>NZ_CP071070.1:0-4756279 GCF_018128425.1 Citrobacter sedlakii | reverse complement strand
GGCGGACTCCACTCGAACAAAAGTCGATAAATGACAAAGGCTGAAACATTCATGATTGTTGACGCACATCGACAAGACCCTATGCAAAGGGTGACGTGCGAATTGCTATCTGCAATTTTACCCGATCAGGATCTCTGGAAACGATCGGGACCGCGGATCATAGCGTAAACTGAGAAAGAGATCTTCTGTTTCTCACAGATTCTTCCCGATTTATCCACAGGTCTTCACAAGACGGGGTAAGTGTAAACGATCCTGGAGAGGATCAGGGCGATTTCGCGCCCATATCGGAAAATTTAATGAGTAAAGACGGTTTACGCCTTAAACGATCTAATAAAGATCCCGGGCGATCCTTGCGCTTTACCCACCAGTCCGTATAATTCTCCACCCGTCGCGCGATGCCTGTGAAACGGCGTCAACGCTGTCTGTTTTTCGTGCGAAAAGGTGCGGAAAAAGGCAGGGATTTAAGGAAAGAGAATTGACTCCGGAGTGTACAATTATTACAATCCGGCCTCTTTAATCACCCACACTGTGGCGTAAGTCGTTCGAAACTCGTTCGGGTATACGCAAAAGTCAGTGAATTTATTCAAGTTTAGGTAGAAATCGCCATGAAACGCACTTTTCAACCGTCTGTACTGAAGCGCAACCGTTCTCACGGCTTCCGTGCTCGTATGGCTACTAAAAATGGTCGTCAGGTTCTGGCACGTCGTCGTGCTAAAGGCCGCGCTCGTCTGACCGTTTCCAAGTAATAAAGCTAACCCCTGAGTGGTTAAGCTCGCATTTCCCAGGGAGTTACGTTTGTTAACTCCCAATCATTTCACATTCGTCTTCCAGCAGCCACAACGGGCTGGCACGCCGCAAATCACCATCCTCGGCCGCCTGAATTCGCTGGGGCATCCCCGTATCGGTCTTACCGTCGCCAAGAAAAACGTTCGACGCGCCCATGAACGCAATCGGATTAAACGTCTGACGCGTGAAAGCTTTCGTCTGCGTCAGCACGAACTTCCTGCAATGGACTTCGTGGTGGTGGCGAAAAAGGGGGTTGCCGACCTCGATAACCGTGCTCTCTCGGAAGCGTTGGAAAAATTATGGCGCCGCCACTGTCGCCTGGCTCGCGGGTCCTGATAGCCCTTATTCGGGTCTATCAACGCCTGATCAGTCCGCTGCTTGGGCCGCACTGTCGTTTCACGCCAACCTGTTCAAGCTACGGAATTGAGGCATTGCGCAGGTTTGGAGTGATAAAAGGCAGTTGGTTGACGGTGAAACGCGTATTAAAATGCCACCCTTTACACCCTGGTGGTGACGATCCCGTCCCGCCCGGACCATTTGATACCAGAGAACACTAACGATGGATTCGCAACGCAATCTTCTTATCATCGCTTTGCTGTTCGTGTCTTTCATGATCTGGCAAGCCTGGGAGCAGGATAAAAATCCGCAACCCCAGACCCAACAGACCACGCAGACAACGACCACCGCAGCGGGTAGCGCCGCCGACCAGGGCGTACCGGCCAGTGGCCAGGGGAAACTGATTACGGTTAAGACTGACGTGCTTGATCTGACCATTAACACCCGTGGTGGTGATGTGGAACAGGCCCTGCTGCCCGCTTACCCGAAAGAGCTCGGTTCCAGCGAACCATTCCAACTGCTGGAAACTACCCCACAGTTTATCTATCAGGCCCAGAGTGGTTTGACCGGTCGCGACGGCCCGGATAACCCGGCTAACGGTCCGCGTCCGTTGTACAACGTTGAAAAAGACGCGTTTGTACTGGCCGACGGTCAAAACGAATTGCAGATCCCGATGACCTATACCGACGCCGCAGGCAACACGTTTACGAAAACGTTCGTCCTGAAACGTGGCGACTATGCGGTCAACGTCAACTACAGCGTGCAGAACGCCGGCGAGAAACCGCTGGAGATCTCCACCTTTGGTCAGTTGAAGCAATCCATCAATCTGCCGTCTCATCGTGACACCGGAAGCAGCAACTTTGCGCTGCATACTTTCCGTGGCGCGGCGTACTCCACGCCGGATGAGAAGTATGAGAAATACAAATTCGACACCATTGCTGAAAACGAAAACCTGAACGTCAACGCTAAAGACGGTTGGGTCGCAATGTTGCAACAGTATTTCGCAACGGCATGGGTTCCGCGTAACGACGGCACCAACAACTTCTATACCGCGAATCTGGGCAACGGCGTAGCGGCTATCGGCTATAAATCTCAGCCGGTACTGGTACAGCCTGGTCAGACTGGCGCGATGACCAGCACCCTGTGGGTTGGCCCAGAAATTCAGGACAAAATGGCGGCCGTTGCACCGCACCTGGATCTGACCGTGGATTACGGTTGGTTGTGGTTCATCTCTCAACCGCTGTTCAAACTGCTGAAGTGGATCCACAGCTTCGTGGGTAACTGGGGCTTCTCGATCATCATCATCACCTTTATCGTTCGTGGCATCATGTACCCGCTGACCAAAGCGCAGTACACCTCCATGGCGAAGATGCGTATGCTGCAGCCGAAGATTCAGGCCATGCGTGAGCGTCTGGGCGACGATAAACAGCGTCAGAGCCAGGAGATGATGGCGCTGTACAAAGCAGAGAAGGTTAACCCGCTGGGCGGCTGCTTCCCGCTGCTGATCCAGATGCCTATCTTCCTGGCGTTGTACTACATGTTGATGGGTTCCGTGGAGCTGCGTCACGCGCCGTTCGCGCTGTGGATCCATGACCTGTCCGCACAGGACCCGTACTACATCCTGCCGATCCTGATGGGCGTGACGATGTTCTTCATCCAGAAGATGTCGCCGACCACCGTGACCGACCCGATGCAGCAGAAGATCATGACCTTTATGCCGGTCATCTTCACCGTGTTCTTCCTGTGGTTCCCGTCAGGTCTGGTGCTGTACTATATCGTCAGCAACCTGGTGACCATTATCCAGCAGCAGCTGATTTATCGCGGGCTGGAAAAACGTGGTCTGCATAGCCGCGAGAAGAAGTCTTAATTCGGCGTCAGGCCGGGTAAGGCGAAGCCGCCATCCGGCACACGGAACATAACCTGAAGGGCGGTCTGATGACCGCCTTTTTTATTGCGAAATAACGAGATTTATCATGAGCCATAACGACACTATCGTCGCCCAGGCAACCCCACCGGGACGCGGGGGCGTCGGTATTCTGCGCATCTCCGGCCTGAAAGCGCGCGAGGTTGCCGAAGCCGTTCTGGGTAAACTGCCCAAGCCGCGCTATGCCGACTATCTGCCGTTTAAAGACGCCGACGGCTCGGCGCTGGATCAAGGGATCGCCCTGTGGTTCCCCGGCCCGAACTCTTTCACGGGCGAAGACGTGCTGGAGCTACAAGGACACGGTGGCCCGGTCATTCTCGACCTGTTGTTAAAACGCATTCTGACCCTTCCTGGTCTGCGTATCGCCCGTCCCGGCGAGTTTTCCGAACGTGCGTTTCTTAACGATAAGCTCGATCTGGCACAGGCAGAAGCCATTGCCGATCTGATTGACGCCAGTTCCGAACAGGCGGCACGCTCTGCGCTGAACTCTCTTCAGGGGGCGTTTTCTACCCGCGTTAATCATCTAGTGGAAGCGCTCACTCACCTGCGTATCTACGTAGAAGCGGCCATTGACTTCCCGGATGAAGAGATCGATTTCCTGTCGGATGGCAAAATCGAAGCGCAGCTGAATGACGTTATTGCCGACCTCGACGCGGTGCGTGCCGAAGCGCGTCAGGGCAGCCTGCTGCGCGAAGGGATGAAGGTGGTCATTGCCGGACGCCCAAACGCCGGGAAATCGAGCCTCCTGAACGCGCTGGCGGGACGTGAAGCAGCGATTGTGACCGACATTGCTGGCACCACCCGCGACGTGCTGCGCGAGCATATCCATATCGACGGCATGCCGCTGCACATCATCGACACCGCCGGTCTGCGCGATGCCAGCGACGAGGTTGAGCGTATCGGTATCGAGCGCGCCTGGCAGGAGATCGAGCAGGCCGACCGCGTGCTGTTTATGGTGGACGGCACCACGACCGACGCCGTCGACCCGGCGGAGATCTGGCCGGACTTTATCGCCCGTCTGCCGGCCAAACTGCCGATAACTGTCGTACGTAATAAAGCGGACATTACCGGAGAGACGCTGGGCATCAGCGAGGTGAATGGTCACTCACTGGTTCGCCTCTCTGCGCGAACCGGCGAAGGTGTAGATGTACTGCGTAACCATCTCAAGCAGAGCATGGGCTTTGAGACCAATATGGAAGGCGGCTTCCTGGCCCGTCGCCGTCATCTTCAGGCGCTGGCTGAAGCCGCAGAACATCTCCAGCAGGGCAAAAACCAGCTGCTGGGCGCCTGGGCGGGCGAACTGCTGGCGGAGGAACTGCGTCTGGCGCAGCAGGCGCTGAGCGAGATCACCGGCGAGTTTACCTCGGACGATCTGCTGGGACGGATTTTCTCCAGCTTCTGTATTGGTAAGTAACCCAAATAGCGCCGGATGGCGGCAGATGCCAACATCCGGTCAGCTTCTTTCTGACGCCACTTCTTTGGCATCTTTTCCCTGAAATGTAAAAGCACGTAAGAGACGCGGTTTCGGTCGCACTTTTTTGTGATTTCCTATGTCCATAAATCACGTAAATGTTACTCTCGTCATTATTAAGGACCATTAATCATGGAGCGAAAAATGGGGATACATTTTGCCAGAGGGATACTCACGGAGGGGCATTTGATTTCAGTGCGTTTACCCACCTCCTGCCACCTTGACGCGCGAAGCCTTCCGGCGCATCGACAGACACGTTTCCTGGCGTCCAGAGGCCTTCTCGCCGAGCTGATGTTCATGCTGTATGGCACGCTTGAGTTACCGGAAATCATCATAAAAGCGAAAGGCAAACCCGCGTTTCGTGAACAAAATCTCCCCAGTTTTTCTATCGCCTACGCAGGAAATGTCGTTGGTGTGGCACTGGCGACCGAAGGCGAATGCGGGCTGGATATGGAACTTCAGCGCGCCACCCGCAGCTTTGTCCCGCCTCACTGTTCGCCACCCCCTGTCTTCTCCAGTAATGAACGTCTGTGGATCAGCAAGCAAAACGATCCCAACGAGGCGCGCGCGCAGATGATCACCTTGCGTCAGAGCATCCTGAAACTCACTGGCGATGTTCGCAATGACGATCCCCGCGAGCTTCAACTGCTGCCGGGCGCGGGGCGCCTGAAGTGCGCGCATGTCGCACCGTTGGAAGCGATCTGCGATGCGGAAGATCTGCTGGTGTGGTCAGTGGCGGTTACGCCAGGCATTGATAAATTACAGGTTTGGGAGTTTGATGGTAAGCAGGGCTGGAAAAACCTGCCTGATATCCAGACCCGCGCTAATGCGGAAACGGGTCGTCTGATGCGATTCGCGCAATTATCCGCGGCGAAGTCTTATACGCATAACTGATGGAGTCACCATGTCTGAAACGTTAAAGGTTGTCACGTTACTGGGAAGTCTGCGCAAAGGGTCGTTTAATGGAATGGTCGCCCGTACGCTGCCGAAGATCGCTCCGGCAGGAATGGAGGTAAGTCCACTCCCGTCTATCGCTGATATTCCGCTTTACGACGCAGACCTGCAGCAGGAGGAGGGTTTCCCGGCGAGCGTCGAAGCGCTGGCCGAACAGATCCGCCATGCCGACGGCGTCGTCATCGTTACGCCGGAATACAACTATTCGGTACCCGGCGGTCTGAAGAATGCCATCGACTGGCTGTCCCGCCTTCCCGATCAGCCGCTGGCTGGCAAGCCGGTGCTGATTCAGACCAGCTCAATGGGCGCGATTGGCGGCGCGCGCTGCCAGTATCATCTGCGTCAGATTCTGGTGTTCCTGGATGCAATGGTGATGAACAAGCCGGAATTTATGGGCGGTGTTATTCAGAACAAAGTGGATCCGCAAAGCGGAGAAGTGATTGATCAAAGCACGCTGGACCACCTGACCGGGCAATTAACGGCATTTGGCGACTACATCCAGCGCGTAAAAGCGTAAGCGTCAATCTTCTTAGACATTTGCCGGAGACGCCGTTGCGCCATCCGGCAACATCGCAATATTAGTGCGCGTCGATAAACACAATCTTCAGCACGAACAGCAGAGCAACCACCACCACACACGGGCTGAGATCGCGCAGTCGTCCGGTACCCAATTTCATCACGCAGTAAGAGATAAAGCCCAGCGCAATCCCTTCAGTAATAGAAAAGCTGAACGGCATCATCACCGCGGTAATAAAAGCCGGAACAGACTCGGTTAAATCTTCCCATTTCACGCGCGCCAGGCTGGAAGTCATTAGCACGCCGACGTAGATCAGCGCGCCAGCCGCTGCGTAACCCGGCACCATCCCCGCCAGCGGCGACAGGAAGATCACCAGCAGGAACAGCAGACCGACAACCACGGCCGTCAGACCGGTGCGCCCGCCAACGGACACGCCGGAAGACGACTCAATGTAGGCGGTCACGGAAGAGGTCCCGATAAACGACCCCGTTACGGAAGAGACGCTGTCGACAAACAGCGCCTGTTTCATGCGCGGGAATTTACCTTTCTCATCGGCCAGACCCGCTTTATCAGTAACGCCGATCAGCGTACCGGAGGAGTCGAACAGGTTGACCAGCATGAAGGAGAAGATAACCCCCGCCAGACCGAGATTAAACGAACCCGCCAGATCGACATGGCCAACCACGGTAGAAATGCTCGGCGGAGCGGAGACGATACCATTGTAATGCACATCGCCCAGCAGCCAGCCCAACAGGGTGGTAACGATAATAGACACCAGCACCGCGGCATGAATATTGCGGGAGGCGAGGATCGCGATGATAAAGAAGCCGAGTACGCCCAGCAGCACGCTGTGGGAGGTCAGGTTACCAATGCTCACCAGGGTTTCCGGGTTCGCGACGATAACACCGGCGTTTTTCAGCCCCATCATCCCAATAAACAGGCCGATACCACTGGTGATCCCCACGCGCAGGCTGACCGGGATGTTAGCAATCATCCAGTAACGCACGCGGAAGATGGTCAGCAGCAGCAAACCAACCGCGCCCCAGAAAATCGCGCCCATACCAACCTGCCACGGCAGCCCCATCGCGCCAACCACAACGAACGCAAAGAAGGCGTTCAGGCCCATCGCGGGCGCCAGCGCCACGGGCAGGTTAGCGAACAGCCCCATCAGGATGCTGCCAAACGCGGCAATCAGACAGGTAGTGACAAAGACGGCGCTGGTGTCCATGCC
Source organism: Citrobacter sedlakii (assembly GCF_018128425.1). Lineage (NCBI taxonomy): Bacteria > Pseudomonadati > Pseudomonadota > Gammaproteobacteria > Enterobacterales > Enterobacteriaceae > Citrobacter > Citrobacter sedlakii. The sequence goes on along the minus strand of NZ_CP071070.1, from coordinate 4,749,060 downwards.
AGCGACGCCGAGAATTTGCGGGTTCACAAAAACGATGTAAACCATCGTCAGGAAGGTGGTGAAACCGGCGATCACTTCGGTGCGTGCCGTCGTGCCATGTTCGCGCAGTTTAAACACGCGTTCCAGCATCCCCTGACCAGAAGTCTGGGTTGTGTGTTGTTGACTCATTATCAATTTCCGAACAAGGAGGGAAAATTCGTCGCTATCCTATACCAAAATGCGACAATAGGGGGCGGTTGTGCGATGTTTTTTTCATTGAATTTGCTTATACGGCAACGATTGCGTCTCATGATCGCGCAGTACGTAAACGTTAAACTCGTAAAAAGGGAAAGGCATGTCCGGAATTGAAGCGGTATTTTTCGACTGTGACGGTACGCTGGTTGACAGTGAAGTTATCTGTTCCCGCGCGTATGTGGCGATGTTCCAGGAATTTGGTATCACCCTCGATCTCGACGAAGTGTTTAAGCGCTTTAAAGGCGTCAAGCTCTACGAAATCATTGATATCATTAATGAGGAACAGGGCGTTTCGCTGGCAATAGCCGACTTAGAACCCGTTTATCGCGCCGAGGTCGCACGCCTTTTCGATGCCGAACTGGAGGTTATTGCCGGTGCAAACGCGCTGCTGGATGCGATGACGGTGCCGATCTGCGTGGTCTCTAACGGGCCGGTAAGCAAAATGCAGCACTCGCTGGGCAAGCTCGGTATGTTGCATCATTTCCCGGAAAAACTGTTCAGCGGCTACGATATTCAACGCTGGAAGCCCGATCCGGCCTTGATGTTACATGCCGCTAAAGCGATGAACGTTAACGTTGAAAACTGTATTCTGGTGGATGATTCATCCGCTGGCGCCCAGTCGGGGATTGATGCGGGAATGGAAGTTTTCTATTTTTGCGCCGATCCGCACAACAAGCCGATCGAACATCCCAAAGTGACGACCTTTACCGAACTGGCGCAACTGCCCGCTTTGTGGAAAGCGCGTGGGTGGAATATTACGCGTTAAATGAAAACAGGGCGGGTAAGCGCTAAGCGCCGCCCGCCTTAAACCTTACTCTTTCGGATCTTTACCCGCCAGCAGCTTGTCCAGTTCGTCACCGCCAACGTGACGGAAATCCTGTCCCTTCACGAAGTAGAAGATGTATTCGCAGATATTCTGGCAACGGTCGCCGATACGCTCAATGGATCGCGCGCAGAACAGCGCCGTCAGGACGCTCGGAATGGTACGTGAATCTTCCATCATGTAGGTCATTAGTTGGCGCACAATGCCTTCGTATTCCTGATCGACCTTTTTGTCTTCACGGTAGATACGGACCGCTTCGTCAAGGTCCATGCGCGCAAACGCATCCAGCACGTCGTGCAGCATCTGCACGGTATGGCGGCCCAGTGACTCCAGACTCACCAGCAGAGGCTGGTGCTGCTGAGAGAACTTCTCCAGCGCGGTACGGCAGATTTTGTCCGCCACGTCGCCAATACGCTCCAGCTCGGCGATGGTTTTGATGATCGCCATCACCAGACGCAGGTCGCTCGCCGTCGGCTGGCGCTTGGCAATAATGCGCACGCAGGCCTCGTCGATCGCCACTTCCATCATGTTAACGTGTTTATCGCCGTCGATAACACGTTTCGCCAGTTCGCTGTCCTGGTTATGCATTGCGGTGATCGCATCAGAAAGCTGCTGCTCGACCATGCCGCCCATGGTCATCACCTGGGTGCGAATGCTTTCCAGCTCTGCGTTGAACTGGCCGGAAATGTGTTTATTAAGATTGAGGTTGTCCATGGTTTCTCCACATGCACTAAGGCAAATCAACCGTAGCGGCCAGTAATATAATCTTCGGTTTGTTTCTTCGCGGGCTTAGTGAACAGATCGTCCGTGTTACTGAACTCAATCAACTCGCCCAGGTACATAAACGCCGTGTGGTCAGAACAACGTGCAGCCTGCTGCATGTTGTGAGTAACGATCACTACGGTGTAATCCTGCTTCAGCTCGGTGATCAGCTCTTCGATACGCCCGGTTGAGATCGGGTCCAGCGCTGAACACGGCTCATCCAGCAGCAACACTTCCGGGCGAATGGCGATACCGCGTGCAATGCACAGACGCTGCTGCTGACCACCGGAGAGAGAGTACCCGCTCTGGTGAAGTTTATCTTTGGTTTCGTTCCATAATGCGGCCTTGGTCAATGCCCACTGCACGCGCTCGTCCATATCCGCACGGGAGAGTTTCTCAAACAGACGCACGCCAAAGGCGATGTTGTCATAAATCGACATCGGGAACGGCGTTGGTTTCTGGAACACCATCCCCACTTTCGCACGCAGCAGGGCGATATCCTGGGTATTGGTCAGGATGTTGTCGCCATCCAGCAGAATTTCACCTTCCGCACGCTGCTCCGGATAGAGCGAATACATCTTGTTAAAGGTACGCAGCAGCGTGGATTTACCACAGCCAGACGGACCGATGAATGCCGTCACCTGGTTCTTCGCGATATCCAGGTTGATATTCTTCAGGGCATGGAATTTGCCGTAGTAGAAGTTCAAATCACGAACCTGAATCTTACCCGGGGCAGTATCAACCATACTCATTGACTCATTTCCTCATTCGGCGCCGCGATGTGCCGCGCCGTAAAAATTTAACCGTGTTTCTGCTTCGCGAAAATGACGCGCGCCAGAATGTTCAGCAACAGTACGCAAAGGGTGATGATCAGCACCCCGGCCCAGGCCAGTTGCTGCCATTCCGCGAATGGGCTCATCGCAAATTTAAAGATCGTCACCGGCAGGTTGGCGATCGGCTGCATCATGTCCGTGCTCCAGAACTGGTTGGAGAGCGCGGTAAACAGCAGAGGCGCGGTTTCACCGGCGATACGCGCAACAGCCAGCAGCACGCCAGTAATGATCCCGGAAACAGACGCCTTCAGGGTGATCGCCGAAATCATCTTCCATTTCGGCGTGCCCAGCGCGTAAGCGGCTTCTCGCAGGCTGTCCGGTACCAGTTTCAGCATGTTTTCGGTCGTACGGATCACGATTGGCACCTGCAGCAGCGCCAGCGCGATTACGCCAGCCCAGCCGGAGAAGTGCTCCATCTGCGCCACCACGATGGTGTAGACAAACAGACCGACCACAATAGACGGAGCGGAAAGCAGAATGTCGTTAATAAAGCGAATCACTTCAGCCAGCCAGGATTTACGACCATACTCAGCCAGATAAATCCCCGCCATAATGCCCAACGGCGTGCCGAATACAGTCGCCCACAGAATCAGCAGACCGCTACCCGCCAGGGCGTTCGCAAGGCCCCCGCCCGCGGTATTCGGCGGCGGTGTCATTTCGGTGAACAGCGCCAGCGACATCCCGTCGATACCACGCGTAATGGTGGACATCAGGATCCAGATTAACCAGAACAGACCAAACGCCATCGTTGCCATAGAAAGCGTCAGGGCGATACGGTTTTTCACGCGGCGACGCGCCTGCATTTTGCGACGGGACTCTGCCAGCGCAGCGGTATTTTGCATTTCAAGCGTAGCCATTAGCGTGCCCCCTCGTTCTTCGCAAGGCGCATAATCATAAACTTAGACGCGGCCAGTACGATAAAGGTAATCACGAACAGGATCAGGCCCAGTTCCATCAGCGCCGCAACGTGCAGACCGGATTCAGCTTCCGCAAATTCGTTCGCCAGCGCAGAGGTAATGCTGTTGCCAGGCATGTACAGCGACGCGCTGTCGAGCTGGTACGTGTTACCGATAATAAAGGTCACCGCCATGGTTTCACCCAGCGCGCGGCCTAAGCCCAGCATAATGCCGCCAATCACCCCATTTTTGGTGAACGGAAGGACGATACGCCAGATAACTTCCCAGGTGGTACAGCCGATGCCGTAGGCTGACTCTTTCATCATTACCGGGGTTTGTTCAAATACGTCACGCATCACCGCCGCAATGTACGGAATGATCATGATGGCGAGGATCACGCCTGCCGCGAGGATACCGATACCAAACGCCGGGCCGGAGAACAGCGCGCCAACAAACGGAATGTTGGAAAGAATATTGCCGACCGGCTCCTGGAAGTAAGTGGCGAACAGCGGCGCAAAGATAAACAGCCCCCACATGCCGTAAACGATACTGGGGATTGCCGCCAGCAGTTCAATGGCGATACCCAGCGGACGACGCAGCCAGTTGGGAGCAAGTTCTGTCAGAAACAGCGCAATGCCGAAGCTCACCGGAACGGCGATCAGCAGTGCGATAAAAGAGGTCACCAGCGTACCGTAGATCGGCACCAGCGCGCCGTAGATATCGTTTGGCGCATCCCATTCTTTGGTCCACAGGAACGAGAAACCAAACTTCTCAATGCTCGGCCAGGAGGAGATGATCAGAGAGACAATAATGCCACCCAACATCAATAGCACAATCAGCGCAGCCAGTTTTACCAGCGCGCTGAAGATCATGTCACCCTTTTTACCCGGTGGGTTAAAAGCAGGCTTGGTTGCAGCCATAAATCACTCTTTAAGTTTGGGCCAGGAAGCGCGTATTTTATCGTGCTTCCTGGCTAACGTAATGCCATACCCTAAATAATTCGAGCTGCAGCCAATACCGCTGCGACTCACAATATGCGGGTATTTAGTACAGCGCTTTACCGCTGCTGTCCTTCACGTTGGTCTTCCATGCAGCACGAATCTGCTCAACCACGCTGTCTGGCAGGCTGGCGTAGTCCAGGTCGTTCGCCTGTTTGCCGCCATTTTTGTAAGCCCAGTCGAAGAACTTCAACACTTCTGCGCCCTGCTCAGGTTTCTTCTGCTCTTTGTGGACCAGGATGAAGGTGGTGGACGTGATTGGCCACGCATCGTCACCTTTCTGGTTCGTCAGATCCTGAGCGAAAGATTTGCTCCAGTCTGCGCCTTTCGCCGCGTTGGAGAAGCTCTCTTCCGTCGGACTAACCGGTTTGCCATCGGCAGAAATCAGCTTGGTGTAAGCCAGGTTGTTTTGCTTCGCGTAAGCGTACTCAACGTAACCAATAGAGCCCGGCAGACGCTGTACAAATGCGGCGATACCGTCGTTACCTTTACCGCCCAGACCGGTCGGCCAGTTCACGGTAGAGCCAGAACCCACTTTGGTTTTCCACTCTTCGTTCACTTTCGCCAGGTAGCTGGTAAAGACGAAGGAAGTACCGGAACCGTCAGCACGACGAACCACGGCGATATTCTGCGAAGGCAGTTTCAGACCCGGGTTCAGTTTGGTGATGGCTTCGTCATCCCACTTCTTGATTTTACCCAGGTAGATATCGCCCAGGGTTTTACCATCCAGTACCAGTTCACCCGATTTCAGACCCGGAATGTTTACCGCCAGCACCACGCCGCCGATCACGGTCGGGAACTGGAACAGGCCTTCCTGGTTCAGTTTTTCGTCAGACAACGGCGCATCAGAAGCACCGAAATCAACGGTATTTGCTGTGATTTGTTTAACACCACCGGAGGAGCCGATACCCTGGTAGTTAACCTTACTACCGGTCTCTTTCTGATAAGTATCGGCCCATTTGGCATACACCGGCGCAGGAAAAGTTGCACCTGCGCCTGTCAGGCTTGCTGCTGCGAATACAGAGAAAGCGCTCATGGATAAGGTCGCGGCGACAACAGTTGCGACAGTGGTACGCATAACTTTCATAATGTCTCCTGCAAGATTTTCGTAAATCATTGTTAAGTGGCTACGATGAGCAAAATAGGACAAACAGGTGACAGTTAAATGTACGAAATATGACAGTTTTATGACAATGAAAATTTCACATAAAGCCAGTTAATTTAACCAATATATTTCAGTAAGTTAGCCATTAACATGACAGTCTGTTTTCAGAAAAATTTTCTTTCTGTGACACTGAAAAAAATAGCTGAAGATGACGATTTGTCACAGTTAAACGGCAGGAGAATTGATGAAAAACAGAACAATGAAGAAAAAAAGCCCCGCTTTCGCGGGGCATTCTGGTTTTACTCTACGGTAACCGATTTTGCCAGGTTACGCGGCTGGTCCACGTCGGTGCCTTTAATCAGCGCCACGTGATATGCCAGCAGTTGCAGCGGAACGGTGTAGAAGATAGGGGCGATCACCTCTTCGACATGCGGCATCTCGATAATGTGCATGTTGTCGCTGCTGACAAAGCCCGCATCCTGATCGGCGAAAACATACAATTGGCCGCCACGCGCCCGGACTTCTTCGATGTTGGATTTCAGTTTTTCCAGCAGTTCGTTGTTCGGAGCCACCACAATAACCGGCATGTCCGCGTCAATCAGCGCCAGCGGACCGTGCTTCAATTCGCCTGCCGCGTACGCTTCCGCATGGATATAAGAGATCTCTTTCAGCTTCAGCGCGCCTTCCAGCGCAATCGGATACTGATCGCCGCGCCCCAGGAATAACGCGTGATGCTTGTCAGAGAAGTCTTCTGCCAGCGCTTCAATGCGTTTGTCCTGCGACAACATCTGCTCAATACGGCTCGGCAGCGCCTGCAGGCCGTGCACGATGTCATGCTCAATAGCGGCATCCAGTCCCTTCAGACGCGCCAGTTTCGCCACCAGCATCAGCAGAACGGTTAACTGCGTGGTAAACGCTTTGGTCGACGCCACGCCAATTTCAGTACCGGCATTGGTCATCATCGCCAGATCCGATTCACGTACCAGCGATGACCCCGGCACGTTACAGATAGCGAGCGAGCCCAGATAGCCCAGCTCTTTCGACAGGCGCAGGCCAGCCAGCGTGTCCGCCGTTTCGCCCGACTGCGACAGGGTGATCATCAGGCTGTTGCGACGTACGGCGGATTTGCGATAGCGGAACTCTGAGGCAATTTCGACATCGCAAGGAATGCCTGCCAGCGATTCAAACCAGTAACGAGAAACCATACCGGAGTTGTAAGATGTGCCGCAGGCGATGATCTGAATGTGCTCAACCTGCGCCAGCAGTTCGTTGGCTTTCGGTCCCAGCTCGCTCAGATCCACTTCACCGTGACTGATACGTCCGGTAAGGGTGTTCTTGATCGCATTCGGCTGTTCGTAGATCTCTTTCTGCATGTAATGGCGGTAGATACCTTTATCACCCGCGTCATATTGCAGACTGGATTCGATATCCTGGCGCTGCACATCCGCACCGGTTTTATCAAAAATAGCGACGCTACGACGCGTCACTTCCGCGATATCGCCTTCTTCAAGGAAGATAAAGCGGCGAGTCACGGGCAGCAGCGCCAGCTGATCGGAGGCGATGAAGTTTTCGCCCATTCCCAGTCCGATCACCAGCGGGCTACCCGAGCGTGCCGCCAGCAGCGTATCCGGCTGGCGGGTATCCATGATCACTGTGCCGTATGCGCCGCGCAGTTGCGGGATCGCCCGCAGGACCGCTTCCCGCAGCGTACCGCCCTGTTCCAGCTCCCAGTGCACTAAGTGAGCAATCACTTCGGTGTCGGTTTCAGAAACGAAGGTGTAGCCGCGCGCTTTCAGCGTTTCGCGCAGCGGTTCATGGTTTTCAATGATGCCGTTATGCACCACCACAATGTGTTCAGAAACATGCGGATGCGCGTTTGCTTCTGAAGGTTCGCCGTGCGTTGCCCAGCGGGTGTGAGCAATGCCGGTACCGCCATGCAGCGGGTGTTCTTCCGCAGCCTGCGCCAGCATTTGCACTTTACCCAGACGACGCAGACGGGTCATATGACCTTCCGCATCCACTACCGCCAGACCCGCAGAATCATAACCACGGTATTCCAGACGACGTAAACCTTCGAGAAGGATTTCAGCTACATCACGCTGCGCGATTGCGCCAACAATTCCACACATATTTTTTTGATTCCGAATCCAGGCATTATGCCTCTCGTTGTCTTTCGACCTGTATTTATCCTTCGTCTTTCACGCCGTGGCTGTGCTGGCCGCACGCTTTCGCCATGGTCACTTACTCAGATAAGCTCCCATTGACTTATTCGCTTGCCGCTTTGCCACAATGCGAAATCCTTAAGATAAAACCCGTCTTTCCGGGCGCCCCGAGCCTTGTAGAGAGTGGGGTTATTTTTATGGGTACTGCATGTTGGCGGGCGATATATTTTTATCGCCTCATCCCGTGTCTGCCGGATATCGCTAACGCTTATCTGGCCGACAAAATCACTTTTTCTTCACCGGACGCTGCCAGCCTTGCTTATGAACCTGCGGCACGCGGCTCAGCACCAGCTCGTTATCCGCGATATCACGCGTCACGGTCGTTCCTGCGGCGATGGTCGCTCCTTTGCCTACGCTCACCGGCGCCACCAGCTGCGTGTCAGAACCGACAAAGACATCGTCGCCAATGATAGTTTTAAATTTGTTCGCGCCATCGTAGTTGCAGGTAATCGTCCCCGCGCCGATATTCACATTGTCGCCAATTTCCGCATCGCCCAGATAGGTCAAATGACCCGCTTTAGAGCCTTTGCCCAGACGCGCTTTTTTCATTTCAACAAAGTTGCCCACATGCGCGCCTTCCAGCAGCTCCGCTCCTGGACGCAGACGTGCGAACGGGCCAATGGTGCAGGCCGCTTCCAGATGCGCATCTTCCACCACGCTGTAGGGACTGATTTCGCAATCATCGCCAATAACGCTGTTTTTAATCACACAGCCCGCGCCAATCTTCACGCGATGACCTAACGTCACATTCCCTTCGATGATAACGTTAGTATCAATTTCAACATCGCGCCCGTGATTAAGGACGCCGCGCAGATCGAAACGCGCCGGGTCACGTAACATCACACCTGCCAGCAGCAGCTTTTCCGCCTGCTCGGACTGGTAAATACGCTCAAGTCGGGAAAGCTGCAGACGGTTGTTCACACCGTCGGTTTCACTGATGCGAGCCGGGTGCACGGCGGCGATTTCACGCCCTTCCTGGTACGCCATCGCAATAATATCGGTGATGTAGTACTCACCCTGCGCATTGTTATTGTTCAGTTTCGCCAGCCAGCGCTTCATGTCCGCGCCGTTAGCAATCAGGATACCGGTGTTGATTTCCTGGATCTGTCGCTGTTCATCGGTGGCGTCTTTATGTTCAACAATGCCGGTAACCTGACCGTTCTCACGCGTAATGCGCCCGTAACCGCTTGGGTCATCCAGTTTAACCGTGAGCAGGCCGATGCCGCCCTGCGGTTTGGCGTCGCGCAGTCGGGTCAGCGTTTCAACGGAGATCAGCGGCACGTCGCCGTAGAGCATTAAAATGTCTTCGTCATCACTAAAGAAGGGCGCGGCCTGTTGCATCGCATGGCCGGTTCCCAGCTGTTCAGCCTGGAGTACCCAGTTAAGATTGTCATTTTTCAGCGTCTTTTTAAGCAGATCGCCACCGTGTCCATAGACCAGGTGAACCTGAGAAGCGCCTAATTCATTCGCCGCATCAATGACATGCTGGACCATCGCTTTACCGGCAAGGGTATGCAGCACTTTAGGAAGATCGGAATACATACGTGTGCCTTTGCCTGCGGCAAGGATCACTACGCTCATAGCTTTGTTCAACATACGCGTCCTGACTGTAATTTGAGAACGAATTTATACCGTTTCACTTTGAAAATACTACATTTTTTTCAGCGTGAAATGGGAAGAAGATAAAACGCTCATTATCGGACTTTCTCCGACGGCGAGAGCGACATTTTCGACCATTGACGCGGTTTTTGTCTTGTGAAAAGTCGCGTCGAACCTTGATTAAAGCGTTAGCACGATGTTTTTGCTATTTTTTTGAGACATAAAGAAAGATCGCGCCTGACGCCTGTTTCCCAGGCAAAAAAAAACCAGCCTGCAAAGAGACTGGTTTTTATGCTTTCAAGCCGGTGTTACATCGCTTTTTTGGTCAACTCGATAACGCGCAGTTTAGCGATCGCTTTGGCCAGTTCCGCAGACGCCTGAGCGTAATCCACGTCACCATGAGAGCTCTTAATGTGCTCCTCAGCCTTACGCTTCGCTTCCAGAGCTCGCGCTTCGTCGAGATCCTGGCCGCGAATCGCGGTATCAGCCAGAACGGTCACGCTACCCGGTTGCACTTCAAGAATGCCGCCGGACAGATAGATAAACTCTTCATGACCGTGCTGTTTAACGATGCGAATCATACCAGGCTTAATGGCGGTGAGCAGCGGGGCGTGACCCGGGTAAATACCCAGTTCACCTTCACTACCCGTTACCTGGATTTTCTCGACCAGACCAGAGAACATTTGTTGCTCTGCGCTGACGACGTCCAGGTGGTAAGTCATTGCCATATCACCCTCCGATTAAGGCGTTAAAGTTTTTTGGCTTTTTCCACGGCTTCGTCGATGGAACCGACCATGTAGAACGCCTGCTCCGGCAGGTGATCGTATTCGCCTTCCATGATGCCTTTAAAGCCACGGATGGTGTCTTTCAGAGAAACGTATTTACCCGGAGAACCGGTGAATACTTCCGCCACGAAGAACGGCTGGGACAGGAAGCGCTGGATCTTACGTGCGCGAGCTACCACCAGTTTGTCTTCTTCAGACAGTTCATCCATACCCAGGATGGCGATGATGTCTTTCAGTTCCTGGTAACGTTGCAGGATAGACTGGACGCCGCGCGCGGTGTCGTAGTGCTCCTGACCAACCACCAGCGGGTCCAGCTGACGGCTGGTGGAGTCCAGCGGGTCAACGGCCGGGTAGATACCCAGAGACGCGATCTGACGGCTCAGTACCACGGTTGCATCTAAGTGCGCAAAGGTGGTGGCTGGTGATGGGTCAGTCAAGTCATCCGCCGGTACGTATACCGCCTGAACGGAGGTGATAGAACCGGTTTTGGTTGAGGTGATACGTTCCTGCAGAACACCCATCTCTTCCGCCAGAGTCGGCTGATAACCTACCGCTGAAGGCATACGACCCAGCAGTGCGGATACTTCCGTACCGGCCAGGGTGTAACGATAGATGTTATCGACGAACAGCAGAACGTCACGACCTTCGTCACGGAACTTCTCAGCCATGGTCAGACCGGTCAGTGCGACGCGCAGACGGTTTCCAGGCGGCTCGTTCATCTGGCCGTACACCAGGGATACTTTGTCGATAACGTTGGAGTCGGTCATTTCGTGGTAGAAGTCGTTACCCTCACGAGTACGTTCACCCACGCCCGCAAACACAGAGTAACCGGAGTGCTCGATCGCGATGTTACGGATCAGCTCCATCATGTTTACGGTTTTACCTACGCCCGCACCACCGAACAGACCGACTTTACCGCCCTTCGCGAACGGACACATCAGGTCGATAACTTTGATGCCGGTTTCCAGCAGTTCCTGAGAGTTAGACAACTCTTCATAGGACGGCGCGGCACGGTGGATAGCCCAACGCTCTTCTTCACCGATGTCGCCTTTCATGTCTACTGGTTCGCCCAGTACGTTCATGATACGACCCAGCGTTGCTTTACCTACCGGGACTTCGATCGGGTGCTCAAGGTCTTTTACTTCCAGACCACGACGCAGACCGTCGGAAGAACCCATGGCGATGGTACGTACAATACCGCCACCGAGCTGCTGCTGAACTTCCAGCACCAGACGCTCATTACCATTCTGTACCTCAAGGGCGTCGTACACGCGCGGTACGGCATCCTGAGGGAACTCGACGTCAACTACGGCGCCGATTACCTGGACAATTTTTCCAGTAGCCATCTTGAATCCTCTACGAAATAACCTGGTTAAACCGCGGCGGCCCCCGAGACGATCTCGGTGAGTTCCTGAGTAATGCTGGCCTGACGAGCTTTGTTGTATACCAACTGCAGCTCTTTAATCAGGCTGCCGCCATTGTCGGTCGCGGCTTTCATCGCCACCATACGGGCGGCCTGCTCGCTGGCCAGGTTTTCTACCACGCCCTGATAAACCTGAGATTCCACATAACGACGCAGGAGGGTATCCAGCAGCGCTTTCGGGTCTGGTTCGTACAGGTAATCCCAGGCTTTACGTTTCAGTTCATCATCTTCTGAAGCCGGTAACGGCAGCATCTGAGTGATGGTTGGAACCTGAGACATGGTGTTAATAAATTTGTTGCTGACAATGTACAGCTTGTCCAGACGGCCTTCGTCGTAGGCCTGCAACATCACTTTAACCGGGCCGATCAGTTCGGACAGGGAAGGGTTATCCCCCATGCCCGTTACCTGGGCGACAACGTTGCCGCCAACGGAGTTAAAGAAAGACACGCCTTTTGAGCCGATCATTGCGAGGTCGCACTGAACGCCTTTATCGGACCATGCTTTCATATCCGCCAGCAGTTTTTTGAACAGGTTAATGTTCAAGCCGCCGCACAGACCACGGTCGGTCGACACCACCAGGTAGCCCACGCGCTTAACGTCGCGTTCTTCCAGATAGGGGTGCTTATATTCCAGATTACCGTTCGCAAGGTGACCAATCACTTTGCGCATGGTATCTGCATAAGGACGGCTGGCCGCCATGCGATCCTGCGATTTACGCATTTTGGAAGCGGCGACCATTTCCATCGCTTTAGTGATCTTTTGCGTGTTCTGGACGCTTGCGATCTTACTACGTATCTCTTTTGCGCCGGCCATGAGCTTCTCCTCAATGCCTTGCGGCCCGCCTTAAGGCAGGCCGCCAGACGTTACCAGGATTGGGTTGCTTTGAAGGAATCGAGGATGCCTTTCAGCTTGCCTTCGATTTCGTCGTTATAGCCACCGGACTGGTTGATCTCTTGCATCAACGGAGCGTGATCACGGTCGACGTAAGCCAGCAGAGCGGCTTCGAAGCTACCGATTTTCGCCAGTTCTACATCCGCCAGATAACCACGTTCTGCCGCGAACAGAACCAGAGACTGCTGCGCAACGGACATCGGCGCATACTGTTTCTGTTTCAGCAGTTCGGTCACTTTCTGACCGTGGTCAAGCTGTTTACGGGTTGCATCGTCAAGGTCAGAGGCGAACTGGGAGAATGCTGCCAGTTCACGGTACTGCGCCAGCGCGGTACGAATACCACCGGACAGTTTCTTCATGATCTTGGTCTGCGCTGCGCCACCTACACGGGATACGGAGATACCGGGGTTAACCGCAGGACGAATACCGGCGTTAAACAGGTTGGTTTCCAGGAAGATCTGACCATCGGTAATGGAGATTACGTTGGTCGGAACGAACGCGGAAACGTCACCTGCCTGCGTTTCGATAATCGGCAGCGCGGTCAGAGAACCGGTTTTCCCTTTCACTTCACCTTTGGTGAAGGCTTCAACGTATTCGGCGTTAACACGCGCAGCACGTTCCAGCAGACGGGAGTGGAGGTAGAATACGTCGCCCGGGAATGCTTCACGTCCAGGCGGACGACGGAGCAGCAGGGAGATCTGACGATAAGCAACAGCCTGTTTGGACAGGTCATCATAGATGATCAGCGCATCTTCGCCGCGGTCACGGAAGTATTCGCCCATTGCGCAACCGGCATACGGCGCCAGGTATTGCAGTGCGGCAGATTCAGACGCGGTCGCGACCACCACGATGGTGTTGGACAGCGCGCCGTGTTCTTCCAGTTTGCGCACCACGTTAGAGATGGTGGAGGCTTTCTGGCCGATAGCGACGTAAACACACTTGATGCCGGAATCACGCTGGTTGATGATGGCGTCGATTGCCAGCGCGGTTTTACCGGTCTGACGGTCACCGATGATCAATTCACGCTGACCACGACCGATTGGGATCATGGCGTCAACGGATTTATAACCGGTCTGTACCGGCTGATCGACGGACTGACGTTCGATAACGCCCGGAGCGATAGCTTCAACTGCAGAGAAGCCGTCGTGCTCAACCGGACCTTTACCGTCGATTGGCGCACCCAGGGTGTTAACCACACGGCCCAGCAGGCCACGGCCTACCGGAACTTCCAGGATACGACCCGTACATTTCACCTTCATGCCTTCGGCGAGGTCAGCGTACGGACCCATCACCACCGCACCCACGGAGTCGCGCTCCAGGTTCAATGCGATAGCGTAACGGTTACCCGGCAGGGAGATCATTTCACCCTGCATACAATCGGCCAGGCCGTGAATACGGATAACACCGTCACTTACAGAAACAATAGTACCTTCGTTGTGAGCTTCACTCACAACATTGAACTGAGCAATGCGCTGCTTGATCAGTTCGCTGATTTCGGTGGAATTCAGTTGCATGCTCCAGTCCCCTTAAGACTGCAAGACGTCTGCAAGGCGCTCAAGACGGCCGCGTACGCTGCCATCTATGACCATATCACCCGAGCGGATGATTACGCCTGCCATTACAGACTTATCGATTTTGCAATTCAGCTTAACTTTGCGTGACAGACGTTTTTCCATCGCAGCGCTAATCTTCGCAAGCTGTTCTTCACTCAGTGCGGTCGCGGACGTGACTTCTACCTCAGAGATAGACTCACTCGCGGCGCGCAGGTGAATGAACTGCTCAAGAACATCCGGGAGCGCGTTCAGACGGTTATTCTCAGCCATGACCCGAATCAGGTTCTGACCGTTTTCGTCCAGTTGCTCACCGCATACTGCGATAAACGACTCAGCGAGCGTTTCCGGCGCCAGCGCGCCAGAGAGAAGCTCAGCCATTTGTTCGTTTTTCGTTACCTCGGCGGCAAACGCCAGCATGTCCTGCCAGCGCTCTACACTTTGGTGTTCGACGGCAAAGTCAAAAGCTGCTTTGGCGTAGGGGCGAGCTACCGTAACAAATTCAGACATCAGCCCCTCCCTCCTTACAGTTCAGCGACAAGTTTATCCACGATGTCGCTGTTAGCAGCTTCATCCACGGAACGTTCGATGATCTTCTCGGCGCCAGCAACAGCCAGGATAGCAACTTGCTTACGCAGCTCTTCACGGGCACGTTTACGCTCGGCTTCAATTTCCGCCTGCGCCTGGGCCACGATTTTAGTACGTTCCTGCTCTGCTTCCGTTTTGGCTTCGTCCAGGATCTGAGCGCGGCGTTTGTTCGCCTGCTCGATGATTACCTGAGCTTCCGCCTTCGCTTTTTTCAGCTGGTCGGTCGCGCTGGCCTTTGCAAGGTCAAGATCCTTATGTGCTCGTTCTGCAGAAGCAAGGCCGTCAGCAATTTCTTTTTGACGCTTCTCGATGGCAGCCATTAACGGCGGCCATACGTACTTCATGCAGAACAGAACGAACAGGACAAACGCGATGGCCTGGCCGAGGATTGTTGCGTTAAGATTCACAGCACAATGCCTCTATCTAGTTAACGTTCTGATATTGCTCTTAATTCAAGCAACGCTTACTACGCGACAGCGAACATCACGTACAGACCCAGACCTACAGCGATCATCGGGATAGCATCCACCAGACCCATAACGATAAAGAACTGAGTACGCAGCAGAGGAATCAGATCAGGTTGACGCGCTGCGCCTTCCAGGAATTTACCCCCGAGGATGCCGATACCGATCGCAGCACCGATTGCCGCCAGACCCATCATCACAGCGGCAGCCATGTACAGCAGATCCATATTCAGGTTTTCCATGACAGTCTCCAGTTTGTTTCAGTTAAAACGTAGTAGTGTTGGTAAATTAATGCTCTTCAGACGCCATCGACAGATAGACGATCGTCAGAACCATGAAGATGAAGGCTTGCAGCGTAATAATCAGGATGTGGAAAATGGCCCACGGCACATTCAGGATCCACTGTGACCACCACGGCAACAGACCAGCAATCAGAATGAAAATCAGCTCACCGGCATACATGTTGCCGAACAGTCGCAGACCGAGAGAAACCGGTTTGGACAGCAGACTTACCCCTTCAAGGATTAAGTTGACAGGGATGAACGCCCAGTGATTGAACGGCTGCAGCGTCAACTCTTTCGTGAAGCCGCCGATGCCTTTCATTTTGATGCTGTAGAACAGAATGAGGATAAATACGCCGAGCGCCATAGACAGGGTGATGTTCACGTCAGCAGACGGGACCACACGCAGTGCCGGCAGACCGAGCCAGTGCTCCGCGATGTACGGCAGCAGGTCGATAGGCAGTAAGTCCATCAGGTTCATCAGGAATACCCAGACGAAGATCGTCAGGGCCAGCGGCGCAATCAGCTTGCTTTTGCCATGGTACATGTCTTTCACGCTACCATGCACAAAGCCGATCACCAGCTCAATCGCGGTCTGAAACTTGCCTGGTACGCCGCTGGTTGCCTTCTTGGCCACGCTACGGAACATAAGCAGGAACAACAGACCCAGCACCACCGAGAAAAACATGGAGTCAATATTGAGCGTCCAGAAGGTGGCTGGGGGGTTATGCGGATCCACCAGCGAGAATGTACGCAGGTCCAGCTGAAGGTTGTTCAGGTGGTGTCCTATGTAATCCTGCGGCGTCATATTTTCTGAAGCCATGATGCCTTTTACCCTTTGTTGTTAATTACAGCCGGCGCCAGTATCTGAACCACCAGCACCAAAACCCACGTAACGATCAGCGGCAAAAAAACCGCCTTCAAAACCGCCAGCGCCACCACCAGCAATATCAACATCGCTAACACCTTGAAGGCTTCACCGAAGGCGAACGTCCAGGCCACTCGGCCCTTAGCAGGTGTATGCGCCTGGTGACGCCAGGCAAATATCATAAACAACACGTTAGGCAGAAAGACTGCCATACCTCCGCAAAATGCGGAAGTGCCCCAGAAGGGGTCTTTGAGGCTGAACAGCAATCCACTTGCCACTACCGCCAGAAACTGAATGAACAGAAGCTTACGAGCAACGTTTCGACTCAAGAGCGACACAGACATCACGTTTTTAACTCCTGCTCCCTACGAGGTATGCCGCGTGTCGTATAAAACGTTCTTTAAGGCTTAGAGTCAAGCATCAAAAAGCGGACAAATTATACGGTGCGCCCTCGTGATTTCAAACAATAAGTAGCTAAAAGGTGAATAAATGTTTAAATATTTTTCGACAGGCCACATTTATCACTTTTTGCCAAACTGTGAACGTTCAAGCAAAACTGCAAATGCCGCGTAAACACTGGCGATAAAGCGTGCTTCAGATCACATATTGAGCATATTCGCCCCGACGCCATATATTTACTTGGCAAATGATGCCATTTCAACTTTCTGATATTTAAGCCTAAATTTACTCACTGTTTTAAAAACGGCAGCTTACACCTCGAAAACCTACCATTGACATTTTTAATAAAAACTTAACATGCCATTTTAATTGGTAGCCTCGATTTTTAGCAGGCTGATATTTTCCATGTTGACTAATTTTGTCTTTACCAAAAAAAGCCACGTTACCCAAGTGCTAACAGTCAGTGAAGATGGCGTTAAGCATACTCCGTTTTCGCGCTCCAAATGACGCCGTCTGTTAACACGCAACAGGGCCATTTTTCTTTAATTTTTTTGATAAAAATTAAATTTTATTTGGCTTAATCACCACCAGATGACGCTCGCCTTCCAGCTGCGGCACCGCCAGTTTGACAATGAAATCAACCTGGAACGGCGCAGGCAACGCGGCGATTTCATCCTCTGGCAGGAGCCCCTTCAACGCATAGAAACGGCCATTCTCGCCAGGCAAATGGCGACACCAGCTCACCATGTCATTGAGTGAGGCGAACGCGCGACTGATCACCCCGTCAAACGGCGGTTCAGCGGGGAAATCTTCAACGCGGCTCTGGACCGGGGTGATATTTTTGAGCGCAAGCTCATGCTGTACCTGGCGCAGGAAACGAACCCGCTTCCCCAGGCTGTCGAGCAGGGTGAAATGTGATTCAGGACGGACGATGGACAACGGAATACCCGGCAGCCCAGGGCCTGTCCCCACATCGATAAAACGCTCGCCCTGCAAATGCGGCGCAACCACAATGCTGTCGAGAATATGACGGACCAGCATCTCGTTAGGATCGCGCACAGAGGTCAGGTTGTAGGCTTTGTTCCATTTATGCAGCATGTCGACATACGCAATCAGCTGATTTTTCTGGTGATCGGTAAGCGAAATGCCAGCGTCAGCCAGCAGGCGAGAGAGTTTATTGAGCACGGTGATTACCTGTTGAGATGCTTACGTGGCGGGTGGCACCTGGCTAACCCGCCCTACGGGTTTGTAGGCCCGGTAAGCGTAGCACCACCGGGCGTTTTTCAAAACGTTATGCGCTGCGGCGCAGCATTCCCTGTTTTTTCAGCCATACCAACAGGATGGAGATCGCCGCCGGCGTCACGCCAGAAATGCGCGAAGCCTGACCGATAGAGACCGGTTTGTGATCGTTAAGCTTGGCGATCACTTCGTTCGACAGCCCGGAGACCTGACGGTAATCCAGCGTCGCAGGCAGCAGCGTGTTCTCGTTGCGCAGTTGTTTTTCGATCTCATCCTGCTGACGGGCGATATACCCTTCATATTTCACCTGAATTTCAACCTGCTCAGCGGCCTGAACATCGTCAAGCGCAGGCGCAAACGGCGTCAGCGCGGTAAGCTGTTGGTAGGTCATTTCCGGGCGGCGCAGCAGGTCTTCACCACTGGCTTCACGGGAGAGCGGCGCGGTCAGGTGAGCGTTGACTTCGTCCGCGGTTTCCGCTGTCGGCGTTACCCAGGTGGATTTCAGGCGCTGGCGTTCACGCTCAATATTTTCCAGCTTCTCGTTAAAACGCGCCCAGCGTTCATCATCCACCAGCCCCAGCTCACGGCCCATTTCAGTCAGGCGCAGGTCGGCGTTGTCTTCACGCAGCATCAGGCGGTATTCCGCACGAGAAGTAAACATGCGGTACGGCTCTTTGGTGCCCAGCGTACACAGATCGTCCACCAGCACGCCGAGGTAGGCCTGAGAACGCGCAGGCGCCCAGCCCTCTTTGTCAGCAGACAGACGAGCCGCGTTAAGACCAGCAAGCAAACCTTGCGCAGCCGCTTCTTCGTAGCCGGTGGTACCGTTGATTTGGCCCGCAAAAAACAGCCCCTGGATGAATTTGCTTTCCAGCGTCGGCTTCAGGTCACGCGGATCGAAGAAGTCATATTCAATGGCGTAACCCGGACGGACGATTTTGGCATTTTCCATGCCCTGCATTGAGCGAACAATTTGCATCTGCACATCAAACGGCAGGCTGGTGGAGATGCCGTTCGGGTAAATCTCGTTGGAGGTCAGTCCTTCAGGTTCGAGGAAGATCTGATGCTGATTACGATCGGCGAAGCGCATAACCTTGTCTTCGATCGACGGGCAGTAACGTGGGCCGATCCCTTCGATCACGCCAGCGTACATTGGGCTACGATCGAGGTTATTACGGATCACATCATGGGTTTTCTCGTTGGTGTGGGTGATGTAGCACGGCACCTGCTGCGGATGTTGCGCCGCATTGCCCATAAACGAGAAGACTGGCATCGGGTTGTCGCCATGCTGCTGCGCCAGCACGCTGAAATCAATGGTGCGCGCATCAATACGTGGCGGTGTGCCGGTTTTGAGACGGCTCACGCGCAGCGGCAGTTCCCGCAGGCGGCGGGAAAGGGGGATAGACGGCGGATCGCCCGCACGGCCACCGCTGTAGTTATCCAGACCAATATGTATTTTGCCGTCAAGGAACGTTCCGACGGTGAGAACGACCGCTTTCGCACGGAATTTAAGCCCCATTTGGGTTACTGCGCCAACCACACGATCGTTTTCGACAATCAGATCTTCAACCGCTTGCTGGAAGATCATCAGGTTCGGTTGGTTCTCCAGCGCCGTTCGCACCGCCTGGCGATACAGAACGCGATCCGCCTGGGCGCGCGTGGCGCGAACCGCGGGCCCTTTGCTGGCGTTTAGTATCCTAAACTGAATACCCGCCTGGTCGATCGCTTTTGCCATCAACCCCCCGAGCGCATCCACTTCTTTTACCAGGTGTCCCTTTCCAATACCGCCAATCGCCGGGTTGCAGCTCATCTGCCCCAGCGTGTCGATATTGTGTGTCAAAAGCAGGGTTTGTTGACCCATACGCGCTGCGGCCATCGCGGCCTCAGTGCCTGCATGACCCCCGCCAATGATAATGACGTCAAAAGGATCCGGATAAAACATGGTAATTGCCTCGCATAACGCGGTATGAAAATGGATTGAAGCCCGGGCGGTGGATTCTACTCAACTTTAGTCGATGGAGAAAGACCCGGGATCCTGGGTATTAAAAAGAAGATCTTTTTATTTAGAGATCTGTTCTATTGTGATCTCTTATTAGGATCGCGGCAGGCTGTGGATAAGCCGGATCCCGCCAGTAAGATCAATGACCTGGTAAGGATCATTAGCTGTGAATGATCGGTGATCCTGGTCCGTATAAGCTGGGATCAGAATGAAGGGTTATGCACAACTCAAAAACTGAACAACGGTTATTCTTTGGATAACTACCGGTTGATCCAAGCTTCCTGACAGAGTTATCCACACTCGATCGCACGATCTTTACACTTATTTGAGTAAATTAATCCACGATCCCAGCCAGGCTTCCGCTGGATCTTCCGGTATGTCGTGATCGAGAATGTTGATCTTCAGCGTTTCGCCAAGCTGTTTTGCTCCTGCGCCCTTCATTTCTGTTTCTATCTTTTCGATTGCGCCACAGAAAGTGTCATATTCGCGGCTACCGATGCCCACTGCGCCAAAACGAACCTGTGAGAGATCGGGGGTCTGCGCCTGAAGATCGTCATAGAAAGGCACCAGGTTGTCCGGAATGTCCCCTGCGCCATGTGTGGAACTGATTATCAGCCAAATCCCGGAGAGCGAGAGATCCTCTAACAGCGGGCCGTGCAGGGTTTCGGTTGAAAAACCGGCGTCTTCCAGCTTTTCTGCCAGGTGTTCCGCTACGTATTCCGCACCGCCAAGGGTGCTGCCGCTGATAAGGGTAATATCTGCCATGGATCGCTCGCTCATCTAAAGAGGCGGGTATTGTACGCTGTGAGCGAGCTGGGATCTACCTGTGGAAAAATGTGGGATTAAAAAAGCCGTTCATGGCTTGATGGTGCGCATAATCGGGTTCTGCAAGACGATCAGCGTTTCGGTGGACTGAATTTCATCAATTGTTTGGATCTTGTTGATAAGTACATGCTGGAGCGCGTCGATCGATTTGCACATGACCTTTATAAAGATGCTGTAGTGCCCGGTGGTGTAATACGCTTCAGTGACCTCATCAAGACTTTCCAGCCTGGCCAGCGCAGAGGGATAGTCTTTCGCGCTTTTAAGGATAATGCCGATGAAACAGCCAACGTCATAACCCAACTGCTTAGGACTGACATCGATGCGTGCGCCGGTGATGATCCCTGCCTGCTTCATCTTTTCTACACGCACGTGAATGGTCCCGGGACTTACGCCAAACTGTTTTGCCAGTTCGGCGTAGGCGGTGCGGGCATTTTCCATTAAAGCGTCGAGGATGCCGCGGTCCAGATTGTCGATCTGATAATTTTCCATAGGTTTTTCTTATGTTGATTAATGATTCACTCTATTTTAGACCCGATTTTTATCGAATTAAAATCGGCAACGGCTTTTTGTTTGTGGATTATTGAATAATGACCGCATTCTGTTGCTTAATCAGAGGCAACAGGACGCAGGAGTAAATACAATGAAAACCGCTTATATCGCCAAACAACGTCAAATTAGCTTCGTGAAATCGCACTTCTCTCGCCAGTTGGAAGAGCGTCTGGGTCTGATTGAAGTCCAGGCGCCGATTCTCAGCCGGGTTGGTGATGGCACGCAGGATAACTTGTCAGGCTGTGAAAAAGCGGTACAGGTTAAAGTGAAGGCGTTGCCTGAAGCCCAGTTCGAAGTGGTGCATTCACTGGCCAAGTGGAAACGTCAGACACTGGGACAACACGACTTCAGCGCGGGCGAAGGGCTGTACACGCACATGAAAGCGCTGCGCCCGGATGAAGACCGACTTTCCCCGCTTCACTCGGTCTATGTCGATCAGTGGGACTGGGAGCGCGTCATGGGTGACGGCGAGCGTCAATTCTCCACCCTGAAAAGCACGGTAGAGGCGATCTGGGCAGGGATTAAGACGACCGAAGCCGCCGTAAGCAAAGAGTTTGGTCTGGCGCCGTTCCTGCCGGATCAGATCCAGTTTGTTCACAGCCAGGAATTGCTGGCGCGTTACCCGGATCTTGATGCCAAAGGCCGCGAGCGGGCGATCGCCAAAGAACTGGGCGCAGTATTTCTGGTCGGCATTGGCGGGAAACTGAGCGACGGTCATCGTCACGACGTTCGCGCCCCGGATTACGACGACTGGAGTTCCGATTCCGATCTGGGCTATGCCGGTCTGAACGGCGATATTCTGGTGTGGAACCCGGTTCTTGAAGACGCTTTTGAGCTGTCTTCAATGGGGATCCGCGTTGATGCCGACGCGCTGAAACGCCAGCTTAAACTGACCGGCGATGAAGATCGTCTGAGCCTGGAGTGGCACCAGGCGCTGTTGCGCGGTGAAATGCCGCAAACTATCGGCGGTGGTATCGGCCAGTCCCGTCTGACCATGTTGTTACTGCAACTGCCGCACATTGGTCAGGTTCAGTGCGGCGTGTGGCCAGCGCAGGTGCGTGAAAGCGTCTCGTCTCTGCTGTAATTCTCTAGCGCCGCCAGCGTCTCAGCAGGCGGCTTCGCATCCCGGTGTCAAAGCGCCAGATATGATCGAAAATACGCATGATGCCGGGTTTGCCATGCGCGGACATCGCTACCGCATGAAACCGGTGTTGATGAACGCGCTGGAGTTCCCCTACCTGACTTATCACGTCATCCGGCAGGCGCTGGGCAATAAAGTCCGAAATCACCACCGCGTCGGCATCAGACCACTCCCGTCCATCCATCCGTTCAATGATGGCGCGAAAACAGCTGGCGATATCCGTACCGCCGCGAAAGCGCTGGCTTAAAAAGCGAATCGCCTGTTCGATACCTTCCGGCCCGGAAAGCTCATAACGCACCACTTCAGTGGAAAACAACATAATAACGCAGCGACGGTTATCGGCGAGTGCGATGCGCATCAACGCCAGGCAAAACGCCTTTGCGCACTGTTCGTTGAAGCCGCCCATGGAACCAGACGTGTCCACACAGACGATAAACGGTCCGCGCGGCTGCTCGTCGACAGCCTGGTGAACGACCGGCCGCTCGGTGACTTTTTCGCGCCAGGCCTCGCCCTGCAGACGGTAAGTGAGCAGTTGCTTTTCCAGGAGCCGCCGATAAAACTCATATTCCAGCTCTGTAATGCCGAGCGTCGCCAGTTCCGGTGGCAGCAGACGCAGAATGTCATCACTCTGTTGAATGCCATCAACCTGCTCAGGCACCGTCGCGGGTTCGCGCACCAGCGTGCGGAAAGTCTCCATTGGCGCGTCCTTACGCGGGACGGATTTCGCCTCTCTGGATCGCCCTAACTGTTCCGCCAGCCGCTGAAGCTCAGGCTGATCGGCCAGGAAGTCGCCGTATTTGACGATCAATTGATAATCGCCGCGCCTGAGCTGTCCGGCGCTCATGTCCCACAGGCGACCTGCCGCGGTATCGTTTTCCGCCAGCACGGGATCCAACTGGCCGCTGAGGGTCATTCTTTCCTGAACCTCACTGAGTAATTGCTCGCGTTCTTCCTCCAGCAACTGCTGGTTTAACGTGGTGGCTTGCACGACCAGGCTTAAGCGCCAGCGCTGGAGAAAAAGCGTATGCAGGGCAGGGGTAAACACCGCATTGTTGTCCACCAGCTGCTGAGCCTGCGCGGCCCAGGGAGAATGTAATCGGTGCAGTAGCGCGAGAATGTGCGGAAGCTGCACGACGAACTGAGCGCTGGAGAGAAGCTGGCTCTGCTGGTAGCACATCACCTCCTCCGTGAGCGCCGGCGGCACCCTCGTATCTTTTAGCCGACTACGTAACGCTTCACGCCAGCGCGGGAGATCGTTCGTTATCGCTGTTTTCAGGCGGGGAAATTTTTCAAAGAACACAGCCAACTGCGGCGAGGCCAGTAGCGCGAGGATCATCTCTTCGATCATCCCCTCTTCGCTGACGGCTAACATCACATTCAGCGTATCCAGCGTCAGCATTGTTGCGCCTGACGGATCTGCTCACCAACGTCCTGCAGGCTGGCTTCAATGCGTCCCAGCCAGTCGCTATGAATGAACAGGCATTTTTGCTGCTCGCTAAAGCGGGTATGTTGCAGATGCCAATCGTTAGCCAGTTCTTCCAGCTGTTGTTTGATTTCGCCGGGCATGGCTTCTTCAGAGGAACCGGGGAGCGCCAGACGTGTGCCCTGTAAGCTGACATCGCGCACGACCAGATGCTGAGCGCTATCCACCTCCATGTTCAGCGTCTGGGCAAATCCAATCCCGTTGAGTTTACCGCGGATCTCTCCACCTTTCGCCAGCCACTGCTCCAGCGCGCTACGTTCAAAGGCGATGTGGATCACTTCCATATCGTGCAGCTTCAGCGGCTGTTGTAGCAGCAGGGTCAGGGATGAGGCGGTGATGTCAGGAGGCAAGTCGTAATGTGGACGGCGGCTGAACATGCCGCCCTGGCGAATGACGGTAAATGCGGTTTTATCGCTTTGTTGCTGTTGAAGCTGAATGCGCCGCTGGACGATACCGGCAAGGCGTGTCAGCATTGCCTGCTGCTGCCAGGCGTGCCCGGTCATCAATATTTCGAGCTGTTGTTGCATCAAATTCAGGCTCTGGGCGTCGTACCACAGACAATCTTTCAGCAGAATAAGATCGATTGGCGCCACCGCGTCGCGTCCGCTGAAGAAGGCGCTGGCCTGCAACAGGCGTATGGCTTTCTTCCAGCGTCGGTCAGAAACATAGGGCGCGTTGGGGACATTTTCCAGCTGCTGGCGCAGGGTAAAAACCAGCTCAAATACATGATCGGGCAGCAAAACCGCGCCAATCTCCTTTTGCCACTGATGATACTCATCATCGCTAATCTGGAGCGACGCGGCGACGGGGTTTTCATTTTCGTCCTGCTGGCTGGTCAGCATGGCGCGGAAGTTGGTTTTGTCCTGGACTTTATCCAGCCACAGGCGGATCAGCATTCGGTCATACAGTGCTTCAAGACTGCTGTCCGCCTCCGGCAGTTCGTTGGACGCCGCTACCAGCAGGCGCATCGGAATTTTTTCTTCATGCGCGCCGTTACGAAAATGGCGTTCATTGATGGCGGTTAACAGCGTGTTCAGAATGGCCGGACCCGCTTTCCAGATCTCATCAAGAAAAACGATTTCAGCTTCGGGCAGATACCCGGCGGTTAAGCGTTCGTAGCGGCCTTCATCTTTTAGCGCCTGAATGGAAAGAGGTCCAAAAACCTCTTCCGGCGTGGAAAAACGGGTCATCAGATATTCGAACGCGCGCGCATTCTGGAACGCGAATTTCAGCCGGCGCGCGATCAGGCTTTTAGCTATTCCTGGAGGGCCGAGCAGGAAAACGCTCTCGCCGCTCAGGGCCGCCAGCAGACAAAGTCGAATGGCGTGGCTGCGCTCAAACAATCCTTTTTCCAGCGCACTGCTCAGACGTGAAATTCTTTCTGCTAAGAGATGTGGGTGAGCCATAATAGAGTGGCGTCCTTCTGTAAAAAATACTGCGTTAACAGCGAGTATAGACGTTTCGCTCCGTGGGCTGAACGGGTCCGGGAGGTGGATTTATTTTTTTTGAGCCAGGTTAATCTGGACTCATTTAGGGGTACGATTTTGCGATTAATCGTGCATACTGTGCGCTTTTTTGTGGGCCAAGGGACCAGGTACACATTTCTTTTATAACGAAAGACTAGTCTATGAGCACTGATAAAAAGCAATCATTGTCTGCGATTACGCTCGCGGCCATTGGGGTTGTCTACGGTGATATTGGTACCAGCCCACTTTATACACTTCGTGAATGTTTGTCCGGTCAGTTTGGTTTTGGCGTTGAACGCGATGCCGTGTTTGGCTTCCTGTCGCTAATTTTCTGGCTGTTGATCTTTGTTGTTTCCATTAAGTATCTGACCTTCGTCATGCGCGCGGATAACGCCGGTGAAGGGGGGATCCTGACGCTGATGTCGCTCGCCGGGCGGAATACCTCTGCGCGAACGACCTCCCTGTTGGTGATCATGGGGCTGATCGGCGGCAGCTTTTTCTATGGCGAGGTCGTGATCACTCCAGCCATCTCGGTGATGTCGGCCATTGAAGGTCTGGAAATTGTCGCGCCGCAGTTGGATACCTGGATTGTGCCGCTGTCGATTGTCGTCCTGACGCTGCTGTTTGTGATTCAGAAGCACGGTACCGGGATGGTAGGCAAATTGTTCGCGCCGATTATGCTGACCTGGTTCCTGGTTCTGGCGGTGCTGGGCATGCGCAGTATTATCGGTAATCCGGAAGTCCTGCACGCATTAAACCCGATGTGGGCGGTACATTTCTTCCTTGAATATAAAACCGTCTCCTTTATTGCGCTGGGCGCGGTAGTGCTGTCGATCACCGGTGTGGAAGCGCTGTATGCCGATATGGGGCACTTTGGTAAGTTTCCGATTCGCCTGGCGTGGTTTTCGGTGGTGCTGCCTTCGCTGGTACTGAACTACTTTGGTCAGGGGGCGTTGTTGTTGAAGCAACCGGAAGCGATCAAAAACCCGTTCTTCCTGCTGGCGCCTGACTGGGCGCTGATCCCGCTGCTGATCCTTGCTGCGCTGGCGACCGTTATCGCCTCGCAGGCGGTCATTTCCGGCGTTTTCTCGCTCACTCGCCAGGCGGTTCGTCTGGGATATCTATCACCGATGCGCATTATTCACACATCCGAAATGGAGTCCGGGCAGATCTACATTCCGTTTGTGAACTGGATGCTCTATATCGCGGTGGTGATCGTTATTGTCAGCTTCGAGCATTCCAGCAACCTGGCGGCGGCATACGGTATTGCCGTTACCGGTACGATGGTACTGACATCTATTCTGTCCACCACCGTGGCGCGTAAAAACTGGCACTGGAATAAGTACTTTGTGGCGCTGATTCTGGTGGCGTTCCTGTGCATTGATATTCCGTTGTTTTCCGCCAACCTCGATAAACTTCTTTCCGGCGGCTGGCTGCCGCTTTCTCTGGGGCTGGTGATGTTCACTATCATGACCACCTGGAAAAGCGAACGCTTCCGTCTGCTGCGCCGTATGCATGAGCACGGAAACTCGCTGGAAGCGATGATCGCTTCGCTGGAAAAATCGCCGCCGGTGCGTGTGCCGGGGACGGCGGTGTATATGTCCCGTGCGCTGAATGTGATCCCCTTTGCGTTAATGCATAACCTGAAGCATAACAAGGTGCTGCACGAACGGGTGATCCTGCTGACGTTGCGAACCGAAGATGCGCCGTATGTGCATAACGTCCGCCGCGTACAGATTGAGCAGCTGTCGCCGACCTTCTGGCGCGTGGTAGCCAGCTACGGCTGGCGCGAAACGCCAAATGTAGAGGAAGTGTTCCACCGTTGCGGTCTGGAAGGGCTGAGCTGCCGGATGATGGAGACGTCGTTCTTTATGTCGCACGAGTCGTTAATTATCGGCAAGCGCCCCTGGTACTTGCGCCTGCGGGGCAAGCTGTATCTTATTTTGCAACGTAACGCCCTGCGCGCGCCTGACCAGTTTGAGATCCCGCCTAACCGCGTCATTGAGTTAGGCACCCAGGTCGAGATTTAAGTTTGCTTGAAATGCCGGGTGGCGCTTCGCTTACCCGGCATACTCCCCGCATTGTCTTCCCGCCCATATGACGCTCTGTTTCACGTAGCGAAACGTTTCGACGCCGATCACAAATCTGTTACGTCATGATGGTTTTCTGAACACCGTTAAGATAAAACTGATGTCAGCGAAACGTTTCGCTAGTGGAGCAAGAAAAATGAAGAAAGGCGCAGTACTTAACTCTGAGATTTCATCGGTGATTTCCCGTCTGGGACATACCGATACGCTGGTAGTGTGTGACGCAGGTTTACCCATCCCAAACAGTACAACGCGTATCGATATGGCATTAACCCAGGGCGTACCTTCGTTCATGCAGGTACTGGAGGTTGTCACCCGTGAGATGCAGGTTGAGTCGGCCATTCTCGCGACGGAAATAAAACAACATAATCCGCAACTCCACGAAGCGTTGCTCAATTCTCTTGAGCAGCTGCAGCAACACCAGGGAAACACTATTGAAATTCGTTACACCACGCATGAACACTTTAAACAACAAACCGCAGACAGTCAGGCGGTAATTCGCAGCGGGGAGTGTTCCCCGTATGCGAATATCATTCTCTGTGCCGGCGTCACTTTCTGAGGCCACCATGGACGCATTACTGCAACTTAAAGGGATCGATAAGTCGTTCCCGGGCGTGAAGGCGCTTTCCGGCGCCGCACTCAACGTCTACCCGGGCCGCGTGATGGCGCTGGTGGGCGAGAACGGTGCGGGCAAATCCACCATGATGAAAGTGCTGACCGGTATCTATACCCGCGATGCGGGGTCATTGGTATGGCTGGGGAAAGAGACCACTTTTAACGGACCGAAATCTTCGCAAGAAGCCGGGATCGGCATCATCCACCAGGAACTGAACCTGATCCCACAGCTCACCATTGCGGAGAACATCTTTCTTGGTCGCGAATTTGTTAACCGTTTTGGCAAAATCGACTGGAAAAAAATGTATGCCGAAGCGGATCAACTGTTAGCGAAGCTCAACCTGCGCTTTAAGAGCGATCGGCTGGTAGGGGAGCTGTCGATTGGCGATCAGCAGATGGTCGAGATCGCCAAAGTGCTGAGCTTTGAGTCCAGAGTCATCATCATGGATGAACCGACCGACGCTTTGACCGATACCGAAACCGAATCTCTTTTCCGCGTTATCCGCGAGCTGAAATCGCAGGGGCGCGGCATTGTCTATATCTCCCACCGCATGAAAGAGATTTTCGAGATCTGCGACGACGTCACCGTTTTCCGTGACGGGCAGTTTATTGCCGAACGGGAAGTGGCCTCGCTGACCGAAGATTCACTGATCGAAATGATGGTGGGGCGCAAGCTGGAAGATCAGTATCCGCGGCTGGATAAAGCGCCGGGCGACGTGCGTCTGAAAGTCGATAACCTGTGCGGCCCCGGCGTGAACAATGTCTCGTTTACCTTACGCAAAGGGGAGATCCTCGGCGTGTCCGGATTGATGGGGGCAGGCCGTACCGAGCTGATGAAAGTGCTGTACGGGGCACTGCCGCGCACCAGCGGTAACGTGACGCTCGACGGGCACGAGGTGATCACCCGCGCGCCACAGGACGGACTGGCGAATGGCATTGTCTATATCTCCGAAGACCGTAAACGCGACGGCTTAGTGTTGGGGATGTCAGTGAAAGAGAACATGTCACTGACCGCGCTGCGCTATTTCAGCCGTGCCGGCGGCAGCCTGAAGCATAAAGATGAGCAACAGGCGGTGAGCGATTTTATCCGTCTCTTTAACGTCAAAACCCCGTCGATGGAGCAGGCGATTGGCCTGTTGTCCGGCGGGAATCAGCAGAAAGTGGCGATTGCCCGCGGGCTGATGACCCGCCCTAAAGTGTTGATTCTTGATGAGCCTACCCGCGGCGTCGACGTGGGCGCCAAAAAAGAAATTTATCAGCTGATCAACCAGTTTAAGGCCGATGGCCTGAGCATCATTCTGGTCTCCTCTGAGATGCCAGAAGTATTAGGCATGAGCGATCGCATTATCGTCATGCATGAAGGGCGTCTCGGCGGTGAATTCACTCGCGAGCAGGCCACCCAGGAAGTTCTGATGGCTGCCGCTGTGGGCAAGCTTAATCGCGTGAATCAGGAGTAAAAAAAATGACTACCCAGGCTGTTTCTGGTCGCCGTTATTTCACCAAAGCGTGGTTGATGGAGCAGAAGTCGCTCATTGCGCTGTTGGTGCTGATCGCGATTGTATCGACCTTAAGCCCTAACTTTTTTACCGTTAATAACCTGTTCAACATTCTTCAGCAGACCTCCGTAAACGCCATTATGGCGGTCGGGATGACGCTGGTGATTTTGACGTCGGGTATCGATCTGTCCGTCGGTTCCCTGCTGGCACTCACCGGCGCCGTTGCCGCTTCCATTGTTGGACTGGAGGTGAACGCGCTGGTGGCCGTTGCCGCCGCGCTGGCATTAGGTGCCGCCGTGGGCGCGGTGACTGGCGTTATCGTGGCGAAAGGGCGAGTACAGGCGTTTATCGCCACGCTGGTAATGATGCTGCTGTTACGTGGCGTGACGATGGTTTACACCAACGGAAGCCCGGTGAATACCGGCTTTACCGAAAACGCCGATCTGTTTGGCTGGTTCGGTATTGGCCGTCCGCTGGGTGTTCCGACGCCGGTGTGGATCATGGGGATTGTCTTCCTGGCGGCGTGGTACATGCTGCACCATACCCGGCTGGGCCGCTATATTTACGCGCTGGGCGGTAACGAAGCGGCAACCCGCTTGTCCGGTATCAGCGTCAGTAAAATCAAAATTATCGTTTATTCGCTCTGCGGCTTGCTGGCGTCGCTGGCGGGCATCATTGAAGTGGCGCGTCTTTCCTCCGCGCAGCCTACAGCCGGGACGGGCTATGAACTCGACGCCATTGCGGCTGTTGTGCTTGGCGGGACCAGTCTGGCGGGAGGTAAAGGGCGCATTGTTGGGACCTTGATCGGCGCATTGATTCTTGGTTTCCTGAATAATGGTTTGAATTTGTTAGGTGTTTCCTCCTATTACCAGATGATCGTCAAAGCGGTGGTGATATTGCTGGCGGTACTGGTAGACAACAAAAAGCAGTAACAACGACTACAGGACATCTTAAATATGAACATGAAAAAACTGGCTACCCTGGTTTCAGCTGTTGCGCTAAGCGCCACCGTAAGCGCGAATGCGATGGCGAAAGATACCATTGCGCTGGTGGTCTCCACGCTGAACAACCCGTTCTTTGTTTCCCTGAAAGATGGGGCGCAGAAAGAAGCCGATAAGTTGGGCTACAACCTGGTGGTGCTGGATTCCCAGAATAACCCGGCGAAAGAGCTGGCGAACGTTCAGGACTTAACCGTTCGTGGCACTAAAATCCTGCTGATTAACCCAACTGATTCCGACGCGGTAGGTAATGCCGTGAAGATGGCAAACCAGGCGAAGATCCCGGTCATCACCCTTGACCGCCAGGCGACGAAAGGCGACGTTGTCAGCCACATCGCGTCTGACAACGTGTTGGGCGGCAAAATCGCGGGCGACTACATTGCGAAGAAAGCTGGCGAAGGCGCGAAAGTCATTGAATTGCAGGGCATAGCCGGTACATCTGCGGCGCGTGAACGTGGCGAAGGTTTCCAGCAGGCGGTCGCCGCACACAAATTTAATGTACTGGCCAGCCAGCCAGCTGACTTCGACCGCACTAAAGGTCTGAACGTGATGCAGAACCTGCTGACCGCGCATCCGGACGTGCAGGCGGTATTCGCTCAGAATGACGAGATGGCGCTGGGCGCACTGCGTGCGCTGCAAACCGCCGGTAAATCTGATGTGATGGTCGTCGGATTTGACGGCACGCCAGATGGCGAGAAAGCGGTAAATGATGGCAAACTGGCTGCGACTATCGCTCAGTTACCTGACCAGATCGGCGCGAAAGGCGTAGAAACGGCAGACAAAGTACTGAAAGGCGAGAAAGTTCAGGCCAAATACCCGGTTGACCTGAAGCTGGTCATTAAGCAGTAGTAGGCGATTCAGACGACCTCGCGTCGTCTGAGGGACATCAAATAAAGAAAAGTAAAGTGTGGCATACGCCACCGGGTCACACCGGTGGCGCTCTCTGATGGACACCCCGAACATGAAAACCGCAGGCAAACTTGTCGTTCTCGGCAGCATTAATGCCGACCATATTCTTAATCTTGAGACATTTCCTGCACCTGGTGAGACGGTCACCGGAAATCACTATCAGGTCGCTTTTGGTGGTAAAGGCGCGAATCAGGCAGTGGCTGCGGGACGCAGCGGGGCAAACATTGCGTTTATTGCCTGTACCGGTGATGACGATATCGGAAGTAGCATTCGTCAGCAGCTGGCGAGCGACAATATCAACGTCGACCCTGTCAGCGTAATTGACGGCGAACCCACAGGCGTAGCGCTGATTTTCGTCAACGGCGAAGGTGAAAACGTGATCGGTATTCATGCCGGGGCTAACGCGGCGCTGTCGCCTGCGCGGGTTGAGGCGCAGCGTGAGCGCATCGCTGAGGCTTCCGCATTGCTGATGCAACTGGAATCGCCGATCGACAGTGTACTGGCAGCCGCCAACATCGCGCATGAAAATCATACTACTGTCGTACTGAATCCTGCGCCAGCCCGCGTATTATCAGACGAACTGCTGGCGCTGGTGGATATCATCACTCCGAACGAAACTGAAGCGGAAAAGCTAACCGGTATCCGTGTCGAAAATGATGAAGATGCGGCAAAAGCCGCGCTGGTTCTGCATAAAAAAGGTATCGATACGGTGCTGATTACATTAGGCAGCCGCGGTGTCTGGGCCAGCGTGAAAGGTGAAGGTCAGCGCGTGCCGGGCTTTAAGGTCGAGGCTGTCGACACCATTGCCGCGGGTGATACCTTTAACGGCGCGCTAATTGCGGCGTTACTGGAAGACAAGGCGCTGTCTGATGCGATTCGTTTCGCGCACGCCGCCGCAGCGATTGCCGTTACCCGTAAAGGCGCTCAGCCTTCCGTTCCGTGGCGTGAAGAAATTGAGGCGTTTTTAGGTCAGCAGAGGTAACGCTTGGCTACAATGAAGGATGTTGCCCGCCTGGCGGGCGTTTCCACTTCTACCGTTTCGCACGTCATTAATAAGGATCGCTTTGTCAGTGAAGCGATTACTGACAAAGTCGAAGCGGCGATCAAAACGTTGAATTACGCCCCTTCAGCCCTGGCGCGTAGCCTGAAGCTGAATCAAACGCGCACCATCGGTATGCTTATTACCGCGAGTACCAATCCCTTTTACTCTGAACTGGTGCGCGGCGTAGAACGCAGTTGCTTCGAGCGCGGCTACAGCCTGGTATTATGCAATACCGAAGGCGATGAGCAACGTATGAACCGCAATCTGGAAACGCTGATGCAAAAACGGGTAGATGGTTTACTGTTGCTTTGTACCGAAACGCACCAGCCGTCGCGCGAAATCATGCAGCGTTACCCGTCGATCCCCACCGTAATGATGGACTGGTCGCCCTTTGACGGTGAGGGCGACAGCGATCTCATTCAGGATAACTCATTGCTCGGCGGCGACTTAGCCACGCAGCATCTTATTGCTAAAGGCTTTACCCGTATCGCCTGTATCACCGGGCCTTTGGATAAAACGCCGGCCCGGCTGCGTGTTGAGGGGTATCGCGCCGCGATGCAGCGCGCAGGGCTTACCGTTCCTGCGGGCTATGAAATCATGGGCAATTTTGAGTTTGGCGGCGGGTTTGCGGCTATGCAGGAACTGCTCGCGCATCCGCAGCGACCCCAGGCCGTGTTTGCCGGGAATGATGCGATGGCTGTCGGCGCGTATCAGGCGTTGTATCAGGCTGGATTGCGGATCCCGCAGGATATGGCGGTGATTGGCTATGACGATATCGAACTGGCGCGCTACATGACGCCGCCGCTGACTACCATTCATCAGCCCAAAGATGAACTGGGTGAGCTGGCCATCGATGTGCTAATACATCGCATGGCGCAGCCCGATTTGCAGCAACAGCGTTTGCAGCTCACTCCTGTTCTGATGGAGCGGGGGTCGGTTTAGGCGCGTGGCGGTCTTTGATCAGGTTGCGACCATCTTTCGCTTTCAGCAGCATGAACATCAGCGCAGACACGATCGTGATCGCGCCCATTGTAATAAAGGTGTAGTGGAACTGTTCAACCGTACTGGTTCCCTCTACGCCTTCATAAATGCGCAGCACGGCGGCGCTTATCGCCACACCTAAGCTAATCGAAAGTTGCTGCGTTACGGCCAGCACGCTGTTGCCGCTGCTGGCATTGTCATCGGTCAGGTCGGCAAGTGTGATGGTATTCATCGCTGTGAACTGCGTCGACATCGCCATGCCGAGCACAAACAGCGGCAGGATCAGCATCCAGACTGGCATTGCGGGCGATTGCAACGAGAATTGCGCAATCATCAGGCCGATAAATACGGTTATCCCCACCAGCGTGGTGCGATAACCCAGACGGCGCAGCACCTGGGTCACCACTGATTTAGCCAGTATTGAGCCCAGCGCGGTGGGGGCCATCATGCAACCCGCGATTAACGCCGGAAAACCAAATCCCACCTGGAGCATCAGCGGCATCAAAAAAGGCACGCACCCGGTCCCCAGCCGTGTCGCAAGGTTGCCGGTAATTCCGACGGAAAAGGTCCGTGTCTTAAATAACGACAGAGAAATGAGCGGTGTGGGATGGCGGCGAGCGTGGCGTACATAAGCCAGCAACAGCACAATGCTGAGCAGGATAATGCTCAGCGCAATCCAGGTGGCGACTATCTTTTCGCCGAACAGTTCCATTCCGCTGGAAAAGAGCACCAGGCTGAGGCCAAACAGAAAGAAGCCAGTCATATCAAATTTGCGGCGCGGTGTGGTGAAATTCGGCATATATTTGCGCGCGTAAAGAATACCGGCGACGCCAATCGGAATGTTTATCAGGAAGATCCAATGCCAGCTGGCCCAGGTGACCAGTACGCCGCCCAGCACCGGACCCAGAATCGGTCCTACCAGCCCCGGCATGGTGACGAAGTTCAGAACGGGCAGCAGCTCGCTACGTGGATAGGCGCGCAACAGCGCCAGACGAGCAACCGGCATCATCATCGCCCCGCCAATGCCCTGAACAACGCGAAAGATAACCAGTTCCGGAAGCGAGCTGGAAAGCGCACAGGCAAGTGAACCGAGCGTAAACAGGCTCACCGCCAGCATAAACACACGACGGGTGCCGAAGCGGTCGGCCAGCCATCCGCTTACCGGTATCAGCATCGCCACCGTCAGGGTATAACTGATAATGGCGGACTGCATGGCCAGCGGTGAACGGTTGAGACTCTGCGCAATGGCAGGTAAAGCGGTGTTCAGAATGGTGGCGTCCAGCGCCTGCATAAAAAAGGCCATTGCCGCTATCCACGGCAATCCAGCCATACTGCGCGCTTTTTTTCTGATCATTCTGTATCCCGTTAGTTTCCCGGACGCTCGTTAGGCGCCATCAGTAAAGCCTGGCAGGCTTTAAACGCGCCGTCAGCGTCGCTTTGCGCAATGGCAACTACTATCGCCTGGTGCAAATCCAGTTTCACAACGGTGTTATAGGTAATGGCATTGAAGTAGGTGTGATAGACAGAGTGGAACAGTGAGGCAAAAGAGGTGAGGAACGGGTTCGCGCTCATCTCATAAATATGCTCATGCCAGGCCATATCCACTTCAATCCAGCGCTCACGTTTAAAGTTCTTTTTTAGCGCGACCATTTCTTCCATTAAGGTATTCAGATGCGCTTTTTGTTCTGCCGTACCCACCGTTGCCGCCAACGCGCAAGCCTGTGGCTCAAGGCTTATCCGCATCACCAGAAAATGATCGATCACCTGCTGGAAGTTTTCCTCTGTCATCCACCAGTTCAGTAACTCCTGGTCGAGAAAATTCCAGTTAGCCTGTGGCATGACCCGTGTTCCGATACGTGGGCGCGGTAACACCATACCTTTGGCGGTTAACGTTTTGACGGCTTCTCTTACTGCGGTGCGGCTAACACCAAACTGATCGCCCAGTTCAATTTCACCGGGAAGAATGTCGCCGGGTGCGTAATCCCCTTTTAAGATCCGCTGCGCCAGCTTTTCAGCCAGTACCCAGGAAATGTTTTTCTGTGCAGCCAATTGTTGTGCGCTTAAAGGCATGACTGATTGTCCTTTCTCTTT
The DNA here is from genome assembly GCF_018128425.1 of Citrobacter sedlakii. NCBI lineage: Bacteria > Pseudomonadati > Pseudomonadota > Gammaproteobacteria > Enterobacterales > Enterobacteriaceae > Citrobacter > Citrobacter sedlakii. The sequence continues at coordinate 4,713,418 of NZ_CP071070.1, read as the reverse complement.
TTCTTATTCATTAGTATGCCATCAGGAAGTGTGATTGCGGCTGCAAAAACAGCAAATCGCTTATTTTATGGCACGTTAACGCCTGTTTTGGCGAAAAAAGGAACAGTTGCGAAATTATTTTAAATTTCCTCTTGTCAGCCCGAAATAACTCCCTATAATGCGCCACCACTGACACGGAACAACGGCACGCAAGCCGCCGGGTCAGCGGGGTTCAGACCAGAACCTCACGGAGAAAAGCAAAAATAAATGCTTGACTCTCAAGCGGGAAAGCGTATTATGCACACCCCGCGCCGCTGAGAAAAAGCGAAGCGGCACTGCTCTTTAACAATTTATCAGACAATCTGTGTGGGCACTCAAAGTGACATGGATTCTTAATGTCTTCGGACAAAAAATGAATACCAAGTCTCTGAGTGAACACGTAATTCATTACGAAGTTTAATTCACGAGCATCAAACTTAAATTGAAGAGTTTGATCATGGCTCAGATTGAACGCTGGCGGCAGGCCTAACACATGCAAGTCGAACGGTAACAGGAAGCAGCTTGCTGCTTTGCTGACGAGTGGCGGACGGGTGAGTAATGTCTGGGAAACTGCCCGGTGGAGGGGGATAACTACTGGAAACGGTAGCTAATACCGCATAACGTCGCAAGACCAAAGAGGGGGACCTTCGGGCCTCTTGCCACCGGATGTGCCCAGATGGGATTAGCTTGTTGGTGAGGTAACGGCTCACCAAGGCGACGATCCCTAGCTGGTCTGAGAGGATGACCAGCCACACTGGAACTGAGACACGGTCCAGACTCCTACGGGAGGCAGCAGTGGGGAATATTGCACAATGGGCGCAAGCCTGATGCAGCCATGCCGCGTGTATGAAGAAGGCCTTCGGGTTGTAAAGTACTTTCAGCGGGGAGGAAGGGATTGTGGTTAATAACCGCAGTCATTGACGTTACCCGCAGAAGAAGCACCGGCTAACTCCGTGCCAGCAGCCGCGGTAATACGGAGGGTGCAAGCGTTAATCGGAATTACTGGGCGTAAAGCGCACGCAGGCGGTCTGTCAAGTCGGATGTGAAATCCCCGGGCTCAACCTGGGAACTGCATTCGAAACTGGCAGGCTTGAGTCTCGTAGAGGGGGGTAGAATTCCAGGTGTAGCGGTGAAATGCGTAGAGATCTGGAGGAATACCGGTGGCGAAGGCGGCCCCCTGGACGAAGACTGACGCTCAGGTGCGAAAGCGTGGGGAGCAAACAGGATTAGATACCCTGGTAGTCCACGCCGTAAACGATGTCTACTTGGAGGCTGTGCCCTTGAGGCGTGGCTTCCGGAGCTAACGCGTTAAGTAGACCGCCTGGGGAGTACGGCCGCAAGGTTAAAACTCAAATGAATTGACGGGGGCCCGCACAAGCGGTGGAGCATGTGGTTTAATTCGATGCAACGCGAAGAACCTTACCTGGTCTTGACATCCACGGAAGACTGCAGAGATGCGGTTGTGCCTTCGGGAACCGTGAGACAGGTGCTGCATGGCTGTCGTCAGCTCGTGTTGTGAAATGTTGGGTTAAGTCCCGCAACGAGCGCAACCCTTATCCTTTGTTGCCAGCGGTCCGGCCGGGAACTCAAAGGAGACTGCCAGTGATAAACTGGAGGAAGGTGGGGATGACGTCAAGTCATCATGGCCCTTACGACCAGGGCTACACACGTGCTACAATGGCATATACAAAGAGAAGCGACCTCGCGAGAGCAAGCGGACCTCATAAAGTATGTCGTAGTCCGGATTGGAGTCTGCAACTCGACTCCATGAAGTCGGAATCGCTAGTAATCGTGGATCAGAATGCCACGGTGAATACGTTCCCGGGCCTTGTACACACCGCCCGTCACACCATGGGAGTGGGTTGCAAAAGAAGTAGGTAGCTTAACCTTCGGGAGGGCGCTTACCACTTTGTGATTCATGACTGGGGTGAAGTCGTAACAAGGTAACCGTAGGGGAACCTGCGGTTGGATCACCTCCTTACCTTAAAGAACCTGCCTTTGTAGTGCTCACACAGATTGTCTGATAGATGTAGAGAAGCAAGGCGTCTTGCGATTGAGACTTTGTGTCCCCTTCGTCTAGAGGCCCAGGACACCGCCCTTTCACGGCGGTAACAGGGGTTCGAATCCCCTAGGGGACGCCACTTGCTGGTTTGTGTGAGTGAAAGTCGCCGGCCGTTATATCTCAAAACTGACTTACGAGTCATGTTTGAGATATTTGCTCTTTAAAAATCTGGATCAAGCTGAAAATTGAAACACAGAACAACGAGAGTTGTTCGTGAGTCTCTCAATTATCGCAATCAGAAGTGAAACATCTTCGGGTTGTGAGGTTAAGCGACCAAGCGTACACGGTGGATGCCCTGGCAGTCAGAGGCGATGAAGGACGTGCTAATCTGCGAAAAGCGTCGGCGAGGTGATATGAACCTTTGACCCGGCGATGTCCGAATGGGGAAACCCAGTGTGACTCGTCACACTATCGTTAACTGAATACATAGGTTAACGAGGCGAACCGGGGGAACTGAAACATCTAAGTACCCCGAGGAAAAGAAATCAACCGAGATTCCCCCAGTAGCGGCGAGCGAACGGGGAGCAGCCCAGAGCCTGAATCAGCCAGTGTGGTAGTGGAAGTGTCTGGAAAGGCACGCGATACAGGGTGACAGCCCCGTACACAAAACCGCACCGGTTGTGAGCTCGATGAGTAGGGCGGGACACGTGGTATCCTGTCTGAATATGGGGGGACCATCCTCCAAGGCTAAATACTCCTGACTGACCGATAGTGAACCAGTACCGTGAGGGAAAGGCGAAAAGAACCCCGGCGAGGGGAGTGAAAAAGAACCTGAAACCGTGTACGTACAAGCAGTGGGAGCCTCTTTATGGGGTGACTGCGTACCTTTTGTATAATGGGTCAGCGACTTATATTCTGTAGCAAGGTTAACCGTATAGGGGAGCCGCAGGGAAACCGAGTCTTAACTGGGCGTTAAGTTGCAGGGTATAGACCCGAAACCCGGTGATCTAGCCATGGGCAGGTTGAAGGTTGGGTAACACTAACTGGAGGACCGAACCGACTAATGTTGAAAAATTAGCGGATGACCTGTGGCTGGGGGTGAAAGGCCAATCAAACCGGGAGATAGCTGGTTCTCCCCGAAAGCTATTTAGGTAGCGCCTCGTGAATTCATCTCCGGGGGTAGAGCACTGTTTCGGCTAGGGGGCCATCCCGGCTTACCAACCCGATGCAAACTGCGAATACCGGAGAATGTTATCACGGGAGACACACGGCGGGTGCTAACGTCCGTCGTGAAGAGGGAAACAACCCAGACCGCCAGCTAAGGTCCCAAAGTCATGGTTAAGTGGGAAACGATGTGGGAAGGCTCAGACAGCCAGGATGTTGGCTTAGAAGCAGCCATCATTTAAAGAAAGCGTAATAGCTCACTGGTCGAGTCGGCCTGCGCGGAAGATGTAACGGGGCTAAACCATGCACCGAAGCTGCGGCAGCGACGCTTATGCGTTGTTGGGTAGGGGAGCGTTCTGTAAGCCGTTGAAGGTGTGCTGTGAGGCATGCTGGAGGTATCAGAAGTGCGAATGCTGACATAAGTAACGATAAAGCGGGTGAAAAGCCCGCTCGCCGGAAGACCAAGGGTTCCTGTCCAACGTTAATCGGGGCAGGGTGAGTCGACCCCTAAGGCGAGGCCGAAAGGCGTAGTCGATGGGAAACAGGTTAATATTCCTGTACTTGGTGTTACTGCGAAGGGGGGACGGAGAAGGCTATGTCGGCCGGGCGACGGTTGTCCCGGTTTAAGCGTGTAGGTGTGTGTTCCAGGTAAATCCGGTTCACTTTAACACTGAGGCGTGATGACGAGGCACTACGGTGCTGAAGTGACAAATGCCCTGCTTCCAGGAAAAGCCTCTAAGCATCAGGTAACATCAAATCGTACCCCAAACCGACACAGGTGGTCAGGTAGAGAATACCAAGGCGCTTGAGAGAACTCGGGTGAAGGAACTAGGCAAAATGGTGCCGTAACTTCGGGAGAAGGCACGCTGATATGTAGGTGAAGTGATTTACTCATGGAGCTGAAATCAGTCGAAGATACCAGCTGGCTGCAACTGTTTATTAAAAACACAGCACTGTGCAAACACGAAAGTGGACGTATACGGTGTGACGCCTGCCCGGTGCCGGAAGGTTAATTGATGGGGTTATCCGTAAGGAGAAGCTCTTGATCGAAGCCCCGGTAAACGGCGGCCGTAACTATAACGGTCCTAAGGTAGCGAAATTCCTTGTCGGGTAAGTTCCGACCTGCACGAATGGCGTAATGATGGCCAGGCTGTCTCCACCCGAGACTCAGTGAAATTGAACTCGCTGTGAAGATGCAGTGTACCCGCGGCAAGACGGAAAGACCCCGTGAACCTTTACTATAGCTTGACACTGAACACTGGTCCTTGATGTGTAGGATAGGTGGGAGGCTTTGAAGCGTGGACGCCAGTCTGCGTGGAGCCGCCCTTGAAATACCACCCTTTAATGGCTGGTGTTCTAACGTAGGCCCGTAATCCGGGTTGCGGACAGTGTCTGGTGGGTAGTTTGACTGGGGCGGTCTCCTCCTAAAGAGTAACGGAGGAGCACGAAGGTTGGCTAATCCTGGTCGGACATCAGGAGGTTAGTGCAATGGCATAAGCCAGCTTGACTGCGAGCGTGACGGCGCGAGCAGGTGCGAAAGCAGGTCATAGTGATCCGGTGGTTCTGAATGGAAGGGCCATCGCTCAACGGATAAAAGGTACTCCGGGGATAACAGGCTGATACCGCCCAAGAGTTCATATCGACGGCGGTGTTTGGCACCTCGATGTCGGCTCATCACATCCTGGGGCTGAAGTAGGTCCCAAGGGTATGGCTGTTCGCCATTTAAAGTGGTACGCGAGCTGGGTTTAGAACGTCGTGAGACAGTTCGGTCCCTATCTGCCGTGGGCGCTGGAGAACTGAGGGGGGCTGCTCCTAGTACGAGAGGACCGGAGTGGACGCATCACTGGTGTTCGGGTTGTCATGCCAATGGCACTGCCCGGTAGCTAAATGCGGAAGAGATAAGTGCTGAAAGCATCTAAGCACGAAACTTGCCCCGAGATGAGTTCTCCCTGAGACTTTAAGTCTCCTGAAGGAACGTTGAAGACGACGACGTTGATAGGCCGGGTGTGTAAGCGCAGCGATGCGTTGAGCTAACCGGTACTAATGAACCGTGAGGCTTAACCTTACAACGCCGAAGATGTTTTGGCGGAATTGAGAAAATTTTCAGCATTGATTCAGAGTCCGAAGGATTTTGCGCTGAGACAAGGCGGCAAGTGAAGCGACGGAAGGAGCATACAAAAGTATGTGACTGACGTTCGCAGGCGCAGCCAACGCAGTATCAGCACAAAAGACACAGGACAGAGCACAAAGAATTTGCCTGGCGGCCTTAGCGCGGTGGTCCCACCTGACCCCATGCCGAACTCAGAAGTGAAACGCCGTAGCGCCGATGGTAGTGTGGGGTCTCCCCATGCGAGAGTAGGGAACTGCCAGGCATCAAATTAAGCAGTAAACTGATGTAAAAATCAGTGGTTGTAGAAAAATTCGGTGGAGCGGTAGTTCAGTTGGTTAGAATACCTGCCTGTCACGCAGGGGGTCGCGGGTTCGAGTCCCGTCCGTTCCGCCACCCTAATTAGGGGCGTAGTTCAATTGGTAGAGCACCGGTCTCCAAAACCGGGTGTTGGGAGTTCGAGTCTCTCCGCCCCTGCCATAAAATAATCCTTAGCATTTGCTAAGGATTTTTTTTGTTTGTAAAACAGTGAATTCACCATCCCTTCTTATCGGCATCCTTGCCTCATGATTGTTTTATTCTTCCAGTACGCCGGTTTTTAAAAGATCTCTGATCAGCGCATGTTTATCGCTATTCTGCAGCCATATGGCGTATAACGGACGCGATAGCGTTGCACTGTCGGCAACGGTATGCAAACCGCCTTTTTCCTTAGCCCATGCTGTGGGTAACCAGGTGCAACCATTCAACGCTGACAGTTGCTGTCTGGCCAGTTCGGCGGAACTGGTGGTTAGAACGGGTATTTCATCCGAGGCGATCAGACCCACTTCATGCTGCTGAAAGTCCGGACCCCACTCCAGCCGCAAATAATTCAACGCATCCTTTAGCGTAGAAGGGCGCGCGCAGTATAACGCCAGGGTGAAATGCCCAAGTAACTGACTACTGAATTCATCCATCTTCGGCGCTTCGGTCGTGATCAGCAGATCAAGCTGACGCTCATGTAACTGCTTGACCAGAGACTGGCGCTGGGCAATACGCGCTTCGAATTGCAGGCTGGTTTGCGGCTCTTGTGTCTGGTATAGCCGGCCCAGCCAGTCATTGAGCATACACTCCCACAAAGAGGCGCTGGCACCGATAGAGAACTCATTATGCCTTGAGGTATGGGCGACTTCTTTGCGGGCCGCCTGCCACGTATTCATCAGCGTTTCGGCATAGGGTAAAAGCTTCTCCCCCGCTGCTGTTAAGCGGATATTGTTTCTGTGGCGTGTGAAAAGGTTCACGCCCAGCTGGTTTTCCAGCTGTCTGATGCGAAAGCTCACCGCCGACTGTGTCAGATAGAGTGCTTCCGCAGCCCGGCCAAAGTGGCGTGTCCGGCTCACTTCCAGGAAAGTTTTTAGCAATTCCGTATCCACAGTGCTCTCCGCAAAATTATTTGTCGTTATGATTTAAATGTTTTGTTTTACACTCTGTCAAGCGTAACTAATACTCCGCGCCATAAATAGCTCGGCCAAAGAATTAGGAGCGTGCAGGATGGCGGAAAGCTTTACGACGACTAATCGATATTTCGACAACAAATATTATCCACGCGGGTTCTCTCGTCATGGTGATTTCACCATCAAAGAGGCACAACTGCTTGAGCGTCATGGTTATGCCTTCAACGAGCTGGATCTTGGCAAGCGTGAGCCGGTTACCGAGGAAGAGAAACTCTTTGTGGCGGTATGCCGTGGTGAACGCGAGCCGGTGACCGAAGCGGAACGTGTATGGTCTAAATACATGTCGCGCATCAAGCGTCCAAAACGTTTCCACACCCTGTCAGGCGGTAAACCGCAGATGGAAGGGGCTGAAGACTACACTGAGTCTGATGACTAACGAAAAAAGGGCGTAAGCCCTTTTTTTACGTCAGGAGTTTCTGCAGATGAGCAAGCAACCTGTCTATGGCCCGGTAGCTCACTGCTTCCTGTAAATGCTGGCGAGTGATCCCTTCCGCCTGTTCGAGATCAGCAATGGTCCGGGAAACCTTCAACAAACGTTGCCACGCCCTGATAGACAGCCCCAGATGGATGAGCGTTTCTTCCAGCCACTGCGAATCCTCGTTGTTCAACGGGCAATGCTGACGAATTTCTTTATTTTGCAAATGTGCGTTGAGTTTACCCTGCCGCCTGTACTGCCGTTCCTGCGCAGCGATGACCCGCTGCTTAACCGTAGCGCTACTTTCACCTTTGACTTCGGTCTGACTGAGCATACCTGCAGGTAGCAACGGGATCTCCAAAGAAAGATCGAAGCGGTCGAGAAACGGTCCGGACAGCCGGCCAAGATAGCGCAGTGTTTGTTCTGGCGTACATCGATTGTGTTTTCCCTGATAATGTCCGGTAGGGCTGGGGTTCATTGCCGCAACCAATTGAAAACGCGCCGGATAGGCGATCTTAGCCCGCGTGCGCGAAAGGTGAATCTGCCCGGACTCTATCGGCTCACGTAACGCATCTAATGTGCGTCGTTCGAATTCGGGGAGTTCATCGAGAAAAAGTATGCCGTTATGCGCCAGAGAAATTTCACCGGGTCCGGGAATGGAGCCGCCACCGACCATTGCCGCCAGGGATGCGCTGTGATGTGGCGATCGAAAGGGGCGCTGTTTCCACTGCTTTTGCACACTGGTCGAATTAACCAGGCTAAGGATTGCCGCGCTTTCCAGCGCCTCTTTGTTACTTAGAGGTGGTAGTAATCCATTAAGCCGACTGGCAAGCATTGTTTTACCGGTGCCCGGAGGGCCAATAAGAAGCAGGTTGTGTCCACCTGCCGCCGTAATCTCCAGGCTGCGCTTACCTTGCTCCTGGCCAATAATATCGTTGATATCGTCGTGAGTGGGCGAAGAACCCCATACGCTCGAGGAAGGGGGATCGAGCGGCTGCTTGCCTTCCAGAAATGCGCAGACTGCCTGCAGATGGTCGGCTATCAGACAGCCATCGCCGTCAATCAATCCTACTTCGTCTTCATTCTCTTTTGCAACGATGATGCTTCTTCCTGCGCGTATCGCTTCGGTAGCGCTGGAGATGGCGCCAGGAACGCCACGTAGCGCGCCTGTAAGCGCTAATTCGCCCACTAACTCATATTGATCAAGCCTATGGGTCTTAAGCTGCTCAGAAGCCACCAGAAGCGCAACGGCGATAGGTAAATCATATCGCCCTCCCTCCTTGGGGAGATCTGCAGGGGCAAGATTAATCGTGATTTTCTTAGCCGGGAATTCATACCCGCTATTGATAATAGCGCTACGAACCCGATCCCGGGCCTCCTTTACGGTGGTTTCCGGCAGCCCCACCAGCGTCAGGCCTGGGAGCCCGTTACTGATATGGACTTCGATTGTGATAGCCGGCGCGTTAACGCCGAGCGCAGCTCGCGTATGAACAATTGACAGTGACATAGCCCCTCCAGAGGCCATGATTATGGCGTACGCGTTAGGGTGAATGTTGTGTAATTTTGCGTTTTTTCGAGGGGGATTCCGGTTTTTTTACGGAATTTGAAAGCATAAAACCGTATTCCGGAAGACTGCTCGCAAAAGGCGATCAGACAGGTATGTTGCACAACGGAAACAGCGAGTTACCCGTGCAAGGTGAATTTTTTTCAAATATCACTTTTTGTATAAAAAACAACGACGTTACGTTAAAGCATCAGCAGCGACGGAAAAAACAAACCAAAAAAATCTTGTGCAATCGGCAAAATCTATGGTAACTCTTTAGGCATTCCTTCGAACAAGATGCAAGAATCGACAAAAATGACAGCCCTTCTACAAGTGATTAGCCTGGTCGTGATTAGCGTGGTGGTGATTATTATCCCACCGTGCGGGGCTGCACTTGGACGAGGAAAGGCTTAGAAATCAAGCCTTAACGAACTAAGACCCCCGCACCGAAAGGTCCGGGGGTTTTTTTTGACCTTAAAACTACCATCGAGGAGCAGATAATGAATAACAGCATAAAATTCTGTTTCTCAGGATTTACGGCGGGGAACTAACTATGAATGGAGCACAGTGGGTGGTACATTCGTTGCGTGCGCAGGGTGTCGAGACCGTTTTCGGCTATCCCGGTGGCGCAATTATGCCGGTCTACGATGCGTTGTATGACGGTGGCGTGGAGCACCTGTTGTGCCGCCATGAGCAGGGTGCTGCGATGGCCGCTATTGGCTACGCCCGCGCTACAGGTAAAACCGGAGTCTGTATCGCCACTTCCGGTCCGGGGGCGACTAACCTGATCACCGGCCTGGCGGATGCGCTGCTGGATTCCGTTCCGGTAGTGGCTATCACGGGGCAGGTTTCTGCGCCGTTCATCGGTACTGATGCATTTCAGGAAGTGGATGTATTAGGTCTTTCGCTGGCCTGCACCAAACACAGTTTCCTGGTGCAGTCGCTGGAAGAATTGCCACGCATCATGGCAGAGGCGTTTGACGTCGCCCGTTCCGGCCGTCCCGGTCCTGTACTGGTCGATATCCCGAAAGATATCCAGTTAGCCAGCGGTGCGCTGGAGCCATATTTCACCACCGTTGAAAGCGAAGCGGCTTTCCCCCATGCAGAAGTTGAACAAGCTCGCGCTATGTTGGCGCAGGCGCAAAAACCTATGTTGTACGTCGGCGGCGGCGTAGGAATGGCGCAGGCGGTACCGGCGCTGCGTGAGTTTCTGGCGACAACACAAATGCCCGTTACCTGTACGCTGAAAGGTTTGGGCGCCGTGGAGGCTGACTATCCGTACTATCTGGGGATGCTTGGTATGCATGGCACCAAAGCGGCAAATTTCGCGGTACAGGAGTGCGACTTACTGATTGCGATCGGCGCACGTTTTGATGACCGGGTGACTGGCAAATTAAACACTTTCGCGCCGCACGCCAGTGTGATTCATATGGATATCGACCCGGCTGAGCTGAACAAACTGCGCCAGGCCCACGTTGCGCTGCAGGGCGATTTAAATGCCCTTCTGCCTGCTTTACAGCAACCGGTAAATATCGATGCGTGGCGCCAGCGTAACGCGGAGCTGCGAGCGGAACACAGCTGGCGCTACGACCATCCGGGCGATGCCATTTACGCGCCGCTGCTGTTGAAGCAGTTGTCCGAACGTAAACCGGCAAACTGCGTGGTGACAACCGATGTCGGCCAGCACCAGATGTGGTCAGCGCAACACATGACTTATACCCGTCCGGAGAATTTCATCACCTCCAGCGGATTAGGCACCATGGGGTTTGGCTTACCGGCTGCGGTGGGCGCACAGGTTGCGCGGCCCAACGATACCGTAATCTGTATCTCCGGTGATGGCTCCTTCATGATGAACGTTCAGGAGTTAGGCACCGTAAAACGCAAGCAGTTACCGTTGAAGATGGTGTTACTGGATAACCAACGGTTAGGGATGGTTCGACAATGGCAACAACTGTTTTTTGCAGAACGATATAGCGAAACCACTCTGACTGATAACCCCGATTTCCTTATGTTAGCCAGCGCTTTCGGCATCCCTGGCCAACACATCACCCGTAAAGACCAGGTTGAAGCGGCACTCGACACCTTGCTGAACAGCGAGGGGCCATACCTGCTTCATGTCTCAATCAATGAACTTGAGAATGTCTGGCCTCTGGTGCCGCCTGGCGCCAGCAACTCTGAAATGCTGGAGAAAACATTATGATGCAACATCAGGTCGCCGTTGAAGCTCGCTTTAATCCCGAAACGTTAGAACGCGTATTGCGCGTGGTCCGTCATCGCGGATTTCAGGTATGCGCCATGAATATGGAAGCCGCCAGCGATGCGCAAAACATCAATATCGAATTAACCGTTGCCAGTCCTCGGTCGGTCGACTTACTGTTTAGTCAGTTAACAAAACTGGTAGACGTTGCACATGTTGCCATCTGCCAGAGCACAACCACATCACAACAAATCCGTGCTTGAGCGCGACAGGAAGAAAAAAATGACGACGAAAAAAGCTGATTACATTTGGTTCAATGGGGAGATGGTTCGTTGGGAGGACGCGAAAGTCCACGTGATGTCCCACGCGCTGCATTACGGTACGTCCGTGTTTGAAGGTATCCGTTGCTACGACTCTCACAAAGGACCGGTGGTGTTCCGTCATCGTGAACACATGCAGCGTCTGCATGACTCAGCCAAAATTTATCGTTTCCCGGTTTCGCAAAGTGTGGACGAATTGATGGAAGCCTGTCGCGACGTGATCCGTAAAAACAACCTGACCAGCGCCTACATACGTCCGCTGGTGTTTGTCGGTGATGTTGGCATGGGCGTGAACCCACCTCCGGGATACAGCACCGACGTGATCATCGCAGCGTTCCCATGGGGCGCATACCTGGGCGCCGAAGCCCTGGAACAGGGGATCGATGCGATGGTGTCGTCCTGGAATCGCGCAGCGCCAAACACCATTCCGACGGCGGCGAAAGCGGGCGGCAACTATCTTTCCTCTCTGCTGGTGGGCAGCGAAGCCCGCCGCCATGGGTATCAGGAAGGTATCGCCCTGGACGTGAATGGCTATATCTCCGAAGGCGCAGGCGAAAACCTGTTTGAAGTGAAAGATGGCGTGCTGTTCACGCCGCCGTTTACCTCTTCCGCGCTGCCGGGTATCACCCGCGACGCGATCATCAAACTGGCGAAAGACCTCGGTATCGAAGTGCGCGAGCAGGTCCTGTCCCGCGAATCCCTGTATCTGGCTGACGAAGTGTTTATGTCAGGTACCGCGGCGGAAATCACCCCGGTGCGCAGCGTTGACGGAATCCAGGTAGGCCAAGGCCGCTGCGGTCCGGTCACGAAGCGCATTCAGCAAGCCTTCTTCGGTCTCTTCACCGGTGAAACGGAAGATAAATACGGCTGGTTGGATCAGGTTAATCACTAAGAATAAAAAATGGGACGGCACGCACCGTCCCATTTCACAGACAGACACTGGGAGTAAAAAGTATGCCTAAGTACCGTTCCGCCACCACCACTCATGGCCGCAATATGGCGGGAGCCCGCGCGCTGTGGCGCGCCACTGGAATGACCGATGACGATTTTGGTAAGCCGATCATTGCGGTCGTGAACTCGTTTACCCAGTTCGTGCCGGGGCACGTGCACCTGCGCGATCTCGGTAAACTGGTTGCCGAACAGATAGAAGCCGCAGGTGGCGTGGCGAAAGAGTTCAACACCATCGCCGTGGATGATGGTATCGCCATGGGCCACGGAGGGATGCTTTATTCGCTGCCGTCCCGCGAATTGATCGCCGATTCAGTCGAGTACATGGTGAACGCCCACTGCGCTGATGCGATGGTTTGTATCTCCAACTGCGACAAAATCACCCCCGGAATGCTGATGGCCTCATTGCGCCTGAATATTCCGGTGATCTTTGTTTCCGGCGGTCCGATGGAAGCCGGGAAAACCAAACTGTCCGATCAGATCATCAAACTCGATCTGGTCGACGCGATGATCCAGGGCGCAGACCCGAAAGTCTCTGACGACCAAAGCAATCAGGTTGAACGCTCTGCCTGCCCGACCTGTGGTTCCTGTTCCGGAATGTTCACCGCCAACTCCATGAACTGCCTGACCGAAGCGCTGGGCCTCTCTCAGCCGGGCAACGGTTCGCTGTTGGCGACCCACGCTGACCGTAAACAGCTGTTCCTTAACGCCGGCAAACGCATCGTTGGGCTGACGAAACGCTACTACGAGCAGGACGACGCCAGCGCGCTGCCGCGCAACATCGCCAGCAAGGCAGCATTCGAAAACGCCATGACGCTGGATATCGCCATGGGCGGTTCAACCAATACCGTTCTGCACCTGCTGGCCGCCGCGCAGGAAGCGGAGATTGACTTCACCATGAGCGATATCGACAAGCTGTCCCGCAAAGTGCCGCAATTGTGCAAGGTGGCGCCAAGCACCCAAAAATACCACATGGAAGATGTTCACCGTGCGGGGGGCGTGCTGGGGATCCTCGGCGAACTGGATCGTGCGGGGTTGCTGAACCGTGACGTGAAAAACGTACTGGGGCTGACGCTGCCGCAAACGCTTGAGCAGTACGACGTGATGGTGACGCAGGATGAGGCCGTGAAGCAGATGTTCCGTGCCGGTCCGGCTGGCATTCGCACCACCAAAGCGTTCTCGCAGGACTGTCGTTGGGAGACACTGGACGACGATCGCGCGGGAGGATGTATCCGCTCGCTGGAACATGCCTACAGCAAAGACGGCGGTCTGGCGGTACTGTACGGTAACTTCGCGGAAAACGGCTGCATCGTAAAAACCGCAGGCGTGGATGACAGCATCCTGACTTTCACCGGCCCGGCGAAAGTCTACGAAAGTCAGGACGACGCAGTAGAAGCCATTCTCGGCGGCAAAGTGGTGGAAGGCGACGTTGTGGTGATCCGCTACGAAGGGCCGAAAGGCGGTCCCGGAATGCAGGAAATGCTCTACCCAACCAGCTTCCTGAAATCCATGGGCCTCGGCAAAGCCTGTGCGCTGATCACTGATGGTCGTTTCTCTGGCGGGACCTCTGGTCTCTCCATCGGCCACGTTTCCCCTGAAGCGGCAAGCGGCGGCAATATTGGCCTGATTGAAGATGGCGATCTGATCGCCATTGATATTCCTAACCGTGGCATTCAGTTGCAGGTGAGCGACGCTGAACTGGCGGCGCGCCGTGAAGCGCAGGAAGCGCGCGGTGACAAAGCCTGGACGCCGAAAAACCGTCAGCGTCAGGTGTCGTTTGCCCTGCGCGCCTACGCCAGCCTCGCGACCAGCGCAGACAAAGGCGCGGTGCGCGATAAATCCAAACTTGGGGGCTAATGATGGCCGAGTCACAACCCTTATCCGCCGCCCCCGAGGGGGCGGAATATCTCCGGGCGGTGCTGCGCGCGCCGGTTTATGAAGCGGCGCAGGTCACGCCTCTGCAAAAAATGGAAAAACTCTCCTCGCGCCTCGACAACGTCATCCTGGTGAAGCGCGAAGACCGCCAGCCGGTGCACAGCTTTAAGCTGCGCGGCGCTTACGCGATGATGGCGGGCTTAACCGAGGAACAAAAAGCGCGCGGTGTGATCACCGCGTCGGCGGGCAATCATGCGCAGGGCGTGGCGTTTTCCTCTGCGCGTCTGGGCGTGAAGGCGCTGATTGTCATGCCGGTTGCGACTGCTGATATCAAAGTGGATGCGGTGCGCGGTTTTGGCGGAGAAGTCCTGCTACACGGCGCGAATTTTGATGAGGCGAAAGCCAAAGCGATCGAACTGGCGCAGCAGCAGGGCTTTACCTGGGTGCCGCCGTTCGACCACCCGATGGTGATTGCCGGGCAGGGGACGCTGGCGCTTGAACTGCTCCAGCAGGACGCTCACCTTGATCGTGTGTTCGTGCCGGTGGGCGGCGGCGGCCTGGCGGCAGGTGTGGCGGTGCTGATCAAACAGCTGATGCCGCAGATCAAGGTCATTGCCGTTGAAGCGGAAGACTCTGCATGCCTGAAAGCGGCGCTCGATGCCGGGCATCCGGTCGATCTCCCGCGTGTGGGGCTGTTTGCCGAGGGCGTGGCGGTCAAACGCATCGGCGATGAAACCTTCCGTCTGTGCCAGGAGTATCTTGACGATATTATCACGGTTGATAGCGATGCTATCTGCGCGGCGATGAAAGATCTGTTCGAGGACGTGCGTGCGGTGGCGGAACCGTCCGGCGCGCTGGCGCTGGCGGGCATGAAAAAATATATCGCCCAGCACAACATTCGCGGCGAACGTCTGGCGCACGTGCTGTCTGGCGCCAACGTTAACTTCCACGGCCTGCGCTACGTTTCCGAGCGCTGCGAGCTGGGTGAACAGCGTGAAGCCTTGCTGGCGGTGACCATTCCGGAAGAGAAGGGCAGCTTTCTGAAATTTTGCCAGCTCCTCGGCGGTCGTTCGGTAACGGAATTTAACTACCGTTTTGCCGATGCCAAAGATGCCTGCATTTTTGTCGGCGTGCGTTTAAGCCGCGGTCTGGAAGAGCGCAAAGAGATCCTGAATTTGCTGAATGACGGCGGCTACAGCGTGGTCGATCTCTCTGACGACGAGATGGCGAAGCTCCATGTGCGCTATATGGTCGGCGGGCGTCCATCTAAGCCGCTGAAAGAACGACTTTACAGCTTCGAGTTTCCGGAATCTCCCGGCGCCTTGCTGAAGTTTTTGTATACGCTCGGCACCCACTGGAACATCTCTTTGTTCCATTACCGTAGCCATGGCACCGACTACGGGCGCGTGCTGGCAGCCTTCGAACTGGGCGATCACGAGCCGGATTTCGAAACTCGCCTGAACGAACTGGGCTATGAGTGTCACGACGAAACTCAAAACCCGGCGTTCCGTTTCTTCCTGGCGGGCTAGTGGTTCGGCAATATCTTCCAGAACGCATCAATCAGCGGCTCATGCAGCCGCTTTTTCGTTGCGCACACCCCCAACTCAAACGGGGTTTTTTCGTCGCTACGCTCTAAAATCATCACGCGATTGCGTACCGGTTCAGGACTGTTTTCCAGCACCACTTCCGGCAGCAGCGCCACGCCGCAACCGAGCGCGACCATCGACACCATCGCTTCATGCCCGCCGACGGTTGCGTAAATCATGGGGTTACTGATTTTATGGCGGCGAAACCACAGCTCAATGCGGCGGCGCACCGGCCCCTGGTCAGCCATGATGAACGGCACTGTCGACCAGTCGGGTTTTTCCACCGCGACCTGACTGCGTACCGGGCAGGGTAACGCCGGGGCGATCAGCACCACCGCCAGATTCTCCAGCATCGAGAATGCCACTGCGCCGGGCAGCGTTTCAGGTTTCCCGGCAATGGCGAGATCCGCTTCGCCCGTCACCACCTTTTCCATCGCGTCGGCGGCGTCGCCCGTGGTGAGTTTAATTTCCACCGAGGGGTGCTCCGCGCGAAAGCGATCGAGAACAGGCGGCAAATGACTGTAAGCGGCGGTCACGGAGCAGAAAATATGCAGCTCGCCGGAGAGCGACGGTCCCTGCTGATCAAGCGTGTGCCGCAGTTGCTGATACTGCAATAAGGTCTGTTGGGCAAAGACCCGTAGCTCTTCGCCCGCTTCCGTGAGCGTGACGGTGCGGTTGTCGCGCACGAACAGCGGCTGGCCAAGGTCTTCCTCAAGGCGCTGTATCTGTCGGGAAAGCGTGGACGGGCTGACGTGCATCGCCCGGGCGCTGCGGCCAAAGTGACGGCTTTCCGCCAGATGCAAGAACATTTTCAAATCGCGTAAATCCACCGATTCCACTCCCTCTTTTTACATTGCAAAAATTGCAACATGACGTTGTGAATATATCAATTTCCGCAATAAATTTCCTGTTGTAATGTGGGTACATTCTCGCTGAAACGCGAACCGAACAATAAGACACACAACATCACGAGGTATCACCCATGGCTAACTACTTTAATACACTGAACCTGCGCCAGCAGTTGGCGCAGCTGGGCAAATGCCGCTTTATGGGCCGCGACGAATTTGCCGATGGCGCGAGCTACCTTCAGGGTAAAAAAGTGGTCATCGTCGGCTGTGGCGCGCAGGGGCTGAACCAGGGCCTGAACATGCGTGACTCCGGTCTGGATATCTCTTACGCCCTGCGCAAAGAAGCAATTGCCGAAAAGCGTGCGTCCTGGCGTAAAGCGACCGAAAACGGCTTTAAAGTGGGTACCTACGAAGAGCTGATCCCGCAGGCGGACCTGGTGGTAAACCTGACGCCGGACAAGCAGCACTCTGACGTGGTGCGTTCCGTACAGCCGCTGATGAAAGACGGCGCCGCGCTGGGTTACTCTCACGGCTTTAACATTGTTGAAGTGGGCGAGCAGATCCGTAAAGACATCACCGTGGTGATGGTGGCGCCGAAGTGCCCGGGTACGGAAGTACGCGAAGAGTACAAGCGTGGCTTCGGCGTGCCGACTCTGATCGCGGTTCACCCGGAAAACGATCCAAAAGGCGAAGGCATGGCGATTGCCAAAGCATGGGCGGCAGCGACCGGTGGCCACCGCGCGGGCGTGCTGGAATCGTCCTTCGTTGCGGAAGTGAAATCTGACCTGATGGGTGAGCAGACCATTCTGTGCGGCATGCTGCAGGCGGGTTCTCTGCTGTGCTTCGACAAGCTGGTGGAAGAAGGCACCGACCCGGCATACGCGGAAAAACTGATTCAGTTCGGCTGGGAAACCATCACCGAAGCGCTGAAGCAGGGCGGCATTACGCTGATGATGGACCGCCTGTCTAATCCGGCGAAACTGCGTGCTTACGCGCTGTCCGAACAGCTGAAAGCGATCATGGCGCCGCTGTTCCAGAAACACATGGATGACATCATCTCCGGCGAATTCTCTTCCGGCATGATGGCGGACTGGGCGAACGACGATAAGAAACTGCTGACCTGGCGTGAAGAAACCGGTAAAACCGCGTTCGAAACGGCGCCACAGTTCGACGGCAAAATCAGTGAGCAGGAGTACTTCGATAAAGGCGTACTGATGATCGCGATGGTGAAAGCGGGCGTTGAGCTGGCGTTCGAAACCATGGTGGATTCCGGCATCATCGAAGAGTCTGCGTACTACGAATCCCTGCACGAACTGCCGCTGATTGCGAACACCATCGCCCGTAAGCGTCTGTACGAAATGAACGTGGTTATCTCTGATACCGCCGAGTACGGCAACTACCTGTTCTCTTACGCCTGCGTACCGCTGCTGAAAGAGTTCATGACCACCCTGCAGCCGGGCGATCTGGGCAAAGCGATTGCGGAAGGGGCGGTAGACAACGCGCAGTTGCGCGATGTGAACGAGGCGATTCGCGGCCATGCTATCGAGCAGGTAGGTAAGAAACTGCGCGGCTATATGACCGATATGAAGCGTATCGCTGTCGCTGGCTAATTCCGCGAAGCCAGCATCCGGCAAAGATAAAAAAACCCGGTGTTTGAAGACACCGGGTTTTTTGTTAGTTACGGTACAGCACCTTAATGATGTGGTAGCCGAACTGGGTGTGCAGCGGACCGGTTGGTTCCAGTACCGGGCAGGAAAAGACCACTTTATCGAATGCCGGAACCATCTGGCCCTGACGGAATTCGCCCAGGTCGCCGCCGCGTTTGCCAGACGGACAGATTGAGTGTTTCTTCGCCAGTTTGCCGAAGTCGGCGCCGTTTTTAATCTGCTCAAGAAGATCCAGCGCCAGTTTTTCTTCTTTAACAAGAATATGCAGTGCTGCTGCTGTTTTTGCCATAATCGTGCCTTGCGTGGGATGAGTGAAGCGGGCGATTTTAGCATGGGGCTGGTGAGAAAGAATATCCAGGCCAGCTACTGCTTGCTGGCCTGGCTGAAGATTAGCGCATCTGCTGCTGTGATAATTTCCAGACGCTGGCAATATTGCGTGCCGAAACGCGCAGGTTGTATTCCGCATCCTGTAGCGCTTCCGGCAGCGTGGCGATTCGCGTCAGCACGGAGAACACCGCGTCCAGCCCGTGCTGATGCACAATCTGGTGATCGGTCGTTAAGCCGCCCGCCAGCGCGATCACCGGTTTCTGATACCGCTTAGCGCAGCGTGCGACGCCAATCGGCGTTTTACCGCTGATGCTCTGGCTATCAAGACGACCTTCACCGGTGATCACCAGGCTGGCATCCGCGACCAGGCTATCGAGATGCAGCGCGTCAATAACAATCTCCACGCCCGGCTTTAACTCCGCGTTCAGTATCCCTAACAGCGCCGCGCCCATGCCGCCTGCGGCGCCTGCGCCAGGCGTCGTCATCACGTTTCGTCCGGTTGCGTCCTGAAGCCGTTTACCAAAGTTGGCCAGCGCAGCGTCTAAGGAGGCAACCATTTCCGGCGTTGCCCCTTTTTGCGGACCGAAGATGGCTGACGCTCCTGTTGCGCCACAGAGTGGATTGTTAACGTCGCAGGCGACGGTGACAGAAACGTTTTTCAGTCGAGCGTCGCAGCCTGAGGCATCGATGATGGCCAGGTCGCTTAGCGCGCCGCCGCCGAAAGGAAGCGATTTCCCGTTTGTATCAAGCAGCGCCACACCAAGTGCCTGTAGCATACCTGCGCCGCCGTCATTGGTGGCGCTACCGCCAATCCCGAGAATAATGCGCTCAACGCCGTGGTTCAGCGCGGCAAGGATCAGTTCGCCGGTGCCATAGCTGGTGGTGAGCGTAGGGTTACGGCGTTCTGGCGGGACATGATGCAGTCCGGATGCGGAGGCCATTTCAACGATTGCCGTTTTCCCATCTCCCAGCATACCCCAGCGCGCCTGTACTGGCGTCCCCAGCGGTCCGGTCACATTCTGGAACAGATAATGGCCTTCGGTTGCTTCAACCATTGACTCGACGGTACCTTCGCCGCCGTCTGCCATCGGCAATTTGACATACTCGGCCTCGGGATAAATTTCACGAAATCCCTGCTCGATAGCGGTGGCCACCTGCATGGCCGATAAACTTTCTTTAAATGAATCTGGTGCAATGACTATTTTCATCGTGTCCTTACCCGGCAAGTCCGAAGACGCCAAACATCAGTGTGGAAATCAGGGCGATAACAAAACCGACAAGGGTTTCATAAGGCAGCAGTTTTAACCGTTCGTGGATCGGCATGCCGACACTGCCGCCTGTGGCGTGGAAGAAGCTGCCGTGGGGCAGGTGATCCAGTACGGTTGCGCCAGCGTGAATCATGGCGGCACCGGCAAGGGCTGATACGCCAAGACCCAGCAGCGTCTGGCTGAATACCCCGGCGGCAACGGCGGTTCCCGCCGTAGTGGACGCTGTTGCCATAGACATGATCGCGCCGGAAATAGGGGCCAGCAGATAAGAAGGCAGACCGGAAGAGGTCAGCCCATGAATGAGCACATCTTTCAGTTCCGAGTTGGCGATAATCCCGGCGAGCGTACCGGTACCGAGCAGCATGATGGCTACCGGCGCCATGCGCGTAAGCCCGGACATCATAAAGGCGTTACTTTGCTTAAACCTGCCCATCAGGATCGCACCGGCTAACCCACCGACGGGCAGGGCAATCAGCGGATCGATGGCGATACCCGCAACAGGTCGTAGCGCCAGCAGCACAATGGCGACGAGCGGCGCGCTGATAGCGGCAAGAAATCCCGGCTGCTTGCCGTGGTTGTCGTGTGAAATCACTTCGTCGGGCATCACCATCAGGCCTTTCTGGCTGAGACGTTTTGCCAGGAAATAAGCCACGATCAGGCCGAACAGACCGGGGATTATCCCGGCCATCATCACGGAGGTGAGGGGAACATGAAAGGCGTCCGACGCGGCGATGGCATTGGGGTTAGGCGACATCACATTACCCGCTTTACCGCCGCCAATCATCGCCAGCAGAATGGCGAGTTTCGACAAACCGGCGCGACGGGCAATAGACAGGGCAATCGGTGCAACGGTGATAACCGCCACGTCGATAAATACGCCGACGGCGGTCAGGATCATCGTCGCAATGGCTAAGGCTAAAAGCGCCCGGCTTTCGCCCACTTTTTTCACTACCGTTTCAGCGATGGTGTTTGCCGCGCCGGATTCAATCAACACGCCGGCCAGTACACCTGCCGCGAGAATGCGCAGCACGGCATTGGTAATGCCTTGCGCGCCGGTGACCATTAGCGTCACGGTTTGCACCAGATCGGCGCCGCCGACCAGACCGCCTACCAGCGCGCCGACCATCATGCCGTAAACCGGCGAGACTTTGCGTAAAATTAAAACGATCGCCACCACGAGTGCGATGATGGCGCCAGTTGCTGTTATTGAAACCATCTTCTGCTTTCTCCATGAAAATAACAGGGGGCAGTATGGAGAAAGCAGCCGCGTTAGACTTGTGTGTATCGGCTAAAAATAAGGCGCCAGACGGCGAAAAATTTGGAGGAAAATACAGTTCAGCGCTGTAACTCCATGCCGATATACAACCAGAGTAACTGTTTTAAGTTATTGATTTGTATTCCTGTAATATCTTCCACTCGCTGCAGTCGATAGCGTAACGTATTGACATGAATATGCAGGCTGGTCGCTGTTTGCGAAAGATCACAATTATGCTCAAAATAATGCTGTAGCGTTTTTTGCAGAACGCCTTTGGTGTCCTGGGCAACCAGATCGCGCCAGATTTTGGATAATTCTTCCGCTTGCCAGGTACCGGAAAGCCCGCCCAATAATGACGCCAGCGCATAGTCGTCATGAAAAATGAACTGATGCTTCAACTTCAGTCTTTTCGCCATGGCCTGGGTGGATTTCGCGGTCTGAAAAGAGCGACGCAGGCCGTTTTCGCCGGTGAAATAGCCGCCGACAATCAGTCGGGAAAAACCACAGGACTGTGCGTAATGTTTAAATCTCTGCAGATCGCTTAGTTCCAACGATTTATGCCAGACGCCGTTTTTTAGCGCGATAGGTTTTAAGATTATCAGCTCATTAAAGTCGGAAAACGTGACCAAATGGTCGCGGGCGCGATATTCAAAATACTCCATCAGATTACGCAGCGCGTCGCGATCCGGTTGTTGCAGTTCCATAATCACCACCACCCGCGGAAGCTGGAGATTAATTCCCAACCATGAGACCACCGCGTTCAGCGAGTCCGGCGGCGGGTCACGCAAAATCAGCTGATTAATCAGCTCTTCGCGGTAACGCTTATCCCACTGTTTTTGCTCGAGGAGCGCCATTTGTTCAATGATTAATTCCGAAGCCATCTTCACCAACTGCGCATATGCCTTCACTTCACCAGGCTCGCCGGTAATGCCCAGTACGCCAATCAGCTGGTCGCGAAAATTAATCGGTAAATTGATGCCGGGCTTAACGCCTTTAAGCTTATTGGCGGTCGCGGAATCAATTTCGACGACCCGGTTTTCGGTCAATGCGAGTACCGCGCCTTCATGGCGTTGATGTAAACGTGAGGCTTCCCCGGAAGCAATGATCATACCATGCTCGTTCATCACATTTACCGAGTACGGAATTATCCCCATTGTGCGTTGAACTATCTGGCGTGCGGTAGAGTCTTGCAGGTAATAATTAGCGTGAATCTTGTTCATTTTATGCTCAGCATGAAAGGCGGGCGCAATATGTGGCCCATATCCGATCTATTAGCGTATCCAGTGGTGAAATGTTTCGGGTGAACAGACAAAGAAAGCGGGCAGTACGGCCTCTTTTTTGTCGGTTTATACAAATAAAAATGCCCCAGAAAGCTTGTATCCTCTGTTTTCCCTTTAAACTCAAATGATTAATTCTGTTTCTGTTCGCCTGTTCCGTCTTTTTTTTCGATGTGATCGACGTAGGATATTGTTCGGAAATTAATCATTTCTTGCACGCCAGCGCCGTGTTCATTTCTTTCCGGCGGCCTCCGTACGTACAGTCACGGAAAGCTCAATCTCTGCCTCGCTTTCTGCTACAATCCCTCCCCCGTTCGAAGATTGAGCAACATTCCCATGCGTTTAAACCCCGGCCAACAACACGCTGTCGAATTCGTCACCGGACCTTGCCTGGTGCTGGCGGGGGCGGGTTCCGGTAAGACACGCGTTATCACCAACAAAATCGCCCATTTGATACGCGGCTGCGGTTACCAGGCGCGACACATCGCTGCGGTGACCTTTACCAACAAGGCGGCGCGCGAAATGAAAGAACGTGTCGGGCAGACGCTGGGGCGTAAAGAAGCGCGTGGGCTGATGATCTCCACCTTCCATACGCTGGGGCTGGAGGTGATAAAACGCGAATACGCCGCGCTGGGAATGAAATCCAATTTCTCGCTGTTTGACGACACCGATCAGGTCGCCTTGCTGAAAGAGCTGACGGAAGGGTTGATTGACGATGACAAAGTGGTGCTGCAACAGCTGATCGCGACGATCTCAAACTGGAAGAACGATCTCAAAACGCCAGCCCAGGCGGCAGCAAGTGCGAAAGGCGAACGCGATCGCATTTTTGCGCACTGCTATGGCCTGTACGATGCGCACCTGAAAGCCTGTAACGTTCTCGACTTTGACGATCTGATTTTACTGCCAACACTGCTGCTGCAGCGTAATGAGGAAGTGCGCGAGCGCTGGCAGAACAAGATCCGCTATCTGCTGGTGGACGAGTATCAGGATACCAACACCAGCCAGTACGAGCTGGTCAAGCTGCTGGTGGGGAATCGCGCGCGCTTTACCGTCGTGGGTGATGACGACCAGTCGATCTACTCCTGGCGCGGTGCGCGACCTCAAAACCTGGTGCTGTTGAGCCAGGATTTTCCGGCGCTGCAGGTTATCAAGCTGGAGCAGAACTACCGCTCTTCCGGGCGGATCCTGAAAGCAGCAAATATTCTTATTGCCAATAATCCGCACGTCTTTGAAAAGCGGCTCTTTTCGGAGCTGGGATATGGCGCGGAGCTGAAAGTGCTCAGCGCAAACAACGAAGAACATGAGGCCGAGCGTGTAACCGGCGAACTGATCGCCCATCACTTCGTGAATAAAACGGAATACAAGGATTACGCCATTCTGTATCGCGGTAATCATCAGTCGCGGGTGTTTGAAAAATACCTCATGCAGAACCGTATTCCGTACAAAATTTCCGGCGGCACCTCGTTCTTCTCTCGCCCGGAGATCAAAGATCTGCTGGCCTATCTTCGGGTGCTGACCAATCCGGATGATGACAGCGCTTTCCTGCGCATCGTGAATACGCCAAAACGCGAAATCGGACCGGCTACGCTGCAAAAGCTGGGCGAGTGGGCTATGACCCGCAATAAAAGCCTGTTTACCGCCAGCTTTGATCTGGGCCTGAGCCAGACGCTTACCGGGCGCGGCTACGATTCGTTGACCCGATTTACCCATTGGCTGGGTGAAATCCAGCGTCTGGCCGAGCGCGAACCCATTGCCGCCGTACGCGATCTGATTCACGGCATTGATTATGAATCCTGGCTGTACGAAACCTCGCCCAGCCCGAAAGCGGCCGAAATGCGCATGAAAAACGTCAACCAGCTGTTTAGCTGGATGACTGAAATGCTGGAAGGCAGCGAATTGGATGAGCCGATGACGCTGACCCAGGTGGTGACACGCTTTACGCTGCGCGACATGATGGAGCGCGGTGAAAGCGAAGAAGAACTGGATCAGGTTCAACTGATGACGCTTCACGCCTCGAAAGGTCTGGAGTTTCCGTATGTGTTTATGGTGGGAATGGAAGAGGGGTTTCTGCCGCATCAAAGCAGCATCGATGAAGACAATATTGATGAAGAACGCCGTCTGGCCTACGTAGGCATAACCCGCGCGCAAAAAGAACTGATCTTCACCCTCTGTAAAGAGCGCCGTCAGTACGGCGAGCTGGTACGCCCGGAGCCGAGCCGTTTCCTGCTGGAATTACCGCAGGACGATCTGATCTGGGAGCAGGAACGCAAAGTGGTAAGTGCAGAAGAACGCATGCAGAAAGGGCAAAGCCATCTGGCGAACCTGAAAGCAATGATGGCGGCAAAGAAAGCGAAGTTATAGGCCGGATTCGCGAAGCGTCATCCGGCAAAATCACGATGACTGAACATCTAAAGGCCAGTGAACATAGCTTTGCCACTGGCTTTCCTGCGCAATCAACTCATTTCCCAGCGGATGCTGTTCCAGCCATCCTTTCGGTAGCGTAATCGTCAGTATCTCATTTGTCGCCTGCAGGGCGATCGACGGCAGCAGATCGTCACGACGGCGGCTGGCGAAAATAATCGCCAGTCTTAGCAGACGACAAAGGTGCTCAGCCACGCGCGGCGGCACGGCGTTTTGCTGGTGCAGCGAGGAAAGATCAACCGGGTTGGTTTGGTTCAATAACAGCGTGGCGAGCAGTTTTTTCTGCGCGGGGGTGAATCCAGGCAGGTCCAGATTGCGCACCAGATACGCCGCGTGCTGAGGCGCTTGTTTGAAATCTACGCTCAGGCCAATTTCATGCAGCATGCAGGCGCTGATCAACAGTTCGCGGCTGATCGGCTCAAGGTGCCATTCATGTTCTACTTGTTCGACGAAATTCTCCGCCAGTCTGGCAACGCGGTTCGCTTGTTCGGTGTCGACCATAAACCGACGCTGGACGTTACGCAGCGTACGGCTACGAATATCCTGATCGACTGCAAGATGCAGCATACCGTACACCAGCCCTTCGCGCAGCGCGCCGCCGGCCAGGGTCATGCCCTGAATATTCAGTTCGGTAAAAATGGCGATGAGAATGGCCAACCCGCTGGGGAATACCAGTGCGCGTTCAAGGGTTAAGCCCTCAATTTCCAGTTCTTCCAGACGGCCACAGTGAATCGCCCGCTGTTTCAACTGCTGGAGTTTCGACAGCGTAATGCGCTCATCCATGCCCTGCGCCATCATGATTTCCTGAAGCGCCTGCACGGTGCCGGATGCACCAACGCACACTTTCCAGCCGTGGTAGCGAAGTTCATCGGCTACCGGACGCAGCACGTCTCGCGCGGCTTTTTCCGCTTCGTCGAAATTTTCCTGCGCCAGATTACGGTCGGTGAAATAGCGCTCAAGCCAGGTGACGCAGCCCATCGACAGACTAAACAGCGACGTGGTTTGTGCGCCCGTGCCGGTAACCAGTTCAGTGCTCGCGCCGCCGATGTCGACAACCAGTCGCTGATCCGCGCCCCCGGTGGTATGCGCCACGCCCTGATAAATCAGGCGCGCTTCTTCTTCGCCGCTGATGACCTGTACCGGGCAACCGAGAATCTCTTGCGCTTTAGCGATAAATTCATCGGCATTCACCGCTATGCGTAGCGTTGCGGTCGCAACCACGCGGATTTGCGGCTGGGGAATATCCTGAAGGCGCTCGGCAAACAGGCGCAGGCATTGCCAGCCGCGCTCCATAGCTTCAGCAGAAAGGGCGTTCTCGCTGTTCAGGCCAGCGGCCAGACGCACCTTGCGTTTAATTCGCGTGAGCGTCTGGATGCTTCCCGCCACCTCGCGCACCACCAGCATATGAAAACTATTCGAGCCTAAATCAATTGCGGCGTACAGCGAGGAGGTGCTTAGCATGTTTTTTAACCCGAACGACGACGGTTACGCGGGGCGCCAGCCCGACGCGGGCCATTGCCTGGGCGCGAGCGCGTCAGACGCAGCGGCTTCGGCAGATTGTTCATCAGCGCATCCGGATTGTATTTGCTGACCGGAATGGAGTGACCGATGTAGGTTTCGATCGCCGGCAGGTTCAGCGCGTACTCTTCACACGCCAGGCTGATGGAGTGGCCACTTGCGCCTGCGCGTCCGGTTCGGCCAATGCGGTGGACGTAATCTTCGCAATCGTCCGGCAAATCGTAGTTAAATACGTGGGTGACTGCGGGAATATGCAGCCCGCGTGCGGCAACATCGGTAGCAACAAGAATATCCAGATCGCCGCGGGTGAACTCGTCGAGAATGCGCAGGCGTTTTTTCTGCGCCACGTCGCCCGTCAGCAGGCCCACGCGATGACCATCGGCGGCCAGATGGCCCCAGATGTCTTCACAGCGGTGTTTCGTGTTAGCGAAAACAATGGCGCGATCCGGCCATTCTTCTTCAATTAATGTTTGTAGAAGGCGCATCTTCTCTTCGTTAGACGGATAGAAAAGCTCTTCTTTAATACGGTGGCCGGTTTTTTGTTCCGGCTCGACTTCCACGTATTCGGCGTTGTTCATTTGTTCGAACGCCAGTTCACGCACGCGGTAAGAGAGGGTTGCGGAGAACAGCATGTTCAGACGCTGTGTGGCTGGCGGCATGCGGCGGAACAGCCAGCGGATATCTTTAATAAAGCCCAGATCGTACATGCGATCGGCTTCGTCGAGGACAACGACCTGAATCGCGCCCAGGTTAATGTGATTCTGTTTTGCGTAGTCGATCAGACGGCCTGTGGTGCCGATAAGAATATCGACGCCGCTTTCCAGCACTTTCAGCTGCTTGTCATAGCCGTCGCCGCCGTAGGCAAGACCCAGCTTCAGACCTGTGGTCTGCGCCAACGGCTCGGCATCGGCGTGGATCTGCACGGCTAACTCACGCGTCGGCGCCATGATTAAGGCGCGCGGCTGGTTCACCTTGCGATCGTCAATCGCGGGATGAGAGAGAAGATAATGAAACGTTGACGTCAGGAACGCCATCGTTTTGCCAGTACCGGTTTGCGCCTGCCCTGCAACATCGCGACCGGCCAGCGTAAGCGGCAGCGCGAGGGCCTGAATGGGCGTGCAGTTATGAAACCCTTTATTTTCAAGGGCTTCGATCACCTTTGGGTGCAGGGCGAAGTCGGAAAACTTCTGTTCTGTTAAATGTGTTTTGCTCATAGTGTGGTAGAATATCAGCTTACTATTGCTTTACGAAAGCGTATCCGGTGAAATAAAGTCAACCTTTAGTTGGTTAATGCGACATCAACACGTCGTTGATGAAGGCAAAACCAACGTACCAGGCTTATTCCTGTGGAGTTAATATGAGCGATAAAATTATTCACCTGACTGACGACAGTTTTGACACGGATGTACTCAAAGCGGACGGGGCCATCCTCGTCGATTTCTGGGCAGAGTGGTGCGGACCGTGCAAAATGATCGCCCCGATTCTGGATGAGATCGCTGACGAATATCAGGGCAAACTGACGGTTGCTAAACTGAACATTGACCAGAACCCAGGCACCGCGCCGAAGTATGGTATCCGTGGCATCCCGACTCTGCTGCTGTTCAAAAACGGTGAAGTTGCAGCGACCAAAGTGGGCGCACTGTCCAAAGGTCAGCTGAAAGAATTCCTCGACGCGAATATCGCGTAAGAGGATACCTCATGCTCGGGCGCCCTTAATCCTAAATGATTCGGATGACTGGACGCCCGGCGTGAGTCGTGCTAAGTTAGTGTTGACTTCGTATTAAACATACCTTATTAAGTTTGAATCTTGCTATTTCCACAACGTCTCAGTTTCACCCGAGATGTGGACAGATTCCTGGCTTATCATTCATTCCGTCTTGTCGTTTCAGTTCTGCGTACTTTCCTGTGACCAGACAGCGAACAGACATGAGTTGATGGCCGTAAACAGGCATGGATGACCCTGCCATACCATTCACAACATTAAGTTCGAGATTTACCCCAAGTTTAAGAACTCACACCATTATGAATCTTACCGAATTAAAGAATACGCCGGTTTCTGAGCTGATCACTCTCGGCGAAAATATGGGGCTGGAAAACCTGGCTCGTATGCGTAAGCAGGACATTATTTTTGCCATCCTGAAGCAGCACGCAAAGAGTGGCGAAGATATCTTTGGTGACGGTGTGCTGGAGATATTGCAGGATGGATTTGGTTTCCTCCGCTCCGCAGACAGCTCCTACCTCGCCGGTCCTGATGACATCTACGTTTCCCCCAGCCAAATCCGCCGTTTCAACCTCCGCACTGGTGATACCATCTCTGGTAAGATTCGCCCGCCGAAAGAAGGCGAACGCTACTTTGCGCTGTTGAAAGTTAACGAAGTTAACTATGACAAACCGGAAAACGCCCGCAATAAAATCCTTTTCGAAAACTTAACGCCGCTGCATGCCAACTCTCGTCTGCGCATGGAACGGGGTAACGGTTCGACTGAAGACTTAACGGCGCGCGTGTTGGATCTGGCTTCGCCAATCGGTCGCGGTCAGCGTGGCTTGATTGTGGCGCCGCCGAAAGCGGGTAAAACCATGCTGCTGCAAAATATTGCGCAGAGCATTGCCTACAACCACCCAGACTGCGTGCTGATGGTATTGCTGATCGACGAACGTCCGGAAGAAGTGACCGAGATGCAGCGTCTGGTGAAAGGTGAAGTGGTTGCGTCGACTTTTGACGAACCGGCATCCCGTCACGTTCAGGTCGCCGAAATGGTGATCGAAAAAGCGAAGCGCCTGGTTGAACATAAGAAAGACGTTATCATTCTGCTCGACTCCATCACCCGTCTGGCGCGTGCCTACAACACCGTGGTACCGGCTTCCGGTAAAGTGTTGACCGGTGGTGTGGATGCCAACGCCCTGCATCGTCCGAAGCGTTTCTTCGGGGCGGCGCGTAACGTGGAAGAGGGCGGCAGCCTGACCATCATCGCGACCGCGCTTATCGATACCGGCTCCAAAATGGATGAAGTTATCTACGAGGAGTTTAAAGGCACCGGTAACATGGAACTGCACCTCTCCCGTAAGATCGCGGAAAAACGCGTCTTCCCGGCTATCGACTACAACCGTTCCGGTACCCGTAAAGAAGAGTTGCTTACCACCCAGGAAGAGCTGCAGAAGATGTGGATCCTGCGTAAGATCATTCACCCAATGGGCGAAATCGACGCAATGGAGTTCCTCATCAATAAGCTGGCGATGACCAAGACCAACGATGATTTCTTCGACATGATGAAGCGTTCGTAAGAGTACGACCAGCCAAAAACGCCACGTTTTTACGTGGCGTTTTGCTTTTATGCCTGTAATCTTAACAACGTCTTAATAAGATGTTGCGTAAACACACTCCGCTGCACCGCGTTTTGCCTGGTAAATACGAAATGTGGTTAAAAATAATACAAAACAGACGCTTCGGAATGGAGTTTCCCTTCTGAATACAGGTCTTCGTGGTTATACTTCTGCTAATAATTTTCTCTGAGAGCACGCATTGTGAATTTACTGACAGTCAGTACTGATCTCATCAGTATTTTTTTATTCACGACACTGTTTCTGTTTTTTGCGCGCAAGGTAGCAAAAAAGATCGGTTTAGTGGATAAGCCCAACTTCCGCAAACGCCACCAGGGATTGATACCGTTGGTTGGGGGCATTTCAGTTTATGCGGGGATCTGTTTCACGTTCGGCATTGCTGATTATTATATCCCCCATGCTGCTCTTTATCTTGCCTGTGCGGGCGTGCTGGTTTTTATCGGCGCGCTCGACGATCGTTTTGATATCAGCGTAAAAATACGCGCTACCGTACAGGCCGCTATCGGCGTCGTTATGATGGTGGTCGGTAAACTCTACCTCAGCAGTCTCGGCTACATTTTTGGGCCGTGGGAAATGGTGCTCGGTCCTTTCGGTTATTTCCTCACCCTTTTCGCCGTCTGGGCGGCCATCAACGCCTTTAATATGGTTGATGGCATCGACGGTCTGTTAGGTGGGCTTTCCAGCGTCTCCTTTGGGGCGATGGGGCTTATCCTCTGGTTTGACGGACAGACAAGCCTTGCCATCTGGTGCTTTGCGATGATAGCCGCCATCCTGCCGTATATCCTGTTGAACCTGGGCGCGCTGGGTCGACGCTACAAGGTTTTTATGGGGGACGCTGGCAGTACGCTGATAGGCTTTACCGTCATCTGGATCCTGTTAGAAACCACGCAAGGACAAACCCATCCTATTAGCCCGGTTACCGCGCTGTGGATCATCGCCATTCCGCTGATGGACATGGTGGCCATTATGTACCGCCGCCTGCGCAAAGGAATGAGCCCGTTCTCGCCTGACCGTCAGCACATTCATCATTTGATCATGCGCGCAGGGTTTACTTCCCGCCAGGCGTTTGTCCTCATTACCCTGGCCGCTGCCATCCTCGCCTCTATTGGCGTGCTTGCGGAATACTCTCAAATTGTGCCTGAGTGGGTCATGTTGGTGCTCTTTTTGCTAGCATTCTTCCTCTACGGTTACTGCATTAAGCGTGCCTGGAAAGTGGCGAGATTCATCAAACGCTTAAAGCGCAGACTGCGCAGAAACCGAGATAATAAGCCAAATTTAATCAAGTAAATCGAGGGTGCGATGACTCAACCATTACCGGGGGCACACGCCGTGAGCGCTGAAAATGAACTGGATATTCGTGGGTTGTTTCGTACCTTATGGGCCGGGAAGGTATGGATTGTCGGTGTCGCACTGTTGTTCGCGCTGCTCGCGTTAGCGTATACCTTCTTTGCCCGCCAGGAGTGGAGCGCGACCGCCATTTCCGATCGTCCCACGGTGAACATGCTGGGAGGCTACTATTCCCAGCAGCAGTTTCTGCGTAATCTGGATGTCAAAGTCAGCAATACGCCAGCCGAACAGCCTTCGGTGATGGATGAAGCCTACAAAGAGTTCGTGATGCAGCTGGCCTCCTGGGATACTCGTCGCGATTTTTGGCTGCAAACCGACTATTACAAGCAACGGATGGTGGGTAACAGCAAGGCCGATGCCGCGATGCTGGATGAGCTGATCAACAATATTCAGTTTATCCCCGGTGATTTCACTCGTGCTGTTAACGACAGCGTCAAGCTGATTGCCGAAACCGCACCTGACGCCAACAATCTGTTGCGCCAGTATGTCGCCTTCTCGAGCCAGCGCGCGGCAAGCCATCTGAATGACGAGCTGAAAGGCGCATGGGCGGCGCGGACCGTGCAAATGAAAGCGCAGGTTAAACGCCAGGAAGAGGTGGCAAAAGCCATTTTCTCCCGCCGCGTAAGCAGTATCGAACAGGCGCTGAAAATCGCCGAGCAGCACAATATTTCCCGCACGCAGACAGACGTTCCGCCGGATGAATTGCCGGAGTCGGAACTGTTTTTATTGGGACGTCCGATGCTCCAGGCTCGCCTCGAAAATTTACAGGCCGTTGGTCCCACCTTCGATCTGGACTACTTCCAGAACCGGGCCATGCTAAATACATTGAACGTGGGGCCAACCCTGGACCCGCGTTTTCAGACCTATCGCTATTTGCGGACGCCGGAAGAACCGGTAAAACGCGATAGCCCGCGCCGTGCCTTCCTGATGGTGATGTGGGGCATCGTGGGGGGGCTTATCGGCGCTGGTGTTGCGTTAACCCGCCGCCGCACGATCTAGCACGACTGCCGCAGTGAGGGGCTGGGCCCTCACTGACTATTCGAAGAGAATCGATGTGAAAGTACTGACTGTATTTGGCACGCGACCGGAAGCCATCAAAATGGCGCCTTTGGTTCATGCGCTGGCAAAGGATCCTGATTTCGAAGCGAGAGTTTGCGTCACCGCGCAACACCGGGAGATGCTCGATCAGGTTTTGAACCTCTTTTCCATTGTTCCTGACTACGATCTTAATATCATGCAACCGGGTCAGGGGCTGACAGAAATAACCTGTCGAATTCTGGAAGGGCTGAAGCCTATCCTGTCTGATTTCAAGCCTGATGTGGTACTGGTACATGGCGATACCACCACCACTATCGCCACCAGTCTTGCGGCATTTTATCAACGCATCCCTGTCGGGCACGTGGAAGCCGGACTTCGCACTGGCGATCTTTTTTCGCCGTGGCCGGAGGAGGCAAACCGGACGTTGACCGGCCATCTGGCGATGTACCATTTCGCGCCGACTGAAAACTCACGGCAAAACCTGCTGCGTGAAAATATCGCTGACAGCCGCATCTTTGTTACCGGCAATACGGTGATCGATGCGCTTATTTGGGTGCGTGACCGCGTCCTGGCCAGCGATAAGCTGCGCTCAGCGCTGGCCGAACGCTACCCTTTCCTCTGCGAAGATAAAAAGCTGATTCTGGTGACGGGGCATCGACGTGAAAGTTTTGGCCGTGGTTTTGAGCAGATTTGCCATGCGCTGGCGGATATTGCCGCCGCCAACCAGGACGTGCAAATTGTCTATCCGGTCCATCTGAACCCCAACGTCAGTGAGCCGGTCAACCGTATTCTCGGTCACGTTGAAAACGTGATGCTGATTGAACCGCAGGACTATTTACCTTTTGTCTGGCTGATGAATCACGCCTGGCTGATCCTCACCGACTCCGGAGGGATTCAGGAAGAAGCGCCGTCGCTGGGCAAACCGGTACTGGTGATGCGTGAAACGACCGAACGCCCAGAAGCCGTGACGGCGGGGACGGTGCGCCTGGTGGGCACTGACTCCCGGCGCATTGTTGCGGAAGTCACGCGCTTGCTGTATGACGAAAATGAATATCAGACCATGAGTCGCGCCCATAACCCTTACGGTGACGGGCAGGCCTGTGGCCGAATTTTAGACGCTTTAAAAAACAGTCGGGTATCGCTATGAGTTTTTCTACCATTTCTGTTATTGGTCTGGGATATATCGGTTTGCCAACGGCGGCCGCCTTCGCGTCGCGCCAAAAGCAGGTCATTGGTGTGGACGTTAACCCGCACGCGGTAGAAACCATCAACCGCGGTGAAATTCATATCGTTGAGCCGGATCTGGGTAAGGTGGTAAAAACGGCGGTTGAGGGCGGATTTTTGCGCGCCACCACTACGCCGGTTGACGCTGACGCATACCTGATCGCTGTTCCCACACCGTTTAAAGGCGATCACGAACCCGATATGGCCTATGTCGAAGCCGCGGCGAAATCCGTGGCGCCGGTACTGAAAAAAGGGGCGCTGGTGATCCTTGAGTCTACCTCGCCAGTCGGTGCGACAGAGCAAATGGCTGCCTGGTTGGCGGCGATGCGCCCGGATCTCACTTTCCCGCAGCAGGCCGGAGAGCAGGCCGACGTCAATGTGGCCTATTGTCCTGAACGCGTACTGCCGGGTCAGGTGATGGTCGAACTGATTAAGAATGACCGCGTGATTGGCGGTATGACGCCGGTATGCTCGGCGCGCGCCAGCGAACTGTACAAGATCTTCCTTGAAGGTGAGTGCGTGGTGACGAACGCCCGCACAGCGGAAATGTGTAAGCTCACGGAAAACAGTTTCCGCGATGTCAATATTGCTTTTGCGAATGAACTGTCGCTGATCTGCGCCGATCAGGGGATTAACGTCTGGGAACTGATCCAACTGGCGAATCGCCATCCTCGGGTCAATATACTCCAGCCCGGACCGGGCGTTGGCGGGCACTGCATCGCCGTCGATCCGTGGTTTATCGTGGCGCAAAACCCGCAGCAGTCGCGTCTGATTCGTACCGCGCGTGAAGTCAACGACGGTAAGCCGCACTGGGTTGTTGACCAGGTGAAAGCCGCCGTGGCGGATTGCCTGGCTGCGACCGATAAGCGCGCCAGCGAAGTGAAAATCGCCTGCTTTGGGCTGGCTTTCAAACCGAATATCGACGATCTCCGCGAAAGCCCGGCAATGGAAATTACGCAGAATATCGCCCAATGGCACAGCGGTGAAACGCTGGCGGTGGAGCCGAATATCCATCAGTTACCGAAAAAGCTGGATGGCCTGTGCGCGCTGGCGACGCTGGACGATGCGCTGGCAACCGCCGACGTGCTGGTGATGCTGGTCGATCATAATGAGTTTAAGGCGATGCGCGGTGACGCGGTTCGTCAGCAATATATCGTTGATACCAAAGGGGTCTGGCGTTAATGAAACGGATTCTGGTCACAGGTGGCGCGGGGTTTATCGGCTCGGCGTTGGTACGGCATATCATTAATGAGACGGCTGATTCGGTGGTGGTGGTGGATAAACTCACCTACGCCGGAAACCTGATGTCATTAGCGCCAGTTGCGCTGAGTGAGCGTTTCGCCTTTGAGAAAGTGGATATCTGCGATCGCGCCGCGCTGGCGCGCGTTTTTAAACAGTATCAACCGGACTGTGTGATGCATCTGGCGGCGGAAAGCCATGTTGATCGCTCTATTGACGGCCCGGCGGCGTTTATTGAAACGAACATCGTGGGCACGTACACATTACTGGAGGCAGCCCGTGCATACTGGAGTGCTTTAGCGGGCACTAAAAAAACGGCATTTCGCTTCCACCATATCTCCACGGACGAGGTTTATGGCGACCTGCATTCAGCGGAAGACTTCTTTACTGAAACCACGCCGTACGCGCCCAGCAGTCCCTATTCGGCGTCGAAAGCCAGCAGCGATCACCTTGTACGCGCCTGGCTGCGCACCTATGGCTTGCCGACGCTGATCACCAACTGCTCGAATAATTATGGGCCTTATCATTTCCCGGAAAAACTCATCCCGCTGATGATCCTTAACGCGCTGGCGGGGAAACCTCTGCCCGTGTACGGTAACGGACAGCAAATCCGCGACTGGCTGTATGTGGAGGATCATGCCCGGGCGCTGTATCTCGTGGCGACCACTGGAACAGTGGGTGAAACCTATAACATCGGTGGCCACAATGAGCGGAAGAATCTGGATGTGGTCGAGACTATTTGCGATCTGTTGGAAGAGCTGGCGCCGAATAAGCCGCGCGGTATTACTCAGTACCGTGAACTGATTGCTTTTGTTGATGATCGTCCGGGCCATGACTTACGTTACGCCATTGATGCGGCGAAAATTGCGCGCGAGCTCGGCTGGACGCCACAGGAAACCTTTGAAAGCGGAATGCGTAAAACCGTGCAATGGTATCTGGCGAATGAAGCCTGGTGGAAACCAGTGCAGGACGGCAGCTATCAAGGGCAACGTTTGGGTCTGAAAGGCTAAAAACCCCAGCCCATCAGGCTATTTACTTGCCATTTTGAACCTAGTAGTGCTCAAACTGGCTGCGACAATTACGCCTGATGAGCCGGACTTTGGCTCCCGGAGGAGGAACACATGAAAGGTATCATTCTGGCGGGCGGCTCAGGTACCCGTTTGCACCCGATCACACGCGGCGTGTCGAAGCAGTTACTGCCCATTTATGACAAGCCGATGATTTATTACCCGTTGTCCGTTTTGATGCTGGCCGGAATCCGTGAAATTTTGATCATCACGACACCAGAAGATAAAGGTTATTTTCAGCGTCTGCTGGGTGATGGTTCGGCATTTGGTATCGACTTACAGTATGCCGAACAGCCCAGCCCGGATGGGCTTGCTCAGGCGTTTATCATCGCTGAAACGTTCCTAAACGGCGAACCTTCTTGTCTGGTGCTTGGTGATAATATCTTTTTTGGTCAGGGCTTTAGCCCAAAACTGCGGCACGTTGCGGCAAGGACCGAAGGCGCGACAGTGTTTGGTTATCAGGTTATGGATCCTGAACGCTTCGGTGTGGTGGAATTTGACGATAACTTTCGCGCGATCTCATTAGAAGAAAAGCCAAAGCAACCTAAGTCAAACTGGGCGGTAACGGGGCTGTATTTTTACGACAGCAAAGTGGTGGAGTACGCGAAGCGTGTTAAGCCTTCTGAGCGTGGTGAGCTGGAAATCACCTCAATCAACCAGATGTACCTCGACGCTGGCAATCTGACAGTCGAGCTACTGGGGCGCGGCTTTGCCTGGTTAGATACCGGTACGCATGACAGCTTGATTGAGGCGAGTACATTTGTTCAGACGGTGGAAAAACGTCAGGGTTTTAAAATAGCGTGTCTGGAAGAGATTGCCTGGCGCAACGGCTGGCTGGATGATGACGGCGTAAAACGCGCCGCCAGCGCGTTGGCAAAAACCGGATACGGTCAATATTTACTGGAGTTGCTCCGTGCACGTCCGCGCCAGTATTGAGCCGTTAAGCTGGGAAAACGCTTTCTTTGGCGTGAACAGCGCCATTGTGCGCATTAACCCTGCGGCGTCGCCTTTAACGGTGGCAGCACTACAGCGATGGTCACGTGTGCAGGCGAAAATTCCGGCGGCGAATACGGTTGAGCTGGATGCGCTGCAACAACTGGGTTTTTCCCTTGTCGAGGGCGAAGTCGATTTAGCGCTGCCCGTGACGGCAGAATGCGCGCAGAATGGCGCGGAAATTGCACAGTTGGCAGACATTCCTGCGCTGCGCGACCATGCCGCTGTCGCCTTCGCACAAAGCCGCTTTCGCGCGCCGTGGTATGCGCCAGACGCCAGCGCGCGCTTCTATGCGCAGTGGATAGAAAACGCGGTGCGCGGCACGTTTGATAGCCAGTGTCTGGTTCTGCGGGCGGCGAACGGCGATATCCGCGGCTATGTTTCGCTGCGAGAAGTGAATGACAGCGAGGCGCGCATCGGCTTACTGGCCGGGCGTGGCGCAGGCGCTGAGCTGGTGCAGGCGGCGCTCGGCTGGGCGCGGGCGCATGGCAAAACGACATTGCGGGTGGCGACCCAAATGGGCAACACCGCCGCGCTTAAACGTTATATACAAAGCGGTGCGAACGTGGAAAGCACTGCGTACTGGTTATACAGGTGACAACATGATTCCGTTTAACGCACCGCCGGTGGTGGGAAGCGAACTTGACTACATGCAGTCTGCGATGGGCAGCGGCAAACTGTGCGGCGACGGCGGTTTTACCCGGCGCTGTCAGCAGTGGCTGGAGCAGCGTTTTGGCAGCGCGAAAGTGTTGCTGACGCCGTCCTGCACCGCCTCTCTGGAAATGGCGGCGCTGCTGCTGGATATCCAGCCGGGCGATGAAGTGATCATGCCGAGCTATACCTTTGTATCGACGGCAAATGCCTTCGTGCTGCGCGGCGCGAAAATCATCTTTGTGGATATCCGCCCGGATACCATGAACATCGACGAAACGCGCATTGAAGCGGCGATCACCGATAAAACCCGGGCGATTGTGCCGGTTCATTATGCGGGCGTGGCCTGTGAGATGGACACTATCATGGCGCTGGCGGAAAAATATCATCTGTATGTGGTCGAAGATGCCGCGCAGGGTGTGATGTCGACGTACAAAGGCCGCGCGTTGGGTACAATCGGTCACATCGGCTGCTTTAGTTTCCACGAAACCAAAAATTACACCGCGGGCGGCGAAGGCGGCGCGACGCTGATTAACGATCGCAAACTGATCGAACGCGCGGAGATCATCCGTGAAAAGGGTACTAACCGCAGCCAGTTTTTCCGCGGTCAGGTGGATAAATATACCTGGCGCGATATCGGCTCCAGCTATCTGATGTCCGATCTCCAGGCCGCTTATCTGTGGGCGCAACTGGAAGCCGCAGATCGCATTAACCAACAGCGTCTGGCGTTGTGGCAAACCTATTATGACGCGCTACAGCCCCTGGCGCGTGCCGGACGTATTGAACTGCCGTCCATTCCGGGCGACTGCAAACAGAACGCTCATATGTTCTATATCAAGCTGCGTAATATTGATGACCGGAGCGCGCTGATCAACTTCCTCAAAGAAGCGGAAATCATGGCGGTGTTTCACTATATCCCGCTGCACGATTGCCCGGCAGGGGAGAAGTTTGGTGAATTCCACGGCGAAGATCGCTATACCACCAAAGAGAGTGAACGCCTGCTGCGCCTGCCGCTGTTCTATAACCTGTCGGCAGTGAATCAACGCACGGTGATTACCACATTGCTGAATTATTTCGCCTGATATGTCGCTTGCGAAAGCGTCCCTGTGGACGGCGGCCAGTACGCTGGTCAAAATTGGCGCCGGGTTACTGGTCGTTAAACTGTTGGCGGTGACATTCGGCCCGGCGGGCGTCGGGCAGGCGGGAAACTTCCGCCAGATGGTCACCGTTCTCGGCGTGCTGGCGGGCGCCGGGATTTTCAACGGCGTCACTAAATACGTTGCGCAGACGCACGACAACCCGGCGCAGTTGCGAAAAGTCGTCGGTACCTCTTCAGCGATGGTGCTCGGATTTTCCACGCTGCTGGCGCTGGTGTTCCTGGTGGCGGCTGCGCCGATAAGTCAGGGGTTATTCGGTCATACTCAGTATCAGGGGCTAGTACGTTTAGTGGCGCTGGTGCAGATGGGTATCGCCTGGGCTAACCTGCTGCTGGCGCTGATGAAGGGCTTTCGCGATGCAGCCGGAAACGCGCTGTCATTGATTGTCGGCAGCCTGGTGGGGGTCGTCGCCTATTACGGCTGCTACCGGGTAGGCGGTTATGAAGGCGCGCTGCTTGGCCTGGCGCTGGTGCCCGCGCTGGTGGTCATTCCGGCGGCTGTGATACTGATGAAGCGGGGGACGATCCCGCTGCGCTACCTGAAGCCGTCCTGGGATAACGGACTGGCGGGTCAGCTCAGCAAGTTCACCCTGATGGCGCTAATCACTTCCGTCACGCTGCCGGTGGCTTATGTCATGATGCGAAACCTGCTGGCGGCGCACTACAGTTGGGATGACGTTGGCATCTGGCAGGGCGTGAGCAGCATTTCCGACGCTTATCTACAATTTATTACCGCCTCGTTCAGCGTCTGGCTGTTGCCCACGCTGTCGCGACTGACCGAGAAACGCGATATTACGCGGGAAGTGGTCAGGTCGCTGAAGTTTGTGCTGCCAGCGGTGGCGGCGGCAAGTTTTACCGTCTGGTTGCTGCGCGATGTTGCTATCTGGCTGCTTTTCTCTGACAAGTTCAGCGCCATGCGCGATCTGTTTGCCTGGCAACTGGTCGGGGATGTGCTGAAAGTCGGCGCATATGTATTTGGCTATTTGGTGATCGCGAAAGCGTCGCTGCGGTTTTACATACTGGCTGAAATCAGCCAGTTCATTTTACTGACGGCATTTGCGCACTGGCTGATCCCGACGCACGGCGCGCTGGGTGCGGCGCAGGCGTATATGGCCACCTATGTCGTCTATTTTTCACTCTGTTGTGGCGTATTTTTACTCTGGCGTAGGCGGGCATGACTGTACTGATTCACGTACTGGGATCGGATATCCCTCACCATAATCAAACCGTGCTGCGGTTTTTTAACGACGCGCTGGCGCAAACCAGCGAGCATGCCCGTCTCTTTATGGTTGCCGGTCAGGACACCGGACTGACGGAAAGTTGTCCGTCGCTCTCCCTTTCGTTTTACAACGGTAAAAAATCGCTGGCCGAGGCGGTTATCGCGAAAGCCAAAGCGAACCGCCAGCAGCGGTTCTTTTTTCACGGGCAGTTCAATACCGCGCTATGGCTGGCGCTGCTCAGCGGCGGCATTAAGCCCGGTCAGTTTTACTGGCATATCTGGGGAGCGGATCTGTACGAAGTGTCCGGCGGTCTGAAATTTAAGCTGTTCTATCCAGTTCGCCGTCTGGCGCAGAACCGCGTTGGCGGCGTATTTGCTACCCGTGGCGATCTGCGCTATTTCGCCGGGCTGCATCCACGCGTTCCTGGTGAACTGCTGTATTTCCCGACGCGAATGGATCCCGCGCTAAATAATATGGCGAACGATCGGCAGCGTAGCGGGAAAATGACCGTTCTGGTGGGGAATTCCGGCGATCGCAGCAACGAACATATTGCCGCGCTGAAAGCGGTGCATCAGCAGTTTGGCGATACGGTCAACGTCATCGTCCCGATGGGGTATCCGGCCAATAACGACGCCTATATTGCTGAAGTGAAACAGGCTGGTCTGGCGCTGTTCCGCGCGGAAAATTTGCAGGTGCTTGAGGAAAAACTGGCATTCGACGCCTATCTGACGCTGCTTCGCCAGTGCGACCTCGGCTACTTTATTTTTGCCCGTCAGCAGGGGATTGGTACGCTGTGCCTGCTTATCCAGGCTGGAGTACCATGCGTGCTGAACCGCGAAAACCCGTTCTGGCAGGATATGGTGGAACAGCAACTGCCGGTACTGTTTACCAGCGATGCGCTGAATGAACAGGTGGTGCGAGAAGCGCAGCGCCAGCTGGCATCGGTTGATAAAAACGCGATCACTTTCTTTAGCCCGAACTACCTGCAACCCTGGCACAAGGCGATCAGAATCGCCGCAGGGGAGGCCGTATGAGCCTGATGCAGTTCAGTGGGCTGTTCGCCGTCTGGCTACTGGCGACGTTGTTCATTGCCACGTTGACCTGGTTCGAATTTCGCCGCGTGCGCTTTAACTTCAACGTCTTTTTCTCGCTGCTGTTTCTGCTGACCTTCTTTTTCGGTTTTCCACTGACCAGTGTGCTGGTGTTCCGCTTTGATGTGGGCGTCGCGCCGCCGGAAATTTTGTTACAGGCCTTGTTGTCCGCCGCCTGTTTTTATGCGGTCTATTATGTGACCTATAAGACCCGCTTGCGTAAACGGGCAGCAGACGTACCGCGCAAACCGCTGTTTACCATGAACCGCGTGGAAACCCATTTAACGTGGGTGATTCTGATGGGCATCGCGCTGGTGAGCGTTGGCGTTTTCTTTATGCACAACGGTTTCCTGTTGTTCCGTCTGCATTCCTACAGCCAGATTTTTTCCAGCGAAGTTTCCGGCGTGGCGTTAAAGCGCTTCTTTTACTTTTTCATTCCGGCGATGCTGGTGGTTTATTTCCTGCGTCAGGACAGCAAAGCCTGGTTGTTCTTTCTGGTCAGTACCGTCGCGTTTGGACTACTGACCTATATGATCGTTGGCGGCACCCGCGCCAATATCATCATCGCTTTCGCTATTTTCCTGTTTATTGGCATCATTCGCGGCTGGATTTCATTGTGGATGCTGGCGGCGGCGGGCGTGCTGGGGATTGTCGGCATGTTCTGGCTGGCGCTAAAACGCTATGGGCTGAACGTCAGCGGCGATGAGGCGTTTTACACTTTCCTTTATCTGACCCGCGACACCTTTTCACCGTGGGAAAACCTGGCGCTGCTGCTGCAAAATTACGACAAAATCGAATTTCAGGGGCTGGCGCCCATTGTCCGCGACTTTTACGTGTTCATCCCTTCCTGGCTGTGGCCAGGGCGTCCCGGCATGGTGCTGAACGCCGCTAACTATTTTACCTGGGAAGTGCTGAACAACCACTCCGGATTGGCAATCTCTCCAACGTTAATTGGTTCGCTGGTGGTGATGGGCGGCGCGCTGTTTATCCCGCTGGGGGCGATCGTGGTGGGCCTGATCATCAAATGGTTTGACTGGCTGTATGAGTTGGGTAACCGCGAGACGAATCGCTATAAGGCGGCCATTCTGCACAGTTTCTGCTTTGGCGCGATATTCAACATGATCGTGCTGGCGCGTGAGGGGCTGGACTCGTTTGTCTCTCGCGTGGTGTTTTTCATGGTGGTTTTTGGCGCCAGTCTGCTGATCGCTAAACTCCTGTTCTGGCTGTTCGACAGCGCCGGACTGATCCATAAACGTATAAAAACCCTGCCGCGAAAACAGGTTGAAGGATAGCAATGACTGAGAAAACAACGGCGCCGCTCTA
Organism: Citrobacter sedlakii; assembly: GCF_018128425.1. Taxonomy (NCBI): domain Bacteria; kingdom Pseudomonadati; phylum Pseudomonadota; class Gammaproteobacteria; order Enterobacterales; family Enterobacteriaceae; genus Citrobacter; species Citrobacter sedlakii. The sequence goes on along the minus strand of NZ_CP071070.1, from coordinate 4,671,484 downwards.
TGCGCTGCGCGGACTTCAGCTAATAGGCTGGCGCAACATGCAACATGCGCTGGATTACCTTTATGCTGGCGGTAAGTTGAAGCAGGGCACCCTGGTGGCGATCAACGCCGAAAAAGTGCTGACGGCGGAAGATAATCCTGAAGTCAGGGCGTTGATTAACGCGGCAGAATACAAATATGCCGATGGGATCAGCGTTGTGCGTTCGATTCGCAAAAAATTTCCGGAAGCGGAGGTGTCACGCGTAGCGGGAGCCGATCTGTGGGAAGAATTGATGGCGCGCGCTGGGCAGGAAGGTACGCCAGTATTTCTGGTGGGTGGAAAGGCTGACGTGTTAGCGCAAACCGAAGCGAAACTGCGCGCGCAGTGGAACGTTAATGTTGTGGGTCGCCAGGACGGTTATTTTACCCCAGAGCAGCGGCAGGCGCTGTTTGCGCGTATTCACGCCAGCGGTGCGCAGATCGTCACCGTGGCGATGGGATCGCCGAAACAGGAAATCTTCATGCGTGACTGCCGTCAGGTGCATCCTCAAGCCCTGTATATGGGGGTGGGCGGGACCTACGACGTGTTTACCGGGCACGTCAAGCGCGCGCCGAAAGTGTGGCAAAACCTGGGGCTGGAGTGGCTTTATCGTCTGCTGTCTCAACCGAGCCGCATTACCCGTCAGCTTCGCTTGTTGCGCTATCTGCGCTGGCACTATACCGGCGATCTTTGATCTCCCTTTCCTTGCAGGCAGCGTATTCTGCTGACAACGCTGCCTTTCATCCCTGCATCCGTTCCTTTTTTACACAAATCATGCATTTTTTTAATGCTTCATTTGCCATTTTGCCAAATTTGCGAAACCATGCGCCCCCATCGATGTACCCATAACAATAACCGGTAAAGCCGGATGGTAAGCAAACACGACAAGAGGATGTATGGCAGAGAATAAAGCAGAGCTACAGCGTGGGCTGGAGGCTCGTCATATCGAATTAATTGCCCTCGGGGGCACCATTGGCGTTGGTCTGTTCATGGGGGCCGCCAGCACGCTGAAATGGGCGGGACCGTCGGTTTTATTAGCGTATATCATCGCCGGCCTGTTCGTCTTTTTCATTATGCGCTCAATGGGCGAGATGCTGTTCCTGGAGCCGGTGACCGGTTCGTTCGCCGTTTACGCGCACCGCTACATGAGCCCGTTTTTCGGCTACCTTACCGCCTGGTCATACTGGTTTATGTGGATGGCGGTGGGGATCTCAGAAATTACCGCCATTGGTGTTTACGTGCAGTTCTGGTTCCCGGAGATGGCGCAGTGGATACCTGCGCTTATCGCCGTCGGGCTGGTGGCGCTGGCCAACCTTGCGGCCGTGCGTTTGTATGGCGAAATCGAGTTCTGGTTCGCGATGATCAAAGTCACCACTATTATCGTGATGATTGTTATCGGGCTGGGGGTGATTTTCTTCGGCTTTGGCAACGGCGGTCAGGCGATTGGCTTTGGTAACCTGACTGAGCACGGCGGCTTTTTTGCCGGTGGGTGGAAAGGCTTCCTTACCGCGCTATGTATTGTGGTCGCGTCGTATCAGGGCGTGGAGCTCATCGGTATTACCGCCGGTGAAGCGAAGAATCCGCAAGTTACTCTGCGCAGCGCGGTCGGTAAAGTGCTATGGCGAATCCTGATTTTTTACGTGGGCGCGATTTTCGTTATCGTCACGATTTTCCCGTGGAATGAAATCGGTAGCAACGGCAGCCCGTTCGTGCTGACCTTTGCCAAAATCGGCATTACCGCCGCTGCGGGTATTATTAATTTTGTGGTGCTGACGGCAGCGCTGTCTGGCTGTAACAGCGGAATGTACAGCTGCGGGAGGATGCTTTACGCGCTGGCAAAGAACCGTCAGTTGCCTGCGGCGATGGCGAAAGTCTCGCGTCATGGCGTACCGGTAGCCGGGGTGGCGCTGTCGATTCTGATTCTGCTGGTTGGCTCCTGCCTGAACTACATCATTCCTAATCCGCAACGGGTGTTTGTGTATGTCTACAGCGCCAGCGTGCTGCCGGGGATGGTGCCATGGTTTGTGATCCTGATTAGCCAGCTGCGTTTTCGTCGGGCACATAAAGAGGCGATCGCTTCGCATCCGTTCCGCTCCATGTTATTCCCGTGGGCAAACTGGATAACAATGGCTTTCCTGGTGTGCGTGCTGATTGGCATGTACATTAACGAAGAGACGCGTATGTCGCTGTTTGTCGGCATTCTGTTCTTGCTTGGCGTGACGCTCGTTTATAAGGTTTTTGGCCTTAACCGCCACGGTATCGCGCAGAAAACGCAGGAATAACGGACAAAACGCGCAAAGCGTAACCAAACGCGCATTTTATTTAAAAAGGCACTAGACAGCGGGGTGTGAAGTCCGTATTATCCACCCCCGCAACGGCGCTAAGCGCCCGTAGCTCAGCTGGATAGAGCGCTGCCCTCCGGAGGCAGAGGTCTCAGGTTCGAATCCTGTCGGGCGCACCATTCACCCGGTGCTGGAGCTGCGGTGGTCTCGATACCGCGTAATACAGATTTGCAGTGGTGGCTATAGCTCAGTTGGTAGAGCCCTGGATTGTGATTCCAGTTGTCGTGGGTTCGAATCCCATTAGCCACCCCATTATTAAAAGTTGTGAAATGCGAAGGTGGCGGAATTGGTAGACGCGCTAGCTTCAGGTGTTAGTGTCCTTACGGACGTGGGGGTTCAAGTCCCCCCCCTCGCACCACGACTTAATGAATTGAACTAAAAATTCAAAAAAGCAGTACATCGGCGAGTAGCGCAGCTTGGTAGCGCAACTGGTTTGGGACCAGTGGGTCGGAGGTTCGAATCCTCTCTCGCCGACCAATTTTGAACCCCGCTTCGGCGGGGTTTTTTGTTTTCTGCGCTTCAACGTCTGCTGTTGTCGCCAGACGACATCCCGCATGTTCATTGTCGCCAATCAGTGACAGATAATCCTTTGAAAATAAACTATTTACTTTAATAGCCTGATAGATGTCTCTGCCTGGCGACAATCTGTGCGCGATAGTGCAGACGATCCCGCCGTTAACAGTCGCCATCGCGCGCCATTACAGGCCCGGTAAAAAGTCTTAATCCCTATTTTTGGCGGTGCAATTCTGGCATGCAATGTGCAATAATATACGCGTAGATGCTCATTCCATCTCTTATGCTCGCCATAGTGCCTCATAAACTCAGGAATGATGCAGAGCCGTTTACGGTGCTTATCGTCCACTGACAGATGTCGCTTCGGCCTCATCAAACACCATGGACATAACGTTGAGTGAAGCACCCCTTTATGTTGTCATACAGACCTGTTTTGACGCCTGCTCCCTAAAAGAGCAGGCGTTTTTTTATGCGATTAGCGTACGGGCATTGCAGGCCCGGTAAGCGAAGCGTCACCGGGCGTGAGAGAGGTATTACTGCGGGGGATTGTTCTGCAAGGTCAGCATCAGGCCGTCGCGGCGCATGGTGGCCGCTTCTTCCGGCTGATGCAGACGGTCCAGCGCGTCGGCAAGCCAGGCGTAATCATACGCGTCCGGACGCTGTTTAAGCGCGGCGCGGAAGGCGATAGTCGCTTCCTGCCATTCACCGTGCTTCATCAGCGATTGCCCCAGCGTACTCCACAACAGCGGACGATCGCCCACGGTCTTGATCTGCTGACGCAGCACTTTCTCCAGCTGTTCCGGGTTGTTGGTTTTCAGACGAGGGATTGGCAGCACCAGACGATCGTCATACTGGCGCTTCAGGCCGTCGATGATAATCTGCTGCGCCATATCGTGATCGTCACACTCGATCAGGTGTTCAGCCATTGCCACCTGCAGGGCGACCTGATGGCGTGTTTTACGGCTCTGGTGTTTCCACCATTCACGTAACCCTTCGCTGCCCTGATCGGCTCGCGCCTGATCCATCAAACCAATCCACGCCTGCTGCTCCAGCGCGGCGCGATGTTCTTCGTCGCCGACGTTGGCTTTCGCCATTGACGGGATAATATCCAGCAGCGAACTCCACGCGCCGGTGCGGATGTAGGCTTGTTCCGCCAGGCGCAGTACTTCCGGATGACGTGGCGTGACTTCCAGCAGTTTATCAACGCCGTGACGCGCCGCATGGTTCTCATTACGCGCCAGCTGCAGGCGTACGCGGGCAATCTCCACTGGAATGGTGTCGTTACCTGCCAGTTCCGCCGCGCGTTCCAGATGTTGATTAGCGCGCGCTTCATCGCCGCGCTGTTGCGCCGCTTCCGCCGCCAGCAGATAGTTTACGACCGGTTGTTCGGCATGGTCGGCGTTTTTCGCCATCAGCTTTTCAACCTGCTGGTAGTCGCCTTCCGCCAGCTTCAGCAGCGCCTGTTCCGTTTGCTTACGCGCGCGACGACGCTTACGGCCAACGAACCAGCCGCGCGTATGGGCGCCGGTACGAAGGATTCGGCGCAGCACCCATTCGATGGCAAACAGCACCACCATCGCAAGGATCAGGATGATGACCAGCCCGGTGACGCTGGTTTCGATGTTATATGTATCGGTCTGGATAAGCACGTAGCCCTGGTGGCCGGCGATCATCGGCCCCACCACGATCCCGGCTATCAACAGCACAAAGAGCAATAATACTTTCAGCATCATTATTCTCCTTGCGGCGCGGCTGCCGGGGCTTCAGCCTGCGGTGCGGCAGGTGCAGGCGCGGCTTCCGTTGTTGTCGCGGTTGGTTGCGCCAGTAGGTTACGCACACGGGTCTGCATTAATTTCTCAAGAATGGCCTGGCTTTGCAGCGTTTCCGGCACGTCCATCGTGATGTTCTGCTGGCTGAGCTTATCCACTTCTTCAAGGAAGGCTTTGGTGGTGGCGTCGTCAGTATCGTAGTAAGCGCGTACCCAGGTTGAGACATTATCCAGCGCCTGGCGGTAGGTTTCTTCCTGATGACGCGGCACTGCCTGCGCGGCGACTAACAGACGAGAGCGAATGTTCTCCCGCAGATAGACATCCTGATTCGGCGCCAGTAGCGGCACGGCGGTGTCGTCGCGACGACGAACGGTAATAAAGCTGTCCATAAAGTTCTGCCAGCTTTTTTGCAGATTAATGCGCCATTCACTGATCGAACTGGAAAGCTCAGGGCTGCCTGCATCCATCGGCGAACCGTCATTGTCGTTATCGGCCAGACGCAGGTTATCGATCTGATTAGACAGCTGATTGACCTTCAGGATAATGCCGTCGTAATCCACCTGGGAAACCGCGGAGAGGCTGGCAATATCGTCGGTAATCGCCCGACGAGCAGCGATCAGGCTCGGATCGTTCATGTCCGCCAGGCTGGCGTCGGCGCTTTTCAGCAATGCCGCCGCCGTGGTGACATCCTGATCGCTCCACAACTTACGCCCTGCCAGCTTAACGAGGAAATCCGCCTGCGCCAGCAGCCAGGTTTTTGCATCGCTACCGGAAATAGTGGCGACTTTTTGCTGCACTTCATCCAGTTGTCTGGACAGTTCGGCTTGCTGGCGATTGTCCTGCTCAAGCTGTGTCGCCTGCTGTTTGATAATGCCTTCCAGCTCCGCTTTCTGGCTTTCCTGCGCCTTTTGCAGCGCGGTCAGTTGATTAACCAGCGCATCGTTCGCGGCGCTTTGGGTGGTTGCCTGTTGTTTTCCCCAGCCATAAAGCCCAACGCCCGCCGCCAGCGCAATCGCGATAGCCACTGCGCTCAGGACCAGCGCGGTGCTGTTCTTACTCTTTTTTTCAGCTTTTACTGGCTGTGGCGTGGTGTCCACGGCCTCCCTGGTTTCTTCAACCACGGCGGAGGATTTTTCTTGTTCCGTCATTATGGCTTCCCATTATGAGAGTTATTGTAATGCGCGCAGTAGCGCATCGTTGTCGGCGTTATCGGCGACCTGAATATCTTGCCAGCCCAGTTCCCGGGCGAGGTGCGCCAGACGCTCACTGACGACAATAAGCCGGCAGCGTAGTAACCAGTTTTCGCGATACCACTGCGGAATCAGCGCGGTAAGCTGTTGCAGCATTTCGCCGCTGGTGACAACCACCGTCGTCACCCCGCGCGACTGCCAGCGCATCGCTTCTTCCGCGCCATCGTAATGTTTAGCGCTGCGTTGATAACATTCATAAAACGCCACGTCAGCGCCGCGCGTCGTCAGGGTTTCCCCCAACAGTTCCCGACCGCCGTTACCGCGTAAGATCAGCGCCCGTTTACCTGCAATATTTTGTAATTCAGGTAATTGTAGCAACACTTCGCTAATTTCCCGATCCTGCGGATAGCGAATATCGTGACCGCTGACGGTATGAAGCGCCAGCGCGGTGGTGCGGCCAATGGCGAAATAGCGCGGTTCAGCGGGCCACTTCTCCCTTTGCCGCTCCAGGTGCGCATGGGCGAAAGAGACCGCGTGTTGCGACAGCGCAAACAGCAGATCGTTATCCGTCAGCGCCGCCAGCGCCTCGGGGAGTCGCGACAGATCGCGCCCCGGCGTGAATTCGATGAGCGGAAAGCTCCAGGCCTCCTGCCCCAGTGCGCGCAGACGGCTCACTAATTCCTCCCCTGCGGGAGACGGGCGGGTGACCAGAATGCTCATGCGGGGGACTCTCCGTTATACACTTCCGTCAGAATAGCGCGGGCGCCGTTGTCCAGCAGCTCTTCGGCAAGCGAGATGCCCATCTGCTCGGCCTGATCGGCGGCACCGCGACGTTCACCGCGCACCATCACCGAACCGTCCGGGGCGCCAACCAGCGCACGCAGCCAAATTTCGCCATCAATCATTTCAGCATAGCTGCCAATCGGCACCTGGCAGCCGCCTTCCAGACGGGTGTTCATGGCGCGCTCAGCTTTCACCCGCAGCGCGGTGATCTCGTCATTCAGCGGCGCCAGCAGCGCCTGGGTGCGCGTATCATCAAGACGGCATTCAATGCCGACCGCGCCCTGGCCCACTGCAGGGAGCGAAATTTCCGGCGGCAGCGCGGTACGGATGCGTGATTCAAGTCCTAAGCGTTTGAGGCCTGCAACGGCAAGAATAATCGCGTCGTAGTCGCCGTTATCCAGTTTGCTTAAACGCGTGCCGACGTTGCCGCGCAGGGAACGGATAATAAGATCCGGACGGCGCTCGGCGAGCTGGCACTGGCGGCGTAAGCTCGACGTGCCCACAATACTGCCTGCGGGCAATTCGTCGAGTGTATTGAAGGTATTTGAAACAAAGGCGTCACGCGGATCTTCGCGTTCGCAGATAGTCACCAGCCCCAGTCCTTCCGGGAATTCGACCGGGACATCTTTCATTGAGTGCACTGCGATATCGGCGCGTTTTTCCAGTAGCGCGACTTCGAGTTCTTTCACGAACAAGCCTTTACCGCCCACTTTGGCCAGCGGGGTGTCAAGAATGACGTCGCCACGCGTCACCATCGGCACCAGTTCCACCACCAGGCCGGGATGATTTGCCATCAGCGCGTCTTTGACATAATGTGCCTGCCAGAGCGCAAGGGGGCTTTGGCGTGTGGCAATTCTTAAAACATTGTCTAACATGCTTGTTACCGTCATTATCGTCCGTGGTTCATCCTAACATCCTTACAAGTGGGATGGCAGTGTTACGGTCAAAGGTAAGTAAAGGATAAGACGCAGCGCGACAACTGGCAGTAAATAATGACGAGAAGCCGCCCGATCGTATTACAGAATTTACGCGCAGCGATTGGTGCTACACTTGTAGGTAGTGCATCTTTCTTTACGGTCAATGAGCAAGGTGTTAAATTGATCACGTTTTAGACCATTTTTTCGTCGGTAAGCACAAAAATACGGGCGAAAAGGGTAACGGTTTTTTTGACATACGGTTTATCCCGAATGGTGAAGGTCGCGCGCAGGCGTTCTTACTGCGACGATCGACAACATGACGGGTAGCAACATCAGGCGATACGTCTTGTACCTCTATATTGAGACTCTGAAACAGAGACTGGATGCCATAAATCAATTGCGCGTGGATCGCGCGCTTGCTGCCATGGGACCTGCTTTTCAGCAGGTGTACAGTCTTCTGCCGACATTATTGCATTACCACCATCCGCTGATGCCGGGGTACCTCGATGGTAACGTTCCCCGAGGCATTTGCTTCTACACGCCTGATGAAACCCAACGCCACTACCTGAACGAACTGGAACTGCACCGCGGACTCGCGCCGCAGGATCCGCCGAAGGGCGAATTGCCTATCACTGGCGTTTACTCAATGGGCAGCACCTCCTCCGTTGGGCAAAGCTGTTCGTCTGACCTGGATATCTGGGTATGCCACCAGTCGTGGCTCGACAGTGAAGAGCGCCAACTACTGCAACGAAAATGCAGCCTGCTGGAAAGCTGGGCCGCCTCGCTGGGGGTGGAAGTCAGCTTCTTCCTGATCGATGAAAACCGTTTCCGTCACAATGAAAGCGGTAGCCTGGGGGGAGAAGACTGTGGCTCCACCCAGCACATCCTGCTGCTCGACGAATTTTACCGCACTGCTGTGCGCCTCGCCGGTAAGCGTATTCTGTGGAATATGGTGCCGGGCGACGAAGAAGAGCATTACGATGACTACGTGATGACGCTCTACGCGCAGGGCGTGCTTACGCCGAACGAATGGCTGGATCTGGGCGGCTTAAGCTCACTCTCCGCCGAAGAATACTTCGGCGCCAGCCTGTGGCAACTGTATAAAAGCATTGATTCCCCCTACAAAGCGGTGCTCAAAACGCTGCTGCTTGAGGCTTATTCCTGGGAATACCCCAATCCGCGCCTGCTGGCAAAAGACATTAAACAGCGCCTGCACGACGGCGAAATTGTCTCATTTGGGCTCGATCCATACTGCATGATGCTGGAGCGCGTTACTGAATATCTCACGGCGATTGAAGATCCGACGCGCCTGGATCTGGTGCGTCGATGTTTCTATCTGAAAGTGTGCGAGAAACTGAGCCGCGAGCGCGCCTGTGTGGGCTGGCGACGTGAGGTACTCAGCCAGTTAGTGAATGAATGGGGATGGGACGACGCCCGTCTGGCTATGCTCGATAACCGGGCAAACTGGAAGATCGATCAGGTGCGAGAAGCGCATAACGAGCTGCTCGACGCCATGATGCAAAGCTATCGTAATCTGATCCGCTTTGCGCGCAGGAATAACCTTAGCGTTAGCGCCAGTCCGCAGGATATCGGCGTTCTCACCCGTAAACTGTATGCGGCGTTTGAAGCCCTGCCGGGTAAAGTCACGCTGGTGAACCCGCAGATTTCGCCCGATCTCTCTGAACCGAATTTAACCTTTATCCATGTGCCGCCGGGCCGCGCCAACCGTTCAGGCTGGTATCTTTATAACCGTGCGCCGAACATGGATTCGATCATCAGCCATCAACCGCTGGAATATAACCGCTATCTGAACAAACTGGTGGCCTGGGCGTGGTTTAACGGCCTGCTGACCTCGCGGACGCATCTGTTTATTAAGGGCAACGGTATTGTGGACCTGCCGAAGCTGCAGGAGATGGTGGCGGATGTTTCGCATCACTTCCCGTTGCGTCTGCCAGCGCCGACGCCGAAAGCGCTCTACAGTCCGTGTGAAATTCGCCATCTGGCGATTATCGTTAACCTTGAATATGACCCGACGGCGGCGTTCCGCAATCAGGTGGTGCATTTCGACTTCCGTAAACTGGATGTGTTCAGCTTTGGCGAAGAGCAAAATTGCCTGGTCGGCAGCGTTGACCTGTTGTACCGCAACTCGTGGAACGAAGTGCGTACCCTGCACTTTAACGGCGAACAGGCGATGATCGAAGCGCTGAAGACGATTCTCGGCAAAATGCACCAGGATGCCGCGCCGCCGGACAGCGTGGAAGTGTTCTGCTACAGCCAGCATCTGCGCGGCTTAATTCGTACCCGCGTACAGCAACTGGTTTCCGAGTGCATTGAACTGCGTCTTTCCAGCACCCGTCAGGAAACGGGACGCTTTAAGGCGCTGCGCGTTTCCGGCCAGACCTGGGGCCTGTTCTTTGAGCGCCTTAACGTGTCGGTGCAGAAGCTGGAAAACGCCATTGAGTTTTACGGCGCGATCTCGCATAACAAGCTGCACGGCCTTTCCGTGCAGGTGGAAACGAACCAGGTGAAGCTGCCGCCGGTGGTGGATGGCTTTGCCAGCGAAGGGATCATCCAGTTCTTCTTTGAAGAAACCGGCGATGAGAAGGGCTTTAATATTTACATTCTGGACGAGAGCAACCGTGCGGAAGTGTATCATCACTGCGAAGGCAGTAAGGAAGAGCTGGTGCGTGACGTCAGCCGCTTCTACTCGTCGTCGCATGACCGCTTTACCTACGGCTCCAGCTTCATAAATTTCAACCTGCCGCAGTTTTATCAAATTGTGAAAACCGACGGGCGCGCCCAGGTGATCCCGTTCCGCGCGCAATCTATCAGCAACGTCCCGCCGGCCAACCAGGATAACGACGCGCCGCTGCTGCAACAGTACTTTTCGTAATTATCGCGCCCGATGACGCTTCGCTTATCGGGCCGACATTCGGACGAACCTGAAACAAACTTAGCGGAAGCTGACCGTTTCGCCCGCCTGCTGCGTTGCCGCCTGTTCCAGCAGATCCCAGAACGTCTCGCCGCTGCGGTCGCACACCCATTCGTCGCCTTTCAGGTCAAAATGGTAACCGCCCTGTTTGGTTGCCAGCCATACCTGATGCAACGGTTCCTGACGGTTGATAATAATTTTGCTGCCGTTTTCAAAGCTAATGGTCAGCACACCGCCATTGATCTCGCAGTCGATATCGCTGTCACCGTCCCAATCGTCCAGACGTTCTTCGATGGTCATCCACAGGGTATCTGCCAGGCGATGGAATTCACTGTCGTTCATTGTCGTTTCCCGTTTTTTTCGTGATGGCGGCAGTATAACGCGAAACAAAACGTGTTGCAGATTACTGGCAAACTCTTGCTTTTACGTCTTCTCCTGCGATGATAGAAAGCAGAAAGCATGAACTTACAGGCAATCCATAATGAAAAACGTGTTTCAGGCACTCGCTGTACTTCTGACTCTGTTCAGCCTGACGGGCTGTGGCTTAAAAGGTCCGCTTTATTTCCCGCCAGCCGATAAAAACGCGCCGCCGCCGACCAAACCTGTTGATCCGCAAACGCAATCAACGACGCCCGATCAAAACGATCGCGCAACGGGAGACGGGCCAACGCAGGTGAACTACTGACGGTGTGTTTCTGTCCCCGCGTGAACGGAGTGAATAATGCAATTCTCTAAAATGCATGGCCTTGGCAACGATTTTATGGTCGTCGACGCGGTAACGCAGAATGTCTTTTTTTCACCGGAACTCATCCGCCGCCTGTCTGACCGGCATCTGGGCGTGGGATTTGACCAATTGTTGGTGGTCGAGCCGCCGTACGATCCGGAGCTGGATTTTCATTATCGCATCTTCAATGCCGACGGCAGCGAAGTGTCCCAGTGCGGTAATGGTGCGCGCTGCTTCGCGCGTTTTGTGCGCCTGAAAGGGCTGACCAATAAACGCGATATTCGCGTCAGTACGGCCAATGGCCGAATGGTGCTGAGCGTAACGGACGACGAGCTGGTGCGGGTGAACATGGGGGAACCCAATTTCGAGCCGTCTCAAGTGCCGTTTCGCGCGAACAAAGCGGAAAAGACCTATATTATGCGCGCCGCCGAGCAGACAATATTGTGCGGCGTGGTTTCAATGGGAAACCCGCACTGCGTGATTCAGGTCGATGACGTCGACACGGCGGCAGTGGAAACGCTTGGACCGGTGCTGGAAAGCCACGAGCGTTTCCCCGAGCGGGCAAATATTGGTTTTATGCAGGTTGTGAAGCGTGAGCATATTCGTTTACGCGTTTACGAGCGCGGTGCGGGCGAGACGCAAGCCTGCGGCAGCGGTGCGTGCGCGGCCGTCGCTGTCGGCATTCAACAAGGTCTGCTGGCGGAAGATGTTCGCGTCGAATTACCGGGCGGTCGCCTTGATATCGCCTGGAAAGGTCCGGGCCATCCGTTATACATGACAGGTCCGGCGGCACATGTTTACGACGGGTTTATCCATCTATGAAGCAGCCAGGGGAAGAACTACAGGAAACGCTTATGGAACTCGATGACCGGGCGGTCGTCGACTATCTGCAAAAGAATCCTGAATTCTTTATCCGCAACGCGCACGCGGTGGAAGCGATGCGTGTTCCCCATCCGGTGCGGGGCACGGTATCGCTGGTTGAGTGGCATATGGCGCGCGCGCGTAATCACATCAACGTTCTTGAAGAAAACATGTCGCTGCTGGTGGCGCAGGCGACAGCGAACGAAAGCCTGTTTTACCGTCTACTGCATTTGCAGGGGCGGCTGGCCGCTGCAACCAGCCTGGATGATATGTTAATGCGCTTTCATCGCTGGGCGCGGGATCTGGGGCTGGCGGGCGCGACCGTCCGTTTGTTTCCCGATCGCTGGCGACTCGGCGCGCCGTCGAGCTACACCCATCTGGCGCTAAACCGACAAGCCTTTGAACCGCTGCGTATTCAACGACTGGGGCAGGCACACCATTATCTTGGGCCTTTAAACGGTCCGGAGTTGCTGGTGGTGCTGCCGGAAGCCAAAGCGATTGGCTCGGTCGCGATGTCGATGTTGGGGCGCGACGGCGATTTGGGCGTGATCGTATTCAGCAGCCGCGATGTGCATCATTATCAACAGGGACAGGGGACGCAGTTGCTGCAGGAGGTCGCGCTGATGCTGCCGGATCTGCTAGAGCGCTGGATTGAACGCGTATGAGCGATTTCAACACCGATGTCGACCGTTTCCTGCGCTATCTCGGCGTGGAGCGCCAGCTTAGCCCCATTACGCTGAAAAACTACCAGCGTCAGTTGGATGCCATTATCGCCCTTGCTACCGCGGCGGGACTGGAGAGCTGGCAACACTGTGACGCGGCGATGGTGCGCAGTTTCGCGGCGCGCAGCCGTCGACAGGGGCTTGGCCCTGCCAGCCTGGCGTTACGTCTTTCCGCATTGCGCAGTTTCTTCGACTGGATGGTCAGCGAAGGAAAACTGAGCGCCAACCCGGCGAAAGGCGTTTCTGCGCCGAAAACGCCTCGCCATTTGCCGAAAAATATCGACGTCGACGACATGAACCGTTTGCTGGACATCGACCTTAACGATCCGCTCGCCGTGCGCGACCGGGCGATGCTGGAGGTGATGTACGGCGCGGGGCTGCGTTTGTCCGAACTGGTGGGGCTGGATATTAAGCATCTCGATCTCGACACTGGCGAAGTGTGGGTGATGGGGAAAGGCAGCAAAGAGCGCCGTTTGCCCATTGGCCGGAACGCAGTGGCGTGGATTGAACACTGGCTGGATCTGCGCGGTCTGTTTGGCAGTGAAGAAGACGCGCTGTTCCTGTCGAAGCTTGGCAAGCGGATCTCCGCGCGTAACGTGCAGAAGCGTTTTGCCGAGTGGGGGATCAAACAGGGACTGAACAGCCACGTCCACCCGCACAAGTTACGTCATTCGTTCGCGACCCACATGCTGGAGTCAAGCGGCGACCTGCGTGGCGTACAGGAGCTGTTAGGACACGCTAACCTCTCCACCACGCAAATCTATACTCATCTGGATTTTCAACACCTTGCCTCGGTGTACGATGCGGCGCACCCGCGCGCCAAACGGGGGAAATAATGCGTTTTTACCGGCCCTTAGGGCACATTTCCGCGATCACCTTCGATCTCGATGACACCCTTTATGATAACCGTCCGGTTATCCTGCGCACCGAGCAGGAAGCGCTTGCCTTTGTGCAAAATTATCATCCGGCGCTGCGCACGATTCAGAATGCCGATCTGCAACGCCTGCGCCAGGTTGTGCGCGAGGCGGAACCGGACATCTATCACGATGTGACCCGCTGGCGGCATCGCGCGGTGGAACGGGCAATGCTCAACGCGGGCCTCCCGGCGGAAGACGCGATAGCAGGCGCAAATGCGGCGATGATGAACTTTGCTAAATGGCGCAGTCAGGTCGATGTGCCGCAAGCCACGCATGACACGCTGAAGGCGTTAGCGAAGAAATGGCCGCTGGTGGCGATCACCAACGGTAACGCCCAGCCGGAACTGTTTGGTCTTGGCGACTATTTTGAATTTGTGCTGCGCGCAGGTCCGGATGGTCGCTCAAAGCCGTTTAGCGACATGTACTTTCTGGCGGCGGAAAAACTCAACGTGCCGATCGGCGAGATCCTGCACGTGGGCGACGATCTGACCACCGATGTTGCCGGAGCGATCCGCAGCGGTTTGCAGGCCTGCTGGATCAAACCGCAAAATGCCGACCTGATGCAGACCTATGACAGCCGCTTGTTGCCGCATATGGAAATTTCACGGTTGGCATCCCTCACGACGCTGATATAATCACCAGCAGAACTCTGTATATATACCCAGCTTTTTTTGGCGGAAGGCGCTACGCTTATCCGCCCTACCTACTTATACGCGGCGGTGCCAATGGACGTTTCTTACCTGCTCGACAGCCTCAATGACAAACAGCGCGAAGCGGTGGCCGCGCCACGCAGCAACATGCTGGTTCTCGCCGGGGCGGGGAGTGGTAAAACCCGCGTTCTGGTACACCGTATCGCCTGGTTGCTGACCGTGGAGAACAACTCGCCGTATTCGATTATGGCGGTGACCTTCACCAACAAAGCGGCGGCGGAAATGCGCCACCGTATCGGCCAACTGATGGGCACCAGCCAGGGCGGAATGTGGGTGGGGACCTTCCACGGGCTGGCACACCGACTGCTGCGTGCGCACCACATGGACGCCAACCTGCCGCAGGATTTCCAGATCCTGGACAGTGAAGACCAGTTGCGTCTGCTCAAGCGCCTGATCAAGGCGATGAACCTTGACGAGAAGCAGTGGCCGCCGCGCCAGGCCATGTGGTTCATCAACAGCCAGAAAGACGAAGGGCTGCGGCCGCACCACCTACAGAGTTTTGGAAATCCGGTAGAGCAGACCTGGCAGAAGGTGTATCAGGCCTATCAGGAAGCGTGCGATCGCGCCGGACTGGTGGATTTTGCCGAACTGCTGCTGCGCGCCCATGAGCTATGGCTTAATAAACCGCATATCCTTCAGCACTACCGCGAGCGTTTCACCAATATTCTGGTGGACGAATTTCAGGATACCAATAACATCCAGTACGCGTGGGTGCGTTTGCTTGCGGGCGATAGCGGAAAAGTGATGATTGTGGGCGACGACGACCAGTCCATTTATGGCTGGCGCGGCGCGCAGGTAGAAAATATCCAGCGCTTTCTCAACGACTTCCCCGGCGCGCAAACCATTCGTCTGGAGCAGAACTACCGTTCGACCAGCAACATCCTGAGCGCGGCCAACGCCCTGATTGAAAATAACAACGGTCGACTGGGGAAAAAACTGTGGACCGACGGCGTTGACGGTGAGCCTATCTCGCTTTACTGCGCCTTCAACGAACTGGACGAAGCGCGGTTTGTGGTTAACCGCATCAAAACCTGGCAGGACAACGGTGGGGCGCTGGAACAGTGCGCCATTCTCTACCGCAGCAACGCCCAGTCGCGCGTGCTGGAAGAAGCCTTGCTGCAAGCCAGCATGCCGTACCGAATTTATGGCGGTATGCGCTTCTTCGAACGTCAGGAAATTAAAGACGCACTCTCTTACCTGCGCCTGATCGCGAACCGCAATGACGACGCCGCTTTTGAACGCGTGGTCAATACGCCAACCCGCGGAATTGGCGATCGCACCCTTGACGTGGTGCGCCAGACCTCGCGCGATCGCCAGCTTACTCTCTGGCAGGCCTGTCGCGACCTGTTGCAAGAAAAAGCGCTGGCCGGACGCGCCGCCAGTGCGCTCCAGCGTTTTATGGAGCTGATTGACGCGCTGGCGCAGGAAACCGCCGATATGCCGCTGCACGTGCAGACTGACCGGGTGATTAAAGATTCCGGGCTGCGCACTATGTACGAGCAGGAAAAAGGCGAGAAAGGACAAACCCGTATTGAAAACTTAGAGGAGCTGGTGACGGCGACGCGTCAGTTCAGCTACAACGAAGAAGATGAAGATTTAATGCCGCTGCAGGCGTTCCTTTCCCACGCGGCGCTGGAAGCAGGAGAAGGGCAGGCGGATACCTGGCAGGACGCGGTTCAGCTCATGACGTTACACTCCGCGAAAGGGCTGGAATTCCCACAGGTGTTTATCGTCGGCATGGAAGAGGGGATGTTCCCCAGCCAGATGTCGCTGGATGAAGGGGGGCGTCTGGAAGAAGAGCGCCGCCTGGCGTACGTTGGCGTAACACGCGCGATGCAAAAACTTACCCTGACCTACGCCGAAACCCGCCGTCTGTATGGTAAAGAGGTCTATCACCGCCCGTCGCGCTTTATCGGCGAACTACCGGAAGCGTGTGTGGAAGAAGTCCGCCTGCGGGCGACGGTCAGCCGTCCGGTCAGCCATCAGCGGATGGGCGCGCCCCTTGCAGAAAACGATACCGGGTATAAGCTGGGCCAGCGCGTGCGCCATGCGAAGTTCGGTGACGGCACCATTGTGAATCTGGAAGGCAGCGGCGAGCACAGCCGGTTACAGGTCGCCTTCCAGGGACAGGGGATAAAATGGCTGGTCGCGGCATACGCGAAGCTGGAAACGGTCTGATGGCGCTAACGCATTGATTCTTAGGCCGGATAAGGGAGTTATGCCATCGTCCGGCCTGGCTTATTCCCGGATGACGGCAGTCTTATCAGACAGACGCTTTTCGCTTCCACATCGCCGCTTAATATTCTGAAATCATAGATAAATCCCCCCTCTCTGCTAACCTTTTTACATAAGGGGAAATTATTACTTTTTCGCGTTCCGTTGCGAGTTGACGGCAAATTTTTGCTGGCGTAACATGCGCGCACGATTACGCTAAGAGGACATTCGCCTTGGACACACCCAGTAGATACTGGCTCATTATCCTGTCATCCAGGATCAACTCCTAAGGCTATCCCTTTTTGCTGATGGCCTTAGCGGTTGTCAGCGACCTGCATTTTTTCCCGTCGCGCTGAGTCAGGCTTTTATGGTCTGAAACCCAATTTGTTTCTGTGTGCCCACCGAACTGTCCGATATTTTTACGCATTGGGAGTCCCGGTCATGCTGAGCGCATTTCAACTGGAAAACAATCGACTGAGCCGGCTGGAAGTCGAAGAATCACAAACCCTGATTGATGCCGTGTGGGTCGACCTGGTCGAACCGGACGATGACGAGCGTTTGCGCGTACAATCCGAGCTGGGGCAGAGCCTGGCAACCCGCCCCGAACTGGAAGACATTGAAGCATCCGCGCGTTTTTTTGAAGACGAAGACGGCCTGCACATCCACTCCTTCTTCTTCTTTGAAGACGCGGAAGATCACGCCGGTAACTCCACCGTGGCGTTTACCATTCGCGATGGCCGTCTGTTTACCCTGCGTGAGCGCGAACTGCCCGCGTTTCGTTTATACCGCATGCGCGCCCGTAGCCAGGCGATGGTCGACGGTAACGCCTATGAACTGCTGCTCGATCTGTTCGAAACCAAAATCGAACAGCTGGCGGATGAAATTGAAAACATCTACAGCGACCTGGAACAGCTTAGCCGTGTGATCATGGAAGGGCATCAGGGCGATGAATATGATGAAGCGCTTTCGACGCTGGCGGAGCTGGAGGATATCGGCTGGAAGGTGCGTTTGTGTCTGATGGATACCCAGCGCGCGCTGAACTTCCTGGTACGCAAAGCGCGTCTGCCGGGTGGTCAACTGGAGCAGGCGCGCGAGATCTTACGCGATATCGAATCCCTGCTGCCGCACAACGAATCTCTGTTCCAGAAGGTGAACTTCCTGATGCAGGCGGCGATGGGCTTTATCAACATCGAGCAGAACCGCATCATCAAGATCTTCTCGGTGGTTTCCGTGGTGTTCCTGCCGCCGACGCTGGTGGCATCCAGTTACGGGATGAACTTTGAGTTTATGCCGGAGCTAAAATGGAGCTTTGGCTACCCTGGCGCGATTATCTTCATGATCCTCGCGGGGTTGGCGCCGTATCTGTACTTTAAACGTAAGAACTGGCTGTAAAACCTGGCGGGTTCCCTCTCCAGACAGGAGAGGGTCAGGGGGACGGGTAAATCACATGCCTTTACGCGTCCTGCGCTGGGTATAAATCGCATCGGCGACAAAAATCGCCAGCGCCACCCAGATAAACGCGAACGTCACCATCTTATCTGCCCCCGGCACTTCGCCGTAAAACATGACTGCCAGCAGGAACATCAGCGTCGGGCCAATGTACTGGAAGAAGCCCAGCGTTGAGAGGCGCAAACGGGTTGCGGCGCCGGTAAAGCACAGCAGCGGGACGGTAGTCACGACGCCTGCGGCGATCAGCAATAGATTAAGTGACAGCGGGTTTTGCCCCATGTGGCTGGTTGTGCTGTCCGCAATACCAAACAGGTAAATCGCCGCCACTGGCAACAGCCACAGCGTTTCAAACAGCATGCCGGTTTGTGCTTCCACGGCAATCTTTTTACGGACCAGACCGTAAAAGGCAAAGCTAAACGCCAGCCCCAGCGCGATGACTGGCAGCGACCCAAAGGTCCATAACTGCACCAACACGCCGCACACCGCCAGAATTACGGCCACCCACTGCATCCGGCGAAAGCGTTCGCCGAGGAAAATCATTCCCAGCAGGATATTGACCAGCGGATTAATGAAGTAACCGAGGCTGGCTTCCAGCATGTGGTGATTGTTCACCGCCCAGATAAACAACAGCCAGTTACCGCCAATCAGCACGGCAGACAACGCCAGCAGGAACACCTTTTTCGGTGTCTGCAGCAGCGTTTTGACGCCGGACCACTGACGGCTGACGCTCATCAGCGCCACCATAAAGAAGAATGACCAGATCACCCGGTGCGTCAGGATTTCATCCGCAGGGACGTAATGAATCAGTTTGAAGTACGCAGGGGCGATGCCCCAAATAAAATAAGCGGCAAGAGCGAGTAACACGCCCTGCCGCGTTTGCTTTGCATCCATCGGGAAAACTCGTGTCTGAAATGTAACAACAGTTTATCGTGTTTTACCCTACCATATAAGTGGCGGTGGCGCTGGCAATGTATAACTGCTCTTCATTGTGTAATTCCACCCGCGCCACGGCGACTTTATTCCCGGCGCGCAGCAAGCTGCTGGTGGCGGTGAAACGGTTACCCCTGCCCGGACGCAGGTAATCGACGCGTAAATCGATGGTCCCCATTCGCGACAGCCGTTGACGTAGCTCGTCTTCGCTGATGGTTTCATGGCGTGTCAGCGTGCTCCCTACGCAAACCAGTCCGGCGGCAACATCCAGCGCTGAGGCGATCACTCCGCCATGCAAAATACTTTGCGCCCAGTTACCGACCATCATCGGTTGATTATTAAACGCCAGTTGGGCAAATTCTTTTTCGTAGCGTTCGAGTTCCAGCCCCAGCGCCCGGTTAAACGGCATGTGGTAGACAAACATTTCGCCCACAAGCTTCAGGACTTGCTCCGCGGTGAGTACAGCAGACATACGATTCCGTCACTCCATTGGTTAATGAAATGTTGATGTTATGCTTCTTGTTTGTTGATTTCTACTTTAAGACGGGATAACTAACCGCAACACCAGTAAATATGTAGAATGGCGGAAACAATTTTTATTCAAAACTTAACTATTTCGTTCAGGAGAACAACAAGAATGCGGGCGATTCTGGGTGGTTTATGGACGGCAGCTATGCTGCCAGTGGTCGCTTTTGCGCAAGAAGCGACAGTAAAAGAGGTGCATGACACGCCGTCGGTACAGGGCAGTATCATCGCCAATATGCTGGTGGAGCATGACAATCCGTTCACGCTTTACCCTTACGACACCAACTACCTGATCTACACCAGTACCAGCGACTTAAATAAAGAAGCGATCAGCACTTATAACTGGTCTGAAAACGCCCGCAAAGACGAAGTGAAATTCCAGTTGAGCCTGGCATTCCCGCTGTGGCGAGGGATCCTGGGACCCCATTCAGTCCTGGGGGCGTCGTATACTCAGAAATCCTGGTGGCAGCTTTCCAACAGCGAAGAGTCCTCGCCGTTTCGTGAAACCAACTACGAGCCACAACTTTTTCTCGGCTTTGCAACCGATTATCGCTTTGCGGGCTGGACGCTGCGCGACGTGGAAATGGGGTACAACCATGTTTCCAACGGGCGTTCGGACCCAACCTCACGTAGCTGGAACCGTCTTTACACGCGCCTGATGGCGGAAAACGGCAACTGGCTGGTGGAGGTGAAACCGTGGTACGTCATCGGCAGCACCGACGATAACCCCGATATCACCAAATATATGGGCTATTACCAGTTGAAAATCGGGTATCACCTCGGCGATGCGGTGCTGAGCGCGAAAGGACAGTATAACTGGAACACCGGCTACGGCGGCGCTGAACTGGGTCTGAGCTATCCGCTGACGAAGCACGTTCGGCTTTACACCCAGGTATACAGCGGCTATGGCGAGTCGCTTATCGATTACAACTTCAACCAGACGCGAGTGGGTGTCGGCGTGATGCTTAACGATATCTTCTGATCGATTAAACATTGCAGTTTCTCTCTCAGGCGCTGAAAATAGCGCCTGTTTTATTTGATGGCGAACGGGGTGAATGTGGCGCAGGCGGAAGTGTTGAATCTGGAGTCCGGAGCTAAACAGGTTTTGCAGGAGACCTTTGGCTACCAACAGTTTCGCCCGGGCCAGGAAGCGATCATCGACACTGCGATGTCCGGACGCGACTGCCTGGTGGTTATGCCGACCGGCGGCGGGAAATCCCTGTGCTATCAAATCCCTGCTTTGCTCCTTGATGGGTTAACGGTGGTGGTCTCGCCGCTGATTTCCCTGATGAAAGACCAGGTCGATCAGCTGCTGGCGAACGGCGTGGCGGCGGCCTGCCTGAACTCGACCCAGACGCGTGAACAGCAACATGAGGTGATGGCAGGATGCCGTACCGGGAAGATTCGTTTGCTCTATATCGCACCTGAACGTCTGATGCTGGATAACTTCCTCGAGCATCTTGCCCACTGGAATCCCGTCTTACTGGCCGTTGATGAAGCGCACTGTATTTCGCAGTGGGGCCACGACTTTCGCCCGGAATACGCGGCGTTAGGCCAGCTTCGCCAGCGCTTCCCCGCGCTGCCGTTTATGGCGCTGACCGCCACGGCGGATGAAACCACCCGGCTGGATATCGTCCGTTTATTAGGCCTCAACGACCCCTTAATTCAGATCAGCAGTTTTGACCGGCCCAACATTCGCTACATGTTGATGGAGAAATTTAAGCCGCTCGATCAACTGATGCGCTACGTGCAGGAGCAGCGCGGCAAGTCCGGCATCATTTACTGCAACAGCCGGGCGAAAGTGGAAGATACCGCCGCACGCCTGCAAAGCCGTGGGCTTAGCGCTGCGGCGTACCATGCGGGGCTGGAAAATGACGTGCGTGCGGACGTGCAGGAGAAATTCCAGCGCGACGACCTGCAAATCGTGGTGGCGACCGTGGCGTTCGGCATGGGCATCAACAAACCCAACGTGCGTTTTGTGGTGCATTTTGATATTCCGCGCAACATTGAATCCTATTACCAGGAAACGGGACGCGCGGGTCGTGACGGCCTGCCTGCGGAAGCCATGCTGTTTTACGATCCGGCGGATATGGCGTGGTTGCGCCGTTGCCTGGAAGAAAAACCGCAGGGGCAACTGCAGGATATCGAGCGACATAAGCTGAATGCGATGGGCGCGTTTGCCGAGGCGCAAACCTGTCGTCGCCTGGTATTGCTCAACTACTTTGGTGAAGGGCGGCAGGAACCGTGCGGCAACTGTGATATCTGCCTTGATCCGCCTAAACAGTACGATGGCCTGCAGGACGCGCAAATTGCCCTCTCGACGATAGGCCGGGTGAACCAGCGTTTTGGCATGGGGTATGTTGTTGAGGTGATCCGCGGCGCCAACAACCAGCGCATCCGTGAACTGGGACATGACAAGCTCAAAGTCTATGGTATGGGACGCGAGAAAAGCCATGAGCACTGGGTCAGCGTGATCCGTCAACTGATCCACCTGGGGCTGGTGACGCAAAATATCGCCCAGCATTCCGCGTTACAAATGACCGACGCGGCGCGTCCGGTGCTGCGCGGCGAAGTGCCGCTTCAGCTTGCCGTACCGCGTATCGTTGCCCTTAAGCCGCGGGTTATGCAGAAATCCTTCGGCGGCAATTACGATCGCAAGTTGTTCGCAAAACTGCGCAAATTGCGTAAAGCGATCGCCGACGAAGAAAATATCCCGCCGTACGTGGTGTTTAACGATGCCACCCTGATTGAGATGGCCGAACAGATGCCGGTTTCCGCCAGCGAAATGCTCAGCGTCAACGGTGTCGGGATGCGTAAACTCGAACGCTTCGGTAAAGAATTTATGGCGCTGATTCGCGCTCACGTAGACGGTGACGACGAGGAGTAGTCAGCCAGGCAAAAAAGTGCCAGGATGGTGACTCACTGAACTGTTTCCCCCGCGAGTATTTCGATCATGCTAATGTTATTTCTCACCGTGGCGATGGTGCACATTGTAGCGCTCATGAGTCCGGGTCCGGATTTCTTTTTCGTCTCGCAGACTGCCGTCAGCCGCTCGCGTAAAGAAGCGATGATGGGCGTGCTGGGGATTACCTGTGGCGTTATGGTCTGGGCGGGTATCGCGCTGCTTGGCCTGCATCTGATTATTGAAAAAATGGCCTGGCTGCATACCATTATTATGGTCGGCGGCGGTCTGTATCTGTGCTGGATGGGCTACCAGATGCTACGCGGCGCGCTGAAAAAGCAGGATACTGCCGCGCCCGCGCCGCAGGTTGAACTGGCGCAGAGCGGACGCAGTTTTCTGAAGGGATTGCTGACCAATCTGGCGAACCCAAAAGCGATAATCTATTTCGGTTCGGTGTTTTCCCTGTTTGTTGGCGATAACGTGGGTACCGCCGCGCGCTGGGGTATCTTTGTGCTGATTATAGTGGAAACATTCGCGTGGTTTACGGTGGTGGCGAGCCTGTTTGCGCTGCCACAGATGCGTCGCGGCTATCAGCGGCTGGCGAAATGGATCGACGGCTTTGCCGGCGCGCTGTTTGCGGGCTTTGGCATCCATTTGATCATTTCGCGCTGATTTATTTCCCGCCTTACCAGCACGGTAATTTGTTGTCCGCTCATCTGCTCCAGCATAAACCGCTGAGTCAGTCTATCCAGCAACACTGCGTTCAACAGCAAAGAATGAACCCTGTTTCTTTCTTTGCTGTCTGGTTCGACGGTCTATATTCCACCGTTCTGATCGTCAACAAGGTATTGCGAGCGCGACTCCGTTTGTCACGCATGCCTTGCCGAAGCCAGTAGCGCGCCGACCAGCATAAACAGCGAACCGAACACTTTATTCAGCGCCTTCATCTGCTTCGGTCCTTTGATCCAGAGCGCAATTCGCTGCGCCAGCGTCGCGTAACCAATCATCACCACAATATCAACGACAATCGTCGTCACACCGAGAATGATGTACTGCATCAGTTGCGGCTCCTTCGGCATGACGAACTGCGGAAACAGCGCGGCGAGAAAAACGATGCTTTTCGGGTTGGTCAGGTTGACGAAGACGGCGCGCTGAAACAGACGTCCGCGGGATTGGGTATTCGCCATGGTGGTCAAATCAATGGCCCCCGCTGCACGCCACTGCTGGATGCCCAACCAGATCAGATAGGCCGCGCCCGCCCATTTCAGTATCTCAAATGCGAGTACCGACCGTGAGAACAGCGTTCCCAGTCCGACGCCGACCAGCACGATATGGATAGCCAGGCCCGCCTGTAACCCGGCGATAGAGGCCATTGCGCCACGATAGCCATGGTTAATGGAGGTGGTCATGGTATTGATGGCGCCGGAGCCCGGTGAAAGGCTCAAAATTATGGACGTCAAAAGGTAGGCGAACCACCATTCGAAAGTCATCGGAAACTCCCTGATTGTCTATTTTTATGCCACAATACGCTACTGTTGTGCGGTTGTGTCAGGCAACGACAAAAAAACGATTTTACCTGGTAAACGAGGCTGGATACCTGATGTTTCAGCAGCAAAAAGACTGGGAAACGAGAGAAAATGCGTTCGCGGCGTTCTCAATGGGACCGCTGACCGATTTCTGGCGCCAGCGGGAGGAAGCGGAATTTACGGGCGTAGACAGCGTGCCGGTACGTTTCGTCCGTTTTCGCGCAGAGCAAAACGATCGGGTGATCGTGGTTTGTCCGGGGCGTATTGAAAGCTACGTTAAATATGCCGAACTGGCCTATGACCTGTTTCATCTTGGCTTTGATGTCCTGATCATTGATCACCGGGGGCAGGGCCGTTCCGGGCGCATGTTATCGGATCCGCACCGTGGTCATGTCGATAACTTCAACGATTATGTTGATGATTTAACGGCGTTCTGGGAACAGGAAGTGCAGCCGGGACCGTGGCGGAAGCGCTACATTCTGGCGCACTCAATGGGCGGCGCGATTGCGACTTTGTTTCTGCAACGTCATCCAAACCAGTGCGACGCGATCGCGCTGTGCGCGCCGATGTTTGGTATTGTGATGCGCCTGCCCGACTGGATGGTTCGCCATATTCTCGACTGGGCCGAGGGGCATCCCCGCATCCGTGAAGGTTATGCGATTGGCACCGGGCGCTGGCGGGCGTTGCCGTTTGGCATGAATTTGTTAACGCACAGTCGGCAGCGTTATCGGCGTAACCTGCGGTTTTACGCTGATGAGCCACAGCTGCGCGTGGGCGGCCCGACCTACCATTGGGTACGTGAAGGCATCCTGGCGGCAGAGCACGTGCTGGCCGGGGCGGGCGACGACGCCACGCCAACGTTGCTGATCCAGGCCGAAGAAGAGCGTGTGGTGGATAACCGCATGCATTACCGTTTTTGTGAAATCCGCGCCGCGGCGGGACACCCGGTCGAAGGGGGTCAACCGCTTGTCATCAAAGGCGCGTACCATGAGATCCTTTTTGAAAAGGACGCCATGCGCTCAGTCGCGCTTCACGCTATTGTTGATTTTTTCAACAAGCATAACTCACCAGCGGAAACCGCTTTGCTTAGAGGTTGAATTTTTATATGTATCAGGTTGTTGCGTCTGATTTAGATGGCACGCTGCTCTCGCCCGACCATACCCTATCTCCTTACGCTAAAGAGACACTGAAACTGCTGACCGCGCGTGGCGTTAACTTTGTTTTTGCCACTGGTCGCCACCACGTCGACGTGGGACAAATCCGCGATAATCTGGAGATTAAGTCCTACATGATCACCTCTAACGGTGCGCGGGTGCATGATATGGACGGCAATCTGGTGTTTACCCATAATCTGGATCGCGATATCGCCAGCGATCTGTTTGGTGTGGTGAACGCAAGCCCGGATATCATCACGAATGTCTATCGTGACGATGAATGGTTTATGAACCGTCACCGCCCGGATGAAATGCGTTTTTTCAAAGAGGCAGTCTTTAACTACTCCCTGTTTGAGCCTGCGCTGCTGGAGCCGGAAGGCATCAGCAAGGTATTCTTCACCAGCGACAGCCATGAGGTGCTGCTGCCACTGGAACAGGCGATCAACGCGCGCTGGGGCGATCGCGTGAACGTCAGTTTTTCCACGCTCACCTGTCTGGAGGTGATGGCAGGCGGCGTATCGAAAGGCCACGCGCTGGAAGCCGTGGCGAAGGCGATGGGCTACAGCCTGAACGACTGCATCGCCTTTGGTGATGGCATGAACGACGCGGAAATGCTGTCGATGGCTGGCAAGGGCTGCATCATGGGCAACGCCCACCAGCGTCTGAAAGATTTACATGCTGAGCTGGAAGTGATTGGGATTAATGCCGATGATGCGGTGCCGCATTATCTGCGCAATCTGTTTTTGCGTTAAGGTGGTTGTTCGTTAGTTAGTCAGTTGTCAACCTAACTCTTCGCTACAATGGATACTCCTTGAACCCGGAGAGTTCCATTGTGGCGTTACTCATCATTACCACCATCCTGTGGGCGTTTTCTTTTAGCCTGTTCGGCGAATACCTTGCCGGACACGTCGACAGCTATTTCGCCGTGCTGGTGCGGGTTGGCCTGGCGGCGTTGGTCTTTTTACCGTTTCTGCGCACGCGCGGCCACAGCCTGAAAACTGTCGGGCTGTATATGCTGGTGGGCGCAATGCAGCTCGGCATAATGTATATGTTGAGTTTCCACGCCTATCTGTATTTGACCGTGTCGGAACTGTTGTTGTTTACCGTGCTGACGCCGCTTTATATCACGCTGATTTATGACGTGATGAGCAAACGCCGCCTGCGCTGGGGATATGCGTTTAGCGCCCTGCTGGCGGTGATCGGCGCGGGTATTATCCGTTATGATCAGGTCACCGATCACTTCTGGACCGGCCTTCTGCTGGTGCAGCTTTCCAATATCAGCTTTGCCATCGGCATGGTGGGCTACAAGCGTCTAATGGAAACCCGCCCTATGCCGCAGTACAACGCGTTCGCCTGGTTCTACGTCGGCGCGTTTCTGGTGGCGGTGGCGGCGTGGTCTTTGCTCGGCAATGCGCAGAAGATGCCAGAAACGACGCTGCAGTGGGGCATTCTGGTCTTCCTCGGCGTGGCGGCGTCAGGTATCGGCTATTTCATGTGGAACGTGGGGGCAACGCAGGTGGATGCCGGCACGTTAGGCATTATGAATAACATGCATGTGCCTGCCGGGCTGCTGGTTAATCTGGCGATCTGGCATCAACAGCCTCACTGGCCGAGCTTTATCACAGGCGCGGTTGTGATACTGGCTTCTCTGTGGGTGCATCGAAAGTGGGTCGCTCCGCGCTCCGCACAAACGGCAGGTGATCGCAGGCATGACTGCGCGCCGAGCGAATAAACGCATCGGTCACCGGCTGGCGCTGTTCGCCGTCGCGCACGGCGGCGTAAAGGCGGCTCCAGAGCCCATCGCCCAGAGTTTTGGTGACCACCAGACCCTGGCGCTCAAAACTCTCCACCACCCAGTGCGGCAGGGCGGCGATGCCCATTCTTGCCGCTACCATCTGAATCAACAATAGCGTGTTATCAACGCTTTTCAGCGCCGGGCTGATGCCTGCGGGCTGCAGAAAATGTCGCCAGACGTCCAGTCTGCTGCGCTGTACCGGATAGATCAGCAACGTTTCACTGGCTAAATCTTCCGGTGAGATCTGGATTTGACTGGCCAGCGGGTGATCGGGCGCCAGTACCAGCCGCACTTCGAAATCAAACATTGGGGAATAGTGCAGCCCGCTGCGCGGCAGAATGTCGGAGGTCAGTACCAGATCCAGTTCGTCCTGTTGCAACGCTGGCTGCGGATCAAACGTCACCCCGGATTTAAAATCCATCTCTACCTGCGGCCACTTCGCGCGGAACTGCTCCAGCGCCGGGGTCAGCCACTGAATACAGCTGTGGCACTCAATCGCGATGCGCAAGCGTGTTTGCTGCGGTTCATTACAGGCCTGCAGCGCGCGGCTAATCTGCGGCAATACCTGGTTGGCGAGCTGTAACAATATCTCACCCTGCGGCGTAAAGCGCAGCGGCTGGCTTTTACGGATAAACAGCCGAAAGCCAAGGCGCTGTTCCAGATCGCTGAACTGGTGAGACAAGGCGGATTGGGTCTGATGCAGCGTCGCGGCGGCGGCGGCGAGCGACCCGGTATTCCGCAGCGCCTGGAGCGTTTTCAGGTGTTTAATCTCGATCATGAAAGTCCTTCACTTCGGCATGAGCAAATTGCGCTTGAGGAATATACAGTAACCGCCAAATATAGATGTGTAAACATCTGGACGTCTAAATCCTGCGTCTTTCGAATTTATGGTGCGTTGGCTGCACTTCCTCACCCCAGTCACTTACTTCAGTAAGCTGCTGGGGATGAGCAAGTTTGCCGCCTTCCCTAAATCCGAAATCCTTCGGATTACACATTATGAGGTTATAAAAATGACAATTATTAATCACACCCTCGGTTTTCCTCGCGTCGGCCTGCGTCGCGAGCTGAAAAAAGCGCAAGAAAGCTACTGGGCGGGCAACGCGTCCCGTGAAGAGCTGCTGGCGGTAGGGCGTGAATTGCGCGCGCGCCACTGGGATCAACAAAAACAGGCCGGTATTGACCTGCTGCCGGTTGGCGATTTCGCCTGGTACGACCATGTGCTGACCACCAGCCTGCTGCTTGGCAACGTACCGGCACGTCATCAGAATAAAGACGGCTCTGTTGATATCGATACCCTGTTCCGCATTGGCCGCGGTCGCGCGCCGACCGGTGAACCGGCTGCGGCGGCAGAAATGACCAAATGGTTTAACACTAACTATCACTACATGGTGCCGGAATTCGTAAAAGGTCAGCAGTTCAAACTGACCTGGACCCAGCTTCTGGACGAAGTAGACGAAGCGCTGGCGCTGGGCCACCAGGTGAAACCGGTCCTGCTGGGGCCGATAACGTACCTGTGGCTGGGTAAAGTGAAAGGCGAGCAATTTGACCGTCTCAGCCTGCTGAACGATATTCTGCCGGTCTATAAACAGGTGCTGATTGAACTGGGCAAACGCGGCATTCAGTGGGTACAAATCGATGAGCCTGCGCTGGTGCTGGAGCTGCCCCAGGTTTGGCTCGATGCCTTTAAACCGGCGTATGACGCGCTCACCGGACAGGTGAAGCTGCTGCTCACTACCTATTTCGAGGGCGTGACGCCGAATCTCGACACTATTACTGCGCTGCCGGTACAGGGTCTGCACGTTGACCTGGTACACGGTAAAGACGATGTGGCGGAACTGCATACGCGTCTGCCCACTGACTGGCTACTGTCTGCAGGTCTGGTAAATGGTCGTAACGTCTGGCGCGCCGATCTAACGGAAAAATACGCACAAATTAAGGACATCGTGGACAAACGTGAGCTGTGGATCGCTTCTTCCTGCTCCCTGCTGCACAGCCCGATCGATCTGAGCGTAGAGACCCGTCTGGATGCGGAGGTGAAAAGCTGGTTTGCTTTTGCCCTGCAAAAATGTGAAGAGCTGGCCCTGCTGCGCGATGCGCTGAACAGCGGCGACACGACGGCAATTCGCGAGTGGAGCGTACCGATTCAGGCGCGTCGGCAGTCAACACGCGTACATAATGCGGCGGTAGAAAAACGTCTGGCGGCGATCTCCGCGCAGGACAGTCAACGTCAGAATCCGTATGAAGTGCGCGCCGAAGCCCAGCGTGCGCGTTTCAAATTACCCGCCTGGCCGACGACCACCATCGGTTCCTTCCCGCAAACCACGGAAATCCGCGGCCTGCGACTGGACTTCAAAAAAGGTAATCTGGATGCGAATCACTACCGCACCGGTATTGCCGAACACATTAAGCAGGCGATTGTTGAACAGGAGCGATTAGGGCTGGACGTGCTGGTCCATGGCGAAGCTGAGCGTAACGACATGGTGGAGTACTTTGGTGAGCATCTTGACGGCTTTGTTTTTACCCAGAACGGCTGGGTGCAGAGTTACGGCTCGCGCTGCGTGAAGCCGCCAGTGGTAATTGGTGATGTCAGCCGTCCTGCGCCGATTACCGTCGACTGGGCGAAGTACGCTCAGTCGCTGACCGACAAGCCGGTAAAAGGCATGTTAACCGGTCCGGTGACCATTCTCTGCTGGTCCTTCCCGCGCGAAGACGTGACCCGCGAAACCATCGCCAAACAGATCGCGCTGGCGCTGCGGGATGAAGTGGCGGATCTGGAAGCTGCGGGCATTGGTATTATCCAGATTGACGAACCGGCGCTACGTGAAGGTCTGCCGCTGCGTCGCAGCGACTGGGATGCCTATTTACAGTGGGGCGTGGAAGCGTTCCGCATCAGCGCCGCCGTCGCTAAGGACGACACGCAGATCCATACCCACATGTGCTACTGCGAGTTTAACGACATCATGGACTCGATTGCCGCGCTGGATGCGGATGTGATCACCATTGAGACGTCGCGTTCAGACATGGAGCTACTGGAGTCATTTGAAGAGTTCGACTACCCGAACGAAATTGGGCCGGGCGTGTATGACATTCACTCCCCGAACGTGCCAGGCGTGGAGTGGATTGAAGCCCTGCTGCAAAAAGCGGCCCAGCGCATCCCGGCGGAACGTTTGTGGGTCAACCCGGACTGCGGCCTGAAAACTCGCGGCTGGCCGGAAACGCGTGCGGCGCTGGCGAACATGGTGAAGGCAGCGCAGAATTTGCGTCAGGGTTAATATCTTTGCCAACCCTGTGACAAAGGCCCGGCAAGGCGTAGCCGCCACCGGGCTTTTAATCATTACGCTCTCTTCCCGCCGTACTGGCTGAACCACGCCAGCATTCTCTGCCAGCCATCTTTCGCGGATTCTGCATGATAACTCGGACGGTAATCGGCATTAAATGCGTGTCCGGCATCCGGATAAACTACAATCTCTGCTTTCGCGTTTGCCGCCCGCAGCGCCTGGCGCATTGTCTCAACCGTATCGAGCGGGATCCCCGTATCCTGACCACCATACAGCCCCAGCACTGGCGCATTTAAATCCGTGGCGATATCGACCGGATGCTTCGGTGAGTTCAGGGTCTTTTCACCCATCAGTTTCCCATACCAGGCGACGGCAGCTTTGAGCTGTGGATTATGCGCGGCGTACAGCCAGCTAATGCGTCCCCCCCAGCAAAAACCGGTCACCATCAGACGGTGCGGATCGCCGCCGTTGCGGGCCGCCCAACTGGCGACGTGGTCAAGATCGGCCAGCACCTGTGCATCCGGCACTTTGCTGACCAGATTGCTGAACAGCGTCGGGATGTCGCTGTAATCATTCGGATCGCCCTCGCGAAAATAGAGCTCTGGCGCAATAGCCAGATACCCTTCCAGCGCCAGCCGGCGGCAAATATCGCGAATGTGTTCATGCACGCCAAAAATTTCCTGCACTACAATGACCACTGGCAGGGGCGCATCGTTTTGTTTTGGTCGCGCCTGATAAGCCGGCATATCTTCTCCCTGAGAAGGGATGGAGGTAAAACCGGCAATAATGGCGTCGTCCGGAGTGTGAACCGTTGTAGAGGCGAGGGGAGAGGCCGCAGGTGCAAAGCCCGTTTGTTGTGTTGAGGTCATGGTATTCTCCGTACCCTTAAAATACATAGCGCAATGTTAACTATAGACAGCCTTCACTAAAGCACACTGCCTGAATTGGCTCAATTTTTGTGCAATGGAAGGCAGGGTTGACAATTAATTGTGATCAACATCACTTAATCAGCGTAATTCAATGCAACTGTTTTCCCTCATGGTGATGATGGTCACGAAAATCACCTGCGTCCTTCGGTAGAGTATCTTTTTGCTTCTTCTGACTAAAACCGAATCACAGAGGAGTTTTATATGTCCAAGTCTGATGTTTTTCATCTCGGCCTCACCAAAAGCGATTTACAAGGGGCTACGCTTGCAATCGTTCCAGGCGATCCGGAGCGTGTGGAAAAGATCGCCGCGCTGATGGATAAGCCGGTTAAGCTGGCATCGCATCGCGAATTTACGACCTGGCGCGCAGAGCTGGACGGCAAGTCTGTGATTGTCTGCTCGACCGGTATCGGCGGCCCGTCCACCTCCATCGCCGTAGAAGAGCTGGCGCAGCTGGGCATTCGTACTTTCCTGCGTATCGGTACCACCGGCGCGATTCAGCCGCATATCAATGTGGGCGATGTTCTGGTGACCACGGCATCTGTGCGTCTCGACGGTGCAAGCCTGCACTTCGCGCCGATGGAATTCCCGGCGGTGGCAGATTTTGACTGTACCACCGCGCTGGTCGAGGCGGCGAAATCAATAGGGGCGACCACGCACGTAGGCGTAACCGCGTCCTCTGACACTTTCTATCCAGGGCAGGAGCGTTACGACACCTATTCTGGTCGCGTTGTGAGCCGCTTTAAAGGCTCGATGGAAGAGTGGCAGGCGATGGGCGTCATGAACTATGAGATGGAGTCCGCCACTTTGCTGACCATGTGCGCCAGCCAGGGTCTGCGTGCGGGAATGGTTGCCGGGGTTATCGTCAACCGTACTCAGCAAGAGATACCGAACGCCGAGACCATGAAGCAAACCGAAAGCCATGCGGTGAAAATCGTGGTGGAAGCGGCGCGTCGCCTGATCTAATTTTCTGTTTTTCCCTCCAGGGCCGACGCGTTCGGCCTTTTTATTTTGCGTAACGCCTCGCAGGAAATCCCTTTCAAACTGGACGTTTATACAGCACAATTCTATTTTGTGCTGGTGAGTGGTTGCGGCAGGAGGCATTTTGGATATCTCTCTCATAATTTATGCAGTGATAGCGTTGGTAGGCGTTGCGCTGGGCTGGCTGATCGCCAGTTATCAACATGCACAGCAAAAAGCCGATCAGCTTACCGAGCGTGAAGAGATGGTGGCGGCGCTAAGCGCGGCCAGACAGGAGCTTGCCCAAAGCGATCACTGGCGCGACGAGTGCGAACTGCTGAACAATGAGCTTCGCAGTCTGCGCAGTATTAACACCTCGCTGGAAGCGGATCTGCGGGAAGTCACGACGCGAATGGAAGCGACGCAGCAGCATGCGGAAGACAAAATTCGTCAGATGATCAATAGCGAACAGCGCCTCAGCGAGCAGTTCGAAAACCTGGCGAACCGGATTTTTGAGCAAAGCAACCGCCGGGTCGACGAGCAAAACCGACAGAGCCTTAACAGTCTGCTCATGCCGTTGCGTGAGCAACTGGACGGTTTTCGCCGCCAGGTTCAGGACAGCTTTGGTCAGGAGGCGCGCGAGCGGCATACGCTGGCGCATGAGATTCGTAATCTGCAACAGCTCAATGCGCAGATGGCGCAGGAAGCGGTCAATCTCACGCGCGCGCTGAAAGGCGACAATAAAACCCAGGGCAACTGGGGTGAGGTGGTGCTTACCCGCGTGCTGGAGGCTTCCGGCCTGCGCGAAGGCTATGAGTACGAAACGCAGGTCAGCATTGAAAATGATGTCCGTTCGCGGATGCAGCCCGACGTGATTGTCCGCTTACCGCAGGGCAAAGATGTCGTGATCGACGCTAAAATGACGCTGGTGGCCTATGAGCGCTATTTCAACGCGGAAGATGACGTCACCCGTGAGAGCGCGCTCCAGGAGCATATCGCATCCGTGCGTAACCATATTCGCCTGCTTGGGCGTAAAGATTATCAGCAGCTTCCAGGACTGCGCTCGCTGGACTATGTGCTGATGTTTATCCCCGTCGAGCCTGCTTTTTTGCTGGCGCTGGACAGACAGCCCGAACTGATTACCGAGGCATTGAGAAATAACATTATGCTGGTCAGCCCTACGACGTTGCTGGTGGCGTTACGGACCATCGCCAACCTGTGGCGCTACGAACATCAAAGCCGCAATGCGCAGCAAATTGCCGAACGAGCCAGTAAACTGTACGACAAGATGCGGCTGTTTGTGGATGATATGTCGTCTGTCGGGCAAAGCCTCGAGAAAGCGCAGGACAACTACCGTCAGGCGATGAAAAAACTGACGTCGGGGCGCGGCAACGTGCTGGCGCAGGCAGAAGCGTTTCGGGGGTTAGGCGTGGAAATCAAACGCGAGATTAATCCGGAACTGGCGGAACAGGCGACGTCGCAGGATGAAGAATACCGTTTGCGCGCGGTGCCCGAAGCACCTGAAAACACGCTTCATTCAGACGATAGCGGCGTCAAACAGCAATCGATTTAGCCCGTTTGGCGTCGCCGGAACGGGTAGAAGGGTAGGGCAAATAGCCCCAATCTGTTACACTTCTCGAACAATTTTTTGATGAGCAGGCACTGAGATGGTGGATAATTCACAAGAAACGACGCACTTTGGTTTTCAGACTGTCGCTAAAGAACAGAAAGCAGACATGGTGGCCCACGTTTTTCATTCTGTGGCCTCAAAATATGATGTCATGAATGATTTAATGTCATTTGGCATTCATCGCTTGTGGAAGCGCTTCACTATCGACTGCAGCGGCGTTCGCCGCGGTCAGACGGTGCTTGATCTGGCCGGAGGGACGGGCGATCTGACGGCCAAGTTCTCTCGCCTGGTCGGTGAAACCGGCAAGGTGATTCTGGCGGATATCAATGACTCCATGCTTAAGATGGGCCGTGAAAAACTGCGTAACATCGGGGTTATCGGCAACGTCGAATACGTTCAGGCTAACGCGGAAGCGCTGCCCTTTCCGGACAACACCTTTGACTGTATCACCATTTCCTTCGGTCTACGTAACGTCACGGACAAAGACAAAGCCCTGCGCTCCATGTTCCGCGTGCTGAAACCCGGCGGACGCCTGCTGGTGTTGGAATTTTCTAAGCCGATTATCGAGCCGCTGAGCAAAGCCTACGATGCCTACTCTTTCCACGTTCTACCACGCATCGGATCCATGGTGGCGAACGATGCGGACAGCTACCGCTATTTAGCGGAATCTATTCGTATGCATCCCGATCAGGACACGCTGAAAGCGATGATGCAGGACGCCGGGTTTGAAAGCGTCGATTATTACAACCTGACGGCGGGTGTGGTAGCGCTGCATCGCGGCTATAAGTTCTGACAGGAGAGCGGGGATGCCTTTTAAACCCTTAGTGACCGCAGGAATGGAAAGTCTGCTCAATACGTTCCTGTACCGTTCACCAGCGCTGAAAACCGCGCGAACGCGCCTGCTGGGTAAAGTGCTGCGCGTGGAACTAAAAGGCTTTTCGACATCATTGATTCTGGTTTTCAGCGAGCGTCAGGTTGACGTGCTGGGTGAGTGGGCGGGCGAGGCTGATTGCACCGTCATTACCTACGCCAGCGTGCTGCCTGAACTGCGCGACCGTCAGCAGCTCACCGCGCTGATTCGCAGTGGCGAACTGGAAGTTCAGGGTGATATTCAGGTCGTTCAGAATTTTGTCGCCCTTGCCGATTTAGCGGAATTCGATCCTGCCGAGCTGATCGCGCCCTACACTGGCGATATCGCGGCGGAAGGGATCGGTAAAGCCCTGCGCGGTGGGGCCAGATTTCTCCGTCACGGCATTCAACGCCAACAGCGCTATGTCGCCGAAGCAATCACGGAAGAGTGGCGAATGGCGCCCGGACCCCTTGAGGTCGCCTGGTTTGCGGAAGAAACGGCAGCGGTGGAACGCGCTGTTGATGCGCTGACGAAGCGGCTGGAAAAACTGGAGGCTAAATGACGCCAGGTGAAGTACGGCGCCTATATTTCATCATTCGCACCTTTTTAAGCTACGGACTTGATGAGCTCATCCCCAGAATGCGGATCACGCTGCCGCTACGGTTATGGCGATATGGCCTGTTCTGGATGCCAAACCGTCATAAAGACAAACTGCTGGGAGAGCGGCTGAGACTGGCACTGCAAGAGTTAGGGCCAGTGTGGATCAAGTTCGGGCAGATGCTCTCTACCCGCCGCGATCTCTTCCCGCCGCAAATTGCTGACCAGCTTGCGCTGTTGCAGGACAAAGTCGCGCCGTTTGACGGCAAACTGGCGAAAGCGCAAATCGAAGCGGCGATGGGCGGACTGCCCGTTGAAGCCTGGTTTGACGATTTTGAGATCAAGCCGCTGGCGTCAGCGTCCATCGCCCAGGTGCATACGGCCAGGCTGAAATCGAACGGCAAAGAGGTGGTCATTAAGGTTATCCGCCCGGACATTTTGCCGATCATCAAAGCGGATCTTAAGCTTATTTACCGCCTGGCGCGCTGGGTGCCCCGCTTGCTGCCGGATGGTCGTCGTCTGCGTCCAACGGAAGTGGTACGCGAGTACG
Source organism: Citrobacter sedlakii (assembly GCF_018128425.1). Lineage (NCBI taxonomy): Bacteria > Pseudomonadati > Pseudomonadota > Gammaproteobacteria > Enterobacterales > Enterobacteriaceae > Citrobacter > Citrobacter sedlakii. Next base: position 4,635,800 of record NZ_CP071070.1, on the reverse strand, counting down.
AGAAGACGCTAATCGATGAGTTGAACCTGCTGCGCGAGTCGGCTAATGCTATCCAGCTGCGCCGAAACTTTGAAGGCAGTCCGATGCTCTACGTCCCGGAAGTGTATTCTGACTATTGCAGTGAGAACATGATGGTGATGGAGCGCATTTACGGTATTCCGGTTTCCGATGTCGTGGCGCTGGAAAAGAACGGCACCAACATGCAACTGCTGGCAGAACGCGGTGTGCAAGTGTTCTTCACCCAGGTGTTTCGCGACAGCTTTTTCCATGCGGACATGCACCCCGGCAATATCTTCGTGAGCTATGAGCACCCGGAAGATCCGCAGTATATAGGTATTGATTGCGGTATTGTCGGCTCGTTAAACAAAGAAGATAAACGTTATCTGGCGGAAAATTTCATCGCCTTCTTTAACCGTGATTACCGCAAAGTGGCGGAATTACACGTCGATTCAGGCTGGGTTCCGCCGGATACCAACGTCGAAGAGTTTGAGTTCGCTATCCGCACGGTCTGTGAGCCTATCTTTGAAAAGCCGCTGGCGGAGATCTCGTTTGGCCACGTGTTGTTAAACCTTTTCAATACGGCGCGTCGATTCAACATGGAAGTGCAGCCGCAGTTGGTATTATTGCAGAAGACATTGTTGTACGTTGAAGGCGTGGGTCGTCAGCTGTATCCGCAGCTCGATCTCTGGAAAACGGCGAAACCTTTTCTCGAATCCTGGATCAAAGATCAGGTCGGTATTCCTGCTCTGGTCAGAGCCTTTAAGGAAAAAGCGCCGTTCTGGGTCGAAAAAATGCCGGAACTGCCTGAACTGGTGTACGACAGTTTGCGCCAGGGCAAATATTTACAGCACAGTGTTGATAAGATTGCGCGCGAGCTTCATGAGAACCATGTCCGTCAGGGTCAGTCCCGTTATTTATTCGGTATTGGCGCCACGCTGCTATTAAGTGGGACCTTCCTGCTGATTAGTCGTCCTGAATGGGGCTATATGCCCGGCTGGTTAATGGCGGGCGGCCTCGTCGCCTGGATCGTTGGCTGGCGCAAAACTCGCTGATTTTTTCATCGCTCATCGCGGGCTATGTAACGTATACTACGGGCCTAATTATTTCATCATCTATCACTGAGGAACATGTATGGGTGGTATCAGTATTTGGCAGTTGGTGATCATTGCCGTCATCGTTGTCCTGTTGTTTGGCACCAAAAAGCTCGGTTCTATCGGTTCCGATCTCGGCGCATCCATTAAAGGCTTCAAAAAAGCCATGAGTGATGATGATGCGAAACAGGAAAAAACCAGTCAGGATGCTGACTTCACCGCGAAGTCAATCACTGACAAAACCGCAGACGCTAAAACAGAAGACGCCAAGCGCCACGATAAAGAGCAGGTGTAATTCGTGTTTGATATCGGTTTTAGCGAACTGTTACTGGTATTTATTATCGGCCTCGTCGTGCTGGGGCCGCAGCGACTGCCGGTAGCCGTCAAAACGATAGCGGGCTGGGTTCGCGCGCTGCGCTCTCTCGCCACGACCGTTCAGAATGAACTGACGCAGGAACTGAAGCTCCAGGAGTTTCAGGACAGCCTGAAGAAAGTTGAGAAAGCGAGCCTCGAAAACCTGACGCCTGAGTTGAAGGCCTCAATGGACGAACTGCGTCAGGCGGCAGAGTCGATGAAACGTTCCTACAGCGCTAACGAGCCGGAAAAGGCGAGTGATGAAGCGCATACTATCCATAACCCGATAGTCAAAGGGAACGAAGAGCAGCATGAAGGGGTTACCCCGGCGACGGCAGAAGTCCAGGCCAGCGCGCCTGAACAGGCCCCCGAGGCTCTGGAAACGGCTGCGGTTGCCGAGGATAAAAAACCTGTGGCGGCGGAGAAGCCTGTCGCTGGCGTGAAAGACGCTGAACCGAAATCCGCTGCGCCTGCTGCAGGCGCCTCCACCACGTCGAGTGATAAACCGTAAACATGGCTGTAGAAGATACTCAACCGCTTATCACGCACCTGATCGAGCTGCGCAAACGCCTGCTTAACTGCATCATTGCGGTTATCGTGATTTTTCTGGCATTGGTCTATTTTGCTAATGACATCTATCACCTGGTTTCCGCGCCGCTGATAAAACAGCTGCCGCAGGGTGCGACCATGATCGCGACGGACGTCGCATCACCCTTTTTCACGCCAATCAAACTGACCTTCATGGTGTCGCTGATCCTGTCAGCACCAGTGATCCTGTATCAGGTCTGGGCGTTTATTGCACCGGCGTTGTATAAACATGAGCGTCGGTTGGTGGTACCGCTGCTGATCTCCAGTTCGCTGCTGTTCTATATTGGTATGGCGTTCGCCTATTTCGTGGTGTTCCCGCTGGCGTTTGGCTTTTTGGCTAACACTGCGCCGGAAGGCGTACAGGTCTCGACCGACATTGCCAGCTATCTCAGCTTTGTCATGGCGCTGTTTATGGCGTTTGGTATTTCCTTTGAGGTGCCGGTTGCCATCGTATTGCTGTGTTGGGTAGGTATTACCACGCCGGACGATCTGCGTAAAAAACGTCCCTACGTGCTGGTTGGCGCCTTTGTAATTGGCATGCTGCTTACGCCGCCGGACGTTTTTTCTCAAACGCTGCTGGCAATACCCATGTACTGCCTGTTTGAAGTCGGCGTTTTCTTTTCGCGTTTTTACGTCGGCAAACGACAGACGCGGGATGAAGATAACGAGGCGGAAGCAGAAGCAGACGCTGCAAGAGCCGGAAAGACCGAAGATTAAATATAACCGCCCGTCAGGGCGGTTTTCATATGGAGAGAAGCATGTTTGATATTGGCGTAAACCTGACCAGTTCGCAGTTCTCCAGAGACCGGGACGAGGTGGTGGCGCGAGCGCTTGCCGCTGGCGTGAACGGCATGCTTCTTACCGGCACGAATCTCCATGAAAGTCAGCAGGCGCAGCGTCTTGCGCAACATTATCCCCAATGTTGGTCCACCGCCGGCGTTCACCCGCACGACAGTAGCCAATGGCAACCGTCAACGGAGGAAGCCATTGTCGCCCTGGCGGCGTTACCGGAGGTGGTGGCGATTGGCGAGTGCGGTCTTGATTTCAATCGCAACTTTTCCACGCCAGAAGAGCAGGAGCGAGCTTTCGACGCACAGTTGCGGATAGCCGCCGAATTACAGATGCCGGTTTTTATGCATTGCCGTGACGCACATACGCGTTTCCTGGCGCTGCTCGATCCGTGGCTGGATAAGCTCCCGGGCGCTGTGCTGCACTGTTTTACCGGCACACGCCAGGAGATGCAGGCGTGCATCGACAGAGGGTTATACATAGGCATTACGGGCTGGGTGTGTGATGAGCGCCGCGGGCTGGCGTTGCGTGAAATACTGCCGTTTATTCCTGCGGATAAGCTGCTGATCGAAACCGATGCACCCTATTTATTGCCGCGCGATCTGTCGCCGAAACCGGCGTCGCGGCGCAATGAACCGGCGCATCTGCCGCATATCTTTGCGCGTATCGCGCACTGGCGCGGGGACGATCCGCAGTGGCTTGCCGCCACAACGGATACCAATGTCAGAACGCTGTTCGGCATCGCGCCGTGAACCGGATGCGGGTCGGCAAGAGCGTTATAGCTTACGGAAACCCGTGTTTTTCACACTCTGCTTCACCTCTTTATTCAGCAGGTTAAGCAGCAGCATAGAGCGTGCTTCGCCGTCTGGTTCGGTGAAGATTGCCTGAAGCCCTTCAAAGGCGCCTTCGGTGATGATCACGCTGTCACCCGGGTAAGGCGTCTCCGGATCCACAATGCCTTCCGGTTTATACACGGAGAGTTGATGGATGACGCTGGGGGGTACGGTGGCCGGGGAAGCGCCAAAACGAACGAAGTGGCTGACGCCTCGCGTGGCGTTAATCGTTGTGGTATGAATCACTTCCGGATCAAATTCCACAAACAGATAGTTGGGGAACAGCGGTTCGCTGACTGCGGTACGTTTTCCACGCACCATCTTTTCCAGGGTGATCATCGGCGTCAGGCAATTGACCGCCTGTCTTTCGAGGTGTTCCTGGGCACGCTGAAGTTGCCCGCGCTTGCAGTACAGTAAATACCAGGATTGCATAATGACTCTTATCCGCTTGTTCGGGGCGCAAGCATAGCAAAAGCTATGCGCTAAGTTAATTATACCCGGCGTAATTCTGGCTGCTTCTTTGTTGGCTGCCTGAGTTCACGCTAATTTAACAAAAATACAGCATCACGATGATGAACGCCGTATAATGAGGCGCTTACCCAGAGGCTATAATGGACGCCATGAAATATCACGATTTACGCGACTTCCTGACGCTGCTTGAACAACAGGGCGAACTTAAACGCATCACGCTTGAAGTTGACCCGCACCTGGAAATCACTGAAATTGCTGACCGCACGCTGCGTGCTGGCGGACCCGCGCTGCTGTTTGAAAATCCTAAAGGCTATTCCATGCCGGTGCTCTGTAACCTGTTTGGCACGCCAAAGCGCGTCGCGATGGGGATGGGGCAGGATGATGTCTCCGCACTGCGTGAAGTGGGTAAGCTGCTGGCCTTTCTGAAAGAACCGGAACCGCCGAGGGGCTTTCGCGATCTCTTTGACAAACTTCCGCAGTTCAAACAGGTGCTGAATATGCCGACGAAGCGCCTTCGTGGCGCGCCCTGTCAGCAGAAGATTATTACGGGTGATGACGTCGATCTGAACCGCATTCCCATTATGACCTGCTGGCCGGAAGATGCTGCGCCGCTCATTACCTGGGGGCTTACCGTGACCCGTGGGCCGCATAAAGAGCGGCAGAATCTGGGCATTTATCGTCAGCAGTTGATTGGTAAAAATAAGCTCATCATGCGCTGGCTGTCGCATCGCGGCGGCGCACTTGATTATCAGGAGTGGTGTGCGGCGCACCCTGGCGAGCGCTTCCCGGTTTCCGTGGCGCTGGGGGCCGATCCGGCCACGATTCTTGGCGCAGTGACGCCAGTGCCGGATACGCTGTCCGAATATGCTTTTGCCGGTCTGCTGCGCGGTACAAAAACCGAAGTGGTTAAATGTATTTCTAACGATCTCGAAGTGCCAGCCAGCGCGGAGATCGTACTGGAAGGGTATCTTGAGCCCGGCGAGATGGCGCCGGAAGGCCCATACGGCGACCATACCGGCTATTACAACGAGGTGGACAGCTTCCCGGTCTTTACCGTCACGCATATTACCCGGCGTGAAGACGCCATTTACCACTCCACTTATACCGGTCGTCCACCGGATGAACCGGCGGTACTTGGCGTAGCGTTGAACGAAGTCTTTGTCCCCATTCTGCAAAAGCAGTTTCCGGAAATCGTCGATTTTTACCTGCCGCCGGAAGGCTGTTCATACCGTCTGGCCGTCGTGACGATGAAAAAACAGTACGCGGGACATGCGAAACGCGTCATGATGGGGGTCTGGTCATTTTTACGCCAGTTTATGTACACCAAGTTTGTTATCGTCTGTGATGACGATGTCAACGCTCGCGACTGGAACGACGTCATCTGGGCGATCACCACCCGTATGGACCCTGCACGGGACACGGTGCTGGTCGAGAACACGCCAATCGATTATCTGGATTTTGCTTCGCCGGTCTCCGGGCTGGGTTCAAAAATGGGGCTGGATGCCACGAACAAATGGCCTGGTGAAACCCAACGCGAGTGGGGGCGTCCCATTAAAAAAGACCCGGATGTTATCGCGCGTGTTGACGCGATCTGGGATGAACTGGCCATCTTTAATCACGGTAAAGGCGCCTGAGGCGCGAACGTTTTGCCCTATAGACCCATAGAGGGAGCGCATGACAACCTTAAGCTGTAAAGTGACCTCGGTAGAAGCTATCACCGATACCGTATACCGCGTTCGTTTAGTGCCCGACGCGGCATTTTCCTTTCGTGCCGGTCAGTATTTGATGGTGGTGATGGACGAACGGGATAAACGTCCGTTCTCAATGGCGTCAACGCCGGACGAACAGGGGTTTATTGAGCTTCATATTGGCGCGTCTGAAATTAACCTCTATGCCAAAGCGGTGATGGATCGCATTCTTAAAGATCATGAGATCGTCGTTGATATTCCGCACGGTGAAGCGTGGCTGCGCGACGATGAAGAGCGCCCGCTGATCCTGATTGCCGGCGGTACCGGATTTTCTTACGCGCGTTCAATACTGTTGACGGCCCTGGCGCGCAACCCGAACCGTGAGGTGACCATTTACTGGGGTGGCCGCGAAGAGAAGCATCTCTACGATCTCTCAGAGCTGGAAGCGCTGACGCTGAAGCACCCGAACCTGCGCGTGGAGCCGGTGGTTGAACAGCCTGAAGCGGGCTGGCGCGGGCGCACCGGGACGGTATTAACCGCCGTGTTGCAGGATCACGGTACGCTGGCAGAACATGATATTTATATTGCGGGTCGCTTTGAGATGGCGAAAATTGCGCGCGACCTGTTCTGCAACGAGCGCAGCGCGCGAGCCGATCGTCTGTTTGGCGATGCGTTCGCTTTCATTTAAGCAATAAAAAACCCGCCCCTGACAGGCGGGAAGAACGGCAACTAAATAATGCCCGGTGAAGGGAGACGCCCTCCGGTGATTTTTCTGGTGGCCCGGAGCGTGCCGGGCCTTGAACTCACCTAGACACGCTCGAATACTGTCGCGATGCCCTGCCCCAGGCCGATACACATTGTCGCCAGACCAAACTCCACATCTTTACGTTCCATCAGATTGATTAACGTCGTGCTGATGCGGGCGCCTGAACAGCCGAGCGGATGACCGAGGGCGATCGCGCCGCCGTTCAGGTTGATCTTCTCGTCAATCTGCTCCATCAGCCCAAGATCTTTAATGCACGGCAGGATCTGCGCGGCAAACGCTTCGTTCATCTCAAACACGCCGATATTACTGGCGGTCAGCCCGGCTTTCTTCAGCGCCAGCGTCGACGCCGGAACCGGACCGTAGCCCATGATCGAGGGATCGCACCCCACCACCGCCATTGAACGTACGCGGGCGCGTATTTTCAGGCCCAGTTCCCGCGCACGGCTCTCGCTCATTACCAGCATCGCGGCTGCGCCGTCGGAAAGGGCTGACGAAGTGCCTGCCGTTACCGTACCGCTGACCGGATCGAACGCCGGACGCAGGGTGGACAGCGCTTCGACGGTCGTTTCCGGACGGATCACTTCGTCGTAAGTCAATTGCTTTAGCACACCGTCCGCGTCGTGACCGCCGGTCGGGATGATCTCATTCTTAAACGCGCCAGACTGGGTTGCCGCCCAGGCTCGGGCGTGCGAGCGCGCGGCAAACGCGTCCTGCATTTCACGGCTGATGCCGTGCATGCGGGAGAGCATCTCTGCGGTCAGCCCCATCATACCCGCGGCTTTGGCGACGTTGCGGCTCAGACCCGGATGGAAATCCACGCCGTGGCTCATCGGCACATGGCCCATATGCTCCACGCCGCCGACAAGACAGGCCTGCGCATCGCCGGACATGATCATCCGCGCGGCGTCATGCAGCGCCTGCATTGACGAACCGCAAAGGCGGTTAACGGTAACTGCCGGAACCGAGTGCGGGATCTCCGCCAGCAGCGACGCGTTGCGGGCGATGTTGAAACCTTGCTCCAGGGTCTGCTGTACGCAGCCCCAGTAGATATCGTCCAGCGCGGCAGGATCCAGCGCCGGGTTACGCGCCAGCAGGCTACGCATCAGGTGCGCGGAGAGATCTTCCGCGCGCACGTTACGGAACGCGCCGCCTTTTGAACGGCCCATCGGGGTGCGAATCGCATCAACAATGACAACCTTTTCCATTGTGACTCCTTAAGCCGTTTTCAGCTCGCCAACCGGACGGGCTGGCTCAACTGCTGGATAGTAGGGTTCGTTATGGCGCGCTTTGTCGCGCAGCCCTTCCGGCACGTCATACAGCGGACCGAGAGACTGATACTGTTGCGCCATGTCGAGGTACTTCACGCTGCCGAGCGTATCCAGCCAGCGGAACGCGCCGCCGTGGAATGGCGGGAAGCCCAGGCCGTACACCAATGCCATATCGGCTTCCGCCGGGCTGGCGATGACGCCTTCTTCAAGACAACGCACCACTTCGTTGACCATTGGGATCATCATGCGGGCGATAATTTCGTCGTCGCTGAAATCACGCTTCGCGTTGCTGACGTCCGCCAGCAGGCTGTCCACGGCCGCGTCGTCGTCTTTTTTCGGTTTACCTTTGCTGTCTTCTTTATAGCGCCAGAAACCCAGACCGTTCTTCTGACCAAAACGGTTGGCGTCGAAGAGGGCGTCGATCGCGTCGCGATAATCTTTCTGCATACGCTGCGGGAAACCTGCGGCCATCACTGCCTGCGCATGGTGGGCGGTATCAATGCCCACGACGTCCAGCAGATACGCCGGACCCATCGGCCAGCCAAATTGCTTTTCCATCACTTTGTCGATTTTGCGGAAATCCGCGCCGTCGCGCAGCAGCTGGCTGAATCCGGCAAAGTACGGAAACAGTACGCGGTTAACGAAGAAGCCCGGGCAGTCGTTAACGACGATGGGCGTTTTGCCCATTTTGCTGGCCCACGCCACCACTTTGGCGATGGTGTCATCAGACGTTTGTTCGCCACGGATCACTTCGACCAGCGGCATACGGTGCACCGGGTTAAAGAAATGCATCCCGCAGAAGTTTTCCGGACGCTTCAGTACGCTTGCCAGTTCGCTAATGGGAATCGTGGACGTGTTTGACGCCAGCACAGCATCCGGGCGGACCTTTTCTTCTGTTTCCGCCAGCACGGCTTTTTTCACCTTCGGGTTTTCCACAACGGCTTCCACAACCACGTCCACGCGATCAAAGCCAGCGTAGTCGAGCGTCGGATGAATCGTCGAAATCACCCCCGCCATCTTCAGACCGTCAATCTTGCCGCGCTCCAGCTGTTTATTCAGCAGTTTGGCGGCTTCGGTCATTCCCAGCGTCAGCGATTTGTCGTTGATATCCTTCATGATCACCGGCACGCCTTTCCATGCCGATTGATAAGCGATACCGCCGCCCATAATACCCGCGCCCAGCACGGCAGCCTGCTTTGGCGTCTCAACGTTTTTGGTCAGCTTCTTCGCTTTGCCTTTTACGAACTGATCGTTCAGGAAGATGCCAACCAGCGCGCGCGCTTCGTTGGTATGCGCCAATGGAACAAAGCTCTTATTTTCCAGGTTCAGCGCTTCTTCGCGGCCAAAGCGCGCCGCCGCTTCAATGGTTTTCACCGCTGTCATAGGGGCCGGGTAATGTTTGCCCGCCGTCTGCGCGACCATGCCTTTGGCGATGGTAAAGCTCATGGCGGCTTCAATCTTACTGAGTTTAAGGGGTTCCAGTTTTGGCTGACGTTTCGCTCTCCAGTCCAGATCGCCGTTAATCGCCTGGCGCAGTACCGCTATTGCGCCTTCCGTCAGTTTTTCCGCCTTCACCACACCATCGACCAGGCCGATTTTCAGCGCCTGCTCTGCGCCAACGTCTTTACCGGCGGCAATAATTTCCAGCGCGCTGTCGGCGCCCAGCATGCGCGGCATACGGACGGAGCCGCCAAAGCCTGGCATAATGCCCAGCTTCGTTTCCGGCAGACCGATGCGCAGATCGGGCGTCGCCAGACGGTAATCGGTCGCCAGCACGCATTCGCAGCCGCCGCCCAACGCATAGCCGTTGACGGCGGAAAGGGTAGGGACCGGCAGGTCTTCCAGACGGTTAAAGACGCTGTTGGCAAAATGTAGCCACTGGCTTAACTGTTCTTCGGGAACCAGAAACAGTGAAAGAAATTCGGTGATGTCCGCACCGACAATAAAGGCTGCTTTCTCAGAACGCAGCAGCAGCCCTTTTAGATCTGTCTGCTTTTCCAGTACATCCAGCGCCTGGCCGAGGCTGGCGACGGTCGCAGTGTCGAGTTTATTGACTGAGCCGGGGGCATCGAACACCAGTTCGGCGATGCCATCTTCCAGCCAGTCGAGGTACAGGGTGTCGCCTTTGTAAAGCATGTCAGTCTCCTGAATCCACATGGGGATCTGGTCGTACCAGATGAATCGAAGTGTGTATTTTGTGTTAAAGAAATGCAAATAAGTGATTAAAAAAATGCCGATCCGATCACGGTCGGCAGAAATCACGCTCTTTCGGGTCGTTGTGCTAAGATGCGGAGACTTGAGGTCAAAAAAGCAGAAGGATAGAAAATGGAATCACTGGCCGCACTCTATAAAAATCATATCGTTACCCTACAGGAACGGACACGTGACGCGCTGGCGCGCTTCAAACTCGATGCGTTACTTATTCATTCCGGCGAGCTGGTTAACGTCTTCCTCGACGATCATCCCTATCCGTTTAAAGTGAATCCGCAGTTTAAGGCGTGGGTGCCAGTGACGCAGGTGCCGAACTGCTGGCTGCTGGTGGATGGCGTAAACAAACCGAAACTGTGGTTCTATTTACCGGTGGATTACTGGCACAATGTGGAACCGCTGCCGACCTCCTTCTGGACAGAAGAAATTGAAGTCATTGCGCTGCCAAAAGCGGAGGGCATTGGTAGCCAACTGCCTGCTGCACGCGGCAATATCGGCTATATTGGCCCGGTTCCGGAGCGCGCGCTGCAACTGGATATTGCGGCCAGCAATATCAACCCGAAAGGGGTGATTGATTACCTGCATTATTATCGCGCCTATAAAACAGACTATGAGCTGGCCTGTATGCGAGAAGCGCAGAAAATGGCGGTGAATGGTCATCGTGCCGCAGAAGAAGCCTTTCGTTCCGGCATGAGCGAGTTCGACATTAATCTGGCCTACCTGACCGCCACCGGACATCGTGATACCGATGTGCCTTACGGCAATATCGTCGCACTCAATGAACACGCCTCTGTACTGCATTACACCAAACTGGATCATCAGGCGCCATCTGAAATCCGCAGCTTTTTGCTGGATGCGGGCGCGGAGTACAACGGTTACGCGGCAGATCTCACACGTACCTGGTCGGCGAAAAGCGACAACGATTATGCGCAGCTGGTAAAAGACGTTAACGATGAACAGCTGGCGCTGATCGCCACCATGAAGGCGGGCGTCAGCTACGTTGATTATCACATCCAGTTCCATCAACGCATCGCTAAACTGTTGCGTAAGCACCAGATTGTTACGGATATGAGCGAAGAAGCGATGGTGGAGAATAATCTTACCGGGCCGTTTATGCCGCACGGAATCGGCCATCAGTTGGGGTTACAGGTACACGACGTTGGCGGATTTATGCAGGATGACAGCGGTACGCATCTTGCCGCGCCGTCAAAATATCCGTACCTGCGCTGTACCCGCGTGCTCCAGCCTGGCATGGTCCTGACCATTGAGCCGGGGATTTACTTCATCGAGTCGCTGCTTGCGCCGTGGCGCGAAGGGCAGTACAGCAAGCATTTCAACTGGCAGAAAATTGAAGCGCTGAAACCGTTCGGCGGCATTCGTATCGAAGATAACGTGGTGATTCATGATAACGGCGTGGAAAACATGACGCGGGATCTGAAACTGGCGTAATGGACAGTTGGTTAATTCCTGCGGCGCCGGTCACTGTAGTCGAGGAGATCAAAAAAAGCCGCTTTATTACGCTTCTGGCGCATACCGATGGCGTTGAGGCGGCGAAAGCCTTTGTCGGGTCAGTGAAAGCGGCGCATCCGGATGCCCGTCACCATTGCGTGGCGTGGGTGGCAGGCGCGCCGGATGATTCGCAGCAATTGGGGTTTTCCGACGATGGCGAACCGGCGGGCACGGCGGGCAAGCCAATGCTTGCCCAACTGATGGGCTGCGGCGTTGGGGAAATCACCGCCGTGGTGGTGCGCTATTACGGTGGGATCCTGCTCGGAACAGGTGGATTGGTGAAAGCGTACGGCGGCGGCGTCAATCAGGCGCTGCGTCAGCTAACAACACAGCGCAAGACGCCGTTAACCGAATATACTTTGCAGTGTGAATACGCGCAGTTGGCTGGCGTGGAAACACTTCTGGCTCAGCATGACGGCAACATCGTCACGCGTGAATACCAGGCGTTCGTTCGGCTCAGGGTGGCGCTTCCTTATGCGAAAGTGGCCGAATTTTCAGCAAGGCTGGCGGATTTTAGCCGCGGTTCATTGCATTTGTTAGCGATTGAAGAATAATCCCCCCTCATTTTGAAGAACTAAGGAAGCGGCAGAGATGCATTTTCGCGCCATTACCCGAATCGTTGGACTACTGGTCATCTTATTTTCGGGGACGATGATTATTCCCGGACTGGTAGCCCTCATCTATCGTGATGGGGCGGGACGTGCATTTACGCAAACGTTCTTTGTCGCGCTGGCGATAGGCTCAATGCTGTGGTGGCCTAACCGCCGCGAGAAAGGTGAACTGAAATCGCGCGAAGGGTTTCTGATTGTGGTGTTGTTCTGGACCGTGCTAGGTAGCGTGGGTGCGTTACCGTTTATTTTCTCGGAAAGCCCGAACCTCACCATTACCGATGCGTTTTTTGAATCATTTTCCGGTTTAACCACAACGGGCGCCACCACACTGGTGGGTCTGGATTCGTTACCGCACGCGATTCTTTTTTATCGCCAGATGCTGCAGTGGTTTGGCGGGATGGGGATCATCGTATTGGCGGTGGCGATTCTGCCGATACTTGGCGTCGGGGGGATGCAGCTGTATCGCGCTGAAATGCCCGGGCCGCTAAAAGACAACAAAATGCGCCCTCGTATTGCGGAGACGGCAAAGACGCTGTGGCTGATCTACGTCCTGCTGACCGTGGCCTGCGCGCTGGCGCTATGGTTTGCCGGGATGCCCGCGTTTGACGCTATCGGGCACAGCTTCGCCACTATCGCCATCGGCGGGTTTTCTACGCACGACGCCAGCGTGGGCTATTTTGACAGCCCAACGATTAACACGATTATCGCTATCTTTTTATTAATCTCCGGCTGTAACTATGGTTTGCACTTCTCTTTGTTAAGCGGACGTAGCCTCAAAGTGTACTGGCGTGACCCGGAGTTTCGCATGTTTGTTGGCGTGCAGCTTACGCTGGTGGTCATCTGCACGATCGTGCTGTGGTTCCATGATGTTTATAACTCTGCGCTAACGACGCTCAACCAGGCCTTTTTCCAGGTGGTGTCGATGGCGACGACGGCGGGCTTTACTACCGACAGTATTGCGCGCTGGCCGCTGTTCCTGCCAGTGCTGCTGTTGTGCTCTGCGTTTATCGGCGGTTGCGCCGGATCGACAGGCGGGGGGCTGAAGGTGATCCGTATCCTCCTGCTGTTCAAACAAGGGAACCGAGAACTGAAGCGACTGGTGCATCCGAATGCGGTCTACAGTATTAAGCTGGGGAACCGTGCGCTGCCGGAACGTATCCTCGAAGCGGTTTGGGGTTTTTTCTCGGCGTATGCTCTGGTATTTATTGTCAGTATGCTGGCGATTATCGCGACTGGCGTGGACGACTTTTCCGCGTTTGCCTCCGTGGTGGCTACACTTAACAATCTTGGACCCGGGCTGGGTGTCGTCGCGGACAACTTTGCCAGTATGAATCCGGTGGCGAAATGGATCCTGATTGCCAATATGCTGTTTGGCCGTCTTGAGGTCTTCACTTTGCTGGTACTTTTTACCCCGACCTTCTGGCGTGAATAATGGAGTAACACGTGAAAACACTGATTCTTTTTTCAACCCGGGATGGACAAACGCGCGAAATCGCTTCGTATCTGGCGTCAGAACTGAAAGAACTGGGCATCTGGGCAGACGTCGTGAATTTGCACCGTACCGAAGAACCTGAATGGGACAGCTACGATCGCGTGGTTATTGGCGCGTCTATACGTTACGGGCATTACCATACAGCCTTTCAGGAGTTCGTAAAAAAACATGCGACGCGGCTGAACGGGATGCCGAGCGCGTTCTATTCCGTAAATCTGGTGGCGCGTAAACCGGAAAAGCGCACGCCGCAGACCAACAGTTACGCGCGTAAATTTTTAATGAGCTCGCAGTGGCGCCCTGACCGCTGTGCGGTGATCGCCGGCGCGTTGCTTTACCCGCGCTATCGCTGGTATGACCGCATAATGATCAAACTGATTATGAAAATGTCAGGCGGCGAAACGGACACCAATAAAGAAGTGATCTATACCGACTGGGAGCAGGTTGCAGGTTTTGCCCGGGAAATCGCCCAGTTAACCGTCAAATCGCCGGTTAAATAAACGTAAAGAATAAAAATTGCGCGGTTGATAAATTATTTTAAATTTCCTCTTGTCAGCCCGAAATAACTCCCTATAATGCGCCACCACTGACACGGAACAACGGCACGCAAGCCGCCGGGTCAGCGGGGTTCAGACCAGAACCTCACGGAGAAAAGCAAAAATAAATGCTTGACTCTCAAGCGGGAAAGCGTATTATGCACACCCCGCGCCGCTGAGAAAAAGCGAAGCGGCACTGCTCTTTAACAATTTATCAGACAATCTGTGTGGGCACTCAAAGTGACATGGATTCTTAACGTCGCAAGACGAAAAATGAATACCAAGTCTCTGAGTGAACACGTAATTCATTACGAAGTTTAATTCACGAGCATCAAACTTAAATTGAAGAGTTTGATCATGGCTCAGATTGAACGCTGGCGGCAGGCCTAACACATGCAAGTCGAACGGTAACAGGAAGCAGCTTGCTGCTTCGCTGACGAGTGGCGGACGGGTGAGTAATGTCTGGGAAACTGCCCGGTGGAGGGGGATAACTACTGGAAACGGTAGCTAATACCGCATAACGTCGCAAGACCAAAGAGGGGGACCTTCGGGCCTCTTGCCACCGGATGTGCCCAGATGGGATTAGCTTGTTGGTGAGGTAACGGCTCACCAAGGCGACGATCCCTAGCTGGTCTGAGAGGATGACCAGCCACACTGGAACTGAGACACGGTCCAGACTCCTACGGGAGGCAGCAGTGGGGAATATTGCACAATGGGCGCAAGCCTGATGCAGCCATGCCGCGTGTATGAAGAAGGCCTTCGGGTTGTAAAGTACTTTCAGCGGGGAGGAAGGGATTGTGGTTAATAACCGCAGTCATTGACGTTACCCGCAGAAGAAGCACCGGCTAACTCCGTGCCAGCAGCCGCGGTAATACGGAGGGTGCAAGCGTTAATCGGAATTACTGGGCGTAAAGCGCACGCAGGCGGTCTGTCAAGTCGGATGTGAAATCCCCGGGCTCAACCTGGGAACTGCATTCGAAACTGGCAGGCTTGAGTCTCGTAGAGGGGGGTAGAATTCCAGGTGTAGCGGTGAAATGCGTAGAGATCTGGAGGAATACCGGTGGCGAAGGCGGCCCCCTGGACGAAGACTGACGCTCAGGTGCGAAAGCGTGGGGAGCAAACAGGATTAGATACCCTGGTAGTCCACGCCGTAAACGATGTCTACTTGGAGGCTGTGCCCTTGAGGCGTGGCTTCCGGAGCTAACGCGTTAAGTAGACCGCCTGGGGAGTACGGCCGCAAGGTTAAAACTCAAATGAATTGACGGGGGCCCGCACAAGCGGTGGAGCATGTGGTTTAATTCGATGCAACGCGAAGAACCTTACCTGGTCTTGACATCCACGGAAGACTGCAGAGATGCGGTTGTGCCTTCGGGAACCGTGAGACAGGTGCTGCATGGCTGTCGTCAGCTCGTGTTGTGAAATGTTGGGTTAAGTCCCGCAACGAGCGCAACCCTTATCCTTTGTTGCCAGCGGTCCGGCCGGGAACTCAAAGGAGACTGCCAGTGATAAACTGGAGGAAGGTGGGGATGACGTCAAGTCATCATGGCCCTTACGACCAGGGCTACACACGTGCTACAATGGCATATACAAAGAGAAGCGACCTCGCGAGAGCAAGCGGACCTCATAAAGTATGTCGTAGTCCGGATTGGAGTCTGCAACTCGACTCCATGAAGTCGGAATCGCTAGTAATCGTGGATCAGAATGCCACGGTGAATACGTTCCCGGGCCTTGTACACACCGCCCGTCACACCATGGGAGTGGGTTGCAAAAGAAGTAGGTAGCTTAACCTTCGGGAGGGCGCTTACCACTTTGTGATTCATGACTGGGGTGAAGTCGTAACAAGGTAACCGTAGGGGAACCTGCGGTTGGATCACCTCCTTACCTTAAAGAACCTGCCTTTGTAGTGCTCACACAGATTGTCTGATGAAAAACGAGCAGTAAAACCTCTACAGGCTTGTAGCTCAGGTGGTTAGAGCGCACCCCTGATAAGGGTGAGGTCGGTGGTTCAAGTCCACTCAGGCCTACCAAATTCGCTCCCGTGCTTTGTTGTGGCAAAGCTCGCATACTGATGTATGCTTCGCTTCACCACGCCGCGCCCGGAAACGAATTATCGGTAAAGAGGTTCTGACTACACGATGGGGCTATAGCTCAGCTGGGAGAGCGCCTGCTTTGCACGCAGGAGGTCTGCGGTTCGATCCCGCATAGCTCCACCATTCTGTAGAACGTTTACGTAAGAAAACTTCAGAGTGTACCTGAAAGGGTTCACTGCGAAGTTTTGCTCTTTAAAAATCTGGATCAAGCTGAAAATTGAAACACAGAACAACGAAAGTTGTTCGTGAGTCTCTCAATTATCGCAACCATGAAGGATCCTGTCACAGGTGACGTGAGCGAAGTGAAGACAAGGCGTACCGCACGCAGCGAGCGCAGTGGACTTACTGTCCATGAGCATCGCGAGTACGGAACAACGCAGTATTCACGACGCGCAACGAACCGGACAGAACAAGACCTCTTCGGGTTGTGAGGTTAAGCGACCAAGCGTACACGGTGGATGCCCTGGCAGTCAGAGGCGATGAAGGACGTGCTAATCTGCGAAAAGCGTCGGCGAGGTGATATGAACCTTTGACCCGGCGATGTCCGAATGGGGAAACCCAGTGTGATTCGTCACACTATCGTTAACTGAATACATAGGTTAACGAGGCGAACCGGGGGAACTGAAACATCTAAGTACCCCGAGGAAAAGAAATCAACCGAGATTCCCCCAGTAGCGGCGAGCGAACGGGGAGCAGCCCAGAGCCTGAATCAGCCAGTGTGGTAGTGGAAGTGTCTGGAAAGGCACGCGATACAGGGTGACAGCCCCGTACACAAAACCGCACCGGTTGTGAGCTCGATGAGTAGGGCGGGACACGTGGTATCCTGTCTGAATATGGGGGGACCATCCTCCAAGGCTAAATACTCCTGACTGACCGATAGTGAACCAGTACCGTGAGGGAAAGGCGAAAAGAACCCCGGCGAGGGGAGTGAAAAAGAACCTGAAACCGTGTACGTACAAGCAGTGGGAGCCTCTTTATGGGGTGACTGCGTACCTTTTGTATAATGGGTCAGCGACTTATATTCTGTAGCAAGGTTAACCGTATAGGGGAGCCGCAGGGAAACCGAGTCTTAACTGGGCGTTAAGTTGCAGGGTATAGACCCGAAACCCGGTGATCTAGCCATGGGCAGGTTGAAGGTTGGGTAACACTAACTGGAGGACCGAACCGACTAATGTTGAAAAATTAGCGGATGACCTGTGGCTGGGGGTGAAAGGCCAATCAAACCGGGAGATAGCTGGTTCTCCCCGAAAGCTATTTAGGTAGCGCCTCGTGAATTCATCTCCGGGGGTAGAGCACTGTTTCGGCTAGGGGGCCATCCCGGCTTACCAACCCGATGCAAACTGCGAATACCGGAGAATGTTATCACGGGAGACACACGGCGGGTGCTAACGTCCGTCGTGAAGAGGGAAACAACCCAGACCGCCAGCTAAGGTCCCAAAGTCATGGTTAAGTGGGAAACGATGTGGGAAGGCTCAGACAGCCAGGATGTTGGCTTAGAAGCAGCCATCATTTAAAGAAAGCGTAATAGCTCACTGGTCGAGTCGGCCTGCGCGGAAGATGTAACGGGGCTAAACCATGCACCGAAGCTGCGGCAGCGACGCTTATGCGTTGTTGGGTAGGGGAGCGTTCTGTAAGCCGTTGAAGGTGTGCTGTGAGGCATGCTGGAGGTATCAGAAGTGCGAATGCTGACATAAGTAACGATAAAGCGGGTGAAAAGCCCGCTCGCCGGAAGACCAAGGGTTCCTGTCCAACGTTAATCGGGGCAGGGTGAGTCGACCCCTAAGGCGAGGCCGAAAGGCGTAGTCGATGGGAAACAGGTTAATATTCCTGTACTTGGTGTTACTGCGAAGGGGGGACGGAGAAGGCTATGTCGGCCGGGCGACGGTTGTCCCGGTTTAAGCGTGTAGGTGTGTGTTCCAGGTAAATCCGGTTCACTTTAACACTGAGGCGTGATGACGAGGCACTACGGTGCTGAAGTGACAAATGCCCTGCTTCCAGGAAAAGCCTCTAAGCATCAGGTAACATCAAATCGTACCCCAAACCGACACAGGTGGTCAGGTAGAGAATACCAAGGCGCTTGAGAGAACTCGGGTGAAGGAACTAGGCAAAATGGTGCCGTAACTTCGGGAGAAGGCACGCTGATATGTAGGTGAAGTGATTTACTCATGGAGCTGAAATCAGTCGAAGATACCAGCTGGCTGCAACTGTTTATTAAAAACACAGCACTGTGCAAACACGAAAGTGGACGTATACGGTGTGACGCCTGCCCGGTGCCGGAAGGTTAATTGATGGGGTTATCCGTAAGGAGAAGCTCTTGATCGAAGCCCCGGTAAACGGCGGCCGTAACTATAACGGTCCTAAGGTAGCGAAATTCCTTGTCGGGTAAGTTCCGACCTGCACGAATGGCGTAATGATGGCCAGGCTGTCTCCACCCGAGACTCAGTGAAATTGAACTCGCTGTGAAGATGCAGTGTACCCGCGGCAAGACGGAAAGACCCCGTGAACCTTTACTATAGCTTGACACTGAACACTGGTCCTTGATGTGTAGGATAGGTGGGAGGCTTTGAAGCGTGGACGCCAGTCTGCGTGGAGCCGCCCTTGAAATACCACCCTTTAATGGCTGGTGTTCTAACGTAGGCCCGTAATCCGGGTTGCGGACAGTGTCTGGTGGGTAGTTTGACTGGGGCGGTCTCCTCCTAAAGAGTAACGGAGGAGCACGAAGGTTGGCTAATCCTGGTCGGACATCAGGAGGTTAGTGCAATGGCATAAGCCAGCTTGACTGCGAGCGTGACGGCGCGAGCAGGTGCGAAAGCAGGTCATAGTGATCCGGTGGTTCTGAATGGAAGGGCCATCGCTCAACGGATAAAAGGTACTCCGGGGATAACAGGCTGATACCGCCCAAGAGTTCATATCGACGGCGGTGTTTGGCACCTCGATGTCGGCTCATCACATCCTGGGGCTGAAGTAGGTCCCAAGGGTATGGCTGTTCGCCATTTAAAGTGGTACGCGAGCTGGGTTTAGAACGTCGTGAGACAGTTCGGTCCCTATCTGCCGTGGGCGCTGGAGAACTGAGGGGGGCTGCTCCTAGTACGAGAGGACCGGAGTGGACGCATCACTGGTGTTCGGGTTGTCATGCCAATGGCACTGCCCGGTAGCTAAATGCGGAAGAGATAAGTGCTGAAAGCATCTAAGCACGAAACTTGCCCCGAGATGAGTTCTCCCTGAGACCTTGAGTCTCCTGAAGGAACGTTGAAGACGACGACGTTGATAGGCCGGGTGTGTAAGCGCAGCGATGCGTTGAGCTAACCGGTACTAATGAACCGTGAGGCTTAACCTTACAACGCCGAAGATGTTTTGGCGGGATTGAGAAGATTTTCAGCTCAGATTACAGATTTTGCGAAAACGAAAGATTTTACGCTGAGGCAAGGCGGCAAGTGAAGCGACGGAAGGAGCATACATAAGTATGTGACTGAGGTTCGCAAGCGCGGCCAACGCAGCATCAGTGGAAAAGATTCGTTTTAAGAGCACAAAGAATTTGCCTGGCGGCCGTAGCGCGGTGGTCCCACCTGACCCCATGCCGAACTCAGAAGTGAAACGCCGTAGCGCCGATGGTAGTGTGGGGTCTCCCCATGCGAGAGTAGGGAACTGCCAGGCATCAAACAAGTGAAAAGCCCATCCTGACGGATGGGCTTTTTGCGTTTCTGGCACAGGCCATCTCAGCGCAGCGCCATCCGGCACGGGATGGCGGCTTTGCCTTATTCGGGCGACGGCGAGGAATACCCCTTCAGCCAGTCCAAAACAAAGGTGGCGATCTGCGGTATATCATTTATATCCAGAACGGGTACGCTCACGTCAAGCGGCACATCACTGGCAATCGCAATGACATGCTCGTCTACAGCCAGTTCATCCACCCCGTGACCGCATTCCTGGCGGAATAATAGGATCTTCGCCACTGTTTCATGCTTGAACCCTTCTACCAGCACCAGGTCCAGCTTAGAAGCATCCATCTGATTTGCCAGATACGCTAAATCCAACTCTGCTTCTTCCGGCGTTTCAGTCATCAGAGCCCAACGCTGCTGGCTGGCGACCAGGGTTTGCATGGCTCCTGCTTTACGCAGTTCATAACTGTCTTTGCCTGGCTTATCCACGTCCATATTATGATGGGTGTGCTTGATCAAACCCGGACGGACGCCGCTGGCGCAAAGCGCTGGAATCAGCTTTTTTAACAGCGTGGTTTTTCCGGTTCCACTCCATGCAGCTATCGCCAGTAAAGGGATTATGGTTTGTCCTGCCATCTGGCAAGTTCCTCAAGTGTATTCACGTTTA
This sequence comes from Citrobacter sedlakii, assembly GCF_018128425.1. Lineage (NCBI taxonomy): Bacteria > Pseudomonadati > Pseudomonadota > Gammaproteobacteria > Enterobacterales > Enterobacteriaceae > Citrobacter > Citrobacter sedlakii. The sequence continues at coordinate 4,615,183 of NZ_CP071070.1, read as the reverse complement.
CGAAAGCTTCTTTGCAATCGCTGAAATCAACGGCACGTCCGCCTGCCTGGCGCATAAAAACCATTACCCGGCGCTCACCAGAGCACAAATACTGCTGCAAAAATGGCTGAACCGAGCGATTTACCAGCGCGATGGTAGGATGATCCCGCTCGCCATCGTGAACCCATACCACTGGCGCATTGTGTCGCTGATGTCGCAAGCGAGCGACCAAATCATCAGGAATAAACGGCGTGTCGCACGGGCAAAACAGAAACCAGTCGCCTTCCGCCTGCTGAAAAACGGAAAGCATACCGGCGAGCGGACCAGGGTAATCCTCCAGTGAATCGGTGATAACCTTCAGCCCACCGGCGCGATAGCGATCAAGATGGCGGTTTGCGTTCACCATCACACTATCCAGTTGCGATAAGAGCGTATCGGCAACGTGTTTCCACAGCGGCTTCCCTTGCAGTTCAAGTAACCCCTTATCTGTTCCGCCCATTCGCCTGGCTTTTCCGCCCGCCAGCACAACCCCTGTTATTGCACTATCCTCATTCACTGATATCGCCTCTTTTATTGTGGGATTGACCCTGCTAACGTGTCTGTCTCAAGAGTAAGGAGCACTACCATGAAATGTAAACGTCTGAATGAAGTTATTGAACTCCTCCAGCCTGCCTGGCAAAAGGAGCCAGACCTGAACCTGCTGCAATTTTTGCAGAAACTGGCCAAAGAGTCAGGTTTTGACGGCGAGCTGGCGGATTTAACTGACGACATTCTGATCTATCACCTGAAAATGCGCGACTCTGCCAAAGACGCCGTTATTCCCGGGATTCAGAAAGACTACGAGGAAGATTTCAAAACGGCGCTGCTGCGCGCACGCGGCGTAATTAAAGAGTAAAAGCTTGTAAGCGGCGCAACCGAAACCGTCACGAAATGATATCCTGAATCATTCAAAGCATTTTCCGGATGATGGGATGAACGATAACGCTTTTACTTTCCAGACATTACACCCGGATACCATCATGGATGCGCTGTTTGAACAGGGGATCCGGGTGGATTCCGGACTGACCCCGTTGAACAGCTACGAAAACCGCGTCTATCAGTTTCAGGATGAAGATCGCCAGCGTTTTGTTGTGAAATTCTATCGCCCTGAGCGCTGGTCCGTTGGACAGATCCTGGAAGAGCATCATTTTGCGCAGGAACTGGTGAATGATGATGTCCCGGTGGCCGCACCGCTGGCCTTTGATGGCCAGACGCTGTTGCATCATCAGGGATTCCACTTCGCCATCTTCCCGAGCGTAGGCGGCCGACAGTTTGAAGTGGATAATATCGATCAGATGGAGTCCGTTGGCCGCTATCTTGGGCGTATGCACCGTACCGGACGACGTCAGCCTTTTACGTTCCGCCCCACCATTGGTCTGGAAGAATACCTCACTGAACCGCGCAAACTGTTTGAGCATGCCGTACTTATTCCCTCCGGACAGAAAGCGGCCTTCCTGAAAGCGACCGATGCGCTGATCGCAGCGGTGACGGATCGCTGGCATACATCGTTTGACATGCTGCGACTACACGGCGACTGTCATGCCGGGAACATTCTCTGGCGCGATGGACCCCTGTTTGTGGATTTAGATGATTCCCGTAATGGTCCGGCTATACAGGATCTCTGGATGCTTCTGAATGGAGACAAAGCGGAACAGCGCATGCAGCTGGAAGCGATTATCGAAGCGTATGAAGAATTTAGTGAATTAAATCCGGCTGAAATCGGGCTAATAGAGCCTTTACGCGCGATGCGTTTAGTTTATTATCTGGCCTGGCTGATGCGTCGTTGGGACGATCCTGCCTTTCCTAAGAATTTCCCGTGGTTAACCGGGGAAGATTACTGGCAGCGTCAGACCGCGACGTTCATCGAGCAGACTAAAATCCTGCACGAACCCCCATTACAATTAACACCTATGTATTAATCGGAGACGCAATCATGAAAAAGATTTGGCTGGCGCTGGCTGGTATGGTTTTAGCTTTTAGCGCATCGGCAGCGCAATTCCAGGATGGCAAGCAGTACTCCACACTGGAAAAGCCCGTTGCCGGTGAACCGCAGGTGCTGGAATTCTTCTCTTTTTATTGCCCACACTGCTACCAGTTCGAAGAAGTGCTTCATGTTTCTGATAACGTGAAGAAAAAACTGCCGGAAGGCGTCAAAATGACCAAATACCACGTCGAATTCCTCGGCCCGTTGGGTAAAGATCTGACCCAGGCGTGGGCCGTAGCGATGGCGCTGGGTGTGGAAGATAAAGTAACCGTGCCGATGTTCGAAGCGGTACAGAAAAACCAGACAGTACAAAGCGTAGCGGATATTCGTAAAGTGTTCGTTGATGCTGGCGTTAAGGGTGAAGACTACGACGCGGCGTGGAACAGCTTTGTGGTGAAATCACTGGTCGCACAGCAGGAAAAAGCGGCGGCCGACCTGGAACTGAGTGGCGTTCCGGCGATGTTTGTTAACGGCAAATATCAGGTGAATCCGCAGGGGATGGACACCAGCAGCATGGATATCTTTGTACAGCAGTACGCAGATACCGTGAAATATCTGGTCAGCAAAAAATAATAATAAAGCCGGTCACTGACCGGCTTTATTATTTTCAGCTTTTATTGCCTCTATTTGGGCGTCTTTTTCACTCCACAGCGTATTCAGCCAGCGCTGGAAATGGCGCTTAAAGTCTTTATCGTTAACGTAGTCCCCGTGCAGTTGCCGGGTAACGGGCTGCATATCCACGCGAACCACAATGCGCGTCAGCTTACCTCTCAACATGTCGTAGAAGGGCGTCTGGTCATTCTCCGGGTAGCACAATGTGATATTAAGCAATTTGTCGAACTGGGCGCCCAGCACGTTTAGCGCCATTGCGATCCCCGCGGCTTTAGGCGCCAGCAGATTCTTATACGGTGAACGGGTTTGCTGGCGCTTTTCTTCAGTAAAGCGGGAACCTTCGACAAAATTTACGATGGTTGTCGGATGCGCACGAAATTTCTCGCACGAGCGGCGGGTCGTTTCCACGTCTTTACCGCGCCGCTCCGGGTGACGCAGCAAATAAGCGCGCGAATAGCGCTTCATAAACGGCATATCCAGCGCCCAGCAGGCGAGGCCAATAAAAGGTACCCATGCTAACTGCTGCTTGAGAAAGTACTTATTCATGGGAATGTGTTTACGAAAGAGTACGCAAAGTACCACGATATCTGCCCAGCTATGGTGATTACAAACCAGCAGATACCAGTTTTTCTTGCTCAGCCCTTCCAGACCTTCCACATCCCATTTCAGCCAGGGATTTAGATGTAGCAGCAGCGCCAGCCCTTCGCACCAGCAGTACATCATAAAATTACAAAACAGGGAGACCCTGCGCCAAACGCTGGGGACGGGGAGCAGAAGCTTTACGATCCCGGCAACGATGATCGGCACAGAGCAGATAATAGTGACTAAAATGGTCAGTACGATGCTCAGCAATAACGTCAGCGAAGCGAGCAATCTCGTCATCAATAATGTATTCAAAGGATTAGCCATAAACAGTGCGCTTAAATGCGCAAGGTGGCTGATTTTATCAGAAAACGATCCAAATGACGGTTCTTCGCTGATTCAAAAAAGACGGCTTATCTATCCACATTTCATATTTCACTGAAAAGGTGAGGAAAATTCCTGGTTAATTTTATAACTTATTGAAAATAATATGTAAAATGAGTTATCGCAAAAATATGCATTTGAAATTAAATCGAAGAAAACTAATTATGCACAAAGTTATCCACAGATAATGTTGCGAGCGATCCCGAAGATCGACAAAAGAATTCCTACAAATGCGGCGAAAAACTGATGTTTTCATCCCGTCTGTGGCATCCTTTACCCATAATCTGATAAACAGGCACGGACATTATGGTTCAGATCCCAGAAAACCCACTTATCCTTGTAGATGGCTCCTCTTATCTTTATCGCGCATACCATGCGTTCCCGCCGCTGACCAACAGCGCGGGGGAGCCGACAGGCGCGATGTATGGCGTCCTCAACATGCTGCGCAGCCTGATCCTGCAGTATCAGCCAACGCATGCCGCAGTGGTGTTTGATGCTAAAGGCAAAACCTTCCGTGACGAGTTATTCGAGCATTACAAATCGCATCGCCCACCGATGCCGGATGACCTGCGTGCGCAAATCGAGCCGCTGCACGCGATGGTGAAAGCGATGGGTCTGCCATTATTGGCTGTATCGGGCGTGGAAGCGGACGATGTGATCGGCACCCTCGCGCGCGAGGCCGAGAAGGTGGGCCGTCCGGTGCTGATCAGCACCGGTGATAAAGATATGGCGCAGCTGGTTACGCCCAATATTACGCTGATCAACACCATGACCAACACGATTCTGGGCCCGGAGGAAGTGGTCAATAAATATGGCGTACCGCCAGAGCTTATCATCGACTTTCTGGCGCTGATGGGCGATTCCTCGGACAACATACCGGGCGTACCGGGGGTCGGCGAGAAGACCGCCCAGGCGCTGCTCCAGGGGCTGGGAGGACTTGATACTCTCTATGCCGAGCCGGAGAAAATCGCCGGACTGACCTTTCGCGGGGCGAAAACGATGGCGGGTAAACTTGAGCAAAATAAAGAAGTTGCTTATCTCTCTTACCAGCTGGCAACCATTAAAACCGACGTCGAACTGGAACTGACCTGTGAACAACTGGCTGTACAGCAGCCGATTGCCGATGAGCTGCTGGGCCTGTTCCGCAAATACGAGTTCAAACGCTGGACCGCCGATGTCGAGGCTGGAAAATGGCTGCAAGCGAAGGGCGCGAAGCCTGCGGCTAAACCGCAAGAGACGATTGTGATTGATGAAGCCGCTGACGTGCCTGCCGCCGCGCTCTCTTATGACAACTACGTCACCATTCTTGATGAAGCGACGCTGAAAACGTGGATCGCGAAGTTGAAAAAAGCGCCAGTGTTCGCTTTTGATACTGAAACGGACAGCCTTGATAATCTCACCGCCAATCTGGTGGGACTGTCGTTTGCTATTGAACCCGGCGTGGCGGCGTATGTTCCGGTTGCGCATGATTATCTGGATGCGCCGGATCAGATCGCCCGTGACCGCGCGCTGGAACTGCTCAAGCCGCTGCTGGAAGACGAAAATGTCCGCAAGGTTGGGCAAAACCTGAAATACGATCGCGGCATTCTGGCGAACTATGGCATAGAACTGCGCGGCATTGCCTTTGATACCATGCTGGAGTCCTACATCCTGAACAGCGTGGCCGGACGTCACGATATGGACAGTCTCTCCGATCGCTGGCTGAAACACAAAACCATCACCTTCGAAGAGATTGCTGGCAAAGGCAAAAATCAGCTGACCTTTAACCAGATTGCTCTGGAAGAGGCGGGGCGCTACGCGGCAGAAGATGCGGACGTCACGTTACAACTGCATCTGAAAATGTGGCCAGAACTTCAGCAGCATAAAGGACCGCTGAACGTTTTTGAAAACATCGAAATGCCGCTGGTGCCGGTGCTTTCCCGCGTTGAGCGCAACGGTGTGATGATCGACCCGGCGGTTCTGCACAAGCATTCAGAAGAGATTACGCTGCGTCTGGCGGAGCTGGAGCAGAAAGCGCACGACATCGCAGGAGAAGCGTTTAATCTTTCTTCAACCAAACAACTGCAAACCATCCTGTTTGAAAAACAGGGGATCAAGCCGTTGAAGAAAACCCCAGGAGGCGCGCCGTCAACGTCGGAAGAGGTGCTGGAAGAGCTGGCGCTGGATTACCCACTGCCGAAGGTGATACTGGAGTATCGTGGCCTGGCGAAGCTGAAATCGACCTACACTGACAAACTGCCGTTAATGATTAACCCGAAAACCGGGCGCGTACATACGTCGTATCATCAGGCCGTCACCGCAACCGGGCGTTTATCGTCCACCGACCCGAACCTGCAAAATATTCCGGTACGTAACGAAGAAGGACGTCGTATCCGTCAGGCGTTCATCCCGCCGAAGGACTACGTTATTGTGTCTGCCGACTATTCGCAGATTGAACTGCGCATTATGGCGCATCTGTCGCGTGACAAAGGGCTGCTGACCGCGTTTGCAGAAGGCAAAGATATCCACCGCGCCACCGCGGCGGAAGTGTTTGGCCTGCCGCTGGACACCGTGACGAATGAACAGCGTCGCAGCGCGAAAGCGATCAACTTTGGCCTGATCTACGGCATGAGCGCCTTTGGTCTGGCGCGCCAGCTCAACATTCCGCGCAAGGAAGCGCAGAAGTATATGGATCTCTACTTCGAGCGTTATCCTGGCGTTCTGGAGTATATGGAGCGTACGCGTGCCCAGGCGAAAGAGCAGGGCTACGTTGAAACGCTGGAGGGCCGCCGTCTCTATCTGCCGGATATTAAGTCCAGCAACGGCGCGCGCCGCGCAGGTGCTGAGCGTGCGGCGATCAACGCCCCGATGCAGGGCACCGCCGCCGATATCATCAAGCGTGCGATGATTGCCGTTGATGCCTGGCTGGAAAGCGAGCAGCCGCGCGTTCACATGATCATGCAGGTGCACGATGAACTGGTGTTCGAAGTGCATAAAGACGACCTGGATGCCGTGTCGAAGCAGATCCACCAATTGATGGAAAACTGTACGCGCATTGACGTACCGTTGCTGGTGGAAGTCGGTAGCGGTGAAAACTGGGATCAGGCGCACTAAGAGGACGCGGAATAACTCACCTTTTTCGTAAGTAAGCAACATAAGCGGAAGAATTTTGTGATGAGTATTGGAATTCCTTATGTAAAGAATGAAAAAAAATTACAAAAAGTGCTTTCTGAGCTGCTTAAAAAAGAGTAAAGTTATTCGCGTAGGGTACAGAGGTAAGATGTTCTATCTTTCAGACCTTTTACTTCACGTAATCGGATTTGGCTGAATATTTTAGCCGCCCCAGTCAGTTTCTGACTGGGGCGTTTTTTATTGCGTTCTTTCTGCTATAAAGATGAGTCCGTAGGCCGGATAAGGCATTCACGCCGCTATCCGGCATGACGAAACTTACGCTTCGTCCTGTACGTCTTCTACCGGCGCCAAATCGCTAAACCAACTGTCCAGTTTCTGCCGCAACTTATCCACGCCCTGTTTCTTCAGCGACGAAAACGCTTCAACCTGTACATCGCCATTAAAAGCCAGCACTGCTTCGCGTACTTTATTTAACTGCGCCTTACGCGCGCCGCTTGCCAGTTTGTCCGCTTTGGTCAGCAGAACCAGTACCTGGATATTGCTTTCAACCGCCCATTGAATCATTTGCTGATCGAGATCTTTCAGCGGATGGCGAATGTCCATTAGCACAACCAGACCCTGCAGGCTCTGACGTTTTTCAAGATACTCACCCAGCGCACGCTGCCATTTACGCTTCATTTCCTCTGGTACTTCGGCGTAGCCATAGCCAGGCAGGTCAACGAGGCGTTTGCCGTCGACCACTTCAAACAGGTTAATAAGCTGGGTACGGCCAGGCGTTTTTGAGGTCCGCGCCAGGCTTTTTTGATTGGTCAGCGTATTCAGCGCACTGGATTTGCCTGCGTTAGAACGGCCAGCAAAAGCCACTTCAATTCCGGTATCGGAAGGTAAATGGCGAATATCAGGCGCACTCATCACAAAATGCGTCTGTTGATAATTCAAGTTAATCAAAGCGGTCGTCTCCGTCAGTCAAAGCTTTGCGGCGATTATACCTGAACGGCAGCAAAAGACGGATTTTTCGGCGCGCGACGTCTGTAAGCAAAAACCCTGTGCTTTGTGAGACATTGCCGACAATTCTTATACGAAATTTAGGCATAATTGCAGGGCTGAAAATCAATTAAATTAGCTAAATCAATCTATTAGCGTTGTGTAATAATCTGAAAATGTCTGTATTACACGCCCGATGGCTTGTCTGTTTTCGTCAAAAGAGTAGAGTATTACTTATAGCGAGGACGCTGGAAGGATAAACGACTCAGGATGAGGGTCAGGAGCGCCAGGAGGCGAAGACACAGGATTGTCAGGAAGACAGACGTCCGGAGACGTTGAGATTACGGAAATGGAAAAGACACGGAACGTTCCAGGCTGAAGGAAAAACAGGGTGCGTTGAGAGCCGACACGGAATGTAGAACCCGTTAAGGGTTGTGAGTCAGGTTAAAAGGCGACAGAGCAATCTGTCGCCTTTTTTCTTTATTTCTGCTAGATTCCGGCGCAAATGTATACTGAATAAAACAGCCAAAGACGAATCACTATGAAATCCACATCTACACCACGCGGCAAAGGGCCTGCAAAGGCGCGCCGTAAAACCCGCGAAGAGCTGAATCAGGAAGCTCGCGACCGCAAGCGCCAGAAAAAACACCGTGGTCACGCGGCGGGTAGTCGTGCGACGGGTGGCGACGCGGCGACGGGCGCAAAAAACCAGAAAAAAGCAAAAGATCCACGTATTGGCAGTAAAACCCCCATTCCATTGGGCGTGACGGAAAAAGTCACCAAACAGCACAAACCGAAGAGCGAGAAACCTATGCTTTCACCGCAGGCTGAGTTGGATTTACTGGAAACGGATGAGCGCCTGGATGCGCTGTTAGAACGTCTGGAAGCTGGCGAAACCCTGAGCGCCGAAGATCAGAGCTGGGTGGATGCCAAACTGGATCGCATCGACGAACTGATGCAGAAGCTGGGCCTCTCCTACGATGATGACGAAGAAGAGGAAGAAGACGAGCAGCAGGAAGATATGATGCGCCTGCTTCGCGGGGGTAACTGACGGTTTACACCGTGGGCCTTCCCGTCCTGCTTATAACCCTTCCGGTTATATGTTATCTGGTGTGGTTATTCGTTAAACTACAACGGTTGTCGCGGCGACAAAAGTGGCTGCGCAACCGGCTTATCACTCGCAGTGGAGTGAGGCCGGTACGCCGTACCCGCCAGAGACGCCATCGGAAGGAGTGAGCATGTCTGAACAACAAATAGACTGGGATCTGGCCCTGATCCAGAAATATAACTATTCCGGGCCACGATATACCTCGTACCCGACCGCGCTCGAGTTTTCTGAAGCGTTTGATGAGCAGGCATTCTTGCAGGCCGTTGCGCGTTATCCTGAGCGTCCCCTCTCGCTGTACGTCCACATTCCGTTTTGCCACAAACTCTGTTACTTCTGCGGTTGCAATAAGATTGTCACCCGCCAGCAGCACAAAGCCGATCAGTATCTGGATGCCCTGGAACAGGAAATTCTGCACCGCGCGCCCTTGTTTGCTGGTCGGCAGGTTAGCCAACTGCACTGGGGCGGCGGTACGCCAACCTATCTGAATAAAGCGCAAATCAGCCGCTTAATGACTCTGCTGCGCGATAATTTCCATTTCAACGCCGATGCGGAAATCTCGATCGAAGTTGATCCGCGCGAAATTGAACTGGATGTGCTCGATCATTTACGTGCGGAAGGCTTTAACCGTCTGAGCATGGGGGTGCAGGACTTCAATAAAGAGGTACAGCGTCTGGTCAACCGCGAACAGGACGAAGAGTTTATCTTTGCGCTGCTTCACCATGCCCGTGAAATCGGTTTTACCTCCACCAATATTGACCTGATTTATGGTTTGCCGAAACAAACGCCGGAAAGCTTCGCTTTTACTCTGAAGCGGGTGGCGGAACTGAATCCGGATCGGCTGAGCGTATTTAACTACGCGCATCTGCCGACGCTGTTTGCCGCCCAGCGCAAGATTAAAGACGCGGATCTGCCGAGTGCTCAGCAGAAGCTGGATATTCTCCAGCAGACCATCGCCTCGCTGACAGAGAGCGGCTATCAGTTCATTGGCATGGATCACTTTGCCCGTCCGGACGATGAGCTGGCGATTGCCCAGCGTGAAGGTGTTTTGCATCGTAATTTCCAGGGCTACACCACCCAGGGCGATACTGACCTGTTGGGGATGGGCGTTTCCGCCATCAGTATGATTGGCGACTGCTATGCGCAGAACCAGAAAGAGCTTAAGCACTATTATCAGCAAGTGGATGAACAGGGAAATGCGCTGTGGCGCGGCATAGCCCTGACGCGTGACGACTGTATTCGTCGTGACGTCATCAAGTCGCTGATTTGCAATTTCCGTCTCGACTATTCTGCCGTTGAACAGCAATGGGATCTCAATGTCGCCGACTACTTCGCGGAGGATCTGAAACTGCTGGCGCCGTTGGCGAAAGATGGGCTGGTGGATGTGAATGCGAAAGGGATTCAGGTGACAGCGAAAGGCCGTTTGCTGATTCGCAACATTTGCATGTGCTTCGATGCTTATCTACGTCAGAAAGCGCGGATGCAGCAATTCTCGCGGGTGATTTAAGCCGAACAGTAAAGAGTTAGCCGGATAAGCGTAAGCGTTATCCGGCACTCCGTTAGCTGAACAGCCCAACCAGCGCCGCGCACAGTACTGCGGCGACCGCAGTTTGTGGCGTATGGCTGTCGACCGCTCCGCTTGATAGCAGATTTATAATCGATTCCAGCATAATGTGTCCCCCGTTTGCCGGGCACGATCATACTCAACTCATCGGAACAGTAAAGCGCAAAATAACGGCAATTTGCGCTCAATTATTAATCTTTACACGCGCGCGCCGACGCTTACTCCATTCCCAGCTCTTTTAACTTCCGCGTCAGGGTATTTCGACCCCAGCCGAGCAGTCGCGCGGCTTCCTGCTTATGCCCCTGGGTGTGGCGTAACGCAGTTGTCAGCAGGGTGCGCTCCATTTCCGGCTGCGCTTCAGACAGCAGGTTTTGATGACCGGAACGCAGCGCCCGATCCGCCCACTGCGCCAGCAGGGTCGCCCAACTGTCTGGCTGCAAGTGGGAAGGGCTGTCCGGCACTGTCGCTTCAAACAGCTCGCCTGGCAGGTCCTGGATCAACACCTCCTGACCTGCCGCCATCACCGTTAACCAACGGCAGGTATTTTCCAGTTGTCGAACGTTGCCCGGCCACGCCAGACGCGTCAGCGCGGCTTCGGTTTCCGGGTGCAGCAGTTTAGCTTCAACGCCAAGTTCACGCGCCGCGACCTGAAGGAAGTGGCGGGCGAGTCGTGGAATGTCCTCCCGCCGTTCGCGCAGCGGCGGCAAATGAACGCGTATCACGTTCAAACGGTGGAACAGGTCTTCACGAAATTTGCCTTCCTGTACCCGCTGTTCGAGGTTCTGGTGCGTGGCGGCGATAATTCGCACATCCACCTTCACCGGCGCATAGCCGCCTACGCGGTAAAACTGACCGTCAGCCAGCACGCGCAGCAAGCGTGTCTGCACATCCAGCGGCATATCGCCGATCTCATCAAGAAATAGCGTACCGCCATCGGCCTGCTCAAAGCGACCCTGACGAATGGTGTTCGCGCCGGTAAACGCCCCTTTTTCATGACCAAACAGCTCGGATTCAATCAGGTCCTTTGGGATCGCCGCCATGTTCAGCGCGATAAACGGCGCTTTCGCCCGTGGGCTATGGCGATGCAGCGCGTGGGCGACCAGTTCTTTACCGGTCCCGGACTCACCATTAATCAGCACGCTGATAGAAGAACGGGACAGCCGCCCGATAATGCGGAACACGTCCTGCATGGCGGGCGCTTCGCCGATGATATCGGTGGTGGGACCGTTGATCTGAATATTGCGCGGCTGCTGCTGTTCCTGATAATGGCTGATGGCGCGCTCAACCAGCGCGACGGCCTCGTCGATATCAAACGGTTTTGGCAGGTAATCAAACGCGCCCTGCTGATAGGCGCTGACGGCGGCATCCAGATCAGAATGCGCGGTCATTATGATGACCGGAAGCATTGGATGGCGCTGCTTGATCTGCTTTAACAACGCCAGCCCGTCCATGCCAGGCATCCGAATGTCGGACAACAATACGTCCGGCGTTTTACTCGCCAGTGCGTTCAGTACATCGTTACCGTTTTCAAATGTGGTGCAACTCAGACCCGCCCCAGCGAGAGCACGTTCAAGCACCCAACGGATGGAACTATCGTCATCGACTACCCAGACTATTCCTCGTTGCATAAACGTCACCTTATTTCCTGATAGGCAGATAAACCGAAAACTCGGTGTGCCCTGGCCAACTGGTAAATTCAATTTTGCCGGAATGTTGATCGATCAAATTGCGGGCGATGGATAAGCCCAGCCCGGTGCCGCCTTCGCGACCGCTGACCATCGGATAAAACAACGTGTCCTGTAAATGGGAAGGGATCCCCGGCCCGTTGTCTTCCACGTCAATACGCGCCGCCAGACGGTAGCGCTCGCCGTGCAGCGTAAGCTGGAAGGCGGTACGGGTGCGCAGCACGATCTCTCCGCCCTCCGGTCCCAGCGCCTGTAATGCGTTGCGAACAATATTCAACAGCACCTGTTCGATCTGCTCCGGGTCGTGCGGCAACTCCGGCAGGCTGGGGTCGTAATCGCGGATCAGCGTGACGTTATCCGGTAGCTCCATCGACACCAGCGCTACCACACGCTCCGCCACCTTATGAATACTCTCCGTGACATGGGTGCCTGGCATCTGCGGACCTAACAACCGGTCGACCAGGTTACGCAGCCTGTCGGCCTGCTCAATGATCACTTTGGTGTATTCCAGCAGCGCCGGGTCAGGCAGGGCTTTACTCAACAGTTGCGCCGCGCCGCGTAATCCGCCGAGCGGGTTTTTTATCTCATGGGCCAGCCCACGTACCAGATCGCGTGCGGCGACCTGCTGAGCGTGCTGAAGCTGCTCCTGGCTCAGACGGCGCTGATTATCCATCGGCGCCATCTCCAGTAAAATCTGGCCGTCCGGCATACGCTGCGCGGTGACGGAAAGAATATGCGAACGCCCGTCAATCACCAGCGTCACTTCGTTATCCGTAAAACCTTGTCCCGCCTCTAAACTCTCGCGCATGAGTTCAAGATTTAAGGAGAAGTAGCTCAGGAGTTCAGGAAGCGGCGTACCAAACAGTTTGCGTGAGCTTTGAGCGAGCAACTGTTGAGCAGCCGGGTTGGCGTAGTGTACCGCCAGCTCATCGTCGACCAGCAAGATGCTGTTGATAAGCGAATTGAGGATCTGCCCAGCATCGGGCGGCGTGCCTGTTGCCATACAGCAGTCTCCTGACAGTCTGCACCATTTTAGTGCATTATAGCTTTTACGCAGAAAAAGCGCGAAGGATCAGGTTGTTGGCGGAGAAAAAAGCCCATCAGATGATGGGCTACAGATTGCTGACAACCTTCACGCCGAATGGCGGCGATGAGGGTCGACATCAGTCTTAAACCTGCCGGAGCAGGCAAAAGTTTCCACGGCAACTTAAAACGATTAAACGCTGTAGTACAGCTCAAACTCTACCGGGTGCGGCGTCATGCGTACGCGGTCGTTTTCTTCGCGGCGCAGGGCGATGTAGGCATCGATAGCTTCATCGGTAAAGACGCCACCCGCTTTCAGGAACTCGCGGTCCAGATCCAGCTCGTTGAGGGCTTCTTCCAGAGAACCAGCAACCTGCGGGATCTCTTTCGCTTCTTCCGGCGGCAGGTCGTACAGGTTTTTGTCCATCGCTTCGCCTGGGTGGATCTTGTTCTTGATACCGTCAAGACCCGCCATCAGCAGGGCGGCAAAGCACAGGTACGGGTTCGCCGCCGGGTCCGGGAAGCGCACTTCGATACGACGCGCTTTCGGAGAAGCCACTACCGGGATACGGATAGATGCGGAACGGTTACGCGCGGAGTAGGCCAGCATGACTGGCGCTTCGTAGCCCGGAACCAGACGCTTGTAGGAGTTGGTGGTCGGGTTCGCCAGGGCGTTGATCGCTTTCGCGTGTTTGATCACGCCGCCAATGTAGTACAGCGCCTGCTCGGACAGACCGGCATACTTGTCGCCAGAGAACAGGTTGGTGCCGTTTTTCGACAGCGACATGTGGCAGTGCATCCCGGAACCGTTATCCCCGAACATCGGTTTTGGCATAAAGGTCGCGGTTTTACCGAAGCGGTGCGCAACGTTGTGAACCACATATTTGTAAATCTGAATTTCGTCCGCTTTTTTGGTCATGGTATTGAAGCGGGTTGCCACTTCGTTCTGACCTGCGGTTGCCACTTCATGGTGGTGCGCTTCAACGACCAGACCCATCTGCTCCATCACCAGGCACATTTCAGAACGGATATCCTGAGCGGAGTCTACTGGCGGAACCGGGAAGTAACCGCCTTTCACTGCCGGACGGTGGCCTTTGTTGCCGCCTTCATACTGGGTGGCAGAGTTCCAGGCGCCTTCGATATCGTCAATAGCGACATGGGAACCGGAGATAGAGCTGCCGAAACGGATGTCGTCAAACAGGAAGAATTCCGGTTCTGGCCCGAACAGCACCGTGTCGGCGATGCCGGTAGAACGCAGGTAGTCTTCCGCGCGCTTGGCGATAGAACGCGGATCGCGGTCATAGCCCTGCAGCGTACCCGGTTCCAGGATGTCACAACGAATGATCAAGGTAGAGTCTGCGAAGAACGGGTCGATAACCGCAGTAGAGGCGTCCGGCATCAGCACCATGTCAGATTCGTTGATACCTTTCCAGCCACCAATCGAGGAGCCGTCAAACATTTTGCCTTCTTCAAAGAATTCGGCATTCACCTGATGAGCAGGGATTGTGACGTGCTGTTCTTTACCTTTGGTATCAGTGAAGCGCAGATCGACAAACTTCACTTCGTGCTCATTCAGCATCGTCAAAACGTGTTCAGCGGACATACTTAACTCTCCAGATTGGTCATGGTCGTCGTGGTAACGAGGTGTTCAATTCTTTCATCATTTGGCCGTGTCGCCGTAAAAATGATAAAGCGAAATCTGTGCCAACTTTTAAATTGCCCCTAAAAGGCGTTATCATGCGCACCATCGTGCAAAAGGGCTGCACCATACTGCGTATGTTGCACCAAAATAGTGCTTTAATGTGAACATTAAGCACCATGTTGGTGCAATGGACAATGAATAACCCTTTTAACGCTCCGTGAAAGCGATCACAAAGAAACTCTGCAATACTTGTTTGCGGAGGATGTTTGTGATCCTGTTTTGTAGTGCGATTAATCCGTGTACAATAACGCGCTATTTCTAATGCCTGAGGCAAAGTTGTGATCGAAAATTTGCGTAACATCGCCATCATCGCGCACGTTGACCATGGTAAAACTACCCTGGTTGATAAGCTGCTGCAGCAATCCGGTACGTTCGACTCTCGTGCCGAAACTCAAGAGCGTGTGATGGACTCCAACGATTTGGAGAAAGAGCGTGGGATTACTATCCTCGCGAAAAACACCGCTATTAAATGGAATGATTACCGTATCAACATCGTTGATACCCCTGGGCACGCAGACTTCGGTGGTGAAGTTGAGCGTGTCATGTCCATGGTCGACTCCGTGCTGCTGGTGGTTGACGCATTTGACGGCCCGATGCCGCAGACGCGCTTCGTGACCAAAAAAGCCTTTGCTCATGGCCTGAAGCCTATCGTGGTTATCAACAAGGTTGACCGTCCTGGCGCGCGTCCGGACTGGGTTGTCGATCAGGTATTCGACCTGTTCGTTAACCTCGACGCGACCGACGAACAGCTGGACTTCCCGATCATTTACGCATCCGCCCTGAACGGTATCGCTGGTCTGGATCACGAAGATATGGCGGAAGACATGACTCCGCTGTACCAGGCGATCGTTGACCACGTACCTGCGCCGGACGTTGACCTTGACGGTCCGTTCCAGATGCAGATCTCCCAGCTCGACTACAACAACTACGTTGGCGTTATCGGCATTGGCCGTATCAAACGCGGCAAAGTGAAGCCGAACCAGCAGATCACTATCATTGATAGCGAAGGTAAAACCCGTAACGGTAAAGTCGGTAAAGTGCTGACTCACCTGGGTCTGGAGCGTATCGACAGCGATCTGGCGGAAGCAGGCGACATCATTGCTATCACTGGTCTGGGTGAGCTGAACATCTCTGACACCATTTGCGATCCGCAGAATGTGGAAGCGCTGCCAGCGCTGTCTGTTGACGAACCGACTGTCACCATGTTCTTCAACGTCAACACCTCGCCATTCTGTGGTAAAGAAGGTAAATACGTTACCTCTCGTCAGATCCTTGACCGTCTGAACAAAGAACTGGTACACAACGTTGCGCTGCGCGTTGAAGAAACCGAAGATGCGGACGCGTTCCGTGTATCCGGTCGCGGTGAACTGCACCTGTCTGTTCTTATCGAAAACATGCGTCGTGAAGGTTTCGAAATGGCGGTTTCCCGTCCGAAAGTTATCTTCCGTGAAATCGATGGCCGTAAACAAGAGCCGTTCGAGAACGTGACGCTGGACGTTGAAGAACAGCACCAGGGTTCCGTGATGCAGGCGCTGGGCGAGCGTAAAGGCGACCTGAAAAACATGAATCCGGATGGCAAAGGCCGCGTGCGTCTCGACTACGTGATCCCAAGCCGTGGCCTGATCGGCTTCCGTTCCGAATTCATGACCATGACGTCCGGTACCGGTCTGCTGTACTCCACCTTCAGCCACTACGACGACGTGCGTCCGGGTGAAGTGGGCCAGCGTAACAACGGCGTACTGATCTCCAACGGTCAGGGTAAGGCGGTGGCGTTTGCGCTGTTCGGTCTGCAGGATCGCGGTAAGCTGTTCCTGGGACACGGTGCGGAAGTTTATGAAGGCCAAATCATCGGTATTCACAGCCGTTCCAACGACCTGACGGTAAACTGCCTGACCGGTAAGAAACTGACCAACATGCGTGCGTCCGGTACGGACGAAGCAACGGTTCTGGTTCCGCCGGTTAAGATGACCCTGGAGCAGGCGCTGGAATTCATCGATGACGACGAACTGGTAGAAGTGACGCCACAATCTATCCGTATTCGTAAGCGTCATCTGACGGAAAACGATCGCCGTCGCGCGATGCGCGGTCCGAAAGAAGAGTAATCCCGACTGAAACCCGATGGCGCTTCGCTAATCGGGTTATAACGGGTTGGCTGGATTAGGCGTTTACGTTACTCTCCAGCAAACAAAAAAGCCGCTGAATTTCAGCGGCTTTTTTATCAGAAGAAATACTTCGCGCCAATACGTATCTGGTTTTGTTCCCGGTGATAGGGCTCGACATTACGGTCCAGCCAGCGTAACTCTAAGTACGGCAACCAGTGCGCGTTGATACGATAGCGGAAGGTATTGGTTATTTCCCAATGATGGTCTTTACCGTTGCTGCTGTTGAAATCATTCACCCGTATAAAATAGTGTGGCTCGAAGGTATAAGAGAATTTGTCGGTAATCATAAAATTCCAGTAATTACCGATCTCATAGGTATCATTATTATCCAGCTCGCCGTTTAAATCGGCGGAGCTGTAATTGTTGTGGTTATAGCGGTTGCGTACTGTCAGGTTAAACCAGGGGGTAAATTTATAATTCACATCCAAATAAACAGCACCACTGGAACCAATACTTTTATCGGTAATCAATCCACCGGGCTGGATGGTGAGTTTATCCGTTGGCTTAAACAGCGGATACCAGCCTTCAATCTCGTTATAGCCATGCTTGAGTTCATCGGTGCGTTGCAGGGTATAAGTGTTGGTGAGCATAATACCTGCGCCCGTATCGGAGTTATAGCCCACGCGCAGCATGAACTCCATCTGATCGGAAGCCAGGTTGTACGCCTCACGATTTTCGACATAGGCGCCAGCAAAAACAGAGGTGGATATCACCGAAGACAACAGCATCATTGTGTTTAGTGTTTTCATCATAAATCCATTTTATAAGCGTAGGGAAGCCACCATCCCTAAGATGGAAATAGCGGCGGGCTCTGATTAAATATCTACAGTAGCGATGTCTTTATTATTATGTGAAAGGCTTTCAGGATGTTTGGTCTTTTTCCGTTGATTAATTTCCTCAATAATAAACGCGAAACGCGCTTCGTTCAGTTTATAGAAGAACCCCATGGTTAATGCGGCAATAATTGCCAGCCCGCAAGGCCAGAGAAATATCAACTGACGTAAACCCAACAGCGTGGCATCGCTTTGCGCGATATTGGGGATATAGCCAATCTGAGTGAGCATGATCCCTGGTAAGAATCCTGCCAGCGCCGCGGAGATCTTGCGCGAAAAGGTATAACCGGTGTACACCGAACCTTCCGCGCGAATGCCTGTTTTCCACTCACCGTAGTCCACCGTATCCGGGACCAGCGCCCAGTTCAGGCTGTTTACAAAGGCGGTGCCGAAAAAGGCCATACAGGAGAAGGCGACAAACAGTACTGATGTCCCTCCCCAGAAGAAATTCAGCACATCGCCAATCGCCCACAATGCGAGGCCGCCTAGATACACCTGCTTTTTGCCAAAGCGCTTCACGGTGGCGGGCACCAGCAGCACGCCCACCAGAATACAGCCCATACTGAAGAAGCCCATCCACGAGAGCAGATGAATGTCGTTCAGAACATACTGGGTGTAATAAACCTGAATCGCCAGCTTGATATTAAACGCCGCCAACGTACAGAGGTTGGCGATACACAACACCAGCAGGGGCGGGTTACGGAAGATGGCGCAGAACGACTTAAGAATGCTGGGCTTATGGTGATCTGGTACGATTTCAATGTACCGTTCTTTCACTCCACGGAAGCACCACCACATGCTGACCAGTCCACCGAAAGAGAAGATCAGCGCAGCCACAAGGTAGCCCAGTGAGGGTGCGCGGGTAAACAGCGCCTGGATCGGCATAAACCCAACGGTACACAACAACAGTCCCAGCGTTGCGCCACCCTGACGCCAGGCGGCAAGCTGCGCGCGTTCGTGCGGGTTTTTAGTGATTGCCGGTACCATTGCGCCGTAGGAGCAGTTCATCAGACTGTAAAACAGGCCGAACAGCATAAACAGCACCGTTGCGAGCGCCGTTTTCACCGTCAACGCGAAGTCGGTGGCGAAAAACTGTGCGCTGGCGACCAGCGCCACGGGAAACGCGGCGTACAGAATGAAGGGCCGGAATTTTCCCCTGCTGCCGATATGACGCCGCGAGTCGAGCAGGACGCCGGTCAGCATATCGGTAAAGGCGGTGAAGAATTTCGCCACCAGAAAGATAATGCCCCCATAATACGCAGGCATACCCAGTTCATCGGTATAGAATTTAAGCAGATACAGCGTACCGATACACAGCATCAAATTTGAGCCGAAGTCGCCCGTTCCATAGGCGAATTTCTCGCGCAGACTCAGTTTAAGCGTTAGCGGATCATGGTCAGACATAATCGCCTCTCAAAACGCCCCGCAGGGCGTTGCACAATAGATGATTAAGCCGTTTGCTTGCGGGCTTCTATCTCTTCCACAATTCGCACGTACATCTTTTCGTTCAAATTGTAGAAACAGCCCATCGCGATGATAGTGACAACCGCCAGCGCGCACGGATAAATAAAGATCAGCTGGCGTAACCCTTCGACCGTCCCTGCAGACTGCACCACGTTCGGCACATAGCCGATTTGCGTCAGCATCCAGCCGGGGAAAAAGCCCGCCAGCGCCTGCGAAACTTTACGGAAGAAGGTGAATCCGGTGTACACCGTCCCTTCTGAACGCACGCCGGTGCGCCATTCGCCGTATTCCACCGTGTCGGACACCAGCGCCCAGTTCAGGCTGTTGACGAAAGCGGAGCCAAAGAATGCCAGGCACGAGAAGGCGACAAAACTGACCGAACCGCCGCCGAAGAAATAGTTCAGTAAATCTCCGGCGACCCAAATCAGCAGGCCGCCGATGTAGACCTTTTTCTTGCCAAAGCGGCGTACCATTCCCGGCATCAAAAACACACCAATGAAGATACAGCCCATGCTGAAGAAGCCCATCCACGAGAGCAGAATCGGATCGTTCAGTACGTACTGGGTGTAATAGACCTGGATCGCCAGCTTAACGTTGAACGCGCCCAGGGTGCACAGGTTGGCGATACAGAGAATAAACAGCGGACGGTTACCGGCGATGGCGCGGAAAGACTGCAACAGCCCCGGTTTTTGCGTCGCGTCAGCCGGTTTCACCTCGACATAACGCTCTTTGACGCCGGCATAGCACCACCACATAAAGAACAGACCAAACAGCGAAAACAGGGTGGCGGCAAAGATATAACTTAACTGCGCGTTGCCTTCGATCAGGTTCATCACTGGCACAAACCCGACCGTACAAAGCAGCAGGCCCAACGTAGCGCCGCCCTGGCGCCAGGCGGCAAGCGAGGCGCGTTCGTCCGGGTTTTTGGTAATCGCAGGCACCATTGCGCCGTAAGAGCAGTTCATCATGCTGAAGAACAGGCCATACAGCATAAACAGTACCGTTGCCATCACCGTTTTCCCGGTAATTTCAAAGGGCGTGCCGACAAAGTTAGCGATAGCCAGCAGCGTCACCGGAAACGCGGCATACAGCACGAAAGGACGGAATTTACCCTTTGGACCGATTTTACGCCGCGAATCGAGCATAATCCCGGTTCCCATATCGGTAAATGCGGTGAAAAATTTTGCGATAAGGAAAATGATCCCACCGTACGTCCCCGGTAAACCTAAGACATCGGTATAAAACTTAAGTAAATAAAGCGTACCGATATCCAACAGGATATTGGACCCTAAATCACCTATTCCATAGGCGACTTTTTCTTTAAATGGCAAACGTAATGTTGCTGGGTTGGCTGTATTTTGACTCATGATTATCCCTCATTCACCCGCGGGGTACTCCCACGGGCGAGCCTGATCAGATTTGGCGTAACGACGCGAACAGCGACGCCCACTCACTGCTGGCGCGATAAAAAACCGGTGGTTTGCCGACAGGCGCATCCACGGTAATCTCTCCGCCTTGATGAGCTTCACCGGTCCAGACGTTGATCCAATTGTCCTCTGGCAGATACAGCGTCCAGTCGCAGCGTCCCTGCTCATGAACGGGCGCAACCAGCAGGTCCTGGCCCAGCAGGTACTGGTATTTCAGGGTGTAGGTGGTCGCGTCGTCTTCGTAATGCAGGAACAGCGGACGCATCACCGGCAGGCCTGTCGCCGCGTTTTGCGCGACGGCGTCTTTGAGATACGGTTTCAGGGTTGTGAAGACGGTGGTCATACGGGCAAAGTGGGCAAGGGTTTCCGCATCGCCGTCAAACTGCCAGTTATCGCCCGGGCGGTTGCCTTCGTGGGTACGCATCATTGGCGTAAAGGCGCTAAAGTCGCACCAGCGCAGTAGCAACTCCTTCGTGCGTTTCATCTCAAACAGCGTGGTGTAACCGCCAATGTCGCTATGGTGCAAGCCGTGACCGGTCATCGCCAGAGAAAGCGCGGCAGGAACAACCGACGCCAGACCGTCGTCGAGACTCCAGTCAACGTTCTGAT
The DNA here is from genome assembly GCF_018128425.1 of Citrobacter sedlakii. Lineage (NCBI taxonomy): Bacteria > Pseudomonadati > Pseudomonadota > Gammaproteobacteria > Enterobacterales > Enterobacteriaceae > Citrobacter > Citrobacter sedlakii. Next base: position 4,593,934 of record NZ_CP071070.1, on the reverse strand, counting down.
CGCCTGCCCACATCATGGTGGAGTATTTCTGGCTGCCGGTATAACCCGCGCGCATAAAGAACAGGATTTCGCCGAGCTTGCCGGTCTCTTCCAGCGCTTCGTAGTTACATTTCGCCCACAGCGCAGGCCAGGCGTTATGCATAATTTCGGCGCTGACGCCGTTATGCAGATACGTATCCGTCGGCAGATACTCGCCAAAGTCCGCCATCCAGCCGCCGCAGCCGAGTGCGATCATGTTCTTTTTGATCACATCCTTGAACCAGTTGTAGGCTTCCGGATTGGTCAGATCGACCACGCCGCCATAGAACTCGCCAAATTCAACCAGATAGTCGCCACCTGTGGCATCTTTCGCCAGATAGCCGCGTTTTGCCGCTTCGGCACAAAGATCTTTGTCGCTGGCGACATACGGGTTGATGTAGGAGAGGAACTGCACCCCTTCGGCGTTCCATTGTTTTATCCGGCTGTCCAACCCGGGGTAGTTGTCGCTGTTCCACTTCCAGTTCCACATCACGCGCTTGCCGAAGGAGGTCATGCGGATCCCGGACCAGTCCTGTGCCCAGATACCGTTTACCTTCACCCCCGCGTTACGCATGGTGTCCAGCTTCTGCTGGCAGATCTCGGTACCGCCCTGAATACCGAGCGTAACGCCGTCATAGACCCAATCCGGCAACTCGGGCTGGCGGCCCAGCAGCGCCGTCAGTTTTTCGAGCAGAGAAATGTAAGTGTCCGCGCATTCGAAGCGCAGAGTCGTGTTATCTTCCCAGAACGCCAGCTCGTGATAGTCCGGCGCGCTGAAGTCGAAATTCATATAGCAACTGTTATCGACGTGGCAGTAATACTTCTGGGTGCTGACGAAAGTGGGCTGCGGGAAGAAAGTCCAGTAATAGTCGCCGCCCGCGTTCTCTTTGCAGTCGGCCTGCCAGGTGACATAGCTCTGTTTGTTACGCCCCACGCCCTGTTCGCTGGTCCACAGCGGAAACGGTTTGCCGCGCAGATCGAAGTAAGAGAACTGCTCGCCGCAACCATAGATATGGTCTTCCGGCTTCGCGGCCAGCCGCAGCCAGATACGGTTATGGCTGCGTTCGCCGTTTTGCAGGTTCAGCGTCAGGCGGCCTTTGTCGTCGACACAGACGTTCAGGGTGGCATTGACCGCGTCGCCGCGGCTGAACAGGATCCGCCAGCCGTCCGGGGACTCACTGACGGTCGCCTCGGTCAGGGCGATTTTTTCGTTCAACTTGTCTTTAATACTGAAGTTGCCGCGGAACATGTCGATATCGGCCACGCCTGCGCCAATCCACAGGCACGGGTTGTCCTGGCTGTGCGTTAAAATTAGACGGTTTTGCCAGCACAGGGTAAAGCCGCTATCTGTCGTTTTCAGCGTTATGTTTTGTAGGGTACGCATAAATATTAAGTCCTTATTTTTGTTTGCCGGATGGCGCGCCGCTTATTTGACCTATGACTGACCATCCAGCCAGCGCCTCACTAACGGGCATTTACGTCCAGCAGACCAGCAGCCACCGCGGGCGCTAGCCCTGGCGCTAACGGCAGGCGTGGGATCACCAGGCAGTGCAGCAGATGGTAAATATCTTGTTTGCCGTCCCAGACTTTGGTCGTCACTTCGTTATTGGTATCCAGCTCCTGCCACCAGGAACCGTTCTCGTAGTCCATCAGGTATTTAATGCAGTAATCCCACCACTTCTGATACCAGGCCTCATACTGGCTGTCGCCGGTGAGGGTATAGAGGGCGTAAGCGGTGCCCATTGCTTCGACAATCGGCCAACGCACGCGCTCGCGCACGATCGGCGTGCCGTCCCAGTCCACCGAGTAGACAAAACCTTCTGCGCCATCCGGCGCCCAGGCGTCGCGGATAGTGGCGTGGAACAGCCCTTTGGCGTCTTCCAGCAGCCAGGCGGGGGGCGTTTCAAAGCGTGCTTCCAGCGCGGCATGCAGATGTAACATCAGCCGCCCCCACTCAATCCAATGGCCGGGCGTACCGCCGTAGGCGCGAAAACGGTGCGCTGGATTGTCTTTGTTGTAATCGCGGATAGGATTCCACTGAGCGTCAAAATGCTCATTGACCCGGTACTCACCTTTACGCGCGACGTCGTGAATAATCACCGACGCGATACGCACCGCACGGTCAAGCCATTTACGGTCATGTGTGACGTCATAGACGATCAGGAAGGCTTCGACGGCATGCATATTGGCGTTACCGCCGCGGTAATCTTCGGTTTTGCTGAAGGCTTCGTCCCAGGATTCAAGGCACATCTGCTCTTCTTCGCTCCAGAAGTATTTTTCAATGGTTTCAATGGCATCATCGAGTAACTTTCTGGCTTCCGGATGGCCAGTGGTGACCGCGCTGGCGGCACCGAGCAGGACAAAGAAATGCTGGTAACCCTGTTTGGAAGCATCCATCACTCCCTGATCATTAACGCAGGCGTACCAGCCGCCATATTTTTTATCCCGCAGTGCGCCATTGAGCGCTTTAATCCCATGATCAACGAGATCGTAAGCCCCCGGTCTGCCCATCGCGGCGGCGACAGAATAAACGTGCAGCATACGAGCGGTGATCCACAAATGGGTCCCCATCTCTTCTTTTACCTGGCCTTTATTACCCAGCCAGCCGAAGCCGGTTGGCACCGCTGCATTTTTACCAAAATCAAAGATGCGATCCGTTTCTTGCTCCAGCCAGCGGTTGTGGCTTAAGGTGTTAAACCATTTCATCTGTCAGTCCTCTTAGCGACGGTGCGCCATCATTTCGTCGACGATTTCGCCTAATCGCTGCAGTTTCGGTACAGAGATGTCGCGTAACATCATGGTGGTATCCGGCAGCCCAATCACTGACGACCAGACCGCGCGGCCAGCCAGGAAGCCGGATGCGCCAGCGCGCATCGCCACACTGACCGCCCGTGGGAATAACTTTTCATCCACGCCGGAGGAGAGAATCACCCACGGCATCGCGATGTGCTCATTCAACCGCTGGGAGGCCGACAGCAGTTCCTGCTGTGAACCTTTGCCGTACAGCGGCATTTCGACTTTGTAGAGGTCGGCGCCGCTGTCGCCCAGCTCTTTCGCGGCGTCGATGATGGCCTGCTCGCGATCGAATTTATCGCCGCGACGCGGTGGGCGAACAACGGGTTCGATAATGCTCAACAGGCCGTTGCTGTGGCATAGCGTGTTGAATTCTTTCACCATATCCAGACGTTGCTGGGCGTCTTCATCACTGCGCCACAGCACCAGCAGCTTCAGCGCTTTTGCGCCATCCTGCTTCACGGCCTGAGGGTTAATGCTTTTATCGATTGTCACGCTGTCGACGGGAATGCCGTTACCCGGAATAAACGCATCGGCGGCGACGATCATCGCGCAGCTTTTGGCGACCGCGTTTTGTTCCACCACCTGGCGGTAACAGAACTGCTCATCCAGCAGAATCGCCGAGGCATACGGCGACAGTATTTTTGCCGCGTTGACTTTGAAGTCGGTCAGATGCTGATCCGTCACCGGCGTCGGCGCGCCTGCGGCGGCAAACATCAGGCGCATTGCTTCGCGCTGATCAACCGCCAGCATGGCAAAACCGCCGGAAGGTCGGGTGATATCTTTCAGGGTGTACGTCGTCATTCTTCAGTCCTTTTGCGTATCAAAATGGTTATTTCAGTCCGGCAGAAGTGCGAACCTGTTCGAGAATCGCTGTCCAGTCTTCGCGGCCGCGGCCAGCCGCCCGCGCCTGGTTATAAACCTCACGGGAGGCGGCGCCGAGCGGCATCGGGACGTGCAGGTGGTTGGCGACATCCAGCGCGATGCCCAGATCCTTATGTGCCAGATCGATCATGAAGGCCGGGGAAAGATCCCCTTTCAGCACCTTGTTCGGCCAGGAGGTTGTGAAATGGCCTTTCCCGGCGGGGGTCCCGCTCATGACTTTCAGGGCCACCTCAAAAGAGAGACCGAGTGCTTCACAGAGCACAGCGGCTTCGGCGGACAGGGCGTTGAGCGCAATGCTCATGTAGTTGTTGATGAGCTTCACGCGGATACCCATGCCCGGCCCTCCGGCATTAATCAGCTCGTTACCCATTGCCATCAGCAACGGCATGGCCCGTTCTATCTGTTCCGCGGTGCCGCCCGCCAGCAGAAGCAGCGTGCCGGCCACGGCGTGTTCGGAGGTACGGCCAACGGGCACGTCCATCATTTCGAACCCTCTGGCGCGCATGCCGGCAATCAGGCTATCGGTCTGTAAGGGATGAATGGTCGACATATCAATCACCAGCGCCTGCGGCGACAGGGCTTCGCAAACGCCCTGTGCGCCAAACAGCACGCTGCGCACCAGATCGCCATTCGGCAGCATGGTGATAACAAACTCAGCGCCTTCCACGGCCTGCGCCGGACTGCTGGCTGGCTGGGCGCCTTTTTCCACCAGGCGCTGTACGGCGTCCGGATTGACGTCGAAGACGCTGAGTTGGTGACCCTGCTTCAACAGGTTGCTCGCCATCGGCGAACCCATTTGCCCTAATCCGATAAATGCTACTGCTGCCATAACGTCCTCCTGAGACGTGGATGTCATTTTTTGTCATTCATTGCCGCTTGTTTTGTCTGTTTTTGATCGTATTTGTAATTTATGGTCAAAAAATTGACAGCCGTCACTTTTTAAACATTTTGTGAAATTAAAATAAATCCCATCCCGAACTGCTTAAGGAACGACCATGATTCGCATTGCTTGTGTAGGAATTACCGTGATGGATCGCATCTATTACGTAGAAGCGTTACCGACAGAAGGAGGTAAATATGTGGCAAATCGCTATACGGAAGTGGGCGGCGGGCCTGCTGCGACTGCCGCAGTGGCTGCGGCGAGGCTGGGCGCGCAGGTGGACTTTATTGGCCGTGTGGGCGATGACGCCACCGGAAACACCCTGCTGGCGGAACTGGAGTCCCTGGGGGTGAACACGCGCTATACCCGGCGCTACGCGGGGGCGAAGTCATCCCAGTCGGCGATTACCGTCGACGCCAAAGGGGAGCGGATTATTGTCAACTTTCCCAGTCCGGATTTACCGCCAGACGCCGACTGGCTCAGGGAAATCGACTTTTCGCAGTGGGACGTGGTACTGGCCGACGTTCGCTGGCATGAAGGCGCAAAACAGGCCTTCACACTAGCGCGCGAGGCGGGCGTCATAACGGTGCTGGATGGCGATGTCACGCCGCAAAACATTAGCGAGCTGGTGGCAATGTGCGATCACGCAGCGTTCTCTGAACCGGGACTGACGCGTTTAGCGGGGACAGAAAATGTCATTGATGCGCTAAGATACGCACAAACGATCACAAATGGTCATGTGTATGTGACTCGCGGCAGCGAGGGGTGCAGTTGGCTCGACAAGGACCAGCTACGGCATCAGCCCGGCTTCGCCGTTGAGGTTGTCGATACCACTGGCGCGGGCGACGTTTTTCACGGCGCGCTGGCGTTTAGCCTGGCTTGCGGTGAGGCGCAACCAGAGGCGGTCAGATTCGCCAGTGGCGTGGCCGCGCTGAAGTGTACCCGACCCGGTGGACGCGCCGGGATCCCCGACTGTGATCAAACCCGCTCTTTTCTGTCACTTTTTGTATAAAATTGCAGGGCAATGGTTTTTCGAGGAAATTTCATGAGTCTTACTGAACTGACCGGCAATCCCCGTCACGATCAGCTGCTCGCGCTCATTGGGGAGCGCGGATATATGAACATTGATGAGCTGGCGGATTTGCTGGAGGTCTCAACCCAGACGGTGCGTCGCGATATCCGAAAATTAAGCGAGCAGGGGCTGATCACTCGTCATCACGGCGGTGCGGGGCGCGCATCAAGCGTCGTCAATACGGCATTTGAGCAGCGTGAGGTCTCGTGGACGCAGGAGAAAAAAGCCATTGCGGAAGCGGTGGCTGACTATATCCCGGACGGTTCCACCGTGTTTATCACCATCGGCACCACCGTCGAGCAGGTCGCACGGGCATTATTGAACCACAACCATCTGCGCATTATCACCAACAGTCTGCGCGTCGCCCATATTCTCTACAACAATCCGCGATTTGAAGTGATGGTGCCTGGCGGAACGCTGCGTCCGCACAACAGCGGGATTATCGGACCTTCCGCGACAGCCTTTGTCGCCGGATTTCGCGCCGACTATCTGGTCACCAGCGTCGGGGCGATAGAGGGTGATGGCGCGTTGTTGGAGTTTGATGTCAACGAGGCCAGCGTGGTAAAAACCATGATGGCGCACTCACGGCACATTCTCCTCGCCGCCGACCATACCAAATACCATGCTTCTGCCGCGGTAGAAATTGGTAATGTTTCGCAGGTAACAGCCTTGTTTACCGATGAACTGCCCGGACCCGCCCTGCATAATTTGCTTACCTCCCAGCAGATCGAAATCGTTCAGGCGAGCCCCGGTCAGGACGATGCCGTGAATGCCTGACAGCACTTTTCATATCAACCGCCGATGCTGGCGGTTTTTTTATCACAAAAATAAAAAATAGATAAACATCCTGGCATTAAATATAAAACTCCGAAAGGTTTTGTTTCCCATTAAAACGTATTGTTTAATCTCGTGATCTGTAAGCCATTTTAAACGAAATTAAAATTTTCTTTGTTTAAAAAAAAGAATTCCCAGGAATATTGATAATAAACATAGCGCATGCTCATCGATCTGTTTGTCGCCCCGTTTTCACCCCGTTGACAGCATGAATGGTTGATCGTATTAATTCCGCAAAAGGGGGCGTTAATATTCTAAAGGTAAGTGAATCTTTAATTGTATAAAGATGAACAGACCCGCTTTGCCTTTTAGTGAATTTATTCAACCGCGTCTTTGATGCTCTTATCCGAATGATAAGCAGTACGGAAAAGGTATTCCTATGAAAACGAGAAATTTGAAATGCAAACCACCGTCACCGGCGAAGCTCGCGCTCTGTATTGCCAGCGCGTTAGCACTCGGGGGCGTCAGTGGGCAGGTCGTTGCGGCAGGCTGCAGTCACACCAGTACAGCACAATTCTTTTGCGACGATACGACGATTTACTATTACAGTAACCCGCTTAATGCAACAAACGGTCGTGACTATACAACTTTCGATGAAACCTTAATTAATACCAGTCAGAACGGTACTACTGCGCCTTTACAGGGATGGGGCGTTTATATTGATAACACAGGCTATAAATTTAAAAACCTGTTGATTAATACTACCGGTAGTGAAGCGGATGGCATTCATTCGAAAAACGCCGGGGGACGGCTGGAAGCAGAAAATATCACGATCACCACTACCGGAACCAGTTCTGATGGTATTAACCTCGGGCGAGAACTTAACAGCGCTTCTTCTGTTGTCGATGTGAGCGGAAATGTTTCCGTCGATGCGGAAAGAGGTATGGGCTTACGCGTTAACTCCTCAGCAACAAATGCCAACGGTAAATCTTCACTGATTATTCACGGTAATGCTAATGTGGTTACGCGCGGCACCGGTGGAATGAACTCTGGTTACGGTATTTATGCCGGTAAAGACCCTGCTCACCTGTTTGGTTTGCCCGCTGGCACTGCAGGCGTAACAATAAACGGTCTGGCAACGGTGTCGACATCCGGTAGTACCGCCCATGCGGTTTATACGGGGCGTAAAGGAGAGATAAATCTCAATAACGCTGACCTTTCTACTAGCGGCTCTGGCGCACACGGTATTTATGCCAACGCCAGCGCAGACTATTCGACGGTGAACCTCGGCGGCGATACCAAAATTCGTATTGCTAACAGCAACGCTTACGCCATGTATGCCTATCAGAGTATGTCTGTAATTCGCTCCTGGGATGCGGCAACCGATGCGGCCAGCTCTGGCGTCTATGATATCGAAGGCAACTTGTATGCGCGTTCCGGCGGTATTATTGATCTGACAATGGATGATGGCAGCTTGTTTGTTGGTAAGGCCAACTCTTCTCAGCAGGAAAGTCTGGCGTCTTATCACGCGACCCTAAATATGAATTTGCGAGGGGCGAGCAGCGAATGGAAGATGACCGAAAGCTCTGTGATGACTAACCTGACGCTGGATCAGGCGACGCTGCGCTACAGCCCTGACGGCGTATCCCGCGACGATCAGTCCACCTTCAAGACCCTGACCGTGATGGGTAACTATATTGGTACTAACGCGTTGCTGGTACTGAACACGGTTCTGGAAGGCGACAGTTCATTTACCGATAAGCTGATTGTACAGGGCGATACCTCCGGCAATACCAACGTCGGCATTAACAACATTGGCGGCATGGGCGAGCTGACCGTTGACGGTATCAAAATCGTTGAGGTCGCAGGGAACTCTGACGGTACCTTCACCAAAGCCGGACGTATTGTCGCGGGCGCGTATGACTACGATGTGGTGAAAAAAGCCAGTGACTGGTATCTGACCAGTGAGCTGACGCCTGTGGATCCGCCGGAAGAACCGGATCCCGATCCGGTCGATCCGCCAGAGCCTCCGACACCGCCAGACCCGGTCGATCCGGTTGACCCTCCTGAGCCGCCGGAGCCTCCAACACCACCGACGCCGCCTGCGCCTGAACCCACGCCGGTTGAGCACCAGTATCGTCCGGAATTTGGCAGCTATCTGGCGAACAATTACGCAGCCAACACGATGTTTATCACCCGACTGCACGACCGTCTGGGTGAGACGCAGTACACCGACGTGCTGACCGGAGAAGAAAAAGTCACCAGTATGTGGATGCGCAACGAGGGCGGTCATACTCGCTTCGACGACGCCAGCGGGCAGTTGAAAACCACGGCAAACCGCTACGTCCTGCAAATTGGCGGCGACCTGGCGCAATGGAGCAGTGACGGCCTTGATCGCTGGCATCTCGGCGCGATGGCGGGCTATGCCAACCAGAAAAGCAAAACCCGTAATAGCCAGACAGGCTATGCCTCTCGCGGTTCCGTAGACGGTTATAGCGTTGGCCTGTACGCCACCTGGTATGCGAACGAAGCCGATAAAACCGGCACCTACCTGGACAGCTGGGTATTGTACAACTGGTTCGATAACACCGTTCGCGGTGACCATCTGGCCAGCGAAAGCTACAAATCCGACGGTATCACGGCGTCTGTGGAAGGCGGTTACAGCTTCCTGGTCGGTGAAAGTGAGAACGCAACTTACTGGATCCAGCCGAAAGCCCAGGTTATCTGGATGGATGTGCAGGCAGACACCCACCGTGAAAATAACGGAACGGTTGTCAAAGATAAAACTGACGGCAATCTGATGACCCGTCTTGGCGTTCGCGCTTACCTGAAAGGGCACGCGGAAAAAGACGCCGGTAAAGGGCGTGAGTTCCAGCCGTTCGTAGAGGCAAACTGGATCCACAATACCAATAACCAGGCCGTGCAGATGGGCTCCATCACGGATGAAATCAGCGGCACGCGCAATATTGGCGAACTAAAAGTGGGTGTGGAAGGGCAGGTGACGCCACGACTGCAGGTCTGGGGTAACGTTGCGCAGCAGGTGGGCGACAACAGCTACAGCGATACCTCCGCGATGCTTGGCGTTAAGTACACTTTCTGATACGACAGGCTGCCATAAATCGTTGTAAAGATTGAAACCACAGGCCCGATAATCGGGTGATGTCACCAGAGGCGATGCTGAAAATGCATCGCCTTTTTTTTCGCTGATCTTCCCGGTCAGACGGATAGTCAAACTTCGCCTTTCCCGCTACAGTTATTCATCCACGGCGAGTAAGGAGATGAACATGCTCTATATCTTTGATTTAGGTAATGTGATTGTCGATATCGACTTCAACCGCGTGTTAGGGGCATGGAGTGATTTGAGCCGTGTACCGCTGGCGTCATTAAAGCAAAGTTTTACGATGGGAGACGTCTTCCACCAGCATGAGCGCGGAGAAATCACTGACGAAGCGTTTGCCGAAGCGCTGTGTCAGGAGATGGAACTGTCGCTGAGCTATGAGCAATTTTCTCACGGCTGGCAAGCGGTGTTTGTCGCGCTGCGGCCTGAGGTGATCGACATCATGCATAAACTGCGTGAGCAGGGACATCGCGTGGTTGTTCTGTCGAACACTAACCGTCTGCATACCACGTTCTGGCCGGAAGAGTACCCTGAGATTCGCCAGGCGGCGGATCATATCTATCTTTCTCAGGATCTCGGTATGCGCAAGCCGGAAACGCGTATCTATCAGCACGTTCTCCAGCAGGAAGGATTTTCCGCGAGCGATGCGGTCTTTTTTGACGATAACGCCGATAATATAGAAGGGGCTAACCAGGTTGGGATGACCAGCATTCTGGTGACCGATAAATCCACCATTCCTGATTATTTCGCGACGCTGTTATGCTAAAAACCGCGCATCAAAAAGCCAGGCACCATACGCGTCCGATCCGGGCCTGGCTAAAGCTGCTCTGGCGGCGCATTGATGAAGACAATATGACGACGCTGGCAGGAAATCTCGCCTACGTCTCGTTGCTCTCTTTAGTGCCGTTGATCGCGGTTGTTTTTGCGCTGTTTGCCGCCTTTCCCATGTTTTCCGAAGTCAGCGTTCAGCTCCGGCACTTTGTTTTTGCCAACTTTATCCCCGCCACAGGCGATGTAATTCAGCGCTATATCGAACAGTTTGTGGCGAATTCCAACAAAATGACCGCCGTCGGGGCGTGTGGGCTGATCGTTACCGCGCTGCTGCTGATGTACGCCATCGACAGCGCCCTCAATACCATCTGGCGCAGCAAGCGTACGCGGCCAAAGGTCTATTCTTTTGCCGTGTACTGGATGATCCTGACGCTCGGGCCGCTACTGGCCGGGGCGAGTCTTGCCATCAGTTCATATTTACTTTCATTGCGCTGGGCAAGCGATCTCAATTCGGTGATTGATGATGTCCTGCGCATTTTCCCGCTGATCCTTTCCTGGCTCTCTTTCTGGTTGCTTTACAGTATTGTGCCGACTACGCGCGTACCCAATCGTGATGCCGTTGTCGGCGCATTTGTCGCTGCGGTGCTGTTCGAAGCAGGAAAGAAAGGTTTCGCGCTTTATATCACCATGTTTCCGTCTTATCAGCTCATTTATGGCGTGCTGGCGGTGATCCCGATTTTATTTGTCTGGGTATACTGGACCTGGTGTATCGTCTTGCTTGGCGCGGAAATAACTGTCACTCTCGGGGAATACCGCAAACTCAAACAAGCCGCAGAACAAGAAGAAGCAGACCAACCATGATTGCACTCATTCAGCGCGTAACCCGTGCCAGCGTCACCGTGGAGGGAGAGGTAACGGGTGAAATTGGCAACGGACTTTTAATCTTATTAGGTGTCGAAAAGGATGACGACGAGCAGAAAGCGAATCGCTTATGCGAGCGCGTACTGGGTTACCGTATTTTTAGCGATGCTGACGGCAAGATGAACTTAAACGTGCAGCAGGCGGGCGGAAGCGTGCTGGTGGTATCGCAGTTTACGCTGGCGGCCGATACGGAACGCGGCATGCGTCCCGGGTTCTCCAAAGGGGCAACGCCGGAACGTGCTGAGGCGCTGTACGATTATTTCGTCGGGCGCTGCCGCCAGCAGGAAATGAACACGCAAACCGGACGCTTCGCTGCGGATATGCAGGTTGCGCTGGTCAACGATGGTCCCGTGACGTTCTGGCTTCAGGTATGAATCAGCTTCCGGCGTGGCCGCGGGTAACAAGAGAGAGTACAGCTATGTATCACCTTCGTGTACCGCAAACAGAAGAAGAATTAGAGCGTTACTATCAGTTTCGCTGGGAAATGCTGCGTAAACCGCTGCATCAGCCAAAAGGTTCCGAACGTGACGCCTGGGACGCGATGGCGCATCACCAGATGGTCGTGGATGAAGACGGTAACCTGGTTGCCGTGGGACGGTTGTACATTAATGCCGATAACGAAGCCTCTATCCGCTTTATGGCCGTTGATCCCGCAGTACAGGAAAAAGGACTGGGGACGCTGATGGCGATGACGCTGGAGTCGGTGGCGCGTCAGGAGGGCGTTAAGCGAGTGACCTGTAGCGCTCGCGAGGACGCGGTCGACTTCTTCGCCAAGCTGGGCTTTGTGAATCAGGGCGAAATTACCACGCCGCAAACCACGCCGGTACGCCATTTTTTGATGATTAAGCCTGTCGCTTCGCTCGACGACATATTGCATCGCGGCGACTGGTGCGGACAGTTACAGCAGGCCTGGTATGAACATATCCCGCTAAGCGAGAAAATGGGCGTACGTATTCAGCAGTACACCGGGCAAAAATTCATTACCACCATGCCGGAGACGGGCAATCAAAACCCGCACCACACGCTGTTCGCCGGAAGTCTGTTTTCGCTGGCGACACTCACCGGTTGGGGGCTTATCTGGCTGATGCTGCGTGAGCGCCACCTCGGCGGCACCATTATTCTTGCCGACGCCCATATTCGCTACAGCAAGCCCATCAGCGGCAGACCCAGCGCGGTAGCCGATCTCGGCTCACTGAGCGGCGATCTCGACCGACTGGCGCGAGGTAAAAAAGCGCGCGTCCAGCTGCAGGTCGAACTGTTGGGCGATGAAACAACCGGCGCGATATTTGAAGGCATTTATATCGTCCTGCCCGCAAAGCCCTTCGGTCCCTATGAAGAAGGCGGGAACGAGGAGGAGTAGGCTGCCTTCTGCTGTCCAATGCGCCAGGCGATATCCTGCATTGCGCTGCGCGCGGCCTGGCTTACTCCGCCAAGCTGGAAGAATCCATGAATAACGCCGAGGTAACGCTGGCAGGTGCAATCTACGCCCTGTGCCGTAAGGCGGTCATACAGCGCTTCGTCTTCATCGCACAGTGGATCGTACTCTGCGCTAATAATGTGAGTGGGCGGCAGGCCATTGAAATCCTCTCTCCACAAAGGGCTGGCTTCGGGGTGCTGGCGGTCGGTGTGTGATAAATACATCTCATAGCCGGTAAGTAATGTGTCACGCGTGATGAGGTAATCCAGCCCATTGCGGGTATAGCTTTCAAAATGCGCCGTGGCGTCGAGCATAGGGTAAATGAGTAACAACTGCGCAGGCAGCCAGCGTTTCGCCGCTTTCAGGCGCATCGCGGTTACCAGCGCCAACTGCCCACCCGCGCTGTCTCCGGCAAGCGTAATGCGCTGTCGGTCGATGCCAAATCGCTCGTGGTAGGTCCAGACAAGATTTGCCCCTTTTTCAGCATCGTCATGCGCCGCCGGGAAAGTATGCTCTGGCGCGAGACGGTACTGGACGGCGATTACCCGGCAGTTGCTGCGGTAAGCCAACTGGCGTAGTTGCTTATCGTGGGTGGCAAATCCTCCGCTGACAAAACAGCCGCCGTGATAATAGATCACACAGGGCAGCGCGCCTGATGCGTGACGGGGAGAAACCACCCGAAACGTTATTTCTTCGAGTACACACACTTCCACTTCGACACGACTTTCCGTGTCGCCAGCGAGCACCGTACTGGCGACATAGCCCGCCCTCCTGTCATCAATACGCTGACCGCGAACAGAGGGGCGTCCCGCGGCGATAAAGTCTCCAACCAACTTTGCAATGCCCTTTTCCAGCGCCATATTTCTCACCCTTTATCTGTATGAATACACAGTGTTATAGCCTGGATAGCGGCGAAATAAAATGACGAATTTTACCGTGATAGCGATTCTGGAAAGCGCCTCGCAAAAGTGAAAGTCACGTCTGAAAGCGCTTTTTTCCCTGCCGCCACGGGTATATGTTGTGCGAAAAATAGCTGCAAACGATATGCCGGAGAGATATATGAGTATGATGGTTGGAATGGTTATGGGCAGGGTTTTACTCGACCTGCCAGACGATGTGATCAAGCGTCTTGATGATCTCAAAAAGCAGCGCAACCTACCGCGTGCTGAGCTATTACGCGAAGCAGTAGAACAATACCTTGAAAGACAAGGTCTGGCAGAAAATACCCTTTCTAACGCGTCAGGACTGTGGCAGGGCTGCGAAGAAGACGGTATCGAATACGAAAGGAAATTGCGCGAGGAATGGTGATGCAGCAAGGGTCTGTATTATTTGATACCCATAGATCGATTTGTTTAGCGGTCGTCGTGAGGCGAAACAGGCGCTTGAAACGTATCCCCCACAAAATGCGATTAGCCTTATCACATGGATGGAAGTAATAATCGGTGCGAAGAAATATCATCAGGAAAACCGCACGCGTATAGCTTTAAGCGTCTTCAACGTGATTGGCGTTACACAGGATATCGCAGAACGCAGCGTCAGCCTGAGGCAGGAGTATGGTATGAAACTGCCGAACGCGATCATCCTGGCAACCGCCCAAATCCATCGCTGTCAGCTTGTGACGCGTAATACAAAAGACTTTGCCGGGATACCGGGGTGATCACGCCATATCACTTGTAGACCGGACGACGGGGGCCATCCGGTCCAGGTAAGCTTTACTCCCCTTCACCCGGGAACAGGAACGGGTTGATAGAACTACGGGCAAAGCCCTCCTGCTCCATTTTGGCGTCCAGAATCAACGAGGCAAGATCGTCAGCCACCGCTTCGACTTTCGGGTCTTTTTCCTGATAGAGAATCTTCAGGTAGGTTCCGCAGTCGCCGCAGCTTTCGGCTTTGATTGCCGCCTGCTCATTTTCCAACGACCAGTAGTGCAAATCGCGGCTCTGCTCGCAGTTGCTGCATTTCACGCGCACCACGTGCCATTCGGTTTCACACAGGTTGCAGTGCAGATAGCGCAGCCCCTGCGTGGTGCCAATTTGCACAATGCTGGAGACCGGCATTGAGCCGCACACCGGGCAATACTGGCGCTGTTCGCCGTATTCGGCGCGGGCTTTGCCCGGGATCAGGTTAGCCATCTGTGCCCAGTAAAGCGACAACGCAGCCCAGATAAACGGCGCTTTGTCGCTGCTTACAGAGGCAAAATCCGCAGCGAACAGCGCGCTCGCCATCTGTTCCAGCTCTTGTTCGGAGGCTTTTTCCAGGTTTTCGATCACCGCCAGCGCCGGGCCGCTCATTTCGGGCTTCAGCTCCGCAATCAGCGAATGCAGCAGCGTTTGCCAGTGTTTATCGCGCGGCAGAACGTGAATATCCAGCGGTGGTTTGCCCTGTTCGTTCGCGTCTTTAATGCGTGCGGTCAGGTCTATCTGAAGCGGGTGATCGTACAGCACCACTTCCTGCGCGTGGGCGATCAGCGCAGCAAAGCGCAGGTAATCGCCCAGCGGGTTGTTCTCTGCCAGTTCGCGCAGGCGTTCGGCGCGACGGTTATATAAATTTTTGAGCCGGGGAAATAATAACGGTGGGATCATATCCGTCGCGCGCTTCTCGCTTTTTTCCAGCTCATCTTGCGGGATGATACGAATGCTCATTGAGTGCTTCCTGGTTGGGCGGATCGGTGGTCTGTCATCCGCTCTTGATTTGGCGCCTGCCACGCGCCCGCTCTGGTGAATATCAGTAATGATAACCGCAATCGGTCTGCGGGATATACCGGTGACATCGCAATGTGTGCGGTACGATACCCGATCTTAACGGAGCAGACTATTCACCGTTCGGATTAGCTGGCGGAGCCTGACACGAAATAGCGCCGGAAACAATGTTCCCGGCGCCAGAGTCATTGGGATGGATAATCAGCGGGTCAGGACGATGATTTGTCCTGCTTTTCACGCACTTCGCGGTACCAGCGTGGGTGATGTTTCTTCGCCCACGAGCGGGTAACCCAGCCTTCAACCATAGCCGTAATCGTGCCTTTCACCCACAGCGCAGCGTAAATATGCACCATAATCACCACGATCAGCGCGACGGCGGCAAAGGAGTGCAACATCAGCGCAAAGCGGATCACCGGAATGGAAAACGCCGGGGCAAAGTACGGACGCCAGATGATCACGCCGCTCACCAGCAGCAGCACCAGGAAGATAATCGCCGCCCAGAACACGCATTTCTGGCCGAAGTTATACCGTCCGGTGTCGCCAACCTCGTCGTTGACGATAATCTTGCGGATGTTCTTCGCCCAGAAAATATCGTCCCGATTGATCAGGTTGTGATGCCAGTAACGGAAGAACATGATGATGAACGAGGCGAACATGATCACGCCCACGAACGGGTGCAGAATGCGCGCCAGCTGCGGCGTGCCGAGAATCTGCATCAGCCAGTTGAAGGACGGGAAGAAAAAGCCCAGTCCACTCACCGCCGCCAGCACGAAGCAGAAGGCGGTGACCCAGTGGTTGATGCGTTCCGGCGCGGTGTAGCGCACGATGGTGTCACGACGTTTCATTTGCGCACCTCGTCTTTCTCTTCATGCAGGTTGTCATCTTCTTCCTCCGCACGGTTCGGACCGACCCCGACGTAGTGGAAGACGCTGGCCGCAAAGGTCGCCGCAAAGCCGACCGCTGCAAGAGGTTTCCAGATCCCTTTCCAGAACTTCACGGTGGCGCTGATTTCCGGGTTTTCCGGCAGGCCGTGGTACAGATTCGGCTTGTCGGCATGGTGCAGCACGTACATCACGTGCGTACCGCCGACGCCTGCCGGATCGTACAGGCCTGCGTTGTCGTAACCGCGAGTTTTCAGCTCGGCGACGCGCTCGCCCGCCAGCGTTTTCATATCCTCTTTTGAGCCAAAGTGGATAGCGCCGGTTGGGCAGGTTTTCACGCAGGCCGGTTCCTGGCCGACGTTGACGCGGTCGACGCACAGCGTACATTTATACACGCGGTTGTCTTCCGGATTCAGACGCGGCACGTCGAACGGGCATCCGGCGATGCAGTAGCCGCATCCGATGCACTGTTCAGACTGGAAGTCGACAATGCCGTTAGCATACTGAATGATCGCCCCTTCCGCCGGGCACGCCTTCAGGCAGCCCGGATCGGCACAGTGCATGCAGCCGTCCTTGCGGATCAGCCATTCCAGTTTGTCGTTCTGTTCCACTTCCGAGAAGCGCATCACCGTCCATGATTTGGCGGTCAAATCCGCCGGGTTATCGTAAACCCCGACGTTGCTGCCGATTTCATCACGAATGTCATTCCACTCCGAACAGGCCACCTGGCAGGCTTTACAGCCGATACAGGTGGTTACGTCGATAAGCTTCGCCACTTCTTGCTGGTGATCCCGCGCCTGGGGCGCGGGGGTGAAACCGTTAGTCGCGGAACGACGAATGATGTCTTGCGATTGATAAGCCATAAGTCGTCTCCGTTATACCTTTTCCACATTCACCAGGAAGGACTTAAACTCCGGCGTCTGCGTGTTCGCATCACCAACGAATGGCGTTAACGTATTGGCGATAAACCCTTTTTTCGCCACGCCCTCGTAGCCCCAGTGAATCGGAATACCGATGGTATCGATATCCTTGCCGTCAGCTTTCAACGTGCGGATACGCTTGGTCACTACCGCCTTAGCCTTAATGTAACCGCGGTTAGAGGAGACTTTCACTGTATCGCCGTGGGCAATGCCCAGCTTGTTCGCCAGCTTCTCGCCAATTTCCACAAACTGTTCCGGCTGGGCGATAGCGTTAAGCAACGCGTGCTTGGTCCAGTAGTGGAAGTGCTCGGTCAGACGGTAAGTGGTGCCGACATACGGGAACTTATCGGCTTTACCCAGCGCTTCGGCGTCGCTCTTAAAGATGCGGGCGGCAGGGTTAGAGATCACGTTCGGGTGCAGCGGGTTGGTGCCCAGCGGTGTTTCAAACGGCTCATAGTGTTCCGGGAACGGACCTTCCGCCATCTTATCGACAGCAAACAGGCGCCCCATCCCTTCCGGCTGCATGATAAACGGTCCGACATCGCTACCCGGTGCGGCGGCGCTGTAGTCCGGAATGTCCATCCCGCTCCATTTCGTCCCATCCCATTTCAGGATTTGACGTTTCGGATCCCACGGGTTGCCTTGTGGATCAGCGGAGGCGCGGTTATACAAAATACGACGGTTAAGCGGCCATGCCCACGCCCAGCCCAGCGTATTGCCGAGGCCTGACGGATCGGCGTTATCGCGACGCGCCATCATGTTACCTTCCGGTGTCCAGCTACCGGCAAAAATCCAACAGCCGCTGGCGGTGGTACCATCGTCACGTAACTGGGCGAACGAACTGAGCTGCTGGCCTTTCTTGACGATCACCGCGCCCGTTGCCGGGTCGACGATATCCGCCAGCGCTTTACCGTTACTTTCCTGCGCCACTTCTTCCGAATCTGGCTCATCCGGTTTGGTGTAGTTCCAGGTCATGTTCAGCACCTGTTCCGGGTTGGCGCCGCCCTGTTCGGCGTACATCTTGCGCATACGCAAGAAAATACCCGCCAGAATTTCACCGTCGGTACGGGCTATTCCCGGTGCGTCGGCACCTTTCCAGTGCCACTGCAACCAGCGACCGGAGTTAACGATAGACCCGTTTTCTTCCGCAAAGCAGGTGGACGGCAAGCGGAACACTTCGGTCTGAATTGTCGACGGATCGACATCGTTCGACTCGCCGTGGTTCTGCCAGAAGGTTGAGGTCTCGGTGTTGAGCGGATCAATGGTCACCAGGAACTTCAGTTTCGACAGGGACGCGATCACTTTGTTTTTGTTCGGGAATGACGCCACCGGGTTAAAGCCCTGGCAGATATAGCCATTGACCTTGCCCTCGTTCATCATCTCGAAGTACTGCAGCACGTCGTACCCTTTGTCCCACTTCGGCAGCCAGTCAAAGCCCCAGCTGTTTTCCGCCGTTGCTTTGTCGCCAAAGAAGGACTTCATCAGCGAGACAAAGAATTTCGGATAATTGCCCCAGTAGTTGACCTGGCCTTCCAGCAGCGGCTTCGGCGTATTGGCGGTAAGGTAGGTTTGCAGGTCGGTCTGCTTCTCGTTCGGCAGGGTCAGGTAACCCGGCAGGCTTTGCGACAGCAGACCCAGGTCGGTCAGCCCCTGAATGTTTGAGTGACCGCGCAGGGCGTTAACGCCGCCGCCCGCCATCCCCATGTTGCCGAGCAGCAGTTGGATCATCGCCATGGTGCGGATGTTCTGCGCGCCGATGGAATGCTGCGTCCAGCCGAGGGCATACAGGAACGACGCGGTTTTGTCTTTCGCACTGGTTTCCGCGATGTACTCACACACCTTCAGGAAGTCGGCTTTCGGTGTGCCGCAGATATTTTCGACAACGTCCGGCGTATAGCGGGAAACGTGCTGTTTCAGCAGGTTCCAGACGCAGCGCGGGTGTTGCAGGGTGGTGTCGCGTTTCGCAAAGCCGTTTTCGTCCAGCTCGTAGTTCCAGCTGGTTTTGTCGTATTTGCGTTGCTCCGCGTCGTAGCCGGTGAACAGGCCATCGTCGAAGCCAAAGTCTTCACGCACGATCAGGCTGGCGTTGGTGTAAGCTTCGGTGTATTCGCGGTTGTATTTTTCGTTTGTCAGCAGGTACAGCATCACGCCTGACAGGAAAGCAATGTCAGTACCGGAACGAATCGGCGCATAGAAGTCGGCCACCGACGCGGTACGCGTAAAGCGCGGATCGATCACAATCAGCTTCGCGCCGTTGCGAATTTTCGCTTCCATCGCCCAGCGGAACCCGACCGGGTGCGCTTCAGCGGCGTTACCGCCCATTACCACGACGAGGTTGGCGTTCTTAATGTCGACCCAGTGGTTGGTCATCGCACCGCGACCAAATGTTGGAGCAAGACTTGCTACCGTTGGTCCGTGTCAGACACGCGCCTGGTTGTCGACCGCGAGCATACCCAGCGCGCGGGAGAATTTTTGCGTTAAATAGCCGGTTTCGTTACTGGAGGCTGAAGCACACAGCATGCCGGTCGACAGCCAGCGGTTGACGGTCACGCCTTCAGCGTTCTGCGCAACGTAGTTGGCGTCGCGGTCTTCTTTCATCAGCTTCGCGATGCGGTCAAACGCCTCGTCCCAACTGATCTTCTGCCATTTATCGGAGCCTGGCGCGCGGTATTCCGGGTACTTCAGGCGGCTTTCGGAGTGGATGAAGTCCACAAGTCCGGCCCCTTTCGGGCAGAGTGCGCCGCGGTTTACCGGATGGTCCGGATCGCCTTCAATATGGAAGATAGATGCTTTGGCGTTTTTCGCCCCGTCGCCGAGGCTGTACATTAACAGCCCGCAGCCAACGGAACAGTAAGTGCAGGTATTACGGGTTTCGCGGGTGCGCAGCAGTTTGTATTGCCGTGTTTCCGCTAGCGCTACGCCGGGCGCGAAGCCCAGTGCCGCCGCCGTGGTGCCTGCCATACCGCCAGCGCAGATCTTAAAGAACTGCCTTCTGCTGACCTGCATGGTTTGCTCCTTGTTTCGACATTGTCACTTCTCATTCACATTCAGTCTGAATGCTCAGGGAGTGATTGTTATTTTTCTTTGCGGAGAGGACCGCAAAGGTCCAGAATTGGGTCAATTTCCCCTTGTCCCGGTGGGGTTTGTGACAGAATACCACAATGTTGGTACGTCTGTTCTTATACGGTTAAAAGAAAGTGAATAAGATACATCCAGAAGAAGTCGAATATGTGACAAATGTCACGGGTTATCGCGAGGTTAGCCTCTGGACGCGCGAGGATTTGCAACATCCTCAGCGGGATGAGGTCGCGGAAGAAGTCCCGGTTGCGCTGGTCTATAACGGCATTTCGCACGTTGTGATGATGGCGTCGCCGAAAGATCTTACGCATTTCGCCGTTGGCTTTTCCCTTTCTGAGGGAATCATCGCCAGCCCGCGGGATATTTTTGGTATGGATGTCGTGCCGTCCTGTAACGGGCTTGAGGTGCGGATTGAGCTTTCCAGCCGCCGCTTTATGGGGTTGAAAGAACGTCGCCGCGCGCTGGCTGGACGGACTGGCTGTGGCGTCTGCGGCGTGGAACAGCTTAACGACATTGGTAAACCGGTGCAGCCGCTGCCATTCACCCAGACGTTTCATCTCGCCAGTCTCGACCCGGCTTTACAGCATCTGAAGGACTTTCAGCCCATCGGAAAACTGACCGGATGCACCCATGCCGCAGCCTGGGTTATGCCTTGTGGCGAACTGGCGGGCGGTCATGAAGATGTGGGACGTCATGTAGCGCTGGATAAACTGCTCGGGCGTCGTGCCGGGGAAGGAAAAGCCTGGGAACAGGGGGCGGCGCTGGTATCCAGTCGCGCCAGCTATGAGATGGTGCAGAAATCGGCGATGTGCGGCGTTGAAATCTTATTTGCGCTCTCTGCCGCCACTACATTAGCGGTGGAAGTAGCCGAGCGCTGCAACCTGACGCTGGTGGGCTTCTGTAAGCCGGGCAGGGCGACCGTTTATACGCACCCGCAGCGGTTAATTGCCGGATAACATATTCAGTTTATTTGAATTAGATTGGCAAATCCTTCCGCTTTCAGTTGTCTGAGTAACGGCCTATTATTTATCACATCAAGGCACAGTGCCTTACTCAAACAACCAAATGAAAGGGTTTATATCATGAAAAGCATCAAAACTTTTGTCGTAGTAATCGCTCTCGCTACGTCCTTCGGTACTTTCGCCGCGCAGTCCGTGACCGCAACCGGCTCGACGCTGGAAAGCGCGGAAGCGAAAATCGCCGCTCAGGCTGAACAAGCTGGCGCCAGCGCCTACAAAATTACCCAGGCTTATACTGGTAACCGTGTGCACATGACTGCTGAATTGCTGAAATAAGCCTTGCCGGACGGCGGCGTTCTGCCTTGTCAGGTCTGCAGGCGTTTCCAGCCGTAGGCCTGATACGCGCTGTGCTAACAGACACAGCGCGTATCACATCAAATTACCCCAACGCCTGCGGCGGCGAATCCAAAGACAATCAGCATAATCAACACTTTATTCGGACTCACCTTTTTATTAAGCAGCTTCAGACAGCCAAGCACCAGCAGCAGAGGAATCAGCCCGACGCAAATTTTGTCGAGTATCTCCTGAAGCACAAAAGGTTGCCCGGCGATAGTCGTTTTAAAGGTGGTTGTAAATTTCACCATGCTAGCGCTCATAGCGCCTACCATCATTAAGCCCATTATCGACGACGCTTTGGTAATACAACCAAGTAACCCAGACTGCGTTGCTTCAGCGATGTATTTCGATCCCAGACGGTAACCCATCACCCCGCCGTAATAGCGCAGCAGATAGCTGGGAATGTTATAAATTAGCAGAAACAGCAATGGCCCCAGCGGGTTGCCCTGTGAGGCCAGGCCAATCGCAATACCGGTGGCGATAATGCGCAATACCCCATAGAAGAATGAGTCGCCGACGCCCGCGAATGGCCCCATCAGCGCCACTTTAATGCCGTTGATGCTTGAAGTATCAAAGTTCGGATTAGCGGCGTTCTCTTTTTCCATCGACAGCGTCAGTCCCATAATGAAGGGCGCCAGATGCTGATTGGTGTTGAAAAACTGGCTGTTTCGCTTGAGCGACTCCGTATAACGGTGGGGATCGCCTGCGTAGATTTTTTTCAGCATGGGGGCGATGGCCCAGCCGTAGCTCAGGCCTTCCATACGAGTAAAGTTCATGGAGCCTAGTAGCTGGAACTGGCGGAAGAACAGCTGGCGAAACATCTTTTTTTCGCTTTTGCTGTCGTCATACGCGCACGACGCGCTGTTATGGATATCAGTCATTGAAGAACCCATCCTTATCGTCCACCGACGCAGGCGCGGCGACAGTGGCTTGTTTATTCGCCTTGAGTTGATTGAACTCGTTGAAGCACAGATAGACCGCAACGGAAGCGGCAATAATCGCGATACCCATAATCGGCAATTGTAAATAAGCCGCCATCGCAAAGCCGATAAAGAAGAACGCGGCGATATTACGGTTCCACAGCGCTTTCAACAGAATGGCGAAGCCTAACGCGGGCAGAATACCACCGACCGCCGTCATTCCGCGCATCACCGGGTCCGGAATGCTTTCGACCAGACTGCGGATGACGTCGGTGCCGAAAAGAATGCCGAAGAACGCCAGTACCGCAAAGGGCACGCCGTAAAACATCGTCATTCCCAGCGTGATGCCCAGCGCCGCGCGATCGCGTCCCTCCTCCAGCAATGCGTCATATTTTTCCACCAGCGCGGTGTAAACCAGCTTTAGCACCTGATACACGAATACCGCCAGCAGGCTGATTGGTAGCGCCAGCGCCACTGCGACGGCGGGTTCAGCTTTGGTCAGGATGGTGAAGGCCGTCGCCAGGACGGAACCGACGGCGAGATCGGCCGGTACTGAACCGCCAATGGTGATGGTGCCAAGAAAAATCAGCTCCAGCGTGGCGCCGATAATAATCCCCTGCTGAAAATCCCCCAGCACAAAGCCCACCATCGCGCCGCAAATCAGCGGGCGTTCGATTAGCGGCTGGCCGAGCGTATGGTCGGCGAACTTGGCGATATACATCACCAGCGCGACAAGTAATGCAGACGTTAACATGACGACCTCGCTTAGCTGGCGGCGCTATCCAGCATCTCAATCAAATTCTTCACCGGATGAGAGGGCAGAACCTGGTATTCAACTTTTACGCCGCGCGCGGCGATGGCATGAAAATCCGCTACGTCTTCCGGCGTGACGTACACGGTATCGCTGATGCGTTTTTTCGCCGCCAGATTATCGGTAATGCGCCCGAAGTTGGCGACGTTGAGGCTTTTTATCGCGGGCACCTGTTCAACCAGACGCCGGGCATCGGCGGCATTGTTAACGATCACCATAATTTTCATCGCTTCGGAACGCGGATCGTTAAGCACATCGCCCGCATCTTTTACCGCCATGATGGCGCATTTCGCGGTGTCGGGCGCCGCCATCCGCAGCGACATTTTCTGCACGTCGTTATTTACGATTTGATCGTTGGCGACAAGGATGCGGTTGACGCCGAGGTGCTTAGTCCAGACAACGGCGACCTGGCCATGAATTAAGCGATCGTCAATACGAATTAAAGAAATCATGTGTAGCTCCAGTTAGCAAAAGTAGAGTGTCCAGACGCGGGAAAGACGAACCAGGGCTTCGAAATAAAAATAATCGCCCCAAAGGTTAGGTTCATTAATACCCACGTTGCGGCCATAGTTGTAAACGCCTTCACGCAGCAGGCCGTCCTGCGTGTGGGCAAAGTAGCGCTCACGTAAATTGCGCATCATCAGTTCGATGGCGTTCGCGTAGGCGGGACGCAGCGGGTCGCTGAGCGGCAGCAGGGTTAACAGCTCCGCCAGCCCACAGGCGGCGACAGCGGCGGCGGAAGTGTCGCGCCAGGCGTTATCCTGCGGAGTGAAAATCAGATCCCAGTAGCAGATGTAATCGTCCGGCAGCCGGTTGAGAAAATAGTGGGCCAGTTTACGCGCCAGCTCCGGCTGGCAGGCGTCGCCGGTATGACGAAAACCCAGCGCGAAACCGTAAATACCCCAGGCCTGACCGCGCGCCCAGCAGGAGCTGTCGCTGAAGCCCTGATGGGTATCGCCGCGCAGCGGCTGGCCGCTGTGGATATCCATATAAAAGGTATGAAACGTTGAGGCATCGTCGCGCACCAGATAGCGCGCCGCCTGCGCCAGATGGTGGGTAGCCGCTTCACGCCAGGCGCTATTGCCCGTTTCGTTTGCCGCCCAGAACAGCAGCGGGACGTTGAGATTACAGTCGATGATCATTCGTCCCTGGCGCGCGGGATCGTTCAAATCGCCCCAGGCCTGAATCACTCCAGCCGTTGCGTTAAAGCGCTGATACAGCCGTTCGGCGGCGCGCAGCGCAAGTTCGCGCGCGCGACGGTTGCCCGTCAGTTTCCAGGCGTTAACGCAGGAGAGCAGGTACAGAAATCCCAGGTCGTGCGTATCAACCTTAATCTGCTTATCAAGGCGTTCTTCAAAGCTGTCGAGCAGTCCTTCCGCAATGACGCGATACTTATCGGCACCGGTGACCTCCCAGGCCAGCCACAGCATTCCGGTCCAGAAGCCTTCGGTCCAGTCGACTTTTTCAACGACAGGATAGCGACCATCAACCGCGCTGGCTGCCGGAAAGGTTGTGGTAAAGCGCGGCAGCATCGCGTCTATCTGCGTGATAACTTCCTTCAGCGCTTCGCTCAGCCAGCGCCGATCCAGGCCCGGTTGCGGTTTGAAATAGCGCGGGTCAAGCGTTTCCAGAGCGATGGTCATAATGGCCTCTCCGCGGCAAAAAAGCCGTCCATATCGTCAGCAGGGACGCTTGATTCCGCCTGACGAGCGGTAAGAATTTCAGGCAGGCGGTTCACATACTGCATCGCACCGCTGGCGGCGGTGATGGCGTCCTGGATACGCGCTAAGGTTTCGGTCTGTTCAGAAAGGCAGAACTCCATCAGCATGATCAAATTTGCGCCGCTGATCACATGGATATGCGGATATTTAACCAGCAGTTGGACGGCGGTGTTGTTAACGCTGCCGCCGGGCATATCGGTAAACAGCACCAGTTCCTTTTGTTGGCTAATCGTCTGCTGAACGATCGCTTCAAAGCGGGCTGCCAGTTCCGCCGTTGAGCCGATGTCGCCGCAGTAGGCGCAAATCGGCGTTACGCCATGATCGTCGCCGACCAGCAGATTCAGCGCTGAGACAATGCCCTGCGCATAGTGCCCGTGGGTTGCGATGTACAACTCTCGCATTGTGCATTCCTTCATTTTTCAGTATCTGTTGAAGGTATTGCAAGCGGCATGCCATATTTTTATCTTATTGAATTTAATGAAGTAAAACGTAGTGTTCGAGGGCTTTTGCTGTGTCGAAAAGGGCTGCGAACGCAGCGTCGAAGCGTCTGCCAGTCTGTAGCTGGCAGAAACGTTAACAGAGCGCTTCGGTGGCTATCCACGGCTCCATAATTTCATAAATCATGAGCACTTCGGTCAGCGGCAGGGTGATATTGTATTTACGGTTTAGCGCCTGGAAAAAAGTGTCATGTACGGCGACAAAAGCCTGCTGATCCAACGTGAGTTCGGCTTCTTCGCGGTGCCGGACGCCGTTATTCACCATGACGCGCTCAATCATCAGCGCGATATGCATAAACAGGTTGATACGCAGATAGCTTTCAAAGTGGATTTTGTAGAAAGACTCATACTGCTTAATAACGGCTTCCACTTCGTCGATGATCACCACCGGATTGAGGAAGTTCAACCTGCTGGCAACCCCCTCGACGGTAAACAGTTTGACCACCTCCTCGATCATCGGCTCCAGAGCGCCTTCCATGACTAATCCGTTAAAGTAGTCGCGCTTCAGCACCAGCGTTTTCTCTTTAATCAGCTGTTCGACGCTGAGCTGCGGGATGTACCCCGCCTCCAGTTCGGTGGTGGTGATAATCAGCCGCGTGCCGTTAAGCGCCGGGTCGGCGCGGGCGATTTTCCACTTCAGATCGTCATACTCCATCGTGATGATATCGATCTCCTCCTGCGCCAGATAGCGCTGCACGATATCTTTAAGCTTACGGGAAATACCCTCGCCGGAAATGCACGAAATGATGATTTTGTTGCCGGGAAGTATTCCGGCGTAATAACGCGTTTCTACTTCCCACGCGCCTTTCGCCCCTTCGATAATCGCCTCCATTGGCAACTTGTCCTGGATTTTCGAGGCAATATCCAGCGCCATTGCGGTGCTGACGTTGTTAATCACCAGCAGCTCGCCGTGCAGATGAAGTTTAATCTCTTCGTAGATCGCTTTCAGCGAGCCCATATCGACAAGAATAATCAGCCCGCCGCCGTGCTTAAGACGTGACAGATGGCTTATCAGCAGGTCGATAATTTCCCGGGTTGAGGTCGCGTTGGGCATATCGAAGGCTTTAAAGTAATAGCCGCCGGTCAGCTGGTTGGCGATGCCGGCAATGCTCGACGCAGTCGAGCGCCCGTGGGAAACAATAATGCCCTGAATCAGCGAATCTTCCCCGGCCACAGAATGAAAGATACAACTGAACAATGGCTGCAACAGAGGTAACTGCTGATGCGTGACGTGCTTCGCCAGCAGCGCAATACACTCCTCCGTTAGCAGGCGCGCTTTGCCGGAAACGTAGTCGGCAATGGTCAGCAGTTCATCGGCCTGTTCCGCCTGTTGTGGCGTATGCAACGCGTAGGTCAGGCAAAGCCAGAGCGCTTTACGGATCTCCGGACCTCAGGTGATGCCGGTCAGACACTCCAGTTCGTTTACCGCATGCATTGTGTTCTGCCAGACGTAGCCGTTATACAGTGTTTCAGTGGAAACCACGCCCTTCACCGTCGCCAGCAACTGCTCGATTTTGCGGTTCAGCAGCAGAACATTACCGCTGTGGCAAAAATCGCGGAAAATGACCTCATCATGCATCGCCTTAGGCAGCAGCATACTGGCGTCGGGTTCCTGTCCTCCTGTGTCGGCGGAAATCACCAGCATTTCGCCGTCCGGATGCGTACCGCGTAGCCTGATGTTATCGGCGTCGCGGTGATTGCTCCACGCGCTGGCGCACATGACTTTGATCAGGTTTTTCAGTTCGCCGATGTTGCCGCGCACCGGAGAAGAGACGAGCTGGCGCATCAACTGATTATCGAGGTGGATGTCCCTGCCCAGGTTGGCCGCTTCCTGACACAGGAACAGAGTGACCTGTGCGATACGCTCTGTGAGCGGTCGCGAAATAAAGTTAGGCAATGTTACCCGAACCGGGATGCGTCGGCGGAAGGTATTGAGCAACGCCGTGTCAATATTTTCCGTGGTGGCGAAGATAAAGCGTAACGAAGCCGGATGGCGGGTGCGGTTATCGCCGAGTCGATAGAAATAGCCTTTATCCATAAACAGGAACAGTTTTTCCTGGTTTTCCGCGGACAGACGATGCACTTCATCAAGGAACAGAAAGCCGCCGTTGGCGTCGTCAAACGCGCCCTGTTTCTCACGATCGGCGCCGGTGAAGGCGCCGCGGGTATAGCCGAACAGCGTGGCGGAGAGCAGTTCGGGGTTGTTGGCGTAGTCAGCGCAGTTTAGTTCGACAAACGGTTTATCAGCGGCGATAACGCCGCGTCCGATGGCGTACTGATAGATCAGCGAGGCGAGATGGCTCTTGCCCACGCCGCTTTCGCCTGAGATCAGCACAGGTAAGCCGTCTCCCGGATAGTCCACCGCTAAGCGGCAGAGAGCGACCGCTTCCGCCAGGCTACCCTCGGCGCCGGTCAGACTCTGGAAAGCATCAGCCTTTTTCGACACTAAACGGGACGCTTGCTCATTTTGTGCGCCATTATGCTGAATAAAGAAGCGTACCGGGCGCGTGTTTTCTTTGCGTAAACGCCCCTCGTCGCACAGTCGGTTCAGGTAGTGACTAATGACGCTACGGTTGACCTGCATAAAGCAAGTACAGTCCTGGGCCGTGAATCCCGTAATGCTTTCCGCATAAAGCGTCAGAATATGATGCAATAATTTTTCTTTGGCTGTCCGCGCCATCTTTCTTGTCCCGCGTAGAGTAGAAAATAGCGTCGATTATTATTCGACGCTAGACACTGATATTTTTCTTCGACACTAACTACTTTCTACGCTTAATCAGAAAAATGAAACTCAGTTTTAAACAGGATGTGATCGCGATCGGCGATTGTTTTAGTGGTTAGTGCACTCCCGCCATTCTCAAGAGCGCCGTCACCACCGCCGCAGCGATAATCACCACAATCAGCGGCATTTTCCGCCAGGCGAGAAATACCGCGAAAGCCACGCCCAATACGCGCGCCATACCCGCAAAGTGTTCGCCTTCGTAGAAGGTGGTCGCCAGCGCAACGGAAAACAGCAATACCGTCGCGGCATCGGAAAGCAGCGCCTGCGAACGCTCGGAAAGCGCCAGACGACTCCCCAGCTTTGCGCCGCCGAGGCGCATCAGGTAGGTACCCGCCGATAAAATTGCGATGCCGAGGATAAACAGCGTCATGTTGCCCATTATTTTTTCCTCGTCAGTAAGCCAAGCAGGGAAAGCAGCACCGGCAGCCCGACCGGCGCAAAAGGCACGGCAGCAAGCGACACGGCGGCGCCGCTCAGGCTGCGAATTAAAGTAGTACGGTTTTTGAAAGCAGGTACCACAAGCGCGAGCAGGATCGCCGGGAACACGGCGTCGAGACCGATGGTTTCCGGCGCGGGCAGCAACTGTCCCACCACCGTACCCAGCAGGGTACCTACCGGCCAGAGAATGGCAACGCCCAGACCGCAAAGCCAGTAAGCGGCTTTACGCTGCTCCGGCGTTTTCTGCGACAGGCCAAACACCACGCTCTCATCGTTCATAATGTGGCAGCCCAAAAAGCTGGCGGCGCGGGTGCCGACCAGATCGCGCACCGTCACGCCGAAAGGTACGTGGCGGGCGTTAACCAGTAAACCGGCTGCCGCTGCCGCTAACGGGTTTCCGCCGCTGGCGACAATGCCGATGAACATGAATTCTGACGCGCCGGCCAGTACAAAAATCGAGAGCACAAACGGTACCCAGACCGGGAAACCGTAGGCCATCGCCAGCGAGCCGTAGGACATGCCCACTACGCCGACGGCCAGGCATACCAGAAATATCGCTTTTATCGTGTCTGCTTTCAGACTGGAAAAGAGGTGTTTCATCCATTTTAGCCATATCGAACGAGTTTCCATTATAATGAACGGAACATGATCGATTTACAAGACGAACGAATCGTTCGTTATAAAAAACGCGGAGACGTGAATGACACAGCCCATCAGCGTGATTGCTAAAAGTCTGGTACGCGAACGTCAGCGGACAGGACTGTCGCTGGCGGAGATCGCCCGTCGGGCAGGCATCGCCAAATCCACACTTTCACAGCTGGAAGCGGGAAACGGTAATCCTAGCCTGGAAACGCTCTGGTCGCTCTGTGTGGCGCTGGATATCCCCTTTGCGCGGCTGCTGGAACCGCAGGTGCAAAAAACGCAGGTGATTCGGCGGGGCGAAGGGACAAAAGTGGTGGCGGAGCAGGCGCACTATCAGGCCATTTTGCTGGCCGCGTGCCCCCCTGGCGCACGTCGCGATATCTATTTACTGCTGACCCAGCCGGGAGCCGACCGCGTTTCACAGCCCCATCCGCCCGGGTCGATAGAGCATATCATCGTGACGCAGGGAAAAGCGCTGGTTGGTCTGACCGACGCGCCGGAAGAATTAGGTGTGGGTGACTATATTTGTTACCCCGCCGATCGGGAACATATATTTAAGGCGCTGGCACCGGACACGCAGGCAATTCTGGTCGCCGAACAAAATTAAGGTTATTTCGATTAATTCGAGCGTGGTGTAATAACGTCACGCTCAATGATTAGTCAAAATTATATTTTCATTAAATCTATATTTATAACTTTTTACGATATTTCGTTTATTTCCCCGCTTTTGTTAGATTCCTCACGAACTGCATATTTGCTGCATTTACACCAATAAATCAGAATGCTAATAATTATTAGCCTGTAAAAACACCCGCAATCGCTGTTTAATCATTCATGGGTTCAATTGCTGGTGTCAATATATATAAAAATAAAATTGTTCTTATCTCATTATTCACCACGCGTATTCCTACAGGAAAACGCTGATCATTCTTTATTTCAAGGAAAGCGAATAAATGAAGAAATCGACGTTATCTTTAGCAATCGGATTATTATTAGTGGCAAATACCGGTTTTGCTAAAACAGCGCAATTGACTCTGGAACAACGGCTTGAGCAATTAGAGGCCCGACTGGCGGCGGCGGAAAACCGGGCGGCCCAGGCGGAAAGCCAGGTACAACAATTACAGGTCCAGCAGGCTGCGGAGATCCGCGAAATCAAAGCCGCTCAGGGCAACACTCCGGTTAACGGACAGACACCGACGGAAGAAACGCAGAAAAACGCCGCGACGCCAAATCTGCAGCTCTCCGGCTACGGTGATTTGAAGATCTACGGCGATGTGGAATTTAACATGGATGCCGAAAGCAAACATGGCCTGCTGGCGATGACCAATGCCAATATGGATCCTGACACAACGAATGAACAATGGGATCTGAATGGCCGTATCCTGCTGGGTTTTGACGGGATGCGGAAGCTGGATAACGGCTATTTCGCTGGCTTCTCGGCGCAGCCGTTAGGGGACATGTCCGGCACAGTGGACATTGATGACGCTGTCTTCTTCTTCGGCAAGGAAAACGACTGGAAGGTGAAAGTCGGGCGTTTCGAAGCCTATGATATGTTCCCGCTGAATCAGGATACGTTTGTCGAACATTCCGGCAATACCGCTAACGATCTGTACGACGACGGCAGCGGCTATATCTACATGATGAAAGAAGGGCGCGGACGTTCCGACGCTGGCGGTAACTTCCTTGTCAGCAAGCAAATCGATAACTGGTATTTCGAACTCAACACCCTGCTGGAAGACGGTACCGCGCTGTTTAATGAGGGTGACTACCATGGTCGTGAGATGGATCAACAGAAAAACGTTGCCTATCTGCGCCCGGTTATCGCGTGGTCAAAAGATGAGTTCTCGGTGGCCGCGGCGATGGAATCGAACGTGGTCAATAACGCCTACGGCTACACCGACGCACAGGGCGACTTTGTCGATCAGTCCGACCGCACCGGCTATGGCTTAACCATGACCTGGGACGGCTTAAAGACCGATCCGGACAACGGTGTGGTGCTTAACGTCAACACCGCATATCTGGATGCCAGCAGTGAAAAAGACTTTACCGCCGGGGTGAACGCCCTGTGGAAGCGCTTTGAGCTGGGTTATATTTACGCGCATAACAAGATTGATGAATATTCAGGTGTCGTCTGCGACGATGATTGCTGGATTAACGATGAAGGCACCTATGACATTCATACTATTCATGCGTCCTATCAGTTCGCCAATGTGATGGATATGGAGAACTTCAATATTTATCTCGGTACCTATTATTCCATCATGAACAGCGACGGCGATGACGTTCACGGCGACGATTCCGACGACCGCTACGGTGCCCGCGTTCGCTTCAAATATTACTTCTGATGCAAAAAGGCCCGGTATTCACCGGGCCTGGACTCATTGGCGCTTACGCCAGATAAAACACTTCCTTCAGTTCCGCGCTGACCGGGCTGTTGTCCGGGTTTGCGGGCATCACGTCGCGCATATGTTTCCACCAGCGCTGACACACGTCAGTATTCGCGACCGCGTTCCAGCGCTCTTCGGACTCAATCTCCACGGTGGCGAACAGCAGGTTGCGCGCTTCGTCGAGATAGATCGCATAGTGATGCGCGCCGTGCGCTTTTAGCACCGCTTCCAGCTCCGGCCAGATGGGGTTATGGCGGCGCTGATACTCTTCGTGCGCGTCGCCGTTAACCTGCATCACGAATGCTTTGCGGATCATAACGCCTCCAGGTATAGCTCGCGGACTTCATCGCGGCTGGCAGTGCGCGGGTTGCATGGCGCGCATGGGTCAGCCAGCGCTTTATCCAGCCAGCCTTCGATGTCCTCTTTGGTTACGCCGAGTGCGCTGAACCCTTCCGGAATACCCACGCGTTTGCTCAGGGCGCGGATCGCATTAATCGCTTCCATACTTGCCGCTTCATCGCTCATGCCGCGGGTATCCACCCCCATCGCCCCGGCGATGCGGGCAAAACGCGCGACGGCGTTCGGGCGGTTAAAGTTTTCAATGATCGGCAGCAGAATGGCGTTGCAAACGCCGTGCGGCAGGTTGTGAGTCGCGCCTGGCTGATGCGCCAGCGCATGCACCAGCCCCAGGCCGGCGCTGTTGAATGCCATCCCCGCCAGATACTGACCGAACGCCATCTGCTCACGGGCTTCCATGTTGTGGCCATCATCCACGGCTTTCGGCAGCCACAGGTTGATCAGACGGATAGCTTCCAGCGCGTTAGCGTCGGTTAGCGGGTGCGCGCCAACGGAAACGTAGGCTTCCACCGCGTGGGTCAGGGCATCCATACCGGTCGCCGCGGTGACGGACGCCGGAATATCCAGCATCACGCTGGCATCGTCTACCGCAATATCCGGAATGATATTCGGGTCGATGATCACTTCTTTTACCTGACGTTCGGCGTCAATAATCACCGCGTTGCTGGTCATCTCAGCCGCTGTCCCGGCGGTGGTGTTGATCGCGACCAGCGGTACGCCCGGGTTCTTCACTTTGCCCACGCCGGAATAGGACGTGGATGGCGCCGGGTTAGCGGTAAGGATTTTCACCGCTTTGGCGGTATCGATTGGGCTGCCGCCGCCAAATGCGATGATGTAGTCGCAGTTCGCCTCCTGATACGCCGCGTAACCCTTTTGCACCAGCGCTTCGGTTGGATTCGGGAACACCTCGTCAAACAGGTGATACGACATCTGGTGCGCATCCAGCGCGGTGAACAGGCTATCGAGTAGCCCAAGCTTCACCAATTGACCGTCGGTGACGATCAGCGCTTTTCCCCACTGCTTGTTCGCAACCAGATTCACCATATCGCCAATCGCCCCTGCGCCGTGCAGGCTGATTTTGGGAAGTGCCAGCATAAAGCTCATGTTATTCTCCTTAATTACGATGAAATTATGTCCGGCGGCGCTGCGCTTGCATGGCGCCGGAACCGCCAGGGATAGGGATGCCGCTCAGTACCCCACAGGCTGCCACGGCCTGCCAGTCAAAACCGTTAGCCACATCGACATATGCAACAGCGAAACGGGAGATCCACATATTGCCGCTCTGGTAAGGTTTCAGCGCGGCAACGGTGAGCGGGGCGCGATGTTGCGATTAATACAGTTCTAATGCGCTGGCGAGCGGGGTGACGCCGAAACGTTTACCCAGCGCGATCAGTTCTTCACGGCTGATGGTTTGCTTCATGCCGCCCATCGACAACACTTTGACTAACACTTCGGCGGACTTCTCTGCGGTGTCGATCAGGCCGAACGCTTCATCCAGCGTCGGGCCGCTGCCAAACACGCCGTGGAACGGCCACAGGACCAGCGAATGTTTTTGCATTTCCTGTGCGGTGGCCTGGCCGATGTCGTCGGTGCCCGGCACCATCCACGGCAGAATGCCGACGCCGTCCGGGAACACCACCAGACACTCGGTACTGCCTTCCCACAGCTTGCGGGTGATGAGATCGGTGCTGTTTTCCAGCACGTAGGTCAGGGCGATCAGGTTGGTCGCGTGGCAGTGCATGATCACACGATCTTTGCCATGGGTCACGTTGATGCGCTCGCAGTGGGAGAGGAAGTGCGCCGGCAGTTCAGAGGTCGGCACCGCCTCGTGGGTCAGTCCCCATAAAATGTGATAGCCCGCGCCGTCGCTATCGACTTTGACCACGCCTAAATTGGCTGCCGGGTCGAGCTGCACATTGCGGAAAAATTTACCGGAACCGGTCACGATAAACGGCGTGTTCGCCAACAGCGGCATTGGCTGGCTCAGGGCGATGTAACGTGGCGCGGCGTGGAAGTCTGCGCTGAACGGCGCAATATCCGCCTCGTCGAGACGCAGCGTCAGGTTGCCGCCGTTGCGCTCGTCCCAGCCTTTCAGCCAGGCATCGGAGGTGGCTTTGATCATCCCCTGAACAAACCAGGAATCGGTAATGTTTTGCATAATATAGTGTACCTGTCTCATTATTTGCCCGATGGCGCTGGGCCGATCGGGCCTACGATTTGTCTTAACGACGTTGACTGAGGATCGCTTTCTCGTATGCGCGTACGTTTTCCAGCCACTGGCTGCCGGCTGGCGTATCGTGACGCTGGCAGTACATTTCCCAAACCGCCTGCCACGGCAGTGATTTTTGTTCTTCCAGCAGCGCCAGACGCGCGGTGTAATCGCCGCTGGCTTCCAGCTGGCGCAGTTGTTCTGTTGGCTCCAGCAACGCGCGCAGCAGCGCTTTTTTCATGTTGCGGGTGCCGATAACCCATGCCGCGATGCGGTTGATGGAGGCGTCGAAGAAATCGAGACCGATGTGGACGCGGTCGAACAGATTGTGGCGTACGATCTCGCTGGCGATCGCCTGGGTCTCGTCGTCCAACAGCACCACGTGGTCGCTGTCCCAACGGACCGGGCGGCTGACGTGCAGCAGCAGGCGCGGCACGTAAAGCATCGCGGCAGAGATCTTGTCGGAAATCACTTCAGTTGGATGGAAGTGGCCTGCGTCCAGGCACAGCGCGGTCTGGCGGCTGGTGGCATAGCCCATATAAAATTCGTTGGAGCCGACGGTGTAGCTTTCCGCGCCGATGCCAAACAGTTTGCTTTCCACGGCGTCGATGTGATGCGCCGGATCGAGTTTCTCGCTGATCACCTCGTCCAGTGCGTCCAGTAGACGCTGGCGCGGCGCTAAGCGGTCAACGGTAATGTCTTTCATGCCGTCCGGGATCCAGATATTCATCACCGACGGCGTGCCCAGTTGTTCGCCAAAGTAAGCGGAAACGCGGCGGCTGGCCTTGCAGTGATCGATCCAGAACTGACGGGTTTTGTCGTCGGCATGGGAAAGGGTGAAGCCGTCCGCGCTCAACGGATGCGAGAAGCAGGACGGGTTAAAGTCCAGCCCGAGCTGGTTCGCTTTTGCCCATTCCACCCAGTTTTTAAAGTGTTCCGGTTTTATCTGGTCGCGGGAAACCGGGGTCTCCGACTCCAGATAAATGGCGTGCAGGTTCAGGCGCTTCGGCCCTGGGATCAGGCTCAGCGCTTGCTCAAGGTCGGCGCGAAGCTCCGTGGCGTTACGTGCTTTACCCGGGTAGTTGCCGGTGGCCTGAATGCCGCCGGTAAGCGATCCTTCCGGATTTTCAAAACCGGCTACGTCATCGCCCTGCCAGCAGTGCATGGATACCGGCAGACGATCGAGCTGGCGCAGCGCCTCCTCGACATCAATACCTACAGCGGCGAAGCGTTGTTTCGCCAGTTCCCAGGCTTGTTCCAGTTGAGTGGTCATGCGCAAAGCTCCTTTGTCTGTCGTTTTGCGTGAAATTGCGCGACATAGCGGGCAATTTCACTGTCAGGATGAGGGGTAAAAGTCGTCAGGTTATAGTTGGCGGTGACCACCTGGCGGAAGTCATCGACGTTGCTCAGTTCATCTAAGGTCATCAGTTGAATGCCGATATTACCGAGCGTAGAGGCTTCGATCGGACCGGCCATCACGCGGATGCCGCAGGCGTCGGCGCAGAGTTGGTTAAGCAGGGCGTTCTGGCAGCCGCCGCCGACGATGTGTAACTGGGTGAAGGCCTCGCCGCGCAGGGCCGCCAGTTCTTCAAGCACATCGGCGTACAGCAGCGCCAGGCTGTCGAAAATGCAGCGCGCCAGTTCCGCGTCGCTGACCGGTACCGGTTGTCCGGATTCGCGGCAGGCCGCCTGTATTTCCGCGCACATGTCGTCCGG
Source organism: Citrobacter sedlakii (assembly GCF_018128425.1). NCBI lineage: Bacteria > Pseudomonadati > Pseudomonadota > Gammaproteobacteria > Enterobacterales > Enterobacteriaceae > Citrobacter > Citrobacter sedlakii. The sequence continues at coordinate 4,557,872 of NZ_CP071070.1, read as the reverse complement.
GTTGATAAAGCGATCGTCGTTAGGGTTGATCAGGAAGCGGCAGGCTTTTAACGTCTGCGTTTCGGCGATCAGCGCAGGGAGATCGCCGACCTGGCGTTCTTTCAGCACGCGCTGGAGCAGCCACAGCCCCATGATATTTTTCAGCACCCGGTAACGGCCTTCCGCGCCGCCTTCGTTGGTGATATTGGCCGCCAACGCCGCGTCGTTGGTGTACGGCGTACGGCTTTCAAAGCCCATTAACGACCAGGTTCCCGACGAGAGGTAGGCGCTATGGGTATCGGCCAGCGGAGAGGCGATCACCGCGCTGGCGGTGTCATGACTGGCGACGGCAACCACCGGAATTGCGTTCTTCTGCGGACAAATCCAGTAGCCAATGACATTACCGGGATGCGTAGGGCGGCCAAACCAGGTTTTCTCCGCACCGGTCCAGGCCAGCAGGGTCTCATCCCAGTCGTCGCTGTTGATATTGACCAGTTGGGTGGTGGTGGCGTTGGTGTATTCCCAGTTCATTTCGCCGGTAAGACGATAGCTGAAGTAGTCAGGGATCAGCAGCGCGTGAGCCACTTGCGACACCAGTTCTGGCTGCTGTTCGACCAGCGCGCGCAGTTGGTAAAGCGTATTGAACGGCAGAAACTGGATCCCGCTACGCTGATAAATATCGCCTTTACCGATCTGCGCCTGCGCCAGCGGCATAATGCCGGTGGTGCGGCTGTCGCGGTAGGAGACCGGTAGCCCGACCCGCTGGCCCTGCTTATCCAGCAGGACATAGTCCACACCCCAGGTGTCGATGCCGATGCTGTCAATGCGGATGCCTTCATCGCAAACTTTCTCCAGCCCGAGGCGAATGGCGTCTTCAAGACTGTCGACGTCCCACGTATCAAAACCGTCCTGTTTTTGCAGGCAGTTTACGAAGCGGTGGATTTCACGCAGCGTCAGGGTGCGATGTTCACTGTCATAGCGCGCCAGCATTACGCGTCCGCTGGATGCGCCGAGATCGACAGCGACACAATGGCGAAAAGTCATAGCGAGGTCCTTCTGAGTTTCATTGCGCTCAGTCTAAAAAACCTCGTCATGGCTCACCTTCTTGTTACTGACAGCCATAATTAGCCGCTGGCAAGAAAGCAAAGATGAACGTGATAGCGTTCACAGTTTCCAGTTATACCGCCCCGTTTTCCTGATGTGATGTCGACCGCATTTCCGGATCTTTCCCGCCTTTTCTTGAAAAATTGACGCTGTTTGCTCAGTTTCGTGTCGAAAATTTAAGGTGAGGTTGATAACCCTTAATTACTATTTTGCCATGTTCATTTCATCCGGAAGGGATCATCATGACCGTACTGCACAGCGTGGATTTTTTCCCATCAGGTAAAGCGCCTGTCGCCATTGAGCCCCGGCTGCCACAGTCTGCCTTTCCGGAGCATCACCATGATTTTCATGAAATTGTGATTGTGGAACACGGCACAGGCATCCATGTGTTTAACGGACAGCCGTATACCATTAGCGGCGGCACCGTCTGTTTTGTTCGCGATCACGATCGGCACTTATATGAACACACCGATAACCTTTGCCTGACCAATGTGCTCTACCGTTCGCCCGATGCGTTCCAGTTTTTGTCCGGGCTGGATCAACTGCTGCCCCAGGAACAGGATGGGGCGTACCCTTCGCACTGGCGGGTGAACCAAAGCGTGCTTCAACAGGTGCGCCACCTGGTGGCGCAGATGGAACAACGCGATGAAGAAATGGATCTCCCCGCGCTGGCGAACCGCGAAATTGTGTTTATGCAACTGCTGGTATTACTGCGCAGAAGCAGTCTGATGGAAGGGGCGGAAAATAACGACGCGCGACTGAATCAACTGATGGCGTGGCTGGAAGACCATTTCGCCGAAGAAGTATGCTGGGAGGCGCTGGCTGACCGGTTCTCGCTGTCGCTGCGTACTCTGCATCGTCAGCTCAAGCAGCACACCGGGCTGACGCCCCAGCGCTATCTTAATCGTCTGCGTCTTATCAAAGCCCGCCACCTCCTGCGACACAGTGATGAAAGCGTAACGGACATCGCCTATCACTGCGGTTTCGGCGACAGTAACCACTTTTCGACGCTATTTCGTCGCGAGTTTAACTGGTCGCCACGCGATATCCGTCAGGGGCGCGATGCGTTACTTCAGTAACGCGAATGCAGTCACCGTTTTTTGCTGCGAGATTTGTTAGTAATGATGCAATGATGAGGCCGGATAGCGACGCGTTAGCGTTCTATCCGGCCTGCGTGTCACGCTTTTTGTAGGCCGGGTAAGGCGGTAACCGTCATCCGGCAGGGAAGACTTTGGTGGCGAATCAGTTAGTCCTGTTAAAAAAAGACTTTTTTGCCGGTGATGAACAGGCTGTCGCCGTCGCCGATCGCTATCCGCAGAGCGTGTTTGCTGAACATACCCATGAATTCTGTGAACTGGTAATGGTGTGGCGTGGTAACGGGCTGCACGTGCTCAATGATCGTCCGTACCGGATTACGCGTGGCGATCTGTTTTACATTCGCGCGGAAGACAAGCACTCCTACACCTCGGTTAATGACCTCGTGCTGCAGAATATTATCTATTGCCCGGAGCGGCTTAAGCTGAACCTTGCCTGGGAGAGCGCCATTCCCGGTTTCAACGGTACGCCAAGACAGCCGCACTGGCGATTGGGCAGCGCCGGAATGACCCAGGCGCGCCAGGTGATTAACCAGCTTGAGCATGAAAGTCATCAGCACGATCCGCTGGTTAATGACATGGCGGAACTGTTGTTCGGGCAACTGGTGATGACGTTGAAGCGTCACCGCTACGCTACCGACAACCTGCCAGCCACTTCCAGCGAAACCCTGCTTGATAAACTGATCACCGCGCTGGCGGGAAGCCTTGAGCGCCCGTTCGCGCTGGATGCATTTTGCGATCGGGAAGGGTGTAGCGAGCGCGTGCTGCGCCAGCAGTTCCGCAATCAGACCGGTATGACCATCAACCAGTATCAGCGCCAGGTGCGCGTCTGCCATGCGCAATATTTGCTTCAGCACAGCCGCCTGATGATCAGTGAAATTTCGATGCAGTGCGGGTTTGAGGACAGTAACTATTTTTCGGTGGTGTTCACCCGGGAAACCGGGATGACGCCCAGTCAGTGGCGTCATCTCAGTACTCAAACCGATTAACTGGCCATTCCCAGACCAACGATATTGGCGGCAATAATGATGACCACACAGCCCAGACTCAGTACGCCGACAGGACGACGTCCGGCGTTGTTCCACTCTTTCAGTACCAGTCCGACGATCCCGCCGCAGAGTACGTAGAAGCTCATGTGCAGCATCCAGCTAATGTAGTCGTACTGCGCCGGAATACGCGCGTGGCCCCAGGCGTAAAAGAAGAACTGTAAGTACCACATCAGACCGCCCAGCGCGGAGAGCAGTATGTTGGAGACGATCAGCGGTTTTGCCAGCGAGAAATCGGCTTTTATCGACAGATCTTTTACTTTTGCCAGACGAATAAAGCAGAAGCCAAGGTTAACCAGCGCGCCGCCGCCCATAATCACCACATAGCTTGGCAGAGCGACATACAGCGGGTCGACACCCAGCGCGGCAGCCGCTTCGTGCATCGGTTTTGCAGCGTTCATCGCAAAGGACATCCCGGCAGAGAAGATGCCGCACATCACTGCCAGCAACAGGCCTTTTTTCAGATTGAAATCCTCGGCCTTGATGCCCATTTTACGCTCTTTAAGCTGACCGGCGCGGGTGACGATCGCGACGCCAATCAGGGCCACCAACACGCCCAGCAGCGTCATCCGCCCGCCTTCGGTGTTGATCAGCACATCAAAATTGCCGTTGATGATAGGCGTCATCAGCGTACCGACAATCAGCGTGATGCCAATCGCGATACCAATGCCCATCGACATGCCGAGATAGCGCATTGTCAGGCCATAGTTGATGTTGCCGATACCCCACATGGCGCCGAACAGGAACACGGGCAGCAGAGTAGAAAGATTGAAGGAGCTGAAATAGGCCCAGAAGTCAGGCAACAACATGGCGCTGATGGTCCAGGGCAGGATCAGCCAGGAGACAATGCCTCCCACCGACCACATGGTTTCCCATGACCACTGTTTAACTTGTTTGAACGGGGCATAGAAACAGGCTGCACTGGCCGCACCTATCAAATGCCAAAAGATACCCATCGTAATCGCGTTACTCATCACGTCATCCTCATTGTTTTTATCGTCGGTTTTACCCATCCGACGTCATGAGTTTAAAAAGTGCGCAGATACATAACCTTTTAACGGTTGCCGCAGTCACGGCGTTGATGGCAATCAGGACGTTAACTGAGTGATTTGGCTCACATATCAGGTAAAGTGAGAAAAAAAGATATCCCTACAAAAACTACGGCATTGATAATCATTTTCAATATCATTTAATTAACTATAATGAACCAACTGCTTACGCGGCATTAACACCCAGCCGCTCGACAATAATGGAGATGATTATGAGTTATACACTGCCATCCCTGCCGTACGCTTACGATGCACTGGAACCGCACTTCGATAAGCAGACGATGGAAATCCACCATACCAAACACCACCAGACTTACGTTAACAACGCTAACGCAGCGCTGGAAAGCCTGCCGGAACTGGCCGCGCTGCCGGTTGAAGAACTGATTACGAAGCTGGATCAGGTGCCTGCGGACAAGAAAACGGTTCTGCGTAACAACGCGGGCGGCCATGCTAACCACAGCCTGTTCTGGAAAGGCCTGAAAAAAGGCACCACCCTGCAGGGCGACCTGAAAGCCGCTATCGAGCGCGACTTCGGTTCCGTTGATAACTTCAAAGCGGAATTCGAGAAAGCCGCTGCCACCCGTTTCGGCTCCGGCTGGGCGTGGCTGGTGCTGCAAGGCGATAAACTGGCTGTTGTTTCTACCGCCAACCAGGACTCCCCGCTGATGGGTGAAGCGATTTCTGGCGCATCCGGGTTCCCGATCCTGGGTCTGGATGTGTGGGAGCACGCTTACTACCTGAAATTCCAGAACCGCCGTCCGGACTACATCAAAGAGTTCTGGAACGTGGTGAACTGGGACGAAGCTGCGGCGCGTTTCGCGGCTAAAAAATAATTTGTCTGCCGGATGGCGCGGTGACGCCATCCGGTACGCATCAGCAGGCCCGGTGAGCGAGAGCGCCGCCGGGCCTGTTTTTTTATCTGCCAAAAACGGTATCGATCGTCTGGCATTGTTGCGCATTCAGTTCTCCACCCGCGTTGCGCGACACGCCGGTGCAATAGCCAAACTTGCGCGATACCACTGTTTTAATGGTGGTGACAAAATCCTCGCCGATGGCGTAAATCGACATATAAACGCCGATCTTCTGCTGGATATCGCGCAGGGTGGCGAGGTCGCCCGCCCTGAATGCCTCGCGCGCGCTGACAAACAACTCTGGCATTACGTTGTTCAGCCCGGAAATAATCCCCGCACCGCCTGCCAGCAGGTTAGGAATGTAATATTCGTCATAACCGGACAGTACCGCGAAATCATCGCGTACCGCGCGCGTCGCCTGGATCATGCTGCGGGTATGCGACTGACAGTCGACGGTATCTTTAATGCCGGCGAAGTTCGGGAATTCGCCAGCGAGGGTTGCGACCAGCTCCGGCGTTAAATCGCAGCCGGTACGCGCCGGAAAGTTATAGGCGAACCATTTGCCGCTGAGCTGTTGCCCAAGCTGGCGAAAATACCGCAATAGTTGGGTTGGCGTCTGGCCGTAGTAATACGGCGGCAAAACCATCACCGCGTCATAGCCTGTGAGATACGCTTCCTTCGCCATCAGCAGCACGTCCTGCGTACAGGTTGAGGAGACGTTAGCAACCATTTTTAGCGTGCTCATGGCGCGCGCCTCACGAATCAATAACAGACGCTCTTCTAACGAGAAGGAGGCGAATTCCCCGATACTGCCCATCAGTAAAATGACGTCGATTCTGGCCTCTGTCAGGCGGCTCAGGTGTTGCTTAAGCCCGTTGAGATCGATCTTGCCGTCATTATCCATTGGCGTAATGGAGGGGCACCAGACGCCAGCAAACTGTGTTTGACCTGTCACGTTGTTGACTCCTTATTCTGAAATGGCGTTTCAAAAGACCGTTCATTGATAACATGTCTCTTACTGCATCATGTGAACCGTGCTCTCATTTTTCGCACCCGAGGTAAAATAATTGTGGTTAAATAGAGCAAATTTATCGGGGAGAGGGACCAGATGCGCTATCCAGTAGAGGTATTTACCGGCAAGATTCAGGACTACGCGGGAAACCGCCCCAGTGCGATCGCCAAAATTCAGGTGGATGGCGAACTTAAGCTCACCGAACTCGGTCTGGAAGGCGACCAGCAGGCGGAAAAGAAAATCCACGGCGGGCCGGATCGCGCGCTGTGTCATTACCCCCGCGAGCATTACGGCTGGTGGGCGCGTGAATTCCCTATGCAGGCGGAGCGGTTCGTGGCTCCGGCATTTGGTGAAAATCTCTCAACCGAAGGACTCACCGAAGGGAACGTCTTTATTGGCGATATTTTTCGCTGGGGCGAGGCGCTGATCCAGGTTACGCAGCCTCGTTCGCCGTGTCATAAGCTTAACTTCCATTTCGGCATCAGCGATATGGCAAGCCAGATGCAAAACAGCGGTAAAACCGGCTGGCTGTGCAGCGTGATTGCCGCCGGGAACGTGTCGACGGACGCGCCGCTGGAGCTGGTCTCCCGTATTAGCGACGTGTCGGTGCAGGAAGCCATCGCGATTGCATGGCATATGCCGTTCGATGATGAGCAGTATCATCGTTTGCTGTCGGCGGCAGGGCTGTCGAAAAGCTGGACCAGAACAATGCAGAAACGCCGTCTGAGCGGCAAGATAGAAGATCAGTCGCGGCGTCTGCGCGGCTGAAACCTCTATCGCCATCCGGCAACGAAACGTGCCTGATGGCGTTGTTTAACAGACCTACGGGCATACTACGATGTGCAGGCCGGACAAGGCGTTTTCGTCGCCGTCCGGCACGACAACGTGAGTTACGAACGCTTATACAGCGGCAGCCAGATCACCAGCCGTAGCCCACCGAGCGGGCTGTCTTCGGCTTTCACCCAGCCACGGTGCTGTTGAATTGCAGTTTCAACAATCGCCAGCCCCAGTCCTGTTCCGCCAGATTCGCGATCGCGCGCTTCGTCTGTCCGGTAAAACGGCCGGAAGATTTGTTCCCGGTCTTCTGGGCTAACGCCCGGCCCGTCGTCATCCACTGTGATCGTAATGCCGTCTTTATCCACCGCGAAGCCAACTTCGATCTTCGTATGGGAATAGCGCAGCGCGTTACGAACGATATTTTCCAGCGCGCTTTCCAGCGCGTTCGGGTTGCCATACAGCGGCCAGGGTCCCGGCGGGAAGTTCACCGTGAACGATTTACCCATCTGCTCAGCTTCAAAGGCGGCGTTATCCAACACCTCACCCCACAGCTGATTTGCTTTCATCGTTTCGCTGACCAGCGCGTTTTTCTGCTGATTGCGCGACATCACTAACAGGTCGTTGATCATGCTATCCAGACGCTGTGCTTCGGTCTCGATGCGCTCAAGCTCTTTGCTTTCGCCACTGCGGCGGCGCAACAGCGCGGTGCCCAACTGCAGGCGAGTGAGCGGCGTTCTCAGTTCATGCGAGATATCCGACAGCAGACGCTGTTGGGTGGTCATCATGCGTTCCAGCGCGGTCACCATCTGGTTGAAACTGGCCCCTGCTGCAAGGAATTCCTGCGGGCCAGCTTCCAGCTCCGGATGCTGACGCAGGTTACCCTGGGCCACCTCATCCGCCGCGTTTTTCAGCTTGCGCGCTGGTTTCGCCAGGCTCCAGGCCAGCCACAGCAGCAGTGGCGAACTCACCAGCATGGTGACAATCAACAACAACAATGGGCGGTCAAACAGCAGGTTAATAAAATCGGATTGGGAATTGCTGGCCGGTCGAATCAGGTAAAGCTGGTAGTTATCTTCGCCGTCTCTCACCGAGAACGGCCCTACCATCTCTACGCGACCATACTTTTTCTTCTGCGGATGATCGGCGTTATCCGCCTGACCAATGAAGTTACGAATGATCTGCATTTCACTGCGTTCTGCGCCGATCACCCGTCCTTCGGTGGTCACAAGCAATAACCGCTGTCCCGGCGGCGCCCACTTGTCTATCGCGCGGAACAAGCGACGCCACCACATCAAATCATTGGGTGGATCGTTCGCAAGTTCAGCTTCTACGTGTTGCTCTATCATCAACCCCTGGCGCTGTTCGCTGTCCAGCAGCTCGGTCATTTGTCGCGAGTCGAGCTTGGGCAACATCAGTACCAGCATCAACACCAGCGCCAGCGTCAACCAGAAGATGGCAAAGATGCGCGCGGTTAAGCTCCCTATCATGAAGCGGAGACCATCAGATAGCCGCGACCACGCAGGGTTTTAAACCACGGATGCCCGTCTTTACGTTCCGGCAGCTTGCGGCGCAGGTTCGAGATATGCATATCAATAGCGCGGTCGAAAGGCGTCAGGCGTTTACCCAGCACTTCCTGGCTTAAATGTTCACGCGAGACCACCTGCCCAAGATGCTGCGCCAGCAGGTAAAGCAGGGTGAACTCGGTGCCGGTGAGCTCCAGGGTCTGGCCGTCAAAGCTGGCCTCCTGGCGGCCCGGATTCAGGCTCAGCGCGTCGACTTCCAGCGTCGGCGAGCCGTTATCGCTGCTCTGCTGCTGTTCGCTCCAGTGTGAACGGCGCAGAATCGCGCGGATACGCGCAACCAGTTCGCGGTCGTTAAACGGTTTGGGTAAATAATCATCTGCGCCCAGCTCAAGGCCGAGAACGCGATCCAGTTCGCTGCCGCGGGCGGTCAGCATAATTACGGGGGTCTGGTGTGTCTGACGAAGCGCTTTCAGCGTATCGATACCGTTTTTCTTCGGCATCATCACATCAAGCAAAAGTAAATCGATGCTGTCGTCCAGAAGCTCCAGCGCCTGTTCCCCATCATGGGCAACCAGCACCGTGAAGCCTTCCATTTCGAGCAGTTCCTTTAAAAGGGATGTCAACTCTCGGTCATCATCAACTAACAGGATTTTATTCATTGTTTACGTACCTCCGAGGCAGAAATTACGACATCAAGCGCCGCTAATCCATGACTTTACGTTGTTTTACACCCCCTGACGCATGTTTGCAGCCCGAATCGTAGACTGTCTCTCGTTGAATCGCGACAGAAAAGATTTTGGGAGCAAGTGATGCGCAAAGTTACCGCTGCCGTCATGGCCTCAACGCTGGCACTCAGTACATTGAGCCATGCTGCTGAAGTCGTTACAGGCGATAACTGGCACCCGGGCGAACCTTCGGCGCCGCGCACTGTACAAAGCCATATGTTTGACGGCATAAGTTTAACCGAACATCAACGTCAACAGATGCGAGATCTGATGCAACAGGCCCGGCACGAACAGCCTCCTGTTAATGTTAGCGAAATGGAGACAATGCATCGCCTTGTCACCGCAGAAAAATTTGATGAAAACGCTGTACGCGCTCAGGCAGAAAAAATGGCGCAGGCCCAGGTTGCCCGACAGGTCGAAATGGCTAAAGTCCGCAACCAGATGTATCGCCTGCTCACGCCCGAGCAACAAGCGGTTTTAAACGAGAAACATCAACAACGAATGGAGCAGTTGCGCGACGTGACGCAATGGCAAAAAAGTTCATCGTTGAAGTTATTGAGTAGTAGCAACTCACGTTCCCAGTAACAAACCCTGTTTTCCTTGCCATAGACACCATCCCTGTCTTCCCCCACATGATGTGGGGGTTTTTTTTGCCTGAAAATTGTCATCGTCATATTCCATTACTGTTTATCGCCTTCCGTTATACTACCGGCATGTAAAGGCAGGAGTGTTTATGAATCAATCCTATGGGCGGTTAGTCAGCCGGGCCGCGATCGCCGCGACGGTGATGGCATCGCTGTTACTTTTGATCAAAATTTTTGCGTGGTGGTACACCGGGTCAGTAAGTATTCTGGCTGCGCTTGTCGATTCGCTGGTGGATATCGCCGCGTCGCTCACCAACCTGTTAGTGGTGCGCTATTCGCTGCAACCGGCGGACGATGAACACACATTTGGACACGGAAAAGCGGAATCGCTGGCCGCGCTGGCGCAAAGCATGTTTATTTCCGGTTCGGCGCTGTTTCTGTTTTTGACCGGCATTCAGCATCTGATCACGCCTACGCCAATGAATGAGCCCGGCGTAGGGGTAATCGTGACGATGATCGCCCTGATATCGACGATTATGCTGGTCACGTTTCAGCGCTGGGTGGTGAAACGGACGCAAAGCCAGGCGGTGCGGGCGGATATGCTTCATTATCAGTCTGATGTTATGATGAACGGCGCTATTCTCGTGGCGCTCGGGCTTGCCTGGTACGGTTGGCATCGTGCGGATGCGTTGTTTGCATTAGGGATTGGCATCTATATTTTATATAGCGCCTTACGTATGGGCTATGATGCAGTGCAGTCGTTGCTGGATCGCGCCTTACCCGATGATGAACGTCAGGAAATTATTGAAATCGTGACCTCCTGGCCGGGCGTCAGCGGTGCTCACGATCTACGAACGCGGCAGTCAGGGCCGACCCGCTTTATTCAGATTCATTTGGAAATGGAAGATAATCTCCCGCTCGTTCAGGCGCATTTGGTGGCTGAACAGGTAGAGCAGGCGATTTTGCGGCGTTTTCCAGGGTCGGATGTGATTATTCATCAGGATCCCTGTTCTGTCGTCCCCAGGGAAGGCAAACGGTTTGAGCTTTCGTAAGTGTTGGTAAAAAAAGAGAGCCAGGCCCGCATTTTGTGTATAAATTACCGCCATTTGGCCTGACCTGAATCAATTCAGCAGGGAGCGATTGTTATACTATTTGCATATTCGTTGGATCGTCTCGATGTGCAGAATCGACTTCCGGCAACAGATTTCAATTTACATTCCAAAGTTCAGAGGTAGTCATGATTAAGAAAATCGGTGTGTTGACAAGCGGCGGTGATGCGCCGGGCATGAACGCAGCAATCCGTGGTGTGGTGCGCGCAGCACTGACGGAAGGACTGGAAGTCATGGGCATTTATGATGGCTACCTGGGTCTGTATGAAGACCGCATGGTGCAGCTTGACCGTTACAGCGTGTCCGACATGATCAACCGTGGCGGTACTTTCCTGGGCTCCGCGCGCTTCCCGGAATTCCGTGACGAAAACATCCGCGCCGTGGCTATCGAAAACCTGAAAAAACGGGGTATCGACGCGCTGGTGGTTATCGGCGGCGACGGTTCCTACATGGGTGCGAAACGCCTGACTGAAATGGGTTTCCCGTGCATCGGTCTGCCGGGCACTATCGATAACGATATCAAAGGCACCGACTATACCATTGGTTATTTCACCGCTCTGGGTACCGTGGTAGAAGCCATTGACCGTCTGCGCGACACCTCGTCTTCCCACCAGCGTATCTCCATCGTTGAAGTGATGGGCCGTTACTGCGGCGACCTGACGCTGGCAGCGGCTATTGCCGGTGGCTGCGAATTTGTGGTGGTGCCGGAAGTGGAATTCAGCCGTGACGATCTGGTTGCTGAGATCAAAGCCGGTATCGCGAAAGGTAAAAAACACGCCATCGTCGCGATCACTGAGCATATGTGTGATGTCGATGAACTGGCGCATTACATCGAGAAAGAGACAGGCCGTGAAACCCGTGCAACCGTTCTGGGCCACATTCAGCGTGGGGGTTCGCCGGTGCCTTATGACCGGATCCTGGCTTCCCGCATGGGCGCGTACGCCATTGAGCTGCTGCTGGAAGGCTTTGGCGGTCGTTGCGTTGGCATTCAGAACGAAAAACTGGTGCACCATGACATCATCGACGCCATTGAGAACATGAAGCGTCCGTTTAAAGGTGACTGGCTGGACTGCGCGAAGAAACTGTACTAACGCGTGTACCGCAGACTGCCGGCTGGCAGTCTGCGTTGATCAGACAAAATTCCCCGTTTTTCATATTCCCCCAGGTTATAGCCAATCTTTTTTTATTCTTTAATGTTTGAATACCTTTCTGGCACGCTTTCTTCATCACAACACAACATAAGAGAGTTGGGCGATGAACAAATGGGGCGTGGGGTTAACATTATTGCTGGCATCGACCAGCGTTCTGGCAAAGGATATTCAGCTACTCAACGTGTCTTATGATCCAACCCGCGAGCTGTACGAGCAATACAATAAAGCGTTTAGCGCCCACTGGAAGCAGGAGACGGGCGATAATGTGGTGATCCGCCAGTCTCACGGTGGTTCCGGCAAACAGGCCACGTCGGTGATAAACGGTATCGAAGCCGATGTGGTGACGCTGGCGCTGGCCTATGACGTTGATGCTATTGCCGAACGGGGCCGCATTGATAAAAACTGGATCAAACGCCTGCCGGACAACTCTGCACCGTATACCTCCACCATTGTTTTCCTTGTCCGTAAAGGCAACCCCAAACAAATCCGTGACTGGAGCGATCTGGTCAAGCCGGGCGTTTCGGTGATTACCCCAAATCCAAAAAGCTCTGGCGGGGCGCGCTGGAACTATCTGGCGGCCTGGGGCTACGCGCTGCATCACAACAATAACGACCAGGCCAAAGCCCAGGCGTTCGTGAAAGCGCTGTATAAAAACGTGGAAGTGCTGGATTCCGGCGCACGCGGTTCAACTAACACCTTCGTTGAGCGCGGCATTGGCGACGTACTGATCGCCTGGGAGAACGAAGCGTTGCTGGCTGCCAACGAACTGGGCAAAGATAAATTCGAAATTGTGACGCCTGGCGAATCGATCCTCGCCGAACCGACCGTCTCCATCGTCGACAAAGTGGTGGATAAAAAGGGAACACAGACAGTCGCGGAAGCTTACCTGAAATACCTGTACTCGCCGGAAGGCCAGGCGATCGCCGCGAAAAACTACTACCGTCCGCGCGATGCGGAGGTGGCGAAGAAATATGAAAATGTCTTTCCGAAGCTAAAGCTGTTTACCATTGATGACGTCTTCGGCGGCTGGACGAAAGCGCAGAAAGACCATTTCTCGAATGGCGGCACGTTCGATCAGATCAGTAAACGTTAATCTGCGTGTTGAGCACCGGCCCGGGGCAATTGCCGCCGGGCTTTTTTATTTGTCATCATTTTGCGTTACTCTTGCAGGTCGTTTAGATACAGGGAACGCGTCATGAAAAAAATCGTTTATGGATTGCTGGTACTGCTGGTGTTTGTTGCCGCTGCGGGTGTGGGTTACTGGAAATTTATGCGTAATCCTGACGCATTACGCGACATCGTTTTTGAGCAATGCCTGCCAAACCAACTGCAGCGGCAAAATCCGGCGCCGTGTGCCGAAGTAAAACCCGATGCCGGTTACGTGGTGTTCAAAGACCGCAACGGTCCGCTGCAATATCTCCTGATGCCAACGTATCGCATCAACGGTACAGAAAGTCCGTTACTGACTGAGCCGTACACGCCCAATTTTTTCTGGCTGGCCTGGCAGGCGCGCAGCTTTATGAGCCAGAAATACGGTAAGGAGATACCGGACAGTGCCGTTTCCTTGACGATAAACTCACGTACCGGGCGGACACAGAACCATTTCCACATCCATATCTCCTGCCTGCGTCCCGATGTTCGCGCGCAGTTGGACGCAAATCTCGCGAATGTCAGTTCCCGCTGGCTCCCCCTGCCAGGCGGATTACGCGGACATGTGTATCTGGCGCGTCGTGTGACCGAAAGCGAACTGGCGCAGCGTAGTCCGTTTATGATGCTGGCGGAAGAAGTGCCGGACGCGCGTGACCATATGGGAAACTATGCGTTGGCGATGGCTCGCCAGAGCGATAACGCGTTTGTTTTACTGGCGACGCAACGCAATCTGCTCACGCTGAACCGTGCCTCGGCAGAGGAAATTCAGGATCATCAGTGTGATATTCTCCGCTAGCCCCTGCTAATCTGTCATTTACTCGACCTGCCTGTCCCCGTATTCTTGATGAAAAAAACGACAGGAGACAGGCATGTCGCTCTGGCTTTCGCATCCCCTTTTTCTTCCTTCGCTGGTGATTGGCATCACCATTCTGCTCTGGGCAACCTCGCTGTTGCCGGAGTTCATCACCGCACTGCTGTTCTTTACCGTGGCGATGATGGCAAAGATCGCGCCGCCGGACGTCATCTTCGGTGGTTTTGCTTCGTCGGCGTTCTGGCTGGTGTTCAGCGGTTTTGTACTTGGCGTGGCGATCCGGAAAACGGGACTGGCAGACCGGGCGGCGAGGGCACTGTCTTCAAGATTGACCGACTCCTGGCCGCTAATGGTGGCGAGCGTGGTGCTACTGAGCTACGCGCTGGCCTTTGTGATGCCGTCTAACATGGGGCGCATCGCACTGTTGATGCCTGTCGTCGCGGCGATGGCGAAGCGTGCCGGAATTAAGGACGGAACCCGCGCATGGTACGGCCTGGCGCTTGCTGTCGGTTTCGGCACTTTCCAGCTTTCTGCCACGATCCTGCCGGCTAACGTGCCGAATCTGGTGATGAGCGGCGCGGCGGAAGGCGCATACGGCATCCATCTCAATTATCTCCCCTATCTGCTTCTGCACACGCCGGTATTGGGCTGGTTGAAAGGCGCTTTGCTCATTGTACTGATCTGCGGATTATTTCCAGGCAAGCCTCAGGCGCCGCGCGAATTAACGCCGCCTGAGCCGATGAGTCGCGCCGAAAAACGGTTGGCCTGGATGTTAGCGGTGGTGCTGGTGATGTGGGTTAGTGAGAGCTGGCACGGTATTGGTCCTGCATGGACCGGGCTGGCGGCGGCGGTGATAACTTTGCTGCCGCGTATCGGTTTTATCAGCGGAGACGAGTTTGCCTCGGGCGTGAACTTCCGTACCTGCCTGTACGTTGCAGGCATACTTGGGCTGGCGATGACCGTCACGCAAACGGGGATTGGCGATGCGGTGGGTGAGGCGCTCCTGCACGTCATGCCGCTCGATCCGCAGGCGCCGTTTACCAGCTTCCTCGCATTGACCGGCATTACCACCGCGCTCAACTTCATTATGACCGCTAATGGTGTCCCGGCGCTTTACACCACACTGGCGCAGAGCTTCTCTGAGGCCACCGGTTTTCCGCTTCTGTCGGTGATTATGATCCAGGTGCTGGGTTATTCCACTCCGCTGTTGCCGTATCAGGCGTCTCCGATTGTGGTGGCGATGGCGTTAGGGAAGGTACCGGCAAGGGCAGGCATGTTGCTATGTATCGCACTGGCGCTGGCAACTTATTTTGTGCTGCTCCCATTGGATTACGCCTGGTTCAGCGTGCTGGGGAAATTATAGTTTCATTATGGTGTTAATTTTTTGTTTTGTGAGATGGTGAATTGTTTTATATGGAGCGATGGCGGTTAATAGCGAAGCGCTGATTTGCGCACTGGAAACTCAAGGACAGATTCATGGACAGATTAACCCCCATCCGCTGTTGGCCTGCCATTATCTCGCTTGTGATTACGCTGACAATCTGGTTTGTTATCCCTTGCCCACCTGAGGTCACCCCAGAGGCGTGGCACCTGTTGGCGTTGTTTATCGGCACGATTGCGGCAATTATCGGTAAAGCAATGCCGATTGGCGCTATCGCAGTTGTGGCGATTATGCTGGTGGCAATGACCGGTGTTACCAATCCGGGTAAACCTTCGGCAGCGCTTAATGATGCGTTAAGCGGCTTTTCAAACCAGCTGATCTGGTTAATTGGCCTGTCGATCATGCTGTCGCAAAGTCTGTTGAAAACCGGGCTGGGCGCGCGCATTGGCTACGGATTTATTGCGCTGTTTGGTAAAAGAACGCTGGGTATCGCTTGGGCGCTCACCCTCGCTGAAACGCTGATTGCGCCAGTCACGCCGAGCAATACCGCGCGCGGCGGCGGCATTATTCATCCGGTGATGCGGGCCATTGCGGAAAGCCTCGGCTCGCAGCCGGGAAACAGTGAAAATGGCTCCACGGGACGCTATCTCGCGCTGGTGAACTACAACATTAACCCGATCAGTTCTGCGATGTTTATCACCGCAACCGCGCCTAACCCGCTAATTGTCAGCTTTCTGCTGAAGGGGACGGATGGGGTACTGAATATGACCTGGGGGATGTGGGCTATTGCCGCGCTGCTTCCTGCGGTCGTATCACTGGTCGTGATGCCCATTGTTATCTGGTGGCTCTATCCGCCCGCGATTACGCGCACGCCGAATGCGCCGCAGTTCGCGCGGGAAAAACTGGATGCGCTTGGTCCGCTCTCGCTGGCGGAAAAAATCACCCTGGCGGTTTTCATTTTGTTGCTCTGCCTGTGGGCGGGTGTCCCTGCGATGCTCATGGGCAGCGGCTGGACTGTTAATCCCACCAGTGCCGCGTTAATTGGCTTATCGGTTTTGTTGCTGACCGGCGTATTAAGCTGGGACGATATGCTTAAGTGCCGTGGGGCATGGGATACTATCGTCTGGTTTGCCGCACTGGTGATGATGGCGGATTTTCTCAGTAAGCTGGGTCTGGTGGGCTGGCTGGCGACCAGCGTCGGAAGCGCCATTGACCATCTCGGCGTTCACTGGAGCATCGCGACGCTTTTGCTGATTCTGCTTTACGTCTACTCGCACTACTTTTTTGCCAGCACCACTGCGCATATTACGGCGATGTTTGCTGCGTTCTTCGCCGCGGGATTAGGCCTTGGCGCGCCACCCGCACTGCTTGGGCTGATGCTCGGTTTTTCATCCTCTCTGATGATGTCGCTCACGCACTATGGTACGGGCACTGCGCCTATCATCTTTGGATCGGGCTATGTCACGCTGGCGGAATGGTGGAAAACGGGGCTGGTCATGAGTGTGGTCAATTTGACCATCTGGGGAGTGACCGGCGCCTTCTGGTGGCGCTGGCTGGGTTACTGGTAAAGCGATAGTGACGGGAGGAGAGGTCCTCCCGTCCCGAAAACTTACGCCTGTTTAGCTGCTTCCGCCGCTTTTACGATGACAGCGAAGGCATCAGCTTTCAGAGAAGCACCGCCAACCAGCGCGCCGTCGATGTCCGGCTGAGCGAACAGTTCCGCCGCGTTGGACGCGTTTACGGAACCGCCGTACTGGATGATGACCTGTTCAGCGATTTTCGCGTCCGCTTTGGCAATGTGGTCACGGATAAACTTATGCACCGCCTGTGCCTGCGCAGGCGTCGCTGATTTACCGGTACCGATAGCCCATACCGGCTCGTACGCGATGACCGCGCCTTCGAACGCTGCTGCGCCCTGGGTTTTCAGCACGGCGTCAATCTGACGTGCGCACACTTCTTCGGTTTTGCCTGCTTCGTTTTCGGCTTCGGTTTCACCGATGCACAGAACTGGCGTCAGGCCCTGTTCTTTCAGTACGGCGAATTTTTTCGCGATCAGCTCGTCAGACTCTTTATGGTAAGTACGACGCTCTGAGTGGCCGATAATGATGTACTGCGCGCCGATGTCTTTCAGCATTTCAGCGGAAGTTTCACCGGTGAATGCGCCAGACAGGTTCAGGTCAACGTTCTGCGCGCCCAGAATGATGTGGCTACCGGCCGCGGCCTGCTTCGCCAGATCGATATACATTTCCGGCGGAGCGATCGCAACCGCACAGCCAGCAACGCCTGCCAGCTCTTTACGCAGGTTAGCCACCAGCTCGTTTACCATATGGCGGCTGCCGTTCAGTTTCCAGTTACCCATCACTAAAGGATGTCGCATTGTAATTCTCCACGCTTTGTCAGCGAATTAAGGAAGATGGCCACTCTTGCGAGCAGCATGGTCTGTGAAACAGTATAGAGATTTTCCCCTGAGAGGCTTTGCTTTTTATCACTAATTAAGCCCCTCAAGATCCTCAGATAACGCCAGCTTAATCGGTTCAACCGCGAAGGTCAGCCCCTTTTCGCCGTTATCTGCCACAACATAGCGAATTGCGCCTTCGGTTTCGGCGTAGTAGCGTTTATTTTTTCCTGCGGCGAGCAGTTTTTGCAGCTTTTTCTGGCTTTGTTCTTTGGTCAGCAGTGGTGCGACGGTGCGGATCACGGCCGTCATGTACTCCAGCGCTTTCGCTTTCGCCGCTTTTTGTTCCGGCCCCTGGATCGGCAGCCAGGTGATCTGCATACTCTTGATCTTCAACGTTCCCCGCTCAAGGGCGGTAGAAGCGTACAGATTCTCGTTAATTTTGCTGGCTGCGCGGGTGAGATTGGCTTTATCGCGACTGCTGTCGATAGAACGGAATTCGTTTAACGGAAGCTTTGGGTTCTGTTGGTTAAAGTTTTCGCGAAACTGGCTGATAGAGAGATCAAATGTTGGCGCTCCGGCAAGCAAGTATGGCGCTGTGGGGGCGACCAGAGGCTCCGCCGACAGCGCGGTCACGCTGAACGTCATCGCTGAAAATAACATTAAAAACAGTGAACATCCTGGC
The DNA here is from genome assembly GCF_018128425.1 of Citrobacter sedlakii. Taxonomy (NCBI): domain Bacteria; kingdom Pseudomonadati; phylum Pseudomonadota; class Gammaproteobacteria; order Enterobacterales; family Enterobacteriaceae; genus Citrobacter; species Citrobacter sedlakii. The sequence goes on along the minus strand of NZ_CP071070.1, from coordinate 4,539,447 downwards.
TTCATCAATCTTACCTTTCGTTATGACTGCTCACGATTAAAACGATAACCGTCTGGCTTGTCAAAAGGGTAAACTGTCGGCGTTTTCTATTTTAAAGGAACTTACATGACCATACAGCAGTGGTTATTCTCATTTAAAGGGCGTATTGGCCGCCGTGATTTCTGGATCTGGATGGTTCTGTGGCTTGTCGGCATGGTGGTCCTGTTTTCGCTGGCGAGCCAGTCGTTGCTCGATATCCAAACCGCGGCGTTTTGCCTGGTCTGCCTGCTCTGGCCGACGGCGGCGGTGACAGTAAAACGCCTTCACGACCGTGGGCGTTCCGGACTGTGGGCGCTCTTGATGATTCTGGCGTGGATGTTGTTGGCTGGAAACTGGGCAATCCTGCCAGGTATGTGGCAATGGGCGGTGGGGCGCTTTGTACCGACGCTGATTCTTATCATGATGATTATCGATCTGGGCGCGTTTATCGGCACCCAGGGGGAAAATAAGTTCGGCAAAGACACCCAGGACGTTAAGTATAAAGCGGAACGGTAAACAGTAGGCCGGATCCGGCGATGTCGCCCTCCGGCAAAATACTTACCAGTAGTGCTCTGCGGTCATATGACCTGGGCGACGACGCAAGTGTTTGCTCATCTGCCGGGTTTCATTCAACAACTGCTGGGTATCGCGCACCATCTGCGGGTTACCGCAGAGCATCACATGGCTGGTCTCTTTATCTATCGGTAGCCCGATGGCTTTTTCCAGCTCACCGCTTTCAATGAGCGCCGGAACGCGACCGGTTAACGAACCGGCGACGGTTTCCCGACTGACCACCGTCTGGATCCGCAGCTTGCCTTCATACCGTTTTTGCAGTTCCTGCATGAGCGGTAAATAGCTTAAATCGGCGGCGTAGCGCGCGGCATGGACCAGCACCAAATTTTTAAAGCGGTCCAGATCTTTTCCCCACTGCAGAATCGACAGATACGGGCCAATGGCGGTGCCGGTCGCCAGCATCCACAGCGTGTCGCAGTCGGGGATCTCCTCCAGCACAAAGAAACCTGCGGCTTCACTCACCACCAGGACTTCATCGCCGGGCTTCAGCGCCGCCAGACGCGGGCTTAGCTTGCCGTCGGGAACGGTGACGAGGTAAAACTCCAGATCCGGGTTATCGGGGGCATTCACGTAGGAGTAAGCGCGCTGGACTCGCTCGCCGTCAATCTCCAGCCCAAGCTTGGTAAACTGACCGGCGGTAAAAGGATGAACGGGGGCGTGGACGGTCAGACTAAACAGGGCATCGGTCCAGTTCTGTACCTTCGTGACTTTGCCTGTTACCCAATCTGCCATGGTTTTCTCCTGTTCTGATCTCGTCCCTTTATCTTCGTTCCTTGGCTGCAAGATTTCCAGCCCGGATGGGCTGGAAGGCTCGAACGAACAAATCAATTACAGGATATGCGCCTGCACGTCCGGGTCTTTGCGATCCAGATAGTGAATGGACTGAATACGGCGGATGGTGCGGGACTTTCCGCGAATCAACAGCGTTTCGGTGGTGGCGATGTTGCCTTTGCGGCTAATCCCTTCCAGCAGATCGCCTTTGGTGATGCCGGTGGCGGAGAAAATCACGTTGTCGCTACGCGCCATTTCGTCCAGACGCAGGACTTTTCCCGCGTCGATCCCCATCGCTTTACAGCGTGCCAGCTCTTGTTCGCCAATGCGGCGGTTATCTTCGCTGTCGCCTTTGACGTCATGACGCGCCAGCAGACGACCCTGCATGTCGCCATCCAGCGCACGGATCACCGCCGCGGAGACCACGCCTTCCGGCGCGCCGCCAATGCCGTACAGCACGTCGACTTCGCTGTCAGGCATACAGGTCAGAATGGAGGCTGCTACGTCGCCGTCAGGAATGGCGAATACGCGCACGCCGAGGGTTTGCATCTGCGCAATCACATTATCGTGACGCGGCTTCGCCAGAATGGTTACCGTTAAATCACACAGCGGCTTGCCAAGCGCGGCGGCGATGTTGCGCAGGTTGTCCGCCAGCGGCAGATTCAGGTCGATAGCGCCTTTCGCGCCCGGTCCGACGATGAGCTTTTCCATATACATATCCGGCGCGTTCAGGAAGCTCCCCTTATCGCCGACTGCCAGCACCGCCAGCGCGTTGGCCTGGCCCATCGCCGTCATACGCGTGCCTTCGATTGGATCGACAGCGATATCCACCGCATCGCCGTGGCCGGTTCCTACGTTTTCGCCGATGTAGAGCATTGGCGCTTCATCGATCTCGCCTTCACCAATCACGATGGTGCCGTCAATATTGACCTGATTAAGCATAATGCGCATCGCGTTTACCGCCGCGCCGTCTGCGGTGTTTTTGTCACCGCGTCCCAACCATTTGTAGCCAGCCAGCGCCGCCGCTTCGGTTACGCGGGAAAATTCGATGGCAAGTTCTCGTCTCATAGCAAACTCGTAGCAGAAAGGAATGGCGCGCAGTGTAGCACAGGGGAAGGGGCCTGATTATTGATGTGTGTGCGGGGTTGCCCCCGCATAAAGATTTTTCCGGATGGCGACGCTAACGTGTCCCATCCAGCCGGGATCCTGCTTGTCGTGGTAGGCCGGATAAGGCGAAGCCTCGATCCGGCATTCCACAATCACTCGTCGTGTTCTTCCCAGGCCAGCGCGCGTTTCACCGCTTTTTTCCAGCCGCTGTAACGGTAGTTACGCTCGGTAGTTTCAATGCCAGGGCGGAATTCACGCTCAATGACCGCTTTTTCCTGTAGCTCATCGAGGTTCTGCCAGTAGCCAACCGCCAGACCCGCAAGGTACGCCGCCCCCAGCGCGGTGACTTCGCGCACTTCCGGGCGCTCGACGCGTGTACCGAGAATGTCCGACTGGAACTGCATCAGGAAGTTATTAGCGACCGCGCCGCCGTCAACACGCAGAGCGTGTAGACGAATACCGGAGTCTGCCTGCATTGCCTCCAGCACATCACGGGTCTGATAAGCGATCGATTCCAGCGTCGCGCGGATGATGTGGTTGGAATTCACCCCACGGGTCAGGCCGAAGATCGCGCCACGGGCATACGGGTCCCAGTAGGGTGCGCCGAGGCCAGTAAACGCCGGCACCACATACACGCCGTTAGTGTCCTTCACTTTGGTGGCAAAATATTCAGAGTCGAAGGCGTCGCTGATCAACTTCATTTCATCACGCAGCCACTGGATAGACGCACCGGCCATAAACACCGCACCTTCCAGCGCGTAGTTCACTTCGCCGGTCGGGCCACAGGCGATGGTGGTCAAAAGCCCGTTTTCGGACTTAACTGCTTTCTCGCCGGTGTTCATCAGCATAAAGCAGCCGGTGCCGTAGGTATTCTTCGCCATCCCTTCTTTAACGCACAGTTGGCCGAACAGTGCCGCCTGCTGGTCACCGGCGATACCGGCGATAGGAATGCGCGTGCCGCCTTTACCGCCGATATTGGTCTGGCCGTACACTTCAGAAGAACGGCGCACTTCCGGCAGCATCGCGCGCGGAATATCCAGCGCATCCAGCATCTTGTCGTCCCAGTCCAGGGTGTGGATGTTGAACAGCATGGTGCGCGAGGCGTTGGTGTAATCCGTCACGTGTACGCGTCCCTGGGTCATTTTCCAGATAAGCCAGGTGTCCACTGTACCGAACAACAATTCGCCCCGACGCGCGCGCTCGCGTGAGCCTTCAACGTGGTCGAGGATCCACTTCACTTTGGTGCCGGAGAAGTAAGGGTCAATCACCAGACCGGTGGTGCTACGGACATACTCTTCCATGCCGTCGCGTTTTAAGTGCTCGCAAATGTCGGCGGTACGACGACACTGCCAGACGATGGCGTTATAGATCGGCTTGCCGGTCTCACGCTCCCAGACAATGGTGGTCTCACGCTGGTTGGTGATACCGATCGCTGCAATTTGATCGGAACTGATGTCTGCTTTCGCCAGGACTTCCACCAGCGTAGAGCTTTGCGTCGCCCAGATTTCCATCGGGTCGTGCTCTACCCAGCCTGCTTTCGGGTAGATCTGCTCAAATTCGCGTTGGGAAACGCTCACGATATTCGCATCGTGATCCATCACAACGGCGCGGGAGCTGGTGGTGCCCTGGTCGAGCGCAACGATATACTTTTTGTCAGTCATAATTTTTGTCCCGTAGTCACATTACAGCGAAGCTTTTTGTTGTGTAGCGGCCGTGGTTTCCTTCTCTTCCACGACACAGGTATCGCACGGCAAATGGCGGCCAATCAGCTTGCGATAGGCAAACGCGCCCAGAATAGCGCCAACGATGGGGCCGAACAGCGGCACCAGGAAGTAAGGAATATCTTTGCCGCCGGTGAAGGCCACGTTACCCCAACCGGCCAGCCAGGCGAACGCTTTCGGACCGATATCACGCGCCGGGTTCATTGCAAAGCCGGTCAGTGGCCCCATTGATGCGCCGATAACCGCAATCAGCAAGCCAATCAGCAGCGGCGCCAGCGGGCCGCGAGGAACACCGTTACCGTCGTCGGTCAGCGCCAGGATAAGCCCCATCAGAATAGCGGTAATCACCATTTCAACCGCGAAGGCCTGCACAAAATTGATATGTGGATTGGGATATGTCGAGAAAGTGCCAGCCAGATCAACACTTTCAACGCTGCCGCGTACGATGTGGTGCGTCAGCTCATAGTCCGCGAAAAGATTGTAATAAAGCCCGTAAACTAACGCCGCTGCGCAAAACGCGCCGGCAAACTGAGAAATAATAAAAGGAACAACTTTACGCTTGTCGAAACAAGCAAACAGCCATAACGCAATGGTGACTGCCGGATTCAGGTGCGCGCCAGACACGCCTGCGGTCAGGTAGATAGCCATCGCTACCCCCAGCCCCCAGATGACGCTGATTTCCCACTGTCCAAAAGACGCTCCGGCGACTTTTAGCGCAGCGACACACCCCACACCGAAGAAAATCAACAACCCGGTACCGAGGAATTCAGCAATGCACTGGCCTTTTAAGGTTGATGTTTGACTCATAATCGGATCCTGAAGAGATTAGTGTTTATTGTAAGCGAGGAGGTCACTGACGTCCGCGATGCCCTGTAGGCATACTGTTAATTTATCGTTAACGAGCAAAAACGAGAAATATCGAAATTAAAATGTGTGTGCTCCGTCAATAAAATGAGCGTTATCGCGCCATAAAGCGCGTTTTGCAATACATAAGAACTGTGAGCTGAATCATTTCTTTAACCAATGTGTTAACACTTTGGAGTTATAGGGCGAATGTCACCAGGAGAAGGATGAAAAGTGTGGCTAACCGCAATCTGCGCGGGATGCTGCTGGACAGGGGCGGCGGGGCTTCATACAATCGGGCACTATAGATTATGCGATATTGTGCGCGTATGCGTGAAGCGTCGCCTTGCAATTCAGGAGAGTATGACCATGTCTTTAGAAGTGTTTGAGAAACTGGAAGCAAAAGTACAGCAGGCGATTGATACCATCACTTTGCTGCAGATGGAAATCGAAGAGCTGAAAGAAAAGAATAACTCGCTGGCGCAGGAAGTGCAGTCTGCACAGCACAGCCGTGAAGAGCTGGAGCGCGAGAACCATTCTCTGAAAGAGCAGCAGAGCGGCTGGCAGGATCGGTTGCAGGCTCTTTTAGGCCGTATGGAAGAAGTCTAATTACGCTTTATCTTTCGCGTAATCATCGTGGTGATTTTGGAGATTTTGTAGGTCGGATAAGGCGCTCGCGCCGCCATCCGGCACAATAACCTCAATGGCGCGCTACGCTTATCAGGCTTACAGATTACGTCACGTATAAAAAAGGCACCTTGTGGTGCCTTTTTTGATTACTCAATATCGAGCGGGTCTTCGGAAAGGATGATGCCGGTATTGTCGGCGTAGAGGTGGTCACCGGAGAAGAACGTCACGCCGCCGAAGTTGACGCGGACATCACTTTCGCCAATCCCTTCTCCTGCCGCGCCGACCGGAATCGCGGCAATCGCCTGGATACCGATATCCAGTTCTTCCAGGTCGTCTACCTGACGCACCGCGCCGTAGATCACCAGACCTTCCCATTCATTCTGTGCCGCCAGGCGCGCCAGTTCGGCGTCGACCAGCGCACGACGGACAGAACCGCCGCCGTCGACCAGCAGAACGCGACCACGGCCATTTTGTTCGAGCAGATCGTACAGCAACCCGTTGTCCTCGAAACATTTCACCGTGACGATTTGTCCGCCAAACGACGACCGTCCTCCAAAGTTAGAGAACAGCGGTTCCACGACGTTGACATCTTCTTGATAGATGTCACAAAGCTCGGAAGTATCGTATTTCATAGGCTTAACGTTCAGTTGCTGCGAGAATTTTTAGTATATCGCGCTAAGTGCACTGTTGGCAAAATCATCAATTGTTAATTGATATTTGTCAGTTATCTGCCCCACTGACTTAAGATAATCCCTACAATAAACAGCAGGTTAGTCAGCAATGCCGCTTTTACGGTGCGTTCCAGCATGGGACGCATGGCCGCCGGGTCCATCTGGCGCATGACGTAACGCGACTGTTTTACCAGCAGCGGCGCGGCCAGCAGGAACAGCCAGCCCCACGGACTTTGCAGGGAAAGCAGATTGAACAGCGCCAGGCAGACCAGCGTTCCCATCAACAGACAGGCGTGATAACGGCGGGCGTTTACCGCGCCTAAGCGGACCACCAGCGTGTTTTTGCCGTTCTCGCGGTCGCTGTTGATATCACGCAGGTTATTGATGTTCAATACCGCCGTTGCCAGCAGGCCGCAGGCGGTCGCTGGCAAAATCAACGCCGGGATCAAGGTGTGCGCCTGCAGGTACCAGCTTCCCATCACGCTGAGCCAGCCGAAGAAAACCAGCACGGAAATATCACCCAGACCAATATAACCATACGGACGATTACCCACGGTGTAAGTGATGGCGGCGATAATCGACAGCCCGCCGAGCACGAGGAAACCGACAAAATCAGTCAGGGTATGACAAGCCACAGCCACCAACGCCAGCCCTGACAGGCAAATGAGCGCCACGGTGATAATCAACGCGCGTTTCATCTCCTGCTGGGTAATCACCCCTTTTTGCATTCCGCGCAGCGGCCCGATGCGGTCCGGCTTGTCGCTGCCTTTTACCGCGTCGCCATAGTCATTGGCAAGATTCGACAGGATTTGCAGCAGCCCGGCGGTAATTAACGCCAGCAGGGCCACCAGCGGATCGAAATATCCCTGCCACCACGCCAGCGTGGTGCCGACGATAATGGCCGCGAAGGCCAGCGGCAGGGTTTTGGGTCGTAAACTTTCCAGCCAGGCCTGAGTGCGGCTGATGTGTTGTTCAGTCATAGTTAGCGCCAATAAAAATGGGGCCTTTCAGCCCCATCAACAGTGATGAAAATGCATTGAACGCGATTATAAGATAAAACGGCTCAGATCTTCATCTGCGACCAGCGCATCCAGATGTTTGCTCACATAATCCGCATCAATTGTTATGCTTTGGCCATTCAAATCGCTCGCATCGTAGGAAATATCTTCCATCAGACGCTCCAGAACGGTGTGCAAACGACGGGCGCCGATGTTCTCAGTGGTTTCGTTCACCTGCCATGCGGCTTCGGCAATGCGCTTGATACCGGAATCGGTAAACTCAATGTTCACGCCTTCGGTCGCCATCAGCGCTTTGTACTGAACGGTAACGGAAGCGTTCGGTTCGGTCAGAATGCGTTCGAAGTCGCTGGTGGTCAGCGCCTGAAGCTCAACGCGAATCGGCAGACGACCCTGCAGTTCCGGGATCAGGTCAGACGGTTTCGCCACCTGGAATGCGCCAGACGCGATAAACAGAATGTGATCGGTTTTGACCATACCGTGTTTGGTGGAGACGGTGCAGCCTTCCACCAGCGGCAGCAGGTCACGCTGTACGCCTTCACGGGAGACGTCCGGACCAGACGATTCGCCGCGCTTACAAATTTTGTCGATCTCGTCGATAAACACGATCCCGTGCTGCTCCACGGCGTCGATGGCATCCTGCTTAAGCTCTTCCGGATTCACCAGCTTGGCCGCTTCTTCTTCGATCAACAGCTTCATCGCGTCTTTGATTTTCAGCTTACGCGGTTTCTGTTTCTGTCCGCCGAGGTTCTGGAACATTGACTGCAGCTGGCTGGTCATCTCTTCCATTCCCGGCGGCGCCATGATTTCAACGCCCATTGGCGCTGCGGCAAGGTCGATCTCGATTTCTTTATCGTCGAGTTGGCCTTCACGCAGTTTTTTACGGAATGCCTGGCGCGCCGCAGACGGCTCGGCCTGCTGTTCCGCCTGGCCCCAGTTATTTTTTGCCGGCGGTATCAGCACGTCGAGAATGCGCTCTTCCGCCATCTCTTCCGCGCGGTAGCGGTTTTTTTCGATCGCCTGTACGCGCACCATTTTGACGGCGGCGTCGGTGAGATCGCGAATAATGGAGTCGACTTCTTTACCAACGTAGCCGACTTCGGTGAATTTGGTCGCTTCAACTTTGATGAACGGCGCGTTGGCCAGTTTCGCCAGACGACGGGCGATCTCGGTTTTACCGACGCCGGTCGGGCCAATCATCAGGATATTTTTAGGCGTCACTTCATGGCGCAGCTCTTCGTCGAGCTGCATACGGCGCCAGCGGTTACGCAGCGCAATCGCCACGGAGCGCTTGGCGTTATCCTGACCGATGATGTGCTTGTTCAGTTCGCTGACGATTTCGCGTGGGGTCATTTCAGACATGGGAGATCCTTACGCTTTAGAGGTCAATTCTTCGATGGTGTGGAAGTGGTTGGTATAAATGCAGATATCGCCTGCAATATCCAACGCTTTTTCAGCAATGTCGCGAGCGCCGAGCTCGGTGTTTTCCAGCAGAGCGCGCGCCGCGGCCTGGGCGTAGGGACCGCCGGAGCCGATGGCAATCAGATCGTTTTCAGGCTGCACGACGTCGCCATTACCGGTGATGATGAGCGACGCGGTTTCATCGGCAACCGCCAGCAGCGCTTCGAGCTTGCGCAGCATGCGATCGGTACGCCAGTCTTTTGCCAGCTCAACGGCGGCTTTGACCAGGTGACCCTGATGCATTTCCAGCTTGCGCTCAAACAGTTCGAACAGCGTGAATGCGTCCGCGGTGCCGCCCGCAAAGCCCGCAATGACTTTGTCATTGTACAGACGGCGCACTTTCTTCACGTTGCCTTTCATTACGGTATTACCCAGCGTGGCCTGGCCATCGCCGGCGATAACCACATGGCCGTTACGGCGTACGCTTACTATTGTTGTCACGAGCAGACCCCTTGGTTACAAATGCAGAATACAAGCCCCGCACGGTGTACGGGGCATAATGCAACTATAGATGGGGGGGATTTTGGGGGTTTCAACCCCCGGCGGCGAGTCGAATGCAGTTTGTGTGGCCAGCCATCTTCAGACGGCTCAGGGTGCTGTCGGCATTTTCTTTGCCTTTCACCGGCCCGATAACCACGCGATTCCAGCCGTTGTTGGTGGTGATTTTGGAGTCAAAGCCTTCGAAAGCCAACTGGGCGCGCACGGTTTCCGCCTGTTCAGCGCCTTTAAAGGAACCGCATTGCACCATCCAGCGACGCTCGTCTTTTTTCTCAGCGGCAGGCTTAGGCGCATCTGGCGCACGGGAAATCGGCGCGGCCTGCTGCGTTTTAGGCTGCGAAGCGGTGGTATGCGCCGGTGTCTGCAACAGATCCTGATACGGCTGCTGGGACGCCGTTTGCTTCGGCTGCGAGGTTTGCTTCGGCGGCTGTTGTACCGGCGCTGACTGAGCCATACGCGTTTGCGGCTGTGTCTGGGTTCGCGGCTGCTGTACCGGCTGCGTGTACTGCTGCTCAACCTGACGTTGCAGCGTTTGCTGACGCTGTTCCGGCGTCTGCTCGTTCCACGGTACTTCGTTGAGCTGCGTAGGCTGCTGGCGCATATCTGCCTGCATCTGCGCCAGTAACTGTCGCTGTTCGTTGGTCAGTTGATCCGGTTTCATCACTTCACCGCCTGCGGACGGTTCCGTTGGCGCACGTACGCCAGGCTGGCGGCTTTCCAGCTCCTTGATGTAGCGCCAGCGCTCTTCCGGCTTCGGCGGCAGCCCGTTGCCCGTCACTTTCTGGCTCTGCAACGTTTCTGATTCTTCTTTTTTGTGATGCGTGATGAAGTACAGACCACCGATAAAGGCCACAAGGACGGCGGCGGCAATGGCGACCATTGCGGGCGATACCGCAGACGTGTTGCGTTGCTTTTTCCGTGAGGTGCTCTTTTTGCGCCGCGAAGGTGCCGGTTGGCCGCGACGTACATAATCTCGTTGTGCCACTATCGTTTCGCTGTATTTATTCGTTCGTCAGCCCGCCATGTTACTTAAGCGGCGGGCCTTTGACCAGACGCGGGTGTCTGAAAGGTTTACGTTAAGGCGCGAGTGGAGCCCCTGAGGATCAGTTCGCAGTCCATTAAACGCGAGCCGCTGCTCACATTTTGCCCCTGCATCTGATCGAGCAACAGCAGCATTGCTTCGCAGCCGATTTGGAAACGCGGCTGTGCGACCGTCGTCAGCGGCGGATCGCAAAATTCTGACAGGGCGATATTGTCGAAGCCAATGATCGACAGATCGTTTGGCACTTTCATTCCCTGGCGTTTGGCCCAGGAGAGCGCGCCTAACGCCATCACATCGCTATGGCAGAATACCGCCGTCGGCGGCTGCGGCAGCGCCATCAGCTGTTTTAACGCATTGCCCCCCGCTTCGTAAGTGAAGTCGCCACGGGCGATATAGTGCGGGTCGACGGTAATGCCGCAGCGGCGCAACGCCTGCACATAACCCTGCAGGCGATAATGGCACAGCGGCATCTCTTCCGGCCCGGCAATACACCCGATGCGCTGATGCCCCAGCTCATGTAAATAATTCACGGCATCAAAGGCGGCGGTCAGGTTATCGATATGTACCGTAGGAAGCTCCAGCTCTGGGGCAAATTCGTTTGCCATCACCATCGGCGGCAGATTGCGCTGTTCTTCAATACTGGCGTCAAACGGCAGGCGCGAACCGAGCAGCAGCATCCCGTCGATTTGCTTGGTGATGATGAGGTTAACGAACGTTTTTTCCTGCTGGTTCTGATGCGCGCAGTCGCCAATGAGCACCAGATAGCCATGACTTGCGGCGGTGATCTCAATGCCCCGGATGATCTCGCTAAAGAAGGGATCGCAAATATCCGGCACAATCACCAGGATCGTCCGTGATTCATTTCGTTTAACGTTGCGTCCCGCCGCCTGCGGTAAATAGCCCACTTCCATTGCGGCCTGTTCGACCCGGTTTCGGGTGGACTGGGAGACTTTTTCCGGGTTCATCAGCGCGCGGGACACGGTTGCCGTTGAGACTTTCGCCTTCTCGGCAACATCTTTCATTGTAGCGGCAACAACCTGCTTCTTCGGTTTCACTCTTTCTCCTCGCCAGGGTAATCCGGCGCAGCACTATCCCTGTTGAAATCACATCGAAAACATTTTTATCAGATAGCGAATGGAAACGGTTACAGAATTTTCATAAAAAGTGTGATGGGTGTTGAATTTTACGATCCGCCTCGCATCGTGAAGGCGTTATCCCTCGATCGGATCGACATCCAGCACCCATTTCACCTTGCGCGCGTCCGGCAGCGTGTTGATGAGCGCAAGGGTGCCGCTGACAATATGCTGCAGGCGAACCCGTGAAGGATGCTGCAATAAAATCTGCCAGCGATAGCGTCCGCCGCGCTTTGGCGCCAGCGCAGGAACCGGGCCTAGCACCCACAGTTTCTCGTCTGCCAGGGGGCTGGCCTGAATCAGATTGCGCAACTGCTGTAAAAACAGCGGGGCCACCTGGTTGTTATGGTCTTCCGCCCGCACGATGACGTGGCTGGTCCACGGCGGCAATTGCATCGCCTGACGTTCCGCCAACGCTTGCTCGGCAAACGCGTCATAGCCCTTATGCAGCAGCGTCTGGAGCAGCGGATGTTCCGGATGATGGGTTTGCAACACCACTTCACCCTGTTTGCCTGCGCGCCCTGCGCGTCCGGACACCTGGGTATACAGTTGGGCAAACCGTTCAGCGGATCGGAAGTCTGCGGAAAACAGCGCGCCGTCTACGTCGAGCAAGGCGACCAGCGTGACGTCCGGGAAGTGATGGCCTTTTGCCAGCATTTGCGTACCAATCAGGATCCGCGCGCCGCCGCGATGCACTTCCGCCAGATGCTGCTCCAGCGCGCCTTTGCGACTGGTTGTGTCGCGGTCGATACGGGAAATCGGCACCCCGGGGAAGAAGGGCGCCAGCGCCTGTTCAAGCTGCTCGGTGCCTAAACCGACCGGCACCATGTGTGTAGAGCCGCAGGTTGGGCACTGGCGCGGCACAGGGCGCTGGCTGTCGCAGTGATGGCAGCGCAGGTGATGCTGGGCCTGATGGAGGGTGTAGTAGTGATCGCAGCGCGGGCATTCGGCAATCCAGCCGCAGTCATGACATAGCAGCGCGGGTGCGAAACCCCGACGATTGAGGAACAGGATCACCTGGTTGTCTGCCTGCAAATGCTGGCGCATCCGGGCGATCAGCGCTGGCGCTAACCCGGCCTGTATCTGCTGGCCCTTTAAATCCAGCACATGCTGCGTGGCGGGACGGGCATTTCCCGCACGCCGCGTCAGACGCAGCAGACGGTATTTTTTCTGCCGAACGTTACACAGCGTTTCCAGCGCGGGCGTAGCGGAACCGAGGATAATCGGAATGTGTTCGCTATGGGCGCGATAGACGGCCAGATCGCGCGCATGATAGCGCCAGCCTTCTTGCTGTTTATAGGAACTGTCGTGTTCCTCATCAATCACGATGACGCCCAGGTTTTTGAACGGCGTAAATAAAGAAGAGCGCGTACCGATTACAATCGCCGCCTCGCCGTTTTTCGCTTTCAGCCAGGCGGAAAGGCGTTCACTGTCGTTAAGACCGGAATGCAGCACTTCCACCGGCGCGTTGAAGCGTTCGCGAAAGCGGGCGATGGTCTGCGGCGTCAGGCCAATTTCCGGCACCATCACCAGCGCCTGCTTTCCCTGGGCGAGGACGTTTTCCAGCACGCTCAGGTAGACTTCTGTTTTACCGGAGCCGGTGACGCCTGCCAGCAGCCAGGCGGAGAAACTGTCTGAGGCGCTATGAATTGCGCCTACGGCGGTGGCCTGTTCTGTGTTCAGACGCAAACGATCGCCGCAAACCGCGTAACCGGCGCGCCAGTCGCTAAAGCCCGGTGTTTCGCTTGCCAGTTCGCACAGACCTTTTTTACGTAGCGCCTGTAGCGCGGTGTCGTTAAATTCGAGGTCCGCCACCTGGTCGCGCCAGATTTTACCCTGCCGCAGCGCCGCCAGCGCTTGTTGCTGTTTGGGTGAACGCTTTAAGCTGTTGAGGTCGACCGCCTGACCGTCTTCGGTGGCGAACCAGTACCACATTGGCGCATTGGTTGCCGGTTTCCCCTGGCGCAGCAGAATGGGTAGGGCATGAAACAGCACATCGCCGATAGGATGATGATAGTAATCCGCCGCCCACATTAGCAGCCGCCAGACGGACGGCGAGAAAACCGGTTCGCCGTCCAGCACCTCAACCACCGCTTTGAGCTCATTCAGCGGCAGTTCGCTCTTGTCGCTGACCGACACGACGATCCCGACACGCTCCTGCTGCTTGCCAAACGGAACGCGCACGCGACACCCGGCTTTGACGACCATGCCTTCCGGCAGAAGGTAGTCAAAGGTGCGGGGAAGCGGAACGGGTAAGGCAACGTGCGCAACGGGCATGACATCATCCTGACTTGAAATCTGGCGGGTTAGTATACACATTAGTTGCGGTGGACAAGTGAATCAGTTTGCATGAGCTGGCTAATTTCTGTATGATTCGCCGCCTTTGATGCAAATTGATCGCGTCAAAAATTGACCATTACCCGAGAATTTCGCGCTGCTGGTGTAGAGTGGAAGGCGACGGGAAATAATTAACATCGCGTGGTGTCTGGCGTTAGGGCTGGAAGAGCGACGCGGCCTTAAACTGAGGTTTCCCCATGAAAAAAGATATTCACCCGAAATACGAAGAAATTACTGCTACCTGTTCTTGCGGTAACGTCATGAAAATCCGCTCTACCGTTGGTCACGATCTGAACCTGGACGTGTGCGGTAAATGCCACCCGTTCTACACGGGCAAACAGCGTGACGTTGCAACCGGTGGCCGTGTTGACCGCTTCAACAAGCGTTTCAGCATCCCGGGCAGCAAATAAGATTCTGCTGTCAAAGAAAAAAGCGCCGAAAGGCGCTTTTTTTGTCTCTGTAAATCAGTATTCCCACGTCTCCGGATCGATACCCAGTTCACGCATGATTTCTTTTGCCGCTTCCGGGATCTCGTCGCTGCGCTCTTTTCGCAAATCTTCATCGTTCGGAAGAGGTTGTCCGGTAAAGGCGTGCAAAAACGCTTCGCACAGCAGCTCGCTGTTGGTGGCGTGACGCAGGTTGTTCACCTGACGACGCGTACGTTCATCGGTGAGGATTTTTAACACCTTCAGAGGAATGGAAACCGTAATTTTCTTAACTTGTTCACTCTTCTTACCGTGCTCAGCGTATGGGCTGATATATTCGCCGCTCCATTCAGCCATGAGATACCTTAATCCTCTTTGTCATTAATATGGGGCCAGACCACACGCGGTGTGGCTATCAGCCGGAATTCCGCATAGTTTACCGTACAGGCGATCCCATGACACGGGTAAAGCGCCTGTAGTTGTGCGCTAATGCATATAATTTTAACGGCTATTTGCAGTTTGCTCAATCTATACGCAAAGAAGTTTAGATGTCCAGATGTATTGACGTCTATTGTCACAATGTTTACTCTGAAGCCTGACTTTTCACCGACTCAGCTCAGGAACACCCTAACATGACGCGTAAACAGGCCACTATCGCAGTGCGTAGCGGGTTAAATGACGACGAACAGTACGGTTGTGTCGTCCCGCCGATTCATCTTTCCAGCACCTACAATTTCACCGGTTTTAATGAACCTCGCGCTCATGACTATTCTCGCCGCGGCAACCCGACGCGCGATGTGGTTCAGCGTGCGCTGGCGGAACTGGAAGGCGGTGCGGGCGCGGTGTTGACCAATACCGGCATGTCGGCGATCCATCTGGTCACGACGGTATTCCTGAAGCCTGGCGACCTGCTGGTGGCGCCGCACGACTGCTATGGCGGCAGCTATCGCCTGTTTGACAGTCTGGCGAAGCGGGGGTGCTATCGCGTCCTGTTTGTCGACCAGGGCAACGAGCAAGCGCTACGGGCCGCGCTGGCGGAAAAACCGAAGCTGGTACTGGTAGAAAGTCCGAGCAATCCGCTGTTACGCGTGGTGGATATTGCGAAGATCTGCCAGTTGGCGCGGGACGCCGGGGCGGTGAGCGTCGTCGATAACACGTTTTTAAGCCCGGCGTTGCAAAATCCGCTGGCATTGGGCGCCGATCTGGTGTTGCATTCATGCACGAAATATCTGAATGGTCACTCTGACGTGGTGGCGGGCGTGGTGATTGCGAAAGATCCAGATACCGTTACTGAACTGGCATGGTGGGCGAATAATATCGGCGTCACCGGTAGCGCCTTTGACAGCTATTTGCTGCTGCGCGGGCTGCGCACGCTGTCGCCGCGCATGGAAGTGGCGCAGCGTAACGCGCAGGCGATTGTCGCTTATCTGCAAACCCAGCCGCTGGTGAAAAAACTGTATCATCCATCACTGCCGGAAAATCAGGGCCATGAAATTGCCGCGCGCCAGCAAAAAGGCTTTGGCGCGATGTTGAGTTTTGAACTGGATGGCGATGAGCAGACGCTGCGTCGTTTCCTCGGCGGGCTGTCGTTGTTTACGCTGGCGGAATCCTTAGGGGGAGTGGAAAGTTTGATCTCTCACGCCGCGACGATGACCCATGCAGGCATGGCGCCCGAGGCGCGCGCTGCCGCCGGGATCTCCGAGACGCTGCTGCGTATCTCCACCGGTATTGAAGATGGCGAAGATTTAATTGCCGACCTGGAAAATGGCTTCCGGGCTGCAAACAAGGGGTAAACATGAGTGTGATTGCGCAGGCAGGGGCGAAGGGTCGCCAACTGCATAAATTTGGTGGCAGTAGTCTGGCTGACGTGAAGTGTTATCTGCGCGTGGCGGGCATTATGGCGGAATACTCACAGCCTGACGATATGATGGTGGTTTCCGCCGCAGGCAGCACCACCAACCAGTTGATTAGCTGGCTGAAACTCAGTCAGACCGATCGCCTCTCTGCGCATCAGGTGCAACAAACCCTTCGTCGCTATCAGTGCGATCTGATCAGCGGTCTGCTGCCTGCCGATGTGGCGGACAGTTTGATCAGTCTGTTCATCAGCGACCTGGAACGTCTGGCGGCGCTGCTGGACAGCGGCGTCACCGATGCGGTCTACGCGGAAGTGGTCGGCCACGGCGAAGTCTGGTCCGCGCGGCTGATGTCCGCGGTGCTCAATCAGCAGGGAATGGAATCCGCCTGGCTGGATGCGCGCGAATTTCTCCGCGCCGAGCGCGCCGCGCAGCCGCAGGTCGACGAAGGTTTATCTTATCCGTTGTTGCAACAGTTGCTGGTGCAGCATCCGGGCAAACGTCTGGTGGTCACGGGTTTTATCAGCCGCAGCAATGCGGGTGAAACGGTACTGCTGGGGCGCAACGGTTCTGACTACTCGGCGACGCAGATAGGCGCGCTGGCGGGCGTTTCCCGGGTCACCATCTGGAGCGACGTCGCCGGGGTTTACAGCGCCGATCCGCGCAAGGTGAAAGATGCCTGCCTGCTGCCCCTGTTGCGTCTGGATGAAGCCAGCGAGCTGGCGCGTCTGGCCGCGCCGGTGCTGCATGCGCGCACGCTGCAGCCCGTTTCCGGCAGCGATATCGATCTGCAATTACGCTGTAGCTACACGCCGGATCAGGGGTCCACGCGCATTGAACGTGTGCTGGCCTCCGGGACAGGCGCGCGTATCGTTACCAGTCATGATGATGTGTGCCTGATTGAGTTTCAGGTGCCCGCGAGCCAGGACTTTAAGCTGGCGTATAAGGATATCGACCAGATCCTGAAACGCGCGCAGGTGCGTCCGCTGGCGGTGGGCGTCCATCACGATCGTCAACTGCTTCAGTTCTGTTACACCTCTGAAGTCGCCGACAGCGCGCTGAGGATCCTTGACGAGGCGGGCTTACCGGGAGAACTGCGCCTGCGGCAGGGGCTTGCGCTGGTGGCAATGGTCGGCGCGGGGGTCACCCGCAACCCGCTGCACTGCCACCGTTTTTGGCAGCAACTAAAAGGTCAGCCGGTCGAGTTCACCTGGCAATCGGAAGAGGGCATCAGCCTGGTCGCGGTGTTACGTACAGGCCCAACCGAAAGCCTGATTCAGGGCTTACATCAGTCTCTTTTCCGCGCCGAAAAGCGTATCGGTCTGGTGCTGTTTGGTAAGGGCAATATTGGCTCCCGTTGGCTGGAACTGTTTGCCCGCGAGCAGAGCACGTTGTCGGCGCGTACCGGGTTTGAATTTGTGCTGGCGGGCGTGGTGGACAGTCGCCGCAGCCTGCTGAACTACGAAGGACTGGATGCCAGCCGTGCGCTGGCGTTCTTTGGCGACGAAGCCGTTGAACAGGATGAAGAGTCGCTGTTTTTATGGATGCGCGCGCACCCGTACGATGATCTGGTGGTGCTGGACGTGACGGCGAGCGAGCAACTGGCGGATCAATATCTCGACTTTGCCAGCCACGGTTTTCACGTTATCAGCGCCAATAAACTGGCCGGGGCGAGCAACAGTGACAAGTACCGGCAAATTCACGACGCGTTTGATAAAACGGGTCGCCACTGGCTGTATAACGCCACCGTGGGGGCCGGATTGCCGATCAACCATACCGTGCGCGATCTCATCGACAGTGGCGATACCATTTTGTCGATCAGTGGGATCTTCTCCGGTACGCTCTCGTGGCTGTTCCTGCAGTTTGACGGCACCGTGCCGTTCACCGAACTGGTGGATCAGGCCTGGCAGCAGGGGCTGACCGAGCCGGACCCGCGTGTGGATCTGTCCGGTAAAGACGTGATGCGTAAGCTGGTGATTCTGGCACGTGAAGCAGGTTACGATATCGAGCCGGATCAGGTGCGCGTCGAGTCGTTGGTACCCGCGCATTGCGAAGAGGGCTCCATCGACCATTTCTTTGAAAACGGCGATGAGCTGAACGAGCAGATGGTTCAGCGTCTGGAGGCCGCCCGCGAGATGGGGCTGGTGCTGCGCTACGTGGCGCGTTTTGACGCTAACGGTAAAGCGCGCGTTGGCGTCGAAGCCGTGCGCCCGGAGCATCCGCTGGCGGCGCTGCTGCCGTGTGATAACGTGTTTGCCATCGAAAGCCGCTGGTATCGCGACAACCCGCTGGTGATCCGCGGGCCGGGCGCGGGACGCGACGTGACCGCCGGGGCGATTCAGTCGGACATCAACCGCCTGGCGCAACTGTTATAACCTGTGTTGCAGGCCGGAGGGCGGTTTCGCCTTATCCGGCTGCATCAGCGTTGTCATCGGGCGCGATACCGGCTGGCGATTTATGTAATTTTCCTGTGGTCGACGCTATTTTATTGTCGGGCAAAAACTTCTTTTGCGGCGAACAGCCCGTTTAGCGCAGCCGGAAATCCGGCGTAGACCGCCATCTGCATCATGACTTCAATGATTTCCGCCTGCGTGAGTCCGACATGTAAGGCGGCTTCGATATGCACTTTTAGCTGCGGCGCGGCGTTGCCCATGGCGGTTAATGCCGCGACCGTGGCGATTTCCCGACTGCGTAAATCCAGCTCTGAGCGGGAATAAATATCGCCAAACGGAAATTCAATCAGATAGCGGGCGAAGTCCGGCGCGATATCCCGCAAACTGTCGATAACCGCATCGCCGCCTTTACCGTCTACCTGTTGCAGCATCTGCCGGCCCTTTATAAAACGCTCGGAATACATGGTCTTTTTCTCCTGGTGCACAGTATGTGGCGTGAGGATAGGCTGTCCGAAAAAATATCGATAATACTGTTTTCGTGATACCTTTTTGGTATGACACCACCGCTGATACATGCTCTGGATATCCGTCTGCTGCGCTACTTTGCCGTGGTAGCAGAAGAGAACAACATGAGCCGTGCGGCGCAGCGATTGTTTATGTCGCAGCCCCCACTGAGTCGCCATATTCGCCAGCTTGAAGAACGGCTGGGGGTAACGCTTTTTGTTCGTCATACCAAAGGGTTAACGTTGACAGAAGAAGGGCGGCGGGTGCTTGAAATCGTCGGTCCTCTGCTGGAGATGCAGGAAAAAACCTACGCGATGCTGCAACGGGTCGCACAACGCGGTGATCGCGCGCTACGACTGGGATTAAGCACCGCATTCGAACAAGGCGTGTTTGCACCGCTGGAAACGCAGTTGCGCACGCGCGTGCAGCGACTGCATATCGTACGCCACGGATCGCCAGAACTTGCGCGCCTGGTGCGTCGGGGCAAGCTGGATGCCGCGCTGGTGGCGCTACCGCTGGAGACCGCCGGGCTCGCTGTTACGCCAGTAGACTGGCAGGAGCCGCTGATAGCCGCACTGCCCGCCAGCTGGCCGGAAGCGGAAACCGCCTCACTTTCCCTGAAGGGGCTGAATCACCGACCGTTATTCTGGTTTAAGCGTGAGCGCAATCCGGCGTTCTTTGACTACACGCGGAAAATTTTTCATCGCGCTGGCTATTTCCCCGCCTGTATAGAAGAACCGCTGGAGCACGATGTGCTGCTCGCCCGCATCGCCCACGGCGATGGTCTGAGCTTACTTCCCGCGTCGTTCGCCGCTATTCAGCGCCGGGGCGTAGTTTTCCGCCCGCTATGCAACGGTGAACTGACGCTTCAGGCTGGCCTGGCGACGCTGCCAGAGGACGTTGCGCGGTGGCAGTGGCTAGCGTCAGTCCGGTTCTGATACCGGGGTATCCCTGGCGTCATGAATTATTTTCATCTTCCCTGAGTTTTCCTCACCTTTTACGCTGATTTTTAGGTTGACGGCATCGCACTTTTCCGTCATTTTTACATCTGGACGTCTAAACGGATAGATGTTCACAACACAACATATAATGACACGCGATTGATGAGGTAAGGTATGAGCTTTTTTCACGCCAACCAGCGGGAAGCCCTGAATCAGAGCCTGGCGGAAGTCCAGGGTCAGATTAACGTTTCGTTCGAGTTTTTCCCGCCGCGCACCAGTGAAATGGAGCAAACCCTGTGGAATTCTATCGATCGCCTGAGCAGCCTGAAGCCGAAGTTTGTGTCGGTAACGTACGGAGCCAATTCCGGTGAACGCGACCGTACGCACAGCATCATTAAAGGCATTAAAGATCGTACCGGGCTGGAAGCCGCGCCGCATCTGACCTGCATCGACGCGACCCGCGATGAACTGCGTACCATCGCCCGTGACTACTGGAATAACGGCATTCGCCATATCGTTGCCCTGCGCGGCGACCTGCCTCCGGGCAGCGGCAAGCCGGATATGTACGCAACTGACCTGGTCAGCCTGCTGAAAGAAGTGGCGGATTTTGATATCTCCGTGGCGGCCTATCCGGAAGTGCATCCGGAAGCGAAAAGCGCTCAGGCAGATCTGTTGAACCTGAAGCGTAAAGTGGATGCTGGCGCCAACCGCGCGATTACCCAGTTCTTCTTTGACGTCGAAAGCTACCTGCGTTTTCGCGATCGCTGCGTTTCGGCAGACATTGATGTGGAAATTATCCCTGGCATCCTGCCGGTCTCTAACTTTAAACAGGCGAAGAAGTTCGCGGATATGACCAATGTGCGTATTCCGGCATGGATGTCACAAATGTTTAACGGTCTTGATGACGATGCGGAAACACGGAAGCTGGTCGGCGCCAATATTGCTATGGATATGGTTAAGATTCTCAGCCGTGAAGGGGTAAAAGATTTTCATTTCTATACACTTAACCGCGCGGAGATGAGTTACGCAATCTGCCACACACTGGGCGTCAGACCTGCCCTGTAAATACCCCGGCCCTCCCTGGAGGGCTTTTTTACGCCTCGTTTTGATCCACATCTTGTTAACGTAAAATATAAAAGGTATCGACTATCGAATCTGTGGATTATATCGACTATATCTAAGCTCCTGTGGTGTATATCGTAACGGTAACATTGAAAAGGGAGCTGAGATATGAGCACGTCTGACGATACCCATAACACCTTATCCACCGGAAAATGCCCGTTCCATAAGGGCGGTCACGACCAGAGCGCTGGCGCAGGAACCACCAGCCGCGACTGGTGGCCTAACCAACTTCGCGTGGACCTTCTGAATCAACATTCAAATCGTTCCAACCCGCTGGGTGAGGACTTTGACTACCGCAAAGAATTCAGCAAATTAGATTACTCCGCCCTTAAAGGCGATCTCAAAGCGTTGCTGACCGAATCGCAACCGTGGTGGCCTGCCGACTGGGGCAGCTATGCCGGTCTGTTTATTCGTATGGCCTGGCATGGCGCGGGCACTTACCGTTCGATTGACGGACGAGGCGGCGCAGGTCGCGGCCAACAGCGCTTCGCCCCGCTGAACTCCTGGCCTGACAACGTCAGCCTCGACAAAGCACGTCGTCTGCTGTGGCCAATCAAACAAAAATACGGGCAAAAAATTTCCTGGGCGGATCTGTTTATTCTGGCGGGCAACGTGGCGCTGGAAAACTCGGGCTTCCGCACCTTTGGCTTCGGCGCAGGACGTGAAGACGTCTGGGAACCGGATCTCGATGTGAACTGGGGCGATGAGAAAGCCTGGTTGACTCACCGCCACCCGGAAGCGCTGGCGAAAGCGCCGCTGGGCGCTACTGAGATGGGGCTGATCTACGTGAACCCGGAAGGTCCGGATCACAGCGGTGAACCATTGTCTGCGGCGGCGGCTATTCGCGCCACCTTTGGCAACATGGGGATGAATGACGAAGAAACCGTCGCGCTGATCGGCGGCGGACATACGCTTGGGAAAACCCACGGCGCGGCAGCTGCCTCTCACGTTGGGCCGGATCCGGAAGCGGCGCCGATTGAAGCCCAGGGCTTAGGCTGGGCAAGCTCTTTTGGCAGCGGTTCAGGCGCGGATGCGATTACCTCCGGTCTGGAAGTTGTGTGGACGCAAACCCCAACCCAGTGGAGCAATTACTTCTTCGAGAACCTGTTTAAATACGAGTGGGTGCAAACGCGCAGCCCGGCAGGGGCGATCCAGTTTGAAGCGGTGGATGCTCCGGAAATCATTCCGGATCCGTTTGATCCGTCGAAGAAACGTAAGCCGACGATGCTGGTGACCGATCTGACGCTGCGTTTTGATCCGGAATTCGAAAAGATTTCCCGTCGCTTCCTCAACGATCCGCAGGCCTTTAACGAAGCCTTCGCCCGCGCGTGGTTCAAATTAACGCACAGGGATATGGGGCCGAAAGCGCGCTATATCGGTCCGGAAGTACCGAAAGAAGATCTGATCTGGCAGGATCCTCTGCCACAGCCGGTTTATCATCCAACCGAAGAAGACATCATTAACCTGAAGGCGGCGATTGCATCTTCCGGGCTGTCTGTCAGCGAACTGGTTTCTGTTGCCTGGGCGTCGGCGTCCACCTTCCGCGGCGGTGACAAACGCGGCGGCGCCAACGGTGCGCGTCTGGCTTTAGCGCCGCAGCGCGACTGGGATGTTAACGCCACGGCGGCGCGCGTATTGCCGGTGCTGGAAGAGATTCAAAAGTCGACGGGTAAAGCCTCTCTGGCCGATATCATCGTGCTGGCCGGGGTGGTGGGCATTGAGAAGGCGGCGAGTGATGCTGGCGTGAGCATTGGCGTACCGTTTACGCCAGGCCGGGTGGATGCCCGTCAGGATCAGACGGATATCGAGACCTTTGAACTGCTTGAGCCGATTGCTGACGGTTTCCGTAACTACCGTGCGCGTCTGGATGTCTCCACTACCGAGTCACTGTTGATTGATAAAGCACAACAGCTGACCCTGACCGCGCCGGAGATGACGGCCCTGGTCGGCGGGATGCGCGTGCTCGGCACAAACTTCGACGGCAGCCAGAACGGCGTCTTCACTGACCGTGTCGGCGTACTCAGCAACGATTTCTTCGTGAATCTGCTGGATATGCGCTACGAATGGAAAGCGACCGATGAGTCTGGCGAACTGTTTGAAGGGCGCGATCGTCTGAGCGGCGAAGTGAAGTACACCGCAACCCGCGCTGACCTGGTGTTTGGTTCTAACTCCGTGCTGCGTGCGCTGGCTGAAGTGTATGCCTGCAACGACGCTCGCGAGAAGTTCGTGAAGGACTTTGTCGCGGCATGGGTGAAAGTGATGAATCTCGACCGTTTCGACCTGCTGTAAATGTAAGCCTGGATGCCGGATGGCGTTAGCGCCATCCGGCAAACTCAACTTATTCCCACTCTTGCAGGTAGCGCTGACCGTATTGATCGGCCACCAGCAGGGCGGCATACACTTCGTCCGGCGTCGCACCGCCAGGCATGTTATGGATCGTTTCTCCTTCCGCACAGGCGGCTTCTGCCACAGTGCGCATTTTCGCCGGAATATCCTGTTTAATATCCAGTTGCGCCAGTGTGATTGGTAGACCGACGGAGTGACACAGCGCGGCGACGGTTTCAATTTCTTCTACCGGGGCATTTTCCAGCACCAACTGCGTCAACGTACCAAACGCCACTTTTTCACCATGATAGTAGTGATGCGCATCAGGAATCGCCGTCAGGCCGTTATGGATCGCGTGGGCTGCCGCCAGACCTCCACTTTCAAAACCCACGCCGCTCAGGTAGGTGTTCGCTTCGATTACGCGCTCAAGAGCGGGCGTCACAACGTGCTGCTCGGCGGCCAGCATCGCTTTTTCGCCTTCTTCCAGCAGCGTGTTGTAGCACAGCTCAGCCAGCGCCAGCGCGGCCTGGGTGCATTTCCCTCCCGCCATGGTAACCGCGCCGCTACGTGAACAAGCGCGCGCTTCAAACCAGGTTGCCAGCGCATCGCCAATACCTGCGGCTAACAAACGCGCCGGGGCGCCAGCGACAATTTTAGTGTCGACGATCACCATGTGCGGGTTATGCGGCAGCATCAGATAACGGTCGAATTCTCCGGCGTCGGTGTAGATAACGGAAAGGGCGCTGCATGGCGCATCGGTGGAGGCAATCGTCGGCGCGATAGCGACCGGCACGTTCATAAAGTGTGCAAGCGCTTTTGCGGTATCAAGCGTTTTACCCCCGCCGATGCCGAGCACTGCCGCACATTGCGCTTTTTCAGCCACGTCGCGCAGTCGGTCAATCTCGTTCTGGGAACATTCGCCGCCAAACGGTGCGATTTCCAGCGTCAGTCCGGCGTCCTGGATGCTTTTTTCCAGCGCGCTCTGGGCGAAACCCAGAACAAATTTGTCGCCGACAACCAGCCAGCGTTCTGCCAGCGGCTTGAGGTAGTCGCCAAGACGTGTGATGACATCTGCTCCCTGGATGTATTTACCAGGTGATTGAATAATGCGATCCATACGTTATCCCCTTTACAGGTTGATGTTTCCGAAAGCGTTTTTCCAGTCTTGCTCAAACTTCTCAATAGCCGACTGTACCGCAGGGGTATCAAGCATTTGTTGCGCTACATCTAAAGGAAGGGTGATCGCTTCGCAACCTGCCAGCAAACAGTCCAGCGCCTGGCGGGGAGTTTTGAAACTGGCCGCCAGCACTTTGCTGTCCGGGGCGTGCAGTTCCAGCAGCGTTTGCAGTTCCTGCACCGTACGGATGCCGTCTCCGCCCTGCGCGTCGACGCGGTTGACGTAGGGCGCGACGTATTTTGCGCCTGCCAGCGCGGCCAGCAGCCCCTGCGATGCGCTGTAGACGGCGGTGCCGAGGGTGGTAATCCCTTCGGTTTTCAGTTGCTTGATTGCGGCCAGTCCTTCGGACGTCACCGGGATTTTCACCACAATGCCCGGTATGGCGTTGTTCAGTCGCTTCGCTTCGCTCACCATGCCCTGCGCGTCGCGGCTCATGGTCTGGGCAAACAGAATGCCGGTTTCGCCAATGGCGTTTTGTAAGCGAGGCAGCACATCCCAAACAGACTCTTTACTTGCCGCCACAATGCTCGGGTTAGTGGTCACGCCCGCAATCGGGAAGATGCGTGCCAGACGTTCGACTTCCCGCACATTGGCGGTATCTAAATACAGCTCCATTTTCCTTCCTCTCAGAGTTCAAGTTCATGTTGCAGCAGACTGGCGATGGCGTCGGCGGACGCGGCGTTCACCAGCGCGTTACGAAATTCTTCATGCATAATCCGGCGGGCCAGGCGCGAGAAAATGCGCATATGCTGATCGCCAGCGGCGTGTTTGTTGAGTGTGAGCATGATGATGAACTGCGCATCGTCGTCTCCCCAACGCACCGGCGCGTTGAGGCGCGCCACGCTGATGGTCGATTGCTCAATGTGTTCAGACTTGCTGTGTGGAATGGCGAAGCTAAAGCCCAAACCGGTGGAGAATACTGCTTCGCGTGCCCAGAGATCGGCTTCCAGTTTGCGTGGATAGCGGCAACGGCCCGCCAGCAGTAAGTTGTCGGTCATTCCTTTGATCACCTCCTCTTTACTGCGCCAGTCGCTGTCAAGCCGGATGCACTCGGCGGTGACCAGCGGGGCGTCCTGCTGGCTCATGCGGAACTGCGCCAGCAAATGTTCCACTTCCAGCGACGTACGGCAGGCCATCGCCTGATTCAGCAACTGGCGACAGGCACGGCTGTCCAGTTGCGCCATCCGCGCTTTAGCGGCGGGGATTGACGGTGCGCTCATGCTGATTTCATCCAGACCTAACCCCACGAGCAGCGGCAGTACGGAGCCTTTGGCGCCCAGTTCGCCACACAGGCCAATCCATTTTCCCTGGCGATGCACCGCCTGCACCGCGTAGTCCAGCGCGCGTAAAAAGGCCGGATTCAGGCTGTTGTAGTGGCGGGTGACTTTGGCGTTATCGCGATCGACGGCCAGCAGATATTGCGTCAGGTCGTTGCTGCCGATGCTGAAGAAATCAATTTCTTCGCAGCACTGGTCGATAATGAACATTACCGACGGCACTTCCAGCATAATGCCAAGAGGGATTTTCTCATCGAACGGAATGTGTTCATTGCGTAACTGCTGTTTGGCTTCCGCCAGTTTCTCTTTGACCCACAGGATCTCCTCCATGGAGGAGATCATCGGAATCATGATCTTCAGACTGCCGTGGGCGGATGCGCGCAGAATCGATCGCAGTTGGGTGGTAAACAGCGCGGCGTATTCTTCGTAGATGCGTACAGCGCGATAGCCGAGGAACGGGTTGGCTTCGGCAGGAATGTTCAGGTAGTCCACCGGCTTATCGCCGCCGATGTCCATTGTGCGCACGATAATGCTGCGTCCCCGCGCGGACTCCAGCGCCTGGCAAAAAATATTGTATAACTCGTTTTCGTCCGGCGCGCTGGCGCGATCCATATACAGCATTTCCGTGCGGAACAGACCGACCGCTTCCGCACCGTTACTGAATGCCGCCTGGGCTTCAACGGCGTGGGCGATGTTAGCGGCGACTTCCATCCGGATGCCGTCAGCGGTGCGCGCTTCCTGCGTCAGCCAGATGCGCTGCTGTTCACGCAGCGTCTCCTGTACCCGGGCTTCTTGTTGATAATAGCGCTCGATGGCTTCGCTCGGCGACACCACTACCGCGCCTGCGTTTCCGTCGATATACACTTTCTGATGCCGCCACGGTGTTAAGGCCTCTGTCTCTACGCCCACCAGCGTCGGGATATTGAACGAGCGGGCGAGAATGACCGTGTGCGACGTGGTGCCGCCGCTTTTTAACAATAACCCTTTCAGGTACGTTTTATCCAGCTCCAGAAACTGGCTTGGCGTCAGTTCGTCCGCCATACACACGGCTGGCTGGGTCAGTTGGCCCGGCGGCGGAAAACGTGTTTCGCCGTAAATATGCTGTAACAGCTGGAAGCAGACGTCACGGACATCCAGCGCGCGTTCCTGCAGATAACTGCTGCTGGAACGGGCGAATTCGTCGCAGAAATGGTTCGCACTTTCGATAATCGCCTGCGCGCAGCTTAAGCCGCGCGAAACGCCAGCCAGCAGATGCTGACGCAGGGATGCGTCGCTTGCCAGTGAACGGTGGGCTTCCAGAATCGCGCTGGTAGGACCGTCACTGTCCAGCAAACGGAACGCAATGTTTTTCGTTAACAACGTCAGACCGCGATCCAGCGCTGACTGTTCCTGCTCCACGTCTTTCGCTGCTGGAAGTTCGCCGAGCGCGTTAAGATCCAGCGAAGAGAGAGGGGTCAGCACGCCACCCGCGCTACCGTTGCAGACGGGGCGGGCGCGGAATAACTGCGGGTTAAGGTGAGTCAGCGAGGCCGGAAGCGCGTCTAATTCACGGTTATTAACCTCTGCGAGCGGCGCATCGCAATGCGGAAATTCAACGCGTAGCCACTGATTCAGTCGCTGGTGGGCATTGGCTTCATCTGCGCCGGTAATCAGCAACTGGCAACGGTCGCCTGCCAGCGTGTCGGTGCCGATCAGCGACAGCGCGCTTTTGGCGTTACCTTTTCGGCCAGTGCGCAGATTGTGCCATTCAATCTGAGACGTAAAGGTATTGCACAGCGTTTCCACGTGGCTTGCCGGGCGCGCATGGACGCCATTGGGCAGTTCACAGGTAAATTCCACAATCAGGGCCATTGCCTCTCTCCCATAACGGATTTCTGCTTACAGGATAAAAGGGCTGGGTTGAGTTCTGCCATGTGACAAATCTGCCAAAAACTGGATAAATGTAATGTAAGGTGAAAAGTGCGAGTCGCCTCACAACTCGACGCGTTAGCTGTCATCTGTCGGAGAGTAGAAGTTATGAGGCGGATCGCATTTTTGTACTGATATTACAAAAATCCAGTAAATGGCCTTTTTATCCACTGTCTGCGTCGCTGCGGATTGCCTATTGTTTGCCACAACAACGTTATGGATATGGGCTTTCACTGGCCCGGGAGCGACGTATGAAAGAGTTGGTGCAGATCCTGAAAAATACCCGTCAGCATCTGATGACGGGGGTGTCGCATATGATCCCCTTTGTTGTCGCGGGCGGCATCTTGCTGGCGGTCTCCGTCATGCTGTATGGCAAAGGTGCGGTGCCGGATGCCGCAACTGACCCGAATCTGAAGAAACTGTTCGACATCGGCGTCGCCGGGCTGACGCTGATGGTGCCTTTCCTCGCCGCGTATATAGGTTATTCCATAGCTGAACGTTCCGCGCTGGCGCCCTGCGCGATTGGCGCCTGGGTGGGCAACAGCTTTGGCGCCGGGTTTTTTGGTGCGCTGATTGCCGGGATTATCGGCGGTATCGTGGTGCATTATCTGAAAAAAATCCCGGTGCATAAGGTGCTGCGTTCGGTCATGCCGATCTTCGTTATCCCTATCGTCGGCACCTTTATCACCGCGGGTATCATGATGTGGGGGCTGGGTGAGCCGGTGGGCGCGCTGACAAGCAGCCTGACGCAATGGTTACAAGGGATGCAGCAAGGCAGCATCGTCATGTTAGCGGTCATTATGGGGCTGATGCTGGCCTTTGATATGGGCGGTCCGGTGAACAAAGTGGCCTATGCCTTCATGCTCATCTGCGTGGCGCAGGGGGTCTATACCGTCGTGGCGATTGCCGCCGTCGCAATCTGCGTACCGCCGCTGGGCTTAGGGCTGGCGACGCTGCTGGGGCGTAAAAACTTCTCTTCTGAAGAACGCGAAGCCGGAAAAGCGGCGCTGGTGATGGGCTGTGTGGGCGTCACCGAAGGGGCGATACCGTTTGCCGCCGCTGACCCGCTGCGCGTGATCCCCTCCATCATGCTCGGTTCTGCCTGCGGCGCGGTTACCGCCGCGCTGTTCGGCGCGCAGTGCTACGCCGGTTGGGGCGGGTTAATCGTGTTGCCGGTGGTAGAAGGAAAACTGGGGTATATCGCTGCGGTTGTGGTTGGCGCGCTCGTTACTGCGCTCTGCGTGAACGTACTGAAAAGCCTGGCGCGGAAGAATGTCTCTCAGGCCGATGAAAAAGAAGACGATCTCGATTTAGATTTTGAAATGAATTAAGTGAGGAATAAACCATGACGAAAATTATTGCCGTGACCGCATGCCCTTCTGGCGTTGCGCATACCTATATGGCAGCCGAAGCGCTGGAAAGCGCGGCGAAAGCCAAGGGTTGGGAAGTGAAAGTGGAGACCCAGGGTTCGATTGGCCTGGAAAATGAACTGACGCCAGACGACGTGGCGAGCGCGGATATGGTGATCCTGACCAAAGATATCGGCATTAAGTTTGAAGAGCGTTTTGCCGGGAAGACCATCGTGCGCGTCAACATCAGCGATGCGGTTAAACGTGCCGACGCCATCATGAATAAGATTGACGCGCATCTGGCGCAAACCGCGTAACCGTTTTGGATTCAAGAGCCTGATGGTCAGGCTTCAGGGAGTTCCTTATGACAGACCGTATCCAACGCCTGAAAAGCGCGCTGTTCCAGAACAACCGGGAAATCTCGCTGGAACGTGCGCTGCTTTACACCGCCAGCCACCAGCAAACCGAAGGCGAGCCGGTTATTCTGCGCCGTGCTAAAGCGACAGCGTATATTCTTGAACATGTTGCCATTTCGATTCGTGATGAAGAATTGATTGCCGGAAACCGTACCGTTAAACCGCGCGCAGGCATTATGTCTCCGGAAATGGATCCGTACTGGTTGCTCAAGGAACTCGATCAGTTTCCGACGCGACCGCAGGACCGTTTTGATATCAGCGATGAGGACAAACGCCTTTATCGCGAAACGCTGTACCCGTACTGGGAGAAGCGTTCGATGAAGGACTTCATCAACGGTCAGATGACTGATGAGGTCAAAGCCGCCGTCAGCACGCAGATTTTTAGCGTCAACCAGACGGATAAAGGGCAGGGACACATTATCATTGATTATCCGCGCTTGCTGAATAACGGGCTGGGTGAACTGGTGGCGCAAATGCGCGCGCACTGTCAGCGGGCACCGGATAATCACTTTTATCAGGCCGCGCTATTGCTGCTGGAGGCGTCGCAGCGTCATATTCTGCGCTATGCCGCGCTGGCGGAGGAGATGGCAGAAGGTTGCGCAGACGAGACACGTCGTCAGGAATTACTCACCATCGCGGCAAATTCGCGGCATAACGCCGCGCATAAGCCACAGACCTTCTGGCAGGCGTGTCAGTTGTTCTGGTACATGAACATCATTTTGCAATATGAGTCTAACGCCAGTTCGCTGTCGCTTGGGCGTTTCGACCAGTATATGCTGCCGTTTTATCAGGCATCGCTGACGCAGGGAGACGATCCTGCGTTTCTGAAAGAGTTGCTCGAGTCCCTGTGGGTAAAGTGCAACGACATCGTGTTATTGCGCTCGACCAGCAGCGCCCGCTATTTCGCCGGTTTCCCAACGGGTTACACTGCGTTGCTTGGCGGATTAACCGAAAACGGACGCAGCGCGGTAAACATCCTCTCTTTCCTGTGTCTTGATGCCTACCAGAGCGTTCAATTGCCGCAGCCAAACCTCGGCGTGCGCACCAATGCGTTAATCGATACGCCATTCCTGATGAAAACGGCGGAGACCATTCGTCTCGGCACCGGTATTCCACAAATTTTCAATGATGAAGTGGTGGTACCGGCTTTTCTGAATCGCGGCGTATCGCTGGAAGATGCGCGAGATTATGCCGTGGTAGGCTGCGTGGAGCTGTCGATACCGGGACGAACCTATGGTCTGCATGACATCGCCATGTTTAACCTGCTGAAAGTTATGGAAATCAGCCTGTTTGAAAATGAAGGCAATAGCGAACTCAGCTATGAAAGCCTGCTGGCGCATATTCGCGCTAAAATCAGCCACTACATCACTCTGATGGTGGAAGGCAGCAATATTTGCGATATCGGCCATCGCGACTGGGCGCCGGTGCCGCTGCTTTCATCGTATATTAGCGACTGCCTGGAGAAGGGCCGCGATATTACCGACGGCGGTGCGCGCTATAACTTCTCGGGCGTTCAGGGAATTGGCATCGCCAACCTGAGCGACTCTTTGCATGCCCTGAACGGGCTGGTGTTTGAGCAGCAGCGCCTGAGTTTCGATGAACTGCTCGCAGTGCTGAAAGCCAATTTTGCGACGCCGGAAGGGGAAAAAATCCGCGCCCGGCTGATCAACCGCTTCGAAAAATACGGTAACGACATTGATGATGTCGATAACATTAGCGCTGAACTGTTGCGTCATTACTGCAAAGAAGTCGAAAAATATCAGAACCCGCGCGGCGGCCAGTTTACGCCTGGCTCTTATACCGTTTCCGCGCATGTGCCGCTGGGCGCGGTAGTTGGAGCGACGCCAGACGGTCGCTTCGCCGGAGAACAGTTGGCGGACGGGGGGCTGTCGCCCATGCTTGGGCAGGATATGCAAGGGCCGACGGCGGTGCTGAAATCAGTCAGTAAACTCGACAACACGCTGCTCTCTAACGGCACGCTGTTGAACGTGAAGTTTACGCCAGCGACCCTCGAAGGCGAAGCGGGCCTGCGCAAGCTGGCCGATTTCCTGCGTGCATTTACCCAATTGAAGCTGCAGCATATCCAGTTTAACGTCGTGAATGCCGAAACGCTGCGCGAAGCGCAACAACGTCCTCAGGATTTTGCTGGTCTGGTGGTTCGCGTGGCGGGCTACAGCGCCTTCTTTGTTGAGCTGTCGAAGGAGATCCAGGATGACATCATTCGGCGCACCGCGCATCAGTTGTGAGGTGCTGGATCCACGTAGCGAAGACGTTGCGCGCATCTTCAATATTCAGCGTTACTCGCTGAATGACGGACAGGGAATACGCACGGTAGTATTTTTTAAAGGCTGCCCACATACCTGTCCGTGGTGCGCCAATCCTGAATCTATTTCGCCGCGTATCGAAACCGTGCGGCGGGAAAGCAAATGCCTGCATTGCGCGCCGTGTCTGCGGGATGCTGACGAGTGTCCTTCCGGGGCGTTTGAGCGAATTGGGCGTGATATCACGCTGGATGAGCTGGAGGGTGAAGTCATGAAAGACGACATTTTCTTTCGCACGTCCGGTGGCGGCGTGACCCTCTCCGGCGGCGAGGTCTTGATGCAGGCTCCCTTCGCAACCCGCTTCCTGCACCGCCTGCGGCGCTGGGGCGTGCGCTGCGCGATTGAAACCGCGGGTGATGCGCCTGCCAGTCGTCTTCTGCCGCTGGCGAAAGCCTGCGATGAGGTGCTCTTTGATTTAAAAATCATGTCGCCGGAACAGGCGCGCGATATCGTAAACATGAACCAGCCGCGGGTGCTGGCGAATCTGCGACTGCTGGTGGCGGAAGGTGTTCATGTCATTCCGCGTCTGCCGCTGATCCCGGGTTATACCCTCACGCCCGGGAATATGCAGCACGCGCTGAGCCTGCTGTTATCGCTTGGTATAAAACACGTTCACCTGTTACCGTTTCATTTATATGGTGAACCGAAATATCGCCTGCTCGGGCAGGCGTGGGCGATGAAAGATATTCCGGCCCCGACGGCAGAAACCGTGGCGATTTACCGCGCCATGGCCGAGAGAGCTGGTTTTGAGGTGACCACAGGAGGTTAATATGTCCAGCTCAACGGGACGCTATCTGGTTGCGGTGACCGCGTGCGTCAGCGGCGTGGCGCATACTTACATGGCGGCAGAACGTCTGGAGAAGCTCTGTCAGCAGGAAAAGTGGAGCATTAAAATTGAAACGCAGGGCGCGCTGGGGATAGAAAACCGATTAACGGAAGAGGATATCAGCCGGGCCGACGCCGTTCTGTTGATTACCGACATCGAGCTGGCTGGCGCGGAGCGTTTTATTCATAGCCGCTACGTGCAGTCGGGGATCAGCGCTTTTTTGCGCGAACCGCAGCGGGTAATCAGCGTGGTACGTAAACTGCTTTCCGCCCCGCAGCAAACCCATTTTATTCTGAACTAGCCTGCTTTTCCGTCAATTGACTGTGGTACTGGCGACGGTACTCAGACGGCGAGCGTTCCGTATTTTTACGAAACAGGCGGCAAAAGTAATTGCTGTCCACAAATCCACAGGTGTGAGCCACCTCTTTTACTTTCAGATCGTAGCCCTTCAGTAACGTTTTCGCGTGTTCCAGCCGTGTGTGATTAAGGTATTCGTTAAAGCCGACAGCGCCTGTTTTTTGAAACAGGTGCGAGAGATAGTTAGGCGAAATATAAAACGCCTGGGCCACTGACTCACGGGTGAGCGGCGAGGCGTAATGCTCGTCGATATAATCGCGAATGGCTTCAAACAGCGCCTGGCTCCGGGATGAGGTCTGAATCTGGCTGCCGAGCAGGTCGCGGCAGTGGCTAAGCAGGCTGGCGACAATTAACCGCGCGGTTTGCTGCTCCTGCGGCTGCATCTGCATTTCATTAAGCGTTTGTAGCAGGAAAGAGCCGATGCGTGGGCCGCGTCGCGCAACGTGCTGCTTCGTCAGGTTCTGAAAGGTTGTTCCGTCCCATTGCACAACGCTGAAGCCTAGCTGCTGTTTGCCAAACAGAATACTGAGCGTCGTTGTCGGCGCCTGCCAGCGTGGGAGGTTCCAGCCGCCCGCCGGAACGTAGAGCGCGTCGCAGTCTGTCAGCGTATCGCCAACGCTGGCGTCGGTCAGTTCGCCTTCCAGTACGATCTCCAGCCGAGGAAAATCCACCTGATAGGCCAGTTCCGGTGAAGGCGCGCTGGTACCAGCAAAGTAAATCTGGCGCAGCGGAGCGGGGCCATTAATCAGGCGGGAAAGAAGATGGCTGACGTCTTGAAACATGTTGATCCCTTGCAGAGCGCAGACAGGGAAACAGTATCGTTGAAAACCGATGGTCTCAAGTGATTATTGCCGGATGCGCGTCGTTTGCCCGGCCTACATTTGTAGACCGGGTAAGGGGGCTGCCGCCATTCGGCACTGCCGTGGGTTACTGATTGCCGGGGAGATCGCCATACGGCAGGGTGTCGTAATCAATCAACGCTTTTTTCTTGTACGGATTGCCAATCCAGCGCGTGATCTCTTTAAACTGCGGGTTGACGACAGAGCGAGTAGGATCGAAACCGTCGTAGCTTAAGCCCGCTAAGTCCGACCAGGTGTGGATCAGTTCAGAACTGCTGTACTTCCTGTCTACGTCCTGCGAGAAGTCGCGCGGATGCGCCGCCTGCCACTTTTCCGACGTCCACAGCAGGAACGGTACGGTATACATATGGCGCGTCGGATTGTCTTCGTTACGTCCCTGCGTTTTGTGCGGCGGCGTGTCGTACACTTCTTCACCGTGATCGGAAAAATAGAGCAGGAAGCCGTTCGGGTCGGTCGCTTTATAATCGCGGATCAGACTCGCCACCACCTTGTCGTTGTACAGGTTGGCGTTGTCGTAATCGTTGTACGACTCCAGCTCCTCTTCGCTCAGACCTGGCGGGACGTGGTCGGTATTTCCATCAAATTTCCCCTCGTTTTCGGGATAGCGGAATTTGTACTTAATGTGTGTTCCCAGCAAATGGACGATGATGAATTTTTTCGGCGCCGGGTCGGCCATGACTTCTTTAAACGGCGCAAGCACATTGGTGTCATATTCACGCGCGCTCTGCGTGCGCTGCTGGTTCATATAGAACTGCTTATCAGTCTGTTTAGAGAACACCGTCAGCATGGTATTACGCGCGGTCATCGTCTGCTGATTAGTGATCCAGAAGGTCTTATATCCCGCCTGTTTCATCATGTTCATCAGCGACGGTTTGGTCAGATACAGGTCCGGATGCTTCTCATTAGCGAAGGTCAGCGCCTGCTGAAGAATCTCAATCGTGTAGGGGCGCGAGGTCACCACGTTATTGAAGACGGTCAGATTCGGGTCAGTCTTACGAAGCGCGTCCAGTTGCGGCGTGGTTTCTCGCGGATAGCCGTACAGGCTCATGCGACCACGTTGAGTGGATTCGCCAATGACCAGTACCAGCGTGCGCGGCGCGTCGCCGCTGCTGTCTTTGAAATTCGCCAGCGGCGGCAGAGCGTGGTTTTCACTGAGCAGGTTATTCAGCGAAGAAAGCTGGCGCTGGTACTGATAATAGCCCGAGATAAACTGCCACGGCGCGGCGGGCTCCATGCGTGACGCCAAGCTGTCCAGCGTCTTCTCAAACGGCTTGTGCTTGATAAACGTATTCACCGCCATCGGATGCAGGATCAGCCCGTAAAGCAGGGCAACTGACACCAGATAGCGCCACGGCGAAGGAATAACAACCGGGCGCAGACGCGTCCACAGGAAGATCGCGACCGCCGTATAGGCCAGTGCGATAAGCACAAGTTTCAGACTGAAATACTGTGCCAGATACTCGCTGGCTTCATTGGCGTTGCTTTCAAACATGACGAACAGGACGCTTTGCGAGAACTCCTGGCCGTAAATGACGTAATAACTGAGCGCGGCCAGTGACGTTGCCCACAGGATAATGCCGATGACCGCCGCAATGACGCGGATGCGGTTCGGAAACAGGATCACCGGAATCAGCCACAGGGAACTGAACAGCAGAGAGTCCCGCAGCCCGTTAGTGCCGCTGTAGCCGCTGATAAAAATGGTTGCCTGAAGTAAAGTTGAAAAAAACCAAAAATAGAGAAGCGCCCAGCCCAGCGCTTTTCCGCTAAA
Organism: Citrobacter sedlakii; assembly: GCF_018128425.1. NCBI lineage: Bacteria > Pseudomonadati > Pseudomonadota > Gammaproteobacteria > Enterobacterales > Enterobacteriaceae > Citrobacter > Citrobacter sedlakii. The sequence continues at coordinate 4,503,804 of NZ_CP071070.1, read as the reverse complement.
CGCAGAGGGAGACGGGAGTTTTGTGGAATGCATGTGAATAGCCTGTCTTTAAACGTGATGCAAAACGTAACGACAAAACCTTAAGAAATTCTGAAGCGCTCCCCGCCCGAAGGGGGAAGGGAGCGCCTGAAAATTCTTACGGTGGAAAAAACAGACATGAATATATTTAAAACGAAGTATTTATGACAGTTATATTTCAGATCACCCTCGCGCCATCGCACGAGGGTGACGAGAGAAGGAACGTTAGCCGGTGTTACGCATACCAGCCGCCACCCCAGCGATGGTCACCATCAGCGCCTGCTCAACGCGCGGATCCGGCTCTTTACCCTGTTCTTCCGTCAGACGCGAGCGGTGCAGTAACTCTGCCTGCAGGACGTTTAGCGGGTCGGTGTAGATATTACGCAACTGGATAGATTCGGCAATCCACGGCAGATCGGCCATCAGATGTGAATCGTTCGCGATATCCAGCACCACCTTGATGTCTTCTTGCAGCAGGTCACGCAGCTCTTTACCCAGCGGCCACAGTTCTTTCGACACCAGACGCTGATCGTAATATTCCGCCAGCCACAAATCCGCTTTTGCGAACACCATTTCCAGCATGCCGAGACGGGTGGAGAAGAACGGCCAGTCGCGGCACATGGCTTCCAGTTCGCTTTGCTTACCATCTTCAACCACTTTTTGCAGCGCGGTACCGGCGCCCAGCCAGGCGGGCAGCATCAGACGGTTTTGTGTCCAGGCGAAGATCCACGGAATGGCGCGCAGTGATTCCACGCCGCCGGTCGGACGGCGTTTCGCCGGACGTGAACCGAGCGGCAGTTTGCCCAGTTCCTGTTCCGGCGTTGCAGAGCGGAAGTAAGGCACGAAGTCTTTGTTTTCACGCACATAGCCCCGGTACAGATCGCAGGAGATCACCGACAGCTCGTCCATGATATGACGCCAGCCGTCTTTCGGTTCCGGCGGCGGCAGCAGATTCGCTTCCAGGATGGCGCTGGTATACAGCGACAGGCTGCTGACGGTCACTTCCGGCAAACCGTATTTAAAGCGGATCATTTCGCCCTGTTCGGTCACGCGCAGACCGCCTTTCAGGCTGCCTGGCGGCTGCGACAGCAATGCGGCGTGAGCTGGCGCGCCGCCGCGACCAATCGAGCCGCCGCGACCGTGGAACAGCGTCAGTTCGATACCCGCTTTCTCGCAGGTTTTGATGAGCGCATCCTGTGCCTGATACTGTGCCCAGGACGCCGCCATGACTCCGGCGTCTTTCGCCGAGTCGGAATAGCCGATCATCACCATCTGCTTGCCCTGGATCAAACCGCGATACCAGTCGATGTTCAGCAGTTGGGTCATGACATCGTCGGCGTTGTTCAGGTCGTCGAGGGTTTCAAACAGCGGGGCAACCGGCATGGCGAAACCAATGCCCGCTTCTTTCAGCAGCAGGTGTACCGCCAGCACGTCAGACGGCGTTTTCGCCATGGAAATCACGTAGGCGGCAATAGACCCTTTCGGCGCTTCAGCGATGACTTTACAGGTGTCGAGCACTTCACGGGTGTCGTTGCTTGGCTCCCAGTGATGCGGCAGCAATGGACGCTTGGAATTCAGTTCGCGGATCAGGAACGCCTGTTTGTCCGCTTCTGACCAGCTTTCATAGTCGCCGATGCCGAGATAGCGGGTTAGTTCACCCAGCGCTTCGGTGTGGCGAGTGCTTTCCTGACGGATATCAATACGCACCAGCGGTACGCCGAAACATTTCACGCGGCGCAGGGTATCGAGCAGTTCGCCGTTGGCGATAATCCCCATACCGCAAGCCTGTAAGGACTGATAGCAGGCGTAAAGCGGTTCCCAAAGCTGTTCGTTTTGCGTCAGCAATCCCGCCGGTTTCGGTAGCTTTTCGCCTTTCAGACGTGCCTCCAGCCAGGCCTGTGTCGCCATCAGGCGGGCGCGCAGATTTTTCATCAGATAGCGATAAGGCTCCGAGGCGCCTTCTTCACCCACCATCGCTAACAGTTCCGGCGTGGCGTCAACCATCGACAATTCTGAGACCAGAACCTGAATATCTTTCAGGAACAGGTCGGTGGCCTTCCAGCGGCTCAGTAGCAGGACATGGCGGGTAATGTCGGCGGTAACATTCGGGTTACCGTCACGGTCGCCGCCCATCCACGAAGTGAATCGCACGGGCACGAAATCAACCGGCAACTGGTAGCCCAGATTCTCTTCAAGCTGTTCGTTTAGCTCGCGCAGGTAGTTAGGTACACCCTGCCAGAGACTGTTCTCCACCACCGCGAAGCCCCATTTTGCTTCGTCTACCGGGCTGGGGCGCAGCTTACGAATTTCATCGGTATGCCAGGACTGGGCGATCAGCTGGCGTAGACGGCGCATCAGCTGGTGACGTTCGTAATCGACGATGTCCTTGTTGTCGAGCTGTTTTAAGCAGGCGTTAACTTCCACCATTTTGTGGATCAGCGTGCGGCGGGTAATTTCCGTCGGGTGGGCGGTTAGCACCAGTTCAAGCGACAGGGATTCCACCGCTTTTTTGATGGTCGCTTCGTTAAGATCCGGCTGATTTTTGAGTTTACGCAGGGTGCGGGCAATCACTTCCGGGTTGCTGGCGGCTTCGCCTTTCGGCGAAATGCTGTGGTATTGCTCGGCGGTATTGGCCAGATTGAGGAACTGGCTGAACGCGCGGGCAACGGGCAGCAGCTCATCGTTCGACAAATTCTGTAACGTGGTGAGCAACTCCTGGCGGTTTGCCTCATTGCCAGCGCGTGAAGATTTAGACAGCTTACGGATTGTTTCTACGCGATCAAGAATGTTCTCTCCCAGCGCATCCTTGATGGTTTCTCCCAGCACTTTGCCGAGCATACTGACATTACTACGCAACGCGGAATATTGTTCGTTCATATTAACCCAGACACCCCATCTCTGTTGTAATTGTCCTGCGCTTTTCGCGTCGTAGCGGCGCTCGACACCCGAGGTTACCGGCTTATGTCAGTCCCCTGGATGTGCTTGTTTGCCGCCTTGCTACACCACGAAATATGTTGGACATTGTTCTTCGTCGTCTTTTATAAAGCCACGTAAAACCCCTGTCGTCAATTGCTGCGAAATCGGTTCAGCAAACCGAGAAATCGCGGCCAATTTACGAAAGTTAATTCCTCGTGGATCAAATAAGCATTACTTATGAAAATGTAAAATAAACGCCGCGATTAACTCAAAAGTGTTAACGCGGCGATGAACATTTAATGCCAGCAAAAGTGATGCACGACCTGAGTGATTAATTCCCGGGTCGGTTTAATAAAACGCGTCTCCAGATATTCATCCGGCTGATGGGCCTGATTAATAGAACCCGGACCGAGGACCAGCGTCGGGCACAGCGTTTGAATAAATGGCGCTTCGGTGCAGTAGTTCACTACGTCGGTTTTTTCGCCGAGCAGTTTTTCCACCACTTCAACCAACTGGTGATCCGGGGGACATTCGTAGCCCGGAATAGGCGGATGCAGTTCCGCCACCGTCAGGCGACCCGGCCAACGTTCACTCACCGGAGCCAGCGCTTCGTTCAGTAGGCCGTCAAGATCGCTCAGCGTCATGCCCGGCAAGGGACGGATATCCATGTGCAGCTCACAGCAGGCGCAGATGCGGTTCGAGGCGTCGCCGCCGTGCAGGCTGCCGAGGTTCAGTGTCGGATACGGTACGGTGAACGCCTCATAGTGGTAGCGTTCTTTTAGCGAGTCGCGCAGTTGTATGATGCGGCCTATCGCGTCATGCATCAGCTCAATGGCGTTCACGCCGCGCGCCGGATCGCTGGAGTGACCGGACTGACCGAGCACCCGCACCGCCGTGGAGATATGGCCCTTATGGGCACGAATCGGTTGCAGTGACGTTGGCTCGCCGATGATGGCGCAGTCCGGGCGAATCGATGTATTTTCAGAAAAATAGCGCGCGCCCGCCATGCTGGTTTCTTCATCGGCAGTCGCCAGAATGTACAGCGGTTTTTTCAGCGTCGTCACGTCGACGTCACGCAGGGCGTCGAGAATAAACGCGAAGAAGCCCTTCATGTCCGCGGTTCCCAGACCGTAGAGCTTGTTGTCGTGCTCGGTGAGCGTGAAGGGGTCGCGCGTCCAGCGCCCGTCGTCAAACGGCACGGTGTCGGTGTGGCCCGTTAGCAGCAGACCGCCCGCGCCCTGTCCGGAGCTGGCGAGCAGATTGAATTTGTTTCGGGTTCCCGGAACCGGTTGAACCTCCACCTTAAAGCCAAGATCGCTGAACCACCCCGCCAGCAGATTGATTAAAGTCGCGTTGCTCTGGTCCAGCGCTTCTTCGGTGGCGCTGATGGACGGCGTGGCAATCAGGGCGCGGTAAATCTCGATAAATGGCGGTAAGTTCATTTTCATTGTTGACACACCTTAGGTCGTGATAGTATCAATATTCATGCAATAAATGTGAATAAAAATACATTAACGTTGAGCATAAAGGAACCCGATGTTGAATACGCTGATTGTAGGCGCTAGCGGTTATGCGGGCGCAGAGCTTGTAAGCTACGTAAATCGCCACCCTCATATGACCATAACCGCTTTGACCGTCTCAGCGCAAAGCAATGATGCAGGAAAGTTAATTTCCGATTTGCATCCGTGGCTTAAAGGCATTGTCGATCTGCCTTTGCAGCCGATGTCCGACATCAGCGCGTTTACTGACGGCGTGGACGTGGTGTTTTTAGCCACCGCCCACGAAGTCAGCCATGACCTGGCGCCGCAGTTTCTTGCCGCCGGTTGCGTGGTCTTCGACCTTTCCGGCGCGTTTCGGGTGAATGACGCCGGGTTCTATGAAAAATATTATGGCTTTACCCATCAATACCCTGAGCTGCTGGCAACCGCGGTTTATGGTCTGGCGGAATGGAACGCGGAAGCGTTAAAAGAAGCGAACCTGATTGCCGTGCCGGGCTGCTACCCGACGGCGGCGCAACTGTCTCTGAAGCCGTTGATCGATGGCGAACTGCTGGATCTGACGCAATGGCCGGTGATCAATGCCACCAGCGGCGTGAGCGGCGCAGGGCGTAAAGCGGCCCTATCTAACAGTTTCTGCGAAGTAAGCTTACAGCCGTACGGGGTGTTTACCCATCGTCACCAGCCGGAAATCGCCACCCATTTGGGCGCAGACGTGATCTTCACGCCGCATCTGGGCAACTTCCCACGCGGGATCCTTGAAACTATCACCTGCCGCCTGAAGCCGGGCGTGACGCAGGCGCACGTTGCCCAGACCTTGCAGCAGGCGTATCGCGATAAGCCCCTGGTGCGCCTGTATGACAAAGGCGTCCCGGCGCTGAAGAATGTGGTTGGTTTACCATTCTGTGATATCGGTTTTGCCGTACAGGACGAGCATTTGATCCTGGTGGCCACCGAAGATAACTTGTTGAAAGGTGCGGCTGCGCAGGCAGTACAGTGTGCCAATATTCGTTTCGGCTTCGCTGAAGCGCAGTCTCTTATTTAAGGGTGCAATGATGAATCCATTAATTATCAAGCTGGGCGGTGTATTACTGGATAGCGAAGAGGCGCTGGAGCGTCTGTTTACCGCGCTGGTTAACTATCGTGAATCACATCCACGCCCGCTGGTGATTGTTCACGGCGGCGGCTGTGTGGTCGACGAACTGATGAAAGGACTGAACCTGCCGGTCAAAAAGAAAAACGGCCTGCGCGTGACGCCTGCCGACCAGATTGACATCATTACCGGCGCGCTGGCGGGCACGGCGAACAAAACCCTGCTGGCGTGGGCGAAGAAGCATCATATCGCTGCCGTCGGGCTTTATCTGGGTGATGGCGACAGCGTCAACGTCACTCAACTGGATGAAGAATTAGGTCATGTTGGACTGGCGCAGCCGGGATCGCCGGCGTTGATCAACACCCTGTTGGCGGGCGGTTTTCTGCCGGTAGTGAGTTCGATTGGCGTGACGGAAGACGGACAACTGATGAACGTTAACGCCGACCAGGCAGCGACCGCGCTGGCGGCAACGCTGGGAGCGGATCTGATCCTGCTCTCCGATGTGAGCGGTATTCTGGATGGTAAAGGCCAGCGTATTGCCGAAATGACCGCCGCGAAAGCGGAACAACTGATAGATCAGGGCATTATCACCGACGGCATGATCGTTAAAGTGAACGCCGCGCTGGATGCGGCCCGTACGCTCGGCCGCCCGGTGGATATCGCCTCCTGGCGTCATGCGGAGCAACTCCCGGCGCTGTTTAACGGTACGCCGATTGGAACGCGTATTCTGGCGTAATCGATTTACGGTTTTGTAGGCCCGGTAAGCGCAGCGTCGCCGGGCAATGACATTCAAAGATATTAAGGAAGCATGGTATGGCACTTTGGGGTGGGCGTTTTACTCAGGCAGCAGATCAGCGGTTTAAACAGTTCAACGACTCGTTGCGCTTCGACTACCGCCTGGCGGAGCAGGATATTGTGGGTTCTGTCGCCTGGTCCAAAGCGCTGGTCACCGTCGGCGTGTTAACCGCTGACGAGCAGCGTCAGCTTGAAGACGCGCTGACCATTTTGCTGGAAGACGTTCGCGCGAACCCGCAGCAGATCCTGGAAAGCGACGCGGAAGATATCCACAGTTGGGTAGAAGGTAAACTGATCGATAAAGTGGGGCAGTTAGGTAAAAAGCTGCACACCGGACGCAGCCGTAACGATCAGGTCGCCACGGATTTGAAATTGTGGTGTAAAGACACCGTGAGCGAACTGCTCACCGCCAACCGCCAGCTGCAGCGCGCGTTGGTGGAGACGGCAGACCATAATCAGGATGCCGTTATGCCGGGTTACACCCACCTGCAGCGCGCGCAGCCGGTGACGTTTGCTCACTGGTGCCTGGCGTATGTCGAGATGCTGGCGCGGGACGAAAGCCGTCTGCAGGATGCCCTGAAACGTCTGGACGTCAGCCCGCTGGGCTGCGGCGCGCTGGCCGGGACAGCCTATGAGATCGATCGTGAACAGCTGGCAGGCTGGCTGGGCTTTGCCTCGGCGACGCGTAATAGCCTGGACAGCGTGTCCGACCGTGACCACGTGCTGGAGCTGCTGTCCAACGCCTCCATCGGTATGGTGCATCTTTCACGGTTCGCGGAGGACCTGATTTTCTTTAACACCGGCGAGGCGGGCTTCGTTGAGTTGTCCGATCGCGTGACGTCCGGCTCTTCCCTGATGCCGCAGAAGAAAAACCCGGACGCGCTGGAGCTGATCCGCGGTAAATGCGGCCGCGTGCAGGGGGCGCTGACGGGCATGATGATGACGCTGAAAGGCCTGCCGCTGGCGTATAACAAAGACATGCAGGAAGACAAAGAGGGCCTGTTTGACGCGCTCGACACCTGGCTGGACTGCCTGCATATGGCGGCGCTGGTGCTGGATGGCATTCAGGTGAAACGTCCGCGCTGCCAGGACGCGGCGCAGCAGGGGTATGCTAACGCCACTGAGCTGGCGGATTACCTGGTGGCGAAAGGCGTTCCGTTCCGTGAAGCGCACCATATCGTGGGTGAAACAGTGGTTGAGGCGATTCGTCAGGGGAAACCGCTGGAGGATCTGCCGTTGGCGGAGCTGCAGAAATTCAGCAGCGCGATTGGCGACGATGTCTATCCTGTCCTGTCGTTACAGTCATGCCTGGATAAACGTGCGGCGAAGGGCGGCGTTTCTCCGCAGCAGGTGGCGCAGGCCATTAGCTACGCGAAGGCGCGTCTGGCGTAGGGGATCATGTGCCGGATTTATCCGGCAACACGTTTAAGCCTGGCCTTGCGCCGGGCTTTTTTACGCAAAAAAATGCGGACCACGGGGTCCGCAAAAGTTCACGTTGGCTTTAGTTATTCGGGTTGAGAGAAACTCTCAGAACGGGCAGTGACTTCAAGGGTTAAACGATACCGCTCCGTTTCTGTGATGTATTATTAATCAGAAAGCTTGATAGGGATAATCGTTCGTTGCTATGCTACCTATCGCCATGAACTATCGTGGCGATGGAGGATGAATAATGAATATTCGCGATCTTGAATATCTGGTGGCATTAGCCGAACACCGCCACTTCCGGCGGGCGGCTGATTCCTGTCATGTCAGTCAGCCAACGCTGAGCGGGCAGATCCGCAAGCTGGAAGATGAGCTGGGCGTGATGCTGCTGGAGCGGACGAGTCGTAAGGTGCTGTTTACGCAGGCAGGTTTGCTACTGGTGGACCAGGCGCGCACCGTGCTGCGTGAGGTCAAAGTGCTCAAGGAGATGGCAAGCCAGCAGGGTGAAACCATGTCTGGCCCCCTGCACATTGGTTTGATCCCAACCGTGGGTCCTTACCTGTTGCCGCATATTATTCCGATGCTGCACCAGACGTTCCCGAAGCTGGAAATGTATCTGCATGAAGCGCAAACCCATCAACTGCTGGCGCAACTGGACAGCGGCAAGCTGGACTGCGTGATCCTGGCGCTGGTGAAAGAGAGTGAAGCGTTTATTGAAGTGCCGCTGTTCGACGAGCCGATGCTGCTGGCCATTTACGAAGATCACCCGTGGGCGAACCGTGATTGCGTACCGATGTCAGATCTGGCGGGTGAGAAACTGCTGATGCTGGAAGATGGCCACTGTCTGCGCGATCAGGCGATGGGCTTCTGCTTTGAAGCGGGCGCCGACGAAGATACCCATTTCCGCGCGACCAGCCTGGAAACGTTGCGTAATATGGTGGCGGCAGGCAGCGGGATTACCTTATTGCCTGCACTGGCGGTACCGCAAGAGCGCAAGCGCGACGGCGTTGTCTATTTGCCGTGTATTAAGCCGGAGCCGCGTCGTACGGTGGGACTGGTGTACCGCCCGGGCTCCCCGCTGCGCAGTCGCTATGAGCAACTGGCAGAGGCCATCCGCGGCGCGATGGATGGCCATTTTGACAACGCGTTAAAAAAGGCGGTTTAAGCCGTTTAACGCCGCTACCCGATAGGCTTCCGCCATTGTCGGGTAGTTAAAGGTGGTGTTAACGAAGTATTCAATCGTGTTACCGCCACCTTTTTGCTCCATAATCGCCTGGCCGATGTGAATAATCTCGGCTGCGCGCTCGCCAAAGCAGTGGATCCCCAGAATTTCTTTTGTTTCCCGATGAAACAGAATCTTCAGCGTGCCGACGTTCATGCCGACGATTTGCGCGCGCGCCAGATGTTTAAACTGGGCGCGACCCACCTCGTAAGGCACCTTCATCGACGTCAACTGCTGTTCGGTTTTCCCTACGGAGCTGATTTCGGGAATGGTGTAAATGCCGGTGGGGATATCTTCGATCAGATGCGCGGTCGCTTCTCCCTTCACCAGCGCCTGGGCGGCGATGCGTCCCTGATCGTAAGCCGCGGAGGCCAGACTTGGATAACCAATCACATCGCCTACCGCATAGACGTGCGGCAGCGCGGTCTGGTACATGCTGTTGACCTTAAGTTGTCCCCGGCTGTCCGTTTCGAGGCCAATATTCTGTAGCGCCAGAGAGTCAGTGTTGCCGGTACGGCCATTGGCGTACAACAGGCAGTCAGCTTTCAGCTTCTTGCCGGACTTGAGGTGCATAATCACCCCGTCATCGCAGCCTTCGATCTTCTCGTATTCTTCATTGTGACGAATCACAACGCCGCTGTTCCAGAAATGGTAAGAGAGGGAGTCTGACATCTCCTGATCGAGAAACGCCAGCAGGCGATCCCGGGTGTTGATCAGATCAACTTTGACGTCCATACCGCGGAAGATCGACGCATATTCGCAGCCAATCACCCCCGCGCCATAAATAATCACATGGCGAGGTTCATGGTGCAGATTGAGAATGGAGTCGCTGTCATAAATGCGCGGATGGGAGAAGTCGACGTCTGTTGGATGATACGGACGAGAACCACAGGCGATAATGAATTTCTCTGCGGTCAGGGTTTCAACCGTGCCGTCATGACACTCCAGCGCCAGGGTGTGTTCATCCACAAAATGCGCATTACCCTGCAATATTTCGCAGTGGTTACGCTCGTAAAAACCCTGCCGCATACGCGTTTGCTGATTAATCACGTTATCGGCATGGTTGAGAATGTCGGCGAAAGAGGAACGAAGCAGGCGGGAGTGATCGCTATATAAGGGGTTCTGATTGAATTCAATGATACGGCTGACGGCGTGGCGGAGGGCTTTCGACGGGATGGTGCCCCAGTGGGTGCAACCGCCGCCAACGTTATGATAACGTTCGATAACCGCGACGCGGGCTCCTTGCTTAACCAGTCCCATTGCAGCGCCTTCGCCGCCGGGGCCTGAACCTATTACTATGGCATCGTAATCGTAGGAATGTGGCATGGTGTGGCTTACCTGTTCTTATACATAAAAGCAACAGAATAGTAACATCATTGCGTTGATAACCCAATTATCGTTGTGCTCTTTTGCGAAGCCGGAGCACAAACCGCGCGTAAACAATCATTCACAAAGCTGAACAAACAGATTAACTTTGAACTCTGGTATAGTGCCAGACAAGGCATATGGAAGGATTCAGACATCGTGATGGGCGTTAGAGCGCAACAAAAAGAAAAAACCCGGCGTTCGCTGGTAGAGGCCGCATTCAGTCAATTGAGCGCGGAGCGTAGCTTCGCCAGCCTCAGCTTGCGCGAGGTTGCGCGTGAAGCAGGTATCGCGCCCACATCGTTTTATCGCCATTTCCGTGATGTGGATGAACTTGGGCTGACCATGGTCGATGAAAGCGGGCTGATGCTGCGACAGCTCATGCGGCAGGCGCGTCAGCGCATCGCCAAGGGAGGGAGTGTGATCCGCACCTCGGTCTCCACATTTATGGAGTTCATCGGTAACAACCCTAACGCCTTCCGTTTATTATTGCGTGAACGCTCCGGCACTTCCGCCGCATTTCGTGCCGCCGTTGCGCGAGAAATTCAGCATTTTATCGCGGAACTTGCGGACTATCTGGAACTCGAAAACCATATGCCTCGCGCGTTTACTGAAGCGCAAGCCGAAGCCATGGTGACGATCGTCTTCAGTGCGGGCGCCGAGGCGCTGGATGTGGGCGCTGAACAACGCCGACAATTAGAAGAGCGGCTGGTATTGCAACTGCGCATGATTGCGAAAGGAGCGTATTACTGGTATCGCCGTGAACAAGAGAAGATGACCCTCATTCCGGGTAACGTGAAGGAAGAGTAATGAAACAGTCAGTTCAGGATAAAGGTACGCTGCTGCTGGCGCTGATCGCCGGTTTGTCGATCAATGGCACGTTCGCGGCGCTGTTTAGCGCCATCGTGCCGTTTTCTGTTTTCCCGATTATTTCTCTGGTGCTGACGGTGTATTGCCTGCACCAGCGCTATCAAAATCGCACCATGCCTGTGGGGTTGCCGGGTCTGGCTGCGGCCTGTTTTATTCTTGGCGTGCTGCTGTACAGTACCGTCGTGCGCGCGGAGTATCCGGATATCGGCTCCAATTTCTTCCCGGCGGTGCTGTCGGTGATTCTGGTATTCTGGATTGGCGTGAAAATGCGTAACCGCAAGCAGGACATCGCGGAAGAGTAAGACAGGCCGGATGGGGGCATAATTGCTTTATCCGGCGTCTGTTTTACCTGGCGGTGAGTAACACGCCGCACTCCATATGGTGCGTATAGGGGAACTGGTCGAACAACGCCAGACGTTCAACTTTGTGCGTCTGGCTTAACGTTTCCAGATTTTTGCACAGCGTCTCCGGGTTACAGGAGATGTATAAAATACGCGGATACGCCTGCACCATTTTTTCGGTTTCGCTGTCCAGCCCGCTGCGCGGTGGATCGACAAAGATGGTTTCGCACTGATAGCTCTTCAGGTCGATACCCTTCAAACGAGTAAACTCGCGAACGCCGTTCATCGCCTGGGTAAATTCTTCTGCCGCCATGCGGATAATCTGCACATTCTCGATCTGGTTCGCCGCAATGTTGAATTGCGCCGCGGCGACGGACGGTTTGGCGATCTCGGTCGCCAGTACGCGCTCAAAGTTACGCGCCAGCGCTAAGGAAAAGTTACCGTTGCCGCAGTACAGTTCCAGCAAATCGCCTTTCGAACCTGTCGTGACATCCAGCGCCCATTCCAGCATCTGAATATTCATCGCTGCGTTTGGCTGGGTGAAACTGTTTTCAACCTGACGGTAGATCATCTCTTTGCCCGCCACCGGCAGACGCTCGTCAATGTAATCCTGATCCAGCGCGATTTTGGTTTTGGTCGCCCGGCCAATCAGATGCACGTTCAGATTTTGCGCGCGCAGGGCGTCACGCAGCGCTTCCGCTTCCTGTCGCCACGCATCGTCCAGCTTTTTATGGTACAGCAGCGACACCACTGCCTGATTGCTCATGGTGGTGAGATAGTCAATCTGGAACAGCTTATGGCGCAGGGTAGGATTCGTGCGCACGCCGTCGATCATCGCGTTCATCAACTGGTTGATCAGTTCGCTTGCCGCCGGAAAGCTGTCCACGCGAATCCGGCTTTTGGTCTGTTGATCGAAAATGATGTGATACAAATCATCGCCATCGTGCCAGATGCGGAATTCAGCACGCATACGATAGTGACTGACCGGGGAGCGGAACACTTCCGGAACCAGGCCAGAAAAAGGCGCCATCATACTCTGCAAGCGCACCACTTTTTCGGCGAGCTGCGCGTCATACTGTTCTGTCGGAAGGTGTTCGGGGGTCATGATGCATCCTGAAAAATAAAAGTACGCGGGGATTGTAGGGATTGCTCAACAGATGTCCAGACATTGATGACTTCTCATATTTAACAATCGGTCTGGACAGTATGTTGTTACAGACTGTAGCATCCGTGTGCCGGTCCTGTGAGTTAAAAGGGAATCCAGTGTGAATCTGGAGCTGACGCGCAGCGGTAAGGAAAGGTGAAATGAGAGCGTAAGCAGACACTGCCTGTGGGTGGGAAGTCTTCATTTCTGTTATCCGGATAAAGGATTACCTTCCAAGCCCGAAGACCTGCCGGCTGACGTCGCAACTGGTCTTCATCATCGCGTACTATCGGTGGGACCTGCGGCATCCTTCTTCTATTTATGGATGCTTTATAATGATTAAAAACATATCGCTGCTGACGGCGCTCTCCGTCACGGCCTTTTCTGGTTGGGCACAGGATGCCACGCCTGACACGCTTGTCGTCACGGCAAATCGTTTTCAACAACCCGTCAACACTGTCCTGGCCCCTACGGATATCGTCACTCGTGAAGATATCGACCGCTGGCAGTCCCGCACCGTTCTGGATGTTATGCGCCGTCTGCCGGGCGTGGACGTCGCGCAGAACGGCGGTATGGGACAGAGTTCCTCCCTGTTTGTACGCGGCACTGAAGCGAAACATGTGCTGGTATTGGTGGACGGTATTCCGGTGGCGCGTCCGGGCATTACCAATAACTCCGATATCGATCAAATTCCGGTCTCGCTGGTTCAGCGCATTGAATATATTCGGGGACCGCGCTCGGCGATATATGGCTCAGGGGCGATTGGCGGTGTGGTAAATATCATCACCATGGCGGGTGATGAGCGCGCGCAAATTAACGCGGGCGTCGGTTCGAACAGTTACCAACAGTATGACGGCACATGGCGTCAGCGTTTCGGTGATACGGTGTTGACGGCAGCGGGTGCTTACCAGTCCACCAAAGGCTTCGACGTGCAGCCGCGCTCCAGCTATAGCGGCGACGGCGATCGCGACGGTTACCGTAACAAACTGTTCTGGGGCGGCGTCGAACATAAATTTAACGATAATTTTGATGGCTACTTCCGCGGCTACGGCTATGCCAGCAATGCCGATTATGACCAGGGCAACTGGGGATACGACGGCGGAAACGATGAGCATCAGAATTACACCCAGTCATGGGATACCGGGCTGCGTTTCAATTCCGGGATCTACTCGTCACAACTGGTGGCCAACTACCAGCGCATTAAGGACTACAACTACAGCAGTCAGACCGGGCGCTACGCTACGGGATACACCCTGGATGATATGGAACAGCGCTATATCCAGTGGGGAAATAACGTGATCGTCGGTCATGGCGCGGTCAGCGCGGGGGTTGACTGGAAGCAGGAAAAACTGATGTCCTTTGGCGCTTCCGGAACCGACAACTACAAGCGCGATAACACCGGGCTTTATCTGACCGGGCAGCAGCAGATCGACAGCGTGACCCTGGAAGCGTCGGGTCGTGAAGATCATGACGATCAGTTTGGCTGGCACGGCACCTGGCAAACGGCAGCCGGCTGGCAGTTTATCGACAATTATAAAGTGACGCTTTCCTACGGTACGGGTTTCCTCGCGCCTTCGCTTGGTCAGCAGTTTGGCGCTGAGCGCTTTGGTATCGCGTCCAACCCGAATCTGAAACCGGAAGAGTCTAAACAGTGGGAAGCCGGATTAGAGGGGGTGACCGGACCGCTGGACTGGCGTTTGTCGACCTATCATTACAAAATCCAGAACCTGATCGATTACAACAATAACACCTACTTCAACGTGAAGTCCGCGACCATTAAAGGCCTGGAGTGGACAGGTAATATCACGACGGGGCCGGTCGATCATCGCGTAACGTTACAATATGTTGACCCGCGCGATGATGAAACCGATCAGCGGCTCTACCGGCGTGCAAAACAGCAGGTGAAGTATGAGCTGAGCGGCGAGGTGTATGACCTGGGATGGGATGTGACGTACCAATACATTGGCGAGCGCTATGATTATGATTACGATAATTCCCGTAAGATAAAAATGGGCGGGCTGAGCGTGTGGGATATCGGACTTTCATATCCTGTCACCTCACACCTCACAGTTCGTGGTAAAATAGCCAACCTGTTCGATAAAGATTACGAGACAGTTTATGGCTACCAAACTGCAGGACGGGAATACACCTTGTCTGGCAGCTACACCTTCTGATCCACGCCACACCGTGCTGGTATTTGATTCCGGTGTCGGTGGGTTGTCGGTCTATGACGAGATTCGGCGCCTCCTGCCGGATCTCCACTATATATACGCTTTCGATAACGTCGCTTTTCCTTATGGAGAGAAAAGCGAAGAGTTTATTGTTGAGCGCGTCGTCGAGATAGTGACCGCCGTTCAGCAGCGCTATCCCCTTTCTCTGGCGGTGATTGCCTGCAATACGGCCAGTACCGTCTCGCTTCCCGCGCTGCGTGAGAAATTTGCTTTTCCCGTGGTGGGGGTCGTTCCGGCCATTAAACCGGCGGCGCGCTTAACGGCCAATGGCATTGTGGGGCTGCTGGCGACGCGCGGTACCGTAAAACGGCCCTATACCCATGAGCTGATCGCGCGTTTTGCTAATGAATGCCAGATCGCGATGCTGGGTTCTGCTGAGCTGGTGGAACTGGCTGAAGCGAAACTGCACGGTGAGCCTGTTCCGCTGGAGGAACTGCAGCGGATCCTGCGTCCCTGGCTGCGTATGCCAGAGCCTCCCGACACGGTAGTGCTCGGCTGTACGCACTTCCCATTACTAAAAGAAGAACTCCTGCGCGTTTTGCCGGAAGGGACGCGGCTGGTGGACTCCGGTGCGGCGATTGCACGGCGCACTGCCTGGCTACTGGAGCATGAAGCGCCGGATGCGAAATCGACGGACGCGAATGTTGCTTATTGCATGGCGCTGACAGCAGAGACTGAACAACTTTTACCCGTTTTACAGCGTTATGGCTTTGAGTCGCTTGAAAAACTGTCGGTTTAACGCCAATTTGGGTAAATATCAGGCAGTCGAAAAATTATTTTAAATTTCCTCTTGTCAGCCCGAAATAACTCCCTATAATGCGCCACCACTGACACGGAACAACGGCACGCAAGCCGCCGGGTCAGCGGGGTTCAGACCAGAACCTCACGGAGAAAAGCAAAAATAAATGCTTGACTCTCAAGCGGGAAAGCGTATTATGCACACCCCGCGCCGCTGAGAAAAAGCGAAGCGGCACTGCTCTTTAACAATTTATCAGACAATCTGTGTGGGCACTCAAAGTGACATGGATTCTTAACGTCGCAAGACGAAAAATGAATACCAAGTCTCTGAGTGAACACGTAATTCATTACGAAGTTTAATTCACGAGCATCAAACTTAAATTGAAGAGTTTGATCATGGCTCAGATTGAACGCTGGCGGCAGGCCTAACACATGCAAGTCGAACGGTAACAGGAAGCAGCTTGCTGCTTCGCTGACGAGTGGCGGACGGGTGAGTAATGTCTGGGAAACTGCCCGGTGGAGGGGGATAACTACTGGAAACGGTAGCTAATACCGCATAACGTCGCAAGACCAAAGAGGGGGACCTTCGGGCCTCTTGCCACCGGATGTGCCCAGATGGGATTAGCTTGTTGGTGAGGTAACGGCTCACCAAGGCGACGATCCCTAGCTGGTCTGAGAGGATGACCAGCCACACTGGAACTGAGACACGGTCCAGACTCCTACGGGAGGCAGCAGTGGGGAATATTGCACAATGGGCGCAAGCCTGATGCAGCCATGCCGCGTGTATGAAGAAGGCCTTCGGGTTGTAAAGTACTTTCAGCGGGGAGGAAGGGATTGTGGTTAATAACCGCAGTCATTGACGTTACCCGCAGAAGAAGCACCGGCTAACTCCGTGCCAGCAGCCGCGGTAATACGGAGGGTGCAAGCGTTAATCGGAATTACTGGGCGTAAAGCGCACGCAGGCGGTCTGTCAAGTCGGATGTGAAATCCCCGGGCTCAACCTGGGAACTGCATTCGAAACTGGCAGGCTTGAGTCTCGTAGAGGGGGGTAGAATTCCAGGTGTAGCGGTGAAATGCGTAGAGATCTGGAGGAATACCGGTGGCGAAGGCGGCCCCCTGGACGAAGACTGACGCTCAGGTGCGAAAGCGTGGGGAGCAAACAGGATTAGATACCCTGGTAGTCCACGCCGTAAACGATGTCTACTTGGAGGCTGTGCCCTTGAGGCGTGGCTTCCGGAGCTAACGCGTTAAGTAGACCGCCTGGGGAGTACGGCCGCAAGGTTAAAACTCAAATGAATTGACGGGGGCCCGCACAAGCGGTGGAGCATGTGGTTTAATTCGATGCAACGCGAAGAACCTTACCTGGTCTTGACATCCACGGAAGACTGCAGAGATGCGGTTGTGCCTTCGGGAACCGTGAGACAGGTGCTGCATGGCTGTCGTCAGCTCGTGTTGTGAAATGTTGGGTTAAGTCCCGCAACGAGCGCAACCCTTATCCTTTGTTGCCAGCGGTCCGGCCGGGAACTCAAAGGAGACTGCCAGTGATAAACTGGAGGAAGGTGGGGATGACGTCAAGTCATCATGGCCCTTACGACCAGGGCTACACACGTGCTACAATGGCATATACAAAGAGAAGCGACCTCGCGAGAGCAAGCGGACCTCATAAAGTATGTCGTAGTCCGGATTGGAGTCTGCAACTCGACTCCATGAAGTCGGAATCGCTAGTAATCGTGGATCAGAATGCCACGGTGAATACGTTCCCGGGCCTTGTACACACCGCCCGTCACACCATGGGAGTGGGTTGCAAAAGAAGTAGGTAGCTTAACCTTCGGGAGGGCGCTTACCACTTTGTGATTCATGACTGGGGTGAAGTCGTAACAAGGTAACCGTAGGGGAACCTGCGGTTGGATCACCTCCTTACCTTAAAGAACCTGCCTTTGTAGTGCTCACACAGATTGTCTGATGAAAAACGAGCAGTAAAACCTCTACAGGCTTGTAGCTCAGGTGGTTAGAGCGCACCCCTGATAAGGGTGAGGTCGGTGGTTCAAGTCCACTCAGGCCTACCAAATTCGCTCCCGTGCTTTGTTGTGGCAAAGCTCGCATACTGATGTATGCTTCGCTTCACCACGCCGCGCCCGGAAACGAATTATCGGTAAAGAGGTTCTGACTACACGATGGGGCTATAGCTCAGCTGGGAGAGCGCCTGCTTTGCACGCAGGAGGTCTGCGGTTCGATCCCGCATAGCTCCACCATTCTGTAGAACGTTTACGTAAGAAAACTTCAGAGTGTACCTGAAAGGGTTCACTGCGAAGTTTTGCTCTTTAAAAATCTGGATCAAGCTGAAAATTGAAACACAGAACAACGAAAGTTGTTCGTGAGTCTCTCAATTATCGCAATCAGAAGTGAAACATCTTCGGGTTGTGAGGTTAAGCGACCAAGCGTACACGGTGGATGCCCTGGCAGTCAGAGGCGATGAAGGACGTGCTAATCTGCGAAAAGCGTCGGCGAGGTGATATGAACCTTTGACCCGGCGATGTCCGAATGGGGAAACCCAGTGTGATTCGTCACACTATCGTTAACTGAATACATAGGTTAACGAGGCGAACCGGGGGAACTGAAACATCTAAGTACCCCGAGGAAAAGAAATCAACCGAGATTCCCCCAGTAGCGGCGAGCGAACGGGGAGCAGCCCAGAGCCTGAATCAGCCAGTGTGGTAGTGGAAGTGTCTGGAAAGGCACGCGATACAGGGTGACAGCCCCGTACACAAAACCGCACCGGTTGTGAGCTCGATGAGTAGGGCGGGACACGTGGTATCCTGTCTGAATATGGGGGGACCATCCTCCAAGGCTAAATACTCCTGACTGACCGATAGTGAACCAGTACCGTGAGGGAAAGGCGAAAAGAACCCCGGCGAGGGGAGTGAAAAAGAACCTGAAACCGTGTACGTACAAGCAGTGGGAGCCTCTTTATGGGGTGACTGCGTACCTTTTGTATAATGGGTCAGCGACTTATATTCTGTAGCAAGGTTAACCGTATAGGGGAGCCGCAGGGAAACCGAGTCTTAACTGGGCGTTAAGTTGCAGGGTATAGACCCGAAACCCGGTGATCTAGCCATGGGCAGGTTGAAGGTTGGGTAACACTAACTGGAGGACCGAACCGACTAATGTTGAAAAATTAGCGGATGACCTGTGGCTGGGGGTGAAAGGCCAATCAAACCGGGAGATAGCTGGTTCTCCCCGAAAGCTATTTAGGTAGCGCCTCGTGAATTCATCTCCGGGGGTAGAGCACTGTTTCGGCTAGGGGGCCATCCCGGCTTACCAACCCGATGCAAACTGCGAATACCGGAGAATGTTATCACGGGAGACACACGGCGGGTGCTAACGTCCGTCGTGAAGAGGGAAACAACCCAGACCGCCAGCTAAGGTCCCAAAGTCATGGTTAAGTGGGAAACGATGTGGGAAGGCTCAGACAGCCAGGATGTTGGCTTAGAAGCAGCCATCATTTAAAGAAAGCGTAATAGCTCACTGGTCGAGTCGGCCTGCGCGGAAGATGTAACGGGGCTAAACCATGCACCGAAGCTGCGGCAGCGACACTATGTGTTGTTGGGTAGGGGAGCGTTCTGTAAGCCGTTGAAGGTGTGTCGTGAGGCATGCTGGAGGTATCAGAAGTGCGAATGCTGACATAAGTAACGATAAAGCGGGTGAAAAGCCCGCTCGCCGGAAGACCAAGGGTTCCTGTCCAACGTTAATCGGGGCAGGGTGAGTCGACCCCTAAGGCGAGGCCGAAAGGCGTAGTCGATGGGAAACAGGTTAATATTCCTGTACTTGGTGTTACTGCGAAGGGGGGACGGAGAAGGCTATGTCGGCCGGGCGACGGTTGTCCCGGTTTAAGCGTGTAGGTGTGTGTTCCAGGTAAATCCGGTTCACTTTAACACTGAGGCGTGATGACGAGGCACTACGGTGCTGAAGTGACAAATGCCCTGCTTCCAGGAAAAGCCTCTAAGCATCAGGTAACATCAAATCGTACCCCAAACCGACACAGGTGGTCAGGTAGAGAATACCAAGGCGCTTGAGAGAACTCGGGTGAAGGAACTAGGCAAAATGGTGCCGTAACTTCGGGAGAAGGCACGCTGATATGTAGGTGAAGTGATTTACTCATGGAGCTGAAATCAGTCGAAGATACCAGCTGGCTGCAACTGTTTATTAAAAACACAGCACTGTGCAAACACGAAAGTGGACGTATACGGTGTGACGCCTGCCCGGTGCCGGAAGGTTAATTGATGGGGTTATCCGTAAGGAGAAGCTCTTGATCGAAGCCCCGGTAAACGGCGGCCGTAACTATAACGGTCCTAAGGTAGCGAAATTCCTTGTCGGGTAAGTTCCGACCTGCACGAATGGCGTAATGATGGCCAGGCTGTCTCCACCCGAGACTCAGTGAAATTGAACTCGCTGTGAAGATGCAGTGTACCCGCGGCAAGACGGAAAGACCCCGTGAACCTTTACTATAGCTTGACACTGAACACTGGTCCTTGATGTGTAGGATAGGTGGGAGGCTTTGAAGCGTGGACGCCAGTCTGCGTGGAGCCGCCCTTGAAATACCACCCTTTAATGGCTGGTGTTCTAACGTAGGCCCGTAATCCGGGTTGCGGACAGTGTCTGGTGGGTAGTTTGACTGGGGCGGTCTCCTCCTAAAGAGTAACGGAGGAGCACGAAGGTTGGCTAATCCTGGTCGGACATCAGGAGGTTAGTGCAATGGCATAAGCCAGCTTGACTGCGAGCGTGACGGCGCGAGCAGGTGCGAAAGCAGGTCATAGTGATCCGGTGGTTCTGAATGGAAGGGCCATCGCTCAACGGATAAAAGGTACTCCGGGGATAACAGGCTGATACCGCCCAAGAGTTCATATCGACGGCGGTGTTTGGCACCTCGATGTCGGCTCATCACATCCTGGGGCTGAAGTAGGTCCCAAGGGTATGGCTGTTCGCCATTTAAAGTGGTACGCGAGCTGGGTTTAGAACGTCGTGAGACAGTTCGGTCCCTATCTGCCGTGGGCGCTGGAGAACTGAGGGGGGCTGCTCCTAGTACGAGAGGACCGGAGTGGACGCATCACTGGTGTTCGGGTTGTCATGCCAATGGCACTGCCCGGTAGCTAAATGCGGAAGAGATAAGTGCTGAAAGCATCTAAGCACGAAACTTGCCCCGAGATGAGTTCTCCCTGAGACTTTAAGTCTCCTGAAGGAACGTTGAAGACGACGACGTTGATAGGCCGGGTGTGTAAGCGCAGCGATGCGTTGAGCTAACCGGTACTAATGAACCGTGAGGCTTAACCTTACAACGCCGAAGATGTTTTGGCGGAATTGAGAAGATTTTCAGCTTAGATTCAGAGTCCGAAGGATTTTGCGCTGAGACAAGGCGGCAAGTGAAGCGACGGAAGGAGCATACAAAAGTATGTGACTGACGTTCGCAGGCGCAGCCAACGCAGTATCAGCACAAAAGACACAGGACAGAGCACAAAGAATTTGCCTGGCGGCCTTAGCGCGGTGGTCCCACCTGACCCCATGCCGAACTCAGAAGTGAAACGCCGTAGCGCCGATGGTAGTGTGGGGTCTCCCCATGCGAGAGTAGGGAACTGCCAGGCATCAAACAAGTGAAAAGCCCATCCTGACGGATGGGCTTTTTGCGTTTCTGGCGCTGGTCTACTGAATCAGCCTGTAGTAATCAAACCCATTCCGCCATAAAACAAGCCTTACCGCAGCATATGCGTTAAAATAACGCGATTATGCATCTGGAAAGCGTCTATGAATCACTCCCTCAAATCCTGGAATACCTTTGGTATCGATCAGCCTGCAAATGAAATTGTTTGTGCTGAGAATGAACAACAACTCTTAAATGCCTGGCAAACCGCCAATGCAAAGCAACAACCGGTATTGATTCTGGGTGAGGGGAGTAATGTACTGTTCCTTAATGCTTTCCATGGGACTGTCATCATCAATCGTATTAAAGGAATTGAGGTGACAGAACAACCAGATGCGTGGCATTTGCATGTTGGCGCTGGCGAAAACTGGCATCAGCTGGTTCAGCATACGTTGCAGCTTGGTATGCCTGGACTGGAAAACCTGGCGCTGATCCCTGGCTGCGTCGGTTCTTCTCCCATTCAGAATATAGGTGCTTACGGCGTTGAGCTTCAACGGGTCTGCGATTACGTTGACTGCATCGAATTAGCGACGGGGACGCCTCACCGTCTTAGCGCTAAAGAGTGCCGTTTTGGATACCGTGACAGCATTTTTAAACATGAGTATCAGGATCGCTTTGCAATTGTCGCCGTTGGCCTGCGCCTGTCTAAGCAATGGCAGCCAGTATTGACCTATGGCGATCTCACGCGACTCGACCCGGCGACCGTTACGCCTCAGCAGGTGTTTGACTCCGTCTGCCATATGCGAATGACTAAACTGCCAGACCCGAAAGTAAACGGTAACGCAGGCAGCTTTTTTAAAAATCCTGTCGTGACAGTTGACGTTGCACAGGCACTGTTATCTGAATTCCCCCACGCGCCACATTATCCCCAGGCGGATGGCTCAGTAAAACTGGCGGCTGGCTGGCTAATTGACCAGTGCCAGCTTAAAGGCATTGGAATTGGCGGCGCTGCTGTACATCGCCAGCAGGCTTTGGTACTCATTAACGCGGATAATGCGACAAGTGAAGATGTTGTCCAGTTGGCGCATCTGGTTCGTGAGAAAGTTGGAGAAAAATTTAACGTCTGGCTGGAACCGGAAGTGCGGTTCATTGGACAAATGGGTGAGGTCAATGCCGTGGAGATCATCGCATGAAGGATAATACCGTTCCCCTGACGCTGATCTCTCTGCTAGCCGACGGCGAGTTTCATTCTGGCGAACAGCTAGGTGATACGCTGGGGATGAGCCGCGCAGCCATTAACAAGCATATCCAGACACTACGAGATTGGGGCGTTGATGTTTTCACCGTGCCTGGCAAAGGCTATAGTCT
Organism: Citrobacter sedlakii; assembly: GCF_018128425.1. NCBI lineage: Bacteria > Pseudomonadati > Pseudomonadota > Gammaproteobacteria > Enterobacterales > Enterobacteriaceae > Citrobacter > Citrobacter sedlakii. The sequence continues at coordinate 4,481,153 of NZ_CP071070.1, read as the reverse complement.
GCCCGAGCCAATCCAACTGCTGGACGCGAATCGTATTCATAGCCAACTGGATCGCGGCACGGTTGCTGTGCTCCCTGTAATCGATTCAACCAATCAGTATCTCCTGGAGCGAATCGGAGAACTGCAGTCAGGTGACGCATGTGTCGCTGAATATCAGCAGGCCGGACGCGGTCGCCGTGGACGTAAATGGTTTTCGCCATTCGGCGCCAACTTATATCTGTCGATGTACTGGCGTCTGGAACAGGGACCCGCTGCGGCGATCGGTTTAAGCCTGGTGATTGGCATCGTGATGGCGGAAGTCTTACACGATTTGGGAGCAGATAAGGTTCGCGTAAAGTGGCCAAACGATCTGTATCTGTTGGATCGTAAACTGGCAGGGATCCTGGTTGAGCTGACGGGGAAAACAGGCGACGCTGCACAGATCGTGATCGGCGCAGGAATAAACATGGCGATGCGTCGTGTTGAAGAGGGCATCATAAATCAGGGATGGATTACGTTACAGGAAGCCGGTATCACGCTCGATCGTAATACGCTGGCTGCGAGACTCATTCGTGAATTACGTACCGCGCTGGAGTTATTTGAGCAGGAAGGCCTGGCTCCCTATCTTTCGCGTTGGGAAAAACTGGATAACTTTATCAATCGCCCGGTCAAACTGATTATCGGTGAAAAAGAAATATACGGCATCTCTCGGGGGATTGATACGCAGGGCGCATTGCTGCTTGAGCAGGACGGGATAGTAAAACCCTGGGTGGGAGGGGAAATATCCCTGAGAAGCGCGCAATAAAAAGGGGAGCGATTGCTCCCTTTTTATTTATTTACGCAGGCGAACCTGCTCGACCGCATGATTTGCGCTTTTTGTCATAATGAGACTCGCGCGTTCACGTGTGGGTAAGATGTTTTGCTTCAAATTCAGCCAGTTAATCTCTTTCCATAATGCCGTAGCGGTATTGATTGCCTCATCTTTTGACAGCTTCGCGTAGTTATGGAAATAAGAATCGGGGTCAGTAAACGCCCCTTCACGGAATTTGAGGAAGCGGTTGATATACCACGTTTGCAGTAAATCTTCCGGTGCATCAACATAAATAGAAAAGTCGACGAAATCAGAAACAAATACATGGTGAGGGTCGTGCGGATAGTCCATTCCGCTTTGCAACACGTTAAGCCCTTCGAGAATTAATATATCCGGCTGGGCCACCGTTTTATCGCCATCAGGAATCACGTCATATATCAGGTGCGAGTAAACCGGAGCCGTCACATTTGGCACGCCTGATTTAAGATCAGAAACAAACTTAACCAGGCGGTGCATATCATAGGACTCAGGAAACCCTTTCTTCTTCATCAGACCGCGATCTTTCAGCACCTGATTAGGGTGAAGAAAACCATCAGTGGTAATCAACTCAACGCGACGATGCTCCGGCCAACGGCTCAGCAGCGCTTGCAACACGCGCGCGGTGGTACTTTTTCCTACAGCCACGCTGCCGGCAATACTGATGATATAAGGGATACGCTCGCCATTCGTGCCAAGGAACTGCTCGAGAACCGCCTGACGACGAAGGTTTGAGCTGATATAGAAGTTAAGCAAACGCGACAGAGGCAAATAAATCTCCGCGACTTCTTCCAGCGACAGATCTTCATTTATACCTTTTAACCGTGCGATCTCATCTTCAGTCAGAGTCATTGGCACGGAATCACGAAGCGCAGCCCACTGGTTGCGGTTAAACTGTAGGTAAGGCGTCATTAACGTTTGCTCTTTTATACTCATAAGCATGTTTCTGGCTGTCATTACTTCATCAGGGCCGTGATGAAAAAGCGCGTCAGCCCCGGCATGCAATGGCACGTCACATTTCAGTTAATCTGGACAATGGGCAGGAGGGTAACACCAGATGGAAAGGAATAATAAGAAAAAATGTTTCCCTTACTTCATTCGCTGAAAAGCAATGTGACGCATATTCCAGATGTGAAGATGATAATTTTAGCCAGTAAGCGGGCCAGTGCCGACAGCAAAGCGAAACTTGCCTTGTCCGTAATGTCGAAATTTTATGCTAAGCTGTCTGAAAATACGTCATTTATTGGTCGTATAGCGCAAAATGTGAGCGATAGAACATTTTATGCAATTTTTTAGTTGCATGCGCTCGCAGGTCTCCATAGAATGCGCGCTACTTGATGCCGACTTAGCTCAGTAGGTAGAGCAACTGACTTGTAATCAGTAGGTCACCAGTTCGATTCCGGTAGTCGGCACCATCAAGTCCGGTGGGGTTCCCGAGCGGCCAAAGGGAGCAGACTGTAAATCTGCCGTCACAGACTTCGAAGGTTCGAATCCTTCCCCCACCACCACTTTCTGGCAGCGAATGCTGTCTGAGCTGGTTAAGAAAATAATCGGCTCGAATGAGAAAAGAGACTCGTCTCTTTTTTTGTTACAGAAAGAACTGGGTAGCCGAGTTTCAGGATGCGGGCATCGTATAATGGCTATTACCTCAGCCTTCCAAGCTGATGATGCGGGTTCGATTCCCGCTGCCCGCTCCAGACGTGCTGATATGGCTCAGTTGGTAGAGCGCACCCTTGGTAAGGGTGAGGTCCCCAGTTCGACTCTGGGTATCAGCACCACTTCACTTCTCCTTCCCGTGTTTTCTCTGTAACGACTCAATGATTCAACAGTCAGGCATATCGCCTGGTTGATGTGGTGATATCACCGATTTATCCGTGTCTTAGAGGGACAATCGATGTCTAAAGAAAAGTTTGAACGTACAAAACCGCACGTTAACGTCGGTACTATCGGCCACGTTGACCATGGTAAAACAACGCTGACCGCTGCAATCACTACCGTACTGGCTAAAACCTACGGCGGTGCTGCTCGCGCATTCGACCAGATCGATAACGCGCCGGAAGAAAAAGCGCGTGGTATCACCATCAACACCTCTCACGTTGAATACGATACCCCGACCCGTCACTACGCACACGTAGACTGCCCGGGCCACGCCGACTATGTTAAAAACATGATCACCGGTGCTGCGCAGATGGACGGCGCGATCCTGGTTGTTGCCGCGACTGACGGCCCGATGCCGCAGACCCGTGAGCACATCCTGCTGGGTCGTCAGGTAGGCGTTCCGTACATCATCGTGTTCCTGAACAAATGCGACATGGTTGATGACGAAGAGCTGCTGGAACTGGTAGAGATGGAAGTTCGTGAACTGCTGTCTCAGTACGATTTCCCGGGCGACGACACGCCGATCGTTCGTGGTTCAGCTCTGAAAGCGCTGGAAGGCGACGCAGAGTGGGAAGCGAAAATCATCGAACTGGCTGGCTTCCTGGATTCTTACATTCCGGAACCAGAGCGTGCGATTGACAAGCCGTTCCTGCTGCCGATCGAAGACGTATTCTCCATCTCCGGTCGTGGTACCGTTGTTACCGGTCGTGTAGAGCGCGGTATCATCAAAGTGGGCGAAGAAGTTGAAATCGTTGGTATCAAAGAGACTGCGAAGTCTACCTGTACTGGCGTTGAGATGTTCCGCAAACTGCTGGACGAAGGCCGTGCGGGTGAGAACGTAGGTGTTCTGCTGCGTGGTATCAAACGTGAAGAAATCGAACGTGGTCAGGTACTGGCGAAGCCGGGCACCATCAAGCCGCACACCAAGTTCGAATCTGAAGTGTATATTCTGTCCAAAGACGAAGGCGGCCGTCATACTCCGTTCTTCAAAGGCTACCGTCCGCAGTTCTACTTCCGTACAACTGACGTGACTGGCACCATCGAACTGCCGGAAGGCGTAGAGATGGTAATGCCGGGCGACAACATCAAAATGGTTGTAACCCTGATCCACCCGATCGCGATGGACGACGGTCTGCGTTTCGCAATCCGTGAAGGCGGCCGTACTGTAGGTGCGGGCGTGGTTGCTAAAGTTCTCGGCTAATTGCTGATAACATTTGACGCAATGCGCAATAAAAGGGCATCATTTGATGCCCTTTTTGTACGCTTTCGAACCAGAACCTGGCTCATCAGTGATTTTATTTGTCATAATCATTGCTGAGACAGGCTCTGTAGAGGGCGTTAAACCGAAGTGCTAACGCGTATTTCGGTACAAGGTTGATAGGTTAGCCTCGCATTCGCGGGGTGAAATTATTTGTAGAATTCTTCTGACAGGTTGGTTTATGAGTGCGAATACCGAAGCTCAAGGGAGCGGGCGCGGCCTGGAAGCGATGAAGTGGATCGTCGTCGTGGCGTTGCTGCTCGTGGCAATTGTCGGCAACTATCTTTATCGTGACATGATGCTGCCGCTGCGTGCGCTGGCCGTAGTAATTCTGATTGCTGCAGCGGGTGGTGTCGCGCTGTTGACGACAAAAGGTAAAGCAACGGTTGCTTTTGCCCGCGAAGCGCGTACGGAAGTACGTAAGGTCATTTGGCCGACTCGCCAGGAAACATTGCACACCACGCTGATTGTGGCTGCGGTTACCGCGGTAATGTCACTGATCCTGTGGGGACTGGATGGTATTCTGGTTCGCCTGGTTTCCTTTATCACTGGCCTGAGGTTCTGAGATGTCTGAAGCTCCTAAAAAGCGCTGGTACGTCGTTCAGGCGTTTTCCGGTTTTGAAGGCCGCGTAGCAACGTCGCTGCGCGAGCATATCAAATTACACAATATGGAAGAGTTGTTTGGCGAAGTCATGGTGCCGACCGAAGAAGTGGTCGAAATCCGTGGCGGTCAGCGTCGTAAGAGCGAGCGCAAATTCTTCCCGGGTTACGTACTGGTACAGATGGTCATGAATGACGCGAGCTGGCACTTAGTACGTAGCGTACCGCGTGTGATGGGCTTTATCGGTGGTACTTCCGACCGTCCTGCGCCAATCAGCGATAAAGAAGTTGATGCGATCATGAACCGCCTGCAGCAGGTGGGGGATAAGCCGCGTCCGAAAACGCTGTTTGAGCCGGGTGAAATGGTTCGTGTTAACGATGGTCCGTTCGCTGACTTTAACGGCGTGGTTGAAGAAGTGGATTACGAGAAGTCCCGCCTGAAAGTCTCTGTTTCTATCTTCGGTCGTGCGACCCCGGTAGAACTGGACTTTGCCCAGGTAGAAAAAGCCTAAGCAGCGATCAAAAAAGCGACGATTTAATCGTTGCACAAGGCGCGAGATTGGAATACAATTTCGCGCCTTTTGTTTTTATGGGCCTGGCCCGTAAAACGATTTTATTCACGGGGAGCCTTCCTGAGGCGCTATCACCCAATTCGAGGAATTTAGAATGGCTAAGAAAGTACAAGCCTATGTCAAGCTGCAGGTTGCAGCTGGTATGGCAAACCCGAGTCCGCCGGTTGGTCCAGCACTGGGTCAGCAGGGCGTTAACATCATGGAATTCTGCAAAGCGTTCAACGCAAAAACGGATTCCATCGAAAAAGGTCTGCCGATTCCGGTTGTTATCACCGTTTACGCTGACCGTTCTTTCACTTTCATTACCAAGACTCCGCCGGCAGCCGTTCTGCTGAAGAAAGCGGCTGGCATTAAGTCTGGTTCTGGTAAGCCGAACAAAGACAAAGTGGGTAAAATTTCCCGCGCTCAGCTGCAGGAAATCGCGCAGACCAAAGCTGCCGACATGACTGGTGCCGACATTGAAGCGATGACTCGCTCCATCGAAGGTACTGCACGTTCCATGGGCCTGGTAGTGGAGGACTAAGAAATGGCTAAACTGACCAAGCGCATGCGTGTGATCCGTGAGAAAGTTGATGCGACCAAACAGTACGACATCAACGAAGCTATCTCTCTGCTGAAAGAACTGGCTACCGCTAAGTTCGTAGAAAGCGTAGACGTTGCCGTTAACCTCGGTATCGATGCGCGTAAATCTGACCAGAACGTACGTGGCGCGACTGTACTGCCGCACGGTACTGGCCGTTCCGTTCGCGTAGCCGTATTTACCCAGGGCGCAAACGCTGAAGCTGCTAAAGCTGCTGGCGCTGAACTGGTAGGTATGGAAGATCTGGCTGAACAGATCAAGAAAGGCGAAATGAACTTTGACGTTGTTATTGCTTCTCCGGATGCAATGCGCGTTGTTGGCCAGCTGGGCCAGGTACTGGGTCCGCGTGGCCTGATGCCAAACCCGAAAGTGGGTACTGTAACCCCGAACGTTGCTGAAGCGGTTAAAAACGCGAAAGCGGGTCAGGTTCGTTACCGTAACGACAAAAACGGCATCATCCACACCACCATCGGTAAAGTGGACTTTGACGCTGACAAACTGAAAGAAAACCTGGAAGCTCTGCTGGTTGCGCTGAAAAAAGCAAAACCGTCTCAGGCGAAAGGCGTGTACATCAAGAAAGTTAGCATCTCCACCACCATGGGTGCTGGCGTTGCCGTTGATCAGGCTGGTCTGAGCGCATCTGCGAACTAAGATTAGCTTTACGTGGGCGGTGGTTTTGTCTACAATTCTACCCCCACGATTCTGCAAATAGCAGATTTATATTCGAGATATTCAGTTTGTGGCAAGGCAGCAACTGAGCGAATCGCCAGGAGCATAGCGAACTCTGTGACTGGTGTGAGCGAAGGAAGCTAACGCCGCCACAGGCTGAATAGCGAAGAATAGAAAGAATTTGTTCGTTGGAGCCTGGCCTATCCAGGCCTCCGTCGAAGACCGCAGGTGTTTCGTAAGAAACTTAATGCCCTGCGTAGACGGTGACAGAACGCTAAGATTATTTTTGGATATTCTGGCTTGTTTCTGCTCACCGTATTAAGACGCTCTCTCCGATGGGAAGAGTGAAGTGAGTTCCGGAACATGAGTTCCGGCAAACATCCAGGAGCAAAGCTAATGGCTTTAAATCTTCAAGACAAACAAGCGATTGTTGCTGAAGTCAGCGAAGTAGCCAAAGGCGCGCTGTCTGCAGTAGTTGCGGATTCCCGTGGCGTAACTGTAGATAAAATGACTGAACTGCGTAAAGCAGGTCGTGAAGCTGGCGTTTACATGCGTGTTGTTCGTAACACCCTGCTGCGCCGTGCTGTTGAAGGTTCTCCGTTCGAGTGCCTGAAAGACACGTTTGTTGGTCCGACCCTGATTGCATACTCTATGGAACACCCGGGCGCTGCTGCTCGTCTGTTCAAAGAGTTCGCGAAAGCGAATGCAAAATTTGAGGTCAAAGCCGCTGCCTTTGAAGGTGAGCTGATCCCGGCGTCTCAGATCGACCGCCTGGCAACTCTGCCGACCTACGAAGAAGCAATTGCACGCCTGATGGCAACCATGAAAGAAGCTTCGGCTGGCAAACTGGTTCGTACTCTGGCTGCTGTACGCGATGCGAAAGAAGCGGCTTAATCGCCGTTATCTTTATAAAGCATCCGCTTACGTATAAACTTATTCTGATATTCAGGAACAATTTAAATGTCTATCACTAAAGATCAAATCATTGAAGCAGTATCCGCTATGTCCGTAATGGACGTTGTAGAACTGATCTCTGCAATGGAAGAAAAATTCGGTGTTTCCGCTGCTGCTGCTGTAGCTGTAGCTGCTGGCCCGGTTGAAGCTGCTGAAGAAAAAACTGAATTCGACGTAATTCTGAAAGCTGCTGGCGCTAACAAAGTTGCTGTTATCAAAGCAGTACGTGGCGCAACTGGCCTGGGTCTGAAAGAAGCTAAAGACCTGGTAGAATCTGCTCCGGCCGCTCTGAAAGAAGGCGTGAGCAAAGATGACGCTGAAGCACTGAAAAAATCTCTGGAAGAAGCTGGCGCTGAAGTTGAAGTTAAATAAGCCAACCCTTCCGGTTGCAGCCTAAGCGATTAGGCTGATGGCTGGTGACTTTTTGGTCACCAGCCTTTTTGCGCTGTAAGGCGCCAGTAGCGTTTCACACTGTTTGACTACTGCTGTGCCTTTCAATGCTTGTTTCTATCGACGACTTAATATACTGCGACAGAACGCCCGTTCTGTGTAAATCGCAATGAAATGGTTTAAGCGTGATAGCAACAGGCATTGCGGAAAGTATCCATTTTCCGGTCAACAAAATAGTGTTGCACAAACTGTCCCTGTGCAGGACAGATGGGTCGACTTGTCAGCGAGCTGAGGAACCCTATGGTTTACTCCTATACCGAGAAAAAACGTATTCGTAAGGATTTTGGTAAACGTCCACAAGTTCTGGATGTGCCTTATCTCCTTTCTATCCAGCTTGACTCGTTTCAGAAGTTTATCGAGCAAGATCCTGAAGGGCAGTATGGTCTGGAAGCTGCATTCCGTTCCGTGTTCCCGATTCAGAGCTACAGCGGTAATTCCGAGCTGCAATACGTCAGCTACCGCCTTGGCGAACCGGTGTTTGACGTTCAGGAATGTCAGATCCGTGGCGTGACCTATTCCGCACCGCTGCGCGTAAAACTGCGTCTGGTGATCTACGAGCGCGAAGCGCCGGAAGGCACCGTAAAAGACATTAAAGAACAAGAAGTCTACATGGGTGAAATTCCACTCATGACAGACAACGGTACTTTCGTTATCAACGGTACTGAGCGTGTTATCGTTTCCCAGCTGCATCGTAGCCCGGGCGTCTTCTTCGACAGCGATAAAGGTAAAACACACTCTTCCGGTAAAGTACTGTATAACGCGCGTATCATTCCTTACCGTGGTTCCTGGCTGGATTTCGAATTCGATCCGAAGGACAACCTGTTCGTCCGTATCGACCGTCGCCGTAAACTGCCTGCGACTATCATTCTGCGTGCGTTGAACTACACCACAGAGCAGATCCTGGACCTTTTCTTCGAAAAAGTCGTCTTTGAGATCCGCGACAACAAGCTGCAGATGGAGCTTGTACCGGAACGCCTGCGTGGTGAAACCGCCTCCTTCGATATCGAAGCGAACGGTAAAATCTACGTTGAAAAAGGCCGCCGCATTACTGCACGTCATATTCGTCAGCTGGAAAAAGACGATATCAAACATATCGAAGTTCCGGTTGAATATATTGCAGGAAAAGTAGCCTCGAAAGATTACGTTGATGAATCTACTGGCGAGCTGATCTGCCCGGCGAACATGGAGCTGAGCCTGGATCTGCTGGCTAAGCTGAGCCAGTCTGGCCACAAACGTATCGAAACGCTGTTTACCAACGATCTGGATCACGGCCCGTACATTTCTGAAACGGTACGCGTCGACCCGACCAACGATCGTCTGAGCGCGCTGGTAGAAATCTACCGTATGATGCGCCCGGGTGAGCCGCCGACACGTGAAGCAGCGGAAAGCCTGTTCGAGAACCTGTTCTTCTCCGAAGACCGTTATGATCTGTCTGCGGTCGGTCGCATGAAGTTCAACCGTTCTCTGCTGCGTGATGAAATCGAAGGTTCCGGTATCCTGAGCAAAGACGACATCATCGAAGTGATGAAGAAGCTCATCGATATCCGTAACGGTAAAGGCGAAGTCGATGATATCGACCACCTCGGCAACCGCCGTATCCGTTCCGTAGGCGAAATGGCGGAAAACCAGTTCCGCGTTGGCCTGGTGCGTGTAGAGCGTGCGGTGAAAGAGCGTCTGTCTCTGGGCGATCTCGATACCCTGATGCCTCAGGATATGATCAACGCCAAACCGATTTCTGCGGCAGTGAAAGAGTTCTTCGGCTCCAGCCAGCTGTCTCAGTTTATGGACCAGAACAACCCGCTGTCTGAGATCACGCACAAGCGTCGTATCTCCGCACTCGGCCCGGGTGGTCTGACCCGTGAACGCGCAGGCTTCGAAGTTCGAGACGTACACCCGACCCACTACGGTCGCGTATGTCCAATCGAAACGCCTGAAGGTCCAAACATCGGTCTGATCAACTCCCTGTCCGTGTACGCGCAGACGAACGAGTATGGCTTCCTTGAGACGCCGTACCGTCGCGTGGTTGATGGCGTGGTAACCGATGAAATTCATTACCTGTCTGCTATTGAAGAAGGCAACTTCGTTATCGCTCAGGCGAACTCCAACCTGGATGAAGACGGCCACTTCGTAGAAGATCTGGTGACCTGCCGTAGCAAAGGCGAATCCAGCTTGTTCAGCCGCGACCAGGTTGACTACATGGACGTATCCACCCAGCAGGTGGTATCCGTCGGTGCGTCCCTGATCCCGTTCCTGGAACACGATGACGCCAACCGTGCATTGATGGGTGCGAACATGCAACGTCAGGCCGTTCCGACTCTGCGTGCAGATAAGCCGCTGGTTGGTACCGGTATGGAACGTGCTGTTGCCGTTGACTCCGGTGTGACTGCCGTTGCTAAGCGTGGCGGTACCGTTCAGTACGTGGATGCCTCCCGTATCGTTATCAAAGTTAACGAAGACGAGATGTATCCGGGCGAAGCGGGTATCGATATCTACAACCTGACCAAATACACCCGCTCTAACCAGAACACCTGTATCAACCAGATGCCGTGTGTTTCCCTGGGTGAGCCGGTTGAGCGCGGCGACGTGCTGGCAGACGGTCCGTCCACCGACCTCGGTGAACTGGCGCTCGGTCAGAACATGCGCGTAGCGTTCATGCCGTGGAACGGCTACAACTTCGAAGACTCCATCCTCGTGTCCGAGCGTGTTGTCCAGGAAGACCGTTTCACCACCATCCACATTCAGGAACTGGCGTGTGTGTCCCGTGACACCAAGCTGGGGCCGGAAGAGATCACCGCTGACATCCCGAACGTGGGTGAAGCTGCGCTCTCCAAACTGGATGAATCCGGTATCGTTTATATCGGTGCGGAAGTGACCGGCGGCGACATTCTGGTAGGTAAGGTCACGCCGAAAGGTGAAACCCAACTGACGCCAGAAGAGAAACTGCTGCGTGCGATCTTCGGTGAGAAAGCGTCTGATGTGAAAGACTCTTCTCTGCGCGTACCAAACGGTGTTTCCGGTACGGTTATCGACGTTCAGGTCTTTACCCGCGATGGCGTAGAAAAAGACAAGCGCGCGCTGGAAATCGAAGAAATGCAGCTCAAGCAGGCGAAGAAAGACCTGTCTGAAGAACTGCAGATCCTCGAAGCGGGCCTGTTTAGCCGTATCCACGCAGTGCTGGTTTCCGGTGGCGTTGAAGCTGAGAAGCTCGACAAACTGCCGCGTGACCGCTGGCTGGAGCTGGGCCTGACCGACGAAGAGAAACAAAATCAGCTGGAACAGCTGGCTGAGCAGTATGACGAACTGAAACACGAGTTCGAGAAAAAACTCGAAGCGAAACGCCGTAAAATCACCCAGGGCGACGATCTGGCACCGGGCGTGCTGAAGATCGTTAAGGTCTATCTGGCGGTTAAACGTCGGATCCAGCCTGGTGATAAGATGGCAGGTCGTCACGGTAACAAGGGTGTAATTTCTAAGATCAACCCGATCGAAGATATGCCTTACGATGAAAACGGTACGCCGGTAGACATCGTACTGAACCCGCTGGGCGTACCGTCTCGTATGAACATCGGTCAGATCCTGGAAACCCACCTGGGTATGGCTGCGAAAGGTATCGGCGACAAGATTAACGCCATGCTGAAACAGCAGCAGGAAGTCGCGAAACTGCGCGAATTCATCCAGCGTGCGTACGATCTGGGCGCTGACGTTCGTCAGAAAGTTGACCTGAATACCTTCAGCGATGAAGAAGTTCTGCGTCTGGCTGAAAACCTGCGCAAAGGTATGCCAATCGCAACGCCGGTGTTCGACGGTGCGAAAGAAGCGGAAATTAAAGAGCTGCTGAAACTGGGTGACCTGCCGACTTCCGGTCAGATCACGCTGTTCGACGGCCGTACGGGTGAACAGTTCGAGCGTCCGGTAACCGTAGGTTACATGTACATGCTGAAACTGAACCACCTGGTCGACGACAAGATGCATGCTCGTTCCACCGGTTCCTACAGCCTGGTTACTCAGCAGCCGCTGGGTGGTAAGGCGCAGTTCGGTGGTCAGCGCTTCGGGGAGATGGAAGTGTGGGCGCTGGAAGCATACGGCGCGGCATACACCCTGCAGGAAATGCTCACCGTTAAGTCTGATGACGTGAATGGTCGTACTAAGATGTATAAGAACATCGTGGACGGCAACCATCAGATGGAACCGGGCATGCCGGAATCCTTCAACGTACTGTTGAAAGAGATTCGTTCGCTGGGTATCAACATCGAACTGGAAGACGAGTAATTCTCGCTCAAACAGGTCACTGCTGTCGGGGTAACACCCGGCAGCGGAATGTGCTAACTCCGACGGGAGCAAATCCGTGAAAGACTTATTAAAGTTTCTGAAAGCGCAAACTAAAACCGAAGAGTTTGATGCGATCAAAATTGCTCTGGCTTCGCCAGACATGATCCGTTCATGGTCTTTCGGTGAAGTTAAGAAGCCGGAAACCATCAACTACCGTACGTTCAAACCTGAGCGTGACGGCCTTTTCTGCGCCCGTATCTTTGGGCCGGTAAAAGATTACGAGTGCCTGTGCGGTAAGTACAAGCGCCTGAAACACCGCGGTGTGATCTGTGAGAAGTGCGGCGTAGAAGTGACCCAGACCAAAGTGCGCCGTGAGCGTATGGGCCACATCGAGCTGGCCTCTCCGACTGCTCACATCTGGTTCCTGAAATCTCTGCCGTCCCGTATCGGCCTGCTGCTCGATATGCCGTTGCGCGATATCGAACGCGTGCTGTACTTCGAATCCTATGTGGTTATCGAAGGCGGTATGACCAACCTGGAACGCCAGCAGATCCTGACTGAAGAACAGTATCTGGATGCGCTGGAAGAGTTCGGTGACGAATTCGACGCGAAAATGGGCGCCGAAGCGATCCAGGCCCTGCTGAAGAGCATGGATCTGGAGCAAGAATGTGAAACGCTGCGCGAAGAGCTGAACGAAACCAACTCCGAAACCAAGCGTAAGAAGCTGACCAAGCGTATCAAACTGCTGGAAGCGTTCGTACAGTCCGGCAACAAGCCGGAGTGGATGATCCTGACCGTTCTGCCGGTTCTGCCGCCAGATCTGCGTCCGCTGGTTCCGCTGGATGGCGGTCGTTTCGCAACGTCGGATCTGAACGATCTGTACCGCCGCGTGATCAACCGTAACAACCGTCTGAAACGTCTGCTGGATCTGGCTGCGCCGGACATCATCGTACGCAACGAAAAACGTATGCTGCAGGAAGCGGTTGACGCCCTGCTGGATAACGGTCGTCGCGGTCGTGCGATCACCGGTTCTAACAAGCGTCCTCTGAAATCTTTAGCCGACATGATCAAAGGTAAGCAGGGTCGTTTCCGTCAGAACCTGCTCGGTAAGCGTGTTGACTACTCCGGTCGTTCTGTTATCACCGTAGGTCCATACCTGCGTCTGCATCAGTGCGGCCTGCCGAAGAAAATGGCGCTGGAGCTGTTCAAACCATTCATTTACGGCAAGCTGGAACTGCGTGGCCTCGCCACCACCATCAAAGCCGCGAAGAAAATGGTTGAGCGCGAAGAAGCTGTCGTTTGGGATATCCTGGACGAAGTGATCCGCGAACACCCGGTACTGTTGAACCGTGCGCCGACGCTGCACCGTCTGGGTATCCAGGCATTCGAACCGGTACTGATCGAAGGTAAAGCTATCCAGCTGCACCCGCTGGTTTGTGCGGCGTATAACGCCGACTTCGATGGTGACCAGATGGCTGTTCACGTACCGCTGACGCTGGAAGCCCAGCTCGAAGCGCGTGCGCTGATGATGTCTACCAACAACATCCTGTCCCCGGCGAACGGCGAACCTATCATCGTTCCGTCTCAGGACGTTGTACTGGGTCTGTACTACATGACCCGTGACAGTGTTAACGCCAAAGGCGAAGGCATGGTGCTGACTGGCCCGAAAGAAGCTGAGCGTATTTATCGCGCTGGCCTGGCCTCTCTGCATGCGCGCGTCAAAGTGCGTATCACTGAATACGAAAAAGATGCTAACGGCGAATTCGTTGCGAAAACCAGCCTGAAAGACACGACCATTGGCCGTGCCATTCTGTGGATGATCGTACCGAAAGGTCTGCCTTTCTCCATCGTCAACCAGGCGCTGGGTAAGAAAGCGATCTCCAAAATGCTGAACACCTGCTACCGTATTCTGGGCCTGAAACCGACCGTAATTTTTGCGGACCAGACGATGTATACCGGCTTTGCGTATGCAGCGCGTTCAGGTGCATCCGTTGGTATCGATGACATGGTCATCCCGGACAAAAAATACGAAATCATCTCTGAGGCGGAAGCCGAAGTTGCTGAGATTCAGGAACAGTTCCAGTCTGGTCTGGTGACCGCGGGCGAACGCTATAACAAAGTGATCGATATCTGGGCTGCGGCGAACGATCGTGTATCCAAAGCGATGATGGATAACCTGCAAACCGAAACCGTGATTAACCGTGACGGTCAGGAAGAACAGCAGGTTTCCTTCAACAGCATCTACATGATGGCCGACTCCGGTGCGCGTGGTTCCGCTGCTCAGATTCGTCAGTTGGCGGGTATGCGTGGTCTGATGGCGAAGCCGGATGGCTCCATCATCGAAACGCCAATCACCGCGAACTTCCGTGAAGGTCTGAACGTACTCCAGTACTTCATCTCCACGCACGGTGCGCGTAAAGGTCTGGCGGATACCGCGCTGAAAACGGCGAACTCCGGTTATCTGACCCGTCGTCTGGTTGACGTGGCGCAGGATCTGGTGGTAACCGAAGACGACTGTGGTACGCACGAAGGTATCCTGATGACGCCGGTTATCGAGGGTGGCGACGTTAAAGAACCGCTGCGCGATCGCGTACTGGGTCGTGTTACCGCTGAAGACGTACTGAAGCCGGGTACTGCCGACATTCTGGTTCCGCGCAACACGCTGCTGCACGAACAGTGGTGTGACCTGCTGGAAGAGAACTCTGTCGATGCCGTGAAAGTGCGTTCCGTCGTATCCTGCGACACCGACTTTGGTGTCTGTGCGCACTGCTACGGTCGTGACCTGGCGCGTGGCCACATCATCAACAAAGGTGAGGCTATCGGCGTTATCGCGGCACAGTCCATCGGTGAACCGGGTACACAGCTGACGATGCGTACGTTCCACATCGGTGGTGCGGCATCTCGTGCGGCTGCGGAATCCAGCATCCAGGTGAAAAACAAAGGTAGTATCAAGCTCAGCAACGCGAAGTCGGTTGTGAACTCCAGCGGTAAACTGGTTATCACCTCCCGTAACACCGAGCTGAAGCTGATCGACGAATTCGGTCGTACCAAAGAGAGCTATAAAGTGCCTTACGGCGCGGTTATGGCGAAAGGTGATGGCGAGCAGGTTGCCGGCGGTGAAACCGTTGCAAACTGGGATCCGCACACCATGCCGGTTATCACCGAAGTAAGTGGTTTCATCCGCTTTACTGACATGATTGACGGCCAGACCATTACTCGTCAGACCGACGAGCTGACCGGTCTGTCTTCTCTGGTGGTTCTGGATTCTGCTGAACGTACTACCGGCGGTAAAGATCTGCGTCCTGCACTGAAAATCGTTGATGCTCAGGGTAACGACGTGCTGATCCCGGGTACCGATATGCCTGCGCAGTACTTCCTGCCGGGTAAAGCGATTGTACAGCTGGAAGATGGCGTACAGATCAGCTCTGGTGACACCCTGGCGCGTATTCCGCAGGAATCCGGCGGTACCAAGGATATCACCGGTGGTCTGCCGCGCGTTGCGGACCTGTTCGAAGCCCGTCGTCCGAAAGAGCCGGCAATCCTGGCTGAAATCAGCGGTATTATTTCCTTCGGTAAAGAGACCAAAGGGAAACGTCGTCTGGTTATCACCCCGGTAGACGGTAGCGAGCCATACGAAGAGATGATTCCGAAATGGCGTCAGCTCAACGTGTTCGAAGGTGAACGTGTAGAACGTGGTGACGTGGTTTCCGACGGTCCGGAAGCGCCGCACGACATCCTGCGTCTGCGTGGTGTGCATGCTGTGACCCGTTACATTGTTAACGAAGTCCAGGACGTATACCGTCTGCAGGGCGTTAAGATTAACGATAAGCACATCGAAGTTATCGTTCGTCAGATGCTGCGTAAAGCTACCATCGAAAACGCGGGCAGCTCCGACTTCCTGGAAGGCGAGCAGGTTGAATACTCCCGCGTCAAGATCGCGAACCGCGAACTGGAAGCGAACGGCAAAGTGGGCGCAACGTACTCCCGCGATCTGCTGGGTATCACCAAAGCGTCTCTGGCTACCGAATCGTTCATTTCTGCCGCATCGTTCCAGGAAACCACGCGTGTCCTGACCGAAGCAGCCGTTGCGGGTAAACGCGACGAACTGCGTGGCCTGAAAGAGAACGTTATCGTGGGTCGTCTGATCCCGGCAGGTACCGGTTACGCGTACCACCAGGATCGTATGCGTCGTCGCGCAGCGGGCGAACTGCCAGCTGCACCGCAGGTGACTGCCGAAGATGCATCCGCGAGCCTTGCAGAACTGCTGAACGCAGGTCTGGGCGGTTCCGACAACGAATAATCGTTGATGCCTTTAACAAAAAACCCGCTTCGGCGGGTTTTTTTATACTTTTTTCAGCCCGGTAAGCGTCTCGCCACCGCGTTTTTATTCGTTCGAAAGCGGTAGCCGACGATAAAGCTCAATCATATCGCCCGCCAGATCCTGGATGACCATCGCGTTCATCAGGTGATCCTGCGAGTGGACGGTAATCAGGTTAACCGGCAGCTTTCCTGTACCTTCATCGAGCCCAATAAGCTGCGTCTGGATGGTGTGCGCATGCTTCACATACTCGCGCGACTCTTCCATCGCTTTTTCGGCTTCGTCAAAATCACCTTTGCGAGCCATCTGCAACGCTGTCAGGGCAGCACTGCGCGCCGCACCCGCGTTGACCAGCAGTTCCATGATTGTCGTTTCTAAATCTTCCATTATGACTCCAGCAGTTTGAGCGCTTTTTCCAGTACGGCATCGCCTTTCATCATGCCGTAATCCATCATGTCGATCACCGCGACCTTCTTGCCCAGCGGATCGGCCTGCGCCTGCAGTTTTGCCTGCTCGTATTTCACCTGCGGGCCCAGCAGAACAATATCCGCCGTGGCGATATTTTCCTTGAACTCGGCGACGGGCACTGCCTTGATAGTGACTTCAACGCCTTTCTTCAGAGCGGCATCTTTCATTCGTTGTACCAGCATGCTGGTGGACATCCCGGCGGCACAGCATAAAACGATGTTCTTCATAGTTGGCTCTCACGGTTCCGTTGATACTTCATCTTTAGTCCCGCTGCAGGCAGAGAACAACCGGCTCACGTTGAATGTGTGTAAAGCATCACAAAGAAACCGCACAAAAAATGAAACCGGTTACGGTTTTTCTTAATTCGTAAAAAAGCCCGTCGTGACGGGCTTTGCAGGGTGGGGTCGAAATTAGCCGTTGGTGGTGATGATGCGATTCTTGCCTTCCTGTTTCGCTTTATACAAGGCTTCATCTACCCGCATCACCAACTGTTCCTGGCTTTCCAGATTCCATTCACCCAGTCCGGCGCTGAAGGTGACATGTAACCCTTCCTCGCGCCAGGTTCGCCGGGCGATCTGTTCACGCCAGCGTTCCAGCAACGGAAGCGCATTGTTTAACTGCTCACCCGAAAACAGTACGGCAAATTCTTCACCGCCATAGCGGTACAAGGACACCGCCTCGGGTTGCAGGATCTGAATGCCTTCACGCGCGACGTTGCGTAAAACAATGTCTCCGTTCAGGTGGCCCCATGTGTCATTGATGGATTTAAAGTTATCAATATCTACCAGCGCCAGGGCAAACGGTTGGTGATCGTTCATCAGCGCGGCAATGTCGTTATCAAACGCGCGCCGGTTTTTACAGCCGGTCAGGGCGTCAATCGTCGCCTGACGCACGTAAATCAACTCGCGTTCTTTGTTGGATTCAATGGCCTTACTGAGCATCGCTTCAAGACGCGGCGCGCGGTTAACGTCGCCGGTTTTGATCGCATTGATAATGTTCATCAGTACCGTACGCGAAGCGTGACGCAAATAAAGGCCGAACAATGCAATCATGATGGCGGCGAGGGCAAAGCCCCAGGCGACAATATTGGTCTCATGGCGCGTCAGATCCAACAGCGTGGGATTCGACACCCGATAAATCACAAACCAGTCTGGGTTAGTAAATGAATAGTAGTAGTACCAGGTTTGGCTGTCCGGATCGTACAGGTTCCCTTCGCCGCTGGTCATCTTATTCATGATGTCTTTACTGACGTACTGCTTGAACAACGCGCCCGTATCCGGATGAAGCACCACCTGCCCGTCTCGATCGACCACGAAAAATTCTCCCTGTACAGGGGCAACCATCTGACGCAGGGTATACCCCATCGAGGTCAGATCGAGGTGAAATGCGATACTGCCTTTCAGTTTGCCCTCCGGCGAAATTATGGGTTTGTAGATCGTCACCGTCGGATTGCGGGTGAAGTGGTCAAGGTAGGGTGAGGTGTAGCGACTAAAGGTGCTGGCCTCGGCTTGATCCATAAACCACGGGCGCGTTTTGGCGTCAAAAGACCGACTGCGTTCGTTGTTCAGCACCTGCGGCGCGCGCAGATAATGACCCTCAATATCAGCCAGCGAGACGGAAGAGACGGAAGGCATCAGCGTTTGTAACTGCATCAGCGTCTTCAGGCCGTTGTCCGGGTCGAGGTTCACCGTTTCATTCAAATGATCATTGCGGGAAAAAAAGGTCGCCGCGCGGCCCAGAATATAATCATTTTCCCGCAACAGCGATTCGGTATAGTTCACCGCGAGGTTATGGGTAAAGTTACGGTTGATGTTATGATAATCCTCAAGGAAATCATTCCGTTGAGTAAACGTAATAAAGATGGCGATCAGCACAAAGCTCAGCAAGATCCCCGTAAAGCTCACCAGTATGGGTGTGGTAAAAGAGAGTTTTCTGTTATGACGTGCCATTACTGTTACTTGTTCCAGAAGGTAAAAATCCTGAAGATAAGTGCGCCGTGAAACGCGCAAAGTGGCTTTGCATATCAGGAAAGGATGCCTGTAATTATAATCCCGACAATATGACTCGCGGTGATTTATCTTAAATATTACGCCGTCTTGTTGCCACTTTTCGCTGAAACTGGGATTTAACCTCGCCGATAGCAGTGAGGGCAGGGCGAAACGAGGAAGAAGCTTTTCGCCCTGGACAGCACTGCTGACGGACGTACCTTAAAAAAGCGGGTGGCTGACAGCAACCGCCCGTTTTCTGTTCTCCGTAGCGGCACGGAGAATAATTACCGGTTTACATTATCGTTCATGATCTTTGCGAGACGCGCCCAAGGTATGGGTCCCAGTCCTTCCACACCGGCTGTAACCCCCGGGCGCTAAGCGCGTCGGCGACAGCGGCAGGACGCCGGTTATCATGGGGGACGAACTGCTCCAGTTCAGGATGGTTGTCGGCATAGCCGCCTGGCTGCGTTTTCGAGAAGGCGCTGACGTTATTGATGGCCAGCGGAATAACGTGGTCCCGAAACCACGGTGACTCCCGCGTGGACAGCGACAGCTCAATCTCCGGCGCGAACAGACGAAAGGCGCAAATGGTCTGCACCAGTTGACGTTCATCCATGAGCGATGCTGGCGCTATACCCCCCGTGCACGGACGCAGGCGCGGGAAAGAGACAGAATACCGGCTCTGCCAGTAGTGTTGCTGCAACCAGAGCAGATGTTCAGCCATCATGTAGCAATCGACCCGCCAACTGTCTGAAAGGCCAATCAGCGCGCCAAGGCCAATTTTATCGATCCCGGCGCGCCCCAGACGATCCGGCGTTTCGAGCCGCCAGATAAAGTCCTGCTTCTTGCCCCGGAGATGGTGTTGCGCATACTGCGCCTCATGCCAGGTTTCCTGATACACCATCACGCCGTCAAGTCCCAGCGTTTTTAGTTCGGCGTACTCCGCTTCCGATAATGGCTGCACCTCCATCTGCAACGATGAAAACCGACGACGAATAGCGGGAAGGTGGTGACGAAAATAGTCCATTCCCACCTTAGCCTGATGTTCACCGGTCACCAGCAGCAGATGCTCAAACCCCAGCTCGCGAATGGCGTCGCACTCCCGCGCAATCTCTGCCTCATCCAGCGTCTTGCGCTTGATGCGGTTGCTCATTGAAAAACCACAGTAAGTACAGTCGTTTGCACACAAATTAGAGAGATACAGCGGAACGTAAAAGCTTACCGTGTTGCCGAAGCGCTGGCGGGTAAGCTTCTGCGCCCGCTGCGCCAGCGGTTCCAGATACGCGCTGGCCGCAGGTGACAGCAACGCCATCATATCGTCACGGCTGAGTACGTGAGCGTTAAGCGCCCGTTCCACGTCAGCGGACGTTTTGCTGTTGATGCGCAGGCGAATATCATCCCAGTCCAGCTGTCGCCAGCGCTCAGTGAACGTTTTCATACTGACGCCTCCAGAAAGCCCGTCAGCGGGCTGGTGGCGCTGGCGCTGGCGCGACGAGAGCCGGGCACCGCCTGGCGTGCCAGTAACCCGGCTTCGACCGCCAGGCGGAAGGCGCTCGCCATGGTGACCGGATCGTCAGCCACCGCGATGGCCGTATTAACCAGCACGGCATCCGCCCCCATTTCCAGGGCCTGCGCCGCGTGGCTGGGGATGCCAATGCCAGCGTCCACCACCACCGGAACAGTCGCCTGTTGGATGATGATCTCCAGCATCGCGCGCGTTTCCAGCCCCTGATTAGAGCCAATTGGCGCGCCTAACGGCATCACCGCCGCGCAGCCTGCTTCTTCCAGCCGTTTGCACAACACCGGGTCAGCGCCGCAGTAGGGCAATACTACGAATCCCTGTTTCACCAGCGCGTCGGCGGCTTTCACTGTTTCGATGGGGTCCGGCAGCAGCCAGCGGGCATCAGGATGGATTTCGAGCTTCAGCCAGTTTGTCCCGAGCGCTTCGCGCGCCAGCTGTGCGGCAAAAATGGCTTCTTCAGCCGTTTTCGCGCCGGAGGTGTTAGGTAACAGCGTCATACCTGCCTCGATCAGCGGCGCGAGTATCGCGTCATTTGGCTTATGCAAATCTACCCGCTTCATCGCCAGCGTCACCAACTGACTGCCTGAGGCGCGGATGGCGTCAATCATCAACTGCGGCGAGGCAAATTTCCCCGTGCCGGTAAACAGATGTGAATCAAAGGTTTTATCTGCGATACGTAACATCTCAACCCCCTGCGATAACCTGAAAAAGCAGGATCTGGTCGCCTTCCTGCACGATTTGGCGTTCCCACTGCTCGCGCGGCAGGATCTGTTGATTGAGCGCCAGCGCGGTGCCGGGCTTAAGCTGATTGAGCTGCGTCAGCAGGTCTGACACCGACAGCTCACTCGCACACTGTATTGGCTCATCATTAAACACGATTTGCATGTTGCCCTCCGCAGACCGGACAGTTGCTGGCGCGCCGTAACGCCAGGCTGCGCCACTGGCTGGTTTTGCCGTCAAACAGGCGCATTTCGCCGGTGGGCGCTTCCACACCGCTAAGCCATTTGATCGCCTCCAGTGCCTGTAATGCGCCCATCACCCCAACCACCGGGCCAACCACGCCTGCGGTACGACAGTTGCGCTCAGGCTCATCGTCGTCCGGCCACAGGCAGCGGTAACAGCCCTGCGTCCAGGGCGGCGTCAGTACCATGAGCTGTCCGCCGAACCCAACGGCGCTGGCGGTAATCAGCGGCGTATCAAGCGCCACGCAGGCAGCGTTAATCGCCTGACGCGTCGCCATATTATCGGTGCAGTCGAGCACCACATCCGCCTGCGCCACCGCCTGCCTGAGGGCGTCACCGGTCAGGCGTTGCGGTAACGCGATCAACTCGATATCCGGATTGAGACGCGCCAGACGCTGCCGCGCGATCTGCGATTTGGGGTGCGCGATATCATCAGCAGTGAACAGTATTTGTCGTTGCAGGTTGCTGATGTGCACCTCGTCGTCGTCGGCCAGCACCAGCGTGCCGATGCCTGCGCCAGCCAGATAAAGCGCGGCAGGCGAACCTAAACCGCCCAGGCCGACAATCAGCACATGGCTGTCGAGTAGCCTTTGCTGCCCTTCTACGGCAATCTCGCCAAGCAGAATTTGACGGCTGTAGCGCATAAAATCACGATCGTTCATCACCCACTCCTGCTAATTCGAGTAACTGCGCGGTAGCGACGCGCCAGTCTTCGGCCTGAGTGATCGCACTGACCACCGCAATGCTACCGACACCGGTTTCCAGCACGGCAGGGGCGCGTTCAAGGCTGATCCCGCCGATGGCGACGGTGGGATAATCGGCAAGGCGCTTAATGTGGGCCGTCAACTGCGTCAACCCCTGCGGCGCCGAAGGCATCTGTTTGGTTTGCGTCGGGAAAACGTGGCCGAGGGCGATATAGGAGGGGCGAGCGGCGAGCGCCACGTCGATCTCCATATCGTCATGAGTGGAAACGCCAAGTCGCAAGCCGGCTTCGCGGATGGCATGCAAATCGGTGGTTTCCAGATCTTCCTGGCCCAGATGTACGCCGTAGGCATTGTGCTTGATCGCCAGCCGCCAGTAGTCGTTGATAAACAGGCGGGCATCGTAGCGACGCCCGAGCGCAATGGCGGCGGCCACGTCAGCTTCTACCTCTTCATCGCGTTTATCCTTGATGCGTAGCTGGAGGGTACGTACGCCCGCCTCCAGCAGGCGTTCGATCCACGCGACGCTGTCGACAACCGGATACAGCCCCAGACGAAAAGGGACGGAAGGAAAATCGGGCTGATACATCACGCTTCCTCCTTACGCAGATAAATTTCGCCGCCCCTGGCGCGGAAATTCTCCGACATATCCGCCATCCCCACTTCAATGGTCTGCGCGGCGGCGTAGTCACGCACTTCCTGGCTGATTTTCATCGAGCAGAATTTGGGCCCGCACATGGAGCAGAAGTGGGCTACTTTGCCTGATTCCTGCGGCAGGGTTTCGTCGTGATAGGCGCGAGCGGTAAACGGGTCCAGCGCCAGGTTGAACTGGTCTTCCCAGCGGAATTCAAAGCGCGCTTTCGACATCGCGTTGTCGCGGATCTGCGCGCCCGGGTGGCCTTTCGCCAGATCCGCGGCGTGGGCGGCAATTTTGTAGGTGATCAGCCCCTGTTTCACGTCCTCTTTGTTTGGCAAACCGAGGTGTTCTTTCGGCGTCACATAGCAGAGCATGGCGCAGCCAAACCAGCCGATCATCGCCGCACCAATGCCGGAGGTGAAGTGGTCATATCCCGGTGCAATATCCGTGGTTAACGGCCCCAGGGTGTAGAACGGCGCTTCGTGGCAGTGTTCCAGCTCCTCGGTCATGTTGCGGCGGATCATCTGCATCGGCACATGTCCAGGCCCCTCGATCATCACCTGTACGTCGTATTCCCAGGCGATTTTTGTCAGCTCGCCCAGGGTATGCAGTTCAGCGAATTGCGCTTCGTCGTTGGCATCCTGAATGGAACCGGGGCGCAGGCCGTCTCCCAGCGAGAGCGAAACGTCGTAAGCGGCGCAGATTTCGCAGATCTCGCGGAAATGCGTATAGAGGAAGTTTTCCTGATGATGGGACAAACACCACTTCGCCATGATCGACCCACCGCGCGAGACGATGCCGGTCAGGCGTTTCGCCGTCATTGGCACGTAACGCAGCAACACGCCGGCGTGAATAGTGAAGTAGTCCACGCCCTGTTCCGCCTGTTCCAGCAATGTGTCGCGAAAGGCTTCCCAGGTGAGATCTTCAGCGATCCCATTAACTTTCTCCAGCGCCTGATAGATCGGGACAGTGCCGATCGGCACCGGGCTGTTACGCAGGATCCACTCGCGGGTTTCGTGAATATAGCGGCCGGTGGAGAGGTCCATGACCGTGTCTGCGCCCCAGCGGGTTGACCATACCAGCTTTTCCACCTCTTCTTCGATGGAGGAAGTGACCGCCGAGTTGCCGATGTTAGCGTTGACCTTCACCAGGAAATTGCGGCCAATGATCATTGGCTCGGATTCCGGGTGATTGATGTTGGCGGGAATAATCGCGCGGCCCGCAGCCACTTCGTCACGCACAAACTCCGGCGTGATGTTCTCCGGCAGGCGTGCGCCAAAGCCCTCGCCCGGATGCTGATGGCGCAGGACTTCGCTGTGGATGCGCTCGCGACCCATGTTTTCACGAATGGCGATAAATTCCATCTCTGGCGTGACGATCCCCTGGCGGGCGTAATGTAGCTGTGTGACACGGCGACCCGCTTTGGCGCGTTTTGGCGTCAGCAGGCCGGTAAAGCGCAGCGCATCCAGACCGTCGTCGGCCAGGCGAGCTTTGGTATAGGCAGAGCTGCGATCGCTGAGCGCTTCACTGTCGTCACGCGCGTCAATCCACGGTTGGCGCAGTTTCGCCAGACCCTGCTGCACGTTGATGGCAATTTCCGGGTCGCCATAGGGGCCGGAGGTATCGTACACCGGTACGGCTTCATTAGCTTCGAACTGAGGAGCCTCTTTGCTGCCGCCGATAAGCGTCGGGCTAAGCTGGATCTCCCGCATCGGGACGCGGATATCCGGCTGTGAACCGGTAATGTAGATCCGCTTCGAATTGGGGAAAGCGGTGCCTTCCAGCGTATCAATAAAATGCTGGGCCTGGGCGCGCTGCTCGCGACGGGTTAACTGAGTGGTAGACATAGCTCATTCCATAAAAAATTAAGGACGTGGCTTGTCAGACGACGGATGGAGTAATGGATGTGCGCCGCCCTTGCGGGCAGGTGCATGATGCAGAATTACTCTTGTTCCCTTCGCAGGTCTTAACCTGATCAGGTTCCGCGGATCCCGAATTAACGGTCTCAGCCTTTTCCACTTCATTCTTTGCGTTACCTTCTGGCATCGCGGATACGTTGTGGAAATCAGGCACTCCGACAAGATGACATCCCCTCCGGAGAGGGGGACGTTTTTAACCTACTCGTTAATTGCGCAGAACTCAAGCAGGTCGTTTAATTCTGGCGTGGTCATGCATGGCGTCAAATACCAGCATAATCAGCTTATCTTCGAGAACAAAGCGTGCTTCCAGCGCTTCGCCGATATCCGACAGCGCCTGTTGAAATTCATAGCAATTGTCATGATCGATGGCGGTCTCGAGAGTGGAATCATAGTAGTTCATGATCTGCTGGGTATTGGCTTCCAGCTGTGGCCAGATTTTGGTCGCGTTTAAAAGCTGACCGTTCCCTTCCAATTTATGCAGAATACGTTCATAAATACTGAAGTGTCCGGCGGAAAGGTAATCGACCAGGCTCTGACAAAAATCATCCAGCGCTTTTTCATTCAACCGCATGTACGATTCTTTGCCAGGCTTAATGCCAACCAGATTGTAGTAAGCCACGAGCAGATGCTTACGTACATGTAGCCAGCGATCAACCAGTTTATTACTTCCACCGACGCGTTCCGTCAGGTTTTCCAGCTGGTTTAACATGATTGACTCCGCAAGTGTAGAGTTAAAACTGCTTACCCAGAAATGTAAAAATAATGTTATCAACATGCCAGTGACGCAAAGGTAGTGCAAGAGCTATGGATCGTATTATTGAAAAATGGGATCACGGCTGGTGGATCGTCAGTCATGAACAAAAATTATGGTTGCCCTATGGGGAATTGCCACACGGCGACGCGGCAAATTTCGATCTTGTGGGACAGCGCGCATTACACATTGGCGAATGGGAAGGTGAGCCTGTCTGGTTGATACAGCAGCAGCGTCGTCACGATATGGGGTCAGTCCGCCAGGTTATCGATCAGGATGTCGGCTTGTTTCAATTGGCGGGGCGGGGCGTGCAGCTGGCGGAGTTCTTCCGCTCGCACAAATTCTGCGGCTACTGCGGTCACCCTATGCACCCGAGTAAAACCGAATGGGCAATGCTGTGTCGCCACTGCCGTGAACGCTACTATCCACAAATCGCCCCCTGTATTATTGTCGCCATTCGTCGTGATGATACCCTTCTGCTCGCCCAACATACCCGCCATCGCAATGGCATTCATACCGTGCTCGCCGGGTTCGTGGAGGTGGGCGAAACGCTGGAACAGGCTGTCGCGCGCGAAGTGATGGAAGAGAGCGGGATTACAGTGAAAAATCTGCGCTACGTGACCTCGCAGCCGTGGCCGTTCCCGATGTCGTTGATGACCGCGTTTATGGCGGAATACGACAGCGGCGAGATTGTCATCGATCCAAAAGAGTTGCTGGAAGCGGACTGGTATCGCTACGACGATTTACCGCTTCTGCCGCCGCCAGGCACCGTCGCGCGGCGTCTGATCGAAGATACGGTGGCAATATGTCGGGCTGAATATGAATGACATGGTAAACTGACGGACTGACGCAATAAGGAACTGCAAAATGACCGAACTGAAAAACGATCGTTATCTGCGTGCGCTGCTGCGCCAGCCCGTTGATGTCACCCCGGTATGGATGATGCGCCAGGCTGGCCGTTATTTACCGGAGTATAAAGCGACCCGCGCCCAGGCAGGCGATTTTATGTCCCTGTGCAAAAACGCCGAGCTGGCCTGCGAAGTCACGCTCCAGCCGCTGCGCCGTTATCCGCTGGATGCGGCGATCCTCTTTTCGGACATTCTGACCATTCCGGATGCGATGGGGCTGGGCCTTTACTTTGAAGCCGGAGAAGGCCCACGTTTTACTTCGCCGGTCGCCTGTAAGGCTGACGTCGACAAACTCCCCATTCCCGATCCGGAAGACGAGCTGGGCTACGTGATGAACGCCGTGCGTACGATTCGCCGTGAACTGAAAGGCGAGGTCCCGCTCATCGGCTTCTCCGGTAGCCCGTGGACGCTGGCGACCTACATGGTGGAAGGCGGCAGCAGCAAGGCTTTCACCGTGATCAAGAAGATGATGTACGCCGACCCGCATACCCTGCACGCGCTGCTCGATAAGCTGGCGAAAAGCGTCACGCTGTATCTCAACGCGCAAATCAAAGCGGGCGCCCAGTCGGTGATGATTTTCGATACCTGGGGCGGCGTGCTGACCGGACGCGACTATCAGCAGTTCTCACTGTACTACATGCACAAAATTGTCGATGGCCTGCTACGCGAAAATGACGGTCGCCGCGTGCCGGTCACACTATTCACCAAAGGCGGCGGACAGTGGCTGGAAGCAATGGCGGAAACCGGCTGTGACGCGCTGGGACTGGACTGGACCACCGATATTGCCGACGCGCGTCGCCGCGTCGGGCATAAGGTCGCCCTGCAAGGCAACATGGACCCGTCGATGCTTTATGCGCCGCCTGCCCGCATCGAAGAGGAAGTGGCGTCTATACTTTCTGGTTTCGGCCAGGGCGAAGGCCACGTCTTTAACCTCGGCCACGGCATCCATCAGGATGTGCCGCCGGAACACGCTGGCGCATTTGTGGAGGCCGTACACCGACTGTCCGCGCAATACCACCGCTAAGGAGAAACCATGGATCTCGCGTCGCTACGCGCTCAACAACTTGACCTTGCTTCATCCGTGATCCGCGAGGATCGGCTCGATAACGATCCGCCGGATCTGATCGCCGGGGCAGACGTCGGGTTTGAGCAGGGGGGAGAGGTGACGCGAGCAGCAATGGTTTTGCTGAAATACCCTTCTCTTGAGCTGGTCGAATACAAGGTGGCGCGTATCGCCACCACCATGCCTTATATCCCCGGCTTCCTCTCGTTTCGTGAATACCCCGCGCTGCTCGCGGCGTGGGAACAACTGTCGCAAAAACCCGACCTGCTGTTTGTCGACGGTCACGGTGTTTCACACCCGCGCCGTCTCGGCGTCGCCAGCCATTTTGGGCTACTGGTGGACGTGCCCACTATTGGCGTGGCGAAAAAACGCCTGTGCGGCAAGTTTGAACCGCTCTCCGCGGAGCCTGGCGCACTGGCGCCGCTGATGGACAAAGGCGAGCAACTGGCCTGGGTGTGGCGCAGCAAGGCGCGGTGTAATCCGCTGTTTATCGCGACAGGGCATCGCGTCGGGCTGGACAGCGCGCTGGCGTGGGTGCAACGCTGCATGAAAGGCTATCGTCTGCCGGAGCCGACTCGCTGGGCGGATGCCGTTGCGTCAGGGCGTCCGGCCTTCACGCGATGGCAGGAAATTCAGCCCTGATTAATGTACACTGCGGCTAATTTCCGTTTCGAGAATTCATCATGTTACAAAACCCGATTCATCTGCGTCTGGAACGCCTGGAAAGCTGGCAGCACGTTACGTTTATGGCCTGCCTGTGCGAGCGCATGTATCCGAACTACGCCATGTTCTGCAAACAGACGGACTTTGGCGACGGTCAGGTGTATCGCCGTATCCTCGACCTCATCTGGGAAACGCTGACGGTGAAAGACGCGAAAGTGAATTTCGACAGCCAACTGGAGAAGTTCGAAGAGGCGATTCCGGTCGCGGACGACTATGACCTGTATGGCGTTTATCCGGCGATAGACGCCTGTGTGGCGTTGAGCGAACTGGTACATTCTCGTTTGAGCGGAGAAACGCTTGAGCATGCCATTGAAGTCAGTAAGACATCCATTACCACGGTAGCGATGCTGGAAATGACTCAGGCGGGTCGCGAAATGACCGATGAGGAGCTGAAAGAGAACCCTGCGGTTGAGCAGGAATGGGATATTCAGTGGGAAATATTCCGACTTTTAGCCGACTGCGAAGAACGCGACATTGAACTGATAAAAGGGCTCAGAGCAGACCTGCGTGAGGCTGGCGAGAGCAATATCGGTATAAATTTTCAGCAATAAGACACGAAAACGTGATTTAACGTCTGAATTGTCGTGCCTGAAGGCTTCCCTTCCGCCCCCCGTCTGGTCTACATTTGGAGGGCGAAAAAAAGTGGCTATCGGTGCGTGTATGCAGGAGAGTGCTTTTCTGGCATTTCCGTCGCACTCGATGCTTAGCAAGCGATAAACACATTGTAAGGATAACTTATGAACAAGACTCAACTGATTGATGTAATTGCAGACAAAGCAGAACTGTCCAAAACCCAGGCTAAAGCTGCTCTGGAATCTACTCTGGCTGCCATTACTGAGTCTCTGAAAGAAGGCGATGCTGTACAACTGGTTGGTTTCGGTACCTTCAAAGTGAACCACCGTGCTGAGCGCACTGGCCGCAACCCGCAGACCGGTAAAGAAATCAAAATCGCCGCTGCTAACGTACCGGCATTTGTTTCTGGTAAGGCACTGAAAGACGCTGTTAAGTAAGACCGCGTGGCTGTGAACAGTTTTAACGAAGGGGCGGTGTCGCCCCTTTTGTCTGTCTGGCGTCGTACGCTGGCGCTGGCGGGCGTGCTGTTGCTGACGGCCTGCAGTCATAACGCTTCTCCACCGCCCTTTACCGCCAGCGGATTCGCTGACGATCAGGGCGCCGTGCGTATCTGGCGTAAAGATGAAGCGGACGGCGTGCATCTGCTTTCGGTGTTTAGCCCGTGGCGTAACGGCAGTACTACCACCAGCGAGTACCGCTGGCAGGGAGAAACCCTCTCTCTGATTGAACTCAATATTTACAGCAAACCGCCGGAGCATATCCGCGTGCGGTTTGACGATCGCGGTGAGCTGAGCTTTATGCAGCGTGAAGTCGACGGACATAAGCAGCAGCTTTCTAACGATCAAATCGCCTTATACCGCTATCGCGCGGGGCAGATTCGCCAGACCAGCGACGCACTGCGCCTGGGGCGCGTGGTGTTGCGACAGGGACGCTGGCATGCCGCTGAGCGTACGGTGACCACCTGTGAAGGTGAAACACTGAAACCCGATCTGGAGCCATGGGCAATGAATCATATCGAGCGCCGCCAGCGCCACTCGTCAATGGACGTAAGCGTGGCGTGGCTGGAAGCGCCCGAAGGGTCACAGCTGTTGCTGGTGGCAAACTCTGACTTCTGTCGCTGGCAGCCGACCGAGAAGACGTTCTGACGCAAGTCGGCGTGCGCTTTACCAGTGCCCCATCCCCATATGACCGCCACGTCCTCCGCAGCCGCCGTAGCCCATACCCGTGCCCTGCGGTACGCCTGCTTCCGCCATCTCCACATCGCGTTTCACCCGCAGATCGTCCAGCGACTGGCGTAACGACGTCATTTCTTTCGCGACGGCGTTGATCTTTGCGCTGTCCGGGGGATTGGTGGAGAGCAGCGCGTTGTACTCATAACGTTTAGACATAAGCTGCTGGCGCAGTGTGTTGGCCTGGTTGTAGTACGTATTATGGATTTTTTGTGCGGCGACTTGCTGTTCCGCAGTGAGCGGAGCGGTGTTTTGCTGCCACATACCGTCGCCATAACCCCAGTGATGCCGTGCCAGCGCCGGGCTGGCGCCCAAAACCATCAGCGAAAGCGCAATCATCGCCAGGCCTGCTTTGTTATTCCGTTTCATCATTTATCCTCCTGTTGGTCATCTCACTCACCGTATTGCATCTTCCGTGCCAGCGGACTCAGCCCCGGAAATGGCGGCCTGAGTCAGCGCGCTCACGAAAAAGCGAGTAAAAATGACCCGCCGGAATAACCCCGCGCGTCATTTTTACTCGTTTCGGGCCGGGGTTGAGTGCCTGAACAGGGATATGCGCGGTAAAAAGTGGCATGATTTCTGCTGAATCGGGAGAGATTAATAACGGGTGAAAGCGAAGGGGATTATGCGACACCACAAGGATACGGTTACGAAATGGCTCAGCGGCATACTGCCCGTCGCCATTCTGATTCTGGTCGGGCTATTCGCCGCCGCGGTGATCCGTGATTATGGCCGGGAAAGTGACTCTGCACGTCAGACGCTACTGGAAAAAGGCGGCGTGCTGATTCGCGCGCTGGAGTCGGGCACGCGCGTCGGGATGGGGATGCGCATGCATCACGCCCAGCAGCAGACCCTGTTGGAAGAGATGGCAGGGCAGCCTGGCGTGCTTTGGTTTGCGGTCACGGACGCGCAGGGAAATATCCTGATGCACAGCGATCCTGCGCGGGTGGGCGGAACCCTTTACGCGGCAGATGAGATACAGCATTTGCATCCCGGTGAGGACGCGCGCTGGCGCTCTGTTGACGCCGTGGATGAACAGGGGAAAACCGTTCCCGCACTGGAGATTTACCGCCAGTTCCAGCCACTACATTCGCCGGGTCGACACGGCATGGGCGCCATGCCGCGTTGCGAGGGGCGCAATGCTGGAATATCTTCCACGCCGCAGACGATTTTCATCGCCTTTGACGCCAGTGAGTTAGCCACCACCCAGGCGCGTGAATGGCGCAATATGCTGATCATGCTTTTCGCCTTAACGACAGTGCTGTTGGCGACGTTGATGGCCTTTTTCTGGTACCGGCGATATCTCCGTTCGCGACAACTGCTTCAGGACGAAATGAACCGGCAGGAAAAACTGCTGGCGCTTGGGCATCTGGCGGCGGGGGTGGCGCATGAAATCCGCAATCCGCTGTCATCCATTAAAGGGCTGGCGCGGTATTTTGCCGAGCGCGCCCCGGCGGGCGGTGAAGCGCACGCGCTGGCGCAGGTGATGGCGAAAGAGGCCGACCGGTTAAACCGGGTCGTCAGCGAGCTACTTGAGCTGGTGAAGCCCGCTCATTTGACGCTCCAGCCGGTAGATCTCAATACGGTCATTACCCATTCGCTGCAGTTGGTGAGCCAGGACGCGCAGAGTCGGGCTATTGAATTGCGGTTTACGCCCAATGCGGCCCTGCCGCTTATCCAGGCCGATCCGGACAGGTTGACGCAGGTGTTGTTAAACCTTTACCTGAACGCGATACACGCCATCGACAGGCAAGGTACGATTAACGTCGATATAAGCATGAGCGGCGCCGATCGCGTTAAGATTGTCGTTGCAGACAGCGGGAAGGGGATTGCGCCGGAACAGCTGGAGACGATTTTTACCCCTTACTACACCACAAAAGCCGAAGGCACCGGGCTGGGCCTGGCGGTAGTGCAAAACATCATTGAACAGCATGGTGGGACGATCAAGGCAGAAAGCCCGGCGGGCAAAGGCGCTATCTTTACCCTCTGGCTGCCGGTAAAAGCAAAACAGAAGGAAGTACAAGGATGACGGGCGAAACGATCGACATTCTGGTGGTAGATGATGATGTCAGCCACTGCACGATATTACAGGCGCTGCTTCGCGGCTGGGGCTATAACGTCGCGCTGGCATACAGCGGGCGGGCGGCGCTGGAGAAGATACGCGAGCATGTCTTTGACCTGGTATTGTGCGATGTGCGCATGGCGGAACTGGATGGTATTGAGACGCTCAAAGAGATTAAAGCGCTTAACCCGGCAATTCCGGTACTGATTATGACAGCGTTTTCCAGCGTCGAGACGGCGGTGGAAGCGTTAAAAACCGGGGCGCTGGATTACCTGATCAAACCGCTGGATTTTGACCGCCTACAGGAGACGCTGGAGAAATCGCTGGCCCATGCGCAGGAGGCGCCGGGCGATCTGCCGTCCGTTTCCGCCCGCCAGTTCGGTATGGTGGGAAAAAGCCCGGCGATGCAGCAGCTGTTGAGCGAAATCGCAATGGTTGCCCCATCCGACGCGACGGTGCTGATTCATGGTGACTCCGGTACTGGCAAAGAGCTGGTCGCGCGCGCGCTCCATGCCAGCAGCGCGCGCAGCGACAAGCCGCTGGTCACGCTGAACTGTGCGGCGCTCAATGAGTCCCTGCTGGAATCCGAACTGTTCGGGCATGAAAAGGGGGCGTTTACCGGCGCCGACAAGCGTCGCGAGGGCCGCTTTGTCGAAGCCGACGGCGGTACACTGTTTCTGGATGAGATCGGCGATATCTCGCCCATGATGCAGGTGCGTCTGCTGCGGGCAATCCAGGAGCGTGAAGTGCAGCGGGTAGG
Organism: Citrobacter sedlakii; assembly: GCF_018128425.1. Taxonomy (NCBI): domain Bacteria; kingdom Pseudomonadati; phylum Pseudomonadota; class Gammaproteobacteria; order Enterobacterales; family Enterobacteriaceae; genus Citrobacter; species Citrobacter sedlakii. Next base: position 4,448,513 of record NZ_CP071070.1, on the reverse strand, counting down.
CAGCAACCAGACGCTCACGGTTGACGTACGTCTGATCGCCGCCACCCATCGGGATCTGGCGCAGGAAGTCAGCGCCGGGCGCTTTCGTCAGGATCTCTACTACCGGCTGAACGTGGTAACCATCGAAATGCCGTCCCTGCGTCAGCGTCGGGAAGACATTCCGCTGTTAGCCGAACATTTTCTTCAGCGTTTTGCGGCACGTAACCGCAAAGCGGTGAAAGGCTTTACGCCACAGGCGATGGATCTGCTGATTCATTACGCCTGGCCGGGGAATATCCGCGAACTGGAAAACGCCATTGAGCGTGCCGTGGTGTTGCTGACGGGAGAGTACATTTCAGAACGTGAATTGCCGCTGACGATTGCGGGACAGCCGATCCCGCTTGTGCAGGAGCAAACCATTCAGCCGCTGGTGGAGGTTGAAAAAGAGGTGATTCTGGCGGCGCTTGAAAAAACGGGCGGCAACAAAACGGAAGCCGCCCGTCAGTTAGGGATTACGCGTAAAACGCTGCTTGCAAAACTGTCGCGTTAGTTTTGCTCGCGTTCAATGGCGCGCCAGCCGATGTCGTGACGGCAGAAGCAGTCGTCCCAGCGGATGTCGGTCATTAAGGCATACGCCCGTTTCTGGGCTTCGGCAACGGTGTCACCGAGTGCGGTGACGCACAGAACGCGACCACCGCTGGTGACGACCTGCTCGTCATCAGCCAGTTTTGTACCGGCGTGGAAGACTTTACCGTCCGCCACGTCTTCCAGCGGCAGGCCGTGGATCACATCGCCGTTGCGGTAGTCACCCGGGTATCCGCCCGCGGCCATCACCACGCCCAGTGAAGCGCGCTTATCCCATTCGGATTTTTGTGCGTCCAGTTTGCCTTCGCAGGCCGCCAGACACAGTTCAACCAGATCGGACTTCATGCGCAGCATGATAGGCTGGGTTTCCGGATCGCCAAAGCGGCAGTTGAATTCAATGACCTTCGGGTTACCCTGCTTGTCGATCATTAGCCCCGCATACAAGAAACCGGTATACGTATTGCCTTCCGCCGCCATCCCTTTTACGGTTGGCCAGATAATGCGTTCCATGGTGCGCTGATGAACGTCGTCGGTAACCACTGGCGCGGGCGAGTAGGCACCCATTCCGCCAGTGTTCAGGCCGGTATCGCCATCGCCCACGCGCTTATGATCCTGACTGGTTGCCATCGGCAGTACATGCTCGCCGTCCACCATCACGATAAAGCTGGCTTCTTCCCCGTCGAGAAATTCCTCGATCACGATGCGGTGACCCGCGTCGCCAAAAGCGTTGCCTGCCAGCATATCCTGAACCGCGGCTTCCGCCTCTTCGAGCGTCATCGCGACAATCACGCCTTTCCCGGCGGCCAGACCGTCGGCCTTGATGACAATTGGCGCGCCTTTTTCACGTAAGTAAGCCAGAGCAGGCTCCACGTCGGTGAAGTTCTGATATTCCGCCGTCGGGATGTGATGACGAGCGAGAAAATCTTTGGTGAAGGCTTTGGAGCCTTCGAGCTGCGCGGCGCCTTCGGTTGGCCCGAAGATTTTCAGACCCGCGGCGCGGAAGGTATCCACCACCCCCATCACTAACGGCGCTTCCGGCCCGACGATGGTGAGATCGATCTTCTCGCTTTGGGCGAAATTCAGCAGCGCCGGAATATCGGTAGCGCTGATTGCCACATTCTGCAGCGTGGGTTCCAGCGCGGTACCGGCGTTACCCGGCGCAACATAGACGGTTTCGACTTTCGGCGACTGAGCCGCTTTCCACGCCAGCGCATGTTCGCGCCCGCCGTTGCCGATCACTAATACTTTCATCTGTTGCTCCATTAATGGCGGAAGTGGCGCATGTCGGTGAAGATCATCGCGATGCCGTGTTCATCGGCGGCGGCAATCACTTCATCATCGCGGATAGAACCGCCAGGCTGGATCACGCAGCTCACGCCCACGGCGGCAGCGGCGTCAATACCATCGCGGAACGGGAAGAAGGCGTCAGAAGCCATTGCAGAACCTTTGACTTCCAGACCTTCATCGCCTGCCTTAATCCCGGCGATTTTCGCGGAATAAACGCGGCTCATCTGGCCTGCGCCAATGCCGATAGTCATATTCTCTTTCGCATAAACAATGGCGTTAGACTTCACGAATTTCGCCACTTTCCAGCAGAACAGCGCGTCACGCAGTTCCTGCTCACTCGGCTGACGTCTGGTCACCACGCGCAGATCGGCTTCCGTCACCATGCCCAGATCGCGATCCTGAACCAGCAGACCGCCGTTTACGCGTTTGAAGTCCAGACCCGGCACGCGTTCTGCCCATTGGCCGCAAACCAGCACGCGCACGTTCTGTTTGGCAGAAGTGATTTTCAGCGCTTCTGCAGAGGCCGATGGCGCGATGATCACTTCAACAAACTGGCGGGAGATGATGGCCTGAGCAGTTTCAGCATCCAGCTCGCGGTTGAAGGCGATAATGCCGCCGAACGCGGAGGTCGGGTCGGTTTTGTAGGCGCGATCGTAGGCATCCAGAATAGAAGTGCTTACCGCAACGCCGCACGGGTTGGCGTGCTTGACGATAACGCAGGCCGGCTCGCTGAATTCTTTCACACATTCCAGCGCAGCGTCGGTGTCGGCAATATTGTTATAAGAGAGCGCTTTGCCCTGAACCTGCTGAGCGGTGGCGACCGACGCTTCTTTTATCTCTTCTTCTATATAGAAGGCGGCCTGCTGGTGGCTATTCTCACCGTAACGCATATCCTGTTTTTTAATAAAGTTCAGGTTCAGGGTACGCGGGAAACGACCGGCGGCGTCTTTACTTTCGCCGTGGTAGGCCGGAACCATACTGCCAAAGTAGTTGGCAATCATGCTGTCGTACGCGGCGGTGTGTTCGAAGGCTTTGATGGCGAGGTCGAAACGCGTCTTCAGGGTCAGTGACCCTTCGTTGGCATCCATTTCGTTAATGATGGCGTTGTAGTCGCTGCTCTTTACCACAATGGCGACATCTTTATGATTCTTGGCGGCGGAGCGCACCATGGTCGGACCGCCAATATCAATGTTTTCAACCGCGTCTTCCAGCGAGCAGCCTTCACGGGCTACGGTCTGGGCGAACGGATACAGGTTCACCACAACCATATCAATAGGCGCGATACCGTGTTGTTCCATAATGCCATCATCCTGGCCGCGACGGCCAAGAATGCCGCCGTGGACTTTAGGATGCAGGGTCTTCACGCGTCCATCCATCATTTCCGGGAAACCGGTGTAATCGGAAACTTCGGTCACCGGCAGACCTTTATCTGCTAACAGACGGGCAGTGCCCCCTGTCGACAGCAGCTCCACACCACGTGCGGAAAGTGCCTGGGCGAATTCGATGATACCGGCCTTGTCAGAAACACTGAGCAGAGCGCGGCGGACTGGACGACGTTGTTGCATGGTAAATCCCCTGGATTTGACTATTACAGAGAGCGTTAGCTGAATCTTTCTCGAAAAACTTAGCTAACGCCCCTTATGGGGCATCCTTGTTTTGCGGGGGCATTGTAACGAAAACGTTTGCGCAACGCTCGCGAATTTTTCTTTTTCGATTTCGACATCGCTTATCCCATTGTTGAAGATCCTTTATTGCAGGAACGATCTACGCAAAGATCGCCATCTTTGTGGATAACTCTGTGTGTAAAAGGGTATAAGGCGGGGTTTTGCTGGGGAATGCAGCAGTCAGACATTTTTCTGCAATTTTTCTATTGCGGATGCTCGGGAACTCCCTATAATGCGCCTCCATCGACACGGCGGATGTGAATCACTTCACACAAACAGCCGGTCCGGTTGAAGAGAAAAATCCTGAAATTCAGGGTTGACTCTGAAAGAGGAAAGCGTAATATACGCCACCTCGCGACAGAGCGCTGAAGCGCGTCGCAACTGCTCTTTAACAATTTATCAGACAATCTGTGTGGGCACTCAAAGTGACATGGATTCTTAACGTCGCAAGACGAAAAATGAATACCAAGTCTCTGAGTGAACACGTAATTCATTACGAAGTTTAATTCACGAGCATCAAACTTAAATTGAAGAGTTTGATCATGGCTCAGATTGAACGCTGGCGGCAGGCCTAACACATGCAAGTCGAACGGTAACAGGAAGCAGCTTGCTGCTTCGCTGACGAGTGGCGGACGGGTGAGTAATGTCTGGGAAACTGCCCGGTGGAGGGGGATAACTACTGGAAACGGTAGCTAATACCGCATAACGTCGCAAGACCAAAGAGGGGGACCTTCGGGCCTCTTGCCACCGGATGTGCCCAGATGGGATTAGCTTGTTGGTGAGGTAACGGCTCACCAAGGCGACGATCCCTAGCTGGTCTGAGAGGATGACCAGCCACACTGGAACTGAGACACGGTCCAGACTCCTACGGGAGGCAGCAGTGGGGAATATTGCACAATGGGCGCAAGCCTGATGCAGCCATGCCGCGTGTATGAAGAAGGCCTTCGGGTTGTAAAGTACTTTCAGCGGGGAGGAAGGGATTGTGGTTAATAACCGCAGTCATTGACGTTACCCGCAGAAGAAGCACCGGCTAACTCCGTGCCAGCAGCCGCGGTAATACGGAGGGTGCAAGCGTTAATCGGAATTACTGGGCGTAAAGCGCACGCAGGCGGTCTGTCAAGTCGGATGTGAAATCCCCGGGCTCAACCTGGGAACTGCATTCGAAACTGGCAGGCTTGAGTCTCGTAGAGGGGGGTAGAATTCCAGGTGTAGCGGTGAAATGCGTAGAGATCTGGAGGAATACCGGTGGCGAAGGCGGCCCCCTGGACGAAGACTGACGCTCAGGTGCGAAAGCGTGGGGAGCAAACAGGATTAGATACCCTGGTAGTCCACGCCGTAAACGATGTCTACTTGGAGGCTGTGCCCTTGAGGCGTGGCTTCCGGAGCTAACGCGTTAAGTAGACCGCCTGGGGAGTACGGCCGCAAGGTTAAAACTCAAATGAATTGACGGGGGCCCGCACAAGCGGTGGAGCATGTGGTTTAATTCGATGCAACGCGAAGAACCTTACCTGGTCTTGACATCCACGGAAGACTGCAGAGATGCGGTTGTGCCTTCGGGAACCGTGAGACAGGTGCTGCATGGCTGTCGTCAGCTCGTGTTGTGAAATGTTGGGTTAAGTCCCGCAACGAGCGCAACCCTTATCCTTTGTTGCCAGCGGTCCGGCCGGGAACTCAAAGGAGACTGCCAGTGATAAACTGGAGGAAGGTGGGGATGACGTCAAGTCATCATGGCCCTTACGACCAGGGCTACACACGTGCTACAATGGCATATACAAAGAGAAGCGACCTCGCGAGAGCAAGCGGACCTCATAAAGTATGTCGTAGTCCGGATTGGAGTCTGCAACTCGACTCCATGAAGTCGGAATCGCTAGTAATCGTGGATCAGAATGCCACGGTGAATACGTTCCCGGGCCTTGTACACACCGCCCGTCACACCATGGGAGTGGGTTGCAAAAGAAGTAGGTAGCTTAACCTTCGGGAGGGCGCTTACCACTTTGTGATTCATGACTGGGGTGAAGTCGTAACAAGGTAACCGTAGGGGAACCTGCGGTTGGATCACCTCCTTACCTTAAAGAACCTGCCTTTGTAGTGCTCACACAGATTGTCTGATAGATGTAGAGAAGCAAGGCGTCTTGCGATTGAGACTTTGTGTCCCCTTCGTCTAGAGGCCCAGGACACCGCCCTTTCACGGCGGTAACAGGGGTTCGAATCCCCTAGGGGACGCCACTTGCTGGTTTGTGTGAGTGAAAGTCGCCGGCCGTTATATCTCAAAACTGACTTGCGAGTCATGTTTGAGATATTTGCTCTTTAAAAATCTGGATCAAGCTGAAAATTGAAACACAGAACAACGAAAGTTGTTCGTGAGTCTCTCAATTATCGCAATCAGAAGTGAAACATCTTCGGGTTGTGAGGTTAAGCGACCAAGCGTACACGGTGGATGCCCTGGCAGTCAGAGGCGATGAAGGACGTGCTAATCTGCGAAAAGCGTCGGCGAGGTGATATGAACCTTTGACCCGGCGATGTCCGAATGGGGAAACCCAGTGTGATTCGTCACACTATCGTTAACTGAATACATAGGTTAACGAGGCGAACCGGGGGAACTGAAACATCTAAGTACCCCGAGGAAAAGAAATCAACCGAGATTCCCCCAGTAGCGGCGAGCGAACGGGGAGCAGCCCAGAGCCTGAATCAGCCAGTGTGGTAGTGGAAGTGTCTGGAAAGGCACGCGATACAGGGTGACAGCCCCGTACACAAAACCGCACCGGTTGTGAGCTCGATGAGTAGGGCGGGACACGTGGTATCCTGTCTGAATATGGGGGGACCATCCTCCAAGGCTAAATACTCCTGACTGACCGATAGTGAACCAGTACCGTGAGGGAAAGGCGAAAAGAACCCCGGCGAGGGGAGTGAAAAAGAACCTGAAACCGTGTACGTACAAGCAGTGGGAGCCTCTTTATGGGGTGACTGCGTACCTTTTGTATAATGGGTCAGCGACTTATATTCTGTAGCAAGGTTAACCGTATAGGGGAGCCGCAGGGAAACCGAGTCTTAACTGGGCGTTAAGTTGCAGGGTATAGACCCGAAACCCGGTGATCTAGCCATGGGCAGGTTGAAGGTTGGGTAACACTAACTGGAGGACCGAACCGACTAATGTTGAAAAATTAGCGGATGACCTGTGGCTGGGGGTGAAAGGCCAATCAAACCGGGAGATAGCTGGTTCTCCCCGAAAGCTATTTAGGTAGCGCCTCGTGAATTCATCTCCGGGGGTAGAGCACTGTTTCGGCTAGGGGGCCATCCCGGCTTACCAACCCGATGCAAACTGCGAATACCGGAGAATGTTATCACGGGAGACACACGGCGGGTGCTAACGTCCGTCGTGAAGAGGGAAACAACCCAGACCGCCAGCTAAGGTCCCAAAGTCATGGTTAAGTGGGAAACGATGTGGGAAGGCTCAGACAGCCAGGATGTTGGCTTAGAAGCAGCCATCATTTAAAGAAAGCGTAATAGCTCACTGGTCGAGTCGGCCTGCGCGGAAGATGTAACGGGGCTAAACCATGCACCGAAGCTGCGGCAGCGACGCTTATGCGTTGTTGGGTAGGGGAGCGTTCTGTAAGCCGTTGAAGGTGTGCTGTGAGGCATGCTGGAGGTATCAGAAGTGCGAATGCTGACATAAGTAACGATAAAGCGGGTGAAAAGCCCGCTCGCCGGAAGACCAAGGGTTCCTGTCCAACGTTAATCGGGGCAGGGTGAGTCGACCCCTAAGGCGAGGCCGAAAGGCGTAGTCGATGGGAAACAGGTTAATATTCCTGTACTTGGTGTTACTGCGAAGGGGGGACGGAGAAGGCTATGTCGGCCGGGCGACGGTTGTCCCGGTTTAAGCGTGTAGGTGTGTGTTCCAGGTAAATCCGGTTCACTTTAACACTGAGGCGTGATGACGAGGCACTACGGTGCTGAAGTGACAAATGCCCTGCTTCCAGGAAAAGCCTCTAAGCATCAGGTAACATCAAATCGTACCCCAAACCGACACAGGTGGTCAGGTAGAGAATACCAAGGCGCTTGAGAGAACTCGGGTGAAGGAACTAGGCAAAATGGTGCCGTAACTTCGGGAGAAGGCACGCTGATATGTAGGTGAAGTGATTTACTCATGGAGCTGAAATCAGTCGAAGATACCAGCTGGCTGCAACTGTTTATTAAAAACACAGCACTGTGCAAACACGAAAGTGGACGTATACGGTGTGACGCCTGCCCGGTGCCGGAAGGTTAATTGATGGGGTTATCCGTAAGGAGAAGCTCTTGATCGAAGCCCCGGTAAACGGCGGCCGTAACTATAACGGTCCTAAGGTAGCGAAATTCCTTGTCGGGTAAGTTCCGACCTGCACGAATGGCGTAATGATGGCCAGGCTGTCTCCACCCGAGACTCAGTGAAATTGAACTCGCTGTGAAGATGCAGTGTACCCGCGGCAAGACGGAAAGACCCCGTGAACCTTTACTATAGCTTGACACTGAACACTGGTCCTTGATGTGTAGGATAGGTGGGAGGCTTTGAAGCGTGGACGCCAGTCTGCGTGGAGCCGCCCTTGAAATACCACCCTTTAATGGCTGGTGTTCTAACGTAGGCCCGTAATCCGGGTTGCGGACAGTGTCTGGTGGGTAGTTTGACTGGGGCGGTCTCCTCCTAAAGAGTAACGGAGGAGCACGAAGGTTGGCTAATCCTGGTCGGACATCAGGAGGTTAGTGCAATGGCATAAGCCAGCTTGACTGCGAGCGTGACGGCGCGAGCAGGTGCGAAAGCAGGTCATAGTGATCCGGTGGTTCTGAATGGAAGGGCCATCGCTCAACGGATAAAAGGTACTCCGGGGATAACAGGCTGATACCGCCCAAGAGTTCATATCGACGGCGGTGTTTGGCACCTCGATGTCGGCTCATCACATCCTGGGGCTGAAGTAGGTCCCAAGGGTATGGCTGTTCGCCATTTAAAGTGGTACGCGAGCTGGGTTTAGAACGTCGTGAGACAGTTCGGTCCCTATCTGCCGTGGGCGCTGGAGAACTGAGGGGGGCTGCTCCTAGTACGAGAGGACCGGAGTGGACGCATCACTGGTGTTCGGGTTGTCATGCCAATGGCACTGCCCGGTAGCTAAATGCGGAAGAGATAAGTGCTGAAAGCATCTAAGCACGAAACTTGCCCCGAGATGAGTTCTCCCTGAGACTTTAAGTCTCCTGAAGGAACGTTGAAGACGACGACGTTGATAGGCCGGGTGTGTAAGCGCAGCGATGCGTTGAGCTAACCGGTACTAATGAACCGTGAGGCTTAACCTTACAACGCCGAAGATGTTTTGGCGGAATTGAGAAAATTTTCAGCATTGATTCAGAGTCCGAAGGATTTTGCGCTGAGACAAGGCGGCAAGTGAAGCGACGGAAGGAGCATACAAAAGTATGTGACTGACGTTCGCAGGCGCAGCCAACGCAGTATCAGCACAAAAGACACAGGACAGAGCACAAAGAATTTGCCTGGCGGCCTTAGCGCGGTGGTCCCACCTGACCCCATGCCGAACTCAGAAGTGAAACGCCGTAGCGCCGATGGTAGTGTGGGGTCTCCCCATGCGAGAGTAGGGAACTGCCAGGCATCAAACAAGTGAAAAGCCCATCCTGACGGATGGGCTTTTTGCGTTTCTGGCGCTGGTCTACACCATCCAACGCGATCTGACCTATCGATATACTAAATTCAACAACGGGTACGGTTTTCCCAGATCGTCCACTTCTGAACGGCCCGTTACTGTAAACCCCATTTTTTTATAGAATCCCACTGCCTGCGCATTCTGTTCGTTAACATTGGTTGTGAGCTCCGGGGCCAGTGTAAGTGCATGTTCAATCAATAATTTTCCAATTCCACATCCGCGAACGTCTGGATCCACAAACAGCGCATCCATATGTTCACCGGTCAGCAGCATAAAGGCCACAGGGACATCCTTTTCATCGACGGCCACCCATAACGGCGCTTCTGGCAGAAATGATTTCACCAGTTCCTCAAGCTCGGCTCGATACGCTTTTGACAGAAAATCATGCGTGGCATCGACTGAACGACACCAGATTTTGACCAGCTTATCCCCATCATCATGTCGCGATCGGCGAATGTTAATAACCATACTTTCTCCTTTTCTTCATGCTTATAGTCTAACGCACTTACCGACGTGAAACTTTCTCACCTTCAACATGCAGGCTCGACATTTTGCCGATTTCTCGGTATCTTCGGCTATCTGGATGTCTAAACGTATAAACGTATGTTGTGAGGTTATCAGGTTATGCCGATTCGCGTGCAGGACGAGCTACCCGCCGTCAATTTCTTGCGTGAGGAAAACGTCTTTGTGATGACGTCTTCCCGCGCGTCAGGTCAGGAAATTCGTCCGCTGAAGGTACTTATTCTCAACCTGATGCCGAAGAAAATCGAAACTGAAAATCAGTTCCTGCGCCTGCTTTCCAATTCGCCGCTGCAGGTGGATATCCAGTTGCTCAGGATCGACGCGCGTGAGTCGCGCAACACGCCAGCAGAGCATCTGAATAACTTTTATTGCAACTTTGAAGATATCTGCGATCACAACTTCGATGGACTGATTGTCACTGGCGCACCGCTGGGGCTGGTTGAGTTTAACGATGTCGCTTACTGGCCGCAGATCAAACAGGTTCTGGAATGGGCGAAAGATCATGTGACCTCGACACTGTTTGTCTGTTGGGCGGTACAGGCTGCGCTTAACATCCTTTACGGTATTCCCAAGCAAACTCGCGCCGATAAACTGTCTGGCGTCTATGAACATCACATCTTGCATCCCCATGCCTTGCTGACGCGCGGTTTTGATGATTCCTTCCTTGCGCCGCACTCGCGCTATGCTGACTTTCCGGCGGCGCTGATTCGTGACTATACCGATCTCGAGATCCTCGCAGAAACAGAGGATGGAGACGCCTATCTTTTTGCCAGCAAAGATAAACGCATTGCCTTTGTGACCGGCCATCCGGAATACGATGCGCACACGCTTGCCAGCGAATATTTTCGTGATGTTGAAGCCGGGCTGAATCCGGACGTACCGTATAATTACTTCCCTAAAAACGATCCGCAAAACAAACCGCGCGCCACCTGGCGAAGCCATGGAAATTTACTGTTTACCAACTGGCTCAACTATTACGTCTATCAGATTACCCCGTACGATCTGCGTCACATGAATCCAACACTGGATTAATCTTCTGCCGCTGACGATCCTAAAGCGTTTCAGCAGCTTGCATCAGGCACCTTCGGGTGCCTTTTTTATTTCCGAAATTCACTTCATCTTGTAATTAAACTTTATTATTAATGTTATCAATAAGTTACTTGATAATTAAATTAAAAATGGAAATTGTTTTTGATTTTGAAATTTAATTGAGTAGTCTTAGTTGTGCTGAACGAAAAGCGCACAACGATCCTTCGTTCGCATTGGGGATGTAATGTGATCCATGACGAGGAGCTTAAGAATGAATCAACAGGCGACGACCACCGATGAATTGACCTTCACCAGGCCGTATGGCGAGCCGGAGAAGCAAATCCTCACCGAAGAAGCAGTGGCTTTTCTGACTGAACTGGTGACGCGTTTCACGCCCAAACGCAACAAGCTGCTCGCGGCGCGCATCCAGCAACAGCAGGATATTGACAACGGTAATCTGCCAGATTTTATTTCGGAAACGACTTCCATTCGTGAGGGTGATTGGACGATTCGCGGCATCCCGGCGGATTTACAGGATCGACGCGTTGAGATCACCGGACCGGTTGAGCGCAAGATGGTTATTAATGCCCTGAATGCCAACGTGAAGGTGTTTATGGCCGATTTTGAGGATTCACTGGCGCCGGAATGGAGCAAAGTGATCGACGGACATATTAACCTGCGCGACGCGGTCAATGGCACCATCAGCTACACCAACGAAGCCGGTAAAATTTACCAACTCAAGCCCGATCCGGCGTTACTCATCTGCCGCGTTCGCGGTCTGCATTTGCCGGAAAAACACGTCACCTGGCGCGGCGAGGCGATCCCGGGCAGCCTGTTCGACTTTGCGCTCTATTTCTTCCACAACTATCAGGCGCTGCTGGCCAAAGGCAGCGGCCCCTACTTCTATTTGCCGAAAACGCAGGCCTGGCAAGAAGCGGCATGGTGGAGTGAAGTCTTTAGCTACGCAGAAGATCGCTTCAATCTGCCACGCGGCACCATTAAAGCGACTCTGCTCATAGAAACGCTGCCTGCTGTTTTTCAAATGGATGAAATCCTCCACGCGCTGCGTGACCACATTGTTGGTCTGAATTGTGGCCGCTGGGATTATATCTTCAGCTATATAAAAACGTTGAAAAATCATCCGGATCGCGTCCTGCCGGACCGCCAGGTGGTGACAATGGATAAACCCTTCCTCAGCGCCTACTCACGCCTGCTGATAAAAACTTGCCACAAGCGCGGCGCGTTCGCGATGGGGGGCATGGCGGCGTTTATTCCGAGCAAAGATGCCGAGCGTAATAATCAGGTGCTCGAAAAGGTAAAAGCGGATAAAGCGCTGGAGGCGAAAAACGGCCACGACGGCACCTGGATTGCACATCCGGGGCTGGCGGATACCGCAATGGCAGTGTTTAACGAGGTGCTGGGTGAAAACAAAAACCAGCTTTTCGTCACCCGTGAGGAGGATGCGCCAATCACTGCCGAACAGCTTCTGGCGCCGTGTGAAGGAGAGCGTACTGAAGAAGGGATGCGCGCCAACATTCGCGTGGCAGTGCAGTATATCGAGGCGTGGATCTCCGGTAACGGCTGCGTACCGATTTACGGCCTGATGGAAGATGCGGCGACGGCGGAAATTTCCCGCACCTCCATCTGGCAGTGGATCCACCACGAAAAAACCCTCAGCAACGGCAAGCCGGTAACCAAAGCGCTGTTCCGCCAGATGCTGGCCGAAGAGATGCGGGTGATCCAGGACGAGCTGGGCGAGCACCGTTACAGCAGCGGGCGTTTCGATGACGCTGCGCGCCTGATGGAGCAAATCACCACATCAGATGAGTTAATCGACTTCCTGACCCTGCCGGGATACCGCTTCCTGGCGTAATTCACCACATAACAATATGGAGCATCTGCACATGAAAACCCGTACCCAACAAATTGAAGAATTACAAAAAGAATGGACACAACCGCGCTGGGAAGGCATTCGTCGCCCTTATAGCGCGGAGGAAGTGGTGAAATTACGCGGCTCGGTCAATCCGGAATGCACGCTGGCACAGCTTGGCGCGGCGAAAATGTGGCGCTTGCTGCATGGTGAGGCGAAAAAAGGTTACATCAACAGCCTCGGCGCGCTGACCGGTGGCCAGGCGCTGCAGCAGGCGAAAGCCGGTATTGAGGCGGTCTATCTGTCAGGTTGGCAGGTGGCGGCGGATGCTAACCTGGCCTCCAGCATGTACCCGGATCAATCGCTGTATCCGGCGAACTCGGTACCGGCGGTGGTGGATCGGATCAACAATACGTTTCGTCGTGCGGATCAGATCCAGTGGTCCAGCGGGATTGAACCAAACGATCCGCGCTATGTGGACTACTACCTGCCGATCGTGGCGGATGCGGAAGCCGGTTTTGGCGGCGTGTTAAACGCGTTTGAGCTGATGAAATCGATGATTGAAGCCGGTGCAGCGGCCGTTCACTTTGAAGATCAGCTGGCTTCCGTCAAGAAATGCGGTCACATGGGCGGCAAGGTGCTGGTGCCGACGCAGGAAGCGATCCAGAAACTGGTTGCCGCGCGTCTGGCGGCGGATGTGATGGGCGTGCCTACGCTGCTGATTGCCCGTACTGACGCCGACGCGGCGGATCTGATTACCTCCGACTGCGACCCGTACGATAGCGAATTTATTACCGGCGAGCGCACCAGCGAAGGGTTTTTCCGCACCCGCGCAGGGATCGAGCAGGCAATCAGTCGTGGTCTGGCCTACGCCCCGTATGCCGATCTGGTGTGGTGTGAAACCTCCACGCCGGATCTGGCGCTGGCGAAACGCTTTGCCGAGGCCATCCACGCCAAATATCCAGGCAAACTGCTGGCCTACAACTGCTCGCCGTCATTTAACTGGCAGAAGAATCTGGATGATACGACCATCGCCAGCTTCCAGCAGCAACTGTCGGATATGGGCTACAAATATCAGTTCATCACATTAGCCGGGATCCACAGCATGTGGTTCAACATGTTCGATCTGGCACATGCTTATGCGCAGGGCGAAGGCATGAAGCACTACGTTGAGAAAGTGCAGCAGCCGGAATTCGCCGCCGGTAAAGAGGGCTATACCTTTGTTTCTCATCAGCAGGAAGTGGGTACCGGTTATTTCGATAAAGTCACCACCATCATTCAGGGCGGCGCGTCATCGGTTACCGCATTAACCGGGTCGACAGAAGAGTCGCAGTTCTGATGACCTGATGACCTGATGACCTGATGACCTGATGACCTGATGACCTGATGACCTGATGACCTGATGACCTGATGACCTGATGTCCGGTGGCGCGCGCTTACCGGGTCTACGATAACCTGTAGGCCGGATAAGCGAATGCGCCATCTGGCATGATCATGTGCAGGATGGGGAGAAGCGATGACGCGTGGCCTGGAATTACTGATTGCACAAACCATTCTGCAAGGCTTTGACGCCCAGTATGGTCGGTTTCTGGAAGTGACTTCCGGGGCGCAGCAGCGCTTCGAACAGGCTGACTGGCACGCGGTTCAGCAGGCCATGAAACAGCGTATCCATCTTTACGATCACCATGTTGGTCTGGTAGTGGAACAGTTGCGCTGCATCACCGACGGCAAAAGTACCGATGCGGATTTTTTGCTGCGGGTAAAAGAACACTACACCCGGCTGTTACCAGACTATCCACGCTTCGAGATAGCGGAGAGCTTTTTTAACTCCGTCTACTGCCGGTTATTCGATCACCGTTCGTTGACCCCCGAGCGGCTGTTTATCTTCAGCTCCCAGCCGGAGCGGCGCTTTCGTACCATTCCTCGCCCGCTGGCGAAAGATTTCTTTCCCGATCGCGGCTGGGAACCGCTATTAACGCGCGTGCTCAGCGATCTCCCTCTGCGTCTGCCGTGGCAAAATAAAAGCCGTGATATTCGCTATATCACCCTGCATCTGACGGAAACCTTTGGCGCGGATGTGTTATCCCGTAGCCATTTGCAGGTGGCGAACGAACTGTTTTATCGCAACAAGGCGGCCTGGCTGGTGGGTAAGCTGGTCATGCCCGAGGGCACTTTGCCGTTCCTGCTGCCGATTCATCGCACTGATGAAGGCGAACTGTTTGTCGACGCCTGCCTGACCACTACGGCGGAAGCCAGCATCGTGTTTGGCTTCGCCCGCTCCTATTTTATGGTGTACGCGCCGCTGCCCGCCGCGCTGGTGGAGTGGTTACGCGAGATCCTGCCGGGGAAAACCACCGCCGAACTGTATATGGCGATCGGCTGCCAGAAGCACGCCAAGACCGAAAGCTATCGCGAGTATTTACTGTACTTGCGCAGTTGCGACGAACAGTTTATTGAAGCGCCGGGCATCCGTGGGATGGTGATGCTGGTGTTTACCCTGCCGGGATTCGACCGGGTCTTCAAAATCATCAAAGATAAATTTGCCCCGCAAAAAGAGATGTCTGCCGCCCATGTTCGCGCCTGCTATCAACTGGTGAAAGAGCACGATCGCGTCGGGCGTATGGCAGATACCCAGGAGTTTGAAAACTTCGTGCTGGAGAAACGGCAAATCGACCCGGCGTTATTGTCGCTATTGCGTGAAGAAGCGCCGGAGAAAATCACCGACTTTGGCGATCACATTATCATTCGTCATTTGTATATTGAACGGCGAATGGTACCGCTGAATATCTGGCTTGAGCAGGTTGATGGCCAGCAGTTGCGTGACGCCATTGAGGAGTACGGCAACGCCATTCGCCAGCTTGCCGCCGCCAATATTTTTCCCGGCGACATGCTGTTTAAAAACTTTGGCGTTACCCGTCATGGCCGCGTGGTGTTTTACGACTACGATGAGATTTGCTACATGACAGAGGTCAATTTCCGCGATATCCCGCAAGCGCGGTATCCGGAGGATGAGTTGAGCGCCGAACCCTGGTACAGCGTATCGCCGGGCGATGTGTTTCCGGAAGAATTTCGCCACTGGCTGTGCGCCGATCCGCGCATCGGACCGTTGTTTGAAGAGATGCATGCCGACCTGTTTCGCGCCGACTACTGGCGGGCGTTACAGACGCGTATACGGGAAGGGCATGTAGAGGATGTCTATGCTTACCGGCGTAAGCAGCGGTTTTGCGTGCGGTACGCCGGTTCTGCGGAGCCGGCGTAGGCCGGACAGGGCGCGTCGCCACCCGGTAAACCGGGCTTAACGAATTCCACCGTATGCCAGCGTCACTTCCTTCGCCGCCTTGATCACCATCGCGCCAAACTCAGTCACGCGGTCATCGGTGATGCGCGAAATCGGGCCGGAAATCGAAATGGCGGCGAACGGCTCGCGATGCTCATCATAAATGCACGATGCCACACAGCGCAGGCCCAGCGCGTGTTCTTCATCATCAAACGAATAGCCGCGCTTACGGGTCTGGGCGAGATCGTCCTTCAGATGGACAGGCGACACCAGCGTAGCATGGGTATAGGCATGCAGTCCTTTACGGTGCAGCAGACGGGTGACCTGCTCCTCGCTGAGTTGGGAAAGGAACGCTTTGCCCGCGCCGGAGGCGTGCATCGGCAGCTTGCCGCCGATAGGCGCTGACATGCGCATCAGTTGAGTACACTGCACCTGGTCGATAATAATCGCCTGATGGTCGCTTTGATCCAGCACCGCCAGATTCACCGTCTCGCCGGAATCTTCCATCAGACGTCGCAGGATTGGGTGGACAATCGCCAGCAGATTGCGGCTTTGCAGAAAGCTGCTGCCGACAATGAACGCATGCGCGCCGACCGCCCAGTGACCGAGATCGCCAACCTGACGGACGAAACCCTGCTGCTGCATGGTGGTCAGCAGGCGGTGGGTCGTGGAATTGGGTAAACCTGCCTGCTGCGCCAGCTCGGTCAATGCCACGCTGCCGTTGGACTCCGCGATCCATTCCAGCAGCTTCAGGCCACGGGTGAGCGACTGAACCTGTCCGGCGGCGGGGGCTGTCGTCGCGGCGGGTTTTCTACCGCGTTTCGCGGGAACGGTGGCAACCATGGCTGACTCCTTTTTCTGTATCGTGGAAATCATTTTCGTTTTATTCAATTATAATGCAAGCAGACTTAAACTGATCGGATGAGTGAAGCTGAACATGTCTCATGTTGTCTGTTGTTCTCTTTTCCACCTCTTCCGTTTGTGCCAGTATGACCTGTTGAGATTTTTTTGGTCTGGTTGAGCGTTGTCGGGAGCAAGTGTGAGCAGCAAAGTTGAACAACTGCGTGCGCAGTTAAATGAACGTATTCTGGTGCTGGACGGCGGTATGGGCACGATGATCCAGAGCTACCGTCTGAGCGAAGCCGATTTTCGCGGTGACCGTTTTGCCAACTGGCCTTGCGACCTGAAAGGTAATAACGACCTGCTGGTGCTCAGCAAACCGGACGTTATCCGCGCTATCCATGACGCTTATTTTGACGCGGGCGCGGATATCATCGAAACCAACACGTTTAACTCCACGACCATCGCGATGGCGGATTATCAGATGGAGTCGCTGTCGGCGGAAATTAACTTTGCTGCCGCGAAGCTGGCGCGAGCCTGCGCCGATGAGTGGACGGCGCGCACGCCGGAAAAACCGCGCTATGTGGCAGGCGTCCTCGGCCCCACTAACCGCACGGCCTCCATCTCGCCCGATGTGAACGACCCGGCGTTCCGTAATATCTCTTTCGATCAACTGGTGGCGGCCTACCGTGAATCCACGCGGGCGCTGGTGGAAGGCGGTGCAGACCTCATTCTGATCGAAACGGTTTTCGATACGCTGAATGCGAAAGCGGCGATATTCGCCGTGAAAGAAGAATTTGAGGCGCTGGGCGTGGAATTGCCGATTATGATTTCCGGCACCATCACCGACGCCTCCGGACGCACGCTTTCCGGCCAGACAACCGAAGCGTTTTACAACTCGTTGCGCCACGCCGAAGCGCTCACTTTTGGCCTGAACTGCGCACTGGGACCGGATGAGCTGCGCCAGTACGTGCAGGAACTGTCGCGTATCGCCGAATGCTACGTCACTGCCCACCCGAACGCCGGACTGCCTAACGCCTTCGGCGAGTACGATCTTGATGCCGATACCATGGCGAAGCAAATCCGCGAATGGGCGCAAGCGGGCTTCCTGAATATCGTCGGCGGCTGCTGTGGTACCACGCCGGAACATATTGCCGCCATGAGCCGCGCGGTAGAAGGCTTACCGCCGCGTAAACTGCCGGACATTGCTATCGCCTGCCGGTTGTCGGGGCTTGAACCGCTTAACATTGGCGACGACAGTCTGTTTGTGAACGTCGGCGAGCGTACCAACGTTACGGGTTCAGCGAAGTTCAAGCGCCTGATCAAAGAAGAAAAATACAGCGAGGCGCTGGATGTCGCCCGTCAGCAGGTAGAGAGCGGCGCGCAGATCATCGATATCAACATGGACGAGGGGATGCTCGACGCCGAAGCGGCGATGGTACGTTTTCTCAATCTGATCGCCGGCGAGCCAGACATCGCCCGCGTGCCGATCATGATCGACTCCTCTAAATGGGAGGTGATCGAAAAAGGGCTGAAGTGCATTCAGGGTAAAGGCATCGTCAACTCCATCTCGATGAAAGAGGGGGTTGAAACCTTCATCCATCATGCGAAGCTGCTGCGCCGCTACGGTGCGGCGGTGGTAGTCATGGCGTTTGATGAGCAGGGCCAGGCGGATACCCGCGCGCGTAAAATCGAGATTTGTCGCCGCGCGTACAAAATTTTGACCGAAGAGGTGGGCTTCCCGCCGGAAGACATTATCTTCGACCCGAACATTTTCGCTGTCGCCACCGGAATCGAGGAGCACAACAACTACGCGCAGGATTTTATTGGCGCGTGTGAAGACATTAAACGCGAATTGCCGCACGCGCTGATCTCCGGCGGCGTTTCTAACGTCTCGTTCTCGTTTCGCGGCAACGACCCGGTGCGCGAGGCGATTCATGCGGTATTCCTCTACTACGCCATTCGCAACGGCATGGATATGGGGATCGTCAACGCCGGACAACTGGCGATTTACGACGATTTGCCGACGGAACTGCGCGATGCGGTAGAGGATGTGATCCTCAACCGTCGCGATGATGGCACCGAGCGACTGCTGGAACTGGCGGAAAAATATCGCGGCAGCAAGGCTGATGATTCCGCCAACGCCCAGCAGGCGGAGTGGCGAAGCTGGGATGTGAAAAAGCGCCTCGAATACTCGCTGGTGAAAGGCATCACCGAATTTATCGAACAGGATACCGAAGAAGCCCGTCAGCAGGCTGCCCGCCCGATTGAAGTGATTGAAGGACCGCTGATGGACGGCATGAACGTGGTCGGCGATCTGTTTGGCGAAGGGAAGATGTTTCTGCCGCAGGTGGTCAAATCCGCCCGCGTGATGAAGCAGGCGGTGGCGTATCTGGAGCCGTTTATTGAAGCCAGTAAAGAGCAGGGCTCAAGCAATGGCAAGATGGTCATCGCCACGGTGAAAGGCGACGTTCATGACATTGGCAAAAACATTGTCGGCGTCGTTTTACAGTGTAATAACTACGAAATTGTCGATCTCGGCGTGATGGTTCCGGCGGAGAAAATCCTCAAAACCGCGAAAGAGGTGAATGCCGATCTGATCGGCCTTTCCGGCCTGATCACCCCGTCGCTGGATGAAATGGTGAATGTGGCGAAAGAGATGGAGCGTCAGGGCTTTACCATTCCGCTGCTGATTGGCGGCGCGACCACCTCAAAAGCGCACACGGCGGTGAAGATCGAGCAGAACTACAGCGGCCCGACGGTTTACGTGCAGAATGCCTCGCGCACGGTGGGCGTGGTGGCGGCGCTCCTGTCGGACACTCAACGCGATGAGTTTGTCGCCCGTACCCGTAAAGAGTACGAAACCGTACGTATTCAGCACGGGCGTAAAAAACCGCGCACGCCGCCTGTCTCGCTGGCTGCCGCGCGGGATAACGATCTGGCTTTCGACTGGGCAAGCTACACGCCGCCGGTGGCGCATCGTCTGGGCGTACAGGAAGTAGAGGCGAGCATCGAAACGCTGCGTAATTACATCGACTGGACGCCATTCTTCATGACCTGGTCGCTGGCCGGGAAATATCCGCGCATTCTTGAAGATGAAGTGGTGGGCGAGGAGGCAAAACGCCTGTTTAAAGACGCCAATGACATGCTGGATAAACTCAGCGCTGAGAAAACGCTCAACCCGCGCGGTGTGGTCGGCCTGTTCCCGGCGAACCGTATCGGTGACGATATCGAGATCTACCGCGATGAAACCCGCACCCATGTGCTTGCGGTCAGCCATCATCTGCGACAGCAAACCGAAAAAGTGGGTTTTGCCAACTACTGCCTGGCCGATTTCGTCGCGCCGAAGCTGTCCTGCAAAGCCGACTATATTGGCGCCTTCGCGGTGACCGGCGGGCTTGAAGAGGACGCGCTGGCGGACGCGTTCGAGGCCCAGCACGATGACTACAACAAAATCATGGTAAAAGCGATTGCCGACCGCCTGGCGGAAGCGTTCGCCGAGTACCTGCATGAACGTGTGCGCAAGGTGCACTGGGGCTATGCGGCAAATGAAAACCTCAGCAATGAGGATCTCATCCGCGAAAATTACCAGGGGATCCGTCCGGCGCCGGGGTATCCTGCCTGCCCGGAACATACCGAGAAGGGCACCATCTGGCAGTTGCTGGACGTTGAACAGCATACCGGCATGAAGCTCACCGAGTCCTTTGCCATGTGGCCTGGCGCGTCGGTATCAGGCTGGTACTTCAGCCATCCGGACAGCAAGTACTTCGCGGTGGCGCAGATTCAGCGCGATCAGGTGGAAGATTACGCGTTCCGCAAAGGAATGAGCGTAACGGAAGTGGAGCGCTGGCTGGCGCCTAATCTGGGCTACGATGCGGACTGACCCGTCAGACTGAAGTCACGTTTCCTTACAACTCCCGGGGCGCTCATTGAGCGCCCTGTCTCTTTCTTACAATTAAACCCTTATACTCAAGGCAGGCGCTGCGCAAAATTTATCGCTAATGAGCCTCAGGAAAACATATAAATATAAGGAGTACCTGATTCCGTGTTAACGCTGTTACACCTGCTTTCTGCTGTCGCCCTGCTGGTGTGGGGCACCCATATTGTGCGTACTGGCGTGATGCGCGTATTTGGCGCGCGCTTGCGTACCGTCCTCAGCCGTAGTGTAGAAAAGAAACCACTCGCCTTCTGTGCGGGGATTGGCGTCACTGCGCTGGTGCAAAGCAGTAATGCCACGACGATGCTGGTCACCTCATTTGTCGCTCAGGATCTGGTCGCCCTGACGCCTGCGCTGGTGATTGTGCTCGGCGCGGATGTGGGGACCGCGCTAATGGCGCGTATTCTGACCTTCGATTTATCGTGGTTGTCGCCACTGCTGATTTTTATCGGCGTGATCTTCTTCCTCGGGCGCAAACAGTCCCGCGCCGGGCAACTGGGACGTGTTGGTATTGGTCTGGGACTGATTCTGTTGGCGCTGGAGCTGATTGTCCAGGCGGTCACGCCGATCACCCAGGCTAACGGCGTGCAAGTGATTTTCGCCTCGCTGACCGGCGATATCATGCTTGATGCGCTGATCGGCGCGATGTTTGCCATCATCAGTTACTCCAGCCTCGCGGCGGTGCTGCTGACCGCGACCTTGACGGCGGCGGGCATTATCTCGTTCCCGGTGGCGCTGTGTCTGGTGATTGGCGCTAACCTCGGCTCCGGTCTGCTGGCGATGCTCAACAACAGCGCCGCCAATGCCGCTGCCCGTCGCGTGGCGCTGGGTAGCCTGCTGTTCAAGCTGGTAGGCAGCCTGATTATTCTGCCGTTCGTGCATCCGCTGGCGGACCTGATGGATGAATTGCCGCTGCCGAAGTCCGAACTGGTGATCTACTTCCACGTCTTTTACAACCTGGTGCGTTGTCTGGCGATGATCCCGTTCGCTGAACCGATGGCGCGGCTTTGCCAGCGATTGATCCGTGACCAGCCGGAGCTGGAGGCGCACCTGAAACCGAAGCATCTGGACGTTAGCGCGCTGGATACCCCGACGCTGGCGCTGGCCAATGCCGCTCGGGAAGCGTTGCGGATCGGCGACGCGATGGAACAGATGATGGTTGGACTGAAAAAGGTGATGCACGGTGAGCCGCGTGAAGAGAAAGAGCTGCGCAAAATGGCGGATGACATCAACGTGCTGTATACCGCTATCAAGCTCTATCTGGCGCGGATGCCGAAAGAAGAGCTGGCGGAAGAGGAGTCTACGCGCTGGGCGGAGATCATCGAAATGTCGCTTAACCTTGAGCAGGCATCGGATATCGTCGAGCGCATGGGCAGTGAAATTGCCGATAAATCGCTGGCGGCACGTCGCGCATTTTCTGTCGAAGGGTTAAAAGAGCTGGATGCGCTGCACGATCAACTGCTCAGTAACCTACAGCTGGCGATGTCGGTATTCTTCTCTGGCGACGTCACCAGCGCCCGACGACTGCGCCGCAGCAAGCACCGTTTTCGTATACTGAACCGCCGCTATTCCCACGCGCACGTCGACCGCCTGCATCAGCAGAACGTGCAAAGCATCGAAACCAGTTCTCTGCATTTGGGGCTGCTAGGTGACATGCAGCGTCTGAACTCGCTGTTCTGCTCCGTTGCTTACAGCGTGCTGGAGCAGCCGGACCAGGACGACGAGAGGGATGAATATTAATCAAACTGACTGCCGGACGGGCGCAGCGCCATCCGGCATCAAGGGCTAAACCGATTAAAAGCGGTGTCCCGCCTCCAGCGCTACTGCGTCCTCACCGGCTTTAAACACGTAGGTGGTGTTCGGGCCGCCGAGCACCGCCTGACCGTTACTCACCTTAATCCAGTTACCTTCCGGCAGGCCGATGACCGTCAGTTCCGGCGCAACCACCAGTAGTTCGCGAATACGCTGCTCGCGGGTTTCGCCCTTATGCCCCTCCGGCAGCGCGTTGGTGAAGTGCGGGTTAATCTGGAGTGGGAACAGGCCCAGCGCGTCAAAGCCCTGCGGATCGACAATCGGCATATCGTTGGTGGTGCGAATGGTTGGGCAGGCGAGATTGGAACCTGCGCTCCAGCCGATATACAGCGCGCCGCGTTTCACCACGTCAACAATCGGGGCCAGCAGCCCGCGCTCACGGCTCTCTTTCAGCAACTGGAAGGTATTGCCGCCGCCGACAATCACCACCTCGGCGTTGGCAATAGCGGCAACCGGATCGGCTACCGTATGGATACCCGTTACGTTAACGCCCATCGGCGCGAAGATGGCTGCCGTTTTCTCCGTGTACTCGTCCCAGGTTTGCGTCACGCCTGCGAACGGAATAAACACTGCCGAACGGCGTCCATTTAATTGCTCAGCAATCAGCGGCAACGCGTGCTCCATCCAGCCCTTACCCGGCAGCGTCGAGTTACTCAATAAAAGCAGTTCCATCATTTCTCCCTGTAATCACAAAATTAACCGGAGCATATGCTAACACTGCACGTTTATCCGCTGACTGACGTGGCTCACGGAGTGAAAAGGACCATGCTGTATTTTGGCCTGAATCGCGGCTAGTGCTTCACCCACACAAGTTGATCGACCCGGAAGCCCAGACTGCGCGCGGTGGTGAGATAATCCTGCTTCACCGCGTCCGGGATAGTGGGCGTGCGCGACAGGATCCACAGATAGCTGCGGTCCGGGCCGCTGACCAGCGCGTGCTGGTAATTATCATCCAGTTTGATCACGTTATAGCCGCCATAGAACGGCCCGAAGAACGAGACTTTCAGCGCGGCCGTGGTTGGCTCACCCGTGAAATAGGCTTTCCCTTCGCTCTCATTCCACGTATTTTTCACCGGGTCGTAACCGCGGTTAAGCACGCTAATACCGCCGTCGCTGCGCTTGCCGTAGGTGGCGGTCACCTGCTCAAGCCCCCGCTCAAAGCGGTTTTCCAGGCGGGCGACTTCGTACCATTTGCCCAGATAGCGACTGGCGTCAAAATTCGTAATGGGCTGAACGCCTTTCGGCGGCGTGGGGGATTTACAGGCAACCAGCGTCAATGCAATCGCGACACCGGTTACGACAGGCCATAGCTTCATGAGAACTCCTTTCATCTACGCAGTTGGAAGTAAAGTGTAGTGCAAACGGTTCGCGCTTCATTCAAACCGGCGTGATTGGCAGAAGATTGAGAGTAATCTTTATCCACTGTTATGCGCCTGTTACATAAGAGTATGCCCAGCAGCTAAAATATCATTACGCCTTATGATTCACAGTCAGGAGAAGAGCATGAACGTGCAACCCGTTATTGGTATCAGCGGCTGTTTAACCGGATCGAACGTTCGTTTTGACGGCGGCCACAAACGTATGGGCTTTGTCATGGATGAACTGGCGCAGTGGGTCACGTTCAAACCGATATGCCCGGAGATGGCGATTGGCCTGCCCGTTCCGCGTCCGGCGCTGCGCCTGGTGCAGACGGCAGCAGGGGACATCCGGATGCGCTTTAGCCATGCGCCGCATGAGGATGTGACGGACAACATGGCGACGTTTACCGACAGCCATCTCTCGCATCTGGGCGATCTGGCAGGCTTTATTGTCTGTGCAAAATCACCCAGTTGCGGCATGGAGCGGGTACGGCTGTACGATGAAAAAGGCAATCGCGGGCGTAAAGAGGGCGTCGGTCTGTTCACCGGCGCCTTAATGGCGAGCTATCCCTGGCTGCCCGTTGAAGAAGATGGCCGTCTGCACGATCCGGTACTGCGGGAAAATTTCGTTGAGCGGGTATTTGCCCTGCACGAACTCAACGCGTTGCGTGAAACGGGCCTGACGCGACGTGCGCTACTGGACTTCCACAGTCGCTACAAACTCCAGTTGCTGGCGCACCATCAGGCGGGGTATCGCGAGATCGGGCCGTTTGTCGCCTCATTACATGAATGGGACGATCTGGAGGCGTTTTTCGTGGTGTACCGCGAAAAGCTGATGACGATCCTGAAAAAACCGGCCTCGCGGAAAAACCACACCAATGTGCTGATGCATATCCAGGGGTATTTCCGTAACCAACTCAATAGCCGCCAGCGTGGGGAGCTGCGCGACGTCATTCTTAACTATCGCGCCGGTGTGTTGCCGATCCTCGCCCCGTTAACGCTGCTGAAGCACTATCTGGCCGAATACCCGGATCGCTACCTGCTGACGCAAAACTATTTTGATCCCTACCCGCAGGATCTTGCCCTGCGTCTGACGGTAAACTGAATGAGTGGTGCGCGTGATGGCGGGGCGTAGCAACGTGGTTCTTTTTTATCGCCCCAAAGGTAAGGTATATTTCGCTTTTAATACACACCGGCATTCAGGCTGTATCAAGGCGGCAAGGGAGTAACACCCTGGAGAATGCAGTGTCTACAGGAGAAACTATGCTGCCCGACTCATCCATCCGACTCAATAAATACATCAGCGAAAGCGGGATCTGCTCGCGTCGTGAAGCCGACCGCTTTATCGAACAAGGAAATGTCTTCATTAACGGAAAGCGCGCCACCATCGGCGATCAGGTGATGCCGGGCGACGTGGTGAAGGTCAACGGTCGGCTGATTGAGCCGCGTGAAGCGGAAGATTTGGTGTTTATCGCCCTGAACAAGCCGGTGGGGATCGTCAGCACCACTGAAGACAGCGAGCGTGACAATATCGTTGATTTCGTTAACCACAGTAAGCGCGTGTTCCCGATTGGCCGACTGGATAAAGACTCGCAGGGATTGATTTTCCTGACCAACCACGGCGATCTGGTCAACAAAATCCTGCGTGCCGGAAACGATCATGAAAAAGAGTACCTGGTGACGGTCGATAAGCCGATCACCGACGAGTTTATTCGTGGTATGGGCGCGGGCGTGCCGATCCTTGGTACGGTCACCAAAAAGTGTAAGGTAAAAAAAGAAGCGCCATTTGTGTTCCGCATTACCCTGATTCAGGGGCTGAACCGCCAGATCCGCCGGATGTGCGAATACTTCGGTTACGAAGTCACGAAGCTTGAACGTACGCGCATCATGAACGTGGGCCTGGCCGGGCTGCCGCTCGGCGAATGGCGCGACCTGACGGATGACGAACTGATTACGCTGTTTAAGCTGATCGAAAACTCATCGTCTGAAGCGAAACCGAAGGAAAAATCGAAGCCGAAAACCGCGGGGATAAAGCGCCCAGTGGTGAAGATCGAAAAACCGAAAGAAAAAGAGAAAGCGCGCCCGGCGGCAAACGGTAAGCGTTTCACCTCACCGGGGCGTAAAAAGAAAGGTCGTTAACGTCGGCCGCGCGTTGGCGTATTCGCCGACCAGGAGAACGACGCCGCTGAATCCGGTTTGTAAGCCTGCTTTTTCTTCAACTGGCGGGCTTTTTTAGCTTCTGCTTCGCGCAGGGCCATCAGTTTATCGATGTACTCCTTCTTCACGCTGTTGGTTTCGCTGTTCGTCAGCGGACGACCATGTGCAATGCGCGCGCGATCCAGCAGCGTTTTTAGCTCGCGCTGCTCGCGTTCCGTCATCTCTTTTTGGGTAATGCGGGAGAGTGCCATGCGGGTGTCCTCAATCGGATAGTGCAACCAGTGTACGGCAAAGAGACGATGCTTTGTAGGCCAGATAAAGCGAAGCCGCCAACTGGCCTTTATAACCCAATGGCGCGTAGCTTATCAGGCCTCTGTTTCCGTTAATTATTGATGCTTGTTTTTCCCAATAGGCTTACCGGACCAGTAACCGGCCAGCAGTGAGCCGGAAAGGTTGTGCCAGACCGAGAACAGCGCGCCGGGCAGGGCGGCGAGCGGGCCAAAGTAGATTTTCCCCAGCGCCGCGGCGAGGCCGGAGTTTTGCATGCCCACTTCAATCGCCAGCGTCCGGCAGGTGGATTCATCAAACCCGAACAGGCGTCCGCCCCAGTAGCCGCCGAGCAAACCGAGGGTGTTATGCAGGATCACCGCTATAATCACCACAAAGCCGACCGAAGCAATATGCGAGGCGGAACCGGCCACCACGGCGCTGATGATCGCCAGAATGCAGACCATCGAAAACGCGGGTAAATAGGGCTCTACCGCTTTTACCACGCGGGGAAACAGATGGTGCACCACCAGACCCAGAGCGATCGGGATCACCACTATCTGCAAAATGCTGAGCAGCATGCCCATCACATCCACCTGAATGTGCGCATCAACGTACAGCCGCGTCAGCAACGGCGTCGCCACCACCCCGACCAACGTCGAGACGGACGAGATGGTGACGGAGAGCGCCACATCACCCTTCGCCAGATAAATCATCACGTTTGAGGCCGTTCCGCTGGCGACGCTGCCCACCAGCACCATACCTGCGGACAGTTCCGGCGGCATCCTGAACGCCAGCGCCAGCACCCAGGCCGCGAGCGGCATCAGCAGATAATGCAGGAAAATCCCGGCAGCCACCGGCGCAGGCCGGGAAAGCACGCGTTTGAAATCGTCAACCTTAAGGTGAACGCCCATGCCGAACATAATCAGCATCAGTAGGGTGGCGATCCACGGACCGACCGGCGTAAAAGTGGAGGGGGTGTAATACGCAATAACAGAGAGCAGCAGCGCCCATAATGGGAACAGCCGCGTGAGAGTGGCCAGCATGTTTCATTCCTTGCGATAAGTGTGTTGTGTCGTTATAAACAGGCCGGGATCGAGCCTGGCCATGCTTATTGTTTATCGCGGAAGCGTTTAATATTCAAACAATTTATGTTTGTCGGAAGCATTGTGCGGACGGTAATGAAATAAAAAGGCCCGATGACGCTTGCGCGCATCGGGCCTTCCGGTATAAAAATTCAATCACTCAAACAAATTATGGTGCAGCTTCTGCACAACCTGTTCAGCTTCTGCGCCCGGCACCAGGAAGCACAGGTTATGGCTGGATGCCCCGTAGCAGATCATACGGATGTTAAACGGTTCCAGCACGCCAAACACCTCTTTGCCGACGCCGCAGGCTTTCGACAGATCGTTGCCAATCAGGGCCACCAGCGCCAGACCTTCTTCGACTTCCACCCGACACAGCGCGGACAGTTCCATCAACAGTGATTGCGTCAGCAGCGTATCGCCGGTCGAGGTTGAACCGGTGGTGTCGAGGGTCAGCGCCACGCTGACTTCCGACGTGGTAATCAGGTCGACCGAGATATTATGACGCGCGAGGATACCGAACACTTCGGCCATGAAGCCACGCGAATGCAGCATATTCAGGCTGTGCAGGGTGAGCAGCGTCTGCTTGCGGCGCAGCGCCAACGCGCGGAACAGTGGCGGGTTTTGGGTTTTGTTGCACACCAGCGTACCGCCCGCTCTTGGGTCTTTGCTCGATCCGACAAAAACCGGGATATCACTGCGTACCGCCGGCAGTAGGGTCGCGGGATGGAGAACTTTTGCGCCAAAGGTGGCCATTTCCGCGGCTTCTTCGAAGGCGATTTCGTCGATGCGTTTTGCCGCCGGCACGACGCGGGGATCGGTGGTGTAAATGCCCGGAACGTCCGTCCAGATATCCACTCGCGTCGCGTTCAGCGCTTCGGCCAGCAGCGCTGCCGTGTAGTCACTACCGCCGCGACCCAGCGTCGTGGTGCGGCCTTTGCTTTCGCTGCCAATAAAGCCCTGGGTGATGATCAGCCCTTCGCTCAGGCGCGGCGCCAGCTGCAGCGATGCCAGTTCCGCCAGCGCGGCAACGTCCGGCTCGGCACGACCAAAGCGATCGTTCGTCCGCATGATTTTCCGTACGTCGAACCACTGCGCCTGCACGTTGCGTTCGCGCAGGATCTCAACAAACAGCAGGGTCGACATCAGTTCGCCGTGGCTGACCAGCTCGTCTGTCAGCGCTGCCGAGGTGGCTAATGAGGCGGCTTCCGCCAGCGTGGTGATATTTTCCAGCAGGCGTTCGATCTCTTCACGGATCACGTTCGGGTAACGCAGGCGTTCAAGAATATCGAACTGAATTTGCCGAATGGCGTCGAGTTTTTCAAAACGCGCAGGCGGCTCCAGTCCCTCCGCCAGCGCAACCAACAGATTGGTGATACCCGCCGAAGCGGAAAGCACCACCACGCGCACGTTGGTGTCGGAAAGCACCACGTCGGCGCTACGGTTCATGGCATCAAAATCGGCTACGCTGGTACCGCCAAATTTGGAGACGACTAGCTCTGTCATAACAACCTCGTGTCAGGGAATGAGAAAGCGACCATGGCACAAGGGCAAAACAGAAACCGGTGCAGGCGCAAATGCAAATTTAACTCGCGTATTTATAAATAAAATGAGTGGCCTGGACTGTCAACGCCGGGATTATGCGGATTTTTTATGCTGCGTTTAGGCTCAGTAAAGGTGCTAATAACGTCTATACTTTTGGCTTCTTTTCATTTCGTTTGACCATGGCCAGGGCAACGGCATTAAAACAATCACACTTTTCGGTGACTGGCGTTACAATCGATCCCAGTCACAATTCTCAAATCAGAAGAGTATTGCTCATGAAAAACATCAACCCGACGCAGACTTCTGCCTGGCAGGCACTCCAGAAACACTTTAACGAGATGAAGGACGTTACCATCGCGGATCTGTTCGCGAAGGATAGCGATCGCTTCAGCAAATTCTCCGCAACGTTTGACGATCTGATGCTGGTGGATTTCTCCAAAAACCGCATCACGGAAGAAACGCTGAGCAAACTGCAGGATCTGGCGAAAGAGACCGATCTGGCGGGCGCCATCAAGTCCATGTTCTCCGGCGAGAAAATCAACCGTACTGAAGACCGCGCC
The DNA here is from genome assembly GCF_018128425.1 of Citrobacter sedlakii. NCBI lineage: Bacteria > Pseudomonadati > Pseudomonadota > Gammaproteobacteria > Enterobacterales > Enterobacteriaceae > Citrobacter > Citrobacter sedlakii. The sequence goes on along the minus strand of NZ_CP071070.1, from coordinate 4,419,064 downwards.
GTGTTGCACGTGGCGCTGCGTAACCGTAGCAATACCCCCATTATCGTTGACGGCAAAGATGTGATGCCGGAAGTCAACGCGGTACTCGAGAAGATGAAAACCTTCTCTGAAGCGATCATTTCCGGTCGCTGGAAGGGTTACACCGGCAAAGCGATTACCGACGTGGTGAATATCGGTATTGGCGGCTCCGACCTTGGTCCGTTCATGGTTACCGAAGCGTTGCGTCCGTACAAAAATCACCTGAACATGCACTTCGTTTCCAACGTCGATGGCACCCACATCGCTGAAGTGCTGAAGACAGTGAATCCGGAAACCACTCTGTTCCTGGTCGCCTCCAAAACCTTCACCACTCAGGAGACCATGACCAACGCCCACAGCGCGCGCGACTGGTTCCTGAATACCGCCGGTGACGAAAAGCACGTGGCGAAGCACTTCGCGGCGCTGTCCACCAACGCGAAAGCGGTCGGCGAGTTCGGTATTGATACCGCCAACATGTTTGAATTCTGGGACTGGGTGGGCGGCCGTTACTCTCTGTGGTCAGCGATTGGTCTGTCGATTATCCTCTCTGTGGGCTACGACAATTTTGTTGAGTTGCTCTCCGGCGCGCATGCAATGGACAAGCACTTCTCCACCACCGCGCCAGAGAAAAACCTGCCGGTGCTGCTGGCGCTGATCGGTATCTGGTACAACAACTTCTTTGGCGCAGAAACCGAAGCGATTCTGCCGTACGACCAGTATATGCACCGCTTTGCGGCCTACTTCCAACAGGGCAACATGGAATCCAACGGCAAATACGTTGACCGTAACGGCAATCCGGTGGATTACCAGACGGGTCCCATCATCTGGGGCGAGCCGGGCACTAACGGCCAGCACGCGTTCTACCAGTTGATTCACCAGGGGACTAAAATGGTGCCTTGCGACTTTATCGCCCCGGCGATTACGCACAACCCGCTGTCCGACCACCATCCGAAGCTGCTGTCTAACTTCTTCGCCCAGACTGAAGCGCTGGCGTTTGGTAAATCCCGCGAGGTGGTTGAGCAGGAATACCGCGACCAGGGTAAAGATCCGGCGACGCTTGAGCACGTTGTGCCGTTCAAAGTGTTCGAAGGCAACCGCCCGACCAACTCTATCCTGCTGCGCGAAATCACGCCGTTTAGCCTGGGCGCGCTGATCGCGCTGTATGAGCATAAAATCTTCACTCAGGGCGTGATTCTTAACATCTTCACTTTTGACCAGTGGGGCGTAGAGCTGGGCAAACAGCTGGCTAACCGTATTCTGCCGGAGCTGAATGATGATAAAGAGATCAGCAGCCATGACAGTTCAACCAACGGGTTAATCAACCGCTATAAAGCCTGGCGCTAATCGGCTTTGAAACGCAGCCGTAGCGGCTGCGTTCATGCTGTCATTCCAATGAATTTATCGAACTCATTTTAAGCCGATATTCATATCGGCTTTTTTATAAGATAATTCTGTTTGTCCGTGCTGATGCGCAAATAATGATATTGAGCTTAATCCTAAAATAATGAATACCCCTAAAATCACCCTGAGTTATTTTAGGAAAATACGGAGGGTAAAGGCATACGCATGAAATTTCAACGCATTGATTATAAAGCGTAATCATATTTACGTTAAAATCAATTGCTCACCAAAAGTCCAATTATCCTAAAACGACTTCGCTATTTAGACCCGCCGCAATCCGCATGCTTTAGTTGTGTATACTCGATCCCGCCCGAAACGCTTTTGGGTAAATCTCCATTCATTCAATGAAGGGAAATTGTTATGAAAAAAGTTCTGTATGGCATTTTTGCCATATCTGCGCTTGCGGCGAGCTCTGTCTACGCAGCCCCCGTTCAGGTGGGTGAAGCGGCAGGTTCGGCGGCGACGTCGGTGTCAGCGGGCAGTTCCTCCGCGACCAGCGCCAGCACCGTAAGCTCAGCGGTGGGTGTCGCTCTGGCGGCAACCGGCGGCGGTGACGGTTCCAATACCGGGACCACCACCACCACGACCACCAGTACCCAGTAACACCGGTACGTTTAACCATAACCACACTTCGGTGTGGTTATTTTAGATTTCCGAAAGCCTGTGGGCCTGAAGGCCAGGGTTACGCACCCCTGGCAACCATGCGGAGAAGAGTCGTGAAGCGACCTGGAATCATCTTTATTTGCCTGCTGTTACAGGCATGCTCAGCCACCACCAAAGAACTGGGCAACTCACTGTGGGACAGCATGTTCGGTACGCCTGGCGTCCAACTGACGGACGACGATATCCAGAATATGCCCTATGCCAGTCAGTATATGCAGCTTAACGGCGGACCGCAGCTGTTCGTGGTGCTCGCCTTCGCGGAGAACGGGCAGCAGAAATGGGTGACCCAGGATCAGGCGACTCTCGTGACCCAGCATGGTCGGTTGGTGAAAACGCTGCTCGGCGGCGACAACCTTATAGAGGTCAATAACCTCGCTGAAGACCCGCTAAGAAAGCCCAACCAGATCGTCGACGGCACCACCTGGATCCGCACGATGGGCTGGACCGAATTCAGGCAGGTTCGCTACGCCACCGCGCGCTCGGTCTTTACGTGGGACGGCAGCGATACGGTGAAGGTGGGCAGTGATGAAACGCCGGTACGTGTGCTGGACGAGGCGGTGACCACCGACCAGGCACGCTGGCATAACCGCTACTGGGTAGACAGCGAAGGGCAGATTCGCCAGTCAGAGCAGTATCTGGGGGCGGACTTCTTCCCGGTGAAAACCACGCTGATCAAGGCGGCAAAATCATGATGAGACGAACGCTTACCGCGCTGCTCTTGAGCCTGAGCGCGTCATCGGTTATTGCCGCGGGCACCGTCAAGGTCTTTATGGCAGGGGGCGAGGAAGCCAAAACGCTGACCGGCGCGGAACACCTGATCGATCTGGTCGGCCAGCCGAGGCTGGCGAACAGCTGGTGGCCGGGGGCGGTCATTAGCGAAGAACAGGCTACCGCCACGGCACTGCGTCAACAGCAGGCACTGGTCGCGCGACTGGCGGCGCTGAGCGCGGAAGAGAGCGGTGACGATGCCGCCGCTATCAACACCCTGCGCCAGCAAATTCAGGCGCTGAAAATCACCGGCAGGCAACATATTACGCTCGACCCGGACGTGGTGCGCGTTAGCGAACGCGGTAATCCGCCGCTCCAGGGAAACTATACGCTGTGGGTAGGCGCGCAGCCCACCGAGGTCACTCTGTTCGGCCTGCTGAGCCGTCCCGGAAAACAACCGTTTATGCCCGGACGCGATGTCACCCATTATCTTGACGGACAAAACTTGCTCAGTGGCGCGGATCGCAGCTACGCGTGGGTTGTTTATCCTGATGGACGCAGTCAGAAAGTGCCGGTCGCTTACTGGAATAAGCGTCACGTTGAACCGATGCCGGGCAGTATCATTTTTGTAGGGCTTGACGATTCTGTCTGGAGCAGCGAACCGGACGCGCTGAACGCCGACATTCTTCATACCCTGACGCAGCGGATACCCGAATAATGAAAAAAACACATCTGCTCAGCTTACTGGCGCTGGGCATCAGCGCGGCCTGCCACGCCGAAACGTACCCGGCGCCCATTGGCCCCTCTCAGTCTGACTTTGGCGGCGTAGGATTATTACAAACCCCGACCGCGCGCATGGCGCGTGAGGGTGAGCTGAGTCTCAACTATCGTGATAACGATCAGTACCGTTACTACTCGGCTTCCGTACAGCTTTTCCCCTGGCTGGAAACCACACTGCGTTATACCGACGTGCGAACCCGACAATACAGTAGCGTAGAGTCTTTCTCCGGCGATCAAACCTATAAAGATAAAGCCTTCGATCTGAAGCTGCGACTTTGGGAAGAAAGCTACTGGATGCCGCAGGTGGCGGTGGGCGCGCGGGATATCGGGGGGACCGGCCTGTTTGACGCCGAATACATCGTGGCGAGCAAGGCCTGGGGTCCGTTTGATTTTTCATTTGGGCTCGGCTGGGGTTATCTGGGGACCAGCGGCAACGTCACAAACCCGCTGTGTTCCTACAGCGACAAATATTGTTACCGCGATAATAGTTATAAGCAGGCGGGATCCATTGATGGTAGCCAGATGTTCCACGGCCCGGCTTCGCTGTTTGGCGGCGTTGAATACCAGACGCCCTGGCAGCCGCTACGTCTGAAGCTGGAATATGAAGGGAATAATTACCAGCAGGACTTCGCGGGCAAGCTGGAACAGAAAAGCAAGTTTAACGTCGGCGCCATTTATCGCGTCACCGATTGGGCCGACGTTAACCTCAGCTATGAGCGCGGCAACACCTTTATGTTTGGCGTCACGCTGCGTACAAATTTCAACGATTTGCGCCCCTCTTACAGCGATAACGCCCGACCGAAATACCAACCGCAGGCCCAGGACGCGATCCTGCAACACTCGGTGGTAGCGAACCAGCTTACGCTGCTGAAATACAATGCCGGACTGGCGGATCCAAAGATTCAGGTGAAGGGGGATACCTTGTATGTCACCGGCGAGCAGGTGAAATACCGCGACTCGCGTGAAGGGATCGAACGTGCGAACCGGATCGTGATGAACGATCTGCCAGAGGGGATCCGCACGATCCGCGTAACCGAAAACCGGCTTAACCTGCCGCAGGTGACCACCGAGACGGACGTCTCCAGCCTGAAACGTCATCTTGAAGGGGAACCGCTGGGACACGAAACGCCGCTGGCGCAAAAACGCCTTGAGCCTGTGGTTCCCGAAAGTACCGAGCAGGGCTGGTATATCGACAAGTCGCGCTTTGCTTTCCACATCGATCCGGTGCTGAACCAGTCCGTGGGCGGGCCGGAAAACTTCTACATGTACCAGTTGGGCGTCATGGCGACGGCCGATCTGTGGGTCACCGACCATCTGTTGACCACCGGTAGCCTGTTTGGCAACCTTGCCAACAACTATGACAAGTTTAACTACACTAATCCGCCAAATGACTCGAAGCTGCCGCGTGTGCGTACCCGGGTGCGTGAATATGTGCAGAACGACGCTTACGTCAATAACCTACAGGCCAATTACTTCCAGTATTTCGGCAACGGCTTCTACGGCCAGGTCTACGGGGGTTATCTGGAAACCATGTACGGCGGCGCGGGGGCAGAGGTTCTTTACCGTCCGGTAGACAGCAACTGGGCCTTTGGTCTCGACGCGAATTACGTGAAACAGCGTGACTGGCGCAGCGCGAAAGAGATGATGAAATTCACCGACTACAGCGTTAAGACCGGGCATTTGACCGCCTACTGGACGCCGTCATTTGCGCAGGATGTGCTGGTGAAAGCGAGTGTCGGTCAGTATCTGGCGGGCGATAAGGGCGGAACGCTGGATATTTCCAAACGCTTCGACAGCGGCGTGGTGGTGGGCGGTTACGCCACCATCACAAACGTGTCGCCGGACGAATACGGCGAAGGGGACTTCACCAAAGGGGTGTATGTCTCGATTCCGCTGGATCTCTTCTCCTCTGGTCCGACCCGCAGCCGGGCGGCGGTTGGCTGGACGCCGCTGACGCGTGACGGTGGTCAGCAACTGGGACGTAAATTCCAGCTGTACAACATGACCAGCGACCGGAGCGTGAATTTCCGTTAATGCTGTTAGCCGGGCGGCACAGCGCTTGCCCGGCTAACGTTTTTGTCGCTCCGCTAACCGCAGCGCCATCGGATGAATAAGCAAACATAAACAAAAAATATAGATCACCGTCACATTTTTGCGTTATACAGGAACCTCGCCACTGAGAAAGAGGTGCCGTTATGACGTCATTATCTCGTCCACGCGCGGAGTTTATCTCCACCGTGCTTCAGACTGTTCTGAACCTGGGCCTGCTGAGTCTGGGGCTGATCCTCGTTGTCTTCCTCGGAAAAGAGACGCTGCATCTCGCGGATGTCTTGTTTGCGCCTGAACAAACCAGCAAATATGAGCTGGTGGAAGGGCTGGTGGTCTATTTTCTCTATTTCGAATTTATCGCCCTGATTGTTAAGTACTTTCAATCCGGCTTTCACTTTCCGCTACGTTATTTTGTGTATATCGGGATCACTGCGATTGTGCGGCTGATCATCGTCGATCATACCTCTCCACTGGATGTGCTGATCTACTCGGCGGCGATCCTGCTGTTGGTGATCACGCTATGGTTATGTAATTCGAAACGGCTTAAGCGGGAATGACGCTTCAGGCAGTGTTTAAAATGTGATCTATATAGATTTAATTTAAAACTATATAGTTTTAAATGCTTTTCCATGAAACCTGAGGGCGGTGAGGGATCTCACCAGAGGTGGATGTCGTCATTCACATTTCATGGAGAGTGCATATGTTTAGCGAAACAGGCTATGAAGAGACCGTGATGGGCCTGATTGTTAATGCCGGGCAGTGTAAAAGCTGCGCATTTAAGGCGTTACAGGAGGCCCGAAAAGGCAATTTTTCTGAATCAGCGAAGCAAATGGCCGCGTCTGAACAAGCCGCGAAAGAAGCCCACGCCTTACAAACCCGACTAATTGAATATGATGAAGGAGAAGGGAAAGTACCGGTTCATTTAATTATGGTCCATGCACAAGACCATTTAATGACGGCCATGCTCGCCCGGGAACTTATTCAGGAAATGATCGCGCTGAATTTCCCCGCTCCGCGTTAATCCTCTTTTCGACAGGGATACGGTATGTTTCAATCCTCAATACTGGGGCGGATTACTGACGCCTCGCAGAAGATGGCCGCTGAGGTTCATTTACGGAGCTTACGCGATAGTTTTATTATTGCGGTTCCCTTCCTCGTGCTGGCGGGTTTATTTATTATGCTTAATTATGTCATTCTTGATACCAATGGCCTATTGAGCAACTTTTTATCTACCGAAGCCTTATTACGTCTGCGTAATATTGGTGAGCGAATTCTTAATGGCACGATGAATATATTATCGCTGATGCTGGTAATATTAGTGGCGTATCATGTCGCCAGTAAGAAAAAACACTCGACGCCGGTTATACCCGCGATGGTCGCGCTGGCGGTATTTTATGTATTGATGCCGCTAGAAACAACGCAAACCCTGGCAGATGGTCAGAAGATTACACTGTCGGGTATCGTGCCTTACGCTTGTACCAATGCCGGGGGCGTCTTTCTGGCGATACTCACGGCGATACTCTCAACCAATCTCTTCTTGTGGGTGTCAAAATGTCAGGCGCTACAGATTCGCCTTGGTGACGACGTCCCGCCCATGGTAGTGCAATCCTTTCAGGCCATGTTTTCGATAATGCTGACGATAGCCAGTTTCGCGCTGGCGGCGTTTGCGGTAAGCACACTGGCGCACACAGAGGTTCAGGCCCTGATACAGCGGCTTATACAGGCGCCATTAGTGCATTTAACCACCAATCTTCCTGGCTTTCTGGTGCTGACGACGCTTACCAATATCCTGTTTGCATTAGGGATTCATCCCGGCGGTATTATCAATCCTGTCCTGGAGCCGCCGCTACTGGTGGCGATGCAGGAAAATATGGCGGCTTTTGCCAGCGGGCAAGTTCCGCCGCATATCATCGTGCTACCGTTTCGCGATCTTTACGGTCATATGGGCGGGACAGGGAGCACGCTGGCGCTGCTGCTGGCCGTATTTATTCGTAGTAAATTATCCAGCCATCGTAAATTTTCCCGAACGGTCATTGCGCCGGGCCTCTTCAATATCAACGAACCGGTAATATTTGGTTTCCCGGTGCTTTATAATCCGTTAATGATGATTCCATTCATCGTTTACCCACAAATTAATTTTATTATCGCTTATTTTTCGACGTCCTGGGGATGGGTGTCGAAAATAGTCGCGTATGTCCCGTGGTCTGTTCCACCATTTATTTCCGGATGGCTGGGTTCCGGCGGTGATTACCGCAATGTGATTTTGCAGGCGGTTTTGCTGGCGCTGGGGGTGATTATCTATATGCCATTTTTGAAAGCCTACGAAAGCGCAATGATCAAGAACCGCAATGAAAAGGTCATCGACGAAATCGTTGCGGAGCAAAACGCTGAGACCCATGGCGATGACGCAGAAGGTATTCATCTGCTGGACGGTAAAACCATTATTCTGGCCTGCAATGAAGGCATGTCCACCTCATTGATGGCATCGAAAATGCGTAAATATACCGAGAGCCAGAGTTGCACGCTGACTGTTTATGCGGTTAACGCCGGAAAACTGGCGCAAGAGTATGAAAAGGCGCAGCTGATTTTGCTCGGGCCACAGCTCGCTTATCTTCAGGAAACGATCGCGCAGGAGATTAATCATCACTGCCCTGTTGTCCCGATAGATCCTCAGCATTTTAGCAAACTCGACGGACCCGCTGCGGTTCACGCGGCCTTATCTTTTTTTATTAAGGAATAATCATGATTAATTGTGCTTATATCGGTTTTGGTAAAAGCGCCACCCGTTATCATTTGCCGTATGTTCTGTATCGCAAAGATAAATTCAACGTTAAATGTATTTATGATATTCAGCGTAAGCCGGAAATTGAAGCCAGCGAACGCTATCAGCATATTACTTTCACGTCGAATCCTGACGATATTCTGAACGACAGCGAAATCCAACTGGTGGTGATCTGTACCCACCCGGACAGCCATTACCAATACGCAAAATTATGCCTTGAAAAAGGTAAAAATGTGCTGGTGGAGAAACCGTTTACCACCACGCTGGAGGAAGCCAAAACGCTGTTTGCGCTGGCGCGCGAAAAAGGACTTACCGTCACGCCCTTTCAGAACAGACGGTTCGATAGCTGCTTTCTGACCATGAAACAGGCTATTGAGAGCGGCAAACTGGGCGATATTGTCGACATCGAAAGCCACTTCGACTATTTTCGTCCCGATGCAGAAACCTGTCCGGGCAGCGATTTCACCGGCGCGTTTTATGGCCTGGGCGTGCACACTGTTGATCAAATCCTCTCGCTATTGGGTCGTCCGCAGCAGGTTGGATACCATCTCCGTAAGCTGAGAAATCCGCATAATCCTGACGATACCTTTGAAGTACATCTCTATTACGGCACCACGACCGCGATTGTCAAAACCAGTCATCTGGTCAAAATAGCCGGGCCGCGGTTTATCGTTCATGGTACCCGGGGGTCGTTTATTCGCTATGGTATCGATCAACAAGAGACCAGCCTGAAAGCCGGTATTATGCCAGGAGACGCCGCATTTGGCGCGGATCAAGAAATGGCCGTGCTGGAATATGTGAATACTGACGGGGATACCGTCCGCGAGACGTTTGCGGCGGTTCCGGGTGATTATGGCCGCGTTTACGATTCGCTGTATGCGACCCTGACCCGCGGAGAGGCGAATTACCTCAGTGAAAGCGAGGCGCTGACCAACCTCGAAATCCTTGAAACGGCATTTCGCCAACCGTCTCCTGCCATTGTCACCCTCGGCGGGGAGGTTGCATGATGAAACGGATCCTCAACTGTCGGGCCAGCGACTTTTCTCTCCCCGTCATGGGCGATGAGTTGCGCGAAGCCATTATGGTCAGCGAAGGGCGAGTCATTATGGCCGAGATCGCCGTACAGTCACCGCCGTTGTTTGCAGAAGTGACCAACGCGGAACTGATTAGCGCCTTCGGCGCAGATTTGCTGTTGTTGAAGGGCGTAAACTGCCTGCAACCTGAGCTCAACGGCGGCGACGGCCGGTTTGGCAACGATCCTGTCACCCAGGTGAAACGGTTAACCGGGCGCTTAACTGGCGTCAGTTTTGAAATCAGCGGAGAAGGCGATGCCTCAACGCCCAATGCTTTTTCGCCCGCGCATTTCCATGCGATGGCACATGCAGATTTCTTCTGCCTCACCGGCTATGACAAACCCGGCGTCACGCCTGAACGTCTGCGCCAGGCGATTAGCCAGCTCCGTGCGCAAACAGATAAACTGATTCTGGTCGCGAAATTCTTGACGACAGGGCTGGGGCAGCCGGAAGAGTATGCCAGCTATATCCGGGCTGGCGCGCATGGCGTAATCTTTCCGGCGCCCGCGGGCTGTCGCGGCGCGTCGGAAGTCCGTGTAGCGGAAATTGTGCAGGCGGTGCACGACTGCGGCGGTCTTGCCGTCACCACCCTGAGCAGTAGTCAGGAAGGGGCGGATTGTGCTACGGTGCGCGAAATTGGCCTTGCCAGTAAGCGTTGCGGCAGCGACATGCATAATTTTGGCGACGCCGGCGTGGCGGGTATGGCCGATCCGCAGGCGCTCAATGCCTTGTCGATTGCGATTCGTGGGCGACGACATACCTGGGTTCGGATGGCGGCCTCACTATCCCGATAACAAGAACCGGCCCCGTAAGGGGCCGTTTGCGGAGGAACTATGCCGAAATATATGGACATATACCACAAGGTGCGACATCGCATTGTGGCGGGCATTTATGCTCCGGATAAAAAACTTCCCGAAGGCGCGAAACTGGCGGCTGAATTTGCCTGTAGCGAATTAACGGTGGCGAAGGCGCTGGATCTGCTGGTCAGAGAAGGTCTGGTGTTACGTAAACGCGGGTTGGGGTCTTTTGTAAAGCGTCAGGTTTCTGCCGCCAGCAATTCTCATCTCATAGGCACCGCGCAGCGGTGTGCCAGCTATGGTAAAACGTTGTCGACACGCGTCCAGCAGTATGCCGCTGTGCCTGCGAAGCAGGACATTGCGCAAAAATTGCAAATCCCGGAAGGCGAACTGGTCCATGAGATTCAGCGGGTGCGTATTATTGACGCGATCCCATCGATTGTTGAGTACACCTGGATGCCGGTGGCGCTTTTCCCTCATCTCAACCTCCGTCATATTCAGCACTCCATTTACGCTTACATTACCCGTGAACTGGGGCAGATTATTCACAGTGCGCATATGACGGTAACCGGGCGGAACGCCAGTGACCAGGAGCGGCAGTGGCTGGACTTAAGCGAGCCGACTATCCTGATTCAGGTGGAACAAACGGCCTTTCTCGACAATGGTCGCCTTTTCGAGTACTCCTGCGCGCGTCATCTCTGGCATACCTTTAATTTCGAAACCGACTTTGTACGTGTCTAGCGTTGCGCTAAACAGCAAAAGGCGGCCCGCAGGCCGCCGTTGAAGGTAAGAGCAATCACTGTGCGGGGGCTTCGCGGGATTTTTTCTCCGCAGGTGCCCACAGTTCTTCCAGTTCTTCCAGCGTCTTGCCTTTGGTCTCCGGCACGAACTTCCACATAAACAGCGCTGCCAGCACGCCCATACAACCGTAAATCCAGTAGGAGAAACCGTTGTGGAAATGAGCGACCAGCCACGAATTTTTGTCCATCATTGGGAAAGTCCAGGAGACAAAATAGTTTGCCAGCCACTGAGCGGCGACGGCGATAGCCAGCGCTTTGCCACGAATCGCGTTCGGGAAGATTTCCGCCAGCAGAACCCAGCATACCGGACCCCACGACATGGCAAACGCGGCGACGTAGAACAGCATCGACAGCAGGGCGACGATTCCCGGCGCCTGGGTGTAAAACGCGGTGCCGAGGCTAAACATCCCGATAGCCATACCGAGCGCGCCGATGATTTGCAGCGGCTTACGGCCAAATTTATCTACCGTCATAATGGCCAGCACGGTAAAGCTCAGGTTGATCACGCCAACGATAATGGTTTGTAACAGCGCCACGTCGGTGCTGGCGCCCAGCGTCTTAAACACTTCCGGCGCGTAATAGAGGACCACGTTGATGCCGACAAACTGTTGGAACACTGAGAGCATAACGCCAATCACAATGACTCCCACACCAAACATCAGCAGGCGTCCGCCGGTTTTGCGACCGTGCTCCAGCGACTGGTGAATCTCCTGTACGGCCTGCGTGGCGAGCGAGGATCCCATAATTTTGCGCAGAATGCCTTCGGCCTGTTCCTGTTTGCCGTGCGCCATCAGCCAGCGCGGGCTTTCCGGAACGGTATACAGCAGCAGTAAAAAGAGCAGGGCAGGAATACATTCCGAGGCGAACATATAACGCCAGCCGTTGATATTCAGCCAGGTCGCGTCGCCGGATTTGGCAATAAAATAGTTGACGCAGTACACCAGGAGTTGGCCGAAAATAATCGCGAACTGGTTAAACGAAACCAGTTTCCCGCGGATTGGCGCTGGCGCCATTTCAGCGATATACATTGGCGACAGCATGGATGCTAACCCGACGCCAATACCGCCAATGATACGATAAATAACAAATTCAGGAACGTATCCGGCCAGATAAACGGGGACGGTATTATCCGGATTGATGGTGGTAAAGCCTAATTCCGGCCAGGCGGAACCGACACCGGAAATAAAGAACAACAGTGCGGCAATTTTAAGCGAATCGCGACGACCGAAGCGGTTGCTGCAATAGCCGCCGATCGCGCCGCCAATGATGCAGCCGATCAAGGCGCTGGCGACACAGAAGCCGAGCAACGAGTTGGCGGCGGATTCACTGAGATGTTGTGGGGCAACAAAGACGGTATTCAATGACTCAACGGTACCGGATATTACCGCAGTATCGTAGCCAAATAATAACCCTCCTAATGTTGCGACTAAGGTAATCGAAAAAATATATCGGGAATTATATGGGGTGTTCATTCAGACCTGCCTTGCGGATACAGTTCTTTTTATCAGTGTCGATGATGGTGGGTTTAACAGGCAGGTAAAACAATTATCATTTTTTACATTGCGGTTACGTAATGTCTTTTCTGTGATCTTAATTCTGTTTGTTGCGCCGGGTGATAAAAGGAAAATAGAAAAGCAGTGACCGTGAGCACGAAAGATAATAATCATAACGGCATTATCAAATAACATAAAAAAAGGCGCTCCGGGGAGCGCCGAATTACAGTCACAAGTTGGATAAATACACGTTGAGGGTGCAGTGGCATTGCCCGTTTCCGGGCGGGTACAGCGTAAAACTTATCCTTTCACACCGCCTGCCGTCAGGCCGTTAACCAGCCAGCGCTGGGCCAGCAGGAACACCAGGGTGATCGGAATGGCAGAAAGCACAGCCGCCGCGGCAAAATCGCCCCACAGATAGTTTTGTGGGTTGAGATATTGCTGCATACCCACGGCCAGGGTATAGCTGTTGACATCACGCAGTAACAGAGAAGCAACCGGCACTTCGGTGATGGCGGCGATAAACGACAGGATAAACACCACCGCCAGAATCGGTACCGACAGCGGCAACAACACCAGGCGGAACGCCTGCCACGGCGTGGCGCCATCCAGCGCTGCCGCTTCTTCCAGCGAGCCGTCGATGGTTTCGAAATAGCCTTTAATGGTCCAGACGTGCAGCGCGATACCGCCAAGATAGGCGAAGATCACCCCGCCGTGCGTGTTCAGGCCGATAAACGGAATGTACTGACCGAGACGGTCAAACAAGGCATACAATGCCACCAGCGACAGTACCGCCGGGAACATCTGGAAAATCAACATCCCTTTAAGCAACGTGGCTTTACCCGGAAAGCGCATGCGGGCAAAGGCGTAAGCGCAAGTGGTCGAGAGCGCCACGATTCCGATGGCGGTGATCCCGGCAATCTTCACCGAGTTCCACAGCCACAACAGTACCGGGAAGGGTGGCGGCGTGACCCGGCCATCAGCATGCTCAACGCTGAAGCCCAGCGCCAGCCGCCAGTGCTCCCAGGAGATTTTTTCCGGGATCAGACTGCCGGTGGCAAAGTTCCCTTCACGTAGTGAGATCGCGATAACCATCAGCAGGGGGAACATGATCGCCGCGATAAAAATCAGCAGCCCTAAGTGCGTCACGAGGAGGCGCAGCTTTTGAGATTTGGGTTGAACCATAGCCATGATCGATGCCCTCCTTAGTCAAATTTCATTCGTGTGGCTTTCAGGTTAACGATAGCCAGCGCGCCCACCAGCAGGAAGATCAGCGTGGCGATTGCCGCCGCCAGACCAAAGTCCTGCCCGCCGCCGCCTTCAAAGGCGATGCGGTAGGTGTAGCTGACGAGCAGGTCGGTATACCCGGCTGGCGTGGTGGTGCCGAGACGATCCGGGCCACCGTTGGTCAGCAGTTGAATCAGCACGAAGTTGTTAAAGTTAAAGGCGAAGCTGGCGATCATTAGCGGCGTCAACGGTTTAATCAGCAGCGGCAGCGTAATTTTGAAGAAGTTCTGGAACGGGCCTGCGCCGTCCATCGCCGACGCTTCGTACAGGTCGTCCGGGATGGCCTTCAGCAGCCCCATGCACAGGATCATCATGTACGGATAACCCAGCCAGGTATTCACGATGATAATCATCGAGCGGGCGGTTAGCGGGTCGCTGAACCAGGCCGGTTTGATACCGAACAGCGCGCTCAGCATCATGTTGATTTCACCAAAACTCTGGTTAAACAGCCCTTTGAAAATCAGAATCGAGATAAACGACGGGACGGCATACGGCAGAATCAGCAGTACACGATAAATCGCTTTGCCTTTCAGCGACTCCCACTGCACGAGGCAGGCCAGCACCATACCGACTGCGACGGTAAGGATGACGGTCAGCACCGAGAACACGACGGTCCAGACGAAGATGGCGAAGAACGGCTTCTGAATGCCTTCGTCGGTGAAGACGCGGGTGAAGTTATCCCAGCCGATAGTGACCGTGTAGCCCGGACTGAGTTTTTCATCGCCCCAGTTGCCATCGGCGTTAATGGACTGATAAAAACCGATGTTGTTGTTCGGACGGTACTGTACGCCGTTCTGGTTATTGGTGAGCGTGCCGTCGTCGGCCAGCGTGTACAGCGGTCTGGTGCCGGAGAACTGGCGCAGCGAGCTCATGATGACTTTGCTTTCATCCGGCAGCACGGCGGTGATCTGGTTCAGCGCCTGGCGATTCTGGGTAATGACGCGCAGGTTGGCGCGCTCGCCGGAAGGCAGGGCGTCCGCTGCTTTTAACTCGAGTTTCTGCTCGCCGCCAAATGTGAAGGCGTCAGAAACGTAATATTTACCGGTTTCCCCGTCGGTCAGCGCCAACTGCCAGTCGTCGCCCGCCGGGTATAATCCAAAGTTATAGGCTTTACCCGCCTGATAAGAGCGGTCCAGCAGAACCTGTTGCGCGCGCTCTTGCGCCAGTTGGTTGGTGCTGCTGTAGTTAGTAAACGCAATGGCGATAGTGCAGATCAGCGGAAACAGGACGAACAGCCCCATCCCGGCGAGACCCGGATAAACATAGCGCCAGGCGTATGCTTTACGGTTAGCGAAAATGTACAGGCCAACAGAGCTTAAAATCAGCGTCATGATGGCGAACAGATACTCCCCTTGTGCGTACATTAAAACTACAAGGTAACCCACCAGCAGGCCAAGCAGACCGATCGCCGACCACTTCAGCGCGTCGCTTTGCCACCAATGTTTCTTTTTAATGACATCCATGGGGATCTTCCTCAACAACATTGAAATCCTGCAGGTCAGTGTGTCTGATGGCGCTGCGCTTATCCGGCCTGCAGCGTTATGCAGACCGGATAAAGCGCGGATGCCGCCATCCGACACCTTACCTGTACATTACTTGGTGATACGGCCCTGCGCATCCTTCAGCGCGGCGTCAACAGTCTGGCGACCGCTGGCGGCGTTGATTACCGCTGTGCGTACCGCATACCAGAAGGCGGACATTTGCGGAATGTTCGGCATGATTTCGCCTTTCTGGGCGTTATCCATGGTGGCGGCAATACGTGGGTCTTTGGCTAACTGATCCTGATAGGATTTCAGCGCCACGGCGCCCAACGGTTTGTCCTTGTTCACATCCGCCAGGCCTTCGTCGGTCAGCAGGTAGTTTTCAAGGAACTCTTTCGCCAGCTCTTTGTTCGGGCTGGCGGCGTTAATACCGGCGCTCAGCACGCCCACGAACGGTTTTGACGGCTTGCCTTTGAAGGTCGGCAGCAGGGTAACGCCGTAGTTCACTTTGCTCTTGTCGATGTTTGACCACGCCCACGGACCGTTAATGGTCATTGCCGTTTCGCCTTTGTTAAAGGCCGCTTCGGCGATGGAGTAATCGGTATCCGCGTTCATGTGTTTGTTCTTGATGAGGTCAACCAGGAAGGTCAGACCGGCTTTCGCGCCCGCGCTGTCCACGCCGACATCTTTCACGTCGTACTTGCCGTTTTCAAACTTGAACGCGTAACCGCCGTCAGCGGCGATCAGCGGCCAGGTGAAGTACGGCTCCTGCAGGTTGAACATCAGCGCGCTCTTACCTTTCGCTTTCAGTTCTTTATCCAGCGCCGGAATTTCTTCCCAGGTCTTCGGTGGGTTTGGTACCAGGTCTTTGTTATAAATCAGCGACAGCGCTTCGACCGCGATAGGGTAGGCGATCAGCTTGCCGTTATAACGCACCGCATCCCAGGTAAACGGATACAGTTTGTCCTGGAACGCTTTGTCCGGGGTGATCTCAGCCAGCAGGCCAGACTGCGCGTAGCCGCCAAAGCGGTCATGCGCCCAGAAGATAATGTCCGGGCCGTCACCGGTGGCCGCGACCTGCGGGAATTTTTCTTCCAGCTTGTCCGGATGCTCAACGGTCACTTTAATGCCGGTGTCTTTCTCGAATTTTTTGCCCACTTCGGCCAGGCCGTTATAGCCCTTGTCGCCGTTAATCCAGATAACCAGCTTGCCTTCTTCAATTTTGGCGAGCGCAGGTGCGGAAATCATCATTGCTGCGAGGGCGGACAATGCGAAAACGCGTGCGCCAGTCTTAATCTTCATATCTGCCATCCTTTTGGTGATGTGCTCGTGGTACGACTTCAGTGGTTCAACGTGCCCCAGTCTCCTTAATTGACATCCTCTTTCCATCATCCTTCCCCCTACGCCCCACCCCCGCTTTATGTGATCTGTGTTACATAAATGTGAGTAATGCGTACTGGCGCACATAAAAACAGTCCCATTTTTGCAAGCGACATCACGAAATTCCCTGCTGCTGCCTGGCGTCGGTCTCAGTGCTCCTTCTCTCATCCTCCCGACTCCTCCCCCATAAAAAAGCCGGGGGGTGGAGGATTTACGCAATCAATGAATCACGCATAGTCAGGCCATCATGAATGTTGCTGTCGATGACAGGTTGTAACGAAGGGAGAAGGGCATGGCGAGCGTACAGCTGCGAAATGTAACGAAAGCCTGGGGTGACGTGGTGGTATCGAAAGATATCAACCTCGACATTCACGAAGGGGAATTCGTGGTGTTTGTCGGACCGTCAGGCTGCGGAAAATCCACACTGCTGCGTATGATTGCCGGGCTGGAAACCATCACCAGCGGGGATCTTTTCATCGGTGACACCCGAATGAACGATATCCCGCCCGCAGAACGCGGCGTTGGCATGGTCTTTCAGTCTTATGCGCTCTATCCCCATTTAACCGTTGCGGAAAATATGTCGTTTGGCCTCAAGCTGGCGGGCGCCAAAAAAGAGGTGATGAACCAGCGCGTCAATCAGGTGGCGGAAGTACTCCAACTGGCGCACCTGCTGGAGCGTAAGCCGAAGGCGCTTTCCGGCGGTCAGCGCCAGCGCGTGGCGATTGGCCGTACGCTGGTGGCGGAACCGCGCGTGTTCCTGCTCGATGAACCGTTGTCCAACCTTGACGCCGCGCTGCGTGTCCAGATGCGTATTGAAATCTCCCGCCTGCATAAACGCCTGGGCCGCACGATGATTTACGTCACCCACGATCAGGTCGAAGCGATGACGCTGGCGGACAAAATTGTGGTGCTCGACGCCGGACGCGTGGCGCAGGTCGGCAAGCCGCTGGAGCTGTACCACTATCCGGCTGACCGCTTCGTCGCGGGCTTTATCGGCTCGCCGAAGATGAACTTCCTGCCGGTGAAAGTCACCGCCACCGCCATCGACCAGGTTCAGGTTGAGCTGCCTAACCGCCAGCACGTCTGGCTGCCTGTCGACAGCGCGAATGTCCAGGTGGGGGCAAACATGTCCTTAGGGATTCGTCCTGAACACCTGTTGCCGAGCGACATCGCCGACGTCACCCTGGAAGGTGAAGTGCAGGTTGTCGAACAACTCGGTCACGAAACGCAAATTCATATCCAGATCCCCGCCATCCGTCAGAACCTGGTTTACCGCCAGAACGACGTGGTGTTGGTAGAAGAGGGCGCCACATTCGCTATCGGCCTGCCGCCAGAGCGTTGCCATCTGTTCCGTGAGGATGGCACCGCATGTCGTCGGTTGCACAAGGAACCGGGCGTTTAAGGCTCCCCATTAAAAAAACAAAACGTAAAACCCGACGTGGCGGCATCAAGCCAACAAAGCGGCAGCCCGACCGGTGACGCGTTTAAAGAAAAGCAATGATCTCAGGAGATAGAATGATGATTACTCTGCGCAAACTCCCCCTGGCGGTTGCCGTAGCAGCAGGCATGATGTCTGTTCAGGCAATGGCCGTGGATTTCCATGGTTATGCTCGTTCCGGTATTGGCTGGACGGGCAGTGGCGGCGAACAACAGTGCTTCCAGGCAACCGGCGCTCAAAGTAAGTACCGTCTTGGTAACGAATGTGAAACCTACGCGGAACTGAAACTGGGTCAGGAAGTGTGGAAAGAGGGCGATAAGAGTTTTTACTTCGATACCAACGTCGCTTACTCCGTCGCGCAGCAGAACGACTGGGAAGGAACCGATCCGGCGTTCCGTGAAGCCAACGTACAGGGTAAAAACCTGATCGACTGGCTGCCGGGCTCCACTATCTGGGCCGGTAAGCGCTTCTATCAGCGTCATGACGTCCACATGATCGACTTCTACTACTGGGATATTTCCGGTCCTGGCGCCGGTATTGAAAACATCGATCTGGGCTTCGGTAAACTGTCTCTGGCCGCAACCCGTTCTCAGGAAGCGGGCGGTTCTTATACCTTCAGCAGCCAGAATATTTACGATCGCTCCAAAGATACCGCCAACGACGTGTTCGACGTACGTTTAGCCGGTCTGGAAACCAACCCGGACGGCGTACTGGAGCTGGGCGTTGACTACGGTCGCGCGAATACTACCGACGACTACCGTCTGGCGGATGGCGCATCGAAAGATGGCTGGATGTTCACCGCTGAACACACCCAGAGCATGCTGAAGGGCTACAACAAGTTTGTGTTGCAGTACGCTTTAGATGCGATGACCACGCAGGGTAAAGGGGTTCCGCAGGGGTCTTTATCCGATATCAACGATCCAAACATTAATAACAATGGTGAAATGTGGCGTGTCCTGGATCACGGCGCAATCTCGCTGGGCGATAAATGGGATTTGATGTACGTCGGTATGTACCAGAACGTCGATCTGGATAATAACCTCGGCACCGAATGGTGGACCGTGGGCGTGCGTCCGATGTACAAATGGACGCCGATCATGAGCACCCTGATGGAAGTGGGTTACGACAACGTGAAGTCACAGCAAACCGGTGATCGTAACAGCCAGTACAAAATTACCCTGGCGCAACAATGGCAGGCGGGCGATAGCATCTGGTCCCGTCCAGCAATCCGCGTCTTCGCGACCTACGCGAAATGGGATGAAAACTGGGGTTATATCAAAAACGGTGACAATGTGTCCCGTTACGCCGCAGCAACCAACTCCGGCTTCAGCACAACCAGCCGTGGCGACAACGATGAGTGGTCCTTCGGCGCCCAGATGGAAATCTGGTGGTAATCCGGCATTAACCTGACGTAACGAGGGGCGTAAGCCCCTCTGTTTTCTCGCGGTTTAGCGCGCTATTGCCTGGCCACCGCTGAACCCATGCTTTCTGAGGTGATAACAATGAAAATGAAGAAAAGTCTCGTCGCCCTTTGTTTATCCGCAGGGTTACTCGCCAGCGCGCCGGGCATCAGCCTGGCTGAGGTCAACTATGTGCCGCAAAACACCAGCGCCGCGCCGACTATTCCGACCGCTGCGCTCCAGCAATTAACCTGGACGCCGGCCGATCAATCTAAAACGCAATCTGTCCAGCTTTCAACCGCCGGCCAGCGTCTCGACGTGGCGGGCATTACCGGCCCCGTCGCGGCCTGGAGCGTCCCGGCGAATATCGGCGAACTGAACATTACGCTTTCCAGCGAAGTGAATAAACAAACCAGCGTCTTTGCGCCGAACGTGCTGATTCTTGATCAGAACATGACGCCATCCGCGTTTTTCCCCAGCAGTTATTTCACCTACCAGGCACCGGGCGTAATGAGCGCGGATCGTCTGGAAGGGGTGATGCGTCTGACGCCAGCGCTGGGCCAGCAGAAGCTCTACGTGCTGGTCTTTACCACCGAGAAAGATCTCCAGCATACCACTACGCTGCTTGATCCGGCCAAAGCCTATGCCAAAGGTGTCGGTAACGCCGTACCGGATATTCCGGACCCCGTGGCCCGTCACACCACCGACGGCCTGCTGACACTGAAAGTGAAAACCAGCAGCAGCTCCAGCGTGCTGGTAGGGCCGCTGTTTGGATCGTCCGGTCCGGGTCCGGTGACGGTCGGTAATACCGCCGCGCCTGCGCCTGCCTATGCCGCACCCGCTGCCGCGCCGACACCTGCGCCGGTTAAGAAAAGCGAGCCGATGCTGAACGACACTGAAAGCTACTTTAACAAGGCGATTAAAGACGCCGTCGCCAAAGGTGACGTGGATAAAGCGCTGAAACTGCTTGATGAAGCTGAACGCCTGGGGTCGACATCTGCTCGTTCCACCTTTATCAGCAGTGTAAAAGGCAAGGGGTAAGGTTCTCCCCACATTGCTGATTTGCAACAACTGGTGCGTCTTGTGGCGCACCTTTTTTTCGCCCTCGTTTTAGCATTCGATGCGAATTGTTACGTTTCTGTTGCGTAACAGATCACTTAACTGCGTTTCTTCCTTCTGTAATCGCTTTTCTGCGATACAATGACTTTCAGTTATGAAACGGAGAGTCAGCATGTCACACCCCGCGTTAACGCAACTGCGTGCGCTGCGCTATTTTGAAGCGATCCCTGCGCTGGATGCAGAACAGCTCGACTGGCTGTTACTGGAAGATTCCATGACAAAACGTTTTGAGCAGCAGGGAAAACGGGTCACGGTGACGCTGATAAGAGAAGGCTTTGTCGGGCAACAAGAGGTAGCGGACGAACTGGCGTTGCTGCCGCAAGAGTCCCGCTACTGGCTGCGTGAAATCCTGTTATGCGCCGATGAGGAACCCTGGCTTGCCGGACGCACAGTGGTGCCTGAATCCACCCTCAGCGGCCCGGAAATAGCCCTACAAAAATTGGGCAAAATCCCGTTAGGGCGCTATCTTTTTACATCATCGACATTAACCCGAGATTTTATTGAGATTGGTTGTGATGCCGGGCTTTGGGGACGGCGTTCGCGCCTGCGGCTGAGCGGTAAGCCGCTGTTGCTGACCGAGCTGTTTTTACCGGCATCACCGTTGTACTAAGAGGAAAATAAAATGGAGTGGAGTCTGACGCAGAACAAGCTTCTGGCGTTTCATCGCTTAATGCGGACGGATAAGCCCATTGGCGCCTTACTGCTGCTCTGGCCGACGCTATGGGCGTTATGGGTCGCGACCCCTGGCGTGCCTCCATTGTGGATTCTGGCGGTCTTCGTTGCGGGCGTCTGGCTGATGCGCGCCGCCGGGTGCGTGGTAAACGACTATGCCGATCGCAAATTTGACGGTCACGTGAAGCGCACGGCGAACCGTCCGTTACCCAGCGGCGCGGTGACTGAAAAAGAGGCCCGGACGCTGTTTGTCGTGCTGGTGATGCTCGCCTTCCTGCTGGTGTTGACGCTCAACACCATGACTATTTTACTTTCCGTTGCCGCGCTGGCGCTGGCCTGGGTGTACCCGTTTATGAAGCGCTACACCCATTTGCCGCAGGTGGTGTTGGGCGCGGCGTTTGGCTGGTCGATTCCGATGGCCTTTGCCGCAGTGAGCGAATCGGTGCCGCTGAGCTGCTGGTTAATGTTCCTGGCTAACATACTTTGGGCGGTGGCCTACGACACACAGTATGCGATGGTTGACCGTGACGATGACCTGAAGATCGGTATTAAGTCGACCGCTATTCTGTTTGGTAAAAACGACAAGCTGATCATCGGTATTTTGCAGGTCGCGGTGCTGGTATTGATGGCGCTGATTGGCTGGCTGAACGGACTGGGGATAGGATTTTACGGGGCGATTGTGGTCGCTGGCGCGCTGTTCGCGTATCAGCAGAAGCTGATCGCTCACCGCGAACGTGAAGCCTGCTTCAAAGCGTTTATGAACAATAACTATGTCGGGCTGGTGCTGTTTATCGGGCTGGCGATGAGCTACTGGCATTTATAAACAATAAACCGGTCATTCGACCGGTTTTTTTATACGTTACTCGCTTTGCGTCGCGCTCTCGATAGTGAGGCGCACATCCGAGGTAATCAACTCCGCCAGCATCTGGTACACCTTCATGGTTTCGCCAGGTTCTGCATCGCCAGTATCGCTGATATAGCCTTCGTCACGTAAAGTAAGCACTAACGAACTGAACACTGCCTTGTCGAAAAACTCCGGCGCGTTGATGCCGTGCAGAACCGACAAACGCTGCGCCACGGTCCGGCTCTCTTTTTCCAGCGTACCGCGGTTGATTGACGGGTTCGCGCTCAGAAGCCAGAAGGTAATGGCGTAACGTTGCAACGTTTCGCGTGCGCCTGCCGCCAGCAGTTGCAGCGTGCGGGAACGCGCAGGATGAATATGCAGCTCGTCGTTTTGTACGGTAATCAGCCCCTGACGCTGCATTTCTGTCGCCAGCGCATCAATGACTCCAGCCAGTTCATCGCGCTCCCAGCGCAGGAACAGCTCGGCTTTCAGCATTGGGTAAAGGACATCCACGTGCTGCAGCAACGCGTCGCGGGAGATACGGCGGTGCTGGGTAATGATCGCGGCCATCAGCGACGGCAGAACCAGCATATGGGCAATGTTGTTGCGATAATAGGTCATCAGTACCGCCTGCTCGCGCGGCAGAATGATGATATCGCCAATGGTATCCTTTTCGACTTCAAACTTATTCATCTGCAACGCGTGATCGATCAGTTCACTGGCGCTGGCCGACGGGACCGTTGAGTCAGAGGAGTACGGCACATTGCGCATCAGATCCAGATAACAGTTGAGCTGCTCGGTCAACTGCTCGCGAGTGAGCGAACGCTGACGTGACGCCAACAGCGCGGTGCAGCACAGGTTCATGGCGTTCGCCGCCCCTGCGTTGTTAATGCGCACCATCAGTTCAGAAGCAATACCGTTAACCGTCGGCGTCAGCCAGGCCGGACGCACCGCTTCAATAGGATCGATAGACTCGCGCCAGTCGGGAACGTGGTGGTTGAGGTACGTCATCAGCGGCATCGGTTCGCCGAAGTTAACGTAGCCCTGACCGAGATTACGCAGTTTGCTCAGGCCACGCAGCATCTGCGGCAGGCTCTCTTTCTCTTTCGTCGCCCCGCGCAGCTCTTTGGCGTAAGTGCCCACTTCCATAACGTGCTCGTAGCCGATGTAAATCGGGACTAACGTAATCGGACGGGTACCGCCGCGCAGCATCGCCTGGATGGTCATCGACAGGGTGCCGGTTTTCGGATCCAGTAAACGGCCAGTACGGGAACGCCCGCCTTCGACAAAGTATTCAACGGAATAGCCGCGGCTGAACAGTTCGCCGAGATACTCGCGGAACACCGTCGAATAGAGCTTATTGCCTTTAAAAGTGCGGCGGATAAAGAACGCGCCCAGGCGACGGAAAATCGGTCCCGCAGGCCAGAAGTTCAGGTTGATACCGGCAGCGATATGCGGCGGCACCAGCCCCTGATGGTAAAGAACATACGAGAGCAGCAGATAGTCCATATGGCTGCGGTGGCACGGCACATAGACGATTTCGTGCCCGTCGTGGGCCAACTGGCGCACGCGCTCGGCGTTATGGACGTTGATCCCCTGATACAGACGGTTCCAGGTAAAGCCCAGAATGCGGTCGGTCAGGCGAATCATCTCGTAAGAAAAGTTCGCAGCGATCTCTTCCATCAGCGCAATGGCGTTTTGCTGCGCTTTTTCGTGGGAGATCTTCTTGCTACGCGCCTCGTCTTCTACCGCGCGGGCAATGGCTTTCGAGGCCAACAGTTTGTTAAACAGATCCTGTCGCGCCGGCAGACGCGGACCGACCGCCGCCAGACGCTGACGGGCGAAGTGCATACGCGCCACGCGCGCCAGTTTCTGCGCGATGGTTTTGTCGGTGCCGTGTTCGTCGGCCATGCGGCGCAGCGACACGGACGGCGAGAAACGCACAAAGCTGTCGCGCCCCAGCCAGGAGACGGCAAAGAATTTCTGAATGCCGTTAAGCATACGTAGCGGCGGATTCACTTCGCCTTTTTCACGTCCAGGCGAGCGGCCAAACATCACCGAGACCGGCACCATTTGCACATCCAGGTCTGGATTACTGCGATGCAGATCGAGATAGTTATGGAACAGCTTGATAGATTCTTCTTTCGGCGTGTAATACGTAAAGACACGCGGTCCGCCATGAATAAAGACATAGCGCGGCAGCAGCGTGCCGTCGATCTCCAGCGGCTCTAACGGGTCGGGAAGATCGTGCGCCAGACACTGCGCGCGCAGTGTGAGTAAGTCCGCTTTGGAGTTATACGGCAAAACGTACATAATTGGGCGAGAGGTATCGAGTCCCAGTTCCGGGGCAGGATCCGCCGGAATAGACTTGCTTTTTACCAGTACGCTTAATGGTAAATTCAGTAATTTATAGTAAATTCGTGGCCAGCCGGACATAAACGATGTAAAGCCTCTGGTTAATAATGCAAATGCGCTGCAAGGATATCAGAAAGTCATGTGAATTTCTGTTGTATACGGTCATACTTCGCGCCGCGTTGCCCGCACTCAGATTATACGCGCTAACAAAGCATTGTCATTGACGCCAATAATGCAAAAAGGTTCTTTTAATGGCTAACAATACCACTGGATTCACCCGAATTATTAAAGCAGCCGGTTACTCCTGGAAGGGGTTTCGCGCAGCATGGGTCAACGAGGCGGCGTTCCGTCAGGAAAGCATTGCGGTGCTGGCAGGCGTGGCCATCGCCTGTTGGCTGGATGTCGATGCTATTACCCGCGTTCTGCTGATTGGCTCGGTGCTGCTGGTCATGGTTGTTGAAATTTTAAACAGTGCAATTGAAGCCGTCGTCGACCGTATTGGATCCGAATATCACGAGCTGTCAGGACGGGCGAAGGACATGGGATCGGCGGCAGTGCTGCTTTCCATTATTGTCGCGCTGATCACCTGGGGCATTCTGCTGTGGGCCCATTTTCACTAACAACATACGCGCTCCGTTCCATAACCGCATAAAACTGCGGATCATTGTGCAGTTTGTGGTTCCAAAATCACCTTTAGCTGTATATACTCACAGCATAACTGTATATACACCCAGGGGGCGGAATGAAAGCGTTAACGGCCAGGCAGCAAGAGGTGTTTGATCTTATTCGGGATCACATCAGCCAGACAGGTATGCCGCCGACGCGTGCGGAAATCGCGCAGCGTTTGGGGTTCCGTTCCCCAAACGCCGCTGAAGAACACCTGAAAGCGCTGGCGCGCAAAGGGGTGATTGAAATCGTTTCCGGCGCGTCCCGCGGCATTCGACTGCTGCAGGAAGAAGAAGATGGCTTACCGCTGGTCGGTCGCGTTGCGGCAGGCGAGCCGCTGCTGGCGCAGCAGCACATTGAAGGCCATTACCAGGTCGATCCGTCACTGTTTAAACCGAATGCCGACTTCCTGCTGCGCGTCAGCGGTATGTCGATGAAAGACATCGGCATTATGGACGGCGATCTGCTGGCGGTACACAAAACGCAGGATGTACGTAACGGTCAGGTGGTCGTGGCGCGCATTGATGACGAAGTAACGGTAAAACGCCTGAAAAAACAGGGCAACAAAGTCGAGCTTCTGCCAGAAAACAGCGAATTTACACCGATCGTCGTGGATCTGCGTGAACAAAGCTTCACGATTGAAGGGCTGGCCGTCGGCGTCATCCGCAACGGTGAATGGCTGTAATTTCATTTAGCCGGATATAAGAGCGTACGCGCCGTTATCCGGCGCCAGGCCTGGCAGCGCTGTGCTTATCAGGCCTGTATAATTTTAAATCTACGATAACTGCTCCTCAGGCTTCTTCTCATGCCGTTCTTTGCATCTGCTGATAAAGCGCTCTGGCGTCTTGCCTTACCCATGATTTTCTCCAACATCACTGTGCCGCTGCTTGGGCTGGTAGATACCGCGGTGATAGGCCACCTTGATAGTCCTGTTTACCTCGGCGGGGTGGCGGTTGGGGCGACGGCTACCAGTTTTCTGTTCATGCTGCTGCTCTTTTTACGAATGAGCACTACCGGGCTTACGGCGCAGGCGTTTGGAGCGAAGAACCCACAGGCGCTGGCGCGCGCGTTAGTACAGCCATTGCTGCTGGCGCTGGGCGCTGGCCTGCTCATTGCGCTCTGCCGAACGCCGCTGATCGATCTGGCGCTGCATATCGTCGGCGGTAGCGAAGCGGTGCTGGCGCAGGCAAGACGCTTCCTGGAAATCCGCTGGCTTAGCGCGCCCGCCTCGCTGGCCAATCTGGTCCTGCTGGGCTGGCTGCTCGGTGTGCAGTATGCGCGGGCGCCGGTGATTCTGCTGATTGTCGGTAACATCCTCAACATTATCCTCGACCTGTGGCTGGTGATGGGCCTGCATATGAACGTGCAGGGCGCTGCGCTGGCTACGGTGATAGCTGAATACGCCACGCTATTGCTGGGAATGCTGATGGTGCGCAAGGTGCTGCATCTGCGCGGCGTCTCGATGGAGATGTTAAAGCAGGCCTGGCGCGGGAATATTCGTCGCCTGCTGGCGCTTAATCGCGACATTATGCTGCGTTCGCTGCTGCTCCAGCTCTGCTTTGGCGCCATTACTGTTCTTGGCGCAAGGCTTGGCGGCGACATCATTGCCGTGAACGCAGTGCTCATGACGCTGCTTACCTTTACCGCCTATGCGTTGGACGGCTTTGCCTACGCTGTTGAGGCGCATTCCGGCCAGGCGTATGGCGCGCGGGACGGTAGTCAATTGCTGGAGGTCTGGCGGGCGGCGTGTCGTCAGTCAGGCATCGTAGCACTGCTGTTTTCTTTGACCTACCTGTTGGTGGGGGAGCAGATAATCGCGCTGCTGACCTCACTGCCGCAGTTGCAACAGTTAGCCGATCGTTATCTGTTCTGGCAGGTGATCCTGCCGTTGGTCGGCGTCTGGTGCTACTTGCTGGATGGCATGTTTATTGGCGCGACCCGCGCTGCGGAAATGCGTAACAGTATGGCGGTGGCGGCGACGGGTTTTGCGTTAACGCTGCTGGCGCTACCGGCATTGGGGAATCACGGTTTGTGGCTGGCGCTGGCGGTTTTCCTGGCGCTGCGCGGACTTTCGTTAGCATGGATTTGGCGGCGGCACTGGCGTAACGGTACCTGGTTTTCGGCAACGTGACGGTTAAATATTCTGAATACTCAACCGAACCCAGAATCCCTGACTACACTAAATATCACGTCCAGCAAGAAACGTAGCAACGTTGGATGACGTAGACTCGCTATTCACAGCCTAACGAAGAGGACTTTATGATGAATAAAGACGAAGCCGGTGGTAACTGGAAACAATTCAAAGGTAAGGTGAAAGAGCAATGGGGCAAATTAACCGACGATGACATGACGGTTATCGAAGGTAAGCGCGATCAGCTGGTAGGTAAAATCCAGGAACGTTATGGCTACCAGAAAGATCAGGCGGAAAAAGAGGTGGGTGACTGGGAAACCCGCAACGACTACCGCTGGTAAACCCTCCTGCCCAAAAGTACAAGGACGTACTGCCCTTTATTTGCTTACAGTGAGCGGCGCGCCTTGCCGCTCGCGCCATTAACGGGGTTTTTTCTTGACCTGAATAGAATGGTCATGTTGGCAATCGCCAGGATGACGACAGGCTTCAACCTCCACGCACGCTGAACATAACCCATGCGCTTCAATCACGTTATGACGCAGGGCAAAACCCATTTTTGCCGCCAGCGTATGCATAATATCTTCCACCCCTTCCGCGCATTCTTCCTTCACCGCGCCGCAGCGATCGCAGATAAACATGGCTGAGGTATGCGTCGGCTGATCGAAAAGATAACAAAGTACGTAGCTGTTTGTGGATTCCACCTTATGCACGAACCCTTGCTCTAGCAGAAAATCCAGCGCCCGGTAAACCGTCGGCGGTTTGGCCTGTGGCTCTGACTCCCGCAGCAGATCGAGCAGATCGTAAGCGCTAATCGCCCCGTCCTGCAGGCTCATCAGGCGTAACACTTCGAGGCGCTGCGGGGTCAGTCGCACATTGCGTTGCGCGCACAATTTTTCAGCTTGCGCCAGCAGCTCTTGCGTTGTGGTCTTTTCCATTGGGCACCTCGGTTAGCGTGGGGTGATAAACCCTCACTTTATCATGTTCTGCAGGAAACGCCGAGATCCTGCCAGTGACGATATATCGTCTGCGAATCTTTCCGCGCTTAATAAAGTCTTCTATACATATTGAGGCATATCACAAAAAGAGAACGCTTCAGCCCCATTCTGCATGAAGCGAATAGCACCATTTTTATTCATTTTTTCACAGCAATAGTTCTCCTCTGCTGCGTTGATACTGGCAGAGGCGTTATTTCACCTGCTAATAAAAATGGGTTTACTGTGAATAAAAATTTTAATTTTTCGGTGGTGGCGATCGCGGTTTCGTTTTGGGTATCACATCAGGCGAACGCGGCAAATACCTGGGCGGAAGCGCGTAACGATGCAATGGGCGGGACGGGCGTGGCTTCGGCACATTATGGCAGTGGGGTTCTCATCAACCCGGCTTTGCTGGCGAAGGCTAAACCTGAGGACAGCATTACCGTCATCCTTCCTGCGGTTGGGGCGCAAATTACCGACGAGGATAACTTGCAGGATGAGATTGATGAAATCAGCGACAAAATCGACTACTACGATGACGTCGTCGATAACCTGACGCCAGCCGAGGTTCTGCTGAACCCTCGCGGCGTGTTAAACCAGTTTCAGGGGGCGGCGCGCGATCTTGCCGATGAGCTGGAGTACCTGAAAGGGAAGACGGCGCATGCTAACGCCGGGGCCGGACTGGCGGTCAGTATTCCCAACGAGGTGTTATCCGTTGCGTTTGTGGCGAAAGGCTATGCGCATGGCCGTGTAAGCGCGTCAATCGATCAAGGCGATATTGATTATCTGCGCAGAATCGAGGGTAGCGATGCCTATGCGTTAGTTGAAGCGGGCAGGGCGGCGCTGCAGGGCTCTGATGAAATCACCAAACACCTTAACTCCACGGCATCCGGCCGGGCGGCGATCGTCTCCGATTACGGTATCGCGGTGGCGCGTCAGTTTGCCTTAGGCGACGTGCCGCTTTCTATTGGCGTCACGCCGAAATTGCAAAAAACCTGGCTCTATAATTACACGACCTCGATCTATAACTACGACAGCAGCGACTGGAACAGCAGCCGATACCGCAACGATGACACCGGCTTTAACGTCGATGCCGGGATTGCGGCGGACTTTGGCGAAAACTGGACGCTGGGCGTCAGCGGGCAAAACCTTATCTCGCGCGATATCGACACCAAATCAATTTACATCACCAACGGCCTGACCGGTGAAACGCGTAATTATCAGGATACCTATCAGATTCGCCCGTTGGTCACCGCGGGTGTCGCCTGGCATAACGACGTAGTGACGCTGACAGCGGATGGCGATCTAACCGAAACGAAAGGTTTTAAGAGCGAAGATGATTCCCAGTATGTAGGCGTCGGCGCAGAGGTTCGTCCGCTGAACTGGCTGGCCGTTCGGGCAGGCTACCGTGCTGATGTGAAGGCGAACGACAGCAATGTCTTTACCGGCGGCGTTGGGTTTTCTCCGTTCAACCGCGTTCATGTGGATCTGATGGGTCTGTATGGTGAAGACGAAACCTGGGGGGCAGGCGCGCAGCTCAGCATGACGTTCTGAGGCAGCACCGGAGACGTTACGTCTCCGGTTTACCTTTGTGCTATAGTAGCGCCCCTTGTTCACCAGACGCTCAAAAAATCGCCATGTCACCAGAATTACACGCTGCCTTTCCCGCTCACCGTTTCTCCATCGCACCGATGCTCGACTGGACGGACAGACATTGCCGCTATTTCTTGCGCCTGCTGTCTCGCCAGACGCTGCTCTATACCGAGATGGTCACAACAGGCGCCATTATTCATGGCAAAGGCGATTACCTGGCGTACAGCGATGAGGAGCATCCGGTGGCACTGCAACTGGGGGGAAGCGATCCGGCTCAGCTTGCGCAGTGTGCAAAACTTGCGGAGGCTCGCGGCTATGACGAGATCAACCTTAACGTCGGCTGTCCATCGGATCGCGTGCAGAACGGTATGTTTGGCGCATGCCTGATGGGGAACGCGCAGCTGGTAGCCGATTGCGTGAAGGCGATGCGTGATGCGGTGTCGATTCCGGTGACGGTAAAAACCCGCATCGGTATCGACGACCAGGACAGCTATGAATTTCTCTGTGACTTCATGAATACCGTTTCAGGCAACGGTGAATGCGACATGTTCATCATTCATGCCCGAAAAGCCTGGCTTTCCGGATTAAGCCCGAAAGAGAACCGCGAAATTCCGCCGCTGGATTACCCACGGGTTTATCAGCTCAAACGGGATTTTCCGCATCTCACCCTGTCGATTAACGGCGGTATTACGTCACTGGAACAGGCGAAAGCGCACCTTGCCCATATGGATGGCGTTATGGTCGGGCGCGAAGCGTACCAGAATCCGGGAATTCTGGCCTCGGTTGACCGGGAGATTTTCGGCGTTGACACGGCGGATGCCGATCCGGTGGCCGTGGTACGGGCGATGTATCCGTATATTGAGCGGGAACTGCGCCAGGGGACCTATTTAGGCCATATCACCCGCCATATGCTTGGCCTGTTCCAGGGCATTCCGGGCGCGCGTCAATGGCGTCGTTACCTGAGCGAAAATGCCCATAAAGCCGGTGCGGATATCAACGTGCTTGAGCATGCGTTAAAACTGGTCGCTGATAAGCGTTAAAATTTCACCATTAGTTAGTCAATTTCACCACGCCCTGCGCACTGCCGCGGGGCGTTTTGTTTATATATCAACGGATTAATGTTGGCACGCATTTTGTAAAGCATTGAGCAGAATTTCATTATGGGAGAGCGTCATGCTGGAACTACTTTTTGTGCTTGGCTTTTTTATCATGCTGATGGTCACTGGCGTTTCGCTGTTGGGCATCCTGGCTGCGCTGGTGGTGGCAACCGCGGTGATGTTCCTGGGCGGAATGTTTGCTTTGATGATCAAACTGTTGCCATGGCTGCTGTTGGCGGTTGCTGTGGTATGGGTTATCAAGGCAATCAAATCGCCGAAAGTGCCGCAATATCGTCGCAATAACCGCTGGCGTTACTAGGGTATTGTGGGGTTTGTCACAACCTGCAATTTTGCCTTTAGAACCAAATAGGAATTGATAATCAAATCTGTCACTATTGCGCGTCTAACGGATTCATCGTGCTGTACCCTACATACAGCCGAACTAAAAAAAGAAAGGGCTTCCCAGGTGGAAGCCCTAATTCTTTCAGCGGATCCCGGCTTACGGAATCAGCAAGCTGGACCCTTGCGTAGCCCTGCTTTCCAGCATTTCATGCGCGCGTTGCGCATCCTGCAGGGCAAACTTCTGGCTATCCGCCACATCAACTTTGATCACGCCGCTGGCGATTAGCGAGAACAGTTCGTTGCTGGCTTCAGTCAGCTCATCGCGATTGGTGACGTAGCCCTGCAGAGAAGGGCGCGTGACGTACAGGGAACCCTTCTGATTCAGGATCCCCAGGTTCACGCCGGTCACCGGGCCGGACGCGTTACCGAAGCTGACCATCAGGCCGCGACGCTGCAGACAGTCCAGCGAGGACTCCCAGGTGTCTTTCCCCACCGAGTCGTACACTACGCAGACCTTTTTCCCGCCGGTGATCTCTTTGACCCGCTCTACGAGATTTTCTTCGCGATAGTTAATCACCTGCCACGCGCCTGCATCCCGCGCCCGCTGCGCTTTTTGCGCGCTGCTCACGGTACCGATAAGTTTTGCGCCCAGCGCTTTCGCCCACTGGCAGGCAATCAAACCCACGCCGCCTGCCGCCGCATGGAACAGGAACGGTTCATCGGGTTTGATTTCATAGGTTTTACGCAACAGGTAAAAGACAGTCAGCCCTTTCAAAAACGAGGCAGCGGCCTGCTCGAAAGAGATCGCGTCGGGTAAAATCGCCGCCTTATCGGCCACGACGTTATGCACTGAACTGTAGGCGCCGAGCGCAGATTGCGCATACACGACGCGATCGCCCGCTTTGATGTGCGTTACGCCGCTGCCCACTTTGCTCACTACGCCCGCTGCTTCGGTACCCAGCCCGCTGGGCAGCGCTGGCGGCGGATAAAGCCCGCTGCGGATGTAGGTATCGATGTAGTTAATGCCAATCGCTTTGTTTTCGACCTGGATTTCGTTCTCCGCCGGATCTGCCGGGGTGAACGCCACGGCCTGAAGCACTTCAGGGCCACCATGCTTGTGAAATTCAATACGTGTTGCCATGCTTCCTCCAAAAGAAATGTGGTAATCTTTCGACCCAATCATTATTTCGGTAACTCCATTCACTATGGCAGGAAATAAACCCTTCAACAAACAACAGACTGATGTCCGGGAGCGCGACCCGCAGGTTGCCGGGCTGAAAGTGCCGCCGCACTCGATTGAAGCGGAACAGTCGGTGTTGGGCGGTTTAATGCTGGATAACGAGCGCTGGGACGACGTTGCCGAACGTGTGGTAGCGGATGATTTCTACACCCGTCCGCACCGTCACATCTTTACTGAAATGGGTCGCCTGCAGGAAGGCGGCAGCCCTATCGACCTGATTACGCTCGCGGAATCGCTGGAGCGCCAGGGACAGCTGGACAGCGTTGGCGGATTCGCCTATCTGGCGGAACTGTCAAAAAATACCCCAAGCGCGGCGAATATCAGCGCTTATGCCGACATCGTCCGCGAACGGGCCGTTGTCCGTGAAATGATTTCGGTGGCAAATGAAATCGCCGAAGCCGGGTTTGATCCGCAGGGGCGCACCAGCGAAGATCTGCTCGATCTCGCCGAATCCCGCGTTTTCAAAATCGCCGAAAGCCGCGCCAATAAAGACGAAGGTCCGAAAAATATTGCCGATGTGCTCGACGCTACCGTCGCGCGTATCGAACAGCTATTCCAGCAGCCGCACGATGGTGTGACCGGCGTGAACACCGGCTATGACGACCTCAATAAAAAGACCGCCGGTTTACAGCCCTCGGATCTGATTATCGTCGCCGCGCGTCCGTCGATGGGGAAAACGACCTTTGCGATGAACCTCGTTGAAAACGCGGCGATGTTGCAGGACAAGCCGGTGCTTATCTTCAGTCTGGAAATGCCCTCGGAACAGATCATGATGCGTTCTCTGGCGTCGCTGTCCCGCGTCGATCAAACCCGCATCCGTACCGGTCAGCTCGACGACGAGGATTGGGCGCGTATTTCCGGTACGATGGGCATTCTGCTGGAAAAACGCAATATCTATATTGATGATTCATCCGGCCTGACGCCGACGGAAGTGCGCTCCCGCGCGCGCCGTATTGCCCGCGAACATGGCGGCATCGGGCTTATTATGATCGACTACCTTCAGCTGATGCGCGTACCGTCGCTTTCCGACAACCGTACCCTGGAGATCGCCGAAATCTCCCGCTCGCTGAAAGCGCTGGCGAAAGAACTGCATGTGCCGGTAGTGGCGCTGTCGCAGCTTAACCGCTCCCTGGAACAACGTGCCGACAAGCGTCCGGTCAACTCCGACCTGCGTGAGTCCGGCTCTATCGAGCAGGACGCCGACCTGATTATGTTTATCTACCGTGATGAGGTTTATCACGAGAACAGTGACCTGAAAGGCATCGCGGAAATCATTATTGGTAAGCAGCGTAACGGCCCCATCGGCACGGTGCGTCTGACATTCAACGGGCAATGGTCGCGCTTTGATAATTATGCCGGGCCACAATACGACGACGAATAAATAATTTGGCTATTTTATTTGCGATTTTGGGATTGGGCAGTGCTCGCCATCCTCACGTACTTCAGTACGCTCCGGTGGCTGCGCGCTGGCCGCACCCAAACTCGCTGCAACAATAACGCCAAATTTGAGAAAAATAATTTAAGGAATTCAAATGCAAGCGGCAACCGTCCTTATTAATCGCCGCGCTCTGCGACACAATCTGCAACGTCTGCGTCAACTGGCGCCTGCCAGCAAGCTGGTTGCGGTGGTGAAAGCGAACGCCTACGGACACGGCCTGTTAGAGACCGCGCGAACGCTCCCCGATGCTGACGCTTTTGGCGTCGCGCGACTTGAAGAGGCGTTGCGCCTGCGCGCGGGAGGGATCACCCAGCCTATCC
The DNA here is from genome assembly GCF_018128425.1 of Citrobacter sedlakii. Classification (NCBI taxonomy): domain Bacteria; kingdom Pseudomonadati; phylum Pseudomonadota; class Gammaproteobacteria; order Enterobacterales; family Enterobacteriaceae; genus Citrobacter; species Citrobacter sedlakii. The sequence continues at coordinate 4,384,723 of NZ_CP071070.1, read as the reverse complement.
TGCTGCTGGAAGGCTTTTTTGAGGCGTCTGATCTACCCACTATCTCCGTACAGCATCTGCATACGGCGGTACATAACGAAGAACAACTGGCTGCGCTGGAAGCGGCGGAACTGGATGCGCCAGTAAGCGTGTGGATGAAGCTCGACACCGGTATGCACCGTCTGGGCGTGCTGCCGGAGCAGGCAGACGCGTTTTATCAGCGTCTGACCCGATGCAAAAATGTGCGTCAGCCAGTCAATATCGTCAGCCATTTCGCCCGTGCCGATGAACCGGAATGTGGAGCGACGGAAAAGCAGCTCGCGATTTTCAACACCTTCTGCGCGGGAAAGCCTGGGCAGCGCTCCATTGCCGCGTCCGGCGGGATCCTGCTATGGCCACAGTCGCATTTTGACTGGGTGCGCCCGGGGATCATCCTTTATGGCGTTTCGCCGTTGGAAAACCACTCTACCGGCGCGGACTTCGGCTGCCAGCCGGTGATGTCCCTGACTTCCAGCCTGATAGCGGTGCGCGAGCACAAAGCCGGGGAACCGGTAGGCTACGGAGGAACGTGGCGAAGCGAGCGAGACACGCGGCTTGGCGTTGTCGCGATGGGCTATGGCGACGGCTATCCGCGCGCGGCGCCGACCGGCACCCCGGTGCTGGTGAACGGTCGTGAAGTGCCGATTGTGGGACGCGTGGCGATGGACATGATCTGCGTAGATCTCGGCCCGCAGGCGCAGGACAATGCAGGCGATCCGGTGATTCTTTGGGGCGAAGGGCTGCCCGTCGAACGCATCGCTGAAATAACGAAAGTAAGTGCTTACGAACTTATCACGCGCCTGACATCACGGGTGGCGATGAAGTATATCGATTAAGCGTACGGCTCTCCGGCCTGGGTTGATCTCACTGCAGGCCGGAGTCGTTGTCGCCATCCGGCAAAGCGCGGCATATTCTCTGCAACATCCTCTCGATCTTCACGGTTATCCGGTTTATTGTGTCTTAACCCCTGCCTGTAAACCTGGAGAACCATCGCGTGTTTCAAAAAGTTGACGCCTATGCTGGCGACCCGATTCTTTCGCTCATGGAGCGGTTTAAAGACGACCCGCGCAGTGACAAAGTGAACCTGAGTATCGGCCTGTATTACAACGAAGACGGGATCATTCCACAGCTCAACGCGGTAGCCGAAGCGGAAGCACGCCTGAATGCGCAACCGCATGGCGCCTCGCTTTATCTGCCAATGGAAGGTCTGAACAGCTATCGCCACGCCATTGCGCCACTGCTGTTTGGCGTCGATCATCCGGTTCTCCAGCAGCAGCGTGTCGCCACGATCCAGACGCTGGGCGGCTCCGGGGCGCTGAAGGTTGGCGCGGATTTTCTCAAGCGCTATTTCCCGGATTCCGGCGTGTGGGTCAGCGACCCGACCTGGGAAAATCATATCGCCATATTTGAAGGGGCTGGATTCGAAGTAAGTACTTACCCCTGGTATGACGACGCCACTAACGGCGTGCGTTTTGACGACCTGTTGGCTACCCTGAAAACGCTGCCCGCACGTAGCATCGTGCTGTTGCATCCTTGCTGTCATAACCCCACCGGGGCGGATTTAAGCCATGCCCAGTGGGACGAAGTCACCGAAATCCTGAAAGCGCGCGATCTGATCCCGTTCCTCGACATCGCCTACCAGGGGTTTGGCGCAGGGATGGACGATGACGCCTGGGCGATTCGCGCTATTGCCAGCGCCGGATTGCCCGCGCTGGTCAGCAACTCTTTTTCTAAAATTTTCTCTCTCTACGGCGAGCGCGTCGGCGGCCTTTCCGTGATCTGCGACGATGCAGAAGCCGCCGGGCGCGTACTGGGACAGCTTAAAGCCACCGTACGGCGTAACTACTCCAGCCCGCCAAACTTTGGCGCGCAACTGGTTGCGACAGTGCTGGGCGATGAGACGCTGAAAGCGAACTGGCTGGCGGAAGTGGAAACGATGCGCACCCGGATTCTGGCGATGCGTCAGGAACTGGTGAACGTGCTGACGGCGACCATTCCAGGGCGAAACTTTGACTATCTGCTAAAACAGCGCGGCATGTTCAGCTATACCGGCCTGAGCGCCGCCCAGGTGGATCGCCTGCGCGACGAGTTCGGCGTTTACCTTATCGCCAGCGGACGTATGTGCGTCGCCGGGCTAAACACCGGCAACGTTCAGCGCGTGGCAAAAGCCTTTGCCGCCGTTATGTAACATTTTTACGCCAGCAGGCCGGATGGCACGTTGTTCATCCGGCTTATGGGCTTACTTTCTTCAGCTGTGATCATTCTCTTTTTCTATGACAAAACCGTAGAAATTTCTTCCCTTCATTTGTCGTCGGGGTTAAGGTCAGAGCGTTTTGAATAGTCGCACTAAAAATCATAACTAAATGACTTTGAAGGGAAAAATATGCGTAAGATCACACTGGCCTTCAGCGCCCTCTGTCTGCTTTTCACGTTAAATCACTCCGCCAGCGCGCTGGCATCCCCGCCGTCTCCGCTTAACCCGGGCACTAACGTTGCAAAACTCGCTGAACAAGCGCCGGTCCACTGGGTGTCGGTCGCACAGATCGAAAACAGCCTCACCGGGCGTCCGCCGATGGCGGTCGGGTTTGATATCGACGATACCGTATTATTTTCCAGCCCGGGCTTCTGGCGCGGAAAGAAAATGTACTCGCCGGACAGCGAAGCGTATCTGACGAATCCGGCATTCTGGGAAAAGATGAATAACGGCTGGGATGAGTTCAGCATTCCCAAAGAGGTGGCGCGCCAGCTGATCGCCTTGCATGTGCGTCGTGGCGACGATATTTACTTTGTCACCGGACGAAGCCAGACCAAAACCGAAACAGTATCGAAAACGCTGGCCGATGACTTTCATATTCCGGCGGCAAATATGAATCCGGTGATTTTCGCGGGCGATAAGCCGGGACAGAACACCAAAACCCAGTGGCTACAGGCGAAAAATATTCGCATCTTCTACGGCGATTCGGATAACGATATCAGCGCTGCGCGCGATATGGGTATTCGCGGCATCCGCATTTTGCGCGCGTCCAACTCGACCTATAAACCCTTGCCGCAGGCAGGAGCGTATGGCGAAGAGGTGATCGTCAATTCGGAATATTAAGAAACGCCCGGCGATTCGCTGTTTTTTTAAACAAAAATGAGCGCGTAGCTTTTACCTTTCGCTGACTTGCTGCAAACTGAATAAAGACGTTTCAACAAGGAGCAGCCTATGTGGTATCAGCAAACCCTGACTTTACACGCGAAGCCGCGCGGGTTTCATCTCGTCACGGATGAGATCCTCGGGCTTCTGGCGGATATGCCGCGCGTAGAGACCGGGCTGCTGCACCTTTTGCTGCAACATACCTCCGCTTCTCTGACGCTTAACGAGAATTGTGATCCCACCGTTCGGCACGATATGGAACGCTACTTTCTGCAAGCCGTTCCCGATCATAACAACTACGAACATGACTACGAAGGGCCAGACGATATGCCAGCGCATATCAAATCGTCCCTGCTTGGCGTATCGCTGCTGCTGCCGGTTCATAAAGGGCGAATAAAGCTGGGTACCTGGCAGGGCATCTGGCTCGGTGAGCATCGCATCCACGGCGGTTCGCGCCAGATAATCGCGACACTACAAGGGGAATAAAGATGACTAACTCAGAGTTACTGCAATACTGCATGGCAAAACCTGGCGCAGAACAGAGCGTGCACAGCGACTGGAAAGCCACCCAGATTAAAGTTGAAGATGTGCTGTTTGCCATGGTGAAAGAGGTGGAAGAACGCCCGGCGGTATCTCTGAAAACCAGCCCCGAACTGGCGGAATTATTGCGCCAGCAGCACAGCGATGTGCGCCCGAGCCGGCATCTCAACAAAGCGCACTGGAGCACCGTATACCTTGACGGTTCGCTGCCGGACTCGCAGATTTACTATCTGGTGGATGCCTCGTATCAGCAGGCGGTGAACACGCTGCCGGAAGAAAAACGTAAGCTGCTGGTACAGTCATAAATAAAAACGCCGTTCTTCTGACAATGAACGGCGTTTTTCGTTTTACAACATCGGCTTGAGGAAGCGGGCGGTGTGGGACGCTTGACATTCCGCCACCGTTTCCGGCGTACCGGAGACGAGGATTTCCCCGCCGCCGCTCCCGCCTTCAGGACCGAGATCAACAATCCAGTCCGCGGTTTTGATTACGTCGAGGTTATGCTCAATCACCACAATGGTGTTGCCCTGATCGCGTAACTGGTGCAGTACGTCCAGCAGTTGCTGGATATCGGCAAAGTGCAGACCGGTGGTCGGCTCATCCAGAATATACAGCGTCTGGCCGGTGCCGCGCTTCGACAGTTCGCGCGCCAGCTTCACGCGCTGGGCCTCGCCGCCGGAGAGGGTGGTCGCCGACTGGCCGAGACGGATGTAGGTCAGCCCCACGTCCATCAGGGTTTGCAGCTTACGCGCCAGCGCCGGTACGGCATCAAAGAACTCGCGCGCTTCTTCAATGGTCATGTCCAACACTTCATGGATGGTTTTGCCCTTGTACTTTATCTCCAGCGTTTCGCGGTTATAGCGCTTGCCTTTGCACTGGTCGCACGGGACATAAATATCCGGCAGAAAGTGCATCTCAACCTTAATGACGCCGTCGCCCTGACAGGCTTCGCAGCGCCCGCCGCGAACGTTGAAGCTAAAACGTCCCGGCGTATAGCCGCGAGAACGCGCTTCCGGCACACCGGCAAACAGTTCGCGAACCGGTGTGAATACGCCGGTATAGGTCGCCGGGTTAGAACGCGGCGTGCGCCCGATCGGGCTTTGGTCGATGTCGATTACTTTGTCGAAATGCTCCAGCCCCTGAACGTCGCGATAGGGCGCAGGTTCGGCGATCGTCGCGCCGTTAAGCGCTCGCTGGGCGATCGGGAACAGGGTATCGTTGATCAGGGTCGACTTACCGGAGCCGGACACCCCGGTAATGCAGGTGAACAGTCCCACCGGCAACGTCAACGTCACGTCTTTCAGGTTGTTACCGCGCGCGCCGGTCAGCTTCAGCACTTTTTCCGGATTCGCCGGAACGCGCTGTTTCGGCACGTCGATTTTCCGTTTTCCGCTCATGTACTGCCCGGTCAGCGATTCCGGCACCGCCATAATCGCTTCCAGCGGACCTTCGGCAACCACTTCACCGCCGTGGACGCCCGCGCCCGGACCGATGTCGATCACGTGGTCGGCGGCGCGAATCGCGTCTTCGTCGTGCTCCACCACAATGACGGTATTCCCGAGATTACGCAGATGAATCAGTGTGCCCAGCAGACGCTCGTTATCGCGCTGATGAAGACCGATGGACGGCTCATCAAGGACGTACATGACGCCGACCAGCCCCGCGCCAATCTGGCTTGCCAGACGGATGCGCTGCGCTTCGCCGCCGGAAAGCGTTTCGGCTGAGCGGGAAAGCGTGAGGTAGTTCAGACCGACGTTCACCAGGAATTTGAGGCGATCGCCAATCTCTTTCAGTACTTTCTCGGCGATTTTCGCTCGCTGGCCGGACAGTTTGAGATTATTAAAGAAGTCCATCGCATGACCGATGCTCATATCGGAAATGGTCGGCAGCGGCGTATTTTCAACAAAGACGTGGCGCGCTTCGCGACGCAGACGCGTTCCTTCGCAGCTGGCGCACGGACGGTTGCTGATAAACTTGGCTAACTCTTCGCGTACCGCGCTGGATTCCGTCTCTTTATAACGCCGCTCCATATTGTGCAGCACGCCTTCGAACGGATGGCGACGCACCGAAGTGTCGCCGCGATCGTTCATGTATTTAAATTCAATGTTCTCTTTACCGGAACCGTACAGCACCACTTTGTGCACGCTGGCGTCGAGGCTTCCCCACGGCGCGTCTACGTCGAACTTGTAGTGCTCCGCCAGCGATTTCAACATCTGAAAGTAGTAGAAGTTACGGCGATCCCAGCCGCGGATTGCGCCGCCAGCCAGCGACAGGTCCGGATTCTGGATCACGCGGTCCGGGTCGAAATATTGCTGTACGCCGAGGCCGTCACAGGTCGGACACGCGCCCGCCGGGTTGTTGAACGAAAACAGGCGCGGTTCCAGCTCGCGCATGCTGTAGCCGCAGATCGGGCAGGCGAAGTTCGCCGAGAAAAGCAGCTCTTCCGCTTTCGGGTCGTCCATATCGGCAACCACTGCCGTACCGCCGGAAAGTTCCAGCGCGGTTTCAAACGACTCCGCCAGACGGGTGCTGAGATCGTCACGCACTTTGAAGCGATCAATCACCACCTCAATGGTGTGTTTCTTTTGCAGTTCCAGCTTCGGCGGATCGGAGAGATCGCACACTTCACCGTCGATACGGGCACGGATATACCCCTGACTTGCCAGGTTTTCCAGCGTTTTGGTGTGCTCGCCTTTACGCTCTTTAATCACCGGCGCCAGCAGCATCAGGCGCTTGCCTTCCGGCTGTGAGAGCACGTTGTCGACCATCTGACTCACCGTCTGCGCCGCCAGCGGCACGTCGTGATCCGGACAGCGCGGTTCGCCGACGCGGGCGAACAGCAGACGCAGGTAGTCGTGGATCTCAGTAATGGTGCCGACCGTGGAACGCGGGTTATGTGATGTCGATTTTTGTTCAATTGAGATAGCCGGAGACAGCCCCTCAATGTGATCGACATCCGGCTTTTCCATTAGCGACAGAAACTGACGCGCATAGGCGGAAAGGGATTCTACGTAACGACGCTGCCCTTCGGCATACAGCGTGTCGAAAGCAAGCGAGGATTTGCCAGACCCCGAAAGCCCGGTCACGACAATCAGTTTGTCGCGAGGGATAACGAGGTTGATGTTTTTGAGATTATGGGTGCGGGCGCCCCGAACTTCGATCTTATCCATTCACCTTTCCCGGATTAAACGCTTTTTGCCCGGCTGCATGCATGGTGCGACCGGCGATCACAAACGGTTAATTATGACACAATATAACCTGAATGGATATACAGTATTGGAATGCAAAACGCAGTGTAGTGTGTAACAATGTCCGGCTAAGGTTGTTTCGCGGAATCAGCGTCACAACGTGGTAAAACCGCCATTGGTAATGCTACAATCGCGCGTTTACACTTATTAAGAAACGTTTTTCAGGAGACTCGATCATGGCCAGCAGAGGCGTAAATAAGGTTATTCTCGTGGGTAATCTGGGCCAGGACCCGGAAGTACGCTACATGCCGAATGGTGGCGCAGTTGCCAACATTACGCTGGCTACTTCCGAATCCTGGCGTGATAAACAGACCGGTGAAATGAAAGAGCAGACTGAATGGCACCGTGTTGTGCTGTTCGGTAAGTTGGCGGAAGTGGCCAGCGAATATCTGCGTAAAGGCTCTCAGGTATACATCGAAGGTCAACTGCGTACCCGTAAATGGACCGATCAGTCCGGTCAGGACAAATACACCACGGAAGTTGTGGTTAACGTGGGCGGCACCATGCAGATGCTGGGTGGCCGTCAGGGCGGCGCGCCGGCAGGCGGTCAGCAGCAGGGCGGTTGGGGTCAGCCGCAGCAACCTCAGGGCGGCAACCAGTTCAGCGGCGGCGCGCAGTCTCGTCCGCAGCAGCAGTCTGCACCGGCACCGTCTAACGAACCGCCAATGGACTTTGACGACGATATTCCGTTCTAAGTGCGCCGTCAGGCATTCCAGCGTAAAGGCCTCCGAAAATGGAGGCCTTTACGTTATTCTGATTACGCCGTCCGGCGGAATTTGCGGGTCAGCGGTTTCTCGATTTCAACAATCAGGAACAGCGCGACGCCAATGGCCAATGTGATACCCCAGTAGCGCAGCGGCAGTGCTTCGGTACCAAACATCATTTGCAGGAAAGGCACATAGATAATGGCCAGCTGTAGCAGAAGCAGAATGCCGCTCACCAGCCAGATGCCTTTGTTCATCAGCAACCCACGCCCCAGCGAGAAACTGTCCGATACGCGGCAGTTCAGCATATAGACCCACTGCGCCGTGACCAGCGTCTGCAGCAGTACGGTTCGAATAAACTCCGGGCTATGGCCGCGCGGCTGAAGCCAGGCTTCCAGCATAAAGGCGCTGGCGGCAATCAGCGTACCGACAAAGCCGACGCGCCAGATAGCAAAACCATCCATCACGTTTTCGTGGGGCCGGCGTGGCGGGCGGCGCATAATATTGCGCTCTCCGGCTTCGAACGCCAGGCCGAACGACAGCGTAGCGGACGTCGCCATGTTCATCCACAGAATCAATACCGGCGTCAGGGGCATCAGGTTTCCGGCCAGCAGCGCGACAATAATCAACAATCCCTGCGCGAGGTTGGTTGGCATAATAAACAGGATCGTTTTCTTCAGATTGTCGTAGACGCGGCGCCCCTCCTGCACCGCGCTGGCAATGGTGGCGAAATTGTCGTCCGTCAGCACCATGTCAGCGGCCTCTTTGGTCACTTCGGTGCCTTTGATCCCCATCGCGATGCCAACGTCAGCCTGCTTAAGGGCTGGGGCATCGTTCACGCCATCGCCCGTCATGCCAACAATTTCGCCTTTATTTTGCAACGCTTTCACCAGGCGCAGCTTATGTTCCGGACTGGTGCGGGCAAAAATATCGTACGTCACAGCGGCTTCAGCGAGCGCGGTGTCGTCCATCTGCTCCAGCTCATAGCCAGTCACCGCGTGGGCGCTGTTATGAATCCCGAGCATACCGCCAATGCTCATGGCCGTTTGCGGATGATCGCCGGTGATCATCTTGACGCGGATCCCAGCCTGCTGGCAGGCGCCGATCGCATCAATCGCTTCCGGGCGCGGTGGATCCATCATTCCGGCAATGCCGAGGAAGATCAGCCCATCGCTCAGGCAGTCATGCGTTAGCGTACCGGCATCGGCACGCGTGGGTTTCCAGGCGGCGGCGACCATGCGCAACCCCTCTTTAGCATAGCGGGCGATTTCTGCTTCCCAGTGTGCCTGAGTAAAAGCTTCTGTTCCGGTGGCGGTTTGCTGCTGCTGACAGAGTTTAAACAGAACGTCCGGCGCGCCGGTCACCAGCACGCGCTCGTCCTGGCCGATACGGAAATGGGTCGCCATATATTTGTACTGCGAGTCGAACGGAATCTTGCTGCGCAGTTCTGTATCGATGGCGGGCAGGTTCGCTTTTGCGGCCAACACTTTTAGCGCGCCCTCGGTTGGCCCGCCGGTAATGCCCCAGTGCCCCTGCTCGTTCCGCATCAGTTGGCTGTCATTACACAGATCGATCGTGCGCAGGTAGGTTTCCAGCACACTACCCGGACGCATTTCCGCCGTCGTGGCGTCGTTCTCAACGAGGATCTCGCCCGTGGGTTCGTAGCTGTTACCCTGTACGCGATAGTTTTTATCTGCCGTAATGATGGCTTTCACCGTCATCTCGTTCATCGTCAGGGTGCCCGTTTTATCGGAACAAATCACCGACATGGCGCCCAGCGTTTCGACCGTTGGCAGCTTACGGATAATGGCGCGTTTGCGGGCCATCGTCTGGATGCCGAGCGACAGGATGATAGAAATAATGGCGGGCAGGCCTTCCGGAACCGCCGCGACAGCAAGGCTAATGAGCGACAGCAGCAGTTCGCCCATTGGCATATCGCGCAGCAGCAGGCTGAAAATAAACAGCCCAACCATCATGGCAAGAATCAGAGAGAAGATCGCTTTGCCGAGCTTATCCATCTGTACCAGCAGCGGCGTACGATGCTTCTCGATGGCGGTCATCATCTGATTGATGTGGCCCAGCTCTGTGGCTTCGCCGGTGGCAATGACCACGCCAAGTCCGGCGCCTGCGCTGAGGGTGGTGCCGGAAAACAGCAGGTTTTTACGATCGCCGAGCGGCAGCTCCCCTTCCAGCGCTTCCGCCGTCTTATCGACCACGGTGGATTCACCGGTCAGGATGGCTTCTTCCACCCGCAGATTATGCGCTTCCATGACACGCAGGTCGGCGGGGATACGATCCCCCGCGCGTAACACCACAATATCGCCGACGACCAGTTCGGTGGTCGGCGCCGTTTCATGCTGACCGTTGCGAATCACCACGGCGGCGCTGGAAAGCATATTGCGAATGCCTTTTAGCGATTTCTCGGCGTTGTTTTCCTGAACGTGCCCAATCAGGGCGTTGATGACCGCCACGCCAAGAATGACGGCGGTATCGACCCAATGACCCATAATGGCCGTCAGGGCCGCAGCGGCTATCAGCACGTAAATTAATACATCATGAAAATGGGTCAGAAAGCGCAGCCAGGCGGGTTTACCGGCTTTTTCCGGCAGGGCGTTAGCGCCGTCTCTGGCGAGACGGGCGCTGGCTTCGTTTTGAGTCAGTCCACTTGACTGGCTCTGCAGGTTGTTTAAGACCTCATCCACAGAAAGCTGGTACGGTTTTTTTCCAGCGCATGGCGCAGAATGGAGACGATTGCTGTTCGGCATTCTGGTCAATGTAAAATTCCTCGAAGTATAAAAATTATAATATTTAAAAAGCCAGAGCATGCTATTGGAATAATGTGTTCCGGTTTTTGATATTAATCAATAGCGTTTCGCTAAATATTATTTTATCGTTGCCATTGTTAGCGAATTATTCATGTTGCTCAGTGTCTTAATGGCTTTTGTAAATTTTAGAAAGGAGGGTGTATGTTTGGTATTTATAATGGCAAGAGGTTGATTGTATTGATTATTTTTGCGATAGCAATTGCGGTTGTCAGCGGTATTTCAACCTATGCTTTCGTAAAATATCTGGGTTAAAAGGAATAAAAATAGTCTTCCTTACATAACTTTTAAAACCTGAATAATAATGACATTAGGCAGATTCTTATGCAGTTTTAATAATTATCTTATACGCGGTCTGGTAATTAATCAGACCACGTGTCGTTAACGGAAAATACACAGTGGTTTTCCAAAAACAGGTTCAGGAGGTATTTCAGTATGAATATTACATATTTGCTATAAAACACGAGGTTGCATTACGTGGGCGGCGTCTCCTTGCGCCACCGTTTTTCCCGCTTGCCTGGATGTCCATCAATACTACCTGCTCATTGAGTCGAGGCGGGTTGTGGGTGCATCCCACAGAACAATCGACGTAACCTGCCATCTCGTTGGTGTCAAAGGCCAACCGCACTTTGCGCGCCCGCCCGGACGTTAACCCGTCGTGGTGCTCAGGCGCATAAGGTGCGCAATGAACAGGAGTAGACTTAGCCAATCGTTTCGACAGTTAATTTTTCCTGGCGCCCATTAATATGAGAATAGTTCTCACTTCAAATTTGTGGACGATTTTTTTTCACACCGGGAAGTTGTGCTTTTTTTCCCTTTTTTGAGTAAGTGTTAGGAAAACAATTATTTCGTGAATAATGAGTTAAAGAGAAAGTAAAAATATTTGGGAATGCTTCTTATTATTATAAAAAGTCTTCAAAAACACCATGGCTATTTATTTCGGTTGATAAAAATCAAATACCCAAAATGAATTACCCCTGATGATACGCTTTTTGAGGGGATGAAATGCAAGATCACGAAATAAGAGAGGATACGCCCTCTCTGAATGTCTCCCGGCGGGGCATGTTAAAAGCGAGCGCAGCGTTAGTCACGCTGCCTTTTATTTTGTCGGAACAGGCAAAAGCCGCAGAGACCGGACACGCCGACGCGTCGGTAGATACCCCGGCAGAGCGTGTAGTACCTACCTGTAGCACCTTCGACTGTGGCGGAAAGTGCGATATCCGCGCCCACGTTAGCGATGGCGTGGTGACGCAAATCACCACCCGTCCCGATAATGAATTAGATCCGGATATGCCCATTATGCGCGCCTGCGTGCGCGGACGGGGTTATCGTAAATTTGTTTATCATCCCGACCGTCTGAAATACCCAATGAAACGCGTGGGAAAACGCGGTGAAGGAAAGTTTGAACGTATTTCCTGGGCGGAAGCCGTCACACTTATTGCGGATAATTTACAACGTATTACCGAAAAATATGGCCCGGCTTCTCGCTTTGTTCATAATAACACCGCGACCAGCGGCGGAACTTTTTCCGGCGATAAAATGATTCGTCGCTTGTTAAATCAAACCGGCGGCTATCTGGAATATTACCATTCGGTGAGTCTTGGCAATACGGTTGCCGCCACCCCCTATACCTACGGCGTCGCCGCCAGCGGCAACTCGCTGGATACGCTGGAAAATACACCGCTGGTGATACTGTGGGGGCATAACCCGACAGAAACCATTTTTGGTCATACCAACCACTATTTCCAGCGGATGAAGCAGAACGGCACGCGTTTTATTGTCGTGGACCCGCGTTATTCCGACACCGTTTCATCGCTGGCCGATCAATGGGTCCCCCTGCTTCCGACCACCGATAACGCGCTGATGGACGCGATGATGTACGTCATCATCAGCGAAAACCTGCATGATAAAGCGTTTATTGAACGCTATACGCTCGGCTTTGATGAAGCGTCCATGCCGGAAGGCGTTCCGGCGAACGAGTCGCTGGTCGCTTACCTGATGGGCGATAAAGACGGCGTACCTAAAACGCCGGAGTGGGCGGAAAAAATCACCCATGTGCCTGCGCAGACCATCCGCCAGTTGGCGCGCGACTATGCCACCACCAAGCCGGCGGCGCTGATTCAGGGCTGGGGCCCACAGCGTCATATCTGCGGCGAACGTACCGCGCGCGGTTCCACTCTGCTGGCGACCATTACCGGCAACGTTGGCGTTAAAGGTGGCTGGGCGGCGGGCTACGGCGGTTGCGGCAATCGCCTGTTCACCACCGGTCCGGAAATGCCGGAAAACCCGGTGAAAGAGAAAATCTCGATCATGAACTGGGTGCAGGCGGCGGACGATGCCAGCAAGGTGACCCCGGAACAAGGGCTGAAGGATGCAGAGCAGCTTAAGAGCAACATCCGCATTCTCTTTTCGCTGGCGGGCAACTATCTGGTGAACCAGAACCCGGACGTTAATCAGGCGGCAAAGATCCTCGCTGACGAGTCGAAAATCGAGTTCATCGTGGTCAGCGATTTGTATATGACGCCGAGCGCGAAATATGCCGACGTTCTGCTGCCGGAAACCAGCTTTATGGAGCGCTGGAACATTGGCGAAACCTGGGGAACGGCAAACTACCTGGTGCTGTCGGAAAAACTGGTGGAACCCGACTTTGAGCGTCGCTCCGACTATGACTGGATCCGCGAAGTGGCGGCGAAGCTCGGCGTGGAACCCGCGTTCAGCGAGGGCCGCAGTGAGAAAGAGTGGATTGAGCACATCTGGGAACAGACGCGGCTGTCAATGCCGGAACAGCAGTTGCCGGACTTTGCTGAATTACAGGTGAAGCGTCGCCATCTGTTCAAGAGCAAGCCGTATGTGGCTTTCGAGGACAACATTCGCGATCCGCAAAACCATCCGTTCCCAACGCCGTCGGGTAAAATTGAGATCTTCTCGAAGCGTCTCTACGACATGCAGCATCCGGAAATTCCGGCGCTTTCGCACTACGTGCCCGCACACGAAGGGCCACAGGACGCGCTAACGAAATCCTTCCCGTTACAGATGATCACCTGGAAAGGGAAAAACCGTGCGAACTCTACCCAGTACGCGAACCCGTGGCTGCAGGAAGTGCAGGAACAGAAGCTGTGGATTAACCCGGTTGATGCACAAAAACGCGGCATTGCCCACGGCGACACCGTGCGCATCCACAACAACCGTGGTATTTGCCAGGTGCCCGCTGAGGTCACGCCGCGCATTATTCCCGGCGTGGTGGCGATGCAGGCCGGCGCGTGGTGGCAACCTGACGCAGAGGGCGTCGATCATGGCGGTTGTCCGAACGTGCTGAGCTCAACGCGTATTACGCCTCTTGCAAAAGGGAATTCACATCAAACCATGCTGGTGGAGGTCGTTAAAGCATGAGTCAATTTAAAGAGTATCCGCCCGTTAGCGACAAACAGCTTGGTTTCTTTATCGATACGTCGCGCTGCTCCGGCTGTAAGGCGTGTCAGGTGGCATGCAAAGATCGCCATAATCTGGAAGTGGGACGCCGTTTTCGTCGGGTGTATGAAGTCAATGGCGGAGGGTTTATCGCCACCGGACAGGGCGGCGTGGCGAACAACGTTTACGCGTACACGATGTCGATCTCGTGCAACCACTGTGACGACCCGATTTGCACTAAGAACTGCCCGACCACGGCGATGCACAAACGTCCAGGCGACGGCATTGTGCGGGTCAATACCGATAAATGCGTCGGCTGCGGCTATTGCGCCTGGTCATGTCCCTACGGCGCGCCGCAGATGGACACCGAGGCCGGACAGATGTCGAAATGCGATATGTGCATCGACCTGCTGGTAAAAGGCGAGCAGCCGGTGTGCGTGGCGACCTGTCCTCTGGAGGCGATTAAGTTCGGTCCGATTGACGAACTGCGCGCTAAATACGGCGATGTTTGCGATGTGCAGGGGCTGCCAGACTCCTCCATTACCCATCCGAATTTAGTGATCAAACCGCACCAGGGCGCAGAGAAGGGAGGTAAACGCCATGCATGAGTTACCGTTGCTGATTTTCACCCTGCTGGTGCAGGGCTCCGTAGGGCTGACGCTGTTTATTGTCCTGGCGACGGGCGAGAAGCGGTCGCTGCTGCCGGCGATGCTGGTTTCCTGCGTGATGGGCGGACTGGGGCTGATCGCCTCGACGCTGCACCTCGGTTACCCGCTGAATGCGTTTAATGCGCTGCGCCATGTGGAAAGTTCATGGCTGAGCCGGGAGATCGTCTTTGCCAGCCTCTATCTGGCGATTCTGGGCCTGGCAACGCTGCTGGTGATGTTGAAAAAACAGCCTTCGCGCCTCCTGCTGGCGCTGGCGACCCTGGCCGGACTGGTGGATATCTACTGCATGGGCGCAATTTATGTCCATTCGTCGGTCGTGACCTGGCAGCATATCAATACCTGGGTCATGTTCTTTGGCGCGGCGGGCATTCTGGGTGCGGCGATCGGCAACGGCCTGCTGCCGGGTATCACACGGCTTCTGCGGATGGCCGCGGTGCTGGTGGTGGCGATCACCGCCATTCGTCTGCTGGTGCAGCCGGACTATGTCAACTTTTTGGCATCCGCAAGCCTGAACGAGGTGGTCACGCTGCCGCATCAGCCGCTGGTCGCGTTTCACCAACTGACAGGGCTAAGAAACGTTGCCTGGGGACTTTCCGTGCTGGGTTCCTTGCTGTTCGCCATTGGCGCATGGCGCTCGTGTCGCACGGCGATGCTGCTGGGCGGGCTGGGGCTGGTTGTGGCTGAGGCGCTGCTGCGCTTTATGTTCTTCAGCATTCTTTAATGGCCCTTTTTACCCTGATGAAAACGCCCACACCGCCGGGTGTGGGCGCCTCCTGCGTACGTAAGCGTTTTCCTCAACATACCTGTGACGCCTGCCGTCAGGCCTGTCCGGCCGTTTTCTGCCTCTACGGTTACGCTGGACAACGATCGCTGCATTCGATGCGGTCATTGTACGTTTGTTTGTCCTGTCGATGCGCTGGAAGATCTGCCAACCGCCCGGCGTTCTTACCGTCAGCAAACGCTGGTGGCGCCGTTTACCGCCCAGGCGGCGAGTGTAGAAGAACTGCTGATGTGGCATCTTCAGTATCAGATTCGCGGACTGGAAATCGACATCGATGCATATCCCACGTGGGCGCTTGCCGTGGCGGCGTTAAATATTCGCCTTAGGGCGCTGGGGGAACCACTCTGGCAAGTGATTCCGCCGTCCGCGAAGCGCGTGAACGTGGCGCGCCGTCATTTGCTGCACGTTAGCGAAGAGAAGGTGCAGACCGCGAGCGTGAACCCGTCGCCGCGTTTTCGCCGAAGCCGTATGCCGCACATGCAGGACTATGCGCTACAGCTTGATATCGCCAGTTGCGTACTCTGCGGAGCGTGTGAACGGGTTTGTCAGGAGAAGGCGATTCAGATTGGCGAACGGGCGTTACGCGCAGAGATGTCACGTTGTACGGGGTGCAATAACTGCGCGGTAGTTTGCCCGACAAAAGCGATTACGACCAGGCACAGCGTGGGCGAGAGTCAGCCAGAGCACTATCCGTTTACGCGTAAGGTCTGCCGGGACTGTCGCCGGGTGTTCGCCACGTTTGGCGCAGACGACACACGGTGTCCCATTTGCCAGCGGCATGAACACGGAATGCGGGGGCGGTAATGGACTGACCAGGCCCCCGTCGGGATTGCAAACGCGGGGTTGGGAATCAGGTCAATACCATCGGCCATTCGGGCGGGGTGTGGCTCATCACTTCGACCATAACGGATTCGATGTTTTTCCAGATGGCGGAGATATCCATCAGGGTGATGCCGAGCAGCCCGGTGGCAAACCAGCAGGCGGCGATAACGCCCAGACCGCTGCTGATAACAGCCAGGCCAATATAGTCGGATTTACGAAAACGGATATTCAGCGTACTGGCTAAAAACATCAGCACGGCGCTCAGCAGTGGCCAGCGGAGAAGCACCACGCCAGTGGTTAGGGTTGCCATGAAACATTTCCTCTGAAAAGCAGGTGCCCGTACAGCGCGGCGTTTTCACGGGCGTGTAACACTCTGGCTATCGACAGGCATTCACATTAACACGAATGAAACGTTGTTTCTGTTTCATAATTTATGTGAACTATATCACGTTAATGAGCTTATTTTCCAGCCAGGGCGAGGATTTTTTGTTTGCTTTTTAACCATACTTTGCGTGTGGGTAAAGGTGTTCAGCGGAAGTAAAAGCATCGGGGCGTCTGGTCGGAATAGACCGTTAATAACGCGCGATTAAGTCGACCTTTTTTGGTTTGTCCAAAATAATACCGGGAAATTGAACGCCACTGCTTAATAGAAATGATGGCTTGCCAGGAATGAACCACGAAATGATATTAATAACCCCTGATATTATCAGACTTTTACTAATAAAAGTCAGTTGCTAATATTGTAGGATTCATGCAACGTAACACCCCTGTGTGATTTATACCTGTCATGCTTCAGATTGCCCGTGCGTTGGCGGCAATGGCAATTATCCAGGTATGGCATCCGGCCTCGATAATAACAGGCGTATAATATGCAGGGATATAGGGCTGAAATGAATCATCAGGCGCGACGGAAGATGCTGAGGTTTCTCGGGATAATCATGGTGGTGTTGCTTCCCATGATGTTAGCGCTATGGTTTGCCCAATTGCGAGCCGTATCCCAGACCAGTCATCAATTGCGTATATTCGCACAACTGACATTAGATAAAACTGAACTGGTTATTTTACAGGCTGACTTAGCGCGCGACGCCGCCGAACAGTATCAGGGACAAGCCTGTACCCCTGCACATCGGCAAAGAATGTTAAATATTATTCGTGGGCGTCTTTATATCAATGAGTTAATTTATGCGCAGGGTAATCGCTTTTTATGTTCAACGGTCATGGCACCGACCACGCCCTTTATTATGCCGGACGCTGAGTATAAACGAAAACCTGATGTCGCGATTTATTACTTCCGTGACACGCCCTTTTTTACAGGCTACAAAATGGCGTATATGCAGCGTGGCAATTACGTTGCAGTGATCAATCCCTTATCCTTCAGCGAAGTGATGACAGAAGATCCGGCGCTTGCCTGGGGCGTTTTCGACACGGTTACCGACACGTTCTTTTCCGTCAGCGAAAAAGCGTGGGTTGCGGAGCTACTGCCGCTGGTGCGGCGCGGTCAGTCCGTGTTTCAGCAGGATGGCCGTTTTTACACGCTCGTTCATTCCGATAAACGCCCCATCGCGGTGATTGTTTCGACAACGACCGGTCGATTTTATCAAAATCTGTACCAGCAACTGCTCTTCACCCTTCCGCTTGCCGTGCTTTGCAGCATACTGCTGTTGCTGCTCTGGTCGCGGGCGCGTCGGCAATACAGGTCGCCGCCGCGGATGCTGCAGCGGGCGCTTAAACAGCGCCAATTGTGCGTACACTATCAGCCGATTATGGACATCAAAAATGAGAAATGCGTGGGCGCGGAAGCGTTGCTGCGCTGGCCTGGATACAACGGACAGGTCATGAGTCCCGCCGAATTTATCCCCCTGGCGGAAAAAGAGGGGATGATCGCGCAGATCACCGATTATGTGGTGGAGAACGTTTTCCGGGAGATGGGGGCGTTTCTGGCGGCAAACCCGTCGCTGTATATTTCGATCAATCTCTCCGCGTCAGACTTCCATTCTTCCCGACTGATTGCCCTGATCGCCAACAAAGCGCGTCAGTACGGTGTGCTTGCGCAACAGATCAAAGTGGAAGTCACTGAGCGGGGCTTTATCGACGTGCCGAAAACCACGCCGGTTATTCAGGCGTTTCGTCAGGCGGGCTACGAAGTGGCGATCGATGACTTTGGCACCGGCTATTCCAACCTGCATAACCTGTATTCCCTGAAGGTGGATATCCTGAAGATCGATAAATCGTTTATCGACACACTCACCACGAACAGCACCAGCCACCTGATCGCGGAGCATATTATCGAGATGGCCCAAAGCCTGCGGCTGAAAACCATCGCGGAAGGCGTGGAAACGGCGGATCAGGTCAACTGGTTGCTTAAGCGCGGCGTACAGTATTGTCAGGGGTGGCACTTCGCAAAAGCGCTGCCGCCGCAGGCGTTCATCGACTGGCTACAGCAGCCGCCCGCACGTCTGATGTCGCGCGGGCAGTAAACTTACAGACGATGGCGGTAGTCGCTGGGTGTACGATCAAACTCCCGGCGAAAAACGCGGGAAAAGGTCTGTTGTGATACGTAGCCTAAATCCATAGCGATATCGAAGATGGGTCGCTCGGTATTACGCAACTCCACGGCGGCTAACAGCAGTCGGCGCTGGCGGATATAGTCGCCGAGCGTCTGGCGCATCACGGTGCGGAACATCCTTTGTAAATACCATTTTGAATAGCCTGATTTTTTCGCGACCACATCAATGTTCAGCGGTTGGTCGATATGTTCATCAATCCATTCAACAAGGGTCTGAATAATTTGCTGATGGGACATAGCGTTGCCTCTTTTTCAGGGTTCGATTCGTCTTTTGTCTGCGGGCGAGTATAATTCCTCAAGTTAACTTGAGGTAAAGCGATTTATGGAAAAGAAATTACCCCGCATAAAAGCCTTGCTGACGCCGGGCGAAGTGGCGAAACGCAGCGGTGTGGCGGTATCCGCGCTGCACTTCTATGAAAGTAAAGGGTTGATTAGCAGTACTCGTAACAGCGGCAATCAGCGGCGGTATAAGCGCGATGTGTTGCGTTATGTGGCGATCATTAAGATTGCCCAACGGATCGGCATTCCGCTGGCGACCATCAGCGAGGCGCTTGGGGTACTGCCGGAAGGCCATACGTTGAGCGCGAAGGAGTGGAAGCAGCTCTCTTCGCAATGGCGGGATGAACTGGACCGTCGCATTCATACGCTGGTGGCGCTGCGCGATGAGCTGGACGGTTGTATCGGCTGCGGCTGCTTATCGCGTAAGGATTGCCCGTTGCGGAACCCTGGCGACCGACTTGGTGAACAGGGTACCGGCGCGCGGCTGCTGGAGGATGATTAACGTTTTTCGCCGGCCCGGACCGCTAAGCGCATTCGGGCGACAGGATTACTGATTCTCAATCAACAGCGCTTCCAGCAAATCAAGGTCATGCAGCAGCTTTTGCAGGGTCTCATTGCTGATCTCACGCGTGGCGCGCAGGTGGTACAACTCCGCGCGTTCAGAACGCAGCGCGGCAAGGCGGAAACGACGCTCGAGGTTCTCTTCCTGTAGCGAACTTTCGACATCGTTGCGTCCGTCAGCGCGGCGACGCAGGTTACCGATGACCCGCGAACTCACTTCGGTCAGCAGTTGGTTGTCGATGTTCTCCTCGGTATCCGCCGCCAGGCGCTCTTCCATTTTCTGAATCGCTACTATCGCCACTTCTGCCGTTGCCGCGCGCGCGATGCGTTCCTCTTTCAGTTGCTGCGAATGGTCAGCCACTTCCAGATGTTGCAGCAGTATCGGCAGCATTATCACGCCAACGAACAGCGAGAACAGGATCACCCCGGCGGCGAGGAACACCAGTTCGTAACGCGCCGGGAAAACGTTGCCATCCGGCAGCAGCAGAGGAATGGAGAGCACACCCGCCAGCGTGATCGCCCCGCGCACCCCCGCGAAAGAGGCGATAAGAATTTCACGCGTGGTCCACGATCCAAACTCCATCGGTTTCTTTTTCAAAAAACGCATGCTGAATTTTTTCATCGTCCACAGCCAGCCGAAGCGCACCAGCATCAGCGCGACGTAAATCAGCACGATGTCGGTAAACAGCATCCAGATTTCGACGTTTGGATCGGCTTCCGCCGCCACCAGCGACGACTCGAGAATACCAGGCAGTTGCAGGCCCAACAGTAAAAAGACCATGCCGTTAAACACAAACTCCAGCATCGCCCAGGTACTGTTGGCGCGCAGGCGCATGGCCAGCGGCGCGCGGCGCATGACGCCGGAACGGGTGATGGTCATCCCGGCGGCGACTGCCGCCAGAATTCCCGACACGCCGATGTGTTCGGCAATCAGGTAAGAGGCGAACGGCAGCAGGAACAGCAGCACGATCTGTGTCGCGGGTTCATCGCCGCCCCAGCGGCTAAGAAAACGCAGCGAACGCCCGTACAGCCAACTGACCACAAAGCCCGCGAGGATACCGCCAATCGCCACCTTAAGAAATTCCACGGTTGCGCCGCCAACGGTAAAGATCATTGTGCCCATCGCCACCGCGACGGCAAACTTCAGCGACACCAGGCCAGAAGCGTCATTCATTAACGCTTCGCCCTGTAAAATGCCCATGATCTTCTTCGGAATACGTCCTTCACCGACGATGCCGGAAAGCGCCACCGCATCGGTTGGCGACAGCACCGCCGCCAGCGCAAAAGCGGGTATCAACGGGATGCCCGGCACCAGCCAGTAAATCAGAAAACCGATGCCGACAACGGTGACAATCACCAGCGCCAGCGCCAGACCGAAGATCTCTCGCCCGTGTTCAAGGAATTCGCGCGTCGGCGTCTTCCAGCCGTCGGCGAACAGCAGCGGCGGAATAAACAGAACTAAAAACAGTTCGGGATCAAATTCCACATGCAGACCAAATGTGGGCCATGCCAGCAGTGCGCCGATGGCAATCTGCATGAGGGGTAAGGGGAGCTGGAAGGGCAATACGCGCGTAAATACCCCGGACAGCGAGACCACAAGGGTCATGATGAGTATTGTGAAAAAAATTTCCATGCGTTCCCTGTTTGCGATGTTTTTTATGTGCCTGAGAGGCTTCGTGCCTCGATTTTACCTTTTTCAGAGTATCGCAAAAGACAACGAAATGTGCGGTGAAAATAAAAACGGGCGGCCAAAGCCACCCGTTTTCGGAATCACTTCGCGATCAAATCGCCCAGCCGCCCGCGTAGAACGTCACCAGCGCGATGGCGATCACCACCGTACCCACGTTCAGCTTGCGCCATTCGCCGGAAACCAGACGACCAATCACCAGCGTGGCAAAGCCGATCATGATGCCGGTAACGATATTACAGGTCAGCACGATGAACACCGCTGTGACCAGACCCGCCATTGCGTCGACGAAGTCGGCGAAATCAATTTTCGCCACGTTGCTCAGCATTAACAGGCCCACGTACATTAGCGCAGGCGCCGTCGCGTATACCGGCACCAGATAGGACAGCGGAGAGAGGAACAGGATCAGCAGGAACAGAACGCCGACGGTGATCGCTGTCAGGCCGGTTTTACCGCCCGCTGCCGTCCCTGCCGCGGATTCGATATACACCGCTGCCGGCGCTGCGCCCACCAGACCGGAGAACACGCTGCTCAGGGAGTCTGTGGTCAGCGCTTTTCCGCCGTCGATGATCTGACCGTCTTTGTCGAGCAGATTCGCCTGCCCTGCCACGGCGCGGATGGTGCCGGTTGCGTCAAACACTGCGGTCATAACCAGCGCCAGCACGCTTGGCAGCACCACCGGATTCAGCGCGCCCATGATATCCAGGCTGCCAATCAGCGATTTGCCGTTTTCATCGCTCAGCGACGGCATCGCGAAAATGCCGGAGAATTTCACCGCCGGATCACAGATCAGCCCGACAATCGAAATACCAATGATGGTCAACAAAATGCCGCCCGGCACTTTCAGCTTTTCAAGGCCGAGGATTACCGCCAGTCCGACCAGCGACATGATCACCGGGAACGTTGCGAAGTCACCCAGCGCCACCGGCAGGCCATCCAGTGGGTTTTTGATTACCAGGCCTACGCCATTTGCCGCAATTAGCAGCAAAAACAGGCCGATACCAATACCGGTGCCATGCGCGACGCCCTGCGGCAGGTTGCGCAAAATCCAGCTACGAATGCCGGTCGCAGAGATGATGGTAAACAGAATCCCCATCAGGAATACCGCGCCCAGCGCCACCGGCACGCTGATCTGCTGACCGAGCACCAGGCTGAACGCGGTAAACGCGGTCAGTGAAATGGCGCAACCGATCGCCAGCGGCAGATTCGCCCACAGCCCCATAACGATGGAGCCTAACCCCGCCACCAGACAGGTCGCGACAAATACCGCGGCAGGCGGAAAGCCAGCTTTGCCCAGCATGCCCGGCACCACGATAACCGAGTACACCATCGCCAGAAACGTTGTTAACCCGGCAACCACTTCCTGACGGACAGTGCTTCCACGTTGTGAAATTTTAAACCAGGCGTCAAGTGAACCGCCGGTACGCGCTGAAGGCGTAGACATAGAAAACATCCCCTGAGAGTTTATTTTTCGTCTTTATGCGTGGTGGACAATCCACTGCCAGCGAAACGTCAATTCCCTGTGCTCTGTCGCGACAAAAGGGGAGTCGCAAAAAGCAAACGTTTAGCTCCGCGCATAAAAAAACGGGTAGTAAAAAAAAGCAAACGATTATCCAGCGATCATATGGCGATTTTCAACTGAACTTTGTCGCTTTTTATGCATTTCTTGCGTTTACGACGAAGAAATCATCAACTGATGCGCAAACGTTACCGTCGATGCGCAATCTGGCAACATAATTTGCGGTGTCGTTTCGCACATGCGCGGGGCACAGGAGACATTTTCGTCCTCACCCGCCGGGGATCTCAAAGGGGCCGCCCTGTTGAATCGCCCGCTGCCAGGCCGGACGCATTTCCACCCGTTTTTTCCATGCCTCGATGTGGGAGAGATTATCGATGCCGCCGCGCGCCAGTAGAGCAAACAGCGGGAAACTCATCTGAATGTCGGCCATGCTGAACGGTTCTCCGGCAAACCAGAGATGTTCGGCAAGGTGAGCGTCAATGAAACGCGCGTGGGTTTCCAGTTGTGGATTGAGATACGCTTTCTGCACGCCTTTTCCCAGCGCACCGCCCAGCGTGCGCAAGCCAAAGGGAACCGGCGGCTTGCCAAGACTGACAAAGACCAGTTTCATCAGCAGTAACGGCATGAGCGAACCTTCCGCATAGTGCAGCCAGAATCGGTACTGCCGCTTCTGTTCCGCGTCGGCGGGTTTAAATTTGCCTTCGCTGTCGTAGGTTTCCTGCAAATATTCAAGGATTGCACCCGATTCCGCAATGACGACGCCGTTATCCTCCACCACGGGCGACTTGCCGAGCGGATGCACTTTTTTCAACGCCGGCGGGGCAAGCAGGGTCTTTTCACGCTGGTAACGGACAATCTGGTAGGGCAGCGATAGTTCTTCCAGCGCCCAGAGAATGCGCTGGGAACGAGACTGGTTTAAATGATGTACCGTTAGCATGTGAGGCTCCTGTGAATTCATCTTCTTAACTATAGAAAATTGTGGAAGATGACGAAAAAAATTCGGCTAAAAAATCACCATGTCGGCTGGCAAACAGGCGGCCTCGGCATACACTTACAGTATCAACACAAACCGGAACCTCCACCACGTGCTCGAATGAGGGGTGTTGACGTCGGGGGAAACCCTCCCGTGAACTCAGCGGGATAGAGAGAAAGACAAAGACCGGAAAACAACTAAAGCGCCCTTGTGGCGCTTTAGTTTTTTGCCGGGTTGATGGTTTGCGATGCCCCTGCCCAGAATCCTTCGCAACATGAAAGCCACGCTTTGGCGCTATGGGAAAGGTAGACCCCTTCGCGCCAAATCATCCCGAGCTGCCAGCGCAGTTCGCTTTCCAGCGGGATCCAGCGCAGCGTGTTTTTATCCAGCCGTTCACAGATGGGCTCCGGTAGAATAGCAATGCCGACGCCTGCCTGTACCATCGCCGCAAGAAAATCCCACTGTCCGCTGCGTACCGCAATGCGCGGCTTGACGTCGCGTTCGCTAAAAAGCTGCATCAGCTGACGGCTCAGGGCGAAATCTTCGTTGTAAATCAGCAGGGGGTGCTCTGCCAGCGTTTCAGGGGAAACGGACTCACAGGTTGTCCACTGGCCGGCACGGGGCGCCAGGACGCAAAGCGGATGGTTAAACAGCGGCAGGGTCGCCAGACCGCTTTCTGCTTCTATCGGCAGCGCGGTCATCGCCACGTCCAGTTCGCCATTCATCACCGCCTGTTGCACCGTCAGGCCGCCAAACTCCGCGACCTTCAGCTCGACGCCCGGATAGCGCTGGCGAAACAGACTGATAGGCCCCGCCATCAACATGCCGACCATGGGCGGAATGCCTAACCGTAGCAGGCCTTTGTTGAGATGGTTGATGTCTCCCAGCTCCGCTTCCAGTTGGCGAAACTCCGCCAGAATCGCCAGCCCGCGCTCAAACACCACCCGTCCGGTGTCCGTGAGCAAAAGCTTGCGCCCGTCGCGGATCAGCAGCGTGCAGTTAAGCTCGTCTTCAAGATTTTTTAACATCTTGCTGATGGTGGGTTGCGTGACATACAACTTCTCCGCCGCGCGGGTGAAACTCTGCTGGCGCACCACCTCGACAAAATAACGCAGCGTTCTGATGTCCATGACTATTCCTTACGACTATGCCCGCAATGATTTTAATTCATTTCTTTCATCGACGGGCGCTCTCTATACTGGCGCTCCGAATTATTTTTCAGGACATCCCTTCATGGCTGTGGCGATACGCCGCATTACGCCTGTTGTCGTACAGCGACTTCAGGTTCCGGTTCAGGTTCTGCTGTACGCTGGTCTGTTTATCGTTGCGCAAAACCTTGTCTCCTGGCTGCATTTGCCGCTTCCGGCCAATCTGGTGGGCATGGTGCTAATGCTGACGCTGATTGTGTGTCGGATCCTGCCGTTGCGCTGGGTGCGGGCGGGGGCCCGCTGGCTGCTGGCGGAAATGCTGCTGTTCTTTGTGCCCGCGGTGGTGGCGGTGGTGAACTATGCGCAACTGCTGTTGATCGACGGCTGGCGTATTTTTGCCGTGATTGCGCTCAGCACCCTGATGGTACTCGGTGCGACCGCGTGGGTGGTGGACAAGGTGTATCGCTATGAGTTGCGCAGGTTAAATCGTGAGTAATTTTCAGCTTAGCGCGCTCTGTCTGGTCATCACACTGGTCATCTATTTTCTCAACAAGCGCCTGTATCGCCGCTTTCGCCGACTGCCGCTGATGCCGCTGGTGCTCACCCCGGCGCTGCTGGTGTTGATGCTGGTGTTTGGGCATATCTCCTGGCAGAGCTATATTGGCGAGTCGCACTGGTTATTGTGGCTGCTTGGTCCGGCGACCATCGCCTTTGCAGTGCCGGTCTACGACAATTTTGCCATCATCAAACGTCACTGGATGTCCCTTAGCGCAGGCGTGGTGACGGCAACGGTGGTGGCGGTCACCAGTTCGGTCTGGCTGGCGCGGCTGTTTACGCTCTCTGATGAAATCCAGCGCAGCCTGGCCGTTCGCTCGGTGACCACCCCGTTTGCGCTGGCGGCGGCGGAGCCTATCGGCGGACAGCCGGATCTGGTGGCGCTGTTCGTGGTGGTGACCGGCGTGTTTGGCATGGCGGTTGGCGATGCGCTGTTTCTGCGGCTGTCGATACGCGAAGGTATGGCGAAAGGCGCCGGATTCGGCGCGGCGTCTCACGGCGCAGGAACGGCGCGCTCCTACGAACTGGGGCAGCAGGAGGGCGTCGTCGCCAGCCTGGTGATGATGCTCTCCGGCGTGGTGATGGTGCTCATTGCGCCGCTGGTCGCGAAGCTGATGTTCTGACCAGCGGCGGTTGGGTTATGTCAGACGCGACGCCAGCGCAAATTCGTTAAAGTGGACCGGACGCTGCTGCTGCATGGAGAGGTTTCCGGCGATGCCGGTGAGGATCGACATCGCCCCGGCGCGGTGGTCGGCGGCGCGCTGAAGCGGGTCGTGTTTCACCTCGCCAAACAGATCGGCGAGCATCGCGTTGTCGCCGCCGCCGTGTCCGCCTTCGCCCAGCGTGAAGTCAGCTTTCCACGGCGCGGCAAACATTGGGAAGACGGTGATATCGCAGGTCTCGAGGCTGCCTTCGTTGGCGCGTTCGCCGCCAGCGTTAACGTACGATTTCTCGACGATCTTCATCTCCAGACGGCCTTTGCTGCCGTTAAAGACCACGTTCAGCCCTTCCCAGGGCAGATAAGTGTTCAGTGAATACGTCAGCTGTACGTCATTCTGATATTTCACCAGCACCGACATCGTATCTTCAATGGTAATGCCGTCGCTGAACACGCTCTGGTCGCGGAAGTAGCTATCCTCATGTTCCGCATCCAGATAGAGCGCTTTCAACTGCGGATTCTCTGCCATTTGCAGGGCAAACGGGTCGTCTTTCGCCTGTGGGTAGCCGTGGGCGCGGGGATAAAACTGCGTGACGCCGCGTCGTTCGGCGTTCTCTCTGCCATAAAAACGCAGGCCGCCTTCAGCGTAAACGCGCGCTGGCGTGCTGGCCAACCAGAAGTTCATCAGGTCGAAATGGTGGGTCGATTTATGCACCAGCAGGCCGCCGCTATTGCGCTTTTCGCGGTGCCAGCGACGAAAATAGTCTGCGCCATGCTCGGTGTTCAGCAGCCATTCAAAGTGGACGGAATAAACCTCGCCGATCGTGCCGTTCATCAGCAGTTCGCGCACTTTGCTGTGGTGTGGGGCATAGCGATAGTTGAAGGCGACGCGCACCTGGCGGCCTGTTTCTTCAATGGCATCCAGAATACGCAGGGCGCGCTTTTCGTCGATAGTCATCGGTTTTTCGGTGATCACGTCGCAGCCCGCATGCAGCGCCCGAACGATGTAATCATCGTGGGTGCGGTCCATGGTGGTAACGATGACAATGTCAGGGCGCGTTTCACGGATCATCTCCTCAAACTGCTGCGCTTTCCAGGTCGATACCGGCGCAGCGCCCTCTTTTTCCAGTAATGTGTTGGCGTAGTTCATCCGGGTCTGGTTGGTATCGCAGAAGGCAACCAGCCGGGCGTTCTCTTTCCATTGCCCGCCAATTGCCGAAATATACAGTCCAGCGCGACCGCCGGTTCCCACCAGGGCATATTTCTTCATCGCATTCCCTTCTCTTAAAATGAATTAACGTGTTGATGTAATAAAAACAGCGTTTCACTCTTGTTTGGGTACTGTAGCGCTATCGCGGGAGATGGGTAGAACGCAGGAAGAAAAATGTGATCCCCGGCCATAAAGACCGGGGAGGGGGAGAGTGATTAATGGGCGCGGCCTTGTTCGACGCCGTATCCGGTCTGGGAACGGATAAACTGGGCGCGGAACTGCTCGCGTTCGCGGTTTCCTTCCGCTGAGTTATCGGTGGCCGAGAAGAACCAGATGCCGAGGAACGCCACGGTAATGGAGAACAGCGCCGGGTATTCGTAGGGGAAGATCGCCTTTTCGTGACCGAGGATCTGTACCCAAATCGTCGGGCCAAGCACCATCAACACCACTGCCGTCAGTAACCCTAACCAGCCGCCCATCATCGCGCCACGGGTGGTCAGCTTCGACCAGTACATGGAAAGCAGGATGATCGGGAAGTTACAGCTTGCCGCGATGGCAAACGCCAGGCCGACCATGAAGGCAATGTTCTGGTTTTCAAACAGTACGCCAAGAATAATGGCGATGACGCCCAGCACCAGTACGGTGATTTTCGACACCCGCAGTTCTTCGCGCTCGGTGGCGCCTTTACGAAACACGTTGGCGTAGAGATCGTGTGAAACCGCCGACGCGCCCGCCAGCGTCAATCCGGCCACCACCGCGAGAATAGTGGCGAAAGCGACCGCGGAGATAAAGCCGAGGAACAGATTGCCGCCGACCGCGTTAGCCAGATGCACCGCCGCCATATTGTTGCCGCCAATCAGCGCGCCCGCCGCGTCTTTGTACGCCGGATTTGCCCCGACCAGCATGATCGCGCCAAAGCCGATAATAAAGGTCAGAATGTAGAAGTAACCCATAAAGCCGGTGGCGTAGAACACGCTTTTACGCGCTTCGCGCGCGTCTGACACCGTGAAGAAGCGCATCAGGATATGCGGCAGACCGGCGGTCCCGAACATCAGACCAAGGCCCAGCGACAGCGCGGAGATCGGATCTTTCACCAGCCCCCCAGGGCTCATGATGGCGGTGCCTTTCGGATGAACCGCCATTGCTTCGGTAAACAGGTTATTGAAGCTGAAACCGACGTGCTTCATCACCATAAAGGCCATGAAGCTGGCGCCGAACAGCAGCAGCACCGCTTTGATGATCTGCACCCACGTCGTCGCCAGCATACCGCCGAATAGCACGTACATCATCATCAGCACGCCGACCAGCACCACCGCAATGTGGTAATTCAGACCAAATAACAGTTCGATGAGTTTGCCCGCGCCGACCATCTGGGCGATCAGATACAGCGCCACCACCACCAGCGAACCGCAGGCGGAAAGAATGCGGATCGGGCCTTGCTTGAGACGGTAGGAGGCCACGTCGGCAAAGGTATAACGCCCCAGATTACGCAGGCGCTCGGCGATCAGAAACAGAATGATCGGCCAGCCCACCAGGAAGCCCAGCGAGTAAATCAGGCCGTCGTAGCCGGAAGTGAACACCAGCGCGGAGATGCCCAGAAAAGAGGCGGCAGACATGTAGTCGCCCGCAATCGCCAGTCCGTTCTGAAAACCAGTAATATTGCCGCCCGCCGTGTAGTAGTCGTTGCGCGAACGCACGCGTTTAGAGGCCCAGTAGGTAATTCCGAGCGTAAATACGACAAAAATCAAAAACATAATAATGGCCTGCCAGTTGGTTGGCTGGCGCTCTACTGTACCGCTAAGGGCATCCGCCGCGTTGGCCGCGAAGGGTAGTGTGGCGGCAAGCGCCGTCAGGACTCTCTTCATGATGCGTTAACCTCGTGCAGTACTGCATTATTAAGACGGTCGAATTCGCCGTTCGCCCGCCAGATATAAATGCCGGTCAGAATAAAGGAGATCAGAATGACCCCGACGCCAATGGGGATACCCCGGGTAACGCTGGTTCCCGCGTGGAGCGGCGTACCCAGCCAGCCAGGCGCGAAAGCAATCAGTAAAATAAAGCCGATATAAATCACCAACATGATGACCGACAGAAGGGTGGCAAACCGTTGCCTTTTTTCGACTAACTCCCTGAAACGCGCACTGTCTTCTATCCGCTGATAAATAGTGTCATTCATCACAGAGCTCTCCAGAGGCCCCCTGCGTCTTTCGCGCCACAGGTGCGTTGGCCGCACTTACCCACCCCAGTCGCCTGGTTCACTCTGCGACTGGGGATGTGTTCGTTTGCCGCCTTCCTGCAACACGAAATCCTTTGGGGGGTTTTATATTTTCCCTCCCGATGAAGAGAGGGGTAAGGTCAGAAATGTCGGCCGGATAAAACGCTTCGCAGCGCCATCCGGCCTGTTCTCATTATGAAGGCATCGCGATAGCCTGCTTCTCTTCGAGCAGTTTCTCTACCACGCCAGGATCGGCAAGGGTCGAGGTATCGCCCAGATTGCTGGTATCGCCTGCCGCGATCTTGCGCAAAATACGGCGCATAATTTTGCCGGAACGGGTCTTCGGCAGGGAATCGGTCCAGTGCAGCACGTCCGGCGTCGCCAGCGGACCAATCTCTTTTCGTACCCAGTTGCGCACTTCCGCGTACAGTTCCGGAGAAGGCTCTTCGCCGTGGTTCAGGGTCACGTAGGCATAAATCGCCTGGCCTTTAATGCTGTGCGGAATACCCACCACCGCCGCTTCGGCGATTTTGGGATGCGCCACCAGCGCGGACTCAATCTCTGCGGTGCCCAGACGGTGACCGGACACGTTCAGCACGTCGTCCACGCGACCGGTGATCCAGTAATAGCCATCTTCGTCACGACGCGCGCCGTCGCCGCTGAAGTACATATTTTTAAAGGTCGAAAAGTAGGTCTGCTCGAAACGCTCATGATCGCCGAACAGCGTGCGCGCCTGACCCGGCCAGGAATCGGTGATCACCAGGTTGCCCTCGGTCGCCCCTTCCTGCGGATTGCCTTCGTTATCCACCAGCGCAGGCTGCACGCCAAAGAACGGACGGGTGGCGGAACCGGCTTTCAGCTCTGTCGCCCCCGGCAGCGGGGTGATCATGAAACCGCCGGTTTCGGTCTGCCACCAGGTATCGACCACCGGGCATTTCTCATTGCCGATCTTTTTCCAGTACCACTCCCACGCTTCCGGGTTGATCGGCTCGCCAACGGAGCCGAGAATGCGCAGGGAGGAACGGTCGGTGCCTTCGATCGCTTTGTCGCCTTCCGCCATCAGCGCACGGATCGCGGTCGGTGCAGTATACAAAATCGTGACCTGATGCTTATCGACCACCTGCGCCATACGCGCTGGCGTCGGCCAGTTGGGCACCCCTTCGAACATCAGCGTCGTGGCGCCGCAGGCCAGCGGGCCGTACAGCAGGTAGCTGTGTCCGGTGACCCAACCCACATCGGCGGTGCACCAGTAGATGTCGCCCGGATGGTAGTCGAACACATATTTAAAGGTGCTCGCGGCATACACCAGATACCCGCCGGTGGTATGCAGCACCCCTTTCGGCTTGCCGGTAGAGCCGGAGGTATAAAGAATAAACAGCGGATCTTCCGCATTCATTTCAACAGGCTGATGCTCAGCACTGGCATTTTCAATGACGTCGCTCCACCACAAATCGCGGTTTTCCGTCCAGTCGACAGTGCCGCCGGTGCGCTTGAGCACAATCACGTGTTCGATGCTTGTTACGTTCGGATTTTTCAGCGCGTCGTCGACGTTTTTCTTCAACGGAATGCTGCGCCCGGCGCGCACCCCTTCATCGGCGGTGATCACCAGCTTCGAGCTGGAGTCGATAATGCGTCCGGCAACCGCCTCCGGCGAAAAACCGCCGAAGATCACCGAATGCACCGCGCCGATGCGCGCGCAAGCCAGCATCGCGACGGCGGCTTCCGGCACCATCGGCATATAAATCGCCACCACGTCGCCTTTCTTAATGCCTAACGCCTGCAGGGCATTGGCAAAGCGGCAGACGTCACGATGCAGTTCGCGGTAGCTAATGTGTTTACTCTGCGACGCGTCGTCGCCTTCCCAGATGATGGCGGTGCGATCGCCATTTTCCGCCAGATGGCGGTCAAGGCAGTTCGCCGCCAGGTTGAGCGTGCCGTCTTCGTACCATTTAATCGAGACGTTGCCCGGCGCGAAAGAGGTGTTCTTTACGCGTGTATACGGTTTGATCCAGTCGAGAATTTTGCCCTGCTCGCCCCAAAAGGTATCCGGCTCGTTAATTGATTGTTGATATTTTGCCTCATACTGCTCTGGGTTTATCAGGCAACGGTCCGCAATATTGGCGGGAATGGCGTGTTTATGTATTTGGCTCATGGCTTTTGTTCTCCTTGTAAGATGTTAATAATATGTCTCATAAACGTTAAATGTAGGGGTTTAGTCAGTTTTGTTTAGTATTTGCGCGGCAGATCACGCAATAACGGAACTGTGCAAATAATCGGCAATACGTTTTTTGAAGAAGGCCAAAAAAAGTTGGGGAATTCTTTTCGCAACAGACGGTTATGTTAATTTTTTATGAAGGTGTTTCGACGAGGAAAAGCACAAAGGGAGTAGCGATAAAACGGGGTGACTAACTCTAAAGTGGTATTTTACATACACTTACAATTGATTAAAGACAACATTTTCCGTGTGGTTTTTTGTTACATCTAGATTAGGGCAATGTCATGACGGTTATGTGCGGTTATCGTCATGGAAAGAATAAAAAAGAACCGTCATTAAGAGCAATGGCGCAATCTGGATGAGACCTCTATGACAAGGATTACACATCGTGCACGCCGTTTTTTCAGCCTGATAGTACCGCTTTTTCCGTCATTCATGCCAGCATTGCGATCATGCGCCGTGCGTGGACGTCTGTCCGACCGGCGCGTCCTATCGCGACGCCGCCAACGGTATTGTGGACGTCAACCCGGATCTCTGTGTCGGTTGCCAGTATTGTATCGCCGCTTGTCCATACCGGGTGCGCTTTATCCATCCGGTGACGAAAACGGCGGATAAGTGCGATTTCTGCCGTAAGACCAACCTGAAAGCGGGCAAGCTGCCAGCCTGCGTTGAGGCCTGCCCGACGAAGGCGCTGACCTTTGGTAATCTTGACGATCCCAACAGCGATATTTCGCGGCTGTTACAGCAGAAACCCACCTACCGTTACAAGCTGGCGCTGGGCACGAAACCGAAGGTCTACCGCGTTCCCTTTAAATTTGGGGAGGTGAGCCAATGACAAACGCATCTGCTTTCCACTTTGAATCGCTGGTGTGGGACTGGCCCATCGCCATCTATCTGTTTTTGATCGGTATCTCCGCCGGGCTGGTCACGCTGGCGATTCTGCTGCGTCGTTTCCATCCGGAGGCGGGCGGCGCTGACAGTACGCTGCTGCGTACAACGCTGGTGGTCGGGCCGGGGGCGATAATTCTCGGCCTGCTGATTCTGATCTTCCATCTGACGCGTCCGTGGACCTTCTGGAAACTGATGTTTCACTACAGTTTTACGTCAGTGATGTCGATGGGGGTCATGCTGTTCCAGTTGTACATGGTGGTGCTGGTACTGTGGTTGGCGAAAATCTTTGAAAAAGAGCTGATTGCTCTGCAACAGCGTTGGCTGCCGCGTCTGAGTGTGCTGCCAAAAGCGCTGTCGCTCATCACGCCGTTTCATCGCCCGCTTGAAACGCTGATGCTGGTGTTGGCGGTACTGCTTGGCGCCTACACCGGATTTTTGCTTTCCGCGCTCAAGTCCTACCCGTTCCTGAATAACCCGGTCCTGCCGGTGTTGTTCCTGTTCTCGGGGATCTCTTCCGGCGCGGCGGTGGCGCTCATTGCAATGGCCTTGCGCCAGCGCAGCAACCCACACAGTACGGAAGCGCACTTTGTTCACCGAATGGAAACACCGGTGGTGTGGCTGGAAATCTTCCTGCTGGCGGCCTTTTTTGTTGGCCTGGCGTTGGGCGATGACGGCAAAATGCGCGCGCTTTCCGCCGCGTTAGGCGGTGGATTCTGGACCTGGTGGTTCTGGATCGGCGTCGCGGGGCTGGGGCTGATTGTGCCGATGCTGTTGAAGCCGTGGGCGAATCGTGGATCCACCTTCCACGGTGTGCTGGCGGCCTGCGGCGCCAGCCTGACCGGCGTTCTGCTGTTACGTTTCTTTATTCTGTATGCGGGGCAACTGACGGTTGCATAACCTGGACGTGTTCCTACCTGAAGCCGGTTTTCTGGCGCTGTTGTTAAGCCTTGGGGTCAACGTGTTGACCCCGCTTGCCGTGCTGACCGGGATTCAGCGGCGCTGGCTGGGCGTTATGCGCCTGGCGAGCGTCGGCGTCTGGACGCAGTTCGCGCTTTTGCTGGCGGCGTTTACGCTGTTGATAAACGCCTTTCTGAGCAGCGACTTTTCGGTCATCTACGTGGCGCAGCACAGCCACAGCTTGCTGTCGTGGGGGCTAAAGCTGGCGGCGGTATGGGGCGGACATGAAGGTTCCTTACTGCTATGGGTGCTGTTTCTTTCTGCCTGGAGCGCGCTGTTTGCCTGGCGCTACCGTCAACAATCGGATGCGCTGTTTCCGCTGACGCTCAGCCTTCTTTCTCTGATCATCGCGTTGCTGCTGCTGTTTGTGGTGGTGTGGTCTGATCCGTTTGCACGCATTTTCCCTCCCGCGATAGAAGGGCGCGATCTCAACCCGATGCTGCAACATCTGGGGTTGATCCTGCATCCGCCGCTGCTGTATCTGGGCTATGGCGGGCTGATGGTGGCTACGGGCGTGGCGCTCGCCTCGCTGCTTCACGGCGATTTTACTGCCGCGGCCGCACGGGTGTGCTGGCGCTGGGCGCTGCCCGGCTGGTGCGCGCTGACCCTCGGCATCATCCTCGGCTCCTGGTGGGCGTACTGTGAGTTGGGGTGGGGCGGATGGTGGTTCTGGGACCCGGTGGAAAACGCCTCTCTGTTGCCCTGGCTGTCCGCCAGCGCGCTGCTGCACAGTCTGTCGCTTTCGCGCAGACAGGGGATTTTTCGCCACTGGTCACTGCTGCTGGCGATCGTCACCCTGATTCTTTCACTGCTGGGCACGCTGATTGTGCGCTCCGGCATTCTGGTCTCTGTGCATGCTTTTGCGCTGGATAACGTGCGCGCGGCGCCGCTGTTTGCGCTGTTCGCCGTGCTGAGCCTCGCTTCGCTTGCGCTGTATGCCTGGCGGGCGCGTGATGGTCAACCGACAGCGCGTGCGGGGAACGGGTCGCGCGAAACGTTGATACTCGCGACGCTACTGCTTTTTTGCGCGGTACTGCTGATCGTGCTGGTGGGGACGCTTTACCCGATGATTTACGGTCTGCTTGGCTGGGGACGTCTTTCCGTAGGCGCACCTTATTTCAATCGCGCTACGCTGCCGTTCGGCCTGCTGATGCTGGTCGTCATCGTTGTGGCGACCATAAGAAACCGTAAATCTGCCTGGCGACGACAGCTTCCGGCGCTGATTGCCCATACAGGCGTGCTGATCGCGGCGCTGGGGATTGTGGTGTCCAGCGTCAGCCGTCAGGAGATTAGCCTGAATTTACGTCCGGGGCAGCAGGTGGCGCTGGCAGGATACACCTTCCGCTTCGACCGGCTCGAGCTTGAAGCAAAGGGCAATTACACTACCGAGAAAGCGCAGATTGCGCTGTGGCAGGGGGAGAATCGTATTGGCGATTTGACACCGGAGCGGCGGTTTTATACCGCGCGCCGCCAGCAGATGATGGAGCCGGACATTCGCTGGAACCTTATACACGACTGGTATGCGGTAATGGGCGAGAAAACCGGTCCGGAACGTTACGCCATGCGGTTGTACGTTCAAAGCGGCGTGCGCTGGATCTGGGGCGGTGGGCTGCTGATGATTGTCGGCGCGCTACTGAGCGGCTGGCGCGGGAGGAGGGAAGATGCGTAATACGGCGCCATTTCACAGGCTGTTCATC
This sequence comes from Citrobacter sedlakii, assembly GCF_018128425.1. Classification (NCBI taxonomy): domain Bacteria; kingdom Pseudomonadati; phylum Pseudomonadota; class Gammaproteobacteria; order Enterobacterales; family Enterobacteriaceae; genus Citrobacter; species Citrobacter sedlakii. The sequence goes on along the minus strand of NZ_CP071070.1, from coordinate 4,349,445 downwards.
CTGGTTACGCTACTTTTTTTCACGCTTACCGTCCACGCTCAGGTCGTCGATACCTGGACCTTCGCTAACCCGCAACAGCAGGAGAAAGCGCTTTCTGTCGCCAGCCGGTTGCGTTGTCCCCAGTGCCAGAACCAGAACTTACTGGAATCCAACGCGCCGGTGGCGGTCAGTATGCGCCATCAGGTCTACACAATGGTGGCGGAGGGGAAAAGCGAAGCGGAAATTACTGTCTGGATGACCGAACGCTACGGCGACTTTGTTCGCTACAATCCACCGCTGAACGGACAAACTTTGCTGCTTTGGGCGCTGCCGTGTCTGTTACTGCTGGTGGTGGGGGGGATCCTGTGGCGCGCGGTAACGCCCAAAAGGACAAACGATGATGCAGCCTGACTCCCACCGTTCTCTGCCCGTAAAACGTCTTACGGCGGCCGTCATGCTGATGGTGATTATCTGCTTTAGCGGCTATCTGCTGTCGCCGAAATGGCAGGCGGTACGCAGCGAACAGCAGCGTCTGGCAGATCCGCTGCATGCGTTTACCGACGCGCAAACTCCACAAGCGCAACTGCGAACGTTGCAGACCCAGATTCGCGCGAATCCCCAGGACAGCGAAAAGTGGGCGTTACTCGGCGAGTATTACCTCTGGCGTAACGACTACGCTAACGCGCAGCGGGCGTATCGTCAGGCGCTGCAACTGCGCGGGGAGAACGCCGAGCTTTACGCCGCGCTGGCGACGGTGCTTTACTATCAGGCGGGACAGCATATGACGCCGCTGGCCCGCGAGATGATTGATAAAGCATTAGCGCTGGACGCCAGTGAGGTGACCGCGCTGATGCTCCTGGCCTCGGATGCGTTTATGCAGGCTGATTACCGCGAGGCGATTATCCAGTGGCAAAAAGCCCTCGATCTCAATTCACCGCGGGTAAACCGCGCACAGGTGATTGACGCAATAAATATGGCGAAGTTGTTGCAGAATCGTCAGAAATGATTTTGTTTTTTTGTGATTTATGTCGTTTTTGCTGTTTAAAAAACAGGCAAATGAACATCATGCGCAAAATAATTCCTGAAAGTTATAATTCAAAAACGCACATTTAAAAATCTTTCCATAACAAATAGTTATTCATAATAAACGCCATAAACTCGCGTTATTATGCATTATTTCAGCTAAATGCGCTGTTCTGAAAGGGTTGCGCAAGATGCCTTGCAAATGGTACTGATTATGCGCGTTAAAAAACTCTATAACCCAACGCAACACAATTCATACCCTTTCAGTATGTATCCATTCCCGCTTTGACGAGGGGACTGGCGCTCCATTGAGGAAGTCCGCTGTTATGAAAAGTTTTAAACTCAGCCTGGCCTGGCAGATTTTGATTGCCATGGTGCTGGGCATTCTACTGGGGAGTTACCTGCACTATCACAGCGACAGCCGTGAATGGCTGATTGCTAACCTGCTGTCACCGGCAGGGGATATCTTTATCCATCTGATCAAAATGATCGTCGTCCCTATCGTGATTTCGACGCTGATTGTCGGTATTGCCGGGGTGGGTGATGCCAAACAGCTTGGGCGTATCGGCGCCAAAACCATTATCTATTTCGAAGTGATCACGACCATCGCCATCATTCTGGGTATCACGCTGGCGAATGTGTTTCAACCCGGTTCAGGCATTGATATGTCGCAACTGGCGACCGTGGATATTTCGAAATACCAGAACACGACGGCGGAGGTGCAGAGCCATGCGCATGGCCTGATGGGCACCATACTCTCGCTGGTGCCAACCAACATCGTGGCATCGATGGCGAAAGGCGATATGCTGCCGATCATCTTCTTCTCGGTACTGTTTGGCCTGGGGCTTTCTTCGCTGCCTGCCACACACCGTGAACCGCTGGTGACGGTGTTCCGCTCCATCTCCGAAACCATGTTTAAAGTCACCCACATGGTCATGCGTTATGCGCCGGTCGGGGTGTTCGCACTGATTGCCGTGACCGTCGCTAACTTCGGTTTTGCCTCCCTGTGGCCGCTGGCGAAACTGGTGCTGCTGGTTCACTTCGCGATTCTGTTCTTCGCGCTGGTGGTGCTGGGGATTGTCGCGCGCCTGTGTGGACTGAGCGTCTGGATCCTGATTCGCATTCTGAAAGACGAGCTGATCCTGGCTTACTCCACCGCCAGCTCCGAGAGCGTGCTGCCGCGTATCATCGAAAAGATGGAAGCCTACGGCGCGCCAGCGTCTATTACCAGCTTCGTCGTGCCAACGGGGTACTCCTTTAACCTTGACGGTTCCACCCTGTACCAGAGTATTGCCGCCATCTTTATTGCGCAGCTGTACGGGATCGACCTGTCGTTGTGGCAGGAGATCGTACTGGTGCTGACGCTAATGGTCACGTCGAAAGGGATTGCCGGCGTGCCGGGCGTGTCGTTTGTGGTGCTACTGGCTACATTAGGCAGCGTGGGCATTCCGCTGGAAGGTCTGGCGTTCATCGCTGGTGTCGACCGTATCCTCGACATGGCGCGTACCGCGCTGAACGTGGTGGGGAATGCGCTGGCGGTGCTGGTCATTTCCAAGTGGGAACACAAGTTTGACCGCAAGAAAGCGCTGGCTTACGAGCGCGAGGTGCTGGGCAAATTTGATAAAACCGCCCAGTAACGGTTAACAGGTTGCCGGATAAGCATCGCGTTATCCGGCAACCTGCATCACCCGTTCGTTAACTTCTCAAACTCCTCGCAGCCGGTATCGAATCCTTCGGTGCAGCTCAGATTCAACCAGTGCAGCGCCTTCTGTTTGTTCTTCTCAATAAAGCCCTGTTCACCGTTCAGAAACATCATTCCCGCCCAGTATTCGGAATAGCCGGTACGGGAAATGGCGGAACTGCGTTTGAAATACCAGGTCGCTTTGTCATCGTCTGCCGGAATGCCGACGCCGTTGGCGTAAATCAGTCCAAGCAGCATCTGCGCATCAACCGCCACGTCGCTCTCGAGATTTTGCGAGGCGTTTTGCAGCAGGGAAATCGCTTTCGGGTAGTCGGGCTTCCCGGCCTGGGTGTTCAACAGAATCCGCGCGAGGGTGATCTCGCCCGCTTTACTGCCCGCTTGCGCCGCCCTTTCGGCCAGCGTTTTCGCTTCACGGTAATCGAGGCTGACCGGGTTGGTGATTTTGATTTGCGCCAGTAGCGCACAGGCGTCGGCATCGCCATTACTGGCGGATTTCTGCGCCCAGTATTCGGCTTTGCTTAAGTCGCCAAAGCTAAACCAACTGTCAGCGAGGTAATACTGTGCGCGTCTGTCTCCTGCCTCTGCGGCCTGCAAATACTGGCTTCCCGGTTCCGGGGCGGCAGCATGGGCAAAGAATGTCATGAATAACATCAATGCAAGAAGTGGTTTCATTTTGCGTTTTAGTTAGGGTACGGAAAAGACAGTATAAAGAGATCGTCTGGATAAAAAAACAGCCTCCACGGAGGAGGCTGCTGTCGTTAAACATGCCAGGTAAGGCATGTCAGAATCAACCCATTGCGCTTTCGCGCAGACGGGTTTTCAGCTTGTTGTACTCGTCAATCACATACTGCTCGGCGGCGCGCTGGTCGGCGATCGGCTCAACGCGTACGGCGCAGTATTTGTACTCCGGCGTTTTGGTAATCGGGCTTAAGTTCTCGGTGACCAGCTCGTTACAGGCGCCAATCCACCACTGGTAGGTCATGTAAATCGCCCCTTTGTTCGGGCGTTCGCTGACCTGCGCGCGGGTGATGATTTTGCCTTTACGCGAATGAACCCAGACCAGCGCTTCATCTTCAATGCCCAGACGCGCGGCGTCGGCGGCGTTGATTTGCGCATAGCCCGGCTCGTCCGCCAGCGCAGCCAGCGCCGCGCAGTTACCGGTCATTGAGCGGCAGGAGTAGTGGCCAACTTCACGAACCGTCGACAGCACCATCGGGTACTCTTCGGTCAGCTTGTCGATCGGCGCAACCCAGTCGCAGGTAAAGAACTGCGCGAGACCGTTCGGGGTATCAAATTTCTCTTTAAAGAGATACGAGGTGCCCTGATCGGCGTCGGACGTGTCGCGACACGGCCACTGGATATAGCCCAGTTCGCCCATTTTCTCGTACGTGGCGCCGTAGAAATCCGGGCACAGATGACGCAACTCGTCCCAGATCTCCTGGGTGTTGTTATAGTGCATCGGGTAGCCCATCCGGGTGGCGATTTCACTGATAATTTGCCAGTCCGTTTTCAGATCCCACTTCGGTTCGACCGCTTTAAAGAAGCGCTGGAAACCACGGTCAGCGGCGGTAAAGACCCCTTCATGCTCGCCCCACGACGTAGACGGTAAAATCACATCCGCCGCCGACGCGGTTTTGGTCATAAAGATGTCCTGCACGATAACCAGTTCCAGGTCCTCAAACGCTTTACGCACGGCTGACAACTCGGCATCAGTCTGTAGCGGATCTTCGCCCATGATGTACGCCGCGCGCACTTCGCCATGCGCCGCCCGGTGCGGCAGCTCGCTGATGCGATAGCCGGTATGTTCCGGCAGGCTGTCGACACCCCAGGCTTTGGCGAACTTCTCACGGTTTTCCGGGAACTTCACGTACTGATAGCCTGGATAGGTGTCCGGCAGCGCGCCCATGTCGCAGGCACCCTGTACGTTGTTCTGGCCACGCACCGGGTTGACGCCGACGCTCGGCTTACCGAGGTTACCGGTCAGCATCGCGAGGCTGGTCAGCGAGCGAACGGTTTCCACGCCCTGATAGAACTGGGTGACGCCCATGCCCCACAGGATCGATGCGCTTTTCGCCCCGGCGTACATCCGCGCCGCCTGACGAATGTCGTGGGCGCTGACGCCAGTGATATCCTCAACAGATTCCGGCGTATAACCGTCGACAATCTTACGGTACTCTTCAAAGCCTTCCGTACGCGAAGCGACAAACGCCTGGTCGTACAGGTTTTCTTCAATAATGACGTGGCCCATGGCGTTCAACAGCGCGATATTCGAGCCGTTTTTCAACGCGATGTGCATATCGGCAATGCGCGCGGTTTCAATTTTGCGCGGATCGCAGACGATGATTTTCGCGCCGTTACGTTTCGCGTTAATCACGTGATTCGCCACGATGGGGTGGGAATCCGCCGGGTTATACCCGAAGATAAACACGAGATCGGTATTATCAATTTCGTTAATTGCGTTACTCATTGCGCCGTTACCGACCGACTGGTGCAGACCTGCAACCGATGGGCCGTGTCAGACACGAGCGCAGCAGTCAACGTTATTGGTACCAATAACGGCGCGCGCAAATTTTTGCATGATGTAGTTGGTTTCATTCCCGGTGCCACGCGACGAACCGGTCGTCTGAATGGCGTCGGGTCCGTATTTCGCCTTGATGGCGCTCAGGCGTTCAGCGACATAATTCAGCGCTTCATCCCAGGAAACGGATTCCAGTTTGCCGCCGCGCTGGCGACGAATCATAGGGGTTTTCAGGCGCGGGGTCAGGATCTGGGTATCGTTAATAAAATCCCAGCCGTAGTAGCCCTTCAGACACAGGGTCCCCTGGTTGGTTTTCCCCTGCGCTGCCTCAGCCCGGACGATTTTGCCGTTATCGACCACCAGGTTGATTTTGCAACCTGATGCGCAATACGGGCAAACCGTGACGACTTTTTTCATCGGTCTCGCTCCAGTTAATCAAATCGCGCATACACGCTTGTCGCCCTGAGTATGCATCTTTTATGCCACATTTTAATTGGGGACTTTCCCTGATATTACGGGCAAATTTTGGACAAAACCCTGACGAAAAACAGGCTGTCGACAGTTTTGACGTGACGAAGGCGGCGATGGGCGCTCATTCTGCCCGACAGACTGGATTTGAGATTCCTCCGCTACTCGCGAGAATGACCGATGATTACCGTAGAGCCAGTCCACCGTTGAGGCTAACGCTATGAAACGCTACTCCACGCTCTTTTTATTCAGCTTACTGTCGCTGAGCACCGTTTCGGCGTATGCCGATGTGATTGATGACGCCATTGGCAATATTCAGCAGGCGATCAACGACGCCTATAATCCCGGCAGCAGCCGTAATGACGATGATGACGATCGTTACGATCGCAGCCGTCAAACCGACAGTCGACAGTACGACGATCGCCGCCGACAGCTCGAAGACAGGCGCCGCCGTTTAGACGAACGCCAGCGCCAGCTGGATGACGACCGACGTCGATTAGAAGAGGACGAACGCAGGCTGGAAGAAGATTACGAACGGTGGTAAGGGCAGTCTGTTGCCCTCTCCCGCGGAGGAGGGAAAACGCTTAGTCCAGCATCAGTACCGTCCCGTCATACCCCGCTTCGATGCCGTCCGGCAGCGGGTTATCCATCATCCACACGTCAAACTGATGGCTGATATGCGTCAGGATCACCCGTGGGCAGCCAATCACCTCATTCAGCGTAATCACGGTGTTTAAATCGCAATGGTTGCGCGGCGCGTCCGGTCGCGGTTCATGGCTACAGTCGATCACTATCGCCTGCGGGCGGTTGTTGAGCAAAAATTTCAGCGTCTTATCCGGCAGCCCGGCGGTATCCGAAAGCCACGCCACCCGGCTGTGGGCAGACTCCAACAGATAGCCAAAGGTCAGCTTTGAGTGATTCAGCGGCAGCGGCGTCACCTGCAATCCCTGCAAATCAAACACCACAAACGGCTCGACGGTATGGCTGAAGTCGAGAATGCCGGGATGCTTAAACAGATCGTCGCAGCCCTGTTCGTCAGGCGGCCCGTACACCGGGATCGTCGCGCCCACGCCCCAGCGCAGCGGAAACAGCCCCTGCACGTGATCCATATGATAATGGGTGAGTAAAAATTGCTCAAAAGATCCGGCAGGCCAGCGATCCGCAAGATCGTGCAAGCCCGCGTCCAGCAATGTTACCGCATGATTAAATTTAATCACGCCGCTACACGGGCGACGACGATACGCTTCATGCTGGCGCGCCCGGCGGCAGGCCGCGCAGTCGCAGCCATATGCTGGAACGCCTTGTGCGCCGCCGGTTCCGGTTAAGGTGAGGATCAGGCTCATCGGTTGCCTCACAGCGCTTTGGTGAAGCGAAAATGGCTCTGGGTGTAACCTTCGCGCAGGTAAAAGCGGTGGGCGTCAAGACGCTTCACGTTGGTGGAAAGCTCGGTCATCTCCGCCCCCGCGCGTCTGGCTTCGTCCTCTGCCCAGGCCAGCAGTTGGCTGCCGATTTTCAGGCCGCGCGCCTGGGGCATTACCACCAGTTCCTGAATCTCGCCGATCCAGTTGGCGTGATGGAGATGAAATTGCATATGCAGACCAATCATGCCCACCACCTCGCCGTCGAGCAGCGCAAGCTGATAGCGCAGATTGCTATCCCGCAGGTTCGCCGCAAAGCCGGCGCTGAACGCCTGATGATCGAACTCGGCTTGCTTTAGTTCGCAAATGAGGGCATAGACGGCGTGGGTGTCGTCCGCCGTGGCGCGACGCAGTTCACAGGCAGGCATGGCTTTTCTCCTTTCGTCCGATCAGCATTAACAGCGTATCGACTGACTGTAGCAGACTGCCGTCATTGTTCAGCGTATGGCAGTCAAACGGCGCGTAGCGGGCGGCGCGTTCGAGACGGGCGGCAATCTCCGCTTCGCTTTCGCGTCCGCGCGCCTGTAACCGCTGGCGCAGAATGGCGGGGGAGACCTGCAAACAGACCGGCATCAGCGCTGTGCCGTAACGCGCCTGCGCCTGGGGAAGATGGGCGCGGGAGCCATTAACCACCACGTCGAATCCGCCGTTCAGCCACAGGTCGATCTCCACCCCGACGCCGTAGTATAAACCATTGGCGTGCCAGCTCAGCGCCAGCAGGTTATGTCCCGCACGGGTGAAAAATTCCTGTTCGCTCAGGGCGATATGGTTTTCATTTCCGGCGTTGGCCGCGCGGGTAATGTAGCGGTGCGCGACCAGGAGCTGCGCATGTTCCTGCTGGCGCAGCGCCGCCAGCAAACTGTCTTTACCGGAGCCGGACGGCCCCATCAGCCAGATCAGTTTTCCCATAGTCAGAACACCCTTTTTCCTTGACGCCAGACGTGATCGATATGCACGTGGTCGCCTTTGCGGTGCGCCAGTACCAGGTCGGCGCGTTTGCCCTCGGCGACAACGCCGCGATCGTTCAGATTCAGCGCCCGCGCCGGGTTGCGGGTCACCAGACGAATGGCCTGCGGCAGGGTAAAGCGGTTGGCATCGTCGTCGGCGACGCGAAAGGCGGCGTCGAGCAGGCTGGCGGGGTAATAATCGGACGAAAGAATATCCAGCAGCCCCAGTTCGGCCAGCGCATGCGCGGCGACGTTACCGGAGTGTGAACCGCCGCGCACGATGTTCGGCGCGCCCATCAGCACATTCATGCCATGCTCGCGCGACGCTTGCGCCGCGGCGAAGGTGGTGGGAAATTCGGCGATCACGCTGCCAAGCTGATGTGACTCGCGTACGTGGTCGGGCGTCGCGTCGTCATGGCTTGCCAGCGCGATGTTGCGCTCGCGGCAAAGCCGGGCGATAGCGCTGCGGTTAGGTTGCGACCAGCGGGCGGCGAGCGCCAACTGTTCTTCTTCATAGCGGGCCATCTGCTCGTCGGTGAGCGAATATTTGCCCTGATAATATTCGCGATACTTCTCGCGGTTGGCGAACTGGCGCTGGCCCGGCGAGTGATCCATCAGGGAAACCAGCGTGACCGGCTCGCGGCCGACCAGCTTTTCAAACAACGGCAGGGTGGTGTGATGCGGCAGCTCGCAGCGCAGATGCAGGCGATGCTCGGCGCGGTTGACGCCGCGCTTTTGCGTCTCTTCCACCGCGTTAATCATCTTTTCCAGATTTTCCAGCCTGTCGCCGCCGTCACGCACGTCGCCAATCGCCACCGCGTCCAGAACGGTGGTGATACCGCTGGCGACCATCAGCGCGTCGTGGCTGCTCATCGCTGAATGGGCGGGCCAGTCCACCTTTGGGCGCGGGGTGAAAAATTTATCCAGATTATCAGTATGCAGTTCAATCAGTCCCGGCAGCAGCCAGCCGCCTTCGCCGTCCAGCGCCTCCGGCAGACGGCTCTGGGTTTCGGCAAAAGCGTGGATCATCCCGTTGTGCATTTCCAGCGATCCCTGCACTATCTCGTCTTCCAGCACCAGCTTTACATTGTTGATAATCATGGTGTTGTTCCCATAAGATGCAAACGATCCGCCACCCGGTCGCGCACGGATTCATCGTGAAAAATGCCGACAATCGCCGCGCCGCGCGCTTTCGCTTCGGTAATCAATGCCACCACGGCGGCGCTGTTTTTGGCATCCAGCGAGGCGGTTGGCTCGTCGAGGAGCAGGATGGGGTAATCGACAATAAAGCCGCGGGCGATGTTGACCCGCTGCTGCTCGCCGCCGGAAAAGGTCGAGGGGGCGAGATGCCACAGGCGCTCGGGTACGTTGAGGCGGGTCAGAAGACTCGCGGCTTTGGCGGCGCATGCTTCTCGCGGCGCGCCGAGGTCCAGCAGCGGCTGCATTACCACGTCCAGCGCGCACACGCGGGGGATCACCCGCAGAAACTGGCTGACCCAGCCGATGGTAGAACGACGTACTTCCAGTACCTTGCGCGCTGGCGCCTGCACCAGATCCACCCACTCGTCGCCGTGACGAATCCGGATCTGCCCTTCGTCGGGCAGATAGTTAGCGTACAGCGAGCGCAGCAGCGTCGATTTTCCGCTGCCGGAGTGACCGTGCAGCACCACGCATTCGCCGCGCGCTACCGTCAGCGAGGCGTTTTGCAGTACCGGCAGACGCACGCCGTTTTGCTGGTGGAGAACAAAGGTTTTACTGACGTTTTCAACGCGAATCATGTTGGCCTCTTAATTCTGTAATACCGACGACACCAGCAACTGCGTGTACGGATGATGCGGATCGTCGAGCACGCGGTCGGTTAATCCACTTTCCACCACCTGGCCCTGCTTCATCACCAGCAGACGGTCCGCCAGCAGGCGCGCAACGCCCAAATCGTGGGTGACAATCACCACCGCCAGATCCAGCTCCACCACCAGCCCGCGCAGCAGGTCCAGCAGTTTGGCCTGCACCGAGACGTCCAGCCCGCCGGTCGGTTCATCCATAAACACCAGCTTTGGATGGGTGACCAGATTGCGGGCGATTTGCAAACGCTGCTGCATTCCGCCGGAGAAGGTGGTCGGCAGGTCATCAATGCGCGAGGCCGGAATTTCCACTTCCTCGAGCCATTTTTGCGCGGTAGCGCGGATTTCGCCGTAGTGGCGCGCGCCGGTCGCCATCAGCCGTTCGCCGATGTTGCCTCCCGCTGAGACCTGGCGGCGCAGGCCGTCCAGCGGATGCTGATGCACCACGCCCCATTCGGTACGCAGCAGGCGGCGACGGTCGGCCTCGCTCATCGCATACAGCGAACGGTTCTGATACTGGATCTCGCCGGACTGCGGCGTCAGGCGCGAAGAGATTGACTTCAGCAGGGTGGTTTTACCGGAACCGGACTCCCCAACAATGCCCAGCACTTCGCCCGGCCACAGGTCAAACGAGACATCGCTGAAGCCTTTGCCCGGCGCGTAAAGGTGGGTCAGGTTATTCACTGAAAGCAGCGGCTGCGTCATTGGCGTTGGGCCTCACTCTGTTGGCGGCAGTAGTCGGTGTCGGAGCAGACAAACATCCGTTTGCCGCTGTCGTCGAGCACCACTTCGTCGAGATAGCTATGGGTTGACCCGCAAATGGCGCACGGCTCATTCCAGGTCTGGACGCTGAACGGATGATCGTCGAAATCGAGACTCTCCACGCGGGTGTACGGCGGTACGGCGTAGATGCGCTTTTCGCGCCCGGCGCCAAACAGTTGCAGAGCGGGCATCCTGTCCATTTTCGGGTTATCGAATTTGGGGATCGGCGACGGGTCCATCACGTAGCGCCCGTTCACTTTCACCGGATAGGCGTAGGTGGTGGCGATGTGGCCGAAGCGGGCGATATCTTCGTACAGTTTCACCTGCATTACGCCGTACTCTTCCAGCGCATGCATGGTGCGGGTTTCGGTTTCGCGCGGTTCGATAAAGCGCAGCGGCTCTGGGATCGGCACCTGGAAGATCAGGATCTGATCTTCGGTCAGCGGCGTTTCCGGGATCCGATGGCGGGTCTGGATCAGCGTCGCGTCTTCCGTACGTTCGGTGGTGTTTACGCCGGTGACGCGTTTAAAGAAGTTGCGGATCGACACCGCGTTGGTGGTGTCGTCGGCACCCTGGTCGATCACTTTCAGCACGTCCGGTTCGCCGATCACGCTGGCGGTGATCTGAATGCCGCCGGTGCCCCAGCCGTAGGGCATCGGCATTTCGCGGCCGCCGAACGGCACCTGATAGCCAGGGATCGCCACCGCCTTCAGGATAGCGCGGCGGATCATGCGTTTGGTCTGTTCATCAAGGTACGCAAAGTTGTAGCCGGAGAGGTTAGTCGTCACGGTCGGCCTCCTGTTGCAGGCGTTTAAGCAGTTCCAGCTCGGCCTGGAAATCGACGTAATGAGGGAGCTTGAGGTGCGAAACAAAACCCGCCGCCTCGACGTTATCCGCATGCGCCAGCACGAACTCCTCGTCCTGCGCCGGTCCTGTGACCGTTTCATCGTAGTCTGGTGCCTGTAGCGCGCGATCCACCAGCGCCATCGCCATGGCTTTGCGTTCGCTCATGCCGAACACCAGCCCGTAGCCGCGGGTGAAGTGAGGCGCATCATTGTCCGGGGCGACGAAGCCGTTGACCATTTCGCATTCGGTCACCAGCAGTTCGCCAACGTTTACCGCGAATCCCAGCTCTTCCGGCACCGTTTCCAGCTCAACGTAGCCGCTGCGGATCTCCGCCGCGAACGGGTGGTTGCGGCCATAACCGCGCTGGGTGGAATAGGCCAGCGCCAGCAGGTAGCCTTCGTCGCCGCGCATGAGCTGTTGCAGGCGTGAGGCGCGCGAACAAGGGTAGACCGGCGGTGTGCGGGTGATGTCGTCCGGCTGTGCGCCGGTATCCTCTTCGCGCTTTGCCAGCCCCTGCTTCGCCAGCAGGGAAAAGACGTGCGGCGCGGGTTCCGTTGGGTGATCGGCGGTGCGCAGAGGCGGCGTTTCGCCGTTCGCCAGCAGGGTGAAATCGAGCAGGCGATGGGTGTAGTCGTAAGTCGGGCCTAAAAGCTGCCCGCCGGGAATGTCTTTATAGACGGCGGAAATACGCCGCTCCAGGCGCATCTCCGCGCTGTTCAGCGGTTCGCTCACCGCCAGCTTCGCCAGCGTGGTGCGGTAGGCGCGCAGCAGGAAGATGGCTTCGACGTTGTCTCCGCTGGCCTGTTTCAGCGCCAGCGCCGCCAGTTCGCGGTCGGCGATACCGCCTTCGGTCATCACCCGGTCAACCGCCAGGTTCATCTGCTGTTCAATCTGCGCCACGCTCAGTTCACCGATGGCGGCATCGCCCCGACGGCGGTTCTCCTGGAGCGCATGGGCGTTGGCTATCGCCTTCTCGCCCCCTTTAACGGCGACGTACATCAGCACACCTCCACGTGGGTAGTGCGAGGGATTGCCAGCAGGCGCTCGCCGCAGGTAAGTATCAGATCGACGCCCAGCGGGAAGGGGTGCGGGCGTTCGGTCAGTTCGTGGATCAGACAGTCCGGTAACTGCGGCGCGATCATCCGTTCTTCAGCGATCCCCGCCCCGGTCAGGCGCAGCATCCGCCCGCCGCTGAGGCTGGTGACCTGGACGATCAGCGTGGCGCTGGTTTCCGGCGCCACGGCGGAACCCGCGGAAAGGGCGTTAAGCTGCTCGCGGCTGATGCGCTCGTCGGTGACGGCAAACGCTGCCAGCTGCGGTTGCTCGACCAATGGCGCCTGAGTATGAAAACGCAGGTTCTGGCTGGCGATGTCGTTGTTCACCGCAGGTGACAGCCATACCGGCGTGTCGCCATCGACCAGGGTCAGCAGGACGCTGGTGGTGGCAAGGTTCAACGGTTGCCAGCCGTGCTTAAGCTGATGCAGGGCGACAATCACGCCCGGTTCGCTCATTGCTTTCAGCAGGCGGCGAAAGCTCTGCTGCGCGTCCTGAACGGGCAGGGTAAAGGCGGTTTGTAGTTCCGTGGATCGTGTCATTCGTTATCTCCGCGTACCAGCGTAAAGAAGTCGACCCGGCTGGCGTTCACTTCAGCGCGGCGGGCAGCGATTTGCGCCTCGCGTTCGGCCTCCAGCGGGGCGATTAAGGTTTCCATGAGCGTCTGAAAATGGGCCTGCTCCTGTAACAGCGCGTCGACGACGGCGCACCGTTCGGCGTGCTGTTTATTGCGTCCCAGCAGGTAGCTGTAGCCGAGCGTGCCGCTGTTCAGGCGCACCACCGCGCGGGTGAGCGTGGTATCGCCGGCAAAGAAACGGTTGCCGGTGCCGCCCATGCGCGCCTGGATCTGCATCAGACCGGTTTCCGGCGCGCGGATAAGCGTGTATTCCGGCGCCAGCTTCAGCGCCTGCATCAGTGCGTTCAGCGTTTCGGCGTTGCTCCAGGACAACGCGCGCATCCAGCGCTGGCGGGTGGCGGTATCGATGTGCATTCAGTGCTCCATAGTGAATTCGATCATGTCGGCGCGGGTCAGGCTGACGGAGTACTCCGCTGCCTGCTCCTCACCTTCACGATGGTTCAGGGTGCGCACGCAGAGCAGCGGCGCCATGTTCGGGATTTCCAGTACCTTGCTCTCTTTCGCCTGCGCGCGGCGGGCGCTGATGCGCGTCTGGGTACGCATCAGCGTCAGCCCGGACTGTTCGCGCAGATAGTCATGCAGCGAGCCGCTATGGAAGCCCTGCAACAGCGGCCAGAGGCTGAGGTCGGAAAAGTAGTGATCGATCAGGCACAGGGCGATACCGTTGACCCGGCGTAGCGTTCGCAGGTGAATGACGTTGTCGCCTTCCTGCACGCTGAGGGCATCAGCAACGTGGCGGGAAGCCGGTCGCAGTACCGCCAGCAGCTTTTCGCTGGTGGGATGGCTGCCCTGATCCAACAGATTCTGGCTAAAGCGCGCCTGGGCGTTCAGCGGGTAGTCGAACGGGCGCATCAGCACCAGCACGCCGACACCCTGACGACGCTGCACCCAGCCGCGTTCAACTAACTGATCGATGGCCCGGCGCAGGGTATGGCGGTTCACCTCATAACGGGCGGCAAGCTGATGCTCCGCCGGAAGATAGTCGCCGCAGCGGTAATGTTGACGAAGCTCCTGCTCAAGTCTCGCGGCAATCTCCTGATAACGCGTCGGGTAACTGGTCGGATGTGTAGACAAGTGCATAGCCATCAATGCCTCGCGAATCAGATAAAGTGCTTACGTAAACGCTGGGAGAGGAAATCCAGCAGGCTGACGGTGATGATGATGAGCACCATCAACGCGCAGGTTTGCTGGAACTGGAAACCGCGTATCGCCTCCCACAAGGTGACGCCGATGCCGCCTGCGCCCACCATGCCGACCACCGTGGCGGAGCGGACGTTGGACTCAAAGCGGTACAGCGAATAGGAGATGAGCAGCGGCATGACCTGCGGCAGTACGCCGTAGAGAATTTCTTCGAGCTTATTGGCGCCGGTGGCGCGGATACCTTCTACCGGGCCGGGTTCGATAGCTTCGACCGCTTCGGAAAGCAGTTTCGACAGCACGCCGGTGGTGTGGATAAACAGCGCCATCACGCCCGCAAACGGGCCGAGACCGACGGCGACCACGAACAGCATCGCAAACACCATTTCGTTGATGGCGCGGCAGGCGTCCATCAGACGGCGCATGGGCTGGTAAATCCACCACGGTACGAGGTTGTCGGCGCACATCAGACCAAAAGGAATGGACAGGATAACCGCCAGCGCGGTGCCCCAGACGGCGATTTGCAGGGTGACGGCCATTTCGCCGAGGTAGTCCCGCCACTGGCTGAAGTCCGGCGGGAAGAAGTCGGCGGCGAAAGTCGCCATGTTGCCGGAGTCCTGAATCAGCGTCAGCGGGGCCATTTCGGCGCCTTTCCACGACACGACCAGTACAGCCAGCAGGATGGCCCAGCTCAAGAGCGAGAACCAGCTTCGCTTCGGCGGGGGGACGGTAATGGTTTGCATAGTTGCTCCATAAGTGACGACGATTTGACGCGGGTATAGGCCGGATAAGCGCTGCGTCATCCGGCCTACAGCCAGGGGTTATTGCACCGCTTTGTTCACGCTGGTCATGGCGCCGAGCGCGGCAGTCAGACGGTCGAGATCGTCCAGTTGCCCTTTAATCGCCGAGGTTTTGCTGGCTTTCTCTTCGTCGCTCAGTCCTTTGTTGTCCTTCACGCCCTGCATCTCTTTAAACAAGGCGAGTTGGCGAATCGGCACCAGTTGCAGGTCGCTGGAGGCACGGAACGGCGCCCAGCCCAGACGTTCCAGTACGCTTTTTTCTTCCGGCGTTTTGCCGTAATTCATAAAGAAGTCGTACACCTTGTCCTTGGTGGTTTCAGAAAGATTTTTCCGCCAGACGATGGGATCACCCGGGATCAGCGGCGACTTCCAGATCACCTTCAGCTCTTTGAGCTTGTCCGGCGCGGAGGTTTTCAGCTTGTCGAGGTTTTCGGTGTTGTTGGTGGCGACGTCGACCTGCTTGTTCGCTACCGCCAGTGCGTTGGTTTCATGACCGGCGTTAACGGTGCGTTTGAAGTCGCTGGCGGAGATATTGTTTTTTGCGAAGACGTAATACCCGGGAACCAGATAGCCAGAGGTGGAGTTAGGATCGCCGTTGCCGAAGGTAAGATCTTTGCGCTGGGCGATCAGATCGTCGAGAGTGTTGATCGGACTGTCCTTGTTGACGATCAGTACGCTCCAGTAGCCGGGCGATCCGTCAGCGGCGACAGTCTGGGCGAAGACCTGGCCGTTGGCGCGATCTACCGCTTCCATCGCGGAAAGATTGCCGTACCAGGCGAGATCCACTTTGTTAAAGCGCATCCCCTGGATGATCCCGGCGTAGTCCGGGGCGAAGAAGGCATTGACCTTGACCCCCAGTTTCTTTTCCATATCCTTCAGGAACGGGTCCCACTGCGGTTTCAGGTTTTGCTGTGACTCGGTCGAAATAATGCCAAAGTTCAGCGCTTTTTCCTGTTCTTCGGCATGTGCCGGGGTGAGCAGGGTGCTGACGCTGAACATGCTGGTAAACGCCAACGCGGCAACCGTTTTGTAATTCATATTATCCTCGCATTGTTCCAGGCTATTTCACTTGCCTGGTCTTTTTGAATTAAGCAGCCTGCGCGTTCTGTTCGACGCGGTTCATGCTGCGGTACAGATGGTCAAAGCGATCGTTATCGAAGTGTTGGCTGCTGCCGTCGTAGAACACATGCCCCTGACGCAGCGCCACAATGCGTTCGCAGTAGCGCAGGGCGTAATCCACCTGATGCAGCGTGACGACGACGGTGATGCCGTCGGTCTGGTTGATGTCGCGCAGGGTATCCATCACGATGCGCGCGGATTCCGGGTCCAGCGAGGCAATCGGCTCGTCGGCCAGAATCACTTTCGCCCGCTGCATCAGGGCGCGGGCGATGGCCACGCGCTGCTGCTGGCCGCCGGAAAGTGTAGAAACGCGCTGGTGCGCGAAGTGCGCCATGCCGACGCGGGTCAGCGCCTGTAACGCGCGCTGCTTCTGTTCCTGGGTGAACCAGCTAAAGCAGGTGCGCCAGAACGGCGTGCTGCCGAGCGCGCCAATCAGGACGTTCTCAAGCACTGTCAGGCGATTGACCAGGTTGAACTGCTGGAAGATGTAGCCGGTATGGGCGCGGCTTTTGCGGATATCGCGCGCCAGACGGCCTTCGCGCTGAACGGTGCGACCAAGCAGCTCGACGTGGCTGCCCGGCGCTTTGTCACCGGTGATCAGCCCGCTTAAGTGACGTAAAAGGGTGGATTTGCCGGAACCCGACGGCCCAAGCAGAGCCACCATCTCACCGGAAACGATGTTCAGATCGACGGCGTGCAGCGCCTGCTGCTGATTGAACGTTTTGGAGAGTTTTTCGACGCGAATAATCGTTTGCATGATGCGGCCTCTCTGAAAAAAGTGGCCCCATCGTGGCGGATTAATGTGACGTTTGGGTTAAGTTGTGATGACCTGATGATGAAGAATTAAGTGGAATCAGATGACAGGGCGGGAGGCAGGGCCTCCCGCGAGGTTAACCGTTTGCCTGCTGCTTAACGACGTTGATCATCCACGGAACGCCGTAACGATCGCTGACCTTGCCAAAACCGTGCGCCCAAAAGGTTTCCTGCCAGTCCATTTCAATTTTTCCTTCGGCAGCGAGGCGGTCGAACCAGCGTTTTCCTTCGTCGACATCCTGCGTGTCAAGAACCAGCGTAAAGCCGGAATAGTGCGCCGTGCCTGACGGCAGGGCGTCACTCATCATAATGTCGCTCCCCGCAATGCGCACATTGGCATGGGCGATGGCGGTATCGGGGAAGGTCATTGCGGACGGGCAGCCGTCCTGACTGTCCTGCGCCGACGGAGGCATTTCACCAAAGCTGATTTTATAGAGCAGTTCTGCGCCGAGCGTTTGCTGATAAAACGCAATGGCGTCGGCACAGTTGCCAGCAAAAGAGAGATAGGGACTTAACGACATGATCTGGACCTCTGATAAGGGAAGCCCATTAAGTGTAGTTAGCCCCGGCCCGGTAAGCGAAGCGCCACCGGGCAATATCAGGCAGGCAGGATAACAATCAGTTCTTTTTCACAAACTCCGATTTCAGCTTCATCGGGCCGAAACCGTCGATTTTGCAGTCAATGTTGTGATCGCCTTCCACCAGACGGATGTTTTTCACTTTGGTGCCGATCTTCAGCATCGAAGAACTGCCTTTCACCTTCAGATCTTTAATCACGGTCACGCTGTCGCCGTCGGCCAGCAGGTTGCCGTTAGCGTCTTTCACAATCAGCTCATCGCTGTCCTGCGCCGGTTCGGCATCGTTCCATTCGTGGGCGCATTCCGGGCAGATATACATGCCGTTGTCTTCGTAGGTGTATTCGGAGTTGCATTGTGGGCAGTTAGGTAATGACATGGTGAGTTCCTCAAAAGTCAGCAGGGGCAAACGCGCCCCAAAAGCATGGCAGATTGCCGAAAAAGGCGGCAATTATACACAAAATCCCCAACGTTGTCGGGACTACTCGCGTTTTAAGAAAGGGGGCTGGAAGAAAGCGAGGTGAAAAGCGCGAAGAGAAGCGGGCGCAGTCGTTAGACGTCGCCCTCCCGCGCAGAGCGGGAGGGCGACTGAAGGTTAGTGATTCATAGATTCAGCGGTTTTTTCTTCCGCATTGACCGGAGGCTGAACGTTGCCGAAGCGTTTGGCGTACAGCGCAGTGATGATCGGCACCAGGATGGCGGTGACAATCACGCTGGCGGCAACCAGCGCCGTCGCGGAAGCCGCGACGGGCTCAAACGCCGGGTTGATCTGGGCGATAATGACCGGGTTCGCCACCGCAGCGCCCGCCGCAGAAGACGCCGCTACGCCCGCTGTACCGTTACCGCCGCCGATCACGCGGTCGGCAATAATCAACGGAATACCGGTGATAATGATGACCGCCACGCCCAGCATGATGCCCAGCAGACCTGTATCAACAATCACGCTCAGGTTAATGGTGTTACCCAGCGCAAAGCCGAAGAACGGAATCAGTACTGGCGTTGCCTTGCTGAAGAACGCACGCAGATCGTGGTCGAGGTTGCCGAGGGCAAAGCCGATCAGGAACGGTAATACGGCGCCGATAAAGTGATGCGGCTCGAAAGAAGCGAGGCCAGCGGAACCAAGAATCACCATGGTCATCAACGGACCGGACTCCAGTGACATCAGCACGAACGCGCCGGACTCTTCTTTGGTGCCGTACTGGTTCATCAGGCTGGCGTACAGGCCGCCGTTGGTCATGTCCATTGCGGAAACAATCGCCAGAACAGACAGACCCGCGAAGAAACCGGTTTGAATGCCGGTGTCCGGAATAAACGAGGCGGCGATCATCGCCACCACCCACGCAACGGCAATTTTCGTGATTACCAACGTACCGGATTTACGTAATACCGTACCGGTTGCGCGCAGATCGATAGAAGCGCCAATACAAAAGAACCATACCGCCAGAATGGGCACCGTGCCGCTTATCATTCCTTTAGTAAATGAACCGAAATACGCGCCCGTGTCTGGCGCCAGGGTATTTAAAACGGCGCCGAGCAGTAATGGAATCAACATCATCCCACCAGGGATGCGTTCTATGGTGGCTTTAATTTTCATAAACGTCCTCACTTCTTACCCGCGAAACAAACGGACAAGGTGGCAAAAGGTATTGAATTCAGTTTGTTATATAGAAGCGAAGCGCAGAAAATACTGCGTTCCCTTTACGTTGTACGTAGCGATTGCGCCTGCTGGCGGCCTCTTTCGCTCCCCGGTGGTGTTGCCTCGTCTCTTATCTTGCATTCATTGGAATATTGATTCAATGAAAACGAAACAGTGTTTTAGTTATCTTTGTCACATAATTAATGTAAACATTCGGCGGCTTTTGGATTATTTAAAATAAACGTAAACAAGGTGTAAAAAAGCCAGGGGAATTTGCATAGCAGATTAATAGTGTCGCCGGGAAATGTTTGGTCGTGACGATGAATGTCATCGCAACGAAAGCAAAAAAGAATCGCAACGTTGCCACGTCAAAAAAGAGAGTGAGGATCACCTTATTTACGTTCTTTGACGAAACACAAACATATATGTGAAGTTGATCACAAATTTAAACACTGGTAGGGTAAAGAGGTCATTAACCGCCCACTTCAGGCGTCAACAGGTTCGGTTGTACAGTCCTTAACCGGTCAGTGTAAGTAAACCTGCTACGCTTGGTAAAGGAATTGCGCCTGCGTAATTCCAACGCTCGACGGTGACGTTCGCGCAGCTTGCGCCAATGAAGCGGTATGCAGCGAGACAGGGCTTAGTCTATGAGGACAGCTATGCTGAAAAGGAAAAAAGTAAAACCGATAACGCTTCGCGACGTAACCATTATTGATGACGGTAAACTGCGTAAAGCGATCACCGCGGCCTCGCTCGGCAACGCGATGGAATGGTTTGATTTTGGTGTTTATGGCTTCGTTGCCTACGCGTTAGGTAAAGTATTCTTCCCGGGGGCTGACCCCAGCGTGCAAATGATTGCCGCGCTCGCGACTTTCTCTGTTCCCTTCCTGATTCGTCCACTTGGCGGTTTGTTCTTCGGTATGCTCGGCGATAAATATGGGCGTCAGAAGATCCTGGCTATCACCATCGTCATTATGTCGATCAGTACGTTCTGTATCGGCCTGATACCGTCCTACGCTTCTATTGGTATCTGGGCGCCTATCCTGCTGCTGCTGTGCAAGATGGCGCAGGGCTTCTCGGTCGGCGGCGAATACACCGGCGCGTCGATCTTTGTCGCGGAATATTCCCCGGACCGTAAACGCGGCTTTATGGGCAGTTGGCTGGACTTTGGCTCGATTGCCGGATTCGTGCTGGGCGCGGGTGTCGTGGTGCTGATCTCCACCGTGGTGGGGGAAGCAAACTTCCTTGATTGGGGCTGGCGTATTCCGTTCTTTATCGCGCTGCCGCTGGGGATTATCGGGCTTTACCTGCGCCATGCGCTGGAAGAGACCCCGGCGTTCCAGCAGCACGTCGAAAAACTGGAGCAGGGCGACCGCGAAGGCTTGCAGGAGGGTCCAAAAGTTTCGTTTAAAGAGATTGCGACCAAACACTGGCGCAGCCTGCTGGCGTGTATCGGTTTGGTGATTGCCACCAACGTAACCTATTACATGCTGCTGACCTATATGCCGAGTTACCTGTCGCATAACCTGCACTATTCGGAAGATCACGGCGTGCTGATCATTATCGCCATTATGATCGGAATGCTGTTTGTGCAGCCGGTGATGGGGCTGCTGAGTGACCGTTTTGGTCGCCGTCCGTTTGTGATTCTGGGCAGTATCGCGCTGTTTGCGCTGGCGATTCCGGCATTTATCCTGATTAACAGTAACGTGATCGGGCTGATTTTTGCGGGTCTGCTGATGCTGGCGGTGATCCTGAACTGCTTCACCGGCGTGATGGCCTCCTCGCTCCCGGCGATGTTCCCGACGCACATTCGCTACAGCGCGCTGGCGGCGGCATTTAATATCTCGGTGCTGATTGCCGGTCTGACGCCAACGCTGGCCGCCTGGCTGGTGGAAAGCTCCCGGGACCTGATGATGCCGGCCTATTACCTGATGGTGATTGCGGTGATTGGTTTCATTACCGGTATGACCATGAAAGAAACCGCCAACCGTCCGCTGAAAGGGGCGACGCCTGCCGCGTCTGACATTCAGGAAGCGAAAGAAATCCTCGGCGAGCACTACGATAACATCGAGCAGAAAATCGAAGATATCGATCAGGAAATTGCTGAACTCCAGGAGAAACGGACTCGTCTGGTTCAGCAGCATCCACGTATCGACGAGTAAACGGCGTCTTAAGGTTTGCTTAATCTCTGACGGGCATACTCTCCTTCATAATCTGGAGGAGAGTATGATGAAAAAGCGTCTTTACGAACGTGTCGCCACTGTCTTTAGCGCGTTGAGTGTCAGCAGTTTTTTGTACGTCTGGGTCACCACTTATTAGATCTTCTCCAGCCTCACCGACGCGCGGGTTCCCGTCGCATCCACCCGGTTTTGCAAATAAAATTCGCCGCGATGCAGCTGTGTGATGCGGCTGACAATACTCAACCCCAGCCCGAGGCCGCCGAAACGGCTGTCCATACGCACGAACGCTTTACTTAGCTCGCCGCATTGACTTTCATCGATCCCCGGCCCTTCATCTTCAACCGCCATGACGGCCTGTTTATCCGTGTTCAGCGTGATCGCGATCGTCGTCCCCTTGGGACTGTAACGATGGGCGTTTTCCACCAGGTTACGCAACAGCATCCGTAGCAGCGTGGCGTCGCCTTTTACCGTCACGTCGTCGCGCCTCTCGGGCAGCAGCAGGGCCTGATCGCGCTGTTCCAGCATGGTGCTAAGCTCATCCCAGGACGGCAGGATGACGTCTTCCAGCAGCCGGACCTGCTGATAATTACCCGACGAGAACGACTGTCCGACGCGCGCTAACTGTAACAGCTGCGAGACGCTGTCCATCATCTGATCCAGCCGCGCAACGAGCGGGGCGACGTCTATATTATGCGCTTTTGACAGCAGTTCGAGATGCAGACGTACCCCGGCCAGCGGCGTTCGCAGTTCGTGCGCCACGTCGGCGGTAAACAGGCGCTCGTTCTCAAGCGTCGCGGTCAGCCGGTTCACCAGTTGGTTCAGCGCGGAAACCACCGCTTCAATTTCCAGCGTTGAACTGCGAAGGTCGATCGGCGTCAGGTTATCCGCGGTGCGGCTCTCCAGCTCTTTTTGCAGGCTGACGAGCGGGCGGGTGATACGCCGCACCGCCTGGTAACAGATCAGCAGCGTCAGGCTGACCATCAACACGCCGGGGACGATCAGGCTGGCGACCGCTTCGCGAATTTCATGCATGATGTGGCGGTCATTATTGCGGTTATCCCGTAGCGCCTGCTCAAACAGCTCAATCTGCTCTGTGCTTTCATGCCAGAGCCAGAAGGCGCTGATCAACTGGAAAACCAGCAGGATAACGCCGATGGTCAACATCAGGCGCTGGCGCAGGGTCATGGGCCGGCGCAGAAAACGCGTCAGGTTCACTTAGCCTTCCTCGGTCGCGGTCGCCACCAGCATGTAGCCAAAGCCACGCACGGTGCGAATGCGCGACTTACCGACCTTGTCGCGCAGGTTGTGGATATGGACTTCCAGCGTGTTGGTCGAAGGCTCGTTGTCCCAGTTATAAATGTCGTTATAAAGAATTTCCCGGTGCACCGGGCTGCCGGCTTTCAGCATTAGCCTGGAAAGCAGGGCGTACTCTTTTGGCGTCAGCACCAGCTCCTCGCCGGCTTTCCAGACCTGGCGACGCCCCATATTGAGAGTCAGACCGCCGACCACCAGTTCGCTTTCGCCCTGGTTATTGTGGCGGCGAAGCAGCGCGCGGATGCGGGCATGAAGCTCTTCCAGCGCAAAGGGTTTCACCAGATAGTCGTCGGCGCCCACGTCCAGCCCGGCGATCTTGTCGCTGAGCGTATCGCGGGCGGTCAGGATCAACACGGGCAGGGTGTATTTTTTCTGCCGGATACGCGCCAGAAAATGCAGGCCGTCCTCGTCCGGCAGGCCGAGATCCAGCACCAACAGGCTGTAATGACCACTTTCCAGACACTGCTCCGCCGCGCGTGCGGTGGAGACGCCGTCGCAGGCGTATCCCTCGGTTTGCGCCGCCAGGATCAACCCCTGTAAGAGCAGCGTATCGTCTTCCACAATCAGTATTTTCATTCAGCGGTTCTCCTGCAGGTCCGCAGAATGTCATCCGCGGGCCGGTATTGCGTTGTCTGCACGCCGGTCAGTCCCAGCATGGTCGAAAAAAGGTTGTCCTGCGAGTAATCCTGTTCCCGCGCCTGTTTTTGCAGGCAATCATTGTCTACGCCGTAGCGTTGCTGATAATCCGGCGACAGCCACAGCAGCATCGGCACATGCTTTTGCGTTTCTGGCGCAATGGCGTAAGGCAGACCGTGCAAATACACGCCATCTTCCCCCAGCGATTCGCCGTGGTCGGAAAGATACACCAGGCTGGTGGTAAATTTATCCTGATGCGACTTCAGGATATTAATCGTTTTATCAACAATATAGTCGACATACAGAACGGTATTATCGTAGGTATTGATGAGCTGCTGCTGTGAGCAGGTTTGAATTTCATTGGTGTCGCAGGTTGGGGTAAATTTCCTGAACTGCGGCGGGTAGCGGTGGTAATACGTCGGGCCGTGACTGCCAATGGTATGCAACACAATGACCCCATCGCCTTGTAACTGGTTGATGTACGACTCCAGGCCGTTAAACAGCACGTCGTCATAACATTCGCCGTCAATGCACTGGCCTTTCAGGTTGAGGGTAGTGACATTCTGATGCGGTACGCGGTCGCAGGCGCCTTTGCAGCCGCCGTCATTATCGTTCCACAGCACGCTGATACCCGCGCGTTGAATGATATCCAGCAACCCTTCCTGATGGTGCGCCAGCTCTGCGTCATAGTGCTTGCGCGGCATCCCGGAGAACATACACGGCACGGAGACCGCGGTAGAAGTCCCGCATGAAGTGGTGCGCGGGAAGTAGACCACGTTATCTTTTGTCAGCAGCGGATTGGTTTCACGCGGATAGCCGCCCAGCGAAAAGTTTGCCGCCCGCGAGGTTTCCCCGACGATCAAAATGGTCAGGTTTTTACGTTCGCCGTCCACGCTCTGCGGAGTGCGATGGGCATCTTCGCCAATGCGTACCAGCGGCAGGTTAGCCAGCCGTTCGTGCGCGTACCAGGACCAGGAGGCCACCAGACTGTTCGAGGGACTGAGCGCTTTCACCAACTGCTTATTGTTGCGAAACAGCGAGGCGTAATCTTTATAAAAAAAGCTGGCGACCAGGACGATCAGCAGGACGGAGATAATAATGCTGATCCCACGCGCCAGTACGCTGCGCAAACGCGGCGTAGTGGGTCTGATTCTGATCCCGCAGGCGATCAGGGCCGCTACAATGCCGCTCAGACCGAGGGTAAGCACCATCTGCGGCGTCATCAGGGCGAATGTTTCGGCGGGCGTGGTATCCATCATGTTGGCGATCATCGAACGGTCGATGATGATGCCGTAGGTGAGGATGAAATATTGCGCCGCCGCGCCCATCAAAATAAACAGGCAGGCCAGCGGGCGGTTCAGCCAGAGAAACGAGGCCAGCGTCAGGACGATGTTGATCACGCTGAACGCCACCACCGGCATCGACAGAAAGACCAGCACGTTACGCGCGGAGTCCAGCGGTAGAGCCTGTATGACCTGCTTATAAAAGGCGAGATTCAGGCAAACGGAAAGATAAAACGAAACCAGCAGCAGCCAGGTGAGCAGGCTGATAGACGGTCTTTTGAATATGCGCTTTAACATGGGGTGAGGTCCATCAACGAAGTGGCGCCAATCTTCGCAGAGTAAAATTAAGCCAACCTTAAGAAATTAAGGTTGGCTGTTTTGAAAAGCCGCGCCCTTGGGCGTTTCCCGGCAGGCGAACTAATTTTTGCTCACTGGCGCATCCAGCGGATACGGGTTTTTATGGATGCGGTTGTAGTTCAGGGCATACAGTGCAGTAATGATCATTAAGGTGACAAACGACCACATCACCTCTTTCGCGCCGGAGCCAACCACCGCCCAGATGCAGTAAACAAATGCCACGAAGGTGACGAGCAGGTAGATTGGCCGCGCTTTGCCGAAGTGTCCGTGACCGAGCAGCAGCAGTGCGGCGCAGGTATACAGATACGGCACCAGGGTAAAGATCACCGAGACAGAGGACACCAGACCAAACTCTTTGGCGGCGTTTGGCGACATGCTACTGAACTGAAACAGGGTCATTAAGATCCCGACGATGATCA
Organism: Citrobacter sedlakii; assembly: GCF_018128425.1. Classification (NCBI taxonomy): domain Bacteria; kingdom Pseudomonadati; phylum Pseudomonadota; class Gammaproteobacteria; order Enterobacterales; family Enterobacteriaceae; genus Citrobacter; species Citrobacter sedlakii. The sequence goes on along the minus strand of NZ_CP071070.1, from coordinate 4,323,982 downwards.
GCCCGGCGACCGGGGTACCGGCTTTGTTGACGCGGGCGAAAATGGGCGGGAACAGGCCGTCGTCGGCGGCGGCTTTCGCCGTCTGACCGGCCAGCAGCGTCCAGCCGCCGAGCGAACCTAAACAGCCTGCCGCGGCGCAGAAGGAAACGATCGCGCCTGCGGTATTCCCCAGCGCCATGCGGGCGGCGTCGCCAAACGGCGAGGCGGAAACGCGCAGCGCGGCGTTCGGGATCATCCCCATGATCGCGGTGGTTGAGAGCACGTAGCAGACGGCGGCTATCAGCACTCCGCCAATGGTGGCGATCGGCACGTTGCGTTGCGGGTTTTTAACTACCCCCGCCGCTACCGAGGCGCTTTCTACCCCAATAAACGACCACAGCGTGACGTTCAGGGTACTTTGAATCGCGCCAAAGGTGTTCATGCCGCTAACGTTCCACGCCGCCATATAGGTTTCACCGCGAAACCAGAACCAACCGAACACGGCGATGCCAACAATCGGCACCAGCGCCAGCACGGTGGCGACGGCCTGTACGCGGGTGATCATTTTCGGCCCGACGATATTCAGCAGAACGAAAATCCACAGCACCGCCACGCAGGTCAGGGTGAGCACCAACGGATCTTTCAGGATCGGGAAGAAGTAGCTGAGATAACCAACGCCAATGACTACCATGGCAATATTGCCGATCCAGCAGGCCAGCCAGTACAGCACGTTGGTCTGATACCCGAGGAAAGGGCCGAAGCAGCGTCGTGCGTAAGCGTAAGAGCCGCCAGGACTGGGGTCTAATGCCGACATTTTGGCGTAAACCATCGACAGCGCCAGCGCGTCGATAATGGTCACTAACCATCCGTAGATGGCAATCCCGCCGGTGGCGGCGAGGTTAGCTGGCAGCAGGAAAACCCCTGATCCCATAATATTCCCCGACACCATAAGGGTGACGGGGATTAAGCCCACTTTGTGGGCATCAGCATCTGAAGACATTATTCAACTCCTGAAAAGGACTGTGAAATCAGGTCGTATAATACGCCCGGAGTGCGCCGCTGAATGATGTCGGAACAGGCTTATCGCTAATGCTGATATTATCGTGGCTTATTACAAAACAGGAATGCGTCAGGGCGCAGGGCGATTCTTAAACTGGCTGACATAATGCAACGGCGTCATGCCGTAATACTCTTTAAATACCGAGATAAAATAGGATGTGCTGTTATATCCGCACAGTTCAGAAACCTGAGAGATATTTTTACCGTCCATTAATAATTGATTAACGGCATAGCGCATACGGCAGGTAGTGATGATTTGGCTGTAGCTGGTATTTTCGTTTTTTAATTTTTTCTTCAGCAGGCTGGGGCTCAGACATAAACAGCTGGCAACCTGGCTGAGGTTCCACGCTTTATGTATATCACTTTCAATAATATGGTAAACGCTGTCGCTGATTCGGTCACGCAGCATAAACATTAATAGCGACATAAACTTTTTGCTGTCGAGAAAGCGCGACAGTACGGTGAACAGCAGAGAGCGGGTGCGCTCGTTTTCGCCGGGACTGTTGGTATGCTGGACGCTGTGTTCCGCCGCGACCCGAAAAACGTCTGGCGTTACGCATAATGCGGTTAACACTGGCGATGAGCTTCGCTGCCAGAGAGGGACGTGAGATAAATCTTTATTCAAAAAACGCAGGTATTCTTTAATGATATCGCGACTTATATGCGCGACAAGTGCATTATTAAGCGATGAGATATCAATGATGTTATTTTCGCAGGCGATAAGCGCCATATGATGTGCTTTTAAATTTATCGCCTCTTTGCCATTTACCCTCAGCCAAACATCTTTTTCTGTTAACACCACGATGCAGGGTTCTGTGCTGCAAAGTCTCATACCCCAACTCCTGAAATATGAACATAAAATACCCGATCCCGCCAATGGAGAGAGATAACGGAAGCCGTAAAATTTGTATGATGAATCCAATCCTGCATTAAAATAATCTTTTTATTTTCTATTTCAAGCGTCAGCAGATGATTCTTATGTACAGAATTTTTTACGAGGGTGGAAACCGGAATGAGAGATAAAAAAAGCGCGGGGGGACCCGCGCAAAAAGGTATGACAATGCTCATGTTGCAACAATACTCAGGAAAAGGCTGTCACATCCTCTGGCCAAAATCTGGCTGCGTCACGCTGGCCGGGCCATGACGCAGTCGTCGGAACAGACGTCAGGCTTTCACGCACATGACGTGATACACACCGTCAATAATTTCCGTCCCCTCCGTTTCATGTTCAAAGCCCGGGAAGTGACGATCCCACGACTGTAGCGCGCGCAGATACCCCACCTGCGGACTGTTGTCATCGCCAAAGTTTTCCCCGGAAAGCAGCATGGGAATGCCTGGCGGGTAAGGGATAACCGAGTTAGCGGCAATACGCCCCGGTAAATTCTCAATTGCCACCCTTTCGACTGCATCATTAACAATGGCGTTATAGGCGTCACGCGGCGTCATTTCTGCAACAGGCAGGCTGGAATAGGCCGCGTTCAGGCGCGCACCAGGGTTATTCTCTTTCAGCCAGGCGAACATCCGATCGCCCAGATCGTGCAGCCCGATATTCGCATAAGCGTCAGGATGCGCTTCCACCTGTTCCGGCATTACCTGCGCCAGCGGTGTGTTGGCGTCATAATGCTGTTTAAACGAGCACAGCGTGTTGATTAGCGTGCCCCATTTCCCGCGGGTGATCCCCATCGAGAACAGAAACATAATCTGGAAGTCGGTGGTGCGGGTCGGCACGATGCCGTGACGTCCCAGCCATGCGGTAACCAGCGCGGCAGGCACCCCAGTCTCTTCCAGTTCGCCATCGTCACCCATACCTGGTGCGAGAATACTGACTTTGATCGGGTCGAGCATGCTCCAGTTATCCGGTAAATCCGTAAATCCATGCCAGCTTTCACCCGGACGCATTATCCAGCAGTTCTGGTCGGTGGCCAGTAAAGACGCCGGCGCGTCAGCAAAATCATACGTTTCCCCGCTTTGCGGATCGGTAACCTGCTCTTTATTCCACGGTTTGAAGAACCAGTCGCCGTCGGCACGGTACTCTTTGTACAGGCGTGCCATCGCCTGACGGAAATCTATCGCTTCATCGATCACTTCCTGCGTCAGCGACAGGCCGCTGTTGCCATCCATCATTGAAACCGCCACGTCGTTGGATGCGCAAATAGCGTACAGCGGCGAGGTGGTGGCATGCATCATGTACGCCTGGTTAAAGCGGGAGAAATTCACCGCGCCGCGCCCTTCACGCACATGAATATACGACGCCTGCGAAAGCGCGTTCAGCAGTTTGTGAGTGGAGTGGGTGGCGAAAACGGTAGGACCGCTGTGATCGCCCGGCTCGCCGCGCAGGGCGAAATGATCGGCGTAAATTGGGTTAAAGCGGGCATAGCCGTACCAGGCTTCGTCGAAATGGATGCGGTCAGTGGTTTGCGCCAGCAGATCCTGCGCCGCTTTCGCGTTATAGCAAACGCCGTCATAGGTACAGTTGGTCACTACGCTGTAGGTGGGCTGTCGCCCGGTTTTTTCGCGGGTCAGCGGACTGGCGTCGATTTTTTTCCGCAACGTTTCCGGCTGCATCTCCTGCGGATAAATTGGCCCGATAATGCCATAGCGGTTGCGGCTTGGCACCATATAAACCGGTTTCGCCCCGGTCAGGATCAGCCCCTGTTCGATGGATTTATGGCAGTTACGGTCAATCACCACCACATCATTGTCGGTCATACAGGCCTGCATGATTGTGCGATTGGAGCCGGACGTCCCGACCACCACTGACCATGACCGGTCTGCGCCAAAGACGCGGGCGGCATATTTTTCGCTTTCGCCAAATGCGCCAGTGTGATCGAGCAGCGAACCGAGCGTGGTACGCTCAATGCCCATATCGCTGCGGAACAGGTTTTCGCCGTAGAAGTCATGATAGAAACGACCGGCAGGCGTTTTGGTAAAGCCCACGCCGCCCTGGTGGCCCGGGGCGGCCCACGAGTATTCATGAATGTCGCTGTACTTCATCAGCGCGCTGAACAGCGGCGGCAACAGTTGCTGACGATAGCGGGTCATCGCCGCCACGGCGCGCCCGGCAATAAAGTCGGCGGTATCTTCAAGGATCCAGGCGAACTCATCGACAAGCTCCAGCAGGTCGCGGTCCAGCGATGCGGTGGCTTTCTCTCTGTCGCCCAACAGAAAGACGGGCACGTTTTGCTGGCGCTCATGAAGCTTACCGATCAGTTGCCTGACGTTGAGATGTTCATCCGCGTGTTCCATCTGATAGCTGAACATCAGGCAATCAATGGCTTCGTTGGCAGAAAGGATGGCGTAGCCGTCGTCGAAAGACGTGGACTTAATGACGGTAACATTTTGCCGACTTAAGGCGTCAGCCAGACGTTCCACGGCGCTGCCCACCCAGGTGTCCTGATGCAGAAATTCACTTTCAACAATTAATACTTTCATCATCTTTACCCGGTAGTGAAGGAATGTGTGACGCGGGCAAGTATTGTCCCGGAAAAACAGAGAGTAAAGAGGGCGTCAAGGGCAGGGGTGTTACGATAAATAAATTACTAATCAATGGGTTATGTGGGAAATATCCTGTTTATTGGCGCGTTTTTATCGACAGGTCGATTATTTTTGGGGCTGATAGTGATATTACCGGGCGGTCTTTTGCGCCCCCTCACCCGGTTGCTGTCTGGCGGCGCTGTTGGCTCAGTTTGCGGTACTGCTGCGGCGACATGCCGACGTATTTATTGAAGGTGCTGTAAAAACGGCTGCTTGAGCGGAACCCGGCGGTCAGCGCGACGTCAAGGATCGTTTTGTCGGTGTCACTTAATAACGCGCGCACGTGATTGATGCGCATCGCCGTAATGTATTGCTTCAGGGTGAGTTGCATGACGCGCTGGAATATCCCCATCGCGTAATTAGCGTTGAGCTTCACGTGATCCGCCACGTCGTTGATGGTCAACGCCTGATCGTAGTTATCGGCAATAAAGCTGAGCATCTGGCTGACGTAAAACTGCGCATGGCGCGAGACGCTATTTTCATGCGTGCGCGAGGTTTTATTAAGCAGGACGGGCTGCCAGCCGGAAAGGCAGAAGCGCTTTAGCATCAGACCGATTTCATCGATCGCCAACTGGCGAATCTGTTCATTAGGGCTGTTGGCCTCCTGTTGCCAACGCACCACTTCGAATGTGCTGAGCTGCTGGCTGACCAGCGATTTCACCACCATTCCGTGGGTGACGTGGTTGATCAGTTCGCGGTCCAGCGGCCAGGAAAGAAACAGGTGCATGGGTAGACTAAAAATCGCCATCTGTTTGCATTCACCGGGACGGGTAAGCTGATGGGGCGTACAGGCCCAGAACAGGGTAATGTGGCCTTGTTCTATCCGCACCACTTCGTTGTTAATTAAATACTCCACGTCGCCGTCGAACGGCACGTTGACTTCCACCTGACCGTGCCAGTGACTGGCTGCCATAGCGTGAGGCCGCCGTAGCTCAATGTCCATTCGCTGGTATTCAGAATAGAGCGACAGCGGGCTACGGGTTTGCTTTTCATCGCCATTGCACATATGCGGATCGGGCGGAAGAAACACTATCGGTTGGGTACTCATACTTTCTCCCTTTCCTGAATCATCAGAATCATGCCTGCGGCTGCGCAAAGATACCGCGAACAGGCGCACAAGTCGGTCCGCTAACAACAATAATAGTCGGCGAAACAGGCCGGATACTCTGCTTTACTGGCTATTTACTCCCAAAAGCTCAGATCTGATGCCCGGCGGCGGGCGATCTGAGTTTTCGGGAATGCTCATTGGAGAAGACGGAGGTTTTCCCGCGGATCGCATGCCACGATGAGTGCAGTACAACACCGATCTGGAGAGTCATGATGTCTGCACCAAAAATTACCTTTATCGGCGCCGGTTCGACGATTTTCGTGAAAAATATCCTCGGCGACGTCTTTCATCGCCAGGCACTGAAGTCGGCCCATATCGCGCTGATGGATATCGATCCGACACGGCTTGAGGAGTCCCACATTGTGGTGCGCAAGCTGATGGATTCCGCGGGCGCAACCGGAAAAATCACCTGCCATACCGATCAAAAAACGGCGCTTCAGGATGCCGACTTTGTGGTGGTGGCGTTCCAGATTGGCGGTTATGAACCCTGTACCGTCACCGATTTTGAAGTCTGTAAACGCCACGGGCTGGAGCAGACGATCGCGGATACACTCGGCCCCGGCGGCATCATGCGGGCGCTGCGTACCATTCCGCATCTCTGGCGGATTTGTGAGGATATGACCGAGGTATGCCCGGACGCTACCATGCTGAACTACGTTAACCCGATGGCGATGAATACCTGGGCGATGTACGCTCGCTATCCGCACATTAAGCAGGTGGGGCTGTGTCATTCGGTGCAGGGTACGGCGGAAGAGCTGGCGCGCGATCTGGATATCGACCCGGCCTCGCTGCGCTATCGCTGCGCGGGCATTAACCATATGGCGTTTTACCTGGAACTGGAGCGAAAGACCGCCGAGGGGCGCTACGTCAATCTTTATCCGGAATTGCTGGCGGCGTATGACGCCGGACAGGCGCCGAAGCCAAACATTCACGGTAATACGCGCTGTCAGAACATCGTGCGCTACGAAATGTTCAAAAAGTTGGGCTACTTCGTAACGGAATCCTCGGAGCATTTTGCAGAGTATACCCCGTGGTTTATCAAGCCAGGGCGTGAAGATCTGATCGCGCGGTACAGCGTGCCGCTGGATGAATACCCGAAACGCTGCGTCGAGCAGTTGGCGAACTGGCATAAAGAGCTGGAGGAGTACAAAACGGCGGATCGCATTGAGATTAAGCCGTCGCGTGAATATGCCAGCACAATCATGAACGCCCTGTGGACCGGCGAACCGAGCGTGATTTACGGCAACGTACGCAATGACGGGCTTATCGACAATCTGCCGCAGGGGTGTTGTGTCGAAGTGGCCTGTCTGGTCGATGCCAACGGTATCCAGCCGACGAAGGCCGGAATGCTCCCGTCGCATCTGGCGGCGATGATGCAGACCAATATCAACGTTCAGACACTGCTTACTGAAGCGATACTGACGGAAAACCGCGATCGCGTTTACCACGCGGCGATGATGGATCCGCATACCGCCGCCGTGTTGGGCATTGAGGAAATCTATGCGCTGGTGGATGACCTGATCGCCGCACATGGCGACTGGTTACCGGCCTGGCTACATCGTTAATGTTCATGACGCCGGGGAAGCCCCCGGCATTTTATCTCTGACGTTTCCCATTACAGAAGGCGGGCGCTGGCAACAGCGACCCGGTACCCTATGAGCATATCAATGACAACAAAACTCAGTTATGGATTCGGGGCGTTTGGTAAGGATTTCGCGATTGGCATAGTCTACATGTACCTCATGTATTACTACACCGATGTGGTCGGACTGTCGGTAGGGCTTATCGGTACGCTGTTTTTGGTCGCCCGGATCTGGGATGCGGTCAACGACCCGATTATGGGGTGGATCGTCAACGCCACCCGTACGCGCTGGGGGAAGTTTAAGCCGTGGATCCTCATTGGCACGCTGGCGAACTCGCTGGTGCTGTTTCTGGTTTTTAGCGCCCACCTGTTCGAAGGCACAACGCAGATAGTGTTTGTTTGCATGACCTACATCTTGTGGGGCATGACCTATACCATTATGGATATTCCCTTCTGGTCGCTGGTGCCAACCATCACTCTGGACAAGCGCGAACGCGAACAACTGGTGCCATTCCCTCGTTTTTTCGCCAGCCTCGCCGGGTTTGTCACCGCCGGGGTGACGCTGCCGTTTGTCAATTATGTGGGGGGCGCCGATCGTGGATTTGGCTTTCAAATGTTCACGCTGGTGCTGATTGTGTTTTTTATTGCTTCAACGATCGTTACGCTGCGCAACGTACACGAGGTTTATTCTTCCGACAGCTCGGCGAACGCCGACGGCAGCCGTCTGACCTTAAAAGCCATCGTCGCGCTGATTTATAAAAACGATCAGCTCTCCTGCCTTCTGGGGATGGCGCTGGCTTATAACGTGGCCTCCAACATCATCAACGGTTTTGCGATTTACTACTTCACTTATGTGATTGGCGATGCCGATCTGTTTCCGTATTACATGTCCTATGCCGGAGCCGCCAACCTGTTGACGTTGGTCTTTTTCCCGCGACTGGTGAAACTGCTGTCACGGCGAATTTTGTGGGCAAGCGCTTCCGTTTTACCGGTGCTGAGCTGCGCGGCGCTTCTGGTAATGGCGCTGGCGGGATACCATAATGCCGCGCTGATTGTATTCGCTGGGGTATTGATGAATATCGGCACCGCGCTTTTTTGGGTGCTACAGGTCATCATGGTGGCGGATACCGTGGACTACGGCGAGTACAAGCTGCACGTTCGCTGCGAAAGCATTGCCTATTCGGTACAGACCATGGTGGTAAAAGGCGGCTCCGCGTTCGCGGCGTTCTTTATCGCTATTGTGTTAGGGCTGATTGGCTACGCGCCAAACGTCGCGCAGTCTGCCGAAACGCTACAAGGAATGCAGTTTATTATGATCGCGCTGCCAACCCTGTTTTTCGTCCTGACGCTGATTCTCTACTTCCGTTTTTATCATCTGAACGGCGATATGCTGCGCAAGATCCAGATCCATCTGCTGGATAAATATCGGCGGACGCCGACCACCGTTGAGCAGCCCGAGCTACCGGCAATTCCGGTTAGCGTGACAGGCGAAGCGAAGGCGTAATCATGGAATGGATTTCGTGGGTGGGTTATCTGGCGGCAAGCCTGACGACGCTCTCTTTTTTACCCCAGTCGATAAAAGTGATCGCTACCCGCAACACGCAGGGCATTTCTGGCGTAATGTACGTGATGTTTGTCTGTGGGTTAGTGATGTGGCTGATTTACGGATTGTTAATAGACGACATGGCCGTCAGCATGGCGAATCTCCTGACGCTGGTATTCGCGCTGCCGATTCTGGTTATGACGTTTCGCCGGGGATAATGGGGAGTTCTGCACGTAACGTTGCCGGATGCGTTGTCGCAGCCGGCATGGGAAAGTGAAAGCCGGATGACGCTGCGCTTATCCAGCCTGGGGAGGGGAGTCCAGGAGGGATAAGACGCAGCCGCCATCCGGCGTGGTGCTGTGATTACTTCGCGCAGTTAGCGCACTGTTTGCTGACGATCTGCTGGAAGAAATCGTTGCCTTTGTCATCTACCAGGATAAACGCCGGGAAGTCTTCCACGTCGATCTTCCAGATTGCTTCCATACCCAGTTCCGGATATTCAACGCACTCCAGATGTTTGATGCTCTGCTGCGCCAGCACTGCCGCCGGGCCGCCGATGCTGCCCAGATAGAAGCCGCCGTGTTTATGGCACGCGTCCGTCACCTGCTGGCTGCGGTTGCCTTTCGCCAGCATGATCATGCTACCGCCGTGTGACTGCAGCAGATCGACATAGGAGTCCATACGGCCTGCGGTGGTTGGGCCTAATGAACCGGACGGGTAGCCCGTTGGGGTTTTCGCCGGACCCGCGTAGTAGATCGGATGATCTTTAATGTATTGCGGCAGCCCTTCGCCAGACTCAATGCGCTCTTTCAGCTTCGCGTGGGCAATGTCGCGTCCCACGATAATCGTGCCGGTCAGCGACAGGCGTGTGGAGACCGGGTACTGCGAAAGCTGGGCGAGGATCTCTTTCATTGGGCGGTTAAGGTCAACTTTCACCACGTCGCCTTCACCCGCCTGGCGCAGGGCATCGGGAATGTACTGGCCCGGATTGTGCTCCAGTTTCTCAATCCAGATCCCTTCGCGGTTGATTTTCGCTTTGATGTTACGGTCAGCGGAACAGGAGACGCCCATTCCCACCGGGCAGGAAGCGCCGTGACGCGGCAGGCGGATCACGCGAATGTCATGCGCGAAATACTTCCCGCCAAACTGCGCGCCGAGGCCGAGTTTTTGCGCTTCTTCCAGCAGTTCCTGCTCCAGCTGCGTGTCGCGGAACGCCTGGCCGTGCTCATTGCCTTCGGTCGGCAGACCGTCGTAATAATGCGTGCTGGCGAGCTTCACGGTTTTCAGTGTGCTCTCAGCGGAGGTACCGCCAATGACGAAAGCGATATGGTACGGCGGGCAGGCCGCAGTGCCGAGCGTGCGCATTTTCTCAACAAGGAAGTTTTTCAGCTTGCCCGGAGTGAGTAGCGCTTTGGTTTCCTGGTAAAGATAGGTCTTGTTGGCCGAACCGCCGCCTTTAGCCACGCAAAGGAATTTGTACTCGTCGCCGTCGACGGTATACAGGTCGATCTGCGCAGGCAGGTTGGTTCCGGTGTTCACCTCTTTGTACATATCCAGCGCCGCGTTCTGGGAATAGCGCAGGTTGTCTTCGATGTAGGTGTTGTAAACGCCTTTGGAAAGCGCCGCTTCATCACCGCCGCCGGTCCAGACACGCTGGCCTTTTTTACCGACGATAATCGCGGTACCGGTATCCTGGCAGGTCGGCAGAACGCCTTTAGCGGCGATTTCGGAGTTTCTCAGGAATTGCAGCGCCACGTATTTATCGTTTTCGCTGGCGTCGGGGTCGTGAAGAATGGAGGCGACTTGTTGCTGGTGTTCAGGGCGGAGCAGGAAGGAGGCGTCGTGGAAGGCTTGTTGCGCCAGCAGCGTCAGGGCTTGCGGTTCCACCTTCAGGATAGATTCTCCTTCAAATTCGCTCACGCTGACGTAGTCGGAAGTGAGCAGATAGTACTCTGTTTTGTCTTCCCCCATCGGGAAAGGCGCCTGATAAAAGAATTCTTTGTTTGACATGTGCTTCCAGCCTGTTGATTTTTCTGAATATTATTAATCCCGCGCCGCCCGAAAAGGAGCGGCACGGGGGAACCTTTACAGGAATCCGTACATGGCGGCGAAGATCCAGCCAAACACGCAGGAAACGCTGACGCCAATCAAACCTGGCAAAATAAAGCTGTGGTTAATGACGAAGCGACCAATGCGCGTCGTACCGGAACGGTCGAACTGAATCGCCGCCAGATCGCTTGGATAGGTCGGCAGAATGTAGTAACCGTAGCACGCCGGCGCAGACGCTACGATATACGCCGGGTCAACGCCGATAGCCAGCGCCAGAGGAACGATAGCCGCCAGCGCCGCCGCCTGCGAGTTAACAAACTTGGAAACCAGCAGCAGGACAATGGCGTAGGCCCACGGATACTCTTTCACCATTTCACCGAGCACGCTTTCGATTTCGGTCATGTGCGCGCCGAACATGGTTTCCGCCATCCACGCGATCCCGTACACCGCCACAATGGCGATCATACCCGAGCGGAAGACTTCGTTTTTAGAGATTGAAGCGGGATTGGTTTTCGTCAGGATAATAATCAGCGCGCCGGTCAGCAGCATGAACATCTGAATGACCAGCACCATTGACAGCGGTTTTCCGTTAAACACCGGACGCAGCTCAGAGAAGGCGCCCAACAGCGCGACGACAGCAATAGCCGCCAGGAAGATCCACATCGCCAGCCAGTTGCTTTTCGGCAGTTTTTTGTCCAGCAGCGTGGCAGTGTCGCCATACACATAATGATGGTTTTCGGGTACGGAGATGAACTTCTGGAAATCTTCGTCTTTGTCCAGATCTTTACCGCGGAACCAGCTGAAAATCCCGATCGCCAGAATGCCCAGCAGGGTGGACGGAATGGTGATGGAGAGCAGGTCGAGGAACTCCAGGTGCTTACCGTTAAAGGTGAAGTTACCCAGCATAGCGACCAGCGAAACCACCGCTACGGATACCGGGCTGGCGATGATACCCATCTGCGCGCCGATGGAGCTGGCGGCCATAGGGCGTTCCGGGCGGATGTTATTCTTGATCGCCACGTCGTAGATGATCGGCAAAATGGTGTACACCACGTGGCCGGTACCGCAAAGAATGGTCAGCGTACAGGTCACAAACGGCGCGACAATAGAGACATATTTTGGGTTGCGGCGCAGCAGCTTTTCAGCAATCTGCAACATGACGTCCAGGCCGCCGGAAGCCTGTAGCGTTGCCGAGGCGGCGACCACGGCGATGATAACCAGCATGACATCGACAGGCGGTTTACCCGGCTGGAGATGGAAAACGAACACCAGAATGACCAGGCCAATACCGCCTAACAAACCCAGCGCGATACCGCCCTTTCTGGCACCATAAAACAAACATATTAATATTATTAGAAGTTGTATACTAAATAGCATTTATTTACCCTCGCGATAAAACTCATCAATTTTGATAAATCGATCACAGCCATGTTCTGTTTTTTGTGAATTGGGCGCAGAGCCTGGCGAATATGCGTTGCGTCTGAAACGTGATTAATTTCTAAACATTCGATAAGCATTCGTCATGTTTATGCGGACGATGCGAATCGGCTTTTATGATACTCAGGAAGCAGCGCTTCCCGGCGATGGGCAGGTTTGAAAAGGAGAGCAGAGGCAAGGCGTGTGCTTCTTGTTGTATCGTTATGAAATTTATGAACATCTACTCTGCTCACGAAATGCGCTTATCCTTAAGCTGCAGCATCGATTCCATTGCCACTGTTTATCTTTTTTTATTCGTCCGGTTATATTTCCAGACTACTCCTTTGTGGTTAAAAATACACACTCCACTGGTGAGTTAATACTTTATTAACTTTTGTTAGCGTTTTTGAAATTAAAAACAATGTGACCTCTGGCAATAATTTCGGCTCGAAAGAAATACGGCCAGCAAATTCATTTTGATCTGGCACAATGTATTCTCTTTCTTCTTTTTACTTTTACGTCCCCGATTTTTCATTATTGCAATAATTGTTACCAATAGATAACGTAATAATGGCCGACGGTGAATTTATCTTCTACTGGCAATATTGCTTAAGTAAAGAATAATGTTCTGCCTGAATACGGTAACGGTATACCGGACGGCCGGTCACGCCGTAATGGATGCTGGTGAACAGAATATGACAATTAACCAGCCAGATAAGGTATTTACGGCAGGAGACACGCGAAATATTCACCGCGTTGGCCAGTTCGTCGGTGGAAAACTCATAATCCTGATGGGCGTCTATCCACTGGCAGAGCGTGCGCAGGGTTTGCGGCGTCAGCCCTTTCGGCAGGCGGCGGGTGTCCTGCTCGTTTGACGCGCTGCCGTGGATCAACTGGTCCAGTTCCGACTGCTCGAAATACTGGTGCTTATCCATGTCCCGTTTCTTTTGCAGCCAGCCGGTCAGCGCTTCTTCAAAGCGCGATGCCTGGAAGGGTTTGATCAGATAATCCACCACCCCGTAGTGCAGCGAATCCTTAATGGTGGCGGCATCGGCGGCGGAGGAGATGACGATGACGTCACTTTTACAACCGGCGGCATGCAGGAGAGGGAGCAGATCCAGCCCGTTCTCTTTTTGCAGGTAGATATCCAGCAAAATCAGATCGATGTGGGTGTCACTGTCAAAAATAACCTCTTTGGCTTTCGCCAGCGTCGGGGCGGTGCCACAGCACTGAAAGCCGGGGATCTGCGCGACATAACGGCGGTTTAACTCCGCAACCATCGCATCGTCATCGATAATAAAGACATTGATCATGTGCTGGCCCTCTCCCCATCCCAGGGTATTTGTACGAAAAATTGTGTGAAAACGCCGGGTTCGGATTCCACGAAAATATTGCCGCCAAGACTTTCAACCTGTTGTTTAACAAGCGCTAAACCTACGCCGCGTCCAGTTCCTTTAGACGAGACGCCTTTTTCGAAAATCGAGTCAATACGCTCCGGCGTAATGCCCGGACCGTCGTCGTTGACCTCACAATGTAGCCAGCCATTGCGATAGTATAAGGAGACGCTGATTTCGCCTCCTGGCTGTTCCGCTAACGCGTCGAGCGCGTTTTCAATTAAATTTCCGAGCACGGTGATCAATACCGCAACCTGATTTTCATTACCACTGTCCGGCAATTGGCTGTCGTGGCTAATCAGCAGTTTGTGCCCCGCATCGGAGGTGCGATTAATCTTACTGAGTAAAAATCCGGCGATCACCGGTGATTTTATTTTACCCAGTAGCGAGCCGATTTCTTCCTGATAGTTATTCGCAGTCTTTATAATATAGTCTTCAAGTTGCTTATAACGCTTCAGATGTAACAAACCCAGAATCACATGCAATTTATTCATAAATTCGTGGGAGCGTTCACGGAGTGAGTCGGCATAGTTAACCATACCGTCGAGCCGCTGCATAAGCTGGCGGACCTCGGTTTTGTCCCTGAAGGTGGAGATCGCGCCGATAATTTTCCCGTTGCTGCGCACCGGTACGGTGTTGATCAGCAGCAGCCGATCTTTAATGTTGATTTCCTCGTCGCGATGGGGCGTGCCGTCGCGCAGCACTTCCGTTAAATCCACCACCTGCGACCAGGCATGGCTGAGCGTGGACAACTGCGCGTCATCTGGTGATTTGCGGTAGCTGAGCAGTTCCTGCGCGGCCGCGTTGATTAGCGTGACTTCGCCGCTGGCGTCTACGGCAATTACCCCTTCTTTTATGGATTGCAACATCGCCTGGCGCTGCTCGAAGAGGGTAGAGATTTCATACGGCTCAAGTCCAAAAAGGATGCGCTTAAGCACCTTCACCAGCACCCACGTCCCCAGCAGGCCAACCAGCACGCCAAAGAGTATCGACCAGATAATGCTGCCGCGACTGTCATTGATTTGCTCAGTCACCCGGCTCAGTTCAAGGCCTATCGCCACCACGCCAATCTGCCGGTGTTGCTCGTCATATATGGGGGTAAAAACGCGCAGCGCTTTGGCGAGAAAGCCACGATTGATGGCGACATTCTCTTTGCCATCCAGCGCCAGCAAAATATCGTCGCCCTTAAACGGCTGCCCTATACGCTGGGCCTCGGGATGGGAATAGCGCAGGCTTTGCATGTCGGTCACGACGATAAACAGCATGTCGTTTCGCTTGCGCACCGCTTCGGCGATGGCCTGAATCCCGCTCTCCTCGGGTTTTTTCATCAACCCCTGACGAATTTCCGGAGAATCGGCCAGCGTTCGCGCCACCGCCAGCGCTTTATCAGCCAATGCTTCCCGCGTCATGTGGCTGATTTGCGAGAAGTAAATCAGGTGTACCACCAGCAGCACGGAAAACAGGACGGCGCTGACCATCAAAATCACCGTCGTACCGAGTTTCATCGGCCGTTTACGCAGCTTGCGGTAGGGCAGGGGGTATCTCATGGTGGTCCCGGATTCACAATTCGTGGGGTTATTATCCCTATTGAGACGCGTAATTCAAAGGTGGTGGGGAAAAAGCGCAGGGTCTGGAGTCACTATCAGATATTTTCTGCGCCCTGCAGGTTAACAACCGGCGGCGATATAGTCACCGTTCGCGCTAATCGGGATCACCGTTAAAAACAACACGGCGGCAAAGAGGATCAGCAGCACGCCGCCGATGATTTTTACCGCGGGCGCGAGCCATTTCGCCACGGGATGGCCTGTACCAAACCAGGCCAATGTCTGACTACGCGCATAGCGTACCGCCAGCGACAATCCCATGATCGACAGCGCGGTGCCAAAGGACATGGTCATGACCGCGGCGATCCCCCAACTGATAATGCCGAGGGCATTGGAAAAAAGCAGGATCATGATGGCGCCGCTGCAGGGGCGGGCGCCGATGGCGAGAATTACGCCCAGACGGGTTTTCCAGTTGCTGTCCGTCAGGTCGCGTCCCACTCCGTGATGACCACATCCGCACTTCTCATTATGGAGATGCTGGGGCGTTAAGCGCGTAAAACCTGTAAAGGTGACGGGACGCAGGGACAGAAATGCCTGATAAATCAGAAATCCGCCAAAACCGGCGATTAACACGGCGCTGATTTTCTCGACATACCAGCGGCTGGTACTGAGATCGCCTGAGGCGAAGTTAAAGCCTATCGCCAGAATAAACACGAACAGAATCGCGCTCACCCCCTGCATCAGGCTGCCTATAAACGGCACAACCCGCGCGGCCAGCAAACTCTCTTTATTGGTGCTCAGATACGTGGTGACGATGAATTTCCCATGCCCCGGGCCCACCGCATGCAGCACGCCATAGATAAACGCGCCGATCAGCAGCCAGAACCCGCCGCTGTACTGATGATTATTTAACTGGAGCAGGTACATCACCAGATAACGGTGCAGCGTGATTTGCGCTGCCAGACACCACTGAATAAACGCCCCCCAGTGTAGATGCAGGGTATATCCCATGATCAACAGCGTCAGGGTCAGGAGCCCGGCCAGCGTCAGACGTCGCGAGGGGGTGCGTTGTAACAGGGACATAATTAAACCCGGTGATGAATACGTAAAAAGTATAACTGCTGCTATTCGCTAAAGGGAAATTTCTCGCTAAGCCGCGCGGAATCTGAGGGGAAGATTATTTCGTCTGGGATTTTTCGCTTGATCATAGTCAATCGTCTGACAAGCATACTCCTTTGTGATGAGAATTGATTACTTATTAATAATAACTATGGATGCAATGTGGGAAATAAAACATGGAAATAAAAGAGTGGCTCAACGCCAAATTGTCCCGACGAGATGCCGTCACCGGCACGGCGAAAGTGGGTGCCGCTGTTGCCCTGAGTAACGCGATAACCCTTCCCTTTTCGACCTCTGCCCACGCCGACACCCCTTCCGATGCGACACCCGCCGCAAATGGCGAAACCGTCCGCCATAGCGCTTGCCTCGTTAACTGCGGCAGCCGCTGCCCGCTAAAGGTGATCGTTAAAGACGATCGTATCGTACGTATCGAACCGGAAGATGCGAAAGACGACGCGATCTTTGGCGAGCACCAGATACGTCCCTGCCTGCGCGGCCGTTCCAGCCGCTGGCGCGTCTATAGCCCGGATCGCATTAAGTATCCGATGAAGCGCGTGGGTAAACGTGGCGAAGGAAAATTCAAACGTATTTCCTGGGACGAAGCGACCGCCTTTATCGCTGCGGAAATGAAGCGCGTGACGGAGAAATATGGCCGCGAAGCGATTTACTATAATTATCAGTCCGGCGCGTACTATCACACCCAGGGATCGCCAGCGTGGAAGCGTCTGCTTAACCTTACCGGCGGCTATCTGAACTATCACAACACCTACTCCACCGCGCAAATCGCCACTGCGACGCCTTACACCCACGGCACCTACGTGGGCAGCCACTTCACCCAAATAGCCCATTCCGATCTGGTGGTGCTGTTTGGCCTTAACCTGTCTGAAACGCGTATGTCCGGCGGTGGGCAGGTGGAAGAACTGCGTCGCGCGCTGGAGACCTCTAAAGCGCGAGTAGTCATTATCGATCCTCGCTATACCGACTCTGTGGTGACGGAACATGCGGAATGGCTGCCGATTCGCCCGACCACCGATGCCGCGCTGGTGGCCGGTATCGCCCATACGCTGATTAGCGAGCAGCTTATTGATGAAGCGCAGGTTAATAAATACTGCGTCGGCTACGACAGCAGTACGCTACCGGAAGGCGCGGCGCCGAATGCCAGCTATAAAGATTACGTGCTGGGCACTGGCGATGACGGGATAGCGAAAACGCCAGAGTGGGCGGCGGACATCACCGGTATTCCGGCGGCGCGCATCCGCCAACTGGCGCGGGATATCGCCTCGGCGCGCGCCTGCTACATTTGTCAGGGATGGGGACCGCAGCGTCACGCCAATGGCGAACAGACCGTGCGCGCGATCCAGACGCTACCCGCGTTAACCGGCCATTTCGGCCTGCCGGGCACCAATAATGGTAACTGGCCATACGGTACACCGTACGGCGTACCGCTGTTGCCGATTCTGACCAACCCGGTAAAAACCTCCATTCCCTGTTATCTGTGGACCGACGCCATTCAAAGTCCGGAGAAAATGACCGCCACCACGATGGGGGTGAAAAACGCCGAGCGGCTAAAAACCGGTATCAAATTATTCTTTAATCAGGCCGGTAATACCCTGCTGAATCAGCACGGTGAAACCAACCGTACGCGTAAAATCCTCGCTGACGAAACGCTGTGCGAAACTATTATCGTCATTGAAAACCATATGACGCCGAGCGCGAAGTACGCCGATATCCTGCTCCCGGAAACCAGCTATCTGGAAGCGGAAGATCTGGTTGACAGTTCTTACGCGGCAGGGTCGCACAACTATATGATCGCCCTCCAAAAAACGGTGACCCCGATGTGGGAAGTGCGCAGCACCTATGACATTTGCGCCGAGATTGCCGGACACCTGGGGCTGCGCGAGGAATATACCGAAGGGCGAACCCAGGCGCAGTGGGCGGAAATGCATTATCAGCAGATCCGCGAAAAGCGTCCGTATCTGCCGGAGTGGTCGGTGGCGAAAGAGATGGGCGTGATCGATCAGCGCGTCGCGACAGAAAAACAAAGCCTGGCGTTTGCCGACTTCCGCGCCGATGCCGAGGCGAACCCGCTGACCACGCCATCCGGGAAGATCGAGATTTATTCTCAGGCGCTGGCGGATCTGGAGAAAGCCTGGACACTACCGGAAGGCGATCGTATTCCGGCGATTCCGGAGTTCTGCGTGGTAAAAGAGTCGCACCTGAACAAGGCGTTGACGGCAAAATACCCGCTCCAGTTGAGCGGCTTCCATACCAAAGGCCATACCCACTCTACCTATACCAACGTGCTGATGCTGCATGAAGCGGTTCCGGACGAAGTGTGGATCAACCCGATCGACGCTAACGCGCGTCAGCTTAAGTCCGGCGACCTGGTGCATGTGTTTAACGATCGCGGGACCGTGGCGATCCCTTGCAAGGTAACGCAGCGCATTCTGCCGGGCGTAGTGGCGATGCCGCAGGGCGCGTGGACCCGGCTGGACAGCAATGGCGTGGACGTTGGCGGGTGCATCAACACTCTGACCAGCCATTTGCCGTCGCCGCTGGCGAAAGGGAATCCACAGCATACCAACCTGGTCGACATCAAACGCGCTTAAGGAGTGAACCACAATGAAACAGTATGGCTTTTACGTTGACTCCTCGCGCTGCTCCGGCTGTAAAACCTGCCAGGTCAGCTGCAAGGATAACAAAGATCTGGACGTCGGCCCGAAATTCCGTCGCGTGTATGAATACGGCGGCGGCAGTTGGGTGAAAGAGGGCGAAAGCTGGCACAACGACACCTTTACCTATTATCTCTCTATTGCCTGCAACCATTGCGACGAGCCGGTGTGCGTCTCTGGTTGTCCGACCGGGGCGATGCACAAGCGTGAAGAGGACGGTCTGGTGCTGGTGGATGATAGCGTCTGCGTGGGCTGCCGATATTGCGAAATGCGTTGCCCGTACGGCGCGCCGCAGTTCGATGCGCAGGCGAAAGTCATGCGCAAGTGCGACGGCTGTCTCGACCGCCTGGAGCGTAATCTGCGCCCGATCTGTGTGGAGTCCTGCCCGCAGCGCGCGCTGGATTTTGGTCCGATCGACGAGCTGCGCGCGAAATATGGCAGTGAAAACGAAATCGCGCCGCTGCCGTCCGCGTCGTTTACCCATCCTAACCTGATTATTAAGCCGCACCCGAAGGCGCGCGCGTCGGGGGACAAGGAAGGGGCAATTGTGAACATGGGGGAGGTGCGCCATGCATGAGTTACCGCTGGTCTTTTTTACCGTCTTTACCCAAAGCGCGGTTGGGGCGTTTATTCTGCTGCTGATCGGCGGCACGCTCGGGCAGATTGACGCCCGACGAATGGCGGTGGGGCTGTTTTCCGTCATGTGTCTGTTTGGTGTTGGCGTCCTGCTGGGGATCTTCCATGTCGGCCAGCCGCTGCGCGCGCTGAATATGCTGCTGCGTGTCGGGCATTCGCCAATGAGCAATGAAATCGTGCTGTCGGCGGTGTTTGCTACGCTGGGCGGGTTGGGGTCCCTCGGGCTGCTGCTCAACCGTGGCACCGCGTTGTGTAAGGGACTGGTGTGGCTGGCGGCGATCGTCGGCGTGGTCTTTATTCTGGCGATTCCGCAGATCTACCAGTTGCCAACGGTAGTGACGTGGCGCTCCTCTTATACCACCGTGATGATGGTGCTGACGCCGCTCATTGGCGGCGGTATTCTCGCCGGGCTGTTTGGTTTGCGCCTGGGACTGTTGATCAGCGTGCTGGCGATCCTCGTCAGCTTCTGTCTGCGTCCTGGCTATATGTCGACGCTTATGAGCGCTGACGGCGCCCTGACCGCGGCGCAAGCCAGTTGGTTCACCGCGCAGGCGGTGCTGCTGGCGGCGGGTATCGTGGGCGTGGTTGTCTGGTCGCGACTGAAAACGAACGTAGCGGTTCTCGCGGCGACGGCGCTGGTGGTGATCGCCGCGGAGTTAGTTGGCCGTATCGCGTTCTACAATCTCTGGACGTTGCCGATGTAACCCTACCTGTCAGGCCTGCGGCGCTAACCTGTGGGCCTGACAAGCGTAGCGCCAACAGGCAATACTCAGGCATTTTTCAGGAGCTTTACTATGCCAACCCGTGCCGTATTACCGCGTATCCTCGGCGCACTGTTTTACTGGTCGCCGGAAAAGCCAGACGTCAAGGCGCTTATCGACTGTCTGCCGACGCTGCCGGAGCTGTATCCGTGGCGCGATCTGACGCCGATCTCACGTTTATGCGCCGACTGGCCGCAGCCCGACGCGGACGCGCTGGCCTGGCAGTTTTCGGTCCTGTTTGAAGGGCAGGGCGACATGCCTGTACCGCCCTGGGGATCGGTCTGGCTGGAGCGAGATAACCTGCTGATGGGCGACACAACCGCAGAATACCGTGCGTTTTTACAGTCTCACGGTATGGCCTTTGACGCCCGCCATACCGAACCGGAAGATCAGTTCGGACTGATGCTGCTGGCCTGCAGCGCGCTGCTTGAGCAGGGAAATGACGCCGCCGCGAATACGCTGCTGGAAACACATTTACTGCCGTGGGGGTATCGCTATCTCGCGCTGCTGCATGCCAACGCAATCAGTCCGTTCTATTCCCGTCTTGCTGCGGTGGCGGAATGTTATCTGCGGGACGTTGAACAGCAGCAGGCGTTGCAACCGCCAGCGAAACGGCTTTATTTCGGATGAATAAATCGGAGAAATATTATCAGGAACTGATGACTCACCGGCACGTGAGCCGCCGGGGACTGTTTCGCGCCTTCGTCAGCGCGGCAAAACATACCGCGCCCGAAGATGCCTCTTTTCACCTTTCCCACTCTCTGCCACCGGGCGCGTTGCCAGACGCGCTTTTTAGCGTGCAATGTACCCGCTGTCATCACTGTATTGATGCCTGCCCGATGGGCATTCTGTCGCCGCACGACGATGGCTTCCCACAGCTGGCAATTGACTACGCCAGCTGCGACGGCTGCGGGTTGTGCATCGCCGCCTGCACCTCCGGCGCGCTGCGTCCACAAATGCGTCCGGACACTGGTTTGCGTCCCGTGTTTCACGACGCCTGCGTAAACCCGGCGCGCGCCTGTAATCAGTGTGTGGAGGCGTGCCCGGAACAGGCCTGCTCTATCAGCGCCAGCGGTGTCCCCACGGTGGATGCCGAACGCTGTAACGGCTGCGGAGAATGCCGTGTGCAGTGCGGTTACGATGCCGTTAGGCTGGAGCGATAGGGGGTGAAATAAGCGAGGATGTTCCTGAATTAAACGTTATTCATCGCGTTTCCGCTTATTCACGAGTGTTTTTAAAAAAATTATTTCTGCCGTTTATATGAATTATCCTAAGTCTTTTTTTTATGTCTTAGGAATATTCCCGCCTCGATTCCTCATGTGTTTAGGATTATTCACACAATTTCGCGAGATATAACATCCTGTTTTTTGTTTTTGCGAGTTATCAATGCGTATCTTTTCCATAGCAAATGTAGTGCTTTGTGGTGAATTTTTGATTTGATAGCATTTTGCACAGTTCGAAGGAATGGCGGTAATTAAGATTGAATAATTTCAACTTTAATTATTACCAGAACATTTCCGGAACAAAACCAAGAGTTGTTTTCTACAGAGCGAAATATCGATCGCGACGTGATGACTCTTTATTTCTCAGGATATTGGTACAAACAGGATATTGTTATGAAACTGAATAAAGTTGCTATGGCTGTTGCTTTCACTGCTGCTCTGGGCTCTATGTCGGTATTAGCTGACACGACGAATGGCCAGATCGAATTTCAGGGTGAACTGGTGAATACCGCCTGCGGTCTGGCGCCAGGTTCCAGCCCGGTTGTTGTTGATTTTGGTCAGATCCCTGTTTCTGCACTGGCAAACGGTGCGCGCGCCGGTAACGTGCATCAGAACATCGAACTGCAGCACTGCGACACCACCGTCGCTTCTACCGCAGAAGTGTCTTACAACCCGACCAGCGTGAACCCGACTGATGCCACTCTCGCAGCCTTCACTTCCGGCACCGCGTCTGGCGCAGGTATCGGCCTGCGCGACAGCGCCAGCCAGGACGTGGTCTGGGGCCAGGCGACTACCCCGGTTCAGCTGGTTAACGGCACCAATACCATTCCGTTTGTGGCTTATGTGAAAGCAGAAAGCGCGAGCGCGACCGTGGCGGCTGGTTCCTTCCAGTCAACGGTTAACTTCGAGATTGCTTACCAGTAATCCATTTGCAGGTCTGAGTGCGGGAGCGATTCCCGCACTTATTTCAGCGCGTTATTCGTACCAGGGAGGGACAACATGAAATCAGGCAACGCAGGCGTTATTTCGCTGTATTTGTGTGCTCTGGTGGCATCGGCTTCTGCTTCAGGTGCAACCGTGACGCCGGGAAAATTAGCCATGAGCGGTGAGCTCATTGAAGCCGCTTGCAGTCTGGACCCGACAAGCCGCGATGTGGAAGTCGAATTTGGCAATGTGTCTGCCAGCCAGATTAACCGCAATGATGAAGGCAATATTACGCGGCCATTTCGGGTACGCCTTACCGGTTGCTCGATTGTAAAAAGAGGCAATGACGGTTCGCTGTATCCTTATGCCTCAGTCACTTTTATTGGCAGCGCGGCGGCATCCGATCCGACTACATTATTAATTAGCGGCAAGGCGGACGGTTTTGGCATTCAGCTGCGTGACAGCCACGGTGAAATATTAACGCTTGGGCAGCCTTCCCGGGGATATGAACTGAGCGACAGTGATAACGATTTAAAATTTACCGCATCACTGGTGCCGGTAGAGAAATATATAAAGGCGGGTGAATTTACAGCCGTTGCGCAATTTTTTATGGATTACAACTAACAAAATAACAATAACGTAGCGGGAAGCAGGACGTTTTTTACGGATTTATTCGGGATGAAAATCATGTCGGTAAAATTAAAAACAAAGATAACGATAATAGCCCTTCATGTGATGAGCTGCTGCTATGCGGCACCGGTGTGGGCGGAAGAAAGCGTTGAATTTAATACCGATGTCCTGGATGCTGCAGATCGTACGCGTATCGATCTGTCGCGCTTTGCGACGGACAACTACGTTACCCCTGGCGACTACCTGTTAGATATTCGTATCAATGGCCAGCCGGTGGGGCAGGAGAAGATTCGTTATATTGATGCTCCCGAAGGCAAACGCACGCTGCCGTGCATTAATGGCGACCTGCTGGACAAACTGGCGCTGAAAGAAGACGCGCGTATGCAGGTTACTCAGGTGTATGAAAACTGCTATTCACTGCAAAGCCTGCCGGGGGCGAAATTAAGCAACTATGCCGGCGTACTGGAGATCACAGTGCCGCAGGCGTGGATGAAATATAACGATCCTGACTGGACGCCTCCCGAACGCTGGGATCAGGGCATCGCCGGGCTGATTTTTGACTACAGCCTCAACGGGCAGATTACCCGTCAGTTCACCGATGATAAAAACTACAGTTCGCTGTCAGGTTATGGGCAGGCGGGCGCCAACATTGGCGGCTGGCGTGTGCGTGGCGAGTATCAGACAAGCTACTACAGCCAGAACCATCAGTTTGATTTCGACTGGAACCAAATCTACGCCTACCGCCCGCTGCCGATGATGGCGGCGAAGCTGACGCTCGGTGAGATCTACCTGAATTCGCAGGTGTTCGATACGGTGCGTTTCACCGGGATCAACCTCGCCAGCGATGAGCGGATGCTGCCGCCAGCGCTACAGGGCTATGCCCCCGAAATTCACGGTATCGCCCGTACCAACGCCAAAGTCACCGTCAGCCAGAGCGGGCGCGTTATCTATGAAACCACCGTACCCGCCGGTCCGTTTAATATTCAGGATCTGCGCAGTTCGGTGCGCGGTACGCTCGATGTGCGCGTGGAAGAACAGGACGGATCGGTTTCTACCTTCCAGGTGAACACCGCCAATATTCCGTACCTGACGCGTCCGGGCTATGTGCGCTACAACATTTCGGGCGGTACGCCGTCGCGCTACAACCATAAGCTTCAGGGGCCAACCTTCTTCTCCGGCGATTTCTCCTGGGGGGTCAGCAACGCGTGGTCGCTGTACGGCGGCCTGCAATCCTCCGGTGAAGAATACACCGCCGCCTCGCTGGGTATTGGCCGCGATCTTAACCTGCTGGGCGCCATATCGGTTGACGCCACCGAGTCGTGGAGCCGCACGCGGGAAGGCGATCGCAAGAAAGGCACCTCTTACAAATTGAGCTACGCGAAAACGTTTGATGAGTACCACAGCTCCATCACCTTCGCGGGCTACCGCTTCTCGCAGGAAGATTTCCGCTCAATGGCGCAATACCTCGATGAGCGCTACGAAGGCTATGACCACCTGGGCCGCGAAAAAGAGCTTTATACCATTACCGGGAATAAAACGTTCTGGGCTGACGAACCGGGCAAAGCGACTACGGTCTTCCTGACCTGGACGCATCAGAATTACTGGGATAAGCGCAGCCAGGACCGTTACGGCATGTCGGTGGGACGCTCTTTCCGTATTGGAAACATTAACGGTATTACCGCCAATCTCTCTGCTTATCGTACGGACTATAAAGGGCGTAAAGATGACTCTATCTCATTTTCCCTGTCAGTACCGGTGGGCGACAACCGATGGGCGGGGCTGGATGTGCAGACCAACAACGGCAAAACCAGCCCGATGGCCTCCTATTCCGACAACAGCGACTTCAACAATCTGTGGCGTATTCGCGCAGGCGCCAGCCAGCAAGGCAACGCCAGCGTTGACGGTTATTACAACCATCGCTCGCAGGTGGCGGAAATTAATACCAACGCCAGCTATCGCCAGAATGAATACATGGCGCTGAGCACCACGTTACGTGGCGGCTTTACGGCGACCCGACACGGCGCGGCGATGCATAACAGCGGTGCGACGCTGAACACCGCGCGGGTGATGGTCGACACCAACGGTATTGGCGGCGTCCCGCTCAACGGCGAGAAGTCGCGCACCAATCGCTTTGGTATCGCCGTGGTGCCGGACGTGGTGAGTTACAACAGCTTCGACACCCGCGTGGATGTGGATGCAATGGCCAGCGATATCGAACCGTCGAAAGCCATCAGCACCACGACGCTTACCGAAGGGGCGATTGGTTATCAGGCCTTCGGCATGGCGAAAGGGATGAAGATGATGGGCACGCTGCGCCTCGCGGATAACAGCGTCCCGCCGTTCGGCGCGGAAGTGTATAACGCCGACGGCGTCAGCGTCGCGATGGTGCTGGAAGACGGCAAAGCCTGGCTTGCCGGGGTCAATGCCAACGAAACACTGAACGTGATGTGGGGCGGCAAAAAGCAGTGCCAGATCACGATACCGCCGGGAGCGGCAGAGGGACGTGCGGACGCGCTATTGCCGTGCCGCTAACGCCGGAATGAACGAGCTATCTCACTGTAATAAAAGGCCAAAAATGAGCAAAAAAAGACATAACGGATACCTGCTGGCGGCGTTAGCGCTGTGCACAGTCGGCGGCTATGCGCAGGCAGGCGTCTCGCTGGATCGGACCCGCGTGATTATTACGGAGAAAGATGCGTCATCAAGCGCCAATCTGAGCAACACCAGCCCGGACGTCCCGTTCCTCGCCCAGTCATGGGTGGAAGATGAGAAGGGGAACAAGATCACGTCGCCGCTGCTGGTGTTACCTCCGCTACAGCGGATCAACGGTGGGCAGAAAGGGATCGCGCGCGTGACCAAAACCGACGGTATCGAAAAGCTGCCGAAGGACAGAGAGAGCCTGTTCTATCTCAACGTCCGGGAGATCCCGCCGAAGCCGGACAAACCGAACACGCTACAGCTGGCGATGCAGTCGCGCATCAAGCTGTTTTACCGCCCGGCGGCGGTGATCCCGAAGTCAAAAAGCGAAGTCTGGCAGGATCAGGTGGTGTTCCATAAGAACGGCAGCAAGATGACGGCAGAGAACCCGACGCCTTACTACATCACCATCCTTGGCTTGTCGAAAGGCGCCGGGCAAAAGATCACTAAATTTCCGGGGATCATGATCGCGCCGAAGTCCAGCAAGCAGTTTGATATCACGGACTCAAGCGTCAATCAGTTCTCAATGATGTTCGTGAATGACTACGGCGGTCATCCGGAACTGAAATTCCGTTGCGATGGCAACACCTGTAAAGCGTTGCCGCCTGCTCAACAGGGTTAATCAAGAAGGAATCTGACAATGCAAAATCCTTTTCCATGTATTGCCCTTCTGGCGATGGGCGTGACGTTTTCCATCTGGGCGGACGTACCGGTACAGCCGCAGCATAACGCTCAGGAGCAGGTTGGCGAAGACAGCGGCATTGTCCGGTTTCACGGCTCGGTGTATGCCTCTCCCTGCGTGTTTATGACACAGGGACGTATCCAGGACGTCGAACTGGGTGAAATCAGCGCCCAGCGTTTTCATCAGGCGGGCGATCGCAGCCAGCCGGTGCGCTTCAAGCTGTATCTGAAAGATTGCCTGAAAGGGGCGTCACAGGCGCGGGGAAGCCTGGCTTCCCGTACCACCGGCGAAGACTGGCGCGCCTGGACGACCGGCGAGCAGGCGGTGCAACTGACGTTTGTTGGTGAGGCGGATGTGAATAATACGCAACTGCTGCGCACCACCGGTACCACCCGCGGCGCGGGTGTTCGCCTGCTGGATAAAAGCGGCAATGCGCTGGACGTCGGGCAGACCCATGCCCCCTGGCTGATTAAAAACGGCGACAGCGAGCTGAGCTTTATGGCGGCGCTGGAGTCTACCGGCACCCACGTCAGCGCCGGTGAGTTTAGTAGCCTGGTGCGCCTGAAGATGGAGTATCTGTAATGAATGTATCAGGCCTGTTGCGCCGCAAAGCGTCGGCTGTACTGGTGGCTTGCGCACTCGGGATGCCGGGAGCCGCATGGTCGGCGGTGGATGGCGAAATTGAGCCGGTCGGCGGCACTTATGACTATATGGTCAACATTAACAATACGAACATTACCAATAATCAGCCAGGGTCAACCTATACGGATACGTTTGACCTGGCCGGGATGTTCCAGGGCCGCGCTTACTGTTCTGTGCCGATGACGAATCAGGCGGTGTACTACACGGCGCAGGCGACGTTAACCCAGCAGGGGAGCAACCCGGATTATCTGAAGCTCAATGACTATATGGACGTCAAAATTGAGATCTATATCGGCGGAACGGTGCGGGACTATAAAGTGGTTCCGTTTACAGGTCTGTCCAACGGGATTGAGCAAAACTATTGCAACGTGCCGAGTACGATTCTGGATAACGAGTTTGCTTCCGGGGCTAAGGGAAGGGTGACCTTTATGATCACCAAACCCATTATCAACGGCGTGAACTTACAGGGGTCAGAAATCGCTAAGCTGTTTGGGCGTCTCGGGCCAGGGGCCATCGGCGGCACGCCGTTATCGCGCATTACCATCGCCTCCGGGGTGATCACCGTACCGGATAAGTGCGTGGTGAACCAGGGGACGCCGATTGTCGTTGATTTCGGCACTATTCCGGGCACCGGCAGCGCGCTGGACGGCAATAATTTCAGCCAGCACGTGCCGATTCACGTGAAGTGCGAAGGCGGCAGCTTTTCCCAGGGGGCGCTGAATATCAAGCTTGGTATCCAGCAGCCTAACCCGGCCTTCACGGACGGCTCGTACCTGAGCACGCAGGGCACCGGCGGCGTCGATCGTTCGATGCTGGGTATTGCGCTGCGCGACGCTCAGCGCAATCTCATTAAGCCGAACACCTTTTATAACGTGCCCGGATTTGCGAATAACGAGGGCGACTGGAATCTGGTTGCCGCACCGATCGCCCAAAGCGCGACGTCGACAGTTCCGGAAGGCGAATTTCACGCGTCGGCCACGGTCGTGGCTGAATTCCAGTAAGGAGGGAATATGCAGCGCATTATGATGATCCTCGCCTGTTTCGTGACGACGCTTATCACCCCCTCCGCATGGGCGCTGGGGCAGCTGATCGGCGGCGATTTGAGCTTTAAGGGTGTGGTGATGGCCTATCCGTGCAGCATCGCGCCTGAGTCAGAGCGGGTGCCGGTCGACTTTGGCAACATATCAACC
This sequence comes from Citrobacter sedlakii, assembly GCF_018128425.1. Classification (NCBI taxonomy): domain Bacteria; kingdom Pseudomonadati; phylum Pseudomonadota; class Gammaproteobacteria; order Enterobacterales; family Enterobacteriaceae; genus Citrobacter; species Citrobacter sedlakii. The sequence goes on along the minus strand of NZ_CP071070.1, from coordinate 4,295,598 downwards.
AAGTCTTTGTACATTAACGGCAAAACGGTCCCCGTGCCCTTCACCATCAAGCTTCAGGGCTGTACCCCGAGCGTTTTTAACAGCGTAACGGTGACGTTCAGCGGGACGGCTAACCCTAATCTCGCGGATCGGTTGGCGATCAGCGCCACCGCGCCAGGCAACGCAAGTGGCGTGGGTATTGGTCTGCTGGAGGCCGACGACACCCCGGTACAGCTGAACGCCGCCACGACTCCGGTGGCCATTAACGACACGATTTTACGGCTGAACTTTCAGGCGTTCGTTGAAGCGGAGCCAGATGCCTTAGCAAACGGAACCCTTACCACCGGGCCATTTACCGCGACGGCGAATTACACATTGAGCTATCAGTAGCGCGTCAACAGGGATTTGAGGCATGGTGTATCAGTGTTTTCTTTATGATAAGAATTTCTTTTATTCGCAAGGCTTAAAAACGGTAATTGCCCGTTTAGTCGGCGAGCAGGCTGAGACGCAATATTCCTTAACCGATGATTACGCCCAGCTGATTTCTGTGCTCCAGACAAAAGTCGATGATCATCATCGACTGCTGATTCTTTGCGATCTTGACAGTTTGCCGCAAGAGCGTTTTCGCGCGCTGCAACTGATGAAAGATTTTTATCAGCAGGAAGATAAAAGTCTGGTGATTTTATTGAGCGAGCATAATTTGCCGCTGTTTTTTGCGCTCTATACCATATTGCCGAGTGCGCACTGGTTATTGAAAAGTGAAAATATCGACAATATCGGTCCCTTTTTTCAGGATCTGTTTGATAAAGGCCATCGGGGATGCTGCTTTAGCCACTCGCTGGTGAACTACACACGGCAAAAACTGCACAACAGGGAAGAAGATTACACCATTTCCGGTAATGAATGGTGGCTGATGGAAGAAATATTTAAAGGGAAATCATTGTCGCAGATTTCCGATGAAGTGAACGTGGACGTGCGTCGCCTGAGTTATATCAAGCGCCATTTAATGAAGCGGTTGAATATCCGCAACAATATTGCCCTGTTCGCGGCGTTTAAGGGAATTATGCCCTGAGCGTGTGGAAAATTTTTGGCGAACGCTTTCGCCGAATTCCCGGTGCAAATGAATGCACCTTATTAAACCTTAATGAAGGAAAACAGAAATGAAAACATTAACTGCGATCGAAGCTGCAATGGTTGTGGGCGGAACCTGCAAAACCTGCGAAACAACCTATCAGAACGTGACTATCGGTGGCGTAACCTCCTGTAAGGAACTGACGACCTGCACCGACAAACACGGCAGCACCACGACCATGAAAGATGCTGACTCCAGCAAATGTGGCGGTATCCCGAACCGTTTCTAATCGGGCTCAGCCTGGGGGAGGACATGCCCCCAGGCTTTTCTTTTCCGTGGCGAGAATGTTATGGCGACGCATTTTAAACGTATTACCCTTATTGGTTATTCACTGTTTCTCATCGTGATCTCTTCGCTGATGACGGTGCTTTGTTATCATATTTTTGTTTTCAAAACATTTTCAGCGGATGATTCTCAAACGCAGGCGTTTCGTGAAGTCAGCGTTGAGCAGGTGGCGAACAGCCCGATAAAAGAAGAGCGCAGTATTATTGAAGTTATGTCCTACGGTTGCCATTACTGTGCGGCAAACGAAGATAACCTCGCTGAATTTAGCCGGTCGTTACCGCCCGGCGGCACATTTACCTCTATTCACATCGCCGGTGATAATAACGGTCTGGCGGCGTACGCGCCGTTATTCGCCACGCTGGAAGTTATGGGCATTGAAAAGCAGGTGCGCGACAGCGCTTATAATGCGGTGATAACGCGTGGTGTCGATCTGGCGGATAACAATGCGCTGCAAGGCTGGCTGGTTAAAAATAATATCGATACGACGAAATTCAATACAGTCCGTCAGAGCGAGGCTGTAAAAAAACGCCTCAGCGAAATGGCGGCAATTACCGAACATTATGCGATTAACGCTACGCCAATATTTATTATCAATAAACGTTATGTGGTGGCGCAGGATCGGGAGTTTCCGCAATTTGCCCAGCGGATGCAGCAGTTGCTTAAAGAGGATAAATAGTCTCCGTGGTCAGGTTTTTTATTATCTGGAGCGTCTTTAGCATCCGCAACCGTCTGGGGCAAGTGCGCCGCCTGCGCCGGGAACTGTCCCGGGCGGCGATGTTTGCGCTGCGGAAAATTCTGCGCTACGGATACCTCCCCGCGGTGCTGGCAGTGGCGAAGGGGCTTTGCGCCCTGCGTCTGGCGGGACGCTCGTTTCGCTGTCAACACGCGGTGGCCAATGAAAACGCACGCTGTCTGACAGGGTATTCGGGGCGCGTGGACGCCGTATGGATAGCTGTCCGCCGTCGTTTGCTGGAAGAAGCCGCTACCTGGGGGCAGAGTCCGGCGCTGCTGCGACAGATTCGCGCCTGCGCGGCGCAGCTCGACGCTGTGGTCGCGCCGCTGCATCAACAAAACACGCCTTATATTCTGGCGCCGCTGCATACGGTCTCGGACGTGCTGGCGGCGATGGTTGGCGCCTGCGTCACGCCGGGAAGCGCCAGTGTGGTGGTCTCTGCAAGCGCGGAACTCTATAACGCCCAGACCCGCGCGCTGGGGGGCGTCGCGCTTTCGTACTGCTCAATTCACCAGGAAAACAAAGCGCTGGCAGGCGATCTGATGACGCTCATTACGGATGTCGCCTGCGGTCGGCAAAACATGATCATATTTCCCGATATCTCGCCCGACTATACCTTGCAGGCCGAAGGTGCGCTGGCGGCGAAATTGCCGTGCCGTTTATTTGACCGCAGCGCGAAGCTGCACAACGGCGTGGTTCGTCTTTCCGCGGTGATCAAGGCCCAGGTGGTGTTTTACCACCTGAGTTACGACAACGGCCTGCGTATCCACATTCATCCTCCGGTCGCCAGCCGCGACGTCGCGCAGACGCTGCCGGGAATTATTGAGTCCACCCTGCGCGACTATCCGCAGGAGTGGCTGCTCTGGCACAGCCATTCTCTCTATTTTATTAATCACTAATTATAAAAATGAAAACCACCATCCCGAATCAGATCTTTCAGGAAGAAACCAACGAATGCGGCCTGGCGTGCGTGGCGATGCTGGCGCAGACGCAGGGGAAAACCGTTTCGCTGGAGACGTTGCGCGACATTTTTCCGGCGTCCGATCACGGCACGTCGCTGGATACGCTGATGACAATTCTGGCGCGGCTGGGCATTGCCACCACGCCGGTCCTGTTTGAGCATCACGAACTGAATGACCTGCCGCTGCCGGCTATTCTGCACTACGGCGCCAGCCATTACGTTCTGCTGGCCTGGCGTAAGGGGAATCAAGTGTGCGTGATGAACCCGGCGATTGGCGAACAGTGGTTGCCGTTTTCCGCGCTGAAACAGGAGATCAGCGGCTATGCGTTGATTGTCGAACCGGATCGACCGCTGGAGGCCGATCCTGGCCTGTCGTTACCGGATGAGATGCAGACTGCGCCACGCGCCATGAGTATGCAGGAAACCGCGGCGGTGCCGGGGATTTACCGGCTGATGTTATTGACCTTCCTGGTTTCCCTCACGCTGTTTCTGATGCCGACAATGGTCAGCAACGCCATTAATCAGGCGTTTTCCAGCGTCGGGAACAGCGATTTTCCCTACGGCTGGTTTATCCTGGCGTTTATGGTTTCCTCGCTGATGGCGCTGGGCGTACGGGTGATTAGCGAGCGTTTCATTAAACGCTTTGTGTTGATCCACAGCGGGGTTGGATTTTCCCGTCTGCTCAGCAATCCGCTGCGCTTCTTTGAAAAACGCGCGCCGGGGGAGATCTTCAGCCGCTTCACCGCCTGGCAGGTGGGTCTGCTGCAAAAGATTGAACTGGATAACGGTCTGCGTTCCGACTGGGTGATCTGCGTTATTGCGCTGGCGGTGATGTTCTGGATCGCCCCGGTACTGGCGGCGATCTCGGCGGTGGGGGTGACGGTGATGGGGATCATCAGCGTCTGGGCGGTGATCCGCGACCGCTGGTTCACGCAGCAGTTGCAGCTTAAAAGCGCCACCCTGAACGACTTCTTTATGGAGACTATCCAGGGCATTTTGACCGTCAAAACCGCAGGGCTGGAAGGCCAGCGGCAAGGGCAGTTTGCAGCGTTCAGCCGCGATCTTTTTTCCTGCCTGCAGCGCCAGAAAGTCTATCAGCAGGTTAAAGAGGGGTTGTATCAACTGACTGGCAGTCTGGAAATGGTGGTGTTTATGCTGGTGGTGCTGCCGATGGTACACAGCAAACTCATCTCGCTGGGCGACTTTTTTGCCTACAGCTTTCTGCGCCAGATCTTTACCTCTTACGTGACGCGGATTTTCTACGGCATTATTCAAAAAACCCAGCTCAACGTTATTGATACCCGCGCCCATAGCCTGTTTGCCCGCAGAGACGAAGCCGAGCCCGTGCCGTTGACCCCGGCGCTGCCGTCAGGCGCGGTGCCCACGCTTCACTTTGATGCCCTGCGCTACGATTACGATCCGGCGAGGCCGATTCTGAACGGAGTATCGTTCACCCTGAACGCCGGAGAGCAGATGGCGATCGTCGGCGAGTCCGGGACCGGAAAGAGTACCCTGTTGCGGCTGATCGCCGGACTGCTGGCACCTCAGGCGGGCGGCTGTTATGCCGGCGAAACGCGCCTGTCTCCGGAATTGCTCACGCGGCTTGTCTGTCTGCAAAGCCAGGAGGACATCCTGTTTAACGCCTCGGTGCGGGAAAACATCACTTTGTTTGACGCACAGTACCGTGAACGCGACCGCGGACGCATTGAGGCGCTGCTTGATTCCCTCGCGCTGGGTGACGTGGTGCGCGGGCTGCCAGGCGGTGTTGACGCCCTGATTCGGGAAAGCCACGCGGCGCTTTCTCTTGGGCAACGTCAGCGCTTGTTGCTGGCGCGGGCGCTGTACAGTACGCGTCCGGTGTTGCTGCTCGACGAACCGACCGCGAATCTTGACGACGACACGGCGGCGACCGTGATGGAGACGCTCCGCCGTCACTGTCACGAAACCGGTAAATCATTGATTGTTGTAACCCACAGCGAACAGGTACTGTCGCATTTTCCGCGCGTTTATCAGCTTATTGCAGGCCAGTTGCGCCCTCTGGAGGCCGATGTATGACGCGTAAAACCCGCTGGATGTTGGCTGCTTTCGGACTGGTGTTTGTCGTCGCCAGCAGCGTGGCGTGGACGACGCTGGCCTCTGACTCTCCCGATGAACACCTGGCGCTGGAAACCATTGGTACAGGGGATATCGAAAAAGTCGTGCTGGTCACCGGCGTCCTGAAACCGGCGGTGCAGGTCAACGTTGGGGCGCAGGTCAACGGACAGCTTCGCAAGCTGTACGTGCGTCAGGGCGACAAGGTAAAAAAAGGGCAACTGCTGGCGGAGATCGACCCGACCATTCAGGAGTCTGACCTTAACAACGCCCACGCGCAGCTTGCCAGCGCCAAAGCGCAAAAGCTGTCGGCGCAGGCGACCCTGTTACGTTATCGCCAGGAGCTTAACCGTCAGCGGATGATGATGCGCGACGGCTCTGGCGTGCGCAGTGAATTTGAGCAGGCGCAGGCGCAGTACGACGCGCAGGTGCAGCAGATCGCTGTGAGCGATGCGCAGATTGTACAGGCGGAGATGGCGGTGAAATCCGCGCAGGCTAACCTGAGCTATACCCGCATCGTCGCCCCGATCGACGGCGAAGTATTGGGGATTGTGACCCGGGAAGGGCAGACCATCGTCTCCTCGCAAACCGCGCCGACCATCCTGGTGCTGGCGAATCTCGACACCATGCAGGTGCAAACGCGGATTTCAGAGGCGGACGTGCAGAAGATCCGCCCCGGTCAGCCGCTGCGTTTCTACGTCATTGCCAACCCGGAAAAACGCTATAGCAGCACGATGGGCTTTGTTCAGCCCGCGCCGCAGGAGGCGCTGGAGGCGTCCGGGGAAAACAGAATGGGCGGCAATCAGCAGGCGATGGCGGTCTACTACACCGGAACGTTTGAAGTGCCTAACGCGGAGCGCGAGCTCAAAACGTCAATGACGGCGCAGGTGTTTATCCAGATTGCGAAAGCCAAAAACGTTCTGCGCGTACCGGTCGCCGCGCTGGGACAGGCACAGGACACCGAGCGTTACGCCATTACCACTTATGAGAATGGCAAAACGCGCACCCGCATCATCCGTATCGGCATTAATGACAGGCAGTATGCTGAAGTGCTGGAGGGGTTAACGGCGGGTGAACAGGTGGTGCTGGCGCAGGATGCAGGGCGGGGATAGCGGATGGAGCCGATTATCGTTTTACGTCAGGTTTGCCGCGCGTTTAACGCCGGAACGCAGGTGCTTCCGGTTCTCAGCGATATTTCACTGACCCTTCACGCCGGCGAGATGGTGGCGATTGTCGGGGCGTCCGGGTCGGGGAAATCCACGCTAATGAACATTATTGGCTGCCTCGACAAACCCACGTCCGGTGAAGTGCTGATTAACGGCACGCCGGTGCATGAGGCCGACGAACTGCGCCTGGCAGACCTTCGCAGCCGCTATCTGGGTTTTATTTTTCAACGCTACCACCTGATGCCGTATCTGACCGCAGAAGAGAACATCGCGATTCCTGCGCTTTATACCGCCATGCCGGAGCCAGAGCGTAAAGCCCGTATACAGCGACTGGCGCGCCAGCTCGGTCTGGAGAACCGCCTGCAACATCGGCCTGCTCAGCTTTCCGGCGGTCAGCAGCAGCGTGTGAGCGTCTGCAGGGCGCTGATTAACGGCGCCCATATCATTCTGGCCGATGAGCCGACTGGCGCCCTCGACAGCGTGAGCGGTAAGGCGTTGATGGATGTACTGCATCAGCTGCATACCGCCGGGCACACGGTGATTATCGTGACCCATGACCGCGACGTGGCCCGTCAGGCGCAGCGCATTATTGAAATCAGCGACGGGCGGATCATCAGCGATGAACAGCATGTCGCTGTCAGGCTGGCTTCGGCGTTACCGGATCAGGACAACGGACGCGCGTCGTTAGGGCGCAGTCTGCATGAGTCGGTACGCATGGCGTGGCGATCGTTGCTTGGGCACCGGATGCGGGCCTTTCTCTCAATGCTCGGGATTATCATCGGTATTGCGTCAGTCGTGTCGTCGATGGCCGTTGGCGAAGGGGCGCGTCAGGCGATCATGAGCGAAATCGGCAAGCTGGGAAGCACCACGCTGGAGATCCGTCCTGGAACGGGATGGGGCAGCAAACGCCCGGATATGGAACGCGCGCTGTCGCTGGACGATGTGCGGAGTTTACAAGCGCTGCCGTGGATTATGGGCGTCTCGCCAGTGGTGAGCAGCACCACGCTCGCGGTCCGCAAGGGGCTGGATTCTTCGCTGATGCTTTCCGGCGTGTCGCAGGACTTCTTCTCGCTGCAGGGATTGCGCTTCGTCGAGGGAAATGGTTTTACCGCGCGTGACGTCGCCGAAGGCGAACCGGTGCTCATCCTTGATGAAACCGGACGCGATACGCTGTTTCCCGGCGGTGAAAACGCCCTCGGCGAGATCGTGCAAATTGCCGGTGCGCCGTGGCGGGTCATTGGTGTTGCCACCCGCCCTGGCCCGAAAGTGGTTGGCGGCTTTATGGCGGCCTGGGCGCCGCATACGGCCTTACAGCAGCGACTAACCGGCGAGAAACCGCTGGAGTCGTTGATCGCGCGTTTTCAGCCGACGCTGGAACCGCATGACGCGGCGCAGCGCGCGGAACGGCATCTGCTGCGTGAGCATGGCAGAAAAGACTTCTTTATCCAGACCGACGATCAGCTGGCAAACGCCCTGCAAAAAACCTCCGACTCTATGTCGCTGTTGATCACCGCAATCGCCGCTATTTCGCTGTTGGTGGGCGGCGTGGGGGTGATGAACATCATGTTGGTTTCGGTGACCGAGCGTACCCATGAGATCGGTATTCGCCTGTCCGTGGGCGCAAGGCCGTCAGACATTATGAATCAGTTTCTGATCGAGGCGGTGATGATCTGCGCTCTCGGCGGCCTGCTCGGGGTAATGGGCTCGTGGGTGGCAGGGCATATCTTCGCTGTCGCCACCGACGCCTTCACGATGGTCTTTACCGCCTTTCCGGTGCTGATGGCGTGTGGGTTTTCCGCGCTTATAGGTCTGACGTTTGGCTATTTCCCGGCGCGCAGAGCGGCTCGCCTTAACCCGACAGAGGCGCTGGCACGCGAATGACGATGAAGATATTACCACCACGTAGTACGTCGCCATCCGGCAAAAAATTGCGCTGGGGCGCGGTTTTTCTGACAGCGCTACTGCTTTCCGGCTGTGGGCAACTGACCCGCAGCGACTACCAGCGTCCGCTGCTCTCACTGCCCCGGCAATGGCAAGTGGCGCCGGATACAGTAGCGGTTTTTGGCTGGCAGCGTTTTGGCGACCCACGCCTGACGCGGGTTATCGGGCAGGTACTCATCAGCAATAACGATCTTGCGGCTGCCGCGATCGCCCTCCAGCAGGCGCGCGTGGCTGCAGGGTTGACCAATACCAACCTCACCCCTGACGTCACGGTGAGCGGTTCCGCCAACAACAGCAAAAATGTGCGGCGCGGTAGCGCGTCGCAGGAGAGTTACAGCAGCGGGATCACTATTGGCTATGAGGTGGATTTATGGGGAAAGCTGGCCCGTATCCGTGAACAGAGCGAATGGGAGGCGGTGGCAAGCGAACAGGATTATCACGCGACGATGCTTTCCACCCAAGGGACGGCCGCCCAGCTTTACTGGCGTATCGCGCTGTATAACCAGCAGATCCGCAACCAGCGCGCAGCATTGACCATTTCTCAGCAGACCTTACAGCAGGTGAGGTCGTGGTTTCAGGCCGGGAAAGTGGGACAGCTTGACGTCCTGCAAGCGCAGCAGGCGCTGCTGGAGCGGCAAAACCAACTGCGTACGCTGGAGCAACAGCGCAGCAGCGCGCGTAATGCGCTGGCGCTGCTGCTTAACAGACCGGCGGAACAGCACGCTGACGAGTCGCCTGCGTTGGATGTCAATCAACAGGTGCCGGTTGCGCAAAAAACGCCGCTGTATGTTATCGCTCAGCGTCCGGATATTCAGGCGGCGGAGTCCCGTCTGCGTGCGGCGCTTGCCGGATACGACGCCTCGCGGCTGCGTTTTTACCCTTCGCTCTCCCTTGACGCCTCGTTGAATGCCGGCAGTCAGGTATTTAACCAGTGGTTCAGCGATCCGATTCGCACCGTGGGCGGCGCGTTGGCCCTGCCGTTTATCCAGTGGAACACCCAGCGCCTTACCGTGCGGCAGGCGGATTTAGCGGTTAAACAGGCGGCGATTACCTTTCGCTCCACCGCCTATGCCGCGCTCGCCGAGGTGGATGAGGCAATGGAAAACCGGCTGAGCGCGAGCGAGCAGCGCGCAAGGCTGCATCAGTCGCTGGCGCTGAGCCAGCAGCGCTTAACGCTGACGGAAAGCCGTTATCGCGCTGGGGCCGTGGACTTTCAGACGCTGCTCAATGCGCAGGACGACATCTTGACGTTAGAGAACGCCCTTGCACAAACCCAATACGACTACCTCTACGCCACGCTGCAGCTCTGGCTGGCGCAAGGGGGTGGCGAAACGCAATACAGGATGATGGAACATGAAGCTGAATAATGACTTTAAGCGGGTTGTCGTTACCGGGTATGGCGCCGTGACCCCGCTTGGCGCAACGGCAGAGGAAAGCTGGCAGGCAATCATGGACAAACGACATGGCTATCGCTACGTCGACAAAACCGCCTTGAATATCAACACCCATTTTCTCGGGCTGGTGGATAACGAGCCGAGTCTGATGGGGGTGCCTGCCGCCATCCGGCGTCGGCTGCCGCGGTTTGCCCGCCTGACCGTTGGCGCGGCGCGTCAGGCGATGGGCATGGCCTTCGGCGATAAGCCGCCCCAGGAATTCTATAACCCGCTGGACTGCGGCGTGATTATGGGCACCGGCTGGGCAGGGCTGGATGAAAGTTACGAGGCGCAGAGCGAATTCGCCGCGACGGGCGTCGCCTCGCCGTTCAACTGTTTTTACGCCATGCCAAGCGTGACGACTGCCGCATGCAGTCAGTTCTGGGGGCTGAACGGCTATCAGAATACGGTGATTGCCGCCTGCGCGACGGGCACGATTGCTATTGGCGACGCGTATGAGGTGATTCGCAGCGGCAGGGCGCAGATGATGCTGGCTGGCGCGGGCGAGTCGCTCACCAGTCACTGTGCGGTGTGGAACATTGACGTGCTGGGGGCGCTCAGCAAGGAGCCGTCGGACCCGCAGCGGGCAAGCTGTCCTTTCAGCGCCCATCGCAGCGGGTTTGTGCTTTCTGAAGGGGCGGCGGTGCTGTGTCTGGAGGAACGCGAAGGGGCGCTGGCGCGTGGGGCGACGATCCTCGGCGAAATCACCGGCTACGCCAACTTCTCGGACGCCTGGGATTTCACCTCGCCGGCGGAAGACTGTCTGGCCCGAGTGCAAACCATCACCCATGCCCTGCAGCAGGCCGGGCTGGAGCCTGAACAACTGGACTACATTAATGCGCATGGGACCTCAACGCCGCTGAACGACATTAACGAAACCCAGTCGCTCAAAATGGCGTTGGGTGACGCGGCTTACGCAATCCCGGTCTCCAGCACCAAATCCTATTCCGGACACTTAATCTCCGCAGCAGGGACATTCGAAAGTATCGTCTGCTTACAGGCTATCGCCCACGGCGTGATACCCGCGACGGCCAACTTCCAACAGGCTGATGAACGCTGCGATCTGGATTATGTGATCGAGGGTCACCGCGCGGGCGACATTCGCCGCACGCTGAATCTGAGCTTTGGCTTTGGCGGAGCGAATGCGGCGCTGATCCTGGAGAAACACGCATGATGCCCCTGCATTATGGTCATCAGGACGCCAGCCGCTGGGCGGCGTTTTCCGGTGATTACAACCCGGTGCATTTTGACGAAGCGTGGGTGAAAGCACGCGGGGGACACGCGCTTAGTGTTCACGGGATGCGCGCGTTACTCGATGTGAAGCGTTTTATCAGCCCGCCCGCCGACAGCGCGCCGTTTTTGAAATGCACCGTACGTCTGCGCAGACCACTGTGGCGGGATACGGCGTACTCTCTGATGCGTGAAGCGAGCGAGCGCGTCGTGGTGTCGGTGAAAGAGCGCGCGGGGGGAGAAACCTGTCTGTCCTGTCAGCTTACGCCGGAACAGGGCTTTCCGCGCGACGACGGCCTGAGCCAGCGAGTGCTGGACTCCGCCACGCTTGCCGGGCTGCATCAGTCATTTCAGCCGCTACTGCCCGACGCCCAGCAGTGGCATTTCCTGGACGCGCTGCTGTTCCGCCATCTGCTACAGGACGATGCGCTGCTACATCAACCCTCTGTCGCCGCGATGTTGCCGGACTGCCCTTCTCTGGAGGCGCTTTTTAACCGTTTCCCGGTCATGCAGACCCATCAGGAGGTCATTTTCGACAGTCTGCTTCTTGAGCCGTGGCGGGCGAATACGTTACCGCCGCGGCTGGTGATCGACACGCTCCCTGCGCTGGTCGTCGGCGACCTCGCTACGGGCGCGGTGGTGCGGATCGCGGCGCGAACCTGTTATCAACAACGTTTCATTTGCAGCGCCGTTACCCTGAAGGTCGGCGCGCTGACAAAAGGAAAATAAAATGAGCCAACAAGAAATGATCTATAAAAAAATCAGCGAAATGATCTGCGACGCAAAAGATATGACGCCAGACGCGTTGACCCCGGAGACGACGCTGCCGGAACTGGAGCTGGATAGCCTGGACTACGTTGAGCTGATGGTGCTGGCGAAACGTGAATTTAATGTGACGGTGAATCCGGAAATGTTCATGAAGAATCCCTTTATGACGCTGCGCGAGCTGAGCCAGCGTATTGAAAAGGCGATGGCGGACTGACATGGCGGAAAAATGGATGCTGATCACCGGCGGTAGCCGGGGGATTGGTCAGGCGCTGGTGAGCCACCTGCTGCCGGACTGGAATATTGTCTTTACCGGACGCAACGAGGCCAGGATCGCGCAGACGCTGGAGGCCGCGCAGCGTCTGCGCACCGCAACCTGGGTGCAGGGGCACTGCTGCGACGGCAGCGATGAAGAACGTGTTTCGCAACTGGCAACGTCGCTGCTGGAAAAATGCGGCGCGCCAGCCGCTATCATCCATAACGCCGGAATGACCCGTGATGGTCTGCACATTCACCAGAACGCGCAGGACTGGCAGGAGGTGCTGAATAACAATCTTGTTTCCGTCGTGAACTGGAACCGGATCCTGTTGCCCGCCATGATGACCCAGGGCAGCGGTGCGATTGTGTTTATGTCGTCGGTATCGGCGGTAAAGGGCAATAGCGGGCAGACGGCTTACGCGGCCAGTAAAGCGGCGATGATCGGGTTGACGCATTCGCTGGCGCGGGAAGTGGGGCGCTTTGGTATTCGGGTTAACTGTCTGGCGCCGGGCTTGATTGAAGGTGAGATGGTACAGGCTATTCCTGCGGCGCATCTGAAAACGATGCAGCAGAATATTCCGCTGCGCCGTCTCGGGCGTACGCAGGACGTTGCGCGTGCAGTGGCGTTTCTGGCGGGGGAGGGAAGCAGTTATCTCACCGGGCAGACGCTGATACTGGACGGCGGTTTGTCTGCCTGATGATCGAAAACCGCGAGAAGTGAGGCTTCTCGCGGTTTACGTTAGACTTAACTGGTTGATTCTTTGCACTAATGCGCGCCTTTCTTTGACCGACTCCTGAAAGATTTGCAACAACACCGTACTGTGCTGTTGCACGATCCCTGCCAGTTCCGGGGCGATTTCCGCCGTTTCTCCTACGCGCGCTTTGAATTCACTCGACAGGGTTACGCCCTGAAGCAATGACGCCAGCCAGATGCTGGCCCGCAGAATCATGGCTTCTGGCGGCGCGGCGGATCTTGCCGTTACCGTCTTATGCGTGTGGCACCAGCCCGCGATATCTCTGATCGCTTCAATGGGGTAAAGCTCATCCCAGACCACATTTTCATCACCGGTATGCGCTGGCGCTGAGCCGCACGTCAGGGACGTCAGATTGTGCAGCAAACCGCCAATTTCAATCTTCAGGCATTGTACTGGCGTAATCCCCATCTCTTTGGCGAGATAACCCGATATGCGTCCCACGACCAGCGAATGCTGAACGCCATGCTGGCTAAACCCATCAATAATAAAAGCCAGCATGCCAGCGATGTCACGAAAATTATGCAAGGAGACGGAGTCGTTATGAATCCGGGGAATATCTTTAATATAATCGTCAAAGTCTGTCGATTTGATTTTTAACCAAAAATGCTCACAATTTGCTATTTTTCTGAAGGCGCAGATATATTCAGGTTTATATAAAAGATTGTCGCCGCCCGCAATTATATTAATAATTTCGTCTTTGACCGATATTATATCGTTAGCGCGGTAGCGCGCGATTAAAACGTCTATCCGATCCGCCAGGTAGATCACATGGCTTTCCTTTGGGACTTTAGACCCGTTGACCATTGCTCCCTGGCCATTATCCCAGCGGGTGTGATGGTAGCGCACAATAGGGCTTAACGGGTTCAATAACGGCACGCTGGCCAGCAGTTCGGCGCCCACCGCGGCATGGTTATTGAGCTCATTGTCATAGTAGCTAAGCGGTTGAAGGCGCGACTCTTCATTCAGACCGCCTATATCGTGCAGTAGCGCCGCCAACAGGGTCTTACGACACTGCGCGGGGGTAAACTGCGACTCCCTGGCTAAATGCCAGGCGATGTAGGCCGTTCTGACATGATGCAGGTTGAGTCTGGGATTGATCATGTCTATTATTTTTGAAATACAAGCCAGAGATTCGATTAAGTTTATATTCATGATATGAGAAAGTTAACATATGCTGTGCTTCGTGAAAGAAAACCACACAAATTAATCTCGTTTGCAACCATACTGCGGAAATGCGTGGTTACCAAATAATATTACATTGTTATTGAGCTTTTTAAGAAAAATAATTTTTTCGTCCGGCCCTTTGCCAAACAGTAAACTATTAGCTATCTCATCATCAACATTGTCAGTGTTGTCGCGAACTATTTGCACACGGGTTATTTTGTACAAATGCGCACTGGCGTTGTACGGCTGGTATTTCATTTTGAGCGTGCGCGAGATTAAATACTTTTGTTTATTATGGACCAACAAACCGTCAATGCTGACCAGAAACGTGTCATCTGTGAGATTGGCAAAAATCAATCCTTCACTACGGATGGTATCATTGTTGATGTTTTGTACAATCGAAAATTGTGACTTACATGAAAAGGCCGGGGGGCGGGTGAAACCGTAAACTGCGCCGATAAACAACACAACGATACTGATAAAAAGTAAAATAATTCGCTTAGGCATTATTTTTTTCTCTGTAATAAAAACTTACGCAACCACGGTTGTCACACTTAATGAGGAGTAGTTGCATAATATTACCCAGGGTGCCTGTTACCTGCTGTTTGTAAACGTACAATTCTTTGGCCTTCGAACAATCGAGGACTTGCGGCGTTAAGTCAAAGCTGTTTTTAACATCCATAAACGACAAGGACGTAGACGTAAAAATAACACACTGACCTTTAACCATTTTATGTAAGTCGGGTTCAGATTTGTATGCGCCAGGTTTTATGATCAGCAGCAAAAGGGCCATCGCCAGCGCGATAACGCGGGTAATCATCTGATGGAACGAGTGGTGTACTTCAGTCAGTTCTGGTTCAGGTTCTTTTTCTTCAAGAAAGGGCGTTCGATACTCGCGATCGTTATTGATGATTGCATCTTCCGCTATTTTAAAACCTATACGCGGCACCGTGACGATGATTTCCTTTTCAACGCCTAAATCGTTCAGGTTTCTGCGCAGTGTTGAAATATACTGATTCAGATTGCTGTTGGACGCTCGGGCGCCATATTTATCGAAAACAGACTGGAAAATTTCATTGCGCGAGAGGATATCGCCGCGATGATTAAGCAACTCCGCCAGAAGCCGTGTCGATGTTTGAGATAATTCAATACAATCACCGGTCAACAGGTTAACGAGAGACGCATCCTCGGTATCAAAAGTGATAAATCCCTCTATGTCGAACCTCATGTTCCTCTCCGCGCTAAGCCCTGCTTTTCTCTAACATGCAGGTTTTTTAAAATAAAACAACGTGAATGTTAGATAAAAAACCTTTTTTCATGATCATTTGCAGCTAATGTTGCTAGTTAAACGGGTGTGAATGCATACTGGGCACTCCTTTGTAACCCAGGAGGCTGTGCCATGAAACTCTCGCTGAGTTCTTACCCTTCAGGTGCGTTACCCGTACGGTATAGCGCACCGTGTAACACTCTGCAGATGATAGCGGCGGAAATGGGAATAAGCAGCTTTGCTACGGTCAGGGTTCCCGAGCAAGTTTTTATTCTTGAACTATTAAAAGATCATAGTGCTGAAGGTCTGTCTACACGGGAAATTGCCGATCTTTGCGGCATTTCAATTTATAAAGTTAGACACTTACTTCTTCCGCTGGAAAAATATGGTCAAGTTATACGAGATAAAATGCAAAAGCACCATCAATGGTTTTTATCAAAAGAATCTACAGAAGTTATCGAAGATTCTAGCAAGGGGGGATATCGTTTGCAACAAAGAAGGTTAAATCAACAAGTTAGCCTTTAATTTCCCGTCAGGCATTAATAACATCTCGCGAGGCATTCGGAATATTCCCAATAAAAAATGATTGTTCTCGCGTGATTGTCTAATTGCCCTGGTTTTAGCCATAACGTCCAGCATTCAGTGACTATCACATCTAAATTTATTTCGTCATGTTACTATGGGTGTTTAACAAATTTAACATTAAATAACAAGTCTGTTGATATTTAATTTTGTTACTGCGCTCAGAGTGAAAATAGACCCGTTTTAGTTCCAAGCATTTTTTGAGATCCCGGCCAAATAATGTTGTTGTCGGTATTCCGCTGGTGTCATATTGCTCAGTGATTCATGCGGGCGTTCACAGTTATATTCTGACAACCATTTTTCCGTGATTTCCCGCACTTCATTCAGCGTTCTGAACAGATAAAAATCGAGTATTTCTGTACGGTATGTCCGGTTAAAGCGCTCAATGAAAGCGTTCTGCGCCGGCCTGCCCGGCTGGATAGATTCCAGTTTTACTCCATGTTTATCTGCCCAATCAGCCAGCGCCAGAGAGATAAACTCCGGACCATTATCCATGCGAAGCATGGCTGGATAGCCGCGGTTTGCCGCGATCCTGTCGAGCACCCGGACCACTCGCGGGGCTGGCAGATTCAGATCGATTTCAATCGACAATGCCTCCCGGTTAAAGTCATCAACGACATTGAACGTGCGAAAGCGACGACCGCAAATCAGAGCGTCATGCATGAAATCAACGGACCAGCTCTGGTTTAACGCTTCGGGCGTAGCCAGCGGTGATGGATTACGCACAGGCAAACGCTGTTTACCTTTGCGGCGAAAATTCAGCTTAAGCAGACAGTAAATACGGTGGATCCTTTTATGATTCCACTGGTATCCCTGACGCCGCAGGATCTGAAATAACTTTGGAAAACCATATCGTGGATACCGTTCGGCAGCAGCCTGTAATGCGAAAATAACAGGTTCATCACGAGTGGTATCCGGGCGATAATGATAAACCGTTCTGCTCAGGTTCAGACTCCGGCAGGCCTGGCGAATACTGAGTCCGAATGCCGTTATCAGATGTGTTACCAGCTCACGCTTAAAGGCTGGTTTTAAAGCTTTTTTCGATAACGTCTTTCAGCGCCCGGTTCTCAGGACTGAGATCGGCAAACATCTGTTTGAGGCGTCGGTTCTCGTCCTCCAGAGCCTTTATCTTTTTAATATCAGAAGCTTCCATGCCGCCGTATTTAGACTTCCAGTTAATGGGATGGACTACCTCCTCCCTCTGCGGTTAACTGTACAAAATGCGTTCAGCAGGAGAATCACCATGAATATCATATTTCTGGGTATTGATCTGGCTAAAAATGTCTTTCAGCTTTGTGGGTTAAACCAGGCCGGTAAGCCAGTTTATTCAAAACGTACCGGCCGAAAAGAATTACTCCAGACGGTGGCGAATATTCCGGCGTGTCTGATCGGTATAGAAGCATCTACAGGCGCATTTTACTGGCAGCGTGAGTTTGAGAAACTGGGTCATAACGTAAAAGTCATCAGCCCCCGGTATGTAAAACCTTTTGTCCGTGGGCAAAAAAAATGACGGGAACGATGCGCAGGCGATAGCTGTGGCTCTGATGCAACCTACGATGCAGTTTGTTCCACCGAAAAGCCCTGAACAGCAGGATATTCAGGCTCTGCACCGTGCAAGACAGCGTATTGTCAATCATCGTATTGCGAGAGTCTGTCAAATCCGGGGACTGCTGCTTGATCGGGGAATAACAATCGGCGCGGCAGTCTCAGGAGTTCGTCGTGCTGTTCCGCTTATCCTAGAAGATGCTGAAAATGGTCTTAGCGCTGGAATGCGCAGGACGATTGCAGATCTATATGATCTCTTTAACGATCTTGGTCGTCGTATAAACTTTTTTGATAAAGAAATTGATGCTGTGTTCAGGCAATCAGAAGCCTGCCAGCGCATTGCCAAAGTTAAAGGCATTGGCCCTGAAACAGCAACAGCTGTTGTTGCCGCGACTGGCAAAGGAACTGAATTTAAAAATGGTCGTCACTTTGCCGCATGGCTTGGTCTGGTTCCACGACAGCACTCGAGTGGCGACAGGCAGGTACTAATGAATATGACGAAAAAAGGCGACAAGCATTTGCGGACACTTTTTATTCATGGTGCCCGCGCTGTCGTCAGAGTTGCCACGAATAACAATGATGGCGGCCTGCATCAGTGGGTTAACCAGTTAAAGGAACGGCGCGGGTTTAATAAAACGACCGTGGCGGTGGCTAACAAGAACGCGAGAATAATCTGGTCGATGCTTAGAAATGATACCGAATATCAGGCAGTTGGACGTTAGTACCCAGCCAGACGAGTTGCAGTGTACTGAAAAATGGTGACAGGTTGCACCTGCACAATCGGAACCTGACTATTATATTGGCCTCAGAGGCCGTCCAGTTGTTGAGGCGATTGTGTGCGGATTACTCATTTGGGCACAGGTTTTCCTGATGCCGGATAGATGTAAGCAACAACCCAAAACCAGATTCTGTACTTGCGAAACGGAGGTAGTCCATAGATGTAGTAAGTGGCTTCAGAGATACCAGCCTCCCGGCAGACATCCTTGACGGTACGTCCGGCTTCAACCGACTTAATCACGGCGATGAACTAATGCTCAGTAAAACGGGCTTTACGCATAGCGATCTCCTTCGTTGGCAGAGTGAGTATGCCGGAAGATCTCTAAATGTGAATGGCACGATTATGCGGGATACTTACATATCAATGGCAGCCTATTGTGTGATCATTTAGTAACTCCATAATATACATTATAGTCTATATCATAAATTGTAACTGGTTATAATAAAATATCACTTTATTAATCAATCTCAATAGAGAAATATTTTATGATAATTATATATCATAAATTTTATAATTTCATGCGAATTTGAGATTTTCTTTGTTATGTATTAGACTTAAGTTAGAATGTGGGGTTAATGTGAGATGTTATTTTATTTATATATTAACGTTCAAATTCTATACCTCTGTTTCCAGTCTCACAACCAATGCACTTTCCGGTAACCATACTGACATATACATGGAAAGGAGTTGTTGTAACCATCTCTAACCAGTCCAGTTTTGATAAATCAACATTACATGTATAAATAACATAACAAGGATCGCCTTTTATCATTTTGGTTTCAACATAAAGGCTACTTTCACTCCAACCAAGTCTTTTTCGAACGCAATAATCTTTTGCGATATCAATAGCTCGCTGTGGGGTAATCATTTAAAGATTCCATAATACACATTGTACAGTATACCAGAAACTGTAATGGGACCTAAAAGAACACCTGCTGCGCTGTCATACTTCGGATTGTTGATTTCTTTTAATGGAAACTTATCTTCAAATGCTTATTGTAATCGTCCCTGATTTCCTTTCACTGCGAATAAATAATCACTCCCCTGATTATTAATCTTCTCAGCGATATCTTTCTGACATTCCATTGCGTCAGTTGTAATCAATTTTTTCTTGATATCCAGAAGGTTAAGAAGTTTTGGTATTGCAGTGATCTCATTTGATTTCTCAGCTGTCTTTATCTACCCAAGAACGACACTGTTCATGGTAGAGAATGCGCTGATTACATGAATTGCTCCCCGACGACGGCTTTTATCATAAGATCGACGCAGAGTCTTCCCGTCAATCGCAATAACATCGCCTTCTTCTGATAAATGACAATCCCGCATCCAGTTGATAAAACATTCATGGAATTTTTTAGGGCTTATACAATACCACTCTGGCAATAGTGTCATGAACAGGAATACCATTTTCAAAATCACCCTATTCCTTTAAAAAATCAATATGAGCCTCGCCAAAATCCTGGATATCTTCCCATCCTTCGGCACCAGAAATGACAGCGCAGATTGTCAAAAGCAGAATGTCTGATAATTTATGCTCTACTTTCCAGGGTTGTCTGTAATCAGGAATAATTGAAATATGTGCCACTAGCTTTCCAAGTTCCATAATCTGTTCTCCTTATTTTTCAGGAGATATTTGATCATATGTAATACCAGAAGGACACCTGCATAGGAAAAGGATTGACTTGATTTTTAAACAAAAAATGCGGTTTTATTAGTACGAAAAACCTACTTTTCGTGATCTTTCCCTGTCCATCAGCCCGTCCACTTCCAGCGTAAAGCGCAATCCTTTTGATGACATATAACCATCCCTGATGATGACAGGAAAAAAGACAGCCAGCGGTTCAGTGGCTATGACAGTACAGTGTTACGCTTGCGTTCAGGCACGCTACCAGGACGAAAGCATGAATTTATTTGGTTAACTTATTGGATCTATTGAACGTTATATCAATGCTCAAGATAAAACTGATCTTCATACTCTAAATCGTAGTTATTAAGTGAATTTAAAATAATATCTATTGCTCGTTTTCCCGCAGCCCAGGAACCGAAATTTTGTTTTTGTAGAGCAAATGACCCAATTACATAGAACCAACTTTCCTGAATTTTTCCGGCAAAAGCAACTAGCATGCCTTCCCCATTTCTTGCGTTATTTACTTTTAACTCACCCGCCCATAGTTCCGTAATGTTTTTATTGAAAGTATCTTTGCGTTCTCGTAGTGAAATTTCATCAATTTCAGGGTAATTATTCTCTTTTAGTTGACTGACAATTAGTTTACAAACCTGTTCTTTATTGATTGCTGCATCATGGTATAAAAAATAACCATCAATAATGCCATGAACGTTACTTTCTTCTTTTAAAGATAACGAATAGTAGCTCATTTTTTTATTATTATATCGTTCTGAATACAGCCATGAAGCCGGGTAATAAAAAGAATAATTTGCAGGCATATCCAGATTTATACTCTTTAATTCTTCCGCTAAATGCCACTTTGAGTCATTAATTAAAGTGAAAAACTTCACGCAATGAAAGAGATCTTCAGCCAGCGATTCATAATCCTTCCAGTTACAACAGGCTTTTACCATTATCACATTGGCCCTGTTGTTTTCAAAATCATAATTTTTAAACACTCTAATTCTTGATGTGATGGTTTCGTTATCGATATCTTTTTTTGTCAAAAAGTCAGCATATCGACCACTAACGCTATAATAATATTTACAGTAAAGAATTTCTTCACCTAAAAGGTTTAATATATGTTCTCCCCAGTCACTGGCATCGATGTCATTATTTATATGCTCATAGACTACATCAACTTCTGTAAAGGGAGATTTTGCTCCAGAAATGGTCTGATAGCAACCAATAGCATAGAGGTTATTGGTTCCTGCAATTAGCTCAGGTTTAATGCTAACCGGTTTCACATCCAAGGGGAGTAATATTTTGTAATGTAAGCTTGTTACTTCTGAGGATGTATAGCGGCATCGCCAAAAGTGTTCTTTCTGGTATTCAAAACTATATGTCACTGACCTTGGAAAGGATGGTTTGTTATTGCTTTCTCTCATTATAATAACTCTCTCTGGATTATCTACATTTCATTTTTTAACATAAAATACATCACAACTAAAAAACCCAAATTAAAAGCTAATTTATATCCTTTAGATACCAGGTTTTCTCCTTCAATGAAATTTTTAAGAAATGATTTTTTGGTATTTTCTTGGTTATATTTCTGATGAAATGACGCTATATTATTGACGCCAGCATCAATAAGAGAAAATACAAAAAAATACAAAAACAGATAACAGCCGGTAAGAAAGCATATAGTTGACGATCGAGTGTATTGTAAATCATCATTTAACATAACACTAATACAGGAAAGTAGTAAAAAAGCTATAACCCCAAATAACATTCTAAACATTATATTGTATCGGTTCATTTAACCTCCAATGATAACAGTTGCCACACCTGAAAGAATAACACCAGAACCACCTGTTGAATGATTAAAAAATGGACCAAATTGGATTTCTATATCTCCGCCAAATCCTAACCCTAACGCTATATCACCAGACAAATTTATCTTAAGCATAACATCATCCTTATCAAATAAAAGTCCAGTTCCGCCAGCTAACCCAATTGAACCAGCGGTACCAGAGATACCCCCTTTCACTTTTAGGCCCCAGAAAGGAGATTCGGCATCAAAGGTTATATCTCCTTTCGCTACCGCAGCTTCTGCACCCAGTTCGGTTTTGAACCCATATTGATGTTCAGCAGCATCATGAATTATAACACTTTCGCCTTTAGCCTCCGCAGTACCAAGTGTCCCTTCTGCTTTTAGCTCTCCATAATCACCGCCTTTAGTCCCTGCGCTAAGGCCAATATTTCCTGAAACTCCCGTTGCCTTTACATCGAACGAGGCTGAGCTACCTTTTGCTCCAGATGTAGTCCCTGCTGTCATACCAACCTTGCCAACAGTACTACCAAGATTAAAATTTATACCGCTATCTCCCATTGGATGACTTAGCTGAAAATCAATAATTCCTGCTTGCAGGTTACTCGTATCATATCGACCGTCACCATCCTCATCCGATAAGGCTGACACTGCATATCCTACATATGTTTTAGAATCATTTGATCCATTTGGATTTTTTACCGAGCCATCTTCATTTGTATTTTTAGCTATTGTCGCATAATGATATTCAGGTGGTTTTGGTCCTTGTGTAGGAGGTAATGATTTTTTACCGCAAATAACCTTGTCCCCCTTTCTGGCAGCCGGTATTCCATTTATTGTAACCGTTTTAGAACCTTCACTGATTACACCGGGCCCATGCTCTTTACAAATAAAAGCATCCCCCATTCGAGCTGCCGGGAACCCTCCAGTTGTAACATTACTACTACCTGATGTTATTGGACCATCATGTCCTGCTGTATCTGCCGTTTGCCTTGCTGCTTCCTTACCCATATTGTATTCCTTTGTGAGGTAATCAACTGATTTACTTATGGATTTAATTTCAACAAGCCACCGGTCAGCACTTGTTCTTCGCTACCATCCGCTGATAATTTTTTGGTATTGACATGATATTCGTCCTTCGCGGTATTCTTGATTATTTTTCCACTAATTGTAATTTCGCCATTTTCCAGCAAGGTAATACGTGACTCCCCACAAATGAACTCTATCTTCTCTTCTGAGGAAACACTGATGGTTTTTTTTACCTTTATTGTTTGCTTACCTTCATGCAGGATAATTTCCTGATCCCCTTTATCTATATCGGTTGTTTTATTTCCTTCAGTAATTTCGGTGATCTGATTATTAACTACCGTTGTTATTTGATCATTCGCTACCGTCACCGTCTGGTCATGACCGCCTTCCTTTTTACTCCCCACGTTGACAGTCTGTCCCACGCCCACCGTCACCTTCTGGTTATTGGTTACGGTTTCCGTATGGTCATGCTTCACCGTCGTGGTACGGTCATTCAGTACCTCGGTATCCATGTTCTTCTGCGCATGGATATACACCCGCTCCTTGTTGGTGGCGTCATCGAACGTCAGTTCGTTAAAACCACTGCCTTTATAGGTTTTCGAGCGGATGGTCATCTGTGTCTTCGTGCCCGGCAGGCTGCCCGGCGAGCGGTTGTCCTGGTGGTAGGTTCTTCCCATGATGATGGGCTGGTCCGGGTCGCCGTTGAGGAAGTCCACAATCACCTCCTGGCCCACGCGCGGAATGGCGAGATTGCCGAACCCTGTTCCCGCCCATGCCTGCGACACCCGCACCCAGCACGAGCTGTCCTCATTCCCCGGACAGTAACGGTCCCAGTGAAAGCGTACCCGCACCCGGCCATGTTCATCGCAGAAGATTTCCTCCCCGGCCGGGCCGGTGACGATGGCGCTCTGGGGGCCGTCCACGGAGGGCTTCGGCAGGGGAGGGACACGCCATGTTCTGTCGGCAGGGATAGCCTCAAAGTGGTTATCCAGCGTGGTGCCTTCGCCCTGGCTGCCGTGCAGCGCCTGAGGCTGATTGCCGGTCAGCATACAGCTCACTACCTGCCACTCCCGGTTCAGCGTCTCTGAAGGATGTTCCGTCAGCGTGAAGCGTTTCCCCGGCCACAGTTTCGGCGAGTTGCTGATACAAGTCGCAGTCTCCGTATCGTGCCGCCAGCCCTCAATCTGGTAGCGGGCAAAGTTCTGTCCGTGCGATTCGTCCTTGAAGCGGCCCGGATAATCGAAGATTTCATACTGCGTGAGCTGGCCGTTCAGGTTCTCGGCCGCACGGTTGTAGTAGCCCGGCCAGCCGGGTGTTTTGAAGGTGTAGTCTTGGGTTTCGACGGAGGAAGGACCGGTGCGCGCCCGGTAACGAAAGCTGCTGATGCATTCCGTGGCGACTTCCGTACTGGTGTTCGGGTTGAAAGGTATTTCCCCCAGAGAGGATACCCCGGCCACATCATCACACAGTACCAGCTTCTGCTCCGGCCCTTCCGGGGCGTTCCAGTCAAAGTAAAAGATACCCTCTTCCGACCACAGGCGGGTCAGAAAGGCGAGGTCGGTTTCGCCGTACTGGACGCAGAACTCACGCGCCGGATGTGATTCATAAAACACCGGGGTCCACTCCGTCACACCATTTTCATTCAATAAGGTGGAGGAGATGGCCTGGATATCCTGTTGCTGGAAGATACGGAAGTTCTGCCGCAGGCCACAGCGCCAGAGGGGAGGGACGATGACCAGGTGATAACGCATCTGCCAATGGTTGTTTTCCCCCAAGGTGACCTCATTGATGATGCCGCTGACATAACGCTGGGCCAGCATGCCCTGCCAGATGGTCAGTACGGCGTTTTTTTCCAGAAAATCGGTTGCCACGAGGTCAGGAAGACCGCTGGCGATATCCACTTCCAGAACAAAGGGAGTGGAATGGCACTGGTAAAGGCTGAAGCCCACCACTGCTGTGGCTGTCGCCATCAGCCCGTCCACTTCCAGCGTAAAGCGCAGTCCTTTTGATGACATATAACCTCCCTGATATCTCAGCCAATATTAACTGTGCCAGTACCAATAATCAGGCCACCGCAGTCAATGGCATCACCGGTTCTGGCGGCAGGCAGGCCGTCAATAAATAGGGTGCCTGAACCACTGGCTATTTTTCGTGGATGAGGAGGATGTTTGGGTTTGTCGTGAGGCGTCAGCGGATCACCCATACGGGCAGCGGGGAGTCCGTCGATAAATACCGTGGGGGAACCTGCTGTAATAACGGTTTCGTGATAACCATCATGCTGAGTTCCCTTATCTGATAGTTTAGCGGCTGGTGGCATAATGTTTTCCGGTGATTTTATTAACTGGTGATAATTAGTTTTCATTTCAGTCGAAAGGAATATAGGTTTAATACTGTTATGAAGCCTGTTTATAGGTTTTTTATTAAGTTGTTGATATAAAAATTAATCTGTATGAGTGATGTTAAGTAACCGGAATAAATTCATCGTCAATTAGTGAAAATATGGGGGCGTAATAGTTCATGGCTTCATCCCCATCCTCATCTATATATTTATATGCAAGTGGGGAGTAATTCGGCTTTGATTTATTATAGTATTGCACCATTCGACCTTTGTTCATAATCCTGATATCATAATTTTCCCATCTTATGGGCAATATTCTGGCTTTTCCGCCTTCGAGCTTATCTTTAGTATATTGTGATAATAGTATTTCATCTTCGCTGTCGCCGGTTGTCGCAGACCAGGCTTTCAGCGCTGTCTTGTCATAGGCCTTCAGGCGGTTTCGATCCCGGCTGTTGATAATTTCCGCCATCTTGCTGTAGGCTGCCCGCAGTTTTTGCATCTGCTCGCTGCTGCCAGTGAAAGGTTCAGCTTTTACCCATGCCCAGTCCGGAATACCGTTTACCATTACTTTCTGTGTAAACCGGTAGAGTTCCATTCCTTGTGGAAAATAAGTGTTATCGAAATAATCTGGGTCAAAATGCCCCGGAATGCTCTGCTCCGCCAGAATTCTGGTTCGGGTGACGGGATGTGAACTGTCAGGCTGTGCTTCAGGTAAACCCTGTGGACTGATGGACACTTTTATTGATGAAAGCGTCTGTTTTTCCTCTCCGTTAAACCGCACCAGTTCCAGACTGCAGGCGGATTGTGGATCAAAGTGCCCCCTCTCTTCCGGGGAGAGGGGCTTATCAGAAAACCAGCCCAGTGCACCAATCTCCAGGCTGATTTCATTCTCGCCGTTTTCCATCAGCATTAAGGCGTTGGTGCTGGAAATTCCGCCGCCACGTCCACGCCAGGCAGACTTACGGTTGCCGAATCCGGTAACGCCATTAGTCTTAATGGCGCAGTAAGCCTGCTGGATATTAAACAGGCTACGTATTTTCTGCGGGTGACTACCGGCGAAGACTGTTAATGACATAATACCTCCTGTTAATATGATTGCCGGAATGATATATTTCATTTTCATATATTTTCTCACTTTTGTGGTGTTCCGTTATAACCAGTTTTATTATCGTTATTTTATTTAAGAAGATATAATATATGCATCCAGATATTAATATAAAATTTAGGTTATATAAATGATGTTAAATAACAGGGGTGAACTCACCGTCAATTAGTGAGAACACAGGAGCATAAGAGCCCATAAACTCATCACCATCTTTGTCAGTATATTTATAAGTTAATGGGGAATAGGTAGTATTTGATTTATTGTAGAACTGCACCATTCGTCCCTTGTTCATAATCCTGATATCATAATCTTCCCATCGAATGGGGAGTATTCTGGCTTTTCCACCTTCCAGCTCATTTTTTGTATACTGGGACAATAATATTTCATCTTCGCTGTCGCCGGTTGTTGCAGACCAGGCTTTCAGCGCTGTCTTGTCATAGGCCTTCAGGCGGTTTCGATCCCGGCTGTTGATAATTTCCGCCATCTTGCTGTAGGCTGCCCGCAATTATTGCATCTGCTCGCTACTGCCAGTAAAAGGTTCAGCTTTTACCCATGCCCAGTCCGGAATACCGCTTACCGTTACTTTCTGTGTAAACCGGTAGAGTTCCATCCCCTGTGGAAAATAGGTGCTATGAAAATAATCGGGATCGATATGCCCGGGGGTGACCTGCTCCGCCAGAATTCTGGTTCGGGTGACGGGATGTGAACTGTCAGGCTGTGCTTCAGGTAAACCCTGTGGACTGATGGACACTTTTATTGATGAAAGCGTCTGTTTTTCCTCTCCGTTAAACCGCACCAGTTCCAGACTGCAGGCGGATTGTGGATCAAAGTGCCCCCTCTCTTCCGGGGAGAGGGGCTTATCAGAAAACCAGCCCAGCGCGCCAATCTCCAGGCTGATTTCATTTTCGCCGTTTTCCATCAACATTAAGGCGTTGGTGCTGGAAATTCCGCCGCCACGTCCACGCCAGGCGGAATCACGGTTGCTGAATCCGGTAACGCCATTAGTCTTAATGGCGCAGTAAGCCTGCTGGATATTAAACAGGCTACGCAGTTTCTGCGGCTGACTACCGGCGAAGACTGTTAATGACATAATCCCTCCTGTTAATATGATTGCCGGAATGATATATTTCTTTTTCATATGTTTTTCTCACTTTTGTGGTGTTCTGTTATAACCAGTTTCATTATCGCTATTTTTAAGTGATTGACGGCGGGAACATATGCAGTCCAGATATAATATAAAATTCAGTCTATATGAGTGATGTTAAGTAACCGGAACAAACCTCCCATTAATAAGCGAGAAAACGGGAGCATAAAATCCCATAAACTCCTCGCCATCTTTATCAGTATATTTATAAGTTAATGGGGAGTAGGTGGGCTCTGATTTATTATAGAACTGCACCATACGTCCTTTGTTCATGATTCGCACATCATAATCTTCCCATCGAATGGGGAGTATCCAGGCTTTTCCACCTTCGAGCTTATCTTTAGTATATTGTGATAATAGTATTTCATCTTCGCTGTCGCCGGTTGTCGCAGACCAGGCTTTCAGCGCTGTCTTGTCATAGGCCTTCAGGCGGTTTCGATCCCGGCTGTTGATAATTTCCGCCATCTTGCTGTAGGCTGCCCGCAGTTTTTGAATCTGCTCGTTGCTGCCAGTGAAAGGTTCAGCTTTTACCCATGCCCAGTCCGGAATACCGCTTACCGTTACTTTCTGTGTAAACCGGTAGAGTTCCATCCCCTGTGGAAAATAAGTGCTATCAAAATAATCGGGATCGATATGCCCGGAGGTGACCTGCTCCGCCAGAATTCTGGTTCGGGTGACGGGATGTGAACTGTCAGGCTGTGCTTCAGGTAAACCCTGTGGACTGATGGACACTTTTATTGATGAAAGCGTCTGTTTTTCCTCTCCGTTAAACCGCACCAGTTCCAGACTGCAGGTGGATTGTGGATCAAAGTGTCCCCTTTCTTCCGGGGAGAGGGGCTTATCAGAAAACCAGCCCAGAGCGCCAATCTCCAGGCTGATTTCATTTTCGCCGTTTTCCATCAGCATTAAGGCGTTGGTGCTGGAAATTCCGCCGCCACGTCCACGCCAGGCGGAATCACGGTTGCTGAATCCGGTAACGCCATTAGTCTTAATGGCGCAGTAAGCCTGCTGGATATTAAACAGGCTACGCAGTTTCTGCGGCTGACTACTGGCGAAGACTGTTAATGACATAATACCTCCTGTTAATATGATTGCCGGAATGATATATTTCTTTTTCATATATTTTTCTCACTTTTGTGGTGTTCTGTTATAACCAGTTTCATTATCGTTATTTTTAAGTGATTGACAGGGGGAACATATGCAGTTCAGATATAATATAAAATTCAGTCTGTATGAGTGATGTTAAGTAACCGGAATAAATTCATCGTCAATTAGTGAAAATATGGGGGCGTAATAGTTCATGGCTTCATCCCCATCCTCATCTATATATTTATATGCAAGTGGGGAGTAATTCGGCTTTGATTTATTATAGTATTGCACCATTCGTCCTTTGTTCATAATCCTGATATCATAATTTTCCCATCTTATGGGCAGTATTCTGGCTTTTCCGCCTTCGAGTTTATCTTTAGTATATTGTGATAATAGTATTTCATCTTCGCTGTCGCCGGTTGTCGCAGACCAGGCTTTCAGCGCTGTCTTGTCATAGGCCTTCAGGCGGTTTCGATCCCGGCTGTTGATAATTTCCGCCATCTTGCTGTAGGCTGCCTGCAGTTTTTGAATCTGCTCGCTGCTGCCAGTAAAAGGTTCAGCTTTTACCCATGCCCAGTCCGGAATACCGCTTACCGTTACTTTCTGTGTAAACCGGTAGAGTTCCATCCCCTGTGGAAAATAGGTGTTATCGAAATAATCTGGGTCAAAATGCCCCGGAATGCTCTGCTCCGCCAGAATTCTGGTTCGGGTGACGGAATGTGAACTGTCAGGCTGTGCTTCAGGTAAACCTTGTGGACTGATGGTTACTTTTATTGATGAAAGCGTCTGTTTTTCCTCTCCGTTAAACCGCACCAGTTCCAGACTGCAGGCTGATTGTGGATCAAAGTGCCCCCTCTCTTCCGGGGAGAGGGGCTTATCAGAAAACCAGCCCAGCGCGCCAATCTCCAGGCTGATTTCATTTTCGCCGTTTTCCATCAGCATTAAGGCGTTGGTGCTGGAAATTCCGCCGCCACGTCCACGCCAGGCAGACTTACGGTTGCCGAATCCGGTAACACCATTAGTCTTAATGGCGCAGTAAGCCCGCTGGATATTAAACAGGCTACGTATTTTCTGCGGCTGACTACTGGCGAAGACTGTTAATGACATAATACCTCCTGTTAATATGATTGCCGGAATGATATATTTCATTTTCATGTTTTTTCCTCAGTTTTGTGGAATTCCGTTATATCCAGTTTTATCTTCATCTTTTTTATTCCAGTTCGGGTTGGAGCCCATCGCCCACGGTTCAAAATGGACAGGAGGAGTAATCACAGGATGAAAGATAACACGTTCTTTACCATATAAATTAATACGTAAAGGTGAATCTTCAGTTTTTAAAGGGGAACATAATTGCCATTCTTTCTCTGCTGCATTTTTTTGTTTGGAAAAATCATTTTTTTTATCTTGCTCTCCCTCTTGATAATTTACATCAGCAGTGAACTTAAACGTTCCCTTAATTCCGTCATGATACAGAACCAGATCCATACCATTATCATGTTCGTCCAGAGCAAAACCTGCCGTTGCACCGATAGTACCTTCCGCCTCTGCTTTTAGCTCCACCACAAAAACTTCGGCTTCAAAGGTGGCACTTACCACACCTTTTACACCTAAATATAACTGATTTTCCTTAAGAACTTTGAATGTCCATTTATCATCTTTTTTGCTGTATGCTGCCCCGATATTTAAATTAACGCCAGGAGCTACTTCTATATAACACTCAACACTGGTGCCGTGTTTTTTGAGATAGGCTCGGCATCGCCCAACTAAACTATCGATTTTACAATAGGCGCAGATAAACTGAATAATATCAAATTTTAGCTTTGCTTCCAGAAAGGGCTTCCCATACAATCCAAAATAATGGCATGGGCCTTCTTTTATATCGGTATACTGGTAAGCATAAGACACGCCGATTTTTAGCGGTTCTGCATTAAATGAAAATACAGAGTATTCTCGCGTCTTGTTTCTGCTTTCTGGATCAGGGGCAAAATAGGTATTAAGATTATCAACTAACCGATCGGCCCTGTTTAATTGCTCAAGTGCTTTGTTTTTGCGCAGTTTTTTGATTTCTTCCGCATACTTATGTGAATATTCCACATTGCAAATTTTTAATCCGAAATCTACATTCAGCGCACTTTTGTTCATGAACTCAAACTGATCTGTTTTATATGTCCATCCGTCACGTAATTTATTTTTATTTTTGGGCTGAGTATTATCCATGGCTTGCCGGGATTTTATCTGCTCATCACGCCGTTCTTTGATCGTTCGTTCTCTTTTTGATGAAATAAGATCGTAGCTTAATCCGACAGTAAAACGTATTTCTATGGTAGGGTAGACATCAATTTCAACATACCTTCCGCATTCGTAGCATCCATTTGCCACAACCGTATAATGAGCCGGTTCATCAAAAACGTCTCCTGGCTGAGTAATTGAGCTGAGATATTCCCATGGGCTGCCGAATGCCTCTAATATACTTAACCCATTTTTTTCACCACCGTGGTAAAGTTTTACTTTATTTGGCTTTCCATCAGAGGTTAATGAGTGAGACGTTCCATCCTTATGCTCTTCCAGCCACGCCTCCGGGCACCCGCTTTTATCGCATTTACTCTTAATAGTTATGGTTCCATCACATCCTTCGCCTTCATCCAGCAGGTCAAAGTGGACTGCGTCCTCTCTGGACCAGACATGATGTTTTTTATTTTCAGGAAAATCAGTAATCACATCCATCAGGCATGGATCAGGAATACCGCATTCCACGCAGGCGTTGCCGGCAGTCGATGATGGTTTTGACATAATATTTCCTTACTGAGGGATAAATCCCAGTTCCTGTAGAAGCAATGATTCAACCTGACGATGTATTGCCGTTTCATTATTATTTAATATATTAATCCACTCATTTGGAATGTCTGCATTATTATAAATTTCATTTTCCAGAAGTAAATATATTAAGCCTCTGATAGATCTATCGTCAGTTATATTCAGTGACTGACAGAAATAGAAATAATTCTCAGCACAATGACAGATTTGATCCAACTTCTCAGGAGGTAATGAGGATTTTTTTATATAATAATTGTGTATATATAATTCTAGTGTTTTTATATAATTTTTTTGTGCCTGTCTGTTCAGCTGGTCATATTGTCGCTGGGTGAAGGTCAGTATCGCATTGTTTTTACCCGTAATATTTCTTTTTCCTGATTGACGGAGTTTAAAAAAATCCTCTTCCCGCCTTTCTTCTGGATATTGTGTAATTATTTTGCTGACAGGTTCAATGAATTTGTAGAGTTCAAAAGGCGTCATTACATTAACCAGTGCCCAGATATTACGGGGGTCATAAAACCGAAATAACACTGGCTTACTCTGTTCTGGTATGCTTGCCCACAGATAACGACGGAAATGTTGTACTAACAAATGAATTTTGTTATATGAATAAAAATATATCCCCCAGGGCGTTTCTTTTGTATCCAGCCAACTGGCTACTTTCGGTGTGACCTCCAGCAAGTAAGGTAATATCGCGGCCAGGTCTGACTGGACTGGCGGCGGAAACAGGCAACAGTGTGGCGGATTATTTTGCTGCAAAAAATCCAGCAAATCTTCTTCCACTGCGCCATCTACAATAGCATATTGTACAGGAATAATTTCCATTAGTTTGAATCTTCCTTCGGGCAATGTGAAACAAATACGGTACCATTTCCCGCCGCGGCCTTAAGAATCATTGGGCGCATTGGCAGGATAACTTCGCCCGGGGTTCCGCCACCGTTAAGATTAATTTTCGTTCCCATGACATCCACACCTCCCGCATGTATCACTACAAACGAACCGCCCACCCGCAGGCTGATTTTGCTGTCGCTCTGCAAAACAATATCACCCTGTACGCTGATACCCAGCGCACCGCTTATTTTCTGTGCCAGGTCGCCTTTGACTTCCAGACCATAATTACCCTCAACCAGAGTGATATGATCCTTTGTTGTTTTATGATCCTGTTTCCCTTCTACAGTAACCTTTCTGTCATTCGCCACGACCAGTGATTCATCATGACCAATACTGACAGTGCGGTCATAATTAACCCGTACATCCTTACTATTCAGTACTTTCACCTGCATATTTTTCTGCGCATGCAAAAAAATTTCTTCATTGTTTGTTGCATCGTCGAAGCGCAGTTCGTTAAAACCACTGCCTTTATAGGTTTTCGAGCGGATGGTCATCTGTGTCTTCGTGCCCGGCAGACTGCCCGGTGAGCGGTTGTCCTGGTGGTAGGTTCTTCCCATGATGATGGGCTGGTCCGGGTCGCCGTTGAGGAAGTCCACAATAACCTCCTGGCCCACGCGCGGAATGGCGAGATTGCCGAACCCTGTTCCCGCCCATGCCTGCGACACCCGCACCCAGCAGGAGCTATCCTCATTCCCCGGACAGTAACGGTCCCAGTGAAAGCGTACCCGCACGCGGCCATGTTCATCGCAGAAGATTTCCTCCCCGGCTGGGCCGGTGACGATGGCGCTCTGGGGGCCGTCCACGGAGGGCTTCGGCAGGGGAGGGACACGCCATGTTCTGTCGGCAGGGATAACCTCGAAACGATTGCTGAGAGTGGTTCCTGTTCCCTGACTGCCATGCAGTGCCTGCGGCTGGTCTCCTGCCAGTACGCTACTCACAATCTGCCACTCTCTGTTCAGCGATACTGATGGATGTCCTGTCAGTGTAAAGCGCTTCCCTGGCCACATTTTTGGTGAGTTACTGTAACCTGTTGCTGTCTCTGCATTATGTCTCCGGCCCTCAATCTGGTAGCGGGCAAAGTTCTGTCCGTGGGATTCGTCCTTGAAACGTCCCGGATAATCGAAGATTTCATACTGTGTGAGCTGGCCGTTCAGATTCTCTCCGGCACGGCTGTAATAGCCAGGCCAGGCGGGCATTTTGAAGGTGTAATCCTGAGTTTCGACGGATGAAGGCCGTATCTGCGCATGATACCTGAACTGGCTGATATGCTCGGTGGATGCCTCTGCCGTTGTATTCGGATTAAATGGCATGCCTCCCAATGACGACACTCCCGCCACATCATCACACAGTACCAGCTTTTGCTCCGGCCCTTGCGGGGCGTTCCAGTCAAAGTAAAAGATACCTTCCTCTGACCACAGGCGGGTCAGGAAGGCGAGGTCGGTTTCGCCGTACTGAACGCAGAACTCGCGCGCCGGATGTGATTCATAAAAAACCGGGGTCCACTCAGTGATGCCATTTTCAGTGAGCAGGGTGGAGGAGATGGCCTTGATATCCTGCTGCTGGAAGATACGGAAGTTCTGGCGTAAACCGCTTCTCCAGAGTGGTGGTGAGATAATTATATGGTACCCCATCTGCCAGTGATTGTTTTCACTGAGGGTTACGGCAGAAACAATACCGCTGATATAGCGTTGTGGCTCCATTCCCTGCCAGATTGTCAGCACCGCTTTTTTTTCAAGAAAATCGATTGCTGTCAGATCAGAAAGACCGCTGGCAATATCCACTTTTAGCTGGAAAGGTTTTGAGTAATGTTGAGTTAGTCGAAAACTGACCACCGCGGTGGTCATTTCCGGCAGTCCGTCCACTGCCAGAGTGAAACGTAGTCCTTTTATCGGCATATTACCTCCCTGATGGTGACAGGAAAAATGACTGCTCGCTGTTCAGCGGCTGTGACAGTACAGTGTTACGGTTGCGCGCAGTCCACAATACCCGTAAGGGCTGGCTGTCGTTGATTTGACTTATATCTCAAAAGTGTGAAACCAGTCGTTGGCACCGGATTTACTTGGAATCCTCTTGAAAATTAAGAAGAATAATATGATCTAATATATTAATCGTTCTATATGGTTCTTCTCCCTATGCTTTTTGTTTTATTATTTAATAGATGAATGAAAAATCGGATGATGTATGTTCTGTAAAATTAATCCATTTCATCAATGGTTGTACTGCAATTTATATTAATCTTTATATTTTAATCGGTTCGCTTTTGGTTGGTATATACTTTATGGACTCCGTTCGGGTTTGGAATAAATAACGGCGTCATTCACTCAGGGATGTAGAATCCATTACTAAGAAGTTTTTTCTTTATTTGTTTTCTACATTTGGGAATTTTGGTTCCATACCTCACCTGACAGTAATTATAAAATTCATTATATTCAATCTGAGTTAATGAGGTATCCCTCAATATAACAGCAGGAGAAACAGGTATTTCAAAAATTAATTTTGATGATATAGTATGTTTAATGAAAAAGACTGGAACCCAAGGCGTATCGCCTTCTTCATAGTATGGTTGCTTATCTACTCCAATTAGGAAATATAAAAGAACAGGTAAAATAATGAAACCACACAATGAAGAAATACGCATGTGATATTTTCCTTAAGTATATTTGTTTTACATTTAACTAGCTATTTTATGGGGCGGTTAGCTTAAACTTTGCTCTGAGATTAGCCGCAATCTGCAGTCCATAAGTTCCCGGACAAGATCGACCTAAGTCATTCAAAGAAGCAAATTCCCTATGTCCTCCTAATTGCGTGATCGGGAAAAATTTTATAAGAGTTTTAACTAAAACATCAATAGATGCTTTCTGTTTAGTGGTTGGTATGTCAAAGGATGAATCCCAGTCATCCTTTATTTGCCCGGTAAACTCACTTAATGAGCCCCATCGGGAGGGGCCATATTGTGAAGCTTCACCTGGCAAGCTAAAGTCTGATAAAAAAACTATACCAATTTTTCCTGTATTTGCGCCTTTTAGATGAGCACCCTTTTCTCTTATATCCAGAGCTTCATAAATTACACCTGTGCAATCTATCGCATAATGATAACTTAAGTGATTAAAATTTTTAATGTCGGTTTTTTCTGCCTGACGCATTTTAACGTCCCCATCCTTATCACAGGAATAACTATTTCCAGCATGATGTATCACAATTGCGGGATAGTTCCAGTCTTCGCCATCTGTTCCTGGGGCATTTTTTGCCTTCCAGTCACTTCGTTTTCTGACAGTTATTCCAGCTTCCTGCAAGTCAGAAAATATGGATTCTCTTACCCTGGCTTTGTTTTCACGTTCTTTTATGGACTTTGATATTGCATCAAGCCCTGCATGAATTAACTCTTCAGTTACTTTATAATAATCGTTTTCCATAGTAAGACCGTTTGTATGTTATTGATAACTAAAAATACATGGGAATATTATTATAACTCTAATTAACGCATTGATTTTCTTGTAAACCATCTCAAAATGTCGCTGTGCAAGAAGTATGCTTTTAATACTCACCCTGCAACATCAGCACGGACATAAG
The DNA here is from genome assembly GCF_018128425.1 of Citrobacter sedlakii. Classification (NCBI taxonomy): domain Bacteria; kingdom Pseudomonadati; phylum Pseudomonadota; class Gammaproteobacteria; order Enterobacterales; family Enterobacteriaceae; genus Citrobacter; species Citrobacter sedlakii. Next base: position 4,260,116 of record NZ_CP071070.1, on the reverse strand, counting down.
TTTGCGGGTGTGATTTTTATCTTGTGTGGTCTAAACGGTTTTCTGTATAGAACGTTGTTTGGTAAGATATAGTGATGTTATGAGAAGTATTGTTCAGTCCGATTGATGATTCGTTTTATTTAGCGATTGCCTGGTACGCATAAACCCTGGCTGGTTTTCCTTTAACTGCCCAATTATTCGGCACAGCTATTTATCCCACTTCAGGTGTAGAGCTCAGTTCTTTTTAGTACATATAACCTCCCTGATGGTGACAGGAAAAAAGACAGCCAGCGGTTCAGCGGCTGTGACAGTACAGTGTTACGCTTGTGTTCAGGCACGCTACCGCCGAAGTTTCCGGCGTCCGCCATCTCCCATGAAAAACGTAACCCCTTACTGACAGCCCTTTTACAACGGCTCAAAACAAAAACAGCACCCTGCCCGTCAGGACAGAATGCTGTTAATTCACATAAACCACATTTACGCTTCCAGCGGCGCACGCCAGTCGTCAGCGCCAGAGGTGCCGGACTTGATGTGCTCCCACTCAACTTTACGGTACGCCAGCGAGACGGCGAGCAACTGGGTGAATTCACGCTGTGTCGGATCCTGACAGTGCGGCATATGCAGGTTCATATCCACAATCGTCGCGTCTGTCAGACGGGTGGTGAAGTAGTGCTCCTGTTTACCTTCCACAGACGTACGCCACCAGTGCAGTTCAACTTTCGGCAGCATTTCACCGGACGCCAGCGCGTTGTACAGCAGCGGAACGGCTTTGTTCAGCGCCACGGTAAAAATGAACGGTTTGTGCGCACGCTGACCGGCTGGCTGACCAGACTGTGGGTCGGTAGGCACGGTGACGTTGTGCAAAAACTCCTGCACCAGCATTTCGTCTTCGTGGCCCTGCACATAGATGTTACCGACAGAATCGGCGGTGAATGCGCCTGCGGTGATATTGCCCTGGGTTTGGCCTGTTATTGAAATGTAACATGGAGTTGGCATTTGTAGTGCTCCTTGTGAGTGTTATTAACAACTATTTCCAGTGGTCTGCCGTTAACTCCCGACAGGCCGATAATAATGCGGCTCACTCCGGGAGTCGCATCATGCTTCGGTATCTGGTTTACGGATAAACCTGATATATGGCACCCCAAACATAACGGTTTAAAATCTCTGAATGTCTTTTTAATTTAAACTTAATATATTGGCAGACAACCAGATAGATTTATCTCGCATGTGTTTTTTATCTATTTTGAAGATGTCCTTTTATCATGAATAATATTATATCCATCTCATTTATTATTTTTCTTGAGAAAAATCTGTTAGATATTCCTTAAATTATTTCGTTTTTCTCATTTATAAAATTGATATATAAGATTCCGTTATAATTATTACTCATGGATATTTGTCAAATACTTTAAAATCAGTGTGTTATTGAGTTTTTTGTGAATGCGGTTCACCTTCCATTTTCCGCCGATGACGTGCATTCAGCCTTATGCCATCGTACTGGGTGGCAAAATCATACCCCTGTTTCATTAGAAGAAAAAGATCTTTTAAATTTTATCGCTCAGCGTAAAATGCAGAATTGGGAAGGGTGTGAAATTCATCTTTTACTGCCACGGTAACGGCATTACCAGTAATTCTTTTACAGTAACGAACATGCTGTGTTCATGGCGCGAACAATAACCTGATGGACTATTTTTATGAGCAGCAGAAAAAATGACAGCAGTGGCAGTATTGCCCCGAAAGAACGTGTAAATATAAGGTTTCAGCCGAAAACGGGAAATCAGATAGCAGAAGTGGAATTGCCACTTAATTTATTAGTAACCGGCAATCTGACGGGGGGTACAGACGACACACCGCTGGATGAACGCCAGCCGGTTGCCATTAATCGTAACAATTTTAACGCCGTGCTGGATCAGGCGGGTATCGGGCGTGATTTTACGGTGCCCTCTGCGCTTAGCGAAACCCCTGATGCGCGCATGAACGTCAACCTGAAAGTAAAATCGCTGGCCGATCTGTTACCGGACAATGTGGCTGCCCAGGTGCCGGAGATGCGCAAAATGCTGGAGCTGCGCGAAGCGCTGGTGGCTCTGCGGGGGCCAATGGGCAATATGCCAGCCTTCCGTGCGCAACTTCAGGCACTGCTTGCTGACGAAAAGAGCCGCGAGCAACTGATTGCAGAGCTGGGCCTCGTGGGCCGGAAATAACTTGTACAAGGATTTCAGTATGTCAGAAACTACCTTACCGGAAGCGCACGCTTCCACTGCACCGGTCGCCACGCCCAGCCTGCTGGATGAGATTATGGCGCAGACGCGTTTTAAACCTGCGTCAGAAAGCTACGATATCGCCCGTCAGGGCGTGACTGCCTTTATCACCGCATTGTTGCAGGATGATGAGGCAGAGTCTGTCGATATCCTGGCTGTCAACGGCATGATTGCCGATATTGATGCGCGCTTGGGACGCCAGATGGATCTGATCCTCCATGCCCCGGAATTTCAGGAACTGGAGTCGTTCCTGCGTTCACTGAAACTGCTGGTTGATCATGCCGATCCGCGTGAAAATATCAAAATTCACATCATGCACGCCACTAAGGAAGAGTTGCTGGATGATTTTGAATTTTCACCAGAAATCACCCAGTCAGGGTTCTACCAGCACGTCTATTCCAGCGGTTTTGGCCAGTTTGGCGGTGAGCCGTTTGCCGCAGTGGTTGGTAACTACGCATTCGAGAATACCGCTGCTGACATGAAGTTGCTGAAATATATCAGTGCCGTCAGCGCAATGGCGCATTGTCCGTTCCTGTCTTCCGTATCGCCGGAGTTCTTTGGTCTGGATTCGTTTACCGAACTTCCCGGCATTAAGGATGTCGCTGCCATTTTTGAAGGCCCGGCTTATACCAAATGGCGTTCGCTGCGCGAGTCCGAAGATTCCCGCAATCTGGGTCTGACGGCACCGCGTTTCCTGCTGCGTCATCCTTATGCGCCGGATGAAAATCCGGTCAAGAGCTTTAACTATCATGAGGATGTCAGCAAAAATCACGAGCATTATCTGTGGGGGAATACGGCGTTTCTTCTGGCGGCGAACATGGCCGAAAGTTTCATGTCCACCAGATGGTGCCCAAATATCGTCGGTCCGCAAAGCGGTGGAGCGGTAAAAGATTTGCCGGTGCATTTATATGAAGCAATGGGTCAGCTTCAGGCCAAAGTTCCGACTGAAATTCTCATTACCGACAGGCGTGAATATGAGCTGGCAGAGCAGGGCTTTATTACCCTGACAATGAGAAAAGGCTCTGATAATGCAGCGTTTTTCTCCGCCAACTCGGTTCAGAAACCAAAAGTTTTCCCTAACACTGTGGAAGGGAAAGAGGCCGAAACCAACTACAAACTCGGTACGCAGCTTCCCTATCTTTTCATCATTAACAGGCTGGCGCATTACATCAAAGTGCTGCAACGCGAGCAGCTTGGCTCATGGAAAGAAAGGGGCGATCTGGAGCGTGAGCTGAATGGCTGGATTCGCCAGTACGTAGCCGACCAGGAAAACCCGCCTTCTGACGTGCGCAGCCGTAAACCGTTGCGTCAGGCGAAGATTGAAGTCTCTGATGTGGAAGGTGAACCAGGCTGGTATCAGGTGGCTTTGAGCGTCAGACCTCACTTCAAGTATATGGGGGCATCGTTTGAGTTGTCACTGGTCGGACGTCTGGATAAAGAGTAGTCACTATGATAACGGAGCGGGAGTCTGGGAACAGCTTGTTTGAACGTATCGGGGAGGCGGCAATACCGCCTTCACGCCAGCGCCCAAAGGCGGCGCTGCTGCATTCTGTACGCGATAACCTGCGCAATATCCTCAACACCCGTTCTGGTAGCTGTTATGGCTCACCGGAGCTGGGGATCGCTGATTTTAACGACAGGTCACCTGATCGCCAGAACATCCGGGAATGGACGGTTCAGGCAATTCAGAACTGTATTCTGCGTTACGAACCCCGGATATCGGATGTGGCGGTGACTGCTGCCACAGAGGATAGCCATGCGCCACTGGAACTGCGTTTTCATATTATGGCATATCTGGATTTCAGCGACAGGCAGGATGTTCTGGAGTTTGACATTCTGCTGGATAACCACCAGCACTGGTGCGTGGAGTAAAACTGATGGCCTTCGAAGAGCGTTATTACCGCGAAGAACTGGACTATCTGCGTCAACTGGGCAAACTTCTTGGTCGTGAAAAACCCCACCTAGCCCGTTTTCTGGCCGAGAAAGAGGGCGATCCTGATGTTGAACGCCTGATGGAGGCGTTTGCTTTCCTTTCCGGCGGGCTGCGGCAAAAGCTGGAGGATGAGTTCCCGGAGTTTACGCACAGCCTGATTAATATGCTGTGGCCCAATTATTTGCGTCCTGTGCCGTCAATGGCCGTGGTTGAATACAGCCCTGTTGCGACACAGTTTTCTGCGCCTGTTCAGGTTTGTCGTGATGAACTGATTTGCTCAGGCCCGGTTCGTGTGACGTCATCGGGACGTAAGATCCTGGCCGGGGATGATGTTACCCCGTCTCCTGCCTGCCATTTTACCCTGGCACGTAATGTCTGGCTGCAACCGTTACATATCCGCGATGTACGTAACACCAGCACGCTGAAAAAAGGGTACATTGACATTGATTTTTTCACCGAAGGTAGCGTTTCTCCCGACACACTGGATCTGAACAAGCTCACTTTCTGGCTGGGAAACGGAGATGACTATACCCGCCAGCAGCTTTATTTATGGTTCAGTGAGCGGTTAATGGATGCGGAACTGGTGGCCGGAGAGCGGCGCATTCCACTACCGGAATTATGGCTGGATGCTGCCGGGTTTGAACGGGAAGATGCGTTGCTGCCGTGGCCGAAAAACGTCCATAGCGGCTACCGGGTGCTTCAGGAGTATTTTTGCTACCCTGAGAGTTTTTTCTTCTTTCATTTGCAGGGGGCCACGTCGCTACCGGCAGATTTCCCGGTCGGCGCGTTTACACTGCGTCTGCATTTTAATCTGCCATTGCCTGTGGATATCAAGCTTCGCAAAGATTCACTGCGCCTGTACTGTACGCCGGTGGTGAATTTGTTCACCCACCATTCTGAGCCTGTCAGGCCGGACGACAGTTCACCACAATATGCGTTACGGGCCAGTCAACAGAACCCGGAACACTATGATGTTTTCCAGGTGAAGACGGTTTCCAGTAAGGTTGCAGCATCAGATAAAACTCCTGGTCCTGATGAAGCAATACATATCTGGCCTGAGTTTGAAGGGTTTCAGCATCAGATCGAATACAGCCGTCAGCGTGAAGTCGTCTACTGGCATCACCGCACCAGAACCTCCCTGTTCCATCGTGGTCTGGATCACGCTATTGCCTTTGTTCACGCCGATGGCAGTCTGCCCGATTCTTCCCGGCTGAGCGGCGAAGTATTCACCGCCTCGCTGGTCTGCACCAACCGGATGTTACCTGCGTCACTGCATACCGGCGATATTTGCGTGCCTGTCAATAAAAATCCGGCGGTGGCATCGTTTAGTAACGTCACGCGCCCGACCCGTCCGTTGTATCCGGTAACGGACGGCGATATGCACTGGTCGCTGATTTCCAGCATGAATCTGAACTATCTCTCGCTGCTGGATAGGGAGGCGCTGATTCAGGTGCTGCGCACCTTCGATATGCCGGGCATCCACCATCCGCAGCAGGCACGGCTCTCCTCGCAGAAGCTCGACGCCATCGAAAAAATGGAATCCCACCCGGTGGACCGCCTGTTTAAGGGCGTGCCGGTTCGCGGTCTGTCCACCACGCTGTGGATCAACCCCGCCCCCTTTGTCTGTGAAGGTGAAATTTACTTGCTGGGTACCGTGCTGTCGTACTTTTTCGCGTTGTACGCCAGCATTAATTCCTTCCACTGCCTCAGAATTATTAACACGGAAAGTCAGGAGTCCTGGGAATGGCAACACACAGGCCAGCACGCCCTGATGTAGGGGAAACGTCATCGCTCCCGGATGTGCGCGGGATGAATTTTTATGTGCTGATGGAGTTACTGTACCGCAGGTATGGTGGAGCAGACCGTGAGCCGTCCCTGCGCACTGAGCCAGAGCAGGAAGTGGCGCTGTTCAAATCTGATGCCAGCATTGCTTTTCCGGGCAGTGACCTGAGTACGCTTGAGCGCAACGATACCGGGCAGTTTATTCTGACCACTAAATTTCTGGGCTTCTCCGGCAGTCAGTCGCCATTGCCTGGCTACTATCTGGACCGGATGGCACGGGAATCCGCGCAGAATGAAGAGGGACTGAAAGCGTTCCTCGATTTGTTCAGTCACCGCTGGACGCAGTTTGCCTACCATGCCTGGCGCAAGTACCGCTATTACATCTGTTTTCGAAATGGCGGAACCGATGCGTTTTCTCAGAGGATGTATGCGCTGGTGGGCTTAGGCAACCAGAGCGTGCGTGACAGACTTGCCATCAATCACAGCAAGATGCTGGCTTACGCCGGAATACTGGCGACCCCCGGACGCTCACCGGATGTGGTATGCAATCTGGTCAGTCACTGCTTCGATTTGTCGGATGTCAGCATTGAGAGCTGGCAGTTACGTAAGGTGGCGATTGATCCTGCACAGCAGAACCGGCTGGGCGTACGTAATTCGAAGCGGAAAACCGCCGGGTATGTGCCGGGCCGCTCGGTGATTGGCGTTAATTTTACACTTGGCGCCAGAGTACCGGATCGCAGCGGAAAATTTCTGCTGCGACTCGGCAATCTTTCTATGGCCCGTTACCTCTCCTTTTTACCGGAGGGTGAAAACCATCAGGCGTTGACCATGTTTATTTCCTTCCTGTTGCGCGATCAGTTTGCCTGGGATCTGCGACTCGATCTCGCGCCGGATCAGGCGAAGGGAATGCGGCTGGGTGATCGTTCCCGATCCTGTATCGGACGCACGGCGTTTATCGGCCAGCCGAAAATGCCGCCATCCGTCACTCTCCACATCAGGGATTAATTTTATGGAACCGCAAATGGCTGAGGAAAAAATACACGCTCCCGTACTTTCGCTGACGCTACAGGTGATGAACGGCAATGAACTGGAGAGCGGACGCGCCGCAAAATGTCTGTTTACCGCCGATGGTGGGGATATCGGCCACACGTCCGCCTGTCACTGGTCAGTGCAGGACAGGGCGGGTTCCGTTGCCGGTCGCGCCTGTCAGGTGGTGATGCACGACGGCACATTCTGTCTGAAAAGCCTGGCGCCGGGACTGATGATTAATCTGGCGCCGGTGTCCACGGACGCCGGGCTGGTACGTCTGCGCCAGGGCGATGAAATTGTTCTGGGGGCGCTGGCGCTGAAGGTGTTTATTCACAATGGAAAGCTGGTCAGCTACGGCGAGCAGATGGCGGCACCGGAAACCATCGTCACCAACCGTGACCGTCTGGCGGACGCGCTGCTGACGACGGACGGCCAGCCTACGTATCCGGGAATGCCCCGAATGCACCAGCTTGCGGATACCGTGGTCAACAGCTTTTCAGCCGATCCGCTCCAGGCACTGCGGACGGAAAGTCTTACGATGGCAGGTGATCCGCTTTCGGGGATCGTACCTTCACGCTCATCGGCTCCTGTTCAGGATGGCGTGATCGACACCCCGTTTATGGATCTGCCGCCGCTGTATTCCGATCAACAGGCCAGACAGGATGATGCGGCGTCCCCGGCAGACAGTGCGCAACTTCATCTTGCGGTGACCCCGCTGTTGCGCGGGCTGGGCGGCTCGCTTACCGTGCGTAACTCGCAGGATGCCGATGATTTTCTTGAGGAAGCGGGGCGGACGTTGCAGGCGGCGATAAAAGGGCTGCTTGAGCTGCAACAGCGTCGTAACAGCCTGTCGGACAAGCATTTACGACCGTTGGAAGATAACCCGCTGCGCCTGAATATGGATTACCCCACCGCGCTGGACGTGATGTTTGCTGACGGCAAAAGTCCGGTGCATCTGGCGGCACCCGCCGCCGTTGGCGAGAGTCTTCGTAATATCCGTCATCACGAAGACGCTAACCGCGCCGCGATTGTTGAATCGCTGCGCGTGTTGCTGGATGCGTTCTCGCCGCAAAGCCTGATGCGCCGTTTTGTCCAGTACCGGCGCAGCCATGACCTGCGAAAGCCGCTTGATGATGCCGGTGCCTGGAAAATGTACTGTGATTACTACGACGAACTGGCCTCCAGCCGCCAGCAAGGATTCGAAATGCTGTTTAACGAGGTCTATGCCCAGGTGTATGACCGGGTACTGCGCGAGAAACAGCGGGAGCCGGAAGCATGACCGGGCGCTTTTTTCGTGCCTGCATGGTGATGTTGCTTTTCAGCCTCACCCTGACAGGCTGCGAAACGGTGAAAAAGCTCGGCCAGGTGATTAAGAACCCGGATATTCAGGTCGGGAAACTGGCGGATCAGTCATCGGAGGTGACGGTCACGTTACTGACCGAGCCTGACACGAATATTAATGCGGACGGTGAGGCGGCAGCGGTCGATGTGCAGCTTATTTATATGAGCGATGACTCGAAATTACAGGCTGCAGACTACGACACGGTTGCCAGCACGCCGCTGCCGGATGTGCTGGGCAAAAACTATATTGACCACCAGGATTTTAACCTGCTGCCGGACACGATGAAGACGTTGCCGCCGATAAAGCTGGATGAAAAAACGCAGTTTATTGGTGTTGTGGCGTATTTCTCCGATGACCTGGCCACCGAGTGGAAACAAACCGAACCGGTGGAAGGAACGGGTCATCACTACCGCCTGCTGGTGCATGTACGACAGGGCAGTATCGAAATGAAGAAAGAGGACAACTGACAATGGCGACCATGAAAAACAGGGTGATCTGGCAGGAAGGTCTGTTTGCCCTGCCGCAGCACTTCCAGCAACAGCAGCGTAATCAGGAATATTTGTTGAACCAGCGTATGAGTGCGCAGGATGATTTTGCCTGGGGATTCACCTCGCTGTCGATCAATACCGAACTGCTTGCTCAGGGAAAACTGATGCTGGACTACGCAGCAGGCTGTATGCCAGATGGCACGGTGTTCAGCATCCCGGAGCAGGATCAACTTCCTCTGCCATATCAGCCGATTGATCTTTCCCGGCCTGGCAGCAACGACATTTACCTTGCGTTGCCTGTTATCAGCGATATCACCTGTGAAATCGAAGGACGCCGGAGCGCAGGGCAGGGAACGGAGCGTTATCGCCTGGCGCAGGCTGACATTCGCGATTTACATTCTGATGACGGCGACGTACAGCCCATCGTGCTGGGACAACTGGCCCCCAAAATCGTCAGCGGCGCGGACGACCTCAGCGCGATGGTCACGCTGCCGCTGTGCCGTATCCGCAGCCAGCAGTCTGGTGGTGCGCTGGTACTGGATGACAGCTTTATCCCGACCTGTCAGGCCATTCGCGTCAGCCCGGTGCTGAACGGATTTGCCGGTGATGTACAGGGACTTCTCAGCAACCGCGCCAGCGAGCTGGCAAAACGTATCGGTTCGCCGGAGCAGAGCGGTATTGCGGATGTGGCCGAGTTTATGATGTTACAGATGCTTAACCGCAGCCAGATGCACTTCACTCACCGTACTCACCTGCACACCCTGCATCCGGAGATGTTTTATCTGGATCTGGTTCGGCTGTTGGGTGAATTGATGACTTTTACGGAAGACAGCCGTCTGCCCTGTCCGGTAGAGCATTACGACCACCGCAACCTTACGCAGTCGTTTAATACCGTGATCCCGGAGCTGCGCCGGGCGCTTAATACTGTGCTGATGCCGCGTGCGCAGAATCTGCCGCTTGTCCTCTCTGACGGGTTTTATGTCGCCACGGTTAACGATCCGACCCTGCTGCGCTCCGGCAGTTTCATTCTGGCGGTGCGCGCGCGGATGCCGCACAGCCAGCTTATCCACCAGTTCACCCAGCAGTCAAAAATCGCGGCCACCAACAAAATCCGCGATATGGTCAGCGTGCAGGTACCGGGCGTACCGCTGACGCCACGGACCGCCGCACCGCGTCAGTTACCGTACCACGACGGCTTTGTTTACTTTGAACTGGACAAAGGCGCTGCCGCCTGGCAGGACGTGGCAAAGGCCGGTGCGCTGGCGCTGCATATCTCCGGTACTTTCCCTGAGTTGGGCATACAACTGTGGGCGATAAGAGGTTAAGCCATGAGCGAGCAGTTCGTCCCGTTTGCCGGTCAGAATGCCCCTCAGGCCACAGGGAATACGCAGGATAATGTGAGTGTTGCGGCACAGGATGCGGGCAATGAAATCTCTGGTCGCCAGTATCGGTTGCCCCTGCGCGGCAACAGCATAAACCCGATGATTGACGCCGCCACGCCACTGCTGGGGATGGTGATGCGTGTGGACGGGATGAACAGCCAGAGTATGCCGGAACACCTTTTTGCTCAGGTGGTGACGGACGTTCAGGCCGTGGAGCAACTGCTTCAGGAACAGGGCTACGAGCCGGGTGTGATTATCTCGTTCCGCTATGTTCTCTGCACCTTTATTGATGAGGCTGCGCTGGGCAATGGCTGGTCGAACAAAAACGAATGGATCAAACAGTCGCTGCTGGTGCATTTTCACAATGAAGCCTGGGGCGGCGAAAAGGTGTTTATCCTGCTTGAACGCCTGATCCGTGAACCCAAACGCTACCAGGATTTGCTTGAGTTTTTGTTTCTGTGTTTTTCGCTGGGGTTTCGCGGGCGCTATAAGGTGGCCGCACAGGAGCAGGGCGAGTTTGAGCAGATATACCGCCGCCTGCACCATGTCCTGCACCAGCTTCGCGGCGATGCGCCGTTTCCACTGCTGCACCAGGATAAGAAAACGCAGGGCGGACGCTATCAGCTCATGACGCGCCTGACCATTAAACATGTTTTTGTTGGTGGTGCTGCCGTGCTGGCGTTGTTTTATCTGTTCTGGATGCTGCGCCTGGATAGCCAGACGCAGGATATTTTGCATCAACTGAACCGGCTGCTTGCCAGGTAAGGACACAACATATGATCCAGATTAATCTGGCCTCTCTGGTTAAGCATCTTAACCCATTTTCCCGGCAGGCGCTGGAAGCTGCTGCGGCAGAATGCATGAGTCAGCAGGCAACAGAAATCACCGTGGCGCATGTGCTGTTGCAGATGCTGGCAGCGGTGCGCAGCGACGTGAGAGTGATTGCTGACCAGGCTGAAATCGATACGCATGCGCTTCGCCGGGCGCTGACGGTGGAAAATTACACGACGGCGCGTTCGACAGACAGCTACCCGGCATTTTCGCCGATGCTGGTCGAGTGGCTGAAAGAGGGCTGGCTGCTGGCCTCTGCCGAAATGCAGCACCGCGAGCTGCGCGGTGGCGCACTGTTGTTGGCCCTGCTGCATTCACCGTTGCGCTATGTCCCGTCTGCTGCCGCACGGTTGCTCACCGGTATTAACCGCGATCGACTGCAACAGGACTTCGCCGAGTGGACGCGGGAGTCGGCGGAGTCAGTTGTGTCGGATGCTGGTGGACAGGCCGTTGGAGTCACAACAGATACCGGTGACACTCTGCTCGGCCGTTATGCCAAAAATATGACCGCAGACGCCCGTAATGGCAAACTCGATCCGGTCCTGTGCCGCGACAATGAAATCGACCTGATGATCGACATCCTCTGCCGCCGCCGTAAAAACAATCCGGTAGTGGTCGGTGAGGCCGGTGTCGGTAAAAGTGCGCTGATCGAAGGGCTGGCGCTGCGCATTGTCGCAGGTCAGGTGCCAGACAAACTGCGCGACACCGACATTATGACGCTGGATCTTGGCGCATTGCAGGCAGGCGCATCGGTGAAAGGCGAGTTTGAGAAGCGCTTTAAAGGATTGATGGTGGAAGTCATTCAGTCGCCCAGACCCGTCATTCTGTTTATCGACGAAGCCCATATGCTGATTGGCGCGGGCAACCAGCAGGGCGGGCTGGATATCTCCAACCTGCTCAAACCGGTACTGGCGCGCGGCGAGCTGAAAACCATCGCCGCCACCACCTGGAGTGAATACAAGAAATATTTCGAGAAAGACGCCGCCCTGTCGCGCCGTTTCCAGTTGGTGAAGGTCAGCGAACCCACGGCGGCGGAAGCCACCGTTATCCTGCGCGGGCTGTCGGCGGTGTATGAGCAGTCCCACGGCGTACTGATTGATGATGAGGCGTTACAGGCTGCGGCAACGTTAAGTGAGCGCTATCTTTCTGGCCGTCAGTTGCCGGATAAAGCCATTGATGTGCTGGATACCGCCTGCGCCCGCGTGGCGATCAACCTCTCTTCGCCACCGAAGCAAATTTCGGCGCTGACCACGCTGAGTCATCAGTGTGAAGCGGAGATCCGCCAGCTTGAGCGCGAGATCCGCATCGGACTGCGAACTGATACCTCGCGGCTGACGGAAGCGATCGTGCAGTATGACGAAACCCTGACTGAACTTGATGAACTGGAGGCCGCGTGGCATCTGCAGCAGACGCTGGTGCAGGAAATCATTGCACTGCGTAAGGGGTTGCTGGACGAGCAGGATGCCACCGACAACGACAAAACAGCTACGCCTGAAGCAGAGATAACGGACAGTGATGCCACAACGGTGGACGATCCGGTAACAGAGGTGACGAACATTGAGTCGGTAACGGCGGATGAAGCAGAACAAGGGTATTCTGAGCCTGCCATCATCCCGACAGAGCGCCTGGCGCAGTTAACCGCCGAACTGAACGCCCTGCACCGCACGCAGTTACTGGTTTCCCCACACGTCGATAAAAAGCAAATCGCCGCCGTGATTGCCGAATGGACCGGCGTGCCGCTTAATCGCCTGTCGCAGAATGAAATGTCGGTGATCACCGATCTGCCGCAGTGGCTGGGCAACACCATCAAGGGCCAGGACCTGGCAATTCAGCACCTGCACAAACATCTGCTCACCGCGCGTGCCGACCTTCGCCGCCCCGGTCGACCGCTCGGCGCGTTCCTGCTGGCTGGCCCCAGCGGTGTGGGCAAAACCGAAACCGTACTGCAACTGGCAGATCTGCTTTACGGCGGTCGCCAGTATCTCACCACCATCAATATGTCGGAGTTCCAGGAAAAACACACCGTTTCGCGCCTGATTGGTTCCCCTCCGGGCTATGTCGGCTACGGGGAAGGTGGTGTGCTGACCGAAGCAATTCGCCAGAAACCGTATTCTGTGGTGCTGCTCGACGAAGTGGAAAAAGCCCACCCCGACGTGCTTAACCTGTTCTACCAGGCGTTTGATAAAGGCGAAATGGCCGATGGCGAAGGTCGTCTGATCGACTGCAAAAACATCGTCTTTTTCCTGACCTCCAACCTCGGCTATCAGGTGATTGTTGAGCATGCCGACCATCCGGAACTGATGCAGGAAGAGCTGTACCCGGTGCTGGCTGACTTCTTCAAGCCCGCATTGCTGGCGCGTATGGAAGTGGTGCCCTACCTGCCATTATCTAAAGAGACGCTCTCGGTCATTATCGCCGGGAAGCTGGCAAGGCTGGATAACGTGCTCCGTACCCGCTTTAACGCGGAAGTGGTGATTGAACCTGCCGTGACCGACGAAATCATGCAGCGTGTCACCCGCGCCGAAAACGGCGCGCGAATGCTGGAATCGGTGATTGACGGCGAGATGTTGCCGCCGCTGTCGCTGCTGCTGTTGCAGAAAATGGCGGCGAACACGGCGGTTGCCCGCATCGTACTGGGCGTGGCGGATGGCGCGTTTATCGCTGACGTCGAAGATGCGCCGGATGACGCTGCGGCGGACGACATGCAGCCGGAGCAGGAAGCAGAGGATATCGCCGCGTTATGAGCAAAATGCAGGTTTTCCGGAAAACCGGGCTACCGTTGATGATGCTATTCGCCAGCCTGGTACAGGCGGAGACGCCTGCAAAACTGGCGGCAGCCGTACTGCCGGGGATTACTGTGCCGCAGTCGCTAGTTGCCGTGCCGGAAACCAACGCACAGACAACGCTCAGCGCCATGATGGCCTGTCGCCGGGAGCCTGCAGCGCTGGAGCGGCTGGACTGCTATGACCGCATTCTGGCACCCGTTCAGCCCGGTTTTGACGGTGCGGTAGTGAAATCCCGTTATGAAGGCGAAGCCTGGAAACGGGCTTTCGCCCAGGAAAAGCAGCGTCTGGACAATTCCACCACACTGCTGATAACGCAGAGCGATGGGGAACGCCCCACGGTAATTATTACCACACCTTCTATCGGTAACGTGCCGCCGCGTCCGGTGCTGATGTTCAGTTGCGTGGACAACATCACCCGGATGCAGGTGGCGCTGACGCACGCCATGACGCCCAGTGATATCGCCGTGACGCTGACCACTGACCACGGACGCTTTCAGTCTCACTGGTTTATCCGCGAGAACGGTACGCTGCTGGAATCCAGCCGGGGGCTGTCCGGCATCGACGAAATTAAACAGCTTTTCGGCGCAAAGACCCTGACCATCGACACCGGTACAGACGGTGCTGCCGGGAAACTGACATTTAACATTGACGGGCTGGCAAAAATCATTGCGCCGCTGCGCGATGCCTGTCACTGGGCGGGAGAATAATAAAATGGCAATGGACTTACGCAACCCGGATACCTGGATTTCGCACCTGCTGGAAAATCTGCCGGAAGACAAACTGGCCTGCGCACTGAAAGACGATAACCCTGACTGGGAATATATCGACGGTGAAATGCTTAAACTCGGCTCGCTGGCACACAGCCAGTTAGATATCCCGGAAATTCAGCGCCGGGGGGTGACGCTCCTGGCATCGGAAAGCAAGGATTTTCGCCTGCTGGCTCATCTGTTACGTACCCTGCAACACGCCGGTGATCCGCTGCTGGCGCTGCGTTTGCTGGCACTGTATGTGGAGCATTACTGGACGGTGGCGGCACCGGGAATGGCGCATAAAAAACGTTTTGCCGCCCAGGTCATAAAGCGTTTTGAGGCAGGTATCCCCTTTTTTGCAGAAAATGCCGCCGCGATGCAGCGCGATGCCCTGTTGGGGGATCTGGCAAAACTGGCGCTACTGTGGCAGGGCAGCAACGCCACAGAACTGGCGCAGGCAACGGACGATGTTGCTGCGCTGTACCAGCGGGCGTTTCGCGACAGCGAACCTGCCACGACGCCCGTTTCTGCACAAACTGCCGTCACGTCTGTACCGCTTTCTGCCGCGCCGGTCGCGTCTGCCTCTGCGTCGTCTCCGGTAGCGCCCGCGCCAGTGGTGAATATCGACAGCCATGACGACAAAGCCTGGCGCGATACATTGCTGAAAGTCGCCACTATTTTATGCGAGCGCCAGCCGGACGCGCCGCTGGGCTACCGTCTGCGTCGCCATGCGCTGTGGCTGGCAATTACCTCCGCGCCGCAGGCTGAAAGTAACGGACGTACACCGCTGGCTGCGTTCCCTGCCGACATGATGGATGATTACCAGGCGCGCCTGAACAATGCTGATATAACGCTATGGCAACAGATAGAGAAAAGCGTCCTCCTGGCGCCCTACTGGTTTGACGGCCATTACCTTTCAGCACAGGCAGCGCAGCGACTTGGCTACACCGCCGTGGCAGAGGCTATTCGTGAAGAGGCTGCGGGTTTTCTCACCCGTTTGCCGCAGCTTTCCACCCTGCTGTTTAACGACCATACGCCCTTTATCAGCAGTCAGACAAAACAGTGGCTTACTGGCACACCTTCCACCGGCCAGCCCGCATCAGCACAGCAATCCGGCGAGGAATGGCAGAACGCCAGAGCCTGTTTTACTGAACAGGGGCTGGAGGCCGCATTACGGTATCTGGATACGCTGCCCGAAGGCTCCCCCCGTGACCAGTTCTACCGCCAGTATTTTGGCGCACAACTGATGGACGATGCCGGAATGGCAAAAATGGCACAGCAGCAGTACCGGATGCTGTTCAAAACTGGCTTGCGAATGGCGCTGGCAGACTGGGAGCCATCGCTACTTGAGCAGCTTGAACAGAAGTTCACGGCAGAACAGTAAGAGATAACAGGAGTTTTTGTGAGATTACCGACCCCCCGACTGTTTAGTGGCATGAGATCTGTCCTGCGACCCGCGATGCCACGGTTTAAGGTCTCTGCGTTCTGGCTGCTGATGCTGGCATGGATTGTGCTGCTGGTATGGATCTGGTGGAAAGGTCCGTCATGGTCGCTGTACGGCGAACAGTGGCTTAAACCGCTGGCGAACCGCTGGCTGGCGACGGCGGCCTGGGGGATTATCGCCCTGGGATGGCTGACCGTCCGGGTGATGAAACGCCTGCAACAGCTTGAGAAACAACAAAAACAGCAGCGAGAGGAAGCGCAGGACCCGCTGAGCGTCGAGCTGAATGCGCAACAGCGTTACCTCGACCGGTGGCTGCTGCGACTGCAACGCCATCTCGATAACCGTCGTTACCTGTGGCAACTGCCGTGGTATATGGTCATCGGCCCTGCCGGAAGCGGTAAAACCGCACTGTTACGGGAAGGTTTTCCATCCGATGTTATTTATACGCCGGAAACTGCGCGCGGCGCAGAACAACGTGTGTACCTGACGCCGCATGTTGGCAAACAGGCGGTGATTTTTGATATTGACGGCGTACTCTGTGAACAGCCGGATGCTGATGTCCTGCACCGCCGGTTATGGGAGCACGTTCTGGACTGGCTGGTGGAAAAACGCGCCCGCCAGCCACTGAACGGGATCATTATCACACTTGACTTACTCGACCTGTTGACGGCTGACAAACGCCGCCGCGAACATCTGTTGCAGACGCTGCGCAGCCGTTTACAGGATGTGCGCCAGCACCTTCACTGCCAGTTGCCGGTTTATGTGGTACTGACCCGACTGGATTTATTACACGGCTTTGCCGCCCTGTTTCAGTCACTGGATAAAAAAGATCGCGATACGATTTTAGGCGTGACCTTCACCCGCCGCGCCCATGAAAACGAGGACTGGCGCGCAGAGCTGGATGCTTTCTGGCTGACATGGTGTGATCGAATGAACCATGCCATGCTGGATCTGATGCTCACACAGACGCATATGCGAAGTTCCCTGTTCAGTTTTTCCCGCCAGATACAGGGGAGCCGGGACTTCCTGGCGGCCCTGCTTGACAGCCTGCTGGATGGTGAAAATATGGATGTGATGCTGCGCGGCGTATACCTTACTTCGTCGCTGCAACGGGGGCAGATGGATGATCTTTTTACGCAGTCTGCCGCCCGGCAGTACCGGCTGGACGGCAGTCCACTGAGCGCCTGGCCGCTGGTGGATACTGTATCTTACTTTACCCGCAATCTGTTTCCACAGGCACTGCTGGCCGAGCCGAATCTGGCCGGAGAAAGCCGTGCCTGGCTGATAAGCAGCCGCCGCCGTCTGACGGCCTTTTCCGCCGTGGGTGGGGTGACCGCATTACTGTTAATCACCGGCTGGCATCATTACTACGGGGTTAACTACGCCTCCGGCGTCCAGGTGCTGAAACAGGCTGAAGCCTTTATGTCTATACAACCGCCACAGGGGATGGATGAATACGGTAATCTGCAACTGCCATTACTTAATCCGGTTCGTGACGCCACGCTTGCTTATGGCGACTGGGGCGATCGCAGCCGACTGGCCGATATGGGGCTGTATCAGGGCAGGCGTATCGGACCTTATGTGGAACAAACCTATCTACAACTCCTTGAGCAACGCTACCTTCCGGCGCTTTTTAATGGCCTGGTGAAAGAACTGAATGCCGCCCCGCCGGAGAGCGAAGAAAAACTCGCCGTGTTGCGTGTCATGAGAATGTTGGAAGATAAGAGCGGGCGTAGTAATGAGGTAGTAAAGCAGTATATGGCAAAGCGCTGGAGTGAAAAATTTCACGGCCAGCGGGATATCCAGACGCAGCTGATGTCGCACCTCGACTATGCCCTGAAGCATACCGACTGGCACGCAGAGCGGGCAGCAGGCGATGGTGACGCCATCAGCCGCTGGACGCCGTATGACAGTCCGGTGGCGGTAGCGCAGAAAGAGTTAAGCAAGTTGCCGGTTTACCAGCGCGTCTACCAGAGTCTGAAAACACGGGCGCTGGGCGTTCTGCCCGCCGATCTGAACCTGCGCGATCAGGTGGGTCCGACATTCGATCAGGTCTTTATTTCCTCAGATGATAATAAACTGATTGTTCCACAGTTTCTTACCCGCTATGGCCTGCAAAGCTATTTCGTCAGACAGCGTGATGCGTTGATTACGCTGACGGCAATGGACTCTTGGGTACTGAACGTTACTCACAGTGTGAAATACAGCGAGGCTGATCGTGCTGAAATCCAGCGCCAACTGACAGAGCAGTATATCAGTGACTACACCGCCACCTGGCGGGCGGGGATGGATAATCTCAACGTGCGCGACTATGAATCCATAGTCCAATTGACCCGTGCACTCGAGCAGATTATCAGTGGCGACCAGCCCTTACAGCGGGCGCTGACGGCGTTGCGGGACAACACGCGGCCCGCGGTTCTCCCGGAAAAACTCTCTGATAAAGAGCGTGAAGAGGCACAGGAAGAGCCGGATTACCGTTTGCTGACGCGCCTCGGACACGAGTTCGCATCAGAAAACAGCGTACTGGCAGTGCAGAATAATAAAGAAAATACCCTACAGGCGGTGTATCAACAGTTGACCGAACTGCACCGTTACCTGCTGGCTATCCAGAATGCGCCGGTGCCGGGAAAATCGGCCCTGAAAGCCGTCCAGTTACGTCTTGATCAGAACAGCAGCGACCCGATATTTACTACCCGTCAGATGGCGAAAACACTGCCAGCGCCGCTTAATCGCTGGGTGGGAAAACTGGCAGATCAGGCCTGGCATGTGGTGATGGTGGAAGCCGTTCATTATATGGAGATTGACTGGCGTGACAACGTAGTGAAACCTTTTAACGAGCAACTGGCAAATAACTACCCATTCAACCAGCGTTCATCGCAGGATGCGTCACTGGATGCATTTGAACGTTTCTTTAAACAGGATGGCGTGCTGGACACCTTTTATCAGCAGAACCTGAAACTGTTTATTGAAAATGACCTGAGTCGTGACGGGGATGACGGTGTGATTATCCGTGAGGATGTCATCCGGCAACTGGATACCGCACAGAAAATCCGCGACATCTTCTTCAGTAAACAAAATGGCCTGGGAACGCAGTTCGCGGTAGAGACCGTTTCGCTTTCCGGTAACAAGCGCCGTAGCGTGCTGAACCTTGACGGCCAGTTAGTCGATTACAGTCAGGGGCGTAACTACACCGCTCATCTGGTCTGGCCGAATAACATGCGCGAAGGCAATGAAAGCAAGCTGACGCTGGTTAGCGTCAGTGGTGGTGCACCGCGCAGCATCAGCTTCAGTGGGCCGTGGGCGCAGTTCCGCCTGTTCGGGGCTGGACAGCTAACCAGCGTGAAAGAGGGGTCATTCAGTGTGCGCTTTAACGTGGACGGTGGCGCGATGGTCTACCGGATACACGCGGATACCGAAGACAATCCGTTCAGTGGCGGGCTGTTCAGCCATTTCCGGCTGCCGGATACGCTGTACTGAGGAGGCAGGATGAACAACGATGTACTGACACAAACTATCGTGACCGGCAGCGATCCGCGCAATCTGCCGGAGTTCGTCGCTATCCGCGAAGAAATCAATAAGGCCAGCCATCCGTCGCAGCCGGAAATGAACTGGAGGCTGGTGGAATCGCTGGCGCTGGCGATTTTTAAGGCCAATGGTGTGGACCTGCATACAGCCACCTACTACACCCTGGCGCGTACCCGCACGCAAGGGCTGGCCGGTTTTTGTGAAGGAGCCGAGCTGCTGGCGGCAATGATTACCCGTGAATGGGACAAATTCTGGCCGCAGGGTGGATCTGCACGCACCGAGATGCTGGACTGGCTCAACACCCGTACCGGAAATATCCTGCGCCAGCAGACATCCTTTGCGGAAAACGACCTGCCGCTGTTGTACCGTACCGAGCGGGCCTTACAGCTTATCTGCGACAAACTCCAGCAGGTGGAACTGAAGCGCCAGCCGCGCGTGGAGAACCTGCTGTATTTTGTGCAGAACACGCGCAAACGCCTGGAGCCGCAACCCCGGAATAATGCAGATGCTGTCACCCAGACCACCGTCAGAACACTGGTCTATGCCCCGGAAAGTACCGCGCCCACGGCCACTGAGATTATCGCTCCGCTCCCCGACCTGCCGGAGATGCGGGTGGAAGTCCGTGGTCTGGCTGATAATGACGGTATCGCCGGGCAGGGCAGCCAGGTGAAAGGTTTTATGGCGGGCGTTGTCGCGGCTGCGGTTATCGCTGTCGCGCTCTGGTGGTGGCAGGTGTACCCGATACAGCGGCAACTGGCACAGGTCAGGGATACGGCACAGGGTGCGGCGATGGTCTGGCTGGCATCGCCTGACCTGGACAGCTACGGACAACGACTGCAACAGCTTCCTGATACCCCGCCACTGCAACTGCTGGAGACAGGTATGCAGATGACCCGTACCGCCGACAGCCGCTGGCCTGAGAGCCAGCTACAGCAGCAGGCGAGTGCCAAATGGATTGAAACACTGAAAACCCGCGCACAGGGCAGCCCGCAACTTCGAGGTTGGCTCCAGACCCGTCAGGATTTACATGCCTTTGCTGACCTGGTGATGCAACGCGAGAAAGAGGGACTAACGCTTTCTTATATTAAGAATGTTATCTGGCAAGCAGAGCGGGGGCTGGGACAGGAAACGCCGCTGGAGTCCCTATTGACGCAGTACCAGGACGCTCGCGATCAGCGACAGAATACCGACGCGCTGGAAAAAAAAATCAATGAACGGCTGGACGGCGTGTTAAGCCGCTGGTTGCTGCTGAAAAACGGCGGAATGACGAAAACGGAAACCAAATCCGGAAAATAACAACGAAATTGAAGGAGTTTATTATGGCAAATCTGGTTTATCTTACACTGAACGGTGATCTGCAGGGACTGATTTCTGCAGGCTGTGCTTCTATGGCCTCTATTGGCAACAAAGCGCAGATTACGCATATGGATCAGATAATGGTGCTGGGGCTGTCCCACGGGCTGACCCGCTCACAAAATGTTAATCATCAGACGCTGGTTATCCAGAAGCCGGTGGATAAATCCTCCCCGTTGCTGACTAAAGCCATCAGCGAAAATGAATGCCTGACCTGCGATTTTGAATATTACCGCACCAACCGTTTTGGCATTAATGAGTTGTATTATAAAGTCAAACTTATTAATGCCCGTATCGCCAGCGTTAAGCATGTTGTACCGCATACAATCAATAACAGCCAGGGACAGCCGGAAGAGTCGGTGTCACTGACTTATGAAAGTATCACCCAGGAGCATTGTATCGCCGGAACGAGTGCGTACAGTCTGTGGGAAGAACGGCTTTTCTGAAGGAGAGGGAAATGAGCGGTCAGCCGTATGTGAATCAACCATTGTACGTAAAGGCATATTTTCAATAGGTACAATGTAGCAAAGCTTTAGCCCTGTCACTAGTGAAAGGGGTTAGTGCTTTCAGCGACCGATTCGGTGAAAAATTAATGGATACGCTGACGCAAATAGGTGATAGCGAAGGGCGTCTGTCTGTTTCTGGAAGAGAAGCAAACCTGTAGTGCGTTACGTTATTATGATCAACGTATGATAATACGTATCATTGAATTAATGAAACGTACAGATGCTATCTTTGATATGTTGTATTTGTGTATTATCTACGTTCTTCAAAGATATAATAATAAAATTCAACCCAGAATACTGGCAAAAGTTACCCGGTATATGGCTGACTGTAAGAATTATTCATCTTCATTATGCCAAAATCTTGAACTTGTTGATGAAAAAGTTGAAGGAATATTGTAACGACTTCAGGACCCTGGTGAAAAAGAGGATGAATTAGGATTCTTTAAGATGCAGTGAGTTTTTAAAGAAATTGACAGTGAGCGTCAACCTGTTGCATACCCGCTCGCCCAAACCCGTAAAAACCAAAAAAGGATTCAGAACGGATAAGGTCTTCGGTACGGGATTATCGGAGTGGATACGGAGGCATGCTTGCAACGTTATTAGATGACGCTGAGGGCAGTTTTGTGAACGGTTTAAAGGTTCGTTTCCATTTACGGCGCGGACACTGGCATGGCTTCTGGTTCGGAAGAAAATATGATTCAGAGGACAGGATTTTTCGTATCGCTGGCTGTCGCCATAAATTATTTGCGGCAGATGAAATGAAAGTATTATTTACTGATAGCGGTTTACCATGTTTGTAATCTCGGTGGCGAAAATTTTTTGATTTAACTAAGCAGATTACTGTCCTGTGAATGGTGTTTGGAAAAATGTTCTCAAGTTTTACATGATAAGATAGTATTTATCGACAAATTGACGACTAAATGACAACCCAATGCGTCCAGAGAGGTTAGTCGCTCCTGTCTAAGCGATCTGTTCTGACTGGAAAGAAGAAGCAGGACAGCGATATCAGCAGTCAAAGTAACCAAAAATCTACTTGAATCCCTAAAAGCAAAAACCCGCCTTTTAGGCGGGTTCTTTGAATAGTGGTGCCCGGACTCGGAATCGAACCAAGGACACGGGGATTTTCAATCCCCTGCTCTACCGACTGAGCTATCCGGGCAACGGGGCGCATTAAACCGTAATCACGCCCGCCAGTCAACCAAATTTCCTTAAAAGCAGTTCAACTGCTTAACTTTGCGGCGATTCGGGTACAATACAGCGATGTTAACCCACCATCACAGTGCGCCGTTATCGCCTTCCCGAAACTGCCAGTCGCTTTTTATCGACGTTGCCTGGCGCAGGCCGGAGATCGCATAGCCGCCCACAATATCACCTTTCCCAGCGGGCGAGCTAAGGACAACCTCGGCATCCACACCATGTTTATAAAATCCGTGATGGCTGAAGACGGTGCCGATATAACATTTCTCGTTTAGCCACACGGGAATCAGGGCGACGGTTTCTATGGTGTAATGGCCTGCTACGCCGCTGCTGTACCATTCCGCGTCTTCTGCTGAGATGCCTTCAGGAACCGGGCAGATAGCGGTGTCAGGCTGGTCAAGCGGGAGGTCTTTAAGCAGATGGTCCTGCATGACATCCAGCGTCCTGACTAGCCCCGCCTTGTCCTTGTCGCTCAGCGCAGGGGTCAAAGAGCGGCCTTCTTCTGCTGAGTCGATGACATTGAGCGTATAGCGATAGCGGAGGGTTACTACCGGCACCTTATTGTCTGTGCTGAACGGACGCAGCAGATAAATGTTATCTTCGCCAAAGACGCCGTTGAACCAAAGCGCGTACACCTGGCCGTTGATACGTACCCACTGGCTCCACTGGTTAGCACCGCGGCCATTTTCCGAAAATAACGCGCCGGGTACCCCAAAGTCATCGTCGTTAGCGTTTTCATTCACGGTAAAGAATGCGCTATCACCCCGTTTAAGCACGCCGGTATAGCTGAAGAGGCCCGTCCCGCCAATATAACTGTCGATAATGAGATCGCGCTTGCCATCGCCGTCCAGATCAACCAGCGTAAAATTCACCTGACCATTTTCTGCATAAGCGCGAATGTTGGAATGCAAAAATGCCCGCCATTCATCGTCACTGATTTCCGGTGAGGGTTTTGACGTCGGCTGCGATGAATCTTCCGTGTATGAAAGGGTGAATCTGGTGAGCTGGCCCGTCAGCGGGAACCGTTTGGCGATGTTGCTGAGATCGAGTTCAGGATCGGTTTTTTGTTGATCAATTAAGGCCTGATGAAGTGTTTTCAGGGCGACATTATCGCTATACCCGACCACCCGGCAGGCGCTCGTGTTATCACAGGCGACTTCCCGGTCTTTATGAGCAAATGCAACGCCGTTTAGCGGTGCGGCGAAGAAGGACGAAGAGAGAAGGCCCGTCAGAAGGGCGCAGGACAAGAGACGCATATAATTCCTTTTATTGGGTCGGTGCTGGCGAAATTATATGCGATTCAACGAGGTAACGAAATGAGAATCAGGTCAGCGCGCCACCCTGACGGCACTGGGCGAAGCGCAGAATGTCCTCCGCCAGACGGTGCGCCGTCTCCACGTCGGCCTGACTGCGGTTAACCAGCATGCGACTCAGGCAGCCTTCCAGCACCAGTTCCATCTGTTTTGCAACCATTGCCGGGTCGTCAACTTCCAGCGTGGTGAGCAGTTCGTGGGTAAAGTCATGCGCTGCGCGTTTTTGTTGATCCGCAAGTTGATGAATGGGATGCGCGGGATCGGGGTAAAAGGTGCAGGCGGCGATAAACAGGCAGCCGGGATAACGGTTATTGCTGACACATTCGGTTAGCGCCGCGTAGCGCGCCAGTAGCTTTTGTTCAGCGGTTTGAGTGTCGTCCAGCATCAGTTGGCGGCGCCAGATGTCTACCTGCTGACTCAGATAACGCAGGGCGTCATACAGCAGGGCCTCGTCGTCGGGCCAGAAACGCAGCATCTCTTCGAGCGGATAATCAACGCGCTCGGCCACCATCTCCAGCGTGGTATTGGCAATCCCATGG
Organism: Citrobacter sedlakii; assembly: GCF_018128425.1. Lineage (NCBI taxonomy): Bacteria > Pseudomonadati > Pseudomonadota > Gammaproteobacteria > Enterobacterales > Enterobacteriaceae > Citrobacter > Citrobacter sedlakii. The sequence continues at coordinate 4,235,680 of NZ_CP071070.1, read as the reverse complement.
ATCTCTAATAACTTTAGGGCTTCTGCCAGAACATCTTCACGTTGCACGGTATATTCCTCCCACTTTGCTGTTGCAAGTGTCGCTCACGGTTGGCGATCGCGCAAATGCGCGCTAAACGTTGCGGCGTCCATAAAGCCTGTTACTCGCGCCTGCGGGTGCTCCTGACCTTCTGCGTCAAAGAACAGAATGGTCGGCAGCCCAAGTACCTGTAAATGCTTCAGCAGCGCCACGTCCTGGGCGTTATTGCCCGTGACGTCAGCCTGTAACAGCACCGTGTCGCCCAACGCCTGTTTCACCTGCGGCGCGCTGAAGGTGTATTTCTCGAACTCTTTACAGGCGACACACCAGTCGGCGTACAGGTCGAGCATCACCGGTTTGCCTTTGGCCTGCGCCAGCGCCTGATTAAGTTCGTCGATATTGGATACCTGTTTAAAGCTCAGATGCGATTGCGTCTGCACAGGGGACGCGCCAAACGCCCAGTCCTGTAACGGACGCACGCTGACCAGCGCGGCCGCCAGCAACATTATCTGGACGAGACGTATCCAGCCGCGCGTTGCCTGCAGACTGGTGATAAACGCCCAGCCAAAGAAGGCGACGCCCAGCAGCGACCACAGGCGTAAGCCCCACGTATCGCCAACGATCCGCTCCAGCAAAAAGACCGGTAGCGCGAGGATCACAAAGCCAAACGCGGTTTTGACCTGCTCCATCCACGGTCCGCTTTTTGGCAGCAGGCGATTGCCGAAGACGGTGACCAGCATCAGCGGTAGCCCCATCCCGAGCGCGTACAGGTAAAGCGTGCCGCCGCCAAGCCACATATTTCCGCTTTGCGCGATATACAGCAGAATGGCGCTGAGCGGCGCGGTGGTACATGGCGAGCAAATCAGCCCGGCGATAGCGCCCATTGCAAATACGCCACCCGCAGAGCCGCCCTGCTGGCGGTTGCTCATCAGCGTCAGGCGAGTTTGCAGTGACGACGGTAATTGCAGCGTAAACAAACCGAACATCGACAACGCAAGAAGGGTGAAGACTATCGCGAGACCCACCAATACGTAGGGATGCTGAAGCGCGGCCTGGAACTGCAAACCTGCCGCAGCGACCACCAGGCCCAGCGCGGTATAGGTCAGCGCCATCCCCTGCACGTAGATAAAGGTCAGCAGCAGCGCCCGTCCGGTAGAAAGACGTTGTTTACCGCCCAGCACAATCCCGGAAATGAGCGGATACATCGGCAGTACGCAGGGCGTAAAGGCGATGCCAATGCCAATCAGCAACGCCCACAGCGCCGTGAAGGGAAGCTGCGCAGGCGGCGGTTCTGGCGGTTGAGCAGATTGCGGCGGGGCTGGCGTCGCGGCAGGCTGGGGCGCTGTGCTGGCAACCACTTCGCTTAGAGGGACGGTTTTTGTTTCCGGCGGATAGCAGAAACCAGCATCAGCGCACCCCTGGTAGGTGACCGTCAGCGTCGCGCCAGCCGCAGCCTGTAGAACATTGACCGGAACAGTCAGTCGCTTGCGGTAGATTTCACTTTTACCGTAGAACTCATCTTCATGCCAGACCCCCGCCGGGAGCGTGACGTCGGCAATCTTCGCCTGAGCAGACGTGATGTTAATCTGCTTGCGGTACAGATAATAACCGTCTTTCACCTGCCAGGTGAGGTTCAGGTCGTGCTGGTTTTGCTGAAAGTCAAAGGCAAAGGCCTGGTCAGCAGGAACAAAATTCGAGCGTCCCGGCGCGTCGAACAGGCCCGCGAAAGACGATGTGCTGCAAAGTAGCAGGATCAGCGTAAGGATGCGTTGAGCCATGAGAGGTAATCACTGTCTCCGTGAGTAACGGGTAAAACCAGAAGTTCGGGCGTTTGATAAGGATGATGCGACTTCAGGCAATCGAGTAAGTCTTGCTGGCGCGTCACCGATGTTTTCAGGATCATTTGCACCTCATATTCCTGCTCCAGCTTCCCTTCCCAGTAGTACAGAGAGGTCGCGCCGGGGATCAGCGTGGCGCAGGCGGCCAGCTTTTCAGCCAGCGCTTTAGCGGCCAGATCCTGAGCAGTGGCTTCATCCGGTGCGGTGCAAAGCACGACAACGGCATCGGGGATGGACTCGTCCTGACGGCTAACATCAAGCATAAACACCTCGAATGAGAGAAAGACCTGCAACGAAGGGGTCACTATACAATGGACGGCGGAAGGATGTTAGACAAAGGGAGGGGAAAAACGGGGCGTGAATACGCCCCGTGGGTCATACTTACAGCATGAAGCTGCCCAGCAGGAAGCCGAAGCAGACCGCCAGAACCACACCCAGCGTACCAGGGATGAAGAACGGGTGGTTGAAGACAAACTTACCGATACGCGTGGTGCCGGTGTCGTCCATTTGTACCGCCGCGACCAGCGTCGGATAGGTCGGCAGAATGAACAGACCAGAAACCGCCGCAAACGATGCGACCGCCGTCAGCGGAGAAACGTTCAGCGCCAGCGCCATCGGCATCAGTGCTTTTGCGGTTGCCGCCTGAGAGTAAAGCAGCGCAGAAGCAAAGAAGAAGATCACCGCCAGCAGCCACGGATGGCCCTGAATCACTTCACCCGCAGTATCTTTGATCCAGTCGATGTTGTGAGACACGAAAGTGTCACCCAGCCATGCCACGCCCAGGATACAAATACAGGCGCTCATACCGGCTTTGAAAGTACTGGAGTTGAGGATAGCGTCGGTTTCCACTTTGCACAGAATAGTGGTCAGCGTCGCGACGCTCAGCATAATGATCAGGATAGCATTAGTGGTGTTCATCAGCGGCTTCTCAACCAGACCGAGGCTTGGGCTGTTGATAATCGCGTAAACCACCACGCACACCACGCCCAGCAGGAACAGCCAGACGGAGCTTTTCGCCATTGGTTTGATGTCAATCTGCTTCTCGCCACGCAGTTCAATCAGACCTTCTTCCAGACGTTTACGGTATACCGGATCGTCAGAGAGTTTTGAGTTGAACAGCATGGTGACCAGGAAGGACATCACCAGAACCGCCAGCAGCGTGGACGGAATGACCACGGACAGCAGGTGGATGTAGCTAATGCCATGACCTTCCATCACAGAAGACATATACACCACCGCTGCGGAGATGGGCGATGCGGTAATCGCAATCTGTGCGGAAACCACTGCGGTGGACAGAGGACGGCAAGGCTTGATGCCTTGTTCCTTCGCCACTTCAGCGATAACCGGCAGCGTTGCCAGAGAGATGTTCCCGGTGCCTGCGAAAATAGTCAAAAAGTAAGTGACGATCGGTGCGAGGATCGTGATGTATTTTGGATTACGGCGCAGCAGCTTTTCCGTCTGGTTAACCAGATAGTCAAGACCGCCCGCGACCTGCATTGCGGAGATGGCAGCGATAACCGCCATGATGATGGAAATGACATCGAACGGGATATTACCGGGTTTCACGCCGATAGCGGCAAGAACCAGAACACCCAGCCCACCTGCAAATCCAATACCGATGCCCCCTAGTCTGGCGCCCAAAAAGATTGCCAGCAAAACAATGATAAGTTCGACAACTATCATATTAGCCTTCCTTGTTGTTTAACAAGTTGATATTAAATTGTTGTTATTTGGTAACTTCTTATATGAAAAAGGGCACGTCATCTGACGTGCCCTCTTTGGTACTACCCTGTATGATTACTGTTCGCTTTCATCAGTATAGCGTTTTGCTTTGTAAGCAGGGTGCATCAGGTTTTGTGCGGAGAAAATATCGTCTAGCTCTGCTTCAGTCAACAGACCACGCTCCAGCACCACTTCACGGACGCTCTTACCGGTTTCGGCGCAAATCTTACCAACGATGTCGCCGTTGTGGTGGCCGATGAACGGGTTGAGGTAGGTGACAATACCGATAGAGTTGAAGACGTACCCTTCGCACACGTCTTTGTTAGCGGTGATACCGTTAACGCATTTTTCCAGCAGGTTATAGCAAGCGTTGCTCAGAATGTGGATAGATTCGAACATCGCCTGACCAATAACGGGCTCCATCACGTTCAGCTGCAACTGACCCGCTTCAGACGCCATGGTAACAGTGGTGTCGTTACCAATAACTTTGAAGCACACCTGGTTTACGACTTCTGGCACAACCGGGTTCACTTTGGCTGGCATGATGGAAGAGCCCGCTTGCAGTTCCGGCAGGTTGATCTCGTTCAGGCCGGCACGTGGGCCAGAGGAGAGCAGACGCAGGTCGTTACAGATTTTGGACATCTTCACGGCAAGGCGTTTCAGCGCGCTGTGCACCATGACATAAGCGCCGCAGTCAGAGGTCGCTTCGATCAGGTCTTCAGCCGGAACGCAGGCGAAACCTGTTACTTCCGCCAGTTTCTGGACAGCCAGCGGGGAGTATTCTTTCGGGGTATTCAGACCGGTACCGATAGCCGTTGCGCCAAGGTTAACCTCCAGCAGCAGCTCGGCGGTACGCTCGATGTTTTTCACTTCTTCTTTCAGCAGGACGCTGAACGCGCGGAATTCCTGACCCAGCGTCATTGGCACCGCATCCTGCAACTGGGTACGACCCATTTTCAGGATGTCCTGGAATTCGACAGCTTTACGTTCAAAGCCTTCACGCAGCTGGTTAATGGCGTCGATCAGTTTAACGATAGAGGCGTAAACCGCGATGCGGAAACCGGTTGGGTAGGCGTCGTTAGTAGACTGACATTTGTTCACGTGGTCGTTCGGGTTCAGGTACTGATATTCACCTTTCTGGTGACCCATCAGCTCCAGCCCGATATTGGCCAGCACTTCGTTGGTGTTCATGTTAACGGAAGTGCCCGCGCCGCCCTGGTAGACATCTACCGGGAACTGGTCCATGCATTTGCCGTTATTCAGGACTTCATCACATGCGGCGATGATTGCATTCGCCACACTCTTAGGAATGGTTTGCAGCTCTTTGTTCGCCAGAGCCGCGGCCTTCTTCACCATTACCATTCCGCGCACAAACTCAGGGATATCGCTGATTTTGCTGTTGCTAATGTAGAAGTTTTCAATCGCTCTCAGAGTGTGAACACCATAGTAGGCTTCAGCTGGAACTTCCCTGGTACCCAACAGATCTTCTTCGATACGAATGTTGTTTAACATGTGAACCTTCTTTTTTAAAGCTGCCAATGAATGCACTAAACACACAGAACATATGTGGTTTCGATTGTTTCTTGACCGACGATTATCCCCTCCGTCAGTCTGGTATACGAGATCATATGCTGCTGCAGGAATTGTGCCGTAATCTGGATCACTTTAAGTGGTACTAATTACCCCTTAATTATTATTTTGTGAAATATGTCACCGCTTCAGGATTAACTCCAAAAATAAGTGTACAAACAGCTTGAAATTTTGCGAACTACCCCAACAACTGACTAATGCGAATCGCAACCAATTTCAGGCCGACGTGGGTGAAACGGCGGTCTGCCACAGGAGAACCCCTTGCGCTGGATACCGTTACTTGCTGTCTTTCTCTATGTTTATATTGAGATTTCTATCTTTATTCAGGTCGCCCATGTTTTGGGCGTGCTGATGACCCTGATCCTCGTCATCTTCACGTCGGTGATTGGGATGTCGCTGGTGCGTAACCAGGGATTTAAGAATTTTATGCTGATGCAGCAGAAAATGGCGGCGGGTGAGAGCCCGGCGGCGGAGATGATCAAGAGCGTGTCGCTGATCATTGCCGGTCTGCTGCTGTTGTTGCCTGGCTTTTTTACCGACTTCCTCGGCCTGCTTCTTTTATTACCCCCTGTGCAAAAGCATCTGACGATGAAGCTGCTGCCGCATTTGCGTTTTTCCCGAATGCCGGGCGGTGGATTTAGCGCCGGAACGGGCGGCGGCGAGACGTTTGACGGCGAGTTTCAGCGTAAAGATGAAGAGCGTGACCGTATCGAACATAAAGACGATCGCCGCGATTGATTGCTTTGTGACTGCGCAGGCCCGGAACGCTGCGCGTCGGCCGGGCCACTCGAACTACAACCGACTTTCCACTTTTTTCCGTTTCGGCAAAAACAGCCATAGTCCGGCCAGCATCACCAGCGCGTACAGGCTTTTCCAGCCCACCATCGCCAGCAACAGCAAACACAATGCCCCGCCAACCACCGCCAGCGCGCGGTAGCGACCTTTCAGCAGACGGCATCCGGCCAGCATGCACAGCAGATAAATCATGATAAAGATGCCGTTGGCGTAGACGATCAGCGCATCAAGATTGATCTCCAGCGCGTAAATACACAGTGTGCTGACTACACAACAACCCAACACGGCATTCAATGCATTACGCGGAATATGGCGTGGCGAGAGGCGGGCCAGATAATGATCGGGTTTATATTGCGCCTGGGACCACACCAGGCGGGCAAAGCTCTGGATATAAATATTGAGGCTGGCAAAGCAGGCCAGATATCCAATGACGCAAGCCACCCACAGCGCCTGCACGCCAAACAGCCGCACCACGATGTCAGGCAGCGATGCTGCGGCCGCCATCGTCTCGCCATAGGCGCCAAAATGCAGTACCACAACGGTGCAGCCCCAGTAGACGGAGCCCGCCAGCAGCAGGCCAATCATCAGCGCGCGGGGGAAATCGCGTTCCGGTTTTTTAAATTCAGAGGCGAGATGAGCGAACGCTTCCAGACCCACAAAACACCAGAACATCACCGACAGCGCTGAAAACAATCCTGACATCTCTATTTCGCCAGGGGCAGGGAAGGGGATTTCCGCCGGTTTCAGGTCGCCTGCCCACCAGATAGCGACAATCAGCGCGACGATAAGCCCGGCAATTACCGATTGCAGATTGGCGCTGGAGCTGGCGCCGCGCGAACCGATGTACCACACCAGCGCCAGCGTGCCCAGTTCCGCGAGCAAAAGCTGCCAGCCGTGCCAGCCAAACATCGCCTGGCCAAATCCGGCGGCGATATGCAGGGCGGCGGGGAGCCCCACGGGGATCACGGATAAAAACAGCCAACCGGTGACGCGTTCCAGATGTGGACCAAACGCCATGCCGACGAAATGAGCGACGCCGCCCGCGCTGGGGTAGTGACGGCCCAACAGTGCAAAGACAATCGCGATGGGAAACACTAAAACGATCAAAATTGGCCAGGCCCACAGGCTATTGTTGCCTGCAACCAGCGCCGCCAGCGCCGGAACGGCGAAGACGCCGGTGCCTAATAACGATGTCGACAACAGGCCGATGCCCTGAGCCAGTCCCAGCTCTTGTTTCAGTCCACTCATGAGAAGTTATCCGGTTGCGCCTGGTGTCAGGCAACTGCGCAGATTTTCGATGGTATCACAATCGGATTTGCTTATGACGCAGGCGATTAAATAGACGAGAAATGTGAGGTAAGCCGTGTTTTTACAGGATTTTTCGCTGAAGATAATTTTTTTTTGCGTTACCCCTTGAAGGGGTAAAACCCCATCCCCATCTCTCTGGTCACTAGCCGGGGAACCTTTACGGGCCGGCGTCATCCATAACTGATAAAGACCTTCTCAAAGGAGAGCTATCAATGAGTATTCGTCCGTTACATGATCGTGTGATCGTCAAGCGTAAAGAAGTTGAATCCAAATCAGCTGGCGGCATCGTACTTACCGGTTCTGCAGCGGGTAAATCAACACGTGGCGAGATCATCGCTGTCGGTAAGGGCCGCATCCTGGATAACGGTACCGTTCAACCGCTGGACGTGAAAGTCGGCGACATCGTGATTTTCAACGATGGTTACGGTGTGAAGTCTGAGAAGATCGACAATGAAGAAGTGTTGATCATGTCTGAAAGCGACATTCTGGCAATTGTTGAAGCGTAATTAACGCACGAAACTGTACGAATTTGAGGAAATAAGAACATGGCAGCTAAAGACGTAAAATTCGGTAACGACGCTCGTGTGAAAATGCTGCGCGGCGTAAACGTACTGGCAGACGCAGTGAAAGTGACCCTCGGACCGAAAGGCCGCAACGTTGTCCTGGACAAATCCTTCGGTGCCCCGACCATCACTAAAGATGGCGTATCCGTAGCACGTGAAATCGAACTGGAAGACAAGTTCGAAAACATGGGCGCGCAGATGGTAAAAGAAGTGGCCTCTAAAGCGAACGACGCTGCGGGCGACGGTACGACCACTGCAACCGTACTGGCTCAGTCCATCATTACTGAAGGTCTGAAAGCCGTTGCTGCGGGCATGAACCCGATGGATCTGAAACGTGGTATCGACAAAGCTGTCGCTGCGGCGGTTGAAGAACTGAAAGCGCTGTCCGTACCGTGCTCTGACTCCAAAGCGATTGCTCAGGTAGGGACCATCTCCGCGAACTCCGACGAAACCGTGGGTAAACTGATCGCGGAAGCGATGGACAAAGTCGGCAAAGAAGGCGTGATCACCGTTGAAGACGGTACCGGTCTGCAGGACGAACTGGACGTGGTTGAAGGTATGCAGTTCGACCGTGGCTACCTGTCTCCATACTTCATCAACAAGCCGGAAACTGGCGCAGTAGAACTGGAAAGCCCGTTCATCCTGCTGGCTGACAAGAAAATCTCCAACATCCGTGAAATGCTGCCGGTTCTGGAAGCCGTTGCGAAAGCAGGCAAACCGCTGCTGATCATTGCGGAAGATGTGGAAGGCGAAGCGCTGGCGACCCTGGTGGTTAACACCATGCGCGGCATCGTGAAAGTGGCTGCGGTTAAAGCGCCTGGCTTCGGCGACCGTCGTAAAGCGATGCTGCAGGATATCGCAACCCTGACCGGCGGTACCGTTATCTCTGAAGAGATCGGTATGGAACTGGAAAAAGCCACCCTGGAAGACCTGGGCCAGGCAAAACGCGTTGTGATCAATAAAGACACCACCACCATCATCGATGGCGTGGGTGAAGAAGCGGCAATCCAGGGTCGTGTGACGCAGATTCGTCAGCAGATCGAAGAAGCCACTTCTGACTACGATCGTGAAAAACTGCAGGAGCGCGTAGCGAAACTGGCAGGCGGCGTGGCAGTGATCAAAGTTGGCGCGGCGACCGAAGTTGAAATGAAAGAGAAAAAAGCGCGCGTTGAAGATGCCCTGCACGCGACCCGTGCAGCGGTAGAAGAAGGCGTGGTTGCCGGTGGTGGCGTTGCGCTGATTCGCGTGGCAAGCAAAATCGCCGAGCTGAAAGGTCAGAACGAAGATCAGAACGTCGGTATTAAAGTTGCGCTGCGCGCAATGGAAGCGCCTCTGCGTCAGATCGTGCTGAACTGCGGCGAAGAACCGTCTGTTGTGGCTAACACCGTGAAGAGCGGCGACGGCAACTACGGTTACAACGCGGCAACTGAAGAATACGGCAACATGATCGACATGGGTATCCTGGATCCGACCAAAGTAACCCGTTCTGCACTGCAGTACGCGGCTTCTGTGGCTGGCCTGATGATCACCACCGAGTGCATGGTGACTGACCTGCCGAAAAGCGATGCGCCTGACTTAGGTGCTGCTGGCGGCATGGGCGGCATGGGTGGTATGGGCGGCATGATGTAATTTAATCCTCATACTTCCCGCCGCAGGTACGTTGGCAGCGTTTCTCTGCCCAGAAGCTTACTGATGTAAGCTTCTGGGGATAAAAGAACTTGCCGCCTGCCTGCGACGTGAAATATCGATTAAATACGCATAACAAACATATTGCGAAAAATGAGAAACCCCCGGGCAGAAATGTCCGGGGGTTTTTCTTTTAGTCATCTTTTTAGTATAAGATTCAACTACGGACAACGAGTCCAGCTCATTGATTATGGGGAATAACATGCACGTGAAATATTTAGCAGGGATCGTCGGTGCCGCGCTACTGATGGCGGGTTGTAGCTCCAGCAACGAACTGAGCGCTGCCGGTCAAAGCGTTCGCTTCATGGAAGAAAAGCCAGGCGCGGAGTGCCAACTGATTGGTACGGCAACCGGTAAGCAAAGCAACTGGCTTTCTGGTCAGCATGGCGAGGAAGGCGGTTCTATGCGCGGCGCGGCAAACGATCTGCGTAACCAGGCTGCGGCAATGGGCGGCAATGTGCTTTACGGCGTAAGCAGCCCATCACAGGGGATGTTATCCAGTTTTGTCCCGACCGCCAGTGAAATGACGGGACAAGTTTATAAGTGCCCTAATTAATCGCACTCTCCTTGCCGGATGGCGACGTGACGCGACTTATCCGGCCTACGGCTCCTGTAGGCCTGATAAACGCAGCGCCATCAGGCATTCCGCGGGGCCTTAACCGCCTGCACGCGTAAGTGGTGCAACGCGCGCAGGCACTGTTCCTGAGTGAGCTTCTGCGTTTTCCCTGCGGCCAGCGTTCTGGCGAATACCTGACACGGCTTTCCTGCCAGCTTTTTCAGTCTCGGACTAAATTCGAGCAGCCGACGTGAAATCGACTCCACCTCTTTATTACCGGAAGGCGAGCGGGTTTTTACCACAACGCCGCTGTGCTGCTCTTTTCCGGTTTCATCGGTATAACGGTAAAGCACCGCGACATAGTGGCTGAAAAGCGCGTGTTTCCAGTCCGGTTGCGCGTAGGCGTCATATTCCAGATTATCATTGCTCTTGCAGTCGGCGTCATATAACGGCAGGAAGTCGAGAAGAGAAGAAATCCGCAGCGCCAGTTCACGCATACCGGCATTACTCAACGCCCGAACTATCGCCTGGACCAGCATTTCAATCTGCAGCTCGTTAATTATCAATTCACAGCGACTGCCGTCGTGAAGTTGGCAGACGAACAGTAAGTCCTCGCTATTTGCCTCGGATAAGGTGACAGAAACAATGCGCCGGTTGACATCGGCGTGTTTAAGTTCGTCTTCCACCATGGACGGGGTGTTATCCAACAGCTTTTTACTGACCTTATCGCGCGCTTTCTCATAGTACTGCCGCTGTTCCGCATTTAATTGCTGCTTTTCATGGAGGCGGCTTTCCAGCGCGATCAGCAGATCCCTTAACTCCAGCGCAGTCAAAAAGAACAGTGATTCTTTATTTCTTGGCTCTTTTATTTTCAGCGCCAGCGCCATAAATTCATTCGATTTGCGAATAACACCTGTATTAATGCCTTTGATACTCATAGCCATCAAGGTTCTCCCTAACCAATTATTAATTAAATCATTAGTTACGAGCTATATATATGTTTTTTAAATATATAATGCGACAGTTATCGTTAAAGTAACATAATGTAGAGCGGGAAAGCGGGTAATTTAAATGGAGGTGTCCGGAACCGGACACCTTTTGTGGCTTATTGCTGACGTAGCTGTAAGTCGAGGGGCGTTTTACTGGGCTCACCGCCAATTTCCCGCGCCAGTTTAGGCACCAGATAACCCGACACCAGCGTTAACAGTTCGCGCATAATCTGGCGCGCTTCGTCATCGGTGACCATGAAATGCGCTGCGCCCTGCACTTTATCCAGTACGTGCAGGTAATAGGGCATCACGCCCGCGTCGAACAGGGCGTTGCTGAGAGCGGCAAGCGTCCGGGCGTTGTCATTTACGCCGCGCAGCAGGACGCTCTGGTTAAGCAGCGTGACGCCAGCCGTGCGCAATTTCGCCATAGCGTCCCGAAAACTGGCGTCGATTTCATTGGCGTGGTTGATATGGTTCACCAGCAGGATCTGGAGAGAAGAGTGCGCGAAGCGAGCCACCAATCCCTCCGTGATGCGCGCTGGAATAACAATCGGCAAGCGACTGTGTATGCGCAGACGCTTAACGTGACGGATGGCCTCCAGTTGGGTGAGCAGCCAGTTCAGCTCGTGGTCTTTTGCCATCAGCGGATCGCCGCCGGAAAAAATGATCTCATCCAGCTCCGGGTGGGCGCTGATATAGTCCAGCGCGGCCTGCCAGTTGCGTTTATTGCCCTGATTTTCCGCATAAGGAAAGTGACGGCGGAAGCAATAACGACAATTTACCGCGCAGCCGCCTTTCACTAAAAGCAGCGCCCGGTTGTGGTATTTATGCAGCAGTCCGGGCACCACGCTGTGCTGCTCATCGAGCGGATCGGTGGAAAAACCGGGCGCGGCGATAAACTCCTCTTGCGAAGTAAGTACCTGACGTAAAAGCGGATCGTCAGGGTTACCTTTCTCCATGCGCGCGATAAACGCCCGCGGCACGCGCAGGGCGAACAGACGTCTGGCGTCACGCCCGGCTAACAGGTTTTCGTCTGCCTCAATGTTTAAAAGACGCAGGAGCTCATCGGGATCGGTCACAACATCGGCAAGTTGCGATAACCAATCTTCTCTGGATGGGGTATTTAGGGTTACAATATGCGCCATTTTGTGGCTTAGCTACCAGTTAACAATTTTCAGAGGGCCTTATGGCAACGTACTATAGCAACGATTTTCGCGCTGGTCTTAAAATCATGTTGGACGGCGAACCTTATGCGGTTGAAGCCAGCGAATTCGTTAAACCAGGTAAAGGTCAGGCTTTTGCTCGCGTTAAGCTGCGCCGCCTGCTGACCGGTACTCGCGTAGAGAAAACCTTCAAATCTACTGACTCCGCAGAAGGCGCTGACGTAGTCGATATGAACCTGACTTACCTGTACACCGACGGTGAGTTCTGGCACTTCATGAACAACGAAACCTTTGAGCAACTGTCTGCTGATGCGAAAGCGATCGGCGACAACGCGAAATGGCTGCTGGACCAGGCTGAGTGCATCGTAACCCTGTGGAACGGCCAGCCGATCTCCGTCACGCCGCCGAACTTCGTTGAGCTGGAGATCGTTGATACCGACCCGGGTCTGAAAGGCGATACCGCAGGGACTGGCGGCAAGCCGGCAACGCTGTCCACTGGCGCAGTGGTTAAAGTTCCGCTGTTCGTTCAGATTGGCGAAGTGATCAAAGTGGATACGCGTTCAGGCGAATACGTTTCCCGCGTTAAATAATCCATCTCATCCTGAAGGATGGTGTGGATCAGCATAAATTTGGTGCAGCCCTTTCGCTGCACCACTGTTTCCAGGGCAGGAATGATGAAACGTCTTCTCGGTCTTGTAACACTGATTCTTCTCACCACATCGTTGCTGGCGGGCTGCAATACCGCACGGGGCTTTGGTGAGGACATGAAACATCTCGGCAACTCTATTTCGAACGCCGCCAGCTAATTTTTTCTCGTCTTCCTAAAAATTGTCTCTGTTCCGTCATTTTTCCGGATCTTGTCTATGATTAAGTAGCAATACTCAAATAACATTGGCTAGAAAAGGAAGACGTTATGGTTAAGAAAACAATTGCAGCGATCTTTTCAGTGTTAGTGCTTTCCTCCGTGTTGACTGCCTGTAATACCACGCGAGGCGTTGGTCAGGATATTTCTGACGGCGGCGATGCTATTTCCGGCGCGGCGACACGAGCTCAGCAGTAACAGCGTAAACGGTACGGCAACTCTGTCGTGCCGTTAACTTTTCATTTCGGAAAGCGCCAGAAAAGGTGAAAAGCGATTGTCCATGTGTAGCTTCATACGGATATTGCGCTTATAGGTATAGACCGTCTTTGCGTGAATGCTGAGCGCACAGGCGATGGCGTTATTACTTGCCCCTTCCATCCACATCGTCAGTACCTTTTCTTCCTGCGGCGTCAGCAAGGGCGAAGCATTGCCAGGCGCTTCTGCGACGGAACCGCTGAGCAACGCATTGTGAATATTTTCCGCCAGTTCCGGCAGAGCAACCTGCTTCGACAACGCGGCATAAACCGGGTAGCGCTGGGTTTCCGCCAGACCGCCAGACTCCAGCAAAATGAGTGGGCTGCTACCGCAGGCGAGAACAAACGGCGCAATGTACTGAACAGAACGCGCATCATTCAGAAAGCCATAAAGATCGGCGATCACCAGGTGCGGTTTCCACTGCTGGATATGCTCCTTCACCAACAGCAGGTTGTTAAGCCCGGAGACCAGAAATGAGTGATTAAAGAATTCAGAACGATTAAGCCACGCCTCGATCCCGGAACGGGTAAAGTGGCAACGGTCAATCACGAGTATTTTCAACATAACGTTTTCGCATTCAGAAGTAAGGCTAGTGGCTTCCTGACTTCAGAAAGCGTCCCATCATAGAGAAGTCCGATCAGTGCTGAATGCGTAAAATGCGATTCGAAATGCGCCTAATTCGACGCTTTAGCGGGCAAAAGAGAAAAAAGTTGAAATTTATCCCCGCTCAGGCAGAATTATTTTTCTACTCATCGCGTTGCAGGACGACCTGCAAGCGCGTCTTTCATTGGGGACGGCCCCATTTCTACGGAGCCTGATATGTCCTGGATAATCTTGTTAATTGCGGGTCTGCTTGAAGTGGTTTGGGCGGTTGGCCTGAAATACACGCACGGATTCAGTCGCCTGACGCCGAGCGTCATCACCATCGCCGCGATGATTGTCAGTATGGCGCTTCTCGCCTGGGCGATGAAAACGCTGCCCGTCGGTACCGCCTATGCCGTGTGGACCGGAATCGGCGCCGTCGGGGCCGCCATTACCGGTATTGTGCTGCTGGGAGAGTCAGCCAACCCGATGCGTCTCGCCAGCCTGGTGCTGATAGTCGTTGGGATTATTGGCCTGAAGCTGAGCACCCATTAAGCGCCGGGTTGCTTCACCCAAATTAATTTACTGACATCAAAACCTTGCCGGGTCGCGACGGCCAGCATCTGCTGCTTCATTTCATCAGAAATGGTTGGGGTGCGTGAGAGTATCCACAGGTAGTCGTGATCCGGACCGCAAACCAGCGCGTGGCGATACTCTCTGTCGAGCGCGATAACGTTATATCCGCCGTAGAACGGTCCGAAGAAAGAGACTTTCAGCGCCGCGCGGCTGGGATCGCCAGTAAAATAGGCTTTTCCTTCCGTCTGCTGCCATCGGCCTCTGTCCGGGTTATAGCCTTTATTGACGACATTAAGACCGCCGTCGTCGCGCTGACTGTAGGTTGCCGTCACTTTTTCCAAACCACGTTCAAAGCGGTGATCGAAACGAGCTATCTCATACCAACTGCCGAGGTAACGTTTCGCGTCGAAGTTTGTGACCACCGTGACGCCGCGTGGTGGTGTTGGATTACTGCAGGAGACGACCAGGAAAGCCGCGGTGACAGCGGCAACGACGGGGAGCAGGCGCATAGGTCTTCCTTAAGCGGTTTTTACTTAAGTGTAGAACCTGGCGGGAAAATAGCGGCAGAAGGGAGAAAAAATTGCCCTCTTATCAGGCTGACAAGAGGGCAGAGGATTTAGATGCTGACAATCCCGATAGCGGTGACAACCGTCAGAATAGCCGCCAGACCGTAGAAGACCCACTTGCCAGCCGGCACGTGGATTTTCAGATCATGCATTGCATGGTGCATGCGGTGTAAACCACACCACAGCGGCAGGACGATCATCAGGAACAGAAACGCACGACCAATGAAGCTCTGGGCAAACGCCAGTACGCGCTCAAAGCTCAGGGCATCGCCCGGGAACAGACCCAGCGGCAGCAAAATACCCACCAGCAGAACCATTACCGGCGCGATAATCGCGCTCCACATACCGCCTGCGCCAAACAGACCCCAGAATACCGGTTCGTCAGAACGTTTTGGGTTTGGATTAATCATCCCGGACTCCTTACCAGAACAGGGCAACAAACAGTATGACTACGGTCACGACCGCAGTAACCACCCAGAGACCTTTAATGATCGGCTCTGGCCCCATTTTTTCATCTTTTACGATAATGTTGGCGGCTTTCGGCGCCAGCTCAAACCAGGTTTTGGTGTGCAGCAGCGCTGCCGCCAGGGCGATCAGGTTGAGGATCACCACCACCGGGTTTTGCAGGAAGCCTACGAAGCCTGCCCAGGATTCCACGCCATGCTTGAGCGCGAACAGACCGAAAATCAGCTCAATACTGAACCACACTGCCGGAACGGCGGTGCCTTCGCGCAGCATGTAAAAGCGATAAAACGGCAGTTTTTTCCACCAGGTGGACGTCATCGGCCGCACATAGGGTTTGCGTTTAGTCGTCATGTTGCACTCCTTAGCGTGGTTTCAGGGTGGCGATAAGAAAGTCTTTCGAGCTTTCCACTTTACCCTGCTGAATGGCCGCAGCCGGATCGACGTGTTTCGGGCAGACTTCAGAGCAATAGCCCACAAAAGTACAGCTCCATACGCCATTCTGACTGTTCAACTGCGCCATACGCTCCTTCTTACCGTGGTCGCGGCTGTCTTCGTTGTAACGATGCGCCAGCGTAATCGCCGCCGGACCGATGAACTCAGGGTTCAGGCCGAACTGCGGGCAGGCGGCATAGCACAGACCACAGTTGATGCAACCAGAGAACTGGTGATACTTCGCCATCTGTGCCGGGGTCTGGACGTTCGGTCCTTGATCCGTGGTGCGCGGATTGCCGATGATGTACGGCTTGATCGCCTCCAGACTTTCAATAAAGTGCGTCATGTCGACGACCAGATCGCGTTCGATCGGGAAGTTGCCCAGCGCTTCCACCTTGATGCCGTTGGTGTAATCACGCAGGAAGGTTTTGCACGCCAGTTTCGGTACGTTGTTCACCATCATGCCGCAGGAACCGCAGATCGCCATACGGCAGGACCAGCGGTAGCTCAGGTCCGGCGCCAGGTTATCTTTGATATAGCCCAGCGCATCCAGCAGTGAGGTGGTTTCATCATAGGGCACTTCGTAGAAAGCACTGTGCGGCGCGGTGTCGGTTTCAGGGTTGTAGCGCACCACCTCAACTTTCAGGTTTTTCATCTCAGCCATTACGCCTTCTCCTTCTTATCGGCTGCTTCCGCTTCCGCACCGTAAACGCGTTTCGCAGGCGGCAGCGTGGTGATTTTCACGTCGCTATAATCAAGGCGAGTCGTGCCATCAGCATCGCGGAAGGCGAGAGTATGTTTGAGGAAGTTGACGTCGTCACGCTCGGTGCAGCCTTCATCCAGACGCTGGTGCGCGCCGCGTGATTCCTTACGTGCCAGCGCGGAGTGCGCCATACATTCTGCCACGTTCAGACCGTGACCCAGTTCGATCGTGTAAAGCAGGTCGGTGTTGAACACGCTGGAGTTGTCGGTAATGCGCACGCGTTTGAAGCGTTCCTGCAACTCGGCCAGCTTGTCCACGGTTTTCTGCATCAGTTCCGGCGTACGGTAGATGCCGCAACCTTCTTCCATGGACAGACCCATTTCGTCGCGGATCTTCGCCCAGTTTTCATTACCTTCCTGGTTAACCAGGTCTTTCAGGCGTTTTTCAACGTCCGCAACCTGTGCGTTCAGCGCGGCGTCATTAGCGGTGTCTGCGGTCGATGCGCGCTCCATCGCCTGCTCGCCCGCCAGACGACCAAAGACCACCAGCTCGGCCAGCGAGTTAGAGCCCAGGCGGTTAGCGCCGTGCAGACCAACGGAAGAACATTCGCCGACGGCAAACAGACCTTTAATGCGGGTTTCGCAGTTCTGATCGGTTTCGATACCGCCCATGGTGTAGTGCGCGGTTGGACGAACCGGAATCGGCTCTTTCACTGGATCGACGCCCACGTAGGCTTTCGCCAGTTCGCAGATAAACGGCAGACGTTCGAGCAGTTTCTTCTCGCCCAGATGACGCAGGTCGAGGTGAACCACATCGCCGCGCGGGGTTGAAATGGTGTTGCCTTTACGCCATTCGTGCCAGAAGGCCTGAGAAACTTTGTCGCGCGGGCCCAGTTCCATGTATTTGTTTTTCGGCTCGCCCAGCGGGGTTTCCGGACCCATACCGTAGTCCTGCAGATAGCGGTAGCCGTTTTTGTTGACCAGGATACCGCCTTCACCACGGCAACCTTCGGTCATCAGAATACCGGAACCTGGCAGACCGGTCGGGTGATACTGAACGAATTCCATATCACGCAGCGGAACGCCGTGGCTCAGCGCCATGCCCATGCCGTCGCCGGTCACGATGCCGCCGTTGGTGTTGTAACGATACACACGGCCTGCGCCGCCGGTCGCCATCACCACCGCGTTCGCGCGGATCTGCACTAATGTGCCTTCCATCATGTTCATCGCGACCAGGCCGCGAGCGTGTCCCTCATCAACCAGGATATCCAGAACAAAATGTTCGTCAAAACGTTGGATTTGTGGGAACTGCAGGGAGGTCTGGAACAGGGTGTGCAGCATATGGAAGCCGGTTTTATCCGCGGCAAACCAGGTACGCTCGATTTTCATCCCACCGAAGCGACGGACGTTGACGCTACCGTCCGGACGACGGCTCCATGGGCAGCCCCATTGCTCCAGTTGGGTCATTTCGGTCGGACAGTGATGGACAAAGTAGTCCACGACATCCTGTTCACACAGCCAGTCTCCGCCCGCTACGGTATCATGAAAATGATAGTCGAAGCTGTCATGATCCTGGGCGACTGCGGCTGAGCCCCCTTCGGCAGCAACGGTGTGACTGCGCATGGGGTACACTTTTGAGATCAGTGCGATTTTTGCGTTAGGATTTGCCTGCGCGGCAGCAATTGCAGCACGTAATCCCGCGCCACCGGCGCCTATAATGGCAAGATCGGCTTGAAAGGTTTGCACGACATTCCTCCAGATTGTTGTAATTTCACGACCTCGCATTTTCAGATAAAGACCCTGAATCATACGGGACGTGAATGCGTTTCCACTGCTCCTTTATAGGTACAACAGTATAGTCATTGCGATGTGCACGAAATTTGACGTGTTCGATTTTTTTAGCGCGTCAGAGGGGGGAATTATCATTGAATTTGATTAATTTAATTACTAAACCATCGTTGTACGCTTTTTTAACCCGGTAGCCCCGCTTTATTATTCCTGCGCAAAATTTGTTTCATTGGCGCGTTACGAGTAGACTTCGTGCCCTTGTCTTAAACTGGAGAAAGAACCATGAGCGAAACGGCAACCTGGCAGCCGAGCGCGTCCATACCTAACCTGTTAAAACGCGCGGCAATTATGACGGAAATTCGTCGTTTTTTCGCCGATCGCGGCGTGCTGGAGGTAGAGACGCCCTGCATGAGCCAGGCGACGGTCACAGACATTCATCTGTTCCCGTTCGAGACGCGTTTCGTCGGCCCCGGTCACTCCCAGGGGATGAACCTCTATTTAATGACCAGTCCGGAATACCACATGAAACGTCTGCTGGTGGCAGGCTGTGGTCCGGTCTTCCAGCTTTGTCGTAGCTTCCGTAATGAAGAGATGGGGCGCCATCACAACCCGGAATTCACCATGCTGGAGTGGTACCGTCCCCATTATGACATGTACCGGCTGATGAACGAAGTGGACGATCTGCTGCAACAGGTGCTGGAATGCCCGGCGGCGGAGAGCCTTTCTTATCAGCAGGCATTCCTGCGTCATCTGGAGATCGACCCGCTCTCCGCGGATAAGACGCAACTGCGGGAAGTCGCAGCGAAGCTGGACCTGAGCAATATTGCCGATACCGAAGAGGATCGCGATACGCTGTTGCAACTGTTGTTCACAATGGGCGTCGAGCCGCACATCGGTAAGGAAAAGCCGACGTTTGTGTACCATTTTCCGGCAAGCCAGGCATCGCTGGCGCAAATCAGCACGGAAGATCACCGTGTGGCGGAACGCTTTGAGGTCTACTACAAAGGTATTGAACTGGCGAATGGTTTCCACGAACTGACGGACGCGCGCGAACAGCAGCAGCGTTTTGAACAGGATAACCGTAAGCGTGCCGCCCGTGGCTTACCCCAGCAGCCGATCGACAATAACCTGCTCGACGCGCTCAAAGTTGGGATGCCGGACTGTTCCGGCGTCGCGTTGGGCGTGGATCGCCTGGTGATGCTGGCGCTGGGGGCAGAAAGCCTTGCAGAAGTGATTGCCTTTACCGTCGACCGCGCATAGTGTTCTCGTTTTCCCTACAAAATGGTGTTATGCGCGCCATTTTGTAGCACAAATTTTCAATTTCCCTCTAAAAGCCACATTTAAATGCTGGTAATTTGTTACCATTCAGGTATCAATCCTGTGTTGATTTCACTTGCCGCTCTCCGCAATAGAGAGCGGTACGATTCAGTGAGCGCGGTTTACTCAACGCGCTCAGAGTGAGGGATGGTTTCATGAGCCAGACAATAAAAAAGATGAGCCTGACAGGTCTCATCCTGATGATTTTTACTTCCGTTTTTGGATTTGCAAATAGCCCTTCCGCTTTTTACTTAATGGGTTATAGCGCAATCCCATGGTATATATTTTCTGCATTATTATTCTTTATTCCATTTGCATTAATGATGGCTGAAATGGGTTCCGCTTACCGAAAAGAGGAGGGCGGAATCTATTCCTGGATGAATAACAGCGTTGGACCGCGCTATGCTTTTATTGGCACGTTCATGTGGTTTTCATCTTACGTCATCTGGATGGTGAGTACTGCGGCGAAGGTGTGGGTGCCATTTTCCACCTTTGTGTTCGGCGCGGATATGACCCAACACTGGCGCATCGGCGGGCTTGAACCCACGCAGGTCGTAGGGCTGCTTGCCGTGGCGTGGATGATTATGGTCACCGGCGTGGCCGCGCGGGGGATTAATAAAATTGCTCGCGTTACGGCGGTTGGCGGCATTGCGGTGATGTGCCTGAATGCGGTCCTGCTGCTGGTGAGCATCGCCATTCTGTTATTAAACGGCGGACATTTCGCCGAGGAGATTAATTTCACCGCCTCGCCGAACACGGGCTATCAGTCTGGCCTGGCAATGCTGTCATTTGTGGTGTTCGCGATATTTGCCTATGGCGGTATTGAAGCGGTCGGCGGGCTGGTGGATAAAACCGAAAAACCGGAAAAGAACTTTGCGAAAGGCATCGTATTTGCGGCGATGGTTATTTCCGTCGGCTATTCGCTGGCGATATTTTTATGGGGTGTTAGCGCCAACTGGCAGCAGGTACTCAGTAATAGCGCCGTGAACCTCGGAAATATTACCTATATCCTGATGAAAAGCCTTGGGATGACGCTGGGCAATGCGTTACATCTGTCGCCGGAAGCAGCGATAACCCTGGGCGTCTGGTTTGCGCGCATTACCGGTCTGTCGATGTTCCTCGCCTACACCGGCGCGTTCTTCACGCTGAGTTATTCACCGTTGAAAGCGATCATTCAGGGAACGCCGAAAGCGTTATGGCCTGCGCCAATGACAAGACTCAACGCCGTCGGGATGCCGGCAACGGCGATGTGGATGCAGTGTCTGCTGGTGTGCCTGTTTATTCTGTTGGTCTCGTTTGGCGGCGACACCGCCTCGGCGTTTTATAACAAGCTGACGCTAATGGCGAATGTCTCAATGACCCTGCCGTACCTGTTCCTCGCGCTGGCGTTCCCGTTCTTTAAGGCGCGAACTGAGCTGGAAAGACCGTTTGTGATTTTCAAAACCAGAGCATCGACGCTGGCCGCGACGGGTGTGGTGGTGCTGGTGGTGACGTTTGCCAACGTTTTCACGATCGTCCAGCCAGTGATCGAGGCCGGAGACTGGAACAGCGCGCTGTGGATGACCGGCGGCCCGGTATTCTTTTCACTGCTGGCAATAACGATTTATCAGAACTATAGCCGCCGGATGGCAAATCAGCCGCAGTGGGCGTTGGAATAAACAGAACGGCTGTAGACCTGATGGCGGCTTCGCCTTATCAGGCCTACACCTGCTTTACAAACTTCCTGCCGGGCGGCTACCGCGTCCGGCTGAGGTTAACGTTCTGGCCGTTTTCTTGCCGTTAAGACTTTCCAGACGCATCTGGAACGGTGGGAACGGCAAATCTATACCGTGCTCCTGGAAGCCCGCCAGAATCAACTGGTGGATTTCATGGCGTAGCGGCATTCGGTGTCCCATTTCCGCAGCATAGATGCGCAATTCAAAGATCTGAATCCCCTGTTGCAGGTCAACCAGAAAGACTTCCGGCGGCGGGTTATCAATCACCAGCGAACAACGCTCCGCCGCCGTGTAGAGGATCTGGGTGACCTCTTCGCTGTTAGCGTCAGAGGGCGCCGGAACGGTGAGCACCACGCGGGTTACCGAGTCGGACAGCGACCAGTTGATAAACTGCTCAGTAATAAACGCTTTGTTCGGCACGATAATCTCTTTACGATCCCAGTCGCTGATGGTGGTCGCGCGGGTGTTAATCTTCGTCACGCTGCCGGTCAGATCGCGGATCGTCACCGTATCGCCAATACGAATCGGCTTTTCAAACAGGATAATCAGACCCGAGATAAAGTTTGCGAAGATCTCCTGCAAACCAAAGCCAAGACCCACACCGAGCGCCGCGACCAGCCATTGCAGTTTTGACCATTCGATACCAATCATCGAGAAGCCAACCAACCCGCCGATCAGCATCAGCAGGTATTTGGTTATGGTGGTAATGGCGTAGCCGGTGCCTGGCGTCAGATCGAGATGCTGTAACAGCGCCAGCTCCAGCAGTGCGGGAAGATTACGCACCAGCTGCGTGGTGATGATAAACACCAGAATCGCAATCAGCACCGCGCCCAGCGTGATCGGCTCGAGGCTTTCGACGCCCTGCACCGTGGAGGTGACATCCCAGAGCGAGATATTTTCCAGGAAACCGAACGCGGAATGGATCTCCGACCACAATACAATCACCGACAGCAGGGCGATCAGCATCAGGATAGAACGCACAAGACGTAATGACTGGGTACTGATGGCATCGAGATCGACTTCGCTTTCATCGATGTCAACGGTGCCTTCAAGGCTGGTGGAATGGGCCGGTTCTTCTTCGCCACGGGCACGCTGCGCCAGCATTTCCGCCCGACGGTGCTTCGCGCGGTCAAAGGCCAGCCTCCGCCGCTGGATCAGCATCCAGCGGCGAATGACGTGATAAATCACCAGCAGCAGGAACCAGATAGCGACGGAGGTTTCCAGCCGCGCCAGCAGCGCCTGTGCGGTGGCGAGATAGCCCACCGCCGCCGCCAGAATCGCCAGCAGCGGCGCGCCGATCATCATGTTCCACAGCATACTGTTAACCATATTGTCGCCGTTGCCTTCTTTATCGAGATAAAGCGGGATCCCGGCCTTTTTCAGACTTAACGTCACCAGCGCCAGCGCGCCGCAAATCAATATAAAGCACAGGCGCCCCAACGAGCCGGAAAATTCCCGGTCATTCAGGTTATCAAACATGATCAGCGCCATAATCAGCGGCACAATCAGACCGATACTCATCAGGTAATACCGCATCGCCCGCGTGACGCGCTGGCGTGGCCAGCCAAAGTGGGCGATAAACAGACCATTCGGGCGGGCAAAGGTCGCGCAGATCATCACGACCCACAGCAGCGGCACCGTCGCCGTGACGCCGTCGCCTATCGCGACCGCCAGCGGATACGGCCAGGCTTCGCGCAGACCGTAGCCTAGCGTCATCCACAGCACCGGCAACGGCGAGGCCACCAGGATCGACCAGAACACGGTGCGCAGCGTCAGCCAGAAGTGGTCCTGGGTCACTTTGCCGACTTTGGCGGCGGAACGTTCGAGAAACCGGGTAAAGTGGCGACGAGAATAAATGCTAAAGCCCACCAGAATCAGCGCGCCGAACAGCGGTAACAGCGTTTCCCGGCTGGTTAACATCATCAGGCTGGCTTTGCCCAGTTGGCTGACGGTGTCGAGCGATATCAGACGGCGCAGATCCTGGACAATATCGATTGGCCAGGAGAACGACAGAGGGCGCACGTCGGAGGTCCAGAAAAGATAGCGGTGGGTCGCCTCGTTGACCTCTTTCAGGGCGTCTTCAAGCTGGCTATTGGACACCTTCAGCTTGGTCAGTTCGAGTATCAGCGTGTCGCCGCCCTGGAGCAGCGAATTCAGCAGCTCGCGCTGGGTTCGCAGTTGGGCTTCCAGAATGCGATTTTGTTCGGCGGTAAGCGGCTGTCCGTCTGCCTGATGCAGTTGGCGAAGCTGGGGCTGTTTATTGAGCTGATCTTCGTAGCGCAGACGCTGAACGCGCAGCTGCGCCATTTCGGTATCCAACTGCTGCGGCTTTGGCATCTCCGGCAGCCGCGCCACCTGCGCGCGCAGGGCTTCGCCCAGCAGGTTGGAAGAGCCGAGCCACTGCGACTGTTCCCGTAGCGTCGTCAACGCCTGGCGAACCTGTTGGGTCTGACTGGCGGCCTGACGCTGCTGAGAGGCGACCAGATCCATCCGCTGCGCCTGCTGGTTCAGCGCCGCAGACAGCTCACGGTTCACCTTAAATTGCGCAACGATATCCGGCGGCAGATCCGCGCTGTTTTCCGCCAGCAGTTCGGTGCTCTCCAGCGCGCGTTCTGCTTCACGCTGGCGCTGGCTGTTAAGTTGATTTCGTAATGCCTGCAGATAAGCATCAAGCTGCTGGCTCTGCTTTTGCGCCAGTTCCGCGCGCAACCGCGCCAGCTCCTGACGATTATTGGCGGAAAGCTGCGCCAGCTCCAGTTCGTCGACCAGCGCCTTCAGCCGCGCTGAGTCGGCCTGCATACTGTAATTTTGCGCCTGGCTGACGGGCGTATTACCCGTTGCTGTGCCAATGCGGCGTTCGATCTCGTTAAGCTGGCGGCGGGCATCGGTTTGCTGCTGCGGAAGCTGGCTCAATGAGTCAGCGATTTCGCGCGCGCGTTCCTGTTCCTGCTGGGCCTGGCGGCTTTTCTCCAGCAACTGGCTGCTGACCTGGAGGATCTCCTGGTTTAGCGCATCGGTGGACAAGCCAGGCGGAACGGTGCGGGGTTCATCGCGCAGGTTGGTGAGTTGTGCCCGCAGCGAGGCGGACATTTTGGGGAAATTATCAATGACTTGTTGATACTGCTGAGCGCGCTCGAGAGAGCCTTTACGCTCCTCAAGCGCATTCAACGCCGCCTGCAGCGCCTCAACGGCTTCCGGTTGGGCGGGTTTTGCCGCTTTCGCCTGCTCCAGTTCCTGGGCAATGTGTTTGGCGTCGGGGGCTGTCGCGGCGTATGCCCCCAGGCTGAGGCACCAGGCCATCAGAAATGTGATTATCAGGCGCACAGCAGCGTTTCCTCTCCACGCCATCATTCAGGTTGCGTCAATGCTCCTGAATGATGGGGTGTCAGTTTCAGGTTTCGTCTTTTTTGTCGTCTACCAGCGGGCTGGCATCATGTTCGGCTTTGATTTCTTCTTCCGGCAGTGGGGCAGGCTCAGCATCAACGGGCGCCACGAACGTCTCGGTTGAGATCGCCAGCGGCTGACCAATTTTAGTCACTGACAGGCTTTCCAGCGACTCAACCAGATTCACTTTACCTGGCGCAAACAGGTTGATGACGGTGGAGCCGAGCTTGAAGCGGCCCATCTCCTGGCCTTTCAGCAATGCCACGGAACCTTCGCTCTCTCCGGCAGGCCAGGTCCAGCGTTTAATCACGCCTTCACGCGGCGGAGTGATCGTTCCGGCCCAGACGGTTTCGATGCTGCCGACGATCGTGGCCCCCACCAGAATTTGCGCCATTGGACCAAATTCGGTGTCGAACAGGCAGATAACACGTTCATTTCGGGCGAACAGATTCGGCACGTTTTGCGCGGTCAGGTGATTTACCGAGAACAGATCGCCCGGCACGTAGATCATCTCGCGCAGGATCCCGTTACAGGGCATGTGCACACGGTGGTAATCGCGCGGCGACAGGTAGGTGGTGACAAACGAACCGTTGCGGAACAGATCCGCCATCAGATAGTTGCCCGCCAGTAAGGCTTCCAGGCTGTAGTTATGGCCTTTGGCCTGCAGGATTTTATCTTCTTCAATCTTGCCTAACTGGCTGATCACCCCGTCTGCTGGCATGACCAGCACGTTCGGGTCAGTATTCAGCGGACGCACCTCGTCCCGCAGCGGACGCACGAAGAAATCATTAAAAGTGCGGTAGCTTGCGGTATCCGGCTTCTGCGCCTCTTTCATATCGACCTTGTAGACCTTTACGAACAGATCGATAGCCAGCTTCGTCAGCCATCCCGCTCGTTTGCTCGCGCCCCAGCCCGCCAGGCGAGTGAGCCATAGTTTCGGCAGAATGTATTGTAGCGAAAGTTTAAATGAGTTTAGCAAGGTAGCCTCCAGGCTATTGTTTTACCTGAACCGGCATTCACGCCAGTATCCTGAAAAAAGGGGACGATTCTAACGACGCTTAGGGTATCTGTCAGTCGTCCGTATCAGAAAAGTTTTTACGCGTTTTTACCTGCGCCATGCTTTCAAGAATGCGGTGATAGTTCTCGAAACGGGTTTCCGCAATCTTACCGTCCTCTACTGCTTCACGGATGGCGCAACCGGGGTCGCTATCATGCTTACAGTCGCGGTATTTGCATAATCCCAGGAAATCGTGAAATTCGACAAAACCGTTGAAAATTTGTTCCGGCTCCAGGTGCCACAAACCAAATTCCCGTACGCCAGGGGAGTCAATGACATCGCCGCCGTGTGGGAAGTGATACAGGCGCGCCGCCGTGGTGGTGTGCTGCCCAAGCCCCGAGTTGTCGGAAACATCGTTTGTGAGGATCTCTTCCTGCAGGCCCAGCAGCGCATTCAGCAGACTGGATTTACCGACGCCGGACTGCCCGGCAAATATACTGACTCGCCCGGTCAGCGCATCCTCCAACGGCTTCAGGCCATCCTGAGTATGACTGGAAACCATCAGTACGCGATAACCGATGTTGCGATAGATATCCATCTGCTCGTTCACAAACGCCATGCCGTCGTCATCCAGCAGATCGATCTTATTGAGCACGATAATGGGTTCAACCTGAAGCGTCTCGCACGCCACGAGATAACGGTCGATAATATTCAGCGACAGCTCCGGTAATATGGCAGAAACAATGACGATTTGGTCAATGTTGGCGGCAATCGGTTTGACGCCATCGTAAAAATCCGGGCGCGTGAGCACCGAGGTGCGTTCATGTACCGCTTCCACGATACCTTTCACATTGACGCCTTCGGCGGCGGCTTTACCCGGACGCCAGACCACGCGGTCGCCAGTGACCAGCGAGCGGATTGTACGGCGAATATTGCAGCGGTGAATTTCACCGTCGGCGGATTCGACGTCGGCATGCATGCCGAAGCGGCTAATGACAATACCTTCAGCGGTCTCGCCGAACAGGTTGTCATCGTAGTCTGGCTTCTCCTTAGACGTTTTGAGACGACGCTGGTGATTAGCGTTCACACGGCGCTGCTGGCCTTTGGAGAGTTTATTTTTACTCAATCGTACTGACTCCTGGTCGCCCATGATGGGCAAAACATTTATGATACACGCAAT
Source organism: Citrobacter sedlakii (assembly GCF_018128425.1). Taxonomy (NCBI): domain Bacteria; kingdom Pseudomonadati; phylum Pseudomonadota; class Gammaproteobacteria; order Enterobacterales; family Enterobacteriaceae; genus Citrobacter; species Citrobacter sedlakii. Next base: position 4,208,631 of record NZ_CP071070.1, on the reverse strand, counting down.
TCTAAATGAATATAGTCACACGAAAACGTGACCACTGAAGGGTGGAAAATAGCATGAGTGCCAATGAAAACAACCTGATTTGGATTGATCTTGAGATGACCGGTCTGGATCCCGAGCGCGATCGCATAATTGAAATCGCCACGCTGGTCACCGACGCAAATCTTACGATTCTGGCCAAAGGGCCGACCATCGCGGTGCATCAGTCTGATGAACAACTGGCGCTGATGGACGACTGGAACGTGCGCACACATACCGCCAGCGGGCTGGTGGAGCGGGTGAAGGCGAGCACGATGGGCGATCGCGAAGCGGAACTGGCGACCCTTGAATTTCTGAAAGAGTGGGTTCCACAGGGCAAATCGCCAATCTGCGGGAACAGTATCGGACAAGACCGCCGATTTTTGTTTAAGTATATGCCGGAGCTGGAAGCGTATTTCCACTACCGTTATCTCGACGTGAGCACGCTTAAAGAGCTGGCGCGTCGCTGGAAGCCGGAAATTCTTGAGGGTTTTACCAAGCAGGGCACGCATCAGGCGATGGACGATATCCGCGAGTCGGTGGCGGAACTGGCTTACTATCGCGAGCATTTTATTCAGCTTTAACCGCCTGCTGTGCCGGGTGTGGCGACGCCGCGCCCGGCCTGCTCGCTGGTCGTCTCACTTGCACAGTGGGATGATTGCCGCTAAATTATACGCTTTGCTGATAAAATCAGCATTCAAACGAATTTCATAAAAAATTGCGTTTGAAGGGGTTGCAGGAGAAAGGATTTCTCGTATAATGCGCCTCCCGTAACGACGCAGAAATGCGAATTACGACAGCAACAAACGGCAGTAAATTAATCGCAGGATTTCGATTTTTCGGAAGACGAAGATTAAGCGGGAATAGCTCAGTTGGTAGAGCACGACCTTGCCAAGGTCGGGGTCGCGAGTTCGAGTCTCGTTTCCCGCTCCAAAATTTGAAAGTGCCTTAACGCACAGACCACCCAAGCGGGAATAGCTCAGTTGGTAGAGCACGACCTTGCCAAGGTCGGGGTCGCGAGTTCGAGTCTCGTTTCCCGCTCCAAAATTTGAAAGTGCCTCAACGCACAGACCACCCAAGCGGGAATAGCTCAGTTGGTAGAGCACGACCTTGCCAAGGTCGGGGTCGCGAGTTCGAGTCTCGTTTCCCGCTCCAAATTCTTATCTCTACACATATCCACAGTGAACGGCTACTCGTGGTGCGTCTCTTTTCGTTCCTGATATATTCTTGTAAACAGAGTTATCCACAGACTGCGTATTTGTCTTCTGCGTTTAAAACGCTTCGCAGAGTGAATGATATTTTTATATCCCGCTGAAATATAAGAAATAAATAACATCTTAAATTGTTAAGCGGATCGCTTGACGATTTTTTCGTGCTTGAATAGCAATGTGTTTTTAATTTTATGCACAGGCTGTGGACGACTTATGCGTCCCGTGGAAGCCCTTTTTCAATGGCTCTGACCAGACGTTTCTGCTGCGGGAGTTGCACCTCGACTGCACTGGCATTTCGCTTTGCGATTTGCTGCGCGATCGCCCACTGGATGTGTTCATCGAGAAGTGGGTGCTCACCCCGGCGGTTTTCCAGCGCACAGAGCACGTCTTCACGCCAGGGCGCGTTGCCAAGGGCGACCGCGATATTCCGTAACCAGCGCAGGTGACCAATGCGCCGGATAGCTGAACCTTCGGTGATTTTCAAAAAGCGAGCTTCGTCCCAACTGAAGAGTTCAATTAGCGCCGGCGCGTGCAGTTGTTGTCGTGGGCTGAAATCCGCTTCGTCCGTTAAGTGTGAATATCGGTTCCACGGACAGATGAGCTGACAGTCGTCGCAGCCGTAAATCCGGTTGCCCATTAAGGGACGCAAGTCTTCGGGAATGGCGCCTTCGAGTTCAATTGTAAGGTAAGAAATACAGCGGCGGGCATCTACCGTATAAGGGGCGACAATCGCGCCAGTTGGGCAGGTCGTCATGCAGGCGACGCACTTTCCGCATCCGTCTTCAACGGCGTGGTCCACGGGCAGCGGGAGATCGATTAACAATTCACCCAGAAAGAAAAACGACCCCGCTTCCCGGTTGAGGATAAGTGAGTGCTTACCTGTCCACCCCAGACCCGCTTTTTCCGCCAACGGTCGCTCCAGAATGGGCGCAGAGTCGACAAAAGGTCTAAAATTCAGCGAGACACAATGCTGCTGAATCCTCTCACCCAGTTTTTTTAGTCGGTTACGCAATAGCTTATGGTAGTCGCGCCCCAGCGCGTAGCGGCTAACGTAACCCAGGTCAGGATTTTTCAGCGTGCTGGCAAACGCAGCCCTGGCGGGAAGATAGTTCATACGCACGCTAATAACGCGCAGCGTACCAGGCAACAGCTCATGAGGGCGCGCGCGCATCATGCCGTGGCGCGCCATCCAGTCCATCTCGCCGTGGTACTGTTTGTCCAGCCATGCCTGCAGTTTGGGTTCGGCTTCGCTGAGGTCAGTATCGGTAATACCTACCTGCTGAAAGCCCAGTTCCAGCCCCCACTGCTTAATTTTTTGCGCTAACTGATTGAGATCGAGGGGCTCTGACATGACGGACCATACCATAAAGAAAAACCCCGTAAGTATACCACACTCCCTCTGGCCCGCCGACGACATCAGAGGACTGGAGCAAGAGGCTGCTGATACGCTTGGGTTGACGTTGTTTGAACTGATGTTGCGTGCCGGAGAAGCGGCGTTTGACGTCGCGCGTGAAAGCTGGCCTTATGCCCGCCACTGGTTGGTGCTGTGCGGACATGGGAATAACGGCGGCGACGGATATGTGGTGGCGAGGCTGGCGAAAGCGGCGGGCATTAATGTCACGTTGCTGGCTCAGGAGAGCGAAAAGCCGCTGCCGGAAGAGGCCGAACAGGCGCGGGAAGCCTGGCTGAACGCGGGGGGAATTATTCATGCGCCGGAGATTATCTGGCCGGAAAAAGTGGACCTCATTGTTGATGCTTTGCTCGGCACCGGGTTAACCCAGGCGCCCCGTGAACCGATCGCCGCACTCATTGCACAGGCCAACGCCCATCCCGCGCCGGTTCTGGCGGTTGATATCCCGTCCGGGCTGCTGGCGCAAACGGGTGCAACGCCGGGCGCGGTAATCGATGCCGATCGCACCGTCACCTTTATCGCGCTGAAGCCGGGCTTGTTAACCGGAAAGGCCCGCGATGTGGTGGGCGAACTGCATTTTAACGCGCTGGGTCTGGAAGAGTGGTTAGCAGGTCAGGCGTCGCCGATCCGGCGCGTTGACGCTTCGATGCTCGCGCAATGGCTGGCGCCGCGTCGTCCTACCTCTCATAAGGGCGATCATGGTCGCCTGGCGATCGTTGGCGGCGATTATGGCACCGCGGGCGCCATTCGCATGGCCGGAGAAGCGGCGTTGCGTACCGGCGCCGGACTGGTGCGGGTGCTGACCCGCAGGGAGAATATCGCGCCGTTGTTGACGGCTCGCCCGGAATTAATGGTTTATGAGCTGACGCCGCAGACGCTGGATGAGAGTCTCGAATGGGCGGATGTCGTGGCGATTGGCCCTGGGCTCGGTCAGGCGGAATGGGGCAAAAAAGCGCTGCAGAAGGTCGAGAATTTTCGCAAACCAATGCTCTGGGATGCCGATGCGCTGAACCTGCTGGCAATCAACCCCGATAAACGTCACAATCGCGTCATCACGCCGCATCCGGGAGAAGCCGCGCGGTTACTGGGTTGCTCTGTCGCAGAAATTGAAAGCGATCGCTTACTTTCTGCGCAGCGTCTGGTAAAACGTTATGGAGGCGTTGCGGTGTTGAAAGGCGCGGGAACGGTGGTTGCCGCGGAGCCGAATGCGTTGGGAATAATTGATGCCGGAAATGCAGGAATGGCCAGCGGCGGTATGGGGGATGTGCTCTCCGGGATCATTGCCGCATTGCTTGGACAGAAGCTTACCCCGTATGATGCAGCCTGTGCGGGCTGTGTTGCCCACGGCGCGGCGGCAGATGTTCTGGCAGCACGTTTTGGCATGCGCGGCATGCTGGCAACCGATCTTTTTTCCACGCTACAGCGTATTGTTAACCCAGATGTGATTGACGTTTATCATGATGAATCGAGTAATTCCGCTACCTGACGAACAGGCCACGTTAGACCTGGGGCTGCGGGTCGCCCACGCCTGCGACGGCGCGACCGTTATCTATTTGTTCGGGGATTTAGGCGCGGGTAAAACCACCTTTAGCCGCGGGTTCCTGCAGGCGTTAGGCCATGCCGGTAATGTAAAAAGCCCAACGTATACGCTGGTCGAACCCTATGCGCTCGATAACCTGATGGTTTATCACTTCGATCTGTATCGTCTCGCCGATCCGGAAGAACTGGAATTTATGGGGATCCGGGATTATTTTGCCAACGACGCCATTTGTCTGGTGGAGTGGCCGCAGCAGGGGAAAGGTGTATTGCCGGACCCGGATATTGAAATCCATTTAGAGTATAAGGCGCAAGGCCGTGAGGCGCGAATCAGCGCCGTTTCCTCCTCCGGGGAAGCGCTGATTGCGCGTTTAGCCGGTTAACCTTAAAGGTGGCGGGATGATGTATCGCATCAGAAAGTGGCTGGCGGCAACGCTGGTGTTACTGTGCGCGCAGGCTGGCGCGGCCAGTTTGTCCGATATTCAGGTTTCAAACGGTGAACAGCAGGCGCGGATTACGCTGAGCTTTATCGGCGATCCGGATTACGCCTTTTCGCAGCAGGGTAAACGTACCGTCGCGCTGGATATTAAGCAAACCGGCGTGATTCAAGGGCTGCCGCTGCAGTTTAGCGGCAATAACCTGGTGAAAACGATACGTTCCGGCACGCCGCAGGATCCGCAGTCGCTGCGGCTGGTGGTCGATCTCACGGAAAACGGCAAGACTGAAGCGGTAAAACGGCAGAATGGCGGCAATTACACCGTCGTCTTTACGATCAACGCTGATGCGCCGCCGCCTCCGCCAGTGGTCGCAAAGCGGGTTGAACCGCCCGTGGTGACGCCACGCCCGAGCGAACCGGCGCGAAACCCGTTTAAATCCAGCAATGAGCGTACTACGGCCGTCACCAGCAGTCATACCGTCACGCGCCCCGCCGCGCGTACGACGACCAGTAACGGCGACAAGGTGGTCATTGCCATCGACGCCGGGCACGGTGGGCAGGATCCAGGGGCGATTGGCCCCGGCGGCACGCGGGAGAAAAACGTGACCATCGCGGTGGCCCGCAAGCTGCGCACGCTACTGAATAACGATCCTATGTTTAAAGGCGTTCTCACCCGCGACGGCGACTATTTCATCTCAGTAATGGGCCGCTCCGATGTGGCGCGTAAGCAGAACGCCAATTTCCTGGTGTCGATTCACGCCGATGCCGCGCCAAACCGTAACGCCACCGGCGCGTCGGTGTGGGTGCTGTCTAACCGTCGCGCCAATAGCGAAATGGCGAACTGGCTGGAAGAGCATGAAAAACAATCCGAGCTGCTCGGCGGCGCGGGCGACGTACTGGCGAACAGTCAGTCCGACCCTTACTTAAGCCAGGCGGTTCTGGATTTGCAGTTCGGCCATTCCCAGCGCGTAGGGTATGATGTGGCAACAAATATGTTAGGCCAGCTCGAACGTATCGGGTCATTGCATAAGCGGCGTCCGGAGCATGCCAGCCTGGGGGTGCTACGATCGCCTGATATTCCGTCGGTGCTGGTTGAAACCGGATTTATCAGTAACCACAGCGAAGAACGGCTGCTCGCCAGCGATGCGTACCAACAGCAACTGGCCGAAGCGATTTACAAAGGACTGCGGAGCTACTTTCAGGCGCATCCCCTGCAGTCAGGTCCACAAGGGACACAAACCGCGAGCGCCGTTACGCCTGGCGAGTCGTTGATTAACTAAGGAATTGTCATGCCGATTCAGGTGCTACCGCCACAACTGGCGAACCAGATTGCCGCAGGCGAGGTGGTGGAAAGACCTGCGTCGGTGGTCAAAGAACTGGTGGAAAACAGCCTTGACGCGGGCGCAACGCGTATCGATATTGATATCGAACGCGGCGGCGCGAAGCTTATCCGTATTCGCGACAACGGCTGCGGCATCAGGAAAGACGAGCTGGCGCTGGCGCTGGCCCGTCATGCCACCAGTAAAATCGCCTCGCTCGACGATCTGGAAGCGATTATCAGCCTTGGTTTTCGTGGCGAAGCGCTGGCCAGCATCAGCTCAGTCTCCCGCCTGACGCTGACGTCCCGCACCGCCGATCAGCAGGAAGCCTGGCAAGCCTATGCTGAAGGGCGTGATATGGATGTGACGGTGAAACCCGCCGCGCATCCCGTAGGCACCACGCTGGAAGTGCTGGACCTGTTCTATAACACGCCCGCCCGTCGCAAGTTTATGCGCACCGAGAAAACCGAGTTTAATCATATTGATGAGATCATTCGCCGTATTGCGCTGGCGCGTTTTGACGTGACCATCAATTTGTCGCACAACGGTAAAATGGTGCGCCAGTATCGCGCGGTGGCAAAAGACGGGCCGCAAGAGCGCCGTCTTGGCGCGATTTGCGGCGCGCCATTCCTTGAGCAGGCGTTGACTATCGAGTGGCAGCATGGCGATCTCACCCTGCGCGGCTGGGTTGCCGATCCCCATCACACCACCACGGCGCTGGCAGAAATTCAGTACTGTTACGTGAATGGTCGTATGATGCGTGACCGGCTGATAAATCACGCTATTCGTCAGGCTTGTGAAGATAAGCTTGGCGCCGATCAGCAGCCGGCTTTCGTGCTTTATCTGGAAATAGACCCGCACCAGGTCGATGTGAACGTGCATCCAGCCAAGCATGAAGTCCGTTTTCATCAGTCGCGCCTGGTACATGATTTTATCTACCAGGGCGTGCTGAGCGTGCTGCAACAGCAGCTTGAGTCGCCGCTGCCGCTGGAGGGGGATGATGCTCCTGCGCCAAGACACGTGCCGGAAAACCGCGTGGCGGCAGGGCGTAACCATTTTGCCGAGCCTCCGCAGGCGCGCGAAACGACAGCGCCGCGTTATTTTTCTCCTGTTTCGCCTGCGAGCGGCGGCGCGCGTCCGACGCAGGCCGGTTGGCCCCATGCTCAGCCGGGCTACCAGAAGCAACAAGGAGAGGTCTATCGCCAGCTCCTAAAGACGCCTGAACCGGTTCCCGCAGGCAAAACGCGCGCGCCGGAAACGGCGGTTTCCGCGTTATCCGGACACAGCCAGAGCTTTGGACGCGTGTTGACAATCGTTGGTCACGACTGCGCGTTGCTTGAGCGTGATGGGCAAATTCACCTGCTGGCGCTGCCGGTGGCGGAGCGTTGGCTACGTCAGGCGCAGCTGACGCCGGGCGAGGGAGAGGTTTGCGCGCAACCGCTGCTCATCCCGCTGCGCCTGAAGGTGACCGCTGAAGAAAAAGCGGCGCTGACAAACGCGCAAAACGCGCTGGCGAAATTGGGGATCGAATTTCAGTCAGATGCCCAGCATGTGACCGTTCGGGCGGTGCCTTTACCCTTACGCCAACAAAATTTACAAATCTTGATTCCTGAACTGATAGGCTACCTGACGCAGCAGTCAGCGCTCGAACCTGACAATATGGCGCAGTGGATTGCACGCAATTTAATGAGCGAACACGCGCAGTGGACCATGGCCCAGGCCATTACGCTGCTGGCTGACGTGGAGCGGCTTTGTCCGCAGCTTGTGAAGGCGCCGCCGGGTGGTCTGTTACAACCTGTTGATTTACATACGGCGATGAATGCCCTGAAACATGAGTGATACCCCTAAGGCGAGCCTGCCAAAGGCAATTTTTTTGATGGGGCCGACGGCCTCGGGCAAAACGGCGTTAGCGATTGAACTGCGTAAAGTTTTGCCAATAGAGTTGATTAGCGTTGACTCCGCCCTTATCTACAAGGGGATGGATATCGGTACGGCGAAGCCGGACGCGAAAGAGTTACAGGCGGCGCCGCACCGATTGTTAGACATTCTCGATCCGTTGCAGGCATATTCAGCCGCAGATTTCCGCCGCGATGCGCTGGCGGAGATGGCAGATATCACCGCAGCCGGACGAATTCCGCTGCTGGTGGGCGGAACAATGCTGTATTTCAAGGCGTTGCTGGAAGGGCTTTCGCCGCTGCCGTCGGCGGACCCGGAGGTCAGGGCCAGAATAGAGCAGCAGGCGGTAGAGCAGGGATGGGATGCGTTGCATCAGCAGCTTCAGGCGATTGATCCTGTCGCCGCTGCGCGTATTCATCCGAATGATCCGCAAAGGCTTTCCCGGGCACTGGAAGTTTTTTTCATTTCGGGTAAAACTTTAACGGAACTGACGCAAACGTCAGGTGATGCTTTACCGTACCAGGTGTATCAGTTCGCCATCGCCCCGGCGAGTCGTGAATTGCTGCATCAACGCATCGAGCAGCGTTTTCATCAGATGTTGGCTTCAGGTTTTGAAGCAGAAGTCCGGGCGCTATTTGCCCGTGGAGATTTGCATACGGATTTGCCTTCCATTCGTTGTGTGGGATATCGCCAGATGTGGTCGTACCTTGAAGGCGAAATTTCATACGATGAAATGGTTTATAGAGGTGTTTGCGCCACGAGACAGTTGGCGAAGCGTCAAATGACCTGGTTGCGCGGCTGGGATGGGGTGCGCTGGCTTGACAGTGAAAAACCTGAACAGGCGCTCAACGAAGTATTACAGGTTGTTGGTGCTATCGCGAACTGAATGTGTACAATTGAGACGTATCGTGCGCAATTTTTCAGAACCAAAAGGTTCAAAGTACAAAGCATATAAGGAAAAGAGAGAATGGCTAAGGGGCAATCTTTACAAGATCCGTTCCTGAACGCACTGCGTCGGGAACGTGTTCCAGTTTCTATTTATTTGGTGAATGGTATTAAACTGCAAGGTCAAATCGAGTCTTTTGATCAATTCGTGATCCTGTTGAAAAACACGGTCAGCCAGATGGTTTATAAGCACGCGATTTCTACTGTTGTCCCGTCTCGTCCGGTTTCTCATCACAGCAACAATACCGGTGGCGGTACCAGCAGCAACTATCATCACGGTAGCAACGCGCAGGGTTCTTCTGCGCCGCAGGACAGCGAAGAAACTGAATAACGTTTCTGGCTGTTTTACACACGGGGAGCCAGGTTATCTGCGTTCCCCGCTGATTTATATCGAGGGGTTGACGCTTGTTTGACCGTTATGACGCCGGTGAGCAGGCGGTACTGGTACACATCTATTTTTCGCAAGACAAAGATATGGAAGACCTCCAGGAGTTTGAATCTCTGGTGTCTTCCGCCGGTGTCGAAGCAATGCAGGTGATTACCGGTAGCCGTAAAGCACCGCACCCGAAGTACTTTGTAGGTGAAGGTAAGGCTGTTGAGATTGCGGAAGCCGTAAAAGCGACTGGCGCTGCCGTCGTGCTATTTGACCATGCATTAAGCCCGGCCCAGGAGCGTAACCTGGAACGTTTGTGCGAGTGTCGTGTTATCGACCGTACCGGTCTTATCTTGGATATTTTCGCTCAACGTGCGCGTACCCATGAGGGGAAACTGCAGGTTGAGCTGGCGCAGCTGCGCCATCTGGCTACGCGCCTTGTCCGTGGCTGGACCCACCTTGAAAGACAGAAAGGCGGGATTGGTTTGCGCGGTCCGGGTGAAACCCAGCTCGAAACCGACCGCCGTTTATTGCGTAATCGTATTTTGCAGATCCAGTCGCGCCTGGAAAAAGTTGAAAAGCAACGTGAGCAGGGGCGACAGTCGCGCATTAAAGCGGATGTCCCGACCGTCTCGCTGGTGGGATATACCAACGCCGGAAAATCTACCCTTTTCAACCAAATTACAGAAGCCCGGGTCTATGCGGCAGACCAACTGTTCGCAACCCTGGACCCCACGTTGCGCCGTATTGACGTCGCGGACGTAGGTGAAACCGTGCTGGCGGATACCGTAGGGTTTATCCGCCATCTTCCGCATGACCTGGTGGCGGCGTTCAAAGCCACCCTCCAGGAAACGCGTCAGGCCACGCTGTTGCTGCACGTTGTAGATGCTGCTGATGTGCGTGTGCAGGAGAACATCGACGCAGTGGATACGGTTCTCGAGGAGATCGATGCTCACGAGATCCCAACCCTGATGGTGATGAATAAAATCGATATGCTGGACGACTTCGAGCCGCGTATCGACAGGGATGAAGAGAACAAACCGATTCGTGTCTGGCTTTCCGCGCAGACAGGGATCGGAATACCACAGCTTTTTCAGGCTTTGACGGAACGGCTTTCCGGCGAGGTAGCGCAACATACGCTGCGTTTGCCGCCGCAGGAAGGGCGTCTGAGAAGTCGTTTTTATCAGCTTCAGGCAATAGAAAAAGAGTGGATGGAGGATGACGGCAGCATGAGCTTGCAGGTTCGCCTGCCGATCGTGGACTGGCGTCGCCTCTGTAAACAAGAACCTTCCCTGGCCGACTACGTTGTCTGACCGGGAGGAAAGGGCCTGAGGATTTTTGCCCAATACTCTGAGCATTTCGGGTTATACGACAAGCCACCTGGTGCGACGTTGTCATCACCTGGAACACAGTGGGTATATCACCGCATAACAAATATGGAGCACAAACATGGCGTGGAATCAGCCCGGTAATAACGGACAAGACCGCGACCCGTGGGGAAGCAGCAAACCAGGCGGCAACTCTGAGGGAAATGGAAACAAAGGTGGTCGCGAGCAGGGGCCACCTGATCTTGATGATATCTTCCGTAAGCTGAGCAAAAAGCTCGGTGGACTGGGTGGCGGTAAAGGTACCGGCTCCGGCGGCGGAAGCTCATCGCAAGGCCCGCGCCCGCATCTGGGCGGACGTGTCGTCACCATCGCGGCGGCAGCTATCGTCATTATCTGGGCGGCAAGCGGTTTCTACACCATTAAAGAAGCTGAACGCGGCGTTGTTACGCGCTTCGGTAAATTTAGTCATCTGGTTGAGCCGGGTCTGAACTGGAAACCGACGTTTATCGATGAGGTGACGCCGGTGAACGTGGAAGCGGTTCGCGAACTGGCGGCGTCCGGTGTGATGCTGACCTCTGACGAAAACGTCGTGCGCGTCGAGATGAACGTTCAGTACCGCATCACCGATCCGCAAAAATACCTGTTTAGCGTGACCAGCGCCGACGACAGTCTGCGTCAGGCGACCGACAGCGCCCTGCGCGGCGTTATCGGTAAATACACCATGGACCGTATTCTGACCGAAGGGCGTACCGTTATTCGTAGCGACACCCAGCGTGAACTGGAAGAGACGATCCGTCCGTACAACATGGGGATTACCCTGCTGGACGTCAACTTCCAGGCTGCTCGTCCGCCGGAAGAGGTAAAAGCCGCGTTTGATGATGCCATTGCCGCACGTGAAAACGAACAGCAATACATCCGTGAAGCGGAAGCGTACACCAACGAAGTTCAGCCGCGAGCGAACGGTCAGGCACAGCGTATTCTTGAAGAAGCGCGCGCTTACAAAACGCAAACTATTCTGGAAGCCCAGGGTGAAGTGGCGCGCTTCGCGAAAATCCTGCCGGAATATAAAGCCGCCCCTGAGATCACTCGCGAGCGTCTGTATATCGAGACGATGGAAAAAGTGTTGAGCCATACCCGTAAAGTGCTGGTCAACGACAAGGGCGGTAACCTGATGGTACTGCCGTTGGATCAGATGCTGAAAGGCGGCAACGCGCCGGCAACAAAACGCGACAGCGGTTCCGACCTGCTGCGCTTGCCGACTACGTCATCTTCCAGCAGTAGCGGAGCAAGCAACACCTCGTCCACCAGTCAGGGCGATATTATGGACCAACGCCGCGCTAACGCGCAGCGTAACGACTACCAGCGTCAGGGGGAATAACGATGCGTAAGTCAGTTATTGCGATTGTCATCATCGTGCTGGTAGTGCTCTATACCTCAGTCTTTGTAGTGAAAGAAGGCGAGCGTGGCATTAAGTTCCAGTTCAGCAGCGTCGTGCGCGATGACGATAAGAAACCGTTGATCTATGAACCGGGGCTGCACTTCAAGGTGCCGTTTATTCAGTCGGTGAAAATGCTGGATGCGCGTATCCAGACGATGGATAACCAGGCCGATCGTTTCGTCACGAAAGAGAAGAAAGACCTGATCGTCGACTCATACATCAAATGGCGTATCAGCGACTTCAGCCGTTACTTCCTGGCAACGGGCGGCGGCGATGTGTCGCAGGCGGAAGTGCTGTTGAAACGTAAGTTCTCTGACCGTCTGCGTTCTGAGATTGGTCGTCTGGATGTGAAAGACATCGTGACCGATTCCCGTGGTCGTCTGACTCTGGAAGTCCGTGACGCGCTGAACTCCGGTTCTGCGGGAACGGAAGACGAAGTGGCGACGCCAGCAGCGGATAACGCCATTGCTGAAGCCGCAGAGCGCGTTCAGGCTGAAACCAACGGCAATGTGCCGGTGATCAACCCGAACAGTATGGCTGCGTTAGGTATCGAAGTGGTGGACGTGCGTATCAAGCAGATCAACCTGCCGACCGAAGTGTCCGAAGCGATCTACAACCGTATGCGCGCTGAGCGTGAAGCGGTCGCCCGTCGTCATCGTTCACAGGGTCAGGAAGAAGCGGAAAAATTGCGCGCGGCTGCCGACTACGAAGTGACCAAAACGCTGGCGGAAGCTGAGCGTCAGGGGCGTATCCTGCGCGGTGAAGGCGACGCCGAAGCGGCGAAACTGTTTGCCGACGCGTTCAGCCAGGATCCTGACTTCTATGCCTTTATTCGTAGCCTGCGCGCTTACGAGAAGAGCTTCGAAGGAAATCAGGACGTCATGGTCATGAGCCCGGACAGCGATTTCTTCCGCTACATGAAGACACCGAATACCGCAACGCGATAAACTCAACGCGTTTGAGTTTTCAAACCACCGCTCTCTCCGGAAGCGGTGGTTTTCTTTTATAAGGAGCAGAAATGAACGAAACAATCTGGCTGGCGCTTGCCCTGGTGTTGGTGCTGGAAGGTTTAGGCCCGATGCTCTATCCGCGCGCGTGGAAGAAGATGATTTCCGCAATGACGCAACTGCCGGAAAATACGTTACGTCGTTTTGGCGGCGGACTTGTGGTTGCGGGCGTTGTGGTCTACTACATGTTGAGGAAAACGATTGGCTGATCAAAAAAGCGGCGAATTTAGCTGATTTTTGCATGCAAAAAGTGCTGTATATCTGAAAAAGCGATGGTAGAATCCATTTTTAAGCAAACGGTGATTTTGAAAAATGGGTAACAACGTCGTCGTACTGGGCACCCAATGGGGTGACGAAGGTAAAGGAAAGATCGTCGATCTTCTGACTGAACGGGCTAAATATGTTGTGCGCTACCAGGGTGGACACAACGCAGGCCATACTCTCGTAATCAACGGTGAAAAAACCGTCCTCCATCTTATTCCATCAGGCATTCTTCGTGAGAACGTAACCAGCATCATCGGTAACGGTGTTGTTCTGTCTCCTGCTGCGCTGATGAAAGAGATGAAAGGTCTGGAAGACCGTGGCATCCCTGTCCGTGAGCGTCTGCTCCTGTCTGAAGCGTGTCCGCTGATCCTCGATTACCACGTAGCGCTGGATATTGCGCGTGAGAAAGCGCGTGGCGCGAAAGCGATCGGGACGACCGGTCGTGGTATCGGACCGGCTTATGAAGACAAAGTGGCTCGTCGCGGTCTGCGCGTCGGCGACCTGTTCGACAAAGCTACCTTCGCTGAAAAACTGAAAGAAGTGATGGAATATCACAACTTCCAGCTGGTGAACTTCTACAAAGTCGAAGCCGTTGACTACCAGAAAGTGCTGGATGATGTGATGGCGATTGCCGACATCCTGACCTCTATGGTTGTCGATGTTTCCGATCTGCTGGACCAGGCGCGCAAGCGTGGCGATTTCGTCATGTTCGAAGGCGCGCAGGGTACGCTGCTGGATATCGACCACGGTACTTATCCGTACGTAACGTCCTCTAACACCACCGCGGGTGGCGTGGCGACCGGCTCTGGCCTGGGCCCACGTTATGTGGATTACGTTCTGGGTATCATCAAAGCTTACTCCACGCGCGTGGGGGCGGGTCCGTTCCCGACTGAGCTGTTTGATGAAACCGGCGAGTTCCTCTGCAAGCAGGGTAACGAATATGGCGCCACCACCGGACGTCGCCGTCGTACCGGCTGGCTGGACTCCGTCGCCGTGCGCCGTGCGGTGCAGATCAACTCACTGTCCGGCTTCTGCCTGACCAAACTGGACGTACTGGACGGTTTGAAAGAAGTGAAAATCTGCGTTGCTTACCGTATGCCGGATGGCCGTGAAGTGACGACGACGCCGCTGGCTGCTGACGACTGGGAAGGTATCGAGCCGATCTACGAAACCATGCCGGGTTGGTCTGAATCCACCTTTGGCGTGAAAGAACGTAGCGGTCTGCCGCAGGCGGCGCTCAATTACATTAAGCGTATTGAAGAACTGACCGGTGTGCCGATTGATATCATCTCTACCGGCCCGGACCGTACTGAGACCATGATTCTGCGTGACCCGTACGACGCATAATTAAGGTATAATGCCCGGTAGCGCTTTGCTGACCGGGCCTTGTAAGCCGGATAAGGCATTTTCGCCGCCATCCGGCTATGTACATTGCAATATCCTCGCTTTTTTCCTTCCCAAACTGAAATAAATTAGCGACCTGGCGAGTGGCTGGTTTATCATCAATAAATGAGTTGTATCCCGTTTTCCCCTTTTCCTTGAGGTTGATGTGCAGTTAACGAGTTTCACCGATTACGGATTACGTGCGCTAATCTATATGGCGTCGCTACCGGAAGGACGCATGACCAGTATTTCTGAGGTGACAGAAGTCTACGGCGTTTCCCGTAATCATATGGTCAAAATAATCAATCAACTTAGCCGGGCGGGCTTCATTACTGCTATCCGGGGAAAAAACGGCGGGATACGCCTGGGCAAAGCCGCGAATACTATCCGTATCGGCGACGTCGTGCGTGAACTCGAACCGTTGTCGCTGGTGAACTGTAGCAGCGAGTTTTGCCATATCACCCCTGCCTGTCGACTCAAACAGGCGCTTTCTAAGGCCGTGCAATGTTTTCTGACGGAACTGGACAACTACACGCTTGCCGATTTGGTTGAAGAAAATCAACCGCTTTATAAATTATTGCTGGTGGAGTGACGAAAATCTCCACCGGAGCTGACAATGGAGGAACCTCAATGTCACAAGATCCTTTCCAGGAACGCGAAGCTGAAAAGTACGCGAACCCTATCCCGAGCCGGGAATTTATCCTCGAACACTTAACAAAACGTGAAAAACCGGCCAACCGTGACGAGCTGGCCGCAGAACTGAATATTGAAGGCGAAGAGCAGCAGGAAGCCCTGCGTCGTCGCCTTCGCGCAATGGAGCGTGACGGCCAGTTGGTCTTCACCCGCCGCCAGTGCTATGCGCTGCCGGAACGTCTTGACCTGTTGAAAGGTACCGTTATCGGCCACCGTGATGGTTACGGCTTTCTGCGCGTCGAAGGGCGTAAAGACGATCTGTACCTCTCCAGCGAGCAGATGAAAACCTGCATTCATGGCGATCAGGTGCTGGCGCAGCCGCTGGGCGCGGATCGTAAAGGCCGCCGTGAAGCGCGTATCGTGCGCGTGCTGGTGCCGAAAACCAGCCAAATTGTGGGCCGCTACTTTACCGAAGCGGGCGTGGGTTTTGTCGTCCCTGACGACAGCCGCCTGAGTTTTGACATCCTTATTCCGCCGGAAGAGATCATGGGCGCGCGCATGGGCTTTGTGGTGGTGGTTGAACTCACTCAGCGTCCGACGCGTCGCACCAAAGCGGTGGGTAAAATCGTCGAAGTGCTGGGCGACAACATGGGCACCGGCATGGCGGTTGATATGGCGCTGCGCACCCATGAAATCCCCTATATCTGGCCACAGGCAGTCGAAAAGCAGGTTGCCGGGCTGAAAGAAGAGGTTCCGGAAGCGGCGAAAGCAGGGCGCGTTGACCTGCGTTCTCTGCCGCTGGTGACCATTGATGGCGAAGATGCCCGCGATTTTGATGATGCGGTTTATTGCGAGAAGAAGCGCGGCGGCGGCTGGCGTTTGTGGGTGGCGATTGCCGACGTGAGCTATTACGTGCGTCCGCCAACGCCGCTCGACCAGGAAGCGCGCAACCGCGGCACCTCCGTTTACTTCCCGTCGCAGGTTGTGCCAATGCTGCCGGAAGTGCTTTCCAACGGCCTGTGTTCTTTGAACCCGCAGGTGGACCGCCTGTGCATGGTCTGCGAAATGACCATCTCGAATAAAGGCCGTCTGACCGGTTACAAATTCTACGAAGCGGTGATGAGCTCTCATGCGCGTCTGACCTACACCAAGGTCTGGCATATGCTGCAAGGCGATCAGGACCTTCGCGAGCAGTACGCACCGTTGGTGAAGCATATCGAAGAACTGCACAATCTGTACAAGGTGCTGGAGAAAGCGCGTGAAGAACGTGGCGGTATCTCGTTTGAAAGCGAAGAAGCGAAGTTTATTTTTAACGCTGAACGTCGTATTGAACGAATCGAGCAAACCCAGCGTAACGACGCCCATAAGCTGATTGAAGAGTGCATGATTCTGGCGAACATCTCTGCGGCGCGGTTCGTTGAGAAAGCCAAAGAGCCTGCGCTGTTCCGCATCCACGATAAGCCAACCACAGAGGCGATCACCTCTTTCCGTTCCGTGTTGGCGGAGTTGGGACTCGAACTGCCGGGCGGAAACAAACCTGAACCGCGCGACTATGCGGAACTGCTGGAATCCGTTGCCGATCGTCCGGACGCGGAAATGCTGCAAACCATGCTGCTGCGTTCAATGAAACAGGCGATCTACGATCCGGAAAACCGTGGTCACTTTGGTCTGGCGCTGCAATCTTATGCTCACTTTACCTCGCCGATCCGCCGTTATCCGGATCTCTCGCTGCACCGCGCCATCAAATATCTGTTGGCGAAAGAGCAGGGGCATAAAGGTAACACCACCGAAACCGGCGGCTACCATTATTCGATGGAAGAGATGCTCCAGTTGGGCCAGCATTGTTCGATGGCTGAACGCCGCGCCGACGAAGCGACGCGCGACGTGGCCGACTGGCTGAAGTGCGACTTTATGCTCGATCAGGTGGGTAACGTCTTTAAAGGCGTGATTGCCAGCGTCACCGGCTTTGGCTTCTTTGTGCGTCTGGATGAACTGTTTATTGATGGTCTGGTACACGTCTCCTCGCTGGAAAACGACTACTATCGTTACGATCAGGTCGGGCAGCGTCTGACCGGCGAATCCAGCGGCCAGACTTACCGTCTGGGCGATCGCGTGGAAGTGCGCGTCGAAGCGGTCAATATGGATGAGCGTAAGATCGACTTTAGCCTGATCTCCAGCGAACGCGCGCCGCGCAACGTTGGCAAGACAGCGCGTGAGAAAGCGAAGAAAGGCGATGCCGGGAAAAAAACCAGCCGTCGTCGGCAGGTCGGCAAAAAAGTGAACTTTGAGCCAGACAGCGCATTCCGCGGTGAGAAGAAGACGAAGGCCAGGCCGTCAACGGCGAAAAAAGGCGATAAAAAAGCGAAAAAGCCTTCGGCAAAAACGCTGAAAATCGCCGCCGCTACTAAAGCTAAACGCGCGGCGAAGAAAAACGCCGCCGAATAATTGCGAAAAACTGCCGCCGGGCCGCTAACCTGACCCGGCGAAAACAACCTTAATGAGTACTTTCATGAGTGAAATGATTTACGGCATCCATGCGGTGCAGGCCCTGCTTGAGCGTGCTCCTGAGCGTTTTCAGGATGTCTTTATTCTTAAAGGTCGTGAAGATAAGCGTCTGTTGCCGCTGATCCACGCGCTGGAAGCGCAGGGCGTGGTCATCCAGGTGGCGAACCGCCAGTTTCTGGATGAAAAAAGCGAGGGTGCGGTACATCAGGGGATCATCGCCCGGGTGAAGCCGGGGCGTCAGTATCAGGAGAACGATCTGCCGGATTTGATCGCTTCACACGATCAACCGTTCCTGCTGATCCTTGACGGCGTCACCGATCCACACAACCTCGGCGCCTGTCTGCGTAGCGCAGACGCCGCTGGCGTACATGCGGTGATTGTGCCGAAGGATCGCTCGGCGCAACTGAACGCGACGGCGAAAAAAGTCGCCTGTGGCGCTGCCGAAAGCGTTCCGTTAATCCGCGTCACTAACCTGGCGCGTACCATGCGTATGCTGCAGGAAGAGAACATCTGGATTGTGGGAACGGCAGGTGAGGCCGACCATACGCTTTACCAGAGCAAAATGACCGGCCGCATGGCGTTGGTGATGGGCGCGGAAGGTGAAGGTATGCGCCGTCTGACCCGTGAGCACTGCGACGAACTTATCAGCATTCCAATGGCAGGCAGCGTGTCATCGCTGAACGTCTCCGTGGCGACTGGGATTTGCCTTTTCGAAGCTGTGCGTCAGCGCAGCTAAATCTCTTTTTAAGTAAAAGCCATCCGTTTTCGGATGGCTTTTTTTTATTTATTGCGATTACTATAACCGACTAAAATGGATTATGACTCAATGGGAAATGATATATGCCATGGACTCCGCTGGCGCTTGCTGATGCGCTACAGAATAATGCCGCTTTAAATATAGAAATCACAAATAATGAAAATGCCTTAATCATTAAAATGAATGATTATGGCGACCTGCTGCTCTCGGTATTATTTACCTCACGGCAGATAATTATTGAAACACGAGTCTGTCCGGTGACGGCGATTCATAATCAGCCTGAATTTAATCTTTTCCTGCTCCGTCACCAGAAAATGTTGCCGCTCTCATCGGTTGGCATTTCGGGCATTCAAAATGAAGAGTACTACGTGGTGTTTGGCGCGCTATCGCTATATTCCTCGTTGAACGATGTTGTTCTTGAAATTACCACGCTGGTCGAAAATGCGTTAGATCTCGCAGAAGTCACGGAAGAGTACGCGCAGTAATCATCAGGGAGAAAATGATGGGTATTTTAAAAAGTTTATTTACGCTGGGTAAATCAATGATCTCCCAGGCGGAAGCTTCAATTGAAGAAGCGCAGGGCGTAAGAATGCTGGAGCAGCATATTCGCGACGCTAAAACTGAACTTAATAAAGCGAATCAGTCGCGTGTCGAACTGCTCGCCCGGGTGAAACTCAGCAACGACAAACTTTATGATTTGCGCGAGCGTAAAGCCAGCCTCGAGAAGCGGGCGCTGGAAGCGCTGAATAAAAAGGTCGACGCCGCGTTAATCAATGAGGTCGCAGAAGAAATAGCGCGCCTGGAAAACCTCATTACGGCAGAAGAGCAAGTACTTGCTAACCTTGAAGCGTCGCGGGACGGCGTAGAGAGAGCCGTAACAGCCACCGGTCAGCGCATTTCACAATTTGAGCAGCAGTTGGAAGTCGTAAAGGCGACGGAGGCGATGCAGCGCGCGCAGCAGGCGGTCACCACCTCTACCGTAGGCGCCTCCTCCAACGTCTCTACAGCGGCAGAATCACTCAAGCGCATCCAGACGCGCCAGGCAGAACGTCAGGCACGGCTGGACGCGGCGGCGCAGTTGGAAAAAGTGGCGGATGGGCGCGATCTGGACGAGCGGCTGGCTGAAATGGGCATCGGCGGCAGCAATAAAAGTTCAGCTCAGGATGTGTTAGCGCGCCTGCAACAGCAAAAAGGTGAGTAATGCTGTTCACCTGGCTTGTCAGGGCCTGCCAGCGGCACTTTTCCCGGGTGACCTGGCCTGCGTTATTGGGTTTGTTTATCAGTCAGTACCTGATTTGTTTTCTGGTTCTGACCCTGCTGGGTGAAACGGCGCTGGTCGGTCGCCTGAGCGACTTCATCTACTACTGTTCGGTGGTGGGGTCTACGCTGGGTTTTGGTGACTTAAGCCCGCAGACCGCCGGAGGACGTTTGTTTACCGGCCTCTGGCAAATCCCGGTAAGCGTTGGCTTATTTGGTGCGCTGATGGGAAAGGTCATTGCGCAGGTACAAGGAACGTTAGCGAAAGGATTAACCGGGATGGGCGATTTTCGACATCTGCGTAAACATATGCTGGTGATTGGTTGGCGGGGCCATCAGACGGAGAAGATGATCTCGCTTCTGCTTTACGATACCCGACGCGCCTTTGAACGGGTTTTGCTGTGCGAGTGGGACGAGATGCAACACCCGCTGTCAGGCAACCGCTGGGTGGATTTTCTGCGCGTCAGTAATATTAACGACCCACAGGAACATCAGCGGATGGGGCTGAGCCACTGCCAGAGCGTAATCATTTATGCCAGAACAGACGAGCAGACCTTTACCGCTGCGCTATCGCTGGCAGGCTTTGTTCCGCCGAACAGCCATATCGTGGTGTATCTGGAAGATGAACGTTACGCCGGACTGCTTGAAACACACTGTCCGCAAATAGAAATTGTGCGCAATCTCTCCGCGGAGCAGCTGTCCCGTTCGATCCAGGATCCCGGTTCCTCACAGTCGGTGGCTTCCATTATGAATCCCATGCTCGGCGACACCGGCTTTGCCCTGCCTGTGCCGCAAGCGGTTACGCCTTTCCGCTATGGCGCGCTGATGCGCTATATGAAACTTCATCATGACGCGACGGTGCTCGGTATCAGCCATTGCAAGAACGGTCGCGGCATGGAGCTAAACCCGGTGATTTCAACCGAAGTCCGCGGTGGCATGTGGTTACACCTGGTCGGCAACAGCCGCATCCTGGCGGACGATGTCGCCTGGCAAGAGATAGGAGAAGCGAGATGACGTCGTTCTTTCAACGGCTGTGGAGAAGGTCAGCCCCACAGGCGCCGGTTCGTGGACCGTTAGGACTGCACCTCAATGCCGGGTTTACGCTGGATACGCTGGCGTTCCGCCTACTGGAGGCGTCGCTTTTGGTGGAACTGCCCGGTGAAGAATATACCGTTGCGGCTGTCAGCCATATCGATCTGGGTGGAGGCAGTCAAATTTTCCGTTATTACACCTCCGGCGATGAGTTTTTACAGATAAACACCACCGGAGGCATGGGCGTCGAGGATATCGACGACATCAAACTGTTCGTTTACCAGACCTGTGACGGCATAAGCCAGGAAGCGCACTGGCGTGCGGCCATCAGTCCAGTGACCATTGGTACGCCGACGTTGACCTGGCAGGCGCAGCGCTGGCAGCGATTTTTTAACCGCGAGGAGCCGGGAAACATCGCGCCGATCTTTATGCTGGAAAAAGTGGAGAATCAACAGCAGGCAAAATGGGATATCCACAATTTCTCGATGGGCTACCAGCGTCAGATCACTGACGACACCTGGGAATACTTGCTGCTGAACGGGGAGGAGACATTTGACGAGCGCGGAGAGCCCGAGTGGGTCTTTTCACGCGCGCTGGGCGTTGATATTCCCCTGACTTCATTGAATATTATTGGTTAATTACAGGGAAGCATGTGATGCACATTCTGGATTCATTATTGGCCTTCTGCGCCTATTTTTTTATTGGCGCGGCGATGGTTATCCTTTTCCTTTTTATCTACTCCAAAATTACGCCGCACAATGAATGGCGATTGATAAAAACTAATAACACCGCAGCCTCGCTGGCCTTCAGCGGTACGCTGCTGGGATATGTTATTCCGTTATCCAGCGCGGCAATAAACGCCGTTAGCATTCCGGATTATTTTGCCTGGGGAGGCATTGCGCTGGTCATTCAGCTCATCATCTACGCTAGCGTCAGGCTGTATATGCCGACGCTGAGCGAGAAAATCATTCAGCATAATACAGCGGCGGGACTATTTATGGGCACCTCCGCACTGGCGGGCGGTATTTTCAATGCGGCTTGCATGACGTGGTAATGGACGATCATGGCTAAAAAAACAGGAAACAAAAAACGTAAAACAGGCTTAGGTCATGCAGCGATTACCCGGATCGACCGTCCGGTAAACCCTTTCGAGCCTAAACGCAGCCGGTACAGTGGCAAAGTGCTGACGCTGGCGATCATGGGCGGCGCGGCTTTTTTCGCCTTGAAAGGGTGCAGTGACAGCGACGATGTCGACAACGATGGTGACGGCGTTTTTTACGAAACGGTGCAGAACTGCATTGATGACGGCAATAATATTAGCGTTTGCGTTGATGCCTGGAATAACGCGAAAACCGAATTTTATAACACCTTGCCAAAAAGGATGAGCAAGAGCGACTGCGAAACCCAGTTCGGCAACTGTTATCAGGATATTATCGACCAGAGCTGGGTGCCTGTCATTTCTGGCTTTTTGCTTAGCCGTGCGCTCCGTAAAGATCGTGATGAGGCGTATGTTTATAGCAGCAATGGGTCATCCTACGTTTCTCGTCCCGTCTGGCGTACGACGTCTGGCGACTACGCCTGGCGTACTGGCTCACGAAAAACAGACTCTGCGACCAGCCATAGCTACAGCACGAAAAAGGTATCAACGGTGTCTCGTGGAGGTTACGGACGCTCGTCCAGCGCCCGTGGCAGCTGGGGGGGCTAACCATGCTGCGACATGATGTGCCGGTTCGCCGGGATCTGAATCAGATCGCCTGCGATCACGGTTTCGATTTTCATATCATTGATAACGAAATCTACTGGGATGAAAGCCGGGCTTACCGCTTCACGCTTCGGCAAATTGAAGAACAGATCGAAAAGCCGACGGCAGAATTGCATCAGATGTGCCTGGAAATCGTCGATCGTGCGATAAAAGATGAGCATATTCTTGAGCAACTGGCGATCCCGCCGCTTTACTGGGATGCGATTGCTGAAAGCTGGCGCAGCAAGGATCCTACGCTGTACGGACGTATGGATTTTGTCTGGTGCGGTAATGCGCCGGTTAAGCTGCTTGAATACAACGCAGACACCCCAACGTCATTATACGAGGCGGCGTATTTCCAGTGGCTGTGGCTGGAGGATGCCCGCCGAAGCGGCGCGATTCCCCGTGATGCCGATCAGTACAACGCGATACAGGAGCGCCTGATTTCGCGGTTTGCGGAGCTTTATCGTCCGGAACCATTTTATTTTTGCTGCTGTGAAGACAGCGATGAAGATCGCACCACGGTGCTTTATTTACAGGACTGTGCGGAGCAGGCGGGCCAGGAGACGCGGTTTCTTTATCTCGAAGAGCTGGGGCTTGGTGTTGGCGGCGTGTTAACCGATCTCAACGATAACGTGATTCAGCGCGCCTTTAAGCTCTATCCGCTGGAATGGATGATGCGGGACGATAACGGGCCGTTGTTACGCAAGCGACGAGAACAATGGATTGAACCTTTATGGAAAAGTATCCTCAGCAACAAGGGGTTAATGCCACTGCTGTGGCGCGTCTTCCCGCAGCATCCCAATTTGCTTCCGGCCTGGTTTGACGGGGAAAAGCCCTGTATCCAGGCGGGGGCAAGCTGTGTGCGCAAGCCGATTTTCTCCCGTGAGGGGGGGAACGTGACGATCTTTGACGGCCATCAGCAGGTAATGGAGCATGCCGATGGTGATTATGCCGACGAACCCATGATCTATCAGGCGTTTCAGCCGCTACCACGCTTCGGCGACAGCTATATGCTGGTCGGCAGTTGGATCGTAGATGATGAAGCCTGCGGTATGGGGATCCGTGAAGATAACACCCTGATCACCAAAGATACGTCACGATTCATACCTCACTACATCTCGGGGTGATCCCACTTTTGTGATCTCTCTCCGTCGTCATTCAACCGGCAGCGACCATACTTATTGTCGCGGCCATTGAAGGAGGGAGACACAATGCACTGGCAAACGCATACCGTTTTTAACCAACCGATACCGTTGAATAACAGCAATCTTTTCTTGTCTGACGGCGCGCTGTGCGAAGCGATTGTCCGGGAAGGGGCTGGCTGGGACGGTGAACTGCTCGCCAGCATCGGACAACAGCTTGGCACCGCCGAGTCTCTGGAGCTGGGACGGCTGGCGAACAGCTGGCCGCCGGAATTATTGCGCTATGACCCGCAGGGGCAGCGTCTGGACGATGTGCGTTTTCATCCCGCCTGGCATCTGCTGATGCAGGGGCTATGTACCAACCGCGTGCACAACCTGCCCTGGGAGGAGGAGGCGCGCGCCGGATCGTTTGTCGCCCGCGCTGCGCGCTTTGTCCTGCATGCGCAGGTGGAAGCCGGGACGCTATGCCCGATAACCATGACCTTTGCCGCCACGCCACTTTTACAACAAATGCTCCCGCCCCCCTTTTCTGACTGGTTGACACCGTTAGTGAGCGATCGCTACGACTCACATCTTTTGCCTGGCGGGCAAAAACGCGGCCTGCTCATTGGTATGGGGATGACGGAGAAACAGGGCGGGAGCGATGTGCTGAGCAATACCACCCGCGCGGAGCGACTGGAAGACGGATCGTACCGGCTGGTGGGGCACAAATGGTTTTTCTCCGTCCCGCAAAGCGATGCCCATCTGGTGCTGGCGCAGACGGATGGGGGGCTATCCTGTTTCTTCGTACCGCGTTTTTTGCCCGACGGAAAGCGCAATGCTGTGCGGCTCGAACGTCTCAAAGACAAACTGGGTAATCGCTCCAATGCCAGTTGCGAAGTGGAGTTTCAGGATGCCCTTGGCTGGTTGCTGGGTGAAGAGGGCGAAGGCGTTCGCCATATCCTGAAGATGGGCGGCATGACGCGCTTTGATTGCGCGCTCGGTAGCCATGGGTTGATGCGCCGCGCTTTCTCAGTGGCGATTTACCACGCGCACCAGCGTCAGGTTTTTGGCAAGCCGCTGACTGAACAGCCTATGATGCGTCAGGTACTCAGCCGGATGGCGCTACAGCTTGAGGGGCAAACCGCGCTGTTGTTCCGTCTGGCTCGCGCGTGGGAACGCCGGAGCGAAGCAAAAGAGCAACTGCTGGCCCGTCTGTTTACCCCTGCCGCTAAATTCGCGGTTTGTAAAAGCGGTATCCCGTTTGTGGCCGAAGCGATGGAAGTCCTCGGTGGCGTGGGGTATTGCGAAGATAGCGAACTGCCGCGGCTATACCGCGAAATGCCGGTTAACAGCATCTGGGAAGGTTCAGGAAACGTAATGTGTCTCGACGTTCTGCGGGCCATCAGTAAACAAACCGGCGCGGATGAAATACTGAGCGAAACCTTTTCTGATGTGAGGGGGCAGGACCGCCATTTTGATCGTGCGGTTCGCCAACTGCAACAGCGGCTACGTAAACCTGTGGAAGCGCAGGGGCGTGACATCACCCAACTGATTTATCTGCTCGGCTGCGGTTCGCAAATGCTGCGATACGCGTCGCCGCCGGTTGCGCAGGCATGGTGTCAGATGATGCTGGATACGCGTGGAGGAAGACGCTTATCGGAACAGGTTCAGGATGAAGTACTGCTGAGGGCGACGGGAGGAGTACGGTAATCTCTTAGCCGGGTGGCGCAACGCTGACCCGGCTCAGGAAGGGCAGAATCAGGCGTAAAGGATGGCCTGGACGCGCCAGTTATCAGGCTGCTGTTCTTCATACATCTGCACAATGCGATACCACGAAGCGCCTTGTTCATCGGCTTTAAGCGCCACGATACGCTCCACGTCCTGTGGATTTCCTGAGATATTACTGACTGAAATCAGGCCAATTTCATTGAGGCCCGTCACGCAGTCCGCGCTGGCAAATTCGGCAGATTGCGCCGTCGTGCTTATCAGCCCAGCAGTAAGCAGCAGTGAGGATAAGGCAAGAGATTGGTTCATCGTCAGCTCCATTTTACGTTTCCCCGCAAGACGCAGGGCATTCCATCGCCGTAATAAACCTCGAGCTTCCTGCTGTCGGTTTATTGTGCACAGATAAACGTATAGAGGCGTAAAGCAACGTGAAACTGACTTAAATTTCAGCATCTTTTATTTACGATATAAAATGGCCTGTGAATACCACTGACCCGTCACGATCGTCTCATCGACCATGACGATAACGTAATAATCGGCTTTCGCGGCGGCGGCTTTGGCTTTAACCTCATCAATTGCGTCATCCGGAGACCCCCTCACCATTGAGGTGACGGTGCCCATTCGCTGCAACCCTTGCGTTTGATTGCGGCGTATTTCCTGCGGATGATCGGCGACGGGTGGCGCTGGCTGCGGCTTACCTTCAAGTACGCTGCATCCCGTTAACAACATAACCAGCATCAAAGGGACAAGCCGACGCATAACTCTATCTCGTTTACTGATAGTCATAGTGTAGTGCCTATTTAATTTCCCTTTGGGGGAATGTTCCCGAAATGTTAACTTCCGCGCGATTTTCGAATGAAAATGTCGTGAAAGCGTAATCCAGTTCTCAACATTATGAATCGTTGTTGAACACTTAACACTGCTTAATGGATCGCCCTGTGGCGTACCGGACAAAAAAGATCCGCAAATGATTGAAACAGAAACATGTCAGTTGGCGGAGCATCACCTGCTGCACGCTTTCCCAACCGGTAAAATCAATACACCTTTACCGAGTATCATTTTCTATCACGGGTTCACGTCGTCAGCGCTGGTTTACAGCTACTTTGCCGTCGCGCTGGCTCAGGCCGGTTTTAGGGTCATTATGCCAGACGCCGCAGAACACGGCGCGCGTTTCAGCGGTAACGCACCGTTGCGAATGACGCGCTTCTGGCAGATTTTGCAGCAAAACATGCAGGAATTTACTGCGTTACGTGCGGCTATTCTCCAGGAGAACTGGCTGCAGGATGACAGGCTTGCCGTGGCGGGAGCGTCAATGGGCGGTATGACCGCACTCGGGATCATGACGCAGCATCCTGAAGTCAGCTGCGTGGCCAGCCTGATGGGCTCGGGTTACTTCACCCGTCTGGCAAAAACGCTGTTTCCCCCTTCGGTGTTGGATACGCCAGCGCAGCAGGCGACGTTCGACAGCGTTATCGCGCCACTGGCGAAGTGGGATGTCTCGCAACAGCTGGAACAGGTGTCCGACAGGCCGCTGCTGTTATGGCATGGAGTGGAGGATGATGTCGTGCCAGCAGAAGAATCGTTTCGCTTGCAGCGGGCGCTGGCGCAGGCTGGACGAGACCGGAATCTGACCTGTGAGTGGCAGACGGGCGTGCGCCATCGCATCACACCCGAAGCCCTGGCGGCGACGGTCTCTTTTTTTCGTCAGCACCTTTAAACGCGTATAATGCTTACGCCCTGCGCCTCAAGCTGTTTCAGGATTTCAGGGTTAGCATGTTTGCCGGTGATAAGCATATCGATCTGATCTGCGCGACTGAACAGCATCCCCGCCCGTTCGCCCACTTTGCTGCTGTCGACCAATACGACCAGCTTGCCGACCACACTCAGCATTTTTTGCTCGGCCATAGCGGTGAGCATGTCCGTTTTGTACAGGCCATCCGTGGTCAGCCCTTTACCGCTGGTGAACATCCAGTGTCCGGCATAGAGACTGTTTTCACTGCCCTGGGGGCTCAGGGTGATCGACTGGGTTTTATTGTACTGGCCGCCCATGATGATCACGCTGTCATGCTCCTGATCGATCAGGTAATTGGCCAGCGGAAGATAGTTGGTGATGATCTGCACAGGTTTACCACACATCTCGCGCCCCAACAAAAAGGCAGTGGAGCCGCAGTTAATCACAACGCTTTCCCCCGGATTGACCAACTGGGAGGCGGCTTTCGCGATACGAACTTTTTCATCGTGGTTTTGGGCCTGATGCAGGTTCATTGGCGTCCAGCGTGGGCGCTGCTGGGCGATGGCTTCGGCTCCGTTTCGCACTTTTTTTAGCTTGCCGCTCTCATCAAGTTTATTGATATCCCGGCGTGCCGTTGCAGGGGAGATACCCAAACGTTCAACGACATTTTCCACGGTGACAAAGCCCAGTTGTGCCAGCATATCCAGCAAAATTTGATGTCTTTGCGCTTCAGTCATGAGCTATTCCGATACAAAATGATTTTAAAAGATGATATTTGAAATAGCCTGAAAATACTAAAGTAAATATGAAAAAAATGCCGGGAAAACCCGGCATTATCGCGATTACAGGAACGATTTAAACGGCAGATCGGGCTCAATAGTGAAGCAGTCGTCAAAGCCGCGCGGATAGTGGTATTCAAAGTTATCCTTATCCAAAGGCCAGGTGAATTTCCCGCCAACCTGCCAGATGAACGGCTTAAAACCGTATTTAAGGCGATCTTTTTTCATTTCCCACAAGACGCGGATCTCCTGCGGATCGGCCTGGAAATTTGACCAGATATCATGGTGGAACGGGATCACGACTTTCGTGTTCAGGGATTCCGCCATGCGCAGAATGTCTGCGCTGGTCATTTTATCGGTGATACCGCGTGGGTTTTCGCCATAGGAGCCCAGCGCCACGTCGATCTGATGCTCGTTGCCGTGCTTCGCATAGTAGTTGGAGTAGTGGGAATCTCCGCTGTGGTACAGCGTCCCCCCCGGCGTTTTGAACAGATAGTTTACGGCGCGCGCATCCATGCCGTCAGGCAGAACGCCTGCGGCTTTCTGGTCCGCCGGAAGGGTGATCAGCGCGGTGCGGTCAAACGCGTCAAGGGCATGTATTTCAATATCTTTTACTTTAACCACATCGCCTGGTTTTACCACGATGCAGCGCGATTTCGGCACACCCCAACCTATCCAAAGGTCCACGCAGGTCTGCGGCCCAATGAACGGCACATCGTCCGCGCAGTTTTGCATCACCGCTGCCGCCACATTGACATCAATGTGATCGTTATGATCGTGTGTTGCCAGCACCGCGTCGATCTGGCGAATCGCGAAAGGATCCAGCACAAATGGCGTGGTGCGCAGGTTCGGCTGCAATTTTTTTACGCCCGCCATACGCTGCATCTGGTGGCCGGTCTTCATCAGCGGGTTACCGTGACTTTGTTTTCCGGTACCGCACCAGAAATCCACGCACACATTGGTGCCGCCTTCGGATTTCAGCCAGATGCCGGTACACCCCAGCCACCACATTGCAAATGTGCCTGGCGCTACGCGTTCTTGTTCAATCTCTTCGTTCAGCCAGCTTCCCCATTCCGGAAAAGTGTTCAGGATCCATGATTCACGGGTGATGGTATTCACTTTACTCATTGTTTGACTCCTGGGTTCAATCAAAAGTAATCATTTTATGATTTGATGTGATTCATGTTGTCACCATTTTGAGCGGTTTGCAATGGGGGGAACGTGGGGTTTTACCTTATTGATCACACGGTCAATACCGGATTATGCCGGTAATTTAGCGTGTATATTTAATTAATTTCATGAAAAATAAAGAGTAATTCTGTTTTCTGGTTATATCATGAAATCCATTATGAAAAGAGGGGAAATAATTTGCGTGATGCGTCACAAATAATCAAATTTAATCTTGTGGTGATTATTTGTGATTACTAGAGTGATGGCACCAACCACACCGGGATTACCCCTCGTGTTCCTTTTTACTGGAGAGAGTTATGGAGATCCTCTACGACGTCTTTACCGTTTTCTTTAATCAGGTAATGACAAACGCGCCGCTTCTGCTCGGCATCGTGACGTGCCTCGGTTATATCCTGCTGCGTAAAAGCGTCAGCGTGATTATTAAAGGCACCATTAAAACCATTATTGGTTTTATGCTGTTGCAGGCGGGGTCTGGCATTTTGACCAGCACCTTTAAGCCGGTTGTTGCCAAAATGTCTGAGGTGTACGGCATCAATGGCGCGATCTCCGATACCTACGCCTCCATGATGGCAACCATTGACCGGATGGGCGATGCCTACAGTTGGGTAGGGTATGCCGTGCTTCTGGCGCTGGCGCTGAATATTTGTTACGTCCTGCTCCGACGTATTACCGGCATCCGCACCATCATGCTGACCGGACACATCATGTTCCAACAGGCGGGGCTGATCGCGGTGTCGCTCTACATCTTCGGCTATTCGATGTGGACCACTATTATCTGCACCGCCATCCTGGTCTCCCTGTACTGGGGCATTACGTCCAACATGATGTACAAGCCGACTCAGGAAGTGACTGACGGCTGCGGTTTCTCCATCGGTCACCAGCAGCAGTTCGCCTCCTGGATCGCTTATAAGGTCGCGCCATATCTGGGTAAAAAAGAAGAAAGCGTTGAAGATCTCAAGCTACCGGGCTGGCTGAATATCTTCCACGACAACATCGTTTCAACGGCCATCGTGATGACGATTTTCTTTGGCGCGATCCTCCTTTCCTTCGGCATCGACACGGTGCAGGCGATGGCGGGTAAAACACACTGGACGGTGTATATCCTGCAAACCGGCTTCTCATTTGCCGTGGCGATTTTCATCATCACCCAGGGCGTGCGTATGTTCGTCGCCGAACTGTCCGAAGCGTTCAACGGTATTTCTCAACGCCTGATTCCCGGCGCCGTGCTGGCTATCGACTGCGCCGCGATTTACAGCTTTGCGCCAAACGCGGTGGTCTGGGGCTTTATGTGGGGCACCATCGGCCAACTGATCGCGGTCGGTATTCTGGTGGGTTGCGGTTCGTCCATTCTGATCATTCCGGGCTTCATCCCGATGTTCTTTTCCAACGCCACCATTGGCGTCTTTGCCAACCACTTTGGCGGCTGGCGCGCGGCGCTGAAGATCTGTCTGGTGATGGGGATGATCGAAATCTTTGGCTGCGTCTGGGCCGTGAAACTCACGGGTATGAGCGCCTGGATGGGGATGGCCGACTGGTCGATTCTGGCGCCGCCGATGATGCAGGGCTTCTTCTCCCTCGGTATCGCGTTTATGGCCGCCATTCTGATTATCGCATTGGTTTATATGGTCTTCGCCGGACGCGCGCTACGTGCGGAAGAAGACGCAGAAAAACAACTGGCAGAACATTCTGCTTAATGAGGAGTGTGGATTATGACCGTACGTATTCTGGCTGTATGTGGCAACGGGCAAGGGAGTTCCATGATCATGAAAATGAAAGTGGATCAGTTTTTAACCCAATCCAATATCGACCACACGGTAAACAGCTGTGCTGTCGGCGAGTACAAAAGCGAGCTGGGCGGCGCCGACATCATCATCGCCTCAACCCATATCGCCGGTGAGATTAGCGTGACAGGTAACAAGTATGTGGTGGGCGTTCGCAATATGTTATCGCCCGCTGACTTTGGCCCAAAGCTGCTGGAAGTGATCAAACAACATTTTCCGCAGGATGTGAAGTAAGGGGACGTCATGAAACTACGTGATTCGCTGGCGCAAAACCATTCTGTCCGTTTGCAGGCTGAAGCCAGCACCTGGCAAGAGGCCGTGAAGATTGGCGTTGACCTGCTGGTGGCCGCTGATGTCGTCGAGCCGCGCTACTACCAGGCCATTCTTGATGGCGTAGCGCAGTTTGGCCCGTACTTCGTGATTGCCCCTGGGCTGGCGATGCCGCATGGCCGACCGGAAGAGGGCGTTAAGAAAACCGGTTTCTCGTTGGTAACGTTGAAGACGCCGCTGGCGTTTAACCACGAAGATAACGATCCGGTCGATATCCTGATCACCATGGCCGCCGTTGATGCGAATACCCATCAGGAAGTGGGCATCATGCAGATCGTGAATCTGTTTGAAGACGAGGCCAATTTTGACCGTTTACGCGCCTGCCGCACCGAGCAGGATGTGCTTGATTTAATAGATAACGCCACCGCGGCGGCTGTTTAAGAGGAATTTCATATGTCTCAGTTACCCATGTTACAGGTTGCGCTGGATAATCAAACGCTGTCTCACGCCTACGAGACCACCCGCCTGATTGCGGAAGAAGTAGACATTATTGAGGTGGGCACCATTCTCTGCGTTGGGGAAGGGGTACGCGCGGTGCGTGACCTGAAAGCGCTCTATCCACACAAAATCGTACTGGCGGACGCCAAAATTGCTGACGCGGGCAAGATCCTGTCCCGGATGTGCTTTGAAGCCAACGCCGACTGGGTGACCGTCATCTGTTGCGCTGATATCAACACTGCGAAAGGCGCGCTG
Organism: Citrobacter sedlakii; assembly: GCF_018128425.1. Lineage (NCBI taxonomy): Bacteria > Pseudomonadati > Pseudomonadota > Gammaproteobacteria > Enterobacterales > Enterobacteriaceae > Citrobacter > Citrobacter sedlakii. The sequence continues at coordinate 4,176,786 of NZ_CP071070.1, read as the reverse complement.
GATGTGGCGAAAGAGTTTAACGGCGACGTACAGATTGAGCTGACCGGATACTGGACTTGGGAGCAGGCGCAGCAGTGGCGTGATGCGGGCATCCAGCAGGTGGTTTATCACCGTAGCCGTGACGCGCAGGCGGCGGGCGTTGCATGGGGCGAGGCGGATATCAGCGCCATCAAGCGCCTTGCCGATATGGGCTTTAAAGTGACCGTGACCGGTGGCCTGGCGCTGGAAGATCTGCCGCTGTTCAAAGGGATTCCTGTTCACGTCTTTATTGCCGGGCGCAGCATTCGCGATGCCGACTCTCCGGTTGAAGCGGCGCGCCAGTTTAAACGTTCCATCGCCCAACTGTGGGGATAAGGAGCGGATATGCTGTCGAAACAGAACCCGTTGGGCATCTATGAAAAAGCGCTCCCTGCCGGGGAGTGCTGGCTGGAGCGCCTGCGGATGGCGAACACGCTGGGTTTTGACTTCGTTGAAATGTCGGTGGATGAGACCGATGCGCGTCTTGCGCGACTCGACTGGAGCCGCGAACAGCGGCTGACGCTGGTGAGCGCCATTGCGGAGACTGGCGTGCGTATTCCATCCATGTGTCTGAGCGCCCATCGTCGTTTTCCGTTAGGAAGCGAAGATGACGCGGTGCGTGCGCAGGGCCTGGAGATCATGCGCAAGGCGATTCAGTTGGCGCAGGATATCGGGATCCGCGTGATCCAGTTAGCCGGCTACGACGTCTATTATCAGGAAGCCAATAACGAGACGCGCTGTCGTTTTCGTGACGGTCTGAAAGAGAGCGTAGAGATGGCTAGCCGGGCGCAGGTGACGCTGGCGATGGAGATCATGGATTACCCTCTGATGAACTCCATCAGTAAGGCGTTAGGCTACGCGCACTATCTGAATAACCCGTGGTTCCAGTTGTATCCCGATATCGGCAACCTGTCGGCATGGGATAACGATGTTCAGATGGAGCTGCAGGCCGGGATAGGTCATATCGTGGCGGTTCATGTAAAAGACACGAAGCCGGGCGTATTCAAGAACGTGCCGTTTGGCGAAGGCGTTGTCGATTTTGAACGTTGTTTTGCGACGCTCAAGCAGAGTGGGTATTGCGGGCCATACCTGATTGAGATGTGGAGCGAAACGGCGGACGATCCGGCGCGTGAGGTGGCGAAAGCGCGCGACTGGGTGAAAGCGCGCATGGTCAGCGCAGGTCTGGTGGAGGCAGCATGATGCAGATGTTAAAGCAGCAGGTGTTTAACGCCAACATGGATCTTCCTCGCTATGGCCTGGTGACCTTTACCTGGGGCAACGTCAGCGCCATCGACCGGGAACGCGGCCTGGTCGTGATAAAACCGAGCGGGGTCCCTTACGAGACCATGACGGTTGATGACATGGTGGTGGTCGACATGGACGGTCATGTCGTGGAGGGGCGGTATCGTCCTTCATCCGATACCGCTACACATCTTGCGCTGTACCGCCATTATCCGTCACTCGGGGGCGTCGTGCATACCCACTCCACCCATGCCACCGCCTGGGCGCAGGCGGGGCTGGCGATACCGGCGCTCGGCACCACCCATGCGGATTACTTTTTTGGCGACATCCCTTGTACCCGGGCGCTGAGCGAAGCAGAAGTGCAGGGTGAGTACGAGCGCAATACGGGCACGGTAATCATCGAAACGCTGGGCGACATTGAACCGCTGCATACGCCGGGAGTTGTGGTGTATCAGCACGGCCCATTTGCGTGGGGCAAAGATGCTCACGATGCGGTGCATAATGCCGTGGTCATGGAGGAGGTAGCGCGGATGGCATGGATTGCGCGGGGGATTAACCCAGACCTCAGCCCCATCGACGATTATCTGATGAACAAACACTTCATGCGTAAACACGGTCCGAACGCTTACTATGGGCAGAAGTGAAGCTGCAAGAAGTGAAGAAGTAAATAGCGCCGGAACTCACTCCCTGGCGGGGAGGTAATCGGTCAGGTTCTGGCGGTTTTTGCAAAAAAAGCCCCCTGCAAAGGGGGCAAATCAGAGTATGGCATTATTTTTCGTTGGTTTACCTGGTGCTAGCGAAAAATCTCTGCGCTGGGGTGGATGTTGCCATTGCTGCCGGGTTCGCGGATCAAAATGACATGGTAATACGTCGCGCCTTGCGCATCGGCTTCGTCGTTCAGCGCATCTTTAGCGTCGCTTTCCATGGCGACGTTATGGTTGATGTAAATGACGCCTAAGCTCTGAACATCATCCATATTTCTGGCCTGCTGGTTATCAATCTCAATGGCGGCAAGCGCATTGGCGCCCAGCAAAAGCCCAGCCAGAAGGGCTATCATACGGGTTCGCATACCTACCTCCTCGACTGCTAACTCGGATGAGCGAGACCGTTTTTGGGGTAACCCCTGTTGATCTTATTTTAATCGCTACCCGCAATGTCGATGGCGACCTTTTCTGATGCAGTTGTTCAAAAAATTACCGCATCAGGCATAGCAGAATTAATTCTTCGACTCAGTGGGAATCGCCTCTGCAGTGGCGGCATCTTGTCTGTTATCAGGCAGTCTGACGCGTATCAACCTGTCATGAAAAACCAGGATCAGCGTATTTCCCTGCCAGTTAAAAGCCATGTTTTTTAACCCGCAGTAGCGAAGCCGATGCAATGATGCAATTTTTGTCGCGCTGGCGACATCCCAGATATCAGCGGTTATTCCTGAACCCGCCGATTTTTCATAACCTGCCTGAGCAAAAAAGCGTCCATGAGCGGAACGGGCGGTTGCAGTGATACTGTCAGTATTTTTAAGCTCTGCGCTAAAGCGCCATTTGCCGCTGAGACTATCAATAAAATAGGTCCCCATTCGCCAGGCATTCATGTGATGTTGAAGCGGTGATTGATGTTGATAATGCAGCGCTATCCAGTGGGCCTCACTGGAGCCCAGCGGATATGGCGTATGTCGGGTAATGTCATCGGCAGATAAATCGATGCGGCGGCTTCTGATATCGGCTGGCGATCGGAAAGGAACCGTATACGAGAGTTCAGCTCTTCCGGTTTCTGAATTAAGTTTGACTAATCCATTGCTGTCTTCAAGCCAAAAATAGCCAGGGGTTGAAATCAGGACCGGTTGAATGGAGTTTCCGCTGGCGAAATGGTTACGACAAGTTTTGAACAGGCTATTTTCTGGCGGAGATATACGCGGATCGATACGGCGAAAAATCAAACATCCTTTCCCCTCGTCGCTATAGTCGCTCGAAAAGGTAATGGGATTCCCGTTCGCATCGCTGAACCATGATGTTACGCCTGTTTCTTCATTTAAAGCCAGCGTAGCTATTTTTCTGGTGGGGATATTCAGTTCAAACCACTGGCCTGGGGACGTTTTGAACCAGGCCTTCTGTCCTTTATGGACCAACGTTAAACCGGACAGGCTTTCCCCTTGCCAAAGTTGGGTGGCATGCTGCGGATTTCCGGGCTCGGTGATATAGAGTTCCGAAACGTAATTTTGCTGTTGGCGATCGTAGCGTTTCGTGGCGAATAATGAATTACCGTCAGGAAGTTCCTTGTATTCCTTAATTTCCCGGGAGTCATCCGTATCAGAAAGGAGATCTTTGAGTGTGATTGTTACCATGCTCATGGCGTCGGATGACGTTGTTTCACCAGACTGACGTTCAGGCGCGCTTTCCGCTAACGGTACTTTTTTAACCCATGCCGTGACCTCTGAAGCCAGTTCGCTTTGCAGATTATTTTTCTTCAGGTAGGTGGTAATGGGTTTGATACTCTCTTCCAGTACGAGCTTGTCAGAGAGATAGCTCTGTAATGGCCTGAGGCCCGGCCCGAGGAGAGTGAAGTTTTTCCAGTAGTCGATTCTGTTCGCTATTGCCTTTAGATACGAATAATTAGGATTAGGCGATACGACACATGTTGTTAGGATCAACGCAACTTTTGGCTCGCCAAAAACAGCGCTGGCGTCCATTATTTTCAGATAAGTGGTTCGTTTAGTGTCACCTACAGAGTAGGTTTTTCGTGCCTCTGTAAACGATATTTCTTCTTGTAGTTCAGGCTGTTTAATTAATTCCTGCGGCGCCCGCCATAACCAATGCTGTGAAATCGCCAGATTTGTTTTGTGCTCAACTTCTTTGGCCGTGATATAGCCTGCCTGCTGTGCTTGCCATAATTTCGGCGTGATAAATTTTTCAGCCAGGCTGGTGGCCACTTCCGGTCTGTGTGATAGCAGGGTCTGCCCCCAGTCCTCTTCCAGGTAAGCGACAGGCATTGACGCTGACTGAAGGCTAAAATTTTCTTGTTTAAGTAAGTCCGACAGCTTCGGCGCCAGCGTATTCCAGTCGGCGGCGATCGCCAGCGTCATTTTATTCGCTGCAATACGTTTTTTGCCATCCAGCCAGACCAGAATGTTGGTATCGTCCAGGGGCGCTCTCGGCGAATTTGCCAGGCCCCGCTCTGCGGGCGATTCCCACTGCCACCGGGTAAAAACCGGTGCAGGATTATAGTCAGCATAGGGTGATGGTAAACAGCTTTCAGGGTGCGGCGGGCTCTCTGTGCCCGTCTGAATGACATACCAGGCCATCAGGCCTGTGAAAATAAACGCCAGCCCACATTTTTTGCTAAGCATCCTTTGCTCCAGGTCAAATATTCCATTTTATCTCCCTGCATACTAAGTGGTCATCCCGGCAAAAACCATCTTAATAACAACCACAAGATGAACTTCTCTCTTCTCGCCGGGGGATGAGCAGCGACAGCGAGCAGGCGATTGTTTGCAAATCGCCTTGAGTTTCCCGTCTGACCCCAGTATTATGACGCGTCATTTTTCAGCCGACCTTTAACACGTTCCTTGCCTCCCCGGGCCTCGGCTGACCCAGACAGGAGGCTGAATAATCCGTAAGGAGCAATTCGATGCGTCATTACGAAATCGTTTTTATGGTCCATCCTGACCAGAGCGAACAGGTTCCGGGCATGATCGAGCGTTACTCTGCTGCCATCACTGGCGCAGAAGGCAAGATCCACCGTCTGGAAGACTGGGGCCGCCGTCAGCTGGCTTACCCGATCAACAAACTGCACAAAGCGCACTACGTTCTGATGAACGTTGAAGCGCCGCAGGAAGTGATCGATGAGCTGGAAACTACCTTCCGCTTCAACGATGCCGTTATCCGTAGCATGGTAATGCGTACCAAGCACGCTGTTACCGAAGCATCTCCGATGGTTAAAGCGAAAGACGAGCGCCGTGAGCGTCGCGATGATTTCGCAAACGAAACCGCAGATGATGCTGAAGCTGGGGATTCTGAAGAGTAATTTCTGATGACCAACCGTCTGGTGTTGTCCGGCACCGTGTGCAGGGCTCCCCTTCGAAAGGTCAGTCCATCAGGAATTCCGCATTGCCAGTTCGTGCTTGAGCATCGTTCTGTGCAAGAGGAAGCCGGGTTTCACCGGCAGGCGTGGTGCCAAATGCCCGTTATTGTTAGCGGACATGAAAACCAGGCCATTACTCACAGTATAACGGTCGGTAGTCGCATAACCATTCAGGGATTTATCTCTTGCCACAAAGCAAAGAACGGCCTGAGCAAAATGGTTCTGCATGCCGAGCAGATTGAATTGATAGATTCTGGAGACTAGCCATATGGCACGTTATTTCCGTCGTCGCAAGTTCTGCCGTTTCACCGCGGAAGGCGTTCAAGAGATCGACTATAAAGATATCGCTACGCTGAAAAACTACATCACCGAAAGCGGTAAGATTGTCCCAAGCCGTATCACCGGTACCCGTGCAAAATACCAGCGTCAGCTGGCTCGCGCTATCAAACGCGCTCGCTACCTGTCCCTGCTGCCGTACACTGATCGCCATCAGTAATCGGTCACGGTCCATTAATACGACTTTGAGAGGATAAGGTAATGCAAGTTATTCTGCTTGATAAAGTAGCAAACCTGGGTAGCCTGGGTGATCAGGTTAACGTTAAAGCGGGCTACGCTCGTAACTTCCTGGTACCACAGGGTAAAGCTGTTCCTGCTACCAAGAAAAACGTTGAATACTTCGAAGCACGTCGCGCTGAACTGGAAGCTAAACTGGCTGACGTTCTGGCTGCTGCAAATGCACGCGCAGAGAAAATCAACGCACTGGAAACCGTTACTATCGCGTCTAAAGCAGGCGACGAAGGTAAACTGTTCGGTTCCATCGGTACTCGCGACATCGCTGACGCTGTTACTGCAGCTGGCGTTGAAGTGGCTAAGAGCGAAGTTCGTCTGCCGAACGGCGTTCTGCGTACCACTGGTGAGCACGAAGTGAACTTCCAGGTTCACAGCGAAGTCTTCGCTAAGCTGACCATTAACGTTGTTGCAGAATAAGTTTTTATTCTGACAGCTTCGTGAAAAACGCCGACCTTGTGTCGGCGTTTTGCTTTTCTTCCTCTGCGCTTTTTCACACTGGCTATTCTTTGCCCTTTTCGGGATAATCATTAAAAATAAAACATAATTTCAATGTGGTGAAGAATGGATACCCCGCACCCGCAACCTCTGTTTGCGCGTAAAAATATTGTCTACCTGAGCGCCGCGTTTTGCTGCCTGTTATGGGGGAGCGCCTACCCGGCGATTAAAAGCGGCTATGAGATCTTCCAGATCGCAACCGATGATATTCCTTCAAAAATTGTTTTTGCCGGTTACCGCTTCCTGTTTGCCGGTCTGCTGCTTTTGCTGCTGGCCATGGCGCAGCGTAAGCCCATCGGCAGATTACGTTCTCGCCAGTTCGGCCAGCTCACGTTACTGGGGCTGACGCAGACCTCTTTACAGTACATCTTCTTTTATATTGGTCTGGCTTTCACCACTGGGGTGAAAGGCTCGATCATGAATGCGACAGGCACCTTCTTTAGCGTACTGCTGGCGCACTTCATCTATCAGAATGACAAGCTGAGCTATAACAAAACACTGGGTTGTATCCTCGGCTTCGCGGGAGTGATGGTGGTGAATTTCAGCAGCGGGCTGGACTTCAGTTTTAGCCTGCTGGGCGACGGGTCTGTCGTCCTGGCGGCGTTTATCCTTTCCGCCGCCACGCTTTACGGCAAGCGCATCTCTCAGACGGTTGACCCTACGGTAATGACCGGTTACCAGTTGGGGATTGGCGGCCTGGCGCTGATCGGTGGCGGTTACGCGTTTGGCGGTACGCTCACCGTCCACGGGTTTTCATCTGTCGCGATTCTCGGTTATCTGACATTACTCTCGTCGGTAGCGTTTGCACTGTGGAGCATTTTGCTCAAATACAACCGGGTGGGAATGATTGCACCGTTTAACTTCTTGATTCCCGTTTCCGGAGCGGTGCTGTCGGCAGTGTTTCTTGGCGAGAATATTCTTGAATGGAAATACGCGATTGCGCTGGTGCTGGTGTGTTCGGGGATCTGGTGGGTCAATAAGGTGCGTAAAGCGTAAATCAGGCCCGGTGGCATACTGTCGCCGGGCATAGGTGATTATCGCGCCCGCAGGAAACTGCCGTCCGGCTGACGGGTGAACAGTACCTGCTGGTCATTGCCGGTATCGATGGTTAAGCCTGTCACTACGCCGTTCGCATTCTGGCGAATCTGCACTAACTGCCCTTCTTTAAGGGTGCTCAACGGCTTGCCTGCGCCTTCCACTTTTGCCATGGCATACACGTCTGTCGGCGGCAGCCCGTGGTCGCGGAACAACTGCGCCATCGTTTTACCAGAACCAACGCGGTAAGAACGCCATTGCTGATCGATCCCGCTGTCCGGCTGGAAAGGCTGCGTTTGCGGCTGCGACTGTTGTGTCTGCGGCTGCGTTTCCGGCTGGCCTTCCTGAATGGGTTCCGGCGCCACCGGAGCGACCTGTCCGGGATCGTTTTGCGGCGTGACGAGCTGCGCCTGCAGCTGTGCTTCGGTCGGTGGCTGAGACGGTGACTGAATATCCAACTGCGCGTCACGGGTTACCGTAGGCGCAACGCTATTGTCGTCGGAGGGAAGCAGGAAACCGATGACCAGCACCACTGCCGCAATAATAATGCCGCGGCGGTGCATCGGCGGAAGCGGGTCCATAAGGCGAAAATTGTCCGGTGCATGCCAGATTTTCGCCAGGGTAGGTTTTAGTTCAAAGCGCCCGGGCATGGCTTTCCTCCTGCTCCGCGTCTCGTTCCTCAATCATAGAGTATAGACAGCTAACGCTATGATGTTCGTGATATTACCCGCTTTTGATATATTCATACGGGATACCCCTATTGTTTCTTTTTCCCCAGGATTTGTCATCCACCCCATGACAACATTTTACCGCAGAGGGCGCGGCTGTTATGCTGCCCGCTACTTTAAATCCGATGAAAGGAAATACGATGGCAACCCCGACTTTTGACACTATCGAAGCGCAAGCAAGCTACGGCATTGGTTTGCAGGTAGGACAGCAACTGAGCGAATCCGGCCTGCAGGGGCTGTTGCCTGAAGCGCTGGTTGCAGGTATTGCCGATGCGCTGGAAGGTAAACAACCGGCTGTTCCGGTTGACGTGGTGCACCGCGCGCTGCGTGAAATTCATGAGCGTGCTGATGCCGTACGTCGCGAACGTTTCCAGGCGATGGCTGCGGAAGGCGTGAAGTATCTGGAAGAAAACCGTGAGAAAGAGGGTGTGAGCAGCACCGAATCCGGTCTGCAATTCCGCGTACTGACCCAGGGTGAAGGTCCGATTCCGGCCCGTACTGACCGCGTTCGCGTGCATTATACCGGCAAGCTGATTGACGGCACCGTATTCGACAGCTCCGTAGCGCGCGGCGAACCGGCTGAATTCCCGGTTAATGGCGTGATCGCCGGCTGGATTGAAGCGCTGACCTTAATGCCGGTCGGCTCGAAGTGGGAACTGACTATTCCTCATGAACTCGCCTACGGTGAACGCGGCGCGGGTGCCTCCATTCCGCCGTTCAGCACGCTGGTGTTTGACGTCGAGCTGCTGGAAATCCTGTAAGCAGAGTCTTCTGTTCCCTTCGGAAAAGAGGGGAACAGAAAATATGCAATAAAACCGCGTATTCGCCGAACATCGGCATTTTATCTTGCAAATGGTTCCGTTGCGTGTATTTTTGTGAGCTAATTCGCGTTATCAGAGTGATATGACACTCACTTTAAACATATAGTTAACATAATATTTAAATCTTAGTATTCATCCCGCCGATTCTTACCTAATATCGATGAGTCCTGACAACAGGATCGTCGTATCATACAGAAGCACAACAGACGCATTAAAGGCCGCAGAGCCTGCACAACACAGACAGGTACAGGAAGAATAAAACATGGTAGATCAGGTAAAAGTCGCCGCCGATGAACAGGCACCGGCTGAACAGTCGCTACGGCGCAATCTCACAAACCGACATATTCAGCTTATCGCCATTGGCGGGGCGATCGGTACGGGCCTGTTTATGGGGTCCGGCAAAACCATCAGCCTCGCCGGACCGTCGATCATTTTTGTTTATATGATCATCGGCTTTATGCTCTTCTTCGTCATGCGGGCGATGGGCGAGCTGCTGCTCTCAAATCTGGAATATAAATCTTTTAGTGACTTTGCTTCGGATCTGCTGGGACCGTGGGCAGGCTATTTTACCGGCTGGACCTACTGGTTCTGCTGGGTGGTGACCGGGATGGCGGACGTCGTGGCGATTACCGCTTATGCCCAGTTCTGGTTCCCGGGGCTTTCCGACTGGGTGGCCTCGCTGGCTGTCGTGGTCTTACTGCTGAGCCTTAACCTCGCCACCGTGAAAATGTTCGGTGAGATGGAGTTCTGGTTCGCGATGATTAAAATCGTCGCCATCGTCGCGCTGATTATCGTGGGGCTGGTGATGATCGCCATGCACTTTACATCACCGACCGGCGTCGAAGCGTCTTTTGCGCACCTGTGGAATGATGGCGGCTGGTTCCCGAAAGGCATCAGCGGCTTCTTTGCTGGCTTCCAGATTGCAGTGTTTGCGTTTGTTGGTATCGAACTGGTGGGGACAACGGCGGCTGAAACGAAAGATCCGGAGAAATCCCTGCCGCGCGCCATCAACTCCATTCCTGTTCGTATCATTATGTTCTACGTGTTCGCGCTGATCGTCATTATGTCCGTCACGCCGTGGAGCTCCGTGGTACCGGATAAGAGCCCGTTCGTTGAGCTGTTTGTACTGGTTGGTCTGCCTGCCGCGGCAAGCGTGATCAACTTCGTGGTGCTGACCTCTGCGGCCTCTTCGGCAAACAGCGGTGTGTTCTCGACCAGCCGCATGCTGTTCGGCCTGGCGCAGGAAGGGGTGGCGCCGAAAGCGTTCGCGAAGCTGTCTAAACGCGCGGTGCCAGCCAAAGGGCTGACCTTCTCTTGTATTTGTCTGCTGGGCGGCGTGGTGATGTTGTACGTCAACCCGAGCGTGATTGGCGCGTTCACCATGATCACCACGGTGTCGGCAATCCTGTTTATGTTCGTGTGGACCATTATCCTGTGTTCATACCTGGTGTATCGCAAACAGCGTCCGCACCTGCATGAGAAATCGATCTATAAAATGCCGCTTGGCAAGCTGATGTGCTGGGTGTGCATGGCGTTCTTCGTGTTTGTGATCGTGCTGCTGACCCTGGAAGACGATACCCGTCAGGCGCTGCTCGTCACGCCGCTGTGGTTTATCGCCCTGGGACTGGGCTGGCTGTTTATCGGTAAGAGACGTATGGCAGGAATGCGTTAAATCGTATCGCCCGGTGGCGGCAACGCTTACCGGGCTCGCTTACTGGTACCGGTTGTAGGCCGGATTAGGCGTATCCGCCGTCCGGCAAATCGCTTATTCCCCGGCTAAGGCACGCGGGAACAGGACATTATTCTCCAGACTGATGTGTTCCATCAGGTCATCAATCATCTCGTTAATCCCGTTATACATCGCTTTCCAGGTGGTGCAGGCTTCCGGCGGAATGGTTACATTCTGCGTGGTATGCTTAATCACTTCCAGCAGTTCACCCGCCTCATCATGCTCGCTTTCCATCACGCTGATTGGCCCCATCGCCTGGCTGCCCATTCCCTGTTTGATCATTGGAAACAGGATCTGTTCTTCTTTCATCATGTGGCTCGACAGCTCCTGATGCAGCATAGTCAGGTACTTCGCCAGACCTTTCGGCACGTTTGGCTTATCAGCATGCACGCGTTCAACTTTGGTCGCCTGTAGGATCAGTTCCGGCAATTGCTCACGGTGTCTGTCGTGGTAGCGCACGATGATGTGGTTGATGATTTCGGCTAACGGCGCGGTACGCCAGTCTTTTTCAATGGGCTGTTCAGCCAGTTGGGCAAGCTGCGCCTCAATGGCGTCAACGTCCAGCTCTTTGCGTGCGGCCGCCCGCGCCAGCGTCTGCTTACCGCCGCAGCAGTAGTCCATATCATACTTACGAAACAGCGCCGACGCGCGAGGAATAGAAAGCGCCAGTTCACCTAAAGGTTGATCGCGATAAGCCATAGCCGTTACCTCATTTTGAATAATATAAGATGTATTTTAAATACATCTTTAGGTGGGCGCTATAACCCTTTCGGGTCAGAGGATTTTGTGATGTCTGTCACGAAAAATTCTTTCGTTTTTAACGTACTGATACTTATCAGAAAGCGCGCCATTCTCCCATAAACGGAGTCCTGGCGAATTAAACAACCCGCGATCGCTGCCGATACCAAGTCCTCAGACAACACCTGCAACATAAAAGGCAAAAGATGTTTAAACGAATCAACGTGATCACTTTATTGATCGTGGTGCTACTCGCGCTCGGGGCGATGCAGCTTCTTTCGGCTGGCGTGTTTGTTCACGCGCTGAAAAATGACAAACAAAATTTCACGGTGTCGCAACTTGCAAGCCAGAACGTGGCGGAATTTACCGATGCGTGGATCAGCCTCAATCAGGCGCGGGTAACGCTGAACCGGGGGATGCTGCGTTTGCAAAGCAGCATGGCAGGGCAGATCAACGGCGGCCAGCTCAGCGAACTGGTGAAAACTGCAGATGCTCTGCTGGCGAACGCAAAAAAACATTACGACACCTATTATGCGCTACCGGAAACGCCAGGGATGGACGAGCGCCTGGCGGACAGGCTGGAAGAACAGTACGGCATTTACTCAGCGACGCTGGCAAAAATGAACGCCTTGCTGGCGGAAGGCAAACTGGAAGAGATGTTTAAGCAGAACGCCGAACAGAAACAAACGGCAATGCAGAGCGTCTATCACGAATGGCGCACCGCGCAGGCGAAGCTCACCAGCGCGGGGATCAAGGATAACGAAAGCGACTATCAGCGCATTCTGTGGATTCTGTCCTTTATCCTGCTGGCGGTCGTGGTCGTCATCCTGATCAGTTGGATAGCGATGCAGCGTGTGCTGCTGAAGCCGCTGCATGAAGTGATGTCCCATATCCGCCATATCGCGTCCGGCGATCTCACGCACAGCATTGACGCGGAAGGCAACAACGAAATGGCGCTGCTGGCGCGTAACGTGCGCGATATGCAGCAGTCGCTGGCGAATACCGTCCGTGTGGTGCGCGATGGCGCCGATACGATCTACACCGGCGCCGGTGAGATTACGGCGGGCAGTAACGATCTCTCCTCACGTACTGAACAGCAGGCCGCTTCGCTGGAAGAAACCGCAGCCAGCATGGAGCAGTTGACCGCCACCGTCCGGCAGAATGCGGACAACGCCCGCCAGGCGACGCAACTGGCGAAGAACGCCTCGGGTACGGCGAAAAAGGGCGGCGAGGTCGTGGAAGGCGTCGTGCGCACCATGGATGAGATCGCCGCCAGTTCCAGCAAGATAGCCCAGATTATCAGCGTGATTGACGGCATTGCCTTCCAGACGAACATCCTGGCGCTTAACGCCGCGGTGGAAGCGGCGCGCGCAGGCGAGCAGGGACGTGGATTCGCCGTGGTCGCTGGTGAAGTTCGTACGCTGGCGAGCCGCAGCGCCCAGGCCGCGAAAGAGATCAAGGCCCTGATTGAAGACTCTGGCGATCGGGTGAATGCCGGTTCCGCGCTGGTGCATGAAGCCGGTGAAACGATGAATGAGATTGTCAGCGCGGTCACCCGCGTGACCGATATCATGGGCGAAATCGCTTCCGCGTCGGATGAGCAAAGCCGGGGAATCGATCAGGTGGGACAGGCGGTGGCGGAGATGGATCGCGTGACTCAGCAGAACGCATCGCTGGTGGAGGAGTCAGCGTCTGCCGCCGCCGCGCTGGAAGAACAGGCTGCGCGTCTGAATCAGACGGTAGCGGTATTTAAAGTATAAGCAGCAGCATTAACTGCAGGCCGGACACGCGCAGCGCTGTCCGGCCCATTTACATCTCCGGGACGGGCGCCACGCCGGGTTTTTCCGGTTTGGCTTTTACGGCGAGCACCACGCCGACAACGAGCAGCGCTATGCCGCTTAATGTCAGCAGCGGGGGAATGTCCTGACGCAGAATAAAGGTGTACAGCAGGCCCGCCAGCGTCTCAAAAACAATTAATGGCCCAAGGATCACCGTCGGCAACCGTTGGCTGGCGATATTCCAGCACAGAGCCCCTACCCACGAGCACAGCAGCGCAATTGCCACCATCAGGCCGATAAAGACCGCTGGTCGCGGGCCAAAGGGGAGCGCAAAGCCTGGGGTTTGGTTGTGTAGCCACAAGCAGGCGGCGATGTAGCCTGCGAAAGAGACAGGCAGGGTGACCAACGCCTGCGCTGTCGCCCACATCATTGGATGCTTGTCCGGATTTTCGCGCAGCCAGCGCGCATTACGCAGCGCATACCACGCCCAGCAGGCCACCGAAACCACCGCCAGCGCGATGCCAGAGCCATAGCGCCAGCCGCTGAAATTCGGCAGCCCCTGACCCAGCTCCGCGATATTCACACACAGCAGTCCGATGCTTGTCAACGCCAGTGAAGGGGCAAGGCGTCGCCAGGCGAGTCTGCCGTCGCGATGACTGTACAGCAGGTTAGCAAATACCGGAATGACGACCGGCAACGTGCCGATAATCATCGTCGATACCGGCGCGCCGGTGCGCTGAATGGCGCTGGCGAGGCAGAGATAGTAAATCAGGTTGCCCATCATGGTCAGCGCCAGCGCGGTGAACCAGTCCTTTGAGGTCAATTGGCGAAGACGGGCGCGACCAAGCCAGGCGAGCGGCAGAGCGATCAGGCCCAGCGCCAGGTAACGCCCCATCGACTGCAGCATCGCCGGGTATTCCGGTACGATCAACGGCCCAACAAAAATCAGTCCCCACATTAACCCTGCCAGCAGGGCATATATCACGCCGCTAATCATTATGTTTCTCCCTCTGCTTTAACCCAGCGACGAGTGTAGGCAGGGAAAACGCGCGCGTATTGTATGAGATTGCGCATTAGCGGGGGAAAACCTGTCTCTGGTAGCGCACGGGAGTGATGCCGTAGCGATGGTTAAAGGCGCGAGTCAGATGCGACTGGTCGGTAAGGCCAGCGGCGGCGGCCACTTCGGCGGCGGGCATCCCGAGAGTGAGAAAGGCTTTCGCCCTCCACAGGCGGATCGCCATCAGCATCTGATGCGGCGTGACGTGAAAATGCGCTTTGAACTGGCGCTGAAAATGCCAGGGACTGAGCGCCGCGACAGCGGCCAGTTCGTCTAAGGTGACCGGACGCATGTAGTTGTCGTGGAGATAATCGCGCACCCGCGCAAAGCGGTGCGCGCCTTCACGCGGCGCCTGCATCGGCTGCGCCAGCGGCCGGAAGGTATCGATTAAATCCAGCAACAGTCCTTTCTGCGCCAGCGGATCGTCGGTGTGCCACAAACCGTGGATCAGCGAGCAAATCTGGCGTGAACGCAAGGGATCGTGTCTTGTCACTTCGCGAAACCCCCAGTGGCGGATCCCCGTGATCTCTTCCAGCAGGGTGGGGTCAAGATAGATCATCCGGTAGCGCCAGCCATCGGCGGTTTCAGCTTCGCCGGTGTGCAGCTCGTCCGGATTCATGGTGATAACGGAATGGGCGGGCGCCAGATACTGGGTGCCGCGATAGCGAAAGCGCTCGGCTCCCGCCTCAATAGCCCCAATGCCGAAGGCTTCGTGGGTGTGGGGTTCGAAGGCGTAGCGAGAAATATGCGCATGATACAGTTCCACGCCCGGCACTTCCGCCAGATGGCGAAAACGGGCGCTGTCTTTCTCATCGCTGAATTGCTCAGGTACACCTTGCATGTCATCTCTCCCCACGCATCATCCTACCATTATCAAAGAGGATACGTGAGGATGCCACCTAATTTAACTAATTTTTAACACTTGCAGCATGGCGCGAACGCTGTCGGCAAGCGTGGTGGTGGGACGACCAATCAGTTTGCTCAATGTACGGCTGTTATCGAACAGACCGCCTTCAGAAGCGCCAATGTCCGAATCCGCCAGCATATCAGCCAGGCCAGCGGGCAGACCTGCCCCCTGCAGCGCCGCGGCGAAGTCCGCTTCACTCAGGTTCTGATAGACAATGTGTTTGCCGCTCTGTTGACTCAGTTCGTCAGCCAGTTGGCTCAGCGTCCAGGCGTCGTCCCCCGCCAGTTCATACACTTTTCCGGCATGGCCGTCGGTGCTGAGGACGCGCGCAGCGGCGGCGGCATAGTCAGCACGTGTCGCAGAGGCGATTTTGCCCTCGCCAGCGGCGCCGATAAACACGCCGTGCTCCAGCGCGGCGGGCGCGCTCGCCAGGTAGTTTTCGCTATACCAGCCGTTGCGCAGCAGCGTATACGGGATGCCGGATCCCGCCAGCATCGTCTCAGTCTCGACATGCTCAAGGTGCAGGCCGAGCGGGGAACGGTCTGCATGAAGCAGACTGGTGTAAGCGATAAATTTTACGCCTGCCGTTTTCGCCGCGTTAATCACATTACGGTGTTGCACAGCGCGCTGCCCGACCTCGCTTGACGAGATCAACAACAGCTTTTCGACGCCCTGTAGCGCGGTGGTGAAGGCGGCCTCATCGCTATAGTCTGCCTGGCGGACGGTGATTCCCCGCTGGCTTAGCGTCGCGGCCTTCGCCGGGTGACGCACAATCGCCACGACCTGGCTGGCGGGAACAGTTTTTAGCAGGCTTTCGATAACATGGTGGCCGAGTTGGCCGGTAGCGCCGGTGATGGCAATCATGGGGTGACTCCTTTACGTGTCTGTTGTGTTCCATTACGCTATCACCTAAACTTACTTTTAGTAAGTACGTACAAAAAGGTAAGTGTAATGCGTAAATCCACTCTTTCTCAGCAGCTTCGCGACGGCAACCTGTTCGCCGAGCAGTGCCCTTCCCGCGACGTGCTTAAGCATGTCACCAGCCGTTGGGGCGTGTTAATTCTGGTTGCGCTGCGTGACGGTACGCACCGGTTTAGCGATCTGCGGCGCAAAATGGGGGGCGTGAGTGAAAAGATGCTGGCGCAGTCATTGCAGGCGCTGGAATGGGATGGGTTTATCAACCGGGTGTCCTATCCGGTGGTACCGCCGCATGTCGAGTACAGCCTGACGCCGCTTGGCGAGCAGGTGAGTGAAAAGGTCGCCGCGCTGGCGGACTGGATTGAGCTGAATTTACCGCAGGTGCTGGCGCTGCGGGAAGCGCATGCGGCGTGACGTCTTGCCGGATAAGCGCATGAACAGCGCCATCCGGCACGCCGCACAACGTTTACTTGCTCAAATCCACCTGATAAATCGCAAACCCAACGTCATCGGTGGCGACTTTTTGCATCGGATACTGCCCTTTCTCTTTAATAAATACCGCCGCTTTCGCGGTGGGTGAGGTTTCAAAGCGAATATCCAGTTTGCGGTCGCTGTGAATCGGCGCCAGACGCCAGTTATTATCTGCTGCCGGGTGGATCTCGCCTGTACGCTTCGACTCCGCGCCGATCCACGCCGCCAGCACTGAACGGTTTTCATCCGGTGAGGCAAACGCGATATGGCTGTCGCCGGTTCCGGCGAACTTACCGCCGTATGCGCGATAGTTATTGGTGGCGACCAGGAAAAGCGCATTCGGGTCGATCGGCTTGCCGTTAAAGGTCAGGTTTTTGATGCGCTCGGCTTTTGGATTTACCGTCTGGCATTCGCCGTCGTAACGGGCGGGTTGGGAGACGTCAATCTGATAGTTCACGCCATCGATCACGTCGAAGTTATACGTGCGGAAACCGTCCCAGTTGATCAGCGACTGCGGTTTGCTGCTGTTGATATCAATCTGATTAAACTGCCCGGCGGCGCACTCCAGCCACTCTTTCACCTCTTTACCGCTGGCTTTCACCACCACCAGGGTGTTCGGATACAGGTACAGATCCGCGGCATTACGGAAGGTAAGCTGACCTTTTTCGACTTCGACAAAGCTGGCCGGATCGTTCTTACGTCCGCCCACTTTAAACGGCGCGGCGGCAGACAATACCGGCAGTTTCGCCAGATCCGGATCGCCCTGAATAAAGTGTTCCACATAGGCTTTCTGCGCGTTGTTCACTACTTGTACGGTCGGATCGTCCTGCACCAGCGCCAGAAAGCTGTACATGTTGTCGGCGGATTTGCCGATCGGTTTGCTGACGAAATCGCGGGTGGCGTCATGATCGCTTTTCAGAATCCGCACCAGCTTTTCATCTTCGGCGGCCAGCGACTTTTTCGCCGCGGGGTCGTAAATCGGGCGCGCTTCAGCTTTCGCTCCGGTTACCTGCCACTTTCCGCTGTCATTGTTAAGCACCAGATCCACAACCCCAAGATGATCGCCCCACATGCCCGGCATCACCGCTGGTATGCCGTTTAGCGTGCCCTTAGCGATATCTGCGCCTTTGATACCGGCAAAGTCTTTGCCCGGAAAGACCGCGTGCGCGTGACCAAACATAATGGCGTTAATGCCCGGCACGTCGCTGAGATAATAAACGGAGTTTTCCGCCATGCTCTGGTACGGGTCGGCGGAAAGGCCGGAGTGAGCAATCGCCACGACGATATCCGCCCCTTTCTCGCGCATTTCCGGCACGTATTTCCGCGCGGTTTCGGTAATATCATTCACCGTCACTTTGCCGCTCAGGTTGGCTTTATCCCAGGTCATGATTTGCGGCGGCACAAAGCCGATATAGCCAATTTTCAGGGTTTGCGTATGGCCTTCGTTATCCACCACGTCCGTTTCTTTAATCAGATACGGCGCAAACAGCGGCTTTTGTGTTTTCACGTCGATGATATTGGCGTTGACGTAGGGGAACGTCGCGCCAGCCAGCGCCTTGTGCAGGTAATCCAGCCCGTAGTTAAACTCGTGGTTGCCGAGATTACCGACCGCGTAGTCCAGCGTGTTCATCGCTTTATAGACCGGGTGAATATCGCCGTCCTTTAGCCCCTTCGCCGCCATGTAGTCACCTAAGGGACTTCCCTGAATCAGATCGCCGTTGTCGACCAGTACGCTGTTTTGCACTTCGCCACGCGCTGCGTTGATCAGGCTTGCGGTGCGTACCAGTCCGAATTTTTCGGTTGGCGTATCCTTGTAATAATCGAAATCCATCATATTGCTATGCAGATCGGTGGTTTCCATTATTCGCAGATCGACCGTCGCGGCTTTCACGCTGGCCGCGATCAGCGTGGCCAAAAGCGTTACACTAAACTTAATCATCAGGGGCATCCTTTTTTAGATCGAGGCCACAAAAGAAAATGTATATAAATTTTCTTTCTTACAGAACTGTGAATCATGACATGAAAAGCGGCGGCAAAAACGCAGACGCTATCACAGTTGGCGGATCCTCCTGCAATGGGGTATAAGTAAAACAACGAGTTAACACCACTGTACGAAAACGAGGTGGAGAATGTTAGAACAAGTCTGTCAGCTTGCACGGAACGCGGGCGATGCCATTATGCAGGTTTATGATGGAATCAAACCGATGGAGATCGTTAGCAAGCGGGACGATTCTCCCGTCACCGCAGCGGACATCGCCGCGCACGCCGTCATCGTTGAAGGGTTAAAGACGTTAACGCCGGACATCCCGGTTCTGTCGGAAGAAGATCCCCCCGCCTGGGAAGTGCGTCAGCACTGGCAGCGCTACTGGCTGGTGGACCCGCTGGACGGCACCAAAGAGTTTATCAAACGCAATGGCGAGTTCACCGTTAACATCGCGCTGATCGATAACGGTAAACCGATGCTGGGCGTGGTTTATGCGCCGGTGATGAAGGTGATGTATAGCGCCGCTGAGGGCAAGGCCTGGAAAGAGGAATGCAGCGTACGCAAACCGATCCAGGTACGCGATGCGCGTCCGCCGCTGGTAGTCATTAGTCGCTCGCACACGGATAACGAACTGAAAGAGTATCTTCAGCAGTTGGGCGAACACCAGACCACGTCGATCGGTTCGTCGTTAAAATTCTGTCTGGTGGCAGAAGGACAGGCGCAGTTGTACCCACGCTTCGGACCGACCTGCATCTGGGATACTGCCGCTGGCCATGCGGTTGCCGCCGCCGCCGGGGCGCACGTTCACGACTGGCAGGGCAAACCGCTGGACTACACCCCGCGTGAATCGTTCCTCAACCCCGGCTTCCGGGTGTCTATTTACTGAGTAATTTATGCAGCAGGGCGATCACCTGCTGCACATCTTGTTGGCTTAACGCGCCGTCTTTGGCCCACTGCACACGACCCTCTTTATCCAGCACCACAATGGCGGAGCTTTCTTCCTCCAGTTGCCAGGCCTTACGCGCTACGCCGTTGCTGTCGACAATAAATTGCGACCACGGGTAGAGCTTCTTATTGCTCTCCAGGCTGCTACGCACAAACATGCCGGAGCCGGGAATGGCGTCGTCGGTGTTCACGATAGTGGTGGTCTGGTAGGTATCGTGGGGCAGTTTTGCCGATTTAATCGCCTCTATCAGCGTGGCGTTCTTCTCTTTAGCCGAGGTGCGTCCCGCGATGTGCTGGAGGATGCGCACTTTGCCCGGCAGTTGCGCGCTGTTCCACTTTTTGTAGCTGAACGTATCGTTTTCCAGCACCAGCTCGCCGCGATCGGCTATTCCCACCGCCGGTACGCGTTGGTTGATTTCGAAGCTATGGGCGGAAGCCATCATCGGCGCTAACAGGCATGCCAGCGCCAGAATCTTACGTAGGGTCATGGTGTTTCCTTTTTCTTGTTTGCAGGTGATCCGACCACTTGGGGCCGCTGTTTAATCATATGTGCGAATGATGCTTTTTCCCGTAAACGCGGCGTCAGTTTGCGGACGGGCGCACAAATCCTGCGAAAAACGACGTCTTATACTGAAGGCATCGGCAGCAATCAAAGATGATTCTGATTAACTGTAATAAAAAGGTAAATAAACTTATACACGCTGGAAACATCGTACAGATAGTCTATAGTCAAATGGCATTAAAATTTGCGCCTTAGAACTGTTGGGCCGATTGTG
This sequence comes from Citrobacter sedlakii, assembly GCF_018128425.1. Lineage (NCBI taxonomy): Bacteria > Pseudomonadati > Pseudomonadota > Gammaproteobacteria > Enterobacterales > Enterobacteriaceae > Citrobacter > Citrobacter sedlakii. Next base: position 4,156,500 of record NZ_CP071070.1, on the reverse strand, counting down.
GCGCCGCAAGGGCGTAAGACTTACGCAGGAGACAACAATGAAAATTTTCCAACGGTACAACCCACTGCAGGTGGCGAAGTACGTGAAGATCCTGTTCCGCGGACGGTTATATATCAAGGACGTTGGCGCTTTTGAGTTCGATAAGGGTAAGATTCTTATCCCAAAAGTGAAGGACAAACAGCATCTTTCTGTGATGTCCGAAGTTAACCGTCAGGTTCTGCGTCTGCAAACTGAGATGGCTTAACCAAAGTGCTATGCAGTTGTGTTACGTAGTAAATGAACGGCTCCCGATGGGAGCCGTTGATGTTTGTGGGATCAGGAGGCGTGGGTCTCGTCCTTCGCATCGGGCAGTTTCGGCGTCAGGACGTTGGGTTTGCTGTCCAGACGGGTCACCAGCAACTGGTCGATACGGTAGTTGTCGATATCCACCACTTCGAATTTGTAGCCGGAAAACTTCACCGAGTCGGTACGTTTTGGGATCTTCCGCAGCATAAACATCATAAAGCCGCCGATGGTCTCGTAGTTGCCCGACTGCGGGAACTCGTCAATATCCAGCACGCGCATCACGTCGTCGATTGGCGTACCGCCGTCGATCAACCATGAGTTCTCGTCGCGCGCCACAATCTGTTCTTCCAGCCCCTGGCCGACCAGATCGCCCATCAACGTGGTCATCACGTCATTCAGAGTGATAATACCCACCACCAGCGCGTATTCGTTCATGATCACCGCGAAGTCTTCCCCGGCAGTTTTGAAACTTTCCAGCGCCTCGGAGAGGGTCAGAGTATCGGGAACAATGAGCGTATTGCGGATCTGCACGCCGCTGTTCAGCGCCATGCTTTGATTCGCCAGCACTCGGTTCAGCAGATCTTTTGAGTCCACGTAGCCAATGATATGGTCGATATCTTCATTACATACCAGAAACTTAGAGTGCGGATGCTCCGCGACTTTGGTTTTCAGGCTTTGCTCATCTTCGTGCAGATCAAACCAGATTACGTTTTCACGTGAGGTCATGGAAGACGGCACGGTACGCGACTCCAGCTCAAAGACATTTTCAATCAGCTCATGTTCCTGCTTACGCAGCACACCCGCGAGCGCCCCGGCTTCCACCACGGCGTAGATATCGTCAGAGGTGATGTCATCTTTACGCACCATCGGCAGTTTGAAGATGCGGAAGATCACGTTCGCCAGCCCGTTGAAGAACCACACCAGCGGGGTGAACACAAACAGACAGAAGCGCATCGGGTTGATGATACGCAAAGCCACAGCTTCTGGCGCAATCATACCGATGCGTTTCGGGGTTAAGTCCGCGAAGAGAATAAACATGCCGGTTACCAGCGAGAAAGAGAGAATAAAGCTCAACTGCTCGGAGAGTTCCGCTGACATGTACCGGGAAAACAGCGAGTGAAATGCCGGTGAAAAGGCGGCGTCGCCGACGATACCGCCCAAAATGGCGACTGCGTTCAGGCCAATTTGCACCACGGTAAAGAACATGCCGGGATTTTCCTGCATCTTCAGAACGCGCTGCGCATTAAGATTGCCTTCATCGGCCAGCAGCTTCAGTTTGATTTTACGTGAGGCGGCAAGCGAGATCTCGGATATCGAGAAGAACGCACTCACAGCGATCAGGCAAAGAATGATAAAAATACTGTTTAACATATCTTATCCGACCGTTCAGGTCAGATCCTCGGAAGGGAAGTTTATAATTCGTGCGATACAGAAATTGAAAACCGGCTCGTAGCGGTGAGCCGGTAAGTTCAGGGGCTAGTATAGCGTAAGCGACTGTAAAGTCGCCAGAGGGTTAATTTTCAGCAATAACGGCAGGGTTTTTCGCGCCAGGCTTCGCATCCCAGACTTCGTCATATTCATAGCCGGTCAGGGCTTTAATGACCTGGCGGGTCTCTTCGTCACAGTCGGCGCAGTTGCCGCCCAGCTTGCGCCGCGCCACCTCTTTAATCAGGATCTTGTGCGTCTTCTGGGTCAACGTAAACCTGAATGTGGTATAGAAGCTGACGGCCAGCAACGCCGCGGTGGCGAAGATCATCAGACCGATAATGGCGTGCAGGGCGCTGATGGGTTGCGCACCGCCGCCTTTGACAAAGCCGCTCTCTTCCAGTACCACGCCTATCAGCATAATCGCCAGTGCGACGGTGCTTTTACGGGTTAATACCATCACCCCGGCAAAAATCCCTTCCCGACGCTGGCGGGTGACAATCTCATCGACATCCGGAATAAAGCTATAGATGTTCCACGGAATGTAATACAACCCCGCTTTTGCCAGACCGAACAGCACAAAAAGGGCGGAAAAGAGCAGGGCGGGGATCGGTAAGTCGCCGACGTAAATCGCCAGCAGGCTGGCGAGAACGATAAAAATACAGCCGTAAGAAAGCCGTAGCGCGCTGGATGGCGTCATATTTAGCTTGTTCATCAGCATCATAAAGCCAAACGTACCCGGAATAGAAACAAACGCCGCGATACTGAGTAATCCAGACACCGTCGCCGCATCCTGCTTTAAGCCGTAAACCACGTAATAGGTAAATACCGAGCCAAACACATCCATGGCGGTAAACGAGCAAATATAAATAAGAATATGTTGACGGAAAATACGTATTTTAAAGGATGAAAAGAGATCAATAACCAGATACTTAAGATGGTTGAATAAACCACTGCTGCGCTGCGTTTCCGGCGTGAATTCATATTCTTCGCGTACGTCTTTCGCTTCCCACGTTGTCGCCCAGGTGGTAAACACCGCGACAAAATAAATGATCGCAAAAACAATCCCGGTTAGCGTATAGGTAAAAGAATTATCTTTACCGGTGAACTGCATGATAATACCCGGCACCGACACCGCTAAAAATCCGCCCAGCGACGAGCACATCATACGGACGCCAGCCAGACGCGTACGTTCGCTAAAGCGGTTAGTCATCTCTGCGGCCAGCGTCTCCCATGGCACCAGCACCATCGCTGACAGCAGCTCAATAGACAGATAGGTGCCCAGATAATACCAGTAGCTCATGTCGGTGACCCACACCAGCGCGTAGAGAAACATGAGCGGGGCGCTGATTAACAAAAAGAAACGTCGCCGGCCAAATTTCCGGCCAAGCCAGGTATTACCGAAATTATCGGTAATATAGCCCATCACCGGACTTAAAATGGCGTCAATAATTCGGGCGATTGCAAATATCGAGCCCGCTTCCAGCACCGATAATCCACAATAGGTGGTATAAAAAAATAAAAGCCAGGTGCCAATAACCGCGAATGCACCGCCTCCAAATAAATCGGTTACGCCATAGCCTATCGCTACGCCGTAACCCACTCTCCGTTCAGTAGGTTTCGCCATATCATTATTCCTGTAGGGGACTTTTTATTGCCGGAGGGCGGCGTCGCCAGCTCCGGCCTGGGTTTAACGCATTGCGGGTTTATTTCTCCAGGGTTATCCAGTGCCGTAATTGCGACGAACGATAAATGGCATCGACGATCTGCAAGGATTTCGCGGCTTCATCAATGCCGCACACTTTTGCGGCGGCGGGATTGCGCACCGCATTGTAGAACTGGCGAATCGCTTCCCGGTGGCCGACGCCCCAGTAGCTTTTGCCGCTGCCGTCCGGGGCGGAATCACTCGCCAGCTTTTGCCGCGCGCCGTCACGCAGTAACCACAGCTCACTGCCCTCAAGCTGCAGCAAGCCATGTTCACCGTGAATTTCCATTTGCAGGGGTGAGTTGGTGGTGTAACAGTTGCTGGCGTAGAACAGCCCGCGCGCGCCGTTAGCAAAGGCGAAGGTAGCCATCGCGCTATCCTCGCCGTCAATAATGTCAGCCAGCCAACTGCTGTCGACCACGCCCTTCACGCGGGTGACGCCCTTGCCAAACCATTGCATCAAATCAAGGGTGTGAATCGCCTGGTTGATCAGCAGACAGCCGCCTTCGGTGGCATGTTTCCCACGCCAGGGACTGTCGGTGTAATAACCGCCGCCGCGCGACCAGGTCAGCACAGCTTTAATGGCGAGCATGTTGCCGATTGTCCCGTCCTGCAGTTGCTGCTGAATAGCGATGCTGGTGGGGTTAAGCCGGTTCTGATAACAAATGCCCAGCGTTCCTTTGGCGTGCAGAAGGGCGGCGTCGATTTCCGCCACGTCCAGCGCGTTTATCACCGCAGGCTTTTCGCAAAAGACCTGTTTCCCCGCCGCCAGCGCGGCGAGGATCATCGGCTTATGCAGATAATGCGGCGTACAAATATGCACCACGTCGATGGCGTCATCCCACAGCATTTCACGATAGTCATGGTAGAGCTGGCAGTCATATTCTGCGGCCAGTTGTCGCCCCCGGTTGATATTGCATTCCGCAATGGCCCGTAGCGTCACGGCGGGCAACTGACGCAGTGCCTCTACGTGGGTGGTGTGGATGGCTCCACAGCCAATGATGGCGGCGTTCAGTGTTTTCATGGGCGCTCCGTCATCCACGCGCATTTGCCAGCATCTGTGCTTTAACGCACAACTCGGCGGCCTTAAAGGCGTGCGCCTGGGTCATGGCGTTTTCGCTGCGATGCAGACAGTCGAGGATCAGTTCGCCAAAGTAGGGGAAGCCGACTTTCCCCGCCACGGGATAGCGGAACTCGCCCTCTTTGTTGACCAGATAGACCACATCCTGCTCGCCGCGAGTGATATCGACATATTTACGGATTTCGATATAGCCCTCAGTACCGAGCAGGGTTAAGCGTCCGTCGCCCCAGGAAGAGAGGCCGTCCGGGGTGAACCAGTCGCAGCGAAAGTAGCCTGTGGCGCCGTTATCGCCCGCCAGCATCGCGTCGCCGAAATCTTCAAACAACGGATACTGTGGGTGATTCACGTTACGCACCTGACTGGCGACAACCTGAGCGTTACTGTTGCCGGTGTAAAACAGAAACTGCTCGATCTGATGGCTGCCAATATCGCAGAGAATGCCGCCGAAATAGCGACGGTCGTAGAACCAGTCCGGACGCCCGCTGCCCTCGCGATGCGGGCCGGTACCGAGCGTTTGCACCACCCGGCCTATCGCCCCTTTTTTCACTAACTCGCCGGCGAAGACCGCGCTTTCGACGTGCAGGCGTTCGCTGTAGTACACCGCGTATTTTCGTCCGGTTTTGGCTACCATCGCTTTGGCGTCTTCCAGTTGCCCGAGCGTAGTCAGCGGCGCTTTGTCCGTGAAGTAATCTTTTCCGGCCGCCATCACCTTCAGCCCCAGCGGACAGCGCTCTGAGGGCACCGCCGCGCCAGCGATCAGCTGTATGTCCGGGTCATTGAGCAGCGTGTCCAGCGAGTCAGCCACCTGCGCCTGAGGGTACTGCTTCACGAACGCCGCCACCTTCTGCGGATCGGGGTCATATACCCATTTCAGCGTCGCGCCAGCCTCAATCAACCCGTTGCACATGCCATAGATATGGCCGTGATCGAGCGCGGCGGCGGCAATCATAAACTCGCCAGGCTGGACCACCGGCTGCGGTTTGCCGGTCGGGGCATAGTTCATTCCATCGTTTAAGCTCATGCTTCTACTCCTGAATCTAAGTCTTTACCCAGAGGGATTGCGCCCACTTCGGCAAAATTGCTCACGGAAGCGGATTTCTCATAAAAATGCGGGGCTTTCTCCAGCAGGCCGCCGGTGCGATAAAACGCATCGTCGCGGGCAACCGGCAGCGTGACCACGGAACGGGTGATGGCCGATTTGTAAATCGCGGCGATCAGTTCCAGTGAGCGTTTCCCCTGCTCACCGTCCACCAGCGGCGCGGTTTGTTGTTCAATGGCGGTTAACACGTTTTCGATTTGCCCGGTATGCAGGGTCCATGTGAGGGCGGGTGTGGCGTGAAACAGCGCGGTCAGGCGCGCTTCCAGCGCAAGATTGTTTTCCGGCTGCGGAAAGCCGTTGTCGGCGGACTGACTGGCGAACACTTTCCACGGCGCGGAGATCCGCGCCTTTTCGCCCTGGATGACAATCTTCTGATCTTCGCCGTGATGAACGACCGAGGCGGTCAACTGCGTCAGCGCGCCGCCGGGGTATCTGAAAATCGCCGCGCTGAGGTCTTCGACTTCGGCGTTATCGTGGGCGACGTTGGTCATCATCGCCACCACCTCGCTGGGAAAGCCGAGCAGCCACTGGATGGCGTCGATGTGGTGCACCGCGTGATTCAGCGTGCAGCCGCCGCCCTCTTTTTCCCAGGTGCCGCGCCACCAGAGGTCGTAATAGCAGTGTCCGCGCCACCAGAAGGAGTCCACCTGCGCGTGGCAAATATTGCCTGCCAGGCCGGAGTCCACCGCCGCCTTTAAGCGCCAGAACGCGTCAGTAAAGCGGTTTTGCGCAATCACCGACAGGGTTTTCCCGCTGGCCCGTTGGGCGGCGATCATCGCGTCGCACTCCTCCAGCGACGCCGCCATTGGTTTTTCGCACAGCACATGCTTTCCGTTATTCAGCGCATCAATGGCGATTTCCGCGTGGACGTAAGGCGGCGTACAGACGTCCACCAGATCGACATGCAGATCCGCCGCCAGCAGTGCGGCGTGGCTGGCGAACACCTGCGCTTCAGCCAGCCCGTAGCGGGTTTTCTTCTCTTCGGCTTTCTCCGGATAGATATCCACCAGCGCGACAATCCGGCAGCGTTCAGGAAAGGCCAGATAGCCCTGAATATGGTTATGGGAAATATTCCCCGTTCCAACAATCGCAACGTTCAGCATCCTTCCTCCTCGTCGTTACCAGGTGCCGGAAGCGTCCAGCGTGCGGCTGGCGACATGTTTTTCTACCGATGACGCAATGCGTTCTTGCAACAACTGGTAGTAGCGCTGTTCGTCAAAGGGAAACGCGACCCAGTCATCGATCCAGGTGGACAGGTGCATGGCGTTAGAGAGCGTGAGACCGCGAATCCCCTCCAGACCGGGGGCGATCAGCGGCTCGCCGTGCAGGATAGCGGCGGTGAAATTACGGGTAATCACATCATGCTCGCTGCATTCCGCCGCGGTGGGAATCGTCACTTCCCAGCACTCCGGCTCGCCGAAGCCGTTTTGCCAGCGGGCATTGAACTCGGTTTCTGATTCGCGCAAACGCCAGAAGCGCAGGCGGCCTTCTTCCACCACCACTTTGCCGCGATCGCCTGCGATCTCCAGCCGGTTGGTCCCCGGCGCTTCTGCGGTGGTGGTAATAAACACCCCCGTTGCGCCGTTGGCGTATTCTGCATACGCGGTGACCTCGTTTTCGACCTCAATCTGGCGATGCTTACCAAACTGGCAAAAGGCGCGCATCCGCACCGGCATTCCCACCAGCCACTGCCAGAGATCGAGCTGATGAGGATCCTGGTTGAGCAGCACGCCGCCGCCTTCGCCTTTCCAGGTGGCGCGCCAGCCGCCGGAGTTGTAATAGCTCTGCGAGCGATACCAGTTGGTGATGATCCAGTTGGAGCGGCGCAGTTCGCCCAGTTCACCGCTGTCGATGAGATCTTTCACTTTCTGGTACAGCGGATTGGGACGCTGGTTATACATCATGCTAAACACCACGTCGCATTCGCGAGCGCAGGCGTTCATTTCCTCAACCTGCGCGGTGTAGACGCCAGCGGGCTTTTCGCAGAGGGTGTGTATGCCCCGGCGCATTGCCATTATCGATAGCGCCGGATGATCGTAATGCGGCGTGGCGACAATCACCGCGTCGATCAGACCGCTTTCCAGCATCTCGCGCGCGTCGCTGAACAGAGCGACCGACTCGCCCGTCAGACGGCGGATGGCGGCATGTTTGTCGGGATTGTTATCGCAAACGGCGGTCAGGCAGGCTTCTTCAACCTTACCTGCCAGCAGATAACGGGCGTGGACGGTGCCGATATTGCCGACGCCAATAATGCCAAAGCGTACTTTTTTCATGTCAGGCCTTACTCAGTGCGATGGGGGGATAAGCGGAACATAGAAAACGGCTGAAACGTCGACAACGGGATTTTGTGAGAGGGCTTGCAGGATACAAAAGAAGTTAGCCCGCGAAGCAAAAAGGCGTTTTAGAATCAATGGGGTACATCTGCAAAAATTTGCAAAGATACATTGCGAGCGGGGTCACAGAATGTCAGGCAAGCTAAAAATGGACGAAATTGCGGCCTTGACCGGCTTCTCGGTCAGTACCGTTTCCCGGGTACTCAGCGGAAAGTCTTACACCAGCAACAAGGCGCGTGAAGCGATAGTGAGCTGCGCGCGCCAGTTGGGCGTGCTCGACTCCCTCGCCAGCGGTCGCCTGCTGATTAACGGGATCGTGGTTTTTGCCCCCCAGCGAACGTTCACCGCCCAGGGCGACGCTTTTTACCTGGAGGTGACGCGGGGCATCGCTGACGCGGTTGCGCCGCACGATGTGTATCTCACCTGGTGTGGGTTGGACGAGCAACGCGCCGATATCAAAATCTTTCTGGAAAAAGCCAACAATAAGAATATCAACGCCATCATTCTGATCGGCATTGACGATCCAACCATCCACAAACTGGCGCAGTCGCTGGATAAACCCTGCGTGCTGGTGAATTCGCAGGATCGGGAGGGGCTACTCGACGCGGTATCACCGGATCACCGGGCGATTGGCAACCTTGCGGCGCAGTATCTGTTCGATCAGGGGCACCGCCGCATACTTCACATCACCAGCCTGCGGCGCGAAACCATGTACTGGCGGCTGGAAGGCATTAAAGAGGTCTATCGCCAGTATCAGATCCCGTTTGATTCACAGCGGGATCTGCTGGTCACCGAAGGGTTTACCGCCGGGGAGGCGGAACAGGCGATAGACGACTGGCTGCGCATTACGCCGCGCGAGGCGTGGCCGGAAGTGATTTTTTGCGCGGGTGCGCCGATGTCGGTGGGCATTCAGCGCGTGCTGGAAAAAGCGGGCGTTCGCATGCCGGAGGGGATCTCGCTCATGACCACCGGCGTGGAGGGACTGGACGCGGAGGTTATTGCAACGGTGAGTTGCATCACCATTCCCTGTCGGGCGCTGGGGGTGGAAGCCGTGCATTTATTGCAAAACCGGCTCAACCGGCCATCCGCGCCGGTATTCAATTTATGCCTGAAAGGCAAGGTGTTGGATAAGGGCACGGTGGTTAGCGCCACGCGCCACGCCGCCCGCGTGGCCGTGTCACGATAGATTACCCTTGTGGCGGCAGACAAATGCCAATCCCGCCGATGCCGCAGTATCCGTACGGATTTTTGTGCAGATACTGCTGGTGATCGTCCTCGGCGTAGTAAAACGGCGTGGCGTTGCTGATTTCCGTTGTGATGTGGCGATCGTCGCCGGAGGCGGTCATCGCCGACTGAAAACGCGCAAGGCTGGCGCGCGCGGCGGCGTCCTGCTCCGGCGTCAGCGGATAAATGGCCGAACGGTACTGGGTGCCGTGGTCGTTGCCCTGACGCATACCTTGCGCCGGATCGTGGTTTTCCCAGAACACCTGTAACAGCTGCTCGTAGCTGATAACGTTCGGGTCATACACCACGCGTACCGCTTCGGCGTGGCCGGTCTCGCCGGAACACACTTCCCGGTAGGTCGGGTTAGGCGTATAGCCGCCGGTATACCCCGCCGCGGTGCTGTAAACGCCAGGGAGCTGCCAGAACAGGCGCTCAACGCCCCAGAAACAGCCCATGGCGAAAAGGGCGACTTCCATCCCCTCGGGCACGTTCGTCATTGAATGTTCATTGACGGCGTGAAGCGTCGCCACCGGCATCGGGGTATTGCGTCCAGGTAGCGCCTCTGACGGTGAAATCAGATGCTTTTTGTCGAATAAACTCATGGTGCCGTTCTCCCGATAATCAGTAATTGGGGTTAAGGTTGTAACAAGACGCGTATTTGCACACAATATCCATTACGAATACGTCTATCTTAAACATAAGAAATATTTGGGTTGTCGTCTGTTTTTCAATCCCAGTTGTTGGGTTTTTGTTAAGCCGTGGATCGGCATTATGGTTGTTTTCCAGGGGTGGAAATAAGGGATATTCAGGAGAAAAAGTGCCACATATCCGTCAGTTATGCTGGGTGAGCCTGCTGTGCTTAAGCAGTTCCGCCTGGGCCGCGAACGTCCGATTACAGGTCGAGGGGCTATCAGGAGAACTGGAGAAAAATGTCCGTGCGCAGCTCTCCACAATTCAAAGCGACGAAGTGACGCCGGACCGGCGTTTTCGCGCGCGCGTGGATGATGCTATCCGTGAGGGGCTAAAGGCGCTCGGTTACTACGAGCCGACGATCGACTTTGACCTGCGTCCGCCGCCGGCAAAGGGGCGTCAGGTGCTGATCGCCAGGGTCACGCCGGGTGAACCGGTGCGCATTGGCGGGACCGAAGTCATTTTACGCGGCGGCGCGCGTACCGACAGAGATTATCTGGATCTGCTGAAAACGCGTCCTGCAGTCGGGACGGTGCTGAATCACGGGGATTACGACAGTTTTAAAAAGTCCCTCACCAGCGTGGCGCTACGTAAAGGGTATTTCGACAGCGAATTTAATAAGAGCCAGTTGGGCGTCGCGCTCGACCGCCATCAGGCTTTCTGGGATATCGACTACAACAGCGGCGAGCGCTACCGTTTTGGTCATGTCACTTTCGAAGGTTCGCAGATCCGCGATGAGTATCTGCAAAATCTGGTGCCGTTTAAAGAAGGGGACCAGTATGAATCAAAAGATCTCGGCGAGTTAAACCGTCGTCTCTCGGCGACCGGATGGTTCAACTCGGTGGTCGTCGCGCCGGAATTCGACAAAGCGCGCCAGACCAAAGTGCTGCCGCTAAAGGGCGTGGTTTCGCCGCGCACCGAAAACACCATCGAAACCGGGGTGGGCTATTCCACTGACGTCGGCCCGCGGGTAAAGGCGACGTGGAAAAAACCGTGGATGAACTCGTACGGGCACAGCCTGACCACCAGCGCCAGCATCTCCGCCCCCGAACAGGTGCTGGATTTCAGCTACAAAATCCCGCTCTTAAAGAATCCGCTGGAGCAGTATTACCTGGTGCAGGGCGGCTTTAAGCGTACCGATCTCAACGATACCGAACAGGATTCCACCACGCTTGCGCTTTCGCGCTACTGGGATCTTTCCAGCGGCTGGCAGCGGGCGATAAACCTGCGCTGGAGTCTCGACCACTTTACCCAGGGCGAAGTGACCAATACCACCATGCTGCTGTATCCGGGGGTGATGATAAGCCGTACCCGCTCGCGCGGCGGCCTGATGCCGACGTGGGGCGACTCGCAGCGCTATTCGATTGACTACTCCAACACCGCCTGGGGATCAGATGTCGATTTCTCGGTGATCCAGGCGCAAAACGTCTGGATCCGCACCTTGTACGATCGCCACCGTTTCGTGATGCGCGGCAATCTCGGCTGGATTGAGACCGGCGACTTTGACAAAGTGCCGCCGGATCTCCGCTTCTTCGCCGGGGGCGACCGCAGTATTCGCGGCTACAAATATAAATCAATCTCGCCGAAAGACAGCAATGGCGACCTGAAAGGGGCGTCAAAGCTGGCAACCGGCTCGCTGGAATATCAGTATAACGTCAGCGGAAAATGGTGGGGCGCGATGTTTGTCGACAGCGGCGAAGCGGTCAGCGATATCCGCAGAAGCGACTTCAAAACCGGCGCCGGGGTTGGCGTGCGCTGGCAGTCGCCGGTCGGGCCGATCAAGCTCGATATCGCCGCGCCGATCGGCGACAAAGACGAGCATGGTTTACAGTTTTACATCGGTCTGGGGCCTGAATTATGAGTTTATGGAAGAAGATAAGCCTCGGCGTACTGATTTTTATCCTGCTGCTGCTGGCAACCGTCGGGTTTCTGGTGGGCACCACCACCGGTCTGCATCTGGTGTTCAACGCGGCGAACCGCTGGGTGCCGGGGCTGGAAATCGGCCAGGTGGCCGGCGGCTGGCGTGACCTGTCATTGAAAAATATCCGTTACGACCAGCCGGGCGTGGCGGTGAATGCCGGCGAAGTGCATCTGGCCGTGGGGCTGGACTGCCTGTGGAACAGCAGTCTGTGCGTCAACGATCTGTCGCTCAAGGACATCAACGTCGTCATTGACAGCAAAAAGATGCCGCCCGCGGAACAGGTAGAGGAAGAGGAAGACAGCGGCCCGCTGAATCTCTCCACGCCCTATCCCATCACTCTTTCTCGCGTCGCGCTGGAAAACGTCAATATTAAAATTGACGACACCACCGTTTCGGTAATGGATTTCACCTCAGGCCTGAACTGGCAGGAAAAAAATCTGACCCTGAAGCCCACCTCATTACAGGGGCTGTTGATCGCGCTGCCGAAAGTGGCGGACGTGGCGCAAGAAGAAGTCGTGGAACCGAAGATCCAGAATCCGCAGCCGGACGAAAAACCGCTCGGCGAAACGCTCAAGGATCTGTTCTCCAGGCCGGTGCTGCCGGAAATGACCGACGTTCACCTGCCGCTGAATCTTAATATCGAAGCGTTTAAAGGCGAGCAGTTGCGTCTTACGGGCGATACCGATCTGACGGTCTTTAGCCTGTTGCTGAAGGTCAGTAGCATTGACGGCAATATGAAGCTGGACGCGCTGGATATCGATTCCAGTCAGGGGACGATAAATGCGACCGGTACGGCACAGTTAAGCCATAACTGGCCAGTGGATATGACCCTCAACAGCACGCTGAACGTGGAGCCGCTGAAGGGCGAGAAGATCACGCTAAAGGTGGGCGGCGCGCTGCGCGAACAGCTGGAAGTCGGCGTGAATCTCTCCGGTCCGGTGGACGTGGATCTGCGGGCGCAGACGCGGCTGGCGGAGGCCGGGCTGCCGCTCAATCTGGACGTGGTCAGTAAGCAGGTTTACTGGCCGTTTACCGGCGATAAGCAGTTCCAGGCCGATGATATCCGGCTCAAACTCACCGGCAAAATGACCGACTACACGCTGTCGATGCGCACGGCGGTGAAAGGTCAGGATATTCCCCCGGCGACCATCACCCTGGATGCGAAAGGCAACGAACAGCAGATTAACCTCGACAAGCTGACCGTCGCCGCGCTGGAAGGGAAAACCGAGCTGAAAGCGCTGGTGGACTGGCAGCAGGCGATCAGCTGGCGCGGTGAACTGACGCTGGACGGCATTAACACCGCCAAAGAGGTGCCGGACTGGCCCTCGAGGCTCAATGGTCTGGTCAAAACCCGCGGCAGCCTGTATGGCGGCACGTGGCAGATGGAGGTGCCGGAGCTGAAGCTGACAGGCAACGTTAAGCAGAACAAGGTTAACGTTAACGGCTCGCTGAAGGGCAACAGTTACATGCAGTGGATCATTCCGGGACTGCATCTGGAACTGGGGGCGAACAGCGCGGATGTGAAAGGCGAGCTGGGCGTCAAAGAGCTGAATCTGGACGCCACCATTGACGCGCCGGGGCTGGATAACGCACTGCCGGGATTAGGCGGTACGGCGAAAGGCCTGTTAAAGGTGCGCGGCACGGTCGATGCGCCGCAACTGCTGGCGGATATCACCGCCCGCGGCCTGCGCTGGCAGGAACTCTCCGTGGCCCAGGTGCGGGTAGAAGGGGATATCAAATCCACCGACCAGATTGCCGGACAGCTTGATGTCAGGGTTGAACGAATCTCGCAGCCGGATGTGAATATCAATCTTGTCACGCTGAACGCGAAAGGCAGCGAGAAGCAGCACCAGTTGCAGCTGCGGGTTCAGGGCGAGCCGGTTTCCGGACAGCTCGATCTGGCCGGTAGCTTTGACCGAAAAGAGATGCGCTGGAAAGGTACCCTCAGCAATACCCGCTTCCAGACGCCGGTGGGGCCGTGGTCGCTGACCCGCGCCATCGCACTGGATTACCGCAACCAGGAGCAGAAAATCAGCATTGGGCCACATTGCTGGACGAACCCGAACGCTGAACTGTGTGTGCCGCAAACCATTGACGCCGGGGCGGAAGGCCGGGCGGTGGTGAATCTCAACCGCTTCGATCTGGCGATGCTGAAGCCGTTTATGCCAGAGACCACTCAGGCCAGCGGCGTTTTTACCGGGAAGGCTGACGTGGCGTGGGACACCACCAAAGAGGGGCTGCCGCAGGGCAACGTGACGCTTTCCGGACGTAACGTGAAGGTGACGCAGACGGTTAACGACGGGCCGCTGCCGCTGGCGTTTGACACGCTGAACGTCAGCGCCGATCTGCATAACAATCGCGCGGAACTGGGCTGGCTGATTCGCCTGACCAATAACGGACAGCTTGACGGTCAGGTGCAGGTGACCGATCCGCAGGGGCGACGTAATCTCGGCGGCAATGTGAACATCCGCAACCTCAATCTGGCGATGGTGAACCCGATCTTTGCCCGCGGTGAAAAAGCGGCGGGGATGCTGAACGCGAACCTGCGTCTCGGCGGCGATGTCCAGGGGCCGCAGATGTTTGGTCAGCTCCAGCTAAGCGGTCTGGATATCTACGGCAACTTTATGCCGTTTGACATGCAGCCAAGTCAGCTGGCGATGAATTTTAACGGTACGCGCTCGACCCTGACCGGGGAAGTACGTACTCAGCAGGGGCAGATAAACCTCAGCGGTGACGCAGACTGGAGCCAGATCGACAACTGGCGCGCGCGGGTTGCGGCGAAAGGCAGCCGGGTGCGCATTACCGTACCGCCAATGGTACGGCTGGACGTCTCGCCGGACGTGGTGTTTGAAGCGACGCCGAGCTTATTCACCCTCGACGGTCGTGTCGACGTGCCGTGGGCGCGCATTGTGGTGCATGAGCTGCCGGAAAGCGCAGTGGGCGTCTCCAGCGACGAAGTCATGCTCAACGATCAGTTACAGCCTGAAGAACCGCAGACCGCCGGGATCCCGATCAACAGCAACCTGATCGTCCACGTCGGCAACAACGTGCGGATGGACGCGTTTGGCCTGAAAGCCCGTCTGACGGGCGATTTGAAAGTGGCGCAGGATAAACAGGGACTGGGGCTTAACGGACAGATTAATATTCCGGAAGGCCGCTTCCACGCCTACGGGCAGGATCTGATAGTGCGTAAGGGCGAACTGCTCTTCTCTGGCCCGCCGGATCAGCCTTTACTCAATATCGAAGCGATTCGTAACCCGGAAGCGACCGAAGATGATGTGATCGCTGGCGTTCGCGTCACCGGATCGGCGGACGAACCGAAGGCGGAGATCTTCTCTGATCCGGCCATGTCACAGCAAATGGCGCTCTCTTATCTGCTGCGCGGACAGGGACTGGACAGCGATCAAAGCGACAGCGCAGCGATGACCTCCATGCTCATTGGCCTGGGGGTTGCACAAAGTGGTCAGGTTGTGGGTAAAATCGGGGAGACATTTGGCGTAAGCAATTTGGCGCTGGACACCCAGGGGGTAGGGGACTCATCCCAGGTGGTGGTCAGCGGATATGTATTGCCTGGTCTACAGGTGAAATACGGTGTGGGCATATTTGACTCTTTAGCCACGCTCACGCTACGTTATCGCCTGATGCCTAAGCTATATCTGGAAGCCGTGTCTGGCGTAGATCAGGCACTGGATTTGCTCTATCAGTTTGAGTTTTAGCAATGCGAATATTTGTCTACGGCAGTTTACGAACCAAACAAGGCAACAGCCACTGGATGACCAACGCCCAGTTGCTGGGCGAATACAGTATTGATAACTACCAGTTGTACAGCCTGGGCCACTATCCAGGCGCAGTTCCCGGGAACGGAACAGTACAGGGTGAAGTTTATCGTATTGATAACGCCACGCTGGCCGAACTGGATGCCCTGCGCACCCGGGGCGGCGAATACGCACGCCAGTTGATCCAGACGCCGTACGGAAGTGCATGGATGTATGTGTACCAACGTCCGGTGACGGGATTAACGCTGATCGAAAGCGGTAACTGGTTAGACAGAGACC
Organism: Citrobacter sedlakii; assembly: GCF_018128425.1. NCBI lineage: Bacteria > Pseudomonadati > Pseudomonadota > Gammaproteobacteria > Enterobacterales > Enterobacteriaceae > Citrobacter > Citrobacter sedlakii. Next base: position 4,140,682 of record NZ_CP071070.1, on the reverse strand, counting down.
AGTACTGAATTGAGCACGCCACCTTCGGGTGGCGTTGTTTTTTGCGAGGCGCTACGCATCATTATTTGTCATCCCATCACGCCATTTCTTTTTTCTCCGTTCCGCTTCACTGTGAAGAGGGAGAAATCCAGGGAGGATACTAACAACCATTTACGGACGCGGGCTCTCTGCGCCAAACAGCTCCGTCGCACAGGCATGGCTGGGGATGAGGTGGTCGACGTTGCGTTATTAAGACGCAGGCTATCGTGAAAGAGGGGAAGTTAGGCCGGTTAAGGCGCTTCATCAGGCATAAAAAAACCCTGATCCGCCGATGCCCGACGTTCAGGGTTTTTATCGCGTAACGAACTTATTTCTTCGCGGCGCGCTCGAAGGAAGCAACGATTTCCGCTTTAGCGGCTTCGGCATTGTCCCAGCCGTCAACTTTCACCCATTTGCCTTTTTCGAGGTCTTTGTAGTGCTCGAAGAAGTGAGTGATCTGCGCTTTCAGCAGTTCCGGCAGGTCGTTCACGTCTTTAATGTGATCGTACTCTTTGCTCAGCTTGGTGTGCGGCACTGCAACCAGTTTCGCATCTTCACCGGATTCGTCGGTCATTTTCAGCACGCCAACCGGACGGCAGCGGATCACAGAGCCCGGCTGCAGCGGGTACGGCGTTGGGACCAGTACGTCAACCGGGTCACCGTCCAGAGACAGGGTGTGGTTGATGTAGCCGTAGTTGCACGGATAGAACATCGCGGTGGACATGAAGCGGTCAACGAACAGCGCGCCGCTCTCTTTGTCGACTTCGTATTTGATCGGATCTGCGTTAGCCGGGATCTCAATCACTACATAGATATCTTCCGGCAGCTCTTTACCCGCAGGTACGTTGAGTAAGCTCATGTCTGTTTCCTTTAACTGTGTCGTAAACAAGTGGCAAGTATTATAGCTATCTCGCGCCGAATGTCTTCGCCTGATTTTGTTTTTACCTCCCTCTCGCATGGCCTTTTTAGCGCGCTCGCATGACAGGAAAATCCATATCTTCAGCCGCTTTTTTCATAGGTAAATGAAAGCGATTACAAACTTGTGATTAACGTTATATTTACTTTTTTGAAGTGTGATGTAACGCAATTCGTTACATATTCGATTGTCTATAGTTTTTTCGCGACTGTTTCTTAACCAACAAAAACTCACCCTACGAGGACACAGTTATGTGGAAGCGCTTACTTTTAGTCACAGCAGTTTCGGCAGCCATGTCGTCTATGGCGATGGCCGCCCCCTTAACCGTAGGATTTTCGCAGGTCGGCTCAGAGTCCGGCTGGCGCGCCGCCGAGACCAACGTGGCGAAAAGCGAGGCCGAAAAGCGGGGGATTACGCTGAAGATCGCCGACGGCCAGCAGAAGCAGGAAAACCAGATTAAAGCAGTGCGCTCGTTCGTGGCGCAAGGGGTTGACGCTATCTTCATTGCGCCGGTGGTTGCGACAGGGTGGGAACCGGTGCTGAAGGAAGCGAAGGATGCGGAAATTCCGGTCTTTCTGCTCGACCGCTCCATCGATGTCAAAGACAAATCTCTCTATATGACGACGGTGACCGCCGACAACGTCCTTGAAGGCAAACTGATAGGCGACTGGCTGATCAAAGAGGTGAACGGTAAGCCGTGTAACGTGGTTGAGTTGCAGGGAACAGTCGGCGCCAGCGTGGCTATCGACCGTAAGAAAGGCTTTGCAGAAGCCATCGCCAATGCGCCAAACATCAAAATTATCCGTTCCCAGTCTGGCGACTTTACCCGCAGTAAAGGCAAAGAGGTGATGGAAAGCTTTATCAAAGCGGAAAACAACGGCAAGAACATCTGCATGGTTTACGCCCACAACGATGATATGGCGATTGGCGCCATTCAGGCGATAAAAGAGGCGGGACTGAAGCCAGGGAAAGACATTCTCACCGGTTCCATCGACGGCGTGCCCGACATCTTCAAGGCGATGATTGACGGTGATGCCAACGCCAGCGTTGAACTGACGCCAAACATGGCGGGTCCGGCTTTCGACGCGCTCGAGAAGTTCAAGAAAGACGGCACGATGCCGGAAAAAGTGACCATCACCAAATCGACGCTTTATCTGCCGGACACCGCGAAAGAAGAGTTAGAGAAGAAGAAAAATATGGGCTACTGATTGTTTGACAAGGCCGGGTGGCGCGACGCTGACCCGGCCTACGGTAAAGCGGGTTCAGAATGTACCGGAGGAACCATGACCACTGCTCAACACCAGGCGATCCTCCGTACCGAGGGCTTGAGTAAATTCTTCCCGGGCGTCAAAGCGCTGGATAACGTCGACTTCACGCTACGGCGCGGCGAAATCATGGCGCTGCTGGGAGAAAACGGCGCGGGGAAATCGACGCTGATTAAAGCGCTGACCGGGGTATATCACGCCGATCGCGGTTCGATATTTCTGGAAGGCCGTGCGATCTCACCCCGGAATACCGCCCATGCACAGCAATTGGGCATTGGTACGGTGTATCAGGAAGTTAACCTGCTGCCAAACATGTCGGTGGCGGATAATCTGTTTATTGGCCGTGAGCCCCGGCGTTTTGGCCTGTTGCGGCGCAAGGAAATGGAAACACGCGCCTCGGCGCTAATGGCGTCTTACGGCTTCTCGCTCGACGTGCGCGAGCCGCTAAACCGCTTTTCAGTGGCAATGCAGCAGATCGTCGCCATTTGCCGGGCTATCGATCTCTCTGCAAAAGTGCTGATCCTCGACGAGCCGACCGCCAGCCTTGACACCCAGGAAGTGGAGATGTTGTTTGGTCTGATGCGCCGCTTGCGCGACAACGGCGTCAGCCTGATCTTCGTGACCCATTTCCTCGATCAGGTCTACGACGTGAGCGACAGGATCACCGTCTTACGTAATGGTAGCGTTGTTGGCTGTCGTGAAACACGCGAGCTGCCGCAGATCGAACTGGTGAAAATGATGCTGGGACGCGAGCTGGAAACCAACGCGCTCCAGCGCGCGGGGCGCACCTTGCTGAGCGACAAACCGATCGCTGCGTTCAAAGGGTATGGCAGGAAAGGGACGATCGCCCCGTTCGATCTGGAAGTGCGCCCCGGTGAGATCGTCGGTCTGGCGGGGCTGTTAGGCTCCGGGCGGACGGAAACCGCGGAAGTGATCTTTGGCATCAAGCCGGCAGACAGCGGCAGCGCGCAGATCAAAGGCAAACCGCACGCTCTGCGATCGCCGCATCAGGCATCCTGCCTGGGGATCGGGTTTTGTCCGGAGGATCGGAAAACCGACGGTATCATTGCCGCCGCATCGGTACGGGAAAATATCATTCTGGCGCTCCAGGCTCAGCGCGGCTGGCTGAGGCCGATCCCGCGCAAGGAGCAAAACGACATTGCGGCGCGTTTTATTCGCCAGCTTGGTATACGTACGCCCAGCGCGGAACAGCCGATTGAGTTTCTTTCCGGCGGCAATCAGCAGAAGGTGCTGCTGTCGCGCTGGTTGCTGACCAAACCGCAGTTCCTGATCCTCGACGAACCCACCCGCGGGATTGACGTCGGCGCGCATGCCGAGATCATCCGGCTGATCGAAACCCTTTGCGCCGACGGTCTGGCGCTGCTGGTGATTTCTTCGGAGCTGGAGGAACTGGTCGGTTATGCGGATCGGATCATCATTATGCGCGACCGAAAACAGGTGGCGGAGATCCCCCTGGCTGAACTCTCTGTTCCGGCGATCATGAACGCCATCGCGGCGTAAGGAGACTTTTGTGATGCCTCAATCTCTCCCGCAAAGCACCTCGCCAAAGCGACGCTTTCGCTGGCCGACCGGGACGCCGCAGCTGATAGCGCTCCTGCTGGTGCTGCTGGTGGACAGTCTGGTTGCGCCGCATTTTTACCAGATTGTCCTGCAGGATGGCCGTCTGTTCGGTAGCCCTGTCGATATTCTCAATCGCGCCGCGCCTGTGGCGCTGCTGGCGATCGGTATGACGCTGGTGATCGCTACCGGCGGCATCGATCTCTCTGTCGGCGCGGTGATGGCCATTGCGGGGGCCACCACCGCGGCCATGACCGTCGCCGGACACAGCCTGCCGGTGGTGTTGCTCGCCGCGCTTGGCTCGGGGATCCTAGCCGGATTATGGAACGGTGTCCTGGTGGCGATCCTGAAAATCCAGCCGTTTGTCGCCACCCTGATCCTGATGGTGGCCGGGCGCGGCGTCGCGCAGTTGATCACCTCCGGACAGATCGTCACCTTTAGCTCGCCTGCGCTCTCCTGGTTTGGCAGCGGATCCCTGCTGCTGTTTCCGACGCCGGTGATCGTGGCGTTGATCACTCTGCTGCTGTTCTGGTTGCTGACCCGTAAAACCGCACTCGGTATGTTTATTGAAGCGGTAGGCATTAACATTCGCGCGGCCAAAAACGCCGGCGTGAATACACGGATCATCGTCATGCTCACCTATGTGCTCAGCGGGCTGTGCGCGGCGATTGCCGGGATCATCGTTGCGGCGGATATACGCGGCGCCGACGCCAACAACGCCGGGCTATGGCTGGAGCTGGACGCCATTCTGGCGGTGGTTATCGGCGGCGGCTCGTTGATGGGCGGACGCTTCAACCTGTTTTTGTCGGTGGTGGGGGCGCTGATCATTCAGGGCATGAACACCGGCATTTTACTGTCCGGATTCCCGCCGGAAATGAATCAGGTCGTCAAAGCCGTCGTGGTGCTGTGCGTGCTGATTGTCCAGTCGCAGCGCTTTATCAGTTTGCTAAAAGGAGTGCGTGGTCGTGATAAAACGTAACCTACCGCTGATGATCACCCTCGGGGTTTTTGTGCTGGGCTATTTGTACTGCCTGACCCAGTTTCCCGGCTTCGCCTCCACGCGGGTGATCTGCAATATTCTCACTGACAACGCCTTTCTCGGCATCATCGCCGTAGGGATGACCTTTGTGATCCTCTCCGGCGGTATCGATCTTTCTGTCGGTTCGGTGATCGCCTTCACTGGCGTATTTCTGGCGAAAGCCATTGGTTATTGGGGCGTGTCGCCGTTGCTGGCGTTTCCACTGGTGCTGGCGATGGGCTGCGCCTTCGGCGCGTTTATGGGATTACTGATTGACGCGCTGAAGATCCCGGCGTTTATCATCACCCTTGCCGGGATGTTCTTTCTGCGCGGAGTCAGCTATCTGGTGTCTGAAGAGTCGATTCCGATTGACCATCCTGTTTACGATACCCTTTCCAGCCTGGCGTGGAAGATCCCCGGCGGCGGGCGTTTGAGCGCAATGGGTCTGCTGATGTTGGCGGTGGTGGTGACAGGCATTTTTCTGGCTCACCGCACGCGGTTTGGGAATCAGGTGTACGCCATTGGCGGCAACGCGACCTCGGCAAACCTGATGGGCATTTCAACGCGCAGCACCACTATTCGCATTTATATGCTGTCCACCGGGTTGGCGACGCTCGCCGGAATCGTTTTTTCTGTCTATACCCAGGCCGGTTACGCGCTGGCGGGCGTTGGCGTGGAACTGGACGCGATCGCTTCGGTGGTCATTGGCGGCACGCTGCTGAGCGGCGGCGTCGGCACAGTGCTCGGTACGCTGTTCGGCGTGGCTATTCAGGGGCTGATTCAGACCTATATTAATTTCGACGGCACGCTCAGTTCGTGGTGGACGAAAATCGCCATCGGGATCCTGTTATTTATCTTCATCGCGTTACAGCGCGGCCTGACGGTGCTGTGGGAGAACCGGCAAAACGCGCCGGTACGCAGAATATCCCCCTCGGTCTTACCAAAGTGAAACGCAGGCATCGCGTAATCACCTAAACTTTTTCCGGTTGTTGTCGATAGTTTCTGTACAGACTTCAACCGGAAAATAACGATGCCAAAATCCCTCTCCCTACGACTTTCCCTGCTGGTTTTATTGTCGCTGATTACCCTGCTGTTGCTGCTGACGGGCAGTATGGGGATGTACGCCTCCACCCGCATCATCACTTCCTGGTTCTACTATGGGATCATGACCGGCGCGACGCTGACTGCCATTGCGCTGCTGATGGTGGTCTGGTTGCTGCTGCGTAACCAACTCCTGAAGCCGCTTGATAATGCGGTTGAGCAACTGGAGCGTCTGGCAACGGGGGATTTATCGTCTGTTGAAAGTCGTTATGCCAGCGCCGAGTTCAATCGTCTACAGTCGGCGCTTGCCGGGATGCGCGTGGCGCTGAGTGAATCCGTCAGGCGCGTCCGTGACGCCAGCGCGCAAATTGACACCGGCAGTCGTGAGCTGACCGCCGGCAATCTGCATCTCGCTTCGCGTACTGAATCGACGGCGACATCGCTGGAGCAAACTGCCGCCAGCATGGAAGAGCTTACCGCGACGGTGAAGCAGAATGCGGAAAACGCCGACCAGGCGCACCGGCTGGCAAAGTCTGTTTCTGACACCGCCGACCGCGGTAGCGAAATGGTCTGTTATGTCATTGAGAAAATGCGCGATATTTCCGGCAGTTCACACCGGATCGCCGATATTCTTGGCGTGATCGACGGCATTGCTTTCCAGACCAATATCCTGGCGTTGAACGCCTCCGTTGAAGCGGCGCGGGCCGGGGAGCAGGGGCGCGGTTTTGCCGTGGTGGCAGGCGAGGTGCGTAACCTGGCGAGCCGCAGCGCCGAGGCGGCGAAAGAGATCCGTATGCTTATCGGCGATTCTCAGGCGCAGGTGAACGAAGGCAGCGATCTGGCCATGCAGGCGGGCGAAACGATGGATGAGATCGCCAGCGAAGTGATGCGCATGACGTCGCTAATGCGGGAAATCGCCAGCGCGTCACAGGAGCAGAGCCGCGGCATTGAGCAGGTTAATATCGCGGTTAGCCAGATGGATGAAACCGCGCAGCAAAACGCGGCGTTGGTGCAGCAGTCCTCTGCGGCCACCCGCTCGCTGGAAGCGCAGTCTCATGCCTTAATCGACGCGATGGCGACCTTTAAACTGCAGACGGCGTAACGGCAAAACGCAGGTCGGATAGCGGTTTCGCCTTATCCGGCCTGCGCATGCCGTCTGTCATCTTTATGCGTCCGGGTACTCACGAATAAAGCGCTCAACGTCGTCAACCATATGATCGTTACCGACGAAGAACGAACGACGCTGGTGCAGGCTTTCCGGAATGATATCCAGAATACGCTCTTTCCCGTCGCTGGCTTTACCGCCCGCCTGCTCGGCGAGGAACGCCATCGGGTTGCACTCATACAGCAGGCGCAACTTCCCTTCCGGATGGCTGGCGGTGCTTGGGTAGAGGTAGATCCCGCCTTTCAGCAGGTTGCGGTGGAAGTCCGCCACCAGTGAGCCAATGTAGCGCGAAGTGTAAGGACGATTGGTCGGCTTATCTTCTTCCTGACAGAATTTGATGTACTTCTTAACACCATTCGGAAACTTGATGTAATTGCCTTCGTTGATGGAGTAGGTTTTGCCTTTCTGCGGGAAGCGCATGCGTTCCTGGCTCAGACAGAACACGCCCAGCGACGGATCGTAAGTAAAGGCATGTACGCCGCAGCCGGTGGTGTACACCAGCATGGTGGAAGAACCGTACACCACGTAGCCCGCGGCAACCTGCTTGTTGCCTGGCTGCAGGAAGTCTTCTTCCGTCACCGGCGTACCAACCGGGGTCACGCGACGATAAATAGAGAAAATGGTTCCGACAGAGACGTTAACATCGATGTTGGACGAGCCATCCAGAGGGTCCATCAGTACGACATACTTCGCGTGTTCACAGCCTTCAAAAACGACGATTTCGTCTTCTTCTTCAGAGGCGATGCCCGCGACGATATCGCGCGCCTTGAGTGCAGCTTTCAGTTTCTCGTTCGCGAACAGATCGAGTTTCTGCTGAACCTCGCCCTGCACGTTCTCAGCACCGCTGGCACCCAGGATATCGACCAGACCGGCCTTGTTGATATCGCGGTGGATGATCTTGGCGCCCAGCTTTATTGCCGACAGCAAAGCAGTGAGCTCACCGGTAGCATGAGAGAACTCGTGCTGCTTTTCGACAATAAATTCACCTAACGTTTTCATAACACTTTCCCTGCAATTGATATGGAGTAAAGCGACCGTAACAATCTTAACAAATATTTCAGGGGCTGCGCTCAGGTGAATCGCGCCAGCAAAGTACGGATTATCCTGAAATGCGTTTCTCACTTGCCTGACATATGCGTAAAATGGCCCGCAGATTAAAAAAGGATAGTGACGTATGCGCATTCATATTTTGGGAATTTGTGGCACCTTCATGGGCGGCCTGGCGATGCTGGCGCGCTCACTCGGTCATGAAGTAACAGGTTCGGACGCCAATGTGTATCCGCCGATGAGCACGTTACTTGAAAATCAAGGTATTGATCTGATTCAGGGTTATGACGCCAGTCAGCTCGACCCACAGCCTGATCTGGTGATCATTGGCAACGCCATGACGCGTGGGAATCCGTGCGTTGAAGCGGTGCTGGAAAAAAACATCCCGTACATGTCCGGCCCGCAGTGGCTGCATGATTTTGTCCTGCGTGACCGCTGGGTGCTGGCCGTGGCAGGCACCCACGGTAAAACCACCACTGCTGGCATGGCGACCTGGATCCTGGAAGCCTGTGGCTACAAGCCTGGCTTTGTGATCGGCGGCGTTCCGGGCAACTTCGAGGTCTCAGCGCGTCTGGGCGAAAGCGATTTCTTCGTGATTGAAGCCGATGAATACGACTGCGCCTTTTTCGACAAGCGCTCCAAGTTTGTTCATTACTGCCCGCGCACGTTAATCCTCAATAACCTGGAGTTCGATCACGCGGATATTTTTGACGATCTGAAAGCGATCCAGAAACAGTTCCACCACCTGGTGCGCATCGTACCGGGCCAGGGACGGATTATCTGGCCGGAACACGATATTAACCTCAAGCAGACGCTGGCGATGGGCTGCTGGAGCGAGCAGGAACTGGTGGGCGAGCAGGGCCACTGGCAGGCGAAGAAGCTGAACGTCGATGCCTCTGAGTGGGAAGTGTGGCTGGATGGTGAAAAAGTGGGCGAAGTGAAGTGGTCGCTGGTGGGCGAGCACAACATGCACAACGGCCTGATGGCGATTGCCGCTGCGCGTCATGTCGGCGTTCAGCCTGCGGATGCCGCAACGGCGCTGGGGTCGTTTATTAACGCCCGCCGTCGTCTGGAACTGCGTGGCGAAGCGAACGGCGTGACCGTCTATGATGATTTTGCCCATCACCCGACCGCGATCCTGGCGACCCTTGCCGCGCTGCGCGGCAAAGTGGGCGGCACCGCGCGCATTATCGCCGTGCTGGAACCGCGTTCCAATACCATGAAAATGGGACTGTGTAAGGACGATCTGGCGCCGTCATTAGGCCGCGCCGATGAGGTGTATCTGCTACAGCCGCCGCATATTCCGTGGCAGGTGGCTGAAGTGGCGGAGGCCTGCGTACAGCCTGCGCACTGGAGCGGAGACGTTGACGCGCTGGCGGAGATGGTCGTGAAAACCGCGCAGCCGGGCGATCACATTCTGGTGATGAGCAACGGCGGGTTTGGCGGTATCCACCAGAAGTTGCTGGATGGGCTGGCGAAGAAAGCGGCAGCCGCAGAGTAAAACAGTACCCGGTGGCGCTGGCGCCTACCGGGCCTGGACAATGCGCAATCTCGGTAGCCGGACAAGGCGCACGCGCCGCTATCCGGCAGATTGCCATACGCTATTACGCGTCGTTTTCCGCCAGTTCGCGCAGATACTGGAAGATTTGGCGCGCGGATTTCGGCGGTTTATTTCCTTCTTTCTCTTTCTTCGCGTTGCGGATCAGCGATCGTAATTGCTGACGGTCGGCATTGGGCCACAGGTTCAGGACTTCCGCGACCGCGTCATCCCCTTCGACGATCAAACGATCGCGCAGGTTTTCGAGCTTGTGGAACAGCACCACCTGCTGGTTGTGGCGGTTTTTCAGCTTGTCCAGCGCCTGACGAATTGGCTCCACGTCACGGCTTCGCAGCATTTTACCAATCAACTGCAACTGGCGGCGACGGCCTTCCATCTTGATACGCTGAGCCAGCTCAATGGCGGCCCGCAGATCCGCATCCAGCGGGATCTTATCCAGCGCGTTTTTCCCCAGATCCACAATTTCTGCGCCCAGGCGTTTTAACTCCTCGGCATCGCGTTTAATTTCACTTTTGCTGACCCAGATAATTTCATCGTCTTCGTCTTCGATGTCATCACCGGGAACGTCGTCGAGCCAGTCTTCGGGCTGCTTTGTCATCTCAGGCTCCTTAAAAAAAGAGGCTAATGTTACCAGTTAAGATGCGCACTGAAAAACGGTTCTCTGTTAGACTTCAGAGAAACTCTCTCTACAGTATGGCATTTGCGATGAAAGTAATCTCACAAGTTGAAGCGCAGCGTAAGATTCTGGAAGAAGCGGTCTCGACAGCGCTGTCGTTAGCGTCAGGCAAATCCGACGGCGCGGAAGTCGCCGTCAGCAAAACCACCGGCATTAGCGTGAGCACACGTTACGGTGAAGTGGAGAATGTTGAATTCAACAGCGATGGCGCGTTGGGGATTACCGTTTATCACCAGAACCGTAAAGGCAGCGCGTCATCCACCGACCTCAGTCCGCAGGCGATTGCCCGTACCGTACAGGCGGCGCTGGACATTGCGCGCTACACCTCGCCGGATCCGTGCGCAGGCGTGGCGGATAAAGAGCTGCTGGCCTTCGATGCGCCGGATCTCGATCTGTTCCATCCGGCGGACGTGTCCCCGGACGAAGCTATTGAGATGGCGGCGCGCGCCGAGCAGGCGTCCTTACAGGCGGACAAGCGCATCACCAACACCGAGGGCGGCAGCTTTAACAGCCACTATGGCATTAAAGTGTTCGGGAACAGCCACGGTATGCTGCAGGGCTATTGCTCTACCCGTCATTCGCTGTCCAGTTGCGTGATCGCCGAAGAGAACGGCGATATGGAGCGTGACTACGCCTACACGATTGGCCGCGCGTTGGGCGACCTGCAAACGCCGGAGTGGGTTGGGGCCGAGTGCGCGCGTCGTACGCTGTCCCGCCTGGCGCCGCGTAAACTTTCGACCATGAAAGCGCCGGTGATTTTCGCTAATGAAGTGGCGACCGGACTGTTCGGCCATCTGGTTGGCGCGATTGCCGGCGGCTCGGTGTACCGTAAATCCACCTTCCTGTTGGATTCGCTGGGTAAACAAATTCTTCCCGACTGGCTGACAATTGAAGAACATCCGCACCTGCGTAAAGGGTTGGCGTCGTCACCGTTCGACAGCGAAGGCGTGCGCACGGAACGCCGTGACATCGTTAAAGACGGCATTCTGACCCAATGGCTGTTGACCAACTATTCCGCGCGCAAGCTGGGACTGAAAAGCACCGGCCATGCGGGCGGCATTCACAACTGGCGTATTGCCGGACAAGGGCTGAGCTTTGAGCAGATGCTGAAAGAGATGGGCACCGGGTTGGTGGTGACAGAACTGATGGGCCAGGGGGTAAGCGGCATCACCGGTGATTACTCGCGCGGCGCGGCCGGCTTCTGGGTGGAGAACGGCGAAATCCTGTATCCGGTAAGTGAAATCACCATCGCCGGGAATTTAAAAGAGATGTGGCGCAATATCGTGACTGTCGGTAACGATATCGAAACCCGCAGCAATATTCAGTGTGGTTCGGTTCTTCTGCCGGAAATGAAGATTGCCGGACAATAATCCGCCTCAGGCGGCAAACGCGCGACAGGCCGGATCAGACGCTTTGCGGCGTCATCCGGCATTGCTTCGCACCCATAAGTAAACGTAATACCCATCACACTTCTCAACTTATTCCATCAATAGCATTGTTCGTTTTCCTCCTTTCGTTTCCGCTTCATTTCTCGATACAAATCACACTTTTCCAGCGATAAATCAGCAAAACCGCCTTTTCTGTGGAACAGATCACTATCGCCACTCACCTTTCCACTTCGAAGTGGAAAACAACTCGCTACAAACTTTTTACCTCCGCCGTTAGTTTTAACCCAGAGCCATTAACGGGGTAAGACGAGTGAATAACGGAGCAGTAATGAACGACATGGGGGAACAGGTGGCGCAGACGGCGGCACTGGCCGATCGCATGCTGGCGCAGGTGTACGCATTACTGCGTGAACATCACATCATTCCCAACGCCGTACAGGAACAAATGCTGACGTCTCATGTTCGCGCCATGGCGCACCGGTCAGTGACCGGTGAGCCTTTGCCGGAAGTGGAAGCCAGTTTATTTGATGAAATATCCGCCGAATCAATGGCGCTTGCCCGCGACGTGGTGGCGGCGTTTGGCAATCTTCCCGAGGAAGAAGCCTGGCTGCTGTCGGTCCACTTCGAAGTCGCGAAAGACAATCTTTAAGGAGCAAATAATGGAACAAATTACCGTTGTGATTGGCGATCGTCTGGGAAAAGGCCAGAAAGTGGCGGCAGGCGTCGAGAAAGCGGGCGGCCGTGCGGTAGTGGTGCCGGGCGTGGCGGCGGATATGAAGCTGGGGGACGTTATGAAAGCGGAAAATGCCACCTTCGGCATCTCTTTCTGCGGCAGCGGCGGCGCAGGTGCGATCACCGCGCAAAACAAACATGGCTATAAAGCCAAATACGGGATGCGCTCAGTGGATGAAGGCGTAACGGCGATTAACGAAGGCTGCAACGTGCTGGGTTTCGGCTTTATGGATAAAGAAGAGCTTGGCGAACGTCTGGTGCAGGCCTGGCAGAAAAAGTACGGCGCCTGAGTATGAAAGAACAATTCACCACCACGGTGAGAGTCTCCGGGAAAGGCGAAGCCAAAGCGCGCGCCTTTGCCGATGCCCTGAACCACGTTCAGGCTGCGGTCATGAAGGCATCGCCGCATATTTTACTGCGTATTGAGCCACAGGATGTGCAGGTTGTTCAGGCGCGTGAATCGGTACGAAAAGAAGCGTTTCTGTTCTTCTTTTTGCGCCGTGAAAGGCGGACGTACAGCGTGGAGCTGGACGTGACCGTCAACGTGACAGCCATCAATCTGGACAAGGTGGATTTTGTCTCGCAACGCTGATTCTTGTTAAAAAGGCATAACTATGTTCCTGATAATTTTAATAAAATCGCTCATCATCGGCGGCCTGGTCGGCGTAGGTGTGGGTGCCGGGGCTGCACGCATGTTTCATGCGCCTACCACACAGGGGATGGGCGCATTTCGTACGTTGGGGGAACTGAACTCCTGCGAAGGGGATCCGGCTTCTCACTTCTCCTTCGGCCTGGGCTTCTTCTTCAACGCCTGGGCGTCCTCCGTGGCGGCGGGGGCGTTCACTCAGGACGTCGATCACCGCATCATACCGAACTGGGGCGCGGCGGCGCTGATGCTCAAAAACCGCAACGTGGGTGAAACGCTGCACGATCCGAAAAAGATGGCGATTGCCTGCGGCATCATCGGCATGATCGTGGTGACCTTCCTGAACCTTACCGCCTCCTCGGTGCCGGAAGCCTTGCAGGTCACCGCTGTGAAAGTGCTGGTGCCTGCGGCAAACCTGCTGGTCAACACCGTGATGCCGGTGATCTTCTGGTTGGCGGCGATCGACGCCGGTAAGAAATCCGGTTTCTGGGCGACCGTTTTCGGCGGCGCGGCGCAGCTGATTATGGGGAACGCCGTTCCGGGGCTGGTGCTTGGTATTCTGATCGGCAAGGGCGTCGAAGAGAGCGGCTGGAACCACGTCACCAAAGTCATGATGGCCGCCATTGTGCTGCTGTTTGTCCTGAGCGGCTTCTTCCGCGGCTTCGATATGAAGCTGATCGAATCCTTCCACATGACCGTGCCGAACTGGCTCGAACTGATCCACAACTCGCTTAGCGGCAAATAACGGAGGCCACAATGGAACAGAATAAAGGTTTTTGGTTTGCCGACTGGTCGTTTCCGATCTTCGTTGGCCTGCTCTCTTCCGGCGTGTTTGCCGGGACGCACATGTACTACCTGTACGGTATCGGCGCGTTTAACGAAGTGGCTTTTGTGGCGATGCTGAAGGCGGGGATGGATACCGGCTCCTACGGCGCGGTTGCGGCGTTTGGCGCCAGCTTCCTGTTCGCCCGCATTATTGAAGGTTCGCTGGTGGGGATTCTGGATATCGGCGGGGCCATTCAGACTGGCGTTGGCCTGGGCGTTCCGGCGCTGCTGCTCGGCGCTGGCATTATTTTCCCGGTCGAGAACTTTATCGCCTCTCTGGTTACCGGTCTGGCGATTGGCCTGGCGATTGGTTACGTCATCATTCTGGCGCGTAAATTCACCATCAACCAGAGCGATTCGACCTACGGGGCGGACGTCATGATGGGAGCCGGTAACGCCTCTGGTCGTTTCCTGGGACCGTTGATTATTCTGAGCGCGATGACCGCCTCTATTCCGATTGGCGTGGGGTCGCTGCTGGGCGCGCTGTTGTTTTATATCTGGCAAAAACCGATCACCGGCGGCGCGATCCTCGGCGCCATGATTTTAGGCTCCATCTTCCCGATCGCGATCAGCTGATGACCGCCTCCAGGCCGGATAAGGCAGTGACGCCGCTATCCGGCAAATCATCCCGGCGGGCGTAGAATCGCCCGCGCAAACAGGAGAGTGACATGTTTGATTTACTCCTGCGCCGTGCACGTCTGGTCGACGACACGGTATGCGATATCGCGATAAAGGACGGCAAAATTGCCGCGCTGGGCGAGATAAACGATCCGGCGGTGAAAACCGTCGACTTACGCGGCGAATGCTACGCCAGCGCCGGGTGGATTGACTCTCACGTTCACTGCTATCCGAAATCCCCCATTTATTATGACGAGCCAGACAGCGTCGGCATTGCAACCGGCGTGACCACCGTCGTGGATGCAGGCAGTACCGGTGCTGACGATATTGATGATTTCTACACCCTTACCCGCGACGCGGCGACGGAGGTGTATGCGCTGCTTAATATCTCCCGCGTCGGACTGATTGCGCAAAATGAACTGGCGAACATGGCGAATATTGACGCCGACGCGGTAAAGCAGGCGGTGAAGCGTCACCCGGACTTTATCGTCGGCCTGAAAGCGCGCATGAGCAGCAGTGTGGTCGGTGAAAACGGCATCACCCCGCTGGCGCGCGCAAAAGCCATTCAGAAAGAGAACGGCGAACTGCCGCTGATGGTGCATATCGGCAATAACCCGCCGAATCTGGATGACATTGCCGGGCTACTGAGTGCCGGCGACATTATCACCCATTGCTACAACGGCAAACCTAACCGCATTCTGACGCCGGAAGGGGCGTTGCGCGCCTCGGTCACCCGGGCGATTCAGCGCGGCGTGCGGCTTGATGTCGGTCACGGTACCGCCAGCCTGAGCTTTGCGGTGGCGAAGCGCGCCATTAGCTTAGGCATTCTGCCGCACACCATCAGTTCGGACATTTATTGCCGCAACCGCATCAGCGGTCCGGTGCATTCACTTGCCAACGTGATGTCGAAATTTCTTGCTATCGGCATGTCGCTGCCGCAGGTCATCGACTGTGTGACCGTTAACGCCGCCGAAGGGCTGCGTCTGAAAAATAAAGGTCGCCTCCTGCCGGGCCTGGACGCCGATCTCACCCTCTTTACGCTTCAGCGCCAGCCCACCGTGCTGGTGGATGCTGAAAACGACAGCTTACAGGCTGACATGCTGTTAGTGCCGCTTGCCGCGATTCGCGCGGGCAAGGGCTATATGACCGAACAAGGGAGCGCGGAACATGCCTTCAATTTTTGAGAAATACAATCTAAAACAAGTCATTAATACTTCGGGTCGCATGACGGCGCTGGGCGTTTCCACGCCGCGCCCGGAAGTTGTAGACGCGGCGATGGCCGGGATGAATCAGTACTTTGAAATGAAGGATCTGGTGAATAAAACCGGCGAGTACATTGCGAAACTGCTGGAGGTGGAAGGCGCGACGGTGGTCTCCTGCGCGTCAGCGGGCATTGCCCAGTCGGTGGCTGCTGTTCTGGTGCAGGACAGCGACTGGTTGCTGGAAAACCTCCACGTTACGCCCATAGAAAAGAACGAAATCGTGCTGCCGAAAGGCCATAACGTCAATTTCGGCGCGCCGGTCGGCACAATGGTGGCGCTCGGCGGCGGTAAGCTGGTGGAGGCTGGCTACGCCAACGAATGCTCCGCAGCCCAACTGGCGGCGGCGATTACGCCGCGTACTGCGGCCATCCTCTATATCAAGTCTCACCACTGCGTACAGAAAAGTATGCTCAGCGTCGAGCAGGCGGTGGTGGTGGCGCGCAAACACAATCTGCCGCTGATCGTCGATGCCGCAGCGGAAGAAGATTTGCAGTGCTACTACCGCGCCGGCGCTTCTCTGGTGATCTATAGCGGCGCGAAGGCCATTGAGGGTCCGACCAGCGGTCTGGTGATAGGCAAAACCCAGTATGTGGAATGGGTGAAACGTCAGACGGCGGGCATTGGTCGGGCGATGAAGGTCGGTAAAGAGGGCATCCTCGGCCTGACCTGCGCCATTGAGCTTTACCTGAACGCGCAAAAAGAGAGCGGGGCGGAAATGGTGGAAAAAATGACGCCGTTTATCGACACGCTGAACACCCTGAACGGCGTAAGCGCCCGCGTGGTGTGGGACAGCGCCGGACGCGACATTGCGCGCGCTGAGATTAAATTCGATGAAGCGGTGACCGGCATCGCGACCGGCGAACTGGTAGAGGCGCTCAAACAGGGCGAATACGCCATTTATTTCCGCGGGTACAAAGCCAACGAAGGGATTATTGAAGCAGATGTGCGCAGCGTAGACCGCGCGCAACTGGAGATTGTGGCGCGCCGTATTGGCGAGGTGATTAACCAGGAGAAAACAGCATGAAACTGACCCCTAATTTTTACCGCGATCGCGTTTGCCTGAACGTGTTGGCAGGCTCGAAGGATAACGCCCGTGAGATCTACGCGGCGGCGGAAGGACATGTGCTGGTCGGCGTGCTCTCTAAACATTACCCGGATGTCGACAGCGCCGTGGCTGATATGCGCGAATATGCCCAACTGATCGATAACGCGCTGTCGGTAGGGCTTGGCGCGGGCGACCCGAACCAGTCGGCGATGGTGAGTGAGATCTCGCGTCAGGTGCAGCCGCAGCATGTCAATCAGGTTTTCACCGGCGTGGGGACCAGCCGGGCGCTGCTGGGGCAGGGCGAAACGGTGGTGAATGGACTGGTGTCGCCTACCGGCACGCCGGGAAAGGTGAAGATTTCTACCGGGCCGCTAAGCAGCCGCGCCGCTGACGGCATAGTTCCGGTCGAAACGGCCATTGCCCTGCTCAAGGATATGGGCGGCAGTTCCATCAAATACTTCCCGATGGGCGGCCTGAAATGCCGCGATGAATTTAAAGCGGTAGCGGAAGCCTGTGCGCGTTATGACTTCTGGCTGGAGCCGACGGGCGGTATAGATCTCGATAACTATGCCGAGATTTTGCAGATTGCGCTGGACGCGGGTGTGAGCAAAATCATTCCTCACATTTATAGTTCAATTATTGATAAGGTGAGCGGTAATACCCGTCCGGACGATGTGCGCCAGCTGCTGGCGCTCACCCGGACGTGCTTAGGCTAAAAAAACGAGGAGAGTGACGTGCGATTCCCCAACCAACGTTTAGCGCAACTGTTTGCGATGTTGCAAAACGAGACGCTGCCGCAGGATGAGCTGGCGCAGCGGTTGTCGGTCTCCACGCGTACTGTTCGTGCCGATATCACGGCGCTTAACGCTCTGCTGACCCAGCACGGCGCGCAGTTTATCCTCAGCCGGGGAAACGGTTATCAGCTCAGGATCGATGACCCGGCCAGTTTTCAGACCTTACAGGCGCAGCAGCCCAGCGCGCTACGCATTCCGCGCACCAGCCAGGAACGCGTGTATCATCTGATGGTGCGCTTTCTGACTTCCGCCTTTTCCATCAAGCTGGAAGATTTAGCTGATGAATGGTTTGTCAGTCGGGCGACCTTGCAAAACGACATGGCGGACGTGCGCGAATGGCTGCAGCGTTACCATTTGACGCTGGAAACCCGCCCGCGTCATGGCATGAAGCTGTTTGGCAGCGAGATGGCGATCCGCGCCTGTCTGACCGATCTGTTATGGACGCTGGTACAGCAGGATCCGGCGAATCCGCTGGTGATGGAAGAGGCGCTGTACGCAGGCGTGCCGTCGCAGTTGCAGCCTGTCCTTGAGGATATTTTTAACCGTTTTCACATTCGCCTGACCGACGAAGGCGAGCTGTTTTTACGCCTTTACTGTGCGGTGGCGGTGCGCCGCATCAGCGAAGGCTATCCGCTGTCGGAATTTGCCACCGAAGAAGTGGAAGAAAATGTCTGCCTGGCGGCGCGTGAGATTGCCGGTGTGATCCAGCATCTGGCGAATCACCCGCTTTCGGTGTCGGAAGAAAACTGGCTAAAGGTGCATATTGCCGCCCGCCAGGTGCAGGAGATTGCGCCGAGCGCGATCAACGCCGACGACGAAGAAGCGCTGGTGAATTACATCCTGCGTTTTATCAATAGCCAGTACAACTACAACTTGTTGAATGACAAGCAATTACATGCGGATCTGCTGACCCATATCAAAACGATGATCACCCGGGTGCGCTACCAGATCATGCTGCCGAATCCGCTGCTGGAAAACATCAAACAGCATTATCCAATGGCGTGGGACATGACGTTGGCGGCCGTCTCCAGTTGGGGGAAATACACACCCTATAGCATCAGCGAAAATGAGATCGGTTTTTTGGTGCTGCATATTGGCGTAGGGCTTGAACGTAGTTACAACATTGGTTACCAGCGGCAGCCGAAGGTTCTGCTGGTCTGCGATGCGGGTAACGCGATGGTGCGGATGATTGAAGCGGTACTGGCGCGCAAATATCCGCAGATTGAAATTGTCCGTACGCTGACGCTGCGCGACTACGAGCAGCGCGAAAGCATCGCCGAGGATTTTGTGATTGCCACCGCGCGGGTCGGTGAAAAAGACAAACCGGTCGTTCAGATTGCGCCGTTTCCCACCGACTATCAACTGGAGCAGATCGGCAAGCTGGTGTTGGTCGACCGTACCCGTCCGTGGATGTTGAACAAATACTTCGACGCCGCCCATTTCCGCATTATTGACGGTGAGATGGAAAGGCAGACGCTGTTTAAAACGCTGTGCGATCAGTTACACCGTGAAGGCTTTGTCGATGCCGAATTTCTTGATTCGGTGGTCGAGCGTGAAGCCATTGTCAGTACTATGCTCGGCGACAGCATCGCGCTGCCCCACGCCCTCGGATTGCTGGCGAAAAAAACGGTGGTCTATACGGTGCTGGCGCCGCAGGGTATTGCCTGGGGAGATGAAACCGCGCACGTCATCTTTTTACTCGCCATCAGCAAAAGTGAATACGAAGAAGCGATGGCGATCTACGATATTTTCGTGACCTTCCTGCGCGAGCGCGCCATGACGCGCCTGTGCGCCTGCCAGAATTTCGCCGACTTTAAAGCGGTGGCGATGGAGTGCGTGAGCCGTTTTTGAGAGGTGTTTGTCCGCTGTTTCAGTATGTTGCGCAAATAAACAAGCCTGTTAACGCAGGTGATGCACAACCTGATTGCTGCTGCCGCGCCAGATAAGCGCCGGGTCTTTCAGATCCTGCACAAATTTGCCATCAACCAGCACGTTAATCAGATCCACTACCTGCATTTGCGCGGCGTTGAGCTCATCGAGCTTGTAGCCGGTCCACACCCAGATATCTTTTCCCGGACATTCAGCACGAATGCGCTGCACCAGTTTCAGGATATCCGGTACGTTTTGAGGATGCAGCGGATCGCCGCCGGAAAGCGAAATTCCCTGACGGTGAATACGCGTGTCGTTCAGATCGTTAACGATCTGGTCTTCCATCTCTTTGGTAAACGGTTTACCGGAATTCAGCCGCCAGGTGCTTTTGTTGTAGCAGCCGGGGCACTCGTGCACACAACCTGAAACAAACAATGTGCAACGGGTACCGGGGCCGTTGACGATGTCGACAGGGTAGTACTGGTGATAATTCATCTTCACTTCTCAATTGACGCCATTACTGCGTTGGCCGCGCTCGCTCACCCGGGTCACTTACGACTGTAAGCTCCCCGGGATTCACTGACTTTCCGCCTTGTCCTGGCGCCAGTTGCTTTGCGAAAAGCGTCGCTCTGCCGGGCAATAATACTGCCTGCTTAACCGAGCTGCCCGTTACCTAAATGCTTAACGCGGCGCTTCACTTCTTCCTGCTTACCGGCGTTAAACGGACGTGCGTCCGGACTGCCCAAGTAACCGCAGACGCGGCGGGTGACGGAGACGCGGGCGGCGTCGTGGTTACCGCATTTCGGGCAGGTAAAGCCTTTGCTGGTACACTCGAACTCACCGGTAAAGCCGCATTCATAGCACTCGTCGATAGGCGTGTTGGTACCGTAGTACGGCACGTGCTGATAGCTGTAATCCCACACGTCTTCCAGCGCTTTCAGGTTGTGCTGAATGTTCGGATACTCGCCATAGCAAATGAAGCCACCGCTCGCCAGCGGCGGGTAAGGCGCTTCGAAGTCGATCTTGTCGTACGGGTTCACCTTCTTCTCCACGTCGAGGTGGAAGCTGTTGGTGTAATAGCCTTTATCGGTTACGCCCGGCACCACGCCAAACTCGGCGGTATCCAGACGGCAGAAGCGGTCGCAGAGGTTTTCACTCGGCGTGCTGTACAGGCTAAAGCCGTAGCCGGTTTCGTCTTTCCACTGATCAACCGCCTGGCGCAGACGTTCGACAATCGCGATGCCTTTGGCGCGCAGTGTGTCGTTGTCGTACATGTGCTCGCTGCCGAACAGGGCGTTGATGGTTTCATGAATACCGATATACCCCAGCGAAATCGACGCGCGACCATTTTTGAAGATCTCTGCGACATCGTCGTCGGCTTTCAGACGCACACCACAGGCACCTTCCATATACAGAATGGGCGCCACGCGCGCTTTCACGCCTTCCAGACGGGCGATACGGGTCATCAGCGCTTTACGCGCCAGCACCAGACGGTCATCCAGCAGTTTCCAGAACGTCGCTTCGTCGCCTTTCGCTTCCAGCGCGATGCGCGGCAGGTTCAGGCTGATTACGCCCAGGTTGTTGCGCCCATCGTGTACCTGTTCGCCGTTCTCGTTTTCCCAGACGCCGAGGAAGCTGCGGCAGCCCATCGGCGTTTTGAACGAACCGGTCACTTTCACGACCTGATCGTAATTCAGGATATCCGGGTACATGCGCTTACTCGCGCACTCCAGCGCCAGCTGCTTAATGTCGTAGTTCGGATCGCCAAACTTGTGGTTCAGGCCGTCGCGAATGGCAAACACCAGTTTCGGGAACACGGCAGTCTTGCGGTTTTTGCCGAGACCCGCGATGCGGTTGCGCAGAATCGACTGCTGAATCAGTCGCGACTCCCAACTGGTGCCCAGCCCAAAGCCAAAGGTCACGAACGGCGTCTGACCGTTAGCGGTGTGCAGCGTGTTTACTTCGTATTCCAGAGACTGGAATGCGTCGTAGCACTCTTTTTCGGTACGCGAATGCGCGTAGCCGTCGGCATCCGGAATCTGCCACTCATCGGCAGTTTTACGGTGCTTATTGAAGCTGGCGGTGACAAACGGCGCCAGCACTTCATCAATACGGTTAATGGTCGTGCCGCCGTAAATATGGCTGGCGACCTGAGCGATAATTTGCGCGGTCACCGCCGTGGCGGTGGAGATGGACTTCGGCGGTTCGATCTCCGCGTTCCCCATTTTGAAGCCCTGAGTCAGCATGCCTTTCAGGTCGATCAGCATACAGTTGAACATCGGGAAGAACGGCGAGTAGTCCAGATCGTGGTAGTGGATATCACCCCGCTCGTGCGCCTGTACGACATCTCGCGGCAGCAGGTGCTGACGGGCGTAGTGTTTCGCCACGATACCGGCCAGCAGATCGCGCTGGGTCGGGATCACTTTGCTGTCTTTGTTGGCGTTTTCGTTAAGCAGCGCGGAGTTGGTTTGCTCCACCAGGCCGCGAATTTCCTGGTTCAGGCGGCCGCGCTTCTCGCGCTGGATATCGCGATCGTGGCGATACTCAATGTAGGCGCGCGCCAGCTGCTTATACGGACCGGACATCAGTTGGTTTTCAACCGCAGTCTGGATCTCATTGATATCGACCTGGCTACGTCCATTCATCTGGCTGCTAACGACTTCTGCGACGGTGGCGCAGTAATCTGCGTCATCGACTCCCGCTGCTTTAGCTGCACGCAGAATGGCTTCTTTGATGCGCTCTGATTTAAACGGCACTTTACAGCCATCTCGTTTCATCACATGCGGTGTCATGATCACTCCATATTTATAAGAACAGGTTATCCACAGAGGCTGGGGAAGCCGTGTTGGGCTTATTCATCTCTTTATCCAATGACTTCCCGCAATCCAGACCCATGTTATCCACAATTTTGCCCTCAGGCGGTGTTTTGTCGTTGTAGCAATTGTAGTCGATTAATACAACATATTGGGTCGGCGTGCATTTTAAATTCTATATGTAGTGATTTGCATCAAAAGTGTTTGAACTTTTCTTGATGTAGCGCAAAGTAAAAACCAGAGCGTACAGATGACGGGCACTACGCGGTTTGTAAATTATTGCGAGAAAAATCTGATTAATTATTCAACGAAAACAGGAAGGTAAGGCGGGAGGCACATTCAGCCCGGGAATCCTTTCGCCGGGCAGGACAGAGGTATGGATTTACTTCCGCAACCACCAGACTGCTTCAAACGGGCGTAGCGTCATGGTTGTCGGCTGCGGCGAGACTTCCTCGTAGTTATGCATCAGGCATTGCCACTTACCGTGCCAGCGTTCTGGCTGCCAGGGCTGGCATTCACCGCTCAGGTTAGCGATCGCCAACAGCGTCTGGCCCTGCCATTCACGACGATAGCACCAGAGATGCGGGCTGTCGGGCAGCAGATCCTGATAGTCGCCCCAGGTCAATACTGGCTCTGCTTTACGCAGCGCGATCAGCCGCTGGTAGGTGTAGAACACAGAATTCGGATCGCCCACTGCCGCCGCCACGTTGATGTCGGCGTAATTATCGCAGGGCGCAATCCACGGTTCGCCGGTGGTAAACCCGGCATTTAGGCTATCGTCCCACTGCATCGGCGTGCGGCTGTTGTCGCGGGATTTACTCGCCAGGATCGCCAATAACTCATCCGCTTCGCGCCCTTGCGCGCGCAGCGCTGCAAACATATTGTGACTTTCCACATCGCGGTAGTCGGTGATCTGCGAGAAGTGCGGATTGGTCATGCCGATCTCCTCGCCCTGGTAAATGTACGGCGTGCCCTGCATACCGTGCAGTACCATCGCGAGCATTTTCGCCGCCGGAACGCGGTATTCGCCTTCATCGCCAAAACGCGAAACGATGCGCGGCTGATCGTGGTTACACCAGAACAGCGCGTTCCATGCCACGTTGTGCATTCCCTGCTGCCAGTGGCGGAACAGGGCTTTTAGCGCCACCATGTCCGGCTTCGCCAGCGTCCATTTTTCGCCGCCGGGATAATCCACCTTCAGATGATGAAAGTTAAAGGTCATCGACAGTTCGCTGCCGCTGAGTGACGCGTAGCGCTGGCAATGTTCCAGGGTGGTGGAGGACATCTCGCCGACGGTCATCAGACCGCGCGGGGTGAACACGTCGCGGTTCATCTCATGCAGAAATTCATGGGCGCGCGGACCGTCGGTGTAGAAACGTCGACCGTCTCCGTCCAGGTCGTCAGGAAAGCGCGGGTCTTTAGAGATCAGGTTAACGACGTCCAGACGCAGGCCGTCTACGCCGCGATCCGCCCAGAACTCGCACACCTTTTTCAGTTCAGCGCGCACCGCCGGGTTCTCCCAGTTCAGGTCCGCCTGTTCCGGCGCGAACAGGTGCAGGTAATACTGTTCACTTTGCGCGTGCCAGCGCCAGGCGTTGCCGCCAAATTTGGAGCGCCAGTTATTCGGAGGCGCGTCAGGCGAGCCGTCGCGCCAGAGATAAAATTCGCGATACGGACTGTTTTTGTCCTGTGCGGCGTTAAACCACGGGTGCTGGGTGGAAGTATGGTTAAACACCATATCGAGGATGATACGGATGCCGCGCGCTTTGGCCTGGGCCACCAGTTCGTCGAAATCGTCAAGCGTGCCATAGGCCGGATCGATGGCGGTATAGTTGGCAACGTCGTAACCATTATCTACCTGTGGGGAGATATAGAACGGCGTCAGCCAGAGGGCATCTACGCCCAGCTTTTGCAGGTAGTCGAGACGTCGGGTCACGCCGCGCAAATCGCCGGTGCCGCTTCCGGTGGTATCCTGAAAACTCTTTGGATAGATCTGGTAGATCACGCCGTTTTGCCACCAATGGGGAAGGGTAGTCATAGCAAATTCCTGGTTATGCGAGGGGGCGCAACTGCGCCCCAAATGAAGTCAGACAATCTGTAAGGTGCCCTGACGGTGTTTACGCTGATACACAAACGAAGTCAGCACCATCGGAATAACAATCGCGATCGCCATAGCGGCGGCGTACACCTGCCAGTAGGTGGGCTGAATCGAGAGAATGCCCGGCAGGCCGCCGACGCCAATCCCGTTTGCCATCACGCCGTTCAGGCCGCACAGCAGACCGGCAAGCCCGGAGCCAATCATTGCGCAGAGCATCGGGAAGCGGTATTTCAGGTTGATGCCGTACATCGCCGGTTCCGTAACGCCCAGGTAGGCGGAAATGGCGGCGGGCACGGAGATTTCGCGTTCGTTATGTTTACGGCTGGAAATAATAATTCCTACCACGGCGGACGCCTGGGCGATGTTAGACAGCGCGATCAGCGGCCAGACCGGCGTGCCGTTCATGCTCTGGATCATTTGCATATCGATGGCGAGCGTTGTCTGGTGTACTCCGGTGATCACCAGCGGGGCGTACAGGAAGCCAAACAGGGCGGCGCCAATGGGGGCGAAGCTACCGGTCATCAGATGGCGCACCGCGAACGCGACGCCGTCGCCGATCATCCGACCAAACGGACCGATCAGCGCGTGGGCGAGGAAGACCGCGAGGATTAACGAACAAACCGGTACGATCACCAGGTACAGGTAGTCCGGCACGATGCGCTTCAGGCGCGTTTCAATAAAACCGAGCGTCAGACCCGCCAGCAGTGCCGGGATCACCTGCGCCTGGTAACCAACTTTAGCGATGCTGAACAGGCCAAAGTCCCAGACTTCCGGCAATTGTTGCCCGAGGAGATACGCGTTCATTAGCTGCGGTGAAACCAGCGTGACGCCCAACACAATACCCAGGATCGGCGTGCCGCCCATTTTTTTGACCGCCGACCAGCAGATCCCGACCGGCAGGTAGAAGAAAATCGCTTCGCCAATCAGCCATAAAAAGTCATAGACGGTTTTCAGTGCCGGATACATCTGCGCCAGCGTCTGGCCGTTGCTCATCGGCACATCGCCAATCACGTTGCGAAAGCCAAGGATTAAGCCGCCGCTGATCAGCGCCGGCAGTAGCGGGAAGAAGATTTCGGCGAAATGGGAGATCAACTGCTCATGCCATTTCATATTCTGGCGCGCGGCTTTTTTCGCCTGCTCTTTGTCGGCGTGGGCCTGGCCGGTGGTGGCCAGCAGCGCCTTATAGTAATCACCGACATTGGTGCCAATCACTACCTGAAATTGTCCGGCGTTGGTAAAGCAGCCTTTGACCATCGGCAGTTGTTCGATCTCTTTCGGACGGGCAATGGCTGGTTGATTCAGTACAAAGCGCAGACGTGTCAGGCAGTGGCTCACCGTCGCGATGTTTTCCCGCCCGCCAACCAGCGCAATAAGCTGGTCGATATCCGTTTGTTTGATTTTACTCATCATGAAGCCTCATGGCGATGACTGTGAAAATGGGTGTTGCTGGACTGGCGACAGAATATATCCGCGATGAATATTTAAAAATGGGAACGTTCCCGAAACGCAGCGAAGATCACAAATTCGCGTACAGAAAGCGGTCAGTTGCGGATCAGGAAAGCATGGACGGAATGACGATCTGGCGCAGTTCGCCACGCCCGGTGATCTGATCGATCAGTTGGGAAGCCGCCTGGCGTCCGGCTTCGGCGTAGCCCGGATCGACGGTGACGATCTCGGGATGGAGGAATTTCATCAACGGCGTATTGCCAACGCTCGCCAGTTGCAGCGCGTCGATCCGCTGTTCCTGCAAATATTTGCTGGCCCCGAGGGCGAGGGTGTCAGTGGCGCAGACCAGCGCCGTGGTTTCTGGCGTGATCACGCTGGCGGCATGATCGTAACCTTGCTTCATTGCCAGACCCGGCAGCGCGGCGACGGGATGCAGCTTGCGCTGTTTGCAAAACGCCAGGTACGCCTCATGGCGGCGCTTACCGGTGGTGACGTCGCTGTGGGGGACGCCGAGAAAACTGATGTTGCGGTGACCCTGATCGTACAGGCGCTGCATCAACATTTTGATCGCCCCTTCGTCGTCATAACAGACGGAAGCAAAGCCCTGCGCGTCGCGCGCCAGCAGCACCAGCGAAGCCTGCCACGGCGCAATCATCGCGTCGGTAATGCCGGTAAAGCCAAATAACACGACGCCGTCAATATTGCGGCGCTTCAGCATGCCGAGGTGTTCTTCTACTTTCGCTGTGGAGAACTGGCTTTCCATCATAATGGGATCGTAGCCCTGTTCATAAAACACGGGCAGCATGGTCTGTACGGCAAGATTTTCGGACAGCGAGTCAAGGCGGGTGACCATAATGGCAACCACTTTGTCACTCTGACCGCGCATGGCGCGCGCAGAGCGGGAGGGGGAGAAACCGTGCTGATTCATTACCGCTTCCACGCGTTCGCGGGTGCGCTCGCTCACGCCGCTTTCGTTATTGAGTACGCGCGAAACCGTGGATTTTCCCACGCCGCTCAGACGGGCGATGTCTTTGATAGTCAGCCGATTTTGCATCCCGTTTTCCCATAGCAGGCATCAAGAAGAGGTAAAGAGGATAACTTTACGCATTTGAACCGCAATGAGCAAAGTCTGGTTTATCATTGGTTTAATCACAGGGTGTTATTATATCGCCATAATAGCCACAAAGAGTATGATCTGCGGCTTATAATCTGCGTCTTAAATTATTCACTTACCGGAGGCTTTATGGATCCCGATCCCACCCCTCTCCCGCGATGGAGAAACACTTTTTTCCGGTAAGCCTGCCTTTCGCTGTCTTACCGGCGACGTAAGACAGTGACGCGTTAACGTCCCTGTTAAGAAAATAAATTGCCTGTCAGGTAAGGCTTTGCCACGCCTGAACGCTTTTTCTGCGCCTTTCTGTTTTTGGCGCGGAGGGACTGCCTATGTTTAAAAATATCACTCGCCAGCTTTTTGCCCGGCTCAGCCGCCATTTGCCCGATCGCCTGGTGCATCGCGATCCGTTACCGAACGCGCAGACGCTTGCCAGTACGCCGATCCCGTCATCACTCAGCGAACACTGCCTGAAAGTAGCCGTCATGGATGACGCGACGCTGTGGAAAACTTTCGGCGCCCACCCGGAAGGGTTGACGCCGACGGAAGTGGATGCGGCGCGTGAAAAGCACGGCGACAACCAGTTACCCGCCCAGCAGCCATCGCCGTGGTGGGTACATCTGTGGGTCTGCTACCGCAATCCGTTTAATATTTTGTTAACCATTCTGGGGGCCATCTCTTACGCCACGGAGGATCTGTTTGCGGCGGGAGTGATCGCGCTGATGGTGGCGATCTCCACGCTGCTGAATTTCGTTCAGGAAGCACGCTCGACCAAAGCAGCGGATGCGCTAAAAGCGATGGTCAGCAATACCGCGACGGTGTTGCGGGTGATCAATGAAAAAGGCGAGAACGGCTGGATCGACGTCCCTATTGATCAACTGGTGCCTGGCGATATCGTAAAACTGGCGGCGGGCGACATGATCCCGGCTGATCTGCGGGTGCTTCAGGCGCGCGATCTGTTTGTCGCCCAGGCGTCGTTAACCGGCGAGTCGCTGCCGGTGGAAAAAGTGGCTAACACCCGCGAGCCGGCGCATAACAACCCGCTTGAGTGCGATACCCTGTGCTTTATGGGGACCAACGTCGTGAGCGGTACGGCGCAGGCCCTTGTGATTGCCACGGGAGCAAACACCTGGTTTGGGCAACTGGCAGGCCGCGTCAGCGAACAGGAAAGCGAACAGAACGCCTTTCAGAAAGGCATCAGCCGCGTCAGTATGTTGTTGATTCGCTTTATGCTGGTGATGGCGCCCATCGTGCTGGTGATCAACGGCTATACCAAAGGCGACTGGTGGGAAGCGGCGCTGTTCGCGCTCTCGGTGGCCGTCGGACTGACGCCGGAAATGCTGCCGATGATCGTCACTTCCACACTGGCGCGCGGCGCGGTGAAACTGTCGAAGCAAAAGGTGATTGTGAAGCATCTCGACGCCATTCAGAACTTTGGCGCGATGGATATTCTTTGCACCGACAAAACCGGTACGCTGACCCAGGACAAAATTGTTCTGGAAAACCACACTGACATCTCCGGCAAACCCAGCGATCGCGTTCTGCACGCGGCATGGCTGAACAGCCATTATCAGACGGGGTTGAAAAATCTGCTTGATACCGCCGTGCTGGAGGGCGTGGATGAAGCCTCCGCGCGCGAACTTGCGACCCGCTGGCAGAAAATTGATGAGATCCCGTTTGATTTCGAACGTCGCCGCATGTCGGTGGTGGTCGCTGAACATGCGGAGGTGCATCAGCTGGTGTGCAAAGGCGCGCTGCAGGAAATCCTCAACGTCAGCACACATGTGCGCCATAACGGAGAAATCGTGCCGCTGGATGACAACATGCTGCGCCGCGTGAAGCGCGTCACCGATACCCTGAATCGTCAGGGGCTGCGCGTGGTGGCGGTGGCTACCCGCTATCTGCCTGCGCGAGAAGGCGATTACCAGCGTATCGACGAATCCGATCTGATCCTTGAAGGGTACATCGCCTTCCTCGATCCGCCGAAAGAGACGACGGCGCCTGCGTTAAAGGCGCTGAAGGCCAGCGGTATCACGGTGAAAATTCTGACCGGCGACAGCGAGTTGGTCGCGGCAAAAGTGTGCCATGACGTCGGACTGGACGCGGGTGAAGTGGTTGTTGGCAGCGATATCGAAAGCCTGAGCGACGACGAGCTGGCGACGCTGGCGCAGCGTACCACGCTGTTTGCCCGTCTGACGCCGATGCATAAAGAACGCATTGTCACGCTGCTTAAGCGCGAAGGGCACGTCGTGGGCTTTATGGGCGACGGTATTAATGACGCCCCGGCGTTGCGTGCGGCGGATATCGGTATTTCCGTCGATGGCGCCGTGGACATTGCCCGGGAAGCCGCCGACATTATCCTGCTGGAAAAGAGCCTGATGGTGCTGGAAGAAGGGGTGATCGAAGGTCGTCGCACTTTCTCGAATATGCTGAAGTACATTAAGATGACCGCCAGCTCCAACTTCGGTAACGTCTTCAGCGTGCTGGTGGCGAGCGCCTTCTTACCGTTCCTGCCCATGCTGCCGCTGCACTTGCTGATTCAGAATCTGCTGTACGATGTATCGCAGGTGGCGATCCCGTTTGATAACGTGGACGATGAGCAGATCCAGAAGCCGCAGCGCTGGAATCCGACAGATCTGGGGCGTTTTATGATCTTCTTTGGTCCGATTAGCTCGATCTTCGACATTATCACGTTCTGCGTGATGTGGTGGGTCTTCCACGCGAACGTGCCGGAGGCGCAAACCTTGTTCCAGTCCGGCTGGTTTGTAGTGGGGCTACTGTCGCAAACGCTGATTGTGCATATGATTCGTACCCGCCGCGTGCCGTTCATTCAGAGTCGCGCCGCGTGGCCGCTGCTGTTGATGACGCTGGTGGTGATGATGGTGGGCATTGCGCTGCCGTTCTCGCCGCTGGCCGGGTATCTGCAATTGCAGGCGCTGCCGCTGAGCTACTTCCCGTGGCTGGTCGGTATTCTGGTAGGCTATATGACGTTAACGCAGTTGGTGAAAGGCTTCTATAGTCGCCGCTACGGTTGGCAGTAATGCGCAGTGGGTCGCTTATGAGCCGGTCGGGCAAAGCGAAACCGCCCTCCGGTGTCTGCGGTAAAAAGCCGGACGAGCATGACCCCGTCCGGCAGTCGGCTTAGTGCTTCAGCACCCACGCTTCTTTCCAGTGTGCGCCAACGCCTGGCTCAAACTGGTTAGCGCCTGGAGCGTACTGGACGCAGTAGCCGCTGTACGGGAAAGGCTTACATTCGTAGGTCTTACCGTCTTTCGGTTGCAGCACCACGGTACCGGCTTTGTAAGACGCGATACTGTCCGGGAAGGTAAAGTCGTGGTGACCGGCGTTGTCGGTCGCCGCGTCGCTTTCCAGCATCAGGTTCAACACGTCCTGAGCAAATAGCGTGCCGTCTTTGTTGGTCGCATAGTATTTCAGCATATGGTGACCAGCAGTCACGTCAGTCAGGGTCATGGTGACGTCCTGGTTGGCGTTGTTCATGTCCTGCTTCAGGTAGCCTTTTTCCGCGCCGTGATGATTCATCACGTGGGCTTCAAAATTCACATCGCCGTGCGTATTCACGTGGAAAGTCACGGTGGCATTGCCGTGCGCAATCTTGCTGTACTGTAGATCGGTAACGGCGATGGTTTCGTTCACTTGCGCTTTTTGCTCTTCATAAGAGATGGCGACAGACTGCAGCGCGCTGCCTTCTCTTACGAACACGCTATTCGCGCCATGTACCGGGCCGATCTCACCCCCTTCGTCTTTCACGCCTACGCGCACATCGCTGTGGGTGCTGTTGATCAATTGCGCCATATCGAAGGCCCACTGGTTCGCATCGCCCTGAGCAGCGGAGGCAATGGTCATTTCAGTGCGCATTGAGGTTACTTCACCATTGGCGTCAAAGAAGCGGGCAATGACTTTATCGCCTGCGTTCAGGTTATTACCGGCAATCTGACCGCTGAGGGTTTTGCTCCATTCGGAAACCACGCCCGGGGTTTCATCCGGAGTCACGTTGCCGCTGTTACCGAAATCCACGTCAATGGCCTGATAGAAGCTATTTGTCGTATCTGCAATTTCCCACACGCCGTAAATAACCTGATAACCGGTACGTTCAGGAACATTACAGTTCATTGACTGCGTGACCGCCGGCGCCTGGCCATTTCCATTAATGGTACAGAACGGCGTTAAATCAAATTGATCGCGGGTCAGCGGCTTATTTGGATCCCAGTTTTGTTTGGTGATGTAATAACGCCAGTTCGTGGTTTTATGCGGCG
The DNA here is from genome assembly GCF_018128425.1 of Citrobacter sedlakii. Taxonomy (NCBI): domain Bacteria; kingdom Pseudomonadati; phylum Pseudomonadota; class Gammaproteobacteria; order Enterobacterales; family Enterobacteriaceae; genus Citrobacter; species Citrobacter sedlakii. The sequence continues at coordinate 4,109,479 of NZ_CP071070.1, read as the reverse complement.
CAGTATGGTGCCATACAAACTGGTGTGGACCTGCTGTCATTGGGCTTTTGGTCCAGGCGTTCAGGCTCTGGCGATCCAGTTGAGAATACTGAGAAATACCGGCGCTGGCGAGCTGTCCGTCTGGCGGCATCGCGCCAGTCGGGAAGCCGGAGGTTTTTTCTACGCTCTGCGGTTCGTATTGAACGGAACCACAATCGACGTTTTGCCCCAGCTTGCACATATATGCGCGGCTGGCAGGGGATTCAATATAACCGTGTGCTAACGCTGAAGAAGCAACGGTCAATGTTGCTACCGCCAGCGCGATTTTGGAAAGTTTCATTATTAGTCCATTAGTGTATTAAAACAACGAGTGCGGCAGGAAGTGTATTAATGGACCGACGGTGATGTCATGAAATAGCGAGGATAAAAAAGGTCAAAATAAAAACCTATTTTATTTTTAAAAACATAAGGCAGCGTGTGCTGCCTTAAAAAGAGATAACCGGAATAGTTAGCGACGAACGGCAATCGCTTCGATTTCGATTTTTACGTCTTTCGGCAGACGCGCCACTTCCACGCAGGAGCGCGCCGGGAAGGTGGCGTTGTGCTCGGTGAAGAACGCTTCGTAGGTGGCGTTCACGGTCGCGAAGTCGTTCAGATCTTTGACAAACACGGTGGTTTTCACGATGTCGCCCACTTTCAGGCCAGCCGCTTCGACGATGGCTTTAACGTTTTCCAGCGACTGACGCGCCTGAGCGGACACGTCTTCCGGTACGCTGCCGGTTTTTGGATCAACCGGGATCTGACCGGAAGTGATGATCATGCTGCCCAGATCTACGCCCTGAACATAAGGACCGATAGCCGCAGGTGCATTTTCCGTCGCGATAGTTTTGCTCATGATTTCTCCTGAATACAGCGGTAAAAGAAAGTTCCCGACAATTATAAGGAGCCGGGAATTTATAACCAACCCCAATTAGTTGGCCAGCACCACATAATGAGAAAACTCTTTTTCGCAGTATTTGCATTTGAGCGCAATGTCATCCGCGCGCTTTTTCACTGCAAAGCTGGAGGAAACCGGCTCCGCATGGCTGATGCAGTTGCTGTTCGGGCAAACCAGAACGCTTTCAATGCGATCCGGCAGGCTTGGACGCGATTTTCCTACTACCTCGTAATTGTCGATCCGGTTCACGGTGGCCTGCGGCGCATACAGTGACAGCTGGTTAACCTGCTCAGCGGTCAGGAAGGTGTTCTCAATTTTGATCAGATCTTTGCGGCCCATTTCGCCGGAAGGGAGGTTGAGGCCGATGGTGATGCGCTGGTCGGTTTCGGTCAGCTTGAACAGGGTCAGCAGCTTAAAGCCTACCTGGGCGGGAATATGATCGATCACGGTGCCGCATTTGATCGCTTCAACCTGTAATTTATTGTCGTGTGTCATCGTTTATTCTCCCTTACAGTGCCAGATCGCGGGTCAGAACCAATGCCAGTAACGCCTGGCGGGCAAAAATACCGTTACCCGCCTGCTGGAAGTACCAGGCATGCGGGGTTTTATCGACGTCGGTGGCGATTTCATCAATGCGCGGCAGCGGATGCAGCACCTTCATGTTTTCACGCGCGCCCGCCAGATCGCTGGCGCGCAGAACAAACTGCGCTTTTACGTTGGCGTATTCCGACGGGTCGAGACGCTCTTTCTGTACGCGGGTCATGTACAGAATGTCCACCTCCGCCATGACTTCCTCAATCGAGGCGTGCAGGCTCCAGGCGATGCCCTTTTCGTCGAGCATATCGAGAATGTACTGCGGCATCGCCAGCGCGTCCGGGGCGATAAAGTAGAAACGGTTGCCGTCGAACTTCGCCAGCGCCTGGGTCAGCGAGTGGACGGTACGGCCATATTTCAGGTCGCCGACCATCGCGACGTGTAGGTTATCCAGACGACCCTGGGTTTCCTGGATGGTAAACAGATCCAGCAGCGTTTGGGTCGGATGTTGGTTTGAACCGTCGCCAGCGTTCAGTACCGGCACCTGGCCGGAAAACTCGGTCGCCAGACGCGCGGCGCCTTCCTGCGGATGGCGCATCACGATAGCGTCCACATAGGTGCTGATCACCGAAATGGTGTCTGCCAGCGTCTCACCTTTTTTACCCAGCGACGTGTTCGCGCTGTCGGAAAAGCCCACCACACTTGCGCCCAGGCGGTGCATCGACGTTTCAAACGACAGGCGGGTACGCGTGGAAGCCTCGAAGAAACAGCTGGCGATGACCTTATGCTTTAGCAGCTCCGGCTGTGGATTCGCTTTTAATTTTGCTGCCGTCGCCAGCACCAGATTGAGGTCATCGCGGCTGAGGTCGTTTATGGAAATGATGTGTTTTTGATACAGCGGATTAGCCATGTTTATCTCCTGACGCCTGGGCAAAAAAAAGCCCCTCAATTGAGGGGCTGTGAATAGGTGAGCAACGGAAAGAAAAACGGCAGGCCAGCGTCTGTTTTCAGACGCGGTAAGACAGAATGTCGTACACACTGAACCATGCTTCCTCCCGGCAAATTGTCCGCGATTATACTCAGCTCCGTTTACGGATCAAGCAAAAAAATGCTCATTTTATTCAAAGCAAACGGTTTTAATGAATACTAATTCATCTTGAGTAAGTAATTAATCTGCTTGTGGACAAGGCCGGTGCGCTGCACGACCCGGGGGGCCACCCAGACAATACTGCTGCCAGCGATAACCCCGAGGATCTCCGGCAGGGCGTGGTAATCGAGGATTCTGGCGACCGCGCGGCCATATCCGGCAACGGTATGGATAAGGATAAATTCGCTGTTATGCTCCACGCTGACCACCATTTCAGCAATCGAACGGGCGGCATCCGGCGCAGGGCGCAGTTGCGGATTCACGGAATAAATTTTTTGACCCTTTGTATTTCGTATTTTTATGACGCCAAGCATTTTCAGCAGGCGCGACACCGTCGACTGACTGATGCTTTCAAACCCGTGGTCCTGCAGGTCGCGGCGTATCTCCTCCTGCGACAGGTAACTTTTTTCGGTAATCAGGCGCTGACAGACCGCCAGTTGCTGCTGCTCTTTGGCGGAGTAATCATCGTAATCCTTCATAAATGCACCTTATCTTTATTATTCGAACGCTACAGCATGGCGCCCACGCTCAGTACGGCCATGTTGAGCACCGTCAGGATCAGCAACAGCGGCGCAACCCATTTCAGATACCGCACGTAGGGAACGCGGGCGATCGCCAGGCCGCCCATCACCACTGCCGAGGTCGGGGTGATCAGGTTGACGATCCCCGACGCTGACTGGTACGCCGTAACAACCAGATCCCGCTGCACATGGGCAAAATCGGCCAGCGGAGCCATGATCGGCATCGTCAGTACCGCCAGTCCGGATGATGAAGGGACCAGGAAGGAGAGCAGAACTTCCAGCCAGTAGGTGACGTTGATGAAAATCGTGGTGGATAGACCGGAGACCAGATTCTCGGCGCTGTGCAAAATGGTATGAGTAATCATGCCGTTATCCATGACGACCACAATGCCGCGCGCGATGCCGATAATCAACGCCACGCCGAGCAGATCGCGCGCGCCGTCGATAAAGGTGCTGGTAAACGCTTCTTCTCCCATGCGGGCGATTACGCCCACCACGATCGCCGCCGCCAGAAAGACGCCAGAGATTTCGGCCATCCACCAGCCGCGCACCGCCACGCCGTAGATCATAATGGCGAAAGAGGCGGCGAAGATCAGCAGAATCCATTTGCGGGTGGCGGTGAAGGCCAGCAGGGTATCGGAACGGTTGCCGAGGAAGTGGGCGCGGTTTTCCGCCATTTTATCCGCCACGATCGACAGTTCAGGGTTGCTGCGTACCTTACGCGCGTAACGCATAACCCAGACCACGCAGATGAGATAGCCGACGAGCAGCAGAACGACGCGCAGCAGCATTCCCTGGGTGAACGGGATCCCGGCGGCGTTGGCGGCAATGACCGTGGCGAACGGGTTAATGGTCGAGCCCAACGTGCCGATGCCTGCGCCGAGCAACACGGTGGCGGCGGCAACCAGCGGATCAAAACGCGCCGCCATCATCACCGGTACCAGCAGCGTGTAGAAAGGGAGCGACTCTTCCGCCATCCCGTAAATCGTGCCTCCCGCGGCAAACAGCGCCATCAGGATGGGGATCATCCATTCCTCTTTGCCGTTAAGTCTGACCGTCACCCGCTCAATGCCCGCGTCGATAGCGCCGGTTTTGTTCACCACGCCGAGGAAGCCGCCGATGATCAGAACAAACAGCGCCACGTCAATTGCGCCTGCGGTGTAGGTTTCGTGATTGTATAAACCGTCAATGGGCGCCAGCAATACAGCGGTAATGCCCTGCGGATGCGCCTCGGTGGGAGCATAGGTTCCCGCCACCGGAACCTCTTTGCCAAGCGTGGCGTTCATCGCCATCTGGTATTTGCCCGCCGGGACAATCCAGGTCATGACGGCGACCAGCGCGATAAGAATAAACAGGATGGTGTACGCGGTGGGAAATTTGAATTTACCCATGATTTTCTCTCCGGATATCACGGGCAGCCGCCGTCGTAGCGACCGCTGCCCGCAAGGGTTAGTCGCCGAGGGTCGCTACCATCACCGCTTTGATGGTGTGCATGCGGTTTTCCGCTTCGTCGAACACGATGGCGTGGTCGGACTCAAACACCTCGTCGGTCACTTCCAGCCCCTTCAGACCGTAAGCCGCTTCGATTTCGCGTCCTACTTTGGTGTGCTCGTTATGAAAGGCGGGCAGGCAGTGCATGAACTTGACGTTTGGGTTGCCGGTCGCGTTAATCACCTGCTGATTCACCTGGTAAGGGGTCATCAGACTGACGCGTTCCGCCCACGCTTCTTTTGGTTCGCCCATTGACACCCAGACGTCGGTATAGAGGAAATCGACGTCATAGACGCCTGCTTCCACATCCTCTGTCAGGGTGATGCGCGCGCCAGTGGTGCTGGCGATAGCGCGGCATTCGGCGACCAGCGCCTCGTCGGGCCAGAATGATTTCGGCGCCACCAGCCGGATGTCCATACCCATTTTCGCCGCGCCGACCATCAGCGAATTGCCCATGTTGTTGCGCGCATCGCCCAGATAGGCAAAGCGCAGTTCCGGCAGCGTTTTTCCTGGCGCATGCTCCAGCATGGTCATCAGATCCGCGAGGATCTGTGTGGGATGAAACGCGTCGGTCAGGCCGTTCCATACCGGTACACCGGCGTATTGCCCTAACTCTTCGACGATTTGCTGACCGAAGCCGCGATATTCAATGCCGTCATACATCCGTCCCAGTACCCGGGCGGTGTCTTTCATCGACTCTTTATGACCAATTTGCGATCCGCTCGGACCGAGATAGGTCACCTGCGCGCCCTGGTCGAAGGCTGCAACCTCAAAGGCACAGCGGGTGCGGGTGGAGGTTTTTTCAAAAATCAGCGCGATGTTTTTACCGCTCAGTTTTTGCACCTCACGCCCGGCTTTTTTGGCCGCTTTCAGTTCGATTGCCAAATTGATCAACGACTGAATTTCCGCTGGAGTAAAGTCCAGAAGTTTCAGAAAGTTACGTTTTTTCAGTGAAATAGCCATGTATCTGTCCTTAAATCGTGTAGGCCTGACAAGCGCCGCGCCGTCAGACGATGTCAGCGTTTCGTTGCCGGATGACGGCGTTGCGTTATCCGGTCGACAAAGAGATGAATGAAATAAAAGGGATTACGCGTCGGCAGTTTCGCGTCGGATTAACGTGCCTTTATCGCCAGCGAGGATTGCCGGGCCATCGGTCAGCGAACCAATCCCGGCAATGCCATGGCAGCGGCTGACAAACTCTGCGCAGGCGGTGACTTTCGGCCCCATCGACCCCGCGTCAAACTGCATCTCGCTAAGCAATTCCGGGGTTACCTGCGCCAGCGGACGCTGCGTGGGTTTACCCCAGTCGAGATACACGGCGTCGGCGTCGGTCAGGATCAGCAGCGCGTCGGCGCGGATCTGGCTGGCGAGCAGGGCGGCGGAGAGGTCTTTGTCGATCACCGCTTCAATGCCGTGGTAACCGTCCACTTTTTCAATGACCGGCACGCCGCCGCCGCCGTTGCAGATCACCAGATGATCGCGGGCAATCAGCGCCTGAATCGCATCGCTTTCCACAATGCGTCTGGGCTGTGGCGAAGGCACCACGCGGCGGAACGCGTTGCCGTCGGCTTTGAATACCCAGCCTTTTTCCGCCTCCAGCGCATCAGCCTGCGCCGCGTCATACACCGGGCCGATGTATTTAGTCGGCTTGCGAAACGCCGGATCGTGCTCGTCCACTTCCACCTGGGTCAGCAGGACGCTGATTTCCCGCTGTGGTAACTGATTTTTCAGCGCCTGTTGCAGCATGTAGCCGATCATCCCCTGGCTTTCGGCGCCGAGGATGTCGAGAGGATAGGGGGTAACGCGGTCATAGGCGCTGTTCTGTAACGCCAGCAGACCAACCTGCGGGCCGTTGCCATGCACCAGCACCACCCGCCACTGCCGGGTGAGCTGCGCGATGGTGCTGGCCGCCAGTTCGATGTTTTTGCGCTGAATATCCGCTTCCAGCGGTTCGCCGCGCTTAAGCAGCGCGTTGCCGCCCAGCGCGACAACCAGAGTCGGTTTCTGTGTCATGGTCGATTCCTTAAATGCTGTCGCGTTCCAGTGGGCAGCTCATGCAGCGTGCGCCGCCGCGCCCGCGTCCCAGTTCGTCGCCGGGGATAGGCAGTACGGTGATCCCCGCTTTGTCGTATTTCTCGTTGGTCCAGATATTGCGCTCGTAGCCCACCACAACGCCGGGGCGCAGGGTGAGGACGTTATTGGCGTCATTCCACTGTTCGCGCTCGGCCTCAAAGGCGTCGCCGCCGGTGGTGATTAAGCGGACCTGATCGATGCCGAGCGCTTTTTCAATGGCGTTCACCAGCGTGCGCTCCTCGGTACGCTTCAGCCCGCCGCGCCCGTCCGGGGTCAGGGTCCAGCACTTGACGTCCTGACGCACCACTTCCGGGTACACGGAAAACGTGTCGATATCGATATGGGTCATCACCGTGTCGAGATGCATACAGGAGCGGTGTTTAGGCAGCTCAACGGCAATCACCCGTTCGGCCTGACGATGGGTAAACAGCGCCTGAGCCAGAAATTCAATGCCCTGCGGCGTGGTGCGTTCGGACATGCCGATTAATACCGCGCCGCGTCCAATCACCAGTACATCTCCGCCTTCAAGCGTCGCGTGGTCGTAATTAATGTTTTCGTCGCCGAAATATTTAATAAATTCGCCGTCGGCAAATTGTGGGTGCCAGCGATATATCGCACGCAAATTATTGGTTTCACGCTGACGGGCGGGTTTCGCCATCGGATTAATCGAAACGCCGTTATATATCCAGCATGAAGTGTCGCGAGTGAATAAGTGGTTAGGTAATGGCTTCATAATAAAGTCATTAATATCGTGAGTATCCACCACGATATTTTTAATGGATGCCGGAATTTCACCGTACGTGAGTCCGCCGCTTAAATGCCGCGCCAGTTCCCGGTGCGGCATATCCGCCAGCCACGCGCGAATGTCGGCGGCAAAGGTTGGGCCGAGTCGGTAATCGGAAATTTGCGTCTCCAGTAGCCAGCGCCTGGCGTCAGCGATATCCAGGGTTTGTGTTAATAAATCAGTCAGTAACAGCACTTCGATGCCCTGTTGACGCAGGGTGTTGGCAAAAATGTCATGCTCCTCACCCGCACGTTCAACCGACAGCACGTCATCAAATAACAGCGCCTGACAGTTAGATGGCGTGAGGCGTTTCAGGCTGAGATTTGGGCGATGCAGCATTACGCTGCGCAGTTGACCGATTTCAGAACCGACATAATGTTTTTCCATTACGATACCTTCCACTCTGTTTCAGGAATAAAAAGGTGGTGGCTGCAAATAATCAGGTTATTCGCAGTCAGGACAGTGCAGATAATTTTCGTAAAGCATCATTAAATTAATTTCAGAGGGATTGTGTGATGGGATTCACATCAGGTGGGATATGTGTATTTTCTTAATTAATATATGACGGGGGTCTGAGAAATAACAAAAATAATAAGATCTAAAATGAATTACTACGCAATTATGCGGCGGCTTATGCGACAGTGTTAATTATTTGTTGGGGGCGATATATAAATTATCTCCGCTAACCGATTGATTTGTAAGGGTTGCTAACAATTTACTGCATAAGTATGCGTAATGCTAATTATATTATTTAGGACCAAAATTAAATCATGCGATAATTATGAGAATGTTGCTCGTTAATGCAGGGAAAATGAAGTGTGATCGGCTGCTGATTTTTCCTGTAAAGAATTTAATAACAGCAGGTTAGGCAGCGTTAAGGAAACGCTGGTTTACCAGTTATGCAGAAAAAGCGCATAAATTACAATTAGCTGTTAACAGTCCATCAACAAGTCCGCCGATAAACATGCGCTGACGCAAAACTTCGTCAGACGGGGGTGGTGCTCCGCTAAAAATTCTCGTATAACAATTTAAAATGAAACGCTGTTTTAATTGTGAGGTATGAGATGATCGTCGGCAATATTCACCATCTGCAATCCTGGCTTCCTCAGGAGTTGCGCGAAGCCATTGAGCACATAAAAGCCCATGTCTCTGAAACAACAGAAAAGGGTAAGCACGATATTGACGGTAACCGACTGTTTTACTTGATTTCGGAAGACATGACCGAGCCGTTTGAAAAGCGTCGGGCGGAGTATCATGCGCGCTATCTGGACATCCAGATCGTTTTAAAAGGGCAGGAAGGGATGACCTTCAGCACGTTGCCAGCAGGAACGCCGGAAACGGACTGGCTGGCGGAAAAAGATATCGCCTTCTTACCGGAAGGTGAGCAGGAAAAGACAGTGATCCTGAATGAAGGCGACTTTGTCGTCTTTTATCCAGGAGAAGTCCACAAGCCGCTGTGCGCCGTCGGCGCACCGGCGCAGGTGCGTAAAGCGGTGGTTAAGCTGCTGGTAGCGTAATACGCCAGGGCCGGGCGGCGATTGCGCGCCCGGCCTCCGGCAACGGATTATTGCGATAACGTCGCGACCATTACCGCTTTGATGGTGTGCATCCGGTTTTCGGCCTGATCGAACACAATGCTGGCCGGAGACTCAAACACCTCGTCGGTCACTTCCATGCCGCCATGCAGCCCGTACTCTGCGGCCATTTTCTTGCCCAGCGTGGTCTGGTCGTCGTGGAACGCGGGCAGGCAGTGCAGAAACTTCACCTGCGGATTGCCCGTAAGCGCCATCATCTGGCTGTTGACCTGATAGCCGCGCAACAGCGAGATACGCTCCGCCCACTTTTCTTTTGGTTCGCCCATCGATACCCAGACGTCGGTATAGATAAAGTCCGCGCCCTTGACGCCTGCGGCAACGTCTGCGGTAAGAGTGATATTCCCGCCGTTTTTCTTCGCCATCGCCTGGCATTCTGCCACCAGCGCAGCCTCCGGCCAGCAGGACTCAGGCGCGACCAGACGCAGATCCAGCCCGGTTAAGGCGGCGGCTTCAAGCATCGAGTTGCCCATGTTGTTGCGCGCATCGCCCGCATACGCCAGCGTCATTTCGTTAAACGCTTTGCCCGGCAGATGCTCCTGCATGGTCAGCAGGTCAGCCAGCAATTGGGTCGGATGAAATTCATCAGTCAGGCCATTCCACACCGGAACGCCAGCGTAGGCCGCCAGCGTTTCGACCAGTTCCTGGCCGTAGCCGCGGTACTGAATGCCGTCATACATTCGCCCGAGCACGCGGGCGGTGTCTTTCATCGACTCTTTGTGGCCAATTTGACTGCCGCTGGGGCCGAGATAGGTCACGCGCGCGCCCTGGTCATATGCGGCAACTTCGAAAGAGCATCGTGTACGGGTCGAGTCTTTTTCGAAGATGAGCGCGATATTTTTGCCCGTCAGTTTCTGTTCTTCTGTGCCGTTTTTCCTGGCAGCTTTCAGGGAGGCTGCGAGTTGCAGCAGCGCGGTAAGTTCAGCAGAGGTAAAATCGAGTAACTTCAAAAAATGCTTCTGATAAAAACCTGACATAGATCCCTCCTGAGGCATAAGCCACTTATTGAATTAAAATTCAATTTATATGGATGATTATGCAATTGCAACCCCGTTTAACAAATCTTTCCTGGAAAGGTGGAGGCAATGACGGCGGTGTGTGACAATAAGAGTATCGGCAGGACATTATGAGGAACGAGCTATGGCAAACCCGGAACTACTGGAAGAACAGCGTGAAGAGACGCGCCTGATTATTGAAGAATTACTGGAAGATGGCAGCGACCCGGACGCGCTGTACACCATCGAGCATCACCTTTCCGCAGACGACTTCGAAACCCTGGAAAAAGCGGCGGTAGAAGCGTTTAAACTCGGTTATGAAGTGACTGAGCCGGAAGAACTGGAAGTGGAAGAAGGCGACACGGTGATCTGCTGCGATATCCTCAGTGAATGCGCGCTGAATGCCGAACTGATTGATGCGCAGGTTGAACAACTGATGACCCTGGCGGAAAAATATGATGTTGAATACGACGGCTGGGGCACCTACTTTGAAGATCCGAACGGCGAAGAAGGTGAAGGCGACGACGACGATTTCGTCGATGAAGATGACGACGGCGTGCGTCACTAATCGCACAATGCGCTGAACGTGCGGCAACGCTGGTTGCCGCACTGTTTTGACAGGTTACACATGGATTACCCGCAAATACTCGCTCCGATTCTGCGCTTCCTGCACTGCCCAACGCCTCAGGCGTGGATTGACCAGGCGCGCCTCCCGCAACATCTTCCTCTGTTACTGACCGACCATCTGCTCTGCGAGCTGAAAGCAGCGCAAACGGCGATGCTGCTGGTGCGTAAGTACGTCGCGGATAAACAGGGGGCGCAAGCGCTGCTCGCCTGGCTTCAGCCTTATGAAGCGTTTGCCTTCCGTGACGGGCCGGAACCGGATTTCGTCGCGCTGAATAAACACATTGGTAAAAGCGTGATGCCGAAAACCGACGATCCGTGGGGACAGCGGTTGATCGACAGCATGGTGCTGCTGATAAAAGAAGAGCTACATCATTTCTGGCAGGTGCGGGAAGCGATGCAGGCGCGCAATATTCCCTATGTGAAAATCACCGCCAGCCGTTACGCCAAAGGGATGCTGAAAGAAGTGCGCACGCATGAACCGCTTACGCTTATCGATAAGCTCATTTGCGGCGCTTACATTGAGGCGCGCTCCTGCGAACGTTTCGCTGCGCTGGCTCCGTACCTGGATGACGCTCTGCAGACGTTCTATCTTTCGCTTTTGCGTTCCGAAGCGCGGCACTATCAGGACTATCTGGCGCTGGCGCAACAGGTGTCACAAGAGGACATTTCGCCCCGCGTGCGCTATTTCGGAGAAGTGGAAGCGGCGTTGATCGCTTCGCCGGACTGCGTGTTTCGCTTCCATAGCGGTGTTCCCGTCGCCTCTTAATTTCGGTAGTTCTGTCTGGCGTAAGGTGACATCACAACGAAAGACGTGAAAAATGGCTCTCTTTTACGCGCGGATCCCTCACGCGCAGGCAAGGAATACCGATGAACTGGACACATGTCATACTCGCAGGCTACGTTGGCGCGATTCTCGCTATCGTCATTGGCCTGTTTCGTAAAAAGGGGTGGGTCGGGAAAGTCTCCGGCGCGGTAATTTTTATTGTGGCGATCGTGGCGTGGAATTTATTTGACGTTCACTATCTGATCCCACGCGAAAAAGCGGCGACGGGGCAGAGCGAAGAACAGCAGTTTAATGAGGCGATGACCACGCTGCCGACCATGCAGGTTTTGAAAGAGCAGGAGCCTGAACTCTGGAATCGTATCCGCGATCAGGCTGTTCAGATGCGTAAAGAAGGAAAATCTGAGCAGCAATTAATTGATACTGTGCAACCGCAGATATTGCAGATCCAGATGGCGCGCCTGCAAAACGCGCCGGATGATAACGTCATTAACTACATGAAAATCAATCTGGAGCAGATTGCCGCTGTGCAGAAAAAGGGGGATGACGCGTGTTTTCGTTTCCTCTTTCCGGCGGTGAAGGGCGGCATTAATCCGATGCGGATGATCTCACCCGAGATCATCAAACGCCGGATGGACAGTGACGTGGCGATGATGCGCGCAGCCTATGGGCCGAATAAACACACGGTGACGGATGCCGAAAAGCAACAGGCGTTGCAGGACCTGCGCAACGTGGTGCCGACGCTGGCGCAACGCTATGGCGATGATTTGCAAATTATGGCGGAACCGCAGAAAGGGATAGGCAAAGAGAAAATTGCCTGCAATCTGGTGCAGGACATGTGGACGGAAGTTCTGACGTTGCCAGCAGCCAACGCCGCTGGCGTCATTCGACTTTCGGTATCCCCTGAAATGCAGTAGCGGCGCTTACAGGGGTTTGAGCATCCGCACTTCGCAGTCGACGTGCCCGGTACAGCCCAGCGGCTCGCTGATATGCTCAAACCCTAGATGTTCGTACAGGCCGATGGCTTCGCGCAGAAAAGCCGTGGTCTCGAGATAACAGCGTTTGAATCCCTGCTCACGGGCGTGGTCCAGCGCCATCAGCGCCAGTTTCTTAGCGAGCCCCTTCCCTCGAATGGTCGGCAGAAAGTACATTTTTTGCAGCTCGCAAATGTCCGGTTCGCTACAGGTCAACGGCGCAATCCCACCGCCGCCCACCACTTCACCCTGACACTCCACCACCCAGTAGGCGTGACCCGGCTGGCAATACAGCTGATATAACGCATCCAGATTCGGATCGGCAACGGTGTAGCCTTTGTCAGCAGTAAGGCCATATTCGGCGGAAACCTGGCGGATAACGGCGGCAATCGCCTGATTATCGTTAGCCGTCAGGCGACGTAAGGTGGGGGAAGAGTCGACAGCATTCATTGTACAATCCGGATAAATTACGCAAATAATCCGCACTAATAGCACCCTCCGCTAAGTGATGCAAGCGCCTTATCGCGCGGAGGAATTATGTAAATCAAAACATGAATAAGGTATTATTCTTTTACAGGCAAACTATTGCCTGCTAATTATGTGCATTTTTAAGGAACAATTTTTCAGGGATCTAATATGCAGGAAAATCTTATAAAGAGTGAGACTCCGTCTCATCGTTTTCATTTTCGCGGCGATGGCGGTAGCTATTTTCTTATTTGTCTTGTCAATTCATTACTGGTTTTAATTACGCTGGGTATTTATTTGCCCTGGGCGCTAATGAAATGCCGCCGATATATTTATGCCAACATGACGCTAAACGGCCAACCTTTTAGCTGGAACATGAAAGGTGGCGATATATTCCTGAGCTGGCTAATGTTGGTGGTGATATATATCGCAGGTGTCGGATTTATTAGCATGGAGTACGTTGCGGTTGGCGCGACGATTCTGGCGCTGCTGATCTTATCGCTTCCCATACTGATGATGAAAAATCTGCAATGTCAGGCGATGATGACCTCGCTGAACGGCGTTCGCTTTGGCTTTCGATTTTCTTCTGTGAAGGCGATGTGGAATCTGCTATTTCTGCCGGTATTGTTGATATTGGCACTGGTCGTGGTGGTTTATTGCCTGTACCGGGTTTGCCCGCGCGAAAGTTTGGGCGAAATTATTTTTTCGGCGATTGCGCTGGGTCTGATATCGCTGGCGGGAATGGGCACGATCAGCGGCTTTCTCTACAGTCGCCTGATGACAATGGTGGGCGAGGGAGGCAGTTTTGGCATCCACCGTTTTTCGGTACAGATTAACCTCCGGCACTGCATTAAGTCGGCGATTCTGGCAATGGCGGCGTTAATTCCGTTTCTCACGGTGATCGGTTTTATGGCCGTTGCGTTGATCAAATCCGCCGCAGAACTGGACGTGACGGGGATGTCGGAAGACGAGATAGAAACGCTAATTCTTATCGAATACCAACGACAGATTATGATGATGCAGATTATTTATTATCTGGGCTTTGCGGTATCGACCAGCTATCTCATCGTCGCGTTTCGTAACCATTTCCTCAATAACCTGCAACTTGCCGACGGACATATCCGTTTTCGCTCTACGCTGAGCTGGCATGGGATGGTGTACCGGTTGGGCGGCCTGTATCTGATTTCAGGGATTACCGGCGGGCTGGCCTATCCGCTGCTGCGCGTGTGGGTGATTAAATGGCTGGCGGAGAACACTTGCGTGGAGGGTGATCTGGATACGCTGGCGCTGAGCGACAGCGATGAGCGGCTAGATAACGGCCTGGTGTCGCGCCTGTCCCGCGGCGTGATGCCGACGCTCTATTTTATGTAAAAAAAAGCCGGATGGCGTGACCGCTTCTCCGGCTTTAATCTTGTGAGCCGGACAAGACATTCTGCCTCGTTGTCCGGCTGTCTGCTTACAGTGCGGCAATCACCGCCTGCTGCTCAATCAGCTTGGCTTTCGCTTCGGCGTAGCCTTCCAGCTTCTCACGCTCTTTGGCGATCACCGCTTCCGGTGCGCGCGCCACAAAGCCTTCGTTGGCCAGTTTGCCTTCAATACGGCCAATTTCGGCTTCCACCTTCGCCACTTCCTTCGCCAGACGCGCCAGTTCGGCCTCTTTGTCGATCAGGCCCGCCATTGGGATCAGTAGCTCGGCGCCGTCGATAATCTTGGTTACGGAAACCGGACCTTTATCATCCACAGGCAGTACGGTGATGCTTTCCAGACGCGCCAGCGTTTGCAGGAAGCTACGGTTGTCGTTCACGCGACGAACGGCATCTTCGCTACAACCGCGCAGCAGCAGCGCCAGCGGTTTGCCCGGCGCGATGTTCATTTCCGCACGGATATTACGTACAGCCACGATCGCCTGCTTCAGCCATTCGGTATCCGCCAGCGCCGCTTCGTCAACCTGAGAGGCGTCATAAGCCGGGAACGGCTGGAGCATGATAGTGTCTGCGTTAATGCCGCAAATCACCTTCACGCGCTGCCAGATGGTTTCCGTGATGAACGGAATGATCGGATGTGCCAGGCGCAGCAGACCTTCCAGTACGGTCACCAGCGTATGGCGGGTGCCGCGCAGTTCTGCTTCTGTTCCGCCGTTCATCACCGGCTTGGTCAGCTCAAGATACCAGTCACAGAACTGGTTCCAGGTGAATTCATACAGAATGCCTGCGGCAATGTCGAAGCGGAAGCTGTCCAGCGCTTCACGGTACGCTTTTACGGTCCGGTTGAATTCCGCGAGGATCCAACGGTCTGCCAGCGACAGCGTCATTTCACCGCCGTTGAAACCGCAGTCCTGATCTTCGGTATTCATCAGGACAAAGCGGCTGGCGTTCCACAGCTTGTTACAGAAGTTACGGTAGCCTTCCAGACGCTTCATATCCCAGTTGATGTCGCGACCGGTTGACGCCAGCGCCGCCAGGGTGAAGCGCAGGGCGTCGGTGCCGTGCGGTTCAATGCCGTCCGGGAACTGCTTCTCGGTGCGTTTGGCGATTTTCTCTGCCAGCTGCGGCTGCATCATATTGCCGGTACGTTTCTCCAGCAGTTCCGGCAGGGAGATGCCGTCCACCATATCCAGCGGATCGATCACGTTACCCTTGGACTTGGACATCTTCTGGCCTTCGTCGTCGCGGATAAGCCCCGTCATATAGACGGTCTTAAACGGTACCTGCGGCTTGCCGTTTTCATCTTTGATGAAGTGCATGGTCATCATGATCATGCGGGCGATCCAGAAGAAGATGATGTCGAAGCCGGATACCATCACGCTGGTTGGGTGGAACTGACGCAGCGCGTCGGTGTTTTCCGGCCAACCGAGGGTGGAGAAGGTCCACAGCGCGGAAGAGAACCAGGTATCCAGGACGTCGTCGTCCTGACGCAGCGCAACGTCGGCGGACAGGTTATTTTCCTGACGCACGTCGTCTTCGCTGCGGCCGACATAAACGTTGCCTTCGTTGTCGTACCATGCCGGGATACGGTGACCCCACCACAGCTGGCGGGAAATACACCAGTCCTGAATATCGCGCATCCAGGAGAAGTACATGTTTTCATACTGCTTCGGCACAAACTGAATATCGCCGTTTTCAACCGCTTCTACCGCCGGTTTGGCCAGCACGTCGGCGCGGACGTACCACTGGTCGGTCAGCATCGGTTCGATAACCACGCCGCCGCGATCGCCGTACGGCACGGTAAGATCGTGCGGTTTAATTTCTTCCAGCAGGCCCAGCGCGTCTACAGCGGCAACCACCGCTTTACGTGCGGCGAAGCGTTCCAGCTTCTGGAACTCAGCCGGGATATCGCTTGAGTAAACGTCAGACTCGTTGCCTTTGGTGTCGTACACTTCCGCGCTTTCACGGATGTCACCGTCGAAAGTCAGAATGTTGATCATCGGCAGAGCGTGACGACGGCCCACTTCGTAGTCGTTAAAGTCGTGCGCCGGGGTGATCTTCACGCAGCCGGTGCCTTTTTCCATGTCGGCGTGTTCGTCGCCGACAATCGGAATACGGCGGTTCACCAGCGGCAGCACCACGAACTTGCCAATCAGATCCTTATAACGCGGATCTTCCGGGTTCACGGCCACGCCGGTATCGCCCAACAGCGTTTCCGGACGGGTGGTTGCGACCACCAGATAATCTTTACCGTCGGCGGTTTTGGCGCCGTCGGCCAGCGGATAGCGGATATGCCACATGGAGCCTTTCGACTCGCGGTTTTCAACTTCGAGGTCAGAGATCGCGGTGCGCAGCTTCGGGTCCCAGTTCACCAGACGTTTGCCGCGGTAGATCAGGTCTTCTTTGTACAGACGGACGAACACTTCTTTCACGGCATTAGAAAGACCTTCGTCCATAGTGAAGCGCTCGCGCTCCCAGTCTACGGAGTTGCCGAGACGGCGCATCTGGCGAGTGATCGTGCCGCCGGATTCCGCCTTCCACTGCCAGATTTTATCAATGAAGGCGTCACGGCCGTAGTCGTGACGGGTTTTCCCTTCTTCTGCGGCAATTTTACGCTCAACCACCATCTGGGTTGCGATACCGGCGTGGTCGGTGCCGACCTGCCACAAGGTGTTTTTGCCCTGCATACGCTGGTAGCGAATCATGGTGTCCATGATGGTTTGCTGGAAAGCATGACCCATATGCAAACTGCCGGTGACGTTCGGCGGCGGGATCATGATGCAGAAACTCTCCTGGCTTTCATCGCCATTGGGTTTGAAATAGCCCTGCTTTTCCCAGTGCTCGTAAAGCGGCTGTTCGATATCTTGCGGGTTGTATGTCTTTTCCATTATTTCCAGGTTGCCGTATTCAGGTTAAAACCCGCCACGCGGTAGGCTTTGTAGCGCTCGCGTGCGGATTGTTTCAGAGAATCTTCGTGAGGAACGAAGTCTATCACTTCTGTGAAAGCGGTGGCAAAATCTGCAAAGCCGACGCGCAGGCTGATGAGCAGATCGCGTGGGCTGCTGTTGCGCTTCTCCGGCCAGGCGATTTCGACCGGCGCGCCACCGCGCGGGCCTTCCCCGGCCAGATTGTGCGGAACAAAGCTTTCCGCAGGTCTTGCCCATAGGGCTTCATCCAGACGCAGCGCCTGCTTTTCGTTTTCGCAGGCGATCAGTACGCGCTTGCCGCTGCGCCAACGTTCTGCGGCAATGTCACACACCAACTGTTCGACGGCGCTGAGGCCGTCCACGGTGTTGTCGTTGTCGAGAAGGTAGAACGTTGCGTTTCTCATATAGGGGGCTTCTTGTTGTGGATTTATATGCAAAGCCGGATGGCGCGATGCTTATCCGGCCTGCAATCAGCATTTCTACGTCGCCCCGGTAGCTTAGCGCCACCGGGCAACAGACGACAATTACTCGTCGCCGTTAAAACCCGCACGGTTCAGCAGGAACTGCGACAGCAGTGCTACCGGACGACCGGTTGCGCCTTTTGCTTTTCCGGAGCGCCAGGCCGTACCGGCGATATCCAGGTGCGCCCAGTTGTACTTACGGGTAAAGCGCGACAGGAAGCAGCCCGCGGTAATCGCCCCACCCGGACGTCCGCCAATGTTCGCCATATCGGCAAAGTTAGACTCCAGTTGCTCCTGGAACTCGTCACCCAGCGGCAGACGCCATGCGCGATCGCCCGCTTGCTCGGACGCGCCGATAAGCTCGTGCGCCAGCGGATTATGGTTCGACATCAGTCCGGTGATGTGGTGGCCCAGCGCAATCACGCAGGCGCCGGTCAGGGTCGCGACGTCAATGACCGCTTCCGGCTCAAAACGCTCAACGTAGGTTAACACGTCACAGAGCACCAGACGGCCTTCGGCGTCGGTGTTCAGCACTTCGACAGTCTGACCGGACATGGTGGTCAGCACGTCTCCCGGACGATAGGCGCGACCACCCGGCATGTTTTCACATCCCGCCAGCACGCCAATGACGTTAATTGGCAGTTGCAGTTCAGCGACCATACGCATTACGCCGTAAACCGCCGCTGCGCCGCACATGTCGTACTTCATCTCATCCATGCCTTCGGCTGGTTTGATGGAGATACCGCCAGAGTCAAAGGTCAAGCCTTTCCCGACCAGCACAATCGGGCGCGCGTCTTCGTCCGGACTGCCTTTGTATTCAATGACCGACATCAGCGATTCGTTCTGGGAGCCGTGTCCGACCGCGAGATAGGCGCACATCCCCAGTTCGCGCATCTGCTGTTCGCCAATGACACGGGTTACAACGTTTTTGCTGTAACTGTCAGCCAGCTGGCGCGCTTGTGACGCCAGGTAGGCGGCGTTACAGATATTTGGCGGCATATTGCCGAGGTCTTTCGCCGCTTTGATCCCGGCGGCGATTGCCAGACCGTGTTGAATGGCCCGCTCGCCGCTGGTCAGTTCGCGGCGGGTCGGCACGTTAAAGACCATTTTACGTAACGGGCGACGCGGCTCGCTTTTGGTGGTCTTCAGTTGATCGAAGCTGTAAAGGGTCTCTTTCGCGGTTTCCACCGCCTGACGCACTTTCCAGTAATTGTTGCGGCCTTTGACGTGCAGTTCTGTCAGGAAGCAGACGGCTTCCATTGAGCCGGTATCATTCAGGGTATTTATCGTTTTCTGAATAACCTGCTTATACTGACGTTCATCCAGCTCGCGCTCTTTGCCACAACCGATGAGGAGGATACGCTCGGACAGAACGTTTGGAACATGGTGCAGTAACAACGTCTGCCCCGGTTTTCCTTCCAGTTCGCCACGGCGCAGCAGGGCACTGATGTACCCGTCGCTGATTTTATCGAGCTGTTCTGCAATCGGAGAAAGGCGGCGTGGTTCAAAGACGCCCACGACGATGCAGGCACTCCGCTGTTTCTCCGGGCTACCGCTTTTTACACTAAACTCCATGCACTACGCTCCTGAATCTTAAAGACAACGGCGGCACCTGCGGTTAGAATTGCAAGCTTTCGTAACTCATGTCCGCTGTTGCGGTGACTTCGTGTTAATCTTAACGTTATTACGGCATTGGCACGTCAGAACGCGTTCTGAGCGGCGAATCCGCTGAGTATAATAATTTTAGCGACGATTTCGACGACTCAAGAGAATAAATGACGGATAAGCCATGAAACAAGCTAAATTCCTGCAAAAGACGAGTTTTTACGGGCGTATTTAAAGTGATAATCATAAGATATCTGGTGCGGGAGACGCTCAAGAGCCAACTGGCGATTCTCTTTATCCTGCTTCTGATCTTTTTCTGTCAGAAGCTGGTGAGGATCCTCGGCGCGGCGGTTGACGGTGACATTCCGGCAAATCTGGTGCTCTCGCTTCTGGGGCTTGGCGTACCTGAAATGGCGCAGCTCATCCTGCCCCTCAGCCTGTTCCTCGGGCTTTTGATGACGCTGGGCAAACTCTATACCGAAAGCGAAATTACGGTCATGCACGCCTGTGGTCTGAGCAAGGCGGTGCTGGTCAAAGCCGCCATGATACTGGCGCTGTTCACCGGGATCATCGCCGCGGTCAACGTCATGTGGGCGGGACCGTGGTCGTCAAAACATCAGGACGAAGTGCTGGCGGAAGCCAAAGCCAACCCGGGTATGGCCGCGCTGGCGCAGGGACAATTCCAGCAGGCGACCAACGGCAGCTCGGTGCTGTTTATCGAAAGCGTAGACGGCAGCGACTTTAAGGATGTGTTCCTGGCGCAAATTCGCCCGAAAGGCAACGCGCGTCCATCCGTGGTCGTGGCAGATTCCGGACACTTGACCCAACTGCGCGACGGCTCCCAGGTGGTCACGCTGAATAAAGGCACCCGCTTCGAAGGCACCGCGTTATTGCGCGATTTCCGTATTACTGACTTCCAGGATTATCGGGCGATTATCGGTCATCAGGCGGTTGCGCTGGATCCGAACGATACCGACCAGATGGACATGCGCACGCTGTGGACGACCGACACCGATCGCGCCCGTGCCGAGCTGCACTGGCGTATCACATTAGTATTCACAGTATTTATGATGGCGTTGATGGTTGTGCCGCTGAGCGTGGTAAACCCGCGCCAGGGACGTGTGCTCTCGATGTTACCGGCGATGTTGCTGTACCTGATGTTCTTCCTGATCCAGACCTCGCTGAAATCCAACGGCGGTAAAGGCAAGCTGGATCCGGCTATCTGGATGTGGTTGGTCAACCTGGTGTATCTGGCGTTAGCCATTGGCCTGAACCTGTGGGATACCGTGCCGGTGCGCCGACTGCGCGCCCGTTTTTCACGTAAAGGAGCGGTGTGATGCAGCCATTTGGTGTCCTTGACCGCTATATCGGTAAAACCATTTTTACCACCATCATGATGACGCTGTTCATGCTGGTGTCGCTCTCTGGCATCATCAAGTTCGTCGACCAGCTGAAAAAGGCCGGGCAGGGGAACTACGATGCGCTGGGCGCCGGGATGTATACCCTGCTCAGCGTGCCGAAAGATGTCCAGATCTTCTTCCCGATGGCCGCGCTGCTTGGCGCGCTGCTGGGCCTCGGCATGCTGGCCCAGCGCAGCGAACTGGTGGTGATGCAGGCCTCCGGCTTCACCCGGATGCAGGTCGCGCTTTCCGTCATGAAAACCGCGATTCCGCTGGTGCTGCTGACCATGGCTATCGGCGAATGGGTCGCGCCGCAGGGCGAACAGATGGCGCGTAATTACCGTGCGCAGGCGATGTACGGCGGTTCGCTGCTTTCCACCCAGCAGGGGTTATGGGCGAAAGACGGCAACAGTTTTGTTTATATCGAACGGGTAAAAGGTGAAGAAGAGTTAGGCGGCATCAGTATTTACGCCTTTAACGATCAGCGCCGTTTGCAGTCTGTTCGCTACGCGGCCTCCGCGACGTTCGACCCGGACGAGAAGGTCTGGCGTCTGTCGCAGGTGGACGAGTCGAACCTGCAGGATCCTAAACAGATTACTGGCTCTCAGACGGTGAGCGGTATATGGAAAACCAACCTCACGCCGGACAAACTGGGCGTGGTGGCGCTGGACCCGGATGCGCTTTCCATTAGCGGCCTGCACAACTATGTGAAGTATCTGAAGTCGAGCGGCCAGGACGCCGGACGCTACCAGCTCAATATGTGGAGCAAAATCTTCCAGCCGTTGTCCGTGGCGGTAATGATGCTGATGGCCCTGTCGTTTATCTTCGGTCCACTGCGTAGCGTACCGATGGGCGTGCGTGTGGTCACCGGCATCAGCTTTGGTTTCGTCTTTTATGTGCTGGACCAGATCTTCGGCCCGTTGACGCTGGTTTACGGTATACCGCCGGTTGTCGGCGCGCTGTTGCCGAGCGCTTCGTTCTTCTTGATAAGCCTGTGGCTGATGATGCGCAAGTCGTAACCGCAGTTTTATCCTTGTGATTGCCCGGTGGCGCTACGCTTGCCGGGCACAATGGGTGCAGCGTTCAGTGTCCGTCAGGCTAACGCTTTCTGCCGCCCAACAGGCTTCCCAGCATCCCGCGAATGATCTGATTGGTAACCTGTCGCGCTGCGCTTTTCGCTACGCTTTGTACCACGCCGTCGCGCTTGCCGCCGCGCGGACCGGTGCTGCCAAACAAAATATCCTTCAACCCGCCCAGGATACCATCGTCAACCGCTACTTCTTTGCCTTTCGCTGCAGGCGCGTTTTGCTCTTCAGTCGCGGCCTGAACACCCTTTTGCAGCAACTCAAACGCCGATTCGCGATCCCGTTCTTCTTCATATTTTCCATAGAGTGAAGAGTGGTTTATCAGCCCGTTGCGCTCGTCGTCAGTAACTGGCCCCATACGCGAGCAGGGGGCAATCACCATTGCCCGCTCCACCACCGATGGACTACCTTTGGCATCCAGGAAGGAGATCAGCGCTTCGCCGGTGCCCAGTTCCTGAATGGCTTTTTCCGTGTCGAACGCTGGATTGGCGCGCATGGTTTGCGCGGCGGTTTTCACCGCTTTTTGATCTTTCGGCGTAAAGGCCCGCAGGGCGTGCTGGACACGATTGCCCAGTTGACCGAGCACGTTATCCGGGATATCAGCGGGATTCTGTGAGACGAACCAGACGCCAACGCCCTTCGAACGGATGAGGCGGATCACCTGTTCGATTTTATCCAGCAGCACCTCTGGCGCATCGTTGAACAGCAAATGCGCTTCGTCGAAAAAGAACACCAGCTTCGGTTTTTCCAGATCGCCCGCCTCCGGCAGTTGCTCGTAAAGCTCAGAGAGCATCCACAGCAGGCTGGCGGCATAGAGTTTCGGCATCTGGTAGAGTTTTTCGGCGCTAAGGATATTGATGATCCCTTTACCGCTGGCATCGGTGCGCATCCAGTCTTTGATGTCGAGCATCGGCTCGCCGAAGAAATGGTTCGCCCCCTGTTGTTCTAAAGTCAACAGGCCGCGCTGGATCGCGCCGATGGAAGCGCTGCTGATATTGCCATACTGATTCTGGAAGGATTTCGCGTTATCGCCGATATATTGGGTAATCGCCCGCAGGTCTTTAAAATCGAGCAGTAAAAATCCCTGATCGTCGGCAATGCGGAAGATGATGTTCAGCACGCCGGACTGCACCTCATTGAGATTCAGCAGGCGCGCCAGTAGTAGCGGTCCGAGGTCCGAGATCGTGGCGCGTACCGGATGTCCCTTCTCGCCAAAGATATCCCACAGCACCACCGGGTTATTATGCGGCTGCCAGTCGCTGACGCCGATGTTTTGCAGCCTGGCAAGCAACTTCTCAGAGGCTTGTCCTTCCTGAGCCACCCCGGTGAGATCGCCTTTAACATCCGCCATAAATACCGGTACGCCGATGCCGGATAGCGACTCGGCGAGCTTTTGCAGCGTGACGGTTTTCCCTGTCCCTGTCGCCCCGGTAATCAGGCCGTGACGGTTCGCCATGCCTGGCAGTAAAAACAGTTCGGTGTCCGGCGTGCGGGCAATTAACAAGGGTGCGCTCATGAGATTTCCTCCGTTTATCCTGCGTCGAGTATAGGCAACCGTGCGGCACTCTTCACCGCTTTATTCAACAGATTGCGAGGAGGGTTCCAAAGAGGGCGAGAGGACCGGGTAGCGAATGCCGCCCGGTAGAAGCGATTAAAAGTCGGCTTTAAGCACCACGCGATAACGGGCTTTGCCTTCACGAACGTGCTGGATAGCCTCGTTGATTTGCGACATGGGGAACAGTTCGGTGGTAGGCGCAACCTTGCTGCGACCGGCGAACTTCATTAGCTTACGCAGTTCAAAAGGCGTACCTGTTGCCGAGCCGGAGATGCTGCGATCGCCAGCAATCAGGGTAAACGCCGGGACAGGCAGCGGCTTCAGCACCGCACCGACGGTGTGGAAGTTACCGCCGTGGGCCAGCGCTTCAAAATACGGTTGCCAGTCGAGATCGACGTTGACGGTGTTGATGATCAGATCGAACTGTCCAGCCAGTGCTTTCAGCGCTTCGGGATCGCGGCTGTTCACCACGCTATCGGCACCCATTGCCAATACTTCCTGCTTTTTCGCCGGATTGGAGCTAAACGCGGTCACTTCGCAACCCATCGCATGCAGGAGCTTGATGGCGATATGCCCGAGCCCGCCAATACCGATTACCCCAACACGGCTGGTGGCAGTAATGTGGTGCATCAGCAGCGGTTTAAATACCGTGATGCCGCCGCACAGCAGTGGGCCTGCGGATTCAATATCAATGCTGTCCGGCAGCGGAATCACCCATTGCCAGTCTGCGCGAATTTTCTCGGCAAAGCCGCCGCGATTCAAAATGGTAGGGACGGCGCCTTCCAGACAATTGACCTGGTTACCGCTTATACAGGCGTCGCAATGCCCGCAGCTGCGCGCTGTCCAGCCAATGCCAACGCGCTGACCGACCTTCAGCCCTTTATCCTGCGCCGCGCTGCCGAGGGCCGCCACGCGACCAATCACCTCATGTCCCGCCACCAGCGGGTAGCTCGACATACCCCACTCGTTATCGATCATCGACAAATCGGAATGGCAGATACCGCAGTAGTCCACCTTTACCTCGACATCTTCTGCCTTGAGTTCACCCGCATCATATTCAAAGAGTTCGAGTTCGCTGCCCGCTTCTTTCGCGGCATAGCTTTTTATCATCGACATCGTGTTTCCCTCGTGTGGTGTTGAACTGGAAGTGTAGAGCATGGAAAACCGCGATGCTTCGCAGAAGGGGGGATAATGGCGTCAGGAGGGGAAGGTATGCTGATTTTTTCAACACTTAGTGAACAAGGCAGATGCTACTGCTTGCATGGTTGCGAGCGACAGGTATAATCCACAACGTTTTCCGCATACCTCTTCAGTGCCGAAGTGGCGAAATCGGTAGACGCAGTTGATTCAAAATCAACCGTAGAAATACGTGCCGGTTCGAGTCCGGCCTTCGGCACCATCGGAACATCAATAGACGTCAACGGACGTCTTTTTTTGTGCCTGAAATCCAGTATCCGCAAGGCTTTCCTCGCTTTTTCACTCAACCTAAGCCAACCTGATTCAATCTACATCAACTTACTGATGCGGGTACAACTGTGGGTATATCGCGGTTCGATAATGCTTGTACCCACACAGAACCCTTGAAAGGATACTTATCATGGCTCTGAGTGATGTGAAGGTTCGTTCGGCTAAGCCTGAAGCAAAAGCCTATAAACTGACTGACGGCGACGGTATGGTTTTGCTTGTTCATCCGAACGGCTCAAAATACTGGCGGCTTCGTTATCGTTTCTGTGGTAAAGAGAAGATGCTGGCGCTAGGGAAGTATCCTGAAGTTTCGTTAGCTGATGCTCGATCGCGGCGAGACGAAGCGCGTAAGCTTTTAGCGAACGGCGTCGATCCCAGTGAAAACAAGAAAGCGGTTAAGGTAGAACAGGAGCAAGAGGCGATAACGTTTGAAGTGGTCGCCAGAGACTGGCACGCCAGCAATCAGAAGTGGTCTGCATCACATAGCGCTCGTGTATTGAAAAGCCTAGAAGATAATCTCTTTGCTGCCATCGGTAAGCGGAACATTGCTGATTTGAAGACGCGGGATCTTCTTGTACCCATCAAAGCGGTGGAATCATCCGGACGACTCGAAGTTGCGGCTCGTTTGCAACAGCGAACTACCGCGATTATGCGGTTTGCCGTTCAGAGCGGCTTAATCGATTACAACCCAGTACAAGAGATTGCCGGTGCAGTTGCTACGGCGAAAAGACAGCACCGTGCTGCTCTGGAGCTTAACCGCATTCCTGAATTGCTTCACCGTATCGATCACTATTCCGGAAGACCATTAACCCGACTTGCTGTCGAACTTACCTTGTTAGTTTTTATCCGTTCAAGCGAGCTGCGATTTGCCCGTTGGTCAGAAGTAGATTTCGAAACGGCCATGTGGACGATTCCTGGTGAGCGTGAACCGCTGGAAGGTGTTAAGCATTCTCAACGTGGCTCGAAGATGAGGACTCCTCATCTCGTTCCTTTGTCGCGACAAGCTCTCGCTATCTTGGAAAAGATCAAAAGCATGAATGGGAACCGTGACCTGATCTTCGTAGGAGATCACGATCCGCGTAAACCCATGAGTGAGAACACGGTGAACAAGGCTCTACGAGTGATGGGCTATGACACGAAAACGGAAGTTTGTGGGCATGGTTTCAGGACCATGGCGTGTAGCTCGTTGATCGAATCGGGATTATGGTCGAGGGATGCGGTAGAGCGGCAGATGAGTCACCAGGAGCGTAGCTCTGTGCGAGCAGCTTACATTCATAAGGCGGAGCATCTTGGGGAGCGTAGGCTGATGCTGCAGTGGTGGGCGGATTATCTTGATGCGAATATGCAAAAAGTTATCTCTCCCTTTGGCTATGCCAAAACTAACAACCCATTGTGATGAGTTGGAACGAACCTCTTCATCAATATTCATTTTAAATAAGACACTTCCACCAGGGAAACAAACATACCCTAAATCGCCGGGATATTCATAATGATGTATATCCCGGCGATTTACTTAACCGGATTGACTGTCTAATCACAGTGAAAAGTAAGATTTTTGATGACGGCTATAGGTCGGTGGGTGTTGTAATAATAAATACCGGTAAATGTGGGTGATATCCGAACAGAAATGGATGGCAAGGTTTTGGTTGTGGTGAGTGAGGCGCAGTATGGAGCTGGACTACGCCTCGCAAAACACGTTGGGGATTATTTGACCGTGACCTGTCCGTTCATAAGTAGGGGGAGGAGCCATTCTCGGAGTTTGGTTAACCGGCTATTTTCTTGAGTGTTTGATGCTAGTTTATTATAAATTGGCATCATTTTATTCTCGAATAACTCTACAACATCAGAAGCAGGGCATATAATCTCACATTTAGTGATATGTGTGTTTGTTAAATTATTAATATTAGTTCCCATACACTGATTGTTTATATAGGACTTAAACCATTCGGATTGAAGGAATGTATTAATAAAGTATCTAAACTTATTGTTTGGTGTTATTTTTGAACAAAATGCGCCAAATGCATTAGGTTTTTCAAAATAATACACACCATTTTTTCCTACATGCTGTTTACTACCACTTGACATTACTATCAAAACGTCAAACTTCCTCAACATTTGGCTTGTACTTGCCTTACAAGAGGGAATGAGGACCAAATCATCAATGTCTACAGCATTTCCTGTTACATTTGTAGCGCGAAGAACACCAATCGTATCTTTATTATCCTGAATTTTGACATCTTCTTTGCTATAAGTAACACCTCGTTCTAACTCAATAAACTCACCAAGGATAGAGTCATTCCAACCCACCGGAATTTCCCGTTTCAGCGTAGCGTTATATTCCATCTTCCCGCCGGAGGTTTTATACGGTTTTCCGTTGGCATCAGGGAAATCAAACTGTACAAACCAGTAGTCATACAACGTTTTCGCCATAGCTTCCAGTTCGGTGTTGATGCGGTTGTTGAGGACGATTTTTTCGTCAATGTTTGCTAAAACGCTAGCTATTTTCTTCTGCTCAATTATATCTTTTGGCAAAGAGACCGGTAACGATTTGATTATCCCTAAGTTAATTAATGGAACTGTACTCCCTGTATTTCTGTCAATAATAGTTTTGTATATCCAGGGGCTTGCCAACCAATAATATACATAGTCAGGTTCTGCTTTTTTTGGATCAACCCTGAATCTTAATTGTTTATTTGAGATTACATATCGGTCATATTTCGCCGATTGCGGGATCATACCCACCTGACCAATTGTACCCGCAGCCGTAAACAAAATATCGCCTTTGATGGCATCTGATTTGAGCTCATCTGCTTTTTCTTCTGTTAAGAAAACGAATCCATCATCGTTAAATTTCTTAAAATCAGTCGTCAGATTATTTCCTCTAATAATCGGTACACCATGAGTTTTAAAAAAACGTTGGCCAATATTACTACCAAATGGTCCAGATATAACCGATCTACCCGGAGCAGCCAGTTCATTCAGTTTCACAGTGATGAACTTACTCATACTTCAGCCCTGCCATCTGCTTCTTAATCTCCGCTTCCAACTCGCGCGACTGGCTAAACAAACTTTCCAGATTCTCCGTAAACCCGTTCATCTTCGCGGCAAACTGTTCCGGCGTCATATCGGTATATTCAATTTTCACATCAAAATACTGCCCGGCGCTGAACGAGTAATTTTTCCCGGCGATCTCGTCATAGCTGACCACCACCGAGAAATCCTCTTCGCTCCAATTGTTGTTAAACGCTTCGCAGATACGCTGCTCTTCTTCTTCCGTCAGCACCGTTTTCTGGTTTTTGCCGTCTTTGACCTTTTCACCTAAATTCGAGGCGTCGATCAGCACCACTTTCTCTTTGTTGCTGGCGTCAATAAACAGGATCGACACGTTGGTGCCGGTAGTAGCGAAGATATTGGACGGCATGGAAACCACGCCCGCCAGCATCCTGTTTTTCACCAGATGTTCGCGAATCCCTTTATCAATACCCGACTGCGCGGTGATAAAGCCGGTCGGCACCACGACCGCCGCCTTGCCACCCGGTTTCAGCGAGAAAATGATGTGTTGCAGAAACAACTGGTAAATCGCCATTTTGTCTTTGGCGGCTTTAGGTACTTTCGGTATCCCGGCAAAGAAACGTTGCTGGTTTTCCTTACTGTCCAGCGCATCGCGGAAGTCGCTAAAATCCATCTTAAACGGCGGGTTGGAGACGATGTAGTCAAAGCGTTTCAGCATGCTGCCATCTTTATGGAACGGATGCAAAATGGTATTACCCTGGATAACGTTAGGGATCGAATGTACCAAATTGTTGAGGATCAGGTTTAGGCGCAGCAGGCTGGAGGATTTCTGTGAGATGTCCTGGGCAAAGATGCTGCAACGATCTTCCCCAATGGCGTGCGCCACGTTCATCAGCAGCGTGCCAGAACCGGCGGACGGGTCGTAACAGCTTACGTTGCGCACAACGCCCTGTTGCGCTTTCGGTACCAGAATTTCTGCCATGATGCGTGCTACGGCATGAGGCGTGTAGTATTCAGCGTATTTACCGCCGGAGTTGCTGTTGTAGTCTTTGATCAGGTATTCAAAGATGGTGGCATAGAAGTCGAATTTCTGCGTAAAGATGCGCTCGAAGCTGAAATCGGCCAGTTTGTTGATAATGGCACGGCAGAAGTCGTCGCGCTTTGATTCGTCGGCGATGTACTGGCTCAAGCGTTCAAACAGCACCACTTTTGCACCGCCGTCGGTTTTGACCGCGAAGACATCGTTGTTGGTAGCGGCGATGTCCATCAGGGTGTCGTCAAAGGTGGTGGCGAAATTGGCCTCATTTTGACGGTTGTATAAATACTGAATGAAGTGATGTGGCTTCAGACGCGCTGTGTCGGCGCTCATCTTCAGTTGCAGCTTATCCCGCTGTTCTTCACTCATCTGATTGAGCGCAACTTCCCATTTTTCGGCGCTGGCGATGCTTGTATCCACCTTTTTTGCTTCAAAGGCGAATTTGTCGTTCAGGAATTTGTATAGAAATGCCTGAGTGATGATTTTGAATTCGTTACCGTCGTTGCCCAGACCGTAGTTAGCACAAATGCTTTTCAGGCTATCGATCAGGGTTTTGGTTTTGTCTCTAAATTCCAGTTCTACCACGTACGTGCTCCGGTATTAAATTCGTTCAGGTATTCCGCCACAATCAGGCGGTTGATATCGCCAGCCGCTTTCGCACTGAGAGTGATCTTCTGTTGTTTTTCAAAGTGTTCCAGCACGCATGACACGATCTGGCGTTCAAAGTAGCTTTCATTGTTCAGTATCTGGCTGTTATTTAGCACTTTTTCATCCGCATCCAGCTTAACACCAAGCAGCGCTTCGAAGATTTTACGCTCCGGCTCGCTAAGGCCGCCGCGTTCGCACAGGCGTTTGTGGGTTCGCGCGTATTTCACATCGCCCCTGTATTTCTGGCGTAGCAGGTTGTTCTGGCGGTTCAGCTCTTTGATGCGGTCATGAATTTTATTGAGTGTGCCAATATTCGCAACCATTTCTTCCTGGGTGACTTCGCTGAGTTTCTTTTTCTTAAACAGTCGCTCCAGTTCGTCTTTCAGGCTAACGAACTGCGGGTCCTGCTGGTCGAAGTTGGCGGCCAGCGCCTCGCGGGTACGGCGCAGCGTCTCTTTCAGTTCGTCAGCCAGCACCAGTTCCTCTTCGCCCACTTTGTGGAATTCAAAGATCACCTCTTCCAGCGCACGGTTCAACAGACCGGAGAGGTCAACACCCTGCTCCAGATCCGCCTTCAGGTTGAGTAAGTCGAGGCGGTGGCTGGCTTCTCGGTAGAGGATGTTGAGTTTGTTGAAGTCCAGCGCCTGGAGAAACTCAGTGTTGCCCTGGAGGCGGATCAGGTTGTACAGGCTGCGGGCATCGGCCAGCGCGTTTTTTAGCGCCAGCGCGGTTTCCCGGTCCTGGATCTGGTTTATCTGGTCAGTGAAAATTTCTGCGTTTTCCGTATCGAAACTGAACAGAACGTCTTTAATGTGTTCAATTTCTTCGCGGATCTCTTCCGCCGATTTGAACAGGCGGGAATAGTGCTCCATTTCGTCGCCCAGTTCGGCCTGTAGCTCTTCGAAGTAGGCTTTGTTGGTGGCATCAAATTCCTGGCGGATATCGGCGAAGTCCACAACGTAGCCGTAGCGGAAGTGGTTGTAGGTTCGGTTAACGCGGGTCAGCGCCTGGAGAAGGTTGTGCTTTCTGATCACCCGCCCGAGGTAGAGTTTTTTCAGCCGTTTGGCATCAAAGCCGGTGAGCAGCATATTGTAGACGAACAGCAGGTCAATCTCACCCGCCTTGAATTGTTCCACCCATTCTTTACGTTCCTGCTTGCTGCCGATGTCGTGCAGGATCAGAGCGGCGCGTTTGATTTTCCGTGTTTCTTTGGCGTGGATCTGGTAAACGGCAGCGGGTTCTGCGGCCTGTAATATAGACATTTCGTCGGTAACTTCATTGGCAACGGTGGGCGATTCGGCGTAGTCGGCATTGAACAATTCAAACATCTGTTTGGCCTGTTCAGAGCTGTCACATATCACCATGCCGCCGATGGTGCCATCATTCAGCGCGCCCCGGCTTTTGGCAAAGTCGGTGACGATGTAGTCCAGCATCGGTTTGACGAAGCTGGGATGGGCGTAGATGTATTTGCGATCTACATCGCCCATTCTGACTTCTACGTCTTTTAGCGCCTGTTGCAGGATCATCCGGTAGTTGGTGGCGATCTCTTCACG
Organism: Citrobacter sedlakii; assembly: GCF_018128425.1. Lineage (NCBI taxonomy): Bacteria > Pseudomonadati > Pseudomonadota > Gammaproteobacteria > Enterobacterales > Enterobacteriaceae > Citrobacter > Citrobacter sedlakii. The sequence goes on along the minus strand of NZ_CP071070.1, from coordinate 4,078,409 downwards.
GATCAGGCGCAGCGTGTAGCCGTCGGCAATGGAGGCGTTGTAGTAGTATTTGTGGATGTAGTCGCCGAAGAGATCGCGGGAGTTGTAGTCCGTTCCCAGCAGAGGTGTACCGGTCAGGCCAATTTTGATGGCGTTGGTGTCCGACTGGCTTAAGTTCGCCAGGAAGCTCCCTTTGGGGTTGTAGCTGCGGTGGACTTCATCGAGGAAGTACACGCGCTGGATGTTGATGTCGTAGTCTTTGATGGTGACGACGTCCGGGTCATCGCGGAATTTCTGGATGTTGACGACGGTGATTTCCGCTTTGCCGTGGTGATTGTGCAGCGCCTGCGCCGCTTTGATGTCGCGGGTGAAGGCTTCGCGTGAGTCAATAAGGTGAACAATTAAGCCACGGGCGGTGAACTCGCGCTGCGCCTGCTGGAGCAGATCCAGACGGTCAACAATAAAGTAGAATTTTGGGATCACCTGCTGACTCTGTAAGTAATCCGTCAGGAACCGCACGTTGTAGTAAGCCAGTGCGGTTTTTCCACTGCCCTGGGTGTGCCAGATAATGCCTTTTTTCACGCCAGCGTTCAGTTTGCGCTCGATTGCTTTGGTGGCGAAGAGCTGCGGGTAACGCATGATGTGCTTCTGGATGCCGCCCGGTTCGGCGACGTACACCAGCGCATAGCGCAGGATAAATGCCAGCCGATCGCGGCTCAACAGCGCGGTACAAAGGCGGTTGGTCGGGCGGTTGTGATCTTTGTTGGTCTGAAATTCCGGGTTGGTACGAATGACTTCCAGGTTGTTGTCTTTCAGAACGGCGATTTCGGTTTCTTCTGACAGCGGTTTCAGTAAGTTGGTCAGGTTGAAGAGTTCTTCTTCGCGGAAGTAGTTGAATACCGGGTTGCTGTATGAGCTGCTGGCGTAGAATGCCCCCTGAATCGGCTCCGGGTCACTGTCGTCATACTCCATGTTGTTGGAGAAGATCATGAACTGGGTGATATTGGCGAAGCGTTTGAATTTGGGGTTCTTAAAGCGTTCGTTGATGCGGTTGCGTTCTGCGACGATACCTTCGCGGTTGTTGGGCTTTTTCACTTCGATAAAGATCAGTGGCATGCCATTGATCAGTAGCGTGATGTCCGGGCGGAACTCTTCATCGCCGTTTTCGCAAGTCAGTTCGGTGACGACATGGAAGCTGTTGTTGTTGAAATTGTCGAAGTCTATCAGTTTGATGCCGGAACGGTCGCTGAGTTTTTCAAAGAAGGCGCGGCCGAGGTCGTCGTTGTCGAGAAGCAGCGTGAGGTCTTTTAAAAGGCGCCCGATGTCGTCGGGCGCAATTCCGGGGTTAATTCTGCCAACTGCTGCGGTGAAAAGGTCAGGAAAGATGTTGGTTTCTTTGTCCCAGTGTTGTTCTTTCAGAGACAGGTAGCTGTAGCCCAGCCGTATCAGGTGGAGGATGACGGGGATTTTTACCCGGGTGTCTTCGGTGAATTTCATCGTATACCCTGTTTTGATTTTTATCACGTCTCAGGCCATGCAGCGCCCCATAATCCCAGAACGGCTGGCAGTAATGACTGTTCAATTGATATCTATGTTACACGTTCTCTGTTAACTGCCCGAGTACATTTCTCGCGCTTTACTCGAAATGATAATCGCCATGACAGACTCGGAAATTTATCGCGAAAATCATGAGTAGTTGTAAAGTTGCGTATTCCGCTCTACTCGATCATGTTTCGCCTGGAACATCGATCAGCTGTTCACCAGAAATCAACGTTCATGTCCGATCCGAATACGCGGTTCAGATAGAAGAACAGCAGTCTGTTCCGGTTCTGCATAATTCTCTCAAATAACTGGTGAAGTCACAGATAGTGCAGACTAAAGCTCCGCATGGCACGAACCTTAAGAGCGGTGAAACCATCTACGAAGATCGCTCAACTTGTGAATACGGGTTGTGGTGGATCAGTAAGTTAGGACGCTCAGGCAGTACATCTACCCACTAGCGGGCAAGCTGAATCGTTATCAGTCTCAGCCACTATGCATCATCAACATGTGACGTCTCCCGAGCCACCCCTAGCATAAGACAGACGGTAGCGAATGCTGGCGCAATAACTTGCCCATCCGCAATCAAACTCCAGTTTGGAAGAGCAGTGACTGAAAATATTACTCTTCAAACAACTTCTCCAGGCATTTAACTTCTTGTAAAGCTTCTTTATTCAGAACATCAAAATACAACCAACCATTATTGTTATTTCCTGTCAGATCTATTTTCCAGTTGGTCTTTACGTACCAGGCCAAAGCAGCGCGACATGTAACAGAATGCACATTACCGCTGATCGAAAACTCGCGAGAGATTTTATCTACAATCTCAGGTCGAAGATCCTTTTTGAATGCAATGATGAAGGTAACCTCCTCATTCCATTCTCTGTCCGTCAACTCTGCAACCGTCGGCAGTATCGATTCCTCTTGCTCAACATCAAAAATTCTCGATAACTTAAAGTTTTTAAACCCACTCAGGTTTGGATCCGAATCATTTCGATCATAAGCTCTGAAGTACCAGTTTTTCCGATCTACAAATAATGCTGATGGAAATAGTATCCGTTTGCCATGCTCGCCACTTTCTGAGCCATATGAGCATTTGATCGCATAGCGGCCTTTTATTGCCCTGGTGACAACATAGACCTGTTCTTCTTTCAAACGCTCGGGTAGATAAAGTGGGTCTATCTCATCAATCGGCAGCATCGGACGTTTTTGCATCAACTCCGAACGAGAGAAACCATACTGGATCAGATTCAGCGCTGTATGAACACTAATCTGCACCAATGGAGTATAGCTACCATGAGAAATAATCGTCCTTTTGGTTGCCGTATCAATACTACAGTTACCTGGCTTGAGTTCCCGATATAAAGCAAGATCTTTTGAGGCTGCAGCCTGTGCAACTTTGAACTCAGCCATAATTTCGGCCCTGGATATGCTGCCGAGGTAGCGTATACACAAATCGATGTACGCCAGTCGCTCTGCCTGAGGAAGCGAATAAGCTTCAACAAGCAGTTCCAAATGAACGTCATGAAATTCTGTCATCGTAACACTCCAATAGATGATACACTAAGTATACTGTTCATTATCACATGTTGATCTACTTCTTGCAATGAGTTAGGATTGACATCTGTTGATAAATTGATCATCAGCAGTATCGTTCTGGAGGAATATTTGGATAGAACAATTGTTCTGTATGAGTATTTCTTCTGGAAGGGATGGTGAAGGTTGTTTGCAGACAACCTTCACCAGAAAAACAAAACCTCTGCGGAGGAATAATCCGCCACTTGAGCCCTGCTAATCGCATTTCGAGTATACGTTATTCACAACGTAATCGACAAGCCTGGCTCCAGTAACGGTACCAATAAACCGATTTGGAGTAACTGATGGAAAAAGTAACCGACCAGTATTCACCCGAAATTGCGCGGCATAAGCTCAATGCTTATTTTTCAGGTAATTTCATCATGCTTGACGTGATAAAACGTTTGCAAAAATCAAGCCTGTGCGTATTTGCAGCCTTATGTGATGGAAAAACGATCACTACTGCAGGGTATGAAATTAATGCCGATTTTAGCGTTAAACGAGCCTCTGCGGTCATTCACTCCTTGAAGCTGAAGAATCTCCCTGTCTCAACAAATTCCGTTTCAACGGGCTCTGATGTTGGTGGAATCACCAATCAGGCGGTTTTTTTCATCAGTAAAGAAGATCTTCATTCTCTGAAGTCCGATCCGGAGAAGATTATGAGGAAATGCGCAAGGCTACACGCGCAACATAAACGCTCACATGCACAAAGGGACATTGCTCGTCTATGCAAGGAGTTTGGCAAGGAAGCGATCCTTAAATTGGTAAACCAAGCTGCAACCAACCCTAAGATGCCTCCTGATGGGATGAGTGCATGTTAATCGCATAGGGGCTGTTTGCCCCTTATTACACTAACTACAATAGCTGTATATCAAGGATATTTCAGGAGAGATTAACGTTTATGGCTACCCTCGTTTTTTCCTATTCTCATGCAGATGAAGCTTTGCGTAACGAGCTCGAAACGCATCTCTCACCGTTAAAACGTATGGGAACAATCAGCGCGTGGCATGACCGACGTATTGCTCCTGGGCAGGAATTTGAGCATGAAATAGATCGCTATTTCGCCGAAGCCAATATTATTCTGCTGTTAGTCAGTAGCGACTTCATTGCATCGGATTATTGCTGGAATATTGAAATTAAGAATGCAATGGCGCGGCATGAAAGAGGGGAAGCGATAGTCATCCCGGTGATTTTGCGCAATTGTGCATGGCATAATCTTCCTTTCGGTAAGCTACTGGCCGCAACCAAAGATGGGAAACCGATTACTCAGTTTCCCAGTCATGATGACGGGTTTGTGCAGGTTGTTGATGCAGTATCAAAGGCTGCTGCCCGTATTGATACCAACAATTCAACCCAAGTGCCCCACGCTTCAACTTCATCAAAGGCTCAACTATCACCGTCGGTAAATACAGTTTTACAGCCCCGATCCGGCAATCTCTCGCTTCCAAAAACATTCAGCGATCTCGATAAAGATCGGGCTAGCCGTGAAGGTTTTGAGTATGTTGCACGCTATTTCGAAAACTCTCTCTTCGAGCTAAAACAACGCAACCCAGGTATAGAAGTGGAATTTCAACCGGTTGACTCCAGCGCGTTCACCTGCGCGATTTATTTACACGGTACCCGGACGGGGCAGTGTGGGGTCTGGCGTGGTGACAGACTCCATGGGGTAGGCTCAGTCTGTTTCAGTCATGACGGCATGGTTCGAAACAGCTACAACGAAAGTTTAAGTTTGGCGGATAACGGTCAGTCTCTGGGTTTTCGCACGATGATGGGGTTCTCCGGAAACAGTCATAACACATTACTGACTAATGAAGGTATGGCAGAACATTTGTGGGATATATTCTTCAAATCCGTAAAACAACGTATGTCCTGAGGACCGGGAGGCAACAATGGTACAACTCAATCTGGTAAAAGTACTGCTGTTGAGCAATGAACGCACTGGCGATGTCCGCTATGAGATTTTCTCGAAGGAAGGTGAAAATCCTGACTATCCGGAGAAAATCATCGTTTATCGTGAGGGAAATATCGGTGAGCATGGTGAGCGTGGCTGGATCAAGACTGACGATGTTATAAGTCTTGAATACTTGGGATTTCAAACCGGTAAGGGATTCCAGACAGCAATAACCTATCACATGCGCCCTATATGTTCAGCAATAGCTGAATGCCGACAGCACTTTCAGGAAAAGTTTTGTTCTGATAGATAATAAGGGTCTTGTAAAGCACACTCGCGTTCAGTTCTTTCGCGGAAAAGTCGGGGGATGGATTATTTCTCTGGTAACCAGCTCATCACCATTCGAAATGGTGAGTGCATGCAACAGGGGAGTTCTTAAGAAGCTGTCGCTAAACACCGCGGGTACCCAACGGGGCATACAGAAATCCGGTAGGTACTTGCCACGCGTAAAGCAGCGGCAGCAATGTATTAGTCTTCCTGGCTGACAGTGATTATTCAGGGCTGACATTACAGCAGTAATTCAGTTGCCAGCTGGATTGTTCAATGCTGTAAATGCCCGTCCTACACGACGCACAATACTTATCCTCGCAGTAATGACCACTGCGCCAGACACAGTACCAAGAGCATGTTGTCACCGATGCATCCAGCCCATTGATGGTGTTGCATAACTTTCTGTGACGAGCCTCCGCCCTCACTTCCGGGTCCAGATGGGCACAGTTCATCAGCACATGTTGAATCACTGAGCGCTGGTCGTGTTCAAACCAGGCCGGATCACATGAAGAGTCTGCATATCGGGCCGGTGTGCAAACCTCGGGTGTTCCGTCTGGTATTCAAGATGGTATTGCAGCGTATTGCCGCAGAGGTGGTAGGTATACTTGTCGTAAGAGGCGGTCTGCGCAGTACGGGCACCGGTCAAGCGACCGTTACCATCGAGAGCGATAAAGGATTTTGCGTACATTGTATAGTTCCTTGCTGCCAGACAACACGCAGGCGTCAGCAGTCCCTGTACGGGCTACGCGGGCAGGGTGTGAATGGCGGATTAGCCAGGTTTTATCGGAGGAGGCGAAGTAAGCGTATGTGGGGTGTCGTTACTGTTCTTTGGTTGGCACACTATGGAGTTCTGGCGTAAAAACATTCAGACATCTCGGCATTTATCAACTCGTCCAATGCTCCTCTGAAATCTACGGGATAAGTTTAGTTTCAGATGGGGCGCTAAGGCCCCGGTTTAACGTTATCAGGATAGTGCGGTGTAATAGGCGAATGTCAGCTTGTTGCCATCGGGGTCTCTGACGTAAGCGTTGTAAAAACCTTCGCCGTAATGCGGGCGCAGGATAGGTACTCCCTCGTCAGTGCCACCGTGATTTAAAGCTAGCGCGTGAAGCTGCTATTCCTTGCATGACTATGGATGAAGCCTGATTCAGTGGTTCCGCTGTCGTCCGCCATGCAAAGCAGACATACTCGTCCATCAGACTGGTCAGCGCAGGGTTTTCAACCTGCCGGTCATTGATCCAGATATCCATCTCTTTGTCTTTTTTGAACCTGAGGTTGTCGGTCCAGTCATCAAGGCAATTCCCCAGCATCAAATCGTACCAGCACAGCCAGACCAGCTTCAGACGTAGCTCGCTACCGCCGAACTGGCGGAACAAACTGATGAGCTTATTTGCCAGAGGGCGTTGTTTTAAACGCACGCACTCAGACAGCAAAATCCCCTCCAGCATGGGATGGTGAGCCAGCAGATGCTCCTGGGTAAATAAACTGACACTCAGGTCATCATTAACAGTCAGTGGGGCTGCTGCTCTGCCATAAATAATCCGGTGCAGGCACTGGGGGACAATAGCAATAACCTCTTCCTCTCCCGGAAACTTAAGGCTGCCAACCGTCAGGGTATGATGGTGGTAGATATTCTGGTGACACATACCCGATCTGACCGTTAGCTTCGTAAAATCAGTCAACCAGACCTGATAATATTTATAAAGTTCTTCGTAACGTGGTTTGTAATCTTTCATTGTTCATATTCCTTCTGGCTTTAATGACAGACAGCAGAAAACCTCCGAACGAGTCGGATAATTATTTTCTTGCCGGGGGGGAGGGTCAGAGTGGTGTTATTTACGTGACTGGTTAATACGTTCCTGAAGCCAGTTTTCTACTTCGCTCTTTAACCAGCGAGAACTGCGCCCCAGTTTGACTGGTTTGGGGAAGTCACCATCTTTAATCAGCTTATAGAACCATTTATCCGTAAGTCCCGTTAGCTTCGTGAGGAACCGCATATCCACCAGTTGGTCATCAAGCAAAGAAATTTGTTCTGTCATAATGCTGTCTTCCATTGTGGGATTATTCTGAGCTGGTGGTTGATTGCTCGTTACTACCAGCCCTTCCACATCAATGGATTGATACGTAAAAAAGTGCAGAACGTAAGTTACAACGTGCGAGGACGCCCCAGTCCACTGGGTGGCGGTACCTCACTGGCTCCGTAGTGATAGTGACCGTGCTTTTGCTCTTCTTTGGCGAGATAGCTGATGATGTAGCGCAGGTTATCAATGGCTTCGGTATCATCGTAGTTCACCGGTCTATCAATACTGACTTCATAAGAGGGTTTGAATCGCCACGGATAACCTAGACACTTCTGAGTCGTTGATAATATAGGTTTTCATATTCAACTGGTGGCATCTGCTCGCTCGAACCATGCCGACGCTTACTGTTATAAAACATTTCGATGTAATCAAAAATATCGCTTCTGGCTTCGTCTCTAGTTCCGTAGATCTTTTTCTTAATCCGTTCGCGCTTCAGTAGCTGGAAAAAGCTTTCCGCAACCGCATTGTCGTGGCAGTTTCCGCGACGGCTCATGCTGCCTTCCAGACCGTGTGATTTCAGGAACGACTGCCACTCATGGCTCGTGTACTGACTGCTCTGATCAGAGTGAACCAGTACCTGCTTTTGAGGATTACGCCTCCACACCGCCATAAGTAATGCGTTCAGGACAATCTCTTTTGTCATTCGGGGTTGCATTGACCAGCCGATAACTTTTCGGGAGAACAGGTCAACCACCACGGCCAGATACAACCAGCCTTCGTGGGTTCGGATGTAGGTTATGTCCGTAACCCAACGTTCATCCGGTGCTTCCGGGTTGAACTGCCGCTGGAGCTTGTTGGGCGTCACAATACTGGCTTCACCTTTACGCGCCCGTGGACTTCGGTATCCGACCTGAGCCTTTATCCCCACACGTTGCATCAACCGCCAGACTTTGTTTACACCGCATTGTTGCCCGGAATCCCGCAGATCGAGATAGATCTTGCGATAGCCATAAACACAGCCCGACTCCAGCCAGAACTGCTTAATATGTCCCGTCAGCTTCAGGTCAGCATGATACCGTCGTGAATGTGGCTGCTTAAGCCAGGCGTAAAACCCACTTGGATGCACATCCAGCACCTGGCAGAGCAGGCGGACAGGCCAGCAACGATTGTTGTCACGGATAAAGGCGTACCTCAGTCGGACAGCTTTGCGAAGTACGCCGCGGCTTTTTTTAATATATCCCGTTCGTCAGTAACCCGCTTTAACTCCTTCTGGAGTCGGCGGATCTCGGCCTGAGCATCTGACTGTTCATTATTAGTGGAAGAATCCGGACCGTACTTCTTTATCCAGGCGTAAAGGCTGTGGGTGGTGATATCGAGACGAGTTGCAACGCTGGAAACAGAATGACCACGATCAACAACCTGTTTGACTGCTTCAATTTTAAACTCTTCAGGATAACGCTTACCGCTCATGGGCACCTCTCTTTAAGTCATCTTAAATGACTCCGGGGTGTCTGTTAAACCCGTGGCGATTCAAGCAGCTTCGTGTAGGGTTAGTACATTCTGTTCATCATTCTTTGACCAGAGAGTCACACCGGCCGCAATGTCAACGCCAAGATTCTTGGCCGTTTGGGGATGAGGAAAATTTCGGCTGGCGAAAGTCGTACCAGTCTATCCTGCCAACACTGCCCTTACCTACCGGGGTGGGGTCAGTCCAGTTGGACTGTTTAATTTATATTAAAAGATCCGCAAATGGGTGAGCATTTCCGGATCCTTATACAGCGACTGAATTGTTCAACAGGACTTTAACCGATCGGCATGACTCTCAGATGAGTGGATTTGCCCCTATATATCCAGACGCGTTTTCTATCTTACGGTTGCGATAACTTTCTGCGTATATATTCCCGTGGTGAGCGATATCCCAGCGCGTTGTGTGGATGATGTTCGTTGTAATGACTGAACGCCACCGCCAGATTCATCACCGCTATCCGGCTGTCCGCTTTGGGCATGATGCTGATGTAATCCCGCTTTATCGTCTTCACGAAGCTTTCTTCTATACCGTTACTTTCCGGGCTCCTCACCGCTGTCGTGCATGGCTCAAGCCCCAGCATCCGGGCGAACGCTCTTGTTTCATGTGCTCTGTAAGCTGAGCCGTTATCCGTCAGCCATTCCAGCGGCTCCGTTGGCAGTTGCTTTCCGAAGCGTTTTTCTACTGCACCCAGCATGACATCCTGCACCGTCTCTTTGTCATAGCCATCTGTGCCCGCTGCCCTGTCTATGCTCTCTCTGTCGCAGCAGTCCTGCGCGAAGGTTACCCGCAGCTTTTCACCGTTGTCACAGCGGAACTCAAAGCCATCTGAGCACCAGCGCCGGTTACTTTCACTTACTGCCACACGCCCCTTATGGGCCCGCTTCCGACAGGGATCTGCAGGTTTACGCTCAAGAAGCAGGTGGTGTGATTTCATAATGCGATACACCCGTTTTGCGTTAACCACTGGCTGACCTTCACGTTCTGACTCCCGTCGCAGCACTGCCCACACACGGCGATAGCCATACGTCGGTAGGACTGCGACCGCTGTGTTTATCCGGGACAACACCTCGCTGTCATCAAAATGGGATTGTCGTCTGCGATCCTGCCAGCCAGATAGCCGGTTAACCCTGAGACTCAATTGCGCACGCGACACACCGATACTCCGGCAGACGTCAGTTATTCATCGTCCCCGGGCAACAAGGGTGCATGCGCAATCCATTTTTTTGTCCGACCAAACTCCACAGCCTCTTTAAGTATTTCAGCTTCCATCGTCTTTTTGCCCAGAAGGCGTTGAAGCTCGCGGATTTGCTTATTGGCAGCAGCAAGTTCAGATGCGGGAACGACCTCTTCACCTGATGCCACGGCGGTCAGAGAGCCGTCTTCATACTGTCTGCGCCATTTAAAGATCTGGTTAGCATTGATGCCATGCAGACGAGCGACATGAGACACGGTCATGCCGGGCTCCATAGTCTGTTGAATAATGGCAATTTTTTCCTGCGGAGTACGACGGCGACGCCGCTCGGGTCCTGATAACACTTCAATCTTATTATTCTGACTGGTGTTAAACATAGTTCTAAGATTACCTCTTATTTTAAGAGAGGCGAAATGTCTTGTGATCTATGGGGCCAGTCTATGGATATAATTAATAGTCTTATTAAAGGGGGATGCATTGTCCGTTTGGTCACGGAGCAATGTCTTCCGGGACAATAAAGCGCACCTGCACATTCAGGTTATCAACGCTGCTGTTCGGTATATACCCGGCTTGGGTTCAAATTAAACGTTACTAGCCCGAGAGTTAGCACCTCAAAAGATATCAACTTTCATGGCCACAGCATTTTTCTCAACTTCAGTAACCTGTGTTTCGTTAACAGTCGATGTTAACTTTTTTAGCTTTAACACCCCCTTTCTTATATGTGTTGAAATTACTGAACTTTCAGATTTTATATATCGATTTTTACTGTTTTAGGATTTTTTCGTGGAAAGTGAATTTTTATCCTATTTTAATAAATCTGACGAAGAACATCTTGATAATTATTTTTTGAGGTTTTCTTTATATGTATTTCAATACTTGTTGACGAAAATCAATTTTATAATCAAAACAAAAAGAGATATATAGAATAATTTTTTCATTCTCATTCCTCAGGTGTTCGAAGACGGAAGGGCGGTAGCATGGATTTTTAATATTGCTCGTCTGACACTTACACCAAAAGTGATAAAAATAAACGGAATGCGTATTCAGATGAGGGATTTGTGGAAAGAACGGAACCAGTAGATTCGTTACTTTGGTCAGTAAAATGGATATCTGCATACTATAATAAGCAGACAAGCATTTCTGTACTGTTTTCGGGATTACCCCGTGACCGGGTGGTGAAACCAGAGACAGCCTTGCGTATGCTGGAAAAAAATGGTATCGCCGCAGCATGGGTTACACGTAAAGCTGAAGATATATTCTCTTATCTTTTTCCTGCTGTTGTGACCCGCAAGGATGGCTCGGTTTGTATTCTCGTCTCGCGGCAGGTGGAACATAAATCTGTCCGTTACACCCTGGCCCTGCCCGAAAAAAACGGCGGTCTGGTGATACTGAATACAGAAGAATTTGACAACATCTACGGCGGTTATGCCTTATTATGCGGTCTCATACCGCAGATTGATCATCGTAAAGACGATGTGTTTCCTGATGTTTCCCGCAAGGAGAACTGGCTTTTCTCAACACTCTGGCGCTTCCGCCACTATTTCCTGAGTGCGGCCTTTGCTGCTGTGCTGGCGAATATCCTGACGCTGTCCACCGTTTTTTTTACAATGAATGTCTATGACCGGGTTGTGCCGACACAGGCGTATGTCACCTTATGGTCTCTGGCTGTCGGCGTCACTATTGCCATCACCCTTGAATTTATTATCCGCCTTATTCGCGCCTACCTGCTGGATACCGTCGGGAAAAAAGCCGACTTGATTATGGGAAATTTACTTTTCCGGCAGATGCTGGGAATGCGTATGGAAAACCGGCCACAGTCCAGCGGTTCATTTGCACATCAGTTCAGAGAGTTTGAAACTATCCGGGATTTCGTCACCTCCGCAACGCTCGCAACGATTTCAGACCTGCCTTTCTGTCTGCTTTTCCTTGTTGTGATTTACATGATTGGGGGGGCACTGGTGCTCGTTCCGCTCACCACTATACCTGTCATCATTCTGGTTTCACTGATTATGCAGTGGCCACTTTCCCGGGCGACCCGGCAGAATGTGGCAGAAATATCGCAGCGCCAGGGATTACTCATTGAATCGATCGGTGGCCTTGAAACACTGAAAAGCGTTCACGGCGAAGGTGTGATGTTACGTCGCTGGGATAACTACAGTGCACTGTCTGCTGATTCATCCCGGAAAACCAAATTCCTGTCCAGTTTCCTTTCTGGTTTTATGAGTCTGGTCCAGCAGGCCACCACCATCATGATCGTAGTTGCCGGCGTTTATCTTATTCATGACGGGCAACTGACGATGGGGGCGATGATTGGCGCCACCATTCTGGCTGGCAGGGCAATGGGGCCGCTCCGGCAGGTCGTCGGCCTGGCATCTCGTTTCCAGCACGCACGGATGGCGCACAAATCGCTGACCGCCATGATGGAGAGGCCGCCGGAAAGGGATCCGGAAATCACCTATCTGTCATCGCCCTCTTTCCAGGGAAATCTGACATTACGGAGCGTGGACTTCAGCTATCCGCAGACAGCCGCTGTCACCCCGCCTCCCGTACTGAAAGGCATTAACTTATCGGTTACCCGAGGTGAGCGTGTTGCCATTATCGGGAGTATCGGCAGCGGGAAGTCCACATTGCTCCGAGTGATTGCCCGTCTTCTTCGCCCGGTTCAGGGGAGTGTACTGATCGACAACATTGATGCCACACAGGTCGATCCTGCTGACTGGCGTGGTGCTGTGGGATTTGTCGGTTCAGACAGTCGTCTGTTTTATGGTTCGCTGAGAGACAATCTGATGATAGGTAATCCTTCCGCCTCAACGGAGGATCTTTTGCGCGTGGTCCGTATGACCGGTGTGGATCGTATTGCGGCCAGCAATCCCCTCGGGTTTGATATGCAGGTTGGCGAAGCCGGTGTACTGCTTTCAGGTGGCCAGCGTCAGCTGGTTTCACTCGCCAGAACGTTACTGTTAAATCCGGAAATCATTCTGATGGATGAACCCACGAGCGCGATGGACTCCCAGACAGAAAGGCGTTTTATCGCACAGCTGAAGACCTCTGTCACGGATGAAACGTTGATTCTGGTTACTCACCGCATGTCGCTGCTGGAACTGGTTGATCGCATTGTTGTTCTGGAAAACGGAAAAATTATTACTGACGGCCCGAAAGAGACGGTGCTTTCAGCGCTCCGGAATCAGGGGCGTAAGGCCGGGGACGTTTCAGAGGCTGCAAATGCCTGAGGTGAATAAATCATGTCCTGAACGGCCTGCAAATCCATCGCCGAGTGGAAAAATCAGGGACGGGGATCTGGTGTTTCTGAGCGACATTCGTGAAGCCATCGTGACACAGAAAACCCCCTGTAGTCTGGTGATGATCTGGATGGTGGCGTTCATCCTGATTACCGGGCTGGTCTGGGCGAAATTTGCGGTCGTTGAAGAAGTGACAGTAGGTGATGGTGTTGTTATCCCGGCGTCACGTGAACAGGTGATCCAGAGCCTCGAAGGGGGCATCCTGGAGGAGATGAACGTTAAGGAAGGCGATATTGTCGAGAAGGGACAGGTACTTGTGCGTATCGATCAGACCCGGGCCGGTGCCTCTCACCGTGAGAGCGTGTCAAAGGTTCTGGGACTGAAAGGCACCCTTGCCCGCCTTCGTGCCGAAGCGTACGGAACTCCACTGTCATTCCCTGCTGATGTACAGAAGGTCGCCAGTATCGTTCGGGATGAAACCCAGGCATATAACGCTCGCAGACAGGCCCTGGACGAAAATATCGCCGGACTGAAACGTAGTCTGTCACTCGCCGAAAGTGAAGTCCGCATGTCTGAACCACTGATGCGTAAAGGGCTGATGTCTGAGGTTGAACTGCTGCGTATGCAACGCCAGGCGAACGAGTTCCGCCTGAAGATCACGGAAACAGGTCATGCCTATCGCTCTGAAGCCAATGTGGAACTCACCCGTCTTGAAAGTGAACTGTCCCAGGCTGTTGAAAACGTCACCGCCCGGGCGGACGTGATGAACCGGACAACGGTTCTTGCCCCGGTCAGGGGGACCGTGAAAAACATCAAGGTGACAACGATTGGGGGGGTGATCCCACAGAATGGCGACATCATGACGATTATTCCGCTGGGCGATCAGTTGCTTATTGAGGCAAAAATTAAACCTGCCGACGTGGCATTCCTGAGACCGGGTCTGCCCGCCATGGTAAAAATCACAGCCTATAACTTTGCAATTTACGGAGGACTTAGCGGAAAAGTGGAGCTCATCAGCCCTGACACTATTCAGGATGATGAGAGCGTCCGCCAGGGAAAAAGCAAAGCGGACACCACGTTTTACCGTGTTTATATCCGTACGGATAAAGCCGCGCTGCAGGTTAAAAATAAAATATTTCCTATCATGCCAGGGATGGTGGCCAGTGCAGAAATCAGAACCGGCGAAAAAACTATCCTCGATTACATTCTGAAGCCTGTTTTCAGAGCGCAGGAAGCGTTCCGTGAAAGGTAGGGAGCCGGACATGTTTGTTAAACGCCTTATTATAATGCTCGCGACCACTGTTGTGCTGTTGGGGACGGGGAGCTTCCCTCTCTGTGCCCGTGAAGGAAAGGCGACCGGTGCACAGCAGACAGAAGACTTCTGCATAGCAACAGCCCGAAAGCGAATTGTGATGGCCAGAGGAGAAAAGCTTTCTCCTGCCGGGACCCGGCATTTTCTCCAGGGAACCGTCTGTGACGGTCTGAGATACAGCACAGAAATACGAAAATCGCAGGCAGAAGCGGAAGCCAGCCGTTTTGATGTTGAAAAAGTGAAAGGTGAACGTTATCCACAAGTAAGACTGTCGACCAGTTCTCCGCTTGCAGGGCGTTCAGGTGGGCAAAGCCGGGGGCACTTTAAAGACACGGTGACGACACTGACGGCAACCACGACGCTGTATGACTTCGGTACCCGCAACAGCCGGATCCTGGGAGGCGAAGAGAGTGCCGCCGCGGCAGAAGTGAACGTGCGACTCAGTCGCAATCAGATTACGGGGGAGATTGTCACACTGATTGCGGCCATTGATCAGTATCAGCGCATGCTCAATGTTGCTCACCGGTATGAAGATCGAATGAAGCATCTTACCGGCATGCTAGAAGAAATCACGAGAGCGGATCCGGGCAGACACAGTGAACTGGTACAGGCACGTTCGCGTATGTTGCAGGCGCAGACCCATATCCGCCAGTTAGCCAGTAACCAGGAAGAGGCTCTCCTCCGGCTTCATCGTCTTACAGGAAAAGAAATGACGCCGGAGACGGTGCAGATGCC
Organism: Citrobacter sedlakii; assembly: GCF_018128425.1. Lineage (NCBI taxonomy): Bacteria > Pseudomonadati > Pseudomonadota > Gammaproteobacteria > Enterobacterales > Enterobacteriaceae > Citrobacter > Citrobacter sedlakii. Next base: position 4,063,068 of record NZ_CP071070.1, on the reverse strand, counting down.
CGCGCTGGACTGGGGAAGTCTGCCGGATATCCCCCTGACTGAGGTGATGAAAAATTTGGATGACCACCCGGAGCTTGAAATAAGCAGAGCCAAGATGAGGGCGGCGATGCATGAAGCTGATGCGGCAAAATCCTCCCTGCTTCCCTCTGTCAACTGGACGGTTTCCAGGGACATTGACAGAACTAACAGTGATGAATGGTATACCGGACTGAATCTTGAGTGGGAGCTCTTTACCGGCGGAAGCGCATCCGCCTCTGTCAGTGCAACCAGTCAGCGAGCCCAGGCGGCAAAAATGGATTATGAAACGGACTTACACGAACGACAGTACGCCATTCGGGAACTGGCGCGCAACCGAGAGACCTCACTCCAGAAGGCGCGTGAGTATCAACTTCTTTCCAGGGAAAATGAAAAGATCCGGGAAATGTATTTTGAGCAATGGTACAACCTGGGAACACGGACGTTACTGGATGTTCTGAGTGCTGAAAATGATTATTTCACATCAAACATTTCGCAGATAGAAAATGAATTCGCCGCCTGGACGTCGAATATCAACATGATGACTGAGTCATCGGAACTACTCCCCTGGTTATCTTTTTATCGTGAGAGTGACACCTGGGATTAATACCACGTCTAAAACCGGTGATGATATTAACGATTAAACAACACAATACCTGAAAGCACAGTACAGCCATTACAAATATTAATTTATTATTAGCTAATTAAGGGAATGATTATGACTATAAAAGCAATTCTCGTCCTGTCACGTGGCGGGGGCGCATCTGAATACCTCTCTCTCGATGCTGACAATCCCGTCATTGTAAAAAACGGTGTCGGTCAAAAATTTATTCTCAAAAATGTGGAGAACAATTTTGCTCCTGGGAATATTTACGTTCAAAGTATGGATGGTGATTTACGGATTTATCTTGATGGTGATGATAAACCCGCGCTGATTATTGAGGATTATTACAACAAAATAAATCCTGAGCCTTTATATGGCATGAAACCGGATGGTAAGATCTATGCCTATACCGGTGAGAACTTACAGAGTATCGATTTCCTGCCTGTCAGTCTGGGTGATAAATCCATCGGTCCTGCATCGCTTTACTTTATACCAGAAGAGTCGTCTGTTTATGAGGCCGCATGGTGGCTGGCTGGTGCCGCAGCAGTGATTGGCGGAGGTATCGCAACAGCCAGTGATAATAACCATTACGGTCAAAATGCGGATGACTATCCGGTTTTCGATGATGGTTCGGATGCAGATTCTGATGCGGATGCTGACTCCGATGCCGATGCCGACTCGGATGCGGACTCTGACGCGGACGCTGATTCTGATGCGGATGCTGACTCCGATGCCGATGCAGATTCCGACGCGGACGCCGATGCGGACTCGGACGCCGATGCTGATGCGGACTCTGACGCGGATGCGGATTCCGATGCAGATGCTGACTCCGATGCAGATTCCGATGCCGACTCGGATGCTGACTCAGATGCAGACGCGGATTCTGATGCGGATGCTGACTCCGATGCCGATGCCGATTCCGACGCGGATGCAGATTCCGATGCGGATGCTGATGCGGACTCTGACGCGGATGCGGATTCCGATGCAGATGCTGACTCCGATGCCGATGCAGATTCCGACGCGGACGCCGATGCGGACTCTGACGCGGATGCAGATTCTGATGCGGACTCTGACGCGGATGCGGATTCCGATGCGGATGCGGACTCTGACGCGGACGCTGATTCTGATGCGGATGCTGACTCGGATGCCGATGCAGATTCCGATGCGGATGCGGACTCTGACGCGGACGCTGATTCTGATGCGGATGCTGACTCCGATGCCGATGCAGATTCCGACGCGGACGCCGATGCGGACTCGGACGCCGATGCTGATGCGGACTCTGACGCGGATGCAGATTCTGATGCGGACTCTGACGCGGATGCGGATTCCGATGCGGACGCCGATGCTGATGCGGACTCTGACGCGGATGCGGATTCCGATGCAGATGCTGACTCCGATGCCGATGCAGATTCCGACGCGGACGCCGATGCGGACTCGGACGCCGATGCTGATGCGGACTCTGACGCGGATGCGGATTCCGATGCAGATGCTGACTCCGATGCCGATGCCGATGCAGATGCCGACTCGGATGCAGACGCGGATTCTGATGCGGATGCTGACTCCGATGCAGATTCCGATGCAGACGCGGACGCTGATGCGGACTCTGACGCGGATGCGGATGCGGATTCCGACGCGGACGCCGATGCTGATGCTGACTCCGATGCAGATTCCGATGCCGACTCGGATGCGGACTCTGACGCGGACGCTGATTCTGATGCGGATGCTGACTCGGATGCCGATGCAGATTCCGACGCGGACGCCGATGCTGATGCGGACTCTGACGCGGATGCGGATGCGGATTCGGATTCCGACGCGGACGCCGATGCTGATGCGGACTCTGACGCGGATGCGGATTCCGATGCAGATGCGGACTCTGACGCGGACGCTGATTCTGATGCGGATGCTGACTCGGATGCCGATGCAGATTCCGACGCGGACGCCGATGCTGATGCGGACTCTGACGCGGATGCGGATTCCGATGCAGATGCTGACTCCGATGCCGATGCCGATGCAGATGCCGACTCGGATGCAGACGCGGATTCCGATGCGGACGCCGATGCCGATGCGGACTCTGACGCGGATGCGGATTCCGATGCAGATGCTGACTCCGATGCCGATGCAGATTCCGACGCGGACGCCGATGCGGACTCGGACGCCGATGCTGATGCGGACTCTGACGCGGACGCTGATTCTGATGCGGATGCTGACTCCGATGCCGATGCGGATTCCGACGCGGACGCCGATGCTGATGCGGACTCTGACGCGGATGCGGATTCCGATGCAGATGCTGACTCCGATGCAGATTCCGATGCCGACTCGGATGCTGACTCAGATGCAGACGCGGATTCTGATGCGGATTCTGATGCGGATGCAGATTCCGATGCGGATGCTGATGCGGACTCTGACGCGGATGCGGATTCCGATGCGGATGCGGACTCCGATGCAGATTCCGATGCCGACTCGGATGCAGACGCGGATTCCGATGCCGATGCTGACTCCGATGCCGATGCCGATGCAGATGCCGACTCGGATGCAGACGCGGATTCTGATGCGGATGCAGATTCCGATGCGGATGCTGACTCGGACGCCGATGCAGATGCTGACTCCGATGCAGATTCCGATGCCGACTCGGATGCGGATGCAGATTCCGACGCGGACGCCGATGCCGACATGGAAGATCCAACGATTAACTGGCGTGATGATGTAATAGGCGGTGCTTACAATGACTACGCTGATGTATATACCAACGACAAATTCCCCACTCTGCAAGGTGAAGCGGAAGCGGGATCGGTTGTTAAGGTCTATATAGACAATGAATACGTCGGAGAGGTCACTACACCTGAGAACGGACAATGGTCGTTCCAGATTTCAGCACCTTTAGCAGAAGGGCAACATAGCTATCACGCAGAATCCATCCGAACTGGGACAGATGTCAGCGCCACCAGCGGTGTGCGTACTATTACAATTGACACAATATCTCCAGAAGAGCCGACAATAACGAGTGTGACAGATAATGTTGATAATGCGGGTAATACTGTGGCAACAACCACAACTGTTGCGAATGGCGGTTTCACGAACGACACGACCCCGCTGATAAAGGGAACTGCCGAGGCTAATTCTTCTGTGCTGCTGCAGTATAAAAAGGAGGAAGGAGACTGGACTACTGTACCTGTAACCGTCGGCATTGATGGCAACTGGGAGTGTGAATTGCCGGAGCTGGATGAAGGTCGATACGAGTATAGAGCCTATGTTTTAGATGATGCAGGGAACCGATCTGCAACACTGGATAGTAGCTCGTTTACAGTTGACTCGACCCCTCCAGTAGCACCGGAAATAACGAGTGTGACAGATAATGTGGATAGTGCGGGCAATACTGTGGCAACAACCACAATTGTTGCGAATGGCGGTCTCACGAATGACACGATGCCGCAAATTAAGGGAACGGCTGAGGCTAATTCCAAAGTATACGTACAGTATGCAAAAGATGGTGGCAACTGGACAACAGTGACGGTGACCGCAGACGCTAATGGTGTGTGGGGGTACACCCTGCCAGCACTGGCTAACGGGAAGTACCATTACAAGGCCTATGCTGTAGATGCTGCCGGGAACCAGTCTGCCACATCCACACAGTATAACTTTACAGTCGATGCAACCAAACCAGCGGTGCCGACAGTGTCAATGTATGACAACGTATCAGGAGGAGCATACAACGCTACTGTGGCAACAGGAGGTCTCACGAATGACACGATGCCGCAAATTAAGGGAACGGCTGAGGCTAATTCCAAAGTATACGTACAGTATGCAAAAGATGGTGGCAACTGGACAACAGTGACGGTGACCGCAGACGCTAATGGTGCATGGGGGTACACCCTGCCAGCACTGGCTAACGGGAAGTACCATTACAAGGCCTATGCTGTAGATGCTGCCGGGAACCAGTCTGCCACATCCACACAGTATAATTTTACTGTCGATGCAACCAAACCTGTCGGATGGATTTACAGCGACAGGTCTGACGACATTAATATGAGTATTTCAGAAGGACTTGGACCAGGATCATTCAAACTAGAGCTTAGACAAGAATTTCTTCAAGGGGGAAATAGTTTTAAAGTTTGGGGCTGGAATGGTTCCGCATGGGAGAATCATGGTGACGACTGGTCGGTTAATGACGGCTACTTCATAAATAATGTAGGAGTTACTCTCGATATCGAAGCGATGTTCGTGCAAGGAAAATATTGTACCTACTACAGTGGTAGTAGTAGTGCTTATCGCAGAGTAATATTCAAATTGGTACAACTTGATGCTGCTGGCAATGAAAGTGATCCTTTTTACATTTATTCCGGGGGGCTTGGCAACTCATCAAAATGGGTTGAAGCCAGTGATTCTGATGAAAAAGTGACCATTTCATCTTCGCTACCTACTGGCACTCCAGAAGCACTATCACCACGAAGTGCAGCATTCACTTTACCGGAAGCAACTTTGCCAGAAGAGGCTAATCCAGAGTTTCATCCGCTTATGCAGAGTCATTCACTGCAACTTACTGATGCAGAAGAGCCGGAAGAGGAATTAACGGAGGGAACGATCAAAGCTGAGGAAGAACTTGTTCCGGTCTTTACGGATATGTCCAGTGATCACCAGGACAGGACTGTCCCTGAACACGAGGCGATCCCGGAGACTACCGACGCCAGTAATACTTTGCCCGAAGAACAACAGACTGTTTCCGTTGACGGGCATGATATTCCGGTAAACGAGCAGGATACTTCTGTTGATGAGGACATATTGCCTGCGGATGAACTTCCGGATGTAACATTGCTGCTCACTGAACCCGATATGTCGGAAGAGATATTTGCTGAAACAAAGGATGAAGAGAATATCGATCCGGAAGTGATGCAGAATGTTCTGGATCAACTGGTCGAAAATACCACGGTAATATGGTCAGAATCTGCCGTTTCTCTCTATGATGACACGACGGCATCAGTAGATATTCATGGACAGGCTTTAATCATGGAAGAGGACGATACCATTAACGCTTAATTATAGTACTTCAGTACCGTAATTAACGTTCTGATTAACCGGGGGCACACCATGTTGCCCCCGGTTATTTCTGAATGTTTTTGTCAGGGCGTTGTTTAATTCTCTACTGTCTTTGTGTCGGTGCTGAATTGACTGTCAGAAATAGCATCCAGATACAGAATATTATGGCTATTTCGCATAAATGGAGTTTGTTATGAAGAATAAAAAGGGAGCAGATAATTATCTCTGGACGCAACAGGATATCGCCAGTGCCACCCACGGGAGATGGCTGCGTGTTCCGCCGGAGGACTGGCGGAGTACAGGTTTTTGTCATTATGTACCAGTGTTTCAACCGGGTAATATTCTGGCTGTTCGCACAAAAGAAGGGGAAAAAGGAGTCTCCCTGAATGCAGCCCGACGTCTTCACCCCGCGGCTTTTATGGCCTCAACCCCTCTTCCTGAATCAATGTCACCATTCATTCTCGTGGATAATAATAATGATGCTTTAGTGGGAATGGGAACCAGTGCCAGGATCCGGATGTCCGGGACGATTGTGGGGGTTACCGGCAGCGCAGGAAAGTCCACGCTGACCGCGATGCTTACGCATGCACTTACTGAAGCGGGGTATAGTGCGAAAGGCAGCGCATTTAACGCAAATCTGCCGGTCGGGGTTGCCTGGAATTTGTCATCGGTTCCCCCGGATACCGAATTTGTGGTGACCGAAATGGCGATCGGAAAGATGGGGATCAGCAGCATGATGGTGCGTCCTGACATTGCCGTTTTCACCAATATTTTCCCGGCGCATCAGGGACATCACACGCTGCAGGATCTGGCGAGAGTGAAGAGCGATATTTTTCGTGGGATGCCAGCAGGCGGGACCGCGGTACTGAATCGCGATATGCGTGAGCTCGGGATCGTGGAGGAAGCCGCAAGGGAGAAAAAAATTAACCTGCTCTTCTATGGACACAGTGAAAAGTGTGACTGCCAGCTTATAAGCTATACCGCTGAAACAGGTGAAGTCATCGCCCGGACGGATGACGGAATATTGACTTTCTCGATGCAGGCGCGGGGAGTGCATATGGCGGTGAACGCGGTGGCTACCCTGGCCCTGTTTCAGGCACTGAAATTACCTGCGCAGGCCGTCATTCCAGGATTAGAGACGTTCAGGCCACTCCCGGGACGTGGGGAAACGACAGCTCTTTATCTGTCAGGGAAAAAAATTACCGTGATAGATGACAGTTTTAATGCGAACCCCGGCTCCATGGCGGCGTCATTTATTTCTCTGGATGAGTACCCGCAACACAGGTGTATTGCTGTTCTCGGACAAATGGAGGAATTAGGTCCGGGAGCAGAGCGATACCACGCGGAGCTGGCATCGTTAGTCAATCAGTCACGCATTCATAAAGTCATTTGTATGGGGGATTTATGGCGGACATTCTGGAATGAACTGGCCACGGATAAACGCGGATGGTACGCAAAGACGCTGGATGAGCAGTGGCACTGTCTGATGAACGTCATAGCAGAGGGGGATGTTGTGTTATTTAAAGGTTCACACAGTACCGGTATACATACCCTGGTTGAAAAAATTAAAACATCCGGCCAGACGGAAAACGTCTGATTTCCCCATCTGATAATAAACCGATTTATTATTCACAGCTAAGGTATGACTGTCGCTTTATGGAATATAATATCAAAAATCTTCAGAAACAAATCCGCCTGACAGAAACAGAAAATGAGTCCCTGACTGTATTTATATCCGGAACGGATGGATTATCACGGGCAAGGGTCATCGCCTGTCACAAAACGTCGCCTGATGCACTTGATGATATCGTCAGGGAGTTTTGCGAAAAAGAGACAGTAAAACATTTGCGTGTGGATGTTGTGATGAATAAGCAGAAGATGTCGTTTCCCGACGCGCAAAAAATAATTTCAGAAACGAAAAGGAATAATTATTTTCGATCAGGGATCGCTTTTGATGATAATTTCATGGTTTCTCTTCTTTCTGAAGAGTTGCAGGGAAATGCGATTCTTAAACCTGTGGCTGAACATGTGGTGGGACTTAATTCGCCAGGCCTGCATATTGACCGTAAAAATCTTGAGCGTTATATCTCCGGGAAATACAGTAAGATGATATCACTGAATCCAGAAAGACATGATATAACCTTGTTTGAAACCCAGGGTTTTTTTTTGGAGAATGGCGAATGGTTGACATTAAGTACGGGCAATACGGATCAAGGATTGCGCCTGGTACGAGAGAATGAACTGTGTAATGTAATGACTGACGTTATAACCGGTGGCACCCGTTTTCTTTTGAAGGAAATGGGGGCGGACGGTAAGTTTACTTACGGATACTGGCCCTGCTATAACAAAGTTATCCCCGGGTATAATTCAGTACGTCATTTTTCCAGTATTTATGCGTTGCTGGAGTCAGGTCAGTTCCTGAAAGACGACACCATTACTGATAGGGCAAAGGCTGCTATTGAATGGGGACTGCAGAACATGGGACTCCGCGCAGGACGTGCGCTGTATATCGCGGAGCGTAACCGGAGTGGCGTGTCAGTAAAACTGGGTGCTCAGGCGATGGCACTTCTGACCATCTCAAAATATCAGGAAGTATCCGGAAGTCACCATTTTCTTGATACAATCTACGATCTTATTGCCGGAATTAAAGAGAAGTTTATTGATGCAGCGGGCAATACGGTTCACATTCTTGATGAAAATCTGGAAGTAAAACGTGCTTTTGAGATTGTTTATTATGATGGCGAGGCTGTTTTTGGCATACTGAGAAGTTATTTACTGACGAATGACAACAGTCAGTTATTGCTTGCGAAAATGCTCTTTGACAGACTGATTGCCAAGGGATATGAAAAATATCATGATCACTGGCTGAGTTATGCGACTAACGAAATACTGCTCCATCTGGAAGAAAAAGAGTATTACGAGTTCGGTCTGAAAAATGCTTTCGGAAATCTTAATTTCATCAGGAAAAGGGATACAGCCTATCCGACTATGCTGGAGTTACTGATGGCCGCCATTAAGATGGTACATCGCCTGCAGAATTCAAAATTTCAGGCAGTAATCCCATTACCGGAAGATGATGTCAAGCGCCTGGTGGAGGTTGCGCATGAAAGAGCATTGCATGAAATTAAAACGGGGGTATTCTGGCCAGAGTTAGCCATTTTTATGAAGCATCCTGACAGAATAGTTAATTCGTTCTATGCCCGTCATGATCGCTTCAGAATTCGAATTGACGATCAGGAACATTTTCTGAGTGGTCTTATCAACTATGTAAACTGGTTTCATCATTCCCACGACCCGGTTAATTATTAACATCCACTGTCATGGGACAGTCCTAAAATTATTCTGAGGAGAATGTTGAACCCGTGGCGATTCATACGGAGGGAACTGACAGGATGTAAACAGATTTCTGTGGTAGCTAACAGCCCCACAAGGATTTCAGTACGGTCTGGTAGCTGAAACAATCTACACTATCATTCTGATGATGCGCCAGCCTGTCAGAGCTGGCGCGAATTCGATATATCAATAAACTACTCTATACGAATCTTGAAAAGATTAGCTTGTCGCTGAAATGACAATTTCACATTCTTTAGCGCAGTCAGATAAACTTTCTGATAACTTTCATCATGAGGCGTCTTCAGCGTCTCTTTCTTATTGATAGTATCAGTAATTAAATTTTCCAGTGCTTCCATGGCTGTAATGTAAAATAATTCATATCTATTTGAACCTTTCATACCGACACATCTGTGTAATATATCCTCACTCACAGGTGAGCCACGGTTCTTATGACGCTCTGTGAAGTTTAATTAAAATGAATCGCCACGGGTTTAACAGACACCCCGGAGTCATTTAAGATGACTTAAAGAGAGGTGCCCATGAGCGGTAAGCGTTATCCTGAAGAGTTTAAAATTGAAGCAGTCAAACAGGTTGTTGATCGTGGTCATTCTGTTTCCAGCGTTGCAACTCGTCTCGATATCACCACCCACAGCCTTTACGCCTGGATAAAGAAGTACGATCCGGATTCTTCCACTAATAATGAACAGTCAGATGCTCAGGCCGAGATCCGCCGACTCCAGAAGGAGTTAAAGCGGGTTACTGACGAACGGGATATATTAAAAAAAGCCGCGGCGTACTTCGCAAAGCTGTCCGACTGAGGTACGCCTTTATCCGTGACAACAATCGTTGCTGGCCTGTCCGCCTGCTCTGCCAGGTGCTGGATGTGCATCCGAGTGGGTTTTACGCCTGGCTTAAGCAGCCACATTCACGACGGTATCATGCTGACCTGAAGCTGACGGGACATATTAAGCAGTTCTGGCTGGAGTCGGGCTGTGTTTATGGCTATCGCAAGATCTATCTCGATCTGCGGGATTCCGGGCAACAATGCGGTGTAAACAAAGTCTGGCGGTTGATGCAACGTGTGGGGATAAAGGCTCAGGTCGGATACCGAAGTCCACGGGCGCGTAAAGGTGAAGCCAGTATTGTGACGCCCAACAAGCTCCAGCGGCAGTTCAACCCGGAAGCACCGGATGAACGTTGGGTTACGGACATAACCTACATCCGAACCCACGAAGGCTGGTTGTATCTGGCCGTGGTGGTTGACCTGTTCTCCCGAAAAGTTATCGGCTGGTCAATGCAACCCCGAATGACAAAAGAGATTGTCCTGAACGCATTACTTATGGCGGTGTGGAGGCGTAATCCTCAAAAGCAGGTACTGGTTCACTCTGATCAGAGCAGTCAGTACACGAGCCATGAGTGGCAGTCGTTCCTGAAATCACACGGTCTGGAAGGCAGCATGAGCCGTCGCGGAAACTGCCACGACAATGCGGTTGCGGAAAGCTTTTTCCAGCTACTGAAGCGCGAACGGATTAAGAAAAAGATCTACGGAACTAGAGACGAAGCCAGAAGCGATATTTTTGATTACATCGAAATGTTTTATAACAGTAAGCGTCGGCATGGTTCGAGCGAGCAGATGCCACCAGTTGAATATGAAAACCTATATTATCAACGACTCAGAAGTGTCTAGGTTATCCGTGGCGATTCACACAGTGAATGGCTGGGCAACACTGCTGTTTGTAATTACCAGAGTACTTTTCGAAACATCAATGCCTGCACAATGTTGATTTGACACGCTCATCTATACCCCTCCGTGCAAAATACGATTTGAAGTTCAGACTACTGTTCGGGCTTCAGATGAACTGCTCAGCATTTACGTCAGTCGCTATGTTGCGGGTATGAATAAGCCCAAGAGAAATCGGACTCACGGGCTTTGCCAAATCTAAGCCAGAACGTAGTATTCCACTTTCAAGATACAGGGGGGAGCGTATGGGCACACCACGATTCGGAACTGAATTTAAGGAAAATTCGTCCATCAGATAACGGAACGCGGTTACTTCGTTGCCGAAGTATCCGAACATCTGGGCGTTTCTGCACAAAGCTTCTACAAGTGGCTATGAGCTACAAGCCTGATAAAAACGAACAGCATGCCCGGCATTTATTGGAAGTCAAAAGCGAGATCCTGAAACTACGGGTGCAGCTAAAACGCACCTAAGAAGAGCGGGATATCCTGAAAAATGCCGCGCGGTACTTTACAAGGGAGCCCGAGTGACGTACCGCTTTATTAATGAATACCGCCTGGTAGCCTGAAACTGTGAATACAATCATACTGATGATGCGCCAGCCGATCAGAGCTGACGCTGATATGTACGTTAAGTGGATTGCAGGAGACATTTTGCAGGATTGGATATTTAATGAAACTACTTTATCGGAATATTGAAAAGATCAGCTTGTCTCTCAAAAGACAATTTTACCTTTTGTAGTGCGTTCAGATAACCCGCATGGTAATATTCATCATATGGATTTGTTTTCGTATTTTTATTGTTTATAGTATCAGAGATTAAATGTTCAAGTACTTCCATAGCTGTAACGTAAAATAATTCATATCTGTTTGATTCTGCTTCGTTCATTCTGTCACCCTTGTTTAATATGCTTATTTTTTACGGGGTTATCATTTCTTATGATGTTCCGTGATCGTTATCATTAAATAATGATGTTGCCATAAAGGATAATGGCAACGTTCGCACATAATAATACTAACTATAAATTTATCATAATCTCAGGATGAGTATTGAACTCTCTGAATTATTCATAAAAAACAGTTTTAAAGGAACAATGAAACAGAAATTACATCCGTGGAATTCTGTTGATCGGAATCATTATTTTTCTCTCAATTTTAGACTTGTATGCATAAACCGTTTTGACAGTTACGTTACAAAACGATGCGATTTTTTCAATGTCTGCTCCTGAGAATATTAATTTCATAATATTAAACTCCCTTAGAGAAACAAAAGGTATCTTTGCATTGGTGATTATAGGAAAGCCATTAATAACAGAAGATATCTTTTTGACAATTTCATCCATAGTGTCCATTGGGTAAATAATAGTTCCGGAAATACCTAGTGTAAGCATTTTCAGATACCAGTAATGGGCAAATGGTGTCATTTTTTTATCACAAACCAGTATCAATCTACAATTCCTGAATGACATAAACCATTCCTCGATTATGATTGCGTGGAAAGTTTGTACAGAGATATCAACAAATATAATATCTCTGTCCCCCACTTTACTCCATGGTCGTAAGGATGCAAGAATACCGCTTAATCCTTTTGCAAGCAACCTATTATCGGCCGGCCATATATAAAATGGTAACTCCCGGGGCATATTTTCATCAATTAGTTTTATTGCTTGTTTGCCACAAACTTCTGTCATAAGCCCTTCTTTTTTAAAAATGGAATAATGAATAATATGAAAGACAGTTCTGCAAACGTTATGATCATTGAGAAGCATTCTTTCTGTTGGTAAATATAAAACCATTTTTTGCTTATGTATATCCTGAACGTTTTAATAAGATCTCATTTCATTTAACTTGATGAAATGAGATTTTTTTATTATAAATATCAAATGCTTAAAACCATTGATTGTTTTGCCATTAATACATCACTCACAAGGAGAGTAAATTATATTTATAGTAAAGACACATGCATAAAGAAAAATAGTCATATGTTAGCAGGTGGTTAATATAAATATACAGAGGAAAGCAGGTTTCTTTTTAGCATTGCCTGATTTTCATTCTCTTAATTATGTGCGAATGAACATCACCGCTGCTACCGCTTTCAACAAACCCAGAGATGCTTAACTCCGAGCTCCTATTTTTGCCGCCAGGATTGTGTAGTTGAAACGGTCTGGGTATACGAAAGAGAAGTGATAACATTGGTCAAAGCTTCGTTTACACGTTGTTACCGACAATATATTAACTGGCCAAAAAACGATTATATTAACAATTGAATTGTCCATAATGAGTGATAATGGTGAAAAAGTCACTACAGAATTGTGAATTGGTCTTTTAATTGTCGTCATTTACATAATCCTTTATTAAATGTTAACTCAGTTTAAATATATCTACTTATGAGTCCGTATCTAGCATATGTATTAATAAGAAACTGTAAGTCATCATGAAAGCAAGCTGATGATGATCATGACAGAAGTCAAGCTCCGATGGAATATGAGACTATAAGCTAATAACCCGATATAATCCTAAATATCAAAAGCATAAAATGAGTGAAATTTATAAAATCGAAATACTTAGAGTAAAGGATAGAATTACAAGTGTTCTCTGTCGTTCAGCTAATACCAGAAGTAATCGCTTTCCCTCTACCATCCAGTTGGCCAGAAAACCCAAGTTGCATACTTCCGTAAGTGCTTCTTAGAGACGTGCTTTATCCACCGTAGTATCAGTATATGTTGTCGAAACGACGGATTTTCAGAAACGCTATGCTTTTACGCCTTGTTATGCATCCACTAGGTTAGGATGAATAATGCAAATGCAATATCATCAGCTATGCTTAGCGTGGAATTCTGTTGATGGGTATACATATTTTTCTTTCGATCGATGATTTATGTGCATAAACATTTTTTAAAGTTGAGTTGCAGAAAGTTGCTATTTTTTTTGCATTGGCTCCAAGATAGAATAACTGTAGAATATTATATTCCTTCAAAGAAATTTTAGGTAAGATATTGTCATTAAAAAAAGGCTTACCACTGGTAATTATCGTAATCTTTCGTATGATTTCATCAATTCTATCATGAGGATAAATGATACCTCCAATGATCCCGAGAGTTCTCATTCTTAATAAGCAGTAATGTGCAAGGGGGCTCAGTTTATTATCACATATAAGTATCAGTTTACAGTCATTAAAAACCTGGATCCATTCCTCCATAATAATTGCGTGAAAGTTTTGCATCGAAATGTCAATAAATACGATATCAGCGAGTGTCTGATTATTAAAATGGCCAGACTGCAATTCAATGATACTGGCCAGCCCTTTATAAAGTAGATTGTTTCCTCCCGGCCAAATATAATAACTTTTTTTATCATAATTATTAACAATTGAGAGAACTTTCTCATTGAATAATCGGTTTACCTTTTTCCCACTGATTTCCATATGTGTAATCCTTTTCTTGATAGTGAAGTTGTGTAAGTATTAAGATTATTCAACAAATTATTATTTTTTATCTTTATAACATATAGTTAAGAAGAGTTGTTATTCAGAAAATCACCTTTCAACGAGGGTTTAATCTCAATTACACAGGGCTATGGTTGCTATGAGTAAAATTTTGCAGTTGATTTTCAATTAAAACTATCATAGTGTAATTATAAGATTTTGAATTAAAAATTATCTGTGGTTTAGTTTCAGTTATGGAATGTCAGTTTTGAAAAATTTAACACGCATCATTTTTAATATTTATCAATCGTTTAATACGTTTGTAGCATGAATGATATTAATGCTGTTCTTATGTATATAGTTACGTAGCAATACTTACATGGTTAGGTTTAGAGTGTTGTATGTATATTCATAAATTTAACATTAAGAAACAAATTTTCATCCTTATTTAACACAATCTTTTGTTTTTTGGCCTTATTAGTTCTCGTAAAACATTGCTCACTCATTCTGTAAGAGCAAATATACAGGAAAGAACATGAAACAGGGTTTATTGATTAATGATGCCTTCGAGTTCTGGCCTGAAGATAATGTATTAATTTCATGCAATTACAAAAATGTTATTTTTTACCTACCAAAGCCAGCTTCACGTTGTTTTCATGTATTACTTAATCACATGCCAAATGTTGTTCCGCAATCCATGTTATTCCAAAATGGATGGGATGAAGGGGGGAAGGATATCCCGCCTAATACATTATATCAAAATATATCAATACTACGAAAAGGGATAAAAACAGTTACCGGAAGTGATACCGTTATTATAAAAACCGTTCCTAAAGCAGGTTTTAAAATTGACCTTGAAACCAGCCTTAAAAAAATTTCCACTCCTGGAGAGATTACTGAGGAGTTGCCACACGATTTTGAAGGACAACATTCAAGAAAAATATCTTTTAATTTTCCTCGTCATGGTGCATTTAATATTTCCTTCTGGCGTGCTTGTTGTTATAAACTGCAATTATATGTCTATTTTTCAATTTTTATGTTTACTGCTGTTTCTTTTTTACTGGTGTTATACAGTGAGGGACCTGAACCATGTAATTTCATTGCGGAATTTAGATTAATCGGCGAAAAAGATGGATGTCATTTCATGGGAAATTTTGACGCATTATCCTGGTCGGACGCAATAAGGAGTTCAACTGTGAACCTTACTTGTGACATTTATCCATGGATTTATGTCTCTGCGCATAAAAATATGCCGACACATACATTAATCAAGTGCAATGAACCAATTACAACAAGAGATGAATTAAAATGTATATCTGTATATATTAAGGGGTTGCAAAAAAAATGAAAAAGTGGATATTGCATTCGGTAATTTTTATGTCAACTATCGGGATTGTCGGCATAGCTATTCATTTAATCAATCGTAATGGAATTTTCATCTTTGATGATCAACTCAAGACGTGTTCCTCTAAATTGGTAATCAAGTACGAGAAAACGACTGTTGACATCGAAATGACGTTTATTCTGCTGAATAAAGAGAATGTCGGCTTTATCAAGATTGAAGGTACTGAATTTACTGATGAAAAATTTAACTCTATAGTCGATCGTATAGTCAAGTTTAACTATATAAAATCTGAATGGAATTACATATTTACGCCCACAAAAATTAGGCGTTTGAAAACTGAAACAATCTCATCAGAGATGGCTAGTATAGTATTTCCCGTATTGTTTACAACTCCGTATGAAGAAATTTCCTATTCTCTGTTTCCTATATCTGATAAGGGAATTTTGTTTACTCATGGTAATAAACCCCGATTCTTTTGTGAGCTAATTTAACCATATGAAATCCTCCCTACAAACTGTGCCAGGCTAGACTAAAGTTTTCGGTCTTCCTTCCATCTCACTGAGAGGCACATCGCCATGAAAAGACCCGTTATACCGAAGATCTATTCGCTTTGGGTGTAGCCGTTGCGGGCGTTGGTCGCTGGTTTGGGCTGATTTTTATCGTAGCTGAGGTGATGGATCATTTCGGCGTTGAGCGCCGCCTCGACGCTAATTTTTTTCTGCAGGCGATCGAACTGGTTGAGATCGTCAGGGGTTTTGAGATTTTTGGCCAGTTCGTTAGCCAGGGCCTGCAACTGTTTTTCGTCCATAAATTAACCTGTTTTTGATGTTGGATTGAACATATCAAAATCAGGCAATTACACAAATCTATGTACAGGCTCAGCCCTGAATCAAGTCACCTTCCCAGTGACCTGGAATGGCTCTCTGTCAGCGGCCTCTGGTGGTCTTTCGCTGATAGGTATCGTGTGCGGGATTGACCCTAATCCCTTTACCTTTAAGCGATGACGTTCTGGATCTACGCACTGCTCTTCCGCTTCTGAGGCATTGCTGCAGCTCTTTTTTAATGCTCCCCGGATTTATATAAAAAGCGTTTTATAAATCGTTTCGTGTGACACATGCATGTCCTGATTATCCGGATAACAGCGTTTCAGCCAACCGGCGATCTGTTCCGGCGACCAGTCCTGATGCGTCTTCTCTGCAATGATTTTACACAATGCGGGGCTTTCAATTTGCTTGCAAGGTTTTGGTCTCAGCGCATTTTCCCACGCAGTAGCATCGGCTTTTGCTGCACGATATTGTTTTGCACCACCGTGCCTCCTGACCTCGCGGCTAATCGTTGAGGGCGCTCTTGATAATTTGGCTGCGATGTCCCTGATACTGAGTTTTGCTACCAGCCCTCTGGATATCTCCTCTCTTTCATCAAGCGAAAGCGCTAATCGGTGCCGTTTTCGCACGGGAGGACGGTAGCCGCCTGTCTGGTGGATATTGGGCATAATGGAAGAATGATATCTGCCAGAACATTCTGGCGATATCATGTAGAGAATCACCTTGCTTATATCTGTCCCAGATAATTGCCTTCTGCTCTGGCGTGTAGTTAATCCGAGTTCTTCGTTTCATGGCAACGTCCCCCATGATTAAGGATAGCGTTGCATCGACCCATTGAACTCACAGCGAAAACCAGACCTTCACATCGGCGTCCCTGAATGTGTGCGAAGAATTTCTCATAACTTAAGCGTAACCATTGGGCTGGGTACGGAAATAAGTACAGCATATAGTTTGTCCTGTTTGCATCGCAGCTTGGTAAACGTCAAGTGAGCACCTTATTTACAGCTCCTGCCCTGTGTTTCATCAGACTGCATAGGTTCCTGTGTCGCTGCGGTACAATTTTACATCTGCGTTCTGCGGTAGAGTAGAAACTCACTTATCTAGGAATATATTTATGTCTGACATTTTTAAAGCTGCATTTATTTTCGTGGCACCAGCCGCAGATCCTGCAAAGCATGCCTCATGGGTAAAGACAGATAATGTTCATGTGAAAATGATAGCAGTATCCGATTACCACCAAGGATGTGAGATACTTGATGAATTACACCGGGAGGGTATCCAGGCCGTAGAGTTGTGTGCAGGCTTTGGTCATCTTGGGGTTGCCTGCATGGTGAAAGCCGCCGCAGGGCGTATGCTTATTGGCGTCGTACGCTTCGATCAGCATCCGTGTCTTGGTAACATCAGCGGTGATACCTTTTCCTCGTTACCCTCTTAACTGCACCTGTGGAATAAGATCATCGCACATGCAATGTCGCAGATATCAACCATCACCTGATTTGGAGCCTTGGCTGGCTCATTGCTGGGAGTGGCAATTCCACAAGAGCCATGTAATACCAGATATTTTCCCTGGCACAGGAGCCGAAGTACTTTTCAATCTGGGTGATAATATCTCTATAACCAGCGACTCTCGCCTTGGCTTTTCTAGGCGATTTTCATTTAACTCTGGGGGGCTGTGTTACTTTGTCCACGCCACACCCACCTGAGTTTTTCAGCAAGTGACCGTATTCATTTATTAAGTATACGGCTACGTTCTGCATCCTGCTTTGAATTGTTTGGCATTCCACTGGAGCATATTTGTGATCAGGTATTACAGCTTGATGAGTTAGGGATATCCCGGCCATCCATTGAACTTGTGTATGAGCAGGGCGTTGGTGCTTTGGGTCGTTGGATGCGACAACAACTCGCCCGAAGACCTGGCCGGGAACTATCTCTCATGCGGCCAATAGAAAAACTCTATCATGGTCTTTCGTACGCTGATTTTCTACAACTGTCAGGCATAAGCCGCCGCACGCTTCAGAGGCCATTTCGTAGCTATATCGGCGTTGATGCGCGTTATTACCAGCGTACGGCTCGCTTTCAGAGAACATTGCGTAAATTGCTGACGGGAGAACCATTGCTTAATACTTTGCTGGATGAAGGTTACTGCGATCAGTCTCATTTCATTAAGAATTGCCAATTTTTTACTCAGCGTTCACCTGGTCATTTACTTACTCCTGAACAAATGGCTCTTAACCACTACAACCCAAAAATAAGCAAGGTAGTTGGTTTGATCTGAAATATATGAATGTACGGTGTAAGAGTTAAGTGAACGCCATGTTCCATGGCAGTAACTCAGCCACTTTATTGGAAGGCCGCTCCGGCAGCACACTCAGGATATGGTGAAGGTAAGCTTCCAGATCGATAACGTTCAACCAGCAGGGTTTGCAAGACCGTCATCGCAGTAGTCGCACAGGGTATCCCACTGGTTAAAAGCATAAGCGAACGCCTCGCCCAGCCGGGATTTGTTTGACAGCGTGGCGCTTTTCTCCACCAACCAGTCATGCAGGGATACAGGAAGCTGGCCGTGGATAAACTGGTTAGCGAATTACTGGCTATGACGGCCGCTGTTGAAGCCCAGATTTGATGTCCGCTGGCACGAAGCGGACATCTTTCAGCTCTAGACAACACAAAGTCCTTTACGTGTTAATCTAAAATTCCAAATAATTTCAGACAGATATCATCTCTGTGAATCCCCCGCTTTCCTGACTGGATCGCGGGGTTTTTAATTTTTCACGCTGAGACTACTGTATGAATAAACCTGACGGCCTTCAGGCCTTTGAACAACCGCTAGCGTCGCTTCCGCGCACGCTTCGCCAGCTTATTCTTGAACGTATCGAGAACCTGACTCACTACGAGCCGGTGATTGGCATCATGGGCAAAAGTGGTGCTGGTAAATCCTCTCTCTGCAACGAACTTTTCCGGGGGGAGGTGTCCCCGGTGAGTGACGTGAACGCCTGTACTCGCGACGTACTGCGCTTCCGATTGCGCAGCGGTCGTCACAGTCTGGTGATTGTCGATTTACCGGGGGGTGGTGAAAACGGGCGGCGGGATCACGAATACCGTGCCCTGTACCGTCGAATCCTGCCGGAGCTGGACCTGGTGTTGTGGGTCATTAAGGCCGATGATCGGGCACTGACCGTGGACGAGCAGTTCTGGCACGGTGTGATGCAATCTTACAGGCAAAAGGTACTGTTTGTGATTAACCAGGCCGACAAAATCGAACCCTGTTATGAATGGGATACCCTCACCAGCAAACCTTCACCGCACCAACTGGGTAATCTTAAAGCGAAGCAGGCTGCGATTATGGCGATGTTTAAACCGCATCATCTGATCTGTGTGGTGTCAGCCCGCACTGGATGGGGCATTGAGGAGATGGTGGCAGCCATGATGCGCTGTCTGCCTGACCGCGCCACCAGCCCGGTGGTGACACAACTGCAAGGGAGACTCTGCACAGAGCCGGTAAAGTCGCAGGCTCGTGACAGTTTCGGTGACGCTGTGGGCCGGGTTTTCGATACGGCTGAGTCATCGTCGTTCCTGCCAGCACCACTGAAAACGGTGATTCATACCGTGCGTGATGCGATGGTGTCGGTCGCAAGGTCCGTCTGGGACTGGATATTCTTCTGATATCGCAATTTTCTCTGCGAATGATGAACTGGTTGTTAATGATTTGTTGATTGTGGACATGTCCTTTCCATTGCGTTTTATCATCAATTAAATCAGGCGAAGCATCATTATCTGTCAGACGAGCGCCCACAAGCCCGTGCTGCTCATAAAAAATAGTTCCGATGTTGTCCATACCCTGTCCATCCCTTCCTTTAAAGTAATCAGCATTAATTCAGAGAGTTAACTTCTCAGGAGAAATCTTTCATGACGCTTCAGGAGCGGCGACATGACCGGCTTGCCGTCAGGTTGTCGTTGATTATCAGCCGCCTGGTGTCCGGTGAAACTCTGTTTATTCGCAAACTGGCAACTGAATTCGGGGTGTCAGAGCGCACGTTACGTCGTGACTTTCGGGAACGTCTGATGTATCTCGACCTGGATTATTACCAGGGGCAGTGCAGTCTGCGCTCGGATATTCACAGTACGCGGCAGGAAATAGATATTCTGACCTTTGCTCACCGCACGGGGCTGGCCGGGGTTTTCCCGGGCTTTGACCGGCGACTGGTCAGCAGCCTGCTGGACTGTGATGATCGACCCTGTCTGGTATGGCATCAGGACAGACCTCATCCCCCGGCAGGAAAGCTCTCCTTCTACAGGCTGGTCAGAGCTATTTCGGGATGTCAGCGCATCACCATTCTGACTGAAGGAGAGCGTCATGAGGCCGTTGCACCTTACCGGCTAATCGCTCTGGACGGTTACTGGTATCTGGTCGCTGAACATAACAGGCAATTACGTGTCTTCCGGCTGGATGAGATTCATCTGGTAAGGCCATCCCGGGAAACATTTATTCGCAGTGAGCTTCTCCATCAGCTGTCGGAGGATAAGCATTTTATCTCTGCCTTACCTCATTTCCGTTTTATTCAGCAGTCGCTGAATTCATTTTCTCCCTCAGAAAGTCGGGGGCAATCCGGACAAACTGATTAGAGATGGTCTCCATAATTAAATGTAAGGTTAATCTAATGAAAGAATTGAAATTGTTGTCTTTACTGCCAGTCATATTGTTCCCCTTACTTATCGCAGGTAATGCTCACGCAGCACGTCCTTATAGCGGATTCCTGCCTGCAGCAGTGAATAATAAGAGTGGGAATATATTCTGGTGTGATGCCCACCGCCAGGTCAGAAAACTGTGTACAGCGACGGAAGTGGATTCAATGGGATGGTTTATTGTTGTTCGCTCGAAACCTTCCAGAGATTGTCCGGGGGGCCTTTGGGGGTGGATCACTCCCAGTAAAGACGATGTAGCAACAGGGTATACCATTACGCCAGGTAAAGAATTCAATCTTACCATGAAGGATATGTGCAGTCCGGATATGAAAGTGACGTTCCGCCCGAATAAAAAGGACCCTCGTTATGACGATCTCGTTGGGATTTATGCTGGGAAAGAAGCGTTTCGCTACAAACAAATAAAATAATCCAACTGTTTATTCCTTACTTTATTGTTTAGAACAACAAAAGCTTTATTACATGATTTGAGGACAACATTATGCGACTGCCTTACGTAATATTTACATTAGCTATGCTGGCTTCTGTATCAACAGCACAGGCTATTCCCAATATGTGGTCGAGTGGTTTTGGGATGGGCGTGACCGAATATATCATTACCAGCCCGGATAAGGTGGTGTTTAATCTGAACTGTACTGGCAATCCGGATGCGCAGAATATTCTGCAACACGGTGTTAATCTCACCCTGCCTGATGGAACATCAGTAAGTTCTCATGACGACGGGACGGAAATAACGGTCGTCATGGATAACAGTCAGTATCCGTTACCGTCATTCCTCGGCTGGCGAAACGGTGACAATGCCTGGGTGTCATTTATTGACGCACTGGGGCAGGCAGCAAATTTCGATGTTTATGTCAGCGATAAAAAAGTAGGCACTTTCAGTCCGGGTCTGAAGAATACGCAAAAAGAGCTGTCTGACCTCAGTGAGTGCCGGACCACACACTACAGCGATTAGTTACTTACATTTTAGACCTCTCCACCCCTCAACACACCAACACCAGATAGCAACAGGCCATGTTCCTTCGAGAACATGGCCTTTTTGTTTTTATTTCGTTATCAAATAAGGAGTTAGCTATGCGATTAGCCAGCCGCTTTGGTCGTATAAACCAGATATGCCGTGACCGGCCTCTGACTCACGAAGAGCTGATGAGTCATGTACCCAGCGTGTTCGGGAGTGACAAGCATGAATCTCGTTCAGACAGGTACACCTACATCCCGACCATCACCATCCTCGAAAGCCTGCAGCGTGAAGGCTTTGAGCCGTTCTTTGCCTGCCAGACAAAGGTTCGCGACCAGAGCAAGCGGGAACACACCAAACACATGCTTCGCCTGCGTCGTGCCGGTCAACTGACCGGGCATCAGGTTCCGGAAATCATTTTGCTCAACAGTCATGACGGCTCCTCAAGCTATCAGATGCTGCCGGGGCTATTTCGAGGCGTCTGTACCAACGGTCTGGTCTGCGGCCAGTCATTCGGAGAAGTGCGGGTACCGCATAAAGGCAATGTCGTCGAGAAGGTGATTGAAGAGGCTTACGAAGTGCTCGGTGTGTTTGACCGGGTGGAGGAGAAGCGCGATGCAATGCAGTCACTGGCACTGCCAGAACCAGCCCGTAACGCCCTGGCGAATGCCGCGCTGAAGTATCGCTTTGGTGAAGACCACCAGCCGGTCACGGTATCGCAGTTGCTGACTCCGCGTCGTCGGGAGGACTACAGCGATGACCTGTGGACCGTTTACCAGCGCGTGCAGGAGAACCTGATGAAAGGTGGTCTGTCAGGGCGAACCGCTCAGGGGAAAAGCAGCCACACCCGTGCTGTTACCGGTATTGATGGCGATGTGAAGCTCAATCGCGCCCTGTGGGTTATGGCAGAAAACATGCTCGATTTTTTCGGGCGTTAAACAACAGTTCCGGCATAAGGAGATAGTTTAATGAATACACAAAATAATCAGTTCGCGGAGCATACCGCAATTACTGCCTCAGTGGTCCCGGACGAGTTACGCATCGGCTTCTGGCCGCAGCACTTTGGCTCCATCCCACAATGGATAACCCTTGAACCTCGCATTTTCGCCTGGATGGATCGACTGTGTGCCGATTACCAGGGTGGTATCTGGCGCTTTACGACACTCAGCAACGGCGGTGCTTTCATGGCTCCTGAGTCAGAGCACGATGAGAAGTGGACATTGTTCAACAGCATGAACGGCAATGGCGCAGAGCTTACCAGTGAAGCTGCAGGGATGGTCGCCTGTCTGATGGCTTACAACCACCACGCCTGTCGCACCGAGTGTAACGCGATGACTGAACACTATTATCTCTTACGCGACTACGCGCTAATCCATCCAGAGTGCAGCGCCATTATGCATCTCATCGACTGAGGAATGCCTGACATGAATACCGCATTATCCCCGCTGTCATCTCAGCCTGAACTCTTTCCGCTGGCGGTTATGACCCAGCATGGTTATTTGCTCCCTGCGACCTCCGGATTAACCCCCTATGCCCAACGCACCATTCGTCGTGCCATCAACCTGCTGGATAAATATCTGCGCCAGCCTGGTATATCCTTTACCTCTAGTACTGCTGCCCGTGACTGGCTTCGGCTACAGCTGGCCGGACAGGAGCGGGAAGTGTTTATGGTGCTCTATCTTGATAACCAGCACCGTTTACTGGAGAGTGAAACGCTATTTGCCGGTTCGATTAACCATGTCCAGGTCCATCCTCGAGAGGTAGTGAAGTCAGCGCTTCGCTTCAATGCGGCAGCTGTGGTGCTGGCGCATAACCATCCATCCGGCGACCCGGAGCCCAGCCAATGCGATCGCAACATTACGGGCAGGCTTAAAGAAGCGCTGGCACTGGTTGATGTGAACACGCTCGACCATCTGGTTATCGGATCAGATGGCATTGTGTCGTTTGCAGAGCGAGGCTGGATATGAGGGTACTTCAATGAAATCTACTGACTCAGAGAACGATACATTTCTCCAGTGGGGACTGAATCGTAATGTAACGCCTTGCTTTGGCGCTCGTCTGGTACAGGAGGGAAACCGACTGCACTATCTGGCTGACCGGGTCAGCATTACCGGTGAATTCAGTAACGCAGAATCTTTGAAGTTGGATGAAGTATTCCCACGTTTTATCAGCCAGATGGAATCGATGTTGACCACTGGTGAAATGAATCCTCGCTATGCCCACTGCGTCACCCTGTACCACAACGGTTTCACCTGCGAAGCCGATACCCTTGGCAGTTACGGCTACGTATACATCGCCGTTTACCCCACTCAACGTTAACTAACTCCTCAAGAGCAAATATGAAAACTCTACCTGCAACAAATCCGCAGGCGGCGACGCTATGTCTGTCGCCCGTGGCTGTCTGGCAAATGCTGCTTGCACGCCTGCTGGAACAACATTATGGCCTGACACTCAACGACACGCCGTTCAGTGATGAAACGGTAATTCAGGAACATATCGATGCCGGTATATCTTTGGCCGATGCCGTTAACTTTCTGGTAGATAAGTACGAACTGGTTCGTATCGATCACAGAGGGTTTAACTGGCAGGAGCAATCTCCTTATCTTCGGGCGGTAGATCTCCTGCGAGCACGACAAGCAACTGGATTGTTGCGACGGAGCCGTAATAACGCTGTATCGTGAATATTGCGGGCAGTATCACTGGCTTTCATCACTATCCGGGGATGCTGGCATCGTGCTGAAGAGAGTAGGGCGGCAATTCCTTACCTGACCCATAACCTGACCCGATTCATATAAAACGAAAAAGGAGTCAGACGATTTCTCATCTAACTCCTTGTTTTATTTGGTGGCCCCTGCTGGACTTGAACCAGCGACCAAGCGATTATGAGTCGCCTGCTCTAACCACTGAGCTAAGGGGCCGTGGCGGTGAATTATAAAGTAACTCCCTCCTGCAATCCAGCCATAACCGCACAGGTGCTGTTTTATTAAACAACGTATTTTCAATCCGTTATACTTTTCTCGTGTTGTATTGTTCTGGAGAAAATATGGTTAAGGATATTTTGGCCCCGGGGCTGCGGGTGGTGTTCTGTGGCATCAATCCCGGGCTTTCGTCGGCGGGAACGGGGTTTCCGTTTGCGCATCCGGCAAATCGTTTCTGGAAAGTGATTTATCAGGCCGGATTTACCGACCGCCAGCTTAAGCCGGAAGAGGCTGAACGGCTGTTAGACTTTCGCTGCGGCGTCACTAAACTGGTCGACAGGCCTACGGTTCAGGCGAATGAAGTGACGCGCAAAGAACTGCATGACGGTGGGCGTAATCTGATCGCGAAGATCGAAGATTATCAGCCGCAGGCGCTGGCCATTTTAGGTAAGCAGGCGTTTGAACAGGGATTCAGCCAGCGGGGCGTCCAATGGGGAAAACAGGACATCACCATTGGCGCCACCGAGGTGTGGGTGTTACCCAATACCAGCGGGCTGAGCCGCATTACGCTGGATAAACTGGTCGAGGCATTCAGGGAGCTGGACGAGGCGCTGATCACCCGCGGATTGTAGCGCGGGATAGTATTGCCCCGATGCAGGATCTACCGAGCAGTAAAAAAAACGCCACCCGAAGGTGGCGTCAGTGATACAGACGACGAAATTAATCGTCGAGGAAGCTACGCAACACTTCAGAGCGGCTCGGGTGGCGTAGTTTACGCAGCGCCTTCGCTTCGATCTGACGGATACGTTCGCGGGTAACGTCAAACTGTTTACCCACTTCTTCCAGCGTATGGTCGGTGTTCATATCGATACCGAAACGCATACGCAGCACTTTGGCTTCACGGGCGGTCAGGCCAGCCAGAACGTCGTGCGTGGCAGCACGCAGGCTCTCGGTAGTGGCAGAGTCCAGCGGCAGCTCGAGGGTGGTATCCTCAATGAAATCACCCAGATGCGAATCTTCATCGTCACCGATCGGGGTTTCCATGGAGATCGGCTCTTTGGCGATCTTCAGCACTTTACGGATCTTGTCTTCCGGCATCAGCATACGTTCGGCCAGTTCTTCCGGCGTCGGTTCACGCCCCATCTCTTGCAGCATCTGGCGGGAGATACGGTTGAGCTTGTTGATGGTCTCAATCATATGCACCGGGATACGGATGGTGCGCGCCTGGTCTGCGATAGAGCGGGTGATCGCCTGACGGATCCACCAGGTCGCATAAGTGGAGAACTTGTAACCACGACGGTATTCAAACTTGTCTACCGCTTTCATCAGACCGATGTTGCCTTCCTGAATCAGATCCAGGAACTGCAGGCCACGGTTGGTGTATTTCTTGGCGATAGAGATAACCAGACGTAAGTTCGCTTCAACCATCTCTTTCTTCGCACGGCGGGCTTTTGCTTCGCCGATGGACATACGACGGTTGATGTCTTTCACCTGCTCGATGGTCAGGCCGGTCTCTTCTTCAATCTGCTGCAGTTTTTGCAGGCCGCGGTGAACGTCATCGGCCACGTCGTGCAGCTTTTCAGACCACGGTTTGTTCATTGCGATAGCCGCGTTGAACCAGGTTTCGCTGGTCTCGTTGCCGGTGAACAGGGTGATGAAGTTCTTCTTCGGCATTTTACACTGCTCAACGCAGAGCTTCATGATCAGGCGTTCCTGAGTACGCACACGGTCCATCATCACGCGCATGCTGTTCACGAGGTAGTCGAACTGCTTCGGTACCAGACGGAACTGCTTGAACACTTCAGAAAGCTTGAGGATCTCGGTCTGCGCATCCGCATGACTACGGCCTTTCGCTTTGATGGTGTCACGCGTCACTTCATACTGCGTACGCAGTTCAGCGAATTTCTCGCGCGCCAGTTCCGGGTCGATGCTGTTGTCGTCATCCGCGCTGTCGTCGTCGCCGTCTTCCTCGTCTTCATCCTCATCGTCGTCCATGTCTTCCTGAGACAGTTCTGAGCCGACGTGGGTGGCGGTAGGCGCCAGATCTTCTTCCGCGTTTGGATCAACGAAACCGGTGATCAGATCGGACAGACGCGCTTCTTCTGCTTCAACGCGATCGTATTGTTCCAGAAGATAGGTAATGGCTTCCGGGTATTCCGCAACAGAACACTGAACCTGGTTGATCCCGTCTTCAATGCGTTTTGCGATGTCGATTTCGCCTTCGCGGGTCAACAGTTCAACAGTGCCCATTTCGCGCATGTACATGCGCACCGGATCGGTGGTGCGACCGATTTCCGACTCTACGCTGGAGAGAACCTGCGCAGCCGCTTCTTCTGCGTCTTCATCGGTACTGGTCGTGTTTTCAGCAAGCAGCAGATCATCGGCATCCGGTGCTTCTTCCATCACCTGAATACCCATGTCGTTGATCATTTGGATGATATCTTCGATCTGATCTGAATCGACGATATCTTCCGGCAGATGGTCATTGACCTCGGCATAGGTCAGATAGCCTTGCTCCTTACCACGGGTAACAAGAAGCTTCAGCTGTGACTGCGGGTTTTGCTCCATAAGACGGTATCCACACTTAATTCGTTTGATTGGTGTCAGCCAGCGTTGCCGCCAACATTTAAAGCGAGGGCGTATTTGTTTTTTTGCCGCTGCCTCTCAGTGCGGCTGTCGGGGTCTCCCCGATCGCTATTCGGCACTTAAGCCGTTAAATACTTCCTCATTTACGTTGTCCCTGGGGGCGCTGAGTTCCCGAGCTTTACACTCCCGGGATGCATTTCATGCTGCCCTTGATACAACGCGAATGATGTTGTCTTTCAGTTATCTCTTCGCCAGCTCCTGGTTCAGAGTCCAGAGCTCCCGGCGTTCTTCGCTGCTTAAACCATGTGTGCGCTCACGAGCAATCAACTCTTCCTGGCGCAGCTCAAGCATCGAATCAAACATATGGTTGAGTGAGTCGGTGAAGGTTTTTTCAGCAATGTCCTTATCTGCTATATCGTCCCACATCGACAGTTTTTCAAGGGTGGCCGCATCATTTGTGCCACGATAGTGTTCTAAAAGTTGCCCGGTGGTCAGACCTGGCTGGGACAAACAAGTGTTGACCAGTTCTGCAAATAAGCCAAGTCCGGGCAGCTTATTATGATCCAGACCGTTCAACGGTGGGACCAGTGGCGCCAGTTCCGGATTTTGCACCAGCAGTCCTATCAGTATACGCATGGTCGTGCGTTTTAGCTGTGGAGCGGGCCGGGAAGGGCCATTTTCAGACAATTTTGGCATTAATCGTTCAAGCTGGCTGTCGTCAAGGATGCCCAGCTTGTTGCCCAACTCCTGGCGCAGGTAAATGCGCAGCGTTTCGCCCGGCACCTGAGTGATTAACGGTAATGCCAGCGTACTGAGCTGCGCGCGTCCGTCCGGGGTGCTCAAATCGACCTGCGGCAGCAGGCTGTTAAACAAAAACGCGGAGAGCGGTAACGCCTGCTCCATCCGGGTTTCAAACGCTTCTTTACCCTCTTTCCGCACCAGCGTATCCGGGTCTTCGCCGTCAGGCAGGAACATAAAGCGTAGCTGACGACCATCGGTCATATACGGCAGCGCGGTTTCCAGCGCGCGCCAGGCGGCGTCTCGTCCTGCCCGGTCGCCGTCATAACAGCAAATCACCGTGTTGGTCGCGCGAAACAGGAGCTGAATGTGATCGGCGGTGGTCGAGGTGCCCAACGACGCCACGGCGTAGTTAATGCCGTATTGCGCCAGCGCCACCACATCCATATAACCTTCCACAACCAGCAGTCGCTGTGGATCGGCGTTATCCTGCTGCGCTTCATACAGACCATACAACTGACGGCCTTTATGAAAAATATCGGTTTCCGGGGAGTTGAGGTACTTCGGCAGGGCATCGCCCAGCACCCGACCACCAAAGCCAATCACCCGGCCACGCTTGTCGCGAATGGGGAACATCACCCGTTCGCGGAAGCGGTCATAGCTGCGTCCCTGATCGTTGGTGACCAACATGCCCGCGTCGACCAGCGACTGGCGATTTTCGCTATTGCCGCCAAACCGTTTCAGGACGTTGTCCCAGCCGGGGGGCGCAAAACCAATAGCAAAACGCGCGATCACTTCGCTACTGAGTCCTCGCTTTTCCAGATACTGGCGCGCAGGGGTAGCGGCGGGTTGCATCAGAGATTGCTGATAAAACGTGTTCAGACCGTCCATCAATTGATAAAGGCTTTGCCGTTGATGGCGCTCTATCTGACTGGGGCCAGTGCCTGCTTCAAATGGAACCTCAAGATTGTGCATTGCCGCCAGCTCTTCGACGGTTTCCACGAACTCGAGCTTGTCGTAGTTCATCAGGAAATCGATCGCGTTGCCGTGCGCGCCGCATCCAAAGCAGTGATAAAACTGTTTTTCACCGTTTACGGTGAAAGAGGGGGTTTTTTCGTTATGGAACGGACAGCACGCATGATAATTCTTGCCCTGCTTTTTGAGCTTCATCCGCGCGTCGATCAGATCGACGATGTCGGTGCGCGCCAGCAGGTCATTAATAAATACGCGTGGGATTCGTCCAGCCATAAGCCCCGTTAGTAAACTTCATCCTTCAAACTGTCTCTGCGTTGGCTGCGCTCGTTCACCCCCAGTTACTGACTTCTCTAAGCTCCGGGGATTCACTCACTTGCCGCCTTGATACAGGGTGAATGATGTTGTGTAATTGCTGATTCATAAACGAAAACAAGCCGCGCATTCCTTTCGGAAGCACGGCCTTACAACTACAACTCTGTCTGAATTGAGAGCCCTGGCCCTCAACAGATTAGTACAGACGAGTACGGCGTGCGTTTTCGCGAGCCAGTTTCTTCGCGTGACGTTTCACTGCAGAAGCTTTAGCGCGCTTACGTTCGGTCGTCGGTTTTTCATAGAACTCACGACGACGAACTTCCGCCAGAACACCTGCTTTTTCGCAGGAACGCTTGAAGCGACGCAGAGCTACGTCGAACGGCTCGTTTTCACGTACTTTAATTACCGGCATGTGCCTCTCACCTTTGATTAAATCGGTTTGCCGCTGGCATCAACGCCAGCTTATTTCAAAATGGTGCGGAATTTTACTGCAATTGCTGCTGCTTTGTAAAGCACCGCGGCCTTTTTTGAAAGGGACTTTTGTAAGGAGCCAGAGTATACACGAAGTCAGGTCGCAGGGTATACATCGACCCGCATTCGACCTAAACTGCGCGGTATCAGAGTGAGGTAAAACAAGTCATGCGTGTACTGGGAATTGAAACATCCTGCGATGAAACCGGCATCGCCATTTACGACGACGAAAAAGGTCTGTTAGCCAACCAATTGTATAGTCAGGTGAAATTACACGCTGACTACGGCGGCGTGGTGCCTGAGCTGGCTTCACGCGATCACGTCCGCAAAACGGTACCGTTGATCCAGGCGGCGCTGAAAGAAGCCGGATTGAACGCCAAAGAGATTGACGCGGTGGCGTATACCGCCGGTCCGGGTCTGGTTGGCGCGCTGCTGGTGGGCGCAACGGTTGGACGTTCGTTGGCATTCGCCTGGAACGTGCCGGCCATTCCTGTACACCATATGGAAGGGCATCTGCTGGCGCCGATGCTGGAAGATAACCCGCCAGAATTTCCGTTTGTGGCGCTGCTGGTTTCAGGCGGCCATACGCAGCTTATCAGCGTGACCGGCGTCGGTCAGTATACCCTGCTGGGCGAGTCGATTGACGATGCCGCTGGCGAAGCGTTTGATAAAACCGCGAAGCTGCTGGGGCTGGACTATCCTGGTGGTCCGATGCTGTCGAAAATGGCCGCACAGGGTACCGCCGGGCGTTTTGTCTTCCCACGCCCGATGACCGATCGCCCTGGGCTGGACTTCAGCTTTTCCGGCCTGAAAACCTTTGCTGCTAACACCATTCGCAGCAATGGCGATGACGATCAGACCCGCGCTGATATCGCCCGCGCATTTGAAGACGCGGTCGTCGATACGCTGATGATCAAATGCAAACGCGCGCTGGATCAAACCGGTTTCAAACGTCTGGTGATGGCGGGGGGCGTCAGCGCTAACCGCACCCTGCGCGCGAAGCTGGCAGAGATGATGCAAAAACGCCGTGGCGAAGTCTTTTACGCCCGCCCGGAATTTTGCACTGACAATGGCGCGATGATCGCCTATGCCGGTATGGTGCGTTTTAAAGCGGGCGCGCTGGCCGACTTGGGCGTTAGCGTGCGTCCGCGCTGGCCGCTGGCGGAGTTGCCTGCCGCCTGAGGCGGCGTGTCATCCCGGATGTCAGGTCATAATATCTAATATCCGGGATCTGGCCAGCAGGCAATAGAGCTGACTGTCATTTTTCACCCGCAATTTCTCCATTGCCCGTATTTTATGCGCGCTTACGGTTTTAATACTCAGGTGCATCTGACGAGAGACATCCGTCAGATTTCCCCCTTTGCACAGAAAACGCAACACGTCTATTTCTCTGGCAGAGAGCGACTCCTCGCTTTGAAGGAAGCCTTTCATTAGCGACGGTTCGATGTAGACCTCATCTTTTATGACGCAATTAAGCGTATCGCGCAGGACTGTCTCACTGAGGGCGTGACTGACATAGGCTTTTGCCCCGGCTTCAAGCGTCAGCCGGATAAGCTGCGGGCTTTTAAACGGGGCTATCAGCACCACTTTTAACGCAGGGTATTTCTGGTGCAATTTTTTAATCAGCGCCAGTCCGTCCAAATCACAGTGCGGATGAAGGTGTTGTACGGTGTTAAGCATATATCCCAACAGCAGGATGTCGGGAGTTTCTCCTGCCAGCAACGTAAGCAAGGAAGAGGTCGACCCGACGTCTTCCAGCAGCGAGAAATGGGAACCAGAGCTCGCGCAGGATCTGTCTAACCCTTCAATCATTGCACGTATACCCCGGCGGATCAGGGGGTGCTCATCGGCAATCGCTATTTTTACTGACATCACGTTCTCCAGCATAAGAAGGCGAATATTTTATAAGCACCATACGTTGGTGAGTAAAATTAAAAGAACACTTTCATATAAAAATGTGCTTGCATTAATGTCGATATACGATTTTTTTATTTTGACCGTTTTTATCTTTTTTATGAGTTGACTTGTGTAACGCCTCTGCTTTTTAGCTCGGTGCGAAAGAAAAAGAATTTTCTTATTCTTTAAAAGAAAGCTCTACTTGGCCGTTGGGTAATGACTATTTTAGGCTGAAAAAAGGAACAACACAGATCATGTCATAAAGGAATATCGGCTAACATGAAAAAAAGCATTTTATCAATGTTAATTTGCGCAGCAGTAACCTGTGCGGCTTACGCTCAAACCGGCACCGCCTTACAGCACGTACATCAGGCGCAAGAGGTTCAGGAAGGCGTTTCGTATGACGCTATTGTCGTTAAGCTAAAACCGGGTAAATCTCAAACCTCCCCGTTAAAACTTGACGATCCCGCACTCGTCGCCACCCGCATGTACCACGCGGACAACCTGAGCCGCGAACGCGCAGCTGAAATTGCGGAGCTAAACGCACGGTATGGATTCGATCGTTATCTGCGTATTGAGCTGCCAGAAAATAAAAAGCAAGATCGAAATTATATCGAACATGTGATCAACACTATTCAACAAAATCAGGATGTTGAGACTGTTTATCCTGAAGCTATGCCTGTAGGTTTTCAGGCAGAAAAGCAAGAAGCGGGTCAGTCTTCAACCCTATTAAAATCGACAGTGAACAGCGGCCTGTCGGCCGTGTCTGTGCCCGATTATCGACAGCAGCAGGATTATTTAAAAGCCCCGGATGACAAGCGTTCTGGTTATTATATTGGCGGGGTGAACCGCGACAGCGTTAATCAGTATATAGGGAACGAGGGTGAGGATATCACTATTGTTTCTTCTGAGAACTGCGGCTGGAACGCAAATCATGTGAATTTACCACCTGCTTCATTCGTTCAGGGACCAAATAAAGATACCTGCAATGAGCGGGAACATAATACGGCTTCTGTTGGTATTTTAGCTGCGCGCGATATTGGTTCTGGTGTTCGTGGTCTAAGTTATAAAAGCAAAGTGGGCTATGCGGCCTGGCCTGCGTCGAATCTCTTTAATGTTATTCCGTTATTAAAAGCGGGTGATGTTGTCTCGTTAAATATGCAGACGTATGGCGGAGAAATTACCGGGACCTGTAAATCAGCCTGTTATATTCCCATTGAATATCTGGACAGTTATTTCAACGTCATCAAGGCGCTCACGGATAAAGGCGTGTTTGTGATTACTTCCGCAGGGAATGGCAATATTAATCTGGACTCTCCCGCCTTTAATGGTCGTTGGGATACGCAAGTGCGTGATTCAGGCGCGATTATCGCCGGGGCATTCTGTTCAAAAGACGGTAAAAAAGCGAACTTTAGCACCTATGGGTCGCGTGTCACCAGTTCATCTAGAGGCTGTAGTGATGTCACAACGACGGGCTATGGCAATCTCTATAACAGAACCAATGCAAATTATACCGGAAGTTTTGGCGGGACGTCTTCAGCAACGCCTATTGTGGCAGGCGTGGTGGCCAGCCTGTCAGGTATTGCCAAAGCGAACGGGATCACCGTTACACCGCGCCAGATGCGTCAAATCCTGGCTGAGACCGGCACGCCAATTGCGAATGGCGACTCGGCGAAGGTCGGCACGCAACCCGATATGGCGCGTGCTGTCGCCCGGATCCTGGCGTTGAAGAATGGCAGCGATATTCCTGCTATTCCTGCTCCTACCGCCGCCGCAGGAGCAGACTACACTATGGTTTCCCCAACCACTGGCGTAAGCACCTATCCTCTGGACGGCAGCAAGAGCCTGAACGCGACATCGTATAACTGGAGCGTGACAAAAGGTGCTGGCACCTTCTTCCTGGAGGAAAAACTGAACGGCGTGCAGGTGAACAGCATCGACAATGCTCATGCCTATGCGGTGATTCCTGCCAATACGGAAGGGCAGGCTACCTTTACGCTGACAACGACAGGGGCGGATGGCCGTACCGCGCAGGACAGCATGACCATCATGGTAAGTAAACCTGCGACGCCAGCGAAGGAAGACACGCCGACAAAAGACGATACGCCGGCGAAGGACGACGCGCCGGCAAATGATGACGTGCCGGCGACCAATACGGCGCCAGCCTATAACGGCAAAATAGCCTATCCGACCAAATGCACCAAAGTATCTTACAACGGTAAAATTTGGTTCAACCAGTGGTATGTCAACCCGGGACAGGAAACACCGGGAACGGGCGGCCAGTGGGGCGCATGGCGTCAACAGGGCACATCCAATAACAGCTGCAAATAACCATGAAGGCCTGGCTTATCGCCAGGCCCTTTTAGTCAGATTCGCAGCATCCCTTTCTCTTTCAGAAACGCAATAATCGTCTCCAGACCGTCGCCCGTCTTCAGGTTAGTAAAGGTCCACGGACGCGCGCCGCGCATGCGGTTGGTGTCGCGCGCCATCACCTCCAGCGACGCCCCGACGTAAGGGGCCAGATCGGTTTTGTTGATCACCAGAAAGTCAGATTTAGTGATCCCCGGGCCGCCTTTGCGTGGGATCTTCTCTCCTTCAGCTACGTCGATCACGTAGATCGTCAGATCCGCCAGCTCCGGACTGAACGTGGCGCTCAGGTTGTCACCGCCGCTTTCGACGAAGATCAGATCCAAATTACCGAATTTCGCGCTTAATGCATCCACTGCCGCCAGATTCATTGAGGCGTCTTCACGGATGGCGGTGTGTGGACAGCCGCCGGTTTCGACGCCGACGATGCGTTCCGGCTCAAGCGCGCCCGCTTCTGTCAGGATGCGCTGATCCTCTTTGGTGTAAATGTCGTTCGTGACCACCGCCAGTTGCCAGGTGTCGCGCATGGCTTTGCATAACGCTTCCAGCAGGGCGGTTTTGCCCGATCCTACCGGGCCGCCCACGCCGACGCGCAGGGGATGTTTGTACTCACTCATTGTCTCTCCTCAGGAGCGGAATAATCGGCAGTATTGGGTTTCGTGACGGGCAGAGGCGATAGCCGCCAGCGGCGTAGCAGAGCCGAGGTGTTCATCCGGACAGCACAACGCCTGCGTTATACCCTTTGCGTAATGTTCGCTGAGGGTTATCATCAGCCGCTGCGCCGCCTGCTGACCAAAAGGTACCAGCTTGACGCCCGCCATCACGGCGCTTTCGATCCAGCTGTAGCCCAGCGTTAAGGCCAGATCGGCGAGCGGCAGCCGCCACTGTACGCCAAGCCAGGCCATCCCGCAGAGCTGGCTGTCAGCGAACAGCGCGCGCCACGCGGGCGGGATTTCCGGCTCCCAGTCCACCACCAGCCGGGTAAACGCCGCGCCTCTGCTGCGCTCTTCTTCGCGCAGTTCGCGGGTTTCCCGACAGGCCAGCAGGTACGTCGTCCAACGGCGCGCGGCGGTGATATCGTCCTGCTCGCAGGCGCGATAAAGCCGGGCGAACAACGGCAGGTCGACGGTAAAAAAATTGTGCTCCATTTGCTGTTGCTGCCAGCGGGCGAAGGCATCGACGCTGTTGACCCAACCGCTTTCCACCGCCCACTCCAGCCCCTGAGACCAGGTAAACGATCCCACCGGCAGGCTGCTGCTGGCGAGCTGTAACAGGCGCAACTGCTGGCGGGCGTCACGCATCAGTGCGCATGACCGTGATGATGGTTATGCCCGTGGGACTCGCTGGCGTAGGCGCCCGCTTCCGGCTCAAACGGTAAATGCGCAAAGGTCACGTCAAGATCGAACTGGCGCAGCATGGCGTCCAGCACATGATCGTGATGATAGCGCAGTTCATCCGGCAAAATTTGCAGCGGTACGTGGCGATTGCCGAGGTGATAGCACGCTTTGGCGAGCAGAAACGGGTTGGCGCAGTGCACCACCGAAACCGCTTCATGGGCGGCGATGATCTCCACCACTTCCGTCCCGTCTTCGCTACGCAGGCGGTCGCCGCCGCGCAACAGCAGGCCGCGCGGCAGCATCAATCCCGCCTCGCGCCCGTCGTTCAGTCGCACTTTGGCCCGGCTTTTTACGCGGATATCAATCGGCAGCGTCAGGGTGGCGGTGGCTTGCGCTGTCGTCTCAACCCGTTGCGTTAATAGCAGCATGTCGGCTCCTTAAAATAAAAAGTAACGTTGCGCCATCGGCAGCACGTCTGCCGGCTCGCTGGTAATGCGTTCGCCGTCAATGCGCACCTCGTAGGTCTGGGCGTCGACGGTGATATCGGGTTGCAGGCTGTTGTGGATCATGTCGGCTTTTTTCACCGTCCGGCAGCCTTTCACCACCGCGGTGGCGCTGTGTAAATTCAACTGCTGAGCGACGCCGCTGTCGTGGGCGGCCTGGGATAAAAAGGTTAACCGGGTGTGATGACGCGCAGCGCCTAATGCGCCGAACATCATCCGGTAGTGCACCGGCTGCGGCGTGGGGATCGAGGCGTTGATATCGCCCATCGGCGCGCAGGCGATCATTCCACCCTTGATAATGGCGGCGGGTTTGACACCGAAAAACGCCGGCGACCACAGCGCCAGATCCGCCAGTTTTCCGGCCTCAATGGAGCCGACCTCATGGGCGATACCGTGAGTCAGCGCCGGGTTAATGGTGTACTTGGCGATGTAGCGTTTCACCCGCTGGTTGTCGTTATCGCCGCGCTCTTCCGCCAGCGCGCCGCGCTGTACTTTCATCCGGTGCGCTACCTGCCAGGTGCGCAGGATCACTTCGCCGACGCGGCCCATCGCCTGGGAATCCGACGAGGTCAGCGAAAACGCGCCAATGTCATGCAGCACGTCCTCGGCGGCGATGGTTTCGCGCCGAATGCGTGACTCGGCAAACGCCACGTCTTCGGCGATATCGGGGTCGAGATGGTGGCACACCATCAGCATGTCGAGATGCTCATCGATAGTATTCACGGTGTAAGGCAGCGTTGGGTTGGTTGATGACGGCAGAATATTGGCGTGCGCGCAGGCGGTGATGATATCCGGCGCATGGCCGCCGCCCGCGCCTTCGGTGTGAAACGTATGGATCGTGCGATCGCCAATAGCCGCCAGCGTGTCTTCGACAAAGCCGGACTCGTTCAGGGTGTCGCTGTGCAGCGCCACCTGAATATCCATTTCGTCGGCGACGGTCAGCGCGCAGTCGATAGCCGCAGGCGTCGCCCCCCAGTCTTCATGAATTTTCAGGCCGATCGCCCCGGCGGTCACCTGCTCGCGCAGCGTATCCGGATTGGAGCCATTTCCCTTGCCGAGCAGACCGATATTGACCGGCAGGGTATCCGCGGCCTGCAACATCCGGGCGATGTTCCAGGGGCCGGGCGTACAGGTGGTGGCGTTGGTACCCGCCGCCGGTCCGGTGCCGCCGCCGATCATCGTCGTCACGCCGGAAACCAGCGCCTCCTGCGCCTGCTGTGGACAGATCCAGTGAATATGGGTATCGACGCCGCCAGCGGTGACGATCTTACCTTCTCCGGCGATCGCCTCCGTCCCGACGCCGATCGGGATCGTCACGTCAGGCTGAATGTCCGGATTACCGGCTTTGCCGACGGCGAAGATCCTGCCGTCTTTGATGCCGATATCCGCTTTAACGATCCCCCAGTGGTCGACGATCAGCGCGTTGGTGATCACCAGATCCACGCAGGCGTCGGCGCGCATTTGTCCCTGGCCCATACCGTCGCGGATCACTTTACCGCCGCCGAATTTCACCTCTTCGCCATAGGTGGTGAGATCGTTTTCCACTTCGATCCACAAATCTGTGTCCGCCAGACGCACTTTATCGCCGGTGGTGGGGCCAAACATATCGGCATACGCTTGCCGGGAGATCTCAGCCATTGTTGACCTCCAGCGCGCCCATGACCTCGCCGCGAAAGCCAAAAATACGCTGCGCGCCTGCCACGCGCACCAGCTCGACTTCTCGCTTTTGCCCCGGTTCAAAGCGCACCGCGGTGCCGGCGGGGATATTCAGGCGGTATCCGCGCGCCGCCTCGCGCGGGAAGCGCAGGGCGGGGTTAGCTTCGAAAAAGTGGTAATGCGATCCAACCTGAACGGGGCGATCGCCGTGGTTTTCCACCACGAGAGTGCAGGTCTCGCGCTGGTGATTGAGCGCAATATTTCCTGCCGCGATCCGGTATTCGCCTGGAATCATAACCTCTCCTTACACGATCGGATTGTGGACGGTCACCAGCTTGGATCCGTCCGGAAACGTTGCTTCTACCTGGATGTCCGGGATCATCTCCGGTACCCCCTCCATCACCTGATCTCGGGTGAGTACATGGCGGCCGTCTTCCATCAGCGAGGCCACGCTTTTGCCGTCGCGTGCGCCTTCCATAATGAAGGCGCTGATCAGCGCTACCGATTCCGGATAATTCAGCTTCAGGCCGCGCGCCAGACGGCGTTCTGCCACCAGCGCGGCGGTAAAGAGCAACAGCTTGTCTTTTTCTCTGGGAGTCAGTTCCATCGGTGTCTCTTAGGTCTGCCAGATACGCGGCAGATGCGGTTGTTTATGAGTTAACAGCGGACGTAAAAAGCGCCAGATATCGCGCATCGCGCGTTGGATAAGCAGGTTGTCTGCCGCCAGAAAGCGTACGGTGAGCAGCGAGTCAACGAGCGTCGCGCCTGCGTATTCGCCAAGCGGCATAAGCCGTTCACGGGCTCCGTCCAGCATCGCCTCTGTCCCCGGATAGCAAAACAGCGTGCCGCACCACGGCTGGTTCGCGACGGCGGAAAGATCGCCCCCGCGAATTTTCAGGCCTTCGATAAGCAGCGGTATGCCGTCGCGCCAGATTTCCAGCCGGTTGACCAGCGTGCCGTGGCTGAACGTTTCCTGCATTACCGGGCGACCCAGGCAGAGCAGATCCCAGCCGAGCAGCTGGCTTTCGGTTGTCAGATGGAACACGGTGCGCAGGCTGGCGCGAGCGCCGGGAAACAGGATCGTATCCTGCGGCAGCCATTCCAGCGTGGCGTGCGGCGCAAGGGTGAAATCCTGACGCAGTTGCGCCAGTTGCCCTGCGCTGCGGTAAAACTTTCCCGCGCCGGGCTGGGTGATTAACGCGTGGCTGTGGGCGTCAAGGGTGACGGAAATGTGCAGTTCATCGCCGCCGACAATACCGCCAGGCGGGTGAAGCAAATAAAGATGACAAACATCATCTTCCGGGTAAAACGGTCGTTGAACGGCTAACGGACCAACGTGACGCGCTGAGGTGAGCACCGTTTTGTGCGCGGCACGGGTAAACCGCAGGTCCAGTTCGGCCTGCCAGCCCCGAATGAGTGTCTCGTGCGCAACCGTGTCCAGAGCGTTCCCCTGTCAGTTTAAAGATAGGTGCATGGCAAAAAGTATGCCTCAGCACGGCGGCAAAGCGGTCATATGAGACGCTTATGGGAAAGGAGGGGAAATCAGAAAAAAGGGGCGGCAGCCCGGCCGCCCCAACGGGGGTTAAAGCAAAACGAGAGGCATCCAGAGCAAACCGGTGACGATCAGTAGCAGCATGAAGATCAGGCCAAAAATCGCCCCCAGCCGCCAGTAGTCAGCCGTCGGCAAATAACCGCTACCGTAGTAGATGGGGCTGGGGCCGGTAGCATACGGGGTAAGAATGCTACCCAGACCAATCGCCGCGCCGACCATCAGGCAAAATACGGGGAGCGGAATGTCCGGCATCGCC
The DNA here is from genome assembly GCF_018128425.1 of Citrobacter sedlakii. Taxonomy (NCBI): domain Bacteria; kingdom Pseudomonadati; phylum Pseudomonadota; class Gammaproteobacteria; order Enterobacterales; family Enterobacteriaceae; genus Citrobacter; species Citrobacter sedlakii. The sequence continues at coordinate 4,023,528 of NZ_CP071070.1, read as the reverse complement.
AGCGCGGCGGCGATCATCATTGGCGCCAGTGCGGAGGTGTACGCCGTGGCGCTGGCGAAGAAATAACGCAGCAGATAAAACACCACGATCAGCGCGACCATCACCATTGTCGGGGAATAACCGCTCAGGCTGCCTGCCAGCAGGTTGCCAAACCAGCGGATAAAGCCGGTATTGTTCAGTCCGGTCGCAAGAGTAATCAGTGACGCGAGCCAGAAAAAGACGTTCCATGCGGATTTATTACTGACGATGTCATCCCAGCAGATAATGCGCAGCACCAGCATTAACGCCACCACGCTGTAGCCAACCATCGCCGCGTCAATGTAGTCACCGCCGAAAATCCACAGCACCAGCGCGCCGACCATCAGCACTAACATCTTTTTCTCACGCGTGCTCAGCGGGCCCATTGCCTTTAGCTCCGCTTCTGCCCAGCGCGGCACCTGATCGCCGGACTTAAGCACCGGCGGGTACAGCACATAAGCAAGCCACGGGACCAGCAGAACCAGCAAAATACTCAGCGGCAGCATCCCTAAGAACCAGTCGCCCCAGCTTAGCGCCGTGTGCGCCGCGCCCTTCATCAGGCCAATCAGCAGCAGGTTTGGCGCCATCGCGGTGAGGAAAATGGCGCTGGTGACGCAGTCGGCGGTGATCCCCATCCACATGATGTAGGAACCAATAGAGCGCGAACTGGCGTCATTCGGCTGCGAATGATACAGCGGTGGCAGATTACGGATTATCGGGTAGATAATCCCGGCGCCGCGCGCGGAGTTTGAGGGCGTAACAGGCGCGAGGATCAGCTCAGAGAGCATGACCGCGTAGCCGAGAAACAGCGTGCGGTGCCCCATCTTTTTCACCAGCCATAGCGCGATGCGTCGCCCCAGCCCGGTTTTTTCATAGCCCGTACCGAACATAAAAGCGGCAAAGATCAGCCAGATAACTGAATTAGAAAAACCAGACACCGCCCACGATAGCGCTTTGGCGGTGAATTTAAACCCGTCCTGCGCCAGCTGTTCGGGGCTGAACAGCAACCACGGCGAGAGGACGGCGATCGTCGAAATGCCGATCATCGCCACCACCGCGCCGGGAACAGGTTCCAGAATCAGTCCCACAATGACGCCGGTAAAGACCGCAAAATAGAGCCACGTGTGGTTCTCAAGACCGGTGGGGACGGGCAAAACAGCAATAATGGCGATGACCACCAGCGGAGCCAGGTATCGCCACCAACCAGCTAAAGGTGCCATTGTCGTATCCCTGCGAAGAGGGAGAGGCGGGGCGCCTCTCCGGAAGGGTTATTTGATGTAGTGAACGTGCTCGCAAATTTCGTCGACGATCGGACCACGACGCTCGGCGAACTGCTTTTTGTTCTCGGCGATCAGGTTATTGCCGTGGGTGTCGATAGAGACGATCAGCGGACCGAACTCCTTCACCCGACACACCCACAGGGATTCCGGCATGCCGAGTTCCGTCCAGTGGACTTCCTCTATCTCTTCCACCTGCGTGGCTGCCAGCACCGCGCAGCCTGCGGGGAAAATCACGTGCAGCGCCTTGAATTTCTGGCAGCCTTCTTCGGTCAATGGCCCCATGCCGCCTTTGCCAACCACCAGTTTGACGCCTGTCTGCTCGATGAACTCTTTTTCAAACGCCTCCATACGCATGCTGGTGGTCGGGCCGACGGAAACCATCTCCCATTTTTCACCGTTTTTGCGCACGATCGGCCCGGCGTGGAAAATGGCTTTACCGTTCAGGTCGTAAGGGATCGGGCGCTTGAGTTCGATCAGGCGGCGATGGCAGACGTCGCGGCAGGTGACCAGCGTGCCGGTCAGATAGATCACGTCACCAACGCGGATATCCTCCAGGTCTTCGGCCTTGATCGGGGTCGTCAGGATCTTTTTCATAGCGCGCTCCGGGTATGAGACAGGTTTTCGAAGGAGAGATCGGCATGCACCAGCAGCGTACCGCGACGGTGCGCCCAGCAGCCGGTGGAGACGGCCACCCCGATAGTCGAGGGGTGACGCGCGGCGGATTCAATGTGTACGCCCATGACGGAGCTGTTGCCCGTTAACCCCTGCGGGCCGATCCCCAGACGGTTCAATCCTTCTTCCAGACGCAGTTCCAGTTCAGCCGCTTTGGGATTTGGATGGCGGGTGCCGATGGGGCGCAGAATCGCTTTGCGCGACAATACCGCGGCGGTTTCTACGGAAGTGGCGATCCCCACGCCCACCAGCACCGGCGGACAGGCGTTTACCGCCAGCGTGGAGATATTTTCAAACACGAACTTAACAACGCCTTCGTAGCCTTCGGACGGCATCAACACTTTTGAGCGCCCCGGCAGGGTACAGCCGCCGCCTGCCATATAGACTTCTATTTCGGCGTCGTCGCCGTCGGGGATAATGTCCCATGTCACCCACGGCACGCCGCTGCCGGTGTTTTTGCCAGTGTTGACTTCGTCAAAAATTTCTACTGCGTTATGACGAAGTGGGGCTTTCACGGTCGCGTCTTCCACGGCCTGCTTCAGAATGGCCTGCAGTTCGCCCAGTAGCGGGAAGCGGGAGCCGACCTTGACGAAGAACATGATCTCGCCGGTGTCCTGACAGGCCGGACGGTTCAAGTCGATCGCTTTCTGCATGTTGTCGAACATCGTGTGATAGATGATTTTTCCCATCGACGAGGTTTCAGCATCGCGCAGCTGTTTTAATTTATCCACGACGTCGTCGGGCATCCGGGTGGAAATCATTGCCGTAAACCCGGCGACAATTTCCGTCAGCGTATTTATCGCTTTTTGTTTATTTTCATTGCTCATCATGACAACTCCAGTGCTTTTATTTGTCTGGAAAGACATTCTGGGAAACAAACTACCACTAAAAATAGGGCTTTATATTTTTTGCCACTGTGTATATGTAATTAACAGTTCGTGAATCATGATGTGAAAAATCAGCGAAAATTGAGCAAGGGCAGGGAATAGCGACAGTAAGGGAATTACACTGCCGGTATTATCTTCATGGGTGCCCGAATATGCTGAACACATACCCTTTAGCGAAAGATCTGCAGGTGCTGGTTGAAATTGTTCATACGGGAAGCTTCAGCGCGGCGGCGGCGGCGCTCGGACAAACCCCGGCGTTTGTGACCAAGCGGGTGCAGATCCTGGAATCCACTCTCGCCGCCACGCTGCTGAATCGTTCGGCACGCGGCGTGGCGCTGACCGAGAGTGGGCAAAAATGTTATGAACATGCGCTGGACGTGTTGACCCGCTATCAGCTTCTGGTGGATGAGGTGACGCAAATTAAAACCCGTCCGGAAGGCATGATTCGTATCGGCTGTAGCTTTGGTTTCGGGCGTAGCCATATTGCCCCGGCTATTACCGAGTTGATGCGCAATTACCCTGAGTTACAGGTGCATTTTGAACTGTTCGATCGGCAAATTGATTTGGTGCAGGATAATATCGATCTCGATATTCGTATTAACGATGTAATTCCAGACTATTATATTGCACACTTGTTAACAAAGAATAAAAGAATATTGTGCGCCGCGCCGTCTTATCTCGAAAAATATTCAGAACCGACAACCCTCCAGGAATTAAGCCGTCACGATTGCCTGATCACGAAAGAGCGCGATATGACGCACGGAATATGGGAGTTGGGAAACGGCGAGGAGAAAAAATCGGTCAAGGTGAGCGGGCATCTCTCGTCGAACAGCGGGGAAATTGTGCTGCAATGGGCGCTGGAGGGCAAGGGGATCATGCTGCGATCCGAGTGGGACGTGCAGCCGTTTCTGGCGAGCGGCAAACTGGTGCGGGTGCTGCCGGACTATGCGCAGAGCGCCAATATCTGGGCGGTGTATCAGGAGCCGCTATATCGCAGCGTGAAGCTTCGGGTCTGCGTGGAGTTTCTGGCGGCGTGGTGTCAGCAGCGGTTGGGCAGACCGGATGAAGGATATCGGGTGACGTGGTGAACCCGATAGCCTTCCGGCGAGGTGAAAACGCTATTGCGGATCTTTTTCGCGTTTTTTCTTCAGCTTCGTCCAGATCTTTGTCTCCTGACGACGCCACAGTCGCTGAATGTTGTCGTGATGGCGCAGCAGGATCAGGCACGACAGCATCGAAACCGGGAAGGTGAACTGAGGTTTAAACCACCAGACGTAGAACGGCGCGATCAGCGCGCTGACGATGGCGCCCAGCGACGAATAACCGCTCAGCAGCACCGTGAGCAACCAGGTGCCCGCCATCACGCCGGTTAAATCCCAGCCGATAGGGGCAATAGCGCCGAATGCCGTCGCCACGCCTTTCCCGCCTTTAAACCCAAAGAAGACCGGCCAGATATGGCCCAGACAGGCGGCAATGGCGATCAGGCCCAGCCAGAAGGGGGTTACGCCCAACGCGTATGCGCCCCAGACGGGCAACATCCCTTTCAGGACGTCGAAAATCAGCACCGCTGCGGCTGCTCCCTTGCCACCGATTCGTAACACATTGGTCGCGCCAGGATTGCCGGATCCGCTGCTACGCGGGTCGGGCAAGCCAGCAATGCGGCAGACCAGAATGGCACTGGAAATGGAGCCGCAGAGGTACGCGATGAGGATCATTCCAGGCGCGATTGCACTCATAAGCTGTTCCGTTTTGAAAATGTCGTGTAAAACGCTACTTCTGTGGATAATACGCATATTTCGCCGGAAGTGGTATCCGGGTTAGCCAAAAAGCGGGCAGGTCGTGATGGATATTGTATTTATAGAGCAACTTTCGGTAATCACCACCATTGGTGTTTACGACTGGGAACAGACCATCGAGCAAAAGCTGGTGTTCGATATCGAAATGGCGTGGGATAACCGGAAAGCGGCAAAAAGCGACGATGTCGCCGACTGTCTGAGCTATGCGGATATCGCCGAAACCGTGATCGCGCACGTTGAAGGCAGGCGCTTTGCGCTGGTGGAACGCGTCGCGGAAGAGGTCGCGGATCTCCTGCTGGGACGCTTCCATTCACCGTGGGTGCGAATCAAGCTCAGTAAGCCCGGCGCGGTCGCGCGCGCGGCGAACGTGGGCGTGATTGTCGAGCGTAGCCATAATCTGAAAGGAAAATAATTAACTTCATCATTGTTAAACCAAACGGATATAAAAGAGTCTTACAGCGGGAACTTTTTTTTGCGGTAGTTTTTCTATTTAGGGGTTTATTGATGAGCGATATGCACTCGCTGCTGATAGCGGCAATTTTGGGTGTGGTCGAAGGATTGACGGAGTTTTTGCCGGTTTCCAGTACGGGCCATATGATTATCGTTGGCCATCTGCTGGGGTTTGAGGGTGATACGGCAAAGACCTTTGAAGTGGTGATCCAGCTTGGGTCGATTCTGGCGGTGGTCGTAATGTTCTGGCGGCGGTTGTTCGGCCTGATCGGGATTCATTTTGGCCGACCGTTGCAGCGCGAAGGGGAAAGTAAAGGGCGGTTAACGCTCATTCACATTCTGCTTGGGATGATCCCCGCAGTGGTGCTCGGGTTGGTGTTTCACGATACGATAAAATCACTGTTTAACCCCATTAACGTGATGTATGCGCTGGTGGTGGGCGGTTTACTGCTGATCGCCGCCGAATGCCTGAAGCCGAAAGAACCGCGCGCGCCGGGGCTGGACGATATGACTTACCGACAGGCGTTTATGATTGGCTGTTTCCAGTGTCTGGCGCTGTGGCCGGGCTTTTCCCGTTCCGGCGCGACCATTTCCGGCGGGATGCTGATGGGCGTGAGCCGTTATGCGGCGTCGGAGTTCTCGTTCCTGCTGGCGGTGCCGATGATGATGGGCGCAACGGTGCTGGACCTCTACAAAAGCTGGTCGTTCCTGACCGTCGCCGATATTCCGATGTTTGCCGTCGGTTTCGTGACGGCGTTTGTGGTTGCGCTGATCGCCATTAAAACCTTCCTGCAACTGATCAAACGAATCTCGTTCATTCCGTTTGCGATTTATCGCTTTATCGTTGCAGCCGCGGTTTACGTGGTGTTCTTCTGATGATTCACCGTGCCGGATGGCGGCTATGCCTTATCCGGCCAACCACGCACGTCTGTCCACAGGCCGGTCAGCGGTAGCGCTGCCGGCACGGGCCGTTTAGCTGGCGGGTTTCGGGCAGCGCGTCTCTTTCCAACTGGCGACCACCGCAATTCGCCGCTTCGTCAACTCTTCGCGGATCTTTGCGCCTTTAAATCCGGCCTCCACAACCTCTTTTGTCGGTACCGACTGCGCCACCTGCCATGCTTCGCGCAGCAGACGACCCTGCGGATAATCCGCCGCTTCAAAGCCAGTACGCCCGCGTACGTCAGCCTCGCTGGTGAGGGCTATCTGCTCCACGCGCTGCGGTTTACGCCAGGCGTCGATCGCGTCGAACAGCTTTACAATGGTCTTAGGCTGCAGTATCGGAAAGGTATGAATGAGATCGTGAAACTCCGCCACCAGCTTTGCCAGATCGCGGATTTCGTTCGGTACCCGCAGACGCTGACACAACTGCGCCACCAGCTTTACCCCCGCCGGACCATGACCGTGATGACGCGGCCAAAGCGCTGGCGGAGTCAACCCTTTTCCCAGGTCATGGCACAGGGTGGCGAAACGGATATCCACCTCCGGGCTGAGCATCGCCGCCATCGACAGCGTCATGAGCGTGTGAACGCCGGTATCGATTTCCGGGTGCCATTTCGCTGGCGCGGGAACGCCAAACAGCGCATCCACCTCCGGGAACAGCACGTGCAGCGCGCCACAGTCGCGCAGGACCTGAAAATAGACCTGCGGGTTACGGGTGGTTAACGCGTTTTCGGTCTCTTTCCACACGCGCTCAGGCGTCAGGTGCCCCAGCTCCCCGGCGTGGGTCATGTCGCGCATTAGCGCCATGGTTTCGTCGGCAATGCGAAAGCTGAGATGCGCATAGCGGGCGGCAAAGCGCGCCACGCGAAGGACGCGGAGCGGATCTTCACTGAAAGCCGGCGAGACGTGGCGCAACAGGCGTTTTTTCAGATCGGCGCGTCCGTGATACGGATCGACGATAGCGCCGTCATCATCCTGCGCCAGGGCGTTAATGGTCAGGTCGCGGCGCTGTAGGTCATCTTCCAGCGTGACGTCCGGCGCCGCGTAGCAGGTGAATCCGGTATAACCGGAACCGGATTTACGTTCGGTGCGCGCAAGGGCGTACTCTTCGTGTGTTTGAGGATGGAGAAAAACAGGAAAATCGCGGCCTACCTGCTGGTAGCCCGCGTCGAGCATTTGCTGTGGTGTGGCGCCTACCACCACCCAATCTTTATCTTTGACCGGTAGCCCTAACAACGTATCCCTAACCGCACCACCGACCAGATAAATCTTCACGCCACACCACCTCTCCTGAGAAATACACTTTCTTAATGATATGACAGTGTGGCGGAGAAGGCGATTTAGTTCATCCAGCGGTCTTTGCGTTTGCGGCTTGGGATCATATGCGGCAGCACCAGACCGAGCAGCAGGCCGAGACCGAGCACGCCGCCGCCATACATAAACCATTGCATGATGATGGTACGCTGCTTGTCATCAAGCTGCAGATTTGCGGCGCTGACCTTCTTCTGCGCCACAATCAGCTCGTTTTTCAGCTTCTGGTTTTCTTCTTTCAGGCCGTTGATCACGCTGTCGCTCTGCGCGACCTTTTGCTGCATGTCGGCTGTCCGCTGATTCCAGGTGGTGTCAATGTTGGTCAGCTTATCGGTCAGGGTTTTGACCTGATTTTCCAGATCCGGTACGCGGGTGCGCAGGCTGGGCGAGGTGTTCAGCTCTTTCAGCGGGATCCAGGCAGTGCGACCGGTGCTGTCTTTGACCTGGCCGTAATTATTGTCGGTCTGTAACAAGGTGACCTGTTCGCCGGCGTTCATGGTGCCGACGAGGCGATAGTTATCTCCCGGACCGCTGCGGACCCAGGTGCTTAGTTCATCAGAGACATAGCGCGTTTCTTCTGCGTGGGAGACGGCAGTGGCGCTAAGTGCAAGTAAAGTTAGTCCAATCAGGCGTAATTTTGGCATCAGGCTGTCGTTATTGTCATAGAAAGTGGAACGATAGTAGTGGGATCAGTGTCTCTACGCAAAGCATTCGACATCAATCGGAATCATCTGTGTCAGCTTCGCCACTACGTCAAACTTTTACGCCCGTCAAATTGCTCGTTGCATGGCAATTTGGCGCAAAATACTATCTACTGACACTCAGTAACGCACGAAGTTCGCAGTCGATCCCTTCAACTGTGACATAACCCTAAGTACAAGGCCATGGCTCAGGAAATCGAATTAAAATTTATCGTTAATCACGATGCGGTTGACGCACTGCGCGACCATCTGAATACGCTTGGCGGCGAACATCACGCGCCCAGCAAGCTGCTGAACATTTACTACGAGACGGCGGATAACTGGCTACGCAGCCACGATATGGGGTTACGCATTCGCGGCGAGAATGGCCGCTATGAAATGACCCTGAAAATCGCCGGGCGGGTGGTCGGCGGTTTGCATCAGCGTCCGGAATATAATATTCCGCTTAGCGAACCTACGCTCGATTTAGCGCAACTTCCGCAGACAGTGTGGCCGAACGGCGAGCTGCCTGCCGATCTCGCTTCCCGCGTGCAGCCATTGTTCAGTACCGATTTTGATCGCGAGAAATGGCTGCTGGAAATTGACGGCAGCCAGATTGAAATTGCGCTCGATCTCGGAGAAGTTAAGGCCGGCGAATTTACCGAACCTCTTTGCGAGCTGGAGCTTGAACTGCTGAGCGGCGACACCCGGGCGGTGCTGAAGCTGGCTAATCAACTGGTGAGCCAGGCGGGACTGCGTCAGGGCAGCCTGAGTAAGGCGGCGCGAGGTTATCACCTGGCCCAGGGAAACGCCCGGCGCGAGATCAAACCGACCACAGTACTGACCTTGCCCGCAAAAGCCAGCGTTGAGCAGGGGCTGGAAGCGGCGATGGAGCTGGCCTTAGCGCAGTGGCAGTACCACGAGGAACTGTGGCTGCGCGGCGTGGAGTCGGCGAAAGCGGAGGTGTCTGCGGCGATGGGGCTGGTGCGCCATACGCTTACCCTGTTCGGTGGTATCGTTCCGCGTAAAGCGAGCACTCACTTACGAGATTTGTTAACCCAGTCTGAGGCTACCCTGGCCTCGGCGGTCTCTGCCGTGACGGCGGTGTATACCCCGCAAACCGCAATGGCAAAACTGGCGCTGACGGAGTGGCTGGTCACCAAAGCCTGGCAGCCGTTTCTGGATGCTAAAGCACAGGCCAAAATGGCCGATTCCTTTAAGCGTTTCGCGGATATCCATCTTTCACGTACCGCCGCCGAACTGAAAAGCGTGTTTGCTCAGCCGTTAGGCGACCAGTATCAGGATCAACTGCCGCGGTTACGTCGTGATATCGACACTGTGCTACTGCTGGCCGGGTATTACGATGCTGTAGTGGCGCAGGCGTGGCTGGAAAACTGGCAGGGGCTGCATCACGCCATCGCCACCCGACAGCGTATTGAAATTGAACATTTCCGCAATGAAGCGATAAACCAGGCGCCGTTCTGGTTGCACAGCGGAAAACGGTAAACCGCGTCATTCCCGAACGCAGAAGTGATTGCCTGTTGGCGCTGCGTCGTTGTAGGCCGGCTCTGGCGAACGCCGCCATCCGGCAACGTTACAAGGAACTCTCTCATGAAGCCGCTTTCTTCACCGTTACAGCAGTACTGGCAAACCGTTGCTGAACAATTGCCTGACGCTACGCTTAGCGTACAAGCGAAGTCAGTGCTCACATTCAGCGACTTTGTGCGGGACAGCGTTATTGCCCATCCCCACTGGCTGAGCGGGCTGGAAAATGCGCCGCCGCAGGCGGACGAATGGCAGCGCTACGGCGAATGGCTACACACGGCGCTGGCTGAGGTGAATGACGAAGCGGCGCTAATGCGGGAGCTGCGCCTGTTTCGTCGTCGTATTATGGTGCGGATAGCCTGGGCCCAGGCGCTCTCGCTGATTGAAGATACTGCGGTTTTACAGCAGCTCAGCCAGCTGGCGGAGACCTTGATTGTCAGCGCGCGCGACTGGCTGTATGACGCCTGCTGCCGTGAGTGGGGGACGCCGTGTAACCCGGAGGGCATCCCACAGCCGCTGCTGATCTTAGGCATGGGCAAACTGGGCGGCGGCGAGCTGAATTTTTCCTCGGATATCGATCTCATTTTCGCCTGGCCGGAACACGGCGCCACCCGGGGTGGGCGTCGCGAGCTGGATAACGCGCAGTTCTTCACCCGCATGGGCCAGCGGCTGATCAAAGTGCTCGATCAGCCCACGCAGGACGGCTTCGTTTATCGGGTGGATATGCGCCTGCGACCGTTTGGCGACAGCGGTCCGCTGGTACTGAGCTTTGCCGCGCTGGAAGATTATTATCAGGAGCAGGGGCGTGACTGGGAACGCTACGCGATGGTGAAGGCGCGTATCATGGGCGAGACAGAGGGCCGCTACGTTGACGAACTGCGCGCCATGTTGCGTCCGTTCGTGTTCCGTCGCTACATTGATTTCAGCGTGATTCAGTCACTGCGCAACATGAAAGGCATGATTGCCCGGGAAGTGCGCCGTCGCGGGCTGAAAGACAACATCAAACTCGGCGCGGGCGGTATTCGTGAAATTGAATTTATCGTTCAGGTTTTCCAGCTTATTCGCGGCGGGCGCGAACCGTCGTTGCAGTCCCGCGCTTTGCTTCCCACTTTACAGGCCATCGCCGCGCTGCATTTGTTGCCGGATAACGATGCGAGCCAGTTGCGCTCGGCTTATCTGTTCCTCCGCCGTCTGGAAAACCTGCTGCAAAGCATTAACGACGAACAGACCCAAACGTTACCGGGCGATGAACTGAACCGCGCGCGTCTGGCGTGGGGGATGAATGCGGATGACTGGCAGCAACTGACCGACATCCTGGACACGCATATGGCCAATGTCCGTCGCGTCTTTAATGAACTGATTGGCGATGATGAAAGCGAAACGCAGGAAGATACGCTTTCGGAGCAATGGCGCGAGCTCTGGCAGGACGCGCTACAGGAAGACGACACGCCGCCGGTCCTGGCTCACCTGACCGACGAAGACCGGACCCGGGTACTGGCGCTGATTACCGACTTCCGTAAAGAGCTTGATAAACGCACCATTGGGCCGCGTGGCCGACAGGTGCTTGATCATCTGATGCCGCATCTGCTGAGCGATGTCTGCGTCCGTCAGGATGCCTCCGTCCCGCTGTCACGCATCACGCCGCTGCTGGTGGGGATCGTCACGCGCACGACTTATCTCGAGCTGCTGAGCGAATTCCCCGGCGCGCTGAAGCATCTCATTTCGCTATGCGCCGCCTCGCCGATGGTCGCCAGCCAGCTTGCCCGTTACCCGCTGTTGCTCGACGAATTGCTTGACCCGAACACGCTCTACCAGCCCACCGCGACCGACGCCTACCGTGATGAACTGCGGCAATATCTGCTGCGCGTGCCGGAAGATGACGAAGAACAGCAACTGGAGGCGCTGCGCCAGTTTAAGCAGACGCAGCTGCTGCGTATTGCCGCCGCGGATATCGCCGGAACGCTGCCGGTGATGAAGGTCAGCGATCATCTGACCTGGCTTGCGGAAGCGATGATAGACGCCGTGGTGCAGCAGGCGTGGCTACAAATGGTGGCGCGCTACGGACAGCCGGGACATCTGGCGGATCGCGAAGGGCGCGGTTTCGCGGTGGTAGGCTACGGTAAACTGGGCGGCTGGGAACTGGGCTACAGTTCCGATCTCGATCTCATCTTCCTGCACGACTGTCCGGTTGACGTAATGACCGACGGCGATCGCGAAATCGACGGACGACAGTTTTATCTGCGCCTGGCGCAGCGCATTATGCACCTGTTCAGCACGCGGACGTCTTCCGGCATTTTGTATGAAGTGGACGCGCGTTTGCGCCCGTCCGGCGCGGCGGGGATGCTGGTGACCTCCGCTGAGGCTTTCGCGGATTACCAGAAAAACGAGGCCTGGACCTGGGAACATCAGGCGCTGGTCCGCGCCCGCGTGGTCTACGGCGACCCGCAGCTCACCGCACAGTTTGACGCGGTGCGCCGCGAGATCGTGACCCTGCCGCGCGACGGCGCCACGTTGCAAACCGAAGTGCGCGAAATGCGCGAAAAAATGCGTGCTCATCTGGGCAATAAACATCGCGATCGTTTTGACATCAAAGCAGATGAAGGCGGGATCACCGACATCGAATTTATTACGCAGTATCTGGTGCTGCGCTATGCACACGACAAACCGAAGCTGACGCGCTGGTCGGATAACGTGCGGATACTGGAACTGCTAGCGCAGAACGACATTATGGATGAGCAGGAGGCGATGGCGCTGACCCGCGCTTATACCACGCTGCGCGATGAGCTGCATCACCTGGCCTTACAGGAACTGCCGGGCCATGTGGCGCAAACCTGCTTTGAAGCCGAACGCGCGCTGGTGCGGGCAAGCTGGCGGAAGTGGCTGGTCGCCGTTTGAAGTGTGCTATTATCGCGCGCAAATTTTGAATCTCTCAGGAGACAGGAATGAAAGTAACGCTGCCAGAGTTTGAACGTGCAGGAGTTTTGGTTGTTGGCGATGTCATGCTGGATCGCTACTGGTATGGGCCAACCAGCCGTATTTCGCCGGAAGCGCCGGTGCCTGTGGTCAAAGTGGATACCATCGAAGAGCGTCCGGGCGGTGCGGCGAACGTGGCGATGAATATTGCCTCTCTGGGGGCAAACTCCCGTCTGGTCGGGTTAACCGGTATTGACGACGCGGCGCGTGCGCTGAGCAAAACGCTGGCCGATGTGAATGTGAAATGCGACTTTGTTTCTGTACCGACGCATCCCACTATCACCAAACTGCGCGTGCTTTCGCGTAACCAGCAGCTGATTCGTCTGGATTTTGAAGAAGGCTTCGAGGGCGTCGATCCGCAACCGCTTCACGAGCGTATTAACCAGGCGCTGAGTTCTATTGGCGCGTTGGTGCTCTCCGACTACGCCAAAGGCGCGCTGGCCAGCGTTCAGCAGATGATTGCGCTGGCGCGTAAAGCGGGCGTTCCGGTACTGATCGACCCGAAAGGCACCGATTTTGAGCGCTACCGCGGCGCGACCCTGCTGACGCCGAACCTCTCTGAGTTCGAAGCGGTGGCCGGGAAATGTAAAAGCGAAGAAGACATTGTTGAGCGCGGCATGAAGCTGATCGCCGATTTTGAACTGTCCGCGCTGCTGGTGACCCGCTCCGAGCAGGGGATGACGCTGCTGCAGCCAGGCAAGGCGCCGCTGCATATGCCGACCCAGGCGCAGGAAGTGTATGACGTGACCGGCGCTGGCGACACCGTGATTGGCGTACTGGCTGCTACGCTTGCCGCAGGCAACAGTCTGGAAGAAGCCTGTTTCTTTGCCAACGCGGCGGCAGGCGTCGTGGTCGGTAAGCTGGGGACGTCTACCGTTTCGCCGATCGAACTGGAAAACGCGGTACGTGGCCGTGCGGAAACGGGCTTTGGCGTGATGACCGAAGACGAACTGAAGGTCGCCGTCGCCGCCGCGCGTAAACGCGGTGAAAAAGTGGTGATGACCAATGGCGTGTTCGATATTCTGCACGCAGGGCATGTGTCGTATCTCGCGAATGCGCGCAAACTGGGCGATCGCCTGATTGTCGCGGTGAACAGCGATGCGTCAACCAAACGCCTGAAAGGCGAAACGCGGCCGGTGAACCCGCTTGAGCAGCGCATGATCGTACTCGGCGCGCTGGAAGCGGTGGACTGGGTGGTGTCGTTTGAAGAAGACACGCCGCAGCGCCTGATTGCGGGGATCTTGCCGGATCTGCTGGTGAAGGGCGGCGACTATAAGCCTGAAGAGATCGCCGGCAGCGAAGAAGTGTGGGCCAACGGCGGCGAAGTGTTGGTACTGAACTTCGAAGACGGTTGCTCAACCACCAATATCATTAAAAAAATCCAGAAAGAGAGCGATAACTAAAAGCGCTGCCCTGCGCCGGATAAACGCCACGCTGGCGGGTAACTTGCCAAAGTGTGATATCCGGCATCTTAATTGCGCACATTATGTACAAACCCGTCACCGGGACGGGTAAATACTGAAATCAGAAAAAGCATATGGCCTTAGCAGAGTTTCACAAACTGGAGGGTATGCTGATGAACAACACGGTTTATTCGTTGAACAATTTTGATTTCCTGGCGCGCAGTTTTGCCAGAATGCAGGCTGAAGGTCGCCCGGTGGATATCCAGGCCGTGACAGGCAATATGGATGAGGAGCACCGCAGTTGGTTTTGCAAACGCTATGCACACTACTGTCAGCAGGCGATGCAAGCGAGAAAATTAGAAGTGGAACACTAAACGACTCAACGGGCCTTGCGGCCCGTTGCTGTTTTTACTCCTGCGGTTCTACCGGCGGGATGGCAGGCGCGGGTTTGACTTCGTCGCTGATACCGCTCTGACGCGCTTCCAGCTCGCTCAACCGCTGTTCCAGCAGCGCCAGCTTTTCACGGGTACGCAACAGCACCTGCGTCTGTACGTCAAACTCTTCGCGGCTCACCAGATCGAGACGCGTCAACTGAGACTGCAGCGTCTGACGGATCTTTTTCTCGACATCTTCCCCGAACTCCCGGATCCCTTTCGGCATCGACTCGTGAACCTGGCGAGCGATCTGCTCAATTTTTTTCGGGTCAATCATAGTGGTTTCCCTGAACTGGTAAGTGTTAAAGCACATTGTAGTGCGATATGCGCAAGGCATAAACCAGAATTGTGTGAAGCTTATGCGGGTAAAGGCGTTGATGAAGGTAATTAATAGCGTTATAGTTATTCCGCTTATTCTCAGGGCGGGGCGAAATTCCCCACCGGCGGTAAATCAGCGATGTTCATCACTTTTCGCGTTGCAGCTCATCCAGCAGCGGCGTGAAAGAGGAAGGACCGGCTGAAAGCCCGCGAGCGCTTCAGATGCGAATCTGAAGGTCAGCAGATCCGGTGTAATTCCGGGGCCGACGGTTAAAGTCCGGATGGGAGAGAGTAACGATCCAGTCGGGCACGGACCCGCTCACGTTATTTTTTTGCCGCTTGTCGGTACTCCTAAGACTGCCCTGATTCTGGTAACCATAATTTTAGTGAGGTTTTTTTACCATGAATCAGACGCTACTTTCCTCTTTTGGTACGCCTTTCGAACGTGTTGAACATGCGCTGACTGCGCTGCGCGAAGGCCGCGGTGTGATGGTGCTTGACGATGAAGATCGCGAAAACGAAGGCGATATGATTTTCCCGGCAGAAACCATGACCGTTGAACAAATGGCGCTGACCATTCGTCACGGCAGCGGTATTGTTTGCCTGTGCATCACCGAAGATCGCCGCAAGCAGCTCGATCTGCCGATGATGGTGGAAAATAACACCAGCGCTTACGGCACCGGTTTTACCGTGACCATTGAAGCCGCTGAAGGCGTGACCACCGGCGTTTCCGCCGCTGACCGCGTCACCACCGTGCGCGCGGCGATTGCCGATGGCGCGAAGCCTTCCGATCTGAATCGTCCGGGACACGTCTTCCCGCTGCGTGCTCAGCCTGGCGGCGTGTTGACCCGTGGCGGCCACACTGAAGCGACCATCGATCTGGTGACGCTGGCTGGTTTCAAACCTGCGGGCGTGCTGTGTGAACTGACCAATGATGATGGCAGCATGGCGCGCGCGCCGGAGTGCATCGACTTTGCCACTAAACACAATATGGCGGTAGTGACGATCGAAGACCTGGTGGCATACCGTCAGGCCCACGAACGTAAAGCCAGTTAATACCTCCTTGCCGGATAGTGGTTAAAGCACCTTATCCGGCAAATTTCCCTTATTTGCCCTTCTTATCGGTTAATAAACACCCAACCTTTTTCTCTATGATCAAAATCATCATTTCGATTTCATACTGTGCCAGTATATAAATATACCTAAAAATAGGTATGTTAATTTTAACGCTAAATCTCTGTTAATGTTAAATTTAAAGGGAAAAGGATGTTTATTGCCTGGTATTGGATTGTGCTAATTGTACTGGTCGTGGTGGGCTATTTCTGCCATATGAAGCGTTACTGCAAAGCGTTTCGCCAGGACAGAGATGCGCTGCTGGAAATTCGTAATACATTGCTGCGTCGGGACGAACAAACGCGTGTTCTGACTAAAGAGCAGGAATAGTCGCTTCCTGCTCTTTCTGCGTTATCCCAGCCCCATCGTCTGAAGGACGACGAGGCTTAGCCCCATCACTGACATGCCGCAAAGAACGCCGTAACTGGGGTTGTTATTTGGATCGATCTCTTTTGCCAGCGGCATCAGCTCATCGACCGACAGCGCCACCATAATGCCCGCCACCGCAGCCATAATGGCGGCCATGACCACAGGCGAAACCAGGCTGCCGAGAATCAGCCATGCCAGAACGCCGCCCAGAATTTCGGCCATGCCGGAAATGCCTGCCCAGAAGACGGCCGTTCGCTTCGAGCCTGTCGCGGCGTATACCGGACCGGCTACCGCCAGCCCTTCAGGAATGTTGTGCAAGGCAACGGCCAGCGCCACGCCAAATCCAAGTTCGAGGTTACTGCTGGCGGTAACGTAAGTGGCGATGCCCTCCGGAAAGTTGTGCAAACTGATACCGAGCGTCAGCAGGACAGCGGTGCGCTTAATCGAACCTGGAAGCGGCTGCGTTGTTTTTTGTACCAGATCCTGGGGATGAGCGTGTGGTAGCAGACGGTCGAGGCCAAAATAGCCCAGCAGGCCGATAATAAACATTCCGTAGCCGAGAAGCGGCGACATGCCTTCCGCGGCCAGTGCCGCAGGCAGCATCTCCATTAAAGAGATGAGCAGCATGATCCCGGCGGCAAATCCGAGTGAAAACGCCAGCAGACGGTTCGAGGGTTTCTGGCCCAGGACGCCTAAAAACGCGCCGATAAACGTGGCGGCGCCCGCCAGTAAGGTCAGAAGTAAAGGTACTGACATCAATAACTCCTTAAAAATTCACCTGACCTTCAAAATAACTGATGATCATCATCATGGTTATCTGAGTTCTTCATATATCGAAAGAGCGTATGGTAAGACTCATAAAATGACTCCCTGAGTAAGGATATCATCATGTCTTCAATTCGTATGCCAGCTTTGTTTTTGGGGCACGGCAGCCCCATGAACGTGCTGGAAGATAATCTGTATACCCGCGCCTGGCAGCAACTGGGGGAGCGTCTGCCGCGTCCGAAAGCGATTGTGGTGGTGTCCGCTCACTGGTACACGCGCGGTACTGGCGTGACCGCTATGGACGCGCCAAAGACGATTCATGATTTTGGCGGTTTTCCGCAGGCGCTGTACGACACGCATTATCCGGCTCCCGGTTCGCCGGAACTGGCACAGCGGCTGGTGGAGCTTCTGGCGCCGGTGCCGGTTACGCTCGATAAAGAGGCCTGGGGTTTTGACCATGGTTCGTGGGGCGTGTTGATCAAAATGTATCCGAATGCCGATATTCCCATGGTGCAGTTGAGCGTCGACAGCACCAAACCGGCGGCCTGGCATTTTGAGATTGGACGTAAGCTGGCGGCGCTGCGTGACGAAGGAATTATGCTTCTAGCCAGCGGTAATGTAGTACATAACTTGCGCACTGTCCGCTGGCACGGTGACGACGCGCCTTATCCGTGGGCGACCTCGTTCAATGATTTTGTTAAAGCGAATCTGACCTGGCAGGGACCGACAGAACGGCATCCGCTGGTCAACTATCTCGACCACGAAGGCGGTCCGCTGTCGAATCCAACCCCGGATCACTTCCTGCCGTTACTGTATGTATTGGGCGCATGGGATGGTAAAGAGCCAGTGACCCTTCCCGTAGAGGGGATCGAAATGGGCAGTCTGAGTATGCTGTCGGTACAGGTGGGTCAGGCCGGATAAGGCGCTTTGCGCTCTCATCCGGCACCCTTAATCATTCGACAAAGATATGCGGGTAGAAGCGGGACAGATCCTGAGTGATCAGCGCGCGGTCTTCACGTATGCCGATCCCGGCAGGCTGATCGTTGATCAACCAACTACCGATCAGCATATAGCTGTCGCCAAACTTCGGCAGCGGATGGAACTGCTGCACGATCATGCCTTCTTCGCCGTAAGGGCCTTCCACCGCTTCGATCGTTTTACCGTTCTCTATGATGGAGACGTTAGCGCCTTCACGCGAGAAGATCGGCTTCACGACAAATTTTTCCATTTGCGGATGATCGTCCT
This sequence comes from Citrobacter sedlakii, assembly GCF_018128425.1. Taxonomy (NCBI): domain Bacteria; kingdom Pseudomonadati; phylum Pseudomonadota; class Gammaproteobacteria; order Enterobacterales; family Enterobacteriaceae; genus Citrobacter; species Citrobacter sedlakii. The sequence continues at coordinate 4,005,330 of NZ_CP071070.1, read as the reverse complement.
CTGCGAAGTACGCAGGCAGCAGATTCGGATGGTCAGGAAACATTTCCCACAGCAACGGCAGCAGCGCCTTGTTGGAAATAATGCTCTTCCAGGCCGGTTCCAGCCAGCGAACGCCTGCGTCTTCCAGCTTGGTAGAGAACATCTCACGCAGCATAAATTCCCACGGATACAGCTTGAACAGGTTGGCGATCACCTGATCCTGCAGGTCCGTAAACTGGCCTTTCTCGCCCAGCCCGATATCTTCGATGTAGAGGAATTCGGTGGCGATTTCCGCTTCTGCGGCGCAGTCCTGCAGATACTGAATGGTTCCGCGATCCTCAACGGTGTCCCGGCAGCAGGTGAGATGCAGAAGCTGAAAACCGTACTGCTCGCGCAGCTCGGCGAAACGCGCGATAAGTTTTTCCTGGAGGCTGTTAAACTGGTCGCTACCTTGCGGCAGGTTACCCGCGTTGAGCTGATCTTCAAGCCAGATCCACTGGAAAAATGCGGCTTCATACAGCGAAGTCGGCGTATCGGCGTTGTTTTCCAGCAGCTTAGGTTCGCCGGTGCCGTCCCACGCCAGATCGAGGCGTGAATAGAGCGAGGGCTGGCTCGTTTGCCAGGACTGACGAACGAAGCCCCAGGTATGTTTGGGAATGCGGAATTTGGTCATCAGCGCGTCGCTGGCGATCACTTTTTCGACTACCTTCAGGCACATCTGGTGCAGTTCAGCAGTCACCTCTTCCAGCTTTTCAACCTGCGCCAGCGTCAGCTTGTAGTATGCCTCTTCACACCAGTACGGTTCACCGTACATGGTGTGAAAATTGAACCCATATTCGTTGGCTTTATCGCGCCAGTCCGGGCGCTCAGTGATACTGACTCTTTCCATGCGGATCAGCCACCCATTGAACGCGTGGAGGTGCCGCTGGCGCTACGCTGCATGGTGTTCTGTTTGGCGACAGATTCACCAAAGCCGCCGCGCGTGACGGTCGAAGTGGTGGCAGGCTTCGGCGCCATGGCGGTTTTCGGCACCGTCATGCTGCGACCTGGCGTGGCGGCGCCATAGTTTTTGCCGCTTGCGTCGGTATATTTGCCGTATGCCGGGCTGGCCGGGTTTTTCGAGCTGAACAGCGGCTGCTGCGCGAAACCTGCGCCGCCGCCCATCATCCGACCCATCATGTAACCCGCCATTAACGGCATCCAGAAGCTGCCGCTGGACTGCTGCGCTTGCGCCTGTCCTTCAGGGGCCATACCGGCCTGGGCTGGCGCCTGCTGGCACTGGCCTTCGCCAAATTCGGCCACGCAGTCTTCGCGGGACGCGTATTTTGGCGCGGTACGTTCGGCTTCTTTCAGCGCGTTGTTGTAAGTTGCAGTACACTCCGCGCTTTTACCCGGATTGGCTGCCGAGCAGTCATCCGCATTCTGATACAGCGATACGGTTTCGTCGCTCTTTTCACATCCCGCCAGCATAAACACAGCGGTAACGGCTAACGCCACAGGCGTCAGGTGACGCGCGCTCCAGCTTTTGCGGAACGCAGCGTGTTTGATGGATTTTGTCCGTTTCATTTTCGTCTTCCAGGACCCAGTGGTAATTACTGCTCAGGATAGAGGATGAGTGGTTGAAAATGAAGCGAGAAGGGGCAGGAATGCGGCTGAATCGTGGGATCTTTACGTTGTCTTACGTTCAGCAGCGATTTTGTGCCGATCGGCGGTTGCGCCTTATCGGGCCTACGTAGCGGTAGGCCCGATAAGCGAAAGGCCGTCTTAATTGCGGAACGGGTTACTGCCGGAGGTCGTCCGGGCTGACGCTGGCTGTACGGCAGTGGCGTTACCGTTAAAGTTATCCACGGCGGCGTCCTGCTGCGGGGTTTCCGGCGCTACGCTGTCCGGGCTGGTCGGAATCGGTTTGCCCAACGTGTTGTTCAGCGCCACCAGATCCTGCTCGTTCAGCGTACCCAGTGCGGATTTGATATTGAGCTGGTTGATCAGGTAGTTATAACGCGCATTCGCCAATTGCTGCTTGGCGTTATACAGCGTGGTGGTCGCATCCAGCACGTCAACAATCGTACGCGTACCCACAGAGTAACCTGCTTCCATCGCGTCTAATGAGCTTTGCGCAGAAACAACCGCCTGTTTGTAGGCGTTAATACTGCTGATGGAAGCATTAATGTTATTGAAAGACGAACGTACGGTCTGTACCACGCTGCGGTGCGCGCTTTCCAGCTGCTCGCTCGCGCCGACAAAGTTGTACTGCGCCTGTTTCACCTGCGAGTTCACCATACCGCCCTGGTAGATCGGCAGAGAGAAGCTCAGGCCCACTTTGTTTTGGCCCATATTGCTGTCGTCATATTGCGAACCGGCAGCGCCACGGGTTTTGGAACCGCTGTATGAGGTGTCGGAAACGCCGGTCGAAGCGGTTAAATCCAGTGTCGGCAGATGGCCGTCCTGCGCCTGGCGAATTTGCTCGCGCGCCAGATCCTGGCTCAAACGCGCCTGCAACAGCGTCAGGTTGCGGTTTTCCGCTTCTTTCAGCAGGGCGTTTACCGGCTGCGGCTTGTCGGTTTTAAAGCTGTCGACGTTCAGCGACGCCAGTTCCGGGTAGTAGTTGCCGGTAACCTGACGCAGTTCTTCGACAGCGTTGTCGAGATCGTTACGCGCGGTCACTTCGTTCGCCAGTACGGTATCGTACTGTGAACGGGCGTTCTGCACGTCGGTAATGGCCACCAGACCCACGTTGAAACGTTGAGTGGTTTGATCCAACTGACGATAAATCGCCTGTTTCTGCGCCTGGGTGTAAGAGAGAACGTCAATGGCGTTCAACACTTTAAAGTAGGCACTGGCGGTGTTTAGGATCAGCGTTTGCTGGTCCGTCTGAAAGGTGACGTCCTGAATGCCCGCTGATTTTTCCTGCAGGGTCAGCGCGCGCCATTTCGACATATCGAAAAGGGTCTGCGTTAATTGCAGAGAAGCGCTGGTGGCGTTAGAGTTCACGCCGTTCGCGTCACGGTAGCCGTTGCTGTAGGTGTAATCGGCACCCAGACCCAGTTGAGGCAGTAAAGGACTACGTGCTTCGTTGATTTTTTCGAATGCAGCATCGCGATCGGCGGCGGATTTACGCAGTTCCGGGTTGCTCAGGCGTGCTTGCTGATAAACTTGCATCAGGTTCTCTGCCTGGCTCAGTGTGCTGAACCCCGACAGGCTCAGGCCGATAAGGATGGGGAGCAATTTCTTCATTTGCATTCCTTGTTGTGAAGCAGTATTTAGCGCTGATCAAATTTTAGAAAAATAATTGCCGATTCTAGCAGAATCCGCCACTGCAAAAAGTTGGCGTTATGTGCCATCAGGCGTTAATTTGCACCAATTTACCACAAGGTCGCTAAAACAGCAGTCAAACGCCCTTGAAATTCACATTTAAATCACTATTGGTACAGGACGGCACAATGCGTAAATCAGGCAACTCGCCCGTAACTTTCACCAAAAACGATGTAGAAATTATTGCACGAGAAACGCTATATCGCGGTTTTTTTTCGATGGATCTTTACCGCTTCCGCCACCGCTTGTTCAACGGTGAAATGAGCCAGGAGGTGCGGCGCGAAATTTTTGAGCGCGGTCACGCCGCAGTCTTGCTACCCTTTGACCCTGAGCGGGACGAAGTGGTGCTTGTCGAGCAGGTCCGAATTGCGGCCTATGACACCAGCGACACGCCGTGGTTACTGGAACTGGTGGCCGGCATGATTGAAGACGGCGAGACCGTCGACGACGTCGCGCGCCGTGAGGCGATGGAAGAAGCCGGCATCGTGGTGAAACGGACGAAACCGGTGCTCAGTTATCTGGCAAGTCCGGGGGGCACCAGCGAGCGCTCGTCAATTATGGTGGGTGAAGTGGACGCCACGACCGCGAACGGGATTCACGGTCTGGCTGATGAAAACGAAGATATTCGGGTTCATGTGGTAAGCCGGGAGCAGGCTTATCAATGGGTTGAAGAGGGGAAAATTGATAACGCGGCTTCCGTCATTGCCCTGCAATGGTTGCAGTTGCACTATAAAGAGTTAATACACGAGTGGAAAAAATGAAGCGCTATACACCTGACTTTCCTGAAATGATGCGTCTGTGCGAAACCAATTTCTCACAGTTACGCCGCCTGCTGCCGCGCAATGACGCGCCTGGCGAAACAGTAAGCTATCAGGTGGGCAACGCACAATATCGGCTAACGGTTGTTGAATCGACCCGATACACTACGCTTGTTACGATCGAGCAGACGGCGCCGGCAATCACCTACTGGAGCCTGCCGTCGCTGACGGTCCGCCTCTATCATGACGCGATGGTGGCTGAAGTGTGTTCAAGTCAGCAGATCTTTCGCTTCAAAGCGCGGTATGATTATCCCAATAAAAAGTTGCACCAACGCGACGAAAAGCATCAAATTAATCAGTTTTTAGCCGACTGGCTGCGATACTGTTTAGCACATGGAGCGATGGCGATTCCGGTTTACTAGCGTCGTGAAACCTAAGGACACCATTTGGAAAGCCTGTTAAACCTTCCTCTGGCTGGTGAGGCCAGGGTCAGGATCTTACAAATTACCGATACTCACCTGTTTGCCGAAAAGCACGAAACGCTGTTAGGCGTGAACACCTGGGAAAGTTACCAGGCCGTGCTGAAAGCGATTCATGCCGAGGGGCAGGAATACGATCTGATCGTGGCGACAGGGGATTTAGCGCAGGATCAAAGCGCGGCGGCCTATCAGCATTTTGCTGAAGGCATAGCCAGCTTTCGCGCGCCTTGCGTCTGGTTGCCAGGCAACCATGACTTTCAGCCAGCCATGTACAGCGCGTTGCAGGAGGCGGGGATCTCGCCAGCCAAGCGCGTGATGATTGGCGAACACTGGCAGATCCTGCTGCTCGACAGCCAGGTGTTTGGCGTACCCCACGGCGAACTGAGCGAATTCCAACTGGAGTGGCTTGAGCAAAAGCTGGCGGAAGCGCCGGAACGTCATACGTTGCTGCTTCTGCACCATCATCCGCTGCCTGCGGGCTGCAGCTGGCTGGATCAGCACAGTCTGCGCAACGCTGCGGAGCTGGACAGCGTGCTGGTGAACTTCCCGCGCGTGAAATATCTGCTTTGCGGACACATTCATCAGGAGCTGGATCTCGACTGGAATGGCCGCCGCCTGCTGGCGACGCCATCAACCTGCGTCCAGTTCAAACCGCACTGCGCTAACTTTACCCTCGACACGATTGGTCCCGGCTGGCGTACGCTGGAGCTGTTTGCTGACGGTTCGCTACATACGGACGTCTGTCGTTTAGAGGGGACTGAGTTTCGCCCCGACACCGCGTCAGAAGGCTACTGATGTCTACGCTTCTTTATCTTCACGGCTTCAACAGTTCGCCTCGCTCGGCGAAAGCCTGTCTGCTCAAAGATTGGCTGTGCGCACAGCATCCTGACATTGAGATGATTGTGCCGCAACTGCCGCCATACCCGGCCGATGCCGCAGAAATGCTGGAGTCGATCGTGCTGGAGCACGGTGGGGAACCGCTGGGTGTCGTCGGGTCTTCTTTGGGCGGCTACTACGCGACCTGGCTGTCGCAATGCTTTATGTTGCCCGCTGTCGTGGTCAACCCGGCGGTGCGGCCTTTCGAACTGCTGACCGACTACCTCGGCCAGAACGAGAACCCCTACACGGGGCAGCAATATGTGCTAGAGTCTCGTCATATTTACGATCTTAAAGTCATGCAGATTGACCCGCTGGAAGCGCCAGACCTTATCTGGCTGCTGCAACAGACGGGGGATGAAGTGCTGGATTACCGCCAGGCAGTGGCGTACTACGCGTCCTGCCGCCAGACTGTAATCGAAGGTGGAAACCACGCATTCACGGGCTTCGAAGATTATTTCAACCAGATTGTCGATTTCCTTGGACTGCACAGTTGCTGACAATCATTTCGAACTGCTATTAAAACCATGACGCAAACTTATAACGCTGATGCCATTGAGGTACTCACTGGGCTTGAGCCGGTGCGCCGCCGCCCGGGGATGTACACTGATACCACCCGTCCCAACCATCTTGGGCAGGAAGTGATTGATAACAGTGTGGATGAAGCACTGGCAGGACACGCGAAACGCGTGGACGTCATTTTACATGCCGATCAATCGCTGGAAGTCATTGATGACGGGCGCGGCATGCCCGTCGACATTCATCCTGAGGAAGGCGTCCCGGCGGTTGAACTGATCCTTTGCCGACTGCATGCGGGCGGTAAGTTCTCCAACAAGAACTATCAGTTCTCCGGGGGGCTGCACGGAGTAGGGATCTCGGTGGTGAACGCCCTGTCGAAGCGCGTGGAAGTGAACGTGCGCCGCGATGGTCAGGTGTATAACATTGCGTTTGAAAACGGTGAGAAAGTGCAGGATTTGCAGGTTGTCGGGACGTGCGGTAAACGCAACACCGGCACCAGCGTTCACTTCTGGCCGGACGAAACCTTTTTTGATAGCCCACGTTTCTCCGTTTCGCGCTTAACGCATGTGCTGAAGGCGAAAGCGGTGTTGTGCCCCGGCGTGGAAATCACCTTTAAGGACGAGGTCAACAACAGCGAGCAACGCTGGTGCTATCAGGATGGTCTGAACGACTATCTCGGCGAGGCGGTTAACGGCTTGCCGACGCTACCGGAAAAACCGTTTATCGGTAATTTCGAAGGCGATACGGAAGCGGTCGACTGGGCGCTGCTCTGGCTACCGGAAGGCGGTGAACTGCTGACCGAAAGCTACGTCAACCTGATCCCGACCCTGCAGGGCGGGACGCACGTTAACGGTCTGCGTCAGGGGCTGCTCGACGCGATGCGCGAATTCTGCGAATACCGCAATATTCTGCCGCGCGGCGTGAAGCTGTCGGCAGAAGACATCTGGGATCGCTGCGCCTACGTGCTTTCCGTGAAGATGCAGGATCCGCAGTTTGCCGGTCAAACCAAAGAGCGCCTGTCGTCGCGTCAGTGCGCGGCGTTCGTTTCCGGCGTGGTGAAAGATGCGTTTACCCTGTGGCTGAACCAGAACGTCCAGGCCGCGGAGCTGCTGGCGGAAATGGCGATCTCCAGCGCTCAGCGTCGTCTACGCGCGGCGAAAAAAGTGGTGCGTAAAAAGCTGACCAGCGGTCCGGCGTTGCCGGGGAAACTGGCGGACTGTACCGCTCAGGATCTGAATCGTACCGAGCTGTTCCTCGTCGAAGGGGACTCGGCGGGCGGTTCGGCCAAGCAGGCGCGCGATCGTGAATATCAGGCGATCATGCCGCTTAAAGGTAAGATCCTCAACACCTGGGAAGTCTCCTCGGATGAGGTGCTGGCCTCTCAGGAAGTCCACGACATTTCGGTGGCGATCGGCATCGATCCGGACAGTGACGATCTCAGCCAGTTGCGCTACGGCAAGATCTGTATCCTTGCGGACGCCGACTCCGACGGTCTGCACATTGCCACGTTGCTCTGCGCGCTGTTTGTGAAGCACTTCCGGACGCTGGTGAAGCAGGGTCACGTCTACGTTGCGCTGCCGCCGTTATACCGTATCGATCTTGGCAAAGAGGTCTATTACGCCTTAACGGAAGAAGAAAAAGCGGGCGTGCTGGAACAGCTCAAGCGTAAGAAAGGCAAGCCAAACGTTCAGCGCTTTAAAGGTCTGGGTGAAATGAACCCGATGCAGTTGCGTGAGACAACGCTGGACCCGAACACCCGCCGTCTGGTGCAGCTCACCATCAGCGATGAAGATGACCAGCGTACCAACGCGGTGATGGATATGCTGCTGGCGAAGAAACGTTCTGAAGACCGTCGCAACTGGTTGCAGGAAAAGGGCGATCTCGCGGATATTGAGGCATAGTTATCCGCTTTTTGCGCAAAGCCCGTTACGCCGCCGCCATCCGGTAAAGCTAAGAGTACCGGATGACGGCGGTAACATCAGATGGCGTGTTTTTTCCGGTACTGCAACGGCGTCTCGCCAATTCCCTTGCCAAACGCGCTGATGAAGTAGGTCACGTCCGAAAAGCCCACCTGTCGGGCGATATCGCGCACGCTGGCGTTGCTGTGTAGCAGCGCCTCGCACGCTTTTCGTAACCGTAATGTATTGAGATAGTCGAGAATGCTTTCGCCCGTCTCATAATGAAAGCGGCGCGAGACGTAGCTTTTCGATTTCCCCACCTCTGCCGCCAGCGCATCGAGCCGGAATTTGTGCCGGTAATTTTCATCAAGCCAAAACATCACCTGGCTGGCGATTCCGCTGTCTGTCGCTGTCAAATTGACGTTATCCTCGGGTAACAGGCTTAATAAACTGAGCAACAGGCAAGAGACCTGTTCCGTATTGAGCGGCTTGCGGACGGCCATTTTTTCGTAGCGACTGAAAAGAAAATCGACGTGCGGATGAATATCCGCCGCGTCGGTCACCCAGGCTTCGCCGCCGCGCAGACTCAGGTTTTGCAGACGCTGATGGTTATGCGGAAAGTCGCGTAACGCCTTCAGCACCGCATGGTGATCGAGATGGATAATGGTGCGCCGGTAGCCATCCTGGGCCCGTTCATCGACCATAATTTTATGCAGCGTAAAGGGCGGGAAAAAGAACATCCTCCCTGGACGCATGGTGTATTGCTTGTGATCGACAATCACCACGCCAAATCCTTCCTCTACGTACAACACCTCAAGACACTGATGCCAGTGGTGATACCGCACTGTATTGGCAAACAGGCGACTGAACGAGGCAATGGCATCGTTCAGGGTGATCAACTCCAGGCGTTCTTCATTAAGCGGTGCGTTCATAGTGCAACAGATTTAAATTTTGATCGTCCTGGATTTGTTTATAAACCCTATTTTTAAATTTTCTCAATCACTGTTTTACTTCGGTGATAACGGTGTGACTGAGATAACATTTCCGCTTATCAGCGATTCACTATGATTTGTCCACTTAATCTGGAGGACAGGCTATGTGGACGGCTGCTGAAGAAACATCAAATCCTTTGTCATCACGCGAAGACGTAACGCGCGCCGTTAATGACATCTTACGTGCGCTGGACAAGCAGTTTCCGGCGGGGAAGGCGCAGTTTTCGCTGGGCAATACCTGCGCGCATTACAGCGTGGATATCGCCTGCATGGAGGGGCTTTCCCGCGCGCTGTGGGGGCTGTTTCCGTTGCTGGCGGGCGGCGCGGAAGTGCCGTTCGCAGAGAAGTATATTCAGGCGATTAAGCTGGGCACCGATCCGCATAGCCCTCAGTACTGGGGCGATACCGGCCCTTACGATCAGCGCCTGGTTGAGATGGCCGCTTACGGTTTGGGTCTTGCGCTATTGCAGACGCGGTTGACTGATGCGTTCAGCGTTGACGAACGGGAAAATCTTCATCGCTGGCTGAATCAAATCACTGACGCGCAAATGCCCGACAGTAACTGGAACTACTTTGCCATCATCGTGCAGCTCGGGTTCAAGCGCGCCGGTTTACCGTTCGATCAGGCTGCGATTGATCGCCGTTTTGCCATGATGGAAGCCTATTACCTCGGCGACGGCTGGTATTCCGACGGTCCCGGGCGGCCGAAAGATTATTACATCTCAATGGCCTTCCATTTTTACGGCCTGCTGTACGCCACCCTCAGTCCGGATGACGTTGAACGTGCTGCGACGCTGCGCGAACGGTCGCGGCTGTTTGCGCAGGATTTTATCTACATGTCAGCGGCGGACGGCGCGTCGGTGCCGTTCGGGCGCAGCCTGACCTACCGCTTTGCAATGGTGGCGTTCTGGAGCGCAGTGGCGTTTGCCGGGCTCGACGTGTTCTCTCCGGGTGTGGTGAAAGGGATTATTCTGCGCCATCTGCGCTGGTGGCAACAGCAGTCGATTTTCGATCGTGAGGGTATCCTGACGCTGGGTTTTGCCTACCCGAATCTGGTCATGTGCGAGGACTACAACTCGCCCGGTTCCCCTTACTGGGCGCTGAAGGTATTTTTAATCCTCGCCCTGCCGTCAACGCATCCTTTCTGGCAAGCGGAGGAACTGCCGCTTCCTGCGCTTAGCGAAACGCGGACCGTCCCGCACGCCGGGCAAATTTTGCAGCACAGCGAGCGTTCGCAACATGTCACCCTGTTGACCTCCGGCCAACTTGAGTTGAACAACTACGTCAACACCGAAGCCAAATACACCAAATTTGCTTACTCCAGCCGCTTTGGTTTCACCCTCGAACGCGGACGCTATGGCCTGAAACACGCGGCGTGCGACTCCATGCTGCTGCTGGCGGACGGCGACAACTATTATCGCGGTCGACGGGGTTGCGACGCGGTCAGCGTACGTGAAAACGTCATCTTTTCGCGCTGGTCGCCGTGGCATGACGTCATTATCGACACCTGGCTGGCGCCGTTTGGTGAATGGCATATTCGCCTGCACCGTATCCACAGCGCCCGTACCTTACAGACGGCGGAAGGCGGATTTGCGGTGATGAAAGCGGATCATCGGGTAAGCGAACGCGGCTGCGAAATCAACGCCAGCAACGGCAGCAGCGCGATTGTCGATCTGTCGCCAGCGATCCGTCGTCAACCGGACAGCGTCGTCACGCCGCCGAACAGCAGCATTATGTTCGCAGAGTGCGCGTCCATCCCCCTGCTGTTAACAACAATTACCCCGGGAGAAACCTGGCTGTGCTGCGCAGTGTCGGCTCAGCAGAAAAGCGATGCGGCTGTTCCGCAACTGGAAATAAACACAGACCAGGTCGTTATTCGCGAACCTGGAAGCTCACGTCAACTGTCGTTCATTTTATAAAAACTGGCGCCCAGTGCGTCGGCGAGGATGATATGAATAAACTCTCACTTAATAACAGAGTGGAATATTACAAAATTAGTAGCTTTATATTCCTCTACTTCTTTACCTGGTCAGCCAGTATTGGTCTTTTGGCTATTTGGTTAGGACAAAAAGCACAGCTCAGTGGAACGGTAATTGGCACCGTGTTTGCCGTGAATGGCATATTTTCAGTCATTCTTAAACCCATTTACGGCTATATTCTCGATAAGATCGGCATGAGCAAATATCTGCTCTATTTTGTGGTGATCATGTCTGCGTTAATGGCGCCGTTCTTTATTTACGTCTACCAGCCGCTGTTGATGTCCAATACGATGCTGGGGATTATTATCGGCGCAATCTACCTGAGCTTTGCCTGGTATGCTGGTGTGGCGGCCTGCGAATCCTATTCGGATCGCTACAGCCGTCTTAACGGAATGGAGTTCGGTCAGATCCGTATGTGGGGCTCCCTCGGCTGGGCTGTCGCGTCCTCGTTTTCCGGTCTGCTGTTTAACCTCTCGCCGGCTTATAACTTTATTCTTGGCAGCGTGGCGTCGGTGGTGATGCTGATCGTCCTGTTGAGCCTGAAGGTCAACGTCAACGCGGCTAACGCGGCGGACGTCCTGACGAAAGATAAGATCGTTCCGGCGGACGTTTACGCGCTGTTGCGTAACCGTAAATTCTGGGCTTTCTGCCTGTATGTCGCGGGCGTGGCGTGGATGATGTTTATCGCCGAACAGCAGTTTTCGCGCTATTTCGTCACCTTCTTCTCGGATGTTAATGAAGGAAATGCCGTGTTTGGCTATCTCGGCACCGTACAGTCGGGCATGGAATTTGTGATGTATATGGTCATTCCTCTGTTCGTGAATGCCATTGGCGCGAAACGCGGGTTATTGATTGTCGGGGTAGTGGTCGGGGCGCGACTGGTTATTTCCGGAATCTGCGATTCCCATCTGCTTATCTCCATTCTTAAGCCGCTGTACGGTCTGGAAATTTGTTTGCTGCTGGTATCGGTATTTAAATATATCGCGGAACATTTTGATAAACGTGTCAATGCGACCATGTATTTGTTGGGCTATCAGGCGATGCTGTACGTCGGCAACGTGGTCGTCTCCTCGCCCGCTGGATTAATGTATGACCGTATTGGTTTTGAGAAAACCTATATCATTATGGGCGTTATTGCTCTGACCTTTACGTTGATTTCCGCCTTTACCTTATCGGCATGTCAAAGTAAGCGCCGGAATACTGCCGCGCTGGATATCGCTGAAAATAACGCTTCAAGATAAATTACGTCAAAAGGAACCGAAAAATGTTAAATCATATCGTTGAGGAAACGTTGCGCGAATTTCCTGGCTGCCCGGTCAATGTGGGGGCATTTCAGGAACAAATGAGCAGTGCGCGGCAGCATGTCCTTGAGCTGATTAGCCGTCATTTAACGGAATTCGGTGATAAATTCCCCGCCGAGACCTGCGTCAAAGGTTTTTACCCGTTAACGGACAACGTTGAGTGGACCACCAGTTTCTGGACCGGGCAACTCTGGCTGGCCTGGGAGATGAGCGGCGACGCGAAGTTCCGCGAGATGGCGGAAAAGCACGTGCGCTCATTCGGTTTGCGGATTGCCGGACGTCATGACACCAACACCCATGACCTCGGCTTTCTGTATACGTTGTCCTGCGTGGCGGCCTGGCGGCTGACGGGCAACCGCGACGCCCGCGGCTTTTCACTGATGGCGGCAGAGGCGCTCCTTGAGCGCTTCCACGAAAAGGCGCGGATCATCCAGGCATGGGGCGATCTTAACGATCCGGAGCAGGCCGGACGCATGATCATTGACTGCAACATGAATCTGCCGTTGCTCTACTGGGCGAGCGAGCAGACGGGCGACATGCGTTTTGCCGAGGCGGCAAAAGCGCACGTGGCGCAGGCGGCGAAATATCTGATTCGTGAAGATGCCTCGACGTTTCACACCTACTACATGGATGTCAAAACCGGCGCGCCGCGCTATGGCAACACACAGCAGGGCTACGCCGACGATTCATGCTGGTCGCGCGGGCAGGCATGGGGCATTTACGGCTTCTTGTTGAGCTACATCTACACCGGCGATAAAGAGATGGTCTCGCTGTCGAAAAAGCTGGCGAACTATTTCCTCAACCGTCTGCCGGAAGATGCCGTTTGCCACTGGGATCTGGCGCTGGTGGGAACCGACGCGCTGCGCGACGCCTCGTCGGCGGCCATTGCGGTTTGCGGCCTGCTGGAGCTGATCAAGCATCTGCCGGTTACCGATCCGGATCGTGAACGCTATCAGCAGTGGGCGATGGGTATTATGTCCTCGCTGACGGCGCATTATGTGATGGCGAAGGACGAGAAGGGCAACGGCTTGCTGAAGCATTCGGTATATCATCTCTCCAGTCATAAGGGCGTCGATGAATGCGCGAGCTGGGGGGATTATTTCTATGTGGAAGCGCTGATGCGTTTCACCCAGTGCTGGAAGCTGTACTGGTAAGCCCTTTCCGCGTCAGGCAATCCCTGACGCGGAGAATATCTTATTGATCCAGACAGAGAGGTCTATTACGCTCAAACGAAGGCGAGAACGCGGGTGTGCAGGAACGTAATCTGGCGGGTATCGACAGGTGGATAGCTGATACCGGGGATGGACGCCGAACTACGTGATAAGGAAACAGAATGAACAACACACATCTCGCCCGAAACGTCGACGCGTTAAAACCGTCGGCGATCCGCGAATTATTAAAACATAGCAAAATGCCCGGCGTCATTTCCCTCGGCGGCGGAATTCCCAGTCCTGAACTGTTCGACAAAACCGGTCTTGAACTCGCCACCCAAAAAATGATGGCGACGCAGTTTCTGGACGCGTTTCAGTACGGTCTGAGCGAGGGATATCCTCCGCTGCGTGAGGCCATCAGCCAGCTTTGCCTGGGGCGCGGGATTCATGCCGCGCCGGAGCGAATTCTGATCACCAACGGTTCTCAACAGTCGCTGGATATTCTGGTCAGAACGTTGATTAATCCGGGCGATAAAGTGGTGGTTGAGCGCCCGACCTACCTTGCCGCTCTACAGGTATTGCAGCTGTCGCAGGCGAATATCCTCTCTGTCGGTACAGACAAAGACGGCATGATCGTTGACGAGCTGGAGCAGTTGTTGCAGCGCCATACCATCAAAGCCCTGTATGTCGTTCCTACCTTTGGCAATCCGGGCGGAGTGGTGCTGAGCGATGACCGTCGCCAGAAGCTGGTGCGACTGGCGAAACAGCACAACTTTGTGATTATCGAAGACGATCCTTACGGTGAAATCAACTTTACCGGCCAGTCCTACACAACCCTCTTCCAGCATGCGGCGCAAGCCGGTTGCCCGGAGCAGGTCATTTATACGTCGACCTTCTCCAAAATTCTGGCGCCGGGGCTGCGCGTGGGCTGGGTGGTGTTGCCGGAATGGATGGGGCAGAAGGCGACTATCGTGAAGCAGGCGACCGATCTGCATACCAGCGCGCACTCACAGGCGTTGGCGGCCAGCTATCTGTCGCTGGGACACTTAGCAGAGCAGATTACGGTGATCCGTCAGGCTTATCGTGAGAAGTGCTATTTCCTCGCCGATATGATGCGCAGTGAACTGGGCGAGCATATTACTTTCCATATGCCGCAGGGGGGGATGTTCCTGTGGGGGACCTTCCGTTACGACGTCGACACCACGGCCTGGCTTTCCCGTACGCTGGAGGAAAAGGTCGTGTATGTTCCGGGGGAGTTTTTCTATAGCGATAACCCGGACAAGCGCACGCTGCGACTCTCTTTTGCCACGCCAACGAAGAATGAACTGGAAGAAGCGGTGCGCAGACTGAAAAGGGCGCTGCCGTAAAAAAATCGCCGGGTCGCGATGGTGTGTCGACCCGGCGTGACGCAGGAGACGCTTAAATGCCGGATTCGAGAATACGGATATTCATCTCCAGCACGTCGCCTTTTACCGCTTCGCTATAGGCTTTCATATGCGGGGTTTGCAGGTGCGCTTCAAGATGCGCGATGCTTTCCCACTGCTCAATCATCACGATTGAGTCAGGCGCAGTGGTCTGAAAACTCACGCCCGCGGCGTGATCCACCATCGGCGCATAGCCGTGGCAGCCTTCTTCCTTCAGGACGGTAGGAACGATTTTCGCAAACTGATCCAGTACTGCCTGGCGGTGATGTTGACCCGGACGGGTGCGAATTTCAGCAATAACTGTAAGCATGGTTAACTCCTTCTAATTCCAGACGACTAGTTAACCAAAAATTGCGTTCAGATGCTCGCGATATTCTGCAATGTGACGCGGAACGTCCGGCATTTTAATGACGTCATTAGCGATATAGGTCGGCAGCGGCGTCATGCCCAGGAACTGATTCGCTTTGTGGAACGGCAGATACACGCCGTCAACGCCCACGCCGTGGAAGAACTGATCTTTCTCGGTAAAGGCTTCCATCGGGGCGTTCCAGGTCAGAGAGAGCATGTATTTGGTGCCCTGAATCAGACCGCCGGAACCGTATTTCTTCGATGCGTCGGAGCGGGTACGGCCATCGCTGGCATACAGCGTACCGTGGCCTTCGGTGAACACATCATCGATATATTTTTTTACCGTCCACGGCGCGCCCATCCACCAGCCCGGCATCTGCCAGATCACCACGTCAGCCCAGACGAAGTTCTGCACTTCTTCTTTTACATCGTACTCGCCGTCAGCGCGAACGATGCGAACTTCATGCCCGAGGTCGCGCAGCGTGCCGTCCGCGACTTCGGTCAGGGTGTCGTTAAGTTGACCATTAGAGTGGGCGAATTTTTTCGCGCCGTTGACGATCAGAATGTTGCTCATTTTTTGCCCTCTGGAAAATGCGTTTGAGGGTCATTTTACGCCGCAAAACGGCGCGGTGAAATGAGCAAAATGTGCAAAGTCTTTTGCTTCTGACGCAACAATCCGCTATCGCCAGTTCACCGTAGCTTCGAATCCACCGTCGGGCGCATTGCCAAACGCCACCGTCATGCCGTGCAGCGTGGCGATGCGGCGGACAATCGATAAGCCCAGGCCGCTGCCGGTAACGCGCTGCCCCGGTGGGCGGTAAAAGCGCTTGCCAATGTGGTCCAGCGCCTCTGGCGTAACGCCAGGGCCGTTATCTTTAACGGAAAAACCATTATGCCGCAGCGTGACCTGGACAATACTGCCCTGCGGACTGTAGCGAATGGCGTTATCCAGCAGATTGCGCACCAGCAGGCTGAGCAGTAGCGGCTGACCTGTGCGCTTTACATCGTGCGCGACGAGGTGCAGGCGCACATCGATATTTGCCTGTTGCGCCGGATGGTAAATGTCCATCACCGCAGACTGCAGAACGTCATCAAGCGCAAGCGTGGTGACGTCCTGCAGATTATCCAGCGAGTCGAGCCGGGAAAGCGTCAGGAGCTGATCGACCAGGCGGGTTGCGCGGTCGATGCCGGTATGCAACTGGAGTAGCGCCTTTTTCCGCGCCTGCGGGTCATCGTCAGACAGTTGCGCCACTTCGGTTTGCACCTGCAACGCCGCCAGCGGACTGCGCAGCTCATGGGCCGCGTCCGAGGTGAAGCGCCGCTCGCGCATCATCATGTCGTGCGTGCGGGTAAAAAGCTGGTTCAGCGAGTCGATCAGCGGGCGCACTTCGCTTGGTACGCCCTGTGAACTGAGCGGCTCGTTGGATTCCGGGTCGCGTAAACCTAACGTCCGGGCCATCTTTTTCAGCGGTTTCAGTTCGCGATGCAGTAGCATAATCAACAGCAGGAGCATCAGCGGCAGGGCGATAAGCCAGGGGATAAGCTGCGCGCTGACGATCGCCAGCGCCATGTCTTCGCGGTATTCCCACTCCTGACCCACCACAATGCGGTAATTACCGTCGGCGGACGTCAGCCAGACAAAGCGCCAGAGATCGTCGTCGCCAATCAATCGTCCATTGTCAAATCCTTCCCGGCGGTAGCTGTAGGGAATGTACTGGCCGTTGTCGCCATCGTGCAGCACCATTTTGCCGTCGAGGGTGTAAACGGCGAACACCAGAACGTCATCGTCGATATTGCCGTGTTTAAACGTCTTTGGCGTATGGGCCATCCGCTCGGAGGCTTTAAGTTCATCAATGTCCAGCGTAATCAGCCGTTTGGCGAACAGCATCAACTGCGTGTCAAACAGCTCGTCCACATTGTCGGTGGTCTGTTTCCAGGCGACGAAACTCGATGCTCCCCAGGTCACCGCCGCCAGTATCAAAAAGATGAGTGTGAGCCTGACCCGCAGGCTGAGCCGTTTTGTCACCGTTATGCCTCACCGAGCGTGTAACCGATGCCGTGCACGGTGCGAATGAAATCGCTACCCAACTTACGGCGCAGATGATGAACGTGAACCTCAACGGCGTTGCTGGTGACCTCTTCGTCCCAGTTATACAGTTTTTCTTCGATACGTTTTCGCGGCAGCACCCGGCCTTTATTGCGCATCAGCAATTCCAGCAGCGCGAACTCTTTTGGCTTGAGCGCTAAGTTTTCACCCGCCAGCGTGGCGGTCAGACCGCCGGGATCCAGCGTCACCTGACCGTGGTGGAGTTCGCTGCTGGCCTGCCCGCTGGCGCGGCGCATAAGCGCTTCCAGCCTGGCGGCGACCTCAATCAGCGCAAAGGGCTTGCAGAGATAATCGTCCGCGCCGAGGCGTAAACCTTCAACCCGCTCCGCCAGCGCATCGCGCGCGGTCAGAATCAGTACCGGTTCGCGTTTACCCTGTTCGCGCCAGTCGCGCAGAATATCGCGCCCGTCCATGCCCGGCAGCGACAGGTCGAGAATGACCGCGTCGTAAGGCGCGCTGTAAAGCGCCTCTTTTCCCTGGCGCCCTTCGGTAAACCAGTCGACGCTAAACCCCATTTTACTCAACCCCGCTTTGATGCCGTCGCCAATCAGCGCGTCGTCTTCAACCAGTAAAATCCGCATCTTTTCTTCCCTGGATCCGCCTTCATCACGGCAAGTAAACCCCGAGGTCGCCCGCGATGTACAGTAAAAAAATGTCTTTTTTTTGGCTTAAGAACTTGTTAAGGATTAACTTATGTAATGGACATGAAATGACATGAAAGGGAGAAACGATCGTGAAAAAATTAGCAGCTATCTTTGCCGTTCTGGCACTCAGCTCCGCTCCGGTTCTGGCAGCTCAGCAGGGCGGTTTTTCCGGTCCCTCGGCCACACAAACGCAGACGCAGGGCGGTGGCTTCGTCGGACCGAACGGCAGTAGCGCAACCGTAGAAAGCGCAAAATCGCTGCGTGACGATACCTGGGTCACCCTGCGCGGGAACATCGTTGAGCGTGTTTCCGATGACCTCTATCTGTTCAAGGACGCTACCGGCACCATCAACGTTGATATTGACGATAAACGCTGGAACGGCCTGACCGTCACCCCGCAGGATACCGTTGAAATTCAGGGCGAAGTGGATAAAGACTGGAATTCCGTTGAAATTGACGTGAAGCAAATCAGGAAAGTCAGCAAATAATCCCCATCGGGGCCGCTTTCGCGGCCCTTTTCTTTGTGACTCAACGCGCCAGATAAGGTAGTATCTGCGGCAATATTGCCTGAAAAGATACCGGGTATCTGGCGGGCTTACAGTTGAGGAATCACGATTAATGAGCGATATGGCAGAGCGCCTTGCGCTGCATGAATTCACGGAAAACGCTTATCTGAATTACTCCATGTACGTCATCATGGACCGTGCGTTGCCGTTTATTGGTGATGGTCTGAAACCCGTTCAGCGTCGCATCGTGTACGCGATGTCCGAGCTGGGGCTGAATGCCAGCGCCAAATTTAAAAAATCCGCCCGTACCGTCGGCGACGTGCTGGGTAAATACCATCCGCATGGCGACAGCGCCTGTTATGAAGCCATGGTGCTAATGGCGCAGCCGTTTTCTTACCGTTACCCGCTGGTTGACGGTCAGGGGAACTGGGGCGCGCCGGACGATCCGAAATCCTTTGCGGCGATGCGTTATACCGAATCGCGTCTGTCGAAGTATGCCGAAGTCTTACTGAGCGAACTGGGACAGGGGACCGCCGACTGGGTGCCAAACTTTGACGGCACGATGCAGGAGCCCAAAATGCTGCCTGCGCGTCTGCCGAACATCCTGCTGAACGGCACCACCGGCATCGCCGTCGGCATGGCGACAGATATCCCGCCGCACAACCTGCGCGAAGTAGCGAAAGCGGCGATTACCCTGATCGAGCAGCCAAAGACCACGCTGGATCAACTGCTGGATATCGTTCAGGGGCCGGACTTCCCGACCGAAGCGGAAATCATCACATCCCGGGCTGAAATTCGTAAAATTTACGAAAATGGCCGCGGTTCGGTACGTATGCGCGCGGTGTGGACCAAAGAAGACGGCGCGGTGGTGATTACCGCGCTGCCGCATCAGGTTTCCGGCGCCAAGGTACTGGAGCAAATCGCCGCCCAGATGCGCAATAAAAAGCTGCCGATGGTCGACGACCTGCGCGACGAGTCGGATCACGAAAACCCAACCCGACTGGTGGTCGTGCCGCGCTCTAATCGCGTGGATATGGAGCAGGTGATGAACCACCTGTTCGCCACCACCGATCTGGAAAAAAGCTACCGCATTAACCTGAACATGATCGGTCTGGACGGTCGCCCGGCGGTGAAAAACCTGCTGGAGATCCTTACCGAGTGGCTGGCGTTCCGCCGTGATACCGTGCGCCGCCGCCTGAACTATCGTCTGGAGAAAGTCCTGAAGCGCCTGCATATCCTCGAAGGTTTGCTGGTGGCGTTTCTCAACATCGACGAAGTGATCGAGATCATCCGTACGGAAGATGAGCCGAAGCCAGCGCTGATGTCGCGCTTTGGCATCAGCGAAACCCAGGCCGAAGCGATCCTTGAGCTGAAACTGCGTCATCTCGCCAAACTGGAAGAGATGAAGATCCGCGGCGAGCAGGACGAACTGGAGAAAGAGCGCGATCAGTTACAGGGGATCCTCGCTTCTGAGCGGAAGATGAATACGCTGCTGAAAAAAGAGCTGCAGGCGGATTCAGACGCTTACGGCGACGATCGTCGTTCGCCGCTGCACGAGCGCGAAGAAGCGAAGGCGATGAGCGAGCACGATATGCTGCCGTCCGAGCCGGTAACTATCGTGCTTTCGCAGATGGGCTGGGTGCGTAGCGCCAAAGGTCATGACATCGACGCCCAGGGGTTGAACTATAAAGCGGGCGACAGCTACAAATCGGACGTGAAGGGCAAGAGCAACCAGCCGGTGGTGTTTATCGACACAACCGGGCGAAGCTACGCCATTGACCCGATTACGCTGCCGTCGGCGCGCGGTCAGGGCGAGCCGTTGACCGGTAAGCTGACGCTGCCGCCGGGCGCGACCGTAGAGCACATGCTGATGGAAGGCGACGATCAGAAGCTGCTAATGGCATCGAACGCGGGCTACGGTTTTGTCTGCACCTTTAACGATCTGGTGGCGCGCAACCGTGCCGGTAAAGCGTTGATTACGCTGCCGGAAAACGCTCACGTTATGCCGCCGGTGGTGATCAGCGACGAAAGCGATATGCTGTTGGCGATCACCCAGGCCGGACGGATGCTGATGTTCCCGGTGAGCGATCTGCCGCAGTTGTCCAAAGGCAAAGGCAATAAGATCATCAACATCCCGTCGGCGGAAGCGGCGAAAGGGGACGACGGTCTGGCGCACCTCTATGTACTACCGCCGCAAAGCACTCTGACCATTCATGTCGGGAAGCGCAAAATCAAGCTGCGTCCGGAAGAATTGCAGAAGGTGACCGGCGAGCGCGGTCGTCGCGGTACGCTGATGCGCGGTCTCCAGCGTATCGATCACGTTGAGATTGATTCGCCGCGTCGCGCAAGCCAGGGCGACAGCGAAGAGTAAGAGGTTTTTTAACGCCTGAAACGCGGTCGGGCCTGAAAAGACGCAGTGCGTCGCCGTCAGGCCCGTCCGTCGTAGCGGATGGCGTTGTTAATACTTTTCCGGCCTGCGGTTTTAACGCTGCCGCTGGGCCGGATGTACATTAAAATTTCCCGTAAAACCGTTGTTTATTCGTGAATAGCGATTAACAATACAGTTTTCCAGAGAGCCACATCAACAATACCCTAACCTGATAGCAGGTGACGTAGAATCCCGGGCTCTTAGGCCTTCAGAGGTTGTTATGCTATTTATTTTTCGTTTTATTATTACCGTTATTTACTCCATTCTGGTTTGTGTTTTTGGATCGATTTACTGCCTTTTCAGCCCGCGTAATCCAAAACACGTCGCGACGTTCGGGCATATGTTTGGTCGCCTGGCGCCGGTGTTTGGCCTGAAAGTCGAATGCCGCAAACCTGCCGATGCCGAAAGCTACGGCAACGCCATCTATATTGCGAATCACCAGAATAATTACGATATGGTGACCGCAGCGAATATTGTGCAGCCGCCAACCGTTACGGTGGGAAAAAAGAGCCTGCTGTGGATCCCGTTTTTCGGCCAGCTTTACTGGCTGACGGGTAACCTGTTGATTGACCGTAACAACCGTGCGAAAGCCCACGGCACGATTGCCGAAGTGGTGAACCATTTCAAAAAGCGCCGTATTTCTATCTGGATGTTCCCGGAAGGAACCCGTAGCCGCGGTCGTGGGCTGCTGCCGTTTAAAACGGGCGCGTTTCACGCCGCCATTGCCGCAGGCGTACCGATTATTCCGGTGTGCGTTTCGAATACCTCAAATAAGATTAACCTCAACCGTCTAAAGAATGGTCTGGTGATTGTCGAGATGCTGCCGCCGGTGGATGTGAGCCAGTACGGTAAAGACCAGGTTCGCGAACTGGCCGCCCATTGCCGTTCGCTGATGGAACAAAAGATTGCAGAACTCGATAAAGAAGTCGCCGGGCGGGAAGCTGCCGGAAAAGTTTAATTAAGAACGCGTTATTTTGCAGAGAACAGGCCTCCTTTTTCTGCCCGTCGTTTAGCCAGTTTTACAGGGAGCTTATATGTCACTCAGTCGGCGTCAGTTCATTCAGGCATCGGGGATCGCACTGTGCGCAGGTGCAGTTCCGCTGAGGGCAAATGCTGCCGGTCAGCAACAGCCGCTGCCCGTTCCGCCGCTGCTGGAGTCCCGCCGCGGTCAGCCGTTATTTATGACCTTACAGCGGACCCACTGGTCTTTTACCCAGGGGACGCGCGCGCCGGTATGGGGTATTAACGGACGCTATCTTGGCCCGACGATCCGCGTCTGGAAAGGCGATGACGTTAAGCTTATCTACAGTAACCGTCTCACCGAAAACGTCTCTATGACCATCGCCGGATTACAGGTGCCAGGACCGTTGATGGGGGGGCCGGCGCGGATGATGTCGCCGAATGCCGACTGGGCGCCCGTGTTGCCTGTTCGTCAGAACGCCGCCACGCTGTGGTATCACGCCAATACGCCAAACCGTACCGCTCAGCAGGTCTACAACGGCCTGGCCGGTATGTGGCTGGTGGAAGATGAGGTCAGTAAAACGCTGCCTATCCCCAATCATTACGGGGTGGATGATTTTCCGATCATCATTCAGGATAAGCGGCTGGATAACTTCGGTACGCCGGAATACAGTGAGCCGGGAAGCGGCGGTTTCATCGGCGATACGCTGCTGGTGAATGGCGCGCAAAGCCCATACGTAGAAGTTTCTCGCGGTTGGGTACGTTTGCGCTTGCTGAACGCCTCCAACGCGCGCCGCTATCAGCTGCAAATGAGCGACGGGCGCGCGCTGCACGTTATCTCTGGCGATCAGGGATTTTTGCCCGCGCCGGTGTCGGTGAAACAGCTATCGCTGGCGCCGGGCGAGCGCCGTGAGATTCTGGTCGACATGACCAACGGTGATGAAGTGTCGATCACCTGCGGCGAAGCGGCAAGCATCGTCGACCGGATCCGCGGTTTCTTCGAGCCGTCCAGTATTCTGGTGTCCACGCTGGTGTTAACGCTGCGCCCGACCGGGCTGCTGCCGCTGGTCACCGACAGCCTGCCGATGCGCCTGCTGCCGACGGAAATCCTGGGCGGCGCGCCGATTCGCAGCCGCGATATCAGCCTGGGGGACGATCCGGGGATTAACGGTCAACTGTGGGATGTAAACCGCATTGATATCACCGCGCAGCAGGGCACCTGGGAGCGTTGGACGGTGCGCGCCGACATGCCGCAGTCGTTCCACATTGAAGGCGTCTCTTTCCTGGTGCGTAACGTTAACGGCGCGATGCCGTTCCCGGAAGATCGCGGCTGGAAAGATACCGTCTGGGTAGACGGTCAGGTTGAGCTGCTGGTGTACTACGGCCAGCCGTCCTGGGCGCATTTCCCGTTCTACTTTAACAGCCAGACCCTGGAGATGGCCGATCGCGGCTCAATCGGCCAGATTCTGGTCAACCCGACGCCGTGACGCGTCACCCACTCGCCCGGTAGGGCGAGTGAATACCTTTCGATTTCTCTTTCGTTCCGGCTTATAATCCCCGGCCTTTGATTATTTTTTTACCATTTTTTGGAAGCAATATGAGCGCAATATCCCTGATCCAGCCAGACAGAGATCTCTTCTCCTGGCCTCAGTACTGGGCGGCCTGCTTTGGTCCAGCCCCTTTTTTGCCGATGTCTCGCGACGAAATGGATCAACTTGGCTGGGATAGCTGCGACATTATTTTGGTGACGGGCGACGCGTATGTCGACCACCCGAGCTTCGGCATGGCGATTTGTGGCCGTATGCTGGAAGCGCAGGGCTTCCGCGTGGGCATCATCGCCCAACCGGACTGGAACAGCAAAGACGACTTTATGCGTCTGGGCAAACCGAATCTGTTCTTCGGCGTGACCGCAGGCAACATGGACTCGATGATCAACCGCTACACCGCCGATCGCCGTCTGCGCCATGACGACGCCTATACGCCAGATAATGTGGCGGGCAAGCGTCCGGACCGGGCCACGCTGGTCTACACCCAGCGCTGTAAAGAGGCGTGGAAAGAGGTGCCAGTGATCCTCGGCGGCATCGAGGCCAGCCTGCGCCGTACCGCCCATTATGACTACTGGTCTGATACCGTGCGCCGTTCGGTGCTGGTGGACGCCAAAGCCGACATGCTGATGTTTGGCAACGGCGAGCGTCCGCTGGTGGAAGTGGCGCATCGTCTGGCAATGGGCGAAACCATCGACCAGATCCGCGATGTACGTAATACCGCGATTATGGTAAAAGAAGCGCTGCCGGGCTGGAGCGGTGTCGACTCGACCCGTCTCGACACGCCGGGAAAAATCGACCCAATTCCGCATCCGTACGGAGAAGACCTGCCGTGTGCGGACAATAAGCCGGTCGCGCCGAAAAAGCAGGAGGCGAAAGCCGTCACCGTGCAGCCGCCGCGCCCGAAGCCGTGGGAAAAAACCTACGTGCTGCTGCCCTCCTTTGAAAAAGTGAAGGGTGACAAAGTCCTCTACGCTCACGCCTCGCGCATTCTGCACCATGAAACCAACCCGGGCTGTGCGCGCGCGCTGATGCAAAAGCATGGCGATCGTTATATCTGGATCAACCCGCCGGCTATTCCCCTCTCGACCGAAGAGATGGACAGCGTATTTGCGCTGCCGTACAAACGTGTGCCGCATCCGGCCTACGGCAACAGCCGCATTCCGGCCTATGAGATGATCCGCTTTTCCATCAACATCATGCGCGGCTGCTTCGGCGGCTGTTCTTTCTGTTCAATAACTGAACACGAAGGGCGCATCATTCAGAGCCGCTCTGAAGATTCAATCATCAATGAGATTGAAGCGATCCGCGACACCGTGCCGGGATTTACCGGCGTGATCTCCGATCTCGGCGGGCCGACGGCCAACATGTACATGCTGCGCTGTAAGTCGCCGCGCGCGGAGCAGACCTGCCGCCGTCTGTCGTGCGTTTATCCGGATATTTGTCCGCATATGGACACCAATCACGAGCCGACAATCAATCTGTATCGCCGCGCCCGCGATCTGAAAGGCATCAAGAAGATCCTTATCGCCTCCGGCGTGCGTTATGACATTGCGGTGGAAGATCCGCGCTATATCAAGGAGCTGGCGACCCATCACGTTGGCGGCTATCTGAAGATTGCGCCGGAGCATACCGAAGAAGGACCGTTGTCGAAGATGATGAAGCCGGGCATGGGCAGCTATGACCGCTTCAAAGAGCTGTTCGATCTCTATTCGAAACAGGCGGGCAAAGAACAGTATCTGATCCCGTACTTTATTTCCGCACACCCCGGTACGCGCGATGAAGATATGGTGAATCTGGCGCTGTGGCTGAAGAAACATCGCTTCCGTCTCGATCAGGTGCAGAACTTCTATCCGTCGCCGCTCGCTAACTCGACGACCATGTATTACACCGGCAAAAACCCGCTGGGTAAAATTGGCTATAAGAGTGAAGATGTGGTGGTGCCGAAGGGGGATAAGCAGCGCCGTCTGCATAAAGCGCTGCTGCGCTATCACGATCCGGCTAACTGGCCGCTAATCCGTCAGGCGCTGGAAGAGATGGGCAAAAAGCATCTGATCGGCGGGCGTCGCGAATGTCTGGTTCCGGCGCCAACGATCGAAGAGATGCGCGAGGCGCGTCGTCAGAACCGGCATACTCGTCCGGCGTTGACCAAGCATACGCCAGTGTCGCATCAGCGTCAGACCCCGGCGGCGAACAAAAAACGCGGCAAGGTCGCGGGGCGTTAATCTGAGTGCCCGATGACGCGCGTTTGTCGGGCCAGGAAAACCGTGGCCCATAGGGCGGAGACGCAGAGATGAAAGCAGGGATGCTGGCAGGGATAATTGCGATCGCCTTGCTGCAATCTGGTTGCATGATACATCGCCAGACGCAGCCGGAAGTGGAAGGACGGCTGATCGACAGCGCCGGCAAGCCAGTTAGCGGTGCAACAGTCGTACTGGCGAGCCATGCTGAGAAGCCGGTTACGACCTTATCAGATAAAGAGGGGCGTTTTGCCTTTCCGCCCCAACACGAATGGGCCTTTTTTCTGCCGATAGGTCCAATGGACTGGTTTTACGCTACCTCGCTGCAGGTGAATGCCAACGGTAAGGCATACGAAGCGGAGACCGGCGGGGGCGTCGGTGGGCCGTTCGAGCTTGAGGGCGACGTGTTAAAGGTTGTTTGCAGAGTCCCGGCCACACCCGGTGAGATGGCCTGCTCGTTCGGGTCATAGGCGCAGAAAAAGCCCGGCAGAACACCGGGCTGGGAAGGAAGATTAGCCGCCGAACTGATCCGGGTCTGGACCGAGCCGCTTGCCTTGCTCCAGTTTGGCAATTTCGCCCAGTTCGTCTTTATCAAGGCGGAAATCCCAGACGTCAAAGTTTTCGGCAATACGCGACGGGGTGACCGATTTCGGGATCACCACCAGGCCGTTGTCCAGATGCCAGCGGATAACGATCTGCGCCGGGGTTTTACCGTACTTGTCCGCGAGATCGCGAATGATTTTCTGATCGAAAACGCCTTCGCCGCCCTGCGCCAGCGGACTCCAGGATTCCGTCTGGATTTTATGCGTCGCATTCCAGGCGTGAAGCTGGCGCTGTTGCATCAGCGGGTGCAGCTCGATCTGGTTGATCACCGGCGTGACGCCCGTTTCATCGATCAGTCGTTGCAGATGATTGACCTGGAAGTTGCAGACGCCGATGCTCTTGATTAACCCCTCTTTTTGCAGATCGATCATACCCTGCCAGGCGTCAACGTAATGATCGATTGCCGGAACCGGCCAGTGCATCAGATACAGATCAAGGTAGTCGAGCTGAAGTTTTTCCAGACTCTCCTGCAGGGCTTCACGCGGACGTTTTTGATCGTCATTCCACAGCTTGGTGGTGATGAACAGTTCATCGCGAGGAACGCCAGCGCTGGCTAATGCTTTGCCCACGCCGTCTTCATTTTTGTATGCGGCGGCGGTGTCTATTGAGCGGTAGCCGACGTCCAGTGCTTTATGAATGGCGGAGACGACCTCGTCGTTACCGGCTTTCCATACGCCTAACCCCAACTGGGGCATTACATTGCCATCCTGAAGCTTAATTACGGTTTGGTTTGCCATTTTTCCTCCTTCATGTGCTCATCACCGGAGGAAGCCTCCGGTGATGCGGTGTGACTTAAGTCTGGACGAAATGTCCAAAAACGAAAGGCAGAGGCGAAAAAAGCTTAGCGCGCGGCTTCGTAAATACGGCGGCTGACGTCAAGTGTAATGTCTTTATTTTCACCGAGTTGCGTCATACCGTGCTCTTCTAACTTCGCCAGCAGCGCCGGGATAGAACTGCCATCCAGACCGTAGCCGGAAAGGCGTGTCGGTACGCCAAGCTGCTCGAAGAAGTTGCGCGTCGCCGCAATAGCGGCATTAATACGTTCAGCGTCAGACCCTTCGCGGATGTTCCACACGCGTTCAGCATACTGCAGCAGTTTGGCGCGTTTGGTGTCGCGTTTTTCATTCCACAGCGCGGGCAGCACCACCGCCAGCGTCTGGGCGTGATCGAGACCGTGCATCGCCGTCAGTTCGTGACCGAGCATATGGGTGGCCCAGTCCTGCGGTACGCCTGCGCCAATCAAACCATTCAGCGCCTGCGTCGCCGCCCACATCACGTTGGCGCGCACATCGTAGTTTTCCGGCTCTTTCAGCGCTTTCGGACCGTCTTCGATCAGCGTCAGCAGGATGCCTTCCGCAAAGCGATCCTGAATTTTGGCGTCAACCGGATAAGTCACGTATTGCTCAACGGTATGGACAAAGGCATCAACTACGCCGTTCGCCACCTGGCGCGGCGGCAGGGTGTAGGTGTATACCGGATCCAGTACGGCGAAGACTGGCTGCACGTGTTCGGAATGAAACGCCTGTTTGTCACCGGTAGTTTTGCGCGAAATCACCGCGCCTTTGTTGGATTCAGAACCGGTGGCGGGTAGCGTCAGCACGGAGCCCATCGGGATGGCGCTTTTAATCTCGCTGCCGCTGGTTTGCAGAATGTGCCACGGGTCAATGTCTGTCGGATAGTGTGCCGCCGCGGCGATAAATTTGGTGCCGTCAAGCACCGAACCGCCGCCCACTGCCAGCAGGAAGGTGACCTTGTCTTCGCGGGCGATTTTCACCGCGTTCATCAGGGTTTCATAAGACGGGTTTGGCTCAATGCCGCCAAACTCACGCACGTCCATGCCTTTCAGCGCATCCTGAACCTGAGCCAGCACGCCAGTCTTTTTCACGCTGCCGCCGCCATAGGTGATCATGACACGCGCGTCCTGTGGGATTTGATCGCGCAGGTCGGCAATCGCGCCTTTACCAAACAGAATGCGGGTTGGGGTATGCAGATTAAAGTTATTCATTGCTCGTTCCCTTATGTGGGTAAAAAGAGGGCAGGCGTCGGTCTGCCTGATGGAAACATTGTGGGCGTCCCCACGCTGCCTCTCAATGCTCATTTCTGCCAATGTTTTGCCTATTCCTCCAGAGCGCTGGAGAAAAACACTAAATTTGCGCACAATCAATTCATCGATACTCGTTGCGAAAATAAGCCGTCATGAACCGTGAAGAGATTTGTCTGTTGCTGACAGATAAAATTAAGCATCTGAAAGATAGTGAGAAAAACCAGGGGGAGCGGTTGCCGGACATCCGCCTGCTGTACGGCACTGAGCCGGGGCCGCGCACGCCGGTGATGTACGATCCCGGCATCATATTTCTCTTTTCGGGCCATAAAATTGGTTATATCAACGAGCGCGTTTTCCGTTATGACGCTAATGAATATCTGCTGCTGACGGTGCCGTTGCCGTTTGAATGTGAAACCTATGCGACGCCGGAGGTGCCGCTGGCTGGCATTCGCATTAACGTCGACATGCTGCAGTTACAGGAACTGCTGATGGACATCGGCGAGGATGAACGTTTTCAGCCGTCGATGGCGGCAAGCGGGATTAACTCTGCAACGCTGTCTGATGAGATCCTGTGCGCGGCGGAACGCCTGCTGGACGTGATGGAGCGACCGCTCGACGCGCGTATTTTAGGGAAACAGATTATCCGTGAGATTCTGTATCACGTGCTGACCGGACCACGTGGCGGCGCGCTGTTGGCGCTGGTGAGCCGACAAACCCATTTCAGCCTGATTAGCCGGGTGATAAAGCGCATTGAGAACAAATACACCGAGAGCCTGAACGTCGAGCAACTGGCGGCGGAGGCCAATATGAGCGTGTCGGCGTTTCACCATAACTTTAAGTCGGTGACCAGCACATCACCGTTGCAGTACCTGAAAACGTATCGGCTGCATAAGGCCCGGATGATGATTCTTCACGACGGTATGAAGGCCAGCGCGGCGGCGATGCGGGTGGGTTATGAAAGCGCGTCGCAGTTCAGCCGCGAGTTTAAGCGCTACTTCGGCGTCACGCCGGGAGAAGATGCGGCGCGGATCCGCACTTTACAAGGAAGTTAACTTGCCTGTTCCACGCCGGATAAGCGAAGCGCTATCCGGCATTCAGCATTCAGGCGTTGCAGTATTTCTTTTTGATCACCACGACCAGCGTGCCCAGTAAACCCGCTGCTAACAGGACGATCGGCAGGATCATTAAAAAAGTCATCACCTGGTCTTCGTGACGCTTCACAAACGGGATCATGCTCAGCGCGTAGCCAAAGCTGGTGACCACGCCGACCCACAGCAGCCCGCTCAGCCAGTTAAAGAACTGGAAGCGGCGGTTGGAAAGCCCGGAAATGCCCGCCATGGTTGGCAGCAGGGTACGCACGAAGGCCAGAAAACGGCCAGCCAGCAGCGCCAGCAGGCCGTGGCGGTCGAACATGCAGGTCGCGCGCTGGTGATATTTCACCGGCAACTGCGCCAGCCAGCCTTTTACCGTTTTGGTATTGCCCAGCCAGCGTCCCTGAATATAGCTCAGCCAACAGCCCAGGCTGGCGGCGGTCGTCAGAATGAACAGCGTCGGGACAAAGCTCATCACCCCTTGCGCAACCAGCGCGCCCGCCAGCAGCAGCAAACTGTCGCCAGGCAAGAATGAGGCCGGTAACAGGCCATTTTCTAAAAACAGCGTGGCGAACATCACAAAGTAGACGACGCTAACAATATGGGGATCCGCCAGCGCCGCAAAATCGTGTTGCCAGAGCGCAGCGATAATATCTTGAATGACAGACATGGACTTTCCTGTGGAACAGCGTTTACGCCCCTGAGCCGAACGGAATGGGCGCTTAATTTACCCATTATACTCCCTTACAGGCCCGGATGCCTTGATCCGAGGCGCAACAAATGCAGACAATTTCGGTCGATGTGTCTGCATTCATGTCCATTGGCGTCAATATTATACGATGCGGGAGAAACCGGCGGCTAAATCTGCAATCAGATCGTCAACATTCTCTAAACCAATATGCAAACGGATGAGCGTGCCGTCGAAATCGACGTTGCCTTGCGGGCGGATCTCCGCAATCTGTTCCGGCTGGTTCGCCAGAATCAACGACTCAAAGCCGCCCCACGAGTAGGCCATGCTGAACAGACTAAAGTGATCCAGATAGGCGGAGAGTTCTTCGTTGGTCAGCTTTTTGTTCAGCACAAACGAGAACAGCCCGCTGCTGCCCGTAAAGTCTCGTTTCCAGTATTCATGACCTTTGCTACCGGGCAGGGCCGGGTGATTCACTCGCGCCACCTGAGGATGCGCGGCCAGCCACTCGGCAACCCTGAGGCTACTTTCATGGTGCTGACGCAGACGCACGCCGAGCGTGCGCAGTCCGCGACTGGTGATATAAGCGGTGTCGGCGTCGACCATTTGTCCCATCAGATAGGCGTTTTCACGCAGTTGATCCCAGCAGCGGGCATTAGCGACCGCCGTGCCGATCATCGCGTCTGAATGACCAACCAGATACTTTGTCGCGGCCTGTATAGAGATGTCGATACCGAAGTCGAGCGCGTTGAACAGGATCCCCGCCGCCCAGGTATTATCGATCATAATGATGGCCTCCGGCGCGACGCTTCTTACCGCGCTGACGATCGCCGGAACATCATGCACTTCCATCGTAATGGAGCCGGGCGACTCCAGAAACACCACTTTGGTGTTGGGCTGAATATGCTTTGCGATATCCGCGCCGACGAGAGGATCGAACCAACTGGTGGTCACGCCAAGTTTGCCGAGGATTTTGCGGCAGAAATCCTGACTCGGTTCATAGGCGGTGTTGGTCATCAGCACATGATCGCCTTGTTCCACAAACGCCAGAATGGTATTGGCGACCGCCGCAGCGCCGCAGGGAAACAGCGCGCATCCGGCGCCGCCTTCCAGTTCACACATCGCTTCCTGGAGTGAGAAATGTGTGAGCGTGCCGCGACGTCCGTAAAACAGTTCGCCGTTTGCACGGTTACGGGTGGCGTGTTTTTTGGCTTCGACGGTGTCGAAGACCAGCGATGAGGCGCGCTGAATCACGCTGTTGACGGAGCCGAGCGTGTACTTCTTACGGCGTCCCGCGCTGACCAGTCGGGTCTCCAGTTGCTTATCTGCCATGTCAGTTTTTCCTGTTTTTATACGTCTGGATGTCTAAACTACCACGAATGACAAAATGCGCATCCCGTCCTCTTATATAAAGCACAATATTTTCCCAAATTCTCCGCTCGTGATGTTTTACTGCGTAAGCGCAAGGAAAAGAAACCAAAGGTGCGGCACTATGTAAATAGTAATGAGAACGACTATCAATTCGACGTCGTTTTGATATTATTATGCTCAGATTTTGTGATTTGCGTCCTGGAGATACAGAGTGGGTAATAATTTGATGCAGACGGATCTCTCCGTCTGGGGTATGTATCAGCACGCCGATATCGTAGTGAAGTGCGTGATGATTGGTCTGATTCTGGCGTCAGTGGTCACCTGGGCTATCTTCTTCAGTAAAAGCGTGGATTTCTTCTCCCAGAAGCGTCGCCTGAAGCGCGAACAGCAACTGCTGGCGGAAGCCCGCTCTCTGGATCAGGCAAGCGATATTGCCGCTAAGTTCGGCGCGAAAAGCCTGAGTACCCAGTTGCTCAACGAAGCGCAGAACGAGCTGGAGCTGTCTGAAGGCAGCGAAGACAACGAAGGGATCAAAGAGCGTACCGGTTTTCGCCTTGAGCGTCGCGTTGCGGCGGCAGGACGTCAGATGGGACGCGGAAATGGTTACCTGGCGACCATCGGGGCGATCTCCCCGTTTGTCGGTTTGTTCGGTACCGTATGGGGTATCATGAACAGTTTCATCGGTATCGCCCAAACGCAAACCACTAACCTTGCTGTGGTCGCGCCGGGTATCGCTGAAGCGCTGCTGGCGACCGCGATTGGTCTGGTTGCTGCGATTCCAGCCGTCGTCATCTATAACATTTTCGCCCGTCAGATTGGCGGTCTGAAAGCAACGCTCGGCGATATCGCCGCGCAGGTGTTGCTGCTGCAAAGCCGCGACCTGGACCTGGATGCAAGCGCCTCCGCGCATCCGGTACGTACCGCGCAGAAATTACGTGTAGGATAACGTTTCATGGCAATGCGTCTTAACGAAAACCTGGACGATAACGGTGAAATGCATGAAATCAACGTGACGCCGTTTATCGACGTCATGCTGGTGCTGCTGATCATCTTTATGGTGGCGGCTCCGCTGGCGACGGTGGATGTGAAGGTGAATCTGCCCGCATCTTCCAGCACGCCGCAGCCGCGTCCGGAAAAACCGGTGTATCTGTCAGTGAAAGCCGACAACAGCATGTTTATCGGTAACGATCCGGTGACCGAAGAAAGTATGATTGCTGAGCTTAACGCCCTGACGGAAGGGAAGAAGGACACCACGATTTTCTTCCGCGCGGACAAAACCGTGAACTACGAAACCATGATGAAGGTCATGGATACGTTGCATCAGGCGGGGTATCTGAAGATTGGCCTGGTCGGGGAAGAGGTCGCGAAGGCGAAATAACCGTCGCTTTTCGCTGACTGAAGAAGTAGGCCGGGTAAGGCAAAGCCGCTACCCGGCTTTTTTATGGCCTGATGGCGCGTCGCGTATCAGGCCAATGGTTTACCGTACTTAACTAGCCTAAATGCTCACCGCCGCACACGCCGTGTACTTCTGCGGTCACATAGCTTGATTCCTGACTCGCCAGATAGACATAGACCGGCGCCAGTTCCGCGGGCTGACCAGCGCGCTTCATGGGCGTCTGCTGACCAAACTGCGGAATTTTATCCTGCGTCTGACCGCCCGAGATTTGCAGTGCGGTCCAGATAGGGCCGGGCGCGACAACGTTTACCCGGATCCCTTTCCCGGCGACCTGTTTCGCCAGACCCCGGCTGTAGTTAAGGATCGCCGCCTTAGTCGACGCATAATCCAGCAGATGCGGACTTGGCTGATACGCCTGAATTGACGAGGTGGTGATAATGCTGGCGCCTTTCGGCAGCAACGGGATGGCCTCTTGCGTGATCCAGAACAGCGCAAACACGTTCACCGCAAAGGTTTTCTGGAACTGTTCACTTGTCAGGTCCTTAATTTCAGGAATCGCCACCTGTTTACCGGCGACCAGCGCCAGCGTATCCAGACCCCCCAGCGCCTCGCGCGCCTTATGTACCAGCGAGCGGGCAAAGGATTCATCGCTCAGATCGCCGGGAATAAGCACCGCTTTGCGCCCGCTCTCTTCAATAAGGGCTTTAACCTGTTGCGCGTCCTCTTCTTCCGCTGGCAGATAGTTTATCGCCACGTCTGCGCCTTCACGCGCGTAAGCAATGGCGGCAGCCCGTCCTATGCCGGAGTCGCCCCCTGTCACCAGTGCCTTACGATCTTTAAGGCGACCGCTGCCCACGTAGCTTTTTTCGCCACAGTCAGGCACTGGGGTCATTTTCGCCTGTACGCCTGGCGCGGGCTGTTTCTGTTGGGGATATTCACCGGTGTAGTACTGTGTGGTGGGGTCTTGTAGAGTCGACATGCCATTTCTCCCTTCAGGTTAATCATACCTTAAGGGTAGACGCTATGCGGGAAAGCGGGGGGAACCAGGACGATCCTGATCGCTCGGACAGGCTACGTTTTCTTTACGACGAGTTGTTCATCCAGCGCGACGCTGGTGATGTTCAGCGTGCGGTAGCGACCTTCGGCAAGCTTACGCGTCAGGCGCAGCGTCGCCGTTTCGCGATCCAGCAATTGTTGCCAGTGGCTTTCCAGACGCCTCATGATTTTGTCATGTAATTCAGGGCGTTGCCGAATAAGGGCATTTATCACCGCGCCGTAAATTTCTTCCTTAATTTGCAGCGCGTACATTTCCCGACGGTTCTGCCACTTCAACCGAACCAGCGCCGCAGGAATGGACGTCGCTTCCTGCGCCACGTTTTCCAGCAGCGCATTCTTATGCGCGACCAGTGCCGCAAGATTCTGCTTTAAGACAAATTGATCGCTTTTATTATCGTCCAAAGCCAGATAGACATTGTTATCTTCAACATCTTTGATCATTGTTCATCATCCAGAGAATAAAAAATCGGGGAAGATTTTTCTCGCGTAATTAAATTAAGCCAAATTTCGTTGCCATTTTCATTAATATGGTTGGTGGTGTCAGCCAATATTTTACTTAAGGTCTGGGCATCAATGTCACCTTCCGCCTGTAAGGTATTAATCACACGGGCAAAGGTTTCAATTTTTGCTACCCGACACAGCCGTTCTTTAAAATGGCGGTCGTGTTCTTCGAGCAGCATATTTTTAGATTGCCCGGTAGATGCCGCGCTAATTAAAATATCGGCTTCGTAATCGCGAAGGTTTTTCTTTCCCTGAGTGAAATTATTAGCGTTTTCTGCGGATCCTTCCGTCTGGCCTGACGCAGACAGATGAAAACGCGGCGGGACAAGATGCTCGGGAAGCATGTCACATTATCCTTTATTATCAGTTGTATAATTATTCTTATTGACAGGTCGCGTTGACAATAACATGGGGTAATTTTAAAATCAAAAAAAATGGAGCCATTTTATGAACAGTATTTTTTATTCTGTTATTACTCTGCTATTGCTCATCGGAGCCATACTTTTTTTAATACGCGAGTTTAATAAGCCGCGCGGTGCCGAAGAACATTCTCCCGACGTTCCACTCCCGCCGTTAACCAAAGACGAGGGGGAAGATCATTTTTCCACGCTGATGAATGCCATTACGCCGGTATGGTACTGGCGGGTTAATCATGAATATATTGATTTCCTGCACGCCACGGTAAAGCGAATGACAATGGCGCAATTGAATGAAACCCCCGGGCTATTTGATGCCCAGCGTCGCTGTAGCGATCTCAATTCCGCCGTGTATAAATACTACGACACGATAAAAAAACGCTGCCTGAATGGTGAAAAAGTGCCGCATTCCGATCTGGATGTCCTCAATCTGCGACAGTGCTTCCAGGAATTTAGCCTTGAAGCCTATCCGTCGCTGGTGGCGCTGGTGTGGCCCGAGTATCAGCGCCCGTGGCTCACCCCCGGGGAAGTTTAAGGGATGTTGATCTGATGTTGCCCTGTTGAGATATACTGTTCCCCGGTTTTGCTACATGACAGGAATATATGGAACGCTTTCTCGAAAACGTAATGTACGCGTCTCGCTGGTTGCTCGCCCCCGTCTACTTTGGTCTGTCGCTTGCGCTGGTGGCGCTGGCGCTGAAGTTCTTTCAGGAGATCTTTCACGTCCTGCCTAACGTCTTTTCGATGGCGGAAGCGGATCTGATTCTGGTGCTGCTGTCGCTGGTGGATATGACCCTCGTCGGCGGGTTGCTGGTGATGGTGATGTTTTCCGGTTATGAAAATTTCGTCTCACAGCTGGATATCTCAGAAGGTCGGGAAAAGCTCAACTGGCTGGGGAAAATGGATGCGACCTCGCTGAAAAACAAAGTGGCCGCGTCGATTGTGGCGATCTCTTCTATCCATCTTCTGCGCGTGTTTATGGACGCGAAAAACGTGCCGGACAATAAGCTGATGTGGTATGTGATTATCCACCTCACCTTTGTGCTGTCGGCGTTTGTAATGGGTTATCTCGACAGACTCACCCGGCATAAACACGAGTAAGCGATCTTCACTCCTCGCGCCGGATGGCGGTAGCGCCATCCGGCAGGGTGTCTCGCCCGACGGCGATGACGGTTTATTTGTCGGAGGACGCCTGCCACAGGTTCAGTTGGCCGTCCGCGACATGCTTATCAATCTGCGCCAGTTCCTCGGCGGTAAACGCCAGATTCTTCAGCGCCTGTACGTTTTCTTCCAGCTGTTCAGGGCGGCTCGCGCCAACGAGTACTGAAGTGACGCGCTCATCTTTCAGCAGCCAGCTTAACGCCATTTGCGCCATCGACTGACCGCGCTGTTGCGCCATGGCGTTGAGCAGGCGCAGGCTGCTGAGATTCGCTTCCGTCAGCATGTTTTCCGTCAGGCCGCGCACTTTTTTCCCTTCGCGCTGCATCCGTGAGCCTTCCGGGATACCGTTTAAATATTTACCGGTTAACAGTCCCTGCGCCAGCGGGGTAAACGCGATACAGCCAACGCCATTTTCCGCCAGCGTATCCAGCAGACCGCTTTTATCCACCCAGCGATTCAGCAGGTTATAGGAAGGCTGATGAATCAACAGCGGGATCTTCCACTCGCGAAGCAGCGCCGCCATTTTCTGCGTGCGTTCCGGTGAGTAAGAAGAGATACCTACATACAGCGCTTTACCGCTTTGTACGGCGTGGGCGAGCGCTGAGGCGGTTTCTTCCATGGGCGTGTTTTCATCCACGCGATGCGAGTAAAAGATATCAACGTAATCCAGCCCCATGCGCTTCAGGCTTTGATCGAGGCTGGCGAGCAGGTACTTACGTGAGCCGCCGGAGCCATAGGGACCAGGCCACATGTCGTAACCGGCTTTGGTGGAAATGATCAGTTCGTCACGAAAAGGGGCGAAATCGGTGCGCAGCAGGCGACCGAAATTTTCTTCCGCACTGCCCGGCGGCGGACCATAGTTATTGGCTAAGTCGAAGTGGGTAATACCCAGATCGAAAGCTTTACGCAGCAGTGCGCGCTGAGAATCCAGCGCCTGCACGTGGCCGAAACTGTGCCACAGGCCGAGCGACAGGGCGGGCAGCCGGAGTCCGCTTTTACCACAGTAGCGGTAAAGCATAGTGTCGTAGCGGTCAGGGGAGGCGTTCCAGGACATGATGTCTCCTTTCTTGTGATGAATTTTCGAAACAGCGTTTTCATTCTATGCTTATCAAATCACAAATCCTGGAGATATGCGATGGCCCGTCTGACCGCGAAAGATTTTCCGCAAGAACTGCTCGACTACTACGACTATTACGCGCACGGGAAAATCTCAAAACGAGAGTTTCTCAACCTCGCGGCAAAATATGCCGCCGGCGGGGTGACGGCGCTGGCGCTGTTCAACATGCTCAGGCCCAATTACGCGCTGGCTGAGCAGGTGAAATTCACCGATCCCGCTATCCTGCCGGAGTACATCCACTACCCGTCGCCAAACGGGCACGGCGATGTGCGCGGCTATCTGGTAAAACCGGCAAAAACGACGGGTAAGGTTCCGGCTGTGGTGGTCGTACATGAAAACCGCGGGCTGAATCCTTATATTGAAGATGTGGCGCGGCGGGTGGCGAAAGCGGGCTATATAGCGCTGGCGCCGGATGGTTTAAGCTCGGTTGGAGGGTATCCTGGAAACGATGAAGAAGGAAAAGCCTTACAGCAAAAGGTCGATCCGACAAAGCTGATGAACGACTTTTTTGCCGCCATTGAGTTTATGCAGAAACACCCAGACGCTACGGGCAAGGTCGGGATCACCGGTTTTTGCTATGGCGGCGGGGTATCAAATGCCGCCGCTGTGGCGTATCCGGAGCTGGCGTGCGCGGTGCCGTTTTATGGTCGCCAGGTCGCTGCGGCGGACGTGCCGAAGATCAACGCGCCGATTTTGCTACATTATGCCGAGCGGGATAAAAATATTAATGAAGGCTGGCCCGCCTATGAGGCCGCACTGAAAGCGAATAATAAGGTTTATCAAGCCTGGATTTATCCCGGCGTAAATCACGGATTTCATAACGACTCAACCCCACGCTATGACGAACCCGCGGCCGAACTGGCCTGGAAGCGCACTCTGGCGTGGTTTGAGACGTATTTGCGCTAAAGCCCGGCGACGCGACGCCTGCCGGGCTTTTGGTGGGGTTAGCCAGGTAAGGCGAAGCCGCCACCCGGCAATTCAGGCATCAGAAGCTATAGCTCATCCCTGCCTGGACGCTGGCGTCGTTATCCACATCGCCGGTTCCCACATACACGCCGGTATTTAACGTGAAGTTGTGGGCGATGGTGGCGTTGATGCCTGCGCCAAAAATGCCCATCGTGTTGTTGTGGCCTGTGGTGTTGTGATAGTCCGCCGCCTTGATGTCGGTATCGTCGCTGAACTCTTTCTGGAAGCGCGCGTCAATCCACGGCATCAGCTGCACGCCTTTGTTCAGATCGCGAAGCGTGGTGGTCAGACGGACGCCAGCGCCGCCGTTCCAGGAAGACACCTGACTGTCAGAGAAGGTGATCTCCTGATCGGAGAAGCCGTCGGCTTTGGTCTGATCCCAGCCCAGAGTGGCATATGGCTGCAGCAGGGTTTCGCCCGGCAGCAGGACGTTTAAGCCGGTACGCGCTTGCGCCATATACAGACTTCCGTCGGTCGAGCCGTTCAGCGCTTCTGTCATCCCGCTGGTATTGCCGGTGACGTTGTTGGCAGACAGCGAATAACGCATATCGCCATAGCTGAAGCTACCGTCCGCGAACAGTCCCCAGGTATCGCCATTCAGCGCCTGCTGCCATCCGCCGTACAGGCTGTAGTAATTCCCGTACACGCTGTCCTTGAAGCTGTCGGCGCTGTCGCTGGTGTCCTGCACGCGGCTGCGGGTCCAGGCCAGGGCGATACCGCCAGTGACGCTGTCGCCGTTAGTTAAATGCGCCGTCCAGTCCACACCACCCTGCGCGCCCTGGGTAACGCTCTTGTAGTCGACATCGTTGCTGAAATTACCGTTCTGGTACAGGAAATCGCCCCATACCTGCGCTCCCTCCTGTTGTTCGCCCAACAGGCTGGCCAGATGTACCTGGTTCATGTGATTGCTGATGTCGTCAGCGACCTGATGACCCGCCTGTTCAGCCGCATCCAGACCGGCAATTAACCCCTGCACGTCGCTGGCCAGCGAACCTTGCGCGCTGTTAAACAGAATATTCCAGCTCTGGCTGTCACTGGCTTTTAGCATGGCCTGTGGCGCGCTGTCGGCGGCGACAATGTCCAGACTGTTGTCGTAGTTGTACGCGCCGCTGCGATTTTCCACTGTCTGCTGGCCGTTAGTGAACGTGGCGCCCGCATAGTCCTGCGGCGCAGCAGTGCCGGTGGTCGTAAAAGTCCCAAGAAGAACGCCGGAACGATTGATCGCAGACGGCGTGATGCTGTTGACCACCACGGCGTTATTACTGCCGGTGATCGTGCCGAAGTTAACGAAACTGTCGGTGCTCATGCTGACCGAAGCATTGCTCCCGGTGGTGCTGGCGATCAGGCTTGATCCGTTTTGCAGATCCCAGGTGGTCGCGTCGTTGATTTTGTCGATGCTGATGCTGTTATCGCTGGTGGTGTTTACCGTTTCGAACTGGCTAATCTGACCGGTGATCGAACTGCCCGCGTCCATGGACAGCGTATCGCTGCCGTCGCCGCCGTCCACGTTGCCATTAACGTGAGACTGATTGGTCAGCACCAGCGTGTCGTCGCCTTTACCGGTGGTAACATCGCCGTTGACGTTGGCGTTGTTTTGCAGCGTGATGGTGGTATTGCCTTTATTGGCGCTGGTGTTGACGTCACCGTTGATGGTGCTGTTGTCCAGCAGAAGGGAATTGGTGGAATCACCGGCCAGAGTGACGTTCCCGTTAATCACGCTTTGATTGGTGAGTGAAAGGCTGGCGTACCCTTTTTCATTCACGACGCCAATATCGCCGGTTACGGTGCTGTTATTCATCGTCAGGCTGGTGTGGGTAGTGCCCAGCATGGCGACGGTAACGTCGCCAAACGCGTCAAGGTTGATATCTTTAAAGATTGTCTGACTCAAAAATTGTGACGCTTTTTCAATATCCTGCGCCACTTCACTGTCGGTACCGTCGACGGAGGCATTGGTGAGCGAGAGTGTCGTATCCGATTTTTCGCTACCGGCATAAATACCGCCTTTATCCAATGAACTGTCGCTCATGGATATTGTCTGAACCCCATTACCGCCGCTGATAATACTGCCGTGCAGATCGCTGCCGTTAATAATATTGGCGGTATGATAGCCATTATCCTGCGGATCGAGATAGATAGACGCACCCATCATGTAGTCTTTTTTATTCGGATAAAGCACATCGTCGTTTTCGCCATTCAGGGTTGAATGATCAACGGTGACGGTAGTGTTCGTGGTCTTTTTAATATTGCCGACTTCAATCATATCCACTTTCGCGCCGTTGGTGACGGTGATATTTGCCGTCCCGCCATTGCTTCCTTGAATATAGCTGCCGGTCATATCGGTGCCGTTGACAGTTAATGATTGGGTTTCTCCGGTGTTGAAATGCCCGTTCATGAAGATCGACCCGGAGGTTGGGTCCGCCATTACGGCGTTAGCGACACCGTTATCTTGTTGGTAAACGCTAATATCGCCCACGGACTCCGCAGCCCGTAGACCGCAGGTTTGCGACGTATCGTCACCAACGCACGGCGTGCTGGAGGCAGCAGAAACACAGGAACTGAAGGAAGCTAAAGCCACTAATACACATTGCGAGAGCAACGTGCGGTTCATTAATTTGCGCATTTTTTATTCCATTAATATCAAGATGAATCCGCTTTCTTTTTAATGGAAATACGTTCAATTAAGAATCTTCTGAAAGGAGAGTGATGTAATAAAATCTTAAAATGGTCTTAAGAAAAAATAATGTTTTAATCACGGTCTGATAAATTAATCATTATGAATACATTTTTCTCGTGAATGTTTAAGCTTAAATAATAAGCTGTTTATGCCAATTTTATCCAGCGACATCGATATAATTCAAAAGAATGCCTCAAACCCAATAATTCTTTAGGGGTATTTCGGTAATTTACTGCGCGGCTGTTTTACATTTTTACAAGTATTGAAAGATAAAAACACGTTAACGCAATGTGGATTTCTCGCCCGGCGATTATCGTTTTCATTAACTTTCTTGTGGAGTAAAAATTTTTATAAAATTACGCGCGAAAAATTATACCTTCGCCGCTTCCTGCCGATAACGAGGTTAGACGCGCCTCTGGGCGACTTCTCCCTCATGGCAAGGAAAACATATGTACATGCTTCGTAATTTCACTATCCGGGTTGTCATGCTGACGATCCTCGGCATTTTCTGTTTAATGTGGGTCGGTGTGGGGCTTTACAGCACCTGGTCTCTTTCTCGCGTCGCGGAGGGCAACGAGGTGGATCGCCATCTTGTTCGCCAGATGACGGTGCTCAGCCAGGGCAACGATCAGTATTTTCGCTTCGTGACCCGTCTCAGTCGCGCCATGGACGTTAAAATCGGCGGAGGGACGCCCGATTTTGCGCCCGTACAACAGGCGCTGGATAACATGAGTAAAAAGTTACAGGAGATGAAAACCCTTTCTCCAGGCCCGATGGATCCCCAGGTTGCCGCCGATGTGCTGGCTAAATGGCAGGATCTGCTCGATAAAGGCGTCACGCCGCAAATGCAACTTGCGCAGCAGGGCACGCTGACCGCGTGGAATGCGCAGGCGAATAACGTGACGCCAGCATTGAGCCGCGCCTTCGGCGCAAGCGCAGAGCGGTTCAATACCGCCGCTGCGGTCATGCTCGATCAAACCCGGGTTATGGTCGATGGCAAAACGGCGGTGATCCGCACGCTGATCGTCAGCGCGGTAATCCTGGGAATTGCGATCCTGTTTTTTACCGACCGCTATCTTGTGGCGATGCTGGTGAAACCGTTGGGGCGGATCCGTCAGCAGTTTCGCCAGATAGCCCAGGGCGATCTCAGCCAGCCGATTGACGATATCGGGCGTAACTGTGTGGGCCAGTTGGTGCCCCTACTGCGAGCGATGCAGGACAGTTTACGCGAGGCGGTCAGCGCGATTCGCGCAGGCAGCGATAATATCTGGCGGGGAGCGACCGAAATTTCCAGCGGCAACAACGATCTCTCATCGCGTACCGAGGAGCAGGCCGCCGCGCTGGAAGAGACCGCCGCCAGCATGGAACAGCTAACCGCGACGGTAAAACTGAACGCGGATAACGCGCGTCAGGCCAGCCAGCTTGCGGACTCGGCCTCCCGTACCGCCAGCCAGGGTGGTTCGCTGGTGTCAGACGTGGTGGACACCATGAACGGCATTTCCGCCAGCTCGAAGCAGATTGCCGAAATTACCACCGTGATTAACAGCATTGCCTTTCAGACCAATATTCTCGCCCTCAATGCGGCGGTCGAAGCCGCGCGTGCCGGTGAACAGGGGCGTGGATTCGCGGTGGTTGCCGGTGAAGTGCGTAACCTGGCAAGTCGCAGCGCGAATGCCGCGAAAGAGATCGAAACGCTGATCGCTGAATCCGTTCGCCGTGTCGATCAGGGGGCGCAACTGGTGAAAGACACCGGTTCGACCATGGAGGCGATTCTGCGCGGGGTGTCAGAAGTGGAGGCCATAATGAAGCAAATCGCTTCGGCTTCAGAAGAGCAGAGTAAAGGCATTTCGCAGGTTGGCGTCGCCATTACGCAGATGGATGGCGTCACGCAGCAAAATGCCGCGTTGGTGGAACAGGTTTCTGCCGCCGCCGCCGCGCTGGAGCGTCAAACCGAAGAACTGCAGCGTTCGGTGCAAAAATTCCGTCTTTCGCAAAGCGATAACGCTGACTTTCGAACCGAACATTGATCCGAAAGGGGTATTGGGCCGGTTTTATTAATTACACTACCGGCTACTCCCTTCGTTTTAGTATTCCTGCGCAGTATCATAGACTACATAACCATAATAAAAATGTGGTAAATGGCGCACCGATCGCAATAACGTTTGCGCGATTGATGCAAAATAAAAGCCAGGTCTTCGCAACGGAATAACTATAAAATGACTGGAGATAATACTCTCATTAATTCTCACGGCGTTAACCGTCGTGATTTCATGAAGCTTTGTGCAGCACTCGCCGCCACCATGGGGCTCAGCAGCAAAGCCGCCGCAGAAATGGCCGAATCGGTATCCCGTCCGCAGCGCCCGCCAGTTATCTGGATTGGCGCTCAGGAGTGTACGGGGTGTACCGAATCCCTCCTTCGTGCGACCCACCCCACGGTAGAAAACCTTGTTCTGGAGACCATCTCTCTGGAGTATCACGAGGTGCTTTCCGCCGCGTTCGGCCATCAGGTTGAAGAGAATAAACACAACGCGCTTGAGAAGTATAAAGGGCAGTATGTGTTGGTCGTCGATGGTTCCATTCCCTTAAAAGATAACGGTATTTACTGCATGGTTGCCGGTGAGCCGATTGTGGACCATATCCGCAAAGCGGCGGAAGGCGCGGCGGCGATTATCGCTATTGGCTCCTGTTCCGCCTGGGGCGGCGTCGCCGCTGCGGGCGTGAACCCAACCGGCGCGGTGGGTCTGCAGGAAGTACTGCCAGGCAAAACCGTGATCAACATTCCAGGCTGTCCGCCGAACCCGCATAACTTCCTGGCGACGGTCGCGCATATCATCACTTACGGTAAGCCGCCGAAGCTGGATGCGAAAAATCGTCCCACCTTCGCCTATGGCCGCCTGATCCACGAGCACTGTGAGCGCCGTCCGCACTTCGACGCCGGTCGCTTTGCCAAAGAGTTCGGCGATGAAGGTCACCGTGAAGGATGGTGCCTCTATCATCTTGGCTGTAAAGGACCGGAAACCTGGGGCAACTGCTCCACGCTGCAGTTCTGCGACGTGGGCGGCGTGTGGCCGGTGGCGATCGGGCATCCTTGCTACGGCTGTAACGAAGAGGGCGTGGGATTCCATAAGGGCATTCACCAGCTTGCTCACGTGGAAAACCAGACACCGCGTTCCGAAAAACCAGACGTAAATATGAAAGAAGGCGGCAACGTCTCTGCCGGCGCCATTGGCTTACTCGGCGGCGTCGTCGGACTTGTGGCAGGCGTCAGCGTGATGGCGGTGCGTGAACTGGGTCGTCAGCAAAAGAAAGATAACGCTGACTCACGGGGAGAATAACCGTGAACAGACGTAACTTTATTAAAGCAGCCTCCAGCGGGGCATTGCTGTTAGGCGCCGCGCCGTCTGTCAGCCATGCGGCTGCGCAAAACCGCCCGCCGATCCCCGGTTCACTCGGTATGTTGTATGACTCGACGCTGTGCGTCGGCTGTCAGGCCTGCGTGACTAAATGTCAGGACATCAACTTTCCGGCGCGCAACCCCGAAGGGGAACAGACCTGGTCAAACAACGACAAACTGTCGCCCTACACCAATAACATTATTCAGGTGTGGCGTAGCGGCGACGGCGTGAACAAAGACCAGGTCGATAACGGCTATGCGTACATCAAGAAACAGTGTATGCACTGCGTCGACCCTAACTGCGTCTCTGTCTGCCCGGTTTCCGCGCTGAAAAAAGATCCGAAAACCGGCATCGTCCATTACAACAAAGACGTCTGT
Source organism: Citrobacter sedlakii (assembly GCF_018128425.1). Classification (NCBI taxonomy): domain Bacteria; kingdom Pseudomonadati; phylum Pseudomonadota; class Gammaproteobacteria; order Enterobacterales; family Enterobacteriaceae; genus Citrobacter; species Citrobacter sedlakii. Next base: position 3,961,029 of record NZ_CP071070.1, on the reverse strand, counting down.
ACCGGTTGCCGCTATTGCATGGTCGCGTGTCCGTACAACGTGCCGAAGTACGACTACAACAACCCGTTTGGCGCGCTACACAAGTGTGAACTGTGTAACCAGAAAGGTGTTGAGCGGCTCGATAAGGGCGGTCTTCCAGGCTGTGTGGAAGTGTGTCCGGCGGGCGCGGTGATCTTCGGCACTCGCGAAGAGCTGATGGCCGAGGCGAAAAAGCGTCTTTCGCTTGAACCGGGCAGTCAGTATCACTATCCGCGTCAGACCCTGAAAACCGGCGACACCTACGTGCATACCGTGCCGAAGTATTACCCGCATCTGTATGGCGAAAAAGAGGGCGGCGGTACGCAGGTGCTGGTGCTGACCGGGGTACCTTACGAAAATCTGGATCTACCGAAGCTGGACGACCTCTCTACCGGCGCGCGATCCGAACACGTTCAACACACGCTGTATAAAGGCATGATATTACCCCTGGCTGCGCTGGCGGGCTTATCCGTGCTGGTTCGTCGTAACACTAAAAACGACCATCACGACGGAGGAGACGATCATGAGTCATGATCCTAAACCGCTGGGCGGCAAAATTATCAGTAAACCGGTCATTATTTTCGGGCCGCTAATCATCCTTTGTATGCTTCTTATCGTGAAGCGTCTGGTGTTTGGATTGGGGTCCGTCTCCGATCTGAACGGCGGCTTCCCATGGGGCGTCTGGATCGCCTTCGACCTGCTGATCGGCACTGGCTTTGCCTGTGGCGGCTGGGCGCTGGCATGGGCGGTGTATGTTTTCAACCGGGGACAATATCACCCGCTGGTGCGTCCGGCGCTGCTGGCCAGTCTGTTTGGATATTCGCTGGGCGGTCTGTCTATCACGATTGACGTGGGGCGTTACTGGAACCTGCCGTACTTCTACATTCCGGGTCACTTCAATGTGAACTCGGTGCTGTTTGAGACGGCGGTCTGTATGACCATCTATATCGGCGTGATGGCGCTGGAGTTTGCCCCGGCGGTGTTCGAACGCCTGGGCTGGAAAGTGTCGCTGAAGCGTCTGAACAAGGTGATGTTCTTTATCATCGCCCTCGGCGCGCTGCTGCCGACCATGCACCAGTCCTCAATGGGATCGCTGATGATTTCGGCCGGCTACAAGGTGCATCCGTTGTGGCAAAGCTACGAAATGCTGCCGCTGTTTTCGGTGCTAACCGCCTTTATCATGGGCTTCTCAATCGTTATCTTTGAAGGTTCGCTGGTTCAGGCGGGTCTGAAAGGCAACGGCCCGGATGAAAAGAGCTTGTTTATCAAGCTGACGAACACCATCAGCGTACTGCTGGCGATATTCGTCGTGCTGCGCTTTGGCGAGCTGATCTATCGCGACAAGTTATCGTACGCGTTCGCAGGCGACCTCTATTCCCTGATGTTCTGGATTGAAGTCGTGCTGATGGTCTTCCCGCTGGTGGTGCTGCGCGTGGCGAAACTACGCAACGATTCGCGGATGTTGTACCTGTCTGCGCTGAGCGCGCTGCTGGGCTGCGCGACCTGGCGACTCTCCTATTCGCTGGTGGCCTTCAATCCAGGCGGCGGCTACCACTACTTCCCAACCTGGGAAGAACTGTTGATTTCTATTGGTTTTGTGGCTATTGAGATTTGCGCTTACATCGTTCTCATTCGTCTACTGCCGATACTTCCTCCTTTAAAACAAAACGATCATAATCGTCATGAGGCGAGCAAAGCATGAGCCAGAGAATTACTATTGATCCGGTAACCCGTATCGAGGGGCATTTACGCATCGATTGCGAAATCGAAAATGGTGTTGTATCGAAAGCATGGGCGTCCGGCACCATGTGGCGCGGCATGGAAGAGATCGTGAAGAACCGCGATCCGCGCGACGCGTGGATGATTGTGCAGCGCATTTGCGGCGTCTGTACGACCACGCATGCCATCTCTTCGGTGCGTGCGGCGGAAAGCGCGCTGAACATCGACGTGCCGGTGAACGCGCAGTATATCCGCAACATTATTCTGGCGGCGCATACCACGCATGACCACATCGTTCACTTTTACCAGCTGTCCGCGCTGGACTGGGTGGACATCACCTCCGCGCTGAATGCCGACCCGGCAAAAGCCGAAGCGCTGCTGAAAGGCGTTTCCAGCTGGCACCTGAACAGCGCGGAAGAGTTCACGAAAGTGCAGAACAAGATCAAAGATCTGGTTGCCAGCGGTCAGTTGGGCATTTTCGCTAACGGCTACTGGGGACATCCGGCGATGAAACTGCCGCCGGAAGTGAACCTGATCGCGGTCGCGCACTACCTGCAGGCGCTGGAATGCCAGCGTGACGCCAACCGTGTGGTGGCGCTGTTGGGCGGTAAAACGCCGCACATTCAGAACCTGGCGGTGGGAGGGGTAGCCAACCCGATCAACCTCGACGGTCTGGGCGTGCTGAACCTTGAACGCCTGATGTACATTAAGTCATTCATCGACAAGCTGAGCGACTTCGTTGAACAAGTTTATAAGGTCGATACCGCGGTGATCGCCGCGTTTTATCCGGAATGGCTGGAACGGGGTAAAGGCGCGGTGAACTACCTGAGCGCGCCGGAATTCCCGACCGACGGCAAAAACGGCAGCTTCCTGTTCCCTGGCGGCTACATTGAAAACGCCGATCTGTCGACCTACCGTCCAATCAGCTCTCACTCCGATGAATACCTGATCAAGGGTATCCAGGAGAGCGCGAAGCACGCCTGGTATAAAGACGAAGCGCCGCAGGCGCCGTGGGAAGGCACCACCATCCCGGAATACAACGGCTGGGCGGATGACGGTAAATATTCGTGGGTGAAATCGCCGACCTTCTACGGCAAAACCGTCGAAGTGGGACCGCTGGCGAATATGCTGGTTAAACTGGCGGCGGGACGCGAGTCCACGCAGGCGAAGCTGAATGAAATTGTCGCTATCTACCAGAAGCTGACCGGTAAAACGCTGGAAGTGGCGCAACTGCACTCCACGCTGGGGCGCATTATTGGCCGTACCGTTCACTGCTGCGAACTGCAGGGTATTTTGCAGAATCAGTACAGCGCGCTGATCGCCAATATTGGTAAAGGCGATCACACTACGTTTGTGAAGCCGGATATTCCGTCCACTGGCGAGTTCAAAGGCGTCGGCTTCCTTGAAGCGCCGCGCGGGATGCTTTCTCACTGGATGGTGATCAAAGACGGCATTATCAGCAACTACCAGGCGGTCGTACCGTCAACGTGGAACTCAGGCCCGCGTAACTTTAACGACGATGTCGGCCCGTATGAACAGTCGCTGGTGGGTACGCCGATTGCCGATCCGGAAAAACCGCTGGAAGTGGTACGTACTATTCACTCTTTCGACCCCTGTATGGCGTGCGCGGTGCATGTTGTCGACGCTGACGGGAACGAAGTGGTCTCTGTGAAGGTTCTGTAATGCGGATTTTAGTCTTAGGGGTCGGCAATATTTTGCTGACCGATGAAGCCATCGGTGTGCGGATCGTTGAAGCGTTAGCGCAGCGATACGTACTGCCGGATTACGTAGAGGTCCTCGATGGCGGCACGGCGGGAATGGAATTGCTGGGTGACATGGCGAACCGCGATCATCTGATCATCGCGGACGCCATTGTGTCCAGAAAAAACACGCCGGGTACGATCATGGTCCTGCGGGACGATGAAGTGCCTGCGCTGTTTACCAATAAAATTTCCCCGCACCAGCTTGGCCTGGCCGACGTTCTGTCGGCCCTGCGTTTTACCGGCGAGTTCCCGAAGAAGCTGACCCTGGTGGGCGTCATTCCTGAGTCGCTGGAGCCGCACATTGGCTTAACGCCGACGGTGGAAGCGATGATTGAACCTGCGCTTGCGCAGGTTCTTGCCGCGCTGCGCGAGTCTGGTGTGGATGCCGTCCCACGGGAGGTTGCGCATGCCTGAGGAGATTTCAGGGTTCCAGACCGCCCCGAAGGCGCAGGTTCAGGCCGCGTTTGACGCCATCGCGCAGCGTTCAATGCACGATCTCTCTTTTTTGCATCCTGATATGCCGGTGTATGTCTCTGACTTTACGCTGTATGAAGGACAGTGGACGGGATGTGTCATCACGCCGTGGATGCTGAGCGCGCTGATTTTCCCCGGGCCGGATCAACTCTGGCCGGTACGCAAGGTGAGCGAAAAACTCGGGCTGCGTCTGCCGTATGGCGATATGACGTTTACCGTTGGCGAGCTTGACGGTGTATCGCAATATCTCTCCTGCTCGTTGATGTCGCCGCTGAATCACGGGATGTCGGCGGAAGAGGGCGTCCGTCTGGCAGACGACTGCGCGCGGATGCTGCTGTCGCTGCCGGTCAGTAATCCTGATGCGCCGCAAACCAGCCGCCGTGCATTGCTGTTTGGCCGCCGGAGTAGTGAAAATGCATGAGCTGTCTCTTTGCCAGAGCGCGGTTGAGATCATTCAACAGCAGGCAGAACAGCACGGCGTTAAGCGAGTCACTGGCGTGTGGCTGGAGATCGGCGCGCTTTCCTGCGTCGAGGAGAGCGCCGTCCGTTTTAGCTTTGACATTGTCTGCCAGGGGACAGTGGCGCAGGGCTGCGTGCTGCACATCGACTACACGCCAGCGCAGGCATGGTGTTGGGATTGCAGTCAGGTGGTTGAGATCGCCCGGCACGATGCGCAATGTCCGCGCTGCCATGGCGATCGTCTGCGCGTGGACACCGGCGACTCGCTAAAAGTGAAGAGTATTGAAGTTGAATAAACCTCTGGGTGGTTAATTATGTGTATTGGCGTTCCGGGTCAGGTTCTGGCGGTGGGTGAAGATATTCATCAACTGGCGCAGGTGGAAGTGTGTGGTATCAAGCGCGATGTCAATATCGCCCTGATCTGCGAAGGCAACCCTGCGGAACTGGTTGGGCAGTGGGTGCTGGTTCACGTTGGCTTTGCGATGAGCATAATTGATGAGCATGAGGCCAACGCTACATTAGACGCGCTGCGCCGTATGGATTACGACGTGACCAGCGCGTAATACCGCTTTCATTTCGCGACCTTCCTGGCCGGATAAGGCGCACTGCGCGCCGTCATCCGGCCAGGAACTTACCCCTGTCGCTTATCTTCCGTCTTGTTTTCAACGTCGCTGGCGTCGTGCCGCTCATGCAGCTGTTCGTTCAGCGGACCGTTGGTCTTGTTCACTATTCTTCCCCGTTTCACCGCCGGACGTGCGGCAATCTCTTTCGCCCAGCGCTGCACGTTCTTGTAGCTGCCTGCGTCGAGAAATTCCGCGGCGTCGTACACGTTGCCGAGCACCACATTGCCGAACCACGGCCAGATTGCCATATCGGCAATCGTATAGTCGTCGCCCGCGACATAGGGGTGATTCGCTAACTGTTTATCCAGCACGTCCAGCAGACGTTTCGCTTCCATGGTGAAACGGTTAATGGCGTATTCGATCTTCACCGGCGCATAGTGATAAAAATGGCCGAAGCCGCCGCCAAGAAACGGTGCTGCGCCCTGTAGCCAGAACAGCCAGTTCAGGGTTTCCGTGCGTTTTGCCAGATCCTGCGGCAGGAAATAGCCAAATTTTTCCGCCAGATACAGCAGGATCGATCCCGACTCAAACACGCGCACCGGCGGATTTTGCGAATGATCGCGCAGGGCCGGGATCTTCGAGTTAGGGTTGACCTCAACAAAGCCGCTGGAGAACTGATCGCCTTCGCCGATGCGGATCAACCAGGCGTCATACTCTGCACCGGTGACGCCCAGTGCGAGCAGTTCTTCCAGCATGATCGTCACTTTCTGACCGTTCGGCGTGCCCAGCGAGTAGAGCTGCAACGGGTGTTTACCGACGGGCAATGTCTTGTCATGGGTTGGGCCGGAGATCGGACGGTTGATGTTGGCGAATGCGCCGCCGCCGGATTTATCCCACGTCCAGACGTTTGCGGGCTGATAAGTGTTATCTGACATGTTGACCTGCCTTCTGATGGGTTGTGTTGAAGCAGTGTAGCAGGTCGCCATTGAGGCATTTAACAGATTGGCACATTTACGCCTTGCTATTTTTTGCCTTCGGGCGTCTGGCCGCTGCGCGGAGGTGTATGATGATGAATGTTGTTGGGCAGGCAAGCAGATGCCGCTCAGGCTGTACAGATTGAGGTAAGTTGGATGAGCACAGGAACGAGCAGTCAGGATGCCCCCTTTGGGACATTATTGGGCTATGCCCCCGGTGGTGTAGCCATCTATTCTTCAGATTACAGCTCCCTTGACCCACGGGACTATGCCGACGACGCCGCGTTTCGCAGCTACATCGACAACGAGTATATGGGGCATAAATGGCAGTGCGTAGAGTTCGCCCGCCGTTTTTTGTTTCTTAACTATGGTGTTGTGTTTACCGATGTCGGTATGGCGTGGGAGATCTTCTCACTGCGTTTCCTGCGCGAAGTGGTAAACGACAATATCCTGCCGCTGCAGGCCTTTCCTAACGGTTCGCCTCGCGCGCCGGTCGCCGGGGCGCTATTAATCTGGCAAAAGGGCGGTGAATTTAACGAGACCGGTCATGTGGCGATTATCACCCAGTTGCTGGAGGATAAGATCCGTATCGCCGAGCAGAACGTCATCCACACGCCGCTCCCTCCCGGCCAGCAGTGGACGCGCGAGCTGGAGATGGTGGTAGAAAAGGGTCATTACACGCTGAAAGATACCTTTGACGATACTACGATTCTGGGGTGGATGATCCAGACTGACGACACGCAGCACAGCCTGCCGCAGCCGGGGAACGCCAATGACTCACTGAAGATCCGCGGCGCGCGTCTGGCGGAGAAAGGCCAGTTCGCCGGCAAATGGCTGGATGAACGCGATCCGCTGCAAAAGGCGTATGTGGCCGCTAACGGGCACGTGATAAATCAGGATCCGTACCAGTATTTCACCATCACCGAGAGCGCCGAGCAGGAGCTGATTAAAGCGACCAACGAACTGCATCTGATGTATCTTCATGCCACCGACAAGGTGCTGAAAGATGACAATCTGCTGGCGCTGTTCGATATTCCCAAAATTCTTTGGCCGCGTTTACGTTTGTCCTGGCAGCGTCGCCGTCATCATATGATCACCGGTCGTATGGATTTTTGCATGGATGAACGCGGGCTGAAGGTTTACGAGTACAACGCGGATTCCGCCTCCTGCCATACCGAGGCGGGGCTGATTCTTGAACGTTGGGCTGAACAGGGCTATACGGGACAGGGCCATAACCCCGCCGAAGGGCTGATCAATGAACTGGCCGGGGCGTGGAAACACAGCCATGCGCGGCCTTTCGTGCATATCATGCAGGATAAAGACATTGAGGAAAATTACCACGCCCAGTTTATGCAGCAGGCGCTGCGCCAGGCCGGGTTTGAAAGCAAAATCCTGCGCGGGCTGGATGAGTTGCGCTGGGACGACGCGGGGCAACTGATTGACGGTGACGATCGCCTGGTGAACTGCGTCTGGAAAACGTGGGCCTGGGAAACAGCGATTGAGCAGATTCGCGAAGTCAGTGAAACCGAATACGCCGCTGTGCCGATCCGCACCGGGCACACCAATCAGGACGTCCGCCTGATAGACGTCCTGCTGCGCCCGGAGGTGCTGGTGTTTGAACCACTGTGGACAGTGATCCCCGGAAACAAAGCGATCCTGCCGATTCTGTGGCAACTGTTCCCGCATCATCGTTATCTGCTGGACACCGATTTCACAGTGAACGACGAACTGGCGCAAACCGGTTATGCGGTGAAACCGATTGCCGGACGCTGCGGCAGCAATATCGATCTGGTCAGTCATCAGGAAGAACTGCTGGATAAAACCAGCGGGAAATTCGCCGAGCAGAAGAACATTTATCAGCAACTGTGGTGTCTGCCAAACGTCGACGGGAAGTACATTCAGGTCTGCACGTTTACTGTTGGCGGCAACTACGGCGGCACCTGCCTGCGCGGCGACGAGTCGTTGGTCATTAAAAAAGAGAGCGATATTGAACCGCTGATTGTCGTGAAAGAATAGACGCTTACAGACCTGCGACGTGACGGCAGGCCTCAATACGGTAAGCGCTACATAAATCCAAACCCGCCTTCGGGCGGGCTTTTTACATCGTGATGCCGCCGCCGGCGCGGCGCTATTCCGCAACAGCCAGGATAAAGAGGCGTTCCCCAGAGGCAGGAATATCAGAGAGAGTTAAGACTATTTTTAAAAAGAGACTTCTTCATCAATTTTTTAAACCTATACGGGGGAAATAGTTCTTAATCGTGTCTTGCTGGTATATTCATCATCGTTTTAAATTTTGATTTATTATTTATGCAATAAATGTTTCATCTGCGGAAATAATTCTCTTTTGCCAGCTTCTTTTGTAGGTATATAATTATTGGGATTTTTCAGGGAAATAATACACGAATTCAGATCCAGATGAGGGAGCATGCACTATGAATACCCGGTCAGCAATATTTTTATGTGTGGTCGCATTCCTGCTGGCGGGTTGTGCGCCACGCTCCTCCATCGATGCGAAGAAAACGGGGCTGCGGGCGGAGAGCGGCGTCAATAAAAATGCTTCAGCACAGCTGCTGTCGGACAAGGATATTTTTGGTAACGAAACCACATTGGCGGTGTCCGAAGAGGATATCCAGGCGGCGCTGGAAGAGGATGAGTTTCGTGTACCGCTGAATTCCCCTGTTATTCTCGTACAGTCCGGTAGCCGCGCGCCAGAAACGGCGATGCAGCAAGAAATGCGGAAATATTATACTGTCGCGACCTTTTCCGGGATTCCGGACAGGCAAAAAGTGATTTCCTGCAATAAAAATGAGAACGGCGATGTGGTTGCCAGTGAGAATATGAACTGGATGCAGGCACTGCGTTACGTCGGCGCGAAGGGGCATCAGAAAGCGATCGTTGTTTATCAGGATACATTGCAGTCCGGTAAATACGATCCCACAACCAAAACGACGACGTGGTCGGACTATAAAAATGAGAAGCTGACGGATGCGGCTTCGCTGCGTTACCTGGTGCGTTTTACGCTCGTGGATGTGGCGACAGGAGGCTGGTCCACCTGGACGCCAGTCAACTATGAAGAGGCTGTTCTTCCCTTGCTGACGAGTAAAAGCGGCACAGCTACCACGGAGCAACAAATTACTCAGCTTAAACAAAAAAGCTATGCAACAGCGGTTAAAGATTTGGTGAGTCGGTATCAGTAAATCAACTCTACATCAGACGTTGAATTATGGCGACGATCTGAAACATTATCAGTGGGACGGGGCGTTTTAGTTCTGAAACGAATCCATAGCCACGAGGGAAAAATATCGAATAAAATAATCAACCGCTTGCCTGAACGTTAAGCAAATGGCTTTAGCCGATCAGGGTTCCCACCGACTTCTTGCCATGCAACACCAGCCAGTAATAAATGGGATAGACCTGTTTCCTTTGCATGTTTGGTAATCAGAAATTTATGATACTTAATATACGCAACCTTATATAAATATGACTGCCCGGTATAGTCGTTGGGGGAATCCTTCATTAATTACCAGATTATAATAGTTAATTTGAGAAGAGAGAAATGGTATAGGCTGTAGCAGGTAAGTAGAGACCATTTGAGGTGATGGAGGTCGTAACGGCAACAGGCATTTAAGAAAGTAAGTTGATAGCGTATCGTAACAACCAAAAATCTACCGTAGCCAGAAAAGGAAAAGCCTCGCTTTGCAGCGAGGCCTTATGAATTTGGTGCCCGGACTCGGGAACATTCAGTACTCTATTAAATTGATTTTCATCATAAATCTACTTTTACCAAATTGTCAAGACCCTGAGTTTGACCCATATTTTTGTTTGTAAATCAAAAAGGTGGATTGCCGAGTATAAAAAACGTTTGGTTCGATACTCCGGTTCGATTCCTTCAGTCGCATTGTGATGCTGATTATGCTGCGAATTAAGGATGCAGTATGTTTATTCTCTGTATTCATATTTATCAGGGGAAAACCTGTCCAACTTAAATTGAGTAAATACAATCCATGTTGGAAGGTTTTGCTCCTGATTACATAATCTTAATTGTGTAACATCATACGAGCGATTTTCTCTAGCAGAGAGCTTTGACTGACTTCATGGTGGCGTATCAGGTCATAAGTAAAAGTGCGCAACAATAATTCTGTAGCAGGTTCTGCCATGACTTCTATGGCATGCCCTTCAAAATCTTTTGCTATCAGATTATACACTAGTACTGCTTTGTCCATGTTTTGATTTGGCTGATTGCTCCGAGTACAAAACAAATTTGCACTATAGCCATTATCTTCAATAAACAGTTGCTGGTACTGATTTGGGCGGTGACCTTTTGGCTTGGGAGTAAGGTAGTAAGGAAAGTATGTCTCATCAGCGGCGCCTCGCTTATTTAACACACCATTATTGAACTCTGCTGCCTGTAGGGAACAGCGATCCGCTGCACCTATTAAGCGTGGAACGCGGCTTGTGTTATAGCGCCACAGGACAACATTACGCTGATGATCGATAAGAAAAAAATCGTTGTCTCTGATTTGCTCTACACATGCCTGTGTCATACCAGAGACGGCGTGGCGTAGTTCCTGTTCCCGTTCATAAAGCTTAGGCATTTGGATCGTCAGTGTGTCATTTTTAATTTCTATGGGCGTAACAGCACCATAAAAGGCTTTTTGTCTACGCCGTTTTTCCCACGGACAACGGGTTGCTACTAACGTAAAATAGCCATCAGCTACTCGGAGTCCCGATATTTTACCCACTCCTCGTATTGCTTCTTTGAGCCAAAGTTCGCTGCGGAGCATTGCTAACTTGGACGGCTCTATCTTTTTTAATATTTTCCGAGTAATTCCTGTTTCAGGATCTTTTTGGAAGCGTTGTATTGAATCAACATTACATCCTTGAATGACGCGTTGATAATTTTTATTAAAATCTAATATGAAGTCGACTTTAAGCTTAGAGTAATAATCCAGTTGTTCATATTTACCCTGTTTTGCAAGGTCGAGAGCCTGCCAGGTAGTGTTGAAACTATTATTTCTAACCTCACCATCATCATCAATGATTTCTAATGTAATACTTGAGCCATTCTTCTGCTGTGAACTATTGAGAACTAAATAGTTTTTATCCTTATTAAGATGGCTTATATCCTGTGCATCAACTACGGACTCCGCATTTAATTCTTGTTGGAGGTAATGTAGATAATTTTGGTGTATTTTTTCATCTTCATCGTTTTTCAGATTATCAATGATAATAAGAGGACGGTGAAGCGCAGTATGTGGCGTTTCTAAAAACTCTAATTGGCGATGGGATGCTTGAAAAATACGCGGAGTAAATGCAATATTTGCTGAAGACAGAATTTCAGTAATTAGTTTTTGTATTAGGTTTTCTGCGTGGTTCTGGCATCCAGAGTAGGGCTTGTTTGCAAAACGCATATAAGGCAAATTGCCAAATTGCTTAGCATTCACTATTTCTATAAGGTCAATATTTTTGTTATCATTGATGAGCAATCGGCCAAGCTCTGTATTAATTCCTGATGCTTCTGGTTGAGCTCGAAAGCAAACAGCCTTCAGTTCAAATGTCAGATCATTATACTTTGAATAAAAAATGGAAAATTTCAAAGCATCGACGTAATATTCATTATTCTTGTTCGGTTTGTCGCTTTGTAAACTTGCTGAAAAATATAAATCACTATTATAAGAAATCGATGATAAAGAGAAGTGTTGGGCGGCATTCTTTAGTAGTATTAACTTAAGACGTAATGCAATAACCTCTTGGGCTATTCTATGGTGATCTAATCCTAACTTTATTATTTCAGTAGCCCATTGGCTGTAAGGTCTTGGATTGGGGGTGAGAAATAAAGCCAGATGGTAATCTTTCAATGAAAAAGAGTGATAGCGTAATTTTTTAGGGGCGTCTAAATGTAATTTTTCGTTTAAGAGTTTCTTAATGTCTCGATGAACCCCGCTGATGTATTCATCATAGCTAATTTCAAGTGGTTTAGGTTTCCTAATATATGCTACATCGATACCCCATCCATCCGATGAAGGTAACCTAAGAACTTTTTCCAATACACTCTCTACCTGCTCGGCAATATCGAATAATTGTGTTCTGGCTAGCGGTGCATAGGGAGAAGGGTGAATATCCCATTCAGAGGACATTGTTATAACTGCATTTCTGGTTTGATTTAATTCCATTGTTTCACTCATTTTCATATCCTAACATATTCATAAGTGTACGGTTAATTAGTATCTTTCTATTTATTTTTGATTCGTACCGATTTGAACTAATATCTTTTTCATAATAAGAAACAACTTTTAAAAGATTAAAGTAAAAGATTTGTGTGGATTTAAATTTCTCCGCGCGATCATTCAGACAGTTGAGTCCATAGCGTGTATTAAGGTAGACAGCAGAAACTTTATTCAGAGAAGTGCTGGCGCTGATAATCTTATTTAATGTTTCTACTTTGTTTAAGGCACTGGAGTGCAATTTTTTCGAAATATTACGGTTATTCTTTCCCATCATCCAGTTTTTAACGTCTATAGCAAATAGATGATCTTTTTTTATTAAGTAGATATCAAAAATTTCATAGCACTCGCTACCTAACTGCAAAATTATCTGCTCAGGTGTTAAGGGTTTTATTCCTGCCGCTTTTAATACTTGATGAAATTGCCACTCTCCAATATTTCCAATAAGCAATGGGATTAATGCTGGGATAGGAATAAACCTCTTTAATGGCTCGGATTCTAATCTCAATAGGCTTGGAAATACGCGTTTTTCGAGTTCATCACATTCTTCACTCATACCCTCATGATATTGGGGTAAACAGTGTTCAGGCTCATAAGGTGAACTACCCGCAGAAATATCTGTAAGGCCATCTGATTGCATTGTTCTTGCTAAAATAATATTTTCCAAATCGGCGGTGCGCTCCAGAAAGAAATTTTCAACGCATAATTTCATATAATCGCTGTTTTTAATTATAGGATTGCGTTTTAATCGGTTGATATATTTTTGAGGGTTTTTAAAACTATCAGAATGGCGTAAGTCTTCGTTAAGTTGGATAGCATTTTTGTCACCGGTTCTGGCGTTTTTTAAAATTACTTCGACAAACTCGATTTCAAAATCTTTATACATTGCGTTGGCATTTAGCACGCGTTGTTCGAAATCAGTACGCTGTTTATCCGTATTGAAACTGGCTTTTTCTAAATCGTTTCGCGCTTCTTTAAACCAACGATTGTTATGGAGGCTGAGTGATGCGAGCAGAGATCTGGCATCGGGATGCCGCGCCAGATCGCGGAAGACGCGTATCGCATTCAAATGTACACCAGAAGGTAACCTAATAGTCCCCTGCATTTTTGCATCGCGACGTTCAGTCCGGCCAATGGTCTGCATGGCTACTTTATGAAGTTCTACTATATGTTCATCATCAAGCATTCGTGCTGCATCTGAATCTACCAGGTCGGTTTCAAAGTCATTTGCGCGACGAAGCATACTTCCGTGAGCGTAGTGCTTAAGTAATGTTACATAGTTTTCTAGTGTGTTGCGTGTGCCTGCGGCGTTAACCTGACTCCAGAAGCTATCGCATACCATCGCAAGTTCATCAAAATCAACTTCTAGCGATTTTCCTCCAGCATCCGTTTCCGGATAGGCAATGTAGTAGTTGAGCCCGGTTCCTGCCCCTTTGAAGTGTGAAATCATAAAAAGAGTTAAATTAGGCTGATCAATTCGCAAGTAGTCCCGGACGGGATCCTCACGGTTAAGTTTTGAGTCGAACATGACGACTCGTAGGGTATGCAGGTTGTCGAAAGGTGTTATTTCAAATACACGAGGTGTATCATTTCCACGCCGATTATCAGTGTCTAAAATTTTCAACCCATTTAGAGGAGTAGAGCTATTGAGCGTCGCTTGCAGAAATTTACCTAAAATTGTAGAAAAGCGAGCGCTGAGGCCAATACACAAAGTATGCCGGGTGGTATAGGCTGCGAGTAACATTGCTTGTAGCTCGCGATGAAATTCGCGTTTACGATAGCGATGACGTTGTATATACGTTAAATAGTGTTCAAGATGACCTTCCCATATCTTTAGCACTTTTTTGAATATGGGGTCATTAATTAATGGAGAAAGCTCACTTTTTTGATCGTCGAATATCTCAATATTAACGGGACGATGAATATTTCTTAATTCACGGATAGTTGCTAACGGAGCGGCAGACTCCACATCTCTGCACTTAATCTGGTAGTCGAGATGGCGTGCATAGTCGGCAAGAAAGGGGCGGCTATATTGCCCATTGTAAGTACCAGGGAAGCCTGCGGTAGCTGATAGCAGGATCACCGTATTATGTGTTTGATACAGAACACGAAGCAGAGCGACTTCAGGAAGTTCCTTGATAAGTTCCATACGGAATTTGAGTAAAACCCAACCCTTTAGTTGGCTGGATTCAATAATAACCTTTTCCCGAGGGGCTAATGAAAAAAGCGTCTTAGGTTGAAAATAAGTAAAAAAATCATCAATTAATTGTTCGTCCGTTGAGCTTCCTGATAAAAGATATGAAGCTTCCCCCTTAATTTGCTGTGCTTTACCTATAAATAATGATAATGGATTGTTTTGGTTAGCCTGATCTTGTTGCGACAGCATTTGCTGAACTCGCGATGGGTTGTTAAGCTTTGCCGAAGCTGCAAGGATTGCGGTGATTGTTTGGTATAATTCATAGAGACTAAAATCATTTCCAGCATCTTCATCGTCCTCGGCACTTACGTAAATTTCCGTATAGGATTGTCGTCCGTGGCTACGAAGCCGTATATGGCGAAGATCGTCTTCTCTGTAGAAGCGTTGGATTTGATAGCTGAAAACATTACCTATAAGCGCAATCACTTGTTCTGTATTCCGGCTATCAACAACGACATCAAGCATATTATTGCTAAACAATTGAGTCATTTTTTTTAGATCAAAACCGGGGCGTAAATCACACCGCAAGAGTGCGTTATTTATTTCACAAACATATTCATCTAATGGCTCATACCCAGGTGCTCGCTCATTCCCTCTACACTCGTCTATATATTCGAGAACGCGATGTAATGTTGCAAGAATTGATGGTAATTGCAGATCGTCATTAAGTAATATTTTGCATACTGTTTGTTGGAAAATTTTGTAGGCTTCGTGTTCTTCATCAAGTACTAAAGTAAACCGAATATCTCGCTGTGCATAAGGCGAATCGCTATCATGAACCCAGTATTCCTGTTTTAATTTTTCAAGACGTTCTGTCGATGTAACTGAGGTCAATTCTTCCAGAGGATTTTTATCCTGGCGTTTTTTTTGCCCAAGAACATGATCAAGTGACTGGCTGCTTTTATGATAAATTCCTTTATTATTTCGTTTCAGAAGGAGTACGCTACCGTCAAATTTTTTAGTTGTCGCTAACAGAATACATCGCCTGTACAGTGCGATATGAAATGGGAAAAGATGTTTCACCATTTCTACTGCTAAACCAGCGAGTTTGTCTTGGCCAGCTCTCTCCAGCAGTGTTTCGAAATCGGTATTGAGGATATTAAGTAATGCGATGGCCGCTTCCTGTAGGCGTCCTGTGAGCTTATAGCCGCTGGTGAGTAATTCGTCTTCTATTTTAACCTGTTCGTCGGTGGCTCCGGCTCTTACTTCCGCTTTAAGCCGTAGTTCAAGTGTAACTCTTGCCTGTACATCGGATCTCAGACGTTCAAAAATCAACTTAGTATTGTCTTTCAGTATGTTACATCCAGTGTGTATCCAGTCGAGATAACGTTGCTGGTTATCTTTTTCGTCTCCATCCGTTTGTTTCACCCAAGTGGTAAAACTTAAGTCCGCAACATCGCGTAGCGAGAGATAGGGGAGTATCAAAATTTGCTTCGAGCTGGCCAATTCGACAAGTTCTGAGGGAATATCAATTTGCGATTTTAAAGGGGTGATAAAAACCAGGTTACGATGCCCATTTCCGGGTAACGTTGCGGCATTTACACCTTGTATGTATTGATAAAAAACATTATAGGTTTTTCCGCTGGATGTACCATCTTGCGACTGAATTAATAATGGGGTTTCGGATTCGCTAAAAGCATAGAACTTACCTGCATTGCTCCTTGCTTTCGTAATTTCCTGATGTATAGCATCAGGCAATCGTAAAATTTCTCTTTTTGACATTGTATTTTACCTTGTCCTTATGTTCTGGGAGCCAGAGCGTTTAGTCGAATATTCTGGTCTTATTATCAGTTGCTTTTTGATTCATTTATCGTTCGTTGATTTTGTCGGTGAGTATTGGCTTTGCTCGCCTACAAATGTCCCCGTAGCCACTGCGCCACGCTCTCAACATTAAAAGCACGTAACCCATACTCCAGCGTCAGCAACACCTCCGGTAAATACTCATCATATTTTTCGAGGCACTTTTCAGCGATGCTTTCGGCAAGACGGGATTCGGAGGGCAAACCGTCCTGAAGTGCGCTGGCTAACGTCTGCTTAACTTCCGCTACCGTGGTTTTTTCCACTTCAACCACACCAGCAAATGAGCCCGCCTTGAAACCGCGCTGGATAAGCAATGCTGATAGCGTGTTTACGGTTTGATCGCCCAGCCAGGGAAGAATGTAGACATGCTGCCCCTGCTGAATAAAACATTCCGAAGCCAGATTATTGTTGCGAAAACAGTGTAGCCCTTCATCAAACAGGTATCTGGCCGTGGTATCGGCAAAATCGGCTTTGCGCTCGCCAACGGTGATACGGTAGTCGCCTTCCCGATAAATGGTGAGCATTTCCTGACGGACAACATCATGAATGGACATCCCTTGTCCGCCAAATAACGGCGGCTGCCCACCCTTTGTCGCCTCGACATAGATGACTTTTTTATCACTATCGATATCGGTTACCTTCCAGCGTCGACCGCCGAAAATAATGTGTTGGTCAGGCATCAGTGGAGAATCTACAGGGATGGAGCCGAGTGTCTTACTTCCCGCCACAATGCGAAACTCTTCCGGTGTGCTGAATACGGCGTAGAAGGTATACTGATTCACTTGGCGCTCACCCTCGACGCCCAGAACCAGTTCGCCGCTTGATAGCTGGGTCAGAAAGTGGTGCTCCCCCATATGCTTCAATAACGTTTTGAAGTCGTCGATTCGGACTTTCTGAAATGGTCCTTGTTGACATAGCTGTGACCAGATCTGATCGGCACGCACGCCTCCCCACTGCGCCACGATCGCCAGAATCTGATGGAACAGGGTGGAATAGTGCATCTGCCGGGTATCGGCGGGCTCAAACCATTTGCTGCTGATAAGTAAGCGGATCATGGCCAGCGACTGAACGAGCTGAAGCCTGAGCTGGTCGACAATGCCTGATGTCGGCGTCAGTTCATGTTCGGCAATCAGCATCCTCAATACGGCAGGCGAGTCGCGCCGACCAGAACGCCCCATACGCTGGCGCAGGCTGGCGACGGAATGAGGTGCGGTAACCTGCACGACGGAGCTGACTTTGCCGATGTCGATGCCAAGTTCCAGCGTCATCGTACAGATGGCGGTGGTAGGTAAGTTGCCTTGTTGAAGCCTCTGTTCCAGCGTTTCACGCAGATCTCGGGACAGCGATCCGTGATGGGGGAAGAATTCATTGGGAACGATGTTCGCTTCACTGAGATCCCCTAGCGTAGCGGCAATGCTTTCGGTCTGTTTGCGGCTATTAGCGAACACCAGATGGGAATCACCGCGACAAAGGCGAAATATATCATGGCAGATTTGCGTTTCTGCCGACGGTGGAGGTTGCTGGCCCGAGGTGGTCAGCGGTTCCAGATAACCTTTCACCTGTACTTTTAGCGTGGCGTGAGTTTGGCTGTCGGTAATAATGTCGCAGGGCAGACATTGATTTGGCCGCAGAGATAACGGCACCCGTTCCAGTTCTCCCAGCGTTGCGCTGAGTGCGACTCGGGGAACTGGATTGTTGGTTCTTCCCAGCAGGTGATCGATTCGATTTAACAGAGAGAGAAGCTGCATACCCCGCTCAGAACCGATGAAGGCGTGGAATTCATCAATGGCGATATATGCCAGTGGAGCGAAAGCCTCCTTTAACCATCCCGCGTTGCGGATCAGCATCGCTTCCAGCGACTCCGGGGTGATAAGCAGAATACCGGCAGGGTTTTTCTTCGCTTTCAGCTTTTTGCTCTGCGCAACGTCGCCATGCCAGGGTGTGACCGGCATCTCCAGCGCATCGCCGAGGCTTTCCAGCCGTCGATACTGATCGTTAATCAGGGCCTTAAGTGGGCTAATGTATAAAATGCCAAAACCGCCCTGAATATCCGCAATGGTAGAACAGGCGGGCAGGAAAAAAGCTTCCGTTTTACCCGCAGCAGTCGCGGCGCTGATCAGGACATCCCGATCGCCCGCTAATATCGGTGGAACGGCTTTTTTTTGCAGTTCCCGGAGATCGGCCCATCCCTGCCGATATATCCACTTCTGTATGCGTGGATCCAGCCGCTGGTATTCGTTCGTCATAATCGGAAATCAGCCAGACCGTCCTCGTCAGTATCTTCTGCCGACGTTATTTCATCCATATCGCTGGGTTTTTCTTCCGCGATCGCAACACCGGCAATTAACTGCGACCACTGAATGGACGGGTTTTGTTCCAGCACGGCCAGCATATCTAGGAAGGCTTTAATCGTGTTTCGTGGCGTACGGAAATAGGCATCGCCAATAGTGTTGCTACAGTGGCGTAAAAATGCCGTCAGCGCATCATCAGGAACCAGATAGTTATCCGCATCGCCGCCGGAATAAACGTGACGAAGGTTTTTCAACAGAATATAGAGCTCTTCCGGCGTCAGGCTGGCTAAATGCAGGGAAGGGGACGAATAATCAATCACCCCGGCACGCTGGGCGAAGCTGTTTTCCGCCAGCCGTGACTGGAGCGCTTCGTAGCTGTATAGCCCCTTGCGCGGATCAAACAGGAACTCTGGCGTACCGCCGAGTAAAAAGCCGATATATTCAGCCGTCCCTTGCAGGCAGTCATTCAGAATACGCAGTATTTGTTCATAGTTCGCAACCCTCGCCTGCGTATTACTGAGCTTATAAAGATTGACCATTTCATCCAGATTTACCAGCAGACCGGCGTAACCGGCCTGACGGACAAACAGGCTCATCAGCTTTAGCGAATCGTAGAAAGAGGCATCAGAAATAATGGTGCGCACACCCAGATCGTTACGGGCGTCGGTTTTCGTGGTGTATTCACCTCTCAGCCAGCGGATGGCATTTGATTTCAATGTCTCATTGTCTTGCTCGTGGCCCTGCCAGTAACATTCAATAACTTTGGCGAAATCGTAACCGCCAACCATATCAGACAGGTCAGCGAGCTTTTGGTGAATAATCGTCGGAACCGGCACATTTGTACTTTCTGCTTCTTTTCTGGCTTCCGTGATGAAGCGCTCAACCACGCTTAATAATGCGTTTCCATCCGGCTTATTTCGCGTAGATAGATTTTTCATCAGTTCGGAATAAAGGTTACGCGCCTGCCCACCCGTCGCGTGGATACGCCTGTCCGGGGATAAATCGGCACTGATTGTCACCAGTTTTTTCTCTAGTGCAATTGAGCGCACAACGCTTAAAAAGAATGTCTTACCTGAGCCGTATTCCCCGATAATCAGCCGGAATCCTGCACCGCCATCCGCGATACGTTCAATATCCTGATACAGCGCTTTTATCTCGTTGACCCGGCCAACCTGAATATGCTGAATACCAATTTTAGGCGTCACGCCTGACTTCAGTGACTGAATAATAGCGTCTCTTTCTTTGAGACGAATACGAATGCCAGACATAAATTATCCTTTGAGTTCTTGTGCAATTTCCAGGTCAACGTAAATATCATCGTCATCATCAAGCACCGGGGCGTCAACCTGTTCGAAAGACCAGTCATTAATTGCTTCAATCGCGCCGCTTAGCATCAAATTAAATTGCTGGCATAGCTCAGCGACTTCGTTTCGCGCCCAGCGCTCTTTTTCCAGCAAACGTTGGTAAAGCTGGTGATGTGCTTCATCAAGACCTGCGCCAGCGTGTGGCGGGATCTCCGCCGGGGATTCATCTGCGGGTTCATCTCCGGTAAAGATGGTGTTCAGTAACTGGCGTACGTCCGTGGTATCAGACTCATGACGGGCAAGGATCCGTTCATCAAGAGAAAACGCGCCGCTCGTCGCTGATGGGGTTTGTAACGTAGCCGTCGGCGTTGTTTCTGCGATTGACAGACGGTGGATATCGCTGGTGACGGTACTGCTGTCCAGACCAAGGCTGGCGTAGATTTTTTCCAGTTGCTTAATTTCAGCCGGATCGATTTTTCCATCCGCGCAGGCGACGCTAATAATCACGTTGCCAATAGTGGACTTATCTTTATCGCTGAGTTGCTCAATTTTACCTTTCAAGCCAGCCTGATTTGCAGGCGTATTGAGCCGCCAGGTGAGGTAGGCGTGCAGCGAACGTTTTTCTGTTGGTGACAACGCATCGTTATGATTAATCGTTCTCTCCAGCGCAGCCTGTTCAGCAACGTCCACGCTCTTGTCCATTTGTGCAATCATGGCGCCCAGCCGAAGCGCCACAGAGACTGATGTAAATTTCGCCGACGGTACGTAGAATTCCGCATGTCCTTCGGGAAATAAAACAATATGTCCTTCTGGTTCTGGCCGGACAAGGTGATAGCGCATATCCGGCGCAATGCCGTAGCCTGCTCGCCTGGCGAAATTTTGCATCAGCTCGGCTTCTTTCTTATTAATCTTATCCGGTACAGGCATACCTAGTCTGGCCCAGAAATCAGCTACTGTCGCCAGTCCTGAATGTGCACGGATTTTCTCATCTGCCCAGTGTTTAAATTCAACAAATAGACGTTCTGCATCTTCGGTCAGTATTTCATCGGGAAGCAACATGATGGCGGCGACATCACTTGGTGAGGCATCTTTTTTACCGAGATAGCGACTGTAGGCATCCAGCGCATTGATACAGGATTCTGCAACAGGAATTAATTTCTGAACTGGGGCTTTTAAAACGCTGGGATCGGGAAGATCCATCTGTTTTTTTACCTGAAGTTCCCGAAGCGTACCACTGGCGGGGGTATAACTTAAATACAACCGTGTTTTATTGGGTTTGACGACAATACCGTCACCATATTTTTGGGTATAACGCTGTTTGAATAACGCGGAAAATTCAGAATGACATCGACGGGCAGGCGTGCGCAGGGTATAATCAGGAAAATAGTGTATCCATGCCAGTGCCAGATCGGCACAAACAGGTTGTCCTTTATCGACCACCGTCGCCAGATTTAATCTGAAAAGTAATGAACTCCTCGATGAGAAATATTCGTTTTCGGTATGTATAGAAAGTAACTTCGGTCTGAGAATGATCATCATTTCCAGCAACTGTGTTGCATAATGCCGGAAGGAGCCGCTTGCCTGAAATATGGTTCTCAGGCGCGATATCTCTTCGAATAATGCTTTGAATTCATCGTCAGAAATGGCTTCTTGTGTGCCATCGGCCAGTACGCGGCGTTCAATACCATAAAAATAGATAAAAACATAGCCAACAGGGCAACTCGCATCGCTGCGATCGCTTGCCAGCCAGTCAAGATAGGCGCCACGGCAGCGAGGGGAGAGTGTGGCGAAGCTGGGCCAGTATCCCAGCGACTCATCATAATAATGCCGTGAAATGGGTTCGATGGGGAAAGCGTCATTAACCAGCGAAGCGTCGGAGCCATCGTTATAAAGATAGCCATATTCTCCTGATGAATGTGTTTTTAACCGCCCGCCGAAATAAAAATTACCGTGATTAATGACGACGTTTTGAAGGGTGACGCTTTCTCCCGGTTTGACCCATCGCGCTGGCGTAGTATTACGCCGGGCGGCGGTTTCTCGCGGCTGTTCACGACTGGTGCTATATTCAACCGTTTGCCCATTCACAAAAGTAAAGGTTGCCAGTTCATCATCATCGGGGACCTGAGAATGAATACTTGCTGCGCTATTGATTGGTTTATTGAGAGATTTTTGTTGGGGCGTGTTATTTATTGAGGTGTTGTTTTTGCTGTTTGTTTTGGGGGAGGGGGATTTTTTCTTTTTGGAAAAAAGAAGCCAGATAACAGCCAGTGCAATAACGAATAACCAGAAACCCATTCCGTGTCCTTAATCGCTGATAACGCTTCCCGGCATTGTTCAACTATCGGCAAAGGCGGTAAGCATAAAACTGGAAGAGAGATCGTAAAATGATACCGCGAATGGGCTGGAGTACAAGCATAAAAACCCTGTTATTCAAAAGGATTATGCCATATGGCTGGGGGGATCAAATGGCAGGACTAGGTTATACCTGTGAACCACGCATAAAACGATTGATTTCATCTTGTGCATGGCGAAGACGATCGGCAATGTCAGCAAATCCGTCAGGCTCACGAAAGAACATTCCCCCTTCCACCGCCGTTTGATGATCCCCGGCGATCGCGGCGAACCGTTCAGCATCGTCAGGCAACAGTTGCAGGTTTCCGATAATGGCCTGAGTAAAATCCACGCCCGGCACGGGCCAGCGGCGTTGCTTCATCTCAACCACATTGCGCACGGCTTCCAGCGTTTCATAGGGGCTGGCGAAATGATTACGCAGCAGACAATCCACATCATACCAGTGGCGTGCCAGTCGGGCCGGATTTGGCGCTTTGGTTTGCGTACAGAACTGGTGTAGCGCCGTCAGTTTTTCCCAAAGAATATAACCGGTGTCATAAGCGTTTACGGTCGCAGCGGGTAACTGGAGTGCATCCATGCCTGCAATCCCGGACAGATAGCTCACAACTGGTATCAGATTGGTTGGCTTGCCACGATTTCGTCCGCCAAACTCCAGCAAAATATGATCGCGTTGATAGGCCATGCTGTCTGCTTTCACCCGTGGGAAACTGATGTCTATTTTCTCGCCACCGCTGTCGGGTTCCATTTTCGCTTCAAGGCCCGGAATTTTATAAGCCTGAAAGCGTTGGTTTAACCGTTCTACCAACGCGCTTGTCCACGCGATTAAACGCTCTTGCTGCTGATCTCTGAACCGGCGATTCTGGCTGTTATTCAGCGTGCTTTGCTCCCACGCTTGCTGTTCTTCCTGTTCTGAGTGACCCGCCAGATCGGCCCAGTGAACAGAGAGATCGATATCTTCAGAAAAACGCTCAATCACGTTCCAGCATTTGCTTAACGCCGTTCCACCTTTAAACGCGACAGATAAATCTCCCAGCAACTCCTCATTAAAAAGTAACCGAAGGATCTCTGTTACCCAGAGATCCTTTTCCAGAAAGCTGGCTTCCAGCCCGGAGGGATGCTGCTGTGCCGCGTAAGAGAGGATTTCCTGAAGCTCGCGGCGTTGCGATGCGCTCCGATAGTAATCAAAAATGTTCATCGAGCGCCTTTTGTAACGTCATAAGCTGCGAGCGCCACGCGTGAAGCGCAGGCTCATTCATCAACTTTCCGGCAATCTGCCGCGCTTTAGCGGACGGGACGCTCAGCCGATGAAAAGCATTCTTCAGCATTTCCGGCGGGGTATGTTCCTGATCCAAACTTAGCAAACCGCGCATCAGCTCTCCTTCGGGCCGGTTCAGCCAACGTAACCGACTTGCTGATTTATGCTGGATCCGTACCCGCTCATTGCCGACGCGGAATTCTCGCGTAGGGCCGTTTGACCAGTAGATGCGTTTAACCGGCGCCTGCGTTTGCAGCCCCAGCCTGTAAGCGGCTTCCAGCCCCTGAAGGGTGATTTTGTAACCACGCTCTTTTGCCCAAGCCGTGGCAACATCGTTGGCGCTGGCGACGACGTTTACGGATGGAAGATTTTTCAATGGTTTTGGTCGGGAGTAGAAACCGCGTTCAACCCGTACCAGCAGACCTTCTTTGACCAGACGACTCATTGCCTGTTGTACCGACGCACGACTTCCCAGCGAGTAAAATCCGCTGATGGAAAAGGGAATGCCCCGCTTCATGCGGTGAACCCGCTGGCGGGCCAGTGCGGCAACAGACATTGATTCTCCTGGACTGATATTTTTAATTGATGTGATTTTATTTTAAACCATATTTATCAAGGTATACAAGCTTATTGATGTCAGCAAAAATATGTCTACATTAGTATAATTAATGACAGGGTCTCTATGAAGAACGACCCTGTCGGTTTCTGTATCAGGCTTCAGCGTTTAGCGGTTCAGCATTGCGTCTGAATCTGGGATCTTCTTGTCTACCGTGCTGCTCTGCCCAACTGGTAACTTGCTCCACTAATTGTCGCATGTAGTCATCGGTATCCCTGATGGTTTCAAAAGGAGAATGCTGTTCGGATGATAGGAGTGCAGTTAATAAGCCCTGTACGCCAGTAGCTAGGCCTTCGTCCTGAGTAATTTGCAGATAAGCATTTAGTGGTTTATCTTTCGACGCTTCGTCTCCGCCCAGAAAACGTTCAAAGTCAGGAACACTGACGCGGTGGCGAACCGTAAGCCCTTCACTTCTGGCCTGTCGAATGGCATTTTTGATTTTTTCGTTTTCTGTCCACATACCATTTTTGGTACCGTTCGATTTCTGCGGTGAATCGGCGTCATGCACCAGACTGAAATCAATTTTGAAATGCGTAAGCACTTTTATCAGCGGCACCAGTATGGCTTTTCCCCGAGCGCGAATGATAGCTACCTGATCCATCAGCGCATGATTGCGCTCTATAATGGACGCCATAAACGCAGCATGTTCCGTATCGCCTTCAACCAATACAGGATGTGAACCAAAAAAGACCTCAGAAAAGCTGGGGTCGATATGCTGCAATGCCTGAAGCCGCTGTTTATCATCGCCTTCAAATTCAATCAGGTCTGAGCGATAGGTTCTCGGCGTTACCGGAGACTGGTCATCATCTCTTTCCCTATCTAAGCGCACAATGGTGGTGTGGTCTTCAAACGGATTGATAAAATAAGGCGAATGGGTAGTCAGAATGACCTGCCAGTCCGGGTTTTTTGCCAGTTGGTATAAATGGCGCTGAGCCGCTCGGGCAGCCATAGGGTGTAAAGCATTTTCTGGTTCATCGATTAATAGCAGGTAGCCAGGAAAGGCAGGATCTTCCGGGCTGTCCGGGATTGGCGCGCCACTATCATGTGCTTCGAGTAATGCCTTGGCCTGAGCCAGCTTTTCTGCCAATGGCCCCGGTTCTTTTCCCTTAAGTTGTGCGATCTTTTTTGTGAGATCTTTTATCTCTTTTTCGAGGCATTTGCGATAGTCGCTCCGTACCTCTTTATCGCGATTAAGCTCATTATGGACCTGAAGCATTGCCCAGAATAACGCTCTGCGAGCCCCTGTTCCCTGCTGAACCAAATCGGTATCAGCTCTTCCATCCGAAATTCTTAAACTCGAACCATTTTTAATAAGTTCGTCAACTTTTGGAACAAGCGGTGCCGCACACACGTTAAGGCTAACATCCAGTCGGGGAAAAATACTTTTGAATCCCGTCGAGACCTTACCCGCAATACCATTGAAATGTTCCTGATGCTGCTCGCTGAGAGCATTCATACTGGAGGAAACACTCTCAATCGCTTTTGCCAGATCGGATGCCGGATTGCTCCGGGCTTTTTCCAGTTCCGTGAACAGAGGAGACAGCGCAAGTTTAAGTAATAGTTCTTCCGTTTTTGCCGCATCTTCGAGTGAGCCAATCCGTAGTGGTCTGGGAAGTCTGGAGGTAAATACCGGATCGGCACCGCCAGCTTTAGTATCCTCGGCCCAGCAGCCCTGTTCTCCATCGCCTCCGGTGGGATCCCATGTGGTACGGACTTTCTGAAAATCAGGCGCGCACCATTGCCAGCGGCTTTTTACAACAAGAAACCCGCCTCTCTCCTGTTTCCATTTTTCATCAACGTTCCCAATGCTCTGGGGAATATGTACTTCGAGAAGTACTTCAGAGGGCTGATCTGGTTGAGCGTGTTGGTGTCGGTCATGCGCGGGATCAAATGACACGCTTCCTTTGGCTAACTCATAGGCTCTGAGAACAGTAGACTTACCGGCATTGTTTTTTCCTACCAAACAAACAATATTATCAAGCGCAATATCGACACCTTCATTGCCTATACATCCTATGTTGCGGATGGTCATACGAAGCAGCTTCGAACGGTTTTCTACAGACATCATTTACTCCGGAATTATTAACATGCAAAGGAGGGTTTATGTTAATAACGAATTGAGAAGCATAATTTGATGCCACGCTAATTTATTGATAATCATCTATTTTGAGATGGTCGTATAATTTAAAGACAGTTTTTCTGTTTGCGATCTGCCTTCCATAACCTCACTTGCTGTTAACCGCCAAACGCGGTATCTTTTACCCGTACCTGCCAGTTCAGGTGCCGGGTTTGACAGCCTGACTATCAACGCGGACAGCCGCCATTTTCCGTAGTGCGGTTTTTTTTGTGTCCTTCATACGCCCATATTATGGTGGGGCGTAGCGGGGGAGCGTTCGCGCTCGCCGGTTTCGTTGATGCCGGTCTGTCAACCCTGTTACGTCTCACCACCCCGTTTGACAGCGGTCTGGTGAGGTTTGCAAAACCCAATCAACGAGGCTGCCATTATGGCTACTACCCCAATCCAGACACATCCGTTACTTGCTGTTCCTTTCAATGCCGCCACGGACTTTACCGTCCTTGCCAGCCACTGCGAAAACTTCGCCGAAACCCTGATTGAAAACGACGATCCCACGCTGAAAATGGCGCTCTGCGGCAGACTCAACGCCGCTCTGGCGCTCCTCCAGCCCACGCTGCTAGAACCCGTCCCGCCTCATCTTATTGAAAGCCTGACCGTCGATACCCTCCCGGCGAATTCCCCCGAGTTTGGGCCGGAATGCACCGAGCTTTGTCGCTACTGCCTCGCCCTGACGCAGACGCTGGCGGAGCAGGGATTTTCTTCTGAAAAGGAGAAACAGCTGAGTTATCTGCTGTACGACCTGATCAACTACTTCGCGGCAGAGATGAAGGCCCCGCGCTGGCTGCGCACCGCTGACGGCGTGACGTTTATCGACGAGGTGACGGCATGAAGCAACCGGACTGGCATTCCGCTGATATTATCGCGGCGCTGAAAAAGCAGGGGACGTCGCTGTCCGCCGTTTCCCGCAAATCCGGGCTGGCCTCCTCCACGCTTGCAAACGCCCTTACCCGCCGCTGGCCCAAAGGTGAAAGGCTGATCGCCGATGCGTTGGGTACTGCGCCAGAGCAAATCTGGCCTTCCCG
Source organism: Citrobacter sedlakii (assembly GCF_018128425.1). NCBI lineage: Bacteria > Pseudomonadati > Pseudomonadota > Gammaproteobacteria > Enterobacterales > Enterobacteriaceae > Citrobacter > Citrobacter sedlakii. Next base: position 3,933,861 of record NZ_CP071070.1, on the reverse strand, counting down.
CTACCGTAAGCCTGAAAATTGCTAAATCATCTCTCCCGATCTTCTGATGGCTTTGCTGTCAGAAGATCGGGAGAAGGCAAGCGAAGCGCGACAGTGCAGGCTCGCAAATAATCTTTTTGACGCAAAAACAGTTTTTCCTTTCTGCGCCAGCGGTACTGGCCTAGTCTCCCCCTTGCCCTATGCTGTCGTTGACAGCGCCACGCTTCACAACCTGCAAGAAGCGCCTGTTATCAGGATGGTTGGTCCGTTTACCGGTGCAGACCTCTGCAAACACCGGGTCGCAGAACATCGCGACGGAGGCCCGAGTTTTAACACGATACGTCTTTTACTGCGCCAGCCTGCTGGTCTGAATCTGCACCGCGCCGGAATTCTCCCGGCTAACCTGTTCTGCTGACACCCTCAGCGCCTTTTACCTTTACGGGCTGCGGTCTGCAAAGACAGCAGGCTTTGCTGCTGCGTGGCCGTAAAACTGCACCAGAAACGCAACGTTTCAACACTGCACCAGACCAGTGCGTCACTTTAACCGCGCAGAGCGGGAAAGTGACGCACTCAGCCTTTTCGACCTGCAGCAGAAAACTCAACTGCGCCAGCCCACGGCTGGATCCTGACACCGCCTTTTCAGGCCATTTGACCAATAAGGAGAACATGAACCGATACCGGAGGGGGATCAGGACGATCCGGGGGATAACCCGCTAACGCGGGCGGCTGCTCAGAGAGCACAACCGAAGCCCCACCACACCTCAACGGCTGCCGCCCCGGCGCTCAGGTATCGTTCGCAGCCCCGACAAAAAAACAGGGGCTATCGGCCTACGCGCCGGGGAAAGCTGTATCAGTGTTGGGTTTTTGGGATGATTTTGCGGCAATAATGAAAAAGGGAAAATATGGGGATTCTGGAGCAGGAAATGAAGCGGCTTGCGCAGCAGGCAGGCGGTAGTCATAAAACCGTTCACGATCGCATTAAGCTGGCGCAGCGGTTTTGTGAGCGTCTGGTTCTGGCGCAGAATGTGCAGATCCGCCGGGTGGAGCAGTTAAAAGCAAGGCATATTGAGGGCTATATTCGTGAACGACTGGCGCAGGGTATTACGAAGCGTTCCCTGCAAAACGAGATGGCGGCGATGCGCTGCATTCTGAAACAGGCCGGGCGTGACAGGCTGGCGCAGAGTGAGCGACTGAACAACCGTTCTCTTGGTCTGTCTGGCGCATCCCGTAACGGTACGAAGCTGGCTATTACGCCGGAGCACTATCGTGACGTACTGGAGAACGCCCGCGTAAAAGATCCGGGGATGGCGGCAGCGCTGGAACTCTCAAGACTGATGGGACTGCGTTCGCAGGAGGCGGTGCAAAGTGCGCAGTCATTAAGAACGTGGAAGCAGGCGCTGGATCGTGGTGACACTCGCTTAACCGTGGTGTTCGGCACCAAAGGCGGGCGGCCTCGAGAGGCGATGATTCTTGATGCCGTCGCTGTCAAAAAAGCGCTGGATAATGCGCTGGCTGTGGCAGAAGATCGCCACGGCAGGCTGATAGATAAGCCGGATCTGAAAAGCGCAATGAAATACTGGCACAGTCAGGCGTCGCGTCTCGGCTTAACTGGCGCATATTCCCCACATTCGCTGCGCTATGCGTGGGCACAGGATGCCATTCGTTATTACTTGGCACAGGGATTTTGTGAGAAAGAAACGCTGGCAATGACGGCGATGGATTTGGGTCACGGTGACGGGCGCGGGCGGTATGTGGCGCAGGTTTATGGGCGAAGGGCTACTGACTGATAGCCGTTGCCTTGAAAAGATCGAGTTATCCATCGGTTTTCGTACAAAATTATTTGCCCTCAAATAATTTTGGGTGATTTCCTATTAATCTCGGGTATTGATAGGTTTTCATACAAATAATTTTGGGGCCAAAATTATTAATACGCTTTCCTCTTAATAACTCCCCTTATGAACGGGTTAGCCTATTAATAAGTTTCTGCTGCACATTACGGCTTTTTTGCTGATGATTGTGCCAACAAAAGGAAAAAGGCCGGATAATGGTAAAGGGCGGTTAAGGGTAACAGCGCCAGACCGGAAAAGGCCAAAGGGCTTAAAAGGCTTAAGCTGGCGCAGATCGATATATATACGGCGATATCTGGCACCGTCCAGATACGGGCTTTCAGGTTGAACTCATCCCAGCGGGCGAGGCGTAGCTCACTGGAGCGCAGGAAAACGTGCAGATTCAGTTCCAGCGCCAGACGGGTCAGTTCCCGCCCTTTGTAGCCATTGATCTTGTCCAGCAGCTCTGGCAGGCGTTTCAGGGGCAGGGCGGGGTGATGTTGGGTCACAACAGGGGTCACGACGCCATCCAGATCGTAAGCCGGATTATATTTAATCGTTCCCTGTTGTACGGCGTGACGCATGATTTTGGTCAGGTGCTGGCGCACCCGCCCGGCAACGTCATGCACGCCCTTATCATCGATGGATTTTACAAGCTGTGCCAGATGGCGGGTTTCAACCTTCGTAATGTCCATTGCGCCAATATCGGGGAAGACGTAGCGTTTCAGGCAGGTCAGGATCTTGTCCGCGTGGTCTTCTGACCACAGCTTAAGGCAACTGGTGTGCCACGCGGTGGCGATGTACTGAAAGGTGCGTGTGCCGTCAACGGCGGCTTTTTCCGCTTTGCGGGGCAGGGAAGGGCAAATACCGGATACCAGCAGCTTACGCGCCGCATCGCGCTTTTCGCGAGCTTCCGCCAGCGTAACCTGTGGATAGGGGCCGAAGGCCAGACGATTTTCCTTACCTTCAAAACGGTAGCGGAAATACCACAGCTTAGAGCCACTGGTGGATACCGTCAGGTACAGACCTTGTGCATCGGTGAGTTTATAGGATTTTGCGAGGGGTTTCGCGGCGCGGATTTTACTGTCAGTCAACATGAGGGTCTCTCCATTCATCGAACTGAATGAACCCTCAATCTGACCCACAATTTTCCGGATACGTAGGGATAAATCAAAACGCATCTGGAAAGATTTTTACGCTAACTCATTGAATCACAAACACATGGGGATTTATAAGGAAGCATAAAAAAGGAAAGGTGGTGCCCGGACTCGGAATCGAACCAAGGACACGGGGATTTTCAATCCCCTGCTCTACCGACTGAGCTATCCGGGCAACGGGGCGCATTAAAACCGATCCGCCTCGTTTCGTCAACGAAATTTCTTCAAATCAACGCAGACTGCACAATCTATCACCACTTTGCTGTTATTGCACGCATTCTCAGGCGAAAAATGCCGTCCAGGCGGCGGAAAGCGGCATTGCCAGCAGTAGGGCAGGGAGCATATTGACCACTGCGAACATCTTGATGCCGCAGATGCGCAAACCGGTGGCGACCAGCAGTAATCCGCCAACGGCACTGAAGTCTGCCATCATCGCTGGCGTGGTGAGCGGCAGGATCAGCGCCGCGCAGGCTGCCAGCGACAGCTGGATTAACAGCATTGGCGCCGAAATGGCCGACACGGCAATACCGAGCGAGCAGGCGAAAATCATCGCCGTAAAAAAATCGAGAAAAGATTTGGCAATCAGGATACTGGGATCGCCGGTCATCCCTTCGCGCATCGCACCGAAAATGCCGGTGCCGCTGGCGCAAAACAGAACAATAATGGCGACAAAGTTCTGAATAAACGACTCATGTGGTTGTTTTTTCCCCGGCCTTGAAAAGAGCGCCTGCGCTTTCGCCACCGCATTGTTGATGCCTTTTTCCAGATAGCAAAACTCGCCTATCAGTGCGCCGATCAGCGTTGCCAGAACCATGACCGGCAGATTGGCGCATTTGACCACCAGTAAAATACCAATGCCAAGCGACGCCAGGCCGAAAATCGACGTCATTGAGACACGAATCCGTTCCGGTAAACGTTGGCTGAGAAGGGCACCGATAACGCCGCCGAGCAACACTGCGCTGGCGTTAATGAAAGGTCCGATTACCACGTTAGCTCCTGCTAAATATTTTGTCAGAGTGCATTATTATGACCTGGTTCTCACCTTTAATGCTTGTTTATCCGTGGCCTGTGTGCATAGAGATTTGATCTTGCGCCTGCCGGGTAAAGGTGCCATCATTGCGCGAATTTTCTCCAGTCTGTTGGGGCCGCATGGGATGAATGTCGCGTCTTCACATCGCCTTTATCATCATCGCCGTCTGGTGCGATGCGTGCCCCTTCTCGTTACTCCCTTTCCTTTACTCACCATGCGGTGAGGGTAGCGCATGCTCACGCGGGACAACAGTAAGATCAGAAACGGTCTGCTTTTACTGATGTCTGGCGGTCGGAGCTGGTGACCAGTTTGACCCAACATCTCGTGGGACAGGGCGATACGCCTTGTCCGGGACTTTTTTCTCCCGAAACGGGTTTTTGCGCTTATGAAATCTATGAACATTGCCGCCAGTAGTGAACTGGTTTCGCGTTTATCTACTCACCGTGGCGTAGTCGCGCTGGACAGCACCGACTTTACCGATGTGGCCGCCGTCGTGCTGACTATCGCCGACAGCCGTAGCGGCATTCTGGCGCTGCTTAAGCGTACGGGATTCCATCTGCCGGTATTTATCCTGAGTGATGAGAAAACCGATACGCCAGCAGGCGTGCAGGCAATCATCAGCGGCAATGCGCAGGAGTGGCTTGAGCTGGAAGCCGCTGCCTGCCAGTATGAAGAAAATCTCCTGCCGCCCTTTTACGACACCCTGACGCAGTATGTGGAAATGGGCAACAGCACCTTTGCCTGTCCGGGTCATCAGCATGGCGCGTTTTTTAAAAAGCATCCGGCCGGGCGGCATTTTTATGACTTCTTTGGCGAGAACGTTTTCCGCGCGGACATGTGTAACGCCGACGTTAAGCTCGGCGATCTGCTGATCCACGAAGGATCGGCAAAACATGCGCAAAAGTTTGCGGCAAAAGTGTTTCACGCCGATAAAACCTACTTTGTGCTGAACGGCACGTCGGCGGCCAATAAAGTGGTAACGAATGCGCTGTTGACCCGTGGCGATCTGGTGCTGTTCGACCGTAATAACCACAAGTCAAACCATCATGGGGCGCTGATCCAGGCCGGGGCGACGCCGGTGTATCTGGAAGCGGCGCGCAATCCGTTTGGTTTTATCGGCGGGATCGATAATCACTGTTTTAATGAAGACTACCTGCGTGCGCAGATTCGTCGCGTAGCGCCGCACAAAGCCGGGGCGCCGCGTCCGTTTCGCCTGGCGATTATCCAGCTTGGCACCTATGACGGCACCATCTATAACGCCCGACAGGTGATCGACAACATCGGCCATCTGTGCGACTACATTTTGTTTGATTCCGCCTGGGTGGGCTACGAGCAGTTTATCCCGATGATGGCGGACGGTTCACCGCTGCTGCTGGAACTGAATGAAAACGATCCGGGTATTTTCGTCACCCAGTCGGTACACAAGCAGCAGGCCGGGTTCTCGCAGACTTCACAAATCCATAAAAAAGATAACCACCTTCGTGGTCAGGCGCGTTTTTGTCCGCATAAGCGACTAAACAACGCGTTTATGCTGCATGCGTCCACCAGCCCGTTTTATCCACTGTTTGCCGCCCTGGATGTGAACGCCAAAATCCATGAAGGGGAGAGCGGCCGACGACTGTGGGCGGAGTGCGTAGAACTGGGAATTGAAGCGCGTAAAGCCATCCTCGCCAGCTGTAAACTGCTCCAGCCGTTTATCCCGCCCGTGGTGGACGGCAAAGCCTGGCAGGATTATCCGACGGAACGGATTGCCCGCGAGCGACGTTTCTTCAGCTTTGAGCCGGGCGCCAAATGGCACGGATTTACAGGCTATGCCGATGACCAGTATTTTGTCGATCCGTGTAAGCTGCTGCTCACAACGCCGGGCATTGATGCCGAAACCGGACGCTATACCGACTTTGGCATTCCGGCGACGATACTCGCCCACTACCTGCGGGAAAACGGCATTGTGCCGGAAAAATGCGATCTCAACTCCATCCTGTTTCTGCTGACGCCTGCCGAAAGCGCAGAGAAAATGGCCCACCTGGTGGCGATGCTGGCCCAGTTTGAACAGCATATCGAAGACGACACGCCGCTTGCGGACGTACTGCCGACCATCTTCAACAAATATCCCGTGCGCTACCGCGATTACACGCTGCGCGAGTTGTGTCAGGAAATGCACGATGTGTATGTCAGCTTTAACGTCAAAGAGTTGCAAAAGGCAATGTTCCGTCAGGAAAGCCTGCCGAAAGTGGCAATGAACCCACAGGATGCCAACAGCGCCTTTATTCGCGGCGACGTTGAGTTGGTACGCATTAGCGATGCCGAAGGGCGTATTGCCGCAGAAGGCGCACTGCCGTATCCGCCGGGCGTGCTGTGCGTGGTGCCCGGTGAAGTGTGGGGCGGCGCGGTACAGCGCTATTTCCTGGCGCTGGAAGAAGGGGTGAATATGCTGCCGGGCTTCTCGCCGGAATTACAGGGAGTTTACAGTGAAAAAGACGCCGATGGCATTAAGCGGCTGTATGGCTACGTGTTGAAGTAACGCCGCGTCCAGGCCGGATGGCGAACGCCATCCGGCAATCGGATTAATGCGCCACAGACTGCGTACCCGTCGGTACGCGAACGTGCTTGTACTTAAACAGCGCCACGAAGGCGAAGGCCAGCACCAGTGAGTAGCCCGCGAAGATCAGCCACACGGTTTGCCAGTCGGTAATGCCGTTCAGGGTGTAATGCTCCACCACTTTTCCGCTTACCACGCCGCCGAGAATACAACCGAAGCCGTTGGTCATCATCAGGAACATGCCCTGCGCGCTGGCGCGGATTTCCGGGCGAACCTCTTTTTCCACAAACACCGAACCGGAGATGTTGAAAAAGTCGAAGGCGCAGCCGTACACAATCATCGACAGAACCAGCAGCACGGTACCGAACGGCGTCGGGTCACCGTAGGCGAACAGACCGAAGCGCAGCATCCACGCTACAATACTGATCAGCATAACGTTTTTGATGCCGTAGCGGCTAAGGAAGAACGGAATGGTCAGGATGAACAACGTTTCGGAGATCTGCGAAATCGACATCATCACCGACGCGTGTTCAACGATAAAGCTTCCGGAGAACAGCGGGTTGTTATCAAAGCTGTGCAGGAAGGTATTCCCGAACATATTGGTAATTTGCAGCTCCGCGCCCAGCATCATGGAGAAGATAAAGAAGATCGCCATACGCTTGTTTTTGAACAGCGCAAACGCGTCCAGACCCAGCATGGAGGACCAGCTCTGGTTCTTCTGCTGATTTGCAACCGGAATATGCGGCAGCGTCAGGGTGAACAGCACCAGCAGTACCGACAGCGCTGCGCCAATGTACAGCTGCATATGGCTCAGTTCAAAGCCGGAGAAGCTCACGCCCCACATCGCCATGATAAACCCGATGGTGCCCCAGATGCGGATTGGCGGGAAGTCGGTGACGATGTCCATCCCCGCAGACTGGAGACGATAATAGGAAATGGTGTTGATCAGACCGAGCGTCGGCATGTAGGCCAGCGAGTTCAGCAGGATCACAAAGAACATCGCGCCCGGCGTGGTAACTTCCGCGGCCATAAATAGCGTTGCCGCCCCGACGATATGACAGAGGGCGTAAACCCATTTCGCGCTCAGCCATTTGTCGGCAACGATCCCCAGTAGCGTCGGCATAAAGACTGCCGCGATCCCCAGCGAGCTATACACCGCGCCAATGGAAGCACCGTCAAATTTGAGGGTGACAAACATATAGGAACCGAGCGTCGTCAGCCAGCTACCCCACAGGCAGAACTGCAGAAAAGAGAGTATTTTCAGCTGCAGCTTAAGATTCATGTTAATTTCCTCACACCAAAAGGCGATTGAATGTTCCAATTGGCACATTTGCCGTTTCAATATGATGTAATTCTATCAACGACTACGGCTGGTTTTTTGTTAGCTGTGACAAATAATTGCAAACAATATCTTTTTGCAATGCAAAAGAGTGACGAAGTTAACATTCTGAAGCTGCCCGCCCGGCAAATTTGCCGGGCGGGCAGAGGGGATTACTGACGACGGTAGGATTTCTGCGCGGAGTTCACTTTATAAAGGTAGCGACGCGATTCCGACGACGGGTGGCGGGTGGTCAGGGTCTGGTAGACATCTCCTGGCGTCATACTGTTAATAATATTCGCCGCCTGAACTTTATCGTTTGAGAAGACGCGCAGGACGCTACCCGCGCCGCCGTTATAGGCGGTGATCACCGCATAGCGTCGGGAAGTCGGGTTGTCGATGCCGCCCAGGTAAACATTGCTGAGCATTGCCAGATAGGCCGTCCCGGTATCAATGTTACTTGCCGGATCAAACAGATAGCTGCGGCTTGGCGTTCCGGAACGCCCCTGGGAGCGGAAGACATCTTTGCCTGCGGTGTGCTGCACAACCTGCATCAGGCCCAGGGCGTCGGAGCGGCTCACTGCATAAGGGTTAAATGACGACTCAGTCTGCATAATCGCCAGAATCAGCGACTCGTCAACGCCATATTTGTGCGACGCTTTGCGCACCATACCAAGGTATTTGTGCGCACGTTTATCCAGGTGATTCGGCACCAGATTGATCGTTACGCTGAAGATTTTGCGGATCCCATTGCTGCGGCTTTGCAGGCGCGTTTGTAACAGGTAATCGGCGAATTGGGTGGCGCGGCCTTCCCAGCGGATCGGTTGACCCGTGTTATCCAGTACCTGGCCATACAGGAACGGCTCACGGGAGATCTGGATGTCATCCACATCCGAGTACAGATCGACCGAACTCGGATCGTCGCCCATCAGCAGCGTTTTTATGATTGCGCGACGCAAATGCGCGGCGGGATCTGTTCCGGCAATGGTTTCAACGGTAATCGTACCGGCGTCGAAGTTAATATGGCTGCGGGTCTGATACTGATCGGTATACTTTACATAGTCCTTCGGACCGGCAATCAGCACTTCCTGATAGCCCCACAAGTTTTCAATGTTATGGGCAAACTGCCCCATCAAAATGTCAAAACCGTTGGTATCCTTGACCCAGGCTTCGTTATAAGAATCGCCTTTTTTGGTCGAGCTGGAACAGGAGATGAGCAACGGCGCAATAACGGCAAGCGCGAGTAATTTTTTCATCATTCCGGGAGTGCGTGTTGTGTTTGTCGTTATGCCATTTCGCCGCAGGATTCTCGTCCTGGAGACGGCATGATGTCCGGGCCGGATAAGCGCGGCGCTATCCGGCAACGCATTATTTACCGTCTTCCGGCGTATACCCTTCGATATGCACGTCTTTGCCTTCAAACAGGAAGTTGACCATTTCCTGCTCCAGCAGTTTGCGGTGCTCGACGTTCATCATGTTGAGTTTCTTTTCGTTGATCAGCATGGTCTGCTTGTGTTGCCACTGCGCCCATGCCTCTTTTGAAATCTCGTTATAAATGCGTTTCCCCAGTTCGCCCGGGTACAGCTGGAAATCCTGGCCTTCTGCTTCACGCTGCAGGAAAGTGCAAAAAATCGTTCTGCTCATAACAAATCCTCTTTATCGACCGATGCGTCAAACCGGCGCGCCGGTGCGTAACTGCTGTAATAAACGCTCCACGGGAGCCGCCAGACCAACGGACGGCGGTTGCGCTAAGTTATACCAGAGCGCGCTGCCTTCATCCATGCAGGAACCCGTTGAGGACACGCTCAGCCACATAGGCACAATATCTAAGTGGAAATGGCTGAAGGTATGGCGAAACGCGTTAAGCTGGGTCAAAGTATCCGCGTTAACCTGCCGTTGCGCCAGCCACTCGCGTAATTCTGTTTCGTTGGCAAACTGCGGGAAGCAGTACAGCCCACCCCACAGTCCGCTGGGTGGACGCTGGGTGAGTAAGACTTCATCTTGATGCTGCATCAGTAAAAAATAGCCGGTACGCTCGGGCAGCGTTTGTTTCGGTTTTTTCCCGGGATAACGCGACCAACTGTCGGTGGCCGCCGCTACGCAACCGTGCTGTAGCGGACAAATCGTACATTTCGGTTTTGAGCGCGTGCAGACCATCGCGCCTAAATCCATCATCGCCTGGTTAAAACGGGCCACGCCGTTGACCGGCGTCACGTCTTCGCTCAGATCCCACAGTTTTTTCTCGACCTCTTTTTTCCCCGGCCAGCCGCTAACAGCATAGCAGCGTGCCAGCACGCGTTTGACGTTGCCGTCGAGAATCGGAAAAGGTTTATCCAGTGACAGAGAAAGTACCGCTCCGGCGGTGGAACGGCCAACGCCGGGCAGCGCCGCGACCTCATCAAACGTTTCCGGAAAGACGCCGCGGTGCAGCGTGGCGACCTGCTGAGCGGCTTTGTGCAGGTTGCGCGCGCGGGCGTAGTAGCCCAGTCCGGTCCACAGATGCAACACTTCGTCCAGCGGCGCGTTAGCGAGATCGGTCACAGTCGGGAAATGACGCATAAACCGTTCAAAATAGGGAATAACCGTCGCAACCTGCGTTTGTTGCAACATCACTTCCGAGAGCCATACTTTGTAAGGCGTCTTGTCAATTTGCCAGGGCAGGGTTTTTCGCCCGTATTTGTCGTACCAGTCCAGAACCTGGGCTGAAAATTGAGACGCTTGCATGGTCACCAAAATCATTATTGTCGGGGGCCAGATTGCAGCACAGCGGCAACAGGGTGTAAACCGGAACTTTCCGCAGCGTGTCATCTTCCTTTACTTGCATCCGGCAACTAACTTTGGATAATGCCCGTTTTCAGAACTCAATCACAAGCAGACTTAACTTTTATGAAAAACGACGTCATTTCACCGGAATTTGATGAAAACGGCCGCCCGCTGCGCCGGATTCGCAGTTTTGTGCGTCGCCAGGGGCGACTGACCAAAGGGCAGGAACACGCGCTGGAAAACTACTGGCCGGTGATGGGCGTTGAGTTTAGCGAAGATCCCGTGGAATTCGCGACGCTGTTTGGCCGCGAAGCGCCGGTGACGCTTGAGATTGGTTTCGGCATGGGGGCTTCGCTGGTGGCGATGGCGAAAGCGCGCCCGGAGCAAAACTTCCTCGGTATTGAAGTGCATTCGCCGGGCGTGGGGGCGTGTCTGGCTTCCGCCCATGAAGAAGGCGTCGAAAACCTGCGCGTGATGTGTCACGACGCCGTTGAAGTACTGCACAAAATGATTCCTGACAATTCTTTATCGATGGTTCAACTCTTTTTCCCTGACCCGTGGCATAAAGCACGTCATAATAAACGCCGTATCGTTCAGGTGCCGTTTGCTGAACTGGTGAAAAGCAAGCTGAAGCTGGGCGGCGTGTTCCACATGGCGACCGACTGGGAAGCCTATGCGGAACATATGCTGGAAGTGATGTCTTCAATTGACGGCTATAAAAACCTGTCGGAGAGTCACGATTACGTACCGCGCCCGGCTTCGCGCCCGGTAACCAAATTTGAACAACGTGGCCATCGTCTTGGTCACGGCGTATGGGACTTAATGTTCGAGAGGGTGAAATAATGGCAAAGAACCGTAGCCGTCGTCTGCGTAAAAAAATGCACATCGACGAATTCCAGGAATTAGGGTTTTCGGTTGCATGGCGTTTCCCGGAAGGCACTTCTGAAGATCAGATTGATAAAACCGTTGATGACTTTATCAACGACGTGATCGAACCGAACAAACTGGCCTTTGACGGCAGCGGTTATCTGGCCTGGGAAGGTCTGATCTGCATGCAGGAAATCGGCAAATGCACGGAAGAGCACCAGACCATCGTGCGTAAATGGTTAGAAGATCACAAACTTGAAGAAGTGCGCACCAGCGAACTTTTTGACGTTTGGTGGGACTAATAAAGCAAAGGGTCGGCAAATGCCGGCCCGATTTGTCTTGAGGGAAAGTTATGATGCGCAAAATGCTGCTGGCGGCAGCGCTTTCTGTTACTGCGATGTCCGCCCATGCAGATTACCAGTGCAGCGTCACGCCGCGTGACGATGTGATTCTTAGCCCGCAAACTGTGCAAGTGAAGGGCGAAAACGGCAATCTGGTCATCACGCCGGACGGCAATGTGATGTACAACGGCAAGCAATACTCCCTGAGCGCGGCGCAACGCGAACAGGCGAAAGATTATCAGGCGGCGCTGCGCAGCACCCTGCCGTGGATTGATGAAGGCGCCCGCTCACGCGTGGAAAAAGGCCGCGTCGCGCTGGACAACATTATTGCTAAAGAAGTCGGCGAGAGCAGCAACATGCGCGGTCGCCTGACCAAACTTGATGCTCAGCTTAAAGAGCAAATGAACCGGATCATTGAGCACCGTACCGACGGTCTGACGTTCCACTATAAAGCGATCGATCAAGTGCGCGCCGACGGCCAGCAACTGGTGAACCAGGCGATGGGCGGCATTTTGCAGGACAGCATTAACGAGATGGGGGCGAAAGCCGTGCTCAAAGGCGGCGGTAATCCGCTCCAGGGCGTACTCGGCAGCCTCGGTGGTTTGCAAACCGCCATCCAGAATGAATGGAAGAATCAGGAAAAAGACTTCCAGCAGTTCGGCAAAGATGTTTGTAGCCGTGTGGTCACCCTGGAAGACAACCGCAAGGCGCTGGTCAGCAGCCTGAAATAATTCTTTCTTAAAAAACAATGGCACAGATCGTCTCTGTGCCGTTTTATCTTCCCTTTCCGCTTCGTTTTGATAGCCACCTCTAAATTTAACAATCTGAAAAATATATTTATCTGGTTAATTGGATGAAATCACATTATTCATCTGTGGCATTGGGATAATGCGGCAAATTCACGTAACTGGAGAAATAACATGGAGTTTTTTAGGAAAACGGCACTTGCCGCACTGGTGATGGGCTTTAGCGGCGCGGCGCTGGCCTTACCGAACGTCACTATTTTAGCGACCGGTGGCACCATTGCTGGCGGCGGTGATTCCGCCACCAAATCTAACTACACAGCGGGCAAAGTCGGTGTGGAAAACCTGGTGAACGCGGTACCTCAGTTGAAGGAGATCGCGAACGTCAAAGGCGAACAGGTGGTGAATATCGGCTCGCAGGATATGAACGACGAGGTCTGGTTAACCCTGGCGAAGAAAATCAATAACGAATGCGACAGCACCGATGGTTTCGTGATCACCCACGGTACCGACACCATGGAAGAAACGGCCTATTTCCTCGATCTTACCGTGAAATGCAACAAGCCGGTGGTGCTGGTGGGGGCGATGCGTCCATCCACGTCGATGAGCGCCGACGGTCCGTTCAACCTTTATAATGCGGTCGTAACGGCGGCAGACAAAGCCTCCGCTAACCGCGGCGTGCTGGTGGTGATGAACGATACTGTGCTTGACGGGCGTGACGTGACCAAGACTAACACCACCGATGTCGCCACCTTTAAGTCCGTTAACTACGGGCCGCTGGGCTACATTCACAACGGTAAAATTGACTATCAGCGCACCCCGGCGCGTAAGCACACGACATCTACCCCATTCGACGTCTCTAAGCTGAGCGAACTGCCGAAAGTAGGCATTGTGTATAACTACGCCAACGCTTCTGACCTGCCGGCTAAAGCGCTGGTGGATGCCGGTTATGAAGGGATTGTGAGCGCGGGCGTGGGTAACGGCAACCTGTATAAAACGGTTTTCGATACCCTGGCGACGGCGGCGCATAAAGGTACGGTAGTGGTGCGTTCTTCTCGCGTTCCGACCGGTTCTACCACTCAGGATGCAGAAATCGACGACGCGAAGTACGGTTTTGTGGCTTCCGGTACGCTGAACCCGCAGAAAGCGCGCGTGCTGCTGCAACTGGCGTTAACCCAGACTAAAGATCCGAAGCAAATCCAGACGATGTTTAATCAGTACTAATAGCGCAGGGCGGCTACGTGTCGTTGTAGCCCAGAGAAGCGTAGCGCCATCAGGCGCTTGCCGGGTGAAGGTCCTGCCTCACCCGGCTTTTCGTGTTTACATTAAACCCAGCAGTTGCGGCACGAACAGCGAAATTTGCGGGATGTAGACGATCATCATCAGCGCGATCAGCAGCGCGGCGTAAAACGGCAGCAGTGGCCGAATCAGCTGCTGAATCTTCACGCCGGAAATGGAACAGCCGACAAACAGCGCGCTTCCCACCGGTGGCGTAAGCAACCCGATACAGAGGTTGGAAACCATCATAATACCGAAATGAACCGGATCCATTCCCAGCTCCTGCGCGATAGGCAGGAAGATGGGCGTGAAGATCAGTACGGCGGGCGTCATATCCATAAAGATACCGACGATCAGCAACACGATATTGATTAACAGCAGAATGATGATCGGATTGTCCGAAATGCCCATCAGCGTGTCGCTGATCATGTACGGAATGTCCGCGTTGGTCATCGCCCATGACATCCCGACCGAGAAGCCAATCAGGAGCAGGACGATCGAGGTCGTCACCACTGACTCCAGAATCAGCTTCGGCAGGTCACGCCATTTCACTTCACGATAAATCAGCACCGACAGGATAAAGGTATACACCACCGCAATGGCAGAGGCTTCCGTCGCGGTAAAAATCCCGCCGAGAATGCCGCCCATAACGATAATCACCAGCAGTAGGCTGGGCAGAGCGTCAATCAATGCCCTGAAGGCCTGAGCGCAGGTTGGGCGTTCTGAAAGCGGATAATGGCGGCGTTTGGCGATGATCGCGCAGACCACCATGATCGCCAGTCCCATCAGAATGCCCGGCAAATAACCCGCCATAAACAGCGAGGCCACCGAAACGCCGCCTGCGGTAAGTGAAAAGACGATCAGCACATTGGAAGGTGGGATCAACAGTCCGGTGATACAGGAGGAGACGTTCACCGCGGTGGAAAACGTGGGATCGTAACCTTGTTTTGTCTGGATCGGGTTAAGCGTACCGCCCACTGCGGCGGCAGCGGCTACCGCTGAACCCGAAATGGAGCCAAACATCATGTTGGCCAGTACGTTGACATGGCCAAGCGATCCCGGCACCCGGCCCACCATCACCTGCGCCAGATTGATCAGGCGGATGGCGATGCCACCGCTGTTCATCAGCGTACCGGCGAAAATAAAGAAGGGAATGGCCAGCAGCGCAAAGTTATCCAGGCCGTTTGCCAGTCGCTGTGAAACAGTGATAACGGCGATATCCCACGGGAACATCAACAGCATCGAGGCGACGGTGGCAATGCCGATGGAAAAGGAAATCGGAACGCCAATAAAGACCAGAATAAAGAAGCAGCCAAAGAGGGTGAGAGCGATATAACTGTCCATCAGACGACTCCCTGCGTACCGTTTTTCAGTTGTTGAAGGCTTTGATAAATAAAGCACAGGGCATAGAACATCATCACCACGCCGCACAGCGGCAGGATAAAGTACACGTAGCCCATCGGGATCTGCATCGCCGCAGACACCTGCGCTGTCGCCAGCGTTTTCTCGATCAGCTTCAGGCCACCGGTAACGATGACGGATCCGGCGAAGCCGAAAATCATCACGTTGATCAGCAGGCTAAGCAGGGCCTGCTTGCGTTTGTCGAGCGACATCGCCAGCAGGTCAATTGACAGGTGGCGCTGTGCGCCGACCGTATAGGCCGCGCCCAACAGGCCAACCCAAATCATTAAAAAGCGCGCCAGTTCATCGGTTAACGTGCTGGGCTGGTTGAGCACATAGCGGCTAAAAACCTGCCAGACCACGCAGATCACCAGCGCAATCATGACGATGACGGAAAATGCGGCAATGAGGCGGTCTACCGCAAGTTTTAGGCGGTTAAATATCATCATTAAAATCCCGGTGTGCCGGGCCAGCGGCTGGCCCGGAAGAGTGGTTATTGCGCGGCGTTTTCAAATTTTTCCAGCAGCGCGGCTTGCCTGGAATCTTTCTTGAAGTCATCAAACAGGGGCTGTACCGCTGCACGGAACGGGGCTTTCTCGACTTTTATGATTTCGCCGCCCATGGCTTTCGCTTGCGCGCGGGTATCGGCGTCGATCTTGTCCCACAGTTTTTGCTGGTGAGCTTCAGAGTTTTTCGCTGCGGTACTCAGGATCTGCTGCTGTTCAGGCGTGAGCTTTTCCCAGGTTTTCGTTGAGATCACCAGAAAATCAGGAATAGAGGCATGCTCGTCCTCAGAAAACACTTTGGCGATTTCAATGTGACGCGTCTGTACCCAGGAAGGCACGTTGTTCTCCGCGCCATCTACCACCCCTTGTTGCATGGCGGTATAAACTTCCCCAAAGGAGATGGGCGTGGGCGAACCGCCCATCAGCTCGATCATTTTAATGGTCGTCGGGCTGGCCTGAACGCGGATTTTTAAACCTTTCAGGTCTTCAGGCCGGGTAATGGGTTTTTTGGCGTAAAAGCTACGCGTACCGGCAACATAGGCGGAAAGGGCAAAGAATCCTTTGTCTTTAGTGGAATCCATAATTTCTTTACCGACTTCGCCAAATACCACTTTATTGAAATGATTCTGATCTTTAAATAAGAAAGGCAAATTATAAATTGCGTAGACGTTATCAAAAGATTCCAGATCGCTGGCGGAACCTTTTGTCATATCCAGCGCGCCATTTTGTAGCAGTTCCATTGTTTCGCGGGCATTGCCCATTTGGCTGCTGGGGTAAATACGCACCGTCATTTTACCGTCAGAAAGTTGTTTCACCTCTTTTGCCAGCTCTTCAAACGCCTGATGGACGACATGGCTACGCTCGAGATTATGCGCCAGTTTTAGCGTCACTTTTTCCGCCGCGCTGGCGCCGGCGCTCAATAGTGCAAGAAGGGAAGCGCATAATAATGAACGAGAAAACGATCTGATCTTCATAAGGTAGGCTCCATGCTCCAGAGGGAAGATAGTGGTTTATATCTGCTGTCAGTAATTTAATTTCTGTATGATAGATTGACATAGTTGTCGTACATCTGTGCGCCATCTTAATCACTAATGCGTCAGCCGAAAGGAGTTTGTATCTGTTTTGTGCGCCATGTTGGATATATTTTTCGCAGTACAGGAATTTTTTATTTCAATAAAAATAATGAAGAAGAATATTATGTGGAAATGCCGCGCTTACCGTTCGGTTTTATCGAATTTATTGGTCGGGGGAATGGGCGCCTTTAAAAAGGCGCGCGCTATTTATTCGGCAAGAAATAGTTCGAGGAGAGAGTTGAGAAACAGTTTACCGTGCTGGGTGATCTGCCAGTATTCTTCGCTTTCGGTCAGATAACCCTGCGCTTTCGCGTCGTCGATTTGCCGGCGAATCGTCGTTTCGCTCAGGCCGGTGTATTCGCTGAATTCGCGACGGGGCGCGGCTTCCAGCAAACGGAAGCGGTTCATAAAGAATTCGAACGGTTTGTCCGCTTGCGCCACATCACGCTGGCTTTCCAGATACCGTCCTTGCATATAGCCGCGCGGATGACGGGTTTTCGTGGTGCGCAAGATCCTGCCGTCCGGGAAGGTGACTTTGCCGTGTGCGCCGCAGCCAATCCCCAGATAGTCGCCAAAGCGCCAGTAGTTCAGGTTGTGCTGGCACTGATAGCCCGGTCTGGCATAGGCAGAGGTTTCATATTGCTGATAACCGGCGGCGGTCAGCAACTGGTGTCCTTGTTCGAAAATATCCCACAGCGCATCGTCATCCGGCAGTACCGGTGGGCGTGAGCCAAACAGCGTGTTCGGTTCAATGGTCAGCTGATACCAGGAAAGATGCGGTGGATTAAGCGCAATCGCCTGTTTCAGATCGCCAAGCGCCTCTTCCAGCGTCTGGTCCGGCAGGCCGTGCATCAGATCAAGGTTAAAACTGCGCAGACCCAGCCCGAAGGCCAGATTCGCCGCACGTAGCGCTTCTTCCGGGCCGTGAATACGCCCAAGCCGTTTCAGCTTCGGCTCACTAAAGCTCTGTACGCCGATGGAGATACGGTTAACGCCAGCGCGTTGATAGTCGACGAAGCGATCGGCCTCTACCGTTCCGGGGTTCGCTTCCATGGTGATTTCCGCATCGGCGGCCAGATTCAGGCGCGCTCGCACGCCATCGAGCAGCGCTTGCATCGCCGGGCCGGAAAGCAAACTCGGCGTACCGCCGCCAATGAAAAGGGTCTTTACTTCACGCCCCTGTGCGTATGCAACGTCCGCATCCAGGTCGCTCAGCAGGTGCTGAACGTAATCGTCGTGCTGCACTTCGCCCTTTAACGCATGCGAATTAAAGTCGCAGTACGGGCATTTCTGTACGCACCACGGAATGTGAATATAAAGACTCAGCGGCGGTAGCTTAACCATTACGCAAGGCTTCCAGTAACAGCTTCAGCGCCTGTCCACGGTGGGAAATCGCGATTTTTTCTTCGCGGGTCAGTTCAGCCGCGGTTTTGCCTTCCGAAGGGACAAAGAAGATGGGGTCGTAGCCAAAGCCGCCGCTACCTGCCGCTTCGCGTGTGATAACGCCCGGCCAACTGCCGTGGCAGACCAGTGGGGTCGGATCGTCCGCGTGGCGCAGATAAACCAGCACACAGTGGAAACGCGCCTGGCGTTTATCGTCCGGAATGTCCTGCATGGTGTGCAACAGCTTTTCCAGATTCTGCTGGTCAGTGGCGTCCTCACCGGCGTAGCGCGCGGAGTAGATCCCCGGCGCGCCGCCCAGCGCGTCAACCGCCAGACCGGAGTCGTCGGCAATCGCCGGTAAACCGGTAACCTGAGCCGCATGGCGCGCTTTCAGGATCGCATTTTCAATGAAAGTCAGGCCGGTCTCTTCGGCGGAATCGACGCCGAGTGCCGTTTGCGCCACGACTTCAAGCCCGAAATCGCTCAGCAGCGATGCAAGCTCACGCACTTTACCGGCATTGCCGGTAGCGAGGACAACTTTTTGCATAGGATACCTAATCTGTTAACGCCGAGACTTCGGGCGGGATCTGTTGCGGATGAAGAATTTTAACCTGTTTATGGCGGCCAAGTTCGCCCTTTTCAATAATGACCTGGCTTTTCGCCACGCGGAACTGCTTGCCGAGAAACTTCACCAGATGGCTGTTCGCCTGGCCGTCTACCGGCGGAGCGGTAATGGCGACTTTCAGTTCGTCGCCGTGTAAACCAACAATGCTGTCACGGCTGGCTTTCGGCTGAATATACAACCGTAAAACCAGACCGTCTTCGCAGCGCGTTACGGCACTCATAACGCCATCCACAGCCCCGGCAGCAGCATGTTTCCGGTGGCCTGTAACAGCTCGCCAATCCCCATGTTGATCACATACAGCAGCAGAACAAGGATCATCGGGGAGAAATCAATACCGCCCATACCGGGCAAAATGCGGCGTATCGGGCGCAGCAGCGGGTCGGCCAACTGCATCAGCACGAATTCGATCGGGCTGCGGCCCTGGCTGACCCAACTCATAATCGCCATCACCAGCAACACCCAGAAAATCAGCAGACCGATAGTCTTCAGCACGATCAGCAGCGCGGCAATCCAGATAATCGGCAGGAAGGTCACCACCTTAAACAGCACGATCGCTTTGATAAAGCTGAGGATAAACGCCACCAGCAAAGAGGCGCTGTCGATAGGGCCCATCGGCGGAATGATGCGGCGCAAGGGGCCAATAATCGGCTGCGTGACTTTCACCACGAACTGGGAGAAAGGGTTGTAAAAATCGCAGCGAGCCCACTGCATCCACACGCGTAACAACAGCACCATGGTGTACAGCTCAATTACCGTTGAGAGCAGGAAGGTCAACGTATTCATCGCGTTCCTCAGTTTTCCTTAATTTTTTGTGTAATCCCGGGCGCCAAAGATGGCGGTGCCGATACGGACCATCGTACTACCGGCGGCGATAGCGGCATCCATATCGTCCGACATGCCCAGTGACAGCGTGTCGACGTCAGGATAGCGCGCTTGCAGCCCGGCAAATGCTACAGCCATTTGGCGTGCGACTTCAAACTGCCTTACATAATCTGACTCTGGCGCCGGAATCGCCATCAGACCACGCAGGCGAAGATGGGGTAATTCAACGACCTCCGCAGCAAGCGCATCCAGGGCCTCCAGCGAAATCCCGGACTTGCTGTTCTCATCACTAATATTGATTTGAATCAGCACGTTAAGTGGAGGAAGTTCAGCCGGACGTTGCTCGCTCAGACGCGCGGCGATGCGCAGACGGTCAATGGTATGGCACCAGTCAAAATGCTCCGCCACCAGACGGCTTTTATTGGACTGTAGCGGGCCGATAAAGTGCCATTGCAGACCTTCAACGCCTTGCGCCTGAAAATGGCGGATTTTCTCCACCCCTTCCTGCACGTAATTTTCGCCAAATGCACGCTGTCCGGCAGCGATGGCTTCTTCGATGGCGCTCGCAGGTTTGGTTTTACTGACTGCAAGCAACGTAACTTCTTCTGAAGCGCGACCGCAACGCGATGCGGCGGCTGAGATTTTGTCCCGGACCTGTGCCAGGTTATGCGCGATATCGTTCATTTTCCGAGGATGCATCTATGAATATGGAAGAAATTGTGGCCCTTAGTGTAAAGCATAATGTCTCGGATCTACACCTAAGCAATGCGTGGCCGGCGCGATGGCGCAAGCGAGGACGGCTTGAGGCGGCGCCATTCCCTATACCGGATATGGACAGCCTGTTGGCGCAATGGCTTGATGCGCGACAGCAGGCGGTGTTTCAGCAGGAAGGGCAGCTTGATTTCGCCGTCACGCTTACGGGTAACCAGCGCTTGCGGGCCAGCGCCTTTCGTCAACAGCGGGGGATATCGCTGGCGCTGCGCTTGTTGCCCTCCCGTTGCGCCACCCTGGAAGCGCTGGCGACGCCTGCGGCACTGCCTGAACTGCTTGCCAGCGAGAACGGTCTGATACTGGTGACCGGAGCGACGGGCAGCGGTAAATCCACCACCCTGGCGGCAATGGTGGACTGGCTCAACCGCCATACCGACGGACATATTCTGACGCTGGAAGATCCCATTGAGTACATTTACGCCAGCCAACGCTGCCTGATTCAACAGCGTGAGATCGGTATGCATTGCTCATCGTTTGCCGCGGGATTACGCGCGGCGCTGCGGGAAGACCCAGACGTTATTCTGCTCGGGGAACTGCGGGACAGCGAGACCATCCGCCTGGCGCTGACGGCGGCGGAAACCGGGCATCTGGTATTGGCGACGCTACATACCCGCGGCGCGGCGCAGGCCGTCGAGCGGCTGGTGGATACCTTTCCGGCGCAGGAAAAAGAGCCGGTGCGCAGCCAACTGGCGGGCAGTCTGCGCGCCGTTCTGTCGCAAAAGCTGGAGCCCGACAAGCAGGAAGGGCGCGTTGCGCTGTTTGAATTGCTGATCAACACCCCAGCGACGGGAAATTTAATTCGTGAGGGCAAAACGCACCAACTACCCCATGTCATTCAGACCGGACAGCAGGCTGGAATGATGACCTTTGCCCAGAGTTGGCAGCAGCGTCAGGCGCAGGGGCGAGTGTAGCCAGCTAAGCGGCGTGTCGACGCGGAGGGCGCCTCAATAACCCTGCTCGAAATAGCTTTCGAGAATGATGACTGCAGAAGCGGAGTCAATCTTACCTTTGTTGAGCGCGCGATAGCCGCCTTGCTCAAACAGGCCAGACCGTGCTTCAACGGTGCTCAGGCGTTCGTCATGCAGCGTTACCGTCACGCCAAATCGACCATGGATGCGGTTAGCAAATTTGCGCGCGCGGGCAGTGAGCGGTTGCTCGGTGCCGTCCATGTTTAGCGGCAAGCCAACGATGATTTCATCCGGCTGCCACTCTTTGAGCAGGCGTTCGACGAGTAGCCAGTCCGGCGTGCCATCCTGCGCTTTAATGGCCGGAAGCGGGCGGGCGGTGCCGGTGACGCGTTGACCAATCGCCACGCCGATACTTTTGGTGCCAAAATCAAAGGCCAGTAACGTTCCGCTCATCAGGCATGCCCCGCCACGCCGGGCATGGTCTGAATGTCGATGCCAATCAGTCTGGCAGCGTCGCGCCAGCGGTCGGCTATCGGCGTTTTGAACAGAATATTGAGATCGGCGGGTGCGGTCAGCCAGGCGTTATCCAGCAACTCTTGCTCCAGTTGGCCTTTATCCCACGACGCGTAGCCCAGCGCGACCAGCACTTCAGAGGGTTGTTCGCGGGTGCCTAAGGTTTCTAGTACGTCACGGGAGGTGGTAATGACCGTGTTATCGGAAATGCGAATGCTTGAAGAAAAACGCGACGGAGGGGTGTGCAGGATAAACCCGCGATCTTCCGCCAGCGGGCCGCCGAGCATCACCGCTTTATCCAGGCGAATAGCCGGATCGCGCGGTTCCGGGGTGATTTTCAGCTTTTCCAGAATTCCTTCAATCTGCAAGTTTTCCAGCGGTTTGTTAACAATAATCCCCATTGCGCCATCTTCATTATGTTCGCAAATATAGACCACAGAGCGGCGGAAAATCGGATCCTGGAGAGCAGGCATGGCAATAAGAAAGTGATGCTGTAAATTCATTGTCAGAGGTTCTGTGTCCTGGTTTAAAAAATCAACAGGGGTCAGTATGTGTGGAAAGCGTTAAATTGTCACTCTTAGAAACGCGTTGCCGGATGGGGCTTCGCTTTATCTGGCGAACAGGGACGCAAAATGTCAGCCGGACACGACGCATGGGCGTCGCGTCCGGCGTCAGATTTTACCTGGCAAGGCGCGCTTCGATGGCGTCCATCAGCATGCCGGTAATGGAGACGGGGAACTCCGCTTCAATCTCGCGAATACAGGTCGGGCTGGTGACGTTAATCTCGGTCAGGCGATCGCCAATGATGTCCAGACCGACAAAAATCAGCCCTTTAGCTTTCAGCGTTGGCCCAATGCGGCGCGCGATTTCCCAGTCGCTGTCGGTTAATGGACGCGGTTCGCCACGACCGCCCGCGGCGAGGTTGCCACGGGTTTCGCCGCCCTGCGGGATACGCGCCAGGCAGTACGGCACCGGCTCGCCATCCACCACCAGCACGCGCTTATCGCCATCGACAATCGCCGGCAGATAGTTCTGCGCCATGCAGTAACGGGTGCCATGTTCGGTCAGGGTCTCGGCAATCACTCCGAGGTTCGGATCTCCCTCTTTCACCCGGAAAATGGACGCGCCGCCCATACCGTCAAGCGGCTTAAGAATAATGTCGCTGTGTTTTTGCCAGAAGGCTTTCAACTGTGCTTTGTTGCGGGTGACCAGCGTTTCCGGCGTCAGGTCAGAGAACCAGGCGGTGAACAGTTTTTCATTACAGTCGCGCAGACTCTGCGGTTTGTTCACGATCAGCGTACCTTTCTCTTCGGCGCGCTCCAGAATGTAGGTGGCGTAAATAAATTCGGTATCAAACGGCGGATCTTTACGCATCAGAATCACGTCGAGATCCGCCAGCGCCAGATCCTGCTCGCCGGTAAAGTCATACCATTTGTCGTAGTTCTGCTCGACGCTCAGCGTGCGCGTATGCGCGCGGGCTTCACCATTGATCAAATAAAGATCGGCCATCTCCATATAATGAAGTTCGTAACCACGACGTTGCGCTTCCAGCAGCATAGCGAAGCTGGAGTCTTTCTTGATGTTGATGCTTGCGATGGGGTCCATCACGATGCCGAGCTTGATCATTATTCTTCTCCGTTAGCCCAGATCGCCAAAACGCACCTGCAGCGCGGTGATGGCGGTGAGCGCAGTTGTCTCAGTACGCAGAACGCGAGGTCCTAACAGAATATCAGTAAACTGGTAGCGTGCGGTCATGGCGATTTCATCTGCCGACAGCCCGCCTTCCGGGCCAATCAGCAGACGAACGCGTTCAACCGGCAACGGCAGCGTATTAATACTGTTGCTGGCGCGGGGATGAAGGTTCAGTTTTAACCCTTCTTCCTGTTCCGCGCACCAGGCTTCCAGGTCCATCGCCGGGCGGATTTCCGGCACCCGGTTGCGGCCACACTGTTCGCAGGCGGCGATGGCGATTTTCTGCCACTGCTGCAGCTTCTTGTTCAGACGTTCATTATCCAGTTTAACGCCGCAGCGCTCAGAAAAAAGTGGCGTAATGAGGCTTACACCAAGCTCGATCGATTTCTGGATGGTGAATTCCATTTTTTCACCGCGAGACATCACCTGTCCAAGGTGAATATGTAACGGCGATTCGCGATCGTCTGTTTCACCGCGCAGAACCTTTACCTCCACGCTCTTTTTACTGGCATGGGTAATTTCGGCGTCAAAAACCTGATTGCTGCCGTCAAACAGCTGCAGCGCCTGACCCGGCCCCATCCGCAGTACGCGCCCGATATGATTCGCGGCATCTTCGCACAATGAAAACTGCGTGTTAGCGGTAATGGGTTCAGGGTGATAAATGCGGGGAATACGCATGGTTAACAGTCCGCGTCTTGCCCCACGCCCGTTGGCGCGGGGAGGTTTAATATGAATCCCGCTAGTGTAGGTTAGCTCTTTTGCGCCTGGCAAGCGCGTTGCACATACGGGTTGTGGTTGCCTTGCACCTTCGCGATACGTTCGTCGCGCTCGCACTCCCAGTCGCTGACCGGGTACATCTTATTCCACGCGTTGAAAAGTTGGGTTTGCTGGCGGGAAAGGGTCAGATCGTACTGGTCGCGCATGTAAAAGTACGTTCGGGCGATGGCGCCGCGAGCGCGGGCGGGCGGCTCGGCGGCCTTCGCTTTAAAGTCGACCTTCATTGCACACTGCCCGTATTGACCGTCGCCGCCGTTCCATTGGCTGTACATAAAGTTGCCGCGATCGCCGTTGACCTCGCCAACGGCGGGCTGCAGGTTATGCATGTCGCTTTCCATTTTGCGATAGACCGGGTCTTTGGCGCAGTTTTTACGCCCACCGTCCTGCCAGCACTGACGCTGGTGGCCAAACTGCCATGCAGGAACCACGTGTTCCCATTCAATTCGGCTGGCGCGGTTTTCATTTTTACGCACTTTATAGCCGCAGGATGCGAGATCAACGACCCCTTTTTTCCCCTGCCAGTTGATTTTACATCCGCAGTAGAAGTCGCCAGGTACGTCGGCGTAGATCTTGACGCCAGCGGCTTTGGCTTGTGAAAAGCTGTTGATTCCGGCAGCAAGGGCCGGGCCTGAAAATACCGTTGCCAGCAGCGCAGCGGTAACACTCAAATGACGGTACATCACACACTCCGTGTCAAAACGAGCCCGCAACGTAGCGAAAGATGATTTGGGATGCAATCAGTCAGATCAGGAAAGTTCCTGATAGTTCTGATTATTTCAGTGGCATTAAAGGTTCGCCGCAGTGAACGCAGCGGTAGGTTGCCTCACCGCGTACCACGCGATTATGGCGGCGGACGGTCAATTGATGTTCCTGACACTGACAGCGATAAGGATAGGTATTGCGGCGCACTGACTGGAGCGCAAACTCATGGGTGCGCCGTGCAGGCACGCCAAGTACGCTTTCCATCATCCATTTCCACTCTTTACCGTGCGGCGCCACGCGGCCAAAGTGCTTCCAGACCAGCAAATGCGCCAGCTCGTGGGGAACCACTTCGCTGATAAATGCGTCAGTGTTCTCCATCAGCAAGACCGGGTTCAGGCGAATTTCGTAGCTTTCCAGCCAGGCGGTGCCGGCGGAGGTGCCACGCTGCTGATAAACCAGCTTAGGTTCAGGATAGCTGCGCGCCAGTTTCAGGTTTGCCCTGGCGAGATTTTCCCGCAGGCTGCGCATAACGGCCTGCTGGACGGCGATGGGGAGACGGGCTGTTTTCATAACGGCAGAGAATAATGGCTAAAAAAGGCGACTGCAACCAGCGCTTACCTGTCAGGCAGGAAAGTGCAGGGCGAAAATATGTTTTCCGTCGCGAAAGCGGTAGCTCACTGTGGCGGAATGCAGAGTCATAATGGCTTTAACCAGCGATAATCCCAGCCCATAACCCGCAGACTGACGGGCATTGTCTCCTCGCCAGAAGCGATGAAACAGCTTATCGGCGTTCAGGGCGGCGGTGCCTGGATTACGGATCTCGATAACCGTTTGGTCAGGTTTGCCACTGGCCTCAATCTCCACGGTCGCCTGCGCCGGCGAATAGCGGATCGCATTACTGAGCAGGTTCATTAATACCCTTTGCAGCAACGTCCGGTCCGCCTGAATCGTTGCATCGCCTGATACGAAAAAGCGGATGTTCTTTTCTTCGGCTTCGTACTCAAGAAACTCGACAAGGTTGTTGATGACCACGGAGTAAGCCACCGCTTCTTTGGCGAGCAAAATAGTATGATGCTCCGCCCTGGCGAGGAAAAGGATGTTTTCCGTTAGACGCGACAGTCCCTCAAGCTCCTCAATATTGCTCGCCAGCGTGTGTTGATATTGTTCTGCCGTGCGTGCTTTGCTTAACGCCACCTGGTTATGGCCCAACAGAATATTGACCGGGGTACGCAGCTCGTGCGCCAGATCGTCAGCAAACTGATTCAGGCGCGTAAAGTCATCACAGAGCTTCTGGCGCATTAAGTTCAGCGCGCTGCCTAACGGCTTCAACTCGACGGGGAGCGCATTTTCGTCCAGCGGCTGGCTCAGCCCGCGACTGTCGATATTAGCCGTCTGCTGACTGAGCGATGTTATCGCTTTTAGTCCTCGCCTAACCAGAAAGGGGGTGAGTGCTGAGCACACCAGGATGGCGAGAATGCCGATCGCCAGGCTGTTATTCCGGTACTGCTCAAGCATGTCCTGGCGTTCCGATGCCAGTCTGGCGACGGTAATGGTGACAGGGCGGGCGTCGCTACTCGCGATGATGCGCACCGCTGAAAGTTGCGTACCGGCAATATCCCTTTTGGCGAGGGACGCCAGCGTCGGTTTTTGCTGCGCCGGAAGGGCATCCAGAACCGCTGGATTGACCCCGGTATGATTAACGGCAATATTTTTCGACGTGGGGGAGTGGATGAGCAGAATATCCTGGCGGGTGTCCATCATCCGGTTGAAATAAAGGGGAAGATTTTCCGCTTTCGCGCCGTCAACAAGCAGTTGTCGGATTTGCTCCGCGCGGTTAATCAGAGTGATGTCATCACGCCAGGTCAGCTCTTTACTCAGCGCGCGATACAGCGTCCAGCTGACGCCAGCGCAGGCGAGAGTCAGCACCAGCACAAATAACATCGTCAGGCGCAGCGTCATGGAGAGTTCACGCTTCATTGTTTTCTCCGGCGCACAGGCGGTAACCCATCCCTCTGACAGTGCCGATCAGCTTCACCTCAAACGGATCGTCGATTTTTGCCCGCAGGCGGCGGATGGCGACGTCTACCGTGTTGGTCTCACTGTCGAAATTGATTCCCCATACCTCGCTGGCGATGACCGCTCTGGGGATGATTTCTCCGGCTCTGGACGCCAGCAGCCAGAGCAGCAGAAACTCTTTCCGGGTTAAGACAATGGCCTTTCCTTCGCGGGAAACGCTTTGCCTGACGGAGTCCATTTCCAGCCCGCTGATTTTTATTCGGGTCTGGCCGCGACTGTGATTTCTCAACAGCGCGCGCACCCGCGCCAGCAGTTCGGCGAAAGAAAAAGGCTTCACCAGATAATCATTGGCGCCGGACTCCAGCCCTTTTACCCGGTCCTCAATGGCGTCGCGAGCGGTCAGACAAATGACCGGCGTTTGCTGTGCGGTTCTGATCGCTTTCAACACCTGCCAGCCGTCCAGTTCTGGCAGCATGATATCCAGAACGATCAGGCTATAAGGTTCATGCAGCGCGAGACGGAGTCCCATTTTGCCATCGCTGGCCTGGTCGACGACATAGCCTGCTTCCGTCAGCCCCTGGCTTACCCAGTCGCGGGTTTTCTGGTTATCTTCAATCAGCAAAATCTTCATGGAATTCACTATGTCACACGCGGCGGGTCACGGCTAAAAATAACACCAAAGATGACGAAAATGTAATGCGAATGTCAGGTTAGCAGCGGGCGGTTCATCTACATTTGTCACACTCACCCCATACGGAGCGACACATGAAAAAAACTATTTTGACCGTAGCGTTACTCAGCGCAATGTCTGTACCCGCCATGGCGATGGCGGCAGCCACTAACCTGCTGAGCGTACATATTCTCGATCAACAAACCGGCAAGCCTGCGGCGAATGTTGAGGTTATCCTTGAGCAAAAACGTCAGGACGGCTGGCAGCAGTTAAACAGCGGCCGCACCGATCGGGACGGCAGAATTAAGGCGCTATGGCCTGAACAGGCGGCAAAACCTGGGGATTATCGCGTAACGTTTAAAACCAAACCGTACTTCGACAGCAAACAGCAGGCGAGTTTTTTCCCTGAAGTTCCCGTTGAATTTCATATCAGCAATACCAGCGAACACTACCACGTTCCCTTACTGCTGAGTCAATACGGTTACTCAACCTATCGGGGAAGCTAAGGGTTAAGAGAAACGGGCGTCCTCTCAGACGAGAGGACGCGAAGGGAAGATTAGTCGTGCGCGCCGATTTCGCGCAGCTTGCGGCCTTTCATCAGGTTACGCTCGATGTGTTCCAGCGACACATGTTTGGTTTCCGGCACCAGCCACAGCGTGAGCAGAATGAACAGCACGTTCAGCGCGGCGTACACCCAGAAGGTGTTAGCGCTGCCCAGGTTGTTGAGCATGGTCAGGAATGTTGCCCCGACGATCATGTTGGCGATCCAGTTGGTGGCGGTAGAGCAGGTGATACCGAAATCGCGACCTTTCAGCGGCTGAATTTCAGAACACAGGACCCAGATCAGCGGACCGGCGCTCATGGCAAACCCGATGATAAACATCAACAGCATGGCGATGGCGAAGTACTGGGCTGCCGGCGAGTGGATGCCAACGTGCATCATCGTCCCCATAATTCCCATACCTGCCGCCATGACCAGGAAGCCCAGCGTCAACGTCGGCTTACGGCCCCAGCGGTCAACCAGGCCGATAGCGATAAAGGTGGCCAGTACGTTAGTCAGACCGACAATAACGGTACCCCACATCTGTTCGGTTGTGTTCGTGTAACCCGCCAGTTCGAAGATTTTCGGCGCGTAATACATGATGACGTTCATCCCGGTGAACTGCTGCATCACCTGTAACAGCACGCCGAGGAATACCGCGCGGCGGAAGTTGCTGTTCTCTTTAAACAGCGCCCAGCCGCTTTGTTTTACCTGCAAACTTTCACGGATTTCGTCCAGCTCGCGCTTCGCTTCGGCGCTGGTGTCACGCAGGCGCAGCAGCACCCGTTCCGCGTCGTGGAAGCGGCGTTTCGCGGCAAACCAGCGCGGGCTGTCGGGGAGGAAGAAAACGCCGATCAGCAGCAGGATAGCCGGAATGATGATAATGCCCAGCATCCAGCGCCATGCGCCGCTGTAGCTAAAGGCGGTATCTGAAAGATAGGCGCCGAGAATACCAATGGTGATCATCAACTGATACATGGAAATCATACTGCCGCGAATTTTCTCCGGCGCAATCTCAGACAGATACAGCGGGGCGGTGTAAGAGGCGACGCCGACGGCCAGCCCCAGCAGCACGCGGGAAAGAATCAGCACCTCGACGTTAGGCGCAGCGGCGGAAAACAGCGAACCGGCAACAAACAGGATCGCGCCAATCATCAGGCTTTTCTTACGCCCGAGCTTGAAGGAGAGCCAGCCGCTGCCGACGGCGCCCACTGCCGCACCGAACATCATGGAGCTGACAACCCACTCCTGGGTGTGGGCGGAAATCTGGAACTCGTCAGTAATAAACGGTAACGCGCCGGCAATAACGCCGATATCCAGGCCAAAAAGTAATCCTGCCAGGGCTGCAAGGAAGCAGACAAAAAATGTCATCGCCTTATTTGAACGCCCCTGTTTTTTATTGTCAGGCATGATGCCCTCCGATTGGGTTATCAGTTTTGATGATGGTAAGGGTAGGTCAGTGCACCGTAAAAATATGTGATTGTTATCACGTTGGTGTAATCGGTTACACTATCATTTATCCCATTAATGTTTTAACTTTCTGAAATTAAAACCTTTTACTAACCTTAGTACGGGAGCGTTTGTCTGAATTTAAGACAAAGCTGAAAAACAATGTAACAACTCTGCGAGCGGGATCATGGCGAAGGGAAATGGCGGTCAGAGGGGGAGAAAAGCGAATGTAACCGCTTTCATGAATACGTTATGAGGTCGTGTAAAGTGTAGATGACGCAGGGAGGTTTTGCCGGAAGGGCAACGCGTATCCGGCCTGCGTTGTAGGATGCGGGCCGGATACGCAGAGAAGGGATTATTTCAGACCGGCAGCGTCGCGCAGTACCTGCGCTTTGTCGGTTTTTTCCCACGGGAAGTGTTCGCGGCCAAAGTGACCATACGCAGCGGTTTCTTTGTAGATCGGGTGCAGCAGATCCAGCATCTGAATCAGGCCGTAAGGGCGAAGATCAAAGAATTCACGCACCAGCAGGGTTAACTGTTCAGTCGGCACTTTTTCCGTACCGAAGGTTTCCACCATGATGGAAGTCGGTTCAGCCACCCCGATGGCATAAGACACCTGGATTTCACAACGGTCAGCCAGACCCGCTGCAACGATGTTTTTCGCCACGTAACGCGCCGCGTAGGCTGCGGAACGGTCCACTTTTGATGGATCTTTACCGGAGAATGCGCCGCCGCCGTGACGCGCCATACCGCCGTAGGTATCGACGATGATTTTACGGCCAGTCAGACCACAGTCGCCCATCGGGCCGCCGATAACGAAACGACCGGTCGGGTTGATGAAGAATTTGGTGGCGGAAGACAGCCATTCGGTTGGCAGAATCGGCTTGATGATCTCTTCCATCACCGCTTCCTGCAGCGTTTTCTGCTCGATATCTTCAGCATGCTGGGTGGACAGCACGACCGCGTCGATGCCGACAATTTTACCGTCATCGTACTGGAAGGTGACCTGGCTTTTCGCATCCGGACGCAGCCACGGCAGGGTGCCGTTTTTACGGACTTCAGCCTGACGTTGTACCAGACGGTGCGCGTAGGTGACCGGCGCAGGCATCAGCACGTCGGTTTCGTTGGTGGCATAGCCGAACATCAGACCCTGGTCGCCCGCGCCTTGCTCCAGCGGATCGGCACGGTCTACACCCTGGTTGATGTCTGGCGACTGTTTGCCAATGGCGCTCAGAACCGCACAAGAGTTGGCGTCAAAGCCCATGTCGGAATGCACATAGCCAATTTCGCGCACGGTGTTACGGGTGATCTCTTCGATATCGACCCATGCGCTGGTGGTGATTTCACCACCCACTAAAACCATACCGGTTTTGACGTAGGTTTCACAGGCGACGCGCGCTTTCGGATCCTGTTCCAGGATCGCATCCAGCACGGCATCAGAGATTTGGTCAGCGATTTTGTCAGGATGCCCTTCTGATACGGACTCGGACGTAAAAAGGTGTTTAGCCATTTTTTGTTTCACCTAAGGAGAATTTGGTTAGCTCAAACTGCTGTGCGGAAAAGCCAGGGTAGAAGATTCCACCAGGGCTTGCAGGTTAGTGACACTGGCAGTCTGAGTGTTAATCAGTATGGATGGATTAACATCTGGACGGCTATTTTAGGTTACTTCTTCATCCGATTTCCAGTTTTTTTTGAATCATCTCTCACTGCGTTGTAAACGTGTGTGGAAATTTTTACAAACACTGATGGCAATCTGCGCATTTATGTTTTGCTTTTTAAATCGCTTATCGGTATAAATCGCGGCGCGCGGCTCACACAAAAAAGCGCTCGATGGATTCATCGTGTCGCCACTTCCAGCCGGGTTAAAACGAATGCTTTGGCTTTTGGCTTGTCCTGCGGGGCGGCCGTGGAGGTGATACGAAATAATGAACCGTTGTTTACTGCTGAATCTGACGCACCGTTCTGGTGTGCGCATGTCCCCCGCATTCTGCATCTCTGTTTTGCATACCTGCCGATGTTATACCCATCTCGGCGCTTCTCAGGACTCCAGGGCCGGTTGATCGCTTTGTGATTTCTGAACAAGGGCACTCCTGAATCTCAGGAGGTTTCTCGTGGTTTCGCCGAACCTTGTCATACTTAAGTTCGGTTACGTGTTTTACAATGATATGAATAAGAAACCGGTCGCACGGCCTCGCTTTCAGTACGATGTGCTGAAACTTAGCGCCGTTTATGGGTTGTTATCGCAGTGTTACGCTGCGATAGTAGTCAACTGTTTTACACTTAATACAAAGAGTTGAGGTTCGCTATGTCTGACGATATGTCTATGGGTTCGCCTTCGTCAGCGGGCGAACAGGGTGTACTACGCTCCATGCAGGAGGTTGCAATGAGCTCCCAGGAAGCCAGCAAGATGCTGCGTACTTACAATATTGCCTGGTGGGGCAATAATTACTATGACGTCAACGAGCTGGGCCACATCAGCGTGTGCCCGGATCCTGACGTTCCGCAAGCGCGCGTCGACCTCGCCAAACTGGTGAAGGCTCGCGAAGCGCAGGGGCAGCGTCTGCCCGCACTCTTCTGCTTTCCGCAGATCCTGCAACACCGTCTGCGTTCCATTAACGCCGCGTTTAAACGCGCGCGGGAATCGTATGGCTATAACGGCGACTATTTCCTCGTTTACCCGATCAAAGTAAACCAGCACCGTCGCGTCATTGAATCCTTGATCCACTCTGGCGAACCGCTGGGGCTGGAGGCGGGGTCAAAAGCTGAGCTGATGGCGGTACTGGCGCACGCGGGCATGACCCGTAGCGTGATCGTGTGTAACGGTTATAAAGACCGTGAATACATCCGTCTGGCACTGATTGGCGAAAAGATGGGCCATAAGGTCTATCTGGTTATCGAGAAGATGACGGAAATCGCTATCGTGCTGGAAGAGGCCGAGCGTCTGAACGTCGTGCCGCGCCTCGGCGTGCGCGCCCGTCTGGCCTCGCAAGGCTCGGGTAAATGGCAGTCTTCCGGCGGCGAAAAGTCGAAATTCGGCCTGGCGGCGGCGCAGGTGCTGCAACTGGTGGAGATTCTGCGCGAACGCGGGCGTCTCGACAGCATTCAACTGCTGCACTTCCATCTCGGTTCGCAAATGGCCAACATTCGCGATATCGCCACTGGTGTGCGTGAGTCGGCGCGTTTCTACGTAGAGCTGCACAAACTGGGCGTGAACATCCAGTGTTTCGACGTTGGTGGCGGTCTTGGTGTGGACTATGAAGGCACCCGCTCGCAGTCTGACTGCTCGGTAAACTACGGCCTTAATGAATACGCTAACAATATTATTTGGGCGATTGGCGATGCCTGCGACGAGCACGGCCTGCCGCACCCGACGGTGATCACCGAGTCAGGTCGCGCCGTTACCGCGCACCATACGGTGCTGGTTTCCAATATCATCGGCGTAGAGCGTAACGAATACACGGAAGCAACGCCGCCTGCGGACGACGCGCCGCGCGCGCTGCAAAGCATGTGGGAAACCTGGCAGGAAATGCATGAACCAGGCACCCGCCGTTCGCTGCGTGAATGGCTGCACGATAGCCAGATGGACCTGCACGATATTCATGTGGGTTATTCGTCCGGAACCTTTAGCCTTCAGGAACGCGCCTGGGCCGAGCAGCTGTATCTGAACATGTGTCATGAAGTGCAGAAACAGCTCGACCCGAGCAACCGCGCGCATCGCCCGATCATCGACGAACTGCAGGAGCGGATGGCGGACAAAATGTACGTCAACTTTTCCCTGTTCCAGTCGATGCCGGATGCGTGGGGGATCGATCAGTTGTTCCCGGTATTGCCGCTGGAAGGACTGGATCAGGTGCCGGAGCGCCGCGCGGTACTGCTGGACATCACCTGCGATTCTGACGGCGCTATCGATCACTACATCGACGGTGACGGTATCGCTACCACGATGCCGATGCCGGAATACGATCCGGATAACCCGCCAATGCTTGGCTTCTTTATGGTCGGCGCGTATCAGGAGATCCTTGGCAACATGCATAACCTGTTTGGCGACACCGAAGCGGTTGACGTGTTTGTCTTCCCTGATGGCAGCGTCGAGGTTGAGCTGTCAGACGAAGGGGATACCGTGGCGGACATGTTGCAATATGTGCAATTAGATCCGAAAACGCTGCTGACCCACTTCCGCGATCAGGTGAAACAGACCGGACTGGACGATGCGCTACAGCAGCAGTTCCTTGAAGAGTTTGAAGCCGGTCTTTACGGGTACACGTATCTGGAAGACGAGTAGCGGTTGATGCCCGGCGGCGCTGCGCTGTCCGGGCCGACAATTCCGCGCCGGATAGGGTGAATCCGTCAACCGGCAGGATGCTATACTCACTTGAACCCGTATGAATTAACGGCGATAATTCGTCCCAATAAGCGATTTACGAATCAATCCCTTCCTCGTCGGGTTTAACGACGCGGAAGGGATTTTTTTTCATCTGTTTTTAATGTATCGACTTTAAATGAGGTCTGGTCATGAGCACTTTAGGTCATCAGTACGATAACTCTCTGGTATCTAACGCGTTTGGTTTTTTACGCCTTCCACTGAACTTCCAGCCGTACGACAGCGACGCTGATTGGGTGATCACCGGCGTTCCGTTTGATATGGCGACGTCGGGGCGCGCAGGCGGGCGTCATGGCCCGGCGGCGATTCGTCAGGTTTCGACTAACCTCGCCTGGGAGCACAACCGCTTCCCGTGGAACTTCGATATGCGCGAGCGCCTGAACGTGGTGGACTGCGGCGATCTGGTGTATGCGTTCGGCGATGCCCGTGAAATGAGCGAAAAGCTGCAGGCGCACGCAGAGAAATTGCTGGCTGCTGGCAAGCGGATGCTCTCCTTCGGTGGCGACCACTTCGTAACTCTGCCGCTGCTGCGCGCCCACGCGAAGCACTTCGGCAAAATGGCGCTGGTGCACTTTGATGCGCATACCGACACCTACGCGAACGGCTGTGAATTTGACCATGGCACCATGTTCTACACCGCGCCGAACGAAGGCTTGATCGACCCGAATCATTCTGTACAGATCGGTATTCGTACCGAGTTTGACAAAGACAACGGCTTTACCGTGCTGGACGCCTGCCAGGTCAACGATCGCGGCGTGGACGATATCCTCGCGCAGGTGAAGCAGATCGTCGGCGACATGCCGGTTTACCTGACGTTTGACATCGACTGCCTGGATCCGGCGTTTGCTCCGGGAACCGGTACGCCGGTTATTGGCGGTCTGACTTCCGATCGCGCTATTAAGCTGGTTCGTGGCCTGAAGGATCTGAATATCGTCGGTATGGACGTGGTGGAAGTCGCGCCAGCTTATGACCAGTCGGAAATTACCGCACTGGCTGCCGCGACGCTGGCATTAGAGATGCTTTATATCCAGGCGGCGAAGAAAGGCGAGTAATCTCGCCATTTTGAAAGCGGGCAGCGCGCTGCCCGTGTCATAACCGGCGTTGCCGGGGTGAAAAATCGTTACTTGATACCGTCCGCTTTCATGCGATCGCGAATATGCTGCGCACGTTCAGCCGATGCCGGGTGATCGTCAAACATAGAGCTTTGACGGCCTTCTTCCAGCTTCGCCAGTTTCTCGAAACTGGTCGCCAGACCCGCCGGACTGAGGCCGCGTTTGCGCAATAAGTCGTAAGAGTAGTCATCGGCTTCTGATTCCTGGCGCTGGGAGAACTGCGAGTTCACCAGTTTTTCACCCAGATCCCCGAGCTGTGACTGGGACAGACTGCCGACAATTCCGCCCGCGGATGCCGCCGCCGCGCGTACGGCATTGGTGCCCAGCGCAACTTGCATCCCTTTCTTCACGTGACCGAGCGCCACGTGACCCATTTCGTGACCGATAACCGCTTCCACTTCGTTATCCGTCATCATGTCCATCAGGCCGCTGTAAACGCGGATACAGCCGTTCGCCATAGCAAAAGCGTTCACGTCTTTCGCCATGTAAACCTTATAGTTAACCGCCTGTCCGTTGATGTTATCGCCCAGCGCGGCGGCGATTTTACTCAGGCGTTTCGCGTACTCGCTGCTGGCAGGGGCGAGAGTGGCTTTCCCGTCCATCTCTGCGCAAGCCTGGTCGCTTAGCGCTTTCACCTGCGCATCGCTCAGGCTATAGGCCTGAAACGCTTCGGCGCCCGATGAAAGCAGTCCGTTGGAGTCCATATTCTGGCAGCCGGTCAACACCGTCGCCATGCCCATAGCAAGCAGTAAAGCGCGAATCTTCATGTTTTTTTCTTCCGCATGAAATGAGGATTGTTCTAAAAGTGCGCCTGAGCAGATGAACCGGCGCTTATGACTAAGTATAAAGAAAAGAACAACAAGCGGGCGAGCAGATTGCGCAACATGCGAGCACGATCCGGAGATTTCTGAAGCGGCAAAAGGATGCTCCATGTACATGGCAGGCGGCTTGGGTTACATTGTTCGCACTTTTTTCCGGCGTAGCCCAAAACGCGCTGTCGTCAAGTCGTTACGGGCATGGCCTTCATCATCCGATCTGGAGTCAAAATGTCCTCACGTAAAGAGCTTGCTAATGCTATTCGTGCGCTGAGCATGGACGCAGTACAGAAAGCCAAATCCGGTCACCCGGGCGCCCCTATGGGTATGGCTGACATTGCCGAAGTCCTGTGGCGTGATTTCCTGAACCACAACCCGAGCAACCCGTCCTGGGCTGACCGTGACCGCTTTGTGCTGTCTAACGGCCACGGCTCCATGCTGATTTACAGCCTGCTGCACCTCACTGGCTACGATCTGCCAATGTCTGAACTGCAGAACTTCCGTCAGCTGCATTCCAAAACCCCGGGCCACCCGGAAGTGGGCTACACCGCCGGTGTTGAAACCACGACCGGCCCGCTGGGACAGGGTATTGCTAACGCAGTGGGCATGGCGATTGCGGAAAAAACGCTGGCCGCCCAGTTTAACCGCCCGGGTCATGACATTGTTAACCATTACACCTACGCGTTTATGGGCGACGGCTGCATGATGGAAGGCATCTCTCACGAGGTCTGCTCGCTGGCTGGTACCCTGAAACTCGGTAAACTGGTGGCGTTCTACGATGACAACGGGATCTCCATCGATGGTCACGTTGAAGGCTGGTTCACTGACGATACCGCGAAGCGTTTCGAAGCCTACGGCTGGCACGTGGTGCGCGGCGTAGACGGTCACGACGCTGACGCAATCAAACGTGCGGTAGAAGAAGCGCGCGCTGTCACCGACAAACCGTCCCTGCTGATGTGCAAAACCATCATTGGTTTCGGTTCTCCGAATAAAGCGGGTACCCACGACTCCCACGGTGCGCCGCTGGGCGATGCCGAAATCGCGCTGACCCGCGAACAACTGGGCTGGAAATACGCGCCGTTTGAAATCCCGTCTGAAATCTATGCTCAATGGGATGCGAAAGAAGCCGGCCAGGCGAAAGAAGCGGCCTGGAACGAGAAATTCGCTGCCTACGCGAAGGCTTTTCCACAGGAAGCGGCAGAATTCACTCGCCGTATGAAAGGTGAAATGCCGGCTGACTTCGACGCGAAAGCGAACGAGTTTATCGCGAAGCTGCAGGCGAATCCGTCTAAAATCGCCAGCCGTAAAGCGTCTCAGAATGCGATCGAAGCCTTTGGTCCTCTGCTGCCTGAATTCCTCGGCGGCTCCGCTGACCTGGCGCCTTCTAACCTGACCCTGTGGTCTGGTTCTAAGCCGATCAACGAAGACACTGCCGGTAACTACATCCATTACGGCGTGCGTGAATTCGGTATGACCGCCATCGCGAACGGTATCTCTCTGCACGGTGGATTCTTGCCGTATACCTCCACCTTCCTGATGTTTGTCGAATACGCCCGTAACGCGGTGCGTATGGCTGCGCTGATGAAACAGCGTCAGGTGATGGTTTACACCCACGACTCCATCGGTCTGGGTGAAGACGGTCCGACTCACCAGCCGGTTGAACAGGTGGCTTCCCTGCGCGTGACCCCGAACATGAGCACATGGCGCCCGTGCGACCAGGTGGAATCCGCCGTGGCGTGGAAATACGGCGTTGAGCGTCAGGACGGTCCGACCGCACTGATTCTTTCCCGTCAGAATCTGGCGCAGCAGGAACGTACCGAAGAGCAACTGGCGAACATCGCGCGCGGTGGTTACGTGCTGAAAGACTGTGCTGGTCAGCCTGAGCTGATCTTCATCGCTACCGGTTCAGAAGTTGAGCTGGCGGTGGCCGCCTGGGACAAACTGACCGCAGAAGGCGTGAAGGCGCGTGTGGTTTCCATGCCGTCTACCGACGCGTTTGACAAGCAGGATGCCGCCTACCGTGAAGCGGTACTGCCAAAAGCCGTTACCGCACGCGTGGCAGTTGAAGCCGGCATCGCTGACTACTGGTTCAAATACGTAGGCCTCAACGGCGCTATTGTGGGCATGACGACCTTCGGCGAATCCGCGCCTGCTGAGCAACTGTTCGAAGAATTTGGCTTCACCGTGGACAACGTGGTGGCTAAAGCGAAAGAACTGCTGCGATAATGGCGTACTTGCTTGAAATGGACTGCATAGCAACATAACGCGAGTTCATTCGCGCTAAAATCTGAATCCGGAAATGACACGCATTTCCGGATTTTTTTCTCTTTTTCTCCCCTTACCCGCGCAAAAAACATCATAAAAAATTATTTTACTCCATGAATTTCTTGAAAAAAAGCAACTCCATATTTGGACACTGCACGTGCTATATATTTACTTAATAAATATAAATTCAAGTAATAAAAGAAATAATTCCTTATATATCAACTATGTTCAAAATTAAACAGTGCAATAATCATTCATAAAATAAATATTGGTCCATTTTAGGATTATATTTAGGACCGGAATGTAGTTGACACAAGCAAAAAAAACTAGAATGCATCCTCATTTCACTATTATTTTATATATGGATATAGTATGAATTATATTGCGAAAAGTGCATTACTGACGGTTCTCATTTGCGCCGGGAATGTTGCCGCTGCGGAAGATGGAAGAATTACCTTTGAAGGGACGATTAGCGATGCGACCTGTACAATAACGGGGGGCGATGCTACCGGCACCTCCACGACCCCGGACTTTACTGTACATCTGCCTCCCATCAGCATCACGGCATTAGCGGCGGATGGTGAGCGTGCAGGGGACACACCATTCTTTATTAAACTCAGCGGCGCAAACTGTGCGAACGGAAAGGTTGCCAGCGTCTTCTTTGAACTCGCGCAAAGTACAAATATCGACAATGCTACCGGTAACCTGAAAAACACCGTTGCTGCAGATAGCGGCGGCGCGAATAAAGTGCAGGTGGGTTTGCTTGATGCTAATAAAGCGATTCTGAATCTGACGACGGCCAACGAATCAGCGATCACCAAAACGGTGAGCGGTAATACTGCGCAGTTTGACTACTGGGCGCAGTATGTTGCTACCGGCGGCGCGGCTACCGCTGGTGAGGTCAGTACTGAAGTGGTTTATTCCATCAAATATCAGTGATCCCCTAATAAATTAATCAAGTATTAGCCAAATGGCGGAGAACATCCGCCATTAAATTCATCTGAAGGAGCAGGTTGAATGATAAGGAAGTTGAGTGTAGGTATCGCGGCGGTGTTAAGTCTGGCTTGCTCGTTTCAGGCCATGTCGACGATTCAAATTATGACGACGCGCGTTGTGCTTAATGCGGCAGAAAAAGAACAAAGCGTGCGTATTAACAACGTGGGGGCCCAGCCCACATTAACGCAAGTGTGGCTATCTACCACAGAGAAAAACATCGGTGCCGAGAAGGAGCAGTTACCCTTCTTTATTAACCCGCCGGTAGCCCGCATTAACAGCCAAAAAGGGAAAGTATTCCGTATCTTCCAGACCGACGAGGCCATTAATAAATACCCTAAAGATCGTGAAACCATGCTCTGGTTGAACGTATTAGATATCCCACCTGAATTACCTGAGGATGCGAACAAGAATCAGATAAAAATGGCATTCAGGACGCTGATTAAATTCTTCTACCGTCCGGCAGGTTTGAAAGGAAACCCAATGGAAGCGGCGGATAATTTAACATGGGAATTACAAAAAACCGCGAAAGGCTATGCCGTTACGGGTACGAATAGATCGCCTTATTACGTCAGTATGACAAACGCCTGGCTGCTCAATGCCCAGGGTAAAGAGAGTGAAGTTGAAGGACAGATACTTGCGCCTTACAGCCAACTGACTTACCACTTTCCGCAGGTTAATGCCGTACAGGGGAAAGGCGTATTTAAATACAACTACATTACCGATTTAGGTGCTTATATCAAACGTACTTATACGTTCTAAACGTTAAGGATATTGTTGCCAGGATGGTTGCTGCATGTTCCCTTTTATTAAAAAAGATATAACACAACATCAAATCAAGCGACTTATGACGACCTGGGTTGCTGTTGCGGTACTGTCCTCATTTTCCGCATCGGCGGCGAGTGAAGGCCAGACCATAAATTTTTCTCGTGGGTTTATGAAGTTTTATGATAGCGGAATTGACCTCACGCAGTTCGACGGCAAAGACAAAATCCTGCCCGGCAACTATAAGCTGGAGGTCTACAGCAATCGTACAAAAATTGACGCATGGATGATCACATTCGTTGCGGCGCAAAACGAACAGGGGATCAACGCCTGTCTGAAACCCGAGATGATCATCCGCTTTGACGTTGATACCTCAAAGCTGCCGGAGAACTGGAAGAACGCAGACTGCATTATCCTGCCAGCGTTAATTCCTGGCGCTACCGTAAAATACAACCAGGACGATGAACAGCTTGACGTCACCATTCCTCAGGCGATGCTGTTAAATACGCCGGTAGGGTATATCAGCCCGGAATTATGGGATGACGGTGTGCCTGCGTTAATGTCTTCCTACACCTTTAGCGCAACCAGCGCGCGCTATCGTCCGGGGGAGGATAACTCGAATTACCTCTACGGTAACATGCACAACTCGTTGTCTTTAGGGGCGTGGCGTTTTACAACCTATGACAGCATGATGTCCGGCAGTGATACGAGTGAGTCTGGTATACAACATATTCAGGCTTATGCCGAACGCGCCATTGCGCCGATTAAGTCGACAATTGTGTTGGGCGATCTCAACACCACTGGTGATTTTTTCGATACCACGGCGCTACGGGGTGCGCGCCTGGCGACGGACGATCGGATGTTACCGGATTCCGTGCGTAATTACGCGCCTGTGGTGCGTGGGATTGCGAACAGCAACGCCACGGTTACTATCACGCAGGCGGGGAATACGATTTTCGAAAAAGTCGTCCCACCGGGCGAGTTTGTGATAAGCGATCTGTATGCCACCGGTTACAACGGCGACCTGGAGGTCACCGTCAAGGAAACCAATGGCGATGAAACGCATTTCTCCGTACCGTATTCCAGCGTCCCGCAGTTGCTGCGAGAAGGCTATTCACGCTACTCCGTATCTGCCGGCGAGATCCGCGACACGTGGCTTTCCGAGGATCCGCAACTGCTGGAAGGGACCATCCAATATGGTCTGCTCAATAACCTCACGGGTTATCTCGGTGGGCAAAGCGCTTTCGACGGCGACTACGCTTCATTAATGACAGGTTTAGCGGTGAATACCCGCCTCGGCGCGCTGGGTCTTGATGTAACTCGTTCTTTTACTCACTTCGACGATCAGCCGGAGACTCAGGATTGCGGTACGTTTTGCGATATGAGTCTGCGGATAAGCCTGGCGAAGAGCCTGCCGGATATCGGCACCAACTTCAGTTTGGTCGGCTACCGTTATTCGAGCAAAAATTACTACTCCTTGTCCGATGCGATAAGCCTTAAACGCAGCCTTGATACGGGCGATACGGATTACTATCCATCACGCTATCGCGAGCGTCTTGAAGCCAACATCAATCAGACATTACCTCCCGGTTGGGGAAGTTTTTATGTGAGCGGATTTGTTGGCAACGTCTGGAATGATGAGTTAGGACAGAATGAAAAGTCCAACTTTGTCGTTGGGTATAACAACCAGTTTGGCAGAACGACTTGGGGTATCTCGTTTGGCCGCACGCATAGCGAAGATGGCGAACGTGAAGACACGGTTTATCTAAACGTCAGTCTGCCGCTTGGCAACCAGTACGACAGAAACGTGCGCCTCGGCGCTAACTTTAGCTATAACAGCGACGACGCGAATTTCCGTACGTCCCTAAATGGCTCTGCCGGCGAGCGTTCGCAGTTCGGTTTTGGCGGTTACTTCAGCCAGTCAAACCAGCCAGAAACCAACTTCGGTATGAACCTGTCCTATACGGGAGAAAGCGCTTCCGGCGGCGTGACCTACAGCCAGTCCAGAGACAGTTTCATGGCAGGCGTGAACTTCAACGGCGGAATGGTAGTGCACCAGGGCGGGGTTAACTTTGTGCCAATGCTCGCTGATACCATTGGTATTGTTGAAGCGAAAGGGGCTGAAGGATCGCATGTGTATCCGGACTCGAATGCAATCATTAAAGATAATGGATATGGGATTATCAGTTATCTGTCACCCTACAGATACAATGAAGTGTACGCCGATCCTAAAGGTACTCGCTTTGACGTAGAAGTCGATGATACGCGCCGTACAATTGTTCCTACCGCCGGGGCAGCCGTCCTCATAAAAATGGATGCGCAAAAGGATAAGCAAACTTTTGTCCATTTCGTATTGAATACGGGGGAGATTATTCCTTTTGGCGCGCCCATACTCAATGGCGAGGGGGATAATATTGGCATGGTTGGCCAGAATGGTCTTGCTATGGTTTCACTGCAAAAAGGGAAAAATACGCTTTTAATTAAATGGAAAAAACAAAAGCAGTCATTCCAGTGCCGGTCAAGTTATGACGTGACTGAAAAAGAACATAATGCTGATGAATCAGAGAGCGCTTTTAAAGCTGTCGATATTCATTGCGAAAAGGAAGAATTAACAAAATGAAACGGATTTTATCAGGGCTATTGATGTTAGCGGCGGGCATACTGTTTTCGGTCAGTAGTAATCAAGCTTATGCTGCGCTTTGTGAATTAACGTCACCGTTGGCGATGTTGAATATCACAGATGATATTACACTTAAGCCTGCAGAGAAGGGGGCTGCAGGTACTGTACTCTGGAGTAAAACCTTTTCGGTGCCGGATATTAGCTATAAGTGTAATAGCGCTACGCAGTCAACCTGGCATTCCTCTTATACGCGCAATTACATTACCTCGCAGATCGATAATGTCTATGTCACGGAAATTCCGGGTATCGGTATCCGCATGAAGTGGCCTACTCAGGCCGCTGACGCCTGGTTACCCGGTAACTCAGGAGCTGCGGTGACGTGTGCTGCCGGATGTTCGATAAAAAATAGCACGGTGCTGGTCGAGTTTGTTCAGACGGGGACGCTCAATGCTGGGGAGAGTTATA
Organism: Citrobacter sedlakii; assembly: GCF_018128425.1. Classification (NCBI taxonomy): domain Bacteria; kingdom Pseudomonadati; phylum Pseudomonadota; class Gammaproteobacteria; order Enterobacterales; family Enterobacteriaceae; genus Citrobacter; species Citrobacter sedlakii. The sequence continues at coordinate 3,890,755 of NZ_CP071070.1, read as the reverse complement.
TTCCGGTAGGAAGCGTTGCAGAGGCCTCGGTTATTCCGACAGCAGATTCCAGCGATAAATTATCCATCTTATCAATTAATTTTGGCACGGCGATTAAAGTTAAACCCTATTCGTGCACTCTTTATCCATCAACAAATTATATCGATTTGGGAACCTATAGTCTGGCTGATTTTGTTAAAGATAATTCGAAGCAAGGGGATAAAAAAGAGTTCACTATTACTGTGACCTGCCCCGAACCCGCAAACGTCAAGCTGCAGTTTGACACAGTGATTAACCCACAGTTCGCTTCTCTCACGGGGGTACTGGGTGTTGAGACAGGCGAGGGATACGCGAAAAATTTTGCGATACGTCTTTATGAAAAAAGCCGTTACAGCTCTACTGCGCTAACGCTTGGACAAGCTAAAGAGTACCCGGTCACATCAATGCGGACCAATACCTATCAGGCACAAATATATGTGCCGGCCGACATCCAGCGCGATTCGCAGCTGACAGCCGGAAAAGTTGTGGGCGTTGTTGTATACACAATGATTAATTAAATATAAATATCAGGGAATGATGTGATGATATATTCACGCTTTTTATTAAAACAGATGGTTTTAATTGTGCCACTTTTACAAGTGGCACATGCCGCTATGCTTCCCGGTCAGCAAAATAAGCAAGAACTGGACAGACTCGAAAGACAAAGTAATCAGTTTTTAATTGAAGAGGCGAAACGTACAGAAGCGCTTTTGCAAAAACAAAGAGCGCTGCGCGGTAGCGAAGAAGAAGGCGGGCTGCCGGCTGATTCACAGTGGAAATTTAAAGTCGATAAAATTGTCATTCTGGATGACGATCGGTTCGACAGCTCGCCGCAACGAGAAGAAATCGTTCAGCGCTATGTGGGAAAGGAACTGGGAAAAGCCGAAATTTTTTCGTTGGTCAAAGAACTGACGGATTTTTATATTGCTCGTGGCTATGCTACAACCCTTATAAGTATTGAACCTGGTAATATTAAAAGCGGCTCGTTAACGCTTCGTGTACTGTGGGGAAAGATTAACGATTTTAAAGTGAACGGTCAAGAACCTTCATTTCGTGAACACACGCGTTTATTTACCGCCTATCCCTTTGCCAAAGGGAAGATCCTCAATATGCAGGACATTGACCAGAGCGTGGAAAATTTATTACGCGTATCGGATGCTGACAATATTCATGTTCAGCCCTCGGTGATTAATGGCTATTCCGATCTCAATTTACTGCATCAGCCATCATTTCCGGTATCTCTCACCGCAGGTCTCAATAACTCGGGCACTCAGGCGGAGGGCTGGCAGCAATACTATGGCAGTTTTACCGGTAAAAATATTGCCGGGCTAAATGATATTTTTAATGCTTATTACTCCTGGAACAACCTTAATAATCCGGATGACAAACAGGACTCCTGGTCTTTTAGCTATGGTGTCCCATTGGGATACTGGGGATTTGATGCGAATTACTATAAATCTCAATACACTAAAAGCATTGATGGTGGGTACGACATTTATGAGTCAGACGGAAACTCAGAACGCGCGTCACTGCGTATAAGCCGTATGCTTATGCGTGGTGCAACCGGTAAAACAAGCGCGTGGATGAAAGTTGAGCGCCGGGATAACTACAATGGAATTGAACATTCGCAAATCGATGTCAGTTCAAAAAAATACACCTCGCTTGCTTCTGGCCTGACGTACGTCGGCGCGCTGGGCGGTGGTTGGGTCTATGGTGATATTGGCGTAACGGCTGGGGTTCCATGGTTTGGTTCGGCCTGGAAAGGCGATCCGGACCTGGAGGGTTTTGACCTCAATTATATTAAATATAACGGCATTGTCAGCTGGACTCGCCCTCTTTATAAAGTGGGAAGGCTGGGGGTTACGTATGAATTAAACAGTGGCTTCCAGTATTCGCCAGATGTGCTGGTGAGTGACGCAAAAGTCACAATTGGCGATGAATATACGGTTCGGGGCTTCAAAGACGATAATGTAATGAGCGATAGCGGAGCATGGATCGCAAATACTCTGCAATTCCCTTTTGATGTGGGTGTGGCTGGTGTTTATCAGTTGACGCCTTATATGGGCTACGATCTCGGATTCACTAAAGATAATTGTCCTGAGGGTGTCGATGCGTGTGATGGGCAGTTCATGATGGGCGCGTCAGTAGGTATCAAAGCAAGCGGTAAATATTTCTCCTCCTATGTTATGGCAGGTTGGCCCATCAGAAAACCAGATTCAATGGATGAACAGACTGTAGATGATGCAGTTGTTTATTACAAAACGGAAATTACTTTTTAATTTAGGGACACATTATGAATCGACAAAATGTTAAAGCTGAGAAGTTGAATGCCAGCAATTTGCATAAAAAACTTGGCCCATTATATCTGTCATTGGCGAGTATTTTATCGCCTGCCGTTGAAGCAGCCACCACACCGGACAATCGTCAATCGAACGGTCCCACGATGGGCCAGACGGCGAATGGCACGCCGTTGATTAATATCGCTAACCCTAATGCGAAGGGCGTTTCATTAAATAAATTCACTGAATTTAACGTTGACCAGAAAGGCGTTGTCTTTAATAACAGCATGCAAGAAGGCGTGACCAAAATTGGAGGTTACGCGGTTAAAAATGGTCAACTGCAGCAGGAAGCCAGTGCGATTATCAGCGAAGTCACAGGTGCGAAGGCCTCGTATATTAATGGCACGATGGAAGTTTTCGGTAAAAAAGCCGACATTATTATTGCGAACGAAAATGGTATTAGCGTCAACGGCGCGACGACCATTAACGCCAATAGTCTGACCCTCAGCACCGGTAAAGTACAGGCAAATCAGGACGGTACTTATAAACTTGCCGTCGATAAGGGAAACATCACCGTCACCGGGCAGGGTATTAACACTGAAGGCTTAAGCTATTTTGATATCGTCAGCCGCAGCGCCCAGCTTGAAGGCGAAATCGCCGGTAAGGCAGACCTGAAGGTTTTGGCCGGACAGAACGACTATGAGCTTGCCAGCCGTAGCCATACCGTTCGTAGCCAGGGCGATGGGCAGGGGCCTGCTGTTGCTATCGATGGTAGCGCGCTGGGTTCCATGTACGGCGGTAAAATTCAGTTAATCAGCACCGAATCTGGCGCGGGTGTGCGCCACGCAGGTGGTATTATTTCCAGCGGTGATTTAGAGATTAGCGCCGACGGGGATATCACGCTGGCCAGTCTGCACAGCGATAAAAATATTACGCTAAACGGCAACAATATTGCGACCACCAAATCCAGCAATAGCGCGATGGGCGTTGAAGCGCAAAATGACATTGTGTTTAATGCGCTTGCTGGCGTTACCCTCAATAACGATGTGATTTCCTCTGCGGGTAAGATCCGTATTGACGCCAGTTCGCTGGTGCAAAATGCCGCCTCGCTGATCACCAACGCGACGGCGACGACCTCTGTACCAGCCATCCAGATCAACGTTGCCGGACAATATACGCTGAATGGCAAACTCCAGGCGCTGGATGCAAATGGCAATATCATCAGCAATGGCGTTGTGACGCTGAAAAAGGGTGACTTCGTCGTCCTGGTGGACGGCAAGGAAGTCGCGTTCAGCTCACTGGTATCGGATGTTCAGGTTATCAGCCACAGCGGAGATATTCAGATTACCGCTGGCAGTATGACCAATAACGGCGGCTCTGTACTGGCGAAAAAAGGCACTTTGCAGGTTAATCTGACTGGCGCGTTTGAAAGCAGCGGTGCCGTTAACGCCAGCGGCAATATCGTTATCGCTTCCGGAACGGCGAAAAATAATGGCGTGATCTATGCGTCTGGCACCCAGACGCTCACCGTTGGCGACCTGGATAACAGCGGCCGAATCTTTGCCGATAAAAAACTGGTGATGAATGCCAGCGCCCTCAATAACAAAGGGGTAATCGGCGTCACGCAAGGGGAAATGCAGCTTGCCAGCCGCGGAAACCTTATCAATAGCGGTACGATCAGTAGCGACGATGCAACCATCGATGTAAGTGCTGAAGGCGATATCGACAACAGCGGCAATATCATCAGCAATAAAAATGACGTTACCGTCACTGCGAAAGGCAAGTCGCTGAAAAATACCGGCACCATTGAAGGCCGCAGCATCGCGCTAACGACTTCTGATGCAGATGCCACTCTTGAAAACGGCGGCACCGTGAATGCTAAACAGAAAGTTCAGGTGAAGACCGCGAAGCTAAGCAATGCTGGCGGTACGCTCAGTTCGTCGGGCGATATGGAATTGAAGGTGAGCAAGCAGCTCGCCAACACCAGCGGCGGTGAAATTCTGGCGGCGGGTAAACTGTCACTGGATGGCGAAAACGTGACGACAGTGGTGAATGACAATGCCGGTTGGATCCAGGGCAAGTCCGTTTCGTTGACCAATCTTGCGTCGCTTTCTAATACCCAGGATGGGGTTATCTTAGCCACGGAAGATCTTACGCTTACCGGTATTAATACGCTGACGAATGACGCATCGACAATTCAGGCGACGACACTCCTGCTCGATCAGATTGATACGCTTAATAACGTCAATACCGGGACAATCTACAGCGGTGATAGCCTGCAATTGTCGAATATTGAATCCCTTAAAAACGATAATTCCCAGCTGATTGCCGAAGGCGCTCTTTCACTCAGCCATCTGTCCGACATTTCAAACCAGAATGGCGCGGTGGTGGTCAGTGGCACACAGCTTGCCATTAACAATGTTGATTCATTAACCAACAGCGGTGGCGCGGTGATTCAGGCAGGTGGCGCGCTCAATATAACTTCCGTTGATACGCTGAATAACGTTTCCGACGCTTCCATTGTGGCGTCAGGCGATATGACGTTTGACGGCGTTCGGGAACTGACTAACCAGGCTGTCATCCTTAGCAACAGTGCGATCACCCTGCAAAATGGCGATACGCTTAAAAATGAAGGTGTTGTACAGGCCGGAACCGATCTGATTATCCGCAATATCAGAAACCTGATTAACCAGGGGAGCGACCATGTGTTAATGGCCTTGCGTAACCTGACGATTGAAGATGTGGATGCCCTGACCAACGCCGACCAGGCCGTGATTACAGCAAGTATGCATACTGTACTCAATGCGATCGGTCTGCTGACGAACCTGTCAGGTTCCTTGATTCAGGCGGTTGACGGTACGCTGACTATCGCCGCGGATACCTTGACCAACAGCGGCGGCACGGGGGAATACGCATCAACTCTGGTCGCGGGCGGCGACCTGACTATCGATGCTAATAATCTGACGAATGATGATGGCGGCGCTATTGTCTCGTCTGATAATAACCTGACGCTGAATATTGCGCAGGGTTTAAATAACACAAATTCGGCGGTAATCGTCGGTGGCCGAACCACCACGCTGAACGTGACGAACGGTGATATTAACAACAGCGCTGATTCGCTTATCGCCGGTTATGATATTACCGTCAACGCCAGGGCTATGGCGAATGAAGACAACTCGTCTATTGTTGCCGATCGCGATCTGACGCTCAAACTGGCCAGCCTGAATAATACCTCTGGTATTCTGGAAGCCGGGCGGATTTTGTCTCTTGATCTCGACGCCAGTTTGACTCTTGACAATCTCAGTAAAAACATTCGGGCAGGAAGTGAGCTGAACATTTCGACGCAGGGTGATTTTACGAACAATGCCATGCTGGAAATCATCGGCGATATGAACGTGGACGCCGAAGGCGACTTCGTCAATAACATGTCTATCGTCACCGGCGGTGATTTAGATATTAATGCGAAGAATGTGACTAATGGCGCGCAAAGTCTGCTGTGGACAATGGGCGATTTGAGTCTTGAAGCGCGCAACGGACAGTTTATCAATGCCGTTGGCGGTAATGTGCTTAGCATGGGTGATTTGTCGATTATCGCGAAAGAAATCTGGAACCAGGCGGGGATAATCCGGTCAGAAAAAAATATTAATCTTGATGCTGAAGTCATTACCAATGAAAGCACCTACAGCGGTGATGAAATTTCAATCACTGGCTCGCAGATTGCAACTGTATCGTATGAGACGATCGAACATGCAATGACGAAATCTTATACGCATATTGGGTTATATATGCCGACCGTCACATCCGGTCTGCAACTGGAAAACCAGGCGGAGATCAGCGCAGGTGGCAATATCAATATCAACCAGCGTGATATTTACGATACCCACGATGTGATTAATACCGGTGGTCTGATACAGGCGGCGAAAGATATCACCATCACAGGTAACGTCTATAACTCGCCGCGCTATGGCGAACTTACGCTTTACGATTACTTGCAACTTCCGCTCAGCAAGGAAGGCTCCATTACCTATCGCTGGGAGCTTGCATCAGAGCACCAGTCGAGCTGGGAATTCGATACGCTTTATCAATTCCTTGACTTTGAATTTGGCGGGGGCAGTGCGGCAAACAAAATTGACACAAAAGGGGGCGGCACTGATGCGGAAAAAGAGCTCTGGTTTAATGCAGTAGTGATGTTAGGTAATCAATCAACATTATTTAACAGCATGATGATCCGAATTTTCGGCGAAAACTGGCAAACGTCTAATTATAACAAATTGTGTAATATTTGGGCGCAACAAACCGCATCAGACAATGCAGGGTTGAAGGCCAATAAAACCTATTATGTGCCGCAGGAAAAAGGCGAAATTACCGCTGGCGGCAACTTCACGCAGAATGGTGGGGTGCTGGATAATGGTATTGCCGGGGCAGGGGTGATTAACGCCAACGCCAATATCAGCGATGTTGATGTAGGTGATTATACCGTTGACACCGTTATTGCGGGCTATGATGTCAACGTCAATACCAAAACTATTGATGAGCTGTCCATGGGTATCAGCCCCATGCCGACCATCAAAGATATGATCTCGATCCCGGGAATGTTTGAAATCTCCACCGATTTCAAGAAAACCACAGAAGCGGCGAAAAATGGCGAGGATTATCCGGGACCCGCTAACAATATCGTGCCGATTTTTGAAACCCGTCCATCGATGATAGACCAGAGCGGTTATACCGGATCGGACTATTTCTTTGATCAGGTGGGGTACGATCCGCAACAGCCGGTCAATGTGATCGGCGATAATTATTTTACCTCTGAGCTGATTCGCCGCGAAATTTCCGCCTCGGTTGGCAGCTTCTTCTCAATTCGCGACGGCCTGGAGGGCGATGCGCTTGTCCAGGCATTAATGGATAACGCAGGTGAAGCGGCGAAGGATAGTGAGCTTGGCCTGGTGGTTGGCGAACCGTTGTCTCAGGAGCAGCGTAGCAATCTGGATAAAGATATCGTCTGGTTTGTTAACCAAAATGTAAACGGTGTGGATGTATTGGTTCCGGTTGTTTATCTGTGCCCGGAAACGCTGCGTCAGATGGAAAGCGGCGACGTTAACGGCGGCAGCGCGACAATCCATGCTGGTAATGACATGAACGTTGATGCCAGTGAAATCAACAATATGAATGGCTCAATTTCGTCTGGCGGCGACATGACGTTGGTCTCTGACGGCGATATTAATAACGTCAGTAACGGTATGAACTCCGGTATTTCCGCGGGTGGCGATATGAGCATGACGACCACCAATGGCGATATCAACAATAATGGCGCGGCTATCAGTGCCGACGGTGATATTGCGATGAGCGCTGAAAATGGCGATATCACCATGACGGCAAGCGTGGGTCGGGGTGAAGATGGCAAGCAGATTATTCATGCCTACGACGATGGCGTGACTGCTGGCGGTAGCATCAGCATGGAAGCGAAATCAATCACCTCAAACGCGTCAGATATTACCGCGGGTCAGGATGTCAATATGAAGGCCACAGAGGGGGACGTGACCTTCAACGACCTGCATGAAATTGATGCGACCCGCACCATTGATAACGATGTGCAAAATGCCTTTAATTTCTCGTTATCGGATACCTCCACCACGACGGGCACCGCTATTGGCAGTAATGTGTCGGCTGGCGGGAATATGAACATTGAGGCTAAAAATGATGTTGTGATGGAAGGCGGCACCTATTCTGCGCAGACCGGCTCGATCTCGGCAGAAAACAATGTCACGATTAAAACCTCAGAGGATGTCTCTCATTCGGAAGAGCACACCTCCAGCCGCGAATTCCGTATGGGGGCTGGGGTCAGCGGTGGTGGTCAGACAGTGGAAACGGACTATGGCACGATGTCGGGTGGGTCTAATACAACCACGACAGGCGATTACGTTAGTGCCGGTTCACAATCCGATACGTCGGCTATCGGTAAAAAGCCTGGACGCGCGCCGGTAAACGATACCGCGGGTTTCAGTCTCGAATTTAATTCTCAAAGTGATTCTACCGTTACTGACAGTAAAAAGAATACGAATGCCTCAATCAGTTTTGCCGAGTCGGGATCGATCAACGCCAATAAAACCGTGGATATCGGTGGGGCTGACCTGAGCGCGGGCGACTCTCTGAGTATTAATGCAGAAGATGTCACCAGCACTAAATACCTCGATGAAGAGAAGACCACCACCACGCATAAAGAGATGAATTTCGGTATTTCTGGCGAAGCGCACAGTACCCTTGCCGATTCCGCCGATAAGGCCGGTAACCTGGTCGAGAAATCGCAGGATGGCCAGGAGCTTAATGCGGGGACCACAGCCGCAGAAGTGCTTGGCGATGCGTCGAATTTGTTACTTAACGATATTGCGGGCGCGTCCATAACGATTGGCGGCGGTTCGAAGAAATCGACATCCACTACCGAAACGACGTCGGAAAATATCACCAACATTAATGCGAAAAATATCTCTATCAATACTAAAAAAGACACCACCCTCAATGGTGTCGATATTAAGGGCGAGGAGGTAGAAATTAACGCCGGTGGCGACGTGTCGATGAATGCGGCGAAATCGACTTCCAGCTATTCCAACTCCAGCGAAGAACATTCTGGAGGGGTCACGGCAGGCGTTGGTGTGGATCTGACCGGAATCAGCGGCGGTGCGTCCGTTGACTACAGCGGTAATAAAGAAAATGGTTCCGGTGACTCTACCACCTACACCAACAGTACTATTACCGCCGATAACGTGAAGATCAAAACCGGCGGCGATATGTCCATGACTGGGGCAAATATCGAGGCCAATACCGCGGATGTCGACGTGGCAGGGGATCTGGATATTACCTCCGTCCAGGATACGGTTCATACCGAAAATGCCCGACAGAACTGGGGGGCGTCGGTGGGTGTCGCCGTATCGGGTAAAGGGGTTACGCCTACCGCTGCGGTAAACGCGGGTGGTGGCTCCGAAGCGCATGACGCAGCGACCACGGCAAAACAATCTGGCATTCACACGAATGGCGAAGTGAACGTGAAAACCGGCGGCGACCTGAACATGACAGGGGCGAATATTGTCTCTGAAGAGGGTACCGGTTCCGTGAACGTGGCTGGCGACATTAACGCCCGGACCCTTGAAGACAGTGTGGAACAGGATGGTCTGTACGGTGGCGGTGGTGTGGGTATCGGTGGCGTGCCGGGCAAGAAAGGCGGCGTGCCATCGGCAAACCTTTATGTTGATACGGTTGATGAAATTCATCGTGATGAAACGCAAAAATCGACCATTTCCGTTGGTGATATCACCAGTAAAGGCACGACCGGCGAGATCAATACCAATAAAGACGAAATGTCTGTCGTCACGCGTGATGAGAAGGAAGCAGGCAACAATATCTCCTTTACGCTGGCCGATCCGGGCATCGGTAAGAAAAATAAAGGCAGCTATGACCTTGATACGCCAGATGCGCCTAAGAACAAAGGCAACGGTAGCACCGGCGAGAAAAAGACAGATTTCACTCCGGGCAAACCGCCGCGTAGCGAAGACGTTCCGGCCGTCACGCCGCAGAAGTCAGAGGATCTGAAACCGGCGCCGAAACCGGCAGACAGCGAAACGAAGACGGATACCACGCCGTCGCAGACCGCGCACAGTGAAGACGTTCCGGCCGTCACGCCGCAGAAGGCAGACGATCTGAAACCGGCGCCGAAACCGGCAGACAGCGAAACGAAGACGGATACCACGCCGTCGCAGACCGCGCACAGTGAAGACGTTCCGGCCGTCACGCCGCAGAAAGCAGACGATCTGAAACCGGCGCCGAAACCGGCAGACAGCGAAACGAAATCGGACACCACGCCGACGCCAGCCGCGGCTGATACTACGACGCCGACTAAGAAATGGCCTGTTCCGAATACGAACTACCCGACGCTGTCTCCAGGTTCCGCAACCGGCAAAACCGGAATGGACACGCCGAAGACGCCGAAGCACAAGCAGTGGAACGGTGACATGACCAACGGCGTGGCGCCATCTTCCGGCAACGGCGACAGTGCCAAGCTGTCCCCGGGATCGTCTACCGGTCAGACCGGAATGGACACGCCGAAGACGCCGAAGCACAAGCAGTGGAACGGTGACATGACCAACGGCGTGGCGCCATCTTCCGGCAACGGCGACAGTGCCAAGCTGTCCCCAGGATCGTCTACCGGTCAGACCGGAATGGATATGCCGAAAACGCCGGAGCACAAGCAGTGGAACGGTGACATGACCAACGGCGTGGCGCCGTCTTCCGGCAACGGCGACAGCGCGAAGCTATCACCGGGATCGTCTACCGGTCAGACCGGGATGGACATGCCGAAAACACCGGAGCACAAGCAGTGGAACGGTGACATGACCAACGGCGTGGCGCCGTCTTCCGGCAACGGCGACAGCGCGAAGCTATCACCGGGATCGTCTACCGGTCAGACCGGTATGGACATGCCGAAAACACCGGAGCACAAGCAGGCGAACGGTGACATGACCAACGGCGTGGCGCCGTCTTCCGGTGATGGCAGTGACGTGAAGCTTTCTCCTGGGTCTGCAACCGGTCAGACGGGTATGGACATGCCGAAAACGCCGGAACACAAGCAGTGGAATGGCGACATGAGCATGTCCGGCGTCACGCGCCATAGCGACATGCCGCACTGGGTACCTCTGATGCGTGAAACCACCATCGACGCCTACGCAACTGTCATCATTCAATTTGATAACTCGCTCTTGAGCTAAGTCGTCCCTTTCCCCGCCATATCGTCTGGCGGGAATTTACACATTACCCCCTTAGGCCGTCTGTATTCACAGATGGCCTTTTTTTTACGCGATTAATGCGTAACGGCTTCAGGGGGAGGTGATAATTTTTAATGATGGCAATAGCGTATTTGTGATCACCATTGCAAAATGAACATTAATTCATATTCAAAAAATGCAGTTCATGTCACGTAATTACAGTTGCTTTTTAATTTTTTGTTTTTATATCATTGTTTTTATTTGCTTTTATAAAACACGCTTCTTTCTCGCCCTGACGTTGACCCCTGTTGCTTTCATTTTATCGCGCGCGTATTTTATTTTCAGCGCAAAATTGTACCCTAAAAATAAAATAAGGATTACGTATGCGGTTGATTGATTATTTTCCTGAAGCATCTATCTCGATAAAGTCATCGGTAGAAAACTGGCAGCAGGCCATTGATTTTTGCATGTCTTCCCTGCTGACTCATCATTATATTAATTCAAATTATATTCAGGCTATTAAAGATTCGACTCTCAGCAACGGCCCTTATTATATTCTGGCTCCCGGCGTGGCTATGCCTCATGCGCGACCAGAGTGTGGAGCGTTAAAAACAGGAATGTCGTTAACGTTACTCAAACAGGAAGTGCAGTTCAGTGAAGGTGAAGAAGGTATCAGGTTATTAATAGGTTTATCGGCAGCAAATGCCGATTCACATATTGAAGCTATCCAGGCATTAAGCGAGCTGTTATGTGAAGAACAAACGATAAACGCGCTGTTAGCGGCAAAGTCAGAAAAACAGTTAGCGGATATTATCGCTCACGCATAATTATTCTCTCCTTGACAGGATATTAATATGGAACACAAGTCTGCTCGTGCTAAGGTCCAGGCTTTTGGCGGGTTTTTGACTGCAATGGTCATCCCGAATATCGGCGCCTTTATTGCCTGGGGCTTTATTACCGCATTATTTATTCCAACCGGATGGTTGCCGAATGAACATTTCGCCAAAATTGTCGGCCCGATGATTACCTATTTACTGCCGGTGATGATTGGTTCGACCGGTGGACATCTGGTGGGGGGCAAACGGGGAGCGGTGATGGGAGGCATTGGTACGATTGGCGTCATTATTGGCGCGGATATCCCAATGTTCCTCGGTTCAATGATCATGGGACCGCTAGGCGGGCTGGTGATTAAATATATTGACCGACTGCTGGACAGGCGCATTCCTGCCGGTTTTGAAATGGTGATTAATAACTTCTCCCTGGGTATCGCCGGGATGATCTTGTGTCTGCTGGGGTTTGAGGTCATTGGCCCGGCGGTACTGGTTGCCAATAACTTTGTGAAGGAGTGTATTGAATCGTTGGTACATGCGGGCTACCTGCCGCTACTGTCGTTAATTAATGAACCAGCAAAAATCCTTTTTTTAAACAATGCGATTGACCAGGGCGTTTATTATCCACTGGGTATGCAGCAAGCCTCGGAGACAGGAAAATCCATTTTCTTTATGGTGGCGTCTAACCCGGGTCCGGGTCTGGGTTTACTGCTTGCGTTCACCTTGTTTGGTAAAGGGATGGCGAAGAAGTCTGCACCCGGCGCCATGATCATCCATTTCCTGGGCGGTATCCATGAACTGTATTTCCCGTATGTGCTGATGAAACCGTTGACGCTGATCGGCATGATTGCGGGCGGGATGAGCGGAACGTGGGTCTTTAATGTATTAGGCGGCGGGCTGGTCGCCGGGCCGAGCCCTGGGTCGATTTTTGCTTACCTGGCGCTGACGCCGAAGGGGGCTTTCCTGGCGACGATTGCCGGTGTTACGGCGGGAACGCTGGTGACCTTTGTGGTGACCTCTTTCATATTAAAAATGGAAAAAAATAGCGCTGGCGAAAGTGAAGATACCTTCAGTGATTCCACGAAAGCCGTCAAGGCAATGAAGCAGGAGGGTAAATTCTCTTACCGTGATGTGAAACGAATAGCATTTGTTTGCGATGCGGGAATGGGGTCGAGCGCGATGGGAGCAACGACGTTTCGTAAACGCCTGGAAAAAGCGGGATTAACGGTCGATGTCAAACATTATGCAATCGAAAATGTCCCCGAGGATGCCGATATTATCGTGACGCATGCCAGCCTGGAGGGGCGCGTTAAACGGGTTAGCGACAAACCCGTCGTTCTGATTAAAAACTATATTGGCGACCCGTTGCTCGACGATTTATTTCATCACCTTACGACGAAGTAATATTTCTGGTTTCTGGAGTAAATATGAAAACGAAAGTGGCAGCCATCTATGGCAAGCGGGATGTCCGTATCCGTGAATTTGAACTACCTGACATTACGGATAATGAATTATTAGTCAGCGTTATTTCTGACAGCGTCTGTTTGTCTACCTGGAAAGCGGCAACATTAGGCAGCGAACATAAACGTGTGCCAGATGATCTGGAGAATCATCCGGTGATTACCGGTCATGAATGTGCCGGGATCATTGTCGAAGTCGGGAAAAATCTAACCGATAAATATAAAAAGGGCGAGCGCTTCGTTTTACAACCCGCAATGGGCTTGCCGAGTGGTTATTCTGCCGGATACAGCTATGAATATTTTGGCGGTAATGCGACGTATATGATTATCCCGGAGATCGCGATTAAGTTGGGCTGCGTTTTACCCTATCACGGCTCTTATTTCGCCGCCGCATCGCTGGCGGAACCGATGTGCTGCATAATTGGCGCTTATAACGCCAATTATCACACTACGCCTTACGTTTACGATCACCGGATGGGCATTAAACCTGGCGGCAATATCGCGCTATTAGCCTGTGCCGGGCCGATGGGGATAGGCGCCATTGACTATGCCATTAATGGCGGGATCCAGCCGTCGCGGGTCGTGGTGGTGGATATCGATGAAACGCGACTGGCCCAGGCCAGCCGCTTGCTAACGGTTGAGCACGCGGCCAGTAAAGGCATCGAGCTTATTTATGTGAATACCGCCGGAATAAAAGAGCCCGCAGCCATGCTTCGCGATCTTACGGACGGTAGCGGTTTTGATGACGTATTTGTCTATGCCGCTGTTCCGGCCCTTGTCGAACTGGCGGATGAGCTTCTCGCGGAAGACGGTTGCCTGAACTTTTTTGCCGGGCCGACGGACAGTCGCTTCAGGGTGCCGTTCAACTTTTACAACGTGCATTACAACAGTACACATGTGGTCGGAACATCCGGCGGTTCCACCGACGATATGAAAGAGGCGATTGCATTAAGCGCTACGGGACAACTGCAACCGTCTTTTATGGTCACCCATATCGGCGGGCTGGATGCGGTGCCGGATACGGTCCTCAATCTTCCCGATATTCCGGGCGGCAAGAAGCTGATTTATAACGGCGTCACGATGCCGCTGACGGCGATCGCTGATTTCGCGGAAAAAGGCAAAACCGATCCGTTGTTTCGTGAACTGGCGCGTCTGGTTGAAGAGACGCACGGTATCTGGAACGAAAAGGCTGAGAGATTCCTGCTGGCGCAATTTGGCGTGGACGTAGGGGAGGCTGCTGCATGATCTCTCTGACATGGCCGCTATTTCGCACAACGGAACGGGCGGCGCTGGCAGCCTGGCCGCAAACCGGATGCGGCGACAAAAACCGGATCGATGGTCTCGCGGTCAGCGCGATGCGACAGGCTCTGAACGAGGTGGCTATCCGTGGGAGAATTGTCATTGGCGAGGGGGAAATCGATTGTGCGCCGATGTTATGGATCGGTGAGGAGGTCGGAACAGGCAGCGGGCCGGAGGTGGATATCGCTGTCGATCCTATTGAAGGAACCCGTATGGTCGCAATGGGGCAGAGCAATGCGCTGGCGGTCATGGCTTTCGCCCCGCGCGGCAGTTTGCTTCACGCACCTGACATGTATATGAAAAAGCTGGTTGTTAATGCCCAGGCAAAAGGCGCGATCGATCTGGCGCTTCCGTTAGCCGACAATTTACGCAATGTGGCGGCGGCGCTGGGAAAACCGCTGGATCGCTTACGCATGGTCACGCTGGACAAACCCCGGCTTCATCCGGCGATTGCCGAGGCAACACAGCTCGGCGTAAAGGTTTTTGCCCTGCCCGATGGCGATGTGGCGGCCAGCGTTCTGACCTGTCTGCAGGACAATCCGTATGACCTGATGTATACGCTCGGCGGTGCGCCGGAAGGGGTGATTTCCGCTTGTGCGGTCAAAGCGCTCGGGGGCGATATGCAGGCAGAGCTGATCGACTTTTGTGAAGCGAAAGGCGATACCGCAGATAATCGCGTGATTGCTGTCCGTGAACGACAACGCTGTGCGGAGATGGGCGTCGAGATTAACCGCGTCTATGCGATCGACACGTTAGTAAAGGGAAATGACATTCTCTTTAGTGCAACGGGCGTGACGGGGGGCGACCTTCTGAAGGGGATCCAACAGGTTGCGAAGGGTGTGCGCACGCAAACTTTACTGATCGGCGGCGCGGATCGAACGTGTAATATAATAGACTCTCTGCATTCATGGTGATTTATCGGGACACAAATGACGACGCTGACAGAAGACGATGTGCTTGAGCAACTGGACGCTCAGACCAATTTACTTTCGTTTATGACGACGGCACATGACATTTTGCTTCAGGGCATTAAACGCTTTCTGCCGTCGCTGTTTGTCGATAATGATGAAGAGATCGTGGAGTATGCAGTGAAGCCGTTACTCGCGCAGAGTGGGCCGCTTGATGATATCGACGTTGCGTTACGCCTGATTTATGCGTTGGGAAAAATGGAAAAATGGCTGTATGCCGACATCACCCATTTTTCCCAGTTTTATCGCTACCTTAAGGAACAGGACACGATCCCGGGCTTTACGGATGACATCACCTGGGATTTCGTCAGTAACGTAAACAGTATTACCCGTAATGCAACCTTATATGGCGCGCTTGAGTCGATGAAGTTTGCCGACTTCGCCACCTGGTCCGAGGTTCGCTTTACCGGCATGATCAAGACGGCGATGACGCTGGCGGTAACGACAATTTTAAAGGAATTAATGCCGTGAAAATCGGACTGACGGTTAATGGGCTGGACGTTACCGCGCATTACCACGACGATGAAATTGAAATCGTCCATAAACCCCTGTTGCGACAGCTGGCGAAAATAAACGCTGCGCATACTGGACAACGAACCCTTATTTTTCTCTGCGCCCCTCCCGGGACCGGCAAATCCACGCTAACCACATTTTGGGAGTATCTCTGTCAACAGGACGCCAGTCTGCCAACGATCCAGACTCTGCCGATGGATGGCTTTCATCATTACAACGCGTGGCTGGAGGCGCATAACTTGCGAGCCAGTAAAGGCGCGCCGGACACCTTTGACGTGGATAAACTGGCGCGCAATCTGCGTCAGATCAGGGAAGCGGAAGGCGCCTGGCCGCAGTACGATCGGCAAACCCATGAGCCGGTTGAAAATGCCATCCCGGTAACCGCGCCGTTGGTGATTGTTGAAGGAAACTGGCTTTTGCTGAAGGAACCGCGTTGGCAGGCACTGGCGGAGTTTTGCGATTATTCGATCTTTATACGCGCACCGGAAGAGGCGCTTCGATCGCGCCTGATCGCCCGTAAACTGGCGGGAGGATCGTCTCAGGGTGATGCCGAAGCATTCTATGAACGCACTGATGGGCCGAACGTGCGTCGGGTTCTGCAAAACAGTCGATCGGCCGACCTTACGTTAGTCATGACGCCGACAGGTGAGTATCGGCTCTGCTAAGAGGGCCGCCTGGCGTACGATTCCTGGAATCGGCGCCGGGGCAACCGCTATTACTCCTGGGTGGAATAATTTCTGCGAACCAGGGGCGTGAAATGTGATGTAAGTCATATAGCTGGCTTAATCAACTGGACAATCATTCCTTTTATTCCTCGTTTCGCTTATTCTAGCTGAAGCGTTTCAGTCGATTAAATGTTCGACAAATAATCAATCAGTCGCAGTTTGCGACAGGTAAGGTTTCCCTGAACGATGCGCTGGATTACTCTGTCAGCCACATCTGAATCAGGATAGCCTTGCAGGAGATCTATGACCGTACGCGTAGCGATTAATGGCTTCGGTCGCATCGGACGTAACGTGGTTCGCGCTTTATACGAATCCGGACGTCGGGCGGAAATCACCGTGGTGGCCATCAACGAACTGGCGGATGCCGCAGGCATGGCGCATTTGTTGAAATATGACACCAGCCATGGACGTTTTGCATGGGACGTTCGCCATGAGCGCGAGCAGCTCATTGTCGGCGACGATTCGATCCGCATCCTGCATCAGCCTTCGCTTGCCGCGTTGCCCTGGCGTGAACTGGGCGTTGATATTGTCCTCGACTGCACGGGCGTATACGGCAGCCGCGAACACGGCGAAGCGCATATCGCCGCAGGCGCGAAGAAAGTGCTCTTTTCACATCCTGGCAGCCACGATCTCGACGCCACCGTTGTGTTTGGCGTCAATCAGGATCGCCTGCGGGCACAAGACCGCATTGTGTCAAACGCGTCCTGCACGACGAACTGCATCATTCCCGTCATCAAATTATTAGATGATGCCTATGGCATCGAGTCTGGTACGGTGACCACAATACACTCCGCCATGCACGATCAGCAGGTTATCGATGCATACCATCCTGACCTGCGGCGTACGCGTGCGGCGAGTCAGTCGATCATTCCGGTCGATACCAAACTGGCGGCAGGCATTACCCGTATTTTTCCGCAGTTTAACGATCGTTTTGAGGCCATTGCGGTGCGTGTTCCCACGATAAACGTCACGGCAATCGACTTAAGCGTCACGGTGAAGAAACCGGTAAAAGCCAATGAAGTCAACCAGTTGCTGCAAAAAGCGGCACAAGGTGCATTTCATGATATAGTTGACTATACGGAATTACCGTTGGTCTCAGTAGATTTTAACCATGACCCGCACAGCGCCATCGTCGATGGCACACAAACGCGAGTCAGTGGTGGGCACCTGATAAAGACGCTGGTCTGGTGCGATAATGAATGGGGCTTTGCTAACAGAATGCTCGACACCACGTTAGCCATGGCCGCTATTGGTTTCAGGTAAAGCGCGTAAGCGCTTGCAAAACTTTAAGAATCAACGAGAGGATTCACCATGTCTGTAATCAAGATGACCGATCTGGATCTTGCTGGTAAACGCGTTTTCATCCGTGCGGATCTGAACGTGCCAGTTAAAGAAGGGAAAGTAACCAGCGACGCGCGTATCCGTGCTTCCCTGCCGACTATCGAACTGGCGCTGAAACAGGGTGCGAAAGTGATGGTCACTTCCCACCTGGGTCGTCCTACCGAAGGCGAGTACAACGAAGAATTCTCTCTGCTGCCGGTTGTTAACTACCTGAAAGACAAACTGTCCAACCCGGTTCGTCTGGTTAAAGATTACCTGGACGGCGTTGAAGTGGCGGCCGGTGAGCTGGTGGTTCTGGAAAACGTTCGCTTTAACAAGGGCGAGAAGAAAGACGACGAAGCGCTGTCCAAAAAATACGCGGCGCTGTGCGACGTGTTCGTCATGGACGCATTTGGTACGGCTCACCGTGCGCAGGCGTCTACTCACGGTATCGGCAAATTTGCTGACGTAGCCTGTGCCGGCCCGCTGCTGGCGGCTGAACTGGACGCGCTGGGTAAAGCGTTGAAAGAACCGGCTCGTCCGATGGTCGCTATCGTCGGCGGTTCTAAAGTCTCTACCAAACTGACGGTACTGGACTCCCTGTCCAAAATCGCTGACCAGCTGATCGTGGGCGGCGGTATCGCCAACACCTTCGTTGCCGCTCAGGGCCACAGCGTAGGGAAATCCCTGTACGAAGCTGACCTGGTTGACGAAGCAAAACGTCTGCTGACCACCTGTGATATCCCGGTGCCGACTGACGTTCGCGTTGCCACCGAGTTCTCTGAAACCGCCGCGGCTACGCTGAAATCTGTCTCTGACGTGAAAGAAGACGAGCAGATCCTGGACATCGGCGACGCGTCTGCACAGCAACTGGCTGAGATCCTGAAGAATGCGAAAACCATTCTGTGGAACGGTCCGGTCGGCGTATTTGAATTCCCGAACTTCCGTAAAGGGACTGAAATCGTGGCTAACGCTATTGCAGACAGCGAAGCGTTCTCTATCGCTGGCGGCGGTGACACTCTGGCGGCTATCGATCTGTTCGGTATTGCAGACAAAATCTCCTACATCTCCACTGGCGGCGGCGCATTCCTCGAATTCGTGGAAGGCAAAGTTCTGCCAGCCGTAGCGATGCTCGAGGAGCGCGCGAAGCAGTAAATTTGTTCAGGCGGGGAAACCCGCCTGTTTTTCAGCGCGCTGAAAGGCCCGCTCCCCCGTTTTAACGGTCGAAGATACAGAAACAGGACTCGCAACATGTCTAAAATTTTTGATTTCGTAAAACCTGGCGTTATCACTGGCGATGACGTACAGAAAGTTTTCCAGGTAGCTAAAGAAAACAACTTTGCTCTGCCAGCAGTAAACTGCGTCGGCACCGACTCCATCAACGCCGTTCTGGAAACCGCTGCAAAAGTGAAAGCGCCGGTTATCGTTCAGTTCTCCAACGGTGGCGCTTCTTTCATCGCGGGCAAAGGCGTAAAAACTGACGTTCCTCAGGGCGCTGCTATCCTGGGTGCGATCTCCGGTGCGCATCACGTTCACCAGATGGCTGAACACTACGGTGTTCCGGTTATTCTGCACACCGACCACTGCGCGAAGAAACTGCTGCCGTGGATCGACGGTCTGCTGGACGCGGGTGAGAAACACTTCGCGGAGACCGGTAAACCGCTGTTCTCGTCTCACATGATCGACCTGTCTGAAGAGTCTCTGGAAGAGAACATCGAAATCTGCTCCAAATACCTGGCGCGCATGTCCAAAATCGGCATGACCCTGGAAATCGAACTGGGCTGCACCGGCGGCGAAGAAGACGGCGTGGATAACAGCCACATGGACGCTTCCGCTCTGTATACCCAGCCGGAAGACGTTGATTACGCGTACACCGAACTGAGCAAAATCAGCCCGCGTTTCACCATCGCGGCTTCCTTCGGTAACGTACACGGCGTTTACAAGCCGGGTAACGTGGTTCTGACCCCGACCATCCTGCGCGACTCTCAGGAATACGTTTCTAAGAAACACAACCTGCCGCACAACAGCCTGAACTTCGTTTTCCACGGCGGTTCCGGTTCTACTGCTCAGGAAATCAAAGATTCCGTAAGCTACGGTGTTATCAAAATGAACATCGATACCGATACCCAATGGGCAACCTGGGAAGGTGTTCTGAAGTACTACAAAGATAACGAAGCGTATCTGCAGGGTCAGCTGGGTAACCCGAAAGGCGAAGATCAGCCGAACAAGAAATACTACGATCCGCGCGTATGGCTGCGTGCAGGCCAGACTTCCATGATCACCCGTCTGGAACAGGCTTTCAAAGAACTGAACGCGGTAGACGTTCTGTAATTTCAGCCTCGCAGATTGTTGAAATGGCTTCCTTCGGGAAGCCATTTTTTTGTCCGTCAGCCGGAGGGGGCTATCACCTCATCCGTCCCGTGAGGTGATAGCGTGCATCCTGCACACAGACATTATCGCGTCACGCAGGTTCCTTTTTCGCCAGCCAGGATCTGCGGCGCATCTTTGAGCGCGCCAATAAAGGCCGCATTCCCGCTCTGCTTGACAAACTGGATCACGGCGGCGGCTTTCGGGCCCATCGCGCCGTCCGGCGCAGCGAAGGGAGCCAGTTCCTCTGGCGTGACGTGACGCAATGCCCGCGCTTGCGGCGTGCCCCAGTGCTCATACACCGCGTCGGCATCGGTGAGGATCAGCAAATGATCGGCGTCGAGAGTACATGCCAGCACCGCTGCCGTTAAATCTTTGTCGATCACCGCTTCGGTTCCCCGATAGCTATCCCCCTGCGCCACAACCGGGACGCCGCCTCCGCCGCAGCAGATTACCGTATGGCCTGCCGCCAGCAGCGTTTGAATAGCATCACCGTCGACAATGTTTTTTGGCGCTGGGGAAGGTACAACCCGACGAATGTGCTGACCGTCGGCTTTTATCGTCCAGCCATAACGCTTCTCCAGTTCGGTCTGCTGTTCGGGAGGATATACCGGCCCAATGTATTTGCCGGGCGTGGCGAACGCCGCGTCATCAGGATCGACTTCCACGCGCGTCATCAGCGTCGTTACGGGCGTTCCGCCTGCACATTGCGTTAATGCCTGGGCAATAGCGACGCCGATCATGCCCTGGCTTTCAGCCACCAGAATATCCAGCGGCCAGGCGGGAGAGCCGGTGTACGCCGCATTTTGCAGCGCCAGTAAACCCACCTGCGGTCCGTTGCCATGAACAATCACCAGCTGATAGTCACGCGCCAGGCTTGTCACGGTTTGTGCAAAAAGCTCAATGCTCCGCTGCTGATTCTCCGCGCTCAAAACCTCTCCGCGCTGCAAAAGCGCATTGCCGCCCAGAGCAATAACCAGTTTCTTTTTCATTTTAGCCTCAATAAATAAATTATCTCGCGGCAAAAATAGCGGTATTGAGAACGGATATTGTGATTGCGTCGACAAAGCTGTTACCCCAAAAAATATCTGATTAATGCATCACGTGTTTATTTAAAATCCTTTAAAAATGATTATTAGATATTTTTTAATAATTAAGACGCCAGTCCCCAGTAATTTATAACAATGAGTTTTGTGTGACTTTGTTCAAAAGAAAAGGGGGATTTGCCCGATAAGGTAATGACAGTTTAAACATCAATCCTCATCGTTTGGGGAATTTAATACCGGGAGACAGTTTATGTCTGGTTCATGTGAAGTGACTGATGTCACAAATAAAAAAGGAATACCGGCCTGGTGGGTCACTATTTTCCTGTTCTGGCTGGGATGGATTTTTATGTATGCCGACCGGACAATATTGAATCCGGTTATGGGCGAGCTGGAAAAAGAGTTTGGCCTGAGCGGAACGCAATTAGGTATTCTCAACTCGGTGTTCTATTTTTCTTATGCGTTATTACAGGTTCCGGCCGGTATTCTCGGTGACAAAATCGGCAAGAAAAAAGTGCTGGTGCCCGGATTTATTCTGTTTGGCGTTTTTACGGCCGTTACCGGCTGGGCGAAAAGCTGGTACACCTTGCTGTTTGCCCGCGTGGTAACAGGCGCCGGAGAAGGCACTTATTATGGTCCGCAGTATGGCTTATCTTCCGAGCAGATCCCGAAAAAATACCGCTCACTGGGGAGCGCCATTATCAACAGCGGCATGGCGTTTGGTATTGCGCTGGGGCTGATGACGTCGAGCTGGCTGGTGTACGATCAGGGATATTCATGGCGGATGCCGTTTTATGCGATGGCAATCCCCTCGGTGTTGGTGGGCCTGGCGATCTGGTTTTTGGTCAAAGAGAAAAAACGCACCGCCGATACCGATGGCACACAGGCTAAAAAAGGCAAATTCAGCGACCTGCTGAAAAACCGTAATCTGCTGTTGACGTATATTATGGTGTTTTGCAGCCTGTTTGGATTCTTCGTTATCCTGACCTGGCTTCCGTATTATCTGCAAAGTGAACGTGGTATCGCCGGTAGCGAAACGGGTTTTATTTCGTCGCTGGTGGCGTGGATTTCAATTCCTGGCGCGCTGTTATTCTCCAGCCTGTCTGACAAATTAGGTAAGCGCAAACCGTTAATTATGTTCCTCGTGCCGGTTGCGATTATCAGCATGCTGTCAATTATCTGGATGCCCAATATGACCGGGGTAGTGATCGCGCTGTGCGTTTACGGCCTTGTCGGCAAACTGGCGCTGGATCCGGTACTGGTGGCACTGGTTGCTGACAGCGTCGATGAAAATAATTACAGCACCGCGTTTGGCTTATTTAATTTTATCGGCATGAGTTCATCGATCCTTGCACCGATTATTGCCGGGGCCGCGCGCGATATTACCGGGAGCCTGGCCTCCAGTTTTTATGTTTCAGCCATTCTGTTGGGCATTGGTCTGATTGCCATGCTGTTTTTGAAAGAAAAACGCACATAAGAGGTAGCGGTAATGATTTACGCCTTTATTAAAAAGGGAAGTTTTCAGGACTCGGTCAGCCTGATGATTATTTCCCGCAAATTGAGCGAACGGCCGGAAGTGGATCAGGTATCGGTCATGATGGGAACGCCAGCCAATAAAGCCATGCTGGACTCCACCGGTTTCTGGCACGACGATTTTGCCGACGCCACGCCGAACGATATTTGCGTGGCGGTGCGAACTCAGGAGGCGCGTCCGGGGATCCTTGACCTCGTTCGTGAGCAACTGGAAAAAGAACTCAGCGCGATCGTTAACGCGTCAGGCAGTTCGCAACAATTGCTGAAAGCGCGCCGTTGGGAAAGCGCCTGTCAGAAGCTGCCGCAGGCCAATCTGCTGCTGGTTTCAGTCGCCGGCGAGTACGCGGCGTCAGTTGCCAGAGAAGGGCTGCTGGCAGGTAAGAACGTTATGCTGTTTTCGGACAACGTGCCGTTGGCGCAGGAGGTCGAACTGAAAACGCTGGCGCGCGAGCGTGGGCTGATCGTGATGGGACCGGACTGCGGGACGGCGATGATTGCCGGTAGTCCGCTGGCGTTTGCCAACGTCCTGCCGGAAGGCGGAATCGGGGTTATTGGCGCGTCAGGCACCGGTATTCAGGAAGTGACGTCGCAGATTGCGCTGCGCCATCAGGGGATCAGCCACGCCATTGGTCTGGGGGGGCGCGATCTCAGCGCGGAAGTCGGCGGGATCAGCGCCTTAACCGCTCTTGAGATGCTGGCTGGTGACGACGCCACACGAGTCATCGCTTTTGTCTCCAAGCCGCCGTCGCCGCAGGTCAGAACACGCATTATTACTGCGATGCAAAAGGTTGGAAAACCGGTGGTTGCGCTGTTTCTCGGCAGTAAGCCGGAACGGCGCAGGGAAGGAAACGTCTGGTTGGCAAATTCGCTGTCAGATGCCGCGCAGTTGGCGGTGCTGTTGATGCGCGTTGCGCAACAGCGCGTCAGCCAGCCCGCGGTGGTGGGCAAAACCATTTATGGTCTGTATGCCGGCGGCACCCTTGCCGCAGAGGCCGCAATGTTGCTGTCTGCCGGGCTTGGCGTCCCGGTGAGCGAAACGCACGCCGACGGCGTCATGCTGGAAGCCGAAGGGCATCGCATTGTCGATCTTGGCGATGACAGCTACACCCTGGGCCGGCCACATCCCATGATCGACCCGACCACCCGCAGTATTGAGATCGAAAAACTGGCCGCAATGCCAGAGGTCGGCGTGCTGCTACTGGACGTGGTGTTGGGCTATGGCGCCTGTGCTGACCCGGCTGGCGCGGTTGTTGAGGCCGTTGAGCAAGTCCGCGCGAAACGCGACGCGCCTTTGGTCACCATTGCCACCCTGACCGGTACCGACGGCGATCCGCAGGGACGTAGTGCTCAAACCGACATCTTGCGCGCTGCCGGTATCGCGGTGGTGGAAACCCTCGAAGAAGCCGTTCTGCTTGCCGTTAGCCTGACGCGCCATCAGGACGTCGGTTCTGCAACCCGTCATAGCGCTCTGCTGGACGGCATTCAGGTGATTAACGCCGGGCTACGCAGCTTCGCGCTGGATCTGCAAAGCAGCGGCACGCCGGTTGTGCATTATCAGTGGGCGCCCGTTGCCGGTGGCAACGCCCGTCTCGCCAGTTTACTCAAGCAGTTACATTAATTTCAGAGGTACCGATATGTATTCATCTATTGCTCAGGCCAACGACGCCATTATTGAACGCATTAAAGCTGCTCGTCCGCACTGGATTGCCGTCCGTCCGGCGAAAGAGGTCATAGAGACGCTGGCGACAGGCCGAAAACTGCTTCACGCGGGGCCACCGATCGCCTGGGAAGAGATGACCGGCCCGATGCGTGGCGCGTGTATTGGCGCGTCGCTGTTTGAAGGATGGGCGGCCAGTGAAGCAGAGGCGCTGGCGCTGTTAAACAAGGGCGAAGTGGCATTCATTCCCTGTCATCACGTTGGCGCGGTCGGGCCGATGGGAGGGATCACCTCTGCAAATATGCCCGTCCTGGTGGTGCGCGACACGGTACACGGCAATCAGTCGTACTGCAATCTGAACGAAGGGATCGGTAAAGTGATGCGCTTTGGCGCTTACGGCGACGACGTCCAGACCCGCCTTCGCTGGATGCGCGATACGCTGGCGCCAGTGCTGCAGGAGGCGTTATCACGCATGGAAAACGGCGTTGATCTGACCGCGTTGATGGCTCAGGCGATCACCATGGGCGACGAATTCCATCAGCGCAATATCGCCGCTTCTTCGCTGCTGCTTCGCACGTTGTCACCGGCGATCGCCGGACTGGACCGACCAAAGGCCGGGATTGTCGACGTGATGCAGTTCCTCAGCGTCACCGATCAGTTCTTCCTTAATCTGGCGATGGCTTACAGCAAAGCGGTCATGGACGCGGCAGCAGAGATTAAGGCCGGTTCCGTTGTCACGGCGATGACGCGTAATGGTCGCGAATTTGGCATTCGCGTTAGCGGCACGGGTGACCGGTGGTTTACTGCGCCGGTGAACACGCCGCAGGGCTTGTTTTTTACCGGCTACAGCCAGGCTGACGCCAACCCGGATATCGGCGACAGCGCCATTACCGAAACGCTGGGCATTGGCGGCGCGGCGATGATTGCCGCCCCCGGCGTGACGCGCTTTGTCGGCGCGGGCGGTATGGGCGCGGCGCTGGAAACCTCTGAAGAGATGGCGGAAATTTATCTGGATCACAACCCGCTGTTCCAGATCCCATCCTGGGATTTCAAAGGCGCGTGTCTGGGGTTGGATATTCGTCGGGTGGTGGAAACGGGGATTACGCCGCTGATCAATACCGGGATTGCGCACCGTGAGGCGGGGATTGGTCAGGTCGGCGCGGGCACTGTACGTGCGCCGCTGCTCTGTTTTGAAAAAGCGCTGGAAGCGCTGGCGGAAGCACATCACATCACCGCGTAGTGTCATGGCCCGGTGGCGCAGTGCTTACCGGGCCTGCATGGCAATGCTGTTGGAGGCCGGACAAGGCGTAGCCGCCATCCGGCATAGCGGAGTAAAGTTATGGTCACCTTCAATGCGCTGGCCAGTGCCGGGCTTAATCGACTTCCTGACGGCGAATGGCTGCTGCATAGCCGTTTTTCGCAGGCGATCAATTTCATCCATGCCGGAGGCGAACTGCTGACATTGTATCGCTACGGTAAAGGCATGGGGCCGTCGGGCGTCTTGCTGGCTGATGATGTCTTCTCCCGGTGCGCGCAGCATGCAACAATGATCAAGCGGGACGCACAGCTTTATGGACGGAGACTGACCCTACGACCACTGCGGCAACTGACGCTGCGCCTGACGCCCGGGAGCTTACAGCCAGCGGATCTCTCACCTTTTACCTCGCCAACCGGTCTTGGCGGCCCGCTTAATCGCGCCGTCGCGTCACTGTCTGTTTTCCCGCAAATAGCCGCGCAGCTGTCGCGCTGGCAGGCCGGTGTTGCGCCTGACTGGCGCTGGCTGATTGGCTGTGGGCCGGGGTTAACGCCCAGCGGAGATGATATGTTAACCGGCATGTTGGCGGTTTTTCACGCCGTCGCGCTGCCGGTTCGGCTTTTTTTACCCCCGAACGATCAACTCGCTTCGCTGACAACTTCGGTAAGCTGTAGCTATCTGAACAGCGCCAGGGTAGGGGAATTTTCTACCCCCGTACTGCGGGTTATGCGCCGTTTACAGTCCGGGCGTTCGCCACAGCGTGCGATTGGTCGGTTGCTGGCGACGGGACACACCTCTGGCGCCGACATGATGTTAGGGATAGCCATTGCGCAGCGCTGGTTACAGGCCGTTGATTTAAGGGGAAAACATGCTCGATCAGGAAACCATTCGCACCTTTATTCGCGTTGCTGAAACGGAGAGTTTTTCCCGTGCGGCCAGCTCGCTGCATAAAACGCCAGCAGCGATCAGCTATCGCATTAAAACGCTGGAAGAGCAGGTGGGAACACAGTTGTTTTTGCGCACCACGCGTTCTGTCAGCCTGACGCTGGCGGGTCAGCATTTGCTGGAACATTGTCGCCAGTGGCTTAACTGGCTTGACGCGATGCCCGATGAGTTGCAGCAAATTAACGCGGGCGTAGAGCGGCAGGTCAATATCGTCATCAATAATCTCCTTTATCAACCGCAAACCACCGCCGATTTGCTGACCTGGCTGCATCAACACTTTCCTTTTACCCGCTTCCAGATTTCCCGTCAGGTCTATATGGGCGTCTGGGACTCGCTGCTGTATGACGACTATCAACTGGCGATTGGCGTCACTGGCTCTGAGTCGTTGTCGAACAACATTTCGCTGTTGCCGCTGGGGGATATCACCTGGCAGTTTGTGGTGGCGCAGCAACATCCGTTAGCCAGCCATCCGACGGCGGTATTATCGGATGATGTGCTGCGGCGCTACCCGGCTATCAATATTGAAGACACCTCGCGGACGCTCACCCGGCGCGTGGCCTGGCTGTTAAGCGGGCAAAAAGAGATCAAAGTGCCGGATCTCAGCACCAAGCTGGCCTGTCATTTAAGCGGACTGGGCGTCGGTTTTCTGCCTGAACGTTTATGCCGCCCGTACGTGGAGTCCGGAGCGCTGGTGGCGCGATCCGTCGCAAATCCTCGCCAGCCCTCTCCGCTTTCTCTGGCGTGGAAAAATGCGGGTAGTGGAAAGGTGGTCAGCGAAATCGCCAATATTTTTAAACAGCGTCAGCCCCTGGTTGGGGGCTATTTACGTATGGTCGATCGCCCCGCAGAGCGCCAGAAATAGCCTTACCTCAAACCAGAACGTAACGAAAATGGAATATTGACTTGTTTTTGTTTACCTTTAAGAGGTTATTTCGTGAGATTGATCTCATTTGCTCTTTTTTGTCATGACCAAGGAACATCGAATGGAAGATTTGAATGTTGTCGACAGCATTAACGGCGCGGGGACCTGGCTGGTCCGTAATCAGGCGTTGCTGCTGAGCTATGCCGTCAACATCGTTGCGGCTATCGCCATTATCATCATCGGGATGATTGTGGCGCGTATCGTCTCGAACACGGTAAACCGTCTGATGCTGGCGCGCCATATTGACGCCACCGTTGCCGACTTCCTCTCTGCGCTGGTGCGTTATGGCATTATCGCCTTCACGCTGATTGCTGCGCTGGGGCGCGTTGGCGTACAAACCGCCTCGGTTATCGCCGTTCTCGGCGCCGCCGGTTTAGCTGTCGGTCTGGCGCTGCAGGGCTCGTTGTCAAACCTTGCCGCAGGCGTGCTGCTGGTGATGTTCCGTCCATTCCGTGCGGGTGAATATGTCGATCTTGGCGGCGTGGCGGGGACAGTGCTGAACGTGCAGATTTTCTCTACCACTATGCGCACCATCGACGGCAAAATCGTGGTGATCCCGAACGGCAAAATCATCGCGGGCAATATTATTAACTTCTCCCGCGAGCCGGTCCGCCGGAATGAATTTATTATTGGCGTGGCTTACGATTCGGATATCGATCAGGTGAAGAAAATCCTGACCGGGATTATCGAATCCGATGAGCGTATTCTGAAAGACCGCGAAATGACGGTGCGACTGAACGAACTGGGCGCGTCCTCGATTAATTTTGTGGTGCGCGTGTGGAGTAAAAGCGGCGACCTGCAAAATGTCTACTGGGACGTACTGGAGCGGATTAAGCGCGAGTTTGACGCCGCGGGTATCAGCTTCCCGTATCCGCAAATGGACGTTAATTTTAAACGTGTAAAAGAACATACGGCAGAGTAAAACGTGCCCGGTGGCGCTAACGCTTACCGGGCCTGTCAGTCTCCAGGCCGGCGCAGGCGTTAGCCGCCATTCGGCAATTTCCCCTCTTGCTATTACCCTTTCTTATACCCGATTAAAATTTTCAATTATCGCTAATAATCTTCCCGCGCTATAGTTTTGCCATAGCGACTTTCTTCAGGAATATTTGACGTGATATCGTATTATTTTCAAGGGCTTGCTCTGGGCGCGGCCATGATCTTACCCCTGGGCCCGCAAAATGCTTTTGTCATGAATCAGGGGATTCGCCGCCAGTATCACATCATGATTGCGTTCCTGTGCGCGGTGAGCGATCTGCTGCTGATTTGTGCCGGGATCTTCGGCGGAAGCGCGCTGCTGATGCAGTCGCCATGGCTGCTGGCGCTGGTGACCTGGGGCGGTGTGGCCTTCCTGCTGTGGTATGGCTTTGGCGCCTTAAGGACGGCCATGAGCAGCAATCTGGCGCTGGCCAGCGCGGAGGTGATGAAACAGGGGCGCTGGAAAATCATCGCCACAATGCTGGCGGTAACCTGGCTGAATCCGCATGTGTATCTGGATACCTTTGTGGTGTTGGGCAGCCTCGGCGGGCAGCTGGCGGTAGAGCCAAAACGTTGGTTCGCGCTTGGCACCGTTAGCGCTTCCTTCTTATGGTTCTTTGGTCTCGCATTGCTGGCGGCGTGGCTCGCGCCGCGTCTGCGTACGGCGAAAGCGCAGCGAATTATCAACACGTTGGTCGGCCTGATAATGTGGTTTATCGCTTTCCAGTTAGCAAAGGAAGGGGTCGCACACGTGCACGCTTTGTTCATCTAAGCGTTGTCTGATGGACATTGGGGCGTTTCGCGCTAAGCTTGCCTGCATGCGCCCTGAAACCCAGGGCAACCTACGTAACAAGGAGGAACGACTGTGAAGTTCAAAGTGATGGCCCTGGCGGCATTAGTTGGTTTAAGTGCACTGTCGGCGCAGGCGAGCGAATTGCCTGACGGACCGCACATCGTGACTTCCGGAACGGCAAGCGTGGATGCAGTGCCTGATATCGCCACTCTGGCCATCGAGGTTAACGTGGCGGCGAAAGACGCGGCGACGGCGAAGAAGCAGGCCGATGAGCGTGTTGCGCAGTATCTCTCTTTCCTGGAGCAAAACCAGATTGCGAAAAAAGACATCAGTTCCGCCAATCTGCGTACCCAGCCCGACTACGACTATCAGAACGGCAAAAGCATTCTGAAAGGCTACCGCGCGGTGCGTACCGTGGAAGTCACTTTGCGTCAGTTAGACAAACTTAACTCGCTGCTGGATGGCGCGTTGAAAGCGGGACTGAACGAAATTCGCTCCGTGTCGTTAGGCGTGGCGCAGCCGAATGCATATAAAGATAAAGCGCGTAAAGCGGCGATTGACGATGCGATCCATCAGGCGCAGGCGCTGGCGGCAGGCTTTAACAGCAAGCTGGGGCCGGTTTACAGCGTGCGTTACCATGTATCAAACTATCAGCCAAGCCCGATGGTACGGATGATGAAAGCCGATGCGGCGCCGGCTTCCGCGCAGGAGACCTACGAGCAGGCGACCATTCAGTTTGACGATCAGGTTGATGTGGTGTTCCAACTGGAACCTGCGGCAGGACAACAGCAGGCAACGGCGGCGAAAGCGCACTAATCCCTGTAGCCGGATAAGGCCTTGCGGCGTCTTATCCGGCACACTGACTGATTACTTCGCAATACGTTTATACTTGATACGCTTCGGCTCCAGCGCATCGGCGCCCAGCGTGCGTTTCTTGTACTCTTCGTATTCGGTGAAGTTCCCTTCGAAGAACTCCACTTTCCCTTCATCCTGATAATCCAGAATATGGGTCGCGATACGGTCCAGGAACCAACGGTCGTGCGAGATAACCATGGCGCAGCCCGGGAACTCCAGCAGGGCGTTTTCTAATGCACGCAGGGTTTCGATGTCCAGGTCGTTGGTCGGTTCATCGAGCAGCAGCATGTTGCCGCCAACCTGCAGCAGCTTCGCCAGGTGCAGACGACCGCGCTCACCGCCGGACAGTTCGCCCACGCGTTTGCCCTGATCGACGCCCTTGAAGTTAAAGCGACCTACGTAGGCGCGGCTTGGCATCTCGGTGTTGCCGATACGCATGATATCCAGTCCGCCGGACACTTCTTCCCACACGGTTTTGCTGTTATCCATTGCGTCACGGAACTGGTCAACGGACGCCAGCTTGACGGTTTCACCCAGCGTGATGGTGCCGCTGTCAGGCTGTTCCTGACCGGACATCATGCGGAACAGGGTGGATTTCCCCGCGCCGTTCGGACCGATGATCCCGACAATAGCGCCTTTCGGTACGGAGAAGCTCAGATCGTCGATCAGGACGCGATCGCCGTAGGATTTACGCAGGTTGCTCACTTCCACGACCTTATCGCCCAGGCGCGGTCCCGGTGGAATGAACAGTTCGTTGGTTTCGTTACGTTTCTGGTATTCGGTATTGTTCAGCTCTTCAAAGCGCGCAAGACGGGCTTTGCCTTTAGACTGACGGCCTTTCGCGCCCTGACGCACCCACTCCAGCTCTTTCTCAATTGACTTGCGACGGGCCGCTTCCTGAGAGGCTTCCTGCGCCAGACGCTGATCTTTCTGCTCCAGCCAGGAGGAGTAGTTGCCTTCCCACGGAATACCTTCACCGCGGTCCAGCTCAAGGATCCAGCCCGCGACGTTATCGAGGAAGTAACGGTCGTGGGTAATCGCCACCACGGTGCCTTCAAAGTCGTGCAGGAAGCGCTCCAGCCAGGCTACGGACTCGGCGTCCAGGTGGTTCGTCGGTTCGTCGAGCAGCAGCATGTCTGGTTTTTCCAGCAGCAGGCGGCACAGCGCGACGCGGCGGCGTTCACCACCGGAAAGGTTCGCGACTTTGGCGTCCCAGTCCGGCAGGCGCAGGGCGTCTGCGGCGCGTTCAAGTTGGACGTTCAGGTTATGCCCGTCATGCGCCTGGATAATCTCTTCCAGCTTGCCCTGTTCAGCGGCCAGTTTGTCAAAGTCGGCATCCGGATCGGCATACAGCGCATACACTTCGTCCAGACGTTTCAGCGCGCCGACCACTTCGGCCACGGCTTCTTCGATGGATTCACGGACGGTATGCTCAGGATTCAACTGCGGTTCCTGCGGCAGATAGCCGATTTTAATGCCCGGCTGCGGGCGTGCTTCACCCTCAATGTCGGTATCAATGCCCGCCATGATGCGTAGCAGAGTGGACTTACCGGCGCCATTAAGACCCAGCACGCCGATTTTTGCTCCGGGGAAGAAGCTCAGAGAGATGTTCTTAAGAATGTGACGTTTCGGCGGAACAACTTTGCCGACACGATGCATGGTATAAACGAATTGGGCCACTTTGGACTCGCCTCTTTCTCTGTCGTGATGAGTAATCGTAGTTAAAGGCGAAGTGTAGCCTTTTTCCCTCCCTAAGCCCAGCCAGCAGATCGTACTCTCAGTAAAAGTAAAAAAGTGTTCGTGACGTGGCGTAAACGGCAATGACTGGTTAGCATAAAACCATCAGGCGGCATGATGCTGCACAGAAATAATGACAAACAGAGGACGAGCTTGTGGACAAAGCCAAATCATTCACCTGGCGTTTTATTGCCGCCAGCGTATGCCTGCTTGCGGTAAGCCAGGCGGCGCGAGCCGACTCCCTGGACGAACAGCGTATCCTTTATGCGCAGATTAAGCAGGCCTGGGATAACCGGCAAATGGACGTGGTGGAACAGATGATGCCGGGCCTGAAGAATTATCCGCTGTACCCCTACCTGGAATACCGCCAGATTACAGACGATCTCATGAACCAGCCGACCATCACGGTGACCCGTTTTGTGCGCGCCAACCCAACGCTGCCCCCGGCCCGCACGCTGCAGTCGCGCTTTGTCAATGAACTGGCGCGACGTGAAGACTGGCGCGGGCTGTTAGCCTTCAGCCCTGATAAACCGAGAACCACTGAAGCTCAGTGTAATTACTATTACGCCAGGTGGAGCACCGGGCAAACGGAAGAGGCCTGGCAGGGGGCGAAAGAACTCTGGCTGACGGGAAAAAGCCAGCCGAACGCCTGCGATAAATTGTTCAGCGTCTGGCGCGCATCGGGAACCCAGGATCCGCTGGCTTACCTGGAGCGGATCCGCCTGGCGATGAAAGCGGGCAATACCGGGCTGGTGACGGTACTGGCGGGGCAGATGCCCGCTGACTACCAGACTATCGCCTCATCCATTATCTCGCTGGCTAACGATCCCAATACTGTACTGACCTTCGCCCGTACCACCGGCGCGACGGATTTCACCCGTCAGATGGCTGCCGTCGCCTTTGCCAGCGTCGCTCGCCAGGACGCCGAGAACGCGCGGCTGATGATCCCGTCGCTGGCGCAGGCGCAGCAGCTTAATGAAGAACAAACCCAGGAACTGCGTGACATCGTCGCCTGGCGACTGATGGGGAATGACGTCACTGACGAGCAGGCAAAATGGCGCGACGATGCGATCATGCGCTCGCAGTCCACTACGCTTGTGGAGCGGCGTGTGCGGATGGCGCTGGGAACCGGCGATCGTCGCGGGCTGAATACCTGGCTTGCGCGGCTGCCGATGGACGCGAAAGAGAAAGATGAGTGGCGCTACTGGCAGGCGGATTTACTGCTGGAGCGTGGGCGTGAAGCTGAAGCCAAAGAGATCCTCCATGCGCTGATGCAGCAGCGTGGCTTCTACCCGATGGTGGCCGCCCAACGTCTGGGGGAAGAGTATGTTCTGAAAATCGACAAAGCCCCGGCGAATGTCGACAACGACCTGACCCGTGGACCCGAAATGGCGCGGGTGCGCGAGCTGATGTACTGGAATCTGGATAACACGGCGCGCAGCGAGTGGGCGAATCTGGTAACCAGTCGGAGCAAAACCGAACAGGCGCAGCTGGCACGCTACGCCTTTAACAATCACTGGTGGGATCTGAGCGTGCAGGCGACGATCGCCGGCAAGCTGTGGGATCATCTGGAAGAACGTTTCCCGCTGGCTTACAACGATCTGTTTGCCCGCTATACCCGTGGTAAAGACATCCCGCAGAGCTATGCGATGGCGATAGCGCGCCAGGAGAGCGCCTGGAACCCGAAGGTGAAATCGCCGGTGGGCGCTAGTGGCCTGATGCAGATCATGCCGGGCACGGCGACGCATACGGTGAAGATGTTCTCGATTCCCGGCTACAACAGCCAGAGCCAGTTGCTCGAACCGGAAACCAATATCAATATCGGCACGCACTATCTCCAGTATGTGTACGAGCAGTTTGGCAATAACCGCATCTTCGCTTCGGCAGCTTACAATGCCGGACCGGGCCGCGTGCGGACCTGGCTTGGCAACAGCGCCGGACGTATTGATGCCGTGGCGTTTGTCGAAAGCATTCCGTTTTCGGAAACCCGCGGTTACGTGAAGAACGTGCTGGCTTACGACGCGTACTACCGCCATTTCATGGGGCAGAAAGAGACGCTGATGAGCGATTCTGAGTGGCAGAGACGTTATTAATCAGCCGGGTTATGTTATGATTTGTACTCGTGTAAGAGTACAAATGGCGGCATAACATGACCCAGCATTCCCCTTATTCATCGGCGATGGCCGAACAACGTCATCAGGAGTGGCTTCGTTTTGTGGAGTTGCTCCGCCAGTCTTATACAGAAGATTTGCATCTGCCGCTGCTGCAGCTGATGCTGACGCCGGACGAGCGCGAAGCGCTGGGCACCCGCGTGCGAATTATTGAAGAACTTTTACGCGGCGAGATGAGCCAGCGTGAACTGAAAAACGAGCTGGGAGCGGGCATTGCGACGATCACCCGCGGCTCAAACAGCCTGAAATCCGCTCCGGTCGAACTGCGCCAGTGGCTGGAGCAGGTGCTGCTGAAAGACGCCTGAACCGGCCCAGAGACTATCAATACACTGCGTTGTGAAACGGGCTGAGCGCCAGAATCACCGCCTGATGATAGACGCTGGCGCGGGTCAGTTTGCCGGCGGTAAACACACCAATTGCGCCTTCTTTTCGGCCTATTTCATCGATGCCGGTATAAAGCGACATCACCGGACCGAGCGCTTCTCCCTGACGCACTTTTTCGAGGATCGCGGCAGGCAGGGGCAGCGTAGCGGAACGCGCTTCACCGCGCTGGCTGCCGTTATCAATCACGACCCAGCTAAAGGTGGCGTCGTCATCAATACCCGCTTCAATCGCCACCCAGAAGTCGGCGTCTGGCCGCGCGCGACGCGCATTGTCTACTCGATTTCGTGCGCCAGCACGCGTTTCAGCACTTCCGAAGGGTTGTTCCGGCACGCCGCTCTCGACGGCAACGGACTCGATATGGCAGGATCCTTCGCCGAAGATCTCCTCAAATGCCTTTAGAATTGCCTGAATTTTGGCAGGATTGGTTGTTGCTGAGACGACATGGTGCATAATTAAGCTCGGTTTAAAAAATTTATCGCAGTCTGCTCAAATTATTTTGAGTATATAACGGAAAAAAAGCATGTTACAGGTATACCTTGTTCGCCACGGTGAAACGCAGTGGAACGCCGAGCGACGCATTCAAGGCCAGTCAGACAGTCCACTGACCGCTAAAGGTGAACAGCAGGCCATGCAGGTCGGTGAGCGCGCGAAAACCCTCGGCATCACCCACATTATCAGTAGCGATTTAGGGCGCACCCGCCGCACCGCAGAAATTATCGCCCAGGCATGTGGCTGCGATATCCGCTTTGACGCCCGGCTGCGCGAACTGGACATGGGCGTGCTGGAAAAACGTCATATTGATTCCCTGACCGAAGAAGAAGAAAACTGGCGTCGCCAGTTGGTCAACGGGACGGTGGATGGACGTATCCCCGATGGCGAATCGATGCAGGAACTGGGCGTCCGGGTGAATGCCGCGCTCGCATCGTGCCTTGAGCTGCCGCAGGGGAGCCGTCCACTGCTGGTGAGTCACGGTATCGCGCTGGGTTGCCTGGTGAGCACCATTCTCGGTCTGCCCGCCTGGGCGGAGCGTCGTCTGCGCCTGCGCAACTGTTCGATTTCGCGGGTGGATTATCAGGAAAGCCTGTGGCTGGCGCCGGGCTGGGTCGTGGAAACGGCAGGGGACGTGTCACATCTGGACGCCCCTGCGCTGGATGAACTGCAGCGTTAACGGCGAATCGGAATCAGGAATTCGCAGCGCAGATTGATGGGGCGGTCACCGGCTTTGGCATCTTCGGCCGGGTAGTACCGCTCGATATCCTGACCTTTGCGGCGCGTCAGATTCAGCATCGGCATACAGGTGCCGTAAACTGTCAGAATAAATTCCTGAACGCCAGTGCCCAGACCTTCATAGGTAAACATCACATATTCGCCGCCGTGTAACTGCACTGGCTGCGCCGACTGCACGTAGCCGTTCGCCTGCTCAGGCGTGAGCGCGGTGGTATAAAACACCTCCTGCTCGTCGTCTTTTTCCAGGCTCGGACGCGTTTCGTTCAGGCCGTACAGCACCGGGGGAATCGCTGGGGCGTGGCCGAGGAAATCGCGCCAGAACTGGACGCGCATTTCATGGCGGAAGTCAGAAATTTGTTCAAGCGAGCAGGAATAACTCTGGGTGACGCCAACCAGCTGCGTCTCTTCCAGAGTGACGAACTTATGCTCAGGTAGGGCAAACTCGCCCAGGCGCAAAGGCGGGCGAATACCGAACGCGCTCCATTCCGGCGAACGGCGGTACAGCGCAGGCGTCTGGGAAAATTGTTTTTTAAAGGCGCGGGTGAACGTTTGTTGAGAGTCGAAGCGGTATTGCAGGGCAATATCCAGGATCGGGCGCGCCGTCAGGCGAAGGGCCACAGCGGATTTCGACAAACGCCGCGCGCGGATGTACGCGCCAATGGCGTGGCCCGTGACGTCCTTAAACATTCTTTGCAGATGCCACTTGGAATACCCTGCTTTTGCCGCCACATTGTCAAGCGACAGAGGTTGGTCCAGGTGACCTTCCAGCCAGACTAAAAGGTCGCGAATAATGCCGGCCTGATCCATAAAATTTCCTCATCCTTTCAACTACGAGCACCTGACATCAGGTACCTGGATAATAGCATTTTTTGCTGTTTTAGCATTCAGTGTTTTTTTTGCGTATAAATGCTTTTTCCGGACTTATTAACGCGGGATTATTGTAATCCTGTGATCTACAAACAGTTTATTCTACAATGCCGAATAATTACGCAGCGTAATGTTTAATAATGGTAACAATATGAAATATAAGAGCTTAGTACTTTCCTCACTTCTGCTGCTGTTGGGGCAAACGGCGCAGGCCGAGCAGATTGGTTCTGTCGATACGGTATTCAAAATATTTGGCCCGGATCATAAAATTGTCGTGGAGGCCTTTGACGATCCCGACGTGAAAAATGTGACCTGCTACGTCAGTCGCGCCAAAACCGGGGGAATTAAAGGCGGGTTAGGGCTGGCCGAAGATACCTCCGACGCGGCGATATCCTGTCAGCAGGTGGGGCCGATTGAGCTTGGCGAAAGAATCAAAAACGGCAAAGCGCAGGGCGAAGTGGTATTTAAAAAACGCACTTCTCTGGTCTTCAAGTCTTTACAGGTTGTGCGCTTTTATGACGCCAAACGCAACGCGTTGGCGTATCTGGCCTACTCGGACAAGGTGGTCGAGGGGTCGCCAAAAAACGCCATTAGCGCGGTGCCGATCATGCCGTGGCGACAGTAACAAGGAAGCATTATGCAGCAGGTTTCGGTCTGGCTGGTGGAAGATGAACAGGGCATTGCGGATACCCTGATTTACATGCTCCAGCAGGAAGGTTTTCGCGTTGAAGCCTTTGAGCGCGGCTTGCCCGCGCTGGAAAAATCGCGGCAGCGTTGTCCGGATGTCGCGATTCTTGACGTCGGCCTACCGGATATCAGCGGCTTTGAACTGTGCCGACGCCTGCTGGAACGGTATCCGGCCTTACCGGTTCTCTTTCTGACGGCGCGCAGTGATGAAGTCGATCGCCTGTTAGGCCTGGAAATCGGCGCGGATGACTATGTGGCGAAACCTTTCTCGCCGCGGGAAGTGTGCGCCCGGGTGCGAACGCTGCTACGCCGGGTGAAAAAATTCTCCACGCCATCTCCCGTCGTCACTATTGGTCATTTTGAACTGAATGAACTGGCCGCCGGGATTGCCTGGTTTGGCACGCCGCTGACGCTCACGCGCTATGAGTTTTTACTGCTGAAAACGTTGCTACAGTCACCCGGACGGGTTTACTCGCGCCAGCAACTGATGGATATCGTTTGGGCCGATGCGCAGGATACTTTTGACCGCACGGTCGATACGCATATCAAAACGCTGCGCGCTAAATTACGCGCGATTAATCCGGATCTTTCGCCTATCAATACGCATCGCGGGATGGGCTACAGCCTGAGGAGCCTCTGATGCGCATTGGCATGCGTCTGCTGCTCGGTTACTTCCTGATTGTCGCCGTTGCCGCCTGGTTTGTACTGTCGATTTTCGTGCAGGAAATCAAACCGGGCGTCCGACGCGCAACCGAGGGAACGTTGATTGACACCGCGACGCTGTTGGCGGCGCTGGCGCGCGACGATCTTCTGTCTGGCGATCCGGCGCGCGGCCAGCTGGCGCAGGCGTTCACGCTGCTGCACGATCGCCCCTTTCGCGCCAATATCAGCGGTATCTATAAAGTGCGTAACGAGTACCACGTCTACATGACCGATGCGCAGGGCAAAGTGGTGTTCGACTCTGCGAATAAGGCCGTTGGGCAGGACTATTCGCGCTGGAACGACGTCTGGTTAACCCTGCGCGGACAATACGGCGCGCGCAGTACCCCACAGGATCCCGCGGACCCGGAAAGTTCGGTTATGTATGTCGCGGCGCCGGTGCTGGACGACGGTAAAATCATTGGCGTACTGAGCGTGGGTAAGCCAAATGCGGCGATGGCGCCGGTCATTAAACGCAGTGAACGGCGGATCCTCTGGGCGAGCGCGATCCTGCTCGGTATTGCGTTGGTGATTGGCGCGGGTATGGTCTGGTGGATTAACCGCTCGATCGCCCGCCTGACACGCTATGCGGATTCGGTGACGGAAAATCAGCCAATGCCGCTGCCGGCGTTGGGAAGCAGTGAGTTGCGCAAGCTGGCGCAGGCGCTGGAGAGTATGCGTCTGAAGCTGGAAGGGAAGAATTACATCGAACAGTATGTCTACGCGTTGACCCATGAGCTAAAAAGTCCGCTGGCGGCGATCCGCGGCGCGGCGGAAATCCTGCGCGAAGGCCCGCCTCCGGACATCGTGCAGCGTTTCACCGACAACATTCTCAGCCAGAATGCGCGGATGCAGGTGCTGGTTGAAACGCTGCTGCGCCAGGCGCGGCTGGAGAACCGTCAGGAAATTACACTCTCGCCGGTGGCGGTTGACGCGCTGTTTGCGCACGTCAGCGAGGCGCGCGCCATCCAGCTCGCCACAAAGAAGATCGCACTGGAGATGATGCCATCGACATTGACCGTTGCGGCGGAGCCCGCTTTGCTGGAGCAGGCGCTGGGCAATTTGCTCGATAACGCCATTGATTTTACTCCCGAGGGGGGAACCATTACCCTGAGCGCGCGGGCGCAGGCTGATCGGGTCACGCTGACGGTTACCGATACCGGGACGGGGATCCCGGACTTTGCGCTGCCGCGTATCTTCGAGCGGTTTTATTCGCTGCCGCGCGAAAACGGGCATAAAAGCAGTGGCCTGGGGCTGGCGTTCGTCAGCGAGGTCGCGCGTTTGTTAAAAGGGAATGTTGAACTGCGTAACCGTCCGCAAGGCGGTGTGGAGGCCTCGCTCACACTTCACCGTCACTTCACATAACTTCAACATCTCCCCACATAGCGGACTTACTCTTGCGGGTATTGCAAAAGGAGAACGCTATGTTGAAATCCCCCCTGTTCTGGAAAGTCGTCACCTTAGGTGGCGCGATCGTGTTACTGCTGATCCCGCTGATGATGGTCCGGCAGATTATTGTTGAACGCGCTGATTATCGCGATACGGTGGAGGATGCCATTCGGCAGAGCACCAGTGGCCCGCAAAAAGTGGTGGGGCCATTGATTGCAGTACCCGTCAGCGAACTGTACACGGTGATGGAAGATGACAAAAAAGTAGAGCGCACCCGCAGTTTTATCCACTTCTGGCTACCGGAGTCGCTGATGGTGGAAGGCAATCAGAATGTCGAAGCACGCAAGGTAGGCATTTACCAGGGGCAGGTCTGGCATACCGACCTGGCGATCAACGCGAAGTTTGACGTTGCGCGCCTGAATGCGCTGAACAAGCCCTCGATTAGCCTGGGGAAACCGTTTATTGTGATGGGCGTCGGCGACGCGCGGGGGATTGGTGCAGTGAAAGCGCCGACGGTCAATGGCATCCCACTCGCCGTCGAGCCGGGGACGGGGTTAACCGGGAGTGGGGCGGGGATCCACATTCCCCTGCCGGATGAACAGTGGGCGACGCGCGACCTGAACCTGGCGATGTCGCTAAACTTAAGCGGAACCGGCTCTTTTTCAGTGGTGCCCATCGGGCGCAGCAGTGAAATGACGCTCACCAGCAACTGGCCGCATCCGAATTTCCTCGGTGATTTCCTGCCGGGTAAACGTGAAATCAGCCCGTCCGGGTTTCAGGCCCAGTGGCAAAGCAGCTGGTTTGCCAACAATCTCGGCGAAGAGTTT
Source organism: Citrobacter sedlakii (assembly GCF_018128425.1). Lineage (NCBI taxonomy): Bacteria > Pseudomonadati > Pseudomonadota > Gammaproteobacteria > Enterobacterales > Enterobacteriaceae > Citrobacter > Citrobacter sedlakii. Next base: position 3,850,260 of record NZ_CP071070.1, on the reverse strand, counting down.
GTCGCTACGCAAAAAGACGGTTGGTACAGTTTGCCTTCGTTCAGCGTCGCCGTTGCGACACCCGCCGATCAATATCAGTTAACGGACAGAGCGACAAAATATGCGCTTTTGCTGATCAGTCTCACGTTCATGGCGTTCTTTGTCTTCGAAACGCTGACCGGAAAACGGCTTCATCCCATGCAGTATCTGCTGGTGGGGCTTTCGTTGGTCATGTTTTACCTGCTGCTGTTGGCGCTGTCCGAACACATTGGCTTTACGCCAGCGTGGATAGCGGCGAGTCTGGTCGGGGCGATGATGAATGGCGTCTATTTGCAGGCGGTGTTGAAAGGCTGGCGTATCAGTATCGTTTTCACGCTGGCTTTACTGTTGCTTGATGGGGTGATGTGGGTGCTGCTGCGCTCCGAGGATAGCGCGCTGCTGTTGGGGACGGCGGTACTGCTTTTGGCGCTGGGCGGGGTGATGTTCCTGACACGCCATCTGGACTGGTATACGTTTTCCCGTGCAAAGCCTGTGCCGCCGGTGACGCCAGATAATCAGGACGACGCATTGCGTCTCTGGAAATAAAGAGTTTTTCTTCCCGCTATAAAAAACGGCGCACAAAGCGCCGTTTTTCAATGACGGTGGTAACCCGTTTAGTCCTGCAGATCGCCGCAGAAACGGTAACCTTCACCGTGAATGGTGGCGATGATTTCAGGGGTGTCCGGCGTGGATTCGAAATGCTTACGAATACGGCGGATAGTCACGTCAACGGTACGGTCATGCGGCTTCAGCTCGCGACCGGTCATTTTTTTCAGCAGTTCTGCGCGAGACTGGATCTTGCCTGGATTCTCACAGAAGTGCAGCATCGCGCGGAACTCGCTGCGCGGCAGTTTGTACTGCTCGCCATCAGGGCCGATCAGAGAACGGCTGTTGATGTCCAGTTCCCAACCGTTGAACTTATAGCTTTCAACGCTACGACGTTCTTCGCTGACAGTACCCAGGTTCATGGTACGGGACAGCAGGTTACGGGCACGGATAGTCAGTTCGCGCGGGTTAAACGGTTTGGTGATGTAATCGTCCGCACCGATTTCGAGGCCGAGGATTTTGTCGACTTCGTTATCGCGGCCCGTCAGGAACATCAGCGCAACGTTCGCCTGTTCGCGCAGTTCACGCGCCAGCAGAAGGCCGTTTTTCCCTGGCAGGTTGATATCCATGATCACCAGGTTGATGTCATATTCAGAGAGGATCTGATGCATTTCCGCGCCATCTGTCGCTTCGAATACATCATAGCCTTCCGCTTCGAAAATACTTTTCAACGTGTTGCGTGTTACCAACTCGTCTTCAACGATAAGAATGTGCGGGGTCTGCATGTTTGATACCTAAATTGCCAACTAAATCGAAACAGGAAGTACAAAAGTCCCTGACCTGCCTGATGCATGTCGCAAATTAACATGATCGGCGTAACATGACTAAAGTACGTAATTGCGTTCTTGATGCACTTTCCATCAACGTCAACAACATCATTAGCTTGGTCGTGGGTACTTTCCCTCTGGACCCGACAGTGTCAAAAACGGCTGTCATCCTAACCATTTTAACAGCAACATAACAGGCTAAGACGTACCGGACACCCAATAAAACTACGCTTCGTTGACATATATCAAGTTCAATTGTAGCACGTTAACAGTTTGATGAAATCATCGTATCCAAATGCTAGCGTTCATCACAAATTTGCAATAATCCAACTAGTTGCACAGGAAAACTAATTAACGCAATGAATCCGATGAATGCGTTTCATTTTAAATCAAATTGTCTTAGATAAACAGCAGGATATACTGTTTCTGTTAACATAAAAAATGTTAGTAAAGTCAGGAAATAGTTTAGCGTCTTTTATTGAAGGTGAAACGGTTTTTCAGCTTTTTTCGTTAAAATTTTGTAAATTCGCTCTGCGTAATAAGTTGACATTGGTCACGTTATTCTGCGCGGGCATATCTAAAGAGTAGCTAAATGCGTATCACAATTATCCTTGTTGCCCCGGCGAGAGCGGAAAATATCGGCGCGGCGGCACGCGCGATGAAAACAATGGGATTCAGCCAGTTGCGTATTGTGGACAGCCAGGCGCATCTGGAGCCAGCAACGCGCTGGGTCGCGCATGGTTCCGGCGATATTATTGATAATATTGCTGTTTTTCCCACGCTTGCTGACGCGATTCAGGATGTCGATTTTACCATCGCCACGACCGCCCGCAGCCGGGCGAAATTCCATTACTACGCCACGCCAGCAGAACTGGTGCCGTTGCTGGACGAAAAAGCAGGCTGGATGAATCATGCTGCGCTGGTGTTTGGCCGTGAAGATTCCGGCTTAACCAATGAGGAACTGGCGCTGGCGGATGTGCTGACCGGCGTGCCAATGGTGGCGGATTATCCTTCCCTGAATCTTGGGCAGGCCGTCATGGTTTATTGCTATCAATTAGCAGGTTTAATGCAACAACCGGATAAAAATATCGACGTATCTGATGAATTTCAGTTACAGGCGTTACGTTCCCGCCTCATGCAATTGCTGATGACCTTAGATGTCGCAGATGACCAAAAGCTGGTCGACTGGTTACAACAGCGTTTGGGACTTTTAGGTCAGCGAGACACCGCCATGCTGCATCGACTGGTGCATGATATCGAAAAAAATATCACAGAATAATTGTTTGTTAATTGTCTGGCTTGTGGTTATTTTTGCTGAAAACAAGAGGGGATAACCTGGTTTATCGGTTAAAAGTAAACCTGACGGCAGCAGCACATGAACAAGTTTCGTAAGGTGAGTAAATCAATTATTTATTGACTTAGGTCATCAGATACTTTAACCAATATATACCCGTCATACTTCACGTTGCAGGTGTGCTCTCAGCGGTCGCCCAGCGAAATCGCTTAGCCAGGCTCATCGGACAATGTTCATTTGCCGCCTTCGTGCAACTCGACGTATTCAGGGTATAGACAAGCACAGACAGATAAAAATGACAGAGCACACAACATCTATGAAACGCATCAGCACCACCATTACCACCACCATCACCATTACCACAGGTAACGGTGCGGGCTGACGCGTACAGGAAACACAGAAAAAAGCCCGCACCTGAACAGTGCGGGCTTTTTTTTCGACCAAAGGTAACGAGGTAACAACCATGCGAGTGTTGAAGTTCGGCGGTACATCAGTGGCAAATGCAGAACGTTTTCTGCGGGTTGCCGATATTCTGGAGAGCAATGCCAGGCAGGGGCAGGTAGCGACCGTACTTTCTGCCCCGGCGAAAATAACGAACCATCTGGTGGCCATGATTGAAAAGACTATCGGCGGCCAGGACGCTTTGCCCAATATCAGCGATGCCGAACGTATTTTTGCCGAACTTCTGACTGGGCTCGCTGAGGCGCAACCGGGCTTCCCGGTGGCGAAGTTGAAAGCGTTCGTTGAGCAAGAGTTTGCCCAGATTAAACATGTACTGCATGGGATCAGCCTGCTCGGCCAGTGCCCGGACAGCATCAACGCTGCGCTTATCTGCCGTGGCGAAAAAATGTCAATTGCCATCATGGCGGGCCTGCTGGAAGCTCGCGGCCACAACGTGACCGTTATCGATCCTGTCGAGAAATTGCTGGCTGTCGGTCACTACCTCGAATCTACCGTTGATATTGCCGAATCGACGCGTCGTATCGCCGCCGGACGCATCCCGGCCGATCACATGATTCTGATGGCCGGTTTCACCGCCGGGAACGAGAAAGGGGAGCTGGTGGTGCTGGGCCGCAATGGTTCCGATTACTCTGCCGCGGTACTGGCCGCCTGCTTACGCGCCGACTGCTGCGAGATCTGGACTGACGTTGACGGCGTGTATACCTGCGATCCGCGCCAGGTACCGGATGCCAGGCTGCTGAAGTCGATGTCGTATCAGGAAGCGATGGAGCTCTCCTACTTTGGCGCGAAAGTCCTTCACCCCCGTACCATCACCCCAATCGCCCAGTTCCAGATCCCTTGCCTGATTAAAAATACCGGTAACCCGCAGGCGCCGGGCACGCTCATTGGCGCAAGCCGTGACGAAGACGACCTGCCGGTGAAAGGCATTTCTAACCTCAACAATATGGCGATGTTCAACGTCTCCGGCCCTGGAATGAAAGGCATGGTGGGGATGGCGGCGCGCGTTTTCGCGGTAATGTCACGCGCCGGGATCTCGGTGGTGCTGATCACCCAGTCATCATCGGAATACAGCATCAGCTTCTGTGTGCCGCAGGCAGACTGCGCCCGCGCCCAGCGCGCGTTGCAGGACGAGTTCTATCTTGAGCTGAAAGAAGGGCTGCTGGAACCGCTGGCTGTCACAGAACGTCTGGCGATCATTTCGGTCGTGGGGGATGGCATGCGCACGCTGCGCGGGATCTCCGCTAAATTCTTCGCCGCGCTGGCTCGCGCCAATATCAATATTGTCGCAATCGCTCAAGGGTCTTCCGAACGTTCCATTTCGGTTGTTGTGAACAATGACGATGTCACTACGGGCGTCCGTGTGACCCATCAGATGCTGTTCAATACCGACCAGGTGATTGAAGTATTTGTCATCGGCGTCGGCGGCGTCGGCGGCGCACTGCTGGAGCAGCTTAAGCGACAGCAAACCTGGCTTAAGAACAAGCATATCGATCTGCGCGTCTGCGGCGTAGCGAACTCCAGGGCAATGTTGACTAACGTACACGGCCTGAACCTGGAAAACTGGCAGGCGGCGCTGGCGGAAGCGAAAGAGCCGTTTAACCTGGGACGCTTAATTCGGCTGGTGAAAGACTACCATCTGCTGAACCCGGTGATTGTCGACTGCACCTCCAGCCAGGCGGTGGCGGATCAGTATGCAGACTTCCTGCGTGAAGGTTTCCACGTCGTTACGCCGAACAAAAAGGCGAATACCTCGTCGATGGATTACTACCACCAGTTGCGTTTCGCGGCGGCGAAGTCACGGCGTAAATTCCTTTACGACACTAACGTCGGCGCGGGTTTGCCGGTAATCGAGAACCTGCAAAACCTGCTCAACGCGGGTGACGAACTGCAAAAATTTTCCGGCATCCTGTCTGGTTCGCTGTCGTTTATTTTCGGTAAGCTGGACGAAGGGATGAGCCTTTCGGACGCCACCAAAATGGCGCGCGAAATGGGCTATACCGAGCCGGATCCGCGTGACGATCTGTCCGGGATGGACGTTGCGCGCAAGCTGCTGATCCTCGCCCGTGAAACCGGGCGTGAGCTGGAGCTGTCTGACATCGTAATTGAGCCAGTCCTTCCGGAAACATTTGACGATTCCGGCGATGTCGCGGCGTTTATGGCGAACCTGCCGCAACTGGATGACGCCTTTGCCGCACGAGTGGCAAAAGCGCGTGATGCGGGCAACGTCTTACGCTATGTTGGCAACATCGAAGAAGACGGCGTGTGCCGGGTGAAAATTGCTGAAGTGGATGGCAACGATCCGTTATATAAAGTGAAAAACGGCGAAAACGCGCTGGCCTTCTACAGCCACTATTACCAGCCGCTGCCGCTGGTGCTGCGTGGTTACGGCGCCGGTAACGACGTGACGGCGGCAGGGGTATTTGCCGACCTGCTGCGTACCCTCTCATGGAAGTTAGGAGTCTAAGATGGTTAAAGTGTATGCCCCGGCTTCCAGCGCCAATATGAGCGTTGGCTTCGATGTGCTCGGGGCGGCCGTAACGCCGGTTGATGGTTCACTATTAGGCGATGTGGTAACGGTTGACGCGGCGGAAAGCTTCAGTCTGCAAAATCGCGGCCATTTCGCCGACAAACTGCCGACCGAGCCACGCGAAAACATTGTGTATCAATGCTGGGAGCGTTTCTGCCAGGAGTTGGGTAAACCGATCCCGGTGGCGATGACCCTGGAAAAGAATATGCCGATTGGCTCCGGTTTAGGGTCCAGCGCCTGTTCTGTGGTGGCGGCGCTGGTGGCGATGAACGCGCACTGCGGAAAGCCGCTGAACGATACCCGGCTGCTGGCGATCATGGGCGAGCTGGAAGGCCGTATCTCAGGCAGTATTCATTACGATAATGTGGCGCCGTGTTTCCTCGGCGGCATGCAGCTGATGATTGAAGAAAACGGCATTATCAGCCAGCAGGTGCCAGGCTTTGATGAATGGCTGTGGGTGCTGGCTTATCCGGGCATTAAGGTCTCTACGGCGGAAGCGCGCGCGATTTTGCCTGCGCAATATCGTCGTCAGGACTGCATCGCCCACGGGCGTCATCTGGCCGGATTTATTCATGCCTGTTATTCCCGTCAGCCAGGGCTGGCGGCAAAACTGATGAAGGACGTGATTGCCGAACCGTACCGCGAGCGTTTACTGCCGGGCTTCAGCCTGGCGCGTCAGGCGGTGGCGGAAATCGGCGCGCTGGCGAGCGGGATTTCCGGATCAGGGCCGACGCTGTTCGCGCTGTGCGATAAGCCGGATACCGCACAGCGGGTGGCTGGCTGGCTTGAGAAAAACTATCTGCAAAATCAGGAAGGCTTTGTTCATATTTGCCGGCTGGACACGGCAGGCGCACGGGTATTGGGATAATTAATGAAACTCTACAATCTTAAAGATCATAACGAACAGGTTAACTTCGCGCAGGCCGTCACGCAGGGGCTGGGCAAAAATCAGGGGCTGTTTTTTCCGCACGACCTGCCGGAATTTAGCCTGACAGAAGTCGATGACATGCTGAACCAGGATTTCGTCAGCCGGAGCGCGAAGATTCTTTCCGCTTTTATTGGCGATGAGATCCCGCAGGCGATCCTTGAAGAGCGCGTGCGCGCCGCGTTTACCTTCCCGGCGCCGGTCACACAGGTTGAAGGCGACGTCGGCTGTCTGGAGCTGTTCCACGGCCCAACGTTGGCGTTTAAGGATTTCGGCGGCCGGTTTATGGCGCAGATGTTGACCCAAATCAGCGGCGACAAGCCGGTGACCATTCTGACGGCGACATCAGGTGATACTGGCGCTGCCGTGGCCCATGCGTTTTACGGTCTGCCGAACGTGCGCGTCGTTATTCTGTATCCGCGCGGCAAGATCAGCCCGCTACAGGAAAAACTGTTCTGCACCCTCGGCGGCAACATTGAAACCGTGGCGATTGATGGCGATTTCGATGCTTGTCAGGCGCTGGTGAAGCAGGCGTTCGATGATGAGGAACTGAAAGTCGCGCTGGGGCTGAACTCGGCGAACTCGATCAATATCAGCCGTCTGCTGGCGCAGATTTGTTATTACTTTGAAGCCGTCGCGCAGTTGCCGCAAGACGCGCGCAATCAGTTGGTCATCTCTGTACCGAGCGGAAACTTTGGCGATCTGACGGCGGGCCTGTTGGCGAAGTCGCTTGGCCTGCCGGTGAAGCGCTTTATCGCGGCGACCAACGTCAATGATACCGTACCGAGATTCCTGCAGGAGGGCAAATGGGCGCCGAAAGCGACGCAGGCGACTTTGTCGAACGCCATGGATGTCAGCCAGCCGAACAACTGGCCGCGCGTTGAGGAGCTGTTCCGTCGTAAGATCTGGCGTCTGAATGAGCTGGGCTATGCCGCAGTGGATGATGAAACCACCAAAGAGACCCTGCGTGAGCTCAAAGCGAAGGGATATACCTCGGAGCCGCACGCGGCGGTAGCGTACCGCGCCCTGCGCGATCGCCTGAATCCGGGCGAGTACGGTCTGTTTCTCGGTACGGCGCATCCGGCGAAATTTAAAGAGAGCGTGGAAGCGATCCTGGGCGAAACGTTGGATCTGCCGAAAGCGCTGGCGGAAAGGGCCGATCTGCCGCTGCTTTCCCATTCGCTTCCAGCGGATTTCGCCGCTCTGCGTAAGCTGATGATGAGCCGGGGATAATCGCGGCTGTATCTGCAATGTCTGATGGCGGCGTGCCGCCATCAGACCATCGCCCATTACTGCTCGTAGCGCTTAAACACCAATTCGCCATCCCCCGATGCGGTTTCATCAAAGAAATAGCCTTCACGATTAAAACCGGTCAATTGTTCCGGTTTCGTCAGACGATTTTCAATAATGTACCGGCTCATCAGGCCGCGCGCTTTTTTGGCGTAGAAGCTGATCACCTTAAACTTGCCGTTCTTCTCATCAAGAAACACCGGCTTGATTAATTCTGCATTCAATTTCTGCGGTTTCACCGATTTAAAGTATTCGTCCGACGCCAGATTGATAATCACCCGGTCTCCCTGTGCCGCCAGCGCGTCGTTTAGCTTGTTGGTAATCACATCGCCCCAAAACTGATACAGGTCTTTCCCTCTGGCGTTTTGCAGACGAATCCCCATTTCCAGACGGTACGGCTGCATCAGATCCAATGGGCGCAGGACGCCGTATAACCCTGACAGCATACGTAAATGCTGCTGGGCGAACTCGAAATCCGCGTCGCTGAAGGTTTCCGCCTGCAAACCGGTATACACATCGCCCTTAAACGCGAGAATAGCCTGGCGGGCGTTTTCCGGCGTAAAGTCGGGCTGCCAGTCATGAAAGCGGGTGGCATTCAGATCGGCAAGTTTATCGCTGATGCCCATCAGCTTGCCGATTTGCGGCGCCGACAGCTTGCGCGCCTCATGAATAAGCTGCTGGGCGTGATCCAGCAGCTCGGGTTGCGTAAAGCGCGTTGTCGCCAGCGGGCTTTGATAGTCGAGGGTTTTTGCAGGTGAAATCAGAATCAGCATATCCAGTCCTTGCAGGAAATTTTCTGCGACTTTAGCAAAAAACGCGACAGAGTTGATCGATAGTTGCGATTAGTTCCGTGGGATATCGTCCCAGGCATCCGGCGCCAGCTGCGGTTCAATATCCGGGTACCGCAGCGGATCGAAGACGGGACGCACGCCCAGTTTACGCTGGCGTAAATAATCGCTGGCGAGGGTATGCACCACCGGCGACAGCAGCAGAATCGCGGTCAAATTGGTTATCGCCATGCAGGCCATGATGATGTCGGCAAGTTGCCACAAAACGGGGAAACTCATCAGCGTCCCGGCGATCACCGTAGAACAGGCCGCAAACCGCAATGTCCAGATGGCCCGCCGGTTATCCATTCGCAGAAAGAACAGATTGTTCTCGGCATAAATGGTGTTCACCACGATCGAACTAAAGGCAAACAGCGTCACCACAATGGCGACAAAATCGCCACCCCACTCGCCAACCAGCGCGCTCATCGCTTTCTGGATCAACTGTATGCCTTCCATCGGCGCATAGGTCGTGCCGTTGCCAGCCAGCAAAACCAGCATGGCGGTGGCGCTGCAGACCACCAGCGTGTCGATAAAAATGCCGATCATCTGTACGATGCCCTGGGCTGCGGGGTGCGGCGGCCAGGAGGCTGCCGCGGCGGCGGCATTCGGCGTTGACCCCATTCCGGCTTCATTAGAAAACATGCTGCGCTGAAAGCCGCTGGTAAGGGCCTGGCTCAGCGTGTACCCTGCCGCGCCGCCTGCGGCTTCCTGCCAGCCAAACGCGCTCTGCACGATGGACAGTACCACGTCAGGGATCAAGTCGATATTGATTGCACAGACCACCAGGCTGGTCACCACCCATAGCAGCGCCATCATCGGAACAAACCACTGCATCATTCGCGCCACGCCCCGGATGCCCCTGACGATAACCAGCAACGCGGCGCCGGCGAGGACCACGCCGCTGACCAGGGGCGGGAAATCAAACGAAAAATGGAGCGCGCGCGAAACGGCGTTTGCCTGCACGCCATTGAAAATCATCCCATACGCTATCAGCAAAAAGAGGGCGAACAGCACGCCCATCCACCGCATGCCTAAACCGCGCGCCATATACCACGCCGGACCGCCGCGAAACTGGCCGTGGCGATCGCGCTCTTTATACAGTTGGGCCAGGGCGCTTTCGGCGAAGGAGGTGGCCATGCCGATAACGGCAGCGACCCACATCCAGAAAACCGCGCCCGGCCCGCCGGCGGTGATCGCCAGCGCGACGCCGGACAGGTTGCCGCTCCCTATCCGCGCGGCAAGACTGGTGCATAACGCCTGAAACGAGGTTAGCCCGCCCGGTTGCGGGTTCACGCTGTTTTTCAGACTTCTGCCAAACTGGCGGATATAGCGAAATTGAACGAATCCCGTGCGCCAGGTAAACCAGCAGCCTGCCCCAAAGAGCAGGTAGATCATGACCGATCCCCAGAGCACGTCGTTGATAAATGAAAAGAAGTCAGGCATTAACATCCCTCTTGTTGCTGCCGGTACGCTTTAACAATCCCGTGTAAGCGTTACCAATTGTCGAATAGTATATACGCTGCTGGACAACGGGTAGCGGGCGTCAATCATACATGAGGTTGAGCGCACGAATCGCGCGTGACATCAAGACAAGCGCTGAAAATTGACCCTGGCGGCGCGACGGGGATAACCGCATTGTCTGCGGTTGCGCTGACACTGCGTCGTGTTATCATCAGGGCAGACCGGTTACATCCCCCTAACAAGCTGTTTAAAGAGAAACACTATCATGACGGACAAATTGACCTCCCTTCGTCAGTTCACCACCGTGGTGGCCGACACCGGAGACATCGCGGCAATGAAGCTGTATCAGCCGCAGGATGCCACAACCAACCCTTCTCTCATTCTTAACGCAGCGCAGATCCCGGAATACCGCAAGTTGATTGATGACGCTGTTGCCTGGGCTAAGCAGCAGAGCAGCGACCGCGCGCAGCAGATTGTTGACGCTACCGATAAGCTGGCGGTCAACATCGGTCTGGAAATCCTCAAACTGGTTCCGGGCCGTATCTCCACGGAAGTGGATGCGCGTCTGTCCTACGACACCGAAGCGTCTATCGCTAAGGCAAAACGCATCATTAAGCTCTATAACGATGCGGGCATCAGCAACGATCGCATTCTGATTAAGCTGGCTTCCACCTGGCAGGGCATCCGTGCCGCTGAGCAGTTGGAAAAAGAGGGCATCAACTGTAACCTGACGCTGCTGTTCTCCTTCGCTCAGGCGCGCGCCTGTGCTGAAGCGGGTGTTTACCTGATCTCCCCGTTTGTTGGTCGTATTCTGGACTGGTACAAAGCCAATACCGATAAGAAAGAGTATGCTCCGGCAGAAGATCCGGGCGTGGTTTCCGTAACGGAAATCTACGAATACTACAAACAGCACGGCTACGAGACGGTAGTAATGGGCGCAAGCTTCCGCAATATCGGCGAAATCCTTGAGCTGGCAGGTTGCGACCGCCTGACGATCGCTCCGGCGCTGCTGAAAGAACTGGCTGAAAGCGAAGGCGCTGTCGAACGTAAACTGTCCTTCTCTGGCGAAGTGAAAGCGCGCCCGGAACGTATTACCGAGTCTGAGTTCCTGTGGCAGCACAACCAGGATCCAATGGCGGTGGACAAACTGGCGGACGGTATCCGTAAGTTTGCCGTTGACCAGGAAAAACTGGAAAAAATGATCGGCGATCTGCTGTAATCATTCCGCGTGACCGGATCCCCGGTCACGCGACCTCTCTCGTCCTCTGTCTGAAAATCCCCTCTGCGTGTATCATTCCCTAAATGCATCAGTTGAATGGAATGAATATGAATACCTTACGCATCGGCTTAGTGTCGATTTCTGACCGCGCGTCCAGCGGTGTTTATCAGGATAAAGGCATCCCGGCTCTGGAAGAATGGCTGGGCAAAGCGCTGACAACGCCGTTTGACGTGCAGACGCGTTTAATTCCCGATGAGCAGGCCATTATTGAGCAGACGCTGTGCGAACTGGTCGACGAAATGAGTTGCCACCTGGTGCTGACTACCGGCGGTACCGGTCCGGCGCGTCGCGACGTCACGCCGGACGCGACGCTGGCCATTGCCGACCGCGAGATGCCCGGTTTCGGTGAACAGATGCGGCAGATTAGCCTCCACTTTGTACCGACAGCGATTCTCTCGCGCCAGGTTGGGGTGATCCGCAAACAGGCGCTGATCCTCAATTTGCCGGGCCAGCCGAAATCGATTCAAGAGACGCTGGAAGGGGTCAAAGCAGCGGATGGCAGCGTGGTGGTCGCGGGTATTTTTGCCAGTGTACCGTATTGTATACAGTTGCTTGACGGGCCTTACGTTGAAACAGCAGCGGAAGTTGTAGCAGCATTTCGTCCGAAAAGCGCGCGGCGCGAAACAAATAGCTAAATTATATGTTTTTGTGACATAAGCATCGGCAAATCTGGCGTGTTGATTTATTTACGTTAAAGTAAGGTTTACTTTACAAGGGCGATGCGCGATCGCCCAATCACGCCTTAATGCTGGTTTGCTATGTCACAACATGCCCGATCTTTGAATCGTCAGGACTATAAAACGCTGACGCTGGCCGCTCTGGGCGGCGCGCTGGAGTTTTACGACTTCATTATCTTCGTCTTTTTTGCCGCCGTTGTTGGTGAGCTGTTTTTCCCGGCAGACATTCCGGAATGGCTTCGTCAGGTGCAGACCTTTGGTATTTTTGCCGCAGGCTATCTGGCGCGTCCGTTAGGCGGCATCATTATGGCGCATTTCGGCGATCTGGTCGGGCGCAAGAAAATGTTCACTCTGAGCATCCTGCTGATGGCGGTGCCCACGCTGGCGATAGGTCTGTTACCGACTTATGCCGCGATAGGCATTGCCGCGCCGCTGTTATTGTTGCTGATGCGCATCCTGCAAGGGGCGGCGATTGGCGGGGAAGTGCCGGGCGCGTGGGTGTTTGTCGCCGAACATGTGCCGGAACATCGTATCGGCATAGCCTGCGGCACGCTAACGGCGGGGCTGACGGTGGGTATCCTGCTCGGCTCAGTGGTGGCAACACAGGTCAATACCCATTTTTCTTCCCAGGCGGTCCACGACTATGGCTGGCGCATTCCTTTCCTGCTCGGCGGTGTGTTTGGCCTGGTGGCGATGTACCTGCGCCGCTGGTTACAGGAAACGCCTGTCTTTCTGGAAATGCAACAGCGTAAAGCGTTGGCGCAGGAGTTACCGGTGAAGTCGGTGGTGGTCAGGCATCAGAAAGCCGTCATCATCTCAATGCTGCTGACCTGGCTGCTCTCTGCGGGTATTGTGGTGGTCATACTGATGTCGCCGGTCTGGCTGCAAAAACAGTATGGACTGGCTCCTGCCCTGACGCTCCAGGCCAACAGCGTGGCGACCATCATGCTCTGCGTCGGCTGCCTGCTCTCCGGCTACCTTGTCGATCGCGTCGGCGCCAGCAAAACCTTTATTGTCGGCAGTGTTCTGCTGGCCTGTTCCAGTGGGCTCTTCTATCACCTGGCGGGTGAACACCCGGCGCGATTATTTCTTTTATACGGGCTGGTGGGATTGTGCGTGGGCGTGGTCGGCGCTGTGCCATACGTAATGGTACGCGCGTTCCCTGCGGAGGTTCGCTTTACCGGCATTTCGTTTTCGTACAATGTTTCCTACGCCATTTTCGGCGGCCTGACGCCCATTGCGGTGACGTTGTTAATGAACGTATCGCCAATGGCCCCGGCATGGTATGTGCTGGCGCTGTCGCTGGTAGGGCTAGGACTGGGAATTTGGTTGCGGCAGGATAGGTGTTATCACAACACGGACATACAGGCTGAGCTACAACGGCAGTGAGAGTATCCCCCCAGGCGGGGGGATAAATGATTAATGCGCGTCGCCGATTGGCAAAATGGTGCGGCCAAACTGCTCGTTCAGCACTTCACCCATCGCCAGGTAAATCGCGCTGGCGCCGCATACCAGACCGACCCAACCTGCGATGTGGATCACCGCTTCGCTGCCGCCGATGTTGCCGACAGCCAGCAGGGCGAACAGAACGGTCAGGCTCAGGAAGACGAACTGCAGCGCGCGTGCGCCTTTCAGCGTACCGAAGAACATAAACAGCGTGAAGACGCCCCACAGACCGAGGAATACCCCGAGGAACTGCGCATTCGGCGCGTCGGTCAGACCCATTTTCGGCATCAGCAGAATGGCGACCAGCGTCAGCCAGAAGGCGCCGTAAGAGGTGAAGGCGGTTAAGCCGAAAGTGTTGCCTTTTTTGTATTCCAGCAGACCGGCAAAGATTTGCGCGATGCCGCCGTAGAAAATTCCCATCGCGAGAATAATACCGTCAAGGGCGAAGAAACCCGCGTTATGCAGGTTAAGCAGAATGGTGGTCATGCCGAAGCCCATCAGGCCCAGCGGTGCCGGGTTAGCCAACTTAGTGTTGCCCATAAATCCTCAAAAATCATCATTGATTGAATGGTGAAATAGTTTCCCCGAAAAACGGTTCCGCGTTCGGGGCGCGGCATAATAATCAGGGGCGAGGTGGCTGTCTATGATCTCATCAGGGGAAACGGCGTTATTTTTGACGTGATTGACATCACAACGCCGTCGGAGGCTTTTTTCTCATCAAAAGCAAAAATTTTTTTCATTCCCCCCTTGATGAAGTGGGTTACGACCCCACTTAGTAGTCAACCGCAATGGCGAGTCTGAAAAAAAACGATTCAGGGGTAGTTGAAACCGCACGTTTCGCCCTTATTACAGACTCACAACCACATGTTGACCGAATTTTTAGTGGAGACGTTTAGATGGGTAAAATTATTGGTATCGACCTGGGTACTACCAACTCTTGTGTAGCGATTATGGACGGCACTCAGGCACGCGTGCTGGAGAATGCTGAGGGCGATCGCACCACGCCTTCTATCATTGCATATACCCAGGATGGTGAAACTCTGGTTGGTCAGCCGGCTAAACGTCAGGCAGTGACAAACCCGCAAAACACCCTGTTTGCGATCAAACGCCTGATTGGCCGCCGCTTCCAGGACGAAGAAGTCCAGCGCGATGTTTCTATCATGCCGTACAAAATCATCGGCGCCGATAACGGCGACGCATGGCTTGATGTGAAAGGCCAGAAAATGGCGCCGCCGCAGATCTCTGCCGAAGTGCTGAAAAAAATGAAGAAAACGGCGGAAGATTACCTGGGTGAGCCGGTAACGGAAGCGGTTATTACCGTACCTGCATACTTTAACGATGCTCAGCGTCAGGCAACCAAAGATGCTGGCCGTATCGCAGGTCTGGAAGTCAAACGTATCATCAACGAACCGACCGCAGCGGCACTGGCTTACGGTCTGGATAAAGAAGTTGGCAACCGTACTATCGCGGTCTACGACCTCGGTGGCGGTACCTTCGATATCTCTATTATCGAAATCGACGAAGTTGACGGCGAAAAAACCTTTGAAGTTCTGGCAACCAACGGTGATACCCACTTGGGTGGTGAAGACTTCGACAGCCGTATGATCAACTATCTGGTTGAAGAATTTAAGAAAGATCAGGGCATTGACCTGCGTAATGACCCGCTGGCCATGCAGCGCCTGAAAGAAGCGGCGGAAAAAGCGAAAATCGAACTTTCTTCCGCACAGCAGACCGATGTGAACCTGCCGTATATCACCGCAGATGCCACCGGTCCGAAACACATGAACATCAAAGTGACGCGCGCGAAACTGGAAAGCCTGGTCGAAGATCTGGTGAACCGTTCTATCGAGCCGCTGAAAGTTGCACTGCAGGACGCTGGCCTGTCCGTATCTGATATCAACGACGTTATTCTCGTTGGTGGTCAGACCCGTATGCCAATGGTGCAGAAGAAAGTGGCTGAGTTCTTTGGTAAAGAACCGCGTAAAGACGTTAACCCGGACGAAGCCGTGGCTATCGGTGCTGCCGTTCAGGGCGGTGTATTGACCGGGGATGTGAAAGACGTTCTGTTGCTCGACGTTACCCCGCTGTCGCTGGGTATCGAAACGATGGGCGGCGTCATGACTGCGCTGATCAGCAAAAACACCACCATCCCGACCAAGCACAGCCAGGTGTTCTCTACTGCAGAAGACAACCAGTCTGCGGTAACCATCCATGTGCTGCAGGGTGAGCGTAAACGCGCGTCTGATAACAAATCTCTGGGTCAGTTCAACCTGGATGGCATCAACCCAGCGCCGCGCGGCATGCCGCAGATCGAAGTCACCTTCGATATCGATGCTGACGGTATCCTGCACGTTTCCGCGAAAGACAAAAACAGCGGTAAAGAGCAGAAGATCACCATCAAGGCATCTTCTGGCCTGAACGAGGAAGAGATTCAGAAAATGGTTCGCGAAGCAGAAGCGAACGCAGAATCTGACCGTAAGTTCGAAGAGCTGGTTCAGACCCGCAACCAGGGCGACCATCTGCTGCACAGCACGCGTAAGCAGGTAGAAGAAGCAGGCGATCAGCTGCCGGCTGACGATAAGACGGCCATTGAGTCTGCGCTGAGCGGCCTGGAAACGGCGCTGAAAGGTGAAGACAAAGCGGCTATCGAAGCGAAGATGCAGGAACTGGCGCAGGTTTCCCAGAAACTGATGGAGATCGCCCAGCAGCAGCACGCACAGCAGCAGGCAGGCTCCGCTGACGCTTCCGCAAACAATGCGAAAGATGACGATGTTGTCGACGCTGAGTTTGAAGAAGTGAAAGACAAAAAATAATCGCCCTTTGAACGGGTAATTACTGGCACGGGCGAAGAGGTTTCCTCTCCGCCCGTGCACGCATGTTAAGGGCAGATAAAAAGAGATGGCTAAGCAAGACTATTACGAGATTTTGGGCGTTTCCAAATCTGCGGAAGAGCGTGAAATCAAAAAGGCCTACAAGCGCCTGGCCATGAAATATCACCCGGACCGTAACCAGGGTGATAAAGAGGCCGAAGCCAAGTTCAAAGAGATCAAAGAAGCCTACGAAGTGCTGACCGATGCGCAAAAACGCGCCGCTTACGATCAGTACGGGCATGCTGCGTTTGAGCAGGGTGGAATGGGCGGTGGCGGCGGCTTTGGCGGCGGCGCTGACTTCAGCGATATTTTTGGTGACGTTTTTGGCGATATCTTCGGCGGTGGCCGGGGCCGTCAACGTGCCGCGCGTGGGGCCGATTTACGTTACAACATGGATCTCACCCTCGAAGAAGCCGTACGTGGCGTGACCAAAGAGATCCGTATTCCGACGCTGGAAGAGTGTGATGTTTGCCACGGTAGCGGGGCAAAAGCGGGCACTCAGCCGCAGACATGTCCAACCTGTCACGGCTCCGGCCAGGTGCAGATGCGTCAGGGCTTTTTTGCCGTTCAGCAAACCTGTCCGCACTGTCAGGGACGGGGTACGTTGATCAAAGACCCGTGCAACAAATGTCACGGTCATGGTCGCGTTGAGAAAAGCAAAACGCTGTCGGTTAAAATCCCGGCAGGTGTGGATACCGGCGATCGCATTCGTCTTTCCGGCGAGGGCGAAGCAGGGGAGCACGGCGCTCCGGCAGGCGATCTGTATGTTCAGGTCCAGGTGAAACAGCACCCGATCTTCGAACGTGAAGGGAATAACCTGTACTGTGAAGTACCGATCAACTTTGCAATGGCGGCGCTCGGCGGCGAGATTGAAGTTCCGACGCTTGACGGACGTGTGAAGCTGAAAATCCCTGGCGAAACGCAGACCGGCAAACTGTTCCGTATGCGCGGAAAAGGCGTGAAGTCCGTTCGCGGCGGCGCGCAGGGCGATCTGTTATGTCGCGTGGTGGTGGAAACGCCGGTAGGCCTGAACGACAAGCAAAAGCAACTGCTGAAAGATCTGCAGGAAAGCTTTGGCGGACCGACAGGGGAAAATAACAGCCCACGTTCCAAGAGTTTCTTCGACGGCGTGAAAAAGTTCTTCGACGATCTGACACGCTAAGACACATCGGTTATTTCGCTTAACAAGCCTGAGATTGAGAGATCTCGGGCTTTTTTATTTTGGTCTATACTCGTAAAAACCGATTCATTCATCATAAATAATCTAATTTTAACGATGATTCATGCGGAGTAAGATGGTCATTACGAAGTATTCACCTGAAAGCGAGAATAAAAAGTGAAACATCTGCATCGATTCTTTAGCAGCGACTCCTCCGGAGGCATCATACTGATCATCGCCGCTGCGCTGGCCATGATAATGGCGAATAGCGGCGCCACCAGTGGGTGGTACCACGCTTTTCTTGACACTCCTGTACAACTGCGCGTTGGCGCGCTTGAAATCAACAAAAACATGTTGTTATGGATTAACGATGCCCTGATGGCGGTGTTTTTTCTGTTGATTGGTCTGGAGGTCAAGCGGGAACTGATGCAAGGCTCCCTTGCCAGCTTGCGTCAGGCGGCGTTTCCCGTTATTGCCGCTATTGGCGGGATGATTGTTCCGGCTGTGCTCTATCTGGCGTTTAACTATGCCGACCCGGTAACGCGTGAGGGGTGGGCGATCCCGGCGGCGACGGATATTGCTTTTGCGCTGGGCGTACTGGCGTTACTGGGCAGCCGTGTACCGCTGGCGTTGAAAATTTTCCTCATGGCGCTGGCGATTATTGATGACCTGGGCGCGATTGTGATTATCGCGCTGTTCTATACCAGCGATCTGTCGATGGTATCTCTGGGCGTGGCGGCATGCGCCATTGCGGTACTGGCGCTGCTGAATCTGTGTGGGGTAAGACGAACGGGGGTTTATATTCTGGTGGGCGTCGTGCTCTGGACAGCGGTGCTCAAGTCTGGCGTACACGCAACGTTAGCGGGGGTGATTGTCGGGTTCTTTATTCCACTCAAGGAGAAACACGGGCGTTCTCCGGCGAAGCGTCTGGAGCATGTTTTGCACCCGTGGGTGGCATACATGATCCTGCCGCTGTTTGCTTTCGCCAACGCGGGGGTTTCCCTGCAGGGCGTGACGATCGATGGGCTCACCTCCATCCTGCCGTTGGGCATTATTGCCGGCCTGCTGATAGGTAAACCGCTGGGCATTAGTCTGTTCTGCTGGCTGGCGCTGCGTCTGAAAATGGCGCAATTACCGCAGGGTACGACCTTCCCGCAGATCATGGCGGTCGGCATTCTGTGCGGCATTGGCTTTACTATGTCGATCTTTATCGCCAGCCTGGCGTTTGGCAGCGTTGATCCGGAACTGATTAACTGGGCGAAGCTGGGGATCCTGATTGGTTCGCTGCTGTCGGCAGTAATTGGCTATAGCTGGCTACGCGCGCGTTTAAGCGCGGCGGTCTGAGCGTAAGCATTCGCAGGGGAGCGCAGTCAGCTCCCCTTTTTGTGACATTTTTCAGGGAGAGAGTATGTCCCATATCAATTACAACCATCTCTATTATTTCTGGCACGTTTATAAAGAGGGATCCGTGGTTGGCGCGGCGGAAGCGCTGTATCTGACGCCGCAAACCATTACCGGACAGATCAAAGCGCTCGAGGAGCGTTTGCAGGGCAAATTGTTCAAGCGTAAAGGGCGCGGCCTTGAACCCAGCGAGCTTGGCGAACTGGTATTTCGCTATGCCGATAAAATGTTCACGCTCAGCCAGGAGATGCTGGATATCGTTAACTACCGCAAAGAGTCGAACCTGCTGTTTGATGTGGGCGTTGCGGATGCGCTGTCAAAACGTCTGGTCAGCAGCGTACTGGACGCGGCGGTGGTGGAAGATGAACAAATTCATCTGCGCTGCTTTGAGTCCACTCATGAAATGCTGCTGGAACAATTAAGCCAGCATAAGCTGGACATGATCATTTCCGACTGCCCGATCGATTCGACACAGCAGGAGGGGCTGTTTTCGGTAAAAATTGGCGAATGCAGCGTCAGCTTCTGGTGCACGAATCCGCTGCCGGAAAAGCCATTTCCGGCCTGCCTGGAGGAGCGCCGCCTGTTAGTGCCTGGTCGGCGTTCTATGCTGGGACGCAAATTGCTGAACTGGTTTAACTCTCAGGGGCTCAACGTCGAGATTTTAGGTGAGTTCGACGACGCGGCGTTAATGAAAGCCTTTGGTGCCACGCACAACGCGATTTTCGTCGCGCCTACGCTCTATGCAAATGATTTTTATGCAGATGATTCAATCGTTGAGATAGGACGCGTGGAGAACGTGATGGAGGAGTATCACGCGATATTTGCCGAGCGCATGATTCAACACCCGGCAGTGCAGCGCATCTGTAACAGCAACTATTCGGCGTTGTTTATGCCTGTGGCAAAATAAACCTCGTTGGCCGGATAACGCGCCGCCGCCATCCGGCACAGTCAAACGCCCGATCGCAGACATAAAAAAACCCGCGTTAGCGGGTTTTTTCACAAAGCGACAACGAACGGACGATTAAGCCAGTTTGTTGATCTGTGCAGTCAGGTTAGCTTTATGACGTGCAGCTTTGTTTTTGTGGATCAGACCTTTAGCAGCCTGACGGTCCACGATTGGTTGCATTTCGTTAAATGCTTTCTGTGCAGCAGCTTTGTCGCCAGCTTCGATAGCTGCGTATACTTTCTTGATGAAAGTACGCATCATAGAGCGACGGCTTGCGTTGTGCTTACGAGCCTTTTCAGACTGAACGGCGCGCTTCTTAGCTGATTTGATATTAGCCAAGGTCCAACTCCCAAATGTGTTCTATATGGACAATTCAAAGGCCGAGGAATATGCCCTTTTAGCCTTCTTTTGTCAATGGATTTGTGCAAATAAGCGCCGTTAATCTAGCGGCACTCGTTACGTAGTGATGGCGCAGGATTCTACCAGCTTGCGGGGCGTGAATACAGCTTTTCGACGATAAAAATTGAATTGCTTTGTCAGTTTAGGCGCTGAGTTTGCCTCATAGTGATGAAATCCATCTGCTTTTCGTTTTGGCGCATCAATCGCCGGTTAACCTTGACCGCGGTACAAGGTATACTTTGGCGATTTTCACTGTTTTGAGCCAGACATGAAGCTGATACGCGGCATACATAATCTTAGTCAGGCCCCGCACGGGTGTGTGTTGACTATTGGTAATTTCGACGGCGTGCACCGTGGTCACCGCGCGCTGCTGCAAGGTTTGCAGGAAGAAGGGCGCAAACGTGGCTTACCGGTGATGGTGATGATCTTTGAGCCGCAGCCGCTTGAGCTATTCGCGACGGATAAAGCGCCCGCACGGCTGACTCGCCTGCGGGAGAAACTGCGTTACCTGGCGGAATGTGGCGTCGATTACGTGCTGTGCGTGCGTTTTGACCGACGTTTCGCCGCGCTTACCGCGCAGACGTTTATCAGCGATCTGCTGGTCAAACGCCTCGGGGTGCAATTTCTGGCTGTGGGTGATGATTTCCGCTTTGGCGCTGGCCGGGCGGGCGATTTCTTGTTATTACAGAAGGCTGGCCTGGAGTATGGCTTTGATGTCACCAGCACCCAAACCTTCTGTGAAGGCGGCGTGCGTATCAGCAGCACCGCCGTGCGTCAGGCGCTGGCGGAAGACAATCTGGCGCTGGCGGAAAGTTTACTGGGGCACCCGTTTACTCTCTCCGGACGCGTTGTCCACGGTGATGAACTGGGACGCACCATTGGTTTTCCGACGGCGAATATCCCGCTGCGCCGTCAGGTCTCCCCGGTGAAAGGGGTGTATGCGGTAGAAGTGAGGGGGCTTGGCGAAAAGCCATTGCCCGGCGTGGCGAATATCGGAACCCGGCCAACGGTGTCGGGCGTGCGCCAACAGTTAGAAGTGCATTTGCTGGATATTGCAATGGACCTCTACGGTCGCCATATAGATGTAGTGCTGCGTAAAAAAATACGCAACGAGCAGCGGTTTGCTTCGCTGGATGAACTGAAAGCGCAGATTGCGCGAGATGAATTAACGGCCCGCGAGTTTTTTGGGCGATACCCGGCTTAAATGCCTATGTATTAAATACGGAACCGAGAATCTGATGAGTGACTATAAATCAACCCTGAATTTGCCGGAAACAGGGTTCCCGATGCGCGGCGATCTCGCCAAGCGCGAACCGGGAATGCTGGCGCGTTGGACTGATGATGATCTGTACGGCATCATTCGTGCGGCCAAAAAAGGCAAAAAAACCTTCATTCTGCATGATGGCCCTCCCTATGCGAATGGCAGCATTCATATTGGTCACTCGGTTAACAAGATTCTGAAAGACATTATCGTGAAGTCCAAAGGACTCGCGGGATTCGACTCGCCTTATGTTCCGGGCTGGGACTGCCACGGTCTGCCGATCGAACTGAAAGTGGAGCAAGAATACGGTAAGCCGGGTGAGAAATTCACCGCCGCCGAATTCCGCGCCAAATGCCGTGAATATGCCGCTACGCAGGTTGACGGTCAGCGAAAAGACTTCATTCGCCTGGGCGTGCTGGGTGACTGGTCGCATCCGTATCTGACGATGGACTTCAAAACCGAAGCCAACATCATTCGCGCGCTGGGTAAAATCATCGGCAACGGCCACCTGCATAAAGGCGCCAAGCCGGTGCACTGGTGCGTAGATTGCCGTTCCGCGCTGGCGGAAGCGGAAGTCGAGTATTACGACAAAACGTCCCCTTCGATCGATGTGGCGTTTCGTGCGGTTGATCAGGATGCAGTGCAGGCGAAGTTTGGCCTGCCGGGCGTCAGCGGGCCGATCTCGTTGGTTATCTGGACCACGACGCCGTGGACGCTGCCAGCCAACCGCGCGATCTCTCTGGCGCCGGATTTCGACTATGCGTTGGTGCAGATCGACGGTCAGGCGCTGATCCTGGCGAAAGATCTGGTGGAAAGCGTAATGCAGCGCATTGGCGTGGCGGACTACCGCATCCTCGGCACGGTAAAAGGCGCGGAGCTGGAACTGCTGCGTTTCACTCACCCGTTTATGGGATTTGACGTCCCGGCTATCCTCGGCGATCACGTAACGCTGGATGCAGGTACCGGCGCCGTACATACCGCTGGTGGTCACGGTCCTGACGACTATACCATCAGCCTGAAATACGGTCTGGAAATCGCCAACCCGGTAGGGCCGGACGGCGCGTATCTGGCTGGGACTTATCC
The DNA here is from genome assembly GCF_018128425.1 of Citrobacter sedlakii. Classification (NCBI taxonomy): domain Bacteria; kingdom Pseudomonadati; phylum Pseudomonadota; class Gammaproteobacteria; order Enterobacterales; family Enterobacteriaceae; genus Citrobacter; species Citrobacter sedlakii. The sequence goes on along the minus strand of NZ_CP071070.1, from coordinate 3,827,559 downwards.
TGGGCTGGATGGCGTTAACGTTTTCAAAGCTAACGACACGATCGTTGAGCTACTGCGTGAGAAAGGCGCGCTGCTGCACGTGGCGAAAATGCAGCACAGCTATCCGTGCTGCTGGCGTCATAAATCGCCGATCATCTTCCGCGCCACTCCGCAGTGGTTCGTCAGCATGGATCAGAAAGGTCTGCGCGCCCAGTCGCTGAAAGAGATCAAAGGCGTGCAGTGGATCCCGGACTGGGGCCAGGCGCGTATCGAATCCATGGTGGCTAACCGTCCAGACTGGTGTATCTCACGTCAGCGTACCTGGGGCGTACCCATGTCGCTGTTCGTTCACAAAGATACCGAAGAGCTGCATCCTCGCGCCGTTGAACTGATGGAAGAGGTGGCCAAACGCGTTGAAGTTGACGGCATCCAGGCGTGGTGGGATCTCGACCCGAAAGAGATCCTGGGCGACGAAGCCGACCAGTACGTGAAGGTCCCGGATACCCTGGACGTGTGGTTTGACTCCGGGTCTACTCACGCCTCTGTGGTTGACGTGCGCCCTGAGTTTGCCGGTCACGCTGCCGACATGTATCTGGAAGGGTCTGACCAACACCGCGGCTGGTTTATGTCATCCCTGATGATCTCCACCGCCATGAAGGGCAAAGCGCCTTACCGCCAGGTTCTGACCCACGGCTTCACCGTTGACGGTCAGGGACGCAAGATGTCCAAGTCCATCGGCAACACCGTGTCGCCGCAGGACGTGATGAACAAACTGGGCGCAGACATTCTGCGTCTGTGGGTGGCATCTACCGACTACACCGGCGAAATGGCGGTGTCGGACGAGATCCTGAAACGTGCCGCCGACAGCTATCGTCGTATCCGTAATACCGCGCGCTTCCTGCTGGCGAACCTGAACGGGTTCGATCCGGTGAAAGACATGGTGAAACCGGAAGAGATGGTGGTGTTGGATCGCTGGGCGGTCGGCTGTGCGAAAACCGCGCAGGACGACATCCTGAAAGCCTACGAGGACTATGACTTCCATGAAGTGGTGCAGCGTCTGATGCGTTTCTGCTCCGTTGAAATGGGCTCGTTCTATCTCGACATCATCAAAGACCGCCAGTACACCGCGAAGGCAGACAGCGTCGCGCGTCGCAGCTGCCAGAGCGCGCTGTACCATATCGCAGAAGCGCTGGTGCGCTGGATGGCGCCGATCATGTCCTTCACCGCAGACGAAATCTGGGGCTACCTGCCGGGCGAGCGTGAGAAATACGTCTTTACCGGCGAGTGGTACGACGGTCTGTTTGGCTTAGGTGAAACCGAGCCAATGAACGATGCCTTCTGGGACGAACTGCTGAAAGTGCGTGGCGAAGTGAACAAGGTGATCGAGCAGGCGCGCGCGGACAAGAAAGTGGGCGGTTCTCTGGAAGCGGCAGTGACCCTGTACGCGGAACCGGAACTGGCTGCCATGCTGACCGCGCTGGGCGACGAATTACGATTTGTCCTGTTGACCTCGGGCGCGAAAGTCGCGGACTATGCGGAGGCTTCTGCCGACGCACAGCAGAGCGAATTGCTTAAAGGACTGAAAGTCGCGTTGAGTAAAGCCGAAGGTGATAAATGCCCGCGTTGCTGGCATTACACTACAGATGTCGGCAAGGTGGCGGAACATGCAGATATCTGCGGCCGCTGTGTCAGCAACGTCGCCGGTGATGGCGAAAAACGTAAGTTCGCCTGATGAGTAAACCGATCTTTTCAACAGGGCTACGCTGGCTGTGGCTGGTGGTGGTCGTGCTGATTATCGATCTGGGCAGCAAATACCTGATCCTCCAGAACTTTGCTCTGGGGGATACGGTGGCGCTGTTCCCGTCGCTTAATCTGCATTATGCGCGTAACTATGGCGCGGCGTTCAGTTTCCTCGCTGACAGCGGTGGCTGGCAGCGCTGGTTCTTTGCCGGTATTGCGATAGGTATCTGCCTTATTCTGACGGTGATGATGTACCGTTCAAAAGCGACGCAGAAACTAAATAACATAGCCTATGCGTTAATCATTGGCGGCGCGCTGGGTAATTTGTTTGATCGCCTGTGGCACGGCTTCGTCGTCGATATGATCGATTTCTACGTCGGGGACTGGCATTTCGCCACGTTTAACCTCGCCGACAGCGCGATTTGTATCGGTGCGGCGCTGATCGTGCTGGAAGGATTTATACCTTCCAGACAAAAAACGGCGGCATAAACGCCGTATCCGGCCTTTGGGTAGAGGCCTGTTTAAGCAGGCCCGGTGACGCTTCGCATACCGGGCCTGGCGAAAGACAATAAGTGAGCAACCTGCATGTCTAAATCAGTACAGAGTAACAGTGCGGTGCTGGTGCACTTCACTTTGAAGCTCGACGATGGCTCCACCGCTGAGTCAACCCGTAACAACGGAAAGCCAGCGCTTTTTCGCCTGGGTGACGGCTCTCTGTCTGAAGGACTGGAGCAGCATCTTCTTGGCCTGAAGGCGGGCGATAAAACCACCTTTTCTCTGGAGCCGGATGCCGCGTTTGGCGTACCGACCCCTGACCTGATCCAGTATTTCTCTCGTCGTGAATTTATGGACGCGGGCGAACCTGAGATTGGGGCCATCATGCTCTTTACCGCAATGGACGGCAGTGAAATGCCTGGCGTGATCCGCGAGATCAACGGCGACTCGATCACCGTGGATTTCAACCATCCGCTGGCCGGGCATACCGTTCATTTTGATATTGAAGTGCTGGAAGTCGAACCGGCACTGGAGGCGTAAAATGCAGATCCTGTTGGCCAACCCGCGCGGTTTTTGCGCAGGTGTAGACCGCGCTATCAGCATTGTTGAAAACGCGCTGGCAATCTACGGCGCGCCCATTTATGTTCGTCACGAAGTGGTGCATAACCGCTACGTGGTCGACAGCCTGCGTGAACGTGGGGCGATCTTTATTGAACAGATCAGCGAAGTGCCGGACGGCGCGATTCTGATTTTTTCTGCCCACGGGGTATCTCAGGCGGTACGCAACGAAGCCAAAAGCCGCGATCTGACCGTTTTTGACGCCACCTGTCCGCTGGTCACTAAGGTTCATATGGAAGTGGCGCGCGCCAGCCGCCGCGGTGAAGAGTCGATCCTGATTGGTCACGCGGGGCACCCGGAAGTAGAAGGGACGATGGGGCAGTACAGCAACCCGGAAGGGGGCATGTACCTGGTCGAGTCGCCGGATGATGTCTGGACGCTTGACGTTAAAAACGAAGGCAAACTCTCCTTCATGACCCAGACCACGCTGTCCGTCGACGATACCTCGGACGTGATAGACGCGCTGCGCCAGCGTTTCCCGAAAATCGTCGGTCCTCGCAAGGACGACATTTGTTACGCCACCACCAACCGTCAGGAAGCGGTGCGCGCCCTGGCGGAGCAGGCGGATGTGGTGCTGGTGGTCGGGTCGAAAAACTCCTCTAACTCCAACCGACTGGCTGAACTGGCGCAGCGGATGGGAAAAATGGCGTTTTTGATCGACGATGCCGCCGACATCCAGGAAGCCTGGGTGAAAGACGCGGAATGCGTGGGTGTCACTGCTGGCGCATCGGCGCCGGATATACTGGTGCAAAACGTCATCGCCCGCCTGCAGGAGCTTGGCGGCGGGGAGGCAGTCCCGCTTGAAGGCCGCGAAGAGAATATTGTCTTCGAGGTGCCGAAAGAGTTGCGCATCGACGCGCAGGAAATCAAATAACCTCTCTCGTGCTGACAGACGTGATAATGCCGGGTTTGTTACCCGGCATTTTTTCGCCGCATACTGGCAAGTTAATCGATTAATCTGCTACTCTGACGATGTTGTTCTCCTCGGGCCGGAGACACATATGAACCTTTCTTTTAGCCAGCCGCCGCGGCTGGAATGGACTACCGGCGATTTATCCGGTGGTCCGCTATTGCGTAAGTCAACGTGCATTCAGGATCTCACTGGGATATTCAGCGATGAGCGTGCCCGCCAGTCACTGGCCGGGGAACGCATTGTGTATGAGGTTGAGATGCTGAACACGTCTCCCGCCGACGGCGAGCTTTATACCGGGATAACCCACCTTTATCCCGGTCGTGTCGGTCACGAATATTTTATGACCCGCGGTCATTTTCATGCCCATCGCGAACAAGGTGAGGTCTATTTTGGGCTACGCGGCGTCGGGTTGTTGCTGCTGCAAAATGAACAGGGCGAAGTACGTCTGGAAAAGGTCTTTACCGGCTCGGTCCATATCATCGCAGGTTATACCGCTCACCGGTTGATCAACACCGGAGACGAGGTACTCTCAGCGCTGGCCGTATGGCCGACGCTGGCAGGGCATGATTATCAGGCGCTGGCAAAAGGCTTCAATGTCCGGGTGTTTGAAGAGAACCAGCAACCGCTGGCGAGGACGGTGCAGAATGGCTGAACCTTCATCACGTTTTGGGCTGGATATGGCGGTGCATCATCACCCGCTGGGGTTTAGCTATGGCGAGGAAGTAACCGGACCCATGCCGGAAATTCGTCGGCTCGAACATATTCGAGCCTCTCTGCGCGACCCGCACTGTTGCGGGCCGGAGGATGTTTACGCTATCGCAATGGATGTCGCGCGGATGCAGGATCGTGACGAGCTGAAAAAACGGATGCTGCTGTTTGGCGTGGTGACCTACGCGGCAGGACGATTGGGTGAGGAGCCGATTCGAAGTCAGGGGCATGTTCATCGGATCAGCCAGCACAGCGGCTGGTCGCCGCCGGAGCTCTATGAGATCTGGCAGGGAAAAGCGATCGTTTATATGCAAGAGTATGTCGATGACGATCCAGGCCGCTGCTTCGCGGTGATCGCCGGACCGGGCGAGAAAGTACTGGTGCCGCCAGGCTGGGGTCATGCCACGATCTCCGCCGATCCTGATACGCCACTCACTTTTGGCGCCTGGTGTGACCGTGAATATGGCTTTGAATATGAGGCAGTCAGGGCACATAAAGGGTTGGCATGGTACCCGCTGCTACAGGGAAAAAACGTCGTCTGGCAGCATAATCCGCGCTATATCGCTGGCCGGTTACAGGTCGTGACGCCCCGGCACTATACGGAGTTTGGGCTTAGCTCCGCGCCAATCTATCAGCAGTTTATTGACGAACCGGCGCGCTTCCAGTTTATTTCCCGTCCGGATAAAGTCGCCGAGCTTTGGACGCAGTTTCATCCATAAAAAACCGGGGCATCGCCCCGGCCATTCGTTTTGCGTTGACGCTCTTTATGCCATCACGCGGATTTAACCCGCAAACAGGCCTGTTGCGACTCCCAGCGCCGCCAGCACCAGAAGCAGTATCATCGCTTTTACCGGTGAGACGCCGCGCTTCGCCATCAAATACCAGGTGCCAAGCACCACGACCAGCGGCAGGAGCTGAGGGAAGATGCCATCCAGCATCTGTTGAACGTGAATATTTACGCCATCCTGCGTGATAAATTCCAGCCCGGTGCCTAACTTCACGTAGCTTGCCGCAACGCCGCCCATGACAAACACGCCCAGTAACGACAACGCTTCGCGCAGGCGGGTAGATTTACTGCTCACCAGCATCTCAACCGAACCAGAACCCATTTTGTAACCTTTCAAAAACAGGAACCAGGAGCCGGGAATGATGATCGCCAGCCAGGCGACGGTATAAAAAAGCGGCCCCAGTATATTTCCCCCTGCGGCGAGCGCCATGCCGATACTCAACAGAATGGGGATCAATATCCCTGGGATCATGGAATCGCCAATACCGGCAATTGGGCCCATCAGGCCGACTTTTAGGGTGTTAATGGTCTCGCCGTCAATGGGTTCGCCGTTAGCTTTTTTCTCTTCCAGCCCCAGCGCCATGCCGTTTACGATAGCGCCAATCTGCGGTTCGGTGTTGTAGAACGAGGCGTGGCGTCGCAGCATTTCGGTACGCTGCGCGGCATCCGGATAGAGCTTTTTCGCGACCGGCAGCATGCTCAGACAAAAGCCAAACGACTCCAGACGTTCAAAGCTCATTGAGGAGAGGTTGTGCATCATCCATGCTCGCCAGCAGCGCCGGAGATCTTTACGGGTCAGGGAACGTTCTTCCATCAGAATTCATCCTCATCATCTGTCGCGGCGGACGCCGCATTAGCCGCCTGCGGCGCTTCCGGCTTGTAGTTATAGTGAATCAACGCCAGCAGCGAACCGACGATCACCAGCGCGACCATGTTCAGTTTTAAGAAAACGATGCAGACAAAACCCACGAGGAAATAGATCAACATGGTGTAGTTTTTAATGATCTGCTTGAGGAGGATGGCGATCCCCACGGCGGGCAGAATGCCGCCCAGTACATTCATCGTTGACAGCACGACGCCAGGTAAGCTGTCCATAAAGCCGCTGATGTACTGTGCGCCGAAGTAAACGGCAATAAAGGTCGGAACGAAACGTAAAATAAAATTTGTCACCTGTGGCCAAATGGCGCTGTTCAGGTAGATGCCGCGCTCGTCGCCGCGCTCCAGCGCCACGTCGGCCCGATGGTTCCAGAAAGAGTTAAGCACCATCATCGCATTAAACAGGATGGTTCCGGCGATACCGATCGTTGCCGCCAGCGCGACCGCCACTTCAGGGCCTTTTCCGGACAGGATCCCAAGGGCAATCGCCGGGTAAGCCACAAAGTTAAGATCGGCGGGCATGGAGCCGCCGGGCGTCACCATGGCGATGTACACGGCCTGAACCGCAACGCCAATGATGATGCCGGTTTTCATATCGCCGAGGATGATCCCCACCAGCATACCGGAAATCAGCGGGCGGGTGATCAGATACCAGCCGCCCGTCAGCCCAAGAAGCCAGGGGCTACTGAGGGCGCCGAGATAGCACAGAATACCGATTAACGTCGCTTCGAAAATCATCGTCCCCTCCTTATTTCAGCTTCTGGCGTGCGTCCTGCCAGCTGTAGAAACCGGCATCCGGCACCAGGCGGAACTCCACCTGATGTCCGCGCTGCGTCAGCCAGTCAAACGCGGCGATTTCGTCTGGATTGACCGACTGGTTAGGGCCGATGGTGGTGGTGCCGGCGCGGGCGCTCATCGGGCCGACGTTGATTTTGCCATTGCTGTTCTGCAGGCTGATGCCTGCCTCTTCGAGGCGCTTTAACGTGACGGGCGATTTGCCAATCACGAAATAACGCTTCTCGCTGGCGATAACCTTTGGCAACTTCTCAATCGCGGTCGCCGTATCAAATAACCAGACTTTAGTGTCCTGAACCGCGCCTTTCATGACTGATGAGAGCAGAGGATCGGCCGCAACGGCGTCGTCGATCGCGACAATGCCGTCACAGGGCAGCTCTCTGGCCCAACGTGTCACGAGCTGCCCATGGATAACGCGGTCATCAATACGTACAAAAGAAATACTCATGGTGGTTTCCTTTAAAAATCATCTGACTGAACGGTTAAAACCGGGGCGGCTTTAATCAACGTCGGTACGGTTAACGCCAGCAGCTCGGCTGCGGCGGCATGCACGTCCGTTAAGTGGCAGATCTCTTCGCTTTGCAGCAGCATGGGAAAATTAACGCCTGCGACAACGGCGACAGGTGGTAAGGTCCGGGCAGAGAATGCATGCTGGCAGGCGACATTCCAGGGCGTGCCGCTTTGCATATCGCACAGTACCAGCACGCCATCCGCGTTTTGCCCGGCATCGGCCAGGGCTTTCGCAAAGCTCTCTTTAAATCCTTCAATCCCGGCCTGGTCGGTCAGCGTAACGGTGTGGACGTGCGGTAATTCGCCGTAAACCATACGGCCACTGGCGAGGAGCGCTTCTGCCAGCGGTCCGTGAGTGGCGACAAGAATGTTGATCATACGGTTATCCTCTTACCCAGGCTTTGATGGTGGCGAATGGCCGGTCGACACTGTTGCCAGACGGCGTAATCCGGTATTCGCCTACGGCCGCCGGAATGATAAATGTCTCAGCGTAGCGAACGGTAAATGGGGCGAACGCACCGCTGGGGCTGTCGACAATCGCCTCTGCCCCTTCCACCAGATTCAGAACGTTAACGCCACCCTGGGTGTGATGGATTACCGGCGCGGTAAACCAGTGGCGACGCGTTTCGATAAACTCTCGCTCATGCATGCCGGTGCGTTCTTCTCTCCAGCCTTCCCCTTGCGCAATGGGTTCAATGCGGTTAACCAGATTGTCGTAGACCCACTGCGTATCCCGCTGCCAGTCAATAACGCGCTCGCCGTGTTCAAGATGCACAGGCCGGGGCAAACCGTCTAAACCTAAGCGTCCCCAGTCCCACAGTTTGAAGGTGAAGATATACGGCGTCGCACTGATTTCCAGCACCATGGCGCCCGCGCCGGAACAGTGAACGGTGCCTGCCGGGATGAGAAAGTGATCGTGCTGGCGGGCTGGGATCTGATTTACGAAACGCGCATCGTCGAACGTTTTTTCTCCACGTTCCGCGGCGCGCAGGTCGTCCAGCATCGCCTGCGGCTCAATGCCCGTTTGGGTGCCCAGATACACCACCGCGCCGGGCTGTGCGGCGAGAATGTAATAACTTTCATCCTGGGTATAGTGCATCCCGAACTGCTGCTGGATATATTCCGTCAGCGGGTGAACCTGAAAGCTGAGATTCTGCCCGTCGATGGTGTCGAGAAAATCAAAACGAATCGGAAATTCCGCGCCGAAGCGGGCATGGACCTTCTCACCGAGAAGGGGACGCGGGTAAAGCAAAACTAAATCCTGAGAGGGGATCTCGATCCGTACGGCGCCAAAACGCAGTAACAGGCTGTTTTCCTCGGGCACGCAATCAAAACACCACGCGTAATTGGGTGCCGCAGGATCGAGATCAAACTGCTGCTTCATCCACTGACCGCCCCAGACGCCGGGGTCAAAGAAAGGAACAACGCGAAACGGCTGGGTGGTGGTCTGCTGCAGGCCAGCGCGTAGCGCATCGCCGCTGACCATGGCAGGCGCGTTTTCAACGGTGGAATCAAGCAAAAAGTCGGCGCGCTTGAGCAGTGGCGTTTTGTGTCTGTCAAAGACACGCCATTCAATGAAAAAAGCGCGTTTGTAGCGACGGAGAATATCTTCGTCCGGATTGTCCGCCCCCCAGTTGCTCAGCCCGTGATGGCGCATACGCTGCTGGATTTCCCAGCGAGGGAGATCGGCATAGACGAGGATATCGCCGGGATGCGCCAGCGCTGCGCCGGGACCATATACGACGACTAGGCCCTCTGCTACCGAGGCGATGCGCTGGCGAATCTGATTGAGTTTGTCAGGATCAAAAAACTCAACAAGTTGATGGCAGGAAAGAACGCCGAACACCCGGTCATCGGTCAGGTTGCGGGCCAGAAGATCGTGTAATGCCTCTTTTCCGAGGCGGGCAGATTCGATATTCACCACCAACGCGGCATTTAAGGTGGCCAGAAGCCGTTGTTCCAGCTCATCTGAGCGCACGCCCGGATAGCAATCCACGACCAGCACGCGTTTTGTCAAACCTGAAACCCTGGTGTTGAGCACAGAAGCAATAGAATCCCAGCCTTGCCAGGCCTGGGTGTCATAACCCTGAACGACAACCTCAGGGAATTTATTATAGGTAGTCTGCATGTTGAGTCTCCGTAATCGCTGGATTAAGATTAATCGATTAACCTTAAATTCAAAGCGTGGTTAACGCGATTAACCCGCCATAATCAGAAACAAACCGGGATCATGCGCCGTCCGTGTGATGAGTATCACAGGCCAGAGGCGCCAGATTGGGGTTATTCGATTAACTGGCGTTTCACAAGGAGAAATCATGACAACAGTCACGTTAGCGCAGGTCGCGAAGCGCGCAGGGGTGTCGACGGCGACCGTTTCGATGGTACTGCGCAACCGGGGGCGTATATCACAGGCCACGCGTGAGCGAGTGCTGAAAGCGCTGGACGAGTCTGGCTATGTTTACAATCAAACGGCCGCGAATCTACGCAACCGGAGTAGTAACCAGGTAGGGTTGTTGCTGCATGACATCACCAACCCGTTCTACGGCGAGATGACCGCCGGGCTGAGTCATGAGATGGAACGGCATGACTTGCTGCTGTTTCTGGCGAACAGTGAAGAATCCGGCGAGCGGCAGCAAAAATTTGTGGATTCCCTGATGCGAAACAACGCCTGCGGCATGGTGCTTTGCGCAGCGCGGGAAACGCCAGTCTCGTTTTTTGCCGCGCTGAAAAGACGCAATATCCCCGCCATAATGGTGGTCCGCCCGCTCAGCGATCCTGATTTTGACTTTGTGGGCACCGATAACTTCCTCGGTACTCAGATGGCGACGACGCATTTACTCAGGTTGGGGCATAAGAATATCGCTTTTATCGGCGGTAGCCCAAGCTCTGGCAGTCGGGCGCAGCGAATGGGGGGATTCACCAGTACGTTGATGGAGTGGGGGATCTCACCGAATCCAGACTGGATCGTCGCCGCCGAAGCCAGTCAGATCGACGGCGCCAGAGTGGCGGAATCATTACTTACCCGCTATCCGCAGATCACCGCCGCTGTCTGTTATCAGGATATCGTTGCGCTAGGGGTTATGCAGGCGCTGCGTAAAATGGGACGGGAACCGGGGAACGATTTTGCGCTGGTGGGATTTGACGATATCACCGAAGCGGCGCTGGTGCAGCCCGCGTTGACAACCGTTTCGGTTGCGGCAAAAGAGATTGGTCGCAAAGCGGGTGAGCTGTTGTACAGCCGCATCCAGGGGAACGATGAACCGCCGAAACGAATCATTCTGCCGCCCGCGCTGGTGATCAGAGAGTCATGCGGTTTTCGCTGAGTATCATGCCTTTTACTGATACTCCCTCCTGTTTATCATAAAATTCTAATTATCGGCGATTTCAGATGGCGGCTTTGTCTCGGGCTGGTTAATCTGAAAACGATTTACATCATTTTAACGTAAGAGAATAACTATGCATGATGCACAGGTCCGCGTCGCGATAGCGGGCGCGGGGGGCCGTATGGGCCGCCAGCTGATTCAGGCAGCCCTTGAAATGGAAGGCGTTGCGCTTGGTGCGGCGCTGGAGCGCGAAGGATCGTCATTGCTGGGAGCCGATGCCGGTGAGCTGGCGGGCGTCGGCAAAACGGGAGTGACTGTACAATGCAGCCTCGAGGCGGTAACCGACGATTTTGATGTTTTCATCGACTTTACGCGCCCGGAAGGCACGTTGAATCATCTGGCATTTTGTCGTCAACACGGCAAAGGCATGGTCATTGGCACCACCGGTTTTGATGACGCAGGCAAACAGGCGATTCGTGAGGCGGCAGCTGACATCGGCATTGTCTTCGCGGCAAATTTCAGCGTTGGGGTAAACGTTATGCTGAAGCTGCTGGAGAAGGCGGCAAAAGTCATGGGCGATTATACCGATATCGAAATTATTGAAGCGCACCATCGCCATAAGGTTGACGCGCCGTCCGGCACCGCGCTGGCGATGGGCGAGGCAATAGCGCATGCGCTGGATAAAGATCTGAAAGCGTGCGCCGTGTACAGCCGTGAAGGTTACACCGGCGAGCGTGTGCCGGGTACCATTGGCTTTGCTACCGTGCGTGCGGGCGACATTGTTGGTGAACACACTGCGATGTTTGCCGATATTGGCGAGCGTATCGAAATTACCCATAAGGCCTCCAGCCGTATGACCTTCGCCAACGGCGCGGTAAGATCGGCGATCTGGGTCAGTACAAAGCAAAACGGCCTTTTTGATATGCGAGATGTCCTGAATTTACACAGTTTATGATGTGTTATTACCCTTCGTGATGTGGTTATTGTAATCTTAATGTGTTGATTACATAGGGCAATATTTTATTGCCCTTTTATTTTAGCGCCTTGCCGTTAAATTTTTCTTGTAATGCCTGAAATTCTACTTTTTATTATCAAATATTGTGGCTGAAATGTAAATTTTGACCAGATGGTCCACTTTTTTCAGCGCTACCGCCATTTTTTATATTCTTCTTGCTGCGCAAGCGTTTTCTCAACCAGGTTAGTTGCTCTTTTTGCCCGTTAATCCGTCCTTTTTACCTCCAGGTTGCAAAAGAATATAAAAAATACTGCCTTTAAGTTGACTTTTAGCTGCCTTATCTCCAGAATGCCGCCGTTTGCCAGAAATTCAAGGTAAGCAAATTTGCATTGATTCATCGCGTATAAATGAATTAGTATGCAAATAAAGTGAGTGAATATTCTCTGGAGGGTGTTTTGATTAAGTCAGCGCTATTGGTTCTGGAAGACGGAACCCAGTTTCACGGTCGGGCCATAGGGGCAACAGGTTCGGCGGTTGGGGAAGTCGTTTTCAATACTTCAATGACCGGTTATCAAGAAATCCTCACTGATCCTTCCTATTCCCGCCAAATCGTTACTCTTACTTATCCCCATATCGGCAATGTCGGCACCAATGCTGCTGATGAAGAATCTTCTCAGGTTCATGCGCAAGGCCTCGTCATTCGTGACCTGCCGCTGATCGCCAGCAACTTCCGCAACACCGAAGACCTCTCGTCTTACCTGAAACGCCATAACATCGTGGCGATTGCTGATATCGATACCCGTAAGCTGACGCGTCTGTTACGTGAAAAGGGCGCGCAAAACGGCTGCATCATCGCGGGCGATAATCCGGATGCGCAACTGGCGCTGGAAAAAGCGAAAGCCTTCCCGGGCCTGAACGGGATGGATTTGGCGAAAGAAGTGACCACGGCGGAAGCGTATAGCTGGACCCAGGGAAGCTGGACGCTGGCCAATGACCTGCCGGAAGCAAAACAACAAGACGAACTGCCGTTCCACGTAGTCGCCTATGACTTTGGCGCCAAGCGCAATATCCTGCGCATGCTGGTGGACAGAGGCTGCCGCCTGACGGTGGTGCCCGCGAAAACCTCAGCGGAAGATGTTCTGAAAATGAACCCGGACGGCATCTTCCTTTCAAATGGCCCTGGCGACCCGGCGCCGTGTGACTATGCTATCGACGCAATCCAGACATTCCTCGAAACCGATGTGCCGGTATTCGGTATCTGCCTCGGTCATCAGCTACTGGCGCTGGCGAGCGGCGCGAAGACCGTGAAGATGAAATTCGGTCACCACGGCGGCAACCACCCGGTAAAAGATATCGACAACAATACCGTAATGATTACGGCGCAGAATCACGGCTTTGCCGTCGATGAAGCCACGCTGCCGGCGAACCTGCGCGTGACCCATAAGTCCCTTTTCGACCATACCCTGCAAGGTATTCATCGCACCGATAAGCCAGCGTTTAGTTTCCAGGGGCACCCGGAAGCCAGCCCAGGTCCGCACGACGCCGCGCCGTTGTTCGACCACTTTATCGAGTTAATTGAGCAGTACCGTCAGTCCGCGAAATAATCAGGAGTTAAGAGAGCCATGCCAAAACGTACAGACATAAAAAGTATCCTGATTCTGGGCGCGGGTCCGATTGTTATCGGTCAGGCGTGCGAGTTTGACTACTCCGGCGCGCAGGCGTGTAAAGCCCTGCGTGAAGAGGGTTACCGCGTTATCCTGGTCAACTCTAACCCGGCGACCATCATGACCGACCCGGAAATGGCCGATGCGACTTACATCGAGCCGATTCACTGGGAAGTCGTGCGTAAAATCATCGAAAAAGAGCGTCCGGACGCGGTGCTGCCGACGATGGGCGGCCAGACGGCGCTGAACTGCGCGCTGGAGCTGGAGCGTCAGGGCGTGCTGGAAGAGTTCGGCGTGACCATGATTGGCGCAACCGCCGACGCGATCGATAAAGCCGAAGACCGTCGCCGTTTCGACATCGCGATGAAAAAAATCGGTCTCGACACCGCGCGTTCCGGTATCGCCCATAACATGGAAGAAGCGCTGGCGGTGGCCGCCGACGTCGGTTATCCGTGCATCATCCGTCCGTCCTTTACGATGGGCGGCACCGGCGGCGGTATCGCCTACAACCGCGAAGAGTTTGAAGAAATCTGTACGCGCGGTCTGGATCTTTCCCCTACCAACGAGCTGCTGATTGATGAATCGCTGATCGGCTGGAAAGAGTATGAGATGGAAGTGGTGCGTGATAAAAACGACAACTGCATCATCGTCTGCTCCATCGAAAACTTCGACGCAATGGGTATCCACACCGGCGACTCGATCACCGTTGCGCCTGCCCAGACGCTGACCGACAAAGAATACCAAATCATGCGTAACGCCTCGATGGCAGTGCTGCGTGAAATCGGCGTTGAAACCGGCGGTTCTAACGTTCAGTTTGCGGTGAACCCGAAGAATGGTCGCCTGATTGTCATTGAGATGAACCCGCGCGTGTCGCGTTCGTCGGCGCTGGCCTCTAAAGCCACCGGCTTCCCGATTGCGAAAGTGGCGGCGAAACTGGCGGTGGGCTACACCCTTGACGAACTGATGAACGACATCACCGGTGGGCGTACCCCGGCCTCGTTCGAGCCGTCTATCGACTACGTGGTGACTAAAATCCCACGCTTTAACTTTGAAAAATTTGCTGGCAGCAATGACCGCCTGACCACCCAGATGAAGTCGGTGGGCGAAGTGATGGCGATTGGCCGCACCCAGCAGGAATCGATGCAGAAAGCGCTGCGCGGGCTGGAAGTGGGCGCGACCGGCTTCGACCCGAAAGTCAGTCTCGACGATCCGGAAGCGCTGACCAAAATTCGCCGCGAGCTGAAAGACGCTGGCGCGGATCGTATCTGGTATATCGCTGACGCGTTCCGTGCGGGACTTTCCGTAGACGGCGTCTTCAACCTGACCAACATCGACCGCTGGTTCCTGGTGCAAATTGAAGAGCTGGTCCGTCTGGAAGAAAAAGTCGCGGAGCTGGGCATCAATGGCCTGACCGCCGACTTCCTGCGCCAGCTTAAGCGCAAAGGCTTCGCTGATGCGCGTCTGGCGAAACTGGCGGGCGTACGCGAAGCGGAAATCCGCAAGCTGCGCGACCAGTACGACCTGCACCCGGTCTACAAGCGCGTGGATACCTGCGCGGCGGAATTTGCCACCGACACCGCCTACATGTACTCCACCTATGAAGACGAATGTGAAGCGAACCCGTCCGTCGACCGCGACAAGATTATGGTGCTGGGCGGCGGTCCAAACCGTATCGGCCAGGGCATTGAGTTCGACTACTGCTGCGTACACGCCTCGCTGGCGCTGCGCGAAGACGGTTACGAGACCATCATGGTCAACTGTAACCCGGAAACGGTCTCCACCGACTACGACACCTCCGACCGCCTGTACTTTGAGCCGGTTACCCTGGAAGACGTGCTGGAAATCGTGCGTATCGAAAAACCGAAAGGGGTTATCGTCCAGTACGGCGGCCAGACTCCGCTGAAGCTGGCGCGCGCGCTGGAAGCTGCGGGCGTACCGGTTATCGGCACCAGCCCGGACGCCATTGACCGGGCGGAAGACCGTGAACGCTTCCAGCATGCGGTTGACCGTCTGAAGCTGAAACAGCCGGCGAACGCGACTGTCACCGCCATTGAACAAGCGGTAGAAAAAGCGAAAGAGATCGGCTATCCGCTGGTGGTGCGTCCTTCTTACGTACTTGGCGGACGGGCGATGGAAATCGTCTATGACGAAGCGGATCTGCGTCGTTACTTCCAGACCGCGGTCAGCGTCTCCAACGACGCGCCGGTGCTGCTTGACCGCTTCCTCGACGATGCGGTTGAAGTGGATGTGGATGCGATTTGCGATGGTGAAAGGGTGCTGATTGGCGGCATCATGGAGCACATCGAGCAGGCAGGCGTTCACTCCGGCGATTCCGCCTGTTCGCTGCCAGCCTACACCCTGAGCCAGGAAATACAGGACGTGATGCGCCAGCAGGTGCAGAAGCTGGCCTTCGAGTTGCAGGTTCGCGGTCTGATGAACGTCCAGTTTGCGGTGAAAGACAACGAAGTCTACCTGATTGAAGTGAACCCGCGTGCCGCGCGTACCGTACCGTTCGTCTCCAAAGCCACCGGCGTACCGCTGGCGAAAGTGGCGGCGCGCGTAATGGTGGGCAAATCGCTGGCCGAGCAGGGGGTGACAGAAGAGATTATTCCGCCTTACTACTCGGTGAAAGAGGTGGTGCTGCCGTTCAACAAATTCCCTGGCGTTGACCCGCTGTTAGGGCCGGAAATGCGCTCTACCGGAGAAGTGATGGGGGTGGGACGCACCTTTGCGGAAGCGTTCGCCAAAGCGCAATTGGGCAGTAACTCCACGATGAAAAAACAAGGCCGTGCGCTGCTCTCCGTTCGCGAAGGCGATAAAGAACGCGTGGTAGACCTTGCCGCGAAGCTGCTGAAGCAGGGCTTTGAGCTGGATGCGACTCACGGTACGGCGATCGTACTGGGTGAAGCCGGTATTAACCCGCGTCTGGTAAACAAAGTGCATGAAGGCCGTCCTCACATTCAGGACCGTATCAAGAATGGCGAGTACACCTACATCATTAACACCACCGCCGGGCGTCGCGCGATTGAAGATTCCCGCGTTATTCGCCGCAGCGCGTTGCAGTACAAGGTGCATTACGACACCACCCTGAACGGCGGTTTCGCCACCGCGATGGCGCTTAATGCTGACGCCACGGAGAAAGTGATCTCCGTACAGGAAATGCACGCGCAAATTAAAAAATAACCGACCCTGATGTTCCACGGTCTTAAAAACGGTTCCGGAAACGGAGCCGTTTTTTTATGCAATCAGTCGTTTCCTGGCGAAATATACTGCAATAGCAGAAATGTGAATGTAACAAGCAAGATTTGGATCACACTCATGACCCGGCAAGTTGCATACTATCCCTTATATCCACAATTTTAATAGGGTCTTGTCGGGAATATGATGGACAGGACGCAACACGATTTTTAATTTGTGAAATGGTGTGCTTATGTGTGAAGAGTATGTTGAAAAACCACTTTATTTGATGATTGCCGACTGGGTCATGGCGGAAAAGCGTTGGGTCAGCGCAAAAGAGATTGCAAAGCAGTTTAATATGGATCATTGCAAAGCAATTAATACCGTCTCTTATATTCTCGCGGAAGTGGGGGAAATTCATTGTGAGACTAAGACCATCCCTAACCAACTGGAAGGACGGGGCTGTCAGTGCCAGCGTCTGGTGCGGGTAACCCATATCGCGCCGCAGCTTTACGCGCGTTTGGGACAGCGCGCGCAGGAAAAGGTGGCCAGCAGAGCGCCCCGGATCCCGGCGGTTCCACCGTCAGAACTGAACCGTGAGCAGAAATGGCAGATGATGCTGTCAAAGAGTTTGCGGCGGTAAGGCGGAGATCCGCCGTATTGAATGGCGGTATAAACGACGTATCCGGCCTGGGGATGGCGAACATCGCAGGCCGGATAAATGCTGTGCCATCAGGCGTTAACGGCCTTTCCATACCGGGGCGCGTTTTTCCGCAAATGCCTGCGGCCCTTCAAGGGCATCCTCTGAATGCAGGACCGACGGATAGTGCTTCAGCACGCCGCTGCGGATAAAACGATACCCTTCCTCGACCGGCATTTCACTGGTGGTACGAGAGATCTCCTTCAGCGCGGCAATGGCCAGCGGCGCGCTGTTGACCAGTTCTTGCGCCAGTTCGCGCGCGCTGTCCATCAGTTCCTGCTGGCTGATCACGCGGTTGACGATCCCCCAGCGCAGCGCTTCCGCGGCATCCATTCGTCTGCCGGTCATTACCATTTCATTCACGATGGCCGGGGGTAACCGTTTTGGCAGACGCAACACGCCGCCGCTGTCTGGCACAATGCCCAGTTTCGCTTCCGGCAGCGCAAAGCTGGCGTTTTCGGCGCAGACGATAAAATCCGCCGCCAGCGCCAGTTCGAAACCGCCGCCAAAGGCATAGCCGTTCACAGCGGCAATCACCGGTTTATCGAGATCAAAGCATTCCGTTAGTCCGGCAAAACCTCCGGGGCCAAAGTCGGCGTCCGGCGCTTCACCTTCTGCGGCGGCTTTTAAGTCCCAGCCTGCGGAAAAGAATTTCTCCCCCGCGCCGGTGACGATCGCGACGCGCAGTTCGGGATCGTCACGAAATTGCAGAAAAGCCTCCCCCATCTGAAAGCTGGTTTTGGCATCGATCGCATTGGCTTTAGGTCGATCCAGAATGATTTCCAGAACAGGTCCGTTACGGGTCAAACGTAAAGATTCACTCATGGTTCATCTCCAGAAAATAAAGTAACTGGCGGGCATTTCCCGCCAGCAGGGTTATTTCAGATTCTTTTTGATTATTTTTCCTGAACAGTTACGGGGCAGGTCAGTTCTTATTTCCATAAAAGAGGGCACTTTGAATTTCGCCATATTTTGTTCGCAGAAATGGAAGAATTCTTCTTCCGTCAGCGTTTCGCCTTCATTAAGTACGACGAAGGCTTTAATGGCTTCGTCGCGAATCGCATCCTGAATACCAATCACCACGATGTCCTGAATTTTAGGATGTGCGGAAATGATATTTTCCAGCTCAACGCAGGAGACGTTTTCACCGCCGCGTTTAATCATGTTGCAGCGCCGGTCGACAAAATAGAAAAAGCCGTCTTCGTCGCAATATCCGGAATCGCCGGTGTGTAACCAGCCGGTGGAGTCGAACGCTTTCGCCGTGGCGTCGGGCCTGGCGTAATAGGCTTTAAAGAGTGTTTTGCCCGGCACCCCCTTGATGCAGATTTCGCCAATCTCGCCAGCGGGCAGCGCACGGTTCTGCTCGTCGCGAATTTCCGCTTCGTAGCAAAATCCCGGACGGCCTATCGACGGCCAGCGTCGCTTATCGCCGGGGCGGTCGCCAATGATGCCGACGATGGTTTCCGTCATGCCATAGGAGGTCAGCAGGCGCACGCCGAAACGGGTGACAAAGGCGTCTTTCTCCTGTTCCGAAAGGTTAAGGTAGAACATGACTTCCCGCAGACAATGTTGGTTGTCCTGCGGTGTGACGGGTTGCGCCATGAGCGTGCGGATCATCATTGGGATGCATTCTGTGACGGTCGCGCGGTATTTTCGGATCTGCTGCCAGAAGGCGCGGACGCTGTATTTTTCAATCAGCACAAACGTCGCGCCTGCCGAGAATGCTGCCATGGCGGCGGTGCATTGACAGTCGATATGAAACGCAGGCATCACCGTCAGGTAAATATCGTCTTCACGCAGGGCGCACTGCCAGGAGGAGTAGTATCCGGCAAAGCGCAGGTTGTAATGGGTGATCACCACCCCCTTTGGTCGTGACGTGGTGCCGGAGGTAAATAAGATCTCTGCGGTGTCGTCGGTAGACAGCGGTACCGTTTCCTGCAAGGCGCCCGGCTGGCGATCTTTTTGCAGAGAAAAGTGACTCACGCCGGGTTCAGTCCCGACGTTTTCGCCAACCACCCAGATAAGGGTTAACTGCGTTTCGCCTTCACGCTGGATCTCGCGGTACATCGGCAAAAACGCGGGGCTGGTGACGATCTGCCTGGCCTGGCTGTTTTGCAGGATCCACGCGCTTTCGTCACGCAGCAGGCGGGCGTTGATCGGCACCATGATAGCGCCGATTTTTGCCAGTCCAAACCAGCAAAAGATAAATTCCGGGCAGTTATCCAGATGCAGGGCAACCTTATCCCCTTTGCGAATGCCTGAGGCGTGGAACAGATTCGCTGTGCGATTGATCTCCTCATTGAGCGACGCGTAGCTGTACTGTCGTATCTCCCCGTCGCTGGATTCACAAATCAGCGCCGTTTTACTGCCATGCCGTTCGGCCAAATCGTCCCACATCTGGCGTAAGTGTTGTCCGCCAACGATATCCATAGCACCTCTGTCCATTTATTCAGGCGCTAACCGGAAATGCCGGTTAGCGCGTTCGGGTTAATCCTCTACTTTGGCCAGACCTTTACTGACCAGTGACTGAATTTCAGCGTCGCTGTAGCCGATGTTATGCAGAATGGCGGCGGTATCCATGCCGTGTGACGGCATGCCGCGCCAGATTTTTCCAGGGTTATTTTTGAATTTCGGCATCACGTTTGGCCCTTTGCAACTGCGGCCATCCAGCGTTTGCCATTGGGTAATGGATTCCCGGGCAATGTACTGTGGGTTACCTTCCAGTTCCGGAATCGTCAGCACTTTGGCGCAGGCGATATTCAGCTCGGCGAAGCGTGCCTGAGCCTCGGCGAGGGTGCGTGTCGCCAGCCAGGCATCGAGTTTTTCCTCTACCAGCGGTCCGTAAGGGCATTCGATCCGGTGAATCAACTGTGTGCCTTCCGGAACCTCCGGTGTGCCCAGAATGTGCGCCAGACCAATATCCTTAAAGCATTCGGCGATTTGCGTAATACCGACCAGCTCCATCACGATGTAGCCGTCGGCGCACTTATACAGTCCGCAGCCAGCGTAGTAGGGATCTTTACCTTTGGTCATTCGCGGGCATATCTCGCCGCCGTTGAAATAATCCATCATGAAATATTGACCCATACGCAGCATGACTTCGTACATTGCGACATCAATACTTTCGCCTTTACCGGTTTCACGCGCTTTATGCAACGCCGCCAGCGCCGCGGTGGTGGCGGTCATGCCGGAGAAATAGTCGGCGGTGTACGGGAAGGCGGGCATCGGCTGGTCGACGTCGCCGTTCTGGATCAGGTAGCCGCTGAACGCCTGGGCAATGGTGTTATAGGCTGGCAGGTGGGTGTACTCTTCGCTGCCGTACTGACCAAAACCGGATAAATGGGCGATAACCAGCTTCGGGTTATGCCGCCACAGGACGTCATCGGTAATACCGCGGCGGGCAAATGCCGGGCCTTTGCTGGCTTCAATAAAGATATCGGTGGTTTCCATTAATTTGAGAAACGCTTCCCGCCCCTCATCTTTGAAAATATTCAGCGACAGCGCGTGGAGATTACGGCGCGAAAGCTGCGGATAGTGGGGCTGGACGCGAATGGTATCGGCCCAGGCCACGTTTTCAATCCAGATAACCTCCGCGCCCCATTCAGCAAACAATTGTCCGGCGAACGGTCCGGCGATTTCGATGCCGGAAAAAACCACCCGCAGCCCGGCAAGCGGGCCAAAGGTGGGCATGGGGAGACGATTCATACCTATGCTCCTGGCAGTTGTAGATGTCCCGTAGGCCGGATAACAGCGTGAACGCCTTCTCCGGCCAGGAAAAACACCCGATAATGATTAACGGTATTGCTTCAGCACCGCGCGACCGAGGGTCAGGATCTGCATTTCGTCAGACCCACCGGAAACGCGGTCCACGCGCAGATCCCGCCAGAAGCGGCTGATACGGTGATTACCGGCAATTCCAACGCCGCCCAGTACCTGCATTGCGCTGTCCACCACCTCGAACGCCGCGTTGGCGCAGAAGTATTTGCACATCGCCGCATCTCCCGAAGTAATCGTGCCGTTATCGGCCTTCCACGCGGCTTCCAGCAGCATGTTTTTCATCGAATTGAGTTTGATGGCCATGTGAGCAAATTTTTCCTGAATCAGTTGGAAGCGACCGATGGTTTCGCCAAACTGTACGCGCTGGTTAGCGTAGCGCGCTGCATCTTCAAAGGCGCACATCGCCGTACCGTAGTTGGTGAGCGCCACCAGGAACCGTTCATGATCGAACTCTTCTTTCACGCGGTTAAAACCGTTGCCTTCCCGCCCGAACCTGTCTTTTTCATCCAGTTCGACGTCATCGAAGTTAATTTCGCAGCAACTGTCCATCCGCAGGCCGAGCTTATCGAGTTTATTCACCTGGATGCCGGGTTTCGTCATATCGACAAACCATTCGGTATAAACGGGTTTGTCAGGCGACGCGGCGTCCCGGGCCATCACCACGATATAGGGCGTGTAGGCGCTGCTGGTGATAAAACACTTACTGCCGTTGAGATAAACCTTACCATTTTTACGGGTATAGGTGGTTTTGAGGCTGCCCACATCCGATCCCGCTCCCGGTTCGGTGATTGCCGAGTTCCACATCTGTTTGCCTGTCCCCCGGAAGGCCATGATCTTATCGATCTGCTCTTGCGTGCCTTCGCGCAGGAAAGTGTTAAAACCGCCCGGCAACTGGTACAGCACATAGGTTGGCGCGCCGAGACGTCCCAGTTCCATCCAGACAGCGGCAACGGTGACGAACCCCGCTTCCAGCCCGCCATGTTCTTCCGGGATCAACAGGCTGTCGATACCCATCTCCGCCAGCGCTTTAACAAAGCGCTCCGGATACACGCTGTCACGGTCGCACTCGGCAAAATAGGCTTCCCAGTTCTCACTGGCCATCAGTTCGCGAATACCGGCGACAAACAGTTCCTGCTCGTCATTCAAGTTAAAATCCATCTTTCAACCTCTTGATCTGTTAGGGGTAATTGAGTTGTCTTTCCAGTGCGCTTTGGCGTCTTTAATAAAGGAGAGGGTCACCATAATGTTGACGAAGAACAGCGGGCAGCCGCCGGCAATGATGGCGGTTTGAATCGGCTTCAGGCCGCCAAGCGCCAGCAACACAATACCGATGACGCCCACCAGCACCGACCAGCCGATCCGCACCAGCAGCGGCGGCTCGTCGCCGTCGCGCACTTCGCGACAGGTCGACATCGCCAGGGTATACGAACAGGCGTTAATCAGCGTCACGGTGGCAATAAAGCAGAGGATGAAGAATCCCCACATGGTGGCGGTACTGAACGGCAGCGCGGCCCAGGTTTCGATAATGGCGCGCGCCACGCCGTGCTGCTCTATCAACTGCGGAATGTTGATGATGTTTTTATCCATCAATAACAGGGTGTTGCTGCCCAGCACGGTCCACAGGATCCAGGTGGAGGCGGTCAGCCCTAACACCATCCCAAAACACAGTTCGCGCACGGTGCGTCCACGGGAAATGCGCGCCAGGAAGATGCTCATCTGAATGGCGTAAATCACCCACCACGCCCAGTAAAAAACGGTCCAGCCCTGAGGGAAGCCACCTTTGGCGATAGGATCGGTATAGAACAACATGCGCGGCAGATACATCAGCAGCGTGCCCACCGAATCGGTGAAGTAGTTCATGATGAAGCTGGCGCCGCTGACGATAAACACCCAGCCGAGCATCAGGAAGCTCAGATAGCTGCGCACGTCGCTGGCGATACGCACCCCTTTTTGCAGGCCGCAGGCCACGCAAATCGCGTTGAGGATGATCCAGCAGGTGATAATAATGGCGTCCAGCTCCAGGGTATGCGGGATCCCGAACAGGTATTGCATACATTCCGTGACCAGCGGCGTCGCAAGGCCCAGGCTGGTGCCCATCGCGAAAATCAGCGCGACGAGATAGAAGTTATCAATGATGGTGCCGAGCAGCCCTTTGGCATGTTTTTCCCCCACCAGCGGCGCCAGCGTGGAGCTGGGACGGATCACATCCATTTTGCGGACAAAAAAGAAGTAGGCGAAGGCGACAGAAAGGAAGCTGTAGGTCGCCCACGGCAGCGGTCCCCAGTGGAACAGGCTGTATGCGAGGCCCAGTTCTTTCGCGCTGGTTGAGTGAGCGGCAAAGCCAAACGGCGGGGTCGAGATATAGTAGTAAATCTCAATCGAGCCCCAGAACAGCACAGCGGCAGAGGTACAGGAGGCGAACATCATAAAGATCCAGCTGGCAGTGCTGAACTCCGGTTTCTCATCGCCAAGTTTCTTTTTGGCGTAGGGGCCAAATACCAGCCAGAACCAGCCGATAAGCATGACGACCATATACCATTCGAAGGCCCATCCCCAGATATTGGTGACATAACTGAAGACGGCATTAATAACAATATTCGCTGCGTCTAAATCGCGAACCGTTAGCCAGCAAAGTATTCCGACAATGATTAATGGTGGAAAGAAAACCTTTGGCTCAATGCCGGACTTTCTCTTTTCATTTTTCATGCGCTAATTCCAGTTTAAAAATGAATGTATTATTCGTTCCCAATTGTTCTATTTTTATTACATAGTTGTTGATGGTCATTTAACCTCGGGGCGCGTGAGCGAATAACTCATAATGGGTATTCGTGTGGCTGTGTTCTGTTACCCTCATCACACTTTTCAGACGGGCTGTCCTGGGGTGTTGATATTGATATTTTTATTTTTAATCAATAAGTTAATGGTGTGTTTGGCGCTTTTTATACCCGTCGGCGTTCAATATTGGTGATCCGTAAAACAATATTGAAAATTAGCTGTTGTATTCGCTTGTGTTCAATATTGGTGAAGCGGTTAACAATATTGAAAGTTGAAATCATCAGTGTGTGACATTTTCAATAATGGTGATTAAGGTTTTATTTCGGAATTAACGTGCGTGCTATCAGTAATTAACACCGCCGATATTCATGACTTCTGGAGATGCAATGAAGATATTGACTTGCTATAAAAGCGTACCTGATGAACAGGATATTTCGATTAATAATGCTGACGGTTCCCTGGATATCAGCAAAGCCGAAAGCAAAATCAGCCAGTACGATTTGAATGCGATTGAAGCCGCCTGCCAGCTTAAACAGCAGGTCAGCGACGCGCAGGTTATCGCCCTGAGCGTGGGCGGCAAAGCGCTAACCAATGCGAAGGGACGCAAAGACGTGCTGTCGCGCGGTCCGGATGAGCTGGTAGTGGTCATTGACGACCCGTTTGAACAGGCGCTCCCGCAGCAGACGGCCAGCGCTCTGGCGTCCGCAGCGCAAAAGCGGGGGTTCGATCTGCTGATTTGCGGCGACGGATCGTCCGATCTGTACGCGCAGCAGGTTGGTCTGTTGGTCGGCGAAATCCTCAACATTCCGGCGGTTAACGGCGTCAGCAAGATCCTCTCGCTGAGCGACAGCACGCTGAACGTTGAGCGTGAGCTGGAAGACGAAATCGAAACCCTCTGCATCCCGCTTCCTGCCGTGGTGGCGGTATCCACTGACATTAACTCTCCGCAAATCCCGTCTATGAAGGCCATTCTGGGCGCGGCGAAAAAACCGGTTCAGGTCTGGTCTGCGGCGGATATTGGGTTTAACGCAGGGGAAGCGCGTTCCTCACAAACAGTAGCCGCGCCGAAGCAGCGAGAACGCCTGCGCGAAGTGATTGAAGGCGATGGTGAAGAGCAGATCGCCGCATTTGCCGACAGTTTGCGCAAAATGATTAATTAAAAGGGGATGTTATGAGCAAGTTTTCCAGCGTCTGGGTTTTCAGCGATATGGCTTCACGCCTGCCGGAACTGATCGGCGGCGCGCGGATTTTAGGTGAACAAGTGAATGCGTTTGTGCAGCACGCCGACGAGGAGACAACGGCGTTGCAGTGCGGTGCGGAGCGCGTGTGGCTGTTGCAGGGGAAACCGGACGACCGCATGGTGGAGGATTATGCGGACGTCATTGCGCAGACCATCCGTCAGCAGGGCGACGCCGGACTGGTTTTGCTGCCCAATACCCGTCGCGGCAAGCTACTGGCGGCTAAGCTGGGCCATCGTCTCGCCGCGGCGGTCTCAAACGACGCCAGCGACGTACTCTGCCAGGACGGTCATGCACAGGTCAAACATATGGTGTATGGCGGCCTGGCGATAGGGAACGAGACCGTGACATCGCCTTTCGCGGTGATCACGCTCAATAGCGGGACGTTTGACGCGCCGCAGCCGGACGCGTCACGCAGCGGCGAGACGCATGTTGTGGCATGGCAGGCGCCGGAGACAAGCGTAACCCGTACCGCCATCGAGGCGCGTCAGAGCCAGCGCGTCGACCTCGACAAAGCGCGGCTGGTGGTCAGCGTGGGGCGCGGCATCGGCAGCCAGGAGAATATCGCGCTGGCACAAGCGCTATGTCAGGCCATCGGCGCCGAACTGGCCTGCTCTCGTCCGGTTGCGGAAAACGAGAAGTGGATGGCGCATGAGCGCTATGTCGGGATCTCTAATCTGATGCTGAAACCCGAGCTGTATCTGGCGGTGGGGATCTCCGGGCAGATCCAGCACATGGTTGGGGCGAACGGCGCGCAGACCATCTTTGCCATTAACAAAGACAAAAATGCGCCGATCTTTCAGTACGCGGACTACGGCATTGTCGGCGATGCGCTGAAGATCCTTCCTGCGCTGACCGCCGCTCTGGCGCGCTAATCCACACCAGCAGGGAGGATGTATGTCTGAAGATATCTTTGACGCCATTATCGTAGGGGCAGGGCTCGCCGGGTCCGTTGCGGCATTGGTGCTTGCCCGGGAAGGGGCGCAAGTGCTGGTTATCGAACGTGGGAATTCGGCGGGCGCGAAGAATGTCACCGGCGGGCGCATTTACGCGCACAGTCTCGAGCGCATTATCCCGGGGTTTGCGCAGCAGGCTCCCGTTGAGCGCGTCATCACTCACGAAAAACTGTCCTTTATGACCGAACGCGGTGCGATGACGGTGGACTATCTCAACGCGGAAAGCGCTTCGCCAGCAGAGGTTTCTTATTCGGTGCTGCGCAGCCGGTTTGACGGCTGGCTGATGGATCAGGCCGAAGCGGCGGGCGCACAGCTGATTGCCGGGATCCGCGTGGATAACGTGGTACAGCGCGATGGCAAAGTGGTGGGCGTTGAAGCCGACGGCGAGATCATTGAAGGAAATGTGGTGATCCTCGCCGACGGGGTGAACTCCCTGCTCGCGGAAAAGCTGGGTATGGCGAAACGGGTCGACGCTGCGCACGTCGCGGTGGGGGTGAAAGAGCTGATCGAACTGCCGAAAGCGGTTATTGAGGATCGTTTTCAGCTCCAGGGCAACGAAGGCGCGGCCTGCCTGTTCGCCGGTTCGCCTACCGATGGCCTGATGGGCGGCGGCTTCCTCTATACCAATGAAAGTACGCTTTCGCTGGGGCTGGTATGTGGCCTTCATCATTTACAGGAGGCGAAAAAATCGGTTCCGCAAATGCTGGAAGATTTTAAACAGCATCCGGCCGTCGCGCCGCTGATAGCCGGGGGCAAGCTGGTTGAATATGCGGCGCATGTCGTACCGGAAGCCGGGATGAACATGCAGCCTGAACTGGTAGGCGACGGTGTGCTGATTGCCGGCGATGCCGCAGGAATGTGCCTGAACCTGGGATTCACCATTCGCGGTATGGATTTAGCCGTTGCCGCTGGCGAAGCGGCGGCAAAAGCGGTGCTCTCGGCGAGGCTGCGCAATGATTTTAGCCGTCAGGGGCTGGCAACGTATCGCCAGTACCTTGAAGACGGCCCGCTACGGGATATGCGGATGTATCAGCGTTTGCCCGCGCTGCTGGATAATCCCCGGATGTTTACCCGCTACCCGGAAATGGCGGTGGGGATCGCCCGCGACCTGTTCACCGTCGACGGCAGCGCGCCGGTGCCGCTGCGTAAGAAAATCCTGCGTCACGCGAAAAACGTGGGCTTCATCAATCTGATGAAAGATGGTCTGAAAGGAGTGACCGCATTATGACTTCTCCCGTCAATGTGGACGTCAAACTGGGCGTCAATAAATTCAATGTCGATGAGGAGCATCCGCACATCATCGTGAAAAGCGATGCGAATCAGCAGGTGCTGGATGTACTGGTCAAGGCGTGCCCTGCCGGGCTGTACAAAAAACAGGATGACGGCAGCGTGCGTTTTGACTATGCGGGATGCCTGGAATGCGGTACCTGCCGCATCCTCGGGCTGGGGACGGCGCTGGAGAAATGGGAATACCCGCGCGGCACCTTTGGTGTGGAATTTCGCTACGGCTAAACCGGGCGCCGGATGGCGATGCGAAGGGTCATCAGGCAGGATGTTTACACAGGATATGCTCATGCAACAGCCACGGAATTTTGAGGACATAAAATTTTCATCCATTCACCGCAGGATCATGCTGTGGGGAAGCGGAGGTCCCTTCCTCGACGGGTATGTGCTGGTGATAATTGGCGTTGCGCTTGAGCAACTTACGCCAGCGCTCAAACTTGACGCCGGGTGGCTGGGGCTGCTCGGCGCTGGCACCCTGGCCGGGCTGTTCGTCGGAACCTCGCTGTTTGGCTATATCTCTGACAAGGTCGGGCGCCGAAAAATGTTCCTTATCGATATCATCGCGATTGGGGTGATATCGCTGGCGACCATGTTTGTTTCCACCCCAGCGGAACTGCTGGTGATGCGGGTGTTGATCGGTGTGGTGATCGGCGCGGATTATCCGATTGCCACCTCCATGATTACCGAGTTTTCCAACACCCGTCAGCGGGCGTTCTCCATCAGTTTTATTGCCGCCATGTGGTATGTCGGCGCGACCTGTGCCGATCTGGTTGGTTACTGGCTGTATGACGTGGAGGGCGGCTGGCGCTGGATGCTGGGTAGCGCGGCCATACCCTGTATTTTGATCCTGGTCGGACGCTTCGATCTGCCTGAGTCGCCGCGCTGGTTGCTGCGCAAGGGGCGGGTGAAAGAGTGTGAAGCGATGATGATTAAGCTGTTTGGCGAGCCGGTAGCGTTTGAAGAAGAACCGCCGCAGGAAACGCGCTTTTTACAGCTTTTTAATCGTCGTCACTTCCCGTTTGTGCTGTTTGTCGCGGCTATCTGGACCTGTCAGGTGATCCCGATGTTTGCCATTTACACCTTTGGTCCGCAGATTGTGGGGTTGTTGGGACTGGGGGCCGGGAAAAGCGCCGCGCTGGGCAACGTGGTCATCAGTCTGTTCTTTATGCTGGGCTGCATTCCTCCCATGTTCTGGCTCAACAGCGCGGGTCGACGACCCCTGCTGATCGGCAGTTTTGTAATGATGACGCTGGCGTTAGCGGTGTTGGGGCTGATACCGGAAATGGGGATTGGGCTGGTGGTCACGGCGTTTGCGGTTTACGCCTTTTTTTCCGGCGGGCCGGGAAACCTTCAGTGGTTATATCCGAATGAGCTGTTTCCTACCGATATTCGCGCCTCGGCGGTCGGCGTCATCATGTCGTTGAGCCGTATTGGCACTATCCTTTCGACCTGGGCGCTGCCGATCTTCATTACAAAATACGGCATCAGTCACGTCATGTTGATGGGCGCCGGAATTTCGCTGGTTGGGCTGTTAATCTCCATTGCCTTCGCCCCTGAAACCCGTGGCCTGACGTTGGCTGAAACCAGCACCATGACCCTCCGCAGGTCGCCGCTGCGCTAACGACGCCATTCAGAGTGTTCTGCATTTGCGTTCAGCGTCAACCCCTTAGGCTACAGTTAACGGGTAAGTAACAGAAAATGACTGAAAAGCAGGGAGAACACCATGCAAAAGCATCGACTGATCGCGTCTATTTTGGCCGCAGCAACCGTCTTCACCGTCGTGGGCTGTTCCTCAAACCAGGCGGTACGCACCACCGACGGCAGAACCATTGTCACCGACGGCAAACCACAGGTGGATGACGACACCGGGCTGGTATCTTACAAAAACGCCGAAACCGGTCAGACGGAACAGATTAACCGTGACCAGGTGAAAAACATGAGCGAGCTGGATAACTAATAAAGAGGCGCAGCGGTATGGGCCGCTGCGCGAAACATGAAGTAATCAGCGATTACCAACGGTGGTTGAGGAGGATATGGCCACCGTAAGCGTTATAGCTGTTTTCTCCCCATTCGCCGCTTACCCGAAGTGAAAGGGTAGTGGTTTCATTCAGATTGCCCGTGACACCCAGTTCAAGCTGTCCGCGATCCTCTGGCATATCGTTGCTGATGCGTTCACCGTTAAAGGCCAGGTCGTTTTGGCCGGCGCCTTTTAACCAGTTGATCGAAACGTAGGGCTGGCATGCCTGTACGTCGTTACGATCAAAATAGCTGCTCTTCACCCCGAGACGGCCAAATACGCTGTCGTCGTCCAGTTGCGTCACCCTGACCCCGTCGCGGTCCGTATGATTATCCTGATCCAGATAGCTATAGATCACCTGAGCCTGGGGTTCAATTTTCCAGGTGCGTTGATTTTCTGAATCGACAACCCAGGCATGGCCGA
Organism: Citrobacter sedlakii; assembly: GCF_018128425.1. Classification (NCBI taxonomy): domain Bacteria; kingdom Pseudomonadati; phylum Pseudomonadota; class Gammaproteobacteria; order Enterobacterales; family Enterobacteriaceae; genus Citrobacter; species Citrobacter sedlakii. Next base: position 3,797,849 of record NZ_CP071070.1, on the reverse strand, counting down.
CTTCAAAAGAGGCGGCGAAACCTTTGCTGCTGTAATCTTCATCATTGCGGTTGCTGCTTACGTTGTTGTCATACCAGCTGTACATTGCCCATGAGTCGACATAGCTGCCGAGGCGGTATTTTTGATCTTCCTGCCAGGTGGCATAAATACCCACGTTAAAACCGTCAACTTTACCCTGTGCGTTGCGGGCATTGTTTTTACTGTCTGAATCGGTTTTGGCATGGCCTGCGCCGACCATGCCACCGGCATGCAGGACACCCTTATCGAGTGGTTTACTCAGGAAGTCGGTACCGATTTGAAGCACGGTGGTGGTGGTGTCATAGTTCAGCTTATCGCCGGCAACGTCGTTTTCATGATAACGACCTTTAACATACATCCAGGTGTTAAGATCATCTTCATTGCGCAACGTCAACTGATCGCGATCGTCACGTTTGTGCAGGAACATACCCTGTGCCGCCTGATAGTTGCCAAGATAAGCGCCAACTTCAGGCGCCATGATTTCCGGGACATTATCGCCGCCATTACCATTATCGCCGCCATTGCCGCTGTCGCCGTCATTGCCATTGTCGCCGCTGTTACCGTTGTCGCCGCCGTTACTATTGTCGCCGCCGTTACTATTGTCGCCGCCGTTACTATTGTCGCCGCCATTACCATTGTCGTCGCTGTTACCGTTGTCGCCGCCGTTACCGTTGTCGCCGCCGTTACCATCGCTGTCTCCATCATCCTCGGAAGAGGTTGCTTTAGACTCCAGATACCAGTTACCGTCATCGTGTTGGAAGAGGTTATATTCCCACGCGCCGGCAACAACAGGACGGGAAAGCGTGAATTCAGCGTTGGAGTTTCCTCCCACGCTAATCACCTTCATTCCGTTAACGGTTTGGTCGCCCAGTCCGCCGACATTGCGGACAGCGACATCGGACGTACCATAACTGCTGCCGGTAATGCTCAGATGGTCTGTGGGCGCGGTGTCGTCGCCAGGCTCGCTGTTCATCACGATCTGGCTTCCCGCCGCGCCGGTGTAATCCCCGTTGATGATGAAATCATTGCCGATCGCGTTGTTCTGACCGCTAATTAATAAGGTTCCGCTGTTGGTGACATTACCGTTAAGGGTATCCACGGTTGCGGAGGTGGATATCGAATTACCGGAAACGGCATTCCAGGCTGCCAACGTACCGCCTGCCAGGATATCAAGGTTGTTATACACGCGCCCTGCGCTGGCAAATGTGGCGCCATTGTCGACGGTCATCGTGGCATTGCTGCCCTCTACTCCTAGCGTTGCGCCTTCCGCCACCAGCGTAGTGCCGGCATTCAACTGGGTATTTCCGGTATAGGTATTATTCCCTGTAAGGGTCAGCACGCTGGCGTCATTTTTTACGAGGTTGCCGCTTCCGGTAATATCGCTGGCAAACGTCGTATTGCCACCCTGATTAAAAATAAGGATCCCGTCATTAGTTACTGTTCCGGTTAACGTGGCGGTTTTTGCACCGTCGCCAAGTTGCAGTACCGCCTTCTGCGCGATGAGTGTGGAACCACTGTTTGCCACGTTTCCGGCGAGAGTCAGTTTACCGGTGTTGACCAGCAGCGAATCGCTGGTGCCTGTCAGGTCGATATCACCGGAAAGGGTCCAGTCTTCCCCGTTCATGGTGAGTGTAGCAAAACCATCCCCTTCATTCAGTCCGATAAAATGACTGTCTTCCGTGCCTGACCCCATTAACGTGACGGTATTATTTTTAGAATTGCTGGATATAACGTCGCCAATAAGTTCAGAACCGGTATTGAGGACGAGGGTGTTCTTTTTCCCGCTGGCAAAATAAATAGCCGCTTCCTTTCCAGATATGACGCCTGAATTGATAATGTCTACTTTGGCTGTATTGTCGGCAAAAATACCGTAGCGCGTTCCCTCTATGGTATTTGCGTTGGTGATTTTTGCGGTGCCATCATTAGCAAGAACACCGTCGCCATCAAGACCGGTTATGATGCCTTTATTTTCCAGTCCTAGGCCTGACCAGGTGTAGACTCCTGTTCTGCCTGTAATAGTCCCAGTTTCAGTGTTGGATATAGTAAGCGCCGCTAAATCCGGAGCAATATAAATGCCCACTTTAGCCGCGGTAATCACACCATTATTAATGATATCTCCCAGCATTGACTCAATGTTAATAGCATTTGCCGTTGTGGATGATATTGCAGACTTATCTCCATTGATGATTTGGACTTTTTGTGCTCCCGTATTCACATACAATCCATCACTTTTGCCGGAGATATTTCCGTTGTTTGTCAGCGTATTAACAATGGTGCCACTTAAGGTTGCCGCAGCTTCATCTCCCGGTGAGGAAATAGTGACATCCTGATTAATAATGTATTCACTGTCGTTAGAGAAAATTTGTGGGGAGGATGTGGATTTATCAATTGTTATCTGAGCAGAAGATATAATTGGTGTGAATAATATTATCGCAGGAAAAAGTTGCTTAAGCGTTCTGGTGACGTTATTTAATGAAAAATAATTGTTAATCATGATTGCACTCATTTAGATTTGGCATTCGGCAAAAAAAGATATATTAGCGGCGCAGGTGTTTTAATAAAAGTTAGTTTTTAATGTGTAATTACGCCAAGTTTCTTTTTGGGAATAAATTACCTGTCTTTTCATTGGGTTGGGTGTTTTTAGTTTTCTTGGGGGCGTAATTAAATAATTTTAATAGGTAATGAATTTTTATTGATTGATGATCATGCATTCATGTGTTGGATGCATATTTTAAAAATAGCATGTTTAGCTTTAGAAAAAGGCGAACCCATTTGAGGGGGAAACACTTTTTTGTGAATGAATGTTTGAATGCTTTTAGTCGGCTCGTTAAATGTCTACACTCTTGGTAACGAGATGTAAACAGAAACGATAACAGGCTAAACATGATCCTCATTATTTACGCGCATCCTTATCCGCAGCATTCGCATGCGAATAGACGGATGCTTGAACAGGCAAGGACCCTGGAAGGGGTTGAAGTACGTTCGCTGTATCAACTTTATCCCGACTTCAATATCGACATCGCCGCTGAACAGGAGGCGCTTTCCCGTGCCGATCTGATTATCTGGCAGCATCCGATGCAGTGGTACAGCGTGCCGCCTTTACTCAAACTTTGGATGGATAAGGTGCTCTCTCACGGCTGGGCCTACGGTCACGGCGGCACGGCGTTGCAGGGGAAACAGTTAATGTGGGCGGTTACGACCGGCGGGGGCGAGAATCATTTCGAGATCGGCTCGCATCCGGGATTTGCGGTGCTTTCACAACCTCTCCAGGCAACGGCGCTTTATTGTGGTCTCAACTGGCTCCCGCCGTTTGCGATGCACTGCACGTTTATCTGCGATGATGAAACCCTGCAAGCGCAGGCACGGCGTTATAAACAACGTTTGCTGGAGTGGCAGGAGGCGCACAATGGATAGCCATACGCTGATACAGGCGCTGATTTATCTCGGTTCCGCGGCACTGATTGTCCCGATTGCTGTGCGGCTCGGTCTGGGGTCGGTGCTCGGCTATCTGATTGCCGGGTGCATCATTGGTCCCTGGGGGCTTCGGTTGGTCACTGACGCAGAGTCGATACTGCACTTTGCGGAAATCGGCGTGGTGCTGATGCTGTTTGTCATTGGCCTTGAGCTGGATCCCCAGCGTCTCTGGAAGCTCCGGGCCTCGGTGTTTGGCGGCGGCGCGCTACAGATGGTCGTGTGCGGCGGGCTGATCGGCCTGTTCTGTATGTTCCTCGGCCTGCGTTGGCAGGTGGCGGAGCTGATCGGCCTGACCCTGGCGCTCTCCTCCACGGCGATAGCGATGCAGGCAATGAATGAGCGAAATCTTACCGTCTCGCAGATGGGGCGCAGCGCCTTTGCGGTGCTGTTGTTTCAGGATATTGCGGCTATACCGCTGGTGGCGATGATCCCCCTGCTGGCAGCCAGCGGCGCGTCAACAACGCTGGGCGCATTTGCGCTGTCAGCGCTGAAGGTGGTCGGCGCGCTGGCGCTGGTGATTTTGCTCGGGCGCTATGTCACGCGTCCGGCGTTGCGCTTTGTCGCGCGTTCTGGTTTGCGCGAAGTGTTCAGCGCCGTGGCGTTGTTTCTGGTGTTCGGCTTCGGTCTGTTGCTGGAAGAAGTGGGGCTGTCAATGGCGATGGGCGCGTTTCTGGCAGGTGTACTGCTGGCAAGCTCGGAGTATCGTCACGCTCTGGAAAGCGATATTGAACCGTTTAAAGGCCTGCTGCTTGGGCTGTTCTTTATCGGCGTCGGCATGTCGATAGACTTCGGCACGCTTATTGATAATCCTTTGCGCATTATCATTCTGCTGGTGGGCTTTCTGGTTATTAAGACCGGCATGTTATGGCTGATTGCCCGCCCGCTGAAGGTGCCGAATAAACAGCGTCGCTGGTTCGCGGTGCTGCTGGGACAGGGCAGCGAGTTCGCGTTTGTGGTGTTTGGCGCGGCGCAGATGGCGGGCGTGTTGGATCCGGAATGGGCGAAAGCGCTGACGCTGGCGGTGGCGCTCTCAATGGCCGCGACGCCGATCTTCCTCGTCATCCTTACCCGTCTGGAGAAAAATGCCGCCGGGGAAGAACGCGAAGCGGATGAAATCGATGAGGAACAGCCGCGGGTGATTATTGCCGGCTTTGGGCGCTTCGGGCAGATTACCGGCCGTTTGCTGCTCTCCAGCGGGGTAAAAATGGTGGTCCTCGACCATGACCCAGATCATATTGAAACGCTGCGCAAATTCGGCATGAAGGTGTTTTACGGCGACGCAACGCGAATGGATCTGCTGGAATCCGCCGGGGCGGCGAAAGCGGAAGTGCTAATCAACGCCATTGACGATCCGCAAACCAGCCTGGCGCTGACGGAAATGGTCAAAGCGCATTTCCCGAATTTGCAGATTATCGCCCGCGCGCGTGATGTCGATCACTACATTCGTCTGCGTCAGGCCGGGGTGGAGCAACCTGAGCGTGAAACCTTTGAAGGTGCGTTGAAAACCGGACGGCTGGCGCTGGAAAATCTCGGGCTGGGACGCTACGAGGCACGCGAGCGCGCCGATCTGTTCCGCCGCTATAACACTCGAATGGTTGAGGAGATGGCGAAGGGCGAAAACGATACCACTTCTCGTGCGGCAGTGTATAAACGTACCAGCGCGATGCTCAGCGAAATCATCACCGAGGACCGTGAACATTTGTCGCTGGTACAGCGTCACGGCTGGCAGGGAACGGAGGAAGGCAAGCACACCGGCGACATCGCCGATGAGCCGGACGTTAAACCGCCAACCGGGGTAAAAGTGTGATGTATCGCAAACTTTACTACTAAGTCGCTGTTTTTAAATTACTGTAATGCAGCGAGTCCACCCGCAAGACGTGGACTCGCCAGCAGAACGGAAAATTTTCGTGTTCTTCCTCTTTTCGTCAGTCGACGAAAGATTGCTCTTTACGTATAGTGGCGACAATTTTTTTGTATCCGGGAATGAATAAATGATCAGTCTGATTGCTGCGTTAGCGGTAGATCGCGTTATTGGCATGGAGAACGCCATGCCGTGGAATCTGCCTGCCGATCTCGCCTGGTTTAAACGCAATACCTTAAATAAGCCTGTTGTGATGGGACGCCATACCTGGGAATCCATCGGACGTCCGCTGCCGGGACGTAAAAATATAGTCATCAGCAGCCAGCCGGGAACAGACGACCGCGTTCAGTGGGTAAAATCCGTTGATGACGCGCTGGTTGCCTGCGGCGATGCGCCAGAGATTATGGTGATTGGCGGTGGACGCGTGTATGAGCAGTTCCTGCCGAAAGCGGACAAGCTGTACCTGACGCATATCGACGCGGAGGTGGAAGGGGACACGCACTTCCCGGATTACGATCCGGACGACTGGGAATCGGTGTTCAGCGAATTTCACGATGCCGATGCACAGAACTCTCACAGCTATTGCTTCGAGATCCTGGAGCGTCGTTAATCCGCTTTATGCCGGAGGGTTGTCTGCGACCGGTCAATCTCGTGTGGGCCGGATAAGCGCAACGCCATCCGGCACGCATCGTCAGGCGTTGACCGCTTCGCCTTCGCCCATATCCATCTGACGATTCGACGGCTGGACAAAATAACGCTTGTCTTCCCAGCGCAGACAGGTCAACTCTCCGCCCCAGCAGCAGCCGGTATCCAGCGCATAAATCCCTTCCGGCGTACCTTTGCCTTCCAGCGAGGCCCAATGCCCAAAGGCGATGCTGTATTCCTCACTTACCGGACCGGGAATGGCGAACCACGGCTTTAGCGGCGCGGGCGCGTCTTCGGGTGACTCTTTGCTGTACATGTCCAGTTGACCGTTCGGGAAGCAATACCGCATACGGGTAAAGGCGTTAGTGATAAAACGCAGACGCGCCAGTCCTGTTAGCGCTGGCGACCAGTTATTCGGCATGTCGCCGTACATCGCATCAAGGAAGAAAGGATAAGAGTCGCTCGACAGCACGGCTTCGACATCGCGCGCGCACTCTTTCGCCGTCTGCAGATCCCACTGCGGCGTAATCCCCGCATGGGCCATTACCAGCTTTTTCTCTTCGTCGATCTGTAACAGCGGCTGGCGGCGCAGCCAGTTTAGCAGTTCGTCAGCGTCGGGCGCTTCCAGCAGGGGGCCTAACCGATCTTTGGGTTTGTTACGGCTTATTCCGGCAAACACCGCCAACAGATGAAGGTCGTGATTGCCCAGCACCAGGCGCACGCAGTCGCCGAGTGACTTCACATAGCGCAGCACGTCCAGCGAGCCGGGGCCGCGAGCGACTAAATCACCGGTAAGCCAGAGGGTATCGGATTCGGGGGTAAATTTTACCTGGTCTAACAATGCGATCAGTTCATCGTAGCAACCGTGAACGTCGCCAATAAGGTATGTTGCCATAGCTATTGTTTTAGTGAATGAGTGTTGGAACGGCGAGTCGGAAAACAGGAATATCGATGGTAAAGGCGACGCCGTTCTCATCAATCATCTCGTAATGACCCTGCATAGTGCCCAGCGGCGTTTCAATCACCGCACCGCTGGTGTACTGGTATTCTTCGCCAGGATCAATGTGCGGCTGAACGCCCACCACGCCTTCTCCCTGGACTTCGGTTTCACGGCCATGACCATTGGTAATTAACCAGTAGCGTCCCAATAGCTGCACTGGCGCTCGCCCCAGATTGCGGATGGTTACGGTATAGGCAAAAACGTAACGTTCATCATCAGGTGAAGATTGCGCCTCAATATAGACGCTTTGTACCTGAACACACACTCGGGGCGAATTGATCATGCTTAGCTCTCCTTCGACGGCGCGTTTTCGGCCAGATAGTTCGCCATCTTGCAATACTGCGCGACAGAGATATTTTCCGCTCGCATCGCCGGGTCGACGCCCAGCTCCGTCAGAACCTCGACGCTGAACAGATTGCCGAGGCTGTTGCGAATCGTTTTACGGCGCTGGTTAAACGCTTCGGTGGTGATGCGGCTTAACACGCGAATATCGTTGACCGGATACGGCATCGTCGCATGCGGCACCAGGCGCACCACGGCGGAATCGACTTTAGGCGGCGGCGTGAAGGCGGACGGCGGCACTTCAAGCACCGGGATCACGTTGCAGTAATACTGCGCCATGACGCTTAATCGACCATACGCTTTACTGTTGGGTCCTGCAACCAGACGATTGACCACTTCCTTCTGCAACATAAAGTGCATATCGGCAATGGCATCAGTATAGCTAAACAGGTGGAACATCAGCGGCGTGGAGATGTTATACGGCAGGTTGCCGAACACGCGCAGCGGTTGGCCCATTTTCTCCGCCAGTTCGCCGAAGTTCATCGTCATGGCATCCTGCTGATAAATGGTCAGCTTTGGCCCCAGAAACGGATGGGTTTGCAGACGCGCTGCCAGATCGCGGTCAAGTTCAATAACCGTCAGTTGGTCAAGACGTTCGCCAACCGGCTCCGTCAGCGCGGCCAGACCGGGGCCGATTTCAACCATCGCCTGACCCTTTTGCGGGTTGATGGCGGAAACAATGCTGTCGATCACAAACTGATCGTTGAGAAAGTTTTGCCCGAAGCGTTTACGGGCTAAGTGGCCCTGATGGACTCGATTATTCATTGGGTATTAACAATCATTTTGATGGCGAGATTAAGCGCCGTAATAAAACTGCCGACGTCAGCATCACCCCGGCCCGCCAGTTCAAGGGCTGTGCCGTGGTCTACCGACGTACGGATAAAGGGCAGGCCCAGCGTGATATTCACCCCGCGGCCAAATCCCTGGTATTTTAGCACGGGGAGACCCTGATCGTGGTACATTGCCAGCACCGCGTCCGCATGTTGCAGATATTTCGGCTGAAACAGCGTATCTGCGGGCAACGGGCCGGTCAGTTTCATCCCCTGAGCGCGCAGCGTATCCAGCACCGGAACGATCGTGTCGATCTCTTCGGTTCCCATGTGGCCGCCTTCACCGGCATGTGGATTCAGGCCACAGACCAGGATCCGCGGCTCGGCGACACCGAATTTGGTGCGTAAATCGTGATGCAAAATGCCGATCACTTCATGAAGCAGCGCAGGCGTAATGGCATCGGCGACGTCGCGAAGCGGCAAATGCGTGGTTGCCAGCGCGACGCGCAGCGCTTCAGTGGCCAGCATCATCACGACTTTTTGTGTCTGCGAACGTGCTTCAAAAAACTCGGTGTGCCCGGTAAACGGGATGCCCGCATCGTTAATAACGCCCTTGTGCACCGGGCCGGTAATCAGCGCGGCGAATTCTCCCTCCAGGCAGCCGTCACAGGCGCGCGCCAACGTCTGCACGACATATTCACCGTTTTCCACGGTGAGCTGTCCTGCGATGACCGGCGCGCGCAGCGCCACCGGCAGCAGTGTCAGCGTACCGGCGGTCTGAGCTTTGGCTGGCGTATCGGGAGAATAAGGGAGGAGGGAAAGCGGTAGACCGAGCTGGTTTGCCCGGTCTGTTAACATCGCGGCGTCGGCGCAAACGACCAGTTCAACCGGCCAGTCGCGTTGCGCCAGTTGAACCACCAGATCCGGGCCGATCCCGGCGGGTTCGCCGGGAGTAATGACAACGCGTTGAGCAACCGTCATTAATTGCTCAGGATTTTAACGTAGGCGCTGGCGCGCTGTTCCTGCATCCAGGTTGCCGCTTCTTCCGAGAACTTACGGTTCATCAGCATGCGGTAAGCGCGATCTTTTTGCGCGGCGTCGGTTTTATCGACGTTACGCGTGTCCAGCAGTTCGATCAGATGCCAGCCGAAGGAAGAGTGTACCGGCGTGCTCATCTGGCCTTTGTTCAGACGGGTTAACGCATCGCGGAAGGCCGGATCGAAAATATCTGCCGCAGCCCAGCCCAAATCGCCGCCCTGGTTGGCGGAACCCGGATCCTGGGAGAACTCTTTCGCTGCGGCGGCAAAGGTGGTTTTCCCGCTCTTAATGTCTGCCGCAATCTGCTCAAGTTTCTGGCGAGCCTGCTGATCGGTCATGATTGGCGACGGCTTCAGCAGAATGTGACGGGCATGAACTTCGGTCACCGAAATGCTCTGGTTCTGACCACGCATATCGTTCACTTTCAGGATGTGGAAACCTACCCCGGAGCGAATCGGGCCAACCACGTCGCCTTTCTTCGCAGTGCTCAGCGCCTGAGCGAAAATGCCTGGCAGTTCCTGAATACGACCCCAGCCCATCTGGCCGCCTTTCAGCGCCTGCTGGTCAGCAGAGTAGGTGATCGCCAGTTTACCGAAGTCATTGCCGTTACGCGCCTGATCGACAATCGAGCGCGCCTGCGCTTCCGCTTCATTCACCTGGTCAGAGGTCGGATTTTCCGGCAGCGGGATCAGGATGTGGCTGAGGTTCAGCTCGGTGTTAGCATCGTTCTGGTTGCCCACCTGCTGCGCCAGCGCCTCGACTTCCTGCGGCAGAATAGTGACACGACGGCGCACTTCGTTGTTGCGCACTTCAGAAATGATCATCTCTTTACGGATCTGGTTACGGTAGGTCGAATAGTTCAACCCGTCGTAGGCCAGGCGGCTACGCATTTGATCCAGCGTCATGTTGTTCTGTTTGGCGATATTGGCAATCGCCTGATCAAGCTGCTCATCAGAGATTTTTACGCCCATCTTCTGACCCACCTGCAGGACGATCTGGTCCATAATCAGACGTTCCAGGATCTGGTGACGCAGCGTGGCGTCGTCCGGAAGCTGTTGACCGGCCTGACTCGCGTTCAGTTTGACAGACTGCATTAAGCCATCAACGTCGCTTTCCAGCACCACACCGTTATTTACAACGGCTGCGACTTTATCGACCACCTGCGGGGCAGCGAAACTGGTATTCGCGATCATGGCGATACCGAGAAGCAGCGTTTTCCAGTTCTTCATACTTTTTCCATTTCAATTAACCGCACTGCGGATTACGTGGTAAATCAATCTATTACAGAGTGCTTTGATACGGCAATATGTTGGAGCGCAGCATCTCTTTCGTGCCGAGACCGTAATTGGAGCTCAGACCGCGAAGTTCGATGTTGAATCCAATGATATTGTCATATACCGCGTGTTCTTTTTCGTTTTCCCAGCCGTTCAGCTTACGCTCGTAACCGACGCGGATCGCGTAACAGCAGGAGTTATATTGCAGACCCAACATCTGGTCGGCAGGTTTATTCACGTTGGTATCGTAGTAGTAAGCGCCAACGACAGACCAGCGGTCGGCGATCGGCCAACTGGCGACAGCGCCCACCTGGTTGATACCGTTTTTGTACTGCGCAGATTCCCAGCGCTTATCCTCACTGTCTCTCGGTAACGTCGCCTGAATATATTCCGGGCTGGCGTAACGGTAGTTCAACTGTATCAGGCGGTCTTCGTCGCGACGGTATTCGATACTGGAACTGCTGGTCGCGACGCTGTCCAGACGGGTATCGTACTGAATACCGCCACGCAGTCCCCAGCGCTCAGAAATACGCCAGTATGTGTCGCCTGCCCATACCAGAGAGCCGGTTTGGTCGTCATTCTCCCACTTAATGTTGTCATCGCCGGTGCGAGACTCGGTGAAATAGTAGATTTGACCAACAGAAACGTTAAAACGTTCAACCGCCGCGTCATCATATACACGGGATGTGACGCCGGTCGTGACCTGATTCGCCGAGGCGATACGGTCCAGGCCGCCATAGGTGCGATCGCGGAACAGACCGGTATAGTCAGACTGCAGCAAAGAGGAGTCGTAGTTGTAAATTTTGCTCTGATCGCGATACGGCACGTACAGATACTGTGCGCGCGGCTCCAGCGTCTGGGTGTATCCCGGGGTGAGCATGTTCATATCACGTTCGAATACCATTTTGCCGTCAACCTTGAACTGCGGCATAACGCGGTTCACCGAATCATCATATTGCGGATAATTCTCGAGGTTCTTTTGCTGGTAGTGCGTCGCCATCAGTTTCGCTTCGGTGTTGAGGCTTCCCCACTTGTTTGACAGCGGCAGATTGATGGTTGGCTCCAGGTGCAAACGTGTCGCTTCCGGCATGTTGTCGTTGGTGTTCACAAAATGCACCGCCTGACCATAAATACGCGTATCGAAGGGACCCAGATCGTTATGGTAATAGTTAACGTCTAACTGCGGTTGCGCAGAATAGCTGTCGCTGTTTTGTGTATCGAAAACCTGGAACTGCTTGGTCGACACGGTAGCATCAAAGTTCTGCACCGCGTAACCGACGCTGAATTTCTGCGTGGCGTAACCGTCGGTACTGGAACCGTATTTGTTATCGAAATCGTTAAAGTAGGTAGGATCGCTGACCTTGGTGTAGTCGATATTGAAGCGCCACACCTGATCCATCACCCCGGCGTGTTGCCAGTAAAACAGCCAGCGGCGTGAGTTATCATCCTGCGGATATTCGTCCTCGTAGACCTTGTCAGAGTTCAGATAGTCGAACTCCATCAGGCCAGCGCCCGCTTGCGTCAGATAGCGGAATTCGTTCTCCCACATTATCCCGCCGCGACGGTGCATGTAGTGCGGCGTGATGGTCGCGTCCATATTTGGCGCGATGTTCCAGTAATAAGGAAGATAGAACTCGAAATAGTTTTTCGACGTGTACTTCGCGTTCGGGATCAGGAAACCTGAGCGACGCTTATCCCCCACCGGCAATTGCAGGTACGGGCTGTAAAAAATCGGAACCGGACCCACTTTAAAGCGGGCGTTCCAGATTTCCGCAACCTGTTCTTCACGGTCGTGGATCACTTCGCTACCGACCACGCTCCAGGTATCAGAACCCGGCAGACAGGAGGTGAAGCTGCCGTTCTCAAGGATGGTATAGCGGTTTTCACCGCGCTGTTTCATCAGGTCGGCTTTACCGCGGCCCTGACGGCCCACCATCTGGTAATCACCTTCCCAGACGTTGGTATCTTTTGTGTTCAGGTTTGCCCAGCCCTTCGGCCCTTTGAGGATCACCTGGTTGTCGTCGTAATGGACGTTACCGAGCGCATCGACGGTGCGTACTGGCTCAGGCTGGCCTGGCGCGGCTTTCTGATGCAACTGCACCTCATCGGCCTGCAGACGGCTGTTGCCCTGCATGATGTCCACATTGCCGCTAAACACCGCGTCATCGGGATAATTTCCTTTCGCATGATCGGCATTAATGGTGACAGGGAGTTCATTCGTCTCGCCCTGTACCAGAGGACGGTCATAGCTTGGCACGCCCAACATACATTGTGAGGCGAGGCTGGCTGCCAGACCCTGCTGACTGTACAGGGCGGTGGCAATCATGGTGGCCAGGAGGGTGGGAATACGTTTTTTCATACGTTGTATTTTATTGTTCCATCATCAGTAGCGTCGCGCGTGACAAACCGCCACAGCCTAACTTACTCATGTTCGTAGTGCTAGTGTTAATCCTGCCGGGATAGCGTCTGTGGTGTTAGTCACGGCTTTGAATGACAGGTATGATAATGCAAATTATAGGCGATGTCCCACAATTGACCGTTGCCGTGAAACGGTAAAAAGCGGCTTATTTTGCGGGACATAACCTCACCAGGCGTGAGACAAATTGGGGAGTTTATGCAGTACTGGGGAAAAATTATTGGCGTGGCCGTGGCTCTGATGATGGGCGGCGGCTTCTGGGGCGTGGTTCTCGGGCTGTTAATCGGCCATATGTTTGACAAAGCCCGCAGCCGAAAAATGGCGTGGTTTGCCAACCAGCGTGAGCGTCAGGCGCTGTTTTTTGCCACGACCTTTGAGGTGATGGGGCACTTAACGAAATCAAAAGGACGGGTGACCGAAGCGGATATCCATGTGGCAAATGTGCTTATGGATCGAATGAATTTACATGGCGAATCGCGATCTGCGGCGCAAAACGCGTTCCGCGTCGGAAAATCAGACAATTACCCACTGCGTGAAAAAATGCGTCAGTTTCGTAGCGTCTGTTTTGGTCGTTTCGACCTGATTCGTATGTTTCTGGAGATTCAAATCCAGGCGGCATTTGCCGACGGTTCGCTGCACCCGAACGAACGCGAAGTGCTGTATGTGATTGCCGAAGAGCTGGGCATTTCCCGCGTTCAGTTTGAGCAATTCCTGCGTATGATGCAGGGCGGCGCGCAGTTTGGCGGTGGTTACCAGCAGCAATCCGGCGGTGGCTGGCAGCAGACGCAGCGCGGTCCGACGCTGGAGGACGCCTGTAACGTGCTGGGGGTGAAGCCCTCTGATGATGCAACCACCATCAAACGCGCCTACCGTAAGCTCATGAGCGAACATCACCCGGACAAACTGGTCGCTAAGGGGTTACCGCCAGAAATGATGGAGATGGCGAAGCAGAAAGCGCAGGAAATTCAGAAAGCATATGAATTAATCAAAGACCAGAAAGGATTTAAGTGAGTCGTTTACCGGATGGCGCAGCGCCATCCGGTAAACAAAGTTAAAAATCGGCAGGCGCTTTAAACGTCATGCTGTTGCCGTAAGCGGGATGGGTAATGGTGAGCGTTTCGGCGTGCAACAGCAGTCGCGGCGCCATTGCCAGCGCTTCCGGGGTGGCGTAAAAGCGATCGCCGAGGATCGGATGACCGAGCGCCAGCATATGGACACGAAGCTGATGCGAGCGTCCGGTGATGGGTTTGAGCACCACGCGGGCGCTGTTATCCGCCGCATAGTCCACCACTTCATACCCGGTTTGCGCCGCTTTACCGGTCTCGTAGCAGACCTTCTGCTTTGGCCGGTTTGGCCAGTCGCAAATAAGCGGTAGATCAATCAGCCCCTCGGCGGGCTGAGGATGTCCCCACACCCGCGCGACGTACTGTTTTTTTGGCTCGCGCTCGCGAAACTGGCGCTTCAGTTCACGTTCCGCCGCTTTGGTTAACGCAACGACAATCACGCCGCTGGTGGCCATATCCAGTCGGTGCACCGACTCTGCCTGTGGATAGTCGCGCTGGATGCGCGTCATGATGCTGTCTTTATGCTCGTCAAGACGCCCCGGCACGGACAACAAGCCGCTCGGCTTGTTGACCACCATAATGTGTTCATCCTGGTACAGAATCACCAGCCAGGGATCCTGCGGCGGATTGTAGTTCTCCATTCCCATCTTCAGCTCCGTTACTGATGCGTAACGACAATCAGACGTAACGCATCAAGTCGCCATCCGGCCTGGTTCAGGCTTTCCAGCACCTGCTGACGGTTGCTCTCAATCGCCGCCAGCTCATCGTCGCGGATGTTTGGATTGACGGCGCGCAGCGCTTCCAGACGCGAAAGCTCTGCCGACAGTTTTTCATCAGCTTCATGACGCGCGGCGTCAATCAGCGCACGGGCAGATTTCTCAACCTGCGCTTCGCCCTGTTGCAGAATCGCATGCACATCCTGCTGCACCGCATTAACCAGTTTGCTGCCGGTGTGACGGTTAACGGCGCTCAACTGACGGTTAAAGGTTTCGAACTCCACCTGCGCGGCCAGGTTATTACCGTTTTTATCCAGCAACAGGCGCACCGGCGTCGGCGGCAGGAAGCGGTTAAGCTGAAGCTGCTTCGGTGCCTGCGCCTCGACGACGTATACCAGTTCCAGCAACAGCGTGCCGACCGGCAGCGCCTTGTTCTTCAGCAGCGAAATGGTGCTGCTGCCGGTATCGCCGGAGAGGATCAGATCCAGGCCGTTACGAATCAGCGGATGCTCCCAGGTAATAAACTGCGCGTCTTCCCGCGATAGCGCCACATCACGTTCAAAGGTGATGGTGCAGCCATCTTCCGGCAGGCCCGGGAAGTCCGGCACCAGCATATGGTCGGACGGCGTCAACACAATCAGGTTTTCGCCGCGATCGTCCTGGTTAATGCCGACGATATCAAACAGGTTCATGGCAAAGGCGATCAGACTGGTGTCGTCATCCTGTTCTTCAATGCTTTCGGCAAGTTGCTGCGCTTTCTCGCCACCGTTGGAATGGATCTCCAGCAGGCGGTCGCGCCCCTGTTCCAGCTGTGCTTTTAGCGCCTCATGCTGCTCGCGACAGGTTTTGATCAGATCGTCGAATCCGTCCGTCTCTTCCGGCGCCGCCAGGTAACCAATCAGGTTGTTGTAGACCGCATCGTAAATGGCGCGACCGGTCGGGCAGGTATGTTCAAACGCGTCCAGTCCTTCGTGATACCAGCGTACCAGCACCGACTGGGCGGTTTTTTCCAGGAAAGGCACGTGGATCTGAATATCATGGGCCTGACCAATACGGTCGAGACGACCAATACGCTGTTCCAGCAGGTCCGGGTTAAACGGTAGATCAAACATCACCAGGTTGCTGGCAAACTGGAAGTTACGACCTTCAGAACCGATTTCAGAGCACAGCAGCACCTGGGCGCCGCTGTCTTCTTCGCCAAACCAGGCGGCGGCGCGGTCGCGTTCAATAATCGACATGCCTTCGTGGAACACGGCGGCGCGGATGCCTTCGCGTTCACGCAGCACCTGTTCCAGTTGCAGCGCGGTGGTCGCTTTGGCGCAGATGACCAGTACTTTTTGCGAGCGATGGCTGGTCAGATAGCCCATCAGCCATTCTACGCGCGGGTCGAAGTTCCACCAGGTGCCGGTATCGCCTTCAAACTCCTGATAAATTTGTTCCGGATACAGCATGTCGCGCGCTCTGTCTTCCGCGTTTTTGCGGGCGCCCATGATGCCGGACACTTTAATCGCCGTCTGATACTGCGTCGGCAGCGGCAACTTAATGGTATGCAGTTCGCGTTTCGGAAAGCCTTTCACGCCGTTACGGGTGTTACGGAACAGGACGCGGCTGGTGCCGTGGCGGTCCATCAGCATAGAGACCAGTTCCTGTCGGGCACTTTGCGCGCCGTCGCGGTCGCTGTTTGCCGTTTGCAGCAGCGGCTCAATATCCTGCTCGCCGATAAGCTCGCCCAACATATTCAGTTCGTCATTGCTGAGTTTGTTACCTGCCAGCAGCATGGCGACGGCGTCGGCGACCGGGCGGTAGTTCTTCTGTTCTTCGACAAATTGGGCGAAGTCGTGGAAGCGGCTCGGATCGAGTAAACGTAAACGGGCAAAGTGGCTTTCCATCCCCAGTTGCTCCGGGGTGGCGGTCAGCAGCAGAACGCCAGGCACGCGTTCTGCAAGTTGCTCAATCGCCAGATACTCGCGGCTTGGCGCGTCTTCGCTCCAGACCAGATGGTGCGCTTCGTCAACGACCATGAGATCCCATTCGGCGTCGCACAGATGCTCCAGGCGCTGTTTGTTACGGCGGGCGAAATCAAGCGAGCAGATCACTAACTGTTCCGTTTCAAACGGGTTGTAAGCGTCGTGCTGCGCTTCGGCGTAACGCTCATCATCGAACAGGGCGAAGCGCAGGTTGAAACGGCGCAGCATTTCAACCAGCCACTGATGCTGTAAGGTTTCGGGAACGATAATAAGTACGCGCTCCGCCGCGCCGGACAGCAGTTGTTGATGAAGGATCATGCCGGCTTCAATGGTTTTGCCTAAACCGACTTCATCCGCCAGCAGAACGCGTGGCGCATGGCGGCGACCCACGTCATGGGCGATGTTTAGCTGGTGTGGAATCAGGCTGGTACGCTGGCCGCGCAGGCCGCTCCACGGCATGCGGTACTGCTCGCTCTGAAATTTACGCGCGCGGTAGCGCAACGCAAAGCGGTCCATGCGATCGATTTGTCCGGCAAACAGGCGATCCTGGGGTTTACTGAACACCAGTTTGCTGTCCAGCAGGACTTCGCGCAGCATTACGCCGCTTTCTTCGGTGTCCAGACGGGTGCCAATGTAGGCGAGCAAACCGTTTTCTTCTTTTACTTCATCGATTTGCAGCTGCCAGCCTTCGTGGCTGGTAATGGTATCGCCAGGGTTGAACATCACGCGGGTTACAGGGGAGTCACTGCGCGCATACAAACGGTTTTCGCCGGTAGAAGGGAAAAGCAGGGTGACGGTACGCGCATCCATGGCGACAACGGTTCCAAGTCCCAGTTCGCTTTCTGTATCGCTGATCCAGCGTTGACCAAGTGTAAAAGGCATATTTTGTTCGGCTCTATATCTTTAATTGCAGGCAATACTCGACATACTTCAGGCTGCAGATGCGTTGGCGCGACTCGCTCACTCCCGTCACTTACCCTCAGGAAGCGTCTGCGGATTTGCGGCGTCGTCGCCAGCCCGTCACTCGAATTATGGTGAGTATAACGACCCTGCCGCCATGCCTGGCGCCTACCGGGATAGTCGCTAAGTGGGCAGCAAGATTATTTGGGTCCAGGAATGGAAAGGGCGCTATGGTAATGGATGGCGGCGGATTCGTCACGCGTCAAAATAACCCTAATTGTCCTGTCAGTAGTGTAGCAAAATTATCGTCGATGAAAGGCAGGATACCTTCAGCGACGGGCTGCAGCTGGCGCGTCAGGTAATGCTCGTAATCCAGCGGCGAACGTTGGTAATCGTGCGGCTCCGGGCCGTTAATCGTCCAGACGTACTTTATGGTGCCACGGTTCTGGTATTGCGCTGGACGACCCCGCTTCAGGTTTTCTTCATCCGCCAGCCGCGCCGCGCGGACATGCGGCGGAACGTTGCGCTGGTATTCGCTTAGCGGACGACGCAGCTGCTTGCGGTAAACCAGCCGATCGTCAAGCTCACCGGCCATCAGTTTAGCGATCGTCTCCCGCACGTAGTCCTGATAGGGTTCATGACGGAAAATTCGCAGATACAGATCCTGCTGGAACTGCTGCGCGAGCGGCGTCCAGTCGGTACGTACGGTCTCCAGCCCTTTAAAGACCATCCGTTGCGCATCGCCTTCCTGGATAAGCCCGGCATAGCGCTTTTTACTGCCGGTATCCGCACCGCGAATGGTCGGCATCAAAAAGCGGCAAAAATGCGTCTCGTACTCCAGCTCAAGCGCGCTGTTGAGGTTTTGCCGTTGCAGTTCCTGCTTCCACCAGGCGTTGACGTGATCAACCAGCGAGCGGCCAATTTCCGCCGCGTCTGCTTCACTGTGGGCGCGTTTCAGCCAGACAAACGTGGAGTCTGTGTCGCCATAGATCACATCATAACCTTGCGCTTCAATCAGCGCTTTGGTCTGGCGCATGATCGCATGACCACGCATGGTAATTGACGAGGCCAGCCGGGGATCGAAGAATCGACAGGCGGTGGTGCCGAGTACGCCGTAAAAGGCATTCATAATGATTTTGAGCGCCTGGGAAAGCGGTTTATTCCCCTGACGTTTGGCTTCGTCGCGACCTTGCCAGATCGTTGTCACGATCTCTGGCAGACAGTGTTTTTCCCGTGAAAACCAGGCATCAAGGAAACCTTCGGTGCTGTGCGCGGGATCCGGGTGCGCCATCCCTTCGACCAGACCCACCGGGTCGATCAAAAAGGTGCGGATAATTGACGGATACAGGCTTTTGTAATCCAGCACCAGCACAGAGTCGTACAAACCGGGGCGTGAATCCATCACGTAGCCGCCTGGACTGGCGTGCGGGGGAACCTCGCCGAGATTGGGCGCAACATAACCTGCCCGATGCATTCGCGGGAAATAGAGGTGTCCAAAGGCAGCGACCGAACCGCCGTGGCGATCGGCAGGTAAACCATTGACCGTGGCGCGTTCCAACAGAAACGGCATAATCTCGGTTTTATGGAAGATCCGGGTGACCAGCTCGCAGTCTTTCAGGTTGTAGGTGGCGAGCGCGGGTTTGTCTTCAGCGAACCGGCGGTCGATTTCATCCATACGATCCCACGGGTTATCAATCGACTTGCCTTCGCCGAGTAATTCCTGCGAGACGGCCTCAAGGGAAAATGACGAGAAGTTCCAGAAGGCTGACTTCAGCGCTTCTATGCCATCGATAATGAGTCGACCTCTGGCCTGAGCGAAGAATACGCCATTTTTAAACCCGTGCTCGCGCCATTCCAGTTCGCTGTTGTCGCGGCCAAAGCGCAGCGGAACGCGGTAGCGCTCGGCGTGCTTTTGCAGCATGCGCAGATCGAACTGCACGACATTCCAGCCGATGATAACGTCCGGGTCATAGCGGGCAATCCATTCATTCAACTTTTCCAGAAGCAGTGGGCGGCTGGCGACGTACTCAAGCTGGAAGTCGAGCGTGGAAGCGTCGCCGTTCGCCGGGCCAAGCATATACACGGTGCGCTGGCCGCAGCCTTCCAGGCCAATACAATACAGTTCGCCGTGGCGGGTGGTTTCGATATCCAGTGAGAGCCATTTCAGCGGCGGACGATAGTCAGGATGCGGCTTGAGCCGCGCATTGACGATTGCGCCGTGACGCGCTTCGCCTTCTACCCACACCGGGGAGGTGATAAACCGTTCCATCAGGTAACGCTCTGGCGGACGCACATCGCCTTCGTACACCGTGACGCCATTTTCCCGCAGCAGCTTTTCCAGACGCATTAGCTGTCGGTGCGAACGGCAGTAAAGACCAGACACCGGTTGGCGATGAAAATCTCTGAGACGAAGCGGCGCCAGGCGATAGCCGTTTTCGGCGGCCAGAAGTGATTTTACCCGTGGCGTCTGCTGTTCAGGGAAAAAGGCGACGGATTCCTGAGGGGCAAGCGTCACCTGCAAAGGTCCGCTGTCTGTAGCCAGCCAGAATGAGACCTCTGTTCCCTGCGACGTATCCCGCCAGTGTCGGGTTAAAATAAAACCTGCCTGCGCCACGCTGTATACCTGTTCACTTATGTGTCTTCAGTATAACCTGGTTTGAAAAAGAATACTGTTATTTTGTACAGTAATTAACGAATGCAACCTTTATAAAGTCTGAATGAGGACATTATATATAATTCGGATTAGTGCCTGTTTGATTTTGTTACTTGTTTCTCGGAATAGCAAAATTTAGCAATTTTTATTTGTTTTCATTAAACGTAAGTGTAAAACTTTCTTTTGAAACGCCCGATTGCTTTGACTGAATATAATATATATTTGGGTAACCTATCGATAAAATATAATATATATTTAAATTTATCTATTGCTGAATAAAAAGGATGCGGTTCGATTTCGTCGGGAATATCTCTCTGTTATCATTTTGTTTTAAGTAGATGATTATTGTTCAGCTTAGGGAACGGGCGTTTTCTTTTTCATGGAGTGGGTATATGAATGAATTTACTCGAATACATCAGAATAATTATCATAACTATGTTTTTGTAAATACACTGGTTTCAAGGCCGTCGGTGAACACCGTCAGTAAATATATTGAGTATAAAACATGGACAGGGCAGATTTGGCGTACTGAAACTATTGAAGATGGAAATGCGTTTTTCCATTGGCAAGGTCACGATCGTCGAAATGGCCATCGCGATACGGTGATTAATTATTTTTTACACGGGCAACGGTGGCAGTCAACGATCGCGGATTACGTTTTTTTTCATACTCTGGAAGGGGAGGAATTACGCGGTTATTTTGATAATGCAATAGAATATATCAGCGCGAATAATTGTTTATTCAAAAGTCGATTCGCCGAATATCTTCCCGAATAAATAAGTTGCGCGTCTCTGTCCGGACGCGCAACGGCGTGTTACTGGCCGTAATAGGCTTTTGCGCCATGCTTGCGCAGATAATGTTTATCAAGCAGGGTTTGTTGCATATCGGGTAGCTGCGGGGCAAGCTGGCGACAGAAAATCCCCATGTAGGCGACCTCTTCCAACACTATGGCATTATGCACCGCATCTTCAGCATTCTTACCCCAGGCGAAGGGGCCGTGAGAATGTACCAGTACGCCCGGCATCTGGGCGGCATCAATGCCCTGTTTTTCGAAGGTTTCCACGATCACATTGCCGGTTTCCCATTCATACTCGCCGTTAATTTCCGCATCGGTCATTTTACGCGTGCAGGGGATCGTACCGTAGAAATAGTCGGCGTGGGTGGTACCGGTGGCAGGGATCGGCTGTCCGGCCTGTGCCCAGATGGTTGCGTGGCGGGAATGCGTGTGTACGATACCGCCAATTGATGGAAAAGCCTGATACAACAGGCGGTGTGTGGGGGTATCGGAAGACGGTTTTTTCGTTCCTTCCACGACTTCACCTGTCGCAAGGCTGACCACCACCATATCCCCGGCGGTCATCGCGTTGTATTCAACGCCGGACGGTTTGATGATGAACACGCCGCGCTCGCGGTCAACGGCGCTGACATTCCCCCAGGTGAGCGTCACCAGATTATGCTGCGGCAAAGCCAGATTCGCTTCCAGCACCTGGCGTTTAAGATCGTCTAACATGTTTGTCTCCTTGCCTGATGGCGGCGTAAACGCCTTATCCGGCCTACACCTTGATCAGGCCGGATAAGTGAGGCGTATCAGGCAATTACCTGGTTAACGTTTGAATCCGTAATACACTTCATTCCAGCGCAGCGCGTCTTTAAAGGCGGGCAGGCGGGTTTCGTTATCAATAACGGCGATTTCGATATCGTGCATTTCAGCAAACTGGCGCATATCGTTCAGATCCAGCGCGTGGCTGAAGACGGTATGGTGGGCGCCGCCCGCCAGGATCCACGCTTCAGAGGCGGTAGGCAGGTCCGGCTGCGCTTTCCACAGCGCATTGGCGACCGGCAGTTTCGGCAGCGAGTGCGGCGTTTTGACGGTGTCGATGCAGTTCACCAGCAGGCGGTAGCGATCGCCCAGGTCGATCAGGCTGGCGACAATCGCCGGACCGGTTTGGGTGTTGAAGATCAGACGCGCGGGATCGTCTTTACCGCCAATGCCGAGATGCTGCACGTCGAGGATCGGTTTTTCTTCCACCGCGATGGTCGGACACACTTCCAGCATGTGCGAGCCAAGCACCAGATCGTTGCCTTTCTCGAAGTGGTAGGTGTAGTCCTCCATAAATGAGGTGCCGCCCTGCAGACCGGTTGACATCACCTTCATGATGCGAAGCAGAGCGGCGGTTTTCCAGTCGCCTTCGCCAGCGAAGCCGTAGCCCTGCTGCATCAGACGCTGTACGGCCAGTCCCGGGAGCTGTTTCAGGCCGTGCAAATCTTCAAAAGTGGTGGTAAACGCGTGAAAGCCGCCCTGTTCGAGGAAACGCTTCATTCCCAGCTCAATCCGCGCCGCTTCCAGCACGTTCTGCCGTTTTTCGCCGTGGATCTGCGTTACAGGCGTCAGGGTGTAGCGGCTTTCATACTCGTCGATCAGCGCGTTGATATCGCCGTCGCTGATGGAATTAACCACCTGCACCAGATCGCCCACCGCCCAGGTATTCACCGAGAAGCCGAACTTGATCTGTGCGGCGACCTTATCGCCGTCAGTGACCGCCACTTCGCGCATGTTATCGCCGAAACGGCAGACCTTCAGATGACGCGTATCCTGTTTTGAGACCGCGTGACGCATCCACGAGCCGATACGATCCTGTGCCGTCTTATCCTGCCAGTGACCGGTGACTACGGCATGCTGCTGACGCATACGCGCGCCGATGAAACCGAACTCGCGACCGCCGTGTGCGGTCTGGTTCAGGTTCATAAAGTCCATATCAATACTGTCCCACGGCAGGGCGGCGTTGAACTGAGTGTGGAACTGAAGCAGCGGCTTATTAAGCGTCGTCAGTCCGTTGATCCACATTTTCGCAGGAGAGAACGTATGCAGCCAGACCACCAAACCCGCGCAGCGATCGTCGTAATTTGCATCGCGGCAAATGGCGGTGATCTCATCCGGCGTGGTGCCCAGCGGCTTTAATACCAGTTTGCACGGCAGTTTGGCTTCGCTGTTCAAAGCATTAACGACGTGTTCGGCGTGCTGAGTGACCTGGCGCAGCGTTTCTGGCCCGTAAAGGTGCTGGCTACCGATTACAAACCACACTTCATAGTTATCAAAAATTGTCATTGTCGTGTCCTTAATGAGTCAGGGTTGCCTGGTGAGCCGGTGCGTTGATGACCGGGGCGGCAGTCGGAAGATAATGTTGCTCGGCGCTCACCGCCCACTGCTGGTAGCGGCGATAAAGCTGTTCGAAGCGCTGCGCCTGTTCAGGGCGGGGTTGCAGCGTGTTTTCCACCGCACTCGCCATCTTTTGTTGAGCGGCAGGGATGTCGGCATGCACCTTTGCCGCCACGGCGGCAAAGATCGCCGCGCCCAGCGCGCAGCACTGATTGGAGGCGACGATCTGCAACGGGCGATTCAGGACGTCGCAGCAGGCCTGCATAATGACCTTGTTTTTACGGGCGATACCGCCCAGCGCCATGACGTTATTCACCGCAATGCCTTGTTCAGTGAAGCACTCCATAATGGCGCGCGCGCCGAAGGCGGTGGCGGCAATCAGACCGCCGAACAGCGCCGGGGCGTCCGTCGCCAGATTCAGGTCGCTAATGACCCCTTTCAGACGCTGATTGGCGTTTGGCGTACGGCGTCCATTGAACCAGTCGAGTACCACCGGCAGGTGATCGAGCGAAGGATTGTTGGCCCACGCTTCGGTGAGCGCGGGCAGCAGTTGCTTCTGGCTGGCTTTGATCTGCGTTTTTAGCTCAGGATGCTGGGCGGCAAGCTGCTCAAGCGGCCAGCCGAGAATGCGGCCAAACCAGGCATAGATATCGCCAAAGGCGGACTGTCCGGCTTCGAGCCCGATGAAATTAGGGACGACGCTGCCGTCAACCTGACCACAGATCCCTTTCACCGCGCGATCGCCCACGCTTTGCTTATCGGCAATCAGAATGTCGCAGGTTGACGTGCCGATCACTTTTACCAGCGCGTTCGGCTGCGCGCCTGCGCCCACAGCGCCCATATGGCAATCGAACGCGCCGCCGGAGATCACCACGCTCTGCGGCAGGCCGAGACGCTGCGCCCATTCCGCGCACAGCGTGCCAACCGGCAGATCGGCTGTGAAGGTTTCGCTGAATAACGGGTAGGGCAAATGCTGGTTAATGAGGGGATCAAGCTCGTCAAAGAAGCTGGCGGGCGGCAGGCCGCCCCAGCTTTCATGCCACAGCGATTTATGTCCGGCGCTACAGCGCCCGCGGCGGATATCCTGCGGACGGGTAGTGCCAGAAAGCAGGGCGGGCACCCAGTCGCAAAGCTCTATCCACGACACGGCGGCCTGTGCGACGGCACTGTCCTCGCGGGTGACGTGGAGGATTTTCGCCCAGAACCATTCGCTGGAATAAATACCGCCGATATAACGGGAATAGTCCGCTTTGCCCGGCGTATGGCACAGACGGGTAATGGCCTCCGCCTCTTCCACCGCGGTGTGGTCCTTCCACAGAACGAACATCGCGTTTGGGTTTTCAGCAAACTCCGGACGTAGGGCCAGGACGTTGCCGTCGGCGTCAATCGGCGCAGGGGTGGAACCTGTGCTGTCGACGCCAATTCCGACCACCTCTGCGCGTTGCGCGGCGCTCAGTTCAGCGAGAACGCTTTTTAGCGCCGCTTCCATTGATTCGATGTAGTCACGCGGATGATGGCGAAACCGGTTGTTCGGGCCATCGCAGTAGCGCCCTTCTTGCCAGCGGGGATACCATTCAACGCTGGTTGCCACTTCGCTGCCGGTGGCGCAATCCACCGCCAGCGCTCGCACTGAATCACTGCCAAAATCGAGGCCTATTGCAATCGCCATCGTCTTACTCCATCCAGAAATACGGGTATGGAGAAACAGTAGTGAGTGGGGATAAAAACCGTCAGGCAGGATCCGCTAATCTTATGGATAAAAATGCTATAGCATTGCAAAGTGTGACGCCGTGCAAATATTCAATGTGGACATTTCTGCCGTAGTTATAGACACTTTTGTTATCAGATTTTATCGCTCTGACCGCGCAGTTTTGTTACAAAATGCTGTGAAAAAGCGGAGTTGATGCTCTGTCAGCAACAACGCCAGGGCAAAGCAGGGCGCAGATAACACCCTTTTACGTAATATGGACAATTTGTTTCCTCACCGAACTTCGGGAGTCGTGAAATTATGGCTGAACCGCAAAATGATCCCCTCCTGCCCGGCTACTCGTTTAACGCGCATCTGGTGGCGGGGTTAACGCCCATCGACGCCAACGGCTATCTCGATTTCTTTATCGATCGCCCGCTGGGGATGAAAGGCTATATTCTCAATCTCACCATTCGTGGAGAGGGCGTGATTAATAATCAGGGGAAGCAGTTTGTTTGCCGCCCCGGCGATATTTTGTTGTTTCCACCGGGAGAAATTCATCACTATGGACGTCACCCGGATGCCAGCCAGTGGTATCACCAGTGGGTTTACTTCCGTCCGCGCGCCTACTGGCAAGAATGGCTGGCCTGGCCGCCGATTTTCGCCCAGACCGGTTTTTTCCGCCCGGACGAAGCCCATCAGCCACACTTCAATGAACTGTTCGGTCAGATCATCAGCGCCGGGCAGGGGGAAGGACGCTATTCCGAACTGTTGGCGATTAACCTGCTGGAACAGCTCCTGTTACGCCGTATGGAGGCGATAAACGCCTCGCTGCATCCGCCAATGGACAACCGCGTGCGCGACGCCTGCCAGTATATTAGCGACCATCTCGCCGACAGCCATTTTGATATCGCCAGCGTTGCCCAGCATGTTTGCCTGTCGCCGTCGCGTCTCTCGCATCTGTTCCGCCAGCAGTTGGGGATCAGCGTGCTGAGCTGGCGCGAGGATCAGCGTATCAGCCAGGCGAAACTGCTGCTCAGCACTACGCGTATGCCAATAGCCACTGTTGGACGTAACGTAGGTTTTGACGACCAGCTTTATTTCTCCCGGGTATTTAAAAAATGCACCGGCGCCAGCCCGAGTGAGTTCCGCGCGGGATGTGAGGAAAAAGTGAATGATGTGTCAGTGAAGGTGTCATAAGCTGTAACTATTCAGACAATTGATGGCTTGACGAAGCAGCGAGGGGTTTGCAGAATCCCTGTTTCGTAAAACTGACGGACGAACTATGCAAGCATTTCTGGAACACTTCATTCTGCAGTCCGCCATGTACGCTTTGATAGCCGTGGTGTTGGTGGCCTTTCTGGAATCGCTGGCGCTGGTCGGTCTGATTTTACCCGGCACCGTACTGATGGCCGGACTGGGCGCGCTAATCGGTAGCGGCGAGCTTAATTTCTGGCACGCGTGGCTGGCGGGGATTGTGGGTTGCCTGCTCGGCGACTGGATCTCATTCTGGCTGGGATGGCGCTTTAAAAAGCCGCTGCATCGCTGGTCATTCCTTAAGAAAAACAAGGCGCTGCTGGATAAAACCGAACACGCGCTGCATCAGCATAGTATGTTTACGATCCTGGTCGGACGGTTTGTCGGGCCGACGCGTCCGCTGGTGCCGATGGTGGCGGGAATGCTGGATCTGCCGGTCTCGAAATTTATCACCCCCAATATCATCGGCTGTCTGCTCTGGCCGCCGTTTTACTTTCTGCCGGGGATACTGGCGGGTGCGGCGATCGATATTCCTGCGGGAATGCAGAGCGGCGAGTTTAAATGGCTGCTGCTGGCAACGGCGCTCCTGTTATGGGTTGGCGGCTGGCTGTGTTGGCGCCTGTGGCGAAGTGGAAAGGCGGCAACCGACCGGTTAACTGTATTTCTCCCGAAAGCGCGTTTGCTGTGGCTCGCGCCTGGCGTGCTGGCGCTGGGGATTGTTGCGCTGGTGATGCTGATTCGTCATCCGCTAATGCCAGTCTACGTGGATATCCTGCTGAAGGTGGTCGGCGTCTGATTCTGGCTGAAGGATGGCTGCGCGTTATCTGGCCTACAAATGTGTTTCACTGTAGGCCGGGAAAGCGAAGCGTCCATGACAACCATCACCCTTTAATTCCCAGCAATGCCGAGGCGCTGGCTTTCCCACTGACCAGTTCATCGGTTTTGCCTTGCCAGGCGATTCGCCCATCGGCCACGACAACGGAGCGGGGGGCGATGCGGGCGGCGTCCTCCACACTGTGTGAAACCATCAGCAGCGTTAACTGTCGGTTGTGACAGACATCGCTGACTAACGCCAGCATCTCCTGACGCAGGGCGGGGTCGAGAGCGGAAAACGGCTCATCAAGGAGCAGCACGGGCTGATCGCGTACCAGACAGCGCGCCAGCGCAACGCGCTGACGTTGACCGCCGGACAGTTCGCCGGGCAGGCGGCGCATCAGGTTGTCGATGCCCATTTGCCGCGCGATATGCATCAGTTTCTCGCGCTGTAGGGCGCTGAGCTTCAACCCCGGATCCAGCCCCAGCCCAATGTTTTGCTGCACGTTCAAATGGCTGAACAGGTTATTTTCCTGAAATAGCATCGACACCGGACGACGAGAAGGGGGAGTAGCGGTATGATCGTCGCCCTCAATCATCAACGTGCCGCTGGCAGGAGTAAGAAAACCGGCGATCAGGTTCAGCAGCGTACTTTTCCCCGCCCCGCTAGGCCCCAGAACGGCTACCTGCTCGCCCCGGGCCACGGAAAGCGTAAAGCGCATTGGCAGATGATGATAAAGCCAGGTTATATCAGTCAGTTTTAGCATGTCGTCCTGGTAATTTCTCGATAGCGGTAAAAAGCATAAAGCACAGCAACAGCAGTAACAGTGCGGTCACGGCGCCGTCCTGACTGCGGTACGAGCCGATTTGTTGGTACAGATAAAACGGCAGCGTCCGAAAATCGTCATTACCGAACAGCGCCACCACGCCAAAATCACCGATGGAAAGCACACAGGCGAAAGCCAGCGCCTGCGCAAGCGGGCGTTTCAGAGCGCGTAACTCCACAACCTTGAGCCGCCGCCAGCCTTCAATCCCCAGCGACTGGCACAGCATTGAGTAGCGGGAGGCGGCGTCACGCATGGGATTTTCCAGCACCTTTAACGCATAAGGGATCGCCATCAGCGCATTGGTGAAGATCACGATGCCGTCCGCCGACGCCGGCAGACCAATGCTGTTATTGAGCAGCAAAAAGAAACCGGTCGCCAGCACAATGCCGGGCATGGCGAGGATCAGCATTCCGCTCAGTTCC
Source organism: Citrobacter sedlakii (assembly GCF_018128425.1). Classification (NCBI taxonomy): domain Bacteria; kingdom Pseudomonadati; phylum Pseudomonadota; class Gammaproteobacteria; order Enterobacterales; family Enterobacteriaceae; genus Citrobacter; species Citrobacter sedlakii. The sequence goes on along the minus strand of NZ_CP071070.1, from coordinate 3,769,548 downwards.
AGCGTTTGCCCTGCCAGCACATGCTGACGGGCCCGCAGTTCGCGGCTACTCCACAGGAGCATCATGGTGAGGATCACGCACAGCAGGCCTGCCGCCAGGGCGATGCGCAGCGAGGTCCACATTGCCTGCCACAGGATCGGTTGCGCCAGTACGTCCCACAGATGGCGGTTGAGGCCATCAACAATCACCGCCAGCAGCGGCGGCAGTAATAACAGTAACGCGAGGAGAATAAGCAGCGTATCGCTAATCCGACTGTGCAGGCGGTCGTCCGGATCGCGCCACCCCTGCACCAGCGTGGTTCCGGGAACGATGGCTTTACTTAAGCGCTGGCTCAGTAGCACCAACGCCAGGCAGCAGACCATCTGGATCAACGCTAGCATCGCCGCACGCGCCGGATCGTAGTCATAGCTCAGCGCCTGATAAATCGCCAGCTCGATAGTGGTCGCCTGTGGCCCGCCGCCGAGCGATAGCACGGTGGCAAAGCTGGCGAAACAGAGCATAAAGATAAGGGCGGCGACGGGCGGGATTTGACGGCGCAACCACGGCCACTCGACGAAACGAAAAAAATGCCAGCCGCGAAGACCAAGTTGGGCGGCGAGCTGACGCTGTTCGCCGGGAATATTTTCCAGCGACTGCAGCAGAAGTCGGCTTGCCATAGGCATATTGAAAAAAACGTGGGCCAGCAGGATACCTTGCAAACCGTAAGGAGAGAAGGTCCATTCCAGCCCGAACGTCTGCCAGAGCGAAGCCAGCCAACCCTGTCGTCCATAGACGCTAAGGATACCAAATACCGCCACCAGCACCGGGAGGATCAGGGTCATCGCGCACAGGCGCAGCAGCGCCAAACGGCCGGGAAAACGACGCCGGTAGAGCGCGCGGGCAAGCCATATCGCCGGGAAGACCGACAGCACAGCTGACAAAAACGCCTGCCAGAAGGAAAAGCGCACCACGTGCCACAGATAACTGTCCTGCCAGAGCGAGGACCATTCCCCCTGCGGCGCGTTAAGCCACAGCGCCAGAAATGCGGCCAGCGCGACCGCCAGCATCAGCGTGGCGGCGCTAAAACCGGGCAGCAGCCAGCCGGGAATTAGCGGCTGACGGCGCGTTGCCATTCGCTAATCCAGGCCTGACGGTGGTTTGCCACTTCAGCTGGCGTGAATTCCAGCGTGGTGGTTGGTTTGGTTAACGTCTCAAACCCGGCGGGCAGTGGGGTGGTGGTAACCGGATACATCCAGTTGCCGGTCGGGATGGCGCTCTGGAAGGCGGGCGTGAGAATGAAGCGCAGGAACGTCGTCGCCAGCTCAGGCTGCTTGCTGGCGACGGTGCGCGCCGCCACTTCCACCTGCACGTAATGCCCTTCGCTGAAATTTGCCGCCGCGTAGTTATCCTTTTTCTCTTCGATGAGGTGATACGCGGGAGAGGTGGTATAGCTCAGCACCAAATCGCTTTCTCCCTTCAGGAACAGACCGTACGCTTCGCTCCAGCCTTTGGTGACGGTGACCGTTTTCGCCGCCAGCTTTTGCCAGGCTTCCGGCGCTTTATCGCCATACACTTTCTGCATCCACAGCAGCAGGCCAAGACCCGGCGTACTGGTGCGGGGATCTTCATAGATCACACGCCATTTTTCCGGACTTTCTACCAACTCTTTCAAACTTTTTGGCGGATTTTTTAGCGTTGTCTTGTTATAGACAAAGGCAAACCAACCGTAATCGTAAGGAATAAACGTGTCGTTATTCCAGGTGAAAGGGACGTTTACGGCATCGGTATGGATCGGTGTTTTAGCGAACAGCCCGGTCTGCGTGGCGGCTTCCAGCAGGTTGTTGTCCAGCCCCAACACCACGTCGGCTTTGCTGTTTTTCCCTTCCATACGCAGGCGATTGAGCAGCGATACGCCATCTTCCAGCGCCACGTATTTCAGTTCGCAATCACAGTGAGCCTCGAACGCTTTTTTGACCGCCGGGCCGGGACCCCAGTCGGCGGCAAACGAATCATAGGTATAAACGGTAAGCACAGGTTTGGCGAACACGGGCGCTGCGCACAGGAGCAGCAGGGGAAGACATTTTTTAAGCACTTTGCACCTCAATAGATGGGTGGCAAAGGATTTTGAGCGGTAGCCTCAAATCCCTTCGCCGGCGTTATCCGGATCAGGTTCGACGGGTATTTTCTCAGCCTGTACACCTCATCCTGAATGACGTTGTGTATGTTTATCAGCACCCCGTTGAGAACGCCGTTAGTGTAATGATTTTGTTGCTATGCAGCAATCACGGGTCTGGTGGCGCAAACCATGCCGATTTAAAGTCGAACCAGCCAAGCGTGTTCATACGTAAACCGCGCATACTGCGCTGTCCCTGGATGATCAGCCAGTGGTGAATCAACGGGACGATCGCTTTACTGGCTAACAGTTGCTGACACCAGGCCGCCAGGTTCATCTCACCGGTGCGCCAACGGGCGGCGTCCGCCTCCCAGTCCAGCGGAATGCAGTGCTGCAACAGCGGAACTTCACAGAGATACGCGAACAGCGAAAAGTCGAGTGGAAGGGTGAAGTTGGCGCTGTTTAGCCAGATATCGCTTTCAATGTCTCCGGCGTGCCACTGATCGTAGTCGATCTCCTGTATATTCAGCTTTACCTGATGTTCCGCCAGCAGTTGGCTCATGATCTGCGCAATGACCCGGTGTTCGATATGATCGTGGTAATAGGTCAGGGTGAGGGACTCCAGCCCGGCAGGTTTTTCGCCGTGGCCCGGACGGGCATGATGCCAGCGAGGTAGCAGGCCATAAGCGGGAAACCAGTGGCGCTGATAGTGCTCGTCGGCATAGTAGAGCAGATTACTCGGCGACAGGACGCGACTGACCCACTCCCGGACCTCCTGATTTGCGCCACGGTGGGTGCGGGCGTCAAACAGCAGGTAATAGCAGCCTTCTTCCAGCCGGCTTTCAATGGCCTTTTCATCGTTAGTGGGGCCTTCCAGCGTCAGCGCGCCGGTCGGTTCATCGCCGATATCCGGCAGCACCCAGACGTTAACTTCATCGATTAGCGCCCGATAGCCAAAGAAATCATCAAAAGCGTGAATTTTTAACTGATTACGCGTGTTGCGCATTACCGCATAGGGGCCGGTGCCAATAGGATGACTGGCGAAATGGTTCAGCGTTTCCCATTCGCGCGGCAGGATCATCGCGGGCACCTGCGCCAGCAGTAAGGGAAGCCAGCGGTCAGGCTGCGACAGGTGAATATCCAGCGTCCATGGCGTTGGCGAATTGATGCGGGAAATGTGCGAGTACAGTGGCAAGGTGTTAATTCGTGTGAGCGAAGCGATCACGTCGTCCATTTCCAGTTCGCGACCGTGGTGAAAATGAATGCCCGGACGCAGAAAAAAACGCCAGTGTAACGGGGAAATTTGCTGCCAGTGATGCGCAATATCGGCTTCCAGTTCCCCATTTTCCTCATTTACCCGGGTTAAGGCGCTAAAGATTTGACGGGCGATATGCGTTTCTGAGCGCCGCAGCGCCGTACCCGGCAGCAGGTTTTGCAAAGGACGATAATACAGGACGCGCAGGATGTGACGCCCCTGGCGGAAGCTGCGTCCAAGATGTGACACCAGCATCTGGCGAACGGCGGTTTTGTCGCCCACCAGTTGCACCAGTTGATCGATCCGATCCTGCTCCAGCAGATCTTCCGCGCGCTGCTGCTGGAGGGCAAGTCCGGTGTAGAGGAACGTCAGACGAGAGCGTTTGCCACGGCCCACTTCCGCTTCCCACGTCAGCCAGCCGCGCGCCTGCATCGTGTTCAGCAGAGTGCGCATATGGCGACGCGAGCAGTTCAGCAGTTCCGCCAGCTCGTTGAGCGTGGTGTCCTGGGTTTTGCCGTCGCAGCATTGCCACAAACGGATAAATTGTTGTTGCAGACGACCAGAAGACATAAAAGGGGAACTCCAGCGAAAAACTCAGCAATTTTATTATCCCTATATTAGGCCAATAATGATTCCCGATGAAGCACGATGAAGGGGTCAACAATGCGCCAGTTCTATCTGAAGTATTTTTCCGCGACAGAAAAGTTGTCCTGGTTGGCTTGCCTGAGCGCACCGCAGCGCTTAAAGATGCTGGAAGAACTGATGCAGTGGGAGTGACATCGCGACCCCGGATTGGCAGACATCATGTGTGACTGAGTATTGGTGTTATTCACCCCGCCAGCAGGTATTATCTGCTGGCTTTTTTCGTTTCCGCTGCGCGCTAAGGAAAGGTTTATGCTCTGGATCATGACGATGGGACGACGTCTCAACGGTGTTTATGCGGCATTTATGCTGGTCGCCTTTATGATGGGCATCGCGGGCGCGCTACAGGCGCCGACGTTGAGCCTTTTCCTGAGCCGTGAAGTGGGGGCGCAGCCGTTCTGGGTGGGGCTGTTTTACACCGTCAACGCCATCGCCGGGATTGGCGTCAGTCTCGCGCTGGCAAAGCGCTCCGACAGCCAGGGCGACCGGCGCAGACTGATTCTGTTTTGTTGCCTGATGGCCATTGGCAACGCCCTGTTGTTTGCTTTTAACCGTCATTACCTGACGCTGATCACCTGCGGCGTATTGTTGGCGTCGCTGGCGAATACCGCGATGCCGCAGCTGTTTGCGTTGGCGCGGGAATACGCTGACAGCTCGGCGCGGGAAGTGGTGATGTTCAGTTCGGTGATGCGTGCGCAGCTTTCCCTGGCCTGGGTGATCGGCCCGCCGCTGGCGTTTATGCTGGCGCTTAACTACGGCTTTACGGTGATGTTTTCTATTGCTGCCGGAATTTTTGCGCTGAGCTTTGTCCTGATCGCCTTTATGCTGCCATCGGTGGCGCGGGTTGAACAACCGGCCGATGTACCTGTCACCCGGGTTAGCGGCTGGCAGGACAACAACGTTCGCATGCTGTTTATCGCCTCCACGCTAATGTGGACCTGCAACACCATGTACATCATTGATATGCCGCTATGGATCAGCGCTGAGCTGGGGTTGCCGGATAAGCTTGCCGGGATCCTGATGGGGACCGCGGCAGGGCTGGAAATTCCGGCGATGATCCTCGCTGGTTTTTATGTCAAACGCTTCGGCAAGCGCCGGATGATGGTGACTGCAGTAGCGGCGGGCGTGCTGTTTTATCTCGGTCTGATTGTTTTTCACAGCCACGCGGCGCTATTGATTCTCCAGGTGTTCAACGCGGTGTTCATCGGGATCGTCGCCGGAATTGGGATGCTCTGGTTTCAGGATCTGATGCCGGGCAGGGCGGGGTCGGCGACGACGCTCTTCACCAACAGCATCTCAACCGGCGTGATCCTCGCGGGAGTGATTCAGGGGGCGGTGGCGCAGAGCGTCGGGCATTATGCCGTTTACTGGGTGATTGCGGCGATCTCTGTGGTAACGCTGTATATGACCAGCCAGGTGAAGGATGTCTGAGGAGAGAGTATCCGGCCCACAGGAAGGGCGTTTGTGGGCCGGATAGCGCGAAGCCGCTGTGAATTAAAAGCGCATCGCAGGAGGACAATCAGCGCATAAACGCGGGCTGCTTGTCTTCGTAAGCGGCGATAGCCGTCTCGTGCTGTAACGTCAGACCGATGCTGTCCAGACCGTTCAGCATGCAGTGACGGCGGAAGGCATCAAGAGTAAAGCTGTAGCGCTTTTCGCCCGCCTTAACGACCTGCGCTTCCAGATCCACCTCAAAATAAATCCCCGGATTCGCCTGCACCAGTGTGAACAGCTCATCGACCTCTTCATCGCTCAGCTTCACCGGCAGCAGCTGGTTGTTAAAGCTGTTGCCGTAAAAGATATCGGCGAAGCTCGGTGCGATCACCACTTTGAAGCCATAGTCGGTCAGCGCCCAGGGGGCGTGTTCACGGGATGAACCGCAGCCGAAGTTTTCCCGCGCCAGCAGAATAGACGCGCCCTGATATTCCGGGAAGTTGAGCACAAACGCCGGATTCGGCTGCTCGCCTTTGTCATCCAGAAAACGCCAGTCGTTAAACAGGTGCGCGCCAAAACCGGTGCGGGTAACCTTCTGTAAGAACTGTTTAGGAATGATGGCGTCGGTATCAACGTTGGCGGCATCCAGCGGGACAACCAGGCCGGTATGTTGGGTAAATTTCTCTGCCATGGTGGTCTCCTTATTTAATGCTGCGAATGTCGGCGAAATGGCCGGTGACGGCGGCAGCGGCGGCCATTGCCGGGCTGACCAGATGGGTACGTCCGCCGCGGCCCTGACGGCCTTCAAAGTTACGGTTGCTGGTTGAGGCGCAGCGCTCGCCCGGATTCAGACGGTCATTGTTCATCGCCAGACACATTGAGCAGCCCGGTAAACGCCACTCAAAGCCCGCTTCAATGAAGATCTTATCCAGACCTTCCGCTTCCGCCTGCGCTTTTACCGGACCGGACCCTGGCACCACCAGCGCCTGAACGCCTGGCGCCACTTTCCGTCCTTTCGCCACTTCTGCGGCGGCGCGTAAATCTTCAATACGTGAATTGGTACAGGAGCCGATAAATACTTTATCGATCGCCACTTCCGTTAACGGCACGCCAGGCTTCAGCCCCATATAGGCCAACGCCTTTTCTGCGCTTGCCCGCTCAACCGGATCGGCGAAAGAAGCCGGATCGGGGATCATGTCGGTTACCGAAATTACCTGGCCCGGATTGGTTCCCCAGGTGACCTGTGGCGCAATCTCTTCAGCCTGTAAGGTGATAACTGTATCGAAGCGGGCGTCCGGATCGGTTTGCAGCGTTTTCCAGTACGCAACCGCATCATCAAAATCCTTGCCTTTCGGGGCGTGCAAACGGCCTTTCACATAGTTGAAGGTGGTTTCATCCGGGGCGACCAAACCCGCTTTCGCGCCCATCTCAATCGCCATGTTGCACAAGGTCATACGGCCTTCCATGCTCAGGGCGCGGATCGCGTCGCCGCAGAACTCCACGACGTGGCCGGTGCCGCCTGCGCTGCCAGTTTTACCGATAATCGCCAGCACGATGTCTTTCGCCGTGATACCCGGCGCCGCGCGGCCCTTGACCTCAATCTTCATGGTTTTCGCGCGACCCTGCTTCAGGGTCTGCGTCGCCAGTACGTGTTCAACTTCCGAGGTGCCGATGCCGAACGCCAGCGCGCCAAACGCGCCGTGTGTGGCGGTATGGGAGTCGCCGCAGACGATGGTCATGCCCGGTAAGGTAACGCCCTGTTCCGGCCCCATCACATGAACGATGCCCTGATACGGGTGATTCAGATCGTACAGCTCAACGCCGAATTCGTTGCAGTTTTTGATCAGCTCCTGCATCTGGATACGGGCCATTTCACCGGAGGCGTTGATGTCTTTCGTCTGCGTCGAGACGTTATGGTCCATCGTCGCGAAGGTTTTTCCCGGTTGACGAACCGGACGACCATGCGCGCGCAGGCCATCGAACGCCTGCGGGGAGGTTACTTCATGCACCAGATGGCGGTCGATGTATAACAGCGGGGTTTCGTTTTGCGCCTCGTACACCACGTGCGCATCAAATAATTTTTCGTATAACGTTTTAGCCATGATTACACCCCTTCCGCGACGTAGCGTGCAATAATGTCGCCCATCTCATCGGTACCAACGGCAGCGGCGCCACGGGCTAAATCGCCGGTGCGGATGCCTTCTTCTAATGCGCGGTTGATAGCGCGTTCAATGGCGGTTGCCGCCTCATCCGCATCCAGGCTGTAGCGCAGCAGCAGCGCCAGCGACAAAATCTGCGCGATAGGGTTCGCGATATTTTTCCCGGCGATATCCGGCGCGGAGCCGCCTGCTGGCTCATACAGACCAAAGCCCTGCTCGTTCAGGCTGGCGGACGGCAACATCCCCATGGAGCCGGTGATCATTGCGCACTCGTCAGACAGGATGTCGCCAAACAGGTTGGAACACAGCAATACGTCGAACTGAGACGGGTCTTTAATCAACTGCATGGTGGCGTTATCAATATACATGTGCGCCAACTCAACGTCCGGATACGCTTTAGCGACGTCGTTGACGATTTCGCGCCACAAAATAGACGTTTGCAGGACGTTGGCTTTGTCAACAGACGTTACCTTACGGCGGCGCTTGCGGGCGGATTCAAAGGCGATGCGCGCAATACGCTCAATTTCAAAACGGTGATACACCTCGGTATCGAACGCTTTTTCATGCTGACCGCTACCTTCGCGGCCTTTCGGCTGGCCGAAGTAAATGCCGCCAGTCAGTTCACGTACGCACAGGATGTCAAAGCCATTTGCCGCGATGTCGGCGCGCAGAGGGCAGAACGCTTCCAGCCCCTGATACAGTTTCGCCGGACGCAGATTGCTGAATAATTTGAAGTGTTTACGCAACGGCAGCAGGGCGCCGCGCTCCGGCTGTTGATCTGGCGGCAAATGTTCCCATTTTGGGCCACCCACGGAGCCGAACAACACGGCGTCGGCCTGCTCGCAGCCTTCTACGGTCGCTTTCGGCAGCGGTTGACCGTGATTATCGATGGCGGCTCCGCCGACATCGTAGTGGCTGGTGGTAATACGCATATCAAACCGGCCGCGAACCGCTTCCAGGACTTTCAGGGCTTGCGCCATCACTTCCGGGCCAATTCCGTCACCCGGCAAAACAGCAATATGGTAATTCTTCGACATCACACGGTTTCCTTGTTGTTCTCGTTGTTCTGAGCTTTGCGTTGCAATTCTTTTTCGACTTCAGCGGCGCGCCAGATGTTATTCAGTACGTGCACCATCGCCTTGGCGGAGGATTCAACGATATCTGTCGCCAGACCGACGCCATGGAAGCGGCGACCGTTATAGTGAGCGACGATATCCACCTGGCCCAGCGCGTCTTTACCGTGTCCTTTAGCGGACAGGCCGTATTTCACCAGTTCAATGTGGTAATCGGTAATACGGTTGATCGCCTGGTAAATGGCGTCGACCGGGCCGTTACCGTTTGCCGCTTCAGCTTTTACAGTATTACCGCAAGCCAGTTTCACCGAGGCGGTCGCGATATCGTTTGAGCCAGACTGCACGCTGAAGTAGTCCAGGCGGAAATGTTCAGGTTCTTCCTGCTGTTTATTGATGAATGCCAGCGCTTCCAGGTCGTAATCGAATACCTGGCCTTTTTTATCCGCCAGCTTCAGGAACGCGTCGTACAGATCGTCCAGGCTGTACTCGCTTTCTTTGTAACCCATCTCATCCATGCGGTGTTTTACCGCCGCGCGTCCGGAACGGGATGTCAGGTTCAACTGCACCTGATTCAGGCCGATCGATTCCGGCGTCATGATTTCGTAGTTTTCACGATTTTTCAGTACGCCGTCCTGGTGAATACCGGAGGAGTGGGCGAAGGCGCCGCTACCGACAATCGCTTTGTTCGCCGGGATGGGCATATTGCAGATTTGACTGACCAACTGGCTGGTGCGCCAGATCTCCTGATGATTAATGCGGGTGTGGACGTTCAGAATATCCTTGCGCACTTTGATCGCCATGATCACTTCTTCCAAAGAGCAGTTGCCGGCGCGTTCACCAATGCCGTTCATTGCGCCTTCCACCTGGCGAGCGCCCGCATGCACGGCGGCCAGCGCGTTGCCAACCCCTAAACCTAAATCGTCGTGTGTATGGACGGAGATAATGGCTTTATCGATATTGGGCACGCGTTCATACAGACCGGAAATAATGTTGGCAAACTCGAAGGGCATGGTATAGCCCACGGTGTCGGGAATATTGATGGTTCTGGCGCCTGCGTTGATGGCGGCTTCCACCACCCGCGCCAGATCGGCGACAGGCGTACGGCCCGCGTCTTCACAGGAGAACTCAACGTCGTCGGTGTAATTACGTGCGCGTTTCACCATGTACACCGCGCGTTCGATCACCTCATCCAGCGTACTGCGCAGCTTGGTGGCGATATGCATTGGCGAGGTGGCGATAAAGGTATGGATCCGGAAGGCCTCGGCCACTTTCAGCGACTCTGCCGCAACGTCGATGTCCTTTTCCACACAGCGGGCTAAGGCGCAAACCCGACTGTTCTTCACCTGGCGGGCGATGGTCTGCACAGACTCAAAGTCGCCCGGTGAGGAAACCGGAAAGCCAACTTCCATTACGTCTACGCCCATGCGCTCGAGGGCCAGCGCAATCTGCAGTTTTTCTTTCACACTCAGGCTTGCCTGTAACGCCTGTTCTCCGTCGCGTAAAGTGGTATCGAAAATAATGACTTGCTGGCTCATGGTTTAGGTCCTTGGTCTTGAGGGCGCCTTGCTTCGAGCATAAAAAAACCCGCGCAACGGCGCGGGTTTTTTATCTAACTGGATGCTGACTTAATGCTGAATGCCGCTCACCAGTCTACCGCGCAACGAAAATGCGTTTAGTAGTAGTAGACCGTTAAAGCGGGCGATACGTATCATTAAGTTTAACTCCAGGCGAATGCGATATGCTTTTAGTGGTACTGGATACCGCTGCTGATGTCAACCCCGTTTGCCAAAAAGGCCGCCACGGCGAGAAGAAATCTCACCCGTTGCTTTAGCTAATTGTGCTGAACTTTTGCCCCTCTTCCGGAATAAACGCGTAGCGCGCGTACATAATTTTCATCTTTTGTCATACTTAAGCATATTTTTTTTCAATTAGTGAGAGAAATACGGGACGTGTACCGTTCGAAAAAGATTGGTTATCTCTATGATTTTTAAGCTGTTATAACGACAATGAATAAATTAACATTTACTGAAAACCGTTTATTGATAAGCTAATGTTAAGAATTAACGACAGAGTAATATAAACATTTAATTAATACTTAATGTATTATTCATAAAACACATGATTGTTTATTTGTCTGGCTTATGTTTATATTGCACGCGTCATTAAAACTTATTGATTCGTCGTGTCGTGAAGGATGCCACATCGCGCCTGCGCTGTTTATTCGTGTTTTGTTTTTGCATCTTTATGTTTTCCTAATTTTTATCCGTACCCTTTTTCTTATTTTATATGCATGGTAAATCATATTTTCTGAGATTATTTCTCTGCATTCCGGCTGGAAAAGGGAGTAAGCGTGACAGTGGAGTTAAGTATGCCAGAAGTAAAAAATGATAAACCTCATACACCTCTTATAGAGATGGAAAAGCCGCAGCTTCGTATGGTTGATCTTAATCTGTTGACAGTCTTCGATGCGGTGATGCAGGAACAAAATATTACGCGGGCCGCTCATGCCCTTGGGATGTCGCAGCCCGCGGTAAGCAACGCGGTTGCGCGTCTGAAAGTGATGTTCAACGACGAACTGTTTGTGCGCTATGGTCGTGGGATCCAACCGACCGCACGCGCCTTCCAGCTTTTTGGCGCGGTTCGCCAGGCGTTGCAATTAGTGCAAAATGAATTACCGGGTTCCGGTTTCGAACCGGCCAGCAGTGAACGCGTGTTTAATCTTTGCGTCTGCAGCCCGCTGGACAATGTGCTTACCTCCCTGATTTATAATCGTGTTGAGCAGATTGCGCCGAATATTCATGTCGTTTTCAAATCTTCATTAAATCAAAATACAGAGCATCAATTACGTTATCAGGAAACCGAATTCGTTATTAGTTATGAGGAATTCCGTCGCCCTGAATTTACCAGTATCCCTCTGTTTAAAGATGAAATGGTTCTCGTCGCCAGCCGTAAGCACCCGCGTATTAGCGGTCCATTACTGGAAAGCGATGTTTATAATGAACAGCATGCCGTTGTGTCTCTGGACCGTTTTGCCTCGTTCAGCCAGCCGTGGTATGACACTGCGGATAAACAATCCTGCATTGCCTATCAGGGAATGGCATTAATTAGCGTGCTTAATGTGGTTTCGCAGACTCAGTTAGTGGCGATTGCGCCGCGCTGGCTGGCGGATGAGTTTGCTGATTCGCTGGATCTGCAAGTGCTGCCGCTGCCGTTAAAACTCAATAGTCGAACCTGTTATCTCTCCTGGCATGAAGCGGCAGGCCGGGACAAGGGCCATCAATGGATGGAAGAACTGCTGGCGTCTGTTTGCAAGCGCTAAGCGTAGGCAAAATAAACCGGGTGTGAACATCCGGTTTATTCTTTTTATTTCATTCTTTATGAAATTATATGCTGAATTGATTGGCGCGCGCGGTGGCATATCGATCAAAAAATTGATGATTCTCTGCAAGCCTTCCGGTTTAAGCGATTATTCATTAACGAAAGAATCATATTTGGTGTAATTTCCCGTTTCTTTGGCGCTTTCCTTTCGTTTGTTCTTATTTCCCTTCTGTCAGAAAACCGATAGTGAATTGCCTGCGCAGTAACGAGCGGTTAATGTGTTTTGTACTTAATAACACGCGTTATTCGTCATTCAGTGAGGCAGGCCATGGAGATGTTGTCTGGAGCCGAGATGGTCGTCCGATCGCTCATCGATCAGGGCGTTAAGCAGGTATTCGGTTATCCCGGGGGCGCAGTCCTCGATATTTATGATGCATTGCATACGGTTGGCGGCATCGATCACGTGCTGGTCCGCCATGAACAGGCTGCTGTGCATATGGCTGATGGCCTGGCGCGGGCGACGGGAGAAGTGGGAGTCGTACTGGTGACCTCAGGTCCGGGCGCCACCAATGCCATTACCGGCATCGCCACGGCCTATATGGATTCCATTCCGTTGGTCATTCTTTCCGGCCAGGTGGCGACCTCGCTAATCGGCTACGACGCCTTCCAGGAGTGCGACATGGTGGGGATCTCCCGCCCGGTAGTGAAGCACAGCTTTTTGGTTAAGCAGACAGAAGATATCCCTCAGGTGCTGAAAAAAGCCTTCTGGCTGGCAGCGAGCGGCCGACCAGGGCCAGTGGTGGTCGACCTACCCAAAGACATTCTCAATCCGGCAAATAAACTGCCGTATAGCTGGCCTGATTCGGTCAGTATGCGTTCTTATAACCCCACCACCGGCGGCCATAAAGGACAGATCAAACGCGCGCTGCAAACGCTCGTCGCGGCGAAAAAACCGGTGGTGTATGTCGGCGGCGGGGCGGTGACGGCGGGCTGCTATGCGCCGCTTCGTCAGGCTGTCGAAACACTCAATCTGCCGGTCGTTTCCTCATTAATGGGGCTGGGCGCTTTCCCGGCGACCCATCGTCAGGCGCTGGGGATGCTCGGCATGCATGGCACTTACGAAGCCAACATGACGATGCATAATGCCGATGTGATTTTTGCCGTTGGCGTCCGTTTCGACGATCGCACCACCAATAATCTGGCGAAATATTGCCCGAATGCAACGGTATTGCACATCGATATCGACCCGACGTCTATCTCCAAGACGGTGACGGCAGACATTCCTATCGTGGGGGATGCGCGTCTGGTGCTGGAGCAGATGCTGGAACTCCTGCCTCAGGAAACCGCGCAACAACCGCTGGATGATATTCGTGACTGGTGGCAGCAGATTGAGCGCTGGCGCGCCCGCCAGTGCCTGAAATATGATACCCACAGCGAAAGCATCAAGCCGCAGGCGGTCATTGAGGCTATCTGGCGTCTGACCCGTGGCGATGCGTTCGTCACTTCTGATGTCGGCCAACACCAGATGTTCGCCGCCCTGTATTATCCTTTCGACAAACCGCGTCGCTGGATTAATTCTGGCGGCCTCGGCACGATGGGCTTTGGACTGCCAGCCGCGCTGGGCGTAAAAATGGCGCTGCCGGACGAAACGGTTGTGTGCGTTACCGGCGACGGCAGTATCCAGATGAATATCCAGGAACTGTCGACCGCGCTTCAGTATGAACTTCCGGTGCTGGTGCTCAACCTGAATAACCGCTATCTGGGAATGGTGAAACAGTGGCAGGACATGATTTACTCCGGTCGCCATTCTCAGTCTTATATGCAGTCGCTACCCGATTTTGTCCGTCTGGCGGAAGCCTACGGGCATGTCGGAATTCGGATTTCCCGTCCTGAAGAGCTGGAAGACACGCTAAGCGAGGCGCTGGCCCAGGTGCAAAGCGGCCGTCTGGTGTTTGTCGACGTTAACGTCGATGGCAGCGAGCACGTTTATCCGATGCAGATTCGCGGCGGCGGGATGGACGAAATGTGGTTAAGCAAAACGGAGAGAACCTGATTATGCGCCGGATATTATCAGTACTGCTGGAAAACGAGTCCGGCGCGCTGTCGCGCGTTATTGGCCTCTTTGCCCAGCGCGGATACAACATTGAAAGCCTGACCGTTGCGCCAACGGACGATCCTACGCTTTCCCGCATGACCATCCAGACGGTAGGCGATGAAAAAGTGCTGGAGCAGATCGAAAAACAACTGCACAAGCTGGTCGATGTCCTGCGGGTGAGTGAACTGGGGCAGGGGGCGCACGTTGAACGGGAAATTATGTTGGTGAAGCTTCAGGCCAGCGGCTATGGCCGGGAGGAAGTGAAGCGCAACACGGAAATCTTCCGCGGACAGATTATTGACGTCACGCCAACCCTTTACACAGTGCAACTGGCAGGAACCAGCGATAAGCTGGACGCGTTTCTGGCGACGCTGCGCGAAGTGGCCAAAATTGTCGAGGTGGCTCGCTCCGGCGTCGTGGGGTTGTCGCGCGGCGATAAAATCATGCGCTAACGCCTGGGGGGAAGCGTGACGTTAACGTTTAACCGCTCTACCTTTATTCTTGATCCGCAAGCCCAACGGTTAAAGTTGGGCTTTTTTTTGCGAAATCAGCGGAAACCCGGAACAAAAGCGGTTGCCGCAGTCATTATTCTGCGCTTGAATGTTAATGAAACTAATCCATGCCGTTACAATGGTTATGGTTTGTACTTTTTATGCAAGGGGCAATTGTGAAACTGGATGAAATCGCTCGGCTGGCCGGTGTCTCGCGAACGACTGCAAGCTACGTGATAAACGGAAAAGCAAAGCAATACCGCGTGAGCGACAAGACTGTCGAAAAAGTCATGGCAGTGGTACGCGAGCATAATTACCACCCGAACGCCGTGGCTGCCGGGCTGCGCGCTGGACGCACGCGCTCAATCGGGCTGGTGATCCCCGATCTTGAGAACACAAGCTACACCCGCATTGCAAACTATCTTGAGCGCCAGGCGCGTCAGCGCGGCTATCAACTGCTGATTGCTTGTTCGGAAGATCAGCCGGACAATGAAATGCGCTGCATCGAACATCTCTTGCAGCGTCAGGTTGACGCGATCATCGTGTCCACCTCGCTGCCGCCGGAGCATCCGTTCTATCAACGCTGGGCGAATGACTCCTTCCCGATTGTGGCGTTGGATCGCGCGCTGGATCGTGAACATTTCACCAGTGTCGTCGGCGCCGACCAGGACGATGCGGAAATGCTGGCGCAAGAGCTGCGTAAATTCCCCGCTGAAACGGTACTTTATCTCGGCGCGTTGCCGGAGCTGTCCGTGAGTTTCCTGCGGGAGCAGGGTTTTCGCAGCGTCTGGAAAGACGATCCGCGTGAGGTTCACTTTCTGTACGCCAATAGCTACGAGCGTGAAGCGGCTGCGCAGCTCTTTGAAAAATGGCTGGAAACACACCCGATGCCGCAGGCGCTGTTCACCACGTCCTTCGCTCTGCTGCAAGGCGTGATGGATGTGACGTTGCGTCGCGACGGCAAGCTGCCTTCCGATCTGGCCATTGCAACCTTTGGCGATAATGAGCTGCTGGATTTCCTGCAGTGCCCGGTACTGGCGGTAGCGCAGCGTCATCGCGACGTGGCGGAACGCGTGCTGGAGATCGTGCTGGCGAGTCTCGACGAGCCGCGCAAACCGAAGCCTGGCTTAACGCGAATCAAACGTAACCTGTACCGTCGCGGCGTTCTCAGCCGCAACTGATAACCTTACCGCAGTCCAGGTGGCGTTCGCGTTAATCTGGTCTGCGGGAAATATGCCTTCCAGACAATACCCCCAGCAGAATTAAGATTATTCCTTAGTATTATCTCACCCGACGGCAAATAAACGATTTTTTAAACGCATGTGCGAGCCCGAAGGGTAATTACTGCGTTTACCGCGGCCCGTTTTGTATTTTTTTGTTACAGGTTTGTCGCGAATTGCCGAATTAACAGACACTTTCCTTTTCTTCTTTACGAAAGTCTCGGCTGGCTTGATGGCGCGCGGCGTTAACCGCGCTAAACAGGGACTGTATTCGCAGTGCAATATGTCCTAAAATGCCGCTCGCGTCGCAAACTGACACTTTATATTTTCTTTAGGAGAAGAGAAGTTCGTTTAAAAACGAGGAGGGGTATTTGGATTTTTTCTTACAAATATTCATGACGTTAATTTGCTTCGCTCGTTGGACAGAATTTAATCAACGCTGATATTAGCCGTAAACATTGGGTTTTTTACTCTGGTAAGCGTTGTGACTCGCTTGACAAGCTTTTCCTCCGCTCCGTAAACTCCTTTCAGTGGGAATTTGTGGGGCAAAGTGGTGATAAGGGGTTGAGCTGGCATGTTCCGGGGAGCAACGTTAGTCAATCTCGACAGTAAAGGGCGCTTAGCCGTGCCCACCCGTTACCGGGATCAACTGATCGAGAACGCTACCGGTCAAATGGTTTGCACCATTGACATCCATCACCCATGCCTGCTGCTTTACCCCCTGCCTGAATGGGAAATTATCGAGCAAAAATTATCGCGTCTGTCGAGCATGAACCCGGTAGAACGCCGCGTGCAGCGCCTGCTGTTGGGTCATGCCAGCGAATGTCAGATGGACAGCGCCGGTCGCCTGCTGATAGCGCCTGTTCTCCGGCAACATGCCGGTCTGACGAAAGAAGTGATGCTGGTTGGACAGTTCAACAAATTTGAACTGTGGGATGAAACGACCTGGTATCAACAGGTCAAGGAAGATATCGACGCAGAGCAGAGCGCTACCGGGACGTTGTCGGAACGCCTGCAGGACTTGTCTCTATAAGATGATGGAAAACTTTAAACACACCACGGTGCTGCTCGACGAGGCCGTCAACGGCCTGAACATTCGTCCTGATGGCATCTACATTGATGGGACATTTGGTCGCGGTGGCCACTCGCGCCTCATTCTCTCGCAGCTTGGCGAAGAAGGGCGCTTGCTGGCAATCGATCGCGATCCGCAGGCGATCGCCGTTGCGCAAACCATCAATGATCCGCGCTTCTCCATCATTCATGGACCTTTTTCGGCGCTGGCTGACTATGTCGGCGAGCGCGATCTTACCGGCAAGATCGACGGGATTCTTCTCGATCTTGGCGTCTCTTCACCGCAGCTCGACGATGCTGAACGTGGCTTTTCCTTTATGCGCGACGGCCCGCTGGACATGCGGATGGACCCGACGCGCGGCCATTCCGCCGCCGAGTGGCTGCAAACCGCGGAAGAAGCGGATATTGCCTGGGTACTGAAAACCTTTGGCGAAGAGCGTTTTGCGAAGCGCATCGCCCGCGCCATCGTTGAACGTAACCGCGAGCAGCCGATGACCCGTACCAAAGAGCTGGCGGAGGTGGTCGCGGCGGCAACACCGGTGAAGGACAAATTCAAACATCCCGCGACCCGTACCTTCCAGGCGGTGCGCATCTGGGTAAACAGTGAACTGGAGGAGATAGAGCAGGCGCTAAAAAGCTCGCTCAGCGTGCTGGCCCCGGGTGGGCGGCTTTCTGTCATCAGCTTCCACTCGCTGGAAGATCGCATTGTGAAACGCTTTATGCGCGAGCAAAGCCGCGGTCCGAAAGTGCCCGCCGGGATCCCGATGACGGAAGCGCAGCTCAGTAAACTGGGCGGCCGTGAGTTAAGAGCGTTAGGCAAGTTGATGCCGGGTGAACAAGAGGTCGCAGAAAATCCTCGTGCCCGTAGTTCAGTTCTGCGCATTGCAGAGAGGACGAACGCATGATCAGCAGAGTGACAGAAGCCCTTAGCAAAGTGAAGGGATCGATAGGAAGCAACGAGCGCCATGCCTTGCCTGGCGTGATCGGTGACGATCTTTTGCGATTCGGGAAGCTGCCACTCTGCCTGTTCATTTGCATCATTGTGACGGCGGTGACGGTGGTAACGACCGCTCACCATACGCGGTTACTGACCGCGCAGCGTGAACAACTGGTTCTGGAGCGTGATGCGCTGGATATTGAATGGCGCAACCTGATCCTTGAAGAAAACGCGCTCGGCGACCATAGCCGGGTGGAACGGATCGCAACGGAAAAGCTGCAAATGCAGCATGTTGATCCCTCACAAGAAAATATCGTAGTCCAAAAATAAGGAACAGCGCGACGCATGAAAGCAATGCAGGAAACACGCTACGCAAAAGCATTCATGATGCATCAAGGCAGCAAGCACATGAATCTCCAGGCGCTTACACACGTAAGCGACCGGGAGACGTGTGCGCAGCCAACGCAGAGGCAGCTTGAAGCATGACGCGTATAAAAGCGAAACGCCAGGAAGAACAAACCAACTTTATCAGTTGGCGTTTTGCGTTGCTTTGCGGCTGCATTTTATTGGCGCTGGGTTTTCTGCTGGGCCGCGTGGCCTGGTTGCAGATTATCGCCCCGGATATGCTGGTGCGTCAGGGCGACATGCGTTCGCTGCGCGTCCAGGAAGTCGCCACTTCCCGCGGTATGATCACTGACCGTTCCGGGCGTCCGCTGGCGGTCAGCGTGCCGGTGAAAGCGATTTGGGCGGACCCGAAAGAAGTGCATGACGCGGGTGGCGTCAGCGTCGGGGATCGCTGGAAAGCGCTCTCCACCGCGCTTAATATCCCGCTCGATCAGCTGGCTGCCCGCATTAACGCCAATCCGAAAGGGCGCTTTATCTATCTGGCGCGTCAGCTCAACCCGGATATGGCCGACTACATCAAAAAGCTGAAGCTACCGGGCATTCATTTGCGTGAAGAATCACGTCGCTACTACCCTTCCGGCGAAGTGACCGCTCACCTCATCGGGTTCACCAACGTTGACAGCCAGGGTATCGAAGGCGTCGAAAAAAGCTTCGACAAATGGCTGACCGGCCAGCCTGGCGAACGTGTGGTGCGTAAAGACCGCTATGGCCGCGTGATTGAGGATATCTCCTCCACCGACAGCCAGGCGGCGCACAACCTGGCGCTGAGTATTGATGAGCGCCTGCAGGCGCTGGTTTATCGCGAGCTGAACAACGCGGTGGCGTTTAACAAAGCGGAATCCGGCAGCGCGGTGTTGGTGGATGTGAACACCGGCGAAGTCCTGGCGATGGCGAACAGCCCGTCCTACAACCCGAACAACCTCAGCGGTACGCCGAAAGGCGCGATGCGTAACCGGACCATTACCGACGTTTTCGAACCGGGTTCCACCGTCAAACCGATGGTGGTCATGACGGCGCTCCAGCGGGGTATCGTCAACGAGAACACGGTGCTCAACACCATTCCCTATCGAATTAACGGTCACGAAATCAAAGACGTGGCGCGCTACAGCGAATTGACCCTGACCGGGGTTCTACAGAAGTCGAGTAACGTCGGTGTTTCTAAGCTGGCGTTAGCGATGCCGTCCTCAGCGTTAGTAGACACTTACTCACGTTTTGGGCTGGGAAAAGCGACCAATTTGGGGTTGGTCGGAGAACGCAGTGGCTTATATCCTCAAAAACAACGGTGGTCTGACATAGAGAGGGCCACCTTCTCTTTCGGCTACGGGCTAATGGTAACGCCGTTACAGTTAGCGCGAGTCTACGCAACCATCGGCAGCTACGGGGTTTACCGTCCGCTGTCGATCACCAAAGTTGATCCCCCTGTTCCGGGAGAACGCATCTTCCCGGAATCCATCGTGCGCACCGTCGTACATATGATGGAAAGCGTGGCCCTGCCGGGCGGTGGCGGCGTGAAAGCGGCAATTAAAGGTTATCGCATCGCGATTAAAACCGGGACGGCGAAAAAAGTCGGACCGGATGGCCGCTACATCAACAAATACATTGCTTATACCGCGGGCGTTGCGCCTGCGAGTCAGCCGCGCTTTGCGCTGGTTGTTGTTATCAACGATCCGCAGGCGGGTAAATACTACGGCGGCGCCGTGTCCGCGCCGGTCTTTGGTGCCATCATGGGCGGCGTACTGCGCACCATGAACATCGAGCCGGATGCGCTGGCCACGGGCGAAAAAAGTGAATTCGTAATTAATCAAGGCGAGGGAACAGGTGGCAGATCGTAATTTGCGCGACCTTCTTGCTCCGTGGGTACCAGGTTTACCTGCGAGAGAACTGCGAGAGATGACACTCGACAGCCGCGTGGCTGCTTCGGGCGATCTCTTTGTGGCAGTGAAAGGTCATCAGGCGGACGGGCGTCGATATATCCCGCAGGCGATAGCGCAAGGTGTGGCTGCCATTATTGCAGAAGCGAAAGAAGAGGCGACCGACGGCGAAGTTCGTGAAATGCACGGCGTACCGGTCATCTATCTGAGCCAACTGAACGAACGTTTATCTGCACTGGCTGGTCGCTTTTATCACGAACCCTCTGAAAACATGCGTCTGGTTGGCGTGACCGGCACCAACGGTAAAACCACCACCACACAATTGCTGGCGCAGTGGAGCCAACTGTTGGGCGAAACCAGCGCGGTGATGGGCACCGTCGGCAATGGCCTGTTGGGGAAAGTGATCCCGACTGAAAATACCACCGGGTCGGCGGTAGATGTGCAGCATGTCCTGGCGGGACTGGTCGATGAAGGCGCCACCTTTGGCGCAATGGAAGTCTCTTCGCACGGTCTGGTGCAGCATCGCGTGGCGGCGTTGAAATTCGCCGCGACCGTCTTTACCAATCTCAGCCGCGATCACCTGGACTATCACGGTGATATGGAACAGTACGAAGCGGCAAAATGGCTGCTTTTCTCCACGCATCATTATGGTCAGGCCATTATCAACGCGGATGACGAAGTGGGTCGCCGCTGGCTGGCAAATCTGCCGGACGCGGTTGCCGTCTCGATGGAAGATCACATCAACCCGAACTGCCATGGCCGTTGGCTGAAGGCAGTCGACGTGAACTATCACGATAGCGGCGCGACGATTCGCTTTGCTTCAAGCTGGGGTGAAGGCGAAATCGAAAGCCGTCTGATGGGCGCCTTTAATGTCAGTAATCTGTTGTTGGCGCTGGCGACGCTGCTGGCGCTGGGCTATCCACTGAGCGAACTGCTGAAAACCGCCGCGCGTTTGCAGCCGGTTTGCGGTCGCATGGAAGTGTTCAGCGCGCCGGGTAAAACCACCGTGGTGGTCGACTACGCCCACACCCCGGATGCGCTGGAAAAAGCGTTGCAGGCGGCGCGTCTGCACTGTACCGGTCAGCTCTGGTGCGTCTTTGGCTGTGGCGGCGATCGCGACAAAGGTAAGCGTCCGCTGATGGGGGCGATCGCGGAAGAGTTTGCCGATGTGGTTGTCGTTACCGACGACAATCCACGTACCGAAGAACCGCGCGCTATTATCGATGACATTCTGGCGGGAATGCTCGATGCCGGACACGCCCGGGTGATGGAAGGCCGCGCCGAGGCGGTCACGAACGCCATTATGCAGGCGAAAGAAAACGACGTGGTGCTGGTAGCGGGTAAAGGTCATGAAGATTACCAAATCATCGGCACGCAGCGTCTCGACTATTCTGACCGCGTAACCGCAGCGCGGCTGCTGGGGGTTATCGCATGATTAGCGTAACGCTCAGTCAACTTGCCGGCATCCTTAACGGCAAACTGAAAGGGGACGATCTGACCCTCGACGCCGTGACCACCGATACGCGCAAACTGACGCCGGGCTGCCTGTTTGTGGCGCTGAAAGGCGAACGCTTTGACGCCCATGATTTTGCCGCCCAGGCGAAAGAGGGCGGAGCGGGGGCGCTGCTGGTCAGCCGTCCGCTGGACTGTGACTTGCCGCAGCTTGTCGTTCAGGACACCCGTCTGGCGTTTGGCGAACTGGCCGCGTGGGTTCGCGCGCAGGTACCGGCTCGCGTAGTCGCGCTGACTGGTTCCTCCGGCAAAACCTCCGTCAAAGAGATGACCGCCGCTATTCTGAGTCAGTGTGGCAAAACCTTATACACCGCAGGCAATCTTAATAATGATATTGGCGTACCGATGACGCTGCTGCGGTTAACCGAAGAATATGACTTTGCCGTTATTGAATTAGGTGCCAATCACCAGGGCGAAATTGCGTGGACCGTCAGCCTGACGCGACCAGAAGCGGCGCTGGTCAATAATCTGGCTGCCGCGCATCTTGAGGGCTTCGGCTCTCTGGCGGGCGTGGCGAAGGCGAAAGGCGAAATCTATACCGGCCTGCCGGAAAACGGCATTGCCATTATGAACGCCGATAACAACGACTGGCTGAACTGGCAAAGCGTGATTGGCGACCGTAAAGTCTGGCGCTTTTCCCCGAATGCCGCCAACAGCGATTTTACCGCGACCAACATCCATGTGACCTCGCACGGTACGGAGTTCACCCTCCAGACGCCGGTGGGGGGCATTGATGTGCTGTTGCCGCTGCCGGGGCGTCACAACATCGCCAATGCGCTGGCGGCAGCGTCGCTGGCGATGGCTGTCGGCGCGCCGCTGGAGGCGATCAAATCCGGCCTCGCGGATCTGAAAGCGGTGCCGGGACGTTTGTTCCCGGTTCAGTTGGCAGAAAACAAGCTGCTGCTGGATGATTCCTACAACGCTAACGTCGGATCGATGACCGCCGCCGTACAGGTCCTGGCCGAAATGCCGGGCTACCGCGTACTGGTGGTGGGCGATATGGCGGAGCTGGGCGCAGAAAGCGAAGCGTGCCATGTGCAGGTCGGCACTGCCGCGCGCGCGGCGGGGATCGACAGTGTACTGAGTACAGGAAAACTGAGCCATGCCATCAGCGAGGCCAGCGGCACAGGCGAGCATTTCGCGGACAAATCCGCGCTGATCGCCCGTCTGAAGGCGCTGATTGCAGAGCAGCAGATCATTACCATTTTAGTGAAGGGTTCACGTAGTGCCGCCATGGAAGAGGTAGTACGCGCATTACAGGAGAATGGAACATGTTAGTTTGGCTGGCCGAACATTTGGTCAAATATTATTCCGGCTTCAACGTCTTTTCCTATCTGACGTTTCGCGCCATCGTCAGCCTGCTGACCGCGCTGTTCATCTCCTTATGGATGGGCCCGCGCATGATTGCCCGTTTGCAAAAGCTCTCCTTCGGTCAGGTCGTGCGTAACGACGGTCCGGAATCTCACTTCAGCAAGCGTGGGACGCCGACGATGGGCGGCATTATGATCCTGACGGCGATTGTGATTTCCGTGCTGCTGTGGGCTTATCCGTCCAACCCGTACGTCTGGTGTGTACTGGTTGTGCTGATTGGCTACGGCATTATTGGTTTTGTTGACGACTACCGCAAAGTGGTGCGTAAAGACACCAAAGGGCTGATTGCCCGCTGGAAGTATTTCTGGATGTCGGTGATTGCGCTGGGTGTGGCATTCGCCCTGTATCTCGCCGGGAAAGATACGCCTGCCACCGAGCTGGTGGTGCCGTTCTTTAAAGACGTCATGCCGCAGTTGGGCCTGTTCTACGTCCTGCTGGCGTATTTCGTGATTGTGGGGACGGGGAATGCGGTGAACCTGACCGACGGTCTGGATGGCTTAGCCATTATGCCTACCGTCTTCGTCGCCGCGGGATTTGCCCTGGTGGCGTGGGCGACCGGTAACATGAATTTCGCTAACTATCTGCATATTCCGTATCTGCGTCATGCGGGGGAACTGGTGATCGTCTGTACGGCGATAGTCGGCGCGGGATTAGGTTTCCTGTGGTTCAATACTTACCCGGCGCAGGTCTTTATGGGCGATGTCGGTTCGCTGGCGCTGGGCGGCGCGCTGGGGATTATTGCTGTGCTGCTGCGTCAGGAGTTCCTGCTGGTGATTATGGGCGGCGTGTTTGTCGTGGAAACCCTGTCGGTGATCCTGCAGGTCGGCTCCTTTAAACTGCGCGGACAGCGTATTTTCCGCATGGCGCCGATTCATCACCATTATGAACTGAAAGGCTGGCCGGAACCGCGCGTGATTGTGCGCTTCTGGATTATTTCGCTGATGCTGGTGCTGATTGGCCTGGCAACGCTGAAGGTACGTTAATCATGGCTGATTACCAGGGCAAAAACGTCGTCATTATCGGTCTGGGGCTTACCGGACTCTCTTGCGTGGACTTTTTTCTTGCCCGCGGCGTGACTCCTCGCGTGATGGACACCCGGGCGACGCCGCCGGGGCTGGATAAACTACCCGAAGCGGTTGAGCGCCACATTGGCAGCCTGAATGAAGACTGGCTGCTGGCTGCGGATCTGATTGTCGCCAGCCCTGGTATTGCCCTGGCGCACCCGGCGCTGAGCGCCGCCGCCGCCGCAGGCGTGGAAATTGTCGGCGATATTGAACTGTTCTGCCGTGAAGCGCAGGCGCCGATTGTGGCGATTACCGGCTCGAACGGCAAAAGTACGGTCACCACGCTGGTGGGCGAGATGGCGAAAGCGGCAGGCGTAAACGTCGGCGTCGGCGGCAATATCGGTCTGCCCGCGTTGATGCTGCTGGATGCCGAGCGCGAACTGTACGTTCTGGAATTGTCCAGTTTCCAACTGGAAACCACCTGCAGTCTGCAGGCGGTGGCGGCGACGATCCTCAACGTGACTGAAGATCATATGGATCGCTACCCGTTTGGTCTGCAGCAGTACCGCGCGGCGAAACTGCGCGTCTATGAGAACGCCAAAGTGTGCGTCGTCAATGCTGACGATGCGCTGACCATGCCGGTGCGCGGCGCCGATGCGCGTTGCGTCAGCTTCGGCGTAAACATGGGTGACTACCACCTTAACCGCCAGCAGGGCGAAACCTGGCTGCGGGTGAAAGGCGAAAAAGTGCTGAACGTGAAAGAGATGAAACTCAGCGGGCAGCACAATTATACCAATGCCCTGGCGGCGCTGGCGCTGGCGGACGCCGCAGGTTTACCACGCGCCAGCAGCCTGAAAGCCCTGACCACCTTTACCGGCCTGGCGCATCGCTTCCAGCTGGCATTGGAGCACAACGGGGTGCGCTGGATCAACGATTCGAAAGCCACCAACGTGGGCAGTACCGAGGCGGCGCTGAACGGGCTGCACGTTGATGGCACGCTGCATCTGCTGCTGGGCGGCGACGGCAAGTCGGCGGATTTTTCGTCGCTTGCGCGCTACCTCGACGGCGATCGCGTGCGGCTGTACTGCTTTGGTCGCGATGGAGCGCAGCTTGCCGCGCTGCGTCCGGAGATCGCCGAACAGACAGAAACCCTGGAAGAAGCAATGCGCCTGCTGGCGCCGCGCGTGAAGTCGGGTGATATGGTTCTGCTCTCTCCGGCCTGCGCCAGCCTCGACCAGTTTAAGAATTTTGAGCAACGGGGTGATGTCTTTACCCGTCTGGCGAAGGAGTTAGGTTGATGCGTTTATCTCTCCCTCGCCTGAGACTGCCGCGCCTGCCGGGATTTGGCATCCTGGTCTGGATCTTTGCGGCGCTGAAAGGCTGGGTGATGGGCTCGCGGGATAAAGACACCGACAGCCTGGTGATGTACGACCGTATGCTGCTGTGGCTGACTTTTGGCCTGGCGGCGATCGGTTTCGTGATGGTGACTTCGGCATCTATGCCGGTAGGCCAGCGTCTGGCGGGCGATCCGTTCCTGTTTGCCAAACGTGACGCGCTCTATATTTTACTGGCATTTTGTCTGGCGATGATCACGCTACGCCTGCCGATGGAGTTCTGGCAGCGCTACAGCACCACGATGCTGATCGCCTCGATCATCATGCTGTTGATCGTACTGGTGGTCGGCAGCTCGGTGAACGGGGCATCGCGCTGGATTGCGCTCGGGCCGCTGCGTATTCAGCCGGCGGAATTCACCAAGCTGTCGTTGTTCTGTTACCTGGCGAACTATCTGGTGCGCAAGGTTGACGAAGTGCGTAACAACCTGCGCGGCTTTTTAAAACCGATGGGCGTGATCCTCGTACTGGCGGTATTGCTGCTGGCGCAGCCTGACCTCGGCACCGTTGTGGTGCTGTTCGTCACCACGCTGGCGATGCTTTTTCTGGCCGGGGCGAAGCTGTGGCAGTTCATCGCCATCATCGGCATGGGGATTTCGGCGGTCGTGCTGCTGATCCTCGCAGAACCGTATCGTATTCGCCGCGTGACTTCGTTCTGGAACCCGTGGGAAGACCCATTCGGTAGCGGTTATCAGCTCACTCAGTCTCTGATGGCGTTCGGTCGCGGGGAAGTCTGGGGACAAGGGCTGGGTAACTCAGTACAGAAACTGGAGTATTTGCCGGAAGCGCATACCGACTTCATCTTCGCCATTATTGGGGAAGAACTGGGTTATATCGGTGTGGTACTGGCACTTTTAATGGTATTCTTCGTCGCTTTTCGCGCGATGTCGATTGGCCGTAAGGCGTTACAGATTGACCACCGCTTTTCCGGCTTTTTGGCTTGCTCTATCGGGATCTGGTTTAGTTTCCAGGCGCTGGTTAACGTGGGGGCCGCGGCGGGGATGCTGCCAACCAAAGGTCTGACGCTGCCGCTTATCAGCTACGGTGGCTCAAGTCTGTTGATTATGTCGACGGCAATCATGATGTTGCTGCGAATTGATTATGAAACACGTCTGGAAAAAGCCCAGGCGTTTACACGAGGTTTACGATGAGGGGTCAGGCGAAGCGGTTGATGGTGATGGCGGGCGGTACCGGCGGACATGTGTTCCCGGGGCTGGCGGTCGCGCACCATTTAATGGCTCAGGGCTGGGATGTTCGCTGGCTGGGCACCGCAGACCGTATGGAAGCGGATTTAGTTCCGAAGCACGGAATTGACATTGATTTCATCCGCATCTCCGGGCTGCGCGGGAAAGGCGTCAACGCGCTGCTGGCCGCGCCGCTGCGTATTTTCAATGCGTGGCGTCAGGCGCGCGCGATCATGAAGTCATTTAAGCCTGACGTCGTGCTGGGGATGGGCGGCTATGTTTCCGGCCCCGGCGGCCTTGCCGCGTGGTCATTGGGTATTCCGGTGGTGCTGCACGAACAAAACGGCATTGCCGGGCTAACCAATAAATGGCTGGCGAAAATTGCCACCAAGGTTATGCAGGCTTTCCCGGGCGCGTTCCCGAATGCGGAAGTGGTAGGGAACCCGGTTCGGACTGACGTGCTGGCGTTACCGCTGCCGCAGGATCGCCTTCCAGGGCGTGTTGGCCCGATTCGCATACTGGTGGTCGGTGGTTCCCAGGGGGCGCGCGTACTGAATCAAACGCTGCCGCAGGTTGCCGCGAAACTCGGTAATGCCGTGACCATCTGGCATCAAAGCGGAAAAGGTGGGCAGCAGACGGTCGAACAGGCTTACGCCAGCGCCGGGCAACCGCAGCATAAAGTGACTGAATTTATAGATGATATGGCCGCCGCTTACGCATGGGCCGATGTGGTGGTATGTCGTTCAGGCGCCCTGACGGTCAGTGAGATCGCTGCAGCCGGTTTACCTGCGCTGTTTGTGCCTTTCCAGCACAAAGACCGACAGCAGTACTGGAATGCGCTACCGCTGGAAAAAGCGGGCGCCGCTAAAATCCTTGAGCAGCCGCAGTTTACCGTGGATGCCGTTGTGAACACCCTGTCCGGGTGGGATCGGGACGTATTACTGGAGATGGCGCAACGCGCGCGCGCGACGGCCATCCCGGATGCCACTGAACGGGTGGCGAAAGAAGTCAGCCTGGCAGCCCGGGCTTAACCCTCGCAGCGCGTGTTGCGCTGCACGAATTTTTTGAAGTAGTTAATGGCGTAAAGAATGAATACACAACAACTGGCAAAACTGCGTTCCATCGTGCCCGAAATGCGTCGCGTTCGGCACATTCACTTTGTCGGCATCGGTGGTGCCGGTATGGGCGGTATTGCCGAAGTTCTGGCTAACGAAGGTTATCAGATCAGTGGTTCCGACTTAGCGCCAAACCCGGTGACGCAGCAGCTTACCAACCTGGGAGCGACGATTTACTTTAACCATCGTCCGGAAAACGTGCTCGACGCCAGCGTGGTGGTGGTCTCCAGCGCAATCTCCGCCGATAACCCGGAGATCGTGGCGGCGCATGAAGCGCGCATACCGGTGATCCGCCGCGCGGAGATGCTGGCGGAGCTGATGCGTTTTCGTCATGGTATCGCAATTGCCGGGACGCACGGCAAAACGACCACCACCGCGATGGTTTCCAGCATATACGCGGAAGCGGGCCTGGACCCCACCTTTGTCAACGGCGGTCTGGTGAAAGCGGCGGGCGTGCATGCGCGTCTCGGGCATAGCCGTTATCTGATTGCGGAAGCAGATGAGAGCGACGCATCGTTCCTGCACCTGCAACCGATGGTGGCGATTGTCACTAACATCGAAGCCGATCATATGGATACCTACCATGGCGACTTCGAAAATTTAAAGCAGACGTTCATTAATTTCCTGCATAACCTGCCGTTTTATGGTCGTGCGGTGATGTGCGTTGACGACCCGGTGATCCGCGAGCTGTTGCCGCGCGTCGGGCGTCAGACCACGACTTACGGCTTTAGCGATGATGCTGACGTTCGCGTGGAAGATTATCAGCAGATCGGTCCGCAGGGGCATTTTACGTTGCTGCGTCAGGGGATGCCTGAGCTGCGTGTAACCCTGAACGCACCGGGGCGTCATAATGCGTTGAACGCCGCGGCTGCCGTGGCGGTGGCGACGGAAGAGGGCATTGCCGACGACGCTATTTTACGTGCGCTGGAAAGTTTCCAGGGCACCGGTCGCCGCTTCGACTTCCTCGGGGAATTCCCGCTTGAGCCAGTAAATGGCAAGGCCGGAACGGCGATGTTGGTGGATGATTACGGTCATCACCCAACGGAAGTGGACGCGACTATCAAAGCCGCTCGCGCGGGCTGGCCGGATAAAAACCTGGTGATGCTGTTTCAGCCGCACCGCTTTACGCGTACCCGCGATCTGTACGACGACTTTGCCAACGTGCTGACTCAGGTTGACGCACTGTTGATGCTGGATGTGTATGCCGCCGGGGAAACGCCGATTCCGGGCGCTGACAGCCGTTCGCTGTGCCGCACGATTCGCGGGCGCGGTAAGATTGACCCGATTCTGGTTCCCGATCCGGCGCAGGTCGCTGAAATGCTGGCGCCGGTCTTAACCGGCAATGATTTAATTCTGGTGCAGGGTGCGGGAAATATCGGCAAAATCGCGCGTTCCTTAGCTGAAATCAAACTGAAGCCGCAAATTCAGGAGGACGAGCAACATGGCTGATAAAATCGCGGTCCTGCTGGGGGGGACATCCGCTGAACGTGATGTGTCGCTGAATTCCGGCGCGGCGGTGCTCGCCGGGCTGCGTGAAGGCGGCGTGGATGCGCATCCTGTCGATCCGAAAGAGACCGACGTGACGCAACTGAAAGCGATGGGGTTTCAGAAAGTCTTTATCGCGCTGCACGGTCGTGGGGGCGAAGACGGTACGTTACAGGGATTGTTGGAGTTGATCGGCCTGCCGTATACCGGCAGCGGCGTGATGGCTTCTGCCATCTCCATGGATAAATTGCGCAGTAAATTGCTGTGGCAGGGCGCGGGGTTACCCGTTGCGCCATGGGTGGCGCTGACTCGCGCCCAGTTTGAGAAAGGCCTCAGCGAGGCGGCCGTCACGGAAATTTCTGCGCTCGGTTTACCGCTGATCGTGAAGCCCAGCCGCGAAGGTTCCAGCGTCGGCATGTCGAAGGTTTCGGAATATGATGGTTTACACAGCGCCTTAGCGCTGGCATTTCAGCATGATGAAGAAGTATTGATTGAAAAATGGCTTAGCGGACCGGAATTTACCGTCGCGATACTGGGTGAAGAAATTTTACCGTCGATACGTATCCAACCCGCTGGAACCTTCTATGATTATGAGGCGAAGTATCTGTCTGATGAGACACAATATTTCTGCCCGGCGGGTCTGGAATCCGATCAGGAGACCCATTTGCGCGCTTTAGTGCAAAAAGCATGGTCAACGTTAGGTTGCGAAGGTTGGGGGCGTATTGACGCCATGCTGGATAGCGATGGGCAGTTTTATCTGCTGGAAGCGAATACCTCACCGGGTATGACCAGCCACAGTCTGGTGCCGATGGCGGCGCGACAGGCCGGGATGAGCTTCTCGCAGTTAGTGGTACGTATTCTGGAGTTGGCGGACTGATATGTCGCAGGCGGCGCTGAACACGCGAAACAGTGACGAAGAGGTGTCTTCATCACGTCGCAATAATGGAACGCGTCTTGCAGGAATTTTATTTCTGCTGACGGTGCTGTGTACCGTGTTTGTCAGCGGCTGGGTGGTGTTGGGCTGGATGGAAGACGCGCAGCGTTTACCGCTGTCAAAACTGGTGTTAACCGGCGAGCGGCACTACACGAAAAATGATGATATCCGGCAGTCAATTCTGGCGCTGGGCGCGCCCGGCACCTTCATGACGCAGGATGTCAATATCATTCAGAACCAGATTGAACGCCTGCCGTGGATCAAGCAGGCCAGCGTCAGAAAGCAATGGCCCGATGAATTGAAGATTCATCTGGTTGAATATGTGCCGATAGCGCGTTGGAATGATCAGCATATGGTGGACGCCGAAGGAAATGCTTTCAGCGTGCCGTCAGAACGTACCAGCAAACAGGTCCTGCCGATGCTGTATGGCCCGGAAGGCAGCGCAAGTGAAGTGTTGCAGGGCTATCGCGAGATGGGACAGATACTGGCGAAGGACAGATTTACTCTGAAGGAAGCGGCGATGACCGCACGTCGTTCCTGGCAGTTGACGCTGAATAACGATATTAAGCTCAACCTTGGCAGGGGCGACACGATGAAACGTTTGGCTCGCTTTGTAGAACTCTATCCGGTTTTACAGCAGCAGGCGCAAACCGATGGCAAACGGATTAGCTACGTTGATTTGCGTTATGACTCAGGTGCGGCAGTAGGGTGGGCGCCCTTACCGCCTGAGGAATCTACTCAGCAACAGAATCAGGCACAGGCAGAACAACAATGATCAAGGCGACGGACAGAAAACTGGTAGTTGGACTGGAGATTGGCACCGCGAAGGTTGCCGCTTTAGTAGGGGAAGTTCTGCCCGACGGTATGGTCAATATCATTGGCGTGGGCAGTTGCCCGTCGCGCGGTATGGATAAAGGCGGGGTTAATGACCTTGAGTCGGTAGTGAAGTGCGTACAGCGCGCTATCGACCAGGCAGAACTGATGGCGGATTGCCAGATTTCCTCTGTGTATCTGGCGCTTTCCGGCAAGCACATTAGCTGTCAGAATGAAATCGGCATGGTGCCGATTTCCGAAGAAGAAGTGACGCAGGAAGACGTGGAAAACGTCGTGCATACCGCGAAGTCGGTACGCGTACGCGATGAGCACCGTGTGCTGCACGTGATTCCGCAGGAATATGCGATTGACTATCAGGAAGGCATCAAAAATCCTGTCGGTCTTTCCGGGGTGCGAATGCAGGCGAAAGTGCATTTGATCACCTGCCACAACGATATGGCAAAAAACATTGTGAAAGCCGTTGAACGTTGTGGCCTGAAAGTTGACCAACTGATATTTGCCGGCCTGGCGGCCAGCTATTCCGTATTGACGGAAGATGAACGTGAACTGGGCGTCTGCGTCGTGGATATCGGGGGTGGTACAATGGATATCGCCGTTTATACTGGCGGGGCGTTGCGCCATACCAAGGTGATACCTTATGCAGGTAACGTGGTCACCAGCGACATTGCCTACGCTTTCGGTACGCCGCCAAGCGACGCCGAAGCGATCAAAGTTCGCCATGGCTGCGCGTTGGGTTCCATCGTCGGTAAAGACGAAAGCGTTGAAGTGCCGAGCGTGGGCGGTCGTCCGCCGCGCAGTCTGCAACGACAAACGCTGGCGGAGGTTATTGAGCCGCGCTACACCGAGCTGCTCAACCTGGTCAACGAAGAAATATTGCAATTACAGGAACAGCTTCGCCAGCAGGGGGTGAAACATCATCTTGCGGCGGGGATTGTGTTAACCGGTGGCGCAGCGCAGATCGAAGGTCTTGCTGCCTGCGCCCAGCGCGTGTTCCATACGCAGGTGCGTATCGGTGCGCCGCTGAATATTACTGGTCTGACGGATTACGCTCAGGAGCCGTATTACTCGACGGCGGTGGGGCTGCTTCACTACGGGAAAGAGTCCCACTTAAATGGTGAAGCTGAAGTAGAAAAACGCGTAACAGCTTCGGTCGGCTCGTGGATCAAGCGTATCAACAGCTGGCTGCGTAAAGAGTTTTAATTTTTTTATGAGACCGGCGAAAATTACGGTCTCAGGCGACAGGCACAACGGAGAGAGAGATTATGTTTGAACCAATGGAATTAACCAACGACGCGGTGATTAAAGTCATCGGCGTCGGTGGCGGCGGTGGTAATGCCGTTGAGCACATGGTGCGCGAGCGCATTGAGGGTGTCGAATTCTTCGCAGTGAACACTGACGCGCAAGCGTTACGTAAAACTGCGGTTGGCCAGACCATTCAGATTGGTAGCGGAATTACCAAAGGTCTGGGTGCCGGCGCAAACCCGGAAGTGGGGCGCAACGCTGCGGATGAAGACCGTGAAGCCTTGCGTGCCGCGCTGGATGGCGCAGACATGGTGTTTATCGCCGCGGGCATGGGCGGCGGTACCGGTACCGGCGCTGCGCCAGTGGTTGCTGAAGTCGCAAAAGATTTAGGCATTCTGACCGTTGCCGTGGTGACCAAGCCTTTCAACTTTGAAGGCAAAAAGCGCATGGCCTTTGCGGAGCAGGGGATCACTGAGCTGTCCAAGCATGTGGACTCGCTGATCACCATTCCGAACGACAAGCTGCTGAAAGTGCTGGGTCGCGGTATTTCTCTGCTTGACGCGTTTGGCGCGGCGAACGACGTGCTGAAAGGCGCGGTGCAGGGTATCGCAGAGCTGATCACCCGTCCGGGTCTGATGAACGTCGACTTTGCGGACGTGCGCACGGTGATGTCCGAAATGGGCTACGCGATGATGGGCTCCGGCGTGGCAAGCGGTGAAGACCGCGCGGAAGAAGCGGCTGAAATGGCGATTTCTTCTCCACTGCTGGAAGATATCGATCTGTCTGGCGCGCGCGGCGTGCTGGTTAACATCACCGCGGGCTTCGACCTGCGTCTGGATGAGTTCGAAACCGTGGGGAACACCATCCGTGCGTTTGCTTCGGATAACGCGACCGTGGTTATCGGTACTTCTCTGGACCCGGATATGAACGACGAACTGCGCGTTACCGTCGTGGCGACCGGAATTGGTATGGACAAACGTCCGGAAATCACGCTGGTGACCAACAAACAGGTACAGCAGCCGGTACTGGATCGTTACCAGCAGCACGGCATGGCGCCGCTGACCCAGGAGCAGAAGCCAGCCGCAAAAGTGGTAAACGACAATACGCCGCAGACCGCGAAAGAGCCGGATTATCTGGATATTCCTGCCTTCCTGCGTAAGCAAGCTGATTAAGAATTAGCTGGAAGTTGGGATTCGCGGCTCTTTGTGCTAAACTGGCCCACCGAATGTATAGTACACTTCGGTTGGATAGGTAATTTGGCGAGATTATACGATGATCAAACAAAGGACACTTAAACGTATCGTTCAGGCGACTGGCGTCGGTTTACATACCGGCAAGAAAGTCACCCTGACCTTACGCCCTGCGCCGGCCAACACCGGGGTCATCTATCGTCGCACCGACTTGAATCCACCGGTAGATTTTCCGGCCGATGCCAAATCTGTGCGTGATACCATGCTCTGTACGTGTCTGGTCAACGAGCATGATGTACGGATTTCAACCGTTGAGCACCTGAATGCGGCGCTGGCGGGTTTAGGTATCGATAACATCGTTATTGAAGTCGATGCTCCGGAAATCCCGATCATGGATGGCAGCGCTGCGCCGTTCGTCTACCTGCTCCTTGACGCCGGTATCGAAGAACTGAAAAGCGCGAAGAAATTTGTTCGCATCAAAGAGACCGTTCGCATCGAAGATGGCGACAAGTGGGCTGAGTTCAAGCCATACAATGGTTTTACGTTGGATTTCACCATCGACTTTAACCATCCGGCGATCGACTCCAGCACGCAGCGCTATGCGATGAACTTCTCTGCTGACGCGTTTATGCGTCAGATCAGCCGCGCGCGTACTTTCGGCTTCATGCGTGATATCGAATATCTGCAGTCCCGCGGCCTGTGCCTGGGCGGCAGCTTCGATTGTGCCATCGTTGTTGACGATTATCGCGTACTGAACGAAGACGGCCTGCGTTTTGAAGACGAATTCGTTCGTCACAAAATGCTTGACGCGATTGGTGACTTGTTCATGTGTGGTCACAACATTATTGGTGCATTTACCGCGTATAAGTCCGGTCATGCATTGAATAACAAATTGTTGCAGGCTGTTCTGGCAAAACAGGAAGCCTGGGAATATGTGACCTTCGAAGACGACGCAGAACTGCCGTTGGCTTTCAAAGCACCATCGACCGTACTGGCATAACGACACGCGTTGTCGCATAAATTCGACTGGTAAATCTGGCACTCTCTCCGGCCAGGTAAGCCAGTCGTTTTTTTTTGCTCGTTGAGCGGGCCGGTATGGGTAACAGACTTTCTTCAATGTCAAAACCCATTCTGCACTAAAATGCTGTGCGAACGCTGGTTTCTTAAGCGTTTTTAACCGTATCTTCTCATCAATACTGCTGTAGTACCTGAGCATTAATGATAAGATTTGTGCGCAAAAAACGTTTGAATAACATTTATGGGATGGCTTTAACGTGAGTGGAATACTGACGCGTTGGCGACAGTTAGGTAGACGCTATTTCTGGCCGCATCTCTTATTAGGGATGGTCGCGGCGAGTCTTGGTCTGCCTGCGCTCAGCAATGCCGCGGAACCCAACACGCCAGCTAAAGCGGCGGCCAGTCGCCACGATCAACAGGTCAGCGTTAATTTCAGCCAGCTTGCTTTGCTGGAAGCCTCCAACCGTCGGCCTAATTTTACTGTCGATTACTGGCATCAGCACGCCATCCGCACCGTTATCCGCCATCTCTCCTTCGCCATGGCGCCGCAGGCATTGCCCGTGGTCGAAGAGCCGTCGCCGCTTCAGGCGCATCATTTAGCCTTACTGAACACGCTCAGCGCGCTGCTGACTCAGGAAGGCACGCCCGCTGCGACTCCGCAGCGCGTCGCGTACGCCCATTTCATGCCGCTGGCCGTCTTTACCGTTCCTGCCTGGATAAGCCAGGCGCAGGGTATTCGTGCCGGTCCTCAACGCCTCAGCTAAAAACAGAAAACCTTCCTCTGATAATTATGACTCCGCTGTGCGGGGCGTTTGAGATTTTAATATGCTAATCAAATTGTTAACTAAAGTATTCGGTAGCCGTAACGATCGCACGCTGCGTCGTATGCGTAAAGTGGTCGGCGTGATCAACGCCATGGAACCGGAAATGGAAAAACTCACCGACGAAGAGCTGAAAGCCAAGACCGGAGAGTTCCGTGCGCGTCTCGAGAAAGGCGCTAGCGTGGAAAGCTTGATCCCGGAAGCGTTCGCCGTGGTGCGTGAAGCGAGCAAGCGCGTATTCGGTATGCGTCACTTCGACGTGCAGTTGCTCGGTGGTATGGTTCTGAACGATCGCTGCATCGCAGAAATGCGTACCGGCGAGGGTAAAACCCTGACCGCGACGCTGCCCGCCTACCTGAACGCGCTGAGCGGAAAGGGCGTACACGTGGTGACAGTGAACGATTATCTGGCGCAGCGTGACGCCGAAAACAACCGTCCGCTGTTTGAATTCCTCGGCATGACCGTCGGCATTAACCTGCCGGGTATGCCTGCGCCCGCCAAGCGCGAAGCCTACGCCGCTGACATCACCTACGGCACCAATAACGAATACGGTTTTGACTACCTTCGTGACAACATGGCGTTCAGCCCTGAAGAACGCGTCCAACGCAAACTGCACTATGCGCTGGTGGATGAGGTTGACTCCATCCTGATCGACGAAGCGCGTACTCCGCTGATCATTTCCGGTCCGGCTGAAGACAGCTCGGAAATGTACAAGAAAGTGAACAAAATCATCCCACACCTGATTCGTCAGGAAAAAGAGGACTCCGACACCTTCCAGGGTGAGGGACACTTCTCGGTGGATGAAAAAGCGCGCCAGGTTAACCTGACCGAACGCGGTCTGGTGCTGATTGAAGAACTGCTGGTAAAAGAAGGCATTATGGATGAAGGCGAGTCGCTGTACTCTCCGGGCAACATCATGCTGATGCATCACGTTACCGCCGCGCTGCGCGCGCACGCGCTGTTTACCCGCGACGTTGATTACATCGTTAAAGACGGTGAAGTCATTATCGTTGACGAACACACCGGGCGTACTATGCAGGGGCGTCGCTGGTCTGATGGTCTGCACCAGGCGGTTGAAGCCAAAGAAGGCGTGGACATTCAGAACGAGAACCAGACGCTGGCTTCGATTACCTTCCAGAACTACTTCCGTCTGTATGAAAAACTGGCCGGTATGACCGGTACGGCAGATACCGAAGCGTTCGAATTCAGCTCCATTTACAAGCTGGACACCGTGGTGGTGCCGACTAACCGTCCGATGATCCGTAAAGATATGCCGGATCTGGTCTACATGACCGAAGCGGAAAAAATTCAGGCCATCATTGAAGATATTAAAGAGCGTACCGCAAAAGGCCAGCCGGTGTTGGTGGGGACCATCTCGATTGAGAAATCGGAAGTGGTGTCTAATGAACTGACGAAAGCGGGCATCAAACATAACGTCCTGAACGCCAAGTTCCACGCCAACGAAGCGGCTATCGTTGCCCAGGCGGGGTATCCGGCAGCCGTGACCATCGCGACCAACATGGCGGGTCGTGGTACGGATATCATGCTGGGCGGCAGCTGGCAGGCGGAAGTCGCCGCGCTGGAAAATCCGACGCCAGAACAAATTGCGCAGATCAAAGCAGACTGGCAGGTGCGTCATGATGCCGTACTGGCTGCGGGGGGTCTGCATATTATTGGTACAGAGCGTCACGAATCCCGTCGTATCGATAACCAGCTGCGCGGTCGTTCGGGCCGTCAGGGGGATGCGGGTTCTTCCCGTTTCTACCTGTCAATGGAAGATGCGCTGATGCGTATCTTCGCCTCTGACCGCGTGTCCGGCATGATGCGTAAGCTCGGCATGAAACCGGGTGAAGCCATCGAGCATCCGTGGGTAACCAAAGCTATTGCTAACGCCCAGCGCAAAGTGGAAAGCCGTAACTTCGACATTCGTAAACAGTTACTGGAATACGATGACGTCGCCAACGATCAGCGTCGCGCGATCTACACCCAGCGTAACGAACTGCTGGATGTCTCTGATGTGAGCGAAACCATTAACAGCATTCGCGAGGATGTGTTTAAAGCAACCATCGATGCTTACATTCCGCCGCAGTCGCTGGAAGAAATGTGGGATATCCCTGGCCTGCAGGAACGTCTGAAAAATGACTTCGACCTGGACATGCCGATCGCGGAGTGGCTGGATAAAGAGCCGGAACTGCACGAAGAGACACTACGCGAGCGTATTCTTGCGCAGGCTATCGAGGTGTATCAGCGTAAAGAAGAAGTGGTCGGCGCTGAGATGATGCGTCACTTCGAAAAAGGCGTGATGTTGCAGACGCTCGACTCTCTGTGGAAAGAACACCTGGCGGCGATGGACTATCTGCGTCAGGGTATCCACCTGCGCGGCTATGCGCAGAAAGATCCGAAGCAGGAATATAAGCGTGAGTCCTTTGCGATGTTCGCCGCGATGCTGGAATCGCTGAAGTATGAAGTGATCAGCACGCTGAGTAAGGTCCAGGTACGTATGCCGGAAGAAGTGGAAGCGATGGAGCAGCAGCGTCGCGAAGAAGCGGAACGTCTGGCGCAGATGCAACAGCTGAGCCATCAGGACGACGATAGCGCGGCGGCGGCTGATCTGGCAGCGCAAACCGGCGAACGCAAAGTTGGCCGTAACGATCCGTGCCCGTGCGGTTCCGGCAAGAAATACAAACAGTGCCATGGCCGCCTGAGCTGAGCCCAGGCATCATTGCCGGGTAACGCTACGTTTATCCGGTTAACGGTAAGTGACCAACAAAAAGGCGCGGGAGACTGCGCCTTTTTTATGGATGCGACAAGATGAAAACACTGCACATCGCGGTCGGGATTATCCGTAATCCGCAAAATGAAATTTTTATCACCCAGCGCGCCGCTGATGCGCATATGGCGAATAAGCTGGAATTTCCCGGAGGAAAGTTTGAAACGGGTGAAACGCCGGAGCAAGCCCTGGGCCGGGAGTTACAGGAAGAGGTGGGGATTACCCCGACGACCGTCACGCTGTTTGAAAAGCTGGAATATCAATTTCCGGACCGGCATGTCACCCTGTGGTTCTGGCTGGTGGAAGCCTGGCTGGGAGAGCCGTGGGGCAAGGAAGGTCAACCAGGCAAGTGGGTTGCTATTGAGGCGCTCAGGGAAGATGATTTTCCACCCGCTAACGAACCGGTCATTGCGAAGCTAAAACACGCTTTTCAGGGTTAAACACTTTTGTAGGCCGGATAAGCACACTGAATTGCGCCATCCGACCTCCAGGCGACGGTTACTGTTTTTCTTCGCTCCAGTCGTCGCTGTCTGACAAATCGCCGCTGCTCGGAATGCGTTTTTCCTCGGCGGCCCATTCTCCCAGATCGATTAACTGACAGCGTTTACTACAGAACGGGCGAAACGGGCTAATCTCGCCCCAGACGACCGTTTTACCGCAGGTAGGGCAGTTGACGGTGATCGTTTCTGACATTTTTACTCCTTAACAGCAGGCCAGCTCAAAATCGAGGCGCTCAGGTACCACGCCGTGTTCGCTATCAAGCGGCATAAAACGAATGGCAAAACGGCTCTTGTGACCGGAAATTTGCGGATAAAGCAGAGATTCGAACGGCAAATTGAGACGCAGTAAATCAGCATCTTCGCCGTTATCCTGATAAAAACCGTTCAGGCTGGTCTGTTTGCGGAACGGCGCGGAGTTGCGAATGAGATCGAGGATCAGCGTCAGCGCCTGGTTTAGCGGATTCAGGCTGGCAAGCCAGGCATCCACTTGTGCGTCACGCTGAGCCTGTGGCAAATGCAGCCACATGTGCAGCGTGGGTAAATCAAAACTGCAGCAGCCGCCAGGAATGCTCAGGCGCTGGCGAACCAGCGCAATTAACCGATCTTCGCGTAAAAACTGCCCGATACGCGGCGCGGAAATCAAAACAGTTCCCGTCGTTTTTAGCTGCTGGCGCAGTGCTTCAATACGGCTTTGATCGACGCCGGGTACTTCTATCCATGCCTGAAGTTTACGCTGCTGGCGTTCAAGCTCTTTCAGCAATTCTGTACGCACTTCCCCGCGTTCGAACACGTCCAGCAAGTCCCCGACATTGCGAAAAAAATGCAGTGCGTCCGCATGGGTGGCGATGGGGAGATTAACCGAAAGTTGTTGAATTAAAAACTCAATGCGCAGCCATGTACGCATTTTTTCATTGAGCGGGTGTTCAAAAAGGACGTGGGTGTGCATTACGGTTTTTCCTGTGAGACAAACTGCGACGCAAGCTGTAAATACAGCGCGTGCAGGCGGGCGACATCCGACCTGATGGACTCTGGTGCGCCGTTATTATCAATAACATCGTCTGCCGCGGCAAGGCGCGCTTCACGTGTTGCCTGGGCGGCGAGGATCTGTTCGGCATGTGCGCGGGTAACATCGTCGCGCTGCATGGTGCGTAAAAGCTGCGTCTCGGGCGTCACGTCGACCACGAGAATGCGGTTCGCTTTGGTCGTCAGGCCATTTTCAACCAGCAGAGGAACAACCCAAAGTACATAAGGGGATGTCGCCTGCTGAAACTGGCGCTGCGTCTCCTGCTGAATAAGCGGGTGCAGCAGGGCATTTAGCCAGGCTTTCTCGTGCGGATTGGCGAAGATCCGCTCGCGTAGCAGACGACGCTGTAGCCTACCGTCTGCGTCGAGTAACGCCTGACCGAAGTGGTCGGCAATAGCGGCCAGCGCGGGCTGGCCAGGCTCGACGACCTGGCGGGCAATCATATCTGCATCAACAATCTGAATTCCGAGGTCAGCGAACGCGTTGGCGACGGTACTCTTGCCGCTGC
The DNA here is from genome assembly GCF_018128425.1 of Citrobacter sedlakii. Classification (NCBI taxonomy): domain Bacteria; kingdom Pseudomonadati; phylum Pseudomonadota; class Gammaproteobacteria; order Enterobacterales; family Enterobacteriaceae; genus Citrobacter; species Citrobacter sedlakii. The sequence goes on along the minus strand of NZ_CP071070.1, from coordinate 3,729,583 downwards.
CAATGCCGCCCGTTAAGGCCACTGTATACCTCATAAGCTCAGTTCCCGGTCATTTATTTTAATAATCAATTGGTTGAATATTGATCGCATCAGAGTGAAATGGCGCAAAAGCTGTCCCGCCTTTCACCAGGTAAATTTATGGGATTGTAGCGTAAAAAAAGAGAATTTCGCAGTCTTGCGCGGCACTGATTAGTGCGTATGATAGCGTCACTGGAGTTGCGCTCTCATACTTATAGCCCTTAACCCCAGGAATCCGCACATGCGTATTGAAGAAGATCTGAAGTTAGGTTTTAAAGACGTTCTTATCCGCCCTAAGCGTTCTACTCTTAAAAGCCGTTCCGATGTTGAGCTGGAACGTCAGTTTACCTTCAAACACTCAGGTCAGACCTGGTCTGGCGTACCTGTCATTGCCGCCAATATGGATACCGTCGGGACGTTCGAGATGGCGACCGCGCTTGCCTCATTCGATATTCTGACCGCCGTCCATAAGCATTACTCCGTTGAAGAGTGGTCCGCGTTTATCGGTGAAGCGCCTGCCAACGTGCTGAAACACGTGATGGTCTCTACCGGTACTTCTGACGCGGACTTTGAGAAAACCAAACAGATTCTGGCATTAAGCCCGGCGCTGAACTTTGTCTGCATTGATGTGGCTAATGGTTACTCTGAGCACTTCGTTCAGTTCGTGTCAAAAGCGCGTGAAGCCTGGCCGACGAAAACGATCTGCGCCGGTAACGTTGTGACGGGCGAGATGTGCGAAGAACTGATCCTCTCAGGCGCCGATATCGTCAAAGTCGGGATCGGGCCAGGGTCTGTCTGCACCACGCGGGTCAAAACCGGTGTTGGTTATCCGCAGCTTTCTGCGGTGATCGAATGCGCTGATGCGGCGCACGGTCTGGGCGGAATGATTGTCAGTGACGGCGGTTGCACTATGCCAGGTGATGTGGCTAAAGCCTTCGGTGGCGGCGCTGACTTCGTGATGCTCGGCGGTATGCTGGCAGGGCATGAAGAGAGCGGCGGCAAGATCGTTGAAGAAAATGGCGAGAAGTTCATGCTGTTTTACGGGATGAGTTCCGAATCGGCCATGACCCGTCACGTTGGCGGCGTTGCACAGTACCGTGCAGCGGAAGGCAAAACCGTTAAGCTTCCTCTGCGTGGCCCGGTGGAAAACACAGCCCGTGATATCCTCGGCGGCCTGCGTTCTGCCTGCACTTACGTTGGCGCATCGCGTCTTAAAGAACTGACCAAACGCACGACCTTTATCCGCGTACAGGAACAGGAAAACCGCATTTTCAACAGCCTGTAATCCTTTCCGTTTGTCGGATTAGGCATGAATGCCTAATCCGGCTTTGAGTTCTGTTCCCGCTCTTCAATCGCTTCAGCCTACTGTGCTCATCGCATCCCCCAGATGGAATATCGGCAGATACATGGCAACCACCAGCGTGCCAATAATTAACCCCGTAATGACCAGCAAAGCAGGTTCCAGCAATGCGGCGAGACTGTCGGCCAGCGCCAGCGTGTTCTCACTATGATGCCGGGCAAGATTATGCAGCATCGTGTCCAGTGAACCGGAAACTTCTCCTGTTCTAATCAGTTGCAGGCACAGCGGGCTGAAGACTTGCGCATTTTGAAATGCCTGCCAGACCGGAAGACCGTGACTGATATCACGTTGGACTTGCGCCAGTCGCTGGGACCAGTAGGGACATTGCAGGCTTTCCCGTACGCTCTCCAGCGCCGGTAAAAATGCGATCCCTGCGCGTTGTGTTAACGCGAGAATGGTAAAAATCTGCGTGAGTTTTTGCCCCCTGAGCAGGCGACCCATTACCGGTATGCGCAGCAGCCAGCGCTGGCGCGTTATCAGCCATGAGGAACGGTGCTTCACCGCGCTGTTTGCCGCAATGACTCCGCCGCTCAGCAGTAAAATCAACCAGCCCTGGTTTGCACTCCAGTCGGCGAACGTGATGATCCCCTGCGTCAGCGCCGGTAGGGGCGTGTTGAAGGTCCGGTAAATGGCGGCAAACTCGGGTAAGACAAAGTGCAACATGGCCAACACCACAAAGAAAGCCATCGCCAAAATGATAAAGGGATAACGCAACGCTTTCTTGATCTTATCGCTTAACTGTTTGTGGGCGTTTTGCTGCCGGGCCAGTTCGAAGCAGCATTCGTCGAGCTTTCCGGTCAGTTCACCGGTGCGAATCATCGCCTGATACAGCGGAGGAAAAACATCTGGCCATTGCGCCAGCGCGCTGGAGAGGGGCGTACCCTGCTCCAGTTCGTGCGCCAGGCTCTGCAACAGCGCTTGCCACTGTTTTCCCGGTTGTTGTCCGGCGAGAAGCGCCAGCCCGTCGGAGAGCGTCAGGCCCGCCTTCAGCAGCGTGGCGAGTTGATGAATCACTTCCGAACATCTCCCGGCGCGCCACAGCGCGCGGTTAACGCGCAGCGGCTTCACGCGCAGTGGCGTTATCTTGCGTTGTTCGAGCGCCAGCAGCAGTAAAGCCTGGCTTTCGGCCCATAATGCGCCCTCGCCAGGTAAGCCATCGCTGTCGATGCCTTGCCATCGCCAAAGCGTTTTACTGCTCATTGGGCATCCCCAGAATGCGTACCAGCTCTTCAAAGGTCGTTAACCCCTGGTCGACGGCGCGGCAGCCGCTTTCAAAAAGCGTGAGCATACCGGCTTGTCGGGCATAACCTTCCAGTGCTTCAACGGGCGCGCCACTGGCGATGTGCTGGCGCAGTTCAGCGGTAACGGGGAGAACTTCAAACAGCGCCGTACGCCCATAAAAGCCGTGATAACAGTGCTCGCAGCCTACCGCCTGCCAGCGCGGCAGCGCGGTTGGGCATAATGTCTGCGGCAAACGGATCGGGTCGTTAGTCAGCCGTCGACAGTGAGGGCAGAGCTTTCTGACCAGCCGTTGCGCCGCCACAAGATTTAAGGCGGAGGAGAGCATCCAGCGCGCCACTCCCATTTGCTGCAAGCGGATCAGTGCCTCGCAGCTGGAGTTGGTGTGCAGCGTGGAAAGCACCAGATGACCCGTTTGCGCGGCTTTAATGGCGATTTCGGCTGTTTCGCCGTCGCGGATCTCTCCGATCATAATAACATCGGGATCCTGGCGTAACAGCGCCCGTAAGACGCCCTGAAAGGTGAGCCCCGCACGCGGATGGATCTGCGTCTGGTTGATGCCGTCCAGCGGGATTTCCACTGGATCTTCAACGCTGCACAGATTCACCTCCGTGGCGTTTCGCATCTGGAGAGCGCTGTACAGTGTCACCGTCTTTCCGCTGCCCGTCGGTCCGGTCACCAGCACCAGCCCCTGGGGTTGTTGCAAGGCATGAATGAACGCCGAAAGCTGCGAGTCGTGCATCCCCAGGGCGGTGACATCCAGCGCCTGACTAACCTGGTGCAACAAACGCAAAACAACCTTTTCGCCATGACGACAGGGTAACGTGGCGATACGAAACGAGACGGTGGAACCGGCCAGCCTGACGGTGAACTGCCCATCCTGCGGCAGGCGGTGTTCAGCAATATCCAGTTGACCTAACACCTTCAGGCGGGCCGTCAGGGCTAATCCCGTTTCTTTGGCGACAGTGGGCAGGTTGTATAACACCCCGTCAACACGCAGTCGAATGCGGAAATGGTGTTCCGCAGGCTCAATGTGGATGTCGGATGCGCGTTTAGTCATCGCCGCCTGAAGGGTTTTATCCAGCAATGCTGCCGCGCTGAGGCTGGCTTCCGGTACGACCGCAGGCAGCGTTTGTGGCGGATGATGCAAATGCCCTTCCATTTGCTGGCGTGTCCAGCAGGCGATCTCAATGCGTTTTGTCGTCGCAAAATGCAAAGCGTCAAGCAGTTCATGAGACGGCGCGTCCACGACGGCGACGTGTACCACGTCACTGTCTGCATCAAGTAAGATGCCGTTATGACGCTGACAAAGGGCGGTAAGTTGAGTGGTATTCATCGCTGCTCCTTAGTTGCCGTCAAAACGAAAAACATCTTCACAAGCCTGCTGTAACGCACCGTCATTCTGAATAGTGCAGTTACGCGTCCAGCCCGTAATGCCGTTTGCGTTATCCCAGTTCGGCGTCATCGTGACGCTCAGACCGTTCAGGCTCTCCTGACCACTGAGTGATACCACGCCCTTCGCCACGCTCATTCCTGAGACATAGCGCGTTGTAGTGGGTGAGGGGATGCCGTTGCTTCCGCCATCGCAGGTGACGATGCCGCCATGTTCAAGCGCGCACAGTTCGACTGCAGTGCGGTAAGGAATAAATGTTTGCAGCATGTCCGTTAGCGCAGCCTTGCGCAGATAGTTTTGGTACGCCGGAATGCCGATGGCGCTGAGAATGGCGATAATGCCGATGACCACCATCAGTTCGATCAGGGTAAATCCACGTTGTTTATCCATTGTTCGCTCCTTGAGTCAGTGGCGGTCACTTTGGCAAACGGGATAAAGACACGCGAGCATCAAAAAGAGAAACGGGAATCAGGGTTCAGAGGAAGTTGTCAGCGTTTCATCACAGGACAAGGGATTTACGAGGCGGCTCGAGAAAAGCGCCAGACAGGCCCGGTGAGCGACAGCGTCACCGGGCAAAGAGGGTTAACGGAAACGCATCGAAAGGTCCAGCGCGCGCACGTGCTTAGTGAGCGCGCCGACGGAAATGAAATCGACACCGGTTTGCGCAAATTCGCGCAGCGTCTTGTCCGTCACGTTGCCGGAAACTTCCAGTCGCGCTTGCCCGTTGGCGCGTTTAACCGCTTCACGCATCTGCTCGGTTTCAAAATTATCCAGCATGATGATGTCTGCGCCCGCTTTCAGCGCTTCATCCAGCTCATCAAGGTTTTCAACTTCGACTTCCACCGGCACATCCGGGTGCAGCCAGAAGGCTTTTTCCACCGCCTGACGAACGGATCCGGAAGCAATAATGTGGTTTTCTTTGATTAAAAAGGCATCGGAAAGGCCCAGGCGGTGATTGGCGCCGCCGCCGCACAGCACGGCGTATTTCAATGCGGTGCGCAGTCCCGGCAGCGTTTTACGTGTGTCCAGCAGTTGAGTTTTGGTCCCTGCCAGCAGTTCGACATATTTACGCACTTCGCTCGCGACGCCGGAAAGGGTTTGTACGAAGTTCAGCGCGGTACGCTCACCCGTGAGCAATACCCGGGAAGGACCGTCCAGCTCGAACAGCGGCTGATTCGCGAGGATGCTGTCGCCGTCATCGACGTGCCAGGTAACAGTGACATCATCGCCAGCCAGCTGAATAAACACTTCTTCCACCCAGCGTTTGCCACAAAAAACGCCATTTTCACGCGTGATAACGGTCGCGTGAGAGCGGGTATTTTCCGGCAAAAGTTGCGCCGTAATGTCGTTGCCGGCATCCACTTCGCCACCTAAATCTTCGCGCAGCGCCTGGGCGACAGTGGCAGGGATATCCAGATTAATGCGTTCCAACAGCGCGTCACGTCGGTAGTCAGGGTTATAACGGCGAGGCGGCATGATAAAACTCCAAATTGCTAACGAATCATAAGGTAGAAACATGCTACTCTGAAGCGGCTATAAGCACCACTCAAAAGGAGATCCTGCATGTTGTTAGACAAGGGCTGGCTGGCAGAGGCGCGGCGCGTCCCTTCTCCTCATTATGATTGCCGCCCGGATGACGATCATCCTTCTCTGCTGGTGGTGCACAATATCAGCCTGCCGCCGGGCGAATTTGGCGGCCCGTGGATCGATGCGCTATTCACTGGAACAATTGATCCCACCGCTCACCCCTTTTTTGCGGAAATCGCGCATCTTCGTGTTTCCGCACATTGTCTGATTCGCCGTGACGGTGAAATCGTTCAGTATGTTCCTTTCGATAAACGCGCGTGGCACGCTGGCGTTTCCCGTTACCGTGGTCGCGAGCGCTGCAATGATTTTTCGATTGGCATTGAGCTGGAAGGCACCGATACGCTGGCCTACACCGATGCGCAGTACCAACAGCTGGCGACCATTACGCGCACGCTGATAACGTATTACCCGGCGATTGCCGATAACATAACCGGACATTGTGATATTGCGCCTGATCGCAAGACCGATCCCGGCCCCGCTTTTGACTGGGCGAGGTTTCGCGCTCTGGTCACCCCCTCGTCAGATAAGGAGATGACATGACGCTGTTTACGACTCTACTGGTGCTGTTTGTTGAGCGCCTGTTCAAACTGGGAGAGCACTGGCAGCTCGATCACCGCCTGGAAGCGTTATTTCGGCGCATTACGCGTTTTTCGATGGCGCGCACGCTGGGGATGACGTTTATTGCGATGGCGGTCGCATTCCTGCTTTTACGCGCGCTTCAGGGGCTGTTGTTCAATGTGCCGACGATTTTGGCGTGGATCCTGCTGGGGCTGCTGTGCATTGGCGCCGGGAAAGTGCGGATGCATTATCACGCCTATCTCCAGGCGGCTTCGCGCGATGACGCCCACGCCCGTAAAGCAATGGCCAGTGAGCTCACCCTGATCCACGGCGTCCCGCCGGATTGCGATGAGCGCGAGTTTTTACGTGAATTGCAAAACGCGCTGCTGTGGATTAACTTCCGTTTCTATCTTGCGCCTCTGTTTTGGCTGATCGTCGGCGGTCAGTGGGGGCCGGTGCTGCTGGTGGGCTATGCTTTTCTGCGCTCATGGCAGTCGTGGCTGGCGCGTTACCTGACGCCGCATGAGCGTTTGCAGTCGGGTATTGACGCCATTCTTCACGTGCTGGACTGGATCCCGGTGCGTCTGGCAGGCGTGGTTTACGCCTTGATCGGGCACGGAGAGAAAGCGCTTCCTGCGTGGTTTGCCTCGCTGGCCGACATGCATACCGCGCAGTACCAGGTGTTAACCCGACTGGCGCAGTTCTCGTTGGCGCGGGAACCGCATACCGATAAGGTCGAGACGCCGAAAGCGGCGGTATCGATGGCCAAGAAAACGTCGCTGGTGGTGGTAGTGGCGATCGCTTTCCTGACCATTTACGGGGCGCTGGTGTAGCGGATTGAGTGGCCGGCGTACAGCGCTTATCCGGCAGGGGGCGCCCGGTAAGCGTTGCGCTACCGGGCTACGTATTCAAATCGTATCCGCTGGCGGCACGCCAAAATCAGGCATCCCGTTTTCATCCCAACGAACGCGCTTCAGGCGGGTGTGACGGTTGGGATCGTAGAGCGGGTCCCCTTCAATTTCGGTGTAGTTGCGTGCGTGATACACCAGCACATCTACTCCTTCCGGTGTTTGCGTAAAGCTATTATGGCCCGGGCCGTACTGACGGTTTTCGTGGCTGGTGGTAAAGACCGGACGCGGCGATTTGCGCCAGTTTGCCGGATTTCGCGGATCGGCATTCATATCAATCCACAGAAGCCCCATGCAGTAGTTTTCATCCGTCGCGCTGGCGGAGTAGCTGACAAACAGTTTATCGCCATGAGTGAGCGCCGCCGGGCCTTCATTGACCCAAAATCCCCGACATTCCCAGTCATATTCCGGTTTGCTGAGCATCACAGGTTCGCCTTTAATGGTCCACGGGTTTTCCATTTCGGCAAGATAGATGTTGGAGTTACCGGCGATATGCGGGGATTTTTGCGCCCACAGATACCACTGTTTTCCCTGATGATGAAAGGTAGTGGCATCGAGCGCGAACGTGTCAAACGGCGTTTTGAACTGGCCTTTTTCGTACCAGACGCCAGTGAGCGGGTCGGCATCCGCACATTCCAGCGCATACATCCGGTGCTGGAACATCCCCAGTTTGTCGAGCGCCTGGGTATGGGCAGCGGCGAAATAGATATACCACTTACCGTTGATGCGGTGAATTTCCGGCGCCCAGATCAGCTCGCACATCGGGCCGGTTTCCGGTTTACGCCAGACGATAACCGGTTCCGCGCTGCGCAGGCCCTCCAGGGTGTTCGCCCGTCGGATTTCCAGCCGATCATATTCCGGCACCGAGGCAATAAAGTAGTAGTCGCAGCCGTCTCGCAGAATAAACGGATCGGCGCGTTGCTCAATAAAGGGGTTTGGCCAGTCTTGCATTAGGCTTTCCTTACGCTTTCAGCGGCTTTCAGTTCCTGATATTCGTTAAGCTCGCGGTAATTGGTGCGGCGCTTTTCCAGATCGTCCTGTATGTGTTTCATCAGTTCACGGTCGACTTTTAGCAGACGAACCACGCCCGCGGTAATGAGATAACCGACGCCCGGGATCACCGTAAACAGCAGTACGATGCCGTTGATTGCCGTGTCGCTCTGGGTTTTCGCGCCAGCGTCATAGCCGTACCAGGAGAGCAGAAAGCCTACCATCGCCCCGGCGATCGCCAGGCCCAGCTTCAGGAAGAAGAGATTACCGGAGAAGCTGATGCCGGTGATACGTTTGCCGGTTTTCCATTCGCCGTAGTCGTCAACGTCCGCCATCAGCGACCAGTGCAGCGGCGACGGGATCTGATGCAGAATATTCAGCAGGAAATAGAGCACGACAATCAACGCGGTGGCTTTCGGGTCGAAGAAGTAAAATGCGCAGGAGAAGAGGGCCAGCGCGATGTTGGTCCAGAAGAACACTTTCAGCTTGCACCAGCGGTCGGTCAGCACTTTCGCCAGCATACTGCCGATCATCATGCCAACCACGCCCAGGCTGATAAACAGCGTGGCGAAGTGGGTGCTTTGTCCCATCACCCAGGTCACGTAGTACATGGTCGCCGCCATCCGAATGAAGCCCGGGCAGACATTGCACAGCGTCAGCAACAAAATGCGCACCCACTGATCGTTTTTCCACACGTCTTTAAAATCGTTTTTCATGTCATCGTGGGTGGGAACGGCAGGGCGGACGCGTTCGCGAACGGTGGCAAAGCAGAACAGGAACATACACATGCCGATAATCGCCAGCACGGTCATCGCCATCTGGTAGCCTTTGGCTTTGTTGCCGCCACCAAACCAGTCGACCATTGGCAGCAGCGTAAGCGACAGCAGCAACGTCGCGATACCGACTAACACAAAGCGATAAGACTGGCAGGCCACGCGTTCTTTAGGATCGTTGGTGATCACGCCGCCTAACGAGCAATAGGGAATATTGATGGCGGTATAAGTGATCGACAGCAGGAAATAGGTGACAAACGCATAGATAACCTTGCTGTTATACGTCCAGTCTGGGGTGGTGAACATCAGGATACTGAACAGCGCATAGGGGAAAGCGATCCACAGCAGCCAGGGGCGGAAACGACCATATTGACTTTGGGTGCGATCGGCGATGGCGCCCATCACCGGGTCGGTGACCGCGTCAATGACGCGCACAGACAGTAACAGTACACCCACCAATGCGGGTGCCAGACCAAAAATATCCGTATAAAAATAGTTAACAAACAACATGATGGCGCCAAAGATGATGTTACATCCGGCGTCGCCCATGCCATAACCAATCTTCTCTCGTACCGAAAGTTTACCCTTTTCCATTGAGACGTCTCCCCATCAGGTGATGGAGTGAATTATTCGTCTGCGAGTGAATAATTGCGTTGCAGGATAGCGCCGCTGATATGGACGAAATAGCTATTGGCAGGAAAGTGTGAAGCAGATAACACCCCTCACCCGGCGGGCGGGCGAGGGGAAGAGAATTAATGCGCTTTGGCGGTCTTCGCCGTTTTCTGCTTGCACAGATAACCGACGCCCAGGACCAGCAGCCATACGGGGATCAAATAGACTGAGATCGCCATTCCCGGCGTGATTAACATAATTACCAGTACCGCAGCCATAAACAGCAGGCAAACCCAGTTTCCGAGCGGATAGAGCAGAGCCGGGAAGCGCGTTTTAACGCCCTGTTGCTGTTTCGCGCGACGGAACTTGATGTGCGCCAGACTGATCATCGCCCAGTTAATGACCAGTGCGGAAACCACCAGCGCCATCAGCAGGCCAAACGCCGACTCCGGCGCCATATAGTTAATGAGTACGCACAGTGCGGTGACCAACGCAGAAACCAGAATGGTATTGACCGGTACGCCGCGTTTGTCGACGGAAAGCAGCGCTTTTGGCGCGTTGCCCTGCTGCGCAAGGCCAAACAACATTCGGCTGTTGCAGTAGACGCAACTGTTATACACCGACAGCGCCGCGGTCAGCACCACGATGTTCAGCGCATTCGCCACAAAGGTGTCGCCCAGCTCGTGGAAGATAAGGACAAATGGGCTGGTGTCAGCGGTTACGCGCGTCCACGGCAGCAGGGAAAGCAGCACTGCCAGTGAGCCCACATAGAAAATCAGAATACGGTAGATAACCTGGTTGGTCGCTTTCGGAATGCTTTGCTCCGGGTTATCGGCTTCCGCCGCGGTGATCCCCACCAGCTCAAGCCCTCCAAAGGAGAACATAATGATCGCCATCATCATGACCAGCCCGGTCCAGCCATGCGGCAGGAAGCCGCCCTGTTCCCACAGGTTGCGCACGGTAGCCTGCGGGCCGCCGTTGCCGCTGAACAGTAGCCAGCCGCCGAACAGAATCATCGCCACCACGGCGATCACTTTAATAATGGCGAACCAGAACTCCATTTCACCGAACACTTTCACATTGGTCAGGTTGATCGCGTTGATCAGCACAAAGAAGGCCGCCGCCGAGACCCAGGTCGGGATCTCCGGATACCAGAACTGGATGTATTTACCGACGGCGGTCAGTTCCGCCATCGCGACCAGCACATACAACACCCAGTAATTCCAGCCGGAGGCAAAACCGGCAAAACTGCCCCAGTACTTATAGGCAAAGTGGCTGAACGAACCGGCAACCGGCTCCTCCACAACCATTTCCCCTAACTGACGCATGATCAGAAAAGCGATAAACCCTGCGATCGCATAACCCAGAATGATACCGGGACCGGCTGACTGGATAACGGAGGCGCTTCCCAGGAACAGGCCTGTCCCGATTGCGCCGCCCAGCGCGATTAGCTGGATATGGCGGTTTTTTAGCCCGCGCTTAAGCTGCTCGCCGTGCTGCTGACTGTCCATCATGAAACCTCGTGTGTGGTGCGCTCTTTCTGTGATGAGCGTTTATGTAGTAACGACGCAGGATGCGTGTGTAAGTTAACAATTCCGTTTGTTGTATTTTTTTGTTTACAGTTGTGTTTAATGAAATGTCGCCGGAACTCTTTTGTCTGGATAAGAATAATGGTATGCGCAGGCGAATGCACCTGCTTTATGAATGGTTGATGACGAGTTGCATAAAAAGAAAGCAGATGTAACAGCCCTTCGTTAATCTCACACGCCATATCTCAGCCCAACAGATTGCGTATTAATTTATTTTATTTGCATGAATATGCAAGTGAATCGGTTCAATTTGGATTTTATTTCGTTTCAATAAGGTTAAAACTGGCGCGGGGGCGGTAAATTTAACATTTGTGCATAGTTACATGTTTGAAACGTTATTTCTGTAATGTTGTTAAAATGTGCGTGGTTTCCTGATTTCAATCAAAACCTGTATGGACAGAAGGTGAATACTTTGTTACTTTAGCGTCACAGACATGAAATTGGTAAGACCAATTGACTCCGGGCAAATGGCTTAAGACAGGACATCATGGCCTACAGCAAAATCCGCCAACCAAAATTATCAGATGTGATTGAGCAACAGCTGGAGTTTTTGATTCTTGAGGGCACCTTGCGCCCCGGCGAAAAACTCCCACCGGAACGCGAACTGGCGAAACAGTTCGACGTCTCCCGTCCCTCCCTGCGTGAGGCGATCCAACGTCTCGAAGCGAAGGGCCTGTTGCTTCGTCGCCAGGGCGGCGGCACTTTTGTTCAGAGCAGCCTGTGGCAGAGCTTCAGCGACCCACTGGTAGAATTGCTCTCCGATCATCCTGAATCCCAGTTTGACCTGCTCGAGACGCGCCACGCGCTGGAAGGCATTGCGGCCTATTACGCGGCGCTGCGCAGCACGGACGAAGACAAAACGCGGATTCGCGAACTGCACCATGCGATTGAGCTGGCGCAGGAGTCGGGTGACCTGGACGCTGAGTCCGATGCGGTTCTGCAATATCAAATTGCTGTCACCGAAGCGGCACACAATGTGGTTTTGCTCCATCTGCTAAGGTGTATGGAGCCGATGTTGGCCCAGAATGTCCGGCAAAACTTCGAATTACTCTATTCGCGTCGCGAGATGCTTCCGCTGGTGAGCAGTCACCGCACCCGTATTTTCGAAGCGATCATGGCCGGTAACCCCGAGGAGGCGCGCGAAGCATCGCATCGCCACCTGGCGTTTATCGAAGAGATATTGCTGGACAGAAGCCGTGAGGAAAGTCGTCGTGAACGCGCCTTACGCCGTCTGGAACAGCGCAAGAATTAGTTTTTTCTGGCAGCTCGTTTACCAGAAGATGTTGTTAATAAAGCGCAAAAATGTGCGCGGCAACTAAACGCAGAACCTGTCTTATTAAGCTTTCCGACGAAAGTTTAATGGGACAGGTTCCAGATAACTCAACGTACTAGATAGATAAGGAATAACCCATGTCAGAACGTTTCCCAAATGACGTGGATCCGATCGAAACTCGCGACTGGCTACAGGCGATCGAATCGGTCATCCGTGAAGAAGGTGTTGAGCGCGCTCAGTATCTGATCGACCAACTGCTTTCCGAAGCCCGCAAAGGCGGCGTGAAAGTGGCGGCAGGTGCAGGGGCAAGCAATTACATCAACACTATTGCCGTTGAAGATGAACCGGAATACCCGGGCAATCTGGAGCTGGAGCGTCGTATTCGTTCTGCTATCCGCTGGAACGCCATCATGACGGTACTGCGTGCGTCTAAAAAAGACCTCGAGCTGGGCGGCCACATGGCATCCTTCCAGTCTTCCGCAACCGTATATGACGTTTGCTTCAACCACTTCTTCCGCGCCCGCAACGAGCAGGATGGCGGCGACCTGGTGTATTTCCAGGGCCACATCTCGCCGGGCGTTTACGCACGCGCATTCCTGGAAGGCCGTCTGACCGAAGAGCAGATGGATAACTTCCGTCAGGAAGTGCATGGCAACGGCCTGTCTTCCTACCCGCACCCGAAACTGATGCCGGAATTCTGGCAGTTCCCGACCGTCTCTATGGGGCTGGGTCCAATCGGCGCTATTTACCAGGCTAAATTCCTGAAATATCTGGAACACCGTGGCCTGAAAGACACCTCCAAACAGACCGTTTACGCCTTCCTGGGCGACGGTGAAATGGACGAGCCGGAATCCAAAGGCGCTATCACCATCGCGACCCGCGAAAAACTGGACAACCTGGTCTTCATCATCAACTGTAACCTGCAGCGTCTGGACGGCCCGGTCACCGGTAACGGCAAAATCGTTAACGAACTGGAAGGCATCTTCGACGGCGCGGGCTGGAACGTGATTAAAGTCATGTGGGGCGGTCGTTGGGATGAGCTGCTGCGTAAAGATACCAGCGGTAAGCTGATCCAACTGATGAACGAAACCGTTGATGGCGACTACCAGACCTTCAAATCAAAAGACGGCGCGTACGTACGTGAGCACTTCTTCGGCAAGTATCCGGAAACCGCCGCGCTGGTGGCAGACTGGACTGATGAGCAGATCTGGGCCCTGAACCGTGGCGGTCACGATCCGAAGAAAGTCTACGCTGCACTGAAAAAAGCGCAGGAAACCAAAGGCAAAGCGACTGTCATCCTCGCCCATACCATTAAGGGTTACGGCATGGGCGACTCTGCCGAAGGTAAAAACATCGCTCACCAGGTGAAGAAAATGAACATGGACGGCGTTCGCTACGTCCGCGATCGTTTCAACGTGCCGGTATCCGATGCTGACATTGAAAAACTGCCGTACATCACCTTCCCGGAAGGTTCTGAAGAGCACAAGTACCTGCACGAACGTCGTCAGGCGCTGCACGGCTACCTGCCGAGCCGCCAGCCGAACTTCACCGAGAAGCTGGAGCTGCCGACCCTGGAAGATTTTGGCGCGCTGCTGGAAGAGCAGAACAAAGAGATCTCCACCACTATCGCTTTCGTTCGCGCCCTGAACGTGATGCTGAAGAACAAGTCGATCAAAGATCGTCTGGTTCCGATCATCGCCGACGAAGCGCGTACCTTTGGTATGGAAGGTCTGTTCCGTCAGATCGGTATTTACAGCCCGAACGGCCAGCAGTACACCCCGCAGGACCGTGAGCAGGTTGCGTACTACAAAGAAGACGAGAAAGGTCAGATCCTGCAGGAAGGTATCAACGAGCTGGGCGCAGGTTCTTCCTGGCTGGCGGCTGCGACCTCTTACAGCACTAACGATCTGCCGATGATCCCGTTCTACATCTATTACTCCATGTTCGGGTTCCAGCGTATCGGCGATCTGTGCTGGGCAGCGGGCGACCAGCAGGCGCGCGGCTTCCTGATTGGCGGTACTTCCGGTCGTACGACCCTGAACGGCGAAGGTTTGCAGCATGAAGATGGTCACAGCCATATTCAGTCTCTGACTATCCCGAACTGTATCTCTTACGATCCGGCTTACGCATACGAAGTGGCGGTCATCATGCATGACGGTCTGGAGCGCATGTACGGTGAAAAACAAGAGAACGTTTACTATTACATCACCACGCTGAACGAAAACTACCACATGCCGGCTATGCCGGAAGGCGCTGAGGAAGGTATCCGCAAAGGTATCTATAAACTCGACACCCTCGAAGGTAGCAAAGGTAAAGTTCAGCTCTTAGGCTCGGGTTCTATCCTGCGTCACGTCCGTGAAGCGGCAGAGATCCTGGCGAAAGATTACGGCGTGGGTTCTGATGTATACAGCGTGACCTCCTTCACCGAACTGGCGCGTGACGGCCAGGATTGTGAGCGCTGGAACATGCTGCACCCGCTGGAAACCCCGCGCGTACCGTACATCGCTCAGGTGATGAACGACGCACCAGCTGTCGCATCAACTGACTATATGAAACTGTTTGCTGAACAGGTTCGTACTTATGTACCGGCAGATGATTACCGCGTACTGGGTACCGACGGTTTCGGTCGCTCTGACAGCCGTGAAAACCTGCGTCATCACTTCGAAGTGGATGCGTCCTACGTGGTGGTAGCGGCACTGGGCGAACTGGCTAAACGTGGCGAAATCGATAAGAAAGTGGTTGCGGATGCAATTACCAAATTCAACATCGATGCAGAAAAAGTTAACCCGCGTCTGGCGTAAGAGGTAAAAGAATAATGGCTATCGAAATCAAAGTACCGGACATCGGGGCAGATGAAGTTGAAATCACCGAGATCCTGGTCAAGGTTGGCGACAAAGTTGAAGCTGAACAGTCGCTGATCACCGTAGAAGGCGACAAAGCCTCTATGGAAGTTCCGTCTCCGCAGGCTGGCATCGTCAAAGAGATCAAAGTCTCCGTTGGCGACAAAACCGAGACCGGCAAACTGATTATGATTTTCGATTCCGCCGACGGTGCAGCTGACGCTGCGCCTGCTCCGGCAGAAGAGAAGAAAGAAGCGGCCCCGGCGGCGCCTGCTGCAGCGGCAGCGAAAGACGTTCACGTGCCGGACATCGGCGGTGATGAAGTTGAAGTCACCGAAATCATGGTCAAAGTGGGCGACACCGTTGCGGCGGAACAGTCTCTGATCACCGTTGAAGGCGACAAAGCTTCGATGGAAGTACCGGCGCCGTTCGCAGGTACCGTGAAAGAGATCAAGATCAACACCGGTGACAAAGTGTCCACTGGCTCTCTGATCATGGTCTTCGAGGTGGCGGGTGCTGAAGGCGCTGCGGCGCCAGCAAAAGCGGAAGCGGCTCCGGCTGCTGCGCCGGCTGCGGCTGGCGGCGCGAAAGACGTTAACGTACCGGACATCGGCGGTGACGAAGTTGAAGTGACCGAAGTGATGGTCAAGGTCGGCGACAAGGTTGAAGCCGAGCAGTCCCTGATCACCGTAGAAGGTGACAAGGCTTCGATGGAAGTACCGGCACCGTTCGCGGGTACCGTTAAAGAAATCAAAATCAGCACCGGCGACAAAGTCAAAACCGGTTCTCTGATTATGGTCTTCGAAGTGGAAGGCGCGGCGCCTGCTGCGGCTCCGGCTAAGCAGGAAGCGGCTGCGCCGGCGGCGAAAGCTGAAGCCCCTGCTGCGGCGCCTGCGGCAAAAGCGGAAGGCAAAACCGAGTTCGCTGAGAACGACGCTTACGTCCATGCCACCCCGCTGATTCGCCGCCTGGCGCGCGAATTCGGCGTGAACCTGGCGAAAGTGAAGGGTACAGGCCGTAAAGGTCGTATCCTGCGCGAAGACGTTCAGGCGTACGTGAAAGACGCGGTGAAACGCGCTGAAGCTGCACCTGCTGCAGCCGCTGGCGGCGGTATCCCGGGCATGCTGCCATGGCCGAAAGTGGACTTCAGCAAGTTCGGCGAGATCGAAGAAGTGGAACTGGGCCGTATCCAGAAAATCTCTGGTGCGAACCTGAGCCGTAACTGGGTGATGATCCCGCACGTTACGCACTTCGACAAGACCGATATCACCGATCTGGAAGCGTTCCGTAAACAGCAAAACGCTGAAGCTGAAAAACGCAAACTGGACGTCAAATACACGCCGGTTGTGTTCATCATGAAAGCCGTTGCTGCTGCGCTTGAGCAGATGCCACGCTTCAACAGCTCACTGTCTGAAGACGGTCAGCGCCTGACGCTGAAGAAATACATCAACATCGGTGTTGCGGTTGATACCCCGAACGGTCTGGTGGTTCCGGTCTTTAAAGACGTGAACAAGAAGAGCGTGACTGAGCTTTCTCGTGAACTGACCACGATCTCGAAGAAAGCGCGTGACGGCAAACTGACTGCGGGCGAAATGCAGGGCGGTTGCTTCACCATCTCCAGCATCGGCGGCCTGGGCACCACCCATTTCGCGCCGATCGTCAACGCGCCGGAAGTCGCTATCCTTGGCGTTTCCAAGTCTGCGATGGAGCCGGTCTGGAACGGTAAAGAGTTTGTGCCGCGTCTGATGATGCCGATCTCTCTCTCCTTCGACCACCGTGTGATCGACGGTGCTGATGGTGCGCGTTTCATTACCATCATTAACAATATGCTGTCTGACATTCGCCGTCTGGTGATGTAAGCAAAAAAGCCGGCCCGACGGCCGGCTTTTTTCTGGTAATCTCATGTTGTCATTGGGGTTATTGGTGCTAAAGATAAATCGTTGCCGTTTTGTTGTTTCAAAATTGTTAACAATTTTGTAAAATACGGGCGGATAGAACGACCCGGTGGACGATGGGCGACAAGACCAGGGATCGCCGGAAATCAATTAAGAGGTCATGATGAGTACTGAAATCAAAACTCAGGTCGTGGTACTTGGGGCAGGCCCGGCAGGTTACTCTGCAGCCTTCCGTTGCGCTGATTTAGGTCTGGAAACCGTAATCGTAGAACGTTACAACACCCTCGGTGGTGTCTGTCTGAACGTCGGCTGTATCCCTTCTAAAGCGCTGCTGCACGTTGCGAAAGTGATCGAAGAAGCCAAAGCGCTGGCTGAACACGGTATCGTCTTCGGTGAGCCGAAAACCGATATCGACAAGATTCGTACCTGGAAAGAGAAAGTTATCACTCAGCTGACCGGTGGTCTGGCGGGTATGGCCAAAGGCCGTAAAGTGAAAGTGGTCAACGGTCTGGGTAAATTTACCGGGGCGAACACCCTGGAAGTGGAAGGTGAAAACGGCAAAACCGTAATCAACTTCGACAACGCGATCATCGCGGCGGGTTCCCGTCCGATCCAACTGCCGTTTATTCCGCATGAAGATCCACGCGTCTGGGATTCCACTGACGCTCTGGAACTGAAAACCGTTCCTAAGCGCCTGCTGGTTATGGGCGGCGGTATCATCGGCCTGGAAATGGGAACCGTGTACCATGCGCTGGGTTCAGAGATTGACGTGGTTGAAATGTTCGACCAGGTGATCCCGGCGGCTGACAAAGATATCGTTAAAGTCTTCACCAAGCGCATCAGCAAGAAATTCAACCTGATGCTGGAAACCAAAGTGACTGCCGTTGAAGCGAAAGAAGACGGTATCTACGTTTCCATGGAAGGCAAAAAAGCGCCTGCTGAAGCCCAGCGTTACGACGCGGTGCTGGTAGCGATTGGCCGTGTGCCGAACGGTAAAAACCTCGACGCCGGTAAAGCGGGCGTGGAAGTGGACGACCGTGGCTTTATCCGCGTTGACAAACAGCTGCGCACCAACGTGCCGCACATCTTCGCTATCGGCGATATTGTCGGTCAGCCGATGCTGGCGCATAAAGGCGTCCATGAAGGCCATGTTGCCGCTGAAGTTATCGCCGGCAAGAAACACTACTTCGACCCGAAAGTAATTCCGTCCATCGCCTACACTGAACCAGAAGTGGCGTGGGTCGGTCTGACCGAGAAAGAAGCGAAAGAGAAAGGCATCAGCTACGAAACCGCCACCTTCCCGTGGGCTGCTTCTGGCCGTGCTATCGCTTCCGACTGCGCGGACGGCATGACCAAGCTGATTTTCGACAAAGAGTCTCATCGTGTCATTGGTGGTGCGATTGTCGGTACTAACGGCGGCGAGCTGCTGGGTGAAATCGGTCTGGCGATCGAAATGGGTTGCGACGCGGAAGACATCGCGTTGACCATCCATGCTCACCCGACGCTGCACGAATCCGTGGGGCTGGCGGCTGAGGTGTTTGAAGGCAGCATCACCGACCTGCCGAACCCGAAAGCGAAGAAGAAATAATCTTCCCGGTTCGATTGTAAGCCCGATAAGCAACGTGCCGTCGGGCAAATAAAAAGCGGCTTGTAAGCCGCTTTTTTGTGTCTGCTAGTTAACAGGCTTCCACGGTTCATCTTCACTGTATTGATTTATTGCCGTAACGCGCTTCTCCGTCTCTTTCCCTAAATCAGCCTGATACACCCGATCATCCTGATTCACCATAAAGCTCATGACCCCTGTCTCTCCCCACGAGACGGGCCAGGCCAGAAGGGCAAAACCTTTGTCGTTGTCGTTGGCAATTACGCGGAACCGATAACCATGGTAACCCTCGGCGTGACGATCGGAACTGAACGCCGGGCCTAACGGGCTGGGCCTTTCGCCTGGCCGCGTTGGCCAGTAAAGCCCATCCTGCTGACCTTCGCTGCTGATCAGTCTGGTCGCGAACATCTGCTTGCGCTGCCAGTAATCATACTGGGCATCCACGTAGGCGCGCATGGCCTGAATAGCCGATAGCTCATTACGGCCAATGGCGCGGGTGAGGATCTCCTCCTGCGCGGCGGCCATATCGAAATGCCATCCCGCTGCGGACCTCACGACAGGAACAGGAAGCTGCCAGCCTTCTTTCCCCACGTTCAGATGCGCAACGTTGTCGTTTTGCACCACCTGATGGCTGATTTTCCAGTCGCGGTTAAAACGCGCGACCGCTTCCGGGTCGGCGCCCTCCGGCGGGAGAAATTGCCGCCAGTTATCCCCTAAAAGCGCGGTGAGCTGCGTGTCGTTTTTACTGGCGATTGCGGAGGCGAAGGCGTTGGCCGCCTCGTCCGGCGAGGCGAAGTTCTGCTGCGCATAGCCCATCAGCGGCAGGGAGAACAGAAGGGCGCTAAACAGGATATTTTTCATTATCGGCTCCGATCAACGACGACGAAATTCATGATGCTCAGATATATGTTCACGCGCGGTGGCGCGCTGCTCATCGCTTAAGTGGCTGATACGACGGCTTTCCTGACCGCGTCGCTGCTGCGATTGCCAGTCTGGCGAACGGCTGTCGTTGCCGCTAAACACATTGGCATGATGTTGCCGGAACGTCTGGCGCTGCTCAGGCGTGGCGGAGGCGATTCGCTGACGTGCGTTGTCCCTCTGCTGTTCTGAAATCGGGTGCTGCTGTACCTTCGTTTTACGCGCTTCACGGTGCTGTTGCTGCTGCCCAACTGTCGGTTTATGTACCGTCTGGTGATGGGCGCTGGCGCGATCCGTATCGTAGCCGCGGTAATTATTGCGCTGGGCAATCTGGTTTAACTGCTGCGAGGCGGCGTTACGCTGGACGTCACGTGAAGATGTCTGACGCTGTTGCAACTGCGCCATTGCCGCCTGGCGCTGGCTGTCACGGCTGGCTGGAGCGGGCTGCGGCGTTGCGCTTAACCCACCGCTGACGCTGGTCTGATGAAAACGCTGTGCGGTGGCGCTGTTGCGGTAGGGAACGCCGTCACGGTATGCCGGATTATGGCGCCAGGTCAGATTCTGTTCTTTCAGGTTCTGCCCGGTGATACGGTTGAAGTTGTTAACGTTAATGTTGATGTTATCGCCGTTATGCTGATAACCGTCATGATGAGAGTCACCATCATCATGATGGTGATGATCGTCATCATGGTGGTGGTCATCGTCGTCGTCCCAGTCAATATTGCTGAACAGCGCGTAAGTGGTGGCAACGCCGAGGCTGTAACCGAAGCCTCGTACAAAGCTGCTGGCGAACTGCTCTCCCGGAGGCGGCGGCAGGTAGACGGGCGGATAAGCCGTATTTGGCCAGGCGCCGTACACCGTTGTGGGGTTGTAGTTGGGTACGTAGACGACCTGCGGGTCTGCCGGTTCAATTTTAATGACCGTCGGCGTGGTCGACTGCACGTTCGTGGTCTGGGACGTTGACGAGGCCTGTGTGGCGACGTTTTTCTTTGGCGTACTGGTGACGGTTTGCTGCGGCGTGGATTTCAGTGAACCCGTCTGCTGCGCCAGTTGACGCAGTCGTTGTACCGCATCCATCACATCCTGCGGTTGCGCCAGAAAGGCGTCGCCCAGATTTTGCACCCATTCCGGGTTTTCTCCCATCAACGCCATCAGTTGCGGAAACGCCACCAGTGATTTCACGCTCGGGTCCCAGGGTTGTCCGGAAACGGCCTGAATCGCAGCATCGCCCTGCAATGTGGGATTATCACGCGACCATTGTACCGCCTGCACCACGTTTGCCGGGTAGGTGGCGGCCATTAACACCTGGGACAGCAGCGGATCGGGATACAGCGCCACGGGGGCGACCCATTGATCGATTTGCGCGGTGGTAAATGTGGGTTTCGCCACCGGCGCGGCGGGAGCAGGCGCAGGCGCGGTGACAGGAACCGGCTGAGTGGGGGCTTCTGGCGTCCGGCTTTTTACATACATCACGCCGGATGCGGCGAATAACCCAGCGCTACAGACCAGCGCCAGCACGTGGGGTTTGAAGGGCAACGTCATTTTCTTACTCCCGATTCCTGAAGAAATCGCTATGGTCGAATTGCTGCCACCCGCAGGTGCAGTGTTGCGGGAGTATAAAGAGACGATAGTTTAATTTTTGACTAATCTTGGGATCGTTACAGCTGAGTGATTATTAAAATCGAAAATAATGTATCCATTCGTAACAGTGCTTCCTGCCCTTTAAGGGATACCGAAAAGCGCATTAGACCATCCTTAACGATTCAGCCACTTTTTTATGTTGCTTTTTTGTAAACAGATTAACACCCCACTAAAATCCTGTTATTCTGCCCGTTGCGGTACCGGGCATTTACCCTACTAACTGCTGTCTCACAGGAGCGTGAAGAAAATCGCCCATCGATAAAAGCGCCGCACTATGACAATGAGAGCGAGGAGAACCGTCGTGCTAGAAGAATACCGTAAGCACGTAGCTGAACGTGCCGCCGAGGGGATTGTGCCCAAACCCTTAGATGCAACCCAAATGGCCGCGCTCGTCGAGCTGCTGAAAAACCCGCCTGCGGGTGAAGAAGAATTCCTGTTAGACCTGTTAATCAACCGTGTTCCCCCTGGCGTCGATGAAGCCGCCTACGTTAAAGCGGGTTTTCTCGCTGCCGTCGCCAAAGGCGAAACGACCTCCCCGCTGGTTACGCCAGAAAAAGCCATCGAACTGCTTGGCACCATGCAGGGTGGTTACAACATCCATCCGCTGATCGACGCGCTCGACAACGACACGCTGGCACCGATTGCCGCCAAAGCGCTGTCCCATACCCTGCTGATGTTCGATAACTTCTACGATGTGGAAGAAAAAGCCAAAGCGGGTAACGCATTTGCAAAACAGGTAATGCAGTCGTGGGCGGATGCCGAATGGTTCCTGAACCGTCCGCCGCTGGCCGAAAAAATGACCGTTACCGTGTTTAAAGTCACCGGTGAAACTAACACCGACGATCTGTCCCCGGCGCCGGACGCCTGGTCCCGCCCGGATATCCCGTTGCACGCGTTAGCGATGCTGAAAAACGCCCGTGAAGGTATCGAACCGGATCAGCCTGGCGTGGTCGGTCCGATCAAACAAATCGAAGCCCTGCAGCAAAAAGGCTTCCCGTTGGCCTACGTCGGCGACGTCGTGGGGACCGGCTCTTCCCGTAAATCCGCCACCAACTCTGTGTTGTGGTTCATGGGCGATGACATTCCGCACGTGCCGAACAAGCGCGGCGGCGGCCTGTGCCTCGGCGGTAAAATTGCCCCTATCTTCTTTAACACCATGGAAGACGCGGGCGCGCTGCCAATTGAAGTGGATGTGAGCAACCTGAACATGGGCGACGTGATTGACGTTTACCCGTACAAAGGGGAAGTGCGTAACCATGAAACCAACGAACTGCTGGCCACGTTTGAGTTAAAAACGGACGTGCTGATCGACGAAGTGCGCGCCGGTGGCCGTATCCCGCTGATCATCGGTCGTGGCCTGACCACCAAAGCGCGCGAAGCGCTGGGTCTGCCGCATTCAGACGTGTTCCGTCAGGCGAAAGATGTAGCGGAAAGCAGCCGCGGCTTCTCGCTGGCGCAGAAAATGGTTGGCCGCGCCTGCGGCGTAACCGGTGTCCGTCCTGGCGCGTACTGCGAGCCGAAGATGACTTCCGTTGGTTCTCAGGACACCACCGGCCCAATGACACGTGATGAACTGAAAGACCTGGCGTGCCTGGGCTTCTCCTCTGATCTGGTCATGCAGTCCTTCTGCCACACTGCGGCGTATCCGAAGCCGGTCGACGTCACCACGCACCACACGCTGCCGGACTTCATCATGAACCGTGGCGGCGTGTCGCTGCGTCCGGGCGATGGCGTGATCCACTCCTGGCTCAACCGCATGCTGCTGCCGGATACCGTGGGTACCGGCGGTGACTCCCATACCCGTTTCCCGATCGGCATCTCCTTCCCGGCGGGCTCCGGCCTGGTGGCGTTTGCCGCGGCGACCGGCGTGATGCCTCTCGACATGCCTGAGTCCGTGCTGGTGCGCTTTAAGGGCAAAATGCAGCCGGGCATCACCCTGCGCGATCTGGTTCATGCGATCCCGCTGTATGCCATCAAACAGGGTCTGCTGACCGTTGAGAAGAAAGGTAAGAAAAACATCTTCTCTGGCCGCATCCTGGAAATCGAAGGTCTGCCGGATCTGAAAGTCGAGCAGGCGTTCGAGCTGACCGACGCCTCTGCCGAGCGTTCTGCTGCCGGTTGCACCATCAAGCTGAACAAAGAGCCGATCATTGAGTATCTGAACTCCAACATCGTCCTGCTGAAGTGGATGATTGCGGAAGGCTACGGCGATCGTCGCACTTTGGAACGCCGTATTCAGGGCATGGAAAAATGGCTGGCGGATCCGCAGTTGTTGGAAGCCGATGCTGACGCAGAGTACGCGGCGGTAATCGACATCGATCTGGCGGATATCAAAGAGCCGATCCTGTGTGCGCCAAACGATCCGGACGATGCGCGTCTGCTTTCCGACGTACAGGGCGAGAAGATCGACGAAGTGTTTATCGGTTCCTGTATGACCAACATCGGTCACTTCCGTGCGGCCGGTAAGCTGCTGGATGCGCACAAAGGCCAGTTGCCGACCCGTCTGTGGGTCGCGCCGCCAACCCGCATGGATGCCGCGCAGCTCACGGAAGAGGGCTATTACAGCGTCTTCGGTAAGAGCGGCGCGCGTATCGAAATTCCGGGCTGTTCGCTGTGCATGGGTAACCAGGCGCGCGTGGCTGACGGCGCGACGGTGGTCTCCACCTCTACCCGTAACTTCCCGAACCGTCTGGGGACCGGGGCGAACGTCTTCCTGGCTTCTGCGGAGCTGGCGGCGGTTGCGGCGCTGATCGGTAAACTGCCGACGCCGGAAGAGTATCAAACCTATGTGGCGCAGGTGGATAAAACCGCTGTCGATACTTACCGCTACCTGAACTTCGACCAGTTGTCTCAGTACACCGAGAAAGCTGACGGGGTGATCTTCCAGACGGCAGTGTAGTTTTGATGGTTTTCCCGTGCCGGACAGGCGTTACGCCGCCATCCGGTACGGGTTAATCTGACGGCTGCGCTTATCAGGCCCACAGGCTGAGACAACCCATCGCAACGGCGGTGGGTTTTTTATTTTCATTCCTCCCGCCTCTCACGCTTTTTTTCTTCCTCTCTGCTGCGATAATTAGCTCAAGAGCTTTGCAGAGGAACACCTTATGGATTACGAATTTCTGCGCGATGTTACCGGTGGGGTAAAAGTGCGTATGTCGATGGGCCACGAAGTGGTCGGGCACTGGTTTAATGAAGAAGTGAAGGATAACCTGGCGTTGCTCGATGAAGTGGAACAGGCCGCACGCGCGGTAAAAGGCAGTGAACGTTCCTGGCAGCGGGCGGGTCATGAATACACGCTCTGGATGGACGGCGAGGAGGTGATGATCCGCGCGAACCAACTGGAGTTTACGGGCGATGAGATGGAAGAAGGCATGAACTACTACGATGAAGAGAGCCTGTCGCTGTGCGGCGTGGAGGATTTTCTTCAGGTGGTGCGGGCTTATCGGGATTTTTTAGCGCAATCCTGAGTGAATTCAATCATCCACAAGGCCGGACGCCAGTGTCCGGCTTTTTTTTAACCGTAAAAGTCCTTGTTGATTTTTATCAATCATTTTGAATCTGTGATCTGGCGCGTTTGTGCTTTAAATTTGATTAAATATAATCTTTGTGATTTTATTTAATCACAACATAACAACAGGCGGGAAGACCATGAACATCAAAAAGGCAATAGAACGCGTACCCGGCGGCATGATGGTTGTGCCACTGGTGATCGGCGCCATTATCAATACCTTTGCCCCACAGGCGCTGGAGATCGGCGGGTTCACCACCGCGCTGTTCAAAAACGGCGCGGCGCCGCTGATTGGCGCCTTCCTGCTCTGTATGGGGGCGGGGATTAGCGTGAAAGCCGCACCTCAGGCGCTGTTGCAGGGCGGTACGATAACCCTGACCAAACTGCTGGTCGCCATTGCGATTGGCCTGGGCGTTGAGCATCTGTTCGGTGCGGAAGGGATCTTCGGCTTAAGCGGCGTGGCGATCATTGCGGCGATGAGTAACTCAAACGGCGGGCTTTACGCGGCGCTGGTGGGGGAGTTTGGCAACGAGCGAGATGTCGGCGCTATTTCCATTCTGTCTCTGAATGACGGGCCGTTCTTTACGATGATCGCGCTGGGCGCGGCGGGTATGGCGAACATACCGATCATGGCGCTGGTCGCGGTGCTGGTTCCGCTGGTGGTGGGGATGATCCTCGGTAACCTTGATCCCAACATGCGCGACTTCCTGACCAAAGGGGGACCACTGTTGATCCCATTCTTCGCGTTTGCGCTGGGTGCGGGGATCAACCTTGAAATGCTGCTGCAGGGCGGTCTGGCAGGCATTCTGCTTGGCGTACTGACCACCTTCGTCGGCGGTTTCTTTAACATTCGCGCCGACCGTCTGGTGGGGGGAACCGGCATTGCCGGCGCGGCGGCCTCCAGCACCGCCGGGAACGCGGTGGCGACGCCGCTGGCGATTGCCCAGGCAGACCCGTCGCTGGCGGAAGTGGCTGCCGCTGCCGCCCCGCTGATTGCCGCATCGGTGATCACAACCGCGATTCTGACGCCTGTCCTGACTTCGTGGGTCGCCAAAAAGCAGGCGCGTCAGGTCGCTGAGGAGAAAAAAGCATGAAGATGATCGTTATCGCCGACGACTTTACGGGCTCTAACGATACCGGCGTGCAGTTGGCGAAGAAAGGGGCGCGCACCGAGGTGATGCTGACGCCGGAGCAAAAGCCCTCGCGTCGTGCCGATGTGCTGGTGATCAACACCGAAAGCCGCGCGATACCCGCAGAGCAGGCGGCGAAAGCGGTAGCGCAGGCGTTAGCGCCCTGGTGCGAAGGTGAGACGCTCCCGCTGGTATACAAGAAAATCGACTCCACCTTTCGCGGCAACGTCGGCGCGGAAGTGACGGCGGCGATGCGTGCCGCCAACCGGACGCTGGCGGTGATCGCGGCGGCGATCCCGGCTGCCGGGCGCACCACCCGTGACGGATTATGTCTGGTCAACGGTACGCCGCTACTGGAAACCGAATTTGCCAGCGATCCGAAAACGCCGATTCTCTCCTCGCGCATTGCGGAGCTGATTGCGCTACAAAGCGATATCCCGGTACATGACGTGTCGCTCGATGACGTGCGACGCGGACAGCTCAGCGCGTTGCTGAGGGCTTTTGCCGCCGAGGGGGAATGTATGGTGGTGGTCGATGCGGTAGAAGATCGCGATCTGTCGCTGATTGCCCAGGCTATTTGTGAACAGGCTACGCTGCCGCTGCTGGTCGGCGCTGCCGGACTGGCGAACGCGCTACCGGTCAGAATGTTCATGCAGGAGAAGCAGGAACTGCCGGTGCTGGTGGTGGCGGGGTCGATGAGCGAAGCCACGCGGCGGCAGGTTGAAAAAGCGCTCTGCCAGGCGCGCGCCAGCGTGGTGGACATTGATGCCTCACGGCTGATTTCGGCGCAGGCCGAACAGGAAATCGCCGCGGTGGTGGAGCAGGCCTGCGCGCTGCTCGACCGCCAGCAGCACACGATTCTCCGCACCAGCCGGAGCGCGGACGATCGGCAGATGATCGACGCGCTGTGTACTGAAGCAGGCGTGAGCCGCCAGCAGCTTGGTGAGATGCTCAGCCAACGCCTCGGGACCATTACGCTGCGCATTATCGAACAGGCGCGTATTGGCGGGCTGTTCCTGACCGGAGGAGATATCGCCACTGCGGTTGCCAGCGCGCTTGGCGCGGAAGGCTATCGCATCCAGAGCGAGGTCGCGCCCTGCATTCCCTGCGGGACGTTTGTGAACAGCGAAATCGACGACCTTCCGGTGATCACGAAAGCAGGCGGATTCGGTTCAGACAGCACCCTTTGTGATGCGCTTTATTTTATTGAGGAGATGTACAGTGGTAACTAAAACAATTGCGATTACGATGGGCGACCCGGCGGGTATCGGTCCGGAAATCATTGTCAAAGCGCTTTGTGAAGATGAACTTAACGGCGCGCCGTTGGTGGTGGTGGGATGCCTGCAAACCCTCAAACGTTTGCAGGCCAAAGGGCTGGCGGAAGGGGTGACCTTTCGCGCGATTGACGGTGTCACGCAGGCGCGATTTACGCCGGGCGTGATTCACGTCATCGACGAGCCGCTGGCGCAGCCGGAGGCGCTGGAGCCAGGTAAAGTGCAGGCCGAGGCGGGCGATCTCGCCTACCGTTGCGTAAAACGTGCGACAGAGCTGGCACTGAAAGGCGATGTACACGCCATCGCCACCGCGCCGCTGAATAAAGAAGCGCTGCATCTGGCGGGGCATCATTACCCGGGACATACCGAACTGTTGGCGACGCTTACCGAAAGCCGTGACTATGCGATGGTGCTTTACACCGACAAGCTGAAGGTGATTCACGTTTCGACCCATATTGCGTTACGCAAGTTTCTCGACACCCTCAACGGACAACGCGTGGAGACGGTCATCGGCATCGCGGATCGCTTCCTGAAGCGTGTTGGTTTCGCCCAACCGCGCATCGCCGTTGCCGGGGTCAATCCCCATGCAGGTGAAAACGGTCTGTTTGGCGATGAAGAAATTCGCATTGTGTCGCCAGCCATTGAAAACATGAAGGCGAAGGGAACAGACGTTTACGGCCCATGTCCGCCGGATACCGTGTTTTTACAGGCGTACGAAGGCCAATATGACATGGTGGTGGCGATGTACCACGATCAGGGGCATATTCCGCTCAAACTGCTCGGTTTCTATGATGGCGTGAACATCACCGCCGGTCTGCCGTTTATTCGTACCTCTGCCGATCACGGGACGGCGTTTGATATCGCCTGGACGGGAAAAGCAAAATCTGAGAGCATGGCCGTATCGATTAAACTGGCAATGCAACTGGCGTAATTTCCTGTTATGAAAGGACAACACCGTCTGGATAAGATTGTGGCGTATTTGAAAAATCATACGCTGGTGACCGTGGAACAGCTGGTAGATGCGGTAGAAGCATCGCCCGCGACGATCCGACGCGATCTGATCAAGCTGGATGAACAGGGCGTGATCAGCCGCAGCCACGGCGGTGTTGCTCTGCGGCGTTTTGAACCGGCGCAACCCACAACCAATGAAAAGCAATTACGATCGCCTGCTGAAAAGCGGGCGATCGCGCGTTTTGCCGCCTCAATGGTACAGGCGGGCGACGCAGTGGTGTTGGACGCCGGCACCACCATGCTGGAGTTGGCAAAATGCCTGACTCATCTGCCGCTCAGGGTGATCACCGTCGATCTGCATATCGCCCTGTTTTTGTCCGAGTTTCGCCAGATTGAAGTCACCATTGTGGGTGGCCGCATTGATGACAGCAGTCAGTCCTGCATCGGCGAGTTTGGTCGCAAAATGTTGCGTAGCGTCTATCCCGATATCGCCTTCATGAGCTGTAACACCTGGAGTATGGAAAAGGGCGTCACGACGCCGACGGAAGACAAAGCAGGGCTGAAGCAGGAGATTATCGCTAACGCCCAACGCAAGGTTCTGCTGGCCGATAGCAGCAAATATGGCGCGCATTCGCTGTTCAACGTAGCGCCGCTGAGCCGTTTTACCGATGTGGTGACCGATGTGAATCTGCCATTCCCTGTCCAGGCTGAGCTGAAAGCCCACTCCGTGGCTCTTACGCTGGTACAGCCTGAAATTTAAAGGGAGCGATCACCGCTCTCAGGGCGGGCGACACGTTGCGACGCGGATAATACAAAAACGCCCCATCCAGGCGAAAACTGTGGTTCTGTAGCATCCGGATAAGCCTGCCGTGGGCTAAATCTTCACGAGCTTACTCCTCGGGGACGTAGGCCAGACCGGGGCCTAATCTTGCCGCCTGCGCTTCCATATCACTGTCAGATAGCGCCCATCGTCCCTGGCGGGGCCGACCACGGCCATGTCCATATTGTATGAAACACTTCGGGCGAAACACAGAACCGATTTGCCGGATGACGCCATCCGGCACGTTGGTAAACGTTAGACCGCCGGGATATTGCGCCCGTAGTAAATCTCACGCATCTCTTTCCAGAGCGCCGCGGTAATGTCTTTGCGCTCGGCTTCGGTCAGATCTTCCGGTCGGGTATGGAACATATAGTGCTTAAGATCGAACTCTTTAAGCAGCATTTTGGTATGGAAAATATTTTCCTGGTACACATTGACGTCCACCATGTCATACAGCGACTTCATGTCTTCAGACATAAAGTTCTGAATAGAGTTGATCTCATGGTCGATGAAGTGCTTCATGCCGTTAATGTCGCGGGTAAAGCCGCGAACACGGTAGTCGATGGTCACGATATCGGACTCAAGCTGGTGGATCAGGTAATTTAGCGCTTTAAGCGGGGAAATCACGCCGCAGGTTGACACTTCGATATCCGCGCGGAAGGTGCACAAACCGCCTTCCGGATGGCTTTCCGGGTAGGTATGCACGCAGATGTGACTTTTATCGAGATGGGCGACCACTGCTTCCGGTAGGGGACCTGGATGCTCGGTGTTATCGATAAGCCGCGGATCGACGGGTTCTTCGCTCACCAGAATGGTGACGCTGGCGCCCTGCGGTTCGTAGTCCTGACGGGCGATGTTCAGAATATTGGCGCCAATGATGGAGCAGGTTTCTGACAGGATTTCGGTCAGACGATTGGCGTTATACAGTTCATCGATATAGGCGATGTAGCCGTCGCGCTCTTCGGCGGTTTTGGCGTAGCAGATATCATAAATACAAAAACTCAGACTTTTGGTCAGGTTGTTAAAGCCATGCAGTTTCAGTTTTTTCAATTTCTTATCTTCTCCTTAGGACGACGAGGCGGTCAGTGCGTCTAGCAGATACTGGGGTAAGGCAAAGGCTGCTGTATGGATAGCCGGGTTGTAATAGCGGCACTTCAGACCTGAGGTGTGGAAACGCGCCTGGATGATTTCGGTCGACAGGCTACGTAGCGCGTCGTTATCGGACGCCCAGGCGAAGGTCATGATGCCGCCATAATAGGTGGGAATGGCTGCCTGATAAAACCCGACGTCGGCGAAGTAATGGCTGAGCTTGCGGTGGCTGTCGACAGCTTCGTCCTGTTGCAGGAAGCATACGCCGTTCTGGGCGACAAAGATCCCGCCGGGGGTCAGGCAGCGTTTGCAGCCTTCGTAGAACGCCGAGGTGAACAGGCTCTCG
Organism: Citrobacter sedlakii; assembly: GCF_018128425.1. NCBI lineage: Bacteria > Pseudomonadati > Pseudomonadota > Gammaproteobacteria > Enterobacterales > Enterobacteriaceae > Citrobacter > Citrobacter sedlakii. The sequence continues at coordinate 3,699,268 of NZ_CP071070.1, read as the reverse complement.
CCGGGGCCGATCGGATCGGTGCAATCGGAGATGATCACATCAAAGGTTTGCTGCGTCTGGTTGACGAAATTAACGCCGTCGTCGATCACCAGGGTAAAACGCGGATCGTCATAGCTGCCAGCGTTGTGCGCAGGCAGATACTGGCGGCAGAAAGAGACCACGCCCGCATCGATCTCCACCATGGTGATGGTTTCAACGTTTTTGTGGCGGGTGACTTCACGCAGCATCGCACCGTCGCCGCCGCCAATAATCAGCACGTGCTTCGCGTGGCCGTGGGCCAGTAGCGGAACGTGTGTCATCATTTCATGATAAATAAACTCATCGCGCTCGGTAGTTTGCACCACCCCATCCAGCGCCATGACGCGGCCAAAGGCGGCGTTTTCGAAGATGATCAGATCCTGATGTTCGGTCTTCTCGTGATAAAGCACGTTATCGACGGCAAAGTACTGTCCAAACTGGTCGTGTAGCGTTTCATGCCACTGCTGTTTGTCGGCCAAAGGTTGATACCTCCATTGTTAACACCCGTTAAAAAGGGCGCAACATAATAGCTAACTATGACCGCGGATGCACGGTCATGATGTCAACAACAGGGTAGCATGATTTTATTTGACGTAGGCGAGCAGACTCAGCGAGTCGCGCGCCAGCGCTTTGCACTTTTTAGCGACGGGAATACCGATACCGCTCAGATCGCGATAGCTGTCTTCGCCGAGCGATTTCATATCGAAGGAGTCGTAATTACTGAGGTCCCACTGGTTTTGCTGAGCAAAAAAGACCAGCGCGCGCCGAATTTGCCCGTTGGGTAAATTCTGGTAGCCGCAGTCATTTTTCAGAAAAACAAAAACGGCTGTTAAATCGGCCATATCTTCGGCTTCAGATTCACTGAGCGCATAACTGTTCGCGCAAACAGCCATCAGACTGCTGAACAGCACGGTTCTGAAAAACGTCTTCATTGCTTCTACCACGGCATCACGGAAACTAAACGTTAGCACACTGTTGGCAAGGCGACGACTTTTATTATTGTTCAGCGTGATGTCATAAACTTGACCTTCCCGTAAGGGGAGGGTCTATGCTCAAGGATTGGGCTGTTTTCGCCTGCTGCAAAATAAGGAAGTGATTATGCAACGTCGTGATTTCTTAAAATATTCTGTGGCGCTTGGGGTGGCGTCGGCTTTGCCGCTGTGGAGCCGCGCTGTTTTTGCCGCTGAGCGTCCTGCGCTTCCCATTCCGAATCTTCTGACTACCGATGCCCGTCATCGTCTCTCGTTGACGATTCAGGCAGGGCAGTCAACGTTTGCCGGGAAGACGGCGACGACCTGGGGTTATAACGGCAACGTGCTTGGTCCGGCCCTGAAATTACAGCGCGGTAAAACGGTGACGGTGGATATTCATAACCAACTGGCGGAAGAGACCACGGTGCACTGGCATGGGCTGGAAGTGCCCGGCGACGTGGATGGCGGCCCGCAGGGCATTATTCCCGCCGGGGGAAAACGCACCGTGACCTTAACGCCCGAACAGCGCGCGGCGACCTGCTGGTTTCATCCCCATCAGCATGGCAAAACCGGGCGTCAGGTGGCGATGGGGCTGGCCGGTCTGGTGATGATTGAAGACGACGAGATCCACACACTGCTGTTGCCGAAACAGTGGGGCATTGACGATGTGCCGGTCATTGTTCAGGACAAGCGCTTTACCGACGCCGGACAGATAGACTATCAACTGGACATCATGACTGCCGCCGTCGGATGGTTTGGCGATACGCTGCTGACCAATGGGGCGCTTTACCCACAACATGCTGCGCCGCGCGGCTGGCTGCGTCTGCGTCTGCTCAACGGTTGTAACGCCCGTTCGCTTAATTTTGCGACCAGCGATAAGCGTCCATTCTATGTCATTGCCAGCGATGGCGGCCTGCTGCCTGAGCCGGTAAAAGTGGCTGAACTGCCGATGTTGATGGGCGAACGCTTTGAGGTGCTGGTGGACGTGAGCGACGGTAAGCCGTTCGACCTTGTGACCCTGCCGGTCAGCCAGATGGGGATGGCGGTCGCGCCGTTTGATAAGCCGCACCCGGTGATGCGCATCCAGCCAGTGGCGGTAAACGCCTCCGGGACGCTGCCGGACACGCTCGCGACATTGCCAGCCCTGCCGTCGCTTGACGGGTTGACCGTACGTAAATTGCAGCTATCTATGGACCCGATGCTTGACATGATGGGCATGCAATTGCTGATGAAGAAGTATGGTCCGCAGGCGATGTCGGGTATGAATCATGGCCAGATGCAGGGGCATAAGGGCCATATGCAGCACGGCGGTATGGAGAAGATGAACCACGGCGGGCATGTTGACTTCCACAATGCCAATATGATCAACGGCGTCGCCTTTGACATGAACAAACCGATGTTTGCCGCCAGCAAAGGACAACATGAGCGTTGGGTGATTTCTGGCGTTGGCGACATGATGCTGCATCCGTTCCATATTCACGGTACGCAGTTCCGTATTCTGTCAGAAAATGGACAGCCGCCAGTGGCGCATCGCCGCGGATGGAAGGACACGGTTCGGGTTGAAGGCGGGGTGAGTGAAGTGTTAGTGAAGTTCGATCACGACGCGCCAAAAGAACATGCTTATATGGCGCATTGTCATCTGCTGGAACATGAAGATACGGGGATGATGTTAGGATTTACCGTATAAAAATGCCGGGGGCGGCTGTGATGGCGCCCCCGGCGGTATGCCTGGCGTTACCCGGGCATAAGCGTTACTTCTCGCCGTCCGGTAGGGCATACGCGACAATATAGTCGCCCATCTTCGTACCAAACGAACCGTGACCCCCGGCGGAAATCACCACGTATTGCTTACCGTTGACCTCATAGGTCATCGGCGTCGCCTGGCCCCCTGCGGGCAGACGACCCTGCCACAGTTTTTCCCCGTTGCTCATGTTATAAGCTCGCAGGTAGTTATCGGCAGTCGCGGCAATAAACAGCACGTTACCGGCGGTTGAGATGGGGCCGCCGAGCATCGGCATTCCCATATTAAAGGGAACCGGAACCGGCATCGGGAACGGCATACTGTCCTGCGGCGTACCAATGCGTTTCTTCCAGACTATTTCGTTGGTTTTCAGATCCAGCGCTGAGATATACCCCCAGGCCGGTTGCTTACACGGCAGACCAAACGGTGACAGGAACGGATTCAGCGTCACGCCATAGGGCACACCGTACTGCGGCTGAATACCCGACTCGGTGCCGGTGCCTTTGGCGTCTTTCGGCTGCTCCATCGGGTTACCCGGACCACGCGGGATCAGCTTCGAAACGAACGGCAGCGCCATCGGGTTGGCAATCGCCACTTGACGGTTGGGATCGACGGAGATACCGCCCCATTCGAACATCCCGAGGTTACCCGGGAACACCAGCGTACCCTGCTCAGATGGCGGGGTGAAGATACCTTCATAGCGCAACTGGTGGAACATCACGCGGCACACCAACTGGTCGAACATGGTGGCGCCCCACATATCCGCACCGGTCAAATCTTTCGTCGGACGGAAGCTCAGCTCGGAGAACGGCTGGGTTTTGGTGACGTAGTCGCCTTTTGCGGCGCCCTGCGGTACCGGGGTTTCCGGCGCCGGGACGACCAGCTTGCCGTTACGACGGTCAAGGACAAAAATGTTGCCGGTTTTCGCCGGGGCGTAGACAACAGGCACGGTCTGGCCGTTGACGGTAATATCCGCCAGCGTCGGTTGAGCGGGCAGGTCCATATCCCACAGATCGTGGTGAACGGTCTGATAGCTCCACGCGAGCTTACCGGTAGTGGCATTCAGCGCCAGAACGGAGCTGGCGTAGCGTTCCTGCTCCGGCGTACGGTGGCCGCCCCAGATATCCGGCGTGGAGACGCCCATCGGCAGATAAACCAGGTCCAGCTTCGCATCATAGGCCGCAGGCGCCCACGAGTTCGGTGAGTTAAAGGTGAAGGTGTGCTCATCCGAAGGAATGGCATTTGGATCTTTCGCACCCGGATCGAACGCCCACAGCAGTTTACCGTTGTTAACGTCGAAACCGCGGATCACTCCGGACGTTTCGCGGGTGGAGAAGTTATCGGTGACCGACCCGGCAATCACAATCGTTTTATCGGTAATGATTGGCGGCGAGGTCGGTTCGTACAGACCCGGCGTTTGATCCGGCATATTGGTTTGCAGGTTCAGCACGCCTTTGTTGGCAAAGGTTTCGCACAGCTTGCCGTTTTCCGCGTTCAGCGCAATCAGACGTCCATCGTTTACCGGCAGGATGATGCGGCGCGGACAGTCGGCAATCACTTCCGGAGAGGCTGTGTCGGCCTTCGCTTCATGGTAGGAGACGCCGCGGCAGGTGACGTGCTGGAAAGACTCGTTCGGTTTCAGTTCCGGGTCGTAATGCCATTTCTCTTTCCCCGTCGCCGCATCCAGCGCGAACAGTCGCTGGTGGGCGGTGCATAGATACAGCGTGTCACCCACTTTGATAGGCGTGACTTCGTTAGTCAGTTCGCCCGGATCGTCCGGCTGCTTCAGGTCGCCGGTACGAAACACCCACGCTTCCTTCAGCTTGTGAACGTTATCGGCGTTAATCTGCTTCAGCGGTGAATAGCGCTGGCCTTCCTGGTTGCGCCCGTAGGCAGGCCAGTCACCGTCAGCCACCGGCGAGATAGGCTCGGCTGGCGTGGACTCGGCGCTGAGCGTGCCGTCAATTTCCTGCGGATCGTTGAAGCCCGCCCAGGTCAGGATCCCGCCGCTGATCAGCAGGGCGACCAGCAGGGCGGCGACCGCGCCGCCGGAAGGAATTATCAGGCGACGCCAGACAAAAGGTAAAATCAGCCAGATGCCGAAGAAGACAAGAATGTCGCTGCGCGGCGTCAGCGCCCAGAAGTCGAAGCCGACTTCCCATACGCCCCAGATCAGAGTGGCGAGCAGCAGAGCGGCATACAGCCACAGCGCGGAGCGCTTGCTGCGCCAGAGCAGCCAGGCGACGCCCAGCATCGCCAGACCGGCGATCGGGTAGTACCAGGAGCCGCCGATAGCGACCAGCCAGCCGCCGCCGATCAGTAAATACAGCCCGCAGAGCGCGGCAAAGAGGGCCGTTAGCGTCACGAGAAGCCGTGGCGAACGTGCATTGTTTTCAGCCATAAAAAGACACCATCTCAATTTGTTAAATTTTTAATAGCAATTAATTATAGGATTTAACATGTGTGATCGTCATCACAAAATGAGCTTTATCAACAGATGCCGCGAATAAATACTTTTACTGGTATACTGCGTGCCTTGCATTTCGATGCCGGTTCATCTGGAGCAGGCATTGAGTGATTTGTTTTTAAATCATATGGTTAGAGATATGAAACATACTGTAGAAGTCATGATCCCTGAAGCGGAGATCAAAGCGCGTATTGCCGAACTGGGTCGTCAGATTACTGAACGTTATAAAGACAGCGGCAGTGAAATGGTGCTGGTGGGTCTGCTGCGGGGGTCATTCATGTTTATGGCGGACCTGTGTCGTGAAGTGCAGGTATCTCATGAAGTCGATTTTATGACCGCCTCCAGCTACGGTAGCGGCATGTCTACTACCCGAGACGTGAAAATCCTCAAAGACCTGGACGAAGATATTCGCGGCAAAGACGTGCTGATTGTGGAAGATATTATTGATTCCGGGAATACACTGTCGAAAGTGCGCGAGATCCTGGGGCTGCGCGAACCGAAATCGCTGGCGATCTGCACTCTGCTGGATAAACCCTCCCGTCGTGAAGTGAACGTGCCGGTGGAATTTATCGGTTTTTCGATTCCGGATGAGTTCGTGGTGGGCTACGGCATTGATTACGCGCAGCGTTATCGCCATCTGCCGTATGTCGGTAAAGTGGTTCTGCTGGACGAGTAAGCAAAGACATGCCGGATGGCGTTGCCGCCCGGCATGGTCAATTAGCGGTGATTGATGTGTTTCTTACTGAGGTTAGACACGCCCTGACGATACCGCTGTTCCAGCGACTCGCGGTTGGTGGCCGTCACTTCCAGATCGCGCAGCAACCCGTCGTGAATACCGTACGCCCAGCCGTGAATCGTTACTTTCTGACCGCGCTTCCACGCCGACTGCATGATGGTGGAATGGCCCAGGTTGTACACCTGTTCCATTACGTTCAGCTCACACAAGGTGTCCATCCGACGCTCCTGCGGCATTTCACCGAGCAATGAGCTATGTTTGAACCAGATATCGCGGATGTGCAGCAGCCAGTTGTTGATTAAACCCAGTTCCGGGTTTTCAACCGCCGCCTGCACGCCGCCACATCCGTAGTGGCCGCAGATAATAATGTGTTCAACTTCCAGCACATCGACGGCATACTGCACCACAGAGAGGCAGTTGAGATCGGTGTGGATGACCAGGTTGGCCACATTACGGTGAACAAATAATTCGCCCGGCTCGAGTCCGGTTAAACGTTCTGCGGGAACGCGACTGTCGGAACATCCAATCCATAGAAAGCGCGGTTTCTGCGCTTGCGCCAGTTTCTCAAAAAATCCGGGATCCTCTTCCACCAGCATTTTTGACCATAGTGCATTGTTGCTGATGAGTGTATCTATGTCTTTCATGGAGGTTAACGACCTGTAACCAAATAAGTGCGTTGGGCTAATATAGGGCAACTCCGCGATTATTTAAACCACATATAAAGTGTAAGAACGTAAGGTAAGTAAAAATTTATGACCATTGCACTGGAACTTCAACAACTTAAAAAAACGTATCCGGGGGGCGTTCAGGCGCTGCGCGGTATCGATTTGCAGGTCGAAGCGGGTGATTTTTATGCGCTTCTGGGACCAAACGGGGCAGGAAAGTCGACCACCATCGGCATCATCAGTTCGCTTGTTAACAAAACATCCGGGCGCGTTAGCGTGTTTGGCTACGATCTTGAAAAAGATATCGTCAACGCCAAACGCCAGCTGGGACTGGTGCCGCAGGAGTTTAACTTCAACCCTTTTGAGACGGTGCAGCAAATTGTCGTGAATCAGGCGGGGTACTACGGCGTCGAACGTAAAGAAGCGGTCGAGCGCAGCGAAAAGTATCTGAAACAGCTCGATTTATGGGAGAAGCGTAACGAACGCGCGCGGATGTTATCCGGCGGGATGAAGCGTCGCCTGATGATCGCCCGCGCCCTGATGCATGAGCCGAAACTGTTGATTCTTGATGAGCCAACCGCCGGGGTGGATATTGAGCTTCGCCGCTCAATGTGGGGTTTTTTGAAGGATTTAAACGACAAAGGCACCACGATCATTCTCACCACCCACTATCTGGAAGAAGCGGAAATGCTGTGCCGCAACATCGGTATTATTCAGCATGGCGAGCTGGTGGAAAACACCTCAATGAAGACTCTGTTGTCGAAGTTGAAATCCGAAACCTTCATTCTCGACCTGGCGCCGAAAAGCCCGCTGCCAAAGCTGAACGGCTATCAGTACCGGCTGGTGGATACCTCCACGCTGGAAGTGGAAGTCCTGCGCGAACAGGGGATCAACAGCGTGTTCAGCCAGCTCAGCGAGCAGGGCATTCAGGTATTGAGCATGCGTAACAAAGCGAACCGCCTTGAGGAGCTGTTTGTGTCACTGGTTCATGAAAAACAAGGAGATCGCGCATGATGCAGCTTTACTGGGTCGCGCTGAAAAGTATCTGGGCGAAAGAAATTCATCGCTTCATGCGCATCTGGGTGCAGACGCTGGTGCCGCCCGTTATCACCATGACGCTGTATTTTATTATTTTTGGTAACCTGATCGGTTCGCGAATCGGCGAAATGCATGGCTTCAGCTACATGCAGTTTATCGTGCCGGGCCTGATCATGATGGCGGTCATTACCAACGCTTACGCGAACGTTGCCTCTTCGTTCTTCAGCGCCAAGTTTCAGCGCAACATCGAAGAACTGCTGGTGGCGCCGGTGCCTACCCACGTCATCATCGCCGGGTTTGTCGGCGGCGGCGTGGCGCGTGGTTTATGCGTGGGTATTCTGGTGACGGCGATTTCGCTGTTCTTCGTGCCCTTTCAGGTGCATTCGTGGGTGTTTGTCGCACTGACGCTGGTGCTGACCGCAGTACTGTTTTCGCTGGCGGGTCTGCTTAACGCCGTGTTTGCAAAAACCTTCGACGATATCAGCCTGATCCCAACCTTCGTGCTGACGCCGCTGACCTATCTGGGCGGGGTGTTCTACTCCCTGACGCTGCTGCCGCCGTTCTGGCAGGGGCTGTCGCATCTGAACCCGATCGTCTACATGATCAGCGGCTTCCGCTACGGTTTCCTCGGCATTCACGATGTGCCGCTGGTGACCACGTTCGGTGTGCTGGTGGTATTTATCGTCGCGTTTTATCTGCTGTGCTGGACGCTGATCCAGCGCGGTCGCGGCCTGCGTAGCTAATGGCCTCATTCCCCTCTCCGTTCGGGGAGGGGATAACATTTGACCGCTGTCATCATTCTCTATTTATCACCCTGATAAACTACTTGCCTGCTAAGGAGGCAAACAATGTTAGGCTGGGTGATTACCTGTCATGACGATAAAGCAGAGGAACTGCTGGAGCGTCTGGAAACGAAATATGGCCCACTGGCGCAATGCCGGGCGGTGAATTTCTGGCGCGGTCTGAGCGCCAACATGCTGAGCAGGATGTTGTGCGATGCGCTGCACGAAACGGATACCGGCGACGGCGTCATCTTTTTAACCGATACGTCTGGTGCTGCGCCGTATCGGGTGGCGTCACTGATGAGCCACAAACATCCCCGTTGTGAAGTCATTTCCGGCATCCATTTTCCCTTGCTGGAGCAGATGCTCCCCTTCCGCGCAACGATGAGCAGCGAGGCGTTTCGCCATCATATTGTGTCGCGTGGCGCGCCGGAGGTAACCAGTCTCTGGCATCAGCAGCAAAAGAATCCACCGTTTGTGCTGTTGCACGATCTGTATGACTGCTAGCGCCTGACGGGACAGGCGCTGGGGCATTTTGATCACTGAGATGAATTGATACAATCCTCGCGTTGTCTCTTTCCCGGTTCGTGTCATGAAAAAATACCTTCTCTTTCTGCTGCTGTGTGTCTCTACAGTCGTCAGCGCGGCTTTGCCTGCCCGTTATATGCAAACCACCGAAGATGCGGCGATCTGGGCGCAGATTGGCGACAAAATGATAACGGTGGGGAACATTCGCGCCGGGCAAATCCTTGCGGTCATCCCCGTGGCGGCTGACTATTATGAATTTTCATTTGGCTTCGGAACCGGCTTTATCGATAAAGGGCACCTGGCGCCGGTACAGGGCAAGCAGCGGGTTGAAGACAGCTTAGGCGATCTCAATAAGCCACTCAGTAACCAAAACCTGCTGACCTGGAAAGCGACGCCCGTTTACAACGCCCCGAATGTGGGCAGCGCGCCGTTTGGCGTGCTGGCGGAAAACTTACGTTATCCCGTCATCAGTAAGCTGAAGGATCGGCTTAACCAGACCTGGTATCAAATCCGCATTGGCGAGCGGCTGGCCTGGATAAGCGCGCTGGATGCCCAGGAGGACAAGGGGCTGCCGGTGCTCACTTACCACCACATTCTACGTGATGAAGAAAACACCCGCTTTCGTCATACTTCGACAACCACCAGCGTGCGGGCATTCAGTAACCAGATGACCTGGCTGCGGGACCAGGGTTACGCCACGCTGACGATGGCGCAGCTTGAAGGGTATGTGCGCAATAAAATGAACCTGCCCGGGAAGGCGGTGGTCATTACCTTTGATGACGGTCTCAAGTCCGTCAGCCGCTATGCGTATCCGGTGTTGAAGCAGTACGGCATGAGGGCCACCGCGTTCATTATCACCTCGCGCATAAAAGGTCGACCGCAGAAGTGGGATCCACGTTCGCTACAGTTTATGAGTGTTTCCGAGCTTAACCACATCCGTGATGTTTTTGACCTTCAGTCGCATACCCACTTTTTGCATCGGGTTGATGGCTATCGTCATCCCATTCTGTTAAGCCGCAGCCACCATAATATTCTCTTTGATTTCAAACGTTCACGCCGGGCGCTGGCGCAGTTTACGCCGCAGGTGCGTTACCTATCGTATCCGTTTGGCGGTTATAACGCGACGGCGGTTAAGGCCGCGAAAGACGCCGGATTTCATCTGGCGGTGACGACGGTAAAAGGGAAGGTTAAGCCGGGAGATAATCCGTTTTTGCTGAAGCGCCTGTACATCATGAGAACGGACTCGCTGGAGACGATGTCGCGGCTGATCAGCAATCAGCCGCAGGGGTAGATATCAGGCAACCTGAACCGGAATGGCTTTTGCGGTGCGTTTCATTTCATTGTCGCCTTCAAAGTAGGCGACATTTGGCCGCCAGCGGCGCGCTTCTTCGTCGGACATGGTGACGAAGCTGGCGATGATCACAATATCCCCCACGCTGGCGCAATGCGCCGCCGCGCCATTGACGGAGATAATGCGCGAACCGCGCTCGGCGGCAATTGCATAGGTGGAAAAGCGTTTGCCATTCGATACATTCCAGATATCGATAGCTTCATTTTCAAGGATCCCGGCGGCGTCGAGGAAATCCTGATCGATGGCGCAGGAACCTTCATAGTGCAGGTCCGCCTGAGTCACTTTCACGCGGTGGAGTTTGCCCTGCAGCATAGTGCGAATCATAACGTCTACCTTAAAATATTCGTCATCATTCAGGCTGTCCCTGTACAGGACGCCTGAGAAGATTGATGAGTATGTACTGTCGTTAACCCGGCAGGGCGCGCCCTGCCTTGAGAATTTTCTCAGGCAGTATTGCCCGATTTTTAACCCCTGTCTACTGGGTTAATGTTACCGTCTGGTTGTCAATCAGGCGCGCCTGTCCCAGCCACGCGGCCACCAGAATGACCGCCCGCTGGCTGGTTTCCGTCAGCGCAAGCAGGGTGTCGGCGTCGCGGATCTGAATATCATCGGCGCGGAAGCCTTTCTCATTCAGGGCTTTTTCCGCAAGGGCGATCATTTCATCCAGTTCGCGCTCGCCGGCCTGCAGTTTTTCACCAATCTCACACATGACCTTGTATAAACCCGGGGCGATTTTGCGCTGCTCCGCGGTCAAATAACCATTGCGTGAACTGAGGGCTAAACCGTCTTTGGCGCGAATAATCGGTACGCCGACGATTTCAATGTCGTAGCCCATATCGGCCACCATTTTGCGGATCAGCGCCAGTTGCTGAAAATCTTTTTCACCGAAACAGGCGATATCCGGCTGAACGAGGTTAAACAGCTTGCTGACGATGGTGGAAACGCCGCGGAAATGGCCCGGGCGGCTGGCGCCCTCCAGCATTGTGGAAAGACCAGGAACATCAACATACGTCTGGCCTTCGGTGCCCTGCGGGTAGATTTGATCGGCTGCCGGCGCGAAAACAAAATCGACTTTACGTTTGTTCAGCTTCTCACAGTCCTCCTGCAGCGTGCGCGGATAACGCACCAGATCGTCCGGGCGGTCGAACTGCATCGGATTAACGAAGATGCTGACCACCACGATATCGGCGCGGGCTTTCGCTTCATCAACCAGCTTCATATGACCGTCGTGCAGGTTGCCCATGGTTGGAACCAGCGCAATGCGTTTTCCTTCCTGGCGGGCTCTGCGGATATGCTGGCGCAGCAGCGGCAGGGTTTCAATTATCAACACAACAAAACTCCTTAATGGAAACTGTGTTCTTCGCCCGGATAGACGCCGGACTCCACCTCGGCAATATACTGCCGCACCGCGGCGCGCATGTCGCCTGCTTCGGTAAGGAAATTTTTGGCAAATTTCGGAATATGACCGCCGGTGATGCCGAAAGCGTCATGCATCACCAGAATCTGACCGTCAGTCACGTTGCCCGCGCCAATGCCGATCACCGGAATGGTGAGCGCGTCAGTGATGCGTTTTGCCAGTTCAACCGGCACGCATTCGAGCACTAACAACTGTGCGCCCGCGGCTTCCAGCGCCAGCGCGTCATCAAGCAGCGCTTGCCCGGCGTCACCGCGCCCCTGAACCTTGTAACCGCCGAAAATATTGACCGATTGCGGCGTCAGCCCCAGGTGACCGCAGACCGGAACGGCACGCTCGGTGAGCATTTTTACGGTATCCGCCAGCCATGCGCCGCCTTCAATCTTGACCATGTTCGCCCCGGCGCGCATCACCGCCGCCGCGTTTTCAAAGGCCTGCTCCGGCGTCGCGTAAGCCATAAACGGCAGGTCAGAAAGCAGCAGGCAGTTCGGTGCGCCGCGCCGTACCGCGCACGTGTGATAGGCGATATCCGCAACGGTAACAGGAAGGGTGGAGTCATGGCCCTGAACGGTCATCCCCAGCGAGTCGCCCACCAGCATCACGTTGATGCCTTCGTCGGCAAATAACTTAGCGAAGCTGTAGTCGTAAGCCGTAATGGTGGCGAAGCGTTTTTTCTCCTGTTTGCACTTTTGCAACAGTGAGATAGTGGTTGGTTTCATAACATTTCCTGATGGTGAACGTCATATTTATCGGCATTCTAACAGTCACATTCAGGGGGGCAATTGTTTTAAGCAATCGATTGGCGTGAAAGCAGTAAACGCTAAAGGGGAGGGGGATTTACCCGCGTTCGGGTTTTTCTTCGCCGAGTTCGACGAGGCGTTGTTGTAACGATTTTCCATCCGGAAACCGCAGATCGGGCGCAATCTCAAACAGCGGCCAAAGCATAAAGCCGCGGTTGTGCATATCGTAATGGGGAACAGTCAGGCGCTCGGTCTGAATGACACGATCGCCAAACAGCATAATGTCGAGATCCAACGTGCGCGGACCCCAGCGCTCGGCTTTGCGTACGCGCCCCTGCTGCAGTTCAATCCGTTGGGTATGATCGAGCAGAGTCTCCGGCGCAAGGTCGGTGTCCAGCGCGACCGCCGCGTTCAGGTAATCCGGCTGATCCTGGGGACCTAAGGGCGCAGTGCGGTAAAAAGAGGAGACGGCGACAATCCGGCTCTGCGGAATGTCGCCAATCGATTTTATGGCAGCATTGACCTGTTCCAGGGGGGAGGCCAGGTTGCTGCCAAGCGCGATATAAGCGAGGGTCACGCGGTACCCTCGCGACGCGGGGCGCGTTTGCGCGGGCGACGATTGCGGCGGCGTGGCATCGGATCTTCATCCAGTTCGTTGAGCATGCCCTTCTGCTCTGGCGGCGCAGAGACCTGGAATTCGCCCCACCATTGTGCCAGGCGTTGCAGCTCGGCGCTTTTTTCCGCTTCGGCGCGCAGCGCCAGCAGATCGTAAGCCGCACGGAATTTCGGATGTTCCATGAGCTTCCACGCGCGTTTTCCCTGACGGCGGGACATCCGTAGCTGAAGCTGCCAGATATCACGGGTCAGCGAGGTCAGGCGTTTTGGAATCGCCAGCGAACGGCAGGCCTCATCCAGCACGTCATTCATTGCCAGAGCGAATGCGTCGTAGTAGGCCAGGCCGCTTTCCTGGGCGATTTTCTGCGCCATCTCCAGTAACGGGTACCAGAACATGGCGGCAAACAGGAACGCCGGGTTCACCCGCATGTCGTTGTGAATACGGTTATCGGTGTTCTTCAGCACCTGGGCGATGATGCGCTCCATTGGGCTGTCGCCGTTTTCGGTGAAATAGCGGGTAATGGTCGGGAACAGCGGCTGGAACAGGCTGTATTCGCGCAGCTTAAGATAGGTCTCGTAGCCGTAGCCTGCCTGGAGCAGCTTCAGCGACTCTTCAAACAGACGGGCTGGCGGAATGTCGTTCAGCAGCGTCGCCAGACGCGGGATCGGCTCTGCGGTTTCCGGGCTGATGCGCATGTCCAGCTTGGCGGCGAAACGCACCGCGCGCAGCATCCGCACCGGATCTTCACGGTAGCGGGTTTCCGGATTGCCGATCAGACGGATGACGCCGTCCTGTAAATCCTTCATACCGCCCACGTAATCACGGACAGTAAAGTCAGCGACGCTGTAATACAGGCTGTTAATGGTAAAGTCGCGGCGCTGGGCGTCCTCTTCAATGGAGCCGAAAATATTGTCGCGCAGCAGCATACCGTTTTGCCCACGTTGGGAGGTCGTGCGATCGCTCTCGCTGCCTTCGTGGTGACCGCGGAAGGTGGCGACTTCAATAATTTCCGGACCAAACATCACGTGCGCCAGACGGAATCGGCGACCGACCAGGCGACAGTTGCGGAACAGTTTGCGTACCTGATCCGGCGTCGCGTTGGTGGTCACGTCGAAATCTTTGGGTTTTTTGCCCAGCAACAGGTCGCGGACGCCGCCGCCAACCAGCCATGCTTCATATCCCGCTTTGTTGAGCCTGTACATTACCTTCAGGGCATTTTCACTGATATCTTTGCGGGAAATAGCGTGCTGCTCGCGTGGGATGACCGTCATATGTGGACGGGCGACGGCAGTGTCTGCCTCGCTCTCCTCGCGGCTTAGCACCTTGCGGCAAAAATTAGCGACTCGGGTAAAAATAGTGCACCTCGGTAGTGTCAATCATCAATCAAATCAATTTACCCGCGGGCTTTCGGATTATGAAAATGCGAAAGACAACGAGCAAAAATAGCGGCTAATCATAGCTCAGCACGACGCGTTTGAGAATGGCGGATTTACAGATGCCGATTCCGTCACGTCTGCCAGGCGCCAGTTCTCTGTGGCGAACTGAAGAATCGCCTCCACTGGCATGGCCTGCCAGTCTGGCGCAATACGCTGTCCGAGGAAGCGCAGCGCGTCAATGAGGACGGGACGCGGGTCGCCCTGCGGCAAAGCAGGCGCATGATTTTGTTTAGACAGTTTTGCGCCCTGCGCATTCAGCGCCAGCGGCAAATGAATATAGTCGGGCACTGTCCAGCCGAACAACTGGTAGAGCGAAATTTGTCGAACCGTTGGTTCGATGAGATCGGCGCCGCGCACGATTTCCGTGACGCCCTGGAAATGGTCGTCCACCACCACCGCCAGGTTATAGGCAAACAACCCATCCCGGCGATGAATAATAAAATCTTCCTGCGCCAGCCGTTTGTCGGCCTGAATATCACCGCGCAGGCGATCGTGAAAGCGGGTGACCGGATGACGTTGCCTGATGCGTACCGCTGCCTGATCCGGCCCGTTATGCTTGTCGCGGCAGTGGCCGTCATAAATACCGCCGATGCGTTGAATGCGCGCGCGGGGGCAGGTGCAGTAATAGCTCAACCCGTGATCGCGCAGCCAGGCGAGCGCCTCGCGATACGCCTCATGGCGACGGGATTGCCAGAGTATTTCGCCATCCCAGTGCAGACCGTAATGTTCCAGCTGGCGCAGAATGGTGTCAGCGGCACCGGGAACTTCACGAGGAGGATCGATATCTTCGATGCGTACGCGCCAGATGCCGTTTTGGGCGCGCGCCTGTAAATAACTGCCGAGCGCGGCAATCAGGGAGCCAAAATGCAGTGCGCCGGAAGGGGAAGGGGCGAAGCGGCCAATATAGTGTGAGTCAGTCATCGTTACGGACAAATGAAAAGGCGGGGAAGTCCCCGCCTGGTGTAAACGTGATCAAACGGTGGGGGTTAACCCGCCATCTGTTTTTCGCGAATTTCAGCCAGCGTTTTGCAGTCGATGCAGAGATCGGCTGTCGGACGCGCTTCCAGGCGACGAATACCGATTTCCACACCGCAGGATTCGCAGTAGCCGAAATCTTCATCTTCAACCTTCTTCAGCGTTTTCTCGATCTTTTTGATCAGTTTGCGCTCACGGTCACGGTTACGCAGCTCAAGGCTGAACTCTTCTTCCTGCGCGGCACGGTCTACCGGGTCAGGGAAGTTGGCAGCTTCGTCCTGCATATGAGTAACGGTGCGATCGACTTCATCCCTAAGTTGATTACGCCATGCTTCAAGAATACGCCTGAAGTGCGACAGCTGGGCTTCGTTCATATACTCTTCGCCCGGTTTCTCCTGGTACGGCTCCACCCCAGCGATGGCGAGAATACTCAGGGACGATGTTTTACGGTTTTGCCCTTCTTGCATGTTGCTTCTCCTTAACACGCACTATCGATCCCCATGTTCGGGGGAAAAATCAGGTCGCTATAAATAGCAGATGCTTTTCCGGATAGCAATTAACTAAACGTAACACTTGACAACCCTGTGAGGAAAAGCGTATTTGCGCACGCGACCAGAATACTAAATAACCAAAATTTTACATCACTAAAAAGTAATGGGTAATGGCTCATTAAGAGTCATACTCCCGGCAGAAAGTTCCGCTTTATAAACCAGAATTTCTACCCCCTTACGCTGTGCCTCAATCAATAGTTGCGCGTATTTCGCGTCAATATGGCGCGCAGGTGAAAACCGTGTAATGGCGGAATGCAGAACGGCGAAAAAAATCACGGCGCGTTTGCCCTCAGCCGCTACGCTCATCAATTCCCGAAGATGTTTCTGACCTCGTTCAGTGATGGCATCGGGAAAAAAACCGAAATCCTTTTCCGCCAGCGTTACCGATTTCACTTCAATATAGCAGTCAGGCCGGAAATCTGCCTGTAACATAAAATCGATGCGGCTTCGTTCGGCGCCGTATTTTACTTCGCTTTTCAGGGTACTGTATCCTGAAAGTTCTGAAACCCTGCCTTGTTCCAGAGCCTCTTTCGTCAGCCTGTTCGCCCATAATGTGTTAACACAAATAAGCGCGCCATTTTGGGTTTCAGTTAATTCCCAGGTATGCGGATATTTGCGTTTAGTATTTTCTGACGTCGAATACCAGACGGTGTCCCCGGGTTCTGCGCAACCGGTCATTGCGCCAGTATTTGGGCAGTGTAACGTGAGTTCGGTTCCGTCGGGTGTGATCACATCGGCTAAAAAACGTTTGTAACGCTTAACCAGCGTGGCGCGCTGGAGGGGGGGAGAAAACTGCATCACGCGTGTCCTTAAATTATTCGCTGAGCGTCCAGCGCTGCAACGGCGTGTATCGGGTTCGTCCCCGGGTGAACGAGGAGGCGTAAAGCGTAAACTCAGTTACCGGAAACGACCAACAAAAACCGGGCGCGGGAATGGCGACCGCATGACTGGCGTCGCGCAGCAAAGTTACGTGCGGATGAAACGGCTGCGGGCTTTGGTAGCAGCCGCTGCGCGCGGCCTGGGCGCGCAGCATATTGGCCAGTTGCAGTAAACCCCGCGGCGACTGGCGCGTTCCGAGCCAGACCACCCGGGAGCGCAGCCATTGCCCCGCATCGTCCAGCGTCAGCGTGAAAGCAGGCTGGCGAATGCGTCCGGCCAGCGTAGCTAACGCCTGTTGTTTGTCGGCGCTAACGTCGCCTAAAAACGCCAGCGTTACGTGCAGGTTGTCGGCCGCTACGGGTCGCCCCGCCTCGGGTGCAAAGTGCGCCGCGCGCCAGTGAACGATTTGCGCGCGCGCGTCAGCGGGCAGCTCAATGGCAAAGAACAGCCGTTTCGGCTCAGACATCTTCGGTACTCGGTTATGAATTAACGCGATGCTACAATGCAGCGCGAAGAATGTTAACCCTCTGGAGCCATTTGTGACGTCATTGCCTGTTGCCGCCGTACTGCCTGAACTGCTTGCCGCACTGGATTCTGCGCCGCAGGTTCTGCTGAGCGCGCCGACCGGCGCCGGTAAATCCACCTGGCTGCCGCTGCAGTTTCTTTCCCATCAACGCTTTGACGGGCGGATTATCCTGCTTGAGCCGCGTCGTCTGGCGGCGCGTAATGTGGCGCAGCGGCTGGCGGAGCTGTTGAACGAAAAGCCCGGCGAAACGGTGGGATACCGGATGCGCGCGCAATCCTGCGTGGGGCCAACCACGCGGCTGGAGGTGGTCACCGAAGGGGTGCTGACGCGAATGATACAACGCGACCCGGAGCTAAGCGGCGTCAGCCTGGTGATCCTTGATGAATTCCACGAGCGCAGTCTGCAGGCGGATCTGGCGCTGGCGCTGTTGCTTGATGTGCAGCAGGGGCTGCGCGACGACCTGACGCTGCTGATCATGTCCGCCACGCTGGATAACGATCGCCTGCGGCAGCGTCTGCCGGATGCGCCGGTGGTGGTGTCCGAAGGGCGAGCTTACCCCGTTGAGCGCCGTTATCACCCCCTGGCGGCGCAACTGCGTTTTGATGAGGCCGTTGCCGTCGCCACCGCCGAACTGCTGCGCCAGGAACCGGGATCGCTGCTGTTGTTTTTACCCGGCGTCGGCGAGATCCAGCGCGTACAGGAACATCTGAGCGCGCGTGTCGGCAGCGATGTCCTTCTCTGTCCGCTGTATGGCGCGCTGTCGCTGAATGCCCAGCGTACGGCGATCCTGCCTGCGCCGCCGGGAATGCGTAAAGTGGTGCTGGCGACCAATATCGCCGAAACCAGTCTGACCATCGAAGGCATTCGACTGGTGGTCGATTGCGCCCAGGAGCGTGTCGCCAGATTTGACGCGCGTACTGGGCTGACCCGGCTGATTACGCAGCGCGTCAGTCAGGCGTCAATGACCCAGCGTGCCGGTCGCGCCGGACGTCTGGCGCCGGGCATTTGCCTGCATCTGATCGCCAAAGAACAGGCGGAACGCGCCGCTGCGCAAGGGGATCCCGAAATCCTGCATAGCGATCTCTCCGGCCTGCTGATGGAGCTGTTGCAATGGGGATGCAGCGATCCCGCACAGTTAACCTGGCTGGATCTGCCGCCCGCGATACACTTACAGGCGGCGAAACGGCTGTTACAGATGCTGGGCGCGTTGGATGGCGAACGCCTGAGCGCAAGAGGGCAAAAGATGGCGGCGTTGGGCAACGACCCGCGGCTGGCTGCTATGTTAGTGAGCGCTTCCGATCCCGACGCCGCCGCAACCGCCGCCCAGCTTGCGGCGATCCTCGAAGAGCCGCCGCGCGGAGGCAATACCGATCTTGGCGTAGCGTTTTCACGCCACCAGCCCGCCTGGCAGCAGCGCAGCCAGCAACTGTTGAAACGCCTGAATAGCCGCCGCGGCGTCGCGGACGTCTCGCGGATCGCGCCATTGCTGGCGTACGCCTTTGCCGATCGCGTGGCGCGACGGCGCGGCCTGGACGGACGTTATCAACTGGCAAACGGCATGGGCGCAGTGCTGGACGCCGATGATGCGCTGGGACGTCATGAATGGCTGATCGCCCCGCTCTTGCTGCAGGGCAGTGCGTCGCCGGACGCGCGGATCCTGCTGGCGTTGCCGCTGGACATCGACGCGCTTGTCCGGCAATGTCCGGAACTGTTGCAGCAGTCGGACACGATTGAATGGGATGAGGCGCAGGGGACGCTCAAAGCGTGGCGCAGGATGCGCATCGGACAACTGACGGTGAAAGTACAGCCGTTGGCGAAACCCTCGGAAGACGAGCTGCATCTGGCGATGCTGAACGGGATCCGCGACAGGGGGCTGGATGTGCTCAACTGGACGCCGGAAGCGGTGCAGTTGCGTCTGCGTTTGCAGTGTGCGGCGAAGTGGCTGCCGGAATATGACTGGCCTGCGGTGGACGATCAGACGCTACAGGCGAATCTTGAGCGCTGGTTACTGCCGCATATGGCCGGTGTGCATTCGTTAAAAAATCTGAAATCGCTGAATATTCATCAGGCTTTGCTGGGACTGCTCGACTATCCTCTGCAGCAACGTCTGGTGAGTTCGCTGCCCACACATTACACTGTGCCGACAGGAAGTCGGATAGCCATTCGTTATCATGAGGATAACCCGCCCGCGTTGGCGGTCCGAATGCAGGAAATGTTTGGCGAGGCCAGTACGCCGACCATCGCCGAAGGGCGCGTGCCGTTGGTACTGGAACTCTTATCGCCCGCCCAGCGGCCCTTACAGATTACGCGTGATTTAAGCGCGTTCTGGCAGGGGGCGTATCGCGAGGTACAAAAAGAGATGAAAGGACGCTACCCCAAACATGTCTGGCCTGACGACCCGGCGAATACCGCGCCCACGCGGCGTACCAAAAAGTATTCATAGTGGGACGAATGTCCTCTGTAAGCCGGTAAGCAAAGCGTTATCTGGTAAAACAGCGAGCGATAAATTGAGAGATTTCTTCTTCTGTCGGGTGACAGAAGAACTGAAAATCGGGCCTTTGCGCCTGAACGTTGCGGAGAAAAAACATGGCCGGGAATGACCGCGAGCCGATTGGACGCAAAGGGAAACCCTCGCGTCCGGTGAAACAAAAGGTGAGCCGTCGCCAACTCAGAGATAATGAGTACGACGACGATTATGATGATGACTATGAGGATGAAGAACCGATGCCGCGTAAAGGTAAGGGCAAAGGGCGTAAGCCTCGTGGTAAGCGCGGCTGGTTGTGGCTGCTGCTGAAAATAGCGATTGTTTTTCTGGTGCTGTTCGCCATTTACGGCGTTTATCTGGATCAAAAAATCCGCAGTCGTATTGATGGCAAAGTCTGGCAATTGCCCGCGGCCGTTTATGGCCGGATGGTGAATCTCGAGCCGGAAATGCCGGTCAGCAAGAACGAAATGGTGCGGCTGCTGGAAGCGACGCAGTATCGCCAGGTGACGAAGATGACGCGTCCCGGCGAGTTTACCGTGCAGGCCAACAGCATTGAAATGATCCGCCGTCCGTTTGATTTCCCGGACAGCAAAGAGGGGCAGGTGCGCGCGCGCTTGACCTTTGATGGCGGCCATCTGAATACGATCGTGAACATGGATAATAACCGCCAGTTCGGGTTTTTCCGTCTCGATCCGCGTCTGATCACCATGCTCTCTTCGCCAAACGGCGAGCAGCGTCTGTTTGTGCCGCGCAGCGGCTTCCCGGATCTGCTGGTGGATACGCTGCTGGCGACCGAAGACCGTCACTTTTACGAGCATGACGGCGTCAGTCTGTACTCTATTGGCCGCGCGGTTCTGGCGAACCTGACCGCCGGACGGACGGTGCAGGGGGCAAGTACGCTGACGCAACAGTTAGTGAAAAACCTGTTCCTGACCAGCGAGCGTTCGTACTGGCGTAAGGCCAACGAAGCTTATATGGCGCTGCTGATGGACGCCCGCTACAGCAAAGACCGCATCCTTGAGCTGTATATGAACGAGGTGTATCTCGGACAGAGCGGCGATAACGAAATCCGCGGCTTCCCGCTGGCGAGTCTGTACTACTTTGGCCGCCCGGTGGAAGAGTTAAGCCTTGATCAGCAGGCGTTGCTGGTCGGAATGGTGAAAGGGGCGTCCATTTATAACCCTTGGCGTAACCCGACGCTGGCGCTGGAGCGTCGCAACCTTGTGCTGCGCCTGCTGCAACAGCAGCAGATCATCGATCAGGAACTGTACGATATGCTGAGCGCGCGTCCGCTGGGCGTGCAGCCGCGTGGTGGGGTGATCTCGCCGCAGCCGGCATTCATGCAGATGGTGCGTCAGGAACTGCAGGCGAAGCTCGGCGATAAGGTGAAAGATCTCTCCGGCGTGAAGATTTTCACCACCTTCGATTCCGTGGCGCAGGATGCCGCCGAGAAAGCGGCGGTGGAAGGCATTCCGCTACTGAAAAAGCAGCGTAAGCTGAGCGATCTCGAAACCGCGATCGTGGTGGTGGACCGCTTCAGCGGCGAAGTGCGCGCGATGGTCGGCGGCGCAGAACCGCAGTTTGCGGGCTATAACCGTGCGATGCAGGCGCGCCGTTCGATTGGTTCTCTGGCAAAACCGGCTACTTATCTGACCGCCCTGAGCCAGCCAAAGATTTATCGCCTGAATACGTGGATCGCTGATGCGCCGATTGCGCTGCGTCAGCCAAACGGCCAGGTCTGGTCGCCGCAGAACGATGACCGTCGCTATAGCGAAAGCGGAAAAGTAATGCTGGTCGATGCCCTGACGCGTTCGATGAACGTGCCGACGGTGAATCTGGGGATGGCGCTGGGCCTGCCTGCGGTGACTGACACCTGGGCAAAACTGGGCGTACCAAAAGATCAGTTGCATCCGGTTCCGGCCATGCTGCTGGGGGCGCTTAACCTGACGCCTGTCGAAGTGGCGCAAGCGTTCCAGACAATCGCCAGCGGCGGTAACCGTGCGCCGCTCTCCGCGTTGCGTTCGGTGATTGCGGAAGATGGCACCGTGCTGTATCAAAGCTTCCCGCAGGCGGAGCGCGCCGTTCCGGCGCAAGCGGCGTACATGACGCTGTGGACGATGCAGCAGGTTGTCCAGCGCGGTACCGGTCGCCAGCTTGGCGCGAAGTATCCGGGTCTGCATCTGGCGGGCAAAACCGGGACCACCAATAACAACGTGGACACCTGGTTTGCCGGGATCGACGGTAGTCAGGTGACGATTACCTGGGTCGGCCGTGATAACAACCAGCCGACGAAGCTCTATGGCGCGAGCGGGGCGATGTCGATTTACCAGCGCTATCTGGCGAATCAGACGCCGACGCCGCTGACCTTAACGCCGCCGGAAGATATCGTTGATATGGGCGTGGACTATGACGGCAACTTTGTTTGCAGCGGCGGGATGCGTACATTGCCGGTGTGGACAACCGATCCTGACGCGCTTTGCCAACAGGGTGAAATGCTGCAACAGCAGCAACCGTCAGGTAACCCGTTCGATCAATCTTCTCAGCCGCAGCCGCAGCCGCAACAGCAGCAGGCGCCACAGGAAGAGGAGAAAGACAGCGACGGCGTGGCTGGTTGGATCAAAGATATGTTTGGCGGTAACTAACGCGACGCTGTGTCCGTTGATGTCATGAGAAAAAGCCAGAATAACATCTGGCTTTTTCTTTTATAAAAGCAAACGGCGTCAATGGTTAGATAATGTCAAATATAATATTAGTTATATTTATTTCATGAATTTTAATTTAACTTAATTTCGTTTTAAATAAAAATCAGGTTTTTTATTTCCTAGATAATACAGGCATTTGCGTATAATCTTGTCGTTTTCCTCATTCCGTAGGGTGTTCATTCCCATGGTTTAATATAATAATATTTTTAGGAGAGGTTTTCAGGCAAAGGATATGTGCTGTTTTCAATATTGAAACTGTAAATGTAAATATTGAAGGCGTAATGGAGTTCTCCGTAACGTCCGCCTTATCTGTTATTTTCTCCAGTATTTATTCATTTTATCAATTATTGAGCATAAGTAAGGAATGCTATATGTGCAAAAAATCAGTGTTATCACTGCTGGCAATCAGTTTAACCGCGGCGCTCTCTGCACCAGCCATGGCTGTTGATACAGGAACGATAACGTTTAGCGGCAAAATCCTTAATGATAGTTGTGTCGTTAATATCAACGGGACGGCAACTAACGGAACGGTGACATTTAATGATTTGTCCGCGACTGCTTTTGGCGCCGATAAAAAGGTGGGCGACACGCAAAAAGTCGAAATCGCCCTGACGGAATGTGATGCTTCTATCAGCAAACTGAACGTTAAATTCGAAGGCACCCGCATCGACGGTTATTCCGATGAAGTATTAACAACTACTGGTAAAGCTAAAAACTTAGGGGTTCGCTTGTTGCCTGAGGGAAGCAGTAGTTATGTGAAATTTGATGGTTCAGAACCCGACTCATCACTGGATAAGGCCAATAGCGCGAACGTTGCTTTTAACTATACCGCTGAAGTCATTCAGGTAGGAAGCACAGCGCCAACGGTGGGTGATTACTCTGCTGAAACAACCTATACCTTGCTCTATCGTTAAGGATAGTTTTGCTGGCCCAGGGCGGGCCAGTTTTTTCAACGGACTGAAAAAGAGTATGAATAACTTTCGCTATATATACGCTTTTATTTTCTACATGTTATCGCATTCCGCAATGGCAGGTATCGTGTTGGGCGGAACGCGCATCATCTACCCCGCTAAGCAGGCGGAAGTCCAGATAGCGTTAAAAAATAAAGATACCGATAAACGTTATCTCGTACAAAGTTGGGTGAGCAACCTCGACGATAGCAAAGCCCCCTTTGTTATTACGCCCCCCATTTATAAGATTGATGAAAACCGACAAACCCTACTGCATATTGTTTATACGGGACATGAAAACGCGCTGCCTCAGGATCGCGAGTCCATTTTTATGACAAATGTGAAATCTGTTTCTGCGATCCCGGAAAATATGCGCGATAAAAATATGCTGCAATTTGCCATAAAGACGAAACTGAAGCTTTTTTATCGCCCTGCGGGGTTAAGCGATAGCGATGCAAGAGATGCCTGGAAATCCTTAGTATTTAAGCGAACCGGTAATCGTATGGCAGTCAAAAATCCTTCTCCCTTTTTCATCACTTTCGGACAGCTAACCGTGGGTGGGCGTGACGCTAAACCGGTAGGAAATTCAAATATGCCAAGTGCGCTCAGCATGATGTTGGCCCCCTTTAGCGAGCAATCTTTCGAGATACCTGCGGGCGCAAAAGGGGACGTTGCGTGGTCTGCAATGAATGACTTTGGATCTGAAACGGAAGTGCAAAAGCGGCCTTTATGATTTTTTTCGAGAACCTTGTATTTAGAGAGCGTCATAATGGCTATATATCGCAAACTTCGGGCATTTACGTTAAATGCGTGCACATTATCGATACTGGCGTTAAATTTCCCTGTTTTTGCAGAAGATTATTTTAATCTCAGCGTACTTGAAACGGATACGCCGCTCGAGAATACAGGCGCACTGGAAGCCTATCTGAAAAATAACGGTTTATCGCCAGGCCAATATTTGACAACGATAGTGTGGGACCAACAGCGCCTCGACGCTCGCAATCTTAATTACACGCTTTCCAAAGATAAAAAGAAACTGCTTCCGGAGTTGACCAAAGGTGAACTCCGTGAATTGGGCGTTAAGGTGGACACGCTTTCCAGCTTTAGTCACCTGGACGATGACGCGCTTGTCGATGATATCAGTCAATATATTCCTGACGCGAGTTATGACTTTAATCAGGATACACATGTGCTGCAGCTGCGCATTCCGCAAATTTACCGGGATCTTCTCCTGGCAGGGGACAGCAACCCGAGAACCTGGGATGACGGAATGCCCGCTGTGTGGACGAGCTATTATTTTTCCGGCTCTCGTCAGCATTCAAATAGCACGAGCAATATCTCTAACTGGGCAAGTTTGAACTCGGGTATCAATCTTGGCGCATGGCGCTTGCGGAACAGCAGTAACTGGGGTGACGAAGAGGGATGGCAGTCGCTTAGTACTACGCTGGAACGCGATATCAAGTGGCTAAGAAGCCAGCTTGAGGTAGGGCAAACGTACACAAATGGCGAGCTGTTTGACAGCGTACAGATGACTGGCGTGAAGCTGGAAACGGACACAAGTATGCTGCCAGGCAGTTTGCAAGGATTTGCCCCCGTGGTTCGCGGCATTGCGAATAGCGACGCAAAAGTGACGGTTAAGCAAAACGGGTACACCATTTATCAGACCAATGTCTCCCCCGGACCGTTTGAAATTCACGACCTTTCGCAAGTGACGGCTGGCGCGGACCTGGAGGTGACTGTACAGGAATCGGATGGTACGGAACGCAGTTTCATCCAGGTGAGTTCGTCGGTTCCCGTTATGTTACGAGACGGCGCGGTGAAATACAGCGTTGCCGCCGGGAAGTACCGTGATGTCGATAACGGTGAAGAGCCCGGTTTTGGTCAGGCAACGCTGATCTACGGGTTACCGTATGGCATCACCGTTTACGGTGGAGGACTTGGCGCGTCGATGTACCATGCGGCTCTGCTTGGTATCGGCGCCGATCTCCAGGGGTACGGCTCCTTCTCTCTCGATTTTACTACGGCGAAAACCGCATTTAATCACGATAGCAATGACGCGAAAGGGCAATCCTGGCGCGCCCAGTACGCCAAAGATTTTCCCGTAACCGACACCACGTTAACCCTGGCCAGCTATCGCTATTCCACATCGGGTTTTTACACGTTTCAGGAAGCGCTTGATCAGCGTAACGATGACTACGATGAAGATGATATTTACAGCTATCGCAGCACCAATAATCGCCGTAGCCGCTTGCAGTTAAATCTCTCTCAGTCGCTCAATGATTGGGGATCGATTTACGCCAATGCTTACCAGCAAGACTACTGGGATATGGACGGGCATGAACGTAGCATCAGTATGGGCTACAGCAGCAGTTGGGAGGGGATCAATTGGTCACTGAACTACAGCCTGACGAAGACGCCCTCATCGGATAACGATCAGCAAGTGTCATTGAGCTTTACCGTTCCGCTGTCGCGCTGGATGGCTAATTCCTGGGCGACATACAATCTGAGCAGCACCCGGCACGGAGAAACCTCCCATCAGGTGGGCGTCAGTGGAACCTTATTACAAGACAATAACTTAAGTTATAACGTGCAGCAAACCTATGCTAACCATGATAAAGGTTATGGCGCCTATTTATCCTCTCGCTATCGCGCCTCCTATGGCGAGTTCAACACCAGCTATAGCTATCAAAAAGAGACGAAACAGTGGAGCTATGGCGTACAAGGCTCCGTGGTGGCCCATCCTCATGGCATCACGCTCGGACAGTCGCTGCAGGATGCGTTTGCAGTCGTTCATATTGATCATGGCGACAATGTGAAAGTGCAGAATTCTCAGGGGATCTATACCGATTTTTGGGGAAATGCGATTGTCCCTACGCTGACCAACTATCGACGAAATACCGTAACGGTAAACACGCTTGGCCACGATGACATTGATATTCAGGATGCTTCGGTTGATGTCACGCCGACAAAAGGCGCAGCGGTGGCAGCGGATTTCACTGCGCGTAAAGGAAAACGCGCGCTGCTCACGCTCAACCTGGGTCAGGGGAAAGTGCCTTTCGGCGCGGTGCTGAGTCTGGAGGGGACGACAGCCCTTGTCGGTGACGACGGCGAAGCGTACGTCACGGGCTTAAACGGGACACAGCGGTTTACCGTCCAGTGGGGAAAAACGCCGGATACGCAATGTGAAGGAAGCGTCACTGTGCCGGAAACCCTGGAGGCCAGAATCTATACGGCGTCCGTCGCATGCCTACAGAGCAGGTAAAAAGATGAACAGAATACGCGAGAGGATTTTACGGGGACTTGCCATTGCACTGCTGGTGCTTACTGGCAATGGCCTGAGTTTTTACGCCACGGCAAGCTGTGTCATTACTCAGGGTGGACCTGATGCAGCGCAGGTTACCTTTACCTTGCCGCCACTGGTCGTCAGTAAAGATGCCGCTGTCGGTCAAATTCTTTATTCCGAGGAACTGACCAGTGCGCAAATAACGGTTGCCTGCGATGCTGACGGCAATATTCATCAAGGATATACCGGCGGACTTAGTGACGCCGATCTGGTTACAACGGGTTCCCTTGAGGGGGTTTACGCAACGGGCATTCCAGGAATTGGCTTTCGCGCTGCATGGGCTAATTTCCCGAATGAAGCGTTAGGCGCTCAAAACCTGATCACCCCCTGGCACATGGGAAGCGCCATGGTTAAAAAAATAGATGCTGCCTATCCCATTACTCTCCATGCTGCCGTTCAGCTCGTGGTTACCGGACCTGTTTCATCGGGTGTGCTCGACACCAGTAAACTGATCGCGGACTGGAAATACGACGATAAAGTCGTCGGTCAGTTACGCTTTAATGCAACCACAATCGATATTAAATCCAATACTTGCCAACTGATGGAAAACAATATCACGGTACCGTTAGCGGCGATTACGGCGCACGACTTTACGAACAATCTCTCGAAAGTGGTTTCTGACGACAGTTTTAAAATTCAGCTTGAGCGGTGTGATGCGGGCATTAAGGTTGATTATCGCTTCACAACGTCAGGCTCAACGGGCGTGCAGGATGGGGATGTGCTTTCTATTGCGACAGGCGAAAATGCGGCTGAGGGCATTGGCATCCAGATTCTTGACAACAATGATACGGTGCTTCAGTTTGATCGGGACTACACCGCAACAGGTAACACGGTTCAGGACCAGTCAGTAACCATTCCGCTTAAAGCCCGATATATCAAAACCGGTACGATAAAGGGCGGACAGGTCGATGCTGTAGCGACCTTTGAGGTTTATTATCGGTAAACCTCTCTCTTTGTTCTCTCTGAGCCCTGAGCATTTTGTTAACCTCAGGGCGCTTGTTTTAACCCTTTCTTTTCATCTGGATAATTCTTAACCCCTTAGTTTTGCCAGGGACGCGTATTGCTTGCTATCTCGCCAGCGTTTCGAATATTATTCTGCCGTCATAATAATAATTCTCGTTTACGTTATCATTCACTTTCCATCAGAGATATACCAATGGCGCGTTATAAAACTGCTCAGCCAACATACTCTCTGCGTAAAATCGCAGTTGTAGTAGCCACAGCGGTTAGCGGCATGTCTGTCTATGCACAGGCGGCGGTTCAACCGAAAGAAGAAACCATTACCGTAACTGCTGCGCCTGCTCCGCAGGAAAGCGCCTGGGGTCCGGCGGCGACCATCGCGGCGCGACAGTCTGCCACGGCGACCAAAACCGATACCCCGATCCAAAAAGTACCGCAGTCCATTTCAGTGGTCACTGCGGAAGAGATGGCGCTGCATCAGCCTAAATCAGTGAAAGAGGCGCTGAGCTATACGCCAGGCGTTGCTGTCGGCACTCGCGGCGCGTCCAATACCTATGATTATCTGATCATCCGCGGTTTCGCTGCTGACGGCCAAAGCCAGAATAACTATCTGAACGGTCTGAAGATGCAGGGTAACTTCTATAACGACGCGGTGATCGACCCTTACATGCTGGAACGCGCAGAAGTGATGCGCGGTCCTGTTTCCGTCCTGTACGGTAAGAGCAACCCGGGTGGCCTGCTGAATATGGTCAGTAAGCGTCCCACCACCGAACCGCTGAAAGAAGTGCAGTTTAAAATGGGCACCGACAGCCTGTTCCAGACCGGCTTCGACTTCAGCGACGCGCTGGATGATGACGGCGTTTACTCTTACCGTTTAACCGGTCTGGCGCGCTCGGCGAATGCCCAGCAGCAGGGCGCGGAAGAACAACGTTACGCCATCGCGCCGTCATTCAGCTGGCGTCCGGATGATAAAACCAACTTCACCTTCCTCTCGTATTTCCAGAACGAGCCGGAAACCGGTTATTACGGCTGGTTGCCGAAAGAGGGGACGGTATCCACGCTGCCGAACGGTAAGCGTCTGCCGACCGACTTCAACGAAGGGGCGAACAACAACACCTATTCCCGTAACGAGAAGATGGTGGGCTACAGCTTCGACCACGAATTCAACGATACCTTTACCGTGCGTCAGAACCTGCGTTACGCGCAGAACAAAGTTGAGCAGAACAGCGTCTACGGTTACGGCATGTGCTCGGACCCTGCCTATACCAAAGACGAAGCAGCGCTTAAAAATACTCCGTGCGCCAGCGTTCCTCAGTCGCAATGGGGCCACACCCTGACCCGTCAGTATGTTATCGACAATGAGAAGCTGGAGAACTTCGCGGTGGATACCCAACTGCAGAGTCAGTTTGCCACCGGCTCTGTCGATCACACGCTGCTGACCGGCGTTGACTTTATGCGTATGCGTAACGATATCGATTCCTGGTTTGGCTATGCCGGTTCCGTAACGCCATCTGATATCTATAACCTTGACCGCGGTGACTTCGACTTCGGTGCGCATCCTGGCCCGTCAGGCGCCTACCGCGTGCTGAACAAACAGAAGCAGACCGGCCTGTACGTGCAGGATCAGATGCAGTGGGATAAAGTGCTGGTGACCCTCGGCGGTCGCTATGACTGGGCGAAGCAGGACTCCCTGAACCGTGAAACAGGCGTCCAGGACTCGCGTGATGATAACCAGTTCACCTGGCGCGGCGGCGTTAACTACCTGTTTGATAACGGCGTAACCCCATACTTCAGCTACAGCGAGTCATTTGAACCGGCTTCACAGGTTGGACAAAATGGCAACATCTTCGCGCCGTCAAAAGGTAAGCAGTACGAAGCGGGCGTGAAGTATGTGCCGAACGATCGTCCGATCGTTATCACCGGCGCCGTTTACCAGTTGACCAAAACCAACAACCTGATGGCTGACCCGAACGGTTCATTCTTCTCGGTTGAAGGCGGTGAAATTCGCTCGCGTGGCGTGGAAATTGAAGCGAAAGCAGCGCTGTCGGCCAGCGTTAACGTGGTAGGCTCTTATACTTATACTGATGCGGAATATACCACCGACACCAACTACAAAGGCAACACCCCGGCACAGGTGCCAAAACACATGGCTTCCCTATGGGGCGACTACACGGTCTTTGACGGCCCGCTCTCCGGCCTGACGCTGGGCACTGGCGTTCGCTATACCAGCTCCAGCTACGGCGATCCGGCGAACTCCTTTAAAGTCGGCAGCTATACCCTGGTGGATGCGCTGGTCCGTTACGACCTGGCACGCGTGGGCATGGCGGGGTCGAATGTCGCCCTGCATGTGAACAACCTGTTTGATCGCGAATATGTCGCCAGCTGCTTTAACACTTATGGCTGCTTCTGGGGCGCGGAACGTCAGGTCGTTGCAACTGCAACCTTCCGTTTCTAATTTCTCTTTTGGGCACGCTTTGCGTGCCCGTTTTACAAGTTGGCCGCTATGCAGGAACACACCCCTCTTCCCGATACCACTTTTGCACTGCGTGATGTCGCCTTTCGCGTTCCCGGGCGCACGCTTCTGCATCCTCTGTCGTTAACCTTCCCGGTGGGGAAAGTGACGGGGCTGATCGGTCACAACGGCTCCGGTAAATCCACCTTGCTGAAAATGCTGGGTCGCCATCAGCCGCCGTCCGAAGGGGAGATCCTCCTTGACGATCAGCCGTTGGACAGCTGGAGCAGCAAAGCTTTCGCCCGAAAGGTGGCTTATCTGCCACAGCAGTTGCCGCAGGCGGAGGGCATGACCGTCCGCGAACTGGTGGCGATTGGGCGTTATCCGTGGCACGGGGCGTTGGGGCGTTTTGGCGTAGCGGACAGAGAAAAAGTGGAGGAAGCCATTACGCTGGTGGGCTTAAAACCGCTGGCGCATCGTCTGGTGGACAGCCTCTCCGGCGGCGAACGTCAGCGCGCGTGGATTGCGATGCTGGTGGCGCAGGACAGCCGCTGCCTGCTGCTCGATGAGCCGACTTCGGCGCTGGATATTGCCCATCAGGTGGATGTGCTGGCGCTGGTGCACCGCTTAAGTCAGCAGCGTGGTCTGACGGTCATTGCCGTGTTGCATGATATCAACATGGCCGCGCGCTATTGCGACTACCTGGTTGCGCTACGCGGCGGTGAAATGATAGCCCAGGGCACACCTGCCGGACTGATGCGCAGCGAGACGCTGGAGCAAATATACGGTATCCCGATGGGTATTCTGCCGCATCCGACCGGTGCTGCTCCCGTGAGTTTTGTTTATTAATGAACGGATTACACCAATTAACGCGTCGTCGTTTATTAACGGCGATGGCGCTCTCTCCGCTCATCTGGCAGATGAGCCAGGCGCGTGCGGCATCTGTTGATCCGCATCGCATTGTGGCGCTGGAATGGCTGCCGGTCGAGCTACTGCTGGCGCTCGGTATCACGCCATATGGCGTTGCAGATATTCCTAACTACCGGCTATGGGTGAACGAGCCGCCGCTCCCGGCGTCGGTCATCGATATTGGTTTGCGTACCGAACCTAATCTCGAACTGCTAACCGAAATGAAGCCTTCGTACATGTTCTGGTCGACAGGTTATGGTCCGTCCCCGGAGAAGCTGGCGCGCATCGCGCCCGGGCGCGGTTTTAACTTTAGCGACGGCAATAAACCCCTGGCGGTGGCCCGTAAGTCGCTGAATGAGATGGCGCAACTGCTGAATCTGGACGCGGCGGCAGCCCGGCATCTCAGTGAATTCGATCGGTTTATCGAAAGTAAAAAGCCGCGCTTCGTTCAACGAGGCACGCGTCCGTTGCTACTGATTACCCTGCTCGATGCCCGTCATATGCTGGTCTTTGGTCCGAACTGTTTGTTCCAGGAGGTGCTGGATGAGTACGGGATCCGCAACGCCTGGCAGGGGGAAACCAACTTCTGGGGCAGCACGGCGGTGGGGATCGATCGCCTTGCCGCGTACAAAGATGCCGATGTGCTCTGTTTTGATCATGGCAACACTAAAGAGATGGCTACGCTGATGCGTACGCCGCTATGGCGGGCGATGCCGTTCGTACGCGAAGGGCGCTTCCAGCGCGTGCCGGCAGTGTGGTTTTATGGCGCAACGTTATCGACAATGCACTTTGTACGCATTCTCGATAACGCGCTGGGAGGCAAAGCGTGAGTAAACGTATCGCGTTCTTCCCGGCTTTTTTGCTGGTTCTGCTGTGTGTTATCGCGGCGGGCTTAACCTGGGGAAACCTTTCCCTCGCGCTGCCGCGTAGCCAGTGGCAGCAGGCGTTGTGGGCGCCGGATATCAACGTTATCGAACAGATGATGTTTCACTACAGCCTGCTGCCGCGGCTGGTGATTTCTCTGCTGGTGGGGGCCGGACTGGGTCTGGTGGGCGTGTTGTTCCAGCAGGTGCTGCGTAACCCCCTGGCGGAACCGACCACGCTCGGCGTGGCGACGGGCGCTCAGTTGGGGATTACGGTAACGACGCTATGGGCGATTCCGGGAGCGATGGCGGCGCAGTTTGCCGCGCTTACCGGGGCGTGTATCGTTGGCGCGCTGGTATTTGGCGTCGCGTGGGGTAAGCGCCTTTCACCCGTCACGCTGATCCTCGCAGGTCTGGTGGTAAGCCTCTACTGCGGGGCGATTAACCAGCTGTTAGTGTTATTCCATCACGATCAGTTGCAAAGCATGTTCCTCTGGAGCACCGGTACGTTGACCCAGACTGACTGGAGCGGCGTGCAGCGCCTTTGGCCGCAACTGCTCGGTGGCGTGATGCTTACGCTGTTGCTGCTACGTCCGCTGACGCTGATGGGGCTGGATGACGGCGTGGCGCGTAATCTGGGCCTGGCGCTGTCGCTGGCGCGTCTGGCGGCTCTGACGCTGGCGATAGTGCTTAGCGCGTTGTTGGTCAACGCGGTCGGGATCATCGGCTTTATTGGCCTGTTTGCGCCGCTACTGGCGAAAATGCTCGGCGCGCGACGCCTGCTGCCGCGCCTGATTCTCGCGCCGCTGATCGGCGCGTTGATCCTCTGGCTTTCCGATCAGGTGATTATCTGGCTGAGCCGCGTGTGGATGGAGGTCTCTACCGGTTCGGTGACGGCGTTGATTGGCGCGCCGCTGCTGCTGTGGCTACTGCCGCGTTTACGCAGTATGAGCGCGCCCGATATGAACGTCAGCAATCGCGTGGCCGCAGAGCGCCAGCACGTGGCGGGTTATGCGCTGGCGGGCCTGGTCATTCTGTTGCTTGGCGCGTATGTGGCGCTTTCGCTGGGTCGCGACGCCCATGGCTGGAGTTGGGCGAGCGGGGCGCTGCTGGATGAACTGATGCCGTGGCGCTGGCCGCGTATTCTGGCGGCGCTTATCGCCGGCGTCATGCTGGCGGTGGCGGGGTGTATTATCCAGCGTCTGACCGGTAACCCAATGGCGAGTCCGGAAGTGCTTGGGATCAGCTCCGGTGCGGCGTTTGGCGTCGTCCTGATGCTGTTTCTGGTGCCAGGCAACGCGTTTAGCTGGCTGCTGCCCGCCGGGAGTCTCGGCGCAGCGGGGACGCTGTTGATCATTATGATTGCCGCCGGGCGCGGGGGTTTTTCACCTCACCGGATGCTGCTGGCGGGGATGGCGCTCAGCACGGCGTTTACGATGCTGCTGATGATGCTACAGGCCAGCGGCGATCCGCGCATGGCGGAAGTGCTGACCTGGATTTCAGGGTCAACCTATAACGCGTCGGAAGAGCAGGTGCTGCGAACTGGCGTGGTGATGGTGATTCTGCTGGCGATCGCGCCGCTGTGCCGTCGCTGGTTGACGATTTTACCCTTGGGTGGCGATACCGCGCGGGCGGTGGGGATGGCGCTGACGCCGTCGCGTATTGCGCTGCTGCTGCTGGCGGCATGCCTGACGGCCACGGCGACGATGACCATCGGCCCGTTAAGTTTTGTCGGGCTGATGGCGCCGCATATCGCGCGAATGCTGGGCTTTCGCCGCACCCTGCCGCATATGGTGATGTCGGCCCTGGCGGGGGGATTACTGCTGGTGTTTGCTGACTGGTGCGGCAGAATGCTGATGTTCCCGTATCAGATCCCGGCCGGAATACTGTCCACCTTTATTGGCGCGCCATACTTTATTTATCTGCTGCGTAAGCAGAGTCGATAAGACGGCAGTCTGCGTTGTCGGCCAGATAAAACGTCTGGCGTCGCCTTCAGACAATAAAAAGGCCGGGTAGCGGTTTCGCTTCACCCGGCCTGCGATGGATAACCTTCTCGTTATTACAGCTTTGCAAACACCCGACGCGCGGCGTCGATAGTGTTGTTGATGTCGTCCATGCTGTGTGCAATAGACATAAAGCCCGCCTCAAACGCCGACGGCGCCAGGTACACGCCTTCTTCCAGCATCAGGTGGAAGAAACGCTTAAAGCGTTCTACGTCGCATGCCATCACGTCCTGATAGCAGGTGACCGTTTTCGCATCGGTAAAGAATAGGCCGAACATGCCGCCGACATGGTTTACTACCAGTGGAATACCCGTTTCCTGTGCGGCTGCCAGCAGACCTTCGGCGAGACGGGTCGTCAGTTCGCCCAGCGTGTCATGGACCCCCGGCTGGGCCACTTCGTTCAGACAGGCAAACCCTGCCGCCATCGCAATTGGGTTTCCGGACAGCGTCCCTGCCTGATACACCGGACCGGTTGGCGCCAGCGCATCCATCACTTCGCGACGGCCGCCGAAGGCGCCCACTGGCATACCGCCGCCAATGATTTTGCCCAGACAGGTCAGATCCGGCGTTACGCCGTAATAGTCCTGCGCGCCCGCCAGCGCGACGCGGAAG
The DNA here is from genome assembly GCF_018128425.1 of Citrobacter sedlakii. Lineage (NCBI taxonomy): Bacteria > Pseudomonadati > Pseudomonadota > Gammaproteobacteria > Enterobacterales > Enterobacteriaceae > Citrobacter > Citrobacter sedlakii. The sequence goes on along the minus strand of NZ_CP071070.1, from coordinate 3,664,555 downwards.
CCGGTCATGACTTCATCAATGATCAGCAATGCGCCAAATTCATCGCACAGGGCGCGCAGACCCGGCAGGAAGTCCGGCAGCGGCGGGATGCAGTTCATGTTGCCCGCGACCGGCTCAACGATGATGCAGGCGATCTCCTGCGGGAACTGCTCAAACGCGGCGCGGACGGAATCCAGATCGTTATAGGTGCAGGTTAACGTGTGTTTGGCGAAATCCGCCGGCACGCCTGGCGAGTTTGGCTGACCCAGCGTCAGCGCGCCGGAGCCGGCTTTCACCAGCAGACAGTCGGCGTGGCCGTGGTAGCAGCCTTCGAATTTAATGATTTTATCGCGCCCGGTAAAACCGCGCGCCAGACGAATGGCGCTCATGGTCGCTTCGGTACCGGAGTTTACCATGCGCACCATGTCCATCGTCGGCACCAGCTCCGTCACCAGCGCCGCCATTTTCACTTCCATTTCGGTTGGCGCGCCGAAGCTTAAGCCACGCCCGGCGGCTTCGATCACCGCATTACGGATGGCCGGGTGGTTGTGTCCCAGCACCATCGGTCCCCAGGAGCCGACGTAATCGATATAGGCTTTACCATCGACATCGTACAGATACGCGCCGTCAGCTTTTTCGATAAACAGCGGAGTGCCACCCACGCCAGTAAAGGCGCGAACAGGAGAGTTAACGCCGCCGGGGATGAGCTCACGCGCCGCGCTATAGAGGTTTTCAGACTTACTCATGGATGGATTCCTGGTTCGTAGAAAAAGTGAATGCCCGCTATTCTAATTATTCAGAGAAGGTTATGAAAGTTTTGCGCATTTGAAACATCACGATTTGCAGGGGATTTTCCGGCGAGAGGCGAGTACAATGCCGCCTCTGCATTTGTATTACCAATTAATGATCATCTGATGAAGACAGAAACTCCCTCTTTTGAAGCACAGCAAATCGTGCGCTTGCGGCGCCGGGATCAAATCCTTCGATTGCTTGAGCGGGACAAAACGCCACTGGCGATCTTATTGATGGCGGCGGTGGTTGGCACGGTGACCGGCCTGGTCGGCGTGGCGTTCGAAAAAGCGGTGACCTGGGTGCAGAACATGCGTATCAGCACGCTGGTCAGCGTTGCCGATCACGCGTTTCTCGTCTGGCCGTTGGCATTTGTGCTTTCCGCTCTGCTCGCCATGGTGGGCTATTTTCTGGTGCGCAAATTCGCGCCGGAAGCCGGTGGTTCCGGGATCCCGGAGATCGAAGGCGCGCTGGAAGAGCTGCGTCCGGTGCGCTGGTGGCGCGTGCTGCCAGTGAAATTTATCGGCGGGATGGGGACGCTGGGGGCCGGTATGGTGCTGGGACGCGAAGGGCCAACGGTCCAGATCGGCGGCAACATTGGCCGGATGGTGCTGGATATTTTTCGTATGCGCAGCGCCGAAGCTCGCCATACGCTGCTGGCTACCGGGGCGGCAGCCGGTCTTTCCGCGGCGTTTAATGCGCCGCTGGCGGGCATTTTGTTTATCATCGAAGAGATGCGTCCGCAGTTTCGCTATAACCTGATTTCCATTAAGGCTGTGTTCACGGGCGTGATTATGTCGAGCATTGTCTTTCGCGTGGTCAATGGCGAAGCACCGATTATCGAGGTCGGTAAACTGTCTAACGCGCCGGTGAATACGCTGTGGCTCTATCTGATCCTCGGTATGATTTTTGGCTGCGTGGGGCCGCTGTTTAATAGATTGGTGCTGCGTACGCAGGATATGTTCCAGCGCTTTCACGGCGGCAATATCACCAAATGGGTGCTGATGGGCGGCGCGATTGGCGGACTGTGCGGTATTCTCGGGTTGATTGAACCCGAAGCGGCAGGCGGCGGGTTTAATCTGATCCCCATCGCTGCGGCGGGCAATTTTAGCGTCGGGTTGCTGTTGTTTATCTTTGTCGCCAGGGTAATCACTACGCTGCTTTGTTTCTCCTCCGGCGCGCCGGGTGGAATCTTCGCCCCGATGCTGGCGCTCGGCACGCTGCTGGGAACCGCGTTCGGCATGGCGGCGGCGGCCTTCTTTCCGCACTATCAGCTGGAAGCAGGCACTTTTGCTATCGCCGGCATGGGGGCGCTGATGGCGGCGTCGGTACGCGCGCCGCTGACCGGCATCGTGCTGGTGCTGGAAATGACCGACAATTACCAGCTCATTTTGCCAATGATTATTACCTGTCTCGGCGCAACATTATTGGCGCAATTCCTCGGCGGAAAACCGCTATACTCCACCATTCTTGCCCGCACCCTGGCGAAGCAGGAAGCGGAACAGGCGGCAAAAAGCCAGACGGCGGCCGCTGGCGAGAATACTTGAATGAAATACCAGGGTATTAGATAATGATTTTCGTATTGGGTCAGAATTTGCCCAATTGCCGATGTCGTTTGGAGCAAAAATATGAGTGATGACGTAGCGCTGCCACTGCAATTTACTGAAGCAGCAGCCAATAAAGTGAAAAGCCTGATCGCTGACGAAGATAACCCGAATCTGAAGCTGCGCGTGTATATTACCGGTGGTGGTTGCAGCGGCTTCCAGTATGGTTTTACCTTTGACGATCAGGTCAACGAAGGTGATATGACCATCGAGAAACAGGGGGTGGGTCTGGTGGTTGATCCGATGAGCCTGCAATATCTGGTTGGCGGCTCCGTGGATTACACTGAAGGTCTGGAAGGGTCACGCTTCGTCGTAACCAACCCGAATGCGAAAAGCACCTGCGGGTGTGGTTCTTCGTTCAGTATTTGATCAGTTGCCGGTTGTCCCGCCGGTTAACCGTTCTACAGGCCCGGTAAGCGTAACGCCGCCGGGCGATGTCCCGGATGGCGGCTAACGTTTTATCCGGCCTGCGCTTCTCGCCCCGATGCCTTAACGCCCATTCTCATCTAATGCAAACGTCGGCAGCTTCAGATGCCAGCGGATCGCCGCCAGGCGAATGAATAATGTCACGATCATCCCCATCATACTTGCCGTTTCCAGCGGGATCGCAAAAGTATAAAACGCGGTGGCGTGAACAATTCCGCCAATAATGCAGGCTGTGGCGTAAATCTCAGTCCGCAAAATCATCGGGATTTCACGCGCCAGCACGTCGCGGATAATCCCGCCGCCGACGCCGGTGATCACGCCCATACAGATTGCGACCAACGGACCGGTGCCGGCAATAAACGCTTTATTGACGCCAATCCCGACGAATACCGCCAGACCGACGGCGTCGAGTACCGGCAGCATCCATTTGGGCAAGCGCCTGGGCTGGCGCACCAACAATATCGTCAGCATACTGGTGACCATCGCCACCACCAGATCGGTTGGATCTTTCACCCAAAACACCGGCCCGTTATCCAGCGCCATATCACGGATCGTTCCACCGCCGACGGCTGTCACGACGCCCAGAACCAGTACGCCGAACGGGTCCATGCGCAATTTTCCAGCCAGCAATACGCCAGAGATAGCAAATACCGCGGTACCGACAATATCCAGCCAATAGACGAGCATCACGTTATCCTCAAGACCAGCCGTGCTGTGACGGGTTTTACTTCACCTGTGAAAGCGCACTACAGAGTTGTTTTGCGGCGAGGATAATACGCGGGCTGGCGCGTTCAAACCAGTCACTGGTTAAAGGAATAACCGGAATAGTGAGCTGATCGCCCCAGTATCGCTGAATTTTGCGGGTTTCATCCGCATCGCCTGCCACCACGATCGCCTGCGGCGCGCGCGCCAGCACCTGTTCACGGCTTATCTGCGGCCAGGGAACCCGGCTATTGGCAAAGATATTTTCTCCGCCACACAGCTCCAGCACCTGGTTTTGAATCGATCCTTTTGCGCTGGTAAACGGCGGATTGATGCCAAACTGGAGAAAGACGCGTTTTTTAGCTTTCGCCGCGTTCGCCGCTTTTAGTTGATGATAGTCGTCCAGCAGGCTTTGTGCGGCGCGTTGCGCTTTTTCCGGCTCCGGGCTCCAGGCGGCTAATTTTTTCAGCGTGTCGGCAATTTGTTCGATGGTGACGGCATCCACCCACATCACCTGGATCCCTAACGAGGTGAGCTGATTAACCTGTCGTTCCGCATTGCCGCCGCGCCACGCGATAACCAGATCGGGTTTCAGCGCCACAATGCGTTCCAGATTCATGCCCTGCCAGGTGGACACTTGTTCAATATTCTTTGCTGCTGGCGGATAGTCGGAATAGCTGCTGACGCCGACGGGGGTGATGCCTGCGGCAAAGGCGAGTTCGGTATTGGCGGGAGAAAGGGAAATCACGCGCGGTGCGGCTGACAGCCACACCGGCAGCAGAATCAGCAGGGCGACCAACGCCCTGAAGAATGCGTTAACCATGCGCCAGTTTCTGCACCAGCGTTTCGACCATCAGGCTGGACTGTTTGGCCGCGACGGCCAGGAATTCGTCAAAGCTCAGGTGCGACTGCTGGTCTGCGACGTCAGAAATAGCGCGAACCACCACAAACGGAACTTTAAAGTTATGGCAGACGTGCGCGATCGCGGTAGCTTCCATTTCAACAGCAACCGCCTGCGGGAAGTTATGGCGGATTTTCGCCAGCCCTACGGAGCCGTTAATGAAGGCGTCGCCGCTGACAATCAGCCCGCGAACCGCGTTCAGGTTTAACGCCGCAATGCAGGATTCCGCCGCCGCGATCAGCGTTTCGTCGGCTTTAAACCCTGCCGGACAGCCCGGAAGCTGACCGAATTCATAGCCGAAGGCGGTAACATCGGCGTCATGATAGCGTGCTTCATCAGACACCACGATGTCGCCCACTTTTAACGTTGGCGCCAGACCGCCTGCGGAACCGGTATTAATAATCACGTCCGGCTTGCAGTGTTCAAGAAGCAGCGTCGCGCCCAGCGCTGCAGCCACTTTACCAATGCCGGATTTCAGCAGCGCAACGTCGGTGCCGTTTAACTGACCGGTGTAGATTTCACAACCGCCCAGGCTGAACGTTTGACGGTTTTCGATTTTGTCACGCAGCAGCGTAACTTCTTCTTCCATTGCACCAATGATGCCGATTTTCATAGATTTACTCGCGCCAGGTGAGATTTAAAGGCATAGTCTATCATGCGCTTAACGGGAAGTGCATGTTCATGGGGGAGGAGATGGCTCAGATTGATTTCCGCAAAAAAATAAACTGGCATCGTCGTTACCGCTCACCTCAGGGGGTGAAGACTGAGCATGAGATCCTGCGCATCTTTGAGAGTGACCGTGGGCGCATTATTAACTCTCCGGCGATCCGCCGTTTGCAGCAAAAGACGCAGGTTTTTCCGCTGGAGCGCAACGCGGCGGTGCGCACCCGTCTTACCCATTCGCTGGAAGTGCAGCAGGTGGGACGCTATATCGCCAAAGAAGTGCTGAGCCGTCTTAAGGAACTGCAACTGCTGGCGCATTACGGGCTGGACGAACTGACCGGTCCCTTCGAAAGCATTGTCGAAATGTCCTGCCTGATGCACGACATTGGGAATCCGCCGTTCGGTCATTTTGGCGAAGCGGCAATCAACGACTGGTTTCGCCAGCGTCTGCATCCGGCAGATGCCGAAAGCCAACCGCTGACAGAAGACCGCTGTATTGTCGCCGCGCTGCGCCTGAGCGAAGGGGAGGAGTCCCTGAATGACATCCGGCGCAAAGTCCGCCAGGATTTATGCCATTTCGAAGGCAATGCGCAGGGGATACGTCTGGTGCATACCTTAATGCGCATGAACCTGACCTGGGCGCAGGTGGGCGGGATTTTAAAATATACCCGTCCGGCATGGTGGCGGGGGGAAACGCCTACGACGCATCATTATTTAATGAAAAAACCGGGCTACTATCTTTCTGAAGAGTCCTATATTGCAAGGTTACGTCAGGAACTTGATCTCGCGCTTTACAGTCGCTTTCCATTAACCTGGATCATGGAAGCCGCTGACGATATTTCTTATTGCGTGGCCGATCTTGAGGACGCCGTAGAGAAAAGAATTTTCAGCGTAGAGCAGTTGTATCACCATTTGCACGAGGCCTGGGGCGACCACGAAAAAGGCTCTCTGTTTGCGCAGGTGGTGGAAAATGCGTGGGACAAATCCCGCGCAAATACGCTGAGTCGGAGTACGGAAGATCAATTCTTTATGTATTTGCGGGTGAACACGCTAAATAAGCTGGTGCCTTATGCCGCGCAGCGTTTTATTGATAATCTTGAGCAGATCTTTGAGGGCACCTTTAATCAGGCGTTACTGGAAGATGGCAGCAGCGTTAGCCGTTTGCTTAAGCTCTATAAAAATGTCGCCATAAAACATGTGTTTAGCCACCCCGACGTGGAACAACTCGAGCTGCAGGGGTATCGCGTTATCAGTGGTTTATTAGACATTTACCGGCCTTTATTAAGTCTTCCATTAGCAGACTTCAGCGAGCTGGTGGAAAAAGAGCGGCTGATACGCTTTCCGATAGAATCCAGATTATTTCAGAAACTCTCCACTCGTCATCGACTGGCGTACATTGAAGCCGTCAGTAAATTAGCGTCAGATTCCCCCGAGTATCCGGTGCTGGAATATTATTACCGTTGCCGTCTGATCCAGGATTATATCAGCGGCATGACAGACCTCTACGCGTGGGATGAATATCGACGGCTCATGGCGGTCGAGCAATAAAGCAACTTTTGTAAAGACGGACAATAAATTTTTACTTTTTCCATAAACTTTTGTCCGGAACTTAGCGCTATAAAATGAATCTGACGTACACAGCAATTTTGCGTTATCTGTTAATCGAGATTGATACACATGAAAAAAACCACATTAGCAATGAGTGCACTGGCTCTGAGTTTAGGTTTGGCGTTATCTCCGCTTTCTGCCACGGCTGCTGAAACCGCCTCAGCAACGACCGCTCAGCAGATGCCAAGTCTGGCGCCGATGCTCGAAAAAGTGATGCCATCGGTGGTCAGCATTAACGTTGAAGGTAGCACAACCGTAAATACGCCGCGTATGCCGCGTAATTTCCAGCAGTTCTTTGGTGATGACTCCCCGTTCTGCCAGGAGGGTTCTCCGTTCCAGAGTTCCCCGTTCTGTCAGGGAGGCCCGGGGGGTAACGGCGGCCAGCAACAAAAATTCATGGCGCTGGGTTCTGGCGTCATCATTGATGCCGCGAAAGGCTATGTCGTCACCAACAACCACGTGGTGGACAACGCCACGGTAATCAAAGTACAGCTGAGCGATGGCCGTAAATTCGACGCCAAAATTGTCGGCAAAGATCCGCGCTCTGACATCGCGCTGATCCAAATCCAGGATCCGAAAAACCTGACGGCGATTAAACTGGCTGACTCCGACGCGCTGCGTGTCGGCGACTACACGGTGGCCATCGGTAACCCGTTTGGTCTGGGCGAAACCGTCACTTCCGGTATCGTCTCGGCGCTGGGCCGTAGCGGTCTGAACGCGCAAAACTATGAAAACTTTATCCAGACCGACGCGGCGATCAACCGCGGTAACTCTGGTGGCGCGCTGGTTAACCTTAATGGTGAACTGATCGGTATCAACACCGCTATCCTTGCGCCGGACGGCGGCAACATTGGTATCGGCTTCGCCATCCCAAGCAACATGGTGAAAAACCTCACATCCCAGATGGTGGAATTCGGTCAGGTGAAACGCGGCGAGCTGGGCATTATGGGGACCGAACTGAACTCTGAGCTGGCGAAGGCGATGAAAGTCGACGCACAGCGCGGCGCGTTCGTCAGCCAGGTGATGCCAAACTCTTCGGCGGCGAAAGCGGGCATTAAAGCCGGGGATGTTATTACCTCCCTGAACGGCAAGCCCATCAGCAGCTTTGCCGCGCTGCGCGCGCAGGTCGGCACCATGCCGGTTGGCAGCAAGCTCACCCTCGGCCTGTTGCGTGACGGCAAGCCGGTGACCGTGAATCTGGAACTGCAGCAGAGCAGCCAGAATCAGGTGGATTCCAGCTCTATTTTCAGCGGCATTGAGGGCGCTGAAATGAGCAACAAAGGCAAGGATCAAGGCGTGGTGGTGAATAACGTGAAAGCGAATTCTCCAGCGGCGCAGATTGGCCTGAAGAAAGGAGACGTGATTGTTGGCGCTAACCAGCAGGCGGTGAAAAACATCGCTGAGCTGCGCAAGATCCTCGACAGCAAGCCGTCTGTCCTCGCGCTGAATATTCAGCGTGGAGATAGCTCCATCTATTTGCTGATGCAGTAATCTCCCCACCCCCTTCCCGAACAGGGAAGGGGGCTCTTTTTGTGATACCCCCCACAACTCCATACTTCTTTGCTTCGCTTTGTGCATTTGCACAATGCTGCGATTAGTCATCTTCCTTATGCTTGAGCTCTGCTCACAGGAGGGTTTATGGCTGGCTGGCATCTTGATACCAAAATGGCGCAGGATATCGTGGCGCGGACGATGCGCATCATTGATACCAATATCAACGTAATGGATGCCCGCGGGCGGATTATCGGCAGCGGCGATCGTGAGCGTATTGGTGAATTGCACGAAGGCGCGCTGCTGGTGCTCTCTCAGGGACGCGTGGTTGATATTGACGACGCGGTGGCGCGGCACTTACACGGTGTGCGTCAGGGGATCAACCTGCCGTTGCGTCTGGAAGGGGAGATCGTTGGCGTGATCGGTCTGACCGGCGAGCCGGAGCACCTGCGCAAATATGGCGAGCTGGTATGCATGACGGCAGAAATGATGCTGGAGCAGTCACGTCTGATGCACCTGCTGGCGCAGGACAGCCGTCTGCGTGAGGAACTGGTGATGAACCTGATTCAGGCGGAAGAAAACACCCCGGCGCTGACCGAGTGGGCGCAGCGTCTGGGCATCGATCTCAATCAGCCGCGCGTGGTGGCGGTGGTGGAAGTCGACAGCGGACAGCTTGGCGTCGACAGCGCCATGGCGGAACTGCAGCAATTGCAAAATGCGCTGACCACCCCCGAGCGCAATAACCTGATCGCGATTGTCTCGCTGACCGAAATGGTGGTGTTAAAACCGGCGCTGAATCAGTTTGGCCGCTGGGATGCAGAAGATCACCGCAGGCGCGTTGAGCAGCTTATTTCGCGGATGAAAGAGAATGGGCAACTGCGTTTTCGCGTCGCGTTGGGCAACTACTTTACCGGCCCCGGCAGTATCGCCCGCTCATACCGTACCGCCCGCACTACCATGATGGTCGGCAAGCAGCGCATGCCGGACAGCCGCAGTTATTTTTATCAGGATTTAATGTTGCCGGTGCTGCTCGACAGTCTGCGCGGCGGTTGGCAGGCTAACGAGCTGGCGCGCCCTTTAGCGCGACTGAAGGCAATGGATAATAACGGCCTGTTGCGCCGAACGCTGGCGGCGTGGTTCCGTCATAATGTGCAGCCGCTGGCAACGTCAAAGGCGCTGTTTATTCATCGTAATACGCTGGAGTACCGACTGAACCGTATTTCAGAGCTGACCGGGCTGGATCTGGGGAATTTTGACGACAGATTGTTATTGTATGTGGCGCTACAACTTGATGAACAACGGTAATTTTTGCCTGATGGCGCAGCACTGAACGGGCCTACAAAGGACAGGGGGGCGTAGGCTGGACGTGGGCGGCGCCATCTGGCAACAATCGCTTACTTACGCGTCAATTTTTCCAGATCGGCCTCAATTTCGGTGATCTTATTCGCGACCACGCTTTCCAGATGGCGTAAGTCGTCAAGGATCTTGCGCTTCAGATCGACTTCGGTGCGATCGCGCTGGCAGATCTGATCCAGCTCGTCGATAACATAGCGCAGGTTGGGGCTGATCTCCTGCACCTCTTTGTAACCCTGCCCAATACCGTCGGCGACCACGGTTTTACGTTGCCGTGGGTATTTAAACTTCACGCTCTTGGCAAAGAATTCGCCTTTATCCTTCTGGAAATAGATTTTCAGGATATCGTTGTTGGCTTCTTGCCGCAGGCTGTAACGATCGATTTCTTCAGGATTGGTAATGCCCAGACTTTTCAGATTGTCGTACATAGCGGTACCCTTAATCTCAACATAACCTATGAATAATTAACGAAAAGCCCCGTTTCCGCCACTTCAGGCGATAAAAAAAGCGGGCTATGCCCGCTTTTTCAAATCATTGTCAGTCGATGGTACGTAACAACTCATTGATGCCGACCTTGCCGCGCGTTTTGGCATCGACTTTTTTCACAATCACCGCGCAGTAAAGACTGTATTTGCCATCTTTCGACGGCAGGTTGCCAGAAACAACAACAGAACCTGCCGGAACGCGGCCATAATGCACTTCGCCGGTTTCACGATCATAAATACGGGTGCTCTGGCCGATGTAAACGCCCATCGAAATCACGGAACCTTCTTCCACGATCACGCCTTCCACGACTTCTGAACGCGCGCCGATAAAGCAGTTATCTTCGATGATGGTCGGGTTCGCCTGCAGCGGCTCCAGTACGCCGCCGATGCCGACGCCGCCGGAGAGATGAACGTTTTTACCGATCTGCGCGCAGGAGCCGACGGTCGCCCAGGTATCAACCATCGTACCTTCATCAACATAGGCGCCGATATTAACGTAAGACGGCATCAGCACGGTGTTACGGGCAATGAACGCCCCCTGGCGCACCGCCGCAGGTGGCACCACGCGGAAGCCTTCTTTCTGAAAACGTGCTTCGTCATAGTCAGCAAATTTCATCGGCACTTTATCGAAGTAGCGACTTTCCGCGCCGTCGATAACCTGGTTATCGTTAATACGGAAAGAGAGCAGTACCGCTTTCTTCAGCCACTGGTGCGTTACCCACTGGCCGTCGATTTTTTCTGCAACACGCAGTGCGCCGGAATCCAGCAGGGAAATCACCTGATTCACCGCTTCACGGGTCACGGTATCTACATTCGCCGGCGTGATCTCGGCACGGCGCTCAAAAGCGGTCTCAATAACGTTCTGTAACTGCTGCATTGGTAAACTCTTTCCCTAATAAAAAAACACACTACCCTTTATCGTTTGGATTGAGGGCCTCTGTCAACCGTTGATGCACTTCCTGCTGGAGCGCATTATTAAGGGCACGCCGGTCCGCGGTGGCGATTATGAATAAATCTTCTACTCGCTCGCCAATGGTTGTAATTCGGGCGCCGTGAAGCGAAATTCCCAGATCGGCAAAAATTTGCCCGACCCGCGCCAGCAGTCCGGGCTGGTCGAGCGCAATCAGTTCGAGGAACGATTTCCGGTCAGTGTGCGTCGGCAAAAACGTCACTTCGGTATCCACGGTAAAGTGACGCAATTTAGCCGGCTGGCGACGCGGCTGCGGCGGTTGCCAACTGCGCTGGGTGATCGCCTGTTCCAGCCCTGAGCGGATCGCTTCATGTCGATCCGATGACAGCGGGCTGCCATCCGGCTCCAGGACGATAAACGTATCCATCGCCATGCCGTCGCGGGTGGTGAAGATCTGCGCATCGTGGACGCTGAGATTACGCCTGTCCAGTTCAGCGCAGACGGCGGCAAACAGGTAAGGGCGGTCCGGACTCCAGATAAAAATTTCCGTTCCGCCGCGCGTCGCCTGCGGACTGAGCAAAATCAGCGGCTTGTTCAGGTCGTGCTGAAGCAGATGTCGCGCGTGCCAGGCCAGTTGATTTGGGCTGTGACGGACAAAATAGTTGGCGCGACAGCGCGACCAGATATGGTGCAGCGCCTCTTCATCAATATTGTCCATCCGTAATAGCGCCAGCGCCTGAAGCTGATGATGGCGTACGCGCTCGCGCATATCTGGCGTATTCTGCATGCCGCGGCGCAGCTGTTTCTCTGTGGCGAAGTACAGTTCGCGCAGCAGGCTTTGCTTCCAGCTATTCCACAGCGTTTCGTTGGTGGCGCATATGTCGGCTACTGTCAGGCAGACGAGAAAGCGCAAGCGGTGCTCCGTCTGTACTTCTTCGGCAAACTGCTTGATCACCTCCGGGTCCTGAATATCGCGGCGCTGGGCGGTAACTGACATCAGCAGATGTTGCCGTACCAGCCAGGCCACCAGTTGGGTTTCCCGCGAGTTCAGGCCATGCAGCTCGGCGAATTTGAGCACGTCCTGCGCGCCCAGCACGGAGTGGTCGCCGCCGCGTCCTTTGGCGATGTCGTGGAACAGAGCGGCGATCAGGATCAGCTCCGGCTGACGCAGACGGGGCCAGAGATCCACACACAGCGGGTGGCGCTGGCGGGTCTCTTCTTTGGCGAAGCTTTCCAGCTTCAGCATCACGCGAATGGTGTGTTCATCCACTGTGTAAGCGTGGAACAGATCGAACTGCATCTGTCCGACAATGTGCGACCACTGGGGCATATAGGCCCACAGCACGCTATGGCGGTGCATGGGCAGCAGGCCGCGGCTGACCGCGCCAGGGTGACGCAGCATGCTGAGAAACAGCGAACGCGCTTCCGGGATGTAGCACAGCGGCTGGTTCAGATGACGTCGGGCGTGGCGCAGATGGCGCAGGGTGGTGGAGTAGATCCCGGTGATCGCGCTATTGCGCACCATGGTATAGAACATCCGCAGGATCGCTTCCGGCTCGCGGATAAACAGATCGTCGTGACGCAGGTCGATCAGCGTGCCGCGCAGTTGAAAGTCATCGTCGATCGGGCGGGGTTTTTCGTCCGCCGGCAAGGCGAGGATGGCTTCGTCAAACAACTGGAGCAGCATCTGGTTCAGTTCGCTGACCCGCCGCGTCACCCGGAAGAAATCCTTCATCATTTGCTCGACCGGCTCGTTGCCTTCGCCACGGTAGTTGAGACGCTGGGCGACGCTAAGCTGGCGGTCAAACAACAGACGGTTGTCGTAACGGGGCACCACCAGATGCAGCGCAAAGCGGATCCGCCAGAGTATGTGCAGGCACTCGTTTAACTCCGCGCGTTCGGCCTGGGTCAAAAAGCCAAAACCGACCATCTCATCAAGGGAGGTGGCGCCAAAGTGACGGCGGGCGACCCACTGTAGCGTATGGATGTCGCGCAGGCCGCCGGGGCTGCTTTTGATATCCGGCTCGAGATTATAGCTGGTGCCGTGATAGCGCTGGTGGCGCTGGTTCTGTTCTTCGACTTTGGCGGCGTAGAACGTGTCGGACGGCCAGAAGCCTTCGCTGAAAATGTGTTTTTGCAGCTCAAGGAACAGCGCCACGTCGCCAATCAGCAGCCGGGTTTCGATCAGGTTGGTGGCGACGGTCAGATCCGACAGCCCTTCCAGCAGACACTCTTCAAGCGTACGTACGCTGTGACCGACCTCCAGCTTTACGTCCCACAGCAGCGTCAGCAGTTCACCCACTTTCTGCGCCTGGTCATCGGGTAATTTTTTGCGGCTTAAGATCAGCAGATCGATGTCGGAAAGCGGATGCAGTTCGCCGCGACCGTAGCCGCCGACGGCGACCAGCGCCAGATCGGCAATCTGCCCGAATCCCGCGTCAATCCACAACCGTTGCAGCAGTTGATCAATAAACTCGGTGCGGGCTTCGATCAACTGCTCGGCGGAGATCCCGCTGTCAAACGCGTCGCCCAGCCACTGCTGGAAGGTATCGATGTGGGACTTTATCCCGCTGACGGTGAGTTCGTCACGCGACCAACTGCCTGGGTTCTGCGGCTGGCCGGGAAGGGTGGGAAGTGCGGTATTCGCGTGCTGTTCAGGAAGAGTATTCATTATGCGCCACCCATTAAAAAGCCGGATGTCGGCGAAACGCCTTATCCGGCCCAGGGAACACTGCAATTTCCAGGCCTGATAAGCGACAGCGCCATCAGGCAATCAGTTATTCGTCGTGCGTAATGACCGCCGGGATGGTGTCATCCTTGCGTAAGGTCAGAATTTCGCAGCCGTTTTCGGTTACTACAATAGTGTGCTCATACTGTGCAGACAAGCTTCTGTCTTTGGTTTTTACCGTCCAGCCATCCTTCATGGTGCGGATGCGGTAATCACCGGCATTCAGCATTGGCTCAATGGTGAACGTCATGCCCGGTTGCAGCACCACGCCGCCGTCGTCCGCATCATAATGCAGTACCTGCGGTTCTTCATGGAAGCCGCGGCCAATACCGTGTCCGCAGTATTCGCGCACCACAGAGAAGCCTTCGCCTTCCGCGTATTTCTGAATCGCCGCGCCCAGGGCGCGCAGACGGATGCCCGGTTTTACCATACGCAGGGCCAGATACAGGCTCTCCTGCGTGACGCGGCACAGACGCTCGCCCAGGATAGTCGGCTTGCCGACGATAAACATTTTTGAGGTGTCGCCGTGGTATTCGTCTTTGATGACGGTGACGTCAATGTTGACGATATCGCCGTCTTTCAACAGCTTGGCATCGTCCGGGATCCCGTGGCATACCACTTCATTAATAGAGATGCAGACGGATTTCGGATAACCATGGTAACCGAGGCAGGCGGAAATCGCGTGCTGCTCGTTGACGATGTAGTCGTTACAAAGACGATCCAGTTCGCCCGTGCTGACGCCCGGTTTGATATGCGGTTCGATCATCTCCAGCACTTCTGCGGCCAGACGGCCCGCGACGCGCATTTTTTCGATTTCTTCAGGAGTCTTAATTGAGATAGCCATGTAATCTGTCCATCGGTGTCGATTTTTTCGACAATACTAGTGTAAGTATTGTCAATGGTATCAGTCAGGCGCACCCCGTGCCAAATTGAGAATCATTAACAGCACACTCAGCCAACAATTATTGGTGTCGGCGGCGTATTTGTGGTATAAAGCGCGCCGGACTTCCGTTCCATTCGAGACTACACAAGATGGACGGAAGCGACATATCTCACTTTGTGTAACAACACACACGTATCGGCACATATTCCGGGGTGCCCTTTGGGGTCGGTAATATGGGATACGTGGAGGCATAACCCCAACTTTATCTATAGAGGTTTTAATCATGGCAACTGTTTCCATGCGCGACATGCTCAAGGCTGGTGTTCACTTCGGTCACCAGACCCGTTACTGGAACCCGAAAATGAAGCCGTTCATCTTCGGTGCGCGTAACAAAGTTCACATCATCAACCTTGAGAAAACGGTACCGATGTTCAACGAAGCGCTGGCTGAGCTGAACAAGATTGCTTCTCGTAAAGGTAAAATCCTTTTCGTTGGTACTAAACGCGCTGCAAGCGAAGCGGTGAAAGAAGCTGCTAACAGCTGCGATCAGTTCTTCGTGAACCATCGCTGGCTGGGCGGTATGCTGACTAACTGGAAAACCGTTCGTCAGTCCATCAAACGTCTGAAAGACCTGGAAACTCAGTCTCAGGACGGTACTTTCGAAAAGCTGACCAAGAAAGAAGCGCTGATGCGTACGCGTGAGCTTGAGAAACTGGAAAACAGCCTGGGCGGTATCAAAGACATGGGCGGTCTGCCGGACGCGCTGTTCGTTATCGATGCCGACCACGAGCACATTGCTATCAAAGAAGCAAACAACCTGGGTATTCCGGTATTTGCCATCGTTGATACCAACTCTGATCCGGACGGTGTTGACTTCGTTATCCCGGGTAACGACGACGCAATCCGTGCTGTTAGCCTGTACCTGGGCGCTGTCGCTGCAACCGTTCGTGAAGGCCGTTCTCAGGATCTGGCTTCCCAGGCGGAAGAAAGCTTCGTAGAAGCTGAATAATAAGGAACGCTCGTTCGAGCCCCTTTTTGGACCAGGTAGTATCACGTTTGGTTAGGGGGCCTATCAATGGCCCCCTTTTTCACTTTTAAATCTGTGCGGTTTGACGCCGGGCAGATCAAATCTTCCGAGGATTTTAGAATGGCTGAAATTACCGCATCCCTGGTAAAAGAGCTGCGTGAGCGTACTGGCGCAGGCATGATGGATTGCAAAAAAGCACTGACTGAAGCGAATGGCGACATCGAGCTGGCAATCGAAAACATGCGTAAGTCCGGTGCGATCAAAGCAGCGAAAAAAGCAGGCAACGTTGCTGCTGACGGCGTAATCAAAACCAAAATCGAAGGCAATATCGCGTTCATTCTGGAAGTTAACTGCCAGACTGACTTCGTTGCGAAAGACGGCGGTTTCCAGGCTTTCGCTGACAAAGTTCTGGACGCAGCGGTTGCGGGTAAAATCACTGACGTTGAAGTACTGAAAGCGCAGTTCGAAGAAGAGCGCGTTGCGCTGGTTGCGAAAATCGGCGAGAACATCAACATCCGCCGTATCGCTTCCCTGGAAGGCGACGTTCTGGGTAGCTACCAGCACGGTGCGCGCATCGGTGTTCTGGTTGCCGCGAAAGGCGCTGACGAAGAACTGGTTAAGCAGCTGGCAATGCATGTTGCGGCAAGCAAGCCGGAATTCGTTAAGCCGGAAGACGTGTCTGCTGAAGTGGTAGAGAAAGAATACCAGGTACAGCTGGACATCGCCATGCAGTCTGGCAAACCGAAAGAAATCGCAGAGAAAATGGTTGAAGGCCGCATGAAGAAATTCACCGGCGAAGTTTCTCTGACTGGCCAGCCTTTCGTTATGGATCCGAGCAAGTCTGTTGGTCAGCTGCTGAAAGAGCACAACGCTGACGTGACTGGCTTCATCCGCTTCGAAGTGGGCGAAGGCATCGAAAAAGTTGAGACTGACTTCGCAGCAGAAGTTGCTGCAATGTCCAAGCAGTCTTAATGATTGAAAAGGAGCCGCCTGAGGGCGGCTTCTTTTTGTCACCCGTCACGCAAAATCAGTATGGCTCTTATTTCGTTGTACTGAGAAGCGACATATCATTGTCGCCAGAATTTACCCCCTTTTTAAATCGTTGACAGTCTCAGGAAAGAAACATGGCTACCAATGCAAAACCCGTCTATAAACGTATTCTGCTTAAGTTGAGTGGCGAAGCTCTGCAGGGTTCGGAAGGCTTCGGTATTGACGCAAGCATACTGGATCGTATGGCTCAGGAAATCAAAGAACTGGTTGAACTGGGGATTCAGGTTGGTGTGGTTATTGGTGGCGGTAACCTGTTCCGTGGCGCAGGTCTGGCGAAAGCGGGAATGAACCGCGTTGTGGGCGACCACATGGGCATGCTGGCCACCGTGATGAACGGCCTGGCGATGCGCGATGCGCTCCATCGCGCCTATGTGAACGCTCGCCTGATGTCGGCGATTCCGCTTAACGGCGTGTGCGACAACTACAGCTGGGCGGAAGCGATCAGCCTGCTGCGTAATAACCGCGTGGTGATCCTCTCTGCCGGGACCGGTAACCCGTTCTTTACTACCGACTCTGCAGCCTGCCTGCGCGGTATTGAAATTGAAGCGGACGTTGTCCTGAAAGCAACCAAGGTGGATGGTGTATTCACCGCCGATCCGGCAAAAGATCCGTCGGCCACCATGTACGAGCAGCTGACCTACAGCGAAGTGCTGGAAAAAGAGCTAAAAGTGATGGATCTGGCGGCGTTTACGCTGGCGCGTGACCACAAATTGCCGATTCGCGTGTTCAACATGAACAAGCCGGGCGCGCTGCGTCGTGTGGTCATGGGTGAGAAAGAAGGGACGTTAATCACGGAGTAATTCCCGTGTTACACTTCATCTTTCAGGCTGTCTCTGCGTTGGCTGCCTTTGCTCACCCCAGTCACTTACATGTGTAAGCTGCTGGGAATAAATGAGGGGCATCCTTGTCCCTCACTGAAGGACGCCTGCGGCTGTTCAAATTTGTTCCTGACAAATTTGTCGTTCAGCTGCCGTCTTGATACAACCTGAATGATTTTGTGCAGAAATCGCGGTAAGATTTTGCGTCAGTATCGCGGGATTACCCGTAATATTTTAATCAGGGCTATACTAAGCGCATTTCCACTATGTGCAATTGTCTGGTCTGACTGAGACTAGTTTCCAAGGATTCGTAACGTGATTAGCGATATCAGAAAAGATGCTGAAGTACGCATGGACAAATGCGTTGAAGCATTCAAAACCCAAATCAGCAAAATTCGCACGGGTCGTGCTTCTCCCAGCCTGCTGGATGGCATTGTTGTGGAATATTACGGTACGCCGACGCCGCTGCGTCAGCTGGCAAGCGTAACGGTAGAAGATTCCCGTACCCTGAAAATCAACGTATTTGACCGTTCTCTGAGCCCGGCCGTTGAAAAAGCGATCATGGCGTCTGACCTCGGTCTGAACCCAAGTTCTGCCGGCAGCGATATCCGTGTTCCACTGCCGCCGCTGACTGAAGAACGTCGTAAAGACCTGACGAAAATCGTGCGTGGCGAAGCGGAGCAGGCTCGCGTTGCCGTGCGTAACGTGCGTCGTGACGCTAACGATAAAGTCAAGGCGCTGCTGAAAGACAAAGAGATCAGCGAAGATGATGACCGTCGTTCTCAGGACGATATTCAGAAACTGACCGATGCCGCTATCAAGAAAGTGGAAGCGGCGCTGGCAGACAAAGAAGCGGAACTGATGCAGTTCTGATTCACCGGTACGACGAAAACGCCGCTCAGAAGATCTTTTGGATCGGCTGGCGGCGTTTTGCTTTTTACCTTTTACCCTGTCTCACTTTCAGACTGGACGTTCAATGAAGCACATAACCCTTCTGGGCTCGACCGGCTCTATTGGTTGCAGCACGCTTGACGTGGTGCGCCAGAACCCTGACGACTTTCGCGTTGTCGCGCTGGTGGCAGGTAAAAATGTCACCCGTATGGTGGAGCAGTGCCTGGAATTCTCCCCGCATTACGCGGTGATGGATGACGAAGCCAGCGCAGCGCTGCTTAAAGCCACGTTGCAGCAACACGGTTGCCGCACAGAGGTTCTTAGCGGGCAACAGGCAGCCTGTGAGATGGCGGCGCTGGATGACGTGGATCAAGTCATGGCGGCCATTGTGGGCGCAGCAGGGCTGTTGCCGACGCTGGCCGCCATTCGCGCCGGTAAAACCATTCTGCTGGCTAATAAAGAGTCGCTGGTCACCTGCGGACGCCTGTTTATGGATGCGGTAAAGCAAAGTGGCGCACGGCTTTTACCGGTGGACAGCGAGCATAACGCTATTTTTCAGAGTATGCCCCAACCCATTCAACACAATCTGGGATACGCTGACCTTGAGCAAAATGGCGTGATGTCGGTTTTGCTTACCGGGTCTGGTGGCCCGTTTCGGGAAACGCCGCTGCGCGATCTGGCCTCAATGACGCCCGAGCAGGCATGCCGTCACCCGAACTGGTCGATGGGGCGTAAAATTTCCGTCGACTCCGCCACCATGATGAATAAAGGTCTGGAATACATAGAAGCGCGTTGGTTGTTCAACGCCAGTGCCCGCCAGATGGACGTGCTGATTCATCCGCAGTCGGTTATTCACTCAATGGTGCGTTATCAGGACGGCAGCGTTCTGGCGCAACTGGGGGAGCCGGATATGCGTACGCCAATTGCCCATACCATGGCCTGGCCGAATCGCGTGACCTCGGGTGTTAAGCCGCTCGATTTCTGCCAGCTCAGCGCGCTGACTTTTAGCGCGCCGGACTATGAGCGCTATCCGTGCCTGAAACTGGCAATGGAAGCGTTTGAGCAAGGGCAGGCGGCAACCACTGCGTTGAATGCGGCAAACGAAATCGTCGTAGCTGCATTTCTTGCTGAAGAACTTCGCTTTACCGATATTGCCGATCTCAATTTAGCTGTGCTGGAACAGATGGACCTGCAAGAGCCTCAGAGTGTGGATGACGTCCTGCGAGTGGATGCCATTGCGCGAGAAGTCGCCAGAAAACAAGTGACGCGTCTCGCAAGCTGAGGATAATCCGGCTACAGAAGATCGTGCTATTTGTTAGCGTTGGGCTTCAGTGATATAGTCTGCGCCACCTGATCGCAGGTATTTGGCTTTTTTCGGTCAGGCAAGCCGTGGTTTGACACGGCTTTTTTGTGGATACGCAAAATCATTCAGGTTGCATCAGGGCGGCGAGTGGATGCGTTCCCGGGCGCGTACAGCGGTACGTGACGCGGGACAGCAAGCTGACAAGAGGCAGCCTGAAAGATGAAGTGTAAAAGGCTTCTGTATTCCTGAGTACCGCTAAATCCTTTCAGGGACTAAAAACGCGTTATGTTGTCTGCAACTCAACCAGTAAGCGAAAATTTGCCAGCACATGGCTGTCGTCATGTCGCGATCATTATGGATGGCAATGGTCGCTGGGCAAAAAAGCAAGGGAAGATACGGGCATTCGGGCATAAGGCCGGAGCGAAATCCGTCCGCCGGGCCGTCTCTTTTGCTGCCAACAACGGTATTGATGCGTTAACGCTGTATGCCTTTAGTAGTGAAAACTGGAACCGACCAGCGCAGGAAGTTAGCGCGTTAATGGAGCTGTTTGTGTGGGCGCTTGACAGCGAAGTCAAAAGCCTGCACCGCCATAACGTCCGCCTGCGCATCATTGGCGATACCAGTCGATTTAACTCGCGTTTGCAGGAACGTATTCGTAAATCGGAAGCGCTAACTGCCCAGAATACCGGGCTGACGCTGAACATTGCGGCGAATTACGGCGGACGTTGGGATATTGTCCAGGGAGTCAGAAAACTGGCGGAACAGGTGCAGGACGGTGTACTGCGCCCGGAACAGATTGATGAAGAAATGCTCAACCAACAAATCTGTATGCATGAGCTGGCTCCTGTGGATTTAGTAATTAGGACTGGGGGAGAGCATAGAATAAGTAACTTTTTGCTTTGGCAAATTGCCTACGCCGAACTTTACTTTACTGATGTGCTCTGGCCCGATTTCGATGAACAAGACTTTGAAGGTGCGCTGCATGCCTTTGCTAATCGAGAGCGTCGTTTCGGCGGCACCGAGCCCGGTGATGACAAAGCCTGATGGGGGTCGCTTTTGCTGAAGTATCGCCTGATTTCTGCTTTTGTTTTAATACCCGTGGTCATCGCGGCGCTGTTTCTGCTGCCGCCGGTGGGGTTCGCTATTGTTACGCTGCTGGTGTGTATGCTGGCTGCGTGGGAATGGGGACAGTTAAGCGGTTTTGCCACTCGCACGCAACGCGTATGGCTGGCGGTACTGTGCGGGCTGTTACTCGCGCTAATGCTGTTTTTACTGCCGGAATACCATCATAATATTCACCAGCCGCTGGTCGAGGTCTCACTTTGGGCGTCGTTAGGCTGGTGGATCGTTGCTTTACTCCTGGTGTTTTTCTATCCCGGTTCAGCGGCGATCTGGCGTAATTCGAAGACATTACGCATAATTTTCGGCGTGTTGACTATCGTTCCCTTTTTCTGGGGCATGCTGGCGCTTCGCGCCTGGCATTATGACGATAATCATTACAGTGGCGCGATATGGCTACTCTATGTCATGATCCTCGTTTGGGGCGCGGACTCCGGGGCGTATATGTTTGGCAAACTGTTTGGCAAACATAAGCTGGCGCCGAAGGTGTCGCCAGGGAAAACCTGGCAGGGCTTTTTTGGCGGTCTCGCGACAGCAGCGGTAATCTCCTGGGGTTACAGCATGTGGGCGAACCTGGACGTTGCGCCGGTCACCTTGTTAATTTGCTCTATTATTGCCGCGCTGGCCTCTGTGCTGGGCGATCTTACTGAGAGCATGTTCAAGCGTGAAGCAGGAATTAAAGACAGCGGTCATTTGATTCCAGGACACGGTGGTGTTCTGGACCGTATTGATAGCCTGACGGCGGCAGTACCGGTCTTTGCGTGCCTGTTGTTACTGGTATTCAAAACGCTTTAACGGAAGGTTTTATGCTGAGTATTCTCTGGAATCTGGCTGCATTCATTGTTGCACTGGGCGTGCTTATCACCGTGCATGAATTTGGTCATTTCTGGGTTGCACGGCGTTGCGGTGTCCGTGTAGAGCGCTTTTCCATTGGCTTTGGTAAAGCGCTTTGGCGCCGTACCGACAGGTCTGGTACTGAATATGTTATCGCCCTTATCCCGCTGGGCGGTTACGTCAAAATGCTGGATGAGCGCGCTGAGCCGGTGATTCCGGAACTGCGCCACCACGCGTTCAACAACAAAACCGTAGGTCAGCGTGCGGCAATTATCGCCGCCGGCCCGGTTGCTAATTTCCTTTTTGCCATCTTCGCTTACTGGCTGGTGTTTATCATCGGCGTCCCTGGCGTTCGTCCGGTGGTTGGTGAAATAACCCCCAACTCGATTGCCGCCGACGCGCAAATTGCGCCGGGAACGGAACTTAAAGCCATTGACGGTATCGAAACCCCTGATTGGGATGCGGTGCGTTTACAGTTGGTCGCGAAAATCGGCGACGAGCAGACGACGCTCAGCGTCGCGCCTTTTGGCAGTAACCAGCGTCAGGAGAAAACGCTGGATTTGCGTCATTGGGCATTTGAGCCAGACAAGGAAGATCCTGTATCTTCTTTGGGGATTCGACCGCGCGGGCCTCAGATCGAACCGGTGCTGTCAGAAGTGCAGGCGCAGTCCGCGGCAAGTAAAGCGGGTTTGCAAGCTGGCGACAGGATCGTTAAAGTCGATGGTCAACCGTTAACGCAATGGATGAATTTCGTGACGCTTGTGCGCGATAATCCCGGTAAGCCGTTAGCGCTGGAAATTGAAAGGCAGGGGAGTGCCTTGTCTTTGACGTTAATTCCGGATACCAAATCGGGTAACGGAAAGGCGGAAGGTTTTGCCGGCGTTGTGCCGAAAATCATTCCTCTGCCGGATGAGTACAAGACAGTACGCCAGTATGGGCCGTTTAGCGCCATCGCACAGGCCACGGATAAAACGTGGCAGTTGATGAAGCTGACGGTCAGTATGCTGGGAAAATTGATAACCGGTGATGTGAAACTGAACAACCTCAGTGGGCCGATTTCTATCGCTCAGGGGGCTGGGATGTCAGCGGAGTTCGGGGTGATATATTACCTGATGTTCCTTGCGCTTATCAGCGTGAACCTCGGGATAATCAACCTGTTTCCGCTGCCCGTTCTTGACGGGGGGCATCTGCTGTTCCTGGCGATTGAAAAGCTTAAGGGCGGGCCGGTATCCGAGCGGGTTCAAGACTTTAGTTATCGCATTGGCTCGATTTTGCTGGTGCTGTTAATGGGGCTTGCACTTTTCAATGATTTCTCTCGGTTGTAAGAGAGTTAGTTAGGAAGAACGCATAATAACGATGGCGATGAAAAAGTTGCTCATAGCGTCGCTGCTGTTTAGCAGCGCCACCGTATACGGTGCTGAAGGGTTCGTAGTGAAGGACATTCATTTCGAAGGCCTGCAGCGTGTCGCCGTTGGTGCGGCCCTCCTCAGTATGCCGGTGCGCACAGGCGACACGGTTAATGATGAAGATATCAGTAATACCATTCGCGCTCTGTTTGCCACCGGCAACTTTGAGGACGTCCGCGTCCTTCGTGATGGTGATACCCTTCTGGTTCAGGTAAAAGAACGCCCGACTATTGCCAGCATCACGTTCTCCGGTAACAAATCGGTGAAAGACGATATGCTGAAGCAAAACCTCGAGGCGTCTGGCGTGCGTGTCGGCGAATCTCTGGATCGCACCACCATTGCCGATATCGAAAAAGGGCTGGAAGACTTCTACTACAGTGTCGGTAAATACAGCGCCAGCGTTAAAGCGGTGGTGACTCCGCTGCCGCGTAACCGTGTTGACCTGAAACTGGTCTTCCAGGAAGGCGTGTCCGCGAAGATCCAGCAGATCAACATCGTTGGCAACCATGCTTTCAGTACCAACGAACTGATCTCTCACTTCCAGTTGCGCGACGAAGTGCCGTGGTGGAACGTGGTTGGCGATCGCAAATACCAGAAACAGAAACTGGCGGGCGACTTAGAGACCCTGCGCAGCTACTATCTGGATCGCGGCTACGCGCGCTTCAACATTGACTCTACTCAGGTCAGCCTGACGCCGGACAAGAAAGGCATTTATATCACCGTTAACGTCACGGAAGGCGATCAGTACAAGCTTTCTGGCGTGCAGGTGAGCGGTAACCTGGCGGGTCACTCTGCTGAGATCGAAAGCCTGACCAAAATCGAGCCGGGCGAGCTGTATAACGGCACCAAAGTGACCAAAATGGAAGATGACATTAAAAAGCTTCTTGGTCGCTATGGTTACGCCTATCCACGCGTTCAGTCTCAGCCGGAAATCAACGATACGGATAAAACCGTTAACCTGCGCGTCAACGTTGATGCGGGTAACCGTTTCTACGTACGTAAGATCCGTTTTGAAGGCAATGACACCTCTAAAGATGCCGTTCTGCGTCGTGAAATGCGTCAGATGGAAGGGGCATGGCTGGGCAGCGATCTGGTCGACCAGGGTAAAGAACGTCTGAACCGTTTAGGTTACTTCGAAACCGTCGATACTGACACCCAGCGCGTTCCGGGTAGCCCGGACCAGGTGGACGTGGTCTACAAGGTGAAAGAGCGTAACACCGGTAGCTTCAACTTCGGTATCGGTTACGGTACAGAAAGCGGCGTCAGCTTCCAGGCGGGCGTACAGCAGGATAACTGGTTGGGTACCGGTTATGCGGTAGGGATCAATGGTACGAAGAACGACTACCAGACCTATACCGAACTGTCTGTGACCAACCCGTACTTCACCGTTGACGGCGTAAGTCTCGGCGGTCGCGTGTTCTATAACGATTTCCAGGCGGATGACGCCGATCTGTCCGACTATACCAACAAGAGCTACGGTACGGACGTGACGCTGGGCTTCCCGGTGAATGAATACAACACGCTGCGCGCGGGCCTCGGTTATGTGCATAACAAACTGTCCAACATGCAGCCGCAGGTCGCCATGTGGCGTTATCTGAACTCGATGGGGGAAAACCCGGATCCGACGAACGATCGCAACAGCTTCGCCGCGGATGACTTCACCTTTAACTACGGCTGGACGTATAACAAGCTCGACCGTGGCTTCTTCCCGACGGAAGGTACGCGTATCAACCTGAACGGTAAAGTGACCATTCCGGGTTCTGATAACGAATACTACAAAGCGACGCTGGACACCGCGACTTATGTGCCGATCGACGACGACCACAAATGGGTTGTGCTGGGTCGTACGCGTTGGGGTTACGGTGATGGTATCGGCGGCAAAGAGATGCCGTTCTATGAAAACTTCTATGCGGGCGGCTCCAGCACCGTACGTGGTTTCCAGTCGAACACCATCGGTCCGAAAGCGGTCTATCTGCCAGCCAGCAGCCGTCATGATGGCGATGATGACTACGATAACGAATGTGCAAGCACCAACACGGCACCGTGTGAATCCGATGACGCAGTGGGCGGTAACGCAATGGCTGTCGCCAGCCTTGAGTTCATTACCCCAACGCCGTTTATCAGCGATAAATACGCGAACTCGGTACGTACCTCCTTCTTCTGGGATATGGGTACCGTTTGGGATACAAACTGGGATTCCAGCCGTTTCTCAGGCTATCCTGATTACAGCGATCCGAGCAATATCCGTATGTCCGCTGGTATCGCATTACAATGGATGTCCCCATTGGGGCCGTTGGTATTCTCCTACGCCCAGCCGTTTAAAAAGTACGATGGAGACAAAGCAGAACAGTTCCAGTTTAACATTGGTAAAACCTGGTAACGGTTCTTCACAAGGGAATGTAATGGTAGTGTAGCGATGACTTTAGGCGATCTTGCATGGGGTCGCCTGGCCACGCAAAGAACTGCACCTTCGGGTGCAAATGGGATGGTAAGGAGTTTATTGTGAAAAAGTGGTTATTAGCGGCAGGTCTCGGTTTAGCAATGGTTACGTCTGCACAGGCTGCTGACAAAATTGCAATCGTCAACATGGGTAGCCTGTTCCAGCAGGTTGCGCAGAAGACTGGCGTTTCCAAAACGCTGGAAAACGAGTTCAAAAGCCGCGCCAGCGAACTGCAACGTATGGAAACTGACCTGCAGTCCAAAATGCAGCGTCTGCAGTCCATGAAAGCAGGTGGCGAACGTACCAAGCTGGAAAAAGACGTGATGGCGCAGCGCCAGACGTTCTCTCAGAAAGCGCAGGCTTTTGAGCAGGATCGCGCACGTCGTTCCAACGAAGAACGTGGCAAACTGGTTACCCGTATCCAGACTGCGGTGAAATCCGTTGCCAACAGCCAGAGCATCGATCTGGTCGTTGACGCGAACAGCGTTGCTTACAACAGCAGCGATGTAAAAGATATTACCGCTGACGTACTGAAACAGGTTAAATAAGTAATGCCTTCAATTCGACTGTCTGATTTAGCAGAGCAGTTGGATGCAGAATTACACGGTGATGGCGATATCGTCATCACCGGCGTTGCGTCCATGCAATCTGCGCAAACGGGTCACATTACGTTCATGGTGAATCCGAAATACCGTGAGCACCTGGCTTTATGCCAGGCGTCTGCCGTTGTCATGACGCAGGACGATCTTCCTTTTGCTAAAAGCGCCGCGCTGGTAGTGAAGAATCCCTACCTCACGTATGCGCGAATGGCGCAAATTTTAGATACCACGCCGCAGCCGGCGCAGAATATCGCACCAAGTGCGGTGGTAGATGCGACGGCGACGTTGGGTAGCAATGTTTCAATCGGCGCAAATGCGGTCATTGAATCAGGCGTAGCGCTGGGCGATAACGTGGTTATCGGCGCGGGCTGCTTCGTCGGGAAAAATACGAAAATTGGTGCCGGCTCGCGCTTATGGGCGAATGTAACGGTTTACCACGACATCCAGATAGGTGAGAATTGCCTGATCCAGTCCAGTACGGTGATTGGCGCCGACGGTTTTGGCTATGCCAACGATCGCGGCAACTGGGTGAAGATCCCGCAGCTTGGTCGCGTTATTATTGGCGATCGCGTGGAGATCGGCGCCTGTACCACCATCGACCGTGGTGCGCTGGATGATACGGTGATCGGCAACGGTGTTATCATTGATAACCAGTGTCAGATTGCGCATAACGTTGTGATTGGCGACAATACGGCGGTTGCCGGTGGCGTCATTATGGCGGGCAGCCTGAAGATTGGCCGTTACTGTATGATTGGCGGCGCCAGCGTCATTAATGGCCATATGGAAATATGCGACAAGGTGACGGTGACGGGCATGGGGATGGTGATGCGTCCCATCACGGAGCCTGGCGTCTATTCCTCAGGCATTCCGCTGCAACCTAACAAAGTATGGCGTAAGACAGCCGCACTGGTGATGAACATTGATGATATGAGCAAGCGTCTCAAAGCGATTGAGCGCAAGGTTAATCAACAAGACTAAACTCTCACCCGGTCACACATACTTTACGGCCTGTCGGCATTCATACGATTGCGGCAGGCCGTGTTATTATTGGCTTTTAGTATATTTGGACAGGAAGAGTATTTTGACTACTAACACTCATACTCTGCACATTGAAGAGATTTTAGAACTTCTGCCGCACCGTTTCCCGTTTTTGCTGGTGGATCGGGTGCTGGATTTTGAAGAAGGTCGCTTTCTCCGCGCAGTGAAGAATGTTTCCGTTAACGAGCCGTTTTTCCAGGGACATTTCCCGGGCAAGCCGATCTTTCCGGGCGTTCTGATTCTGGAAGCAATGGCACAGGCTACCGGTATTCTGGCGTTTAAAAGCGTGGGTAAACTGGAGCCGGGAGAACTTTACTATTTCGCAGGTATTGATGAAGCGCGCTTTAAGCGTCCTGTCGTGCCTGGCGATCAGATGATCATGGAAGTGACTTTCGAGAAAACGCGCCGTGGCCTGACCCGCTTCAAAGGGGTTGCTCTGGTCGACGGTAAAGTAGTTTGCGAAGCAACGATGATGTGCGCTCGTAGCCGGGAGGCCTGATACGTGATTGATAAATCCGCCTTTATTCATCCAACCGCCATTGTGGAAGAAGGCGCTTCTCTTGGCGCTAACGTCCACATTGGACCTTTTTGTCTCGTTGGACCCCATGTTGAAATTGGTGAGGGTACCGTACTGAAGTCTCACGTTGTCGTGAATGGCCACACCAAAATTGGCCGCGATAACGAGATTTATCAGTTCGCCTCTATCGGTGAAGTGAACCAGGATCTGAAATACGCTGGTGAACCGACCCGTGTGGAAATTGGCGATCGTAACCGCATTCGCGAAAGCGTAACCATTCATCGTGGCACGGTGCAGGGCGGTGGATTAACGAAGGTGGGCAGCGATAACCTGCTGATGATCAACGCCCACGTGGCGCACGATTGCACAATAGGCGATCGCTGTATTCTGGCGAATAACGCAACCCTCGCGGGCCATGTTTCGCTGGACGATTACGTCATCATCGGCGGCATGACCGCCGTGCACCAGTTCTGTATTATCGGCGCGCACGTGATGGTGGGCGGCTGTTCTGGCGTCGCTCAGGACGTTCCGCCGTTCGTTATCGCACAGGGCAACCACGCCACGCCGTTTGGCGTGAACATTGAAGGGCTGAAGCGCCGCGGCTTTACCCGCGAAGCGATCACCGCGATCCGCAACGCATATAAAGCGCTGTATCGCAGCGGTAAAACGCTGGATGAAGCAAAACCGGAAATCGCCGAGCTGGCGAAGCAGTATCCGGAAGTGCAACCGTTCAGCGACTTTTTTGCCCGCTCAACGCGCGGTTTGATTCGTTAATGGCTGAACAGCGTCCTTTAACGATTGCCTTGGTCGCCGGAGAAACCTCCGGCGATATTCTTGGCGCAGGCTTGATCCGTGCCCTGAAGGCGCGTGTCCCTCACGCCCGTTTTGTCGGCGTAGCGGGTCCGCGTATGCAGGCTGAAGGCTGTGAAGCCTGGTACGAAATGGAAGAACTGGCGGTTATGGGGATTGTTGAGGTGCTTGGACGCCTCCGTCGCCTGCTGCACATTCGCGCCGATTTAACCCGTCGTTTTACCGGGCTTAAGCCGGATGTCTTTGTAGGGATTGATGCGCCTGACTTCAACATCACCCTGGAAGGCAACCTGAAAAAACAGGGTATCAAAACCATTCATTATGTCAGTCCGTCCGTCTGGGCGTGGCGGCAGAAACGTGTTTTCAAAATAGGCAGATCCACCAATATGGTGCTGGCTTTTCTGCCTTTCGAAAAAGCGTTTTACGATAAATATAACGTGCCGTGCCGTTTTATTGGACACACGATGGCGGATGCCATGCCGCTTGACCCGGATAAAAACGCGGCCCGTGATGTCCTGGGCATTCCGCATGACGCCCATTGCCTGGCGTTGCTGCCTGGTAGCCGTGGCGCAGAAGTGGAGATGCTCAGCGCCGACTTCCTGAAAACGGCGCAGCTTTTGCGTCAGCATTACCCCGATCTCGAAGTCGTGGTGCCGTTAGTGAATGCCAAACGGCGTGAACAGTTTGAGAAAATCAAAGCGGATGTCGCACCGGAACTGTCCGTGCATCTGCTTGACGGGATGGGACGCGAAGCGATGGTCGCCAGCGACGCCGCGCTGCTGGCGTCGGGAACCGCCGCGCTTGAGTGTATGCTGGCGAAGTGCCCGATGGTGGTAGGTTATCGCATGAAGCCGTTTACCTTCTGGCTGGCGAAGCGGCTGGTGAAAACCGACTATGTGTCGTTGCCGAATCTGCTGGCAGGGAGAGAACTCGTCAAAGAGCTGCTGCAGGAAGAGTGCGAGCCGCAGAAACTCGCGCAAGCGCTACTGCCGCTTCTGGCTAACGGTAAAACCAGCCATGCGATGCATGATACTTTCCGCGAGCTGCATCAGCAGATCCGCTGCAATGCCGACGAGCAGGCGGCTGACGCGGTTCTGGAGTTAGCACAATGATCGAATTTGTTTATCCGCACATGCATTTAGTCGCCGGTGTGGATGAAGTTGGACGGGGACCGTTGGTCGGCGCGGTGGTGACAGCCGCTGTGATTCTCGACCCGGCGCGTCCGATTGTGGGTCTTAACGATTCTAAAAAATTATCTGAAAAGCGCCGTCTGGCGCTGTATGACGAAATCAAAGAAAAAGCGTTAAGCTGGAGTCTGGGCCGTGCGGAGCCGCATGAGATAGATGAGCTGAATATTCTTCATGCCACCATGCTGGCGATGCAGCGTGCGGTCGCTGGTCTGCATATCGCGCCGGAATACGTGCTCATCGACGGCAATCGCTGCCCCGCGCTGCCGGTACCGTCAATGGCGGTGGTAAAAGGCGACAGCCGTGTGGCGGAAATCAGCGCTGCGTCTATTCTGGCGAAAGTCACGCGGGATGCGGAAATGGCCGCGCTGGATAGCGTTTTCCCGCAGTACGGTTTTGCCCAGCACAAAGGGTATCCAACCGCTTTTCATCTGGAGGCGCTGGCTGCTCATGGCGCGACAGAGCACCATCGACGCAGCTTTGGCCCGGTCAAACGCGCACTGGGACTCGCGTCCTGATCTCTGGGTTAAAGGAATCTGAAGATGTCTGAACCTCGTTTCGTCCACCTGCGGGTGCACAGCGACTACTCCATGATCGATGGGCTGGCCAAAACCGGACCGCTGGTGAAAAAGGCGGCCGCACTGGGCATGCCCGCGCTGGCGATCACCGATTTTACCAACCTTTGCGGTCTGGTGAAGTTCTACGGGGCGGGTCATGGCGCCGGGATTAAACCCATTGTTGGCGCCGATTTCCACGTTCAGAGCGAACAAATGGGTGAAGAACTCACTCATTTAACGGTGCTGGCGTCGAATAACACCGGTTATCAGAACCTTACGCTGCTTATTTCTAAAGCTTATCAACGCGGTTACGGCGCGGCGGGTCCGGTTATCGATCGCGACTGGCTGATCGAACTGAAAGAGGGGTTAATTCTGCTTTCCGGTGGACGCATGGGCGACGTTGGCCGCAGCCTGTTGCGGGGAAATAGCGCGCTGGTTGAGGAGTGCGTCTCGTTCTATGAAACGCATTTCCCGGATCGTTACTTCCTTGAGCTGATCCGTACCGGCAGACAGGATGAAGAAAGCTATTTGCACGCAGCCGTAGAACTGGCGGAAGCGCGCGGCTTGCCGGTCGTCGCTACCAACGACGTGCGCTTTATTAACAGCGATGATTTTGACGCGCATGAAATTCGCGTCGCCATTCACGACGGTTTTACTCTCGACGACCCTAAGCGCCCACGTAACTATTCGCCGCAGCAGTATATGCGTACGGAAGAGGAGATGTGCGAGCTCTTCTCGGACATTCCGGAAGCACTGGAAAACACCGTTGAGATCGCCAAACGCTGTAACGTGACGGTGCGTCTGGGCGAATATTTCCTGCCGCAGTTTCCGACCGGTGATATGACCACCGAAGACTATCTGGTCAAGAAATCGAAAGAAGGTCTTGAAGAGCGTCTTGAATTCCTGTTCCCGGATGCAGAAGAGCGTAAAAAACGCCGCCCGGAATATGACGAGCGTCTGGACATTGAGCTACAGGTTATTAACCAGATGGGGTTCCCCGGCTACTTTCTGATCGTGATGGAGTTTATCCAGTGGTCGAAGGATAACGGCGTGCCGGTCGGGCCAGGCCGTGGTTCCGGCGCGGGATCGCTGGTGGCCTACGCGCTGAAAATCACCGACCTCGACCCGCTGGAATTTGACCTGCTGTTCGAACGCTTCCTTAACCCGGAGCGTGTTTCGATGCCTGACTTCGACGTTGACTTCTGTATGGAGAAACGCGACCAGGTGATCGAGCACGTGGCGGATATGTATGGGCGTGATGCGGTATCGCAGATTATTACTTTCGGTACCATGGCGGCGAAAGCGGTTATCCGTGACGTGGGCCGCGTGCTGGGCCATCCGTATGGCTTCGTAGACCGTATTTCAAAGCTGGTGCCGCCCGATCCGGGCATGACGCTGGCAAAAGCGTTTGAAGCTGAGCCGCAACTGCCGGAAATCTACGAAGCCGACGAAGAGGTCAAAGCGCTGATCGACATGGCGCGTAAGCTGGAGGGCGTCACGCGTAACGCCGGTAAGCACGCCGGTGGTGTGGTTATCGCCCCGACGAAAATTACCGATTTTGCGCCGCTGTATTGCGATGAGCAGGGGCTGCATCCGGTTACGCAGTTTGATAAAAACGACGTGGAATACGCCGGGCTGGTGAAGTTTGACTTCCTCGGCCTGCGAACGCTCACGATTATCAACTGGGCGCTGGAAATGATTAACGCCCGTCGTGAGAAAAACGGCGAGCCGCCGCTGGATATTGCGGCCATCCCGCTGGATGACAAGAAAAGCTTCGACATGCTGCAACGCTCGGAAACCACGGCGGTGTTCCAGCTTGAATCCCGCGGCATGAAAGATTTGATCAAGCGTCTGCAACCTGACTGCTTTGAAGATATGATCGCGCTGGTGGCGCTGTTCCGCCCGGGCCCGCTGCAGTCGGGGATGGTGGATAACTTCATCGACCGTAAGCACGGGCGTGAAGAAATTTCTTATCCTGACGTACAGTGGCAGCACGAAAGCCTGAAGCCCGTACTGGAACCGACCTATGGCATCATCCTGTATCAGGAACAGGTCATGCAGATCGCCCAGGTGCTGTCTGGTTATACCCTCGGCGGCGCGGACATGTTACGTCGTGCGATGGGTAAGAAAAAGCCGGAAGAGATGGCCAAACAGCGATCTGTCTTTGAAGAGGGCGCGAAGAAGAACGGGATCGACGGCGAACTGGCGATGAAAATCTTTGACCTGGTGGAGAAATTCGCCGGTTACGGATTTAACAAGTCACACTCCGCCGCGTATGCGCTGGTCTCCTATCAGACGCTATGGCTGAAGGCGCACTATCCCGCCGAATTTATGGCGGCGGTTATGACCGCCGATATGGATAACACGGAAAAAGTGGTAGGTCTGGTGGACGAATGTTGGCGGATGGGGCTGAAGATCCTGCCGCCGGACATCAATTCCGGCCTGTATCACTTTCACGTTAACGACGAAGGTGAGATCGTTTACGGTATCGGGGCGATCAAAGGTGTTGGTGAAGGCCCGATTGAGGCGATCATCGAGGCGCGCAACAACGGCGGATACTTCCGCGAGCTGTTCGATCTTTGCGCCCGTACTGACACCAAAAAACTGAACCGCCGGGTACTGGAAAAGTTAATTATGTCCGGGGCGTTTGACCGCCTGGGACCCCACCGCGCCGCGTTGATGAATTCGCTTGGCGATGCGTTAAAGGCCGCCGATCAACATGCCAAAGCGGAAGCGATTGGTCAGGCCGATATGTTCGGCGTACTGGCGGAAGAGCCGGAACAAATTGAACAGTCCTACGCCAGCTGCCAGCCGTGGCCGGAACAAGTGGTGCTGGATGGCGAGCGCGAAACGTTGGGTCTGTACCTGACGGGGCACCCCATCAACCAGTATTTAAAAGAAATTGAGCGCTATGTCGGAGGCTACAGGCTGAAAGACATGCATCCGACAGAACGTGGTAAAGTCACCACGGCTGCGGGGCTCGTCATTGCCGCAAGGGTTATGGTCACCAAGCGCGGCAATCGTATCGGCATCTGTACGCTGGATGACCGTTCCGGACGTCTTGAAGTCATGTTATTTACCGACGCTCTGGATAAATACCAGCAACTGCTGGAAAAAGACCGCATACTTATCGTCAGCGGACAGGTCAGCTTTGATGACTTCAGCGGGGGGCTTAAAATGACCGCCCGCGAAGTGATGGATATTGACGAAGCCCGGGAAAAATATGCTCGCGGGCTTGCTATCTCGCTGACGGACAGGCAAATTGATGACCAGCTTTTAAACCGACTCCGTCAGTCTCTGGAACCCCACCGCTCGGGGACAATTCCAGTACATCTCTACTATCAGAGGGCGGATGCGCGCGCGCGGTTGCGTTTTGGCGCGACGTGGCGCGTTTCTCCGAGCGATCGTTTACTCAACGATCTCCGTGGCCTCATTGGTTCGGAGCAGGTGGAACTGGAGTTTGACTAATACAGGAATACTATGAGTCTGAATTTCCTTGATTTTGAACAGCCGATTGCCGAGCTGGAAGCAAAAATCGATTCTCTGACTGCGGTGAGCCGTCAGGACGAGAAACTGGATATTAACATCGATGAAGAAGTGCATCGTCTGCGTGAAAAAAGCGTAGAACTGACGCGCAAAATCTTCGCCGATCTCGGCGCATGGCAGGTAGCCCAACTGGCGCGCCACCCGCAGCGTCCTTACACCCTGGATTATGTTCGCCTGGCGTTTGAGGAATTTGACGAACTGGCGGGCGACCGCGCCTATGCGGACGACAAAGCAATTGTCGGCGGTATCGCGCGTCTGGATGGTCGTCCGGTGATGGTCATTGGCCATCAGAAAGGCCGTGAAACCAAAGAAAAAATCCGTCGTAACTTCGGTATGCCGGCGCCAGAAGGCTACCGTAAAGCGCTGCGTCTGATGGAAATGGCCGAACGTTTTAAGATGCCGATCGTGACCTTCATTGACACCCCGGGCGCTTACCCGGGCGTCGGGGCGGAAGAGCGCGGCCAGTCTGAAGCCATCGCGCGTAACCTGCGCGAAATGTCGCGCCTCAGCGTGCCGGTCATCTGCACCGTTATCGGTGAAGGCGGCTCCGGCGGCGCGCTGGCGATCGGTGTGGGTGACAAAGTGAATATGCTGCAATACAGCACCTATTCGGTTATCTCCCCGGAAGGCTGTGCGTCCATTCTGTGGAAAAGCGCAGATAAAGCGCCGCTGGCCGCAGAAGCGATGGGGATTATCGCGCCACGCCTGAAAGAGCTGAAGCTGATCGATTCCATTATTCAGGAACCGCTGGGCGGCGCGCACCGTAACCCGGAAGCAATGGCCGCGTCGCTGAAAGCGCAACTGCTGGCTGACCTTGCGGACCTTGATGTGCTAAGCACTGACGATCTGAAAAACCGTCGCTATCAGCGTCTGATGAGCTACGGCTACGCGTAAGCGTTGACCATTCTGAAAAGGGCCACGAATTGTGGCCCTTTTTTTTACCTGCGGTTTGAACAGTCTATGATTAGCTAAGGATTTTCCAGGAGGAGCGCATGAATATCATTGCCATTATGGGACCGCACGGCGTTTTTTATAAAGATGAGCCCATTAAGGAGCTTGAGCGCGCGCTGCAATCGCAAGGGTTCCAGATTATCTGGCCACAAAACAGCGTCGACCTGCTGAAGTTTATTGAACACAATCCGCGTATTTGCGGCGTTATTTTTGATTGGGATGAATACAGTCTCGATCTGTGCAGCGACATTAATCAGTTAAACGAATATCTGCCGCTGTACGCTTTTATCAATACCCATTCCACCATGGATGTCAGCGTACATGATATGCGTATGGCGCTGTGGTTTTTTGAGTACGCGCTGGGACAGGCGGAGGATATCGCCACGCGTATCCGTCAATATACCGGTGAGTATCTCGACAATATTACGCCGCCTTTCACCAAAGCGTTATTCACCTATGTGAAAGAGGGGAAATACACCTTCTGTACGCCGGGACACATGGCGGGAACCGCCTATCAAAAGAGTCCGGTAGGCTGCCTGTTCTATGATTTTTTCGGCGGCAATACGCTGAAGGCGGATGTCTCGATTTCTGTCACTGAACTTGGTTCGCTGCTCGATCATAGCGGCCCGCATCTGGAAGCCGAGGAGTATATTGCCCGCACCTTCGGCGCTGAACAGAGCTACATGGTGACCAACGGGACATCGACATCGAATAAAATCGTTGGCATGTACGCCGCGCCGACGGGGAGCTCGCTGCTGATTGACCGCAACTGCCATAAGTCGCTGGCGCATTTGTTGATGATGAGCGACGTTGTCCCTTTATGGCTGAAACCGACGCGGAATGCGCTCGGCATCCTGGGCGGCATCCCCCGACGCGAGTTCACGCGCGCGAGTATTGAACGTAAAGTCACCGAAACGCCGCAGGCGCAGTGGCCGGTACACGCCGTCATTACCAACTCAACTTATGACGGCTTGCTCTACAACACCAACTGGATCAAGCAGACGCTGGATGTGCCGTCGATCCACTTTGATTCCGCCTGGGTGCCATATACGCATTTTCATCCCATCTACCAGGGTAAAAGCGGCATGAGCGGCGATCGGGTGCCCGGCAAAGTGATTTTCGAAACGCAATCGACGCACAAGATGCTGGCCGCGCTATCCCAGGCTTCTCTGATTCATATTAAAGGTGAGTATGACGAAGAGACCTTTAATGAAGCGTTTATGATGCACACTTCCACTTCGCCGAGCTATCCCATTGTCGCCTCCATTGAAACGGCAGCGGCGATGCTGCGCGGTAACCCGGGCAAGCGGTTAATTAACCGCTCGGTGGAGCGGGCGCTGCATTTTCGCAAAGAGATTCAGCGGCTTCGAGAGGAGTCCGAGGGCTGGTTCTTTGATATCTGGCAGCCGGAGGAGGTCGATGAAGCCGAATGCTGGCCTGTCGCGCCAGGCGCGGACTGGCACGGTTTCACCGACGCAGACGACGATCATATGTTTCTCGATCCGGTGAAAGTCACGATCCTGACGCCGGGGATGGATGAGCAAGGGAACATGAGCGACGAGGGCATCCCCGCCGCGCTGGTGGCGAAATTTCTTGATGAACGCGGCGTGGTCGTTGAGAAAACCGGCCCCTACAATTTACTGTTTTTGTTCAGTATCGGCATTGATAAAACCCGGGCAATGGGCCTGTTGCGCGGTTTGACCGAATTTAAGCGGGCCTATGATCTTAACCTGCGAGTGAAGAACATGTTGCCGGATCTGTACGCTGAAGATCCTGATTTTTATCGCAATATGCGCATTCAGGATCTGGCGCAGGGGATCCATAAACTGATTCGCCAACACGATCTTTCCGGGCTCATGCTGCGGGCGTTCGACACGCTGCCGGATATGATTATGACGCCGCATCAGGCGTGGCAGCGGCAGATCAAAGGCGAGGTGGAGACGGTAACGCTGGATCAACTGGTTGGGCGAGTGTCAGCTAATATGATCCTGCCGTATCCGCCGGGCGTGCCGCTGCTGATGCCGGGGGAGATGATCACCGAGCAGAGCCGCGCGGTGCTCGACTTTCTCCTGATGCTTTGCTCGATAGGGCACCACTATCCTGGCTTTGAAACGGATATTCACGGCGCAAAACAGGATGATGATGGCGTGTACCACGTACGAGTCTTAAAAAGCGCGTAACGGCTTGCTTTTGCGGACCCCGGGCGGGTAACGTGCAGATAACATAACATGGAGACACTGACACTATGCTGGGATTAAAACAGGTTCATCATATTGCAATTATCGCCACCGACTATGCGGTAAGTAAGGCGTTCTACTGCGATGTGCTGGGCTTTACCCTGATGAGTGAAGCTTACAGAGAGGAGCGTGATTCCTGGAAAGGCGATCTCGCGCTGAACGGGCAATATGTTATTGAGCTGTTTTCGTTCCCCTTTCCGCCGCAGCGCCCAAGCCGACCGGAGGCCTGCGGTCTGCGCCATCTGGCTTTCAGCGTTGATGACGTGGAGAAGGCTATCGCGCACCTTGCGGCGAAAAACGTCAAATGCGAAGCTGTACGCGTTGATCCGTTTACCGGCAAGCGTTTCACCTTTTTTAACGATCCGGATGGCCTGCCGCTCGAACTGTATGAACAGTGAGACTTGCGATCGCGAGGATTGCCCGGTAACGTGCCGGGCAACGTCACTGTAAATAATCGCCATGACTACACTCACCCTGAAGACTTCACTGTTTAGCGCTCAGCAAATTCTCGTCGCATACAGCGGCGGGCTGGACTCTACCGTTCTCCTGCATCAACTCGTGCAATGGCGGGCCCAGCAGCCAGGTATCACGCTACGGGCGATTCATATTCATCACGGCCTGAGCACTCATGCCGATGCGTGGGTGGCGCACTGTGAGGCGGTATGCGCGCAGTGGCAGGTGCCGCTGGTGGTTGAGCGCGTACAGC
Source organism: Citrobacter sedlakii (assembly GCF_018128425.1). Lineage (NCBI taxonomy): Bacteria > Pseudomonadati > Pseudomonadota > Gammaproteobacteria > Enterobacterales > Enterobacteriaceae > Citrobacter > Citrobacter sedlakii. Next base: position 3,626,997 of record NZ_CP071070.1, on the reverse strand, counting down.
TGGCGCATGAAGGGCTGGGCACGGAAGCGCATGCCAGACAGGCGCGTTATAAAGCATTCGCACAGGCGCTGTTGCCAGGGGAAGTGCTGGCGACCGCCCAGCATCTTGACGATCAATGTGAAACATTTCTGCTGGCGCTCAAGCGCGGTAGTGGGCCGGCGGGACTTTCCGCAATGGCCGAGGTGTCCGCGTTTGCGGGTACCCACCTTATTCGTCCCTTGCTGCAGCAAAGCCGTCGCGACCTGGAAAAGTGGGCAACGGATCATCAGCTTCGCTGGATTGAAGATGAAAGCAATCAGGATGATGCCTTCGATCGTAACTTCCTGCGCCTGCGTGTGCTGCCGCTTCTGCAACAGCGCTGGCCGCATTTTGCTGAAGCGACGGCGCGCAGCGCGGCGCTGTGCGCCAGCCAGGAAAGCCTGCTGGATGAACTGCTGGCGGAAGAGCTGTCAGGCTGCGTTACCCCGCACGGTACGCTTCAGCTTGCGCCGCTGCTGTCGATGAGCCAGTCTCGCCGCGCCGCAGTGATCCGCCGCTGGCTGGCGACGAAGGATGCGCCGATGCCCTCGCGTGACGGCCTTGAGCGCATCTGGCAGGAAGTGGCGCTGGCGCGTGAAGACGCTGCGCCCTGTTTGCGTTTTGGCGTGTATGAGGTTCGCCGCTACCAGGCGCAGCTGTGGTGGATAAAATCGGTTGGCGGTCAGAGTGAAACGACGCTGGCGTGGCGCGACAGGCGCAAGCCGCTCATGCTACCCGCCGGGCTGGGCGAAGTCGCGCTGGCGCCCGGCGGTGAACTGAGAACACCGCGAACGGATGAACCGGTTTCCATTCGCTTTAAAGCGCCGGGCCTGCTGCATATCGTCGGACGGAACGGTGGACGTAAGCTGAAGAAGATTTGGCAGGAACACGGGGTTCCGCCCTGGCGACGTGATACTACGCCTTTGCTGTTTTACGGCGATACGCTCATTGCTGCCGCTGGCGTTTTTGTCACTGATGAAGGGATGGCGGTGGAGGAAGAGGGACTACAGCTGTTATGGCGGGAAGCAGACTAAAATGCCGAATGGCGCTACGCTTATTCCTCCTACAGTAACCGCACATTGTAGGCCGGGTAAGCGTAGCGCCATCCGGCGACCACTATTCAGGATTCGCTGACCACCACGGTACCGATTTCCGGGTGACTGAAGCTGGCGATTTTGTCGAGACGCAGTTCGCGCGTTTCACCTGCAACGTCGGTAATCAGGTATTCCACATTTTTACGCGACACCAGATCGCTGGCTTTTGCCTGCAGAACTTCGCCATCTTTCAGTTCCAGCGTCAGCAACAGATGATGCTGGCAGGCGAGCTCAAGGTTGTCGTAGTCATCGCAGTTGATGGGTTGATATGTTTCATTCATTGACATAATCGCTCACCAGTAAGTTCGCAGCAGCATACGCCGCCTTTTCCCTGACCGACTCTGAAAGGTCGCTGTCTGCGGCCATTTCGTTAAGCACCTTTAAAACGCACCCCAGCGCATCCGGGACATACCCTAAGTCTCCGCTGGCTATTTCCGCATACCGCCTGCGTATTAACTCACAATATTTTTCCACATGCCCTCCTGTCAGTATTCTGACTTCACCGTGGATGCAAGTCTAAGCCTACGAAGATAAACTCTGTTTAGCAAGGTGACTATACCACAGCCATTCCGCCGAAATCAGCAGCTTGATAGCCGAACCATTAACAGCCTTTTGTCGTCGTTTTCGTTACAATGTTTGCCTGATTCGAAAGGAGTTTTTTCATGGCGCTTAAAGCGACAATATACAAAGCCGTGGTAAATGTGGCGGACCTGGACCGCAACCAGTTTCTGGACGCGCCGTTGACGCTGGCCCGTCATCCTTCAGAAACCCAGGAGCGCATGATGCTGCGCCTGCTGGCGTGGATCAAATATGCGGATGAGCGCTTGCAGTTTACGCGAGGTTTGAGCGCAGAAGACGAGCCGGAAGCCTGGCTGCGTAACGACCATTTGGGGATCGATCTGTGGATTGAACTGGGGTTACCGGAAGAGCGGCGGATCAAGAAAGCCTGCACCCAGGCAAAAAACGTTGCGCTGTTTGCTTACAACAGCCGAGCGGCGCAGATCTGGTGGCAGCAGAACCAGAATAAGTGCGCACAGTTTCCGAATCTGGCAGTCTGGTATCTTGATGATGAGCAACTGGCGAAGTTAAGCGCCTTCGCGGAACGGACGATGACGTTGCAAGCCACCATTCAGGACGGAGCCATCTGGCTTTCGGATGCTCAGAATAATCTGGAAATTCATCTGGCTGCCTGGCAACAACCGGCATGATTGTTATTTCGCGAAACGTCTCTATCGCCGATGATGAGCTGGAAATTACGGCAATTCGCGCGCAGGGCGCAGGCGGACAGCATGTGAATAAAGCCTCAACGGCGATCCATTTGCGTTTTGACATCCGGGCCTCTGGCCTGCCAGAGTATTACAAAGAACGTTTACTTGCTGCCAGTCATCACCTGATTAGCCCTGATGGCGTCATTATCATTAAGGCGCAGGAATACCGAAGCCAGACGCTAAACCGTGAAGCGGCGCTGGCCCGACTGGTGGCAGTGATCAAAGAACTCACCGCGGAACAAAAAAGCCGACGGGCAACCCGGCCAACGCGCGCCTCGAAAGAACGAAGATTGTCTTCGAAAGCGCAAAAATCCACAGTGAAAGCCCTCCGCGGTAAAGTCCGTCGCGTGGATTGACGGGCAGGAATAAAAATGCAGAAGGAATTCGGGGTGAAAAAGACACTCATTTCGGCGATAGCAGCGCTTTCGCTTTTTTCATTGTTAGGTTGTAACAACCGTTCAGAAGTCGATGTCCTTCAACCGACGCAGGCTGCGGAACTTAAACCGATGCAGCAAAGCTGGCGGGGCATTTTACCGTGCGCAGATTGTGAAGGAATTGAAACCTCGTTGTTTCTTGAAAAAGATGGCACCTGGGTGATGAATGAACGCTACCAGGGCGTCCGTGACGAACCATCTTCCTTTGCTTCCTATGGTACCTGGGCGCGTACCGCCGATAAGCTGGTGCTCACCGACAGTAAGGGCGAGAAAGCGTATTATCGCGCTAAAGGCGATGCGCTTGAGATGCTCGACCGTGAAGGCAACCCGGTTGAGTCGCAGTTTAACTATACGCTTGAACCCGTGAAGGCCACTTTACCGGTAACCCCAATGCCGATGCGCGGTATGTATTTCTATATGGCAGATGCAGCGACCTTTACCGATTGTGCAACCGGTAAGCGTGTTTCTGTGGCGAATAACGCCGAGCTTGAGCGCGGTTATCTTGCTGCCAGGGGGAACAGCGAAAAACCCGTCCTGTTGTCGGTAGAAGGGCACTTCACGCTTGAAGCCAACCCGGACACGGGAGCGCCAGTGAAGACCCTGAACGCGGATAAAGCGATTACGTTTATGCCGGGTAAAAGCTGTGCTCAGCAATAGCGCATGAGTATGAAAAAGAAAAACCCCGCGGCTGCGGGGTTTTTTGTGCATCAGCCTTTGATCTGTTTGACCAGATAGCTAACGATGTCACCGGTTTTAATCAATTGCTTCTCGCCATTACGACGATATTTGTATTCGATGTCGTCATTGTCGAGGTTACGGTCGCCCAGCACGATAGTGTGAGGAATACCGATCAGCTCCATATCCGCGAACATCACGCCTGGACGTTCTTTACGGTCGTCCATCAGCACTTCAATGCCCTGGGCTCGCAGTTCGGCATACAGTTTTTCCGCCAGTTCCTGCACACGGTAAGATTTATGCATATTCATAGGCAGAATAGCGACCTGGAACGGTGCGATAGCGTCGGGCCACACGATGCCGCGCTCGTCGTAGTTTTGTTCAATCGCGGCTGCAACCACACGTGTTACGCCGATTCCGTAGCAGCCCATGGTCAGGATCTGGTTACGGCCATCTTCACCCTGAACGGCGGCTTTCAGCGCCTCGGAGTATTTGGTACCCAACTGGAAAATATGACCCACTTCGATGCCGCGCTTGATAAGCAGCGTACCCTGACCATCCGGGCTCGGATCGCCTGCGACCACGTTACGGAGGTCTGCCACTTCCGGCGTTGCCACGTCGCGATCCCAGTTGATGCCGAAGTAGTGCTTGCCGTCAACGTTAGCGCCTGCCGCGAAATCGCTCATCGCCGCAACGGTACGGTCGATGACAACCGGGATCGGCATGTTGACCGGACCAAGTGAACCCGGGCCTGCGTTGACGATGGCGCGGATTTCCGCTTCGGTTGCGAAGGTCAGCGGGCTGGCGACCTGCGGCAGTTTTTCCGCTTTAACTTCATTCAGTTCGTGATCGCCGCGAACCAGCAGCGCGACCAGCGGATAGCTGCTGCCTTCGACCGCTTTCACCAACAGCGTTTTCACGGTTTTCTCAATCGGCAGAGCAAACTGTTCAACTAACTCCGCGATAGTTTTCGCGTTTGGCGTATCAACCAGCGTCATCTCCTGCGTCGCGGCAGCGCGCGGGGCTTTTGGCGCGACGGCTTCAGCCAGCTCGATGTTGGCGGCGTAATCGGAGGTGTCAGAAAAGATAATGTCATCTTCGCCACTCTGCGCCAGCACCTGGAATTCGTGAGACGCGCTACCGCCAATCGAACCCGTGTCAGCCTGCACTGCGCGGAATTCCAGACCGATACGGGTGAAGATTTTGCTGTAGGCTGCGTACATCGCGTCGTAGGTTTCCTGCAAGGATTCCTGCGAGGTGTGGAAAGAATAGGCATCTTTCATCAGGAACTCGCGGGAGCGCATGACGCCGAAACGCGGACGCACTTCGTCACGGAACTTCGTCTGGATCTGGAAGAAGTTCAGCGGCAGCTGCTTATATGAGCTGAGTTCGTTACGCACCAGATCGGTGATGACTTCTTCGTGGGTTGGGCCGAGTACGAACGGACGCTCGCCACGGTCAACAAAACGCAGCAGTTCCGGACCGTACTGTTCCCAACGGCCACTCTCTTGCCACAGGTCAGCTGGCTGAACCACTGGCATAGACACCTCGATCGCGCCGGCGTTGTTCATTTCTTCACGCACGATGTTTTCGACTTTTTTCAGAACGCGCAGGCCAGTCGGCAGCCAGGTATATAACCCGGAGGCGAGCTTGCGGATCATCCCGGCGCGCAGCATCAGCTGATGGCTGATAACCTCGGCGTCGGCAGGTGTCTCCTTCAGAGTGGAGAGCAGATATTGGCTAGTACGCATGTTGTTACGGTTCCAGTTGGACGATCGAACAGGCTCAACGTGAGCCTGACACAAAAAAAGTGATTTAGTTTACCAGCGAGAAAGGGATGTCAAAAGAGAAGGGCATGAAATTAGCGGGGTTCGAGCGCAAAGACTTCAAATCCCGTTTCCGTTACGCGCCAGCGCACGTTGAAATCATGCAACCAGACCGCGTACGTTTTCCCTGTTTCTTCACCTTTACGATAAGCGGGACGCGGATCCTGCGCCAGCACATCGCGAATAAATGTTTTAAGCTGCGGGTAGCGTTTTTCCAGCGTCGGGAATTGCCGCTCAAGTTCATCACTAAAGCTTACCTGCATTTCGGCCACTGGCGCATGTTGCGCATAGCTGGCCCGGGCATCTGTAAGCGATTCGGCGAACGGCAAATAAGGCTTAATGTCGATAACCGGCGTTCCATCAACCAGATCCAGACTGCCGAGCTTCAGAATGACGCGTTCTTTGTGGCAGGAAATGTCCTTTAGCTCAACCAGCGACATGCCGACAGGGTTTGGGCGAAACGTCGAGCGGGTGGCAAAGACCCCCATGCGCGCATTGCCGCCAAGGCGAGGCGGACGTACGGTCGGACGCCATCCGCCTTCCATTGTCTGATGAAACACAAAGAGCACCCACAGATGGCTGAACGCCTCCAGACCACGGACGGCATCGGCCTGATTAAAGGGCGGCAGCAGGTGCAGTTCGCCATGCGCGCTCTTTACCAGACCCGGCTGGCGAGGGACGGCGAACTTTTCTTTGTAAGGTGAGCGAATGACACCGATTTGCTCAAACTGAAAATGACTCATTTAGCCGAAATGTTAAGCGCAGAACCAATGCAGACAGCCTGACGGTAGCAGCCCGGCGTACCGCTGGTCACTTCACAGCTGTGCAGCAGGACGGCATTCGCTTTCATTTTTGACGCGTTAATCTGCATACGCTTACGCGCCGTAGGGATGCTCGGTGGAGAATCCTGATTCGTTGCCTGGCATGAGTCGCCGCTGACTTCACCCAGATCGCGGAACGGCTTGCCGACCAGCGCTTCAGCACTGGTATAAATTCTGACAGGAGCTGCGCGCGGCGCTTTAGGTTTTTCCGGCTCCGCTTTAGGTGGGGTTGGAGTGCTTTGAACAGGTTCAACGGGGGATCTGCTTAGCATGGAACAGCCGCTCAGCATGAGTGCCAATAAACAGATCGGTAAAGCACGCATAATATTTCCTCAATGAATGATCTAACTGTCAGATATTGAATCAGGAGCTTGCATAAATGACAAGACGGGCAAGTGCCCGTCCTGAATGATATTACAGTTTGAGAAAAGAGCCTAAAAATTACCAGCCTTTCACTGCGCCGCCGTTAAAGACTTTATTGGCAGCTTCGTAGACTTCGTCAGACTGATAGGCCTGCACGAATTTCTTCACGTTTTCCGCATCCTTGTTATCTTCACGGGTGACGATCAGGTTGACGTACGGGGAATCTTTGTCTTCCACAAAGATACCGTCTTTCGCCGGGGTTAGGTTGATCTGGCTGGCATAGGTGGTGTTGATCACCGCCAGGGCGATCTGCGCATCATCAAGAGAACGGGGCAGTTGCGGGGCTTCCAGTTCGACAATTTTCAGATTTTTCGGGTTTCCGACAATGTCCAGTGAGGTTGGCAGGAGGCCCACGCCGTCTTTCAGTTGGATCAAACCCACTTTTTGCAGTAGTAGCAGCGAACGACCGAGGTTGGTCGGATCGTTTGGTACGGCGACCTGCGCGCCATCCTGCAGTTCATCCAGCGATTTGATTTTTTTGGAGTAGCCCGCAATCGGGTAGACAAAAGTATTGCCCGCAGGCGTCAGTTTGTAGCCGCGATCTTTGATCTGCTGATCCAGATACGGTTTGTGCTGGAAGGCGTTGGCATCAATGTCGCCTTTGCTCAGCGCTTCGTTAGGCAGCACGTAGTCATTGAACGTCACCAGTTCTACGTCCAGCCCGTATTTTTCTTTTGCGACTTTCTGCGCAACTTCGGCAACCTGCTGTTCAGCACCGACGATAACGCCCACTTTGATGTGGTTGGGATCTTTCTCATCCTGTCCGCAACCCACAAGAGCCAGAGAACCAATCAGGGCTCCTACTGCCGCAAAGGTCTTGAATTTGAACGCCATGCTTATTTCCTTAATGAGTTATTTGTGTTGTGGTTAACGTTACTTGTGCGTTACAGACCGAACGATGCGATCGCCTGCGAACTGAATTAAATAAACCAGAACGACGAGTAATACCAGCACCGTGTTCATCACGGTCGCGTTGTAGCCGATATAGCCATACTGGTAACCGATCTGGCCCAGACCGCCAGCGCCCACAGCGCCTCCCATGGCTGAATAGCCGACAAGGGTAATCAGCGTGATAGTCGCCGCGTTCACCAGACCCGGCAGCGCTTCGGGCAGCAGAACTTTACGCACGATTTGCAGCGGCGTCGCACCCATCGCGCGTGACGCTTCAATCAATCCTGTTGGGATTTCCAGCAGCGCGTTTTCCACCATGCGGGCGATAAACGGCGCGGCGCCAACGGTAAGCGGCACAATCGCGGCCTGCAGTCCGATTGAGGTTCCGACAATGACGCGAGTAAACGGAATCATCCAGACCAGAAGAATAATAAACGGAATTGACCGGAAGATATTCACCACCGCGGAAAGAATGCGGTAGAGCTTCGCGTTTTCGATAATTTGCCCGGGACGCGTGACGTAGAGCAACACGCCAACCGGTAAACCGATAACGAAACCAAAGAATCCGGATACAAAGGTCATCGCCAGCGTTTCCCAGACGCCACGAACCAGCAACCACATCATCGGTTCAGACATAACCCAGTACCTCTACTTTTACATGGTGTTCTTGCAGCCAGGCAATGGCGGCTTGTGTTTCTTCTTGAGTGCCGTGCATTTCCGTCAGCATAATGCCGAACTTCACGCCGCCAGCGTAATCCATTTGCGCGCTAATAATGTTGTTATTGACGTTAAAGCGACGCGCTGTTTCGGAAAGCAGCGGCGCATCAACCGACTGACCGGTGAACTCCATGCGCAGCATCGGTACGCTATCGGCTTCGGGGGCTGGTTTCAGACGCTCCAGATAATCTTCCGGAATGTCGAGATGCAGCGTGGACTGGATAAATTTTTGCGCCAGCGGGGTCTTCGGGTGGGAAAACACTTCACTGACCGTATCCTGTTCTATCAGTTCGCCGTTGCTGATCACGGCCACGCAGTCACAGATACGCTTAACCACATCCATCTCGTGTGTGATCAGCAGAATGGTCAGACCGAGGCGACGATTAATGTCCTTCAGTAATTCGAGGATCGAACGTGTGGTTGCCGGGTCCAGTGCGCTGGTGGCTTCGTCGCACAGCAGCACTTTGGGCTGGCTTGCCAGCGCACGGGCAATCGCCACACGCTGTTTTTGACCACCGGAAAGATTGGCCGGGTAACTGTCGTGCTTATCGCCCAGACCCACCAGATCCAGCAATTCGGTCACGCGACGTGTGATCTCCTCTTTCGGCGTGTTGTCCAGCTCCAGCGGCAGCGCCACGTTGCCGAAAACCGTACGGGAGGCCAGCAGATTAAAGTGCTGGAAAATCATGCCGATCTGGCGACGCGCTTTGGTCAGCTCAGATTCAGAAAGCGTGGTCAGCTCCTGCCCGCCTACCAACACGCTCCCCTCTGTCGGGCGCTCCAGCAGGTTGACACAGCGGATTAGCGTACTTTTACCGGCGCCTGATGCGCCAATCACACCGTAAATTTGTCCGGCAGGGACATGCAGGCTGACATTGTTCAACGCCTGAATGGTGCGGGTCCCTTGTTGGAACACTTTGGTGATATTCGAAAGTTTAATCATTGATTATTTATTATCGTAATGAAGTTAGCCGTAGCATTTTTGTCTGTCTGAAGCGGTGAATCGCCGTCAACAAAATGGATGTTAAGGCATCCAGACGTCTAAATCAATCAGGCTTTCTACGATGAGCACTTTCTTGCCTGCCGAAAAATGCGATACTAGCGCCACATGCCTTATTCAGGAGCTATAAAAGGTGGCAAAGTCTGTACCCGCAATTTTTCTCGACCGCGACGGCACTATCAATGTGGACCACGGCTACGTACATGAGATCGACGAATTCGAATTCATCGACGGTGTCATTGACGCCATGCGTGAACTTAAAAAAATGGGCTATGCGTTGGTGGTTGTCACCAACCAGTCCGGCATTGCGCGCGGCAAATTTACTGAAGCGCAGTTTGAAACCTTAACAGAATGGATGGACTGGTCGCTGGCAGACCGCGATGTTGATCTCGACGGCATCTATTATTGTCCCCATCACCCACAGGGAAGCGTAGAGGAGTTTCGTCAGGTTTGCGATTGTCGTAAACCGCATCCAGGCATGCTGATCTCTGCTCGCGATTTTCTGCATATTGATATGGCGGCGTCTTATATGGTGGGCGATAAATTAGAAGACATGCAGGCCGCGCTGGCGGCAGGGGTCGGAACCAAAGTGTTGGTACGTACCGGTAAGCCTGTGACGCCAGAAGCAGAAAATGCCGCGGATTGGGTGATTAATAGTCTGGCAGACCTGCCTTTAGCGATAAAACAGCAGTAAAAGTAAGCGTTGTGCTCAAAAGGTGAGCGGTTGAAATAAATCTGCATTTTTCCGCTTGTCTTCCTGAGACGACTCCCTATAATGCGCCTCCATCGACACGGCGGATGTGAATCACTTCACACAAACAGCCGGTCCGGTTGAAGAGAAAAATCCTGAAATTCAGGGTTGACTCTGAAAGAGGAAAGCGTAATATACGCCACCTCGCGACAGAGCGCTGAAGCGCGTCGCAACTGCTCTTTAACAATTTATCAGACAATCTGTGTGGGCACTCAAAGTGACATGGATTCTTAACGTCGAAAGACGAAAAATGAATACCAAGTCTCTGAGTGAACACGTAATTCATTACGAAGTTTAATTCACGAGCATCAAACTTAAATTGAAGAGTTTGATCATGGCTCAGATTGAACGCTGGCGGCAGGCCTAACACATGCAAGTCGAACGGTAACAGGAAGCAGCTTGCTGCTTTGCTGACGAGTGGCGGACGGGTGAGTAATGTCTGGGAAACTGCCCGGTGGAGGGGGATAACTACTGGAAACGGTAGCTAATACCGCATAACGTCGCAAGACCAAAGAGGGGGACCTTCGGGCCTCTTGCCACCGGATGTGCCCAGATGGGATTAGCTTGTTGGTGAGGTAACGGCTCACCAAGGCGACGATCCCTAGCTGGTCTGAGAGGATGACCAGCCACACTGGAACTGAGACACGGTCCAGACTCCTACGGGAGGCAGCAGTGGGGAATATTGCACAATGGGCGCAAGCCTGATGCAGCCATGCCGCGTGTATGAAGAAGGCCTTCGGGTTGTAAAGTACTTTCAGCGGGGAGGAAGGGATTGTGGTTAATAACCGCAGTCATTGACGTTACCCGCAGAAGAAGCACCGGCTAACTCCGTGCCAGCAGCCGCGGTAATACGGAGGGTGCAAGCGTTAATCGGAATTACTGGGCGTAAAGCGCACGCAGGCGGTCTGTCAAGTCGGATGTGAAATCCCCGGGCTCAACCTGGGAACTGCATTCGAAACTGGCAGGCTTGAGTCTCGTAGAGGGGGGTAGAATTCCAGGTGTAGCGGTGAAATGCGTAGAGATCTGGAGGAATACCGGTGGCGAAGGCGGCCCCCTGGACGAAGACTGACGCTCAGGTGCGAAAGCGTGGGGAGCAAACAGGATTAGATACCCTGGTAGTCCACGCCGTAAACGATGTCTACTTGGAGGCTGTGCCCTTGAGGCGTGGCTTCCGGAGCTAACGCGTTAAGTAGACCGCCTGGGGAGTACGGCCGCAAGGTTAAAACTCAAATGAATTGACGGGGGCCCGCACAAGCGGTGGAGCATGTGGTTTAATTCGATGCAACGCGAAGAACCTTACCTGGTCTTGACATCCACGGAAGACTGCAGAGATGCGGTTGTGCCTTCGGGAACCGTGAGACAGGTGCTGCATGGCTGTCGTCAGCTCGTGTTGTGAAATGTTGGGTTAAGTCCCGCAACGAGCGCAACCCTTATCCTTTGTTGCCAGCGGTCCGGCCGGGAACTCAAAGGAGACTGCCAGTGATAAACTGGAGGAAGGTGGGGATGACGTCAAGTCATCATGGCCCTTACGACCAGGGCTACACACGTGCTACAATGGCATATACAAAGAGAAGCGACCTCGCGAGAGCAAGCGGACCTCATAAAGTATGTCGTAGTCCGGATTGGAGTCTGCAACTCGACTCCATGAAGTCGGAATCGCTAGTAATCGTGGATCAGAATGCCACGGTGAATACGTTCCCGGGCCTTGTACACACCGCCCGTCACACCATGGGAGTGGGTTGCAAAAGAAGTAGGTAGCTTAACCTTCGGGAGGGCGCTTACCACTTTGTGATTCATGACTGGGGTGAAGTCGTAACAAGGTAACCGTAGGGGAACCTGCGGTTGGATCACCTCCTTACCTTAAAGAACCTGCCTTTGTAGTGCTCACACAGATTGTCTGATAGATGTAGAGAAGCAAGGCGTTTACGCGTTGGGAGTGAGGCTGAATGAAATAAGGCCGCTCGCTTTCTATTAATGAAAGCTCACCCTACACGAAAATATCACGCAGCGCGTGATAAGCAATTTTCGTGTCCCCTTCGTCTAGAGGCCCAGGACACCGCCCTTTCACGGCGGTAACAGGGGTTCGAATCCCCTAGGGGACGCCACTTGCTGGTTTGTGTGAGTGAAAGTCGCCGGCCGTTATATCTCAAAACTGACTTACGAGTCATGTTTGAGATATTTGCTCTTTAAAAATCTGGATCAAGCTGAAAATTGAAACACAGAACAACGAAAGTTGTTCGTGAGTCTCTCAATTATCGCAACCATGAAGGATCCTGTCACAGGTGACGTGAGCGAAGTGAAGACAAGGCGTACCGCACGCAGCGAGCGCAGTGGACTTACCGTCCATGAGCATCGCGAGTACGGAACAACGCAGTATTCACGACGCGCAACGAACCGGACAGAACAAGACCTCTTCGGGTTGTGAGGTTAAGCGACCAAGCGTACACGGTGGATGCCCTGGCAGTCAGAGGCGATGAAGGACGTGCTAATCTGCGAAAAGCGTCGGCGAGGTGATATGAACCTTTGACCCGGCGATGTCCGAATGGGGAAACCCAGTGTGATTCGTCACACTATCGTTAACTGAATACATAGGTTAACGAGGCGAACCGGGGGAACTGAAACATCTAAGTACCCCGAGGAAAAGAAATCAACCGAGATTCCCCCAGTAGCGGCGAGCGAACGGGGAGCAGCCCAGAGCCTGAATCAGCCAGTGTGGTAGTGGAAGTGTCTGGAAAGGCACGCGATACAGGGTGACAGCCCCGTACACAAAACCGCACCGGTTGTGAGCTCGATGAGTAGGGCGGGACACGTGGTATCCTGTCTGAATATGGGGGGACCATCCTCCAAGGCTAAATACTCCTGACTGACCGATAGTGAACCAGTACCGTGAGGGAAAGGCGAAAAGAACCCCGGCGAGGGGAGTGAAAAAGAACCTGAAACCGTGTACGTACAAGCAGTGGGAGCCTCTTTATGGGGTGACTGCGTACCTTTTGTATAATGGGTCAGCGACTTATATTCTGTAGCAAGGTTAACCGTATAGGGGAGCCGCAGGGAAACCGAGTCTTAACTGGGCGTTAAGTTGCAGGGTATAGACCCGAAACCCGGTGATCTAGCCATGGGCAGGTTGAAGGTTGGGTAACACTAACTGGAGGACCGAACCGACTAATGTTGAAAAATTAGCGGATGACCTGTGGCTGGGGGTGAAAGGCCAATCAAACCGGGAGATAGCTGGTTCTCCCCGAAAGCTATTTAGGTAGCGCCTCGTGAATTCATCTCCGGGGGTAGAGCACTGTTTCGGCTAGGGGGCCATCCCGGCTTACCAACCCGATGCAAACTGCGAATACCGGAGAATGTTATCACGGGAGACACACGGCGGGTGCTAACGTCCGTCGTGAAGAGGGAAACAACCCAGACCGCCAGCTAAGGTCCCAAAGTCATGGTTAAGTGGGAAACGATGTGGGAAGGCTCAGACAGCCAGGATGTTGGCTTAGAAGCAGCCATCATTTAAAGAAAGCGTAATAGCTCACTGGTCGAGTCGGCCTGCGCGGAAGATGTAACGGGGCTAAACCATGCACCGAAGCTGCGGCAGCGACGCGTATGCGTTGTTGGGTAGGGGAGCGTTCTGTAAGCCGTTGAAGGTGTGTCGTGAGGCATGCTGGAGGTATCAGAAGTGCGAATGCTGACATAAGTAACGATAAAGCGGGTGAAAAGCCCGCTCGCCGGAAGACCAAGGGTTCCTGTCCAACGTTAATCGGGGCAGGGTGAGTCGACCCCTAAGGCGAGGCCGAAAGGCGTAGTCGATGGGAAACAGGTTAATATTCCTGTACTTGGTGTTACTGCGAAGGGGGGACGGAGAAGGCTATGTCGGCCGGGCGACGGTTGTCCCGGTTTAAGCGTGTAGGTGTGTGTTCCAGGTAAATCCGGTTCACTTTAACACTGAGGCGTGATGACGAGGCACTACGGTGCTGAAGTGACAAATGCCCTGCTTCCAGGAAAAGCCTCTAAGCATCAGGTAACATCAAATCGTACCCCAAACCGACACAGGTGGTCAGGTAGAGAATACCAAGGCGCTTGAGAGAACTCGGGTGAAGGAACTAGGCAAAATGGTGCCGTAACTTCGGGAGAAGGCACGCTGATATGTAGGTGAAGTGATTTACTCATGGAGCTGAAATCAGTCGAAGATACCAGCTGGCTGCAACTGTTTATTAAAAACACAGCACTGTGCAAACACGAAAGTGGACGTATACGGTGTGACGCCTGCCCGGTGCCGGAAGGTTAATTGATGGGGTTATCCGTAAGGAGAAGCTCTTGATCGAAGCCCCGGTAAACGGCGGCCGTAACTATAACGGTCCTAAGGTAGCGAAATTCCTTGTCGGGTAAGTTCCGACCTGCACGAATGGCGTAATGATGGCCAGGCTGTCTCCACCCGAGACTCAGTGAAATTGAACTCGCTGTGAAGATGCAGTGTACCCGCGGCAAGACGGAAAGACCCCGTGAACCTTTACTATAGCTTGACACTGAACACTGGTCCTTGATGTGTAGGATAGGTGGGAGGCTTTGAAGCGTGGACGCCAGTCTGCGTGGAGCCGCCCTTGAAATACCACCCTTTAATGGCTGGTGTTCTAACGTAGGCCCGTAATCCGGGTTGCGGACAGTGTCTGGTGGGTAGTTTGACTGGGGCGGTCTCCTCCTAAAGAGTAACGGAGGAGCACGAAGGTTGGCTAATCCTGGTCGGACATCAGGAGGTTAGTGCAATGGCATAAGCCAGCTTGACTGCGAGCGTGACGGCGCGAGCAGGTGCGAAAGCAGGTCATAGTGATCCGGTGGTTCTGAATGGAAGGGCCATCGCTCAACGGATAAAAGGTACTCCGGGGATAACAGGCTGATACCGCCCAAGAGTTCATATCGACGGCGGTGTTTGGCACCTCGATGTCGGCTCATCACATCCTGGGGCTGAAGTAGGTCCCAAGGGTATGGCTGTTCGCCATTTAAAGTGGTACGCGAGCTGGGTTTAGAACGTCGTGAGACAGTTCGGTCCCTATCTGCCGTGGGCGCTGGAGAACTGAGGGGGGCTGCTCCTAGTACGAGAGGACCGGAGTGGACGCATCACTGGTGTTCGGGTTGTCATGCCAATGGCACTGCCCGGTAGCTAAATGCGGAAGAGATAAGTGCTGAAAGCATCTAAGCACGAAACTTGCCCCGAGATGAGTTCTCCCTGAGACTTTAAGTCTCCTGAAGGAACGTTGAAGACGACGACGTTGATAGGCCGGGTGTGTAAGCGCAGCGATGCGTTGAGCTAACCGGTACTAATGAACCGTGAGGCTTAACCTTACAACGCCGAAGATGTTTTGGCGGAATTGAGAAGATTTTCAGCATTGATTACAGATTTTGCGAAAACGAAAGATTTTACGCTGAGGCAAGGCGGCAAGTGAAGCGACGGAAGGAGCATACCTAAGTATGTGACTGAGGTTCGCAAGCGCAGCCAACGCAGCATCAGTGGAAAAGATTCGTTTTAAGAGCACAAAGAATTTGCCTGGCGGCCGTAGCGCGGTGGTCCCACCTGACCCCATGCCGAACTCAGAAGTGAAACGCCGTAGCGCCGATGGTAGTGTGGGGTCTCCCCATGCGAGAGTAGGGAACTGCCAGGCATCAAATTAAGCAGTAAACTGATGTAAAAATCAGTGGTTGTAGAAAAATTCGGTGGAGCGGTAGTTCAGTTGGTTAGAATACCTGCCTGTCACGCAGGGGGTCGCGGGTTCGAGTCCCGTCCGTTCCGCCACTTATTAAGAGCCCTGAGTTAACACTCAGGGCTTTTTCTTTGCCTGCCGTTCCATTATTGCCAAATTCGCAAAAATCCTCTGCGCTTTACGCTCTTTTTCCAGCTGCACCAGAAAGTCATAATCCTTTGAGTTTACAAACATACAGAATTAACGAGGAATTTTATGGCTATCCCGGCATTTGGTTTAGGTACTTTTCGTCTTAAGGACGACGTGGTTATTGCGTCCGTGAAAACAGCTCTCGCGCTGGGCTATCGTGCTGTCGATACGGCACAAATTTATGACAATGAAGCGGCAGTAGGGCAGGCGATTGCAGAAAGCGGCATTCCACGCGGTGAGTTATACATCACCACCAAGATCTGGACTGAAAATCTGAGCAAAGACAAGCTCATTCCCAGCCTGAAAGAGAGTCTTAAAAAGCTACGTACCGATTATGTCGATCTGACGCTGATCCACTGGCCTTCGCCTAATGATGCTGTTCCGGTTGCAGAATTTATGCAGGAGCTGCTGGAAGCGAAAGAGCAAGGACTCACTCGTGAAATCGGTATCTCAAACTTCACTATCCCATTGATGGAAAAAGCCATTGCCGCCGTAGGCGTTGATAATATCGCGACAAATCAGATTGAGCTGTCGCCTTATCTGCAAAACGGTAAAGTGGTTGAGTGGGCAAAACAGCACGGCATCCATATCACCTCTTACATGACCCTGGCGTATGGTAAAGCTCTGAATGATGAAGTGATTTCCCGTATTGCAGCGAAGCATAGCGCAACGCCAGCCCAGGTGATCCTGGCGTGGGCAATAGGTGAAGGCTTTTCAGTCATTCCCTCTTCCACAAAACGGGAAAACCTCGCGAGTAATCTTCAGGCGCTGAATCTGAAGCTGGATGCTGAAGATAAACACGCAATCGCCACGCTGGACTGTAACGATCGCCTGGTCAGTCCCGAGGGGTTGGCGCCACAGTGGGATTAATTCCTGATCTGTGCCTTCTCCCTTTCAGACAGCTCCTTCGGGAGCTGTTTTGATATGCTCGCTCAGAAAGTCGATGAACGCCCGAATGCGAGTACTCACCGCGCGATCGCTGTAATACACCGCGCTGAATGGCATCTCTACCGGCAAACGTTTATCGGCCATGAGCTCAATCAACTCACCCCGCTCGATCTCCCGATCAATCATATAATCTGACAGACAGGCAATGCCGTTGCCGCTAAGGCAAAGCTGTTTAAGCGTCTCTCCGCTATTCGATGAAATACCGCATATAATTTCGTGAAGCTGACCGTCGCGACAGGCGATGGGCCAGGTATTAAGCGAGACCGGTTCGCTAAAGCCCAGGCAAAGGTGCTGCTTCAACTCTTCTACCGTCTCGGGTTTACCAAAGCGCGATACATACTCTGGCGAGGCAATAATTTTACGGTAGCTGGTAAACAATGGTCGGGCGCGCAGGCTCGAATCCGTCAATGTGCCCGCGCGGATAGCCACATCCACTTTCCGTTCAATAAGATTGATAAAGGTCTCGGAAGAAACCAGAGAAAGGGTAATCTCTGGATAACGTTCACGAAACGGTTTAATCAGCGGCATCAGAAAGTGCAGAACGACTGGCGTGGCCGCGTCAATGCGCAGCAGGCCACGCGGCGTGGTTCGCGTCTCCATAATCTCGGTCTCTGCCGCAGCCATCTCCTGCAGTACGGACTGTACGCGCCGGAAGTAACGTTCGCCTTCTTCCGTCAGGCTGAGCTGACGGGTAGTACGGTTAAGGAGACTGACGCCAAGCTTCATTTCCAGTTTTTTAACGGCCCGGCTGACTGCTGAGTTTGCCTGACCAAGTTGTTCCGCTGCGCGGCTAAAGCTTCCGCTTTCCACCACTGATACAAAGATAGCAAGTTCTTCCGATGTTGCTTTCATTTTTGCCTCTGAAGCAAAATTGTATTGTTATTTTGGATATTTTTGTTATTAAACCATCCCGGCATACTGCGTGTCATCTGAATAGTGATGAACTGGAGTAATTTATGCCTCTCGCGTTATTCGCGCTAACAATAAGCGCATTTGCTATTGGTACCACCGAGTTTGTGATTGTGGGGCTGGTGCCGACCATTGCCGAACAGTTATCTGTCTCCCTTCCTTCGGCGGGGATGCTGGTTTCTATCTATGCGCTGGGTGTTGCTATTGGCGCGCCAGTGCTGACCGCGTTGACAGGGCGCTTACCGCGTAAGCAGCTCCTGGTCGCGCTGATGGTATTGTTCACGGCGGGTAATCTGTTGGCCTGGCAGGCGCCGGGTTACACCACCCTTATTATTGCCCGGCTACTTACCGGACTGGCTCACGGGGTATTTTTCTCCGTTGGCTCCACCATCGCGACCAGTCTGGTGCCAAAAGAGAAAGCGGCATCCGCCATTGCCATTATGTTTGGTGGGCTGACAGTGGCTCTGGTCACTGGCGTGCCGCTGGGGACGTTTATCGGTCAACATGTTGGCTGGCGTGAAACGTTTCTGGCGGTTTCCCTGTTAGGCGTTATCGCGCTGATCGGCAGCCAGCTATTGATTCCGGCGAACATACCCGGACGCGCCGCGGCATCCCTCCGCGATCAACTGCGCGTATTAACGCATCCACGTTTGCTGCTTATTTATGCCATTACCGCGCTCGGGTATGGCGGCGTCTTTACCGCGTTTACTTTTCTCGCGCCGATGATGCAGGAGCTTGCGGGTTTCTCACCCTCAGCGGTGAGCTGGATCTTACTGGGATATGGCGTATCCGTGGCGGTGGGGAATATCTGGGGCGGCAGACTGGCAGATAAGCATGGTGCGGTACCCGCGCTAAAATTTATCTTTGCGGCGTTGTTTCTCCTGCTTATGGTGTTTCAGTTCACGGCCACCCTGCACTACGCTGCGCTGGCAACGATACTGGTGATGGGGATTTTCGCGTTTGGCAATGTTCCGGGACTGCAGGTCTATGTCGTGCAAAAGGCTGAGCTGTTTACCCCAAATGCGGTTGATGTCGCGTCGGGGCTGAATATTGCCGCCTTTAATATTGGCATTGCGCTGGGATCGGTGATCGGCGGGCAGACGGTTGAGCATGTTGGGCTGGCGCAGACGCCGTGGATCGGCGCGCTGATTGTTTTGGGCGCTTTTTTATTGCTCGGCGTCAGTGGCCGAATGGACAAGCCGCAACGCGTGGTCGCACTGGGGTAAGTGGCTTAAGTCAGCGCTTACTTACAAACAAACAGTAATTGGTCGTTGAAAGTGTGAGCTAAAATCCCTATAACAGAAGAACCAGTCCGACACCGGACTGGTTGACGTTACAGAGGTTTGAAAGTTAAAAGTGCGAAAAAACACCTATGCCATGCGCTACGTTGCCGGACAACCCGCTGAGCGGATATTGCCGCCCGGGTCGTTTTCGAGCATCGGCCAGGCATTACCCGCCGGGGCGCCGTTAAGCAGTGAAGATCGGATACGCATCCTGGTGTGGAACATATTCAAGCAGCAGCGGGCCGAATGGCTGTCGGTGCTGAAAAATTTCGGTAAAGACGCGCATTTGGTGTTATTACAGGAAGCTCAGACCACGCCGGAGCTGGTCCAGTTTGCGACCGCTAACTATCTGGCGGCCGATCAGGTACCGGCGTTTGTGTTGCCGCAGCACCCGTCCGGGGTGATGACGCTGTCAGCCGCGCATCCGGTTTATTGTTGTCCTCTTCGCGAGCGTGAGCCGATACTGCGTCTCGCCAAGTCTGCACTGGTCACGGTCTATCCGTTACCGGATACGCGACTGCTGATGGTCGTGAATATTCACGCAGTGAACTTTAGTCTGGGGGTTGATGTGTACAGTAAGCAGTTACTTCCCATCGGTGACCAGATAGCGCATCACAGTGGTCCGGTAATTATGGCCGGTGATTTTAACGCCTGGAGCCGACGTCGTATGAATGCGCTGTATCGCTTTGCGCGTGAGATGTCCCTGCGGCAGGTTCGCTTTACTGACGATCAGCGCCGTCGGGCGTTTGGTCGTCCTCTCGATTTTGTCTTTTACCGTGGTCTGAACGTCAGCGAGGCTTCCGTACTGGTGACGCGCGCTTCCGATCACAATCCGCTACTCGTCGAATTCAGTCCCGGCAAACCTGATCAATAAGGTGAGTCAGGTCTGCCGTTGGGGCAGACCTGTCGCGGTGCTGCCCTTTATCTTGTCAACAACGAAAGGACAGCACAATGACATTCCACTCCCACCACGATAACGTTGAAAAACAGTTTGGCTCTCAGGCCAGCGCTTATTTAACCAGCGCAGTACATGCCTCCGGACGCGACTTACAGCGTCTGGCGGCACGCCTGTCCTCTTTGCCGCAGGCCCGCTTGCTGGACATGGGGTGTGGCGCCGGCCATGCCAGCTTCGTCGCGGCGCAGAACGTCAAAGAGGTGGTGGCGTATGATTTATCCTCTCAGATGCTCGATGTTGTCGCTCACGCCGCAAATGAGAAGGGGTTTAGCAATATCACTACCCGTCAGGGTTATGCCGAAACCTTGCCATTTGAAGACGGCGTTTTTGACGTGGTTATCAGCCGATACTCCGCACATCACTGGCATGATGTCGGACGGGCGTTGCGGGAAGTGAATCGGGTACTGAAGCCGGGCGGGGTATTGATCGTGATGGATGTTATGTCCCCAGGACATCCGGTACGGGATATCTGGTTACAGACCGTTGAAGCGTTGCGGGACACCTCCCACGTGCGTAATTATTCTGCTGGCGAGTGGCTGTCGTTGATCAGTGAGGCGGGTTTCGTGGCCGACTCGTTATTGACCGATCGTCTGTCGCTGGAGTTCCGTTCATGGGTTACGAGAATGCGAACTCCCGCAGCGCTGGTGGAAGCGATCCGTATTTATCAGGAGAGTGCCTCGGCAGAAGTAAAAGCTTACTTCGACTTACAGGGCGACGGTTCATTCAGCAGCGACACGATAATGGTTGAAGCCCACAAAACGGCATAAATAAAAAAGGCACTGGGGGGAATCCAGTGCCTTTATTTTTATAACCGCCTTCAGGAGTCCGGCGTAGCGTTGTTTTTTACAAACAACGTCAGCTGATCACCCGGCTGCAGATTTGCCGTATCGCTGTTCCAGCGCATCACATCTTTGATGTTTACGCCGTGACGTTTAGCAATGCTCGACAGCGAATCGCCTTTCCGCACGCGATAAGTAATGCTGTCGCTGTTATTGGCCAGTCGCTGTGCACTGCTGCCAGCGCCGATCGTCAGGCTTTGGCCCACTTTCAACGATGATCCGCGCAGTTTATTCCACTGCTGCAAATCTCTGGTGCTCACGCCGAGACGCGAAGCAATGCCGGAAAGCGTATCGCCTGAACGAACGGTATAGCTACGACTGTTCAGCGGCGTGTTATCGGCCACCAACGTAGACTGCACGGCGGCAATCTCGCCGGAAGCCAGCGACTCACGCAGTTGCTCTGCATGCTTCTTTGGCACCATCACATACTGTGGACCGCTAACGCCCAACGTGGAGCCTTTCACTCCCGCGTTAAAGGTCTTCAGCTTGCTGACGGAAATCCCCGCCATGTCTGCAACCTGCGCCATTTCAACCGGGCTGCTCAAACGTACACGCGCCAGTGCCCGGCTTTCGTCCGGGGTGGGCAGACTCACGCCGTAACGTTTACTGTTCTTAAGAATATCGCTCAAGGCCAGCATCTTAGGCACATACAGCTTCGTTTCACGCGGCAACGGCAACGACCAGAAGTCGGTGGATTTCCCACGCGCCTTGTTCGCTTTGATTGCCTTCATGACCCGACCTTCGCCGCTGTTATACGCCGCTACGGTCAGTAACCAGTCGCCATCAAACATCTTGTTCAGACGCTGCATCATGTCGAGCGCTGCGGTTGTGGAGGCCACAAGATCGCGACGCGCATCATAATTGCGGGTCTGTTTTAAACCGTAATTGCGTCCCGTGCTCGGAATGATCTGCCAGATACCTGCGGCATTGGCGCCAGACGTTGCGTGAGGATCAAAAGCGCTCTCCACTATGGGTAGTAGTACCAGTTCCATCGGCATGTTACGTTTCTTAACCTGCCCGGCTATCCAGTACATATACGGCTCTGCCCGTAAAGTTACATCGTGGAGATAGCTCTTATTGCGTAAATACTTTTGTTTCTGTTCGCGAATCCGGTCATTCTCCGGAATTCCCATCTTTAGCTCGTCGCCAATGAAAGCCCACAAGTCTTGATCCTGCGCGAGGGACGTCCCATCGTCCATCCATCGCGCCTGACTCGTAAACTTTCCTGCTTCCCCTTGACCAGCTGCAGAAAGGCTCTGTGCGTGCTGTTGGACATTGCCTGCGTTTTGAGACGACTGGCAACCCACGAGCAGGACAGAGGCGAGTAATATCGCTTTTGCCTTCATGTGTGTGTCAATAGTTGCTTAAAAGACGACCGATCATAACGGCGAAGTTTTGAAAAGGCAACCCGGAATTGTCAGAAGGTGTCTTTCTTTGACCTTAACCATGCAAAACGCTGTTCAGGGTGTTGCAATATTGTTTCTTTGTTAATTTCATTAATTAAATCAGGATCTTCTGTTCGCAGAAAAATATTATTTTGCCGCTCATTTTTCAGAATTACGGGTAGTGTCATTTGTTTTTTTACCCGTAACTCATTAACTTTACGATAATAATCATTTATGAACGAATCGTGCGGTAGAATGCTTAAAGCAAACTTAAGGTTTGCTAACGTATACTCATGAGCACAGCAAACAAGCGTATCATCAGGAAGTGCGGTTATTTTTTTAAGGGATTGATACATCTGGCTGGCAGTCCCTTCAAATAGCCGTCCGCAACCGCCCGAGAAAAGCGTGTCGCCGCAAAAAAGGTAAGGATGACTAAAGTAACAGATATGTCCTAAAGTGTGTCCTGGGGTCGCGAATACGCTAAATTCATGTCCCAAAATGGACACGGAATCGCCCTCTTTGACGATATGCGTAGCGCCTTTATTTTGTGTTTCTGCCGGTCCGTATACCACCAGGTGTGGGAATTTTTGCGCCAGTTCTTTTACGCCGCCAACGTGATCGTTATGGTGATGCGTCAATAAAATGGCTTCGGGTTGCCAATGATTTTCGGCAATGGCGTGCAGGACTGGCGCGGCGTCGCCCGGATCGACAATCAGGCAACGACCTTCGTCATCACTCAGAACCCAGATGTAGTTGTCCTCAAACGCCGGAATACTGTTAAGATTCATTTATTACCTCTCTATGCGTAACGGATGGTTGTGATGAAACCGGCAAGGAACCCTCAGACAGTTGTAGCACCCGATCGCTGGGGCGATTTGCCCTGGGGCGAGTACTATCGTGAGGCGCTGGAACAACAGCTTAATCCGTGGTTCGCTAAAATGTATGGATTTCACCTGCTTAAGGTGGGCAATTTAAGCGCAGAAATCAACACAGAAGCCTGCGCGGTGTCTCATCAGGTCAATGTGTCGACCAAAGGCTCGCCTGTCCAGGTTCAGGCCGATCCGCTACATCTTCCTTTCGCCCCGAAATCGGTCGATGTCTGCCTGTTGGCGCACACGCTCCCCTGGTGCGACGATCCTCACCGTCTACTGCGCGAAGCCGATCGTGTACTGATTGATGATGGCTGGCTGGTGCTCAGCGGTTTTAACCCGGTGAGCCTGATGGGGTTGCGTAAGCTGGTGCCTGTGCTGCGCAAGTCACCTCCTTACAATAGCCGAATGTTTACGCTGATGCGCCAGTTGGACTGGCTGTCCTTGTTGAATTTTGAGGTGTTGTATTACAGCCGCTTTCATGTGCTGCCGTGGAAAAAGAACGGCGGAAAAATGCTGAGCGCGCATCTTCCTGCATTGGGCTGTATGCAGACGATTGTGGCGCGTAAGCGCACGATTCCGCTTACGCTTAACCCAATGAAACAGAGCAAAACCAAAGCGCGAATTCCCCAGGCCGTGGGCGCCACCCGGCAACTTCGCAAACCGGACGCTTAAGCTTCTTCTGTCTGATAACCGACATCTTCCCGGGTTGGATTCATGGCTGCTGCGCGCGCCAGTTCGTCGCAGCGTTCGTTTTCCGGATGGCCTGCGTGGCCTTTTACCCATTCCCATTTTATTTGATGCTGGCCGAGCGCTGCATCAAGCCGTTTCCACAGATCGACATTTTTTACCGGCTTTTTCTCTGCCGTTTTCCAGCCGCGTTTTTTCCAGTTGTGGATCCATTGAGTAATCCCCTGGCGCACGTACTGGCTGTCGGTGCTTAAAATGACTTCACAATGTTCTTTGAGCGCCTCCAGCGCAACGATCGCCGCCATGAGCTCCATGCGGTTGTTGGTTGTGAGGGTATAACCTTCACTAAAGGTTTTCTCGCGTCCGCGATAGCGTAAAATCGCCCCATAACCTCCCGGACCGGGATTACCCAGGCAGGAGCCATCGGTGAAAATTTCTACCTGTTTAAGCATCTCTGGTAGACTTCCTGTAATTGAATCGAACCCTAAAACGACAAGTCTGACATAAATGACCGCTATGAGCACTGCAATTACACGACAGATCGTCCTCGATACCGAAACTACCGGTATGAACCAGATTGGCGCGCACTACGAGGGGCACAAGATCATTGAGATCGGCGCGGTGGAAGTCATCAACCGGCGTCTGACGGGCAATAACTTTCATATCTATCTTAAGCCTGACCGGCTGGTGGACCCGGAAGCGTTCGGCGTTCACGGAATTGCGGATGAGTTTCTGCTGGATAAGCCAACCTTTTCCGAAGTGGCCGATGAGTTTCTCGACTATATCCGTGGCGCAGAGCTGGTGATTCATAACGCGTCGTTTGATATCGGCTTTATGGATTACGAGTTCGCGAAGCTCAATCGCGATATCCCTAAAACCAACACCTTCTGTAAAGTTACCGACAGTCTGGCGCTGGCAAGAAAGATGTTCCCCGGCAAGCGCAACAGCCTTGATGCGTTATGTTCGCGTTATGAGATCGATAACAGCAAACGTACGCTTCACGGCGCATTGCTCGATGCCCAAATCCTGGCCGACGTTTATCTGGCGATGACGGGCGGACAAACGTCGATGACTTTTGCCATGGAAGGGGAAACTCAGCAGCAACAGGGTGAAGAGACAATCCAGCGTCTTGTGCGTCAGGCTCGCAAACTACGCGTTGTTTTTGCCTCTGATGAGGAGGTCGCCGCCCATGAATCGCGTCTTGACCTGGTTGAGAAAAAGGGCGGAAGTTGCCTTTGGCGGGCGTAAGTCAGGCCGTTAATGATGTAAAAATCGCCGTCCGGGTGAAATTTAGAGCAAACGATTAAAAACATGAGAAAAAGCGTTGACGAGGTGCATACCAATCCGTAATATGCGCTTCGTTCCCAAGTGGAACACAACGCGGAGCGGTAGTTCAGTTGGTTAGAATACCTGCCTGTCACGCAGGGGGTCGCGGGTTCGAGTCCCGTCCGTTCCGCCACTATTCAGAAAGCCTGAATCAGCAATGATTCAGGCTTTCGTCGTTTTTGCATGGCTTCAACATCTCACCCTAACGTAAACCCGTCAGCGTCCTGCCAGGCGGGAAACTTTTCCCGATATTCCTTCAGTGCGCTCAGCGACAGGTCTGCGTCGATCCGTGTCGCCTGGTGGGCGTCCGCGGTCGCAATGATTTCGCCCTGAGGATTGATTACCCGACTGTCGCCTCGGTAGTGATGTCCATTGCCGTCGGTGCCGACGCGATTACATCCCGCCACGTAAGCCTGGTTTTCGATAGCGCGCGCCGCCAGCAGCGTCTGCCAGTGCAGCGAACGGGGAGCGGGCCAGTTGGCGACGTACAGCGCCAGATCGTAGTCGTTTCGGTTACGCGACCACACCGGAAAGCGCAGGTCATAGCAAATCAGCGGTAGGATCCGCCAGCCGCGCCAGTCGACCACTTTTCGGGTGTCACCCGGCTGATAATATTTATGCTCGTCCGCCATGCGAAACAAATGACGCTTATCGTAAAAGTGTACCGTTCCTTCGGGCTCAACCAGCAAAAAGCGGTTTACCGCTCCTGTCTCGCCTGGCAGGGCTACGCTACCGGCAATCATCGCATTTGTTTGTCGCGCCTTGCCTCGCATCCAGTCAATCACGTCTTCATGAGAAAGCGCGCTGCTGGCGGCCTCCATGGCAAAGCCTGTGGTGAACATCTCCGGCAAAACGATCAGATCGCGTCCGCTCATAAGCTCAAGCTGCAGGTCAAAATGACGTAAATTAGCGGGACCATCCATCCACACCAGCGATTGTTGCAACAGCGTAATTTTCAGGCCAGGCATGGTCGATACTCCTTTTTGAACAGCATCCAAACACTGTAGCACGAGGTTTCAGGAAACGGGGGCAATAAAAAGCCCTGCCGAAGCAGGGCTAAACGATGAGGCGAAAGCGTTATGCCGCTTCGACTTTACGCGTCTTCTCCGGCAGCTTTACCGGCTGTGTCGCCAGCGCATCGGCGTCGAAATCATCCACGTTGATGCTGCGCAGACGGCTCTCTTCGGCTCTGACCAGAATGGCGGCTTCATCTTTGTCGATCAAGCCTTTCGCCAGCGCGTTCTGCGCCAGTTCGTCCAGACGGGTAAACGGCAGGTTTTTGCCAATCTCTTTACAGATCCGCTGGTGGATTGGTTCGGCGGCAATGATGTCACGCAATGCTGCTTCCAGCAGGCCTACCGGATTATGCTCACTCGGGGTCAGGTACTGGCCGCGGCCAATACGGTCGCGCGTCGCGTTCGGCACCTGGAGGATTTTCGCCACTTTATGATCCAGCTTATCCGATGGCGCCAGATAGTGACGACCGGTCGGGAAGATCACCACGTTCAGCAGACCGGCAACCAGACGATTCGGGAAGTTTTGCAACAGATCGTCAATGGCCTGCTCTGCCTGATACAACGCATCCTGAACCCCCCAGTGAACCAGCGGCAGGTCAGCCTCATGACGGCCTTCATCGTCATACCGCTTCAGCACCGCCGAGGCCAGGTATAGCTGGCTCAATACATCCCCCAGACGCGCGGAGATACGCTCGCGACGCTTCAGGCTACCGCCCAGCACCGCCATAGAAACATCGGACAGCAGCGCCAGGTTTGCGCTCAGACGGTTAAGATGCTGGTAGTAACGTTTGGTTGCGTCGCTGGTTGGCGAGGCGCTGGTAAGGCCGCGCGTCAGACCCAGCCAGAAACTGCGAACTTTATTACTGCCGACGTGACCGATATGTTTAAACAACAGCTTATCGAATGCGTTAACGTCGTTGCTCTGCGCGGCGGCCATTTCCTCCAGTACATACGGATGGCAGCGTATCGCGCCCTGCCCAAAGATCATCATGCTGCGGGTCAGGATATTCGCGCCTTCAACGGTAATCGCGATTGGCGCGCCCTGATAGGCGCGGGCAAGGAAGTTGCCTTCACCCAGCATAATGCCTTTACCGCCAGTAATATCCATCGCGTCGATGATTGACTGCTGACCGCGATGCGTACAGTGGTACTTCACAATGGCCGACAGGACAGCCGGTTTCTCACCGAGCATAATGCCATAAGTAATCAGCGACGCCGCTGCGTCCATCACGTAGGCGTTACCGGCAATGCGCGCTAACGGTTCTTCAATACCCTCCATCTTACCGATAGAGATTTTAAACTGTCGACGGATATGGGCATAAGCGCCGGTCGCCATGGCGACGGACTTCAGGCCCCCCGTCGAGTTTGACGGCAGAGTAATCCCACGGCCGACCGAGAGGCATTCGACCAGCATACGCCAACCCTGACCGGCCATTTTCGGCCCGCCAATGATGTAATCGATCGGCACAAAGACATCTTTGCCGCGCGTTGGACCGTTCTGGAACGGCACGTTCAGCGGGAAGTGGCGGCGACCAATTTCTACGCCAGGCGTCGAGGTGGGGATCAACGCGCAGGTAATGCCGAGCTCTTCTTCACCACCCAGCAGTTTTTCCGGGTCAGACAGCTTAAACGCCAGCCCCAGTACGGTGGCGATCGGCGCGAGCGTGATGTAACGCTTGTTCCAGGTCAGGCGCATCCCCAGCACCTGCTGACCCTGCCATTCACCCATACAGACGATACCGGTGTCCGGAATGGCTCCCGCATCGGAACCCGCTTCCGGGCTGGTCAGCGCAAAGCAGGGAATTTCCTGACCGCGGGCCAGGCGAGGCAGATAGTGGTCTTTCTGCTCCTGGGTACCGTAATGTTGCAGCAGTTCCCCGGGGCCTAATGAGTTGGGTACGCCAACGGTAATCGCCAGAATCCCGGAAACGCCGGACAGTTTTTGCAACACGCGCGACTGGGCGTAGGCAGAAAATTCCAGACCGCCGTACTCTTTTTTGATGATCATCGCGAAGAAGCGATGTTCTTTCAGGAAGGCCCATAATTCGGGCGGCAGATCCGCCAGCTCATGCGTGATCTGGAAATCGTTCGCCATGCGGCACGCTTCTTCTACCGGACCGTCAATAAACGCTTGTTCTTCTGCGGTCAGGCGCGGCTGCGGGTAATTGTGCAGTTTTTTCCAGTCCGGTTTCCCCTGGAACAGATCGCCTTCCCACCAGGTGGTCCCGGCATCGATGGCTTCTTTTTCGGTGCGCGACATTGGCGGCATGACCTTACGGAAGCCGCGGAACACCGGCGCGGAAATCATCGACTTGCGCATTGGCGTCACGTTAAACGGCACCAGAATAATGGCCAGAGGCACCAACAGCCAGATGTTCCACAGTCCGGCCACACCGAGTGCTGCCGTCCATACGAGCAGGATCAGGCTGCTAAGGAATAAGCTCACGCGGTGATAAAACAGCGCGCCGAGCAAAACAATCGTAGCGAGAATACTCAAAATCATCATAACGAAAAGCTCCCTTGCTTGTAGGAGGTCTGACCACTTGTGATGATTAGGTTGTAGTGGATGTAAATTCTTTTAGCAATGTGTTTACAAAATAATTACAACGAAGCTCACATTGTTGCCGTTTGTCGCGGCACGAAAAATCAAAAGGACGGGGGATGAGCGAGGCTTGTGCTTCTCGCTTCCGGTGCTATCCGGTACACTGCATTCTGTCATTTACATTCATGCTGAAGGATATCCTCATGTACCAGGATCTTATTCGTAACGAACTGAACGAAGCGGCGGAAACGCTGGCTAACTTTTTAAAAGATGACGCCAACATTCACGCCATTCAGCGCGCGGCGGTCCTGCTGGCAGACAGTTTTAAAGCGGGTGGTAAGGTGCTTTCCTGCGGCAACGGCGGCTCCCACTGCGACGCTATGCACTTTGCGGAAGAACTGACCGGCCGTTACCGTGAAAACCGTCCGGGCTATCCGGCGATTGCCATTTCTGACGTCAGCCACATTTCCTGCGTCAGCAACGATTTTGGCTACGACTACGTCTTTTCTCGTTACGTCGAAGCCGTGGGGCGCGAAGGCGATGTACTGTTAGGGATCTCCACGTCCGGCAATTCCGGCAACGTGATCAAAGCCATCGCCGCAGCGCGCGAAAAGGGCATGAAAGTGATCACCCTGACTGGCAAAGACGGCGGCAAAATGGCGGGAACGGCCGATATCGAAATTCGCGTGCCGCATTTTGGCTACGCCGATCGTATTCAGGAAATCCACATTAAAGTGATCCATATCCTGATCCAACTGATCGAAAAAGAGATGGTTAAGTAAGGCTTCGCTGGGGGGCAAACTGGTCCCCCGCTGTTGTGGAGGTGATATATGTGCGAACTGCTCGGGATGAGCGCCAATGTGCCCACCGACATTTGCTTTAGTTTTACCGGGCTGGTACAGCGTGGCGGCGGCACCGGACCGCATAAAGACGGCTGGGGTATCACCTTTTATGAAGGCAAAGGCTGTCGCACATTTAAAGATCCCCAGCCCAGCTTTAACTCACCCATCGCCAGACTGGTACAGGAGTATCCGATAAAATCCTGCTCGGTGATAGCCCATATTCGTCAGGCGAATCGCGGCGAAGTGGCGCTGGAGAACACCCATCCCTTTACCCGCGAGCTGTGGGGGCGTAACTGGACGTATGCCCATAACGGGCAGCTTAGCGGTTATAAATCTCTCGAAACCGGCAACTTCCGTCCGGTTGGCGAAACAGACAGTGAAAAGGCGTTTTGCTGGATGCTGCATAAGCTCACCCTGCGTTACCCACGCACGCCGGGCAACATGGCCTCGGTGTTTAAATATATCGCGACGCTGGCGGGGGTGCTGCGGGAAAAAGGCGTGTTCAATATGCTGCTGTCAGACGGACGCTATGTGATGGCGTTCTGCTCAACGAATCTGTACTGGATCACGCGCCGGGCGCCGTTTGGCGTCGCTACGCTGCTGGATCAGGATGTGGAAATTGACTTCAGCTCGCAGACCACACCTAACGATGTGGTCTCGGTGATCGCCACTCAACCGCTGACGGGCAATGAAACCTGGCAAAAGATCATGCCAGGCGAGTGGGCGTTATTTTGTCTCGGGGAGCGTATAGTTTGACGCCAGCTGCGGGTGAACCACCTCGTGGCTCAACGGCTTGCTGACCACATAGCGGCCATCGACAACGGAAACGGTCGGTGGCTTGCGGGTCTGCTCAAAGTAGTCGTAGCCTGGCTTTAACTGCGCCCAGAACGACTTGTAATAAGAGTACTTGTGACGCTGCATATTGGCGTCGGTCATGCGGAACGGGTAGATGCTGACCTGAACGCTCGGCTGGCCAAACACCAGCGCGCCGGTGACGAACTGGAAAATCTCGTCAATCCCGCTGTCGGTCATGGCGTAGCAGCCAACGGACACGCAGGCGCCGTGAATCATCAGATACTTGCCCTCATAACCGTGTGCGCGGTCATAGGCGTTAGGAAAGCCAATGTTAATGGCTTTATAGAAACGGCTGTCCGGTTTGAGCTGGCTACGCTGAACGCTGTAAAAACCTTCCGGGCTTTTGAAATCTCCCTGGCGCTGTTTAGGGCCTAAACCGCCGGAGTAATTACAAATCTTATAGCTGTCGAGCAACTGGTACTGTTCGCCCATCTTAACGTAGAGATCAAGCGTGCGCTCTTCTTTAAAGATCTGAATATAGACAGGCGAACCCATCAACTGCTGCTTATACTCTTTGCTGATCGGCGTCGTGGAGCTATTGCTACTCAGCAAACCGGCGAACGACACGCACGGGATCAAAAGCATCGCAATAAACAATGCGATTTTACGCATACTGCTTGTTCCTTGATAAAACGGTTACACATGCCAGAACGGCAAATATCAGTACCCAAAATCGGACGAATCTGGATTTTAAGCGCTCACATTAGCACCACGGCAGTTTTTCGCAAGCCCCGCGTGTTGTGTTTACACTTTACGCTAAAACGAATTAAGACATTTCTTTAATTGCATCTCTTTTGACACCACATTATGGGTTCTTCATTGACTTCTCATTCCCTAAATATACTGTATACTTAAACAGTGTGTGGGAGGGGCGATGCGTAAAATCATACATGTTGATATGGACTGTTTTTTCGCCGCGGTTGAAATGCGCGACAACCCCGCGCTGCGCGATATTCCCATCGCCATTGGCGGCAGCCGGGAGCGGCGTGGCGTGATCAGCTCCGCCAATTACCCGGCGCGAAAGTTTGGCGTGCGCAGCGCGATGCCCACGGGAATGGCGTTAAAGTTATGCCCGCACCTCACCTTATTACCCGGTCGTTTCGATGCGTATAAAGAAGCGTCAGAACATATCCGCGAAATTTTCTCCCGCTACACCTCGCGCATTGAACCCCTCTCGCTGGACGAGGCCTATCTTGACGTCACCGACAGCACCCATTGTCATGGTTCCGCGACGCTTATCGCTCAGGAAATTCGCCAGACCATTTTTAACGAACTGCGGTTGACCGCTTCTGCGGGCGTCGCACCGGTAAAATTTCTGGCAAAAATCGCTTCTGATCTGAATAAACCAAACGGGCAGTACGTGATCACGCCAGTAGACGTTCCGGCATTTCTCGAAACGCTGCCGCTGGAAAAAATCCCCGGCGTGGGAAAAGTCTCTGCGGCAAAACTGGAAAGTATGGGACTGCGTACCTGCGGCGATATTCAGCATTTTGACCTGGCGACGCTGTTAAAACGCTTTGGCAAATTCGGACGCATTATCTGGGAGCGCAGTCAGGGAATTGACGAGCGGGACGTCAACAGCGAACGCCTGCGAAAATCCGTGGGTGTCGAACGGACGATGGCGGAAGATATTCATCACTGGTCGGAATGCGAGGCGATCATCGAGCGCTTATACCCCGAGCTTGAACGCCGTCTGGCAAAGGTCAAACCGGATTTATTAATCGCCCGTCAGGGGGTGAAATTAAAATTTAATGATTTTCAGCAAACCACCCAGGAACACGTCTGGCCGCGGTTGAACAAAGACGATTTACTTTCTACCGCGCGTAAAACCTGGGACGAAAGACGGGGAGGGCGAGGCGTTCGCCTGGTGGGATTACACGTTACGCTGCTTGATCCGCAGCTGGAGCGGCAGTTACTGCTGGGGTTATAGACGACCGGATGGCGTAGCGCCATCCGGTATGGATTACCGACTTATTTTGCCGGGATCGCTTTCAGCAGTTCCGTCAGCAGCGTCCAGTAATGACCCACGCTTTCGATATGAACCTGCTCATCCGGCGAGTGCGGACCGGTAATGGTTGGCCCGATGGAAACCATGTCCATGTCCGGGTACGGTTTTTTGAACAGACCGCATTCCAGACCTGCGTGGATGATCTGAATGTTCGGCGTCTTGTTGAACAGACGCTGATAGGTTTCCCGCACCAGGTGCATCACCGGCGAGTTAGCATCCGGTTGCCAGCCCGGGTAGCCGCCTTTCGCTTCGGTTTTCGCGCCTGCCAGCTTGCCGAGAGAATCCAGCATACTCACCACGTAGTCTTTACCGCTGTCGATCAGCGAACGGATCAGGCAGTGAATTTCTACGTTGTCGTCAGTCATGGTGACCACGCCCACGTTTAACGACGTTTCCACCACGCCTTTGGCGACGTCAGAATTGCGGATCACGCCGTTCGGGGTCGCGTTCAGCAGACGAATAAAGCTGTCGCGAGACTGCGCGGTCAGCGCCGCTTTCTCGTTGGTCGTCGTCTCCAGCAGAACCACGAGATTTTTCTCTTTCTCTGCCAGTTCGTTTTTCAGGATAGCCTGGTAAGTATTGACCCGCGCTTTCAGCGTCTCGACCTTGTCAGCCGCAACCGCAACGGTGGCAAACGCTTCGCGCGGAATCGCGTTACGTAGGGTGCCGCCATTAAAGTCGACCAGACGCAGATCCAGCTCTTGCGCATGACCGGCGAGGAAGCGTACCAGCAGCTTGTTGGCGTTACCGAGGCCCACGTGGATTTCGCCGCCGGAGTGGCCGCCCTTCAACCCTTTCAGGGTCAGCTTAACGCACTGGAAGCCTGCCGGAACGGCTTCGCGCTCAAGCTTCAGGTTAGAGGTAAAATCAATCCCCCCTGCGCAGCCCATGTAGATCTCACCCTCTTCTTCAGAGTCGGTATTGATCAGAATGTCCGCCTGCAGCCAGTTGGCCTGCAGACCAAACGCGCCGTCCATTCCGGCTTCTTCGGTCATGGTCAGCAGCACTTCCAGCGGTCCGTGGACTACGCTGTCATCGGCTAAAACCGCCAGCGCAGAGGCCATACCAATGCCGTTGTCTGCCCCCAGAGTGGTGCCGCGCGCTTTTACCCACTCGCCGTCGATATAGGGCTGAATAGGATCTTTGGTGAAATCGTGTACGGTGTCGTTATTTTTCTGCGGCACCATGTCGAGGTGCGCCTGCAGCACGACCGGCTTGCGGTTTTCCATGCCTGCGGTCGCGGGCTTGCGAATCAGGATATTACCGACCTGGTCGCGCTCTACGTGGAAACCTTTCTCTTTCGCCCAGCCAACAATGTGCTCAGCGAGCTGTTCTTCATGATAGGACGGATGCGGAATGGAGCAGATTTTGGCAAAAATATCCCACAGCGGTTGTGGTGATAACTGAGACAGTTCAGACACGTTGAGTCTCCTCATCGGTGTACGGCAAACAGGCTTGTCGCACACAGGGTTAGCAGGTTAATCATTACCACAAGTCAGGCTTGCGCAATGCGGTTGAGAATACCACTTTCTTTGTCGGCGGGTAGTATAAAGCACGTAAAAAGAGGGGCGGATACCGCGAAACACTGGTTTTTGCTGCGTCAGATCTCTATAATCTCGCGCAACCTATTTCCCCCTCGAACACTTTTTAAGCCGTAGATAAACAGGCTGGGACACTTCACATGAGCGAAAAATACGTCGTCACCTGGGACATGTTGCAGATTCACGCACGCAAACTGGCAGCTCGCCTGATGCCTTCAGAACAGTGGAAAGGCATTATTGCCGTTAGCCGTGGTGGTCTGGTACCGGGCGCATTACTGGCGCGTGAATTGGGTATTCGTCATGTCGATACCGTTTGCATTTCCAGCTACGATCACGACAACCAGCGCGAACTGAAAGTGCTCAAGCGCGCGGAAGGCGACGGTGAAGGCTTTATCGTCATCGACGATCTGGTCGATACCGGTGGAACCGCGGTGGCTATCCGCGAAATGTATCCGAAAGCCCACTTCGTCACGATCTTTGCCAAACCGGCAGGCCGTCCGCTGGTGGACGACTATGTTATTGATATCCCGCAGGATACCTGGATTGAGCAGCCATGGGATATGGGCGTGGTCTTCGTTCCGCCGATTTCTGGTCGCTAATCTCCGCACGTTTCAACGCCTGGCAATGCCGGGCGTTGTTCTCTTTACGCCATGACAGGTTACAATAAGCCTCAGTAAGTATTTAAGGAGGCTGCACGCATGTCACAGGCTAACCTCAGTGAAACCCTGTTCAAACCCCGCTTTAAACATCCTGAAACGTCGACCCTGGTTCGTCGGTTCAATGCCGGTACGCAGTCGCCGGTGCAATCCACGCTGGACGGTAAAAACGTTCCCCACTGGTACCGTATGATTAACCGCCTGATGTGGATCTGGCGCGGCGTGGACCCGTGGGAAATCCTCGACGTGCAGGCGCGCATCGTCATGAGCGAAGCCGAGCGCACCGACGCTGAACTGTACGATACGGTGGTTGGCTACCGCGGCGGCAACTGGATTTATGAATGGTCGAAACAGGCGATGGACTGGCAGCAGAAGGCTTGTCAGGAGCAGGACGCTGAACGCAGCGGTCGCCACTGGCTGCATGCGTCCACGCTGTATAATATTGCCGCCTACCCACATCTGAAAGGCGACGAGCTGGCTGAGCAGGCGCAGGCGTTGGCTAACCGGGCTTATGAAGAGGCGGCGCAGCGGTTGCCCGGTACGCTGCGTGAAATGGAGTTCGCTATTCCCGGCGGTTCGCCCGTGACCGGCTTTTTACATATGCCGAAAGGCGACGGGCCGTTCCCGACCGTACTGATGTGCGGCGGCCTCGACGCCATGCAAACTGATTATTACACCTTGTATGAGCGTTACTTCGCCCCGCGCGGCATCGCCATGCTGACGCTGGATATGCCGTCGGTAGGGTTCTCGTCGAAGTGGAAACTCACTCAGGATTCCAGCCTGTTGCATCAGCATGTGCTGAAAGCGTTGCCTAACATACCGTGGGTGGACCACACCCGCGTGGCGGCGTTTGGTTTCCGCTTTGGCGCGAACGTGGCGGTGCGCCTCGCTTATCTTGAGTCGCCGCGTCTGAAAGCGGTAGCCTGCCTCGGCCCGGTTGTACACGCGTTGCTTAGCGACGTGCAACGCCAGCGCGCCGTACCGGAAATGTATCTTGACGTGCTGGCGAGCCGGCTGGGGATGCACGACGCCTCCGACGACGCGCTGTGCGTTGAGCTTAATCGCTACTCGCTGAAGGTGCAGGGACTGCTCGGCAGACGCTGCCCGACGCCCATGCTGTCGGGCTTCTGGAAGAACGATCCGTTCAGTCCGGAGGAAGAGTCGCGTTTAATCACCTCTTCATCCGCCGATGGTAAACTTTTAGAGATACCGTTTAACCCGGTGTATCGCAATTTTGACAAAGCGCTCCAGGAAATCACGCACTGGATTGAAAAGAGATTGTGTTAATAATTTGCTAAATTCTACTGTTTTGGTAAAACAGTTGCTTCATAACAGGAGATCGCAATGACGTTACCGAGTGGACACCCGAAGAGCAGGTTGATTAAGAAGTTTACCGCGCTAGGTCCTTACATCCGTGAAGGCAAGTGCGAAGATAATCGATTCTTTTTCGATTGCCTGGCAGTTTGCGTCAACGTGAAGCCTGCGCCTGAGCTGCGCGAATTCTGGGGCTGGTGGATGGAACTGGAAGCACAGGAAAATCGCTTCACTTACAGTTACCAGTTTGGTCTGTTTGACAAAGCGGGGGACTGGAAGGCGGTTCCGATTAAGGATACCGAAGTGGTTGAGCGACTGGAATATACCCTGCGAGAATTTCACGAGAAGCTGCGTGAGTTATTGAACTCACTACAGCTTTCGCTGGAACCTGCTGACGATTTCGCCGATGAACCGGTGAAGTTAAGCGCATAAAGCGAAAAATGCCGGATGCGCGAAACGCCATCCGGCAATGTATCATCAGAACTGATAAGTCATACCCAGCGCAACGATGTCATCGCTGCTCACGCCCAGTTTATTGTCGTCATCGATCTGGTTGATTTTGTAATCAACAAAGGCGGACATGTTTTTATTGAAATAGTACGTCATGCCGACATCGATATATTTCACGATATCTTCATCACCAACGCCTTCAATATCTTTGCCTTTGGACTGCACGTAGCCCAGAGACGGACGCAGACCAAAGTCGAACTGATATTGCGCAACGGCTTCGAAGTTCTGCGCTTTATTGGCAAAACCGCCGGAGATTGGCGCCATGTTGCGGGTTTCAGAATAGATAGTGGCC
Organism: Citrobacter sedlakii; assembly: GCF_018128425.1. Classification (NCBI taxonomy): domain Bacteria; kingdom Pseudomonadati; phylum Pseudomonadota; class Gammaproteobacteria; order Enterobacterales; family Enterobacteriaceae; genus Citrobacter; species Citrobacter sedlakii. The sequence continues at coordinate 3,590,423 of NZ_CP071070.1, read as the reverse complement.
AGGTAAATATCGTTACCATCATATTTCAGACCAGTCGCCCAGCCTTCTGCATTTTGCCCCTGGCCGCGCGCCTGCTGATTCTGCTCATCGGTACGGTCAGAGTTGGCGTATGCGCCGATAATCGCGAAGTCGCTGCCGCCGAAGTCATAGCTCAGTGAAGTGCCGAAGCCGTCACCGTTCTGTTTCTTCACGTCGCGATTTTCGTTTTTGCCCTGATATTGCAGGGTCATATTCAGGCCGTCGATCATCCCGAAGAAGTCGGTGTTGCGGTAAGTGGCCAGGCCGCTGGCGCGCTTGGTCATGAAGTTATCGGTTTGCGCCAGGCCGTCACCGCCGAATTCCGGGAACATGTCGGTCCAGGCGGCGACGTCATACAGCGCGCCGAGGTTACGACCGTAGTCAAACGAGCCATACTCACCAAATTTAAGACCGGCAAATGCCAGACGCGTCTTCTGACCGCTCTCACTTTCGGTTTTATTGCCAGCGAATTCAGCTTCCCAGCGACCGTAACCGGTCAACTGATCGTTGATCTGCGTTTCGCCTTTAAAGCCAAAACGGATATAGGTCTGGTCGCCGTCTTTTGCATTATCATCGCTGAAATAGTGCATCGCTTTCACTTTGCCATACACATCCAGTTTATTACCGTTCTTGTTATACACTTCTGCTGCCTGCACGGATGCCGATGCAACAATTCCCATCACCACTAATGCCAGAGTGCTCTTTTTCATTTTCAGTCCTGATTTATCTAACGCGCAACTATTCATTGGGAGTGTCCCCGTGAAAAAAACAGGATGGTTTTTATCGTTCTGCAATGAAAGTTTTATGACAAAGTCAGAATAATTTTAAAAAAGAGGTTTTATTTATCACGGTAATAAAACCGTCAAACTTTGCCGCTACGCTTGCTGATCCTGCGCAACAAAATTTCATGCTTTGTGCGCTGCTTGTTGGCAACCGGGGCCAGTCCTGCTAAAACGTTCGTTTGATATCATTTTCCCTATTTTGAACGGCAGAGAATCATGAGTGACAGCCAGACGCTGGTGGTAAAACTCGGCACCAGTGTGCTAACGGGCGGATCGCGCCGCCTGAACCGTGCCCACATCGTAGAACTTGTTCGTCAGTGCGCGCAGCTGCACGCCGCAGGACATCGTATTGTTATCGTTACCTCTGGCGCGATTGCCGCCGGGCGTGAACATCTGGGCTACCCGGAACTGCCCGCCACCATCGCCACCAAGCAACTGTTGGCCGCGGTAGGGCAGAGTCGACTGATTCAACTGTGGGAACAGCTGTTTTCGATTTACGGTATTCACGTCGGACAGATGCTGCTGACCCGCGCGGATATGGAAGACCGTGAACGCTTCCTTAACGCCCGCGACACGCTACGCGCGCTGCTTGATAACAATATCGTTCCGGTGATCAACGAGAACGACGCGGTGGCGACCGCTGAAATCAAAGTGGGCGATAACGACAATCTTTCGGCGCTGGCGGCTATCCTGGCGGGCGCGGATAAACTGTTGCTGCTGACCGACCAGCAGGGGCTGTTCACCGCAGACCCGCGCACTGATCCGCAGGCAGAACTGATCAAAGACGTTTATGGTATTGATGACGCGCTGCGCGCGATTGCCGGCGACAGCGTTTCTGGTCTGGGAACGGGCGGCATGAGCACCAAACTGCAGGCCGCCGACGTCGCCTGCCGCGCCGGTATCGACACTATTATCGCCGCAGGCAGCAAGCCGGGCGTGATTGGTGACGTAATGGAAGGTCTCTCCGTGGGTACCCGTTTTCACGCCCAGGCCTCGCCGCTGGAAAACCGCAAGCGCTGGATCTTCGGCGCGCCGCCTGCCGGGGAAATTAGCGTCGATGAAGGGGCGACCGCCGCCATTCTGGAGCGCGGCAGCTCATTGCTGCCAAAAGGCATTAAAAGCGTGACAGGCAATTTCTCGCGTGGTGAAGTGATCCGCATCCGTAATCTGGAAGGGCGCGACATCGCCCACGGCGTAAGCCGCTACAACAGCGACGCGCTGCGCCGCATTGCCGGACACCACTCACAGCAGATTGATGCGATTCTGGGCTACGAATACGGCCCGGTCGCCGTTCATCGTGATGATATGATTACCCGCTAAGGAGCAGACAGATGCTGGAACACATGGGCAAAGCGGCAAAAGCCGCGTCGTACCAACTGGCGCTGCTCTCCAGCCGTGAAAAAAATCGCGTGCTGGAAAAAATCGCCGATGAGCTGGAAGCGCAAAGGGAAATCATCCTCAGCGCCAACGCCGAGGATGTAGCGAGAGCGCGTGACAACGGCCTGAGCGAAGCGATGCTCGATCGTCTGGCGCTCACCCCTGCGCGTCTGAAGGCGATTGCCGACGATGTGCGTAAGGTATGCCATCTGGCCGATCCGGTCGGGGAAGTGATGGATGGCAGGCTGCTGGACAGCGGACTGCGTCTGGAGCGTCGCCGGGTTCCGTTGGGGGTGATTGGCGTGATTTATGAAGCGCGGCCTAACGTCACCGTGGACGTCGCCTCGCTGTGTCTGAAAACCGGCAACGCCGCCATTCTACGCGGCGGTAAAGAGACGTATCGGACCAACGCGGTAACCGTAGGCGTTATCCAGCAAGCGCTTAACGCCTGCGGTTTACCGGAAGCCGCTGTTCAGGCGATTGACAGCCCTGACCGCGCGCTGGTGAACGAGATGCTACGGATGGACAAATACATCGATATGCTGATCCCACGCGGCGGCGCCGGGCTGCACAAGCTGTGCCGCGAGCAGTCGACTATCCCGGTCATCACCGGCGGGATCGGCGTGTGTCATATTTTTGTTGATGACAGCGCCGACATTAAACCGGCGCTGAATATCATCGTCAACGCCAAGACCCAGCGTCCAAGCACCTGTAATACCGTGGAAACCCTGCTGGTGCATCAGGGCATTGCCGAACGTTTCCTGCCCGCGCTGAGTCAGCAGATGGCTGAAAGCGGCGTAACGCTGCATGCGGATGCTAACGCGCTTGCGCCGTTGAGCGCGGGTCCGGCACACGTTGTAGTAGTGAAAGCGGAAGAGTACGACGATGAGTTCCTGTCGCTGGATCTGAACGTAAAAATTGTTGCCGATCTTGATGATGCTATCGCGCATATCCGCGAACACGGAACCCAACATTCAGACGCTATCCTGACGCGTACGATTCACAACGCAAACCGCTTTGTGAATGAAGTGGATTCTTCCGCTGTTTACGTCAACGCCTCCACGCGCTTTACCGATGGCGGTCAGTTCGGCCTGGGCGCGGAAGTGGCGGTAAGCACGCAGAAACTTCACGCCCGCGGCCCGATGGGGCTCGAGGCGCTGACCACATACAAGTGGATCGGCATCGGCGACGATACGATTCGTGCGTAAAACCAACCGGATGATGCAAAAATAGGCATTTGAATCGCAAGGCCATTGACGCATCGCCCGGTTAGTTTTAACCTTCTACCCCGTGTTCACGCTCGTGGACACGTCCTTTCAGGGCCGATATAGCTCAGTTGGTAGAGCAGCGCATTCGTAATGCGAAGGTCGTAGGTTCGACTCCTATTATCGGCACCATCTCAACTTCCCTAAACGTCCGTATTAGTCTATAACCTATCTGATTTATAACGTTTTTTATTCTTTTAAGTCCATAGTAGTCCGTAACCATCCAGTAGAATCCGGTACTGAATGTGTATAGGATTGTGTATATGTTCCTGTTCGGTCCGGATTCCTATACACATGCCTTTAAACGATATGCAGATTCGCCGCGCTAAGCCTGAAGCTAAGGCCTATACACTTGGAGATGGGCAAGGGCTTTCATTGCTTATAGAACCTAATGGAAGCTAGAGCTGGCGGTTCCGCTATCGCTATGCTGGCAAACCCAAGATGATCTCGCTTGGCATTTACCCAACGATCACCCTTGCCGATGCTCGTTCCCGTCGTGATGAAGCTCGAAAACTTGTGGCAGAAGGAAAGAACCCTAGTGAGGTTCGAAAAGAGCAAAAGCTGGCTCTGCAAACAGACTCAGAGAACGCCTTCGAAAAGATAGCCAGAGAGTGGCATCAACTTAAATCTGCTAAATGGTCGGCAGGATATGCATCAGACATCATGGAAGCGTTTAAGAACGATATTTTTCCTTATGTTGGAACAAGGCCTGTGGGAGAGATTAAACCGCTAGAGCTGCTGAACGTACTGCGTAAAATTGAGAAACGTGGTGCGTTGGAGAAAATGCGGAAAGTGCGGCAGCGTTGCTCCGAAGTATTTCGCTACGCAATTGCAACGGGCCGGGCGGAGTACAATCCTGCTGCTGATCTCTCAAGCGCTCTCGAAGTGCATCAATCAAATCATTTCCCGTTCCTAAAAGCTGATGAGATACCTGATTTCCTGAGCGCCTTAGAGGGTTACACTGGAAGTAAGCTTGTCCAGATAGCCACGAAATTACTAATGATTACGGGCGTGAGGACCATCGAATTACGTGCGGCCTTGTGGTCAGAATTTGATCTAGATAACGCTATATGGGAAATTCCTGCTGAAAGGATGAAAATGCGCAGGCCGCATCTTGTGCCATTGTCGACCCAAGCGTTAGATTTACTACATGAACTCAAGCTCATGACAGGGAGCTATCGTTATGTTTTTCCGGGGCGGAATGATCCGAACAAACCTATGAGTGAAGCTAGTATAAATCAGCTCATTAAACGCATTGGATATGGCGGTAAAGTTACTGGGCATGGTTTTAGGCATACCTTCTCAACGATTCTCCATGAGCAAGGTTATGATAGTTCGTGGATAGAAATGCAACTGGCACATGTGGATAAAAATAGTATTCGTGGTACATATAACCATGCTCAGTATTTGGAAAAGAGAAGATATATGCTTGAAGTTTATAGTAATCTGTTATTGGTTGGTAAAGTGCAGGATAGCATTTAATTAACTTAATATTTTATCTGCTCAAATGTATTTTACGTATCAAAATTTAACCACAAGTCATTTTGGATTTGCCGTTCTAGGTGATGCGTTATGCAAGATAAAAGGTGTACAATAAATAGGTTTGACTTAACACATTGATTTCTAATTGAAAAAAAATAAGAGAGAAAAAATGGAGCAACTTTCTTACACATATAGTAATCTTCTGGAATGCATCACTTATAGTGACCTCATGGAGAATAAGAACTTAATTGAGTACTCCGCTAGAGTCACAGCTTCTAGAAGTGCGCAAATAAAAGCAGAGGAAAAATTGTTTCTGGATGAGGGAATTAAAGAAATAAACATTTCGGGTAAAAAAGGTATTAAATTTAAAAATATTGAAGATAAGTTAATAGCAAGATTATTGGTGCGAAATATAAAAAAAAGTTACAAACTCTCACGAGTCAACAGGCATGATATTATAAAAAACCTAATTTTAAATTTAAAAGATGGTAGTCCTTATAATATAGCTAGACTAGATATAAAATCATTTTACGATAGTATCGATTTTAAGGTTCTACTTGATAAGATCGTATCTGATGGTAAAATATCAAGGTACGACATATGTCTCTTATATAAGTTTAAAAAATCTCTAGATGATAAAAATATATCAGGTCTACCTAGAGGCGTAAGTTTAAGTGCTACTTTGGCTGAGCTTTGTCTACATGAAATAGATTCTTTTTTTTTGAAAGAGAAGGATGTTTTTTATTACTCTAGATTTGTTGATGATATATTGATTATTCATCATGGAGGAAAAATAACAAAACAATTCATTCTTGATTATTTCTCAAGCCATCTGCCAGGTGATCTGACATTACATGAAAAAGAGAAGTTGGCTTTTTTGAATATTGCAGGGGCGAAATGGAGGGGCAGCGATGAAAAGGACCACTTTGACAAGCCAGATGAAATGGACTTTTTAGGGTACAATTTCAAAATATACAATGTATATAACGAAAATGATCATGTTTTTATGAGCCCAAACAGAAGGGTGCATGTTGATTTATCCCTAAAGAAAATTCAAAAAATTAAAGCTAGAATTATTAAATCATTTATTGCGTATTTTAATGGGAGTAAAAGGTCGAATGACTTTGCATTACTTAATGACAGAATTAAATTTATTACCGGTAATTATCCTATCAAAGATCCAGTTTCTGGCATAAAAATAAATTCTGGTATTTTTTATAATTATCAATATAAAAATATTGGTCTCAATTGTTCTCTAGAGGTGTTGGATAATTTTTTGCGCAGCATTTTGTTTGACGTAAATAACTCGTTCTCAGAAAGAATATCAAACAATCTTACTCTTCAACAAAAGAGAATAATAGCTAAATTAAACTTCAGAAGTGGATTCTACAAGATTAGGTTTCATACCTTTAGCTATTCTAGATTAAAAGAGATAAAGGAGTGCTGGAAATGAATAGAACTGCTAAAGCTGTAAAAAGGAAGGATTATCTTCGTGTTCTTTTGACTGAAACTTCTCCATATGAAGTTCCTGCTATTTTTTCAAATTTAGGATTTTATAATAATATAACGCAGTATAAAAGATCTACAGAGACAGATGGTGTTCTTTCGTTTCTTTTTGAAAAAAATATTAATGAAGACTATACCATTCCTTTAACATATAAAATAAAAAAAGATATTGATTCCTCACGTATATTATCATTAATCCATCCAAGAAGTCAGTTAGCTATTGTTGATTTTTATGAACACTTCTCGAGTATGATACTATCGTTATGTCAGAAAAGTGACTTCAGCCTTCGCTCTCCATCAAGAATATCATCTAAATATTTTATTAAAAATAGTGAAATGGATGGATTAGAGTTTTCACGAGGTGAAATACAATCAGAACAGGATGATAAAAAGTATAAACATCTAGCTTCATATTTTTCTTATAATCGATATACAAGACTATACAAGTTTTTTAATTCTATGGAATTTATAAATCTAGAAAAAAAATTTGATGTTTTTTGTAGTGTGGATGTAGCAAAATGTTTTGATAGTATTTATACGCATAGTATTACATGGGCAGTTAAAAATAAAGAATTTTCCAAGCAAAATAAACATGTCAAAAATTCATTCGGAACTGTTTTTGATCGACTAATGCAATCAATTAATTATAATGAAACTGCTGGAATCATAATCGGTCCTGAGGTTAGCAGGATTTTTTCTGAAGTATTGTTTCAAGATATAGACAGAGAAATTGAAAATTTACTCGGCGAGTTAGATTATCTTAATGGTAGACACTATACGATCAGGAGGTATGTTGATGATATATTTATTTTCACGCTTAATGAAACCATTCTAAATGATGTTCGGTTTGTCGTTGAAGATACTCTTAAAAAATATAAGCTTACAGTAAATAAACAAAAGACATCTATTACGCAGCGCCCTTTTTCAACAGCGAAATCAGGGACTATAAATCATTTAAATGAAATTCTTACTTCATTGACAAGCAAATTTATCGATCCAGAAAATCCAGAAAAAGTGAAGAAAATCTATAGCAAGAAAAATACAGTGATATCATATCTAAACAAGATAAAATCAATGTTTGTTCTTGAGCGAGAAAACTATAACTTAGCTTCTGGCTACACTATTTCTTCTTTGGCTAATATTGCTATAGATTTGGATAGGAAATGTAAAGCTAATAGCGAGTTTATGAAAAACAATGAACGTCAAATCATTGATTTCTTTTGTGTGGCTATAGAGATAATTTTCCACTTATTTTTCATTTCACCTAATCATAATTCGTCCGTTAAAATATGCATTTTTATCGATATAATATGTAAAAATGTGAGTGGAATGAATTCTGGGGACGCAGGCATTCTTAAGGGACATGTTTTTAATTTGATTCATAGTTATTTTGAGCGGTGTGTTGAGGTGGAGAAAAATAGTAAAATTAAAAAGATACCTCTAGAGAATCTGAATTTATTAATTGCTTTAAAATTACTTGGTGAAGATTATAAACTAACTCGAGATTTCTTGGGTAAAATCTATGATATAGAGAATCGTACTGATTTTAGTTATTTTGAGGTAATAACTCTGTTTTATTACATGGATAGAGATTCTCACTATAATAGTTTAAGGGAAAAGATGTTTAAGTATGTTAAGATTATGTTGGAGAATGTAACAGATATTAAGATTGATTCATTCAAGTTTTACTTGTTTCTTGATGTTATTAATTGCCCATTTATTGAAGAACGAAAGAGGAAAAAATTAACGTCCGAAGTTGTGAAGTTACAGCTTAATAGACCACCATCTGCTGATGAGATTGATAGCGGATGGAATGCTCTTACTCAAGGCTATTGGTTCGTTCAATGGGATAACTTTGATCTACGCTTATTTTTAGAGAAAAAAGAATTGCTTAGTGCTTATTAATGTTGTAGATTTTTTTTTGCCACGGCGAATGGCTTTACGGTCTCTGACCGGCGGCAGGGATTCCATATACTGCCTCATTCGACTACACGAGTTCACTCGTGTACGATTATGGCGGAAGTTCGCACACACTACACTATTCGTCGTGGCATATTTTACAACAACGTCCAAATCTAAGACAGCAATGAAGCTGGTTGCATCCCAATTATGAAATCTTAGGTACACGCCTCCTTACACACTCTCTACCACCGCCACATAGCCTATCTGTATCTATCTGCCAACCACTGGTATCACAGTTAAAAATTTGATATCTGACTAGGAGGTGGCATATGTGTAAGTATCCCGCATAATCGTGCCATTCACATTTAGATGAGTTGAAAGCTAAATTCCCTCCTGAGATCTACAACATTGTGTCCAGTTACTTGAGGATAATTTTGAGTGCTGTTAATGCAGAAGAACTACATCCCAAAAGAACATGGTCTAGCTCACCTGGCGGAGATATCACTGGCGCTGATTTTTATTCCAATGATATTTGGCCTTGGGCTGTTAAAGAAATAACAGCTACAGATAGTTGGTTTGGAAGTGATCAAGATAACTCTTGTGAAGAGCGCCAGCCTTTACCAAAAGGATGGGGCGAGTTCGCTGGAAAAAATACAGCGTTAAAACTGATCGCTGGAATGGCTATTGCGCTTGAAAAATCAGGTGGTAAATATGTTCGCGGTAAAAATTTGAACAAATCCGAAGTCGCTAGGAGTGTTTCAAGAAGCATATTGGAGCATGGCGATGGCATCGATGTGACTGATAAAGCGTTGACTATGCTAATTAATGAAGCTCTGAACTCATACGCTTCCAAATAGCTCATAAGTATTTCCAAAAAGACGATCTACGGGTTCTAAAACTTCTGGCCGTACTTCAATTTCAGTGGTAGAGCTGCCTCCAACTGATTTACCGTGACTTCCACAACTACCCGCATGTTTTTGCTGAAATATACCTCGTAGACCACATTAGACTTCGAGAGGTATATATGTCCCAATCCCTTATCCGCTTACCTGAAGTTCAGCGCAGAACCGACTATAGCAAGGCTTGGATCTATCGACTCATGGCTGAGAAAAGATTCCCTTCTTCCATTAAGATTGGTGCTCGTGCTATTGCCTTTATCGAAAGTGAAATTGATGATTGGATAAATTCTTGTATTGATGCCTCCCGAAATGGAGGAGAGAATGCTTAATTTTCCCAATCTCGAGAAAGTCATATCTTCATTTTACTTAGCAAAGAAACTTGGATTTATAGGTATGAAGGAAGCGAGTATAAATCTCGCTTCCTTCAATATGACATTGAACGGAAAACTCAATTATTATCTCATGCCGAGAATAGTTTGCATCCATACTGCAAAGGGTTGGATGATTGTAATATATCCACCATACGCCCAAACAAAAGTACCAAAAATCGCAAGACCTACACCAAGAATCTCAGATTTAAGTTCTTCACGAACATCAATCCTAGCTTGTTTTAGGTTTGCTTCGACAATTTTATTGTATTCTTCCTCTGTGAGTGGTGGTCCCGTAACACCACTTCTGGAAGAGACTTCTGCCTCTTGGTTAGACAACTTCTTGAGCGTTGTATATTTTATTGTATACAAAAGCCCAAAGACAGAAATGATAGCCCCAGAGCTAGCAAATAGGTTCATATCATTTAAAGCTTGCCCAAACGCAAAACTAAGGATACAAAAAACTACCAATAAAAAAAGTGAGGTTTTTGCACCTAAAGTTTTTAGTAATAACTCTCTAAATCTTTTCATGTTTTTTAAAGTTCCATCTCAACGGATTTTACAGGGCAGTATTGATTTCAAAATATTCTACTGTTTTGGTTCGATACCACGTTGTTGTAGTTCCTTACGGATAATTCTTTTCAGCCATGCAGCTAAAGACTCATCTCCGTCTTGCTGTTGCGCTTGTTCCATCATGTCTCGTAACTCTGGATCGAGCCGAAACTGGAACGGAGGATTACCACGTCTTTGGTTTTTGTGTGTTGACACGTCAATTACACCCGATGTAATGTGTTTATGTGTAATGACACATTACACACAGGAAGTAAAAAAAACAACGCCCCGAGGTGCGGTAACACTTTCAGGGCGTCTAACCAAAACGTTAGTTGAGGTAACATTATGGCTTGCACTAAGTCTACCCAAACACGCCCTGAATTTACATGGCGTTTTCTCACCCTGGGTGAATTCACAAATCAGATCGACAATGTTACTGCTTCCACCGAGCGCGAAGCACGCGAAAAAACGCCTGCAGGATGTGTCTGTATTCTGGCATGTCGTTTTCGCGTTGAGGAGGTGCAGCATGTTTAACCTCCAGACCCTGACAGCAAAAGCCCGCGCGCTGCGCGGTAACGTGGTAAAAGCCACTACCACGAAAGGCATCCGCACCATGACCCCCGTTTATGAGCGGGAAGAGCAGCGCAAACTGCGCGAACGCATACAGCAGACCCAGCCGGACTGGGTTTTACTCTGGTGGGATATTGCGACCGTTACCGGCTGGCGTACCAGCGACGTGTGCAACTTCCGTTACTCCTGCATCAACTGGGAAACCGGCATTGCGACAATCATCGTAGCGAAGCAGACCAAAGCAGCGGAAGCCAGAGCGACCCGGAAGGGGATCGAGATTGTTCGTCAGCAGCGCAAGGACTCTGCACGGTTGGCCTCTGACCATATAGCCTACATGAAATGGGATAGCGTGAGCTGCGACGAACTGGCCGCCGGCATGACGGAAGAAGAACAGGCGATTGTGTTTGAGCTGGTGGCAAAGGCTGAAGTGAAGCACGACACCAAACAGCTGCCGCCGGGTATCATCAAACGGCTGCGTGAACGCATGGAACGCAATCTTATCGGTGACGACCTGGTATTTTCCCGCAGTCAGATTGAAAGTAACCGTTGCATCAAAGAGATAGTTACATTAGTAAATGGATTGAAATTTGAGTTATTTAGATCTCGCTCAGTATTGTTCAAGCCTGAATATAGTAAAATTCTTTTCAACTTATACTTCAATTTAAGAGAATGAATCATGATGTCTACGAGAAGAATAAAAAAAATTACGGACTCGGCTGATGATATTTTAAAAAAAATGGAATCGACAGCTTCTAATATCCGCTCTATTATTGTAAGCATGCCTCCTGAAGACCTTATTGGGTATATATATTGCCAGTATATGATGAATTCAATCAGGGAAGTGGGTGATACTATTTCGAAGGGTCGTGATGCAATTTCAAAAGACATTCTCAATGATTTTCAATTCATACTTGAATATGTGCATGCAGTTCTCGCATCAGATATCGCACCTAATGAATTAAAATTTGATGAAGTGAAATGTAATGAGCTTTTTAGGCTTTGTAGTGAATTGCGTCAGCAGGCTATGGTATATGCAATTTCATCCTCAGTTAAAGCTAAAGAAGGGCTGTTCGGACCAGACACAGCCGATATTGAGTTTCATGCAAAATCAGTATGGGTAATGCTTAGAGGGAACCGTTATTTAGTTTTAGAGGAAGAGTTTTATCGATATGTGCTTTCACCTCATGATGATGTTTTGAAAGAAATTTACGGGATAAGCGGAGCTGAAATAGCAGCAGGTTTTCAAGATATCGCTAATACAATTCGAACAGGTCATTCAAATGCTATTGAAAAAATAAAAGAACAACTAATAGAAGTGCAGATAGTTGCTACACAGCAAGAAAAACCTGTAGAAGAGGTTATGAGATCGTGGGTTGAGGAAAATAGTGAACAAGTAGAACTAGCTAATCAGGCTGCAAGTGATATATTTAGAGGCGGCATTGCAAATTTAAGTAAGCATACTAACTTACCCAAGAAAATATTAGCAGATTTAGCCTATGAACGTGGGGAGGAAAGTGATTTCTTTGCTGCGGGTGATTTTTCAGGGACTCCTTATAGAACTCTCCCAGCAAGGAAAAAACCCTTGTTGAAACTTGATTCAGGATATTATGCTGTCGATCCCTGTTTTATACGTGACTCAGGTTATCGATCATTGCTCCATAATCTATTGCAGCGGAAGCCTGAATATGCGAAAGAATTCAAGAATCGTCAAAAAATAATGAGTGAGGGGGCTTTTTATGACATATTGAAGCCACAGTTCTCCGAAGCAAAAGTATTCAATGAAATTTATTATAAAGATCCTGAAAACAACCAATGGTCTGAAAACGACACACTGATATTAATGGATGACGTATTGTTCCTTGTAGAAGCCAAAGCTGGTGCGGCGGCAACAATTGCTTCACCTGCTACAGATTTTAAACGTCACGCCCAATCAGTACAGGATTTGGTAATCAAAGCCTACAAACAATGTGAACGCTTCTTTAATTACCTTGTATCCGAAGAGGAGGTTTCTCTTTATCAATTAGTAGATGGAAAATATAAAGAATGTGGAAGAATAAAATATACAGACTATCGACTATTGATACCAATTGGATTGACAGTTGAATCGTTCTCACCTTTTTCATCTTTCTGTAAGCAATTACCACAAATTAAACCTCTTCTGGGTCAGTATGGATTTATTTCAATGTCTATTGATGACTTATTTGTTTTGAAAAGATTCCTTCCTTCTACAGGAGCATTTGTACATTATATGGAGGTACGACAAGCCTTTGCAAATGTTACAAAAGCTTTTCTTTACGATGAATTCGATCATCTTGGTGCTTATATCACAAAAAATCGTTATGATTTTGATAGTATTGAGCAACTTAAAAAAGATAATAATAGTATGCTTCTCTGGAACGGTATGAGTGATATCGTTGATAGCAGCTTTGAAGGTGAGGACTGGAAAATAAAGCCATTACCAGTCCAAGACTTCCCAAATGAAGTCCTAACTCTATTGGAAGCGCTAGAAAATACTCGTTCTCCGGGATGGCTATCAGTTGATAGTCAAATTAGAAACTATGATGCACATACTCGATCAAAGCTTGGGATTATGCTAAGGGAGCTCTGGACTGGTTTAGAAAAAAATCCAGGGTATTATTTGTCTATTTTAGACGAAGAAAGCACATTGTTTGTTTGGATACAAAATGCTGAATGTCAAATCGATTGGAAAAACATACATGAAAAAGCAAGCGCTGTAGCTATTTATATTAAACAGCCTATAAAAGCATGTGTGATGGTAGAAATTGAACCTGAAGGAAAATATTCTAGAGCAGTTACGTTTGAACTTACGGTACCACTAGAGAAAACAGATGCAAATGCATATATATATGAAGAGGTTGAGAGATTAAAGGAATACAATGGTTCTAACCCAAATATTCATATGGCCTTAACGAAAATGAAGAGCTTAAATAAAGTAGGACGGAACGAGGCCTGTCCATGTGGTAGCGGAAAAAAATATAAAAGGTGCCACGGCCAATAATTTTTACTAATAGTACTTAGAGAGGCTATGCATTGGCCTCTCTGGGTTCAAAAGCTATGGTAAAGACTACATTTTATGTTAGATGACACTGGATGCTTTAACATTGTTATTTCCGTTTTTCTATTATAGAGAAAACCATTTGGGGGTAATTTGGGGGTACCATAGTAAATGAAATGAATTAAACTCTATTATATTCAATTGATTAGTGAGCTTTGATTTGTTCCTATTATCTTTCAAATACTTACCTTGCGTGCAAGTAAGCTACGTTCTCCCCTCGTGACGTATTTGTATATTTTCGGCTAATAATCGCGGTCGATTTTGCTCGCGTGTTCGGTAAGATGACCTGCTAATCATGGGCGTATTGACGGTGAAGATTTACAGGAAGGGGAGGCGCACCTGCGCTGGTTCATTCTGGATGATGGCTGCCGGGGGCATGGCATCGGGCGAAGACTGTTGGCTGAAGCCATGCGGTTTTGTGATGAGAAAGGCTTCCATACGGTACATTTATGGACCTTTAATAAGCTGACGGCGGCGCGTCGGCTGTATGAATCGTTTGGCTTCAGGCTTGAAAAAGAGTGGCGGGGCGACCAGTGGGGAAACCGTATCATCGAACAGCAATTTACCCGGCGTAACGCGTCCGAAATTTAAAAATAAACAACATTTATGCTCATCAGGAAAATAAATTCCTGTAGGGTTAGATAATCACGCAGGGCAGTCATCCCGGCAGTCATTTCTTTCCCCTGACTTTTTACAACGAAGCATGAATACGTTTTTGACTATCTTATTGCGCGTCCCGACTGGACTATACTGACATCACTTTTCAGTGATAAGGATCCGTCATGCTTGTTTTACCTCCCGTTCGCCCCGAGGAATCCATCGCCCGCCTGACGGCGATCATTGAGCCGGTCGCAGAAAAACTGACCATCGCACCGCGAAAACGGATGACCTGGACTTATAAAGGCCGCCAGCAGATGTATTTACTGCTGGAGGGCGAACTGTCCATTCTTCGCGCTTCGGATGGTCTTTTGATCGTTACGGTTTACGAACCGCATCTGTTCGGAATCGCAGAAATGATACAGCCGACACAAGGTCATATATTGCGGGCAGAATCTGTCTCCACCGTACTGCGTGTTGATGCGCAATTGGCGGCGGCGCGCTTTCGTCAGGAGGGCGTCTGGGAAGACGTGGCGGCGTTGCTCTCTTACCATACGGCATATCTGATATATCGCGATGCGCAGATCGTGCAGCAACGTACCTATTCGGTAATACGTAACCATCTGCATGAAATGATATTATTGCCTGAAGAAACGCGTATGCGTACCACCATTCTTGACTATATTCAGGATCGCACGCTTTTATCGCGCAGCAGTATACTGAACGTCCTCTCTGCGCTCAAACAGGGGAAATATATCACCTTCAAGCGCGGGGGGTATCTGCTTGAACTGGGTCATCTTCCCGAGAGTTTTTAAAATTTAAAATTAAACAGAAAACGAATTAACCCGTTGCGACTTTCGTTATATCGTTTGCCCACTGAGTCACTTTGCAAACGAATCTAACTCAGGTTCAGGTAAACGGGAAATACATGAAAAAGACAGTAATAGCTTTAATTGTCGCGAATGCGTTCAGCGCTACATCTGCCTTCGCGGCAGCGGACGCGGGCACCTGGTACGGCGGCGCAAAATTTGGCTGGTCACATTATTTTGATGCGAAAACCGGTGCCAAAGCGGTCGAAAATAATAATGACTCGAATCATTTTAATATCGATCGTGATAACGTCGGCGGAGGGATTTACACCGGCTATCAAATCACCCCGTGGCTGGCGGTGGAAGGCGGTTACGACTACTTAGGCAATATGCAGATCGCCGGTCAGCACGGTGGCTCGGGGGCAAAACTGAAGGCGCAGGGTCTGCAAATGTCTCTGAAAGCCAGCTATGCCGTCACGAATAACTGGGATGTCTATGGCCGTGCAGGGGCGATGGGCTATCGCGCGGAGTCTGACGTCAGCGGGCATAACCGTTTTGAAACTGGCGTGCGTCCACTGGCGGCCGTCGGTACGGAATACGCCTTCAATAAAAGCTGGGCTGGCCGTGTCGAATACCAGTGGGTCAGCAACGTCGGCAACGCCAACCAGATTGGCGTAAGCAGTGACGTCAGTTCCGTGACAGCCGGCGTAACCTACCGCTTTGGTCAACACGATGATGCGCCTGCCGTGACGGTCCCGGTTGTCGCGCCCGCACCCGCGCCGGAACCGCGGCATTTCAACCTGAAATCTGACGTGATGTTTGACTACAACTCGGCAACGTTGACTGCGGAAGGCCAGTCAGCCATTCGTCAGCTTTATAACAGCCCGGGTCTGCAGCCTGCGAAAGATAAATCCACCGTAGTAGTAGGGTACAGCGATCGTACTGGCAGCGAGGGGTATAATCAGGAACTCTCCGCCCGCCGCGCGCAGACGGTGGCCGACGCGCTGATGACGCTGGGGATCCCGGCGCAAAATATTCGCGCCGAGGGTCGTGGCGAAAGCGAATCCGTCACCGGCGCACAGTGTGACGGCAAGCAAGGGCAGACACTGATTAACTGTCTGTCACCGGACCGCCGGGTGGTTGTGGAAATCAGCGACACGTAAATGAAAAAAACCGACACACGACGTGTCGGTTTTTTTTATCCACGAATAAGCGGAGACAGGGCGTTTTCAATTTTGCGTAACCCCGTCTCATTTCTCTCCGTAAAGTAATGTTCATTCATCATCTGCAACTCTTCCAGTTTCGATAACGCTGCGTAAACGCGCTGCACGTCATTATCGTGTTCAAATATCTCTTTCGGTTTCACTTCCTGCAAATAACGCGTTTTTATCGACGCCGACAGCGTAGAGATATGCTGATGATTGTACTGGTACAACGAAGCAAGCTGCGATAAAGGTATTTTCGCCGCGCTATCGTTCGGTTGCACAAGCGGAATTTGCATCTGTCGGATTGGTTCAATCTTATCTGCTCCCGTCGCGCTGCAGGCGGTGAGCGTAAATAAAGTCATAAACAAAACATTTCGGGATAATCTTTTCATCTCTGTTGGCCTGGCAAGAAAGTCAACGCAATTATCCAGACTGGCTACGAATGCTATAGAGAAAGATTGTTTATTTTTAAACAACGAATAAAACATCCAGGCCGTAGTGCAGCATTGCTATGCGACCGGGTTAATTCGTTGCGGCTTATTCCGGCATACCGTGTGGCAGGCAAGGAAAATAAAAGATAAGGTCACAGGGGTATTGTGAGCATCCAGCGTGAAGGTCAGGCCATGTAACAGCCGGACTATAACGGCCCGACGCAGGATGCGCGCGTTCCCTGTTACCGCCGTTCTGTATGACTATGCAGGCGGGCCGCCCGCAAATCGTCGGGGGTGTCGATATCAAACGTGATGCCCGCATCGTCCAGCGCCAGATCGTAGACCTCGTTTTCCGTACGCGCAGTATGCACGATGGCCTTCGCGCCCGTGTCGCCAGACAGCGCCAGCAGCTGCGGTAGCCAACGACGTCCAAACCCGACCGGATGCCCATGCTGCTGACGATACCAGGGCACGACCACCGAATATTGCGCTAACCCCGCCGCGACAGCTTGCAGCGACGCAGGACGAATCAACGGTAAATCCGCAGGCAGGAGCAACCATCCACTCGCCTCAGCCGTCGCGCGAACCCCCTGCGTAATGGATACCCCCATGCCGCTTGTTCCGCCAGCGGGCCGGACAAGGTGCCAGCGCAACCCGGCATCGTCAACCGCCCGGAGCACATGCCCGAGCACTGAATCCGCGCCAATCCGCGCATCCAGCTTATGCCCGGAGGCGCCAGCCCTGGTAAAGCGTTCGCCTTTTCCGCCCGCCAGAACAATCACCACCGGCGGCGACATCAGGATGCTTCGCTTTTCAGCCGCGTCGCCGCCACGTCCGCCAGCACTGACAGTGCCAGCGAGCGGGCATCGCGCGCTTTGGGAAAAATGCCCACAGGCGCGTTGATGCGGGCGATATCCTTCTGTCGCCAGCCGTGTGCGCAAAGTCGGGCAACCCGTTTCTGGTGCGTGCGGTAACTGCCCAGTGCGCCGATATAAAACGGCTTTGCCGCCAGCGCCGCCTGCAAAACGGGAAATTCGCGGTCAAGATCGTGCCAGAGCAAAAGTACCGCCGTATCGGCATCCGGTGGCGGGAAAAGCGTGGCGTCGGCGCAAAGCTGCACATCGTAGCCTGCCGCTTCGGCGAGCAGCGCGGTGGTCTGCGCCTCTACGGAGCGACCAAATATCATGACCCGCACGCAGGGGCGAAAGCCCAGCGCAAATTCGCCGTTGCGCCAGCGTGTTTTGCTGTAACCAGGCTGAACGGCTAACGTTTGTGAGGTCGGGCAGTAGCGCAACGTCACGGGCTGGCGGCGTTCAAGCTGATGCAAGACTTCGTGCAGCGGCTGTGCCGAGCGCAGCGTATGAATGTTGAGGGTAATCCCTCCGCCGCAGGGAAGCACAATGTCGAACCACGGCGAGCCTTCACCGTAGCGCACAGTGCGATCCTGAGCGCAGCGGATCGCCTCCATCGCTTCAAAGGCGACCGCCCCTTCCACACACCCACCGGAAACAAAGCCGCAATACTGTCCGTCCTCGCGTACGGTCATCTGCGCCCCCAGCGGACGCGCCGCGCCGCCGCGGATGTCGACCAGCGTCACCAGCGCCGCCCCCATACCGTTCGCTAACGCCTCCAGCGCAAAGCGTAAAATATCCCGGCTATCATCGGTCAGAAAGGCAGCCTGAGGCGTCCTGCACGGCGCGTCCGTCAGGCCGATAAGCGATTGCTGCATACACTCTCCTTACACCACATCCGGCAGCTCACTGAGCAACGAATCCAGTCTGACCGGATAATCCCGCACCCGTACGCCCGTGGCGTTATAGACCGCGTTAGCGATAGCCGCGCTGACGCCGCAAAGCCCCAGCTCGCCGACGCCTTTCGCTTTCATTGGCGAGGAGATCGGGTCGGTGTCATCCAGGAAAATCACCTCCTGCTCAGGGATATCAGCATGTACCGGCACTTCGTACGCCGCCAGATCGTGGTTAACGAAATAACCCTGCCGCGTGTCCACCGCCAGCTCTTCCATCAGCGCGGCGCCAATCCCCATGGTCATGGCGCCAATCACCTGGCTGCGGGCGGTCTTCGGATTCAGAATGCGGCCCGCGGCGCACACCGCCAGCATCCGGCGTACCCGGATCTCGCCGGTCGCGGCGTCAACGCCAACTTCCACAAAGTGGCCTGCAAAGGTGGACTGCTGGTATTTCTCCGCTAAATCGCCAAACTCGATCTTATCTTCCGCACTCAGCGCACCGTCTGCTGTCGCCTCGCGAAGCGAAACCCGGCGTCCGTCGCCGCAGATTTCTCCTGCTTCAAATACCGCCGTCTCGGGGTTGAAGCCCAGTTTTTTGGCGATGGATCCCCGTAGCTTGACGCAGGCGGCGTATACGCCTGCGGTGGAGGTATTGGCGCCCCACTGTCCACCGGAACCGGCGGAAATGGGGAAGGCGGAGTCGCCCAGCCTGACGTCGACGCTTTCCAGCGGCAGGCCGAGCATCTCCGCCGCCGTCTGGGCGATGATGGTGTAGCTGCCGGTGCCGATGTCGGTCATGTCTGTTTCAACGGTCAGCGTACCGCTGGCGTCCAGCGCCACCCGCGCGCCGGAAGGGGCGACAAGGTTATCGCGAAAACCCGCCGCCATGCCCATGCCGATCAGCCAGTTGCCTTCGCGGACCTCTCCCGGCGTGGCGTGACGTTGTTGCCAGCCGAAGCGCTCAGCGCCGGTGCGCAAACAGGCGATCAACTGACGGCGCGAGAAAGGGCGATCCGGGTTGGCCGGATCCACCTGCGTGTCGTTAAGAATGCGAAATTCAACCGGATCCATGCCTGCCTTGATCGCCATCTCGTCGATCGCGATCTCCAGCGCCATCAACCCCGGCGTTTCTCCGGGCGCGCGCATGGCGTTGCCTTCCGGCAGATCGAGCCTGGCGAGGCGCAAACCGGTATGACGATGCGCGCCTGCATAGAGAAACCGGGTCTGATTTACGGCCGTTTCCGGTGTGCCGTCGCGCAGGTTGCCGGACCAGCTGTCATGGGCGATAGCGCTGATTTTACCGTCGCGATCGGTGCCGATGCGAATATGCTGGATGGTTGCCGGACGGTGGGTGGTGTTGTTCGGGATCAGCGGGCGGGGCAGCATGACTTTGACCGGGCGCTTCACCGCTCGCGCCCCCAGCGCCGCCAGCAGGGCATCGCTGCGCAGGAACAGCTTGCCGCCAAAGCCGCCGCCAATATAAGGCGAGATCACGCGGATATTTTCCTGCGGGATGTTCAGCGTTTCGGCCAGATCGGTATGCGCCCAGTTAATCATTTGGTTTGACGTCCAGAGGGTCAGTTTGTCGCCTTCCCAGACGGCCATTGAGGCGTGAGGCTCCATCGCCATATGGCTCTGGTCAGGCGTGGTATAGATCGCGTCCAGCTTCACCGCCGCCGTTGCCCATGCGGTGGCGAAATCGCCGACGTCCTGATCGGGCTGATCCTCCGGCGGGGTGGTGACCGACGGCTTCTCTTTTGCCAGATCGTATGCGCCCGGCTCGCGCTGGTACTCAACCTGGACCAGAGAGGCCGCCGCGCGCGCCTGCTCGAAGGTCTCCGCCACGACCAGCGCTACCGCCTGCTGGTAATGCTCAATGTCCGGTCCGCCCAGTAGCGAGGCGGCGTTACGCTCGCCCTTGCCGAGTGGACCGGCGTTTTCTGCGGTCACCACCGCGAATACCCCCGGCGCGTTCAGCGCGGGCTGGGTATTCATCGAAATAATACGGCCTTTCGCGATCGCGGCGTCAACGATATAGCCGTACGCCACATCCGGTGCGATATCATGCCATTCATAGGCGTAAGGGGCGGTACCGGTGGTTTTTTTGGGGCCATCAATACGATCGTGCGGTTGACCCACTACGCGCATCCGATCGACAGGATTGGTTCCTGCTGGTTTTTCAAATTTCATCGCTTATGCCCCCGCTTCTGTCAGCACTGAGGCGAGCGTCCGCTTCGCCAGGATCAGCTTGAATGCGTTTTCCGCCGTGGGATGCGCGTCGGCAAACAGCGCGTCATACACCGCCTGCGCGCCGTGCGGCAGTTGTGCGTCGGCTTCCGCCTTTCGCCAGGGCTTGTGCGCGACACCGCCGAGCGCCACGCGTCCGGTGCCGTCTGGCTGCACAATGGCGGCAACCGAGACCAGCGCGAACGCATATGAGGCGCGATCGCGCACCTTACGATAAATATGCGTCCCACCCACGGGAGGGGGAAGGGTAACGGCAACGATAAACTCGCCTGGCTGTAAGACATTTTCGAGATGCGGCGTGTCGCCCGGGGCGCGATAAAAATCAGCGACGGGAATACGGCGCTCGTTGCCGTCCGGGTTCACCGTCTCGACAACCGCGTCAAGCAGGCGCATCGCCACGGCCATATCGCTGGGGTGGGTGGCGATGCAGGCGTCGCTGACGCCAACCACGGCATGCTGACGGCTGAATCCGCCAAGCGCGGCGCATCCACTGCCCGGCGAGCGTTTATTGCAGGGCTGGTGGGTATCATAAAAATAGGGGCATCGCGTGCGCTGCAGCAGGTTTCCCGCCGTCGTGGCCTGATTACGCAACTGACCCGACGCGCCAGCCAGCAGGGCGCGGGAAAGCACCGCGTAGTCACGGCGAATACGCTCGTCGGCCGCCAGATCGGTATTGCGCACCAGCGCGCCAATCCGCAGGCCGCCGTCGGCGCTGGCCTCAATCTGATCCAGATCCAGACCGTTCACATCGATCAGGTGGGTGGGCGTTTCAATTTCCAGCTTCATCAGATCGAGCAGATTCGTGCCGCCCGCAATGAATTTCGCATTGCCATGACGGCGGGCGCTGGAGGCCGCGTCTGCGGGCGTTGCCGCTTTCTCGTAGGTAAAGGCTTTCATGGTTTCAGTTCCCCGGCGGCATCTTCTATGGCGGCAAGGATATTGCTGTATGCCCCGCAGCGGCAGATATTGCCGCTCATCCGTTCACGAATTTCGTTCGCGGTCATTTCCGGCGGCGAGACCAGATCCAGCGTAACGTGGCTGGGGATCCCCTCTTCGATCTCCTGCAACATCGCGACGGAAGAGCAAATCTGACCCGGCGTACAGTAGCCGCACTGGTAGCCGTCATGTTGCACAAAAGCGGCCTGCACAGGATGCAGCGCGTCGGGCGTGCCCAACCCTTCAATGGTGGTGATTGCGGCGTCCTGGTGCATCACCGCCAGAGTCAGACAGGCGTTGATGCGACGACCGTTCAGCAGCACGGTACAGGCGCCGCACTGCCCATGATCGCAGCCTTTTTTGCTGCCGGTCAGATGCAGATGCTCACGCAGCGCATCCAGCAGGGTGGTGCGGGTATCCACGTGCAACTGCTGCGGCTTGCCGTTGACATTCAGGGTGATGGGGACGATTTCAGGTGGCGACGTTACGGGCAGATGATTCTCACCCTGGTTATTGCCTAGGTTGCTCATGCCAGGCCTCCGGTCGGTAAAAAAGGAAAATGAAAAACGTGTTTGAATCGCTAAGGACGTTTTTTAAACATTAAGCATAGTCGGCACTGGCGCTGGGATTAGTCTTAAAACAGAGAGGGGAGCCACGCAGCGAGAAGCGATAAAGGGAAGTCAATCACATTTCCGTTTTTGCCAACAGAAAATCTATAAAACTAGACGATTGTCGAGTTTTTGCCTTAAAGTCCCCCCTTCGGCACTAGACAAAACTGCCGCATGGTTATCAAATGGTTAAATAATATTTCGCTGAATGTAATGATCGGCCTGACTATTCTCAGGACCGGCGGCAATTCAGTGTCTACAAGCAAAACGACACACCCTTTCGGGAGAAATTATGCATTCCTCTGTTAATAAAAACGAAAGCCGAACGTTCTTCGGCCATCCTTATCCGTTGGGCGCCTTGTTCTTCACTGAAATGTGGGAACGTTTTTCCTTTTACGGCATTCGTCCATTATTAATTCTGTTTATGGCGGCGACGGTGTACGAAGGCGGCATGGGACTGGCGCGCGAAAATGCCTCCGCTATCGTTGGGATTTTTGCCGGGACGATGTATCTGGCCGCGTTACCGGGCGGCTGGCTGGCGGACAACTGGCTCGGCCAGCAGCGGGCGGTATGGTATGGCTCGATTCTGATCGCGCTGGGTCATCTGTCTATCGCGCTCTCCGCCTGGATGGGCGATAACCTGTTCTTTATCGGCCTGATGTTTATCGTGTTGGGCTCTGGCCTGTTCAAGACCTGTATCTCAGTGATGGTCGGAACCCTGTACAAAAAAGGTGATGCGCGGCGTGACGGTGGCTTTTCGCTGTTCTACATGGGCATCAACATGGGGTCGTTTATCGCCCCGCTGATCTCCGGCTGGCTGATTAAAACCCACGGCTGGCACTGGGGCTTTGGTATCGGCGGGATCGGGATGCTGGTGGCGCTGATCATCTTCCGCGTGTTTGCCGTTCCGGCCATGAAACGCTATGACAGGGAAGTTGGCCTGGACTCCACCTGGAACAGTCCGGTGGCGAAGAAAAACGGCGTGGGCGCGTGGCTGATCGCACTGGCGGTGGGCGTCGCTATTATTGTGATGCTGATCGCGCAAGGGGTGATCGTTATCAATCCGGTGGCGGTCGCCAGCATGCTGGTGTACGTCATTGCCGCCTCCGTGGCGCTGTACTTTATTTATCTGTTTGTCTTTGCCGGACTGACCCGCAAAGAACGCGCGAGACTGCTGGTCTGCTTTATTTTGCTGGTTTCCGCCGCTTTCTTCTGGTCGGCGTTTGAGCAAAAACCAACCTCGTTTAACCTGTTTGCTAACGACTACACCAACCGTATGGTGGGCGATTTTGAGATCCCGGCAGTCTGGTTCCAGTCGATCAACGCCCTGTTTATCATCCTGCTGGCGCCGGTATTCAGCTGGGCGTGGCCTGCGCTGGCGCGTAAAAATGTACGTCCGGGCAGTATCACCAAGTTTGTGATTGGTATTCTCTGCGCGGCAGCGGGCTTTGGCCTGATGATGATGGCGGCGCAAAACGTGCTGAACAACGGTGGGGCGGGCGTGTCGCCGTTCTGGCTGGTCGGCAGTATCCTGATGCTGACCCTGGGCGAGCTGTGCCTGAGTCCGATCGGTCTGGCGACCATGACGCTGCTGGCGCCGGAAAGAATGCGCGGACAGATGATGGGACTGTGGTTCTGCGCCAGCGCGCTGGGTAACCTGGCGGCGGGACTGATCGGCGGTCATGTAAAAGCCGACCAACTGGATATGTTGCCGGACCTCTTCGCCCGTTGTTCCATCGCCTTGTTGATTTGCGCCGCCGTATTAATAGTGTTGATTGTACCGGTACGCCGGATGCTGGAAAATGCCCAGCAGAAGACGGAGCAAAAACCGATAAGCCATGCCTGAATAACAATAAAACCTTTATTTTCAAACCGGTGCTAAAGGCGCCGGTTTATTTTTGCCATAAATAAAAAAGCATCTTCCGCAGTTTATCGCCATATAACGAAAAGTCTTAAAGGGAGGAGGGGCAGAAGCGTTATTTCTTCTTTGAGATTTAAGAAATGATCTTTTCTTACTTTTCTGGTTTTTAATTCTTAATTTAAGATTATTTAAAGAATTTAGCTCTGCTTATATTTATGATTTCAGATTTGCTGTCTGAGGTGGAGTTAAGGTTATTTCATTTGAGATCCCCTCATTCAGCCGCGAAAATAGCCCTATCGAAACGGTTGCTGCTGGCAACCATCTTTTAAGTCACTATCCCTCACGTATTTATGTCGTACAGGCAAATGGGAATATTTGCCTGGAAAATATGGCTCGTCAGGTAACGGAGTACTTTTTAATTATGAAACCTGTGATGTCTTTTTATTTATTTAAACCCAGTAAAATCGCCTTATTATTAAGTTCAATTTTGTCTGCCGCTTCGCTTCCGGTTTACGCTGAAGGCGAACGCATCGTTATTGATAGCCGCACGCCTGTAGCTGATCGCACGTTAACTATCGCCGATGGCGCCGCCATGGAATATATCGGCGTATCGGCAAGTGACGCCAGCGTTACGGTTAACGGTAAAATTGATATGGTCAGTCCAGAAGGCAACACCGGCGCCAGCGTGTATGTCAGCGGTGGTATGCTGGATTTCGGTAAAGGCTCCACTATTGGCTATAAGACGCTCTCCAGCTCCGTCGCTGATGCGGTTCGGGTCTATGGCGGCACCTTCAAAGCCGAAGATCTCTCTATCACCCAGACCGGCGTTCCGACGATTGGCATTTCTGCCGACAACAGCGGGAATGTGGTTCTTACGGGCGACACCCGTATTGATATGACGATTACCGACCCGGTGACGGTATCGTCAAGCATTATGGCCTCCGCCATCACGTCATATCGGGATTCAACCATCGCGCTGGACAACCTGACCGTCAACTATGCTGACAGCAAGTCCCCCAGCGAAGTGGGTACCACGACCGTTGAAGCGCTGGAGTTCCGCGGCCTGAGCACGAAGGTTACCGGCGATGTCAACGTCGATTTGCAGTCCACTTCCGCAGTCTATCTGGAAGGGATGAACGTGGGCAGCCATGGTGATTTTGAAGGCGACACCAACATCCGTATCAACACCAACGCGGCCGTTGATGGGGTGAAAGGGTTGGTTCTCGAAGATCACTATGAGACCACGGCCAGACCCGGCAGAGAAAATAAGATCAATTTTAATGACGTGAATATTAACGTCACCAATACGGTAGACGAATATAAATTTGGCTTAAATACCGGCCTTTCATTCCTCGGCGAAGTCTCTGATTTGACGATGAATAATCTGACTATCAAGGCAACGGCGCCCGGCAACGCCAGCGTGATTGGCGCCCTGTTTCACGGCAGCGAAGAGTCCAGCGTGAGAATAAACGACGTGGATATTTCGCTCACCGGCGGTGAAAGCACCAATATGTACGGCCTCCAGGGCGTGAACGCGAAGGACATTGTGCTCAACACGCTAAACGTACAGACGCAGGGCGGGGATCGGGTTGAACTGTTACGCAGCGCCAACGCGCGCATTCTCGGCGACGTTACGCTGGGCAGCCAGCAAGGGCTGGCGAGCGCGAAAGGCGATCTGCTCGCCATTTACGGTTCTGTCGATATCAGCAACAACAATAAGTTTATGGCGTGGGGCGACATTCACTCCGAACGCGGACATGTCGTTAACATTAAAACCGGCGACAACTCGTATCTCTACGGCAGCACGAAGAAAGTCTCTGACGGGGTGATCGATCTGGCGTTTAACGGCAGCAGCAGCCGCTGGGATATGACCGATTCTTCCAGCGTCACTAACCTGACGCTGAATGACGCGACGCTGAACTTTGCTCCGGCTATGGCGAGTAGCCGTAATCTGACGCGCGAAACGGTGCCGTTTAAAACCCTGACGGTAGACGGCGATTACGCGGGCAATAACGGCACTATCATCATGCGCACGCAACTGGGCGATGACAGTTCTCAGACTGACCGGATGATCGTTAACGGCAACACTTCCGGCGCCACCAATGTGACGGTGGTGAACGCAGGCGGCGCAGGTGGGCTGACCACCGACGGTATTGAGCTTATCAGCGTGGCCGGAAATTCTGACGGCGAGTTCAAACAAAGCGGACGTATCGTGGCGGGGGCGTATGACTACACTCTGGCGCGCGGTGAAGGCCAGAACGACAAGAACTGGTATCTGACCAGCGGCCTGACGCCGGACCCGCAGCCGGAACCCGAACCAGATCCGGTTGATCCCGTAGACCCTGTCGATCCGGTAGATCCCATAGACCCTGTAGACCCTCTGGACCCTGTCGATCCGGTGGCACCACCAGCACAACCGGAACCGCAGAGGCCATCCCCGACCCCGCGCGAAAACGCGGTGCGTCCGGAAGCCGGTTTGTACGGTATGAACCTGCAGGCGGCGAACACGATGTTTAACACCCGTCTGCACGACCGCCTGGGCGAAACCCATTACGTCGACGTGCTGACCGGCGAGAAAGCGGTGACCAGCCTGTGGCTGCGCAACGTCGGCGGTCACACCCGCCAGCAGGACGGCAGCGGCCAGCTGGAGATGCAGGCCAACCGCTATGTGATGCAGCTTGGCGGCGACATCGCTCAGTGGTCTTCCGACAACACCGACCGTTTCCACCTTGGTCTGATGGCGGGCTATGCCAACCAGAAGGCTCGGGCGGAAAACCAGCGTAACGGCAACCGCGCCGACAGCCGCATCAGCGGTTACAGCGTCGGTCTGTACGGCACCTGGCTGCAGGATAACGCCACCCACGAAGGCGCGTATGTCGATACCTGGGCGCAGTACAGCTGGTTTGACAACACCGTTTCCGGTCGCGGCGTCGAATCCGAAGAGTACGACTCAAAAGGCTTCACCGCGTCGGTGGAATCCGGCTACACCTGGAAGCTGGCGGACATCAGCGAGCGTAACGCGCTGTATATCCAGCCGAAAGCGCAGGTCACCTGGATGGGCGTGAAGGCGGACGAACACCGCGAAGCCAACGGCACCCGCGTGGAAGGTCACGGTGACGGTAACGTGCAGACCCGCATTGGCGTGCGTCTGTTCGGCAAGGGCCACAATAAACTGGATGACGGTAAAGACCGCACCTTCCAGCCGTTTGTCGAAGCGAACTGGATCCACAACAGCAAGGAGTTCGGCGTGTCGATGAACGGTGACAACGTGGATCTGGACGGCACCCGCAATATCGGCGAGCTGAAGGCCGGTGTGGAAGGCCAACTGACGAAGAACGTCTCCCTGTGGGGCAACGTCGGCCAGCAGGTCGGTGACAAAGGCTACAGCGACACCTCGGCGATGATTGGTATTAAAGCGTCGTTCTGATAAGTCACCTCGGATAAGGCGCGTTGCGCCTTATCCGACATTTACCGGTGATACTTACACTGCGGAAATACCCACTATTAAAAAGTGGGTATTGCTTAACGGGATGATCTTAAGATTTTCCTGTCCTGATTTTAGAAGAATAAAACACTGCTAATAAATAAAATACTTATATATTAAAAAGGTATTGTTTTTATATACAGATAATAAATTCAATTTTTTAGCTAAGGTCATTTCATTTGTCCTGTTGCTGTGCAGGTGGAAAATGGCGCACAGAAGCCACCGTGAGCACCAGCAAAGACCACTCCCGGAATAACCGGCGTTTTTTCACTTTTGTTTAACCCAGGAATTGCACATCGGCCATGGCGTTATTGCACGCAATACGTCTTAGCGCCGCGATGTCTGTTACGGATACCGATATGAAACAATTTAAATTAACCACAACAGCGCTCCTTGTCAGCAGCCTGTTGATGACAAACTATGCCCATGCTGAGCTTTATGACAGAGATGGCGTGATTACCGGAAGCGGGGAGCTTGCTGACGGTGGAACATATAACATCATCAGTACTTCGGGTGAACATAACACTATCTCCGTGGCCAATAACGGCAGCGTGACTGTTAACAACCCTGGCGGTACGAGGACTGTGGATGGCCGTGGGGAGTTTGAAACGGGTGATTTCATGCTGGCCAGCGGGACGATCCTACTGGTTAACAGCGGCACTATCAACTTAGGTTCCGGCTCTACCGTGAATCATATTATTGGTGATTATATTCCCGGAACCGTACCCGGCAGACCGGATCTGCCGCTTGACGCTGATTATGATTTTATGTCTGCGGTCACGATTATGACTGAAGAAAACATCAGCGCCCCCCTGAATGCGCAACAGGCGCAGATCGTTGCTGATGATTTAACGGTTAACATGAGCCATAAGCGTGATGATAAAGGGATCGCCGGGATTTATGGCGCGAAAAACAATGGTTCCATTCTCTTAAGCGGTAATACCACTGTGAATACCACGGTGACCGGGGCAAACAGCAATGCTTTCGGCGTGTATGCAAAATATGGCACCCGCATTGAAGCTGAGAACGTTATCCTCAACAGTAAGGGGACGGGGTATGCTGGCGGGATCATTTCCGAAGCGATGGAAGAGAGTGCCCGTTCGCTTATTCGCTATCAGAATGCGACCGTGACCTCGGTAGCCGATCAGTTTGCTGACGGGATTAGCGCGAACGGCGGCAAAGTTGAAGCGCTTGGCGATACAGTCCTTGACGTCACCGTCAACGCCGTCGGCGGCGTGGCGTCCGGTATCTGGCTGTCAGACGGTTTTCCGGGCGTCGATGTGGATGCCGCTGTCACTACCGTCGGCACCACCACGATGCGACTTAACGCAGGCGCGGATCAGACGGTGCTTGATGGCGTCGACTCAATGGGCTCGACGGTCTATACCGGCAACGATCTGAGTATCACTTTTGATGCGAAAGGGCATCAGCAGACAACGGGCACCGGGCTGTATGCCTCGATGGATCAGGCGTTAGCCGCAGGGAAAATCGCCGTTAACGGCAGTCTGGATATTGACGTTGTCGACGCCACCCGCAGCGGGAGCTGGAATTATCTCCATGCGGATAAGGGCGGCGAAATCACCCTGAATGGCGAGGTGCGGATGGGGGTGAATTACAACGACCCGGATGCTGTCGCGATCCTGGCTGAAAATGCCGACTCCCGCGTGACCATCAATCCGCAGAAAGTCCATATTGTCGGGACGCTGGAGGCAAAAGATGCTGCGACGATTGATATCACCGCGATTAACCAGTCCCGTTTTGATGGCGGCGCAGCAACCACTGACGATGCGGTGAGCAACCTGTCGCTGGCGGAGCAATCGGTCTGGAATATGACCAAAGACTCGCAGCTGACCAACCTGTCGCTGAACGATTCGACGCTGACCTTTATGCCGTCCAGCGCGACGACCCGTTCGCTGACCCGCGACGCGGCGACGTTTAAAACCCTGACGGTGAACGGCGACTATACCGGCGTCAACGGTAATCTCGTGATGAACACCCAACTGGGCGATGATACCTCTGCAACCGATAAGCTGGTTGTGCAGGGCAATACCTCCGGTAACACGAACGTGACGGTGCTGAACGCGGGCGGCGCAGGCGGGCTGACCACCGATGGTATTGAGCTTATTAGCGTGGCGGGAAATTCTGACGGTGTGTTTACTCAGAACGGGCGTATCGTGGCGGGGGCGTATGACTACACCCTGCAACGTGGGGAAGGGCAGAATGAGAAAAACTGGTATCTGACCAGCGCGCTGACGCCGGAACCACAGCCGGAACCGGTTGATCCGACTGAGCCAGTGGACCCGGTCGATCCGCTGACTCCGCAAGCGCCGACGCAACCTGAGCCGCAGACGCCGCGCGAGCACGCGGTGCGTCCGGAAGCGGGTTTGTACGGCATGAACCTGCAGGCGGCGAACACGATGTTTAACACCCGTCTGCACGACCGCCTGGGCGAAACCCACTACGTCGACGCCCTGACCGGCGAGAAAGCGGTGACCAGCCTGTGGCTGCGCAACGTCGGTGGCCACACCCGCCAGCAGGACAGCAGCGGCCAGCTGGAGATGCAGGCCAACCGCTATGTGATGCAGCTTGGCGGCGACATCGCCCAGTGGTCTTCCGACAACACTGACCGTTTCCACCTTGGTCTGATGGCGGGCTACGCCAACCAGAAAGCGCGGGCGGAAAACCAGCGTAACGGCAACCGCGCCGACAGCCGCATCAGCGGTTACAGCGTCGGTCTGTACGGCACCTGGCTGCAGGATAACGCCACCCACGAAGGCGCGTATGTCGATACCTGGGCGCAGTACAGCTGGTTTGACAACACCGTTTCCGGTCGCGGCGTCGAATCCGAAGAGTACGACTCAAAAGGCTTCACCGCGTCGGTGGAATCCGGCTACACCTGGAAACTGGCGGACATCAGCGAGCGTAACGCGCTGTATATCCAGCCGAAAGCGCAGGTCACCTGGATGGGCGTGAAGGCGGACGAACACCGCGAAGCCAACGGCACCCGCGTGGAAGGTCACGGCGACGGCAACGTGCAGACCCGCATTGGTGTGCGTCTGTTCGGCAAGGGCCACAACAAACTGGATGACGGCAAAGACCGCACCTTCCAGCCGTTTGTTGAAGCGAACTGGATCCACAACAGCAAGGACTTTGGCGTGTCGATGAACGGTGACAATGTGGATCTGGACGGCACCCGCAATATCGGCGAGCTGAAGGCCGGTGTAGAAGGCCAGCTGACGAAGAACGTCTCCCTGTGGGGCAACGTCGGCCAGCAGATTGGCGATAAAGGCTACAGCGACACCTCGGCGATGATTGGCATTAAAGCGTCGTTTTAACGGAACGGCCCGGTGGCGTTGCGCTACCGGGCCTGTAAACAATCATGTAAGCCGGATGAGGCGCAGTTCACCGCCGCCATCCGGCTTTTATCCGAAAATCTCAAATTCCCACTGACACTATTTCCTTTCCCTCGCTTCGCTATTTTCTTGCCTTGAATATCGGGGCTTAGCGTCTATTCTTAATGGTCAGACAGGCTTGTTAACAGGCAATAAATGATGGTGCGAGGAAAATATCCTGAGCGTTGCCGAAGTCTATTTAAACGGTAACGATTGGTGATATTTGCATCGCGCGAAAATAACCGAAGGAGGCACTATGCTTTATCACCTTAACCGTTTCGCTGTCGAAAAAGATGATCCTTCCGAAGCCCCGGAATCCGGCGATAAGCCAGACAGCACGCCAAAGAAAAAATCCTGACCGGGTGAATTTCTCCCCCCTGTTTTAACGTGGGGGAGTATTTTTACGCTTCGCTTAACGTTTAATTATTGGATGTCGTTGTCTCTATGCGCAGGTATCGTCATATAAACGGGAGAAAATATGGATATTGATGCGTTTTTGCTGGCAAGAATCCAGTTTGCCTTTACCGTTTCGTTTCATATTATTTTCCCGGCTATCACTATTGGCTTAGCCAGCTATCTGGCTGTACTGGAAGGACTTTGGTTAAAAACAAATAATCCGGTCTGGCGTTCGTTATATCAGTTCTGGGTTAAAGTCTTTGCAGTGAATTTCGGCATGGGGGTGGTTTCCGGTCTGGTGATGGCTTACCAGTTCGGTACCAACTGGAGTGGTTTTTCGCAGTTTGCCGGCAGTATTACCGGCCCATTGCTGACCTACGAAGTGCTGACGGCTTTCTTCCTGGAAGCCGGTTTTCTGGGGGTGATGCTCTTCGGCTGGAACAAAGTCGGGCCGGGCCTGCACTTTTTCTCCACCTGCATGGTGGCGTTGGGCACGTTGATGTCCACCTTCTGGATCCTCGCGTCCAACAGCTGGATGCACACGCCGCAGGGTTTCGAGGTCATTAACGGTCAGGTGGTGCCGGTGGACTGGTTCGCCGTTATCTTTAACCCGTCATTCCCTTACCGCCTGCTGCACATGTCGGTGGCGGCGTTTCTGAGTAGCGCAATGTTTGTCGGCGCTTCGGCGGCCTGGCATCTGCTGAAGGGCAACGATACACCCGCAATCCGCAAAATGTTTTCCATGGCGCTGTGGATGGCGATGCTGGTGGCGCCGGTGCAGGCGCTGATTGGCGATATGCATGGTCTGAATACCCTTGAGCATCAGCCGGTGAAAATCGCCGCCATTGAAGGACACTGGGAAAACACGCCGGGCGAACCCACGCCGCTGACGCTGGTGGGCTGGCCGGATATGGACGCGGAAGAAACCCGCTATGCGCTGGAGATCCCCGCGTTAGGCAGCCTGATTCTGACCCACAGTCTCGACAAGCAGGTACCCGCCCTGAAGGATTATCCAAAAGATGAGCGCCCCAACTCAACCATCGTGTTCTGGTCGTTTCGTCTGATGGTGGGGATGGGGGTGCTGATGATTCTGCTGGGACTCGCCAGCCTGTGGTTGCGCTACAAAAACCGGTTATATCACTCCCGCCCCTTTATGCATTTCGCGCTGTGGATGGGGCCATCAGGGCTAATCGCGATCCTCGCGGGCTGGGTGACCACCGAAGTTGGGCGACAGCCGTGGGTGGTTTACGGCCTGTTGCGTACCCGTGACGCGGTATCGGCGCACAGCACGCTACAGATGAGCATCAGTCTGTTGGCGTTCTTTGTGGTTTACTCGCTGGTGTTTGGCGTCGGCTATCTCTATATGATCCGCCTGATCCAAAAGGGGCCGCAACCGCTGGAGGAACCGACCTCTGAAACCGATGGCCGCCCGGCACGTCCCATCTCCGCGGTGGGTGAACCGCTCGATCAGGAGAAACGCTGATGACGCTCGATCTGTCTGTAATCTGGTTTGCCATCATCGTCTTCGCCACCCTGATGTATATCGTCATGGACGGCTTCGACCTCGGGATTGGCATTCTGTTTCCGTTTATTCGCGATAAGCATGACCGCGACGTGATGGTAAACTCGGTCGCGCCGGTCTGGGACGGTAACGAAACCTGGCTGGTGATGGGCGGCGCGGGACTGTTCGGCGCGTTCCCGCTGGCCTACGCGGTGATTGCCGATGCGCTCACTATTCCGTTGCTGCTGATGCTGCTCGGGCTGATTTTCCGTGGCGTGGCCTTTGAGTTCCGCTTCAAGGCCACGGAATCACACCGCGCCTTCTGGGATAAGTCGTTTATTGTCGGATCGATACTGGCGACCTTCTGCCAGGGGATCGTGGTCGGCGCGGTGGTCAGCGGTTTTCAGGTCAGTGGACGCGCCTTCAGCGGCTCGCAACTGGACTGGTTGACGCCGTTTAACCTGTTCTGCGGCCTCGGCCTGGTCATCACCTATGCATTACTGGGCGCGACCTGGCTTATCATGAAAAGCGAAGATCCGCTGCAAAGCCGGATGCGGCAGTTGGCCCGTCCGCTGTTGATCGTCCTGTTGCTGGTGATGGCGGTGGTCAGCCTGTGGACGCCGCTGACGCAGAGCGCGATTGCCGAACGCTGGTTCTCGCTGCCAAATCTGTACTATTTCCTGCCGGTTCCGCTGCTGGTCATCGTCTTCAGCCTGTGGCTGTGGCGCAGTCTGTATCGATCGGACTTTCATGCCCGCGCGTTTCTGCTGACCCTGGGGCTGATTTTCCTCGGTTTCAGCGGGCTCGGGATCAGCATCTGGCCGTATATTATTCCACCGGGGATCACCCTGCATGAAGCTGCCGCGCCGCCGCAAAGCCAGGGCTTTATGCTGGTAGGTGCGCTGATCATCATCCCGGTGATTCTGGCGTACACCTTCTGGAGCTACTACGTGTTCCGCGGAAAAATCCGCCACGGAGAGGGATATCACTGATGGCGAAAATCAAAAAATGGTCCCACCGCGTGGTATGGCTGATCGCCATCTGGTGCGCCAGCGTTCTGCTGCTGGCGGCGGTCGGCGCGCTGTTCAGAGTGCTGATGACCTCTGCGGGCTTTCGTTCCTGAGCACAAAAGATTAGCGATGGGTTATGCCTTCGTAAATCAAGCGCAGGGCAAACAAACCGATAATTGCGCCAATAATTTTGCTGGCGACGCGCTGGATCCGCCCATACGCGCGACGGACCGCGGGTAACGAAAAGGCCTGGCTGAGGAAGACGCGCCAGATAATGGAAGAAAGCACGATGCCCGCCCAGGCCATCATCCGCGCCCATGTCGGCGTATCCGCGCTGAGCGTGACGGAGAAAATACTGATAAAAAACAACACCGTCTGCGGATTTGATAAATCGGTCAGCAAACCGCGACGGAAAAAGACCGTCCACGGCGCCGCCACCGGCTGCGCGAGCGGGCCCATTTGCGGTGTGTCCTGGCGGCGCAGGCTGTTCCATGCAAACCACAGCAGATAGGCGCCGCCGCCAATTTTTATCAGCGAAAACAGCGCCTCGCATTGCGTGATTAATGTTGCCATGCCAAACAGTCCCAGCCCCGAATAAAGCGCATCGCCAGCGGCGACGCCAAGTCCGGTAAGCACTCCGGCGCGCCGTCCGGAAGCGAGGCTGGTCTGCACCACGACAAAGAGATTCGCGCCGGGATTAAAAAAGGTCAGGACAAACAGGCTGACGGTAAGAAATACGGCATGTAAAGGGTCCATACACCACGCTTCTGTCAAATGAACGATCTGATGTCATCCTATTTTTCACCGATGGATGGCGATGCGAGGGGGATCACAAAGAGAGAAGGGAAGAGAAAAACCACCCGCGTTGCCGCGGGTGGCGCGTCTGTCAGAATGTATATTTCAACCCCAACATGCCTTGCGTATCGCTGTAACCCTTGTCGCCTACCTGCTGAGCGACATTACCCCACAGTTGCAGGCGAGCGTTGAGTTGCCCTTCCACACCCACTTTCAGCTCGCCGATATTGCGCGTGCCTTTCACTTCACTGCGAATATCGTCCATCTTCACGCCATAGTTCTGGCTGTTGTAGATCCAGTTCGCTTCGACAAACGGCTGGAAGGTGCGCGTTTTACCGTCATCGATGGCATTATGGCCCTGCATAAAAGCTTTAATGCCCAGGCGCGTTTGCAGGTTGCCATCCGTTTCATCGACCACCCGGGTCCCGTTTTTCTCGGTGTGATTGTCCGCCTGCACATCCATCCAGGTAAGCTGGGCTTTTGGCTGCAACCAGTAACGGGTACGCCCATCGCGACTGGCGCCAAGGCTGAAGGTATAGCCTGTTTCCAGCGAAGCGGTGATCCCGTCGGAATCATATTTCTCTGACGCCAGTCCCTGTCCGGATACGGTATTTTCAAACCAGTTATAGAGCACCCATGCGTCCAGATAGGCGCCAGTTTTGTCGGCGTCATTGGCGTACCATGTGCCATAAACGCCAGCGCTATATCCGCTGATCTCGCCGCGTGACGCGTAACCCGTGAGACTGGCGTGACTGCGGCTCTTACTGTTCGCGTAACCGCCCATCAGGCCCAGGTGCCAGCGATCCTGGCCGTCACTGCTCCATTGGGCAATGTCGCCGCCAAGCTGGATCACGTAGCGGTTACTTTGGGTGCTGATCTGGCCGGAGCTGTCTTTAAAGCGCTGATGACCGCCAACGTGTCGCATCCACAGGCTGGTCACTTTCTTTTCACCGGTTAACAGATCGGTGTATTGCGTCTCGCCCAAACGATCGTGCAGGCGAGTGTTAAACAGCGTATTGGCGGCAAGTGCGTTCGCCAGATAGCTACCCGTTTCCGGGCGATACTGATGCGTGCCTTCCGGCGCAGGTGGCACCGGAACATCGGGTTCTTCCGGCTGTTCAGGTTCTTCGGGGTCCACCGGTGGGACGGGGGGTTGTGGCGTCACGGAGGCCAGGCTGGTCAAATACCAGTTCTGGTTATCCCGTTTCGTCAGATCATAATCATACGCGCCCGCGACGATACGGCCTTCTTTCACAAAGCTGCCGGCCGACGCGCCTTCAACATTGACGACCTGGATGCCTTCAACTGTTTGCGCGCCGCTGCCGCCTGCGTTAACGATGCTCACGCGCGTCGTGCCTGAGGTATCGCCTTTTACCACCAGTTTGTCGGTCGCGGAAAGATCATCACCCAATGCGGTACGGAGGGACAGTAGCCCGTTGTTGCTGGCGTAATCGCCATTAATGGTCAACGTGGTGGGCGTAAACGTACCGTCAGACGGTGTGTCAGCCGACAGCGTCGCGTTTCCGTCAAGCACCAGCGAGTTGACCGTTTGAGAGTAACCATTCAGATCGAGACTGGCGCCGCTGTCGACAAGGTAGTCCGAGTTCGCGCTCAGCGTGTTAACCGCTCCGGCACGCAGTGTCCCACTGGCGACGTGGGTATTGCCCCGGTAATTGCTCGCACCGGTCAGGGTGGACGTTCCCGAACCGAGATGATTCACCTCGCCGGTGCCGGTAATGTTGGCGCCAAGCACGAAATCATCGCTGTTATGGTTCAGGTTGAGCACCGCCGTGCTGACGCCGTCGATATTCCCAAGATGAATTCGTGGAACGTTAATTGAGCCTGCCGCCTGTTCGGTTTCTCCCTGCGCGCCGCCAATGTTCAGGATACCGGTGCGGCCTTCGGCACCATACAAAGCTTTTTTCAAGTCTACTAACGTCTACTTTAGTCCATAAAAACAGTAAGTTAAGCAGGTTTCTGGCTTTTCTTAGTCTGTCCACGTCTACTCAATTCCTTGAACATATACCAACTGATGATGGTATAACTGATGGTATTCCCGGTTCGATTGATTTTGGTACCAACACTGGAGGTATCAACTGATGGCTCTCACCGATATCAAAGTTAGGACTACCAAGCCCTCCGACAAACCCTTCAAACTCACAGATGGGCAGGGTATGCACCTGCTGATCAATCCTAACGGCTCGAAGTACTGGCGATTACAGTACCGTTTCGGGGGTAAACAGAAAGTTTTAGCATTGGGTGTTTATCCAATGGTCTCTCTTGGTGAAGCCCGCAGGAAGCGAGATGAAGCCAAAAAGTTGGTATCTGATGGTATCGACCCTTCTGAGAAGAAAAAAGCTGATAAGATTGAGCAAAGCGAAGCCCTGACATTCGAAGCTGTTGCGAGGGACTGGCATACTGCCTGTAAAAGAAAATGGTCAGATTCTCATAGTGAAAGGGTTTTAAGGAGCCTTGAAGACAACCTTTTCTCTTCCATAGGACAGAGAAAAATAGCCGAGCTTAAAACTAAGGATCTTCTCGTTCCAGTCAAAACTGTTGCGGCTTCTGGACGACTAGAAGTAGCTGCTCGTCTGCAACAAAGAACCACAGCAATAATGCGATATGCCGTCCAGAATGGCTTAATTGACTATAATCCAGCACAAGAGATGTCTGGAGCAATTGCTGTTGCGAAACGAACCCACAGGCCAGCATTACCATTTGATAGGTTCTCAGAGCTTTTAGAGCGCATCGAGAGCTTTAAAGGTAGGAAACTTACTAAATTAGCTGTGAAGCTGACATTGCTCATTTTTATCCGTTCCAGTGAACTCCGATTCGCAAGATGGTCGGAGATCGACTTTGAAAATGCGATGTGGACTATCCCTGGAGAACGCGAGCCAATACCAGGGGTGAAACATTCCCATCGAGGCTCAAAAATGAAGACCCCACACCTCGTGCCGTTAAGTCGTCAGGCTTTAGAACTTCTAAAAACCATCAGAGAAATCAGTGGGGAATGCGACCTTGTATTCATTGGCGATCATGATTTCAGAAAACCTATGAGCGAGAACACAGTGAACAAGGCACTAAGGTCGATGGGTTATGACACAACCGTTGAGGTATGTGGGCATGGGTTCAGGGCGATGGCTTGTAGTGCCTTAATCGAATCAGGAAAATGGTCAAGGGATGCTGTTGAACGGCAGATGAGCCACCAAGAGCGAAACTCCGTTCGTGCTGCCTACATTCATAAAGCAGAACACCTCGATGAGAGAAAGCTTATGTTGCAGTGGTGGGCTGATTATCTTGATGAAACAACTAAGAGAAGAATTGCACCTTTTGATTTTGATAACTAACTGATTTTTATAAATATAATGGCGCATTCAATAACCAATTGAAACGCCATTTTTTTATTTGCGATTTATGTGCTATTACGAAGTAAGACTTTTTACAACGGAGTGGCATTAATGAAATCTTGGGTAAAAATTAATAGTTGGACATCAGAAGACACTAAAGCAGTGAAAACGTGGTTCAATTTAGACAAATATCGCGAGTTTGAAAACATTTCTATTAATATGCTTTACCATGAAATATGGGCGAGAACATATTTCTTCAAACCAGTAATAGAAGAAGGAATGCAGAAAACGGTATTGAAAAACTATATGCAGATATTGGATGGTGATCCTTTTCTTATCAAAGAGAAACACTTAAATTATATGGATTCCGAAAATAAATCATATCAACCCCCATACTTTTTTATTACTACTGTTGATCGAATAGCAAATATCAGTTTTGCTTGCATGAGAAAGGCTTTATTCATAAGAGCAAATACAGAACAATATAAAATTGATTCCACTATTGAGAATGAATACATATCCGAAATAATTCCTGAACAATTTCCTACTACCATTATGTTAGAAATCGATCTTGCGGGTGGAAGCGATGATGAGATAGCAGAAGCCCTGCGAGTATCATTACCGCAATGGCGAAAAGTAAAGGGCGTTAAACCTGCACCACTTGATGCAGTCAGGTTTGGTTATGGGGCAATAAAAAAATTAATTAGCTATCGAATAATCCCCATGCTCGATTTGCTTGCATGGTCAGAAAGAAAAAAAGTACTTCTGTCAGACGATAGACTATCCCGATTGCTATACACGGATGAAGACGATGATAAGGCAATTCGCCAAGGATATCATATTAGGGATGCGGATCGCCCTTTCGCAATGAAAACTGTAGAAACTGATTTTCTTAGGCAGTTTAATTTTTTTATCAATAAAAATCAGCACGTTAAAGAAATGAGGGTTTCGGATGTTATGAAACTCTCAGACTCTGAGTGATATGAATCTCCATAGACTCATAGTTTCGAGCCAAGGATGGCTCTGGTGTTCGTAATCTCGCTTCATCCATTTGAAATTCATTTGTATTCTATCCCTGTAGAAACAACAGAGGACATACATATGGAAAATCAAGCTCGTCTCATCCGTTTACCAGAAGTCATGAAGAAAACTGGATTTGGTAAAGCGTGGATCTATAGGCTTATCAGCAAGGGATGTTTTCCTCAACCAGTAAAAATTGGTCTTCGTGCAGTAGCCTTTGTAGAAAGCGAAGTAGATAACTGGATTCATGAAACGATTAATTCTTCGAGAAAAAAAGTTTCTTAGGAAATAAATAAAAAATATGAACACAAATTGTTAGAGTTGAGGATTGATGTTAATTAAGAGACGATTATGGTTATTAATATAATTTATGAGGTTGAAGCCATTTTAGACAATGGGGTAATAAAAGAGGGTCGATTTAGAAGTAATTATGCATAGTTATTCGAAATATTAACTAATTAATTAGAGAATACCTTTCTTATTTTAAGAATGGTTATTGTGGTTCTTTCTTTAAATGTCAATTTCCTTAACATATTAAATTTGGTGATCACCGTAATGTATAAGAGTGAGCAATCCGTTTTCATTAGATTTTACTTATGAATATTTAGTCGTTTGCATTCAGGTATTAAATTGTTGATGAACATATGCTGATTTTTGATTCAAAACAAAATGGTCTATTCCTTATATATTTGATATAAAAGATTATATTGGTATGCTGTACATCAGAAATGATATGCTTTATTTGTTTTTCTCTAATGCTAAATATCGTCTATAATATGCAATTGCGCTATATTTTGTCGTGTTCATTTTTTCAGCAACTTCTTTCCATTTTAAACCTGATGCTCTTAGTTCAAAAGCAAGCTTCCTTCTTTCAGTTGCTACCCTTTCGTAATTCTCACGGCTAATGCCGTAATATTTAATCACTGTTGAACGAGATACACCGGCAGCCTTAGCTAAGTCTTTTGCTTTAATTAATTTTCCATTAATTATCATAATAATGTCTCCAATGCTATTTCTAATTTTTTTTGCGTTTTTCTTGTTTTCTTTGCTCTTATTGATTGTATTGTCGAAAATTTCTGAATTGAAAAATTACGCCATGTCCATTTACAAATACTGCTACAAATTTGTTTTGTCTCTTCATGAGATAATGGATTTTGAGGGTTGCTATGATTATTAAGTAAAGTCGCTTTTGATAGCATATCATAAAAAAAACAACGATAGTTTTTACTCTTTTTAAAACTTAATACTTCTTTATAAGCAATAATTCTCAAATCTTCGAACAAGTTAACGTTGCGGCCCAGCCCATGTATAACACTTTTCTTTTTACTCGAAATTCTTATCTTGTCTGGGATAAAATCTAAGAGGTATTGTAAATCATATGCTGAAGTATTTGTCCATGTCGTTCTCCATTCATGCATGTTGAGAGGGTTTTTCATTAAAACATCAGCATAAGCTCTGTCTGCATCTAACCTTTCTGTAAATCCACTCTGGACAATAGCGGCCAACTTTAAAGGCTTATCTCTTGCCATGTCTGTTTTTAATACCGGGCTTTTTAAAGCATAAAGTAAATGAGCATGGCCATTTTTTATGTTTTGTATGATCGTATTTGGTATTGGTAAACCAACTAAGTCCCATGCGACCGCTCCATATTTGTGATCTACATCAAAAACCAAACCGTTAATAAAAGATTTGTTATTAAAACAAATATATTTCTTTAGAAGGGCTTTGTCTTTAGGGGCTCTGTATACCCCATCTCTAAAATCATCACAGCATAAAGCATATTTTTGAATTTGCAGTTTGTATTTTTCTACATTATATATGTTTTCGTTATTTAACATTTCTGATCTCCTTATTGTGTTCTCCATTTTATTGTATTTTTCTAAAAAGGAGATATGTGTTATTTTTATAATTATTTAATAAGTGATTTTAAAAGTTTGTCAAGTGTCTAAAAGCCATATCAGATATTAGGTGTTTCTTGTAGGGTTATAATAACAAAAGGGAAGTGCTTCAATAACAATATAAATGATGATAGCTTTTTTAAGTGCGGCTCATAAATCATAGTTGCATACTGTAATATGATTGCTTTTTATCTGGTAAAAACTAAATATTGATCGCAGGTCCTTTAATTTAATTATTAATTCAATAATCTGACCTTGTCAAATTTTGTATTGTTAAACTTCAACTTTCTTTATATACAAAGAAGATATTTTAAATTTATAACAAAAATTTTTTAACTATAGGAGATATAGAATGTATAAGTTAAGTTTTTTCTAATTAATATCTGTGGTGGATTTTGTTTTGTTGATATTCTTTATTAGTTGACAATTTAAATAAAGCATATATAAGTATTTAAATTGATATAGTTAAATTTAATGGTGGCATTATGCAGAATACAAAATTTAATATTATGGAGAGATATTTGATACTGCTCGATAAGTTTGTCGATAAAATTATCGAATCAGGAGTTTCTGAACAACAATTGATCGAGAGGTCGTATCTGTTTTGTGCTGGGTATTATATTAAGTACCAGCAAGAAATTGAAAGACTGACATTCTCAAATAAAGATGTTGTTTTAACATTTCTATTATTTTCATACTACAATTATATTAATGAGTTAGATAATAATTTAATTGATAAAGTAAGAATGAGAAGAACGTGTTCA
The DNA here is from genome assembly GCF_018128425.1 of Citrobacter sedlakii. NCBI lineage: Bacteria > Pseudomonadati > Pseudomonadota > Gammaproteobacteria > Enterobacterales > Enterobacteriaceae > Citrobacter > Citrobacter sedlakii. Next base: position 3,548,578 of record NZ_CP071070.1, on the reverse strand, counting down.
TTACTTATTAATTTCATTGTCGATAATGGTAGTCAGACAGAAAAAATTTATGTGCAGGAAAAAAAGAAGTACAAATCTTTTACAATGAAAAGGAGTTTATCAGTAAAGAATAAAAGGAAAAAATATGGTCTATAATAATATGAAAACTTCCGTGATTTGAATTTAATGCTTTCAACTTATTATCAGATGCCTACATGAAAAATGCCAAAACTTACATAGCTTGCTTCAGCACAAGCAATGTAGAAATCAACTTTAACTCCTTTAAGCATAATCGTGATTGTTTCGTTGTTTCCACGGAGTACCAATGACAAGGATGTATATCGTTGTCTGGGACTGACCGTTATGCTTATTGTATAAACATTTATCTTTGCTGCCAGAAGGGCTCAGGCTGTAAGATTCGGCAAGGATGTTAACATATTCTATTCGTGATTTCCTCGTTCAAGAGTTTAATTTTAAAATTGTATTGACTTAATAACGCTTCTGAGTGCGTTATCAAATCTTTGGCTTCTTCTCTTTATCCATTTAATGCAGGTAAAGCTTCCAAGTCGTGAGGAAAAATAGGTTAACCACATATATTTATGTTCGTCAAAAACATATCCAGATTTAAACCCCCATGGCAATACAAAAAATGAAATAACTGCAATGCAACAAAGCAAGATAAATATGGTGGAAAAAAACTTAGGAACAGGCATCGCCCTATAATAAAATGCCATCGAAGCGTTAGGGAAAAGTACGGTGAGAAACGCAGGGATAATAATTGTCTTTCTATTTAAGTTGACTTCGTATTCACCAGTGGTTGCATTAACAATGAGAGCATCTTTGAAGACACTAAATGAACCATTAACTCTATACTGGCGAAGCTCGTATTTACAAATTTTGTGAGATTTTCTAAATGTGATACCAAAGGCTGGAATCTGTGTCTCATCCCCCGTATCGGTTTTAACCCAAACTTGGTCAGTGGATGGGAGGGGACTGATAACAGTAGAAGAAAAGGTCTCAACGAACATGTAGGTTTCGCCGAACAACTCGAATTTAGGTGTTGTCATCTCAGCTTTCGTTTCCCGGCGACTTAACGGGTCAATGTTAACTTCTTCATTGCAGTGTTTCGTGATGAAGCTGCTCATACAAATTCCTATGTTTAAGATGAAATCAGATTCGATGATGTATGAAATCGTTCGGTTCCAAAGATGGAATAATATCTGCCATTTCCAGTACCGGTGCATTAATGAAAAGGATATAGACTAGTAAAATCATGATGTTAGCATTCCAGTGTGAACTAACATTTTGACTAGGTTTACAGGAAACGCAAATCACTTGTACCGATCGATTAACAAATAATGATAGTTTGTGGCTATCATAGCATCATTATCGATCGGTATAAACGATCAATTTTGGGAGTATGTTGCTTACTAAAATCTACATGTAAGGTGGTAATGTTGCCTTGGTGGCACTAAATTGCCGTCAAGTAAAGGCTCCACAAAAGTGTTTTTGGGATTGATGGGATGGATTTCTATCATCATCGCTTCAGTGATGACTTGGTGCTTTGCGGGGCGTCTAAGAATTGGGATTTTAAGTTGTCTCAGCAGACGATAAATCGTATCAAGGTAAGGGATGGTTTCCATCCATCTGAATGCTGAGACCTCGTAGCTTTGATTAGGCATCTCTTTTACGGCTTTAGTTGCTATCGCTTTCTTACTCCCTGCTAAAGCTTCCGAGAAACACTTCTCTTCTACATAAGCGACATCACTTTCGTCTTTACCTGCATGCCTATCAATGATAAATGCTTCGAAGGAGCTTTTAACGTTTTCCTTTAAGATTTCGTTCGCATTCGCTTTAGTGATAGTTGCTTTTAGGTCAAACAGAAAGTCGTTATCGCGTTCCGGTCTATAATCGAGTTTACCCTGCAAGGTCGACCAAGAAAAACACTTACCTAATTGCGAAGCTTTGAAAGCAATCCCGGCGTATTCGAATGAGAAACCATTCATTTTACCTGTAGATGTGATGTTGGGTAATGCATTAATATTTTGTTCAAAAAGCTGTTGGACAAACTCCGTGGTCGTTACTCTTTTAGAAACTAACGTCTCTAAAGCGTTCTGGATGATGGTTTTTGGGCATTGTTCACCTGTCCTTTTCTCTTGCATCACTTCATTTCGTGTTTTTTTTCGTGTTAGTTTAGGGCAGGGCAATGCTGAAGAGGTTTTTGTTTCGGGGCCTTTAGTTCTTAGTAGCGAATAGTCGTGTTCAAGCTGTTGGATAATGCGTGTACTAATCAGGTTTTCATTTTTGCCGAGATAGAGTTTGCCTGTAATACGGTCTATGCGGCTGGCGATAATGTGGATGTGTTGACCGACCGCATCGTCATGCAACACGTAGCATCTGAGATGCGTTTCCGAGAAGCCGATGCGCTTCATATAGTCATCAGCTATAGCGGACCACTGAGCATCGGTTAGCACTTCGTCCTTTGGTAAACGAAGCGAATTGTGCCAAACAGGTTTATCCACATCAGGGCGAAGCATTTTTGTTAGATTGAATTCAGTGATTAGATCTTTCGCTGCACATCCATCCATATTTCCCCCGATCACGACAGGAGCTATCCTATGATGAGAATCTGGTTTTAATGCATAAAGGACGATTCCGATAAAGTTCTTACCTCTGCGGATCTTTTGCATTCCCTTCATCGGGGTCTCTCCATAAGTCAGCGGTGATGAGATGTAAACGAAGATCGGAAATTTGTCGCTTCACTGCAAATAGTTCCGTTTTGGTCAGGTGGCTTCCAGCGCTTTTATTATCAAGGTGGAAAACAATCTTATTAAGTTTCTGTGAAAGGTCAGCTAAAGATCTCCATGCTTCTATATTAATTGCTGGAACAACACTTGGAACTGTATTAAGTAAAGATAAACGAAGCCATTCACCTTTGCGATGGCGGCCACGTTTTTTATTCAGAAGCGTTAGCTCTTCATTATTAAGCCTGACACTCACGCAATGAGAACGAAGTTGTTTATGTGGAATATTCATTTCGTTAGAACTTCCACAGTTGAAACGATTGTTCATCTTTCTCATATTGATATTATTATTTTTGGTCATATCAAATCCTTTTGCATAATTAATTTTTGGCTCGTGCCTTATTTATATTGCAGTAGAACATTATGTCAATATATAGTGTTCGTTTTATTTTAATTTTTTTTCAACTGAAAGGCGAAAAAACAAGGGTAAACTCAAAGAAGCAGCATAGCGCTTCTTTGAGTTAGCCCTTGCTTAAATTATAAATTGTTGCTAATAAATTTAAAGCCACTCCATGTCAAAGTGGCTTTTTATTTTCCGGAAATTATAAACTTGAATACCTTGGCCTTAGGTAAAAACGATAAGGCTTATTAAAATAACCTAATTCATAGTATTCTGGATTATATTCGATATCGTGATTCTCATAGAAGAAAGCATCATCTTTATTGATCTGAGCTTCTGGATCTACAAGGTTTTTTCTTCTTGCATCAAAAACAACTAAATATGCTTGAGGTAATCTTTCCGGGCTACTTGTGAATTCATTGTCTATGTACTCAATTAATTGCTTAGCACCCTCACGCGCCCTGTTTTCGTCATAAATGGTAAATGGCTTTTTAGGGTCTTTCGGAGCGATTTTTAGAGAGGTTCCAATCCATTTTATCTCGATGAGAGCAGTAGCTTTGCTGTGAAACCATGATATTTTGATATCCACAGGTTTTGTATCATCTGTATTTTGTTCTGCTCTAACGTCGGCATCTTTTAATGTCATATTTAAAGCCTGAACGAGAGAATCACGCATAATATGTTCTGGCTTATTATTTAAAAATAATCTTGCACCAGCAACGCCTTTATGCCAAATAGACTGGAGGATTTTACATGTAGTCTCTCTCGCCATTTTGATATAATACGCTTTCAAAGCATCATCCAATGAACGGTAAGTTGGGGCACAGAAGTTGCTTGTTATCATTGGTGAAAGAGGAACTACTTCATCAGTGAAAGCGCCGATGTAAAAATGCTCTTTTTTATTATTAAGACTATAGAATATATAATTTTTGCGCAATTCTTCGTCATTATGAAAATCGTTCTCATCGGTTATTGATAAAGCACAGCTTCCATCTTCTAAAACTTCAAAAGATATACATTTATCAGAACGTGAGGATATTATTGTATGTATATTATCAAAATCATAAATTAGAGTAATAGCCTCTCTTGGGAACATATTTTCTTTTGTTTCAAAGTTTTCAACCTTGATATAAAACATTAATTTAAAGTTTACACTCTCTGCTGGAAAATGTTGATAAAATATCTTTATTCTATCCATCAAAAAAGAAAGTTTATCAGTGCCATTATTACCAAAGACTTGGCTTGCATGAAGTGTTGGACTGCTTGCAATTAAGTCATGTATTCTTCCGAGGTCTGCATTGATAAACATAAACTTATCCTTCAGTTCTCATTACACGGGCAGATAACCAAATTACAGCAGGTGATAATAAATCTTTATTTTCCTTTCCAATCATTTTTGATATGACATCATATTCTTCATATAAAATATCTATGTTATCTTCATCATCCAGTAATGGCGCTGCCTGAGCAAGGCTGGTACTTAAAGACATTCCAGGCGAGTTTTTAATTGCATTTCTTATTGCGCCAGATGGTATATTGAGTCCACATTGTAATGCTGTACTGATAAGTTCTCTTCTGTTTATCAAAGATTTATCATGAGAGAAGTTATTTAATTCAGCAGATATAATATCATCATTAGGATGAAATAAACCATTTTCATCGGTGTAAATGAAACCTCTATTCAATAAAAAATCTATTGCATGCTGAAGTTCGTTTGAAAATGGGAATCCATATTCAGTTACGGTGTATTTATAACCCCAGCTGCTTATTGATTCGCCTTTAAATAAAGCTAGCACGCATGATAGATATGAATAAAGATGATATTCAACAAAAGATATAGGACGCAGCGATGCCGGCATTTCGTCCATTATCATTAGTGAATCAAAGTAGGCGGAGGGTAGTATTTGTTTCATAATTACTCCATGGCTTCTTCAATATCGTTATAGGCTCTGGTGAACAAACCCTCTTCACTTTTCTGCACTTCTGTAAGGTTTGTCCACTCAGTCATTCTTACTATTTGCATTCCCTGCTTTTTTTGTAGGTTAGCAAGCCTTAGAACAAGATATGAGCTTCTAAGATTTGCAGTCATAAGTATGAAATTGTTTTGTTTAGCATATTTAGAAAACATTGAGCCAGCTCTCGCTTCATACGCTATATCTAAGGAGCCTTCAGGTGTATCTATAAGTAGTGTAGCTGGACCATCGCACATAAATTCAGTTATTGCCATTCTTAATGCAATGTCAATAAAAAATCGCTGACTCTCTGATAGCTTATCTGAGGTTGTTCTCAGTTTTTTATTCATGTGCAACGTCAAGCCAAATCCTGATTTGGTTTTCGATTTGTGATGTTCTAAAACTACATCAACGGGCATTCCAATGAATTCTTCTGCTAATTCTCTAAACCGTAAAACAAAAGATTCTGCATATATAGAGTAATTTACCTTTAATTCTTTTTCATGCTTTCTTAATTGATCACGAAGCTCATCTCTTTTTTTATAGAATGCCAAGCTACTTTTATTAAACTTGTCTCTCTGCGCTTCCAATTCTTTTATTTCTTGCGTGAAATAATGAGGGTTTGGTGAGCTTCCTAAAAGAATGGCACTTCTATTTTCGTTTTCAAACGAGTCAAGTTCTGCTTGTGCTGCTTGTTCGTTGGCTTCAGCTATATTTAACTCAGAAATCACCCGGTCTAATGCTTGATAGGTTATTTCAAGTTTTTCTTTGATGTTTGCCCTTTCAATATCTATTTTTTTGATTTTTTGAAGAGCAAGTTTGTCAGCATCTGAATCATCAATAACTTTAGATAAGCATAATGGACATTTATTTTCGGATATTATATCTTCTAAATGATGAGATATATCATGTGATTCAGAATTACAAAGAGCGCATTTATGATCTTCTATGCTTAATTTTATTAACGGATGATACCGCAAGTGGCTCATATTAGATAGGCGAGATGAGAACTCTTTTCTATATTCGACCTCTAACGCTGAATATTTCGAATTCAATTCAGCGCATTTAACTTCTAAGTCTTTTTTTTCTAAATTTATATGAGCGGTTCTATTTTGCGCATATTTAACATTTTCACAAAGTTTTTTATGTCTTTCTAACGTTTGTGCTTGTGATAAGCCATCATCGCTGTGCTTATCCCTCATTGCTGATAACAATTCATCGATTTGACGTGTTATTTGTTTTGCTGCGAACTTAGCATTTCGTCCTCGTGAATCTTCCTTCTCCATTTCATTCTGTAAGTTTTCAGCTAAAATAGCTACAGAAGGATCAGTTCCAAAGGCTATATATAATGCATTGGTTAATATATCGTCGTTCCAAAGTAATAAATGTCTTGATTCATCAAACACAGATATAAAATGGAAAAGAAATATATATTGACTAAAATCCTTTAATCCAGTTAATTCAATTATTTTTTGCTGATATAATGACTCCATTTCCTCAGCATTACTGTTATTTAAATTTAAGGTGATATGATTATTATTTCCAAGGTTTTCGATCGAAAGACTTGAAACTTTACCATCAGAAAAAAGATGGCGCACAACTTCTATTCTTGTATTCTTGCATTCTAACAGTACTGATACTTTAACTCGTCCACGTAAACTTTCACTAATTCGACCATTAAAATAATCAGTTGTTCTTGTATTTCTTGTCGCATTCTTGGCATATTCTGGAGCCGTAGAGAAATTTTTCTCAGTAAGTGGAATCGCTCCGGTTATACAGTAAGTTACAGAATTAAGAAAAGTAGATTTTCCTAATCCATTAGCTCCGATCAGACAATAAACATTTTTATTGACTTCTGTTATAATATTTGGATTGCTCGTGTATAAATCAAAGTCATATAGTCTAACTTGTTTAATTATAGGTAAGGTGATCTTATTTCTTTCAGTGGTCATGATTTTACCTTATTTTCTTGAAAACCAAACAATGTTCAGAGAGCTCAAATTTACCGCCATGCTGAGAGCTGCTCCTCATTGAACGTATCTCACCTTTTTCTTGGAGTACAAAACCAAGAGGTATCAAAATTTCTTCAAGTATGACACCAACGTCAATATGTACACCTGCATATTGGCTATCACCTATAGCAACTATGGCGTGATGGTTTACAGGTAATATTCTACTAAATTCTTTAAAAATAGTTTGAAGGTCTTCAAAATAATTATAAACCATCTCAGGTATATTTTTGTTCCAAAGATCCTTTCTCAATTTATTTAAATTATCAAAAACCGTTATTAAGGTTTTAGAGTTTAGTTCCATATCTGCATCGAAATTCCATTTCGCCTGAACATGAGATCGAAATGTTTGGTTCCTTAATTTCTTGTTATCAATATCATTTTTAAGGTAATCTAACATCCACAACTCAATATTGTACACATCCGTATAATCAAAAGAATTAGGATAAGGAGGAGAGAAAATAATAACGTCTGCCTTTTTAATATCCTTTAGCAGTTTTCTTGTATCACCATTAAGAATGGTATGTGTGCTATTATTTTCTGTGCGAAATAATTGAATGTCTTCTAATGCATTATACACAGCTTTGTTTAAAGACCGAATTACATCATGTCCTGTTTTGACTCGTGATTCCCAATTACGTCTATATCTTCTACCTTTTCCATTTACAATTGCATTGCTATTCTCAATAAGAACTGAGCCTAATAACACCTTAAATAAGCGGGCTTCATCATTAGACATTACTTTAGAGCTTCGCAGTAATGCTCTGATAGTAGCGTATGTATTTTTATAGAATATGAATCTACCTTTGATGCCTGGCTCTGTAAAAGATAAAGGCATACCAGGTGTCAATAAAAAATCTTCAGGAATAATCTCTAAATTATCGATTATATTTTTATATCCCCTCAAAAATATTTCTGGAGATACGTATTTTAACTTTGCTGAGATTAAGTCTGCTAAGAATGGGTTAACTTCTGTCCCGATTGAATTTATTCCCATCAACTTACATGTGATGGCAGTTGTTCCACTTCCTAAGAATGGATCTAAACATGTATTGACTTCATATGGTAATGAGGTAAGAGTATCAACGACAAACTTTGGAGAAAAGGCTTCCTTAAAGCGAAACCAACGCTGGAAGGGAAGATCTATTGTCCCCTGATTTGAAGAAGTTGGGGCCTTTTCATTATATTTTGAAAGCCACTTACTGAAATTATCGTGTTCACTCTTGGCAATGAACCTGAAAGAGTTAGTAATAGTTTCATTGATTTCTGACTGCCAGAATGACATATTTCAAACATCCATAAATTTATTTTCTCCCTTATATCACATTTTATCATGAAAATCAATGAATTGTGGTGATTTAATTAATGGTGAATAAATCTGCGCGTAGTAGTATATTTAATTCTGCAGCATTCTTTTCTTATATAGCATCAGATTATTTAGAAAATCTTTTATTCGATTTCAATTTTGGGAGGTGATGGTATTTGTGATGGTATCTTCCCTTTGTTGCTTTTATTTTTCATGCTAATATCAATAGGATAATTGCGATGTTCGAGTCCTGCCTTCGCCCACCGCCAACCAGATAAGCGTGCCGGAGTTGATCGTCGCGCCATTGCCGACGGTCAGACTGCCGGTGGCGTCATTAGGCGTAGTGGTAAACCCGCCAAGATAGATGCCCTGGGCGACATTCAGCTGTGAATTTGCGCCGTCGACCCGCGTTTCGCCAGCGCCTTCGCGGTTTGAGTTCAGGGTATTGCCCACATAGCCAATGTTCATGTGTTCACTGAGGGTAAGCGAGCCGCCGTTGGTGATGGTCAGTTTGCCTTTTCCCTGATCGCCCACCACCGCCCAGTTGGACGATACAGACGAACCGGCTCCGTCGATGTTCACTTCTCCAGAGGCCTGTGCGGCGTATTCGCCGATCCGCAGTTCGTTAATCCCGCTGACGCGGCTGCCGCTGTTAACCACAAGCGTACCGGAACCGTCGTGGGTTCCCAGCACCAGATTTAGCCCTTTCAGTGTCCAGGTAGCGCCGCTCTGGAGTGTGACGCTGCCCGTTGCATTGTTGCCAATCATCCCGGCGTCGGTGGTAATCGCCCGATTGTCAATGATCAGCGAGCCGTCGCTATTTTCACCCACCCGCAGGGAGCCAAAGCGATCCCAGGCCGGGTCTGTATTTTCAGATGCCGAGAGTAAGACATTATTATCGTTATTAATCGTAATAATGGTATTAGCGTCGGAAGGGGGGGGAAAGGTCAGCGCATTGATAGTATTTGCCGCTGCGGTTGAGGCCAGCGCCGCTGAAATTGCGAGGGATAACAAAGAAGAACGAAAATATAACGCGTGTTTTTTCATGATCACTCGTCCGTAAGTTTTAAAATAAAAGAAGTGATAAGCAACAATGCCTGTCTGTAATAACGGGCATTAATAGATTGCTTATATGTTTGCGTTCCTGCCTTTTAACTATTCGCTGTCAGTCAAAAAGTTTCAATCGTTTATTTATTACTCTCGCTTAACATTGATAGATTTAAACGATTAATTGCGTCATACAGACAGTACCGGGAACCGCAATCTCACCGTCTTTCGTTATGATGCTTAATGTTTCCCTTCATGCCGGGGATGTGTTTACTATGATGAAAAACAAGGTAAAACAAAGAAATGGTACAGGGTTGCGGTAAGTGAAATTACTCAAAGGTAGTTGGATAACATTAAAATATTCATCATTTGACCCTTGTGTAATCACGTAGTGGCATCATTAATTTTACGCTTTGTAAGCGCGCTTTTTAAATATTGCTTGATAAATGTCAATTTTTAATCAGTGACATATTTGAGAAATTTGTTTGTGTTTTTAGGATTATTATCAATTAAATGTTTTTTGCTTGCCGAATAATCTGATGACGGATGTAAGAATATATTTTGGCATCCGTTGGTTATCTATAAAGACGTCAGTTCCGATAAAAGTGAACATTCTGAAACGGGGGATTACTGTTTTAACCGCCGCCAGAATGTCGTGCGGCTTATACCAAGAAACTGAGCCGCGGCGGATTTATCGCCATTGAAGCGGTCGAGCGCTTCTCTGGCCGTCAGTCGTGTGGATGGAGACACGGCTTCGTCACGTTCTGACAGTTCCGGCAGCAGCCGCTGTAATAAATCCGCATCCAGCGTCGGCATGGGGTCGACGCTTAAAAACAGCGCCAGACGCTCCATCATATTGCGCAGCTCGCGGATATTCCCCGGCCACGGGTAGGTCACCAGAACGGCTGCGCTTTGCGCCAGACCGCTGCGGACGGTATCGGTAAACGGGACGTTCAGGGCAGCCAGCGACTGTTTTAAAAACCCCTCAGCCAACGCAGCGATATCGCCAGGGCGATCGCGCAGCGCAGGCAGAGCGAGGCGCAGAATGCTCAGGCGGTAAAAGAGATCGCGGCGGAACTGACCGTGTTTCATTGCCTCTTCCAGATTGCAGTGGGTGGCGCTGATCACCCGCACATCGATGGGGAGAGGATGATGACCGCCCACCCGGGTCACCTCTTTTTCTTCCAGTACGCGCAGCAGACGGGTTTGCAGGGGCAATGGCATCTCGCCTATCTCGTCCAGAAACAGCGTTCCGCCGTGGGCGATTTCGAACAGTCCGGCGCGCCCCCCGCGTCGGGAGCCGGTAAAAGCGCCCTCCTCGTAGCCGAACAGTTCTGCTTCCAGCAACGATTCCGTAATCGCACCGCAGTTCACAGCGACAAACGGACGGGAGGCGATGTCGCTGCGAGACCCTGCGTGTACGCCGCTTTCGCGATGAATGGCCTGCGCGGCCAGCTCTTTGCCGGTGCCGGTTTCGCCCTGAATCAGCACCGCGGCGCGGGAGCGGGCGTAGAGCATGATGGTCTGACGCACCTGTTCCATTTGTCCGGACGCGCCACGGATATCCTCCAGGGCATAGCGGGTACGCAGCGCCCGATCGGACGCGTAAGAGGCCGTTACGCGGGCGGTCATTCGCGTCAGATCCAGCGCATCGCTGAATCCCTGGCGCACTGTGGCCGCAGAATAGATAAAAATCGCCGTCATACCGGCTTCCTCGGCGAGATCGGTAATGAGCCCCGCGCCGACCACCGCCTCAATGCCGTTAGCCTTAAGTTCGTTTATCTGCCCGCGCGCGTCCTCTTCGGTGACGTAGCTGCGCTGTTCAAGTTGCAGACCAAATGTTTTCTGAAAGGCGATAAGCGCCGGCAGCGTCTCCTGATACGTCACCACACCGATCGAGGCGGTCAGTTTTCCTGCTTTCGCCAGCGCATGCAGTACGTCAAAACCGCTCGGTTTAATCAGGATCACTGGAACAGAGAGACGGCTTTTCAGATACGCGCCGTTAGAGCCTGCGGCGATGATGGCGTCGCAGCGTTCGGTCGCCAGCTTTTTGCGAATGTAGGTTACCGCTTTTTCAAAGCCAAGCTGAATAGGGGTGATGGTCGCCAGATGATCGAACTCGAGGCTGATGTCGCGAAACAGGTCGAACAGCCGCGTCACCGAGACGGTCCAGATGACCGGTTTGTCGTCATTGATCCGTGGAGGAAGAGGCGAAGCTGTCATAGCAAACCTAAACGTGAAGAGACCGAATAATGGGTTTAGCCGTGTTTCAATTATGTTGCAATGAAACAACACGGAACATTTTATGAAACGTTAGCTGACACGCTTTTTTTCGCTATCTGCCAGCGGGATTTATCTATCGTATTGTCATATCAGTATTTTTTATTTTTCTTAATCGGGTGCGGCACCTGGCATAGCCTTTGCTTTATGGAGAGTAACGACGCTCACAACTTGATAACAAAGGATAAAATATGTCACGACACTCGCCGGGTCAGGCATTTCGCGCGGCCCTTACGCAAGAAAACCCGCTTCAGATAGTCGGCACCATTAACGCCAACCACGCTCTGCTGGCACAGCGCGCAGGCTACCAGGCGATTTACCTTTCCGGCGGCGGCGTGGCGGCAGGATCGCTGGGTTTGCCGGATCTCGGGATCTCAACGCTTGATGACGTGCTGACCGACATTCGTCGCATCACCGACGTCTGCCCGCTGCCGCTGCTGGTGGATGCCGACATCGGTTTTGGCGCGTCGGCTTTTAACGTGGCCCGCACCGTAAGGTCAATGATCAAAGCCGGCGCGGCGGCGTTACACATTGAAGATCAGATCGGCGCTAAGCGCTGTGGTCACCGACCGAACAAAGCGATCGTCTCGAAAGAGGAGATGGTGGATCGCATTCGCGCGGCGGTGGATGCCCGAACCGATCCCGACTTTGTGATCATGGCGCGCACCGACGCCCTGGCGGTAGAAGGCCTGGACGCGGCGATAGATCGCGCGCAGGCCTACGTCGACGCGGGGGCCGACATGCTGTTTCCGGAGGCGATCACCGAGCTTGCCATGTACCGACAGTTTGCCGACGCGGTCAATGTGCCGATCCTCGCCAACATCACCGAATTCGGCGCGACGCCGTTGTTTACCACCGATGAACTGCGCAGCGCCCACGTGGCGATGGCGCTGTACCCGCTGTCGGCGTTTCGCGCGATGAACCGCGCGGCGGAACAGGTCTATAACGTGCTGCGTCAGGAAGGAACGCAAAAAAGCGTCATCGACATGATGCAAACCCGCAACGAGCTGTACGAAAGCATCAATTACTACCAGTACGAGGAGGCGCTGGACGCGCTGAACCGGAAGTAACGCTTCGCCCAGACCTCACTATCCTGCACATTACAATAATGACGAGGACAACATGACAGACTCGACGATCCTGCAAAACAACACACATGTCATTAAGCCGAAAAAATCCGTTGCGCTGTCCGGCGTACCGGCAGGCAATACCGCGCTGTGCACCGTCGGCAAAAGCGGCAACGATCTTCATTATCGCGGTTACGACATACTGGACCTCGCCCGGCACTGCGAATTCGAAGAGGTCGCCCATCTGCTGATCCACGGCAAATTACCGACCCGCGACGAGCTTCACGCGTATAAAATCAAACTGAAAGCGCTGCGGGGATTACCGGCCAACGTGCGCACTGTACTGGAAGCGCTGCCCGCCGCGTCGCATCCGATGGATGTCATGCGTACCGGCGTCTCGGCGTTGGGCTGCACCCTGCCAGAAAAAGAGGGCCACACCGTCTCCGGGGCGCGGGATATCGCCGACAAGCTGTTAGCGTCGCTCAGCTCTGTACTTCTCTACTGGTACCACTACAGCCACAACGGTGAGCGCATCCAGCCAGAAACCGACGACGACTCCATCGGCGGCCACTTTTTGCATCTGCTACACGGCGAGAAACCGTCAAAAAGCTGGGAAAAAGCGATGCACATTTCGCTGGTGCTTTACGCCGAGCACGAATTCAACGCCTCCACCTTCACCAGCCGGGTCATTGCGGGCACCGGGTCGGACGTCTATTCGGCCATTATCGGCGCGATAGGCGCACTGCGCGGGCCGAAGCACGGCGGAGCAAACGAAGTGTCGCTCGAGATCCAGCAGCGCTACGAAACGCCGGACGAAGCGGAAGCCGATATCCGCAAACGTGTGGAAAACAAAGAGGTGGTGATTGGCTTTGGGCACCCGGTTTATACCCTGGCCGATCCGCGTCATCAGGTCATTAAGCAGGTGGCGAAGCAGCTTTCTGAAGAAGGCGGCTCGCTGAAGATGTACAACATCGCCGATCGTCTGGAAACGGTGATGTGGGAAACCAAAAAGATGTTCCCCAACCTCGACTGGTTCTCGGCGGTGTCATACAACATGATGGGCGTTCCCACCGAAATGTTCACTCCGCTGTTCGTTATCGCCCGCGTCACCGGCTGGGCGGCGCACATCATCGAACAGCGTCAGGACAACAAAATTATCCGACCTTCCGCCAACTATACCGGACCGGAAGATCGTCCGTTCGTCTCGTTAGACCAACGTTGCTGATTCACTCCCTCTGACCCTAACATGCAGGAACGCTTTTATGTCCGTACAAGAACTAAACGTCCGCCCGGAATTTGACCGCGAAATCGTTGATATCGTCGATTACGTGATGAATTATGACATCACCTCAACAGTGGCGTATGACACCGCGCATTACTGCCTGCTGGATACGCTCGGCTGTGGTCTCGAAGCGCTGGACTATCCGGCGTGCAAAAAACTTATGGGGCCGATTGTCCCCGGTACTCTCGTGCCAAACGGCGTGCGCGTGCCTGGCACACAGTTTCAGCTCGATCCGGTTCAGGCGGCGTTTAACATCGGCGCGATGATCCGCTGGCTCGACTTTAACGATACCTGGCTTGCCGCCGAATGGGGGCACCCTTCTGATAACCTCGGCGGCATCCTGGCGACGGCGGACTGGCTGTCACGTAACGCGGTGGCGGCAGGCAAAGCGCCGCTGACCATGAAGCAGGTGCTGAGCGGGATGATCAAAGCTCACGAGATTCAGGGCTGCATCGCGCTGGAGAACGCCTTTAACCGCGTCGGCCTGGATCACGTGCTGCTGGTGAAAGTGGCGTCCACCGCCGTGGTGGCGGAAATGCTGGGGCTGACCCGGGACGAGATCCTGAACGCGGTATCGCTGGCGTGGGTCGACGGCCAGTCGCTGCGAACTTATCGCCATGCGCCGAACACCGGCACGCGGAAGTCCTGGGCGGCAGGCGACGCCACTTCCCGCGCGGTACGCCTGGCGCTGATGGCAAAAACCGGCGAGATGGGGTATCCGTCAGCGCTGACGGCGAAAACCTGGGGGTTCTACGACGTCTCGTTCAAAGGCGAAACATTCCGCTTCCAGCGCCCCTATGGCTCTTACGTGATGGAAAATGTGCTGTTTAAAATCTCCTTCCCGGCGGAGTTCCATTCGCAGACCGCGGTAGAAGCGGCGATGACCCTGCATGCGCAGATGCAGGCGGCGGGTAAAACTGCGGCGGATATTGAGAAGGTGACCATTCGCACTCACGAAGCCTGCATTCGCATCATCGACAAGAAAGGCCCGCTGAATAACCCGGCGGATCGCGACCACTGCATTCAGTACATGGTTGCCATCCCACTGCTGTTCGGACGTTTAACGGCGGCGGATTATGAAGATGGCGTGGCGCAGGATAAACGCATCGACGCTCTGCGTGAGAAGATAAGCTGTTTTGAAGACCCGCAGTTTACCGCCGACTATCACGATCCGGAAAAACGCGCCATCGCCAATGCCATCACCGTGGCGTTCACCGACGGTACGGCGTTTGATGAAGTGGTGGTGGATTACCCTATCGGCCACGCCCGCCGTCGCGCCGACGGCATTCCAAAGCTTATCGAAAAATTCAAAATCAACCTGGCGCGTCAGTTCCCGGCCCGTCAGCAGCAGCGCATTCTGGAAGCCTCCCTGGACCGAACCCGTCTGGAGCAGATGCCGGTTAACGAGTACCTCGACTTGTTCGTTATCTGAAACAGATAGCAATAGGGCATAAGTTCAACAGGAGAGCCTCATGTCTTTTCGCGAATTCTATCAGCGTTCGATTACGCAACCGGAATTGTTCTGGGCAGAGCAGGCAAAGCGCATCGACTGGCAGACGCCGTTTACCCGGACGCTGGATCATAGCCGCCCGCCGTTTGCCCGCTGGTTCTGCGGCGGCACCACCAATCTGTGTTATAACGCCATCGACCGCTGGCTGGACAAACAGCCGGACGCGCTGGCGCTGATCGCCGTCTCTTCCGAAACCGAAGAGGAGCGCACCTACACCTTCAGCCAGTTGTATGACGAGGTGAACGTAGTGGCGTCGATGCTGCTGTCGCTGGGCGTCCGGCGCGGCGATCGGGTGCTGGTGTATATGCCGATGATTGCCGAGGCGCACGTGACGCTGCTGGCCTGCGCACGCATTGGGGCGATTCATTCGGTCGTATTCGGCGGTTTTGCCTCACACAGTGTGGCGGCGAGAATTGACGATGCCAGACCGGTACTGATCGTCTCGGCGGATGCCGGGGCGCGCGGAGGAAAGATCCTGCCGTATAAAAAGCTGCTCGACGACGCCATCGCGCAGGCGCAGCATCAGCCGCAGCACGTGTTGTTGGTGGACCGTGGGCTGGCGAAAATGGCGCGGGTGGCCGGACGCGATCTTGATTATGCCGCCCTGCGTCAGCAACACGCAGGCGCGCGGGTGCCGGTAGCGTGGCTGGAATCTAACGAGACCTCCTGCATTCTTTACACGTCCGGCACCACGGGAAAACCCAAAGGCGTGCAGCGCGACGTCGGCGGCTACGCGGTGGCGCTGGCAACCTCAATGGACACCATTTTTGGCGGCAAAGCGGGCGGCGTCTTTTTTTGCGCGTCGGATATCGGCTGGGTTGTCGGTCACTCTTATATCGTTTACGCGCCGCTGCTGGCGGGGATGGCGACGATTGTCTATGAAGGGCTGCCAACGTACCCGGACTGCGGGGTGTGGTGGAAAATTGTCGAGAAGTACCGGGTGAACCGGATGTTTTCCGCGCCGACCGCCATTCGCGTACTGAAGAAATTTCCAACCGCCCAGATCCGCAATCACGATCTCTCCTCGCTGGAGGTGCTGTATCTGGCCGGAGAACCGCTGGATGAACCTACCGCCGCGTGGGTCACCCAGACGCTGGAGGTGCCGGTTATCGATAATTACTGGCAGACGGAGTCCGGCTGGCCGATTATGGCGCTAGCCCGTCAGCTTGACGACAGACCGTCGCGGCTCGGTAGCCCGGGCGTACCGATGTACGGTTATAACGTGCAGTTACTCAATGAAGTGACCGGCGAACCCTGCGGCGTGAACGAAAAGGGGATGGTGGTGATTGAGGGGCCGCTGCCGCCGGGCTGTATCCAGACTATCTGGGGAGACGATGAACGGTTTGTTAACACCTACTGGTCGCTGTTCAGCCGTCAGGTGTATGCCACCTTCGACTGGGGCATTCGCGACGCCGACGGCTATTACTTTATCCTCGGACGTACCGACGACGTGATAAATGTTGCCGGCCACCGTCTTGGCACCCGCGAGATAGAGGAGAGCATTTCCAGCTATCCTAACGTCGCTGAGGTGGCGGTCGTGGGGGTAAAAGACGCGCTGAAAGGGCAGGTGGCGGTGGCGTTTGTTATCCCGAAACAGAGCGACAGCCTGGACGATCGTGATGTGGCGCAGGCGGAAGAAAAAGCGATTATGGCGCTGGTGGACAGCCAGATTGGCAATTTTGGCCGTCCCGCTCACGTCTGGTTTGTCTCGCAGTTGCCGAAAACGCGCTCCGGCAAGATGTTGCGCCGGACGATCCAGGCCATCTGCGAAGGTCGCGATCCCGGCGATCTCACCACCCTCGACGATCCCGCCGCGTTGCAGCAAATCCGCCAGATCATTGAGGAGTAGCGGTAGCGCCCGGTGGCGCAAGCTGACCGGGCCTACGGTCGCATTATTGTAGAGCGCCCGGCGTCATGCCAGGTGGCAAAGGGAACGCTCTACTTTGCGGTCTTTATAATAATATTCTTTATCTCTGTCGTTTATTTCACGGATAACCCGACAGGGAACGCCCGCGGCAACGACATTTGAAGGAATGTCTTTTGTGACCACGCTACCTGCGCCAATCACGGTGTTATTTCCTATCGTGATACCTGGATTGATAACCACGTTACTGCCGATCCAGACGTTATTGCCAATTGTGATCGGAAAGGAATACATCTCTCCCGCTTGCCTCAATTCATGATGAACAGGATGCCCGGTCACGGAGAGGGTAACATTTGGCGCAATCAGAACGTTATCGCCAATCGTGACGGTATAGTCGTCTACGATGGTAAAATTGAAATTAGCATAAAAGTTGTCACCGATATGGATGTTGGTACCGTAGGAAAAATAAATGGGCGGCTCTATCCATGCATTTTCTCCCGTTGAGCCAAACATGGATTTAATCAAGCTTTTCCTTTTTTCAACTTCTGACGGACGCGAATGGTTATACTCATACATCAATTCCTTTCCGCGCAATCTCTCTTCCGGCAAACCTTCGCACATATCTGTAAACAGTTGGCCTGCTTTTATTCTTTCTCTCATTGGCATAGTCATGTGTGAAATTTCATCCTTGTGGTGGGGTTTATGCTTGTTTACAGACAGGTTTGACATGGCGGGTAAACGGCCCCGGCCCACTTAAGGTAAATACCGAAATCAACGTAAAGCTCAGCGCGATCAGTCCGAGCACCAGATATGCTCCCTGAAAACCGATGCTTTCATACATATTGCCGGCGAAAACCGACATGAAAATCATCGCCAGTTGCTTAAAGAAGCAGAAGCACACCAGGTAAATCGTGGCAGAGAAGCGTACCTCAAACTGACTGGTGATGTATTTAAAACAACCGACAATCAGGAACGGTATCTCAAACATATGCAAGGTTTTCAGGATCACCACTTCCAGCGCCGAAGAGGCAAACGACGAGCCGATGATCCGCACTGACATAATCGCGCCCGCCAGCAGCAGGGCGTTTTTTCCGCCAATGCGGTTCACGATCAGTGGCGCAAAGAACATAATACTGGCGTTCAGCAGTTCACCCATGGTGGTAACGTAGCCAAACACGCGGGTACCCTGTTCGCCAGTGGCAAAGAATGAGGTAAAGAAGTTAGCGAACTGCTGGTCAAACACATCGTAGGTACAGGACACGCCGACAACATACAGCGACAGAAACCACAGCTTCGGTTGTTTAAATAATTCCAGCGCCAGTTTCAGGCTAAATGCCGAGTGATTCGCGCCAACCGCATCGGCCACTTTTGCCGATGAAGGCGCTTCCGTTTTCGAGAAGAACAGCAGCAATGCCAGGATCACCGCGCAGCCGGAGCCCAGCCAGAAGACAAACTGGTTATTAATGGTAAACATAATGCCGGCAATCGACGCGCACAGCGCCCAGCCGACGCAACCGAACATCCGCGCGCGGCCAAATTCAAAATGACTGCGGCGACTGGCTTTTTCTATGTAGGCCTCAATGGCGGGCGCGCCAGCGTTATAAATAAACCCCAGATAGATCCCGCCGACAATCGAACCGAGCAAAATATTGACCTGCAATAGCGGGCCGAAAACGTAAATAAAGAACGGCGCGAACATCACCAGCATACCGGTAATGACCCACAACAGATGCTTGCGCAGACCGAGCTTGTCAGAGAGCAGGCCGAAAATGGGTTGGAACAAGAGTGAAAATAGCGAGATGCAGGCGAAGATAATACCGGTATCGCCTTTGCTGATATGGTTGATATCATGTAACCAGATCGGGAAAAAGGGGAAGTAAGCACCCATAATGAAAAAATAAAAGAAGAAGAAAAAGCCGAACATCCAGAAGTTAGTATTTTTCAAATAATGCATGTGAACGTCCTTATGCGAATATCGGGCAGGCGTTAACCTGCCCGTTTTTTGTTATTTCAGGCACCAGACGATCTGGTAGTGATAGCGACCTGCGCTGAGCTGGTATTCCGGCGACACCGACGGGCTCCAGGAGTCGTCGCCGCCCACGCCCATGTGGAAGCCGTCAAGGTTCAGCCATGTACCGGCCTCTTCCTGCAACAGATGGCGATGGCTGGTCTTCATCAGTTGTTGCTGGCTGTAGCGGCTGATATTGAACTGGAAGTCGCCGCGCCAGCAGTGGGCGCCATAGCGCAGTTCGCGGGTGTGGCAGCGCAGCCCGTTTTCGCTCGGAAAAACGTACGGCGTATACATGTCGTCGAGCGACAGGTCCCAGCGATCAAAGCAGGCGGCAGAGAGGCGGTCCGGGTAGTTTTCATGCGGACCTAATCCCAGCCAGTTCACGCGATCCGCCACCTGGGCCAGTTGGCAGGTCAGTCCGATGCGCGCCGGGTGTGGCGTGCCGTGGGCGACATCCACATCCACCGTGATCGTCAGTTCGCCATCTCCGTCAATGCGCCAGGTTTTACGGCTGATAAACAGCGTTTCCCCCTGGGTCTGCCAGGCGTGGGCGGTAGTGATGATCACCGCGTCGGTGAGCGTCTGTGCTTCGCACTGCAACAGCATCGCTTCTGCGCGGTAATGCCCGGCGGCTTTCCAGCGTTCAACCCAGGCGTTCGGGTCAATACGCGTGGCTTCGCTGACGCCGATATCGTTATCAAGCGGCGCGCGGGTAAACTGGTCGCGAAGCGGGGTCAGCAGCTGCGCGTCCTCGCCGATCCAGTACTGCGTCAATACACCCTGCTGGCGGCAGAACTGCCAGCGTTGTTGATTCACCGTGACCAGATAATGCGTCTCTCCCGCCTCAAGCCGTGGCGCACAACCGACAGACGGGGAGATCGCCACGCTCAGTTTTTCCGCCAGCGGCCACTGCTGCCAGGCGCTGATATGTCCGGCTGGCGCCCACGCGGTGGCCTGCGGCTGCTCAACGCGCACCGTCAGCCATAGCTGGCCTGCTGCATCGGGGACAGCAACGTCGGGAAGGGTAATGACCTGGCGTCCCTGCGGGGCGATGTCCAGCACGACGTTCCCCGCTGCAATGGGATTACCGTCCAGGGCAAGGGACCAGTGCAGGATCTCATTGTCGCTATGGCGGAACAGATATTCGCTGGTCACCTCGATGTTACGTTCCGCGCCGGGCAGCAGGGTAAACTGGAAAAACTGCTGCGCGTGTTTGGCTTCGTATAGCGACGGATGCGGCGTACGGTCGGCAAACACCAGACCGTCCATGCAGAACTGGCGGTCATTCGGCGTGTCGCCAAAGTCGCCGCCGTAGGCTGACCATGGGTTACCTTCAACATCATATTTAATCAGCGACTGATCGACCCAGTCCCAGACAAAGCCCCCCTGCAGGCGCGGATACTGCCGAAACGCCTGCCAGTATTTGGCGAAACCGCCGAGGCTGTTGCCCATTGCGTGCGCGTATTCGCAGAGGATCAGCGGACGCTGCTCGCCCGGCATTGACAGCCATTTTTTGATTGACCATTTCGGCACCGCCGGGAACGGCTGATCCTGATCGACGCGGGCATACATCGGACAGATAATATCCGTCGCCGCGCTGTCTGCGCCGCCGCCCTCATATTGCACCGGGCGCGACGGATCTTCCGATTTCAACCAGCGGTACAGCGCGTCGTGGTTGACGCCATGCCCGGACTCATTGCCCAGCGACCAGATAATAATGCTCGGGTGATTGCGGTCGCGTTGTACCATGCGCGTCACCCGCTGGCTCATGGCGGGAAGCCAGGTTGGGTCATCGGTCAGACGGTTCATCGGCACCATGCCGTGGGTTTCGATGTTGGCCTCATCCACGACGTACAGCCCATAACGGTCGCACAGCGTGTACCACAGCGGGTGGTTTGGGTAATGGGAGCAGCGCACGGCGTTAAAATTGTTCTGCTTCATCAGGATGATGTCCTGCACCATCGTCGCTTCGTCCATTACCTGACCGTGCTTCGGGTGATGTTCGTGGCGATTCGTACCGCGAATCAGCAGCGGCTTGCCGTTCAGCAACAGCAGGCCGTTTTCAATGCTGATCTGGCGAAAGCCGACGTCACAGGCTTCGGCTTCAATCAGTTCGCCGTCAGCGGTATGCAACTGCGCAACCGCGCGGTACAGATGCGGCGTTTCGGCGCTCCACAGCGACGGGTTATCGACTTTCAGGCGCAGGGTGGCGCGGTCATGATACGCGCCGCGCTCGTCAACAATTTCGCCGCCAAAGGGGGCCGTCCGTTCACCGACCAGGACGTCGCCATCCCACAACTGCACGGTGACGCGCAGATCGTCGCGCAGTTCACCGTGCATTCTGATTTCGGCGGCCAGTTCGGCGCGGCTGAAATCATCATTAAAGCGGGTGGAAATCCGCAGATCGCTGATTTGCGTAGCGGGCTTGGTTAGCAGGCTGACGTCGCGGAAGATACCGCTCATGCGCCACATGTCCTGATCTTCCAGGTATGTGCCGTCGCTCCAGCGCAGCACCATCACCGCCAGACGGTTCTCGCCGCCGCGCAGAAAATCGCTGAGATCGAACTCCGAAGGCAGACGGCTGTCCTGGCCGTAGCCGACCCAGCGTCCGTTGCACCAGAGATGAAAGGCCGAATTGACGCCGTCGAAAATGATCCGCGTCTGGCTGTCGTGGAGTGCTGCCTCGTCAATATCGAATGTGAGCGAGTAACATCCTGTGGCGTTCTCTGCGGGTACGTAGGGCGGATTGACCGGAATTGGGTAGGTGACGTTGGTATAAATCGGTGCGTCGTAGCCGTACATTTGCCAGTTTGACGGTACGGAGATAGTGTCGGCATTTTCCGGATCGTTTAGCCGCCAGCTGTCCGGCACCGCCTCCGGCGAGGCGAACCAGGCAAATTTCCAGTCGCCGTTGAGGCTGCGCAATTGGGGAGAAAGGGTATTATCCCGGGCGTCTTCGGCGCTGCGCCAGCTGGAAAATGGCGGGTGGGCTTCCAGACGGTTAAGCTGGGTTACGCCGGGATTTTCCCAGTCGCGGCGCGCCAGTACGGCGGCGAGTGAATCCGTGGTCAATGTCATGGCTATGTCCTGTCGTGAATTGTTATTCGCTCACAATTTTAGACAACATACGGGCAGAGCCAGAAAACTGTAAAGTCTGATGAGGCTAATGAGTGAACTGTCTCACACATTTTCGTGTGCAGGATTTAGCGTGTTAACAGGGCGACCTGACGCGCCAACTGCATGAGCGAGTCGGCCAGCGCTTGTGGAGAGGCGGCCTGTGTCCCAGGTGGCTGCACGGTTTTGCGCTCCACCAACGTGACCGGCAGCAACTGATTGCCCCCGGTTGATGCCCCGCGAGAAAGCTGGATCAGGCGGTCGACGCTGGTTTGTCCAAGCAGCGCGAAATCCTGCCTGATGGTCGTAAGGGGGGGAATGTAGCAGGCGCTGTCTTCGGTATCGTCATAGCCGATTACGGAAATATCGGTCGCCACGCGCAGACCAAACTCGCTTATGGCGCGCATTGCGCCTAACGCCATCTGGTCGTTGGCGACCAGCATCGCGCCGGGGATCGTCCCCGCGTTAAGCATCCGTTGGGTCTGAAGATAACCGGACATCGCGCTCCAGTCGCCCTCCTGCTGCGCCACCGGCTGGAGTTGATAACGCGCGAGGTGCTTATGCCAGCCCGCCAGACGCAGGCGCGCGGAAACCGACGTTTGCGGTCCGGCCAGCAGGGCGATGCGCTGGTGGCCGTGCTGAACCAGGTGCTCCACGCCGAGGCGCGCGCCGTCGTCGTGGGAAAAAATAATGCTGTTGATGGGCGACTGGTCCGAAACGTCAAGGAACAGTACCGGCACGTTGCCACAGGCGGCGGCAACGGCAATGGCGTCGTCTTCGTCGAGGGGATAGTTGATGATAAGCCCACTTACCCGCTGCGCAAGCAGGTTATGCACTGCCGCTTTACAGGCGTCGACGCCGCTGCGCTCTACCATGGAAATTACCACGCTGGCCCCGGACTGGTCGGCGCGGGATTTAATGGCGGCGACAATCTGCGACGGTGCGTGCAGCGCCAGATTGGCGGTGGCAACGCCAATCAGCTGCGTCTGTTTGCCGGCTAACTGTTGGGCGACACGGTTAGGAATGTAGTTCAGCTCCGCCATGGCGGCTTCCACTTTTTCGCGGGTTCTCGCCGAGACGTGACTGGCCTGATTCACCACCCGCGAGACGGTCTGATAAGAGACGCCAGCATAGTCTGCCACATCGTAAAGCGTTACCGGTTTCACATTCATCACCCTGATTTCCACGTTTTCCGCGCGCTATCATGCCATACCGCGAAAGGTTTTTCGCCATTCAGCCGGGCTGACGCCGAAGTGGGATTTAAAATGCTGACGCCAGGTCACAGCAGACTGAAAACCCACTTCACTGGCGATGCGCTCGATGGGCAATTGGCTGGATTCCAGCAGCGTCTGGCTGAGGCGCAGGCGTTCACGGATCAGCCATTCGGCGACGCTACACCCTGTCGCCTTCATAAAATGACGGGTGAGCGTGCGACGACTCATCATGACCCGACTGGCGAGCGAATCAAGGTCATGGGGGTCGCGGATTGTCTGGCGCAAATAGTCCAGCAGTCCGTTAATGCGCGCATCGCGCGTGGTTTTGGGCACCGGCTGGGCGATAAATTGCGCCTGGCCGCCTTCACGGTGTGGCGGAACAATCATCCGCCGGGCGATTTGGTTCGCCACTACGCTGCCAAAGCGCTGGCGAATCACATACAGGCAGCAGTCGAGAGCCGCCGCCGTGCCCGCAGAGGTGATGATCCCGTCGTCATCAACATACAAGGCATTGATATCAAGTGTCACCGCCGGAAAACGCGCTTGAAAATCCTGCTCAAATTCCCAGTGCGTGGCGGCGCGTTTGCCGTCCAGAAGGCCTGCATAGCCCAGAACAAATGCCCCCAGACAAAGGCCAACAATTTGCGCGCCGTTTTGCCGGGCCTGCACCAGCGTATCCAGTAGCATCTGGGGAGGACGCTGGGCGGTGGCGCCCCAGTAGGGGATCATCACAATATCCGCGTCGATGAGCGCCTCATAACCGTAGGCGGCGTGCAACGAAAACCCGTCCTGCGAGTTGACCGTACCCGGCGTTTCGGCGCAGATCTTCACCGTAAAGCGCTTCTGCGTTGCCACCTTTTCCCCGAACAGAATGCAGGGCACAGAAAAGTGAAATGGGCTGAAATCGTCCACGGCGACAATGGCGACGGTAACGGGGCGCATAGTTCTCCTCGATGGCGGTTAAAACGTCAGGGTTTCCCCATCTTCCGGCACATGCACATATTCTGCAATCTGGTTGTCGCGTGCGTAGTCTTTGAGCGCCGCGCGCGTTAACAGACAGTGATTGATGGCTTCCATATGCGTTGCCACGATCTGCGCGTCCGGTAGGGTGAAATGGGTTTTCAGCACATCTTCCGCGCCCATGATGATCGGGCCAAAACCGATGACGTGCGCGAAACCGGCGTTCAATACCACCACATCAGGCTGATAGCGGATCATGTTGGCTTCGACCTCGTCGCGCCAGACGGTATCGCCCACCAGATACAGCGTTTTTTCCTGCGGATGGGTCAAGATGAGCCCGCAGGCTTCGCCCAGCCGGGCCGCCATTTCGGGAACGGCATACAGACGATCGGAGCCGTGCTGGCCGCCGGTTTTACGCAGCGTGATCTCCCCGAGAATGGTCTCTTCCGTCAGCACCGTCAGCGCGGTAAAACCCTGTTCGCGCAGCGTCTGCGCATCCTGCTCGTTTTGCACATAAATCGGCTTATCCTTCGGCACGCATGCGGATGCGGCGTCGTCCCAATGGTCTTCATGCAGATGGGTGACGATCAGCACGTCGGCCTGTAACAGCGTGTCGATATCGCAGGGAAGCTCCACGGTGGGGTTGCGAATATCGGCGCGGGCGGTGCCGGGAAAGCCCGGCCACGCGCCTTTCGGCGCCAGCATCGGGTCAATGAGAAATGTTTTGCCGCCAAACGTAATCAACTGGGTGGCGTTGCGAATTTGCGTAATGTTCATCATCGGTACTCCACGTGAGGGTCAGTGGAGACAGCGTAATAGAGGGCGCGAGGAAAAAATGTGGGCAAATGGGCGAATAGCGATGAGATTGGGCCAGATGACCTACTGGATGAGCGCGCGCGCGTTCCGGTCAACAGGCGCAGGGTCGAGGTAAAAATGTGACCCGTTTCACCGTCCGGCCACCAGAATCGCCTGCGACTCTACGGCTTCCTCAATTTGTCGCGCCACCTGTTGTAACGCCGCAAGATGCCGCTCTGCCGCCTGCTCAATACTCATCGCGCTGGCCATATACACCAGGTTCAGACAGCCAATCACCCGCTGCTCGCTGCGCAGCGGTACGGCGATAGAGGCGATTTTCTCCTCTTCATCCCAGCCGCGATGATTTTGCCCGTAGCCCGCCTGGCGGGTGCGTGCAAGAACGGCGTCCAGCCTGCGGGGGTCGCGGGCCAGTTGGTACTCCTCGCCCGGACGCGCCGCCAGCATCGCTATCAGCGCCTGACGCTCGTTTTCCGGGCAAAACGCCAGCCAGGTCAGGCCAGAAGCGGTTTTCAGCAGCGGTAGGCGCCGCCCGACCATCGCGCGGTGAAACGACAGCCGGCTAAAGCGGTGGGTGGTTTCCCGTACCACCATCGCGTCAACGTCCAGCGTCGACACGTCGGTCGGCCAGACCACTTCGCGCAGGAGATCGCCCAGCAGCGGCGCCGCCAGTGCAGAAATCCACTGTTCGTCACGAAATCCTTCGCTCAACTGGCGCACTTTAATGGTTAAGCGGAAGCTGTCGTCAGACCGGCTGCGCCGGACGTATCCCTCATCCTGTAATGTCTCCAGCAGCCTGCGCACCGTGGTGCGATGCAGGCCGCTCAGCTCCGCCAGCAGGCTGACGCTGGCCCCGCCATCGAGTTTATTTAACATATTTAATAACATTAAGCCGCGCGTTAAACCACGAACGGTTTTGTATTCCGTCTGCTCATCATTCTTCATGTTTATTGACATATTTATAGTTAAAACAACGATGTGCACCTGGTGCACGTTCTGACATGTTTTGATTGTAGCGCAAAAAGCCCTTCTTATACTGACAACACTATAAAAAAGTATTCACATATTTTTAACAAAAAGGTGCGGCGGCTAACCGACTCAGCCCCGCCGTTTTGTCCGAATCGTGAGGTACAACATGTCAACAACCCCTGATATTCAACCCGCCGTCAACCATACCGTTCAGGTCGCCATAGCCGGTGCGGGGCCGGTCGGACTGATGATGGCCAACTATCTTGGTCAGATGGGCATCGAGGTGCTGGTGGTGGAAAAGCTTGATAAGCTCATCGACTATCCCCGCGCCATCGGCATTGACGATGAGGCGCTGCGCACCATGCAGTCCGTCGGGCTGGTGGAGAAGGTGCTGCCACATACCACGCCACACCACGCGATGCGCTTTCTTACGCCAAAAGGCCGCTGCTTTGCTGATATTCAGCCGATGACCGATGAGTTCGGCTGGTCGCGGCGCAACGCGTTTATCCAGCCGCAGGTGGATGCGGTGTTGCTTGAGGGGCTGTCGCGCTTTCCCAATGTGCGCTGTCTGTTCTCTCGCGAGCTGGAAGCCTTCAGCCAGCAGGATGGCGAGGTGACGCTCAACCTGAAAACGGCGCAGGGGCAACGGGAAACGGTCAAAGCACAGTGGCTGGTGGCTTGCGATGGCGGAGCGAGCCTGGTGCGCCGCACGCTGAACGTGCCGTTTGAAGGGAAAACCGCGCCGAACCAGTGGATTGTGGTCGATATTGCCAACGATCCGCTCAGCACGCCGCATGTCTATCTGTGCTGCGATCCGGTGCGGCCTTACGTTTCCGCCGCACTACCCCACGCGGTGCGGCGTTTTGAATTTATGGTGATGCCAGGGGAGACCGAGGCGCAGCTCAGCGAGCCGCAAAACATGCGTCAGCTGTTAAGCAAGGTGCTGCCGAACCCGGACAACGTCGAGCTGATCCGTCAGCGCGTCTACACCCATAACGCCCGTCTTGCCGATCGCTTCCGCGTCGATCGCGTGCTGCTGGCCGGCGACGCGGCGCACATCATGCCGGTCTGGCAGGGGCAGGGCTATAACAGCGGCATGCGCGACGCCTTTAACCTCGCCTGGAAGCTGGCGCTGGTGATCGACGGCAAAGCGAGTGACGCGCTGCTCGATACCTACCAGCAGGAACGCCGCGATCACGCAAAAGCGATGATTGACCTCTCAGTGACCGCCGGCAACGTGCTGGCGCCGCCGAAGCGCTGGCATGGCGCGGTGCGTGACGGCGCCTCCTGGCTGCTGAACTACCTGCCGCCGGTGAAACGCTACTTCCTCGAAATGCGCTTCAAGCCGATGCCGCAGTATCACGACGGCGCGCTGGTGCGCGAAGGCGAGGCCGCAACGTCCCCCGTCGGCAAGATGTTTATTCAGCCGAAGATCACGCTGGAGACGGGAGAGGTGACGCTGCTGGATAACGTCATCGGCGCGAACTTCGCGGTGATCGGCTGGGGCTGTAACCCGCTGTGGGGGATGAGCGAAGCGCAGATTCGGCAGTGGCGCGCCACCGGCACGCGCTTTATTCAGGTGGTGCCGGAGGTGCAGATTGGCACCCCGCAGGACCGCCATGACGGGGTGATCCGTATCGGCGACGCGCAGGGGCGTCTGCGCGAGTGGTTCGCACGGCATAACGTCTCGCTGGTGGTGATGCGCCCGGACCGCTTTGTCGCCGCCGTCGCCATTCCTCAAACCCTCGGCGCCACGCTCAACACCCTGGCGTCAGTGATGACGCTGACCCGCGCGGATGCCAATCTTCCTGTCGAAAAGGTGGCCTGATATGCACGCTTATCTTCACTGTCTTTCCCACTCGCCGCTGGTGGGCTATGTCGACCCGGCGCAGGCCGTGCTGGACGAGGTCAACGGCGTTATCGCCAGTGCCCGCGCGCGGATCGCCGCGTTTGATCCCGAACTGGTGGTGCTGTTCGCTCCGGATCATTACAACGGGTTTTTCTATGACGTCATGCCGCCGTTTTGTTTAGGCGTCGGCGCGACGGCGATTGGCGATTTTGGCAGCGCGGCGGGGGAACTGCCGGTACCGACTGAACTGGCCGAAGCCTGCGCCCACGCGGTGATGAAAAACGGCATCGATCTCGCCGTCTCGTATTGCATGCAGGTCGATCACGGCTTTGCCCAGCCGCTGGAGTTTTTGCTCGGCGGGCTGAACAACGTGCCGGTGCTGCCGGTGTTTATCAACGGCGTCGCCGCGCCGTTGCCGGGCTTTCAGCGTACCCGGATGCTGGGGGAAGCGATTGGTCGTTTCACCAGCACGCTTAATAAGCGGGTGCTGTTTTTAGGGTCCGGCGGGTTGTCGCACCAGCCGCCGGTGCCGGAGCTGGCGAAAGCCGACGCCCATATGCGCGATCGCCTGCTGGGCAGTGGCAAACAGTTGCCTGCCGGGGAGCGTGAGCTGCGTCAGCAGCGGGTGATCGGCGCCGCCGAGAAGTTTGTTGCAGATCAGAAAACGCTGCACCCGCTGAACCCCATCTGGGACAACCGGTTTATGTCGCTGCTCGAACAGGGGCGTATTGCCGAACTGGATGCCGTCAGCAATGAAGAGCTGTCCGCGATCGCGGGCAAATCCACCCACGAAATCAAAACCTGGGTTGCCGCTTTCGCCGCCATTTCCGCCTTTGGCGCCTGGCGAAGCGAAGGTCGTTACTATCGCCCGATCCCGGAGTGGATCGCCGGATTTGGCTCGCTGAGCGCCAGAACACTGAACTGAAAGGCAGGAGAACATCATGAGTTATCAACCGCAAACCGAAGCCGCGACCAGCCGTTTTCTCAACGTTGAGGAAGCCGGTAAAACGCTACGCATCCATTACAACGACTGCGGCGCAGGCGACGAAACCGTCGTTCTGCTGCACGGTTCCGGCCCGGGGGCCACGGGCCGGGCCAACTTCAGCCGCAATATCGATCCGCTGGTGGAAGCGGGCTATCGCGTGATCCTGCTCGACTGCCCGGGCTGGGGCAAGAGCGATTCGATCGTCAATACCGGGTCCCGATCCGATCTCAATGCCCGCATTCTGAAAAGCGTGGTCGACCAACTGGACATTCAGACCGTCCACCTGCTGGGCAACTCAATGGGCGGCCACAGCGCCGTCGCCTTCACCCTGAGCTGGCCGGAGCGCGTCGGCAGGCTGGTGCTGATGGGCGGGGGAACCGGCGGTATGAGCCTGTTCACGCCAATGCCGACGGAAGGCATTAAGCGGCTGAATCAGCTTTACCGCGAGCCGACCATCGACAATCTGAAACAGATGATGAACATCTTCGTCCATGACCCCCGCGACCTGACCGACGCGCTGTTTGAAGCGCGGCTGAACAATATGCTGTCGCGCCGCGATCATCTGGACAACTTTATTAAAAGTCTGGAGGCGAACCCGAAGCAATTCCCCGACTTCTCGCCGCGCCTGAGCGAAATCACCGCCCGGACCCTGATTGTCTGGGGGCGCAACGACCGATTTGTGCCGATGGACGCCGGTCTGCGCCTGCTCGCCGGGATTGCCGGCGCCGAACTGCATATCTATCGCGACTGCGGCCACTGGGCGCAGTGGGAACATGCG
The DNA here is from genome assembly GCF_018128425.1 of Citrobacter sedlakii. Taxonomy (NCBI): domain Bacteria; kingdom Pseudomonadati; phylum Pseudomonadota; class Gammaproteobacteria; order Enterobacterales; family Enterobacteriaceae; genus Citrobacter; species Citrobacter sedlakii. Next base: position 3,518,445 of record NZ_CP071070.1, on the reverse strand, counting down.
GACGCCTTTAACCAACTGGTGCTCAATTTCCTCGCGCGCCCATAAGGAACGGTTATGTCGAACACTATCCTTGAACCAATCGCCGCAGCGTTGCGGCGTGCAGAAGAGCAGGGCGAAGCCATTGCGCCGGTGCGTGAATGGCCGGGCGTGGAGAGTGCGGAAGCCGCCTATGCCATTCAGCGCATCAATGTTGAACACGCCGTGGCGCAGGGGCGCCGGGTAGTCGGACGCAAAGTCGGCTTGACGCACCCGAAAGTCCAGCAGCAGCTGGGGGTGAGTCAGCCGGACTTCGGCACCCTGTTCGCCGACATGTGCTACGGCGACAACGAGACCATCCCGTTTTCCCGCGTGCTGCAACCGCGCATCGAAGCGGAAATCGCGCTGGTGCTTAACCGGGATCTGCCGCACGTTGACACCACCTTTGATGAACTGGCTGGCGCCGTTGAATGGGTGCTGCCCGCGCTGGAAGTGGTGGGCAGCCGCATCCGCGACTGGTCGATTCAGTTTGTCGACACCGTGGCGGACAACGCCTCCTGCGGCGTGTATGTGCTCGGCGGCCCGGCGCAGCGTCTGGCCGGAGTCGATCTGAAAAGCTGCGCCATGAACATGACGCGCAATAACGAAGAGGTGTCCAGCGGGCGCGGCAGCGAATGCCTGGGGCATCCGCTGAACGCCGCCGTCTGGCTGGCGCGCAAAATGGCCAGCCTCGGCGAGCCGCTGCGCGCCGGCGACATTATTCTGACCGGGGCGCTGGGGCCGATGGTCGCGGTCAACGCGGGCGACACCTTTGCCGCCCATATTGCAGGTATTGGTTCGGTTGCCGTCACGTTTTCCGCGGCGACCACAGAAGGAAGTCAGTCATGAGTAAGTGTAAGGTTGCCATTATCGGTTCCGGCAATATCGGCACCGATTTGATGATTAAAATTTTGCGTCACGGTCAGCATCTGGAGATGGCGGTGATGGTCGGTATCGACCCTGAATCGGACGGACTGGCCCGCGCCCGCCGCATGGGCGTCGCCACCACCCACGACGGGGTAAGAGGGCTGATGGCGATGGCGGAATTTGCCGACATTGATATTGTGTTCGATGCCACCAGCGCGGGGGCGCATGTCCAAAACGACGCCGCCCTGCGCGAAGCGAAGCCGGGCATTCGCCTGATTGACCTGACGCCTGCGGCCATTGGCCCGTACTGCGTGCCGGTGGTCAATCTCGCGGCCAACGTCGACCAGCAGAACGTCAACATGGTCACCTGCGGCGGGCAGGCGACCATCCCGATGGTGGCGGCGGTCTCCCGCGTGGCGCGGGTGCATTACGCCGAGATTATCGCCTCGATCGCCAGTAAATCCGCCGGACCGGGAACGCGGGCAAACATTGACGAGTTCACCGAAACCACCGCGAAAGCCATTGAGGCGGTGGGCGGTGCGGCGAAGGGAAAAGCGATTATCGTGCTTAACCCGGCCGAACCGCCGCTGATGATGCGCGACACCGTCTATGTGCTGAGCGACGCCGCCTCGCAGGCGGAAGTGGAAGCGTCCATCAACGAGATGGCGGCCGCAGTGCAGGCTTACGTGCCGGGCTATCGCCTGAAGCAGCGCGTGCAGTTTGAGGTCATTCCTGAGGATAAACCAGTGAATTTGCCGGGCATCGGACAGTTCTGTGGGCTGAAAACCGCGGTGTATCTGGAAGTGGAAGGGGCGGCGCACTACCTGCCAGCGTATGCGGGCAATCTCGATATTATGACCTCCAGCGCGCTGGCGACCGCTGAAAAGATGGCGCAGTCGCTGACGCGTCGGGCAGGAGAAGCAGCATGAACGGTAAAAAACTCTACATCTCGGACGTGACCCTGCGCGACGGCATGCACGCCATTCGTCATCAGTATTCACTGGAAAACGTGCGCCAGATTGCGAAAGCGCTCGACGACGCGCGGGTGGATTCGATTGAGGTCGCCCACGGCGACGGCCTGCAAGGCTCCAGCTTCAACTACGGCTTTGGCGCGCACAGCGATTTGCAGTGGATTGAAGCGGCGGCGGGGGTGGTGAAACATGCCAAAATCGCCACGCTGTTGTTGCCGGGGATCGGCACGATTCATGACCTGAAAAATGCGTATCAGGCTGGGGCGCGGGTGGTGCGCGTGGCGACCCACTGCACCGAGGCGGACGTCTCCGCTCAGCATATTCACTCTGCCCGTGAGCTGGGAATGGACACCGTCGGTTTCCTGATGATGAGCCATATGACCACGCCGGAAAATCTGGCCAGGCAGGCGAAGCTGATGGAAGGCTACGGCGCGACCTGCATCTATGTGGTCGACTCCGGCGGCGCAATGAACATGACGGACATTCGCGATCGCTTCCGCGCCCTGAAAGCGGTGCTGAAGCCGGAAACAGAAACCGGCATGCACGCGCATCACAATCTGAGTCTTGGGGTGGCGAACTCGATCGCCGCCGTGGAAGAGGGCTGTGACCGCATTGACGCCAGCCTGGCGGGAATGGGAGCCGGAGCGGGCAACGCGCCGCTGGAGGTCTTTATTGCCGCGGCCGATAAGCTCGGCTGGCAGCACGGCGCCGATCTGTATGCGCTGATGGACGCCGCCGACGATCTGGTGCGCCCGTTACAGGACCGCCCGGTGCGCGTGGATCGCGAAACCCTCGCGCTGGGCTATGCCGGCGTGTACTCCAGCTTCCTGCGTCACTGCGAAGTGGCGGCGGCACGCTACGGCCTGAGCGCGGTCGACATCCTCGTCGAACTGGGGAAACGCCGGATGGTGGGCGGCCAGGAAGACATGATCGTCGATGTGGCGCTGGATCTGCGCAACAGTCAATAAATAAGAATGATGCGGCTGGCAACGTATCAGCCGCCATTCACCTGCCCCGTGAACTCAGAGGGAGATCTTATGCATCCTCGTCCCTACGCTACATCGCGCCTGATGCTGACCATCGGGCTGTGTTTTCTGGTCGCCCTGATGGAAGGGCTCGATCTCCAGGCCGCCGGTATCGCCGCCGTGGGCATCGCCCGGGTATTCTCGCTGGATAGCATGCAAATGGGCTGGATCTTCAGCGCCGGGATCCTCGGCCTGTTACCCGGCGCGCTGGTCGGTGGCATGCTGGCGGATCGCTATGGACGCAAGCGCGTCCTGATCGCCTCCGTGGCGCTGTTCGGCGTGTTTTCGCTGGCGACCGCCTTGTCGTGGAGTTTCTTCACGCTGGTGTTTGCCCGCCTGATGACCGGCGTGGGCCTGGGCGCCGCGCTGCCGAATCTGATTGCGCTCACCTCCGAAGCCGCGGGGCCACGCTTTCGCGGCACGGCGGTCAGCCTGATGTACTGCGGGGTGCCTATTGGCGCCGCGCTGGCGGCAATGCTCGGTTTTGCCGGTGTCGCAACGGCCTGGCAGACCGTCTTCTGGGTGGGCGGCGTGATTCCGCTGCTGCTGGTGCCGTTGCTGATGCGCTGGCTGCCGGAGTCGGCAGTATTTGCCGGTCAAACCCCGGGCGCGCCACCGTTGCGCGCGCTGTTTGCCCCGGCGACGGCCAGCGCCACGCTGCTGCTCTGGCTGTGCTATTTCTTCACCCTGCTGGTGGTCTACATGCTGATCAACTGGCTGCCGATGCTGTTGGTGGAACAGGGATTCCAGCCTTCGCAGGCGGCGCGGGTGATGTTTTCCCTGCAAATCGGCGCGGCGGCAGGCACGCTGATCCTCGGGGCGTTGATGGACAAGCTGCGGCCGCTGACCATGTCGCTTCTGATCTATAGCGGGATGCTGGCCTCGCTGCTGGCGCTGGGCACCGTCTCTTCCTTCAGCGGTATGCTGATGGCCGGATTCATCGCCGGGCTGTTCGCCACCGGCGGGCAAAGCGTGCTCTACGCGCTGGCGCCGCTGTTCTACAGTACCGACATTCGGGCGACAGGGGTCGGCACCGCCGTGGCGGTCGGGCGCCTCGGAGCGATGAGCGGGCCGCTGCTGGCCGGGAAAATGCTGGCGCTCGGCACCGGTACCGTCGGTGTGATGGCGGCGTCAGCGCCAGGGATCCTGCTGGCGGGACTGGCGGTGTTTGTGCTGATGAGCCGGACATCGCGCCGCCTGGCGGCTGGCTGAGTTTTGCATTCCGCCCGTAAACACGGTATAACAAACCTTCTTTGGATGTTTAGATGTCCATACGTTTAGAAGGTTATATGCAAACAACACAACAACATGCGCCACTGAAGCGCACCATGAAAACCCGCCATCTGATTATGCTGTCTCTGGGCGGCGTAATCGGTACCGGCTTATTTTTCAATACCGGATACATTATTTCGACCACCGGGGCGGCAGGGACGCTGCTGGCTTATCTGATTGGCGCGCTGGTGGTCTGGCTGGTGATGCAGTGTCTTGGCGAGCTGTCGGTCGCGATGCCGGAAACCGGGGCGTTTCACGTCTATGCCGCGCGCTACCTCGGTCCGGCGACGGGATACACCGTGGCATGGCTTTACTGGCTAACCTGGACTGTGGCGCTCGGCTCCAGCTTTACCGCCGCCGGATTCTGTATGCAGTACTGGTTCCCGCAGGTGCCCGTCTGGATCTGGTGTGTCATTTTCTGTCTGGTGATATTTGGTCTGAACGTGGTGTCCACCCGCTTTTTTGCCGAAGGCGAGTTCTGGTTTTCGCTGGTCAAAGTCATCACCATTATTGCCTTTATCATCCTTGGCGGGGCGGCGATTTTCGGTATCATTCCGATGCAGGACGGTTCACCCGCGCCGGGGTTAAGCAATATTACCGCCGAAGGCTGGTTTCCGCACGGCGGCCTGCCGATACTGATGACCATGGTGGCGGTGAATTTCGCCTTTTCCGGCACGGAGCTTATCGGCATTGCCGCCGGTGAAACGGAAAACCCGCAAAAAGTCATCCCGGTGGCGATTCGTACCACCATTGCCCGGCTGATCATTTTCTTTATCGGCACCGTGTTCGTGCTGGCGGCGCTGATCCCAATGCAGCAGGCGGGGGTTGAAAAAAGCCCGTTTGTGCTGGTATTTGAGAAGGTGGGCATTCCTTACGCGGCGGATATTGTTAACTTCGTGATCCTGACTGCGATCCTGTCGGCGGCAAACTCCGGGCTGTACGCGTCCGGCCGGATGCTGTGGTCGCTGTCTAACGAGCGCACGCTGCCCGCCTGTTTTGCGCGGGTGACCCGCAATGGCGTGCCGCTTACCGCGCTGTCGGTGAGTATGCTCGGCGGCGTGCTGGCGCTGTTTTCCAGCGTGGTCGCGCCGGATACGGTCTATGTCGCGCTGTCGGCGATTTCCGGCTTTGCTGTGGTGGCGGTGTGGCTGAGTATCTGCGCGTCACATTTTGTTTTTCGTCGTCGTCACGTTCAGCAGGGCAAAACGCTTGATGCGCTACAGTATCGCGCCCCCTGGTATCCGTTGGTGCCCGTGTCCGGGTTCGTCCTTTGCCTGGTGGCCTGTGTCGGGCTGGCTTTCGATCCGAGTCAGAGAATTGCGCTGTGGTGCGGTTTACCGTTTGTGGCGCTGTGTTATGGTGTTTATTTCCTTACTCAATCGCGAGATAAACAACAGGAGTCTGAACATGTCGCAGAATAATCCGTTAAGCGCCATTCTCGAAAAGCACGATTTTCTGTTGCTGGACGGGGCAATGGCGACGGAGCTGGAAGCGCGGGGGTGCGATCTTACCGACAGTTTGTGGTCAGCCAGGGTGCTGGTAGAAAACCCGGAGCTGATCCGCGAAGTGCATCTGGACTATTTTCGCGCCGGGGCCCAGTGCGCGATTACCGCCAGCTACCAGGCCACGCCGGAAGGGTTTGCGGCGCGCGGACTGGATGAAGCGCAGGCCAAAGCGCTGATCGGCAAAAGCGTGGAGCTGGCGCGTAAAGCTCGCGAAGCCTGGCTGGCGGAAAATCCGCAGGCGGGCACGCTGCTGGTGGCGGGATCGGTCGGCCCGTATGGCGCGTTCCTGGCGGACGGGTCGGAATATCGCGGTGACTACGTGCGCACCCCCGAGCAATTTCAGGCCTTCCACCGTCCGCGCGTTGAGGCGCTACTGGATGCTGGCGCCGATCTGCTGGCCTGTGAAACGCTGCCTAACTTTGTTGAGATTCAGGCGCTGGCGGCGCTGTTGACCGACTACCCGCGCGCCCGCGCATGGTTCTCTTTCACCCTACGCGACAGTGAACATCTGAGCGACGGCACGCCGTTGCAGGAGGTGGCCGAGTGGCTGAATCATTATCCGCAGGTGGTCGCGATAGGCATTAACTGCATCGCGCTGGAAAACACCACCGCCGCGTTACAGCATTTGCGCGGCGTAACGGCGCTGCCGCTGGTGATTTACCCGAATTCGGGTGAGCATTACGATGCGGTGAGCAAAACCTGGCATCATCATGGTGAAGTGTGCGAGACGCTGGCGGATTATTTGCCGCAGTGGTTAGCGGCGGGGGCGAAGCTGATAGGCGGCTGCTGCCGGACGACGCCAAAGGATATTGCCGAGTTAAACGCCCGGCGCTGAGGGTGCGCCGGGTGGCGTCGCGCCACCCGGCAACGATCACGCCGCGTCCGCTAACATAAACATGCCGTACGGGTGGATTTCGAGGTAGTACTGCTCGCCGACGTCCGGCTGTAAGCGCGTAGCGTTGACCTGTAATAAAATCTCCTGCCCGTGCCACTCCACTGTTACTTCATACTGTGGCCCCATATAGGCCACGTGCCGGATGGCGCAACGCTGACTCTCTTCCCCACGATCGCTTAAGGTGATCGCTTCCGGACGCACGCCCACGGTCCCGGCGCCTTCAGCCACAAAGTGCGCGGGGAGCGGCAGGCGATAACCGTAAATATTCACCGCTTCCGGGGTGAAGGTGGCCGGGAACAGGTTGGCATCGCCCATAAAGCTCGCCATAAAACGTGACGCGGGCTGGCGGTACAGTTCCTGCGGCGAACCGATCTGCATGATATGCCCTTTGTTCATCACCAGCACGGTGTCGGAAACGGCAAAGGCTTCGCTTTGATCGTGGGTGACGTACAGTGAGGTAATATCAAACTGCTTTTGCAGTTCGCGGATCTTGTCACGCATGCTGCGCCGGAGGTTAGCGTCGAGGTTACTCAGCGGCTCATCGAACAACAGCACCTTTGGTTTGAGGATCAAGGCGCGCGCCAGCGCCACACGCTGCTGTTGGCCGCCGGAGATCTGATCGACATAGCGCGCTTCAAAGCCGTCAAGATCGACCATCGCCAGCGCCTCCTTCACCCGGGCGTTGACTTCCTGGCGTGAGACGCCGAGCATCTTCAGGCCGTAGCCGACGTTTTCTCCCAGCGACATATGCGGGAACAGAGCGTAGGACTGGAACACCATACAGATATCGCGCTGCTGAATGGAACGGTGGGTAACATCTTCGCCATCGATAAAAATCTGCCCTTCACTCGGTTTTTCCAGCCCGGCGACCAGACGCAGAATAGTGGTTTTACCGCAGCCGGAGGGACCGAGCAGCGTCACCATTTGTCCCTGCGGAATCGTGAGAGTGATATTGTCGATCACCGTGTTGCTGCCGAATCGTTTGGTGACGTTGCGCAGTTCAACAAAATTTTTCTGACTCATAGTGCGCTCCATTACGCCTGATTTTTCGCTTTCGAACGGGAGATACGCGCTTCCCCGATCAGCCAGTCAAAGATGAAAATGATTGCCAGCATCACCACGATCAGAATCGAACCGTAGGCAATCGCCACCCCGTATTCGCCGTCTTCTACGCGGTTTAAAATGTAGGCCGTCGCCACCCGGGTGTCCGGCGTCACGAGGAACACAATGGCGCTGACGGTGGTAATGGCGCGCACAAAGCTGTAGATCAGCGCGGAGAGGATCGCCGGGCGCAGCAGCGGCAGCAGAATGTGGGTAATGGTGCGTAAACTCCCGGCGCGCAGACTGAGCGAAGCTTCATCCAGCGATTTATCGATTTGTCCTAAGCCCGCAATTCCGGCGCGAATCCCTACCGGCACATTCCGCATCACCATTGAGATAATGACAATGGCCGCCGTACCGGTGAGATACACTGGCGCGCTGTTAAAGGCGAGAATGTACGACACGCCCGCCACGGTGCCGGGTACGGCAAAGCACAGCATGGTGGTGAACTCGATGGTCTTCTTGCCTTTGAACTGCTGGCGCACCACGATCCATGCGATAAGCAACCCGAAGGCGGCGGTGATTGGCGCGGCAATCCCGGCGTAAAGCAGGGTATCCAGTAGCGAAGGCCATGCGCCGTCACTCATGCCCTGGCCGAACAGCTTAATAAAGTTATCCAGCGTCAGGGTGTAGTCCACGCCCCAGTTAACGGTAAAGCTGCCGTAGAAAATGCTGCCGTAAAGCAGGGCGTTAAAGGCCACCCACACCGCCAGGATCACCACCACGCTCCACACGAGCGTCACCGGCAGCGGTTGCACATCACCGCGATACGATTTACCGGACACGGTGACATAGGAGCGCTTACCGATCCACATGTACTGGACGCAGAACACCAGCAGCGAAAAGAGCAGCAAGAACGCGCCGAGGGTACTGGCGGCCTGATAATCCAGTTGTGAACCGGTAATGTAAAAGTAGATTTGCGTGGCCAGAACGTCGAAGTTACCGCCGAGAACCAGCGGGTTACTGAAGTCGGCCAATGACTGCACAATGACGATCAGAAACGCGTTCGCCAGCGCCGGTTTGAGCAGCGGCACAAACACGCCGTTAAACGTCTGCCAGCGGCTGGCGCGCAGGGTATAGGAAGCCTCTTCCAGCGATGGATGAATGGTTTTGATCGCGCCATCGAGGATCATAAACGCCATTGGGGTAAACGCCAGCACCTGCGCCAGCCAGATGCCGGTAAAACCGTACAGCCAGTTGGTATTGGTCAGCCCGAACCAGTCGACCATCCATTCAGTGACATAGCCGGAGCGGCCCATCATCAGCGTCACCCCCAGCCCCACGACGAACGGCGGGGTGACGATCGGCAATATTGAAAAAATACGGCCAATAATGGCGCTGCGGCGGGCGATACGGGTGGTGTAAATCGCCAACACCAGACCAAAAAACGTGCAGCCGACGCCCACCGCTATCGACAGCGCGATAGAGTTGATAATGACCTGGATGATGTGTGCCTGTGACAGCACGGTCATAAACGCCAGCGGCGCGAATTCTCCGGTATCGCCGGTGAACATCGGAATAAAAATAGCGATGCTTGGCCAGACGATAAACACGCCAATCAACGCCACGATGGCGACCAGCGAGCCGATGACGAAACGGTCGCCGCCCAGCCATTCCAGACGGGTCAGCGCCAGGGTCATCATCGCGCCCAGCGCCACAAACAGTACGAGGGTCGCGTAGCCTAAGCCGCGACCTTCCACAGTGGCGCTGATGACGACAAACGCCATACAGAATAACGACCAGCCTGCGTCGAGGTAATGGCGGTTGCGCTGCTCCCGCGTGGCTTCCTGAAAAGGACGTATCAGCAGCAGGCCTGGCAGCAGATACCACAGCCAGCTAACATTAACCTGCGACCAGCCGTAGGCGTCGACAATCTCATCGCGCGTCGACTCCAGCAGACCATAATCCAGGCTCCAGCTCGGCAGCAGCGCAAATGCCAGCCAGCTCAGCAAAACCCAAAGGAATACCGCATCCCGTTTTTTCACGGAATGGCGTGCAAGTGTGTGTGACATAGCGGTTCCGGTGTTGAGGAAGATCCTGGCCGGGTAGGGCGTAGCCGCCACCCGGCATGACCGCAAAAGTGGGCTTATTTACCCATTTTCACTTCGCTGACCCATTTATTGATGAGCGCTTTGCGAACATCCGTTGAGCCATATTTATCCATGTCGTAATTGATCAGCTTCAGGCCGTCGAGTTTCAGTGAGTTAGGTGACGTTTCCGCGGTGGTATTGGTCAGGATCTGATAGGACTTACCTTTCTTCCATGCCAGTTCCTGCGCCTCTTTCGACAGCACCCAGTCGACGAACAGTTTGGCGTTGTCGAGATTGCGCGCGCCTTTCAGAATGCTGACGCCGCCGATTTCGTAGCCGGTGCCTTCACACGGGGAGATCAGCTCCAGCGGTGCGCCTTGCTCTTTTTCCAGCGAGTAGTCGTGCAGGAAGCCGATACCGATAGCCGTTTCACCGCGCGCGGCGTTTCGCGCCGGGGCGATACCGGACTTGGTGTACTGAGAAACGTTGCTGTTTAGCTGTTTCAGGTAATCAAAGGCCTGATCTTCCCCCCACAGTTGCGCAAAAGTCGCCAGTGCGGTGTACGCCGTTCCGGAACTTTGCGGGTCGGCAATTTGAATTTCGCCTTTGTATTCTGGTTTAGTCAGATCCTTCCAGCATTTTGGCACCGGCAGGTTTTTCTCTTTCAGGCGTTCGGTGTTAACGCCAAAGCCGAGAATGCCCACATACACCGCCGACGAATAATTTCCTTTCAGTTTGGCAGGGTCGCGGAACTGTGTCATGACCTGCTCAAGGTTGGGCGATTTATACGGTTGCAGCAGACCCATTTCCCCAGCCTGAGACTGCGGATCAAGCGTACCGCCGTACCAGACGTCAGCCTGCGGGTTTTTCTTTTCGGCATCGACTTTCGCCAGCGTGCTGCCCGAGCCGTTGCGGATGAATGACGTTTTCACGTCGTACTTTTCCCCAAAAGCTTTGGTTTCTGCTTCGCACATTTCATTGGTAGCGCTGCAATAGACCACCAGACGACCTTTCGCCTGCGCCGCGCCGGAAAGTGTTGCCAGCGCCACGGCAGAGGCAATAAGGGTAGAGGTAAAGGTCATTTTCATTGTTTTATCCTTTGACTGAGTGGGGTGGTGATGCCCGACATCAGCAGGGGCATCAGCAGTAAACCCATTAATACCGCGGCGATCGAGAGCAAACTGAACATCCCCGACCAGCCGTAGCGTTCTATGACCAGCGACAGAGGCCAGCCCGCCAGCGCTGCTCCCAGATAGGCGAACAGACCGAGAAACCCGGTGATCGACCCGGCCGCTGCTTTGTGTCCGCACTCCACCGCAGCAAGACCGATCAGCATTTGTGGGCCAAAGACAAAGAAACCCACCGTAAAGAAACAGACCGCCAGCAGCGCGTAATGATGCACTGGCGCCAGCCACAGCGCGGCGACGGCCACCATCAGCCCCAGCGTGAACAGCAAAATCATCGGCGCCCGCTGGCCGCTGAACAGTAAATCTGACCCCCAGCCAGCAAACAGCGCGCCGAGCAGTCCGCCCACTTCAAACAGCATAACCGTGGCGTTGGCGCTCAGCAGATTGACGCCGTGGCTCTCGGTCAACCAGATGTTGCCCCAGTCGTTCAGGGCGATGCGGATGAGATACACCAGCACATACGACACGCCTAACAACCAAATCATCGGGTTTTTCAACATGGTGGTTCGCAGCATCTGCCACAGCCCCATCGGCGGGCTTAACTGCTCCTGGCGCAGTTCCAGCGGGTCGTTACGCCAGGCGCCGACTGACGGTAATCCCTCTTCGCGGGGCGTTCCTGTCAGTTGCAGTGTTAACCAGATACCCAGCGCCATGCTGATGATCCCCGGCGTCAGCATCGCCGCCTGCCAGCCCCACCAGTGGGCGGCAAAGGCGCTAATCAGCGGGATAATCGCCCCGCCGATGTTGATCGACATGTTCCAGCAGCCCCACCAGAAACCGCGTTCATTGCGTGAATACCAATGGGTCAGCAGACGGGCGCACGGCGGCCAGCCCCAGCCCTGAAAAAATCCGTTCAGCGTCCAGACAGCAAGAAGAAGCGTTAGTGACTCGCCAAACGCGAACGCGACGTTCAGCACGCCGGTAGCGAAAAGTCCCGCGCCCATAAATCCACGCTGTCCGTAGCTGTCGTGCCACAGTCCGGCGGTGAATTTCGACAGCCCGTAGCTGAGGTAAAACAGCGATCCCAGGAGACCGATATCGCCTTTATCCAGCCCCAGGTCGGTTTGTAACGCAGGTAACACATAGTTCACGCTTTTGCGCGTCAGGTAGAACGCCGCGTAGCCAATCACCATGCACAGCAGTAATCTCGGGCGCAGCGTCCGGTAACGTTGTTCAATGTCAATCGCTGGGCGTGCGTGCATACCGTCTCCGTTTTTCTGACTATAAAAAAATGAAACCGAAAGGGGATGAGAGAAAGTCCGGAGTGACTAAGACTTTTTCCTGGTTAAAAGGCGATTTGTTGCAAATTTGTGGGCAAGTTAACACTCACCCGCGTGCCGTCCCGGGACTCCAGGGTCAGTTCACCGCCGAGCGCGCTGACGCGTTCGCGCATTCCCTGAATACCGAAGCCAGACATGCGCGCCACGTCGATGCCCACGCCGTTGTCTTTTACGTCCAGATACACCGTCTCACCGCGCTGGCGCAAAACAATCGAGACCTCACTGGCGGCGGCGTGCTTACAGACGTTGTTCAGCAGTTCCTGCAACAGACGGTAGAGGGTAAAGCGCACCGTTTCGCTTTCGGGCGTGGAGGGCAACTGATAGTCAAACCGGCAGCGGATACCGCGCTCCTGAAAAGCAAACTCGTTGAGCAAATGATGCAGCGCCTCTTTGAATGACAGTTCATCCAGCGCGGGCGGTCGAAGCTGGCGCAGAAGCTGACGGGTAGAGTGGTGAATGCGCCGGGCCAGTTCGTTAATCTGGCTGGCGGCGGCCTGGGTTTGCGCCGGATCGCGCGCCCGTTTTACTAATTGTGACTGGATCTGTATGGCGGTAATGTTCTGGCCGATTTCATCGTGCAGCTCGCGCGCCAGACTTTTACGCGTGTCTTCCTCTGTATGGATCAGCTTTTCAGTCAGCGCCCGTCGCGCCGCCAGTTCGGCCTCCAGACGTTGCCGGTAATGGTGCAGGTTTTGCGCCAGATGCTGCTGACGGCTGATGGCGATCCCCAGCCCGATGCCCAGCAGCGACTGGGTGGCGAGGAAGATCTCCAGCTCAATCAGGTTACTGAATCCAACCCCAACCTGACGGGCGAGGGTGATCATCATGCTGCCGAGCAGGCCAGAAAGCACGCCGCCCTGCCAGCCGAATTTCCATGCCATCACGACGTTGGGGAGAAAGACCACAATCAGCAGCAGCCGTTCAATTTCCGGCGAAAGCACCATCTGGGTACCGATGCCAATGATAAAAAACAGGCTGCACCAGATAATCAGCGAGGTGCGCAGCGGTGGATTAGTGGTGTCCAGCCCCAGCAGATGATAACGGTGCTGCTGGCGAAGAAATTCAAAAATCAGATAAACAAACGGCGTCAGCAGTACGCCGCCAGTAAATGAGGCCAGCCCGAGCAGTAATGCCGGGCTTTTCACAAACGGAGAAAGCAGGACAGTATTCAGAAGAGAAGCGACGGTGACCGTCGCCAGCAGCAGGGTGAGCCGCTGCCAGTAAAGTGGGAAACGGCGCCAGTACTGCTGTGCGAGGCTGGCGGGAAGCAGGCCGATCAACGGTGCGGTTGTCAGCAGATAGCCATTCAGTAAGTGTTCGCTGTGCAGCCAGAAGAGCATCGCTATGGGCGGTAAGACCAGCGCGGGCCAGTAACGACGCGAAAGCAGGATCAGCAGCGCCAGATAAACGCCGTGCGGTAAAAACAGCGCCGCTTGTTGACCGTTATGGGTCAGGTAAAAACTGAGCGTCCACAGCATCAGCCAGCCCGTTCCCCAGGCCAGCAGGATAAACAGCGAAATGACGACGTGGCGAACGCCGCGCGACATCAGTGCCCCGCCAGCAGTTGGTGGTCGAGCGCAAAATGCACCAGCTCAATGGTGCTGTGACAGTTCAGCTTGCCGAGCACATTGGCGCGATGCACATGTACCGTTTTATGGCTCAGGTCGAGCTTAAAGGCGATCGCTTTCACGCTATCGCCCTTCACCAGCAGGTCAAATACCTCGCGCTCGCGTGGCGTAAGCGCTTCCAGGACCGGTGACGACTGTTTCCCGCCGCGCAGCGCGCGTAGCGCATCGGCGCAGAGATAGTGCCCGCCCATGCCGACGGAACGTACGGCCTGAACCAGTTCCTCCGGTCCACAACGTTTGGTGAGATAGCCGCTGGCGCCTGCATCCAGCGCGCTTTGCACAAAGGTCGGCGAGTCATAAATACTGAGAATAATGGCGCGGAACTGCGGTTTTTGCGCCCGCAGTCGCTTCAGCAGGCTCAGGCCGTTTTCATCCGGCATGGCGATATCCATCACCGCCACGTTGACCTCCTCGCGCAGCAGCGCAGGCCACGCTTCTGCCGCGCTGCTGTACTGGCCCGCGACGTCCAGATCGTCTTCAAGACTCAGTAGCTGCGCAAAACCGGATCGCACCACCACATGGTCGTCCACCAGCACTACACGTATCATCTTTTTGCTCTCTTGCCGGATCATATCGCTATGATGCCTGCCGCCGCTGCGCTGGCAATCAATCAGGCGTAGTTATGGAATGGATGTAACAAAAACGTCATGCAACCTGACAGCGACGTCGTTTGGGGTAATGCGCGAAATCACTAACCATTGCCGATTTTTTTCTAAAAACGCTTTGCTATTAGCAAGACTTTTTAATTCCTTTATCAATTTCTTTTGCGACGAAATACTGCCTCTATAACAAGACAAGGGAGCAGACCTATGGCACGTTCATCGCATCATTCACCGGCACAGCAGCAGGCAGCGGAAATGAAAAAGCCGGTGAATAACGGACTGAGATGTCGCCAGCCGGGGCGATACGGTGTGGAGCAGCGGTATTGCCGCCTATGACGCACTTTCTGAACCATTTCGACTGTCATTGCGTGAGCTACCCGCATACCCTGCCCGGGGTATAAATACCCCAGAAAGGAGGAGGAGCAGTGCAGACGGGAAGCCGTGGCTGTTGCATCCGGTGATACACCCCCATCCGGTAAGCCGTTCTTCCGGGCAGGTTAAATTAAAGCGCTACGTATGCGCGCCGATATAACGCGCGTAGCGGTTAGCCTTCAGTCGGGTTAAATCCACCAGGACCAACCCGTCCACGCAGTTGTTGAAATCCGGGTCACGGCCAAAATCGATAAACTGCACGCCGCCCGGTTCGCACAGCTCGGAATATTGCTTATACAGCGGCGGGATCCCGCAGCCGAGATTGCCCAACAGCGATTTCAGACGGGTGAGATCTTCGGCGTAATCGTTGCCGGTAAACTGCGCCAGCACATCGGGAAGCGATGCCGGACAGGGTTGGCGGGAGACGGCCAGCGGATGCGTGGGCGGGAACCACAGACGATAGAACGCCACCAGTAGATCCCGGGCATCGGGAGGCAGTCCGCCGGAGATCGATACCGGTCCGAACAGGTAACGGTACTGCGGATTGCGCGCGAGCCAGGCGCCGATGCCGGACCACAGATAGTCCAGCCCCCGTCGTCCCCAGTAGCGCGGCTGGATAAAGCTGCGCCCCAGTTCAATACCTTGCTGCATAATGTCCGCCATGCGCGCATCGTAGTCGAACAGGCTGTGGCTATACAGACCGTCAAGCCCCTGTTTTTGTTGCACCAGAGCGCAGGGGGCAAAGCGGTACGCGCCAACAATCTCCAGATCGTCTTCATCCCATAAAATCAGGTGCAGGTATTCATCGTCGTAACGGTCGATGTCGCGGCGTTTACCACTGCCTTCACCGACCGCGCGAAAAGCGATTTCCCGTAACCGTCCCAGCTCGCGCAGGATGGTCGCGTCTTCTTGCCCGTTACGTTGCCAGAGATAGATGATTTTGCCATCTGCTGTACGGCCCAGACTCTCCGCGTTTGCCAGTTGGCGTTTCAACCGCGCTCTGTTCTCTGGCGGCGCGATGGTGCTTTCGGTGCGAAACACGCCGGCCCGGTTCTGGCCCAGCGCAATGACGTGCTCACGGCACTTCCCGGCCAACTCGCGAACGGTGCGTTGGGGGGCGGACCACTGCGTCCAGGCAATCTGCTGTCCGATACGCACGGGCAGGGTGCTGCCACGGCGACGAAACATTTGCTGCATTAACAGCAGCAGTGAGGCCTGCGCGGAGATAAGGCCGCATGCATAGAACAACGGGCTGTTACGTGCGTGGATGTAAATGGGCAGCAGCGGCGCGCGGTACTTCTCCGCCATTCTGATGAACCCGGAATGCCAGTGCCGCTCCGCTATTCCCTTCAGGGTCAGGCGGGAAACTTCTCCGGCGGGAAAAAACACCAGTGCGCCACCCGCCTGCAGATGCGCATCCATTTGCTGCAATGAGGATTTCGGCGTACGGCCATGAATATTGTCTACCGGGATGAACAACGAGCGGAGCGGGGTAAGGTGCGAAAGCAGTCGATTCGTCACGACTTTGATATCACGTCGGGCGCGGGAGAGGGCATAGATCAGCGCCAGTCCGTCCAGCGTGCCGGTGGGATGGTTGGCAATCACCACCAGGGGACCCGATTCGGGAATATTTTCAATGTGATGTTCGGGGATCTCGCAGCGAATCTCCAGATGTTCAAGGACCTGTTCGACCATATCCACCCCTTTGAGATGGGGATGGCGTGTCGCAAACTGCTGAAACTCTTTTTCATAGAGCAGACGCTGTAATAATGACTTCTGCCACGGCGTGGTCCTCGCCTCGGGCCAAAGGTCGTTGAGTACGTTCTCGAGACTAAACATAGCATCCCCTCCATCTGTCCTGAGCAGACAGTAGAAGGCGTAAGTGTCGCTTGTATGACGGTCGGGTGACGTTTTGGGGAAAGGCCGGATGGGCACGCCATCCGGCAAAAAGCAGGAACCTTAGCGGAGGATGTTTTTCTCCGCCAGGTCCAGGGCGAAGTAGCTGAAGATCAGGTCCGCGCCCGCGCGTTTGATCGCGCCTAAGCTTTCCAGCACCACTTTTTCTTCATCGATCGCGCCCGCCATGGCGGCAAATTTGATCATCGCGTACTCGCCGCTGACCTGATACGCGCCGAGCGGTAATTCGGTGCGTTCACGGATATCGCGCAATACGTCAAGGTACGCGCCAGCGGGTTTCACCATCAGGCAGTCCGCGCCCTGGGCTTCGTCGAGCAGGGATTCACGGATCGCTTCTCGGCGGTTCATCGGGTTCATCTGATACGTTTTACGATCGCCTTTAAGCGCGGTACCTGCCGCTTCACGGAACGGGCCGTAGAACGATGACGCGAACTTGGTGGAGTAGGACATGATCGCGGTGTCCGTAAAACCCGCGGCGTCCAGCGCCTGGCGAATGGCCTGTACTTGTCCATCCATTGCCGCGGACGGCGCGATGAAGTCAGCGCCCGCGGCTGCGGCAACAACCGCCTGCTTGCCGAGGTTCGCCAGCGTCGCGTCGTTATCAACGCCGTGCTCACACAGTACGCCGCAGTGGCCGTGGGAGGTGTACTCGCAGAAGCAGGTGTCTGACATCACGATCATGTCAGGCACAGTCTGCTTGCAGATGCGTGACATGCGCGCCACCAGACCGTCTTCTTTCCATGCATCGCTGCCGGTGTCATCGGTATGGTGAGAGATACCAAAGGTCATGATGGAACGGATGCCCGCGTTCGCGATGCGTTCGATCTCGCGCGCCAGATGCTTTTCCGGAATGCGCATAACGCCGGGCATGGCCTCAATAGCCTTGTAGTCGTCGAGTTCTTCTTCAACAAAGATCGGCAACACCAGGTCGTTTAAGCTCAGTGTTGTCTCTTCAAACATGGCGCGCAGCGCAGCGGATTTGCGCAGGCGGCGAGGGCGGTGGATTAAGTCTGTCATGGGATGCCTGATGTTTGTGAAAACGAAGTCGCTAGTATACCTGAATCTGGTCATCCGTGTTTTACGAAAGTTGGCGCTATGCGCGGCTTGTACGTCAATTTAAAGAAATATCTGAACAATAAATTGTTATGCATAGCTCATTATTCATATACGAGAATGAAATTAATTCTTGTGGCTGTATTTTGAATACTAATTGATTTTATTTTTTAGCGGTCTGAGGTGATTACAGGATTATTCATTCAGTATCGTGTTGATAATGCTTTATTGCATTTATTTTCTGTATGTCTTTAGAGTTGCTCATATTGTAATTGCTTGTTTTTGTGATTCTTTTTATTTGATGCTGTTAATGCATTTTTAATGTTATTATTAATGTCCGATTCCGGACGGAAAACAAAGTTTAATTGAACCTTTCCGTAAAGGCATCGCATAATCCTCCTCGCAAAACAAAATTGTTTTCTATGAATTAATAATTGATGGATCAACACTATTACGTCCCTGAGGAGGGATGACAAATGCACTCCTGGAAAAAGAAACTTGTAGTCTCACAATTAGCATTGGCTTGCACTCTGGCAATCACTTCTCAGGCGAATGCTTCAACGGATATCTCCGGCACAACGTATAATACGTTTGTGCACTATGATAATTCCTCTTACGCTGACGGCGTCTATTTTGAAGGTTATGTCGGCTGGAATAACTACGCTACGGACAGCGTATACAACGGAGATATTTACCCGGTTATCAAGAATGCAACCGTTAATGGCGTCATTTCAACGTATTACCTGGATGATGGTCTGAGCACCAACACCAATGACAACAGCCTGACGATCAAAAACAGTACCGTTCACGGTATGATCACCTCGGAATGCATGACCACCGATTGTGTGGGCCGTGACACCACGGGGTATGTTTACGACCGCCTGACGCTCACCGTTGATAACTCGACCATCGACGATAACTACGAACACTATACCTACAACGGCACCTATACCGACGGCACAGCGGATACCCATGTTGTCGACGTGTATAATATGGGCACCGCGATTACCCTGGATCAGGAAGTTGATCTGACTATCGCCAATAATTCTCACGTGGCGGGTATTACGCTGACTCAGGGGTACGAGTGGCAAGATGTTGACGACAATACGGTCAGCACTGGCGTTAACAGCGGCGAAATTTTCAACAACACAATTACCGTTACCGATTCTACTGTGACCTCAGGGTCTCTCTCCGACGAAGGCACGTCAGGTTGGTTTGGCAACAATAACAATGCCAGCGATTACAGTGGCGAATACAGTGCGGATGACGTCGCCTTAGCCGTGGTTGCCACGCCGGCAGCCGATAATGCAATGCAAACCACTGCGTATCTGAGCAATTCCTCGCTGATGGGGGATGTGGTCTTCTCCAGCAACTTTGACGAGAACTTCTTCCCGAACGGTGCGGACAGCTATCGCGATACTGACGACCACGTGGACACTAACGGCTGGGATGGCACCGATCGTCTGGATCTGACGCTGGACAACGGCACTAAGTGGGTTGGCGCGGCGATGTCTGTTCATCAGACGGATACCGATGGCGACGGTATTTACGACAGCGTTGCTGCAGGTACTGACGCAACCTCTACGCTGATTGATATCGCCGCTAACAGCCTGTGGCCGTGGTCAACCTATGGCGTGGATAACAGCGACACTGCCTACGGTGAAGATGGTCACGTCATTGGCAACAACGTATATCAAAGCGGTTTATTCAACGTCACGCTGAATAATGGTTCTCAGTGGGATACGACGAAGTCCTCTCTGATCGATACCCTGAACATCAACAGCGGTTCTGTCGTGAATGTTGCAGATTCTTCACTGGTTTCTGACACCATCGCACTGACCGGCGGCGCGGCGCTGAATATCAATGAAGATGGTCATGTTGCGACCGATGCGCTGACCATCGACAACAGTACCGTGACCATTGCTGATGATGTCTCTGCGGGCTGGGGCACTAATGATGCGGCACTGTATGCCAACTCGATCACGGTGACCAACGACGGCGTACTGGACGTGGGCAATAGCACCGCGTATGCACTGCAAGCGGATACCCTGAACCTGACCAGTTATACTGACGCCAACGGCAACGTACACGCCGGTGTCTTTGATGTTCACAGCAACAGTTTCGTGCTGGACGCCGATCTGACTAACGATCGTACCTGGGACAACAGCCAGTCTAACTACGGCTACGGCGTTATCGCCATGAACTCTGATGGTCACCTGACCATTAACGGTAACGGCGATGCGTATAGCGCGGACCTGGCTGAAGTTGATAATGCGGGTGATGGCGTTGCGGCTGCAACCGGCAACTACAAAGTGCGTATCGACAACGCGACGGGCGAAGGCGCTGTTGCGGATTATCAGGGCAAAGAGCTGATCTACGTAAACGATAAGAACAGCACTGCCACCTTCTCCGCCGCTAACAAAGCGGATCTGGGTGCCTACACCTATCAGGCGCAGCAGGAAGGCAATACCGTTGTTCTGCAGCAGATGGAGCTGACAGACTATGCGAACATGGCGCTGAGCATCCCGTCTGCTAACAACAATATCTGGAATCTGGAGCAGGACACTGTAGGGACTCGTCTGACCAACGCGCGTCACGGTCTGGCTGATAACGGCGGCGCATGGGTGAGCTACTTCGGCGGCAGCTTCAGCGGCGACAACGGCACCATTAACTACGATCAGGAAGTTAACGGCATCATGGTCGGTGTTGATACCAAAATTGATGGTAACAACGCGAAATGGATCGTCGGTGCCGCGGCAGGCTTCGGCAAAGGCGACATGAGCGACCATACCGGTCAGGTGGATCAGGACAGCCAGTCCGCGTACATCTACTCTTCCGCGCGTTTTGCAAACAACATCTTTGTTGATGGCAACATGAGCTACTCGCATTTCAACAACGATCTGTCCGCCAACATGAGTAATGGACAGTATGTTGATGGCAGCGCGTCTACGGATGCCTGGGGCTTCGGTCTGAAACTGGGTTATGACTGGAAACTGGGCGATGCGGGTTACCTGACGCCGTACGGCAGCGTGTCTGGCCTGTTCCAGTCTGGCGACGACTACCAGCTGAGCAACAATCTGCAGGTTGACGGTCAGTCTTACGACAGCATGCGTTATGAACTGGGTGTTGACGCAGGTTATACCTTCGCTTACAGCGAAGATCAGGCGCTGACGCCATACTTCAAACTGGCCTACGTCTATGACGATGCCAATAACGATGCTGACGTAAACGGTGACTCCATCGATAACGGCACTGAAGGTTCCGCCGTTCGCGTGGGCCTGGGTACACAGTTCAGCTTCACCAAAAACTTCAGCGCATACACCGATGCTAACTACCTCGGTGGCGGCGATGTCGACCAGGACTGGTCTGCTAACGTCGGCGTTAAATACACCTGGTAATCGTTCCCGAGTGGAACAGATGTAAGCGTATTTAAATTGGTAAACAATGCCCGTCAAGGATTTGACGGGCATTAATGCAAGGAACGCTAATATGTTGCCTGTCAGTAAACCATTAACCGAATTCGCTCGGCTCGACGCATGTTTATCAAAATATGGAACGCGTTTTGAGTTTTCCCGTAATGAGAAACAGACTCTTTATTCCAGTGATGTGAATCGTGATAACACCGTAGTTATCCTTGATGGCATCATTTCATTAAGACGGCAGGAACACATTTTGGTCGGCATAGGGCAGGCGCCTTTTATCATGGGCCTTGCTAACGGCGTGATGGAAAACAACGTGCCGTATGAGCTGATCTCTGATGGAACTTGTTCCGGTTATTTTCTGCCTTCATCGCAAACCGTGACTCTTATCGAAGAGTGCCAGTTGTGGCGTGATGCATTTTGCTGGCTGGCGTGGCTGAACCGCATTCTTGAACTGCGCGATCTGCAACTGATCGGCAACAACTCCTATGAACAAATTCGTTCGACCCTGTTTTCAATGAATGAATGGGAGGAAGGATTACGCGCACGGGTTGGCGTCATGAATTATATTCACCAGCGCACGCGTATATCCCGCTCGGTGGTAGCGGAAGTGTTGGCGGCATTACGTAAGGGCGGCTATATCGAAATGAATAAAGGCAAACTGGTGGGAATTAACCGTCTGCCTTCAGAATACTGATCAGGATGCCGGAACCACTAACGGTTTATTTTCGCTCAGTTCGACGACCAGATCGTTAATACCGTCACTCATATTTTTGAAACGCGTCAGCGGTGAGCGCGTCACGACCACAAACGCCCCGACGTTTTGCTGAGGAATCATCGCCATATAGGTAATGAATCCACCACCGCCGCCGGTTTTTTGAATAATGCCCGGACGGCCCTCTTTCGGCGCCATATATACCCAGCCTAAGCCAAGCGCATCTGCTTTACCCGGCACATCCATGCCCGTCACGCGGGTGAGTTGCGCGCGCTGATAGATCAGCGTCTGCATCCTGTCGGCCTGACGACTGCGATGGTAAAAGTCAGAGGACAGATACTGCTGCATCCAGCGCATGATATCGCCCGGCGTTGAATAGACGCCGCCGCTGCCAATCGCTGCAAGGGTGTTATTGCACGGACTGGCGCCTTTTTCCGCCACCATCAGACGCTTGCACTGGTCGGGGGACGGCGTATAGGTCGTGTCTTTCATGCCCAAAGGCCGGGTGATCTTTTCTTCAAAGAGTTGGGTGTAAGGCTTACCGGCGGCGGTAGCCAACGCATCCGCCAGCAGGTCATACGCCAGGTTGGAATATGACGCCTGCGAACCCGGCGCGGCTTTTAGCGTGGCGTTAGAAAGATAGTGCCAACGCTGCTCACGCGTCGGCCAGACAAAAACCGGACGTTTCGCCGCGCCGCCAGGCTGTTCGCGAGGCAGGGCGCTGGTATGCGTCGCCAGGTTCACCAGGGTAATCGGTTTGCCCTGATACGACGGAACATATGCGCCTGGAGGAGCGTATTTACTCAGCGGATCGTCCAGCCTGACTGTGCCCTGGTCGAGCAGCTTCACCAGCATTTCACTGGTCATTAGCTTGGTTATCGAGGCAATACGGATAACCGAGTCCAGCTGTGGGCGCACATTATTACCTGGGCGGGTTTCGCCGAAGCTGCGAAAGACCCGCTGGTTGCCGTCGATCACAACCAGCGCCATCCCCGTTGCGCCGCTGCCATAAAAAATATGATTGGCGTAACGTTCAACGATATCAGATGCGAAAACCGGTTCAGCGATAGGCTGCGCCGCCTGGACTGAGGTCAATGACGCCGCACACAGCGCGGCAGAAAAAAGCAGACTACGTTTCAACGGTGGTGTCCATGCATGAATAAAAGGAAGAAGACAGTTCGTATTTATACTACGGCGCGTTCTTTTTCAAAGCGCTAATTAAAGCAAGGATAGTTATAAAAACGTAACGACGAGTAAATCCACGTTTTTTGCGGCGAAAGAAAGTTCGCTTTTGTGATCCTGAGCGTATAGTAGCCGTCGTTTTTGTGCGGGAGGCTGTAATCCGTCGAAACAATATTTCAGCAATGGCAGACGAACTAAGCGCCGCCATTCTGGTCACAATGGCGGTTTCGCTGGTGTGACGTTTTTACTTTCTTCAGCACAGCCGTTGTCATAACGATAAGAAGTTAGCAGGAGAGCATTATGTTCAAGTCATTTTTCCCGAAGCCGGGACCCTTTTTTCTCTCGGCGTTTATTTGGGCAGTCGCTGCCGTCATTTTCTGGCAGGCGGGTGGGGGAGACTGGGTTGCGCATTTCACCGGCGCAACGGACGACGTGCCCATTAGCGCCGCGCGTTTCTGGTCTTTGAACTACCTGATCTTTTATGCTTATTACGTGCTTTGCGTGGGGGTATTTGCCCTGTTCTGGTTTATCTACAGCCCGCACCGCTGGCAGTACTGGTCGATTCTCGGCACGTCGCTGATTGTCTTTGTCACCTGGTTTCTGGTTGAAGTTGGGGTGGCCGTCAATGCCTGGTATGCGCCCTTTTACGATCTGATTCAGAAAGCGCTTAGCGCTCCTCATACTGTCACAATGGCGCAATTCTACAATGAGTTAGGTATCTTTCTGGGGATCGCGCTGATTGCTGTGGTGATAAGCGTGTTGAACAATTTTTTCGTCAGCCACTATGTGTTCCGTTGGCGTACGGCGATGAATGAATACTACATGGCGCAGTGGCAGCATTTGCGTCATATCGAAGGCGCCGCCCAGCGTGTGCAGGAAGATACCATGCGTTTTGCCTCCACGCTGGAAAGCATGGGCGTGAGCTTTATTAAGGCGATTATGACCTTAATCGCCTTTCTGCCGGTGCTGATTGCGCTTTCTCCACATGTACCGGAACTGCCGATCGTCGGCCATGTGCCTTACGGTCTGGTGATTGCCGCGATTATCTGGTCGCTGATGGGCACCGGTTTGCTGGCGGTGGTTGGGATCAAGCTGCCGGGGCTGGAGTTCAAAAATCAGCGCGTCGAAGCGGCTTATCGTAAAGAGCTGGTGTATGGCGAAGACGACGCCAACCGCGCCACGCCGCCAACGGTTCGTGAATTGTTCAACGCGGTGCGCCAGAACTATTTCCGTCTCTATTTCCACTACATGTATTTTAATATCGCCCGCATTTTGTACCTGCAGGTGGATAACGTTTTCGGCTTGTTCCTGCTGTTTCCGTCGATCGTTGCCGGTACGATTACGCTCGGCCTGATGACGCAAATCACCAATGTGTTTAGCCAGGTACGTGGGGCTTTTCAGTATCTGATAAACTCATGGACCACGCTGGTGGAGCTGATGTCTATCTACAAACGTCTGCGCAGCTTTGAGCGCGAACTGGACGACAACGATATTCAGGCTGTCACCCACACTCTTGGTTAATATAAGGAAGCATTATGTCGGCGGCGTCTCGTCTTTCCCCTTTGTCATTACTGGCCGGGCTGGTCCTTGTTGGATGCAGTACCCAGACGGCGCAGCCGCTAAAAAAAGGGGAGAAAGCCGTCGACGTCGCGAGCGTGGTGCGCCAGAAAATGCCAGCCAGCGTCAAAGACCGCGATAGCTGGGCCAAAGACCTGGCGAAAACCTTTGAGAGCCAGAAGATCGCCCCGACGGAGGAAAACGTCTGTTCGGTGCTGGCGGTCGCACAGCAGGAGTCTAATTATACAGCCGATCCCACCGTGCCGGGGCTGAGCAAAATCGCCTGGCAGGAGATTGACCGCCGCGCCGGGCGCATGCATATTCCGCTTTTTCTGGTGCATACCGCGCTTAAAATCAACTCCCCGAATGGCAAGAGCTACAGCGATCGCCTTGATACGGTGAAAACCGAAAAACAACTTAGCGCGATTTTTGATGATTTCATCAATATGGTGCCGATGGGGCAGACGCTGTTTGGCTCGCTAAATCCGGTTCATACGGGCGGTCCGATGCAGGTCAGCATCGCTTTCGCCGAGCAGCACGCCAACGGTTACCCGTGGACGATGGACGGAACGGTGCGTCAGGAAGTCTTCACCCGTCGCGGCGGACTGTGGTTTGGGACCTACCATCTGCTCAATTATCCGGCGAACTACAGCGCGCCAATTTTCCGCTTTGCCGACTTTAATGCCGGATGGTATGCCAGCCGTAATGCCGCTTTCCAGAATGCCGTCAGCAAAGCCAGCGGCGTAAAACTGGCGCTGGACGGCGATTTGATCGCGTATGGCAGCAAGGCGGCGGGCAAAACCGAGCTGGCGGTGCGTAAGCTGGCGAACAAACTGGATCTCAGTGAAAGCGCTATCCGTCGACAGCTGGAAAAAGGTGACAGCCTGGCGTTCGAAGAGACGGATCTGTACAAAGGGGTCTACGCTCTCGCCGAGAAGAAAACGGGTAAAGCATTACCGCGAGAGATGCTGCCGGGTATTCAACTGGAAAGTCCCAAGATTACCCGTAATCTGACGACGGCGTGGTTCGCAAAACGGGTAGACGATCGACGGGCGAGATGTATGAAGCTGTAGCGGGTCGGGTGAGGGAATCCCACCCGACAGGAAAGATTAGTGATGGCGATGCCGCCAGTGCAGGAAGGCGGCAATCACGCCGAAAATCAGACTGCCGACCAGAAACGGCACCAGGCCAAATATTGTACCGACGCCCAGCCCGATTTCGACGCGCGGACGTCCCGTCTCCTGAACCTGCATCAGATGCTCATATACACCCGGCGCGTGAACCAACAGGTTCAGGATCTGCGCGCCAGCCCAGAAACAAAACAGCACAAACACCGCATACGCGATGTTGCCAGGGGTAGAGGAGGTTTCTCGATGTTTCCCATTAAACAGGGATTTTGAGAGAGTGAAATCAGCCATAAATGACCTCCGCGGGAATTTCTGCTTTCTGCCTGACATCTGCCAGGAACGTAGTGTGAGTCTGACAGGTCATCGCGTTTGTCAATATCAGAATGATGGTAAATTAAGCCTGGGATGAGTCCTGGAATGCAGATTTTTGCCGCTTGTCACAAATACATTACCTTAATTTAAATTTTGCAACATTTAAGAAATTCCGCATACGGCACAGACGGGTTTCCAGTACTATGCCACTATGCTTTTTTTCGTGCGGGAGACGCTATGAATTTGCCTGTAAAAATCCGCCGCGACTGGCATTACTATGCCTTCGCCATCGGGCTTATTTTTATTCTTAACGGTGTCGTCGGGTTGCTGGGATTTGAAGCTAAAGGCTGGCAAACCTATGCAGTGGGCGCAGTCACCTGGGTGATGAGCTTCTGGCTGGCGGGGCTGATCATTCGTCGTCGTGTGGAAGATGACGACGTTGCGTCAGTCAAATAATGTGCATTTGAGCGCCCGGTAAGCCTGACGCTACCGGGCAATCAAAAGTGCAGATTACATGGTCGTTTTCAGGGCGTTATCCGCCGCGTGACGCTCCAGCGCCAGCTCGATTAACCGGGTGATCAGGTCGGTGTAGCCTAACCCACTGGCCTGCCACAGTTTCGGATACATACTGATATTGGTGAATCCCGGCAGGGTGTTGATCTCATTGATCACCACCTCGTTATCCGCCGTTAAAAAGACATCCACCCGCGCCATACCGGCGCAGCCCAGCGTCTGGTAAGCCTGGATCGCGATATCACGGATCTTGTCGTTAACCTCAGGCGCGATCGCCGCAGGCACCACAACCTTCGCGCCGTTGTCGTCAATGTATTTGGTGTCGTAGGCATAGAAATCGCTGTTCAGCACGATCTCGCCGCAGGTGCTCGCTTGCGGATGATCGTTGCCGAGGACCGCGCATTCGATCTCGCGACCCTTGATCCCCTGTTCCACCACCACTTTGTGATCGAATCCGAACGCCAGTTCGATCGCCTGCGCATACTGCGCTTCACTGGTGACTTTACTGACGCCAACGGATGAGCCCTGGTTGGCAGGCTTCACGAAAAGCGGCAGACCAAGACGCGCTTCTACGTCGGCAAAGCTGATAGCGTGACGGTTGGCACGGGTGAGGGTGATAAAGGGCGCGATATTCAGCCCGGCATCACGCAGCAGACGCTTGGTGACGTCTTTATCCATACATGCCGCGGAGCCCAGCACGTCGGAACCGACAAACGGCAAATTCGCCACCCGCAGCATGCCCTGCAATGAGCCGTCTTCGCCCAGCGTGCCGTGAACGATCGGAAAAATTACGTCAACTGTCGGCAACGGCTGCGCGGTTTGCGCGTCAATCAGCTGCTGCTCATGTTTACCCGGCACCTGCGCGAGGCTGGTAGTGGAAGGGCGCAGCGCAATGCGCGCCGGATTGTCGGCGTTGAGCAGGTAATTTTCGGCATCGCTGACGTGCCACTGCCCTTGTTTATCAATGCCTAAAAGCACAACGTCAAAGCGGGTCTTGTCGATGGCATCGACAATATTTTTTGCCGATTGCAATGACACTTCATGTTCCGCTGATTTCCCACCAAATACGATTCCTACCCGCAATTTTGCCATCTTAAAACCCATTCCATCGAACGCAAAGCGTATACATTACCACGACAAAACGAGGGATTCGCGGGCTTCTGCCATAATGTTAAGCAGAAACGCAAAGGAGGGGGCGTGAAAGGTAAAGGCTGGCTGTTTATTATTCTCTTGGGCGTGGCGGGGGGCGTGGGGTACCGGTATCTGCCGTCATATTACAATCCCTTTACGCCGCTCGGGCTGACCGATCCGCCCAACTGGCTGACCAAATTCAAGCTTCAGCGGCTGACGAAAGATCAATGTCAGACATTGCTGCAACAGGCGAACCAGCGAAAGCTGATCTCCTCGCAGCCGGTGGCCGACAGTGCGGGCGACTGTCCGTTAACCGACGTGGTGCGCGTCAGGGATTTCGGCGCGGTCAAACTGAGCAGCAGCTTTCTCGCTTCCTGCCCGCTGGCGCTCAGCGCAGCGCTGTTTGTTGAACAGCAGGCGCGGCCGTTAACCGAGCAGTTTATGGCCAGCAGGCTGACGCGTATCGATCACCTGGGCAGCTTCGCCTGCCGCAATATCTACCACCGTCCCGACGCGCGCCGAAGCGAACACGCCAGCGCGCAGGCGCTGGATATCAGCGGCTTTCGCCTTGCCGACGGGCGAAACATAAGCGTGCTGCGCGGCTGGAAGCAGGATGAAAGCGCCCCCTGGCTGCGCACGATGCTCAGCGCGAGCTGTCAGTACTTTGGTAACGGGTTGGGTCCGGAGTATAACGCCGCGCACGCTAACCATTTTCACCTCGGCATGCGCGGATACGGCCTTTGTCGTTAAGCATAACGCGCTGCATGTGGGGGTCATTTATGTGATTTATTTCACAAATCTGATGAACGGGAAGATAAAATAGCAAACTCAGACCCATCGCATCTCTTGAACCATTCCGCGGCTGCATTATTGCTAAACTGTGCTGCGTTTTCAGTACGTTATCACAACGAGTATTTATGGAATCCTGGAAAGTTAACCTCATTTCCGTCTGGTTCGGCTGCTTTTTCACCGGTCTGGCAATCAGTCAAATCCTGCCGTTCTTGCCGTTGTATATTTCACAATTAGGGGTTTCCTCCCACGAAGCGCTCTCGATGTGGTCTGGTCTGACTTTCAGTATCACCTTTCTTATCTCCGCCATTGTCTCGCCCCTGTGGGGCAGTCTCGCCGATCGCAAGGGCCGTAAGCTGATGCTGCTGCGCGCGTCCTTAGGCATGGCGATAGCGATTCTGCTACAGGCATTTGCCACAAACGTCTGGCAGCTGTTTTTGCTGCGCGGCATTATGGGGCTCACTTCCGGCTATATTCCTAATGCGATGGCGCTGGTCGCGTCGCAGGTTCCGCGCGAACGAAGCGGATGGGCGCTCAGTACGCTGGCGACCGCACAAATTAGCGGCGTGATTGGCGGCCCGCTGATGGGCGGCTTTATTGCCGACCATGTCGGGCTACGACCCGTCTTTTTTATTACCGCAATGCTGTTGATGGTGAGCTTTCTGGTGACCTTCTTTTTAATCAAAGAAGGCGTGCGTCCGACACTGAAAAAGAGTGAACGTCTGAGCGGCAGGGCGGTTTTTGCTTCGCTCCCGTACCCGGCGTTAGTTATTAGCCTGTTTTTCACCACGCTGGTCATTCAACTGTGCAATGGCTCCATTAGTCCGATTCTGGCGTTGTTTATTAAGTCGATGGCGCCGGACAGCAATAACATCGCTTTTCTGAGCGGATTCATTGCCTCGGTGCCGGGTATTTCCGCACTCATCTCTGCGCCGCGACTGGGAAAGCTGGGCGATCGAATCGGCACGGAGCGCATTTTAATGGCGACGCTTATCTGTGCGGTGGTGTTGTTTTTCGCTATGTCATGGGTCACTACGCCTTTTCAGCTTGGCGTACTGCGTTTTCTGCTCGGGTTTGCCGATGGCGCGATGCTGCCTGCGGTACAAACGCTGCTGGTGAAATACTCCAGTGAGCAAATTACCGGACGTATTTTTGGTTATAATCAGTCGTTTATGTATCTTGGCAACGTTGCGGGGCCGTTAATGGGCGCGACGGTCTCGGCAATGGCCGGTTTCCGCTGGGTATTTATTGCCACCGCGGTCATTGTGCTAATCAACATTGTTCAGTTAATGCTGACGTTACGCCAGCGGGAAAAAAGTCGTACAACGGGTTGAATTAATAAAAGAAAGTGACTTAAGTTAAATCCATGCATTTTTATCATAACTTTAGATTATGGCTGGAGGTGATTATTTATTTGCTTTCTTTAATTTCAGTCTTCCTCACTGCTGGCGAGAAACGTTTCGCTATCGTTAATTTGTGATTATTTACGCAAAGTCATTTCTTTCTTTTAAAAATACTACCCTTCACCTCTAGGCAGCATGAGTTCACAGTGATAACGTCAGGCTTCTTTAGATAAGGGAATACAGTCATGAAAAATCTCATTGCTGAGTTGTTGCTTAAGCTTGCCCAGAAAGAAGAAGAATCGAAGGAACTGGTTGCTCAGGTAGAGGCGTTAGAGATTATCGTCACGGCGATGCTGCGTAATATGGCGAAAAAAGAGCAGGATATCCTGATTCAACAGGTGGAAGGGGCTCTTGACGGGGTAAAGCCGGATGCCAGCATTTCTGATGACGATAAAGAACTGCTGCGCCAGTATGTCCAAAAACTCCTGAAACACCCTCGTTACTAACGTTATTCTTCGTGACAGACGCGTTGGCGGAAATTGACCAGGGCGCTTTTGTCCTGTCCGGCAACGCGAATGTGTTTTGGCTATAAGCAAGAACACGTTGTCATAAACCTGTCACGACATAACGTTATAGTCGCTTTGTTTTTATTATTTTACCCTGAAGACATCCGTTAAAAGTGTGTTGTAGCGTTGGCGCATATAACTCAATGCGTTTTCTACGCACAGCGGGATACATTCATTTGTCGCCTTCCTGCAAGGTCTGTTATTTAGGGTAAGTGAGTATTTTACATGGAGAATATAAAATGAAGCGAAGCGGTAAAACCCTTGCGTTGTTACCGCTGATGTTCATTCCTGCCGGACGCGTTGAAATTCCCGTCATGATGCTATGGCGTCATTTCGAAATAACTGCTGCCGGGGATGTTCTCTGAGGGAAATATGCCGGTGCGCTGGAAAGCGGCGCCGGGTCTGACGTCGTCCACCCCCCGGCAGGATTACTTTTGCTGTCGGGTGGCTTTTTTGAGGTTAGCGACCAGACTTAATGACATCAGTACGAAATCAGGTTCGCGGATCGTCGCCATCCGGCATGGCAAGGCATTTCGCGAAACGCTCGACTGTGTCCTGGTTCAAAAAAGGATGGTGCTATGAAAATAACATTACTGGTAACGCTATTATTTGGTCTGGTCTTTTTAACGACAGTCGGTGCTGCCGAGAAAACACTCACCCCACAACAACAGCGTATGACCACCTGTAATCAGCAGGCGACAGCGCAGGCGCTAAAAGGGGATGCCCGCAAGACGTACATGAGTAATTGCCTTAAAAACAGTCAATCCGATCCTAATGAGAAAAGCCTGACGCCGCAGCAGCAGAAAATGCGTGAGTGCAATTCTCAGGCGACACAGCAGTCGCTGAAAGGTGACGATCGCAGTAAGTTTATGAGCGCCTGCCTGAAGAAAGCGGCCTAAGCGCGTAGTGCTAACGGGTGAGCCGATGGCATCGCTCACCCGAAATCTCATACTTTCCCCGCCACGCTCGTCTCTATAATTTGGGAAATTATTTCTAAATGTTCCCAAAAAATAATGAATGACGATAATTTTTACAAAAATCACATCGCGCCGGATGAGGGCGGTTACATCTCTTTGCAGCACGATCTTCAGCGCTCCGGACTGCGATTCGCCCGGCGCGTCAGACTGCCGCGCGCGGTGGCGCTGGGCGGAATGTTCTTCCCCCTTGCGGCAACCCTGGTCAGCCAGCCGGTAGCAGGGGGCTGGTGGTTAGCGCTGGTTGGCTGGGCGTTCGTCTGGCCGCATCTGGCCTGGCAGATTGCCAGCAGGGCAAGCGATCCGCTGCATCGCGAGTTCAGCAATTTCAAAATAGATGCGATCTTCGCTGGCGTGTGGATTGGGCTGACTGGCGTTAACGCGCTGCCTTCCTGCGCGCTATTGATGATGATGGGGATGAATCTGATGGGCGCGGGCGGTTCGCGGTTGTTTTTCGCCGGAACGGTGCTGATGACATTAGCCACCTTGCTGACACTGCAACTGACCGGCGGCGTGGTGTCGTTTTCCAGCACGCCGCTTGAAGGGGGACTGACGCTGCCCATTATCATCCTCTATCCGCTTTTATTTGCCTGGGTAAGTTACCAGACCGCGACAACGCTGGCGGAGCATAAGCGACGACTAAAGATCATGAGCACCCATGACGGGATGACAGGGGTCTTTAACCGGCGCCACTGGGAGATGTTACTGCGCGCGGAGTTTGAACGCTGTCGCTGGCAGCATTGCGACTGCACGCTCCTGATCATTGATATCGACCATTTCAAGGGAATTAATGACACCTGGGGACACGACGTCGGCGATGAGGCCATTCAGGCGCTGACCCGACAGCTACGGATGACCCTGCGTAGCAGCGACGTGATAGGCCGCTTTGGCGGCGATGAGTTTGCGGTCATTATGCATGGGACGCCAGCCGGCAATGCCATTGCGGCGATGTCGCGGGTTCACGAAGGACTTCGCGCATTACGTCTGCCCTGCGCTCCGCAGGTGATGGTGCATATCAGCGTTGGCGTTGCTCCGCTGACACCGCAGTTTAGCCATTATCGCGAATGGCTGAAGTCCGCCGATCTGGCGCTCTATAAAGCAAAGCACGCCGGACGTAACCGCACCGAAGTGGCGGCGTAACGTCCGGTTGCCTGCTCAGGACTTGCTGAGCTTCTCTGATTTTTCCATACACTTCGCCATCGCTTCGATCACCGCAGCCCGGAACCCGCGCTCTTCGAGGACGCGTACCGCTTCGATGGTGGTACCGCCCGGCGAGCAGACCATATCTTTCAACGCCCCCGGATGCTCACCGGTTTCCAGTACCATCTTTGCGGAGCCCATCACCGCCTGGGCGGCAAATTTATAGGCCTGGGCGCGCGGCATTCCACCCAGCACGGCGGCATCGGCCATCGCTTCGATAAACATAAAGACATAGGCAGGCGCGGATCCGCTGACCCCGACAACCGGATGAATCATCGACTCAGCAATGACCTCCGCTTCGCCAAAGCAGCGGAAAATGTTCAGTACGTCAGCAGTATCTTCAGGCGTCACCAGCGCATTTGGCGTAATGGAGGTCATCCCGGCATTGACCAGCGACGGCGTGTTTGGCATCGCACGAACGATTTTACGGTCATGTCCCAGCGCGCGAGCCAACTGGTCCAGCGTAACGCCCGCGGCAATCGACACCACCAGCGATTCTTTATTCAGGCTGGAGGTGATATCGCTCAGCACTTTGATCATGATACCGGGCTTCACGGCGCCAAAAACAATATCAGCGATCTGCGCCACTTCCTGGGCGGATTGCGCAGCGTTAATGCCGTACTGGTCGCGCAGCGCGGCGACTTTTTCAGGGGAAGGCGTGTAAACCCAAATCTGACCGGGGAGCACCTGACCGCTGGCAATCAGGCCGCCGAGGATCGCTTTACCCATATTACCGCAGCCGATAAAACCGATTTTCTTATCCATCTCGTCACTCCCTATGCGTGATAATTGTTGTTTTGACTGATAAAGCCTAGCTTAACGCGTTATGAAAGAGCCATGAAGGGCAAACAGCACTTTGCCGCAGGGCAAAAGCACGCGACAATAGAAAATTGCCTCTTAACGGGAAACAGTATGACGATTTGGGTTGATGCGGATGCGTGTCCGAACGTAATTAAAGAGATCCTTTTTCGCGCCGCCGGGCGAATGCAACAGACGTTGATCCTGGTGGCGAACCAGACGCTGCGCGTTCCACCGTCGCCGTTTATCCGCACGCTGCGCGTGCCCGCCGGTTTTGATGTGGCGGATAACGAAATCGTGCGCCAGTGCGCAGCAGGCGATCTGGTGATCACCGCGGATATCCCGCTGGCATCGGAAGTGCTGGCGAAAGGCGCCGCAGCGCTCAACCCGCGCGGGGAGCGTTACACCGAGTCGACGATCCGCGAGCGTCTGACCATGCGCGACTTTATGGATACCCTCCGCGCCAGCGGCATCCAGACCGGCGGGCCGGACAGCCTCTCGCCGCGTGACCGCCAGCACTTCGCGGCTGAGCTGGAGAAGTGGTGGCGGGAAGCTCAGCGCTGAAAAGGATGATGTAATTTATTTTTTACAGTTTTCTCAGCACTGTTTCTTGTTATAGTAGGGATATATTGTTACTTTTAGCCTGATGTGGAAATTAATGTTTACACCTTGGGCTGTCTACGCATTGGGTGGTATGATTATTACTTTCACGACATTTTATTCCGCAACGTCGCGGCTTTTTGGGGAATTCCCGGTATGACGCAACCGCTTTATCTTGTGGGTCCGCGTGGATGTGGAAAGACAACGGTTGGCATGGCGCTGGCGTCGGCAATTAACTGCCGCTTTGTCGATACCGACCAATGGCTACAGTCGCAGATGCAAATGACAGTGGCGGAGATCGTTGAACGGGAAGGCTGGCCTGGGTTTCGCGCCCGGGAAACCGCCGCGCTGGAAGCGGTCACTGCCCCTGCGACGGTCGTGGCTACGGGCGGCGGCATTATTCTGACGGAATACAATCGTCACTTCATGCGCGAAAACGGCATTGTCGTTTATTTAAGCGCGCCGGTGTCCACGCTGGTGGGACGCCTGGAAGCGTCGCCTGAAGAAGAACTGCGCCCGGCGCTAACCGGCAAACCGCTCAGTGAAGAGGTGCGAGAGGTGCTTGCCCAGCGCGACATATTGTATCGCCAGGCGGCCCATTTCATCATTGATGCGTCAAACGCGCCCGACCAGGTGATTTCTGAAATTCGGGGCGCGCTGGCGCAGGTTACGCAGCGTAAACAAGGCGGCGTCTATACTTAAGGTTCATTCTGACAAAAAGGAAGAGCCATGCCGACCAGACCTCCTTATCCACGGGAAGCGTATATTGTCACCATTGAGAAAGGCGCACCGGGTCAGACCGTGACCTGGTATCAGTTGCGTGCCGATCACCCGAAACCCGACTCGTTAATCAGCGAGCATCCGACGGCGCAAGAAGCGATGGATGCGAAAAAGCGTTACGAAGATCCTGAAAAAAGCTGACGCCACAAGCGACTCGGAATGGATTCTGAGTTATCCCTAAACCGAAGCTGCATCACATATTTCGCAGATGACATTTTGTTTCAAAAAAAGAACATTAAACGATAACAATATTTTACTGGAATCATCTGGAATCTTTACATAATACTTTGCCCATCTCCTGCTACGCTTTTTTGCATTTAAATTTGCATCAGGCAAATGTCGGCAGTGGCGTAGAGCATTTGTTCGCAAATAAACGACGAAATATAAAAAGGTGGCAAAAATGAGCGCGTCGTTGGCAATTCTCACTATCGGCGTTGTACCCACGAGCGAAATCCTGCCGCTCCTGACGGAGTACATCGACGAACAGCACATTACCCATCACAGCCTGCTTGGAAAAATGAACCGTGAAGATGTGCTCACGGATTATAAAATTGACGCAGGAGAAGCACCGCTCTTAACCCTGCTTAGCGATAATCAACCGGCCCATGTCTCTAAACAAAAAGTCGAACGCGATCTGCAAAGCGTTATTGAGGTGCTGGATAACCAGGGTTACGACATTATTCTTTTGATGAGCACCGCGAGCATCAGAAGTATGACCGCCCGTAACAGTATTCTGCTGGAGCCGCGACGTATTATCCCGCCGCTGGTGGCCTCTATCGTTGACGGACATCAGGTGGGCGTTATCGTGCCGGTCGAGGAGCTTATGTCTGCCCAGGCGGAAAAGTGGCAGGTGCTGGCGTCGCCGCCGGTTTATTCACTGGCGAATCCGGTGCATGGCAGCGTCCAGCAGTTGATCGACGCCGGCAAAGCGCTGCTTGAGCAGGGCGCGGATGTGATTATGCTGGACTGCCTGGGATTTCATCAGCGTCACCGCGATGTGCTGCAAAAGTCGTTGGATGTGCCGGTTTTGCTCTCTAATGTATTGATTGCACGGCTGGCTTCTGAATTGCTGGTTTAATTTTGCGTGACAGGCGAAAGGTCAGGACCCTATATTGGGAGTGAATTTAATCACCAGACAGGGTCAGTTTATGCTTCAAAGTAACGAATACTTTTCCGGCAAAGTGAAATCGATCGGCTTTACCAGCAGCAGCACTGGCCGCGCCAGCGTTGGCGTGATGCTGGAAGGGGAATACACGTTTGGTACCGCAGAGCCGGAAGAAATGACGGTAGTGAGCGGCGCGTTGAATGTCCTGTTGCCGGGCGCAACCGAATGGAAAGTGTATGCCGCCGGCGAGGTATTTAACGTCCCTGGCCACAGTGAGTTCCATTTGCAGGTGGCGGAGCCGACCTCCTACCTTTGCCGCTATCTGTAAACGAGAAAGGCCGGATAGCGACACAAAAGCGTCTTGTCCGGCCTTTCCTTGCGCAGCAACCGCGCTTTAGCGCTGGGCTTCTCCACCCAGGCCTTCCACCAGATTCTGGATCAACGCCGCCAGCTCTCCGGTCATCAGGATAAAGTCAGCGTCGAAACGCTGGGCGAAATCTTCCCGATCGATATCTTCGTTTTGATCGCGCAGTTCGTCGCTGAATTTCAGACGCTTAATCGAACCGTCATCGCAAACCATAAACTGAATGCGCTGCTGCCAGTCGAGGGCCAGCTTGGTCACCACTTTACCGGCTTCAATGTGCACCGCGATTTCGTCGCTCACCAGATCCTGTTTTTTCGCCCGGATCACGCCGCCATCTTCCAGCATCGCTTTCAGTTCGGCTTCGTCCAGCAACTGGAAGCCCTGAGCCACGGTGCCGGAACGCACCCATTCAGTGAGCGTCAATTCGATCGGATTTTCCAGCGCCAGCGGAACCACCGGCAGCGAACCGAGGCATTTACGCAGCAGCGCCAGCGTATCTTCCGCTTTTTTGGCGCTGGCGCAGTCCACCATGATCAGCCCGTTAACCGTGTCGATCCACATCATTGTCTGGCTGAAGCGACTGAAGGCGCGCGGCAACAGAGAATGCAGCACTTCATCCTTCAGCGAATCTTTTTCCGTTTTTTTCAGCTTACGCGCTTGCTCGGCTTCCAGCTTGGCGATCTTCGCTTCCAGCGCCTGTTTGATGACCGGCGAAGGCAGGATCTTCTCTTCTTTACGCGCGCAAATCAGGATCTGGCCGTTGTGGGCATGCGTCAGTGCATCGCTGTGCGATCCCATTGGCGGCACCCAGCCCATTTTGGCCATATCCTGGCTACCGCAAGGGGTAAACGTCATTGAGGCTAGCTGTTTTTCCATCTCTTCAGCGCGCAACGAAATATCGCGGCTAAGACGGTAAACCATTAAATTTTTGAACCACAGCATGATAATTTCCACGGCCTTGTCGTTAAATCCAGCGCGTATAGTAGCGAATTGTCGGCGGCCTTGCATTGCTTAAGCGAAAGCCCGACTCTACGCTATTGATATTGCCGAAAAAAATAAGGAGTGGCCTGTGCGTATAGGTATTGACCTTGGCGGTACCAAAACGGAAGTGATTGCGCTCGGCGAGGCGGGGGAGCAATTGTTCCGCCATCGCCTGCCGACGCCGCGTGAGGATTATCAGCAAACTATTGAGACTATTGCGACGTTGGTCGCCATGGCCGAACGCGCTACCGGGCAGACGGGAACGGTCGGAATAGGCATTCCCGGTTCCCTGTCGCCCTACACCGGCGTGGTGAAAAACGCTAATTCGACCTGGCTTAACGGACAGCCATTCGACCGCGATCTGTGCGCGCGTTTGCAGCGTGAGGTGCGCCTGGCGAATGACGCAAACTGTCTGGCGGTTTCTGAAGCGGTCGACGGCGCGGCTGCCGGAGCGCAAACGGTGTTTGCGGTGATTATTGGTACCGGCTGCGGCGCAGGCGTTGCGCTGAACGGACGGGCGCACATCGGAGGGAACGGTACGGCGGGCGAGTGGGGGCATAATCCATTGCCGTGGATGGATGAAGATGAGCTTCGCTATCGCGAGGAGGTGCCCTGCTATTGTGGCAAGCAGGGGTGTATTGAAACGTTTATCTCCGGCACCGGCTTCGCGACCGATTACCACCGCCTGAGCGGGCATCCGCTGCAGGGCAGCGACATCATGCAGCGTGTGGCGGCGCAGGATCCGGTGGCCGAGCTGGCGTTAAGCCGCTACGAGCTGCGGCTGGCGAAATCGCTTGCCCATGTAGTGAACATACTCGATCCGGATGCGATCGTGCTGGGCGGTGGGATGAGCAATGTCGATCGTTTGTATAAAACCGTTCCGACGCTTATCAAACAGTTTGTCTTTGGCGGTGAGTGTGAAACGCCAATCCGTAAAGCGCTACACGGCGACTCCAGCGGCGTGCGCGGCGCCGCGTGGCTGTGGCCGCAAGGGTAATATTCCTGCGGGCAGGACGTATAGGCCGGACGCGCGTCAGCGCCCTCCGGCCACCGGTAACACCGGGTGCTGTCGGCGCTTAACGCGTCCATACGTCAACAATGACGCCATTGCCGTAAACGACAGCAGGGCGGCGGGCAGCGCCACATAGTGATAGGCAAAACCCAGCGTCAGCATCATTCCGCCGCAGTATGCGCCAATAGCGCTCCCGAGATTAAAGGCGATTTGCCCCCCAGCCGCGCCCAGCAGTTCGCCGCCTTTGGCATTTTCCAGCAGCAGGATCTGCAGCGGCGCGGAAAGGGCAAACAGTCCGGCGCAGCAGATAAACGCAAACGTCAGCGACGCGACTTTTATCCCGCCCACATAAAAGAGCAGCAGCAGACACAGGACGATGACAAAGTCGGTTGTCGCCGCGATCCGAAGCGGAGAAAAGCGACCCGATAACCGTCCGCTAAGCAGGTTGCCCAGTACCATCCCCAGCCCGACCAGCATCATGATGAAAGTCATGACCGTCTCGCTGAAGCCGGAAACGTAAATCATATACGGTTTGATATAGCTGAACCAGGCGAAAACCCCGGCATTGCCGAACAGGGTGGCGGAAAATATCAGCCATGGCGCGGGGCTTTTCAGGAAATGAAACTGTTCACGCAGCTTTCCTTTCGCTTCATCATGCAGATCAGGCACCCAGAAACCGATCGAGACCATCACCGCAACGTTAAACACGGCGATCAGCAAAAAGGTATAGCGCCAGCTGAATTCATGGCTGAGAAACGTCCCGAGCGGGATGCCAACCAGATTTGCGACGGTCATTCCGGCCACCATCCCCGCCACGGCGGCGGTGACTTTTCCCGGCCGGACGAGTTTAGACAGAATTATCGCGCCCACGCCAAAGAAAGCGCCGTGCGGAAAGCCGGAGACCAGCCTGCCGACCGCCAGCATGGCGTAAGAAGAGGAGAGGGTAAATATCGCGTTGCCGATGACGCACAGGGTCACCAGAAACAGCAGAATATGCTTGAGCGAAAAGCGACTGGAAAAAAGGGCGATAATGGGGGCGCCCAGCACCACGCCAAACGCGTAGTACGAGATCATATGTCCGGCGGCGGGAATCGAAATGCCAACGTCGCGGGCTAATTCCGTTAATACCCCCATGATGCCGAATTCGGCCATGCCCAGCCCAAACGTCCCGAGCGCTAAAGAAAAAATAACCTTGTTCATACCACCTGCCATTATTGTGCGCGGGTTAAGCGCAGCGGCTGCGCATTGCCGCAGCCAATCGCGTCATAGCTTGCGGTTAAGTCGGGCGGAATGCCATTCCTTATTCGTCTCTGAGTATTGACGATCGTGCTAACGCATCGGTCTTTGCCGAATGGCGGCGTGACTGTTGAGCAGGCCGGATAAGCGAAACGCCACCCGGCATGCCATTTACTTCGTCACCGCAAACAGGGGGTCAAGTTTGCTATAACCGAGCCCGTTGATTTTCTTCACCTTAATTTGCACCGGGATCCGCTCTTTCATCGCCTCCACATGGCTAATCACGCCGATGGTCTTGCCGCTGGCGTTCAGCGCATCCAGCGCATCCAGCGCGGTGTCCAGCGTTTCGCTATCAAGGGTGCCGAAACCTTCATCGAGAAACAGCGAATCAATACGCGTTTTGTGGCTCACTAGATCCGAAAGCGCCAGTGCCAGCGCGAGGCTGACGAGGAAACTCTCGCCGCCGGAAAGGGTGCGGGTATCCCGCACGGCGTCCGCCTGCCAGGTATCCACCACCTCCAGCTCCAGAGCGTCGCTGGCTTTTCGCGTAAGCAAATAGCGACCATGCAAACGCGTGAGCTGGTTATTCGCCAGCCAGACCAGATTATCCAGCGTCAGGCCCTGAGCGAATTTACGGAACTTATCACCCTCTTTTGAGCCAATAAGCGCGTTCAGATAGCCCCAGTCCTCAACCTGCTGGCTGGCGCTGGCGATCGCCTGCATCAGGCTTTGCTGTTGTTGTCGATTGTCGGCGTCCTGCTTCAGCTGCTGGCGAATCTCTCCCTGCCGGGTGGCGTTTTCGCGTAGCTGGCCGTTGAGCTGCGCGGCATCCGCTTGGATCTGCGCAATCGATAATGTGGGATCCAGACCGGCAGGCGGCTGTTGCTGATGCGTCGCCAGTGCCTGCGTGGACTGTGCCGCTAACGTGCGGGCCTGCTGCAACTGGTTTTCCAGCGACTGCCTGAGTTGCTCAAGGCGCGCAAGGGTCTCCTCATCCAGCAACGCGGCGAGAAACGCCGCCTGGTCGGCAAAAATGCTGCTTTCCAGCGCCGCCGTAAACTGCGTTTGGGCTTCGCTGGCGCGCTGATTCTCGTTCACCGCCTGTTGCTCTAATGTTTGCAACTGGCTTTGCAGCGACAGACAGTCGTCGTGCACCTGACGCCAGTGGTCCAGCGAAACCGGCGCAGGATCTTCTGAATCCGCCTCGGCTGGGGGCAGGGTCTCGAGTAGTGGGGTCAACTGCGCGATACGCGCCTGCAGTTCGTTAAGCTCGGTCTGCTTTTGTTGCCACGTCTGCGCCTCCGCGGCGCGTGCGTGTAGCCACGCCTCTTCGTGCCCCTCGTCCGGCAGGGAGAGTGCGTAGCGACTGAGCTGCGCGGTCAGCGTCGCCTGACGCTGGTTAATCTGCTGACTAAACTGCGTGATCTGCTGTTGATGCGCGACGAGTTGCGCGTCCAGATCATGGCGTTGGCTGAGCTGGTAAAGCTGTTTTTCATGATCGTCCTGCGCCGTTAGCCAGGGTTGAATATCATCCTGTGGCTGCAGCGTGATGTTGAGATCGCGAATTAATGCCTGCCATTCAACAGTGAGCGCTTGCTCATCTTTCGCCAGCGCCTGCGCTTCGTTCTCGTCGCGCTGCACCTGTTGCTTCAGGGCGTCGCACTGCCCGCGCAGCGTGGCGCCTTGTTCCGCCAGCGCGTTGACCTCTTTTTCCAGCGCGTCACGTCGCGCCTGATTGACGCTGAGTTCGAGCGCCTGATAGGCCGCTACCGCCGGATGCGTGGTCGAGCCGCAAAGCGGACAGGGCTGTCCGGACTGCAACAGCGCGCGCTGGCTTTCGAGATCTTTAATTCGCGCTTCCTGTTCACAGAGGGTTTTGACGTCGAGGTAATGCTGGTTTTTCTCTTTATACTGCTGGCGCCTGGCGTCCAGTTGCGCGGTTTGCTCCGCCAGCGTGCGCGTATTCTGCGCAATCAGCGTCTTAAGCTGCTCCAGACGCTTAATGTTGGGGGCGAGCTGACCATGCAGCGCCAGCAGGCGCTGGCGAGTCGGGCGCTGTCGCGCATGCTGGGCCAGCGCTGTGGTAACCTCATCTGGCGTGAGGGCGAGGGTCAGCGTCGGCAATGCTTCCCGCTTGCGGGTATCTGACGCCAGCTGTTGCCGCCATTTCTCCCGCTGGACGGCGTCGCTGGCCTGCTGGGCAAACAGCGCCCGCCAGCCGCCCAGTTCGTTGCTCCACATGCGGAAGCGATCGTGTTCGCTAAGCCAGGCCGTCAGCGTTTGCTGAGCGTTTACCAGCGTCGCGGACTGCTGTTGCGCATAGCGGCGAATACGGCTGCGCAGCGTAAGCGTACTTTGTAAGCGAGCATTTACTTCTTGAATCTGCTGGCGGGTGCGGGAAAGGATAGCGGATTGTTCCTGAATACGTTCCCAGTGTGGGCGTAACGCT
This sequence comes from Citrobacter sedlakii, assembly GCF_018128425.1. Taxonomy (NCBI): domain Bacteria; kingdom Pseudomonadati; phylum Pseudomonadota; class Gammaproteobacteria; order Enterobacterales; family Enterobacteriaceae; genus Citrobacter; species Citrobacter sedlakii. The sequence goes on along the minus strand of NZ_CP071070.1, from coordinate 3,476,572 downwards.
CTGGCTGGCTGCGCCAGGTTCAGCGGCGCAAGCTGCGGCTGGGCCTGCTGTAATGCCGCTTGCGCTGTTTCCAGCGCCTGCTGCCGACGCTGTGTTTCCGCGTGCAGTTCGTGCTGCCGCGTCAGCCAGTTCAGGTGCTGTTGCAGGGTTGACTGCCGCGCGGCAAGCTGTTGTTCTTCGTCAGTGAGCGCCTGCAAACGTTCATTCAGCGCCTGTCGCGCCTCAGGCGCTAACAGCGCGACGCCGCTGGCCTGCGCCTGAAGTTTCTCCAGATCGGCCCGCGCGGTTTTGTGTTGATCAAATACCTTCGCCGAAATTTGTCCGTAGATTTCCGTCCCGGTCAGCTCCTCCAGCAGTTCTGCGCGCTCCTTCGGTTTAGCATTGAGGAAGGCGGCGAATTGTCCCTGAGAGAGCAGCATTGAGCGGGTAAAGCGTCCGTAGTCCAGACCGGTCAGGTCGGCGGTCATCTCAAGCTTATCTTTCACCTTATCGGCAAGAATTTTCCCGTCGGCGCAGCGCGCCAGCTCCACGCGCGGCGCTTGTAAATTGCCGTCAGGCTGGTTGCGGGCGCGGTTCTGGCTCCAGAATGCGCGGTAGGCTTCGCCTTTTACCTCAAATTCCACTTCCGCCAGACATTCAGCGGTGTCGCGGGTCATCAGATCGTTTTGCGACTGTGAAACAGTATTCAGCCGCGGCGTCTCGTGGTAGAGCGCCAGACAGATGGCGTCCAGCAGCGTCGTTTTTCCGGCGCCCGTGGGGCCGGTGATGGCGAACAGACCGTTACTGGCGAAGGGTTCAGCAGTAAAATCTACCTTCCATTCCCCTTTCAGCGAGTTGAGATTTTTCAGGCGCAGGCTGAGAATCTTCATGCGTCATCCTCCCCGGACAGCGTCTGTAAGGTGGTGTGAAACAGCGAGATCAGGCGCTGGCGCTGAGGATCGTCGAGTGCCTCCAGGGCCAGACGGCGGGTAAACACCTCGTCAACGCTCAGCTCGCTCAGCGTCTCCCGTCGTTCGTTGCTTAGCATACGTTCGCGCTGTTCGCGACTGCGGCGCACCAGCAGCACTTCCACGGGCAACGTTTCGGTCAGCGCCTGGATCTTGCGCTGCATATCATGCAGGTATTCGTCGGTGGTGATCTCAATATCCAGCCAGACCGGCGGCGTTTGCGGCGCGTCACGCCACTGTTCAAGCTGCTCAGTGATAGCGGCGAAATCGCCTTTCAGTACCGCCAGCGGCTGTGTTACCGGCACAGTGAGGTTGTCGACGCTCGCCAGTTTGCCGTTTTCAAAGCTCACCAGATGGACGCATTTATGTTTACCGCACTCGTCAAAGCTCAGGGCGATGGGGGAGCCGCTGTAACGGATGTGCCCGGTGCCGCCAATCTGCTGCGCACGGTGGATATGACCCAGCGCGATATAATCGGCGGGAGGGAAATTTTGCGCGGGAAACGCATCGAGGGTGCCAATATAAATGTCACGCACCGCGTCACTTTTACTCGCGCCGACGGTAGTCAGGTGACCGGTGGCGATAATCGGCAGCGTGTGTTCGCCGCGCAGGGCGCAGGCGGCCTGATACTGTTGCTGATAGTAGTCGGTGATGGCGCTCAGCAGGTGCTGCTGTTTTTCCAGACCACTCAATCCGGCCTGACTGGTAACGATGTCGCGCGGGCGTAAAAAGGGAATTGGGCACAGTACCGCGCCGGGCGTTCCGTCGCGGCGATGCAGAAGCTGTGGACCGTGTCCGGCGCTGGCGACAACGGTGGTATTCAGAAAGGCGAGAATTTCGCGGGACTCGTTGAGCGTGGCGACGGAGTCATGGTTGCCCGCCAGCACCACCAGATGACAGCCAGTTTGCTGTAAATTGACGACAAAACGGTTGTACAGTTCGCGGGCGTAGCTCGGCGGCGAGCCGGTATCAAAAATGTCACCTGCGACAATAATGGCATCCACCTGCTGCTCGGTCGCCGTTGCCAGCAGCCAGTCGAGAAAGGCCTGGTGCTCAGCGGCGCGGCTTTTGCTGTAAAAATTCTGTCCAAGATGCCAGTCAGAGGTGTGTAAGATGCGCATAACGGTTCCATGGCAAAAAAGCGTGGCGGGGATTATACCTTTTCACGGACGGTAATATCTCCTGTATGGCTTGTAATAAATCAACAACCTGTCATCAGCCTGCGGTATCTTTTTCATAAATCTGTCATAAAAGTGACGCATAATGACGCCGCATTGATGACTAGCAATTTATCTAAAACAGGGCAAATCATGGCGAGACGTATTCTGGTCGTAGAAGATGAAGCTCCAATTCGCGAAATGGTCTGCTTCGTGCTCGAGCAAAATGGCTTTCAGCCTGTCGAAGCCGAAGATTATGACAGTGCGGTGAACCAACTTAACGAACCCTGGCCGGATCTGATCCTCCTTGACTGGATGTTGCCTGGCGGTTCTGGTCTCCAGTTTATTAAACACCTCAAACGCGAAGCGATGACCCGGGATATTCCGGTGATGATGCTCACCGCCAGAGGCGAAGAAGAAGACCGCGTGCGCGGCCTGGAAACCGGCGCAGACGACTACATAACCAAGCCGTTTTCCCCGAAAGAACTGGTGGCGCGTATCAAAGCCGTTATGCGCCGCATTTCGCCTATGGCAGTGGAAGAGGTGATCGAGATGCAGGGGCTGAGCCTGGACCCGACCTCCCACCGCGTCATGACCGGCGAAAACCCTCTCGATATGGGGCCGACGGAATTCAAGTTACTGCACTTCTTTATGACTCACCCGGAACGCGTTTACAGCCGTGAACAGTTGTTGAACCACGTCTGGGGCACTAACGTTTACGTTGAGGATCGCACGGTCGATGTGCATATTCGACGTCTGCGCAAGGCGCTGGAAACCAGCGGTCATGACCGGATGGTTCAGACGGTACGTGGGACAGGGTATCGTTTTTCAACCCGCTTCTGAAGGGTAAAACAAGCGCCAGGCGCAGGCCTGGCTCAGAACGGAGTATGACGCGTGCTGGAAAGACTGTCATGGAAAAGGCTGGTGCTGGAACTGATACTTTGCTGTATCCCGGCCTTTATCCTCAGCGCTATTTTTGGTTACCTGCCGTGGTTTTTGTTGGCGTCGGTAACGGGACTGCTCATCTGGCATTTCTGGAATTTGTTACGCCTGTCATGGTGGCTGTGGGTTGACCGCAGTATGACGCCGCCGCCGGGCAGCGGAAGCTGGGAGCCGCTGTTGTACGGGCTGCATCAGATGCAGCTGCGTAACAAAAAACGTCGGCGTGAACTGGGAAACCTGATCAAACGCTTTCGCAGCGGGGCGGAGTCGCTACCGGATGCGGTGGTATTAACCACCGAAGAGGGCGGAATTTTTTGGTGTAACGGCCTGGCGCAACAGGTGCTGGGGCTACGCTGGCCCGACGATAACGGGCAGAATATCCTCAACTTGCTGCGTTATCCTGAGTTCACTCACTATCTCAAAACGCGTGATTTCACCCGGCCGCTGAATCTGGTGCTCAATACCGGACGGCATCTGGAGATTCGCGTGATGCCTTATACCGACAAGCAGTTGCTGATGGTCGCCCGGGACGTGACCCAGATGCATCAGCTTGAAGGGGCGCGACGCAACTTCTTTGCCAACGTCAGCCACGAGCTACGCACGCCGCTCACTGTGCTGCAGGGGTATCTGGAAATGATGCACGAACAGCCGCTGGAAGGGGCCACGCGCGAGAAAGCGTTGCTGACGATGCGCGAACAGACTTTCCGGATGGAAGGACTGGTGAAGCAATTGCTGACGCTGTCGAAGATTGAAGCCTCGCCGACGCTGTTGCTCAATGAGCAGGTCGATGTGCCGATGATGCTGCGCATGGTGGAACGCGAAGCGCAAACGCTGAGCCAGAATAAGCACACCTTCAGCTTTGAGGTCGATAATCAGCTTAAGGTGCTGGGGAATGAAGAACAGTTGCGTAGCGCGATTTCTAACCTGGTGTATAACGCGGTAAACCATACGCCGGAAGGAACCCACATCACTGTGCGTTGGCACGCTGTGCCGCACGGTGCGGCGTTCAGCGTGGAGGATAATGGTCCGGGGATCGCGCCGGAACACTTGCCGCGTCTGACCGAGCGTTTTTACCGCGTCGACAAGGCCCGTTCGCGGCAAACCGGCGGCAGTGGGCTCGGGCTGGCCATCGTTAAACATGCGGTGAATCATCATGAAAGCCGCTTATCGATTGACAGTGAACTGGGCAAAGGCACGCGCTTTAGTTTTGTGCTGCCGGAACGTTTAATTGCCAAAAAATCGGCTTAATGCCCGATCGTAAGGCTATCTTTCCATAAGCCAGCGAATGCTGGCTTATTTTGTTTGCGGTTAAGAACAGTCCACTAAATTTCGCAACGTCTGGTCGTTTTTTGTTCGCATGATAAGCCATGACTTTTTCTTAAGAATGGTGTTTTATGCCAACTCTGAATTCGATATCGCGATAATGTTCCGGTTTTTAGATCCCTCCTTGCTTTAAAACGTTATAAGCGTTTAAATTGCGCCCCAGATGCTGGCGGTCTGACTGCATTCAGGCGGTAATTCGAAAAACTATTCTTCGCCGCGCCAGCCCAGGAGCATATCCCGCTGGAATTGCTTAAAAAATCCGCTGTATCTTCCCGTAGGGAAAGGTAAAAAATTTTAATTTAATCAACACCACATCCACAGGCCGTAAGCTTTATGACCCATCAGTTAAAATCGCGCGATATTATCGCCCTTGGCTTTATGACTTTTGCGCTGTTCGTCGGCGCAGGAAACATTATCTTTCCACCAATGGTTGGTCTGCAGGCGGGCGAGCACGTCTGGACTGCGGCTTTCGGCTTTCTGATTACCGCCGTGGGTCTGCCGGTGTTGACCGTGATCGCGCTGGCGAAAGTGGGTGGCGGCGTGGACAGCCTGAGCACCCCAATCGGTAAAGTGGCGGGCGTCCTGCTGGCAACCGTCTGTTACCTGGCGGTTGGACCACTGTTTGCGACCCCGCGCACCGCGACCGTGTCGTTTGAAGTGGGCATCGCGCCGCTGACCGGCGATTCGGCGATGCCGCTGTTTATCTATAGCGTGGTCTATTTCGCCCTCGTTATTCTGGTGTCGCTCTATCCTGGCAAACTGCTGGATACGGTAGGGAATTTCCTGGCGCCGCTGAAAATTATCGCGCTGATCGTCCTGTCCGTTGCGGCAATTATCTGGCCGGCTGGCCCTATCAGCACTGCCATGGACGCTTATGAAAACGCGGCGTTCTCTAACGGTTTTGTGAACGGCTATCTGACCATGGATACGCTGGGCGCGATGGTATTTGGTATCGTGATTGTGAACGCGGCGCGCTCGCGCGGCGTGACCGAAGCGCGTCTGCTGACCCGCTATACCGTTTGGGCTGGCCTGATGGCGGGCATTGGTCTGACGCTGTTGTATCTGGCGCTGTTCCGTCTGGGATCAGACAGCGCGACGCTGGTCGATCAGTCCGTTAACGGCGCGGCGATCCTGCATGCATACGTTCAGCATACCTTCGGCGGCGCGGGGAGCTTGCTGCTGGCGGCCCTGATCTTCATCGCCTGTCTGGTCACCGCGGTTGGCCTGACCTGCGCCTGTGCGGAGTTCTTCGCGCAGTACGTCCCGCTTTCGTATCGCACGCTGGTGTTTATCCTCGGCGGCTTCTCGATGGTGGTCTCCAACCTGGGGCTGAGCCACCTGATTCAGATCTCCATTCCGGTGCTGACGGCGATCTATCCGCCGTGTATCGCACTGGTTGTATTAAGTTTTACCCGCTCATGGTGGCATAATTCGTCCCGCGTTATCGCACCGGCGATGTTTATCAGCCTGCTTTTTGGTATCCTTGACGGGATTAAAGCATCGGCAATCGGCGACGTGTTACCGGCCTGGACCCAGCGTTTACCGCTGGCGGAACAGGGACTGGCGTGGTTAATGCCCACCGTCGTGATAGTGGTCCTGGCAATTATCTGGGATCGCGCAGCGGGTCGGCAGGTGACCTCCAGCGCCCACTAAGATTGCTGACAGTATGTTTTGACCACGGGGTTATCTTGCTTAACCCCGTGGTTTTTTATTGTGTAGATGGGTCAGGAATTGATGGAAAGTAATAACAAGCTAAAGCGTGGGCTAAGCACCCGGCACATTCGCTTTATGGCACTGGGTTCAGCAATTGGCACCGGGCTATTCTATGGCTCGGCGGACGCCATCAAAATGGCGGGGCCAAGCGTACTGCTGGCGTACATTATTGGCGGGGTTGCCGCGTATATCATTATGCGCGCATTGGGCGAAATGTCCGTTCACAACCCCGCAGCCAGTTCCTTTTCGCGCTATGCGCAAGAAAACCTCGGCCCGCTGGCGGGCTACATCACCGGCTGGACCTACTGTTTTGAAATACTGATCGTCGCCATCGCCGACGTGACCGCGTTCGGTATCTATATGGGCGTCTGGTTCCCGGCGGTGCCGCATTGGATCTGGGTGCTTAGCGTGGTGCTGCTGATTTGCGCCATCAACCTGATGAGCGTGAAGGTTTTCGGCGAACTGGAGTTCTGGTTCTCCTTCTTTAAAGTCGCCACCATTATCATCATGATTGCCGCCGGTTTCGGCATTATCATCTGGGGGATTGGCAACGGCGGTCAGCCGACCGGTATTCATAACCTGTGGAGCAATGGCGGCTTTTTCAGCAACGGCTGGCTGGGCATGGTGATGTCTCTCCAGATGGTGATGTTCGCCTACGGCGGGATTGAGATCATCGGTATCACCGCCGGGGAGGCGAAAGACCCGGAGAAATCGATCCCGCGCGCGATTAACTCAGTGCCGATGCGTATTCTGGTGTTCTACGTGGGAACGCTGTTTGTCATTATGTCGATCTACCCGTGGAACCAGGTGGGAACCAATGGTAGCCCGTTTGTACTGACCTTCCAGCATTTGGGAATAACGTTTGCCGCCAGCATTCTGAACTTTGTGGTGCTTACCGCCTCGCTGTCGGCGATTAACTCTGACGTCTTTGGCGTGGGCCGTATGCTGCACGGCATGGCGGAGCAGGGCAGCGCGCCGAAGGTGTTTGCCAGGACTTCGCGCCGCGGCATTCCGTGGGTGACCGTGATGGTGATGACCGTTGCGCTGCTGTTTGCGGTTTATCTGAACTATATCATGCCGGAAAACGTCTTCCTGGTTATCGCTTCGCTGGCGACCTTCGCCACGGTGTGGGTGTGGATTATGATCCTGCTGTCGCAGATTGCCTTCCGTCGCCGTCTGCCGCCCGACGAGGTCAACGCGCTGAAATTTAAAGTGCCAGGCGGGGTGGCGACCACTATCGCCGGGCTGATCTTTCTCGTCTTTATCATTGGGCTGATTGGCTATCACCCGGATACCCGCATCTCGCTGTACGTTGGTTTTGCGTGGATTGTCCTGCTGCTGATTGGCTGGATGTTCAAACGCCGTCGCGATCGTCTGATGGCGCAGTAACGGTGTGTGTCCGGTCTGCGAATGCTCGCAGGCCGGATAAGACGCGTCAGTGTCGCCACCCGGCAATGCCGCCAAAATATCCTCCCCCACACTCCTCCCCCAATAAACCTGCAGATGATGAGTTATCCTGTAAATTGCTGTGGCAAGGTGAGCGCATTTTCATCAAAGGGGATACGTGATGTTGAACGCCTGGCACCTTCCGGTTGCCCCATTTGTTAAGCAAAACAAAGCGCAACTGAGCATTACGCTTTGGCTGGCGGGGGAAAACCTGCCTCAACGCGTGACGCTGCGCGCGGAAAATGACAACGAAGAAACGTCGCTGGCAATGCACAAACTGCGCAGCCAGCCACATCCCGGCGTCACCGCATGGCGCGCGGTCATCGACCTGAGTCGCGGCCAGCCGCGTCGCCGCTACAGCTTTAAGCTGCTCTGGCACGATCGCCAGCGCTGGTTTACGCCACAGGGATTCAGCCGCTTCCCGCCGGCCCGCCTTGAGCAGTTTGCCGTTGACGTGCCGGATAACGGCCCGCAGTGGGTGGCCGATCAAATTTTTTATCAGATCTTCCCCGATCGTTTTGCGCGTAGCCAGCCGCGCGAGGCGCAGCAGGATAACGTCTATTTCCATCATGCGGCGGGTCAGGACATTGTTTTGCGCGACTGGGACGATCCCCTGACCGCGCAGGCCGGGGGATCGACCTTTTATGGCGGCGATCTGGATGGGATCAGCGAGAAGCTGCCGTATCTGAAAAAGCTCGGCGTGACCGCGCTGTATCTGAATCCGGTCTTCACCGCGCCAAGCGTGCATAAATATGACACGGAAGATTATCGTCACGTGGATCCGCAGTTTGGCGGCGATCCGGCGCTGATGCGTTTGCGGCAGAAGACGCAGCAGCAGGGGATACGGCTGGTGCTGGACGGCGTGTTTAACCACAGCGGTGATTCCCATGCATGGTTTGACCGGCATAACCGGGGGACGGGCGGCGCGTGCCATAATCCGGCGTCTCCCTGGCGCGACTGGTACAGCTTTTCAGAGGATGGCGTCGCGCTGGACTGGCTGGGCTACCCCAGTTTGCCAAAACTGGACTACCGATCGGAAAGTCTGGTTAATGAAATTTACCGCGGTGAAGACAGCATTGTGCGCCACTGGCTGAAAGCGCCCTGGAATATGGACGGCTGGCGGCTCGATGTGGTGCATATGCTTGGCGAAGACGGCGGAGCGCGGCATAACCTCCGGCACGTCGCGGGCATTACGCAGGCGGCGAAAGAGACGCAGCCGGAAGCCTATATTGTCGGCGAGCACTTTGGCGACGCGCGGCAGTGGCTGCAGGCGGACGTCGAAGACGCGGCGATGAACTACCGCGGTTTTACTTTCCCGCTGTGGGGGTTTCTCGCGAACACGGATATTTCTTACGATCCGCAACAGATTGACGCGCAGACCTGTATGGCGTGGATGGAGAATTACCGCGCGGGGCTCTCGCACCAGCAGCAGTTGCGGATGTTCAACCAGCTCGACAGCCACGATACGGCGCGGTTTAAATCGCTGCTTGGAAAAGACGTCGCGCGTCTGCCGCTGGCGGTTGTCTGGCTGTTTAGCTGGCCGGGCGTCCCCTGCATTTACTACGGCGATGAGGTGGGACTGGATGGCAACAACGACCCGTTCTGCCGCAAACCCTTCCCCTGGCAGGCGGAGAAGCAGGATGCCGCGCTGCTGGCGCTGTACCAGCGTCTGGCGAAGCTGCGTCAGCGCAGCCAGGCGCTGCGCTATGGCGGCTGTCAGGTGATATATGCGCAAGACAATGTGGTGGTGTTTTTACGCGTTTATAACCAACAGCGCGTGCTGGTCGCGATCAACCGCGGCGAAGCCTGCGAGGTGGTTTTACCGGCGTCGCCGCTGCTAAATGTTAACGCCTGGCAGATCAAAGAAGGTAAAGCCGATATGCAGGACTGCGTACTGTCATTACCGGCGATATCCGCTGCCATTTGGTTAGGTCATTAATCCTTATTAAAGGCAGGTATTAAAACCTGCCTTTTTATCTTGTTCGGTTAAATTAAACAGAGCGGACAAATTTCTTTAATATCCTCACAATCAATTCTCGCTATACTCAATTTGCTTTATCAATCCGGGCCCGAGCGTATATAGCACACACAGAAGTTTACCTATAACTTATTGATTGTAAGGTGTATTTATGTCTATCCGTGAATTGATTGATCCGTCTAATTCCGCCCTGATTTTTATTGATCATCAGCCGCAGATGTCATTCGGTGTAGCTAATATAGACAGACAGCTTTTAAAGAATAATACGGTTGCGTTGGCGAAAGCAGGCAAAATATTTAATGTGCCGGTTATCTATACTTCAGTTGAAACGAAAAGTTTCAGCGGCTATATCTGGCCGGAATTGCTCGCTGTTCATCCGGATGTTAAACCCATCGAACGCACGTCCATGAATTCCTGGGAAGATGCGGCGTTTGTCAAAGCCGTTGAGGCTACCGGGCGTAAAAAACTGATTATTTCTGCGCTGTGGACTGAAGTGTGCCTGACCTTCCCGGCGCTGATGGCGCTGGAAGCCGGTTACGAAGTTTATGTGGTTACCGACACTTCCGGCGGGACGTCGGTTGATGCGCACGAACGCGCTATCGATCGTATGGTGCAGGCTGGGGCGGTGCCGGTGACATGGCAGCAGGTTCTGCTTGAGTACCAGCGCGACTGGTCGCGCAAAGAGACCTATGACGCGGTTATGGATCTGGTGCGTGAACACAGCGGCGCCTACGGTATGGGGGTGGATTACGCTTACACCCTGGTACATGGCGCGCCTGAACGTAAAGCCTGATTCCCATGGCGGGGCAACCCGCCATTGACCTTCGGTAAGGAATTTGTCATGGCGCAGAATAAATCTGTGACGTTGGTGATTACCCACACTCTTCGGCCTGAACAGGCGGCGCGGTATGAATTATGGCTTGGAAAAATTATGCCGGTCGCGGCGGAGTTCCCCGGTCATTTGGGGGCAAACGTCATTCGCCCCACCGATGGACAAAATCACTGGAATATCATCATCCGCTTCGACACGCTCGAGCATCTCTACAACTGGACGCAGTCGGACACCCGGCGGATTCTGGTCGACGAAATCGCTCCGCTGCTGGCGGATGGCGATAAAACGGAAATTCATACGGAAGCCGCGTTCTGGTTCACCCCACCCGCGCCGCATGTCCGGCAGCCACGCCGCTGGAAGCAATTTCTTATCACCCTTCTGGTCATTTTTCCCAGCACCAATCTGGTGCCCTGGCTGACCGGGATGATCCTGCCCACCCTGAAGGGATCGTTAGCGTTGCATCTGATCAACGATGCGTGCGTGGTTGCGCTGGTTGTCTGGTTCTGGATGCCCATCGTCACCCGTCTGTTTGCCGGCTGGCTGAAAAAAGCCTGACCGACTCATCAGGAGAATATTATGTCTCACACTGCCTCATTAATTTTGACTCACGGAAAAATACACACCCTCGATAGCCAATGCCCGCAGGCGGAAGCGGTTGCCATTAAAGACGGTAAAATCCTCGCCACGGGAAGCCACGACCAGATGATGGGTCTGGCCGCTGACGGTACGCAGGTTGTCGACCTGAAAGGCCATACCGTAATCCCCGGTCTTAACGACTCGCACCTGCACCTGATTCGCGGAGGGCTGAACTACAATCTTGAGCTACGCTGGGAAGGCGTGCCGTCACTGGCGGACGCGCTGCGTATGCTGAAGGAGCAGGCAGACCGAACGCCGTCGCCGCAGTGGGTTCGCGTGGTGGGCGGCTGGAGTGAATTCCAGTTTGCCGAACGCCGAATGCCGACGCTGGAGGAGCTTAACGAGGCTGCGCCGGATACGCCGGTGTTTGTGCTTCATTTGTACGACCGCGCGCTGCTCAACCGTGCGGCGCTGAACGCGGTCGGTTACACCAAAGCAACGCCAGACCCGGTAGGCGGCGAAATTGTTCGCGACGGTAACGGTAATCCAACCGGAATGCTGATCGCCAAACCAAACGCCATGATCCTCTATTCGACGCTGGCGAAGGGACCGAAGCTGCCGCTGGACATGCAGGTCAACTCGACCCGCCAGTTTATGCGCGAGCTGAATCGTCTTGGGCTGACCAGCGCCATCGACGCGGGCGGCGGCTTCCAGAATTACCCGGAAGATTATCAGATTATTGAGCAGTTACATGCAAACGATCAGATGACCGTGCGCATTGCCTACAACCTGTTTACTCAGCGTCCGCAGCAGGAGCTTGAAGATTTTGAGCGCTGGACCGATATGCTCAAACCGGGGCAGGGGACTGACTTTTATCGCGCGAACGGGGCGGGGGAAATGCTGGTCTTTTCGGCGGCGGATTTTGAGGATTTCCTTCAGCCGCGCCCGGACCTGCCGGAAGGCATGGAGGATGAACTGGAGCGCGTGGTGCGCCATCTGGTCGAACACCGCTGGCCGTTCCGCCTGCACGCCACTTACGACGAATCGATAGGCCGGATGCTGGATGTGTTTGAGAAGGTGAATCGCGATATCCCGTTTAACGGCCTGCACTGGTTCTTCGACCATGCCGAGACCATCAGCGAACGCAACATCGACCGTGTGAAGGCGCTCGGCGGCGGGATAGCGGTACAGCACCGCATGGCGTTTCAGGGCGAATATTTTATTGACCGCTACGGCAAAGAGGCGGTGAAGCATACGCCGCCGGTCGCGAAAATGTTGACGGCCGACGTTCCGGTCGGGCTGGGGACGGATGCGACCCGCGTTGCCAGTTATAACCCGTGGACAGCGCTTTACTGGCTGGTGTCCGGGCGTACGGTGGGCGGGACGGCGATGTATGACGAGAACAACCGTTTGCCGCGCGACGTGGCGCTTGAGCTGTGGACGGCGGGTAGCGCGTGGTTCTCCAGCGAACAGGGCAAAAAAGGCCGCATTGTGAAAGATCAACTGGCGGATTTGGTGGTGCTGTCGAAAGACTACTTCAGCGTTGCGGAGGAGGAGATCAAAGGCATTGAGTCAGTGATGACGGTTGTGGATGGTAAAGTGGTCTATGCCGCCGGGCCTTTCACGCCGCTGGCGCCGCCTGCTATCCCGGTAGTGCCGGACTGGTCGCCGGTGGTGAATGTGCCAGGGCATTACCGCGCCGCGCCGCCAGCGTCGGCGAAGGTGGGGGCGGTAGTGCAAATGCATCAGTGCTGCGGCAGTTGCGGCGTTCATGGTCATCAGCACGACATTGCCCGAAAATCCGGAATTGCGGTTTCTGATGATCGCGCATTCTGGGGAGCGCTGGGCTGTTCCTGCTTCGCTTTTTAACCTGACGGGCGGGGGCGCTGGCGCCTGCCCGATACGGTAAAGTCCCGTTGTTGCCGGATGAGATGCTGACGCGCCATCCGGCATTTTCATCTTCAGAGATAGCGCAAATGCAACAATTTGTGTCAATCTTAGACGATCCCGTACAGTGAAGGTGACAACATGGACGACCTTTTAATCCTTGGCTGCATCATCGTGTTTTTCGCGCTGGTGGTGGTGCCGATCCTGGCGATTGTCGCGTTTAACCGAAGCGCGACCACCCGCGATGAGCTTGCCAGACTGCGCCGCCGGGTGGAAGAACTCGAGCAGCGCGCTGTCGCAGCGCCGACGGTTGCGCAGACAACGCCGACGCCAGCGCAGCCGGTTGAAACGGTCATCCCGACCGAATCTGTGCCCGACGTTGCGTCTGAACCGGCGAGCCCGTGGCGAGCGCAGCGTCCTCAGCGCGCGGCAAACCACGATGGTGTCCCGCCGCGCGACCCGGCCCCTGCAGTGGCAAAGCCGCCTTCCGCCTTTGGCGGCATGATAACCTCGCTGGCGCGCTGGTTTATGCAGGGCAACCCGCTGGCGAAACTCGGTATTCTGCTGCTGTTTCTTGGACTGTCTTTTCTGCTGCGCTATACGGTTGAGCACGCCCTGTTCCCGCTTGAACTGCGCCTGGTGGCGGCTGCGCTGTTTGCCATTGTCCTGCTCGCCGTCGGCTGGCGGCTGCGGCATAGACAGCCCGTCTATGCGTTGATTTTGCAGGGGGGCGCAACGGGCGCACTCTATCTCACGGTCTTTGGCGCCTTTCGTCTCTGGCAGATGCTGCCGATGACGCTGGCCTTTGCGCTGCTGGTGGTGATCTGTGCGGCGAGCGTCGGGCTGGCGATATTGCAAAAGGCGCTCAGCCTGGCGATGCTGGCGAGTCTCGGCGGCTATCTCGCTCCGCTGCTGCTGTCTACCGGCAGCGGCAACTATGTCGCGCTGTTCTCCTTCTATTTACTGCTTTCGGTTGGCATTCTCGCGATCAGCATCTGGCAGCACTGGCGCGAACTTAACCTGCTCGGCCTGCTCTTTACCTTTGGCGTCGGCGGACTGTGGGGGCTGAGCGACTATCAGCCAGCGTATTACCTTCCCTGCCAACTTTTCCTGGCGGCGAATATCCTGATTTTTGGCGTGCTGAGCGTGGCGCTGTCGCTGCGGGCGCAGGAGAAAGGCCGACAGATTGTCGACGGCGTGCTGCTGTTTGCGCCGCCGTTAATAGGTTTTGGGATGCAGTACGCGATGACCCGTCACTGGGAGTACGGTCCGGCGCTCAGCGCGCTGGGCTATGGCGGAGTCTACTTATGTCTCGCCTGGCTGGCGCTGCGTCGCTATCCGTCGCTGGGACGTCCTCTGGTGCTGGCGGCGCTGGCGTTGGGCGGCGCATTTGCGACGCTGGCTATCCCGTTGGCGCTGTCGGCGCGCTGGACGGCGATGGCCTGGGCGCTGGAAGGCCTGGGTATTTTATGGCTGGGTGTTCAACAGCAGCAACGTCGTATGAGCTACAGCGGCACAGCGCTGCTGGTGCTGGCGCTCGGCAGCGCGTTGTGGGCGTTGACGGATGCAAGCGATGCGCTGAGCCTGATGCTGATTTTCGCGGTGCTCAGCCTGTGCTGGCTGGCAGCAGCGTGGTTATGGCGGCAGATCGCGATACGGGGAAGCTGGGGACTGCTGGCGGGCGGGGTGCTGTTCTGGCTTATCGCGCTGGCCGGCGCTTCGCAATTGATCTTCAACAAAGATGCCTGGGTGGTGTCCGGCGTGCTGGCGCTGATGGCGGTGTCGGTCTGGGGCTGGCGGAGCGTCGGAAAACGCCTGGCGTGGCACGCGCTGGAGGCCAGTAAGTGGCTGTTGTGGCCGGTGATGTTGCTGGCGCTTTTGCTGCAAATTTCCCGCCAGTCACTGTTTGCCGCGGGCTGGCAGAATCTGGCATGGTGTCTGGCGCTGCCTGCCGCGCTGATGTTGCTGCGCCGCGACGAGCGCGCGTTACCGCCGCGAATCTCCCAGGGGCTGCATCTTTCACTCCTGTGGATGTTTTTACTGGCGCTGGCCGCCGAATTGTTCTGGTTTGCCCGCGATTTGCCGTGGGGCATGGCGGCCTGGGGAAGCGGCGTGATGATGGCGACAGGCGGGCTGCTGATTATTTTCATCGGCGCGGCGGTGCGCCGTCAGTTCTGGCCGTTTAAGGTCTGGCCGGCGCTATATGCTGTGCAGGCGATGGTGCCGGTAGCGGTTGCGCTGGCAGGCTTGCTGGCGCTGGCAAACTTACAGGATGGCGTAGTGTACCGCCAGGCATACCTGCCGCTAGTTAACCCGCTGGAGGAAGGCGCCGCCTTCGCGTTGCTGGGGCTGGTCGCGTTGTACCGCGCCGCGCGGCGCTATGTTCCTGCGACACTCTCTTTATGCCAGCCCTGGCCCGTGGTCGCGCTGATGGCGCTTGCATTCTGGTGGCTGAACGGTGTCCTGCTACGTGCGCTCGCCTGGTACGGCGAAGTGGCCTGGGAGCTTGAATCACTATGGCATTCGCGGCTTATTCAGACCTGTTTCGCCCTGTTCTGGATGCTCAGCGCGTTGGTGATGATGCTGCATGCGACCCGTCAGGCCTCGCGGCGGGAATGGCTCTGCGGCGCGGTGCTGCTGGGGCTGGTGATTGTTAAACTGATGCTGGTGGACAGCGCTGGCGGGGGCGGTCTGGCGCGCGCGGTAGCCTTTATCGGCGTGGCGATTCTGGTGCTGATCGTTGGCTATTTCTCACCGTTACCGCCCAAAGCAGGAGAAGAAAAATGAAATGGATTAACGCCGTGGTCTGTACCACGCTGCTAACGCTGGCTGGCCCGGTATTGGGTAACGAGACGCCAGTGGCATCGCCGCAGGACTACGCTTTTGGCGTGACGCTTGGCACATCCACCCCTTCGCAGTGGTACCGAATCGCGCTGCCTCAGGACGTCTATCAGCAAAGCGCCTCACCGGAACTGCAGGATGTGCGCGTATTTAACCAAAGGGGAGAAGCGGTGCCGTTTAGCCTGGTAAAGGCGGCGCGCCAGCAGGCG
This sequence comes from Citrobacter sedlakii, assembly GCF_018128425.1. Taxonomy (NCBI): domain Bacteria; kingdom Pseudomonadati; phylum Pseudomonadota; class Gammaproteobacteria; order Enterobacterales; family Enterobacteriaceae; genus Citrobacter; species Citrobacter sedlakii. Next base: position 3,460,721 of record NZ_CP071070.1, on the reverse strand, counting down.
GCGTCTGAGCCGACGGCGCTGCGGCTGTTCCCGCTGGACTCTTCGCCGGTAACGTCACGCCAGACAACGGAAGACGACACCGATAAAATCCTGCTGCGTTCCAAAAGCGGCGTAGAGATCGTGCTGGAAGGGGAGACAGCGAAACCCGTCGGTCAGCATTATTTGCTGACGTTGCCGGAAAAGGCGAGCGAAGCGGTTTCGCTGTCCCAACTTCAGCTCGCCTGGGATACACCGCAGACGCCGTGGCAGGGGAAAGCATCGGTCTATTACAGCGTCAATCTCAAGCGTTGGCATTCGCTGCGCGAGGAGATGCCATTGATGGATATCGCCAGCGGCAACGATCGTCTGAAACTCGACAGGATTGACGTCGATATCACGTTATCCCCGCATGCCATTCGTTATCTGCTGCTTGTGCTGGAAGCGCCCCGCACCACCGTCGCGCTAACGGGGGTTAAGGCTGTCAGCGCCCCCGCGCACGTCGTGGCGGAGCAAATGGCGATGCAGGGCGAGGGACGGCGGTTGTCGGCAACGGAGGCGCAATGGCAGTGGACGCGTCCTCAGCCGCTCAGTTCGCTGGATATCACTCTGAACAGCGATGGCGTTCTTCCCGTCGAGATTGCCTGGCGCAGTACGGCGAAGAGTGACTGGCAGGTGCTGAAAAAAGAGGTGCTCTATCAACTGGAGGGGAGGGCATCGGCGCCCGTCCCGCTGCCCGGAACATTGGTGGAGGCGATAAAAATCACCACGCTTAACGCGCGCTTACCGGAAACGCTGCCGCAGGTGACAGGCTACCGCGATCGTTATGATCTGGTGTTCAACGCGCAAGGGAAAGCCCCCTATCTGCTGGCCTGGGGGAATGGCGCAGCGGAACCGGCAAGCGTTGGCGTGGATATGCTTATTCCCGCCGATTTGCGAACAACCTATGATGTGGCGACGCTACCCTCGGCCTCCGTCAACGAAGCGGTCAAACTGGGCGGGGAATCACGGTTAACTGCGACCTCAGCGACGGAACGTGAAAGCCAGGCAAAACGGTTGCTGGTCTGGGGCGTGCTGATTGTCGGCGTCGCGCTGTTGGCGCTGCTGGCCTTTCGTCTCTGGCGTGAAGTAAAAAAAGACGGCGCGGCGTAACGCAATAAAAAAGGCTCGCTATGCGAGCCTTTTTACGTGATTCGTGCCGGTTACAGGCTGGAAACGTTTTCGGTCAGGTATTTCGCCACGCCGTCCGGAGACGCGTTCATACCTTCTTTACCTTTTTCCCACTGTGCCGGGCAGACTTCGCCGTGCTCTTCGTGGAACTGCAGCGCGTCAACCATACGCAGCATTTCATCGATGTTACGGCCCAGCGGCAGGTCGTTAACCACCTGGTGGCGAACAATGCCGTTTGCGTCGATCAGGAAGGAACCACGCAGCGCAACGCCCGCTTCCGGGTGCTCGATGCCGTAGGCTTTTTGAATTTCACGCTTAACGTCAGCAACCATTGCGTATTTCACCGCACCGATGCCGCCTTTGTCGACAGGGGTGTTACGCCATGCGTTGTGGACGAATTCGGAGTCAAAGGAAACGCCAACCACTTCAACGCCGCGCTTCTGGAATTCTTCATAACGTTTGTCGAACGCGATCAGTTCGGACGGGCAAACGAAGGTGAAATCCATTGGCCAGAAGAACAGAACGGTCGCTTTACCGTTGGTGTGCTGTTTGAAATTGAAGTTTTCAACGATTTCACCGCTACCGAGTACCGCAGCTGCTGTAAAATCCGGAGCCGGACGAGTCACCAGTACCATATTATTCTCCTGCAAAGTTAAGGGTTTTTGGAACGCAACGCGGGCCAGTATAGAGAGTGTTCGCGCATAAGACAAAGAGGTGGCGACAATCGTTCAGCAAGCTTTTGCCTATCATTGATCATGCTGTCAGAGCTGCTTATTTCTCGCCTGCGCCATCATGCGCGGGTAGAACTGCCAGAAACGTGTTTCCAGTGCGTCATAATGTTCGTCCAGGTCGTACCAGGAGTCGCGCAGCGCATCCAGACGCGGGCGGCGGCTGGCCATGCCGTTGAGTACGTTCTGAATGAAATTCATCTCGCGATAACGCTCCAGCCAGCGTTCCGACCACAGGTAATTATTGAGATTAACGAAACGCGGCGGCGAGTCTGGCAGAATGATCGACACCTGCTGATGGGCATAGCGCACAAACTCCGGCAACGGCATCTCCGGCGAAAGCCGTTCCCAGTGGCGTGACAAAAAATGATCCCACATCACGTCAAGGGTAATCGGCGCAACACGGCGCGTTTCGGGACGGAACCAGGCTTTGGCTTCCGTTACTTCCGGCAGGTTATCGGTAAGCACGTCGATACGGCGGTGCATAAAAATCCCGTCGACAACCTCTGACGAGTAGATATCGGCAGGGTTGCCGCGCACGAAATCGGCCAGCAAATTGCCGGAAAGGGAGCTGTCCGCGAGGTGCGCGAGATGCAGGTGAGCGAGAAAATTCATGCGTTTTATTTGTCCGGTGGCGGCTAGTTGTTGCAGCAAAAGGGTGTGAGCACTAGACTATGCCGCCTGTTTTTAAGTCACGAGTATACGTCATGCGCGTCGCCGATTTCTCCTTTGAACTACCTGAATCCCTGATTGCTCACTATCCCATGCCTGAGCGCAGCAGCTGTCGCTTGCTGTCACTGGACGGGCCAACGGGCGCGCTGACGCACGGTACTTTCACCGATCTGCTCGACAAGCTCAACCCTGGCGATCTGCTGGTCTTTAACAATACCCGCGTGATCCCGGCGCGCCTGTTTGGCCGTAAAGCCAGCGGCGGCAAGATTGAAGTGCTGGTCGAACGTATGCTTGATGATAAACGTATTCTGGCACATATTCGCGCATCCAAAGCGCCGAAGCCGGGCGCAGAACTGCTGCTGGGCGATGACGAGAGCATTAAAGCAACCATGACCGCGCGCCACGATGCGCTGTTTGAAGTGGCGTTCCATGACGAACGCTCGGTGCTTGATATCCTCAACGCCATTGGTCATATGCCGCTGCCGCCGTATATTGAGCGCCCGGACGAAGAGGCCGACCGCGAGCTGTACCAGACGGTTTACAGCGAAAAACCTGGCGCGGTCGCGGCGCCAACCGCCGGTTTGCACTTTGACGAACCGCTGCTGGAAAAACTGCGCGCCAAAGGTATTCAGATGGCGTTTGTCACGCTGCATGTCGGCGCGGGGACGTTCCAGCCGGTACGCGTGGACACTATCGAAGATCACATCATGCACTCTGAGTATGCCGAAGTGCCGCAAGAGGTAGTTGATGCGGTGCTGGCGGCGAAAGCGCGCGGCAACCGTGTGGTGGCGGTCGGCACCACCTCGGTGCGTTCTCTTGAAAGCGCGGCGCAGGCGGCGAAAAACGACATCATCGAACCGTTTTTTGGCGATACGCAGATCTTCATCTATCCCGGCTATCAGTACAAAGTCATTGATGCGCTGGTGACCAATTTCCATCTGCCGGAATCTACGCTTATCATGCTGGTCTCCGCGTTTGCCGGTTATCAGCATACAATGAACGCCTACAAGGCTGCGGTAGAACAAAAATATCGCTTTTTTAGCTACGGGGACGCGATGTTTATCACGTACAATCCGCAGGCTTTGAATGAGCGTGTCGGGGACTAAGGCCGCGGCACTGTAATCACCATCAGACTGTCTCTCTGATGCAGGAGAAATAATGAAGTTCGAACTTGATACCACCGACGGTCGTGCGCGTCGCGGTCGCCTGGTGTTTGATCGTGGCGTAGTGGAAACGCCTGCTTTTATGCCTGTGGGCACCTACGGCACCGTAAAAGGGATGACGCCGGAAGAGGTGGAAGCCACCGGCGCGCAAATTATCCTCGGTAATACTTTCCATCTCTGGCTGCGTCCGGGCCAGGAGATCATGAAACTCCACGGCGATCTGCATGACTTCATGCAGTGGAAAGGCCCGATCCTTACCGACTCCGGGGGATTCCAGGTGTTCAGCCTGGGCGACATTCGGAAGATCACCGAGCAGGGTGTCCATTTCCGTAACCCGATCAACGGCGATCCGATTTTCCTCGATCCGGAAAAATCGATGGAGATTCAGTACGATCTCGGTTCCGATATTGTGATGATCTTTGACGAATGCACGCCGTATCCAGCGGACTGGGACTATGCTAAACGTTCGATGGAGATGTCATTGCGTTGGGCGAAGCGTAGCCGCGACCGTTTCGATAGCCTCGGCAACAAAAATGCGCTTTTTGGCATCATTCAGGGCAGTGTTTACGAAGATTTACGCGATATCTCCGTGAAAGGTCTGGTAGAGATTGGCTTTGATGGCTACGCTGTCGGCGGCTTGGCTGTGGGTGAACCGAAAGAGGACATGCACCGCATTCTGGAGCACGTCTGCCCACAAATTCCGGCAGATAAACCGCGTTACCTGATGGGTGTCGGTAAACCGGAAGATCTGGTTGAAGGCGTACGTCGCGGTATTGACATGTTTGACTGCGTGATGCCAACCCGCAACGCCCGTAACGGTCACCTGTTCGTGACCGACGGCGTGGTGAAAATTCGTAACGCGAAGCATAAAAGCGACACCAGCCCACTCGACGCTGAGTGTGATTGCTATACCTGTCGCAATTATTCACGCGCCTACTTGCATCATCTCGATCGTTGCAACGAAATATTGGGCGCGCGACTCAATACCATTCATAACCTGCGTTACTACCAGCGTTTGATGGCGGGTTTACGCAAGGCTATTGAAGAAGGTAAATTAGAGAGCTTCGTGACCGATTTTTACCAACGTCAGGGTCGACCTGTTCCACCTTTAAACGTTGATTAATTTTAATAATGAGGGAATTTGAATGAGCTTTTTTATTTCTGATGCGGTAGCGGCAACAGGTGCTCCGGCGCAGGGCAGCCCGATGTCTCTGATTCTGATGCTGGTTGTGTTTGGCCTGATCTTCTATTTCATGATCCTGCGCCCACAACAGAAGCGCACCAAAGAGCACAAAAAGCTGATGGATTCTATCGCGAAAGGTGATGAAGTCCTGACGAATGGCGGCCTGGTGGGTCGTGTGACCAAAGTAGCAGAAACTGGCTACATCGCTATCGCGCTGAATGACACCACGGAAGTGGTTATCAAACGTGACTTCGTAGCTGCCGTTCTGCCGAAAGGCACCATGAAGGCGCTGTAATAGTAACTTTCCCGAAGGGAACTGCCGTGTTAAACCGTTATCCTTTGTGGAAGTATGTCATGCTGATCGTCGTCATTGTCGTCGGTCTGCTGTATGCGCTTCCCAACCTGTATGGTGAGGATCCGGCCGTTCAAATCACTGGCGCGCGCGGTGTCGCCGCCAGTGAGCAAACGCTGATCCAGGTCCAGAATACGTTACAAAAAGAAAAAATTACCGCGAAGTCTGTGGCACTGGAAGAGGGCGCTATTCTTGCGCGCTTCGACACCACCGACACTCAACTGCGCGCACGTGAAGCGCTGGTGGGCGTGCTGGGTGATAAATACGTCGTGGCGCTTAACCTTGCTCCGGCTACCCCGCGCTGGCTGGCTGCCATCAAAGCAGAACCGATGAAACTCGGTCTTGACCTGCGTGGCGGCGTTCACTTCCTGATGGAAGTGGATATGGACACCGCGCTGGGTAAATTGCAGGAACAAAATATCGATAGCCTGCGCAGCGATCTGCGTGAAAAAGGCATCCCGTATACTACCGTTCGTAAAGAAGACAACTACGGTCTGAGCATCAATTTCCGTGATGCCAGCGCGCGTGACGACGCGATTGCGTATCTCAGCAAACGCCACCCGGATCTGGTGATCTCCAGCCAGGGAAGCAATGCGCTGCGTGCGGTAATGACCGATGCGCGCTTAAGCGAAGCGCGTGAATACGCGGTTCAGCAGAACATCAATATTCTGCGTAACCGTGTGAATCAGCTGGGCGTCGCCGAGCCGGTGGTGCAACGCCAGGGCGCTGACCGCATTGTGGTTGAACTGCCTGGCATTCAGGACACGGCGCGCGCGAAAGAGATCCTTGGCGCGACCGCGACGCTGGAATTCCGTCTGGTTAACACCAACGTAGACCAGGCTGCGGCAGCGTCCGGACGCGTACCGGGCGACTCCGAAGTGAAGCAGATGCGTGAAGGCCAGCCAGTTGTGCTGTACAAACGCGTCATCCTGACCGGTGACCATATCACCGACTCTACGTCCAGCCAGGACGAGTATAACCAGCCGCAGGTGAACATTTCGCTCGATAGCGCAGGCGGCAACATCATGTCTAACTTCACCAAGGACAATATCGGCAAGCCGATGGCGACCCTGTTTGTGGAGTATAAGGACAGCGGTAAGAAAGACGCCAACGGTCGTGCCGTGCTGGTGAAACAGGAAGAGGTGATTAACATCGCCAACATCCAGTCTCGTCTCGGTAACAGCTTCCGTATTACCGGCATCAACAACCCGAACGAAGCGCGTCAGCTCTCTCTGCTGCTGCGTGCCGGCGCGCTGATTGCGCCAATTCAGATTGTTGAAGAGCGGACCATCGGTCCAACCCTGGGTATGCAGAACATTAAGCAGGGTCTGGAAGCGTGTCTGGCGGGTCTGGCGGTCTCCATCCTGTTCATGATCTTGTTCTATAAGAAGTTTGGTCTGATTGCGACCAGCGCGCTGATCGCAAACCTGGTGCTGATTGTCGGCGTGATGTCGCTGCTGCCGGGGGCCACGCTGAGTATGCCTGGGATTGCGGGGATCGTCTTAACCCTTGCCGTTGCCGTCGATGCGAACGTGCTTATCAACGAACGTATCAAAGAAGAGTTGAGCAACGGGCGTTCGGTGCAGCAGGCGATTAACGAAGGTTATGCGGGGGCGTTCAGCTCTATTTTCGATGCGAACATCACCACGCTGATCAAAGTTATCATTCTGTACGCGGTCGGCACCGGGGCGATTAAAGGGTTCGCGATTACGACCGGTATCGGTGTAGCGACGTCAATGTTTACCGCAATTGTCGGTACACGTGCCATCGTAAACCTGCTGTATGGCGGCAAGCGCGTCAAAAAGCTGTCAATCTGAGGAGTGCGAAGTGGCACAGGAATATACTGTTGAACAATTGAACCATGGCCGTAAAGTCTGGGACTTTATGCGCTGGGACTACTGGGCTTTCGGCATTTCAGGCGCTCTGCTGATTGCGGCCATTGTGATTATGGGCGTACGCGGCTTTAACTGGGGGCTCGATTTTACCGGTGGTACGGTTATCGAAATCACGCTGGAAAAACCTGCGGAGATGGATGTGATGCGCGATGCGCTGGAAAAAGCGGGCTTTGTTGATCCGCTTTTACAGAACTTCGGCAGCAGTCACGACATCATGGTTCGTATGCCGCCGACCGAAGGGGCGAACGGCGGCCAGGTGCTGGGCAGCAAAGTGTTGAGTGTGATTAACGAGTCCACCAACCAGAACGCGGCGGTGAAGCGAATTGAATTCGTCGGACCGAGCGTGGGGGCTGACCTTGCGCAAACCGGCGCGATGGCGCTGTTAGCCGCGCTGATTTCTATCCTCGTTTACGTCGGTTTCCGCTTCGAGTGGCGACTGGCGGCCGGGGTGGTGATCGCGCTGGCGCATGACGTGATCATCACGCTTGGGATCCTGTCGCTGTTCCATATTGAGATCGACCTGACAATCGTGGCGTCGCTGATGTCCGTTATCGGTTACTCGCTTAACGACAGCATTGTGGTATCTGACCGTATCCGTGAGAACTTCCGCAAGATTCGTCGCGGTACGCCGTACGAAATCTTTAACGTGTCGTTGACCCAGACGCTGCACCGTACGTTGATCACCTCCGGTACCACGTTGATGGTGATTCTGATGCTGTTCCTGTTCGGCGGCCCGGTGCTGGAAGGCTTCTCGCTGACCATGCTGATCGGTGTCTCTATCGGTACCGCGTCTTCCATCTACGTTGCGTCGGCGCTGGCGCTGAAGCTGGGTATGAAGCGCGAGCACATGCTGCAGCAGAAAGTCGAAAAAGAAGGGGCGGATCAGCCGTCAATTCTGCCGTAATCTGGTGTTCAGCTCCCTGATGAAATCCCGGTCGTAAGATCGGGATTTTTCTTTTTCCTTTCTGGCTTGTTCCGCAATCATTACTGACAGTATGCTGTCAGGAGCCCTGTTTTATTCTTCTTCTGAACTCAACCACACAGGCAGGAGGAAGGATGAAAAGTAAAAGCATCATTAACTGGTTTGAAATTCCCGTCACCGATATGGCGCGCGCTATCGCGTTTTATGAGCCGGTGCTGGGGCTGTCGCTGCGCCGCGAAAAAATGGACTGTGCCGATCTGGCGGTCTTTCCCTATGACGATCCGGCTACCGGCGGCGCGTTGGCGAAAATCGACGGCGTCTTGCCTTCGCCGCAGGGCGCAATCGTTTATCTGCACACCGACGATCTTGCGGCAACGCTGGATCGCGTCGCCAGCGCCGGTGGTGAATGCGTGTTCGGCCCGATCGATTTGGGCAACGAGATTGGCACCGTGGCGCTGTTTACCGACAGCGAAGGTAACCGTGTCGGATTACATCAACCCGCTTAACGTAAGAGAGTCACTATGACGCGTCGCGCCGACCGTTTGTTTCAGATTGTGCAGATCCTGCGCGGCAGGCGACTGACGACGGCGGCGCTACTTGCCGAGCGGCTGGAGGTGTCAGAACGGACGATCTACCGTGATATCCGCGACCTGTCGCTGTCCGGAGTACCGGTGGAAGGAGAGGCGGGCAGTGGGTATCGCCTGATGGCGGGATTTGATTTGCCGCCGCTGATGTTGACTCACCGGGAATCCGAAGCGCTGATTGCGGCTATTCGTCTGTTAACGACCTGGGGCGGAGATTCCCTGTCGCGCGAACTGGCGTCAGCACAAGAGAAAGTGCTGGCGATCCTGCCGGAAGAAAGCCGCCGCAAAGCCGAGCAGGCGCGGATATTCGCCCCGGACTTTGGGACACAGCCGCATTCACGCAGCGCATTCGACCTTATTCATCGCGCCATTTCCGGCCAACAGGTGCTGGCGCTGCATTATCGCGACGAGGCCGGACAGCTCTCCTGGCGGGAGGTACAGCCGCTGGGGATGTATTTCTGGGGCGAATACTGGCTTTTGGTCGCCTGGTGCGAACGGCGGGATGATTATCGCTGCTTTCGGCTCGACAGATGTTTGCAGATCACGATGACGGAGCGGCGCTTTTGCGAGAGTGCAGAGCGCTCGTTGGCGGATTTTTTGCGCAAGGTAAGCGATAAAAAGCCCGCTTGCGGAACAGCGGGCGACGCGCGGAGGCCGGGTCAGGCATAACTTGCCACCCGGCTATTTGCGCTACTTAGAAGTTGTAACCTACCACCAGGTACCAGCCGAAGCCGTTAGACTTGATCGGTTCCGCCTGCCATACCGGCTCATCGCCATCTTTCCACTGACCACCGTTATGGAAGTAACGGGCGACCACCGAGTAGTGCCAGTGATCGTAGTTCAGCGCCAGAATGTGGCTGGACGCGATAGAGTTGCTGGTGCGGTACTGATCGTCGCCCAGATCAGAGCCCCAGTCGAAGTTGGTGAAGCCAATGTAGCTCAGGTTACCGCCCCACAGATCGGTAATCGGCACAAAGTATTTCACTTTGAAACGGTAGCCATCCCATTCGTTTTCATTGGACGCACCGTAGTTCTGCCACTGATATTTCGCATAGACGTTCAGGGACAGGCTCATCGGCAACCCTGTGTCGATGTCGGTACCGAGACCCATATACCAGGTGCTCTGGCGGCCTTCGCTGTTACGACCCATATCGTAGATATAGTTATTCGCGAAATACCACTCTTTGAACGGACCAAAGCTCAGGTCGCTGTTGGTCAGCTTATCGATCGAGAAGCGTGGTTCGATTTCCATAAACAGCGGAGAACCGTGGTTCCAGATCCCGCGGGAGTTGCTGTCGCCGCCGAAGAAGCGAGGCGCATCAACGTAGCCATAGAAATCAAACCAGTCTTTTTTGGCGAAAGCTTCGTATTCCAGATAGGTGTCGTTGCGCAGTGTCGGTCCGAAGCGGGTATGGTAGGAACCCACAACGTTGACGCTCTGGTGCCACCAGTCGGAAAGATACTGCGGTTTGTCGTTGTCGGCGGCGTTCACGGTGAAAGACGTAGAAAGCGCGAGCACTGCACCGGCTGCAAGTAATGTTTTTTTCATATTTATGCCACTGATTGAAAATCCCTAACGGGAGTGAAAAAGGCGCGAATTAGGTTTCTAAATATTTCGTGTTTCTGCGGAGCCTATTATAAAAATCATTGCTCACAAAAATCTGTCATGTTTCACATTTCTATCATTCACGTAATCGATTGCGTTCACGTTTGCGTGTTTTAGCGCGGCGATTGTACTGACTTTGATGAATGTTGCAAAGGATTAGCAAAAATTTCGGTGATGTCAGTAGAGTCACAAAAAGGGCGGGTGAGATGTTGCGGAACGCACAAAACGTTCCGCAGAGGCGTTTAGCGCGTCACAGGCTGGATATCATGAATACGGATAAAGCCTAACTGCTCGGGTGTAACACCATTAAGTTGAAGCGGAATGTCCACATCGGCTGGCGCCAGGAGACTGGCAGGGGCGTTAATCAACATATTCTGCACATTGACTTCCTGATAATTGTCAGTTGTTCCCTGAATTTGCCCATATTCAACGGTGCCGCTGAAAGCCGGTAACGGATCGTTGGACTCACCCTGAATCCGTAGCGTCACGCGTGTGCCGTCAGCATTCGGCGCGATATTTTTTAGCGACATGCGCAGCGTGCCAATCTGGCTGTTCAGACGCGCCGGCGTATTTGAACCCGGCAACAGGTACACGCCGCGGGTAGATTTCACGTTCAGGCTGTTCTGCTGCGTAATTTTTACCGTTTCCTGATTAAGCTGATTCATCTCTTTATTTAACGTACTGATGCTTTGATGCATCTGACGAACCTCGCTTTGCTGGGCGCAGGCGGTAAGGCTAAACAGGCTTCCCGCCAGGAGAATTCTTAGGTAACGTTTTGTCATATCGCGGTTTTCCTGGAATATTGCACTGACCTAATGGTAGTGCGTAAACGGCGCAAAGACACCGATCCTTTGTCTCAAAAGCGTTGCGCCTTTGTTGTCACGTCAGTTCAGGGTAAAATAGATTTCTGTTAACCACCTGGTCAGGACGCCGTATGCATTGCCCATTTTGTTTCGCCGTAGACACGAAAGTAATTGACTCTCGTCTTGTGGGCGAGGGATCGTCAGTACGCCGCCGTCGGCAGTGTCTGGTTTGTAACGAACGCTTCACCACTTTCGAAGTCGCGGAACTTGTGATGCCACGGGTTGTGAAAAGCAACGACGTGCGCGAACCTTTTAATGAAGAAAAACTACGTAGCGGCATGTTACGTGCGCTGGAAAAGCGTCCGGTCAGTTCAGATGACGTCGAAATGGCGCTGAACCACATCAAGTCGCAGCTGCGCGCCACCGGTGAGCGTGAAGTGCCGAGTAAAATGATCGGCAATCTGGTGATGGAACAACTGAAAAAACTCGACAAAGTCGCCTATATCCGTTTTGCCTCCGTCTACCGTAGCTTCGAAGATATCAAAGAATTCGGCGAAGAGATCGCTCGCCTACAGGACTAAGCCATGCAGGATGAGATATACATGGCGCGCGCGCTGAAGCTTGCTGCGCGCGGGCGGTTCACCACTCACCCCAATCCCAACGTCGGTTGCGTGATTGTGAAAGAGGGCGAAATTGTCGGCGAAGGTTACCATCACCGCGCCGGGGAACCCCACGCCGAAGTCCATGCGCTGCGGATGGCCGGCGAAAAAGCCAAAGGCGCGACGGCTTACGTTACCCTTGAACCCTGTAGCCACCATGGCCGCACCCCGCCGTGCTGCGATGCGCTGATTGCTGCCGGAGTATCGCGCGTGGTCGCGGCGATGCAGGATCCGAATCCACAGGTGGCCGGACGTGGGCTGTACCGTCTGCAACAGGCAGGGATCGACGTCAGCCACGGTCTGATGATGCGCGAAGTGGAAGGGTTAAACAAAGGCTTTCTCAAGCGAATGCGCACCGGTTTTCCGTATGTTCAGCTTAAGCTCGGCGCCTCGCTGGACGGGCGTACGGCGATGGCGAGCGGTGAAAGCCAGTGGATCACCTCGCCGCAGGCGCGACGCGACGTTCAGCGCCTGCGTGCGCAAAGCCACGCCATCCTGACCAGTAGCGCAACGGTACTGGCGGACGATCCGCAACTGACCGTACGCTGGACTGAACTGGACGACGCGACGCAGGCGGTATACCCGCAGGACACGCTGCGCCAACCGGTGCGGATTGTGATCGACAGTCAGAATCGCGTGACGCCGGAACACCGCATTGTTCAGCAGCCGGGAGAAACTTGGTTTGCGCGTACCAAAGATGATTCCCGCCAGTGGCCGGAAACGGTGCGTACGCTTCTGGTGCCGGAACACAATGGCCATCTTGATCTGGTGGTGCTGATGATGTTGTTAGGCAAACAGCAGGTCAACAGCCTCTGGGTGGAGGCGGGGCCGACCCTTGCGGGCGCGCTGCTGCAGGCTGGCGTGGTGGACGAGCTAATCGTTTATGTTGCGCCTACACTGTTAGGCAATGACGCCCGCGGATTATGCGTCCTGCCAGGGCTTGAACAACTTAGCCAGGCGCCGAAGTTTACATTCAATGAGATACGTCGTGTAGGTCCGGACGTTTGCCTGCATTTGATTCCCGCGTAATGGCTGCCTGAATTTAGGAAGCAGCGCGACGATATTTATGATAAAATCCGCCCCCCTGCGGGGGCTTATACCGAACCCGAAGGAAGAATATGAACATTATTGAAGCTAACGTTGCTACTCCGGACGCTCGCGTCGCCATCACCATTGCGCGTTTCAACAACTTTATCAATGACAGCCTGCTGGACGGCGCGGTTGACGCACTGAAACGCATTGGCCAGGTTAAAGATGAAAATATTACCGTCGTTTGGGTTCCAGGCGCATACGAGCTGCCGCTGGCGGCTGGCGCATTGGCGAAAACCGGTAAATATGACGCGGTGATTGCGCTTGGCACCGTGATCCGTGGTGGCACCGCGCACTTTGAATATGTTGCTGGTGGGGCAAGCAATGGCCTGGCGCATGTCGCTCAGGACAGCGAAATTCCTGTCGCCTTTGGCGTACTGACCACCGAAAGCATTGAACAAGCGATTGAACGTGCTGGCACCAAAGCCGGTAACAAAGGCGCGGAAGCTGCACTGACCGCGCTTGAAATGATTAATGTATTGAAAGCCATCAAGGCCTGATTTTTGTAAGGGGAAATCCGTGAAACCTGCTGCTCGTCGCCGCGCTCGTGAGTGTGCCGTTCAGGCGCTCTACTCCTGGCAGTTGTCCCAGAACGACATCGCTGATGTTGAATACCAGTTCCTGGCAGAACAGGACGTAAAAGATGTTGACGTCATGTACTTCCGCGAACTGCTGTCCGGGGTGGCGACTAACAGCGCGTACCTGGACGGTTTGATGAAGCCTTACCTGTCCCGCCTGTTGGAAGAACTGGGTCAGGTGGAAAAAGCGGTCCTGCGCATTGCGCTGTTTGAGCTGTCTAAGCGTAGCGATGTGCCGTATAAAGTGGCCATCAACGAAGCGATCGAACTGGCGAAAACCTTCGGCGCAGAAGACAGCCACAAGTTCGTCAATGGCGTACTGGATAAAGCAGCGCCTGCGATTCGCCCCAACAAAAAGTAATCACCAGGCCGTCAGTGACGCGGGGACGCCTCCGCTCCGCTGGCGGCTTTTTCTTTATTTCTGCTGAGGCATAACGTATGGCATGCGGCGAGTTCTCCCTGATTGCCCGTTATTTTGACCGTGTTAGAAGCTCTCGTCTCGATGTCGAAACCGGTATTGGCGACGATTGCGCACTCCTGAATATTCCTGAAAAACAGACCCTGGCGATCAGTACCGATACGCTGGTGGCGGGTAATCACTTCCTGGCCGATATCGATCCGGCGGACCTGGCGTATAAAGCGCTGGCGGTCAATTTAAGCGATCTGGCGGCAATGGGCGCCGATCCGGCGTGGCTGACGCTGGCGATAACGCTGCCGAAGGTCGATGAACGCTGGCTGGAAATATTCAGCGACAGTCTGTTCGAACTACTCAATTATTACGATATGCAGCTGATTGGCGGCGATACCACGCGTGGGCCGCTCTCCATGACGCTGGGTATCCACGGCTACGTCCCTGCGGGCCGCGCCCTGAAACGCTCAGGGGCGAAGCCGGGCGACTGGATTTACGTTACCGGTACGCCAGGCGACAGCGCGGCAGGGCTGGCGATTTTACAGCACCGTTTACAGGTTGCGGATGAGGTTGACCGGGAATATCTGCTAAAACGCCACCTGCGACCGACGCCGCGTATTCTTCAAGGGCAGGCGCTGCGCGACAAGGCGAGCGCGGCGATCGATCTGTCGGATGGGCTGATTTCCGATCTTGGGCATATCGTCAAAGCCAGCGCCTGCGGCGCGCGCATAGACATTGAAACGCTGCCTTTCTCCGACGCGGTCAAACGTCATGTCGAAAGCGAACAGGCGCTGCGCTGGGCGCTCTCCGGCGGCGAAGACTATGAATTATGCTTTACGGTACCGGAACTGAATCGCGGGGCGCTGGATGTCGCGCTCGGCCATCTCGGCGTGCCGTTTACCTGCATCGGGCAAATGAGCGCGGATGTGGAAGGGATCTGTTTTACGCGTGACGGCGAGCCTGTCACCTTCGACTGGAAAGGATATGACCATTTTGCCACGTCATAAAGATACGGCGAAAAGCCGCCTGAAACTGACTAACCCGTGGCATTTGTTGGCTACCGGTTTTGGTAGTGGTCTGAGTCCGGTGGTTCCGGGCACGATGGGGTCACTGGCGGCGATCCCGTTCTGGTATGTGATGACCTTTCTGCCCTGGCAGCTCTATTCACTGGTGGTGATGCTGGGCATCTGTATCGGGGTCTATCTCTGCCATCAGACGGCGAAAGACATGGGCGTTCATGATCACGGCAGTATTGTCTGGGATGAATTCATCGGGATGTGGATCACCCTGATGGCGCTGCCGACCCGCGACTGGCAGTGGGTGGCAGCCGGGTTCGTTATTTTCCGTATTCTTGATATGTGGAAGCCATGGCCGATCCGTTGGTTTGACCGCAACGTCCACGGTGGGATGGGGATCATGGTTGACGATATCGTTGCAGGGGTGATTTCTGCCGGTATTTTGTATTTTATCGGCCACCACTGGCCGATCGGTATGTTTTAACCGATTCCTGAAATGCGGGAGAGGCCCGATAAGCGTCGTGCTATCGGGCGCTGTCTTCACTTGAATCCCACCACCGGATGCGGTTTGTACGGTGTTTCCAGTTCGGCTATCTGCTCCGGCTTCAGCGTTAAATCCACCGCGTTCAGCAGTTCATCCAGTTGTTCTTCCCGAGATGCGCCGACAATCGGCGCGGCGACACCGGGTTTGCTGAGCAGCCACGCCAGCGCCACCTGAGCGCGCGTCGCGCCAAGCTCTTCACTAACGCCTGCCAGGCGGGCGGCGATCTGCGCATCGTTTTCGTCGCTTTCGCGGTACAGATTTTTACCCACCTCATCGGAGACGACGCGCGCGGTGGTTTCCCCCCACGGACGGGTCAGACGACCCCGCGCCAGCGGACTCCACGGGATCACCGCGATGCCCTCCTGATAGCACAGCGGCAGCATCTCGCGCTCTTCCTCACGATAGATCAGATTGTAATGGTCCTGCATACTGATGAACTGCGCCCAACCATGCTGTTTTTGCAGAGCCAGCGCCTGGGCAAATTGCGAGGCGTGCATTGAGGATGCGCCGATGTAACGTGCTTTCCCGGCTTTCACGACATCATTCAGCGCTTCCAGTGTTTCTTCTATCGGCGTGTTGTAGTCCCAGCGGTGAATTTGCAGGATATCAACGTAATCCATACCCAGACGCCGCAGACTGTCGTCGATAGAGCGCAGGATCTGCGCGCGGGACAAACCTTCCGGCAGGTCGTCAACCTGATGAAAGACCTTGGTCGCCACCACCACCTCGTCACGACGGGCGAAATCGCGCAGGGCGCGACCAACAATCTCTTCGCTGCTGCCTGCGGAATAACTGTTGGCGGTGTCGAAAAAGTTGATGCCGCCCTCAAGGGCGTGTTTGATGATCGGACGACTGCTTTCTTCGGGAAGCGTCCAGGCATGATTGCCGCGGCTCGGTTCGCCAAACGTCATACAGCCCAGACACAGGCGGGAGACCCGAAGGTCGGTTTTTCCTAAGACGTTGTATTGCATTGTTTCGCTCCTGTTATGCTGATTATGGGATAAGCATAGCAGGAGCAAATAGACGATTATGCCAGCCAGGCCTTGATTTTGGCTTCAATGCCAGCGGCATCGAGCCCCAGTTCGGCGCGCGCCTCATCCTGAGTGCCCTGCGGGATAAAGAAGTCCGGCAGGCCGATGTTCAGCACTGGCACCGGCTTACGATGCGCCATCAGCACCTCGTTCACGCCGCTGCCCGCACCGCCCATAATGGCGTTTTCCTCCAGCGTCACCAACACGTCGTGCTGGGCAGCCATTTCCAGAATCAACGCGTCGTCCAGCGGCTTCACAAAACGCATATCCACCAGGGTTGCGTTAAGCGATTCCGCGGCCTTTGCCGCTTCCGGCATCAGCGTACCGAAGTTCAGGATGGCCAGTTTTTCACCGTGACGTTTCACCACGCCTTTGCCGATAGGCAGCTTCTCCAGCGGCGTCAGTTCAACGCCCAGCGCGTTGCCGCGCGGGTAGCGGACCGCGGTCGGGCCTTCGCTGTAGTGATAGCCGGTAAACAGCATCTGGCGGCATTCGTTTTCATCGCTGGGGGTCATGATAACCATATCCGGCAGGCAGCGCAGATACGAGAGATCGAACGCCCCCTGGTGGGTCTGCCCGTCGGCGCCGACAATCCCGGCGCGGTCAATGGCAAACATCACCGGCAGCTTCTGGATCGCCACGTCATGAATAACCTGATCGTAGGCGCGTTGCAGGAAGGTGGAGTAAATCGCCACCACCGGCTTGTAGCCGCCAATCGCCAGACCGGCGGCAAAGGTTACCGCATGTTGTTCGGCGATCGCGACGTCAAAATAGCGATCCGGGAATTTACGCGAAAATTCGACCATGCCGGAACCTTCGCGCATGGCCGGGGTGATCGCCATGAGCTTGCTGTCTTTCGCTGCGGTTTCGCACAGCCAGTCGCCAAAGATTTTCGAATAGCTCGGCAGGCCGCCGCTGCTTTTCGGCAGGCAGCCGCTGGAGGGATCGAATTTCGGCACTGCATGGAACGTGATCGGATCTTTTTCGGCAGGCTCATAGCCACGCCCTTTTTTGGTCATGATGTGCAGAAACTGCGGACCTTTCAGATCGCGCATATTCTTGAGCGTCGTGATAAGTCCCAGTACGTCGTGACCATCCACAGGGCCGATATAGTTAAAGCCCAGCTCTTCAAACAGCGTGCCCGGCACCACCATGCCTTTGATATGTTCTTCTGTGCGCTTCAGGAGTTCTTTAATCGGCGGTACGCCAGAAAAGACCTTCTTGCCGCCTTCACGCAACGAGGAGTAGAGCTTGCCGGAAAGCAGCTGCGCCAGGTGATTATTGAGCGCGCCGACGTTTTCGGAAATCGACATTTCGTTGTCGTTGAGGATCACCAGCATGTCCGGCTTGATATCGCCCGCGTGGTTCATTGCTTCAAACGCCATACCGGCGGTGATCGCACCGTCGCCAATCACGCACACGGTGCGGCGATCTTTTCCCTCTTTTTCGGCGGCGACGGCAATGCCAATTCCTGCGCTGATAGACGTCGAAGAGTGACCGACGCTCAGGACGTCGTATTCGCTCTCGCCGCGCCATGGGAATGGGTGCAGGCCGCCTTTCTGGCGGATGGTGCCGATTTTATCGCGGCGACCCGTGAGAATTTTGTGCGGATAAGCCTGATGGCCCACGTCCCAGATAAGCTGGTCAAACGGCGTGTTATAGACATAATGCAGCGCCACGGTGAGTTCCACCGTGCCCAGCCCGGAGGCGAAGTGTCCGCTGGAACGACTGACGCTGTCGAGAAGATAGCGGCGCAGTTCGTCGCAGAGTTTCGGCAGACTCTCTTTGGGTAAAAGGCGTAACTCCTGGGTGGAGTCGACCAGTGCCAGGGTAGGGTATTTGGCTATATCAAAACTCATCGCAAGCCCATAGGATTGGTTGTTTATTTATCACGCTGGATTATGTAGTCCGCTAGCGCTTCCAGTGCCGAGGTATCGAGAGACTGAACGGCCAGCTGGTTTAATGACTGACGGGCCTCTTCGATTAAATCCCGGGCTTTATTCCGGGCTTGCTCAAGACCCAGAAGTGCAGGATAGGTACTTTTGCCAAGCTGCTGGTCGGCACCCTGGCGTTTACCCAACGTTGCAGTATCGCCCACCACATCCAGAATGTCATCCTGAACCTGGAAGGCCAGGCCGATACTTTCTGCGTATTTGTCGAGTATCGGCAGGGCGTTTCGCCCTTTTTCGCCCGCGCTTAACGCGCCCAGGCGCACTGCGGCGCGGATCAATGCGCCGGTTTTATGGCGGTGGATTTTCTCCAGCGCGTCCAGCGGCACCTGCTTACCTTCAGCGTTCAGATCGAGCGCCTGACCGCCGCACATCCCCGCAATCCCACTGGCGTTCGCCAGTTCGGAAATCATCGCTATGCGATCGCGGTCGCTCACTTCCGGCATCGGCGCGTCGCTGATGATGGAAAACGCCAGCGTTTGCAGGGCGTCGCCAGCGAGAATGGCGTTCGCTTCGCCAAATTTGACGTGGCAGGTCGGCAGGCCGCGGCGCAAATCGTCGTCATCCATCGCCGGTAAATCGTCGTGAATGAGCGAATAGGCGTGAATGCACTCAACGGCGGCGGCCGGGGCGTCCAGCGTACCCTTGCTGACGCCAAACATCTGGCCGGTGGCGTAAACCAAAAACGGGCGCAGGCGTTTACCCCCTAATAATGCGCCATACAACATGGTTTCGACCACGGGAGTGTTCTGAAAGGGCAGTGGAGCGATAAAACGGTTTAGCGCCTGATTGGCCTGCTCCACGCAAGCCTGTAGCTGCTGGGTAAAATCCATTTACGCGTTATCCGGTGTAAAAGGCGTCGTCTCTGCGTCTTCGTTGTCAGACAGCAGGATCTGCACGCGCTGTTCAGCCTGCTGCAGCTTAACCTGGCCCTGACGCGCCAGCTGCACGCCACGTTCAAATTCGTTCAGCGCCTCGTCAAGCGGCAGATCGCCGCTTTCCAGACGGGTTACAATTTGCTCCAGCTCGTTCAGCGATGTTTCAAAGCTGACGGGCGCCTCGTTTTTCTTCGGCATAATGAATGTCTGACTCTCAGTAATGGCAGCACAAGACTATGGTAACGGACTCGCACTGATAAGCAAATAACGCACAATGGTAAGGGGATGTGCACAGGACGGACCGGTTGATGGTATACTCCCGCGCCTGGATGCAGCTTCATGTTTGGGCTGCTGTACTATTCTCCAATACAAGCCTTTGATGGCTTGCTTAAGAACCATTGCCGCCATGAAGTTTATCATTAAATTGTTCCCGGAAATCACTATCAAAAGCCAATCTGTGCGTTTGCGCTTTATAAAAATTCTGACCGGGAACATTCGTAACGTTTTAAAGCACTATGATGAAACCCTTGCTGTCGTTCGCCACTGGGATAACATCGAAGTACGCGCTAAGGATGAAAGCCAGCGCCTGATGATTCGCGAGGCGCTGACCCGCATTCCGGGTATCCACCATATCCTTGAAGTGGAAGATGTGCCGTTCACCGACCTGCACGATATCTTCGAGAAAGCGCTGGTGGAGTACCGCGACCGTCTGGAAGGCAAAACCTTCTGCGTACGTGTGAAGCGTCGCGGTAAGCATGCGTTTAGCTCCATCGAAGTGGAACGTTACGTGGGCGGCGGATTAAATCAGCATATTGAATCTGCGCGCGTGAAGCTGACCAACCCGGATGTAACGGTGCATCTTGAAGTTGAAGATGACCGTCTGCTGATCATCAAAGGTCGCTATGAAGGGATTGGCGGTTTCCCGATCGGTACCCAGGAAGACGTGCTGTCGCTGATTTCAGGCGGTTTTGACTCTGGCGTTTCCAGTTACATGTTGATGCGTCGCGGCTGCCGCGTACATTACTGCTTCTTTAATCTTGGCGGCGCGGCGCATGAAATCGGTGTTCGCCAGGTGGCGCATTACCTGTGGAACCGTTACGGCAGTTCGCACCGCGTCCGCTTTGTCGCCATTAACTTTGAGCCGGTGGTCGGTGAGATCCTCGAAAAGGTCGACGATGGCCAGATGGGCGTCGTGCTTAAGCGCATGATGGTGCGCGCAGCGTCGAAAGTGGCGGAGCGGTATGGTGTGCAGGCGCTGGTGACGGGCGAAGCGCTGGGGCAGGTTTCCAGTCAGACGCTGACCAACCTGCGTTTGATTGATAATGTCTCTGATACCCTGATTCTTCGTCCGTTGATCGCATACGACAAAGAGCACATCATCAATATCGCCCGCGAAATTGGTACCGAAGATTTCGCCCGCACGATGCCGGAATACTGCGGCGTGATCTCAAAAAGTCCGACGGTGAAAGCCATCAAGGCGAAAATTGAAGCGGAAGAAGAGAACTTCGATTTCAGCATTCTTGATAACGTGGTGGCGGAAGCCAGCAACGTCGATATCCGCGAGATCGCCCAACAGACCGAGCAGGAGGTGGTTGAAGTGGAGACCGTCAGCGGCTTCGGCCCGAACGACGCGATCCTCGATATCCGCTCCATCGATGAGCAGGACGACAAACCGCTGAAGGTGGAAGGCGTGGATGTGGTTTCCCTGCCGTTCTACAAGCTGAGCACCAAATTCGGCGATCTCGATCAGAGCAAAACCTGGCTGCTGTGGTGCGAGCGCGGCGTGATGAGCCGCCTACAGGCGCTTTATCTGCGCGAGCAGGGCTTTGAGAACGTGAAGGTTTACCGTCCGTAATTGATTGCCCGGTGGCGCAGCGCTTACCGGGTCGATAATACAGATCACTTATTAGGCCGGGTAAGGCACAACTGCCACCCGGCTTTTACCCGCTTACTCGTAATAGTTGTAAATGCCCGCCGCCAGCACCAGTTGTGACGCCACTTCGTGGGCTTTTTCACGTCCAACCAGCAGATCAATAATTTTCAACCCAAAGTCGATGGCGGTCCCCGGCCCCTGGCTGGTTAACAGCTTCACACGTGCGTCCCATACGACGCGCTTGTCCTGCCACTGTTCGGCGGGGATGTTATCTTTCAGTGCCGGAAAGCCGGTCATATTGCCGATGGGGAAAATATCATGTGGAACCAGCACGGTCGCAGCGGCCGCGCAAATAGCGGCGACAATGCGCCCGGAGCGGTGGAACTGTTTGACCGTTTCCACCAGCAGCGGACTGTCGCGAAAGCATTCCGCACCCTTAATGCCGCCGGGTAAAACGATCGCATCATAATCGCCGTCGGCGACTTCAACCAGCGGCGCGTCTGCCAGCAGTTTAACGCCACGGGAACACACAATCGTGAGATTGCCATCGCTGGCGACGCTCGCCGTGGTGACGTTAATACCGCCACGCACTAACAGGTCGATGGTAGTGACCGCTTCGGTCTCTTCACTACCAGGGGCGAGGCAGACCAGTGCCGATGCGCTCATACTCACTCTCCTTTCGTTTCACTAATTCAAACAGGCGGCTATTTTCCGGCACAGTGATCCCGTGCGCCCGGGCGCGTTTCAGCAAATAACCGGTGATGTAATCAATTTCGGTATGCCGCATCGCCCGTATATCCTGCAACATGGAAGATATGTTTTCTGCCGTACTCTCAATGACTTGTTCGACATAATAGCGTAAATCGTCCTCTGACGTATGATGACCTTCACGTTCAATCACCGCTGCGACTTCCCGACAAATCAGCGCGACCTCGTCGGAATGATGGCGAAGCTCGCCGTTTGGGCAGTTCCACAACGCGGTGAGCGGATTGATCACGCAATTTACCGCCAGCTTCCGCCACAGCTCCGCGCGAATCGTGTTGTGCCAGGCGACGTCAGGCAGCGCGCATTGCAATGTATCCGCAAGATAACTGTAGTCGCCATCCTGCTCCCGGGCTGGACCAATATGCGTGGTGCCGCTGGCAACGTGGATGATGACGTTGCCATCGCGACGCGCCGCGTGGGTGGTGGTGCCCATCAGCAGCGGCTGGCGGAGCGATTTCAGCTCCTCAATGGTACCCATACCGTTGTGAATCAACAGAACAGGCGTACTGACGGGTAACATGGCTGCCAGCGCTTTTACGGCGTCGGAAACCTGCCAGGCTTTCAGGGTAACCAGCAGCAGATCGCTGTCGGCAAGAAACTCCGGGTCGTTCGCCGTCAGAGATTCGTTAAAAATCGAACCGTCGGTCTCGATCACATTCACACTGCAATAGGGCTGGGGAATACGCAGCCAACCCTGAACGTCATGTCCCTGTTTGCACAACGCTGTAAGCCAGAGTTGACCCAGGGCGCCGCATCCAAGCACTGTTACTTTCATTGTTCCTCCTCACCTGCAACTGCGCCAGGTGTTATGGCCTAAGTATAGCGCCATCAGCTAAGCTTCTCGTTAAGCCTCGTTGCAGGTATTATGCAACGCAACGAAAATGAAGGGAGAAGAAAAGATGCCATCTTTCGATATTGTTTCCGAGGTTGATCTGCAGGAAGCGCGTAACGGCGTAGATAACGCGGTTCGTGAAGTCGAGTCGCGTTTCGATTTTCGCGGCGTAGAGGCCAGTATTGAGCTGAACGACGCGAATAAAACCATCAAAGTGCTGAGTGAGTCCGACTTCCAGGTGAACCAGTTGCTGGACATTTTGCGTGCCAAACTGCTGAAACGCGGCATTGAAGGGGCTTCGCTGGATGTGCCGGAAGAGTTTGTGCACAGCGGCAAAACCTGGTTTGTGGAAGCGAAGCTGAAGCAGGGTATTGAAAGCGCGGTGCAGAAAAAAATCGTTAAGCTGATCAAAGACAGCAAGCTGAAGGTGCAGGCGCAGATTCAGGGTGATGAAATTCGCGTAACCGGTAAATCCCGCGACGATCTTCAGTCCGTTATGGCGCTGGTGCGTGGCGGGGATTTAGGTCAGCCGTTCCAGTTCAAAAACTTCCGCGATTAAGCGTTTATGCCGGATGGGATCGGCGATAACCCCCATCCGGCAACCATCACGCTAGCCTGATAGCCTGCTCAACCTCAAAACGGTTCGTCACTTTACTGTCGATCTTAACATACGCAGAATGCTCATTTTCCGCGATCAGCACCTCGCTCACGCCATCTGTTGCCAACAGACGCTGCTTTAATGTGTCATCGGCGGCGATATCGGACGGGATTTCTACCCGCAGGCTGCTGACATAAGGCGGTTCTTTCATTGTGCTGGCGACCGCCAGCCAGACAACGGCTAACAGCGCGCCGACGAGGAAAACGGTTTGTCCATCGAACATGCCGTCGACCCAACCGCCCAGCGAGCCGCCAATCGCCACGCCGAGGAACTGGCTGGTGGAATAGACACCCATCGCTGTGCCTTTATAGCCCGCTGGTGACTCTTTACTGATGAGCGAAGGCAGAAGGGCTTCCATCAGATTAAAGGCAAGGAAGAAAATCTGGACGCCAATAATCAGCTCCCAGAAATGATTTCCCGCGCCCCACAGCACGATCTCCGCAATCACAATCAACGCCACGCAGAGCAGGAATACCCGCTTCATTTTGCGCTTCACTTCGGCGTAAATAATAAAGGGCACCACGGAGGCAAAAGAGATCAGCATCGTGACCAGATAGACTTTCCAGTGCCCGGCGGCAGGTAACCCGGCGTCTGCGAGTTGACCGGGTAAGGCGACAAAAGTCGACATCAGCAGAATGTGCAGACACATAATACCGAAGTTAAGTTTCAACAGCTTAGGTTCAGCCAGCACTTTCCGGAAGCTGCCTTTCACCATGCCGGACTCGCGGTTTAGCACATGGGTAGTGCTGTTTGGCACGACCCAGATTGTCAACGCAATACCGGTAGTGGCGAGAACAGCGATCATCCAGAACAGGGCGTTCAGCCCCAGCGCGTGGGTAATTATCGGGCCAAGCACCATGGCGATAGCGAAGGTGATGCCAAAGCTGACGCCGATAAACGCCATCGCCTTGGTGCGGTTTTGTTCGCGGGTGAGATCGGACAGTAACGCCATCACGGCGGCGGCGATCGCTCCGGAGCCCTGAAGCGCCCGCCCTAAAATAATCCCCCAGATGGAGTGGGAGAGGGCGGCGATAATGCTGCCTAAAACAAAGATGGCCAACCCGCCGACAATGAGTGGTTTACGGCCAACACGGTCGGAAAGCAGTCCAAACGGAATTTGAAATATCGCCTGCGCGAGGCCGTAAATACCAATCGCGATACCAATCAACGCTTCACTGGCGCCCTGTAAAGCCATGCCGTATGTGGTCAGAACCGGCAGGACCATAAACATGCCAAGCATGCGCAATGAAAAAACGGTCCCTAAACCCCAGGTGGCGCGCAACTCGCCCGGCGTCATTTTATAATCGTTCATTCCCACCTCTGTCTTAATGTCGCGCCTAGTGTAAAGCGGCGAGGTAACAGGGTAAACCACTACGATATGTAGAATTGTGAAGAGACATAAAAGGGTTTGTTACTTGTGTAACTGGTTTATTTAATATAATTGCATAGCTATTATTCCGCCCGGATATCCTTATGAACCAAAAGAGAGGAAGGATTTGGATGATGCAGGTGGGGATATTCAATAATACTCACCAATGAAGTGCTTGCGATGTTCAGAGACGAGATATCGTTATCTCGATGAAAACTGGCAAGAAGCACCGTCAGAACTCGATCTGGCATTATTTGGCGTCCCGGGGAAGATATTCATAACGCTCACGATCGTTACGAGAAAGGCTTTCTCGTCGATTTATCGTGTGTGAACTGGAAACCGTATTTCCCCTGGGAGAATACGCCGAAAAAAAAGGGTGCCCAAGCACCCTTTTCAACGTGAGTTTGCGCAAGGCTGTCTTACCAGACGTAAGTCAGCAGGCTGTGCGAATCCGGCACCATAAAGTCGACGGACATCATTACGCTAAGCGCGGTAATGGCGATGATCGAAAAGCCGAACAGCTTGCGCGCCCAGACGCGATCGTCTTCCACTTTATAGCCGCGCAGCGCCATTCCTAACCACCAGACGCTCACCGCCGCCGCGACCACCAGGTATTTATACCCGGCGTAACCGCCCAGCGAGAGCATCAGCGTGGCGATCGCAAAGGCGATGATGTACAGCGTAATGTGGTTTTTCGCCACCGAAATACCTTTCACCACCGGCAGAACCGGGATGTTTGCCGCCTGATAATCCTTAAAGCGGAAAATGGCGATGGCATACGAGTGCGGCATCTGCCACAGGCTAAAAATCGCCAGCAGAATCAGCGCGCCGCTGTCGAAGTCGCCGGTCACGGCGCAGTAGCCAATCACCGGCGGCGCAGCGCCGGAGAGAGAACCAATCAGCGTACCGTAAACAGAATGGCGCTTCATATACAGGCTGTAGACGCCTACATAGACCACAAAGCCCATCACGCCCAGCCAGCAGGCCAGAGGATTCGCGCCAAACCACAGCAGCATGAAGCCAGCAATACCCAGCAGGGTGGCGTACACCAGCGAGACAGCAGGAGAAATCAGGCCCTTAACCAGCACCCGGTTTTTGGTCCTTTCCATCTTCCTGTCGATATCCCTGTCGATGTAGTTGTTAAATACACAACCCGACGCCACAACCAGTGACACCCCAACCAACGTGTAGATAAACAGGGGATAATCAATGCTGCCCTTGGAGGCCAGCAGGAACCCCCCGATCACCGAGATCAGGTTGCCAAAGATGATGCCTGGTTTCGTTACTTGCAGGTATTGCTTAAACATCATAACCGCCGCTCTTAGTGCATCATCATGTTGTAGTTGAGGTTCCACATGATCCAGATGGAACCGACAACCAGGATGGCGATGATCAGCACGGTAAAGACAAAAGCCGTCATGTTCCAGCCTTCATCAGACTTCGTGTTCATGTGCAGGAAGCACACCAGATGCACTAAAATCTGCACCACTGCCATTGCCAGGATTGTCCCCAGAATAACGCCTGGAGAAGCCGCCCCCGTCATCACCATCCAGAACGGGATCACCGTCAGGATGATCGACAGGATAAAGCCTGTCATGTAGGTCTTTACGCTGCCATGGGACGCGCCGCCGTGATCGTTAGAATGACTCATTACATCGCCCCCATCAGATAAACAACAGTGAACACGCAGATCCACACCACATCGAGGAAGTGCCAGAACAGGCTCAGGCACATAATGCGGGTACGGTTAGTACTGGTCAGGCCGCGACGGGCGATTTGCACCATCAGTACCGCCATCCAGATCAGTCCAGAGGTTACGTGCAGGCCGTGGGTACCGACCAGCGCAAAGAACGCCGACAGGAAACCGCTGCGATCCGGACCCATACCGTTAACAATCAGGTGATGGAATTCATAGATTTCCATCCCGATGAACCCGGCGCCAAACAAGAAGGTCAACGCCAGCCAGGAAACCACCTGGCTCTTGTTGTTCTTGTGCATGGCGATCGCCGCCATGCCGTAGGTGATGGAGCTGAATAACAGCAGGAAAGTTTCAACCAGAACGAACGGCAGTTCGAAAATGTCCTTACCCGTCGGGCCACCCGCGGTGCCGTTCACCAGAACGGCATAGGTTGCGAACAGAATCGAGAACAGAATGCAGTCGCTCATCAGGTAGATCCAGAATCCGAAGATTTTGTTCTGACCTGCGTCGTGGTGCCCGTGATCGTGCGCGTGGGCAGTCGCGTGCGTTAAAGTATCAGTTGCCATTTTTCAGCCCTGCCTTAGAAATCTCATCGAAATGCTGGTTTTCCAGTTTTTCGACTTCACGGACTGGTACGTAGTAATCCACGTCCTCGTCAAAGCTCTTCACAATCCAGCTGATGATCATGCCTGCGAAGCTTGCGATTGCCAGCCACCAGATATGCCAGATCATGGCGAAACCGAAGAGGGTTGCGAAGGCGGCAATCACAATGCCCGCGCCGCTGTTTTTCGGCATATGAATTTCTTCATACTGCGCAGGCTGTTTGTACGCTTCGCCTTTTTCTTTCATTTCCCAGAAGGCGTCACGCTCGTGAACGTGCGGCACAACGGCAAAGTTATAGAACGGAGGCGGAGAAGAGGTTGCCCACTCCAGCGTACGGCCACCCCACGGGTCCCCGGTCAGGTCACGGTTCTGCTCGCGGTCGCGGATAGAAACGTAAATCTGAATAACGAGGCACAGAATACCAATCGCAATCAGCGCCGCACCGACAGCCGCAACCATCAGCATCGGGTGGAACTGCGGATCGATCTGCTGGCTGAGACGACGGGTCATCCCCATGAAGCCCAGCACGTACAGCGGCATAAACGCCACGAAGAAACCGATGATCCAGAACCAGAACGCGCGTTTACCCCAGGTTTCGTTCAGCTTGAAGCCAAACGCTTTCGGCCACCAGTAGGTCATACCGGCGAAGCACCCGAAGACCACGCCGCCGATGATGACGTTATGGAAGTGCGCAATCAGGAACAGACTGTTATGCAGAACGAAGTCCGCGCCCGGTACCGCCAGCAGAACACCGGTCATACCGCCGACCGAGAAGGTCACGATAAAGCCAATCGTCCACAGCATCGCTGAATGGAAGACGATACGGCCCTGATACATGGTGAACAGCCAGTTGAAGATCTTCACCCCGGTCGGGATGGCGATAATCATGGTGGTAATACCGAAGAAGGCGTTGACGTTCGCGCCTGCACCCATAGTAAAGAAGTGGTGCAGCCAAACGATGAACGACAGAACGGTAATACACACTGTCGCCCACACCAGCGAGGTGTAACCAAACAGACGCTTACGGGAGAATGTCGCGGCGATCTCGGAGAACACCCCAAACACCGGCAGGATCAAAATGTACACTTCCGGATGGCCCCAGGCCCAAATCAGGTTGATGTACATCATCATGTTGCCGCCCATATCATTGGTGAAGAAATGGGTGCCCAGATAGCGATCCAGGGTCAGCAGCGCGATGGTCACTGTCAGAATAGGGAACGAGGCGATAATCAGCACGTTGGCGCACAGTGAAGCCCAGGTAAATACCGGCATCTTGAACATCGTCATGCCCGGCGCACGCATCTTCAGAATGGTCACGAAGAAGTTGATACCGGTTAACGTTGTCCCAATACCGGAGAGCTGCAGCGCCCATATCCAGTAATCGACCCCGACGCTTGGACTGTACTCTATTCCCGAAAGCGGCGGATAGGCCAGCCAACCGGTCTGTGCGAATTCACCAACCCCCAGAGAAAGGTTAACCAGGATCACGCCAACAACGGTGAACCAGAAGCTCAGGTTGTTGAGGAACGGGAACGCAACGTCACGCGCGCCGATCTGCAGGGGAACCACCAGGTTCATCAGACCGATAACGAATGGCATGGCCACGAAGAAGATCATGATCACGCCGTGAGCCGTAAAGATCTGGTCGTAGTGGTGCGGCGGCAGGAAACCCGCTTCGCCCGCCGAGGCCAGCGCCTGTTGGCTACGCATCATGATGGCGTCGGCAAAGCCACGCAGTAACATTACGATAGCGACGATGACATACATGATGCCAAGACGTTTGTGGTCAACTGACGTTAGCCACTCTTTCCACAGGTAGGTCCACTTACCGAAGTAAGTGATTAAGCCCAGTAAGGCCAGACCACCGATGATAATGCCAGCAATCGTGACCATGATAATGGGTTCATGGTACGGGACTGCATCCAGTGATAATTTTCCGAACATCGTTTTCTTCCTCGGCCCCTTAGTGAGCGGCTTCCGCGTGGCTCATGTCCATGCCTTCCATCCCTTCGTGCGAGCTGTGCTCACCTTCCGGTTGGGTCATGTCCATGCTCTTGCCGTGAGCCATAAATTTGTTAATGACGTCTTTAAACAAATCCGGTTTCACGTTGGAGAAATATTCCACCTGGTTGTATTCGCTTGGCGCAGCCACTTTCTCGAACGCAGCCATGTCGCTCATGGTGTTCGGAGATTGTTTCGCTTTAGCAACCCATTGGTCGAATGCGGCGCGGTCTGGTGTGGCGATAGCTTTAAACTTCATACCGGAGAAGCCTGGACCGCTATAGCTGGCGGAGATACCGTCATAGGTACCGGCTTCGTTGGCGATCAGGTGCAGACGAGTCTGCATACCGGCCATGGCATAAATCTGGCTACCCAGACGCGGAATAAAGAAGGAGTTCATCACGGAGTTGGAGGTCACTTTGAAGTAAACCGGAGTGTTCGCCGGGAAGGCGATTTCATTCACGGTAGCAATGCCCTGTTCCGGGTAGATGAAGAACCATTTCCAGTCCATGGAAACCACTTCGATGGTAATAGGCTTCTCGTCATGCACCAGCGGTTTGCTTGGCTCAAGAGAGTGAGTGGTTTTCCAGGTAAGTACCGCAAGGAAAATGATGATCAGAATCGGCACCGTCCAGACCACAGCTTCCACTTTATTGGAATGTGACCAGTTCGGGCTGTACTTCGCATCTTTATTGCTCGCACGATACTTCCAGGCGAAACCAATTGCCATCAAGATTGCAGGGATAACGACAATCAACATCAGGCCAAAGGCCGTCAGTATCAGTGAACGTTGCTCCAGTCCAATCTGTCCTTTGGGATCTAACAGCGCAGAATTACAGCCACTGAGTAATGCAGTGCCTGCAATTAATGACAACCATCCCAAACTTTTATTGTATTTCCTGAGTCTCATTTAACGACCTCAATTCCACGGGACCTGGTGGCGTTTAAAGTGTGTGGGCATTTTACGGGAAGGTTACATTACTGTAAACATCATTGGATCTGTGTTACCGGGTTCTGCCGCACGTGTCACATATGTTGCAAGATATGTCAGTATAGCATTAAGAACCTGTTGCAACATCGCTTTATAACGAAAGGGGACTAAGAGGAAGGGGCGGGAGGGCAATTGGTATAACCAATGCAAAAATAAAACAATTGATTAACAATTAATTATCAAAAAAGAGACAAACAAAATACAAAAAATAAATGCGCTCAAGCTGAATCGAGTAAGGAAAATAAAATACATTAAAGGCGTCAATAATTTCCAGTTTCTATTGCGCACAAAACAACAAATAATATTTTTCTCAAGTGTTGATTATTTAACCGTTATAATCGCGCAGGGTGATTACAACGGCTAAATAATGTCTGCCACTTACACCAGACGGGTTTTGCGCAGCGCCAGATAATCCAGCACGCCGCCCACGACAACGCCAATGATTGCCACGATCACCGCCACTTCCAGTAGCCCAGCGAGGAAGGTGAAGTTGGACAAGTTCAGCGCATTCATCGTCAGCAGTAACAGCCAGACGCCCAACATCGCGCAGCCCGCCATCAGTATTTTCAGCGCCAGACGGTAAGCAGAACGGAATTCCGTACGCGGCAGGAAGCTTTCGCTCTCTCGCGTGTACTCCAGCGTTTGTTTGCATATCAGCAGCAGAAGCAGACCGGGTAGCGCAGCGACAACGGAGAAGAGATAAAAAGTCGACCAGCCGTGCGCTTCAACAAACCAACCTGCAACCGGGCCGACATACACGCGACCCACAGCAGAAAGCGCGGAAAGAAGCGCAAATTGGGTGGCGGAAAAGGACTTATTACACAGCGTCATCAACAAGGCGACAAACGCGGATGTCCCCATCCCCCCGCACAGGTTTTCGAAGAATACTGCCGTTGCCATGCTGAACATGTGCTTATCAGTGACCGACAGCAGCCAGTATCCCGCGTTAGAAACCCCTTGCAGGATGCCGAAGATCAGCAACGCGCGGAACAGGGTCAGTCGCTGCATTAATATGCCGCCGTACAGCGCGCCGACGATGGTCGCCAGTAACCCCAGCGTTTTGTTCACCACGCCCACTTCACCGGCGTCAAATCCGACGCCGCGAATCAAAAAGGTCGTCGTCAGGCTCATGGCAAACGCGTCGCCGAGTTTATAAAGGATGATGAGCAGCAAAATCAGCCAGGCGTTGTTACGGCCAAAAAAGTCGCGCAGTGGGGCGACGACGGCCTGTTCAAGGGTTTTGGGCACCGGAATGGCGTCGGTTGGCTCCGGCGCCAGCAGCGTTGAGATAATGCAGGGAATAAGCAGCGCCGCCATCAGCCAGTACATACCCTGCCAGCCAAGCCAGCGGTCGGCCATCCACAGCGCAAGTCCGCCCGAAACTAACATCCCCAACCGATACCCCAACACGCTGATCGCCGCACCCGCGCCGCGTTCTTCCGCGGCTAAGACGTCTGTTTTCCACGCGTCGAAAACAATGTCCTGCGAGGCGGAACAGAAGGCGATGACGACCGCGAGGGCCGCCATCCAGCGCAACTGGCTGCCAGGCTCAAGGAACCCCATCGCCGCGATGGAGATCAAAAGCAGGATCTGGGTGGTCAGCAGCCAACCGCGACGGCGACCCAAAAAAGGCGGCGTGTAGCGGTCCATGACCGGCGACCAGAGAAATTTAAAGACGTAAGCCTGACCGACAAGCGAGAAAAAACCGATGGTTTTAAGATCGATATTCTCGACAGTCATCCACGCCTGAAGCGTGCCGGACGTCAGCGCGAGCGGTAAGCCGGAGGCGAACCCTAGCATCAGCAAAATCGCTGATTTTGGTTGCTGAAAAATACGTAAGTAGTGACTGGACATGGGCTCAGAAAACTGACCCGGCGTGAGGCCGGGTCAGGATACAGATATTAACGTGCGTTTTGCTTGATGAAGTCGTGGACGCTGGTGTCCTGAGACATATCCGCGATGGTGTCGGTCAGCACGCTGTTGACCGCGTTAGCGATATTTTTGTTGGTCGCCGTGAAAGCGCCTTCAACGGAGTAGTTGGCACGATAGTTTTTCGTCATCTTGTTGCCGTTTGCCGCGGTGGCGATGATGGCGATATCGGCTTTGGTGGCGATGTTATAGCGGACGTTGCCCTGGGAGACGTCGGCATACAGCTGATTAACAATGATTTGCAGGTTAACCGCACCGTTCGGACCCACCATATATCCGCGCGCGGTCATCTGTTTTTCCAGCACTTCTTGTAACAGGAAGCGCAGATCGCGGGAGGCGGTCAGGGTGACGAGCTGGTTGTCGCGGGTGACTTTCGCCAGCGCCTGATCCGTACGCTGGTCGGCGCCGTTAATACTGACGGTCACACCCATCAGGCTTGGATCCTGCTGAGGCAGGGTCATTTTCGGGGACACGTCGATGGTGGTCGGCGGCGTCGCGCAGCCTGCCAGCATAAAGATAGCGACTAACGGAAAGAGGATTTTTTTTAACATGTTCGGACTCTCAGTAAATCTTCAGCAGAGAAAGTGAAAAATTCCCGCCATCATAACACCGCTAACGGCGAGGGGAAGTGGGTAACGCATGTAAATTCATCGCGTTGTCCGTTTTATGACTGCATGGAGAACAAACTTCGGCTTTTTGCAATCTCCGGAATGTATAAATCAGTAAACTTCACGAGTTTGACGCTGAAAATCAGACGAAGGCTAAATATTTGTTGTAATGGTGTAATGGAACCGGTAAAAGCGGCTAATATTTAAAGGGATGGGTGACATCTCAGCGTGGTTTGAGGAGATCTTTCATGATGATACGTGAGCAAATAGAAGAAAAATTAAGGGCAGCGTTCCAACCCGTGTTCCTCGAAGTTGTGGATGAGAGTTATCGTCACAATGTCCCGGCAGGTTCCGAAAGCCACTTTAAAGTGGTTCTGGTTAGCGATCGCTTCGCAGGCGAACGGTTTTTAAATCGTCATCGGATGATCTACGGCACATTAACGGCTGAACTGTCCACGACGGTCCACGCGCTGGCGCTGCACACCTACACCATTAAGGAATGGGAAGGCTTGCAGGATACGATTTTTGCGTCACCGCCATGCCGTGGAGCAGGAAGCATCGCCTGAAAACCTATTTGCAACCGCTGGCGCTTTTCCAGTATGTTGCTAATGATTGTGTGAAAACGGCCTGCGGGCCGTTTTATTTTGTCTGAATTTTGTTCTGGTTTGACGGTTTTCAGACCAAAATTAGCCGGGAATTGTGAAAAAAGCCGCAGCAACGCGCAATCACCGTTCTCGACTCATAAAAGTGATGCCGCTATAATGCCGCGTCTATTTGAATGTCTTCGGGATGATTCTGACGACAGGGAATGTGATTGATTATGAGAACATCCCGGTTCCGCGAAGCCAATAATCTGTGCTTGCGGAGTAGAGTTGACCGAGCACTGTGATTTTTTGAGGTAACAAGATGCAAGTTTCAGTTGAAACCACTCAAGGCCTTGGCCGCCGTGTAACGATTACTATCGCTGCTGACAGCATCGAGACCGCTGTGAAAAGCGAGCTGGTCAACGTAGCGAAGAAAGTACGTATTGACGGCTTCCGTAAAGGCAAAGTACCTATGAATGTTGTTGCTCAGCGTTATGGCGCGTCTGTTCGCCAGGATGTTCTGGGCGACCTGATGAGCCGCAACTTCGTTGATGCGATCATCAAAGAAAAAATCAATCCGGCTGGCGCGCCGAACTACGTTCCGGGCGAATACAAGCTGGGTGAAGACTTCACCTATTCTGTAGAATTTGAAGTCTATCCGGAAGTTGAACTGACGGGTCTGGATGCTATCGAAGTTGAAAAACCGGTGGTTGAAGTGACCGACGCTGACGTTGATGTCATGCTGGACACCCTGCGCAAGCAGCAGGCGACCTGGAAAGACAAAGACGGCGCTGCTGATGCAGAAGATCGCGTGACCATCGACTTCACCGGTTCTGTAGACGGCGAAGAATTCGAAGGCGGAAAAGCGTCTGACTTCGTCCTGGCAATGGGCCAGGGACGTATGATCCCGGGCTTTGAAGACGGTATCAAAGGTCACAAAGCCGGTGAAGAATTCACCATTGACGTCACCTTCCCGGAAGAATACCACGCTGAAAACCTGAAAGGTAAAGCCGCGAAGTTCGCGATCAACCTGAAGAAAGTGGAAGAGCGCGAGCTGCCGGAACTGACTGAAGAATTCATCAAGCGTTTCGGCGTTGAAGATGGTTCCGTGGCTGGTCTGCGTACCGAAGTGCGCAAGAACATGGAGCGCGAACTGAAAGGCGCTGTACGTAACCGTGTTAAATCTCAGGCCATCGAAGGTCTGGTGAAAGCGAACGACATTGACGTTCCTTCCGCTCTGATCGACAGCGAAATCGACGTACTGCGTCGCCAGGCTGCTCAGCGTTTCGGCGGCAACGAGAAACAAGCGCTGGAACTGCCGCGCGAACTGTTCGAAGAACAGGCTAAACGCCGCGTCGTTGTTGGCCTGCTGCTGGGCGAAGTGATTCGCACTAACGAGCTGAAAGCTGACGAAGAGCGCGTAAAAGGCCTGATCGAAGAGATGGCTTCTGCGTACGAAGATCCGAAAGAAGTGATCGAGTTCTACAGCAAAAACAAAGAGCTGATGGACAACATGCGTAACGTTGCGCTGGAAGAGCAGGCTGTTGAAGCCGTTCTGGCGAAAGCGAAAGTGACTGAAAAAGCCACAACGTTCAACGAGCTGATGAACCAGCAGGCGTAATTTCGCGCTATCGCGTGACATTCGCACAAGGACCCGTCACCCTCTGGTGGCGGGTCTTTTTTTTGCCGGACCTTTTGCAGCGAGAGGGCGAAAAAGCGTTTTTCGGTGTTAGCGTTAAAGCAAAAGATTGTTATGCTTGAATTATAGCGATGCCGTACCCATAACAGAGGGACTAGCTGATAATCCGTCCATAAGGTTACAATCGGTACAGCAGGTTTTTTCAAATTTTATCCAGGAGACGGAAATGTCATACAGCGGCGAACGAGATAACTTTGCACCCCATATGGCGCTGGTGCCGATGGTCATTGAACAGACCTCACGCGGTGAGCGCTCATTTGATATCTATTCTCGTCTACTTAAGGAACGCGTCATTTTTCTGACCGGCCAGGTCGAAGACCATATGGCTAACCTGATTGTGGCGCAGATGCTGTTCCTGGAAGCGGAAAACCCGGAAAAAGATATCTACCTGTATATTAACTCCCCAGGCGGCGTGATTACCGCAGGGATGTCTATTTACGACACTATGCAGTTTATCAAGCCGGACGTTAGCACCATTTGTATGGGGCAGGCGGCATCTATGGGCGCGTTCCTGCTGACCGCAGGGGCGAAAGGTAAACGCTTCTGTCTGCCGAATTCTCGCGTCATGATCCACCAGCCGCTGGGCGGCTATCAGGGCCAGGCGACGGACATCGAAATTCATGCTCGTGAAATTTTAAAAGTGAAAGGGCGCATGAATGAACTTATGGCGCACCATACGGGTCAATCTCTTGAGCAGATTGAACGCGATACAGAGCGTGACCGCTTCCTCTCTGCTTCCGAAGCGGTAGAGTACGGCTTAGTCGACTCGATTTTGACCCATCGTAATTGATGCCCCGGGCGCAAGCGTGCCGCGACACTCATCATTCTACGGGCGTTTGCCTCATGTAGCGTGAATGATTTTGTGTATATACTAATGAAAGGCGGCACAACGCGACTAAGCGACTTGCGCCTGAGAATGGCATTTTGCGTCGTCGTGTGCGGCACAAAGAACAAAGAAAGAGGTTTTAACTCATGACAGATAAACGCAAAGATGGCTCGGGCAAACTGTTGTACTGCTCTTTTTGCGGCAAAAGCCAGCATGAAGTGCGTAAGCTTATAGCCGGTCCATCGGTGTATATCTGCGACGAATGCGTCGATTTATGTAACGACATCATTCGCGAAGAAATTAAAGAAGTGGCGCCGCACCGCGAACGCAGCGCATTGCCGACGCCGCATGAAATTCGCAACCATCTTGACGATTATGTTATCGGCCAGGAACAGGCGAAAAAAGTGCTGGCGGTTGCGGTCTACAACCACTACAAACGTCTGCGCAACGGCGACACCAGTAACGGCGTCGAGTTGGGTAAAAGTAACATTCTGCTGATCGGTCCCACCGGTTCCGGTAAAACGCTGCTGGCCGAAACGCTGGCGCGCCTGCTGGATGTTCCGTTCACCATGGCGGATGCCACCACCCTGACCGAAGCCGGTTATGTGGGTGAAGACGTTGAGAACATTATTCAGAAGCTGCTGCAGAAATGTGATTACGACGTGCAGAAAGCTCAACGGGGTATCGTCTATATCGATGAAATCGACAAGATTTCCCGTAAATCTGACAACCCGTCCATCACCCGTGACGTTTCCGGCGAAGGCGTGCAGCAGGCGCTGCTGAAGCTGATCGAAGGGACCGTCGCCGCGGTTCCGCCGCAGGGCGGACGCAAACATCCTCAGCAGGAGTTTCTGCAGGTTGATACCTCGAAAATCCTGTTTATCTGCGGCGGCGCGTTCGCGGGTCTGGATAAAGTGATCGCGAACCGTGTTGAAACCGGCTCTGGCATTGGTTTTGGCGCGACGGTGAAAGGCAAATCCGACAAAGCCAGCGAAGGTGAGCTGCTTTCTCAGGTCGAACCGGAAGATTTGATTAAGTTCGGGTTGATCCCGGAGTTCATCGGTCGTCTGCCGGTCGTGGCAACGCTGAGCGAACTGAGCGAAGAAGCGCTGATTCAGATCCTCAAAGAGCCGAAAAATGCCCTGACCAAACAGTATCAGGCGCTGTTTAACCTGGAAGGCGTGGATCTGGAATTCCGTGACGAAGCGCTGGATGCTATCGCCAGGAAAGCGATGGCGCGTAAAACAGGCGCCCGTGGTCTGCGTTCCATCGTTGAAGCCGCGCTGCTCGACACCATGTACGATCTGCCTTCTATGGAAGACGTCGAGAAAGTGGTGATTGACGAGTCGGTCATCGGCGGTCAAAGCAAGCCGTTACTGATCTACGGCAAGCCGGAAGCGCAGCAGGCATCTGGCGAATAATTAGCCAAAAGATACAACTGGTTAATCAAAAAGGGGGGATTTTATCTCCCCTTTTATTTTTCCTGAATCCTGCCGTTGAATGTCTGGGAAACATCCCCATATACTGACATACATGTTAAAGGTGAGATGAAGCACAGCGTGTCACCTGATTACCTGGCGGACACTAAACTAAGAGAGAGCTCTATGAATCCTGAGCGTTCTGAACGCATTGAAATCCCCGTATTGCCGTTGCGCGATGTGGTGGTTTATCCGCACATGGTCATACCCTTGTTTGTAGGGCGGGAAAAATCTATCCGTTGTCTGGAAGCGGCTATGGACCATGATAAAAAAATCATGCTGGTCGCCCAGAAAGAAGCATCAACGGATGAGCCGGGTGTAAACGATCTTTTCACCGTCGGGACCGTGGCCTCTATTCTGCAAATGCTGAAACTGCCTGACGGCACGGTAAAAGTGCTGGTCGAGGGGTTACAGCGTGCACGTATTTCTGCGCTGTCTGATAACGGCGAACACTTCTCTGCGAAAGCGGAATACCTTGATTCACCCGCCATCGACGAGCGTGAACAGGAAGTGCTGGTGCGCACGGCAATCAGCCAGTTCGAAGGCTATATCAAGCTGAACAAGAAAATCCCACCGG
Source organism: Citrobacter sedlakii (assembly GCF_018128425.1). NCBI lineage: Bacteria > Pseudomonadati > Pseudomonadota > Gammaproteobacteria > Enterobacterales > Enterobacteriaceae > Citrobacter > Citrobacter sedlakii. The sequence continues at coordinate 3,423,022 of NZ_CP071070.1, read as the reverse complement.
AAGTGCTGACGTCGCTCAATAGCATCGACGACCCGGCGCGTCTGGCGGATACCATCGCGGCGCATATGCCGTTGAAGCTGGCGGACAAACAGTCCGTGCTGGAAATGTCCGACGTGAACGAGCGTCTGGAATATCTGATGGCGATGATGGAGTCCGAAATCGATCTGCTGCAGGTTGAGAAGCGTATCCGCAACCGCGTTAAGAAGCAGATGGAGAAATCTCAGCGTGAGTACTATCTGAATGAGCAAATGAAAGCCATTCAGAAAGAACTTGGCGAAATGGATGATGCCCCGGACGAAAACGAAGCGCTGAAGCGCAAGATCGACGCGGCGAAAATGCCGAAAGAGGCGAAAGAGAAAGCGGAAGCGGAGCTGCAGAAGCTGAAAATGATGTCTCCGATGTCGGCAGAAGCGACCGTTGTGCGCGGCTATATCGACTGGATGGTGCAGGTTCCGTGGAATGCGCGGAGCAAAGTCAAAAAAGACCTGCGTCAGGCGCAGGAAATTCTTGATACCGATCATTACGGCCTTGAGCGCGTGAAAGACCGTATCCTTGAGTATCTCGCGGTGCAGAGCCGTGTGAACAAAATTAAAGGACCGATCCTGTGTCTGGTTGGGCCGCCGGGGGTGGGTAAAACCTCTCTGGGCCAGTCCATCGCGAAAGCGACCGGGCGTAAATACATCCGTATGGCGCTCGGCGGCGTGCGCGATGAAGCGGAAATTCGCGGTCACCGCCGGACTTACATCGGTTCTATGCCGGGTAAACTGATCCAGAAAATGGCCAAAGTGGGCGTTAAAAACCCGCTGTTCCTGCTTGACGAGATCGACAAGATGTCTTCGGACATGCGTGGCGATCCGGCGTCCGCCCTGCTTGAAGTGCTGGATCCCGAGCAGAACGTGGCGTTCAGCGATCACTACCTGGAAGTGGACTACGACCTCAGCGACGTCATGTTTGTCGCGACGTCTAACTCGATGAACATTCCGGCGCCGCTGCTGGATCGTATGGAAGTGATCCGTCTGTCTGGCTACACCGAAGACGAGAAACTGAATATTGCGAAGCAGCATTTGCTGCCGAAGCAGATCGAGCGTAACGCGCTGAAAAAAGGTGAGCTGACGGTCGACGATAGCGCCATTATCGGCATTATTCGTTACTACACCCGTGAAGCGGGCGTACGTAGCCTGGAGCGTGAAATCTCTAAACTGTGCCGGAAAGCCGTGAAGCAACTGCTGCTGGACAAGTCCCTGAAGCATATCGTGATCAACGGCGATAACCTGCACGATTACCTGGGCGTTCAGCGCTTTGACTATGGCCGTGCGGACAACGAAAACCGTGTGGGCCAGGTCACGGGTCTGGCGTGGACGGAAGTGGGCGGCGATCTGCTGACCATTGAAACCGCCTGCGTGCCAGGTAAAGGTAAGCTCACTTATACCGGTTCGCTGGGCGAGGTGATGCAGGAGTCCATTCAGGCAGCGTTGACGGTGGTACGCGCGCGCGCGGAAAAACTGGGTATTAATCCGGACTTTTACGAAAAACGCGATATCCACGTTCACGTACCGGAAGGCGCGACGCCGAAAGACGGCCCGAGCGCCGGTATCGCAATGTGTACTGCGCTGGTCTCCTGTCTGACCGGTAACCCGGTACGCGCCGATGTCGCGATGACCGGTGAGATCACCCTGCGCGGCCAGGTGTTGCCTATCGGCGGGTTGAAAGAAAAACTGCTGGCGGCACACCGTGGCGGCATTAAAACGGTCTTAATTCCTGACGAGAACAAACGTGACCTGGAAGAGATTCCGGATAACGTGATTGCGGATCTGGACATTCATCCGGTGAAACGTATCGAAGAAGTTTTGACCCTCGCGCTGCAAAATGAGCCGTCTGGCATGCAGGTTGTAACCGCAAAATAGTGACCTCGCGCAAAGAGCACTAATAAAAACAGGGCTGGCAGGCCATTTCGGGCTTGCCAGCCTTTTTTTGTATAGCTAATTTAGATGACGGATTAGGCTTGCCATCATTAACGGGTGTTGTAAGGGCATGGCAGGCCTGATATAACTGCTGCGCGGTCGCACTTTGAAGGACTCAGGTGCGATATAAATTATAATGAGGAAGAGAAGAGTGAATAAATCTCAACTGATCGACAAAATTGCTGCAGGGGCTGATATCTCTAAGGCTGCGGCTGGACGTGCGTTAGATGCAATTATTGCATCTGTTACCGAATCTCTGAAAGAAGGGGATGACGTTGCGCTGGTAGGTTTTGGTACTTTTGCCGTTAAAGAGCGTGCTGCCCGTACTGGTCGCAACCCGCAAACCGGTAAAGAGATCACCATTGCTGCGGCGAAAGTTCCTGGCTTCCGTGCAGGTAAAGCACTGAAAGACGCTGTAAACTAAGCGTATTCCCTTCAGGGGAACAGGATCCAGTACAAGGGCGCATCATCTGATGTGCCTTTTTTATTATTGAACCGATTTTCTATACGTTGTGGGCTGACAATCGCCCCTGTTTCTTGTCACAATAGGCCTTTATGCGCAGCGTTCAGGAAACACTATGCTGCGTGCAGTGTATAGTCACCTACAGCGGAGTGTGGTTACACCATGATGGACAGCTTACGCACGGCTGCTAACAGTCTCGTGCTCAAGATTATTTTCGGAATCATTATCGTGTCGTTCATTCTGACCGGCGTGAGTGGTTACCTGATTGGCGGAGGCAACAACTACGCCGCTAAAGTGAATGGCCAGGAAATCAGCCGTGGGCAGTTTGAGAATGCGTTCAACAGCGAACGTAATCGCATGCAGCAGCAGCTTGGCGATCGGTATTCAGAACTGGCCGCCAATGAAGGCTATATGAAAACCCTGCGCCAGCAGACGCTGAATCGCCTGATCGACGAAGCGCTGCTCGACCAGTACGCGCGCGAACTCAAACTTGGCATCAGCGACGAACAGGTTAAACAAGCGATTTTCACTACGCCCGCTTTCCAGGTTGACGGTAAATTTGATAACAATCGCTACAACGCGATTATTAATCAGATGGGCATGACTGCGGACCAGTATGCCCAGGCGCTGCGTAATCAATTGACCACCCAGCAGCTGATCAACGGCGTTGCGGGTACCGACTTTATGCTCAAAGGCGAAACAGACGAACTGGCGGCGCTGGTGGCTCAGCAGCGCGTGGTGCGTGAAGCCACTATCGACGTCAATGCGCTGGCGGCGAAGCAGCAGGTGACCGAACAGGATGTCAGCAGCTATTACGAGCAGCACAAAAACAGCTTCATGACCCCGGAACAGTTCCGTGTCAGCTATATCAAGCTCGACGCTGCGGCGATGCAAAAACCGGTGAGCGATGAAGACATTCAGTCTTATTACGATCAGCATCAGGATGAATTCACTCAGCCGCAGCGCACCCGTTACAGCATCATCCAGACCAAAACGGAAGATGAAGCCAAAGCGGTGCTGGACGCGCTGAATAAAGGCGGTGATTTTGCAGCGCTGGCGAAAGAAAAATCGGCTGATATCATCTCTGCCCGTAACGGCGGCGACATGGGTTGGCTGGAAGAATCAACCACCCCTGACGAACTGAAAAATGCCGGTCTGAAAGAAAAAGGCCAGCTTTCCGGCGTAATCAAATCTTCCGTCGGTTTCCTGGTGGCGCGTCTTGACGACGTCCAGCCGGCGAAGGTCAAACCGTTGAGCGAAGCACGTGACGACATTGCCGCGAAAGTGAAACAGGAAAAAGCGATCGACGCCTTTTTCGCCTTGCAGCAGAAAGTTAGCGACGCGGCGAACAATGACACCGAATCGCTGGTGGGCGCTGAGCAAGTCGCCGGTGTGAAAGCGGTGGAAACGGGCTGGTTTAGCCGCGACAGTCTGCCTGAAGAACTCAATTTTAAACCGGTGTCAGACGCGATCTTTGACGGCTCGCTGGTAGGTGAAAACGGTACGCCGGGCAGAAACTCCGATATCATCACCGTTGATGGCGATCGTGCGTTTGTACTGCGCATTAGCGAGCATAAAGCGGAAGCGGTGAAGCCTCTGGCTGAGGTAAAAGATCAGGTCACTGAAATAGTGAAACATGAAAAAGCCACGCAGCAGGCCAAACTGAGCGCGGAAAAACTGCTGGTTGATCTGAAAGCAGGAAAAGGCGCAGAAGCGATGAAAGCGGCGGGCCTGCGCTTTGGCGATTCGAAAACCCTGAGCCGTACTGGACAGGATCCGATTAGCCAGGCGGCGTTTGGCCTGAGCCTGCCAGCCAAAGATAAACCAAGCTATGGCATTGCTGACGACATGCAGGGTAACGTCGTGATCCTGGCGCTGGATGAAGTGAAAGCCGGCTCCATGCCGGAAGATCAGAAAAAGGCGATGGTTCAGGGTATCACCCAGAACAATGCGCAGATTGTGTTTGAAGCGCTGATGAGCAATCTGCGTAAAGAAGCGAAGATCAAAATCGGTGATGCGATGGAGCAACAGCCTTAATCATCGAGACGTCTCGCAAAAAATAGCTCAACAGTTGTAACACCAAAAGGCCGCTTTCGCGGCCTTTTCCATTTCTGAACTTTGCCATTTGTTCGCTTTCTGCCGTCCCGCTATTGTGCTTTCACTGTTAACAAACAAGGAGAAACAGTATGAAACACGGATTCAAAGCGCTACTCATTACCCTTTCTTTAGCCTGCGCGGGCATGACGCACAGCGCGCTGGCCGCCGCGCCAGCAACAAAGGGCGCGGTGGCGGAAAACAAAGCGGAAGCCCATACCGCTGCGCAAAACAAAGCGGCGGCGCCAGTGAAAGCCAGCGACGAAGACGGTACCCGGGTCAGCATTAACACCGCAACGGCAGAGGAGCTGGCGCGCGCGATGAACGGCGTCGGGCTGAAGAAAGCACAGGCGATCGTCAGCTATCGCGAAGAGTACGGTCCTTTTAAAACGGTAGACGATCTCAAGCAGGTGCCGGGCATGGGTAGCGCGTTAGTTGAACGTAATCTGTCAGCGTTAACGCTTTAAGCACTTGCGTAGTGGCTAAAATTTGCCAGGATTACGGAGGTCATACCAGTTATGACCTCTTTACTTCTGTCATACCTATAACGATAAATTAAGGTTTCAGCGCTATGCAAACACAAATCAAAGTCCGTGGTTATCATCTCGATGTTTACCAACATGTGAATAACGCCCGCTATCTGGAATTCCTTGAAGAAGCCCGCTGGGACGGGCTGGAAAACAGCGACAGCTTTCAGTGGATGACGGCGCACAACATCGCCTTCGTGGTGGTAAATATCAATATTAATTATCGCCGTCCGGCGGTGCTGAGCGATCTGTTGACCGTCACCAGTCAGGTCCAACAGTTAAACGGTAAAAGCGGTATTCTGAGCCAGGTCATCACGCTTGAACCAGAAGGGCAAGTGGTGGCCGATGCGCTGATCACCTTCGTTTGCATCGATCTGAAAACACAGAAAGCGTTACCGCTGGAAGGGGAATTGCGGGATAAGCTGGAGCAAATGGTCCAGTAGAAAACCGCGAAGCGTACCTGATGGCGCTTCGCGTATCCGGCCTGCGCATCAGACGGCGTAGGCCGGACACGACACGTCGTTTCGTCATCCGGCCATGCTACAGGCGTTATTGTAAACCGGTTTTGTGTTTCATCGCCGCCATTACCGCAGGCTTATTAGCCAGATAATGGTGCAGACCGTTGGCGCGAAGATGACAGGCCGCGCACTGGCCGCAACCGTCGCCTTTAATGCCGTTATAACAGGTCAGTGTTTCATGACGCACAAGATCCAGCTTGCCCCAGTAGTCTGCCAGCGCCCAGGTTTCAGCTTTATCAATCCACATTAACGGCGTTTCAAATCGAATGTCCTTCGCCATGCCAAGATTAACCGCGTGATTGAGTGCTTTCACAAATTCGTCGCGGCAGTCCGGGTAGCCGGAAAAATCGGTTTCACACACGCCGGTGATCACCGCTTCTGCCTTCACCTGATAGGCGTAAATGGCCGTTAGCGTCAAAAACAGAATATTGCGTCCGGGAACAAAAGTATTGGGGATGCCGTTTGCTTCCGGTTCGTAATCCGGTACCGGGATATTGTCGCGCGTCAGGCTGCTGACGGCGAGTTCGCTGAGCAACGTCACATCCAGCACTTTGTGCGCACGGGCGCCCAGTTTCAGGGCCAGTTCACGGGCCACATCGATCTCAGCGCGATGGCGCTGACCATAGTCAAAGGTCACGCAATGCACTTCATCATACTGATGCAGCGCCTGCGCCAGACAGGTGGTGGAGTCTTGTCCTCCACTGAACACAACGACGGCACGTTTCATGGTATTTCCCGTAAATCTACAAAACCATTATGTTAACGCCTGAAATGCGCGCCGACCAGCGACTTCACGGCCCCGGCGGCGGCAGCCAGGCTTCCGTAAAGGCAAACCAGCCGCGCGGATTCAGGCGTACGCCGTTCACGCCTGGGGGAGCGCTGATGCGGTAATGATAGTTAAACAGCGGCGTCAGCGTCGCCTCATTCATCAGAGTGGTGAAAACCTGCCGGAGCGCGGCGTGCCGATGCGCTTCTTCGGGACGAATTTGCAGCGCATCCAGCGTCGCCTGTAGGTGCGAAAACCCAGGCGCGTCGAGCACATGTGGCCAGAGCGCGTCGCAGCGCAGCCATTGTTCGAGGGTATATTCTGGCGCTTCGCCAATCAGCCTGTCCCCCATCATCAGGTCCGCTTCGGCAAGCAGATGACAGCCCTCCCAGGTTTTCGCATTGTGGAAAATTAACGTCAGTTCGCAGCCCAGATCCGCCAGAGTCAGGCGCAAGCGTTCGGCCATGGTGTGCAGTTCCACTGGCAGATGGTAGACCAGGGTCAAGGTTTTTGGCAGCGCCACCTCCTCAAGCCCTTGCCAGCGTGGAATAGACCAGCCTGGCAGCAGCGCGCGGCTGGGCGTGATTAAATTCTCGCCGACATCGAGCGTCTCAAGCAGCGAAGAACGATGGATGAGTTCGACCAGCCAACGCGCCTGGTACAAGGATAATCTTGCGCTCTTTTTCAACGTTAAGTAGCAAAAGCCCAGGCTGATTCCGGTACTGACCGGGCTTACCGTGGCGAGTTCCTCTGGTTTTCCAATGGTGATCTGCACCGGGTGACGGCAACTGGTGCCCAGATCCTGCGCGAACAATTGTGGTGTGATCCAGTATTCAATGGTTTTAAGCAAGGGATGTGTAAGATGGTAATGGTCGTGGCTTTCCAGACGCACCAGTTCCGGAGTAAAAAGCGTCAGGCGAAACGGCCCGGTGCCGACGAGTGGCTGTTCCGGATGCGCCAGATGGCTACAGTAGCTTGCCAGACGGTGCGCCAGCCAGAAGTCCGGGCGGTGAAGGGTGAACGTCAGGCATTGCGGATGGGTCACATCTATTGACTTGACGCTGATAAACAGCCTGTGCAGCGCCGGAAGCGCCAGCAGCATCAACAGCCGTTGGTGTAACTGCGTGGTTGCCACCGGGTCGCCGTTGTGCCAGTACAGCGTGGATCGGATATAAAAATCCCAGCGTAAGCCGTCGCGGGAAATCTCCCAGTGGTGCGCTAGATCGCCGCAGGGTTGCTGCGTCTCGCTGTCGAAGCGGGTCAGACCCGAGAAAATCTGGCTTGCCAGATGCTGTTCGGCGCGGCCAGGCAGGAAGCCAGGGTGCAACGGATCCAGCGGGCGATAATAGGGAATTCGCAACGTTGGCGTCGCATTCTGCCACTGACCCCCCATAAAAGGCTGGAGCATGGCGCGCAAATCGCCGGGCGCCAGTTGCGCCAGCTCCAGTACGCTAAGCTGTTGCCCTTTTTCCAGCGCCTGCTCCATCATCGTGGTGCGCAGCGATTCCGGCGTCACCAAAAAACGCAGCAATCCGCGCTTACCCCGCCCGGACTGCGACGTCCAGACAAGCCACCCCGCCGCCTGCGCCTGACGTAGCAGGGTGCGGATGTGACGCTCGCTGCAAAAGCAGCGCTCCGCCAGTTCGCCCACGGTCACGCTTTGCGGTTCGCCGCCAGAAGGTTGCCACAGCCTCTGGTATTGATTAAGACGATTAAGAAGTCGCATAAAAACCCGGAACAATTCAGTTTATCTATTCACTATTACTTCCGTATATATCAGGTGATACTCATCCACAAGTTAACCCCGTCACAGAGTGGAGAAAGAGATGGCTCGTCTGGCTGCATTTGATATGGATGGCACCTTGCTGATGCCAAACCACCTGCTGGGTGAGGAAACGATTTCCACGTTATCCCGCCTGCGTGAACGTGACATCACGCTGGCTTTTGCGACCGGGCGTCACGTGCTGGAAATGCGCCATATTCTCGGCGCCGTTTCGCTGGAGGCGTTTTTAATTACCGGCAACGGTACGCGCATTCATTCGCTGGAAGGAGAGGTGCTGCATCGACAGGATCTGGATCCGGCGGTCGCGCAAATCGTCCTGCAGCAGAAGTGGGACACCCGGGCAAGTATGCATGTTTTTAACGACAATGGCTGGTTTACCGGCGAGGACATTCCGGCGATCCTGCAGGCCCACGTCTACAGCGGTTTTCGCTACCAGATCGTCGATATCAAACGTCTCCCGGCGGATCAAGTCACCAAGGTTTGCTTCTGCGGCGATCATGACGATCTGTCGCGACTGAAAACGCAGTTGCATGAAACGTTAGGCCCACGGGCGCATCTGTGCTTCTCTGCCGTTGATTGCCTGGAAGTATTGCCGGTGAACTGTAATAAAGGTTCCGCATTGACAGTGTTGAGTCAACACCTTGGACTGACGATGGCGGAATGCATGGCGTTCGGCGACGCGATGAACGACCGTGAAATGCTCGGTAGCGTTGGTCATGGCCTGATTATGGGCAATGCGATGCCGCAGTTGATTGCCGAGCTGCCGCATCTGCCGGTTATTGGCCACTGCCGTAATCAGGCGGTATCACACTTTTTGACACATTGGCTGGACAATCCGCATCTACCTTATTCCCCCGAATGAGAGATCCTTTCCGGCAACGGGCAGCATCACGTTGCCCGTTTTTTTATTTAAGGCGTAGCAACTGAGCAAGCGCATCCTGCCACGGCGTCAAATCGCCTATGTTCGCCTTTACCCACTCGGGGTGGTAGTAGGTGTCCAGATACCGCTCCCCGCTGTCGCATAACAGCGTCACCAGTGAACCGGTTTCACCCGCGTCGCGCATTCTGGCGGCAAGGTGCAGCATTCCCCACATATTGGTTCCCGTGGAAGCCCCAACCTTACGACCGAGCTGGGTTTCCAGCCAGTGCGCGGTTGCCACGCTGGCGGCATCGGGCACGCGCAGCATTTCGTCCACCACGTCCGGAATAAAAGAAGGCTCCACGCGCGGACGGCCTATGCCTTCGATTTTACTGCCCGTCGGGCTGCGAAGCGTGGCGTCACGGTTTTGCCAGTAGGGGAGGAATACCGAGTTTTCCGGGTCAACCACCATCAGACGGGTCGCATAGCCCTGACAGCGAATATAGCGTCCAATAGTGGCGGAGGTGCCGCCTGTGCCCGCACTCATAACGATGTGCGCGGGAACCGGGTTCGGCTCGCACTGCATCTGGCGGAAAATACTGTCGGCGATGTTATTGTTGCCGCGCCAGTCGGTGGCGCGTTCAGCGTAGGTGAACTGATCCATGTAATGACCGTTCAGCTCGCGCGCCAGTTGCTCCGAGGCGGCGTAAATTTCACACGCGCTTTCGACGAAATGACAGCGGCCGCCGTAAAATTCAATCTGCTCAATCTTACGCTTTGCCGTACAGGATGGCATGACGGCGATAAACGGCAACCCCAGCAGGCGAGCGAAATAGGCTTCAGAAACCGCGGTCGATCCCGAAGAGGATTCTATAATAGTAGTGCCTTCTTTGATCCAGCCGTTGCACAGCCCGTAGAGAAACAGCGAGCGCGCCAGCCGGTGTTTCAGGCTGCCGGTCGGGTGCGTGCTTTCATCTTTAAGATACAGCTCGATACCCGGAAAGGCAGGCAGCGGTAAGCGAATAAGGTGAGTATCGGCGGAGCGATGGTAATCCGCGTTGATTTCATTGATGGCGTTTTTAACCCATGCACTATTCATCATTAATATCCATTTGTCATTTTGTGCCAAGCGTAGCGAAAAGCACGGAAAAAATTGTTGCTATTTGACCTTTAAAATAGAATGAATGGAGAAAATTGTTCTCTGAGATGTCGATATGTTAGATAAAATTGACCGCAAGCTACTGGCGCTGTTGCAGCAAGACTGCACCCTCTCTTTGCAGGCGCTGGCGGATGCCGTTAATCTGACCACCACACCCTGCTGGAAGCGCCTCAAACGGTTGGAAGACGACGGCATTTTGCTGGGCAAAGTCGCGTTGCTGGACCCGGAAAAACTGGGGCTGGGATTAACCGCCTTCGTGCTGATCAAAACCCAGCACCACAGCAGTGAATGGTACTGCCGTTTCGTGACGGTGGTCAGCGAGATGCCCGAAGTGCTTGGCTTCTGGCGCATGGCCGGGGAGTACGACTACCTGATGCGGGTACAGGTAGCCGACATGAAACGCTACGATGATTTCTATAAGCGCCTGGTGAACAGCGTGCCGGGCCTCTCCGATGTGACATCCAGTTTCGCGATGGAACAGATTAAATACACTACCGCTTTACCCATTGAATAACCCTCCCGGACGATGAGCCGGAAAATCAGGTCAGGACATAACGCGTGCGATTATTTGCTCAATTAAGCTGGTATTTTCGCCGGGAGTGGCGTCGCTACCTCGGCGCTGTTGCCTTGCTTATTATCATCGCCATTCTTCAGCTCATTCCGCCAAAGGTGGTGGGCATTGTCGTGGATGGCGTCACCGCGCAGCACTTTACGACGCAGCGGGTGCTGATGTGGATTGGCACCATCGCCCTGATTGCCGTAGTGGTGTATCTGCTGCGCTACGTCTGGCGCGTGCTGCTGTTTGGCGCGTCTTACCAGCTTGCGGTGGAACTGCGGGAAGATTACTACCGTCAGCTGAGCCGTCAGCATCCTGAATTTTATCTGCGCCACCGTACCGGCGATCTGATGGCGCGCGCCACCAACGATGTGGATCGCGTGGTGTTCGCCGCAGGCGAAGGCGTCCTGACGCTGGTGGATTCGCTGGTGATGGGCTGTGCGGTGCTGATCGTGATGTCCACGCAGATCAGCTGGCAACTGACCCTGTTAGCGCTGTTGCCCATGCCGGTTATGGCGTTGATGATTAAGCGCTACGGCGATAAGTTGCACGATCGCTTTCGCCTGGCGCAGGCTGCTTTCTCCAGCCTGAATGACCGTACCCAGGAGAGCCTCACCAGCATCCGCATGATCAAAGCCTTTGGTCTGGAGGATCGCCAGTCGGCGCTGTTTGCGGCCGATGCGGACGACACCGGTAAGAAAAACATGCGCGTGGCGCGCATTGACGCGCGCTTTGATCCCACGATTTACATCGCCATCGGGATGGCGAACCTGCTGGCGATTGGCGGCGGCAGCTGGATGGTCGTCCAGGGCTCCCTGACGTTGGGACAATTAACCAGCTTTATGATGTATCTCGGGCTGATGATATGGCCAATGCTGGCTTTGGCGTGGATGTTCAACATCGTCGAGCGCGGCAGCGCGGCATACAGCCGCATTCGCGCGATGCTGGCCGAAGCGCCGGTAGTTAACGACGGTACGGAACCGGTGCCGGAAGGGCGGGGAGAACTGGCGGTCGCGATACGTGAGTTCAGCTATCCCCACACCTCGCATCCGGCGCTGGAAAACGTTACTTTTCGCCTTCAACCGGGGCAGATGCTTGGCATTTGCGGGCCCACCGGCGCGGGTAAAAGTACGGTGCTGTCGTTGATTCAGCGTCATTTCGACATTACCCAGGGGGACGTGCGTTTTCACAACATTCCGTTGCCGCGTTTGCAACTGGACAGCTGGCGCAGCCGCCTGGCGGTGGTTAGCCAGACGCCTTTTCTGTTTTCCGATACCGTGGCCAATAACATTGCGCTGGGCTGCCCGAACGCCACGCAGCAGGACATTGAGCATGTGGCGCGGCTGGCCAGCGTTCATGAGGATATTTTGCGTCTGCCGCAGGGCTATGACACCGAAGTGGGCGAGCGTGGCGTCATGCTCTCTGGCGGGCAAAAACAGCGCATCTCCATTGCGCGAGCGCTGCTGCTGAATGCCGAAATTCTGATCCTTGATGACGCGCTGTCGGCAGTGGATGGCCGCACCGAGCATCAGATCCTGCATAATCTGCGCCAGTGGGGAGAAGGGCGCACGGTGATTATCAGCGCGCACCGACTGTCGGCGCTGACCGAAGCGAGCGAAATCATTGTTATGCAGCATGGTCATATCGTGCAGCGTGGCGACCATGAGACGCTGGTTCAGCAGGCGGGCTGGTATCGCGACATGTACCGTTACCAGCAACTGGAAGCCGCGCTGGACGATGCGCCGCAAAACGATGAGGAGACGGCGAATGCGTAGTTTCGGGCAGTTATGGCCGACCCTCAAGCGCCTGCTGGCCTATGGATCTCCGTGGCGTAAACCGCTGGGTATCGCGGTCGTGATGCTGTGGATTGCGGCGGCGGCGGAAGTCAGCGGCCCGTTGTTGATCAGTTATTTTATCGACAATATGGTGGCGAAAAACACGCTGCCGCTCGGCATTGTCGCCGGGCTGATAGCCGCTTATCTCGGCTTGCAAATCCTGGCCGCCAGTTTGCATTACGCGCAGTCGCTGCTGTTTAACCGCGCCGCGGTCGGGGTGGTTCAGCAACTGCGTACCGACGTGATGGACGCCGCGTTGCGACAGCCGTTAAGTGAGTTTGACACCCAACCCGTCGGCCAACTGATTTCACGCGTCACCAATGACACCGAAGTCATTCGCGATCTGTACGTCACGGTGGTGGCGACCGTGCTGCGCAGCGCGGCGCTGATTGGCGCGATGCTGGTGGCGATGTTCAGTCTTGACTGGCGTATGGCGCTGGTGGCGATCCTGATTTTCCCGGCCGTATTGGTGGTGATGGTGATCTACCAGCGCTACAGCACGCCGATAGTGCGCCGGGTACGCGCTTATCTCGCCGATATTAACGACGGTTTTAACGAAGTCATCAACGGCATGAGCGTCATTCAGCAATTCCGCCAGCAGGCGCGTTTTGGTGAAAGAATGGGGGAGGCCAGCCGATCGCATTATATGGCGCGGATGCAGACACTGCGTCTGGACGGCTTTTTATTGCGTCCTCTGTTGAGCCTGTTTTCAGCGTTGATTCTCTGTGGGCTGCTGATGCTGTTCAGCTTTACCTCTGTCGGCACTATTGAAGTCGGCGTACTGTACGCCTTCATCAGTTATCTGGGGCGCCTGAATGAGCCGCTAATTGAACTCACTACGCAGCAGTCGATGCTGCAACAGGCGGTAGTGGCGGGTGAACGCGTGTTTGAACTGATGGACGGCCCGCGTCAGCGTTACGGTCAGGACGCCCGTCCGCTGGCATCCGGGCAGATCGAAATCGACGATGTTTCGTTTGCTTATCGCGATGATAATCTGGTGCTGCAAAACATCAGCCTCTCAGTGCCGTCGCGCAGTTTTGTGGCGCTGGTGGGGCACACCGGCAGCGGCAAGAGCACGCTTGCCAGCCTGTTGATGGGCTATTATCCCCTTCGCCACGGCGAAATTCGTCTTGATGGCCGTCCGCTGAGTACGCTCAGTCACGGTGCGTTACGCCAGGGCGTGGCGATGGTGCAGCAGGATCCGGTGGTGATGGCGGATACGTTCCTTGCCAACGTTACCCTGGGACGGGATATTTCCGAGGAGCAGGTCTGGCAGGCGCTCGAAACCGTGCAGCTCGCGGAGCTGGCGCGCGGCATGAGCGAAGGTATCCATACCCGTCTTGGCGAGCAGGGAAATAACCTCTCCGTCGGGCAAAAACAGCTGCTTGCGTTGGCGCGGGTTCTGGTCGCGACGCCGCAAATCTTAATTCTCGATGAAGCGACCGCCAGCATTGACTCGGGCACTGAGCAGGCAATTCAGCGGGCGCTGGCGGCGGTGCGCGAACATACCACGCTGGTGGTGATCGCTCATCGTCTGTCAACTATCGTGGAAGCGGATACCATTCTGGTGCTGCATCGCGGACAAGCGGTGGAGCGCGGGACCCATCATCAACTGCTCGCCGCGCAGGGACGCTACTGGCAGATGTATCAGCTCCAGCTCGCCGGAGAGGAACTGGCGGCCAGCGTGCGGGAAGAGTCGCAACCCGCCTGATGCACCGACGCCGTTAGCCCCGACGGCGGTGGTGCAAAAATGTAACGCATCATGCACTGCCATGGTGCGTTTTTCTTTTCTCGCTTCGCCTCGCCCTTTCTCACGTCAATTCTTTCGCCAGCCGCAGGCCGCTCTTCGGGGAATTTTCATTTCTGGCATAACCCTTGCAATCACGTATACGTGTAGCAGCGCCATTACCGAATTCTGACTGGAGGGGATCTATGAAGCTGGTTACCGTGGTAATCAAACCGTTCAAACTGGAAGACGTTCGCGAAGCGCTCTCTTCTATAGGTATTCAGGGACTGACCGTCACCGAAGTGAAAGGCTTTGGGCGGCAGAAAGGTCATGCTGAGCTTTATCGCGGGGCGGAATACAGCGTCAATTTCCTGCCCAAAGTGAAAATTGATGTGGCGATTGCCGACGACCAGCTTGATGAAGTGATTGATGTCATCAGTAAAGCGGCATACACCGGAAAAATTGGCGACGGCAAAATTTTCGTCGCTGAGCTGCAGCGTGTGATTCGTATTCGTACCGGCGAAGCCGACGAAGCGGCGCTGTAACGCCTGGCACACAGTAACGGGAAACGACAAAATGAAGATAGCAACGATGAAAACGGGCCTTGCTTCACTGGCGATGCTGCCTGGGCTGGCAGCGGCTGCTCCGGCAGTTGCCGAAAAAGCGGACAACGGTTTTATGATGATTTGCACCGCGCTGGTGCTGTTTATGACCATTCCCGGCATTGCCCTGTTCTATGGCGGTCTGATCCGCGGTAAGAACGTGTTGTCGATGCTGACGCAGGTGACGGTCACCTTCGCGCTGGTGTGTATTATGTGGGTGGTGTTTGGCTATTCACTGGCGTTTGGCGAAGGGAACAACTTCTTCGGTAATGTTAACTGGGTGATGCTCAAGAACATTGAGCTGACCGCCGTGATGGGCAGTATCTACCAGTATATTCACGTTGCTTTTCAGGGCTCGTTTGCCTGTATCACCGTCGGGTTGATCGTCGGGGCGTTGGCGGAACGTATCCGTTTCTCTGCCGTGCTGATCTTTGTGGTGGTCTGGTTGACGCTCTCCTATATTCCGATCGCCCATATGGTGTGGGGCGGCGGCCTGCTGGCGTCACATGGCGCGCTGGACTTCGCCGGCGGTACCGTGGTGCATATTAACGCGGCGATTGCCGGGCTGGTGGGCGCATACCTGATTGGCAAACGCGTCGGTTTTGGCAAAGAGGCGTTTAAACCGCACAACCTGCCGATGGTGTTTACCGGCACGGCGATCCTTTATATCGGCTGGTTTGGTTTTAACGCCGGCTCTGCCGGGGCGGCGAATGAAATTGCGGCATTGGCCTTCGTCAATACCGTTGTCGCAACGGCGGCGGCAATCCTCGGCTGGATTTTCGGGGAGTGGGCGCTGCGCGGTAAACCTTCTCTGCTGGGCGCCTGTTCCGGTGCGATTGCCGGTCTGGTTGGCGTAACGCCTGCCTGCGGCTATATCGGCGTAGGCGGCGCGTTAATCATCGGCGTGGTCGCCGGGCTAGCCGGGCTGTGGGGCGTAACCATGTTGAAGCGTCTGCTGCGAGTTGACGACCCATGCGATGTGTTTGGCGTTCACGGCGTCTGCGGGATCGTCGGCTGTATTCTGACGGGCGTATTCGCCTCCAGCGCGCTGGGCGGGGTGGGGTTCGCCGAGGGCGTAACGATGGGGCATCAGGTGCTGGTACAACTGGAAAGTATTGCCATCACCCTCGTCTGGTCCGGCGTGGTGGCGTTCATCGGTTACAAGCTGGCGGATATGACCGTAGGGCTGCGCGTGCCGGAAGAGCAAGAGCGCGAAGGGCTGGATGTCAACAGCCACGGCGAGAACGCGTATAACGCGTAACGTCAGGGCCCGGCAGCGTATTGCTGACCGGGCCTGCGTGCGTTATCAACCGCATACGGCGTCTGCCGGTTTAGTTGTGATTGCGCATCACCCCTTCCTGCACGGTTGAGGCGACCAATATGCCGTCCTGGGTATAAAACTCACCGCGTACAAAGCCCCGGGCGCTGGACGCCGAGGTGCTTTCCACGCTGTACAACAGCCACTGATTCAAATCAAAGGGACGGTGGAACCACATGGAGTGATCGATGGTGGCGATCTGAATCCCTTTTTCCAGAAAACCAATGCCGTGCGGCTGTAGCGCAACCGGCAGAAAATTAAGATCCGACGCGTAGCCCAGCAGATACTGATGCACGCGGATATCATCCGGCAGCGTGCCGTTAGCGCGGATCCACACCTGACGGGTAGGTTCGGCCACATGGCCTTTCAACGGATTGTGGAACTCAACCGGTCGCACCTCCAGTGGGCGGTCGCAGAGAAATTTATCCTTCAGCACCGGTGGCAGCAGATGCGCCAGCGACTGGGCGATTTCGGTTTCTGATTTCAGGCCGTCTGGCGCGGGGGCGTGCGGCATGGTTTTTTGATGTTCAAAACCGTTTTCAGGCGCCTGAAACGACGCGGTCATGTAAAAAATAGGCTTGCCGTTCTGGATAGCGGCAACGCGGCGGGCGCTGAAACTGTTGCCGTCGCGCAGTACTTCCACATCATAAATAATCGGTTTCTGGCTGTCGCCGGGGCGTAAAAAATAGCTGTGGAAAGAGTGAACAAGGCGTTCTTCCGGTACGGTCTCTTTAGCGGCATACAGCGCCTGACCGACAACCTGCCCGCCAAAGACCTGGCGCAGTCCTAAGTCTTCACTCTGGCCCCGAAAGAGTCCTTCCTCAATTTTTTCCAGATTCAATAATGTCAGCAAATTACTCAGTGCCTGACTCATACATGCTCTCCAGGTAACAACGGCGCCGAAGCGAGATAGGCAGAGTATAACGCAATTTATTAAGTGGTCCGATGGGTGCAATAGTCTGAATAAAAGGCTTAATCCAGGCAAAAATCAGTGATATGTGCCACACTTATTGACGTTATGTATTTGTTAACCACTCTTCCGGCGGGGGGAAAGGCCTGCTGGTGCATTGATGATAAGGAGAATTGAATGAAACTCGTGCACATAGTAAGTGGTTTAGCGGTTGCGGTGTCTCTGGCTGCCTGCGCGGATAAAAGCGCGGACATTCAGACGCCTGCGCCAAACCCGAACACTTCCATTACTGCCACACAGTCCACTATTCAGCAACCTAATGTTTCAGGTACCGTATGGATCCGTCAGAAAGTGGCGTTGCCGCCTGATGCTGTTCTGACCGTTACCCTGTCAGACGCTTCGTTGGCCGATGCGCCGTCTAAGGTGCTGTCGCAAAAAGCGGTACGAACCGAAGGGAAGCAAGCGCCGTTCAGCTTCGTACTGCCGTTTAACCCGGCCGATATCAAGCCGAATGCCCGCATTCTGCTGAGCGCAGCCATCACTGTGAACGACAAACTGGTCTTTATCACCGATACCGTTCAGCCGGTTATCAACCAGGGCGGAACGAAAGCCGATCTGACGCTGGTCCCTGTCCAGCAGACGGCAGTGCCTGTTCAGGCCAGCGGCGGCGCAACCACAACGGTGCCGTCGACGTCGCCGACACAGGTGACGCCTTCTTCTGCCGTACCAGCACCTACGCAGTATTAAGACGTAAACGACCCTCTCCGCCCGGAGAGGGTCACTAGTTCCAGCGATAACGCTGCAAATCGATTTGCCCGCTTCCGGACACCTGAACCCCTTCTGATAATAATGCCTGACGTTGACGCTGAAGATCCGGCCCGGATAATGAGATCGCGCCGTGTCGGTTAACCACCCGATGCCAGGGAAGGGTGCTGCCTTCGGGTAAGCGTTTGAGGACGCCGCCTACCTGGCGCGCAGCCCGCGGCGAACCGGCAAGTTTTGCCACGTCACCGTAGGTGGTGACGAATCCTTCCGGTATTGAGGCAATGATTTGCCAGACTCGTTGGGGAAAAGTGTCTTCTCTGTCCATTATTTTTTCCTGCGGTAATCCTTCAGGATAATCCCGAAACGGCGGCGGGTGAAGCGCCATTGCGCAAGAAACCAGCATCCGACGCCCGACGGCTTGCAATTGGCCGGGGCAGCAGTGATAATGCGCCTGCGCGTTGGTTAACAACGCTCTCAATGGGGGCTCTGTTGGTTCTCCCGCAACGCTACTCTGTTTACCAGGTCAGGTCCGGAAGGAAGCAGCCAAGGCAGATGACGCGTGTGCCGGGATGTAGCTGGCAGGGCCCCCACCCATTTCTGCCGTCCGAAGTAGCCCGCCGTCTCACTTCTTCATTTTGTCATGAATTCGTCATTTTTTTGTAATGAACAACTGGCAGAGTGTTGTCGGGAAGTTAAAACATAATCCCCTCTTTCTTTCCACGTCGTACCGGCGCGTTTGCGGCTACGCCGTGTTTTTCCTGCTTGCACACAAGGATTTTACGATGGCTACAGCGGTACTAAATGTCAAAATCGATGAGGCGGTGAAAGAGAAACTTCGCCAGCACGCCGAAACGAACAACGAAAATTTGAGTATCACGACAGAAAAACTGCTGCTTAGCGCCTTTGGGGCGGCGGCAGAAGGCGACGTCTGCGCAGATGAGATCGACAGCCAGCACACGATCGAGTCGCAAGTCGAACCGCTGACGTCGAAAGAAATCAAAGCATTGCGCAGATTACTGAAGAAGAAAAAATGAAACAGCAAACGCTTTCCACCGCCAGTAACTACAGTGAAGCCTGTGAATTATTGCGCTCAGGCTACGTGAAACATGTTCGCTTACACTGGAACGTCGGCAGCGACGAGTTTTTCCGTATTGCCTCAGACTGGTGCGACGCGGGCGCCAGAATCAAGAAAGAGGGTGAGGATTTTATCATCTCCCTGAAAGGCTTTCCGGTACCGCGTCAATACTAAATAATTTTGCGAACTTTACTGCCTGCTGACTGCATGCGCAGGCTCTCCCAGAGCGGCTGTAAGGTTCGAAAAGCCTCGCGCAAGCCTTCTTCCGGCAGCGCGAACGGCATCCGTAAAAAGCGATCAAAGGCGCCTGCTAAACCGAAGCGGGTGCCTGTTCCCAATTGTATCCCGGCGCTCTCCGCGCGCGTGGCGAACTGCGTCGCCAGCGCGTCCGGCAGTTCCACCCAATACGAAAGTCCTCCCTGCGGCGTCTGAAAGCGCCATTCCGGAAAATGCGAGCGCATAAGCGTTTGACACAATGCGCGTCGTTCCGCCAGTTGCTGTCGGCGTTGGGGTAAAAAGGCGCTGGCATTATCGAGAAGCCACGTGGCGGCGAGCTGTTCCAGCACCGGCGAGCCGAGATCGAACGTGTCGCGCGTTTGCACCAGCGCAGCGATGGTTCTTGCGGGCGCGCGCACCCATCCCAGCCGCAAGCCGCCCCAAAAACTTTTTCCTGCCGAACCCAGCAGAATGACCGGCGCATGGCGATGATAAGCCGCCAGTGGAGGCGGCGGCGCGGCGTCGTACCACAGATTCACCATCGTTTCATCAATGACCAGCGTAGTGTGGGTTGTGGCCGCAATGTCGGCGACAATCTGGCGCGTCGGCTCATCCATGCACCGGCCGGTGGGGTTATGAAAATCCGGCATCAGATAAGCGAGCCTGGGAGAGGTCTGTGCGATAGTGGCTGCCAGTCCAGCGGTATCCCAGCCCTGCTCCGGTAACGAAACGCCTACCGGTCGACAGGAGGCGCCCTGAATCGCGGCAATGGCCAGTGGGTAAGTGGGATGATCGACAAGTACGCGGTCGCCTGGCCCGGTCATTAAACGCAGGATCAGCGCCAGGCCGCTGACCGCACCGTTCACTACCATGATTTCATCAGCATGGGTCGGCAGTCCTCGCGACGCATAGTGCCGGGCGACAGACTCGCGCAGGGAGAGCAGCCCCTGCGGCTGATAGCCGGAGGTCAACAAGTGGGGCGGCATGGCGCGCAGCGCCTCCTGGTAAGCCTGATGGATTTCAGGTCCGGCATTCAGCGCCGCCGTGGAAAGATCAACCGCCAGGGGCGTCGCCGAGCGCGTGGGCACGTCGCGAATATGCGTTGGCAAAATCACCCGCGACCCGCTGCCGTGACGGATGTCCAGATATCCCTCTTCACGTAGTTGCGCCAGCGCGCTGGCAACGGTGGTGCGGCTTACATCCAGCACTGACGCCAGTTCGCGTTCGCCAGGCAAGCGGCTATCTAGCGCCAGACGTCCGTCAAGGATCAGCAGACGCAGCGCTTCCGCCAACTGTCGCCACAGCGGCGTACGTGAAGATGTCTCCTGCCAGTGACCCAGCAGGCGATGTAACGACTGGCTTCCATTGCGACGTGATGACATAGCAGTCCACTTTCTCAAAACTGGTCATTAATCATAGTGCCAATTATGGCGAAGATAAAAGCCATCTTGACGGGGAGGGGAAAATGGGACGTCGACTGCTGCAACTCTATTTTGGACTGGCTCTGTATGGAGTCTCAACCGCCATGTTTGTGCGCGCGGACTTAGGCGCCGATCCGTGGAACGTTTTTCATCTTGGGTTGGCAAATCTGCTGTCAATGAAGATAGGCATCGTGATGATTATCGTTGGCGCGCTGGTCCTGTTGCTGTGGATCCCGCTGCGCCAGCGTCCCGGCTTAGGCACATTCAGCAACGTTATTGTCATTGGACTTGCCGCCGATGCTGCGCTGGCGCTGATGCCGGAACTCTCCTCGCTGGTCGTGCGCAGCGTGATGCTGGCGGCGGCGGTGGTGGTCAACGCGCTGGCGACGAGCATGTATATCGGCGCTGGCTTTGGCGCCGGGCCGCGGGACGGGCTGATGACCGGCATTCATGCCCGCACCGGTTGGTCGGTGCGTCTGATCCGAACGGCGATCGAGGTGTCGGTGCTCTTCAGCGGCTGGCTGCTGGGCGGCACGCTTGGCGTAGGAACGGTGCTGTACGCTCTGGCGATCGGGCCGTTAATTCAGCTCTGTTTGCCGTGGTTTCGCTACACTTCCCGGTCCCGGATCCAGACAGCGTAGTTGACGAGAGACGACTACACTTAATCCGACTGACGCGGCTGGAAAGGCTGGCCGCGCAGTAAACTTCGGAGGTTTTTCTCATGAAGTATGTTGATGATTTTGTTGTAGCCGTCCCCGCCGAAAACAAGGAGGCTTATAAGGCGCTGGCGGCGAAAGCAGCACCGCTGTTTAAGGAATTTGGCGCGCTTCGCATCGTTGAATGCTGGGCCGACGACGTGCCAGATGGCAGCGTCACCGATTTTCGCATGGCGGTTAAAGCCGGAGAAAACGAAGAAGTGGTGTTCAGCTGGATCGAATACCCGTCGAAAGAGGTACGGGATGCGGCGAATCAAAAGATGATGTCCGACCCGCGGATGAAAGAATTCGGCGATGAAATGCCGTTTGATGGTAAACGCATGATCTACGGTGGATTTTCCCCTATTCTCGACGAATGACGTGACTGGCTGTGCGGCGTGCCGCCAGCCATTTTCACCTTAAAGGTGCTCTTCAGCCCAGAGGATAAACGCCGTTTTGGGCAGCGCTTTGCTGTACAGCCAGCCCTGACCATAATCCACGCCATGCTGGCGTAACCATGCTTCCTGCTTCGCCGTTTCAATTCCCTCGGCCACCATCTTCAGATTCAGCGTCCGGGCCATTTCGATAATGTGCGGCGTCACGTTTTTGTATTCGAGCGCGCTGACAAAGGATTTATCAATTTTCATGATATCCACTTCCAGATTCTGCAGGTAACTGAGGCTGGAGAAACCGGTACCGAAATCGTCAATATAGATGGCATGTCCCGCTTCACGATAGCGGGCAACGATGGGCGAGCTGGTTTTTGGATCGGCAAAAGCGCGTTCAGTCAGTTCCAGGGCTATCTGAGAAGGAGAAACCTGGTACTGCTGGAGCAATTTGTTGAGCAGCGCCGGGAGCTTCTCTGAGGCAAGATCCGCGGATTCAATATTGATGGAAATATGCTGTTCCGGATGCTGCTGAAGCCATTGCCCCATATCTTCAAACACCGACTCGATGATCAGGCGGGTAAGCGATTCGGTAAGCCCGGTCTGAGCGGCAAGCGGAATAAAAATGTCCGGCGAAAGAAAGCTGCCGTCAGTTTGCCGCCAACGCGCCAGCGCCTCTGCGCCAACGATCTTCCCCGTGGTCAGCGACATGATGGGTTGATAGTGAACGCTGATGTCCCGGTTATGTATAGCATCCTGTAGCCGATGACGAGGAGACTGAATACGCCGCAAAATGCGCAGGATAAACGCCGCTGCCAGAAGCCCGATCACCGTACCGACGGGTACCCAGATAAACGCCTGTTGATACCAGATTTTATCCAGTGGACGCGTGGAAGCCCAACTGACAATGGCAATCCCCATTTCCGGGAAGGGGCGGATTTCATATACCACGCCGTGACGTTCCAGATGGCGCGGCGTTTTTTCGCGGGTATATTGCAGAACGGCGGGAGGAATGGTCCCGCTACTGGCGATAACAATATTACGTTGTGTGCCGATTATCGCCACATCGATTTGCCATGCGCCAAAGGGCACAACGTCAATAAATGAGGCGGGATCGATCATGACGATATAGCGGCCATTCCCCAGCGCGGTCATATAGCGCGCAATCCCCAAATCGTTATGCGTGGTAAACCAGGCCTGGTAACCGTCGTCGGTCAGCTTCATAGCGGGCGGAAAAGGAGCGGTATGGCTTTCCTGTTCCAGCGACGAGCATCGCGGGATGTTGTTTTCCAGGTACAGCACTTCCTGTACATAGCGGTAGCTAAAAGAGATACGCCGCATCGCCAGCAAATGGTCATGCGAGCAGGGGAGGCTAGTCACTGCCTCAATGTCCTGTAGGGCATTTTTCGCCTGCTGGACCACACGTTGGGTGCGCTCAAACACCTGGGTGGAATAGTTATCCAGCTCCTCAATAAACTTCCTCTCGACCTGGCGATGGGCAAGCCAGATGCTCACCCCTACTGGCAGCAAAATAGCGAGGATCAGCACGCCCGTTACCAGGCTAACCAGATGTCGTGTGGTCACGAAGATATCCTTAATAACGCATCGTAAAGAAATTATATCCGATCGCGGAAAAAAACCGGTATTGGTGAGTGTGTTAAGTGCAATGTGCGTATTGAGCCTGGTTTTCATGGGGTTGATAAACGGCCAGGCTTGGCGTATTTTATTGTTATGTTATACTGTAACAATTAAAGGGGTAAAGATGAAACCGAATATACATCCTGCTTACCGCACCGTGGTGTTTCACGACACCAGCGCTGATGAATATTTTAAAGTAGGGTCAACCATTAAAACGGATCGCGAAATTGAGCTGGACGGTGTGGTCTACCCGTACGTCACTATTGATGTTTCATCTAAGTCGCATCCGTATTACACCGGTAAGCAAAAAACGTTTGCTAACGAAGGCAGCGCGGCGCGCTTTGAGAAACGTTTTGGCCATTTTTTAAGCTCGAAGCGGGGGTGAAAATGCAGGTACTGAATTCCTTGCGCAGCGCAAAGCAGCGCCATCCGGACTGCCAGATTGTCAGAAGAAAAGGGCGGTTATATGTGATTTGTAAAACGAATCCGCGTTTTAAGGCAGTACAAGGGCGGAAAAAGCGTCGGTAAGATTACCCGGTGCCGAATGGCGGAGCGCGCCATCCGGCACCGGCAGGTTATTGCTGTGCTTCAGCGCGTGCCAGAGTAAAAATATCATAAAACGACAGCTCGCCCTTACGGGAAAGCATCTTCTGTAACTGCGTCTTCTGTTCACGATTGACGCGCGGGGACTCAAGAATCGTCTCAACCAAAGCCGGGGGAACGAATCGCGTGTTGTACCACTCGCCGTTGTAACACACCCGGAAGTCCAGCACGTCGATATCTTCATAACGATAGCGCGGAGCGACGTCAAAAAAGAAAAAACCGTTCAGTAAGATGAAAAGCACGACCAGCAGCCAGACTGAGCCAACCAGCGTGTCGGACTGCAACATGACCGCGAGGGTGGCGAACCAGGCGATGTACATGCCGATAAACAGGCCCGGATGTTTGCGGATAAAGCTGATACTGAAGCGCGGCTTATTATCGCGCTTCTCACGCACGTTAAGATCGTCAATGGTTTCGGTAAGCAGGCGTTGTATTTCTGTCATTTTTAGCCTTTGTGATTGTGCTACTTGCAGATGAACACCCCATTTTAAAAGCGGCGTAACCCTGAAAAAAGTAACAGATTAACCACAATTTAGCATAACAGTTACAATCAGGCCGACAGATGTTTCAGGATCCGCGCTGGATTGCCGCCTACGACCACGTTTGCCGGCACATCTTTGGTCACCACCGCGCCGGAGGCCACAACGACATTGTCGCCAATCGTTACGCCCGGATTAATCACCGCGCGTCCGCCAATCCAGACATTATTGCCGATGGTGACCGGTTTGCCGAACTCCCGTCCGCTGTTGCGTTCAGTCGCGTCCAGAGGATGGGTGGCGGTATAAATATGAACGCCGGGCGCCAGCATACAGTTGTCGCCAATGCGGATGGGGCAAACGTCCAACAGTACACAGTCGAAATTGGCGTAAAAGTCTTTCCCGAGAAAGATATTGTAACCGTAGTCACAGCGAAAGGACGGTTCGATATAGGGCTTGTCACAGTGACCGAGAAGCGCGGTGAGGATCGCCAGGCGTTCGGCTTTTTCGTCCGGGGCGGTCTGATTGTAGCGGTGAACCCACTTGCGCGCCTGCATCCGGTCATCGCGCAGGGTGTCATCCGAGGGTCGGTACAGCTCGCCCGCGATCATTTTTTGCTTTTCTTCACTCATTCCATGCACTCTCTGCGTTAGCATTAAAAGCCATACAGTAGAGGGACAGAGGGTGTCAGGGAACGTTCCCTGCGTTATTTTGTGACAGAATTCACAACAGCGTATCGACGCTTAAAGCAAATATTCAACATTGTTTCGCAAGAAAACATCCGTATTTTCTAATGAGTCTACCACGAATTAACGGATGAATTTCCAGACGGAGGAGGGGATCTTGTCGTAAAGTTTATTCATGGTTAATTCTGCGAGACGGTGATCTGCTGCTGAGTAAAATACAGCCAATTCATTGTCAGACAATTCATATTTATTTTTTTCAATCACGCGTTCCAGCGTGTCAATAGTCTGGCAGCGTCGCAAACGCATCAAATAATCAGTTTTAGTTAATGGTTTATCGGACATGATTCTTACCTATGATTGTAATAATATTTAACAAGACAAACTAACAGGATTAGCCCTGGTGGCATTCACAAAGCAGCGGAACAAGCGATTCCCGGATTTCTGCCATTTTTGGAGGTCCTGCGCATTAATGCCATAACTGCTGAACAACATAAAAGTGTCGTCCAGATATTCATCAATCTGTTCGATCAGCTTATTGTCCTCGTTATACTTAATTTTATAATTAAGCGCGAAGGTTGCAATATGCTCGATCAGTTCGTTGAGTTGCAGGTTGATAGCCGAGGTTGGATCGTTAACCCAGCCATGATTGCTTTCTTCAAGGTTTGCAAGACAATCATGATAAAGCGTTTCACAAAGAAATTTCAGCTGAGCGATATCATGTCTTTTGGGTGAGTATTCATCCATAACGCATCCCCTTCTTAGTGGCTTTAACTAACCGAACACCTTTCGGGATGGGTACAACTAACAGACCTAGAACTTGCCCTCTGCTCCTGATGCTTTAACTATAATCTACTCTATAAAAGATTTCATCGTCCTATTACGAAAAATTACAATTAAGTGAATAGAAGAGTGGGGTGCAACATTATCATTATAGCACGTAATAGAGGCTGTCCGGAATAAGGTATTTTATCCTGAGTCGTAGACTCAATATATCTTATCTTTTCATTGACTTAGTTGTTGCGGGGGAGGTGTCGCTGTTTTCATCGCCAGGAATACTCTTAATAATGAATTAATAATCGACAAATAAGAATTAACTAAAACCGCTAAGAAAATCCTCCTCACTGTTGTGGATAAAGACGTTTATTCCTCAATCGTAAGTAAACGACGTTGCAATTAGCGCGGTGAACACTATCACTCGAAAAAAAGGCCGCTTGCGCGGCCTTTATTATAATGCGGATCAACGATGCTCTACGGTATGGCTGTGCTCGACATCTTCACTCTTGCGGCTGAAGCGACGGCGTACCACCACAAAGAACACCGGAACGAAGAAGATAGCCAGTACGGTCGCGGTGACCATACCGCCCATCACGCCTGTCCCCACGGCGTTCTGCGCGCCGGAGCCTGCGCCGGAGCTGATAACCAGCGGCATAACGCCCAGAATGAACGCCAGCGAGGTCATCAGGATCGGACGTAAACGCATACGTACCGCTTCAAGCGTGGCTTCAATCAGGCCTTTACCTTCTTTATCCATCAGGTCTTTGGCGAATTCGACGATCAAGATCGCGTTCTTCGCCGACAACCCAATGGTTGTGAGGAGGCCCACCTGGAAGTAAACGTCGTTGGTCAACCCGCGGAAGGTCGCCGCCAGCAGCGCGCCGATAACCCCAAGCGGAACCACCAGCATAACCGAGAACGGAATCGACCAGCTCTCATACAACGCCGCCAGACACAGGAAGACGACGATCAGCGAGATGGCGTACAGGGCAGGGGCCTGGTTGCCGGACAGACGTTCCTGATAGGACATCCCCGTCCAGTCATAGCCGATGCCGGAAGGCAGTTTGCTTGCCAACTCTTCCATCATCGCCATCGCTTCACCGGTACTCTTGCCCGGCGCTGCCTGGCCCAGAATCTCCATGGAAGGCAAGCCGTTATAACGTTCCAGACGCGGTGAACCGTATTCCCAGCGTGACGACGAGAAGGCCGAGAACGGCACCATCTGGCCATCGCTGCCGCGGACGTACCAGTTACCAATATCTTCCGGCAACATGCGGTATTTCGCTTCAGACATTACGTAAACTTTCTTCACACGACCACGATCGATAAAGTCGTTTACGTAGCTGCCGCCCCAGGCTGCGCCCAGTGTGGTATTGATATCACTAATGGAAACGCCCAGCGCCTGTGCTTTTTCCTGGTCGATATCAATTTTGAACTGCGGCGTATCTTCCAGACCGTTAGGACGAACACCAACCAGCAGATCCGGGTGTTTTGCCACTTCGCCAAACAGCTGGTTACGTGCCTGTGTCAGTTTTTCATGGCCAAGACCCGCCTGGTCGATCAACTGGAAGTCGAAGCCGGTTGCAGTACCCAACTCAACAATCGCCGGCAGGTTAAAGGCGAAGACCATTGCGTCTTTAATCTGCGAGAAGGCCGCTGACGCACGTTGGGTAATCGCCTCAACTTTGTTCTCATCGCCCGGACGATCGGCCCAGTCTTTCAGCGAGACGAACGCGATACCGGTGTTCTGACCGCGACCCGCAAAGCCGAAGCCGTTAACCGCAAACACCGACTCAACGTTGGCTTTTTCTTTGGTCAGGAAATAGTCGGTCATCTCATCGAGAACTTTCTGCGTCCGTTCCTGAGTCGCACCGGCAGGCAACTGGGCCATGCTCAGGAATACCCCCTGGTCTTCATCCGGCAGGAAGGAGCTTGGCAGACGAACGAACAGAAAGGCCATGCCGACCACGATGATCAGATACAGCAGCAGATAACGACCGGTGCTGCGCAGAATGTTGCCTACGCTGTCGGTGTAGTGGTGCGTGCTCTTATCGAACATGCGGTTAAACCAGCCGAAAAAGCCTTTTTTGCCTTCACCGTGGTCGCCTTTGGCGATGGGCTTGAGCATGGTGGCGCACAGCGCCGGCGTCAGGATCAACGCTACCAGAACCGACAGCGCCATCGCAGAGACGATAGTGATGGAGAACTGACGATAGATAGCCCCGGTCGAGCCGCCGAAGAAGGCCATCGGGATAAACACCGCCGACAGAACCATCGCGATACCCACCAGTGCGCCCTGAATCTGGCCCATTGATTTACGCGTCGCTTCCTTCGGCGGCAGACCCTCTTCGGACATAACACGTTCGACGTTCTCGACCACCACGATGGCGTCATCCACCAACAGACCGATGGCAAGCACCATCCCGAACATCGTCAGGGTGTTTATCGAGAAGCCGAAGGCCGCAAGGACCGCAAAGGTCCCCAACAGAACCACCGGAACGGCAATGGTTGGGATCAGCGTCGCGCGGAAGTTCTGCAGGAACAGATACATTACCAGGAACACGAGAATGATCGCTTCCACCAGCGTTTTCACCACTTCATGAATGGAGATTTTCACGAACGGGGTGGTGTCATACGGGTAAACAATTTTCAGGCCCGACGGGAAGAACGGCTCCATTTTCGCCAGTTCAGCACGGATAGCTGTCGCGGTGTCGAGCGCGTTGGCGCCCGTCGCCAGTTTAATCCCTAAACCGGACGCAGGCTGGCCGTTGAACTTCGCAATAACGTCGTAGTTCTCGCCGCCCAGTTCGATTTTGGAAACGTCACGCAGACGAACCTGCGAACCATCCTGATTCACTTTCAGCAGGATTTTGCCGAATTCTTCGGTTGAAGTCAGACGCGTCTGGGCAATGATCGAGGCGTTCAACTGCTGGCCTTTCACCGGCGGCGTACCGCCTAACTGACCCGCCGCAACCTGGGCGTTCTGCGCTTTGATTGCGTTGATCACATCGACCGGCGTCAGCTGAAATTTGTTGAGCGCTGTCGGGTCCATCCAGATACGCATCGCGTACTGCGAACCGAACAACTGCACGTCACCCACGCCGGAAGTACGGCTGATGGCGTCCTTCATGTTGGCGGCAACGTAGTCCGAAATATCTTCCTGGGTCATGGAACCGTCGGTGTTGATAACCCCGACAACCATCAGGAAGCTACTGGATGACTTCTCAACGCTCACGCCCTGCTGTTGAACTTCCTGCGGCAGCAACGGCATCGCCAGCTGCAGTTTGTTCTGCACCTGAACCTGCGCAATGTCCGCATCGGTACCGGATTCAAACGTCAGGGTGATCTGCACGGTACCCGTGGAGTCACTGTTTGAGGACATGTACATCAGGTTATCGATACCGTTCATGTTCTGTTCGATAACCTGTGTGACGGTGTCCTGCACGGTTTGCGCATCAGCGCCAGGGTAGGTTGCGGAGATCGTCACTGCTGGCGGCGCAATCGTTGGATATTGCGCGACCGGCAGTTTGAGGATCGCAAGCCCCCCTGCCAACATGATGATAATGGCGATCACCCATGCGAATATGGGGCGATCGATAAAGAAATTTGGCATGTCTTAACGGCTCCTGTTTAAGTTAAGACTTAGTTTGCTCAGGCTGGTTACCGCCAGCAGCTTGCTGTTTGTTATCTGCGGTAATCTCTTGTGCTTTCACCTGCGCACCAGGACGCACTTTCTGCAGCCCACTGACGACAACACGGTCACCCGCTTTCAGCCCATCGGTCACCAGCCACTTGTCACCAATCGCCTGACTGGCCACAATTTGACGGGTTTCGACTTTGTTATCTGCGCCGACGACCAACGCGGTAGCATCGCCACGCGGCGTACGGGTTACCCCCTGCTGCGGCACCAGCAGAGCGGATGGGTTAGTCCCTTCCTGCAAACGCGCGCGGACAAACATACCCGGCAGCAGCGTGTGGTCCGGGTTAGGGAAGATGGCGCGTAAAGTAATAGAACCGGTAGTCTGGTCGACGGTCACGTCTGAAAACTCAAGCGTGCCTGTCTGTGGGAATTTAATGCCGTCACTGGTCACCAGCTCAACTTTCGCCTTGCCGTTTTCCTGTTTCAGCGTTCCGTTAGCCAGTTCTTGTTTCAGGCGCAGGAAGTCGTTGCTCGATTGGGTAACATCAACGTAGATCGGATCAAGCTGTTGTACGGTCGCCAGCGCGGTCGCCTGACCGTTTTGCACCAGTGCGCCTTCGGTTACGGACGATTTACCAATACGGCCGCTAATCGGGGAGGTCACCTTGGTGTACGCCAGGTTAATACGCGCCGTTTCAACGGCGGCTTTAGCGGCAAGCACGGCAGCATTCGCCTGTTGCGCATCCGCCAGCGCCTGATCGTAGTCTTGTTTACTGATGTACTGCGTGCCGAGCAGTTTCTTATAACGGTTCACCGTGACCTGCGCGATGCTGGCTGCGGCCTGGGCTTTCGCCAGATCGCCTTTCGCACTTTCGTATGACGCTTGATAAGTCGCAGGATCAATCTGATAGAGAGACACACCTGCTTCGATATCGCTGCCTTCCTCGAAATTCCGCTTCAGGATAATGCCGCTTACCTGAGGGCGAACTTCGGCAATACGGAAAGCGCTGGTGCGACCCGGAAGTTCAGTGGTGATCTGCAGAGGTTCAGTTTTGAGCGTCACAACCCCAACTTCTGGCATTTGCTGGCCCCCTTGTTGGGCCGGTTTGTCGTCACATCCTGTTAGCGCTAAGCTGCCTGAGAGCATCAGAACGACCGCCAGAGGCGTTAACCCTCTGTTTTTGTTCATATGTAACCTCGAGTGTCCGATTTCAAATTGATCAATGGTCAAAAGTCCACAAACCCATTGCTGCGTTTATATTATCGTCGTGCTATGGTACATACATTCATAAATGTATGTAAATCTAACGCCTATAAATTCACCGACATATGGCACGAAAAACCAAACAACAAGCGCAGGAAACACGACAACACATACTGGATGTAGCGCTACGTTTGTTCTCGCAACAAGGGGTATCTTCCACCTCGCTGGCGGAGATTGCAAAAGCCGCGGGCGTTACTCGTGGCGCAATCTATTGGCATTTCAGAAACAAGTCGGATTTATTCAGTGAAATCTGGGAGCTGTCAGAATCCAACATTGGTGAGCTTGAGACTGAGTATCAGGCAAAATTCCCCGACGATCCACTATCTGTATTAAGAGAAATATTAGTTCATCTTCTTGAATCTACCGTGACGGAAGAGCGGCGACGTTTATTGATGGAGATTATATTCCACAAATGCGAATTTGTGGGAGAAATGGCCGTAGTGCAGCAGGCGCAAAGAAACATCTGCCTGGAGAGCTATGACCGTATTGAGCAGACCCTCACGCACTGTATAAAAGCCAATATGCTTCCCGCGAATCTGCTCACGCGCCGCGCCGCGGTTATCATGCGCGGCTACGTCTCGGGTATCATGGAAAACTGGCTGTTTGCGCCGCATTCGTTCGATCTCAAAAAAGAAGCGCGCGATTACGTCGCTATCCTGCTGGAAATGTTTATGTTTTGCCCCACACTGCGCGCCGTCGCGCCTGACGCGCAGGCCTGAACCCGCGCCAGGAATTGTCCTGGTCGATTTCGCTGCCGCTATTCTGCCTAAGAGAGCCGTGATATTCTTGCGCGTTGACTATTTTCGGTCGTCTTTTCGGTTCAGAAACCTTCATTCACATGACTATGTTGCAGCTCTATAAACGTTCACAGCACCTTATTTTTGTCACGGTGGCTGTTTTCATTCTTATGTTGTCCTGCCCGTCATTGGCATTGGCCCGCGCCTCCACAAACGGTGACCTGCCTTCCCGGGCGGATGTGCAAAGCCAACTGGATACACTCAATAAACAAAAAGACCTTTCCGCCCAGGACAAACTGATTCAGCAGGATCTCACCGAGACCATTGCCACGCTGGAGAAAATCGAACGGGTGAAAGAGGAGACAGTTCAGTTACGCCAGAAAGTGTCACAGGCGCCGGAAAAAATGCGTCAGGCCGTGGAATCCCTTAACGCGCTGAGCGATGTCGATAATGACGACGAGACGCGGAAAACCCTCAGCACTCTGTCACTGCGTCAGCTGGAGCTGCGCGTGGCCCAGGCGCTGGATGATCTGCAGAATTCGCAAAACGACCTGGCGACCTATAACAGTCAGTTAGTTTCCCTGCAAACGCAGCCAGAGCGCGTGCAGAACGCTATGTACGCCGCTTCCCAACAGCTTCAGCAAATCCGTAACCAACTGGATGGCGTCGGCGAAACGGCGTTACGTCCAACCCAACAGGTGCTGCTACAAGCGCAGCAAGTGTTGCTGAATGCCCAGATTGAGCAACAGCGTAAAAGCCTGGAAGGCAATACAGTGCTCCAGGACACTTTGCAAAAGCAGCGCGATTTCGTCACCGCCAACAGCAACCGGATTGAGCATCAGCTGCAGCTGTTGCAGGAAGCGGTGAATAACAAGCGGCTAACGCTCACCGAAAAGACCGCGCAGGAGGCCATTTCGCCAGATGAGACCGCGCGCATTCAGGCCAATCCGCTGGTGAAGCAGGAACTGGATATCAACCATCAGCTCAGCCAGCGTCTGATTGCCGCGACGGAAAACGGCAACGCGTTGATGCAGCAAAACATCAAGGTCAAAAACTGGCTGGATCGCGCCCTGCAATCTGAACGCAATATTAAAGAACAGATCGCGGTGCTGAAGGGGAGCCTCCTGCTGTCTCGTATCCTGTATCAGCAGCAGCAAACCCTGCCGTCGGCAGATGAGCTTGAAGATATGACCAACCGCATCGCGGATTTGCGGCTTGAGCAGTTTGAAGTCAACCAACAGCGCGACGCGCTGTTTCAGAATGATGCTTTCGTCGCCAAACTGGAAGAGGGGCATCAGAGCGACGTTAACGACGAGGTGCACGACGCGCTGCTGCAGGTGGTCGATATGCGCCGCGAGCTGCTGGACCAGTTGAATAAGCAGCTTGGCAATCAGCTGATGATGGCCATTAACCTGCAAATTAATCAACAGCAGTTAATGAGCGTATCAAAAAGCCTGAAAGAAATTCTCACCCAGCAAATCTTCTGGGTAAACAGCAACCGTCCGATGGACTGGGACTGGATAAAGGCGTTCCCGGAAACCCTGAAAGAGCAGTTTAAGGCGATGAAAATCACCGTTAACTGGGAGAAAGCCTGGCCTGCGGTATTCATCGCGTTTCTCGCTGGCTTGCCGCTGTTACTGATTGCCGGCGTGATTCGCTGGCGTCTGAAATGGCTGAAAGCCTGGCAGCAAAAACTCGCTGCGGCGGTCGGTTCCTTACGCAATGACAGCCAGTTGAATACGCCGAAAGCGATTCTGATCGATCTGATTCGCGCCCTGCCTGCGTGCCTGCTTATCCTCGCCGTCGGCCTGATTTTGCTGACAATGCAGCTCAACATCAGCGACCTGCTGTGGGCGTTCAGCAAAAAACTGGCCATCTTCTGGCTGGTGTTTGGCCTGTGCTGGAAGGTACTGGAAAAAGAAGGGGTGGCGATTCGACACTTCGGGATGCCCGCGCAGCTGACCAGCCACTGGCGGCGTCAGATCGTACGCATCAGTCTGGCGCTGCTGCCGCTGCACTTCTGGTCGGTGGTGGCCGAGCAGTCGCCGCTGCATCTGATGGATGATGTGCTGGGGCAGGCGATGATTTTCCTTAACCTGCTGTTGATCGCGTTTCTGGTCTGGCCGATGTTCCGGGAAAGCTGGCGCGACAAAGAGTCTCATGGACTGCGACTGGTCACGATCACTATCCTGTCGATTATTCCGGTTGCCCTGATGGTGCTGACCGCGACCGGCTATTTCTATACCACGCTTCGCCTGGCGGGTCGCTGGATAGAGACCGTTTATCTGGTGATTATCTGGAATCTGCTTTACCAGACCGTACTGCGCGGACTGAGCGTTGCGGCGCGGCGCATTGCCTGGCGTCGCGCACTGGCGCGTCGGCAAAATCTGGTGAAAGAGGGCGCTGAAGGGGCGGAACCGCAGGAGGAGCCGACGATCGCGCTTGAGCAGGTGAACCAGCAAACGCTGCGTATCACCATGCTGCTGATGGTCTCGCTGTTTGCGGTCATGTTCTGGGCGATTTGGTCCGATCTGATCACCGTGTTCAGCTATCTCGACAGCATTACGCTCTGGCATTACAACGGCACTGAAGCGGGCGCCGCGGTGGTGAAGAGCGTGACGATGGGCAGTTTACTGTTTGCCATTATCGCCTCAATGGTGGCCTGGGCATTGATCCGTAACCTGCCGGGCCTGCTGGAAGTGTTAGTGCTCTCGCGGCTTAAAATGCGCCAGGGCGCATCGTACGCGATCACCACGATCCTCAATTACATTATTATCGCCGTCGGGGCGATGACAGTATTCGGGTCGCTTGGCGTTTCGTGGGATAAACTGCAGTGGCTGGCGGCGGCGCTGTCGGTCGGTCTGGGTTTTGGTTTGCAGGAGATCTTCGGTAACTTTGTCTCCGGTCTGATTATCCTGTTCGAACGTCCGGTGCGGATCGGCGATACGGTGACCATCGGCACCTATTCAGGGACCGTCAGTAAGATCCGCATCCGTGCGACCACTATCACTGACTTCGATCGCAAAGAGGTGATCATCCCGAACAAGGCGTTTGTGACCGAACGTCTGATCAACTGGTCCCTGTCCGATACCACCACGCGACTGGTGATCCGCATTGGCGTGGCCTACGGTTCAGATCTGGAGAAAGTGCGTAAAGTTCTGCAACAGGCGGCGCTGGAGCATCCAAAGGTGATGCACGATCCGCAGCCTGAAGTGTTCTTTACCACCTTCGGCGCCAGTACGCTCGACCACGAGCTGCGTTTGTACGTCCGCGAACTGCGCGATCGCAGCCATACCGTGGACGAACTGAACCGCGCCATCGACCGCCTGTGCCGCGAAAACAATATCGACATTGCCTTTAATCAACTTGAAGTGCATCTGCGCAACGATAAGGGCGATGAAGTGACGGAAGTGAAGCGCGAGATTAAAGGCGACGATCCGACGCCGGCGGTAAGTTAACCAAACGGGGGCGGCGAATGTCGCCCCTCGATTGTTTAATGAGACAGCGCAGCCAGTTCTTCTGCGGTCAGGCCAGTAAACTGCATAATACGTGAGGATTCCATCCCGTCATCCAGCATCTTTCGCGCAATGGCACGGGCCTCCGCCTGGCGGCCTTTTTCCAGACCTTGTTGCATGCCCAGTTGAATACCCTCTGTGCGGCCTTTCTCTTCCAGCCATTCGGCAATCGTCATCAGTTGATCCTTATACTGAGGCGCACCCTGTGCCAGTTGGCGAATCAGTACGCCGGGATTTTCACAATTACCTGCCTTCACCATATAGTTTATCAACACGTTAAGTTGAGGGTCGGTAAGCGATTGCTGCGTTAGCAATGTGATCAACTGATCCAGTAACTCACTCAAATCGCGTTGACGAATATGTTTTTGCAGGAGTTCCAGCATCGCCATCCGTTGATGCTGCAGGATCTGATTATCCGGTATCGCCGTCAGGTCCACCAGCGGAAATTCACTGTTGTATAGCGTCTTTGCCATCTCGGGTTCACTAAACAGACTTTGCCAGTTGAGGCTGTGGGGCCATGGGCTTTTTAGCCCCTGGTAAAAGAGGATAGGCACCACTAACGGCAACGTTGTATGTCCCGCATCAAGATGGCGCTGCATGGCGGCAATCGCATAGCGCATCATTCGGAATGCCATGAGCTTATCGGGTGTGCTCTGATGTTCAATCAGCGCATAAATGTAACCAGGACCCTGTTCCGTCTCTAAGGAATAAAGGATATCAGCATACCGATTGCGTAAATTTTCTTCGACAAAACTACCGGACTCCAGCTTTAAGGAGTCCAGATTACAGATCTGAAGAAAATGGCCGGGCAGGTGAATCTGCAGAAAATCCCGGGCAACGGCTTTTTGCGTCAGCATCTGTCGGAAAACCGCATCGTGCGGTGAAGGGGGGAGTCGTTCCATGAGCCATCCAATGGTCGCGAATTGTTGCGGCGACTATGCCATTCGCCGCGACGCTCCACCAGACAGTAATCATTGATATTGCGAGCCGTCTTCCGCGCTTTTGAGCTTGTTTTCATAATCACGCATAACGATTTCCAGCGCGCGTAGCACGGTTCGCGGAGGGAGCTGATTCTCTTCCAGCAGCACGATCAAATCGACGGCCAGTTTGACCTCGTCCGGGGCGTTTTCCAGTGACATAGATTCTCCGGGGTTTAGCGGGTTAAGTGTGCGATGACGCGTTCAATGCTGTCGAGCGCCTTGCGACAGCGCGCCAGACGACCTTCATAGATTTCCACTTCGCGCTGCAGCGTCTGTTGTTCCTGCAGACTGTGGGTTTCGGCGAGGCGCATTTTACGTTCCTGCGTCATCGCTCGCAGGCGGCGTTCAAATTCCTGATGCTGAAGGCGTTTACGCTGCCATTTGGTCAGGGTAGGTGAACCGCTGTCCCATTCGCGCAGCGACCAGCTTTCACACTCGCGGGCGATAGCCTCCAGCTGTGAGGCGAGATGTTCCGCCAGCCAGGCGACCTGTGGAAGCTGCTGTCGCATAACAGCCTGGCGTAGCGCCTGAAGATTGGCCTCCGCTTCCTCTACGCAGTCCTGAAGACGCGTAGTGCGGGTCTGGAAAAGCTGGCGATCGAAGCGAGGGCTGAGTGTTGCGTGCTGCGCTAGCGGTGCGCAACGATGGCGCAATTCGGCGAGCCGATCGTCCAGCTTTTGTAGCAGCATGGCGGTTTTCAATTCAACACTCCAATGAAAATGATAACTGTTATGCTAAAGTAGCGTTCTGGTTTGCGACATGCCTTTATTATGCAACGAATCTTCTTGATCATCACGGGCTGGCTTGCGGTTGTCCTTGGAACGCTTGGCGTGGTATTGCCGCTTCTGCCGACGACGCCGTTTATTTTACTTGCCGCCTGGTGCTTTGCCCGCTCGTCGCCGCGTTTTCATCAGTGGTTGCTCTACCGTTCGTGGTTTGGCAGCTATTTACGCTACTGGCAAAAACATAAAGCGATGCCGCCGGGCGCGAAATCCCGGGCGATCATTCTGATCCTGATGACCTTTGGCGTCTCATTGTGGCTGACCCCCATGATGTGGGTGCGGATCCTCCTGCTTTTCATCCTCGCCTGCCTGCTGATATTTATGTGGCGAATCCCGGTAGTTGATGAAAAGCAACAAAAGCACTGAAGCGTAATCATCGCAGTTGCAATTACCGGCTGTAGCCAGTAAATTCGACCGTTTTCGAGCACAGGCGCGCCTGGTCAAAGGTTAACCACAGGTAACTTTGGCCTGCTATACACACGATCGTCCAAAGTGCGTTAAGGCAATCTGCAGGATGAAGTATACTGCGCGCAATGTAGAGTAATACCGTATTTATCAGGCACACACTTATGACCGCGACTGCACAGCAGCTTGAGTTTCTCAAAAATAGCATTAAAAGCATTCAGGACTACCCGAAACCGGGCATTCTTTTCCGTGATGTCACCAGCTTACTGGAAGACCCGAAGGCTTACGCGCTCAGCATCGACTTGCTGGTTGAGC
Source organism: Citrobacter sedlakii (assembly GCF_018128425.1). Classification (NCBI taxonomy): domain Bacteria; kingdom Pseudomonadati; phylum Pseudomonadota; class Gammaproteobacteria; order Enterobacterales; family Enterobacteriaceae; genus Citrobacter; species Citrobacter sedlakii. Next base: position 3,385,572 of record NZ_CP071070.1, on the reverse strand, counting down.
GTTACAAAGATGCGGGCATTACCAAAGTGGTCGGTACTGAAGCGCGCGGTTTCCTGTTTGGCGCGCCGGTGGCGCTGGGGCTTGGCGTTGGTTTTGTGCCGGTACGTAAACCGCGCAAATTGCCGCGTGAGACAATCGCTGAAAGCTACGAGCTGGAATACGGCACCGATCAACTGGAAATTCACGTTGATGCCATTCAGCCTGGCGACAAAGTGCTGGTGGTGGACGACCTGTTAGCGACCGGCGGCACCATCGAAGCCACCGCGAAACTGATCCGCCGTCTGGGTGGTGAAGTCAATGACGCGGCGTTTATCATCAATTTACCGGATCTCGGCGGCGAAGCGCGTCTGGAAAAATTGGGTATCGCCAGTTACTGTCTGGTCTCCTTTGCCGGGCATTAATCCCGGTCCCCGCAACCTCGCTCATTGAGCGAGGTTGTGTTAGCATTCCCCCCTATGAATTCACCTTCCAGCGTTGCAGAGCCAGCCAATGAGTTATCAGGTTTTAGCCCGAAAATGGCGCCCACCAACCTTTGCTGACGTTGTCGGCCAGGAACATGTGCTAACCGCACTGGCGAACGGCTTGTCGCTAGGGCGTATTCACCACGCTTATCTTTTTTCCGGGACTCGCGGCGTCGGTAAAACCTCTATCGCCCGTCTGCTGGCGAAAGGGTTGAACTGCGAAACCGGGATCACCGCCACGCCATGCGGCGTTTGCGACAACTGCCGTGAAATTGAGCAGGGACGATTTGTCGATCTCATCGAGATTGACGCCGCGTCGCGTACCAAAGTCGAAGACACTCGCGACCTGCTGGATAACGTTCAGTACGCCCCTGCGCGTGGTCGCTTTAAGGTGTACCTGATCGACGAAGTGCATATGCTGTCCCGTCACAGCTTTAACGCGCTGCTCAAAACCCTTGAGGAGCCGCCCGCGCACGTCAAATTCCTGCTGGCGACCACCGACCCGCAGAAGTTGCCGGTGACCATATTGTCCCGCTGTCTGCAATTTCACCTTAAGGCGCTGGACGTCGAGCAGATCCGCCACCAGCTTGAGCACATTCTTAATGAAGAGCACATCGCGCACGAACCTCGCGCGTTGCAGTTGCTTTCCCGGGCGGCAGACGGGAGCCTGCGCGACGCGCTTAGCCTGACCGATCAGGCTATCGCCAGCGGCGACGGTCAGGTTTCAACCCAGGCGGTGAGCGCGATGCTCGGTACGCTGGATGACGACCAGGCGCTGTCGCTGGTGGAAGCGGTGATCGCCGCCGACGGTGAACGCGTCATGTCGCTGGTCAACGACGCGGCGGCGCGCGGCATCGAGTGGGAAGCGTTGCTGGTCGAAATGCTCGGCCTGCTGCATCGAATTGCGTTGGTCCAGCTTTCGCCCGCGGCGCTGGGCAGCGACATGGCGACAATTGAAGTACGGATGCGCGAACTGGCGCGAACAGTACCGCCAACGGACGTACAGCTTTATTACCAGACGTTGTTGATGGGTCGTAAAGAGCTGCCTTACGCGCCGGACAGACGCATGGGGGTTGAAATGACCCTGCTGCGCGCGCTGGCGTTTCACCCACGGATGCCGTTGCCGGAACCGGAGACGCCGCGCCAGTCTTTTGCGCCCGTGGCCCCGACTGCGGTGATGAGTCCGACGCAGGTGCCGCAGCAGCCGTCTGCGCCGACACAGCAGGCGCCAGCCGCGCCATTGTCCGACGCCACCAGTCAGGTGCTGGCGGCGCGCAATCAGCTTCAGCGCGCGCAGGGAGCAACCAAAGCAAAAAAGAGTGAACCGGCAGCCGCAACCCGCGCGCGGCCGGTGAATAACGCTGCGCTGGAAAGGCTGGCATCGGTGACGGAGCGCGTGCAGGCGCGTCCCGCACCGTCTGCGCTCGAACAAGCGCCGGTGAAGAAAGAAGCGTATCGCTGGAAGGCAACCACTCCGGTTGTCGAAGTGAAAGACGTTGTCGCGACGCCGAAAGCGCTGAAAAAAGCGCTGGAGCATGAAAAGACGCCTGAGCTGGCGGCGAAGCTGGCGACGGAAGCCATTGAACGCGACCCGTGGGCGGCGCAGGTGAGCCAGTTAGCATTACCGAAACTGGTGGAACAGGTGGCGCTCAATGCCTGGAAAGAAGAGGACGGCAATGCTGTCTGTTTGCATTTGCGCTCCAGCCAGCGCCATCTGAACTCCGCTGGCGCGAAACAAAAACTGGCCGAGGCGCTGAGCGCGCTGGCCGGTACAACGGTTGAACTGACTATCGTAGAAGATGATAATCCGGCGGTGCGCACGCCGCTGGAGTGGCGTCAGGCCATTTATGAAGAAAAACTTGCGCAGGCGCGTGAGTCGATCGTTGCGGATAATAATATCCAGACCCTGCGTCGCTTTTTTGATGCGGATCTGGATGAAGAGAGTATTCGTCCCATTTGATCGTAAGCGTCGCTTACGATTGTCATCCCTTAACGTGATTGAGAGAGAAGCCTATGTTTGGTAAAGGCGGTCTGGGCAACCTGATGAAACAGGCCCAGCAGATGCAGGAAAAAATGCAGCAGATGCAGGAAGAGATTGCGAAGCTGGAAGTGACCGGCGAGTCCGGCGCAGGTCTGGTGAAAGTGACCATTAACGGCGCGCACAACTGCCGTCGCGTGGAAATCGATCCGAGCCTGCTCGAAGATGACAAAGAGATGCTGGAAGATCTGGTTGCCGCCGCGTTCAACGATGCCGCTCGTCGCATTGAAGAAACGCAGAAAGAGAAAATGGCGTCTGTGTCTTCCGGTATGCAACTGCCGCCAGGCTTTAAGATGCCGTTCTGATGCAAACCAGCCCGCTGTTAACTCAGCTTATGGAAGCACTGCGCTGTTTGCCGGGCGTAGGCCCGAAGTCGGCGCAGCGCATGGCGTTTACGCTGTTACAGCGTGACCGCAGCGGCGGGATGCGCCTGGCGCAAGCGCTGACCCGGGCGATGTCGGAAATCGGCCACTGTGCCGATTGCCGTACTTTCACCGAGCAGGACGTGTGCAATATCTGTTCAAACCCGCGTCGTCAGGAAAACGGTCAGATTTGCGTGGTCGAAAGTCCGGCGGATATCTACGCGATTGAGCAGACCGGGCAATTTTCCGGGCGCTATTTCGTGCTGATGGGGCACCTGTCGCCGCTCGACGGTATCGGGCCGGACGACATTGGACTTGACCGGCTGGAACAGCGCCTTTCTTCTGAGCCGCTCAATGAAGTGATCCTCGCGACCAATCCCACGGTCGAAGGGGAGGCAACGGCGAACTATATTGCCGAGCTTTGCGCGCAATATGGCGTCGAAGCCAGCCGTATCGCTCACGGCGTTCCGGTTGGCGGTGAGCTGGAGATGGTTGACGGCACAACGCTGTCACACTCTCTTGCCGGTCGCCATAAGCTTAAATTCTGAACAAACGGAGGCGGCGTTTGCGGCCTCCGCTTGAAATATCTCCCCCGCGTCCCCATTTTCCCCTCAACGTGTTTTTACCATTAAAAATGGCTTTGTTGAGGTAGATCTACATGAAAGGACAAGAAACTCGCGGTTTTCAGTCAGAGGTAAAGCAGCTTCTGCATCTGATGATCCATTCTCTGTATTCCAATAAAGAAATCTTCCTGCGTGAGCTTATCTCTAACGCCTCAGATGCGGCAGACAAGCTGCGTTTCCGCGCGCTGTCAAACCCGGACCTCTATGAAGGCGACGGTGAACTGCGCGTGCGCGTCTCCTTCGATAAAGATAAGCGTACGTTGACCATTGCCGACAACGGCGTGGGCATGAACCGGGATGACGTTATCGATCATCTGGGGACCATCGCCAAATCCGGCACGAAATCATTCCTCGAATCCATGGGATCTGACCAGGCGAAAGACAGCCAGCTGATCGGCCAGTTCGGGGTCGGCTTTTATTCCGCGTTTATTGTTGCCGACAAAGTGACCGTGCGCACCCGCGCGGCGGGCGATAAGCCGGAAAACGGCGTGTTCTGGGAATCTGCGGGCGAAGGCGAATACACGGTTGCCGACATCACCAAAGACGATCGCGGCACCGAAATTACCCTGCACCTGCGCGATGGCGAAGATGAGTTCCTCGATGACTGGCGCGTGCGTTCGATCATCAGCAAATATTCCGATCACATCGCGCTGCCGGTAGAAATTGAAAAACAGGAAGAGAAAGACGGTGAAACCGTTGTCTCCTGGGAAAAAATCAACAAGGCGCAGGCGCTGTGGACCCGTAACAAGTCCGAAATCAGCGAAGACGAATACAAAGAATTCTACAAGCACATTGCCCATGACTTTACCGATCCGCTGACCTGGAGCCACAACCGCGTGGAAGGGAAGCAGGAGTACACCAGCCTACTGTATATTCCGTCTCAGGCGCCGTGGGACATGTGGAACCGCGATCATAAACACGGCCTGAAGCTGTACGTCCAGCGCGTGTTTATCATGGACGACGCCGAACAGTTCATGCCGAACTATCTGCGTTTCGTGCGGGGTCTGATCGATTCCAACGACCTGCCGCTGAACGTTTCTCGTGAAATCCTGCAGGACAGCACCGTTACCCGTAATCTGCGCAGCGCGCTGACCAAACGCGTTCTGCAAATGCTGGAAAAACTGGCGAAGGACGATGCGGAAAAATACCAGACCTTCTGGAAACAGTTCGGTCTGGTGCTGAAAGAAGGTCCGGCGGAAGATCACGCCAACCAGGAAACCATCGCCAGACTGATGCGTTTTGCCTCCACCCATACCGACTCCTCCGCACAGACCGTCTCGCTGGAAGACTATGTTTCCCGCATGAAAGAAGGGCAGGAGAAGATTTACTACATCACCGCCGACAGCTATGCGGCAGCGAAGAGCAGCCCGCACCTGGAGCTGCTGCGTAAGAAAGGTATCGAAGTCCTGCTGCTTTCCGACCGCATCGACGAATGGATGATGAATTACCTGACTGAATTCGACGGTAAAGCGTTCCAGTCCGTGGCGAAAGCCGACGAATCTATCGACAAGCTGGCCGATGAAGTGGACGAAAGCGCGAAAGAAGCGGAAAAAGCGCTGACGCCGTTCGTTGAGCGTGTGAAAACTCTGCTTGGCGATCGGGTGAAAGAGGTGCGTCTGACCCACCGTCTGACCGACACGCCCGCGATTGTCACCACCGATGCGGACGAAATGAGCACTCAGATGGCAAAACTGTTTGCCGCCGCAGGTCAGGCTGTACCGGAAGTGAAATACATCTTTGAACTGAACCCGGATCACGTGCTGGTGAAACGCACTGCGGACACCGAAGATGACGCTCAGTTTAAAGAGTGGGTTGAACTGCTGCTGGATCAGGCGCTGTTTGCCGAACGCGGGACGCTGGAGGATCCGAACCAGTTTATCCGTCGCATGAACCAACTGCTGGTTTCCTGACCGCGTTGAGGTGATGCCGGAAGGCGACGAAAACGTCTTTCCGGCCTACGGACAGGTTGCTGTTTGTAGGTCGGATAAGCGTCAGCGCCATCCGGCATTCTTTTATTTGTTCCTCTCTTTTCTTATTTTCCCGCCGTTAACCGTTTCAGCGCAGGGCACCTTCCTTGAGCGAATTGCGTGATGGTGGTATCGTTTAGCGCTTTTTTAAAAAATATCGACAACCTTTAAGGGGATTTTCGTAATGCGTATCATTCTGCTTGGCGCTCCGGGCGCGGGTAAAGGAACTCAGGCTCAGTTCATCATGGAGAAGTATGGTATTCCGCAAATCTCCACGGGTGATATGCTGCGTGCTGCCGTGAAGTCTGGCTCCGAGCTGGGTAAACAAGCGAAAGACATCATGGATGCGGGTAAGCTGGTGACCGATGAGCTGGTGATTGCGCTGGTGAAAGAGCGTATCGCCCAGGAAGATTGCCGTAACGGTTTTCTGTTAGACGGCTTCCCGCGCACCATTCCGCAGGCTGACGCCATGAAAGAAGCGGGCATCGTGGTGGACTACGTTCTCGAATTCGACGTACCGGACGAACTGATCGTGGACCGTATCGTCGGTCGCCGCGTTCACGCCGCCTCTGGCCGCGTATACCACATCAAATTCAATCCGCCGAAAGTGGACGGTAAAGACGATGTGACCGGCGAAGAGCTGACTACCCGTAAAGACGACCAGGAAGAAACCGTACGTAAGCGTCTGGTGGAATACCATCAGATGACCGCACCGCTGATTGGCTACTACCAGAAAGAAGCGGAAGCCGGTAACACCCAATACGCCAAAGTCGACGGCACACAGGCCGTGGCTGACGTGCGTGCAGACCTGGAAAAAATCCTCGGTTAATCGGTAAAATGCCCGAAGGCGCCACGCTTATCGGGCTTACCGCACCGTAGGCCGGAGAGAACGCGGCACGCTACTCTCCGGCTTCGCCCAAAAATACCTCTCGCAGCAATTAGTTCTTCTTCTCTGCTTTTCCGCTACAATTATCAACCAGTTGAAACGATAAGAGGCGGTAATGCGTCAGACGAAAACCGGAATTTTGTTGGCTAACCTCGGCACGCCCGATGCGCCTACGCCAGCGGCAGTGAAACGCTATCTCAAGCAATTTCTCAGCGACAAACGCGTTGTTGATACGCCTCGTCTTTTATGGTGGCCGTTGTTACGCGGGGTGATTTTGCCGCTGCGCTCGCCGCGCGTGGCGAAACTGTATCAGTCTGTGTGGATGGAAGGCGGGTCGCCGCTAATGGTTTACAGCCGCCAGCAGCAGCAGGCGCTTGCCGCACGCTTGCCGGATACGCCGGTTGCCCTCGGGATGAGCTATGGATCGCCATCGCTGGAAAGCGCAGTGGATGAACTGCTGGCCAACCACGTCGATCATATCGTCGTGTTGCCGTTGTACCCGCAATATTCCTGTTCGACCGTCGCTGCCGTCTGGGACGAACTGGCGCGCATTCTTGAGCGCAAGCGCCACATTCCCGGCATCTCATTCATTCGCGATTACGCTGACGACAGCGCCTACATTGATGCGCTGGCCAACAGCGTGCGGGCATCATTTGCAGAACATGGCGAACCCGATCTGCTGCTGCTGTCGTATCACGGCATTCCGCAGCGTTATGCAGATGAAGGCGACGATTATCCGCAGCGCTGCCGTGATACCACCCGAGAGCTGGTTTCTGCGCTCGGCCTGCCGCCGGACAAGGTGATGATGACCTTCCAGTCGCGCTTTGGTCGTGAGCCATGGCTAACGCCTTATACCGACGAAACGCTGAAAATGCTCGGTGAAAAAGGGACCGGCCATATACAGGTGATGTGCCCGGGCTTTGCGGCTGACTGCCTGGAGACGCTGGAAGAGATCGCGGTACAAAACAAAGAGATCTTCCTTGAGGCGGGCGGCAAGAAATATGAATATATTCCGGCGCTTAATGCCACACCGGAACATATTGATATGATGCTAAAACTGACCGCAGCGTATCGCTAAAGCTGGGCGGTAAAGAAACGCGCGCCGTCCTGAAGCGCTTCGTCAGCGCTACGCATCATCCTGGAGTAGTGCAGGAAGGAATGCAGCGTGCCGGGATACATTTTGTATTCGCACGGCTGGCGGTGCGTCCTGAGCGTGTCAAAAAGCAGGCGGCTGTCGTCAATAAGCGGATCAAATTCGGCGGTGGCGATAAAGCATGGCGGCACGTCGCGCGTCAGGTCGTTATTGAACAGGCAATAGTAAGGCGACTCCTGGTCTTCTGCGGTACGCAGATAGGCGTTCTCAAATATCTTCAGATCGTCGCGACTCAGGCCGTCCCACTCGCCGCCCAGCAGCCGACGGCTGGGCGAGTCCTGCAAGCCATACAGACCATACCATAGCAACACGCCGGCCACTTTCCCGCATTCCAACCGTTTATCCCGCAACCACAGCGCGCTGGCGAGCGCCAGCATCGCTCCCGCCGAATCACCGGCAAAGCCAATGTGCGACATGTTCAGTTGATAATCGTCCGCGTGCTGATGAAAAAACTGGCAGGCAGAAACCGTTTCTTCAATAGCCTGCGGAAAACGGGCCTCGGGCGACAGGGAATAATCAATGCCTACCACCGTACACCGGCTATATTGTGCCAACAGACGCATAATGCGGTCGTGGGTATCGAGATTGCCGAGAATAAATCCGCCGCCGTGCAGGTAAAAGAGCGTTGCCTGACTTTCTGGCTCCGGGCAGTAAAACCGTGTGGTCAGTTCGCCGTGCGCGCCCGGAATCGTATATTCTCGCGTCGTCATCGCTGGCGCATCAAGATTCCAGAAACGACGCTCAAGCTGGTAATGCTGGCGCATGGCTTTAACATCATCGGCGGGCGGCCAGGGCGGCAGGTCGTCCTGGTGGACATCAAGCACTGTCTGCATCTCTTCTGAAATGCACGTCAGGACGGGAAGCTTATTTTCCGGTTTCATCGAACGCTCCTTGTGAAAAAGGAACATTGTAAAAATTCTCGCCGCAGAAACTGCGATCCCGTCGTCGGATATTGAAACTCTGCGGAAGCGGGGGGGAATGTGCTACCATGCACCGCTCCGTTAGTCACCCGTAAAAACAGTCATGAAATTTCCCGGTAAACGCAAATCCAAACACTATTTCCCCGTCAATGCGCGCGATCCGCTGCTGCAACAAATTCAGCCTGAAAACGAGAGTAGCGCCGCGTGGGTCGTCGGTATCGACCAGACGCTGGTGGATATTGAAGCGAAAGTCGATGACGAGTTTATACAACGTTACGGATTAAGCGCCGGACATTCTCTGGTGATCGAAGATGACGTGGCGGAAGCGTTATATCAGGAGCTGAAGCAGAGAAATTTAATCACTCATCAGTTTGCGGGCGGCACCATAGGCAACACCATGCACAACTATTCGGTGCTGGCGGACGATCGCTCGGTGCTGCTTGGCGTCATGTGCAGTAACATCGAAATAGGCAGCTATGCCTATCGCTATTTGTGCAATACCTCCAGCCGTACCGATCTCAACTATCTTCAGGGCGTGGACGGACCGATTGGCCGTTGTTTTACCCTGATCGGCGAATCCGGTGAGCGTACCTTCGCCATCAGCCCCGGCCACATGAACCAACTGCGTGCGGAAAGCATCCCAGAGTCGGTGATTGCCGGTGCCTCTGCGCTGGTATTAACCTCCTATCTGGTGCGCTGTAAGCCAGGAGAACCAATGCCGGAAGCGACCATGAAGGCCATCGGGTATGCGAAAAAACACAATGTGCCGGTAGTGCTGACGCTTGGCACCAAATTCGTGATTGCCGATAACCCACAGTGGTGGCAGGCATTTCTGCAAGAAAACGTCTCAATTCTGGCGATGAACGAAGAAGAAGCCGAAGCGTTGACCGGAGAGAGCGATCCGCTGCTGGCGTCGGACAAGGCGCTGGACTGGGTGGATCTGGTGCTTTGCACCGCCGGGCCGATCGGCCTGTATATGGCGGGCTTCACCGAAGACGAAGCCAAACGGAAAACCCAGCATCCATTATTGCCGGGCGCGATTGCCGAGTTTAACCAGTACGAGTTCAGCCGCGCGATGCGTCATAAGGATTGCGTGAATCCGCTGCGGGTCTATTCTCATATCGCGCCGTATATGGGCGGTCCGGAAAAGATCATGAATACCAACGGCGCGGGCGACGGCGCGCTGGCGGCGCTACTGCATGATATTACTGCTAACAGCTATCACCGCACGAACGTGCCGAATTCCAGCAAGCATACCTTTACCTGGTTGACCTATTCGTCACTGGCGCAGGTATGCAAGTATGCGAACCGGGTCAGCTATCAGGTGTTGAACCAACACTCCCCGCGTCTGACGCGAGGATTGCCGGAACGGGAAGACAGTCTTGAGGAGTCCTACTGGGATCGCTGAACCTCTGCCCGATGGCGATTCACTGATCGGGCCTGCGTAGAGTATCAGGCGCTGTAGGCCGGACAATGCATGACGCCGCCATCCGGCAGGGTGACATTCAGGATTCAGGATTAACCCGGCACCACATCACCTGCTGGCCCCGTTTCCAGCAGTTCCAGCATCGTCCGGGCGATTTCACGTTCGCCCATCACCACCTGATTCGCCCCGCGCTCGGTAATGTACTCCACCTCATCGTCATAGTGCGCGCGGGCGATAATCTCAATGTTCGGGCATTTCTCACGGGCAGACGCCACGATTTCACCCGCTTCGTAGCCGTTCGGGATAGTAAGGATGAGCCAGCGCGCGCAGTCCAGATGCGCCAGATTCATGATTTCTTCGTTGGCGGCATTGCCCAGCACCGCGCGGATCCCTCGCTCGCGCAGTTCATCCACGCGGGTTCGTGACGTTTCAATCACCACCAGCGGTATATCCGCCGCCATCAGTTTCTCGCCAAGCAGGCTGCCGACGCGGCCAAAGCCTACCAGTAGCGCGTGGTTGCAGATATCCACCGGAATTTGCTTCTCTTCTTCGATCGCTTCTTCTAGCGTCTGCTCTTCCAGCGTTTCGGTTTTCGCCAGATATTTTTCCAGCAGCGCAAACAGTATTGGGTTTAGCATTATCGACAGGATCGCGCCGGCCAGCACCAGATTCTGCCCTTCCTGGGGCAGCAGATTCAGCGCCATCCCCAGACCTGCAAGAATAAAGGCGAATTCGCCAATCTGCGCCAGGCTGGCGGCAATGGTCAGTGCGGTACGCGGCGAATGCCCAAACAGACGCACCAGCAGGAAGGCGGCGACCGACTTACCGAAGATGATGATAGCCAGCGTGGCAAGCACCGCCAGCGGTTGTTGCACAAGGATCATCGGGTCGAACAGCATACCGACGGAAACGAAGAACAGTACGGCAAACGCGTCGCGCAAAGGCAGCGTATCGTGCGCCGCGCGGTGGCTCAGTTCTGATTCATTCAACACCATGCCGGCAAAGAACGCGCCGAGGGCGAAGGAGACGTCAAACAGTTCCACCGCGCCAAAGGCGATGCCTAACGCCAGCGCCAGAACGGATAACGTAAACAGCTCGCGGGAGCCGGTGGCGGCGCTGCGGGCCATAATCCATGGCACCAGGCGGCGACCCACCAACATCATAATGGCGATGAATGCCACGACCTTGCCGATGGTAATGCCCATATCGACCGCCAGCGAGGCGAAACCGACGTTGCCTTTTTCCACCATTCCGGCCACCGCGGGCAGAAGCACCAGCGTCAGCACCATCACCAGATCTTCGACAATCAGCCAGCCGATAGCGATCTGCCCGCGCTGGCTGTCAACCAGTTGACGCTCCTCAAGCGCACGCAGCAGCACCACGGTACTGGCGGTCGACAGACACAGCCCAAAGACGATGCCGGTCATCAACGACCAGCCCATCACTGCGGAAAGCGCCATACCCAGCAGCGTCGCCACGGCTATCTGGGCGATCGCGCCGGGAATGGCGATGGACTTTACCGCCATCAAATCCTTAAGCGAGAAGTGCAGGCCAACACCGAACATCAGCAGGATAACCCCCAGTTCGGCGAGTTCCGGCGCCAGTTGGGTATCAGCCACAAAACCAGGGGTAAATGGACCGGCCAGAACGCCCGCTAACAGATATCCCACCAGAGGAGAAATACGCAGTTTATTGGCAAGCATGCCGAGAATAAAAGCGAGCACAAGGCCGCCAACAATGGTGGTGATAAGCGGGGTGGCGTGATGCATTCCGTCTCCTTTGGTAGCTGATGTCCACAAATTCCACGTAATAGTTTATGACAATTTTCATTATCATGTTTATGAATAATTGTTGAATTTTGAAGAAAACTGCAATCTGGCGCAAAAAAGGCACGGATCGGAAAAGGGACTGAGGACAGGCAGAGCAAACGCTTATGATAACTGGTCTGGCGCGCGGCTAAAGTTTAGCTTTAGCCGCGGTAAACTCAGGCTTTAGGTCGGTTATCAGGTAAGAATATGGTCAATATCCCGAGAAGCGGCAGGAAAGCGCAGATTTTATAAACTAAATCGATACTGGTATGGTCGGCAACTAACCCTAATACCGCCGCGCCAAGTCCGCCCATTCCGAAAGCGAAGCCGAAAAACAGACCAGAAACCATGCCGATACGGCCGGGTAACAGTTCCTGGGCATACACCAGAATGGCAGAAAACGCCGAGGCAAGAATAAATCCAATGATCACCGTTAAAACCCCGGTCCAGTAGAGCGTGGCATAGGGTAAAATCAACGTAAACGGCGCTACGCCGAGGATAGACCCCCAAATCACATATTTTCGACCGATTTTATCGCCGACAGGCCCGCCAATAACCGTCCCGGCAGCGACCGCAAACAGAAACGCAAACAGATGAAGCTGCGCGTTTTGTACCGATAATCCGAATTTTTGCATCAGATAAAAGGTGTAATAGCTGCTGATGCTCGCCATATAGAAGTATTTCGAGAAAATCAGCACCAGCAGGACGCTTACCGCGAGTACGACTTTGTTGCGCGGTAGCGGATTGATAACGCTGGCTTTAGGTTTCCCTTTGCTCATTCGATGCTGCGCGGCGTACCAGCGGCTGATTTGCGCCAGCACGACAATCGCCAGCAGAGCGGCCAGCACAAACCACGCGACGTTGCCTTTACCGTAAGGGGCGATAATCACTGCCGCCAGCAGCGGCCCTAACGAGCTACCAAAGTTGCCGCCCACCTGGAAGATCGACTGGGCAAGGCCGTGACGTCCGCCGGAGGCCATGCGCGCCACGCGCGAGGATTCCGGATGGAAGACCGATGAACCTGTCCCGACCAGCGCTGCCGCCAACAAAACGGCGCCAAAGCTGCCCGCCATTGCCAACAGAACCAGTCCGCTAAGGGTGAAACACATTCCAATGGGGAGCGACCACGGCATGGGATATTTATCGGTCCAGTAGCCGACAACCGGTTGCAACAGCGACGAGGCCAGTTGAAAGGTAAGGGTGATCATGCCAATCTGCATAAACGTCAGCGAAAATTCTGACTGAAGCAGTGGGTAAATCGCCAGAATCAGCGACTGGATCATATCGTTAAGTAAGTGCGAGAGGCTGATGGCCCCTAAAATGCCAAATGACGTCCGCCCTTTCGGCAGCGACGCTGGCTGAGAGGTTTCACTGATTGCCATAAGTACCACGTCTATAGTTATTGAAGTGCAGGGAGTAATTATTATCCGCCTAACATACCTGTGACTGAGTTTTGAAGAAAGTCGCATTTCTGAAAACTTATTTGTTTATTCTCATTACTCGCTGTAATTTCTGCATTTGTCCTGGGTCAGGGAGAGAAAAAATGAAGTTTATGAAACGTGGCGTCGCACTGGTGTTGCTGGCAACCTGGGCGCTGGTCAGCCAGCCCGTGCAGGCATATGAAAAGGATAAAACTTACAAAATCACCATCCTGCACACCAACGATCATCACGGCCATTTCTGGCGCAGTGAATACGGCGAATATGGCCTGTCTGCGCAAAAAACGCTGGTGGACGGTATTCGTCACGAAGTGGCGGAAGAGGGCGGAAGCCTGCTGCTGCTCTCCGGCGGCGACATTAATACTGGCGTGCCGGAGTCCGATCTGCAGGATGCCGAACCCGACTTTCGCGGCATGAATTTGATTGGCTATGATGCAATGGCCGTCGGCAATCACGAATTCGATAATCCGCTCACTGTTTTACGCCAGCAGGAAAAGTGGGCGAAGTTTCCGTTTCTTTCCGCCAATATTTACCAGAAAAGCACCGGTGAACGTCTGTTTAAACCCTGGGCTATTTTTAAGCGTCAGGATCTGAAAATTGCGGTTATCGGTTTAACCACCGACGACACGGCGAAAATTGGCAACCCTGAATTCTTTACGGATATTGAGTTCCGTAAGCCCGCGGATGAAGCGAAGCTGGTGATTCAGGAACTGCAAATGAACGAGAAGCCGGATGTGATTATCGCGACGACCCACATGGGGCACTACGATAACGGCAATCACGGCTCCAATGCGCCGGGCGACGTCGAAATGGCGCGCAGCCTGCCTGCCGGTTCGCTGGCGATGATTGTAGGCGGTCACTCGCAAGACCCCGTGTGCATGGCGTCAGAAAACAAAAAGCAGGTCGATTATGTTCCGGGAACGCCTTGCGCACCGGATAAGCAGAACGGCATCTGGATCGTACAGGCGCATGAATGGGGTAAATACGTAGGCCGCGCGGACTTTGAGTTCCGTAACGGTGAAATGAAAATGGTCAACTACCAGCTCATTCCGGTGAACCTGAAGAAGAAAGTCACCTGGGAAGACGGGAAAAGTGAGCGCGTGCTTTACACACCGGAAATAGCCGAAAACCCGCAGATGCTCTCGCTACTGACGCCATTTCAGAATAAAGGCAAAGCGCAACTGGATGTCAAAATCGGCTCGGTGAATGCTCGTCTGGAAGGCGATCGCAGCAAAGTGCGCTTCGAGCAAACCAATATGGGCCGTCTGATCCTGGCCGCGCAAATGGCGCGCACCGGCGCGGATTTCGCGGTGATGAGCGGCGGTGGCATTCGCGACTCGATTGAAGAGGGCGACATCACGTATAAAAGCGTCCTGAAGGTGCAGCCGTTTGGCAACATTGTGGTATACGCCGATATGAGCGGCAAAGAGGTCGTTGAGTACCTGACCGCCGTAGCGCAAATGAAGCCGGATTCCGGCGCGTATCCGCAGTTTGCTAACGTCAGCTTTGTGGCGAAAGACGGTAAGCTAAACGATCTCAAAATCAAAGGGGAAGCGATCGATCCGGCCAAAACCTACCGGATGGCGACGCTGAGCTTTAACGCCACGGGCGGGGATGGTTATCCGCGGTTGGATAACAAGCCGGGCTACGTCAACACTGGCTTCATCGATGCGGAAGTGCTGAAAGAATATATCCAGAAAAATTCACCGCTGGATGCCGGTGCGTATGCGCCTGGCAATGAGGTGATTTTTTAAACCTGCTTGCCCGGTGACGCTAGGCCGCCGGGCTGACAACGGGTTTAATCCCGACGCGCAATGTCGGCGAACTTAGCGTCCAGAATGGCGGCCAAATCGTTTGCCGCCAGTTCGATATCCAGCCCGCGCTTGCCGCCGGATACGTAAATGGTCGGGAACGTTTGTGCGGGCGCATCTATCAGCGTCGGCAACCGCTTTTTCTGTCCGAGTGGGCTAATGCCGCCCACCAGATACCCCGTAGTACGTTGCGCAACCATCGGGTCAGCCATATCGACTTTTTTTGCCCCCAGCGCTTTCGCCACTTTTTTTAGATCCAGTTGACCGGCAACCGGCGTGACCGCAACGGCCAGGTGCTTCATGTCTCCGTTTACAGCGACCAGTAGCGTTTTATAAACCTGATCCGCATTCAATCCCAGTTTACGCACCACTTCGTCGCCAAAGTTCGTTTCGCCAGGATCGTGATCGTAGGTGTGGATCTGAAAGGAAATTTTGTTTTTTTCGAGTAATTTAACGGCGGGTGTCATAACTACGAATCCTTGCTCGGAGATAATTCAACAAAAGCATACCCCTGACGACTGTCTAAAAAATAGTACCATCTTGCGCAATTGTATTGGCAGGATGCAGAGTTTGAGCGACAATCGACATACACCGTCGCAAAAAGCGGCGGCATAATAATAATGATGAAATTCCTCTTTGACGGGCCAATAGCGATATTGGCCATTTTTTTAGCGCATCAGCGCCGGTAAATTTCCTTCCCCATACAGATGAAGCGCGCCGACGGCAACCACATAGCGTCCCGCGGGCAGCGCCGCCAGGCGATCCCGCCAGGCGAGGTTGCGCTGGTGCATCAGTACGTCGTACAACGATTCGCTAAAGGTGTTTGGCAGCGTCAACGCGTTATCCTGCGGCGGCGTTTTCAGCCACCAGCTCATCATCTGCTGAAGCAGCCGGGCATTGGTATGCCAGTGCGTCAGCGTATCGTCCAGCAACGCCAGGCCGTTGTCCGGCAGTTCGCTCAGTAACGTAATCTGGCTGGCTGCGCCTTCCAGTTCAATGACCGGAATCTGCGCGTTTTTGGCCGCCTGCAATAGCTGGTAGTCGATTCCGTACTCAGGCCGTAATCCTAACTGTTGCGCCTGGGTGGCCTGCAGCACCATCGCAATCTGCCACAGCGGCTGCGTGGAAAACAGGGAAGGGGAGATCCCCAGCTCGTCGGTCGCTCTGTGCAGATTGCGCAACTGGTCTTCGCTGATGCGATCTTCCAGCGCGGCAAACGCCGGTAAGTCGGCAAACGGACTGTCGCTACCGGAGACATCGGCTTCAACGATCAACGCATCGGCGTTTCTGAGCTTTTTGAGTAGCCTGGCGGGCAGCGGCGACATGTCGCGGCTGCCCATATGAATACTGCCAATCAGGTGAAAGTGGCGATGGCCGGGCAACGAAACGTCGATGGCGGGCCAGCTATACGGATGGCCGCGCAGCGCAGCGAAAACCCTTTTTACCCGGTACAACAGATCCATGCGACCTCCCTAAGTAGAGACTCATGCTAGCGCGTGGCCTGAGAAGGTGCAAACCGTGAATTGTCGGATGACGATGCGCGCGGCTTATCCGGCCTACAAACGGCTGTGTAGACCGGATAAGCGTCAGCGATCCGCGTTACTCTTTTGGTTTAAAACGCAGCAGACGGTTCGCGTTACTCACCACGGTAATGGATGACAGCGCCATTGCCGCCCCGGCAACCACCGGATTCAGCAGAGTACCGGTGAAGGGCCAGAGGATCCCGGCGGCGACCGGAATACCGATGCTGTTATAAATAAACGCGCCGAGCAGGTTCTGCTTCATATTTCGCAGCGTGGCGCGGGAGATCGACAGCGCGTCGGCGACGCCCATCAGGCTATGGCGCATCAGGGTGATGGCGGCGGTTTCAATCGCCACATCGCTGCCGCCGCCCATCGCGATACCGACATCCGCCTGCGCCAGCGCAGGGGCGTCGTTAATGCCGTCGCCCACCATCGCCACCTGACGTCCCTGACTCTGCAGACGCTTAATGGCATCGGCTTTACCGTCCGGCAATACCCCTGCGATCACCTCGTCGATCCCGGCTTCTTTCGCGATCGCGTTAGCGGTCGTCGGGTTGTCCCCGGTCAACATCACCAGACGATACCCGGCGCGATGAAGACGCTGAAGCGCCGCGACGCTGTCGCTGCGCAGCGGATCGCGCACAGCCAGTAACGCTGCCGCTTTACCGTCAATCGCCAGCAGAACCGGCGTGGCGCCTTGTGACGCCTGAGCGGCAATCTCGGTCTCCATCAGCGTCGTGGCGACCTGCTGCTCATTTAACAGCGCCTGGTTGCCCAGCAGCAGGGTATGGCCTTCGGCTTCACCGCTCACGCCCAGCCCGCGCAACGTACGGAAACGGTTAACCTGCGGCAGCGTTGCCTCGCCCGCTTTGTCGAGGATCGCCCGGGCCAGCGGATGGCTGGAGCCTTGTTCCAGCGCCGCCGCCAGACGCAGCGCCATGGCGTCATCAACGCCGTTAAAGGTTGCGATCGCCACAACCTGCGGCTTGCCTTCGGTCAGCGTCCCGGTTTTGTCAAAGACCACCGTATCCAGGGTGCTGGCGCGCTGTAGCGCATCGGCATCGCGAACCAGAACGCCAAATTCGGCGGCGCGCCCAACGCCGGAAATGATCGACATCGGCGTTGCCAGCCCCAGCGCACATGGACAGGCGATGATCAGCACCGTTGTCGCGATGACCAGGGTATAGACAATTTGCGGCGCGGGGCCAAAGAAGTACCATATCCCGGCGCTTACCAATGCAATAACCACTACCACCGGGACGAACACCGCGGAGATTTTATCGGCCATCTGACCGATTTCCGGTTTGCTGCTCTGGGCCTGGCGCACCATGCGAATGATGCGTGACAGTGTGGTGTGGCTCCCCGTGCGGCTTGCGCGAAACAGCACGCTGCCGTCCTGCACGACGGTACCGGCATGAACGCTATCGCCTTCGCCTTTTTGCTGCGGGACAGGTTCCCCGGTGAGCATCGCTTCATCCAGCCACGCTTCACCCTGGGTGATTTCACCGTCAACCGGTACGCGGTCCCCGGTGGTGAGCCGCAGTAGCATGCCTGGCTGGACATCGGCCAGCGGGACGCTTTTTTCGCCTTCGTCGGTGACGATCCGGGCGGTTGGCGGTGTGAGGTCGAGCAGTTTTTCCAGCGCTTTTGACGAGCGCTGGCGGGCGCGGGCTTCCAGCATATGTCCGAGGTTAATCAGACCGATGATCATCGCGCTGGCTTCATAATAGAGATGCCGCGCTTCCATTGGGAACCACTGCGGCCACAGGTTGACGCTCATCGAATAGAGCCATGCCACGCCGGTGCCGAGGGCGACCAGCGTATCCATCGTGGCGGTGCCGTTCAGCAGGCTTTTCCACGCGCTGCGGTAGAAATGGCCGCCTGCGAAAACCATAACGGCCAGCGTCGCCAGGCCGATCGCCAGCCACAGGCTGCGGTTGTCGTCGGTGACCATCATATTGTCGCCGATCATGCCCCAGACCATCACTGGCACACCGAGCAGCAGGGCGACAATCGCCTGCCAGCGAAAGCGTTTCATGGTGGCGATGGCGGTTTCCTGCTGGCGTTCGCGGCGTTTAGCGTCATCTTCAATCGCCTCGGCGCCGTAGCCCGCTTTTTCCACCGCCTGCACTAATTCTGCGGCGGACGCGCTGCCCATGACCAGCGCAGTGCGTTCCGCAAGGTTTACCCGTGCCTGCGTGACGCCCGGTACGCTTTGCAGCGCGTTCTGAACCCGGGAGACACAGCTGGCGCAGCTCATGCCGCTTAACAGCAGCTGTTGGCTATCGTCTTCAGCCGTGGCTGCCGGAAGCTCATCAGGGACCGCTGCCAGTGCTTCCGACGGGATTGATGACTCCGCCAGCGGTTTAGCCTTTGGGTGGCTTAACTCCGCGCCGTAACCGGCTTGCTTGATGGTTTCGATAAGCGCGTCGGCGCTGGCGGTGCCGGTGACGTGCGCTTCCGTAATGCTTACTTCCGCCTGGTCAACATCAGGGCGCTGCTCAAGGCTCTCTTTCACGCGTTTCACGCAATGACCGCAGGACAGGCCGTCCAGGGTCAGGTCGATGGTTTGTGGCATCACAACTCTCCTCTGTTACAGGGCAAAGGTATTGCCCCTTGCACTTCGATGGGCTAACTGTTATTTAGGGTAAACCTTCCATCAAGGGGAAGGTCAAGGGGGAAGTCATGAATATATCCGATGTCGCGAAAAAAACCGGTTTAACCAGCAAAGCCATCCGCTTTTATGAAGAAAAGGGGCTGGTGACGCCGCCGTTACGCAGTGAAAATGGCTACCGGACCTACAGCCAACAGCATCTGAACGAACTGACGCTGCTGCGCCAGGCGCGTCAGGTTGGATTTAACCTTGAAGAATGTGGCGAACTGGTCAACCTGTTCAACGATCCGGCCCGCCACAGCGCGGATGTGAAAAAGCGCACGCTGGAAAAAGTGGCGGAAATTGAACGGCACATCAGCGAATTACAGTCGATGCGCGAGCAACTGCTGACGCTGGCGGACGCCTGTCCCGGCGATGACAGCGCCGACTGTCCGATTATCGATAATCTTTCCGGCTGCTGCCATCACAAGGGAAGGTGAGTTAATTACGAACGTGTTATTGCTCTGACATGCAGGGTAATCCCTTCAACGGCGATCACTTCAACCAATGTACCGCCAGCCAGATCTTCCGTGGCGCTGACCGGCCAGGAGCTGTCGCCGACCCGCACATGCCCGCGGCCATTGACCAGCCCGGACTCTAGCATAAACCGGCGACCCACCAGTTGCTGCCCGCGCTGGTTTAACTGGCGGTCGGCGGGTTTCTGCTCCCGTACACGCTTCGCCAGCCATTTCCACCATAGCCAGGCGGCGAGGAGGGTTAAGACCGCGAACATCACGCCCTGCCACTCCCAACCAACCGGCAGTAGCCATACCGTGAGACCGGTAATCACTGCCGCCACGCCGCTCCACAGCAGGTAGCCGTTACCGCCGAGCATTTCGGCGGCAAGCAACAGGCCGCCGAGGCTGAGCCAGAAAATATGCGGATGCGCCGCTATCATCTCGATCATTATTTTTTCCGCTCGCTGGCGCTGTCTTTAACCAGTTCAGTGATGCCGGCAATGGAGCCCATCAGACTGCTGGCATCCAGCGGCATCATCACCACTTTACTGTTACTGGACGAGCCTATTTGTTGTAGCGCTTCGGTATATTTCTGCGCCACGAAGTAGTTAACCGCCTGAATATCCCCGGCGGCGATCGCTTCGGACACCATTTTGGTCGCCCGCGCTTCCGCTTCAGCGGAACGTTCACGCGCTTCCGCCTGCAGGAAGGCCGACTGGCGTTCGCCTTCCGCTTTCAGGATCTGCGACTGTTTCTCCCCCTCGGCCTTGAGGATCTCCGCCTGGCGTACCCCTTCGGCTTCCAGAATATAGGCGCGCTTGGTTCGCTCCGCTTTCATCTGCGCGTTCATAGAGGAAATTAACTCCGCCGGAGGACGCACGTCGCGGATTTCAATACGTGTGACTTTGATGCCCCACGGGTTGGTCGCCTCATCGACAATATGCAGCAGTCGCGAGTTGATGCTGTCGCGCTGGGAAAGCATTTCGTCGAGCTCCATCGAACCCAGAACGGTACGGATGTTGGTCATCGTAAGGTTGATGATCGCCAGTTCGAGGTTACTGACCTCATAGGCCGCCCGTGGAGCATCGATGACCTGGATAAAACATACGGCGTCGATGGTGACATTGGCGTTGTCTTTGGAAATCACTTCCTGCGAAGGAATGTCCAGCACCTGTTCCATCATATTGATCTTGCGGCCAATGCGGTCCATAAACGGCACAACGAGGCTCAGGCCGGGCTGGAGCGTTTTGGTGTAACGGCCAAAACGTTCCACTGTCCACTGATACCCCTGCGGTACGATTTTCACGCCCGCGCCAACGACCACCAGGGCGACAAAGATGAGAATAGGGATAAAAATAAGCATTAAAAAAACCTCCTGTTGCACTGTCCTTGAAATGATATATCGCTACCAGCGTAAACAAATTATATCCGATTAATCAAAGGGAGTTCCCCTCTTATTCCATACAGAGATACACTCATTGCCGATAAAAAATGGAAAGATGGACGCACAATGAAAGAAAATGGCATTCTGCTTCAGCTCAAAAACGTGGGATACCAGGCAGGGGAGACAACCATTCTGCGTGGTATTCGCTTTAACCTCCTCCCCGGCGAATTTAAACTGATTACCGGACCTTCCGGCTGCGGTAAAAGCACCTTGCTGAAAATTATCGCGTCGTTACTTAGCCCCAGCGAAGGGGAAATTCTTTTTGCGGGTCAAGATATCGCCACGCTCAGTCCGGAGACGTATCGTCAGCAGGTTTCTTACTGTACGCAAACGCCCACGCTGTTTGGCAACACCGTGTATGAGAATTTGATCTTCCCCTGGGAAATCCGCAATAAGCGCCCGGAGCGACAGCAGCTTGTCGACGATCTGGCGCGATTTGACCTTTCGGAAACGCTACTGGAGAAAAACATCAGCGCGCTTTCCGGCGGCGAAAAGCAGCGTATCTCGCTAATCCGCAATCTACAGTTTTTACCGCAGGTGCTGTTGCTTGATGAAATCACCAGCGCGCTGGATGAAAAAAATAAGCGCAACGTCAACGAAATGATCCATCGCTACGCTCGTGATAAGCAAATTGGGGTGCTGTGGGTTACTCACGATAAAGATGAGATCGATCATGCGGATACGATTATTACCCTGACGCCGCATGCCGGTGAAATGCAGGAGACGCGTAATGAACGAGCATAATATTACCAATTCGTCTCTGGCCCTGGCGATGATGCTGGTGGTGGTGGCGATGCTGATCAGCCACAAAGAGAAACTGGCGCTGGAAAAGGACATTCTCTGGAGCGTCGGGCGCGCTGTCGTTCAGCTTATTATCGTGGGCTATGTCCTGAAATATATCTTCGGCGTCAATCACGCCGTTCTGACGTTAGTGATGGTGCTATTTATCTGTTTTAACGCGGCGTATAACGCGCAGAAGCGCAGCAAATATATTGATAAAGCGTTTGTGTCCTCATTTATTGCCATTACCGTGGGCGCAGGCTTAACACTGGCGGTGCTGGTGCTGTCAGGGTCGATTGAATTTATTCCCATGCAGGTGATTCCGATCTCCGGGATGATTGCCGGGAACGCGATGGTCGCCGTTGGCTTGTGCTATAACAATCTCGGACAGCGATTTAGCAGTGAGCGGCAGCAGATTCAGGAAAAACTGAGCCTGGGCGCGACGCCAAAAATGGCATCAGCCGGATTGATTCGCGACAGCATTCGCGCTTCGCTAATCCCAACGATTGACTCAGCGAAAACGGTTGGGCTGGTGAGTTTGCCAGGTATGATGTCGGGGCTGATCTTTGCCGGGATCGATCCGGTAAAAGCGATAAAATACCAGATTATGGTGACCTTTATGCTGCTTTCGACGGCGAGCCTGTCAACCATTATCGCCTGTTATTTAACCTATCGGAAATTCTACAATTCGCGCCACCAACTGGTGGTGACGCATTTAAAGTCGTGAGCGGGGAAGGGCATCTCTGACCCGCAGGCCCGGTAAACGTAGCGCCACCGGGCACTGCAGGCGGAATTAATATAACAGTGCGTACAGCTGGCGACGGTACTTCGACGCCAGCGCATCACCCGTGCCAAGCGCGGCCAGAATTTCCTGGAACATTTTACGCACCTGTCCGTCCGCCGCGGCGAGATCGTGACGCAGATGGCTGAACAGCAGTTCCAGCGCTTCTTCGTTACGTCCCACCTGATGCAGTTGCAGCGCCAGTTGCGCCGCCAGTCCGGCATCCTGCGGGTTATCGGCAACCTGTTGCTGGAGCTGTTGAATCTCCGGCGTGTCGGCGGCCTGTTTCAGCAAATCAATCTGCGCCACCAGCCCCTGATAGCGGGTGTCCTGGTCCTGCAGAGGAATCGTTTTGAGCACCGCTTCGGCCTCTTCAGTGCGGTTCAGGGCAATCTGGGTTTCCGCAAGCAGCAGGCCAATTTCACCGTTCTGGTTAGACAACTGCCAGGCGTCTTTCAGCAGGGGCAGCGCGTCGATATAGTTGCCTTCCTGCATCAGTTGCATTGCCTGCTGGGCTTTCAGCTCTTCTTCACGCGGCAGCACTTTATCGAGCAGGGCGCGAATCGCTTCTTCCGGCTGCGGCCCCTGGAAACCGTCAACCGGCTGACCGTTCTGGAACAGGTAAACGGTAGGGATCGCGCGCAGGCCAAACTGGGAGGCGATCATCTGCTCGGCGTCACAGTCGAGCTTCGCCAGGATAAACTGGCCGTTATACTGCGCGGCCAGGCTTTCCAGCACTGGCGTCAGTTGCAGACAGTGCTGGCTACGCTCGGACCAGAAATAGAACAGTACCGGTATGGTCATCGACTGTTCTAAAGTCTGCTGCAGGTTCGATTCGTTAATGTTGACAATATTCTGTACGGACATGGAGTTGCTCTCTTTTGTCGATTTCTTTTTTACATGGGGGCTGACGCGCGCGCTTCAACTCACCCACGCAAAATTTTGTCCATCAGGCGCCCCGGCAGCAGACGTTTCAGCAGCATGACGGCCCAGGTGACCAGCGTGACCGGATAGCGAAGTTTAGGTTTGTCGCTGACAAACGCGTGGCGCACTTTATTGACCACCGCTTCAGGATCCAGGGTAAAACGGGCGGCAATGCCGGGATTTTCCACCGGTTTGTCGCTTTGCGTTTGGTTAACGTTCTCGGTAAAACGGGTACGAATGGGGCCGGGCTCGATCACGCTGACGTGAATTCCGCTGTGGCGCAGCTCCATACGTAGCGCGTCCGACCACGCTTCCAGCGCGTATTTACTGGCGGCGTAAGCGCCGCGTCCCGGCGTGGAGATCAGCCCCATCACCGATGAGGTCATGACGATACGCCCTTCGCCGTGGGGCAGCATTGCCGGTAATAAGCGCATTGTGAGCTGGTGAGCGCCAAAAAAGTTGGCGGAAAATTGCTGCTCCATCTGCTCACGACTGATGGTGCTCAGGGGACCGTAAACGCCGTACCCGGCATTATTAAAGATCCCAAACAAACAGTTATCGGTCAGGGCGATCACTTCATCGGCGGCGCGATCCACACTCTCAGGAGAGTCGAGATCGATCTGTACGCCGGTGAAGCCCATGCTATTCATGCGGGCGACATCTTCAGGTTTACGGCAGCCTGCGAGAATTTGAAAGCCCTGGCGCTTAAGTTCAAACGCGCTTTCCAGGCCAATTCCGCTGGAACATCCTGTTATTAAGACCGATTTTTGCATAACTTTACCTGTCAGGATCTCCGTTGTGTTATGACTCATGATTTACTAAAGGACTCAGCTGTTTCGCCATCCAGTCAGCGATAAACGGCTGAGCTTCGGGGTTAGGATGAATACCATCATCCTGCATCCATTGGGGTTTCAGATAGACCTCTTCCATAAAAAAGGGTAACAGAGGAATATCGAACTCACTGGCAAGCTTAGGATAAACAGCGCTGAAGGTTTCATTATAACGGCGACCGTAGTTTGCGGGCAGGCGAATTTGCATCAGCAGCGGTTCGGCGTTAGCGGCTTTCACCTTTTGCAAAATGGTGCGCAGCGTCTGTTCGGTTTGCGCCGGGGCGAAACCGCGCAGGCCGTCGTTACCGCCAAGCTCAACCAGTACCCAGCGCGGTTGATGTTGTTTTAGCAAGGCAGGCAGCCGCGCCAGCGCTTGCCCGGAGGTGTCGCCGCTGATGCTTGCATTGACAACCGTGGTTTTTGCTTGCCATTTGTCATTCAACAGCGCAGGCCAGGCTGCGCTGGCAGACATACGATAGCCGGCGCTCAGGCTGTCGCCGAGGATTAATAACGTGTCAGCCGCCACGGCCCGACAGGTAAACAGGATCAAAAACAGGAAGGGCAAATGCCAGCGGAAAACATTGTTGAAGTTCATCATCTTAAGAAGTCCGTCGGTCAGGGGGAGCATGAGCTTTCCATCCTTACCGGAGTTGAACTGGTTGTCAAACGCGCCGAGACCATCGCCCTGATTGGCGAGTCGGGTTCGGGTAAGTCAACGCTGCTGGCGATCCTCGCCGGACTGGATGACGGCAGCGGCGGCGAGGTCAGTCTGGTGGGTAAACCGCTGCACCAGATGGACGAGGAAGCGCGGGCGCAACTGCGCGCCAGGCACGTCGGCTTTGTTTTCCAGTCGTTTATGTTGATCCCGACGCTAAACGCGCTGGAGAACGTCGAGCTGCCAGCGCTGCTGCGTGGGGAAACCAGCAGCAAAACCCGGGAAGGCGCGAAAGCGTTGCTGGAACAACTGGGGCTGGGTAAGCGTCTGGATCATCTTCCGGCCCAGCTTTCCGGCGGCGAACAGCAGCGCGTGGCGCTGGCGCGCGCGTTTAACGGACGACCGGAGGTGCTGTTTGCGGATGAACCAACCGGCAACCTGGATCGACAGACTGGCGACAAAATTGCCGATCTGCTGTTTTCGCTGAACCGTGAACACGGGACGACGTTGATCCTGGTGACCCACGATCCCCAACTGGCAGCGCGCTGCGACAGGCGTCTGCGACTGGTCAACGGACAGTTGCAGGAGGAGGCATGATCGCACGCTGGTTCTGGCGCGAATGGCGCTCGCCGTCGTTACTGATTGGCTGGATGGCGCTGAGCCTGGCGGTGGCCTGTGTGCTGGCGCTGGGCAGCATCAGCGACCGAATGGAGAAAGGGTTAAGCCAGCAAAGCCGTGAGTTTATGGCCGGCGACCGGACGCTGCGCAGTTCGCGCGTGGTCCCGCAGGCGTGGATCGACGAAGCGCGTCAGCGCGGGCTAAAAGTCGGGGAACAACTGACCTTCGCCACCATGACGTTTGCCGGAGACACGCCGCAACTGGCTAACGTTAAGGCGGTTGATGACCTTTATCCGATGTACGGCAAGCTGGAAACCCGCCCGTCTGGGCTGAAGCCCCAGCCCGGGTCGGTGCTGCTCGCGCCGCGCCTGATGGCGCTGCTGAATCTGAAAATCGACGATACCCTTGACGTGGGCGACGCCACGTTGCGTATTGCCGGTGAAGTGGTGCAGGAGCCGGACTCAGGCTTTAACCCATTCCAGATGGCGCCGCGGCTGATGATGAACATTGCTGATGTGGAAAAAACCGGTGCGGTACAGCCCGGCAGCCGCGTTACCTGGCGCTACAAGTTTGGCGGTACTGCGCAGCAATTGGACGACTACGAAAAATGGCTGCTGCCGCAGCTCAAACCAGAGCATCGTTGGTATGGTCTTGAGCAGGATGAAGGCGCGCTCGGTAAATCCCTTGAGCGTTCGCAGCAATTTTTACTGCTTTCAGCGCTGTTAACCCTGCTGTTGGCCGTCGCCGCCGTGGCGGTGGCAATGAGCCATTACTGCCGCAGCCGCTACGATCTAGTGGCAATCCTGAAAACCCTCGGCGCGGGCAGGGCGCAATTGCGCAAACTGATCGTCGGGCAGTGGCTGATGGTGCTGGCGCTTTCTGCCGTCACCGGAGGCGCGATAGGGTTACTGTTTGAAAAGGTCTTAATGGTGCTGCTCAAGCCGGTATTGCCTGCCGCACTGCCGCCTGCCAGCCTCTGGCCGTGGCTGTGGGCGCTGGGCACCATGATAGTCATTTCGCTGCTGGTGGGCCTGCGTCCGTATCGTCTGCTGCTGGCGACTCAGCCGCTGCGCGTACTGCGTCGCGACGCGGTGGCGAATGTCTGGCCGTTGAAGTTTTATCTGCCGGTCGTCACCGTTGTCGTTGTGCTGTTGCTCGCCGGATTAATGGGCGGCAGTCCCCTGCTGTGGGCGGTGCTGGCGGGCGCGGTGGTACTGGCGCTGCTGTGCGGCGTGCTGGGGTGGATGCTGCTGAATGTTCTGCGCGGCCTGACGCTCTCGTCGTTGCCGCTGCGTCTGGCCGTTAGCCGCCTGCTGCGTCAGCCATGGTCCACCCTGAGCCAGCTTTCCGCATTCTCGCTGTCGTTTATGCTGCTGGCGCTACTGCTGGTGCTGCGCGGCGATCTGCTGGATCGCTGGCAGCAGCAACTGCCGCCGGAAAGCCCCAACTATTTTCTGATCAACATCGCTTCTGAACAGGTGCCGCAGGTGAAGGCCTTTCTCTCGGAGCATCAGGTGATCCCGGAAGCGTTTTATCCTATTGTCCGGGCACGCCTGACGGCCATTAACGATAAATCGACCGAAGGTAATCCGGATGAAGCGCTAAACCGCGAGCTGAATCTGACATGGCAGGATAGCCGACCCAGCCATAATCCGATTGTCGCCGGCGTCTGGCCGCCGAAAGAGGGCGAAGTGTCGATAGAAGAGGGGCTGGCGAAGCGGTTGAACGTGTCACTGGGCGATAGCGTGACCTTTATGGGCGATACCCAACAGTTCAGCGCAAAGGTCACCAGTCTGCGTAAGGTGGACTGGGAAAGTTTGCGGCCAAACTTCTTCTTTATCTTCCCGTCCGGCGCGCTTGACGGACAGCCGCAAAGCTGGCTGACCAGCTTTCGTTGGGAAAACGGCAATGAAATGCTGACCCAGCTTAACCGCGAATTTCCGACGGTTAGCCTGCTGGATATCGGCGCTATTCTCCGGCAGGTCGGCCAGGTACTGGAGCAGGTGAGCCGGGCGCTGGAAGTCATGGTGGTGCTGGTTACCGCCTGCGGCATCCTGCTGTTGCTGGCGCAGGTGCAGGTTGGCATGCGGCAACGCCATCAGGAACTGGTCGTCTGGCGCACGCTGGGGGCGGGCAAGAAACTGCTGCGCACCACCTTATGGTGTGAATTTGCCATGCTGGGATTGGTGTCCGGGCTGGTGGCTTCCATTGGCGCAGAAACAGCGCTGGCAATGTTGCAAACCCGGGTCTTTGATTTCCCCTGGCAGCCGGACTGGCGATTGTGGGCGGTTTTACCCCTTAGCGGCGCGTTCCTGCTTTCCGTCTGCGGCGGCTGGTTGGGGATCCGGTTACTGAAGGGGAAGGCGCTGTTCCGCCAGTTTAGCAATTAAGCCGTATGAGACTGACGCGCCGGTGAAGATACCGGCGCACTCTTTTTTAAAAGCATAAATGGATAAGCCCGCGCCGTTTAACGGCACAAATCATTAAAAACCCGCCAACACGCCTGTAGTAATTCCGGTTAACATTCCATTGCTGAATAATTAGCAGGAAATCTATCAAGGAAAAATAATGACTATAAAAACAACAGCGCTGGCGGCATCGATCGGCGCGGCAGTGGCATTAATGTCTTTCGCTTCTCAGGCGGAAATCACTGTTCTGAAACAAGATCCCCAGGCGGGCAACCCGCTGAGCCGTCTAAACTTCACCGTGGGCGGGAGTATTCGTCCCCAGTTCCAGAATATGACGGGCGATGACGGCGCCAACGGTTATAAACGTAATGGTTTTGACGGCGGCACCCGTTTCCGTTTCGCGGCAGATTACTATCTGTTTGACGACATTAGCTGGATCAGCTTCTACGAGCTGGGCGTGAATATTCCGGCGCAGTTTAACTGGGATAACCACTACGCCGAAGGCGCGCACGACACCACCCGCCGTATGCTGTATACCGGTCTGAAAAGCGATACCTGGGGTACGCTGACTTTCGGTCAACAGAACAGCATTTACTACGATGTGGTGGGCGCGAAAACCGATATCTGGGACTATGACATGATAGGCCAGGCTCCGGGTAACGGGATCAACGGCGACTACGACGGCTCCTACCGTTCTCGCAAGATGCTGAAATACAAGAAAACCGTAGGCGATGTTGATCTCTACGCGTCTTATCTGTTCAGCGATGACTACAACGCAAACAACGGCCTGAACTACAAGCGTAAAGGCGGCGGCTCGCTGGGTGCGGATTATCATATTACTGACGATCTAAGCTGGGGTACGGCGTGGAACTACACCCGTGCAGAAATGCGCGGCAACGGCAACAAGACGTACGATCAGAACATTGTGGGTACAGCATTGAGCTGGACGCCGGAAAACTGGACCTTCTCAATGGGCGGCGGCTGGTACCAGAACTTCATGACCACGAAAAAAGTATCGGTGAACGACTACTTTGCTGGTGATGCCTGGGGTCTGGAATACTTCGCGGGCTACACTTTCCCGATCAACCAGTACGCGGTGAAATCCATTCAGCCGTACTTTATGGGCGACCGTATTGAATACGTGAATGGCCGGGATTATCTGCGCACCGATAACGGCGTGGGGATCAGCTTCCAACTGGACTATGGTTTCCGTGTTGATTACGAGCATGTCTTCACCTCCAGCACCGATGACCTGGGCGATATGAACCTCGTGCGTCTGCGTTACGACTTCTGAGTCGGCGACAGTGCCGGAGAGCGACGCGTGGCGTCTTATCCGGCCTGTGTCGCCGCACTGTGCGCGCCGGGTAAGGCGAAAACGCCGCCCGGCTCTTTTAATGGCGCAGCCAGTCCGCCACCTCTTCAAACGTCCCGCGAAAGACAATCTTGTCGGCTTTTTTCTCCAGTTGATAGCGGTACATCGGGTCGTAATATTCTTCCAGCAGCGGCACCAGCCAGTTGAAATGGGCGTCGGTGCTACCGGTACGACGCTGTTCCGTCAGCGCGGTGTCAAGCTTTGCGGTCAGTTCGGCAAAGCGTTGCAAACCCAGACGGCGGCGAATAGCGAAAAGCCCGTGATGCAGATACTCGCCATATTCCTGCCAGCCCTGTTCGTCCCCGTATGCGTGGGTGAAATCATGGTGCATACGGATAAAATACTCGTCGCGCAACCGTTCAAGACGGCGTTCGAACGGATCGTCCACCACGGCGATGCTCGCCTGAGTCATCCGGAGGCGCAGACATTCCGGCAGATGGTTTGAGCCGATCATCCGGCCTTCATCTTCCAGCACCCAGCGTGACGCCTGTTTTTTCAGTAACGTCACCGCCAGCAGGTTTTCAAAACTCGCCTGGCTGAGCTGCGGTTCCAGCGTGCGGCCAAACGAGGAGCCGCGATGATGGGCGAGCCCTTCAAGATCGATCCCATCAGGCCGCTGCTGGACCAGCTGCGTTTTGCCATTGCCTGTGCAGCCGCCGACAAGCACCATCGGTTTCTGGACCTGTTCTTCCGTAATGTGTATCGCCGCCTGGCGCAGCGCTTTGTAGCCGCCTTTGATCAGCGGGTACTCGACGCCCGCCTCGCGCAGCCACTGTTGAGTAATATGCGATCGCTGGCCGCCGCGCGCGCAGCAGATATAGCCGTGCGGGTATTTTTCGCAGGCCGCGCGCCAGGCGTCAATTCGCTGCTGGCGTTTCTCGCCGCAGACCCGTTGATGACCCAGCGCCAGCGCAGCGTCCGGCCCCTGGCGTTTGTAACAGGTGCCGACGGCGGCGCGCTCGTCATCATCCATCAAGGGCAAATTGATTGCGCCGGGCATTGCGCCTTGCTGAAATTCAACCGGCGCGCGGACATCGATTAAGGGCGTATCAGCGGCGAGGATCGCCCGATAGTCCGTTCCATCGTTCATGTGAAATCCTGAAAAGACAAAAACAGCAATGGGGGGATTTTACGCGCGTAGAGGGGAAACGGGGAAGGAAACTTCCTTCCCCTGGCACTAAATGTGTTAGTTGAGCTGGCTTTGCGCCCAGACGATACCGCTGGCGTATTCCGGCGGAAGCAGCGGCGCGAGGGCTTCAAGCGTTGCGCTCAGG
This sequence comes from Citrobacter sedlakii, assembly GCF_018128425.1. Taxonomy (NCBI): domain Bacteria; kingdom Pseudomonadati; phylum Pseudomonadota; class Gammaproteobacteria; order Enterobacterales; family Enterobacteriaceae; genus Citrobacter; species Citrobacter sedlakii. The sequence continues at coordinate 3,354,958 of NZ_CP071070.1, read as the reverse complement.
CGCGCGGTGTCGCTGTCGGTCAGGTTCAGGTGGCCAACTTTACGCCCCGGACGCACCTCTTTGTCATACCAGTGCAGGTGCACGAGCGGCAGCTTCAGCCAGTCAGCATTCAGCTCGCTGCCAATCAGATTCACCATCACCGACGGGCTGTTTACCACCGGCGCTGGCATCGGCAGGCCGGTAATAGCCCGCAAATGCAACTCGAACTGGCTGATGCTGGCGCCGTTTTGCGTCCAGTGACCGCTGTTATGCACGCGCGGCGCCAGTTCGTTAATCAACAGGCCGTCCGGCGTGACAAAACACTCCATCGCCATTACGCCGACGTAGTTCAGCTCCTGCATAATGGCGGAGAGCATCGCTTCGGCCTGTGCCTGCTGTTTCGCATTGGCCTGGGGAAAAGCGACGCTGGTACGCAGAATTCCGTCCTGATGCAGGTTGCGCGTTAACGGGTAAAACACCGTACTGCCGTCGAAAGCGCGAGCGCCAACCAGCGACACTTCAGCGGAAAAGTTGATGCCCTGTTCAACGATGCATTCGCCGTAGCAGTCGGCCGGAAGCTGGTCGGTTTCCGTCGCGCGCAGTCGCCACTGGCCGCGGCCGTCGTAGCCGCCGACGCGACGTTTCACGATCGCCAGTTCACCCAGCCGTTCAAACACCGCGGGCCATTCCTTTTTATCGGCCAGCAATTGCCACGGCGCGGTCGCCAGGTTGAGCGTGTCAAAAAGCTGCTTTTGCGTCAGGCGGTCGGCAATAATCGGGAAGACGTCGCGGTTGACGAACGCGGGATGACGCGCCAGTTCACGGGTCAGCGCCGTTTCCGGCCAGCGCTCAATTTCTGCGGTGATAACGCTTTGTTGAAAAGGGACGGCGGCAGGTTCCGCGTCCAGCCCAACCGGCCAGACGGCGATACCCAGCGGTTCACCGGCCTGACGCAGCATTCGACCTAACTGACCGTTGCCCAGTACGCAGACCTGTTTCATGCCGTACCTCGCGGGTCCGGATTCTCAAGGACGTCGTCCGTCTGCGCCTTGCGCCAGTCGTGCAAACGCTGACGTAACGCGTTGTCGTGCGTTGCCAGAATTTGGGCGGCCAACAGCGCTGCGTTTGCCGCGCCGGCTTTACCTATCGCCAGCGTGCCCACCGGAATGCCGCGCGGCATTTGCACGATGGAGTAGAGGCTGTCGACGCCGCTCAGCGCTGCGCTTTGTACCGGAACGCCCAGCACCGGCACCAGCGTTTTCGCCGCAATCATGCCCGGCAGATGCGCCGCGCCGCCGGCGCCGGCGATAATCACCTGATAGCCGTGTTCTTCCGCACTTTCGGCGAAGCTGAACAGTTTATCGGGGGTGCGGTGCGCAGAGACAACCTCAACGTGGTGTGGGACGTTCAGAATATCGAAGATTTCGGCGGCGAACTGCATGGTAGCCCAGTCGCTTTTGGACCCCATCACGATGGCGACTCGCGCCGGGTTATTGCGGGAAGACATGCGTCTGAAAACTCCTGTGGTGCGGGACACGCTGCTTTTGAGGCCACAGAGAATAGCATGTAAATACGCCAAGGAAAACGGTTGCGTCACTTATGAGGCTGGCAATTCGCGGGGAGATTTAAAACGGGAAAGAGATCAGTTTAACGTCTGTCGGCGTCACTTTTACCATCGACCCTTCGCTGTGCCAGGCGCCTAACACCACGCGGAACGCGGGTTGGCCGTTAGCGGTAAGGGTATGCACGTCCGGGCGGTGGGTGTGCCCGTGGATCAGCCACTGCACCTGATGTTTTTCCATCCCGGCCACAACGGCATCTTGATTAACGTCCATGATGGCCAGCGATTTGCTGCTGTTGGCGGCTTTGCTGCCCGCGCGCATTTTCGCGGCTACCCGTTTGCGAATAAACAACGGCAGGGCGAGAAACAGCGTTTGCAGCCAGCGCTGATGAACTTTGGCGCGAAACGCCTGATAACCGTGGTCGTCAGTACACAGCGTATCGCCATGCATAATCAGTATCCGGCGGCCATACAGCGTGAGCACCTTTTCCTGCGGCAAAAGGATCATTCCGCTTTCACGCGCGAAGCGTTTCCCAAGCAGAAAGTCCCGGTTGCCGTGAATAAAGAAGCAAGGAACGCCCGCGTCAACCACCGCCTTGATTGCCGCCGCGATTTGCCGGTGCAGAGGCAGAGGGTCGTCGTCGCCGATCCAGGCTTCAAACAGATCGCCGAGGATATACAGCGCGTCGGCCTGACGGGCCTCTCCGGCTAAAAAACGCAGAAAACCGGCGGTAATCGCCGGTTCTTCCGTGCAGAGATGAAGATCTGCAATAAACAGTGTCGCCACGATTACTCGCTAACGGTCACGTTTTCGATGATCACGTCTTCTTTTGGTACGTCCTGGTGCATACCGCTGCGACCGGTCGCGACGCCTTTGATTTTATCCACAACGTCCATGCCTTCAACGACCTCGGCAAATACGCAGTAACCCCAGCCCTGCATGCTTTCGCCGGAGAAGTTCAGGAAGTCGTTGTCGACGACGTTGATGAAGAACTGCGCGGTTGCAGAGTGCGGAGCCTGAGTACGGGCCATCGCCAGCGTACCGCGGGTGTTTTTCAGACCGTTGTTGGCTTCGTTTTTGATCGCTTCTTTCGTTGCTTTCTGCTTCATGCCAGGTTCGAAACCGCCGCCCTGAATCATGAAACCGTTAATCACACGGTGGAAAATGGTGTTGTTGTAAAAACCTTCGCGGCAGTAGTCCAGGAAGTTTTTAACTGTTTCAGGCGCTTTATCATCAAACGTTTTGATTACGATATCGCCGTGATTAGTGTGGAAAGTAACCATTTTTGCATCCTGTTCCGATAGAGAAGTGCTTTAACCCGATGAGGGTCAGAGTAAGGGGTGTGTTATAGCATAAGCGCAGGCTGTGATCACCTTGCAAAGTGTGCTGATCCCATGCCGAATTATGGGTATTATACGGACTTTACGATCCACACACGTCTTACACGGAACCTTCAATGTTAAAAATTTTTAATACACTGACGCGCCAAAAAGAGGAATTCAAACCTATTCATGCCGGGGAAGTCGGCATGTACGTGTGTGGTATTACCGTTTACGATCTCTGTCATATCGGACATGGCCGTACTTTCGTCGCGTTCGATGTGGTGGCGCGTTACCTGCGTTTTCTGGGCTACACGCTGAAATACGTACGCAACATTACTGATATCGACGACAAAATCATCAAACGCGCTAATGAAAACGGTGAAAGCTTCGTGGCGCTTGTCGATCGCATGATCGCGGAAATGCACAAAGATTTTGATGCGCTGAATATTCTGCGCCCGGACATGGAGCCACGCGCGACGCATCATATCGCCGAGATCATTGAGATCACCGAGCAACTGATCGCCAAAGGCCACGCTTACGTCGCAGACAACGGTGACGTGATGTTCGACGTGCCGACTGACCCAAACTACGGTCTGCTGTCTCGCCAGGATCTGGATCAGTTGCAGGCCGGGGCGCGCGTGGACGTGGTTGACGTCAAACGCAACCCGATGGACTTCGTGCTGTGGAAGATGTCCAAAGAGGGCGAACCGAGCTGGCCGTCGCCGTGGGGCGCAGGCCGTCCTGGCTGGCATATTGAATGCTCGGCCATGAACTGCAAACAGCTGGGTAATCATTTTGATATTCACGGCGGCGGTTCGGATCTGATGTTCCCGCATCATGAAAACGAAATCGCGCAGTCCACCTGTGCGCACGACGGCGAATACGTGAACTACTGGATGCACTCCGGCATGGTGATGGTCGATCGCGAAAAGATGTCTAAATCGCTGGGCAATTTCTTCACCGTGCGCGACGTGTTGAAATACTACGATGCGGAAACGGTGCGCTACTTCCTGATGTCCGGTCACTACCGCAGCCAACTGAACTACAGCGAAGAGAACCTCAAGCAGGCGCGTTCGGCGCTGGAGCGGCTGTACACCGCGCTGCGCGGAACGGATAAAACCGTCGCCCCTGCCGGTGGCGAAGCCTTTGAAACGCGCTTCATTGAGGCGATGAACGACGACTTCAATACGCCGGAAGCCTATTCGGTGCTGTTCGACATGGCGCGCGAAGTGAACCGACTGAAAGGGGAAGATATGGCAGCCGCGAACGCCATGGCGTCACATCTGCGTAAAATTTCTGCTGTGCTCGGTCTGCTGGAGCAGGAGCCGGAAGCGTTCCTGCAAAGCGGCGCGCAGGCGGATGACGGCGAAGTAGCCCAAATCGAAGCGTTGATCCAGCAGCGTCTGGATGCCCGTAAAGCGAAAGACTGGGCGGCGGCGGATGCGGCGCGCGATCGTCTGAACGAAATGGGTATCGTCCTGGAAGACGGACCGCAGGGAACCACCTGGCGTCGCAAGTAAGACGGAGATCCCCGGCGGCGTTTACGCTTGTCGGGTTGAGGTTATTTACAGGCCGGATAAGACGTAACGCGTCGCTATCCGGCTTTTTATCGCCGTTTCCACCACAACATCCCCATTAGCATCAGCCCCGGTAACCACACCCACAGCAGTTCCGAGAGAATCACCTGATGGCCATACGGCGTGGCATAGCGCGATAGCGCGAACGGCGCGACCTTAATCACCTGCCACGGCGCAAAAAAGCGTTCATCCGACCACGGCCACAGCCAGCCGACACCTTTGCCGCCGGTAGTGATCGAATCCAGTAAACTGTGTGACAGCAGTGATACCGTAAGAAACAGCCAGCAGCGCGTCAGACTGGCTTTCAACCATCGTCGACCAATGAGCACGCACAGTATCGGCACCACAAAAGCAAACAGCAGCGAATGGGTAAAGCCGCGATGGCCGAACGCGTTGCCGTAGGCCACGCCGAGTTTAAAGGAGAGCACATCCATGTCCGGCACCATCGCCAGCGCGATACCGGCGAGCAGCAAACGGGGGGGAATGACTTTTGTGCCCAGCCCTAAGCCGAGGCAGAGCGGGACAGCCGCGTGGGTGAGAATCGTTGGCATATTTTCGCTTCGTATGAAAAAACGCTATGTTCGCAACGCACTGTGAAGGGACGATGAAGTCACTCGACGGGAAGGGGAGCATCGCCGGACAGGGTGCGAAGACCGCTGTCCGGCAAAGGGCATCAGGCGACGACGGTGACGCTCTGACCGGCATAGCTGACGGTTTGACCGGCAACGATTTTGCAGCGTTTGCGGGTTTCCACCGCGCCGTCAACGTTGACCTGTCCTTCCGCAATGGCCATTTTCGCCTGGGCGCCGCTTTCGCTCCAGCCTTCCAGTTTCAGCAAATCACACAGTTCAACGTGAGAATGCTTGCCTAAAGAAAATGTCGCCATGTTAGTTATCCTGTGGGTCGTGATATTCAACACACGCCTGAAGCGTGTTTTCGATAAGAGTGGCGACGGTCATTGGGCCAACGCCGCCCGGCACGGGGGTAATGTAAGATGCGCGCGCGGACGCGTCGTCAAAAACGACGTCGCCAACCACCTTGCCATTTTCCAGACGGTTAATGCCGACATCAACCACGATGGCGCCTTCTTTGATCCACTCACCGGGAATAAAGCCCGGTTTACCGACCGCGACGACCAGCAGATCGGCATTTTCGACATGATGGCGCAGATTTTTGGTAAAGCGGTGCGTCACCGTGGTCGTGCAACCGGCCAGCAGCAGCTCCATGCTCATCGGGCGGCCCACGATGTTGGATGCGCCAATCACGACGGCGTTCAGGCCGTAAAGGTCGATATTGTAGCGTTCAAGCAGGGTAACGATGCCGCGGGGCGTACAGGGGCGCAGACGCGGCGCGCGCTGGCACAGGCGACCAACGTTGTAAGGATGAAAACCATCCACGTCTTTGTCCGGATCGATACGCTCCAGCACTTTCACGTTATCGATACCCGCCGGAAGCGGCAATTGCACCAGAATACCGTCAATGGTGTTATCGGCATTCAGCGTATCGATCAGTTCCAGTAACTCCGCCTCGCTGGTGGTTTCCGGCAGGTCATAGGAGCGGGAGACGAATCCCACTTCGTCACAGGCCTTACGTTTGCTTGCGACATAAATCTGCGAAGCCGGGTTACTGCCTACCAGCACAACCGCCAGTCCAGGCGCCCGCAGTCCGGCCGCCACGCGCGCCTGAACTTTTTGAGCAACCTCAGAGCGCACCTGCTGCGCAATCGTTTTACCGTCAATAATCTTTGCTGCCATCAGAGAGAGGATTCCATCTGTAATTTCACGTCGAAGGGGATGCGGCTATTTTGTCAGAAGTGAGGACGGTTGTCAGTCGCCGCTTACGGTCGCGGCAGTTTTTGACAGGAATCAGGCCACTCTTGAGGTGAACGGCGGCGGTTATGCTCATAACTCAAGCAGTTGAAAGGAAAGCCATTGACCACCAGAGTGGTGAACGTATAATACCGGGCAGTTTTATGTCAGTTTGTTTTCTCTCGATGCTCCCTTAGCTCAGCTGGATAGAGCAACGGCCTTCTAAGCCGTCGGTCGCAGGTTCGAATCCTGCAGGGGGCGCTCTTAATTATCAATAAGTTAACCATTTCCTCCTGCCTCTAAATTTCCTTCGTGGGACATATTTGGGACATCATCGTTAAAAATCGAGTCAATTTGCTTCGCATGTTCGGTCAGGTGATTAGGCGCGAGGTGGGCATATCGACGCACCATTTCTATCGACTCCCAGCCACCCATCTCCTGTAGTACCGACAATGGAACACCTGACTGAATCAGCCAGCTTGCCCATGTATGTCTCAGGTCATGGAACCGGAAATCTTCTATTCCTGCACGATTACATGCAGACTTCCATGCGCGACCATCATCGACCCTCATTTTCCTGACTGCCGGAGTGATGGAACCATCAGGCCTTCTTCCTGCCTTTGTGTGTACGAACACAAATTTATGATGATTGCCTATCTGGTCACGCAGAACCTTACATGCGGTATCATTCAGCGCTACGCCAATAGCTCTGTTTGATTTGCTGTCTTCCGGGTTAACCCATGCCACACGGCGCTGCATGTCAATCTGCTGCCACTCCAGATTGATGATATTCGAACGTCGTAAACCTGTTGCCAGCGCGAACTTGACGACAGACTTTAACGGCTCCGGACATTCATCAATCAAGCGCTTTGCTTCGTCCTTCTCCAGCCATCTGACGCGCTTATTCCTGACGGTCGGTATCTTGATGACTGGCGCTTTCTCCAGCCACTTCCAGTCGCGTTCTGCTGCTCTGAGAATGGCTTTCATCAACGCAAGGTGCTTCGCCTTGGTGGAAGTGGTTACCGGCTTAGCTACATAAACAGGGTCAGGATTTCCTTTCTTCCTTGCTGCTTCGACTCGTGCTTTCCATATCTCCAGATTGCTTCGGTTATGCATCCTGCTAACCGCTGAGTAAATCCTCGCCTCGGTAATGTCCTTTAACCTGACACCTTCAAAATGCTCAAGCCAGAATCCCATCCGGCCTTTGTCAGTATCGAGCGACTTCTTATCTGATTTCTCCTCAATCCATCGTAAGCAGGCTTCTTCAAAAGTCACATCGGGAAAGTCGCCGAGTCTGTCTACTCGCCAGAGTTCAGCCTTTCTTTTGTCGTGCAACTCCTGTGCTTGCCGCTTGTCCGTTGTGCCAAGAGACTCCTTAATTCGCTTCCCGCCCGGGAGCGAATACGAGGCGTACCATATTTCACCTCTGCGGAAGAGTGACATTTTCTTTCCTCTCTGATGCCATCACCCGCGCTCACGCCAACAGTATGCAACGGAGACTGGAGCGCCGCAATGCAGGCTTGCCGTGTGGTGAGGTAAGGGGATTTTGGTTTTGTGGGGTCTTTACGTGTTGCCTGAAGGCGGCCTGTGCGAATCCAGTTGGTGGCGGTAGGTCTGGATATTTTGAGAAATGCACAGGCCTCATCGAGTGTGAGGCTGTGTGATTCCATGGTTACTCCGGTAATTCGTCCAGTGCGATATAACCCTCTTCAGGGTATTCAGTAAAATGAGCACGTAGCCCTGAATAAATACCGTACCCACCATCATCATGAATGTCGCCGCTATCAATAGTGATTTCTGTATCGCCTTCCACCTGCGCATCTTCAGGAGTGTTGCAGGACAGGCCAGCGAAACTAGCCGGTTCGTGAATCTGCTTAATTGTTAAATTCATTATCTATCTCCAATAAAAAACCGCCATTGCGGCGGTCTAGTCGATGCGGATGTGAGGAATCTTACCGGCTGCTATGGCGTCGTAAATGTCAATGGAGTCTTGCGATGTAGAAACGCCTGCATCAAGAATCTCAAATAACGCCTCAATAGCAGCATATCGTTTCTTATCTGCTTCAGAGCGGATAGGTCTGAACCTGTTGTTCGTGTCATTCAGGTATATCTCCGTGTCTTTCTCATCAATACATAGCACGCCATGTTTACCAACAGCAGTGCACCTGCGACAGTGCCATGTTGAAAAACTGTCAGCATGAAATGAGTGCTCGAATTCAACACCCACCGGAGGTAATCCATCGCCATTCCATTCTGTCTTGCTGGCAGCAAGTGCGGATTCGTATTGCTCGCGAAGTACACCCTTGTACATATCATCTGCCAGCACATCAAATGCGATATCAATTTCAGCGTCTGTGCATCCAGATTGAAAAATCTGACGCACCAGGCATCCCCGAGCATTTTGATAAACCGCATCCACACCAACAGGCCAGCCACCTCGTTTCGGTAGCTCATTAATCAGCAAATCAATCAGTTTCATCATTCACTCCATAAAACAAAACCCGCCGTAGCGGGTTAAGATAAAAGAAAACCCGCACTCGGCGGGTTCGTATTCGTTCAGGTTGTTACTTCTTGGCGTTCTGCTCTGCCATCTCTATATATCGCGGGTCACTTGCTCTCGGCAGCGTTAACGACTGCTCGCGATAGTATCGGACTCTTTCCAAGAAATACTCGCGCAGATGCTCAGGCTGTTCTCGTGCTACCTGCTCAGCGATTACGGGCATATTCAGGCGTTCTTTGTACGCGACACCAGAAGCGGCAAGGTCAACATTAACCTTGTCACGATCTTCCTGGCTCTTTGCTGCTATGTTGAACCTTGACATAAATTAACCTTAAGGTTGCCATCCCATGCCGCAATTTCCAGTTTCATGCATCCATTTATGTCCGCACTCTCTACAAACATAGTAGCTTTCCTGGGTTGCACGGCCATTTAGACTCATGTACTCGCCTTGCTCTTCAGGGATAGACTCCATGCATTCTAGAGGGGGTTGACGGCGTCCTCTGGGCTGTTTTTCACATACCTTACATGTCATAAAAACCTCCACACAAAAAAGCGAAGGCTATACAGTAGCATGGCCTTATACGTTTATCTTTGTATAACATCACTTATACGCGCAGCTTTGCGCTCTGCTGGGGATTTAGGCATCGCCACTCTCATTTTTCGCCAACTTCATCATCGGCACACTGAAGCATGGCGGCAGGGCATCCTTCCCCATGGCAGACATTAGGCTGGTAATGTGCGCAGTTATCACAATCAACCTCATCTATGCTCAATATTTGAGGCTTAAACACTGATCCAATGCCAAACATCTGCACCGACTCTCTCTCACATACCGTCGCTGGCGGGGCGGTGTATAGCGGAATAACCGCATCCCCCATTGGTTCTGATAAACAGGTCAGGTGAAGCTCACCATGCTTAGCGTAAGCAAGCGTTTCCTCTGCCGCGTAAAGAACAGGATCAGCTTCGAGCGATGCCAGCAGGCTACGCATACCAGCGATAGCCATATCGATGTAGATAGACTGAATACCGCGATTGACTAACTGCTCCAGCCCTTTGATTGTGTCCGTGATGGACTCTTTGGTAATAGTGGTCATGCTGTCGCTCCTTCCTGATATTGTTCAAACCAGAAAACAACTGGCTTATCGACTACCTCAACCAGGCCAAAACGCTCTGCCGTTCGGAAATTGACGCTGTAGGCGCGCGCACGCTCTACCTGAGCGGTTATCTGTTTACGGAAATCTTCAACGGTGAATGTCGCTTTAAACAGATTGCATGGAGCGCAAGCCGGGAAAAGGTTTTCGATAGCGTCATTCTCCGGCCTCCAGAACTCACCAGTTGCGACAGTGCGGCGTACCCCATTTGACTGTCGTTCACCAAACTCCCACTTGCGCAGAGCGGCTTCAACATGGTCGGCATGCCAACCCTTTTCAGGTAGCTCGCAGCCGCAGTAAGCGCAGCGACCGCCGAACTTCATGCGCAACTCGGCGCGCTGTTTTTTCGTCAATGCCATCACTCCCCCTTACCGATGCCAGCGGCGCGGCGAAAAACCATGTTTAGCGCGTATTTCACTCTATCGGCCAAAAGGTCATACTCTTTGCGACCATCCCAACGAACCGAGCTTCCATCCCACTTGAAATGCTCCAAAAAGTACGCAACAACAGGAGCCATAACGTCATGCTCAGCATCTTCAGGTAGCGTCACCTCCCGCGCCTCCACTTCAGCCACGCGCTTCTCTGCGGCTTCTCTGCGGCTATTTGCGCAGTCGTAACGTTGTGTCCACAACCGAACCTCAGCCTCCAGTAGATCTTCCAGATCAGCGATGCGCCGTTCTGCGGCTTCCAGCTCATCCAGCAGCGCCAGCACGGTTGCTGGGTTGGCTAGGGCGATGTATTTCGCGTCCTCTTCACGCCAAATACTCTGCCTTGCAAACCCCCACCACACGACGGCTTCAGCCAGAAACTCTTTATCGCTGGTATCAATCCCATAGTTACCGTCCTCACAAGGCTTGTCATGTACGTACCACGGCCCCGGCGTAGCCTTCTTCGCCGCTTCACGCAGCGCCTGTTTGTCGATGTTGCTCATTGGGCGGTCTCCTGTTTTAACGCATCCGTCAGATAATCAACGCCTCTTTGGTATGCAGCGAGAAGTTTTAAATCAGCGTCTGTGCATTCGCTCCATGACTGCATTTCTGCCAGCCTTCCTTTCCAGCATGGGAGTAGGTAATTTTCTAAATAAACCCTGCGCTCAAATAACAATTCAGGAGACGCATCGTTGACGTAGAAGTTAATCTGCTGCACTGCCGGGTAGCTTGATATTTCGCTCATGACTACACTCCTTTGCGAGGTTGCGCGGCGTCCTCTGCTTCTCTGATAGGCTTGTGGCGTTCGCATTCGTAGCCGTAATAGCAGCAGTCAGTGAAGCCACCTTGTTCGGATGGCCCCATCCATACATGCTCGTTTTCATAGTTAATAACGTGCTTATCAACACCCCAGCGGAGGTCGTTGAGAAAGCCAGAGATTGAAGTAATTTCTGCACTCACTTGGCGCCTCCTTCGATTGGCTCTGGCAACATGGTGTAGTGGGTTACACCCTTCAGGCTGTTGATTGAACGCGAATGGTCCGCAAGCCAGATTTTGTGGATGTTGGTATCGCTGCCCGCGCAGAAGTTGTGTTCAATCCATTTCGCCGAGCAGTATTGCGGGCCAGTATCGGTTTCATAACGAACCCAGTAGCGACCAAATTCAGTTGGCTCGTTACCCTCAACCCAGACCCGCGCCCGCACTTCAGCCAAGAAAGCGTCGGTTGCCGGGGTTTTCTTCATGACATAGACGGTGTCCTCTCCAGCCTCATGACCGCAGATGTAGCCGTGCAACGCTGGTTGATACGTCTCGCGTCCAAACAAGCCAAGACTTTCGCCAAGCTCCTGAATATCAGCACCATCCAGCGATGCACCATCAGCCGCTTCGCGGAAACAGGTTTTGACAAAGTCCTTAAGCCCAGCATTCTCCGCAGCCAGCGCCGCGCATTGGGCTTTCAGTTCGGAAAACTTATCAGCCACTGATTTCGGCCCATCCTCACCGCATGCCTGCATCATGGCTGTTTCCCAGACCCGCTCATTAGCCAGAGCGGCATCACAGAGACGTCGCGATCTGTTCAGTTGCTCTTCAAGTTCTTCATAACTCGGTTTCATTTCCCACCTCTCAGCATCGCATTTAGCCACTTGTTGTTCTGCAATCTCTCGCGTGTGTTAAAAGAGTCACGCTTGAGTAACTCCTGCTTATCTGGCATTGGCTTGAATTTGTGTCTGGCTATTAATTCGTGAGGGGAAATACCTGGGTCATATGTGTTGCCAATCATGATGAATTCCTCAGTTATTACTGATAGCGCCATAACGAGAACGGTAATCACGAAGGCGCGAGTCAATTTCAATGAATTTGGTATAAGTAGCTTTGCGGAACGGACGGATTGATGTCTGGTAGATGGCTTCGCGTTCTTCTTTTTCCGCAAGCCAGATGAGATGGCGAAGTTCCTTTTCTGCTTTCGTTTCCTGCGGCATAGCCATAATCAGGTCGTAGTTCTTTCTGAAGTTATCCAGCACCTCCGAGACGGAATTACCAGATAACCGGCGCGGGTCATCCGCCCCGTAAAGAGGTCTCATATTTTTACCTTCAGGATTATTTTGCGAAAAACGAAGAGTCTGGGTGTGTATCTATAAATTTATTTCTTAAATTAACCGCTTCAAGAAGAGACTGAGATCTTCCTAGTTCTTTACCTCCTCCATAAGCTATCCATCTTTTGTCTCTTTCATGCCAAAACACACCCTTAACTCCGGATTTATTCCTAGTGTTTACTTTTGAATTGAGTTTGTTTTGTGAACTTGTGCAATTTCTAAGGTTTCCAATCCTATTATCTGACCTAATCCCATTAATGTGATCAATTTCTTGTGGTGTCTCTCCATAAGTAACTATCCATGCAAGGCGGTGGGCATAATAATTTTTTCCATCTATCATTATGTTTATATAGCCTTTGCTTTGGATAGATCCTGCTATGCTATTTGGTCTGGCTATCCTGCTTCTATAAACCCGCCATCTAAATAATCCAGTATTGGGATCGTAGTGTAGATATTTCTCAATGGTTTCTTTTGAAATTTCCATGTCACTTCCAAATCAGAAGGGGATCGCGTCGTCGTATGTTTCTTGCGGTTGGGTAGCTGGCCGCTGGTTACTTCCTGAATTAGCAAACCCTATTCGAGCATTAAGCAACTCAAGAGTTATGGACTGTCCGTTTTGCCCCTGATAAACATCCACCTTGATGTTCTCTCCGGTAATTTCAACGATTCCACCTTCAACCAGAACGCTTCGGTAGTAATCAGCTTGGGCCCCCGGTTTGGCAAATACAGCGGCACTGTAGTTTGTCCATTCTTTCTTTTTTGTCTGGCGGTCGTAATACTGAACGCCAGCACGAATGTTGAATCCGATATTTTCTCCAGCCTGAAACTCTCTTGCTGGCTTGTTTAGTCGTACAGTAATTGAATGCGCCATTAAGCGATCGCTCCTTCAAGTTCATCTTTACGAATGTTGTAAACGTCCTGAGCTTTATGCTGCTCATCACTTCCTTCAAGCATTTTCCATGCCTTGGCAAAGGCCTGTTTAAGCTCATCAACTGAGGCCTTTTGTGCCGCTGCATCAGTAAATGCCTTCAGAATTTGCTCAGGAGTAGGGGATGGTTTTTGTTGTTTCGGCGGAGCTGCATTCTGCTGTTGTTTATGCTCGTCAGTATCAGCGTCTTTTGAGTCATCAATACCGAACAAACCATTAAGGCAATATTTGCGAGCGTAAGAACTTGTAGCGCCTGTTACCTGAGCAGCATCCATTCCCTTTTTGCTTTCTTCTTCTCGCGCTATAGCGCTTGCTGAGTGGCTATTTTCACCATCCGTGATTGTCGCCGTGGCTTTGACGTAATAACGATCGCCTATCAGGACAATCTCATCAGTGATTGACAGGAACAGGCCTTTCAGCAGCGGCTTTACTCCTTCAAGAATGTCCTCGCAGCTGCGATATTTATATTTCCCGAACGAGTTATACTGATTTTTTGGCGCGTTAAGGTGCTCCTGAATAGCTGCCAGCCGCTCATAAAATTGTATGCTCATAATTACCTCAGAATGGAAGTTCAGATGGATTAGCCAGAAACTCGCCTTTATTCATTCGTTCACGGCGAGCCATATCAAGACAGAAGGACTTCATCGACTTATCACCTGCCTTACGCCAGTACATTGCCTCAGTCAGGTGATACTGACGCTTTATCCTGCTCAATTCTGGAGTTCTGGCTAGGTCTGTAGGAATCATCATCGTTCTCCTGTTCTTTCTGCTGATTGAGCATGTCTTTCATAAGGCGAATAAACGCATCGTCTGACCATGTATCTGCAATGCTCACTAGATAATCTCCGGCTCGTTTTTATGGTTAAGCACGATATCTACCAGCAGGTCTTTAAGTGGCTTAGCTTCGGTCAGTGTGTGGATGTGCAACTTGCCGTCTTTGTTAACTGCTGCTCTCCATGGCTTTCCGTGGTGAATAACCAGCATTCCTGGAGTTACGCACTGGCGAATAACGGTTAATGTGTTTTGCATAACGCCTCCAGTTGCTTACGAACAGCACGAATAAGACGGCGAACACGTTTGGATAATTCGGATTCAGCGGGATAAAAAGCGGACATGACGCCGCTACCCGCGAGGCTTAGTTGCATCATGGGCTGGTTCCTTATGTTGTGTGTGATTGCATAGCGATAGAGACTCGTGAATCTCTGTTGATATGCGGGCATGAAAAAGCCGCACTCAGGCGGCTTCTGATTTCTCTTCTTCGTAGCGCTCGATAATCTCGTCGCTATAGCTGTTTTCCGTTAGATAGGCGATGATTTCATCCATTTCCATCTCAGCAAAAGCGGTATCCAAGAGGTGATGGCAAAACTCTTTAATTTCGCCATAAGTGTTTAAGTCAAACTTAATAGTCGTATTATCTTCTTTGACGGTTACTTCTCTCCATCCACCATTTGATGAATAAGTTGCAACTTTTCGAACGTCGATTTCCATGCTTTCCTCCAGGCAAAAAGAATGCCGCCCATATAGAGCGGCAAGACTATCAAGGGATGATTCTCCAATAACCAGAACGAGTCTTCGTCCTCATTCGGTTACGAGCGATATTGCTCCGTGTATTCACTCACTGGAATGAATACACAGTGCTTATTCGCGAGCTTTGAGCATTGCGTCCGCTGCTTTATAAGAAATTACCGCATATCTGTTTAAATCATCTTCTAACAAACCTGCGTTGGGGTCAGATAGGATTCCATTAATTACCTTTGCTGCAAAGTAATCACGCAATGTCATGCCTGACTGAACTCGCTTATATTCCTCAATCGTACTTGGTGCGAAAGTTTGAAAATCTGCATTCGGAATTGGGAATGCATAACCACCGTTATCTAAATTACTCATCACTCCTCCCCCATAGCCTTGCTGATGGCTGCCTGCGTTTTATCCTGATTCCATCTTGCACTGCTATAATCTTCGTCTCTGTGGTAACCAAGAAACTTAACGCGCTGAATGTATTCGTGTTCATCGTCCTGAAGTAAATCTGCTGGGAAGAATGCCTGAAGTAGCTCATTAGCTGCCTCCCTAAGGTTTTCATCTCCATCGCAGAATTTATAGCCAATAAAATCATCACCTATCAGAGCCATTCCAAGGGATTTTGCCCCCTCGCATACAACTCTCATTTGTTCAATGCTCATATTCACCTCTGTGGCTTGCTGCCAAAAGAAGGCCGACTATGCGGCCTATTCGAATACCCAATTTTCTGTTTCTTGGTTGTGACCGAAGTTGTAATCAATACGCGGCTCATTGATATCTAGCTTTTTCATTTCATCTACAACAGTGGATACAACAGCAAGGTCTTGTTTAAGATGCATCAAGTG
Organism: Citrobacter sedlakii; assembly: GCF_018128425.1. NCBI lineage: Bacteria > Pseudomonadati > Pseudomonadota > Gammaproteobacteria > Enterobacterales > Enterobacteriaceae > Citrobacter > Citrobacter sedlakii. The sequence continues at coordinate 3,339,250 of NZ_CP071070.1, read as the reverse complement.
GTATTTCTTTCTTCGCAATAAGCTTTCAATTGCTAATTTTTTGGTTGGAAATGCGAAAGACCTTTCCGCGCTTTTCTTAACCTTCTTGATTGCGTATCTTCTCTTTTTATCCTTCCATTCCTGCATCCAACGTTTTGGCTCAGGCTTATAGAGATCAATCCAGTGCGCAGGAACCAACCATGCGTAATGCTCCGTTTGGTGAAAAGCAACGTACTGCAATGCGAAAACCTTTATGCCATCTTCTTCAACGGTTGACTGAAATCGCCAGAATACAGGCATCCCGTCATGCTCCACCTCTGATTCAGGGAATGGAACGTTCCATGATTTACTCATATTCACCCCTCATACAGTGGCTTACTGCCTAATTTAATTTTCTGCCGTCCTACACAAGTCACTCCCATTTCACGGGTTGGCTTGCTGTAGTACAGGCGGTTAGTTTTCTGTGGTGCTTCCTGCTCTTTCTTATCGCGCAGACTTCCGAGCGAAGTGGCTCTGTCTACACGAGATACAGGCTTGCGTGTTTCATCATGAGAAGCGTCAGGAGATTCGCAACCAAATATCGCGTCAAAGATATTGCTGATAGCGTCGCGTTCGATAGCAAGCTTCCTGCGCCGCTCATGACGGCGAGTTTTAGCGTTACCTGCTGATACTGAAGAACCGTATTGGATAACCGTCATGGCTTTGTCCTCGTGTGAAATGGCTTTGGTGGTGCAGGCAGTCAGGCGGCTAACCCTGACCGCGTACTCATTGCCGAGCGCCTCCGCCGAAGAGGTTGGCTTCTGCCCGCACCCCAAACCCATCTCGTTTGGTATCTGTTCGCGCTTTGTCAGCGCACCGTCGAAGTTAAAGAGCATTGCCTTTCCGTTTTGGCTACCAGCTTCCTGCTGATGGTCAAAATATACCTGTGGGTAAAAACTTTGTCTATACCTATAGGTAAATAATTTTATCGAGATAGTTTACCTGCATGAAAAATAAGGTAATTTTTTTAAAATTACAGATAGGAATTGCTGAGATTAGAAATATACTAAGTGGTATCTATGGGGTGTGGGTATGGGGAGTGGTAGGGGTTCGGATGGCAATCTATGAGATTATCCCGGCTCAAAGGCCGGGTATAAAACAGATTATCAGTCTGCCCATCCTGATTTGGTATTGATTGCTGATTCAGCCATGGTGTACTTCTGCACCTTGTCGTCTTTAAAGAGAATGGTCAGCTCTTTTTTGGTGCCGTTTGTTCCGTTATGGAATAGACCATAAAAAGGGATAAAGGAAGTGCCGTTAACTTTAACTTTGGCGAAGGCATACTTCCAGATTTCGTTACCGCCATCAGTGTAAGAAACAGCGTCAGGAGATCCAAAGACTGACTTCACCTCTGCTTTGGTGGTTTTCCCCTCCTGGATTTTCGACTGAACGCTTGTTTCAGTCTCGTTTTTCAGTTGCTGATTTCCTGAAGATGCACATCCTGCCAACGTTACTGCCAAAGCCACTGCCAGAGCTATTTTTTTCATATCTCAGTTTCCATTGATTGCAATCGGAATCATCTTAACATTGTGTTTTGTACTGATAAAGAAAACCCTGCTCAGTGGCCGGGTTAGGGAGTTATTTGTTAACTTTAGCTAGCGCCGCTTCATACGTTTCTTTTTCTTCAAACAGTTCAGACACTGCAAGTACCTTACCTATTTGTTGTCTTAATGCTCTAACGCCAACCTCTTGTAAGAACTGATGGATTTTATCTCCACGCTTCCCGTTTTCATCTCTACTTTTTTTAGCAAGATCAAGTATCACGCCCTGACTTTTCGCCAATGGTGTGTAAATCTGCTCTATCGTTAATTTGCTGAAAAGGAAAGGGCGTCCTCTTTCTGGTTTGTTTAGTTGGTATATTTTGTACCATGCCTCATACAACTCATCTGGGAACTCTTTTTCATATTGTCTTGCCTCTTCCCGTACGTAGGCTTTGAAGGAATCAATAACTTCCTGTACTTCAGGCCTGTATCCTGCAATCGCATAACCAAGCCCCTTGAGCCCAGCTTTCATTGATGCGGTAACAAGTCTTTGGGCAAGGCTGGCAGATTTTGATCTTGAAGGTGGCAGAGCGCCAGCTCGGTCAGCATTAATCATTGCTGTAGCTATATCACCGATAAGGGCAATATCGTAACCGTGCGCCTCGTCAGCCAGTGGATTTGGTGCTGAGTTTGGGACCGGACTTCGCCATTGAAAAATAAGAGGTTTTTGGAATTTTTCCAGCAGTAATGGATCAACAAAATCTGCCATATAATTTGTGTTTAGAAAACGGTCTACATCCCTGCCATGCTCACCGATTCCGAGTAATTTAGCCAGGCCAGTTTTGCTAACTACAACCGTTTTATCATTATCATCAAGTACGTAACATTCTGCATCAATGCCGAAATCATCAATGAAGTTGCCCTTTCTGATCGCTCTAAGTGGTTTACCTTCCCACCGTTTTGCCGCCGCTTTTTTAGCAATTTCTGTACGCTGCTCTTTGGTAAGTGATTTAGCGCGAGCCACTCCACCTTTCGCCTTCCCAGTAGGTTTCCTGGTTTCTTCATTAGACATATGCAAGCACCTTTATTGTGAAATGTGCATGCATTTAATCACTGTATAAATAAACAAGCAAGCAGATTTTTAATGTTTATGCTTGCATTTATTTCTGCATAAAAAAGGCCGCTTCCATGCGACCTATCATATTCAAAGGATTTCGTCATGATGTTATACGCTATAAAATCCCTTGATCTACTCTTGGTACGTCATCTTGGTCCACATATCTTGTATGTTTAACGATGGCAGAAACGAAATGCATTTTGTCAATTTGGTGCGCTTCAAGAGTGATAGGACGGTGATCACTATTCACACTTGAGAACTGATAATCTCCATCTCGTGTCTTATTCATGATTTTGATCATATTGTGACCATCTTTCGTACGTACAAAAACTTCATCTCCAGCATGAACCATGGTGTTTGGCTCAATTACTACATACTCTCCAGATTGAATCCGAGGCCACATGCTATCGCCCTTGACCTTTAAACCATAGGCGTCCTTATCTCCGCTATAAATTCGAAGCCAACCTGCTCTAAACTCTATCATATCCACAGAGCCATCTACTCCTAAAACGGCCTCACCAATGACAGGAACATATCCTGCGCGAATGCTTCCAGCAAATTCCAATTCATCATTTGCTTGTGGCATCTCAGATGTGATTGAGTCCATCCACCCTCTTGGGAGATTGAATGATTTTTCAATGATTTCCATCATGTCATCAGCAATACGCTTCCTCCCAGGCTTTCCTTCCGGGTAAAGCATTCTAGAGATGTATGAAGGCTCTCTTTCTATTCGACGTGCAAGCTCAGCAGCTTTTCCGTTACAGAATCTGTCACGTATTTCTATGAGCTTAAGTCTTCTTTTTTCGTATTTATCCATAGAAGAGATCTTATCCAACATTACCCATCGGTAAATAACCTATGGGTATTGATTTATGTTTTACCTGTAGGTAAACTCTGTGCATGATGCAATGATGAAGGAGAAGGGATATGGAGAAATTGCGAACATATCTAAACTCCCTCTCACTTGAGGAGCAGCGCGAGTTTGCCTCCCGATGCGGAACTTCAATCGGCTATTTGCGTAAAGCTCTTAGCAAGAATCATGAGTTAGGCGCTGCGTTATGCGTACTAATCGAGAAGTTCAGTAACGGAAGCGTAACCCGTAAAGACCTGCACCCAGGTGATTGGGTAAGCATTTGGCCTGAACTGATGGCTGCATAAGCAAAACGCTCTTTACCAATCTGAACCGCCGACAACGCGGTAAACATATTCAAGGCTTTGCGTGAATTTGCGAAGCCAATTCTATCTAATTTCTAAGGAATATTTTGAATGAACGGAATTGCAACTCAAAGCAAGAAGGCGGCTCGCATCGAGTCGTCACTACTGAACAAACTGGCGCTGATGGGTCAGAAGACATTCGCTAAAGCTATGGGGATACCCGAATACCAGGTTAGCCGGTGGAAGAATGGTTTCTTCTCTCAGGTAAGTCTGATGTTGGCTGTTCTGGAATATGGAATCGAAGACGAGGAAATGGCAGAGCTGACGAAGCGACTGGCTAATTATCTCACCAAAGAAAAAGCCCCGATGAGCGGTAACTCGATCGAGGCTTAAACACACTGTGTTATGTCAAGTAACAGGAGTAATTATGCCGCTTAATGACGATTTTGTAAAAGATTTCAGATATCGATTCATTAAGGAAGAAGTAGAGAGGCTTGAACTCAAATATTCAATGCCTATCGATATCAGTGGAAGCGTTCCAGATACGATCAACTGCAAAGGATGGGTGTATATCCTTTCAAATCCATGCATGCCGGGTATTCTAAAAATAGGGATGACAACTAACTCCCCTCAGGCTAGGGCTAAAGAGATATCTGCTGCCACAGGTGTACCTGAGAAGTTTATTGTAGAGGCTTCATATTACTCTGAAGACCCTAGAGGAGATGAAGCAAGGATACATGCTGCATTAGATGAGAAACGAGTAAACACCGCGAGAGAGTTCTTCCGGTGCTCTGTTGCAGAAGCTAACGAAATTTGTAAGTCATATTGCTTGTGCGAGTCGAAAGCCTCAATTGAAGAAATAGCAGATGACTGCGTAGTTATTTGTTCGGATAAACCTACAAAGCTTAATGCTCATGAATGGTTAGAAGAGTTTGGCCTTAGTTATATCGGCTCTCCAACAAGCATCCTGAGGGCTATCTTTGAGCTTGGGTGCGAACAGTTAGATCGCATAAACCATGACGGCATATCAGTAATTATCGAAAACGGATTCCTTCGAGGAATCATGACCGAATCACATCAAAGTTACTTAGCATATCTCGAGGAAGTTCATGAGAGAGAAATGCTCACGGGCATTTACGGCCCAAGATTACCCGGAGGCTTTTAATGGCTCGTTCACGAAACATCAAACCTGGCTTTTTTACCAATGATGAATTGGCAGAATGCTCGCCATATGCTCGACTTCTTTTTGCCGGGCTATGGACAATTGCTGACAAAGAAGGGCGGCTTGATGATCGCCCCAAAAAGGTTAAGGCGCTCGTTCTTCCCTTCGATAACGTCGATTGCGATGAGTTACTGCAACAGTTGCATGACCGTAAATTCATTCATCGCTATAAGGTTAATGATGGCGCTTTCATCCAGATTGCAAACTGGAAGAAGCACCAGAATCCTCACTGCAAGGAAGCACCTAGTGAGATACCAGAATGAATCGCCACGGGTTTAACAGACACCCCAGAGTCATTTAAGATGACTTAAAGAGAGGTGCCCATGAGCGGTAAGCGTTATCCTGAAGAGTTTAAAATTGAAGCAGTCAAACAGGTTGTTGATCGTGGTCATTCTGTTTCCAGCGTTGCAACTCGTCTCGATATCACCACCCACAGCCTTTACGCCTGGATAAAGAAGTACGGTCCGGATTCTTCCACTAATAATGAACAGTCAGATGCTCAGGCCGAGATCCGCCGACTCCAGAAGGAGTTAAAGCGGGTTACTGACGAACGGGATATATTAAAAAAAGCCGCGGCGTACTTCGCAAAGCTGTCCGACTGAGGTACGCCTTTATCCGTGACAACAATCGTTGCTGGCCTGTCCGCCTGCTCTGCCAGGTGCTGGATGTGCATCCAAGTGGGTTTTACGCCTGGCTTAAGCAGCCACATTCACGACGGTATCATGCTGACCTGAAGCTGACGGGACATATTAAGCAGTTCTGGCTGGAGTCGGGCTGTGTTTATGGCTATCGCAAGATCTATCTCGATCTGCGGGATTCCGGGCAACAATGCGGTGTAAACAAAGTCTGGCGGTTGATGCAACGTGTGGGGATAAAGGCTCAGGTCGGATACCGAAGTCCACGGGCGCGTAAAGGTGAAGCCAGTATTGTGACGCCCAACAAGCTCCAGCGGCAGTTCAACCCGGAAGCACCGGATGAACGTTGGGTTACGGACATAACCTACATCCGAACCCACGAAGGCTGGTTGTATCTGGCCGTGGTGGTTGACCTGTTCTCCCGAAAAGTTATCGGCTGGTCAATGCAACCCCGAATGACAAAAGAGATTGTCCTGAACGCATTACTTATGGCGGTGTGGAGGCGTAATCCTCAAAAGCAGGTACTGGTTCACTCTGATCAGGGCAGTCAGTACACGAGCCATGAGTGGCAGTCGTTCCTGAAATCACACGGTCTGGAAGGCAGCATGAGCCGTCGCGGAAACTGCCACGACAATGCGGTTGCGGAAAGCTTTTTCCAGCTACTGAAGCGCGAACGGATTAAGAAAAAGATCTACGGAACTAGAGACGAAGCCAGAAGCGATATTTTTGATTACATCGAAATGTTTTATAACAGTAAGCGTCGGCATGGTTCGAGCGAGCAGATGCCACCAGTTGAATATGAAAACCTATATTATCAACGACTCAGAAGTGTCTAGGTTATCCGTGGCGATTCAGAATACTGCGAAGCAGATCCTAAACAGGAAGAAGAACCAGTAAAGGTCGATGAAAGCACCATGCAAGCACAGTGCAATGATGGTGCAAATGAATCGCAAGCTACTGATAAACAAGAAGCACCAGAAAAGCACGGTGCAAGTACAGTGCAAGAACCAGTAGAGAACAATTTAAATCCTGCTGATTCCCTTAACCTGATTCCTGATTCCCTTAACCTGATTCCCTCTAATAACACCCAAGCCGCTGAAGCGACTTGCGAAGAAGATAACGTTCACCAGATGGCTAGTCGTTACGCCTTCGAGGGAAATGTTGTTCGACTGAACCAGAAGGACTTCGATTCCTGGAAAGCGCTTTTCACAAATATCGACCTTGTAGCTGAGCTGACTCGTCTGGATCTGGAATTCACGCATGAGAAGCCGAAGAACTGGTTTAGCACTGCAAGTGCCAAGTTGAATTACCAGAACAAAAACGCTATCCGCCAACCTGTTAAGCGAGCCGTTAACGAGAGCTTCGCCACCAAAGACTACGGACAAACTGAGATGCCTTCTTGGGCTCAGGAGTGAATATGACACTGGACGAAAAAATCTCATCCTTGGAGAAGAGACTGTCAGAGCTAAGCAAGCCGCCAATTGAAATCGAGCACACCGCCGTAGAGTTCTGTACTGGCAACTGCGAGAAACACGGCGAGTTTGAGCAGAGAAACCGATATTCAACAGGCCCTATTAAGTTTGCTACCAGACCAAGTGAATGCCCTGAATGCTTGCGTGACGAGCTTATTGAGCTACAGGCAGAGAAGATTAAAAGCGACGAGGCATCCCGCAAAAGGACCATCGAATTTCTGTTAAATAATCTCGATATCCCTGAGCGATTTAAGGGATGTTCCCTGCAAAACTACGTGCCAGTTAACGACGATGCTAAACGAGTACTGAAGGTATGTCAGGCATACGCCAGCAAATGGCCTGAGCGATTACAGAGAGGCGGCGGTCTGGTTATGTGCGGTAAACCTGGAACGGGGAAGAACCATCTTGCCCTGGCAATTGCGCGGCACGCGATTACAGAGCACCAAAGTTCTGCATCTTTCACCACAGCGCTGAAAATCGCGCGTGAATATAAATCAACATGGTCGAAAAACTCCACCCGCACAGAGGAAGAAGTTATTCGCCAGTTCACTAAGCCTGACCTGCTAATTATCGATGAGGTTGGTGTGCAGTTCGGGAGTGAGGCGGAAAAGATGATTATGTTCGAAATCATCAACACCCGCTACGAGCGCATGAAGCCAACCATCCTGATAAGCAATCAGAGCAAAGATGAGCTATCGGCATTCATTGGTGAGCGCGTCATAGACCGAATGAACGACGGAGGTGGATGCACACTCGCATTCACCTGGGATAGCTACAGGAGCAAGTGATGAAAGACAAATCATCATCCATCAAATCCTTCATAAAAAGCCGACCAGTTACCATCCGCAAAGACATATTCAAAGCACTTAACATCCCTCAGCGAACTTTGACATGGCATTTAAAAAAGCTTGTCGATTCAGGTGAGGTAATAAAAATCCAGGATGGTTATTACTTCGCAGATGAGGATTCGCTTACAGCATGGCTTGAATCAAAGAAGCCAGGAGAAGAAACTCCGGGAGCAATCATGAACGCAAGAGAAAAAATACTTCACCACCTTGAAACCAACTACCCAACCTCAGCAGCAGAACTCCAGAAGCTCACCAAAATACCAAAATCCCGAATCACTCAGTTACTCCGTGAACTCACCGCATCAGGCCAGTTAGAAAGCTACAACGCCAAAGGCGGCATTAATCGCTATCGGCTTACTGAGCTTCACCACAAGCGCATTGAGTCAATTCTCGGATGGTTCGAGTCAGAGAGGTCCGGCACATCGTCTGCCGTCGCTGCGGATTTGGGGCTGGATATCACCACCGTATCGCAAATCCTTGCGTCGATCAGTAAGCAGGGTGAGCTACACCGTGAATGGTTAGGCCGCGAGAAGGTGTGGATGTATCGGAAGTCAGCACCGTTTACGTTTGGCTTAGCCAACCCACTGACTGCATTTATTAACCAGAGATTGAGAGAGGTGCGAGCGTCATGACTCACAGGCGAGTGGTATTTGCAGCCAATAAATACGAATCAAAACTTGGCGGTAACGCGATGGTATTTGTTGGAGTTAGGCACTTCTGTCCAGTGATGCGACAAAACATGGCTCCTCATTGCGAACACCTTGTCAGGCAGTCCGAAGTGCAAGGCTTCATCGACCAGTTCGGTGTATTCATGGACAGAAAAGAGGCCTTGGAAGTAGCAAAATCTGCTGGACAGCTAAATATCGCGCGCATCAAAACGTGGCCGAATGATGAGCTTTTCAGTGAAGACATTTACTAACACTCCAGCACGCTGATGGAGAGGAATATGGACGAATCAAGAAAGGCTTTCGAGCAATGGGCGTTAGAGGTTATGCAGTTCACGCCAGATGACCTGATATGGGACGAAAAGCGCAACTGCTATCGCGATTATGTGCCACATATGGCATGGAAGGGCTGGCAGGCATCTCGAGCAGCTATCGAGATTGAGTTACCTAAAACATTTCCAGGTGAATACAACACGCTGGTTATGTATGCAGACGATGTCGAATCTTCATTAGAGGCAGCCGGAATTAAAGTGAAGGAGTGAGTATGTATTGGAAGCCAGTAAGCAAAATTGAGGACATTCCATATGGAGATTGGTTGGTTCAGTTGGACGATGGGAAAATGGTGACAGCGCATATCAGTAATTTTATGCAGGTTGTTGGTGGTCGATTTCATTTCGACATGAAGCCGATCGTTGCGTATATGCCACTCCCAAAACCTTATGTAGGGGTAGGAGATGAAGAAACTAACGTTTGAACTAAGAAACCCCATTCATCAGCAGAACGCCATTCAAGCCATACAGCAAGTTTTACCCTCCTACGACAAACCAATCATCGTGACCATCCAGGACAGAACCAGAAGCATCCAGCAAAACAAAATGCTCTGGGCTTGCCTGGGTGATGTCTCGCGTCAGGTCGAATGGCATGGTCGATGGCTGGATGCTGAAAGCTGGAAGTGCATTTTCACCGCGGCGTTAAAGCAGCAGGAAGTCGTGCCTAACCTTTCCGGCAATGGATTCGTGGTGATAGGCCAGTCAACCAGCAAGATGCGCGTGAGTGAGTTCGGAGAGCTTCTGGAACTTATTCAGGCATTCGGCACAGAGCATGGCGTTAAGTGGTCTGACGAAGCCAGATTAGCACTGGAGTGGAAAGCCAGATTCGGAGACGCGGCATGATTCGATGCGAAAGATGCGGAGAACGCAAAGACGACTATCGATTTCGACCAGGGCAACCGTACTGGAATCGGTGGTGCATACGGTGCGAAAGGTCACCGGTAGGCGACTTCCCACTACCTGAGACAAAGGAGGATGTGTGGCAAGACGAACATACTTCTACCACCCGCCAATGACTACCGACGAAGCCAACCAACTCATCACTCTCTACCACTCCCGCAACGTAAAGACCACAAAACACCTAAGCGCTGACCCACGCCTGTGGATAGTTGGAGCCTTGCTTCCAGAGTACACCAGCGAGCCAAAGGGTAGGAGTCAGTATCAACAGAGGATATGGCAATGAGTTCAGCAGACGATTACGCCGACAGATTACATGACCTGCTTGAGGATATGTCCAGTGACGGTATCGACCACTGGGACGTGATATTCAACCTCATGCTCGACTATCTGGAAGCGACAACATTCGCAGATGACGATAAGGCTATCTGCGTGGACATTGGCGACAAGACAATCCTCATCAGGTTAATCGAGGGTGGCATGCCGGAAGAAACCACAGCAGCGAGGGTACATTGATATGGAGTATTCACAGTTATCAGATTTCGAAATTAACAAGCGCGTTGCAGATATCGTCATGAATGGCGCATGGCACGTAAGACCTTCTCATCCTGACAACGCGACAGGAGGGTGGTTATATGGCTCAAATGGCATTCAAACATACGACCTTCCCGATTATTGCAATTCTCCCGAGTCGGCCTGGCCGATTATCACAAAGAACAGAATTTCTATTGAGTTTGATGGCGATAATAGCACCGAACCTCAGACAACCTGGTGCCATACAGCCAACCTTAACCGTACATGCGGTACAAATTATCAGAAAAATCCTCTCCGTGCGGCGATGATTACGTTTCTCCTTATGCAGGAGCAAGTCAATGCTTAGCCCCCACGAAGCCCAATCCTACGAGCAGCAGAGCATACGTCGAACGTTGTGCGCAGGGTGCACGAAGGAGTTATCCGACGATGAGACTCACGTTTGTGAGAAATGCGCCTCAATGGCAATAGCGTATCGCGACCCTAACGGATTTTTGACGGAGGAAGATGATGAGTGAGTTACGTGCAGGTGGCATCGCGATAGTCATTTTTTCAGAAAACAAACCCGAAATCGGCAGATGCGTCGAGTTAATCGAAAAAGTTACAAACGGATATGTTTTTAATTTTCCTGGTGCAGGTAAGCATGGATGGCGCGATGACACGCCTGGTTGGTTAGTTAAAGGCGATGTATCGATTTATACAAACATGCCTTCAGGTGGTTACTCTTATTTTTACAGTGATGAACTCATGCCTATCGACGGAGAAGACTTCTCTCACGAAGATGAGCGACAGAAGGAGCTGACCAATGGCTAACCTTAGAAAAGAAGCACGAGGTAGAGAATGCCAGGTGCGCATCTACGGTGTCTGCAATCACAACCCTGAAACAACCGTCCTGGCACATTACCGAATGGCAGGATTATGCGGTACCGGCATGAAGCCTGATGACCTTCTCGCAGCATGGGCGTGTAGCAGTTGCCATGACGAGATAGACCGCAGAACGCATAACATCGACCATGAATTTGCAAAGATTTACCACCTGGAAGGCGTAATGCGTACACAGGATATTCTGCGCAAGGAGGGGAAGATAAAGACATGAATGAGTATAACCTCATCCTTCCATGGCCTCCCAGCGTAAACACATACTGGCGACGGCAAGGAAGCAGGTATTACATCAGCAAGAAAGGCCAGCAGTACCGCAAAGAAGTTATCCAGATTATCAAAAGCCTCAACCTAGACATCCTCACCAAATCACGACTCCGCATCAAAATCATCGCCGCAGTGCCAGATTCCCGGCGCAGAGATATCGACAACATTTTGAAATGTCTCCTCGACTCACTTGTCCACGCCTCATTCGCAGAGGACGACGAGCAGTTTGATGATATTCGCGTGATTCGTGCAGCAAAAGTTAAGGGCGGCCAGGTTGAAATCAAGATTACAGAGCTATCGGAGGCAGCATGACAGACATAAGCAGAGAGGTCTGTGAAGAATATCTGGATGCTCTGGTCACAGTGGAGCTATCCGTACGATTCGCACAGCTTGAAGACCGGAAGATTAACGCCACCATCCGCGCAACAGTAACCGAGTTACTCAAGCGCATCCGCGACAAGAAAATCCGCGCCATCTTCGCAGGTTTAGCCCGTCAGCCATTCCCTGATGGAGCACTGAAGATGATGCGTCGCCAGTTAGACAGCTTAGTAGGAGAACCCGTATGTGCTCAGTAACTAACATCCAGCAAGTGAAATGGCAGCGTCACGCAGACATGGAGAAGCTCAAGGATATTGATGCGCAGATTGCAGATGCGGAACGAGCTGTGAGCTTATTGGCAGAACGTCGCCGTGAGCTAGTTAACCGCTTAGGGCTGAATAAGCCAGACGGTCCGGAGGCGGCCTAAATGAACAGAGCATTCGAATGCTATATGCGGCTAAAGCATGGCGACCGGTACGACCTGACCAGAGATACCGATGGGCTATATTGCCGGGAAGTGGTGAAACGCATGTTTGAAATCTGGTGTCACTGCAAGGGAGCGGATTACTGATGCGAATAACTCCGATGTTCAGCATGGTCAACTTCATCGACGATGCTCATTTCCGCCGCGTATGGAAGCATCCAAAGAAAACCATCAACTCACGCCAGAAAGCATGGGTTCACTACATGCTTCAAGTATGGGGCAAGGTCAATGCCGGTGATGATTCACCAGGCGGTGCAATAAACGTTATTGGTCGCCTGATGATTCGTAGCCAGTGGAGTGATGATAAGGCCAAGCAGATTGAGTCTGTCGTCATGCGCCTTTACGAAGATGATGGACTGCGTGGAGAAGCTTTGTACAAGAAAGCTCGCGAACTGGTCATCCCTCAATCATCGTTCAGCAACATCATCGCTCTCGCCAAAGAATCCGATGATGCTGCTTTCGTTGAACGTGTGATGGTCAAGACGTTTCACCGTGAAAGCCCCGTCCGCGATGTAGCTATTAAGCGATATTGCAATCGCAATTGCACGCAAGATATCGCCAGGCTTATTTCGCATGTAACAGGAGTAGATATTCAGTATTGTCGTAAGCGAGTAGTCTGGTGTGAAAACGTTCTGGATTCAGAAATGTTTTACGCTCTCAGGCGTGAACTGGAGAAAGAAATTCCATTGATAGCGGCATAATCTGAAATAATTTTGTAAATTACTTGCTTTCGGGAAATATAAGCAGTACAGTTTCTGTATGCTCGGAGCAAAAGCGAACAGAGCAGCAAAACAAAAAAGAAGCCCTGAGTTAACCGCTCGGGGCTTTTTGCATTTCTGGCACGACATTTCTGAAAGCGCCCTCATCACCAAACACCAGAACACATACAGATACCCTCTAACTTTCGTGGTTACGGGGATAAGGGCGTTTTCACATCTTCTGCGCATCTCACGCGCATATCAACGAGAGCCTTTCAGTAAGCGAGCCTGAGAAATGCCGTTATAGGTGGCGACCTCTCTCGGGCGGCTTTTCTGTGAGACAGGCTCACTTTCTAAAAGGTAAATCGCTATGCAATACCCAACAGTAATAGTAAACGGTGTATCTGTTAGAGTTGACGCTGAAGGCCGTTACAACCTTAACGATCTGCATGCTGCAGCCGTATTAAAGGGCGAAGCTACAGAATCCCAAAAGCCGAGCAAATTCATTCGAAATGGCTCAGTGAAGCGATTTGTAATCGCACTTGTTGGCAAAGGACAAAATTGTCCCCTGGAAGATAATCAAGCACTTAAAGTTATCAGAGGAGGCGATGAGCCGGGTGTTTGGGCTTCAGAATTACTTGCCATACGTTACGCAGCATGGATTAAGCCGGAATTTGAAATTCGCGTATATGAAACATTTCGCGAAGCGGTCTTGAGTGGACTTGGAAATATGAATCGTCTTAATCGCCTTGACCTGCTTATCGATATGGAGACCAAAGAAGTAAGCTCCTGCGCCAAGGTAATGAATAAATGGGGTGTTGGTGGGCGTAAACAACTTCTCAATGCAGCGCGTGAGCGGATTATAGACCAGATGGATCCTGACATGGTTGCTTTAATGGAAGGTAAAGCTGCATGAGAGATTAACGAGCTGACCTGTAAATAATCGAGAGTCACTTTCACAACGGCTCTTCATTACAAAGCGTCTATAGCTGGGCGCTTGATAATGACCAAAAGAAAACCCAGCGCTTGGCTGGGCTTCGTGAAGATGGGTGGCAAGAGACTGCGCTAACAGTCTCCTGCCTGATTTGCCCATGCACTTCCCACGAGCAAACCACGTTACTGATAAACGTATCCTGGATTTGTTCACTCAACAACCACGTTAATTCCTAAATTGAACAGATCCCCGCACTCAGGGGGTGAGAAAATGAAGATGGACGAAAGATACAGCAATGCTTCATACGGTAGCGCTGGTCTTGCGGCTTTCTTTGCCAGTCTTTCTCTACAGGACTGGGGCTTCATCATTGGCGTCGCGTTCAGCATTATCCTCGGCGTTCTGACTTACCGGCTCAACAAGCGTGAGCAAATGAAGCGAACGAAGATACTGCAGGACATTTTGAATAAAACCGACTCCAGAAATCCATCAGCTACAGCCACGGTTATCGCCGAACTCGGTCAGAAAGCACCAAAGGAAATCTGATGAACAGCACCCTTCGAAAAAGCGTACTGGCAGCCGTTGGTGGTGGGGCTATCGCAATAGCTTCTGCACTGATTACTGGGCCAACTGGTAATGATGGTCTTGAGGGGGTCAGATATAAGCCATACCGCGATGTTGTTGGTATTTGGACAGTTTGTTACGGGCATACCGGGAACGACATCATGATCGGCAAGACTTACACAGAATCTGAGTGTAAGGCGCTGCTGAATAAAGACCTGAACATGGTCGCCAGGCAAATTAACCCGTATATCAAAGTACCAATCCCCGAAACAACTCGCGGTGCGCTTTACTCGTTCGTCTACAACGTTGGTGCCGGAAACTTCAAGACCTCAACACTACTGCACAAAATCAACCAGGGTGACATTAAAGGCGCGTGCGAACAATTACGCCGTTGGACGTATGCTGGCGGAAAGCAGTGGAAAGGGCTTATCACCAGACGAGAGATTGAGCGTGAAGTCTGTATGTGGGGTGACAAGTGAGCAGGATAGCCGCAATCATCATCGCTTTTGGAGTCTGCATCATTGTGTCGCTGGGATGGACTGCTAACCACTACCGCGACAACGCCATAACCTACAAAGACGAGCGAGACAAAGCCAAAGAGCAACTCATTCTGGCAAATGCCACCATCAATGACATGCAGACCAGGCAGCGAGACGTAGCGGCACTGGATGCCAAATACACAAAGGAGCTTGCTGATGCTAAGGCTCAGAACGATTCTCTTAAGCGCAAGCTTGATAATGGTGGCAGGGTGCTCGTCAAAGGCAAGTGTCCAGTGCCAGCCACAACCGAAACCTCCAGCGCCTCCGGCGTGGGCAATGATGCCACCGTCGAACTCTCTCCAGTTGCTGGACGAAACGTTCTCGGTGTCAGAGATGGGATTACCAGCGACCAATCAGCGCTAAGAACATTGCAGGAATACATCAGGACGCAGTGCCTGAAATGATTCGTCACCCCCTATACAGAACAGCCTGACTTCGGTCGGGTTTTTTTGTGTCTGAGCGCCATGCCCGGCGCGATTAAGTCACAGAGTCTTACAGAAATGAGCTTCGGAGAATCACCGTTATAAGCGGCGGCTTCTCTGTGGGCGGTGTTTCTGGGCAACGAGGCTCATTTTTATAAGGTAAACGCAATGACCAATCTGATTGCAGTAGAAGCAGAAGTGTCCATGAGTAGCCTGGACTTCCTGAACAACATCATTAACCCAGCACGAATAGAGTTTGGGCAGCCTGAGGTTGAAAATCGTCACTTCCTTTCCCGCGTTGTGGATGAAATAGATGATTTAGGGGTCGAGGAAACTTTTTACGCGACCACCTCGCAGGGTGCACGGCGAGCTGTTAAGGGTTATATGCTCAATATGGAGCAAATGACCCTGATAGGTATGCGAGAGTCCAAAGCAGTACGCCGTTCTGTGCTGGCAAAGCTCAAAGTGATGCACGGACCACAAATTCCACAAAGCTTGCCTGAAGCATTGAGGCTCGCGGCAGACCTTGCTGAACAGAAGGCTGTACTGGAGAGCAAGCTTGCTCTTGCGGCTCCTAAAGCGGAGTTCGTCGACCATTACGTAGAGGCGTCGGGTCTTATTGGTTTCCGCGAGGCTGCAAAGCTTCTGAAGGTGAAAGAAAGTGACTTCCGCTTGTTCCTGCTCGATAACGGAATCATGTACCGACTGGCAGGAAAGATGACGCCATACGCACAGCACCTCGATGCAGGTCGTTTCACCGTGAAAACTGGTGAGGCTGGAAATGGTCATGCATTCACTCAGGTGAAGTTTACGCCTAAAGGAATCCAGTGGATTGCCGGGCAACTGGCAGCCAGCAAAATGCAAGGAGCAGCATAATGAACGAACAAGCAAATAAGATTCTCGCGGACCTGCTGCAAAAGGCCAGTAATGGTATAGATGCGGCAGTATCTTTCAGTCAGGCGCAGGTTCCTGATGTTATCCATCAATTACTGGTATGGAATGCAGTAAGTAGCCTGATGTTTCAGGCGATAGCAATTCTTACGGTAATGGGATTTCTGTTAACGGTTAAAAAGGCATGGGAAATAGCGGAAGGGCATTCAGGTGCTGATTTCTTTGCCTTTTTGTACATAGTTTGCGGGGCATTAGCTTCTATCATTATGTTTGTCGGATTCTGGTTCAACTTTGACTGGCTGAAAATCTGGCTTGCGCCAAAGCTCTACCTTATCGAATACGCTGCAACCCTCATTAAGTAATCAACACCGCGCCGTCCTGTCGCCGTCTCACCACCTTAACTAAGACCACGCCGCTATAGCGGAACATCCCCGTGATAGTGGGTGGTGTTAATCAATAACAGGGCATACCGCGATTTACCCGCTCAATACCATATTCAATCAATGCGGGGTTTGCGCTCATATCAGCTAATCTGCGCTGTGGTAGAAGAAGCAGAGTCATTACAGAAGCTCTTCACTGATGGGCTTCGATAATGATCTGTGTAACCCCGCAAGGATGGTGATCACATCTTGCTGACGGGTAAGCCGTAAGTGGCTAAGCACTTCTGAGAAACAGGGCAACAGCTGCGACAAGGCAAAGAGGTAATTATGTCCGACATCTACCAAATCACGTTAACAACCCAAACAGGCGAAACCTTCACGGGCAAGATGTCACGACGTCAGCCTGAATTGGTGAACGGCTTTGTTCCGCTGGCGACGGAGACAGGCCAGTGGCTGTATTTCGCTCCGGCTGATGTAAAGCGCGTGGAGTTCACGCCAGTGCCGGCTGAGCAGACCGAGCAGCCAGAAGAACAAACAACGGAGTAACCAATGAGCAAACCAGATTGGGAGGCCATTGAATCGGCTTACCGGGCTGGTTCATTGTCAGTAAGGGCCATCGGCGAAAAGCATGGCGTTAACCATGCCACCATCCTGAAGAGAGCAAACAAAGAAGGATGGCAGCGCGACCTAACAGAAAAGGTCAGGGCGGCAACCAAGGCCAAGGTAACCAAGTCGGTAACCAAAGACGGTAACCAGTCACCAGTGGTTACTGATGAGCAGATTATTGACCAGGCCTCCGATGAGGCTGCCGCTGTAGTCATGGCTCATCGTGCAAGTTTGGCGGCATGGCGCGGCATTACCAATAAGCTCCGCGACTTCCTCGAAGATGCAGATATCACGGAAGAAAACCACGCCTCAATGTCTCGCTCGATCACTGCCGGTGTTGATGCTCAAATCAAAGTGATAAACGCTGAGCGCAAGGCGTACAACCTCGAAACCGAGGAAGGCAATAAGACGGTTGATGACCTGTCTAACCTGATGGATTCATTGTCTCAGGGGGCGTAATGAAACCTGAGCACCTCAAGCTGCTGGCTGATAAAGACTGGCGGCTGAATAACCTTTACTGGATCACCGACAAAGAAGGTAAGCCCACGCGCTTCAGGATGACGTCTGAACAGCGGGAATACTTCGAGGGGATCCACACCCGCAACATCATCCTGAAAGCTCGTCAGCTCGGATTTACCACTGAGGTATGCATCATCCAGCTCGACGCAGCCCTGTTCGAGTCGGCCAAGTGCGCGCTGATTGCCCATACGCTGAATGACGCAAAGCGCCTGTTCCGCGAAAAGGTTAAGTACGCATACGATAAGCTGCCGGCAGAGATAAAGGCTGCCAACCCGGCCAGCAATGACTCTTCCGGTGAGCTGGTCTTTAAGAAGGGCGGATCGCTATACGTCAGCACGTCGTTTCGTGGTGGCACGCTGCGCTACCTGCACGTTTCAGAGTTCGGGAAGATATGCGCCAAGTATCCAGACAAAGCCCGTGAGATCGTCACTGGTGCGTTTGAGGCGGTATCGACTGGATGCTTCGCTACTATCGAGAGCACGGCAGAGGGCCGGGCGGGTTACTTCTTCGATTACTGCCAGACGGCAGAGAAGGCGTTGCTCCAGGGTAAGCCACTTTCAGCGCTGGACTGGAAGTTTTTCTTTTTCTCCTGGTGGAAGAACCCGCAGTACGCAATCGACCCGGTCGAATCGTTGCCGGTGCGCCTGCTTGAGTACTTCGCTGAAATGGAAGCGAAGCACGGCGTAGTCGTCAACGAACGCCAGAAAGCCTGGTACTACGCCAAAGAGAAAACGCTCGGCGATGACATGAAGCGCGAATACCCGACCATTCCGGCCGAGGCGTTCCAGCAGTCGGTCGAGGGCGCTTACTATGCCAAGCAGTTCCGCTGGCTGTACACCAACAAGCGGATCGGCCAAATCCCTGATAACTCGCACCTCCCGGTACACACGTTCTGGGATATCGGTGTGGGTGACTCCACGGCGATATGGTTCGTTCGTGAGGTCGGCGAAGAGTTCCACATCATCGACTACTACGAAAACTCCGGCGAGGGGCTGAGGCACTACATGAAGGTGTTGAAAGACCGCGGCTATGAGTACGGCGAACACTGGGGGCCGCACGACATCGAAAACCGCGAGTTCGCAGCTGATGCGAAGTCACGCAAAGAGCTGGCGCGCGAAGGGTACGAAATCGACGGTCAGATGTACTCACTGAATTTCAAAGTGGTGCCGAAAGCTGGCATCGATACCGGCATTGAGTCGGCGCGTGAAATCCTCCCGAAATGCGTATTCGATGAGGAGAAATGCTCGGAAGGTATCTCTCACCTTGAGGGCTACCGGAAGGAGTGGGACGACAAGCGCGGCTGCTGGAAAGACAAACCTCTCCATGACGCCACTTCGCACGGTGCCGATAGCTTCCGTTACTTCGCTGTGACGAAGAACAACCGCAAGCAGGTCGGCACAGTATTCTTCTAAGGAGCATCGCCAGTGAGCGAACAAGATAACGGCCTTCAACTGGCTGTGAATAACCTCGCCACTGAAATGAGGCGAGCGAATTACCTGAATGCCATCGGCATCGGTGGCGGCAACACGAAGCGACCGACGCTTTACCAGGAATTTGGCTACCCGCGCACAATCACCTTCAACGACTTCTACAACATGTACCGCCGCAACGCTGCTGGCTTCGCTGTGGTGCATCGCCTGCTGGATGGTTGCTGGCAAGACTATCCGGTCATTGTTGACGGTGATGAAGCTCAGGAGGCGAAGAATACAAACGCCTGGGAAAAGAAAGTCACCAAGCTCATGAAGAAGCTGTGGCCGAAGGTGAAGGATGCCGACCGCCGCAATATGGTTGGGCGTTACTCAGCGCTCCTGCTACAGGTGAAAGACAATCGGAACTGGGATCAGGAAGTCGACAAGGCTTTAGTAAAACGACTCGGCGAGTCAGCGCTGGTAAAGCTTATCCCCGTATGGGAGCCGCAGTTAACAGTCGCCGAATGGGATAACGACCGTCAGTCAGAAACGTTCGGCCAGCCGAAGATGTTCAACTTCAATGAGCAGCCGGTCGGTGATGAGCCTTTTGTCGGTCCGATGCGCGGCGAACCAGTACACCCGAGCCGCGTTATCTTGTTCTGCGAAGGATCTGAAGACGACAATGTGCTTTCCGGCATCCCGCTGCTGGAGGCTGGTTTCAACAAAGGCCTCGATATCGAGAAGATTTCTGGCGGTGGTGCCGAGGGCTTCCTGAAGAACGCCAGTCGTCAGATTGCCGTCGAATTCAGCAAAGAAACCGACATGAACACGCTGGCAGACCAGGCTAAGAAGGCTGGCTATGCCGATCTCGGCGAAGCGATGGGCGACAAGGTCAACAAGCTTAACCGTGGCACCGATGCTGCCGCCGTGATGCAGGCCGGGCAGATGCACGTTCTGAGCGTCACGCCTGGCGACCCGGGGCCAACGTGGGAAGTTACCGCGAATGAACTGGCCGCCTCAGTGCAAATCCCATTCACCATCCTGTTCGGTCAGCAGACCGGGAGACTGGCGAGCGACGAGGACAAAACAGACTGGGCTATCCGACGCAACACGCGTCGCAATGGCTTCCTGACAGACCGGATAACTGCGCTGCTGGAGCGCTTCTGGACGCTTGGGATTATCGACCCGCCAACCAAAGGCGAGGTCACCATCTCATGGAGCGACCTTCTGGCGCCAGGTGAGAAAGAGAAGATCGAGAACGCATCCAAGCTGGCCGACATCGTGCAGAAAACCACTGGCTTCTATGGCGGTGAGCCGCCTATTACAGGCAATGAGCTGCGCGAAGTTGTTGGGCTTGACCCGCTGCCGGAGCCAAAAGAACCACCGAAACCGGAAGAAAAGGTGACTACCGATGATCCACTGGCCGATGACACCAGAACAGACGGCAAAGGTGGGGCTGCCGATAGTTCCGCGCAGCAAAGTTGACCCGACCCGATCATCAAAGAAGGTAACCGCGATGTTCCGGGATATCGAGAGTCGGTATCTCGGCATCAAGCGCGCGCTGAAAACTCTGTTCGACCATCGCCTGACCGGGCGAGAGCGTGAGGTAAACAGCCATAACTGGCACTTTCTTTGCCACGACAACGGCGCGGACATGCAGCTATACCAGGTCAACGCCGGTAAGTTCATCTACGACATGTCGGCGCAGGAGCTGGCGGACCTGCTTGAGGCGGTGCAGGGCATTCTCGACGATTACCTGCTGGATGGTGGCGAGCAAAACCTCTGGGCGATGGATTACGTCGTTGCAGAAGCGCAGCGCGGCACACTTGAGGCCTTCAACAATCTCTCGCAGCAGTCGCAGGTGTATGCCAGCCAGACGACGTTACAGCAGCTTTTAAGCAGCCCCGGTTATCTGAACCAGATATCGGCGGCCAGGCTGACAACGTTCAGTGACTGGAAGGTAATTAGCGATACAGCCCGCGGCGACCTGACCAACATCATTACCGATGCGGTAGCGCGCGGCGTGAATCCTCGCGAGACGGCCAGCGTTATCAGCAAGCGGCTCGATGTGTCGATGTCGAAGGCCAAGACCATCGCTCAGACTGAGCAGGTCGGCGCGCTGCGGCAGGCTCAGTGGAATGAAACGGACTGGGCTGCTGACCGGCTGGGGCTGAATACCGGCCTGCTGTGGCTGTCAGCGCTCAAGCCAACGACGCGTACCTGGCACGCCAGCCGTCACGGTAAGGTCTACACCACCGAAGAGGTGCGGGACTTCTACGCCGAGAACGGCAACCGGTACAACTGCTATTGCAGCCAGATTCCGGTGTTGCTCAACGACGACGGCAGCATCTTCAACGAGGGGCTGGCGGATAAGCTTGCAAAAGAGAGAAAAGACTGGGGTAAATAATCAATAAAGTTCATGTTATTTTTGCCGTTATTAATTAACGACTCCTTAATTAAATGGAAAATGACATGCAATCAAAATTTAAAGATATTCGCTTTGATAGAGTGCAGCCAGTCACTAAAGCTAAGCACCGAACGCACATAGCTTTTCTGACGATTAACGGTGACACCGAATCAGCATTAATTTCCGAATTAAAGAAACGATACCCCAAGGATGGTATCGAACTAGTAAGCTATAAAAAATAATAACAAGGTCGCCACGGCGGCCTTTTTTATTGCCTGAAATCCACCAATGAGGACGCAACGTGAAGCTATCCAGCATCCACGTTAAATCCCTCGCCATCAACGCCTCCAACATCTCAACGACCACCATCAACGGCCAGGAACACTACGTCATTCGTGGTGCGGTTCCGATCGTCGATGACATCGTGATGAATGGCGGGCTGTACCCGGCGGAGGAGATTAACAACAGCTACCAGACGATGGAGCGCAAGTTAATGCCGATAGGCCACCCGATGGTGAACGGCAAATACGTCAGCGCCAACGACCCGCAGGCGGTCAACGATTACTACGCCGGGGCATGGGCTCAGAACGTCAGCAAGGCCAACGATAAGGTCGTGATGGACGTTTACGTCAATAAGGCTGTGGCAGATACCAAGCCTGACGGTAAGCGCCTTATTCAGCGCCTGGACGACATGATTTCCGGCAATAACGCCGATCCGATTCATGTCTCCACCGGTCTGCTGCTGAACAAAGAGCAGAAGGCAGGTGAGTCGAAGCAGAAGAAATACTCCTGGGTCGCTCACAACATGCAGTTCGACCACATCGCGATCCTGCTCGACGAGCCCGGAGCCGGGACGCCTGAAGAAGGTGTTGGCATGTTCGTCAACGCTGACGGGCAAGAGGCTGATGTTGAAACGACGAGCCTCGTCGATGCCGCCAACAGCATGAAAGACGGCTGGTGGAACAAGGTGAAGTTCTTTATCAGCAACGCTTCAGAGATGTCATTCGACGACATCTACCAGGCGCTGCGCATGTCCATCAAGCAGGACGACAAAAAGTGGCGCTACGTCGTCAGTGTCTGGCCTGACCATTTTGTTTACGAAGAGGACGGCGAGAACGTCAAGCCGAAGCTCTTCGACCAGAAGTACCTCATCTCTGACAAGGTCGTAACGCTTGTCGGCGATCCAGTAGAAGTCGTGCGCAAACCAACTGAGTACGAAGTCAAAACCAACGGAGAAACAAACCCGATGAAAGAGAAGATGATCGCCGCGCTCAATGCCGCAGGCGTTAAAACCGACGGGCTGACCGACGATCAGGTCTGGGATGCCTACAACCAGCAGATGCAGAAGAAAGAAGGCGGCGGCGATCCTGACCAGGCTCAGATTAACTCTGATGTGATCACCGCGGCTGTTAATGCGGCGCTCACCCCGCTGAACGAAAAGCTGAGCAAGCTGGAAACTCAGTTGCAGGCGAACGCTGAAAGCGAACTGAAGACCAAGCGCGATGCGGTTAAAGCGAAATTCTCGTTCATGACCGAAGCAGCGGTTAACTCCCTGTCCGGTGACGCGCTGAACGACCTGTACTCACAGTGCCAGACCAGCACCGGTCTGAACCCTGCATTCCAGGGGAATGGCGCTCAGAGTGAAATCCTTAACATGGAGGCACCTGAATAATGGCTCTCGCACCTCGTTTCCATACCGTAATCGCGGGCCCGGCCCGTAAGAATGACCCTCAGGTAATTGAGGCGATCTGCAAAGTCGCCATTCTCCCTGGCTCTCTTGTTGAACTTGATACAAGTGGGCAATTCATTTATCACGCCACTGCTGGCGGCCCTGGTGTGGCGCTTGCCATGCAGCACAACTATATCGGCGGCGGCGATATCCGAGACGCGGTTCCCGCTGGTGATACTGGCGCGGCGATCATGTGTGAAGACGATGTTGACTACCACATGCGCGTCAAAGCCGGGGAAGTGCTGCTGGAAAATGAAGGACTGGTTTCTTCCGGTGACGGCACGCTGGCCAAGTCAACCACACCAGCCACCGACCAGGTCCTATTTTATTCACGCGAAAAAATCACCGTTGGCGCTGAAGCTCAACTCGTGAAAGTTCGCAAATCAGGGAAAGCAACCGCATGAGCATGATCGTATTCAACAAAAAGCTGATCACCGAGCACAACCAGGTGAAGCAGGCATGGAATCAACTGCTTATGCAGCGTGAGTCCTTCAACATTAACCAGAACACTATTTCCGCCCAGTATGGCGGCGCGCTGGAAGTTAACCAGGCCGCGCTGATCTCCAAAGACTACTGGCGTGAAGTGGACAACATCACCACCCGAGTCTTCCGTAATGACGAAGGCAACGGCCTGTTGGATGATCTGCTCGGTCTCGGTACGCCGATCTCTATCGGTAAAACTGCGGCGCTGTATCGCGTTTCCAGTGATGCTGGTAAGGTTCATCGCACACTGACGGGCCACGTTCCGGAAGAACTGGATAAAGTCATCTACGACGAAGCTGGTGACCCAATCCCGATCTTCAACACCGGCTACAGCCGTGAATGGCGTGAGTGGAACGGCATGCAGTCGGAAAACCTCGATGCGATGGCTGACGATCAGGAAGCGCACGTTGCGGCTATCCGTGAAGACATGGCTGACTACATGTTGTCAGGCGATGCGAAAGTGAAGGTGAAAGGCTATGTTGGCGCAGGTATCACCAACCACGCCAACACCAACCAAGTGGATCTGAGTGCATCCGGTCTGAATATTGACCTGACCACCTCAACTCCTGATGAATCAGTGGCATTCTTCACCGGCCCGTTCGCCAAACTTCTGGATGATAACTACGTGCAGGAGAAGGTTAAGATGTGGGCATCGCCTGACATTATGCGCAACCTGAACCGCCCATATTCAGATGCTGCCGGCTTCAAAGAAGGCACGGTGCTGGAATACATTCTGCGCTACGGTCGCATCGAGTCGTTCAACCAGACCTTTAAGCTGACCGGTAACCACTTCATTGCCTACGTACGCAATTCGCAGTACATCAAGACGCGCATCGCCGCGCCAGTGGGTACCTTCATGATCCCGCGTCAGAATCCGTTCGACAACTACAACACTCTGGTCTGGAGTGCTGTCGGTCTTCAAATCAAGCGCGATTTCAACGGTCGCTCTAAAGTGTTCAACGCACAGGGTTAAGGGGCTTCGGCCCCTTCTCTACGGGAGAGAGCATGAAAAAGTTAAAGGTCGAGAAGACTGGCTGCTGGGGAACAATTAACGGCGTATTCCAGCAACTGCCAGTAGGTCATGAGTTCGTTGCGATTGACGTTCCACCGGCTTTCGCTGGTCGCGTATCGGTGGTGGGCGAAGTTGAAGAGCAGGAGCTTGAAGTTGCCACGCCTAGCGCTGACGATAAAACCGCAGAGCAGGCTGACACCTCCGCTAAATCGAAAAAGGCGAAATAACCATGGCTGACCCAATCACAGCGGCAGACGTGCAGGCGTTCCTCGGTGAATTGGGTTACTCCATCCCGGGCGCGCTGCTGGATCCGATCCTCTGCGTGGTGAACAAGATTATCCCGTGCCTCGATGGCGCAGGGTATGACGACTGCACCTCGAAGCTGATCCTGATGTACGCCGCCGCGCTTATGGCTACGTCGTCCGGCGCGCGCCGCATCAAATCGCAGGGTGCGCCGTCTGGTGCGTCCCGCTCGTTTGAGTACGGTGATGACAGCATTACCTGGTTGCGCGACTCCTTGGCCCGGCTCGATACCAGCGGTTGCACTGGTGAACTGCCTATCAGCGCCGGTAACAGCGTGGGCCTGTTCATGGTGGTCGGGGGCTGCTGATGACGTACAAATCAGTTAAGCAAGGTCTGCCGCGTTCGTTTACCCGTGTATGGGTGATGACCGACACCGGGCGGGAGACTACCGGCTACGTGAAATCGGACGGTGAGTGGTTCATCAACTGCCCGCGCATCCGGGCGACCGGCGCGAAGGTGCTGCGCTGGAAGGAGGGCTGATGTCGTCTACTGCTTCATGGTCATACAACAAGCCGTGCACGATATGGCGTAAGGGCGCGGGCGGTAATGACGAGTGGGGCGATCCTGTCGACCCATACGAACCGCCAGAAACCATCATGTGCGACTACATCGGCGGCCTGTCTGCAAAGCTCGGCTCCATTGGTAAAGAGGTTGTCGTAAAAAACACCTTCTTTACTGCGTATGCGTTAGCTGATGAGGGCGACTACATCCTGATTGGTGTTAGCGCTGAGCAGGATCCGGTCGTAGCAGGTGCTGATGAGGTCCGTCACGTGACGCGCTGGAACGACACTCTCGACGGCCTGGAAGATGACTGGGCGATAATTACGGGAGTGTAGCCATGGGCATAAAAGTGAAGGGCATCAGCCAGGCGAAGAAGCACCTGAACGATGTCATCAACGACGTTAAGGGCCGTAAGGTAATTCGCGCGTTGCAGTCGGCGATGATGCTTATCGGCACCCGGGCGGCATATTACACCCCGATCGACACCTCCACGCTGATTAACAGTCAGTTTCGGGAAATCGACGCAGGCGGCGTGTTCATTACTGGGCGCATCGGCTACTCAGCCAACTATGCCGCTTACGTCCACGAAGCGTCAGGCAAGCTGAAAGGCCAGCCGCGCGCGCACTTTGGAGTGACCAGTAACCGGTCTGAGTTCGGCCCGCAGAAACCGAAAGAGTTCGGCGGCGGCACCGGAACTGGCAACTACTGGGATCCGCATGGTGAACCGCAATTCCTGACCAAGGGCGCGAATGACGAGCGCGATAACGTTGACGCGGTGATGCGCAAGGAGCTTTCGCTATGACACCCATGATGCACGAGCGCGTGCGAAACATGTTCGGCGACGCGGGGCTAACGACCGGCTTCACGGTGCAGCAGCTGATGTACGACGACCCGGGCGATTTGTCGAAGGCGATCATGGTGTTCAGGCCTAACGGCGGGTCGAATATTCGGACTGACCTCGGATCTGAGTATCACGTACTTGTCGACGTTGTAGGCGCAAAAGATAAGCGCAAAGACGCGCTAAACGCCGTACAGCGCATCGTCGATTACGTCCAGTCCAACCCCATGGCTGACGAGTGCGTCGGCTACATCCAGAACATGGGCGCAATCCCTGCGCCGGTGCTCACGGCAGAAGGTCGGATAGTCTTTCGCCTCCAGTTCGCCTGCACCTATGGAGAGTGATATAATTCCAATGCGCGGCTAGACCGGCCAGTCGAAAGCGGAGAACACAGACTCTGTTGCCGCGCACCTTCATCTGTGAAACCTACTGTGAGGTTTTTATGAAAGCGAATAAGGGTCGTGATGACCTGCCTATTTCTCGTCTCCGTGAACTTTTCAGCTATGAGCCAAATACTGGTGAGTTGATATGGAAAGAACGTCCAGCGGAAACGTTCAAAAGCAAAGCCGGTTATGTGAATTTCATGCGCGACTTCTGCGGGAGGTCGGCGGGAACTGTAAGCAACCGAGGTTATCTGCGTTTAAAAATTCAGGATAGATCGTATCTTTCTCATAGAGTCATATGGGCATTGTTCTATGGCGAGTGGCCATCGGCGGAAATAGACCATATTAATGGAGTTAAAACGGATAACAGGATATTGAACCTGCGAAACGTATCCATGCTCGAAAATGAGAGGAATAAGAGCCGTCCTGAAAACAATACATCTGGCTACATTGGAGTCTGGTATAGAAAGGATAAAGATCTGTGGCAGGCGGCGATAAGGGCCAATGGCATCAGATACCATCTTGGATATCACGAAACTCCAGAGCTTGCTTATGCTGCAAGGCTAAAGAAGCAAAAAGAATTAGGTTTTCATGAAAACCACGGGCGATAAGGCCCACCGACCTAAACAGGCTGCCGATTGGCGGCCTTTTTTTATGCCAAAAGAGGACTAAATAATGGCTAATTGCCAAAACTCAAATGAACGCCTGTTTGGTGGGGCTGTTGTTTTGGAAGTGAGTGACGGCTGCCCGGACGTCAAACCACTCGAAGCTGAGTGGAAGGCGCTGGCGGCCGGTACGTCAAAAGGCTTCGATTTCAACCCAAACTCGGTAACCTCTGATGCGGATGACGGCGGCGGTTATGTCGAAACCATCATCACCAACAGTGATTTTACCCTGAGCTTCGAGGGTGAGGTCCGCAAAAAGGACAAGCTGGATCAGTACGGCGTCGGCAAGTTCATCAAGTATTTCGCTGACGAACTGAAGGCTAAGCGCCAGCCTGGGATCTGGGTGCGTATGGACTACGGCCCGGTGGAATTTATCGGCTACATGAACATCACAGCGCTGAGTTCTGACGGCGGTACCAACGATATCGTCACGTTCTCTACCGAGTTCAAAGTGGGCGATGCCAGCACCATCGAAGTTAACGAAGTGACAGCGGTGGCGGTGACTGGTGTGACGGTTACCCCTACTACCAGCACTGGAGCGGCTGGCGGTACCAGCACATTCACGGTGAACATCGCACCAACCGGCGCAACCAACAAAGACTTCACTGTAGCGACTACCGATGCGACAAAGGCAACGGCAACAGCCTCAGGAACCACAGTTACGGTGAACAGAGTAGCTACCGGCAGCGCGCAGATCATCATCAACACCGAAGACGGAAACTTTGTGGCCGTGCATACAGTTACCGTTACCTAACGGACATTCCAAAGGGCGGCGTGCTGCCCTTGACAATGACCGTTTACTGGAATGCCTATGAACGCTTTAACAGATATTGGCGAACTCTCAATCAGTGATAGCCGAGAAGGAGGGAAAGACTACCTGCTCCGGCCTTCATTCGAGGCCATGGCGAGGATTGGTACTCCGGAAGAGATTGTGCAGGCGTACGCTATCATCCACGGCAATGAAGTTGCTCATCTTATTGAGGTATGCGCAGGCATGCTTGGGCGATTTCCTGAATGGTTATCACCTTCATTCAATCGAGCTGCAGAGAAGTTGTTATCAACATGCATGCTAGTTATGCAAGCGTGCTGTGATGATGATCTGACCCCGATGATTGGCGAATGGAAAGGGTGGCGTCATTGTGTCGTCTACCGACCTGGTCAGATGCCGAAGAACGATATCATAGTGCTGGCGCAGCATCTAATGCAGCACGGCGTTGTCGGCAAAGCCAGGGTGCGGCAGTTGCAGCGCCACGAAACAGGCGCGAGAACGAACGAATTCAAAGCCTTCGACTACATCAGCGCTGCGCGCAGTCACTTTGAAATGAACCGAGCAGAAGCCTCTCAGTTAACGATGACCGAATTCCAGATGCTGCTGGCGGCGAAATACCCGGACCAGAAAGGCTTCACTCGCGAAGAGTACGATAGCATCGCTGACGAGTACCTTGCTAAGCAGGCCGCACGAAGGGCAAAAGCAAAGAAATAACCGGAGAATGACATGGCAGGTGAGAAGAACGCCGGTAGCATCGTTTATGAAATCAGCGCCGACGTTGAGCCGCTGCTGCAGGGTGGGAAACAGGCCATTGATGCTCTGGATAAACTGGATGCTGCAGCCAAGCAATCCGGAAAGGGAATGGATAACCTCGATCAGAGCACTTCACAAACCGGATCCGCGTTTACTGAACTAGCTGGTTATGCAAACTCAATGGATAACCAACTGCGCAAGCTGAATACCAACGTTAGCGGCATAGCCCGTGCTATGGAAGAGGCTCGCAGCGGAACAGGCGGAGCCAGTAGCGAATTCAGTCGCGCAGAATCAATTATTGAGGCTCTGGGTAACCAGTTGGCCGTTCTGGATGAGGCGCAAGAGAATGGCGCTCGCAGTGCTGCTGTTCTTGCTGCCCAGTTACGTGCCGGGTCGAAAGCGACTGACGAAGAGAAGCAGAAGATTGGAGAGTTGACCGGTCGACTCTTTGACATGAAAGGTGCTGCTGATACTTCGATGGGTAGCAACAAAGGCTGGAAGTCCAGCATGCAGCAGGCTGGGTATCAGGTTCAGGATTTCATCGTTCAGGTTCAAGGCGGACAAAATGCCTTGGTTGCGTTTTCACAGCAGGGGTCGCAGCTTGCTGGCGCATTCGGTCCTGGCGGTGCTGTAGTTGGGGCTGTGATTGCGCTTAGTTCCGTTATAGCAGGCGTGCTGATAACTTCGCTTAACGGAGGCAAGAATGCTATTGACGCGCTGAAAGACGCAGCTGAAGCGATGGACAAGGTCATTACCGTCTCTCAGAACGGGGTAGCAGCCTTATCTGATAAATACGCTAATCTGGCAAGAGTAAATGCAGAAGCAGCAACCATCCTGAGAAATCAGGCAATGATTGAGTACAACGCTGCAATAGCGAAGATTCCAAAATCTATCAACGATGCTTCCAATTCTATCGTTGGATTCACCGACAAACTGAAGACTTCTTTCGTTGGTGGCATTGCGTCCATCGATGAATTCAACAAAAACCTTTCTACCGTCGGGGCAACAGCTGACACATACTCGGAAGCCATGGAGCAGGCTAGGAACGCAGGGGCGAAGTTCACGGTTAATGCTAACGCGATCCAGAACACCGTAACCACGCTTGCGGATAAGTTTGGCGTATCTGAGCAGCGCGCCTTCGAGTTAAGCAAGCAACTATCAGATGTAGCGAACAACCCAACCCCAGAAGCTCTGCAACGACTGGTTCTTGAACTCCAGAGTACTGAAAGTTCGACAAAGTCTGGAGCTGATGCAATAAGGACTTTCCTTGGGCCTCTCACCGAGCTGGTGCGAGTGGCTGGCGAGGCGCAGATCAACCTCTCAGGAATGAAAAAAGAGGTCGACAACCTTACCGCTGGGCAGAAGAACCTCATCAAGCAGTCTGAGCGAAACCTTGCCCTGTCAAAACTGCAGGGAGAGGCCCGCGCGCGGTTGCAGGCGCAATATGCTGCCGAAGATGCCGGTTTTGCGAAGGACGATCCGCACGCTAAGCAGATGGAAGATGACGCTGCAGCCACGTACAAAAATACGCAGGCACAGAAAACTCTCCAGTCAACTCAGAAGAAAGGAGCTTCTCAGGCCGATACTATTGCTCAGAAACTGGCAAACCTGAAACAGCAGGCAGAACTTGCCGCCGGTTCTACCAATGAACTGAGCAGAGAGCAGGCCATGCTTAATGCCGAGCAGTCACTTGGGAAGGGGGCTACTCAAGCGCAAATCGCGGAGGCGAGACAGTATGCCGCGGCTAAATGGGATACCGCCAACGCCATAAAAGCGCAGGCCGCTGCTGAAAAACTGCTTCCAGAAAACGCTGAGAATGCTCGTTACAAGCAGGACGTTCAGGATCTGAATACAGCTCTTTCAGCTAAGAAAATCAGCCAGGAGCAATTCAACCAGACTCAGGAAAGGCTTGAGGCAACTCATCAAGCCAATCTGTCGAAAATTCGCGCCCAGCAAGCAGTCTCACCGCAACAGGAAGCGGTTGGTGGAATTGACCCTGTACAGCAACTTGCGAACGAGAATGCCAAAAAGCTAGCACTGATCGCTCAGTTTGAGCAGCAGGGGTTGCTTACTCACCAGAATGCTTTGGCCTTACGTAATGAGGCCGACACTCTGTATGAGCAGCAACGCATCGCTGCACAGTGGGAAATATGGAGAAATCAAAATACCGGTAATCAGATGCTGGCAGCAAGTTTTGAATCACTGGCTGGTAATGCCTCAAACGCTTTTACCGGGATATTGACAGGAAGCATGTCAGCGCAAGAGGCAATGCAGTCACTCGCCAGCAATGCGCTGAATAGCCTGATCAACGGCTTTGTTCAGATGGGTGTTGACTGGGTTAAATCTGCTGCGATGGGTGCTGCAGCACAAACCTCGGCAATTGCCACGACCACTGCGGCGCAAACTGCTGGTTTAGCGACAACCACTGCTGCAAGCACTGCAGCTGCCACTACAACGATGGCAGTCTGGACACCTGCTGCAGCTGTCGCATCAATCGGTTCTTTCGGTGGTGCAGCAGCTATTGGTATAGCGGCTCTTGTCGCGGCGATGGCTCTGGCCGGAGGATTGGCAGGTAAGCGTAAAAACGGTGGTCCTGTTGCCGCTGGTTCGATGTATCAGGTAGGTGAGGGCGGTATGCCTGAAATCTACCGGGCCAGTACCGGTAAGCAGTACATGATACCGGGTGATAATGGTCGGGTTATAAGCAATAAGCAGATGACATCCGGTTCAGGAGGTGAGTCTGTTCCTGTCTACATAAACATTCAAAATTATACTGGCGCAACGGTAGACGCTCAGGCTTCTCAGGATGGAAACGGAGTGACCATTGACATGATCGTCGCTGACATCAATCAGGGTGGGCGCATTGGCCAGGCCATTCAGCAGAACCATCAGGCACCACGTAAAGCGAGGGAATAATGCCAATACTTTATCCAGACTGGCTACCGCTGGCGCAAAAAGGAAAGTCTCCGACCACCGACACTGGTTTTCGCACAGACCAGCCAACGGTCGGAGCGCCGATATTCCAGAAGTTGACAGATGACCTGAAAACTTCGTTCTCGCTCACATGGATATTCACGCGTGACCAGCACAGGGCTTTCATGCAATGGTTGCGCAGCCCGAACTACCTGGACAACTGCAATCAGTGGTTCACGATGCCTGTCGGTACCGGAACGGGCGATACAGGTGTTGAGGTGCAGGAGTTGCACTTCATCGCCTGGCCGTCGTGGTCACAAACGGGTTCTACCTTCACATGGAGTGGTGACGTTATTGCGCGTGAACTGGTTAACTCAGATGACGACTTTGATGACATCATCATTGAACTGCCCCCGCCGTGGGCTTCATGGCTGGACATTATCGTGACCGGGTATCCTGACGGACGCGATCCGGAAAGTCTCCCGAGGTTGTCATAATGCCTACATTGCGAGAATTTCAAAGCCAGAGACCGAACCGAATCCTTTATGAAACCATAACCTTCTACAACGAGACGTTCGGGTATGTGCGTCTGGTGAATAACCAGATATTCCCAAAAACGCTCGGCGGTCAGGTGTTCACGCCGTGCCGGATGGAACTGACGGAAAGTCAGCAGAGCAATACACCGGTACTCGACAGCACGGTTAAGTTCAGCCGACTGGCGCAGGACTTTAAGCAGAAGCTGAAACTATGGAAGGCACACGCGCGCATAACTCCGATCTCCGCAACCTACCAGGTGTTTGATTCCGCAGATATGAGCACAGCCATTAAAACATGGACGCTCTATGTGTCTGACTGTTCTATGGATGACAAGGACGTTACATGCAGTCTGACGCGCATCAATCCCCTCAACCGTAATGTCGGCCGTCTCTACACCGTAGAAGAATATCCGGGGCTTCAGAATGTCTAAAGACGACTTTCTCTTACGAGTAACCGGCATCCCGTGGTGTAACCGAGCATGCTCTTTCGATGCTGCGGATTGTTGGGGGCTGGTAGTTTTGTACTACCGGCACGTTCTCGGAATCGAGATACACCAGACTCCTGACTACGAAAGCGGCAGAGACTTCCTTACCTGTTACGACAGCGATGTTGTGTTCTGGCGTCGTACTGATTCTTTCATGGATGACGGGATATTCGTCGCGTGGGTAGGAAGTAATCCAGTCCATGTCGGTCTGATTATTGATGGTAGAGCGCTACATAGCCGCGGTGAAAACGGCCACGTCAGGTCAGATGCAATACGCACTATTCAGAAACTATTCACCAAAGTGGAGTTCTATTCTTATGCCGGTGATCGAAATCCAACGTGTTCCTGGCCTTCCTAAAGACCGGGCAATTGTCACCGCTGGTACCGTTTTTTCGGAATGGTTAGAGCAGGAGAGTTTTCACCGGGATATTCGCATTCGAGTAAATGGAAATGAACTTGGACCAGATGATGAACTTGCATTTCCACTACAGGAGAATGACCGGGTAATCATCTTTGACCAGCCAAAGAGTGGCGATCTTATCGGTACAATCCTTAATCCACTCGAACACTTCAACCCTATCAAGTTCACCCAGAAGGTTCTGGCAGGGTTGATGCCAAAACCAAACGCCAGCGCAGCCGCTGGAAACAGTAAAACATCTTCAAATAATAGTCTGAAGGGGCAAGCCAATATCGCCCGCAATGGAGAGGCCAAACCTGATAACTTTGGTCAAATCCGTTCTTTTCCGGATCTTGTTCAGGAGTCAATGTTTGAATACGTAGTTGGCGGGCAAGATAATTCAGGAATAAAGTATGTAACGGAGATGATGAACTTTGGGCTTGGCGTTTATGATATTTCGTCTGTAAGGTTTTCTGAAACTAATCTGGGCTCAATGGCTGGCGCTTCATATATCATTTATCAGCCAGGAGAAGTTATCCCGTCAGTAACAGAGGGCTACCAATTTGATGACGTTGATGGTCAGGAATTGCCAGGCCCAAATGAAAATGAAGGGATTCCAGTTGAAACTGCAAGTGCAAACACTGTCATAAGTGGGGTTTATGCAGGCGGTGAAATTGCGATAAAAATAGTAAAGCAAGCAGATTTCGATTATTTCACTGGCCTAATACTGCCACATCCCGTGACTTTTACCATCAATGTCACATATCCTGTTCCAGATGGAACCAGAACTGAAGATGTAACCATAACTGCCAACCTTTCTGCTTTTGAAGAAACAAATGACGGTGCTATTGTAAACCCAACGTACTATTACACTTTTACTTTTAACAGATTATCAGGTACATCGGTACCAGTTGAAAGTGCAACAATTAATACTACAAAATTCGTCCTAAACGACAATGGCTATCTTATCGTAGGGCCATTCATTTCTCCAATTCCTTCCAGCCAGTTATGGGCCCATGTTCAGGGAGGTTTTGTAGGTTCGCAAGTTGCTACGTTTGAGGTGAGTTTATGGCAAGTTGATGAAGATAATCAACAAATACCCGGAACGGAGCAAACGCTCACCTATCAACTTAGTGCTGGTTCAAAGGGAGTCTCAAGGACTTATTACAGAACATTCAAAATCACACCTGTGGCTGGTTATGGTCGATATGCTGTATCTATAAGGCGAGTTGATAACAGCACTAATGACAGCAAACTTCAACTTGAAGAAATCCACGCGGTAAACATCAGGAATAATGTTGTCCATCCTGATGATACACTTGTGATGATTCGTGTCCGCGCAACGGAAAATGCCACAGGAAGCCGTGACAGGAAGTATAACGCACTGATAACAAGGCACGTCATCAGTTACAACATGACGACACGTCAGGTGGATTACACCATTCGACCATCGCGTCGTTTCGCTGACATCGCACTCCACAACTGGTTGATTGTCGGTGAACAGCCTGAATCGAGCATTGATATTTACGGGCTATACCAGATACAGGCCGAAATCGACGCCATCGACCCGCGTCTCGGTTATTTTGATTACACGTTCGATGATGAGGACGTGTCTCTCGGTAGCAGAATGGAAACCATCTGTGATGCAGCAAGCGTTGTGGTTTATGACGACAATGGGGTACTTTCATTTACCAGAGACAGCAAGAAAACCTCTGCTGCAACCATATTCAACCGTTCAAACACCAAACCAGACCGATATTCTTTGTCATACGATATGACACTACCTGGTGGATACGACGGTGTTGAAGTTCAGTTCCGTAACCCGGATACCAACAAACAGGACTTCGTTCGGTATCGTATTGTTGGCAACAGTATCGTGGAAGGTATGCCAACAAAGGCAAAGAAGTTCGAAATGATGTCTATCAGGAACAGGTTTCAGGCTAATGAACGAGCATTGAGAGAGTGTAAGCGACTCATCTATTCCAGGATGACTATGGCTATCACGGCTATGGCAGACGGTGAGTGGGTGAATATCGGTGACATGGTTCAGGTTCCTGATACCTACGATACCAATCAGCAGGCCGGATATATCGTTTCTCGCAACGGTAACAACTTCGAAACCAGTGAAAGGATTAACTTTTCAGGAGCGATGTATGTTCAGGTTACGGACTCAATGGGCGCCACAACAGCGCGTTATCCCGCATCTGCGAGAACAGATACTGCTTTTGGTTTTACAGCCGAAATTCCTGATATATCACTCAACTTTTACGACGGCTTCGATGTGCAGTCGCCATCAAGATACGTGATTGCCACCTCAGAGGAACTTGACGCAGGACAATGGACAATTACCGCCAAACAACCTGATGGACAAGGTGGTACAGCAATAACACTCGCTGAGTATAGCGATCTGATTTACCCATAACACAATTCCCGTCACCACAACCCGACCTTAGTGTCGGGTTTTTTATGGAAAAAATATGGCTACCCAACCTACTAATCTGCCAGTACCAAGTGAATCTCCGCGCGACCTGAAATTTAACGCAGGGAAAATTGACGAGTTCGTCACCTCAATGCAGCGTGAGTACGAAGACAGATTTGGCAATAAGCATTACACCATCGAAGGTCTGCGCTGGATTGCTCAGCAGGCTATTTCTGCATTCGGTTACATCACCATCGACAGCTTCGAAGACGGAAATACATTAACTCTTCCTAATCAGGTTCTTCGCCTTGAAGCAACGGGCGAGTATTACCGATGGGATGGAGATTTACCGAAGGATGTACCGGCAGGGTCAACACCAGAAACAACAGGTGGTGTTGGTGTGGGTGCATGGGTGAGTGTAGGTGATGCATCTTTGAGATCCGACCTGGCAAAAGAGGACGGATATGAATTAATCGGAGGATTAGGGTACAGATACGTAGATATTGCTGCCGAAACAGGAGATGTTTTCGAAGACGGAACAATTATTATAGCAAAATACGGATTCGAAACTGGCGATTTAGCTGGGGGACGTTTCACATATTACAGCAATAGAAACCTAACTCCAGATGATGGTATTGTCATTAATACAGGAGCGGTAGGTCAGGTTGTGAGGGATGGGTTATATGCTGGAACTTTCAATGGACCTCTGAATGCGATTTTTTACGGAGCTAAGCCAGGCCCTGAAACCGATAACGCTATACCAATAAATAAAGCTCTGAACAGTCCGTACGGGGTTGAGGTGCTGGTAGACAGGTATTTGTTCATTAAGACACCTGTAGTTATGCAAGATAACAAGGCTCTCACAGGCATCAAATCTGCGTGGGCTTACTCTTCATCAGGTTTAAATCTTAAATCTACACTTAAGCTAGCAGATGACCATACTATTGGATATGCAGAGCCTATTGTCGATGTGAGAAAGAAAAAGCAGACATCTATTTCGTATATTGACATTGATGGCTCAGCTTCAAATTGCACGTGTATTGAATATGGAGACAGGTCACAGCAAACAGTTGCTTATCATAATCATGAGATAACGGCCTGTGTTTTTAGAGATGCATTAATTGGTCTGCGTTCTGATATGGCTGGTTTAATGCGGGTCACACTATGCCAGTTTACCACTCTTAAAGAAAATGGCATCCTTTCACGATTTACATTGTCAGATAGTATTTTCATAGGCTGCTATTTCAATGATATTGGTTATCATGGGGAAACTGATTTTGACGAAGATGATGTATATGATTATCGAGGTGCGGCAGTGGCTTGTGGACCAAACTTCGGAAATTCGTTTATTGGCGGTAAAATTGAGTATTGTCGTATAGCATTCCATATGCTAGAAACTTCATGGCTGACAGTATCAGGAATGTGGTTTGATGTTTTTAAACGAGCTTCGATAATTGCTCTCGGTGGTTCTGGTGGGTACGGAGTTAACAACATATTTTCTGGAATTAAGATAACTGGCGCTGGATGGTTAAAATCCGATGACTCAGCCATACTCGTTAATGGTGAGGAAGGGGCAATGGATTTATATTTCTCAGGTACAATTAGAGCTACTGATGAAAATATAGCACCAAATCCATCATCTGCAACGTATGGCCCAAAGTTGTCAGCATTAAAAGTTCTTAACAACGCTGGCAAAGTGACAATAGATGGACAACTTATTGACTGCGCTGGTCAATTTTCAGTTTATACTGATGGATCAAGAACCAGGGTCATTGATAATTCCACATCTAACCTCCCTAGGTCTGTTAGTGGTCACTCAATGGTAAATAATTATGAATATGATAGCGGAAATATTCTTAGGGGGTATATCTACAGAGATATCCCAGATGATACACCGCAAAACTATGGGGTTGGAGTAGGTGCCTTCTATAGATCAGGGAATAATGTTCGCATAAGGACATCGTAACAATACAACTATCCACCTAGGCCTATCTAGGTGGATAGTTTTTATCTAGCATTTTGTTTTATTGAAATCAACCAAATAGTACTCGTTACTTTTTCTTAATGTGTATAATGAAGTTGTTTTAATGATTTCATTTTTGCATAAATTAGCATATGCCTCTTGTCTTTTTCTTGCATCATAAACATAATTTAACGATGTGTAACGAGATAGGTTTCTAACACCCCACGACCAGTCCTGGGTTGAGTAAAGTGGAGCAAGCTTATAAAGTATGGGATAAACCTGATAAAGGTTTCTTGTTTTTTGTGGGTATTCTGATCTACCTATAATAATAACATTGTTAGTGCCTGACTCAGAATTTGAAATTATTGCTTCAGTTATACTTGTTGTTATAAAGTCGTCATATTTATCATTGTCTTTTAGAACGTTGGAGTACACCGCTGAAATACTATATCCATAGATGTAAAGTATAAAAATGGAAGTGAATACAACTAATTTATGTGCGTGTTTAACACATATCACAGAAAGACCAAATATTAAGAAGGGAAATGCAATCATGGTTCTTGCTGTATACCATGGCTCTTCCAGTACAATGTTTGGGAGCATTGTTAGAACCAACAGCATCAAAGTAAACAAAGGGTATAGTAATATCCGTCTAATGATTGATTCATTACCGAATATTAAATTTGAAAAATACGAGTAAATCACAACAATCGCAAATGGAAGAAATGCTAAACTATATCCGCTATTTAACAAATAAGAATAAAAATCGTAATAAGCATGCGTACGAAAAAGAATGGTATTGATAAATACGCCATCTAAAGATAAAAACTCACTTCTTGCAACATCGCCAGCAACACACTTCAATATTGATGAATATATTAAAAATGAAAGCAAGAAAGATACAAAAGCTGAAGATGAAACCTTTACAAACTCACTAAAAGATAACTCTGGCTCTCTATAAATGAAATAACATAATACAATGGAAAAATATACCATTGCAGAAGTCTGGTACATTGCCAGAGATAGAGTAAGCGAAGCTACAGAAATAGGTATAAAATAACTTTTTCCTATAAAAAGTAATGGAAATACCGAAAGCAATATAGACAAAGCCATTGAAAGCGAATCAAACTTATAGGATAGATTCTCTAGGTAGAAAGGAGACGTTAGTAAAATTAGCGATAAAAAATAAACACATTCCTCTTTTTTATAAATGGCCTTAACAGAAATAATACCAGTCAAGCATGTGATAACCGCTGCTAAAATCTGTGTGTATGGGGAAATAGGAGCAATCCATTGATTAAATGACAGCATCTGCATAATTAAGGTTGACATAAACCTTCCATCAATACCCCATCCATAACCAGAAACTGATCTTCCTATATCGTCTGTGTAATCAACACTAGAAAGTATTAATGGAAGAATATACAGTAAACCAGCAGCAAATACCCACCAATTAAACTTTATTAAATTGAAATTCATTTTCTCGCCTTCAAAATATATTTAGGTCTTGATTTTGTTTCAATGTAAATGCGCCCTATATACTCTCCAAGTACGCCGATACCGATTAGTTGTATTCCTCCAAGAAAAAGTATGGACACCAGAAGTGAGGGGTATCCACGTACAGCATTTCCAAATGCGAGAGTGTCAAAAATCATCCATGCGCCATACAGAAATGCTAGTCCAGCTACCACTAACCCGATATAAGTCCATATGCGCAGAGGGAATGTTGAGAACGAGGTAATTCCCTCCAGAGCCAGATTCCAAAGCTTCCAGCCGTTGAATTTCGAATCACCTGCAACACGTTCAGCTCTAGCATATTCAACTAAATCAGTCTTGCCACCAACCCATGACAAGACCCCTTTCATAAACAGGTTGCGCTCAGGCATCTGCTTGATGTTCTCGACTACCTCGCGACTCATCAACCGAAAGTCACCAACATTTTCTTCAATTTTGGGGTTGCTGATTTTATTGTGCAGCTTATAGAACCACTCAGCCGTTTTGCGCTTAAGGCGACCATCCGTTGAGCGGTCAGAGCGCTTTGCCAGCACCGTGTCTGCACCATTTTGCCATTTCTCAATGAGGTGAGGGATAACCTCAATCGGGTCTTGCAAATCGACGTCAATCGGAATTACTGCATCACCAGTTGCGTGGTCAAGACCAGCAAAAAGCGCAGGCTCTTTGCCGAAATTACGGGTGAATGAGAGCGGAACGACAAGCGGATCGGTTACTGCCAGAGCAGTAATGATCGACTCCGTTGCGTCTCTGCTTCCGTCATTGATGAAAACTATCTCAACATCGTATGGTTTAAGTTCTTCAAACTCTCGAACTGTTTTATAGAAAATAGGTATTGCGTCTTCCTCATTGAAGACCGG
This sequence comes from Citrobacter sedlakii, assembly GCF_018128425.1. Classification (NCBI taxonomy): domain Bacteria; kingdom Pseudomonadati; phylum Pseudomonadota; class Gammaproteobacteria; order Enterobacterales; family Enterobacteriaceae; genus Citrobacter; species Citrobacter sedlakii. Next base: position 3,299,045 of record NZ_CP071070.1, on the reverse strand, counting down.
AACGACCAGAGAGATTTTCATTTTGCATCCCTGAAGACGATATATTTTGAATAGATGAAACCGCACACAAGGCTGATAGCGGAAAACGTGACCAGAGTAACAATTGGTGGTAATCCGCACATATCGGCAACCCAGCCAACAGTCGCACTCATTGTTCCCATAAAACCGACATACAGCATGTATCGTAGTGTTGTGGTCGCGGCATTGAATGTGAACTTTGCATTGGCATAAAAGCTGAAAGAAACAGCAATGACAAACCCAGAAAAGTTAGCAAGAGCCTGATTTGTATGCAGTCCGTAGATGCTGACAGCAAACACGACCCAGTGTATTAGCGTGTTCAGAATGCCTATAGTTGTGTACTTAGCAAATAACTTTAACATGATAGAAATCAGTGGATTCGGAAAGGTCTGAAGTGTAGCACCACAATCGGTATTGATCGACACCGGCGATCAGTAATACTGTATTAATATACAGTATCTATCGGAGGTGCATCATGGGATTCCCATCGCCAGCAGCAGACTACGTTGAGCGGCGCGTTTCGCTCGACGAGACGTTAATCAGCAAACCATCAGCAACGTACTTCATGCGGGCAGGGCAAACGTACTGGCGAGAAGGCATCATGTACGGCGCTTTGCTCGTCGTTGACAGTTCACTGACGCCGTTTGATGGCTCGTTACTGGTTTGTTCTGTAGATAATGAGTTCAGGGTGAAGCGATACAAACGCTACCCTAAACCACATCTGATTAATCTTGAGACTGGATCGGCAGAGGAGATACCAAAGCCGACCAGCCTGTTTGATGATGAGTCGCATTTGTTTGGGGTGATAACGTACATCATCAACGATGCGCGTTCTGGTGAGTTTGATGATTGCCCGGTGAAGTGAGACAGAAATGAGACACGTAAAGCTTTGCATCGGTTTGCAAGGCTTTACATGTTTTGCGAAGGTGGGACGTGTGAGCGCAGTGGTGATGGGGTAAGTTGTTGTTATCCTAGATAGTCCGAGGAACTTCTAAGCCGTCGGTCGCAGGTTCGAATCCTGCAGGGGGCGCCATTTCCTGGCGCGTTTACCTGACGGTATTCAGGCCGGACAGCACAAAGCCGCCATCCGGCGCGAATATCTTCCTGTCACTCTTTATAAAAACTGGCCAGGTCGATGGTATTTTCTTTTACCGCATCCATGGCGCTGATAAATTCATTTTTTTGCGCTTCTTCGTCGCTGCGCGGTAAAGAGTTACCGTAAAAACGGCCATTTTTATGAATGGCCAGTGAGTCACTTTTTACCTGACCATTTACCATTCCCTGCGCATTAATGCTGACTTCGCCGCCGATACAATTGCCATTCAGAACGCCGTCGACAGCAATGGCATAGGCTATAATATCCCCTTCAACGTGACCGCTTTTCAGAATATGAACGGTTTTTTCAGAGCGAATAACACCGTCAATGCGGCCATTTACGTGAATATCGCTGGTGGAGTTAAGCTCGCCCTTAATAATACAGGTTTCCGGGATAACGGCGACCGACGGTTCCAGCGGGCTTTGCTGCGTCGGTTTTACCGTCAATTCCACATCGTCGCCGAGGTAAGAAACCTGAGAAGGGTTAAGAGAAGAGGCGATGTTGATGTCTGCATGAGTGTCGGCAAACGTGGTGTTTTGCTCTTTGCGTTTGAACATGGTTCTGATCCCCGTCGATGATAAAATTAAATAAACAGCATAAAATAAACCACAGGTTAAAATAATTATGGCAATCACTTTCCATCGCGATTTTATCGTCAGGTAAAAATGTTGATCACCCACGCCATAATGAATAATGAGATACAGCCAAAGCCCCCAAATAAGCCACAGGAGGTTATAATGCATAAACCTTCACCGAACCTCCCTGATTATCCTGAACGCTGTTCATCGGTGTCAGGACGGTAACATTCAGTGAATTAATGCACAATAAAAAATAAGAATGACCTTTTTTGCTTTGCAATAATTTGAATTCTATCGATTTAAAAAATGACAACGTGCGATTAACAATAATGACCGTGATCGGACACGCACAAAATTCTGACGGTAATAACGCTATTCTGTTAATAATTTGCCGGATAAATAGTCAGCGACCAGACATTCCTTTTTTTCGGATTTTTTGTTTCAAAGAAGAATAAAAATTGTGCGCCAGGTGGAATTATTTAGCGTAACCGCATTGGCGTGGTCATAGGTTGACGAAAAGGCGGGCGGAGGAAAAACCGTGACGTCAGGAGCCGTGACATGTTGGACATCGCCCGCCGGGCAATATCACTATGTGTATGGAATGTTAAAATTTTGTGTGGGTTAAAAATTAACCGCCATTGCCTCCTTTGATTTAGGAGGATTCTTAGCGCTGACGCCACCGGTAGCGACCTGTCAGCGCAGCGCTTTCGGCAAACTCAACGTAAAGCGGGTCGCGCGGGCGTCAGACGTCACCGACACTTTTCCATGATGCGCCGTCACAATCGACTTGACGATCGCCAGGCCTATGCCGCTGCCTTCGCCCTTGCGCTGGCGGGAGGGGTCCACGCGATAGAAACGATCAAACAGACGCGGCAGATGTTCCGCCGCAACCGGCGTTCCCGGGTTTTCAACCTCAATGCGTACCCGATCGTCAATCTCTTTTAGCCTGACGATGACGGTTTCGCCGCCAGGCGTATGACGCAACGCGTTTGATAATAAATTGCTCAGCGCTCTGCGCAACATTCCCGGATCGCCGAAAACATGGCACGGGCAGCCCTCAAGGCGCAGCGTGACGCCACGCTCCTCTGCCAGCGCTTCAAAAAAGTCGAACACCTTACTGACTTCCTCGGCCAGATTAAGCGCTTTTTTCTCTGGAATAAGCTGGTGGTTGTCCGCCTGGGCCAGGAACAGCATGTCGCTGACCATTTTTGCCATATGGCTCAGTTCCTCAAGGCTGGAATAGAGCACCTCTTCCAGTTCCTTTTGTGTTCGCGGCTGGCTAAGAACAATCTCCGTCTGCGTCACCAGGTTGGTGATGGGCGTGCGGATCTCATGCGCGATGTCGGCAGAAAAATTAGACTGGCGGGTAAAGACATCTTCAATACGTTCCAGCATGTGGTTGAAAGAGAGCACCAGTCGTTCCAGCTCAATGGGGACATTTTGCGGGTCAAGGCGAACGTCGAGATCTTTCGAGGTAATGTTCTGGATCTGTCGGCTAACGCGGCGAATCGGCGCGTGTCCTTTATAGACCGCGAATAAAACCAGAAAGACGATCACCAGGCTAATGATCGACGCGGTCATGATCAGCTTGTTTTTCAGATCGTTAATATAATGGAGGTGAAAGTCGATCGACAACGCCATGTACAGAGTATATGCCGGTTTACCATCAATCTGCGGACCGACCGGCAGGCGGATCATGCGCCAGCTGGCGTGGGTGCCGTGTCCGGTCATTTGCTTCGCTGGCCCGTTGATCAGCCACACGTTGCCGCCGGGAACGGTGTTGTCCGGCTCGGCGGTGGCGAGAAATTGCCGGATGTCCGGCGCGCCAGGCGAATGCAGAAGCGCCCGCCCGCGGGTGTCCTCCAGCGCAATGAGGACGTTTGAATAACCGGCAACCACATTTTGCACAATCTCCAGCCGCCGGGATTCCGGTTCATCGGAATGGCTGAGTATGCGCTCCAGCGTGGCGCTAATTTCATTGAGATCGTTCACGTCCTGTTCGGCAAAATGGACTTTTACCGACTGGATCATGATCCAGGCGAAGGCAAAGAAAGCGGCGACTGTGGCAAGGCTGATGAAAAAAGTCAGGCGTGTCGCCAGGGAAAAAGGTCGCTTACTGCGCATCCGGCACCTCAAGCACGTAGCCCACGCCGCGCACGGTCTGAATCAGTTTGGGTTCGAAGTCATTATCAATCTTGCCGCGCAGACGTTTCACGGCGACATCGATGGCATTGGTGTCGCTGTCGAAATTCATATCCCACACCTGGGAGGCGATCAGCGAGCGCGGCAGTACCTCGCCCTGGTGACGGAGAAAGAACTCAAGCAGGGTAAACTCTTTGCTGGTGAGAGTGATCCGCATTCCGCTCCGGCTGACTTTGCGACTGACCAGATCGACATTCAGGTCCGCCACCTGAAACTGACTTTCAACAATCACCGCGGCGCCGCGCCGCAGCAGCGTTCTGACGCGCGCCAGCAGCTCGGCGAAGGCGAACGGCTTAACCAGATAATCGTCCGCGCCTAATTCCAGTCCCTTCACCCGGTGTTCAATGGTGCCGAGCGCCGTGAGTAACAGAATTGGCATCCCTTTTCCGCCAGCGCGCAGCATACGCACAATATCCCAGCCGTTAACGTCGGGCAGCATAATGTCGAGAATGAGCAGGTCGTAGTCGCCGGTCATCGCCAGGTGATAGCCATTCAGGCCGTTATCCGCAAGATCGACCACAAAGCCCGCTTCCGTCAGCCCTTTGGTCAGATACTCCCCGGTTTTTTTCTCATCTTCGACGATCAGTATCTTCAACGCATCCTCCTTCCGCCGCCTGTTTACGTGGCGTCTCCCAATTCTAGAGAAGTCAGATCGGATAGCAATCGCCTTCCGGGAAAATGACAGCTTTGTCATTTTGCTGTCACCGACTGAACAGAGAGCGCCAGGTAAAGTTACCCGCATCTTTCCTCATGTTAATCAGGCTTATGTGCACATTCAGGTTTTTTACCCTCAGCACGGCGCTGCTGCTGGCAGGATGCTCGCTGGCGCCGGACTACCAGCGCCCGGCCTTACCGGTGCCGCAGCAGTTTTCGCTGAGCCACAACCGTCTGATGACCGCGCCTGCGAACTATCAGGACAGCGGCTGGCGGCAGTTTTTTGTTGATCCTCAAGTCAAAACGTTTATTAGCGAGGCGTTGCGTAATAACCGGGATATACGCATGGCGACGCTGAAAGTGCAGGAGGCGAGGGCGCAGTACCGGGTCACCGACGCCGACCGCTATCCGCAGTTGAACGCAGAAGGCAGCGGAAGCTGGAGCGGAAATCTCAAGGGCGACAGCGGAACCAGCCGCGAATACGACGCGGGACTGAATCTCAGTGTTGATCTGGATTTCTTTGGTCGGCTGAAAAACATGAGCGAAGCCGACCGGCAGAACTTTTTTGCCAGCGAAGAAGCCCGTCGGGCGGTCCATATTTTGCTGGTTTCGAACGTGGCGCAAAGCTATTTCAGTCAGCGTCTTGCGGCGGCTCAACTTCGGGTTGCCGAAGAAACGTTAGGCAATTATCAGCGTTCTTATGCGCTGGTGGAAAAGCAACTGGTCACCGGTACCAGTAATGTGCTGGCGCTGGAACAGGCGCGCGGCGTTATTGAAAGCACCCGCAGCGACATCGCCAAACGTCAGGGGGAACTGGCGCAGGCCAATAACGCGTTACAGCTTCTGCTGGGCGCCTATGCCCGGCTACCGGAGGAAAACGCCGCTGGCGAGGGCGATCTCCATGCTGTAACTCTGCCGCCTGCGCTGTCGTCGCACATCTTATTGCAACGACCGGACATTATGGAGGCAGAGCATACGCTGATGGCGGCGAACGCCAATATTGGCGCGGCGCGGGCGGCGTTTTTCCCTTCCATTAGCCTGACCAGCGGCATTTCCGGCAGCAGCAGCGATCTGACGAACTTATTCAGCGCGGCGGGCGGCATGTGGAGCTTCATCCCAAAGGTGGAGCTGCCGATTTTCAATGCCGGTCGTAATCAGGCCAGTCTCGATCTGGCCGAGATCCGTCAACAGCAGTCGGTGGTCAATTACGAGCAAAAAATCCAGAACGCGTTTAAAGAGGTCGCTGACGCGCTGGCGCTGCGCCAGAGTCTGGCCGGGCAGATTCGCGGCCAGCAACGCTACCTCGCGTCGCTGCACATTACCCTGCAACGCGCCAGAGCGCTCTATCGCCACGGTGCGGTGAGTTACATCGACGTGCTGGACGCGGAGCGTTCGTTGTTTTCAACCCAACAAACGTTGCTGGACCTCAATTACGCCCGCCAGGTTAACGAAATCAAACTGTATACCGCCCTCGGCGGCGGCTGGGTGGAATAAATCCCCCGGCAGCGGGCCAGGCCTCCTGTAGCCGGTTCAGGCGCCAGTCGCCGTCCGGCAAAATTCACTCCTTCTGAAAGGTGACTTATGAACAATCTCTTTAAAGCAGTCGTAATAACGGTTTTCTCTGTGCTGGCAGCCCATGTTCAGGCCAGTGAACATCATCATGACGGGATGATTGCCGCTGAACACAGCCCGGTGGTGAGCGCAACGGGAGTCGTCAAAGCCATAGACGGGGAAAGCAAGAAGGTCACCATTGCGCACGAGCCGATCCCGGCGCTGAACTGGCCGGCCATGACCATGCGCTTTACCCTCACGCCGCAAACGCAGCTTAACGGGATCACGCCAGGCGATAGCGTCACCTTTCATTTTGTCCAGCAGGGGAATCTTTCGTTATTGCAGGACATTAAGCGTCAGTAATTTTTCTTTATTTCAACGTTGGGCATGACCTCATGAAAAATATCGCGCTGATTATCGGCAGCATGCTGGCTGGCGGACTTATCGCCGTGGGCGGTTACGCATATTTCACAGCCGATCGCGGGCCTGACGATGCGTCGTCTACCGCACAAAACGACGCCCGCAAGGTGCTGTTCTGGTACGACCCGATGTACCCGAATACCCGCTTCGACAAGCCGGGGAAATCGCCCTTTATGGATATGGACCTGGTGCCGAAATACGCCGATGAAGAAAGCGCAAACGCCGCCGCGCCGGGCGTGCGGATTGACCCCACACAGACGCAAAATCTCGGCGTGAAAACCGGGGTCGTTCGCCGGGGGGCGCTGACCTTTGCGCAGACTTTCCCGGCGAACGTCAGCTACAACGAATATCAGTATGCGATTATGCAGGCGCGCGCCGCCGGGTTTATCGAAAAAGTCTGGCAGTTGACCGTCGGCGATAAAGTGAAAAAGGGCGCGCCGCTGCTTGAGCTGACCATTCCTGACTGGGTGGAAGCGCAAAGTGAGTATCTGCTGCTGAAGGAGACAGGCGGAACCGCCAGCCAGGTTGAGGGGATCCTTGAACGCCTGCGGCTGGCCGGCATGCCGGAAGCGGATCTTCGCCGCCTGATTACCACCCGCAAGATTCAGACCCGCTTCACCCTCACCGCGCCGATCGACGGCGTGATTACCGCCTTTGATTTACGCGCCGGAATGAACATCAGCAAAGATAACGTGGTGGCGAAGATTCAGGGAATGAATCCGGTCTGGGTAACGGCTGCCGTGCCGGAGTCCATTGCGTGGCTGATTAAAGACGCCTCGCAGTTTTCCCTGACCATACCGGCCCGTCCCGACATGCATTTCACCTTCCGCAAATGGACGCTGTTGCCGAGTGCGGATGCCTCAACCCGTACCCTGCAACTGCGTCTGGAAGTGGACAACCCCGACGAAGCGCTGAAGCCAGGCATGAACGCTTTCCTTAGCCTTAACAGCCAAAGCGAGCCAATGCTGCTGATCCCGACAAAAGCGCTGATCGACACCGGCAGCGAACAGCGGGTGATTACGGTTGATAACGAAGGGCGCTTTGTGCCGAAACGGGTGTCGGTATTCCAGTCATCGCAGGGATTAACGGCAATCCGTTCCGGCTTGCAAGAAGGGGAAAACGTGGTTTCCAGCGGTCTGTTTTTGATTGACTCCGAAGCGAATATCGCTGGCGCGCTGGATCGAATGCGAGCGGCGTCCACTCCTGACACATCCACGCCCGCCGCGCATGCGCACTGAGGAGAACGCAGATGATTGAATGGATAATCCGCCGCTCGGTCGCCAACCGTTTTCTGATCGTCATTGGCGCGCTTTTCCTTGGCGTCTGGGGAACCTGGACCATTGTGAATACGCCAGTGGACGCGCTACCCGATCTCTCCGACGTGCAGGTGATTGTCAAAACGCGTTACCCAGGGCAGGCGCCGCAAATCGTGGAAAATCAGGTCACGTATCCGTTAACGACCACGATGCTGTCCGTGCCGGGCGCCAAAACGGTACGAGGCTTCTCGCAGTTTGGCGATTCGTATGTGTACGTCATTTTTGAAGACGGCACCGATCCGTACTGGGCGCGTTCGCGAGTGCTTGAATATCTTAATCAAGTGCAGGGAAAACTTCCCACCGGAGTGAGCGCGGAAATGGGGCCGGACGCCACAGGCGTTGGCTGGATCTTTGAATATGCGCTGGTCGATCGCAGCGGTAAGCACGATCTGGCCGAATTGCGTTCGTTACAAGACTGGTTTCTGAAATATGAACTTAAAACGATTCCCGACGTGTCGGAGGTGGCTTCGGTCGGCGGGGTGGTGAAAGAATATCAGCTGGTCATTGATCCGATGAAACTTGCCCAGTACGGCATCAGCCTGGCGGAGGTAAAGGCCGCGCTGGGCACGTCAAATCAAGAGGCGGGCGGGTCGTCGGTCGAACTGGCGGAAGCGGAATACATGGTGCGCGCCAGCGGCTATCTGCAATCGCTGGAGGATTTCAATCATATCGTCCTGAAGACGAATGAAAACGGCGTGCCGGTGTATCTGCGCGATGTGGCGAGAGTGCAAATCGGTCCTGAAATGCGCCGGGGGATCGCCGAACTGAACGGCGATGGCGAAGTGGCGGGCGGGGTGGTGATCCTGCGCTCCGGGAAAAATGCGCGCGAGGTTATCTCCGCCGTGAAGAACAAGCTGGACACCCTGAAACGCAGTTTGCCGGAAGGGGTGGAGATCGTAACAACCTACGATCGCAGTGGGCTGATTGACCGCGCCATCGACAATCTTAGCGATAAGCTGCTGGAAGAGTTCATTGTCGTGGCGCTGGTCTGCGCGCTGTTTCTCTGGCACCTGCGTTCCGCGCTGGTGGCGATCATTTCTTTGCCGCTGGGATTGTGTATTGCATTTATTGTGATGCATTTTCAGGGGCTTAACGCCAATATCATGTCGCTTGGGGGTATCGCTATCGCCGTTGGCGCAATGGTCGACGCTGCGATTGTGATGATCGAAAACGCCCATAAACGGCTGGAGGAGTGGGCGCATCAGCATCCGGGGAAAAACATCGATAACGAGACGCGCTGGCAGGTGATTACGCAGGCCTCCGTCGAGGTGGGACCTGCGTTGTTCATCAGTCTGTTAATTATTACCCTTTCTTTCATCCCTATCTTTACCCTGGAAGGCCAGGAAGGGCGTCTGTTCGGGCCGCTGGCGTTCACAAAAACCTGGGCAATGGCCGGTGCGGCGCTGCTGGCGATTGTGGTGATTCCTGTGCTGATGGGGCTGTGGATCCGCGGCAATATTCCGGCGGAAAGCCGCAATCCCCTGAACCGCTTATTGATCCGTCTTTACCATCCGCTGCTGCTGAACGTGCTGCGCTGGCCGAAAACCACGCTGCTGTTGGCGCTACTTTCTGTCCTGACGGTTGTCTGGCCGCTCGGCAAAGTGGGCGGCGAGTTCTTACCGCAGATTAACGAAGGCGACTTGCTGTATATGCCTTCCACGCTACCGGGGATCTCGGCGGCGGAAGCGGCCAGCATGTTGCAGAAAACCGATAAGCTGATTATGAGCGTGCCGGAAGTGGCGCGGGTTTTCGGCAAAACCGGCAAAGCAGAAACCGCAACGGATTCCGCACCGCTGGAAATGGTGGAAACCACCATTCAGCTTAAGCCGCAGGATCAGTGGCGTCCGGGGATGACGATGGAAAAAATCATTGAGCAACTGGACCAGACCGTTCGTCTGCCGGGGCTGGCAAACCTGTGGGTGCCGCCGATTCGTAACCGCATCGATATGCTTTCCACCGGGATCAAAAGTCCCATTGGCATCAAAGTGTCCGGCAACGTGCTGGCGGATATTGACGCGATGGCCGAACAGATCGAGAACGTCGCGAGAACTGTACCGGGGGTAACCTCTGCGCTGGCGGAACGTCTGGAAGGCGGACGTTATCTCCATATCGACATCGATCGGGAAAAAGCGGCGCGCTACGGGATGACGGTCGGCGACGTACAGCTGTTCGTCTCCTCTGCGATCGGCGGGGCGATGGTGGGGGAGACCGTGGAGGGCATCGCCCGCTATCCGATTAATCTGCGTTATCCGCAGAACTATCGCGACAGCCCGCAGGCGCTACGGCAGTTGCCGATTTTGACGCCGTTAAAACAGCAAATCACGCTGGCTGATGTGGCGGAGGTCAACATCACGTCCGGCCCGTCGATGTTAAAAACGGAAAATGCGCGCCCCACCAGTTGGATCTACATCGACGCCCGCGACAGGGATATGGTTTCCGTGGTGAACGATCTTAAGCAGGCGATTGCGAAAAATGTGCAGATGAAGCCCGGCACCAGCGTCGCGTTTTCCGGACAGTTTGAACTGCTGGAGCGGGCGAATCATAAGCTTAAAATGATGGTGCCGATGACGCTGATGATCATTTTTGTTCTGCTGTACCTGGCGTTCCGTCGCGTTGGCGAGGCGCTGTTAATCATTACCAGCGTGCCGTTTGCGCTGGTGGGCGGGATCTGGTTTCTCTACGGGATGGGGTTCCATTTGTCGGTGGCGACGGGGACCGGGTTTATCGCCCTTGCCGGCGTCGCCGCTGAGTTTGGCGTGGTGATGTTGATGTACCTGCGTCATGCCATAGAGGCCGAGCCAGCGCTGAATAATCCGCAGACTTTCACGGCAGAGAAGCTCGACGATGCGCTTTATCACGGCGCGGTACTCCGGGTGCGGCCGAAAGCGATGACCGTGGCGGTTATCATTGCCGGTCTGCTGCCTGTTTTATGGGGCACAGGGACCGGGTCAGAGGTGATGAGCCGCATCGCCGCGCCAATGATTGGTGGGATGATTACCGCGCCGCTATTGTCGCTGTTTATTATTCCCGCCGCCTATAAGCTGATGTGGTTGCGCAGGCATCACGCCGCAGGGAGGAGATAATCTTATTCACATTATCCGGCCCGGTGTCACCGCACCGGTCGGATACCTTCATTTCGTTTGAATGAAATCCCTCGCTGTTTTCCTCTCCTGTAAGCGTTTTTTTCATCATTTTTTGTATTTATTTTCTCCTGAAAGAGCGGATTAATTCCGTTCGACGTGACTGAGAACATATTCACCAGCGTGTTGCGCAGAAAAACAGCGATGTTTATCGCGTACTGAAAGCCGTTCCCCTCGTCTATTTTTTTATTTCATGGTGCTGCATTTTTTAGCAGAATTATCCCTTTTTGTAATGAAATTTTCGTTAAGTAGGGATTTTTGCACGCATAAAGTGGGCCAGTTTTACACTTCACTGAATGTTTTTACAAATCAATTAATCAATAAAAATAGCTAAAAACTTTATATCGTGCGAAATATCTGAAAGAGAATCCCTTATGGTAAACAAAAACTATCAGTCAGAAAAATTCTCCTTCTTTTTTTTATTTTAAAAAATGAGAAGTATCTGGATTACGAAAAATAAGGATTTACTATGGGATTTGGAATGGCAAAGGAAAATAAATTTGAAATCGTGGCCATTATTCGTGAAGAACTTCTCAGAAAAACCAAGCTGGAGTTGAAATTCAAGGAAAACAGTGTGGTCACGCAGCTGGAAAAGGTGGACTTTGATTATTTCGTTATTGTTGAACGCAGCGAGGTTATTCCTTCTTCGATCCAGCATTTCATTCTGCATAGCGAAAGAGGCATTATTAAGTTTAACGCCAGGTTTAGTCCCTCGCTGACGGCTAAAATGAAGGGCGGACTGGCGTATTACATTCCTGACGTCATTTTTTTTGTGCAACGTCGGCAACATCAGCGCTTTTCCTTTCTGAAAGGCCAGCATTTTTATTGTCTGGGTCGTTATAAAAACGGCGAAAATTACAGTCTACAAATCAAAAATATCTCCCGCGGCGGCTGTGCGCTAATGTCACCGAGTGTGAATACGCGATTTCTGTATAAAGACGCGCTAATCAAAGGGGCATTGCTTGAATTTGAACAGTTCGGTTCGCTCCACCTGGATCTCAGAGTGGTCAACGTCGTACCCATACAAGAATTTGACGAAAATAATCAGCTTTATGCCAGTCAACAAATCTCCTGCAAATTTCAATTCAAACATCCTCGTGAGGAGTCCGGGGTCGAAAAAGTCATCATTAATATTTTGTTGAGTAATAAGCTTAAAAGTTTATAAAAATTTAAACCAGAAGGGAGGCTCTCATGTTAATGAGTGGATGTGGAGATTTTGTGGGTCAGGGCATCTCTGACTATTTAAAAAGTAAACATGTTGAAGTCACGCCTGTCCCCTGGCGGGTTATGGTCAATAACGCCGCGCGTTATCGCCATCGTACGATGATTTTTAATCTCACCAGCCACAAACACGCCTGTGCGGACTTTGTGAATTATTTAAATAAAAACAGATTTAACGTTCACGACAATACGGTGGTGGTTATCGCTGACAGTCGTCTGGCAAAACTGTGCACCGAGTTATTGTATGTTGAAAAGGCCATCGTATTGACGGATAAATCACCGCTACGGGATTACCGACGACTGGCCACACTGGCGAGCGAGTACTGGAGCCCGCAGTTATTTCGTTCACAAAAAAGACTGACCGACCGCGAGCAGCAGGTTCTCCGTTTACTGGTGGGCGGTTATTCACCGCAGGAGATCTCAAGCCTGGTCAGCCTGAGTTACAAAACCATCCAGACGCATAAGATGAAAATTATTGTGAAGCTGGGTTTGGCAAACTCTGCGGAACTGAATAAATTGATAGTCAGATTCAACCATCGCTTATCCTTCCTGTCGTAAGTTTGCCTGTAATATTCCTGGTTCAGGCACGACTTCGCGAAGGTGATGCGCGCGGCGTGGTACCCAATGGAAGGATAACATCAGGAGGGAAAAGTGGCAGATTCCGGCGCCGTGCTGAAAGCCTTAAAAGGCGCGAAACAGACTCAGCAGCTTTATATGGTATATCAGCCGATCTTTAATTTGCGCACCGGACGCATTTGCGCATTCGAGGCGTTGATGCGCTGGAACAGCCCGGAAATGGGAATGGTGCCGCCGGATATGTTTATTTCACTGTTAGAAAACAGCGGTCAGTTCCTGGCCGTGGAAGAGATGGTGACGAAAACGCCGTGGGAGACGGCGGCAGGCTGGCCTGAATACCTGTCATTGTCGATCAATTTCTCGGCCCTTGAACTATGTGACCCGCAATTACCCGCGCGGGTCCAGCATAATCTTGCGAAATACGGTCTGGACCCGCGGCGTTGTGCAATTGAGGTCACGGAAACACAGCCTCTGTACGAATGCCAGATCGCGGCGAAAAATATGCGTGAGCTGAAGGCGCTGGGGATCACCTTCGCGCTGGATGACTTTGGCACCGGACACGCCAATCTTGACTATTTGCTGCGCTATCCCTTTGACACCTTAAAGATGGATAAATCGTTTCTTGCGGCGGTGCCGGAAGGGGCGAGATCGGCGCAACTGGTGGAGGGGATCATTTCTCTGGCGCATAACGTTGGGGTTGAGGCTCTGGCGGAAGGCGTCGAAGAGGAAGCGCAAAACGATTGGCTGATTGGGATGGGCTGCGATAAAGCCCAGGGATTTTATTTTTCACCGCCGATCCCGCCGGAGGCGATCCCGGCCTTATTAAAACGTTATTCATAGTACAGAGTAAATGGCTGTGCGTTCAGATGACTCCACGGAAAAAAATCCCTCTGCATCACTGAGGGATTCTGCGTAGAGTTGCGCTAAGCCGTATGCCGCTTAAAACGTTTTCTTAAAGCCAATTAAGGCGCTTATCGGGGCTTCAACCCAACAGCAGGGATTTTGTAACACACCGACAAAACGTTGCGGTTAACCTGCCAGCAGTTCCTGCTCGACGTGTTTTACCTGCACTTCCAGCGTATCGCGAAGCGCAGCTAATGCGCGCTCCTGCTCAGCGAAATACGCTTCTTTGTCCTGTACCGATGTCGCCAGACGCCAGGCGTTTTCCGCTTCCAGTTCCGCAATCTCTTTCAGTAACGCTTCTATCTGGCTGCGCAACTGGCGAATTTTTTTCTGCAAATGTTCCAGATTATTCAGCCTGTCGCTGGCCATCATCGGCTCCAGACCGCTTTGCAACTGCGAAAGCAGCGAACGAATTGCCGCCAGATCGGCATTCTGCCGCGCGAGGTTAAGCTTCACCATTATCTGATGCGCCTTCTCTTTAAGATCATCGGCGACCACGTCAGGATGACACAGGCGGCTGGCTTGTCGCCAAAGGCGCTTAAGCTCATTGCGTTCGTCCGCGGAAAGACGCTGGTCGCGGGCAAAACGGTGCAGGGCGTCCTGCTGCTGTTCCTGGTATTCCTGATATTCATGGGCCGCGTCTTCCTGCGCCTGACGGGCCGCGCCGTCATCATGGTGGGTGGCGTCGCTTTCCAGCTCGCGGATTTCAGCGAGCAGATCGGCAATCAGTTCCGTTTGCTGCTGAATACGCTCTCGCACTGTTACGGCTTCGCGGGAGGTTGAACTTATCGCCATCCATTGCAGTTTGAGCTGCGCTAACCTTTCGATAGCCAGCGAAATATACTGCTGGCAGGCACGATAATCCTTTTCACGCCGTTGACGTTCCACTTCCTGTTTGCGCCGGGCGCTGGCCGCCAGTTGTTGGCGCAACGCCAGAATCCGGCTCATCAATGGGCCAAGACGCAGGTGATACTGGTCATTAAATTCGTCGAGGATCTGAATGCGGGTATTACGGGTGTCGATCAGCTCGCGCAACTGGGCTTCCAGCGCCTTAAGCTCCAGCTTGCTGGCGGCAATGGCCGGGTCCTGCCAATGGGTGAGGGCACGTTGATTTTGCAGCCAGGCGGCGATGTCGCGCATGGCATCGCTGAATCGACCCGATTCAATGGCGAGGGCAATGGCGTAAAGAGCAGGATCGCCAGCCTCTTGTTTTAAATGCACAAGCTGCTGCTGGATAATCTGCTGATCTTCAAGTTCGATAGCGCTTTTAACGATTTCGAGTCGTTTAATGATCTTATTCATGACACCCGTAGCCTGGCATAACCATCCCAAGAATGACGCGATTTAGGTTAAGTCATACTTTTGATATTTATGGAAAAAACAGCAATCTGCATTTTGTGGTCTGTCATGCCTTTTCGTCCAGAATAATTCGCAGAAATTCTCGATTCGCCCATTTTTCGGTGGGACTCCTCACATTCCGAACCCCTGTTTCAAAAAGGGGCTTTTTTAAGCGAAATTTGCTTGCGATGAAAAAGAGAATAAGTATAGTTCTCATTCTCTTTATTATTTTAATGCATTGCCTCTTTCGGTAAGGAACCCGGCATGAAAAAGACCACCACCGTCCTCGCGCTGCTGATCGCGGCGGCGTTAACCGGCTGCGCCACGACGCCGTCGGCCACCGCGACCCCGGCAACGACAGAACATGTGGCCGCGTCAGCGGCTGCGACGGATCTTATTAAGCGCGATCTGGCGGATGGCCTGTACGAAATGGCGCTAAACCCGGCAGGCGATGCGCTGTACGTCGCCAGCGCAGAAGGCTTTAAGGACGTGCAGGGCGGCGTGGTCTATAAGCTGGATGCTAACACTCTGCAAACACTGGGTCGCAGCCATACCGATCTGAAAAACTTCGGTATGGCGATGTCAGCGGAGGGGAAAACGGTTTATGTCACAAATTCGCTGGACGGCGGGCTGAGCGCAATCAATACCGCAGACGGCAAAGTCAAAAACCGGATTCTGTTCCCGGAGCGTAACCCGGAAGGCTTCCCTTACGGCGCCCGTCAGGTGCTACTGCATAACGGACTGCTGTATGTGGGCGCGGTTGCCGATCCGGCAGTGATTTGGGTGGTGGACGCCGGTACGCTGAAGCTGAAAACCCGCATCAAAAACACCGGTAAATGGATGACCGGATTGCACTACTCAGACACCACGCAGCGTATTTATGCCGCGAACGGCGGCGGCGAGATCCTGGTGATCAACCCACGCAATCAGCGCGTCGAGAAGCGCTGGAAGCCACTGGGCGACAAACCGGCTCTGCTGCTGAATATGGCGGAAGATCCGCAAACCGGTCGTCTGTTCGTTACCGACAACTCGAAAGCCAAAACCACGCTGGTGCTGGATATCCACAGCGGCAAAGTGCTGAAGCAACTGGACGTGGGGGATTCCTTAGCCGTGACGTTCAACCCGAAACGTAACGAGATCTACATTACCCAGCGTGAATCCGGAAAATTGCTTAGCCTCAACGCGACCGATTACCGCCTGAAAAAAAGCTGGGATCTGCCGCCGAATCCCAACAGCCTGCTGCTTTCTGCGGATGGTCAGACCCTTTACGTCACCGTAAAGCAAAAATTCAATAAAGACCATTCCACCGACGCGCCGGACAGCGTGGTGCGCATTGCGCTGAACAAATAATAACAAGGCCGGGCAGGATGCTGTCCGGCACCGTTTTTCTTATTTCTATGGCATTCACATGAACAACACCAAAACAGCTCTGGCGCTGACGGTCAGCGCGCTCTCAGTCTCCGCATGGGCGGCAGAAAAGGCGGTTAACCCGGAAGACACCATCGTAGTGCAGGCGGCCACGCGCGGCGACTTCGTTCCCGGCGGCGACACGCCGATGCCCGCGTTTCTTGACGGTCAGGTTGCTAACGGCGGCAGGCTGGGGATGCTCGGTCAGCAGAACGCCATGGACGTGCCGTTCAGCATCATCAGCTACACCGCGAAGCTGGTGGAGGATCAGCAGGCAAAAACCATTGCTGACGTGGTGGCTAACGACGCGGGCGTACAGTACGTTCAGGGGTACGGCAACAGCGCCGAAACCTTCCGCATTCGCGGCCTGAAGTTTGACGGCGATGACATGACCTTTGGCGGACTGTCCGGCGTGCTGCCGCGTCAGGTAGTGGATGCCCAGATGGTCGAGCGCATTGAAATTTTCAAAGGGGCAAATGCCCTGATGAACGGCGCGGCAAGCTCCGGCGTGGGCGGGATGATCAACCTTGAGCCAAAGCATGCGGGCGACGCGCCGCAGGCGAAAGTGGGCGTGGACTACACCTCCGATTCACAGATTGGCGCCACGCTCGATGCAGGCCGTCGCTTTGGCGACAACGACCAGTTCGGCGCGCGCGTGAACCTGGTACACCGCGAAGGTGAAACGACCATTACTGATGACCGCCGCCGTACCACGCTGCTCTCCACCGGTCTGGATTACAAAGGCGACAATTTCCGCACCTCGCTGGATCTGGGCTATCAGAAAAAAACCTTCCACGGCAGCCCGACCAGCGTCAATATCTCCGTGGTCGATTTCATTCCTGCCCCTCCGGACAATAACCGCAATTTCTCGCAGAAGTGGGCCTACAGCGATATCGACAACACGTTCGGGATGTGGCGCAGCGAGTACGACATCACCGACAGCTGGACGGCGTATACCGGTCTCGGCGCGCAGCACGCGCACGAAGAGGGGATCTACAGCGCGCCGAAACTGTTGGACAAGAGCGGCAGGGCCATGGTCAGCCGACTCGACACCAATCGCATTAGCGACACAGTGAGCGGAATGGCTGGCCTTCGCGGGCAGTTCGACACTGGCTTTGTTTCGCACAAGGTGAATGTTGGTTATTCGGCGCAAAGCAAAAACGAAAAGATCGCGTGGAAAATGTCGAAAACGGCGGAAAATCCGTACACCAATATTTATCACAACGGCGGGGTGGCCGCTCCGGACAGCACAAACTCGAACGGGAAGGGGGGAGATTATAGCGACCCCCGGACCAGCGGGCGTACCCGCACACAAGGCTGGTTGCTGAGCGATACGCTGGGCGTATTCGACGACAAACTGTTGTTCACCGTCGGTGCCCGCCATCAGAAGGTGGTGATTCGCGGCTATGACAAAATGACAGGGGCGGAAAACCCCGCTGACGGTTTTGACGGCAGCCGCTGGATGCCAACCTATGGCGTGGTTTATAAACCATGGGAGGAAATCTCGCTCTACGCCAACCATACCGAAGCGCTACAGCCGGGAAAAACTGCGCCCAACACCGCCGTTAACTACGGTCAGAGCACCGGCATCGTTCATTCTAAGCAAAATGAGGTCGGCGTGAAGGCGGACTTTGGCCGCGTGGGCGGCTCGCTGGCGCTGTTTGAGATAAAAATGCCGACGGCCATCCTCGACAGTGAAACCAAACATTACGGGCTGGATGCAGAACAGCGTAACCGCGGCGTGGAGCTGAACGTATTCGGCGAACCGACGCTGGGGCTGCGTCTGAACGCCAGCGCCACCTGGCTGCAGGCAACGCTGACCAAAACCAACAACGGGGTGAATCAGGGGAATGAGGCGATTGGTGTTCCGAACTTCTATGCGGTACTCGGCGCGGAGTATGACATTAAACCGGTTGAAGGGCTTACCGCCACCGCGCGGGTGAATCACTCCGGTTCGCAGTATGCCGATCTGGCCAACAGCAAAAAGCTTAATGACTACACCACGCTGGATCTCGGCGTGCGCTATCGTTTTGCTGTCAACCAGAGTCAGAATCAAATGGTGGTTCGTGCCGGTATTGATAACGTCACCAACGAGAACTACTGGGCCAGCGTGGACGATTCCGGCACCTATATCACGCAGGGCGAACCGCGAACCTTTAAGGTTTCGGTGGGCTACGAGTTCTGAGGTTCCACCTCGTTATCCGGGGCAGGGATGCCCCAACTCCTCTCATTGTTATAAAAATGTAACAAAAGCTTCTTACACTGTTCGCCAACTCCTTACCTCTTGGCCAATGACAGGAAGCCGCTATGGGCAGACCCCTCAAATCCGTTTTTAAAAAAGAACATCGTGACGATATCAACAACCGCAGCGCTAACCCGGTATTCTCTGAGGTGGCGGAGGTATTTCTCTCCCGTCGCCGTTTTTTACAGGCGGGCGCCGTTGCGGGAGCTGCCGTTTCATTCCCCTTTCTGATCAAACCCGAAAATGCCGTTGCCGCGGTATCGAAGCCTTCCGCGCTGGCCAAGGCCGTGTCGCTTGGGTTTACCAGTATCGCTGTCTCAACGGAAGACACGGTAAGGGTACCGGAAGGCTATATTGCCCGCCCGTTCTATCGCTGGGGTGACCCGACGGGGATCAAAAACAGTATGCCGGCATTTAAGCCGGATGCCAGCAACACCACGGACGAACAGGCCGTGCAGGCGGGCATGCACCACGACGGCATGGCGTGGTTCAGTCTGCCGCAGGGGGGGCAAAACCCGGAGCATGGCCTGCTGGCGATGAACCATGAATACATCGACAACGGAATGCTGTTTACCGACGGTACGGCGAACTGGAGTCTCGACAAAGCCCGCAAAGGGCAGAACGCGATGGGCGTGTCGGTGGTGGAAGTGAAAAAAACGGGCGGCGAATGGCAGGTGGTTCGACCGTCTTCCCTGGCCCGCCGCATTACCGTGAATACGCCAATGCAGCTTACCGGCCCGGCGCGGCATCAGGACTTAATGAAAACTGCCGCCGACCCGCAGGGGGAACGCGTGCTGGGCACGATGCAAAACTGCGCCAACGGCCATACGCCGTGGGGCACCTATCTCACCTGCGAGGAGAACTGGTCGGATATTTTTGTCAAAAAAGCCGACCTCAACCCGCTGGAAAAACGCTACGGCATCAGCGACAGCGATGAATCCTACCGCTGGAACGAGGTGGATGACCGCTTCAGCGTCGATAAAACCCCTAACGAGCCCAACCGTTTCGGCTGGGTGGTAGAAATTGATCCCTACGATCCCACCTCCACGCCGCGCAAGCATACCGCTTTGGGCCGCTTCAAGCATGAGGGCGCTGCCGTCACGCTCGCCGCCGATAACCGCGTGGTGGTCTACATGGGGGACGATCAGAAGTTTGAGTACATCTATAAATTCGTCTCGGACAAAAAATACGATCCCGCGAACCGTGAAGCCAATATGAACCTGCTGACGTCCGGCACGCTGTACGTTGCCCGGTTCAACGAGGAGGGGAGCGGCGACTGGCTGCCGCTGGTCTTCGGGCAAAATGGGCTGGATAAAAGCAACGGCTTCGAAAGCCAGGGCGATCTGCTGATTAAAACCCGCCTCGCGGCCGACGTGGTGGGGGCGACGAAAATGGATCGCCCCGAGTGGATAGCGGTCGATCCGCACGCCAGCGGCAGCGTCTACTGTACGCTCACCAACAACAGCGATCGCGGTAAAGAGGGCAAGGCGCCGGTCGATGCCGCCAACCCGCGCGCCAACAACGTGTTTGGTCATATTATGCACTGGCACGAAGAGGGAGCAGACCCTGCTGCCGCCCGCTTCAAGTGGGATATCCTGGTCATGGCAGGACGCACCGACGGCGACGATCCTAAGTCTAAAGGCTCCATGCAGGGCGCGGCGTTCGGCAGCCCGGATGGGCTGTCGTTCGATCACCAGGGCGTCCTGTGGATCCAGACCGACGTCTCCTCCAGCACCATCAATAAGAAAGCGTACGAGGGGATGGGCAATAACCAGATGGTGGCAACCATTCCGGGCACCAATGAGTATCGCCGCTTCCTGACCGGCCCGCGCGGGTGCGAAATCACCGGCATTGCATTTACGCCGGACAACCGCACGCTGTTTATTAACATTCAGCATCCGGGAGAGGGCGGGGATGATATTACCGATCCGGCCAATCCGCGCGCCGTTTCTAACTGGCCTGACGCCAGCCCGAACGGCCGCCCACGATCGTCAACGGTGGTGATTACCAAAGCGGACGGTGGGATCATCGGGTCGTAACGTTTATCCGCCGGGCGCATGCGGTAGCCCGGCGTTAAACTTGCTACCTCCAGCATGAAGTGTTAAAACGTGCCCCTTCTAAAAAAGAGACAGGGGTAGGGCGTGAAAGACGCGTCATCCGCTTCAGGCCGTGGTTGCGCTGAAGCCGCGTCGGATCAGAATCCGACGCTGCAACGTGGTTTGCAAAATCGACATATTCAGTTAATTGCCCTTGGCGGCGCGATCGGTACCGGGCTGTTTCTCGGTATCGGCCCCGCCATTCAGATGGCCGGCCCGGCGGTTCTGCTGGGTTACGGTATCGCCGGGATCATCGCCTTCCTGATCATGCGCCAGCTCGGCGAGATGGTCGTTGAAGAGCCGGTGTCAGGCTCGTTCGCTCACTTTGCGTATAAATACTGGGGCCCGTTCGCAGGCTTCCTTTCCGGCTGGAACTACTGGGTAATGTTTGTGCTGGTGGGCATGGCCGAGCTGACCGCCGCAGGCATCTATATGCAGTACTGGCTGCCGGACGTGCCGACATGGATTTGGGCCGCGGCCTTCTTCATCATTATTAACGCCGTTAACCTCGTGAACGTGCGCCTGTATGGCGAAACCGAGTTCTGGTTCGCGCTGATCAAGGTGCTGGCGATTATCGGCATGATCGGCTTTGGCCTGTGGCTGCTGTTCTCCGGCCACGGCGGCGAGCGGGCGACCCTCGACAATCTGTGGCAGCACGGCGGCTTCCTGGCGACCGGCTGGAAAGGGCTGATCCTCTCGCTGGCGGTGATCATGTTCTCCTTCGGCGGGCTGGAGCTGATTGGCATCACCGCAGCCGAAGCGCGCGACCCGCACAAAAGCATACCGAAAGCGGTCAACCAGGTGGTGTACCGTATTCTGCTGTTCTATATCGGCTCGCTGGTCGTTCTGCTGGCGCTCTATCCGTGGGTGGAGGTGAAATCCGACAGCAGCCCGTTCGTGATGATTTTCCACGATCTGAACAGCAACGTGGTGGCGTCGGCGCTGAACTTCGTTATCCTGGTGGCGTCGCTGTCGGTGTATAACAGCGGGGTGTACTCCAACAGCCGAATGCTGTTTGGTCTTTCGGTGCAGGGTAACGCGCCGAAATTCCTCACCCGCGTCAGCCGTCGCGGCGTGCCGGTCAATTCGCTGTTCCTTTCCGGCGCGATTACCTCGCTGGTGGTGTTGATCAACTACCTGCTGCCGAAAGAGGCCTTTGGTCTGCTGATGGCGCTGGTTGTCGCCACGCTGCTGCTGAACTGGATCATGATCTGCCTGGCGCACCTGCGCTTTCGCGCCGCCATGCGCCGCAAGGGACGCGAGACGCAGTTTAAAGCGCTGCTCTATCCGGCGGGGAACTATATCTGTATCGCGTTCCTGGCGCTGATCCTGGTGCTGATGTGCACCATGGATGAGATGCGTCTGTCAGCGATGCTGCTGCCGGTGTGGGTGGTGTTCCTGTTTGTGGCGTTTAAGCTGCTGCGTCGTAAGGCACAGTAACGACAGGCCTGGCCCGATGGTATTGGCGCGCCATTGGGTCGAGACCTGGCTTCAGGAAATTCGCATCTTCGATTAATAATCGTCAGGCAATTTATGGATGTGCGTCAAAATGCCGCGTTTGATTTCGATGAAGCCGCCAGTACGTAAGTCGCCTAATATCGTCATAATTCGGCTACGGGAGATCCGGGTTTTTTCCTGAATGTAGTCGCTCACGTTGATATTAAGACGTAAATCCTCATCTTCCTCCATGAACGCCAGCAGATTAAGACGAATCAACTCATACGTCGACAGTCCGGCGGACGCTTTATGTGCATGAAGAAGCTGCTTAATGACGTACATATACACATATGAAACCTCCTTCCAGAGATTGTTTTTATCTATGATTTCAAGTACGTACTGTGAGGGGATAATTTCATAACGAATATTGTTATACGCTTTTAAAAAAATATCAGCATTGGTATTTACGAAGGTGTTCATGCCGATAATCATGGGGGCTTTGATATATTTGATTAAAAGCTGATCGCTGCTGCGATAAGCCGCTACCAGGCCTTCATGAAGCAAAAACGTCATTGTCTCGGGCTGGTAATCCACAGAGATAAGCTGCCGCGGACGTCCGTTACGTATCCGCTGCGAATCAGAAATGGCATTGATAATTGTTTTGATTTGGTCTTCAGGCTTCATACAGATAAAAGTCCCAGAAAGATACGCTTCTATTAAAAATAGTAGAGCAGATTAACAGAATTATGTTTTTTTACTTCAAAGCTGAGAAGTTTTGTTTATGACTAATGAGGCTTTACAAACTTAGCGGAAGGCGTCAGGTAGGATAAGGCTGGTATCATCTTTAACTTCCATGTGAAAAAATGCAGTAAACCACGCTGGAAACGTCAATCCGTTGGTCGGTTCCAGCCTAATCGTCATTCTTTAGTTATAAGTAAATGTCATGGTGACAACGGAAACAATTGAGCCAGGCGTAACGCCACCGTTTTTACTGTATGCCCGCGCCTGCAATGACCATGTAGGTTTACCCTCTAAGGGGATGTTAAGCGTTGATGTTTTACCGTTCCCATAAGGTTCACTGGCATTTCCCTGGAGCTGAACTGCAACATTCGTGGCTGTGCCAGTATTAGTATACAACGAATCAGGATCCGCTGAGTCTGCTGTACCGTGAAAGGTTGCGGTCACACTGGAAGTGCCTGGTGGACAGTTTTCTAAGGAGACGCTGAAGTTAACCCAGTGTGAGGCGGAGCCAGCGGCGTTTAACATTGACGTTTGTAAGTCAACGCCGTCACCCAGATCTATCGTCATATTTTTACTGTCCGTACTGACTTCGCAGGGTGAAGCAACAATATTCCCTGTAATGTTCAGCATCACCGGATCGCTTGCATATGACGTTCCGGGAAATGGCATCGAAGAGAGGAAAGAAACGACGGCGGAAAGGATAATGTTTTTTACCAGAGTCATAACGTTAACCATTTAAAGATATGGAATGTATTTTCCCTATAGCGCCGTAGTCGCTGATTATGCTGTACTGAAGCGTCCCGGCTTTAACCCCTTCGGGAAGGTTGAAGGTGGCGATACTTTCCGGTGAAACCCAAGACACATCCTGTAACTTTTTGCCCGCAATTTCTATCATATTAAAATTAATGAAACACGCTGAAGGGTTTTTTACCTCCAGTTTATCTCCCGAAATATGCCAACTTAACTTATTGCTCTCCGTTTCGACATCCATTCCTTTTAGCTTTTCAGGACGGTAAATAAGCTTAATATTGGTTTCAACGGCGATTTGTAAGGTGTTCTTCTCCCGTGGCGCGGAGGGGATGGCTTTGACACGAAGCCAGTACATCGACTCTATATTCTGTGGCAGAGAACCGGTTAGCACGATGCGCATCAGGTTTTCTTTTCCGCTATTCAGCCGATACAACGGAGGGGTAATAATGAACGGGGGTTTCTGTAAACCACCTTGTAAATCGTCAATTACCGCTTGTATCAGATAAGGCGTGTTATCTGGATTACGAACGCTAAAAGAGATTTCTTTTTTACTACCATCATATAATACTCTTGTGCCACCCACAGTCACTGTGGCATAAGTATTATGAACGGCAACTGCCAGAAAGCAGGCTAATAAAAGACGGCACAGGTTAAACAAGACTACTCTCCAGAACTGGCTAATAATACATTGACGCAATCTAACGAAAGTGTGTAACAATAGACATTTGTTACTGAGGTGCTCAATTTATCGCCGCTATTGTCTGGCGTCTCTCTTTTTTTTGTCCACTTTAAAGTCCAGAATTGGATTTTCTTTTATTTGTTACGTTAAATGCCATTTGTAAGAATTAGCATCGATAAAACACCACGCAGGTATTTTATTAAAAAGGACTGCTTAATCCCCAAAGTTATTAAATTTCAGGAAGTTTTACATGAAAAACCATATTATTTCATTAGCCATTGCCTCTATTATTGCGGGTACTACATTTGCTGCCCAGGCGGCAAGTACGACCACCGTTAGCGGCGGAACGCTTCAGTTTCAGGGATCGGTAGTCGATGCTCCTTGCTCTGTGAGTTCTGATTCTGAAAATGGCATTATTATGCTAGATCAGGTCACGCTGACGAGTCTGGGCGCGAAAGGTGAGGCTTCTGGTCAAGCCAAAGCCTTCAATATCGCACTGGAGGATTGTGATATTACAACGTATACCAACGCTACTGTCACTTTTAACGGCCAGTCAACGCCGGATCAAGCTGGGGCACTGGCAAATACAGCAGGCTCAGGGGCTGCGACAGGAGTGGTATTACAATTGTTTGGACCGGATGGTAATAAATTAAATTTAGGCGAAGCATCTTCCAGCCAGACGTTATCTACCGGTACGAACTCCATTCCGGTTAGCGTGGACTATGTAAAGTCTGCTGATACGGCGACTGCGGGTGCGGTCGAAGCGGTTGCGACTTTCCAGATCTCCTATTCTTAATAGAAAGCGCTCTCCTGGCTCTGAAGAGCAGGAGAGCTTTTTGATTGATATATCAGACCTTTTCCATCCGGATTTATTTCTCTGTTTTGAAAATGCTTATGCTGCCGTCAGCATAAATATCACTTTTTGGAAGTATTATGAAATATTTGGTATCAACGATTACACCCGTAAAAGGTGTAATTTCTGCACTTTTATTGTCTTTTAGTTCAGTAAATATCTCGATGGCCGCTGGCGTTTCGCTTAGTGCCACCCGCCTTATTTATCCGATAGGCGAAAAACAGATCAGTATTAATGTCAGAAACTCAGCCGTGAAGGAGTCATTTTTGGTTCAGTCATGGGTTTCTGATTCACAAGGGCAAAAATCTTCTGATTTTATCGTAACGCCTCCCCTGTTTATTCTGAAGGCCGGTAAAATAAATGTCCTGCGTATTATTTATAATGGTCCTTCGTTACCCCAGGACCGGGAATCTGTTTTTTATCTTAACAATAAAGCAATCCCTTCAACGGAAAATAAAGTAAAGGGCATTAATACGTTACAAATAGCGACTCAGTCTGTGATCAAATTATTTATGCGTCCACAGCAACTTTCCGTCAGACCCGCGGATGCGCCTGGGATGTTACGCTGCCGGTTTACGGATGGAAAACTGACTATTTCAAACCCTTCGCCTTACTTCGTTACACTGGTGAATTTTACGGTGGATGGGAAAAAACAGCGTAACACGATGGTTCAGCCGATGAACGACCAGACGATGTCGATTACCGGGACAGCCAACAGTATCGTTTCCTTTCAGAGCCTCAATGATTTTGGCGCCCTGACGTCGTCAGTCCTCTGTAAAGCGTGACAATGTGTGGAAAGATGCAATGAAATTGGGCAAAAGAGCATGTGCGAAAACTTTCTACAGGTGGCGATTATCCCCTCTGGCGTTAACGGTGGGGTCATGCCTATTTTCAGGTAACGTCATTGCTGAGGAATATTTCAACCCTGCCTTTTTGACCGATGGCAGAGGTCGGGTAGCCGATCTGTCAGGATTTGAAGACGGTAACGTTCAGGCTGCTGGCGTTTATCGCGTTGATATATTTCTAAATAATGATTTTATTTCCAGCCACGATGTCGATTTCCGTTCTTTGCGTTCTGTTGGAGCGCAAGAAACATCAGATGATGGGACGGGGCTGGTAGCCTGTTTATCGCCAAAATCGTTGACTGACATGGGCATGGAACTCAATCTCCCCGAAGAGAAAAAACAGTCAGAGAGTGGGCAGTGTACGGACATTTCGTCATTAATCGAAGGTGCTAAAGCGTCGTTTGATTTTGCTCATCAACGTCTTGACCTCAGTGTGCCTCAGGTGGCTTTAAAAAATGTCGCGCGCGGATACATTCCACCTGAAAAATGGGACGAGGGGATCAGTGCCTTATTAATAAACTATACCTTTACGGGCTCATCCAGTAAGGACAACGGCAGCAGTAATAATAGCCAATTTTTAGGCCTGAACGGCGGAATTAACGTTGGTCCCTGGCGTCTGCGCGACTATTCCACTTTTAGTCGCAATACCAACAGCGGAACAGCCGTCAGTCAGTGGGATCATGTGAGTAGTTTTATTGAGCGTGCCGTTATTCCTCTTAAAGGAGAATTGACGATAGGGGATAGCTATACCACTGGCGATGTTTTTGATAGTGTCAGCTTTCGGGGGGTGCAAATTGCCTCTGACGATAATATGTTGCCAGACAGCCTGAAAGGTTTCGCGCCAACAGTGCGCGGCATTGCCAAAAGCAATGCGCAGGTTACGATTAAGCAAAACAACTATGTTTTGTATCAAACGTATATTGCGCCGGGAGCATTTGCTATCGACGATCTCTTTCCTACGTCATCAAGTGGAGATTTGACCGTTGAGATCAAGGAGAAAGACGGTTCATTAACCACCTATACCGTTCCTTATTCTGCGGTGCCGTTGCTGCAACGTGAAGGCCGCATTAAATATGCTCTGACGGTGGCAAACTACCGCACAAGCAACGATCAGCAAGAACAAAGCCCATTCGGTCAAGGAACGATTATTTGGGGGGCACCGCACGGCTTAACGCTGTACGGCGGCACCCAAATTTCGCAAAGATATAGATCTCAAGCCGTAGGAGCAGGGATCAATATGGGCGGATGGGGAGCCGTTTCGGCAGATATTACCCATGCCAAAAGTATGCTCATTGATGACAGCCAGCATTCCGGACATTCATTACGCCTGCTTTATGCAAAATCGCTAAACGATCTGGGAACGAACTTTCAGTTACTCGGTTACCGGTATTCTACCTCTGGTTACTATACCTTTGAGGATACAACCTACCAGTCTATGTCTGGCTATAAAAACGATCCGGAAGAAAGTGAAGACAACGATCGTCCGCGTTGGTTTGACTATTACAATCTGTACTATACGAAACGTGGAAAGATCCAGGTCAATATTTCCCAGCAGTTGGGAAAGACGGGGTCGATGTATCTAAACGGGAGTCAACAAACATACTGGCATACGGATAGTAAAGATACGCTCGTGCAACTGGGGTATAACACCACCTGGCATGATATTAATATTGGCGTAAGTTACAGCTACAGCAAAACGTATGGACAACCTGAAGCTGATAAAGTAATGGCGCTGAATGTCTCTTTACCTCTGAATAAATGGCTAACGCCAGAGGGGACAGCCCGGCGTAACTCGACGTATGCGACGATGAGTATGAGTAAAGATAACCACGGTAGCGTTACGCAAAATACCGGAATAAGTGGAACCTTACTTGAAGGAAATAACCTGACTTATAGCGTTCAGCAAGGATATGTTAATCAGGGATCCGGCTATAGCGGCAGCGTCGGCCTTTCGCATCAGGGCGGCTATGGCAATTCGAATATGGGTTATAACGTCAGCGGTAAGGGGGAGTCCCGGCAGTTGACTTATGGCATTGCGGGTGGCGTTGTTGCGCACCGGCATGGAATTACTTTCAGCCAGCCGTTAGGGGATACGAACGTGTTGATTGAAGCGCCAGGCGCTAAGCAGGTGAAAATCCAGAATGCTACGGGAGTTTCAACGGACTGGCGTGGTTATGCGGTTGTGCCTTTCGCAACAACCTACCGTAAAAATCGTATTGCACTGGATACCACTACGCTTAGCGATAAAGTGGATCTGGATGGGGCCGTGGTGGACGTTGTTCCGACGAAAGGCGCGCTGGTTAGCGCTTCCTTTAAGGCGCGCGTTGGCATCCGGGCGCTCCTCACTTTAAAACATAACGATATTGCTATTCCTTTTGGCTCAACGGTGTCCCGCGACGATGATGGTTCCGCTGGGATTGCTGGCGATGGCGGTCAGGTCTATTTGTCGGGTCTGGCAACGAAAGGGACGTTAAGCGCACGATGGGGGGACGGGGCAGATCAACGCTGTAGCGTGAATTATCAGTTACCGGAAAGCGCAGAAAACGCTGTGGTGACGCAACTGACTCTGAACTGCCGTTAATGCGTGAAACGCACAAGTCATTATTATTCTCGTGTACCAGGCAGGACATAGATTTACCGCATGTCTGGCATTTTTATTTAACCAATATGACACTTTAAACGTCGACGACCAGTGTAATCTTTATGCGTATTTTCTCACTTTTTTATTTGATTGTGGCTTGTTTGATATTTGGGGTATCCCCCGTGCACGCTTGCACAAATACCTATTCTACGGCATCGATTGTGCTGGATCCCGTTGTGGTACAGCGAGACACGCCGGTGGGTACGGTTATACAGACTAAATTTGCACATCCCGGGCCGGGTCAATATCAAACGGATCCTGCGGGATGCGCCGATGCCACAACAATGGTTTTTAATGGTGGAATCCCTACGTCCGTTGAACATACGTATAAAACGGGGGTTGAGGGTATTGGCATCAGGGTGCTTTATCATAATACCCATGGTGATTTTTATGCTGAAAATCCTACCGGTTGGCCCCCAATATATTGGGCAGGTACTGCGATAGACTATATCAAGAGTATTGAGGTTAGTCTTGTAGTCACTGGATCCGTATCTTCCGGAAGTATTAAGGCTGGACAGTTGAGTACATTTTATTATGGTGGTTATGGCGGCACCCCAAGCCCTGTTTCCTATCTTAACCTCGCCTCACCGGTGCAGGTGACAAAAATAGCATGCGTAGTCACTACGGCGAATACATTAAGTTTCCCGATGGGAGAGGTTCAGGCTTCGCAATTTATCGCTGAAGGCACTCTTTCACAAGAAACGGCCACGGCGAATTTAAATCTTAATTGCGATGAAGAGGCCAATATTAAAATTACATTAGAGGGCGTTCAGAATGCTGACACAACTAACACAAGTATACTGGCGCTAAGTAACCAGGGTGAAACTGGCGTTGCCGAAGGTATTGGCGTGCAACTGCTTTATAATGGCACTCCGCTAAAATTAAATGAAAGATTAACGTTAAAAAAATCCGCCGGCGGACAGGAAAGTTTTCCATTTACCGCGCGCTATATTCAAACAAAAGATAACGTTCACGCCGGAAGAGCGAATGCGACGGCCACGTTACATATCACTTATCAGTAGACGCCACGGAGTTTAAACGCGCTTTGACAGAGAGATAAAACCTCCGTCTTAAAAATGGCCTGCAGAACAGGGGGAGAGGAAATACCGTGACCCCCCTCCCAATTCTGTTTCGATCCGCAGGATCTTTAATTTGTAATCGATTACTTTTTGTTTGTTGCATTTTGTAATCGATTACTTTTAAGGGTGAGGCTTATCATGGTGTCAACTGAAAGTAGTGAAAAGGCGATAACACAGCACCGGCTGCTGGTGCCGCGTCTGTCGCTGATGATGTTTCTGCAGTTTTTCATCTGGGGGAGCTGGTCGGTCACGCTCGGCCTGGTGATGACCCGGCACAACATGTCTTTGCTGATCGGCGATGCGTTCTCCGCCGGGCCAATCGCCTCCATTCTTTCGCCGTTCGTGCTCGGGATGCTGGTGGACCGCTTCTTCGCCTCGCAGAAGGTGATGGCGGTGATGCACCTGGCGGGCGCGGCAATCCTGTGGTTCGTACCGGGCGCGCTGATTGCCGAAAATGGCGCGCTGCTGATTAGCCTGCTGTTTGGCTACACGCTTTGCTACATGCCGACGCTGGCGCTGACCAACAATATCGCCTTTCACAGCCTGGCAAACGTAGATAAAACTTTCCCGGTGGTGCGCGTGTTCGGCACCATCGGCTGGATCGTGGCGGGCATTTTTATCGGCGTCACCGGCGTGGCGTCCAGCGTCACCATCTTCCAGGTGGCGGCGGCAAGCTCCGTGCTGCTGGCTCTCTACAGCCTGACGCTGCCGCACACGCCGGCTCCGGCGAAAGGCCTGCCGGTCAGGGTGCGCGATCTCTTCTGCGCGGATGCCTTCGCGCTGCTTAAAACCCGCCACTTTTTCGTCTTCTCCGTTTGCGCGATGCTGATCTCCGTCCCGCTGGGAACCTACTACGCCTACACCGCCTCGTATCTGGCGGATGCCGGTATTGCCGACGTCAGCACCGCCATGTCCTTCGGGCAGATGTCCGAAATCTTCTTCATGCTGGTCATCCCGCTGCTGTTCCGCCGCCTGGGCGTGAAGGTGATGCTGCTGATCGGCATGCTGGCGTGGTTCGTGCGTTATGCCATGTTCGCGCTGGGCGTCAGCGAGGAGGGGCGCATCCTGCTCTATCTCGGCATCCTGCTGCACGGCGTCTGCTACGATTTCTTCTTTGTCGTCGGCTTTATCTATACCGACCGGGTCGCCGGTGAAAAGGTCAAAGGTCAGGCCCAGAGCATGATCGTAATGTTTACCTACGGCATCGGCATGTTGCTCGGCTCGCAGATTTCCGGCGCGCTCTATAACCGCCTGGTGGCCGGGCAGACCGTGCCGCAGGCGTGGGTGACATTCTGGTGGATCCCGGCGGTGGCTGCCGCGGCGATCGCGCTGATTTTCCTTCTCACGTTTAAGTATGACGATGACAAGGCGTAATGTTCAGGAGGGGGTATGAGGACGATAAAAGGGCCCGGCATATTTTTGTCGCAGTTTATTGGTGAGAACGCGCCGTTCAACACGCTTGACGGGCTGGCAGGTTGGGCAGCGGCGAAGGGTTACAAAGCGGTGCAGATCCCCTGTAACCATCCGCACATTTTTGATGTCGAGAAAGCCGCAGAAAGCCAGGCCTATTGCGATGACATCACCAGTAAGCTTGCCGCGCATGGGCTGGTCATCAGCGAACTGTCGACCCATCTGGAAGGGCAGCTTGTGGCGGTAAACCCGGTTTACAGCGACGCGTTTGACCATTTCGCGCCCGCGTCCGTGCGCGGTAACGATGCGGCGCGCCGGGCGTGGGCAACAGAAAAACTGAAGCAGGCGGCGGTGGCGTCCTCCCGGTTAGGCCTGAAGGCCCATGCCACCTTCTCCGGCTCGCTGGCGTGGCCGTTTTTCTACCCGTGGCCGCCGCATAACGAGCAGCGTTTTCAGGAAGCGTTTCAGGAACTGGCAGACCGCTGGCTTCCGATTCTGGACGCCTTCGACGAGCAGGGCGTTGACGTCTGCTTTGAGCTGCATCCGGGGGAAGATCTGCATGACGGCGTGACCTTCGAGCGTTTTCTGGCGCTGGTGGATAACCATCCGCGCTGCAACATTCTCTACGACCCAAGCCATATGCTGTTGCAGCAGATGGATTATCTGACTTTTATCGACATCTACCATACGCGTATAAAAGCGTTTCACGTTAAGGACGCCGAGTTCCGCCCCAGCGGGCGCAGCGGCGTGTACGGCGGCTATCAGCCGTGGATCAACCGCGCTGGCCGCTTCCGGTCGCTCGGCGACGGGCAGATTGACTTTAAAGGTATCTTCAGCAAGCTGACCCAGTACGACTACGACGGCTGGGCGGTGCTGGAGTGGGAGTGCTGCCTGAAGGATGGCGATATCGGCGCCAGGGAGGGCAGCGCGTTTATCCGCCGCCACATCATTCCCGTTTCCGGACGCGCGTTTGATGATTTTGCCGCAGGGGGCAACGATGATTAACGTCGGCATTATCGGCAGCGGGTTTATCGGCCCGGCGCATATCGAGGCGCTCAGGCGCCTCGGGTTTGTGCAGGTGGTGGCGCTCTGCGACGGTATGTTTGCCGGGGCGCAGGAGAAAGCGCGCCAGCTTAACGTGCCGCACGCCTGCGCCAGCGTGGAGGAGCTGCTCGCATACCCTGATTTGCACGTGGTGCACAACTGCACGCCGAACCATCTGCACGCGGAGATCAACCGCAAGATCCTGCGTGCGGGTAAGCACGTATTTTCCGAAAAACCGCTGTGCATGACCCCGGACGAGGCGCGCGAGCTGGTGGCGCTGGCGGAGCAGGCGGGCGTGGTGCACGGTGTGAGCTTCGTCTATCGCCAGTTTGCGATGGTGCGCCAGGCGGCGAGTATGATGCGCGCGGGCAGCATCGGGCGGCTGTTTGCTTCGCACGGCAGCTATTTGCAGGACTGGATGCTGCTGGAAACCGACTACAACTGGCGGGTGGATGCGGCGCTGGGCGGCGCGTCGCGGGCGGTGGCGGATATCGGCTCCCACTGGTGCGACACGGTGCAGTTTGTCACCGGCAGGCGCATTACGGAGGTGATGGCCGATCTCGCCATCGTCTGGCCGACGCGCAAGTCTAACGTAGCGGGTAATCAGACCTTCACTCAAGACGAAAACGCGCAGTACGAAGACAAGCGGGTCACCACCGAAGATTTTGGTTCGGTGCTGTTCCGCTTTGACGACGGCAGCAAAGGCAGCTTTAGCGTCTCGCAGGTGAGCGCCGGGCGCAAAAACCGCCTGACGTTTGAGATCAACGGCAGCGAGCGGTCGGTGGCGTGGGATCAGGAAATCCCGCAGCAGTTGTGGATCGGCCATCGCGCACAGGCCAACCAGGCGCTGAGCGACGATCCGGGGCTGATGAACCGCGATGTGGCCGACAGCGCCCACTTCCCCGGCGGGCACATTGAAGGCTGGCCGGATGCCTTCAAAAATATGATGGCGCAGTTCTACCGGGCGGTACAGGCGGGCGCGATGCCGGAGGCGCCGCAGTTCGCAACCTTCCATGACGGCGCAAACGTGATGTATATCATTGATGCCATTGTGAAAAGCCATCAGCAGCAGCGCTGGGTGCGCGTTGAACAATGACGCGTTGCCCGGTTCGCCGGGCAACAAATTTATGATAGCCTGCACAAAACGCTAACCGCAGGATGTGTCGTCGTTATGTCTATTCAGAAAATCGCCAGGCTGGCTGGCGTGTCGGTGGCTACGGTGTCGCGCGTGCTCAATAACAGCGATACGGTGAAGGCGAAAAACCGCGAGCGGGTGCTGCAGGCGATCAAAGAGAGTAACTATCAGCCAAACCTGCTGGCGCGGCAGTTACGCACCGCACGAAGTTATATGATTCTGGTGATGGTCTCTAATATCGCGAATCCGTTTTGCGCTGAAGTGGTCAAAGGCATTGAAGAAGAGGCGGAGAAAAATGGCTACCGGATTCTGTTGTGCAATTCCGGTTCCGATATCGAACGTTCCCGTTCGGGCCTGAGTCTGCTGTCCGGCAAAATCGTCGACGGCATTATCACCATGGATGCCTTCTCGAAACTGCCGGAACTCGCGGAACTGATTGGCAATGCGCCGTGGGTACAGTGTGCGGAATACGCCGATGCGGGCGCGGTTTCCTGCGTGGGAATTAACGACGTCGATGCCTCGCAGCATGTGGTCAGTCAGCTTGCCGACAGCGGACGGCAGCGTATTGCGCTTATCAACCATGACCTGAGCTATAAATACGCCCGTCTGCGTGAGCGTGGTTATAAGAGCGTCATTCACCTTCGCGATCTCGATTACCAGGCGGTGGAATACGCCAGCGATCTCAGTTCCGGCGCGGGCAGGAAGGCGATGCAAGCGTTACTCCAGAATACCCCGCCGGATGCGGTATTTGCTGTTTCCGACACGCTGGCGGCAGGGGCGCTACGCGCCATTGAACAGGCCGGGCTGCGGGTGCCGGAGGATATCGCCGTGGTAGGGTTTGACGGCACGGAAGTGGCGGAAATGGTTTCACTGACCACCATCGAACAACCGTCGCGGGATATCGGGCGCAAGGCGGTCGAGCTGCTTTTAAATAAGATCGATAATCCGGATGCGCCGACGGAAAGGGTGATGATGAACTGGCGCTATGTTTCGCGCGCCAGTACCTGACTTATTTCGGCAATGCGCTGGCCAGCGAGCGAATATCGTTGCCGGTCGGCGACTGATGAATGCGTAAACCAAACTCTTCCACCACCGAAAAAATGTGGTCGAAAATATCGGCCTGAATACTTTCATATTCCAGCCAGACCACGGTATTGGTGAAGGCATAAATTTCCATCGGCAGTCCGTGATCGTCCGGGGCGAGCTGGCGCACCATTAACGTCATATCCTGGCGAATGCGCGGATGGTTACGTAAATACTCGTTCAGATAGGCGCGGAAGGTGCCGATATTGGTCATCCGGCGATGGTTTAATACGGATTCCGGCGCATTGCGCTGCTGGTTCCAGGCGTCAATTTCCTGATGACGGGTGTCTAAATAGGGTTTCAGCAGTTGCGCTTTATACAGGCGCGCTTTTTCATCTTCATCAAGAAAATGAATGCTGGTGGCGTCAATGTTGATGCTGCGCTTAATACGCCGACCACCGGAAGCCGACATGCCGCTCCAGTTTTTGAACGAGTCAGAGACCAGCGACCAGGTCGGAATGGTGGTGATGGTGTTATCCCAGTTACGCACTTTTACGGTCGTCAGTCCGATGTCGATCACCGCGCCGTCCGCGCCGTATTTCGGCATCTCCAGCCAGTCGCCCAGCTTAAGCATGTCGTTGGCGGACAGTTGGATCCCGGCGACCAGCCCCAGGATTGGATCTTTAAACACCAGCATTAACACCGCCGCCATCGCGCCCAGGCCGCTTATTAAAATCGCTGGCGACTGGCCAATTAACAGTGAAATCATCAGAATGCCAACGATAATCGCGCTAATCAGTTTGATTCCCTGAAAGATGCCTTTGAGCGGAAGCTGAGATGCCGCCGGTAATTTCTGCGACAAATTAAAAATCACGTCCAGCAGGGAGAACAGCGACAGCAGGGCATACATCATGATCCACAGCTGCGCGCAGGTGGTTAACATTTCTGCCGCCTCGCTGCCTTTTTGCAGCCACAGCGCCGCCTGGATATTGACGATGATCCCCTGAAGGGTAAACGCCAGGCGGTGGAATAATTTATTTTGCGTAATAATTTGCAGCCACAGGCGCGAACTGGCGGTGGCGCGTTTTTCGAATGTGCGTAGAACCACCCAGTGCAAAATGATATGCACAATCACGGCGGTAAGGAAAATAATGCCAAAAATCATCACCAGCGACGTGGTGTGATTCATCTCTATACCCGCTAAATCTTCGACCTGGGTAATTAAATCCTGCATAACGTCTCCTTTATAAAACAGCGGCCTATGATGACCGCTGTACGGAGTTTATGCAAATTTTGCCAGCTTCAGGCTCCCGCGACTGGAAGGATGGAACCCTGTTACGACCTGAATCTTTTGTCCCACGGCATCAGACGCTGCGCATATTCTTTTAACGTTTGCGCTTCCTGGTCGCGGCGCAGAAACGCTAAAATAGCAATCTGATCGTTATAGGCGTCTTCTTCCATATGCAGTGTTATCCATTGCGCATTTTCTCCGACATACCGCTTGAGTTCCGCAAGGTCCCCTGATTGATTGTAATGCAGCAGATGTAACTGCGAGAGGGCGCGTTGCCAGCGCAGCTGCATCAGCCAGGGGACATCCAACTGTGCGATACTGTCCGGCGCTTTCAGTCTGCCGGTTTCAAAATTACCCAGCGTTATGCTGGTACGAAAGAGCTGTAGTGAGAGCACGATGCCATACACCGAGAGGGCGGCGAGAACGGGGCGCAGGGGACGAAGAGGTACCTGACAGCGTGAATGACGTCCGTCCGCTGCGGACATAAGCAGTAAAATGGCAAAAAAATGCGCCACTGAATAATAAAGCGGGAATTCGACCTGCGTGTGCAGCAAAATTGGCAATGTCGTCAGCAACGCTGCCCACTGCCATACGTTTTTGCGTCGACGAAATAAACTGATCCATCCCATAAAAACAGATAGCCCGCCCATCAGAGCAACCGCGCCACCTTCCCACCAAATAAATAGCGTTTCGTTATGGGGATGCTGCATCATTTCCCTGTTGGGGTTAGCGAAAGGTAGCGTAGCCATAAAATGCTGGTACGTGGATTCAAACATTCCCATTCCCCAGCCTTGCCAGGGATGTATCAGTATCATTCGCAGTGTATATTCCAGCGTTAAGTATCGCTGATGGGTTGAGCTTTCGTGGATTAACGAATCCGATACGGACTGATTAAGCAACTGGCTACCCATAATACAGCCAGCAATGGGCAAAATTACGATCAGAAAACGGCGATATAACGTCGTGCGGTCGCGGAAGGAGTGATGACCGAACAGGAGCGAGGCGCAAATCATTCCGCATACGCCGCCAAGCCAGCCGATCCGGGAATGAAACAGCACCAGCGTAGCGGATATTACGAGCAACGATGTACTGAGCACGGCTAAACGTACAAGTTCAGTACGCGGATTAAGCAACGAGCGGCGCTTATCGGCCAGCAAAAAAAGAAGCGCCAGTAATCCCGTTGCCAGAAATGAGGCGGTAACGTTCAGCTGCTGGAAAATGCCGGGGGCATAGCCTTTATAATTAACCGCCAGGTCTTTAAGCGGGAAAGGTAATATTTCCGGACAGTAAAACCCGGCCAGTGAAATAGCGGTCTCAATAATTGCCGCGGACGCTAAAAGATAAAAAAGCGCGACGATATCTTTTTCGCGTACAGGCTGTTGCACCAGGGCGAGATAAATCAGTACGCCGCCCCATATGCCGACGATGCGGGGGAGGGCAATGGATAATCCGGCATGGGGTGACCAAAGCAGAGGGAGGGTGAACAGGATCGCGCCAGCCAGTAACAGCAGAAATGTTGGGGTAAGCCGCAGTTTATCCGCTTTCAGTAGCAACCAGATGATGAGCGCCTGAAGGCAAATTGCCGACCAGCTCAGCAGATTCATCGGCAGGTTCATGCCGTAATCACCCCTGTTTGGCCAGGGGATGTGAACGATCAAAAGCCAGTACAGGCAGCCCAACCCCAGTGTTACCAGTCTGAGTGAGGGCGGCGCACTCAGGCGAAAAAGAGAGTGAGTGGGGAACATGATAAAACCCGGGAATAAATCATAAGTGTATTTATTCGCCATTACGGGCGCGAGTAAACTCTGATCCAGTTCAGGACTTATGGCGCGGGGAAGTAATGAGGAATGTCCTGATAATTTGCCAGCCAGCAACGAACTGCTGCCTGGCATTCTTATCTCAATAGTTACACTTCCGTCAGGGTGGTGGATAACGGCAGGCGGGATTTCGGCAGTGAAGCATTGAAATCTTCGACGCTGTGATGACCGACAGGGACCACGACCACGCTGGTGAACCCTTTATCTTTCAGGCCAAATTCGGCGTCAAGGATCTCAGCGTCAAAGCCTTCGATAGGTACGGCGTCCAGCCCCAGCGCGGCGACGCCGAGCAGGAAATTCCCCACGTTCAGGTAAACCTGTTTTGCCATCCAGTGCGCATCATCGTGAAGGGTTTTACGGTGCATATCGGCGAAGAAGGTGCGGCCTTTGTGGTTAGCCGCTTTTGCTTCGGCGTTCGGGAAGCGACCATCCGCCTCCTCCTGATCGACCACGCGCTCCAGCCAGGCGTCGTCCATCGCCGTTTTGGCGCAGAACACCACCACGTGTGAAGCGTCGAGCATTTTGCGTTCATTGAACACATAGTTTCCGGCGGCAGACTTCGCGACGCGCGTCTTGCCTTCGTCGGTGCTGGCGATAATAAAGTGCCACGGCTGAGAGTTGGTGCTGGACGGGCTGTATTGCAGCAGCGTTTTTATCTTTTCTGCCTGTTCAGCGGTCAATTTTTTGCTGGGGTCGAAGGCCTTGGTGGAATGACGTTTTAAGGCAACTGATACGATATCCATAACTACTCCCGGTTTGTTTCATTACCCCGCAGGGTACAAGGTTCTCCGGCAGATGATAAGTGAGAAAATGCGAAAACAGTTATCGTCTGTCACGACCAATCAGCGCGGGCGGATCCGTTTTTGGTCGCGCTTCGTCAGACCGTCAACTACCAGATTCCACGAATCGTTAACCAGTTCTTCCAGCAGCGACTCGCTGATATCGTCGCCGGGCGTGACGGAAATCCAGTGCTTTTTGTTCATGTGGTAACCAGGCGTGATGCTCGGGTATATCTGCTGATTTAACAGCGATTTTTGCGGATCGGACTTCAGATTAATCACTCTGCGATTGTTCACGTCGGTGGCAATCATGAAGATCTTACCGCCCACTTTAAAGACGTCATATTCCGGGCCAAACGGCCAGCAATGTTCGGTAAACGGAAAAGCCAGCGCCAGACGGCGCGCGCAATCATACAGCGTTTTATCATTCATCAGAATTCCTCGCGGGTGAGGGCGCGCCACATCGCTTCAAAACCGAGAGAGATAAACTCACTGGCGCGAGCCGGTTCGCGAGTGGCAAACTCCATGGTGGTTTCGGCCAGGGTTAAAAACAGCGCGTCGCCGAAGGCGCGATATTCGTCTGACATAAAGACCGGCAGGACCGCACGATGGCAAAGATCGTGCAGCTCAGGAAACATGGCGTCGGCCTTTTGTTCTGTCTCTTTGGTGATTTTCTCGCTGACCGCCAGTTGGCGTATCGCGCGGTGCCCGTGCGTCTGTTCCAGCCCCCAGCGGATATAGCTGCTCCAGATATAAAAGGTCATCGCTTTGGCATCGGTCAGCGAGCGATCCAGCCTGGCGATCATTGACTGACACAGGCTGTGCTTAAGATGGAGGTAAAGTTCGTTAATTAACTCGTCTTTGGTCGCGAAATAGCGAAATAATGTTCCTTCCGCCACGCCTGCATTACGGGCAATCACGGCGGTAGAAGCCGCGATCCCGGACTGCGCGATTGCCGTGGTTGCTGCCTCCAGTAATGCCAGTTTTTTGTCTTCACTCTTCGGACGAGCCACTACATTTTACCCTTATCAGTCTAAAACCCGAATTGAAACACGGCCTTTGCAGCGCCGCAACGGGGAATGTCAAAGATTGAAAAACGTCTTGACGCGAAATTTCCGATTTCTATAATGAGTGCTTACTCACTCATAATCAAGAGTCAGCCGCGCAGACTACCGGACGGGAGCGCGTTTTCAGGTCAGGATATGAAGCGTCTCACAGTTTGTGTGGTTGTTATGATGATCATTGCCAGTGCCGCAACGTTACCGTTTGTCCTCAATGCTGGCTTCGGTCAGGCGCCGCAAGGGGCTCAGCTCAGTCAGTTTGAACAGTCCGTCAATTATCGTGATGGGCAATTCCATAATCAGGTGCCAGGGCCGGGCTATACCGGAAATAAAAGTCTGCTGGCGGCCTGGTGGGAATTCCTGGTCGCAAAGCGAGAGAACGCGCGTCCGGCGCAGCCGTTACCGCTGGTAGCGACCGATATTGCAGCTCTGCCCGCCGACAGGGACACGCTGATCTGGCTTGGCCACTCGTCGTGGTATTTGCAGCTCGGCGGAAAACGCATTCTGATCGACCCGGTCTTCAGCCGTTACGCGGCGCCGTTTTCTTTTCTCAACAAAGCGTTTGTCGGTGATTACCCCTGGACCGCCCAGGCAATGCCGGCGATCGATCTGTTGATCATTTCTCACGATCATTATGACCATCTGGATTACGCCACCATCAAGGCGTTGATGCCAAAAGTGAAGCGGGTGATTACGCCGCTCGGCGTCGGTTCGCATTTGCGGTACTGGGGTATGAACGGCGACATCATTGAGGAGCGTGACTGGCACCAGTCTGTGCGGGTGGATGACGGGCTCTATATTCACGTACTGCCCGCCCGCCATTTTTCCGGACGCGGCATCAAGCGTAACCAGACGCTGTGGGCCAGTTTTCTGTTTGAAACGCCGGAACAGAAAATTTACTACAGCGGCGACTCTGGCTACGGCCCGCACTTTCGGGCGATTGGCGAACAGTTTGGCGCAATCGATCTGGCGATCATGGAAAACGGTCAGTACGACCCGGACTGGAAATACATCCACATGATGCCGGAGGAAACCGCTCAGGCGGCACAGGATCTGCGCGCCAGAGCCATCTTACCGGGG
Organism: Citrobacter sedlakii; assembly: GCF_018128425.1. NCBI lineage: Bacteria > Pseudomonadati > Pseudomonadota > Gammaproteobacteria > Enterobacterales > Enterobacteriaceae > Citrobacter > Citrobacter sedlakii. The sequence goes on along the minus strand of NZ_CP071070.1, from coordinate 3,258,622 downwards.
CATGCCGGACGTTTTGTGCTGGCGAAACACACCTGGGATGATCCTTATAAGCGGCTGGCGCTGGCCAGCCGTCATAAACCCTACCGCCTGCTCACTCCGACGCTGGGCGAACCGGTGAAGCTCGACGATCCGGCGCAACAGTTCACGGCATGGTGGGAGAACACGAGCAATTTGCAGGAGAGGAGTGCTGAATGACCATTTCTGCTCAGGTAATCGACACTATTGTCGAATGGATTGATGAAAATTTGAATCAACCGTTGCGTATTGACGATATCGCCCGCCACGCGGGGTATTCCAAGTGGCATCTGCAGCGTCTTTTTATGCAGTACAAAGGGGAGAGTCTCGGGCGCTACATCCGCGAGCGTAAGCTGCTGCTGGCGGCGCGGGATTTGCGCGAATCCGACGAAAAAGTATACGATATCTGTTTGCGCTACGGTTTTGATTCGCAGCAGACGTTTACCCGCATCTTTACCCGCACGTTTAATCAGCCGCCGGGCGCCTACCGCAAAGAGAACCACAGCCGGACACACCCGGCATAGTGTTATCAGGCCGCGACAGGCGGAGTAACATTCCGCTTACAAATCTTATTGCAAATCATTCCCATTTACATTAGCGTGGCTGACACATTTCTTCAGGAACGGTTAGCCAATGAAAATGGCGTGGAGTGGTTTGCTCCTGGGGCTGGGAACCCTGTCGGCTCAGGCGATGTCCTGTTCGACTCCCTCGCTCCACGGCGAGCAGCAGGGAAAATTTGATGCCAGCGGCGAAGTCTGTTTTGTCCTTCCTCCGCTAAACGAAAACTATGTTTCCGCAACGCTGTCCGGCGTCACCGATGCCCGTCTGCTCGACGGTCAAAACCGGCGTATCCGCACATTACTGGAAGACGGCCCCGACGATGGCGAGCATCATTTGCTGTTTTCGTTACCCGTACAGCAGACTACCTCGCTGGTGCTGCATGGTAACGAAGGCGCGCGCTGGCAGTTTAGCTGGCAGATGAAAGAGACGACGCCGCTGCCGCGCACGCAGCGAATTTCCCCGGTCAGCCCGACGCTACAGCGGCTGGAAAAAGCGATTGCCGCCGGGGCGGGAACTGCGGATTTCTGGCAGGATCGGCAGCGTTACGGTACGCCGCTGGTCGAACCTGTCGACGCTAACCATAAACGGATCACCTTTCTCTGGCGCGGCGCGAAGCAAAACGTTTTTCTGTTTGGCTCGCCGGCAGGCGAGCACGATCCGCTGTTTCGACTCGGCCATTCCGACGTCTGGTTTCGCAGCTATGTTGTGCCTGCGGATACGGTTATGCAGTACAAACTGGCGCCGGATGTGCCAAAAGTCAGCGGTTCGCCCCGCGATCAGCGACGCGCGATCCTGGTCAGCGCGCAGGCCGATCCTTATAACCCGTTGCGGATCGGCGATAAGCATGCCGATCGCTGGAACCAGTCGTCGTTAATCGATCTTGGCCCGCCGCGTTTTTGTTCGGCGCAGGCCGCTGCACAGCCGTTGACGCACGGCGCGCTTACCCGTCAGATGCTGAAAAGCGAACGGTTAGGCAATCGCCGGGAAATCGCTCTCTACCGTCCGCGAGTGGCGCAGCCGGCGCGTTGGACGTTGATCCTGTTTGACGGTAAAACCTACCTTGATGACTACCATATCGACCGGATAGTTGACGGTCTGATTGCCCGCCATCAGCTTCCGCCGATCAATGTGGTATTTGTGGACTCGCTCGATCATCCGCGTCGTGGAAAAGAGCTGCCGCCAAACCCGGACTTTGCCGATTTCATGGCGCACGAGCTGACGCCCTGGCTGGCGCAGCGGGGCATATCCCTCCAGCGGCAGAAAACGGTGCTGGCCGGGTCCAGCTATGGGGGACTGGCGTCGTCGTGGGTGGCGCTGCGCTACCCACGGCTGTTTGGCAATGTGCTGAGTCTTTCCGGCTCCTACTGGTGGGCGCCGCACGGGGAGGCGCCCGCCTGGCTGACGCGGCAGTATCAGAACTCGCCGCGCTACCCGATTACCTTCTGGCTACAAGCCGGGCGTTTTGAACAGGAAGGGCCGAACGGCGGCATTTATCGCAACACGCTGGCGTTTGAAAAGGTACTCAAAGAAAAGGGCTACACGGTCAGTTTTCATCCGTGGTCGAGCGGGCATGACTACACCGCGTGGTGCGAAGCGCTGGTGCACGGCATGCGCGACTTCACGGGCTTAACCGGCCAGCGAAAACCAGCGACGCCAGACGTAGCGGAGCACAAAATATTCGACAGCGCCAAGCGCTAAAAACCACAGGCAGAACAGCAGCGTATAAAGCTGGTTGAGATCCATCAGATGAAAGGCGTCAACCAGCTTTTGCGCCAGCGTCAGTCCCAGAGACGGGGCGGGCAGCAACAGGCAGGACAGAAAAGCCATCAGCAAAATACCGGCGGCAGTCATCAGCGATTCAAGCGGGTGTTTCATGGCATTGTTAAATGTGAGTTAAAAAAGCCATTGTCCGGGATTACGCCGGACAACGCAAACGCCGTCCTGTTACCCCGCCCAGATCTCGCAATGTTTTTTCACCAGACCAATCAACGACCCGCCATCGGCGACAAATTCCCGCATCTTTTGCGCTTCGCTGCCGCCGTTTCTCACCTGACGGGTCAGGGCCTCGATCGCGCTGCCTGCGCCCACTTTATCCGCCGAGGGGGCGACTTTCTCCAGCAGACGCAGGGTGTCCTCTGACAGTTTATGATGATCGCCGGTATGTACGTCGGTCAGAATGCCATCCAGCCCGTAACGGCAGGCCTGAAAGCGGTTGAACTTATACAGCAGGTAATCGCGTTCCTGGTGTTTAAATGGTCGCTCGGTCAAAAGCCAGTGCGCGGTCGCCTGAATCAGTCCCGCGATGTTGACGGCATGAGACAAGGTGAGCGGCGTATCCATCACCCGCACTTCCACGGTGCCAAAATGCGGACTCGGTCGGATATCCCAGTGCAAATCTTTAATACTTTCGATCATGCTGGTGTAACTGAGCCGACGGAATAGCCCCTCAAATTCCTGCCAGTTACTGACCCACGGCATCGGACCGTTGTCCGGAAAACCGGAGAAAATATTCAGCCGCGATGAGGCGAAACGGGTGTCAGAACCCTGCATATAAGGCGAAGCGGCAGAGAGCGCGATAAAGTGCGGCACGAAGTGTGACAGCCCGTGCAGCAGATAGATCGCGTCGTCACCGCTGGCGCAACCGACGTGTACGTGCTGACCAAACACGGTCGCCTGCTGAATGAGGTAGCCAAAATTCTCCAGCGTCCGCTGATAGCGCTCGTTATCGCACACTTCCTGCCGCTGCCATTTTTGAAACGGATGGGTGCCCCCGCCACAAATCTCAATGTGGTGCTCCGCCGCAGCGTGGAGAATCACCTGCTGCATGGCGGAAAACTGTGCGGCGGCCTGGTCGATGTTGTGACACACATCGGTCGCCAGTTCCAGCATGCTTTCGGTGATGTCATGTTTGACTTCACCGGCGGTGACCCGGTCTTTCACGGCGGCAATCAGCCGCGAAGAATCCTGGCTCAGGTCATAGCCCGGTGGATTAACCACCTGCGTTTCCAGCTCAATGCCGAGGGTGTAGGGTTCGGAGACGTGAAAATCGGGTAACGGCATAACGTTCTCTTTTAAAGGAATGTCTTTTCAGTATAGAAGCGTTATGGGTATTCGGAAGCGGCCTGATACGCGCCGCGTTATCAGACCATACAGACCGTTACCGCCGTGGCGCCTGGCGTACCGGCGTGTCGCCCGCCACGTAATAGCTGGCTGTGCTTTTTGCCAGCGGGGCGCGACCGCGAATAGCATCGGCAAGCTTTTCGCCAATCATGATTGTGGTCGCGTTCAGGTTGCCGGTGATGATTTGCGGCATGATTGAAGCGTCCACCACGCGCAGGTTTTCCACGCCGTGAACCCGGCCTTCGCCGTCCACGACCGCCATTTCATCAAAGCCCATTTTGCAGGTGCCGCAGGGATGAAACGCCGTCTCGGCGTGCTCGCGCACAAACGCGTCCAGTTGTTCGTCGCTCTGGCAGTCGCTGCCAGGGCTTATTTCCCGTCCGCGAAAGGGATCCAGCGCGGGCTGGTTGATGATTTCACGGGTAATGCGAATGGCGTCGCGAAACTCCTGCCAGTCCTGGTCGGTCGACATGTAATTAAACAAAATTGCCGGGTGCTCGCGCGGATCGCGTGATTTAAGATGGACGTGGCCGCGGCTTGGCGAGCGCATAGAGCCGACGTGGCACTGGAAGCCATGTTCTTTAACCGCGTTCGAGCCGTTGTAATTGATCGCGACCGGCAGAAAGTGATACTGAATGTTTGGCCAGGTAAACGCGTCCCGGCTGCGGATAAAACCGCCCGCTTCGAAATGGTTGCTCGCGCCAATGCCGGTGCCGCCAAACAGCCATTCGGCGCCGATCTTCGGTTGATTCCACCATTGCAGAGCCGGGTACAGGGAGACCGGTTTTTTACAGGCGTATTGCAGGTACATCTCCAGATGATCCTGCAGGTTTTCGCCGACGCCGGGCAGGTGATGAACCAGCGGAATAGCAAACGCTTTCAGCAACGCCGCGTCGCCAACGCCGGAACGCTGCAGAATCTGCGGCGAAGCAATCGCCCCGGCGCATAACAGCACCTCTTTTTCCGCTGTGGCTGTGGTCGGAATGGTGCCGTCGCCTTCCAGCCACTCCACGCCCACCGCCTTTTTGCCATCAAAGATGATGTGATCGGTCAGCGCGTGGGTGATTATCGTCAGGTTAGGACGTTTTCTTGCCTGATCGAGATAGCCGCGCGCGGTGCTGGCGCGACGTCCCTGCGGCGTTACGGTGCGATCCATCGGGCCAAAGCCTTCCTGCTGGTAACCGTTAAGATCGTCCGTGCGCGGATAACCGGCCTGTACGCCCGCCTCGATCATCGCGTCGAACAACGGATTCACATTGGGTTTCGAGGTGGTCACGCAGACCGGGCCGTCGCCGCCGTGATAGTCGTTTGCGCCGATATCGCGCGATTCCGCCTTACGGTAGTAGGGCAGGCAGTGGAGATAGCTCCAGTGTTCGAGTCCGGGTTCGTTTGCCCAGTTGTCGAGATCCATCGCGTTGCCGCGAACATAGCACATGCCGTTAATCAACGAGGAACCGCCCAGTCCTTTGCCGCGTCCGCACTCCATCCGGCGATAATTCATGTGCGGTTCCGGCTCGGTTTCATACGCCCAGTTATAGCGTTTCCCCTGAAGGGGATAGGCCAGCGCCGCGGGCATCTGAGTGCGAAAATCCGCACGGTAGTCCGGGCCGCCCGCCTCTAAAAGCAGAACGGTGGTATTGCTGTCTTCTGTCAGTCGTGTTGCCAGTACGTTGCCGGCAGAACCGGCGCCAATAATGATATAGTCAAAATGCAATGAGACCTCCTGGTTAAAAGACGGACTGGAAGGGGGCCATCTCGATCTGGATGGATTTTACCTGGGTGTAGTTTTGCAGCGTCATCACGCCGTTTTCACGACCAATGCCAGAGTGCTTATAGCCGCCGACCGGCATTTCCGCCGGGGATTCCCCCCAGGTGTTGATCCAGCAGATCCCGGCCTCGAGCTGGTGGATAACCCGATGCGCACGGTTGAGATCCTGCGTGACCACGCCTGCCGCCAGACCATAGTCGGTCGCGTTGGCGCGGCGAATTACCTCGTCTTCGCGCTCATAGGTGAGAATTGACATGACCGGGCCAAAGATTTCTTCCCGTACGATGGTCATCTCGTCGCGACAGTCGGTGAACACCGTTGGCGCAACCCACGCGCCATGTTCAACGTCGCGGCCTTTCAGTGCGCCGCCGCCGCACAGTAGCGTTGCGCCTTCGCGCTTGCCGCTTTCGATATAGCGCAGAACGTTTTCCCGATGCGCGAAGCTGACCAGAGGCCCGAAGTTAGTTGCCGGATCAAACAGATCGCCTGCGCGAATTCGCGCCACGCGGGAGAGGATCGTCTGTTCAAAGGCGCTTTTCATCTTTGTCGGGATAAACACGCGGGTGCCGTTGGTACAGACCTGCCCGGCGCTGTAGAAATTCGCCATCATGGCGATGTCGGCAGCCAGATTAACGTTGGCGTCCTCGAAAATAATCAGCGGCGATTTACCGCCCAGCTCCATCGTGACCTCTTTCAGTGAGGAGGCCGCGGAATGCGCCATCACTTTTTTGCCGCTGGCAACCCCGCCGGTAAACGACACTTTGGCAATGCCGGGATGTTCGGTCAGATACTGGCCCGTTTCCGCACCCGCGCCCGGCAACACGTTAAATACGCCGTCCGGCAGACCCGCTTCGCTGTAGATTTCCGCCAGCTTTAACGCGGTGAGCGGCGTCACTTCGCTGGGTTTGAAGATCATCGCATTGCCCGCCGCCAGCGCCGGAGCAGACTTCCACAGCGCGATTTGAATCGGGTAGTTCCATGCGCCGATCCCTGCCACCACGCCCAACGGCTCGCGGCGAGTGTAAACGAAAGCGGACTCGCGCAGCGGGATCTGGCTGCCTTCCAGTGACGGGATCAGCCCGGCGTAATACTCCAGTACGTCCGCGCCGGTCACGATATCCACGCTGGCGGTTTCGCTGAACGGCTTTCCGGTATCCAGCGTTTCCAGTCTGGCCAGCTCGTCATTGCGTTCGCGCAGAATATCCACCGCCCGGCGCAGAATGCGCGAACGTTCCATCGCGGTCATCGCCGCCCAAATTTTTTGTCCGCGTTGGGCGCTTTTTACGGCGCGATCAACATCGTCACGCCCTGCGGCGTGAACCGTCGCCAGAATATCGCCATTGGCAGGATTGATGGTATCGAAGGTGTGACCGCTGGCGGCGGCGGTATAACCACCGTCTATATAAAGCTGTTGTTCTGCCATTCGCGACATGCGTTCTCCTCGTTTAGTCAGTGGCTTTCGGCAAATGCTGACTGATGAAATGGGTGGTCAGCGCCTGGGCGAGACTCAGATTAAACGGTTCGCCGCTCAGCGCGGCGCGTAGCCAAAGCCCGTCAATCAGCGCCGCCAGTCCGTAACCCGCCTGCTGCGCCTGTTCGCGCGGCAGTTCACGCTTAAATTCGTAGACGATATTCGACAGCAGGCGCTTACTGGCAACCTGCTGAAGGCGATACAGCATCGGCTGATGCATACTGCTGGCCCAGAAGGCCAGCCACGCTTTCATCGCCGCGTGGCTTATCTGCGTGTCGTCAAAATTCCCCGCGACGATGGCCCGCAGGCGCAGTTCGGCACGGGCGCCCTGGAGCGCACGCAGCCGATGCAAAACCGCATGGCGGAGCTGGCTGGTGATGTCGCGCATCGTCGCCTCCAGCAATCCATTCTTATCCCTGAAGTAATGGCTGATGATGCCGGTCGAAACCCCGGCGCGACGGGCGATCTGCGCGATCGTCGCATCGTGCATTCCCACCTCATTGATCGCCTCCAGCGTGGCGTTAATCAGCTGCCGTTGCCGAATCGGTTGCATCCCCAGTTTGGGCATTTTCGGACTCCATTCATCAGTTTTGTTTATCTATTAGAACGGTTTTTGATTGAACGTTCAATATAAATGTGTATTAATTGTTACGTCTTTGATTTCAAATAGTTGCAATAAAAGTGAGGATACTGGATGTCAGACCTTCCCTCGTGCAGAGAAAAAGACAAAATCAATCCGGTTGTTTTTTATACGTCCGCCGGGCTGATTTTGTTGTTTTCCCTGACCACGATCTTCTTTAGTGATTTCTCCGCCGCCTGGATCGGCAAGACGTTGAACTGGGTATCGAAAACCTTCGGCTGGTATTATCTGTTGGCCGCCACGCTGTATATCGTCTTCGTCATTTTTATCGCCTGTTCGCGCTTTGGCTCAGTGAAGCTCGGGCCTGAGCAGTCCAAACCAGAATTCAGCCTGCTAAGCTGGGCTGCGATGTTATTTGCCGCCGGGATTGGTATCGACCTGATGTTTTTCTCGGTCGCGGAACCGGTCACGCAGTATATGCAGCCGCCGGAAGGGGCGGGGCAGACGGTCGAAGCGGCTCGCCAGTCGATGGTCTGGACCCTGTTTCACTACGGTCTGACCGGCTGGTCGATGTATGCGCTGATGGGCATGGCGCTGGGCTACTTCAGCTATCGCTATAACCTGCCGTTGACCATTCGTTCGGCGCTCTATCCCATCTTTGGTAAACGAATCAACGGACCGATAGGACACAGCGTGGACATCGCGGCGGTGATTGGCACCATCTTCGGCATCGCCACCACCCTCGGGATTGGCGTGGTGCAACTGAACTACGGGCTTAGCGTGCTGTTCGATATCCCGGACTCAATGGCGGCAAAGGCGGCGCTGATAGTGCTGTCGGTGATTATCGCCACAATTTCTGTCACCTCGGGCGTCGATAAGGGCATTCGCGTGCTGTCCGAACTGAACGTTGCGCTGGCGCTGGGACTGATTCTGTTTGTGCTGTTTATGGGCGATACGTCATTCCTGCTCAATGCGCTGGTGCTTAACGTGGGTGATTACGTGAATCGCTTTATGGGCATGACGTTGAACAGCTTTGCTTTTGATCGCCCGGTCGAGTGGATGAACAACTGGACGCTGTTTTTCTGGGCGTGGTGGGTGGCGTGGTCACCGTTTGTCGGCTTGTTCCTGGCGCGTATTTCGCGCGGGCGTACGATTCGTCAGTTCGTTTTCGGCACGCTGATTATTCCGTTCACCTTTACCCTGCTGTGGCTGTCGGTGTTTGGCAACAGCGCGCTGTACGAAATTATTCACGGCGATGCAGGCTTTGCATCCGAAGCGATGGCGCATCCGGAGCGTGGATTTTACAGCCTGCTGGCCCAGTATCCGGCGTTCACCTTCAGCGCCTCGGTGGCGACAATCACAGGCCTGCTGTTCTATGTGACCTCCGCAGATTCCGGCGCGCTGGTGTTGGGTAACTTTACTAAGCTAAAAGACATTAACAGCGATGCGCCAAACTGGCTGCGCATTTTCTGGTCTGTCGCCATCGGCCTGCTGACGCTCGGCATGTTGATGACAAACGGTATTTCCGCGCTGCAGAACACCACGGTCATCATGGGGCTACCGTTTAGCTTCGTCATATTCTTTGTCATGGCCGGGCTGTATAAATCGCTGAAGGTCGAGGATTATCGCCGGGAAAGCGCCAGCCGACACACCGCGCCGCGTCCGATGGGCGTACAGGATCGGCTGAGCTGGAAAAAACGCTTATCGCGGCTGATGAACTATCCGGGCACGCGCTATACCCGCCAGATGATGGAGACGGTATGCTTCCCGGCGATGGAAGAAGTGGCCCAGGAGCTCACACTGCGCGGTGCCAGGGTAGCGCTAAAAAGCCTGCCGCCGGAAGAGGGCGAAAACCTCGGCCATCTGGATCTGCGGGTATACATGGGCGACGAACGGAATTTTATCTACCAGATCTGGCCGCAGCAGTACGCGGTGCCGGGGTTCACCTACCGTGCCCGCAGTGGTAAATCGACCTACTATCGTCTGGAAACTTTCCTGCTGGAAGGCAGTCAGGGTAACGACCTGATGGACTACAGCAAAGAGCAGGTGATTACCGATATTCTCGACCAGTATGAACGCCATCTGAACTTTATTCATCTGGATCGCGAAGCGCCAGGCAACGGCGTACTGTTTCCCGGCATGTAGATCTAAACGTTTTCTGAAAAAAGGACGCCTACTGTTTACATACACAGTAAGAAGAGATGAGAAGAGTCGGGTAATCGCGGGCGCCTGACGCTTTCCGGCTTCAGGCCATTGCTGAGATTCAGAAAAATGAAAGCCCGCAGTCTTCACTGGCTGCGGGCGAATGTTTACCAGCAGATAAACCCGCCATCCACCACCAAATCTACCCCCGTGCAAAACGACGCGGCATCGCTGGCGAGAAACAGCGCCGGACCGGCCATCTCTTCCACCTTCGCCATACGTTGAATCGGCGTCTGGCTTTCAAATTCCCGCGTCTGATGCACCATTTCCGGGCGGGTATTCATTGGCGTGGCGGTATAACCCGGGCTGATGGAGTTGACCCGAATCCCTTTCTCAATCCACTCCATCGCCAGACTTTTCGAAAGATGGATCACGCCGGCTTTCGAACTGTTGTAATGCGCCTGATCAAGGCCCCGGTTCACGATGATCCCGGACATAGAGGCGATATTAATAATGGCGCCGCCACCGCTTTTCAGCATCAGTTCCGCTTCGGCTTTGCACGAGTTCCACACGCCCGTCAGGTTGATATCAATCACCCGCTGCCACTGCTCGCTTTCCATTTCCAGCGCCGGGTTAGCGTTCGCGATCCCGGCGGCGTTAACCGCGATATCGAGGCGACCAAAACGTTCGTGGGTGAAAGCGATGGCCGCGCGCAGGTCGCTGAGTTGCCGGACATCGCCCGCGTAGAGGACGGCCTGCCCGCCGATGGCCTCGATATTCTGTACGGTCTCTTTCAGCCCGCCGTCTTCCCGCAGGTCAAAACCGACCACGCGCGCGCCCGCGCTGGCAAGGGCCCAGGCTATCATCTGGCCGATACCGCTACCCGCGCCGGTAACGAAGGCGACGCGCCCTTCGAGGTTAAATAACTGCCGGGCAAAATCTTTTGCGATCATAGTGATTTCTCTCCACATAGTCCCCGGCGGGGATTACGACATGATCAGGCCGCCATCAATATTAATGGTCTGCCCGGTAAGGTAACGCGCATCGTCAGAGGCAAGGAAAGCCACCAGCCCGGCGACATCCTCGGGTTTCCCGGCCCGTTTCATCGGGATCCCTTTCACCCATTCCGCCATCAGTTCCCCTTTGCCGTAGCGTTTTTCTTCGCTGCTGAGAATCTCGCCCCACACGCGATCGTTGTAATCCCACATTTCGCTTTCGATAATGCCTGGACAGAAGGCGTTGACGGTGATATTCCACGGCGCCAGCTCGTGCGCCAGACTCTGGGTGATACCGATAACGCCCATCTTGCTGGCGGCGTAATGCGGGGTGTAGATAAAGCCCTGCCGCCCCTGACCTGACGAGGTGTTGATCAGGCAGCCCTGATTCTGTTTAACCATGTATTTTGCCGCTTCACGACAGCACAACCATACCCCGGTAGTGTTTACCGCCAACACTTTCTCGAAATCCGCCTTCGGCATCCGGTCGAAATAGTCGATGGTGATGACTCCGGCATTCTGGATGGATACATCGACAGTCCCGAAGCGGGCGGCGGCCTGCTCGTACAGCGACTGCACCTGCGCCTCATCGGTCACATCGACCTGCATTGACAGGATATCCGCCTGATAGCGCTGGCGCAGTTGCTCTGCGGTGTCGTGGACGCGCTCCGCGTTGGACACCATCACCAGATTTGCGCCGTCGCGGGCGAAGCGTTCGGCGATGCCGGCGCCAATTCCCCGACATGCCCCGGTGATAACCACGGTTTTCCCCTGAAAATTGCGTTGCATATTTTTTCTCCTGTTTAAGCCGGGCAGCCTCCGCCCGGCGGAATGATGCGGTTTAGCTTGATGCGGTTTTTGCCGAGGGCGCCGCCGCCAGCTTTTCTTCATGGCGGCGCATCAGAATGACCTTGTTCTGGAGCTTTTGCTGGAACTGATCGACCACCACGGCGGTGACGATAACCACCCCTTTAATGACCATCTGCCAGAAGTCACTGACGCCCATCATGACCATCCCGTCGGCGAGAAAGACGATGACGAAAGCGCCGATAATGGAGCCGGAAACCCTGCCGCGCCCACCTGCCAGCGCGGTTCCGCCCAGTACGGTGGCGCCAATGGCGTCCATTTCAAACATATTGCCGGTCATCGGATGCGCGGTTTGCAGCTGCGAGGCGACAATCAGTCCGACAAAGGCCGCGCACAGTCCGGAGAAGGCGTATACAAAGACTTTTGTTTTAACGATCGGCACGCCGGCGAGGCGCGCGGCGGACTCGTTGCCGCCGATGGCGTAGATATAGCGGCCAAGCGGCGTTTTGGTGGTGATCCAATAACCCAGCAGCAGGAAGCCAATCATCAGCCAGATAGGCAGATAAATGCCCAACAGGGTGCCGGAGCCCAGCGTGGCGAAACCGGTGTTGCCCAGCGCCTCCATCCCGTTGAGGTTGGGGTAGGTGCTGCCGTCGTTAAACAGCAGGGCGGAGCCCCTGGCGACATACATCATGCCGAGGGTGCAGATAAACGGCGCCACGCCGAAGCGGGTAATTACCGCGCCGTTGATGAACCCGACGAGGATGCCGAACAGGGCGACGCAGAGGATCACCTCCGGCACGTTAAAAAAGAGGATATTACCGCCCCAGATAGGCAGGCCGTTGGTCAACAGCGCGCCCGCCACCATGCCGCAGATCCCGGCGACGGCGCCCACGGACAGGTCGATGCCGCCCGTCAGGATCACCAGCGTCATGCCAATGGCCAGAAGCCCGGTGATTGCCACATGCTGCGTCATAATCAGCAGGTTAGACGTGGTCAGGAAATTCGGTACCATCACGCTAAAGAACGCAATCACCAGCAGCAACGCGATGAATGTTCTGGCCTTTAGCAGGTACATATAAATCATATATTTCTGGTTCATGATGGATTCCAGCCTGAATAATCTTGTGGGGTAGACGCGGCGATTAACGCCTCGCGCGTGACGGCATCGCGGGGGACATCGGCGGTAATGCGGCCATCGGCCATGACCAGAATGCGATCCGCCAGCGCCATCACTTCGTCGAGTTCGGATGACGAAAACATCACTGCCAACCCTTGCTGCGCCATTTTGCCGATAAGGTGATAGACGTCGGTTTTCGCGCCCACGTCGATGCCGCGGGTCGGTTCATCAAGAAACACCACCTGAGGCTGCGTCATCAGCGCCTTGCCCAGTACCACTTTCTGCTGGTTGCCGCCGCTCAGGGAAGTAATGGGCAGTTCGGGATCGCTGACCTTAATTGCCAGTTGCTGGATCATCTCCTTCACGCTGGCCTGCTCTTTATGCGGGTTCAACCATTGCCAGGCCCGACGAAACCCCTTCAGGCTGAAGTCTGACAAGGTCATGTTGGACTGGATCGACATCATCTGCACCACGCCTTCACCCTGTCTGTCCTCTGGCACCAGCGCCAGCCCTTTTTTCAGTCGCGACTGGAAGTGGGCGTTATCGATGCGTTCGCCGTTGAGGTCTATCTTTCCACTCTGGCAGGGCATCAGGCCTACCAGCCCCTTAAACAACTCTGTGCGCCCGGCGCCCAGCAGACCGTAAATGCCGATCACTTCGCCTTTGCGTAAGCGAAACGAAACGTCATTGAGTTTGTAGCCACCGCTGGGGTGAAGCGCGGTCAGGCCCTGTACGGCAAGCACGGTGTCGCCGTGTGGCGCGGCCTGGTAATCGAAATGTTTTTTCTTGTCGCCCACCATCTGTTCGATGATCCACGGAATGCTGGCGTCACGAACGGGGCGTTCGCTGATAAACCGACCGTCGCGGAAAATGGTGATGTTGTCGCCAATTTCCATCAGTTCTTCCAGACGGTGGGAGATATAAATGATGGTCACGCCGCGCCGCTTCAGCTGTTCGATCACGTTGAACAGCACTTTCACTTCAGACTGGCTGAGGGCGGAGGTGGGTTCATCCATGATCAGCACTCGCGTGTCTTTAGACAGCGCGCGGGCGATTTCCACCAGTTGCTGGTGGCCGATGCCGAGTTCCCCTAGCGGCGTATAAGGGTCAACGTCCAGCTCCAGTCTTTCCAGTAAAGATTTTGCCAACGCATACTGATATTTTTCGTTGATTCGTCCTTTCTGGAAAAATTCGTTAGCCATGAAAATATTATCCATGACGTTCATATTGGGAAATAAATTCAGCTCCTGAAAAATAATGCTGATCCCCAGTTTCTCCGCCTGATGTGTCGAATTTAGCGAGACAGGTTGACCATCAAGAAACAGTTGCCCGGAGGAGGGCGTTTCCACCCCGGCGAGCATTTTCATCATGGTCGATTTACCCGCGCCATTTTCGCCAATCAGTACATTGACCTTATTCCGGTAGACCCGATAATTCACATTATCTAACGCCACCACCCCGGGATAAACGCGCGACAGCGCACGGGTTTCAATAATCACTTCAGACTCAGCGCAGTCGGGCGCGACGCGATTATGCGGCTGCATGTTATTCCCCTCCTGCCAGGTCGATTTTGGCGGGCGTAATCGCAGGCAGTGTTTGGGGAATATCCCAACTGGAAAATACGCCATACACCTCGACGGATTCGCCGGTTTTCAGCGGCGCCGCCTGGATCATGTTAACGGCCTGCTCGTTAATTGCCCGGCCATATTCGCCGAACAACACCTGGTCGTTGAAATCACCGTAGCTGGCCCCTTTATACGCATCGCGCAACTGCGTGCCGCGCAGCGTCGGACCGATCTGGACGACCACATCGCTGCCGCTCTTATCCGCGACCGTCATCTTGCCGCTGCGTGACGCCGTGTCGAGTTGGCTGATCTTTCCTGCTACCTTGACGTAAAAGAGGCAGGGATTCTCATCCTGAGAACGAAAGCCCAGCTTTTGACAGGCGCTGTCAATGTCTTTTTCCGCGCCCAGCGCCGCCATCAGTTCGGCGACGGGACGCGCCTGCCCGACAATCTGCGGGACAATCTGGTTTTGCCACGTTTGGTCAATGTTGGCCATATGGGGATTAGGGGGAGATTTAAGGTCCGCCAGTTCCTGTTGCGAGACGATGCGGCACCCTCCCATGGTCAATACGGCCAGCGCCAGCCAGGCTTTTTTAGACATAATGTTCTCCTCTGCGCCTTGTGAGAGGCGCAACTCCCCGGGATCAGGACTTGATGTTGAAATCCTGGACTTTATCTGCGTTATCTTTAGTGATGAGAATGCCGCGGAACATCACGCGCTGTTTATCGGGCTTCACGCCGTTTTGCAGGTAGTTATCCAGATCGGTCACCCCCTGCGCTGCGATGGCCTGAGCCTGAAGCATCACGGTAGCCTGCAGCGAACCCGCTTTCACCGCGTCGCGTTCGTCGTTGCTGCCGTCAATGCCGACGACAATGACGTCGCTGCGGTTAGCGGCTTTCAGGGCGGCGATAGCGCCAAGCGCGACGGGGCCGTTTCCGCAGATAACGCCTTTCACGTCAGGGTGCGCTTGCAGAATGCTGTCCATGATGCGTTTGCCGTCAATCAGCGTGCCTTTAGCATCCTGTTTCGCGACGCTGACCATATCCGGGAACTGGTCGATGACCTGGTGGAATGATTTGGAACGGGTGACGCAGTTATTATCCGCGAGGTTACAGGTCAGCTCAGCGTATTTGCCTTTTTCACCCATTTTTTCCACAAATACGTTGGCGACTTCCGAACCGGCCTGGAAGTTATTATGGGTAATCTGCACCAGCGCCACATCATCTACCGGAATTTCACGGTTGATTAAAACAATCGGTATTCCCGCTTTTTTCGCTTTTTCAATTGCCGCAACGCTGGCCGTTGAGTCAGCGTTATCAAGGATAATGCCCTGAACTTTTTTACCGATGGCGGTATCGATGAGCTCATTTTGTTTTTTCACATCTTCGCTGTGCGAAAGAATTGTGGTCTTGTAACCTAATTCTTGCGCTTTTTCGCTGGCGCCTTTCGCTTCAGAGGCGTAATACGGATTATCCAGCGAGTTGACCATAATCATAATTGTCCCTTTTTCGACGGCATGCGCGGCAAAGGACAACGCGGTCAGGGTAGCAGCGGTTAACAGCGTTAAACGTAATTTCATGACAATGTTCTCTCTGTGTTGTTATTGTCGGGTACGGTGAAACAACGTAAAGCCAGATTTGTTATGGGCCGGAGTCCTCCTTTGTTGAGTGAATGTATTCAGTCAGCCGTTATTCCCTGGTAAGGCGTCAGACCGACGAGGCCGGTTTCCATAATGTTCTGTTCACCGCATGGCGCCACGCCTGCCATCGTTGTTGCAGTCGACGGTGGCGCGCCATGTCGGGTTGAAAAGTACTGTGCTCGGTTAAGAGGTCTTTAAGATCGCTCAGCGAGCCAGGGTGAAGCGCTTTGCGCGCCAGCAACGCGGCGCCGATGGCGGAAAGTTCCGGCACATCGCTGCGCATCACCGGACAGCCCAACAGATCCGCCTGGTATTGCATCAACCAGTCATTTTTTGTTGGACCGCCGTCAACCATGAGCGCCGTTAAGCTGAAATCGTCGTGCTGTTGCATGGCAACGACCACGTCTGCTATCTGATAGGTTATAGACTCGAGGGCGGCGCGGATCAGATGCGCTCGCTTTACCCCGCGGCTGAGTCCGCAGATCACGCCCCGCGCGCTGTCATCCCACCAGGGCGCGCCTAGCCCGGTCAGCGCCGGGACAAAGTAAACGCCGAGGGTCGATTCAACGGAAGCGGGAAGGGTGTTAAGTTCATGCGCCAGCTCGTCGTCAGGCAGCTCGCTCAGTCCGGTGCTGTCCGCCATCCAGGCAACCGCGTCGCCGGTGTGCGGAATGTTGCCTTCCAGACCGTAAACAATGCGTTCGCCATCATGCCAGGCGATGGTGGTCGCCAGCGCGTGGATAGTGCACTGCGCCGACTTCACTGGCGCCATGACTGAGGAACCCGTGCCGTAGGTAGCTTTAACACACCCCAGTTCGCCAAGCGCATGACCAAACAGGGCGGCGTGAGAATCGCCAACCATCGACATCACCGGAATACCATCCGGGATCCCGGTCAGGCCGCGGGTATGACCAAACAGGCCGCTGGAGGGTTTGATTTCCGGCAGCGCGACGCGGGGGATCGCGAACAGCGCCAGCATCGCCTCATCCCATTGCCCGGTTTGCAGGTTAAGCAGTTGGGTGCGGGCGGCGTTGGAGAAGTCGCAGGAGAAGGCCTCGCCGCCGGTTAAGTTCCACAGCAGCCAACTGTCGATGGTGCCCAGGCAAATTTTTCCCTGTTCCGCCAGTCGCGCACCGTCAGGTATCGATTCCAGCAGCCAGCGCATTTTAGAGGCCGAAAACAGCGGGGCGATGGGCAAGCCGGTTGTGGCTTTAATCAACGGCTCCTGGTTATCCTGGCGCAGCGCCTCACACCAGGCCGCGCTGCGCGTGCACTGCCAGGTGATCGCGGCATTCAGCGGCTTACCGCTGTCGCGATACCAGCCGATGGCGGTTTCACGCTGATTACTGATCGCCAGCGCAACGACGTTGTCTGCGCCGACATGCTGAATGGCCCTGGCGATCACGTCCAGGGATGCCTCAATCAATACCTCGCCGGATTGTTCCACCCAGCCTTCCCGCGGCGTTTGAATCGCCAGCGGCTGAGAGTATTTCGCGACCACGTTGCCCCTGTTGTCTAGCGCGACCGCTTTCGCGTTGGTGGTGCCTTCATCCAGCGCGATAATGAACCCTTTCTTCGCTGTACACATAGATTGTCTCCTGAGTCACATTGCGTCCCGGCGTAGAAGGCAGAATGGCATCCCTCGTTGTCGCGTTTTACTTCATCAGGCTGGCTGTGACGTCGCGTATTTTTGTTTGTGAATATATATTCGGTATTGATTATTTATTTAATACCTTAGCCACAATCGTTGGGCTGAGCTACCGAAAAAATCATCAATTGTGCTGAGAATCACACTTAGAGAGTGGGCAGAATAGCAAAGACCGGTGAAAATTACGTGGAGGTGAATCCTTTCAGTTTATTGAAATTTAAAGATTTTTAATGCCTCTGCGCACAAGGATCGCAACGCAAAGGCAGTACAGTGAGGCTGAATTCAGGCGGTGACCAACTGGCGAGCGGTGGGATAGTCGGTGATCAAAACGTCAATATAGCCGCCGTTTAGCGCCCCCTTAATGGCCGCGACTTTGTCGGTACCGCCAGCCAGCGCCACGACGTTTGGGCATTTTTTCACTTTGTCGAGCGCCATGCCGATCACCGGATCTTCGTCGTCCTGTAAAACAGGTTGACCGTTTTTGTCATAGTAGTGCAGACAGATATCCCCTACGGCACCGCGATCGGCCAGCACCTGGAGCATATCTTCGTGATAATAGTTCCCGGAGGTTTTGAGGAGCTGCGACGGTTCGAGAATGCCGATGCCGACAATGGCGATATCAACGTTATCGAAGCGTGAGATCACATCGGCGACGTCTTTGCTGGCGATAAGCCGGTTTTTCTCTTCCACCGAACCTTCGATACTTTGCGAGGGCAGAAGCCAGGCATCGCAGTTCAGGTGCTGCGCCAGCGTTTGGGTGAGGATGGTAGCCTGCACGTTGCCGTTTGGTCCGACGCCGCCGAGAAGTTGAATGACGCCGCCCGCCTTCAGATTTTGTGTATGGACTTCGTCGACCATTGCGCGGATGGTTGAACTCCACGACGAGACGCCAACCAGATCTTTAGGCCGCAAACGGGTTTCAAGATAGTGGGCCGCGGCGGAGCCAATGGCGCGTTTAAGGGCGTGATCGCTGGCATCTTCTTCCGTATCCACCACGATGGCTTGTTTCAACCCGTAGCGTTCTTCGATGCCTTTCTCAAGATTAAGAAAAATATTGGACGGTTGAACGACGCTGATTTTCACCACGCCCTCTTTTTGACAGCGGGTGATTGCGCGGGAGATAAACGACTGAGAAAGCGAGAGAAGCTGAGCAATATCGGACTGTTTGCGACCCTCGAGATAGTAAAGGGTTGCGATTTTAACCAATAGCCGTTGTTCATCCTGCTTTGCCATAGTATTCCCCAAAAAAATTCATCATAGCCAGACACATACGTTCCGTACCGCCATTATCTTAGAGGGTATTATCATACGCGAAAAGACAAAGCTGGTAAGTGTGACAAAGCTCTAAGTTTAACCAATCCTCAAAAACAGCATTGGACAAAGCTGAGAAAAAGGTCGCATAATTGAATAAAGAATCAAGTATGAATATATATTCAGTGACACATTAAGTCAATTGAATATGTCGTTCGTTAATCCAGTTGCGGTAAGGAGACAGAATGTTCCTGAGTATCCTGCAGCGGCACAAGCCATGTCATGCAACGCCTGGGGATGTCTGGTTTTTTTAGTTCCTGGTGGAATAAATATTCCATGTTGAAAATAAATTCAGAGGTATTAAATGAATCCCTACAATTACGATATCCAGACGCTTGAGCGCAAGGCGCGAGCCGTGCGCCGCCACATTGTCAGACTCAACGCCAACAGTCCCGCAGGCGGCCATACCGGTGCCGACTTGTCTCAGGTTGAACTGCTGACCGCGCTCTACTTCCGTATTCTCAACGTCGCGCCGGATCGCCTGGACGATGACCAGCGCGACATCTACATCCAGTCTAAAGGGCACGCGGTGGGGTGCTATTACTGCGTGCTGGCAGAAGCGGGATTTTTCCCCGTCGACTGGCTGGAAACCTACCAGCATGCCAACTCCCATCTTCCCGGACACCCGGTTCGCCAGAAAACCCCCGGCATTGAGTTGAACACGGGCGCGCTGGGCCACGGTTTGCCTGTTGCGGTGGGACTGGCGCTGGCAGCCAAAAAAAGCAACAGCGCCCGCCGCATTTTTTTGATTACCGGCGACGGCGAGCTGGCAGAAGGCAGTAACTGGGAAGCCGCGCTGGCGGCAGCGCATTACGGGCTGGATAACCTGATCATCATTAACGATAAAAACAATCTTCAGCTTGCCGGGCCGACCCGCGAAATCCTGAATACGGACCCGCTGGCCGATAAATGGCGGGCGTTTGGTATGGCGGTAACGGAGTGTGAAGGCAATGAGATGGCGTCGGTGGTTGCCGCGCTGGAAGGGCTGAAACAGGCGGGTAAACCCAATGTCATTATCGCCAACACCACCAAAGGCGCAGGGATCTCCTTTATTCAGGGACGTCCGGAATGGCACCACCGCGTACCGAAAGGCGAAGAAATCGCACTGGCACTGGAGGAACTGAAAGATGAGTAATGCAGAACACCTCGCGAACGTGATGGTTCAGGCATTTATTGATGCCGTGGAAAAGGGCGTCGACCTGGTGCCGGTGGTGGCGGACTCCACCTCGACGGCGAAGATTGCCCCGTTTATCAAACAGTTTCCCGGCAGGCTGGTTAACGTGGGGATCGCCGAGCAAAGCATGGTCGGTACGGCGGCAGGGCTGGCGCTGGGCGGGAAAGTCGCCGTCACGTGTAACGCCGCACCGTTCCTGATTTCCCGGGCTAACGAGCAAATCAAAGTCGATGTTTGTTACAACAACACGAACGTGAAGCTGTTTGGCCTGAACGCCGGGGCCAGCTATGGGCCGTTGGCCAGTACCCACCATTCGATCGACGATCTCGCTGTTATGCGGGGGTTTGGCAATATCCAGATATTCGCCCCTTCGTCTCCGCGCGAATGCCGTCAGATCATCGACTACGCCCTCGGTTATGTCGGTCCGGTGTATATCCGTATGGACGGCAAAGCGCTGCCGGAGCTGTATGGTGAGGACTATCGCTTTGCGCCTGGCGCGGTTGTGACGTTACGCGAAGGTGACGATCTGGCGCTGGTGGCGACAGGGTCGACGGTGCATGAAGTGGTGGATGCCGCCTCGCTGTTAGCTGACGCCGGTATCCATGCGACGGTAATCGGCGTGCCGTCAATCCGCCCTTGCGATACACAGGCCCTCTTGGCTGCGCTGAAAGGGTGCAAGGCGGTAATAACCGTTGAAGAACATAACGTTAACGGCGGGCTGGGCAGTCTGGTGGCGGAGGCGCTGGCAGAAGCGGGCAGCGGCGCGGTACTGAAACGGTTGGGTATTCCGGACGGTGAATACGCTGCGGCGGCGGATCGGCGCTGGATGCGACAACACCACGGCTTTGACGCGCAGTCTGTGGCGAATCAGGCGCGCGAGTTGCTCAACGGTTAACCGCGGGCCAGCGTGATCAGATGCTGTTGGGTGAGATGCCACTGCACGCGCCAACGCAGCGCGCGGTGGCGCAGACGCAGCAGGTTTGCCTGCACGTCGACAATCTCATAGTGGTGAAACCCGGCGTGATGCTGCTCTGACGCTGGCGTGGCTTTAAAAGCGCTCTCTTTGGCGGAAAAGGCCAGCGTCAGCGCCTGTTCAAAGGGCAGGCGACACGCTTTCAGACGTTCCTGCTCAGCCTCCGAAATGAGACTTCTTACCAGTTCTTCCGCCGTCTGCGGCGAAAACAAGGCTTCTGTATCAACCCCCACCGGCTCTTTGGCGACTACCGCCAGTGCGGTATTGCCGCAGTGGCTGATGCTGCCGAACAGCCCTTCCGGCCATAGCGGCTGACGCCGATCGCCGATGCCCGGTACGCTTTTGACGCCATACTCCCTTAACGCATGTACGGCGGCAATCCGGCCTGCCAGATGCTCGCTTTTACGCTTGCGTCCGGCGTTCATCAGACGCGTGTAGTGAGGGAACCACAGCAGGTCGCTTTCCTGAAAGCTGGCGGGATCGAAAGTGACGACGTGCAGCGTAAGGTCGGCGAAGGGGAGACGAGAATGGGTGATTTGCATGGGGTGATAATAACACCCTTCCGCCCGCGCGGAAGGGTGTGCTGATATCAGAAGTGGGTGTTTACGCTCATATACCACGTACGACCCGGTTCGTTATACGTGTACGCGCCTGCGCCACGCATATACGAGACGTCAGTCGTGCTGCCGGTAGTCTGGGCATTCCCCTCACGCCACAAACGCTTGTCGAAGACGTTATCCACGCCGCCGGTCAGGCTGACGTTCTTGGTCACGTCCCAGGTGGCGCTCAGGCCAACGATGCTGTACGGGCTGACGGACTGTTTGTCTGAACCCGTCACCGGTTTACCCTGGTAGTCGTATTTCTTCGGCTCTTGTTTGCCGTACCAGGTGAAGGTGGACTGCAGCGAGACGTCCTGATGCACCTGCCAGCTCAGCGTTGAGTTCAGCGTGTACTCTGGAATAATCGACAGGCGCTCGCCGGTCTCTTTGTTCTTACTCTGCAGCATGTACGTGATGTTGTTAGTCCAGTTCACCGTTTCACTGACCGGCACGTTTAACGTTCCTTCCAGACCTTCAACCACGGCTTTGGGTACGTTCTCCCACTGGTAAATATCGGTGTAAGTGGTTTTCCCTTTGCTGGTGATGGACGTGCGGTTCATCGGCGCGGTACCCGCCTCAATCTTATTGCGGTAATCATTGCGGAACCAGGTAATGCCCGCCAGCCAGCCGTCGCGTTTGAACTCAAGGCCGATCTCTTTGTTAATGCTGGTTTCAGCTTTCAGGTCATCGTTACCCATCATGTAACAGCCGATGCCGGACGCCGCGCCCGTGGCGTAACAGCCCTGGCCTTTGCTGTACAGAATGTAGTTCGGGTTGGTCTGGTACAGGCTCGGTGCTTTATAGGCGCGGGCGATCCCCATTTTCAGGGTAAAATCGTCGCCGAGGCCCTGTGACAGGTTCAGGGACGGACTCCAGTTGTTGCCGACGATGCTGTGATGATCGAAACGCAGCCCCGGCGTCAGCATGGTGGTGTCGGTCAACTCCATGTTGTTCTCAGCGAACAGCGAGAAGATTTCCGCTTTTGAATACGGGCTGCGATCGGTACTGCTATAGCCCGGAATATCGCCGCCCATAAAGGTTTGCGAGTTGGAAAGCATGTCCTTCATGCGCTGTTGGGTCCACTCGGTGCCCAGCGTCAGGTTCTGGTTTACCAACAGATCCAGTGGAATACTGACTTCACTGTGCAGGGTCACGTCGTTCAGGTCGGCATCAACATATTTCTGTGCGGCCTTCGGATCGAAGATCCCTTCGGTACCGCCCGCCAGACCTTCCGGTGTCCGGGAGTTACGGGTATGTTCATACTGCACCCAGTTGCTGGTGGTGACGCCGTTGTCCCAGCCGCCGTTCCAGGTCAGCGAGTAGTTTTGACGGTACAGACGGTTAGTCTCTTTGCCGTAATTATCTTTCACCAACTGGTTCGTGTTGGTATTTTGCGTATCCCCGGCGTACAGGTTGCCCTGACGACCGTAGCCCGCTTCCAGTTCGAGGGACTGCATCGGCGCGAAGTCCCAGCGCACCACGCCGTTAATATCTTTGTTGATGACCCCTTCGCGTCCGGCGGGCAGGGTATCTGCATAGGTGCCGGTACGCTCTGATTGATGGCCCTGGTTAATGTTGCGCGCGTCGGCCTGGGTCTTATCGAGGTTACCGTACAGACGGAAGCTAAAATCCCCGCCGAGCGGGCCGTTCAGGCTGAAGTTGGTGCGCTTGGTCGCGCCTTCGTCTTTGTGCTCCGGCGCGTTGAAATAGGTGTTCCACGAGCCGTGCCACTCGCTGCTGCTTTTCTTGGTGATAATATTCACCACGCCCCCGGCGGCGCCATTGCCGTAGCGCGCTGCGGCAGGACCGCGCAGCACTTCAATGCGTTCAATCATTTCCGGCGGTACCCAGGCCGTATCGCCACGGGTGTCACGTTCGCCGCGCCAGCCAAGTCGCACTGAGTTACGGCTGGTGACGGGCTTACCGTCGATCAGAATCAGGGTGTTTTCCGGCCCCATACCGCGAATGTCGATCTGGCGGTTGTTGCCGCGCTGACCGCTGGTCGAGTTACCGGTCAGGTTAACGCCCGGCATCGTACGGATAATTTCGGCGACGTCGCGAGCGGGCGGGTTTTTGCGAATTTCATCGGCGGTAATGGTCGACACGCCGGGGGCCTGCAGGTTTTGCTGGGCGGCGGTCACGACGATGGTGTCTTCATGAGAGGCGGTTGTGCTGTCGGTTGTCTCTTCTGCCATGGCGGGCAGCGCGACCCCGTAAATCCCTAAATTGACCAATAAGGCCAGTGAATGAATCTTCTTGTTCATTGTTTATCCTGCTTTTCTTTAGCCACGTGTACCAGTTGCCGGAAAGACGCATCTGGCCCGATATCGCCCGCGTCTGCGAAAACCCTCCATTCCAGAAAAGCACGCAGTGCGGTTGGTTAAAACGTGTTCGCGCTTCCCACAGCGCGACAATACGCTATTGCAAATGCAAATAGTTATCAATAATATTATCAATATATTTCATCAATCAATGAAAAATTTCACAATAAACATGGGGTTAAGACGGTGACGGCGTTAACGGTTGGGAGCGAGGCCTGGTGGCAGTCAAAAAACGGTCCTGAATGGACACGCGATGCCAACGGCAATTACCAGGTCACCTTCTGGTGGCGCGATCCGCAGGGCGATGAAACCTGCTCCCCCATTCAGCGCGTGTGGGTCTATATCACCGGCGTGACCGACCATCATCAGAACCAGTTGCCTCAGTCGATGCAGCGCATTGCCGGAACGGATGTCTGGCAATGGCGAACAGTTCTTGGCGCTCACTGGCGCGGCAGCTACTGCTTTATTCCTACCGCGCGTGACGATGTGTTTGCCGGTCTGGCGGCAGGTGAAACGCCCGATCGGACCATGTTGCGCGAAGGCTGGCGGCAGTTGTTGCCCCAGGCGATTGCCGACCCGCTCAACCCGGTAAGTTGGCAGGGCGGGCGAGGACATGGCGTGTCGGCGCTGGAAATGCCCCTGGCGCCAGCGCAGCCCGGCTGGGATCGCCCGCAGCCGCCCCGTTCTCTGCCAGCTGTGGTGCAATGGCGCAGCAAACGCCTCGGCAATACGCGACGGGTGTGGGTTTTTACTACCGGCGACGATCGGCCGCAAACGCGTCCGTTGGCTGTGTTGCTCGACGGCCAGTTCTGGGCGCAAAGTCTGCCGGTCTGGCCTGCGCTGACGTCACTCACGCAGCAAGGGCTGCTTCCGCAGGCGGTGTACGTGCTGATTGATGCGATCGATACCGCTCACCGCAGCCGCGAGCTTCCCTGTAATCCCGACTTCTGGCTGGCCGTGCAGGAAGAATTATTGCCGCAGGTTTACGCCGTTGCGCCGTTCAGCGACCGCGCCGATCGCACGCTGGTGGCCGGACAGAGCTTCGGCGGCTTGTCATCGCTCTACGCCGGACTGAACTGGCCCGGGCGCTTCGGCTGCGTCCTCAGTCAGTCCGGTTCGTACTGGTGGCCCCATCGCGGCGGCCATCAGGACGGGTTTATCACAGAACAACTCAAAGCCGGGCTTCTTCAGGCCAACGGTTTACGCATTGTGCTGGAGGCCGGGGTCCGGGAGCCGGTGATTTTCCGGGCGAACCAGGCGCTTTATGCACAACTGGAGACAACACAGCAGTCGGTTTTCTGGCGTCAGGTTGACGGCGGACATGATGCGCTTTGCTGGCGCGGCGGGCTGATGCAGGGGCTTATCGACCTCTGGCAGCCGCTGCGTTAAGCAGGCGATTTTCCACGACAGGAGTTGAGTATGGAATTCACGAATCCCTTCGATAACCCGCAGGGACTGTTTTACATTCTGCAAAATGGTCAGCATCAGTTTAGCCTCTGGCCGCAGCAGTGCGCGCTGCCCGCTGGCTGGCAGGTGGTAGCCGGGCCTCAGTCCCAGGCGGCGTGTCAGCAGTGGCTGGAAACACACTGGCGTACTTTGCTTCCTCACCATTATGCCGTTTCGCAGGAGGCGCTATGAGCCAACGTTTACCGCTGGTCGCCGCTCAGCCCGGCATCTGGATGGCAGAAAAACTGTCAACGCTGCCGTCGGCCTGGAGCGTCGCCCACTATGTGGAGCTTACTGGCCATCTGGACGCGCCGTTGCTGGCGCGCGCGGTGGTTGCCGGAATGGAACAGGCCGACACGCTGCGGATGCGCTTTACGGAAGATAACGGCGACGTCTGGCAGTGGGTGGATGATTCTCTGCGCTTTGCCGGGCCGCAGATAACCGATCTGCGTGATGCCGTCCATCCTCATGACGCTGCGCTGGCGCTGATGCAGGCGGATCTGCAACAAAATCTGCGCGTGGACAGCGGTAAACCGCTGGCGTTTCATCAGTTAATTCGGGTAGCGGATAACCGCTGGTACTGGTATCAGCGCTATCATCATTTGCTGGTCGATGGCTTTAGTTTCCCGGCCATTACCCGTCAGATCGCGGCGATATACCGCGCGTGGCAGCGTGATGAACCCACGCCCGCCTCGCCGTTTACGCCGTTTGCTGAGGTTGTAGAGGAATATCAGCAGTATCGCCAGAGCGACGCCTGGCAGCGCGACGGCGCGTTCTGGGCTCAGCAGCGCCGGGAACTGCCGCCGCCCGCGTCGCTGTCTTCCGCGCCGTTGCCGGGACGCGCGACAACGGCAGAGATCGTCCGCATGAAGCTGAACGCGCCGGAAGGGGCGTTTCGCCAGCTGTCGGCGCAGTTCCCTGACGTGCAGCGCACCGATCTGGCGCTGGCGCTGGTGGCGCTGTGGCTCGGCAGGCTGTGCAGCCGGATGGAGTACGCCGCGGGCTTTATCTTTATGCGTCGGATGGGTTCGGCAGCTCTGACGGCGACCGGACCGGTGCTTAACGTGTTACCGCTTGGGGTACGCATTGATGCCGCAGAAAGTCTGGCGGATCTGGCGAAACGACTCTCGGCGCAGTTGAAAAAAATGCGCCGTCATCAGCGCTACGACGCAGAGCAGATCGTTCGCGACAGCGGGCGCGCC
Source organism: Citrobacter sedlakii (assembly GCF_018128425.1). Classification (NCBI taxonomy): domain Bacteria; kingdom Pseudomonadati; phylum Pseudomonadota; class Gammaproteobacteria; order Enterobacterales; family Enterobacteriaceae; genus Citrobacter; species Citrobacter sedlakii. The sequence goes on along the minus strand of NZ_CP071070.1, from coordinate 3,232,164 downwards.
GCCGGAGAAGAGCCGCTGTTTGGTCCGGTACTCAATGTTAAAGTTTTTGATTATCAACTGGATATTCCGGGCATTCAGGCACAGACCCATACGCTGGCGACCGGTCCGGTCAACGATCTTGAACTGGCGTTGTTCCCCGATCAAGACGGCGGCCTGAGCATCGAGCTGCTGGCTAACAGCCAGCGTTATGATGAAGCGACCCTGACGAAGCACGCCGCGCGTCTGACGGCGATAATTGAACAGTTTGCAGAAAATCCTGCGCTACGCTGCGGCGATGCCGACATGCTGCTGCCGTCAGAGTGGCGGCATCTGGAGAGCGTCAACGCCACGGAGGTCGCGATCCCTCGGACGACCCTCAGCGCGCTGGTGGCGGAGCAGGCGAAAAGAACGCCGAATGCCCCGGCGCTGGCGGATGCGCGTTATCAGTTCAACTACCGTGAAATGCGCGAGCAAGTGGTGGCGCTGGCGACGCTGCTGCGCGAGCGCGGCGTGAAACCGGGTGACAGCGTCGCGGTGGCGTTACCGCGCTCTGTTTTCCTGACTCTCGCTCTGCATGGCATTGTCGAAGCCGGTGCGGCCTGGCTGCCGCTGGATACCGGCTATCCGGACGATCGTCTGCGGATGATGCTCGAAGATGCCCGACCTAAACTGCTAATCACCAGTGAAGAACAGCGTGCTCGCTTTAACGACCTGCCGGGGCTGGAAAGCCTTTGCTACAGCGAACCGCTGGCAGGCGGGGACGGCCAGCCGCTCGGTTTATCTCAGCCGCACCATACCGCCTATATCATTTTCACCTCCGGGTCGACGGGCAGGCCGAAAGGCGTGATGGTGGGGCAAACCGCCATCGTCAATCGTCTGCTGTGGATGCAAAACCATTATGGGCTGACGGCGAGCGACGTGGTGGCGCAAAAAACGCCGTGCAGTTTTGACGTCTCGGTCTGGGAATTCTTCTGGCCGTTTATCGCCGGCGCGAAGCTGGTGATGGCCGAGCCGGAGGCACACCGCGATCCGCTCGCCATGCAGCGCTTCTTTGCCCATTATGGGGTGACGACTACCCACTTTGTGCCGTCGATGCTGGCGGCGTTTGTGGCGTCGCTAACGCCGGAAAGCGCCCGCGAAAGCTGCGCCACGTTGCAACACGTCTTCTGTAGCGGCGAAGCGCTGCCCGCCGAGCTGTGCCGGGAGTGGGAGCAACTGACCCATGCGCCGCTGCATAACCTGTACGGGCCGACGGAAGCGGCGGTAGATGTCAGCTGGTATCCCGCCTGGGGTGACGAACTGGCAGCGGTCACCGGCAGTAGCGTACCGATTGGCTTCCCGGTCTGGAACACAGGGCTGCGCATTCTGGATGCGATGATGCATCCGGTTCCGCCTGGCGTGGCGGGCGATCTCTACCTGACCGGTATTCAACTGGCACAGGGGTATCTTGGGCGACCGGATCTCACCGCGAGCCGGTTTATCGCCGATCCGTTTGCCCCCGGCGAGCGCATGTATCGTACTGGCGACGTTGCGCGCTGGCTGGATAACGGCGCGGTGGAGTACCTTGGGCGCAGTGACGATCAGCTCAAGATCCGCGGACAGCGCATTGAACTGGGTGAGATCGACCGCGTGATGCAGGCGCTGCCTGATGTTGAGCAGGCGGTGGTTCATGCCTGCGTCTTTAATCAGGCGGCGGCGACCGGCGGCGACGCCCGTCAACTGGTGGGGTATCTGGTTTCACAGTCCGGCCTGCCGCTGGATATTGCGGCGCTACAGGCGCAACTGCGCGAGACATTGCCGCCGCACATGGTGCCAGTGGTGCTGCTACAACTGGCGCAGTTGCCGCTCAGCGCCAACGGCAAGCTCGACAGAAAAGCGTTGCCGATGCCGGAACTGGCCCCGCGCGCCAAAGGCCGTGCGCCGCTGGCGGGGGTTGAGACGCAGGTGGCGCGGGCGTTCAGCCAACTGCTGGGCTGTGAAGTTAACGACATTGATGCCGACTTCTTTGCTCTCGGCGGTCATTCGCTGCTGGCGATGAAGCTGGCGGCGCAGCTCAGCCGTATTTTCGCGCGTCAGGTGACGCCGGGGCAGGTGATGGTGGCGTCGACGGTTGGCCAACTGGCCGCGTTACTGGAGGCCGAAGACGACGTACAGAGCCAGCGTCTGGGTTTTGAAACGCTGCTGCCGCTGCGTAAAGGCAGGGGACCCACGCTGTTCTGTTTCCATCCGGCGTCGGGATTTGCCTGGCAGTTTAGCGTTCTGTCACGCTATCTCGGTTCGCAGTGGTCGATTACCGGCATTCAGTCTCCCCGTCCACAGGGGCCGATGCAGACCTGTGCCGATCTGGACGCGGTCTGCGAACGCCATCTGGCGACACTGTTGGCGCAACAGCCGCACGGCCCGTATTACTTACTCGGCTATTCGCTCGGCGGCACGTTAGCGCAGGGCATTGCGTCGCGCCTGCGCGCGCGTGGTGAAGCGGTCGCTTTCCTGGGCCTGCTCGATACCTGGCCGCCGGAAACGCAAAACTGGTCGGAAAAAGAGGCCAACGGGCTGGATCCGGAAGTGCTGGCGGAAATCGATCGCGAGCGGGAAGCGTTTCTGGCCGCCCAGCAGGGGAAGGCTTCCCGTGAATTGTTCAGCACCATCGAAGGCAACTATGCTGATGCTGTACGGTTACTGAGCACCGCGCACAGCGTCCCGTTTGACGGGCGAGCGACCCTGTTTGTGGCAGAAAAAACGCTGCCCGCAGGGATGAGTCCGACAGGCAGTTGGGCGCCGTGGATCGCTGAACTGGAGGTGTATGGTCAGGACTGCGCGCATGTGGAGATCATTTCTCCTGCGGCGTTTGAGAAGATTGGTCCGGTTATCGCCGGGAAGCTGAACGGCATTGAGGCGGGTGAATAAATAAACCCGCCAGCCGGACAGGGCATATGCACCTTGTCCGGCTAAGCCATTTCGTCGTTAACCTCTGTTTGAACGTCCAAGCGGCACGACCAGCGGCGTACCCGCGACCGGATCGTCAATGATGGTGCAGCGCAACCCGTAGATTTCCTCAATCAACCCGGCGTTGACAATCTCGCTAGGGGCGCCCTCGGCGACAATTTTTCCGTCCCGCAGGGCAATCAAATGCGTAGCGTAACGGCAGGCCTGGTTCAAATCGTGCAACACCGCCGCAAGGGTATAGCCTTTCTCGCGATTCAGTTCGCTCAACAACTCCAGCAGATCGATTTGATGGCTGATATCCAGCCAGGTGGTGGGTTCGTCCAGCAGCATAATCGACGTTTCCTGCGCCAACACCATCGCAATCCATGCGCGCTGGCGCTGCCCGCCGGAAAGCGTGTCCACGCTCTGGTTGGCCAGATGGGTAATACCGGTGGCGCGCATCGCCTGCGAAACGGCTTCCTCATCCTCTTTGCGCCAGCGGGTAAACAGCGGCTGGTGCGGGTAGCGACCCCGCGCCACCAGTTCCTGAACGGTAATATCACCGGGGGTGGTGGCGTTTTGCGCCAGCAGGCCGATGCGCCGCGCGACCTCTTTACTGGCGTAACGCTGGATGTGCTCGCCATCCAGCCAGACGTGTCCGAGTACGGGCGTCATCAGGCGGCTCAGGGTACGCAGCAACGTCGATTTGCCGCAGCCGTTTGGCCCGATAATCGCGGTGAAATGCCCGTCCGGAATGGCGACGCTAAGATTGTCGGCAACGGTGAATTTTCCATAACCCAGCGTTAACTGGTCGCCACGCAAACGGGCTACTGATTCGGTCATTTTTTGCGGGACTCCTGAATTAACAAGGCGATAAGGTAAATACCGCCGAGGCTCACGGTGACAACGCCCACCGGAAGCTGGTACGGCATAAACAGTTGCTGTGCGCCGAGATCCGCCGCCAACAGCAGCAGCGCCCCGCAGAGCGCGGACTGGGTTAATCCCCAGCGGGCGGTACCGCTAAGTCGGCGGGCGATGTGCGGCGCGACGAGCGCAACAAACGAAATCGGTCCTGCCAGCGCGGTGGCGGCGGCGGTTAATACCACGGCCACCAGCATCATCATCAGGCGGGAACGCTCGACACTGACGCCCAGCGCGCAGGCGCTGTCATCGCCCATTTCCAGCAGACGCATTCGGCGTACCAGCAGGGCGGCGCAGATCAGCATGAGAATAATCAGCGGCGCGGACGGCCAGGTTTTTGCCCACGTCAGACCGTTCAGCGACCCGGCGTTCCACAGTCCGGCGGTCAGCGCCGTCTCCAGCGAGGATTTCAACAGCAGCCAGGTGTTGAACGCCACCAGCATCGCGCGTACGCCGATACCGATGATGATCAGGCGGAAGGTCTCAATGCCGTTGCGCCAGGCGAGCAGCCAGACCAGCAGCGAGGTAAGAATACCGCCCGCCATTGCCGCCAGCGCGATGGCGGTCAGATGCTGGCCAAACAGCACCATTGCCACCAGCACGCCGCTCCAGGCGCCGGTGTTAAAGCCCATCACGTCGGGGCTGCCTAAGGGGTTTCGCATCAGCGACTGAAAAATCGCCCCGCTGACCCCGAGCGCTGCGCCGATCAGCAACGCCATCAATACCCGCGGCAATCGCCATTCGGTGACGACCATCGTGATACTGCGCGGCGCATCGCCGAGCAGGGCGGCGATAATCTGCGAGGTTTCGAGCGTTACGGCGCCGCTGCGCAGACTCCACATACCGACTAACAGGCAGGCAAGCAACAGTAGCAGGCAACTGATAAACAGACGACGGGAGATATGCCTCATGCGGCACCTCGCGGGCGTCGACGAACCAGAAAAATCAGCACCGGCGCGCCGATAAAGGCGCTGACGACCGAGACCCGCAGCTCGCCGGGAACAATCAGCCGTCCGATGATATCCGCAAACAGCAACAGGGCAGGGGTGGCGATCAGCGTGACAGGCAATGACCAGCGGTGGTCGGCGCCCACCAGCCAGCGCGCCATGTGCGGCATCATCAGGCCGATAAAGGCGACAGGCCCGACGATCGCCGTGGCGCTGCCGCAGAGCACGGTGATGGCCATCAGGCCGATAAGCTGTGTGCGCGCGACTTTGCTGCCCAGCGCCGTAGCGGTATCACTGCCAAGACTCAGACTGTTGAGCGCCCGGCTTAGCATCAGCGCCGTCGCTCCCGCGATCAGTACCGGTACAATGACCACCTTGAGCGTTTGCAGGCTGCGGATATCCAGCGAACCGGCCTGCCAGAAGCGCAGTTGATCGTAGACGTCCGGGTTAAGCAGCGCGATCCCGCTGGTGAGGCCTTCCAGCACCGCCGCCAGCGCGACGCCGGCGAGCGTCAGGCGCACCGGACTGAGCTGTCCGCCGCCCTGGCTACCGGTAAACGCCACGATCAGCGACGCCACCAGCGCGCCCGCAAAAGCCATTACCAGTTGCTCCTGCGGTGTGGAAAAGCCAAACAGCGCCGCCCCCAGCACGATGGCGAAACTGGCGCCGGAATTGACGCCAAGCAGGCCGGGATCGGCCAGTGGGTTACGGGTGAGCGTTTGCATGAGCGCCCCGGCAAGGCCGAGCGCCCCCCCCGCCAGCAGACCCGCCAGCGTGCGCGGCAGACGGGCGTCGAGCACGATCGTGCAGTCGGCGCTGTGGCAACTGCCGCGAAGCGCATCCAGCACCACGACCGCGGGGAGGGGCTTGGCCCCGATGATGAGACTTAATGCCGTGGCGACAATCAGTAATAACAACAATCCGGGCACGGCAATGGCGCGCGTCACGGAAACAGAGCATGACATATCCACTTCCCTGATAATGATAGTAATTATCGTTATCGATCTTATTTGAATATGTTACCATGTGCAGCCACGGAATTGATAATAAAAGTACCCATCAAGGTTTTGTAATGAATCGACAATCCTGGCTCCTCAACCTCAGTCTGTTGAGGACGCATCCTGCTTTTCGCGCGGTCTTCCTCGCCCGTTTTATCTCGATCGTCTCGCTGGGGTTACTCGGCGTGGCGGTACCTGTTCAGATCCAGATGATGACTCACTCCACCTGGCAGGTCGGTCTTTCGGTGACGTTGACCGGCAGCGCGATGTTTATCGGGCTGATGGTTGGCGGCGTGCTGGCGGACCGTTACGAGCGGAAAAAAGTGATCCTGCTGGCGCGCGGCACCTGCGGCATTGGCTTTATCGGCCTGTGCCTGAATGCCATGCTGCCGGAGCCGTCACTGATGGCGATTTATCTGCTCGGTTTGTGGGACGGTTTCTTTGCCTCGCTCGGCGTGACCGCATTGCTGGCGGCAACGCCTGCGCTGGTCGGGCGCGAAAACCTGATGCAGGCCGGGGCGATCACTATGCTGACCGTACGTCTGGGCTCGGTGATTTCGCCGATGCTCGGCGGGCTGCTTCTTGCCTCTGGCGGCGTGGCGTGGAACTACGGGCTGGCGGCGGCCGGAACATTTATAACTTTGTTGCCATTGCTGAGCTTACCCGCTCTGCCGCCTCCGCCGCAGCCGCGTGAGCATCCGTTGACGTCGCTGCTTGCGGCATTTCGCTTTTTGCTTGCCAGCCCGCTAATCGGGGGGATCGCGCTGCTCGGCGGATTGCTGACAATGGCCAGCGCCGTGCGCGTGCTGTATCCGGCGTTGGCGATCGGCTGGCAGATGTCAGCGGCACAGATTGGCTTATTGTACGCCGCCATTCCGCTCGGCGCGGCGGTTGGCGCGTTGACCAGCGGACAGCTGGCGCACAGCGTGCGGCCGGGGTGGATTATGCTGCTTTCTACCGTGGGATCGTTTCTGGCGATCGGTCTGTTCGCCCTGATGCCCATCTGGGCGCTGGGCGTTGTCTGCCTGGCGCTGTTTGGCTGGCTGAGCGCAATAAGTTCGCTGTTGCAGTACACCCTGCTGCAAACCCAGACGCCGGAACAGATGTTAGGACGGATTAACGGTTTGTGGACCGCGCAGAACGTGACCGGGGACGCCATTGGCGCGGCCTTATTAGGCGGACTGGGCGCTGTGATGACGCCCGTGGCGTCGGCCAGCGTCAGCGGGTTTGGTCTGGTGATGATTGGCGTACTGTTGATGCTGTTGTTAAGCGAGCTGCGGCGGTTTCGCCAGCAGCCAGCCAGTGCCTGAGTCGCGACGCGCCGTCAGGCACAATAACACGTTAAAACAGGTCGGCGAGGCGGTCTAAAACCCGCATTGCGCTGTAATAGTCCAGACGGAAGGATTCGGTGCCCATCGCATAAACGCGTTTGTTCTGAACCGCAGGCAGGTGCGCCAGCAGCGGGTTGGCATAAATCGCTTTCTCGTCCTTTTCGTCACCGGCAAACAGGAACAGCGCCTGGCCATTCAGCCCGGCGGCGAGATTTTCTCCGCCAAGCTGGATGATGTCGTGACGTTTGCCCTGGCTCTGGCTGGCCTGTAACCCGGCAGGCAGTGTCGCCAGCGTAAAGCCAAGCTGTTCCAGCATCTTGCCCTGTGCCGAGTCCGGAGTCCACAGGTTGGCGGTGTGGGCGGCGGCGGTGTAAACCAGCGCGCTCACCGGCTGCGGCGGCAGGGTTAACTGCTGTTTCACGCTCGCCAGTTTCTTATCGAACTCGGCAATGCGCGCGGCGGCCTGTTTTTCCTGGCCGGTGATCGCGCCTAACTGGGTCAGCAGCGTCTGCCAGCTTTTATCGTCGTAGTTGATGATAAGCGTCGGGGCGATGGTTGACAGCTGATCGTACAGCGCCAGCGCCGAGTCGCCGCCGGTGGCGCTGATCAAAATCAGGTCAGGCATCTGCGCCGCGACGGCTTCTGCGCTCGGCTCGCCAATGTACAGTCGCGTCAGTTTGCGTGCTTTCGCCACGTCGCTCCACTGGCGCAGAAAGCCCTGACTGTCCGCCACACGGTTGTTCGGGGTGGTGGCGCCACTGGCAATGACCGGGGCGTCAATCGCCAACAGCGAACCGGTGAGCGTGACGCTGGTGGAAACGATGCGTTCGGGTTTGCGCTCCAGCGTGTGGCTTACGCGGCTGTCCGTGACCTGGCGCGGCCAGTCAGCGGCCTGGGCTGAGGAGAATCCGAAAACGGCAAGCGTAATAAGCAGGGTGGGGAGAGAAGACAGTCTCACTAATCGGTTCCTGTACTGAGTGATTAATGCTTCTCATTTTCATTATTAAGGATAAGGGATGCAAGCCTTAGTCGCACATTGTGCTACCCCAGGAGTTGACATACTGCCTGTTTGCTTTTAGGTTAGCGCCCGAAAATATAAATGATAATCATTATTAAAACCTTTATCATTTTGGAGGATGATATGGATACGTCACTGGCCGAGGAAGTACAGCAGACCATGGCAACACTTGCGCCCGATCGCTTTTTCTTTATGTCGCCGTACCGCAGTTTTACGACGTCAGGATGCTTCGCCCGTTTCAATGAACCTGCCGTCAACGGCGATTCGCCAGACAGTCCTTTCCAACAAAAATTACATAATCTGTTCGCCGATGCCAAAGCGCAGGGCATCGCTAATCCGATAATGGTCGGCGCTATTCCGTTTGATACCCGCCAGCCTTCCGCGTTGTTTATCCCGGAGGCCTGGGAAACCTTCTCGCGACAGGAAAAACAGCAGGCCTCGCGTTATTTTACCGGTCATCAGTCGCTGAATGTGACCGAACGCAGGGCGATCCCGGAGCAGGACACCTTTGAAAGTATGGTGGCGCGAGCCGCTGCGCTTACCGCCACGCCGGACGTTGATAAGGTTGTGCTGTCGCGCCTGATTGATATCACCGCCGACGCGGAGATCGACAGCGGCGCGCTGCTTGAACGTCTGGTGGCGCAAAACCCAGTTAGTTACAACTTCCATGTCCCGCTGGAGGACGGCGGGGTGCTGCTCGGCGCCAGTCCGGAGCTGCTGCTGCGCAAAGAGGGCGAGCGCTTCAGTTCGCTGCCGTTAGCCGGTTCCGCCCGTCGCCAGCCGGATGACGTGCTGGACAGGGAGGCGGGTAACCGTCTGCTGGCATCCGAGAAGGATCGCCATGAACACGATCTGGTGACCCAGGCGATGAAAACCGTTCTGCGCGATCGCAGCAGTGAACTGCACCTGCCGTCTTCGCCGCAGTTGATTACCACCCCGACGCTGTGGCACCTCGGCACGCCGTTTGAAGGTAAGGCGAACGCCGGAGAAAACGCCCTGACGTTGGCGTGCCTGCTGCATCCGACGCCGGCGCTGAGCGGCTTCCCGCATCAGGCGGCGATTAAGCTTATCGCTGAACTGGAACCGTTCGACCGTGACCTGTTTGGCGGCATTGTCGGCTGGTGCGACGCCGACGGAAACGGTGAGTGGGTGGTGACGATCCGCTGTGCGAAGCTGCATAAAAACAAGGTCCGCCTGTTTGCGGGCGCAGGAATTGTCCCGGCCTCTTCGCCGGTGGGGGAATGGCGTGAAACTGGCGTCAAGCTCTCCACCATGTTGAACGTTTTTGGATTGCATTAAGGAGCGATGATGAGCATTCCTTTCACCCGGTGGCCTGACGAGTTTGCCCGGCGTTACCGTGAAAAAGGGTACTGGCAGGATCTGCCGCTGACGGACATTCTGACCCGCCATGCGCAAAACGACAGTACGGCGGTGATCGACGGCGAGCGCCATTTGAGCTATCGCCAGTTGAATCAGGCGGCGGCGAATCTCGCCAGCAGTTTACGCCGTCAGGGCATCAAGCCGGGCGAAACCGCGCTGGTGCAACTGGGCAACGTGGCCGAACTGTATATCACTTTCTTTGCCCTGCTGGAGCTGGGCGTGGCGCCGGTCCTCGCCCTGTTCAGCCATCAGCGTACCGAACTGAACGCTTACGCGAAGCAGATAGAACCCGCGCTGTTGATTGCTGACCGCCAACACGCGCTGTTTGCGGGCGATGATTTCCTGAATACCTTTGTGGCGGAGCACAACACTATTCGCGTGGTGCATCTGCTTAATGATCACGGCGAACATTGCCTGCAGGCAGCGATTGACACCCCGGCGGAGGCGTTTACCGCCATGCCGTCCCCTGCCGACGAGGTGGCTTATTTTCAGCTTTCCGGTGGCACCACCGGGACGCCGAAGCTGATCCCGCGAACCCATAATGACTACTACTACAGCGTGCGCCGCAGCAACGAAATTTGCCGCTTCACCGCGCAGACGCGTTTTTTATGCGCGATTCCGGCGGCGCACAATTATGCGATGAGTTCGCCGGGGTCGCTGGGCGTGTTTCTCGCCGGGGGAACCGTGGTGCTGGCGGATGATCCGAGCGCCACGCTGTGCTTTCCGCTGATCGAAAAACACCAGATTAACGCCACGGCGCTGGTGCCGCCTGCGGTCAGCCTGTGGCTTCAGGCGATTAACGAATGGGGCAGCAACGCGCAGTTGGCCTCGCTGCAACTGTTGCAGGTGGGCGGCGCGCGTCTGTCCGCGTCGCTGGCGGCCCGTATTCCGGCGGAGATCGGCTGTCAGCTCCAGCAGGTGTTTGGCATGGCGGAAGGGCTGGTGAATTACACCCGCCTTGACGACAGCCCGGAGCGAATCATCAACACCCAGGGACGTCCGATGTGTCCGGATGACGAAGTGTGGGTAGCGGACGCCGACGGTAATCCGCTGCCGCAGGGCGAGACCGGACGGCTGATGACCCGCGGTCCGTATACCTTCCGCGGTTACTTTAAAAGCCCTGAGCACAACGCCAGCGCATTTGACGCCAACGGGTTTTACTGTTCGGGCGACCTGATTTCCATCGATAAAGACGGATACATCACCGTTCAGGGACGTGAAAAAGATCAGATCAACCGCGGCGGCGAGAAGATCGCCGCAGAAGAGATCGAAAACCTATTGCTGCGCCATCCGGCGGTAATCCATGCGGCGCTGGTCAGCATGGAAGATGAGCTAATGGGCGAGAAAAGCTGTGCGTATCTGGTGGTGAAAGAACCCCTGCGCGCCGTCCAGGTGCGTCGATTCCTGCGCGAGCAGGGCGTCGCGGAATTTAAGCTGCCGGACCGTGTAGAGACCGTCGAGGCGCTGCCTCTGACGCCGGTCGGTAAAGTCGATAAAAAACAATTACGTCAGTGGCTGGCTACGCGCACGGCCTGAAGGAGAACACGCAATGGCAATCCCAAAATTACAGGCATACGCGCTGCCGGGCGCGCAGGATATTCCGACCAACAAGGTGAACTGGGCCTTTGAACCCGAGCGCGCGGCGCTGTTGATTCACGATATGCAGGATTACTTTGTCAGCTTCTGGGGGGAAAACTGCCCGATGATGGCGCAGGTTATCGCCAATATCGCCGCCCTGCGGGAATACTGTAAAGCACATCACATTCCGGTCTATTACACCGCCCAGCCGAAAGAGCAGAGCGATGAAGACCGCGCGTTGCTCAATGATATGTGGGGGCCGGGCCTGACCCGTTCACCGGAGCAGCAAAAGGTGGTGGATCTGTTGACGCCGGATGAGGCTGACACGGTGCTGGTGAAATGGCGATACAGTGCGTTTCACCGTTCACCGCTTGAACAAATGTTGAAAGAGACGGGGCGTAACCAGTTGATTATCACTGGCGTGTACGCGCATATCGGCTGCATGACCACCGCCACCGACGCCTTTATGCGTGACATCAAGCCGTTTATGGTGGCGGACGCGCTGGCGGACTTTAGTCGCGAAGAGCACCTGATGTCGCTGAAGTACGTCGCAGGACGTTCCGGCCGGGTGGTGATGACGCAGGATCTGCTGCCCGCGCCAGTGCCAGCCAGCAAAGATGCGCTGCGCGCCCAGATCCTGCCGCTGCTGGATGAGTCCGATACGCCGATGGATGATGAGAACCTCATTGATTACGGTCTGGATTCGGTGCGGATGATGGCGCTGGCGGCGCGCTGGCGCAAAGTACATGGCGATATCGACTTCGTGATGCTGGCGAAAAATCCGACGATTGACGCCTGGTGGACACTGCTTTCACGCGAGGTGAAGTAATGGCCGGGTTTGACTTTCAGGGCAAAACGGTGTGGATTACCGGCGCCGGTAAGGGCATTGGTTATACGACCGCGCTGGCGTTTGCGAAAGCGGGCGCACAGGTCACCGGTTTCGACCGTGAATTCGCGCTGGACGACTACCCGTTCGTCACCGAAACGCTGGACGTGGCGAATGCAGGGCAAGTGGCCGAGGTGTGCCAGCGTTTACTGGCGCAAACCGAACGACTGGACGTGCTGGTGAACGCCGCCGGGATCCTGCGTATGGGGGCTACCGATGCGCTGAGCGCCGACGACTGGCAGCAAACCTTTGCCGTCAACGTCGGTGGGGCGTTTAATCTTTTTCAACAGACGATGGCGCAGTTTCGCCGCCAGCAGGGGGGAGCGATTGTCACCGTGGCGTCCGACGCCGCGCACACCCCGCGTATCGGCATGAGCGCCTACGGCGCGTCAAAAGCGGCGCTGAAAAGCCTGGCGCTGACCGTTGGGCTGGAGCTGTCGGGTAACGGTGTGCGCTGTAACGTGGTGTCGCCTGGCTCCACTGATACCGATATGCAGCGCACGTTATGGATTAGCGACGATGCTGAACAACAGCGCATTCGCGGCTTTGGCGAGCAGTTTAAGCTCGGTATTCCGCTGGGCAAAATCGCTCGTCCGCAGGAGATCGCTAATACCATTTTGTTCCTTGCTTCCGATCTGGCGAGCCATATCACGCTGCAGGACATCGTGGTGGACGGCGGTTCGACGCTGGGAGCATAACGATGATCTGGAAACGTCACTTAACGCTGGATGAACTGAATGCCACCAGCCAGAACACGATGGTGGCGCATCTGGGGATCTTCTACACCCGCCTGGGCGATGAGGTGCTGGAAGCGGAAATGCCGGTCGATGCCCGCACTCATCAGCCGTTTGGCCTGCTGCACGGCGGCGCGTCAGCGGCGCTGGCGGAGACGCTGGGCTCGATGGCGGGCTATCTGATGACCCGGGACGGTCAGTGCGTAGTGGGGACCGAGCTGAGTGCCACCCATCATCGTCCGGTCTCTCAGGGAAAAGTACGCGGCGTCTGTCAGCCGCTGCACCTGGGGCGCCAAAGTCAAAGCTGGGAGATTGTGGTGTTTGATGAGCAAGGGCGGCGTTGCTGCACTTGTCGGCTGGGAACCGCGGTGCTAGGTTAAGATAAATACCCCTCCCTGTGCAGAGAGGGGTTGACGCTTACAACTGCGACACGATGCGGCGTAATAAGCGGATCCGCGGCGCGATCGAGGCGATATCCAGCCATTCTGCCGGGCTGTGGAAACCCGCCCCGACCGGACCAAGACCGTCCAGCGTCGGAATGCCTAACGCGGCGGTATGGTTGGCGTCGCTGCCTCCACCGACGGCCTGCCAGGTAATCGCAATACCTTCTTCTTTACCCGCCTGCTCCACGAGGGCCATCAGCTCGCCCGTCGCTTCACTTGCCGCCATCGCCGGTTTGTGATTGACCTGAACGAGCGTGGTGGTGACCCCGTCAAGGAAGCCGCGCTCGCACATCTCCTGCAACGCCTGATGGACGCGGGCATCTTCGTCGTTTTGCCAGAAGCGTACGTCGAGTTCGGCAAAGGCGCTGTCCGGCACCACGTTAGCAGCGCTGCCGCCGCGAATGACCCCTACGTTAAGCGTCGTTCCGGCGCGGCTGTCGGCGAGGGCATTGATCGCGACAATACTGTTCGCCAGAGCGGTAATCGCCGAGCGTCCTTTTTCCGGTTCGTTACCTGCATGGGCGGCAACGCCGGTGAAGGTCAGGTGATAACCTGCCATTCCCTTACGCGCCTTCACCAGCGAGCCGTCGGCGCGCGCTGCTTCGCAGACCAGCACGCAGCGTGATTTTTTCGCCAGTTCGCCAATCCATTCGTGAGAATAGACGCTGCCGGTTTCTTCATCGGGATTCATGGCGACCGCGATGCTCAGGCGTTCGCGATGTTCCGGCGCCAGCGTGCGCATTGCCCAGAGGATGTTCAGCAGGCCGCTTTTCATGTCAGAGACGCCAGGACCATACAGTCGGTTTTCATCGCGGCTCATCGGGCGTTCGGCCACGGTGCCAGCCGGGAAAACGGTGTCCATATGCCCGACCATCAGCACGTCGAATTTTTCGGCGCCCGGTTTATTGGTGACAAACAGGCCGGGACCGACCTTGTCGCCCAGATCGACGGACTCGACGTGCCAGCCCTCCTGCAGCCAGAGCTGGCGGATGATGCCGGCAACCTGCGCGACACCTTCAAGGGTGGCGGTGCCGCAGTCCACGTTGACCAGGGTTTCCAGTTCGGCAAAATACGTTTCAAGATCCATACATCGTCCTTAATTCAGAGAATGATGCGCATCAGCAGCATCGCGATAAAAGCGTTGACGATCGAAATGACGATCATCAGCGGAATGCGTTTGGCCTGGGTGCCAATCACCCCGAGGATACGGCCCAGATATTGCACCTGCGAGCCCATCAGATAGATAGCCGGAGCGAGGATCGCCAGATGTTCGCCGCTGATGATCCCCTTATCGAACAAACCGATAGCGACGCCAATGCCGCCGCCCATCGACATCCAGCCGCCGATCAGTACGGCGGCGGCTTCGCCGGGTAAACCAAACAGCCCCATCAGCGGAGCGAAGACCATGCCCATGCCTTTCAGCGCGCCGGTGATCTCCAGCGCCTTGATGATAATGAAGGCCATCACGACATTGGGCAATGTGCTGCTGGTGGCGATGTTCCAGCCTTTACGCGCGCCTTCAACGAAGACATCGGTAATAACCGGTTTAGCATTTTGGGCGCTCATCAGGCTTCTCCTTTTTCCGCGGTGACGGCAGGGGCTTTTTTCCCGCTGAACGTCAGGATCAGGCGCATCAGGTTAGCGCCGAAAATTTTCATTACGAACATCACCATGATGCAAACGCCGATAGACGTTGGGACCGCGGGCGTACCGTCCATCGCCATCAGCGTGAACAGGATCGCGCCGGAGGAGAAGAAGTTGGTGATCATTGCGCCGGCGGAAAACTGGAACATCGCGAAGATATCTTTCTCTTTTTCCGTAATCTGTCCTTCATCGGACAAATTGCGGGTCAGTGAAGCTCCTACGTCAGTGCTTTGCAGGCTGCCGATCATCGCCAGTCCGGTGTTGCCAGGGATCCCCAGCAGCGGGCGCAGCAAGGGCGTTAACAGGCGGCGCGCGGCGCGCAACGCGCCATAATGCTCCAGAACGTTGATCATGCCGAGGGCGAACATCACCGCCGGAATGAGGCCCAATGCGAATAAAAAGCCATCCATCGCGCCGTTCCCCCCCACGCCGCGAAAGGCGCTGGTGGTGGTGGTGATCGCGTCGCCTTGCTGACTCACGCCGCTCACGACGCGTCCGAACGCGCCGTTGAGCGTGGTGAAGTCAAAGACCCCATACCACTCTTTTCCACCCAATAACCCGGAAAAAAAGACGGCGGCAAACGCCAGGGCGAAATACGCGCCGGGTCCTGTTCTTTGCTCCTTTACCTCTGTACTACTCATTTCCTTCTCCTTGTAGATATGCGTTTAGCCCACTTATTCTGACGATGTAAGCAATTAAAAAGATGATTCAAATCATTTCATTGGCGGCTACAACGGTGAGGAAACAAAAATTGTGAGCTGTAAAAAAAGTTTCACTTTTTGTGCGGTTTTCCTGCGGATAGTGATCCGCTTAACAATGCAATGTAAATATCAGGTGATGGTTCAGGTTTATTAGGTTGTCAGGTTGTTAAAACTGAAAAAGATGTTATAGAAACAAAATGTAACATCTCACTTCTCTGGAACATGCAAACGGATAACAACCATGAATAAATCAGGGAAATACCTCGTCTGGACAGTGCTCTCGGTTATGGGGGCGTTCGCTCTGGGCTACATTGCATTAAATCGTGGGGAACAGATCAACGCGCTATGGATCGTGGTGGCGTCGGTCTGCGTCTATCTCATTGCCTACCGTTTTTACGGCCTGTACATTGCCAAAAATGTGCTGGCGGTTGACCCGACGCGCATGACGCCCGCCGTGCGTCATAACGACGGGCTGGACTATGTGCCGACCGACAAAAAAGTGCTGTTCGGTCACCATTTTGCGGCGATTGCCGGGGCAGGGCCGCTGGTGGGGCCGGTGCTGGCGGCGCAGATGGGTTATCTACCGGGAATGATCTGGCTGCTGGCCGGGGTGGTACTCGCCGGGGCGGTGCAGGACTTTATGGTGCTGTTTGTCTCGACCCGGCGCGACGGGCGTTCGCTCGGCGAACTGGTGAAAGAGGAGATGGGGCCGACCGCCGGGGTCATTGCGCTGGTGGCCTGTTTTATGATCATGGTGATCATCCTCGCGGTGCTGGCGATGATTGTGGTGAAAGCGCTGACTCACAGCCCGTGGGGGACGTATACCGTGGCGTTCACCATTCCGCTGGCTATCTTCATGGGGATTTATCTGCGCTATCTCCGTCCGGGACGCATTGGCGAAGTGTCGGTGATTGGGCTGGTATTCCTGGTGTTTGCCATTATCTCCGGCGGCTGGGTCGCGGAAAGCCCAACCTGGGCGCCATACTTTGACTTTACCGGCGTACAGTTGACCTGGATGCTGGTGGGGTACGGCTTCGTGGCGGCGGTGCTGCCGGTGTGGCTGCTGCTGGCGCCGCGTGATTATCTCTCCACCTTCCTGAAGATCGGCACCATTGTTGGCCTGGCGGTAGGGATTTTGATCATGCGCCCAACCCTGACCATGCCTGCGCTGACCAAATTTGTTGACGGTACGGGGCCAGTCTGGACCGGTAATCTGTTCCCGTTCCTGTTTATTACCATTGCCTGCGGCGCGGTGTCCGGGTTCCATGCGCTGATCTCCTCGGGCACCACGCCGAAGATGTTGGCGAATGAAGGACAGGCCTGCTTTATCGGCTATGGTGGGATGCTGATGGAATCCTTTGTGGCCATCATGGCGCTGGTTTCCGCCTGCATCATCGATCCGGGCGTCTACTTCGCAATGAACAGCCCGATGGCGGTTCTGGCTCCAGCCGGAACCACGGACGTGGTAGCGTCTGCCGCGCAGGTGGTCAGTAGTTGGGGCTTTGTGATTACGCCGGATACGCTGAACCAGATCGCGAACGAGGTCGGCGAGCAGTCGATCATTTCCCGTGCGGGCGGCGCCCCGACGCTGGCGGTGGGGATGGCGTACATTCTCCACGGTGCGCTGGGCGGGATGATGGATGTCGCCTTCTGGTATCACTTCGCGATTCTGTTTGAAGCGCTGTTTATTCTCACTGCGGTGGACGCCGGGACGCGCGCTGCACGCTTTATGTTGCAGGATCTGCTGGGCGTGATCTCGCCGGGGCTGAAGCGTACCGATTCGCTGCCCGCTAACCTGCTGGCGACGGCGCTGTGCGTACTGGCCTGGGGTTACTTCCTGCATCAGGGGGTTGTCGACCCGCTCGGCGGCATTAACACCCTGTGGCCGCTATTTGGTATCGCCAACCAGATGCTGGCGGGCATGGCGCTGATGCTTTGTGCGGTGGTGTTGTTCAAGATGAAGCGCCAGCGTTATGCATGGGTGGCGCTGGTGCCCACCGCGTGGCTGCTGATTTGTACTCTGACCGCCGGCTGGCAGAAAGCCTTCAGTCCGGATGTGAAAGTGGGCTTCCTGGCGATCGCCAATAAGTTCCAGGCGATGATCGACAGCGGTAATATTCCGGCGCAGTACACCGAATCGCAGCTGGCGCAGTTGGTATTTAATAACCGTCTGGATGCTGGGTTGACGATCTTCTTTATGGTGGTGGTTGTGGTGCTGGCGCTGTTCTCCATCAAGACCGCGCTGGCGGCGCTGAAGGTGGACACGCCGACGGCGAAAGAAACGCCGTACGAGCCGATGCCGGAAAACGTGGATGAGATCGTCGCGCAGGCGAAAGGCGCGCACTAAGTTATGCATCACCCTCTCCCGCACCGGGGGAGGGTGTTTCTGTTAAGGGGGAATGATGTTTGATACGCTTTCGAAAGCCGGTAAATATCTGGGGCAGGCGGCGAAGCTGATGATTGGCGTACCGGATTATGACAACTATGTTGAGCATATGCGGGTGACGCATCCTGAGCAGACGCCGATGACCTATGAAGAGTTTTTCCGCGAGCGTCAGGATGCGCGATACGGCGGGAAGGGCGGCGCGCGCTGCTGCTGATGCTCATCCTGACTTCTGTGGCTGGGGCTGTGACTTCCTGCGCCTTGTAGGATGCTGAGCATCAGTCGTTCTGCTTATTTCACCGTCCAGGCCTTCGAGAATCGACGATTGGCGAACAGCTCCTGCAGACCGTTGATCTGTTTCAGGCGCAGCACTTCATCGTCGTCCATGCCCAGCTCTTTGCCTATTTTAGCGTCGTCCCAGCCCAGTAACGCCAGTTCGCGGACAATTTCTGACATCGCGTGGATCTGATGGCGCCCCCTTGCCCGGTTATGGCGAATGGTGGCCGCCATCCGATCGTGGCGTTCGCCTTCCAGGCAGGTAATGGGTAAATACCCTTTCAGCCGTGTTTTTAGCGCCGCCCGGCCTTTGCCCAGCTCGTGACGGTGAAAGCCATCGACAATTTCATACTCTTCTTCACTGGCCTGAGATACCACAATGGGTTGGGTGAAACCATCCTCTTCAATGGATTTCAGCAGCAGTTTCTTTTCCGGTGGCGCGACGGTATTAGGGTTGTAATCATTGGGCGCGATATGCTCGTTTTTGATCCATAAAACGCAGTCTACCGGTTGGTCGCGAAACGGGCTGACGCGATGAATGGCCATTCTGAATTCGTTGATGGCTTTAATGCGCTCTTCTTCGGACAACGCAGAAAGAAAGTGCGTGAGTTCCTGTGTTAGTCGTTGTTGCATAAAATTCCCCACTCTTTACGTTTTGCTTTCATGCGATCGCTGTAACGTTGGTAACTCTTTGGCTTCGTCGGACTGAAAGAGAGCGCCCGACACCAGTAATCATTATTCAGTAAAACCTTACAGATGCGCCGCCAGGACGGAATGTCTTTCGCGCCAATATCACCCGCCTGGGTTTCCGGGATCTCCCCGTCGCCTTTTTTCTTATACCACTGCAAATAGACGGCGATTTTGTTTCGGTAATGCTCTGCCGTTTTCTCCGGCATGCTTTGCAAGAGCAGCATGGCGTACTGCTGCCAGCTTAAATGGTCGGGCTTGAGGATCTTCCGATGCCCGTAAAAATGATTGTTTTGTCCGGCGTATATTCCGCCGCTTCTGACGCCGCTGACGCGTTCGCACATAAGCGCCCATCTTTCAGGTTCAATAACATGATACAGCCACAGTCCCTGGCGTTGTTCAGGGCCAAACGGTTCGCAAATGCGCATATAGCGAGCCGGAACGCCAGCCTGATACATCAGGTTATAAAGCGGATTGCAGGGCAGTTTTGTTTGTGCGAACCAGGTCCAGATATCCGCGGTTTTCCAGTCATATATCGGGTAGATATACCAGGTGTGTCCGCCCGGCGCGGCGGTGGTCCAGGGTTTATCATCGGCAAAACGTTGCTTACTCAGGCTGGCGATGGCGACAAAACGGTTATAGGACTCGTCTGCACGAATACCGACCATCATGGCGGCCGGGCGTTTATTAGAAAACCAGTCGGCGAATTCGCGTACGAATTGTTCAAACGTCATCCCGGACTGATAGAAGGAAAAATAGCCCGGGTCGGTAATCGCATCCGGCGGCGGCTGGCGCACCCAGCGGGTATTGGGTTCCCAGCATTGCCATTCTGGCTGGAATTGTGAGAGTGAATTTTGCGTCGTCAGGGGCAGCGCCACCCAATAGAAATCCTCAATGACGTCGGAATATGTCTGGCGCAGTGCGTCAATATAGTCGATGGTGCAGGAAAACTGCGCCTCCCAGTCAATAAACAGTATGCTAATTTTTTTGTTTAACTTGCGTGCAAGCTGTGCAGTTAAATGCAGCATGAGCCCGGAGTCTTTCCCGCCTGAAAATGAGACACAGACGCGTGGAAGATTCTCAAGGGTCCATGATATTCGTTCTTCTGCGGCTTCAAGAACGTTTTGATCTAAAGGAATCTTATAAACAGACATATAAAGCCTATCCCTGAACGGTAATATCAATAACATAATACAATAAGTATTATATACGATAGGCCGTTTGAGGGATTGTGCAAAATTCATATTTATTATGAATGTATTAGTGCTAAGTATTTATATAACAAATACTTAGCACTCAAAATCTTAAGCGTCATTATTCATCCGTGAAATCATCTCCGAAAACATCTTATTATTCATTGAGGAACGGTTATATAAGTAATAAAGCTGAACAGGTGGGATCGCAAAGGGATAATTGATTCGTTTGAATTGTAATAATGGTTGATAGAAATCGAATATGACTCTGGGTATAAAACCAATAATGTCAGTTGAAGAAATAACGTTTGCAATAGCAATTAGTGACTGGCTACGAAAACCAATTTTTCTCCCCTTAATAATATTCTCGGGATGTAGTTGATATTCTTTCACACCTGGATCATCATGGAGAAACAGCGTGAATTGTTCTTCTAAAATGTCTTCCAGGGAGGACTTTTCATTAATGCGAGGATGATCTTTGCTGCATACCAGAATGCAATCTACAGGATTAAAAGGTTTGCAAATAACTGAACGATTGTTCACTGGATATAAAGAAATGACCAGGTCAGCTTTACGATAGGCTAATAAATCTTCAGCCGACTCTTTGCTGGTGAGAATATCATGGTGTTCAATTTCTATGTTCGTATTCTGACGAACTTTCTTTATTAAATCCATAATACTTTCAGAAATAAGGAGTTGGGGGCCATAGATTATAAATCTTTTCCTGATTTCTGTCTCATGCATGATATTTATCGTCTGCTCAAGACTGTTTAGATTATTTTCCAGGTGGTGATGCAAGTTAATCCCCATTGTTGTGGGGGTAATGCCTTTACCAGCACGGATAAATAACGGATCGTTTAACTGCGTCCGCAACCGCTGTAGCGACTGGCTCACCGCTGAAGGCGTGATGTAAAGCGTTTCAGCCGCCTTACTGATGCTGAGATGCTGATAAATACATTCAAAAATAACCAACAGGTTAAGATCGAATTTTTTGAGATCGTAAAGGTTAGCCATGTTTTTTTCCTGTTTCCATTTCTAAGATGAAATTATCTGTTGCATGAATGTTTTAGGTGTTGTCACTGAATAAAATTTTTCAATGCAAACTTAAAGTGACATTTAGTATGGCTAAAGTAACACATTCCATTTTTTTTTGGAGAAGAAATTAAGAAGTATTGAGGGCGATTATGGTCAATTTAATTTTAATCACCCCACAAAATGTTAATGACTTTTCATCATGGTTTCCAGTTGCGCGTTATCAGGTAAACCGACGACCTGCTGCAGCACATTGTCCTTATTCATATAATAGATAGCAGGCGTCACGTTTGCGCCCAGATCGTCCATAATTTTTTGATGCATATTCAGGATCTTCATTTGTTCAGGCGGGACGGAGGCCGGCACGTTAAGTGGCATTTTGCCACCCGAGGCTTCATAGTCATGCCAGACTTTAGCCGGATCTTTTGCCGCCAGAATGGCGGCGGCGGTCGCCGGGCTTTCCGGCTTAATGACCCCGACAAGCAAAGTACGTAGCTGCACTTTTCCGGATTCCACCCACGGGCGGGCCTGCTGCCAGAACTGTTTACAGTACGGGCAGAAGGGATCGGCAAAGACGTACAGCACCACCGGCGCATCTTTTTTGCCATCCAGCAGCCACGTGGCTTTTTCCATCCGCTGCCAGATTTCCCGGCCAGCCGGGGCATAAATCTCTTTCTCGATCAGTTGATTGCTCAGATTGTCGCCTTTTTCATTGTACATATAACCCGAAATCGCCTGTTTTCCGTCCGGCGTCAGGTAGATAGTCACCCCCATGTCCTGGTATTTTCCCAGATACCCTTTCATCCCACCCGGCGCGTCGAAAGACTTGATGATAGTAATGCCTTGTTTTTCGATGGCTTTAACCGGCGCCGGAAGCTCTTCGCCATGAGCGAGAAAGGGCAGCAGGGTGAGCAGAAGCGTGCGTTTAAACATTTTTATTCCTTATAAATCCAATGCGTTACGAGCATGATGGGCAAACCTATCACAGCCATAGGCAACATCTCGGAGGGAACGATTGCCCTTTTCCCGGTAGGGTGTTGTAATCCTTTTCGCTGTTACAGCCTTTGTTAAGGTAATGTAGAGCGCAACACTTAGCCAGTTTCACTGGCGCTGAAGTTACCTACGGGTAGTTCAGGTAACGGGGCCGCCTGCGAAGGCGGCCCTTTTTACGTTGGATTGTTCAGGTTCACCACGTTGGTGAGAGAAGGTTGTTAGCTAACGCTTATTGATTTGATAAAGGAAACGCATTAGCCCTGTCAGTCATTTTTCGTTACCTTACAACTCAACGAAAACACGGAGGAAGTACAGATGTCCTTGATTAACACTAAAATTAAACCTTTTAAAAACCAGGCGTTCAAAAACGGTGAATTCATCGAAGTTACCGAAAAAGATACCGAAGGCCGCTGGAGCGTGTTCTTCTTCTACCCGGCTGACTTTACCTTCGTATGCCCGACTGAACTGGGTGACGTTGCAGACCATTATGAAGAACTGCAGAAGCTGGGCGTAGACGTTTACTCTGTGTCTACTGACACCCACTTCACCCACAAAGCATGGCACAGCAGCTCTGAAACCATCGCGAAAATCAAATATGCGATGATCGGTGACCCGACTGGCGCCCTGACCCGTAACTTCGACAACATGCGTGAAGACGAAGGTCTGGCAGACCGCGCGACGTTTGTTGTTGACCCGCAGGGTATCATCCAGGCGATCGAAGTTACCGCTGAAGGTATCGGCCGTGACGCATCTGACCTGCTGCGCAAAATCAAAGCTGCCCAGTACGTTGCTGCTCACCCAGGCGAAGTGTGCCCGGCGAAATGGAAAGAAGGCGAAGCGACGCTGGCTCCATCCCTGGACCTGGTGGGTAAAATCTAAATTTCCGTCGTCTTTCCCGCCATAGCTGCGTTGGCGTCGCCTGCTCACCCCGGTCACTGACTTCAGTAAGCACCCGGGGATTCTCAGGCTAGCCGCCTTGCTGTGACGCGAAATACTTTGGAAATTGTTTCAGTCATGGGCGCGCCTGCGCCCATTTCATTCCAGCACCATGACGCAAGTTGCATTCAGGCGGCCCGTTTAAGGCAGCTTGCATGATGATGTTTTCAGAGAGGGAAGAATGATGCTCGACACAAATATGAAAACCCAGCTCAAGGCTTACCTTGAGAAACTCACTAAACCTGTTGAGCTGATTGCCACGCTGGATGACAGCGCTAAATCGGCAGAAATCAGGGAACTACTGGCTGAAATCGCCGAACTGTCGCCGAAGGTGACGTTCAAAGAAGAGAACAGTCTGCCGGTGCGTAAGCCGTCTTTCCTGATTACCAACCCAGGTTCTGACCAGGGACCACGTTTCGCAGGTTCTCCGCTGGGCCACGAGTTTACCTCTCTGGTGCTGGCGCTGCTGTGGACCGGCGGTCATCCGTCGAAGGAAACGCAGTCTCTGCTGGAGCAGATCCGCGATATCGACGGCGAGTTTGAATTCGAAACCTATTATTCGCTTTCCTGCCATAACTGCCCGGACGTGGTGCAGGCGCTGAACCTGATGGCGGTGCTGAACCCGCGTATTAAGCACACGGCGATTGACGGCGGCACCTTCCAGAACGAGATCACCGATCGCAACGTGATGGGCGTACCGGCGGTCTTTGTTAATGGTAAAGAGTTCGGTCAGGGGCGTATGACGCTGGCGGAAATCGTCGCTAAAGTGGATACCGGCGCAGAAAAACGCGCAGCCGAAGAACTGAACAAGCGCGACGCTTATGATGTGTTGATTGTCGGCTCCGGCCCGGCGGGCGCGGCAGCAGCGGTTTATTCCGCGCGTAAAGGTATTCGTACCGGCCTGATGGGCGAACGTTTCGGTGGTCAGGTGCTCGACACGGTAGACATTGAAAACTACATCTCCGTACCGAAAACCGAAGGCCAGAAACTGGCGGGCGCGCTGAAGGCGCACGTCAGCGATTACGATGTTGATGTGATCGACAGCCAGAGCGCCAGCAAACTGGTTCCGGCAGCCGTTGAAGGCGGGTTACACCAGATTGAAACGGCGTCCGGCGCGGTGCTGAAAGCGCGCAGTATCATCATTGCGACGGGTGCGAAATGGCGCAACATGAATGTGCCGGGTGAAGATCAGTATCGCACTAAAGGCGTCACTTACTGCCCGCACTGTGACGGCCCGCTGTTTAAAGGCAAGCGCGTCGCGGTGATTGGCGGCGGTAACTCCGGCGTTGAAGCGGCGATTGACCTCGCGGGCATCGTTGAACATGTTACGTTGCTTGAGTTTGCGCCTGAAATGAAGGCAGACCAGGTGTTGCAGGATAAAGTCCGCAGCCTGAAAAATGTCGACATTATTCTGAACGCGCAGACCACGGAAGTAAAAGGCGACGGTTCGAAAGTGGTTGGTCTGGAATATCGCGACCGCGTCAGCGGTGATGTTCACAGCGTTGAGCTGGCGGGGATTTTCGTACAGATTGGTCTGCTGCCGAACACCAACTGGCTGGAAGGCGCCATCGAGCGTAACCGTATGGGTGAAATCATCATCGATGCGAAATGCGAAACAAACGTGAAAGGCGTGTTCGCTGCCGGCGACTGCACCACGGTGCCGTACAAGCAGATCATCATCGCGACCGGCGAAGGGGCAAAAGCGTCACTGAGTTCCTTTGACTACCTGATCCGCACGAAAACGGCATAAAAAGAAAGTAAGACGATACCTGCAATAAGAAAGCCCTGCCGAAAGGCAGGGCTTTATCGTTTATGAAGCGGTGAGTTTAACGTACGACCAGCACCGGCAGCGTTGCATGGCGCACGACGCTGGAAGCGTTAGATCCCAGCAGGTGCGTGGTGATCGACGGGTTACGTGAACCAATCACCACCACATCCGCATCCAGTTCTTCACCCAGCTCATTGACCACGTCGCGGACGCTGCCGAAGCGGACGTGCTGCTTAATACGTGACGGATCAATGCTGAAGTGCCCGACCATGGTCTGCAGTCGGGTCTCGGCTTCGTGCTGCAGATGCTCTTCGAAGCGACGAACGTCGGCGGCAAAACGATGCAGGCTCAGGCTGGCAGAGCCTGGCAATACATGTAACAAATGAATCACGCCATCCTGCTGCGCCAGAAACTCAGCGTGGCGGATCGCCTTGTCGCTTAGCTCCATTTCAAAAACATCAACCGGCATAATGATCGTCTTATACATACCCGTTTCTCCCTGTTAATGAATACTCAAATCATTCAAGCATATAATAATATTTCTTTCTGCTCTTTGTCTGGCACTTTTTCACTTCGTCCTGTTTCTTTAGCGAAAATGCCCCGCGCGTGCAGCCAGGAATAATCCCAAAGGCGCGCTGCGTGACGGCTTTTTCCCGCTGATGGCTACCCTTTAGAGATGCGCCGATTTTAAAACCCTGTACCGGAGGTTATATGAAAGCACTGACGTACCACGGTCCGCATCATGTTCAGGTTGAAAATGTTCCCGATCCCATTATTGAGCAACCTGACGATATCATCCTGCGAATTACCGCGACCGCCATCTGCGGTTCCGATCTCCACCTGTATCGCGGGAAGATACCTCAGGTTAAGCATGGCGATATTTTTGGCCATGAGTTCATGGGAGAAGTGGTTGAGACCGGTCGCGACGTAAAGACCCTGAAGAAGGGCGAACGGGTCGTGATCCCTTTTGTGATCGCCTGCGGCGACTGTTTTTTTTGCCGTTTGCAGCAATATGCCGCCTGTGAAAACACCAACGCCGGCAAGGGCGCGGCGCTGAATAAAAAACAGATCCCGCCGCCGGCCGCGCTGTTTGGCTACAGCCACCTTTACGGCGGCGTGCCGGGCGGACAGGCGGAGTATGTTCGCGTACCGAAAGGCAACGTCGGGCCGTTTAAGGTTCCGCCTTTGCTATCTGACGACAAAGCGCTGTTTCTGTCGGATATCCTGCCTACCGCCTGGCAGGCGGCGAAGAATGCGCAAATCCAGAAAGGCTCGAGCGTGGCGGTCTTTGGCGCTGGCCCCGTCGGGCTACTGACTATCGCCTGCGCGCGGCTGCTGGGCGCCGAGCAAATTTTTATCGTCGATCACCATCCCTACCGACTGCGTTTCGCCGAAGCGCGTTACGGCGCGATCCCGATTAATTTTGACGATCATAACGATGCGGCGGAGCTGATTATTGAGCAAACCGCGGGGCATCGCGGCGTGGATGCGGTGATTGACGCCGTGGGTTTTGAAGCCAAAGGCAGCACCACGGAAACGCTGCTGACCAACCTGAAGCTCGAGGGCAGCAGCGGAAAAGCATTGCGCCAGTGTATTGCTGCGGTAAGGCGTGGCGGGATTGTCAGCGTGCCGGGCGTTTACGCCGGATTCATCCACGGCTTCTTGTTTGGCGATGCGTTTGATAAAGGGCTGAGCTTTCAAATGGGGCAAACTCACGTCCATGCCTGGCTGGGCGAGCTGCTGCCCTTAGTGGAAAAAGGACTGCTCAAGCCGGAAGAAATCGTCACTCACTATATGCCGTTTGAAGACGCAGCTCGCGGGTATGAGATCTTCGAAAAACGTCAGGAAGAGTGCCGAAAAGTCATCCTGGTGCCGGGCGCGCAAAGCGCAGAGTCGGCGCAGAAAACGGTGAAAGGGCTGGTGAATGCGATGCCAGGCGGCGTTATCTGACCCTTACCAGCGCTTTTCCAGATACAGGACTGCTGCGATGACGATTGCCGCCATCACGAAAAACCCCAGCAGTATCGCAAAAGTCTCGTTCATGACTGTACCTGCCGGTGAAACCGATTAATAGCCTGTCCTGTCAGGCTATTTCATTTGCCCTTTGGAACCGGGCAGTGCGCAAACTGGCGGCGATAAAGACGCCGACTGAAACCGGCTCTAAGTATGGAACGGGCGGTGAAAGGATGAACCAGGAAGAAGGGATGATTTTCGGAAAGAGGATGCAGGGCATCCTCTGGGTAAAGCGGAAAATCGCTTATGCAGATGAGGGATTAACGCAAATAGTCGCCTGCGGCTTCTGGCTGGTATTCCAGTTCGAGCACTTCAAGGTGCGTGGAGGCGCCGCCCGGCAGTTCCCAGTGAATGCTGTCGCCGACGCGCAGGCCAAGCAGCGCCGCGCCCACCGGCGCCATCACCGAAAGCTGAGTATTACTGTCGGTCATTGCCGCAGGATAAACCAGCGTGCGCACGCGAATTTCGCCATTGCTCAGATCGCGGAATTTCACCCGACTGTTCATGGTGACGACGTCAGGCGGCATAGTTTCTGGCGAACACATCTGGGCACGATCCAGCTCGGCATTTAACGCGTCAGCAATAGGTAAATCAGCATACGCGGGCTGCTCCAGCAGGCGATCGATGCGTTCTGCGTCAAGGTCGTTAATGATGATAGTTGGTCTGGACATTTTTACTCCATGTCGTCAGTACTGCGTTTTGCCGCAGGTATAGATTCCCAAAAGAAAACCCTCACCGTCAGGCGGCGAGGGTTTAACTTTCCTGATGATACTGAGACTTC
The DNA here is from genome assembly GCF_018128425.1 of Citrobacter sedlakii. Taxonomy (NCBI): domain Bacteria; kingdom Pseudomonadati; phylum Pseudomonadota; class Gammaproteobacteria; order Enterobacterales; family Enterobacteriaceae; genus Citrobacter; species Citrobacter sedlakii. The sequence continues at coordinate 3,204,617 of NZ_CP071070.1, read as the reverse complement.
CGTGCACTTTGAAGTGATTTAGCTCACATTCAGGCAATTACCTGGTTGCTTACGGCTTCACGGAATTCTCGGCTAATACCCCACCTTGTCGAGAATAAAGTCTTTGCCGCAGTTTCCCGGATGCGGTTGCGGGGCGAAAGAGTCTGCCGTCAGCGGCGCGTTGATGGCACTGGCTTTCAGTGAAAACTGGATTTCGGTTAAATACGCAGGATTACCCTGACAGCTTAGCTTCACTGCTTTGCTATTTTCTTTACCCCAGCGTCTGGCAAACGCCGCGTCGAACTCGCTACGGCTGACACGTTGACCATAATGGTCGGCGAGGAAGGTTCCCAGCTCGCTGCTTTTGATCTCTTTATTCAGACGCACCATTGTGCCGAAGTAAGCATCCGGATCAAAGCCGAAGCAGGCGCCGTGTTTGGCGTACTCGTAGCGCTCAAGGCAGGAGCGTCCACCGGCGCCCGGCATCACTTCGCTCAGTTTGGCGGCGCTTTCCAGCGACAGGCCGGTTTCCGGCGCCGCGCATTTGCGGCTGGCGCGCGCTTCCGGCAGATTAGGGATTGGACGCGTGGCGCAGCCAAACCGCATCCAGCGCCGTTCATCCACCCCGCGCGAGGCCACGGACTTCGGCAACCCTGGCCATAAACCGTGAACCGTCAGGAAATCAGCCTTATTGGCGGTCTCTTTTTGCAGGCGGCACTCGTCAGGTTCGCGGCGGTTGCGCTCATGCTGGCTCTGGCAAAATCCGGTTTGCCAGGAGAGCGCCAGCACGTAGCGATCAAAATCGCCATACTGTTTTGCCTGAAGCGGTTCGGCGAACGCCGATGAAAAAGGAAGCAGGGTTGCAGCCAGAAGAACAGATTTTTGCCAGATTGGTTTCATGGTGAGCGTGGGACTTATATAAAAACTGAATAGTCTCTATTTAACCATAAAAAAGCCCGCCGGGTATGATTACCGGGCGGGCGGTGGGGTTATTCCGTTTTCTCGCGTGGAAAAATCAGTTCCACATAGCCAGTATCGGCCAGCCAACCAGCAGCAGCATCGCGATGTAAATCACCCCGAAGATTGCGCCAAGACGCCAGTAATCTTTAGATTTCACGTAGCCACAGCCGTAGATGATGACGCCAGGGCCCGTTGCATATGGGGTCAGGCAGCCCATGATACCGATGGACAGCACCAGCAGAAGACACAACTGCTCCATAGGAACGCCCGGAATGCCTTTACCAATCGCCAGGATCACGGGCAGCATGGTGGCGGTATGCGCCGACAGACTGGCAAACAGGTAGTGAGCAAAGTAGAACACCAGTACCAGTACAATGATCGTCGCATTAGGCGAGAAGCCTTCCAGATGCGCGCTCATGGTGTTTGCAAACCAGTCGATGAAGCCAGAACGGGTCAGGCCGTTTGCCATCACCACCAGGGTGGCGAGGTTAACCAGGGTGTTCCACGCGCTATTATATTTGGTGATATCTTTCCACGGCACTACGTGCAGAGCCAGCATCAGCGATACCGCCAGCAAACCTACTGCGGTGGCGTTAATCACTTTCCCGCCAAACACCCACAAGCCTAAGCTCAGCAGAACCAGGCCGATCAGCGTCCACTCTTTGCGGGTCAGACGCCCCATGGTTTTCAGTTCATCGCCCGCCCAGGTTGCTACTTCCGCACTGTGCGTCACTTCCGGCTTGTACAGAACGTAAGAGAGCCATGGCGCAACGATCAGTAAAATGATGCCGACTGGCAGGAAGCCGAGGAACCACTGCAACCAGCTGATCTGCACGCCCGCGATTTTGCTGACGAACTCCAGACCCAGCACGTTTGGCGCCGCGCCGGTGACAAACATAGAGGAGCTCAGGCTGGTACTGATCACCATCATCCACATCAAATAGCCGCCAATACGACGCGCTGACGGATCGTTCGGGAACGATTTAAACAGCGGCGGCAGGTTTTTGATCACCGGGAACACGGTGCCGCCGGTACGGGCGGTATTGGACGGCGTAAACGGCGCCAGCAGGATGTCGATGATGACAATCGCATAGCCCAGGGTCAGGGTGCGTTTACCCATGAACTTCACCAGGAACAGCGCGATCCGGCGACCGAGGCCGGTCACTTCGTAGCCCAGCGCGAAGATAAACGCGCCGAACACCAGCCAGACGGTGGTACTGGAGAAGCCCGCCAGCCCCCATTTCAGCGCCTGTTTACCGGCGTTAAAGGAAGGATCGGCCAGTTCTGTGGCATCAAACAGCAGGTAATGGCTGCCAATGACGCAGATGGTGACGGCAATAAAGCTGATCGCGGTAGCCGGAATAGGCTCCAGGATCATCCCGACAATCATCGCCACGAAGACGGCGAAGTAGTGCCATGCCTGAGGGGGCATACCGTCCGGAACAGGGATAAGAAACATGACGCCCATGACGATAAGAGGCGCCAATAATTTCCATATATTATCTTTAGATAAAGACATAAGTGCTTCTCCGAAAAGGAAATTTTAATAAGTGTTTAAATGGTTAACCTGAGAAAGTTGAGCTAAAAACCACGTCACGATCAGCAGATCGGCGCTACCGCCGGGGCTGAGATTGCGTTCAATACACGCCTGATCGAACTGGTGAAGACGGTCGAGATCGTCGGCGCTACGAATGCCGCCGCTTTGCAGTAAGGCTGTGGCCTGCTGCTGGATCCAACGCAAACCTGCCGCCCCGCCGCGCGAGGCGACGTTGGTATCGCCATTGCGCGCGATCAGCACAAGCAGCGTGTCGAGCAGCGCCAGTTCCGGGTCGCGTCCCGTGGCGAGCAGGGTGCGGTAATGCGGCAGTGCGTGGCGGATCACTAAGGGGTATCCCGCCTCGGCTTCGCCGCGCGCGCCGGTTAAGCCCAACTGGAAATAAAGACGCTGACCTGCGGTTTTTTGGTGATTGTTATTGCGCAGTTCGCGTGTCGTCAGGCCGCGGCAAAAGCTGGCGGAGGCGGCGCAGATCGTTTCAGGCGTAATGGGGCGCTGCAGCTGATGTAAGCGGCCAATGGCGGCGCACAGCAAACCCAGCGAAAAAATGCTGCCCTTGTGGGTGTTGACCCCAGCGGTGGCGCGGAACATATCCGCTTCGCAGGCCATACCTAATGGACGCAGCCCGCTTAACACCGAGTCTGCCGGTAGCTGTGCGCAGCAGGCGCCGTATTCGATAAAACGCGGCAGCCAGCCCTGAATGGCCAGCGCGCTACGATGAAAATCGGCGAGCGCCATATCTTTATGCGCGCCGCAGTTCAGGCGATCGACCAGTCCTGGCTTCGGCGACAGATTCACTTCCGTCAGCATGGCGCGCCAGGCGAGATGCGCGTAAGCATCAAACAGCGTGCGCGGCAGGGCGGTGGTTTCACCGTGCGTATCGGGAATCGGCAGCATGTAATAGCGCCTCCATGTGGTTAAGAAGATCGGAGAGCGTATGGGTTTTCCCGCGCGCGCACGCTGCAGCGCTTTGCCCGCACAGCAGGCAGCGGCGGGCAGGCAGCGCAAAATGGCGACGGGAGAGAATTTCGCCTCCGGGCGTCAGGACGTCGATGTCCCACAGGCGTCCCAGAGGATGGTTATGTTCAAGCTCAATCGTCGCGAGCTTGATGTCACGGGCCGGCGCTTCTATGGAGATCATGCCTTCCGGCCCGCTTGCAGAGGCCAGTGCAGCCTGCTCCCTGATTAACCAGCCCGTTGTCTCCGCCAGCGCGTACAGGGCAGTCACACCGTGATTAAAGAGGCGACGGGTGAGCGCGCTGTCTTTGATCGGGCCGGGCGCCACCACGGTAAAGGAGACCAGTGGAATGGGATGGCGCTTAAGCCAGGCGTGTTGCCTTGCCTGTCTCTCATCCCGGCTGGCGAGCAGCTCGGGAATCGAAACCGCGTGGCGGGTGGCCTGTTCAGGAAGCAGGTGCATGGCTTATTCCTTCACCTGATGAACAACGTCAATCACGGAACCGTCGCGATAACGCACCACGGCGATCACGCGGTCAGTGAACGCGATGGGACGCGGTTCGCCAGTGAGCTGTTGCGCGCGCTCGCGCAGCCACGCAATCGGCACTACTTTCATACCGGCTTCTTTCAGGCGTTCCGCCAGTTCCGGTCGTGCCGGGTTAACGGCAATGCCGTGGTCGGTCACCAGAATGTCGACGCTGGAGCCTGGGGTGACGCAGGTCAGCACGTTATCGACCAGCGTGGGAATGCGACCGCGTACCAGCGGCGCGACGATGATGGACAGCGCAGCAGCGACCGCGGTGTCGCAGTGACCGCCGGACGCGCCGCGAATCACGCCGTCGGAGCCGGTCAGCACGTTGACGTTAAACTGGGTGTCCACTTCCAGCGCGCTCAGCACCACCACGTCCAGGCGGTCAACGGAGGCGCCTTTGGAACCCCAGTTTGCGTACTGGTTCGCGCTGATTTCGATGTGGTTCGGGTTGCGAGCCAGCGACTGAGCGGCGTTGCGATCGAAGCTCTGGACATCCAACAGTTTGCGAATCAGCCCCTTTTCATGCAGGTCGACGATGGTGGCGGTGATGCCGCCCAACGCAAAGTCCGCACAAATGTTGCGGCTGCGCATTTTGTCTTCAAGGAAGCGGGTGACCGCCAGCGACGCGCCGCCGGTGCCGGTTTGCAGCGAGAAACCTTCTTTGAAGTAGCCGGAGTTAACAATCACGTCCGCCGCGCTGCGGGCAATCAGCAGCTCGCGGGGGTTGGTGGTCATTCGGGTGGCGTCTGCGCCGATTTTATCGGCATCGCCGACCTGATCGATCTGAACGATAAGATCGACCTGATCCTGGGCGATGCTGGCCGGATTATGCGGATACGGCAGCAGTTGTTCCGTCAACAGCACCACCTGATTGGCGCTTTCGGCGTCGACCCGGGCATAGCCGAGCGAACCACAGCAGGCTTTCCCGGTATAGCCGTTGGCATTACCAAACGGGTCGCAGGACGGCACGCCGAGAAAAGCGACGTCAATATTCAGCTCGCCGCTTTGCACCAGATTGACGCGCCCGCCGTGGGAGTGGATCTGCACAGGCTCGGCCAGCAGGCCACGCGAGATCTCTTCCGCCAGCGGCCCGCGCAGGCCGGAAGTATAGATGCGGCTGACCACGCCTTTACGAATATGGTCAACCAGCGGCGCGTGGCAGTCGCTCAGGGAGCTGGAGGCCAGGGTCAGGTTTTTAAAGCCCATGCTGGCGATAGTGTCCATCACCAGGTTAATGGTCAGATCGCCGCCGCGAAACGCATGGTGGAAGGAGATGGTCATCCCGTCCTGTAAACCGGAACGGCGGATGGCTTCTTCCAGGTTTGCGCACAGCTTTTGGTTGCGCGGTTTCTGCGCCTGCAGGTTCTGTTTAGACGCGTTTTTATAGCTGGACAGGTTGCTTTCAGCGCGGCGGCTCCAGGCCGTTACCCGTTCCTGTCGTTGAGACTGTTCGTTTTTCTGGGTCATTATTTTTGCCTTATTCTTCGCGGATGCCGGAAAGTTCTGCGCGGGAGAGCACCAGACGCGCGCGCTCGATCACCGGGCTGTCGACCATCTTGCCGTTCAGAGAGACCACCCCGAGTCCCTCGCGGGCGGCGGCTTCAGCGGCTTCCACGACCAGACGCGCATGGTTGACCTCTTTTTGCGTCGGGGCGTACAGGTTATGCAGCAGTTCAATCTGGCGTGGGTTGATCAGCGATTTGCCGTCAAAGCCCAACTGTTTGATGTGCGCGGCTTCATGCAGAAAACCCGCTTCGTTGTTGGCATCGGAATACACGGTGTCGAACGCCTGGATACCGGCGGAACGTGCGGCCTGCAAAATAGCGCAGCGGGCGAACAGCAGTTCGGTGCCTTCCGGCGAGCGCTCGGTGCGCAGGTTGCGCACATAGTCTTCCGCGCCCAGGGCGATACCGATTAGGCGTTCAGAGGCGTGGGCGATCTCTACCGCGCGGGTAATGCCCAGCGGTGACTCAATGGCCGCCAGCAGGCCGGTGCTGCCTGGTTCGCGGCCGCAGGCTTTTTCAATGCGCAGGATTTCGTTTTCAATTTCAATAACGTCCTGCGCCGTGTCGGTTTTCGGCAAACGAACCACGTCAGCGCCGCCGCGAACGACAGCCTCCAGATCGTTGACGCCAAACTCGGAGTCCAGCGCGTTGACACGCACGATGGTCTCTACATCGCGATACAGAGGATGCTGCAGCGCGTGGTAAACCATGCGACGAGCCGTGTCTTTCTCACGCAGCGCAACGGAATCTTCCAGGTCGAACATCAGCGCATCGGCGGGGTAAATAAAGGCGTTGCTGACCATGGCGGCGTTGGCGCCCGGAACAAACAGCATGCTGCGGCGCGTGCGGGTTTTACGTTGTTGTAAAGACGCGGAAATCATTGGCGATCCTCCCATGGCAGGGCCGGGATGCCGCTGGCGCGAGCCAGTAACGCTTCCAGTCGTGCGCGTAAAATACAGTCCAGCGCGCCTTTATCATCGACATTCACTTGCACGCCGCGTACGTCATATTGCGCAAGAACCGCCAGAATGGTGGCGCGAATGGCCTCGCCAAACTGTTTCTCAACGCTGCTATTGATTTGCAGGTCAATCTCCTGCGTATCGAGAGGGGCGATGCGGATCATCACATCACCCGACTCAAGTGTGCCTGCGACGGCAGCCTGGTTTATTTTCATTTTTCACCTGTTACTAATGCGGGGGTCTTTTGGCGGACTGTCGCACCGTTTGCGGGACGTTCAGCCATTTGTTGCAGATAGTGCAACGTGGCAGGCGGCACCAGCGGCGCGATAGCCGTGAGATCTTTTTTAACCAGCAGCTTGCGGACCAGCGAGGCCGAGATGGGCGTCTCCTGGTAACACAGGCGCTCTATTTCCACCAGTTCAATCGGTGGGGCGGGAAGGGTGGGCGTCTCCAGCCAGAAACGCATGTCGTGGTTATACTGGGCGGTGACGGTACAGAACGGTTCCGTTCCGACGAAACGATGGGTGATTCCCAGGGCGGGCGCCAGATGCTGACGGAAAATTTTCAGGTCAATTTCCGTATAGCAGTGATTAATGACGCTCTGTTCTTTAATGAAGTAACACGGGAATGTGGCGCGGGAAATAATGTATTCGGAACCGCGATGCACAGTGAGACGCGGGATATCCGCCGAGCCTTTGATCACCAGATCGAACCGGTCTTCATAAGGAAAGCGCGAGGTGTCTTCTTTCACCAGAAACAGATGCAGCCAGTCGCACTGCGCCGCCGCTTGCTGGATCAGATAGCGGTGTCCGTTGGTGAATGGGTTGGCGTTCATTACGATGCAGCCGATTTTTTTACCGTCGTGACGCAGACGGGTTAACGATTCTGCGTAGCGTTTCAGGCGGGTTGCGCTGTTTTCCATCAGCACCATGATGCCGGGAACATTGGCGAGGGTCGAAAAACCGCACTGTCGGAACAGGGCTTCGTATTCCGTTTTGGTGTAAATGAACAGATGCGTGCAATGTCTTTCGTAAGCGAGATTGATCAACTCTGTCGCCAGCGTGAGCGCTAATCCTTCGCCGCGTACCGATTCGCTGATGGCCACGCACTTAATGATATTTCCGGCAATGCCGCCGCAGGCGATAAGGCGGTCATCACGGGTCACCGTAATAAACACCTCCACGGTGGTATCGATGCTTAAATCATTCTCTTTCAGGAATTGTGTGATCGCCGCCATTTTTATATTTTCTGAGCGTTTGACCCGTGTAAACACATTATTACTAAACATAGTAAAGGCATCCTGAGAAGCTATATTGTTGCCGTTTTGAGGCGAATGTTGTACGAAAAAGCAATTTAATAACGTTTTGTTTTCATTTGGAGGAAAAGAAAATTTTGCGACGAGATATTTCTTTTTCTCCTGAACACATACATCGTAAGGAGTATTTAGGGGGTAAATTTTGATTTATTTCACAAACACTTAGATGGTTTTTATGGGTTTAATGGTTTTAAGTTTTTTAATTATTCTAATCACAATTTGAGATGTGGTTTTAAGTTGTTTAATTGATTTAAGGTGATGAATCTGTAACGATCACTCTTATTCCGCTTGCGTGGGAGTAAAACATTTTTATTACATTTAGCGTGCGTGCTCTGTTTATAATGCCGGTAAAGGAACAGCAATGTTGGTTCAAAAAAATAAAAAGCCGTTTTCTTTTTTTCGACAACTGGCATTTCCGTTGCGTATTTTTCTGCTTATTCTGGTTTTCTCGGTGTTCATTATCGCCGCGCTGGCGCAATATTTTTCCGCCAGTTTTGAAGACTATTTGACCCGCCACGTTCGTGATATGGCGATGAACCAGGCGAAGATCATCGCCGCGAACGACAGCATCATTGCGGCGGTGAAAACCCGTGATTACAAGCGACTGGCAACCATTGCCGATAAGCTGCAAATCGACACGGACTTTGACTACGTGGTGATTGGCGATCGCAACTCTGTTCGCCTTTATCACCCGAACCCGGAAAAAATCGGCTACCCGATGCAGTTCATCAAGCCAGGCGCGCTGGAGAAAGGGGAAAGCTATTTCATCTCTGGTACCGGCTCAATCGGCAATGCCATGCGCGCCAAAACGCCGATCTTTGATAATGAAGGCAATGTTATCGGCGTCGTCTCCATCGGTTATCTGGTCAGTAAAATAGACAGCTGGCGGCTGGACTTTATTCTGCCGATGGCGGGCGTGTTTGTGCTGTTGCTGGTGGTTCTGATGCTACTTTCGTGGCTGTTCGCCACCCATATTCGTCGTCAGATGATGGGCATGGAACCCCGGCAGATCGCCCGGGTGGTGCGCCAGCAGGAGGCGCTGTTTAGCTCGGTGTATGAAGGGCTGATTGCGGTGGATCCGGACGGTTTTATCACGGCGATTAACCGTAGCGCGAGAAAAATGCTTGGTCTGCGCTCGCCAGGACGACAGTGGTTAGGCAGGCGTATCGAGGACGTGGTGTCGCCGTCCGATTTCTTTACCGATCGCATTGCTGAAAAACGCGTTGACGTCATGATGAATTTCAACGGCCTGAGCGTGATTGCTAATCGCGAAGCGATCCGTTCCGGCGAGGAACTGCTGGGGGCGATTATCAGCTTTCGCAGTAAAGACGAAATCGCTACCCTGAACGCCCAGTTAACCCAGATCAAGCAATACGTAGAGAGTCTCAGAACGTTACGCCACGAACATCTTAACTGGATGTCGACGCTCAATGGCCTTTTACAGATGAAGGAGTACGATCGGGTCAGGGAGATGGTGCAGGGCGAGTCCCAGGCGCAGCAGCAGCTTATCGACAGTCTGCGCGACGCCTTTGCCGACCGCCAGGTAGCGGGATTGCTGTTTGGTAAGGTACAGCGCGCGCGTGAACTGGGGCTTAAAATGACGATTGTCCCTGGCAGCCAACTGCATCAACTGCCGCAAGGGCTGGACAGCACTGAATTTGCGGCGATTGTCGGCAATCTGCTGGATAATGCCTTCGAAGCCAGTTTACGCACAGCGGAAGGCAATAACGTGGTGGAACTGTATCTGAGCGACGAAGGAGACGAGGTGGTGATAGAAGTCGCCGACCAGGGCTGCGGCGTGCCAGAGGGGCTTCGCGACAAAATATTTGAACAGGGTGTCAGCACCCGTACCGATGAGCCGGGTGAGCACGGCATTGGCCTGTATCTGATTGCCAGCTATGTGAGACGCTGTGGCGGGATAATAACGCTGGAAGACAATTCCCCCTGCGGCACTCTATTTTCTCTCTTTATTCCGAAAGTGAAAAAGAACAATGACGGAACCATTAACCCTATTAATCGTTGAGGATGAAATGCTGCTTGCGGAAATGCATGCAGAATACATCCGCCATATTCCCGGTTTTAACCAGATCTGGTTAGCGGGCAACCTGGCGCAGGCAAGAATGATGATCGAACGCTTCAGACCGGGACTCATTCTGTTGGATAATTACCTGCCGGACGGGAAAGGGATCACCCTGCTGCACGAGCTGACCGAGTCGCACTATCCTGGCGGCGTAGTGTTTACCACGGCCGCCAGCGATATGGAAACGGTATCGGAAGCGGTGCGCAGCGGGGCGTTTGACTATTTGATCAAGCCCATCGCTTATGAGCGACTGGGACAGACTCTGACGCGCTACCAGCAGCGCAAACGGATGCTGGAAGGTAATGACAGCGCCAGCCAGCGACAGATTGATGAGATGTTTAATGCTTATGCCCGTGGGGAGCCGAAAGACGATCTGCCAACCGGAATTGATGCGCTGACCCTAAACGCGGTGAAGAAGCTGTTCGCCGACCCACAGGTACAGCACACCGCCGAAACCGTCGCTCAGGCGCTGACCATCAGCCGAACCACTGCCAGACGGTACCTTGAGTATTGCGCCAGTCGGCATCTGATTACAGCGGAAATAGTGCATGGAAAGGTAGGACGGCCGCAGCGCATTTACCACGGGTGATACACGTCAACCTTCACGCTGCCTCACTGTTCGCTACGCTCAAAAACCCCAGTCACATCGTTATTATGCTCCTGGGGATTTCCCCGCGTCTTATCCGGCGCTGATCTCCCCCGGATAATATCAGCCGCCAGTGACGGCGGAAGACGTGCCTGGCACCATCACTTCGGTGGCGATAATCACGATTAACAGCCCCACCATGACCGGTACGGAAGTGCGTTTTACCACTTCAAACGGCGAAATTTTCGCCATTCCGGCTACCGCGACCACCACGCCGGAAACCGGAGAAATCGTCCGTCCCAGGTTGGAGGCTTGCAGCATCGGAATCGACAGGTACGCCGGGTTGATGCCGGACGAATGCGCTAGCTTGGGAATCATTTCGACAAACGCATAAAACGGCGCGTTACCGGAGCCGGTGGTCATCGCTGCCAGCATGGTCAGAATGACCAGCACCAGCATCAGAATGATGCTCGCCGAACCAAACGACGTGGCGATGGAGATCAGGCTCTGGATAAAGCCAATCGTGCTCAGACCCTGCGCGAAAACGCCTGCGGCCACCAGCAGCATCACCACGTTGGCGAAAGCATCCGCCATGCCGCGATACGCGACTTCCAGCCCGGAGAAGACTTTCTGAGTATTAAAGCCACGAACAAACTCCAGCACTGCCGCAATCAGCATACACAGCACGAGAATGGTGATGATGTGCAACTGCGGTCCCCACTTACCGTCAAAAATCAGTACCCCAATAATCGGTGTAAACGGCAGGATGGCATACAATGCCGGGGCTGTGGTGGTGATCTCATTCACGTCCAGTATTTCATGGGCGATGTTTTCTTTTTTATCCAGATAACGCTGCCAGAAAAAGTGCGCTACCGCCATACCGATAATGGCGGCTATGGAGATCGGCAACGTCGTTTTAAAGGCAAAGTCGATGAGCGGCATTTCGGCGGCTTTCGCAGCCAGAACCACGTCGCCGGAGGTAGGCGAAAGGATAATCGCGGCAGGGGACGCACAAATTGCCGCTGCGGCGCCGCGGCTGATCCCGACGTTAACCATGACCGGGAACAGCGTCGCCATCAACAGTACGCCGAGGCCGGTAGCAGAAGACACCGCCAGCGACATCAGACAGGCCACGAAATAGGCGGCAATCATCAGCAGGTAAGGCGAGTTAATGTACTGCAGCGGCCTGGATGCCAGCTTCACCACCATATCATTTGCGCCGATATGGGTCATATAGGCGGCGAAACCGCAGAGCATCATGATCATCATGCCGAGATCGCCGCCGCGGCTCATTAGCAGGATCTTGATGTACTCGACAATATCGGTCGCCGTGTAACCCGTTGTCGATTCACTGGCAGGCAGAACCTTATGTCCCATCAACGCGCTGATAATCAACAGCACCAGACCGCCGACAAAGAGTACGCCGGTCGCGGAATACCCCTTAATTATGTAGCGGGCGACGCCCACGATAACCACTACTCCAATAAGGAGTTCAATCACTGTTAACATTGTTTCCCCTGTCGCATGGACACCCAGATATGAAAATAAGAAAATACCAATTAAGTGGTGTAAAAATGTGCCGAATAACCCTGCGACACTCGCTGATTAAAATCAAGAAACAGACGAATTAAATCTGAGTTATCGGCTTTTTTTACAATAATGCTACCGGTTCAATATATCTCAGCCGCCTTTATCCCTGTCATGGGTGTTTGTTTTATATTTGTTCAAATTATGATGCATCAATGTTAATAATTTGCAGGGCAGGAGAACATCGCGCGAAGCAGAACAAAAAAACAGCGATATCACGCTGATAACACAGCAATAAATATGCCCAAATATAATAAGGTTATTTGGCTGAAAATAGATCTTAGAACAATCTGATTCTGGTTTAAATCACCGCTGTTAAGGTCCCATTAAACTTTTTTTTGGTACAATTTAAGCTGTACTTAAGCAGGGTAATAAATGTTGTGATGGTGGCTAAAAAATTCTTTTTCCTTATTGTTTTTCTTTTTATTCAATCCGGCCTGCAACAGCAGGCATTGGCTGAAGAGAAAGGATGGTTTACGACGTTTACCGACAATGTCGCGGAGACCTGGCGGGAGCCAGAACATTATGATTTATATATTCCTGCGATCACCTGGCATGCGCGTTTCGCTTACGATAAAGAAAAAACCGATCGTTATAATGAGCGTCCGTGGGGCGGCGGTTTTGGTCAGTCACGTTGGGATGAAAAAGGAAACTGGCATGGCCTGTATATCATGGCCTTTAAAGACTCCTGGAATAAATGGGAGCCCATTGGCGGCTATGGTTGGGAAAGCACATGGCGCCCTCTGCCGGACGATAACTTCCGACTGGGGCTGGGCTTTACCGCAGGCGTTACGGCGCGCGATAACTGGAATTACATTCCTGTCCCGGTGCTGTTGCCGCTGGCGTCCATTGGGTACGGACCGGCAACGTTTCAGATGACCTACATCCCCGGTACCTACAATAATGGTAACGTTTATTTTGCCTGGATGCGCTTTCAGTTCTGAAGCGATAAGTGATTAAAAAAAGTAGATAAAACAATAAGCTATATGCTTATGCTAAAAAATAACGCGATATTTATCACTTTTTACCAAAGTTCGACTGGACAAAGCGTACCACAATTGGTGTACTGGTACCCGACACAGCATTTGTGTCTATTTTTCATGTAAAGGTAATTTTGATGTCTAAGATTAAAGGTAACGTTAAGTGGTTTAATGAGTCCAAAGGATTCGGTTTCATTACTCCGGAAGATGGCAGCAAAGACGTGTTCGTACACTTCTCTGCAATCCAGACCAATGGTTTTAAAACTCTGGCTGAAGGTCAGCGCGTAGAGTTCGAAATCACTAACGGTGCCAAAGGCCCTTCTGCTGCAAACGTAACCGCTCTGTAAGCCTACGTCAGCAAGAATTCAAAACCCGCTTAATCAGCGGGTTTTTTTTGATCTTTAGTGGCTGCTGGCGGCGGTAACTAACCAGAACGCCAGTGCGGTCATGGCAAACGAGCCGAGCAGGTTGACCAGCACATTCAGCATTGCCCAGGCAACACGTCCTTCCTGAAGCAGAAAAACCACTTCCGCGGAGAAGGTTGAGAAGGTCGTTAGCCCGCCGCAAAACCCCGTGGTGATAAGCACTTTCCACACAGGATCGATGTGGGTCATCCGACTAAACCACGCCAGTCCCATGCCAATGATAAATGCCCCCAGTAAATTCGCGGTCAGGGTACCCACAGGGATCGCCTGATGTACCGGATTAAACCGCATACTGAGCATCCATCTCGCTACACTTCCTGTACCACCGCCAATAAAAACTGCTAAAAGAAGTTGTAACACTGCGTAATCCTGTTATTTGATGAGTAATGGGTATGAGTGTAACGCTGAATAACCAGGGTTGGCGAGTGTAACCAACCTGACTGGAGGGTGTATGTTCGCTGCTGCCGGGCAATTTGCCGTCACTCCCGTATGGGAAGAAAACGCAGAAACCTGCGTATCGTTGATGTCGCAAGCGGTCAAACGCGGCGTCTCGCTGCTCGTTCTGCCAGAAGCGCTGCTGGCGCGCGATGATGCGGATCCCGATTTATCGGTTAAATCCGCCCAGCGACTGGAAGGGGAGTTCCTGCAGCGGCTTTTGCAGGAAAGCGCAAACAATACCCTGACCACTATCCTGACTATCCACGTTCCTTCGCTTCCTGGACGCGCGGTGAATACGTTGGTGGCGCTGCGCGCAGGGAAAATCGTGGCGAGCTACGCTAAGCTGCATCTTTACGATGCGTTTTCGATACAGGAATCGCGAAACGTCGACGCCGGAAAGACGATTGCGCCGCTGATTGAGGTGGAAGGGTTTAAGGTCGGGCTGATGACCTGCTACGATCTGCGCTTTCCTGAGCTGTCGATTGCCCAGGCGTTACAAGGGGCTGACGTGCTGGTACTTCCGGCTGCCTGGGTTCGTGGGTCGCTGAAAGAGCACCACTGGTCAACGCTGTTGGCGGCCCGGGCGCTGGACACGACCTGTTATATGGTCGCTGCCGGTGAGTGCGGAAATAAAAATATTGGTCAGAGCCGGATTATCGACCCGTTTGGCGTAACCGTCGCGGCGGCGGCAGAGTGCCCGGCGCTGATCATGGCAGAGATTTCTGCCGCGCGGATCCGCCAGGTGCGCGCGCAGTTGCCGGTGTTACGTAATCGCAGATTTGCGCCACCGCAATTATTATGACGTTTTTTTAAACACTGCTTGATTCACCTTGTTACAGATTGCTATTGTGTGCGCGCGTCAAATGACCGTTAATGTTATCCGGTTATCAAGGCACGCTTTGCTGCCTGTTTTAATTCGAGAAGGTATTTATGGGTGAGATTAGTATTACCAAACTGCTGGTGGTTGCCGCACTGGTTGTTCTGCTGTTTGGTACCAAGAAGTTACGCACGCTGGGTGGAGACCTGGGCACGGCAATCAAGGGCTTTAAAAAAGCCATGAACGATGACGATGCGACTGCAAAAAGAGACGTAGACGGTAACGTTCAGGCTGAAAAACTCTCTCATAAAGAGTAATGCCCGGAGCAGGATGCTCATCCGTTTTATGCTGACGAGAAAAAACCCGCACGCTGGCGGGTTTTTTTTATGGCTGAAATGTAACGATTCGTTACTGAATCACTTCACTTCCATTCCTTTCGCCTGCAGGTCAGCATGGTAAGAGGAACGCACAAACGGACCGCAGGCGGCGTGGGTAAAGCCCATTGCCAACGCTTCCGCTTTCATCTCGTCAAACTCATCCGGGCTGACGTAGCGCTGTACCGGCAAATGGTGGCGACTCGGCTGCAGATACTGACCCAGAGTGAGCATGGTAACGCCGTGACGGCGCAGATCACGCATCACCTCAATGATTTCAGCATTCGTTTCGCCCAGACCCACCATCAGGCCTGACTTGGTCGGGATCTCCGGGTGCGCTTCTTTAAAGCGTTCCAGTAACTTCAGCGACCAGTTGTAGTCCGCGCCCGGACGAACCTGACGATAGATACGCGGTACGTTTTCAAGGTTATGGTTGAACACATCCGGCGGGGTGGCGGTCAGAATATCCAGTGCGCGATCCATACGGCCACGGAAGTCAGGCACCAGTGTTTCAATTTTTATGTTCGGGCTCTTTTCACGGATTGCGGTAATGCAGTCTGCAAAATGCTGCGCGCCGCCGTCACGCAGATCGTCACGATCCACGGAGGTGATCACCACATAGCGCAGCGCCATATCAGCAATGGTTTGCGCCAGCTTCACCGGCTCATTGGCGTCAGGGGCAACAGGGCGACCGTGAGCAACATCACAGAACGGGCATCGACGGGTGCAAATTGCGCCGAGGATCATAAAGGTGGCGGTGCCGTGATTGAAACATTCCGCCAGGTTCGGGCAGGAGGCTTCCTCACAGACGGAATGCAGGCCGTTTTTGCGCATGGCGGCTTTAATGCCCTGGATACGCGTGGAGTCCGCTGGAAGCTTAATTTTCATCCATTCCGGTTTGCGCAGCAGGGCTTCGCGCTCTGTCGCCACATTTTTGACCGGGATAAGGGCCATCTTATCGGCATCGCGGTATTTAACACCGCGTTCCATCACAATGGGTTTACTCATAGCGTGCGTGTTCCAGTTGCGAATACGAAGGAAAGCGTTTTAATTCAATGAAATGTTGTATTTATCAACTATTTTTGAATTCACTACAGGCAGTATATCATTGAAACGGCCCTTAAAGCAGCCTGAGTGGTCGGTAAAATGTAAAATAGTTGTTGTTTTGTGCCATATGCCCAACCTCAGTTGTGACCCGACAGCAACATTTCCTTTTCAAAAAGCATCACGAATAACCGTAATCACGTTTTCAAGAATGGGATCGCGCAGGCTCAGTCGATTGTAATGGAGCGAGTAGTCGACCTGCTCGCGGTTCAGGGCGGGGTGCGGCAGCCGCTGTAGCGACCAGCACTGGTTGAACAGCGTGAAAAAACGGGCTGGCATAATGCCGACCAGATCGCTGTGCGCGATCAGCGAGGCAAGGGTGAACATGTTATAGCTGCTGAAGCTGATTTTCCGGTTCGGGAAAATCTCCTGGATCCGCTGGCGCAGCAGCGTGAAGCTTTGCCCTTCTATCATCAACAGACTGTGTTCCGCATTGTCGACGTGCTCAGGGGTGGACGCGCCGGTCAGGAATGGATGGTTCTGCCGGCAAACCAGTTCAATGTTGTCGGAAAAGAGAACCTGATGCTGGACCACGCGATTGCTGTAGACGTGGTTATCAATAATCAAATCGGTCTGGAACTGGCTGAGTTGGGCTTCGGCGTCATGCACGGGAATATTCCGCAACAGCAGTTGCGGAAAGCGGGTTTTGATCGCCTGGTAGAGGGTGGGCATCACCAGCGCGCCGACGGACGGCGAGGTGCCAATGGTAATGGTTCGCTGTTTGTCATAACAGCCGGTAAGATCGAGAGCGCCGAGAATCGACTCAAGACCCTGGCTGATATATTCGTGCAAATGAGTGGCATAGGCGGTTGGCGTAACACCTTGTCCTTTGCGAATAAACAGCGGGTCGGGAAAAATAGTGCGCAGTTTCTGAATAGACTGGCTGATGGCCGAAGGCGTCAGATTGAGTATTTTGGCGGCGTTAACGATACCTTTATGAACATAAACAGCCTCAAAGATAGTCAACAGATTCAGGTCGATATTTCTTAGCGTTCTGAAAATTTGCGGTTTATCTTCGGGCCGGTGTTCGTAACAATGGCCTTTCGGCTGACTATTCTCACTCACGCTCACACTCCATATTTATTTGTTTTATGAATAATTGCGTGAGTTATATTTATGAGCTGCATATATTTTCTCCACCCTTACTCATCTTGCCATTGCGAAAAATGATTGCAAAAAGAATGACGATTGAATAATTAACGCGCGTCGATGAAAAATAAAATGACGACGAAACGAAATATTTCGTTAACGATTCAAACACAGAGATAATGAAAATATAGAAACCAGGCGGTTTTGTAAAGCCTTCAAGAGATCTGGATTAATGACCCAGCTAATTTGTGGGTCATTATTATCAATTGGTTAAGCAGTAATATATTCGTGAGGAGGATTATTTAGCAGGGCTAAAATATTTGCCAATAAACGTGGCCGAATATTTTCCGTGGTGGCTTGTTTATCCCACTGCGATATTTTTGTCATTTCCATTCCCGCATAACCACATGGGTTAATACGCAAAAATGGCGAAAGGTCCATATTTACGTTCAGCGCCAGGCCGTGGAACGAGCAGCCGCGGCGAATACGTAATCCGAGGGAGCAGATTTTCTTTTCACCGACGTAGACGCCTGGGGCATCGGCGCGGGGATGTGCGTCTATACCGACTTCCGCCAGCGTATTAACGACGGTTTGTTCCAGCAGGGTGACCAGTTCCCGGACGCCCAGCTTGCGGCGTTTGAGATTGAACAGGACGTACATCACCTGTTGGCCGGGGCCATGATAGGTCACTTGTCCACCGCGATCGCTTTGAATCACCGGGATATCGCCGGGCATCAGGACATGTTCCGCTTTTCCCGCCTGGCCCTGGGTAAAGACCGGGTGATGTTCTACCAGCCAGATTTCGTCGGCGGTGTGCTCATCGCGGGTGTCTGTAAATTCGTGCATGGCCTGGGAGACGGGCTCGTAGGGTTGAAGGCCGAGCTGGCGGACCAATATTTTATCCTGAGACAAAACAGCATCTCCGTAGAGAAAACAAAAGAGGGAAAAAGTATATCACAGTGAGAGAGGAGAGGGGTTACCCGGACAATGCCGGGTAACGTTAACAGATTTACAGCACCATACGGACGATCTCAATGTTGCCGAGCTCTTCGTACAGTGTTTCAACTTGTTCAATATGCGTGGCGTTGATGGTAATAGAAACCGAGTGGTAATTGCCTTTGCTGCTTGGTTTTACCGTCGGAGAGTAATCACCTGGCGCATGGCGCTGTACCACTTCAACCACCTGATCGACCAGCTCAGGTAACGCCTGCCCCATAACTTTGTAAGTAAAAGGCGTAGGGAATTCAAGCAGTTCGTTAAGTTTGGTTTTCATGTCAGCTCCGGCGTAACGTAAAAAAATGACAACTCCCGCGGCAAGGCGGGAGTTTTACTGATGCTTAGTATATGGGGATGGAAATCACACTTTCAAGTGTTCGATTTTTAACCAAACCAGTGATGGAACATTAATTTAATGTAATCAATGATTTTACCGAAGAAGTTGCCTTCCGGGATTTCCTGCAGCACAACCAGCGGACGTTGCTCAATGGTTTTGCCGTCGAGCTGGAAGTTAATGGTGCCGACCACCTGATTTTTCTGCAACGGCGCGTGGAGTTCCGCGTTGTTCAGAACATAGCTGGCCTTCAGATCTTTCATGCGTCCGCGCGGGATGGTCAGATACACATCTTTATCCACGCCTAAGGAGGCGCGATCGGTATCGCCAAACCAGGCGGGCTCAGAGGCGAACTCTTTACCGGCTTTCAGCGGATTGACGGTTTCGAAGAAACGGAAGCCCCAGGTCAGTAGCTTTTTACTTTCGGTTTCACGACCTTTATAGGTGCGTCCCCCCATCACTGCGGAGATCAAACGCATCTGCCCTTCGGTCGCGGAGGCGACAAGGTTATAGCCCGCTTTTGCCGTATGTCCGGTTTTGATACCGTCCACATTCAGGCTGTTATCCCATAACAGGCCGTTGCGGTTCAGCTGGCGAATGCCGTTAAAGGTGAACTCTTTTTCTTTGTACACCGAGTATTCGTTCGGCACATCGCGGATCAGCGCCTGGCCAATCAACGCCATGTCGCGAGCGGAGCTGTACTGACCTTCCGCATCCAGACCATGTACCGTCTGGAAGTGGGTGTTTTTCAGTCCCAGCGCGTTCACATAGCTGTTCATCAGACCTACAAACGCGTCCTGGCTCCCTGCGGCAAAATCCGCCATCGCCACGCAGGCGTCGTTACCGGACTGCAGGTTGATGCCGCGAATCAGCTGTGAGACCGGCACCTGCATTCCTGGCTTCAGGAACATCAGAGAAGAGCCTTTGAAGACCGGGTTACCGGTCGCCCAGGCATCGTTGCCAATCGTGACCAGATCGGTTTCTTTGAATTTTCCCGCTTTCATTGCCTGACCGATAACATAGCTGGTCATCATTTTGGTCAGACTGGCCGGATCGCGACGGGTATCGGCATTTTGTTCAGCCAGCACCTTGCCGGAGTTGTAATCAATAAGGATGTAAGACTCCGCATCGATCTGCGGAACACCCGGGATCATGGTTTTAATATTCAGGTCATCGGCATGCGCGCCTGAGATAGCGGCTGTGAAGAGAGCCGTGGTGAGCGCCATGCGCTGCATGAAACGAGCGGAAAAAGTGGTCTTCATGGTCTGAACTACGACATCCGTGATGGAATTGAAAAAAGTGCCTTACTATAGCAAATGCACTACCGGCAGGCATCTGACTTTCCGGGTGACTTTTGTTAACGTTGTTAACGTCACTTACAGAAATTGACAAATCAGATGCCGCTTTTACGTTATTGCGCGCCGGTGATGAATGACTGCAGCTGGGCTTCGGATTGTAAACGCTGCTGTAGCGCGCTGGCTTCCGCTTTACTGGCGAAAGGACCGAGCTGAATTCGCCACACGGCGCCGTTCTGGGTCACGCGGCCAGGCACGTTAAACTGCTGTGCTAACCGCGTCTGATACTGTTGCGCGCGCCCCTGGTCGCTGACTGCCCCGACCTGAACAACATAATGACCGGATGCTGCAGCAGGTACCGTTGCAGTTGGCGCACTCACAGGAGCGGTTACCGGCGCGGCAGTGGTGGGTTGCGCAGCCGGTGTCGGTTCACTGCCTTCCAGAACGCCTGACGCTAAGGTCGTTGGCGCGCCGAGGAAACCGCTACTGTTTACCGGCGCGCCAGCGCTGTCTTCGCTTTTCAGCGTGGCGTTACTGATCGCGCGAACATCGCCCTGAGGCTGGATAGCCTGTGGTGCGGAGGAGGCGCTTCCCATGCCGCCGCTCAGGTCTGGCCGCGCGGGCAGGGCATAGGTTTGTTTTGCCACTGTGGTACACGCCATGCCGGGACCCGAGAGGGAACCGTCCTGGGCGACCACGATCGGATCGATGCGCACTTTGGTGTTATTCGAGGTGTTCAGACGGTCGGCGGCGGCGCGCGACAGCGAAATCACCCGATCGTTGCCGTAAGGGCCACGATCGTTAATGCGTACGACGATCATCCGGCCATTGGCGAGGTTAGTAATTCGCGCATAGCCTGGGATCGGCAATGTAGGATGCGCAGCCGTCAGCTGCATCGGATCAAACATCTCGCCCGAAGCGGTGAGATTGCTGCCCGGTTCGGCATCGTAAATCGCAGCAAGCCCGGCCTGACTGAAGCGCGACGGATCCTGCACAATCTTATAATGCTTACCGTCTCGCTGGTAATCCTGATTAGCGGTCGGGCTGAGCGGCTCGTAACGCGGCTCCGCTCCGCCGATCTCCACCACCGGTCCATTACATACCGCTGGCTGCGGCGCAACGATGGTCGCTTGCTGACCATCATCGCTCGTACATGCCGCGAGCAGCATAATTCCTGCTGCGACGCAGACTCCAGGCAACTGCTTACGCATTGCGCACCCCTTACACGCTTTTCGATAACATTTTTCTGTGGGTATGGATCGACATGACAATCCCGAACCCGGCCATCAGCACAATCAGCGCCGAGCCTCCGTAACTGACCAGTGGCAGCGGAACGCCTACAACAGGCAGAATACCACTCACCATACCAATATTAACGAAGACATAAACGAATAATATCAACATTAAACCACCGGCCATGACGCGACCAAAGGTGGTTTGCGCGTGGGCGGCAATCCACAGGCCACGCATGATCAGCAGGATGTACAGCGCCAGCAGGATAAGGATCCCCACCAGGCCCAGTTCTTCGGCCAGTACCGCGAAGATAAAGTCGGTATGACGTTCCGGAAGAAATTCCAGCTGCGACTGCGTTCCGTGCAGCCAGCCTTTACCGCTCAGGCCGCCTGAGCCAATCGCGATCTTAGACTGAATAATATGGTAGCCCGCGCCTAACGGATCGGTTTCCGGGTCGAGAAGCATCATGACGCGCTGGCGTTGATAATCATGCATCAGGAAGAACCAGAGGATCGGAATAAACGCGGCAAGCAGCAGCGCCGCCACGCCAATCAGACGCCAGCTCAGGCCCGAAAGGAACAGCACAAACAGGCCGGAAAGAGCGACCAGAATTGAGGTGCCCAGGTCAGGCTGCGCCGCCACCAGCAGGGTCGGCATAAAAATCAGCACCAGTGCAATGGCGGTATTCTTCAGCGATGGCGGGCAAACGTCGCGGTTGATAAAGCGCGCGACCATTAGCGGAACGGCGATCTTGGCGATTTCGGATGGCTGAAAGCGCACGATGCCGAGATCCAGCCAGCGCTGTGCCCCTTTTGATATTGCCCCGAAGGCATCAACCGCCACCAGCAATATGATGCAGACAATGTAAAGATAGGGCGCCCAGCCTTCATAAACGCGAGGCGGAATTTGCGCCATTACCACCATGATCACCAGACCAATGGCGATCTGCCCGACCTTACGCTCCATCATGCCAATATCCTGGCCGCTGGCGCTCCAGATCACCAGCGAGCTGTACACCAGCAGCGCCAGCAGAATCAGCAACATGGTGGGATCGATATGAATTTTATCCCAGAATGTTTTTTTGTTCGGATTATCCGTCATCGTTATTGATCCTCCGCCGCCGCAACCGCCGGGTTTTCAGCTGGCAGACTGGTGTTATTGTCACCCAACATAATGTGGTCAAGAATCTGACGCATAATTGTCCCCACCGCCGGGCCAGCGCCGCCGTTTTCGAGGATCATGGCGACCGCAACCTGCGGGTTATCATAAGGCGCGAAGGCCGTCATCAGCTTGTGATCGCGCAGGCGTTCGGCAATTTTATGCGCGTTATAGGTTTCGTTGGCTTTCAGGCCAAAGACCTGGGCCGTACCGGATTTGGCCGCGATTTTATACGGCGCGCTGGCAAAGTATTTATGCGCAGTACCGTTACCGCGGTTTGCCACGCCGTACATACCGTCTTTCGCCAGTTCCCAGTAACCAGAGTGAATGTCGCCAACCGGCGGTTCGTGGGGCTGTACCCACGGAACCTGCTTGCCGTTTTCGGAAGTGCTCATCAGCAGATGTGGCACTTTTACTACGCCGTCGTTAATCAGGATCATCAGCGCTTTGCTCATCTGAATCGGCGTGGCCGTCCAGTAACCTTGTCCGATACCCACCGGAATGGTATCGCCCTGATACCACGGCTTCTTAAAGCGCTTCATTTTCCATTCGCGGGTCGGCATGTTACCGGAGCGCTCTTCCGCGAGATCGATACCGGTATAGTGCCCGTAGCCAAATTTACCCATCCACTCGGACAGGCGGTCAATACCCATGTCATACGCGACCTGATAGAAGAAGGTATCGGCGGATTCTTCCAGCGATTTGGTGATGTTCAGATGTCCATGGCCCCACTTTTTCCAGTCGCGGTAGCGTTTTTCAGACCCCGGCAACTGCCACCACCCCGGGTCGAACAGGCTGGTATTGCGGGTAATCACGCCTGCGCTTAACGCGGAGACGGCGACATACGGTTTTACCGTCGAGGCCGGTGGATAAACCCCTTGCGTGGCGCGGTTGACCAGCGGCGTGTTCGGATCGTTAAGCAAACCGGAATAGTCTTTACTGGAAATGCCGTCGACAAACAGGTTCGGGTCATAGCTGGGCATTGACACCAGCGACAGCACGCCGCCGGTGCGTGGGTCGGTCACGATCACCGCCGCGCGGCTGCCTGCGAGTAGCGTCTCAATATACTGCTGCAGTTTTAAATCAATGGTGAGGTGGATGTCGTGCCCGGCCTGCGGCGGCACTTCTTTAAGCTGGCGGATGACGCGGCCCCGGTTATTGACTTCAACTTCTTCGTAGCCGGTCTGGCCGTGAAGCACGTCTTCATAGTAGCGCTCAATGCCCAGCTTGCCGATGTCATGGGTGGCGGCATAGTTCGCCAGCTTGCCGTCTTTATCCAGCCGTTCGACATCTTTATCATTGATCTTCGACACGTAGCCGATGACGTGAGTGAGTGCGGAGCCGTAAGGGTAGTAGCGGCGCTTATAGCCTTTCACTTCGACGCCAGGGAAACGGTACTGGTTTACAGCAAAACGCGCGACCTGCACTTCGGTCAGGTTGGTTTTCACGGGAATGGAGGTGAAACGGTGTGAACGGGCGCGTTCTTTCTTAAAGGCCGCGATATCGTCGTCGGTGAGATCCACGACGTTGCGCAGGGCGTCTAACGTTTGCTGCACGTTGTCTACCTTTTCCGGCATCATTTCGATCTGGTAAATCGTGCGGTTCAGGGCCAGCGGAATGCCGTTACGGTCGTATATAATGCCGCGGCTGGGGGCAATGGGCACCAGCTTGATGCGGTTTTCATTTGAGCGGGTCTGGTAGTCGGTATACCGGACGATTTGCAGATTGTACAGGTTGGCGATAAGCACGCCGGTGAGCAGTAATATACCCAAAAAGGCGACCAGCGCCCGGCGCACAAACAGCGCGGACTCAGCCGTATAGTCGCGAAAAGAATTCTGTAGTTTCATCCGCTGCGTAGTCTACTCAAGCTCAACGATCACTCACGGTGATAGGGGTGATTAGTGGTAATGCTCCATGCCCGATACAGGCTCTCGGCGACCAACACCCGAACCAGCGGGTGGGGAAGGGTCAGCGCGGAGAGCGACCAGCTTTGTTCCGCCGCTGCTTTACAGGCGGGAGAGAGGCCCTCCGGCCCGCCGATGAGCAAGCTGACGTCACGCCCGTCCAGCTTCCAGCGTTCCAGTTCCGTTGCCAGCTGCGGCGTGTCCCAGGGTTTACCCGGAATATCCAGGGTGACGATGCGGTTTTTGCCTGCGGCGGCCAGCATCAGTTCACCCTCTTTGTCGAGAATACGCTTAATATCCGCGTTCTTGCCGCGTTTGCCCGCTGGAATTTCGATAAGCTCAAAAGGCATATCTTTTGGAAAACGCCGCAGGTACTCGGTAAAACCGGTTTGTACCCAGTCGGGCATTTTCGTGCCTACCGCGACAAGTTGAAGCTTCACGCATTAACTCCAGAGTTTTTCCAGTTCATACAGGCGACGGCTTTCTTCCTGCATCACGTGGACAATCACTTCACCCAGGTCAACGACGATCCAGTCGGCAACGCTTTCGCCTTCCACGCCCAGCGGCAGCATGCCCGCCGCGCGGGATTCCTGCACAACGTGATCGGCGATAGACATCACATGGCGGCTGGAGGTGCCGGTACAGATAATCATACAGTCAGTGATGCTGGATTTGCCCTGAACGTCTAAGGCGATGATGTCCTGACCTTTAAGGTCATCAATTTTGTCGATAACAAAATCCTGGAGTGCTTTACCCTGCAAGTTTTCCTCCTGGGGCATGAATGCATAAAACAAATAAGTCTGTCAGTATACCTGAACCCACACGGGTACGGGACAAATGTCACCGGCTCAGGTGCGGAAAGTGGGCTATCATCCCACCCCATGCAACAGAATGCATCGCCATTTTTGTAAAACAATTTCTGCAAAGGGCTGAAGGGCGGGAAAAGTCTGGCAGCGGAGAATAGCAGCCTGTCAGGGGGTGTCAATGGTCGAAGCGTGTCTGGCGCTAAAAAACAGACCTTTCATTCTCCCGGCTGCCATACCGCTCTGCTGTTCAGTACCCGCAGTGTGGCAAAATCGTCGTGGAAATCAATGGCGCTCCAGCAGCCTTGCTCAACGCGAAAGCGCCACATGGCGGTCGCGGGCATAGAAAGCAGCTTTGCAATCAGCAGGCTAAGTACGCCCTGATGGCTGACCATCAGCACATGTGTATGATGCTGGTAGTCGGCAAGCTGGCTTATCAGCCGATCCACCCGGCCTGAAAACGCCTGAAATCCTTCACCGTTGGTGGGGATCGCATTTTGCCAGTCGTTGCACCACGCCGCGTAATTGCTCGCATCTTCTTCGCAAAGATCCCGGTGATGGCGCATTTCCCAGTCGCCGAAAAACATTTCATTCAGCTCGGGGCGGGTCAGGAGAGGAAGATCTCGCCCGGCTAAGACTAAGCGCGCCGTATGCTGCGCCCGCTCCAGCTCGCTGCACAGTACCTGCTCAAAGGGAACCTGCTTGAGCAGTGTGTTCAGCGTCTGCGCCTGAGTAATGCCTCGCGCCGTCAGCGGCGTGGGAGCATGGCCGCTGTACAGACCGGCTACATTGGCTTCGGTTTCACCATGACGAACTAACCAGAGTCGCATTTTTTCCTCGTGAACGTATTCGCGCAAAACATGATATTGGCCCTGATTGCGCGCGCTGTTTTCTTTAAAATAACGTCTTTTGCCAGGAGCGGCACGATGTCTCTGTTTTCAAGCGCACACGGCGGGAATACCCGCGAGGCCGCCGAGCTACTCGGTATTTCAGCCGATCGGCTGCTGGATTTTAGCGCGAATATTAACCCGCTGGGTATGCCGGCGTCGGTAAAACGCGCCATCGTCGACAATCTTCATCTTGCCGAGCGCTATCCGGACGTTGAGTACCGCCATCTTCATCAGGCGCTGGCGAAACATCATCAGATCCCCGCATCCTGGATCCTGGCGACAAACGGCGAGACGGAGGCGATTTTCGCGTTGGTGGACGGCCTTAAACCGCGACGGGCGATGATTGTCACGCCCGGCTTTGCCGAATACGCTCGCGCCTTACGCCGCGGCGAATGCCAGATTGACCTGTTCGCCCTGCGTGAGGCGGACGGCTGGCAGCTCACCGACGCTATCCTTGGCGCGCTACGCGCTGAGCATGACTGCCTGTTTCTCTGTACGCCTAATAATCCTACCGGCCTGCTGCCGGAGCGGTCGCTGCTCGAGGCCATTGCGCGACGCTGTAAGGCGCTGAATATCGCACTGATTCTTGATGAAGCCTTTCTCGATTTCATCCCCGACGAGCCGGGGTTTATTCCCACCTTGCAGGCTAACCCGCATATCTGGGTGCTGCGTTCGCTGACCAAGTTTTATGCCATTCCGGGGCTGCGTCTGGGGTATCTGGTCAACAGCGACGAGCAGGCGGTCGCCAGAGTACGCGCCCGGCAGATGCCCTGGTCGATCAATGCGTTTGCGGCGCTTGCCGGAGAACATCTGCTGGATGACATCGCCTGGCAGCGGGCGACCTGGCAGTGGCTGAAAGAGGAAGGGGAACGCGTTTATCAGCAGTTGAGCGCGCTGTCGGGTTTGAGCGTCTATCCTGGCCGGGCAAATTATCTGCTGCTGAAATGTGAAAGGGATCTGCAGCGCGCGCTCCTCGAACGGCATATTTTGATCCGTAGCTGCGCCAATTATCCAGGGCTTGATGCGCGTTATTTTCGGGTGGCGATACGCAGTAGCGGAGAAAACGACCGCCTGCTGGCGGCGTTAGCGGATGTGCTTAACGATACAAACCGTGCAGATTAATATAGTCCAATACTGCTTTCGGCATCAGGTCGTCGCAGGATTCGCCGTTTTCCAGACGCTCGCGAATAAGGGTGGCGGAGACATTAAACCACGGTGTTTCGGCAAGATAGATTTTTCCCGCGGGCAGCCGGTGCAGATCGTCCGGAGTATGCGTCAGATGCTTTTCCAGCCAGCGCTGATGCTGCTCCTGCGCCATCTCCAGTGGGTAACCTGGACGGCGGCAGACGATCAGATGGGTGTTATCAAGGATGGTTTCGTAGTCATGCCACGTGGGAAAGGTTAGCAGTGAATCCTGGCCGATGATAAACGCCAGCGGCGCATCCGGACCTTGCTCCTCTCGCCATTCTTTCAGCGTTTGCGCGGTATAAGAAGGCGTATCGCGCAGCAGCTCACGCTCATCAAGGGTGAACAGCGGTTTATCGGCTATGGCCAGCTCGAGCATCGTTTTCCGCTGGGCGCTGGTGGCCTCCGGCTGTGGACGATGCGGGGGAACATTGTTCGGCATCACAATCACCCGTGACAGGCCAATCAGGTTGGCCAGGGTTTCCACGGGCTTGAGGTGACCATAATGCACCGGATCAAAGGTGCCGCCAAAAAGTGCCTGTAACGATTTCATATCAACCATCAATAAAAACGTCTGCCAGCGCCTTATGGCAAATCAGCAGCGAAAGACCTTCGAGTTCCGCCCAGACTGACTGGCCATAATCCTGCTTCAGCGTTATTTCTGTACGTGTCAGTAGCTGCACCGCCTGGCGCAGTTGCGTCAGGCTTAGTCGGTTCAGGGCTTCGCTCGTCATGGCACGGCGGTTTTGCCAGACGCGGTGTTTATCAAACAGCGCGCGCAGGGGCGTATGGGCGGCCTGGCGCTTGAGGTTGACCAGCAGTAAAAGTTCACGCTGCAGGGTGCGCAATAAAATGACCGGCTCGCTGCCTTCCAGGCGTAATTGCTGAAGAATATGCAGTGCGCGTTTGCTCTTGCCCATCACCAGCGCATCGACCCAATGAAACGGGGTAAAGTGCGCGGCATCGTTCACCGCCTGTTCGACACGGGGTAGCGTGAGTTTTCCGTCCGGCCACAGCAATGACAGGCGTTCCAGCGCCTGCGCCAGCGCCAGCAGGTTGCCTTCATAGCAATAGCACAGCAGCTGATTTGCCGCGTCATCCAGTTGCAGATTCTTTTGTTTTGCCCGGGCGGCCACCCAGCGCGGAAGCTGAGCCTGCTCCGGCGTCTGGCAACTGACCTGCACGCTCCGATCGGCCAGCGCGCTGAGCCACGCGGCATTTTCCTGGGCTTTTGTGAGCTTATTACCGCGCACCAAAAGCAGGAGATCGTCATGCAGTAACTGCGTAAGGTGGGCCAGCTGCTCGTTGATGGCGGCGTTTGGACCGTTTTCCGGCAGCAACAGCAACAGCGTCTGTCGACTGGCGAACAGACTTATCGCCTGACACTGTGAAAACAGCGCATTCCAGTCGGTGCTGTTGTCGAGCGAAAAGGTATGGTGTTCTTCGAACCCCTGCGCTGCCGCTGCCTGACGAATGGCGTCCTGGCTTTCCTGCAACAAAAGAGGGTCGTTACCGAGTAATAAATACGCCGCGCGCAGCCCTTCGGAGAGCTGCGCGCGGAGTTGTTCAGGGTACAACCGAATCATCAGTTACCCAGCGTGGTTGAAACGCGTGAGGAAGAAGCCGCAGGTGTGGCCGCGGTATTTTCAGTTTTTTCTTCTTCCTGAACCGAGCGGACATCAGCGATTTTTACGCTGGACAGCTTACGAATCAGCTGTTCAGCCGCTTTGTCATACATTTCGTTGATGATCATCTGCTGTTCGTTATCCTTCGCCAGCGCCATCTGCGGGTTGTCGAAGAATGAACGGTACACTTTGGTGTTGATCGGGTAAATACCGTGTTCCGGGATCAGCACCGAGGCGTTAACGTTCATGACCATCTGATACTCAGCCGTCTGACCGTCCTGGAAGACCGACGCCGTATCCTGAGAAATACTGACGGCGCCCAGACGTAACGATGGGACATCTTTACGCATTGAGCCTTTTTCCAGCAGCTCAACATCGTTCAGGCGCAACTGATTACGCACCGCACGACTCAGTGGGCCGTTAGGATCCCCGGAGTCGAGGATCATGGTTTTCATGGTGTCCGGAACCTGCGTAGTGCTACGCAGATGCCAGCCACACCCGGCGGTGGTTAACACCGCCAGAGATAACAACACTGTTGCCAGATATCGCACGCTTCCTCCCGCGCTTAGCCAACGACCAGATTGAGAAGTTTACCCGGTACGTAAATCACTTTACGCACGGTCACGCCCTCAAGATATTTTGCGACCAGATGTTCCTGACCCGCACGTTCACGAACCTGTTCTTCGGTCGCATCCACCGGAACGGTGATTTTGCCACGCACTTTGCCGTTGACCTGCACCACGACGAGGGTGGAGTCTTCAACCATCGCGGCGTCGTCAGCCACCGGCCACGGCGCATTGTCGATATCGCCTTCGCCTTTCAGCGACTGCCACAGCGTAAAGCAGACGTGCGGAGTGAACGGGTTAAGCATACGCACAACCGCCAACAGCGCTTCCTGCATCAGGGCGCGGTCCTGTTCGTCTTCCTGCGGCGCTTTCGCCAGCTTATTCATCAGTTCCATGATCGCGGCGATAGCGGTGTTGAAGGTCTGACGACGACCAATATCATCGGTCACTTTGGCGATCGTTTTGTGTACGTCGCGACGCAATGCTTTTTGATCTTCACTCAGCGCGGCAACGTTCAGCGGCGCAGCGTCGCCACGTGAAGTATGCTCGTAAACCAGTTTCCAGACGCGTTTCAGGAAGCGGTTTGCCCCTTCAACGCCGGACTCCTGCCATTCGAGGGTCATATCCGCCGGGGAGGCGAACATCATGAACAGACGTACGGTGTCGGCGCCGTAACGCTCAACCATCACCTGCGGGTCGATACCGTTGTTTTTCGACTTCGACATTTTGCTCATGCCGGTGTACACCAGTTCATGGCCTGCCGCGTCTTTCGCTTTCACGATACGGCCTTTCTCGTCACGCTCAACAATGGCATCTACCGGAGAAACCCAGTTACGCTCGCCGTTTTCGCCGACATAATAGAACGCATCCGCCAGCACCATGCCCTGACACAGCAACTGTTTCGCCGGTTCGTCAGAGTTCACCATGCCCGCGTCGCGCATCAGCTTATGGAAGAAGCGGAAGTAGAGCAGATGCATGATGGCGTGTTCAATACCGCCGATGTAAATATCCACAGGCAGCCAGTAGTTGGCGGCTTTGGAATCCAGCATGCCTTCCTGATACTGCGGGCAGGTATAGCGCGCGTAATACCAGGAGGACTCCATAAAGGTGTCGAAGGTGTCGGTTTCACGCAGCGCTGGCTGACCGTTAACGGTGGTTTTCGCCCATTGAGGATCGGCTTTGATCGGGCTGGTGATGCCGTCCATGACCACGTCTTCCGGCAGGATCACCGGCAGTTGATCTTCCGGGGTTGGCATGACGGTGCCGTCTTCCAGGGTGACCATTGGGATCGGCGCGCCCCAGTAGCGCTGACGGGAAACGCCCCAGTCGCGCAGACGGTAGTTCACTTTGCGCTCGCCCACGCCTTTCGCCGCCAGTTTGTCGGCAATCGCGTTGAAGGCGTCTTCAAAGGCCAGACCGTCGAATTCGCCGGAGTTAAACAGCACGCCTTTTTCGGTCAGCGCCTGTTCGGACAGATCCGGTTCGGAACCGTCGGCGGCAAGAATGACGGGTTTGATGGTTAAACCGTATTTGGTGGCAAATTCGTAGTCGCGCTGATCGTGACCCGGAACCGCCATGACCGCGCCGGTGCCGTATTCCATCAGCACGAAGTTCGCCGCCCAGACCGGGATCGCTTCGCCGGTTAACGGATGTACCGCTTTAAAGCCGGTATCGACGCCTTTCTTCTCCATGGTCGCCATGTCGGCTTCCGCGACTTTGGTATTGCGGCATTCGTCGATAAAGGCAGCCAGTTCCGGGTTGTTCGCCGCGGCTTTCTGCGCCAGCGGGTGACCGGCGGCAACGGCCAGGTAAGTGGCGCCCATAAAGGTATCCGGGCGAGTGGTGTAAACGGTCAGCGTATCTTCATAACCGGTCACATCAAAGGTGATTTCCACGCCTTCAGAACGGCCAATCCAGTTGCGCTGCATCGTTTTGACGGTGTCAGGCCAGTGATCGAGCTTGTCCAGATCGTTCAGCAGTTCGTCAGCGTAAGCGGTAATTTTGATAAACCACTGCGGGATCTCTTTACGCTCAACTTTGGTGTCGCAGCGCCAGCAGCAGCCGTCGATCACCTGTTCGTTAGCGAGCACGGTCTGATCGTTCGGGCACCAGTTCACCGCAGAGGTCTTCTTGTAAACCAGACCTTTTTTATACAGCTCGGTAAAGAATTTCTGTTCCCAGCGATAGTATTCCGGGGTGCAGGTCGCCAGTTCACGGCTCCAGTCGTAGCCGAAGCCCAGCATTTTAAGCTGGTTTTTCATATAGGCGATGTTGTCGTAAGTCCACGGCGCCGGCGCGGTGTTGTTTTTCACCGCTGCGCCTTCCGCAGGCAGGCCGAAAGCGTCCCAACCGATAGGCTGCAACACGTTTTTGCCGAGCATGCGCTGGTAACGGGCGATCACGTCACCGATGGTGTAGTTACGCACGTGGCCCATGTGTAGTCGGCCAGAAGGATAGGGAAGCATAGACAGGCAGTAATACTTCTCTTTGCTCTCGTCTTCGGTTACTTCAAATGTGCGCTTCTCATCCCAGTGAAGCTGTACTTTGGATTCTATCTCTTCCGGGCGGTATTGCTCTTGCATGGCAGCCAGTGGTCCTGTTTTCAATACAGCTACAAACGTAGCTTTAGAGGTGGTGTTTTAGATCCGCATAGCATAGCCCAAACGCCCGCGTCAAAACAGTCTTTCGCAGGGTTAATCCGCGCATTGATTTACTCACTCTGCGGGCGATCTTACAAAGCAGTGTGCAAATAACGTCTATTATTATAGACAGTTAACGACCCAGGAGGCGAAACGATGAACAAGGTTGCTCAATATTACCGTGAACTGGTGGCGTCATTAAGCGAACGCCTGCGTAACGGCGAACGCGATATCGACCTGCTGGTGGAACAGGCGCGGCAGCGGGTATTGCAGGCTGGGGAGTTAACGCGAACCGAGGCGGACGAACTGATCCGCGCGGTCAGACGCGACCTGGAAGAGTTCGCCATGAGCTACGAAGAGAGCCTCGAGGAGGAGTCCGACAGCGTCTTTATGCGGGTAATTAAAGAGAGCTTGTGGCAGGAACTGGCGGATATTACCGACAAAACACAGTTGGAATGGCGTGAGGTGTTCCAGGATCTCAGCCATCACGGGGTTTATCACAGCGGCGAGGTGGTGGGGTTAGGCAACCTGGTGTGTGAAAAATGCCATTTCCATTTAGCCGTGTATACGCCAGACGTACTGCCGCTGTGTCCAAAATGCGGTCACGATCAGTTTCAGCGCAGACCGTTCGAGCCGTGATTCGCACTGCCGGATGGCGGTGTCGCCATCCGGCAAACATTACGCGTAAGCCGTCAGGCGTTCAGCCAGAAGATCCACAAACCCTTCGCGATCGACATCCAACATCACGGTGGCGTTCGGTCTATTGCCCGTCAGGAAATAGTAATCCACGACTGTCATTCCCTGCGTGTACTTACCCTGCGTTTCGACGCCGACCCAGCGCTCCACGGTGGTAAACAGCTCCGGCTTCAGCAGCCAGGCGATGGTACAGGGGTCATGCAGCGGCGCGCCGGTGAATCCCCATTTTTCATCTTTATGATACTCGAGGAAGAAATCGAGTAGTTCAGCGACGATGGTCGCGATCGGATTGCCGATGGCGCGAAAACGTTCGGTATCATCAGCATGGATCTGCGCTTTGTGCGTGACGTCCAGTCCCGCCATCACGACCGGAATGCCCGACTGGAAGACGATTTCCGCCGCTTCCGGGTCGACAAAAATATTAAACTCGGCGGCGGGCGTCCAGTTACCCAGCGCCATCGCGCCGCCCATGATCACTATTCGCGCAATGTTGGCGTGCAGTTCCGGGTGGCTATTCAGTAATAGCGCAACGTTAGTCTGTGGACCGGTCGAGACGATGGTGACCGGTTGTGGACTTTCGCGCAGGGTTTTCGCCATTAACTCGACGGCGGTGCAGGGCTGCGGCGCAAAAGCCGGTTCCGGCAGCGCCGGACCGTCCAGCCCGCTTTCGCCATGAACGTTATCGGCGATGATCAGCTCGCGCATTAATGGCTTCACCGCCCCGCCCGCGACCGGAATATCGGTACGCTTCAACAACGTCAGCATACGCAGCACGTTACGCAGCGTTTTCTCTGGCGTCTGGTTGCCGGCGGAGGCGGTAATGGCTTTAACATCAAGTTCTGGTGAGGCGAGGGCGAGAACCATTGCGATAGCGTCGTCATGACCCGGATCGCAATCAAACAAAATCGGAAGTGCCATTGTTGCTCCTTGTAAGCGCTACTTTTGCGGCAAGGGTAACGCCGGGTTGAAAAGGATTCGAGGAGCGTAACAAGAAAGCGTGAGATGGCGCGCACTCTGCCGTGCGCGCCGTCAGGATCAATGCAGGATTTTCGCAAGGAAGTCTTTTGCGCGTTCGGATTGCGGGTTAGCGAAGAACGCTTCTTTTGGCGAGTCTTCGACAATTTTCCCTTCGTCCATAAAAATCACCCGGTTCGCCACTTTACGCGCAAAGCCCATTTCGTGCGTGACCACCATCATGGTCATCCCTTCGTTGGCCAGCTCGACCATGACGTCCAGCACTTCGTTGATCATCTCCGGGTCGAGTGCCGACGTGGGTTCGTCAAACAGCATCGCGATCGGATCCATGCACAGCGCGCGGGCAATCGCCACACGCTGCTGTTGGCCGCCGGAAAGCTGCGCCGGATACTTGTTGGCGTGGGCGGCAAGGCCGACGCGCTCCAGCAGTTTCTGCGCTTTTTCACGGGCGGGGGCTTTATCGCGCTTAAGCACTTTGACCTGCGCCAGCGTCAGGTTTTCGATGATCGACAGATGTGGAAATAACTCAAAGTGTTGGAACACCATGCCGACGCGCGAGCGCAGCTTCGCCAGATCCGTTTTCTTGTCGTTGACCATTATACCGTTGACGGTAATTTCGCCTTTTTGCACGGGTTCCAGGCCGTTAACGGTTTTAATCAGCGTTGACTTACCGGAACCCGAGGGACCGCAAACCACCACCACTTCGCCTTTTTTTACTTCCGTGGAGCAGTCGGTCAACACCTGAAAGTGACCATACCATTTCGAAACATTTTTCAGGGTAATCATTAAACTGTCCTTTTCTTCAAATAGCTGACCAACAACGACGCGCTCAGGCTGATAACAAAGTAGACGGCGCCAGCAAACAGGATCATTTCAACCTGCGTGCCGTCACGCTCGCCAATCGTGGACGCGGTGCGGAAGAAGTCCGCAAGGCTTAAAACGTAAACAAGGGAGGTGTCCTGGAACAGGACGATGCCCTGCGTGAGCAGCAGCGGTACCATCGCGCGAAACGCCTGCGGCAGAATGATGAGCTTCATCGACTGCCAGTGGGTCATCCCCAGCGCCAGCGCAGCGCTTGACTGCCCGCGGGAAATACTCTGGATACCGGCGCGGATAATCTCGGAGTAATACGCCGCTTCGAACATCGAAAAAGCCACCATCGCCGAGATCAGACGGATATCGGTTTTCGGCGACAGGCCCAGCACATCCTGCAGTAGCCCCGGCACAATCAGGTAGAACCACAGCAGTACCATCACCAGCGGGATGGAGCGGAAAACGTTAACGTAGGCTTTGGCAAACCAGGCGATCGGCGCAAAGCTTGAGAGGCGCATTACCGCGAGCAGCGTGCCCCAGACAATCCCCACGACCACTGCTGTCAGGGTGATTTTCAGCGTAATCAGCAGGCCGTCCAGCAGATACGGCAGGGAAGGGACAATGGAACTCCAGTCAAATTCGTACATTATTTGCCTCCCATATTGCCAGGCAGGCGGACTTTCCGTTCCACCAGGTTCATCACCAGCATGATGAAGGCATTAATTAATACGTATGCCAGGGTAATGGCGGTAAAGGATTCCCAGGCGTGGGCGGAGTAATCGAGCAGCTTGCCCGCCTGCGCCGCCATATCGACCAGACCGATGGTGGAGGCGATGGCCGAGTTTTTCACCAGGTTCATCATCTCTGAGGTCATCGGCGGTACGATCACCCGGTAAGCGTTAGGCAGCAGCACGTAACGATACGCCTGCGGCAGCGTCAGTCCCATGGCCAGCGCCGCATTCTTTTGCCCGCGCGGCAGCGACTGAATTGCCGCGCGTACCTGCTCACAAACGCGGGCGGCGGTAAACAGCCCCAGACAGATCATTGACGACAGGAAGAACTGAATGTTGGGATCCAGTTCTGCCTTAAACCACATGCCGAGATCTTCCGGCAGCAGTTCCGGCACGACCAGATACCAGGTAAAGAACTGCACGATCAGCGGAACGTTACGGAACAGTTCCACGTAAAGCGTGCCGATACCGGAAAGAAAACGGTTCGGCACAGTGCGAAGAATGCCGAATAACGAGCCGACGAGAAAAGCAATGATCCAGGCGGTGATGGATAACGCCACGGTGACCTGAAAGCCACTCCAGAGCCAGCCGAGATAGGTGGTGTTGCCGAAGGGGGCTTCCTGTAAAAAAATACCCCAGTTCCAGTCTATTGACATACATCTACTCCGAAAAAAAAGGGTAGCAGCGCTACCCTCGAAGATTGTTGATCAGCGTGTTTCGGTTTTCAGGCCTGATGGGGAACGACCATCAGGCGTATAGTCTGTCCGTGCTGACCAGCAATCGAGAGGGCAAGGAGATCTCGCCCTATTTCATTGTTGTTAGTTAAGTGCTTTGTCGTTTGGCTCTTTGAACAGGGCCTTCATTTCGTCAGAGAGTTCGAAATTCATGTTCAGGTTTTTGGGCGGGATAGGGTTTTTAAACCATTTATCAAACCATTTTGCCGCTTCGCCAGAGGTTTGCGCCTGGGCGATGGTCTCATCCATCAATTTTTTGAAATCCGGATCGTTTTTACGCAGCATGCAGCCGTAAGCTTCTTCGGACTGCGCTTTGCCGACGATTTCCCAGTTGTCCGGTTTTTTCGCCTTCGCGCGTTCGCCCGCCAGCAGGGCATCATCCATCATGAACGCGACTGCGCGACCGCTTTCCAGCGTGCGGAAGGAGTCACCGTGGTCTTTGGCGCTGATGATGCGCATATTCATTTTTTGCTCGTCGTTCAGCTTGTGCAGCAGAATCTCCGAGGTGGTACCGGAAGTCACCACCACCGCTTTGCCCTTCAGATCCGGGAAGTCTTTAATGTCGCCGCCTTTTTTCGCCAGCAAGCGGGTACCGACGACAAAGATGGTGTTAGAGAATGCGGCCTGCTTCTGGCGCTCAACGTTGTTGGTGGTAGAGCCGCACTCAAAATCGAAAGTGCCGTTTTGCAGCAGCGGAATACGGTTCTGGGAGGTAATCGGAATCAGCTTCACCTGCAGGTCAGGCTTATTCAGCTTCTTCTTCACCGCTTCAACGATGGCGTTGGAGTAGTCCTGAGAATAACCCACCACTTTCTGCTGATTGTCATAATACGAGAACGGTACGGATGACTCACGGTGACCCACGACAATGACGCCGTTTTTGGCGATCTTGTCCAGCGTGCTGCCCGCAGCAGGCGCGGCGTCTTCCGCGTGCGCCACACCGGCAGACAGCCCCATAACCAGCATTGCTGTGGCTAGCTTACGTAATTGCATATCCAACTCCTTTATCGTCTGCGCCATCGGCGCATTGATACCCATTGTGATGTTGTTATCGTCTGCAACTTGCGCGTGCAGTGTTGTACCTGTTTGTTAACATTTAGTTTGGCTGAATGTAAAGATATTGCTGCGTTATTGTTTATTTTTGCGAAGTGCGCCGCACCATCCGGAGGCAAAAATCTTTCATTGCACTGTTTCGGTGCTACCGATGAACCGCGTTGGTGCGTCCCGGTTGCACGTTGGGCTTAAAACAGGTTTGCCTTGTATTACAAAGCAATAGACGTGCCAGAATGGAATAGCAGGAGAAAGGAAACGCCGGAGACGGGCCAGGGCCGCCATCCGGCGAGATTACGAGGCAGGATTACTTCCGGCGTTGACGCAAGCTCATTAGCAGTGCGCCAAAACCAAACAGGGCGGTTATCGCCCACAGCGGCCAGTTGCCGGTACGGGCATACGGCGTTAAGCCTGTGGTCGGCGTCACGGTGGTGGTCAGCACCTGACGCGTAAACTGAGGGATCATCGCCTGGACATCGCCCTGCGGGCCAATTACCGCGGTTATCCCGTTGTTGGTGCTACGCAGCAGCGGTCTTGCCAGCTCCAGCGAACGCATCCGCGCCATCTGGAAGTGCTGCCACGGGCCAATCGACTTGCCGAACCATGCGTCGTTAGAGATGGTCAGCAGGTAGTCGGTGTCCGGACGGAAGTTATCCCGCACCTGTTCGCCCAGAATGATCTCGTAGCAAATGGCCGCCGTCAGGGCGAAGCCATGGGCGTGCAGCTGCGGCTGGACATACGGACCGCGGCTGAATGAGGACATCGGCAGATCAAAAAAGGGCGCTAACGGACGCAGGATCGACTCCAGCGGCACAAACTCGCCAAACGGCACGAGATGGTTTTTGTTGTAGCGATTGCCTGAGTCGTAGCTGTAAGGATTGTCTTTACCCAGCGTAATAATCGTGTTGTAGGTGTCGTAACGGTTCTGCTTGTTCAGGCGCGCGTCAACGATGCCGGTAATGAGCGTACTGTTTTTTGAACGTAACAAATCGTCCATCATGCCGAGAAAGCGCTGCTGGTTAATTTCCAGATCCGGAATTGCGGATTCCGGCCAGATGATCAGCTGCGATTTCCCCATCAGCGGTTGGGTGGCATCAAGGTAGATTTTCAGCGTATTGATCAGTTGGCTTTCGTCCCACTTCAGCGACTGCGGGATATCCCCCTGCACCAGAGAAACCTGGGTCGCCCTTTCGGGTTCCGGCGTATACCACTGGATGTATCGCAGCGGGAAAGGCAGCGCAAACAGTACCGCCGCCACCGCCAGCGGACGCCAGTTTCGGCTGACGAGGGCCAGCACCAGCAGGCCGCTCGTCATCATCAGCATAAAATTGATCGCCTCGACGCCCATTACCGGCGCCAGCCCCTTCAGCGGGCCGTCAATCTGGCTGTAGCCAAACTGCAGCCACGGGAAGCCGGTCAGAACCCAGCCGCGCAGGAACTCGGTGATTTGCCAGACCACTGGTGCGGCAATCGCCACGCGCAGCCAGCGGGTTTCCGGCCACAGGCGCGCCAGGATCCCGGCAAACAGGCCGGTATACAAAGAAAGGTAAGCGGCGAGCAGCACCACGAGAAAGACGTTGACCGGACCAGGCATCCCGCCAAACTGCGCGATGCTGACGTACACCCAGTTGATACCGGTGCCGAACAACCCCAGCCCCCAGAAGTAGCCGACAGCGGCGGACTGGAGCGGACGTCGGTTTAAGGTTAACGCCTGCAGGCCCATAAGCGAAATTATCGCCGCGGGCCAGATGTCATACGGAGAAAATGCCAGCGTCCCGCTGGCCCCGAATAATAACGCCAGCAGCAGGCGAATGCGCTGGCGTTCAAGTAAAGAGGCAAATGCCATTGAGTTCTTCTTCCCGTTCGGTTTTATTCGTCCAGTTTTGGCTGGGGGGAGTCATCCGGAATTCTGACATGAACCTGAATAATACGGCGGCTGTCGGCCATGGCCACTTTGAACTGGTAACCATCAATGTCAATGGTTTCACCGCGGGCGGGCAGGTGACCAAACGCCTGCATCACCAGGCCGCCGATGGTATCGACCTCTTCATCGCTAAAGTGGGTGCCGAAAGCTTCATTAAAATCTTCAATCGGCGCGAGCGCGCGGACGGTCC
Source organism: Citrobacter sedlakii (assembly GCF_018128425.1). Classification (NCBI taxonomy): domain Bacteria; kingdom Pseudomonadati; phylum Pseudomonadota; class Gammaproteobacteria; order Enterobacterales; family Enterobacteriaceae; genus Citrobacter; species Citrobacter sedlakii. Next base: position 3,165,634 of record NZ_CP071070.1, on the reverse strand, counting down.
AGGTGTGGCGGCTGAGTTGGCGGAAGTCGATATCGTCTTCTTCGTCATACTCGTCTTCGATTTCACCCACGATCAGTTCAAGGATGTCTTCAATGGTCACCAGACCAGAGACGCCGCCGAACTCGTCGATGACGATAGCCATATGATAACGCTGTGAGCGGAACTCCTTGAGCATCCGGTCAACGCGTTTGCTCTCCGGGACGACAACGGCCTGGCGTAACACTTTTTCCATGCTGAAGGCTTCGGCGTCGCTGCGCATAAACGGCAGCAAATCCTTCGCCATCAGAATCCCTTCAATGTGATCTTTGTCTTCGCTGATCACCGGAAAACGCGAGTGGGCGGACTCGATAATGACATCGAGGCATTCGTCCAGCGTCTGGTTGCGTTTCAGGGTAATCATCTGGGAGCGGGGGATCATGATGTCGCGAACGCGCTGGTCCGCAATATCCATTACCCCTTCGAGCATGTCGCGCGTATCTTCATCGATCAGCTCGTTTTGCCCGGAATCACGGATCAGCGCCAGCAGTTCATCACGGTTTTTCGGTTCACCGTGGAAAAGTTGGCTCAGTAACAGGGAGAAAAATCCCTTCTTGTTGCTTAACGTGTCACTACTGTGTGAATTGTCGTCGCTCATGGCGTCGTATGGGTTCTCATGTTAGTTAATCGAACGCGCGTCAGGCGTAAACTCAGCCGCTGACGGCATTTATCGCCTGATGGCGCTACGCGTCTCAGGCCTGCAAAATGAAGGAGTGCTACTCCTTCTCGGCAATGTACGGATCCTCATAGCCCAGAGCAAGCATAATCTCTGTTTCGAGGGCTTCCATTTCCTCGGCCTCATCGTCTTCGATGTGGTCGTAGCCGAGTAAATGCAAACTGCCGTGTACCACCATATGCGCCCAATGGGCTTCCAGCGGCTTGCCCTGTTCCTGCGCTTCCTGTTCAACCACCTGACGGCAGATAACCAGATCGCCCAGCAACGGCATCTCAATACCCGGCGGCGCGTCAAACGGAAAGGAGAGCACATTGGTCGGCTTATCTTTTCCCCGGTAGGTCAGGTTGAGATCGTGGCTTTCCGCGGTATCGACCAGGCGAATCGTCACTTCTGATTCTTCCTGAAACTGCGGGATTACCGCATTCAGCCATGTCTGAAACTGGACTTCGTCCGGCAGGCCCGCGTTGTTTTCACACGCCAGCTGTAAATCAAGGATCACCGGATTCATTTCTGCTCTTGCTCCTGCGCTTCACGCTTGCGTTCCGCCGCCAGTTCGGCTTTGCGTTTTTGTTCCGCTTCTTCCCAGGCCTCATAAGCGTTCACGATGCGCGCGACCACCGGATGGCGCACGACGTCTTCGCTGTGGAAGAAGTTGAAGCTGATCTCTTCGACGTTCGCCAGCACTTCAATCGCGTGACGCAGCCCGGACTTCGTGTTGCGCGGCAGGTCAATCTGTGTGATATCGCCAGTGATCACCGCTTTTGAGTTAAAGCCGATACGGGTCAGAAACATCTTCATCTGTTCGATGGTGGTGTTCTGGCTTTCATCAAGAATAATGAACGCGTCATTCAGGGTGCGTCCGCGCATATAGGCCAGCGGCGCGACTTCAATCACGTTGCGCTCGATCAGCTTTTCCACTTTCTCAAAGCCGAGCATTTCAAACAGCGCGTCATACAGCGGGCGCAGATACGGATCGACCTTCTGACTGAGATCGCCCGGCAGGAAGCCGAGTTTCTCACCCGCTTCAACCGCTGGGCGGGTCAACAGAATGCGACGAATTTCCTGACGTTCCAGCGCATCGACCGCCGCCGCGACCGCCAGATAGGTTTTACCGGTACCCGCCGGCCCGACGCCGAAGGTGATATCGTGGTCGAGAATATTGGCGATGTACTGCGCCTGGTTCGGCGTGCGCGGTTTAATGACGCCGCGTTTGGTTTTAATGTTTACTGCTTTGCCGTATTCCGGCACGCTTTCGGCGCTCTGCTCAAGCACGCGCGCCTCTTTAATGGCGAGATGAATCTGTTCCGGTTCGATGTCCTGAATCTGGCCGCGCATCGGCGCGGTATCAACATACAGACTGCGCAAAATATCTGCCGCAGCGGTAACGCAAATTGGGCGACCGGTCAGTTTAAAGTGGTTGTCACGGCGGTTTATCTCGATGCCGAGACGGCGTTCCAGCTGTTTGATGTTGTCGTCAAACGGGCCGCAAAGGCTCAGCAGGCGGGCATTGTCTGCGGGCTCAAGGGTAATTTCGCGAGTGTCTGTGTTCAAACTGTTCCTCTTATGCATAGGTAGCCGGAAGATGAACGTTCACCGGCTGATAAGGAAATTATTCACGCCAGTGGATAAAGGCGCAAGCATTGCAGTAGAAATGGGGGCGGCGAGAAGAATTACAAGGCCCGCCAGCGTAGCGGGCCTGAAGGCGTTAAGGCTGGTAGAACCCGACGCCAATATCGTTTTCTTTACGGGTGCGGGCAATGACCGATTCCGGCGTTTCAGCGATACGCAGGCCCATTTCGTCTTCGGTGCGTACCACTTTACCGCGCAGGGAGTTGGTCCAGACGTCGGTGATTTCCACGTCGACAAACTTACCGATCATATCCGGCGTGCCTTCAAAGTTGACTACGCGGTTATTTTCAGTACGACCGGACAGTTCCATGATGCTCTTACGCGACGTGCCTTCGACCAGAATGCGCTGAACGGTGCCGAGCATACGGCGGCTCCAGGCCATTGCCTGCTGGTTAATGCGATCCTGAAGAATATACAGTCGTTGCTTTTTCTCTTCTTCCGGCACGTCATCCACCATGTCGGCTGCCGGGGTACCTGGACGCGCAGAGAAGATAAAGCTGTAGCTCATGTCAAAATTGACGTCGGCAATCAGTTTCATGGTCTGCTCGAAATCCTGAGTGGTTTCCCCCGGGAAGCCGACGATAAAATCGGAGCTGATTTGAATATCCGGGCGCGCCGCGCGCAGTTTACGGATAATCGCTTTGTATTCCAGCGCCGTGTGGGTGCGTCCCATCAGGTTAAGTACGCGATCCGCGCCGCTCTGCACCGGCAGGTGCAGGAAGCTCACCAGTTCCGGCGTATCACGGTAAACCTCAATGATGTCGTCGGTAAACTCGATCGGATGGCTGGTCGTAAAACGAATGCGATCGATACCGTCGATGGCGGCGACCAGACGCAGCAGGTCGGCGAAAGATCCGGTAGTGCCGTCGTAGTTCTCACCGCGCCAGGCGTTAACGTTCTGACCGAGCAGGTTCACTTCACGCACGCCCTGAGCCGCCAGTTGGGCAATTTCGAACAGGATGTCATCGCACGGACGGCTGACCTCTTCACCACGGGTGTACGGCACCACGCAGTAGGTACAATATTTGTTGCAGCCTTCCATAATAGAAACGAAAGCGGTCGGCCCTTCCGCGCGCGGTTCCGGCAGACGGTCAAATTTCTCGATTTCCGGGAAACTGATGTCCACCACCGGGCTGCGATCGCCGCGAACGGAGTTGATCATCTCCGGCAGACGGTGCAGCGTCTGCGGGCCAAAAATAATGTCGACATAGTGAGCGCGTTGACGGATATGTTCGCCTTCCTGAGACGCTACGCAGCCGCCGACGCCGATAATCAGATCGGGGTTTTTCTCTTTCAGCAGCTTCCAGCGGCCTAACTGGTGGAAGACTTTTTCCTGAGCCTTCTCGCGGATAGAGCAGGTATTCAGCAGCAGCACATCCGCTTCTTCCGCCACGTCGGTCAGTTGATACCCGTGAGTGGCATCCAGCAGATCGGCCATCTTCGATGAATCGTATTCGTTCATCTGACAGCCCCAGGTTTTAATATGGAGTTTTTTGGTCATCGACTTGCTCTTGCGAAATAGTGGCTGAATTGCAGGGCGCATAGTGTAATGCTTTGCCGCGGTTGTGACCAGTATGACCGTTATCAGCCTCAAGGGGTAAAAAATCCTGTAAACTTATCTGATTCACGTAACAGGATGAATGACCATGACAAATCAACCAACGGAAGTGGCCATTGTCGGCGGAGGAATGGTCGGCGGCGCGCTGGCGCTGGGACTGGCGCAGAACGGATTTACGGTCACGGTGATTGAACATGCCGCGCCAGCGCCCTTTGCGGCGGACAGCCGGCCCGACGTGCGTATTTCCGCGATCAGCGCCGCGTCTGTTTCGCTGTTGAAAAGCCTGGACGTCTGGGATGCGGTACAAGGGATGCGCAGCCATCCTTATCGTCGGCTGGAAACCTGGGAATGGGAAAATGCCCACGTTGTTTTTGACGCTGCGGAACTGAAGCTGCCGCTGCTGGGCTATATGGTCGAGAACACTGTTTTGCAGCAGGCGCTGTGGCAGGCGCTGGAGGCGCATCCGAACGTTACCCTGCGAGTCCCTGCGTCGCTTGCGGCGCTACACCGTCATCACGACAGTCAGGTACTGGAGCTGGCAGATGGCGAGCAGATTATGGCGAAGCTGGTGGTCGGCGCTGACGGCGCGAATTCACAGGTGCGCCAACTGGCTGGCATTGGCATTCACGCCTGGCAGTATGCGCAGTCATGCATGCTGATCAGCGTTCAGTGCGAGCAGGCGCCGGGGGACAGTACCTGGCAGCAGTTTACGCCGGATGGCCCGCGCGCCTTTCTGCCGCTCTTTGATCGCTGGGCGTCGCTGGTATGGTATGACGCGCCAGCGCGTATTCGCCAGTTGCAGACCCTGAGCATGCCGCAGTTGCAGGCGGAAATCGTAAAACATTTCCCGGCGCGGCTGGGGCCGGTGACGCCGCTGGCCGCAGGTGCGTTCCCGCTGACCCGTCGACACGCGTTGCAGTATGTTCAGCCGGGCCTGGCGCTGGTGGGCGATGCGGCGCATACCATTCATCCGCTGGCCGGGCAGGGGGTGAACCTCGGCTATCGCGATGTCGATGCGCTGATCGATGTGCTGGTAAATGCGCGCAGCTATGGAGAACGTTGGGCCAGCCAGCCGGTGTTGAAGCGCTACCAAATGCGGCGCATGGCGGATAACTTTATGATGCAGAGTGGAATGGATCTGTTTTACGCTGGATTCAGTAATAACCTGCCGCCGCTGCGTATGCTGCGCAACCTCGGCCTGATGGCTGCTGAACGTGCGGGTGTCGTTAAACGCCAGGCGCTGAAGTATGCGTTAGGGTTGTAACACGCGCTTAAAGTAGTCGCTCGAACAGCGTTACTCTGTTGTTTCCTTCGAATAAAAATCCCTGATACCAGACGCTTCCGCTGCTGGTCGTCAGGGGTTCACAGCGCCAACGATGGGTGGCGATACGATATAGCATATAGGCGCTTCTCCCTGACATCGTTAGCATATACACAAGTATGAGCAGGGCGACGATGTCTGTTGCGGCATTTGCTCCTGTCAGGAGATATTCGCGTGCCAATATCGCGATACAGAACCCCTGTAAAATTAGCTTCCCAAGAAAGCTGAAGGTATAAAATTGCTGGATACGTTTTTTCGACCAGAAACAGGGGTTTTTAATAACCACCCGCTGTTCATGCGCCGGTAAGCCATGAATGTAGGTGATATTGTGGGTTTTCTCCGTTAGCGTGAGCGCTACTCCCGTTTCGTTGAGCTGGTGCAGGCGCATTGATATGCCGATGGGAAAGAGTAAACCGACCAGAATGAGGTAGGTTAGCAACGCGGAAAGGTCAAAGAAAGTTAGCACGACGGCGAAAACAAAAAGGAACAGCGTTGCCGTCCGGGTAAATATAAACGGAAAAATCTGGTAGTTCATCGTAACGTCCCTTTATCTGCCGTGGCTTAATCTAGCGACAGAGGCAGAACATGTATACGGCTGGCTGGGACTTTCGGAATTCATAAAAGCAAAAAGCTCGCCGAAGCGAGCTTTTTTAACGTGGCTGGGGTACGAGGATTCGAACCTCGGAATGCCGGAATCAGAATCCGGTGCCTTACCGCTTGGCGATACCCCAATTGGCGTACTTCTTACGTTCGTTAGCGGAACGTCTGAAAAATGTGGCTGGGGTACGAGGATTCGAACCTCGGAATGCCGGAATCAGAATCCGGTGCCTTACCGCTTGGCGATACCCCAACAAATTTTTCTGAATCTGCCGAATCCATCGACATTTCGTAAGATGGTGGCTACGACGGGATTCGAACCTGTGACCCCATCATTATGAGTGATGTGCTCTAACCAACTGAGCTACGTAGCCAGAGTATTTCTTCGATGGCTGGGGTACCTGGATTCGAACCAGGGAATGCCGGTATCAAAAACCGGTGCCTTACCGCTTGGCGATACCCCAATGACCGTCGCGGTGATCCGCAAACTCGAAGAAATATGGCTGGGGTACCTGGATTCGAACCAGGGAATGCCGGTATCAAAAACCGGTGCCTTACCGCTTGGCGATACCCCATCCGTGCAACGCGTACTGGTGAATGGTGCGGGAGGCGAGACTTGAACTCGCACACCTTGCGGCGCCAGAACCTAAATCTGGTGCGTCTACCAATTTCGCCACTCCCGCAAAAAAGATGGTGGCTACGACGGGATTCGAACCTGTGACCCCATCATTATGAGTGATGTGCTCTAACCAACTGAGCTACGTAGCCCTCTTTTTTCGCGTTACCTTATCGGCGTTGCGGGGCGCATTATGCGTATTGAGCCTTGAAGCGTCAACCTCTTTTTCATCGAAAACAGCGTGAATGTGACTGTTTGGTTAGGTTGCGAACAGCGTGACGCAATAATCGGCAATTATTGGTTATGAAACACTTTATGGGCAAGATTTTAGAACAAAAAAAGGGCCCTTGCGGACCCATTTCATCATGCAGATTTATTTGTATGCCGACTGATGTACGCCGACCGCGCGTCCGGAAGGATCGTTCATGGTTTTGAACGCTTCATCCCATTCGATCGCTTTGGCGGAAGAGCAGGCGACAGACGGGCCGCCCGGCACGCATTCCGCGGCGCTCGGGAGCGGGAACAGTTCTTCAAAAATCTCACGATACAGATACGCTTCTTTCGAGCCTGGCGTGTTGTAAGGGAAGCGGAAGCTGGCGGTTTCCAGTTGCTGGTCGGTTACCTGCTGCGCCGCCACTTCTTTCAGGGTGTCGATCCAGCTGTAGCCCACGCCATCGGAGAACTGCTCTTTCTGACGCCATGCGACACTTGCTGGCAGGTAAGATTCGAAACATTCACGCAGGATATGTTTTTCCATCTTGCCGTTGCCGCACATCTTATCTTCCGGATTGATACGCATGGCCACATCGAGAAATTTCTTGTCGAGGAACGGGACGCGGGCTTCCACGCCCCAGGCTGACATCGCTTTGTTGGCGCGCGCGCAGTCAAACATATGTAGCGCCTGCAGTTTACGTACCGTTTCTTCGTGCAGTTCTTTGGCGTTTGGCGCTTTATGGAAGTAAAGATAGCCGCCGAACACTTCGTCAGATCCCTCGCCGGATAGCACCATTTTGATGCCCATCGCTTTGATTTTACGCGACATTAAGTACATTGGCGTTGACGCGCGAATCGTGGTCACATCGTACGTTTCGATGTGATAAATTACATCGCGGATCGCATCTAACCCTTCCTGCACGGTGAAGTGAATCTCATGGTGCACCGTGCCCAGATGGTTCGCGACTTCCTGCGCGGCTTTCAGATCCGGAGAACCTTCCAGACCGACAGCGAAGGAGTGTAGCTGCGGCCACCAGGCTTCAGATCTTTCCTGATCTTCCACGCGACGCGCGGCGAACTTTTTGGTGATAGCGGAAATCACTGAAGAATCCAGACCGCCGGAGAGCAACACGCCGTACGGCACATCTGACATCAGATGGCTTTTTACCGAGTCTTCCAGTGCCTGGCGCAGTTCCGCTTTGTCGGTAACGTTATCTTTTACCGCATCGTACTCGAACCAGTCGCGCTGATAGTACTGACGAATCTCACCGTCCTGGCTCCATAAATAGCTGCCCGCCGGAAACTCTTTAATCGTGCGGCAAACCGGCACCAACGCTTTCATTTCCGAAGCAACATACAGGTTACCGTGTTCGTCATAACCCATATACAGCGGGATAATCCCGATGTGGTCGCGACCAATCAGATACGCGTCTTTCTCGGTATCGTACAGGGCGAAAGCGAACATTCCTTGCAGATCGTCAAGAAATTCCGGGCCTTTTTCCTGATACAGCGCGAGGATAACTTCGCAGTCGGAGCCGGTCTGGAACGCATAGCGTTCGCCATATTCCGCACGCAGCGCCTGATGGTTGTAGATTTCGCCGTTGACAGCCAATACGTGGGTTTTCTTTTCGTTATACAGTGGCTGAGCGCCCGCGTTGACGTCGACAATGGACAGACGTTCATGCGCGAGGATGGCCTTGTCGCAGGCAAAAATACCGGACCAGTCCGGGCCGCGATGGCGCATCAGGCGTGACAGCTCGAGCGCCTTTTTCCGCAGTTCTCCTGCATCTGACTTAATATCGAATACGCCAAAAATTGAACACATAACCTTCTCCGTTACCCTGTCTGAATACATTTTGTGTGTGCTTGATTTAAAAAATGCCGCAAAGGAGAGCAGGGCGCAATACTTTTGCCGGGTAAAAAAGAAAAAACGCAACAGCGATTATGGAATGATGAAAAAAGAGTACGTAATGAACGGATTTATTAATGAATCGACAATTTTTAGGTGATTTTATTAGATACGGCGTGGCTTGACCGTAGGCCTGATAAGCGAAACGTCATCAGGCAACGGTTGGCGTTAAATAACGTCGATCTCGGCGACGGAGGGGTAAATCCAGCTCGGACGGAACGGCATACTGTCAATATCATCAAGCGTAGAAACGCCGGAAAGCACCAGGATGGTTTCAAGTCCCGCCTGGAATCCGGCAAGAATGTCGGTGCGTAGATTGTCACCGACAATCACCGTCTCTTCTGAGTGCGCCTGCATTTTGTTCAGCGCGGCGCGAATGATCCACGGGCTGGGTTTGCCGACGTAGAACGGCTTACGTCCGGAAATTTTCTCAATACCGGCGCACAGGGCGCCGCAGGCCGGGTAAAAACCGCGACCGTGGGTGTCCGGATTGGTGGCGATAAAGCGTGCGCCGTTCGCCACGAAGTATGCCGCTTTATGCATCATGTCCCAGTTATAGGAACGGGTTTCGCCCACAATCACAAAATCCGGGTTGACGTCGGTGATGGTGAACCCGGCTTTATACAGTTCGTGGATCAGCGCCCCTTCGCCCACCACGTAAGCCTTTTTCCCTTCCTGACGACGCAGGAAGTCGGCGGTGGCCATGGCTGAGGTATAAAACACGCTGTCAGGGACATTGACGCCGGCGGTGGCGAAGCGGTTCGCCAGATCCTGCCCGGTTTGCGACGGGTAATTGGTCAACAGCACCAGCGGCAGACCTTTTTCAATAATGCCGGTCAGAAATTCTGCTGCGCCGGGGACGGCGACGTTATCGTGCATCAGCACGCCATCGATATCACAAATGACATTTTTAATGGTCATGAACTACCCAGGGAAATGGTTATGAATCCGATACTATAAAAGCGCATCAGTTTTCCAGCAAATGCTGGAGCAAAATGCCGTTCAGCATGGCGCGCTTCACAAGGGCGAATGCGCCGATAGCGGAGCGATGATCCAGCGTAGAGCGCACCACTGGCAGATTCTGGCGAAACGCCTTCAGCGCCTGCGTATTGATGCAGCTTTCGATTGCGGGCAACAGGACTTTATCCGCTTCGGTAATTTCACCGGCAATCACAATCTTCTGCGGATTAAACAGGTTAATGGCAATGGCGATAGTTTTGCCCAAATGTCGCCCTACGTGCTCGATCACTTCCGAGGCCAGGCTGTCGCCTTTGTTTGCCGCTTTACAGATGGTTTTGATGTTGCAGTCATTTAGCGAAACACGGCTCTGATAGCCCTGTTTGAGCAGGTTTTGCACACGGTGTTCGATCGCGGCGTTAGCCGCAATGGTCTCCAGACAGCCGAAGTTGCCGCAGTGGCAACGCTCGCCCAGCGGCTCAACCTGAATGTGGCCGATCTCGCCGACGTTGCCGTTACGGCCAATGAAAATTCGGCCATTAGAGATGATCCCGGCGCCGGTGCCGCGGTGCACGCGCACCAGAATGGAGTCTTCACAGTCCTGGCTTGCGCCGAAATAGTGCTCTGCCAGCGCGAGGCTGCGAATGTCGTGACCGACAAAACAGGTGACGCGAAAACGGGTTTCCAGCGCATCGACCAGTCCCCAGTTTTCAACCTGAATATGCGGCATGTAATGAATCATGCCGCTTTCCGGATCGACAAGGCCCGGCAGGATCACCGAAATGGCGATCAGTTCGCGAATTTTGCGCTGGTTGCCGTCAATAAAGGCTGAAATTGCATTGAGCAACGCATGTTCCAGCGTCTCCTGAGTACGTTCGGGCAGCGGGTAATGCTCCTCCGCCAACACTTTACTGCTGAGATCGAACAGGGTAATGGTCGCGTCATGGCGTCCCAGACGTACGCCGATGGCGTGGAAACCGCGGGTTTCGGTAACAATAGAGATCGCGCGGCGGCCCCCGGTGGAGGCCTGCTGATCGACTTCTTTGATCAGCCCGCGTTCAATCAGTTGACGCGTAATTTTGGTTACGCTGGCGGGAGCAAGCTGGCTTTGTTCGGCAATCTGAATCCGCGAGATTGGCCCATGCTGGTCAATCAGGCGGTAAACGGCCGCGCTGTTAAGCTGTTTTACGAGATCAACATTACCTATTTGAGCTTGTCCGCCTGGTGTCATACTTTCTCTTACTCAGTAACGACCTCGTTACCATTAACGATGGTCTTGATGATTTTAAAGTCGTGGGTAAACGCGGTCAGGTTCGCCACTTTACCCGGCGCGATGCTGCCGAGCTGTTTTTCTACGCCAATCGCGCGCGCCGGATAGAGCGTCGCCATGCGCAGCACTTCGTCGAGCGCAATGCCGCAGTGCTCAACCAGGTTACGCACGCCTTCGATCATGGTTAACGATGAACCGCTTAGCGTACCGTTTTCATCCACACACAATCCATTGCGGTAGTATATTGTTTTACCAGCAAAAATGAACTGTTCAATATTCGCACCTGCGGGCGCTGTCGCATCCGTTACCAGACACAGCTTATCGCCTTTAAGACGTTTGGCGTTGCGGATATTGGCATAGTCAACGTGTAGGCCGTCGGCAATCACGCCGCAATAAATGTCCGCATCGTCGAGAACAGCCCCCGCCAGACCCGGTTCACGGCCGGTAATGTACGGCATAGCGTTAAACAGGTGCGTGGCAAAGCGGATACCTGCGCGGAAACCGGCTTTGGCTTCTTTAAGCGTGGCGTTAGAGTGTCCGGCAGAAACCACGATGCCGGCATTCGCCAGTTTGCTGATGACTTCAGCAGGCACCATTTCCGGCGCCAGCGTAACTTTGGTGATGACGTCGGCATTATCGCACAGGTAGTCCACCAGCGCAGCGTCCGGCTGACGAACAAAGTTCGGGTTGTGGGTGCCTTTTTTAACCAGATTCAGCCACGGGCCTTCCAGATGGAGACCCAGCGCCTGGTTCGGGTGTTTCGCCAGGTATTCACGCATAACGCGAATGCCTTGCTTCATCAGTTCGTCGCTGGTGGTGATCAGCGTTGGCAGATAGTTGGTGCAGCCCGATTTCTCGTTGGCTTTCTGCATGATTTCCAGCGTTTCAACGGTAACGGCGTCTGCGGTATCGTTGAACTGTACGCCGCCGCAGCCGTTAAGCTGAACGTCGATAAAACCGGGGGAAAGAATGGCCCCGTTCAGTGAACGTTGTTCGATCCCGTGCGGCAGTTTCGCCACCGGACAAACGCTGTCAATCAGGCCATTGGCGACAACAATCGCATGGTCATCAAGAATTTCGTGGCCGGTAAAGATCCGACCCTGGGTTAAAGCATACATTCCGACCCCCGATTTCAAAAATATGCCGCCCTGAACGCAGTGGCAGGGCGGAGACAACATTACAGACCTTTAATATTTTCGGCTTCTAACTCGTTGAAATATTTCAGCGTCTTAACTTTCAGTTCCATCGTTGACGGCTCATCGCAGACCACCACGGCTTTCGGGTGCAGCTGCAGGCAACTGATGGTCCACATGTGGTTGACGTTGCCTTCAACGGCGGCCTGCAGAGCCTGGGCTTTCTGATGGCCCAGCACCAGAATCATCACTTCTTCGGCATCCAGCAAAGTCCCCACGCCAACGGTCAGCGCATATTTAGGCACCTGATCCACATCACCGTCGAAGAAACGGGAGTTTGCCACGCGCGTATCGTGGGTCAGGGTTTTAATACGGGTACGGGAAGCCAGGGAAGAAGCCGGTTCGTTAAATGCGATATGACCGTCGTTACCGACGCCGCCCATAAACAGGTGGATTTTACCGTAAGAACGGATTTTTTCTTCATATTGACGGCATTCCGCGTCAATATCTGGCGCGTTACCATTGAGCAGGTTGATGTTTTCTGCTGGAATATCAACGTGATCAAAGAAATTACGGTGCATGAAGCTGTGGTAGCTTTCCGGATGTTCCTTTGGCAGGCCGACATATTCGTCCATATTGAACGTCACCACATGTTTGAAGCTGACCTGGCCCGCTTTGTGCATTTCCACTAAGGCTTTGTAAGCGGTCATTGGCGTGCCGCCCGTCGGCAGACCCAGCACAAACGGACGATCGGCTGTCGGTTTGAACGCATTGATACGGTTAACGATATGGCGGGCAGCCCATTTGCCGACTTGTTCAGCGGTAGTCAGGGGAATCAGTCTCATTCTTCACCTCAGAAAGTAAATGTAAGCCGTTGGCGGATTGCGCGTCTGTGCACCTTAAAGCGTAACCTGGTCTGTCGCGATTGGAGTCAATCCGTCTTGATTTTTTGAATGATAAAATAAGTTTTCAAAGTTAGCCAGTGACAGGGAGAGATAATAACGATATTTGGTGACTGTACTCACAAAAAACACGCTTTTAATTTGCGATACGAATTAAATTTTCACACACTCTTGCAGGAGATGATCTAACAACGTATTTGCCGGAACATCACGCTGAGAAGTTGAGCTACACACATAAAAATACGGCCTGAATGGCCATATCGGGGTCTCGTAGGGGGAATAAGATGAACATTCTAGGTTTTTTCCAGCGACTGGGTAGGGCGTTACAGCTCCCTATCGCGGTGCTGCCGGTGGCGGCGCTGTTGCTGCGATTCGGCCAACCAGATTTACTGAACGTCGCCTTTATCGCGCAGGCGGGTGGGGCGATTTTTGATAACCTCGCGCTGATCTTCGCCATCGGTGTGGCATCCAGCTGGTCCAAAGACAGCGCGGGTGCGGCAGCGCTGGCAGGGGCGGTCGGTTATTTCGTACTGACTAAAGCGATGGTCACCATCAACCCGGAAATCAACATGGGTGTGCTGGCGGGTATCATTACCGGCCTGGTGGGCGGCGCTGTCTACAACCGTTGGGCGGATATCAAGCTGCCTGACTTCCTGAGCTTCTTCGGCGGCAAACGCTTTGTGCCGATTGCTACGGGCTTTTTCTGCCTGGTTCTGGCGGCGATTTTCGGCTACGTCTGGCCGCCGGTTCAGCATGCTATTCATGCTGGCGGTGAATGGATCGTGTCCGCAGGCGCGCTCGGCTCCGGTATTTTTGGTTTCATCAACCGTCTGCTGATCCCAACCGGTCTGCATCAGGTGCTGAACACCATCGCCTGGTTCCAGATTGGTGAATTCACCAACGCTGCCGGTACCGTTTTCCACGGCGATATCAACCGCTTCTACGCGGGTGACGGCACTGCCGGGATGTTCATGTCCGGCTTCTTCCCGATCATGATGTTTGGTCTGCCGGGCGCGGCACTGGCGATGTACTTCGCTGCCCCGAAAGCGCGTCGTCCGATGGTAGGCGGTATGCTGCTGTCCGTCGCCATCACCGCGTTCCTGACCGGCGTGACTGAGCCGCTGGAATTCCTGTTTATGTTCCTTGCGCCGCTGCTGTATCTCCTGCACGCGATTCTGACCGGCATCAGCCTGTTTATCGCCACGCTATTGGGGATCCACGCGGGCTTCTCGTTCTCTGCGGGCGCTATCGACTATGTGTTGATGTACAGCCTGCCCGCGGCGAGCCAGAACGTCTGGATGCTGCTGGTTATGGGGCTGGCGTTCTTCGTCATTTACTTCCTGTTGTTCAGCGCGGTTATTCGTATGTTTAACCTGAAAACGCCGGGCCGCGAAGATAAAGAAGACGAGGTGGTGACTGAAGAAGCGAACAGCAATACGGAAGAAGGTCTGACGCAACTGGCGACCAGCTACATCGCAGCGGTCGGCGGTACGGATAACCTGAAAGCCATTGATGCCTGTATCACCCGTCTGCGTCTGACCGTTGGCGACTCCGCCAGGGTGAGCGATGCAATGTGTAAACGCCTGGGCGCGTCCGGCGTGGTGAAACTGAACAAACAAACCATTCAGGTTATTGTCGGGGCGAAAGCAGAATCCATTGGCGACGCGATGAAAAAAGTCGTTGCGCGTGGTCCGGTTGCCGCAGCCTCGGCGGATGCCGCGCCTGCGGCAACAGCAACCCCGGCCCAGAAGCCGCAGGCGGTACCCAATGCGGTGACCATTGCTGAACTGGTTTCCCCGATTACCGGTGACGTGGTGGCGTTAGATCAGGTACCTGACGAGGCGTTCGCCAGCAAAGCGGTCGGTGACGGCGTGGCGGTTAAACCGACGGACAAAACCGTGGTTTCTCCGGCAGCGGGAACCATCGTGAAAATCTTCAATACCAACCACGCATTCTGCCTGGAAACAGAGAAAGGCGCGGAAATCGTGGTCCACATGGGGATCGATACCGTTGCGCTGAATGGCCAGGGCTTTAAACGCCTGGTTGAAGAAGGGGCAGAAGTGACCGCAGGCCAGCCGATCCTGGAAATGGATCTGGACTATCTGAACGCGAACGCGCGCTCCATGATAAGTCCGGTGGTGTGCAGCAACATCGACGACTTCAGCGCACTGGTAGTGAAAGCCGAAGGTCACGTCGTGGCGGGTCAAACCCCACTGTATGAAATCAAAGGTAAATAAAAAGGTCCGGGTCGGATAAAGCAAAAACCGGGTTCCGACAACATCACAGCGACCTTAAGCGGCGGAGGCAAACCTTCGCCGCTTTTTTTTGCAGCAAATGGTCCCCATATTTTCGTTTGAGACGTATTTTGCGTAACTAAAGGTTGTCAGTCTGTCCGGCTTATAAGATCATATGCCGTTATACGTTGTTTACGCTTTGAGGAATCCACGATGAGTGAGGCTGAAGCCCGCCCGAGTAACTTTATTCGTCAGATCATCGATGAAGATCTGGCCAGTGGTAAGCACACCACGGTACATACCCGTTTTCCGCCGGAGCCAAATGGCTATCTGCACATTGGCCACGCGAAATCCATTTGCCTGAACTTTGGCATCGCGCAAGATTATCAGGGCCAGTGCAACCTGCGTTTCGATGACACTAACCCGGTAAAAGAAGATATCGAGTACGTTGATTCGATCAAAAACGACGTTGAGTGGTTAGGTTTTCACTGGTCTGGCGAGGTTCGCTACTCCTCCGATTACTTCGATCAGCTGCATGCCTACGCGGTTGAGCTGATCACCAAAGGTCTGGCTTACGTTGATGAACTGACGCCAGAGCAGATCCGCGAATACCGCGGCACCCTGACTCAGCCGGGTAAGAACAGCCCGTTCCGCGATCGCAGCGTGGACGAAAACCTCGCGCTGTTCGAAAAAATGCGTACCGGCGGTTTCGAAGAAGGCAAAGCCTGCCTGCGCGCGAAAATCGACATGGCGTCGCCGTTCATCGTGATGCGCGATCCGGTGCTGTACCGTATTAAGTTCGCGGAGCATCACCAGACCGGCACCAAGTGGTGCATCTATCCGATGTACGACTTCACCCACTGCATCAGCGATGCGCTGGAAGGTATTACCCACTCGCTGTGTACGCTAGAATTCCAGGACAACCGTCGCCTGTACGACTGGGTGCTGGACAACATCACGATTCCGGTTCACCCGCGTCAGTATGAATTCTCGCGCCTGAATCTGGAATACACGGTGATGTCCAAGCGTAAGCTGAACCTGCTGGTGACCGACAAGCATGTGGAAGGTTGGGACGACCCGCGTATGCCGACCATTTCCGGTCTTCGCCGCCGTGGTTATACCGCTGCCGCGATTCGCGAGTTTTGCAAACGTATCGGCGTGACCAAGCAGGACAACACCATTGAGATGGCGTCGCTCGAATCCTGCATTCGCGAAGATCTTAATGAAAACGCGCCGCGCGCGATGGCGGTAATCGATCCGGTGAAACTGGTGATCGAAAACTACCCGCAGGGCGAGAGCGAACAGGTCACGATGCCGAATCATCCGAACAAACCGGAAATGGGCAGTCGTCAAGTGCCGTTCAGCGGCGAGATCTGGATTGACCGCGCGGACTTCCGTGAAGAAGCGAACAAGCAGTACAAGCGTCTGGTCATGGGGAAAGAAGTACGCCTGCGTAACGCCTACGTGGTGAAAGCTGAGCGCGTGGAAAAAGATGCCGAAGGCACTATCACCACCATCTTCTGTACCTACGACGCCGATACCCTTAGCAAAGATCCGGCAGATGGCCGTAAAGTGAAGGGCGTGATTCACTGGGTGAGCGCGGCGCATGCGCTGCCGGTTGAAATTCGTCTCTACGATCGTCTGTTCAGCGTGCCGAACCCTGGCGCGGCGGAAGATTTCCTGTCCGTAATGAATCCGGAATCGCTGGTTATCAAACAGGGTTATGCCGAACCATCGCTGAAAGAGGCGGTCGCCGGTAAAGCGTTTCAGTTTGAGCGCGAAGGGTACTTTTGTCTGGACAGCCGTTATGCTACCGCCGAGAAACTGGTCTTTAACCGTACCGTCGGCCTGCGTGACACCTGGGCGAAAGTCGGAGAATAAGTCGCAACTTGTCTTTCAAACGCCGCGTTCAGCGGCGTTTTTTTTTGCCCTCAACTCTCTTTTTTCGAAGCGAATTAATTATCGTTTCTTAAATATTCTGCTTAACAAATCTTTTTACATAACAAATTGATTTCATCAATGCTTATCGTGATGTAACCGATTTCATCTTTCTGGAAAACAAGTAATTTTTTCTGATATTCCGCTTTTTTGATCAAATGAATGAAATGTAACAGAACGCGATGAAATATGTGCGGTTGCTCATACTCTTACATTCTCGTTACAGAAAGGTATTGATAATTCGCGTCGCGAAAAATAGTCTATTCATTGTAGTCAGCGAGGTCTTTCTCAATGCTACTTTTCACTTTTATTTTTTGGCTGTTAGCCGTTGGCGACAGCACTTTAAAACGTCAAAGAGGATTAACACATGCGTACGTTCAGTGGCAAACGTAGTGCGCTGGCGCTGGCTATCGCCGGTATCACAGCAATGTCGGGCTTGGTTGTTGTTCCACACGCTCATGCCGAAGGTTTTTTTGATGACTCCACCCTGACGGGCGGGATCTATTACTGGCAGCGCGAGCGCGATCGTAAAGACGTTACCGACGAAGACAAATATAAAACGAACCTTTCTCATGCGACCTGGAACGCCAACCTGGATTTCCAGTCCGGCTACGCGGCTGATATGTTTGGTCTCGATATCGCGGCCTTCACCGCTATCGAAATGGCGGAAAACGGCGACAGCGGTCACCCCAACGAAATTGCCTTCTCGAAAAAGAATAAAGGCTACGACGAAGATTACTCGGGCGATAAAAGCGGAGTAAGCCTGTATAAAGCGGCGGCGAAATTTAAGTATGGCCCCGCCTGGGCGCGCGCGGGGTATATTCAGCCAACCGGACAAACGCTGTTAGCACCGCACTGGAGCTTTATGCCGGGTACCTATCAGGGAGCCGAAGCCGGGGCGAACTTTGACTACGGCGATGCGGGCGCGCTGAGCTTCTCCTATATGTGGGCCAACGAATACAAAGCGCCGTGGCACACCGAGGTCGACAAATTCTATCAGGCCGATAAAAAGACTAAGGTCGATTACCTTCATTCCGTCGGCGCGAAATATGATTTCAAAAACGACCTGGTGCTGGAAGCGGCATTTGGACAGTCTGAAGGCTATGTCGATCAGTACTTCGCGAAAGCCAGCTATAAGTTTGATTTAGGCGGCAACCCGCTGACGACCAGCTACCAGTTCTACGGTGCGCGTGACAAAGTGGATGACCGTAGCACAAACGATATTTACGACGGTACGGCCTGGCTGCAGGCGTTAACCTTCGGCTACAAGGTCGCGGAAGTGGTTGACCTGCGACTGGAAGGCACCTGGGTGAAAGCGGAAGGGCAGCAGGGTTACTTCCTGCAGCGTATGACCCCGACTTATGCTTCCTCCAACGGTCGTCTGGATATCTGGTGGGATAACCGTTCTGACTTCAACGCCAACGGCGAAAAAGCGGTCTTCTTCGGCGCGATGTATGACCTGAAAAACTGGAACCTGCCAGGTTGGGCAGTGGGGGCGTCTTATGTGTATGCCTGGGATGCGAAGCCGTCCACCTGGCAGAGCAATCCTGATGCGTACTACGACAAAAACCGCACTATCGAGGAATCATCTTACAGTCTGGATGCGGTCTATACCCTGCAGGACGGACGCGCCAAAGGCACCATGTTTAAACTGCACTTCACTGAGTATGACAACCACTCCAACATCCCAAGCTGGGGCGGTGGTTACGGCAACATCTTCCAGGATGAGCGTGACGTGAAATTTATCGTCATTGCCCCGTTCACCATCTTCTAATGCCCATACGCGGCGGGCCATGCGCCTGCCGCACCGTTGAGGACTGTTCTATGAAAAAACTGATACTCATCGCCGTGATGGCTTCGGGACTGGTGGCCTGCACAACGACGACGGCGCCAAAAGAAGACAGCCGTCTGAAAGAGGCGTACAGCGCCTGCATCAATACAGCGCAGGGATCGCCAGAAAAAATCGAAGCCTGCCAGAGCGTTTTAGCGGTGCTGAAGAAAGAGAAACAGCACGAGCAGTTTACCCGTCAGGAAAGCGTTCGCGTACTGGATTACCAGCAGTGCATACAGGCGACGCGTACCGGTAACGATCAGGCGGTAAAAGCCGATTGTGACAAGATCTGGCAGGAAATCCGCAGCAACAATAGCGCCAAATAACCCAGGGGGCGGAGAGGGTCTCCGCCCCTGTTTTCTGGCTTAATTCTCCACGGGGTGGTAACTGCGGCTCAGGCGAACAAACAGCATAGCCGTCGCGGCGAAACCACATAGCGCTGCGCACATCAGCCACCATCCTGGCGAACTTTTATCACCGGTCATCTCAACCAACGCGGTAGAAATTGCGGGAGTCAGCCCCCCAAAAATGGCCGTCGCAAGGCTGAACGCCAGCGAAAACCCCACCGTTCGTACGTAGACCGGCATCACTTCGGTCAGCGCGGCGACCATCGCGCCGTTATACATGCCAAAAAAGAACGAGAACCACAGCAGCACCAGAGTCATACGGGTGAAATCCGGCGCGGCGGTCAGCCAGTGCATCACCGGCCAGGTCGTGATGAGCGCAAGCAGAGTAATCCCCATCAACACCGGACGACGGCCGATTTTATCGGAGATCGCGCCGCCAATAGGCAGCCAGATAAAGTTAGAAATCCCGACCAGCATGGTGACTATCAGGCTGTCACGCGCGCTCAGATGCAGAACGGCACGGCCGTAGGTGGGCGTATAAACGGTAATAAAATAAAAAGTGGTGGTGGTCATTGCCACCAACAGCGTACCAGCGGTGACAATGCGCCAGTTTTTCGCAATGGTGGTCAGTATTTCCCGGGTATCGGGGCGGTGCTTACGCTGGATAAAGGCTTCGGTTTCTTGTAGCGAACGGCGCAGTACAAAAATGAGCGGAATGATCATGCAGCCAATAAAGAACGGAATGCGCCAGCCCCATTCAGAGATTTCATCGTGCCCGAGCGTGACGTTCAGACCGTAGCCGATCAGCGCAGCCACCACAATCGCCACCTGTTGGCTGGCCGACTGCCAGCTGGTATAGAAACCTTTATTGCCCGGCGTGGCGATCTCTGAAAGATAAACGGAAACGCCGCCCAGCTCCACGCCGGCGGAAAATCCCTGCAACAGTCGGCCCAGCAGCACCAGCACTGGCGCCAGTACGCCAATGGTCTGGTAGCCAGGCACGAGGGCGATCAGCAGCGTACCGCAACCCATGACCGCCAGCGTTACCATTAACCCTTTACGGCGGCCAATTCTGTCGATATACGAACCCAGCACAATCGCCCCGACGGGACGCATCAAAAAGCCGGAGCCGAAGACGGCAAACGTGAGCATTAAAGAGGCGAATTCGCTTTCTGCCGGGAAAAACGTTTTCGCAATATAAGTGGCGTAAAAACCAAACAGAAAAAAGTCGAACTGCTCAAGAAAATTACCGCTGGTTACCCGCAGTATTGCGCCGAACGTGCCGGCGCGCGATGGTTGTTGGCTCATGGGATTGCTCTCCACTGTCTTATCGTAATAGTTATTGAGGTAAGATGTTGCGGGTCAGTCGCCTGCGACCCCCGCCTGTTTTCCGCGCCGCTTCTCGATAGCCCATTTGAGTAACGAAGCGCAGCGGTAAAATCCGTGGGCAAATTTTCCGTACGGGAGGGTTAAAAAGAGCGCCATTACCACGCCAAGATGGACAGCAAGCAGAACGCCCATCCACGTGGAATCCCTCCCTGCCAGCAGTCCCAGCCCTGTCAGGCTGGTCAACAGCAACAGCAAAATAAAACCGCGATCCATCGGTTTTTGTCGCGCGTCACCGTGCAGCGGCGAGCGCTTTACGTTCAGCCACAGCAAACCCGCAGGACCGATAATCAGACCTATCCCCCCGAGGGTGCCGAGGAGCACCGGCACGCTGAAAAACGGATAAGGGGCTTCCCACCCGGCAAAATAGTGATAGCCGGTCGCCACCATGGTGGCGGCGAAGCAGAGCATAAAACCGTAGAAGGTAAAGTGATGGAAGCGACGGCGCAGCAATGTAAAGGCATCATCGGCTTCGTTACACCCTTTGCCGTGTCCGCCGTCGAGGTACTTCAGCGTCAGGGCATTGTGCGTCGCTTCGGCAATCTCCACGGGCTGCGGCGCGCCGGGGGAGATCTCACGCCAGAAGCGGATCACGCCAGCCATCAACAACCCCATCGCCAGAATAAAGACGGAACCAAACATCCAGGCCAGCAGGTTATGCGGGAATATCTGGTAGAAGTCGCCAGCCAGCGGCGGGTGCAGCAAGGAGCCTTTCAGACTCATCGCCAACAACAGGAAGAAAATCAGCGCAAAGACCAGCGTTAGCGCGACGGTCATGCCCGCCCGGCGATACAACGCGCCAAACGCGGCGGGCCGGGCATAATGCTGATAGGTTTCGAGGCGCACTTCCGCCATCGCTTTCGGTACGTTAATGGCGAACTCATGAGGGGGCGCGTACTGACAGGCGTGCAGACAGGCGCCGCAGTTATGGCACAGGTTAGCCAGGTAGTTGATGTCCGCTTTGCCAAACTCAAGACGTTGAGTCATCGCCGGAAAGACGGCGCAAAAGCCTTCGCAGTAGCGGCAGGCGTTACAAACCTGCATCACCCGTTCCACTTCGGCTTCCGGTTCGGTAATGATTTGTGCCTCAATAATTAATTTCTCAAGCTGCTTCATGGTGCGCCTCCTTACGTGCGGCCTGGGCGGCTTCTTTACCGGCAATGCAGCCAAACGTGGTGCCAATCGACATGCCAACGCCAGCGGTATAGCCTTTGCCCAGCACATTGCCCGCCATCATTTCTCCGGCGACAAACAGGGTACGACTGGGTTTTCCGGCGAAATGCACCGCCGCGCGCTCGTTCACTTTCAGGCCGAGGTAAGTAAACGTGATCCCTGGCCGCAGGGCGTAGCCGTAATAAGGCGGCGTATCGAGAGGGCGTGCCCAGTGCGTTTTCGGCGGCGTTAACCCGCTGGTGGCGCAGTTATCCAGGACGGTGTGATCAAAGTGTCCAGGCTGGCAGGCCTGGTTGTATTGCCTGACGGTAGCGCTAAAACGTTGTGCATCCAGCCCCAGTTGGCAGGCCAGCTCTTCCAGCGTATTGGCCTGCGCGCCGGGGAATACCGGTGGCATAAAGTGACCAATGGCTTTGCTGTCGATAATGGAATAACCAATTTGCCCCGGCTGTTGGGCGACCAGACGCCCCCAGATGGCATAGCGTTTCGGCCAGAAATCTTCGCCTTCGTCATAAAAACGCGCTGCGTCGCGGTTGACCACCACGCCTAAAGAGACGCAGTCCACTCGCGTGCAGATCCCGCCGTCATACAGTGGCGCGCGGGCATCAATCGCCACGCAGTGCGACTGGGATGGATCGCCAATGATGTCGGCGCCGGCATCGATCATAAATTTAAGCAGGACACCCTGATTAAAGCGGGTGCCGCGGATGAGAAAATTATCGGCGGGCCATTCCCCACGCGCGTTTTGTCCCCAGGCTTCCCGTAGCCATTCGCGATTGGACTCGAAACCGCCAGCGGCGAGTACACAGGTTCTGGCCTCGATGCGTTCATCGCCCGCCAGCGCGGCGACAAACTCGCCGTCATGTAACTGCAGCGCCTGTACCGGCGTGTTATAGCGGATGGTGACGCCGAGCGCCTCCGCGCTGCGATAATAGGCGTTGACCAGTGCCTTGCCGCCGCCCATGAAAAAGGCGTTCGTACGCGCAACGTGCAGTGCGCCTGATAACGGTGGCTGAAAATTCACACCGTGTTTGCGCATCCAGTCACGGCACTGCGAAGAGGTGCGGATCACCAGTCGTGCCAGCGCTTCGTTGGTATTGCCTTCCGTTACCCGCCAGAGATCCTGCCAGTACTCTTCTTCGGGATAACGGTCGACCAGCACATCCTGCGGCGCATCATGCATACAGCGCAAATTACGGGTGTGCTGTGAATTGCCACCGCGCCATTCGCGCGGCGCCGCTTCCAGCAGCAGCACCGACGCACCGGCCTCCCGGGCGGTTAAGGCGGCACACAGCGCGGCATTGCCGCCGCCAATCACCAGAACATCAACCATCGTAGACTCCATTACGCTTTAACAAATGTTAAATTTGTAATGAAAATGTATACGCATGGGTTGTAGGGGCGCTATGAGGTACTGCTAAAACCCTCTTTAGTTAACGTAAAGGGTGGCGCCTGGCCAGCGGTCAGCCTCAACCAGTTCACGCATCACTTTACCCAGCACGACGCGAGCTGCCAGCCCCGCCGGGGTCAGTTCGTCATCCGATAAACTGACCAGAAAGTTGGGACGGCTGAGGACCGGATTATGGACGCCGATCACGCGCAGGTCGTCCTGGTCCAGTCGGGAAATCGCCGCGCCAGGTTGTAGGGTGGCGCCCAGACCGTCGCGGACCGCCCGCATCAGTAGCGTCAGACCGTCAATTTCCGCAACGATATCAACCTGCAGCGCGTGCTCTTGTGCGATAGCCTCCAGTCTGCCGCGCAGACCGTGGCCCTGACTGGGCATCACGAGGGGAATATTCGCCAGTTGAGCAGGCATGATGTTGTCTTCAGGGAATATAGCCAGCAGGGGGTGGGGGCCGATCAGAAACAGCCGCTCTTCCAGAACCGGCTTCGCGCTCCAGCGCAGGATCTTCTCTTTCTGAAAGACGACCGCTAAATCAAGCTGGCGGGTGTTAATCATCCGCTCAAGATTGCCGGAGAGACTCTCCACGACGTGCAGCCGCACGTCAGCGTAGCTTTCCCGCATGGCGTTAATAAACGGAATGCCCAACACCGATGCCGTACTGGGCGCCATACCGACGCTAACGTGGCCGGATAACCGCGCCTCACGCGCAGCAAGAATGGCGTCGTCGGCATGCCGTAGCGCCAGTTGCGCCTGAGAATAAAAGGCCAGCCCCGCGTTAGTGGGCGTGACGCCGCGCGACGTTCGTTGCAGCAGGCGGATGGCGAGTTCACTTTCCAGACGTGTCATTTGTTGGCTCAGCGCCGAGACGCCAATGTCGAGATCCAGCGCGGCGCTACCCATGCTGCCGGTTTCAACAATACGAACAAAATAACGTAACTGGCGAAGTTCCATTTCGATTCTCCGGACAGGTCAGGGAAGGGAATTTTTACATTAAAACAACACGGGCGGGGAGGGAAGGAAAACGGCGGGATCGCGCCCACAAAAAAGCCAGCCCGCAGGCTGGCTTTCATCAAGCGTAAAATTATTTGCCGTCGTGCGCGTGTTCATCTTCGCGGCAGTCGCCTTCGGCGCAATGGCCATAGAGATAGAGGCTGTGGTTCGTTAAACGAATACCGTGCTTCGCCGCAATCTCACGCTGACGGGCTTCAATCGAATCATCACTAAATTCAATCACTTTGCCACAATCGAGGCAAATAAGGTGATCGTGATGATGCTGCTGGGTCAGCTCAAAAACGGATTTGCCGCCTTCAAAATTGTGGCGGGTTACGATACCGGCGTCATCAAACTGGTTCAGCACGCGATAGACGGTCGCCAGACCAATTTCTTCACCCATGTCGATCAGTCGTTTGTATAAATCTTCCGCACTGACGTGATGGTTATCCGGTTCCTGAAGCACTTCCAGAATCTTTAAACGTGGAAGCGTTACTTTCAGGCCAGCCTTCTTTAATGCGGTATTGTTGTCAGTCATGCGGAATCTGTCCTGTTGCTAAACGATTCACTTCATACGAGAAGTGACAGAAATTGCATTCGAGATAATGCCTCTCATTATAGGACTGCCATCCTTAAATGAAAACTGCAAGCCTCGGGCAAATGTTAATAAAAACGTGGTATTGCCTGGAAATGAGAGCGCCACCTAATAACTCCCGCACATTGTACAGGGATGGGCAAGAAAGTTACAAATTTGTAGCAATTATTTTGATTGGTTTTGTCTATTGATGCGGCGCAAATGGTCTTTGCGCCGCACGGTCATCAGGCGTTGATGATTTCATCCAGGTGCAGTTCTTCAGAAATCTGCTTAACCCATTTCTCAACGCGCTCGGCGGTCAGTTCTGGCTGGCGATCTTCGTCAATGGCCAGACCGACAAAGTGATCGTCATCGGCCAGGCCTTTCGACGCTTCAAAATGATAACCCGCGGTCGGCCAGTGACCGACGATGGTCGCGCCACGCGGCTCAATGATGTCGCGGATAGTACCTAACGCGTCGCAGAAATATTCCGCGTAATCTTCCTGGTCGCCGCAGCCGAACAGCGCCACCAGCTTACCGTTGAAATCAATCTCTTCCAGAGTCGGGAAGAAGTCGTCCCAGTCACACTGCGCTTCGCCATAGTACCAGGTCGGGATACCAAGCAGCAGGATGTCATAGCCTTCAAGATCTTCTTTGCTGCTTTTTGCAATGTCATGCACGTCGGCAACATCTTTACCAAGCTGTTTTTGAATCATTTTTGCGATATTTTCGGTGTTCCCGGTGTCGCTGCCGAAAAAAATGCCAGTGATTGCCATGAGTAAAGTAACCTCTTGAAACTTATTGAAATGGTGGGGGCAAATTGCCCACAGATAAGGGCAATCATAGCAGAACAGTCAGGTATGCGGAAATAGCAAACGCACGCGAGTGCACTCCCTGCTACATGATAGTGATAAATTGTGCGGGTTTCAGACTGAACCCTGGCGTCGCAACGTCGCCAGTTGGCTCATCAGGATTTCTTCGATCAGCTCGCTGCGGCTGATGTCGCGCGATTCCGCCAGTTCATTCAGGGCGTCGACGGCTTCCGCGTTGAGCTTAAGTTCAACACGTTTCAGGCCACGAACTTTGTCGCGTTTAAGCTGGTTGCGCTTGTTAATGCGCAGCTGTTCATCGCGTGAAAGCGGATTGGTTTTAGGTCGTCCCGGGCGACGCTCGTGCGCGAACAGATCTAATGTCGTACGGTCCGTTTGTTCTTTGGCCATGATTTTGGTGACTTCGGGGAAACAATCAGCCAGGCCTCTGCCCGGATGGATAGCGCGCCATCATACATCAGCGGATGGGGCACGCCAACGTTCGCGCGCGCAATCGCGCGCGGACGCTGAGTTTTTAATCAGTTTGCGCTGTCGTTCAGATAACGACGAATGGCGCGCAGCACTGCGTCAGGTTTTTCGGCATGAACCCAGTGGCCTGCGCCCGCGATGACATGCGCGCGCGCCTGTGGGAATTGCGCGAGCAGGTCGTCGCGATACGTCTCGGTGACGTAAGGGGAATTGCCGCCAGGGATAAACAACGCCGGGCGATCCCAGGCTGGAATCGGCTCCCAGCCGACAATATGCGGATACTGATCCCACAGCACCGGCACGTTAAAGCGCCATTCGCCGTCAACGTACGACTTCAGCAGAAACTGAATCACGCCCTCTTCTCTGAGATGGTCGCGCATGACGGCAGCCGCCTCCTTGCGCGTCGTGGCCTGAGACGCCGTCACGGCGTTGATCGCCGCGAAAATCTCATCGTGGCGTCGTACCTTATAATCTACCGGGGCGATGTCGATCGCCACCAGACGATCGATGCGTTCCGGAGCCAGCGCGGTCAGGGCCATCACCGCCTTGCCGCCCATCGAGTGGCCAATAAACGTGGCTTTTTCGATCTGCTGCGCATCCAGAGTGTCGAGCAGATCCTGCGCCATCGCCGGATATGTCATCAGCGGATCGCGGGGCGAGAGGCCGTGGTTACGCATATCAACCTGGAGGATATCGTGATCGCTGACCAGCTCGCGGGCCAGCACGCCGAGATTGTCCAGGCTGCCAAACAGACCGTGAACGAGGACGATGGGAGAATTATTGTGCAGGTTTTGTGCAGTTTGCGCTCGGATATTCAATTTCATGGCAAAGTTCTTTTTTTCGCTCTGTCGGGTTAGGGTATTATGTTGACCATTCTGCCACTGGGCTGCAACTGATACGGTTTACTCCGAGTTTTTTGTTCAGCCAGGTTTGACGCTATCCGCTGTTGGGATTTGCTCCTATAATTCCAACGATTTGTATTCAGATCAGTTATGACACCGCACTGGATTAAGATGAAAACGATTGAAGTTGATGATGAACTCTACAGCTATATTGCCAGCCACACCAAGCATATCGGCGAGAGCGCGTCCGACATTTTACGGCGTATGTTGAAGTTTTCCGCCGCATCGCAGCCCGTCGCGTCGGCGACAAAAGAGGCACGCGCCGCGCAGCCTGTGAGCGCAGAAGTGAAACCCGTCAATCCCGTCAAAGACAAAGTGCGCGCTATGCGTGAGCTGCTGCTGTCCGATGAATATGCGGAACAGAAAAAAGCGGTGAATCGCTTTATGCTGGTGCTGTCTACACTTTACTCACTGGATCACCAGGCGTTTGCCGATGCCACCGACTCGCTGCATGGTCGCACTCGCGTCTATTTCGCGGCGGATGAACAGACGCTGCTGAAAAACGGCAATCAGACCAAGCCGAAACATGTGCCTGGCACGCCGTACTGGGTGATCACGAACACCAACACCGGCCGTAAATGCAGCATGGTCGAACACATCATGCAGTCAATGCAATTCCCGGCGGAATTGATTGAGAAGGTTTGCGGAACAATTTAATGCTTGCATAAAAGGACCAGGCAATGGCAATCCACAACCGTGCAGGTCAACCTGCGCAACAAAGTGATTTGATTAACGTCGCCCAACTGACGGCGCAATATTATGTACTGAAACCCGAGGCAGGGAATGCCGAGCACGCGGTGAAGTTCGGTACCTCCGGACACCGCGGCAGTGCAGGTCGTCATAGCTTCAACGAGCCGCACATTCTGGCGATTGCCCAGGCTATCGCCGAAGAACGTGCGAAAAACGGTATCACCGGCCCTTGCTATGTGGGGAAAGATACCCACGCGCTGTCCGAACCGGCGTTTATCTCGGTGCTGGAAGTGCTGGCGGCCAACGGTGTCGACGTGATTGTTCAGGAGAACAACGGTTTTACCCCGACGCCTGCGGTGTCGAACGCTATCCTGGTTCACAATAAAAAAGGGGGGGCGTTGGCGGACGGTATTGTCATCACGCCGTCTCACAACCCGCCGGAAGACGGCGGCATCAAATACAACCCGCCGAACGGCGGCCCGGCAGATACCAACGTCACGAAAGTGGTGGAAGACCGCGCAAATGCGCTGCTGGCCGACGGTCTGAAGGGCGTGAAGCGCATTTCTCTCGATGCGGCGATGGCGTCTGGCCACGTCAAAGAGCAGGATCTGGTGCAGCCGTTTGTGGAAGGGCTGGCGGAAATTGTTGATATGGCCGCCATTCAGAAAGCGGGCCTGACGCTGGGCGTCGATCCGCTGGGCGGTTCCGGTATTGAATACTGGAAGCGTATTGCGGAGCATTACAAGCTCAACCTGACCCTCGTGAACGATCAGGTGGATCAGACCTTCCGCTTTATGCACCTGGACAAAGACGGCGCGATCCGCATGGACTGCTCCTCGGAGTGCGCGATGGCTGGCCTGCTGGCGCTACGTGATAAGTTTGATCTGGCGTTTGCCAACGACCCGGACTATGACCGTCACGGTATCGTCACGCCGGCGGGGCTGATGAACCCGAACCACTATCTGGCGGTCGCTATCAATTATCTGTTCCAGCACCGTCCGCAGTGGGGCAAAGAGGTGGCGGTGGGTAAAACCCTGGTTTCCTCGGCAATGATTGACCGCGTGGTCAACGATCTGGGCCGCAAACTGGTCGAAGTGCCGGTGGGCTTCAAATGGTTTGTTGACGGCCTGTTTGACGGTAGCTTTGGCTTTGGCGGTGAAGAAAGCGCGGGCGCATCGTTCCTGCGTTTCGACGGTACGCCGTGGTCCACCGATAAAGACGGGATCATCATGTGCCTGCTGGCGGCGGAAATTACCGCCGTCACCGGTAAAAACCCGCAGGAACACTACAACGAACTGGCGGCGCGTTTCGGCGCGCCAAGCTATAACCGCCTGCAGGCGGGCGCAACCTCTGCGCAAAAAGCTGCGTTGTCGAAGCTGTCGCCGGAAATGGTCAGCGCCAGCACGCTGGCAGGTGATCCGATCACCGCGCGCCTGACCGCGGCGCCGGGCAACGGCGCGGCGATCGGCGGTCTGAAAGTGATGACGGAAAACGGCTGGTTTGCCGCGCGTCCATCCGGTACGGAAGACGCCTATAAAATCTATTGCGAAAGTTTCCTCGGCGAAGAACATCGCAAGCAGATCGAAAAAGAAGCGGTTGAAATCGTCAGCGAAGTGCTGAAAAACGCCTGATGCGTCAGGCGTTAGCGACAAATGAAAAGGCGCCGTAAGGCGCCTTTTTTGTCTCAGGATGGGGGCTAACTTACCCGTGCTTATTCTTCAGCTCAAAGCGCGGCGATACCAGTCCGTATAGCGTCCAGCCGAGGAAGGTGACAATCGATCCATACAGCATCGCTTCTTCCCCCGACGAGTAGAGCGCGTAGAAGCTGTACATCGCGCCAACAAACGCCACGAAGTTTGCCATTTTCGCTTTCGCTGGCGGGACGTTCGCCACCCGCTGAATAATCACCAGCGCGGCCATCGACAGGATATACGGAATAATATTGGTGACCACCGCCAGGTTGACCAGCACATTAAACTGGCTGTTCAGCGACGGGCTAATGGTCATCAGCGAGAGTCCGCTCTGAATAATCACGATAGTCAGCATCCCCTGTACCGGCGCATCGACCTTAGTCACCCGCGAGAAAATTTTCGGGAAATAGCCTTCATCGGCAGAGGATTTAAACACCTGAGCGATGGTGAACTGCCAGCCCAACAGGGAACCGCAGCAGGACATGATCATCAGCGCCATGATTACTTTCCCCACTTCCGGCGTGAACATCTGGGCAAACGCCAGACCAAACGGGGCCGTGGAGTTGGCCAGGTCCATGTTCGGCACAATCCCGGCAATCACGTTGGTGGAGATAATGTAAATCACCGCTGCGCCAAGCGTACCGCCAAGAACCGCTATCGGCACGTTGCGTTCAGGGTTATCCACCACTTCCGCGTTAGCACAGGCGGACTCCAGGCCGAGGAAAGCCCACAGCGTCATGGCGATAGACGACCCGACGGCGGTAAAGAACGGCACGTGATGCGGGTTCCATGAGTTCGCGTACAGCGTCGGACTGAACCAGAACCAGCCGATGATGCACAGGCCAACCACCGGAATGATCACCCCCCAGACGGTAATACTGCTGATCTGCCCGGTAATCCGCGCGCCGCCGAAGTTGGCAACCGTACAGATCCACAGAACGCCGATGGTGGCGAGGCCAATCTGCACCGGCGTGAGCGTCGCGCCGAACAGCTCGGTCCCGTAGCCCACCGCGGAAATGGCAATCGCCACGTTGGCGATTAACAGCGACACCCCATAGGTATAGTTGGCCATAAAGTTACCGGACTTGCCAAATGCATACTCCGCGTAGCCGCCCATGCCGCCAGATTTGCGGCTGAACATCCCGCACTTGGCGAACGCCCAGGCCAGCGCCATGGATCCGACAGCGGTGACCAGCCAGGAGATAATCGAAATGGTGCCGACCTCCGCCAGCTTGGTCGGCAGCATGATGATCCCGGAGCCCATCATGTTGACCATCGTCAGAATGGTAAGCTGCATCACGCCCATTTTGTTGGCTTTGGCTTTACTCATAATGTTTCTCCTTTCAGCAGACCGTCATGCTCTTGTCGCGCTTTGATCACGTAGCACCACACCTGCTTACGACCATCACATTCTTCGATGTAGACCCCCTGCAGCTCCGGCGCAAAGCCCGGCAGCAGGTTGATCCCTTCTTCCAGCGCGCTGAAATAGCGCAGCACCGCGCCGCCCCAGACTTCGCCGGGCACGACGCACAGCACCCCCGGCGGGTAAGGCAACGCGCCTTCCGCGGCAATACGGCCTTCGGCTTCCGGCAGCGGCACCAGTTCCACCTCGCCGCGCAGATAGGCGTAATTTGCCTCCTGCGGATTCATGCTGACGCGTGGGAAATGCGCTTTACGGAACATCTCTTTTTGCAACTGCTTAACGTTGTGGCGCGCGTACAGGTCGTGCATCTCCTGGCACAGCTGGCGCAGGCTGTATCCGGCGTAGCGTGCTTCATGCTGCTTGTAGATGGAGGGCAGCACGTCGGCCAACGGCGCGTCGGACGCCAGCAGTTTTTCGAAACGCACCAGCAGTGCGACAAGCTGCTGCAATTTCGCCATGTCTTCTGCCGGGGTCAGCAGAAACAGGATCGAGTTGAGATCGCATTTTTCCGGTACGACGCCGTTTTCGCGCAGGAAGTTGGCGAGAATGGTGGCCGGAACGCCAAAGTCGTCATATTCGCCGGTCCGCGCATTAATGCCCGGGGTGGTTAACAGCAGCTTGCAGGGGTCGACAAAATACTGATGCTCTGCGTAGCCTTCGAACGCGTGCCAGCTTTCGCCGGGTACAAAGTGGAAGAAACGCAGATCGCTGGCGATGGTCGCCGTTGGCCAGGCATGCCACGGTTTCCCGTCCACCGTTTCCGGGACAAACGGACGGATATACTGACAGTTCTCAAGGATCAGCTTGCGGGCGTCGATGCCGTTCGCCACGCAGTCCATCCACATATTGCGGCCGCTGGCGCCCTCGTGCATTTTGGCGTTGATATCCAGCGCTGCGAACAGCGGATAAAACGGGCTGGTGGAGGCATGCATCATAAAGGCATTATTCATGCGCTTATGCGGCACATAACGTGACTGCCCCTTGATATGACTGTCTTTTTTATGGATCTGCGAGGTCTGGGAGAAGCCAGCCTGTTGTTTATGCACCGACTGGGTCACCAGAATGCCCGGATCGTTTTCGTTCAGTTCCAGCAGCAGCGGTGAGCAGTCCGCCATCATCGGAATAAACTGTTCATAGCCGACCCACGCGGAGTCAAACAGAATGTAGTCGCACAGATGACCAATCTTATCCACCACCTGACGGGTGTTATAAATGGTGCCGTCGTAGGTACCCAACTGAATCACCGCCAGGCGGAACGGACGCGCATCGCGGGCGCGCTGAGGCGCGACTTCGCCGATCAGTTCCCGCAGATAACGCTCTTCAAAGCAGTGGGCGTCGATCCCACCGATAAAACCATACGGGTTACGCGCGGTCTCCAGATATACCGGGGTGGCGCCCGCCTGCAATAATGCGCCGTGATGGTTTGACTTGTGGTTGTTACGATCGAACAGCACCAGGTCACCCGGCGTCAGCAGCGCGTTGAGCACCACTTTGTTCGATGATGACGTTCCATTCAGCACAAAATAAGTTTTATCGGCGTTAAACACTTTTGCCGCGTGCTGCTGGGCGACGCACGGCGCGCCTTCGTGGATCAGCAGGTCGCCCATCGCCACGTCAGCGTTGCACAGATCGGCGCGGAAAAGCGTTTCGCCAAAATACTCAACGAACTGGTTGCCAGCAGGATGGCGACGGAAAAACTCGCCGCCCTGGTGTCCGGGGCAGTCAAAGGCGCTGTTACCCTGGTTAACGTAATCGACCAGCGCACGGAAGAACGGCGGACGTAACTGCGTTTCATAGTGGCTCGCCGCGGTTTCCAGTTGCCGACCATAATAGGCGCTACGGGCTTCATGGCACTCGAAAACACCCGAGATACGCGGCAGGAATTCCGCCGGGACGCGCTCTTCATTTTCGGTCGCGACAAACACCGGGATACCGTAGCCGGTGGCGTCAATTTCTTCGAGTTTACCTCGTTCAATATCATTGACCGATAACACGACCGCCGCCACGTCAATAAAATGGGTTTCATCCACATTTACAATATTACGCTGCGTTGAGAAGCAGTCGGGGCAGGAACGGCTTACGGCAATTTTTAATTCAGACATGTTCATCTCTTTATTTCAGGTAATAGCAGGTCCTCAATTTCTCAAATGAGAAACTGATAGCGCCGGAATAAAAGCAAAGTCCATCCCCTGATAAATAAAATCAGTGAATTGCTTTTTTTAGGATGCAAAAAACCTTACCTGTCCGGTTACAGGCAAATTCAGGTTTACGCAGTGTGAGCACTTAGAGATACAGGCGCAGGCCTGTGATACAGCGAGTCAGGAAGACCTGTATGCTGACGTGCCCATAGTCGAACGACTAACGGGCGTTAAAGAAATGAAAGTCAAAACTATTACGGTGGGCAAACATCATTATATGTGTTGTTCGCCTGATATGGGGCATTAAGCGGTTATTGTTTTCCATTTTGGTTACCTTTCCTTTATCAGTAGAAGGTGAGGGTATTTTATCCAGGAAAACAGTCCGATCCGTGAAGGAGATCAACAAAAAACGATCATTCGCAAAATATTTAGTCGTTTTTTATGCATGATGGCAGATAAGATATCAAAATGTGTTTTATATGTTATAGATTTGTATTTTGTTATTTTTTGTGAGAATAAACTTATGCCGCCATAATTATTATTATGGCAGTGCGGTATATTAAAAATTAATTTTTAGAATTATTTAAAAATAATGAATAACCATTCATGGCATAAAACGATAGCCAATGCCGGTTTCGGTGATGAAATGCCGGGGACGGGCCGGATCCTGCTCCAGTTTTTGCCGCAGGTGACCCATATAAATACGCAGATAGTGGCTATGTTCGACCGCGTTCGGCCCCCAAACCTGATTCAACAGCTGCCGTTGGGTTAACACTTTTCCCGGATTGTTGAGCATGACGGCCAGCAGGCGGAACTCAATCGGCGTAAGGTGAATTTCACTTTCGCCGCGATGAATCAGATGCGCGGCGAGATCCACCACGATGTCGGAAAAGCGGACAACCGGATCAGGGGAAGGGGTTGCGGCATGACGGCGCAGGGCCACGCGCAGACGCGCCTGCAGTTCGCCAATACCAAAAGGTTTACTCAGATAGTCATCCGCGCCCGCGTCAAGGGCGGCAATTTTATCGTTCTCTTCGCTGCGGGCAGAAAGCACGATCACCGGGACGGCGCTCCACTGCCGCAAATCGCGGATGAAATCGATGCCGTCGCCATCCGGCAGGCCAAGATCGAGAATAATAAGATCCGGTTTCCGCGTGGCTGCCTCCAGCAGTCCACGCTGCAGGGTTTCCGCTTCGAATACACGCAGTCCGTCGCCTTCCAGCGCGCTGCGCAGAAAACGGCGGATGGCCTGTTCATCTTCTACAATCAGAACGTTTGTCACATATCCTCATGAAAATCATCAAGTTCTGGAGGCGCTTCTTGCTTCAGTGTAACACGAAAACAGGCGCCGCCCTGGGGGCGATTATAGACGGCAATGGCGCCGCCGTGCACTTCAACAATCGCCCGACAGATCGCCAGTCCCAGCCCGACGCCGGGTACCGCGGTCTCTTTATTACCTCTGGCGAATTTGTCGAAGATCGGCTGCTGCTGTTCTTCGGGGATCCCCGGTCCGTTGTCCCACACGTCAAGCAGCAGTTGGTCGCCTTCGACATGGGCGTCAATGCCGATCTCCGCTTGCGGCCCGGCATACTTAATGGCGTTTTCCAGCAGATTGATCAGGACCCGTTCAAACAGCGGGCCATCAACATGGATCAACGTCAGCGGGGCTGGCAGGGAGAGATTGACCGGGTGAAGTAACCCCGGCTCCAGCATTTTCAGCGCGCTGCCCACCACTTCTTCCAGCGTCAGCCACTCTTTTTTCAGGTTAAAGCCGCCTGACTGAATGCGCGCCATATCCAGCAGATTATTCACTAACCGGGTGGTATTCAGCACATGCTGGCGAATTTCACTGGCCTGCTTCGCGTGCGCGGAGCCTTCGCTGGCCAGATCGAGGGTGAGAATTTCCGCCTGGCCAAACAGCACCGTCAGCGGAGTGCGCAGATCGTGAGAGAGCGCAGCGAGCAGGGCGTTACGCAGGCTTTCCCGCTCGCTGGCCAGACGCGCCTGTTCTTCACTGGCGGTGAGCGTCAGGCGCTCAAGGGCGTTCGCCACCAGCAGCGTAAAGGTTTCCAGCAGGCGCTGTTGCTCAGGGATCATCAGTTGTCGCAGGTTTCCCGGCTCGACGATCGCCAGCCCGTAGGTTTTGTCCGCGCTGCGCAATGGCAGGATCTGGTACGGCACGCCGGGAAGGGTATCGGTGCCCGCGCCAGCCGGTTGGCCCTTGTCAAAGCTCCAGCGGGCGATCGCATCGTCCCAGGGCGTCATGCCCCTGGCGTGGGTCAGCGGCGTCAGACTGCCTTGCGCATCCGGTAACAGAATCTGGCTGCGGGCGTGAAACGTGGAAGCGATAAATTGCTCGCTGGTGACGGCAATATCTTTCTCGCTGCGGTCCATCGCCAGCGCTTTCGACATTTCATACAGATGACGGGTGCGTTGTTCCCGATAACGCGCCACGCGCGCCTGGTAGCGCACCCCAGCGGTGAGATTCCCCACCACCAGACCCACCGTGAGCATCACCCCGAAGGTCAACAGATACTGAACGTCGGATACCGCGAGCGTGCCGCGCGGGGCAATAAAGAACAGGTCAAAGCTGACCACGCTGATCACGGTAGAAAATACCGACGGCCAGCGGCCATAAAAAAGAGAGATCACCACCACGCCCAGCAGATACAGCATCACCAGGTTGGCGGCGTCGAAGGCCGCCAACCACTGGCTGGCAATGAATGTCGTCAGCGCGCAAAGGGCGACGGCGACCAGACAGCCCTGAATTTGCACCCGCCATTTGTCCTTAAAACTGCGGGTATCCGGCAGGGCGGAGAGTGGGCGTAGCGGCGACTCGTCCAGCGCGACAATCATAACGTCCAGTTCCGGCGCGCGTTTCGCCAGCCGGTCCGCGAAAGACGCTTTGTGCCACCAGCGCCGTCCCGGTGGGCGTCCCAGCACGATTTTGCCCAGGTTATGCTCGCGGGCATAGCGAACCACCGCTTTCTCTTCACGGGGATCGGAAAGGGTGGCCGTTTCCGCCCCCAGCTCCTGCGCCAGCCTCAGGGCGCTGAGAATGTCCCGCCGCTGCTTTTCCGGTAAACGGTGCAGGGCGGGCGTCTCGACGTACACCGCATGCCAGACGCTGCCCAGCCGGGACGCCAGACGCGCGGCGGTGCGCACCAGCTTTTCGCTGCCGGTATTGTGTCCAATGCACAGCAGAATGGCGTCGCGTGTGTGCCAGACTTTTTCCTCGCCGGGGCGTCCCCGCCAGGCGCGCATTTGATCGTCCACCCGGTCGGCGGTGCGCCGCAGGGCCAGTTCGCGCAGGGCGATGAGATTGCCTTTGCGAAAGAAATGTTCAATGGCGCGTTCGGCCTGACCGGCGATATACACTTTGCCTTCCTTCAGGCGCTGGCGAAGATCGTCAGGCGGCAGGTCGACCAGCACCACTTCGTCGGCGGCGTCAAAGAAAGGGTCCGGAACGGTTTCGCGCACCTGGATACCGGTGACGCCGCTGACGACATCATTGAGACTTTCCAGGTGCTGGACATTCACGGTGGTGAACACATCGATACCGGCTTCAAGCAGTTCTTCAATGTCCTGCCAGCGTCGCGGATGACGTGAGCCAGGCGCGTTGCTGTGCGCCAGTTCGTCCATCAGTATTAGCGCCGGACGGCGGGCGAGGGCGGCGTCGAGATCGAACTCGCTGATGTGACGCCCGCGATGCGCCTGGCGTTTCAGCGGTAGAATCGCCAGCCCCTCCAGCAGGGCGGCGGTCTCTTTGCGTCCGTGGGTTTCCACCACCCCAATCAGAACATCCAGCCCCTGGGCGCGCAAACGTTGCGCTTCGGCCAGCATTGCCCAGGTTTTCCCGACGCCCGCGCAGGCGCCGAAGAAAATTTTCAGTTTTCCCCGGTGCGGCGCCGCCGTCTGCTCCAGCAGACGATCGGGATCCGGGCGGAGCGGTTCTTCATTAACCATCAGAGCTTATCCAGCGCTAAATTCAGTTCCACGAGATTGACCACTGGCTGGCCGAGGTAGCCAATCGGCGGCGTTTGGGTATAGTTTGCGACCAGTTGCCTCACCGTTTCAACGCGCAAATTGCGCGCGTTGGCGACGCGCGGGATCTGCCAGGCGACGGCGGCCGGACTCAGGTTGTTATCCAGACCGCTGGCGGACGCCGTGACCAGTTCAACCGGCACCGTAGCGCTGGCCTGTGGGTTGGCGGCGCGCAGGGCGGCTATCCGTTGCTGGATCTGCTGATCCAGCTCAGGGTTGCTGACGGCAAGGTTGCTGCCGCCAGACGCCATCGGATTATAAGGCATGTCGGCGGTAGCGGAAGGGCGACCGTGGAAATATCCTTCCGCCGTAAAGTTTTGCCCGATAAGCCTGGAGCCGCGCACAATGTTATTGTCAATAATCAGCGAGCCATTGGCCTGCGGCGCAAACCACCACTGTCCCAGTGTGGTGGTCAGCAGCGGGTAAACCCCGCCGGTCAACAGCATCAGAAAAATCAGCGTCGACAAGAATGGACGTAGTTGATTCATATATCCCTCACACCAGACCCAGCAGGGTCAGCAGAACATCAATGATTTTGATTCCGATAAACGGCACCAGCAGACCGCCGAGACCGTAAATCCACAGGTTGCGGCGCAGCATCGCAGAGGCGGAGAGCGGTTTGTAGCGCACGCCTCTCAGCGCCAGGGGGATCAAAAAGACAATGATCAACGCATTAAAAATGACCGCGCTGAGAATCGCGGAATCCGGCGAATGCAAACGCATAATATTCAGTGCATTAAGCTGCGGGTACGTTGCGGCAAAGGCAGCCGGAATAATCGCGAAGTATTTCGCCACGTCGTTAGCGATACTGAAAGTTGTCAGGGAGCCGCGTGTCATCAGCATCTGTTTGCCGATATGCACCACTTCAATCAGCTTGGTGGGGTTAGAATCGAGATCGACCATATTACCCGCTTCTTTCGCCGCCTGGGTGCCGGAGTTCATCGCCACCGCGACGTCAGCCTGAGCCAGCGCTGGCGCGTCGTTGGTGCCGTCCCCGGTCATCGCTACCAGGCGTCCTTCCGCCTGATACTGGCGAATCAGCGCCAGCTTGGCTTCCGGCGTGGCTTCGGCGAGGAAGTCATCCACCCCCGCCTCGGCGGCGATGGCGGCGGCGGTCAGACGGTTGTCGCCGGTGATCATCACCGTTTTAATGCCCATTTTGCGCAGTTGGGCGAAACGTTCTTTTATGCCGCCTTTGACAATATCTTTAAGCGCGATAACCCCCAGTACGCGTGCGCCTTCCACGACCACCAGCGGCGTGGCGCCCAGACGGGCGACGCTGTCCACTTTTTGCTCGACATCAGGCGGGAACTGCCCGCCGTTAGCCTCGACGTGGCGGCGAATCGCATCCACCGAACCTTTACGGATCATCCGGTTATCGATGTTAATACCGCTCATCCTGCTCTGGGCAGTGAACGGGACGAAAGTGGCATGCAGCGACTGCACGTCGCGCTCGCGCAGATTAAAACGCTGCTTGGCGAGGATAACGATACTGCGGCCTTCCGGCGTTTCGTCCGCTAACGAAGAAAGCTGCGCCGCGTCCGCCAGCGTGCGTTCATCCACGCCGCTGGCTGGCAGAAACTGTGACGCCTGACGGTTGCCGAGGGTGATGGTGCCGGTTTTATCCAGCAACAAGACATCCACATCGCCTGCTGCTTCCACTGCACGTCCGCTGGTGGCGATAACGTTCGCGCCGAGCATCCGGCTCATGCCGGCCACGCCGATCGCGGAGAGCAATCCGCCGATGGTGGTCGGGATCAGGCACACCAGCAGCGCCACCAGTACGGTCACGCTCACCGGATGGCCGCCCCAGGCGGAAAACGGCCACAGCGTTGCCGTTGCCAGCAAAAAGACGAGGGTAAGGGCAATCAGCAGGATGGTCAGGGCGATTTCGTTTGGCGTCTTACGACGCTGCGCGCCTTCGACCATGGCGATCATCCTGTCGAGGAAGGTTTCGCCTGGATTGACGCTGCATTCGATTACCAGCCAGTCGGAGAGGATACGCGTCCCGCCAGTGACCGAGGCGAAGTCGCCGCCGGATTCACGGATCACCGGCGCAGACTCGCCGGTAATGGCGCTCTCATCCACCGACGCGCCGCCTTCAATGACTTCGCCATCGCAGGGAATGATATCGCCGGCTTCCACGAGGACGATATCGCCTTTACGCAGTTGGTCCGCCGCCACACGATCGCTTTGCGCGCCGTATTTCGGCTCGCGCAGTTTGCGGGCGAAGGCGGTTTTTTTCACCCCTTTCAGGCTGTTG
This sequence comes from Citrobacter sedlakii, assembly GCF_018128425.1. NCBI lineage: Bacteria > Pseudomonadati > Pseudomonadota > Gammaproteobacteria > Enterobacterales > Enterobacteriaceae > Citrobacter > Citrobacter sedlakii. Next base: position 3,126,490 of record NZ_CP071070.1, on the reverse strand, counting down.
GCTTGGGCTTTACTGCGTCCTTCCGCCAGCGCTTCGGCAAAATTAGCGAACAGCACGGTGATCCATAACCACAGGGCGATCGCGCCGGTAAACTGCGCGCTGCCAGGCATCTGCCCGCCAGCCATCGCGATGGCTATCAGGGTAGTCAGCAGGCTGCCGATCCAGACGATAAACATCACCGGATTGCGCCACTGGGTATGGGGGCTTAATTTTTTCACGGCGTCCATCAGCGCCTGAGCGACCAATGACGGTTCGAAAAGCGCCTGTTGTTTGCGACTCATAGTCATGTGCTCCGTGCTCAGCGTAAGGAAAGGTGTTCAGCCACTGGGCCAAGCGCCAGTGCAGGAATAAAGGTCAGCGCGCCGACTAACAGTACGGTGCCAATCAGCAGCCCGACAAACAGCGCGTCGTGGGTCGCCAGCGTACCCGGGCTGGCAGGCTGGCGCTGTTTCACCGCCAGCGAACCGGCAATCGCCAGGACCGGAATAATCACCCCGAAGCGACCGACAAACATGCAGAAGGCCAGCAGACAGTTCCAGAACGGTGAGTTCGCGCTCAGACCGGCAAAGGCGCTGCCGTTGTTATTGGCTGCCGAGGAGACCGCATACAACACTTCGCTAAAGCCGTGAGGGCCGGGGTTAAGCATGCCGCTGCGTCCCGCCTCGGTCATCATCGCCAGCGCGCTGCCGAGCAGGACCAGCGCGGGGGTAACGAGAATCGCCAGCGCGGTCATTTTCATTTCGCGCACGTCGATCTTTTTACCGAGATACTCCGGCGTGCGGCCAATCATCAGGCCGGCAATGAATACCGCCAGCATCACGAACAGCAGCATACCGTAGAGGCCTGAGCCGACGCCGCCGAACACCACTTCACCGATCTGCATCAACCACATGGGCACCATCCCGCCCAGCGCAGTAAAGGAGTCATGCATGGCAATGACCGCTCCGCAGGACGCGGCGGTGGTGACCACGGCAAACAGACTGCTGACCAGAATGCCAAAGCGGCTCTCTTTCCCCTCCATATTCAGGCTGCTGTCGGCGCCGTATTGCAGCAGATGCGGGTTACCCTGCACCTCCGCCCACATCACTACCGCCACGCAGACGATAAAAATCAGCGACATTGCCCACAGCAGCATTCGCCCCTGGCGGCGATCGCCTGCCGCGTCGCCAAACGCAAAGCACAGTGCCGCCGGAATCAAAAAGATCGCCAGCATCTGCACCAGATTGGTCAGCGCGGTCGGGTTTTCAAACGGATGCGCCGAGTTAGCGTTAAAGAAGCCGCCGCCGTTGGTGCCCAGCATTTTTATCGCTTCCTGAGAGGCGACGGGTCCCATTGGCAGGGACTGTTGCACCCCTTCGAGGGTGGTGAACGGCTGATACGGTAGCAGGTTTTGCAGCGCCCCTTGCTGAATAAAGAACAGCGCGATGAGTAACGCGAGGGGGAACAGGATCCACACGGTAATACGTACCAGATCGACCCAGGCATTACCCAGGGTGCTGGCGCTCTGACGGACAAATCCGCGTATCAGCGCGAACACGACGGCAATCCCGGTGGCCGCTGACAAGAAGTTTTGCACTGTCAGGCCGACCATCTGGCTGAAATAGCTAAGGGTCGTTTCTCCGCCGTAAGCCTGCCAGTTGGTATTGGTGACAAAACTTACTGCCGTATTGAGCGCCAGATGCCATGACAGGCCCGGCAACTGCTGCGGATTTAACGGCAAGCGCTGTTGACACATCAGCATGACGAACAGCGCCGCCAGCCCCAACACATTCAGCGCGAGAATAGCCAGCACATATTGCCGGGCGTTCATTTCCCGTTGGGAAATCCCCAGCGCCCGCCAGAGCAGCCGCTCAAGGCCTGCTGTGCCCGGAAGCGGCGTATCGTTAATCAAACGCGCCAGTCCGACTCCCAGGGGTCTGGCAAGTAAGAACAGCATCGCTAAGAACGTGGCAATAAGTAGAAATCCCTGCGCAGCCATCAGAATGCCTCCGCGTTGATTAACGCATATACCAGATAACCTAATAATAAGAAAATCAGTACGATACCGATTATCACGCCTGCACTCACAGTGCACCTCCAGTGGCATAATGGTGATAATCAAAGGGTAAATATCTGCCTGCAAAGATTTCGCAAAAATTGGCGGGTAAGGTGTAAAAAAAGTATAAAAATGGTAGAGACCATTATTTAACTAATGATTAGTATTAATTTAACTTTTATGTAACTTAATTACGTAATGAAGGTAAATAAAGCCTAAACCGCTAAAAATAAGTGGTCGGATGAGTAGTAAAATTACAGGCAAGGCGGTACAATTTTCATCAGATAACCAAATTCATTTTCACGGTGCAATTCACCGAAGATATAAAAGGGGAGAAAGTATGGGACTCTATAAAGATTATCCCGCGCATGTTGTGTTCTTACGCCGTACTTTCGCCGTGTTGGCGGGAGTCCTGGCGCTGCCGATCATGCTGTTCTGGAAAGATCGCGCCCGTTTTTACAGCTACCTGCACCGCGTCTGGTCGAAAACCAGCGACAAGCCGGTGTGGATGGACCAGGCAGAAAAAGCGACCTGCGATTTTTACTGATCATTGACCGACAAAAAAACCGCCAACAGTCATGTGGCGGTTTTTTTATGTCTGCGTCTACACTTAGCGCCTAAAGGACCCGGCAGTAAGGACATAAAAATCATTATCGTGAAACGTACCGCGTTATTTTAACAGGAGTTCTATGCCCACCCATCTGGTCTGGTTCCGCCGCGATCTCCGTCTGCATGACAATCTCGCGCTTGCCGCCGCCTGTCGCCATCGTAATGCGCACGTGCTGGCGCTCTTTATCTCCACGCCCCGCCAATGGGCAGATCACACTATGTCGCCGCGTCAGGCGGGGGTGATCCGTGCGCAACTCGAAGGGTTGCAGGCCTCCCTCGCGGAGAAGGGCATCCCGCTGCTCACCGCCGAAGCGGACGACTTTACCGCCAGCGTCGAAACGGTAAAAGCGGTCTGCAGGCAGCATGATGTCAGCCATCTTTTTTACAACTATCAGTATGAGGTCAACGAACGCGAACGGGATGCGGCGGTAGAAAAAGCGCTGCCTGAGGTGGTATGTGAAGGGTTTGACGACAGCGTGATTCTGCCGCCGGGATCGGTGATGACCGGCAATCAGGAAATGTATAAAGTTTTTACCCCGTTTAAAAATGCCTGGCTTAAGCGCTTGAAAGAGGCCATGCCTGAATGTGTGGCGGCGCCAGCCGCGCGAGAAAATTCGCCCCTGGCGCAGCGGCGTCAAAAAATCGTGTTTACCTATCCGCAGCAGGAGGCAGACACCACGCTTTTCCCGGTGGACGAAAAAACGGTGATAGCCCGACTGCGCCAGTTTTGCCAGCAGGGGGCGGGTGAATACGCACAGCAGCGGGATTTTCCCGCTATCGACGGCACCAGCCGTTTATCTGCCGCTCTGGCGACGGGAGGGTTATCGCCGCGCCAGTGTCTGCACCGCCTGCTCGCCGAACAGCCTGACGCACTGGACGGCGGGCCGGGCAGCATCTGGCTGAACGAGCTTATCTGGCGAGAGTTTTATCGGCATCTGATGACCTGGAACCCTGCGCTGTGTAAATACCGCCCATTTATCGGCTGGACGGAAAAGGTAGCCTGGCAGGATAACGCGGCGCATTTCAGCGCCTGGCAGGCGGGGCAAACCGGCTTTCCGATTGTTGATGCGGCTATGCGCCAGCTTAATGCTACCGGCTGGATGCATAACCGTCTGCGAATGATTACCGCCAGTTTCCTGGTGAAAGACCTGCTGATCGACTGGCGCAAGGGCGAGCGCTATTTCATGTCGCAGCTTATTGATGGCGATCTCGCCGCCAATAACGGCGGCTGGCAGTGGGCGGCCTCCACAGGTACTGACGCCGCACCCTATTTTCGTATTTTTAACCCAACAACGCAGGGGGAAAAATTCGATCGCGACGGTAAGTTTATTCGTCAGTGGCTCCCGGAACTGCGCGACGTGCCTGGAAACGCGATTCACGAACCGTGGAAATGGGCAAAAAAAGCAGGCGTCATGCTTAACTACCCGCAGCCCATCGTCGATCATAAACAGGCCCGCGTGGCGACGCTTGCCGCCTATGAAGCGGCAAGAAAAGGCGCGTAAGGTCATTTATGTCACCCGGTAGCCTGGAAGGACATAGCCAGGGGCTACAGGAAGGTTTATTGCAGGGACGTCAGCAGGGAAAAAAGAAGGTCAGCGGGAGGCGGCGCTACGCATTGCCCCCACCATGCTGGCACAGGGAAGCGAGCGTGGCTGGGTGTTGCGGGTAATCGGCCTTAACGAAGACGATCGGGTCACGGCGCCCAGCCACTCATGCCCGTTAACTCAGGACTCAATCGCCAGCGGGCGGTTTCTGAATTTAAGCGACTGATACAGCCAGATCAACAGTACCAGCCCGACGCAGGCCAGCGCGCCCCAGGTGATGTCACTGAACACATCGATATAAGCATTGATGGAATAGTTGATCGCGCCGCTGGCGTCAAACGCGCTCTGGGACGTTTGGTCGGCAATAACGCCCGCCAGATAGTTGGCAATCGCGCCGGAAAGCAGCATATAAATGCCGGTTAATACGCCAGTTACCCCAGGGATTTCAATACGTGTAATCTGCGACATCGCCACCGGGTCGATAAACAGCTCTGCAAAGCCCATCACCGCCAGACCGAGGATCATCAGCGGCATGGAAGAGTGGCCATAGGCTGCGGACCAACGGGCGCTAAGGGTCAGAATGCAGAATCCGGCGCTCATCAGACCGAGGCCGAGAGCGAATTTGCCCCAGATGCGTACGCTGCGGCGACCCCCCATACTCTCTTTTACCCGCCAGGCCAGCACCACGCCGCAGAGCATCACTGCAAAGGCGTTTACCGACTGGAACATGGCGGTAGGAACCGAATAGCCGAAAATATCGCGGTTTACGAAGCGATCGATATACAGGCTGATGGAGCTGCCGCCCTGCTGGGCAAAGGCCCAGAACAGCAGGCTAAAGACGGTGAGGGTCACGATCAGGCCCAGCTCTTTACGCTGCTTCTGGTTTTCTGCCTGACGATAAATTTTACTCAGCACCGCCAGACCGATGACGGTGGCGGCAATCAGCGCGTAAACCGACCAGTCCTGCCAGAACAGAACGGTAATGACCAGCGGCGCGGCAACCAACAGGACCAGCAGCCAGCCCCAGTTGGGCAGGAGAAACGGCCGGGCGCACAGCGCGGCTTTGTTCACCCCTTTGGTGTGCGCGAAGTGGCGATTGCCGCAAAGGAAGATGATCAACCCGGCGATCATGCCGATGGCCGCCAGCGCGAAGCCCATCGCCCAACTGTATTCTTCCTGGACATACCCGCAGGCGATCGGTGCGACGATCGAACCCACATTGCCCGCCGCGTATAGCAGTGAAAACCCACCGTCACGGCGTGGATCGTCCGGCTGGTATAACTCACCCAGCAGACAACTGATGTTCGACTTGAACAAGCCATAGCCGCAAACAATGATTGCCAGCGACAAATAAATGAAGGTGGGGGCAATTTCGCTGGCGCCGAGGACCAGATGCCCGACCGCCATCAGAAAAGCGCCAAGCATTACCGCCATGCGGTTACCGAGCACTTTATCAGCGAGATAACCGCCAAGAATCGGCGTGACATAGACCAGCGAACAATAAGCGCTGAATAACGCATAGGCGTGGGTATCGTCGTATTTAAGCTGATTGGTGAGATAGAGGATCAGCAGGGCGCGCATGCCGTAAAAACTGAAGTATTCCCAAATTTGCAGCGCGACGACGTAATAAATCGCCCGCGGTTGAGATGATGCTTTATTCATTGTGATACCAGAATAGCTTGCGCGCCCAGCGGATAAAACGCCGCGCGGCGGGGGTTCCTTAACGTTACAATGTCGATACAGATAGGATTATTTTTGCAATATGCTGTCTGATTGCATAAATATACATGAATTCGCTCACGGAAGGGCGCGCTTTTCTCGCTAAAAAACGACGGGATTGTTTCTTAATGTGTCAGTGAATTGGCTATCGACGAACGGACGCCCGAAGGCTATTTTAACGTATCGCATAGACGAACAAGGGAGCGATGATGAAAAACACCGAACTGGAACAACTGATCAACGAGAAACTCAACAGCGCGGCGATAAGCGATTACGCGCCTAACGGTTTACAGGTTGAAGGCAAAGCGACGGTGCAAACAATCGTCACCGGCGTCACGGCCAGCCAGGCATTGCTGGATGAAGCGGTACGCCTGCAGGCTGATGCGGTCATCGTTCACCATGGTTATTTCTGGAAGGGCGAATCTCCGGTGATTCGCGGCATGAAGCGTAACCGCCTGAAAACGCTGCTGGCAAATGATATCAACCTCTACGGCTGGCACCTGCCGCTGGACGCGCATCCTGAACTGGGCAACAACGCGCAGCTTGCCGCCCTGCTTGGCATCAACGTGATGGGGGAGATCGAACCCTTGGTGCCCTGGGGCGAACTGTCGATGCCGGTGCCTGGACTGGAACTGGCCTCATGGATTGAAGCGCGTCTTGGGCGTAAACCGTTATGGTGCGGCGATACCGGGCCGGAGACGGTCACCCGCGTCGCCTGGTGCACCGGCGGCGGACAAAGTTTTATCGACAGCGCCGCCCGCTTTGGCGTAGACGCGTTCATTACGGGCGAAGTCTCTGAACAAACCATTCATTCAGCGCGCGAGCAGGGGCTGCATTTTTACGCCGCCGGGCACCATGCCACCGAACGCGGCGGTATTCGCGCCCTCAGCGACTGGTTGAATGAAAATACCGATCTGGATGTGACGTTTATTGACATACCGAATCCCGCGTAAAAAAGACGAAGAGGAACGCAAGTGCAACGAGCGCGCTGTTATCTGTTAGGCGAAACGGCGGTGGTACTGGAGCTGGAACCCCCCGTGACGCTGGCGAGCCAGAAACGTATCTGGCGACTGACCCAGCGTCTGGTCGACATGCCAAATGTGATTGAAGCTATCCCAGGGATGAACAATATCACGGTGATCCTGCGGGAGCCGCAAACCCTGGCGCTGGATGCCATTGAGCGTTTGCAGCGCTGGTGGGAAGAAAGCGAGGCGCTGGAGCCCGACTCGCGCAATATTGATATCCCGGTGGTTTACGGCGGCGCGGGCGGTCCCGATCTCGCTCTGGTGGCTCGTCACAGTGGGCTGAGCGAAAAGCAGGTGGTCGAACTACACGCGTCGGTTGAGTACGTGGTCTGGTTTTTAGGTTTCCAACCCGGTTTTCCCTATCTTGGGAGCTTACCGGAACCGTTGCATACGCCCAGACGCGCCGAACCGCGTCTGATCGTTCCGGCAGGTTCTGTCGGGATCGGTGGATCGCAGACGGGCATTTATCCGCTCGCGACGCCGGGCGGCTGGCAGCTCATCGGACACACGCCGCGGAAACTGTTCGATCCGACGCAGGGTGAACCGGTCCTGCTGCGTCCCGGCGACAACGTGCGCTTTATCCCGCAGAAGGAGGGGGTATGTTGAAGATTATTCGCGCGGGAATGTACGCTTCGGTACAGGATGGTGGCCGTCACGGTTTTCGCCAGTCCGGTATCAGCCACTGCGGCGCGCTGGATCGACCCGCCATGCATATCGCCAATTTGCTGGTCGGCAACGACGCCAACGCGCCCGTGCTGGAAATTACGCTCGGACAGTTGGTGGTCGAATTTGAGGCCGACGGCTGGTTTGCCCTGACCGGCGCAGGATGCGAAGCGAAACTGGATGAGCACCCGGTCTGGACAGGCTGGCGACTGCCGGTAAAAGCGGGTCAGCGTCTGGCGTTAAAGCGTCCGCAACACGGTATGCGCAGCTACCTGGCGGTGGCCGGAGGCATTGCCGTACCTGAAGTCATGGGGTCGTGCAGTACGGACCTGAAAGTCGGGATTGGCGGTTTCGAAGGGCGTCTGCTCCGGGACGGCGACCGCCTCGCCATTGGCGCACCGGCGCGGCAATTTCTCGGCGCCCAGGGGGTAAAACAGCTGCTGTGGGGAAACCGGCTTCGCGCACTGCCGGGGCCGGAATATCACGAGTTTGATACGGCATCGCAGGCGTCGTTCTGGCGTTCGCCGTGGTACCTCAGTCCGCAAAGTAACCGGATGGGCTACCGGCTGCAGGGACAGCCGCTAAAACGCACCACCGAACGTGAACTGCTGTCCCACGGATTGCTGCCCGGGGTGGTGCAGGTGCCGCACAACGGTCAGCCGATTGTATTAATGAACGACGCTCAGACCACCGGCGGCTATCCGCGAATCGCCTGTATTATCGAAGCGGATATGTACCATCTGGCGCAGATCCCGCTCGGTCAGCCGATTCATTTTGTCCAGTGTTCGCTGGAAGACGCGCTGAAAGCGCGCCAGGACCAGCGGCGCTATCTTGAACAACTGACATGGCGGTTGAGCAATGAACATTGATTTGAATGCGGACCTCGGCGAAGGCTGCGCAAGCGATGCGGAACTGTTAACGCTGGTCTCTTCGGCCAATATTGCCTGTGGGTTTCATGCCGGGGATGCGCAAACCATGCTGTTGAGCGTGCGAAATGCGCTAAAAAACGGCGTCGCCATTGGCGCGCACCCCAGCTTTCCCGACCGGGAAAACTTTGGCCGTACGGCAATGACCCTGCCGCCGGAAACCGTCTACGCGCAGACGCTGTATCAGGTCGGCGCGCTGGCGGCGATCGCGAAAGCGGAGGGCGGCGTTCTGCGTCACGTCAAGCCGCATGGGATGCTCTACAACCAGGCGGCGAAAGACCCGCAGCTTGCGGACGCGATCGCAAAAGCGGTACATGCCTGCGACCCGGCGCTGGTTCTGGTCGGACTGGCGGGCAGCGAACTGATCCGTGCGGGTGAGCGTTACGGACTTGTCACCCGTCAGGAAGTATTCGCCGACCGCGGCTACCAGCCTGACGGTTCGCTGGTGCCGCGTAGCCAGCCGGGAGCGCTGATCGACGACGAGGAACAGTCGCTGGCGCAAACGCTGGGGATGGTGGAAAGCGGCCGCGTGCAGAGTGTGACCGGCGCGTGGGCCAGCGTGGTCGCCCAGACAGTGTGCATTCACGGTGACGGCGAGCACGCACTCGCTTTTGCCCGACGTCTGCGCGAAGCGTTTACGACGCGCGGTATTCACATTACAGCTTAAACAATGACGTCGTCCCAAAGAGGACGACGCGCTGACGTACGACACAACAAAAACACAACAGACAAGGAATGGATTATGGGAGATGCTATCACTCTCTGGCCACTGATGGGCATTGCCGTCATTGTGGTCGGGTTTCTTTTACGCTTTAACCCGGTGCTGGTGGTCATTGTGGCCGGGATCGTCACCGGACTGGCGGCGCAGATGCCGATCGCCACGATCCTCGAAAAACTGGGAGAAGGCTTTCTCAATACCCGCAATCTGCCGTTTATTCTGTTGATCCCGCTTGCGGTGATCGGTCTGCTGGAGCGTCACGGTCTCAAAGAACGCGCCCAGACGTGGATCGCGAAAATTCGCAGCGCCACCGCGGGTCGTCTGTTGGTGGTGTACCTCTTTATCCGTGAAGTGACGGCGGCGCTGGGGCTGACCAGCCTCGGCGGCCATCCGCAGATGGTGCGTCCTCTGCTGGCGCCGATGGCGGAAGGCGCGGCGGAGAAGAATTACGGCCAACTGCCTGGCGCGGTACGCTATCGCCTGCGGGCGATGTCGGCGGCGACCGATAACGTTGGGTTGTTCTTTGGCGAAGATATCTTCGTTGCGTTCGGCGCGATCATCTTCATGCACAACTTTATGCTGGAATCCGGCGGGATCCAGACTGAACCGCTGCACATTGCGCTGTGGGGGATCCCCACGGCGATCTGCGCGTTTCTGATCCACGGCGCGCGCCTGTGGCGGCTCGATAACTATCTGCAACGTGAGATGGCGAAAGCCAGTGCGGCGAACGCGGGTAAAGGAGATGCGCAATGAATTTTCAGCAAAGCTACCTCTACTGGCTGGCAGGCGTTATTCTGTTGATTGTCGCTCTGATGTCCTGGCGGGACAAAGCCAACCCGCGACGGCTGACGACGGGATTATTCTGGGGCGTCTACGGTCTGCTGTTTTTACTGGGCGACTGGACCTATCAGTTAGTGGGTGACAAGCGCGCGGTGAATATCGCCGTTGGCATTGCCGTGGTGTTGATGGCGCTGATTGCCGGATTTGGCGGCGTAAAGCTCGGCAGCTATCATCAGCGTACCCGTGAGCAACGTGAAGAGAGCGCGACGCGTCTCGGCAACCGCCTGTTTTATCCGGCGCTGGCGATTCCGGTAGTGACGGTGATCGGCGTGCTGATGTTCAACCATATTCCCGGTTTACAGGAAGGGCTGTTCGGGCCGGGTAACCACGCTACCCTGGTCACGCTGTTTTCCATGACCGCAGGTTCGCTGATCGGCCTCGGCATGGCGATCAAAATGACGCACGAGAAGGTCCATCAGCCGATTCAGGAAGCGCGGCGTTTGCTCGACTCCATCGGCTGGGCGTTTATTCTGCCGCAGATCCTCGCGACGCTGGGACTGTTGTTCACCGCCGCAGGCGTGGGCAGCGGCATTTCGTATCTGACTCAGGAATACCTCGCCGTTGACAGCCGCTTTATCGCGGTGGCGGTGTATACCCTCGGGATGGCGCTGTTGACGATGGTGATGGGCAACGCCTTTGCCGCCTTCCCGATCGTGACGGCAGGGATTGGCATTCCGATTCTGGTGCTCCAGCACGGCGGCAATCCGGCGGTGATGGCGGCGATTGGCATGTTTTCCGGCTACTGCGGTACGCTCATGACGCCGATGGCGGCAAACTTCAACATTGTTCCTGCCGCGTTGCTGGAGCTGCCGGATAAAAACGCGGTGATTAAAGCGCAGGTGCCGACCGGCGTGTTGCTGCTTATCGTCAACGTGTTCCTGATGTATTTCCTGATGTTCCTGTAAGGAGGAAGGATGAAAACGGTATTGATCACCGGTTTTGAGCCGTTTGGCGGCGAACAGATTAACCCCTCCTGGGAAGTGGTGTCGCGCCTCGACAACGCAATTATCCGCGGGTGTCGCGTGGTTGCGCGCCAGTTACCCTGCGTGTTTGGCGAATCGCTCAGCGTACTGAATGCGGCGATTGACGCGCTCTCTCCGGCGCTGGTGCTGGCGGTTGGTCAGGCCGGCGGGCGTTCGGATATCACCGTTGAGCGCGTGGCGATCAACGTCGATGATGCCCGCATTGCGGATAATAAAGGCCAGCAGCCAGTGGATATGCCGATAGTGATCGACGGTCCGGCGGCCTGGTTTAGCACGCTGCCGATCAAAGCGATGGTGAGCGCGATGCGTGAGGCGGGCGTGCCGGCGTCGGTATCGCAAACTGCCGGCACCTTTGTCTGCAACCATGTCATGTACGGGCTGCTGCATAAATTAAGCGGCCTGTCGGAGGTGAAGGGCGGGTTTATTCATATCCCTTATCTACCGCAGCAGGCGGCGGCGCATCCGGGCGCGCCCAGCATGGCGGCGGAAACGGTGCGTCAGGCACTGGAAATCGCCATTGAGACCGCGCTACAGGTCGAAAAGGATCTTGTGGTGACGGGCGGCGCAACCCACTAACACTATCGATAAGGACAGTATCATGCCTGAAGGCCCGGAGATCCGCCGCGCGGCGGATACCCTGGAGGCGGCGATCAAAGGTAAACCGTTGACGGACGTCTGGTTTGCCTTTGCGCAGTTAAAACCCTTTGAATCACAGCTACAAGGGCAGCGAGTGACGGAAATGGAAACGCGCGGTAAAGCGCTGTTGACCCATTTTTCCGACGGCCTGACGTTATACAGCCACAATCAGCTTTACGGCGTGTGGCGAGTGGTGGACAGCGGTGAAGCGCCGCAGAACACCCGCGTGCTGCGCGTGCGGCTGCAAACGGCGGATAAAGCCATTCTGCTCTACAGCGCCTCGGATATTGAGATGCTGACGCCGGAGCAACTTACTACCCATCCCTTTTTACAGCGCGTTGGCCCGGATGTGCTCGATCCGCGTCTGACGGCTGAAGCGGTAAAAGAACGTCTGCTTTCGCCCCGTTTTCGCAATCGACAATTTGCCGGGCTGCTACTGGATCAGGCATTTCTCGCCGGGCTGGGTAACTACCTGCGCGTCGAGATCCTCTGGCAGGTGGGACTAAACGGCAGTCACAAAGCGAACGCGTTGAATGCGAAACAACTCGACGCGTTATCCCACGCGCTGCTGGATATTCCACGCCTGTCCTATACCACGCGTGGGCGGGTGGATGAGAATAAACACCATGGCGCGCTGTTTCGCTTTCATGTGTTCCACCGTGACGGTGAAACGTGCGAGCGCTGTGGCGGGATCATTGAAAAAACCACGCTTTCGTCGCGCCCATTTTACTGGTGTCCGCGCTGTCAAAAATAGCGAGCAGTCTGGTCACGCGACGTTTTTCAGCGCTGTGATGGCCGTTTTGGCGCGTAGGTGGAAATAAAACGCGCCACCGCCGGGCCGGTCAGCAAGATACTGAACAGGCGCAGGGTTTGCATCGCCATGATAAGCGCCATATCGGCGTTGCTGCCAGCGGCGATCACCGCCACGGTATCCAGCCCGCCGGGGCTGGTGGCGAGGTAGGCGGTCATAAAATCAATTTGCATGTAGTGCGCGAGGCCCCATGCCATTGCCGCGCAAATCGCCATCAGGGAAAAGATGGAGGCGAGTATTTGCGGCAGGGGGCGCAGCGCCATGAAAAACACCTGTTTATCGAAGCCCAGACCGATGCGCCAGCCAATCGCCATATAGGCAATCGCCAGCAGCCACTCCGGCAGTTCAATCACCATCGTCCCGCTGGTATGCAGCAACGCGCCTGCCAGCATCGGCAGCAACATCGTACCGGACGGGATCCGCAACAGCCGTCCGGCAAGACCCGCAATGGCCGCCAGCAGCAGGGTAGACAGTAAGTTAACGCTCAGCGGCGGAAACCATTCCACCTGCTGGCTGACGGCCTCTGCGCTGTCGCCAAGAATCAGGCGGGTGACCAGCACCGCCGCCCCCGCAACGAACAGCACGCGTAAATACTGCATAAATGCCACCAGACGGATGTCCGCGCCATAGTCCTGCGCCATGGCGACCATCGCCGCCGCCCCGCCGGGCGAAGAGCCCCATGCGCCGGTGTTACCCGGCAGCGAACTGTAGCGCACCAGCAGCCAGCCCACTACCGCGCTGGAAAGCAGCGTAACCAGCAGCACCGCCAGGACCATCGGCCAGTGAAGGGCAAGCGTGGTGAGGATGGAGCCGGTAAGGTTTTGCGCAATCATGCAGCCGAGGATCGCCTGGGCGGCGAGGAAGGCGCTACGGGGCAGTTTCAGGGGCATCCCGCGCAGACTAAACACAATGCCTGCCAGCATCGGGCCGAGCAACAGCGCCGCCGGGAGATGAACGTACAGGAACAGCAGGGAAAGAAGTAACGACAAGACAAATAAGGCGCCCCACTGCAAAGATGGCATTCCCTGCTCCTGAATAACGTTTAGCGAAATCTCAGGAAATCATAGAGAAAGTGTGAGCAGATTAAAATAACGCGGGTCAATAAAAGAGGGGATGGTGCGGTTAACAGGCCATCCGGCAGGGAGGGAGAGCCGGAGCGCGCTGGCATGCATCCGGCGTGGGGGACGCCGGATGCGTAAAGCATTAACGCTTAATGTCAGACTTAAAATCACGCTGATCGTAGCCGGTATACAGCTGACGAGGACGGGCGATTTTCATGCCTTCGCTGTGCATTTCATTCCAGTGCGCAATCCAGCCGACGGTACGTGCCATCGCGAAGATCACGGTGAACATAGAGGACGGAATCCCCATCGCTTTCAGAATGATACCGGAGTAGAAGTCCACGTTCGGGTAGAGCTTCTTCTCAATGAAGTACGGGTCGTTCAGCGCGATGTGTTCCAGCTCCATGGCCACTTCCAGCAGGTCATCTTTCGTGCCCAGCTCTTTCAGCACTTCATGGCAGGTTTCACGCATTACGGTAGCGCGCGGGTCGTAGTTTTTGTACACGCGGTGGCCGAAGCCCATCAGGCGGAAAGAGTCGTTTTTATCTTTCGCGCGACGAACAAATTCCGGAATGTGTTTAACTGAGCTGATTTCTTCCAGCATTTTCAGGGCCGCTTCGTTCGCGCCGCCGTGTGCCGGTCCCCACAGGGAAGCGATGCCCGCCGCGATACAGGCAAAGGGGTTGGCGCCGGAAGAACCTGCGGTACGAACGGTGGAGGTGGACGCGTTCTGCTCGTGGTCAGCGTGCAGGATCAGGATACGGTCCATTGCACGTTCCAGCACCGGGTTCACTTCATACGTTTCACACGGCGTAGAGAACATCATATTCAGGAAGTTACCGGAATAGGAGAGGTCGTTACGCGGATAAACGAACGGCTGACCGATCGAATACTTGTAACACATCGCTGCCATCGTCGGCATTTTGGAGAGCAAACGGAAGGCCGCGATTTCGCGGTGGCGCGGATTGTTCACGTCCAGCGAGTCGTGATAGAACGCCGCCAGCGCGCCGGTGATCCCGCACATTACCGCCATGGGATGTGAGTCGCGGCGGAAGGCGTGGAACAGGCGGGTGATCTGCTCGTGGATCATGGTATGTCGGGTCACCGTGGTTCTGAACTCGTCGTATTCAGCCTGCGTCGGTTTTTCGCCGTACAGCAGGATGTAGCACACTTCCAGGTAGGTGGAGTCGGTGGCCAGCTGATCGATCGGGAAGCCGCGGTGTAACAAAATCCCTTCATCGCCGTCGATGAACGTAATTTTGGATTCGCAGGATGCGGTAGAGGTGAAACCCGGATCAAAAGTGAACATGCCTTTTGAACCCAGACTACGAATATCAATAACGTCCTGACCCAGCGTGCCCTTCAGCACGTCCAGTTCGATAGCAGCATCACCATTGAGGGTGAGTTTTGCCTTTGTATCAGCCATTTACGGTCTCCTTAGCGCCTTATTGCTTGAGACTGCACAGGTGAGATCTGTCTTCTACACATCGTCCTTCACGCGTGCCGCGTTGACGCAGCGGGAATGAGTTTGTGTAAACATAAAATTAACTGTTACCGGTTTGTTATTCGGCTCGCCGCTCTGCGTGAGAGGAGAAAACCAGGGTACAGAGCAATGGGCGCTTGCAGGTAAATCAGTTAACTCATGGTGAAATAGCAACAAATCAACAACTTAGCAATCCGAATTATTCAACCTGTCTATCACTATTAACTGTACTGAAGGGATCGGTCAATATCTTCTTACTGTTACATAACTTATTTGCAGGTTAAAGAGTGACCCCATAACTTTTACGCATTATATGCTTTTTCTAGTGTTGTTTGTAACAACTTTGTTTAATGATTGTCAAATCAGATGATTAAAAATTAAAAAAATGTTGTTATCGTGACGTAGGTCACTGTTCGCGATAAAACCCGACAAACTATATGTAGGTTAATTGTAATGATTTTGTGAACGTCCTATACTGCCGCCAGGTCTCCGGAATACCCTGCAATCCCGAGCCACCCAGCGTTGTAACGTGTCGTTTTAGCATCTGGAAGCAGTGTTTTACATGACGCGCAGTTATAGAAAGGACGCTGTCTGACCCGCACGCAGACCGGAGGAAGGAAATCCCGTCGTCTTTCAGGCTACAGGTGGATGAGCC
This sequence comes from Citrobacter sedlakii, assembly GCF_018128425.1. Lineage (NCBI taxonomy): Bacteria > Pseudomonadati > Pseudomonadota > Gammaproteobacteria > Enterobacterales > Enterobacteriaceae > Citrobacter > Citrobacter sedlakii. The sequence goes on along the minus strand of NZ_CP071070.1, from coordinate 3,110,782 downwards.
TCTGTACCCGAAGTCTAAAGGGAATAATAAGAACAGCATGTGGGCGTTATTCATGATAAGAAATGTGAAAAAACAAAGACCTGTCAATCTGGATCTGCAAACGATCCGGTTCCCAATCACGGCGATAGCGTCCATTCTCCATCGCGTTTCCGGCGTGATCACCTTCGTGGCGGTCGGGATTCTGTTGTGGTTATTGGGTACCAGCCTCTCTTCCCCGGAAGGATTCCAGCAGGCGTCCGCCATCATGGGGAGCTTCTTCGTTAAATTTATCATGTGGGGCATTCTCACCGCGCTGGCGTACCACGTGGTGGGCGGCGTGCGTCACATGTTAATGGATTTTGGCTATCTGGAAGAAACATTCGAAGCGGGTCAACGCTCGGCCAAAATCTCTTTCGTTATCACTGTCGTGCTTTCACTTCTCGCAGGAGTCCTCGTATGGTAAGCAACGCCTCCGCATTAGGACGCAATGGCGTACATGACTTCATCCTGGTCCGCGCTACCGCTATCGTTCTGACGTTATACATCATCTACATGGTGGGGTTTTTCGCCATGAGCGGCGACCTGACCTGGGAAGTCTGGACCGGTTTCTTCTCATCGGCCTTCACCAAAGTCTTCACTCTGCTGGCCCTTTTTTCCATCTTGATTCATGCCTGGATCGGCATGTGGCAGGTGTTGACCGACTACGTTAAACCGCTGGCCGTTCGTTTAGGCCTGCAACTGGCTATCGTCGTTGCGCTGGTGGTTTACGTCATTTATGGATTTGTTGTGGTGTGGGGTGTGTAATGAAATTGCCAGTCAGAGAATTTGATGCAGTGGTCATAGGCGCAGGCGGCGCGGGTATGCGTGCGGCGCTGCAAATTTCCCAGAGCGGACAAACCTGTGCGCTGCTCTCTAAAGTCTTTCCAACCCGTTCCCATACCGTTTCCGCGCAGGGCGGCATTACCGTCGCGCTCGGTAATACCCATGAGGATAACTGGGAATGGCACATGTACGACACCGTCAAAGGGTCGGACTACATTGGTGACCAGGACGCGATTGAATATATGTGCAAGACCGGGCCGGAAGCGATTCTGGAGCTGGAGCACATGGGGCTGCCTTTTTCCCGTCTTGATGATGGTCGTATCTATCAGCGTCCGTTTGGCGGCCAGTCGAAAAACTTCGGCGGCGAGCAGGCGGCACGTACCGCAGCGGCAGCTGACCGTACCGGCCATGCGCTGCTGCACACGCTGTATCAGCAGAACCTGAAAAACCACACCACCATTTTCTCCGAGTGGTATGCGCTGGATCTGGTGAAGAACGCCGACGGCGCGATCGTGGGTTGTACCGCGCTGTGCATTGAAACCGGTGAAGTGGTTTACTTCAAAGCCCGCGCCACGGTGCTGGCGACCGGCGGCGCAGGCCGTATTTATCAATCCACCACCAACGCCCATATTAATACCGGCGACGGCGTGGGCATGGCGATTCGCGCAGGCGTGCCGGTGCAGGACATGGAAATGTGGCAGTTCCACCCGACCGGTATCGCCGGTGCGGGCGTACTGGTCACCGAAGGTTGCCGCGGCGAAGGCGGCTATCTGCTGAACAAACACGGCGAACGCTTTATGGAGCGTTATGCGCCGAATGCGAAAGACCTGGCGGGTCGCGACGTGGTGGCGCGTTCCATCATGATTGAAATTCGCGAAGGTCGCGGCTGCGACGGTCCGTGGGGGCCGCATGCCAAGCTGAAACTTGATCATCTGGGGAAAGAGGTTCTGGAGTCCCGTCTGCCGGGTATTCTCGAACTTTCCCGTACCTTTGCCCACGTCGACCCGGTGAAAGAGCCGATTCCGGTTATCCCGACCTGCCACTACATGATGGGCGGAATCCCGACCAAAGTGACCGGCCAGGCGCTGACCGTAAACGAGCAGGGCGAAGACGTGGTGATTCCGGGCCTGTTTGCGGTGGGCGAAATCGCCTGCGTTTCCGTACACGGCGCCAACCGTCTGGGCGGCAACTCGCTGCTGGATCTGGTGGTGTTTGGCCGTGCGGCGGGTCTGCATCTGCAGGAGTCTATCGCGGAGCAGGGCGCATTGCGCGATGCGACCGACGACGAAATCGACGCCTCACTGGCGCGTCTGAACCGCTGGAACAATAACCGCGACGGTGAAGATCCGGTCGTGATTCGCAAAGCGCTGCAGGAATGTATGCAGCACAACTTCTCGGTATTCCGTGAAGGCGACGCGATGGCGAAAGGGCTGGAACAACTGAAGGCGATCCGCGAGCGGCTGAAAAACGCCCGTCTGGACGATACTTCCAGCGAGTTCAACACTCAGCGCGTTGAGTGCCTGGAGCTGGATAACCTGATGGAAACTGCCTACGCCACGGCGGTTTCAGCAAACTTCCGTACCGAAAGTCGCGGCGCGCATAGCCGCTTCGACTTCCCGGAGCGTGATGATGAAAACTGGCTGTGCCATTCCCTGTATCTGCCAGAGACGGAGTCCATGACGCGACGTCAGGTCAATATGGAACCGAAACTGCGCCCGGCATTCCCGCCGAAGATTCGTACTTACTAATGCGGAGACAGGACAATGAAACTCGAGTTTTCAATTTATCGCTATAACCCGGATGTTGATGACGCTCCGCGCATGCAGGATTACACCCTGGAAGGCGAAGAAGGGCGCGATATGATGCTGCTGGATGCGCTGATGCAGCTGAAAGAAAAAGATCCGAGCCTCTCTTTCCGTCGCTCCTGCCGTGAAGGGGTCTGCGGATCTGACGGACTGAACATGAACGGCAAAAACGGCCTGGCGTGCATCACGCCCATTTCGGCGCTGAATCAGCCGGGTAAGAAAATTGTCATCCGTCCACTGCCAGGGTTACCGGTGATCCGCGATTTGGTGGTAGACATGGGGCAATTCTACGCACAATATGAGAAGATTAAGCCTTACTTGTTGAATAATGGGCAAAATCCTCCGGCGCGCGAGCATTTGCAGATGCCCGAGCAGCGGGAAAAACTCGATGGGCTGTATGAATGTATTTTGTGTGCGTGCTGCTCAACGTCTTGCCCGTCTTTCTGGTGGAACCCGGATAAGTTCATCGGCCCGGCCGGTCTGTTAGCGGCATACCGCTTCCTGATCGACAGCCGCGATACCGAAACCGACAGCCGCCTGGAAGGAATGAGCGATGCATTCAGCGTATTCCGCTGTCACAGCATCATGAACTGCGTCAGTGTGTGTCCTAAGGGGCTAAACCCAACGCGCGCCATCGGCCATATTAAGTCGATGCTGTTGCAGCGCAGTGCATAACGTGTAAACGCCGGGGAAGCGATTCCCCGGTGATGCAGGAAATCTTTAAAAACCGCTACATTGCAGTACCCGTCATCGAGGCGTACAGGACGAGACAAGGCAGCCAACGACGTCGCAGCCTGAACGCAGAAGATGAATGGCAGTTTTTAAAGGTTCCTTCGCGGGCCAGTAAGAGCTCGCAGGTGAACCCCGGCACGTACACTCGGTGTGCGTGGTAGTTTCTACGGCGAAAGTAAGCATAAAAATGCTTAAGGGATCACGATGCAGAACAGCGCTTTGAAAGCCTGGCTGGACTCTTCTTACCTCTCTGGCGCAAACCAGAGCTGGATAGAACAGCTCTATGAAGACTTCTTAACCGATCCTGACTCTGTGGACGCGAACTGGCGTTCCACGTTCCAGCAGTTGCCTGGTACAGGGGTCAAACCGGATCAATTCCATTCAAAAACGCGTGATTATTTCCGTCGTCTGGCGAAGGATGCCTCACGTTACTCTTCTTCGATTTCCGACCCTGACACCAATGTGAAGCAGGTTAAAGTCCTGCAGCTCATTAACGCTTATCGTTTCCGCGGTCACCAGCATGCGAATCTCGATCCGCTGGGACTGTGGAAGCAAGAAACCGTGGCGGATCTGGATCCTTCCTTCCACGATCTGACCGAGGCCGACTTCCAGGAAAGCTTTAACGTAGGTTCTTTTGCTGGCGGCAAAGAGACGATGAAGCTGGGCGAGTTGCTCTCCGCCCTCAAACAAACTTACTGCGGCCCGATCGGCGCCGAGTACATGCACATCACCAGCACCGAAGAAAAACGCTGGCTGCAACAGCGTATCGAATCCGGACGCGCGGCGTTTAGCGCCGATGAGAAAAAACGTTTCCTGAGCGAACTGACCGCGGCGGAAGGCCTGGAACGTTATCTGGGCGCGAAGTTCCCGGGCGCGAAACGCTTCTCGCTGGAAGGCGGCGACGCGTTAATCCCGATGCTGAAAGAGATGATCCGCCATGCGGGCAACAGCGGCACCCGTGAAGTGGTGCTGGGAATGGCCCACCGTGGTCGTCTGAACGTGCTGGTCAACGTGCTGGGTAAAAAACCGCAGGATCTGTTCGACGAATTTGCGGGCAAACATAAAGAACACCTCGGTACCGGTGACGTGAAGTACCACATGGGCTTCTCGTCCGATATTGAAACCGAAGGCGGCCTGGTCCACCTGGCGCTGGCGTTTAACCCGTCGCACCTGGAGATCGTCAGCCCGGTGGTTATCGGTTCCGTGCGGGCGCGACTGGACAGGCTCGACGAGCCGAGCAGCAACAAAGTGCTGCCGATCACCATTCATGGTGACGCTGCGGTGACCGGGCAGGGCGTGGTTCAGGAAACCCTGAACATGTCGAAAGCGCGGGGATACGAAGTGGGCGGGACCGTTCGCATCGTTATCAACAACCAGGTGGGCTTCACCACCTCGAACCCGCTGGATGCCCGATCCACGCCGTACTGCACCGACATCGGTAAAATGGTGCAGGCGCCGATCTTCCACGTCAACGCGGACGATCCGGAAGCGGTGGCGTTTGTCACCCGTCTGGCGCTGGACTTCCGTAACACCTTTAAACGTGATGTCTTCATCGACCTGGTATGCTACCGCCGTCACGGCCATAACGAAGCCGACGAGCCGAGCGCAACCCAGCCGCTGATGTACCAGAAAATCAAAAAACACCCGACCCCGCGTAAGATCTACGCCGACAAACTGGAAGCCGACAACGTCGCCACGCTGGAAGACGCGACCGAAATGGTCAACCTTTACCGTGACGCGCTGGACGCCGGCGAATGCGTGGTGAAAGAGTGGCGTCCGATGAACATGCACTCCTTTACCTGGTCGCCGTACCTCAACCACGAGTGGGACGAAGCATACCCGAACAAGGTGGAGATGAAGCGTCTGCAGGAGCTGGCGAAACGCATCAGTACGGTGCCGGAAGCGGTTGAGATGCAGTCCCGCGTGGCCAAAATTTACGCTGACCGCCAGGCGATGGCGGCGGGCGAGAAACTGTTCGACTGGGGCGGCGCCGAAAATCTGGCTTACGCCACGCTGGTTGATGAAGGTATCCCGGTACGCCTGTCCGGCGAAGACTCCGGTCGCGGCACCTTCTTCCACCGCCACGCGGTGATTCATAATCAGTCTAACGGTTCAACCTACACCCCGCTGCAGCATGTGCATAACGGCCAGGGCAGCTTCCGGGTATGGGACTCCGTTCTGTCTGAAGAAGCGGTACTGGCGTTTGAATACGGTTACGCTACGGCGGAACCGCGTACCCTGACGATCTGGGAAGCGCAGTTCGGTGACTTTGCCAACGGCGCGCAGGTGGTGATTGACCAGTTCATCTCCTCCGGCGAACAGAAGTGGGGCCGCATGTGTGGCCTGGTGATGCTGCTGCCGCACGGTTACGAAGGCCAGGGGCCGGAGCACTCCTCCGCGCGACTGGAGCGTTATCTGCAGCTTTGCGCCGAGCAGAACATGCAGGTTTGCGTGCCGTCCACCCCGGCTCAGGTGTACCACATGCTGCGTCGTCAGGCGCTGCGTGGCATGCGTCGTCCGCTGGTGGTCATGTCGCCGAAATCGCTGCTGCGTCATCCGCTGGCGGTTTCCAGCCTGGATGAGCTGGCCAACGGCACCTTCCTGCCGGCCATTGGCGAAATTGATGATATCGATCCGAAAGGCGTGAAGCGCGTGGTGATGTGTTCTGGTAAGGTTTATTACGACCTGCTGGAACAGCGCCGTAAGAACGATCAGAAAGATGTCGCCATTGTGCGCATCGAGCAGCTTTATCCGTTCCCGCATCAGGCGATGCAGGACGTGCTGAAACAGTACGCTCACGTACATGATTTTGTCTGGTGTCAGGAAGAGCCGCTCAACCAGGGCGCCTGGTACTGCAGCCAACATCATTTCCGTGAAGTGATTCCATTTGGGTCCGCCCTGCGTTATGCAGGTCGCCCGGCCTCCGCCTCTCCGGCGGTAGGGTATATGTCCGTTCACCAGAAGCAGCAACAAGATCTGGTTAATGACGCGCTGAACGTCGATTAAATAAAGGATAAATAATGAGTAGCGTAGATATTCTTGTTCCCGACCTGCCTGAGTCCGTAGCGGACGCGACCGTCGCCACCTGGCACAAAAAACCAGGCGATGCCGTAGTTCGTGACGAAGTGCTGGTCGAAATCGAAACTGACAAAGTGGTACTGGAAGTACCGGCATCAGCGGACGGCATTCTGGATGCGGTTCTGGAAGACGAAGGCACTACCGTGACCTCTCGCCAGATCCTGGGTCGCCTGCGTGAAGGCAACAGCGCCGGTAAAGAAACCAGCGCGAAATCCGAAGAGAAAGCGTCCACCCCGGCGCAGCGCCAGCAGGCGTCTCTGGAAGAGCAAAACAACGATGCGCTCAGCCCGGCGATCCGTCGCCTGCTGGCCGAACACAACCTGGATGCCAGCGCCATTAAAGGCACCGGCGTCGGTGGCCGCATCACCCGTGAAGATGTAGAAAAACATCTGGCGAAAGCGCCGGCGAAAGAAGCGTCCAACGCACCCGCTGCGGCTGCGGCGGCACAGCCAGCGCTTGGCGCTCGCAGTGAAAAACGCGTCCCGATGACCCGACTGCGCAAGCGCGTGGCCGAGCGTCTGCTGGAAGCGAAAAACTCCACCGCGATGCTGACCACCTTCAACGAAGTCAACATGAAGCCAATCATGGATCTGCGTAAGCAGTACGGCGAAGCGTTCGAGAAACGTCACGGTATCCGTCTGGGTTTCATGTCCTTCTATGTGAAGGCGGTGGTTGAAGCGCTGAAGCGTTATCCGGAAGTGAATGCGTCTATCGACGGCGACGACGTGGTGTATCACAACTATTTCGACGTGAGCATGGCGGTGTCTACGCCGCGTGGCCTGGTGACGCCCGTCCTGCGTGACGTGGATACGTTGGGCATGGCTGACATCGAGAAGAAAATTAAAGAGCTGGCCGTCAAAGGCCGTGACGGCAAGCTGACGGTAGAAGACCTGACCGGCGGTAACTTTACCATCACCAACGGTGGTGTGTTCGGTTCCCTGATGTCCACCCCGATCATCAACCCGCCGCAGAGCGCGATCCTCGGGATGCACGCCATTAAAGATCGTCCGATGGCGGTGGAGGGCAAGGTTGAAATCCTGCCGATGATGTACCTGGCGCTGTCTTACGATCACCGCCTGATCGACGGCCGCGAATCCGTGGGCTTCCTGGTGGCGATTAAAGAGCTGCTGGAAGATCCAACGCGTCTGCTGCTGGACGTATAGTCATTTTTTAGCGTCACCTGCCCCGTAGGCCGGATTAAGCGTAGCGCCGTCCGGCAAAGATACCGCTCTGGTCTACGGGTTTAAAGATAACGATTACCTGAAGGATGGACAGAACACATGAACTTACATGAATATCAGGCAAAACAACTTTTTGCCCGCTATGGCTTACCGGCGCCGGTGGGTTATGCCTGTACTACTCCGCGCCAGGCTGAAGAAGCGGCATCGAAAATCGGTGCCGGTCCGTGGGTAGTAAAATGTCAGGTTCACGCTGGTGGCCGTGGTAAAGCGGGCGGTGTGAAGGTTGTTAACAGCAAAGAAGAGATTCGCGCGTTTGCTGAACACTGGCTGGGCAAACGCCTGGTGACCTACCAGACAGATGCGAACGGCCAGCCGGTTAACCAGATTCTGGTTGAAGCGGCGACCGATATCGACAAAGAACTGTATCTGGGCGCGGTTGTTGACCGCAGCTCCCGTCGCGTGGTCTTTATGGCCTCTACCGAAGGCGGCGTGGAAATTGAAAAAGTGGCGGAAGAAACCCCGCACCTGATCCATAAAGTGGCACTCGATCCGCTGACCGGACCGATGCCGTATCAGGGACGCGAGCTGGCGTTCAAACTGGGTCTGGAAGGCAAACTGGTGCAGCAGTTCACCCGGATCTTCATGGGCCTGGCGACCATTTTCCTGGAGCGCGATCTGGCGCTGATCGAAATTAACCCGCTGGTTATCACCAAACAAGGCGATCTGATCTGCCTCGACGGCAAGCTGGGCGCTGACGGCAATGCGCTGTTCCGCCAGCCGGATCTGCGCGAAATGCGCGACCAGTCGCAGGAAGATCCGCGCGAAGCGCAGGCTGCGCAGTGGGAACTGAACTACGTGGCGCTGGACGGCAATATCGGCTGTATGGTGAACGGCGCGGGTCTGGCGATGGGCACCATGGACATCGTTAAGCTGCACGGCGGCGAACCGGCGAACTTCCTCGACGTGGGCGGCGGCGCGACCAAAGAGCGCGTGACCGAAGCGTTCAAAATTATTCTCTCTGACGACAACGTGAAAGCCGTGCTGGTTAACATCTTCGGCGGTATTGTCCGTTGCGACCTGATCGCAGACGGTATTATCGGCGCGGTGGAAGAAGTGGGCGTTAACGTGCCGGTGGTTGTGCGTCTGGAAGGCAACAACGCCGAACTCGGCGCGAAGAAACTGGCTGACAGCGGCCTGAATATTATTGCAGCGAAAAGTCTGACGGATGCAGCTCAGCAGGTTGTTGCCGCAGTGGAGGGGAAATAATGTCTGTTTTAATCGATAAAAACACCAAGGTTATCTGTCAGGGCTTCACCGGTAGCCAGGGGACGTTCCACTCCGAACAGGCGATCGCTTACGGTACGCAAATGGTTGGCGGCGTCACGCCAGGTAAAGGCGGCACCACCCATCTGGGCCTGCCGGTGTTCAACACCGTGCGTGAAGCGGTAGAAGCAACAGGCGCGACTGCCTCTGTGATCTACGTTCCGGCTCCGTTCTGTAAAGATTCCATTCTGGAAGCGATCGACGCGGGCATTAAGCTGATTATCACCATCACCGAAGGTATCCCGACGCTGGATATGCTGACCGTGAAGGTGAAGCTGGACGAAGCGGGCGTGCGCATGATCGGGCCGAACTGCCCGGGCGTGATCACCCCAGGCGAATGCAAGATCGGCATCATGCCGGGCCACATCCATAAGCCGGGTAAAGTGGGTATCGTTTCCCGTTCCGGTACGCTGACCTATGAAGCGGTTAAGCAGACCACCGATTACGGCTTCGGCCAGTCCACCTGCGTGGGCATCGGCGGTGACCCGATCCCGGGCTCTAACTTCATCGACATCCTGAAGCTGTTCCAGGAAGATCCGCAGACCGAAGCGATCGTGATGATCGGTGAGATCGGCGGTAGCGCGGAAGAAGAAGCGGCTGCGTACATCAAAGATCACGTCACCAAGCCGGTTGTGGGCTATATCGCCGGTGTGACCGCGCCGAAAGGTAAGCGTATGGGTCACGCAGGCGCCATTATCGCCGGCGGTAAAGGTACGGCTGATGAGAAATTCGCAGCCCTGGAAGCCGCAGGCGTGAAAACGGTTCGCAGCCTGGCCGATATCGGCGAAGCGCTGAAAGCTGTCATCAAGTAAGGTAATGACATAAACAACATCATTTAAGCTGCATCGCGGCGGCAAGCGATGAAATCCCCGGACGCGCAGATAACTCTGCGGCTGGGGTTTCAGACCGCAGCCAACAACGAGGCAGCCTGAAGGATGAACACGATAAGAGTAAACGGCCCAAGCCCTTCATTTTCCCGTGATGAAGGGGGAAGGGTCGGTCCGTTTTCGACATGGTTGGCCATCTTACGATGGCCTTTTTTTTGCTCGTCGTTTGCATGCCGGGTCGGTTTATCGCAGACACACGCCAGGCGCGCCGTTTGATGAGAAGCGCTAATTAGAACGATTCGTCCTGAGCGTCCCGTTTTTAAAAATAACAGCAGTCTATTTTCCTGAAATAATAACTCCATAATATTGATTTACCCCACACTCTTTTTTCTCTGTTAAACAAGTTAACGTGAAAAATTATTGAGAACTTATTGGCGCTATTTGTGTGAAATTACCCCGCGTCAAATTGTGTTTAAGGCCTGCATTGCGTATTATCGTACATTATTTGCTCAGCTCCGTTGTGAATAAATCATGGAGTGGATCAATGACATCCTGGTAGAAAATAAAATATAACTCTCAGGCTTAGCGGGGGGCAGGTTGCATTTATTTTTTATTAATTAAAATGTTTTTGTATGCGGCATATGGAAGACGTTATGAGAGGAAAGTTACCAAAGACCGAATTGTTGGTCACGTTCGAAGTGGTGGCACGTCACGAGAGCTATACGCGGGCGGCAGAGGAGTTAGCGCTGACGCAAAGCGCCGTGTTTCGTCAGGTCAATGCCCTTGAGGATTTTCTGCATACCTCATTATTTAATCACGCAAAAAAGCGGATTTATTTAAATGCTGCCGGAAAGCATTATTTGAGTATTGTTAAGGAAACGCTCAACAAACTGGAGCGTGATACCCATTCTATTATGACCTGGCAACCGACGGTGGAAGTTATCGAGCTGGCGGTGAACCCGACCTTCAGCACCCACTGGCTGATCCCAAATCTACGTGAGTTTAATAAATGTCATCCCGATATTATCGTTAATATTCATTCGCTGGCGAATATTGGCGATTTTCTTAATCGTGAGTACGATGCGGCCATTATGCGCGAGGACTTTTGTTCGCCGTGGCCGGAAGTAGAGTATCTGTTTGAAGAAGAAATATTACCGGTTTGTAGCGGCAGTTTACTTTCACACCCTAACCAGAAGCTGGCGGTGGAGGAACTGTTGAATGAGTTTCCGCTGTTGCATCAGAGTACGCGCATTAATGGCTGGCAGGAGTGGTTTGCGCTGTCAGGGATTTCCGACCCACGGGTCAACAAAGGTCCGCGTTTCGATCTGCTGTCGATGCTGATTGCGGCGGTGCGTTCCAGGCTTGGCGTGGCGCTGCTGCCGCGTTTTGCCATTCAACACGATCTGGATAATGGCGATATGGTGATTCCCTGCGATGTGCCGATGCGAACCGGCAACCGCTTCATCATGACCTGGCGGGAGGAAAAAGCGCAGTCACGACATTTACAGGTCTTCCGTGACTGGCTGCGACAAAAGTCGGTGGTGTCGGCAGCGTGCGGGCAGGGGGAACAAACCGGATAAGCATGCCCCGGGCCGGATAGCGGCGTATCGCGTTATCCGGCCCGGGTCCGTGCTGTCGCCCGCAGGTGTCGATCGCTCTCCTGCAGGCGCGCTCACTACCAGTCAATGCCCACCTGCGCCTGAATACCGCTGTCAAAAGCATGCTTCACCGGGCGCATTTCACTGACCGTATCCGCAAGATCCAGCAGCCTCGCGTGGCAGCCGCGACCGGTGACGATCACGCTCTGCTGCGCCGGACGCGCCGTTATGGCGGCGATCACTGCGTCGGTATCAAGGTAGTGATACGCCAGCATATAAGTGAGTTCATCCAGCACCACCAGATCGTACTGCGGGTCGGCCAGCATCCGCTGCGCTTCTGTCCAGACGACAAGCGCCGCCGCGATATCCGCCTCGCGGTTTTGCGTTTCCCAGGTAAACCCGGTACCCATAATGTGGAATTCGACGCCCAGCGGATGCAGGGTGTTGTATTCGCCATTGTCCCACTGGCCTTTGATAAACTGCGCGACGCCAACGGTTTTACCGTGGCCGACAGCGCGCGTGACGGTTCCGAACGCGGCGGTGGATTTCCCTTTACCGTTGCCGGTAAAAACAATCAGGATCCCTTTTTTTCCGGTGGCCGCTGCGACCCGGGCCTCGACCTGTTCTTTCAGCTTTTGCTGGCGCTGGCGATGCCGCGCATCGTTGGCTCGCGTTTCCATAGACGCTCCTTAGTGCCCCGCCGGGCAGGTTGCGCACCGGTGCTGCTGCTCAAACTGACTGAAGAAGTTATTTCCTTTGTCGTCAACCAGCACGAAAGCGGGCAGGTTTTCAACCTCCATCATCCAGACCGCTTCCATTCCCAGTTCGGGATACTCAAGGCAGCGCAGGCTTTTCACATACTGCTGCGCCAGCAAGGCGGCGGCACCGCCGATGCTGCCGAGATTAAAGCCGCCGTGTTTGTGGCAGGCGTCAGTAACCTGCTGGCTGCGGTTGCCTTTGGACAGCATGATCAGGCTACCGCCCGCCGCCTGGAAAGCGTCGACATAGCCGTCCATGCGCCCGCCGGTGGTTGGCCCGAGCGAGCCACAGGCCATATTGTCCGGCGTTCTGGCCGGACCGGCGTAATAGACAATGTGGTTACACAGGTACGCTGGCAGCGGTTCGCCGCTGTCGAGTCGTGCTTTGATTCTGGCGTGCGCAATATCGCGGGCAACCACGATCGGACCGCTTAAGGAGAGGCGGGTACCGACGGGCAGTCGGGACAGATCGTGCAGAATTTCTCGCAGGGGACGGTTCAGCTCCAGCTTCACGGTCTGTGCGCTGTTCTCCACGCGACAGGACTCAGGAATAAACTTGCCCGGATGATGTTCCAGTTTTTCCAGCCAGATACCGTGTTTGTTAATTTTTGCTTTGATATTACGGTCCGCCGAGCAGGAAAGGGCCATCGCGATCGGACAGGAGCCGCCATGGCGCGGCAGACGGATAACGCGAATATCATGAGCGAAATATTTACCGCCGAACTGCGCGCCAATACCAAATTCACGGCTGGCGTTGAGCAGGGTCGTTTCCAGCGCCGTATCGCGGAACGCCTGCCCCAGTTCGTTACCGTGAGTGGGCAGATTGTCGTAATACTTCGTCGAGGCCAGCTTCGCGACCTTCAGCGCCTGATCCGCTGACAGACCGCCGACCACAAAAGCGATGTGGTACGGCGGACAGGCGGCGGTACCGAGTGATTTCATTTTTTCTATCAGGAAGGCGGTCAGTTTTTCCGGTTGCAGAAGCGATTTGGTCTCCTGGAACAGTGCGGCTTTGTTGGCCGAACCGCCGCCTTTGTTGACGAAAAGGAAATGGTATTCGCTGCCCGGGGTGGCGCTAATATCGATCTGTGCGGGCAGGTTGGTCTCGGTATTCACTTCGCGATACATATCCAGCGGCGCGTTTTGGGAATAGCGCAGGTTATGCTCCTGAAAGGTGGTGTAAATGCCTTTGCTCAGCGCTTCGGCGTCATCGCCGCCGGTCCAGATCCGTTGCCCTTTGCTGGCGACTACCGTCGCGGTACCGGTGTCCTGACAGTTTGGCAGTACGCCTTTCGCCGAGACCTCGGCATTACGTAGCAGTTGTAGCGCGACGTATTTATCGTTACTGCTGGCCTGCGGGTCGTGCAGAATGCTGGCAATCTGTTTCAGATGGCTGGCGCGCAGGAAGAATGACGCTTCATAAAATGCCTGCTGCGCCAGCAGCGTTAACGCCTCCGGCGCCACTTTGATCACTTCCTCACCGTCAAGCTCGCTTACCGTAATATGCTGATTACTGAGTAGTTCATATTCTGTGCTTTCTTTGCTTTGTACAAAGAGTTCCTGCCAGACAAAGGGTTTAGACATAGGACTTCTCACCTTTTTGTTTTTTTGCCGGATGGCGGTGTTTGAACTGTAAAAAATGAACGAGTCGTAGGCGGATAAGCGCAAGCGCCATCCGCTACGGGGTTTAACGTGTCATAAAAAGATTGGCCTGCGTGGCGTTAGCAACATAGTGGATGGTTTGCTGTGCGCGAACGCTGTTACCCGCTTCATCCAGCGGCGGCGAATAGACGGCAATGGCGTATTGTCCCGGTACGACCGCAACCATGCCGCCGCCCACCCCGGATTTCGCCGGGATACCGACGGTATAAAGCCATTTGCCGCTGCCGTCATACAGTCCGGCAATCGCCATTTCCGCCAGCACCTGCGGTACATAGCGTGCATTCAGAAGCTGCTTGCCGTTGAAGGGGGATTTACCGTTATTGGCAAGCACCGCGCCCATTTTGGCGAGCTGTTCAACGGTGACATCCACCGAACACTGGCGGGTATAAATCTCAACGGCCTCGTCGGTATCGCCGTAGAGGCTGCCGTATGACGCCATCAACGCTGCCAGTGCCTGATTGTGCTGGTTGGTTTCCATTTCCGAGGTGAATACCGGTTCATTGACGGTGAGGGTTGCATCGGCCCAGGCATTGAGGTTGTTGAGAATTTTGTTCCAGCGGTCCGTTTTGTCTTTCGCGTCAATCAGGCTCACGGTGCTGATAGCGCCCGCGTTGACCAATGGATTCTCCGGCGCGCCTTTGGTCAGCTCGACAGCAAGGCCGGAGTTGAAGGGCAGGCCAGTCGCGTTGGCGCCGAGTTTCTCCAGCACCACGTGCGGGCCATGCTGTTCCATGGCCAGTGCCAGCGTGAACACTTTGCTGAGCGATTCCATCGGAAACGCTTTTTTCACATCGCCCGTCTGGTAAATTTTACCGTCCACCGTGGCGAGGGTAATGGCGAAATTAGCGGGGCTGTAGGTTGCCAGCGCAGGAATGTAGTCGGCGACTTTTCCGTCTGCGTTACTTTTGAATTTCTGGTGCGCCTGTTCAATCAGCGCGGCATAGTCCGGTGCAGGCTGTGCCAGCACAGGGGCGTTGAAATACAGGCTGGCGATAATGATAGCTGAGCCAAAAAGTTTCACGTTCATGGTGCAATCTCGCTCGACAAATTACGCCGGAAGACGGCGTTGCGCCTTATCCGGCCTGGAAAAATGTGCGATTCGCAGGCCGGATAAGCAGTGGCGTCATCCGGCATTGTTGCGCGATCAGGACATGGCCACTTCTGACGGCTCAGTCGCTGGACGTTCCTGCTCGGGGGCCTTAACCGGCGCGGGCGCGGTGCCGCGACAGCCTTCACCGAAGTGCTCGCCTTCCCAGCGGCCAACGATCGCCGCGCCCATTGCGTTACTCATCACGTTGGTGGCGGAGCGGCCCATATCGAGGAACGGATCGACGCCCATCAGCAGGATCAGCCCCGCTTCAGGGATGTGGAACTGGTTGAGGGTGGCGGCAATCACCACCATCGAGGCGCGTGGAACGCCCGCCATGCCTTTAGACGTGAGCATCAGGATCAATAGCATGGTGATTTGTTCGCCCATGCTCAGCTCAATGTTGCACGCCTGGGCGATAAACACAGTGGCAAACGAGCAGTAGGCCATGGAACCGACAAGGTTAAAGGAGTAACCAATCGGCAGGACGAAGCTGGCAATTTTGGACGAGACGCCGAATTTTTCCAGTTTGTTCAGCGTGCCGGGGAAGGCGGCCTCTGAGCTGGAGGTGGTAAAGGCCAGCAGCGCCGGTTCGAGGATGGATTTGGTCAGGCGGCCAATGCACGGACCGACAAGCATTGCCGACAAGCCAATCAGGATTGCCCACAGCATCCCCAACGTCAGGTAGAATTCGCCCATAAAGATCCCGGCGCTCACCATGACGCCCAGCCCGCGTTCGGCAATCAGGCCGGAGATCGCGGCGAAAACCGTCAACGGAGCGAACAGCATGACATAGCCGGTCAGTTTCAGCATCACGTGAACCAGCGAGTCGAGCACTTTGACGATCGGTTCCGCTTTTTCGCCTATCGCCGCGAGGCTACAGCCGAGGAAAATGGAGAACACCACGATTTGCAGGATCTCGTTACGCGCCATCGCATCCACGATACTGGTGGGCACCGCATGGGAAATAAACACCTTCAGGGTAAACGGTTCTGACTGGACGGCGGCTACGGCGCCCGCATCGTGGGCGACAAAGTTAATCCCTGCCCCCGGCTGGAACAGGTTGACGATCACCAGACCCAGCGCAATTGACAGCAGCGACGCGCAAATAAACAGAAAAAAGGTTTTTGAAAAGATACGTCCGAGCGTCTTTGCGTCGCCCATTTTGGCGATACCCACCACCAGCGTTGAAATAACCAGTGGCGCGATAATCATTTTAACCATGCGCAGAAATATGGTGGTAAAAATAGAAATTTCCTGCGCATAGGTTTTTGCAGTATCGGCTGATGCCATATTATTAATAGCCACCCCGGCAATCATGCCGAGAATCAGGCCTAATATGATCATTTTGGTCAGACTTATTTTTTTCATTTTCACTCCATCGGATACGGATAAGGGTTGGCGGCAGCAGGAGAAGGGGCGTACGCACCGCAGAAGCAGCCGGACGCCAGCCTGTTGTGACCAACCATTTAAATAAACTGGAATACAGTGATACAGCGAAACCCTGTACGCCGGTGGATGTTATTGTTATTAATTACTCAAGGTCGAATGTAATATTTAACAGCGGGGCATGTTGCTGTGCGCCATAAACATCATTGTCGCCAACATTGCCGGAAATAATATCGCGAGGCATGACGATTTTTACCGCATTCGCCGGGTCAAACCAGACAATGCGATGAATAAAGTCAGGCGCCACGTTATACAGGCCGGCAATTAACTGCGGCGTTAATTGCTCTGAACGTTTAACCCGCTGATAGTCTTCACGTGTTTTAAATAAAATATCTAACACCAGTTCGTACGGCCCGGCATTTTTAGAGCGAATCACCTGAGCCAGGGTGCAAATAGGGTATTTCATGCCGTTACTCCTTCTGGCGTCACCTGCTCGAGGCGGAAGTCAAAACGCAGATCGTCGCTCGCTTCAATCAGATGATAGACCGAGAACTCATACACCGGCCCGCTCTGGATATCGGAAGGCGAGAACGGGAAGGCGAGGTTGCCCGCGGTGGCGATCCGGTTTTCATAGCCGTAGTGGAGCAGGGTAGAGCGCACCAGCGAACAGACGCTGTTGGCGATATCCTGGGTCGGCGCCACCACATCCAGCAGAATGCCCAGCTCATGCCCGGCGGTGTTGACCGGCTCATGGTTGCCCATCACGCCGTTTTTGCCGTACAGGTGAAACGTCATACGAATGCTGTCGTCATTCAGCGAGAGGTTTTGCGCCACGCTGGCTTTCACGTCTTCCAGAATGGTATCAATTCCGGCAATCATGATCGGATCGCGCGTGCCGGCGATGGTCAGGCAGCGGAATCCTACCTGGCGCGCCCCTTCCAGCTTCAGCGCATACGGCGTGGTTTCGTGGCGTGAACCGCTAACGTACACCTCGCCATCGTTGACCGCTTTAAAATGACAGCCTTTCAGATTCAGCACCCCGCCAGGCCCCGGCAGGCTGTAAGGATCGGACTTCTCATACAGGGTGTGCGCCGCGGCTGAGGTTTCGGTGAACTTCCGCTTCGGGTTGAACGTTTTCAGGGTGAAGCCGTTGTCGTCAATGATCCCCATCGCACAGTCGGAACCGGACCCCGGCGTGGCGGCAATCGCTGCGCATTCAAGGATTTTCCCGCAATGCAGCGCTAGGCCTTCATCGAATCCCTGCATAATGGGCAGGGCTGCGAAGCACGCCGGATCGTAAGCACGTCCCCCCAGCACGACCTGCGCACCGGCGGCGAGCGCACGCTGGAAGGGCTCTACGCCCATTTGCGCCACGATGTAGGTGCTCTCTTCAATCGCCTCATGGGTGAGTTCGGGAACGAAATCCAGCGCGGTGATCTTGCCGTTGTCCAGCGCCGCATGCACGATCGCTTTATCGACATCCGCAGGGATCAGCGCCAGCGAGAATGACAGGTTTTCTTCCTGCGCGATCTCGAGGATTATCTGGCGGCACCATTCCAGATGCGGCGCCGCGCCGGACCCCCCGGCGGTGCCAATCACCACCGGGATGTTGTTTTTCACGCCAGCGACGATCATATAGCGCAGGTCGCGCTTCACGCCGGCCCTGTCGGTAAACGGTTTACCCGCCCCCAGGTAGTGGGGGCCAGGATCGGAAGAACCCGCGTCAACGGCGATCAGATCCGGTGACGCTTCCATGGCTTTGCGAAAACTGTCTTCCGGGAAGCCATAACCGAGAATGGCCGTCGGTGATAAGATCTTAAAAGTACGGGCCATCAGTTAATCCTTAGTCTGTAACAGCGCGATAGTGCGGTTCATTTCGTTAAACACAATGTTAAGACCTTCATCGAAGCCCATGCCCGGCTTGATCAGCATGCGCATTGGCCGCGCGGCGAGCGCCACGTGAACGCAGGTACGGGCGCTGATTTCGGTTTCGTTACAGGTGCCGCCCTGGTAGGCTTCCATGCCGTGTTTGTTGCAGTACAGCACCGCGTCAACGATGTTGTGAATGCCGCCGAGATCCGGGGTTTTGATCTGTACCATGTGGCAACTGCCGGCATCGGTGAAGTCCACAATGTCCTGGTAGGTGTTACACCATTCGTCCGCGACAATTTTTACCCCGGAGCCCAGACGGGTCAGCTCTTTGGTGATGGCGGTCAGCATGCGGATCTGATCCGGCTTGTTACCTGCATCCACCGGGCCTTCAATGTACAGCGGCAGCCCCTGCGCCTCTTTTTCAAGGCTGGCGATGTACGCAGCGCAGCGTACAGGATCCATATCGAAAATCAGGCCGATAGTGCCGTAAACGTCAATGTGCAGCGTCGGGTGATAGCGTGGGCTGGTGCGCAGGGTCAGGATGCGATCCGACAGCCAGCGCACGTACTCACGCAGTTTTTCACCGTGGAAGCCAAGTTTTTCTTCGACGTTGTTGATCAACGCGTGAGGCAGGACGTCAACGCCTTTCAGGATCATCTTGTCGACAGCGATATAGCGGTCATCGCCGCTTTGTCCGAATAAGGGAATGGCTTCCGGGACGCACGGCAGTTGCCATTCGTCACATACCACTTCCGTTTTCAGGCGACCGGAGGCCAGCGCCGTGGCGTCAAGCAGCGCCTGGGACAGGCCGTAACGTACGGCGGTGTGCAGCAGCTTACCGTCGATACGCAGCTTGTCGAAGAAGCGGGCGTTGGGCAGAAACGCGTCCACATCACGGCCTTCCAGCAGCGGTTTAATATGATCGTTAAGGAAGGGAATAAAATGCTCTGCGAGGAACAGTGGGTCACGGCCACCCGCGCCGGAGTACTGCACGGCGGCGCAGTCGCCAACCGCCACCGCGCCATTTTCCAGAATCAACTGGACCGATACGCATTCGCCCGCCTGACGCACGGCGCTAAAGCCTGGCGTAACCGGCGCGCCGGTGTAAATAAACCCGTCATGACCTGCGCCGTTTTTGATCGCCTGCTGATCGTCGAAATAAAAAGAGGAGTAGCCAGCGGTGAAAAGGGCCTTTTTGATTTTCATTATGGTCTTCCTATTAATTGACTGTGGGATACCGCGTTGATGTCATCAACAACCATCTGGAATGAGGGTTTACGTCCTTCAAAGCGCGCGCGCTCGGCAACATAGTCATGGTGCAGCGCGAGAATGTCTTTCGGTAGCGGCACCGCGCCGGCTTCGAGTACACGGATCGCGCCGCTGTTATCGCGCACCGGCAGGATTTTGCCCGCGTTACAGGCGGCAGGCGCGAACGGCACATCCAGCACCCCGGCTTCGAAGGCCAGCACCGTTCCGCGCGCCACGTCGCCGTTGCCCAGTTCAAAGACTTTCTTCAACACCGCGCGCACTTCGCTCTTAATCAGCTCGACTTCCTGCTCGACCGCTTTACACGGCGGGAATTTCTGGTCGCTGACCATGTTGAGCATCTGTCGGGACGCCTTCAGCCCCTGCACGTTCGCCGCTGCGGTAGGAATACCAAAGGCTTCGTGCGGGCTTTTGGTAATGACTTTGGTGGCGCCAGCCATCCCCGCAACCGCCGCTCCCCAGGAGATAATGGCGAACGCTTTCGATTCATCTTCCGGGAAGCCGCCCATCCACTGATGGAACACGGTGCTCAACTCATAGTCATCGAAACCGTAGTTCTGGAAGTATTCATGGGATAGCTCGCGCAACGACTGGATCGCCGCAACATCCTGGGTCAGACTGCCGACCTGTCCGTAACCCACGGTAATGGATTTCACTCCCTGTTCCAGCGCCAGTAAGCCTTCGATAATCGCTACGGCATGGGACATAAACGGAGGGATCAACGTGCCGGTCAATGGGCCGAACGGCTCGCGGTTAATGCGTATGCCGTGTTCCTCGTACAGCCCCATCAGGCGGTCGCAGTACTGCCAGTCGCGGATCGATTTTTCCAGCGTGACGCGCTTGGCGTAAGGAATGTTGTAAGAGATGCCGCCACCTTCGTAGCTGGTGAAGCCGCTGGCCATTGCGATTTCCGCCAGCAGGCGGGCATCCGGCGTACCGTGGCGTACCTGAATCGGCTTTTCCAGCGCTTCGGTCATCCGGCGGCAGGCCGCTACGCCGTGGTTTACCACCGGTAAGCCATTAAGTTTTGAGGTGCCGGCTTCGATCGATTTTTGAATGCCGATCGCCGCTTCTTCATAGCGGTTCAGACGGGTGTAGGCATCAATGGTGCTGGGCAGAAGATCGCACTCCGTTTGCAACGTTTTCAGCAGCGCAATGTGTTCGTCCATTAACGCCACGCCCGCGCGCGGCTGGCTCAGGGTTTTTCCCTGCTGATCGGCTTTTAGCAGGGCATGAGAGAAGCGTTTTTTCTCCGGGATGGTCTGCTGGTACTTCACGCCATCTTCAAATTGTTCGACATCTTTGCCGGTTGACCACGTCTGCAACACCTGGTGCCGTTCGGTCATAAACTCGTCATGGGTCAGTTTTTTATTTCGAAGTTCCATTCGTCGCTGCCTTTGGGATTAGAGGGTTAAACAGTGAATGCTGGTGCGTGCCGCGGCCTGGGGATCGATCCTGGCGACGTTCGCCAGCAGCGGGAGTAGACCTTTTGCATCGCGGTAATAGTCAAACTGGGTGGGAAGAAGAATGCGCCTGCCGTCGTCGTCCAGTTCGCGGTACTTAAGCCAGTGATGAATGTCGAACTGACTGGCGCGCGACAGCCAGCCGCCTGATCCCACCACTTTACGCACCGTGGTCAGATCGCGTCCCATCTGGAGATCGACGTTGCCCACGCAGGTGCAGACCTGTTTTTTCGTGCCGGCATGCCGTTCTGCGGCATAGCCGACGCACAGTCCGGCTAACAGGCTGTCGAAATAACGCTCCTCCTCCCCCTGCGGCAGGTAGTCCGGATGGGCCACCAGATGACGCAGATAGCCAAAGAAGGCCTCCTGGCGCTGCGGCTGCCGGGCAAAAACGACGTTGACCAGATCCCGGGTGCTCTCACCCACCACCACCGCGGAGACGCGCATGCCCAGATCGCCTTCCACCGTGCGTTTAACAAATGGCTCCGGGACGCCATGCAGGACGGTGTCAGGGGAGAGCGTGTTGGCGCTGGCGGAGTAGACGTCGGTGGTGGCGCCGCCCATGTCGATCAGCATGAACTCCTTCCACGCGCTGTCGACATCGCTGATCGCTTTCACCAGTTCATACACGGTCCACGGCGTCGGCATTGGCTCTTCACCTGTTTCGCCGACAATCACATCCAGCCCTTTTCCTTTGACGATGCGTGACAGGAACACGTCGCAAATCGCTTTGCGCGCGGCATACGGGTTTGGGTGATCGAGATCCGGCAGAATATTGTCCACCGTGATCAGATCTTTATGGCCCAGAATCGCCTGGATCTCGTCCTGAATGTCGCGGTTACCCGCGTAGATGATGGCGCAGTCCAGACGCGAGTTCGCCAGCGCGTGGGCATTAGCCAGACCGTAGCTCTCTTCACCGCCGTCAGTTCCACCGGTAAACAGCAGGATGTCAGGCGGCGAGGCTTCCAGCGCCTGAATGTCGTGGCGGTTGAGCTTGTAGGCGTAGTACTGCGCGATTTTCGCCCCCGCAGAGTGGGCGGTGACTTTCGCGGATTCCAGGGTGATTGAAGGCACCAGCCCCATCGCCGCGACGGCCAGCCCGCCTTTGGCGGAAGAGGAATATTTCAGCGTCACATCGCCGCTGTTGAGCAGCGGGCGCGCATCGTCCACGTTCAGAACCTGGTTAAGGCTGGCAAAGAAACCTTCTGCCAGATGGTGAGTCGTGGTCGGCGTCAGAACATGATTGACCAGTGTGAGTGCGTCGCCCTCCCTGGCAAAGAGAGCCGCTTTGGTCCACGTCGAGCCGATGTCGACAGAGACGATTTGCATCAGATGGCCTCTTCCAGACAGCGCTGCGCGACGCCGTGGCGCTGGTTAATATCGGCGGCCATTAACCGGCACACATCTTCCAGGTCATGGCTTGGCGCGAAGACACGGTTAAAGCCCATGTCTTTGAATTTCGCTTCCACATCGGCAAAGTCATGTTTACCGACAACCAGATTTCCGCCCACATAAAGCAGAATCTCGCCAATACCGCGTTCGATGCAGCGTTCGCGTAGCCCCAGACAGTCAATGTCACCGTGGCCATAAATAGAGGAAACGACAATGGCGTCGGCGCCGGTTTCGATGGCGGCGTCAATATATTCATCCTGGCTTACCATAACGCCCAGATTGATTACGCGAAAATCATGGGCAGTAAAAACACGGTCCAGAACTTTATTGCCTACTGCATGGCAGTCAGCACCAATGACGCCAATAACAAGTGTTGATTTCTTCATGGGTAATCCTCTCCAGGACTCAGGGTAAAAATAAAAATGATGATATATGGCGCCCTCTGGGGTGGCGGCCTTTAATAGTGAGGGAGTGTCCTGGGGCGGCGTTATCGATGCAATTGATCTATTTTCAAAAAATCATGCGTAAAACGGCGATACTGGATGCTGATAAAATTTAACCATAAATATCATGTGGTTAAATTCTATTTCCGAGTGGGAATATATTTATATAACCATAATGGTGAAAAACGAAATGTCACCTTTGTGATCTGAATCTTATTTATAATCAGCAACAAAAATATTCATGAAAAATAATGAAAGCGAGAGAATTGTGAGTAAGGTAACGGAATTTAAAAAATGCTTGAGATACGGCATTTATTGGTTGTTAATAAAAATAAACAAATGCTAATGATTTGTTTTTTATCGCCGTATAACGTGTTTTTTCGCGCAGCGCATCACTTTTATTTATCGCCTGCGGCGCAAGGGAAATTTTAACGCTGCTTACGACGGGCGATCAGGGTAAATTTATAATCGTCGGTATTGAACGCATTTCGACTGTATTCAAATATCCGGCCATCTTTCAAATATCCGCGCGAGACTTTTTCCAGAATCGGCTTGCCGGGATCGATAGCCAGCAGTCGGCTCATCTCCTCGGTGGGCATCACCGGGATCAGCTCCTGCTCGCTTCGGTCGATCACCATTTGCTTCACCTCTTCGATGAAATGGTACTTCGATTTTTCCATGACTTCCCAGGTCAGATCCGGGAACAGGGCCAGCGGCATCCAGGTTTCTTCCAGCGTTACCGGTTTTTGCTTGATAAAGCGCACCCGCTTGACGTGCCAGACGCGGCTGCCCTGGGCAAGCTGAAGCTGTTCCTGCAAAAAGTCATCTGCCGGGATCACTTCAAAGACCCGCACTTCACTGTGAGTGTCGACGTTACGGTCAGCGAGCTTCTCATAGAAGCTGGTTAACTGATAGATGTCGTAATTAACCCGCTCCGCTTTCACATAGGTGCCGCTACCCTGGATGCTTTCGACAATATGCTGTTCCGTAAGCTGCCTGAGCGCCTGGCGCACCGTGACGCGGCTGACGTTAAACGTTGCCTGCAGCGCGGATTCCGTCGGCAGGGCGTCGCCTGGCTTCAACTCACCTCGCTGAATTTGCTCAAGGATACGGTCTGCGATCTGGCGGTATAGCGGCTTTCGGCTCATGGTTTTCCGGGAAGGTTAATACGAATTCGCTCATTATGCCTGACATCCCGGCGCTGTAAATAATACAAATTTAATACAAATTATCGCGCAATAGTGAAAATGATCACATAAATGTATTATTTCGTCTGGCACAATTCTTCGCGCATAAAACCACCACAGGGTGAGGAACATGATGAACCTGACAACGTTAACCCACCGCGATGCGCTGTGCCTGAATGCCCGCTTCGCCAGTCGTGACGAGGCAATCACCGCATTAGCGCAACGGCTAACGGCGTTGGGTAAGATTGCCGATCCCCAGGCGTTTTTAACGGAGGTCTTTTCCCGCGAAAGTCTCGGTCCCACCGCGCTGGGCGAAGGGCTGGCAGTACCGCACGGTAAAACGTCCGCTGTGAAGGAGGCCGCGTTCGCGGTAGCGACCCTCAGCGAACCACTTGAGTGGGACGGTGTCGATGGACCCGAACCGGTGGAACTGATCTTTCTGCTAGCCATCCCGCAGAATGAAGCGGGCAGTACGCATATGCACTTGCTGACCGCGCTTACCACCCGTCTGGCGGACGACGAGACGCGGGCACGGGTGATGGCTGCCGAAAGCGCAGACGCGTTGCTGGCGGCGCTGGACGACGAGGTTCATGCTGCATTCACACCGCCGCTGGCGCAGGCGCCAACGCTGGTTTGCGTGACTGCCTGTCCGGCGGGGATTGCGCACACCTATATGGCCGCGGAGTATCTGGAAAAAGTGGGTCGTAAGTTGGGCGTGAATGTGTATGTCGAAAAGCAGGGCGCTAACGGCATTGAAGGCAGGCTGACGGCGGAACAGCTGAATGCGGCGACGGCGTGTATTTTCGCCGCTGAGGTGGCCATAAAAGAGAGTGAACGCTTTGCCGGACTGCCGACGCTTACGGTACCGGTCGCGGAGCCGATTCGCCATGCGGAGCAACTGATCCAGCAGGCGCTGGTGCTGCCGCAGCGTGAAACGCGCGCGCTTCAGCAGGATGCGCCGCCTGCGAAGGGGCTAAAAACCGAACTCAAACAGGCGCTGCTGAGCGGCATCTCATTCGCCGTGCCGCTGATCGTCGCGGGCGGCACCGTTCTTGCCGTCGCGGTACTGCTGGCGCAGATGCTGGGGCTGCAACACCTTTTCGATCAGGAAAACTCCTGGCTGTGGATGTACCGTAAACTGGGCGGCGGAATGCTTGGCATTCTCATGGTGCCGGTACTGGCGGCTTATACCGCCTATTCGCTGGCGGATAAACCCGCGCTGGCGCCGGGCTTCGCCGCCGGACTGGCCGCTAATATGATCGGTTCCGGCTTTCTTGGCGCGGTAGCGGGCGGGCTTATCGCCGGATACCTGATGCGCTGGGTGAAAAATCATCTCCGGCTGAGCAGTAAGTTCAACGGGTTTTTAACCTTCTATTTGTACCCGGTCATCGGCACGCTCGGCGCGGGCAGCCTGATGCTGTTCGTGGTTGGCGAGCCGGTGGCGTGGATCAACAACGCGCTGACGGCCTGGCTGAATGGCTTAAGCGGCGCCAACGCGCTGTTGCTTGGCGCTATCCTCGGCTTTATGTGCTCCTTCGACCTGGGCGGGCCGGTGAATAAAGCTGCCTACGCCTTCTGCCTGGGCGCAATGGCTAACGGCGTTTACGGGCCTTACGCCATTTTTGCCTCCGTCAAAATGGTTTCAGCCTTTACGGTAACGGCCTCCACGCTACTCTCGCCACGTTTATTCAAAGAGTTTGAAATCGAAACCGGTAAATCTACCTGGCTACTGGGGCTGGCGGGGATCACCGAAGGGGCTATCCCGATGGCGATAGAAGATCCGCTGCGGGTCATTAGCGCTTTTGTCCTCGGGTCGATGGTCACCGGGGCGATCGTTGGCGCCATGAATATTGGGCTGTCGACGCCCGGCGCAGGGATTTTCTCCCTCTTTTTACTCCATGATGGCGGATTAGGCGGCGTCATGGCGGCGGCAGGCTGGTTTGGCGCGGCGCTGGCGGGAACGTTGATTTCCACGCTGATTCTGCTGCTCTGGCGTCGTCAGGCGGTGAAGCAGGGCAAATACGTCACCGACCGCGTGCCGGTAAACACTCACTAACAGGAAACGACGATGAAAGCAGTCTCTCGTGTTCACATCACCCCGCATATGCACTGGGATCGTGAGTGGTATTTCACCACCGAAGAATCACGCATTTTGCTGGTCAATAATATGGAGGAGATCCTTACCCGTCTGGAGCAGGATGCCGAATACAAATATTACGTGCTGGACGGACAGACGGCGATACTGGAGGACTACTTCGCGGTGGTGCCGGAAAATAAAGAGCGGGTCAGACGACTGGTTCAGGCCGGGAAGCTGATTATCGGCCCGTGGTATACCCAGACGGATACCACTCTTGTTTCCGGTGAATCGATTGTGCGTAACCTGATGTATGGGATGCGTGACTGTCTGGCCTTTGGCGAGCCGATGAAAATTGGATATCTGCCGGACTCGTTTGGCATGTCCGGCCAGCTTCCGCATATTTACAACGGCT
This sequence comes from Citrobacter sedlakii, assembly GCF_018128425.1. Taxonomy (NCBI): domain Bacteria; kingdom Pseudomonadati; phylum Pseudomonadota; class Gammaproteobacteria; order Enterobacterales; family Enterobacteriaceae; genus Citrobacter; species Citrobacter sedlakii. The sequence goes on along the minus strand of NZ_CP071070.1, from coordinate 3,084,429 downwards.
TTGGCATCACCCGCACCCTGTTCTGGCGCGGTTGTTCAGAACGCCACGGCACCGATAAAACCGAGTTTCTGTGGCAGAGTCGCGATGGCAGCGAAGTGGTGGCGCAGGTGCTGCCGCTGGGCTACGCGATTGGTAAGTACTTACCGGAGGACGAAGCCGGATTACGTAAACGACTCGACGGTTATTTCGAGGTGCTGGAAAAGGCATCGGTAACAAAAGAGATCCTGCTGCCTAACGGTCACGACCAGATGCCGCTTCAGCAAAATATCTTTGCGGTGATGGATAAGTTGCGGGAAATTTATCCCCAACGGACTTTTGTCATGAGTCGTTTCGAGGAGGTCTTTGAACGCACTGAGGCCCATCGCGAGCAATTAGCCACCCTGAAGGGCGAATTTATCGACGGCAAATACATGCGCGTACACCGCACCATAGGCTCGACGCGGATGGACATCAAAATCGCTCACGCGCGGATCGAAAATAAAATCGTCAATCTTCTCGAACCGCTGGCGACGCTGGCATGGACGCTGGGTTTTGATTACCACCACGGTCTGCTGGAAAAAATGTGGAAGGAGATATTAAAGAATCACGCCCACGACAGCATCGGCTGTTGCTGTAGTGACCCGGTGCACCGCGAAATTGCGGCGCGATTTATGCTGGCGGAAGACATGGCCGACAACCTGATCCGTTTTTATCTGCGTAAAGTGGTGGACAACATGCCCCACAGCGACGCCGACAAACTGGTGCTGTTTAACCTGATGCCGTGGCCGCGCGAAGAGGTCATTAATACCACCCTTCGCCTGCGCGCCAGCCAGTTCAGCCTGCGTGATGACAGAGGGAACGCTGTGCCTTATTTCATTCGTGAGGCGCGAGAGCTGGACCCGGGGCTGATCGACCGGCAAATCGTTCACTACGGCAACTATGACCCGTTTATGGAGTACGACATCCAGATTCATCAGATCGTCCCGTCGATGGGGTACCGCACCCTGTACATTGATGCCAATGCCCCTGGACTTCAGCTTGCCGCGAAAACGACCCCGGAAACGTTGCTGGAGAACGCTTTCTGGCAAATTTCGCTCAATGAAGACGGCACGCTGCGCCTGTATGATAAAGACAGCGGCGTCTGTTATGACCGGGTGCTGGAGCTGGAAGAAGGTTCTGACGATGGCGATGAATATGATTATTCGCCAGCAAGAGAAGAGTGGCGGCTGACGTCGGCCGGTGTGCAACCCCACTGCGAGATCCGCCATGAGGCGTGGCAGAGCCAGGCGCTGATCCGTTATGACCTGGCGGTTCCGCGTGATCTCGCTGAACGCGCCCTGCGCCAGCGCAGCGGCAGGGTAGGGGTGGAGATTGCGGTGACGCTTTCCCATAACAGCAGACGAATTGATGTCGGAATAACACTGGACAACCAGGCCGACGATCATCGGGTGCGGGTATTAATTCCAACGCCTTTTACTACCGATCAGGTGTTGGCGGATACCCAGTTTGGCTCTGTGACGCGTCCGGTAGAGGACGACGCGATGACCAACTGGCGGGAAGAAGGGTGGAAAGAGGCGCCTGTGCCGGTATGGAATCTGCTCAATTATGCTGCGTTACAGGAAGGGCGGAACGGGTTGGCGGTCTTTACGGAAGGTTTGCGCGAATTTGAGGTGACGGGCGAGGAGAAAAAAACCTTCGCCATTACGCTCTTGCGCGGCGTGGGGCTACTGGGTAAAGAGGATTTACTGCTGCGCCCAGGGCGTCCTTCCGGCATCAAAATGCCGGTACCGGATTCACAACTGCGGGGAACCCTGCATTGTCGGCTAAGTCTGTTTAGCTTTAGCGGTACGCCGTTCTCTGCGGGTGTGGCGCAACAGGCGCGGGCGTGGCTGACGCCGGTACAGTGTTACAATAAAATTCCGTGGGACGCGATGAAGCTCAACAAGGCCCGTTTTACGGTACCTGAGCGTTACAGTTTACTGACCATGCCGCCCGTCGGCTGCCAGATAAGCGCGCTAAAGAAAGCGGAAGACGGCGAAGCGCTGATTTTGCGCCTGTTTAATCCGTCGGACAGCACGTCGAGTGATACCACCGTCACCTTTACCCGGACGGTGGCAAACTGCGCGGAAGTGATGATGAGCGAGCAGGTCGTTTCGGCTCACGAGCGGGACGATATCCTTCCCGGGACGTTTTTACCCGGGCAATCGCGGACCTTCCGCTACCAGCTTGTCTGAAATGTCAGCAATCGGAACAACGCCACGCTTAGCGTGGCGTTGTTATTTTAACAATAATAACGTTGTGGTGTTAATTCAAATTAACCTTAAAGTAAAATTAATGTGAATGATGAAAGGCGGGCTTTTCAGACGCGATGAAAATGATACCCGGACTTCGAAAAATAGCCCCTCAGCAAACCCTGGCAGAACGGCCTGCCACGTTAATTAAAACACCGTCTTTTTATATAAGAATTTTATTGGCGTAACTCCGCAATCAATCAAAGATACACATGTGCAACATGTTTTTTACTTCGGTCACCACATCTAAACATGGTTAACATAAAAGGGCGTTTTTGATTTAAATCAATGTTTAATGATTGGAAAAAGATAAGGAAACGCGATAAATTGTCGCCGATCAAATTGATGGAAAAGTGAGAAATTCGCTATAAATTGATCACTGTCGAAAAACGCAAATCTTCCTCAATAAAAACCTGTTTATTGTAAGGATTTTGCGGCGTAATATAATTGCGGGATCAATTTGAGTTTTTTATTAACATGTTTGTAACCTTTCACCCATTCTGTTTCCTTATACGGAAAAAGGATACTGGTGAAGGCGCGCAAACAAATTTGTATTGGGGCATGCGTGTGACCCTTTCTAACGGGGTTCACTCTCGGAGTCTTCATGCGATGAGCAAGGAGTCATGATGTTAGATATAGTCGAACTGTCGCGCTTACAGTTTGCCTTGACCGCGATGTACCACTTCCTCTTTGTGCCACTGACGCTCGGTATGGCGTTTTTGCTGGCCATTATGGAAACGGTCTACGTCCTTTCCGGCAAACAGATTTATAAAGATATGACTAAGTTCTGGGGCAAGTTGTTTGGTATCAACTTTGCTCTGGGTGTGGCAACAGGGCTGACCATGGAGTTCCAGTTCGGGACAAACTGGTCTTACTATTCCCACTACGTTGGGGATATCTTCGGTGCGCCGCTGGCGATCGAAGGTCTGATGGCCTTCTTCCTCGAATCCACCTTTGTAGGTCTGTTCTTCTTTGGCTGGGATCGTCTGGGCAAAGTCCAGCACATGGCTGTTACCTGGCTGGTGGCATTAGGCTCTAACCTTTCTGCGCTGTGGATCCTGGTCGCTAACGGCTGGATGCAGAACCCTATCGCGTCGGATTTCAACTTTGAAACCATGCGCATGGAAATGGTGAGCTTCTCTGAACTGGTGCTCAACCCGGTTGCACAGGTGAAATTCGTTCATACCGTGGCGTCGGGTTATGTCACGGGTGCGATGTTCATCCTCGGTATCAGCGCTTACTATCTGCTGAAAGGCCGCGACATTGCCTTCGCTAAACGCTCCTTTGCCATTGCCGCCAGCTTCGGGATGGCCGCTGTATTGTCTGTTATCGTTCTGGGTGATGAGTCCGGTTACGAAATGGGCGACGTGCAGAAAACCAAACTCGCCGCCATCGAAGCCGAGTGGGAGACCCAGCCTGCACCGGCTGCCTTTACCCTGTTCGGTATTCCGGATCAGGATTCGCAGGAAAACAAATTTGCGATCCAGATCCCTTACGCGCTGGGTATTATCGCTACCCGCTCCGTAGATACGCCGGTGATCGGTCTGAAAGACCTGATGGTCCAGCACGAAGAACGTATCCGCAACGGGATGAAAGCGTATGAACTGCTCGAGCAACTGCGCGCCGGTTCTACCGACCAGACCGTTCGCGATCAGTTCAACAGCATGAAGAAAGACCTGGGCTACGGTCTGCTGCTGAAACGCTATACTCCGAACGTCTCCGACGCGACGGAAGCGCAGATACAGCAGGCGACGAAAGATTCTATTCCTCGCGTTGCGCCGCTGTATTTCGCGTTCCGTATCATGGTGGCATGCGGCTTCCTGCTGCTGGCGATCATCGCGCTGTCCTTCTGGAGCGTTATCCGTAACCGCATCGGCGAGAAAAAATGGCTGCTGCGCGCTGCGCTGTATGGTATTCCACTGCCGTGGATCGCCGTAGAAGCGGGCTGGTTTGTTGCGGAATATGGCCGTCAGCCATGGGCTATCGGCGAAGTGCTGCCCACCGCCGTGGCGAACTCGTCGCTGACGGTAGGCGATTTGCTGTTCTCCATGTTCCTGATTTGCGGCCTGTACACCCTGTTCCTGGTGGCAGAACTGTTCCTGATGTTCAAGTTTGCACGCCTTGGCCCAAGCAGCCTGAAAACCGGTCGCTATCACTTTGAGCAGTCCACCGTGGCTTCTCAGCCGGCACGCTAAGACAGGAGTCGTCAAATGATCGATTATGAAGTACTACGTTTTATCTGGTGGCTGCTGGTTGGCGTTCTGCTGATTGGTTTTGCGGTTACCGATGGCTTCGACATGGGGGTGGGCATGCTCACCCGTTTCCTCGGTCGTAACGACACCGAGCGTCGAATTATGATTAACTCCATCGCCCCGCACTGGGACGGTAACCAGGTGTGGCTGATCACCGCCGGCGGCGCGCTGTTCGCCGCCTGGCCGATGGTCTATGCCGCCGCGTTCTCCGGTTTCTATGTGGCGATGATCCTCGTGCTGGCATCGTTATTCTTCCGTCCGGTCGGTTTTGACTACCGTTCCAAGATTGAAGATCCGCGCTGGCGCAACATGTGGGACTGGGGCGTGTTCATCGGTAGCTTTGTGCCGCCGCTGGTGATTGGCGTGGCGTTTGGTAACCTGTTGCAGGGCGTACCGTTCCATGTCGACGAGTATCTGCGTCTCTACTACACCGGTAACTTCTTCCAGTTGCTGAACCCGTTCGGTCTGCTGGCAGGCGTGATCAGCGTTGGGATGATCATCACCCAGGGCGCGACCTACCTGCAAATGCGTACCGTGGGCGAACTGCATCTGCGTGCCCGCGCGACCTCACAGATCGCCGCGCTGGTCACGCTGGTCTGCTTCGCGCTGGCGGGTGTCTGGGTGATGTACGGTATCGACGGTTATGTGGTGACCTCTGCTATCGATCACCATGCCGCGTCTAACCCACTGACCAAAGAAGTGACTCGTGAAGCGGGCGCATGGCTGGTGAACTTTAACAACGCACCGATCCTGTGGTTGATTCCGGCGCTGGGCGTGGTACTGCCGCTGCTGACGATCCTGACCTCGCGGATGGAAAAAGGGGCATGGGCGTTCCTGTTCTCTTCTCTGACGCTGGCCTGCATCATCCTGACCGCGGGCATCGCGATGTTCCCGTTCGTGATGCCTTCCAGCACCATGATGAATGCGAGCCTGACGATGTGGGATGCGACGTCCAGCCAGATGACGCTGAACCTGATGACCTGGGTTGCTGTGGTATTTGTGCCGATCATCCTGATCTACACCAGCTGGTGTTACTGGAAAATGTTCGGTCGTATTACCAAAGAACACATTGAAAGCAACACCCACTCTCTGTACTAAGTAAGGAGCAATTGTATGTGGTATTTCGCCTGGATTCTGGGAACGCTTCTTGCCTGTGCATTTGGGATCATCACCGCGCTGGCCCTTGAGCACGTCGAGGCAAGCAAAAACGGTCAAGAAGAACACTGATGAAACTTATCGCGATGCTGTATGCGATAATGGACAAGCGCCCGTTACGGGCGCTTTCTTTCGTCATGGCGCTGGTGTTAGCAGGATGTATGTTTTGGGATCCCTCCCGCTTCGCGGCAAAGACCAGTACGCTGGAAATCTGGCACGGTTTACTGCTGATGTGGGCCGTCTGCGCAGGCATCATACATGGCGTTGGTTTTCGCCCTCGCGCCGTGCACTGGCAAGGGATCTTCTCCCCTTTGCTGGCCGACATAGTCCTTATCGTGGGGCTGTTTTTCTTCTTCTTTTGAATAAGAAACATCCTGAAAGAACGATGGGCTTGCATAAGCCCATATATTTTTACTCTCCCTTAACTTCCCCCCATTCCCAAGCCCTGATAGCGCGCGTATAGTAGCAACGTTTAAAAGTTCTCTCTTTTGTTGCATTACCGGGATGTAAAGTGAATACAACGCGATATACAACAGCATTCTTGATGCGTCGCGAGGGCAATGACGCGAGTCACCAGACACTTGCAAACGTAAGTGACGGAGATGAGCGGATGGCGCCGACAACGAGGCCGCAGGAATGAATAAGTATATATTTCGATGGCCGGTTCGTGTCTATTATGAAGACACTGACGCCGGTGGGGTGGTTTACCACGCCAGCTATGTCGCTTTTTATGAAAGAGCGCGTACAGAGATGCTGCGTCATCACCACTTTAGTCAGCAGGTTTTGCTGGCAGAGCGAGTGGCCTTCGTGGTGCGTAAAATGACGCTGGAATACTATGCGCCTGCGCGACTCGACGACATGCTCGAAGTTCAGTCTGAAATTACGTCAATGCGTGGTACCTCAATGGTGTTCACGCAACGCATTGTCAACGCAGAAAACACGGTGCTCAATGAAGCAGAAGTGCTGATTGTTTGCGTTGATCCACTCAAAATGAAGCCTCGTGCGCTTCCCAAGTCCATTGTCGCGGAGTTTAAGCAGTGACTGACATGAATATCCTTGATTTGTTCCTGAAGGCTAGCCTTCTGGTTAAACTTATCATGTTGATTTTGATTGGTTTTTCAATCGCATCCTGGGCCATCATCATCCAGCGGACCCGTATTCTCAACGCTGCAGCACGTGAAGCCGAAGCGTTTGAAGACAAATTCTGGTCCGGGATCGAACTGTCTCGCCTGTATCAGGAAAGCCAGGGCCGCCGCGATAGTCTGGCGGGGTCGGAACAAATCTTCTATAGCGGGTTCAAAGAGTTTGCCCGCCTGCATCGGGCTAACAGCCATGCACCGGAAGCGATCGTTGAAGGCGCCTCCCGGGCGATGCGCATCTCAATGAACCGCGAGCTTGAGAATCTTGAGACGCACATTCCGTTCCTCGGCACCGTCGGTTCTATCAGCCCGTATATCGGTCTGTTTGGTACCGTGTGGGGGATTATGCATGCGTTTATCGCCCTGGGGGCGGTAAAACAGGCCACCCTGCAGATGGTCGCGCCGGGGATCGCGGAAGCGCTGATCGCGACGGCGATTGGTCTCTTTGCGGCGATCCCTGCAGTTATGGCCTACAACCGCCTGAACCAGCGTGTGAACAAGCTGGAATTGAATTACGACAACTTTATGGAAGAGTTTACCGCGATTCTGCACCGTCAGGCGTTTACCGTTAGCGAGAGCAACAAGGGGTAAACCATGGCGAGATCGCGTGGACGGGGTCGTCGCGACCTGAAGTCCGAAATCAACATCGTACCGTTGCTCGACGTGCTGCTGGTGCTGCTGCTGATCTTTATGGCGACAGCGCCGATCATTACCCAGAGCGTGGAAGTCGATCTGCCGGACGCCACGGAGTCGCAGGCGGTGAGCAGTAACGACAATCCGCCGGTGATTATTGAAGTGTCCGGGGTAGGGCAGTACAGCGTGGTAGTGGAAAAAGATCGTATGGATCAACTGCCGCCGGAACAGGTTGTTGCGGAAGCGAAAAGCCGCCTGGAATCCAATCCGAAAACGGTCTTCTTAATCGGTGGCGCGAAAGACGTGCCTTACGATGAAATAATTAAAGCGCTGAACTTGTTACACAGCGCGGGTGTGAAGTCGGTCGGCTTAATGACCCAGCCTATCTGATCATCCGCTTCTCTGGCGTGAAAAGAGCGTGTAACAGGCGAACAGTTTTTGGGAACCGAGAGTGTCAAAGGCAACCGAACAAAACGACAAGCTCAAGCGGGCGATAATTATTTCAGCGGTGCTGCATGTCATCTTATTTGCAGTGCTGATCTGGAGTTCGTTCGATGAGCATATAGAGGCTTCAGCCGGCGGCGGCGGTGGTTCTTCCATCGATGCCGTGATGGTTGATCCTGGCGCCGTGGTTCAGCAGTACGAACGTCAGCAGCAGCAACAGTCCAGCGCGCAGCGTGCTAAAGAGCAGCGTGAAAAACTGGCGCAACAGCAGGCGGAAGAGCTTCGCGAGAAGCAGGCTGCGGAACAGGAACGGCTTAAGCAGATTGAAAAAGAGCGCTTAGCGGCGCAGGAACAGCAAAAACAGGCAGAGGCTGAGGCGAAGAAAGCGCAGGAGCAGCAGAAACAGGCTGAGGAAGCCGCGAAGAAAGCTGCCGCCGACGCAAAAGCGAAAGCGGACGCGCAGGCGAAAGAAGCGGCGGAGGCGGCGAAAAAGGCCGCTGCTGACGCGAAGAAGAAAGCCGAAGCCGAGGCGGCGAAAGCGGCCGCGGATGCGAAGAAAAAGGCGGAAGCGGAGGCTGCTAAGCAGGCTCAGGCCGACGCGGAGAAGAAAGCGGCCGCCGAAAAAGCCGCTGCAGCCAAAGCGGCAGCCGCTGAAAAAGCGGCGGCCGAGAAGAAAGCCGCCGCCGAAAAGGCCGCCGCAGAGAAAAAAGCCGCTGCGGAGAAAGCGGCTGCCGATAAGAAAGCGGCAGCGGCTAAAAAAGCGGCCGCCGAAAAAGCCGCTGCGGAAAAGGCCGCGGCAGCAGCAGGCGTGGACGATCTGCTGGGCGACTTAAGCTCCGGTAAGAATGCGCCGAAAACCGGCGGTGGGGCGAAAGGGAACAACGCTTCTCCGGCGGGGAGTGGTAATACTAAAAATAATGGCGCGTCAGGCGCGGATATCAGTAACTATGCCGGGCAGATCAAATCTGCTATCGAGAGCAAGTTTTATGACGCATCGTCCTATACAGGCAAGACCTGTACGCTGCGGATAAAACTCGCGCCGGACGGCCTGCTGCTGGATATTCAGTCTGAAGGTGGCGATCCGGCGCTTTGTCAGGCAGCGCTTGCGGCGGCCCGACAGGCGAAGATTCCAAAACCGCCAAGCCAGGCAGTGTATGAAGTGTTTAAAAACGCGCCTCTGGACTTTAAACCGTAAGCTAAACTTTCCCCGTCACCGCGGGGAAAACAAACGTCGGCAGTCCCTGGGTTTCGGTAGTTTTGTGTATTTGAGTTTGTTAACATTCTGCTAAATTATCGTGGGCTTTCCGTCCAGATAAGGGAGATATGATGAAGCAGGCATTACGAGTAGCATTTGGTTTTCTGATGCTGTGGGCGGCGGTGCTGCACGCAGAAGTCCGTATCGAGATCACCCAGGGGGTGGACTCGGCGCGCCCGATTGGCGTTGTGCCATTCCAGTGGGCGGGGCCGGGGGCGGCGCCTGAAGATATCGGCGGCATCGTTGGCGCAGACTTGCGTAACAGCGGGAAATTTAACCCATTAGATCGCTCCCGTCTGCCGCAGCAGCCGGGTACCGCGCAGGAGGTTCAGCCTGCGGCATGGTCTGCGCTGGGTATCGACGCGGTGGTTGTCGGTCAGGTAACGCCGAATCCGGACGGTTCCTATAATGTCGCCTATCAACTGGTTGACACTGGCGGCGCGCCGGGTACTGTACTGGCCCAGAACTCTTACAAAGTGAATAAGCAGTGGTTGCGCTATGCGGGCCATACCGCCAGTGATGAAGTGTTCGAAAAGCTGACCGGCATTAAGGGCGCTTTCCGTACCCGTATCGCTTACGTTGTGCAGACAAACGGCGGTCAGTTCCCGTATGAGCTGCGCGTCTCTGACTACGATGGTTACAACCAGTTCGTCGTTCACCGTTCCCCGCAGCCGCTGATGTCTCCGGCGTGGTCTCCGGATGGCTCGAAACTGGCTTATGTCACCTTTGAAAGCGGTCGTTCTGCGCTGGTTATTCAGACATTATCTAACGGTGCGGTGCGTCAGGTTGCCTCTTTCCCGCGTCACAACGGTGCGCCTGCGTTCTCTCCGGACGGCAGCAAACTGGCGTTTGCCCTGTCAAAAACCGGTAGTCTGAACCTGTACGTGATGGATATCGGCTCTGGTCAGATCCGTCAGGTAACCGATGGTCGCAGCAACAACACGGAACCGACCTGGTTCCCGGACAGCCAGAACCTGGCCTTTACCTCTGACCAGGCCGGACGTCCACAGGTGTATAAAGTTAGCGTCAACGGCGGTGCTCCGCAGCGTATTACCTGGGAAGGTTCACAAAACCAGGATGCTGATGTCAGCAGCGACGGGAAATTTATGGTAATGGTAAGCACGACTAACGGTCAGCAGCACATTGCCAAACAAGATCTGGTAGCGGGTGGCGTACAGGTTCTGTCGTCAACGTTCCTGGACGAAACGCCAAGTCTGGCACCTAACGGCACTATGGTTATCTACAGCTCTTCTCAGGGGATGGGATCCGTGCTGAATTTGGTTTCTACAGATGGGCGTTTCAAAGCGCGTCTTCCGGCAACTGATGGACAGGTTAAATTCCCTGCCTGGTCGCCGTATCTGTGATAATAAATAATTGATTAATAAAGGAATCATTGAAATGCAACTGAACAAAGTGCTGAAAGGGCTGATGATTGCTCTGCCTGTTATGGCTATTGCGGCATGTTCTTCCAACAAGAACGCCAGCAATGACGGCAGCGAAGGCATGCTGGGTGCCGGCACTGGTATGGATGCAAACGGCAGCGGCGGCAACATGTCCTCCGAAGAGCAGGCGCGTCTGCAAATGCAACAGCTGCAGCAGAACAACATCGTTTACTTCGATCTGGACAAGTACGATATCCGTTCTGACTTCGCTGCGATGCTGGATGCGCACGCAAACTTCCTGCGTAGCAACCCGTCTTACAAAGTCACCGTAGAAGGTCACGCGGACGAACGTGGTACGCCTGAGTACAACATCTCCCTGGGTGAACGTCGTGCGAACGCTGTTAAGATGTACCTGCAGGGTAAAGGCGTTTCTGCTGACCAGATCTCCATCGTTTCTTACGGTAAAGAAAAACCTGCAGTACTGGGTCATGACGAAGCGGCGTATGCCAAAAACCGTCGTGCCGTACTGGTTTACTAAGAGAATTGCATGAGCAGTAACTTCAGACATCATGTGTTGAGTCTGTCGTTACTGATTGGCATAGCGGCCCCCTGGGCCGCTTTTGCTCAAGCGCCAATCAGTAGTGTCGGCTCAGGCTCGGTCGAAGACCGTGTCACTCAACTCGAGCGTATTTCGAATGCTCACAGCCAGCTTTTAACCCAACTCCAGCAACAACTCTCTGATAATCAGGCCGATATCGATTCCCTGCGTGGTCAAATTCAGGAAAGCCAATATCAGCTGAATCAGGTCGTTGAACGCCAGAAGCAGATCCTGCTGCAGATTGACAGTCTGAACAGCGGTGGCGCAGCCGCGCAGTCTGCGGGCGGCGCTCAGGGGGGGACGGCGACGGGCGCAGCGACGGCAGCACCGGATGCAGGGGCGGCAGCCACTGGCGCGCCGGTCCAAAGCGGTGACGCCAATACCGACTATAATGCGGCAATTGCGCTGGTGCAGGATAAATCCCGCCAGGATGACGCGATTGCGGCATTCCAGAATTTCATCAAGAAATACCCGGATTCAACCTATCAGCCGAATGCCAACTACTGGCTCGGTCAGTTGAATTACAACAAGGGTAAAAAAGATGATGCCGCGTTTTATTTCGCCTCGGTGGTGAAGAACTACCCGAAGTCGCCTAAAGCCGCTGACGCGATGTATAAAGTCGGTGTGATCATGCAGGACAAAGGTGATACTGCGAAAGCGAAAGCGGTTTATCAGCAGGTTATCAGCAAATACCCAGGTACTGATGGGGCGAAACAGGCGCAAAAACGTCTCGGCGCGATGTAATGCACACCATACGACCAGAAATCGAATTATTTCTGGTCGTGTCGTGCGATTCATAAGCAGTTGAGTGATCTACATCGAAATTTTAGTTGCGCTGAAATCTGAAATCAGTAATATATGCCGCCGTTGCCACGGGATATCAAACAAACCGAAAGCAGCGCAAAAGTGGGTCGTTAGCTCAGTTGGTAGAGCAGTTGACTTTTAATCAATTGGTCGCAGGTTCGAATCCTGCACGACCCACCAATCGTTACGGTGGAAAGCGATAATTAAACGTGAAGGATAACGTTGCGTCAGCAACGGCGCCGTAGGGCGAGGCAAAGCCGAGTCATCCTGCACGACCCATCAGTAAGACAGTAGTATCCAGCGCAGTATCGGGTGATTAGCTCAGCTGGGAGAGCACCTCCCTTACAAGGAGGGGGTCGGCGGTTCGATCCCGTCATCACCCACCACTCGGGTCGTTAGCTCAGTTGGTAGAGCAGTTGACTTTTAATCAATTGGTCGCAGGTTCGAATCCTGCACGACCCACCAGTTTTAACGTCGAACTCAGATGTTAAACGTGAAGGATAACGTTGCGACAGCAACGGCGCCGTAGGGCGAGGTGAAGCCAAAACATCCTGCACGATAACCCATGTTGAATGGGTACCGAGTCAAAATCTTCAGGCGACACCCTAAAGGGTCGTTAGCTCAGTTGGTAGAGCAGTTGACTTTTAATCAATTGGTCGCAGGTTCGAATCCTGCACGACCCACCATTTTAACGGTGGAAACGGGTAGAAAGCGTGAAGGATAACGTTGCGACAGCAACGGCCCAAAGGGCGAGGCGAAGCCGAGTCATCCTGCACGACCCACCAGTCTGAATGATTAAGCAGTAAATCCCGTAAGGGGTCGTTAGCTCAGTTGGTAGAGCAGTTGACTTTTAATCAATTGGTCGCAGGTTCGAATCCTGCACGACCCACCAATGTAAAAAGGCGCCCTAAAGGCGCCTTTTTGCTATGTGCAGAATGTTATGATTCGAACGCAGTGAGACAACGGAGCCGCTTGCAGCGACGGCCCGAAGGGCGAGGCGAAGCCGGATCGGATCACCGTCACCCTTCGGCAAAACGGTGCGCAATAGGTGTGACTTTCGTTACGCAATCCGCTATCTTGTTTAGCATATAAAACAAATATGGCCGATTTCGGCGTCCTGTACGCTCTGTATCGGTTATTTCGTTAAGCGAGAAAAACGAGAAAGCAAGATGAGCGTAATGTTTGACCCAGAAGCAGCGATTTATCCGTTTCCGCCAAAACCTGTCCCGTTGAGCGTTGACGAAAAACAATTCTATCGCGACAAAATCAAGCGTCTGCTGAAAGCGCGTGATGCAGTGATGGTCGCGCACTATTACACCGATCCGGAAATCCAGCAACTGGCGGAAGAGACCGGCGGTTGCATATCAGACTCCCTTGAGATGGCGCGCTTTGGCGCAAAGTATCCTGCGTCCACCCTGCTGGTGGCAGGAGTACGCTTTATGGGCGAAACCGCCAAAATCCTCAGCCCGGAAAAAACCATTTTGATGCCGACGCTGCAGGCCGAATGTTCGCTCGATCTCGGCTGTCCTGTCGAGGAATTTAACGCATTTTGCGATGCCCATCCGGATCGCACCGTGGTGGTCTACGCTAACACCTCCGCTGCGGTCAAAGCGCGTGCCGATTGGGTCGTGACCTCCAGCATTGCGGTTGAACTCATTGAGCATCTGGATAGTTTGGGCGAAAAAATCATCTGGGCGCCGGATCGCCATCTTGGTCGCTATGTGCAAAAACAGACTGGCGCCGACGTATTATGCTGGCAGGGCGCGTGCATCGTCCATGATGAGTTTAAAACCCAGGCGTTGGCCCGTATGAAGGGCCTTTACCCTGAAGCGGCAATCCTCGTCCACCCGGAATCCCCACAATCGATTGTCGACATGGCCGACGCCGTCGGCTCCACCAGCCGACTTATCAACGCGGCGAAAACGCTACCGCATAAGCAACTTATCGTCGCTACCGATCGCGGTATTTTCTACAAAATGCAGCAGGCCGTTCCGGGCAAAGAGTTGCTGGAAGCGCCCACCGCTGGCGAAGGGGCAACCTGCCGCAGCTGTGCGCACTGTCCGTGGATGGCGATGAACGGCCTTAAGGCGATTGCTGAAGGGCTGGAGCAGGGCGGACAGGCCCATGAGATTCAGGTTGATACGGCGCTGCGAGAAGGGGCATTATTGCCGTTAAACCGCATGCTGGATTTTGCGGCTACACTACGTGCGTAAATAATAAAAACGCTCTGGGGGAAAGATGGACTTTTTTAGTACGCAAAACATTCTGGTACATATTCCGATCGGCGCCGGTGGTTACGATCTTTCATGGATTGAGGCGGTAGGCACCATCGCCGGACTGTTGTGCATTGGTCTTGCCAGCATGGAAAAGATCAGCAATTACGTTTTCGGGCTGATCAACGTGACGTTATTTGCCATCATTTTCTTTCAGATCCAACTCTATGCCAGCCTGCTGCTGCAACTGTTTTTCTTTGCGGCGAATATCTACGGCTGGTATGCGTGGTCGCGGCAGAATACCCAGAATGAGGCGGAACTGAAAATCCGCTGGCTACCGTTACCGAAAGCGCTGGGCTGGCTGGCCGTTTGTGTGGTGGCGATTGGTCTGATGACGGTGTTTATCGATCCGGTGTTTGCTTTTTTGACCCGCGTCGCTGTGACCCTAATGCAGGCGCTGGGGCTACAGGTGGTCATGCCCAATCTTCAGCCGGATGCCTTCCCGTTCTGGGATTCCTGCATGATGGTACTGTCGATTGTGGCGATGATACTGATGACGCGAAAATACGTCGAGAACTGGCTGTTATGGGTGGTGATCAACGTTATTAGCGTCGTGATCTTCGCGCTTCAGGGCGTATACGCCATGTCGCTGGAGTATCTGATCCTGACTTTTATTGCGCTCAACGGCAGTCGGATGTGGATTAACAGCGCACGCGAACGAGGCTCACGCGCGCTGTCTCATTAATGGTGATGATGTGTATGGCCGGACGCTGTCTCATTCAGATGGCAGTCCGGTCCTTCACAACGCTGGTACTCCATCTGAATGGTGGCGTGCGCAATCTGGTAGTGATGCACGAGAAAATGCTGAATGCGCGCCAGCAGGGCGTCATGATCGTGCGGTGGGATCACCTGCGCATGGAGCGTCATTACCGGTTTTTCACCCACCATCCAGACGTGGACGTGATGCACATTTCGCACCTCCGGGATTTCACGGCTGAGATGGCGTTTCAGCGCGGTGATATCCAGCGACACGGGCGCGCCCTCAAGCAACTCATTCACGCTGTCTTTCAACAGACGCCATGCGCTACGCAGGACTAACAGCGAGACCAGGATTGATAAAATGGGGTCAGCGGGCGTCCAACCCGTCCAGATAATTATCAGCGCGGCGACAATCGCCCCCACTGAACCCAGCAAATCCCCCATAACATGCAGAGCGGCGGCCCGCACGTTAAGGTTTTTCTCCTCACTGCCGCGATGCAGGATCCAGAACGCAAGGATATTCGCCAGCAAACCTGCCACGGCGATGGACATCATCATGCCGCCCGCTACCGGACGTGGCGTATAGAAGCGCTCAATCGCTTCCCAGACGATTAAAATAGTGATAACCACTAACGCAATCGCATTGACGAATGCGGCCAGCGTGGTGAGTCTCAGCCAGCCAAACGTATGACGTAACGTCGGCGGGCGGCGGGCAAACTGAACGGCCAGCAGGGCAAACAGCAATGCGGCGGCGTCAGTTAACATATGCCCGGCGTCCGCCAACAGCGCCAGCGAGCCGGAAAGAATCCCGCCAACGACCTCCAGCAGCATAAATCCCGCGGTGACGCAAAACGCGAGCAGTAACCGACGTGCGTTATTATCTTCAGGCAGATGAGGGGTTGAATGAGAGTGAGCGTGCGCCATGAATGTCATCCCTTTATGAATTCTCTGTTAACTGTATGACATCATACCGTTTTTGGTCGAATTAAATTAAAAAGGAGAGCCTTAGCTCTCCTGTTATCAGCCCGTTTTACCGTTACTGAGTGGTGCCATCCGTTTTGGTATCCACGTTGTTACTGGTGCCGTCGCCAGTTTCGACTTTCTTATTCACATCCGGACAGCGACCATCTTTACACATGGTGTTTTTATGCACCTCGTCTTTGGTCATCCCATCCTGGGTTGCAGACGTCCCGGTGGACTGCTGGGCGCCGCTGGTATTGGTGTTCGTGTTACCGGTATTGATGTTTGTGCCGTCGAGGTTATTCGGCGCGACGTTTTGTTTCGCATCCGGCGCGACCTGACCGGCTTCTGCGGCGGCGTTGGCCTGTCCGTTGTTCGTCTGGGCGCCGGTATCGGCAGCAAGCGCTGCGCCGCTGGCAAGGCTGAGTGTGGCAGTAAGAAACAGTGAAGCCAATTTTGTCATTTGCATAAGATGCTCCTGTTATGGTTCAGATGTCGGATAACGTCTTCCAACAGTGCATATGCCATGAAAGGACCAGGCAATAGTTTAAGATCCCATCCGGGCGTAATGGCCCAGTAGAGAATCTTGAAAAAATAAAAAAACTAAGCAGTTACAATTAAAAATTGTAGGTTAGATCTCGTTTTTCGCTACTTTCTGGTGTTTTTTTGCGAATTTCCAGGATTAATCCGTTCGAAGTGTAAAATCGCGTTTACACTTTCTGACTGACGATATAGATTGGAGGGATTGCATTCATTTATATAAGTATGGCAACACTGGACGAATCATGAATTATCAGAACGACGATTTACGCATCAAAGAGATCAACGAGTTATTACCCCCTGTCGCACTGCTGGAAAAGTTCCCCGCTACTGAAAATGCCGCAAATACCGTGGCCCATGCGCGTAAGGCGATTCACAAAATTTTAAAAGGCAACGACGACCGCCTGCTGGTCGTGATTGGTCCTTGCTCAATTCATGATCCGGTTGCCGCAAAAGAATACGCGGGCCGCCTGTTGGCGCTGCGTGAAGCGTTGAAAGACGAACTGGAAATCGTGATGCGCGTCTATTTCGAAAAGCCGCGCACCACCGTTGGCTGGAAAGGGCTGATCAACGATCCGCACATGGATAACAGCTTCCAGATCAATGATGGTCTGCGCATTGCGCGTAAGCTGCTGCTGGATATCAACGACAGCGGTCTGCCTGCGGCGGGTGAGTTTCTGGATATGATTACCCCACAATATCTGGCGGACCTGATGAGCTGGGGGGCGATTGGCGCGCGTACCACGGAGTCTCAGGTACATCGCGAACTGGCTTCTGGTCTTTCCTGCCCGGTAGGCTTCAAAAACGGCACCGATGGCACCATCAAGGTCGCTATTGACGCCATCAATGCCGCAGGCGCGCCGCACTGCTTCCTGTCGGTCACCAAGTGGGGCCACTCGGCGATCGTCAATACCAGCGGCAACGGTGACTGCCATATCATCCTGCGCGGCGGAAAAGAGCCAAACTACAGCGCCACGCACGTCGCGGCAGTGAAGGAAGGGCTGGCGAAGGCCGGTCTGCCCGCGCAAATCATGATCGATTTCAGCCATGCGAATTCCTGCAAGCAGTTTAAAAAGCAGATGGACGTTGGCGCTGACGTGTGCCAGCAGATCGCGGGCGGCGAGAAAGCGATCATGGGGGTGATGATCGAAAGCCACCTGGTAGAGGGCAATCAGAACCCGGACAGCGGTGAACCGCTGGTGTACGGCAAGAGTATTACCGATGCCTGCATTAGCTGGGAAGACACTGACGCCATTCTGCGCCAGCTCGCGGAAGCAGTAAAAGCACGGCGCGGGTAATCTTTCTCCTGTAAAAAAGCCGACTCAGTGAGTCGGCTTTTTCGTCTGTCGAGGTGGCTTAAGCGCCTAATCCGGCCCGGAAAGATCAACGATCCACAGGCCCGACAAGCGTAGCGACAGCAGACAGGCTTACTTCGCTTTACCCTGGTTTGCGACGGCGGCGGCTTTTGCGGCGATCTCGTCAGCATTACCCAGATAGTAGTGTTTGATCGGCTTGAAGTTTTCGTCGAACTCGTAAACCAGCGGCACCCCGGTCGGGATATTCAGTTCGAGGATCTCATCTTCGCTCATGTTATCGAGGTATTTCACCAGCGCACGCAGGGAGTTACCGTGAGCGGCGATAATCACGCGCTCGCCGCTCTTCATTCGCGGCAGAATGGTTTCGTTCCAGTAAGGGATAACGCGGTCGATGGTGAGCGCCAGGCTTTCGGTCAGCGGCAGCTCTTTTTCGGTCAGTTTTGCGTAACGCGGATCGTGACCCGGGTAGCGCTCGTCGTCTTTAGTCAGTTCCGGCGGGGTGACCGCGAAGCCGCGACGCCACTGTTTCACCTGCTCGTCACCGTACTTCTCGGCGGTTTCCGCTTTGTTCAGACCCTGCAACGCGCCGTAGTGACGTTCGTTCAGTTTCCAGGATTTTTCAACCGGCAGCCAGGCCTGATCCAGTTCGTCCAGCACGTTCCACAGGGTGTGGATGGCACGTTTCAGCACAGAGGTATAAGCAAAATCAAAGCTATAGCCTTCAGCTTTCAGCAGCTTACCCGCCGCTTTCGCTTCGCCCACGCCTTTCTCGGACAGATCGACATCGTACCAACCGGTAAAGCGGTTTTCGTTGTTCCACTGACTTTCGCCGTGGCGTACCAGCACCAGCTTCGTTACAGCCATATACTTACTCCTTAATACCGTTTAATGATAATAATTCTCATTATATTGCCGTTATTGATCAACAGCAACGCTTACGCATAACCATAGCGAAAATCAGACGGCAGTGTAAGGTTCTTGTGAACTCTGCGTTGCGATTTTGTCGTTGAGTGGCGGGGAATTAGTCAGCAGAGGAGAAAGTATGCCCGATGCGCTTTTGGCATCGGGCAATTTCAGCGAAACCGTCAGGACGGAATAAACCGATATTCCGTCACGCTGGCATATTCGTCGCCAGGACGCAGGAAGCAGTCCGGCTGTGGCCATTCCGGATGGTTCGGGCTGTCGGGCAGAAACTCGCTTTCCAGCGCCAGCCCCTGGTAATCCGCATATGGCACCGGACCGCGTGATGAGGTGCCAGCCAAATAGTTGCCAGAGTAAAACTGCAGCGCCGGAGCAGAGGTGTAAACCTCCATCTGCAATTTCTCATCCGCAGACCACAGACGGGCTGCGGGGGTACGGGCATCACCATTGGCCTGAAGCAGGAAGGCGTGATCGTAGCCTTTCACCTTGCGCTGATCGTCATCGGCAAGAAATTCGCTGGCAATGACTTTTGCGTGGCGAAAATCAAACGACGTACCGGCGACGGATTTTAGTCCGTCACGGGGGATCCCGCCTTCATCGACCGGCAGATACTGCTCCGCCAGGAGTTGCAGCTTATGCTGGCGCACGTCGGTCTGGTCGCCATCAAGGTTAAAGTAAACGTGGTTGGTCAGGTTGACCGGACAGGTCTTATCCACCGTGGCGCGATAGGTGATAGAGATGCGGTTATCGTCGGTCAGACGATACTGCGCCGTCGCGCCGAGATTGCCCGGATAGCCTTGGTCGCCATCATCTGAAGTTAACGCGAACAGCACCTGGCGTTCGTTTTGATTCACAATCTGCCAGCGGCGTTTATCAAACCCTTCCGGTCCGCCGTGCAGTTGGTTGACGCCCTGACTTGGCTGTAAGGTCACGGTTTCGCCGTTAAAAACATAGCGGCTGTCGGCGATACGGTTAGCGTAGCGACCGATTGACGCGCCAAGAAAGGCCGTCTGATCCTGATAGTGTTCCGGGCTGGCGCATCCCAGCAGCGCTTCACGCACGCTGCCGTCGGAAAGGGGAATTCGCGCGGAAAGTAAGGTAGCACCCCAGTCCATCAGCGTGACCACCATCCCTGCGCTATTGCGCAGGGTTAACAGGCGGTACGGCTGACCATCGGGTGCCAGTGCGGGTGTTTCATTCAGCACTGTCCTGCTCCTTGTGAGGGTTTGCAAACGTAAAATGTTTCTTTAATGCCGGTTTTCGCTTCGTACTGTTCTGCGACAGCCTGTTGAACGGCCGGTACCAGCGTCTCCGGGATCAGCGCCACGACGCAGCCGCCAAAGCCGCCGCCGGTCATGCGCACGCCGCCGTTCTCGCCGATAGTCTTTTTGACGATTTCCACCAGAGTATCGATCTGCGGTACGGTGATTTCGAAATCGTCACGCATGGAGGCATGAGATTGCGCCATCAGTTCACCCATACGCTTAAGGTCGCCTTTCTCCAGCGCGCTTGCCGCTTCAACAGTACGTGCGTTTTCAGTTAACACGTGACGCACGCGTTTGGCAACCAGCGGATCGAGTTCAGCGGCGACAGCGTTAAAGGCGTCGAGGCTGACGTCGCGCAGCGCAGGCTGCTGGAAGAATCGCGCGCCCGTTTCGCACTGCTCGCGACGGGTGTTGTATTCGCTGCCGACCAGCGTACGTTTGAAGTTACTGTTGATGATCACAATCGCCACGCCTTCAGGCATGGAAACCGCTTTAGTGCCGAGTGAGCGACAGTCGATCAGCAGCGCGTGATCTTTTTTACCCAGCGCGGAGATTAGCTGATCCATAATGCCGCAGTTGCAGCCGACAAACTGGTTTTCCGCTTCCTGGCCGTTCAGCGCGATCTGCGCGCCGTCCAGCGGCAGGTGGTAAAGCTGCTGGAACACGGTGCCGACCGCCACTTCCAGCGACGCGGATGAACTTAAACCTGCCCCCTGGGGCACATTACCGCTGATAACCAGATCTGCGCCGCCGAAGCTGGCGTCGCGTTTTTGCAGATGTTTTACTACGCCCCGCACATAGTTTGACCACTGCTGGCTGTCATGGGTGACAATCGGCGCGTCCAGCGAAAACACATCCATCTGGTTTTCGTAGTCAGCGGCAATCACCCGAACCTGACGGTCGTCGCGCGCGGCGCAGCTAATGACCGTCTGGTAGTCGATGGCGCAGGGTAGCACGAAGCCGTCGTTATAATCGGTATGCTCGCCGATAAGGTTAACGCGGCCTGGCGCCTGAATCGTGTGGGTGGCAGGGTAGCCGAATTTTTCAGCAAACAGAGAGAGTGTGTTCTCTTTCAGATTCATTTTTATACTCCGGATTCGCGAAAGTGGATGTCGCTGACCGCACGCAGGCGCTCTGCCGCTTGTTCGGCAGTGAGATCGCGCTGGGTTTCCGCCAGCATTTCGTAACCGACCATAAATTTGCGAACGGTCGCGGAACGCAGCAACGGCGGATAAAAGTGCGCATGCAACTGCCAGTGGTCGTTCTGTTCACCGTTAAATGGCGCGCCATGCCAGCCCATGGAGTAGGGGAAGGAGCAGGTAAACAGGTTGTCGTAACGACTGGTCAGTTTTTTGAGAGCCAGCGCCAAATCGGCGCGCTGGTCGTCGGTCAAGTCGGTAATGCGCAGGACATGGGTCTTGGGCAGCAGCAGGGTTTCGAACGGCCAGGCGGCCCAGTAAGGCACCACGGCCAACCAGTGTTCGGTTTCCACCACGGTACGGCTGCCGTCTGCCCGTTCACGCCGCACGTAGTCGAGGAGCATCGGCGAGCCCTGTTCGGCGAAATACGTTTTTTGCCGCTGATCTTCGCGTTCCGCTTCGTTAGGCAGAAAGCTGTTCGCCCAAATCTGTCCGTGCGGATGCGGATTAGAGCAGCCCATGGCCGCGCCTTTGTTCTCGAAAACCTGCACCCAGGGATACGTTTTGCCAAGCTCGGCGGTTTGCGTCTGCCAGGTTTTCACAATTTCCGTTAGCGCCGGCACGCTCAGTTCCGGCAGGGTTTTGCTGTGATCGGGCGAGAAACAAATGACGCGGCTGGTGCCGCGCGCGCTCTGGCAGCGCATCAGCGGATCGTGGTTTTCCGGCGCGTCGGGCGTATCGGTCATCAGCGCGGCGAAATCGTTGGTGAAAACGTAAGTGCCGGTGTAATCGGGGTTTTTATCGCCAGTGACGCGGGTGTTACCGGCGCACAGGAAGCAGTCCGGATCGTGAGAAGGCAGCGTCTCGTCTGCGGGCTTTTCCTGCGCGCCCTGCCAGGGGCGCTTGGCACGATGCGGTGAAACCAGAATCCACTGTCCGGTTAGCGGGTTAAAACGGCGATGTGGATGATCGACAGGGTTAAATGGGGTCACGATTCGTCCTTAATCCGGGTATCCCTGCGGATGGCGAGACTGCCAGTGCCAGGTGTCCTGCGCCAT
Source organism: Citrobacter sedlakii (assembly GCF_018128425.1). Lineage (NCBI taxonomy): Bacteria > Pseudomonadati > Pseudomonadota > Gammaproteobacteria > Enterobacterales > Enterobacteriaceae > Citrobacter > Citrobacter sedlakii. The sequence continues at coordinate 3,062,326 of NZ_CP071070.1, read as the reverse complement.
TTCGTCGAGGGTGCGCGTAACGCGCCAGTTCAGTTCGCGATCTGCTTTGCTGGCGTCTGCCCAGTAAGCAGGTAGATCGCCATCGCGGCGCGGCGCAAAATGGTAGTTAACGGGTTTGCCGCAGGCTTTACTGAACGCGTTGACCACGTCCAGGACGCTACTGCCGATGCCCGCGCCGAGGTTATAAATATGTACGCCCTGAATACCCGCCAGCTTTTCCATCGCCGCGACGTGACCGTCGGCCAAATCCATGACGTGAATGTAATCGCGTACGCCGGTACCGTCCTCGGTCGGATAGTCGTTGCCAAAAATGGCGAGGGAGTTGCGACGACCGACGGCCACCTGCGCAATGTAAGGCATCAGGTTATTCGGGATGCCCTGCGGGTCTTCCCCCATATCGCCTGATGGGTGCGCGCCGACCGGGTTAAAGTAGCGCAGCAGGGCGATGCTCCATTCCGGCTGCGCTTTTTGCAGATCGGTCAGGATCTGTTCGACCATCAGTTTGCTTTTCCCGTAGGGACTTTGCGGGGTGCCGGTCGGGAAGCTTTCAACATAAGGAATTTTCGGCTGGTCGCCGTAGACGGTGGCGGAGGAGCTAAAGATAATGTTTTTGACGTTGGCGGCGCGCATGGCGCTAATCAGCCGCAGGGTGCCGTTAACGTTATTGTCATAATACTCCAGCGGTTTGGCGACGGATTCCCCCACCGCTTTCAGACCGGCGAAGTGGATGACGGTATCAATCGCGTGGTCGTGGAGGATCTCGGTCATCAGCGCTTCATTGCGGATGTCGCCTTCGACAAAGGTCGGGTGTTTTCCGCCAAGACGTTCGATCACGGGAAGGACGCTGCGCTTACTGTTACAGAGGTTGTCAAGGATGATGACGTCGTGACCGTTTTTCAATAACTGCACGCATGTATGACTGCCAATGTAACCGCTACCACCGGTAACCAAAACTCTCATAATTCGCTCCGTTAAGCTTATGGTATGGAATAACCATAGCATAACAAAGATGCGAAAAGTGTGACACGGAATAAAATAGTGGAATCGTTTACACTAACCGTTTTTCACCGTTTGTAGTCAGTTATACGATTGTAAATCAAAAACTTTGGCAGGGATTGCGGCCTTTGTCCGAAAAAAAAGGGCGCTTTCGCGCCCACGGATGAAAACTAGCGCAATCGGGTCTGCTGATACACGTAGCGATCGCCCTCGGGGACAAACGCCAGCCGATGAGTGATACAGGCAGGGGCATCTTCCGCATGATGTGACACAAAGAGCAACTGGGTATCGCCTTCGCTAATCAGCACATCCACAAAACGGCGAATCAGCTGGCGGTTAAGCGGATCCAGTCCCTGTAACGGTTCGTCGAGGATCAGTAACGTTGGGTGTTTTACCAGCGCGCGGGTAATCAGCGCCAGCCGCTGCTGACCCCAGGAAAGACTATGGAAAGGCGCGTCAGCAGTCTGTTTATCGATGCCGAGGATATCCAGCCACTGTTGCGCCAGCTTCTGTTGGCGGTCAGAAACGGCCTGATAGATGCCGATAGAGTCAAAGTAGCCAGAGAGGATGACATTACGCACCGTGGTGCTGACGCGATAATCAAGGTGCAGGCTGCTGCTGACATAGCCAATATGCTTCTTGATGTCCCAGATGGTTTCACCGCTGCCGCGACGGCGACCAAACAGCGTAAGGTCATTACTGTAACCCTGTGGGTGATCGCCGGTGATAAGACTCAGCAGCGTTGATTTTCCCGCGCCGTTGGGGCCGACAATCTGCCAGTGCTCACCGGGGTTAACCTGCCAGTTCAGATGATGCAGGATAGGACGATCGTTATACGAAACCACGCCGTCACGAAGGACAATACGCGCGTCATTTGCGGCCAGAAGATGCCGCGCCGCGGGTTCGTCGGGTTCCGGCAGGCTGACGCCTTCCAGACGTTCGCTATGGGCGAGCTGAGCGATGAGCGCCTGCTGTAACAGCGCGTCTTTCGCGCCGGTTTCGGTGAGTGCGCAGTCGGCCACTACCCCGGCATACTGGATAAAATCAGGCATTTCATCGAAGCGGTTCAGTACCAGCACCAGCGTGATGCCGGATTGATGCAGCGTCTCAAGTAGCCCCGACAATTGCTGGCGTGAGGCGACGTCCAGCCCGTCAAACGGTTCATCGAGGATCAATAAATCCGGCTCGGACATCAGCGCCTGGCAAAGCAGGGTTTTACGCGTTTCGCCAGTGGAAAGGTACTTGAAGCGGCGCGCAAGAAGATGAGAGATGCCGAATTGCAGCGCCAGTTCCTCGCAGCGGGACCGGTTTTTCACCTCGTCCTGAATGATTTCTGCGGTCGTGCGGCCGGTGTCGTCTTCACCGGGGCTGAGCATGTCGGTGTTATTGCGCTGCCATTCGTCGCTGACCAGCTTTTGTAGCTGTTCGAAGGAGAGGCGAGTGATACGGGTAAACTGACAATGGCGTTCGCCTTTGAGTAGCGGGAGTTCTCCCGCCAGCGCGCGTGCCAGCGCCGACTTCCCGCTTCCGTTCGCGCCAACAAACGCCCAACTTTCGCCCGCGGTTAACGAAGCGGAATCAAGCTGAAGCGTTTTTGTGTCGCTCAGGCGAAACGTGCCTTGCGAAATTTGCAACGATGACATTTAGTATCCCATTTTTTGCAGCGATGAATAACAGGGATACGTTGTCCGGACAGGAATGTCAATGCGTTTTGCGCGAGCGCTGACGGTAGCCGAAATGCAAAGAAGAACGCCTGAACGGTTTCTCAGCACAACGTGGCGATGATGACGTTATCGGCATCAAAAAAGGCCGTCACGCTGTCGCCCTGGGCAAGCGTTGCGGCGTTTTCTAGCGGCACCGTCGCGCACAACGATTGACCGTCCGCCAGCGTCATCAATACTTCGCACTGCTCTACGCCGCGTTCAATATGACTAATCGTCCCTTTAAGCTGATTATCTGCCGTCTGCGCGACGGCGTCGTCCTGGGTGAGGCCCACCCACGGCGCTTTCAATAACACCAGCACCTCTTTGCCTTCGTTAAGCCCCAGACGTTCGCCGCTTTGCGCGGTAATCGCGACTTTTAGCCGCGTTTCGCCATCCGCCAGCAAAACGTCTACATGCTGCTGCACCCGATCGTGGTCGCGGCCGGTAATGGTGCCAAACCACTGGTTGCGCGCGCTGGTTTGTAAGGAAAAGCGTGAAATGGCGGCCAGCAGACTGTCGAGGGGAAGCGCATCGTCGTCGCTCAGAACATCAAACGCCTTTTGCTGTATCTGCGCCAGTAAGTCGTAGAGTTGGATCAGGCGCTGTCCGTAGCGGGTTAATACCGCGCCGCCGCCGCCCTTGCCGCCGGTGGCGCGTTCGACCAGCGTCTGCTCGCTGAGCTGGTTCATCTCGTTAATGGCGTCCCAGGCGCTTTTATAGCTAATGCCCGCGTCTTTCGCACCCTGACTAATGGAGCCGGAAAGCGCAATATGCTTAAGCAGAGAAATGCGTCGAGGGTCGGCAAACAGTTTTTGCTGCAGTTTAAGGGTAAGAAGGATTTCGGCTTGCATAACACGATCCTGGCAAAAGGACTATTGTGACGGAAAACCCCGCCTGCGCATAGACGACCGCACAAAAGGGGAGTGCTTTTCTCGATGATGCGGTTAGAATACTTAAAGAACTGAATCAGGAGATGACCATGTTAGAGTTATTGAAAAGTCTGGTATTCGCCGTGATCATGGTGCCCGTGGTAATGGCCATTATCCTGGGGCTGATTTACGGTCTGGGTGAAGTGTTTAACATTTTCTCCGGCATCGGCCAGAAAGATCAGTCCAGACAAAACCGTTAATTTCCCGACGCCCGCTCTGTCGGGCGTTTTTCTTTGCTCAAGTTCCCGTATTTCCTGCCGATAGTTTTCCTGATCCCTCCCGAATGGGTAGTAATAACCGCTGGGAAATTGCTGGAATTATCGTTATATTGTCCGCTACATAACGATACGCACAGGAGCTTTCAATGGCACGTTCATGGCTACGTCTGGTTGCCGGGGCAACACTTTCTCTTACTCTTGCCGGGCAGGCGCTGGCAGGTGAGGGCAAAATCACCGTTTTTGCAGCGGCTTCGCTGACCAACGCGATGCAGGATATCGCGGCCGTTTATAAAAAAGAAAAAAACGTTGAGGTGGTTTCCTCTTTCGCATCCTCTTCTACCCTGGCGCGACAAATCGAAGCGGGCGCTCCGGCAGATGTGTTTATTTCCGCCGACCAGAAATGGATGGATTACGCGGTAGACAAAAAAGCGATAGATACCGCGTCACGCCAGACGCTGTTGGGGAACAGCCTGGTTGTCGTCGCGCCCAAAGCAAGCGAACAAAAAGATTTTACTGTCGACAACAAAACCGACTGGACCCGCCTGCTTGACGGCGGACGTCTGGCCGTAGGCGATCCGGAACATGTTCCGGCCGGCATTTACGCGAAAGAAGCGCTGCAAAAACTGGGCGCATGGGATACGCTAGCGCCGAAACTGGCGCCTGCGGAAGACGTGCGCGGCGCGCTGGCGCTGGTGGAGCGTAACGAAGCGCCGCTGGGAATCGTTTACGGTTCCGATGCCGTCGCCAGTAAAGGCGTGAAAGTGGTGGCCACGTTCCCTGAAGCGTCACATCAGAAAGTGGAATACCCCATCGCCATAGTGGATGGACATAAAAACGCAACGGTCAGCGCCTTTTGTGATTACCTGAAAGGGCCGCAGGCGTCAGCTATTTTTAAACGTTACGGATTTACGACGAAGTAATGATACTGAGCGATCCCGAATGGCAGGCCGTACTTCTGAGCCTGAAAGTGTCATCCCTGGCCGTACTCTTCAGTCTGCCGTTTGGGATTTTCTTTGCCTGGCTGCTGGTGCGCTGTCGTTTCCCGGGCAAAGCATTGTTGGACAGCCTGTTGCATCTGCCGCTGGTCTTACCGCCGGTGGTAGTGGGATACCTGCTGTTGGTCTCGATGGGCCGTCGCGGAATTATCGGCCAGTGGTTGTATGACAGCTTCGGCATCACCTTTGCCTTTAGCTGGCGCGGCGCGGTGCTGGCGGCGGCCGTGATGTCGTTTCCCCTGATGGTGCGCGCTATCCGGCTGGCGCTGGAAGGGGTGGATACCCGACTGGAGCAGGCTGCCCGAACACTCGGAGCCGGGCGCTGGCGCGTCTTTTTCACTATAACTTTACCGCTTACGTTGCCGGGGATTATTGTGGGTACGGTGCTGGCGTTTGCTCGCTCCCTCGGCGAGTTTGGCGCGACCATTACTTTTGTTTCCAACATTCCCGGCGAAACGCGCACCCTTCCTTCGGCGATGTACACGCTGATCCAGACGCCCGGTGGGGAAAGCGCGGCGGCGCGGCTTTGCGTGATCTCCATCGTGCTGGCATTGATTTCATTGCTGATCTCCGAATGGCTGGCGCGCATCAGCCGCACGCGGACGGGGCAATAATCATGCTGGAACTCAATTTCACCCAGACGCTGGGCACTCACCGCCTGACGATTAATGAAACGCTGCCCGCCAGCGGCATCACCGCCATTTTTGGCGTCTCCGGCGCGGGAAAAACCTCCTTGATCAACGCCATCAGCGGACTGACGACGCCGCAGACCGGCCGTATTATGCTTAATGGGCGGGTGCTGAACGACAGTGAGCGCCGCATCTGCCTGACGCCGGAAAAGCGCCGGGTGGGCTATGTGTTTCAGGATGCGCGGCTGTTTCCGCATTATAAAGTGCGCGGCAACCTGCGTTACGGCATGGCAAAAAGCATGGCCGGACAGTTCGACAAGCTGGTGGCGTTATTAGGTATCGAATCGTTGCTCGACCGTTTGCCGGGCGACCTCTCCGGCGGTGAAAAGCAGCGGGTGGCGATAGGCCGGGCGCTACTGACCGCCCCGGAACTGCTGCTGCTTGACGAGCCGTTAGCCTCTCTGGACATTCCTCGAAAGCGTGAACTGCTGCCGTATCTACAACGACTGGCGCAGGAAATTAACATCCCGATGCTGTACGTCAGCCATTCACTGGATGAGATCCTGCATCTCGCGGATAACGTAATGGTGCTGGAAGACGGCCAGGTGAAAGCGTTTGGCGCGCTGGAGGAGGTATGGGGAAGCAGCGTAATGCACCCGTGGCTGCCGAAAGAACAGCAGAGCAGTGTGCTCAAGGTCAGCGTGCTGGAACACCATCCACACTATGCGATGACCGCGCTGGCGCTGGGAGACCAGCATGTGTGGGTTAATAAGCTGGATGAACCGTTACACCGTACGTTGCGCATTCGCATTCAGGCGTCGGATGTATCGCTGGTACTGCAACCACCGCAGCAGACCAGTATCCGCAACGTTCTGCGGGCGAAGGTGATCACCTGTCTTGACGATTGCGGCCAGGTGGAAGTGCAGCTTGAAGTAGGCGGTAAAACGCTATGGGCGCGTATCAGCCCGTGGGCCAGAGATGAACTGGCTATCAAGCCTGGTCTCTGGCTGTACGCGCAAATCAAGAGCGTGTCGATTACCGCCTGATCACAGCAGGTGAGTGTAAATAAATTTGGCGATGCTGTCGGTCGTGTTATCGCCAATCACCACGTTGGCGCGGGCTTTCACCGCGTCATCGGCATTGCCCATCGCCACCCCGGTCCCGGCCGCCTCCAGCATGCTGATGTCATTGTAGTTGTCGCCAAAGGCAATCACGTTCGCCATCGAACCGCCCTGAGACTCGATCCATCGCGTCAGGCGATTCCCTTTACTGTTGCCTTTGCGGGCTATATCGACCTGATCGTGCCATGACCATTCGCATTCCAGTCCCAGCGCTTGCTCAACCTGTTTACCAAACTGCTGCAGTTTAGGAATATCTTCATCGGTCAGGGCAAATTTCCATACCGCGTTGACGTCATGGGCGGCCTGGGCCAGCGAAGGCACCTGCGTGAAGACCGGACGCTGCTCCGGCGGCAGCGTCTGCGCCCAGTTCGACGTGCGGATCACGTGTCCGGTCGGGCGTTCATACAGCATGGCGTTGTCGACATACATCAGGCCGTGGATCTGATGTTCATCCAGCATATCTATCAGTTGCAGTGCCTGGTTAACCGGCAGCGGGTCGGATTCAAGCACACTTTTTGCATGATAATCATACAAATAGGTGCCGTTACAGCAAATTGCAGGTGTATCCAGCTTCAGTGCCTGATAAAAAGGATGAATCGCAACGTGATGGCGCCCGGTGACGATGATAAGTTGATAGCCTGCGTCCTTTGCCCGGGAGAGCGCTTCGAGCGATGAAGGGAGCAAGGTCTTTTGCGGGGTCAGTAAGGTTCCATCCAAATCCAGGGCAATCACGCGTGCAGTCATAACGTTATCCAGATAAATGTTGAAAAATGCGTCTGCCGGAATGGTACACCGGGACGGGAAGCGGACAAATTAATTCAGCATTTACTGACAAAACCGTCTACGTTGGTAAATTGCAGCAGTTGCCAAAAGCCAAGGAGTATTCATGAAGCAAACAGTTTATACCGCCAGCCCAGAGAGTCAGCAGATCCATGTCTGGCGTCTGCAACACGACGGTGCGTTGAGCCTGGTTCAGGTCGTCGACGTTCCGGGGCAGGTTCAGCCGATGGTGGTCAGCCCGGATAAACGTTTTCTGTACGTGGGCGTGCGACCTGAGTTCCGCGTACTGGCTTATCGGATTGCGCCGGATGATGGCGCGCTGACCTTTGCCGCTGAATCCGCGCTGCCGGGCAGCCCGACGCACATTTCCACCGATCATCAAGGGCGTTTCGTTTTTGTCGGCTCGTACAATGCCGGAAACGTCAGCGTCACGCGTCTGGAGGACGGGTTGCCGGTCGGGCTGGTAGACGTAGTGGAGGGGCTGGAGGGGTGCCACTCGGCTAATATTTCACCCGACAACCGCACCCTGTGGGTACCTGCGCTGAAGCAGGATCGCATCTGCCTGTTCACCCTGAGCGATGATGGCAAACTGGTGGCGCAGGAACCGGCGGAAGTGACCACCGTTGAAGGGGCGGGGCCGCGCCATATGGCGTTCCATCCAAACCAGCAGTACGCCTATTGTGTTAACGAACTGAACAGTTCCGTAGACGTTTGGGAGCTGAAAGATCCGCATGGCAAGATCGAATGCGTACAAACGCTGGATATGATGCCCGCTGATTTTGCCGATACGCGTTGGGCGGCGGACATTCATATTACGCCGGACGGACGTCATCTGTACGCCTGCGACCGGACCGCCAGCCTGATTACGGTGTTCAGCGTTTCCGAAGACGGCAGCGTGCTGAGCAAGGAGGGCTTCCAGCCGACCGAAACCCAGCCTCGCGGCTTCAACGTCGATCACAGCGGAAAATACCTGATTGCCGCCGGACAGAAATCGCACCATATCGCGGTATATGAAATTTCCGGCGTGCAGGGTTTATTAACGGAGAAAGGGCGTTATGCGGTTGGCCAGGGGCCGATGTGGGTCGTGGTTAACGCGTATTAAGCCACGTAAACGGGCCGGGAAGGACTTTCCTGGCCGAATAAATGCGACAATGCGGAGTGTCGGGCGCTGCCGCCAACCGGCGGGGGCGCTCACTCCGAAACCGGACGCCACAGCAGGTCGCTCTGGTCGGTCCATAATTTCAGCAGCAGGTTAAAAAAGCGCTCCGCAGGCGGCGAAAGAACCGCGTCTTTACGACGAATGATGCCCAGCGTGCGGCGGATGACCGGTTCGACCAGCGGAATGCCGAGCAGCGTCGGGTGCGGCGTCTGCGGCATCGCCAGCCCCGGTAGCGCCGACACGCCAAGCCCCGCTTCGACCAGACCGAGCGAGGTGGACAGATGGCGAACCTCATAAAACCACTCCAGCTTCCAGGGCTTATCCGCCAGCTGTTGCTCTATCAGCAGCCGGTTTCCGCTCGACGAGCGCACGCCGATCAGCGTGTGATTCACCAGTTCCTGCCATTCAACCAGCTGTCTGCTGGCGAGGGGATGATCGCGCCGACATGCCAGGACGAACGGTTCGTTCACCAGCGGGGTAAAGTCTATCGATGAATTTGTGATGTTGTTCATGTTTATGCCGAAGTCAGCCTCATTGCAAAGAACGGACTCCATGCAATTATGCGTGCCCTGTTCCATAATGCGCACATTAATATTGGGGTATAACTCATTAAATTTCCCTATGGCCTGCGGCAAAAAATAGAACACCGCCGTTGGAATACAGGACAGGGTGATTCTGCCTCGCTGATGTGTATTCATTTCTCGAATATTAAACAGCATTTCATCAAGCTTTTTAATTATCTCCCGCGCTTCCGGTAACAGTATTTTGCCCGCTTTTGTTAACGTAACTTTACGCGTTGTCCGTTCAAAAAGAATTACCTGTAAATCTTCTTCCATCTTTTTTATTCTGCGTGTTAATGCAGGTTGCGTAATATTAAGTAATTTTGCAGCATTGTTAAAAGATTCTGACTCTGCCAGCGTGACAAACGCTTTCATACTTGATAGTTGGTGTTTCATTGCCACTCCACAAATAAAAAAGCTGGCGTCGCCAGCCCGGGAACAGGCCTCAGTTTACCTTTAGTCCACGCAGGATGATTAATAAATAAAAGTCACTAATAGGAAAATCAAAGTCATTAGCCAGGCCGTTTTTCACGTGTAATTCTGTTTTGCGTAATAATTATTGAGGACACTGACGTGAAAAAAATACCCTGCGTAATGATGCGTGGAGGAACCTCGCGCGGCGCATTTTTACGGGCTGAGGATCTGCCTGAGAATACGGCTCAACGCGACGCGGTATTAATATCGATTATGGGATCGGGCAATGAACTGGAGATAGACGGTATCGGTGGGGGAAATCCCCTGACCAGCAAGGTTGCCATCGTCAGCCGCTCCGCCGCCCCAGATGCCGATATCGATTACCTCTTTGCCCAGGTGCTGGTCCATGAGCAGCGCGTCGACACCACGCCAAACTGCGGCAACATGCTCTGCGCCGTCGGCGCGTTCGCTATAGAGCAAGGGCTGGCTGCCGCCACTTCCCCTGTCACCCGGGTACGTATCCGCAACGTGAATACCCATACCCTTATTGAAGCGGACGTACAGACACCGAACGGCGCGGTGAATTATGAAGGAACGGTCAAAATCGACGGCGTACCGGGAACCGCGGCCCCCGTCGCGCTGACTTTCCTCAATGCCGCCGGGGCGAAAACCGGCAGGCTTTTCCCGACCGGCCAGCCGCTTAACTATTTTGACGCGGTGCCAACCACCTGTATCGATATGGCGATGCCGGTAGTGATAATTCCCGCCGACTATTTAGGTAAAACCGGCTATGAAACGGCGGCGGAACTGGACGGCGATGCGCAGCTTCTGGCGCGAATCGAGTCTATTCGTCTGCAGGCGGGGCTGGCGATGGGGCTGGGCGATGTCGCGAATAAGGTGATTCCGAAACCAGTATTAATTTCTCCACCACAAAAAGGCGGCACCCTGAATGTGCGTTATTTCATGCCGCACGCCTGCCATAAAGCGCTGGCGATAACCGGCGCGATTGCTATCGCCAGCAGCTGCGCGATTGCCGGTACCGTAACCCGTCAGATCATTCCGTTCCCCGGCAACGGCAAAATTACCCTCGAGCATCCGGGCGGCAGCCTCGATATTCAGTTAAGTAATCAAAGTGACGACCCAACAACGCTTCGCGCTTCCGTTATTCGCACCGCAAGGAAAATATTTTCCGGAGACGTTTATCTTCCGTAAGTGCCAAAAACACATTTCGTTGTGATTAAGGAAAGTCGAACAGACGTCTGTCTATTTCTGCACAGATCCATCAGGACATAAAAATGAATGTGAAATCATTATGGAAGCTAATAACGATATTAGCGATCCCTTGCGTGATAGGTTTACTGCCTGCGCCTGCCGGTTTAAGCGAGCTGGCCTGGGTGCTGTTTGGCATTTATCTGGCGGCGATCGTCGGGCTGGTCATTAAACCTTTCCCGGAGCCGGTCGTGTTATTGATGGCCGTTGCGGCATCAATGGTGGTGGTCGGCAATTTAGGCGCCGGTCAGTTTAAGACCAGCAGCGTGCTGAGCGGTTATGCCTCCGGCACGACGTGGCTGGTGTTCTCCGCCTTTACCCTGAGCGCCGCTTTTGTCACTACCGGGCTGGGTAAACGCATCGCCTACATCCTGATCGGTAAAATCGGCAACACCACGCTGGGATTGGGCTACGTCACCGTTTTTCTCGATCTGGTGCTCGCCCCGGCGACCCCGTCAAATACGGCGCGGGCAGGGGGGATTGTCCTGCCCATTATCAACAGCGTGGCGGTGGCGCTGGGATCGGAACCTGATAAAAGTCCGCGTCGCGTCGGGCATTACCTGATGATGACGGTGTATATGGTGACCAAGACCACCAGCTATATGTTTTTTACCGCGATGGCGGGAAATATTCTGGCGCTAAAAATGATCAACGACATCTGCCATCTGCAGATCAGCTGGGGCGGATGGGCGCTGGCAGCCTTGCTGCCAGGAATGGTGATGCTGCTGTTAGCGCCGCTGGTTATCTATTTCATGTACCCGCCGGAAATTAAGAAAGTAGATAATAAAACCATCGCCCGGGCGGGACTGGAGAATTTAGGGCCGATGAAAGTGCGCGAAAAAATGCTGCTGAGCATTTTCGTACTTGCCCTGCTGGGATGGATCTTCAGTAAAAGTCTCGGTATTGATGAATCCACAGTCGCTATCGTGGTAATGGGGGCGATGCTTCTGCTGGGCGTGGTGAGCTGGGACGACGTGGTCAAAAATAAAGGCGGCTGGAATACCTTAATCTGGTACGGCGGCATTATTGGTCTGAGTTCATTTTTATCGAAAGTGAAATTTTTTGACTGGCTGGCAGAACTTTTCAAAAATAATATTTCCTTTGATAACCATAGCAATATCGCATTTTTTATCATTCTGTTTCTCAGCATTATCGTGCGTTATTTCTTTGCCTCCGGCAGCGCCTATATTGTGGCGATGATGCCGGTCTTCGCAATGCTGGCAAACGTCTCTGGCGCGCCATTAATGTTAACCGCGCTGGCGCTGCTTTTTTCCAACTCCTATGGCGGCATGGTAACTCATTACGGCGGCGCTGCCGGCCCGGTTATTTTCGGCGTGGGATATAACGACATTAAATCGTGGTGGCTGGTCGGCGCCATGCTGACATTCATCACTTTCCTGGTTCATATCACGCTGGGCGTCTGGTGGTGGAACCTGCTTATCGGCTGGAACATGCTGTAATCACTCATAGCGGTACGGAGTTTGTAATGATTAAGTTATATGAGAAAGGGATCTATCTCAGCGACAATAACGAGATAATTGCTGAAGAACACTATTCCGGCGCAGTCAGTAAAGACGATGCTAAAAAAGGCACTATCGCCTGGTCGATCCTGGCGGCGCATAATACCTCCGGCGACATGCGCAAACTGAAAATTAAATTTGATGCGCTCACCTCTCATGATATTACCTTTGTCGGCATTATTCAGACGGCAAAAGCCTCCGGTATGGAGCGGTTTCCACTGCCCTATGTCCTGACCAACTGCCATAACTCACTGTGCGCCGTCGGGGGGACGATAAACGGCGACGATCACCTGTTTGGCCTGTCGGCGGCGCAGCGTTATGGCGGTATTTTTGTGCCGCCGCACATCGCGGTCATCCATCAGTACATGCGCGAAATGATGGCCGGCGGCGGGAAGATGATCCTTGGTTCAGACAGCCATACCCGCTATGGCGCGCTGGGGACGATGGCCATTGGTGAAGGGGGCGGCGAACTGGTTAAGCAGCTGCTGAATGATACCTGGGACTGCGATTATCCGGGCGTGGTGGCGGTCTGGCTGACCGGTAAACCGGCGCCGGGCGTCGGCCCGCAGGACGTGGCGCTGGCGATTATTGGCGCGGTGTTCAAAAACGGCTACGTTAAAAATAAAGTGATGGAGTTTGTCGGGCCGGGCATCCGCAACCTCTCCACGGATTTCCGTAACAGCGTCGACGTCATGACCACGGAAACGACCTGTCTCAGCTCCGTCTGGCAGACCGATGAAGAAATTCAGCAATGGCTGGCCCTGCACGGACGCGAAGAGGCCTATCGCCCGCTGGCGCCGCAGCCGCTTGCCTATTACGACGGCTGCATCTCGGTGGATCTGAGCGCTATCAGGCCAATGATCGCCTTGCCTTTCCATCCGAGCAATGTCTATGAAATAGCAACGTTGCAGGAAAACTTAAGCGATATTCTGCACCAGGTTGAAGTTGACGCGCAGCGCATTGCGCAAGGGAAGGCCGGGCTTTCGCTGCTCGATAAAGTCGAAAACGGTCGTCTGAAGGTGCAGCAGGGGATCATTGCCGGCTGTTCCGGCGGCAACTATGAGAATGTGGTGGCCGCCGCCAACGCGCTGCGCGGACATTCATGCGGCGACAACGCCTTCTCGCTGTCCGTTTATCCCTCCTCACAGCCAGTATTTATGGCGCTGGCGAAGCAGGGGAAGGTCAGCGATCTGATGGGCGCTGGCGCGATTATCCGCACCGCCTTCTGCGGTCCCTGTTTTGGTGCGGGCGATACGCCGGTGAATAACGGACTCAGCATTCGTCATACCACGCGTAACTTCCCCAACCGCGAGGGATCGAAACCGGGCAACGGTCAGATGTCCGCCGTCGCGCTGATGGACGCGCGTTCCGTGGCCGCCACTGCGGCGAACGGCGGCGTGCTTACCGCCGCAACGGAGCTGGACTGCTGGGATAACGTACCGGCCTACCGCTTCGATCCTGCGCCCTACCAGAATCGCGTCTATCAGGGCTTTGTGAAAGGCGCCACCGCACAGCCACTGATCTACGGGCCGAATATCAAAGACTGGCCGGAAATGGGCGCGCTGACCGATAATATTCTGCTGAAGGTGTGCGCGAAAATCCTCGACGACGTCACCACCACCGATGAGCTTATTCCGTCCGGCGAAACCTCTTCTTATCGTTCAAATCCGGTGGGACTGGCGGAATTTACCCTGTCGCGCCGCGACCCGGAATATGTGGGCAAAAGCAAAACGGTCGCCGCGCTGGAGAAACGGCGGCGGGCGGGAGAGACGGACGAACTGGCTTCGGTATTTGCGGGTATACGGCAAATCGCCGGTCAGGAGCGGGTGGTTGCGGCTGAAACCGGTATTGGCAGCGTAATTTATGCCGTGAAGCCCGGCGATGGCTCTGCGCGCGAGCAGGCGGCAAGCTGTCAGCGCGTGATTGGCGGGCTGGCGAATATTGCGCAGGAATATGCCACCAAACGCTACCGCTCAAATGTGATTAACTGGGGAATGCTGCCGCTGCAAATGGTGGAAGCGCCGTCGTTTGAAGTGGACGACTATATTTATATCCCCGGCATACGCGCGGCGCTGGAGCGCTGCGGCGAAAAAATGACGGCATGGGTAATTCGTGATGGCGCGCCGGTGGGCGAAATCAGTCTGTATATGGAAAGTCTCACCGCCGAGGAGCGTGAAATCATTAAAGCGGGCAGCCTGATTAATTTCAACCGGGCGCGTCTGACGCCATGATGTGAAAACGGGTCGTCACGGTGAGGTGACGACCCGCAGGTCTACTATGCGTAGCGTCATCAGGCCGGTATTATCCGGCCTGCGTTGTTACTGCTTCGGCTCTGCCACCACTTTACTGCCCACGCCGCGGTTATTGTATTCCCACATGCGGTTAAAGTTGGTGTCGTTCAGGTTACGCTGAATCTCGCCTTTATCATCCTGCGCCCCGGTGTTACCGGCGAACGGACGTTTAGAGATCACCGCGTCAGCCCACGGCGTCGCGCGATTAAAGCCTTCGTTGATCACGCTGTCGCGGATCACCACCTGACCATTGGTATTGCTGTCGACATCCAGCGAACGGCCTAACTGCGCCACGCCGTCACCGGCGGCGGTAAAGCGGCTGTTGGTCGCAAGGAAGCCGTAATAGATGTTAGATAAGGTTGCCGGTGCGAAGACATATGCTTCCTGCTGGGTACGAGAGTTGACCACGCGGAAATCGGTGTTATCAAACACCACCGCGCCACGCCCGGAAACGATATCCACGTCGCCTTCGATATAGCTATTGGTCACCAGCGTACGTGGTTGACGATCGTTGACCAGGCGGTTTTGCACGCCGCTGTTGGTGACAAAGAATGTGTTCTGGCGACCCAGAATATTCACATTGTTGATCTGCACTTTGTCGCCATCGCTGCGAAGCGCCACGGCAGGGTGATTACCCGCATCCACGCTGTCGCCGAGATTGTTCTCAACGGTCAGGTTCTGCAACTGCAGGCCGTTGTTCTGCGACCACAATACCGCGGAACACATCATGCCAATGGTCGCGCCGCGTTTGCTCTGGCAGTTATCGAACATATACCAGGCTGGTTTGCCGGGCATGTATTTGCCTCCCGGATTGACGACGCGGCGCCAGTCGGCAGTGCTCATCTCACCGTCAATCGCCGCGCCAATTTTGACGTCCAGCGGTTTCTCGCCGGTACCGTAAAGCGTCAGGCTGCCCGGCGCGGCAGGAATGTACACGGTGCCCTGGTAGTCGCCCGGCATAATCGCAATGTACTGACGTTTATTTGTACGGGTTGTGATCGCCGCATCGACCGCCGCCTGGATAGTGGTGTGCGTCACGCCCTGGGTTCCTGCCGGCCCCACCACAAAGTCAGGCTGCGCCGGCAGGGTAATTGCCGACGGCGTCCACGGCGCGGTGTTTGGCGTCAGCGACGAAAAATACGTTTTCGCGACAAAATTCTGCGCTTCACTGGCCGATAAAATCGGGCGCGAGGCGGTCCCCGGCGCGGTTTGATCGGAAGGGATTTGGTCTGGTGGCGTAGAGCTACAGGCGGTCAGCGTCACGCCAAAAGCCAGTGCCAGCGCCAGACGGGAAACTGATGATGTGTTCACGAGTTGCTCCGGGCTAATTAAGTGTCCATTGAAGCCTGCTTTTTTATACTAAGTTGAACGAAACGGGAAGGTGAAAAGGCAAAAAGTTGTTTTTTAACTCAGCATTAGCGGATTCTTCGCGTTTTGAAGTCACAATTAAGTAACATTTTTGACCCGGAAGATTGACTTCCCCGCGGCGATCTCAAATAAATGTCTATACAACCTAAGACAAGTGGAGAAAGCATGTCGCAACAGTTACCCGGGGATAAGGTCTGGCGAAATCTCCGTCTCGCTACGCTGGATCCGCACATCGACGCCCCGTATGGGATACTTGAACATCATGCGCTGATTATTCGCGGCGAAAAAATCCTGTCTGTTATTCCTGAAGCCGAACTGCCGACCCGCCATGCTAATACCGCCAACCTTGAGGGCCGACTGGTTACCCCCGGTCTGATTGACTGCCACACGCATCTGATTTTTGGCGGCAACCGCGCCAGTGAATGGGAGCAGCGGTTGAACGGCGTCTCGTATCAGCAGATCAGCGCTCAGGGCGGCGGCATTAACGCCACGGTGTCAGCGACCCGGACGGCGACAGAAGATGTGCTTTACCGCGTCGCCAGAGACAGAATGCAGCGTTTAGCCCGTGAAGGGGTAACGCTACTGGAAATAAAATCCGGCTACGGACTGGATATCGCCAGCGAAGAAAAGATGCTGCGCGTGGCTGCCCGACTGGCGGCCGACGGAATGATGGAGATCAGCCCTACGCTGCTGGCGGCGCACGCCACCCCGCAGGAATTTCGCGACGATCCTGACGGCTATATCGACCTTGTCTGCGACGTCATTTTGCCGCAGCTATGGCAAAAAGGGCTGTTTGAAGCGGTCGATCTGTTCTGCGAAAGCGTTGGCTTTACGCTTGCGCAAAGCGAACGGGTGCTTCGCGCGGCGCAGGCGCTGGGTATACCGGTAAAAGGGCACGTGGAGCAGTTGTCTCTGCTCGGCGGCGCGCAGTTGGTCAGCCGCTATCGTGGACTGTCTGCCGATCATATTGAGTATCTGGACGAGGCGGGCGTGGCGGCGATGCACCGCAGCGGCACTGTCGGCGTGCTGCTGCCGGGGGCGTTTTATTTCCTGAAAGAGAAACAGACTCCTCCCGTTGGACTGCTTCGCCGCTACGGCGTGCCGATGGCGGTGGCGAGCGACTTTAATCCCGGCACCAGCCCGTTTATCAGCCTGCACCTGGCGATGAATATGGCCTGCGTGCAGTTTGGCCTGACGCCGGAAGAAGCCTGGGCGGGAGTTACGCGCCACGCCGCGCGCGCGCTGGGTCGCCAGTCGACGCACGGTCAACTTACGGCCGGTTATAGGGCGGATTTCGCGATCTGGGATGCGGAACATCCGGTAGAGATCGTGTACGAACCGGGGCGCAACCCGCTGTTTCAACGCGTCTTTCGGGGGGATATCGTATGACGCAATGGCAACCCGTTTCCCCTGCGCTGTGGCAGGGACGTGATGATCGCGCGGAGGCGGCGAATGCGCTGCGTCTGTGTCAGACCATCGAAATAAGCCGGACGTTTTCGCCCGGGCATTATCGTGACCGGATTGCGCTGCTGGGCTTTGCCTGTGATGAAGGCGTTAAGCGTAACCACGGACGCCCCGGCGCCGCTGGCGCCCCGGACGCGCTGCGTAAAGCGCTGGCGAATCTCGCCTGCCACGCCGGGCATGAGCGACTGGTGGATATGGGCAATATTCTGGCGCCAGGCGCGGATCTGGAAGGGGCGCAACAGGCGTTAAGGGATGCGGTACATCGCTGCCAGCAGGCGGGTGTGCGCACCTTTGTACTCGGTGGGGGGCATGAGACGGCGTTCGGGCATGGCGCGGGTGTTTATGATGCTTTTGCGGCTGAACGCATCGGAATTATCAATCTTGACGCTCACCTGGATCTGCGTTTCGCCGGACGCCCCAGTTCTGGTACGCCGTTTCGCCAACTGGCGCAACTGTGCGACCAGCAGCAGCGTGGGTTTCACTATGCCTGCTTTGGCGTCAGCCGGGCGGCAAATACCCAGGCGCTGTGGGATGAGGCGCAAACCCGCCGGGTGACAGTAGTTGAAGATCTCTATTGCGATGACGCGCAGGCGACGCTTGCGGCGTTTATCGGACGGGTCGATAAAATTTATCTCACCGTCGATCTCGACGTGCTTCCCGGCGCGGCGATGCCTGCGGTTTCAGCACCCGCCGCGCTGGGAGTACCGCTGTCGACCCTGCTGCGGCTGATAGAGCCGATTTGTCGCAGCGGCAAGCTTCAGGCGGTGGATATGGTTGAATTTAATCCGCGCTTTGATAATGATGGCAGCGCGGCGCGCGTTGCGGCGCGGCTTGGCTGGCAGATCGTTTACTGGTGGCAATAAGCCATTAGCGACGGCTTCCGTCAATCCTGGTTTGATGAAAAGGTAAATGTACGCATGAATGTCCTTCGACCCCGCGCGACACCCGCGCCGTATTATGAAACGGTAAAACGGGCGATCAGCGAGAAGATCGCCAGCGGCGTCTGGCAGCCGCACGATCGCATTCCGTCTGAAGCGGAGCTGGTGACGCAATACGGCTACAGCCGGATGACCATTAACCGCGCACTGCGCGAGCTGACCGACGAAGGGCTGTTGGTGCGGTTACAAGGGGTTGGAACCTTTGTCGCCGAGCCAAAAGGCCAGTCGGCGCTGTTCGAGATTCGCAGTATCGCGGATGAAATCACTGCCCGTTCGCATCAGCACCGTTGCGACGTGCGGGTGCTGGAAAGAAGCCCCGCGAATGCCCTACAGGCGGCCGCGCTGAAGATCAACGAAGGCAGCGATATTTTTCATTCCGTGATGGTGCACTTCGAAAATGAATTGCCGGTACAAATTGAAGATCGCATCGTCAATGCACAGGTGGTGCCCGACTATCTGGCGCAGGATTACAGCCAGACCACGCCGCACGCTTATCTGTCGTTGATCGCCCCGCTCACGGAAGGGGAGCACATTGTGGAAGCGGTTCGTGCCAGCGCCGAAGAGTCTGCGTTATTAACCATCAACGAAACCGAACCCTGCCTGTTGATCCGCCGTACCACCTGGTCAGCCACGCAAATTGTCTCCCACGCGCGGCTGCTTTTCCCCGGTTCCCGTTACCGCTTGCAGGGCCATTTCTCTTCCTGACCCTGCGTCCTGGAAAGCGTGATTGCTGACGCAATATGATAAAAATGTATCTTTTCTGTTAAATTCAGCCTTGTTATGTCTTGTATAGACAAGTATATGTTTATGCCATAGCTGAATCATTCCCTACGTCGGTATCGTCAGGTCCGGCCCTTCAGGAGAGGCAGTGTTATGTCATATAGCAAATACCGTCAGCAGACGATCCGCGCGCCGCGGGGAACCACCTTAACGGCCAAAAGTTGGTTAAGCGAAGCGCCGCTGCGTATGTTAATGAACAACCTGGATCCGGATGTTGCCGAAAATCCCTATGAGCTGGTGGTCTACGGCGGCATTGGTCGGGTGGCCCGCAACTGGGACTGTTTTGACGCCATTGTTAAGGCGCTGACTGCGCTGGAGGACGATGAAACCCTGCTGGTGCAGTCCGGTAAGCCGGTCGGCGTATTTAAGACCCACCGCAACGCGCCGCGCGTGCTGATCGCCAATTCCAATCTGGTTCCTCACTGGGCCACCTGGGAACATTTTAACGAACTGGATGCGAAAGGGCTGGCGATGTACGGCCAGATGACCGCCGGGAGCTGGATCTACATAGGCAGTCAGGGAATTGTGCAGGGTACGTATGAAACGTTTGTCGAAGCGGGGCGCCAACATTATCACGGCGAGTTGCGCGGACGCTGGGTGCTGACGGCGGGACTCGGCGGCATGGGCGGCGCGCAGCCGTTAGCGGCGACCCTGGCGGGGGCCTGTTCCCTGAATATTGAATGCCAGCAGAGTCGTATCGATTTTCGCCTGCGCACCCGCTATGTTGATGAGCAGGCGACCTCGCTGGACGACGCGCTGGCGCGCATCGAAAACTACACCCGTGAAGGCCGCGCGGTGTCTGTCGCCCTGTGCGCTAACGCCGCGGACGTGCTGCCCGAGCTGGTAAAACGCGGCGTGCGTCCGGATCTGGTGACTGACCAGACCAGCGCTCACGATCCGCTGCACGGCTATCTGCCTTCCGGCTGGGACTGGCAGACATACCAGCAGAAGGCGGTTTCCGATCCGCAGGGAACCGTCGAAGCCGCAAAGCGCTCTATGGCGAAGCACGTGCAGGCCATGCTGGCATTTCACAGGATGGGGGTGCCCACGTTTGATTACGGCAACAATATTCGTCAGATGGCGAAAGAGATGGGCGTGGACAACGCCTTTGATTTCCCCGGTTTTGTACCCGCCTATATTCGTCCGCTGTTCTGCCGCGGCATCGGCCCGTTCCGTTGGGTGGCGCTCTCCGGCGATCCTGAGGATATTTATAAAACCGACGCCAAAGTGAAAGAGATCGTCGCGGACGATGCGCACCTGCATCGCTGGCTGGACATGGCCCGCGAGCGGATCCGCTTTCAGGGGCTTCCGGCGCGCATCTGTTGGGTCGGGCTGTCGTTACGTCAAAAGATCGGACTGGCGTTTAACGACATGGTGCGTCGCGGCGAACTTTCCGCGCCGATTGTCATTGGTCGCGACCACCTGGACTCCGGCTCCGTTGCCAGTCCGAACCGTGAAACGGAAGCGATGCGCGACGGCTCCGACGCGGTGTCCGACTGGCCGCTGCTTAACGCGTTACTCAATACCGCCAGTGGCGCGACCTGGGTGTCGCTGCATCACGGCGGCGGCGTCGGCATGGGCTTCTCGCAGCATGCCGGGATGGTGATTGTGTGCGACGGCAGCGATGACGCCGCGGAGCGAATCGCCCGCGTGCTGCACAACGATCCAGCGACCGGCGTGATGCGCCATGCCGACGCGGGTTATGAGATCGCCATTGAGTGCGCCGCTGAACACCAGCTTAATCTGCCGATGGTTGCGGCAACCCAGGAGAAACGCTGATATGAACACCTTGACCTTAACGCCGGGGCAGCTCACTTTTTCGCAGCTTTGTGATGTCTGGCGGCAGCCGGTCAGGCTGACGCTTGATGCCAGCGCCATCGACGGCATTCATGCCAGCGTCGCCTGCGTGAACACGATTGTGGCGGAGGGGCGCACGGCCTACGGCATTAATACCGGCTTTGGCCTGCTGGCCCAGACGCGGATCGCCGATCACGATCTGCAAAATCTTCAGCGCGCGCTGGTGCTGTCACATGCCGCAGGGGTTGGCGAAGCGCTGGATGATGCGATGGTGCGCCTGATCATGGTGCTGAAGATCAACAGCCTGGCGCGCGGGTTTTCCGGTATCCGTCTGTGCGTGATCGAGGCGCTGATCGCGCTGGTAAACGCCGAGGTCTATCCGCTGATCCCGGCGAAAGGCTCGGTGGGCGCATCGGGGGATTTAGCGCCGCTGGCGCACCTGTCGCTTACTCTGCTCGGCGAGGGAAAAGCGCGCGTTCAGGGGGAATGGCTACCGGCCAAAGAGGCGCTGAAAAAAGCCGGGCTGGCGCCGCTGACCCTGGCGGCGAAAGAGGGATTAGCGCTGCTCAATGGCACTCAGGCGTCAACGGCGTTCGCGCTGCGCGGCCTGTTTGAAGCCCAGGAACTGTTTGCCTCCGCCGTGGTTTGCGGCGCATTAACCACTGAAGCGGTGCTGGGATCGCGCCGTCCGTTTGACGCGCGGATCCATGCCGCACGGGGGCAGCCTGGACAAATTGACGCGGCGGCGCTGTACCGTCATGTGCTAACGGAAACCAGCGCGCTGTCGCAGTCGCACCATAACTGCGACAAAGTGCAGGATCCGTATTCACTGCGTTGTCAGCCGCAGGTGATGGGCGCGTGTCTGACCCAGATGCGTCAGGTGAGAGAGGTTTTGCTGATCGAAGCCAACGCGGTGTCCGATAACCCGCTGGTTTTTGCGCAGCAGGGGGATGTCATCTCCGGCGGTAATTTTCACGCCGAACCGGTGGCGATGGCGGCAGACAACCTGGCGCTGGCGATTGCCGAAATCGGCGCGCTCGCTGAGCGTCGAATTGCGTTGATGATGGATAAACACATGTCGCAACTGCCGCCGTTCCTGGTAAAAAATGGCGGCGTGAACTCCGGCTTTATGATTGCCCAGGTGACGGCGGCGGCGCTGGCCAGCGAGAACAAGGCGCTGGCGCATCCGCACAGCGTTGACAGTCTGCCAACCTCAGCGAATCAGGAAGATCATGTGTCGATGGCGCCGGCGGCAGGGCGCAGGCTGTGGGAGATGGCGGCCAATACCCGCGGCGTGTTGGCGGTCGAGTGGCTGGCGGCCTGTCAGGGGATCGATCTGCGCGACGGACTGACATCCAGTCCGCTTCTTGAGCAGGCGCGCGCGGCGTTACGCGAGCAGGTTGCCCACTATACCGACGACCGTTTCTTTGCCCCGGACATAGAATGCGCGACCGAACTGCTGGCGCAGGAAGCGCTGCTGCGTTTAGTGCCGGACTTTCTGTAAGGAGTACCGGATGGCGGCACGTTAGCGTCGCCATCCGTTATCAGGTTAACTGAACATGGCGGTGATCGACGCGCTGGCGAGCGCGTGGAAATGGACGTTAAAGCCGACCATCGCGCCGCTGGCCTCTTCATCGACCTCGATACGATCCACGTCCAGCGCATGAACTGTAAAGATATAGCGGTGCGTTTCGCCTTTTGGCGGCGCGGCGCCGCCGTAGCCTGCTTTACCGAAATCGGTGCGGGTCTGCACCACGCCGTCCGGTTGCGCCACCAGACCGGAGCCGAAACCCTGGGTCAGAACGCGGGTGTCGGCGGGTAAATTCGCTACGCCCCAGTGCCACCAGCCGGAGCCGGTGGGCGCATCGGGGTCGAAACAGGTCACGACAAAACTTTTCGTTCCTGCCGGAACGTCATCCCAGGCCAGATGCGGCGAAATATTATCGCCGTCGTAACCCATGCCGTTAAAAACGTGACGCAGCGGAAGCTTATCGCCGTCGCGGAAATCGTTACTGATGAGTTTCATGCTGATTCCTCCCTTAACCAAAAAGTTTAGCCAGAAACGTTTTAGTTTACCGCCAATTAAACGCGAAAAAATGTTTCTTCGCGCACAGCTTCGTTAACCGCCTGCGTCAGACAACGCAGTTGCTCCGGCTGGATAATGTACGGCGGCATCAGGTAGATGAGTTTGCCGAACGGACGCACCCAGACGCCCCGCTGGACAAAGAATTTTTGCAGCGCCGCCATATTGACCGGATGAGTGGTTTCCACCACGCCGATCGCGCCGAGCACGCGTACGTCCGCGACCCATGGCGAATCTGCCGCCGCGGCCAGTTCGGCACGCAGTTGCGCTTCAATGGCCGCCACCTGCTGCTGCCAGTCGCCGGATGCCAGCAACGTCAGGCTGGCGTTTGCCGCCGCGCAGGCCAGCGGGTTAGCCATAAATGTCGGGCCGTGCATAAAACACCCGGCGTCGCCGTTGCTGATAGTGTCGGCGATCTGGCGGGTGGCGAGGGTGGCGGAAAGGGTCATCGTGCCGCCGGTGAGCGCTTTACCCAGACAGAGAATATCCGGCGATACCCCGGCGTGCTCGCAGGCAAACAGTTTGCCGGTGCGGCCAAAACCGGTGGCGATCTCGTCGGCGATCAGCAGGATGCCTTCCCGATCACACATCTTACGGATGCGCTGCAGCCACTGGGGATGGTACATGCGCATTCCGCCCGCGCCCTGGACGATGGGTTCGAGGATCACTGCGGCGATCTCATGCCGGTGTGCGGCCATCAGGCGGGCGAACGCCACCATATCGCGCTCATCCCATTCGCCGCCCATCCGGCTTTGCGGCGCCGGGGCAAACAGGTTTTCCGGCAGATAGCCCTTCCACAGGCTGTGCATGGAGTTGTCCGGATCGCAGACTGACATGGCGCCGAACGTGTCGCCGTGATAGCCGTTGCGAAACGTCAGGAAACGCTGTCGCGATTCGCCTTTTGCCTGCCAGTATTGCAGCGCCATTTTCATCGCCACTTCAACGGCCACGGAACCGGAATCCGCAAGGAAAACGCACGCCAGGGGCTCGGGCGTCATCGCCACCAGTTTACGGCACAGGTCGATGGCCGGTGCATGGGTAATGCCGCCAAACATCACGTGCGACATGGCGTCAATTTGCGTTTTCATCGCCGCGTTGAGTACGGGATGGTTGTAGCCGTGGATCGCCGCCCACCACGACGACATGCCGTCAATGAGGTGTTCGCCGCTGGTGAGGATCAGTTCGCAACCTTCCGCGCGCGCGACCGGATACACCGGTAGCGGAGAGGTCATGGAGGTATAAGGGTGCCAGATATGGCGCCGATCGAAAGCGAGATCGTCCGTTGTCATAATCGACTTGTAAACCAAATTAAAAACATTTAGGTTTACGAGTCTACACGGTTCTCACAACAAAACGTAGAAAATTATGACCAAACATTCTCGCTGGACGCTGTCGCAAGTCACCGAATTATTTGAAAAACCGCTGCTGGATCTGCTCTTTGAAGCCCAGCAAATCCACCGTCAGCATTTTGATCCTCGCCAGGTGCAGGTCAGTACATTGCTGTCGATTAAAACCGGCGCCTGCCCGGAGGATTGCAAATATTGCCCACAAAGCTCGCGCTATAAAACCGGGCTGGAAGCAGAGCGCCTGATGGAGGTCGAACAGGTACTGGATTCGGCGCGTAAGGCGAAAAACGCCGGGTCCACCCGTTTCTGTATGGGGGCGGCGTGGAAGAACCCTCACGAGCGCGACATGCCGTATCTTGAGCAAATGGTGCAGGGGGTGAAGGCGATGGGGCTGGAAGCCTGTATGACCCTCGGCACCCTGAGCGAAGCGCAGGCGCAGCGGCTGGCGGCGGCGGGGCTGGATTACTACAACCACAACCTCGACACTTCGCCGGAGTTCTACGGCAATATCATCACCACCCGTTCTTATCAGGAGCGTCTGGATACGCTGGATAAAGTGCGCAATGCCGGGATCAAGGTCTGCTCCGGCGGGATTGTCGGGCTGGGCGAAACAGTGAACGATCGCGCCGGTCTGCTGCTGCAACTGGCGAATCTGCCCACTCCGCCGGAAAGCGTGCCGATCAACATGCTGGTGAAGGTCAAGGGGACGCCGCTGGCCGATAACGACGATGTGGACGCATTTGACTTCATCCGCACGATCGCGGTGGCGCGCATTATGATGCCCACCTCGTACGTGCGTCTCTCTGCCGGTCGCGAGCAGATGAACGAACAAACCCAGGCAATGTGCTTCATGGCGGGCGCGAACTCTATCTTTTACGGCTGCAAGCTGTTGACCACGCCGAACCCGGAAGAAGATAAAGACTTACAGCTGTTCCGTAAGCTCGGACTGAACCCGCAGCAAACCGCCGTGCTGGCAGGGGATAACGAGCAGCAGCAGCGGCTGGAGCAGGCGCTGATGACCCCGGATACCGACGCCTGGTACAACGCGGCAGCGGTATGAGCTGGCAGCAAAAAATCGACGATGCGCTAAACGCGCGTCGTTCAGCGGATGCCCTGCGTCGTCGTTACGCGGTTGAGCAGGGCGCGGGCCGCTGGCTGATGACCGGCGATCGCCGCTTTCTCAACTTTTCCAGCAACGACTATCTGGGCTTAAGCCACCATCCGCAGATTATTCATGCCTGGCAACAGGGGGCGGAACGCTTCGGCGTAGGCAGCGGCGGCTCCGGCCACGTCAGCGGTTATACCGTTGCGCATCAACACGTTGAAGAAGAGCTGGCGGACTGGTTGGGTTACCCGCGCGCGCTGCTGTTTATCTCAGGTTTTGCCGCTAATCAGGCGGTCATTGCCGCGTTGATGGCAAAGGACGATCGGATTGTCGCCGATCGCCTCAGCCATGCCTCGTTGCTGGAGGCGGCAAGCCTTAGTCCGGCGCCGCTTCGCCGTTTTACCCATAACGATACCCGGCATCTGACGCGACTGCTCGATGCCCCCTGTCCGGGGCAACAACTGGTGGTCACTGAAGGCGTATTCAGTATGGATGGCGACAGCGCGCCGCTGGCGGAGATCCAGCGTGCGGCAGCGCGGCGCAACGCCTGGCTGCTGGTGGACGATGCCCACGGCATTGGCGTCTGCGGCGAAGAAGGGCGCGGCAGCTGCTGGCGGCAGCAGGTGCGACCAGAACTGCTGGTCGTGACCTTTGGTAAAGGCTTTGGCGTCAGCGGCGCGGCGATATTGTGTTCAGCCCCCGTGGCGGATTATCTGCTGCAATTTGCCCGACACCTGATCTACAGCACCAGCATGCCGCCTGCTCAGGCGCAGGCGATCCGGGCCTCCCTTGCGGTGATCCGCAGCGAAGAAGGCGACGCGCGCCGGGCGAAACTGGCGGCGCTCATCGCACGCTTTCGTCGCGGCGTAGACCGCAGCCGTTACCGACTGGGGGAATCGCACAGCGCGATCCAGCCGCTGATCGTTGGCGATAACGCGCGGGCGCTGCATCTGGCGGAAACCCTGCGCAGCCGTGGCTGCTGGGCGACGGCAATTCGTCCGCCAACGGTGCCTGCGGGGACGGCGCGTTTGCGCCTGACCCTCACCCAGGCGCACGAGCGTGAAGACATTGACCGTCTGCTGGAGGTGCTAAATGACGCAGGTGAATAAACAGGCCATCGCGGCGGCGTTTGGCCGTGCGGCGACGTGTTATGAACAACACGCCACGCTGCAACGGTTGAGCGCGGACGCGCTGCTGGCGCAGTTACCGCAGCAAAGCTATGGGCAGGTGCTGGACGCCGGCTGTGGTCCTGGCCGGTTGAGCCGTTACTGGCGTGAGCAGGGCAGCCAGGTCACCGCGCTGGATTTGTCCTCACCCATGCTTGACGAGGCGCGGCGGCGTAATACGGCGCACCACTATCTTGCCGGAGATATCGAATCGCTGCCGTTGGCGAGTGCGACGTTCGATCTCGCCTGGAGTAATCTCGCCGTTCAGTGGTGCAACGATTTACACGGCGCGCTGAGCGAACTTTATCGGGTGGTGCGTCCCGGCGGCAGAGTGGCGTTCACAACGCTGGCGAAAGGGTCGCTGCCGGAGCTGCATCAGGCATGGCGGGCAGTTGATAACCAAACCCATGCTAATCGGTTCTTACCGCAGGCGGCGCTGCGCGATGCCCTGCGCGGCTGGCGTAGCGAAAGCCATCTGCACACGTTGACCCTGTGGTTTGACGATGCGCTGAGCGCGATGCGTTCGCTGAAGGGGATTGGGGCCACGCATCTGCACGAAGGACGTGTACCGCGCGTGCTCACCCGTGCGCAACTGCAAAAAGTGCAGTTGGCCTGGCCTCAACAACAGGGAAAGTATCCGCTCACCTACCATCTTTTTGCAGGAGTTATTGAACGTGATTAAACGCTATTTTGTTACCGGTACTGATACCGAGGTCGGGAAAACCGTCGCCAGTAGCGCTTTGCTCCAGGCGGCAGGCAAAATGGGGCTGCGCACGGCCGGGTATAAGCCGGTTGCCTCCGGCAGCGAAATGACGCCGGAAGGGTTGCGCAACAGCGATGCGCTGGCGCTCCAGCGTAGCAGCAGCCTGCCGCTGGACTACGCGGCAGTGAATCCTTATACCTTCGCCGAGCCGACCTCGCCGCACATCATCAGCGCCGGAGAGGGCAGACCGATTCAAACCGATGTGATGTCAGCCGGGCTACGGGCGCTGGAAACCTGCGCGGAGTGGGTGCTGGTGGAAGGCGCGGGCGGCTGGTTCACGCCGCTGACAGAGGACGTTACGTTTGCCGACTGGGTGCAGGCGGAACAACTGCCGGTGATTTTAGTGGTCGGCGTGAAGCTGGGGTGTATTAACCATGCGATGCTCACCGCGCAGGCCATTCAGCAGGCCGGGCTGACGTTAGCCGGCTGGGTGGCGAATGACGTCCAGCCGCCGGGTAAACGCCACCGCGAGTATATGGCGACGCTGGCGCGGGTTATTCCCGCGCCTTTAATCGGGGAAATCCCCTGGCTTGGCGCTGAAGCGCAAACCGTCGCAACAGGACAATATCTGGATCTCACGCTTTTGACAGGAGAGTAAATGGCGATTTTGCGAGCAATGTCGCCTGCGACAGGCCGTTTCGTTAGCTGATAAAAATCAAAATTTAGCGATAATTTTTTTTTATTGTCCTGAAATCCGTCAACGAGGGGAAATTGCCAGGCGGCAGACCGTGTGGGCTGGAAGCAGTTATCCACTATTCCTGTGGATAACCTTGTGTATTAGAGTTAGAAAACGCAGGGTAAGCGAGAGAATACGCGGCTTCCAGCCAAATTGATGCGAAAGACGGCTTTGTGAAATATTACTTATTTTTCAATTTGTTATATAAAGGCAATAGCTGTCGCAGAACTGTCATTGAATGCAATAAAACTTTCATGACACGACTTGACAATGTTAACGAAGTGATTGGTTTGGGGATAACCCCGCCGGTCAGAAGATTATCTTGTCAGCGGTGAAATTCTCGCCGCTGACGCTGTGTCTTTTCGGCGCGTAACACAAATTTTCTCCGTCGTTACTGTTTTTTCATCCAGTATATTTTACTGGCAAAATTATGCGCTGCGAGTAAAATTACAAGCCTGCCCGCCCATTGCTTCAGGTAGCTGCCCATGAGTAAACCGTTCAAACTGAATTCCGCATTTAAACCGTCAGGCGACCAGCCAGAGGCGATACGACGCCTCGAAGAAGGGCTGGAGGATGGCCTGGCGCATCAGACGCTGCTTGGCGTAACGGGGTCAGGGAAAACGTTCACCATCGCCAATGTCATTGCCGATCTCCAGCGTCCGACCATGGTGCTCGCGCCGAACAAAACGCTGGCGGCGCAGCTGTACGGCGAAATGAAAGAATTCTTTCCGGAAAACGCGGTGGAATATTTCGTCTCTTACTATGACTACTATCAGCCTGAAGCCTATGTGCCCAGTTCCGACACCTTCATTGAGAAAGACGCGTCGGTAAACGAACACATTGAGCAGATGCGTTTGTCGGCAACCAAAGCCTTGCTCGAGCGTCGCGACGTGGTGGTGGTGGCCTCGGTGTCGGCGATCTACGGTCTGGGCGACCCGGATCTGTACCTGAAAATGATGCTGCACCTGACGGTGGGGATGCTGATCGACCAGCGCGCGATCCTGCGTCGTCTGGCCGAGCTACAGTACACCCGTAACGATCAGGCGTTCCAGCGCGGCACCTTCCGCGTACGCGGCGAGGTGATCGACATCTTCCCGGCGGAATCCGACGACATCGCGCTACGTGTGGAGCTGTTTGACGAAGAGGTGGAGCGGCTGTCGTTGTTTGATCCGCTCACCGGACAGGTGGAATCGACCATTCCCCGCTACACCATCTACCCGAAAACCCACTATGTCACGCCGCGCGAGCGTATTTTGCAGGCGATGGAAGAGATCAAAGACGAACTGGTCGATCGCCGCAAGATCCTGCTGGCGAACAACAAGCTGCTGGAAGAGCAGCGTCTCAGCCAGCGCACCCAGTTCGATCTTGAGATGATGAACGAGCTTGGCTACTGTTCGGGGATCGAAAACTATTCACGCTATCTTTCTGGACGCGGACCGGGCGAGCCGCCGCCGACGCTGTTCGATTATCTACCCGCAGACGGCCTGCTGGTGGTGGATGAATCGCACGTCACCATTCCGCAGATTGGCGGCATGTACCGTGGCGACAGAGCGCGTAAAGAGACGCTGGTGGAGTATGGGTTCCGCTTGCCTTCCGCGCTGGATAACCGTCCGCTGAAGTTCGAAGAGTTTGAAGCGCTGGCCCCGCAGACCATCTATGTTTCCGCGACGCCGGGCAACTATGAGCTGGAGAAATCGGGCGGCGACGTGGTGGATCAGGTGGTTCGTCCGACCGGCCTGCTGGATCCGGTCATTGAGGTGCGTCCGGTGGCGACGCAGGTGGACGACCTGCTTTCAGAGATCCGCGCGCGGGCGTCTATCAATGAGCGCGTGCTGGTGACAACCTTAACCAAGCGGATGGCGGAAGATCTCACCGAATACCTGGAGGAACACGGTGAACGGGTGCGCTATCTGCACTCGGACATCGATACCGTCGAGCGTATGGAGATCATTCGCGACCTGCGCCTCGGCGAGTTTGACGTGCTGGTAGGGATCAACCTGTTGCGAGAGGGGCTCGACATGCCGGAAGTGTCGCTGGTGGCGATCCTTGACGCGGACAAAGAAGGGTTCCTGCGCTCTGAACGTTCGCTGATTCAGACCATTGGCCGCGCGGCGCGTAACGTTAACGGCAAAGCGATCCTGTACGGCGATAAGATCACCCCGTCGATGGCGAAGGCCATTAGCGAAACCGAGCGCCGCCGTGAGAAACAGCAGCAGTACAACGAGCAGCACGGCATTACCCCGCAGGGGCTGAACAAAAAAGTGGTCGATATTCTGGCGCTGGGTCAGAACATCGCGAAGACCAAAGCGAAGGGCAGGGGCAAGTCACGCTCCACGGCGAAGGCGGATATCGTCGGGATGGATATGTCGCCGAAGGCGCTGCAGCAGAAGATCCACGAGCTGGAGGGGCAGATGATGCAGCACGCGCAGAATCTGGAGTTCGAGGAAGCCGCGCAGATCCGCGACCAGCTCCATCAACTGCGTGAGCTGTTTATCGCCGCGTCATAATCCGGTATTCAGGCAAAGCGTCGCAGACCGGAAAAGCGAAGCGCTACGCCGGTCGCGATCGAGACATGCCAGATTTAACCCAGCGCCTGCACCGCTTTTTCCAGCGCGCAGTGCAATAGCTGGCGGTCATGGCGATAGGGGATATCGCTGGCTTCCAGCTCCTCCTGAATCACTACTCTGTCATTGATGGCGCTGACGTCAACGTTAGGACCGACGACCACGGCGTCAATCACTCGTTTACCGACATACTGCTCCATAATCGCCAGTTTATCGACCAGAGTCAGGCTGGCTGCCGGCAGACTCAGTTCACGCCCCAGATTGCCGATATAGACCATCGGCGCCTGGGTGCGGCGCAGCGCCTGCGCCAGGTCATCCAGCAGCAGGATCGGCATCAGGCTGGTGTAAAAACTGCCAGGGCCAATCAGGATCAAATCCGCTTCGTTAATTGCCTGCACCGCTTCACGCGTGGTGGGCACGTTGGGTGACAGCATCAGGTCCTGCGGCGGGGTGAGCAACTGGTCAATATTCACTTCGCCATACACCTCATGCCCCTGATCGTCGATCGCCATCAGATCGACCGGCAGTTCCGACATCGGGATTAAATGCGCGTCGACTTTAAGCAGGTTACGAATTAAATTGATCGCCTCCAGAGGCCGCACGCTCAGGTGATCGAGCGCCTTTAACATCAAATTTCCCAGGTTATGACCCGAAAGTTCGCCATTACCGCCAAAACGATACTCAAACATAGCCGACGCGACGCTGGGTTCGGTTATCAACTGGTTAAGGCAGTTGCGCATATCCCCCCAGGCGATACCGCCTTCCGAGCGGCGGATACGTCCGGTCGAGCCGCCGTTATCGGTGGTGGTGACAATGCCGGTGAGGCGTGAGCCCAGTGATGAAAGTGATGAGAGAACGCGTCCTAATCCATGCCCTCCGCCGAGAGCGACGACACGATCCAGGTCAGCCAGCGTACGATTGCGCATAAAATATCCTGAAGTCAGATTTACCTCGCTACAGTAGCGCACATCGCGGGTTTTCAGCAATTCACTCCCCGCTGGAGAGAGAAATAAATTCTGCGCAGCTACCCCTTTAGTACGAGATGTCGGTTACTGCCTAATGATGTATATCAATGCAAAAAGCCCATTTTCGCTTATTCTGTAGCGAAATAGCACGATCATGACGCTATATATAAGTTTATATAGCGTTAGGCGTAAATGGCAAAATGGTCGTTTACGCGCTAGTATCGGCTAATCATTAAAAAACACTCTAGCCTCTGCGCCTGGGTCAATGAAGACATTGATATGGCGCTTTGGCCGTGACAGCGTAAACGCGTTGCCACCAGGGTGCAGGAAGAAATGACTGCGCCTCCCGTACTGGAAAGGTGTCTATGGCCTCACAACTGACCGATGCTTTCGCGCGCACGTTTTATTACCTGCGTTTGTCGATTACCGATGTGTGTAACTTTCGTTGCACCTACTGTCTGCCGGATGGCTACAAGCCCGGCGGCGTCACCAATAACGGTTTTCTTTCTGTCGATGAAATTCGTCGGGTTACCCGCGCGTTTGCCAGTCTTGGCACCGAAAAAGTGCGCCTGACCGGCGGTGAACCTTCCCTGCGCCGCGATTTTACTGACATCATCGCTGCCGTGCGGGAGAACGACGCCATTCGCCAGATAGCCGTCACTACTAACGGCTATCGCCTGGCGCGTGATGCCGCGGCCTGGCGCGAGGCCGGGTTGACGGGCATCAATGTCAGCGTCGACAGCCTGGACGCCCGGCAGTTTCACGCCATTACCGGACAGGACAAATTCCGGCAGGTGATGGCGGGCATTGACGCCGCCTTTGAGGCGGGCTTTACAAAGGTCAAAGTCAATACCGTGCTGATGCGTGACGTGAATCATCATCAGCTCGATACCTTCCTGAACTGGATCCAGACGCGCCCTATCCAGCTACGCTTTATCGAACTGATGGAAACGGGCGAGGGCAGCGCGCTTTTCCGCAAACACCATATTTCCGGCCAGGTGCTGCGCGATGAACTGCTGCGTCGTGGTTGGATCCACCAGCTGCGCCAGCGCAGCGACGGCCCGGCGCAGGTTTTCTGCCACCCCGACTATGCGGGCGAAATCGGCCTTATCATGCCGTACGAGAAAGATTTCTGCGCCACCTGTAACCGACTGCGCGTCTCTTCGGTGGGTAAACTGCATCTGTGTCTGTTTGGCGACGGCGGCGTCAGCCTGCGCGATCTGCTGGTCGAAGACTCGCAGCAGCATGCGCTGGAAGAACGTATTTCTCTCGCGCTGCGTGAGAAAAAGCAGACCCATTTCCTGCATCAGAACAACACCGGTATTACGCAAAACTTATCGTACATTGGCGGTTGATCGCTAAAAGGAGTTTTCCATGAGTCAGGTAAGCGCTGAATTTATCCCGACCCGTATCGCTATTCTTACGGTGTCGAATCGTCGTGGTGAGGAGGAAGATACCTCCGGTCATTTTCTGCGTGACGCGGCACAGGAAGCGGGACATCAGGTGGTGGATAAAGCCATCGTCAAAGAGAACCGCTACGCCATCCGCGCCCAGGTGTCGGCATGGATCGCCAGCGAAAACGTCCAGGTGGTGCTGATCACCGGCGGGACAGGGCTCACCGAAGGCGATCAGGCGCCGGAAGCGCTGCTGCCGCTGTTTGACCGCGAAGTTGAAGGCTTTGGCGAACTCTTCCGAATGCTGTCGTTTGAAGAGATTGGCACCGCGACGCTGCAGTCGCGCGCGGTGGCAGGTATGGCCAACCATACGCTGATTTTCGCCATGCCGGGTTCAACGAAAGCCTGCCGTACCGCCTGGGATAATATCATTGCTCCGCAGCTTGATGCGCGCACCCGTCCGTGTAACTTCCACCCTCATCTGAAGAAATAAGTATGTCGCAACTGACCCATATTAACGCCGCTGGCGAAGCGCACATGGTCGACGTTTCCGCTAAAGCGGAAACCGTTCGCGAAGCGCGCGCCGAAGCCTTTGTCACCATGCGCAGTGAAACACTGGCGATGATTATTGACGGCAGCCACCATAAGGGCGATGTCTTCGCCACCGCGCGCATCGCGGGCATCCAGGCGGCAAAACGCACCTGGGAGCTGATCCCGCTGTGCCATCCGTTGCTGTTGAGCAAAGTTGAAGTGCAACTGCTGGCTGAACCGGAGCACAACCGCGTGCGCATTGAGTCACTGTGCCGTCTGACCGGCAAAACCGGCGTTGAGATGGAGGCGTTAACCGCCGCGTCGGTTGCGGCGCTGACCATCTACGATATGTGTAAAGCGGTGCAGAAAGATATGGTGATTGGTCCGGTGCGACTGCTGGCGAAAAGTGGCGGCAAATCGGGTGATTTTAAGGCGGATTCTCATGATTAAGGTTCTCTTCTTCGCCCAGGTTCGCGAACTGGTCGGCACCGATGCGCTGAACGTGGCGGCTGATTTTCCCACCGTTGAGGCGCTGCGCCAGCATCTGGCGACAAACAGCGACCGCTGGGCGCTGGCCCTGGAAGACGGCAAACTGCTGGCGGCAGTCAACCAGACGCTGGTCAGCTTTGATCATCCGTTAAGCGCGGGTGACGAGGTGGCGTTTTTCCCGCCGGTAACGGGAGGCTGAGATGGCGGAAACAAAAATCGTGGTCGATCCGGCGCCGTTTCGTGTCGGCGACGAATACCCGTGGTTGGCGGAACGTGACGAAGACGGCGCGGTTGTG
This sequence comes from Citrobacter sedlakii, assembly GCF_018128425.1. NCBI lineage: Bacteria > Pseudomonadati > Pseudomonadota > Gammaproteobacteria > Enterobacterales > Enterobacteriaceae > Citrobacter > Citrobacter sedlakii. The sequence goes on along the minus strand of NZ_CP071070.1, from coordinate 3,028,017 downwards.
ACCTTCACCGGAAAAGTCCGCAATCACAACCTCGGCGACAGCGTGAAGGCGCTGACGCTGGAGCACTATCCCGGCATGACCGAAAAAGCGCTGGGCGAGATTGTGGCAGAGGCGCGCGCGCGCTGGCCGCTGGGGCGCGTTACCGTGATCCATCGCATCGGCGAACTGTGGCCGGGCGATGAGATCGTGTTTGTCGGCGTCACCAGCGCGCATCGCAGTAGCGCCTTTGAGGCGGGCGAATTTATTATGGACTACCTGAAAACCCGCGCGCCATTCTGGAAACGTGAAGCGACGCCGGAGGGCGAGCGCTGGGTGGAAGCCCGCGACAGCGACCAGCAGGCGGCAAAGCGCTGGTAGCAGAATGTGATACGCTTATACAGGTGTCACTTTTTTAACAGGAGATTTTCATGGACAGATTTCCACGATCCGATTCAATCGTGCAGGCGCGTTCCGGTCTGCAAACGTATATGGCGCAAGTGTACGGCTGGATGACCGTCGGACTGCTGCTGACCGCGTTTATTGCGTGGTATGCGGCGAATACCCCTGCGGTCATGATGTTCGTCTTTTCCAGCAAAATCACCTTTTTTGGCCTGATTATCGCCCAATTAGCGCTGGTTATTGCGCTTTCGGCGATGGTGCATAAGCTCAGCGCGGGCATGGCGACCACGCTGTTTATGCTCTATTCGGCGCTCACCGGGTTGACGCTGTCGAGCATTTTTATCGTCTATACCTATTCGTCCATCGCCAGCACCTTTGTGGTGACCGGCGGGATGTTCGGCGTGATGAGCCTGTGGGGTTACACCACCAAACGAGACCTGAGCGGCTGGGGCAATATGCTGTTTATGGCGCTGATAGGCATTATCCTGGCGTCGCTGGTGAACTTCTGGCTGAAGAGCGAAGCGCTGATGTGGGCAGTGACCTATATTGGTGTGGTGGTGTTTGTCGGCCTGACCGCCTATGACACCCAGAAGCTGAAAAATATTGGCGAGCAGATTGATGTGCGCGACAGTTCAAACCTGCGCAAGTACTCGATTCTCGGGGCGCTGACGCTGTATCTGGACTTTATCAACCTGTTCCTGATGTTGTTACGTATCTTCGGCAACCGCCGGTAATCTCACCGAACCTGATGGCGGTTCCGCCATCAGGTTCGGCACGTCAGAAGACTACTTCGCCATCGCCTTTTCGTTTTTCGCCCGCAGCTTTTTCGCCCGGCTTTCCAGCACCAGATAACAAATCAATGCCAGCAGCAGCGGTATGAAATAATACAGTACGCGGTAAGCGAGCAGGGCGGCGATGATTGTCCCTTGCGAAGTATGCTCACCGGCGAGTAGCGCAATGAACACCGCTTCCAGCACGCCGATCCCCGCAGGAATATGGACTATCACCCCGGCGATACTGCTCACCAACAGCACGCCCAGCACAAAGAAGTAGTTCACATCCTGGCCCATCAGCAGCCAGATAATCAGTCCCATCACCATCCAGTTGGCGCTCGAAATGGCCATTTGCACCAGCGCAAATTTCCACGACGGCAGCACCAGTTTTTGCCCTTTGATGGTGACATGACGGCGCTTAGCAAAGGCGCAGAACCACATATACACGGCGATGACAAGCAGTAGCGCCACGCCGAGAATGCGCAGCGTGCCTTCGTCGATATACCAATGGGCGGGCAACTGCACCACGCCGAAGGTAAAGATAATCCCGCCCAGCAGAATGTAGCCCAGCCAGTTGGTGGTAATACTCAATGAGAAAATGCGGGTGATGGTGCTGCCTGGCAGACCGAGGCGCGAATAGAGTCGATAGCGCATCCCGATGCCGCCGACCCAGGTGCTTAGCGTCAGGTTAAAGGCGTAGCAGATAAACGACACCAGCATGACCTGGCGCTTCGCCAGCTTATGCCCGCAGTAAGCGCGCCCTAACAGATCGTAGCAGCCGTACAATAAATAGCTGACGATCACCAGCCCGACAGCGCTGAGCAGCGCCACGCGGTTGTAGTCGCGGATAACCGTCCAGACATCCTCCCAGTTGACCTTTTTGGCATAGATGACCAGCAGGACAATTACTGCAATAAAAAACAGCCAGGTAAGGATCTTTTTCGCCAGCCGCCAGCGCGGATGAGATTTCGCCATTAGGGTTTCGCTCCTGTATCTTGTGCTTCAACGCGGTCCTGCGTCTCCATCTCGGGCTGGGCTGGCGGTTCAACCTGCGCCAGATGTGGAGTATGCGCAGGCAGCCAGCCCACCAGCGCCGGGAAATGACGTAAAAAGTGGAACGCCAGCACGCTCTTGGTCAGGTTCCACCAGGTGCGTTTGGGCACCATCGACTCATCCACCTGTTTACAGTCTTTCTCGATGATCGCATTAAGGTTATCGCGCAGAGTCTGGTTAAACTGACGGTCGTGTATGATCAGGTTCGCTTCCAGATTCAGCGACAGGCTGAGCGGATCGAGATTACTGGAGCCGACCGTCGCCCAATGGTCGTCCATTAACGCCACCTTGCCATGCAGCGGTTTGCGGCGGTATTCGTACACCTGAACGCCGCCCTTTACCAGATAGTTGTAAAGCAGGCGCGCGCCGACTTTCACAATCGGCATATCCGGTTCGCCCTGTACGATGAGCTTCACGCGTACGCCGCGACGCGCCGCATTGCGCATCGCATGGAGCAGTCGATATCCGGGGAAGAAATAGGCGTTGGCGATAATCACCTCCCGCCGCGCCTGGGTCAGCATTTTCAGGTAGTGGCGTTCGATGTCATCGCGATGTTCTTCGTTATCGCGCCAGACAAACAGCGCTTGCGCCTCGCCGGGCTGGTGGTTCTCTACCGCCTGGTGATGACGCTTCCACCAGCGGCGTACCGCGCTCTGCCCTGGAAGATTTTCCACCTCGAACTGTAAAATATCGGCCACAATCGGACCTTCGACGCGTACCGCGTAATCCTGCTTGGCCTCGGGACCATAGTCGGACATATGCTCATCGGAATAGTTAATGCCGCCGACAAATGCCACCCTGGCGTCGATCACCACAATTTTGCGGTGCATGCGGCGAAAGACGTTGGTGCGCATCCCAAAGACCCGCGGGCGGGGATCGTAGTAGCGGAACACCACGCCTGCGGCGGTCAGTTCACCCACAAATTCATCGCTGAGATCCGGCGAGCCGTAGCCGTCGAGCAGCACTTCCGCCTTCACGCCACGTTTGGCCGCTTTGAGCAGCGCCGCATGAAGCTGTTTCCCAACGTTGTCCTCAAACCAGATGAAGGATTCCAGAATGATCCTTTGCTCTGCTTCGGCAATGGCTTTATACACGGCGGGGTAAAACTGATCGCCGTTTTCCAGCAACTGAATCTGGTTACCTTCACGCCAGCCACACTTCATAAATGGACCTCCGCGCTCAGGGGAGCATGATCGGAAAGATGACGCCAGTTGCGCAGCGGCAACGCCGTTGGCGCACTGGTATTGGCATTTTTAACGTAAATACGATCGAGTCGTAATAGCGGCAGGCTGACAGGAAAGGTGCGCGCTGGACGACCGTGGGCGCGGGTGAAGATCTCCTCCAGCCCGGCCGCTTTTTTCAGCGGATGGTTGGCTTTTTGCCGCCAGTCGTTGAAATCGCCAGCCACCACCACGGGTTCGCCGTCGGGCAGGGCGTTGACCCAGTCGGCCAGCATTTTGAGTTGCGCCTGACGATGCGCTTCCCGTAAGCCCAGATGGACGCACATCACATGGATCGGATGGTTAAGCTGCGGCGGCACTATGCGGCAGTACAGCACGCCGCGCTTTTCGCTGCCCGCGACCGACACATCGCGGTTTTCATAGTGTTCAATCGGATAGCGCGACAGCACCGCGTTGCCATGATGACCTTCCGGGTATACCGCGTTGCGTCCATAGGCGTAGTCGCTCCACATGGTATCGGCGAGAAATTCGTAATGGGTAGTGTCCGGCCAGTTCTCAACGTGCAGCGGATGCACTTCATGGGCGCCCAGCACTTCCTGCAGGCACACAATGTCGGCGCCGACTGTGCGCACAGCGTCGCGCAGCTCCGGCAAAATAAAGCGCTTGTTAAAGGCGGTGAACCCTTTGTGCGTATTAATGGTGAGCACTTTGAATGAAAAATTACCCGTGTGTTGAGTCATGATTCTCCTGTCAACGTCACTATCCCGAGTAAATAGTGTAGTCGTCGTCACAAAAAGGTGCGTTGTTACGGAATTTTCCGTAAAGTTCGGTACTCTGAATCATTAGACGGAAATCCTTCAGGAGAAAAGCCATGAAGTGGCAACAACGTGTTCGTGTCGCAACGGGGTTAAGTTGCTGGCAGATAATGTTGCATTTACTGGTAGTGGCGATGCTGGTAATGGGCTGGATGAGCGGCACGCTGGTTCGCGTCGGCCTTGGATTATGTGTCGTGTACGGCATCACCGTACTGCTGATGCTGGCACTGCAACGCCATCATGAACAGCGTTGGCGGGAAGTGGCCGACGTGCTGGAAGAACTCACCACCACCTGGTATTTCGGCGCGGCGCTGATTGTGCTGTGGCTGTTGTCCCGTGTGCTGCAAAATAATGTCCTGCTGGCGTTAGCGGGCGTCGCTATCCTTGCCGGGCCCGCCGTGGTATCGCTGCTGGCGAAAGACAAAAAGCTACATGACCTTGCGTCTAAACATCGCATACGCCGCTGATCCCGTCGTGGCCGCGATCACCAGTAGCGGCCACAAACTCCCCCAGACAATCGATAAACTCGCGTCCTTCAGATAGATCTGCTTGGTGATATCGGTAAAGTGACGAATCGGGTTAATCCACGTCAGGTTCTGCAACCATACCGGCATATTTTCGACCGGCGAGACGTAACCCGACAGCAAAATCGCAGGCATCATAAAGACAAACACGCCGATAAACGCCTGCTGCTGCGTTGAGCAGAGCGAGGAGATCAGCAGCCCAAACCCGACCAGTGACAGTCCGTAAATCACCATCGTAAAGTAAAACAGCGCCAGCGATCCGGCAAAGGGGATTTGGTACGCCCAGATCCCGATGGCCAGCACGATAGTCGCCTGGAACGTGGCGACTATCAGCGCAGGCACCGCTTTACCGATAAAGATTTGCCAGGTGGTGAGCGGCGAGACCAGCAACTGGTCGAGCGTGCCCTGTTCGCGCTCGCGCGCCACCGAGAGCGAGGTCACGATCATTACGCCGATCGTCGTGATCATGGCAATCAGCGACGGCACCACAAACCATTTGTAGTCGAGGTTCGGGTTATACCAGTTGCGGACTACCAGCTCGCTGTTGTTCGGCTTCGGTTTGCCTTCCATCAGTTCCTGCTGGTAAACCTTTACGATTTGCTGGAGATAATTGGCGGCGATCTGCGCGCTGTTGGAGTTACGCCCATCGAGAATCAATTGCATCGGCGCGGGCTGGAAGGTGTCCAGATTGCGGGAAAAATCCGCCGGAAAGCGGACCAGCAGCAGCGCTTTCTGTGTGTCGATGGTGGGCTGAATCTCCTGCGGGCTGTTCAGCAACAGCACGTGAGTGAAGGCTTTGGCGCGGGCGAAACGCTGGGTCAACTCCACGGCGTGTTTACCGTTATCCTCGTTATACACGGCAATGGTGGCGTTCGTGACCTCCAGCGTCGCGGCAAAGGGAAACAGGATCACCTGTATCAGCACCGGCAGAATTAAAATCGCGCGAGTCTGCGGTTCGCGCAGTAAAGACTGCAACTCTTTGCGGATCAGCGTCCATAAGCGATGAAACATCTCATTTTCCTCGCGCCGGAGGCGGCGTAAATGCCGGTTCCGGCCTGTATGCCCGTAGGTCTGATAAGCACAGCGCCATCAGGCGAACAATCAATCCAGCCGACGTTTGGTTTTCATCCACGTCAGGCCAATGAACATCACCGCCGAAGCGATCAAAAACAGCACGTTTACCACCAGCACCACCGGGATATTTCCCGCCAGAAACAGGCTTTGCAGGGTACTGACGAAATAACGCGCCGGAATGATATACGTCACTGCGCGGATCACCGCCGGCATGCTGTCGATCTGGAAAATAAACCCGGACAGCATAATCGACGGCAAGAATGCGGCATTCAGCGCCACCTGGGCGGCGTTAAACTGGTTACGGGTGATGGTGGAAATGAGCAGTCCCATCCCCAGCGTGCTCAGTAAAAACAGACTGGTGATGAAGAACAGCAGCAGCAACGAGCCGCGGTAGGGTACGCCAAGAATAAACACCGACACCAGCATACAAAGCAGCATGGCCAGCATACCGAGAAAGTAGTAAGGGATGAGTTTGCACAGCAGCAGCTCAACGCGCGTGACTTCCGTCGAGAGGAGCGCCTCCATGGTGCCACGCTCCCATTCACGCGCCACAACCAGTGAGGTGAGGATCGCGCCAATCACCGTCATGATAATGGTCACCGCGCCGGGAATGATAAAGTGTTGGCTGATGGCCGCCGGGTTAAACCAGTAGCGCGTCTGTACGTCAATTAATGGTTCAAATTCTTCCCCCCGGTCTTCGGCACGCTGCATTTGCCATATCTGCCAGATGCCTTCCACGTAGCCCTGCACAAAGTTGGCGGTGTTGGGTTCGCTGCCGTCGGTGATCACCTGAATGGGCGCGGTATCGTCGGCGCGCGCCATCTTTTCGGCGAAATCCACCGGAATAACCACCAGACCGCGGATCCGCCCGGCCTGCATTTTTTCGATCAGCGCCTGACGGTTATCGCTGATGGTGGCGTCAATGTACGGCGAGCCGGTCATCGCGTGAGTAAAGTCCAGCGCCTCTTCACTCTGCTGTTCCAGCAAAATGCCGACGCGCAGCTTGCTGGAATCGAGGTTAATTCCGTACCCGAAAATGAACAGCAGCAGCAGGGGGATCACCACCGCAATCAGCCAACTGCTTGGATCGCGGACGATCTGCCGCGTCTCTTTCACGCACAGAGCGCGAACGCGACGCCAGGAGAGAAGCGGATTACGCATGTCCGTGCTCCTTATCCCATTCGTTGATCAGGGTGATGAAGGCCTGCTCCATGGTCGGGTCCGCCGTGTCGTCATCGGCGGCCTGCGCTTTCAGGTCATCCGGCGTACCGCTGGCGATCAGCTTGCCCCGATACACCAGTCCGATACGGTCGCAGTATTCCGCCTCGTCCATAAAGTGAGTGGTAACCATCACCGTCACCCCTTTTTCCACCATGCTGTTGATGTGCAACCAGAACTCGCGGCGGGTGATCGGGTCGACGCCGGAGGTCGGCTCGTCAAGAAAGAGGATGTCCGGCTCATGCATCAGCGAACAGGCCAGCGCCAGTCGCTGTTTGAAGCCCAGCGGCAGCGCGTCGGTTGCCTGGGCGGCAATGCTTTTCAGGCCAAACGCTTCGCTCATGCGGGCGATTTTTTCGTTCTGCGCTCGTCCGCGCAGGCCATACACGCCGGAGAAGAAGCGCAGATTTTGTTCGACCGTCAGGTTGCCGTAGAGCGAAAATTTTTGCGCCATATAGCCGAGATGCTGGCGCGCTTTGCCGGAGCTGACCTTCAAGTCCATATCCAGTACCAGCGCTTTACCCGAGGTCGGCACCAGCAGGCCGCACATCATTTTAAAGGTGGTGGATTTGCCTGCGCCGTTTGGCCCCAGCAGGCCGAAGATCTCTCCACGCTGTACGGCGAAATTAACGTGGTCGGTGGCGGCGAAATCGCCAAATTTTTTCGTCAACGCTTTTGCTTCAATCACGGTTTCGCCAGGCGTGCCTTCCACGGTGTGCAGAATCGCGCCCAGCGGCGACTCTGACGTGGCGGCGCCGCCCAGCAGATCGATAAACGCATCTTCAAAGCGCGGCGCGGTTTCGTTGATCGCAATGTCCGGCATGCCTTCGGCACGACGAATGTCTTCTGCCGACGCCTCTTTTTTGACGATCAGACGCACCGATTTGCCCTGGATCATGCCGTCGCTCACCTGCGGCAGCTTTAACGCCCGCTGAAGCAGTTTGCGGTTGTTCTCCTGCGGGCTATGCATCAGGAAACTGCGCCCGGCCATGGTTTTGGTCAGCTGCGTCGGATCGCCCTGGTACAGCAGCTCGCCTTCGTTCATCAGCAGCACGTCGCGGCATTGCTCGGCTTCGTCGAGATAGGAGGTGCTCCAGAGGATCAGCATTCCGTCACCTGCCAGCTCGTGCACCATTTGCCATAGCTCGCGGCGGGAAATGGGATCCACACCGACGCCGGGTTCGTCCAGCAACAGCACTTTCGGTTCGCCCACCAGCGTACAGGCCAGCCCCAGTTTCTGCTTCATACCGCCAGAGAGTTTTCCGGCCAGGCGTCCGGTAAACGGACCGAGAGAGGTGAATTCCAGCAGACGGGCAAAGGTTTTTTCCCGCACCTCACCGGTGACGCTACGCAGGTCGGCGTACAGATTCAGGTTCTCCATGACGGTGAGATCCTCATACAGCCCGAATTTTTGCGGCATATAGCCGAGTACCGCGTGCAGCGCGCTGTCGTTTTTGATCGGATCAAAGCCGATCACCGTCGCCGCGCCGTCATCGGGCTTCAACAGGCCCGCCAGCATACGCATCAGGGTCGTTTTACCCGCGCCGTCTGGCCCCACCAGTCCGGTGACGTAACCGGCGTGAATGGTGCAGTCGAGCGGTGCGACCGCGGGCTTATCCATGCCCGCGAAACGCTTTGTCAGTCCCGTGAGCGTAATGACGGCGTCATTCATGTCCTGCCTCATCGCTGAACCGCAATGTGACCGGCATTCCCTGACGCAGCGCGTCGTCGGCATCGGTCACGACAATGCGCAGGCGATACACCAGGTCGGTACGCAGATCCGGCGTTTCAACGGTCTTTGGCGTAAACTCTGCGGTCGGGGAGACAAAGCCGATTTTGCCGTGATACGGCTTATCCGGACGGCCATCGGTATACAGCAGGATGTCGCGTCCCGGCTGCGCCTGGCTTAGGTTTCGCTCATCGACATAGGCGCGAACCCACACCGGGCGGGTGAGCGACAGGGTCAAGACCGTGCTGCCTGCGTTGAGCATGCTGCCGGGCTCTACCGCGCGGGTCAGCAGCGTACCGTTCGACGGCGCCAGCAGAGTGGTGTCCTGAAGATCGAGCTCCGCCTGCGCCAGCTGGGCCTGGGCCTGTTCAAGACTGGCCTTCGCCTGGGCGATATCCTGCTCGCGGTTACCGGAGCGGTACTGGCTCAGCTTATCCTGTGCGGATTTCAGCGTCGCCAGCGCCTGATCGCGGGACGAACGGGCATTTTCAAGGTCGTTGGCGGAGATGGTGCGACTTTTCCAGAGTCCCTGCTGACGGTTATAGAAGTTTTGCGCATAGTCATACGCCGCCTGCGCCTGCCTTACCGAGGCGGCGGCCTGGGCGATCTCTTCGTCGCGATAGCCTGCCAGCATCAGGTCATACTGGGCCTGGGCGACGGACACACCGGCTTTCGCCTGCATTAGCGCGTTTTCATACGGCGCGTGATCCAGTTCGCCCAGCACCTGTCCGGCTTTAATCGTGTCGCCTTCGTCCACGGTCAGCGAGGCAAGCCGACCGCCGACGCGAAAGCTCATATTCACAGTGCGGATATCGACGTTGCCGTAGAGCGTCAGACCGTTATCCTGCCGACTCTGATACCACCAGGCGCCGCCCGCCAATACGGCGACCAGCACCGCGATAGCCAGCCCGATAACAACAGGTTTTTTCATCAGTCCAGACTCCTTTGCGATAGACCTTGCAGAATGAGATCGATATGACAGGTCACCGTCTGCTCGATCAGCGCCGTTTTTTCATCATCAAATTGTGACCAGCCGGCGCGTAACAGAATGGTTTCTTTGCCAAGGCGGAACGCCAGCACTTCGCCCAGCAGAGCATGGGTGTGCAAAATGGTGCGTGTGTCGTGGGCATCGCAGCCGGTGTAGGCGGCAATAAGACGCGTCAGATGGCTGTGCAGCGGGTCGATTACCTGCTTGTGGACCAGCTGATAGGCCGCCGTAGGGGAAAGCTGCTCGCGCGAGATAAACTTGCTCAGATTCACGGTGTCTTCCTGGGTCAGCAGCATAATCATGTTCTTACAGGCGCGAAGGATCAGTTCGCGCATCGCCGCGCGGTCCGGCTCCGGCTGGCTAAACAGTTGCTCCGCCTCTTCGGCGTGTGGGCGAAACTGTTCTCCAATGAAGTCGGCAATCCACTGGGCGCAGGCGAGGTATAAATCCTCTTTCGAACCAAAGTAGTAGGGGATAGCGGCAATGTTCTGTCCGGCCAGGGCGGCTATGTCGCGAGTCGTGGCATGCAGGCCATACTCGCCGAACTGCGCCAGCGCGGCGGCGATCAGTTGGCTTTTCGCCTGTTCGCCTTTGCTTGTCATCGTGGGGGTAGTCATCGCGCGACCTGATTCTTAATCAATCGATTGATTAAAAATAGTCTGCTGTTTGTATTCTGTCCAGTCCGCGCTTAAATCTGGAACCCGGCGGCGTTGAGCTCCTCGGATATCCAGGCGATAAACGCTTTTACTTTTGCTTTTTGTTCGCTGGTATGCGGCATAACCAGATGGTGGGCATTCACCGACATGCTGACATCCTCTGCGAAGACCGGCTGCAAATGCTGTTTACGCAGGCTTTCTCCCGCCAGCAGGTTACTTTCAAGGATAACACCCAATCCCATTCTTGCTGCTTCGATGCTCATATAGGAGCGGTCAAAGTTGAAAATAAAATTTTTGTTGAAGCCGCGCACTTTGTGCCAGGAGAACCAGTTGTTCCAGTTAATCAGGGTGCTGTCGGAATGGATGAGATCGCACGACAGCAGATCTTCAGGGGATTTCACCGGGTGATGTTCCAGCCAGGTCTGTGAGGAGTAGGGCAACACGCTTTCATTACGGATGGTTTTCACCACCAGTGTCGGCCACTGTGAAAGGCCGTGACGAATATCGATGTCAATATTGTCGCGAGAAAACTGAATGCTTTCATAGGAGCAGGTCAGGCTGATTTTCAGTTCGGGCCACGCCTGGCGAAAGCGATCCAGCCTGGGCATCAGCCAGAGTAAGCCAAAGCTGGGGGCCGAATGAATGCGCAAATAGTCCTGATGGATGTCATGAATCACCTGGTTAGTCGCCTGGCCAATAATATTTAAGGCGCCGGAGACCTCTTTGAGGTAGCGCTCGCCGATGGTAGTCAGTTTTACGCCTTTACTGCTGCGGGAGAATAATTTTTTACCTAAATAATTTTCCAGGCTCGCAATCTGATGGCTCACGGCAGAAGCCGTAATGTTAAGGTTTTCAGCGGCAATATTCAGACTGCCAGTATCGGCGACTTCGATAAAAGCCTGAATGTTACGCAAAGATGGAACCGGCAGCGTTTTATTGGGGACGGGGGCGCTCATAATTCTATTCCCGATGAAAGCAATCAGAAGAAACAGATAAACAGCTGGCGTGCAATTAGGCAAATATTCAGCATGATTTTTCTACGTTATCAGGGGGTTAAGGTGATGAATTGTGAGGCCGATCGCATTTTATAATTTGGAAAATTGGTTTTCCAGGATCGCTTTAATTTGAATGCAGTCACGAATCAAATTTTTCTCAACCTCAATTGAGGTTATCTAAATGCCGATTTTTGATCACGTTGTTATATTGCCCTTGAAGGTCTGAATAAAGGTGCTGCGGCGACGGGCACGAAAAAAGATAAAACAATAAAGAGGATACCCTATGTCACGTATAGATACGGTTGTCTGTACCGACACCAGGAAAACAAAGTATCGTTTTGTCGTTTTAACGATGATTTTCCTGGTGTATGCCATTAATTATGCCGATCGTACGAATATCGGCGCCGTACTGCCGTTTATCATCGATGAGTTTCATATCAACAACTTCGAGGCCGGTGCGATCGCCAGTATGTTCTTTTTGGGATATGCGGTAAGTCAGATTCCGGCCGGTTTTTTCATTGCGAAGCGTGGCACGCGCGGGTTGGTCTCATTATCTATCTTTGGTTTTTCCGCATTTACCTGGTTGATGGGCACCGTCAGCTCGGTCCTGGGCTTAAAACTGGTGCGCCTGGGTCTGGGGTTGAGCGAAGGGCCGTGTCCGGTTGGGCTGGCGTCGACCATCAATAGCTGGTTTCCGCCCAAAGAAAAAGCCACAGCGACGGGCGTGTATATTGCCGCGACGATGTTTGCCCCGATTATCGTTCCACCGTTGGCGGTCTGGATAGCGGTAACCTGGGGCTGGCGCTGGGTCTTCTATTCTTTCGCCATTCCGGGCATTGTGGCAGCCATCGCCTGGTATCTGCTGGTGAAAACCAAACCTTCGGAAAGCCGTTTTGTTTCAGAGAGTGAACTGGCGGAAATTAACGCCAGCCAGGGCGAAAATAATCAAACGCGTGAAAATATTGTCATTGCGGATAAATTTACGTGGCTGGATAAATTCATCCGGGTGAGAAAAATGGCACCCATAGATACGGCGAAAGGATTATTTACGTCGAAGAATATTCTCGGCGATTGTCTGGCTTATTTTATGATGGTCAGCGTGCTGTATGGCCTGTTGACCTGGATTCCGCTTTATCTGGTGAAAGAAAAAGGCTTCGACTTTATGAGTATGGGGCTGGTTGCCAGTATGCCTTGCATTGGAGGATTTGTCGGCGCGATTGGCGGCGGGTATATCTCTGATAAACTACTCGGGCGTCGACGCAAACCGACAATGATTTTTACCGCCGTTTCAACCGTTATAATGATGCTTATCATGCTAAATATTCCGGCAAGCACCGCGGCAGTGTGCGTAGGATTATTTTTTGTCGGCCTGTGTCTGAATATTGGCTGGCCCGCGTTTACCGCTTATGGTATGGCGGTTTCTGATGCTAAAACGTATCCTATTGCCTCCTCTATTATTAATAGCGGCGGTAATCTCGGTGGGTTTGTTTCCCCAATGGTAGCCGGTTTTTTACTTGATAATACCGGCAGCTTTAATTCTGTCTTCACCTATTTTGGTATTTGCGCAGCGATTGGTTTAGTGGTGATTCTGTTTCTTGATGAACCACAATAATAAATCTTTCTCTTATCAATTAATATGACGTAATGTCATGGAGTAAATTTATGTTATTAACAAATAAAGTCGCCATTGTGACTGGCGCGGCTTCCGTTCGCGGTTTAGGTTTCGCGACAGCGAAGTTATTTGCGGAAAATGGCGCAAAGGTTGTAATTATTGATTTAAATAAAGAGGCCAGTGAAGCGGCGGCAAAATCGTTAGGCGATGCGCATCTTGGCCTTGCGGCGAACGTGGCGGACGAAGCGCAGGTCAGTGCTGCAATGGAACAAATTGTGGCGAAATATGGCCGGGTTGATGTGCTGGTTAATAATGCCGGTATTACACAGCCTATTAAATTAATGGATATCAAACGCGAAAATTATGACGCAGTGTTAGATGTCAGCCTGCGCGGCACGCTGCTGATGTCGCAGGCGGTCATTCCGCTAATGCGCGCGCAGAAATCCGGCAGCATTGTCTGCATCTCCTCCGTTTCCGCCCAGCGCGGCGGCGGTATTTTCGGCGGCCCACACTATAGCGCGGCGAAGGCCGGGGTATTAGGACTGGCGCGGGCGATGGCGCGCGAACTGGGGCCGGACAATGTGCGCGTAAACTGCATCACCCCGGGTCTGATCCAGACGGACATCACCGCCGGGAAGCTGACCGATGAAATGACCGCCAACATTCTGGCAGGCATTCCGATGAACCGCCTTGGCGACGCCGTCGATATTGCGCGCGCCGCGCTGTTCCTCGGCAGCGATCTCTCCTCCTATTCCACCGGTATTACCCTGGACGTTAACGGCGGCATGTTAATCCATTAAGCGAGGGCACTCTGATGAAGATGACAGAAGTTCAGAAAGTCGCGGCGGCGGCCTGGCGCATTCGGCGCTACGCCCTGCGCATGGGCGAAGTTCAGGGGCAGGGGTATATCGGTCAGGCGCTGGGCTACGCCGATGTGCTGGCGGCTGCGTTTAGCCATGCGATGACGTATCGTGCGGAGGAACCGGAATGGGAAGGGCGCGATCGCTTCCTGCTTTCCCATGGTCACTATGCCATTGCCTACTATGCGGCGCTGCTGGAGGCGGGGATCATTCCTGAGCCGGAGCTGGAAACCTACGGTTCAGATGACAGCCGTCTGCCGATGTCCGGCATGGCGACGTATACACCGGGGATGGAGATGTCCGGCGGATCGCTGGGGCAGGGACTGTCTATTGCGGTAGGCATGGCGCTGGGGCTGAAGCAAAAGCAGAGCGATTCATGGGTGTATAACTCCATGTCGGATGGCGAACTGGATGAAGGTTCCACCTGGGAAGCCGCAATGTCTGCGGCGCACTACGGGCTGACCAACCTTATCAATATCGTGGATGTTAACAAGCAGCAGGCCGACGGAGACTCACGCAAAATTCTCGGCTTCGAACCGTTACATGAAAAATGGGCGGCTTTCGGCTGGTACGTACAGCGGGTGGACGGTAACGATGTCGCCGCGGTCGTCGAGGCGTTTGATAACGCGAAGAGCCATCGCGGCGAACAGCCACGGGTCATTATCTGCGACACGCTGATGGGCAAAGGCGTTCCGTTCCTCGAAACGCGCGATAAAAACCATTTTATTCGCGTTGATGCTGACGAATGGCAGAAAGCCATTGCCGTGCTCGATGCCAACAAACCGGAAGGAGTGCTGTAATGAGCCAGACAACCCCTAAACCCCGTTTAAAAACCTCGGCGATGATCGCCTCCATCGCGGATGAAGGTCAGGCTACCGTTGCCGCGCCGTTTGGCGTCGCTCTGGCAAAGCTGGCGGCGGAGCGGCCAGAGATCGTCGGCATGACGGCTGACCTGTCGAAGTACACCGATCTGCATATTTTCGCTCAGGCCCATCCGGAACGCTTTTTCCAGATGGGGATGGCGGAGCAATTGCTGATGGGCGCCGCAGGCGGTATGGCGAAAGAGGGCTTTATCCCGTTCGCCACCACCTACGCGGTGTTCGCCACTCGCCGCGCCTATGACTTTATCCATCAGGTCATCGCGGAAGAGCATCTTAATGTGAAGATCTGCGCGGCGCTGCCGGGACTGACCACTGGCTACGGTCCCAGCCATCAGGCGACGGAAGATCTGGCGATCATGCGCGGCATCCCTGGCATGACCATCATCGATCCGTGCGATGCGCTGGAAATTGAGCAGGCGGTCCCGGCGATGGCCGACCATAACGGCCCGGTTTATATGCGCTTGCTGCGCGGCAAAGTGCCGCTGGTGTTGGATAAATATGACTACAAGTTTGAGTTGGGGAAAGCGAAGCTGCTGGAGGATGGCAACGATGTGCTGATTATCTCCTCCGGTCTGATGACCATGCGCGCGCTGGAAACCGCGGAAAAACTGCGCGCCGATAATATCAGCGCCGCAGTGCTGCACGTCCCGACCATCAAGCCGCTGGATGAGAAAACCCTGGTTGAGCAGGCGTCAAAACCAGGCCGGCTGGTGATCACGGCGGAAAACCACACCTGCATTGGCGGGCTGGGTGAAGCGGTCGCCGCGCTGCTGATGCGTAAAGGCGTGCGTTGCGAACTCGATACCATTGGTCTGCCGGATGAATTTCTGCTGGCCGGGGCGTTGCCAACCCTGCATGACCGTTACGGTATTTCAACGGCGATGATGGTTGATAAAATTAAACATCACCTGCGTTAAAGGCTTTCGCCGCCGCGTTCTGCGGCGGTACTTTTCACTTTCTGGTTAAGGTTTCCGTGTCGATTAATTCACTCAGAAACCGGTTTGATAAAAACTTCCGCGCCGCCGCGTGACCGTATAAACCTGAGCGATGGGATATTTATGCGCTCTGTCACAAAAACTGCTACACTCCGCCTCTTCATGACATTGTGGTTTTTGTCATTTCCAAATTGTAAGTATCTCCCTGAAAACGACACCGGGAACGGTCGGGGCGGTCCGGAGTAGTTATGTCTTTTGATTCCCTGGGTTTGAACCCTGAAATTCTGCGCGCCATTGCCGAGCAGGGTTACCGTGAACCTACCCCTATTCAGCAGCAGGCGATCCCTGCGGTGCTGGAAGGCCGTGACCTGATGGCGAGCGCGCAGACCGGCACCGGTAAAACCGCTGGCTTCACGCTGCCGTTGTTGCAGCACCTTATTACACAGCAGCCCCATGCCAAGGGCCGTCGTCCGGTACGGGCGCTGATCCTGACGCCCACCCGCGAACTGGCGGCGCAGATTGGCGAGAACGTCCGTGATTACAGTAAGTATCTGAACATTCGTTCGCTGGTGGTCTTCGGCGGCGTGAGCATTAACCCGCAGATGATGAAGCTGCGCGGCGGTGTGGATGTGCTGGTGGCGACGCCGGGCCGTTTGCTGGATCTCGAACACCAGAATGCGGTGAAGCTGGATCAAATTGAAATCCTGGTGCTCGACGAAGCTGACCGCATGCTGGATATGGGCTTTATTCACGATATCCGTCGCGTGCTGGCGAAGCTGCCGGCGAAGCGCCAGAACCTGCTGTTCTCTGCGACCTTTTCTGACGACATCAAGGCGCTTGCCGAAAAGCTGCTGCATAACCCGCTGGAGATCGAAGTGGCGCGTCGCAACACCGCTTCTGAGCAGGTGACGCAGCACGTTCATTTCGTCGACAAAAAACGCAAACGCGAACTGCTTTCCCAGATGATCGGCCAGGGGAACTGGCAGCAGGTGCTGGTATTCACCCGCACCAAGCACGGCGCTAACCATCTGGCGGAGCAACTGAATAAAGACGGCATTCGCAGCGCGGCGATCCACGGCAACAAGAGCCAGGGCGCACGTACCCGCGCGCTGGCTGATTTCAAATCCGGCGATATTCGCGTGCTGGTGGCGACCGACATCGCGGCGCGTGGACTGGATATTGAAGAACTGCCGCACGTGGTGAACTATGAACTGCCGAACGTGCCGGAAGATTATGTCCACCGTATCGGGCGTACCGGGCGTGCCGCCGCCACCGGCGAGGCGCTGTCGCTGGTGTGTGTCGATGAACATAAGCTGCTGCGCGATATTGAAAAACTGCTGAAGAAAGAGATCCCGCGCATCACCACGCCGGGTTATGAGCCGGACCCGTCAATCAAAGCGGAGCCCATCCAGAACGGGCGCCAGCAGCGTGGCGGCGGTGGCGGTCGTGGCCGCCAGGGACAAGGTCAGGGAGCGGGCCGTGGGCAACAGCCGCGTCGTCAGGACGGCGGCGCGCCGAAAGCCAAACCGCGCAGCGGCGAAGGCAAACCGGCGGGTGATAAGCCGCGTCCGCCGCGCCGCCCGCGCCGGATTACCCCGGCACAGTAATGTCGTAAGCCGGATAAGCGCAATTCACCGCGCTGTCCGGCAGTCCGACCCCCGCGCTTTGAACTCGTGTTGCGAGCGGCTTTCCAGAACCGGTAAAAAAGGTACTGACTGAACCTGAAATGTGCCACAATAGTGGCTGTTTATACAGTGTTTCAGGTTTTCTCATGGCATTAACCGCCGCGCTAAAAGCGCAAATCGCCGCCTGGTATAAGGCGCTTCAGGAACAGATCCCCGACTTTATCCCCCGCGCGCCGCAGCGACAGATGATTGCTGACGTGGCAAAAACGCTGAGTGGCGAAGAAGGGCGGCATCTGGCGATTGAAGCGCCAACCGGGGTGGGGAAAACCCTCTCGTATCTCATTCCCGGCATCGCCATCGCCCGCGAAGAGCAAAAGACGCTGGTGGTCAGTACCGCCAACGTGGCGTTACAGGATCAGATCTACAGTAAAGATCTGCCGCTGCTGCGCAAAATCATTCCCGATCTCCGCTTTACCGCCGCGTTTGGGCGCGGACGCTATGTGTGCCCCCGCAACCTGGCGGCGCTCGCCAGTTCCGAACCCAGTCAGCAGGATTTACTGGCGTTTCTTGAGGACGAACTGACGCCAAACAATCAGGAAGAACAAAAGCGCTGCGCGAAGCTGAAAGCCTCCCTTGACGGCTACCATTGGGACGGCCTGCGCGATCATACCGATATCGCCATTGATGACGATCTCTGGCGACGCCTGAGTACCGACAAAGCCAGTTGTCTGAACCGCAACTGCCATTATTATCGTGAATGTCCATTCTTTGTCGCTCGCCGTGAAATTCAGGAAGCGGAAGTGGTAGTGGCTAACCATGCGCTGGTGATGGCGGCGATGGAAAGCGAGGCCGTGCTGCCGGACCCGAAAAACCTGCTGCTGGTGCTGGATGAAGGCCATCACCTGCCGGACGTCGCCCGTGACGCGCTGGAGATGAGCGCAGAAATCACCGCCCCCTGGTATCGGCTTCAGTTGGATTTGTTCACCAAACTGGTGGCGACCTGCATGGAGCAGTTTCGTCCCAAGACCACGCCGCCGCTGGCAAACCCCGAGCGCCTGAACGCCCACTGTGAAGAATTGTACGAACTTATCGCCTCGTTGAATAACATTCTCAGTCTGTATATGCCCGCCGCTCAGGAGGCAGAACATCGCTTCGCGATGGGCGAGCTGCCGGACGAGGTAATGGAGATTTGTCAGCGGCTGGCGAAGCTGACCGAAACGCTGCGCGGGCTGGCTGAACTTTTCATAAACGATCTCAGCGAGAAAACCGGCAGTCACGATGTGGTTCGCCTGCACCGGGTGATTCTGCAGATGAACCGGGCCCTGGGGATGTTCGAAGCGCAAAGCAAGCTGTGGCGGTTGGCTTCGCTGGCGCAGTCTTCCGGCGCGCCGGTCACCAAATGGACGACGCGGGAGGTGCGCGACGGGCAGATCCTCGTCTGGTTCCACTGCGTTGGCATCCGGGTAAGCGACCAGCTTGAACGGCTGCTCTGGCGCAGCGTGCCGCATATTATCGTCACCTCCGCCACGCTGCGCTCGTTGAACAGCTTTTCGCGGCTTCAGGAGATGAGCGGTCTGAAGGAAAAAGCGGGAGACCGCTTTGTCGCGCTCGACTCGCCGTTTAACCACGTTGAGCAGGGAAAAATTGTTATTCCGCAGATGCGCTATGAGCCGCTCATTGATAACGAAGAGCAGCACATCGCCGAAATGGCTGCCTATTTTCGTCAGCAGGTCGAAAGCAAAAAGCACCTCGGCATGCTGGTGCTGTTCGCCAGCGGCAGGGCGATGCAACGCTTTCTTGAGTACGTTACCGACCTGCGGTTACTGCTGTTAGTGCAGGGCGATCAGCCACGCTATCGGCTGGTGGAACTGCATCGCAAGCGGGTGGAAGGCGGCGAGCGCAGCGTGCTGGTCGGGCTGCAATCCTTTGCCGAAGGGCTGGACCTGAAAGGTGAATTACTCAGTCAGGTGCATATCCATAAGATCGCCTTTCCGCCCATTGACAGCCCGGTGGTCATTACCGAAGGCGAATGGCTAAAAAGTCTGAATCGTTATCCGTTTGAGGTGCAGAGCTTGCCTGCGGCATCGTTTAACCTCATCCAGCAGGTTGGTCGTCTGATCCGTAGCCACGGCTGCTGGGGCGAAGTGGTGATTTATGACAAGCGGCTGTTGACCAAAAATTACGGCAAGCGGCTACTGGACGCGCTGCCTGTTTTCCCCATTGAACGCCCGGAGGTGCCGGAAGTAAAAAAACGCCCGGCAAAAGTGGCTGCCGGGCGAAGAAAAAGCATCCGTGCTAAGGGGCGCAGTCCTACTGGTAAGTGAAGGTCACCTGCACAACGCTGCTGAACGTGCCGGCGGTGACGGGCATGGCGGTAGCGTAATAACGCGCCGCCAGCGGAAAGGTGGCCGTGCGGTCGCTGGGGTTGATCACCGCGCTGAAGGCGGCCTGGGGGGCGATAAGCATATGGTCCTGGCGGTCCGCGAGTTCCAGCGCCAGTCCTTTGGCGCTACCGATATTGGCGAATTTTGTCGGGTGCGAGCTGTCAGGCTTTCCATAAAAAAAAGCTGTAGCAAGGGTGAGCGATTCCGGGCAATGCGTCACCGTCAGGGAAAAGTCTTTCCATTCACCGGTGTCGCCAATGTCTTTAAAGCTACCGGAAACCGCCTGGCCTAAATCCACCGTCAGATTGCGGCTGGCGCTGTCAACGATGCAGGTATTTGCGAAGATATTACCGTTCATCTGAATCTGAATATCATCCGCGTTAGCCTGCGCGATCACACCCAGGGCAAGAATCAATGCGCTCTTTTTCATCGTGGTCACTTATAGGCGAGGGTAATGGTCGCCACGGTATTGGCAGGGCCGGGAGTGACGACCTCGCGGGTCTGCTGGTAGCGCACCTGGAAAGGTATGGTCAACGTTTCGTTGGCGATCGCCTGGCTTGCAGTTTCAACATAGCTGTCAAAGGTGGCCAGATGGCCGTCAAAGAGCATCCTGACGCCAATCCCGGTGGCCATTCCTTTCTGCTGCGTCAGTTTCAGAACGCCTTCGAACGCCGATTCATAGCCGTTTGCGCTGGTTATCTTCACCTGCGGCTGAACAGTGCTGTCGCAGTGTACCGTCACGTCAAAGCTTTGCGCGGGGGTAGACAATGTTCCGACACTCACGAAATCGCTGACCGGAAAATCACCGAGATTAACGGTGAGATTTTTCGGCAACACCGAGCAGGTGACCTCTTTCAGAATGACATTACCGGCGTACGAAAGGGTATTGGGATCGCCGATCCCTTCATGAGCATAAATACCGATGCCAAATGTTGTTTGCGCCTGTACCAGCGTACCGGATGCGACTTGATGACTCGTTTTAACCAGTTGAAGCGTCACGTCGAAATTAAATGACTGGTAGCCATCAGAAGAGACATAGGCAATCGGCGTGGCGCGTGAGTCGCACTGTTGCCCGCCAGCACCGCTGATGCGTTGGCCTTTGTCATTCATCAGCGCCACGCCGATACCGGGCACGCCGGAATCGTACACGCCGTTCATTCCGGGAATTTCAGCGCCGGAACCATAATAACAGGAGATAATTTCCAGTCCGCTGTCGTAACGCTCATCGCAGTTACCCGCGACATGTACAGTCTGTTCTGAGCCGGGAATGGTTTCGCCAATGGCGAGCGTAACCGGTACCGAAATCGAAGGCACGTTAATCAGTTTTGGCATGTCCGGCGTGTGGCAGGACGCTTTGGCGTGCGGCATAAACAACCCGGCAGCGGTAAGGATCGCCAGGTAAAAACAATGCTTAATCATATGCATATGTATTGCCTTAATGGTCAGTGACACTGCGCGGCAGCGTTAATGATGCGGGTTTCGTTTTTCTCATCCGTAAGCGCGTAGTCAGCGACGCAGTGCTCGCTGGTATCGTCCCCCCAGGAAACGTCGAGACGTCCATGTTGAGGCAGACCGGAAAGATAGGTTTGTCCGTCAGCGCCGACAATAAATTCGCTGTCCTTATCCCCTGTCGTAACCGTTGCGCCAAAGGGGAGCGGTTTGCCGTTTTGCGTAAGCGTCATTAACACTCTGTTGCCTGTGCGGGTGTTAAAACTGGCGCGAACCACGGCGCCGCGGGTCGGCGTGACAATTTGCGCCGCATGGGTCACGTCGGCATCATCCGGCAATGTTTCGGTATCCAGTGAAATGGTGTTATGACGGTAGGCCGTGACAAACGGAACGACGGTGTAGCCGCGAAAATCCGTTTCTACCCCTGTCTGGTTGGTAATATGCGTGCCATATGCACCCGGCGCTTTCACCAGAGCAATGGTTTCGCCAAGCGGTTGACTCAATGTGATCCCATTGGCATGAGCAACGATGCCTCCTTGCAGTCCCACATTCACCGTACGCTGGTATTTATCCTGACTGACGCCGCCGCTTACTTCACCATAAGTCGCTTTGTAATCCATATTCATACTGGTTGAACTGCCGCTACCGGTATTGCTCAGCCCTTCCTGCAGGCTCCAGTTAAGATTGTCCTCCTGCAGTGCGGTGCCGTTAAGGCCGATATTTTGCGTGGCGCCTGTCCGGGTGTTGTTCAGGTTGTACGTCGCCCATGTGTTGTGTATCCAGCGATCGAGAGGTATGGAAACGCTTAGTGCGAACTGGTTATCGTTCTGGTCGGCGCTTTTGTCGTCGCTGTCGCGGGTGTTCTTGTTCATGCTGTAGCTCAGGCTATAGCTTACGTCGTGCCAGCTGTTGTTGTAGCTGACGCTCATTGACGTCATGTCCTGGCGTTGACTCCAGTACGTTTCTTTCACCAGACTGAGCGTAAGCGAACCCCAGCGCTCACCCAGCGTCTGGTCAAGGGTGGCTTCGGTGCGGGCGCGACGCTGCCGGGGAGCGGAGACGTCGTCAGCCTGGGTATAGGATTCCAGGGTGTCTTCGAGGGTATAGAACCCTTTGCTGTTGTAGCGATAGCCCGCCAGTGAGAAGTTGGTGCCGGAACCGACGAAATTTTTGCTGTAACGCACGCGCCAGGATCGGCCTTTATGGGCTTGCTGTTTTTTGAGCAGTGCTTTCGCACGGGTAACATCGACGGAAAACGCCCCTAAATCACCGAGGTTTTTCCCGGCGCCGATGGCCTGCGACTGATAGTGGCTGCTGTGCTGGACCCCGCCATAGGCGGTAACGCCGTAGGGTAAACCGTAAATAGCGCTGCCCTGGGCGAACGGCGTTTTCTCAACGTGACTGTCATAGGAACGATAGCGACCCGCGGTAACGCTGTAACGCAGGTGCTTTTCACGCTGCAGAACCGGTACGGAGGCATAAGGCACGACGAAGTGGTTTTCACTGCCGTCCGTCTCCTGGACCGTGACCTGAAGGTCGCCGCTGCTGCCGGTAGGGTAGAGATCGTTAATCTCAAACGCGCCAGGCGCAACGGTGTTTTGGTAAATGACGTAGCCATTCTGTCGAACGACGACCCGCGCATTGCTGTGGGCGGTGCCGCGAATAATCGGCGCATAGCCTTTTTCGCTGTCGGGCAGCATCTCGTTTTCAGCGTTTAGCTGCGCGCCGGTATACGGCACGCTGTCAAAGACGTCTGCTGGCGAGGAGCTTTGACCGACTGTCAAAGTGCTTTTCAGGGCGACAATATCACGCTGCGCGTAGGTATAGACGGAGGAGAATTTCTCCTGACGATCGTCGCCCGTGGCATTACGGTTCCAGGTGGAATAATTACGCACCCGCCACGCGCCGATATTCAGCCCTGGGCGGAGGTTGATGTATTGGCTGCTATTGTCCTGGCTGTTTTGTTGCCGCGCATGGCTGTGGCTGGCGTTAGCGCTGTAGTTAATCAGACCGGCCGTGATCCCTTCGTCAAAGTCTTTCGGATCGATATAGCCGCGCGGCACCTGTCCCAACGCTGACTGGGGGATGCTGAGTAACAACTGCTGATTGCGTACGCGGAAGGTGGCCGATGCGGCAGGGATAACGCTTAAGTCCGCGCACTTGCTCTCTGTCATAAGCTGAGGATAGGCGTCTGTCTTAATCCCCAGCGTCTTGAGTTCATCCAGCGAAAAGCAAGGCTGGAGGGTGCGCGTTCCTTTCGCGTGAGTCTGTAAATTGAAGGTGACGTTACGGGTATCGACTTTGCTGTTATTAATAAAAATTGTCACCTGATAGTTGCCAGGCGCCTGGCCGGGACCTTTTTCATAAATCGACAAATCCGTCTTTCCCTGCTGCGGATTATCAATATCCAGTAACGCCGGATTAAAATAATCATCCGCTCTGGTTTGCTGCGCAAAAACTGCCGCCGCCAGTCCACATAGCAGGACCAGCGCGGCAAATAAGCGGCAGGAAAACGGCTTTTGATGACTATACATAATAAATATGGCGCCAGAGGACAACGTTATTAATGCAGGGTCTTAGTGAACGTCTGGCTAATGCTGCCGTAATCAGTGATGATGGAATAGGTTAACGCTGTTCCGTCAGCCTCCGCCGGGAGGGCAAAATGCGTTTCGGCCTCAGGGACCGCCCACGTCGCTTTATTCACTCTGTGGCCGTTCAGCGTCACCTTCTGAAAATTCATATAGAATGGGGTCGGGTTTTTTACCACCACATCGTGACCTTCGCGACGCCATTCCAGTTTATTGGCGACGTCTTCAGGCTTACCTTTAATGCCTGACGGGCGGTAAAGCAGCTTAATGCGTGTATTAATGGCGATTTGCAGGGTGTTAACCCCTTCAATTCGCTTTGACGATGGGATCGCTTTAATATTCAACCAGTACAGGGACTCGCGGTCTTTCGGTAGATCTCCACCGGTGCGAACGACACGCAGAACATTATCCTCATTGGCATCGAGGCGGAATAAAGGCGGGGTAATTAAAAAGGGGGCTTTAGTCCGATTATTACTGCCAGAATCTACCCAGGACTGTACCAGATAATCCATGCTATCTGGATTTGAAATACCAAGAGAAGATTCCTTTTTTTCTCCCTGATAAACCAGGCGAGTGCCGTTAATAATAACACCCGCATGTGCCGTTGCGGCTACCAGAAAAAGTGTGCTCAGTAAATAACCGTGGCGCATACCTGTTTCTCAACGTAAAGAGAGGAAGCCGCGCAGACGTAACGCGACTCCTCTGGATGGGGAATATCAGTTATAGATAACAGTGAAGGTTGAAACGGAATTAGCCGGACCTGCGGTTATAGCCGCCTGAGTCTGGATATAGCGTGCGGCAAACTCCAGATCGTTGACCGAGCTTCCTGACATTAACGGATATTCGCGGGAAGGCGTGTATAAACTCACCGGTTGCTCAGCCGAATCGAGCAACTGGATGGCCACGCCCGTTGCCGCATCGGCGCCCGGGGTGATTGCCAGCGAGCGATTGTCGTTTGCATCCGGCGTTCCGCCGAAATTAATGGCGGCAGACGTGACAGTCTCCGGACAACCCGTCAGTTGAATATCAAACTTTGTTGCCGTGCTGGTGGAGCCAGCACCGGTAAATACCGTTTTTGACACCTTACCTAACTGCACATTTAACGGGTTGCTCAACCCGTTCACAACCTGACAGGCGGAATCCACGATTTCGCCGGTAAAGTTAATTTGTCCTTCGCCATTGGTTGCGGCAAATGCCGATGCAGTGCATCCAACCGTTGCCGCGCACACTAAGCCTAAAGCCACCTTGTTCATAATCATTCCTGGTATTCTCTGGGTAAAACGTTGCCTGGACGTTGTTACCGATAGTCCTCACTATTGATGCGTTGGATATTTAAGCAGAATGAGGGGCAGGAAGATTGTGTTGAGATAATCACAAATATTTGCACTTGCGCTTGCATTTGTAGAACTTTTTCAAAAACAGATGATTGGGCAGCGCGATAAAAAGCTATCAGCCGTCTCTGGTTAAGGGCTATATTGTTAAAAAAATGTCACAGGGGAGACATCATGGATTATCGCAGCATCATTAAAGAGATTGGCCGGGGGAAAAATCACGCCCGCGATCTGGACCAGGACACGGCGCGCGGCCTGTATAGTCGGATGCTAAACGGCGAAGTGCCTGAGCTGGAAATGGGCGGTATTCTGATCGCGCTGCGCATCAAAGGGGAAGGTGAGGCGGAAATGCGCGGATTCTATGAGGCCATGCAGCATCATACGATTACGCTCACCCCGCCCGTTGCGAAACCGATGCCGATTGTTATTCCCAGCTATAACGGCGCGCGTAAACAGGCCAATCTGACGCCGCTGCTGGCGATACTGTTGCATAAACTGGGCTTCCCGGTGGTGGTTCACGGCGTCAGTGAAGATCCCACGCGTGTCCTGACGGAAACGATTTTCGAACTGATGGGCATTCCGCCGACGCGTCATGCCGGGCAGGCGCAGGCAAAACTGGATGGTCACCAGCCGGTATTTATTCCGGTCGGGGCGCTGTGCCCGCCGCTGGAAACGCAGCTGGCGATGCGCTGGCGCTTAGGCGTTCGCAACAGCGCGCATACTCTTGCCAAGCTGGCAACGCCGTTCGCTGAAGACGCCGCGTTGCGTCTTTCCAGCGTCTCCCATCCCGAATATGTCCCCCGGGTGGCGAAGTTCTTCAGCGACATCGGCGGTCGCGGCCTGTTGATGCACGGTACGGAAGGGGAAGTGTATGCGAATCCGCAGCGCTGTCCGCAAATCAGCCTGATAGACGGCAGCGGCATTCGGGTGTTGCAGGAGCGCCAAAGCGATATCCCGGACGCGCCGGTGCCGCTGCCTGCGGCAAAAGATCCGCAAACCACCGCGCGCTGGATCGAACGTTGTCTTGCCGGAAGTGAACCGGTTCCGGCGTCAATAAAGCGCCAGATGGCGTGCTGTCTGGTGGCGACCGCTGAAGTTGAAACGCTGGAAGAAGGCCTGGCTCGGGTGAATCAGTCGTTTTAAGCGACGGCGAAAACGGATAAAAAAAAGCCCGTCCAGTGGCGGACGGGCAAACAAGGGTAACAATGGTTCAATGAGGGTTGGAGCAGTGTGTCTGTCGGCAAACAGACGGGGTGAAATTATTTATAGATAACAGCGGTGCCGCTCATTTTGTTGTTGTTGGTGGCGGAGGTAATGCTGTATCCGCTGGCGCCCGCAGCGGTCGCTTTTTCAGCCAGTTTCGCTTCCAGGCCGTCCAGCGTGGTTGCGCCATCCGCAGACACTACACCGATTTTATTCATGCTTTGGGCCTGTGCAGCAGTAACGGGTTCGGCCGCGAAGGCGCCAAAAGAGAGTGTGGACAGGGCAACAGCAGCAATAGCGTATTTGATGTTTTTCATTATTAATCTCTCGCAGGTTATTCTTTAAGGAAGACGATGTTCCGTCGATGTGATGAGTATCACGGTTTTTGGCGAGAGAGAAAATCGAATAGAATTGACCGCCTTCATCAAATAAATTGAATGAAAAATAACTTATTGATTATTAATTAATTCATGGCATGAATTTACGCTTCTTCGCAGTCGGCTTTACAGTAGCGTGATTAACGGCACGTTTTGCCACGCAGACTGCGTTTTAACGTGAGTGTAAGCGAAACGGCAAATTCTACAGATCCAGGTAAAGAAAAGTCAGCGTAACTGGCTGTCTTTGGAGCCTCTGCGATTATATCCTGCATATGTTGCATTATGTAAATCTTTCTCCCGTTGACAGGCGAGGCATAGCCGCACGCCGGGTATCGCCTGGCGTCGTGCTTCAGGGATGGGATCACCGCATTCTGCACATTCATACAGACTATCACCACGCGGAATTTCACCGCGTACGCGGGCAACGGCATCTTCAATCGTACTGTTGATCTGTTCGTTTACGGCGTCATCATTAGCCCAACCGGAGGCCATAGCGTGTTCTCCTTATGATAGATGGATAATTAAGTATAACGGGTCTGCGGATTCGCAGGGTATCAGCCCGAAAGACGCATGCGCCATCGGGCCGGAGGAGATAAAAGGAAGGTTATTTATAGATCGTGGCCGTGCCATACATCTGATTTTTACCGCCTGCGGAATTAACGACGAAGCCGGTTGCGCCTTGCTCCTTCGCTTTTTCCGCCAGTTTGTCTTCCAGTTCGCTCAGGTTGGTTGCGCCGGTGGCGGAAACGGTGCCCGATGCGCGCAACTGTCCGGCATCCGGACTGCTCAGAGGCTGTGCGGCTGACGCCGCGGACGTTATACCGGCAAACGCGGTGGCGAGGAGGAAGGCGAGGCATTTTTTCATGATGCGCTCCTTGGTGAAACAACGTGTTGTGCCTCCTAAGTGTAGGTCGCCACAGTCGCGGAAACAGCGGAAAAAATTGATGAAGATATGCTCAATTTTTGAACGATAATAATTGACGTATTTTTACAAATCAATGACATACATCATGCTGATTTTCTGAGGATTTGAGCGATGCCCGTCACAGGACGACGCTGATCAGGTCATTTGAACGGGTTTTCGCTTTGCACAGGTTTACCACATTGCGTTATGCGGGTATCTTACGCCGCTGTTAAAAGGAGAAAGCTATGGCCCCCCAGAAACCGGGATTACACCCGCGTAACCGTCACCACAGTCGCTACGATCTGACCGCGCTCTGTAAAGTCACGCCTGAGCTGACGCAGTTTCTGACCCGAACACCCGCGGGCGAACAAAGCGTCGATTTCGCCAATCCGCAGGCGGTCAAAGCGTTGAATAAAGCGCTGTTGGCCCATTACTACGGGGTGGCGAACTGGGATATCCCTGACGGTTTTTTATGCCCACCGGTACCGGGACGGGCGGATTACATCCATCACCTGGCCGATCTGCTGGCTGAAACCACGGGCAGCGTTCCCTCATCGGCCACGCTGCTTGATATCGGCGTGGGGGCAAACTGTATTTATCCGCTGATTGGCGTTCATGAATACGGCTGGCGCTTTACCGGTAGCGAGACCAACGATCGCGCCTTTGCC
Source organism: Citrobacter sedlakii (assembly GCF_018128425.1). NCBI lineage: Bacteria > Pseudomonadati > Pseudomonadota > Gammaproteobacteria > Enterobacterales > Enterobacteriaceae > Citrobacter > Citrobacter sedlakii. The sequence continues at coordinate 2,999,816 of NZ_CP071070.1, read as the reverse complement.
AGCGCACAGGCGATTATCAACGGCAACCCCGGATTGACGCGCGCAATACGTTTGCGTCGGCAGAAAACCGCTTCGGCTGTCTTTAACGGCATTATCCATAAAAACGAGCAATACGATGCGACGCTGTGCAATCCGCCATTCCATGACTCTGCCGCCGCCGCGCGTGCGGGTAGCGAGCGTAAACGGCGTAACCTGGGACAGGATAAAGACGACGCGCTGAACTTCGGCGGCCAGCAGCAGGAGCTGTGGTGTGAGGGGGGCGAAGTGGCGTTTATTAAAACCATGATTGCCGAAAGCCGGGCTTTTGGGCGCCAGGTGATGTGGTTTACCACACTGGTGTCACGGGGGGAAAATCTGCCGCCGCTGTATCGGGCGCTGACGGATGTCGGCGCCGTCAGGGTGGTGAAAAAAGAGATGGCCCAGGGCAATAAGCAGAGTCGCTTTATCGCCTGGACCTTTATGGACGATGACCAGCGCCGCCGTTTTAACGCGCGTCAACGCTAAAGCGTCGGGGCGTTTGGCGGTAGCGGCGCGGAAGCGGTTTCTGCCGCCGGCGACATCGTCGGCGCAGGCAGGACCTGATACGTCTGCACCGGCGGGCGCACCCCGGCCAGGTCGAAATGTTTTTTCACCTGGCTGTCCAGCGCGAAGCGGACCGTCCACTGTTTTAGCGGCAGGGTCGTGAACGACACGCGCAGGGTAAAGGCGGTGTTGGTCAGCCCTACGATACCGGCAAAGGTCGGCTCACCGATGATCAGGCCCCGCACCTCCTCATTTTCCATCACCGCGTTAACCGCGTCTTTCAACGCCTGATTGGCTTTGTCGGCATCTTCCTGACGGTCCACGTCGTAGTTCGCCACCACCGAACCAATGCCGCGCACAAAGTTGGCGAAGGTCGTGATCGAGGACCAGGGAATAATATGATATGCCCCGGTGTCCTGCCGCACGCCAACCGAACGAATTGACATCCGCTCAACCGTTCCGGTCAGCGGCCCGATGGTGACCAGATCGCCGGTATTCATGCCATTTTCGAACTGGATAAACACGCCGGTAATAATATCTTTGACCAGCGTTTGCGACCCGAACGAAATCGCCAGTCCCAGCGCGCCGGCGCCTGCCAGCAGCGGAGCGATATTCACCCCGATCTCCGAAAGCACAATCATAATGGTGATGGTGCTGATGATCACCGCCAGCGCATTGCGAAACAGCGTCAGCAGCGTGCGGGTGCGCGCACTGGGTAACGGACGACCATGAATATCGGAGGCCAGACGGTTTTCGATTAGGCTGGCGAGAACGGTCCAGCCCACCGCCGAGAAGAACAGGATCAGCGCGATACGGATCAGGATATCCACCGTCTTTTCACCCGCGCCGTTGTGCAGCCAGTTCCAGAAGTCGAACAGTCCCCAGGCATTCAGCAACAGCATGATGGCGACGCACACCGTCAGGAAACGCGCCACTTTAAGCGCGGTGGACAGCCAGCCGTTCAGGCGCTTTTGCAGTTCAGGATAATTTCGCTGCGTGTGTGGAGAAAGGGTAATGGTTTTGGCGATCCAGCGAGAGAACATCCCCGACACGAAAGCGGCAATGGCGATGATGGCCAGACTGCGCACCGTTGCGCCCATCATAAATTTCAGGCTGTTCCCCGGATCGAACAGCGAAAAGAAAAACAGGACGATGAAATAGGCGCTTGCCAGCCAGTGCCACACCAGCGCAAAAGCGCGAATAAACAGGCTAAAAAAGGCCAGCGAACGATCGGCCAGGTTCAGCAGATGCCCGGTGATATCCTTTTTATTATGAAAGATCAGATACAGCGCCCACAGCGTTATGCACAGCATGATCGCCACGTTCGCCATTGCGCCGACCTGCACGTTGACCTGATTAGAAATAATGGGAACGGCGACGATCAGCCCATAACCAATCAAACTGCTCAACGAGCTTAACCGGCGGTTCCAGTACCGGGCATTGCTGTCCTGAATTGAAAACGGACGCAGCTCCGCCACTTTCGGGCAGAAGATCAGACGCAGTATCGCTTTAAAAAACTCAATCAGGGCAAAGGCATTGAGAAACAGACTCTGCTGAAACGCAATGGTGCGGCTTCCGGCGTTTAGCCTGTCGCTCAGTAACTGCCCGACAAATAGCGTCAGCGCCAGCAGCAGCAGATCGATAATAAAAGCCCCGACGATCATCGCCGGAAGCTGAAGCCAGTTGCGGCGCTCACGATTTTTCTTCCGCGCCCAGTTACCCATTTTGCGATACAGCGGAAGCGCGCACCGACGAATCAGCCAGTAAAAGCTGAACACGGCGACCGCCAGCATCAGGAAGTGGGTGAGGGCGTTGGTGAACGTCTGGCTGTTAAAGGGTTTATGCGGTGCGTCGGTGATATTACGATAAAGCTGGGCGAAGCGCCCGGCGAAGGCCGCACCGTAGCGATGACTGATGTCGGTGATATTCTCCAGCACCGTTTTTTCTTCCACAACGGCAGGAGGAACGATTTTGGGGGGGGACTCAGGCGCGGATGTTGTGGCGGCGCTGCGCAACTGGCCAATGAGTTCCTTGCGCGACGCCTCATTTTCCAGCACATCGGCCAGAGCGGCATAAGCCGCTTTTTTTTGTTCAATGTCCGGCTCGGGCGCGGGCGTAGTTTTAGCATCTGCCGCCGGGCTGGCGGTCACGCCGGGAATCGTCACCGCATGGGCGGGCGCCCCCGCCAGACAAATGAGGACAAACAGGATCCACCGCATGACTCCTCCAATGAGAAAATTGTGCAAAACAATAAGTATAGTTGCTGGAGGGATGAGGTTTGGATTTGGGAGGAGTCGTAGAAAACCTCCCCTTCGGCGCGAAAGGGAGGCGAATCGTCAGGAAACGTGCTGCAAAAATTCCTGTAGACGCTGACTTGGCGGGTTTTCAATCAGCGCCTGCGGATTGCCGTCTTCGGCAATCCGGCCTTTGTCAATGAAGATAAGACGCGAGGCCACTTTTTCGGCAAAGCCGATTTCATGGGTTACGATGACCATGGTCATGCCTTCTTCCGCCAGATCCTGCATGACTTTCAGAACCTCGTGGCGCAACTCGGGGTCAAGCGCAGAGGTCGGCTCATCAAACAGCATCATTTTCGGCTTAACCGCCAGGGCGCGGGCAATCGCCACACGCTGCTGCTGCCCGCCTGAAAGCTCAGACGGATAGTGGTGCGCGCGTTCGGCAAGGCCGACCTTCGCCAACAGCGCTTTCGCCTGTTTTTCCGCCTCTTCTTTACGGGTGCCGCGCACGCGCAGCGGGCCGAACATGACGTTTTCCAGGGCGGTCAGATGAGGAAACAGGTAAAACTGCTGGAATACCATTCCCGCTTCCTGGCGAATCAGACGCTCGTCTACCTTCGGATCGTTGACCTTCAGGCCGTCAACGATCAGATCGCCGGAGGTGATCTCCTCCAGTTTATTAATGCAGCGTAACAGCGTGGATTTTCCGGAGCCTGACGGCCCGATAATCACCACCACTTCGCCCTGTTTGATGTTCAGATCGATATTATGCAGCACCTGGGTTGGGCCAAAGTGCTTGGAGACGTTTTTAAATTCAATCACAGGATTTTCATCCTTCTTTCCAGACTACGAAGCACGATGTTCAAGACCTGCGTGATGATGAGGTAAATCACGCCGACAGCGGTCCAGATTTCCAGCGCGCGGAAGTTGCCGGCGATGATCTCCTGGCCGCTGCGGGTCAGCTCAGCCGCCCCAATCACGATGAACAGCGAGGTGTCTTTAATGCTGATAATTAACTGGTTGCCAAGCGATGGCAGCATGCGGCGCAGCGCCAGCGGCATAATCACGTGACGAATGGTTTCGCGACGTGAAAGCCCGAGCGCCAGCCCAGCTTCGCTGAACCCTTTGTGGATCGACAAGACCGAACCGCGGGTAATTTCCGCGATGTACGCGCCGGAGTTAATCATGATGGTGATTACCGCCGCGCTAAAGGTGTCGATGCGCAGGTCCGGGAAGGCCATCGGCAGGGCGAAGTAGATGTACATCACCTGCACGACGATAGGCGTGCCGCGAATGATTTCGATAAACACAAGGGCGACGTGATTGGCGATCCAGCCGCCGTAAGTACGGGCTAACCCCGCCAGCAGGCCAATGACGATCCCCCCGGCGAGGCCGAGGATCGAGATCCACAGGGTCATTTTGGCGCCCTGAAGCAGGATCGGAATGGCGGGCCAGATGGCGCTCCAGTCAAACTGCATATGTTATTCCTGTTACCGTGGTGAAAATAGCCGATCGTACGATGGCTAAAAGTGTAGGCCCGGCAAACGCTGCCGGGCGTTACAGAGCCTGGCTCTCAGGCTGTTTTATTTCGGTTCAGTACCGAACCATTTTTTGTAAATTTCGTTGTAAGTGCCGTTCTCACGCAGGGTTTTCAGCGCGCCGTTCACTTTTTCACGCAGATCGTCACTGCCTTTCGGGAACGCGATACCGTACTGCTGCGCTTCCAGAGACTCACCGACCGCCTTGAACTGGCCGTTGCCGGCGGTTTTGATGAAATAGAGGATGTTTGGCGTGTCGTGCAGAACCGCGTCCGCGCGATTGGTGCCCAGCTCCATATAGGCGTTATCGATATTCGGGAACTGGCGCAGATCTTTGGTTTTGATGTTCGCTTTCGCGTAGTCAACGGAGCCGGTGCCGCTCTTCACCGCCAGCACTTTACCGTCCAGATCTTTCACGCTTTTCACATCGTTGTTATTCGCTTTCACCATCACTAACAGGCCGCTTTTGTAGTAGCCGTCAGAGAAATCGATCGCTTTTTTACGCTCGTCGGTAATGGTGATGCCCGCCAGCGCCAGGTCGACGTTGCGGGTTTGCAGTGCCGGGATAATGCCGCTGAAATCCATCGGCTTCAGTTGATAGTCCAGCTTCAGCTCTTTCGCGACGGCAGCCCACAGATCCACATCAAAGCCAACGTATTTGTCACCCTGTTTGAATTCAAACGGAACGAACGCGGTGTCAGTCGCCACAATCAGTTTTTTTTCCGCCGCGTGAGAAGAGACGGCAAAAGCCAGGGTAAGTGCAGCCAGTGAAACGTTTAATAAAGACTTCATAGCATTTCCTTTTTTATCCACGGGGCGATCCCCTGCAAGAACAGTAAGCGTAATGAAAGATTCGTGCCAGTTTTGCAACCCCTTGTTTTCACAAGAAGCCCCAACGCAAGTTTGCACACACAGCGTGGCAAGTGTCGCTTTTTGCACCAAAACGGGGCACTAAATGAGTGCATGACCGGAGTGGCGCTAGCAGTCTGCTTATTTAGCGTAAATATTGCTGTTAAAACAATCTTTCGTTAACGATTGTGTGAGGTGATTATTACAATAAATTTACTTTATTGCGGCAGGGAGGCCGGGCGCTGCACTATAAAAGTGCAAAACCCCCGCCGAAGCGAGGGTTGTAGAGGTCTTACTTATGACGCGATTATTCGATGTTAGATTCGATAAACCACAGGAATTTGTCGAGATCGCGTGACGCGGCGGTGAAGATATCAGCGGTGTCTTCATCCTTCGCTTCGCCAATCGCTTTACGCACGTCGTTTGCCACGACAGCATAACGATCTGCCAGCTCCTTCAGGTGATCCTGAACGGTATGGATGTCCAGCGGATAGCTTTTCAGCGGGGTTTTGCTGTTGATAACCTGAGTCGTCCCTAAGGCAACGCCACCCAGTTGTACGGCACGTTCAGCCATAGTATCCAGATGATCGGTTAACGCAGTACGGAAGCCATCCAGCATTTCGTGTACGGCAATAAAATTAGCACCGCGCATGTTCCAGTGCGCCTGTTTCGTAATCAGAGACAGGTCGATAAACTGGATAACCTGACGATTCAGCAACTCAACCGTTGCTTTCTTATCGCTGTCGGAGACATCGTTGCGGGTATAAAGCAGATTGGACGCTTTTGTTTTTACCAATTTAGCGGTACTCATAATTTCATATCCTCTTGATGTTATGTCCCGGTAATTAACGAAACTAAGTATAGCACCGGTTATCGATCCTGCTTTTCTGGCTCTCCCTATCGCTTTAATAGCGCATTGCCATGTTCATCAGGAATTGCATTGCTATTCATAATGTTGCAAATGAAAAATTATTCCGTAACGCCATAGCGATATTAACCTGAGTCCAGGAAAATCCTTGCAAATAAACATCGGTAAAACACATAGCGCCAGGGCGGAAAATAGTGTGGGTAAGCGGAAGGATATTCTGCATGATTATGCAAACCATGCAGAAATGTAAAATTACTTTACGTCAACTTTTTTAATTTCAGTATCGCGTCGAATCGTTAACGTTGAACCCATAGAGGCGGCAATGATAGCCCCCAGCGCCAGCAACTGGATGACGGTCAGCGTTTCGCCGAGGAACACGATGCCGGCTACCGCCGCCAGCGCGGGCTCCATGCTCATCAACGTGCCAAACGTTCGTGTCGGCAGTCGGGTTAAGGCAATCATCTCCAGGGAGTAGGGGAGCGCAGTAGACAGCACCGCGACGGCCAGTCCCAGTGGGATTATCGACCAGTGCCAGAGCGCCTCGCCAGCCTGTGCTGCGCCGAGAGGAACAAACACAATGGCGGCAATCAGCGAGCCGACCGCGACCGTTGCCGGCCCATGTTCGGCCCCGGCGCGCTGGCCGCTAAGAATATAGATAGCCCAGCAGGCGCCCGCGCCCAGCGCCAACGCTGCGCCTGTCAGGTCGACATGCGACACATCCTGACCCAGCGGCAGCAAAAACCACAGCCCGAGTACCGCCAGCACCACCCAGATGAAATCCACCGGACGTCGAGACGCGAACAGCGCCACGGCCAGCGGCCCCGTAAATTCTAGCGCAACCGCGATGCCGAGCGGTACCGTCTGAATCGACAGGTAAAAGAGATAATTCATCCCACCCAACGACAGCCCATAGAAAAGCAGCGGCAGCCGCTGTTCTTTCGCAAAGCGCAGACGCCAGGGTTTAAAAAAGGCAACCAGAATAAGTGTGCCCAGCGCCAGACGCAGCGCGGTAACGCCCGGCGCGCCAACCAGAGGGAACAACGATTTTGCCAATGATGCGCCGCTCTGAATGGAGCACATCGCAATCAGCAGTACGACTATCGGCAACCAAACTGGGATTTTACGTGAAGACCCTGGCATCCTTTCTCCTGACACTGGACGGTAAAACTCGCCATCGTTGAGCCTGGCAAAGAACCAGCCGCACGATGGGGCGCGTGATGTATAGAAAAGTAAAACAGGCAGTGTAATGGAATAAACCTTTAACGGTTGAGTCTTTGTTGAAAAATTTTTCGTGAAACGTCGTAGAATGAAAGGGTATTGATGAATTAATAAACTTTATGATTAGGAATAATCTGGATGAATGTCCGTTGTTATGCGCGTAATAATGTGCTGGATTTCCAGAAAAGTGATGTTATTTGAATGAGATAGCGGGTTGTGGAAATGTTTTGTTACATGAATTGACCCGTTAGACATCGCGGATCGCAAAGAGTTTCTCATCAATTTTTGATATATTTAAAACTTAGGACTTATTTGAAGCACATTTGAGGTGGTTATGAAAAAAATTGCATGTCTTTCAGCACTGGCCGCTGTTCTGGCTTTCACTGCAGGTACCGCTTCTGCAGCAACTTCTACTGTTACCGGCGGTTACGCACAGAGCGATGCTCAGGGCGTAGCGAACAAAATGAACGGTTTCAACCTGAAGTATCGTTATGAGCAGGACAACAACCCGCTGGGCGTAATCGGTTCCTTCACTTACTCTGAAAAAGATCGTACTAACAGTGCGGGCGATTACAACAAATCCCAGTACTACAGCATCACCGCGGGTCCGGCTTACCGTCTGAACGACTGGGCAAGCATCTACGGTGTTGTGGGTGTTGGCTACGGTAAATTCCAGCAGACTAACTACCCTGGCTACAAAGATGACACCAGCGACTACGGCTTCACCTACGGTGCTGGCCTGCAGTTCAACCCGATCGAAAACGTAGCTCTGGACTTCTCCTACGAGCAGAGCCGTATTCGTAGCGTTGACGTTGGCACCTGGATCGCCGGCGTTGGTTACCGCTTCTAATCACTTCGGTGATATAAAAAATCCGCCTATCGGGGCGGATTTTTTTTTGCCTGTGCCGGTTACTTCGTCGAGAAAATGTCCGTCCCCAGATGGTTATAATCCACTTTCTGTAACTTGAAGTTGGTAATGTACACTGGCCCGGCCTTTTGCTCGGAGATAAAACGGTAGCGGGTTTTGATCTCCTTCGCGCGAATACCCGTCCACTGGGAGAAGAAAGCGAGAAAGTCGTTAGCCGAGCGCCGCGCTTTAATTACCTTATGCGCTTTGTCATCGCTGGAAAGCACCATAAACGGCACCTGGAAGTTTTGCTGGAACGCGTCATCGTGCGCCAGATACTGCACCTCTTTTCCGCGTTCCTTAAAGGCCAGTCCGTGATCGGAGAAATACACCAGCGAGAAACTGTCGCCGCTGTTGCGCAGTTGATCGTAGAGTTGACGAAGCAGGTCGTCGGTCTGCGTCATGGTATAAAGGTAGCAGGAGGTCTCTTTCGACTGTACAAACGTTGCGTATTTGCCAAGTGTCCGGTCGCAGGCCTGCGGATGTGAGCCCATTAAATGCAGCACAATAAGCTGCGGCTGGGTGCGCTCGGTCGCCAGTACCTGAGCGGTCATTTTCAGCAGGGCGGTGTCCTGAGTGTTTTTGTCCGCTTCGAAGTCGCCGCTTTTCAGGAACTGAACTTCGTCTGCCCGCCTGGCGATGCTGGCGATGGCGGTGTCGTACTCCCCGATTTGCCCCTGATTTGAGAACCACCAGGTCTGAAAGCCCGCGCGGTTCGCCAGCGTGACAAAGTTATCCTGGAACTGCGGTTTGTCCTCCACCACCCGATTAAGCGTAAGGCCCAGTGATTTTTGCGTGGAGCCGCTGGCGGCGACATAGTCGGTAAACAAATACCCGTTAACGCTGCTGGCAAACGGTGTGTTATCCCAATGTCCACCAAACGCGCCAAGCGCATCGCGACGGGCGCTTTCGCCTATCACCACCACGTAGGTGTGATATTTCGGTTTCACGGCGGTGACGGTCCATGTATCTTTCATGCTGGCAAGTTTCGCCATGCGCGCCTGTTCGTCAATCACCTCGTTATTGTTTACGATAACGTCTTTTGCAAAGCGGAACACCGGATAACCGGTATCTTTGAGCTTAAATACCCCGCCCCAGGCCAGGTTTTGCAGCGGCGCGACAAAAAATGTGACCACGCTGAACAGCAGGCAGAGGCTGTCAAACGTGTTCCAGCGCGCCTGCACTTCCTCTTTTTTGCGACGAACGGCAATAACGCCGAGCGCAAAAATAAACACGCCAACCAGATAGCTGTACCACGGGAAGATGGTCAGTATTTCCGTTGACTCTTCCATATTGGTGGAATGCAGCGCCAGCAGTGTATTAAAGTTCGGCGCGCCGTAAGCCTGGCCAAAAGGGAAATACATCGCCGCCACCAGCGAGCAGAGGCCAATCAGTCCTTTTTGTACACGCGGCGCGGTACGCCACAGCAGAAGCAAAATGCAGGTAAAGGCCGTGGTATAGAGCAGACTAAACGGGTAGCCCAGCGCCAGGTTGATCAGCAGAGACTGTAATAAATAAAAGGCTGTCCACGGGCTCATTGCCCGGGTGCGCGTCAAAAGCGTCTCTTTGAGGGTTAAATTCATATGCCACAATCTAAAAAACGCCATGTGCTCACCCTGGCGCCAAGGGTCATCGCCTGCTGAGCGTGCGTTAAGAGGGGAAGAGGTCCGCATCTGCGAGCCGCAATATAGGCAGGGCTGCAAGAAGATAGAGCCTGTGAAACAGAAGGTCAACTGGCAGTATGAAATTGTTTTGCGAAGACGTTAGCAAATCCGACAAAAAGAAGGGATATTCTGGCTGGCAGGTGAGTATAGCCGTCGAACATGACAGCAAGATGAAGCGGCGTACCGCGACGCCGCATTATTTTTTTGACGGGGTGTCCTGTTCCGGTTTGCTGCTAATCATATCGCACAGCATTGAGAGCAGCATTAACCGAACCTTAAAGGGAGAATGGCTGAACACGCTTAAGCACCTCTTGAACTCATTCATTGTGACCTCCTGACTGACCGATCCCCTCAATCCGTGAAGGGTGTCTGCATTACATACAGATATAGCACAGGCTATATTATATAGCTATTGCTAAAACGTTAATTTTTTGTGCCGGGGCAACTCTGGTTTACAATGAGCGTTCTCCAGAACGATGCGGTCAATGCGTCACAGGAATGAGGAAGCAGAATGAGTCGTCGCGCAGGTACGCCAACAACGAAAAAAGTGACGCAGTTAGTGAACGTTGAGGAACACGTCGAAGGGTTTCGCCAGGTCAGAGAGGCTCACCGTCGCGAACTGATTGACGACTATGTGGAGCTAATCTCCGATCTGATCATTGAGGTCGGCGAAGCGCGTCAGGTCGATATGGCGGCGCGTCTTGGGGTTTCCCAGCCTACGGTGGCGAAAATGCTGAAACGCCTGGCGTCGGTAGGACTGATCGAAATGATCCCCTGGCGCGGCGTCTTTTTAACGCCGGAAGGGGAAAAGCTGGCGCAGGAAAGCCGCGAACGGCATCAAATCGTTGAAAACTTCCTGCTGGTGCTGGGGGTGAGTCCGGAGATTGCCCGGCGTGACGCGGAGGGGATGGAGCACCACGTCAGCCAGGAGACGCTGGACGCTTTTCGCGCGTTTACGCAGCAGCATGGAACAGCCTCTGAATGAACCTGCCTTTTTTTCGGGCGCTGAAACGCGACCGTTTTTTCCATCTCTTGCTCGTTGTGGGCGCGGGATTAAGTTTTTACGTGCCCTTCAGGCCGCAAAGCTGGGTCGCAGCGATTGACTGGCATACGATCGTTACCCTGAGCGGCCTGATGCTGCTTACAAAAGGCGTAGAGCTGAGCGGCTATTTCGATGTAGCAGGGCGGAAAATGACCCGACGGCTGGCGACAGAGCGCCGTCTGGCGATATTTATGGTGCTGGCCGCCGCGCTGCTTTCCACGTTTCTCACTAACGATGTCGCCTTGTTTATTGTTGTTCCGCTGACCATCACCCTTAAAAAGCTGTGCGCCATTCCGGTAAACCGACTGATTATCTTTGAAGCGCTGGCAGTCAACGCCGGTTCGCTGCTTACGCCTGTCGGCAACCCGCAAAACATCCTGATGTGGGGACGCAGCGGGCTTTCATTCGCCGCGTTTATCCTGCAGATGGCCCCGCTTGCCGGGGCGATGATGCTGACGTTGTTGGTACTATGCTGGTTCTGCTTTCCGAACAGACCGCTGGAATTTCACAGCGGAACGCGGTCGCCAGAATGGCAGCCGCGGCTGGTGTGGAGTTGTCTGGCGCTGTATCTCGTCTTTCTGACGGCGTTAGAGCTGAAACAGGCGCCTGTAGGGCTGGCGATTGTGGCGGTGGGTTTTTTGCTGCTGGCGCGTCGCGTGGTGCTGAGCGTGGACTGGACGCTGCTGTTGGTGTTTATGGCGATGTTCATAGACGTTCATTTGCTGACGCAGCTACCCCTGTTACAGGGGGCGTTTAATCATGTCAGCACGCTCTCTGAACCGGGACTGTGGCTGACGGCGATCGGCCTGTCGCAGGTTATCAGTAATGTGCCCGGCACCATCCTGCTGCTGAATTATGTGCCGCCGACGATGTTGCTGGCGTGGGCGGTGAACGTGGGCGGGTTTGGCCTGTTGCCTGGCTCGCTGGCGAATTTGATTGCCTTACGGATGGCGAATGACCGACGCATCTGGTGGCGCTTTCATCTTTATTCGCTGCCGATGCTGGTGTGGGCGGGACTGGTAGGATACGGGCTGCTGTTGGTGTTGTGATGGCCCGATGGCGCGGTGCTTATCGGGCCGATGATCTGACTCAGCAGGATGGGTAGGGCGCAAGCCGCTACCCAACGCTGGTCACTGATTAGTTCAGACGAACCGGCATACCGGAGCGGTTTTCAATGGCCTGGGAGAGAACCGCCTGGTCAACGTCAGCCTGTTCGGTGATGCTCTTCACGCCCTTCGTCAGGGTGATCGGTACGATCTCTTCGCCTTCGAACTGCGCTTCGGTGGTAGACAGCGGATTATGTACCTCGATATAGCGGCTACCGTCTGGCTCGGTGGTGGCTTTGACCGGCTCATCGATAAACTGTACGCGGGTACCGACAGGCACGTTTTCGAACAGGAATTTAATGTCCTCGTTACGCAGACGTACGCAACCGTGGCTCACGCGCAGGCCGATGCCGAAGTTAGCGTTGGTGCCGTGGATCGCATACAGGCGGCCAATGTACAGCGCGTAAAGACCCATCGGGTTATCCGGGCCAGCCGGTACGACAGCCGGCAGCGGTTCGCCCGCCGCGCGGTACTCGGCGTGCATTTTCGCGGTTGGCGTCCAGGTCGGGCCCGCTTTCTTACGTTCAACCTTCGTGGTCCAGTTGATCGGCGTATCTTTGCCTAACTGACCGATACCGATAGGCAGTACGATCACGGTATTGGTGCCTTTCGGATAGTAATACAGGCGCATTTCCGCGCTGTTAATGACGATGCCTTCATGCACGGTGTCCGGCAGGATCAACTGTTGCGGAATATTCAGCACCGTACCGCCTTTTGGCAGGAAGGTGTCCACGCCCGGGTTTGCTTCGAGCATGTTTGAAAGCCCCATCTGGTATTCAGCCGCAAAATATTCCAGCGGCTGGGTATTACCTTCCGGGATGGTGATAACCTGGTTTTGACCAATCAGACGGCTACCATCGGTTGGCAGCGGATAAGTCACGGCAGAAGCGGTACTGCAAAAGCCGACTACAGCGAGTGCCGCCGCGAAAAACGTTGTTAATTTCATATTCATGTTATGCGAGATTCAATGCCTGGCAGGCTGTTGGGTTGAGAATTCTGTAGTGTTGGGAGCGCATTATATGTGCATTCCCGCTAACAGGGAATTCGGATGTGTACGAAATCACATTTTTTTCCCCCCGGTTTAACGCGTCGCCGTTTACCGCAGGGCGGGATCTTATTGAAGACTTGTGGCATAATGCGCGGTTTGTCACATCTTCTTTAGGATACGTCCGTGTTAGTTTCCAGTAACGTCACCATGCAGTTCGGCAGTAAGCCGCTGTTCGAAAACATTTCCGTCAAGTTTGGCGGCGGCAACCGTTACGGCCTGATTGGCGCCAACGGTAGCGGTAAATCCACCTTTATGAAGATCCTCGGCGGCGATCTTGAGCCGACGCTCGGCAACGTGTCTCTCGATCCCAACGAGCGGATCGGTAAACTGCGCCAGGATCAGTTTGCCTTTGAAGAATTCACGGTGCTTGATACCGTGATCATGGGTCACGGCGAGCTGTGGGAAGTGAAGCAGGAGCGCGATCGCATTTACGCGCTGCCTGAAATGAGCGAAGAAGACGGCTACAAGGTGGCCGATCTGGAAGTGAAGTATGGCGAGATGGACGGCTATTCCGCGGAAGCGCGCGCCGGTGAACTGCTGCTCGGCGTGGGTATCCCCGTAGAACAGCACTACGGCCCGATGAGCGAAGTCGCGCCAGGCTGGAAGCTGCGCGTGCTGCTGGCGCAGGCGCTGTTCTCCGATCCGGATATTCTGCTGCTCGACGAACCGACCAACAACCTGGATATCGATACCATTCGCTGGCTGGAACAGGTGCTCAACGACCGCGACAGCACCATGATCATCATTTCGCATGACCGTCACTTCCTGAATATGGTCTGCACTCACATGGCGGATCTGGACTACGGCGAACTGCGCGTATATCCCGGCAACTACGATGAGTATATGACTGCCGCGACCCAGGCGCGTGAACGCCTGCTCGCCGATAATGCCAAGAAAAAAGCGCAAATTGCCGAGCTGCAGTCTTTTGTCAGCCGCTTTAGCGCTAACGCGTCAAAATCACGTCAGGCCACGTCCCGCGCCCGTCAGATTGATAAAATCAAACTCGATGAAGTCAAAGCGTCAAGCCGTCAGAACCCGTTCATCCGCTTCGAGCAGGACAAGAAACTGTTCCGTAACGCGCTGGAAGTGGAAGCCCTCAGCAAAGGGTTTGACAACGGTCCGCTGTTTAAAGGCGTTAACCTGCTGCTGGAAGTGGGCGAAAAGTTGGCGGTGCTCGGCACCAACGGCGTCGGTAAATCCACCCTGCTAAAAACGCTGGTCGGCGATCTGGAAGCGGACAACGGCACCGTGAAATGGTCTGAAAATGCGCGCATAGGGTATTACGCGCAGGATCACGAATATGAATTCGAAAACGATCTGACGGTGTTCGAATGGATGAGCCAGTGGAAACAGGAAGGTGACGATGAGCAGGCGGTGCGCAGCATTCTGGGGCGTCTGTTGTTCAGCCAGGACGATATCAAAAAGCCGGCAAAAGTGCTCTCCGGTGGCGAGAAGGGGCGGATGCTGTTTGGTAAGTTGATGATGCAGAAGCCTAATATTCTGATCATGGACGAACCGACGAACCACCTGGATATGGAGTCTATCGAGTCGCTCAATATGGCGCTGGAGATGTATCAGGGCACCCTGATCTTCGTTTCCCACGACCGCGAATTCGTTAGCTCGCTGGCGACCCGCGTGCTGGAAATTACGCCGGAACGCGTCATCGACTTTAGCGGAAGTTATGAAGACTACCTTCGCAGCAAAGGTATCGAATAGTTTTCCCGTCGTCTTTCACACGACAGGCGCAGTGAATGCGCCTGTCGCGCGAAATACAGAGAAATAAATCATTAATCCCTGCTGTGGTGTTAATCTGAAAGCGTGTCACAAGTGATGAAATGTGGCCGACATTCCGGCTAAGATGCTTCCCGTTTATTTTAACAAGGACAGGGAAGAAAGAATGAATCAGCCAGTAACGGTCTCTTTAGCTACGCTTAAAACACAGTTATTAAACCTGAATGCCAACAACGACAAGCCGTTTATTCTTCAGGAAGAGGGCAATGAAATCGTTGCCACATGGAATATTGTGGATGCCAAATGGCAGGAAATTTTAGGCAAAGCAGGTCTGAAGAAACAGTACGAGCTACGGCTGTTTTTCGATGAACGCAAAAAACAGGTTCGCTATCGCGAGACATCTACCGACGTGGAATGGAATGCTAATGCTGGCGGTTTTACGTTTGGCAAGTCAGCGCATCTCGGTAAGCGACTGGAATTCTCTACGGGTAGTGCCTGGGGCGTCAAAGAAGATGGCAGCGTGGGCAAAATTTATGGTTATACATTTGTCTCAACAGAAATAATGGATCCCGTCTTCGACATCGTCCGTAATGCCGGTTGGCAGGTACAGGGCATTCTGGCAGACAAGAAAAAAAGAAAATATGTTGTCGCAGGCGTCATTGGCGCAATATTGCTCGTCGTCGTGGGTATCGCTTCAATCCTCTTCGTTTCGTTGGGCGGAGTAAAAGAGGCTGCCCGTGCGGAAATCGATCTGCTGCGCAATGAGCAATATGGTGAAGCCTGGCGGGCGAGCGCCCATGCTATTCAGCGGAAAATGACGGAAGAGGAATTTATTCAGGCGACGAAAGCCATTAACTTCTCTGAAATTGACGATTATTCATTTAATAGCATTAGCGTTGCCGACAATGTCGGAACCTTGTCGGGCAAAGTCACGTTCAGGAATGGCGCGCCGGGGGTGATTACCGTCACTATGTACAAAGAAAACGAACAGTGGAAACTGGCCGGGGTTTCCGTCAATTAAAAGCGTTCCGGTTTTCTTTCTGCGGGAAGAAAACCGGAATGATTGAGGGTAAGTATTAAACCATTCCCAACGCCCGTTTGCCGTGAATATTCAAATCATTCAGCGTAAAGCGGCCTTCCCAGTTCATTTCATAATCTTCACGTGGGAAATCTCCCGGGGATGCGCCTTTCTCCAGGGCGGCTCTTACCGTGTGCGCGTACGCCAGATTCTTTTCGCACATGGGCGCGGCGGGAATATACATCACGTTTCCCCAGCCCTGCTGGTTTTCGACCGGGGCGACAGCGTGGATCACGTCGCAATGCCACCAGACGGAGTCCCCGGCTTCGAGTTGCGGAATGCTGGTCAGCGCCTCCATCAACAGCGGATGCCACTGTTCTGACACCGGCAGTACCCTGCCGGGCGCCACGCCGCACAGTTCATCGTCTGGTACATCGTCCAGCAGCGGACGCAGCAGGAGATATGCCATCGCTTCAGGAATGGGGACCACATGCAGTAAACCTTGACCCGGAAGCATATCGGACAACGCTGTCCAGCCCTGGAAGGTGCGGAAGACCGAGCATTTTGTGGTGTTATCGACGGTATATTCTTCCACGTCGGTACGGTATGCCGCATCCCACGGATCGTATTTCGCCAGATTACCGTTAAACACGTTGGCGAAGACACGCTGATAGGCCGGGAGCAGCCAGCGTTCCAGTGCGCCGGAATCGGTATGCGCGCCAAGCCCTTTCGACGTGGTTCCCGGTGGACGACGACGAATGCGGTCCGGATAAATCACGCTGACGTCCGGGTCAAACCACTGCTTACCGTCACGGGCAAATGTCCACAGCCGGTTAAGGAAAGACTGAACGTTTGCCATCTCTTCACTTTGTCGGGCCTGCATCTGCGCCTGAGACCAGTAGATCGGAAAGATCTCCGGGCGGGAGGCGGACAGCGTCCCGAAGAAGTTATCCCCCGGACCTTTATACACGTCATCAAAGTGATTGCGGTCGAGGTAGTTGAGCATGGACTGATCCCAGGCAAGCGCCTGCTGACGAGGGAAATGGCCTTTAATTACCGCGCAACCGCGCCGTTTGATGAGTTCGCGCTGCTCTGCCGTGATCTTGCCCGCGTTGAGGTCCGTATATGTCAACTCAGGCCAGACTGCAGCTCCCCGCGCTTTAAGGTCATTGATCTCGGCTACCCGGATAGCGAGGGCATCACTCAATTGATTAAAGAGTCGTTGTACGTCACCCAGCTGCGCGCGCAGTTCTTTTTTCATCTGGCGGATCGCCGCTTTGTGATCGACAGGTAACGTCTCGCTTGTAAATGTAAAGGCCATAACTACCTCGCATAGCTTTCATTCGAAACTAATTTAAATTACAAGTGACACTATAAGTTATAAATAGGTTAATGCAAGTTTAAAAAATTGAATGCTTAGGGTGACGCTGGAGAACCGGAGCGCAGGGCTCCGGCATGTGGGATCAGGCGTTGAAAGGGGGGGTATTATCCAGAACGGCCTGAATGACGTTTAGCGCGCCCTGATGGTTATTGTCATCGGTGCGGTAGCGGGAGAGGGCTTTGATGCTGTCGGCGGCATTGGCCATGGCAAAGGAATAGCCCGCCATTTTGAGCATTTCGGCATCGTTACCGCTGTCGCCTATCGCCACCACGTTTTTTGGCGACAGCGCCCAGCGTTTCAGCAGGCGGGAGATACCGTTGGCTTTATGCAAACCCGGAATAATTAAATCAATAAAGCCAAAACCGCTGGTCACTGGCTTCATTATGCCGTCAAGCGAGGTATGTAACGCATCCATCACCAGAGGGATCTGCTCGTCCGCCAGGTTCAGCGAAAACTTGAACAGCACGTCGTCAATGTCGTGATAGTCCTTAACTGGCTTCAGGCGATGGTAATGTTTTGACATTAAAGCGACAAACTCTTCGGGGGCGTTTTCACTTACATAAGCGCTTTGCAGACCGCAGGCCACAAAGTTGAGTTGCTTATCTTTCAGCAGTTCGCCGATCACAATGCGTGATTCGTGACGGGTCAGTTCGCCATGAAAAAGCTGCTTGCCATGCTCAAACACCAGCGCGCCGTTTTCGGCCACGAAACTGATTTCATCCTTGAGTTCAGGAAAGAAAGAGATGAGCTGGTAATACTGATTGCCGCTGGCGACGACAAACTCAATATTACGTTTTTTGAGTTCCTGATACTGGGCCATAAAGCGGGTACGATCGTACTTTTTGGCGTCATCAAGAAACGTACCGTCCATATCGGTGACGATAACGTTGACTGTCATATAAGTGCTCCTGGCTCAAAACTGCGACCAGAAACATTTTAATAACAATGTGACCGAAACCACAAATTTATTTCGAATGAAAGCAACGGGCCGGAGAAGCGCAAGCCGCTCCGGCGACAGAGGGATAAGGCCGGACGGCAACGCTTACGCGTATTCTCCGGCCAGAAGCGCATTACAACATATGCTCGGTACGGGCGATGATATCGTCCTGCGCATCCGGTGAGAGGGCGGTAAAGAAGGCGGAATAGCCAGCCACTCGCACCACCAGATCGCGATACTGATCCGGATGTTTCTTCGCCTCCAGCAGCGTTTCACGGGAGACAATGTTGTACTGAATATGCCAGCCCTTGTGATCCTCAAAGAAGGTACGCAGCAGGATCATCAGCTTCTGCTTGTCGGATTCATTCTCCAGCGTGGCTGGATTCAGCTTCTGGTTCAGCAATACGCCGCCAAGAATCGAACCGGTCGGCAGCTTACCGACGGAGCCAATCACCGCGGTTGGCCCAAGGTGGTCGGTACCGGAGGCCGGGCTTGCCCCTTCCGCCAGCGGCGTATGGGCTTTTCGGCCATCCGGAGTTGCCATCGTCGCCGCGCCAAACGGCACATTTGCGGAAATAGATGACGTCCCTGCGTAATAGTTACCGCCAACCGGGCCGCGTCCATAGCGTGGGTTATGGTATTGCTTCAGTTCGTCGATATAGGTCTGATAGGCGCGTGCCAGCAGGGTATCGACGGAATCATCATCGTTACCGTATTTCGGCGCGCCGTTGATTAAACGCTGGCGCAGTTGCTCGTGGGTCAGGCCGTCAAAATCCGCCGCCAGCGCGGCCGCCAACTGCTGCTGACCAATAGCGCCTTGTTCAAACACCAGTTTTTTCACCGCCGCCAGGCTGTTGCCGAGGTTGGCAATGCCCACCTGTAAACCGGACACCCAGTCATACTTCGCGCCGCCCTGCTTGATGCTTTTCGCGCGTTCGATACAGTCATCCACCAGCGCTGAACAGAGGATATCGTGCACATTCTCCTCCAGCATGGTGTCGACAACGTACTCAATTTCGATCGATTTACGCGTGTAGTAACGAATCTGGGTATCCCAGGCCGCCATCACGTCGTCGAAATCCGTGAAGTTACCGGCAGAGAGCGCTTTTTCCTGCGGCAGGAACACCTTGCCGCTGGTGGCGTCGCGGCCGCCTTCCAGCGCCGCCAGCATGACGCGGGCAAAATTGATGAAGCTCATTCCGGTGCAGCGATAGCCCCATTTGCCGCCAACGGCGGTTTCGATGCAGCCAATCGCCGCGTAATCGTAGGCGTCCTGCGGTTCAATACCGAGCTTAATGAATTCGGGAATGACAATTTCATCATTGTTAAAGGCGGGCATCCCGAATCCGCAGCGGATCACCTGCACGCAGGCATCGAGGAAGTCGTTGCTCATACCGGCGTGATAACGCACGCTCAGATTCGGCTGGGTAGAGCGCAGACGACCGCAGGATTCCAGAATGGCATAAGAGAGCGGGTTCACCGCATCCATCGGCTGGCCGTTAACCAGATTCTGACCGCCAATGGTCACGTTCTGGTACAGCGGGCTGCCCGCCGAGGCTTTAGAGTGCGAGCCGGAGCGGATCTTGTTCACCTCCAGCAGCTTGAGCCAGCAGCTGTGCAGCAGCTCGATGGCATGCTCGCGATCCAGGCTCTGGTCCAGCTCCACGTCGCGGCGGTAATACGGATAAAGGTACTGATCCATACGGCCAAACGAGACGGAGTGACCGTTAGACTCAATTTGCAGAATCAGTTGAATGAAGTAGCACAGCTGGAGCGCCTGCCAGAACGTTTGCGGCGGCTGATGGGCGATGACGTCGCAGTTATCCGCCATCGTCAGTAGCTCCGTGCGGCGGCTCTCGCGGGTTTCTTCACTGGCCATTTTACGCGCCAGCTCAGCGAAACGCGCGATATGATCGCTGACGGCAACCAGCACGATATCAATGGCTTTCAGGAACTGTTCGCCGTGCAGATCGTCAAGGACGGTGAGGTTAATGCGTGAACGACGTTCCGCCACTTTGTCACGCAGACCGTCGAGCCCTTTTTCCAGAAGCAGCGGGAAATTCACCGCCAGATGCGCGTCGCCGGAGGTCATATTGCCTTCGGCTTTGATGATGCCGGTTTCCAGCAGCGCTTTTTGTTCATCGGTAAACATCCCGTAGCAGCGATCCTGCACGGTCTGGCCTCGCCACCACGGGCAGACTTCATGCAGCACGCGCTTATTCTCTTCGCTGACTGCAAAGCCCGCGCCCGGTCTGTCCGCCAGGTCGTCAATTTCTTTTTCAATCCACGAGACGGTATATTCCGGGAAGATCGGCGCGGCGCGCACTTCGCTCGCCTGGTTGCCGATGATCAGCTCGTCGTGCTTGATCCAGATGGTGCGTTCCGCCAGGTGGTGCGCCAGCGCCAGCGCGCGGCGTACCGGAATCGGTTTGTCGAGATGCTGTTTGTACATTTCGGTATAGTGCTGTGCGCGTTCGGTACATACCGGCGGTTTAACGATATGCACCAGCGCGGTTTTGTGCGCTTTAATGCGTTCGCTGAGCGTGTCCAGTTTCAGTTGCGTCATAGGGCTATCCTCGTAAAGTCGCGGTTAAACCTTTCGCGCAGGCGTACTGCTGCGCATAGGCAAGCAGTTCTGGCGCATCCAGCGGTTTTTCCGGCGCGTTGTAGGGTTGATTGAGTAAGTGATATTTGTTGATGCCCAGCGTGTGATAGGGCAGAAAGTGAATTTCGCGAACGCGCAGCGTGTCGGCGGCAAAATCGGTGATGGCTTCGATCGCTTCTTTGTCGGCGTTAAATCCCTGAATCAGGGGGACGCGGATAATCATCTGCTTACCCGCCGCCGCGACCCGCTTCAGGTTGTCCAGCACCCGCGCGGCGCTGCCATCGGTCCACTGTTTGAACGGCGCCTCGGCGACGTGCTTCAAATCGGCGAGGAATAAATCAACGTATTCCAGCGAAGGCGCAATGTACTTCCACGGGACATGCAGGCAGGTTTCAACTGCGGTATGGATCCCTGCTTCATGGCTGGCTTTCAACAGCGAAGCGGCAAGCGCCGGTTGCATAAAGGGTTCGCCGCCGGAAAGGGTGATGCCGCCGCCGCTGCGATCGTAAAAGGGTTTGTCGCGCAGCACGGTAGCCATAATGTCGTCCACGTTCCGTTCTTCGCCACAAACCGTCAGGGCCTGAGTCGGACAGCAATCCTTCAGCGCGGCGATCTGTTTTTCGGTAAGATTTTCACGGTTGATCACAAGGCCATTCAGCGCGCGTTCGATCACGGCTGGCGCAGCCTGGGCGCACAGCTGGCAGCCCTCCAGACACAGGCGCGGATCAAACAGCAGATCCGGCGTGCGCGACCGGCTTTCCGGATTCTGGCACCAGCGACAGCCCAGCGAGCAGCCCTTCAGGAACACGACGGTGCGGATGCCGGGACCATCGTGGGTTGAATAACGCTGAATATTAAAAATCATAACCGGCCTCACTTGTTTCGTATAAAGATTAAAATACTTTCGAATGAAAGTTATATTGACGTGTATCAACTAACATGGCGGTTTTACCGTGGTATCTTGGTTTTAAGCTAACGATCAGTTTGAGGAATAGGTATGGAACTTTATCTGGATACTTCCGACGTTGAGGCCGTTAAGGCACTGGCGCGGATTTTCCCTCTCGCGGGCGTGACCACCAACCCGAGTATTGTCGCCGCAGGCAAAAAACCGCTGGAGGTGTTGCTGCCTGAATTACGTGATGCGATGGGCGGTCAAGGGCGTCTGTTTGCCCAGGTGATGGCGACGACGGCGGAAGGGATGGTCAGCGATGCGCGCAAGCTGCGTGGGATCATTGCGGATATCGTGGTCAAAGTTCCGGTAACGGCGGAAGGGCTGGCGGCGATTAAATTGCTGAAAGCGGAAGGCATTCCGACCCTCGGCACGGCAGTGTACGGCGCGGCGCAAGGGCTTCTCTCCGCCCTGGCGGGGGCAGAGTATGTCGCGCCATACGTAAACCGCATGGATGCGCAGGGAGGGGACGGGATCCAGACCGTGACCGATCTCCAGAACCTGCTGAAAATGCACGCTCCTCAGGCGAAAGTGTTGGCGGCGAGCTTTAAAACCCCGCGTCAGGCGCTGGATTGCCTGCTGGCAGGCTGTGAGTCGATCACCCTGCCGTTGGACGTTGCGCAGCAGTTGATCAGCTATCCGGCAGTGGATGCCGCCGTCGCCAAATTTGAGCACGACTGGCAGAGCGCGTTCGGTCGTACCGCAATCTGATCCCAGGCCGGCTGGGGCGTAAGCCTTATCCGGCCTCATAGCAGTCCGGTCCAGACAAACATGCGCATGGCGCGCCAGGGTTACAGCGCGACGTTTTCCTAACGCTCGAGTCCCTGTGCGCCAGTGGGGGGTCACCGTGACGTATGTTATTTCCCGCACACTTCGCAGGTTGGGTTGCGCATCAGTTTCATTTCGCGAAACTGGCAGGTCATCGCGTCGTAGATGACAATTTTGCCGCGTGCGGGCTGTCCATAACGCGCCAGCAGTTTTATTGCCTCCATTGCCTGTAGCGAGCCAATCACGCCAATCAGCGGCGCCATGACGCCCGCTTCGACGCAGGTGAGGGCGTTTTCGCCAAACAGGCGGCTCAGACAGCGATAGCAGGGTTCGCCTTCCTGATAGGTAAAGACGCTGATCTGACCCTCCATGCGGATTGCCGCGCCGGATACCAGGGGAACCCTGGCGGCAAAGCAGCCCGCGTTGAGCTGATTGCGAACGGCGACATTATCGGTACAGTCCAGCACCAGATCGTGTTTAGCGATAAGCGCGCTAAGCGCTGTCTCATCCAGCAGAGCGTTGATCGGCGTAATTGTAATGTGTGGATTAATCCGTCGCAGCGCCTCCCGCGCAGACTCAACTTTAGCTTGCCCGATCGTCGCGTCGCTGTGCAGGGTCTGACGCTGCAGGTTGGACAACGACACGGTATCGAAATCCAGTAGCGTCAGTTGTCCGACGCCTGCGCTTGCCAGATATTGCGAGGCGGCGCAACCGAGTCCGCCGAGCCCGACGATCAGTACTCTGGCCGCCTTCAGCGCTTCCTGACCGTCAAAATCGAAGCCGCGCAGGATGATTTGCCGGTTGTAGCGCAGCATCTCCTGGTCGCTGAGTTCCGCCATTACAGGCTCCCAAACAGTGCGTTAAACGGCTCGACGTCCACCCATTCGCCGGCCTCCACATTCCCGCGCTCGCGCTCCAGCACAATGAAGCAATTTCCCTGACTGAAGGAGCTAAAAATATGCGAGCCCTGGTGTCCCGTCGTGCTCACTTCCAGCTCGCCGTTCGCGTTGCGCTGTAACACGCCGCGCTGGAAGTCGAGACGTCCCGGCGTTTTTTTCAGACGCGAGGCGGTGCGGACCCGCTGACGGGGCGGTAAGCCGCTGGCGTTGTTACCGCTCAGTTTCGCCAGCAACGGTTGCACCAGCTGGTAAAACGTCAGCGCTGCGGAGACGGGGTTGCCCGGCAGGCCACAGAACCAGCTGTTGCTGAGCTGACCGAACGCGAACGGTTTGCCTGGCTTGATCGCCAGCTTCCAGAAAGCGATCTCGCCGAGTTCTTCCAGAATGGTTTTGGTGTAATCCGCTTCGCCAACCGATACGCCGCCGGAACTGATAACCACGTCGGCCTGGCTGTCGGCTTCAATAAACGCCGCGCGCAGGGCGTTCGGGTCGTCGCGAATAATCCCGAGATTGATCACCTCACAACCCAGTTGTTCCAGCATCAGGTGCACCGCCAGGCGGTTGGTGTCATAAATTTGCCCCTCGCCGAGCGGCTGACCCGGCAGCTGCAGTTCATCCCCCGTGGAAAACAGCGCAACGCGCACTTTACGCACCACCGGCACCCCGGCAATGCCGAGCGACGCCAATACCGGCAGCTCTGCGGTGGTCAGGCGCGTACCGACAGGAAATACCACCGCGTTTTGGCTGATATCTTCTCCGCGACGGCGAATATTTTGCCCGGCGCGAACGTCAGCGGTAAACCGAATACCGCTGTCCGTTTGTTCTGTGTGCTCCTGCATTACCACCGCCTCACAGCCTGCGGGAACCGGCGCGCCGGTCATAATGCGAATGCAGCTTCCGGCGGGCCAATCACCGTCAAACGGCTGACCGGCAAAGGCTTTACCGGCGACGGGCAGGGGGTGCCCGGCAGCGAGGTCGGCGAGGCGTACCGCATAACCGTCCATTGCGGAATTATCAAAGCCCGGCACGTCCAGCGGCGAGACCACATCGGTGGCCAGAATGCGACCAAAGCACTGCACCAGCGGCAGCGTCTCAACGGCGGTAAGCGGGGTCACACGCGACAGCATATTGGTAAGCGCCGTTTCCAGCGGCATCAGTCCGGCGGTAAATTCCATGAAAACACTCCTGCGGGGCAAACTCGAATCCGTCTATTATGTCAGAAAATGGCGGGGGACTGTATGCTCCCTCGGACGTAGCCTGCGTCCTGAACCTTTACATGCCAAACGCATCTTTCTATATTCAAAAATCGAATCAATAACTCTACGAAATTCTGATATTTGTAGAAGACGGATGATAATCATGGGCAAAGCAGTCATTGCAATTCACGGCGGCGCTGGCGCTATCTCGCGCGCACAGATGAGCCACGAGCAGGAGTTACGCTATATCCAGGCGTTGTCTGACATCGTAGCGGTTGGACAAACGATGCTGGAAGCAGGAGAAAGCGCACTGGATGTGGTGACGGAGGCCGTGCGGTTGCTTGAAGAGTGTCCGCTGTTTAACGCGGGCATCGGCGCGGTATACACCCGCGACGCCACCCATGAACTGGATGCCTGCGTCATGGACGGTAACACCCTGAAAGCCGGGGCGGTGGCGGGCGTCAGTCATCTGCGTAATCCCATTCTCGCCGCCAGGCTGGTGATGGAACACAGTCCCCATGTCATGATGATTGGTCCTGGCGCGGAAGCATTTGCTGTCGGACTGGGGATGGCGCGTGTCTCCCCGGAAATTTTCTCGACGCCGGCACGTCTGGAACAGCTTCTGGCCGCGCGCGCCAGCGGTGAAACGCGGCTCGATCATAGTGCCGCGCCGTTAGATGAAAGTAAAAAAATGGGCACCGTTGGCGCGGTGGCGCTCGATTTACAAGGTAACCTGGCGGCGGCAACCTCGACGGGCGGCATGACCAATAAACTGCCAGGACGCGTGGGCGACAGCCCGCTGGTCGGCGCGGGCTGCTATGCCAATAATGCCAGTGTGGCGGTGTCCTGTACCGGCACCGGGGAAGTGTTTATTCGCACGCTGGCCGCCTATGACATTGCCGCGTTGATGGAGTACGGCGGCCTGAGTTTATCCGAAGCCTGCGAGCGCGTGGTGATGGAGAAATTACCGGCGTTGGGCGGCAGCGGAGGGCTGATCGCCGTTGATCATGAAGGGAATGTCGCGTTGCCCTTTAACAGTGAAGGCATGTATCGCGCCTGGGGCTACGCGGGCGATACACCAACCACCGGAATCTACCGGGAACAAGGGGATACCGTTGCCACACAGTGATGAGCTTGCCGCCAGCGATGTACTGGCGGTCAGCAAACTGACCGTTGCCTTTCGGCACGAGCAGCAGCGCGTCGAGGCGGTGCGGGAACTGTCGTTTCGCCTCAAGCGCGGCGAGACGCTGGCGATTGTCGGCGAATCCGGATCGGGAAAATCGGTAACCGCGCTGTCGCTGATGCGGCTGCTTGAGCAGTCCGGCGGAGAAGCGCACAGTGAACAGATGCTGCTGCGCCGACGAAACCGCGACGTGATTGAGCTGGGGGAGCAAAGCGCCTCGCAGCTGCAGCGCATTCGCGGCGCCGATATCGCGATGATTTTTCAGGAGCCGATGACCTCCCTCAACCCGGTGTTTACCGTAGGCGAGCAGATCGCCGAGTCGATCCGTCTGCATCAGGGGCTAGGGCGGGAAGAGGCGATGGCGGAAGCTAAACGCATGCTCGATCAGGTCCGCATTCCTGAAGCAAACGCGATTCTGTCGCGCTATCCCCATCAACTTTCCGGCGGGATGCGCCAGCGGGTTATGATCGCGATGGCGCTCTCCTGTCGCCCGGCGGTGTTGATCGCCGACGAACCGACAACCGCGCTGGATGTCACTATACAGGCGCAGATCCTGCGCCTGATCAAGGTGTTGCAGCAGGAGATGTCGATGGGGGTGATTTTCATCACGCACGATATGGGCGTGGTGGCCGATGTTGCCGACCGCGTACTGGTGATGTATCAGGGCCAGGCGGTAGAAACCGGCGATGTTCAGCATATTTTCCGTGCGCCGCAGCATCCCTACACCCGGACGCTCCTGGCGGCAGTACCAACACTGGGCGCGATGCAAGGGTTGCCTTATCCGCGCCGCTTTCCGCTCATTTCCCATGACGAACCGGATACCTGCGAGCCGCCGACGGATCAGAATACGGTGGTGGACGGCGAGCCAATATTGCAGGTGCGCAATCTGGTTACCCGTTTTCCCCTGCGTAGCGGCATCCTGAACCGCGTGACGCGGGAAGTACATGCGGTTGAAGACGTCAGCTTCGATCTCTGGCCGGGCGAAACCCTGTCGCTGGTGGGGGAGTCCGGCTGCGGTAAATCCACAACCGGCCGGGCGTTGCTTCGGCTGGTGGAAAGCCAGTCCGGCGAGATTATTTTTCAGGGGCAGCGTATAGATAACCTGCCTGCCCGCAAGCTGCAGTCTTTGCGGCGTGATATTCAGTTCATCTTTCAGGATCCTTATGCCTCGCTCGATCCCCGCCAGACCGTAGGGTATTCCATTGGGGAACCGCTAAGAGTACATGGGGTGCTTGAGGGGGACGCGGCGGCAAAAAGAGTGGCGTGGCTGCTGGAACGGGTTGGGTTGCGCGCCGAGCACGCCTGGCGCTATCCGCATGAGTTCTCTGGCGGACAGCGCCAGCGTATCTGCATTGCCCGCGCGCTGGCGCTGAACCCGAAGGTGATCATAGCCGATGAGGCGGTTTCGGCGCTGGACGTCTCGATTCGTGGTCAGATTATTAATCTGCTGCTCGACTTACAGCGGGAAATGGGCATTGCTTATCTGTTTATTTCGCATGATATGGCGGTGGTGGAGCGCATCAGCCACCGCGTCGCGGTCATGAACAGGGGGCGTATTGTGGAGATAGGGCCGCGCGCAGCGCTGTTTGAACATCCGCATCATCCCTACACGCGCAAGCTGATGGCGGCGGTTCCGGTGGCTGACCCCGGGCGGCAACGACCGCAACGCGTGTTGTTATCGGACGAACTTCCCAGCAATATTTATCGACGCGGGGAGAGGGTGACGCCTGTTTCATTGCAGTTAGTCGGGCCAGGGCACTATGTCGCACGTCCGCAACAAGAAAATGCGCTTTCGCGCTTATAACAATCAGGCAGGGTACAGGAGAAAAATTATGACAACATTCGTTCCCCGGCAGTGGCTATTGGCTCTCGGCGCGGCCTCCGTACTGGCCGCCACGCCCGCGTTTGCGGCGAAAGACGTCGTGGTGGCGGTAGGTTCCAATTTCACCACGCTCGATCCTTACGATGCGAATGACACCTTATCGCAGGCGGTCGCTAAATCTTTTTACCAGGGGCTGTTTGGACTGGATAAAGAGATGAAGCTGAAAAACGTGCTGGCGGAAAGCTACACCGTTTCCGACGACGGCCTGGTGTATACCCTAAAACTGCGTCAGGGCGTGAAGTTCCAGGACGGAAGCGACTTTAACGCCGACGCGGTGAAAGCGAACCTCGATCGCGCCAGCAACCCGGATAACCGACTTAAACGTTATAACCTGTATAAAAATATCGCTAAAACGGAAGTGGTTGATCCCGCGACCGTAAAAATTACCCTGAAGCAGCCTTTCTCGGCGTTTATCAACATTCTGGCGCATCCGGCAACCGCGATGATTTCGCCGAAAGCGCTGGAAAAATATGGCAAAGAGATCGGCTTTCATCCGGTCGGGACCGGGCCTTACACGCTTGAAACGTGGAACCAAACCGATTATGTGAAGGTGAAAAAATTCCCCGGTTACTGGCAAAAAGGGTTACCGAAGCTCGATACCATTACCTGGCGTCCGGTAACTGACAACAATACCCGCGCGGCGATGCTGCAAACCGGCGAAGCGCAGTTTGCGTTTCCTGTTCCTTACGAGCAGGCCGCGCTGCTAGAGAAAAACAAAAATCTGCAACTGGTGGCCAGCCCGTCGATCATGCAGCGTTATATCAGCATGAACGTGACGCAAAAACCGTTTGATAACCCGAAAGTGCGTGAAGCGTTGAACTACGCCATTAACCGCCAGGCGTTGGTGAAGGTGGCGTTTGCTGGCTATGCGACCCCGGCGACCGGAGTGGTACCGCCGTCCATTGCCGGGGCGCAAACCTACACGCCGTGGCCTTACGATCCGGCAAAAGCGCGTGAGCTGCTGAAAGAGGCCGGATACCCGAACGGCTTTAGCACCACGCTGTGGGCCTCGCACAATCACAGTACCGCCCAGAAAGTGCTGCAGTTTACTCAGCAGCAACTGGCGCAGGTGGGCGTTAAGGTTCAGGTGACGGCGATGGACGCCGGACAGCGCGCTGCGGAAGTGGAAGGTAAGGGGCAGAAAGAGAGCGGGGTGAGGATGTTTTACACCGGCTGGTCGGCTTCTACCGGCGAAGCGGACTGGGCGTTGTCGCCGCTGTTTGCCTCGCAAAACTGGCCGCCGACGTTGTTTAACACCGCCTTTTACAGCAATCAACAGGTAGACCGCGATCTGGCGCAGGCGTTGAAAACCACCGACCCGCAGGAGAAGGCGCGGCTGTATAAAGAGGCGCAGGATATCCTCTGGCAGGCGTCGCCGTGGATCCCGCTGGTGGTAGAAAAACTGGTCTCGGCGCACAACAAAAAGCTGACTGGCTTCTGGATTATGCCGGATACGGGCTTCAGCTTTGACGACGCCGACTTGCAATAAGCCACCCCGGGAATCTGATGCTTAACTATATTCTCAAGCGTTTGTTGGGGTTGATTCCGACGCTGTTTATTGTGGCGGTGCTGGTTTTTTTATTCGTCCATCTGCTCCCCGGCGATCCGGCGCGGTTGATCGCCGGGCCGGAAGCCGACGCGCAGGTCATCGAACTGGTGCGTCAGCAACTGGGGCTTGACCAGCCGCTGCATGTCCAGTTCTGGCATTACATGACCAACGTGTTGCGCGGCGATTTTGGCCTTTCGATGGTCTCCAGGCGACCCGTTTCCGAGGAGATTGCCAGCCGTTTTATGCCTACGCTGTGGCTGACGCTCACCAGTATGGCGTGGGCGGTTCTGTTCGGCATGGCCGCAGGTATTGTCGCCGCTGTCTGGCGCAACCGCTGGCCCGATCGTCTCAGCATGACGCTCGCCGTTACCGGGATCTCCTTTCCGGCCTTTGCGCTGGGGATGCTGCTGATGCAGGTGTTTTCCGTCGGGCTGGGCTGGCTGCCGACCGTGGGGGCTGATAGCTGGCAGCACTATATTTTGCCGTCAATCACCCTGGGCGCAGCGGTGGCGTCGGTGATGGCGCGCTTTACCCGCGCGTCCTTTGTCGATGTGTTAAGCGAAGATTACATGCGCACCGCGCGGGCGAAAGGGGTGAGTGAAACCTGGGTGGTGCTCAAGCACGGACTGCGCAACGCCATGATCCCGGTCGTCACCATGATGGGGCTGCAGTTTGGCTTTTTGCTCGGCGGTTCCATCGTGGTGGAGAAGGTCTTTAACTGGCCGGGGCTGGGGCGTCTGCTGGTGGATTCGGTGGAAATGCGGGATTACCCGGTGATACAGGCCGAAGTGCTGTTATTCTCGCTGGAGTTTATTCTTATCAACTTAGTGGTGGATGTGCTCTACGCGGCCATTAACCCGGCTATCAGGTACAAGTAAGGATGCGATTACGTCACTGGCGCCGTCAGGCGATATTGAACGCGATGCCTCTGGTGAAACCGGAGCGGGTGCGAACGCCGTGGTACGAATTCTGGCGACGCTTTCGTCGCCAGCATGCGGCGCTGATTGCCGGTCTGTTTGTGCTGGCGCTGATTGTGGTGGCGGTGTTTGCCCGCTGGCTGACGCCGTTTGATGCGGAAAATTATTTCGACTACGACCGGCTTAACGAAGGTCCGTCGGCGCTGCACTGGTTCGGCGTGGACTCGCTGGGCAGGGACATCTTCAGCCGGGTGCTGGTCGGCGCGCAAATCTCCCTCGCGGCGGGGGTATTCGCTGTGCTGATCGGCGCGGCGATCGGTACGGTGCTGGGGCTGCTGGCGGGCTACTATGAAGGCTGGTGGGATCGATTGATTATGCGCATCTGCGATGTGTTGTTCGCCTTTCCCGGCATTCTGCTGGCGATAGCCGTGGTGGCGGTGCTCGGCAGCGGCATTGCTAACGTGATTATCGCCGTGGCGATATTCTCGATCCCGGCCTTCGCGCGCCTGGTACGTGGCAATACGCTGGTGTTGAAGCAGCAAACATTTATCGAGTCGGCCCGAAGCATTGGCGCCAGCGATGCGACGATCCTCTTCAACCATATTCTGCCCGGAACCGTTTCGTCGATTGTGGTGTTTTTCACCATGCGCATAGGGACGTCGATCATTTCGGCGGCAAGTCTGTCGTTTCTTGGTTTAGGGGCGCAGCCGCCGACGCCGGAGTGGGGCGCGATGCTTAATGAAGCGCGAGCGGATATGGTGATCGCGCCGCACGTGGCGCTGTTCCCGGCGGTGGCGATATTTTTGACGGTACTGGCGTTTAACCTGTTAGGCGATGGACTGCGGGACGCGCTGGATCCGAAAATTAAAGGGTAAGCGAGGGGAAGGGACCGGTGTTGACCGGATGCGACATAGATGGCGCATCCGGCAATTGTGAGGGGGTAAATGTTAAACCCGGGAACCCCACAAATCATATTCGTCGGCGTTTTCCACCTTAACGCGAATCACATCGCCGGGCTTCACGTGGGTCTCACCGTTCAGGTAAACCGCGCCGTCAATTTCCGGTGCGTCCGCCATGCTGCGGCCGATCGCGCCTTCCTCGTCCACCTCATCAATGATCACCAGTATCTCGCGGCCCACTTTCTCCTGCAGGCGTTCGGCGGAAATCTGTTGCTGTAGCTGCATAAAGCGGTTCCAGCGCGCTTCTTTTACCTCTTCCGGCACCTGATCCGGCAGCGCGTTCGCGCCTGCGCCCTCTACCGGGCTGTATTTGAAGCAGCCGACGCGGTCGAGGCGCGCTTCTTTCAGGAAGTCGAGCAGCATCTGGAAATCGTCTTCCGTCTCGCCCGGGAAACCGACGATAAACGTCGAACGCAGCGTCAGTTCCGGACAGATTTCACGCCACTGTTTGATGCGCGCCAGCTGGCGGTCAACGGAACCCGGACGCTTCATGAGCTTCAGAATGCGCGGGCTGGCGTGCTGCAACGGAATATCCAGATACGGTAGAATTTTTCCTTCCGCCATCAGTGGGATCACGTCATCGACATGCGGATACGGATAGACGTAATGCAGACGCGTCCAGATGCCGAGCCTGGACAACTGCTCGCACAGGCTCACCATGCTGGTTTTCACCGGCTCACCGTTGTGGAAACCGGTGCGGTGTTTCACGTCCACGCCGTAGGCGGAAGTGTCCTGGGAAATCACCAGGATCTCTTTTACCCCGGCGTCGACGAGGCGTTTGGCTTCGCTCAGTACTTCGCCAATGGGACGGCTGACAAGATCGCCACGCATGGACGGAATAATGCAGAAGGTGCAGCGATGGTTACAGCCTTCGGAAATTTTCAGATAGGCGTAGTGACGCGGGGTCAGCTTCACGCCCTGTTCCGGCACCAGGCTCAGGAACGGATTATGCTTCGGTTTGGGCACGTAATGATGGACATGTTCCAGAACCTGCTCATAGCTGTGCGGTCCGGTAATTTCCAGCACTTTCGGATGGACTTCGCGGATCTGATCTTCTTTCGCGCCCAGACAGCCTGTCACGATCACTTTGCCGTTTTCATTCAGCGCTTCGCCGATGGCTTCCAGCGACTCCTGCACGGCGCTGTCGATAAAGCCACAGGTATTAACGATGACCATATCTGCATCGTCATAGCTCGGGACAACGTCGTAACCTTCAGTGCGCAGTTCCGTCAGGATACGTTCTGAATCGACAAGGTTCTTCGGGCAGCCAAGAGAGACAAAACCAATCTTTGGCTGCAGGGAGGGATTTCGGGTTTGTGACATGCTGATTTACTCACGTTGCATCAATGGCGCGGGATTTTAACGGCATAGTGGCGGAAATTATACAGGAATGTGCGCGTCCCGACAGATTAGTTAGTAGCGGCGGCGAAAACGCCCTGGCTCAGCGCTGCTGAGGGAGGTCAGATGCATTATTAACATTGTAAATAATGTTAATTCCCGGTGAATTATTGATCTCCGGCAGCTTTTTGAGCAAAAAACGACCATACTATAAAATTGCACTATGGTTGCAAAAAGGAGGAACGAAGTATGTTCGTTGACAGACTGAGAACCGATCTGCTGAATAAGCTGATCAACGCCAGGATAGACCTCGCTGCGTATCTGCAGCTACGGAAGGCGAAAGGATACATGTCAGTCAGCGAGAATGATCATCTACGTGATAACTTTTTCGAACTGAACCGTGAGCTGCACGATGAATCGTTGCGCTTCACTTTGCATCTCGACCAGGAAGAGTGGGATGCTTTGCACCGTGCCGAAGGGGCGCTGGCCGCTGCTGCCGTGTGCCTGATGAGCGGACATCAGGACTGTCCGACTGTCATTGCCGTCAACGCAGATAAACTCGATAACTGCCTGACGACGTTAACGCTGAGCATTCAGAGTCTGCAGGCCAACTCAACGGCTGAATATGCCTGAAGCCAGTTCTGGAAACCTGTCTGTAATAAGGGGGAGGATGCTCCCCCTTCATATTAAGTTTTTGTAAAAATCGCCGCGTTATGTTCCTTGCTGACTACGCTTTAACCCAGAGTCATCAAGGAGGCGTTATGCGTCTATCGCTTATCCCGTTTATCCCCGCACTGTTATTTTCAGCGTTAGCGCAGGCCGACCCCCCCGCGGTCAACGTTGAGGTATTGCAAACCAAACTGGACCACCCGTGGGCGCTGGCGTTCCTGCCGGAGGATACCGGTATGCTGATAACCCTGAAGGGGGGGCAGCTACGTCACTGGCAGGCGGGAAAAGGGCTTTCCGACCCGCTGGCGGGCGTCCCTAAGGTCTGGGCGAACGGTCAGGGCGGTCTGCTGGACGTGGTGCTGGCGCCGGACTTTGCCGAAACGCGGCGTGTCTGGCTCAGCTATGCGGAAGCCGACGCGGAGGGTAAAGCAGGCACGGCGGTCGGCTTCGGGCGGCTCAGCGACGATCTTTCGCGACTGGAGAACTTCCAGACCGTATTCCGCCAGATGCCCAAACTGTCCACCGGTAATCATTTCGGCGGCCGTCTGGTGTTTGACGGTAAGGGATATCTGTATATTGGTCTTGGCGAAAACAATCAGCGACCCACGGCGCAGGATCTCGACAAACTTCAGGGCAAAGTGGTGCGTCTTACTGAGCAGGGTGAAGTACCGTCTGATAACCCGTTTGTCAACCAGGCGGGGGCGCGTCCAGAAATCTGGTCTTACGGGATCCGCAACCCACAGGGGATGGCGATGAATCCGTGGAGCCAGGTACTGTGGCTGAATGAGCACGGCCCGCGTGGCGGTGATGAGATCAATATCCCAGAGAAAGGCAAAAATTACGGCTGGCCGCTGGCTACATGGGGGATCAACTACAGTGGCTTTAAGATCCCGGAAGCAAAAGGGGAAACGGTGGAAGGCACCGAGCAGCCGATTTTTTACTGGAAGCATTCCCCGGCAGTCAGCGGCATGGCGTTTTACAACAGCAACACGTTCCCGCAGTGGAAGCAAAAGGTGTTTATCGGCGCGCTGAAGGATGAAGATGTGATCGTCATGAACGTCGACGGGGATAAGGTCAGTGAAGAGGGACGCATTCTGGGTGAACGGGGTCAGCGCATCCGCGACGTGCGCGTCGGACCCGACGGTTATCTGTATGTTCTGACCGACGAGTCCGACGGCGAGCTGTGGAAAGTTAGCCCGCGTAGTTAGCGCATAATCCGCCTGAGTACGCGGTTAGCCTGCTGTTCAAATTCGCTGGCCGCTTCATCGATCGTTGCCTTTCCATGGTCGATGTTTTCCCGTGCGGCGGTAAAGAGAGCGATAATTTGCGGATCTTCCAGCCACGGCATAACCGGCGAGTGGTTCGGTAGCGCCGCGGACTGCTGGAGTCCGGTGACCACCGGATCGTCGTCTTTTAATACGCCGGCGTCGCGCAGAATTTTCTCGCCTGCCGCACTCAGCGGAACGCCACGTTCCAGCCCGGTCGCCAGCACACCCTCGGGCTGACTCATCAGAAAATCGATCAGCATTGCCGCTTCCTGAGGGTGTTTGCTGTGTTTACTAATAGAGAACATGAGCGCGGTTTTATTAAATTGCCCGGCATCTTTTGCGCCTTCACGCATCGGATATGGCCCCATTACCAGATCGGACGGATTAGGGAGATTCTGTGATTCCGCTGGATACAGCACATTCCAGTTATAAATACCGGCCCATTCGCCGTTGATCCACGGCTTCATTTCGTAATAGACCCCTTTACCGTAGGCCGCCAGCTCTTTGGCATCCGGAATGACGTGCTGGTCGGTCAGTTGTTTATAGAAGGTAAAGGCTTCCACCAGCTCCGTATGACTCCAGGCGATTTTGCGCCGTTGCTCATCAACCATGGGTTTTTGGTATTTTTGATACAGCCAGGAACGCAACAGCAGCAACCCGTCCTGTTCTGAAAGGATCAACGGATAATAGTTATCGCCGAGCTTCTGTTTGAAAACCAGTCCGGCCTTCAGCAGTTCATCCCAGGTTTCAGGAAACGCCACCCCCGCTTTTTTCCATGTCGCCGCGTTGTAATAAAACAGCATGACGTTTGCCGAGACGGGAATCGCGTTAATTTTGCCCTTGACGGTGGTGGTCGCCAGCGAGGCGGGAGAATACTGGTCCAGCCCAACCGGCCCGCTGAGCTGGCGGAGATCGTAAAAACCCTCGCCGTTTTTCGACAGCAGGGTTAGCCAGTTCCAGTTGGTTTGCATAACGTCGGCTTCCGTGCCGCTGTTCATTTGCGTGGTGAAACGCGAATAGTAACCGTCCCAACCGGTATATTCCGCTTTCACCTTAATACCGGGATACCTGGCCTCGAATGCGTCCAACGCTTTCAACGTGGCCTGATTACGTACTTTCCCGCCCCACCAGGCAAAGCGAATCTCTACCGGTTTAGCGGACCAGGCGCTGGCGGCGGCGCTCAGACCGCAGCAAACCAGCAGAAATAACAGTGATTTTCTCATCGTAAACGTTCTCCATGTTGATTTATGTCCGGCTATTGCGCTGCTGCCGACGAGAATCAGTAAGTTGTTTCACCAGGCGCATTTCCTCTTCGCGCCATGGCGTGCCGTCCGGTTTCAGCACATCGTGAAACCAGAGCGACTGCGGGTCAGGATGGCATTTATTGACCCCAGGCCAGGGGATCCAGGTTTGCGTTTTGCCCTGCACCAGCCCCCAGTGATAGCAGCCGGTATCGAAGGCGCTGAACAGCGGCAGTTGCTCGCTGAAGACACACTGGGTGTGGCGGGAAAGCCATTCGGTGCAAAGCACCGGACGGCCGTAGCGGGATAGGGTATGCAGAAGCGATGCCTGGGTTGCCGCGGGCGCGTAGGCGTGATAGCTGATGATATCCGACAGCGCTATTGCGGCAACGTCAATGGGATGTTCAAGGGTGCCCCAGACATCATGCTCAACGTGCCAGGCGGCAGCGGTCAGCGGCTGTGAGGGGCTGGCGCTCCGCGCCCAGCTAAAAACCTTGCGCAGCAGTCGCAGGGCGTGTTCTTCCAGTTCCACATCCACTTCCGCATAGTCGGTGGGGGAGACGAACACGCCACGGTTGCCCGGTTCGTTGTACAGGTCCCAGATGGCGATGCGCCCGTCGTTGGCGAAACGGGTAATGATATCGCAAACGTAGGCTTCCACCTGTGGCCACGGGTCAGCAGACATCACTATCTCCCGGCCCGGGCTGGCGGCGGCCTGGCTGTTATGTACGCCGGGAGTGGGCGCTTTTTGCGGTCCATACCACGGCTCGTCGCCGGAAAAACCACAGTCGTCCAACAGCGTCAACATCACCTGCATATTGTGGCGCGCGGCAACGTTGAGAAAAGCGTCAATACGCGCCATCAACCCGTCCCGGTCATGCTGCCAGACCACATACGGCAGATTAGTACGCAGTGCGTTGTAACCGTATCGTTCCGCCCACGCCAGCTCCTGTTCAATTACCGGTAAATCAAAGGTCTCAGCCTGCCACATTTCGTTCCAGTTAACGGCGGTCCGTGGAAGATAGTTGAATCCGCAGGCCCAGCCGTGCTGCGCAAACCATGCCTGCGCCTGGCGAATAGTCCATTGTTGTTGCATCGTTTTTCTCCTTGCTAATATTATTAGCTAATTTTTATTAACTTTATTTCAGATGCAATCACGGCGCGAGGAATCTGCAAAGGCGTTCACAAATTAACGCCGGGGAGAGTGTGGTATAGTCTGGCGAGGCAGAAGGAGTTGATATGCAAAAGAAGAATAAAATAACCATGAGTGATATTGCCCGCGAAGCGGGGGTATCACAGGCTACCGTGTCGCTGGTTCTGAATAACAGCCGCAGCATTCGCTTAAGCGAGGCCACGCGCGAGCGCGTGTTTCAGGCCGCGCGGCTGTTGGGTTATCAAAAACTGACGGTAGCGCATCGCCAGGAAGGGCAGGAGGAAATCGCCCTGCTGGTCAGCGGGATGCCGGGCTACGACCCCTTTGTCGACGCGTTAAGCGAGGCCAGCAGCACCGCCTGGCAGCATGACATGCTGCTTACCGTCTATGATTACGGTGATGACGTTGAACTGGCGCGGCATATTTTGCAACAGCTTGCCCAGCGCCACTGCGCGGGCGTTATTTTTGCCAGTCCGGTTACCCGGGTCTTTGACTTTTCCCCGTTCAGACATGCCGTTCAGATGCCTGTGGTCCTGCTGAATCAGTACGATCCGACGCGTCCTCTGTTGCCTACCTTCTTGCCGGATGATAAGGCTAACGCCTGTCAGGTGACACAGCATTTGCTCGATCAGGGCGTGACGCGTATCGCGCATATCATGGGCGACGAATGGATGGACGCCAGTCGGTTACGTTTGGAAGGTTACCAGCAGACCCTCGGGGCCGCGGGCATTGCACTGGAAGAACAGCTTGTTCGCCAGACAGACTGGTCGCTGAACGCAACCTATCACGCTACCCAGGCGTTGATGCAGTTGCCTCAGCCGCCTGAGGCCATTTTTTGCGCCAGCGACTGGATGACGCTGGGCTGCTATCAGGCGCTGGCGGCGATGGGCGTGAAGATCCCCGACGATATACTGGTGTGCGGTTATGACGATCAGCGCATTTCGCATCAGCTTACCCCGCAGCTTACCAGCGTTCAGCTGGCCTATAACGAGCTGGGGAAAATGGCGGTGGAATATTTATGTCAGGGCGATGATAACGCGACGCACTGCAGGCTGGTGGGTAAACTTCAGGTACGCGGCAGTAGCCTGCGTACCGGAAAAGGGCCGGGGCGAAAAGAATCTTAACCGGCCTGATTGCGCGTATTAACTCACCGGGATCATCACCGTTTTACGAAACGCCGGGCGTTCGGCAAGCTGCTGATACCAGCGTTCGAGGTGCGGGCGTGGGGTCCAGGTCAGGCCGACGTTAAACAGGTTATAGACGAACGGCGCGATGGCGATGTCGCCCAGGCCGAACGCATTTCCCGAAAACCAGGTGTGATTCGCCAGTTCAGCATCAAGAATCGCAAACAGCTCATCACAGCGTTTGGCGCCGGCATCAATTACGGCCTGGTCGCGCTGCTCCGGTGGGGTGCGCACCAGGCCCATCAGCACCACGCGATGCGCCGGGCTGAGCGTCTGGTTCGCCCAGTCCATCCATTTTTCACCCTCAGCGCGGCGCGCAGGCGCATCGACCCACAGGCGTTTCTGTCCATACTGCGCCGCCAGATAACGCACGATTGCGTTGGATTCCCAAAGCACAAGATCCGTTTCATCGTCACGCAACAGAGGCACCAGCCCGTTCGGATTCATCGCCAGATAATCGGGATCCTGATTCACACCAAACTGGCCTCCCGCCAGGATATGGCTAAACGGTAATTCCAGTTCTTCGAGCGTCCATAACACTTTCTTGACGTTGGTTGAGTTATTGCGACCCCACAGCGTAATCATAATTACCCCTCACAAAATGGACAGCCTCCGGGCTGCGTTCGTCTTCCATGGTGAGATAAACCTAACATTTACGCAACAGTCTGCAAAAAAAACGCCCCGGTTGCAGCGTGACGGGGCGTTATTGCATAAACTTTAAAAACTTTACCAACTTACGGTTCCCTTACGCTTCTTAGTGCGTTATTACTCACCGCATTTATTATACGGTGGTATGACGTATATTTTTTTGAATGGATACTCGGGTGGCATTTATGACGTATTTATCTTCTTCCCTCCGTAATATCGCAGCGGGTTCAGCCCTGTTATTCCTTTTCGCGCCAACCGCAATGGCGGCGGAACAGACCATTGCCGCGCCTGCCGTGGATGCGCGCGCGTGGATTTTAATGGATTACGCCAGTGGTAAAGTGCTGGCGGAAGGTAACGCTGACGAGAAGCTGGACCCGGCGAGCCTGACGAAAATCATGACCAGCTACGTTGTCGGGCAGGCGCTGAAAGCGGGCAAAATTAAGTTGACCGATATGGTGACCATTGGTAAAGACGCATGGGCGACCGGCAACCCGGCGCTGCGCGGCTCGTCGGTCATGTTTCTTAAGCCTGGCGATCAGGTGGCGGTATCTGACCTGAATAAAGGGGTGATCATCCAGTCCGGCAACGACGCCTGTATTGCCCTGGCGGACTATGTCGCCGGAAGCCAGGAGTCGTTTATCGGTCTGATGAATGCTTATGCGAAAAAGTTGGGGCTGACCAACACTACGTTCCAGACAGTTCACGGCCTGGATGCGCCGGGCCAGTTCAGTACCGCGCGCGACATGGCGCTGCTTGGCAAAGCGTTGATCCACGATGTGCCGGAAGAGTACGCCATCCATAAAGAAAAAGAGTTTACCTTTAATAACATCCGCCAGCCTAACCGTAACCGTCTGCTGTGGAGTTCCAGTCTCAACGTTGATGGTATGAAAACAGGTACCACGGCGGGCGCGGGGTATAACCTGGTGGCATCGGCAACCCAGGGCGATATGCGCCTGATCTCGGTGGTGTTGGGGACCAAAACCGATCGCATCCGCTTTAACGAATCGGAAAAACTGTTGACCTGGGGCTTCCGCTTCTTTGAGACCGTGACGCCGATCAAACCAGACGCCACTTTCGTCACCCAGCGCGTCTGGTTTGGCGACAAGAGTGAAGTCAACCTGGGCGCTGGTGAAGCCGGATCGGTGACCATCCCGCGCGGACAGCTGAAAAACCTGAAGGCCAGTTTTACCCTGAATGAACCGCAGCTCACCGCGCCACTGAAAAAAGGTCAGGTTGTCGGCACCATCGACTTCCAGCTTAACGGGAAATCCATTGAACAACGTCCGTTAATGGTCATGGAAAACGTCGAAGAGGGCGGCTTCTTTAGCCGGATGTGGGATTTCGTGATGATGAAGTTCCACCAGTGGTTTGGCAGTTGGTTCTCTTAAAACGCCAGAAGGCCGGAGAAACGCCGTCTCCGGCCTGATTTAGTACATCACCTTAATCCGCTGCGCTTTGGCGAAGTGGATAAATTCATCGTCGGGACAGCGGTCGCTGACTATTGCGTCAAAGCGTTTCAGATCGCCCATTCGCGCCGGGCGCACTTTGCCGAATTTACTGTGATCCACCACCAGGACATGACGCTGCGCCATCGACATCGCCCAGTGCTTCACCGGTAATTCTTCCAGGTTAAAACAGGTCGCGCCTTTGCTGATATGTACCCCTGCGGCGGAATAAAAGGCAATGTCCGGACAGATATTGTTCAACGTTTCCTGCGCGTCAAGCGGCTTGAAAATGGCGTTGCTGGCATGAAATTCACCGCCGCAAAGAATGGCGCGGCACAGCGGTTTTTCCTGCAGCGCGAGAAAGGTATTCAGTGAATAACAGACCGCGGTGAACGGTGTGTCGTTATCGATCGCTTCGATGATCCACGGCGTAGTGGTGCCGCAGTCAAAAAACAGCGTTTGATGAGGCTGAACCAGCTCTGCCGCCAGGTGCGCCGCACGCCGCTTTTCTTCGACCAGGCGAGACTTTTGATCGCTTAACAGGTAATGGCTGGCGCTGCGGGGCTCCAGCACAATATAGCCGCCCAGCAGCACGACCGGCGCGCTACGGCTATTCAGGTCGCGACGAATTGTCATTTCAGAAACGCCCAGCAGGGTCGCGGCTTCCTTGAGATGAAGTTTATCGCTGCGTTTCAGTGCCTGCAGCAGTTGACCAATACGCTCATCGCGACGAGTTTCCATAATTCCCCTGGACGAATAAATAAGCACGCTGCTGATAGCAGAGTGCTTAATATTACTCTTTTTCCCCTGGTTTAGTCACGTACCCAGCCTTTGCGAATGGGCAGGGCAAAGCAGAACCGATAGGCATTTTGCAGCCCGCGATACAGAGCCGCGCCGTATTTTTGCCAGATCATCTGCGCGTTCAGACAGCCAATCATCCCCGCCAGCAGTCCGCCGAGCATATCAAGCGGCCAGTGAACGCCGAGATAAATGCGGGACCAGGCGATGGTGAGCGCCAGCGCCATCAGGATGACGCCGGACCACAGGCGATGCCAGAAAAGAAACGCCAGCGCAAAGGTAAAAATGACCGTTCCGTGATCGCTTGGATAAGAGTCGTCCGCCGCATGGGGAAGATAGTGGTAGCCCACGCCTTCCGCAAACGGGCGCTCGTGGGGGAACAGGTGCCCCATCAGCCAGGAGACCAACAGGCTTACCGCCAGCGCCAGCGTCATTTTGACAATCAGTTGGCGCTGGGCGCAAACCTGGTCGCGCGGCCCCCAAAGCCAGAGCGCTACGGCGGCGAGGGGCACGATACCGATCAGATCTTTTGCGATAAAGATAGCGAGGGAAATCATCCAGGACGCCGAGTCCGGCGTAGCGTTAATTAACGTGAACAACGAATAGTTTATATTTTCCAGCATAACTTCCAGACTCAGTGCGTTGACGTAATAACCTGTGCAGGAACGAGAATAAAATTGGCGATCCCACGGGTAAAGCGGCATTGTCTTATTCACCTGTTAAATGAGGTGTTTTTAAGACGTTAACGCCTGTTAATCGCTCATGATAAAGCCGCTAACGTAGACTGACCTTAAACCAACGGTGGCGGTAGAGATGAGACGGTAAAAATGTGCGCAATTTACTTTCGCTGCGCATAATTCACTATCTCCGGTGGCGCAGTTTCATTACACTTTGCGCGATTTTTAACTGGCGATGAGATTGCATGCAAAACCGTTTACAACAAGGTGCCCGGCTTGGACGTCAGGCGCTGCTTTTCCCCCTCTGTCTGGTGCTCTACGAATTCTCAACCTATATCGGTAACGATATGATTCAACCCGGCATGCTGGCGGTGGTGGCGCAGTATCAGGCGGGGATTGACTGGGTACCGACATCCATGACCGCCTACCTGGCGGGCGGCATGTTTCTGCAGTGGTTGTTAGGGCCGCTGTCGGACCGTATTGGCCGTCGGCCGGTCATGTTAGCTGGCGTGGTATGGTTTATTGTCACCTGTCTCGCCACGCTGCTGGCGCAAACGATCGAACAGTTCACCCTGCTGCGTTTTTTGCAGGGCATCAGTTTATGTTTCATTGGTGCGGTAGGTTATGCGGCGATACAGGAGTCGTTTGAGGAAGCGGTGTGTATCAAGATCACCGCGTTAATGGCCAACGTCGCGCTGATCGCGCCGCTATTAGGTCCGCTGGTGGGCGCGGCCTGGGTGCACGTTCTGCCGTGGGAAGGGATGTTTGTGCTGTTTGCCGTACTGGCGGCGATGGCGTTTTTTGGACTGCAACGGGCGATGCCTGAAACGGCGACGCGCATCGGCGAGCCGCTTTCGTTAAAGGCGCTCGGACGTGATTACCAGCAGGTCATGAAGAACGGGCGCTTTGTCGCTGGCGCGCTGGCGCTCGGATTTGTCAGTTTGCCGCTGCTGGCCTGGATTGCGCAGTCGCCGATTATCATTATCAGCGGTGAACAGCTCAGCAGTTATCAATATGGCCTGCTGCAGGTGCCGATTTTCGGCGCTCTGATTGCCGGAAATCTTGTGCTGGCGCGTCTGACTTCCCGCCGCACGGTGCGTTCGCTGATTATCATGGGCGGCTGGCCGATTGTGCTGGGGCTGATTCTTGCCGCGGCGGCAACGGTGGTTTCATCCCATGCTTATCTGTGGATGACCGCCGGGCTGAGCGTCTATGCGTTTGGTATTGGTCTGGCGAATGCCGGGCTGGTACGTTTGACCCTGTTTGCCAGCGACATGAGCAAGGGCACTGTTTCCGCGGCGATGGGGATGTTGCAAATGCTCATTTTCACCGTCGGCATAGAGGTCAGCAAATATGCTTATCTGAGCGGTGGAAACGGATTGTTCAGCCTGTTTAACCTCACTAACGGTATTCTGTGGCTGCTGCTGATGGCGATCTTCCTGAAAGATAAACAGGTCGGGAACACCCGGGAAGGATAACGCCATAATGCCTGATGGCGTTGCGCTGGCCTGGAGAGCAAAAATTGACAGGCTGTAAGACGCAAAGCGTTGCCATCAGGCTTTCATCAGATCTTAATGAAACGGCGCTTCGTTGTTTAACACCTTATCAATAATATCCAGCACACCTTCCTCGTTATTCGAACCCGCGCGGTATTTCGCCGCGGCGGCCACCCCTTTCCCCGCATGTTCCATCGCAAAGCTAAAGCCTGCCTGGCGCAGCATTTCAATATCATTACCGCCATCGCCGAAGGCCACCACTTCGTTGTCGTCAATGCCCCAGCGCTGCTGTAGCAACCGCAAACCGTTGGCTTTGTGTACGCCCGGGATGATCAAATCGATACTGCCGTAGCCGGTGTGGACCGGCACCATGATATCGCCGATAGCCTCATGCAGCGCGCGCTGGACCTGCGGGATTTTGTCATCTGAAATATTCAGGCCGAATTTGAAAAACACATCGTTAATATTGTCGAAGCTGTCAACGAATTCGAGTCGGTGATAGTACATACCTGCCATCGTTTTCATCGCATCGCTATAGGTTCTCAGGGTATAGGCGCTGCTTTTTCCGCAGGCGATAATGTCGACATCGCGCCGGGTCAGCAGATGATCAACGATGGCGCTAAACGCCGCTTTCGGCAGTTCGCCATTAAAAACATCTTCACCTTCACTGACCACCCAGCCGCCATTTTCCGCGACGAAGGCAATCTCATTGGCTATCTCTGGAAAGAAAGAGATAAGCTGGTAATACTGGTTGCCGCTGGCGACCACGAAACGAATCCCTCGTGCTTTCATCTGCGCGTACTGCCTCAGAAAGCGTTCGCGGTTATAGGTTTTCCGATCGCTCAGAAAGGTGCCGTCCATATCCACAGCAATTAACTTAATAGCCATTTATCCCTTCTCCGTCGCAGTTTGCGTTGTTGATTCCGGTTTGGCGACCGCTCTCGCCACGATTGCCGCCAGTAGCACCAGCGCCAGCACCACCAGCATGGCGCTGCGCAGTCCGTAGTGCTCACCGAGATAGCCTAACAGCGGCGGACCAACCAGGAACGCCAGATAACCCGTCGTTGCCACAACGCTGACGCGGGTTGGCGCGTCCGGACCCGTATCGCTGGCGGCAGAGATGGTCAACGGGAAGCCCAGCGATGCGCCGAGTCCCCACAATATGACCGAAACGCCCGCCACCCAGGCGCTGTCGACAAAAATGATCAGCCCGATGCCGAGCGCGCCCATCAGCGCGCTGGCACGAACAACCGCCACGCGACTGTAGCGATCGATAAACCAGCCGCCGGCAAAGCGTCCGACGGTCATGCCGAGGGTAAAGCCAGCGTAAATCAACGAGCCGGACGTCGGACTGAAGCCGTGGCCGTCAACCATCAGCAGCGGTAGCCAGTCATTCGCGGAACCTTCGGCAAAGGCCATTGCCAGCACCACGACGCCGATAAGCAGCAGTTGCATATCACGCCAGAAGGGAACACCTTTTGCCTGAGGCGTTGAACCGTCGCTGGCGTTTTTGCCCGTGCCGTCAGGAATTGCCCGAATAGCAATAAAAATCGGGGCGATGGCCACCAGAGAGGCCAGTAATATGTGCGTGGTGGCCGCCACGCCAAAAGCGGTTAAAAACATCCCCACGCCTGCGCCAGCCAGCGTTCCAAGGCTGTAAAACCCGTGCATCATTGGCAACACGGTCTTATTCATCTCACGTTCAACCGCCGCGCCTTCGATGTTAATCGCCACTTCCGCCGATCCAAAACTGGCGCCGAACACGCCTAATCCCAGCGCAAACAGCAGCGGCGAGGCGAACCCTAACGCGAGACACAGCACTAACATCCCCAACACCGCGCAGGACATAGTGGTGCGGATCACGTTGCGGGTGCCAAATCGTTTCACCAGCCAGGCCGAACAAAGGATGCCGCTCATCGAACCAATGGACAAACCAAACAGGACGGCGCCCATTTCCGCCGTTGAGACGGAGAGCGTGTCGCGAATCGCTGGCGTACGCGTCGCCCAGGAAGCCATCAGCAGGCCGGGCAAAAAGAAGAACATAAACAGCG
The DNA here is from genome assembly GCF_018128425.1 of Citrobacter sedlakii. NCBI lineage: Bacteria > Pseudomonadati > Pseudomonadota > Gammaproteobacteria > Enterobacterales > Enterobacteriaceae > Citrobacter > Citrobacter sedlakii. Next base: position 2,954,875 of record NZ_CP071070.1, on the reverse strand, counting down.
CCCAGGTTCGGCGTTGCAGGGCTTTACGTGAGGAAAGGGCAGTCATTAAGTTCACATCGTTAATGAAGGACAGGAGACAACATTAGCAATAAAGTGTACATTTGTACATAAACCCGTTCTGAGGAAAAAATGTGCGACGTGCTAACGACCCACAGCGGCGAGAGAAAATTATTACGGCCACGCTTGAGGCGGTAAAAGAGCACGGCATTCACGCCGTCACGCATCGCAAAATCGCGGCGATTGCCGGTGTTCCGCTGGGATCGTTAACCTACTATTTTTCGGGTATCGATGAGCTGCTTACCGAGGCATTGAGTCAGTTTACCGATACCATGTCTGAGCAGTATCAGGCCTTCTTTGCCGACGTGAGCGACGCGCAGGGCGCCTGTCTGGCTATTACCGGTATGATCCACAGTTCGCAGGTCACCACGCCGGAAAACATGGCGTTGATGTACCAGCTTTACGCCTTCGCCAGCCGTAAACCGGCATTAAAAACGGTGATGCAAAACTGGATGCAGCGCAGCCAACGTACGCTGGAACAGTGGTTTCCCCCCGGCACTGCCCGCGCGCTGGACGCGTTTATTGAAGGGATGACGCTGCACTTCGTGACCGACCGCACGCCCCTGTCGCGGGAGGAGATCCTGCTAATGGTGAAGCGCATAGCGGGAATAGTGTAAGCATGTCGGAAGGGATCGCTGGCTGGAGTTTTAAGTTATAAAAACACTTTATTACCACTCCACGGAAAATGGGTCTCCATAGTTATCGTGACCATTCGGATCTGCATAAATGCTTTGGTCGCAAGAGGCAATAAAGCATTATGCAGAGCAAAGAGTGTCGGGTATTAGCAAAACGTCTAACGATCTAACTCTTGATATATAGCATAGATACCCTCTGTCTTAAATTCACCATGTGCACAATGGATTGCTTTTTTTTGCTCATTCAAAATGTATCTTCTGACTTTCCTGGAATAGTGTATTGTTAGCATAAACCCCAATGGCAACCATAATAAAATAAACATTGTCAGAGGAACAAAAGAGTACATGAAAAACTTATCTTTATTAAATTTTTTTATAGATTTTTCGATATAATTTATTCCGTCTTGCGTGGTTAACAGACTGCATAAATTTTCTTTGTTTTCGATCGTAAGTGCATTGTATTGCTTGGTGCTGGTTGGTGATTTTTGTAAGCAGTCATCAGCAGAAATAGTCCAGTTTGCAGGAGCGAATATTGTCGCTGATGTCGCCATTTTTTTTGATATGTAAAATGCTTCGCCAGTTTTTTTCCAGTAAAGTAATGCCGTATCGGGTGGGGTCTTATAAGTTTGAATAAGTGCAGGCATGAAAAAGTAAACTGCAAGTATGAAAATAAATGAAAACGCGATTGTGATTATTTTCTCTGGCCAACCAGGGGCAGGTAAATTTTTTAAGGGGATGGTTATAAAGAATACGTTTAGTATAAATGCGGGGACACCAGATTTTTTTAATATCTCGTTATGTGATTTTCTGTATTGAAAAAGTGCACCTATTAATTTGCATATAAGAATGACTGCGCCGATGATAGAAATCCATGCAGCGGCTGTTGCCGCAGGTGAGCTTAAAAATTCGGCATTGAATATGTTAAGAGGGGCAGAACTAACAGAACTCATAAAATCTCCAGAGGGTTGTTTTTATCCTTCAATCAATTTGTACCATCCAGAGCATAATTTTCAAGAGCTTATGAATTGATTAGCTGTTGCAATTATTTCATATGGATATGCAGCGGAGCGGGGTTATGCACCTTTTCACAAATTTTATCTGTCCTGGTTCTGTCATCGGTGTGGGCCAGAAAAACGGGCGGAGCCTGGCAAAAACCAATAGGGTTTATAGGTTGGATGCTGCGAGCGGCGGGTACGTGGATGGGGTCAGATGCGGGAAGGGCGGTCAGGAAAACGATCGGGTGTTCATGCATTCTATCGCCAGCCTGTTTTCTTCACCGGTCTTGCTGCCGTCACCCATAGAAAGAAAGTGAACAACGTTCATTGATTTGAAGACAACAACATTCCAGGCAACAAAAAACCCATCAACCTTGAACCGAAACGGCGGGGTTGATGGGCTCCACAAATTGGGGACATCAAAGAAAAGCAGTGGCACTAGTTATGACTGACGCCTTTAAGAAAAGTTCTGCGCATTTGCAAAAAATTTTCACTTAAGGCGTAACTTCAGTTTTATCCTAAGCCAGGCCAGATAATGATGATAAGCGTCCCCGCCAGTGTGAGCAGTACGTTCGCGATAGCATAGGTGCCCGCGTAGCCCAGCGCCGGAATGTTACTGCGTGCGGTATCGCTGATGATTTCCATTGCTGGCGCGCAGGTACGTGCGCCCATCATCGCGCCAAACAGTAGCGCGCGGTTCATGCGCAGGACATAGGCGCCAAACAGGAAGCAAATGATGACCGGGACCAGGCTGACGATAAGCCCGGCAACCAGCATCTGACCGCCAATCGCTCCCAGACCGTTGCCGATACCGCTACCTGCGCTCAGGCCCACGCCGGCCATGAAGACCATCAGACCGAACTCTTTCACCATATTCAGCGCGCCCTGTGGGATATAGCCGAATGTGGGATGGTTGGCGCGAAGAAAGCCAAGCATGATCCCGGCGAACAGCAGACCGGCCGCGTTACCGATGCCAAAGCTAAAATTACTGAACTGGAAGGTGATCATGCCGATCATCAGACCAATAATAAAAAAGGCGCAGAAGGCGAGCAGATCGGTTACCTGGCTATGAATGGAGATAAAGCCAATGCGATCGGCAATCGTTTTTACGCGACGGGCATCGCCGCTAACCTGCAAAACATCCCCTTTGTTAAGCACCACGTTGTCGTCAATCGGCATTTCAATTTGCGAACGGATCACGCGGTTAAGGAAGCAGCCATGGTCGGTGAGCTTCAACTGAGCGAGGCGACGACCGACGGCATTGTGGTTTTTCACGACAATTTCTTCGGTGACAATACGCATGTCGAGCAGATCGCGGTCAAAAACTTCTTTCCCATTACGAAAGCTCGGATCGAGCCGGGCGTGCGCATCCGGATAGCCCACCAGCGCGATTTCATCGCCCATTTGCAGGACCGCGTCACCGTCCGGGTTGGCGAGTATGCCGTTACGGCGAATACGCTCGATATAACAACCGGTCTGGCGATAAATGCCCAGCTCGCGCAGGTTTTTCCCGTCCGTCCACGCCACCAGTTCGGGGCCGACGCGGTAAGCGCGAATAACCGGCAGGTAGACTTTACGGTTGGTATCGGTATCCAGTCCCCGCTCACGGGCGATCTGCTGGGCGCTGGTTTGCAGATCCTGATGCTGGAGTTTAGGCAGGTAGCGCGCGCCGACGATCAGACTGACCAGACCGATAAGGTAGGTCAACGCATAACCCAGACTGAGGTTATCGAGCGCGCGGGACAGCTCTGCGCTCTCCATGCCGAAATGTCGCAGCGTATCGCCCGCGCCGACCAGCACGGGGGTGGAGGTCATTGAGCCAGCCAGCATACCCGCCGTCAGGCCGATATCCCAGCCAAACAGCTTACCCAGCCCTAAGGCGATCAGCAGCGCGCTGCCGACCATCACCAGGGCCAGCATCAGGTAGTTTTTCCCGTCGCGAAAAAAAATGGAAAAAAAGTTAGGCCCCGCCTCAACGCCGACGCAGAAAATAAACAGCATGAAACCCAGGTTCAGGGCATCGGTGTTAATGCTGAAATGCTGCTGCCCTAATAATAGAGAGACCACTAAAACGCCAATGGAATTACCCAGTTGGACGGAACCCAGGCGCAATTTACCGAGACACAGGCCAAGCGCCAGTACGACAAATAATAACAGGATGTAATTCCCATTTAACAAATCGGCGACGTTTATATTCACGGAGGCTAACTTCTTGTTTACCAGTAAGCTGTTGAAAGAAATGATAATTTACGCTACTGTTTTTGCTATCTAATAAGGGCGGCAGTGTCATATTCGTCGCCCAAATATAAGCAGCACAACAATATATTTGGCTAGTTTAATCTCATTACGTATCAACGGCTATAAGAATCGTATGGGCGTAATTTGGCATGGATTGCTGATCGGCTTTATCTGACTGGACGCCACTGGCGAAAAGTGTGTTCGATAGAGACAGTGTCAGGAGAAACGATTGAAACATAAACAAGGTTGGGCAGGCGCGGTCTGCTGTTTTGTGCTCTTTGTGGTCGTCTGCGTGTTTCTGACGATGAACATGAAGGGGGCATTTCGGGCAGCCGGGCATCCTGAAATTGGGCTGTTGTTTTTTACGCTACCAGGTGCTGTTGCCAGTTTTTGCTCTCATCGTCGGGAGGTAATCAAACCTCTGCTCGGTGCGATGCTTGCAGCGCCTTGTTGTCTGGTGCTTATGCGCCTCTTTTTTACCCCCACCCGTTCGCTTTGGCAGGAGTTGGCGTGGTTATTCAGCGCCGTGTTCTGGTGCGCGCTGGGCGCCTTATGCTTCTTATTCATCAGCAGCCTGTTCAGGCCGCGTCAGCGTAAAAAACAGTAACGCCCTCGGATGAGGGCGTTTGACATGGATCCGCGCGGGCAAACCTGTCAGGCGAACAGGTTCAGATTCTCTTTTGCCCAGGCTTCGAAATCAGTGCAGCCGCCGATGTGTTTCTGATCGACGAAAATCTGCGGTACGGTTTCCACCGGTTTACCGACCGTTTTTTCCAGATCCGCTTTGGTGATGCCTTCGGCGTGAATGTCGATGTAGCGATAGTTAAAATCTTCGCGCTCATTGCTCAGTTTTTCTGCCAACTCTTTCGCACGTACGCAGTATGGGCAACCCGGGCGACCAAAAATTACGGTAAACATATGTTTCTCCTTCAACTCTGAGCCTGACGGCGAATGGCGGCTATGATGCCGTGATTCGTTCAGCTTGAACAGTAGGTTGCGCCTTTTACTCTAATATCTTTAAGCTATATCTGTTAAGCAGATGAAAGCTGAACGCTTTACACTGTGCCGTCTACACTGATTCTTTCCGCTCAGACAGAGAAAAACGTCATGACTCCAACTATTGATCTGCTTCGTCACCATCGTTCAATTCGTCATTACACCGACCAGGCGATAACCCCCGAACAGCGAGAGGCGATCCTGGCGAGCGCACAGGCCACGTCCAGTTCCAGCTTTTTGCAGTGCACATCGATTATTCGCATCACCGATGCTGCTTTGCGTGAGGCGCTGGTGCCGTTAACCGGTGGACAACAGCACGTAGCCCAGGCCGCGGAATTCTGGGTTTTCTGCGCCGATTTCAACCGCCACCTGCAAATTTGCCCCGACGCCCAATTGGGCCTGGCGGAGCAACTGCTGCTCGGCGTCGTCGATACGGCCATGATGGCGCAAAACGCGCTGACCGCAGCAGAATCACTGGGGCTGGGCGGCGTGTATATCGGCGGTCTGCGCAATAATATTGAGGCGGTGACTGAACTGCTGAATTTGCCAAAACACGTTCTGCCGCTGTTTGGCCTGTGTCTCGGCTGGCCTGCCGACAATCCGGATCTCAAACCCCGTCTGCCTGCCGCCATCGTGGTGCATGAAAATGCCTACCAGCCGCTGGATCACGCGGCGCTCGCCGACTATGACGAACAGCTGGCGCAATATTATCTCACCCGTGGCAGTAATAACCGCCGCGATACCTGGAGCGATCATATTCGTCGCACCCTGATCAAAGAAAACCGTCCGTTCATTCTGGAATATTTGCATAAACAGGGGTGGGCTACGCGCTAAAAATGTTGCCGCTGTGTATGATACGCGGGACGTTGAACGGGTTATTCAGAGAGGTGCAGGGTGAAGATTGCCATATTGTCCCGGGACGGAACGCTCTATTCGTGTAAACGCCTGCGTGAAGCGGCAATGAAGCGCGGTCATCTGGTTGATATTCTCGACCCGCTTTCCTGTTATATGAACATCAACCCGGCGGCGTCGTCTGTTCATTACAAAGGGCGTCGGCTTCCCCATTATGACGCCGTTATCCCGCGTATAGGTTCCGCGATCACCTTTTACGGCACCGCGGCGCTGCGGCAGTTTGAAATGCTCGGGAGCTATCCGCTCAATGAGTCCGTGGCGATTACCCGCGCGCGCGACAAACTGCGCTCGTTGCAGCTGCTGGCGCGCCAGGGCATCGACCTGCCGGTTACCGGAATTGCGCACTCGCCGGATGACACCAGCGATCTCATCGATATGGTCGGCGGCGCGCCGCTGGTGGTGAAGCTGGTGGAAGGAACCCAGGGGATCGGCGTCGTGCTGGCGGAAACTCGCCAGGCGGCGGAAAGCGTAGTGGACGCCTTTCGCGGACTCAACGCCCACATTCTGGTGCAGGAATATATTAAAGAGGCAAAAGGGCGCGATATTCGCTGTCTGGTAGTGGGGGACGAAGTGGTCGCCGCCATTGAACGCCGGGCGAAGGAGGGCGATTTTCGCTCGAATCTGCATCGTGGAGGAGTGGCTTGCATCGCCAACATTACGCCCCGGGAGCGTGAGATTGCGGTAAAAGCGGCGCAAACGCTGGGGCTTGATGTCGCAGGGGTGGATATTTTACGTGCTGAACGTGGTCCGCTGGTGATGGAGGTCAACGCGTCGCCTGGTCTGGAAGGCATTGAAAAAACGACCGGTGTCGATATCGCCGGACGAATGATCCAGTGGATCGAACGCCACGCGACGCCGGGTTTTTGTCTGAAAACGGGTGGCTGATCTGAATATCGCTGATGATCGTAGCGTGACGCGCGCTTTTTGCGTAAGCTGTGCCGGTATTTTTTTTCGTAAGAGGTAGCACATTATTATGACATCACTGGTCGTTCCCGATCTGGATACGTTGCGACAATGGCTCGACGACCTGGGCATGAGCTTTTTTGAATGTGATACCTGTCAGGCGCTGCACTTACCGCATATGCAAAACTTCGACGGCATTTACGACGCCAAATTAGACCTGGTTGATAACACGTTGCTGTTTTCCGCTATGGCGGAAGTCAGGCCGTCTGCGTTGTTGCCGCTGGCGGCGGATTTGTCGGCGATCAACGCCAGCTCTCTCACGGTTAAAGCGTTTCTCGATATGCAGGACGATAATCTGCCAAAGCTGGTGGTTTGCCAGTCTTTATCCGTTATGCGCGGCATCACCTACGAGCAGTTTGAATGGTTCGTGCGTCAGAGCGAGGAGCAGATTTCGATGGTCATTCTTGAAGCGGGGGCGCACCAGATGCTCTACACCGCCGAAGAGGACGCGCAAAAAAGCAACGGCGAAATCCATTTTCTGCATTGATATCCCTTCAGGGAATAACGTGCAGAGCGCAGTCGCTGCCAGTGCGGCTGCGTATTACCCGCTTTTATGCTGCTTTTAACCTTTCTTTAAAGAATTATTCACCTCCTTTCCCGCCAATTCGCTTTATCACATAGACATAAATTGCATAAAAAATTGATAAAAGGCGTTTTTTAATCTGGGCTATGGCCTGAAAACCTGGCTAAAGTTATTCTTGCGATGCGCTGTAACAGCGAGCAATAACGGCCAGGAGAGCGTCCGTTCTTTCCTGAGTGTGCCGGATGACAAAGTATGCACGATTCTTGCATAGCTTTGAGTGCAAATTTTTAGGTTCGTATGTTAACGAACTTGCATAAGGAAAGAGATTATGACCGCCTTAAATAAAAAATGGCTATCGGGTCTGGTTGCGGGCGCTATGATGGCCGTCTCTGCCGGCACGCTCGCAGCGGAACAAAAAACGCTCCATATTTATAACTGGTCTGATTATATCGCGCCGGATACGGTAGCGAATTTTGAAAAAGAGACCGGGATCAAAGTGGTCTACGACGTGTTTGACTCCAACGAAGTGCTGGAAGGCAAACTGATGGCAGGCAGCACCGGCTTTGACCTGGTGGTGCCGTCCGCCAGTTTCCTTGAGCGCCAGCTGACGGCGGGCGTTTTTCAGCCGCTGGATAAGAGCAAGCTGCCGGACTGGAAAAACCTCGACCCTGAGCTGCTTAAGCTGGTTGCCAAACACGATCCGGAAAACAAATACGCTATGCCATATATGTGGGCGACGACCGGCATTGGCTATAACGTCGAAAAAGTGAAAGCGGCGCTCGGCGCCGATGCCCCGGTGGACAGCTGGGATCTGGTGCTTAAGCCGGAAAACCTCGAAAAGTTAAAAAGCTGCGGCGTCTCTTTCCTCGATGCGCCGGAAGAGGTGTTTGCGACCGTGCTGAACTATTTGGGTAAAGATCCGAACAGCACCGACGCGAAGGACTACACGGGGCCGGCAACCGATCTGCTGCTCAAACTGCGCCCGAATATCCGCTATTTCCACTCTTCGCAATACATCAACGATCTGGCGAACGGCGATACCTGCGTGGCTATTGGCTGGGCAGGCGATGTCTGGCAGGCGGCGAATCGTGCGAAAGAGGCGAAGAACGGCGTCAATATCTCCTTCTCGATCCCGAAAGAGGGGGCAATGGCCTTCTTTGATGTCTTCGCCATGCCCGCCGACGCCAAAAACAAAGAGGAAGCCTATCAGTTCCTGAACTACCTGCTGCGCCCGGACGTCATTGCCCATATCTCCGATCACGTGTTTTATGCCAACGCCAACAAAGAGGCGACGAAGCTGGTGAGCGCGGAAGTGCGTGACAACCCGGGAATTTATCCGCCCGCCGATGTGCGCGCGAAAATGTTCACGCTGAAGGTACAGGAACCGAAAATCGATCGCGTGCGTACCCGCGCATGGACCAAAGTGAAAAGCGGTAAGTAACCTTTCGTCAGTCTGAGACAGGCCGGGTGGCGCATTGCGTGCCCGGCATCAGGCGCACCGAAAGGGGGCGCCTGCACGATTTTTGATTTACGCCGGAGAGCACCCCGTGAATGATGCGATACCTCGCCCGCAGGCGAAACCCCGTAAGGCGCTGACGCCGCTGCTGGAAATCCGTAACCTGACAAAATCCTTTGACGGCCAGCATGCGGTCGACGATGTCAGCCTGACTATCTACAAAGGTGAAATTTTCGCGCTGCTGGGGGCGTCGGGCTGCGGGAAATCCACGCTGCTGCGTATGCTGGCAGGTTTTGAACAACCTACCGCCGGACACATTGTGCTGGACGGCGTCGATCTTGCCCACGTCCCGCCCTATCTGCGCCCTGTCAATATGATGTTTCAGTCCTATGCGCTGTTTCCCCATATGACCGTCGAGCAGAATATCGCTTTTGGCCTGAAGCAGGACAAACTGCCGAAAGCGGAAATCGCCAGCCGTGTTGAAGAGATGCTGGGGCTGGTTCATATGCAGGAGTTCGCCAGACGTAAGCCACATCAGCTTTCCGGTGGCCAGCGTCAACGCGTGGCGCTGGCGCGAAGCCTGGCAAAACGGCCTAAATTATTGCTGCTCGACGAGCCGATGGGGGCGCTGGACAAAAAATTGCGCGACCGGATGCAGCTCGAAGTGGTGGATATACTCGAGCGCGTCGGCGCGACCTGCGTCATGGTCACCCACGATCAGGAAGAAGCGATGACCATGGCCGGGCGCATTGCCATTATGAATCGCGGCAAGTTTGTCCAGATCGGTGAGCCAGAGGAGATCTATGAGCATCCGACCACCCGTTACAGCGCGGAATTCATCGGTTCGGTTAACGTGTTTGAAGGGGTGCTGAAAGCGCGGCAGGACGATGGCCTGGTGCTGGATTCGCCGGGGCTGGTGCATCCGCTGAAGGTGGATCCCGATGCTTCGGTGGTGGACAACGTGCCGGTGCATGTGGCGTTGCGCCCGGAAAAAATCATGCTGTGCGAAGAACCGCCTGCCGATGGCGTTAACTTCGCCGTGGGAGAAGTGGTGCATATCGCTTATCTCGGCGATCTCTCCATTTACCACGTTCGCTTAAAAAGCGGGCAGATGATCAGCGCTCAGCTTCAGAACGCCCATCGCTACCGCAAAGGGTTGCCGACGTGGAGCGATGAGGTTCGTTTGTGCTGGGATGCCGACAGCTGCGTGGTGTTGACGGTTTAAGGAGCGAAAATGAGTACACTTGAACCTGCGGCACGCGGAGAAAAGCCTGGCGGTTTGCGGCTGTGGCTGGCGCGCGTGCAGATGAATCACGGGCGTAAACTGGTCATTGCGCTGCCTTACGTCTGGCTGATCCTGCTGTTCCTGCTGCCGTTTCTGATCGTCTTTAAAATCAGCCTTGCGGAAATGGCGAGGGCGATCCCGCCGTACACCGAGCTGATGGCGTGGGCTGACGGGCAACTGGCGATCACCCTTAACCTCGGTAACTTCCTGCAGTTGACCGACGATCCGCTTTATTTTGACGCCTATTTGCAGTCGCTACAGGTCGCGGGCATCTCCACCCTGTGCTGCTTGCTGCTGGGATACCCGCTGGCGTGGGCGGTGGCCCACAGCAAGCCGTCGACGCGAAATATCCTGCTGCTGTTAGTGATCCTGCCGTCGTGGACCTCGTTTCTTATTCGCGTCTATGCGTGGATGGGGATCCTGAAAAATAACGGTGTGTTAAACAACTTTCTGCTGTGGCTTGGCGTTATCGACCAGCCGTTGACCATCCTGCATACCAACCTGGCCGTCTATATCGGCATCGTGTATGCCTATCTGCCGTTTATGGTGCTGCCGATCTACACCGCTCTGACGCGCATTGACTATTCGCTGGTGGAAGCCTCGCTCGATCTCGGCGCCCGCCCGCTGAAAACCTTTTTTAGCGTGATCGTGCCGCTGACCAAAGGCGGCATTATTGCCGGTTCCATGCTGGTGTTTATTCCGGCTGTCGGCGAGTTTGTCATTCCTGAGCTGCTCGGCGGGCCGGACAGCATCATGATTGGTCGCGTGCTGTGGCAGGAATTCTTTAACAACCGTGACTGGCCGGTGGCCTCTGCGGTGGCGATCGTGATGTTGCTGCTACTGATCGTTCCGATCATGTGGTTCCACAAGCACCAGCAAAAAAGCGGAGGCGTCCACGGATGAACAATTTGCCGGTAATACGTTCGCCCTGGCGCATCGTGATTCTGGTGCTGGGCTTTACGTTTCTGTATGCGCCGATGCTGATGCTGGTGATCTACTCGTTTAACAGCTCTAAACTGGTGACGGTATGGGCGGGGTGGTCGACGCGCTGGTACGGCGAGCTGTTTCGCGATGACGCCATGATGAGCGCCGTGGGCTTAAGCCTGACGATAGCCGCCTGCGCGGCGACAATGGCGGTGATCCTGGGCACCATTGCCGCTGTCGTTCTGGTGCGATTTGGTCGTTTTCGCGGCGCCAACGGTTTCGCCTTTATGATTACTGCGCCGCTGGTAATGCCGGACGTCATTACCGGGCTTTCGTTGCTGTTGCTGTTTGTCGCGCTCGCCCACGCCATCGGCTGGCCGTCCGACCGCGGAATGTTGACCATCTGGCTGGCGCACGTCACCTTCTGTACCGCCTACGTGGCGGTGGTGATCTCCTCGCGCCTGCGGGAACTGGATCGATCTATTGAAGAGGCGGCGATGGATCTCGGCGCGACGCCGCTGAAGGTGTTCTTCGTGATCACCTTACCGATGATCATGCCTGCCATCGTCTCCGGCTGGCTGTTGGCGTTTACGCTGTCGCTTGACGATCTGGTGATCGCCAGCTTTGTTTCCGGTCCCGGCGCGACGACCTTGCCGATGCTGGTGTTCTCCAGCGTGCGCATGGGAGTGAACCCGGAAATCAACGCTCTGGCTACGTTGATCCTCGGGGTGGTCGGAATTGTCGGATTTATCGCCTGGTATCTGATGGCGCGCACGGAAAAACAGCGAATCCGCGATATCCAGCGTGCAAGACGCGGCTGAAGCAATTAAAATTTCCAGTGAAGTGCCGCGCATGTCGCGGCACTGTTTTTCAGGGAAGTCACACATTGGGATTCTTCAAAAAAACGTCCTCATCACACGCCCGTTTAAATGTGCCCGCGCTGGTGCAGGTGGCGGCGCTCGCCATTATAATGATCCGTTGCCTCGACGTGCTGATGATATTCAATACGCTCGGCATTCGGGGGCTTGGCGAATTTATCCATCGCAGCGTGCAAACATGGAGTCTGACGCTGGTTTTTTTGAGCAGCCTGGTGCTGGTGTTTATTGAGATCTGGTGCGCATTTTCGCTGGTAAAAGGGCGCAACTGGGCGCGCTGGATTTATTTACTAACCCAGGTGACCGCCGCGGGCTATTTATGGGCAGCCTCATTAGGCTACGGGTATCCGGAGTTATTCAGCATCGCCGGTGAGTCAAAACGGGAAATTCTGCATACCCTGGTGATGCAAAAGCTGCCGGACATGTTGGTGCTTTGCCTGCTGTTTGTTCCGGCCACCAGCCGCCGGTTCTTCCAGCTCCAGTAAAAACGGCGTCCTGGCGCGACCTACAAATGCCCGAATAATGTGTATAATCGTCGCCCCGAACATCTGAAGGTTTTCGTATGTATTGCGCACTTTATGACGCCGGCCGCTGCCGCTCCTGCCCGTGGATCACGCAGCCGGTTGACGTTCAACTCTCCGCCAAAACAGCCGATCTCAACAATCTGCTTGCCGGTTTCCCGGTGGGGGAGTGGCGCGCGCCAGTCAGCGGGCCGGAACAAGGCTTTCGCAATAAAGCCAAGATGGTGGTCAGCGGCAGCGTGGAAAAACCGCTGCTCGGGATGCTACACCGCGACGGCACGCCGGAAGATCTCTGCGATTGTCCGCTTTATCCGCCGTCGTTTGCTGCCGTTTTCGCCGCCCTCAAGCCGTTTATTGCCCAGGCGGGCTTAACGCCCTACAACGTGGCGCGTAAGCGTGGCGAGCTGAAATATATATTGCTTACCGAAAGCCAGTACGATGGCGGCATGATGCTGCGCTTTGTGCTGCGTTCAGAAACCAAGCTGGCGCAACTGCGCGCCGCGTTGCCCTCGCTGCAGGCGCAACTGCCGCAGCTTAAGGTCATCAGCGTCAACCTGCAGCCTGTGCACATGGCGATTATGGAAGGGGAGACGGAGATCTTCCTGACTGAAACGTCGTCGCTGGCGGAGCGTTTCAACGACGTTCCGCTGTGGATCCGTCCACAAAGTTTTTTCCAGACCAACCCGACGGTGGCAAGCCAGCTCTATGCTACCGCCCGTGACTGGGTGCGCCAGCTCCCGGTAAACCATATGTGGGATCTGTTCTGCGGCGTCGGCGGCTTTGGGCTGCACTGCGCCACGCCTGAGATGCGGCTAACCGGGATTGAAATCTCCCCAGAGGCGATTGCCTGCGCGAAGCAGTCGGCGAAAGAGCTCGGTTTAACGAATCTGCATTTTCAGGCGCTGGACTCCACGCAGTTCGCTACCGCTCAGGAGAGCGCCCCGCAACTGGTGCTGGTGAATCCGCCGCGTCGCGGGATTGGCAAAGCGCTATGCGATTATCTCAGCGAGATGGCCCCGCCGTTTATCATCTACTCAAGTTGTAACGCCCGTACGATGGCAAAAGACATTGCGGATTTACCGGGTTATCGTCCCGAACGCGTGCAGCTTTTCGATATGTTCCCTCATACCGCCCATTATGAAGTGCTGACGCTGCTGGTGCGGAATGCATAAAAAACGGCCCGCATTGCGGGCCGTAAATCATTATTGCGGGAACCACTGGTCGTTGATTTTCTGCCAGGTGCCGTCCGCCTTAATGGCGGTCAGCGCGGCGTTCAGTTTCTCTAACAGGGCTTTATTATCCGGGCGAACGGCGATGCCCAGACCGGTGCCGAAATACTGGGGATCGGTCACTTTTTCTGTTCCTGGCCCTAACTGCGGGTTGCTCTTCAGCCATTCGTTGACCACAGCGGTGTCGCCGAATACGCCGTCGATACGGCCATTTTTCAGGTCGATAATCGCGTTCTGGTAGCTGTCATAGGCGACAGTTTTGACTTCCGGGTGCTTGTCCTGAAGGTATTTCTGATGCGTGGTGCCGTTTTCCATACCAATACGTTTGCCTTTCAGGTCGGCAAAGGTTTTATACGCATCTTTCCTGGCAATCACCAGCGCGGAGTTGGCGTAGTAAGGTTGGGTAAAGGCGACCTGTTTGCTCCGCTCCGGCGTAATATCCATACCGGAAATGACGGCATCATATTTTCTGAATTTCAGCGCCGGGATCAGGCTGTCAAAGGCATGATTGGTAAAGGTACATTCTGCCTGCATCTGCTTACATAAGGCTTTTGCCAGATCGAGATCGAAACCGACGATTTGGTTATTGGCGTCCATGGATTCAAACGGGGGATAGGTGGCGGAAACCCCGAAGCTGATTTTTTCTGCGGCAGACGCGCCGACAGCGAAAGAGGCAAGCAATGCGGCCAGAACTAACTTTTTCATGGTTGAACTCCCGTTATGATGAAGCGCCGTTTCTGCGGCATGGAATTACAATGCCAGCATTTGAATTTGTATGCAATATAAATGATTAAATATTTTATAGGGAAATAAAAAAAACGGACAGGTTAGCAACTTGTCCGTTTTCTGTATTCAGATTTATGCACTTTCTGAACGGTTAATTCCGGCGTTCAAACGCCAGCGCTTTACGTTCGATCAAGCGCATCATCAGCGTCAAAAGGCCATTAACGATGAGATAAATGACGCCTGCCGCGCCAAATACCATCACGTCGTAAGTGCGCCCGTACATGAGCTGGCTGTAACCCATTACCTCCATCAGCGTAATGGTGTAAGCCAGCGAGGTGCTCTTAAACACCAGCACCACTTCGTTAGAATACGAGGAGAGGGCGCGTTTAAAGGCATAAGGCAGCAGAATCGCCAGTGTGTCTTTTTTGCTCATCCCCAGCGCGCCGCAGGACTGCCACTGGCCTTCCGGGATTGCGCGAATCGCACCGTAAAACAGCTGCGTGGTGTAAGCGGCGCTGTTCAGCGATAGCGCAATCAGCGCGCACAGCCACGGCTCGGACAGCAGATGCCAGAGAACCGGATACGCCTGCAAAGACGGAAACTGCCCCGGTCCATAGTAGATCAGGAAGATCTGCACCAGCAGCGGCGTGCCGGTAAACAGCGTGATATAGCCGCGCACCAGCCAGACCACCCCCGGCGTTTTCAGCGTCAGAACGATGGTGAAAATCAGCGACAGGAGCAGCGCAACGACAATGGATGCCACCGTCAGCGTCAGACTGGTATGCAGCCCTTTTAACAGTTCAGGTAAATACTCAAACATCAGCCCGGTCTCCGCTCAAAACGTGTCGCGCGCAGGTCAATGCGTTTGAGAATGTACTGACTTATCAGGGTGATCACCAGATAGATCGCCGCGGCAATAATATACCAGTTAAACGGCTCCTGGGTGCGTGTCGCAATGCTCTTGGTTTGCAGCATCAGGTCATTGACGCTGATCAGACTGACCAGCGCGGTGTCCTTCAGCAGCACCAACCACTGGTTACCCAGACCAGGCAGGGCATGACGCCACATTTGCGGCATCACCAGGCGGAAGAAGATCGCCGCTTTCGACAGCCCCAGCGCCTGGCCGGACTCCCACTGCCCAATCGGTACCGCTTTCAGCGCGCCGCGCAGAGTTTGCGAAGCATATGCCGCATACAGCAGCGAAAGGGCAATTACGCCACACAGGAACGGGCTGACGTCGAAGTTTTCGATCTCCATTTGTACCGGGATCTGCACGACGCCCAGATTAACGGTAAAGCCGTCAGAGAGCGTCAGCAGCAGTTGAGAGGAGCCGAAATAAATAAACAGCACCACCAGAATTTCCGGCAGGCCGCGTAAAATCGTCACCAGCGCTGAGCCGGTCCACGCGACCGGACGCCATTTAACTGACTCCCAGACGGCGAAAAACATCGCCAACGCAAGGCCGAGGATCAGCGCGCAAACGGCAAGGCCGACGGTCATCCCGGCGGCGCTTGCTAACGGAAAAAATTCGTTCATCAAGGCTTACTTCTGGAACCATTTGTTATAGATGGTTTCGTAAGTGCCATCTTTTTTCACTTTTTCCAGCGCAGCGTTAAATTTCTGCTGCAGCTCGGTGTTGCCCTGACGGACAGCGATGCCGAGGCCGGTGCCGAAGTAGTCTTTATCCGTCACTTTGTCGCCAACCGCCGCCAGCTTCGGATTATCCTTCAGCCATTCGGTAACCACCGCGGTGTCGCCGAATACGCCGTCAATACGTCCGTTTTGCAGATCCAGCTTCGCGTTCTGATAGCTGTCGTAAGGAACGGTCGTAATTTCCGGGTGCTTATCCATAATGAACTTCTGGTGAGTGGTGCCGTTCTGCACGCCCACTTTTTTGCCTTTCAACTGATCCACGCTGGAGAATTTACCCTGCTGGCCAATAAACAGCGCGGAGTTGTCATAATACGGCGTGGTGAACAGCACCTGTTTTTCGCGCTCCGGCGTGATGTCCATCCCGGCCATAACCGCATCGAAGCGGCGGAACTTCAGACTGGGGATCAGGCTGTCAAACGCCTGGTTGGTGAACGTACAGGTGGCGTCAATCTCTTTACACAGCGCATTGGCCAGGTCGACGTCGAAACCGACGATTTTGTTATTCGCATCCATCGACTCGAACGGAGGGTAGGATGCTTCGGTCGCAAAACGAATGGTCTGTGCTGCTGTTGCAGAAAGGCTAAAGCCAGCGATAAGCGCGGCAATCAGAACTTTTTTCATTGTCGTTGTCCCGAATCTTAGTGAGAGAGATAGTTTTTAAACGCATCGGTCTGCGGGTTGGCGAAACACCCCGCATCACCCAGCTCGACGATGTGACCGTTTTCCATATACACCACGCGGCTGGCGGTTTTCCGCGCCACTTCCACTTCGTGCGTCACGATCACCTGAGTAATGTTCGTTTCCGCCAGTTCACGAATGATACTGACGATTTGCGCGGTGATTTCCGGATCCAGCGCGGCTGTGGGTTCGTCAAACAGCAGCACCTGCGGTTCCATCATCAGCGCGCGGGCGATGGCGACGCGCTGCTGCTGGCCGCCAGAAAGGTGCAAGGGATAACGATCGCTGTAGGGCTTCAGACGCAGGCGTTCCAGCAGCTTCTCCGCACGGGCTAAGGCCTGATCTTTCGTCAGCCCGAGCACGCGGCAGGGCGCTTCGATAAGGTTCTGCTGTACGGTCAGATGCGGCCACAGATTGTACTGCTGAAAGACCATGCCGACATTCTGGCGAAGATCGCGAATGGCTTTGTCTGACGGCGTCTTGCGGAAGTCGAAATGGTTGCCCGCAATGTCCAGCGTACCGGACCGCGGCATCTCCAGAAGATTGAGTACGCGCAGCAGCGAGCTTTTACCCGCCCCGCTTGGGCCAAGCAACACCAGCGTTTCGCCCTGCGGGCAATCCAGCGTGATATCGAACAGCGCCTGATGCGCGCCGTAGAAGCAGTTAATGCCGTTTAATTGAATACTCATTGATACTCGTATACTGGCCGTCTGATAGCTATTGAAGCCGCAGATAGTACCTTTGGCAGAATAGTTATGCAATATTT
Organism: Citrobacter sedlakii; assembly: GCF_018128425.1. Classification (NCBI taxonomy): domain Bacteria; kingdom Pseudomonadati; phylum Pseudomonadota; class Gammaproteobacteria; order Enterobacterales; family Enterobacteriaceae; genus Citrobacter; species Citrobacter sedlakii. The sequence goes on along the minus strand of NZ_CP071070.1, from coordinate 2,937,443 downwards.
ATGCTTTAAAAGTTAAATATAGCGCGCATTTCCCCTTAAACATAGCACAAAATAGCGGCGGCAAGATGGCGCAAGCACGATTGTCGGCATTCTGTGAAGAATGCCAGACAATTTACGCGAGAAAGGAAAAAATGATGTGGGACTGCGTGTAGGCCGGATAAAACAGTGCGCAGCCATCCGGCCTGTAACGTCAAAAATTAACGGTTCTCAACCGACTGGCGCAGGGTTCCGGCTGGCGCATGGACGCTGCCGCCGAGGTAGCGCACGTCGTCAATCACCCAGCACTGACCTTCGTGAATCATCAATACTTCATCCTGCCAGCGCTGCTCGCCCTGTTTCAGCTCTACGCGCAGCGGAATATTGCGCGCGTCCCGGTTCGGAATGGTCGACGCGCTGGCGACGTTTGCGCTGTCCGGCGGCGTTGCGCGGCTGGAGAAGGGATCGCTGCTCAAAAGCTGACGATGCTGGCCGTCGCGGCTGGCGTCAGACAGCAGTTTCGCCAGGTTATCGCTCAGGTATGGGCGCAGGGCGGTAAGGTCATTGCTGCGGTGCTGAATGCGATAGTCATAGAATTGTTGAGCCACATCGTCCGGGCCTCCCTCCACGCAGGCGCCTGCACGCGGTCCGTTATCTTTGTAGGCCGGCGTGACGGTGGTGCAGGCACTGAGAAGCAGCGCGCAGGGGATAAGCAGGGAGAGTTTCGAATAGCGCATAGTGATTTCCTTATAAGCTTCTGCTAATAGTCTTCTACATTATTCAGTTATAACCTTTCAATAATAGTGTATCGGTCTGATAATGCTTTTGCGATCGTGCGCTTATGCCCCGATCCCTTATGATTTTGCCAATGGCTGAGTAAAGGAGCGTAATTATGCAGTTTTCAACCACCCCCACTCTGGAAGGACAAAGCATCGTGGAATACTGCGGTGTGGTCACGGGCGAAGCCATTTTAGGCGCAAACATCTTCCGTGATTTTTTTGCCGGTATCCGCGATATCGTTGGCGGACGTTCCGGCGCCTATGAAAAAGAGCTGCGAAAAGCGCGGGAAATCGCCTTTGAAGAGCTGGGGGATCAGGCAAAAGCGCTGGGCGCCGATGCGGTGGTCGGTATTGATATCGACTATGAAACCGTGGGCAAAGACGGCAGTATGCTGATGGTCAGCGTGAGCGGCACGGCGGTAAAAACGCGCCGATGAGAGCGTTACTGTCGCTGGCGGCCGCCGCGCTGCTGCTGACCGGCTGCGCGAGCGAAAAAGGGATTGTCGACAAAGACGGATACCAGCTCGACACGCGCCATCAGGCGCAGGCGGCTTATCCACGCATCAAGGTGCTGGTGATCCACTACACAGCGGATGACTTTGACACTTCGCTGGCGACGCTGACGGACAAAAATGTCAGCTCGCATTACCTGATCCCGTCGGCGCCACCGCGGTACCGGGGGAAGCCGCGTATCTGGCAACTGGTGCCGGAACAGGAGCTGGCCTGGCATGCAGGCGTCAGTTTCTGGCGCGGCGCGACGCGCATCAACGACACCTCAATCGGTATCGAGCTGGAAAACCGCGGCTGGCGGATGTCGGCGGGCGAGAAATACTTTGCGCCATTTGAACCGGCGCAGATACAGGCGCTGATACCGCTGGCGAAAGAGATCGTCGCCCGTTACGACATTAAGCCGCAGAACGTGGTGGCGCACGCGGATATCGCGCCGCAGCGTAAGGACGATCCCGGCCCGCTGTTTCCCTGGCAGCAGCTTGCGGAGCAAGGGATAGGCGCCTGGCCGGACCCGCAGCGAGTGGAATTTTATCTTGCCGGACGTGCGCCGCATACGCCTGTCGATCCCGCAAGCGTGCTGGACCTACTGGCGCGCTATGGTTACGAAGTCACGCCTGATATGACCGGGCGCGAGCAGCGGCGGGTGATCATGGCCTTTCAGATGCATTTCCGCCCGTCGCTATGGAATGGCGTCGCGGATGCCCAAACCCAGGCGATTGCCGAGGCGCTGTTAGAGAAATACGGGCAGGGATAGGCGCAGACTGCGCGACAGAGCCGCCCCTCCTGGTTTTTCTGATGGGATTAATCCTAAGTTAAAAGTCAATTAATCTATGATTAATTGACTTTATATTGGTCTCATTTATGATTGATTTCGTCTTCAGGATGCTTTTCAAAATATTATAAATCTATTATTTCTTCTCTTTTTTATTTCTTTTACTTGCCTTTTTGGAACCAGGAACGATTCAGTTGTTTATAAGCCGCATTTCTGCGGTGGTTAAGCACACGTATTATCAATATTCTGCGTAAGGTATAACAATGTTAAGTATATACGGTAAAAAAACACGTCCCCACACCGAAATGGGGTGCATTATTTCCGCCACTGAAGGGTATGAAGAAAGAAAACTGAAAAAATGGCAGAAAATTACTACCGACGATCCGGATTATATTCATATTATTATTAGCGGGCAGGTTGAATTTCGCCGGGTCTCGGACGAACTGTGTATGTTTACGTTGCAGGGACAGTGCATTTTTGGCCTTTCCGCGATGTTCTATCAGTCTCCCCACATGTATGGTCTGGCGCGCTCTAACACGGTTGTTCGCTCCATCAGGAAAGAGGCGTTCTTCCAGCTTTTGACCGAAAATAATTTATGGCCAGAATTGACGAAAGTCTTATCCTGGTACATTTGTCTGTTAAGCAAACGCGATGATATGCTGGTCGCCCGCAATGCGTATTCCGTCATCCGTGAGTTCCTGATTGAAATCAATGCGCTGATTACCCACCATGATTATGATATTAACGTTTATGATTATATTCAGGAATACACCAACTTTGCCCGTAGCACGATCATCAAAATACTCTCCGATCTGAAAAAAGGTAATTATATTGTTATAGAAAAGGGACGCTTAATTACAATGAAAGCGTTGCCTGAAAAATACTAATATCCTCCCTGGAGTCTCCCTTCATGAAACGGAAGTGGAGGCTTTTTTAGTCCTTCTGCACAGTAAATCATTCATCATATCAATCATCAGGCGTCGTCAGGCAGCGGTTGGCCCCGGGCATTTTGGGGTGTCTGCGGCATCTTGCGCGTTTTCTGCATGGCGTCATAGTCATTCAGCGTCTCATCCTCGGGGGGAGGCGGTACCTTTCCCTGCTGATAGTCCGCTTTTTGTTCCTGTAGCGCTTGCAGGAAGCGTTCCTGCAAAGACGACGTCTGGTTTTCTGTACCCGGCAGCGCCACAGCGGATAATTCGCCGTCAGGCGCCTGCCGCCAGTCGTCATCGGCTTGCCACAACGTATCGTCCTGAAGAGGAGGACGTGCCTGCGCCGCCGGAAGCGGTTCAGGTTTTGGCGGTGGGAACGGCTTCGAAACGTACACATAATGCATATCAGACGGGTGTACGTCGGGGTTAACCACCTTCACTGGCTTTGGCGGCGGCGCAGGGTGTCGGCACTGCCAGTAAATATGCGCATACAGTCCGGCAACGACAAAAGCGAACAGCGTCATGAGCCAGAACAGGGTCTGAAAGACTTTTTTCCGGATAGTGGGCAGGCGGTAGGAAAAATAGACCGCCTCGCCGGTCGCAAAGCTGCGTTGAGCAGCAAGACAAATGGTGGACATTATTGCGGCTTCCCTTGCGTTTTCGCTGGTGGATTTACCGTTGCGGTTTGCGTCACGACGCCTGGCGTACTGTTGGCGGCACGCATCAGCTGCATCAGCGTCTCTTCGCCGACGATGCCGTCAACGTGCAGTCCCGTTTTCCCCTGAAATTCGCGGGTACGTCTGGCGAGATCGGCAGTCCAGCCCTGCGCGTGGGTGACGGGCTCGTGCAGCAACTGACTCAGTTCCTGATCCAGCCAGTTCAAATCCGTTTTGCCGCTGGCGGCGGTGATTTCATCTTTCCCCTGCGGCGTTAAGCGGTGCAGCAGGGTGTAATTGCCGGTGGCATGCTGATTAAACCAGCGTTTGCTCACCTGCCAGGTACGGTTGTTGACCAGCAGATCGAGAGTGTCTTTTTCTACCCGCGCCACGACGGCATAGTTCAGGTGATCGCCGGTTTTGAGCTCGCCGATCCACGGATATCCCGCTTTCTCCAGGGCTGCCAGCGACGCATTTCCCTGCCGGCACATCAGGTTTACCCGTCCGGCGTTCTGGCATAACGCATCGTTTGCCGAGGCGTCATATCCCCACATGGTGTACAGCTGATGCATGGCGTCCGGCAGATTCACCACGTCGCGTTCAATCGTCGGTTCCCGGGGGCCGTCTGTCTTCGGTTGCGTTTTATGCCAGGCGACAGGCACCGGCAGGGGGACGGGAAGATGCGCCGTCAGCGCGGAAGAGAAATACCCGGCGCAGCAGGCGAACGCCACCGAGGTCAGCAGACCCATGGCGGCGAACCGGCGACCGCGCGGCCTGGCGGGAATGATTTCGCCTGCGGCTAAACGTAAATGACGCGGTGAAACGGTGGCCGCGCGTTCGGTCCAGGCCGCGAGCATCGCCAGGTGCGCCAGCTTGTTCAACTGGCTCACCTGGCCTCTGGTCAGCGCGTGCATCCGTCGCACACGGGCGGGCGTCAACGGCGACGTCTCCGCCTGATGCGCTTCGGTCTGCGCCTCGACGTAGGCATGGAATTCGCCGCAGGTTAGCGGGCGCAGCGTATGGCAGGTATGAACCCGTGAGCGCAGCCCGGAGTGGTTGAGCAGGCGTGACTCTTGTTCGGGGCTGCCGGTCAGCAGGATGGTCAGCGGGAAGCCGGACTCTTCGGCACGCACCAGCAGCATCGCCAGCACGTCCCAGCAGTTGTCCTTGATCGCTTCCGCCGTGGAGATCATCAGCAGCTTGCCTTTCTGGCGTCGCGAAGGCGATTCTTCCTGCCAGAGACGCAGCACAGCATCCACGGCGTGTAATTTATTCTTGCTCGTTTGCGTGGCCGGATTGAGCTTGTACAGCAGGGTATTGCCGCTCAGCTTCGGAAAGGCGTTGAGGGTTTGTGCGCACGGGTGCTGTTCGCGCAAATTTTCAATGAACGCACTGAGCAATTCCGGCTCGGCGGAAAACAGGCCCATCATGCCCGGAGTCTTTATTTTCGCCAGCAACAGACCAAAAATATCCTGGAGATACGGAATTAAAAACATCCCCGGACGTCGGGTCACGCTGCCATACGGCTGGCTGGTAAATTTAAAATGGTTCAGATACATGATGACTCACGGCGCACTTGGCTTTCAAAAACGTTGGCGAAAAAATAAAGGAAGGGCGATGGCTGAGCAAACTCTGTACAGGAGAAAATGAACCTCATTTTTTTCGGGTTAGCATCAACCTAAAAAAGCGTCAACGATTTTTTCCTGTAAAGTTGCTGATATTGCAGATGGTCGCTGTTCAATCTTCTCAGTAGTATTCATTTCACATATTGGCGCAGCCCGATGCTGCGAAATTCAGTGTTATTTAAGGCAGTTGAAGAATGAGGATGCAACTTTATTCCAGACTGATTGCACCCTGCGTGATGTTTCTCTTGCTAATATTTAGCGGGCATCAGGGGTATGTCGTCTATAAAGATTATAGAAAAGTTACGAATAAGTTAGATGCCGCCAAAAATAAAGTGCGGAATACGCGTGACACAGAAAAGGAATTTGCCCTGTTTCAGCCTGCCGTCTGGCAAGCGAATTCTCCCGTGGCAGTAAAAACCCCGTTGTCCGCAGAAATTGAGGGCATCGTCAGTAGCGATGAAAAATGGCTCTCTTTTGCCGTTATCAAAACACCGGCAGGACAAAAAAGTTATCGCGAAGGTGAAACGCTGGTGGGCTTTAATGATGCGTACCTTGAGGAAATTAACAATGATAATGTGGTGGTTAATTACGAAGGTACTACGCAAGTACTGGCGCTAAAAAAGCCGGACTACTTTAAAGGCGGCGTAGAGAGCGGACCGGTGGCAAAACCTACCGCGGACGCAGGCGCGGAAAGCCTGCATCTTAACGATCGGTTGGTGTTGAAACCGCATATTGAAAAAGGTCAGCTGGAAGGCTACGAAATTAATCCCCGCGACGCCTCGCCCTTTTTTCACGACATGGGGCTAAAAAAGGGCGATGTGGTTGTAAGAGTTAATTCTGTTGACATGACTCAGGCCGCACAGGCCAAAAGTATTATCGCCAACTGGTCAACGATGAAACAGGCGGCAATAGTGGTGAAACGGAATACGCACCTGGAAAATATTCAGGTTAATGTTTTAAATAATTAACAAGTGAACGATCATGAAGAAATTTCCCTGGGCGTGTGTGACGCTGACAACCCTGGCTTTATACTCCGGGTCGCTATTTGCTGCGAATTTTAGCGCCAGTTTTAAAAACACCGATATCCGTGAGTTTATCGATACGGTAGGTCGTAATCTGAATAAAACGATTCTTGTCGATCCTTCCGTACAGGGAAATGTATCGGTCCGTACGTATAACGTATTAACGGAAGAAGAATATTATCAGTTCTTTCTTAGCGTCCTGGACCTGTATGGCCTTTCCGTTATTCCGATGGATAACGGCATGATAAAAGTGGTGCGGTCTGCGGTGGCAAGAACCGCAGGCGCGCCGATTGCCGACAGCCAAAATCCGGGCAAAGGCGATGAAATAATTACCCGCGTGGTGCGCATGGAAAACGTGCCGGTACGCGAACTGGCGCCGCTGCTTCGCCAGCTTAATGACGCCACCGGGATCGGCAACGTGGTGCATTTCGAACCCTCTAACGTGCTGCTGCTCACCGGTAAAGCTTCGGTAGTGAACCGGCTGGTGGATCTGGTGCAGCGCGTGGATCGTTCCGGCGTGCAGCGCCGCGAAATCGTTCCGCTGCACTATGCTTCCGCCAAAGAACTTTCGGACATGTTGAATAACCTCAACAACGAAGAACAAAAAGGGCAGAACGCGCCGCAGCTGGCTACCAAAGTGGTCTCTGATGATGAAACCAACAGCCTGGTGATCAGCGGCAGCGAAGAGGCGCGCACGCGTACGCGCGCGCTGATCGCCCAGTTGGATCGCGAGCAAAGTAACGAAGGCAATACCCGTGTCTTTTATCTCAAATATGCTAACGCCGCGAAGGTAGTGCCTGTGCTCACCGGCATTGGCGAGCAGTTGAAGGACAAGCCGGGGGCCACGAAAAGTAAAACGGCCACCGCCAATAACGAACTGAACATTACCGCCGACGAGTCCACCAACTCGCTGGTGATTACCGCCCAGCCTAACGTAATGAACTCGCTGGAAAAAGTGATCGACAAGCTGGACATCCGCCGTCCGCAGGTGCTGGTGGAAGCGATCATCGCCGAAGTGCAGGATGGCGCGGGAACCGATCTCGGCGTGCAGTGGACGGGGAAACACGGCGGGGTACAGTTTGGCGCAACCGGCCTGCCAATCAGTCAAATTAAAGACGGCAGTATGAAAGGGGTGAGCTTCACCGGGATGGCGACCGGCTTCTTCAACGGCGACTTTGGCGCGCTGATGACCGCGCTGTCCACCAACGGCAAAAACGACATTCTGTCCACGCCGAGCGTGGTGACGCTGGATAACAAAGAAGCGTCATTTAACGTTGGGCAGGACGTGCCGGTGCTGTCGGGATCGCAGACCACCACGGGCGACAATGTGTTTAACACCGTTGAGCGTAAAACCGTCGGTACCAAACTCAAGATCCTGCCGCAGATTAACGACGGCGACATGATTCACATGAAGATCGAGCAAGAAGTCTCCAGTGTGGATGCCAGCTCTACCGAGGATTCTTCGTTAGGCCCAACGTTTAATACCCGCACTATCAATAACGAAGTGATGGTGCACAGCGGACAAACAGTGGTACTGGGCGGCCTTATTGAGAACGTCACCAAGCAGAACGTTTCGAAGGTGCCGCTGCTGGGCGACATTCCGCTGGTTGGACAACTGTTCCGCTATACCTCCCAGGATACCTCTAAGCGTAACCTGATGGTGTTTATCCATACCACCGTGTTGCGCGACGACGACAACTACAGCGCGGCGTCGAAAGAGAAATACGACCAGGTTCGCGCCCGTCAGCTGCAGCGTATGGAAGAGAAAAAACTGGGTATTCTGGAGCCGGGCGACAACGCCGTTTTACCCGCGTTTCCGACTCCCGACGCCGCGCCAGTGAAAACCCGCGCCATGCCGTCCACCTCCCGCAACCCGTTTAAAGAATAAGGCGGAGGCGGCATGGACGAACTCAGCAAACAGTTATGCAGCAGCAGCTTCGCCAAAGATAACGGCGTGCTGATCCATAACAACACAGTGTATATCCGTGAAAACGCGCCTGCGTTTGCGTTGCTGGAAATGCGGCGGGCGCTGGGCCATGCCTTCACCCCAACGGTGGTGACGGCAGAGGCGTTCGACGAAATGCTGGCGAAAATCTGGCAACAGAACAGCGGCGTGTCGCAGCAGTTGGTTGATGATATGGACGCGGATATCGATCTGATGGCGCTCACCGAGGAGATCCCGGACAACGAAGATCTGCTTGATAATGACGAAAACTCACCGGTGATCCGTCTGATCAACGCCATTCTTGGCGAAGCGGTGAAAGACGGCGCGTCGGATATCCATATCGAAACCTTCGAACGCACATTGAGCATCCGGTTTCGCGTCGACGGCGTCCTGCGCCCGGTGTTACAGCCCGCGCGCAAGCTGGCGCCGCTGCTGGTGTCACGTATCAAAGTCATGTCAAAGCTCGATATCGCCGAGAAACGTCTGCCGCAGGATGGCCGTATCTCTTTGCGGATCGGGCGTAAAGCGGTGGATGTGCGTGTTTCCACCATTCCATCGCAGTACGGCGAGCGCGTGGTGATGCGTTTGCTGGACAAAAGCAATCTTAAGCCGGATATCAACAAACTCGGGCTGATCGAGGAGGAACTGGTCAGGCTGAAAGGGCTGATCGCGCGTCCGCACGGCATTATCCTGGTCACCGGGCCGACGGGGTCCGGTAAAAGCACCACGTTGTACGCCATTTTGTCGGCGCTCAACGGTCATGAACGCAACATTCTGACCGTCGAAGACCCGATCGAATACGAGCTGGAAGGGGTAGGGCAGACCCAGGTCAACCCGCGCGTGGACATGACCTTTGCCCGCGGCCTGCGCGCAATCCTGCGTCAGGATCCGGATGTGGTAATGATCGGGGAAATTCGTGACGGCGAAACCGCGCAGATCGCGGTGCAGGCGTCGCTGACCGGTCATCTGGTCATGTCTACGCTGCATACCAACAGCGCGGCGGGGGCGATTACCCGTTTGCGCGATATGGGGCTGGAGTCGTTTTTAATTGGTTCATCGCTTCTTGGCGTCATTGCCCAGCGTCTGGTTCGCCGGTTGTGCCCCCACTGCCGGCAAAGCAGTCCGCTGGAAGACAATGAAAAAGCGCTGTTCACGTTTATGGAAAAACCACCGAAGGCGATTTATCGCGCAGTGGGCTGTGAGCAGTGCCGCCAGAGCGGTTACCAGGGACGCGCCGGGATCCATGAATTTCTGGTGGTCGACAGCGCCATGCGTCGCGCTATCCACGAAGACCAGGATGAAATGTCCATCGAGACGCAGATGTTTAAAGAGGCCTGGAGTCTGCGCGAGAACGGTCTGCTGAAGGTGATTTCCGGCGTCACATCGCTGGAAGAGGTGATGCGCGTCACCGCCGAGCGCGGAGGAGACGAATAATGGCATGGTATGCCTGGACCGCCACCGACGCCGCCGGGAAAACCCGGCGCGGCACGCTGCAGGCCGACGGACCGAAACAGGTTCGCCAGACCCTGCGTGAGCAAAAGCTGATGCCGGTGACCATCGCCGTTACCCGCGAACAGGCCGCCGGGAAAAGCGCCCGAAAAGGGGTGAAGCTCGCCACGCCGGTGCTGTCGATGTTTACCCGCCAACTGTCGACGCTGGTGAACGCCGCGCTACCGCTGGAAAGCGCGTTGAAGGCGATTGCCAGACAGACGGAAGACAAAAAGCTGGCGGCGATGGTCACTGACATCCGCGAAAAGGTGGTGGAAGGGCACACCTTGTTCGACGCGTTTAGCCAGTATTCCCGCACCTTTGACAAGCTTTACTGCACCCTGGTGATGGCGGGCGAAAAAACCGGCCATCTGGGTGATGTGCTGGAAAAGCTGGCGGAGTACAACGAACAACGACAAAAAATGAAAAGCAAGTTGTCGCAGGCGATGGTGTATCCGATCACCCTGACGGTGGTGGCGATTGCGGTCATCTCCATACTGCTGGTGGCGGTAGTGCCGCAGGTGATCGAACAGTTTGTCCACATGAAACAGCAATTGCCGATCACCACCCGCACGCTGATCGCGGTGAGCGACTTTTTGCAGGCTTACGGCATGGTGATCGGCGGCGGCTTGGTGGGCGGGGGTGTCGGTTTTAAGGCCTGGCTTAAAAAAGAGAGTAACCGCTTTGTTTATCACCGCTGGCTGGTGAACGGCTCGCCGCTGAAAAAACTGGTCTGCGCCATTAACAGCGCCCGCTACATCCGCACGCTGAGCATCCTTCAGGCCAGCAGCGTCCCGCTGCTGGAGGGGATGTATATCGCGATGGACGGGATTGAAAACCTGTATGCCCGGCAGGCGCTGGAGCAGGCGGCGGACACGGTTCGCCAGGGCGCGTCGTTATATAACGCGCTGGAACAGGCGAAATTATTTCCGCCAACCATGTTGTACATGATCGCCTCCGGCGAAGAGAGCGGCGAACTCGGCGGATTAATGGATCGGGCAGCGGAAAACCAGGAATCTGCATTACAACATCGAATTACATTAACGCTGTCGGTATTTGAACCGGCACTGGTGGTGACAATGGCGACAGTGGTTTTATTTATCGTGCTGTCAATATTACAGCCGCTTCTTCAGCTCAATAATATGGTGGGTTAATTATGTCTGTAAAAAGAAAAAACCTGACGCGTCAGGCCGGGTTTACTTTGCTCGAATTAATGGTGGTGATCGTCATCCTTGGCGTTCTGGCAAGCATGGTGGTGCCAAACCTGATGGGAAATAAAGAGAAAGCCGATACCCAGAAGGCGACCAGCGACATTGTGGCGCTGGAGGGATCGCTGGATATGTACAAGCTGGATAACCACCGTTATCCCACCAGCGAACAGGGCCTGCAGGCACTGGTGACGAAGCCGGAAATCGCGCCAATTCCGAACGGCTATCGCACTGACGGTTATATTCGTCGCCTGCCGCAGGATCCGTGGGGCAATGATTATATTCTCGTCAGTCCGGGCGAGCACGGCGCGGTAGATATCTTTTCGCCGGGGCCGGATGCCGAAGCGAACACTGCCGATGATATTACGAACTGGTCGTTAGATAACAAAGATAAGTGATGAAAAAACAGCGTGGGTTTACATTGCTGGAAATTATTCTGGCGCTGGTGATATTTGCCAGCTGCGCCATGATGGTCGTGTCGACGATTCCATCGCGCAGTGGTGCGGATATATTTGGCCAGCAAATGAAATCTCTCGTTGAATACGGTTCCGACCGCGCGGTAATGGACGGCACTATTATCGGGCTGGTCATAACGCCATCGGAATATCAACTTGTCGCCCCGGCCGAAAAAAATGGCGAACGGCGCTGGGAACCGCTCACCGCCGGGCGTATTTACACTCACGGCCAGTTTCCGGAAACGATGCATATCTCCCTTTCGCCACAGCGTCTGGCGGCGACGGTAACGTCCGAACCGCAGGTAATATTTTTACCCGACGGGGAGATGTCCCGCTTTCGCCTGACCCTGCAAAGTGACGATAAACAGCACCATTTTAGCGTGGTGTCGCAGGGCGCCTCGCCGGTGTCGGTAGAGAATAATGACTAAACGTAGGATGAAAGAGCAGGGGATGACGCTGCTGGAAGTCATGGTGGCGTTAGTTATTTTCTCCACCGCGGCGCTGGCGCTGATGAATTCCGTTTCGCTGAACGTGCGCTTTACCCACGGCCTGGCGGACACGCTGCAGGCCAGTTGGGTGGCGGAAAATCAACTGGCCGAAGCGCAGCTGGAAAAGCGCCCGTTTCCTGATGCCGCTGAAAAAGGCGACGAAACGATGGGCGGACGCACCTGGACCTGGCAGATCCAGCGGGTGAAAAAAGACAACAAGGTGTTTGCCAACGACATTGCGGTTTATGCCGAAGGCGACGAAAGCCAGCCGGTGATCGTCCTGAGCATCATCCCGCCGGAGGACACGCCATGAGTAAGCGACTCCCGCGTCAGCAGGGCTTTACCCTGCTGGAGATCATGATTGCCCTGACCATTTTCGCGGTGATCAGCATCCTGGCATGGCAAATACTCGACGGCGCGATGCGCACCACGACGGCAACGGACACCGCGGCGACGAAGCTCAACCAGCTACAGCGCGCCTATAACCTGCTGGAGCGCGATTTCTTCCAGCTTCAGGCGCGCGCGCCGCGCAATGAACCGGAGGTGTTTCGACAGGATGGGAACGCCGTTGAACTCAGTACCCTGAGCGCCTTGAGCGGCGATGTCCGGCTGGAGCGCGTGCGCTGGCGGCTTGAGGAGCACCGCCTGTGGCGCGACGTCTGGCCGGCGATCGACAGCCCTTCCAGCGTCAAACCGGAAGAGGTGCCCATTTTAAACGACGTGAAAGAGATGCGCTGGCGCTTCTGGCGTCAGGATTGGCAGGACGCCTGGACGGACGCCGCTCACCAGCCAGACGGCGTGGAGCTGACGCTGACGCTGACAAACGGCGAAACCTGGCGCTGGGTGTTTCTCACCCCCGGGGAGATGCCGGAAATTCAGTTAGCGAAAAAGCCGGAAGCGCCAGCGGACGTCGCGTCGCCGCCAACCTCGCCCGCAGCGGAGGCCGCGACGCCTGCCGCCGCCGTACCGACCGGAGAGGCAAAATGAAAACAGACAAACAGCGCGGCGTCGCGCTGCTGGTGGTGCTGATCCTGTTGGTCATGATGTCCGCGCTGGCGGCAAAAATCAGCCAGCAGTTCTGTCGCAATTTGCAGAAAACGCGATATCAGGTGAGCCAGCAGCAGTTGCGCTGGGCGATGCAACGCCAGGATGAGGTGATTAAAGATCGTCTGCAAACCCTCACCAGCGGTGAAAGCAAAGGGCTTTCACCAGAGGGCGAATGGCGCGAGCCGCTGGAAACCCAAGGGGAATACTACACGGTGGTCAGCCAGATTGAGGACGCCCGGCGCTGCTTCAATGTCAACAGCCTGCTGGCGGAAGAAAAAGCGACGACGGCCACAGATGCCGCCGCGTTGCCGACGAAACCGGTAAAAGAGCAAATTATTGAACAACTGCTGGCCGACAGTGGTGTCAGCACTGTGACCGCAGAAGAGGTGTATCAACAACTGATGGATTACCTCGACGGTGACAGTATCACGGCGAAAGAGGGGCAGGAGAACGATGCGTGGGCCGGCGCGCTGCCGGAGCGGCTTCCTGCGAACCAGATGATGCGTACTATCGGTGAGATCACACAGCTGCCGGCGTTTCCGCCAGCGGCCTGGCCCAAAGCCAGCACCCTGCTGTGCGCCCTGCCGGACGCCGATGGCACGGTCGATGTGAACACCCTTAAGCCTGAGCAGGCAACGCTATTGTCGGCGCTGTTCCTCGGAAAACTGAGTGAAGATGACGCGTCGCGCTTGCTTGCTTCCCGTCCGCAAGAGGGGTGGGAGTCGGTCGAGGCTTTCAGCAAGGAATTAGAAACAAACTACCCGCAGAGCAAAGAAGTTCTGACCCAGGTTCAGGAATTTATCGCGGTGAACAGCAACGATTTCCGGGTTAACAGCACCGGGAATACCGATGATTTAACGCTGCGCGTTGTCAGCCAACTGCACGTTGATAAGGAAGCCGGGAAGGTTACGACCTGGCAACGCCGCTACCGAATAATGGAATAAGAAGAGTCATAGTCAATGAAACAGGTACTTTTTATTCGTCCCGACGCGAATGAGGACGGGAAAATTGCGTGGTGTATTTCCGGCCAGCAGCAGGTGAACGTTCTGGATAATCGCGCCGCCTTAAGCACGCTGGCAGACAGTCCGCTGGCAACGCGCGTCTGCCTGCTGTTGCCCGCCAGCGAACTGGTCTTTCGCCAGTTTACACTGCCAAAAAAAGGGCTTTCCATCCAGTCGGCGCCGTTCTCGTGGCTGGCGGAAGAAACGCTGATTGGCGATGTGGACACGTTGCACTGGACGGTACTGCGCAAAAAAGGCCGTGAGGTGGACGCGGTGGCGATTGACGCAGAACGTCTGCGCTTCTGGCTTTCGCTTTGTGAAAAAGCGGGGCTGAACGTGATTCAGGTTCTGCCGGATGCCATTTTACTGCCCGTCAGCGAAGGCGGCGCGACCCTGGTTTCCTGCGGCGACAGCTGGTGGCTGCGCGCCGCGCCGTTTAGCGCCTGTGAGGCAGATGCCGCCCTGATGCCGTTTTTGACCCGCGATCTCGATGGCGACATTTGCTGCTACGGCGACGTCCCGTCCGGCGTCGTCATTACTGAACAGCGGGCGTGGCAGCATCCTCTGACGCTGATTCAGCCGCAGTGGAAAACCTGCCGCGCCAATATGTTGCACGGTCCCTTTTTAGCCTCCGGCACGCACGGCTTCCGGCATGGGAAAGCGATGCTGGCCGCCGCCGTGGCGCTTTCCGTGGGGCTGATGATTGGCCCGCGGATCGCCATGGCCTGGATGCTGGTGCAACAGGAAAACCAGGCGCAGGACGAGATCGTTCAGGTGGCGCAACACTATTTCCCCAGCCTGCGCCAGCAGACCAACATTAAGTATCATTTTGGTCAGAATCTCAAAAAACAGCCGAAAGGGGTCTTTTTACAACTTGACGCCCTGGCGCAAATTAAAAAAAACGTGCCCGCCGTGGAATTAAGCCAACTGGAATATAACGAGGCGCAAAATCAGCTTACCCTGAGCCTGTCGTCACCGGACCCGCAGGCGATCCAGTCATTTGTGAACCAGGCCAGCGGCAGTTTTGATTTTACCCTGCAACCCGTCTCCACCCAGGCGCCCTTTACGGCGATAGTCACCGGGAAATATAAATGAAAGAGCGTATTGCCCAACTGAAAGCGCGTTACCAGAATTACAGTCCGCGCGAGCGTAACCTGTTTACGCTGTGCGCCGCGGCGCTGTGCTGTGCCGCGGTCTATTACGGCGGCATCATCCCGCTGGACACTATGATTAAAAACAGCGAATCGACATTATTACGGCAAAAAGAGACTCTGCGCTGGATGCGCGAAGAGATCGATAAAAATCATTTGCAGGCGAAGGTATTAAAAACCAGTAATCCGCGCCAGGTGATCGAAGAGAGCGCGAAAGAGATCCATTTGCCGCTGACGGATATTCGCCAGCATGAGCAGTCTCTCGAACTTGTTGTTGAGAAGGTGAACGTTGTTGAACTGAAAAACTGGCTGCGTGAACTGAATCTTTCCTCAGGCGTGCGTCTGGAAAAAATGGCGTTAATGCCGGTCGACCGCGCCAGCAGCGTCAAGGCGACGCTGGTACTGAGCTGGAAAAAAGCCGCATGAATGCCCTGACCGCCTTCAGAGAGGGCTATCCGCTGGGGTTTTGCGTTATGAGCGGCGTGTTCGGCAGTATCATCGGCAGCTTTTTGGGCGTGGTGGTCGAGCGCCTTCCGCCGATGCTGCTGGAGGAAGAAGACGCAGGGAATTTGCTGTTTCCCGCCTCGCACTGTCCGGCATGCGGACACGTGTTGGCATGGTGGGAAAATATTCCTCTGTTGAGCTGGTGCTGTCTGCGGGGACGCTGCAGCCACTGCCGGGTCGCTATCCCGCTTCGTCTGTTGATGGTTGAATGCCTCAGCGCGCTCTTCTTTGCGCTGACCGCCGCTTTCGCGCCTTCGTTGCCTGCGCTGATCGCGCTGTGGATCTTGTGGATCGGCCTGTTGCCGCTCACCTTCATCGACGCCCGTTATCTGCTGCTACCGGACTGTTTAACCCAGCCTCTGTTGTGGGCCGGGTTGTTGTTCCACGCCTGTGTTCATACGCTACCGTTAACCGACGCCCTCTATGGCGCGATAGCCGGTTATCTGTCGTTGTGGCTGGTGTATTGGGGATGTCGCCTGTTGACCGGGCGCGAGGGACTAGGGCAGGGGGATGGTAAACTGTTTGCCGCGCTGGGGGCCTGGTGCGGCTGGCAACCGTTGCCGTACATTTTGCTGCTTGCCGCGCTCACTGGCATCGTTATCTATGTGTTGTTATATAAATCCACGGGCAACGACCGACAAATTCCTTTTGGCCCCGCCCTTTCATTGGCGGGAGTAATTATTTTTATTATTCAATCCTGGCAATTCACATTCTAAGTGCCGCTGCAAGTATTTTTTCATCTATTTTCGCCGAGGGAATGAAAGGACGAAGGGTGTTTCCCAGATTATTATGCAAGGGTAAAAAAAAGGATGGTTTGCAAATAAATAGGGAGGATGTCCATAATTAATAATCTTTAATGAGCCGTCCTGGTTCATACCGTTATTCATTTATTAGTACTTCTCATTGTCGTTCATGCTTTAAGGAAGGCATGGTTATTTTCATATTCACAAATAAAGTTATCGGGAATTAATAATGAAATTTATGAAGCCAAAATATCTGGCGTTGTTTGTCGCTGCGGCAACAAGCTCTGTATTTGCAGCGGCGCCAGGGACGCCGTCTATTTCCAGCGGTAATGATAAATTTGCCCTCGTGGAAGTGGATCAGGCTGCTCAGGATTATAACAACCTCGTTAAAGTGCATAACGACGGCGTTGACGTGAAAGTGGAGTGGAACGTGTGGAGCGGCGATGCGCCGACTTCCGCAAAAGTACTGCTGGACGGTAAAACCGTCTGGACCGGTGCTGGCAGCGCGTCTGGTTCTGCGACCTTTAAAGTTAAAAAAGGCGGGCGCTATCAGGAACAGGTGGAATTGTGTAACGACAGCGGTTGCACCAAGAGCGCCAGTAAGCTGATTATCGTGGCGGATACCGACGGTAGCCATCTGCTGCCGCTGAATACCCCGCTGCTGGAAAATAACAAAACCTTCGCGCAGCACACCGATAAAGTGGTTGGCGCCTACTTCCCGGAGTGGGGCGTCTATGACCGCAACTTCTCCGCCGATAAAATCCCGGTGGCGAACATCAACCACCTGCTGTATGGCTTTATTCCAATGTGCGGCGGCGACGGTATTAACGACAGCGCCAAATCGTCTGGTGCGCTGGAATCCCTGAAACGCGCGTGCCAGGGACGTCAGGATTACACCGTGGCGATCCACGATCCATGGGCGGCGCTGCAGAAACCGCAGCAGGGCGTAAGCAACTGGGATGACCCGTACAAAGGTAACTACGGTCAGCTGATGGCGATGAAAAAAGCGCATCCTGACCTGAAAATTCTGCCGTCCGTCGGCGGGTGGACGCTGTCCGATCCGTTTTTCCAGATGGACAATAAAGTCCTGCGCGATCGCTTCGTCGCCTCTGTAAAAGAGTTCCTGAAAACCTGGAAAGTGTTCGACGGTGTGGATATTGACTGGGAATTCCCGGGCGGCGGCGGTGAGAACGCCAAACTCGGCAATCCGCAGACCGATAAGGCCACGTACACCGCGCTGATGCACGATCTGCGTCAGATGCTGAACGAACTGTCGGCTGAAACGGGCCGTACCTACGAGCTGACCACCGCAATCGGCGCGGGCAAAGATAAGATTGAAGACGTTGACTACAACACGGCGCAGCAGTACCTCGATCATATCTTCCTGATGAGCTATGACTTCTACGGCGCGTGGAGCAACACCGATCTCGGCCACCAGACCGCACTTTATGGCGCGTCTTGGAAACCGGACACCAACTACACCACCGATAACGCAGTGAAAGCGATGCTGGAGCAGGGCGTACAGCCTGGCAAGATCGTCGTTGGCGCGGCGATGTACGGACGCGGCTGGACCGGCGTTCACGGCTACACTGGCGACAACCCGTTCACCGGCACGGCTACCGGTCCGGTGAAAGGCACCTGGGAAAGCGGCATTGTTGACTACCGTCAGATCGTCAACCAGATGCTGGGCAAACCGGGTTGGGAATACAAATACGATACCGCTGCAGAAGCGCCGTATGTATTCAACAAGTCTACCGGCGAGCTGGTGACCTACGACAACGCCCGCTCCGTTGAAGCGAAAGGCAAATATGTCCTGAACAACAACCTCGGCGGTCTGTTCGCGTGGTCTATCGAGTCCGATAACGGCGATATCCTGAACGCCATGAACGAAGGTCTGATGGGCGGCAGCTCCACGCCGGTTGAGCCGGTAAACACCAACCACGCGCCGGTCGCTTCTGCGGTTGACCAGAGCGTAACTGGCCCGGCGACCGTGATGCTCGACGGTTCGGCTTCCCGCGATCAGGACGGCGACGCGCTGACCTACAAGTGGACGCAGATTTCCGGCGCCACCGTAGCGATTGCCAACAGCACCAGCGCTAAAGCCAGCATCAACCTGCCAGCGGTTACCCTCGATCAAACTCTGGCATTCCGTCTGACGGTCACTGATGCGAAAGGCCTGAGCAATGCGGTGGATGTCCAGGTAGTGAATAAAGCGCCGAAAGCCAACCAGGCTCCGGTAATCAACGCCATGGAAGCCGTGAGCGTGACCGCGGGCGAGTCTCTGTCTCTGCATGCGCAGGCAACCGACCCGGATGGCGATGCGCTGACCTACAGCTGGAGCGTACCGGCAGATATGAACGCAACCGGTACGGATACGGCGAACGTGCGTATCACTGCGCCAGACGTGGCAAACGCCTCCACCTTCACCCTGAGCGTGATCGTGTCCGACGGTAAGACCAGCGTACAGTCTAACGTGCAGGTGACTGTGAATCCGAAAGCGGTACCGACTCCGGCAGAGGAAGACACCCATCCGTCTGATGAAGGCAACACCCCTTCAGACGAAGGTACTACCCCGTCTGATGAAGGCAACACGCCGTCTGATGAAGGTAGCGCAACAGATTCCTGCGACAACCCGGTTGACGCTAACGCCAGCAAATACGCGGCATGGGAATCCAGCAAAATCTACAACGGCGGCGATACCGTGAGCTTCGACCATCTGGTATGGAAAGCGAAGTACTGGACGCAGGGTAACCAGCCGGGCTTCGGTGCGGAAGCCTGGGAACTGGTCAGCCAGGTGAAATTCAACTGGCGTTCCGATGTGGTCTACAACGGTGGCGATACCACAACGTATGAAGGGTCTGTGTACCGTGCGAAGTGGTGGACCATGGGCGACAACCCGGCAAACAGCGATGTATGGGTGAAGGAAGGCGCAGCAACCGACTGCAAATAATTTCACCGCAGGTCGCGGGGAGTACGCTCCCCGCACCTCTGGACCACACCCCGCTTCGGGTGTGGTTCCTCTCACCTGACAGGACGTAAAAAGGAGCCAATTAATCCATTTATCAGGAGAAAAAATGAAACGTATCATATTTTTGCTGCTGATTGTCAGTCAGAGCGTATTCGCTAACTGTTGGGATAACGCCGCGCATTATTACCATGTGGATCCTTATCTCTTATATGCAATAGCAAAAGTTGAATCCGGGATGAATCCCTATGCCGTAGGGGTAAATCACGATGGCACCCGGGATGTCGGTTTGATGCAAATTAACAGCTCGCATTTTACAGAACTGCAACGACACGGGATTGATGAATACCGGCTGATTGCCGAGCCGTGTACCTCAATTATGGTGGGGGCTTCGATTCTTTCCGACATGGTTAAAGTCTATGGCAATAACTGGGAAGCCGTTGGCGCTTATAACGCAGGGCTGAAAAAAGAAAACTACCCTCAACGCATGATCTACGCGCGCAAGGTATGGAATAAATATCAACAGTTAAAAAAACCTTACCGCGGATGACTTTTATTTTTTGAAGAATACCCACGCGTGTTCTTCTAAAAGTGAATGTCGCACTGGAGGGCTTATTTATTGACGGATTAATAAATAAACCAGGGGATTAATTATCTTATTGTACTCTTCAAGGAAAACTGAAATGAACAAACGGACATTATTAAGTGTACTTATTGCCGGCGCGTGTGTGGCGCCGTTTATGGCGCAGGCCAGCAATCTGCAGGCGACCAGCGGTGAGCCTTATACCATGAAGGCCAGCGACCTGGCGAAAAAAGAGCAGGAGCTGACCAACTTTCCGCTGATGCAGTCGGTAAAAGAGACTATTCGCACCCTCGATAACGCCTCAGTTGAACTGATCGAGCCGGGTCGCGCCGCCAATCCGGAAAACGTCAAGCGCGTGGAAGGCATCGTGAAAGCGTCTGACTGGGAATACCTGTTCCCGCTGCGCGCGCAGGCGTACACCTACAGCAACTTCCTGAAAGCGGTCGGTAAATTCCCGGCACTGTGCCAGACCTATAACGACGGTCGCGACAGCGACGCGATCTGCCGTAAAGAACTGGCGACTATGTTCGCGCACTTCGCCCAGGAAACTGGCGGCCATGAAAGCTGGCGTCCGGAGGCCGAATGGCGCCAGGCGCTGGTTCACGTCCGCGAGATGGGCTGGAGCGAAGGCCAGAAGGGCGGCTATAACGGTGAATGTAACCCGGACGTATGGCAGGGGCAGACCTGGCCGTGCGGTAAAGACAAAGACGGCGACTTCCTGAGCTACTTTGGTCGCGGCGCGAAGCAGTTGTCCTATAACTACAACTACGGTCCATTCTCGGAAGCGATGTATGGCGACGTGCGTGTTCTGCTCGACAAACCGGAGCTGGTGGCGGACACCTGGCTGAACCTGGCGAGCGCGATCTTTTTCTTTGCCTACCCGCAGCCGCCGAAGCCGAGCATGTTGCAGGTGATCGACGGCACCTGGCAGCCGAACGAACACGATAAAGCCAACGGTCTGGTGCCGGGCTTCGGTGTGACCACCCAGATCATCAACGGCGGCGTGGAATGCGGCGGCCCGACGGAGATCGCCCAGTCGCAGAACCGTATCAAGTACTACAAAGAGTTCGCCAATTACCTGAAAGTACCTGTTCCGGCTGATGAAGTGCTGGGTTGCGCCAACATGAAACAGTTCGACGAATACGGCGCGGGCGCGCTGAAGATTTACTGGGAGCAGGACTGGGGGTGGAGCGCGGACACGCCAGACGGTAAAACCTATGCTTGCCAGTTGGTGGGCTACCAGACGCCGTTCAGCGCCTTTAAAGACGGCGACTACACCAAATGCGTGCAGAAGTTCTATAACGTGAACATTGTGAATGACGACGGTACGCCGGTCACACCTGCCGATACCACACCGGCGGACACCACGCCGTCTGAGGATACGCCTGCGGATACCACTCCGCCAGATGACACGACCCCGGCGGATACCACGCCGGCAGACGATACCGCGCCAGTGGTGGTCAACCACGCGCCGGTGGCGATTATTTCAGGGCCGGTTGGCGCGGTTGAAGCGGGGGCGCAGGTTTCGCTGAGCGCGGAAAGCTCTACCGATGAAGACGGTAATAAACTGACCTATACCTGGCGCTCGCAGGACGGTCAGACCCTTTCCGGCGAAGACAAAGCGGTGGTGACCTTTACCGCGCCGGAAGCCGCTACGGCGAAGCAGTACGAAGTGAGCCTGACCGTCAGCGATGGCGAACTGAGCAGCACCGCATCCTATCTGCTGAACGTGAAAGCAAAGGCCTCGACGCCGTCTGAAGATGAAGGCGCTTACCCAGGCTGGAGCGCTAACAGCACGTACAACGCAGGGGACATCGTGAACAACCACGGTAAACTGTTCCAGTGCAAACCGTTCCCGTACAGCGGCTGGTGCAACAACGCGCCAACCTACTATGAACCCGGCGTGGGTCTGGCATGGTCCGACGCATGGACCGCGCTGTAAGGTAAACGCAAAGCGGCAACCAGAGGTTGCCGCTTTTTTGCGATTTTGCCGCCCGGATAAGTCACCTTCCGGCGGTGAACGGTTTAGCGATGTAATTTCCCGTGATCGCGCAGCCAGGCTGCGGTTCTGATAATTCCCTCATCAAGCGTCACCACCGGTTTATATCCCAACTCGTCCCCGGCGCGGCTGATATCCAGCGTAAAATCAAAATTCAGCTTTGACACGCCATAGTGGGTAAGTGCGGGCTCTTTTGCGGATTTGTTGCCGAAACGCTCCATGCTGCGGGCGATCATGTCCAGCATCGGGTAGGGAACAGAGCGGATCCGACAGTGGATATTCAGTTCATCAATCAGCTTTTGCACAATGCTGCGCAGGGTTCTCGGCTCGCCGTTGGTGATGTTATACACCCGGCCAGAGGGCAGGCTGTCGCACTGCGCCTGGCTGGCCAGCCACATCGCGTGAATCGCATTCTCATAGTAGGTCATATCCACCAGCGCGCTGCCGCCGTGGGGCAACAGCACGCTGCCGTACTGGTGCATCATGTGCGCCAGTCGCGGGATAAACACTTTGTCATGGGGGCCAAACAGACTTTGCGGACGCAGCACCGTAAATCGCGTCTGCGGGTTAGCCTGCGCCAGCAGATTAATCACGTCTTCACCGGCGGCTTTACTGCGGGCAAACTCGTTGGCGAAACGGTGAGGGCGAAAATCCTCTTTAATACCGCGATGATGGTGGTAATCGAAATAGAGCGAAGGGGAGGAGATATGAATGAAATTACGCACGCCCCACGCCACCGACCATTCGCCAAGACGACGGGTTGCGCGGACGTTGGCCAGATCAAAGGCTTCCTGGGTTCCCCACGGCGAGGTGAAGCTTGAGCAGTGCCACAGCGTGTCGATGCCCGCCAGCATGACCTTCGCCTGTGACGAAACCAACTCGGTCAGATCCGCATGGACAAATTCCGCGCCCATCTTCTCGAGCAGTTTTCCCATCGCCTCATTGCGACCGGTGGCTCTGACGCTGATGCCTTTGTTGCGCAAAAACTCAACCGCGTTTCGTCCCAAGCCGCTGGTTGCGCCGGTAACCAGTACCTTCATATCAATCCACTGTGTTTTAAAAACGTCGTGCGCATTCTTCCGTGAATTACGTCGGTATGCAATGGGAAACGTGAAACAATACAGTCTCTTTTTACTTATTTTCTGTGATTTGTTCTGCAAGTCGGGCAATTTTCTTTGCCATTCCCCGGAAGATAAACAGGTGCGCCGGAATCATCAACAGCCAGTAAAAAAGGCCCGGCATCCCGTGCGGATGCCACCAGGCGCGCACGTCAATCTGTCGGTGATCCCCTTTATCCTCAAGAGTAAAACTGAGGCGGCCTAGCCCCGGCGCCTTCATACCGAACAGCAGGGTCAGCTGTTTTTCCGGCTCGACAATAATCACCTTCCAGCTGTCCACCGTATCGCCGGGCTGTAAAAGCGCATGTTCGGGGCGACCTTTCGCCAGCCGATGGCCGACCAGCAGATCCATCGCCGCGCGGGTTTTCCACAACGCATTGCCGAAGAAATATCCCTCTTTGCCACCGAGACGGTTCACGACCTGCCACAGCGCCTGCAGACTGGCAGAGGTGCTGACGGTAAAGCCAGCCTGTTTGGCGAAAAAACCGTACTCAGGCCGCCAGCGGGCAAATGCCTGCGCGTCGTAACCCCAGTCGCTGGAGTTAACCAGCTTCTCTTCTTCTTTCAGCGTCCTGCGCACCGCGTCGTCGAAGGCAATCAGCTTTTGCGGGATCAACGCGCGTAGCGCCCTGTCGTCAGCCAGTAGGTCGTGCTTCAGTCCCTGTATCAGCGCTTTCGCGGTCGTGGGGGGGACAGAGGTAATCACGTTAAGAAACCAGACGGAAATCCAACGGGTCGGAAAGGGGATGGGAAGGAGCGGACGGCGTTTGCCGCTGACCGTCATGAAATGTTCAAACTGCGCCTGATAGCTCAGCACTTGCGGCCCGGCGGCTTCCAGCACCCGATGTTCGCGGGTGGGATGGTTGAGCAGCTCCACCAGGTAATGCAGCAGGTTCTCCAGCGCGATGGGTGTGGTGCGCGAGCGCACCCAGCGCGGCGGCGTGAGGATCGGCAGGTTGTAGACCATATCGCGCATCACTTCAAACGCGGCGGAGCCTGCGCCGACGATGATCCCGGCGCGCAGTTCGGTGACCGGCACGCCGGACTCGCGCAACGTGTCTGCCGTCAGTTGTCGCGCGCGCAGGTGGTCCGACTGCTCATGTTCGGGCGCCTGTAGCGAGCTGAGAAAAATCAGCTGATTAACCGGCGTTTCACGCAGGGCGTCACGCACGTTCAGCGCCACCTGCCGTTCATGGGCGATAAAGTCGCCGCCTTCGCCCATGCCGTGAACCAGATAGTACAGGGTATCGATGTTTTTCAGCAGGGCGGGCAGCGCGCGCGGCCAGTTCAGATCGATGTTATGGCAGCTGACGTTCGACAGCTGCATTTTTTCCAGCCGTTCGGTGCGACGTGCCGCCGCCAGCACCTGATGCCCGTGCGCGCTGAGCGCCTGCACCAGATGTTGACCGATGTATCCGCTGGCGCCAAGCACCAGAATGCGTTGCGGCACGGTTGTCTCCTTAGCGGTTCAGAAAGGCGCGCCAGTGGGCGACAACGTCGGCAAGCTGCTCGCGCGAGACGTCCAGATGCGTGACCAGACGTACCACGGGCGAGGCATTGATCAGCACACCGTGGTCTTTCATATACGCGCCCAGCGCCGCCGCGCGTTCTTCGCCTACGCGAACGAACAGCATGTTGGTGTCATGACGCGTCACTTCCGCGCCAGCGTCACGCAGCTGTTCCGCCAGCCACGCGGCGTTGTCGTGATCGTCCTGCAGGCGAGCGACATTGTTTTTCAGCGCATACAGCCCGGCGGCGGCCAGAATCCCCGCCTGACGCATACCGCCGCCGGTCATTTTGCGCCAGCGCGTGGCGCGCTTGATGTAATCATGGCTGCCGACCAGCAGCGACCCGACCGGCGTACCCAGCCCTTTCGACAGGCAGATAGTGAACGAGTCGCAATATTGGGTGATCTCTTTCAGCGCGCAGCCGTAAGCGACCACGGCGTTAAAGATGCGCGCGCCGTCGACATGCAGCGCCAGACCGCGCTCACGGGTAAACTCCCACGCGGCTTTCAGGTATTCGCGCGGCAACACTTTGCCGTTGTGGGTGTTTTCAAGACTGAGTAGCTTCGTGCGGGCGAAATGAATATCGTCCGGCTTAATTTTCGCCGCCACCTTATCCAGCGGTAATGATCCGTCTGCCGCTGCGTCAATGGGCTGCGGCTGGATACTACCAAGCACTGCCGCGCCGCCCGCTTCAAAGAGATAGTTATGCGCACCCTGACCGACGATATACTCTTCACCGCGTTCACAGTGGCTGAGCAAGGCGACCAGATTGGCCTGGGTGCCGGTGGGTAAAAACAGCGCGGCCTCTTTGCCGCTGAGTTCCACGGCGTAGCGCTGAAGTTCGTTAACGGTAGGGTCATCTCCGTACACGTCATCGCCAACCGGGGCGGCCATCATGGCTTCCAGCATGGCGCGGCCCGGTCGGGTGACGGTATCACTGCGTAGATCGATCACGGCATTTCCTCTGTAAAGTCAGGGTAATGCCTTCTGTTTTACCTGAGCCAGTTGGTTTTTGCCAGTTCGATCACTTCGTCGCCGCGCCCGCTGATGATCGCCCGCAGCATATACAGGCTGAACCCTTTGGCCTGCTCCAGTTTGATCTGCGGCGGGATCGCCAGCTCTTCTTTGGCGACCACTACATCCACCAGTACCGGACCGTCGATAGCGAAAGCACGCTGTAGGGCTTCATCCACCTCTGAGGCTTTTTCAACGCGAATACCGGTGATGCCGCAGGCTTCGGCGATGCGGGCGAAATGGGTGTCATGCAGCTCAGTGCCGTCGGTCAGGTAACCGCCGGCCTTCATCTCCATCGCCACGAAGCCCAGCACGCTGTTGTTAAAGACCACGATTTTGATCGGCAGCTTCATCTGTACCACCGAGAGGAAATCGCCCATCAGCATGCTGAACCCGCCGTCGCCACACATCGCCACGACCTGGCGCTCCGGCGCGGTAGCCTGCGCGCCCAGCGCCTGCGGCATGGCGTTCGCCATCGAGCCGTGGTTAAACGAGCCGAGCAGTCGGCGCTTGCCGTTCATTTTCAGGTAACGCGCCGCCCATACCGTCGGCGTACCGACGTCGCAGGTAAAAATGGCGTCATCGGCGGCAAAACGGCTGATCTGTTGCGCCAGGTACTGCGGGTGGATGGCTTTGTCGCTCGGTTTCGCCAGATCGTCGAGTCCTTTGCGGGCGTCGCGGTAATCGTTCAATGCTTTATCAAGGAATTTTCGATCGGTTTTTTCTTCCACCAGCGGCAGTAGCGCCGTCAGGGTCGCTTTGATGTCGCCGACCAGCGCCATATCAACCTTACTGTGCGCCCCGATACTCCCCGGATTGATGTCGATCTGGATAATTTTGGCGTCGGTGGGGTAGAAGGCGCGGTAGGGGAACTGCGTGCCGAGCAGCACCAGGGTGTCGGCGTTCATCATGGTATGGAAACCGGACGAGAAGCCGATAAGCCCGGTCATGCCCACGTCATATGGATTGTCGTATTCGACGTGCTCTTTGCCGCGCAGGGCGTGCACGACAGGCGCTTTGATTTTGGCGGCAAACTCAACCAGCTCGTGATGGGCGCCCGCGCAGCCGCTGCCGCACATCAGCGCGATATTGCTGGAATAACGCAGCAGTTGCGCCAGTTTGCGCAGCTCTTCTTCCGCGGGGGTGACGACCGGCATCGGCGCATGATACCAGTGGCTGCTGGCGCCTTCCGGCGCGGGTTTCAGCGCTACGTCGCCCGGGAGCACCACGACCGACACGCCGCGATTCAGTACCGCTTTGCGCATGGCGATCGCCAGGACCTGGGGGATCTGCTCAGGGCTGGAAACCAGCTCGCAATAGTGGCTGCATTCACGGAACAACTCTTGCGGGTGGGTCTCCTGGAAGTAACCGCTGCCGATCTCGCTGGAGGGAATATGGGCGGCAATCGCCAGTACCGGAACATGGTTACGGTGGCAGTCAAACAGGCCATTGATTAAATGCAGGTTGCCGGGGCCGCAGGAGCCTGCGCACACCGCCAGATTGCCGGTAAGCTGGGCCTCCGCGCCAGCGGCAAACGCCGCGACCTCTTCGTGACGGGTCGACATCCACTCAATCGTTCCCATGCGATTGAGACTGTCGCTCAGGCCGTTCAGGGAATCGCCCGTTACGCCCCAGATGCGTTGCACTCCGGCCTGTTCCAGCGTTTTTGCAATAAAAGCGGCAACCGTTTGTTTCATGGTTCTCCATCTCCTTCAATGTGATAACGGTTACAAGTTTAGTTGAAGATGGCAAAAAGGCCGGATGGCGTCAGCGCATCCGGCCTGAAGGGGGAGACCGGATAAGCGCAACGCTTTCCGGCAAGGTATCACTACGCGAGGACCAGATCGCCCTGTGGATGGCAGGAGCAGGCCAGCACGTAGCCTTCGGCGATTTCCGCGTCGGACAGCGTCATGGTGCTGCTGACCGTATACTCACCGGAAACCACTTTGGTTTTACAACAGCCGCAGACGCCAGCACGACAGGCGACAGTAACCGGCACTTTGTTGCTTTCCAGCGCGTCCAGCAGTGTGGTGCCGACGGGCGCGTAAAACGTTTTTGCCGGTTGCAGTTTGGTAAATTTCAGACCGCTGGTAGCGGCTTCTGCCACCGGCGTAAAGAACTTCTCTTTGAAAAAGCGCGTCACGCCAAGCGCTTTCACTTCCTGTTCGACCCAATCCATATACGGCGCCGGGCCGCAGGTCATTACGGTACGCGAGGTAAGATCGGGTACCTGCTGCAACAGTGCAGGGGTCAGGCGACCGGCGACAAAACCATGAGTGGCGTTATTTTCTGCCACCAGCGTGACCGGGTACTGCTGCCACTCTTCGGCGAAAATCACGTCCTGCGGCGAGCGTACGTTAAAAATTACCTGCACGTCGGCCTGTGGGCGATACTTCGCCAACCAGCGGCGCATTGACATGATCGGCGTGACGCCGCAACCGGCGGCGAGCATCAGGAATTTATCGTCTGCTTTATCGTCGCAGGTAAATTCGCCCATCGCGTCGGACAGCCAAATGTAGTCGCCGCGCTTCACGTCGCGGGTTAACCACTGCGAACCTGCCCCGTCGTCAATCCGGCGAACGGTCAGCGTAATATACTCGCTGACGCCCGGCGTGGAAGACAGCGTGTAGGCACGCAGCGTGTCCGCAGCGTTACGCACGCTCACCAGTGCATACTGCCCGGCGCGATACGGATAATAGTCATGGCACAGCAGGGCTATTGTCCAGACATCCGGCGTTTCCTGATGGATGTGATGGACCTGCATCCGCCATGGGCACTGATTGGTTGGCATCGTCATCTTTTACTCCTTACGCGCTCAGCAACTGCTTCATATCGTCTTCAACGGTGGTGACGGAACGCAGACCGAATTTTTCGTTGAGCACCGCCAGCAGATCCGGGGTGAAGAAGCCCGGCGCGGTCGGTCCGGTGACGATATTTTTCACGCCAAGCGACAGTAGGGTCAGCAGAATAACGATCGCTTTCTGTTCGAACCAGGAGAGCACCAGGGAGAGCGGCAGATCGTTGACGCCGCAGCCCAGTTTTTCCGCCAGCGTGACCGCCAGAATGATAGCGGAGTAAGCGTCGTTACACTGCCCGGCATCCACCAGACGCGGCAGCCCTTCGATATCGCCAAACTCGAGCTTGTTGAAGCGGTATTTGCCGCAGGCGAGGGTGAGGATCAGGCAGTCATCCGGCACGCTGGTGGCGAAGTCGGTGAAATAGTTACGTTCGCCGCGCGCTCCGTCGCAACCGCCGACAAGGAAGATGTGACGCAGTTTTTCCCGGCTGACCAGGTCGATCAGCGTATCTGCCGCCCCAAGCAGGGTCTGACGGCCAAAGCCGACGGTGATCAGGTGCGGAATCTCGCTGTACGGGAAGCCTGCCATCTGCTGCGCTTGCGCAATCACCGGGCCGAAATCGTCGCCTTCGAGATGACTGACGCCCGGCCAGCCGACGATGCTGCGGGTCCAGATACGGTCGTCATAAGCGCCCACGGTCGGATCGATGATGCAGTTTGAGGTCATCACGATAGGCCCAGGGAAGCGGGCGAACTCGACCTGCTGGTTCTGCCAGCCGCTGCCGTAGTTACCGACCAGATGTTTGAATTTACGCAGTTCCGGGTAACCGTGAGCGGGCAGCATTTCGCCGTGGGTGTAAACGTTAACGCCGGTACCTTCGGTCTGCTCCAGCAGGTTATAGAGATCTTTCAGATCGTGACCTGAAATCAGAATGCATTTGCCTTCAGTGGCTTTCACGTTGACCTGAGTTGGCGTGGGGTGACCGTATTTCGTCGTCTCACCGGCGTCGAGAATGCTCATGACCTTAAAGTTCATCTGGCCGATTTCCATCGAGCATTCCAGCAGCGCGTTCATGTCGGCAGGCCAGGTGCCCAGCCACGCCATGATTTTATGGTACTGCGCGTAGATGTCGTTGTCGTATTGACCGAGCACATGGGCATGCTCCATATACGCCGCCGCGCCTTTCAGGCCGTACAGGCAGAGCAGACGCAGGCCGAGAATGTTGTCGCCAATCGCCGCTTTGTCTTTGTTCGGGGTAAATTCTGCCGCCTGGCGCTGCAGGTCACCGAGATCGTCGCTGACAAGTTGCAGCTCCGCCATCGGATTGTCGCAATGGGCGCTGGCGTCTACGCTCAGGCACTGGGCTTTTAGCGCTTCACGCATGGCGATGGCGTCACGGGCATAGCCCACGATACGCGGGGAATCGAAGTTAACGTTAGTCAGCGTAGAGAAAAACGCACGCGGCGCGAAGCTGTCAACGTCATGATTAATGATGCCGTATTCACGGGCTTTCACCGCCCATGCAGACAGACCCTGTAGGGCAGCGATCAGCAGATCCTGCAAATCGGAGGTTTCAGCCGTTTTACCGCACATACCCTGCGCGTAAGAGCAGCCGTTTCCTGCCGGAGTACGGATAGTTTGTTCACATTGCACACAAAACATGGTCACACCCTTAAAGTTATATTTAATATACATGTTTAAGGTTATGCCTGAGCACGAAAGGAGAAAAGGGATTTCTGATACAACTTACAGGGAGATTGATTTAGCGCAATTTTGGCGGCAGAGACCTACCGCCATCGGGGTATTACGCAGAGAAAAACGCCATCAGGATCGGCACCAGCAGGCTGAGGATAAAGCCATGTACAATGGCGGCTGGCACCATTTCCAGCCCGCCCGTGCGCTGTAAAACCGGCAGGGTGAAGTCCATCGATGTCGCCCCGCACAACCCCAGCGCGGTGGAGCGGCTGCGGCGCACCAGGCCCGGAATCAGCATAATGGCGATCAATTCGCGCGCCAGATCGTTAAAGAACGCGGCGCTGCCAATCACCGGACCATAGGATTCCGTCAGCAAAATACCGGACAGGGAGTACCAGCCAAACCCGGACGCCATCGCCAGTGCGGTTTTGATCGGCAGATCGAGAATAAAAGCATTGATTAAGCCGCCGATCAGGGAACTGGCGACCACCACGACGGCGACAATCATGCCCCGGCGATTAAGAATAATTTGCCTTAACGTCATGCCGCTATTGCGCAGTTGGATCCCCACCAGCAGTAACAGAAGAATCAGGGTATATTCGCTGGCTTCGGTCGCATGCTGCAAAAGAGAGAAACCGCTGAGTCCCAGCAGAAAACCCGCCACCACCACGCCGCATAATTTTAGCGACTCCAGCGCCATGGCAATACGCGACGGCAGTTTCTCCTGCTGATGATTGTGCCGCCAGGGTAATGAACGTTCCAGCCACAGCAAGGCCACAATATTACAGAGTAAAATAACGCTAATACTGACTGCGGAATAATGAAAAATAGCGAGCAGATTACTCGCCAGATTATCCAGGAAGGCCAGGCTAATACCCATAAAAAAGAGAATCAGATAAACCATCCAGCTTAACAGGCGATTAATGAGTTTTAATGCCGCGTTGTGCCGCAGCGGAATGAGATAACCTGCAATCAGCGGAAGCAGAATAATGAGAAGTCCAGAAAACATGAACAGCCGGTCCTTGTAAGAATCGTTTAGCGTCAACGACACTACCCAATAAAGTCTGTCCCGTAAAGCGGCAAAAAGAAAGC
Organism: Citrobacter sedlakii; assembly: GCF_018128425.1. Classification (NCBI taxonomy): domain Bacteria; kingdom Pseudomonadati; phylum Pseudomonadota; class Gammaproteobacteria; order Enterobacterales; family Enterobacteriaceae; genus Citrobacter; species Citrobacter sedlakii. Next base: position 2,906,372 of record NZ_CP071070.1, on the reverse strand, counting down.
CGGGCGGCGCTGGCGCTCACCCGGTTCACAATCGAACGTATTTGCAGGCCAGGAGAAGCATCGCGCTTACCCGGCCTGTTATCATTAATCGCGTTTTTCCAGCAGGGTGCGATAAATAAGCCCACCGAGGATCCCGCCGATAATCGGCATCACCCAGAACAGCCACAGCTGTTCCAGCGCCCAACCCCCCTGGAAGATCGCGACTGCGGTACTGCGCGCCGGGTTCACAGAGGTATTGGTCACCGGAATGCTGATCAGGTGAATCAGGGTTAACGCCAGGCCAATCGCGATGGGCGCGAAACCGGCAGGGGCGTATTTATCCGTTGCGCCATGAATGACCAACAGGAAACCGGCTGTCAGGACAATCTCGATGACAATGGCGGACAGCATGGAATAGCCGCCCGGTGAATGTTCGCCATAGCCGTTAGAAGCAAACCCGCTGGCTGCCGCGTCAAAGCCCGTTTTACCGCTGGCAATAAGGTACAATACGGCCGCCGCAATAATCCCGCCGATCACCTGGGCAATAATATAGCCAATGACCTCTTTCACCGGAAAACGGCCGCCAGCCCATAAGCCTAATGTTACCGCTGGATTAAAATGACCGCCGGAAATATGCCCCACAGCGAACGCCATCGTTAATACGGTGAGACCAAATGCCAGCGCGACACCCGCAAAACCGATGCCTAATTCCGGAAAGGCTGCTGCCAGTACAGCGCTCCCACAGCCACCAAAAACAAGCCAGAATGTACCAAAACATTCAGCCGCTAATTTTCTGAACATATCCACCTCAATAAGAAATAACCACAAACGTGGTGTCAGTAATATTCGTCTACAGGACGACGAAACAATAAATAGCGCGCTATTTTAAAAACGAACGTCGTCCATTCTCTAGCTAAATAAATCCAGATCGTTTGATGTAGGGCAATGAGGCGTCATTCCTTGCTCAGATTAATCTTATTTGAAGTGTAGCGTATGTTCGGATGAAAGTGAGCGAACAAAATCTGAATTTATACGGCGAAAAATCCGGCTATTTAAATTTGGCAGTGAGCATAATTCATCTTCTTAATTGTTCATAAATCAGTCTATTAGCACGCTTAATTTTACCCGGGTCACGTCAGCGACGCGCATTTGCCGTTATACTGCGAGAAGCTAAAGGGAAAAGTGACATTTGTCTGGAGGAAGCATGATTCTCGAACGCGTTGAGATTGTTGGGTTTCGCGGTATCAATCGGCTGTCGTTAATGCTGGAGCAAAACAATGTGCTGATTGGCGAAAACGCCTGGGGTAAATCCAGTCTCCTTGACGCGCTGACGCTGCTGCTTTCGCCTGAGTCAGAGCTGTATCACTTTGACCGCGACGATTTCTGGTTCCCGCCTGGCGATGTCAATGGCCGTGAGCGGCATTTGCACATTGTCCTGACCTTTCGCGAATCACAACCGGGACGCCACCGGGTGCGGCGTTATCGACCGCTTGAAGCCTGCTGGTCGCCGTGTCGCGACGGCTATCAGCGCATCTTTTATCGCCTGGAAGGCGAAAGCGCCGATGACGGCAGCGTGATGACGCTGCGCAGTTTCCTTGACGGCGACGGTCATCCTCTGTCGGTGGACAATATTAATGACCAGGCGCGGCATCTGGTGCGTTTAATGCCGGTGCTGCGCCTGCGCGACGCGCGGTTTATGCGCCGCATCCGTAACGGTACGGTGCCTGACGTCAAAGATGTCGAGATCACCGCTCGTCAGCTCGATTTTCTGGCTCGCGAACTGGCGACGCGTCCGCAAAACCTGACCGATGGCCAGATCCGCCAGGGGCTGTCAGCAATGGTGCAACTGCTGGAGCATTACTTTACCGAGCAGGGAACGTCCCAGTCGCGGCACCGGTTAATGCGCCGTCGTTCGAGCAACGAACAGCGCAGCTGGCGCTATCTCGACATTATTAACCGGATGATCGACAGACCCGGCGGGCGGACCCACCGGGTGATTCTGCTGGGACTGTTCTCGACGCTGCTGCAGGCGAAGGGCACCGTCAGACTGCATAAAGACGCCAGGCCGCTGCTGCTGGTGGAAGATCCGGAAACCCGCCTGCATCCCATCATGCTCTCAGTGGCCTGGCAACTGCTCAACCTGCTGCCGCTGCAGCGAATCACCACCACCAACTCCGGTGAACTGCTGTCGCTGACGCCCGTCGAGCACGTTTGCCGCCTGGTGCGTGAATCTTCCCGCGTGGCGGCCTGGCGTTTAGGGCCAGGTGGTCTTAGCCCCGAAGACGGGCGTCGTATTGCGTTCCACATCCGTTTTAACCGCGCCTCCTCGCTGTTTGCCCGCTGCTGGTTGCTGGTGGAAGGGGAAACCGAAACCTGGGTGATCAACGAACTGGCCCGTCAGTGCGGCCACCATTTTGACGCTGAAGGGATCAAAGTGATCGAGTTTGCTCAGTCCGGGCTGAAGCCGCTGGTGAAGTTTGCCAGGCGGATGGGGATCGAGTGGCACGTACTGGTGGACGGCGATGAGGCCGGGAAGAAATATGCGGCGACGGTCCGCGGTCTGCTGAATAACGACAAAGAGGAAGAGCGCGAGCACTTAACGGCGCTGCCAGCCCTTGATATGGAACATTTTATGTATCGCCAGGGCTTCTCGGACGTTTTTCACCGGGTGGCGCAGATCCCGGAAAACGTGCCAATGAATATCCGTAAAATCATTTCGAAGGCGATCCATCGCTCATCGAAACCGGATCTAGCCATCGAAGTGGCGATAGAGGCCGGACGGCGCGGCGTTGACGCGGTGCCGGTGCTACTGCGCAAAATGTTTTCGCGCGTCTTGTGGCTGGCGCGCGGCCGGGCGGATTAATGGCTAAAGCGGCGGGGCACCTGTTCGACAACGCTGTCGAGCAGGGCGTAGCGGCGACGGTATTCGGCCCGTTTTTTACTGGCGATATCCGCCTCGCTTTTGCGTGCAATGGTTAAGGGCAGGGCGTAATAGCCGGCGTCGGTCATTTCACCGCCCAGCGATGACCAGAACGCGTCATAGTCAGCATGCATCTGGGTTTTTTTATCCATGTAGCGCCAGCTGCGATAGACATGTACAGCGTTGCTGACCGCCAGAATCTGCTCGACCTGCGCAACCCGGGCAAACTGGCACAGCGCTTCCATCACGATCCTTTTCGGAAAGAGGCCATAACAGGCTTTGGTCGCCTGCTGAATAACTTCATGCGGAACATCGTTTGCCGCCCCCTGCAAGCCGCCGATAAACAGGGTACGTTTTCCGTTTAAATAGCAGAAGGTAAACGTAATTTCTGCCAGAATACGTTTCTGCGCGTCACGAATCACGACCGTACTTTCTCCCTCTTTATCCAGGGAGACGAGGCTGACTAAATCCAGCTGGAATGGCGCATCGTCTTTCGCGGTTAATTGTGCCAGACCGAGGCCGTAATGGCTTAAATAACCGACCTGCTGCTCGCGGGTGAGCAAGTTACGCATCATCTCATAGTGCGTGCAAAGCGCGTTCAGCGCAGTGTGCCGTTTAATATTCACCGCCATATACGGTCGGTGCAGACGGATCGGCAGGCGCGGCTGGCGTGTTAACAGCGTGTCCAGCTCCGGCCATTGCGTCAGATTGTCTAACAACTGACTGGTTGCCCGCGGCATTAATAGCGAGCGAATAAGGAATTTCCGCCGAAAACTGGCTTTCCGCCAGAATTTACCCGGCAGTAATTGTCCGCGCGTCAGGCGCATAAATAATTGTAAAGGGGACGCGACGTCGGAAGGGTAGAAGGTATTATCAGTAATCTGTGACATGATCGAAATCCGCAACATGATGTATGCGAAAATTGAAACATGCTGAATCTTAACCAATCGTCAATGCCCGCCGCGCGCGCCTTTGCGTTTGCGGGTTGTTTAGATAAGGTTGATATTCGCAGGCAAAACTACCATCAGGATTAATATGGGTATTAAGGGAAAAAAAATTAAAAAGCGCTATCTGCTGCTGATATTCATTCTTATCCTGGGGGCGATTGCCCTCTGGCGGACGCTTAATGCGCCAGTGCCAACGTATCAGACGCTGATCGTCCGTCCGGGCGATCTTCAGCAGAGTGTGCTCGCCACCGGTAAACTGGATGCGCTGCGTAAAGTTGACGTCGGCGCCCAGGTGAGCGGGCAGTTGAAAACGTTGTCGGTGGCGATTGGCGATAAGGTGAAAAAAGATCAACTGCTGGGGGTTATCGACCCGGAGCAAGCGGAAAACCAGATCAAAGAAGTGGAAGCGACGCTGATGGAGCTTCGCGCCCAGCGCCAGCAGGCTGAAGCCGAGCTGAAGCTGGCGCGGGTCACGCTCTCCCGACAACAGCAGTTGGCAAAAACCCAGGCCGTCTCGCAGCAGGATCTCGACACCGCCGCGACGGAAATGGCCGTTAAGCAGGCGCAGATCGGCACCATCGATGCCCAAATCAAGCGTAATCAGGCCTCCCTGGATACCGCTAAAACCAATCTCGACTATACGCGTATCGTCGCGCCAATGGCCGGCGAAGTGACCCAAATCACCACCCTGCAGGGGCAGACGGTTATCGCGGCGCAGCAGGCGCCAAATATCCTGACGCTGGCGGATATGAGCACCATGCTGGTGAAGGCGCAGGTGTCTGAGGCGGACGTGATTCACCTCAGGCCGGGACAAAAGGCATGGTTTACCGTACTGGGCGATCCGCAAACCCGTTATGAAGGGGTGCTGAAAGACGTTCTGCCGACACCGGAAAAAGTTAACGACGCGATTTTCTATTACGCCCGGTTTGAAGTACCGAACCCAAAAGGCATTCTGCGGCTGGATATGACCGCCCAGGTGCATATCCAGCTCACCGACGTGAAAAATGTGCTGACTATACCGCTCTCCGCGCTGGGCGACCCGGTGGGCGATAACCGTTACAAAATCACCTTGCTGCGTAACGGCGAAACCCGCGAGCGGGAAGTGTCAATTGGCGCGCGTAATGACACCGATGTCGAGATTATCAAAGGGCTGGAAGCGGGTGAGGAAGTGGTTATCGGCGAAGGCAAGCCAGGAGCGGCGCAATGACGGCGCTGCTTGAGCTGAGCAATATCCGTCGCAGTTATCCCTCCGGTGAGGAGCAGGTGGAGGTGCTCAAAGGCATCACTCTGCAAATCAACGCCGGGGAGATGGTCGCGATTGTCGGCGCGTCCGGCTCCGGTAAATCGACGTTGATGAACATTCTTGGCTGCCTCGATAAGCCCACCAGCGGCACCTACCGGGTGGCGGGACGCGACGTGTCGACTTTAGACAGCGATGCGTTGGCGCAGCTGCGCCGCGAGCATTTTGGCTTTATCTTCCAGCGTTACCACCTGTTGTCGCACCTGACGGCGGCGCAAAATGTCGAAGTGCCCGCCGTCTATGCCGGTACCGAGCGTAAGCAGCGTCTGGCCCGCGCTCAGGAACTGCTCCAGCGGCTCGGGCTGGGCGATCGCCTGGACTACCAGCCTTCGCAGCTGTCCGGCGGACAACAGCAGCGTGTCAGTATCGCGCGTGCGCTGATGAATGGCGGGCAGGTGATCCTGGCTGACGAACCGACCGGCGCGCTCGACAGTCGTTCCGGCGAAGAGGTGATGGCGATCCTGCACCAGTTGCGCGATCGCGGGCACACGGTGATTATCGTCACCCACGATCCACAGGTTGCCGCACAGGCTGAGCGGGTGATTGAAATTCATGACGGCGAAATTGTGCGTAATCCCCCGTCGCAGTCCCCCCGGCAGGGAAAAGGCATCCAGGAGCCGACGGTGAAAACGGCATCCGGGTGGAGCCAGTTTGTCAGCGGATTTCGCGAAGCGCTCACCATGTCCTGGCGGGCGTTAGCGGCGAATAAAATGCGCACCTTGCTGACCATGCTCGGGATTATTATCGGCATCGCGTCAGTGGTGTCGATTGTGGTGGTCGGTGACGCGGCGAAACAACTGGTGCTGGCCGATATCCGCGCCATTGGCACCAACACCATTGATATCTATCCCGGCAAAGATTTTGGCGACGACGACCCGCAATACCAGCAGTCGCTGAAGTATGACGATCTCAGCGCCATCCAGAAGCAGCCGTGGGTGACCTCGGCGACGCCTGCCGTGTCGCAGAATTTACGTCTGCGCTATGGCAATACCGATGTGGCGGCCAGCGCTAACGGCGTCAGCGGCGACTACTTTAACGTATACGGGATGACCTTCAGCGAGGGGAACACCTTCAACCGTGAACAGCTTAACGGTCGGGCGCAGGTGGTGGTGCTGGACAGCAATACCCGGCGTCAGTTGTTTCCGCATAAAGCGAGCGTGGTGGGCGAAGTGATTCTGGTAGGCAATATGCCCGCGACGGTTATTGGCGTGGCGGAAGAAAAACAGTCAATGTTCGGCAGCAGTAAAATTCTTCGCGTCTGGCTGCCCTACAGCACCATGTCCGGGCGCATTATGGGACAGTCGTGGCTGAACTCGATCACCGTGCGGGTGAAGGACGGGTTTGACAGCGCGCAGGCCGAGCAGCAACTCACCCGACTGCTGACCTTGCGACATGGGAAAAAAGATTTCTTCACCTGGAACATGGACGGCGTCTTGAAAACCGCTGAAAAGACCACACGTACTCTTCAGTTGTTCCTGACGCTGGTAGCGGTCATTTCGCTGGTGGTTGGCGGGATTGGCGTGATGAACATTATGCTGGTGTCGGTGACCGAACGGACGCGGGAGATAGGCATTCGCATGGCGGTTGGCGCGCGCGCCAGCGACGTGCTGCAACAGTTTTTGATTGAGGCGGTTCTGGTCTGCCTGGTCGGCGGGGCGCTCGGGATTACCCTGTCGATGCTGATTGCCTTTACGCTGCAGCTTTTCCTGCCGGGCTGGGAGATTGGTTTCTCGCCGGTGGCGCTGTTGACGGCGTTTATGTGCTCGACCGTGACCGGCATCCTGTTCGGCTGGCTGCCCGCGCGAAACGCGGCGCGGCTGGATCCGGTAGATGCGCTGGCGCGGGAATAAACGGCATCGTAGGGCGGTTAACCCCGCGTTGCCTGACGCAAAATAAAAATGCCAGCCGATCGGGCTGGCATTTTATCTGCGGGATGTACACAATGAGACAGTAGAGCTATGCAACAGCTTCTGCCTCGATGGGCACGATGACGCTGGCGTGATTGCCTTTTGGCCCCTGGTGTACATCAAACTGGACAGACTGTCCGGCTTTTAGCGTTCTGTAACCATCCATCTGAATGGTGGAATAATGAGCGAAAATATCTTCGCCGCCGCCTTCAGGGCAGATGAATCCAAACCCTTTGGCATTGTTGAACCACTTAACAGTACCCGTTTCCATGCTTCGACATCCTTCGTGAATCTTTATAAGTAAGATGGAATGAACCGGTGGTGGAGTGGGGGCTGTATAAAACCTCGCCAACTCTCAAAACTACAATTTAGAGAAATCAGGCCAGGCGTCAAGCGTTTGACAGGGTAGTTTGGGTAAAAATGAATCAAAAATTTGAAGCAGTTAACGCTATTTGCCGTAATGTGACAGATGTCGCGGATGCCAGTGATAGATGATAGTTATCTGTTACTTGAGGTAGATTGATAGTGCAAATCCGCTCCCGTCAGCGGCAGTCCAGACTGCCGGTAACCGTAACCGAAGATGACGACTGACAATGGGTAAGACGAACGACTGGCTGGATTTCGACCAGCTGGCGGCAGATAAAGTGCGCGACGCGCTAAAACCGCCATCTATGTATAAAGTGATATTAGTCAATGATGATTATACTCCGATGGAGTTTGTTATTGACGTGTTACAGAAATTCTTTTCTTATGATGTAGAACGTGCAACGCAACTGATGCTTGCGGTTCACTATCAGGGCAAAGCCATCTGCGGCGTGTTTACCGCAGAGGTCGCGGAGACCAAAGTGGCGATGGTGAACAAATATGCAAGGGAGAACGAGCATCCGTTGCTGTGTACGCTGGAAAAAGCCTGAATGCAGGCATAAAAATTGGGGGAGGTGCCTATGCTCAATCAAGAACTGGAACTCAGTTTAAACATGGCTTTCGCCAGAGCGCGCGAGCACCGTCATGAGTTTATGACCGTCGAGCACTTGTTACTGGCGTTGCTCAGTAACCCCTCGGCCCGCGAAGCGCTGGAAGCGTGTTCCGTGGACCTTGTGGCGCTCCGTCAGGAACTCGAAGCCTTCATTGAACAAACCACACCCGTTCTGCCTGCCAGTGAAGAAGAACGCGATACGCAGCCGACGTTGAGTTTTCAGCGCGTGTTGCAGCGCGCGGTTTTCCACGTACAGTCTTCCGGACGCAGCGAAGTGACTGGCGCCAATGTACTGGTTGCCATCTTTAGTGAACAGGAGTCTCAGGCGGCCTATCTGCTGCGCAAGCACGAGGTGAGCCGTCTCGATGTGGTCAACTTTATTTCTCACGGTACGCGTAAAGATGAACCGGGTCAGACTTCTGACCCCGGTAATCAGCCGAATAGCGATGAACAAGCTGGCGGGGAGGAACGTATGGAGAACTTCACCACTAACCTTAACCAGCTTGCACGCGTTGGCGGTATCGATCCGCTGATTGGCCGTGAAAAAGAGCTTGAGCGCGCCATTCAGGTGCTGTGCCGCCGTCGTAAAAACAACCCGCTGCTGGTGGGGGAGTCTGGCGTCGGTAAAACAGCCATTGCCGAAGGACTCGCCTGGCGTATCGTCCAGGGCGACGTGCCGGAAGTGATGGCTGATTGCACTCTCTACTCGCTGGATATCGGTTCGTTGCTGGCGGGCACCAAATACCGCGGCGACTTTGAAAAACGCTTTAAAGCGCTTCTTAAGCAGTTAGAACAGGACACCAACAGCATCCTGTTTATCGATGAGATCCACACCATTATCGGCGCCGGCGCGGCATCGGGTGGCCAGGTGGATGCGGCAAACCTGATCAAACCGCTGCTGTCCAGCGGCAAAATCCGCGTGATTGGCTCGACCACCTATCAGGAGTTCAGCAATATTTTCGAGAAAGACCGCGCCCTGGCGCGTCGCTTCCAGAAAATCGATATTACTGAGCCGTCTGTGGACGAAACGGTACAGATCATCAATGGCCTGAAGCCGAAGTACGAAGCACACCACGACGTTCGCTACACTGCGAAAGCGGTACGCGCAGCGGTGGAGCTGGCGGTGAAATACATCAACGACCGTCATCTGCCGGATAAGGCGATTGACGTTATTGATGAAGCCGGCGCGCGTGCGCGACTGATGCCCGTCAGCAAGCGTAAGAAAACCGTCAACGTGGCGGATATCGAATCGGTGGTGGCGCGCATTGCGCGTATTCCGGAGAAAAGCGTTTCGCAGAGCGATCGCGATACGCTGAAAAATCTTGGCGATCGCCTGAAAATGCTGGTCTTTGGTCAGGACAAAGCCATTGAGGCGCTGACCGAAGCCATCAAGATGAGCCGCGCGGGTCTGGGACACGAGCATAAGCCAGTCGGTTCCTTCCTGTTCGCCGGTCCGACCGGGGTGGGGAAAACCGAGGTGACGGTTCAGCTCTCTAAAGCGCTGGGGATTGAACTGCTGCGCTTTGATATGTCCGAGTATATGGAGCGCCATACCGTTAGCCGTCTGATTGGCGCGCCTCCGGGATACGTTGGCTTTGATCAGGGTGGCTTGCTGACGGATGCGGTGATCAAGCATCCTCATGCGGTGCTGCTGCTTGATGAGATTGAGAAAGCGCATCCGGACGTCTTTAACCTGTTGTTACAGGTGATGGACAACGGCACGTTAACGGACAACAACGGGCGTAAAGCGGATTTTCGCAACGTGGTGCTGGTGATGACCACCAACGCTGGCGTGCGGGAAACCGAGCGTAAATCGATTGGCCTGATTCATCAGGACAACAGCACCGACGCGATGAGTGAAATCAAGAAGGTGTTTACGCCGGAGTTCCGTAACCGTCTCGATAATATTATCTGGTTCGAGCACCTCTCTACCGAGGTGATCCATCAGGTGGTCGATAAGTTCATTGTCGAGTTGCAGGTTCAGCTGGATCAGAAAGGCGTTTCTCTGGAAGTGAGTCAGGACGCGCGTAACTGGTTGGCTGAGAAGGGCTACGACCGGGCGATGGGCGCACGTCCAATGGCGCGCGTGATTCAGGACAACCTGAAAAAACCGCTGGCTAACGAGCTGCTGTTTGGCTCGCTGGTGGATGGCGGCCAGGTGACCGTCGAACTGGATAAAGAGAAAAATGAGCTAACCTACGGCTTCCAGAGTGCGCAGAAGCACAAGCCGGAAGCAGCGCATTAATCTCTTTTGCATAATGAATAAACCGGGCGTGAAAAAAGCCCGGTTTTTTTATGCCCGTTCGCTGCGCGTCCGGTCTGTCCAACGGGCTGCGCCCGTTGTCGACCCCGGTCGGGAGTTCTCATCCCCCCGGAGTGTGCAACAGGCGAAAAAAAAGCCCGTACTTTCATACGCGCTCTTTCTTAAATATGGCGGTGAGGGGGGGATTGACTCGCTTCGCTCGCCCTGCGGGCAGCCCGTTCGCTGCGCGTCCGGTCTGTCCAACGGGCAGCGCCCGTTGTCGACTCCCGGTCGGGGGGGCTCATCCCCCCGGAGTGTGCAATATGCGAAAAAAAAAGCCCATACTTTCGTACGGACTCTTTCTCAAATATGGCGGTGAGGGGGGGATTCGAACCCCCGATACGTTGCCGTATACACACTTTCCAGGCGTGCTCCTTCAGCCACTCGGACACCTCACCATATTGTATTGCTGCCTGCCCGCTTGGGGGGCAACGGGGCGCTACTATAGGGAGTTGCGCGAAAAGGGTCAAGCAGTATTTACGCTTAACATCTTATTTGGTTACACAGTGAGCAGCAGCCCCGACGGCAGGCGCCGGGGCTGCTTTTTAACGCTGAGAATCCAGCGTTTCGTTATGCTTCACCACATCCTGCGCCTTGCTGTAACTTTCAATTAGCAGTTGATACGCAGGGAAGACATGGGTATACACCTCAGCCCATTCCGCCGCATCCTCACGGTTCCAGGTCCCCTGAAGCTCAGATGCCACTGCCGCCGTGTCCATCGGCACAACGCCCGCCTGGACGACACGGGCAAGGGTGATCTCCTGGGCCATTTTGCTGTAGGTTCCGGAGGCATCGATCACCGCAAACACTTTATAACCTTCGGCTACGGCGCTGATAGCCGGAAATGCCATGCAAACGCTGGTAATGGTGCCTGCGATAATCAGCGTTTTCCGACCCGTCGCTTTGACAGCATCGACGAACCCGGCGTTATCCCAGGCATTAATTTCCCCTTTACGCGCGACATACCTGGCGTGCGGCGCGTTAGCGTGAATTTCCGGGATCAGCGGCCCGTTCGGCCCCTGCGGAACAGAGGCCGTGGTGATCACCGGCATCTTCGCGAGAGTCGCCATTTTCGCTAACGCCGCCGCGCGGGCGCGCAGTTCCGGCATGGGCATATCACCGACCGTCTGAAACAGGCCACTCTGGTGATCGATTAGCAACATAACCGCATCGTTCACATCAATAACCGGGCGTGCGCCATTAAAATTTGCTGGACTGGACATCATCTTCTCCTTCAATTCAGATTTGGCCGAAGTGGCCAGTGTTAAAATCGCGAACGGCTTGCGCGATTTCCTGTTTAGTGTTCATTACAAAGGGACCGTAACCGACGATCGGCTCATTTAACGGCTCTCCTGACAGCAGAAGGACGCTGGCATCGCTGTTGGCTTCCAGGTGCAGCGTTTCGCCTGTCTGACTGAGCACCACCAGCTGCGCTTCACCGACTGTGGTCGTGCCATTCACCGTGATCGTGCCTTTCAGAACGACCAGCGCAGTACTCCAGCCATCCGGCTGCGTCAGCGTGACCGGATGCGCCTGCTTAAGTCGCATATCCCACACGTTGAGGGGTGAAAACGTATGCGCAGGCCCTGTAAATTGCCGGTATTCGCCGGCAATCACCCGTAACGTACCGGCGTCATCGGGTAATCCGGCGACGGGAATCTGTTCACGGGTGATGCTCTGATAGCCCGGCGCCGCCATTTTGTCTTTGGCAGGAAGATTCACCCATAGCTGGACCATCTCCAGTTCACCGCCTTTACGGGTAAAGGCATCTGAGTGAAACTCTTCATGCAGGATACCCGCGCCGGCTGTCATCCACTGTACGTCGCCGGGACCGATAATGCCGCCGCGTCCGGTAGAGTCCCGGTGCTCAACTTCGCCGTTGTAGACGACAGTGACGGTTTCGAACCCCCGGTGGGGATGCTCGCCCACGCCACGTTTTTCAGTACCGGGCGTAAAGGTGTGCGGACCGGCATAATCCAGCAGCAGGAACGGGCTTAACTGCTGCGCATGACTTTGGTAAGAAAACAGCGAGCGAACCGGAAATCCATTGCCAACCCAGTGCGGGCGAGGCGCGGTATAGACGCCTGTCACCTGTTTCATCGTAGTCTCCTCATTGGCGTTGTCTTGATGTCAATAAGCTTATATTTAAGACAACGAGCGGAGTAGTCGCTAAAATGGTCTTCATCGTTCTATAAATGAGACAATAAGAATGAAGCCGGATCTCAATGATTTTGCGTGGTTTGTGCATGTGGTCGAGCAGGGCGGATTTGCCGCCGCGGGGCGTGTACTGGATGAACCAAAGTCCAAACTCAGTCGCCGGATTGCGCAACTGGAAGAGCAACTGGGGGTGCGGCTTATTCAACGAACGACACGGCAGTTTAACGTCACCGAAGTCGGACAGACGTTTTATGAGCATTGCAAAGCGATGCTGATAGAAGCGCAGGCGGCGCAGGAGGCCATCGCCGCATTGCAGGTGGAACCACGCGGAGTGGTCAGGTTGACCTGTCCGGTTACGCTGTTGCATGCCCATGTAGGTCCCATGCTGGCAAAGTTTATGGCCCGCTACCCCGAGGTGACGCTGCAACTGGAAGCGACCAATCGACGCGTCGATTTGGTTGCTGAAGGCGTGGATGTTGCGATCCGTGTGCGGCCGCGACCGTTTGAGGACAGCGATCTGGTGATGCGGGTGCTGGCCGATCGGGCGCATCGCATCTTTGCCAGTCCAGCGCTGACGGCGAGGATGGGCGTTCCTGTCTCTCCGGCTGAATTAACCCGCTGGCCAGGACTGAGTCTTTCCGCTGGAAAACATATTCATCGTTGGGAACTCTATGGCCCACAAGGCGCCAGGGCGGAGGTTCATTTTACGCCACGCTTAATTACCACCGACATGCTGGCACTACGCGAAGCGGCGGTAACAGGCGTCGGCGCCGTGCAACTGCCCATGCTGATGGTAAAAGAACAGCTTGCTGCCGGAGAGCTTATTCCTTTACTGGAAGGGTGGGAACCGAGAAGGGAAGTGATTCACGCCGTTTTCCCGTCGCGGCGTGGCCTGCTGCCGTCCGTTCGGGCACTGGTGGATTTCTTAACAGATGAATATGCGCAGATGACGGAAGAATGAAAATCAGCGTAGACAAAAAAGGCCGGATAAACCGACCTTTTCTCATCTGTACGCCATGGAGGCGTGAAAACAATCAGCGACTACGGAAGACAATGCGGCCTTTGCTCAGGTCGTACGGGGTCAGCTCAACAGTCACTTTGTCGCCCGTCAGGATGCGGATGTAGTTTTTACGCATTTTACCGGAGATGTGTGCAGTAACCACGTGACCGTTTTCTAACTCTACGCGGAACATGGTGTTAGGTAACGTTTCGAGAACGGTACCCTGCATTTCAATATTGTCTTCTTTGGCCATCTAATCCTCTGGGGTATCACTACCGTAATTTGAACCGGCAAGATAATGCCGAAGTTCTTTAAATAAGTAAAGATTTGTACGTTTAAAACGCTGCAAACGAGATTTGGCGCATTACTCCGGATTGCTTCTGAAACACACGACAAAGTCGCACGTGAAGCGCAACGTATAAGGGAGCGATGAGATAAACGATGGGCGTTACCTGACGCGAATGGATCCTTAACGGCAGCGGGGTAATGGGCTAAACCTTCTCTGCGCGGCAATTATAACACCCTGATAAAAAATGTGCCGAAAACATTCACGTCTGAGGCAAAAATAACGTCCGCGGCACCCAGAAATGGCTGGGTAAACGTAACTGACGTAAGGTGTCGAGATGATGCAAATATGTTCTGCGCGGGATTTCAACGGCGCCCAGCGATTGGGTGTGATCGTTCAGCACCTGGCAGTCGAGCAGTTTGCCGCCTTCCCGGATAAATTCTGCGCAAAATACCAGCAGCGCGGTTTTCGACGCGTTTTCCCGGCGACTGAACATTGACTCGCCGCAAAATAACGCCCCTTGCGAAACGCCGTACATGCCGCCGACAAGCTCATCGTCGCGCCAGACCTCAACGGAGTGGGCGTGTCCTAATTCATGCAGGCGCTGATACGCTTCGACAACGGCTGGCGTGATCCAGGTGCCTTCGTCACGATCGTTCGCGCAGCCTTCGATCACCTGACCAAAGGCATAGTTCAGCGTAACACGATAAGGTGAGCGTTTATGAAAGCGTTTCATGCTGCGGCTGAGATGAAACGTTTCCGGCCAAAGCACCGCGCGCGGATCGGGGGACCACCACAGGATCGGGTCGCCCGGAGAAAACCACGGAAAAATACCGCGCTGGTAGGCCATCAGCAGACGTGCCGGGCTGAGATCGCCGCCAAGCGCCAGCAGACCGTTTGGCTCACGTAGAGCGCCTTCCGGCGAAGGGAAGGCTATTGAGTGACGAGATAGCTGAACCAGCCGCATGACAGCAGAACTCCACTACGCATAAGATCGTTAAATAATAGCTTACAGACCTTGCTTGAACTGGTAATAACGACCCTGCATGGCTAACAGATCTGCGTGATTACCTTGCTCAATAATTTGCCCATTGTCCATGACTATTATCCGATCGCATCGCGCCAGCCCGCGCAGGCGATGGGTCACCATCAGCACCGTTTTTTCACGCATTACTTCAGCCAGTAATTCCAGCATCTGGCTTTCGGTGGTCGCATCCAGCCCTTCGGTTGGTTCATCCAGCAGCATTAACGGCGCGTCATGCAGCAGCGCTCTGGCGATGGCGAGACGGCGAAGTTCGCCGCCGGACAACTGGCGACCGCCTTCTCCTAACCAACTGTTAAGGCCAGCATCCTCAAGCAGTTTTTCCAGACCCACGCGACGCAGCGTATCTGCAAGCGAGTCATCGCTGGCATCAGGCGCCGCCAGCAGCAGATTGTCGCGCAGGGTGGCGCTAAACAGATGTACGCGCTGCGGCACGACGCTCATGGTTTTGCGGAGCGTCGCTTCACTGAACGCAGAAAGGGGGAGATCGTTAATCAAAATCTCGCCCTGTTGCGGATCCCAGGCGCGGGTCAGCAGTTGCAGCAATGTGGATTTACCGCATCCGGTACGGCCCAGAATGGCGATATACTCGCCGGGTTTGACCGTAAGAGACAAGGAATCCAGCGCGTTTTGCGCCTGCTCCGGGTAGCGGAATGACACATCACGCAGGGTCAACGCCACCCGCGCGGGGACGCTAAAGTCACTTGCCGGGAAGGTCACTTCCGGCTTTTGCTCCGTCAGCTCGGTAATGCGCAATGCGGAAGCGATCACCTGCCCCAGATGCTGAAAAGCACCGGTCACGGGCGCTAAGGCTTCAAAGGCCGCCAGCGCACAGAAGACAAACAGGGCGATCAGCGCGCCAGGTTGTGCATTTCCGCCTACGCCGCCGGAGGCCATCCACAGCATCAGCAGGATAGCCAGCGCGCTAATCAGCAACATTAGCGCCTGAGAAAGCGCCGTCAGCTCTGACTGGCGACGCTGCGCTTCGTGCCACTGCAATTCCGTGGCTTCCATCTGCGCGCGATAACGTTCGCTTGCGCCGAAAAGGGTTAGCTCGGCCTGACCCTGTAACCACGCGGTGAGTTGCTGGCGATACTGACCGCGCAGATGCGTGAGATGATGTCCGGTCGCTTTACCCGCGCGATAAAAAGCGGGCGGCATGATAAACAGCGTCAGCAGCATAATGCCGCCAAGGGTGAAGGCGAGGGTAACATCCAGTACGCTCAGGCCGAGCGTGACCACCATGATTACCACGAACGCGCCCACCAGCGGCGAAATAACCCGCAGGTATAGGTGATCCAGCGTATCCACATCCGCCACCACCCGGTTCAACAGTTCGCCCTGACGATAACGCGCCAGCCCGGCAGGGGAGAGAGGAAGCAGCTTGCTAAACGTGTAAATACGCAGATGCTGCAATACGCGGAAGGTGGCGTCGTGGCTGACCAGACGCTCGAAATAGCGCCCGGCGGTACGGGTAATCGCCGCACCGCGAACGCCTGCCGCAGGCAACATGTAGTTAAAGCTGTAAATACCGGCAAAGCCCGCCAGCGCGGAGGCGGAAAGGAACCAGCCGGAGAGCGTCAACAGGCCAATGCTGGCGAGCAGCGTGAGGATGGCAAGGGCAATCCCCAGCGTTAACATCCATTTGTGACGTTTATACAGCGTCAGATAAGGCAGCAACGCGCGCATTTAAATCTCCTCCTGACGATGGGCTAACAGTGTCGCAAACGCGCCCTGCGCTGCGCTGAGCTCGGCCCAGGAACCCTGTTCGACAATCTGTCCGTCCTGCATCACCAGTATGGTGTCCCAGTCGGCAAGATCTTCAAGCTGATGGGTAACCATCAGCGTTGTCTGGCGTTTGGACGCCTCTTTCAGCGCCTGCATGACCCGCTGTTCACTGTGCGCATCCAGACTGGCGGCCGGTTCGTCGAGGAGCAGTAATTGACACGGGTTGAGCAGGGCGCGAGCCACGGCCACACGTTGTGCCTGGCCGACGGACAAACGACCAGCCTGATCGCCCACCGGCGTGTCGATTCCCTGCGGCAGCAGCGGCAGGAACTCACTTACCCACGCGCTGTCGAGCGCGGCGCGCAGCTCCTGCTCGCTGGCCGCCGGGCGCGCCAGAAGCACGTTTTCACGCAGCGTTGCGGCAGGCAGTTGGGGATTTTGTCCCACCCAGGAGATCTGCCGGCGCCAGGATTCCGGGACCAAATCACGCAGCTCTACGCCATTGACGCGTAGCGATCCTTGATACGGCAGGAACCCCGACAGCGCATTCAGCAGCGAACTTTTGCCAGAGCCGCTGCGCCCCACCAGCACTGCGCGCTGCCCGGCAACGAGGGTAAAGTTCAGCGGTCCTGCCAGCGGCTTGCCTTCCGGGGAGGTAATGATGAGATTTTCGGCGGTAATTGAAACGGGCTCTTTCGTGGAAAGCTCAACCTCGCCACGCTCCGGATGAGCAAGGGGTGTTTCCATAAACGTTTTCAGGCTGTCAGCCGCGCCGACCGCCTGCGCTTTGGCATGGTAAAACGTACCGAGGTCGCGCAGCGGCTGGAAAAACTCGGGGGCAAGAATCAGCGCGAGGAAACCCGCCGTCAGCGTCACGCCCGCGCCGTAGTGCCCGAAGTCCAGCTCGCCCAGGTAAGAGAAGCCAAAGTAAACCGCGACCAGCGCAATTGAGAGCGAGGTAAAGAATTCCAGTACGCCGGAAGATAAGAAGGCCAGACGGAGCACCTCCATGGTGCGCTGGCGAAAGTCCTGTGACGCCGCGCGAATGCTGTCTGTTTCTGCTTCGCCGCGTCCAAAAATACGCAGGGTTTCCATGCCGCGTAGCCGATCGAGGAAATGGCCGCTCAGACGCGCCAGCGCCAGAAAATTGCGTCGGTTCGCATCGGCTGCGCCCATGCCGACCATCGCCATAAACAGCGGAATCAGTGGGGCGGTTCCCAGAAGAATAAGCGCAGCAACCCAGTTAGAGGGGAAGATGGTCGCCACAATCAGCAACGGTACGCACACTGCCAGTGCCATTTGTGGCAGGTAGCGGGCGTAGTAATCATGCATGTCGTCAATTTGTTCCAGCACCAGCGTGGCCCAACTGCCCGCAGGCTTTCCCTGGATCCATGCCGGACCGGCCTGTTGCAGACGATCCAGCACCTGACGACGGATCTCGAAGCGAATATGTTGTCCCGCGTGGAACCCGACCCGTTCCCGTAGCCATACGACCCACGCGCGTAGCACGAACACCAGAACCAGGATAACAAAAGGCATCAGAAGCGCCTCGCGGGGGATATTTTCCATGATCATGTGATGTAAAATGCGGGCCATGATCCAGGCCTGGGCGACGATCAACACGCCGCTCACGAATCCCAGCAGACGGGAAATCATCAACCAGCGTTGGGAAATGACGCTTTGCTGTTTTAACCAGCGAGTTAGCTCTTTTTGACGGGTTTTATTCATTGCGCGCTTTGCAGGTGAGTTGTCAGTATTTTTCGGCAGGGCAATGTTACAACGCGGCAAAAATAAAGGCGACTTATAGTCGCCTTATTTACTTTTGTTACTGATTTGTAAAACTTATTTGCACGCGTCGGCTAAACCGTCGAGATAGCGTTCGGCATCCAGCGCAGCCATACAGCCAGTACCCGCCGAGGTGATCGCCTGACGATAAATGTGATCCATTACGTCGCCTGCCGCGAAAACACCCGGGACGCTGGTCTGCGTCGCGTTGCCGTGAATACCGGACTGCACTTTAATGTAACCATTTTCAAGTTCCAGTTGCCCCTCGAAAATCGCCGTGTTCGGGCTATGGCCGATCGCGACAAACAGACCCGCCACGTCCAGGGTTTCAATGTTGTCGGCATTCTGCGTGTCGCGCAGACGCAGCCCTGTTACGCCCATCTGGTCGCCGGTTACCTCTTCCAGAGTACGGTGGGTATGCAGCACGATATTGCCGTTTTCCACTTTATCCATCAGACGCTTGATCAGGATTTTTTCCGCACGGAAGCTGTCGCGACGGTGAATCAGGTGTACCTCAGCGGCGATGTTTGCCAGATACAGCGCCTCTTCAACGGCAGTATTGCCGCCACCGATAACCGCCACTTTCTGGTTGCGGTAGAAAAAACCGTCACAGGTGGCGCAAGCGGACACACCGCGGCCTTTGAACGCCTCTTCAGAAGGCAGACCGAGATAACGCGCGGACGCGCCGGTCGCTATAATCAGCGCATCGCAGGTGTATTCCGCACTGTCGCCCGTCAGACGAAAAGGACGATTTTGCAGATCCACCTTATTGATGTGATCGAAAATAATTTCGGTGTCGAATTTGGTTGCATGTTCATGCATGCGTTCCATCAGCAGCGGCCCGGTCAGATCGTTAGGATCGCCCGGCCAGTTCTCCACTTCCGTCGTGGTGGTCAGTTGACCGCCTTTTTCCATGCCGGTGATTAACACCGGCTGCAGGTTTGCGCGCGCGGCGTAGACCGCAGCGGTATATCCCGCCGGGCCGGAACCCAGGATAAGCAGTTTACTGTGTTTGGTCGTGCCCATGAGATCCCCATAGTTGTTGGCAGGCAATGGGCAGGATTGTAGGGAATTTACCGGCGTAAAAAAAGAGTGCAGCGATTTTGTTAACAATTTGTGTAATAGGGACGGACAATCGGTGCGCCATTTTGCCGCAAGGGTATAACCAAATCTACTTAAAAGTGGTCTGTTATAAGGTGATAAAATGACGAATTGTCACCACTCGCAATGAATAACTGGCATGTTGTACTAAAAATCGATGTTTTACTTTGACAATCCCCTGCTGTTTTGCGAAAACATTCGAGGAAGAAAAAAACAGTGTTATGTGTGTGCTGCATAATCATGCATGTAAATACCATGTTTACCGGGCTAGCGAAATCTACGCATGGCGTGGACAGACGCCATTCGTGATGTCGATAGCTGCCTTCAGGCAACGGTCTTCTCACCACGGACGCAGGCTTGCGCGCCGCTAATCCCTCTGGGTTCGGTCTGTGGTGATGGGCATCGACTCTGAACATGATGTTTATAGAGTCAGGCAGGAGTAGGGAAGGAATACAGAGAGACAATAATAATGGTAGATAGCAAGAAGCGCCCTGGCAAAGATCTCGACCGTATCGATCGTAACATTCTTAATGAGCTGCAAAAGGATGGGCGTATTTCCAACGTCGAGCTTTCTAAACGAGTGGGTCTTTCCCCGACGCCGTGTCTTGAGCGTGTGCGTCGTCTGGAAAGACAGGGTTTCATTCAGGGCTATACGGCACTGTTAAACCCACATTATCTGGATGCATCACTTCTGGTATTTGTTGAGATTACTCTGAATCGTGGCGCGCCGGATGTGTTTGAACAATTTAACGCCGCTGTACAAAAACTTGAAGAGATTCAAGAGTGTCATTTGGTTTCAGGTGATTTCGACTACTTGTTGAAAACGCGTGTACCGGATATGTCAGCCTACCGTAAGCTGCTGGGTGAAACCCTGCTGCGACTGCCTGGCGTAAATGACACGCGTACCTATGTGGTGATGGAAGAAGTCAAACAGAGTAATCGTCTGGTTATTAAGACACGCTAATACGGAACAGGTGCAAAATCGGCGTATTTTGATTACACTCCTGTTAATCCATACAGCAACAGTGCCGGGGCAACCCGGTGCTGTTGTCCGTTTTAGCACCGGGCAGGAAAAGCCTGAAACCTGGAGAGCCTTTTTTGAGCCAGGAATACACTGAAGACAAAGAAGTCACATTGACAAAGTTAAGCAGCGGGCGCCGACTTCTGGAGGCGTTGCTCATCCTTATTGCGCTTTTTGCCGTCTGGCTGATGGCCGCCTTACTCAGCTTCAATCCTTCCGATCCCAGCTGGTCGCAAACGGCCTGGCATGAGCCTATCCACAATCTGGGGGGGATCCCCGGCGCGTGGCTGGCAGACACGTTATTCTTTATCTTCGGGGTCATGGCATACACCATCCCGGTGATCATTGTCGGCGGATGCTGGTTTGCCTGGCGGCACCAGGCCACCGATGACTATATCGACTATTTTGCCGTTTCGCTGCGACTGATCGGCGTTCTGGCGCTGATTCTGACCTCCTGCGGCCTCGCTGCAATTAATGCCGATGATATCTGGTATTTTGCTTCTGGCGGAGTGATCGGCAGCCTGCTGAGCACCACTCTGCAACCGTTGCTGCACAGTAGCGGCGGCACGATCGCGCTGCTGTGTATTTGGGCGGCGGGGTTAACGCTTTTTACCGGCTGGTCCTGGGTTACCATCGCTGAAAAAATCGGCGGCTGGCTGCTCAATATTCTGACTTTCGCCAGCAATCGCACCCGTCGTGACGATACCTGGGTGGAAGACGACTATGACGATGAAGACGAGTACGAAGACGAGGCCGAGGGTGTGCAGCGTGAATCCCGTCGCGCACGCATCCTGCGTGGCGCGCTGGCGCGGCGTAAACGTCTGGCGGAGAAATTTATCAATCCTCATGGTCGTCAGACCGATGCGGCGCTGTTCTCCGGTAAACGTATGGATGACGAAGATGACATTGCCTGGAGCGCTCGCGGCGTACCGGCGGATCCTGGCGATGTTCTGTTCTCGGGGCATCGGGCAACCCAGCCGGACTATGACGAATTCGATCCCCTGTTAAACGGTCACTCCGTCACTGAACCCGTCGCCGCTGCCGCTGCGGCAACCGCCGCGACGCAGACCTGGGCTGCGCCTGCTGACCCGGTGATGCAAACGCCGCAGGTGCCAGGCGCGGAACCTGTCCCGACCCCGCCGACCGTGGAATGGCAACCTGTTCCCGGCCCGCAGACGGGCGAACCGATGATTGCCCCTTCGCCGGACGGCTATCCGTCCCGGACGCCATCTCCTTCGCAAACAACGTCACATTACGCGCCGACGCAGCAGCCTGTACAACCTGATCCGTCGTATTACGCGCCACAGCAGGTTACAGCCCCTTACGTTGAACCTGCCGCGCCGCAACCGCAGTGGCAGGAGCCGGAGCTGACGCAACCGCCTGAGCCAGTACAACCCGTTGCGTATCCGCCGCCGGTTCAGCAACCTGAGCCGGACTACGCCCATCAACCCGTGACAGCGACGCAGCCGACTGCCGAACCTGAGCCCGTGGTTGAAGAGACAAAACCCGCTCGTCCGCCGCTGTACTATTTTGAAGAAGTTGAGGAAAAACGCGCCCGCGAGCGTGAGCAGTTAGCCGCATGGTATCAGCCGATACCGGAACCGGTGAAAGAGCCTCAGCCGGTAAAACCCGCGGTTTCTGCTGCTGTTCCACCAGTTGAATCGGCGGCGGTCGCGCCTGTCGCCGCTGGGGTTAAGGGTGCCACCCAGGCTGCCGGCGTATCCGCCGCCGCCGCGCCGGTATTTAGCCTGGCGAACGGCGGAGCGCCGCGTCCGCAGGTGAAAGAAGGTATTGGTCCCCAGTTGCCGCGTCCAAATCGTGTGCGTGTCCCGACGCGTCGTGAGCTGGCGTCGTATGGCATCAAGCTTCCTTCCCAGCGTATGGCCGAAGAGAGGGCGCGCGAAGCGGAGCTTCATGACGAGCACTATAGCGACGACGAAATTGACGCCATGCAGCAAGACGAACTGGCGCGTCAGTTCGCCCAGTCGCAGCAGAGCCGTTATGGCGAGACGTATCAGCACGATTCACAGCAGGCAGAAGATGATGATGCCGCGGCAGAAGCTGAGCTGGCCCGTCAGTTTGCTTCCTCGCAGCAACAGCGTTATTCCGGTGAACAGCCTGTCGGAGCGAACCCTTTCTCTCTGGACGATTTTGCCTTTTCGCCAATGAAAGCGCTGGTGGATGAAAGGCCGCATGAACCGTTGTTTACACCGGGCGTGATGCCTGAACCGGCGCAACCGCAACAGCCAGTCGCGCCGCAGCAGCATTATCAACAACCGCAACAGCCAGTCGCGCCGCAGCAGCACTATCAGCAACCGCAGCAGCCGGTCGCGCCGCAGCAGCACTATCAGCAGCCGCAACAGCCGGTCGCGCCGCAGCAGCACTATCAGCAGCCGCAACAGCCGGTCGCGCCGCAGCAGCATTATCAGCAACCGCAACAGCCGGTCGCGCAACAACCTCAGGAAAGCCTGATCCATCCGTTGTTGATGCGTAACGGTGACAGCCGTCCGTTGCAAAAACCGACTACGCCGCTGCCGTCGTTGGATCTGCTGACGCCGCCGCCGAGCGAAGTAGAACCTGTCGACACGTTTGCGCTGGAACAGATGGCGCGTCTGGTCGAAGCACGCCTGGCAGACTTCCGTATTAAAGCGGACGTGGTGAACTATTCACCTGGCCCGGTGATCACGCGTTTTGAGTTGAACCTGGCGCCGGGTGTTAAAGCCGCGCGTATTTCTAACCTCTCCCGCGACCTGGCGCGTTCGCTCTCGACCGTCGCGGTGCGCGTGGTCGAAGTGATTCCGGGCAAACCCTATGTGGGCCTGGAGCTGCCGAACAAGAAACGTCAGACCGTTTATTTGCGTGAGGTTCTGGATAACGCCAAATTCCGCGAAAATCCGTCACCGCTTACCGTGGTGTTGGGTAAAGACATTGCCGGCGATCCGGTGGTGGCCGATCTGGCGAAAATGCCGCATCTTCTGGTAGCAGGGACTACCGGGTCCGGTAAATCCGTTGGCGTTAACGCCATGATCCTGAGCATGTTGTACAAAGCGCAGCCGGAAGACGTGCGCTTTATCATGATCGACCCGAAAATGCTCGAACTGTCGGTATATGAAGGGATCCCGCATCTGCTGACGGAAGTGGTGACCGATATGAAAGACGCCGCCAATGCGTTGCGCTGGAGCGTGAACGAGATGGAGCGTCGTTATAAACTGATGTCCGCGCTTGGCGTGCGTAACCTGGCCGGCTACAACGAGAAAATCGCTGAGGCGGCGCGGATGGGGCGTCCGATTCCGGATCCATACTGGAAGCCGGGCGACAGTATGGACGCTCAGCACCCGGTACTGGAAAAACTGCCGTACATTGTCGTGCTGGTCGATGAGTTCGCCGACCTGATGATGACCGTTGGTAAGAAAGTCGAGGAACTGATTGCCCGCCTGGCGCAAAAAGCGCGTGCGGCGGGGATTCACCTGGTGCTGGCGACGCAGCGTCCGTCCGTTGACGTGATTACCGGTCTGATCAAAGCCAACATCCCGACCCGTATCGCCTTTACGGTTTCCAGTAAAATTGATTCGCGCACCATTCTCGATCAGGGCGGCGCCGAATCTTTACTGGGAATGGGGGATATGCTTTATTCCGGGCCTAACTCCACCATGCCGGTACGCGTTCACGGCGCCTTTGTTCGTGACCAGGAAGTGCATGCCGTGGTCCAGGACTGGAAAGCGCGCGGTCGTCCACAATATGTCGAGGGTATTACGTCCGACAGCGAAAGCGAAGGCGGCGGCGGTGGCTTTGACGGCGGCGAAGAGCTGGATCCGTTATTCGATCAGGCGGTCAACTTTGTGACTGAAAAACGCAAGGCTTCTATCTCAGGGGTACAGCGCCAGTTCCGTATCGGTTACAACCGTGCGGCGAGAATTATCGAACAGATGGAGGCGCAGGGGATCGTCAGCGAGCAGGGCCATAATGGTAACCGTGAAGTGCTGGCGCCGCCGCCCTTTGAGTAACTCTGTTGGCCGGATAAGTCACAAGAGGCTATCCGGCCAATAACCACGAATTCAGTTTAATCTTCTTTCCTCACGCTGAATTTTGGCCTGGAATGGATAGCAGAAGGAACTCCCGGTCGGGAGTGACGTATTTTGAGGAATAACAATGAAAAAAATTGCCATCACCTGTGCTTTGCTTTCAGGGTTCGTTGTCAGTAGCGTTTGGGCAGATGCCGCGAGCGATCTGAAAAGCCGTCTGGATAAAGTGAGCAGCTTCCATGCCAGCTTCACGCAAAAAGTGACAGATGGCAGCGGCACCGCCGTTCAGGAAGGCCAGGGCGATCTGTGGGTAAAGCGTCCCAATCTGTTTAACTGGCATATGACGCAGCCTGACGAAAGTATTCTGGTGTCCGACGGTAAAACCCTGTGGTTTTACAACCCGTTCGTTGAGCAGGCTACCGCCACCTGGCTGAAAGACGCGACCGGCAATACGCCATTTATGCTCATTGCCCGCAACCAGTCCAGCGACTGGCAGCAGTATAATATCAAGCAAAATGGCGATGATTTTGTGCTGACGCCGAAAGCCAGCAACGGAAACCTGAAGCAGTTCACCATCAATGTGGGACGTGACGGGACGATTCATCAGTTCAGCGCCGTGGAACAGGACGACCAGCGCAGCAGTTACCAGCTGAAATCTCAGCAGAACGGCGCGGTCGACGCATCGAAATTTACCTTTACCCCACCGCAAGGCGTAACGGTAGACGACCAACGTAAGTAGAGGCATGAGTGAGCAATCTGTCGCTCGATTTTTCAGATAATACTTTTCAGCCACTGGCCGCGCGGATGCGGCCAGAAAATTTAGCGCAGTATATCGGCCAGCAGCATCTGCTGGCCGCAGGCAAGCCCTTGCCCCGCGCTATTGAAGCCGGGCATCTGCATTCCATGATCCTGTGGGGGCCGCCCGGGACCGGGAAAACCACTCTTGCCGAAGTGATTGCCCGTTACGCCGACGCTGACGTTGAGCGGATATCCGCCGTTACGTCCGGCGTCAAAGAGATCCGCGAAGCCATTGAACGCGCGCGGCAAAATCGAAATGCCGGGCGTCGTACAATCCTGTTTGTCGACGAAGTTCATCGCTTCAACAAAAGCCAACAGGACGCCTTTTTGCCGCATATTGAAGACGGCACTATTACCTTTATCGGCGCGACAACGGAAAACCCGTCTTTTGAGTTGAATTCCGCATTGCTTTCCCGTGCGCGTGTCTATCTGCTGAAATCGTTGACGACCGGAGACAT
This sequence comes from Citrobacter sedlakii, assembly GCF_018128425.1. NCBI lineage: Bacteria > Pseudomonadati > Pseudomonadota > Gammaproteobacteria > Enterobacterales > Enterobacteriaceae > Citrobacter > Citrobacter sedlakii. Next base: position 2,880,643 of record NZ_CP071070.1, on the reverse strand, counting down.
CGAACAGGTTCTCACTCAGGCGATGGAGGATAAAGCCCGTGGCTACGGGGGACAGGATATCGTGCTGCCGGATGAAACGCGTCGGGCGATTGCTGAACTGGTCAACGGTGATGCCCGTCGGGCGTTGAATACGCTGGAAATGATGGCTGATATGGCGGAAGTCGACGACAGCGGTAAACGCGTTCTCCTTCCTGCATTGCTGACCGAGATTGCCGGAGAGCGCAGCGCCCGTTTTGACAATAAGGGCGATCGTTTTTACGATTTGATTTCCGCGCTGCATAAGTCGGTGCGCGGCAGCGCGCCGGATGCGGCGCTCTACTGGTATGCGCGTATCATCACCGCGGGCGGCGATCCGTTGTATGTTGCGCGCCGCTGCCTGGCTATCGCCTCAGAAGATGTCGGCAATGCCGATCCGCGTGCGATGCAGGTCGCGATTTCCGCATGGGACTGCTTTACTCGCGTTGGTCCAGCAGAAGGCGAGCGCGCCATTGCGCAGGCGATTGTGTATCTTGCCTGCGCGCCGAAAAGTAATGCGGTCTATACCGCCTTCAAAGCGGCCATGTCGGATGCCAGAGAACGTCCGGACTACGATGTGCCTGTCCATCTGCGCAATGCGCCGACGAAGCTGATGAAGGAGATGGGCTACGGACAGGAATACCGTTATGCCCACGATGAGCCGAATGCCTACGCCGCGGGCGAAGAATATTTTCCTCAGGAAATGGCACAAACGCGTTATTATCATCCCACCAACAGAGGTCTTGAGGGCAAGATTGGCGAAAAGCTCGCCTGGCTCGCCGGACAGGATCAAAATAGCCCTATAAAACGCTACCGTTAGTGCAGGCGTTGCGGTAATGTTGGCACTGTATCCCTGTGACTGCAGGCTGTGGTCACATTTCCTCTTTTAATTCGATAAGCACAGGATAAGCATGCTCGATCCCAATCTGCTGCGTAATGAGCCAGACGCAGTCGCTGAAAAACTGGCACGCCGGGGCTTTAAGCTGGATGTAGATAAGCTGCGCGCTCTTGAAGAGCGTCGTAAAGTTTTGCAGGTCAATACGGAAAACCTGCAGGCAGAGCGTAACTCTCGATCGAAATCCATCGGCCAGGCAAAAGCGCGCGGGGAAGATATCGAGCCTTTACGTCTGGAAGTGAACAAGCTTGGTGAAGAGCTGGACGCAGCGAAAGCCGAACTGGACGTTCTGCAGGCTGAGATCCGTGACATCGCGCTGAACATTCCAAACCTGCCTGCTGACGAAGTGCCGGTGGGGAAAGATGAAAACGACAACGTTGAAGTCAGCCGCTGGGGTACCCCGCGCGAGTTTGATTTCGACGTGCGCGATCACGTCACGTTGGGTGAAATGCATACCGGTCTTGATTTTGCCGCTGCCGTGAAGCTGACGGGTTCGCGTTTTGTGGTCATGAAAGGGCAGATTGCCCGTATGCACCGTGCGCTTTCTCAGTTCATGCTTGATCTGCACACTGAACAGCATGGTTATAGCGAAAATTACGTTCCGTATCTGGTTAACCACGACACGCTGTATGGTACCGGACAGTTGCCGAAGTTTGCCGGCGATCTGTTCCATACCCGTCCGCTGGAAGAAGAAGCGGACAGCAGCAACTATGCGCTGATCCCAACGGCGGAAGTGCCGCTGACCAACCTGGTGCGTGATGAAATCATCGACGAAGATCAACTGCCGATCAAAATGACCGCGCACACGCCGTGCTTCCGTTCCGAAGCCGGTTCATATGGTCGCGATACCCGTGGTCTGATCCGTATGCACCAGTTCGACAAAGTAGAAATGGTGCAGATCGTCCGTCCGGAAGATTCCATGGCGGCGCTGGAAGAGATGACCGGCCACGCCGAAAAAGTGCTGCAGTTGCTGGGTCTGCCGTATCGTAAGATTATCCTTTGCACGGGGGATATGGGTTTTGGCGCCTGCAAAACTTACGATTTGGAAGTGTGGATCCCGGCGCAGAATACCTATCGCGAAATCTCTTCCTGCTCGAACGTCTGGGACTTCCAGGCACGCCGTATGCAGGCACGCTGCCGCAGTAAGTCCGACAAAAAGACCCGTCTGGTACATACCCTGAACGGCTCTGGTCTGGCGGTAGGACGTACGCTGGTTGCGGTGATGGAAAACTATCAGCAGGCTGATGGCCGCATTCAGGTGCCGGAAGTACTGCGTCCATATATGAACGGACTGGAATATATTGGCTGATAGTTACGCCATCCTTCCCTAAAAAAGCGCCTGATGGCGCTTTTTTTGTGCCTGTTTGACACCGGACAATAATTCATACTCCCTACGGAGTAATACTACCTTCGAATGAAATTCAGCATTTTTCGCTGTCATCCTACTATTTCGTTGTATATGTAACTATATAGCGTCGCATTCATATTCAAATAATAACGTTAATTTTTGCACTTTTACTGTGAGCAAGCAGAGTGAGCCATTATGAAAACTAAGATCCCCGATGCCGTTATGGCAGCTGAGGTGAGTCGTCGTGGTTTAGTAAAAACGACGGCCATAGGCGGTCTGGCAATGGCCAGCAGCGCGTTTACCCTGCCATTTACCCGAATCGCTAACGCCGCCGAAGCCATCAGCCCGGCGCAGGCCAGCGAAAAAGTTATCTGGAGCGCGTGTACCGTGAACTGCGGCAGCCGTTGCCCGCTGCGTATGCATGTGGTGGATGGCGAAATCAAATACGTTGAAACAGACAATACCGGCGATGATCGCTACGATGGTCTGCATCAGGTAAGGGCGTGCCTGCGTGGGCGTTCAATGCGTCGTCGCGTTTATAATCCGGATCGTCTTAAGTATCCAATGAAGCGCGTTGGCAAACGCGGTGAAGGAAAGTTTGAACGCATCAGTTGGGATGAAGCCTACGACATCATCGCCAGCAATATGCAGCGGCTGATCAAAGAGTACGGTAACGAATCCATCTATCTGAACTACGGTACCGGGACGTTGGGCGGCACGTTAACCCGTTCATGGCCGCCAGGGAAAACGCTGGTCGCGCGTTTGATGAACTGCTGTGGCGGCTACCTCAACCACTACGGCGATTACTCTTCAGCCCAGATAGCCGCCGGTCTGAACTACACCTATGGCGGGTGGGCCGACGGAAACAGCCCATCCGACATTGAAAACAGTAAACTGGTTGTACTGTTTGGCAATAACCCAGGTGAAACGCGCATGAGCGGCGGTGGGGTAACCTACTACCTTGAGCAGGCGCGACAGAAGTCTAACGCCCGGATGATTATCATCGATCCGCGTTACACCGATACCGGCGCGGGCCGCGAAGATGAGTGGATCCCGATTCGTCCGGGAACCGATGCGGCGCTGGTGAATGCGCTGGCGTATGTTCTGATTACCGAAAACATGGTCGATCAGCCGTTCCTCGACAAATACTGCGTGGGCTACGATGAAAAAACGCTGCCCGCCAGCGCGCCGAAAAACGGTCATTACAAAGCCTATATTCTGGGGGAAGGTCAAAGACGGCATAGCCAAAACGCCTGAATGGGCGGCGCAGATCACCGGCATTCCGGCAGACCGCATCGTCAAACTGGCGCGTGAAATCGGCAGCGCGAAACCCGCGTACATCTGCCAGGGCTGGGGACCGCAGCGTCACGCGAACGGTGAAATCGCGACCCGTGCGATCTCGATGCTGGCGATCCTGACCGGTAACGTGGGTATTAACGGCGGCAACAGCGGCGCGCGTGAAGGCTCTTACTCGCTGCCTTTTGAGCGTATGCCGACGCTGGAAAACCCGGTTGAAACCAGTATCTCGATGTTTATGTGGACGGATGCCATTGAGCGCGGCCCGGAAATGACCGCGCTGCGTGACGGTGTGCGTGGCAAAGATAAACTCGACGTGCCGATTAAAATGATCTGGAACTATGCAGGTAACTGCCTGATCAACCAGCATTCAGAAATCAACCGCACCCATGAAATCCTGCAGGACGACAAGAAGTGCGAAATGATTGTCGTCATTGACTGCCATATGACCTCATCGGCGAAATATGCCGATATTCTGCTGCCGGACTGCACCGCCTCTGAGCAGATGGACTTCGCGCTGGATGCCTCCTGCGGCAACATGTCCTACGTTATCTTCGCTGACCAGGCCATCAAGCCGCGTTTTGAGTGCAAGACCATCTACCAGATGACCAGCGAGCTGGCGAAGCGTCTGGGCGTGGAGGCGCAGTTCACCGAGGGGCGCACGCAGGAAGAGTGGATGCGTCATCTGTACGAGCAGTCGCGTAAAGCGATTCCCGATCTGCCGACCTTTGAAGCGTTCCGCAAGCAGGGCATCTTTAAACAGCGCGATCCGCAAGGGCATCACGTGGCGTATAAAGCCTTCCGTGAAGACCCGCAGGCGAACCCGCTGACCACCCCGTCGGGCAAAATCGAAATCTACTCGCAGGAACTGGCCGAGATAGCTGCGACCTGGGAATTGCCGGAAGGGGACGTGATCGATCCATTACCGATCTACACCCCGGGCTTTGAGAATTACAACGATCCGCTGACGAAAGACTATCCGTTACAGCTGACGGGCTTCCACTATAAGTCTCGCGTCCACTCCACCTATGGCAACGTTGAGGTGCTTAAAGCGGCCTGCCGCCAGGAAATGTGGATCAACCCGCTTGATGCTCAGAAGCGCGGTATCAGCAATGGCGATAAGGTGCGTATTTTCAACGGTCGAGGCGAGCTGCACATTGAGGCGAAAGTCACGCCGCGCATGATGCCGGGCGTCGTCGCGTTAGGGGAAGGGGCGTGGTACGACCCGGATGCAAAACGCATCGATCAGGGCGGTTGTATCAACGTGCTGACCACCCAGCGTCCGTCTCCTCTTGCTAAGGGGAACCCGTCACATACGAACCTTGTTCAGGTTGAGAAGGTGTAAGGAGTAGCCGATGACAACCCAGTATGGATTTTTTATTGATTCCAGCCGTTGCACCGGTTGCAAAACCTGCGAACTGGCCTGTAAAGATTATAAAGACTTAACCCCGGACGTCAGCTTCCGTCGCATCTACGAGTATGCAGGCGGCGACTGGCAGGAGGATAACGGCGTCTGGCACCAGAACGTCTTTGCCTACTATTTGTCCATTTCGTGTAACCATTGTGAAGACCCGGCCTGTACCAAGGTGTGCCCAAGCGGGGCGATGCATAAACGGGAAGACGGTTTTGTGGTGGTCGATGAAGATGTGTGCATTGGCTGCCGCTACTGCCATATGGCTTGCCCGTACGGCGCGCCACAATACAATGCCGCCAAAGGTCATATGACCAAATGCGACGGCTGCCATGACCGTGTGGCGGAAGGCAAAAAACCGATCTGTGTGGAATCCTGTCCGCTGCGCGCGCTGGACTTCGGTCCGATTGATGAACTGCGTAAAAAACACGGCGATCTGGCCGCTGTCGCTCCGCTGCCGGGGGCGCATTTCACTAAACCTAATATTGTAATCAAACCTAACGCCAACAGCCGCCCGACGGGAGACACCACGGGTTATCTGGCCAATCCGAAGGAGGTGTAAGATGGGAAGTGGATGGCATGAATGGCCGCTAATGATCTTCACGGTCTTCGGGCAGTGTGTAGTCGGTGGCTTTATCGTTCTGGCGCTGGCGCTGATCAAAGGCGACCTGCGCGCAGAGACGCAGCAGCGGGTGATCCGCTGTATGTTTGCGTTATGGGTACTGATGGGGATTGGTTTTATCGCCTCCATGCTGCACCTCGGCTCGCCGATGCGCGCGTTTAATTCGCTGAATCGCGTAGGGTCGTCGGCGCTGAGTAATGAAATCGCCAGCGGCTCTGTTTTCTTTGCGATTGGCGGTATCGGCTGGCTGCTGGCCGTGATGAAAAAGCTCTCTCCGGCGTTACGTACAGTGTGGCTGATCGTCACCATGATTCTGGGCGTGATATTTGTCTGGATGATGGTTCGCGTTTATAACAGCATCGATACCGTACCGACCTGGTACAGCCTCTGGACGCCGATGGGCTTCTTCCTGACGCTGTTTTTGGGGGGGCCGCTGCTCGGTTATCTGCTGCTGCGTGGCTGACGTCGATGGCTGGGCGATGCGTCTGCTGCCTGCGGTTTCACTGCTGGCGCTGGTTGTGAGCGCGGTTATGTCGGTGATGCAAGGCGCCGAGCTGGCGACTATCCATAGCTCCATTCAACAGGCGTCGGCGCTGGTACCGGATTACGGTTCGCTGATGGCCTGGCGCATAGTTGTTCTCACCGTGGCGCTCTGCTGCTGGATTGTGCCGCAGTTGAAAGGCTACCAGCCGGCGGTACCGCTGCTTTCGGTAGCATTTGTTCTGCTGTTGGTCGGTGAACTGATTGGCCGCGGCGTGTTCTACGGTCTGCATATGACCGTGGGCGTAGCGGTAGCCAGTTAACGTACAGGGAATTACCGGATGGCGACAACGCCATCCGGCTCTCTCACCAAACCGGGGCGTTGACCCCGGTTTTCTATTTCTGCTTCGTCAGGGTATCGTAGCTGGTCATCAGGTTACGGTAATCCGGAATATGATTTGAGAACAGCGTCGCCAGCCCCTCAATGTCATTGCGCCAGTCGCGATGAAGCTCACAGGCGACGCCAAACCATGTCATTAACTGCGCGCCAGCCTGCGACATTCGATCCCACGCCGACAGGCGGGTAATGTCATTGAACGTGCCCGAGGCATCGGTCACCACAAAAACGTCAAACCCTTCCTCAATAGCCGAAAGCGCCGGGAACGCCACGCAAACCTCAGTGACTACACCGGCAATGATCAACTGTTTTTTCCCTGTCGCCTTCACGGCGTTGACAAAGTCTTCGTTATCCCAGGCGTTGATATTGCCGGGACGCGCAATGTAGGGGGCGTCCGGAAACTGCGCCTTCAGTTCGGGGACCAGCGGCCCGTTTGGACCCGTTTCAAAACTGGTTGTCAGGATAGTCGGCAGCTTGAAATATTTGGCTAAATCACCGAGGGCGAGAACGTTATTCTTGAATTTATCGGGATCGATATCCCTGACCAGTGAGAGCAATCCGGCCTGGTGATCGACCAGAAGAACCGCAGCATCATTTTTATCGAGACGAACATAAGGTTTAGCCATTTCTTCTCCTTGAGAGAGTCAGCGAAACACCCGAAACCAACGGGGTGCGGGAGGTTCACTCAAAGCATAGAACGGAAAAAAAATTGTTGGTGGGACTATGAGATTTTTCGACCAAACGACGCGGCGCCTTTTAGCGATAAATCAATAAAAACAGCCACCTGAGTGGGACGCTGTGGTAAGAATACATTTTCTCAATCAATAAATTGAATCGAACCATAAAAAGGGCCGTCAGGCCGCGGTTTCAGCCGATTGACAATGTTTTTGTTGGTGGCATGATGCGCGTGAAATTTGAACTTCCTCACGGTTTATACTCATGTCCACCTATACCCGGCCCGTCATGCTTTTGCTGTCTGGCCTGCTTTTGTTGACCCTGGCGATCGCGGTGCTGAACACGCTCGTCCCGCTCTGGCTCGCTCAGGAAAACCTGCCGACCTGGCAGGTGGGCATTATCAGTTCGTCTTATTTCACCGGGAATCTGGTGGGTACGTTACTGACGGGCTATTTAATTAAACATCTCGGGTTTAACCGTAGCTATTACCTTGCTTCGCTGATTTTTGCCGCTGGCTGTGTGGGGCTTGGGGTAATGGTCGGATTCTGGAGCTGGCTGGCCTGGCGCTTCGTGGCGGGCGTGGGCTGCGCCATGATCTGGGTGGTGGTGGAAAGTGCGCTGATGTGCAGCGGCACCTCACGCAATCGTGGTCGCCTGCTGGCGGCTTATATGATGGTTTACTACGTGGGGACATTCCTCGGTCAACTGTTGGTCAGCAAAGTGTCCACGGAGCTGATGAATGTGTTGCCGTGGGTAACGGGTATGGTACTGGCGGCGATTTTACCGCTGCTCTTCACGCGTATTCTGAATCAACAGTCGGAAGAACACAGCGCCACGCCTGTGACGTCGATGCTCAGGCTGCGTCAGGCGCGTCTGGGGGTGAATGGTTGTATTATCTCCGGAATTGTTCTCGGCTCCCTGTACGGTCTGATGCCGTTGTATTTGAATCACCAGGGGATCAGCAACGCCAGCATCGGTTTCTGGATGGCGGTGCTGGTTAGCGCCGGGATCCTGGGACAGTGGCCAATCGGACGTCTGGCCGATAAGTTTGGTCGCCTGTTGGTTCTGCGCGTTCAGGTCTTCGTGGTGATCCTCGGCAGTATCGCGATGCTCAGCCAGGCCGCGATGGCCCCCGCGTTGTTTATTCTGGGGGCGGCCGGTTTTACCCTCTATCCGGTGGCGATGGCATGGGCATGTGAAAAAGTGGAACAGCATCAGCTTGTGGCGATGAACCAGGCATTGCTGTTGAGCTACACCGTGGGCAGCCTGTTAGGGCCCTCCTTCACCGCGATGTTAATGCAGAATTATTCCGATAATCTGCTGTTTATTATGATTGCCAGCGTCTCGTTTATTTATTTACTGATGCTGCTGCGTAATGCCGGGCACACGCCGAACCCGGTGGCTCACGTTTAATGACGCAGTGATCGCCAGCGGACTTGCTCTGCTGGCGGTCGTTCAGACCGAACCGAGCACAGTGCGCAGCTGCGCCGAACAGGTGATATGAGTCAACTGCTGCAGACGCTCTGCTTCCTCAAGCCAGCAGACCAGTTGCTGAATCTTTTCGATATGACGGGTACTGTCGACGGCAGCCAGCACGACGACCAACCGCACATCGGGGTAACCCGGAAAACACACCGCCTCTTTTACACACAGCAGCGACAGATGCGTTTCATTACTGATTACGCCCTCTTCCGGACGTGCATGGGGCAGGGCAAACTCGGGTGTTAACAGGTACCACGGGCCTTGCTTTTCGGTTTCACGAACGATCGCCTGCGCATAATTAGCTGTCACCAGTCCCTGCTGCTCCAGCGGTGAGCAGGCGAGCATAATGGCCTGTTGCCAGCTGTGGCAACGTACATAAAACTGGCTGGCTACAAAGAGGGGATGCTTCATCGTTAACTCCTTATTCCGCGATGTCGGATGACGACCTTATGACTTCAGGCTGCGCCATCCGACTCGCGAGCTTCCTTAACGCAGTACCTGATACAGCGCCGATGCTGAAATTCCGTACTTCTCTTTTAGCTGGCGACTGTTACCTGACTCCGTGAACGTGTCCCGCGTACCGAGTCGGCTTAAGCGCGTGGGTATGCCTTCCTCAGCCAGCACTTCTGCAACTTGTCCCCCCAGTCCACCCGTTATGCTGTGGTTTTCGATGGTTGCGATGTGCGGACACTCCGCGGTCAGTTGCAGAAAGCGTTCGCGGTTAAAAGGTTTCAGCGTGGCGACATGGATCAGTTTGCCTCGCTTACCCGCTGCGCATAACTGTGCGTAACCTTCACTTGCCTGTTCCAGAACGGTGCCTTCGTAGAGGATCGCAAAATCGTTGCCGGAATCTTCTACAGCGGCTATGTCAGTGATGCGGGGGACGCGAGATTTATCACGGACAGGCATAGGTTCACGCGCGACGCGGATATAAACGGGACCGTGGATCGTAGCCGCTTGTTCAAACGCTGCCTCAATTTCCTCGGCATCACCCGGCGTCAGAATGGTTATCCCCGGCAGTACCCGCGTCAGCGCCAGGTCTTCCAACGCATGATGCGAAGCGCCGTCAGGCCCATCATCCATGCCGGGATGACTACCAACCAGCTTGATATTGGCGTTGGCATAGCAGGCCTGGCGTAACTGTGTCCAGGCGGTACCGGTGACAAACATCGCAAAATTAACGTAGAACGGAATATTTCCTTCCAGGGCCTGACCGGTAGCAAAACTCATGGCGGAGCCTTCAGCAATGCCCATTTCGAAAAACGCGTCGGGGAAGACCTGCTGAAACTGGTCGGTTCGGGTTGAACTCGCAAGGTCGCTGTCGATAACGACAACGGGATAGCCTTTTGCTTTCAGGGCAAGCAGGGCGTTGCCAATCTCGTCGCGGGGTGCTTTCATGACCGTAACTCCTCCATTGCCTGTTGGTATTGTTCTGCCGTCGGGGTTTTAGAGTGCCAGCCCCCGTTGTTTTCCATATAGCTCACGCCGAAGCCTTTAATGGTATGGGCGATGATGGCGACCGGTTTGCCTTTCAAATGACGTGAGAGCAGAAATGTGTCGGCGACCTGATGCATATCGTTGCCATTCTGCAGCTCCAGTACGTGCCAGCCAAACGTGCGAATTTTATCGGCAAGAGGCTCCAGGTTGATCACCTGATTCACCGGATCGTGTGAAGAGAAACCGTTGTAGTCAATGACGGCGACCAGATTATCCATCCGCATATGGGCAGCCTGTTGTAGGGATTCCCAGATCTGGCCTTCGTGCATCTCGCCATCGCCGAGAATGGCGAAGACGCGATGCGGATCCTGGCGGCGTTTTTTTGCCGCAGCCATTCCCAGCGCCACCGACAGGCCCTGACCCAGCAGACCGGTAGTGGCATCGACGTCCGGCAGCGACTTCACGCTTGGATGGCCCTGAAGACGTGAGTTGATCTGGCGAAAGGTGGCAAACTCAGTGCGGGCGATTTTTCCCAACTGATACAACATGACGTACTGGGCTGCAACGGCATGGCCTTTACTCATTACCACCCTTGCCCGGGGCGTAATATTCAGGTCAATCTCCTGATGATAAAGCCAGGTCAGAATGTCGATAATGGAAAGCGCGCCGCCAGGGTGGCCAATGCCGGATTCATAAATCATGGTCACAATATCGCGACGTGCGGCGCGGGCATGGGACTTCAGTTCATCAATAGTCATATTCACTCCTTATCAGGGCAGCATTTTGCCGATGTAATAGACCACCAGACCAAGCGCAACAAAGTCTGTTTCCGGGAAGCTGGTGCCTGAAAGCCCCACCGATTCCATGATGGGATAGATCAGTGCGGGGCCAATGCCGATGAGAATGCCGGTGATAAAACTGCCTGCCACGGCGCCTTTCCAGCCGCCAGAAGCATTGCCGAACACGGCAGCGGTCGCGCCAATAAAGAAGTAAGGGATCGCGACGGGAATGATCACCGTTTGCCCCACCAGCGCGAGAAGCCCCATCACGACGAGTCCCCCGACAAAAGAAGAGATAAAGCCAAGGACAGTGGCGGTGGGCGCGTAAGGGAACACGACCGGACAGTCGAGCGCCGGTTTCGCGTTGGGAATGAATTTTTCAGAGATCCCGAGAAATGCCGGCACGATTTCTGAGAGCAGCAGGCGAACCCCGGTAATGATGATGTACAGTGAAGCGGTAAACGTCAGCGACTGAAACAGGGGGTAAACCAGCCAGTGCATTCCGCCCGCGACGGCAGACACTGCGCTTTTACCGGCCGCCAGCGCCGCGATGTAATAGAAAATACTGACCGAAATTGAGACGGAGACAATATAGTCTTTAAAAATCCCCAGCCAGCCGGGAAGATTTAGCTTTTCGGTCGACTCTTTCGGATCGCCAACTTTCGAGCCGATCCAGCCCGAGGCGGCATAGGCCAGCGTAACGTAATGCCCCATTGCGATCTCATCATTGCCGGTGATTTTTCGCATCCAGGGCTGTGCAATCGCCGGGTAAATACAGGCGGCCAACCCCAGCAGCACCGACCCGACGATAATCGTAATGCCATCGCTATAGCCCAGCGCTTTCAACGTAACGGTCAGCAACGCTGAGAGGTACAGATTGTGCTGTCCGGTCAGAAAGATATATTTGAAGGGGGTCAGGCGGGCGAAAAGCAGGTTCCAGCCAAAACCAATCACCATAATCAGCGACACGCACATCGCAAACTTGGTTTGCGCCAGTCCGGTTAGCGCTTCTGCCAAAGGCATTACCCCTTTCAACCCAAAACCATCGCTGAACAACGTCTGGAAATTGCCCAAAGAGGTTACCGCCAGTCCGGCCCCACCAGCAAAAACCAGAAAGCCGACAATGGTTTTGAAGGTGCCAGACAGCACTTTTTCGATGGGTTTACGTTGGATTAACAGGCCGATTAATGCAATAAATCCAACTAAGAGTGGGGTTACACCTAAAATGTCGAATACAATAAACCTGAGGAGATCCATATTGCCTCCGAAAGAGGTTAGTTGCTCTGAATTACGCTGGTGAGCGCAGTTTCCATTTCTTCGCTATTCATCAAGTCGGTTATGCCGATTGCTTTGAATCCGGCAGCTTCGATTTCATCGGTGAGGTCGCGCATGGTGATAACAAAGTCAATGCCTTGCCAGGTGGCAAGTCCGGACAATACGTCATGTTCGAGTTCAATATCCCAGCCGTGTTTATCGATGATTTTTTGTGCTTTGATTTTGAGCATCAAAGAACTGCCCATGCCAGTGCGACAGACAATAAGACCCTTCATACGCTTTCTCCTGTTGTGTAAAAATAATTATTTTTCTTGATGATTTAGTGAAAAAAATTATTATCCATTCACCGCGTTGAAAGATGTGATTGTGTTTGCATTTTGAGCAAAAAGGCGAAAAATGAGTCAGATTGATACTAACTTGCTGATAAATATCAGAAATGAATCCTCGGGGCTGAGCCCGATTCTGGAAAAGGTGGGCCGTTTTGTAACGGAGAACCCCGATTTTGTGATGCGGCATACCATTACCGAGCTAGCGGATTCCATCGAAACCAGTGAGGGAAGTATCACCCGTTTTTGCCGCGCGTTCGGCTTTAAAGGCTTTTCCGACTTCCGAACGGCACTGGCGCTTGAGCAGGGGGCAACGCGTCCTGATGAACAGGGAAATGAGGAGATCGCGGCTGTGGTGTCGAGTATTCGCGACAGCCACGCCATCCTTAATCAACAAGAGCTGTTTGCTGCCGCTGCGTGGCTTAATACGGTAACCAATGTCGCGATTTACGCCGTTGGCGCTGCCGTACCCGTTGCGCTGTTTTTGCAAATGAACCTGATCAAAATGGGCAAAGCGGCGAGTTTCGTCGATCGTTTTTATCTCGCCACGTCATCCATTATGGTCGACCCGCAGAGTCAGGGGATTATTGTGGTTCATACCGGAGAGTCGTCAGCGGACATGATGCAAGCCCTGACGCTGGCGAAGCAGCAGAATGTGCGAATTCTTTCCCTAACCCGCGGCACGATAGCGCCGTTGAGTCGTCTTTCCGACTGGAATCTGCAGGCGGCGGTGGCGTTGAAAGGGGAAGGTGAGTACGGTTTTGCAGAAATAGCCGGTGCGATGCTTGTTGCAGACCGACTGCTCAATGCCCTGGAAGCGCAGGATGAACGCTATGCTGAGTGTCGCAAAGCGCATCAGAAAAGTATTTTCTCAATTGAAAGCGTGGCGAATAAACTTTCGCAATATTTTATGTCGTAGTCGGGGCGGGCGCGCCAGATGGCGCAGCGCTTATCGGGCCTACTGGCGTAGGCCCAAACGCGTCAATGAGTTAGTACATCACTTTATGACCGTACTGCTCCAGAATGCCTTTCACGCGTTCCATGGTCTCTTTTTTCGGCGGTTTTACGCCGTCCAGTTTGTACTCTTCACCCATCGCCACCCATTTGTGCTTGCCTAACTCATGATAGGGCAGCAGCTCGATTTTCTCGACGTTACCCATATCGCGGGTAAACTCGCCCAGGCGATGCGCGGAGTCGTCGTCGTCGGACCAGCCTGGCACCACAACGTAGCGGATCCAGACCTTAACCTCTTTTTTCGCCAGATACCGGGCAAACTCCAGCGTGCGGTGGTTTGATACGCCCACCAGGTTCTGGTGGATTTCGTCGTTCATCTGCTTAAGGTCGAGCATCACCAGATCGGTCACTTCCAGCAGCTCATCAATAACCGGATCGTAACGGCGGACAAAGCCGTTGGTGTCCAGGCAGGTATGAATGCCTTCTTTTTTACAGGCGCGGAACCAGTCGCGAACAAATTCCGCCTGCAGGATCGCTTCGCCGCCAGATGCCGTTACGCCGCCGCCAGAAGCATTCATAAAGTGGCGATAGGTCACCACCTCTTTCATCAGTTCTTCAACGGTAACTTCTTTACCGCCGTGGGTATCCCACGTATCGCGGTTATGGCAATACAGGCAGCGCATCAGGCAGCCCTGGAAGAAGGTAATAAAGCGAATGCCCGGGCCGTCAACGGTACCACAGGATTCAAAGGAGTGAATGCGACCAATAACTGACATTGCGGTGTTTCTCCAGATGTGGCCCATCCGGGGCCGTGTTGGCGCACAGCTCATGGGCTGTGTCGAGTCTGTTTTGGCAGATACCCAAAGTATAGATAGCTGACAAACCAGGCTGTGAGGCGGGCTATTTGCTAAAAAGGCCCCACTTACGTGGAGCCTTTATTCTACGCTTTTTCAGTCAGACAGGGAATTACATGGTCTGAGTGAAAGTACGGGTGATAACGTCCTGCTGCTGTTCTTTCGTCAGGGAGTTAAAACGTACTGCGTAACCTGATACACGAATGGTCAGCTGCGGATATTTTTCCGGATGTTCCATCGCGTCGAGCAGCATTTCACGGTTCATGACGTTCACGTTCAGGTGCTGACCACCTTCGATGGACGCTTCGTGATGGAAGTAACCATCCATCAGACCCGCCAGGTTAGTCTTACGAACTTCGTCGTCTTTACCCAGTGCGTTCGGTACGATAGAGAAGGTGTAAGAGATACCATCTTTCGCGTAAGCAAACGGCAGTTTAGCCACGGAGGTCAGAGAGGCAACCGCACCTTTCTGGTCACGACCGTGCATCGGGTTAGCACCTGGTCCGAACGGCGCGCCAGCACGACGACCGTCTGGGGTGTTACCGGTTTTCTTACCATACACAACGTTAGAGGTGATGGTCAGCACAGACTGAGTCGGGATAGCGTTACGGTAGGTAGTGAGTTTCTGAATTTTCTTCATGAAACGTTCTACCAGGTCAACCGCCATGTCATCAACGCGAGCGTCGTTGTTACCAAACTGCGGGTATTCGCCTTCGATTTCGAAGTCGATAGCCAGACCGTCTTCGTCACGAATCGGTTTCACTTTCGCATATTTGATAGCAGACAGGGAGTCAGCCGCAACGGACAGACCTGCGATACCGCATGCCATGGTGCGAACCACGTCACGGTCGTGCAGCGCCATCAGAGAGGCTTCGTAGCTGTACTTGTCGTGCATGTAGTGGATAACGTTCAGCGCGGTGACATACTGCTTAGCCAGCCAGTCCATGAAGTGATCCATACGGTCCATCACTTCGTCAAAGTTCAGAACATCGCCTTTGATCGGTTCAGATTTCGGACCCACCTGCATTTTCAGTTTTTCATCAACGCCGCCGTTGATTGCGTACAGCATGGTTTTCGCCAGGTTTGCACGCGCACCGAAGAACTGCATTTGTTTACCCACAACCATCGGGCTTACGCAGCATGCGATAGCATAGTCGTCGTTGTTGAAGTCCGGACGCATCAGGTCATCGTTCTCGTACTGCAGAGAAGAGGTGTCGATGGACACTTTAGCGGCGAATTTCTTGAAGTTCAGCGGCAGTTTTTCAGACCACAGAACGGTGATGTTCGGCTCCGGAGAAGGACCCATGGTGTACAGGGTATTCAGGAAGCGGAAGCTGTTTTTGGTAACCAGAGTACGGCCATCTACGCCCATACCACCGATAGATTCTGTTGCCCAGATCGGGTCGCCAGAGAACAGTTCATCATATTCCGGGGTACGCAGGAAGCGAACCATACGCAGTTTCATGACCAGGTGGTCAATCATTTCCTGAGCGTCTTGCTCGGTGATTTTGCCCGCTTTCAGGTCACGTTCAATGTACGCATCCAGGAAGGTGGAGACACGACCGAAGGACATTGCCGCGCCGTTCTGAGACTTAACGGCAGCCAGGTAGCCGAAGTAGGTCCACTGGATAGCTTCCTGAGCGTTGGTAGCCGGACCAGAGATATCGCAGCCGTATTTCGCCGCCATCTCTTTGATCTGACCCAGCGCGCGGTGCTGTTCAGCGATTTCTTCACGCAGACGAATCGTCGCTTCCAGGTTTACGCCATTCTCCAGGTCAGACTGCAGAGAGGTAAACTGCGCGAATTTATCTTTCATCAGGTAGTCGATACCGTACAGCGCAACGCGACGGTAGTCACCGATGATACGACCACGGCCATATGCGTCTGGCAGACCGGTCAGAACACCGGATTTACGGCAACGCAGGATGTCCGGAGTATAAACGTCGAACACGCCCTGGTTGTGCGTTTTACGGTATTCAGTGAAGATTTTTTTCAGCATCGGGTCCAGCTCGCGATTGTACGCTTTGCAGGAACCTTCAACCATTTTGATACCGCCGAACGGGATGATCGCACGTTTCAGCGGCGCTTCAGTCTGCAGACCAACGATTTTCTCAAGGGCTTTGTTAATGTAGCCAGCGTCGTGAGAAGTGATGGTAGAAGCAACAGAGGTGTCAAAGTCAACAGGCGCGTGAGTGCGGTTTTCCTGTTTAACGCCTTCCATTACGCTGTCCCACAGCGCTGTGGTGGCTTCAGTCGCGCCAGCCAGGAAGGACTCGTCACCCTCGTACGGAGTGTAGTTTTTCTGGATGAAGTCACGGACGTTTACTTCATTCTGCCAGTCACCTTTGGTAAAACCTTCCCAGGCTGTGGCTAACTTTTCATTAAGCTCGGACATGTAACACCTACCTTCTTAAGTGGATTTTTTATTTACTGCGCAGTGCGAAAATCAGAATTAATGATGATCGTTGCCGCGCAGATAAATGACCCAGTATGTCAACCCGACCAACAAACCGCCGCCGATAATGTTACCGATCGTAACCGGAATCAGGTTATCAGTGATGAAGTTCATCACGGTCAGGTGAGAAAAACTTTCCGGAGTAGACCCAACAGCGGTCCAGAATTCCGGTGTGGCGAAATCACGGATAACAATACCCATCGGGATCATAAACATGTTTGCGATACTGTGCTCAAAACCGCTGGCAACAAACATGGCGACCGGTAAAACCATGATAAACGCTTTATCCATCAGGCTACGACCTGAATAGCTCATCCATACGGCCAGGCACACCATCAGGTTAGCGAGGATGCCGAGACAGACGGCTTCAATAAAAGTATGGTGCATTTTGTGGTCGGCGGTTTGCAGAACATTGAGTCCCCATTGACCATTGGCGGTCATGTATTCGCCGGAAAGCCACATCAATAGCACAAAGAGCAGGCAACCCACCAGGTTACCAAAATAGACATTCAGCCAGTTTTTCGCTAACTGGCCCCAGGTAATACGCCCACTGGCTTTGGCAACAACAATCAAAACGGTGGAGGTAAAGAGGTCAGCGCCGCAAATTACGCAAAGGATCAACCCCAAAGAGAAGCAGATACCGCCAATCAGTTTCGCCATACCAAAGGGCATCGTACCCGTGCCGGTCGTCGCAGTGATATAGAAAACAAAGGCGATGGAGATAAATACACCGGCGGTAATCGCCAGGTAGAAAGTCTTAAGCGGATGTTTCGTTGCTTTATAGACACCTGCTTCCTCGGCCACTTTGGCCATTGCAGCAGGGAGTAAAAGATCAAAAGGGTTGTCAGCTTTCACACTAACTCTCTCTTTATTAAGTCGGCGACGAGATACTAACAAAGCATTATAGATGAGAAATTGATACAGATCATATCTCGCCTGGCTTATAGGCCCGTAAAGCGCATGGTTTTTATGCGATTTCGGTGTAATTTATTGATTATCCTAATAAAAATAAATTTTAAAATTTAGCAAATGAGTTGAATTTTTTCCTTCCTGGGTCTGTTGAGCGGTTAATTAATATGGAGTAATTGCCAAATAAAGTAACAAATAGCGGTTAATAATAGTAATATCAACTACCAATATTTAACCTTGTTATTACATTTATATTTGGCTCTTCAAAAATAAGTAAAACGGGGCACGTAAAGCGCCCCGTAATATAGCTCAGACGATAATTAACGCCTACAGTCAGTAAGCCAATTGCCTTTATTTTGACCAGTATGCGGCTTTTGCGCGCTGCAGCTTTTCATACGCTTTCAGCAGAGACTGGTGTGAAGCGAAGGCATGAAGATCGCAATCCACCGGCTGCAGGCCGTAGAAAGCCGCTTCACCGCTCAGCGCCGCGCTTGCCGCTTCTACCGCATCCGCGCCATACATACGCACAAAGGCGTTCAGGTATTGCAGCGGTTCGCGCTCTTCTTCCTGGGAAAGCAGCAGCAGCGTTTGCAGACAACGATAATAGTTGGCTCGCGCCGGCGTAAAGACGGACGCGTTGAACTCCATTGTCCATTCGGTCCAGATAAGCGCCTGTTCCAGATCGCCGCCCGCCAAAGCCAGCATCGCTTTCAGCTCGCCAATACGCAGGGTATACCAGCCGTTATCCGGACCCGTCGCCAGGCCCAACAGTTCGCGCACGCGGGTAAAGTCATCAAACCCTTCATCATCTAACTGCTCGATAAGACGGAGATAATCTTCTTTTTCCCAGTTGCTACCCGGAAGCGAAAGCAGAGTATCGCGAAGATGCGTTCCCATGCTGTTATTCGCGAGCCACAGATCCTCGGCGGGATAGATGTCAGACATACCCGGTACGATGATACGGCAGGCGTACACACCAAGATGTTCATAATCGGCGATGTAGACCTCTTTATCTTCGGCGTTGAAGATGGCCATTAACGTTGCGAACTCCTCTTCGGTGGTGCCAGAGAAGTTCCAGTCGACGAACGGATAGTCGGCATCCTGCTTGAACAGATCCCACGAGATCAGACCGCTGGAGTCGATAAAGTGGGTTTCCAGATTAGTGTGCTCGGCCACTTCTTCGTCGTCGAAGGTGGGCGGGGTAAACACATCGAGATCTTTCAGTCCACGGCCCTGCAGCAGTTCGGTCACGGTACGTTCCAGCGCGACGCCGAAATCCGGATGGGCGCCAAAAGAGGCAAAACAGGTGCCATTAGCCGGGTTGAACAGGACAACGCAGATCACCGGATAGTTGCCGCCCAGCGAGCCGTCATAGGCAAAGATCGGGAAACCTTCCGCTTCCAGTGTCGCAATGGACTCCACCACCGACGGATAGCGCGCCAGTACATCGGCAGGGATCTCCGGCAGACTGATACTTTCGGCAATGATGCGATTTTTCACATAACGCTCAAAGACTTCCGACAGTCCCTGGACTCGCGCTTCATTACGGGTATTACCGGCGGACATACCGTTAGAGACGTACAAATTGCCGATAATGTTCATCGGAATATAGACGGTCTGGTTATCTGACTGGCGAGTAAAAGGCAGGCCGCACACGCCGCGTTCCTCGTTGCCGGACTGGAGATCGATCAACATACTGCCGGTGAGTTCGTTTTCCGGATCGTAGAAAGCGCGCAGACGCGCGTCGAGCAACCCTTCCGGCACGTCGTCACTGTCGTTCAGCGGGAACCATTTTTCGTTAGGGTAATGCACAAACGGGCCGTTGGCGATGGTATCGCCAAGCCAGAAATCGGCAAAGAAATAGTTCGTCGACAGACGCTCAAAATATTCGCCCAGCGCAGAGGCCAGCGCCGCTTTTTTCGTCGCGCCTTTGCCGTTGGTAAAGCACAGCGCGCACTCTTTGTCGCGGATGTGCACCGACCAGACGTTTGGCACCGGATTCAGCCATGAGGCTTCTTCAATATGGAAACCGAGATCGAGCAATTTTTGCTGGAAGCGAGCGATGGAATCTTCCAGGGCGGCGTCTTTGCCGGGAATAAATGTTTGCGTCATGAAAATCACTTTTGTCGTACGGAAAGCGCGCAATGATACGGGTTTTATCTGACTGACGCTATCGCCGCCACGAACGCGGCGGAAATAAAAGTTTTGACTATGCTTTTATGCAGTAAACCACCATAAGAGCAGAGAAATGAAAGCGTTTGATCTACAACGGATGGCACTGGACAAAGTGCCACTGGAATTTTTGGGCGAGGTTGCGTTACGTAGTCTTTATACCTTTGTACTGGTCTATCTGTTTCTTAAGCTGACGGGACGGCGCGGCGTGCGCCAGATGTCGCTTTTTGAAGTGTTGATTATTTTGACGCTGGGCTCCGCGGCAGGAGACGTCGCTTTTTATGATGATGTCCCAATGCTGCCGGTGCTGGTGGTCTTTATCATAATTGCGCTGCTTTACCGGTTGGCGATGTGGCTGATGGCGCGTAGTGAAAGGATTGGCGATTTACTGGAGGGGAAACCGGTCGTCATCATTGAAGATGGCGAGCTGGCATGGTCCAAACTGAATCATGCCAATATGACGGAGTTTGAGTTCTTTATGGAACTGCGTCTGAATGGCGTAGAGCAGCTTGGCCAGGTGCGGCTGGCGATACTGGAAACCAACGGGCAAATCAGCGTCTATTTCTTTGAAGAAGAAAAGATAAAATCCGGTCTGAGCATTTTGCCTAAATATTGCACCGAGCGATTTCATGTCGTTCCCGAAACGGGAGATTACGCCTGCGTGCGTTGCAGCGAAGTCATTACCCTTAACGCTGGCGACAGGCAAGATTGTCCGCGCTGCAAGAATCCAGAATGGTCGAAGGCCAGTCGGGCAAAAAGGGTGCTCTGACAGCAAAAATATCGGTCATTCGCCATCAATCCGACAGATTGTGTTGTGTGAGCGAACACTCATTTTCACCGCGCCGATTATTACCCGTTGCGGCGCGTATCACTGAATGATAAAACCAATATCCACAGGAATAACGTAAACCCACTCTTTGCGCTTCGTCAGAGCGTGGGTGAATAACAATGCAACGTGGTGAGGGGAAATGGCTCAGGTTTTCAATTTTAGTTCAGGCCCGGCAATGTTACCGGCAGACGTGCTCAAACAGGCTCAACAGGAACTGTGTGACTGGAACGGTCTTGGCACCTCCGTCATGGAGGTGAGCCACCGCGGTAAAGAATTTATCCAGGTCGCAGCGGAAGCGGAACAGGATTTTCGCGATCTCCTCAACATCCCTTCCAATTATAAAGTTCTGTTCTGTCACGGCGGCGGACGCGGGCAGTTTGCGGCTATTCCGCTGAATATTTTGGGAAATAAAACCACCGCAGACTACGTGGACGCCGGTTACTGGGCGGCCAGCGCGGTAAAAGAAGCGAAAAAATACTGCACCCCAAACGTGATTGATGCCAAAGTCACCGTGGACGGACTGCGCGCGGTCAAACCGATGAGCGAATGGCAACTCTCGGATAACGCGGCGTATATGCACTACTGCCCGAATGAAACCATTGACGGCATTGCCATTAATGAAACGCCGAATTTTGCCGCCGATGTGGTCGTGACGGCTGATTTCTCCTCAACGATTCTTTCGGCGCCGTTAGACGTTTCCCGCTACGGCGTTATCTATTCAGGCGCGCAGAAAAACATCGGACCTGCCGGGCTGACGATTGTGATCGTGCGCGAAGACCTGTTAGGAAAAGCGCACACCAGTTGCCCGTCGATCCTCGACTACACCGTTCTGAACGATAACGACTCAATGTTTAATACGCCACCAACTTTTGCCTGGTATCTTTCCGGCCTGGTATTTAAATGGCTGAAGGCGAATGGCGGCGTCGACGCGATGCATAAAATCAATCAACAGAAAGCCGAACTGCTGTATGGCGTGATTGATAACAGCGATTTCTACCGCAACGATGTGGCGAAAGCCAACCGTTCCCGTATGAACGTACCGTTCCAGCTGGCGGACAGCGCGCTGGACAAACTGTTCCTTGAAGAGTCTTTTGCGGCAGGTCTTCACGCGCTGAAAGGCCACCGTGTGGTGGGGGGAATGCGTGCGTCCATTTATAACGCGATGCCGCTGGAAGGCGTCAAAGCCCTGACCGACTTTATGGTCGATTTCGAACGTCGTCACGGCTAAATAAGTGTGGCGTTTCGTCCCCACAGCGTCGTCTGTGGGGTTTTTATTTTTGTTTTTTGAGAGTTGAGTACATGGAATCCCTGACGTTACAACCCATCGCGCGGGTCGATGGCACCATTAATCTGCCTGGCTCTAAGAGCGTGTCTAACCGCGCTTTGCTCCTGGCGGCGTTAGCCCATGGCACCACCGTTCTGACCAACCTGTTAGACAGCGATGATGTGCGCCATATGCTCAATGCGCTGAGCGCGTTGGGGATCAATTACACCCTTTCTGCGGATCGTACCCGTTGCGAAATCACCGGCAACGGTGGTCCGCTGCAGGCTACCGGCGCACTGGAGCTGTTTCTGGGCAACGCCGGAACGGCCATGCGTCCGCTTGCCGCAGCGCTTTGCCTCGGTACAAACGACATTGTGCTGACCGGCGAGCCGCGTATGAAAGAGCGACCAATTGGTCATCTGGTTGATGCGCTGCGTCAGGGCGGGGCCTGTATTGGCTATCTGGAGCAGGAAAACTATCCGTCGCTTCGTCTGCGCGGAGGCTTTACCGGCGGTCAGGTTGAGGTTGATGGCAGCGTTTCCAGCCAGTTTTTGACCGCACTGTTAATGACGGCCCCTCTGGCGTCGCAGGAAACCATCATCAGCATTAAAGGCGAGCTGGTGTCGAAGCCGTATATCGACATTACGTTAAATCTGATGAAAACCTTCGGCGTGGAAATTGAAAACCATCACTATCAGCGTTTTGTCGTGAAGGGCCGTCAGCAATACCAGTCTCCCGGTGTTTACCTGGTCGAAGGCGATGCTTCATCCGCCTCTTATTTCCTTGCCGCGGGAGCCATTAAAGGCGGGACGGTAAAGGTGACCGGTATTGGCCGCAAAAGTATGCAGGGGGACATTCGCTTCGCGGATGTGCTGGAAAAAATGGGGGCGACACTGACCTGGGGCGATGATTTTATTGCCTGTACTCGCGGTGAGCTAAATGCCGTTGATATGGACATGAACCACATTCCCGATGCGGCAATGACCATTGCGACGGCGGCGCTGTTTGCTAAAGGTACGACCACGCTTCGTAACATCTATAACTGGCGCGTCAAAGAGACCGACCGTCTGTTTGCGATGGCGACCGAGTTGCGTAAAGTAGGGGCGGAAGTGGAAGAGGGGCGCGACTATATTCGCATCACCCCGCCAGCGAAATTACAGTTTGCTGAAATTGGCACCTATAACGATCACCGTATGGCGATGTGTTTTTCGCTGGTGGCGTTATCCGACACGCCGGTGACCATTCTTGATCCGAAATGTACCGCTAAAACCTTCCCGGATTATTTCGAGCAGTTGGCGCGTATTAGCACTCCCGCCTGATTATCTTTCGCGCCAGCCTTTGTGCTGGCGCGCTTGCGTCCGCTTTCGTACTTTATTTACCCTTATCGCTAATGCTACCTTCCTCTCGATTTAACCTCTTGATTTATATCTTTTTATTATAAATATCATTGGAAGATTAGCATGAAAAATAAATCATTGCTGCTGGCGGTGGCGATTTCCGCTACGTTAATGGCTGGCTGTAAAAATGGCGTCAACGGCGATCTACTTGCCAGTTCCGGCGTCGCTGCTTACAAAGCGGCGACGCTTTCGGATGCGGACGTCAAAGCGCTGTCTGCTGAGTCCTGCAAACAGATGGACAGTGAAAATAAACTGGCGGCTTCTAAGAGCAAATACACGAAGCGGCTAAATAAAATCGCGAAAGCGCTGGGCAATAACATTGACGGCACGCCGGTATCTTACAAGGTATATATGACCCGTGAGATCAACGCATGGGCAATGGCGAACGGCTGTGTTCGCGTCTATTCAGGCCTGATGGATCTGATGACCGATAACGAAATCGAAGGCGTTCTGGGGCATGAGTTAGGCCACGTCTCGTTAGGGCATTCCCGTAAAGCCATGCAAACGGCCTATGCAACGTTGGCGGCCCGTGACGCCCTCTCCGCTACCAGCGGAGTGGCGTCCAAACTGTCGCAATCTCAACTCGGCGACCTGGCCGAAGGGGTAATCAACTCTTCGTTCTCCCGCAGCCAGGAATCGGATGCCGATGATTTCTCCTATGACCTGCTGAAGAAACGCGGCATAAATACCCAGGGACTGGTCACCGCATTCGATAAATTCGCCACCATGGACGCGGGGCATGCGAAATCATTGATGGACTCCCACCCCGCCTCAGCCGATCGCGCTCAGCACATGCGCGACCGTATTGCCGCCGACAAAAAGTAAAACATTGTCATCTTTTGGGCTGGTTATGCACCAGCCCGCTATAATTGCGCAATTATTCTTCATCTGAATACAGACGATTCGGGTTTTTGCACACAACGTTAACGATTGTGGGCGTTGGCGCGTATAATGCGCGGCGTTTACGTTAACGGTGTGCCTGTTTAAGGAGAGAAAGATGACGGCAATTGCCCCGGTAATTACCATTGATGGCCCAAGTGGTGCAGGAAAGGGCACCTTGTGCAAGGCAATGGCGGAAGCATTGCAATGGCATCTGCTGGACTCTGGTGCTATCTATCGCGTGTTAGCGCTGGCGGCGCTGCATCATCATGTCGATGTCGCCTCTGAAGATGCGCTGGTTCCGTTGGCGACCCATCTTGATGTGCGCTTTGTCTCAACCAACGGAAATCTGGAAGTGATTCTCGAAGGCGAAGATGTGAGCGGTGAAATTCGCACGCAGGAAGTGGCGAACGCTGCGTCACAGGTCGCCGCCTTTCCACGCGTACGTGAAGCGCTGTTGCGTCGTCAACGCGCCTTCCGTGAGTTGCCTGGCCTGATCGCGGACGGACGGGATATGGGGACGGTGGTTTTTCCGGACGCGCCGGTGAAAATCTTCCTTGACGCCTCCTCTGAAGAACGTGCGCATCGCCGTATGCTACAGTTGCAGGAAAAGGGCTTTAGTGTTAACTTTGAACGCCTTTTGGCCGAGATCAAAGAACGCGACGATCGCGACCGAAACCGTGCTGTAGCGCCGTTAGTTCCCGCTGCTGATGCTTTAGTTTTAGATTCAACCCGATTAAGCATTGAGCAAGTGATTGAAAAAGCGCTACAATACGCGCGCCAAAAACTGGCACTCGCTTAAAAGCGACCGAATTTGCAGTACCCCCGTTGCAATGGAATGACAGCGGGTATGTTAAACAACCCCATCCGGCATGGAGTCAGATGGACGTTAAATATGAAACCTGAAGATTAAACATGACTGAATCTTTTGCTCAACTGTTTGAAGAATCCTTAAAAGAAATCGAAACCCGTCCGGGTTCCATCGTTCGCGGTGTTGTTGTTGCTATCGACAAAGACGTAGTACTGGTTGACGCTGGTCTGAAATCTGAGTCCGCCATCCCGGCTGAGCAGTTCAAAAACGCCCAGGGCGAGCTGGAAATCCAGGTGGGTGACGAAGTTGACGTTGCTCTGGATGCAGTAGAAGACGGCTTCGGTGAAACCCTGCTGTCCCGTGAGAAAGCTAAACGTCACGAAGCATGGATCACGCTGGAAAAAGCTTACGAAGATGCTGAAACTGTTACCGGTGTTATCAACGGCAAAGTTAAGGGCGGCTTCACTGTTGAGCTGAACGGTATTCGTGCGTTCCTGCCAGGTTCCCTGGTAGACGTTCGTCCGGTGCGCGACACGCTGCACCTGGAAGGCAAAGAGCTTGAGTTCAAAGTCATCAAGCTGGATCAGAAGCGCAACAACGTTGTTGTTTCTCGTCGTGCCGTTATCGAATCCGAAAACAGCGCAGAGCGCGATCAGCTGCTGGAAAACCTGCAGGAAGGCATGGAAGTTAAAGGTATCGTTAAGAACCTCACTGACTACGGTGCATTCGTTGATCTGGGTGGCGTTGACGGCCTGCTGCACATCACCGATATGGCCTGGAAACGCGTTAAGCATCCGAGCGAAATCGTAAACGTTGGCGACGAAATCACTGTTAAAGTGCTGAAGTTCGACCGCGAGCGTACCCGTGTATCCCTGGGCCTGAAACAGCTGGGCGAAGATCCGTGGGTTGCTATCGCTAAGCGTTACCCGGAAGGTACCAAACTGACCGGTCGCGTGACCAACCTGACCGACTACGGTTGCTTCGTTGAAATCGAAGAAGGCGTTGAAGGCCTGGTACACGTTTCCGAAATGGACTGGACCAACAAAAACATCCACCCGTCCAAAGTTGTTAACGTTGGCGACGTAGTGGAAGTGATGGTTCTGGATATCGACGAAGAACGTCGTCGTATCTCCCTGGGTCTGAAGCAGTGCAAATCTAACCCGTGGCAGCAGTTTGCGGAAACCCACAACAAGGGCGACCGTGTTGAAGGTAAAATCAAGTCTATCACTGACTTCGGTATCTTCATCGGCCTGGACGGCGGCATCGACGGCCTGGTTCACCTGTCTGACATCTCCTGGAACGTTGCAGGCGAAGAAGCAGTACGTGAATACAAAAAAGGCGACGAAATCGCAGCCGTTGTTCTGCAGGTTGACGCAGAGCGTGAGCGTATCTCCCTGGGCGTTAAACAGCTGGCAGAAGATCCGTTCAACAACTGGGTTGCACTGAACAAGAAAGGCGCAATCGTAAACGGTAAAGTGACTGCAGTTGACGCGAAAGGCGCAACCGTAGAACTGGCTGACGGCGTTGAAGGTTACCTGCGCGCTTCTGAAGCTTCCCGTGACCGCGTTGAAGATGCAACACTGGTTCTGAGCGTAGGCGACGACGTTGAAGCGAAATTCACCGGCGTTGACCGTAAGAACCGTGCAATCAGCCTGTCTGTTCGTGCGAAAGACGAAGCTGATGAGAAAGATGCCATCGCAACTGTTAACAAACAGGAAGATGCAAACTTCTCTAACAACGCAATGGCTGAAGCATTCAAAGCAGCTAAAGGCGAGTAATTCTTTGAAACTTCGGGATGTTTCATCGCGAAGTCAGATGAGATTACTTGACAGATTACAGGATTCGTTCTGTAATCAATGACAAAGGGCGGCTACGGCCGCCCTTAATCAATGCAACAGCAGCGCTTATATGCCTTATAGGAACCGGAGGAATCATGACCAAGTCAGAATTGATTGAAAGACTTGCAACCCAGCAATCTCATATTCCCGCAAAAGCGGTTGAAGATGCAGTTAAAGAGATGCTGGAACATATGGCCTCGACTCTTGCGCAGGGCGAGCGTATTGAAATCCGCGGTTTCGGCAGCTTCTCTTTGCACTATCGCGCACCACGAACCGGGCGTAACCCGAAGACTGGCGATAAAGTCGAGCTGGAAGGAAAATACGTTCCGCACTTTAAGCCAGGTAAAGAACTGCGCGATCGCGCCAATATTTACGGTTAAGTTTCCTCAAAACGTAACCTGCGAAAAAGCACCTTTCTGGTGCTTTTTTCATTTCTGACGCTCCATTCTGGAAGACGCCCCGCAATAAATTTGGCGGTTTACAACACGGTGATAAAAACGCTGGAAACCGCATCGTAAAGCCTGCCATTACCGCCTGACGGACCGTTGGCTAACCTGCACACTTCCGCTCACACGGAGGTGTTCATGAAAATCACGACGGTCAGTCTGGGCGCGCTATGCGGTATTTTCCCTTTGCTTTTCTTACCGGCTTTGCCTGATACGCTTTGGCTTATCAGTCTTTTCGCGCTGGCCTGTTCGCTAACGCTTTTCTCCGGCAAATGGATGCAGCTTGCCGGGCTGGTTCTGTTGTTTTTTCTGTGGGGCGTTTTCGCGGCTAAACAGTCGCTTTGGGCCGGAAACACGCTGCCGGTAAAAAATCAGGACGCCATTATCGAACTGACCGCGACGGATAACATCACGACACACGCCGGACGTATCACTCATCTGGCAGGGCGTCGTCTTTTTCCTGCGGTGGGTATCGTTCTTTATGGGCAGTATTTGCCTTCCGAACCCTGTGCAGGGCAGCACTGGGCGATGACGATTAGGATCAGGGCTGTTCACGGGCAGTTAAATGACGGGGGATTTGACAGCCAGCGCTACGCCCTGGCACAGCATCAACCGCTCACAGGCCGTTTTCTGCAGGCAAAAATCCTGGACGGGGAATGCAGTTGGCGAGCCAGATATCTCGCATCACTGAAAGCCAGGCTGGCGGAGTATCCGTGGCAGCAGGTGATAGTCGGTCTGGGGATGGGGGAACGTCTGGCGATCACGAAAGAGGTGAAAAACATCCTTCGCGATACCGGCACCGCCCATCTGATGGCGATTTCCGGGCTGCATATTGCCTTAATGGCTCTGCTCGTCAGTGGATTGCTTCGTGGCGTTCAGTTTCTGCTGCCGGTGCGCTGGATCCACTGGCAGCATCCGCTTATCGGCGGGCTGCTCGGCGCCATATTCTACGCCTGGCTAACCGGTCTTCAGCCACCCGCGCTGCGTACGATCATTGCGCTATTTGTCTGGACGGCGCTAAAGCTGAGTGGACGGCAGTGGAGCGGATGGGCCGTCTGGTGCAGCTGTCTGGCGGCGATTGTCATTTGCGATCCGTTGGCGGTGCTCTCCCAGAGCCTGTGGCTTTCCGCTTTCGCCGTTGCGGCCCTGCTGTTCTGGTATCAATGGTTTCCCTGTCCGGAGTGGACGTTACCGCGGGCAGGGCGTTTATTGGTCGAGCTGGCCCATTTACAGTTGGGGATGACGCTGTTGCTTTTGCCGCTGCAAATCGCGTTGTTTCACGGCCTTAGCCTGACCTCTTTTGCGGCGAATTTATTCGCCGTGCCGCTGGTAACGTTTATTAGCGTACCGCTGATCCTCGCAGGAATGGTGGCGCACGTCAGCGGGCCGTTAGTGGTTGAGTCTGTACTGTGGTATCTGGCCGATCGCTCGCTTGCCGCCGTGTTCTGGGCGTTAACCCAATTGCCGAAAGGATGGATAGCGGTAGATGCGCGCTGGCAGTGGCTGGTTTTCGCTCCCTGGCTGGTGCTTGTTGGCTGGCGGTTTAATGCCTTACGGGTGTTACCCGGACTCTGCCTGGCAACGCTTGCCCTGCTCAGTTGGCCTTTCTGGAGCCCGCCGCGTACCGATACGTGGCAGGCGCATATGCTGGATGTTGGACAAGGATTGTCGGTAGTTATCGCGCGTAACGGCAAAGCGCTGTTGTACGACACCGGGCTGGCCTGGCCTGAAGGGGACAGCGCGCAACACATTATTATTCCGTGGCTACGCTGGCATCATCTGGAGCCAGAAGGGATTATTCTCAGCCATGAACATCTTGATCACCGGGGTGGGCTAGACTCTATGCTGAGCACCTGGCCCGGGCTATGGGTCCGCAGTCCGTTAGGCTGGCGAAATCATTTACCGTGTTATCGCGGTGAGGTCTGGTACTGGCAGGGATTGCGTTTCAGCGCGCACTGGCCGTTAAAAGGCGATCGCGGCAAGGGCAATAATCACTCCTGTGTGGTGAAGATCGACGATGGTCGCCACAGCCTATTGTTGACGGGCGACATAGAGACGCCAGCTGAGCAACGGATGCTGAGTCATTACTGGCAGCATCTGTCGGCTACGATTATTCAGGTGCCGCATCATGGCAGCAATACGTCCTCCTCGCTGGCACTCATACAGCGGGTTAATGGCGAGATGGCGCTGGCCTCGGCATCGCGTTATAACGCCTGGCGGTTACCGTCATGGAAGGTCAGACAGCGCTATCAGCAGCAGGGGTACCAGTGGCGCGATACCCCGCATCAGGGGCAAATTTCGCTGGATTTCTCCGCACAGGGCTGGCGCATAAGCAGCCTACGGGAGCAAATTTTACCGCGTTGGTATCATCAGTGGTTTGGCGTGTCAGGCGATAACGGGTAGAATATGCGGCTATTTCAACAAATGCTGGTTTTTTGAATGCATAACGATAAAGATCTCTCTACGTGGCAGACGTTTCGCCGACTGTGGCCTACCATTGCGCCTTTCAAAGCGGGTCTGATCGTGGCGGGGGTGGCGTTAATCCTCAACGCGGCCAGCGATACCTTCATGTTATCGCTCCTCAAACCTTTACTTGATGAAGGTTTTGGTAAAACCGATCGCTCAGTGCTGCTCTGGATGCCGCTGGTGGTCATTGGGCTGATGATATTACGTGGTATTACCAGCTATATCTCCAGTTACTGCATCTCCTGGGTATCGGGCAAAGTGGTGATGACCATGCGTCGCCGTTTGTTTGGTCATATGATGGGGATGCCCGTCGCCTTCTTCGATAAGCAATCTACCGGGACACTGCTCTCCCGCATCACCTATGATTCTGAACAGGTGGCTTCCTCGTCCTCCAGCGCGTTGATTACCGTTGTGCGCGAAGGCGCGTCGATAATCGGCCTGTTTGCCATGATGTTCTATTACAGCTGGCAACTGTCGATTATCCTCGTGGTGCTGGCGCCGATTGTGTCGATTGCGATCCGCGTGGTATCAAAGCGTTTTCGCGCCATCAGTAAAAACATGCAGAACACGATGGGGCAGGTCACGACCAGCGCCGAGCAAATGCTGAAGGGACACAAAGAAGTCCTGATCTTTGGCGGCCAGGAAGTTGAGACCAAACGCTTTGATAAGGTGAGCAACAAAATGCGTCTGCAGGGGATGAAAATGGTCTCCGCGTCGTCTATTTCTGACCCCATCATCCAGCTTATCGCCTCGCTGGCGCTGGCGTTTGTGTTGTATGCGGCTAGCTTCCCGAGCGTTATGGAGAGCCTGACGGCGGGGACCATTACTGTTGTCTTTTCGGCAATGATCGCCCTGATGCGTCCGCTGAAATCTCTGACTAACGTCAACGCCCAGTTCCAGCGCGGTATGGCGGCGTGTCAGACTCTGTTTGCGATTCTCGACAGCGAACAGGAAAAAGATGACGGTAAACGCGTTATTGAACGCGCCAGCGGCGATCTGGAATTCCGCAATGTTACCTTTACCTATCCGGGACGCGAAGTGCCCGCGCTGCGCAACATCAACCTGAAAATTCCGGCGGGTAAGACGGTCGCGCTGGTGGGGCGCTCTGGCTCCGGTAAGTCGACGATCGCCAGTCTGATTACGCGTTTCTACGACATCGATGAAGGCGAAAT
This sequence comes from Citrobacter sedlakii, assembly GCF_018128425.1. Lineage (NCBI taxonomy): Bacteria > Pseudomonadati > Pseudomonadota > Gammaproteobacteria > Enterobacterales > Enterobacteriaceae > Citrobacter > Citrobacter sedlakii. Next base: position 2,849,759 of record NZ_CP071070.1, on the reverse strand, counting down.
CCTGATGGATGGTCACGATCTGCGTGACTATACGCTGGCGTCCCTGCGTAATCAGGTTGCGCTGGTGTCGCAGAATGTGCATCTGTTCAACGATACGGTAGCCAACAACATTGCCTATGCGCGTAACGAGCATTACACCCGTGAGCAGATCGAAGAGGCTGCTCGTATGGCTTATGCAATGGATTTCATCAATAAGATGGATAATGGCCTCGATACCATCATCGGGGAAAACGGCGTGCTGCTCTCCGGCGGTCAACGTCAGCGTATCGCCATTGCGCGTGCGCTGTTGCGTGACAGCCCAATCCTGATTCTGGATGAAGCGACGTCGGCGCTTGATACCGAATCTGAGCGCGCAATCCAGGCGGCGCTGGACGAGTTGCAGAAAAACCGCACATCGCTGGTGATTGCGCATCGCCTTTCTACCATTGAACAGGCTGATGAAATTGTGGTGGTGGAAGACGGCGTGATCGTAGAACGCGGGACGCATAGCGAACTGCTGGCGCACCATGGCGTCTATGCGCAGCTACACAAAATGCAGTTTGGTCAATGATCGCACGCATCTGGTCCGGTGAATCGCCTCTGTGGCGGCTACTCCTGCCGCTCTCCTGGCTGTATGGCCTGGTGAGCGGGGCGATTCGTCTGTGCTATCAGCTGGGCATCAAACGCGCCTGGCGCGCCCCGGTGCCGGTTGTTGTGGTGGGAAACCTGACGGCAGGCGGTAACGGCAAAACGCCGGTGGTGATCTGGCTGGTGGAGCAGCTTCAGCGACGTGGACTACGCGTTGGTGTTGTTTCGCGAGGCTACGGCGGCAAAGCGGCTGCCTATCCCCTGTTGTTGAGCGCTGAAACCACTACGGCCGAGGCGGGTGATGAACCCGTGCTGATTTATCAGCGTACCGGGGCGCCGGTTGCCGTATCGCCTCATCGCCCGGAGGCGGTTCAGGCGATACTGGCGCAGCATGACGTCCAGATTATCGTGACTGACGATGGTTTGCAGCACTATCGTCTGGCGCGCGATGTTGAGATCGTGGTGATTGACGGCGTTCGCCGCTTCGGTAACGGCTGGTGGTTACCGGCAGGGCCGATGCGTGAACGTGCAGGCCGTCTGAAAACCGTTGATGCGACGATTGTTAATGGCGGTGTGCCGCAGCCGGGAGAAATTCCAATGCGTCTGGATCCGGGGCTGGCGGTAAATTTGCGCACTGGCGAGCGGCGTAACGTCGCGCAGTTACACAATGTCGTTGCGATGGCAGGCATTGGTCATCCGCCACGTTTTTTCGCCACGCTTGAAGCCTGCGGCGTGCAGCCGCAAAAGTGTGTCGCACTGGCGGATCACCAGGCGTTGCGCGCGCGTGACGTACAGGCATTGCTGAATGCAGAGCAAACGCTGATCATGACGGAAAAAGATGCTGTGAAGTGTCGCGCGTTTGCTGAAGATAACTGGTGGTATCTCCCTGTCGATGCGCATTTGTCGGGGAACAAACCTGAAGCGTTACTTGAAAAGCTGATCTCGCTGGCGCGTTAGCATTCTGACACGAGGGCAGCGAATGAATGATGGAGTCATCAATGTCGTTGCCGTCCCTTTCTCTTAAAGAGGCCCGTCTTCTCCACCTCGCTGCACAGGGCTTACTGCGCAAGCCACGCCGTCGAGCCCGTGAGTCCGATATTCTCGCGACCATAACCCGCATGTCGCTGTTGCAAATCGACACCATCAATATTGTCGCGCGCAGCCCTTATCTGGTGTTGTTCAGCCGTCTGGGGGATTATCCCTCGCAGTGGCTTGACGCCGCGCTGACTCGCGGCGAGCTAATGGAGTACTGGGCGCACGAAGCCTGCTTTTTGCCGCGCAGCGACTTTAAGCTCATACGTCACCGGATGTTGACCCCGGAAAACATGGGCTGGAAGTACAAAGCGGCGTGGATGAACGACCATGCCGGGGAAATTGAACAACTCATACAGCATATTCAGCATAACGGCCCGGTGCGGTCGGCGGATTTTGCGCATCCACGTAAGGGAACCAGCGGATGGTGGGAGTGGAAGCCGCATAAGCGCCACCTGGAAGGGCTGTTCACCGCCGGGAAACTGATGGTGGTTGAACGGCGCAACTTTCAGCGCGTTTATGATTTAACTCATCGCGTGATGCCGCACTGGGATGATGAGCGCGACCTGCTACCGCGCGCGCAGGCTGAGCTGTTCATGCTGGACAACAGCGCCCGCAGCCTTGGCATTTTTCGCGAGCAATGGCTGGCGGATTACTATCGGCTAAAGCGACCCGATCTACAGCGCTGGCGAGAGACGCGCGCGGAGCAACAGCAAATTATTCCCGTTGAAGTCGACACGCTCGGTACGCTGTGGCTACACGCTGAGCTCCTGCCGCTGCTTGAACAGGCGCAGGCAAAAAAGTTGAGCGCGACGCACAGCGCGGTTCTGTCGCCGTTTGACCCGGTGGTCTGGGATCGTAAACGCGCGGAACAACTCTTCGGTTTCAGTTATCGGCTGGAATGCTACACCCCCGCGCCGAAACGGCAGTTTGGTTATTTTGTCCTGCCGTTGCTTCACCGGGGACAGCTGGTTGGTCGGATGGACGCCAAAATGCACCGTAAAACAGCGGTGCTGGAGATCATTTCGCTGCACCTGGAAAAGGGCGTCACGTCCGGGATTTCGCTACAGAACGGCTTAAAACAGGCAATTGGCGATTTTGCGCGCTGGCAGCAGGCCACGCGCGTGACGTTAGGCCACTGCCCGCCGGGACTGTTCACGGAATGTCGGCAGGGCTGGGAATTAGACGCAGACGCGTGAACGATTATGATAAGATTTACCGATTCACTGTCCGGTCCATCTGGAGGAACTATGGATCATCGTCTGCTTGAAATCATCGCCTGCCCGGTTTGTAACGGGAAACTCTGGTTTAACCAGGAAAAACAAGAACTGATCTGCAAACTGGATAACCTTGCGTTTCCCCTGCGTGACGGCATTCCCGTCCTGCTGGAAACAGAAGCCCGCGTGCTGGCGGCTGACGAGGGGAAATCATGAGTTTCGTGGTCATCATCCCCGCGCGCTATGCGTCAACGCGCCTGCCTGGCAAACCGCTGCTGGACATTAATGGCAAGCCGATGATAGTGCACGTCCTGGAGCGCGCCCGTGAATCCGGCGCCGAGCGTATTATCGTCGCAACCGATCACGACGATGTCGCGCGCGCCGTTGAGGCTGCGGGCGGCGAAGTCTGCATGACCCGCGCTGACCACCAGTCTGGCACGGAACGTCTGGCGGAAGTCGTCGAGAAGTGCGGGTTTAGCGATGACACCGTGATTGTTAACGTTCAGGGTGACGAGCCGATGATCCCGGCGGTCATTATTCGTCAGGTCGCAGAAAACCTGGCGCAGCGTCAGGTCGGCATGGCTACGCTGGCGGCACCGATCCACGGCGCGGAAGAAGCCTTTAATCCCAACGCGGTCAAAGTTGTGCTGGATGCGGAAGGCTATGCGCTTTACTTCTCGCGCGCGACAATCCCATGGGATCGTGACCGATTCGCCAAAAGCCTGGAAACCGTTGGCGATACCTTCCTGCGCCATCTGGGGATTTACGGCTACCGTGCCGGTTTCATTCGCCGTTACGTGAGCTGGCAGCCCAGCCCGCTGGAGAACATCGAGATGCTGGAGCAGCTCCGTGTGCTGTGGTACGGCGAAAAGATCCACGTCGCGGTGGCGAAAGAAGTTCCCGGTACCGGGGTGGATACCGCCGAAGATCTTGAGCGCGTCCGCGCCGAAATGCGTTAATGTTCCCTTACGACGCATCGTCCGATCCCGGGCGGCGCGTCGTACCGTTACGATTTTCCTCACATTTTCTTGTCAACAATTGATCTCATCCGGGTGACATCTGCCCCTCTGGCGCTCATTATAAAAGCAGTAGCGTTTATAAGGGTAAACTGAATGGAACAGCTGCGTGCCGAATTAAGCCATTTACTGGGCGAAAAACTAAGCCGTATTGAATGCGTGAATGAAAAAGCCGATACGGCGCTGTGGTCACTGTATGACAGCCATGGCAATCCGATGCCGCTGATGGCCAGAAGTTTCACCACTCCCGGCGTCGCGCAGCAACTGGCGTGGAAAATCACTATGCTGGCGCGCAGCGGTACCGTCCGGATGCCGGTCGTGTATGGCGTAATGACCCACGACGAGCACCCCGGCCCCGACGTGTTGCTGCTGGAACGCCTGCGGGGCGTGTCTGTCGAAGCGCCAGCGCGCACCCCGGAGCGTTGGGAGCAGCTTAAAGATCAGATCGTCGAAGGTCTGCTCGCCTGGCATCGTCAGGACAGCCGGGGCTGCGTCGGCGCGGTGGATAATACCCAGGAAAACATCTGGCCCTCCTGGTATCGCCAGCGTGTTGAAGTGCTATGGAGTACGCTCAATCAGTTCAACAACACCGGGCTGACGATGCAGGACAAAAGGATCCTGTTTCGAACGCGGGAATGCCTACCTGCGTTATTCGAGGGGTTCAATGATAATTGCGTGCTGGTGCATGGCAATTTCAGCCTGCGCAGTATGTTAAAAGATGCCAGAAGCGATCAGCTTCTGGCGATGGTGGGGCCGGGCATTATGCTCTGGGCGCCGCGGGAATATGAACTGTTCCGTCTGATGGATAACGCGCTGGCGGAAGATCTGCTCTGGCATTACCTGCGCCGCGCGCCTGTGGCAGAGTCGTTTATCTGTCGGCGCTGGCTTTATGTCTTATGGGACGAAGTGGCCCAGTTGGTCAATACCGGGCGCTTTAGCCGCGCTAACGTCGATCTTGCGGCGAAATCACTCCTGCCCTGGCTCGCCTGACAGTCCTTTCAGCCACTGCCAGATACGCCCCAGCGTCTCATAACCCACGCGATCGCTGTGCATCAGCCAGACCGGCGAGGGGAGCGCGTATTCCCACGGATTCAGCGGTGAATCAATTGCCAACTGATTTGCCGGGGCAGGCAGCGGATCCAGCCCGACGCGTTGAAAGAAAATCATCGCCCGCGGCAGGTGCGAGGCGGACGTCACTAACAGGAACGGCGCGTTGCCAATGGCCCGCTTCACCGCCAGCGCTTCTTCTTCAGTATCTTTCGGCTGCTCCAGGGTAATAATATCTGCGCGAGGCACGCCTAACGATTCGGCGACGCGCGCGCCGGCTTCCGCGGTACTGACCGGATTCGTCAGCGCGTGCGCGCCGGTAAAGATCAGCTTCGAACCCGGATTCGCCCGCCATAAGCGAATGCCCTCATTAAGGCGCGGCAGGCTGTTACTGATCAGGTTGGAGCTGGGCGCCCACTCGGGATTCCAGGTATAACCGCCGCCCAGCACGACGATGTAGTCCACTTTTCGTGTCTCCTGCCAGGTGGGATACCGGCTTTCTATCGGCCGAAGCAGTCCGTCCGCAACGGGCTGCAGGCTAAGCAGAAACAGCGCCAGCCAGCCTGCGCTGATCATCACCTTCCCGGTTTTCTGAAAACGGCTAAACCACAGCAACATCAACCCTGCGCCGATCGCTAACAACAGGAAAGGGAGAGGCAGCAGCATGCCGCCAATCACTTTCTTTAGTGTAAAAAGCATTCTTTTTGGTTCCTTTTTTAACCATACAGCAGAAGAATAATCAGGATATTACACCAGACAGGTTCATTCTCCGCTCGGGTGTGACAAAATAGCGGTTTTGATTAAGAACCCCAAGCCGTCAGTGGAGAGCCCGATGCGGGATCGCAATTTTGATGACATCGCGGAAAAGTTTTCCCGTAACATTTACGGCACCACCAAAGGCCAGTTGCGCCAGGCGATCCTCTGGCAGGATCTCGATGGCCTGCTGGCGCACTACGGTACGCAAAAACTGCGCGTGCTGGATGCCGGCGGCGGCGAAGGCCAGACCGCGATCAAAATGGCAGAGCGGGGCCACCACGTCACCTTATGTGACCTTTCCGCGGAAATGATCGCCCGCGCGCAGCAGGCGGCGGACGCAAAAGGTGTGAGCGATAACATGCATTTTATACAATGCGCCGCTCAGGACGTAGCTTCGCATTTGGAAAGCCCGGTTGATCTGATATTGTTTCATGCGGTGCTGGAATGGGTTGCAGAACCGGTCTGCGTATTAGAGACGCTGTGGTCGGTATTGCGCCCCGGTGGCGCACTGTCGTTAATGTTCTACAATGCCAACGGCCTGTTGATGCACAATATGGTGGCCGGGAATTTCGATTACGTGCAGGTGGGGATGCCAAAGCGTAAAAAGCGCACGCTTTCACCGGACTATCCCCGTGAGCCAGGGCAGGTTTATCAGTGGCTGGAACAGATTGGCTGGCAAATTACCGGAAAAACCGGGGTGCGCGTCTTTCATGATTATCTGCGTGAAAAGCACCAGCAGCGGGACTGCTATGAGATGCTGCTTGAACTTGAAACGCGTTATTGCCGTCAGGAACCCTGGATAAGCCTTGGCCGGTATATACACGTCACCGCGCTGAAACGCCTGTCCCATGAGGCTTTACCCGCAGATGCAAGGATAACCTATGAGTGAATTTTCCCAGACAGTCCCCGAACTGGTTGCCTGGGCCAGAAAAAATGATTTTTCTATCTCGCTGCCGGTAGACCGACTTTCGTTTCTGTTGGCCGTGGCCACGCTGAACGGTGAGCGACTCGACGGCGAGATGAGTGAAGGCGAACTGGTGGATGCGTTTCGCCATGTCAGTGATGCGTTTGAGCAAACCAGCGAAACCATTGGCGTACGCGCGAACAATGCGATCAACGACATGGTGCGTCAACGTCTGCTGAACCGCTTTACCAGCGAGCAGGCGGAAGGGAACGCCATTTACCGTCTTACCCCGCTTGGCATCGGGATTACCGATTATTATATCCGCCAGCGCGAGTTCTCCACGCTGCGTCTGTCAATGCAGTTGTCGATCGTCGCAGGAGAACTGAAGCGCGCAGCGGATGCCGCAGATGAAGGCGGCGACGAGTTCCACTGGCACCGTAACGTCTATGCGCCGCTGAAATACTCGGTGGCGGAAATTTTCGACAGCATCGATCTCACTCAGCGCATCATGGATGAGCAGCAACAGCAGGTAAAAGACGACATCGCGCAACTGCTGAATAAAGACTGGCGGGCGGCAATTTCCAGCTGCGAACTCTTGCTCTCGGAAACGTCGGGCACCCTGCGCGAACTGCAGGATACGCTGGAGGCGGCGGGTGATAAGCTGCAGGCCAACCTGCTGCGCATCCAGGATGCGACGCTGGCGCATGACGATCTGCATTTCGTCGATCGTCTGGTATTTGATCTGCAAAGTAAGCTTGACCGTATTATCAGTTGGGGCCAGCAGTCTATCGATCTGTGGATCGGCTATGACCGCCACGTGCATAAATTTATCCGTACCGCTATCGACATGGATAAAAATCGCGTTTTTGCCCAGCGTCTGCGCCAGTCTGTCCAGACCTATTTCGATGAGCCGTGGGCGCTGACCTATGCGAACGCCGATCGTCTGCTGGATATGCGTGACGAGGAAATGGCGCTGCGCGACGAAGAGGTGACCGGGGAACTTCCACCGGATTTAGAGTACGAAGAATTTAACGAGATCCGCGAGCAACTGGCGGCGATCATCGAAGAACAGTTGGCTGTCTACAAAACCAAAGAGACGCCGCTGGATCTCGGTCTCGTGGTAAGCGAATATCTGTCGCAGTACCCGCGTGCGCGTCATTTCGACGTGGCGCGTATTGTTATCGATCAGGCGGTACGTCTTGGCGTAGCGCAAGCAGACTTCACCGGACTGCCAGCCAAATGGCAGCCGATTAATGATTACGGAGCCAAGGTACAGGCGCATGTCATTGACAAATATTGAACAAGTGATGCCGGTTAAGCTGGCGCAGGCGCTGGCGAATCCGTTATTTCCGGCGCTGGACAGCGCGTTACGCTCAGGCCGTCATATTGGACTGGACGAACTGGATAATCATGCCTTTTTGATGGATTTTCAGGACTATCTGGAAGAGTTTTACAGCCGCTATAACGTCGAGCTGATCCGCGCGCCGGAAGGGTTTTTCTACCTGCGTCCGCGTTCCACGACGCTGATCCCGCGTTCTGTTCTTTCCGAACTGGATATGATGGTCGGGAAAATCCTCTGCTACCTCTATCTCAGCCCGGAGCGGCTGGCGAATGAAGGGATTTTCACCCAACAGGAGCTGTACGACGAACTGTTAACGCTGGCCGACGAAGCTAAACTGTTGAAGCTGGTGAATAACCGCTCAACCGGCTCCGACGTGGACCGGCAAAAGTTGCAGGAAAAAATGCGCTCGTCCTTAAACCGTCTGCGTCGCTTAGGCATGGTATGGTTTATGGGGCACGACAGCAGCAAATTCCGCATTACGGAATCGGTATTCCGCTTTGGCGCGGATGTTCGTACTGGCGACGACCCGCGCGAAGCCCAGCGCCGCTTAATTCGCGACGGAGAGGCGATGCCGGTCGAAAACCACCTACAGCTCAACGATGAGACCGAAGAGAATCAGCCGGACAGTGGAGAAGAAGAATAATGATTGAACGCGGTAAATTTCGCTCACTTACGCTGATTAACTGGAACGGTTTCTTTGCCCGTACCTTTGACCTTGATGAATTAGTCACCACGCTTTCCGGCGGTAACGGGGCGGGGAAATCGACCACCATGGCGGCCTTCGTCACGGCGTTGATCCCGGACTTAACCCTGCTGCACTTCCGTAACACAACCGAAGCGGGGGCGACCAGCGGGTCACGCGATAAAGGCCTGCACGGTAAGCTGAAGGCGGGCGTGTGTTATTCGATGCTCGATACCATCAACTCACGCCATCAGCGGGTGGTGGTCGGCGTGCGTCTGCAACAGGTCGCCGGTCGCGACCGGAAAGTTGACATTAAACCCTTTGCCATTCAGGGACTGCCGATGTCGGTTCAGCCGACGCAACTGGTGACGGAAACCCTCAACGAACGTCAGGCGCGTGTGCTCACGCTCAACGAGCTGAAAGACAAGCTTGATGAAATGGAAGGCGTACAGTTTAAGCAGTTCAACTCCATAACTGATTACCACTCGTTGATGTTTGATTTGGGCATCATTGCCCGTCGTCTGCGCTCGGCTTCCGACCGCAGTAAATTCTATCGCCTGATTGAAGCGTCGCTGTACGGCGGCATCTCCAGCGCCATCACCCGCTCTTTACGCGACTACCTGCTGCCGGAAAACAGCGGTGTGCGCAAGGCATTCCAGGATATGGAAGCGGCGCTGCGTGAAAACCGCATGACCCTGGAAGCGATCCGCGTCACCCAGTCTGACCGCGATCTGTTTAAGCACCTGATCAGCGAAGCCACCAACTATGTGGCGGCGGACTACATGCGCCACGCCAACGAGCGTCGCATTCACCTGGACAAGGCGCTGGAGTTCCGTCGTGAACTTTACGCCTCGCGTAAACAGCTTGCGGCTGAGCAGTATAAACATGTCGATATGGCGCGCGAACTTGCCGAGCACAACGGCGCGGAAGGGGATCTTGAGGCCGACTATCAGGCCGCGAGCGATCACCTGAATCTGGTGCAAACCGCGCTCCGTCAGCAGGAAAAAATTGAGCGCTACGAAGCGGATCTCGACGAGCTGCAGATCCGTCTCGAAGAGCAAAACGAAGTGGTGGCGGAAGCCGCCGAACGGCAGGAAGATAACGAGGCGCGCGCCGAAGCCGCCGAACTGGAAGTGGATGAGCTGAAAAGCCAGCTCGCCGACTACCAGCAGGCGCTGGACGTTCAGCAGACCCGCGCGATTCAATACAACCAGGCGATTTCCGCGTTACAGCGCGCTAAAGAACTTTGCCATTTGCCGGATCTTACCGCAGACAGTGCCGCCGAGTGGCTGGACACCTTCCAGGCGAAAGAGCAGGAAGCCACCGAAAAAATGCTCTCTCTCGAGCAGAAAATGAGTGTGGCGCAAACGGCGCACAGCCAGTTTGAGCAGGCGTATCAACTGGTGGTGGCGATTAACGGCCCGCTGGCGCGCAACGAAGCATGGGACGTGGCGCGCGAACTGCTGCGCGAAGGCGTCGATCAACGCCACCTGGCTGAACAGGTTCAGCCGTTGCGGATGCGCCTGAGCGAGCTGGAGCAGCGCCTGCGCGAACAGCAAGATGCGGAGCGTCTGCTGGCGGAGTTCTGCAAACGGCAGGGTAAACAGTTCGACATTGATGAACTGGAGGCACTGCATCAGGAACTGGAAGCGCGCATCGCGTCGCTCTCTGATAGCGTCTCTAACGCTCACGAACAGCGGATGGCGCTGCGTCAGGAACAGGAGCAGCTTCAGTCGCGCATTCAGCACTTAATGCAGCGCGCGCCGGTGTGGCTGGCGGCGCAGAACAGCCTGAGTCAGCTCAGCGAGCAGTGTGGCGAGGAGTTCACCTCCAGCCAGGATGTGACCGGATATCTGCAACAGTTGCTGGAACGCGAACGTGAAGCGATTGTTGAGCGTGATGAAGTCGGCGCGCGTAAGAACGCCGTTGACGAAGAAATTGAACGCTTAAGTCAGCCTGGCGGTGCGGAAGATCAACGGCTTAACGCGTTGGCGGAACGGTTTGGCGGCGTCCTGCTGTCGGAAATCTATGACGACGTCAGTCTGGAAGATGCCCCGTACTTCTCCGCGCTGTACGGCCCGTCGCGCCATGCTATCGTGGTCCCGGATCTTTCGCAGATCGCCGAGCAACTGGAAGGCTTAACGGATTGCCCGGAAGATTTGTATCTGATTGAAGGGGACCCGCAGTCTTTCGATGACAGCGTTTTCAGCGTCGACGAACTGGAAAAAGCGGTGGTGGTCAAAATTGCCGATCGCCAGTGGCGTTACTCCCGTTTCCCGTCGGTGCCGCTGTTTGGCCGCGCTGCGCGTGAAAGCCGTATCGAAAGCCTGCACGCTGAGCGTGAAGGTCTGTCGGAACGTTTCGCCACGCTCTCTTTTGACGTCCAGAAAACCCAGCGTCTGCATCAGGCTTTTAGCCGCTTCATCGGTAGCCATCTTTCGGTGGCGTTTGAGTCCGATCCGGAAGCCGAAATTCGCCAGTTGAACGCCCGCCGCGTTGAGCTCGAGCGCGCGCTGACCGCCCATGAAAGCGACAACCAGCAGCAGCGTCTCCAGTACGAACAGGCGAAAGAGGGCGTTTCTGCCCTGAACCGCCTGCTGCCGCGTCTCAATCTGCTGGCGGACGACAGTCTGGCGGATCGCGTGGATGAGATCCGCGAACGACTGGACGACGCGCAGGAAGCCGCGCGCTTTATTCAGCAGCACGGCAACCAGCTTGCCAAACTGGAACCGGTCGTCTCGGTATTGCAGAGCGACCCGGAACAGTTTGAACAACTGAAAGACGATTTCGCCTATGCCCAACAAGTGCAGCGCGATGCCCGTCAACAGGCGTTTGCGCTGACGGAAGTGGTGCAGCGTCGTGCCCACTTCGGTTACTCCGACTCAGCGGAAATGCTCAGCGGCAACAGCGATCTGAACGAAAAGCTGCGTCAACGTCTGGAACAGGCGGAAGCGGAACGCACCCGCGCCCGCGAAGCGCTGCGTGGTCATGCTGCGCAATTGAGCCAGTACAACCAGGTGCTGGCGTCGCTGAAAAGTTCCTATGACACCAAGAAAGAGTTGCTCAACGACCTGCAACGCGAGCTGCAGGATATCGGCGTGCGCGCCGACAGCGGGGCGGAAGAGCGTGCGCGGATGCGTCGTGATGAACTGCATGCCCAGCTCAGCAATAACCGTTCGCGCCGCAACCAGCTTGAGAAAGCGCTCACCTTCTGTGAAGCGGAAATGGATAACCTGACCCGTAAACTGCGCCGTCTGGAACGCGATTACTTTGAAATGCGTGAGCAGGTTGTCACGGCGAAAGCCGGGTGGTGTGCAGTGATGCGGCTGGTGAAAGACAGCGGCGTGGAGCGCCGCCTGCACCGCCGCGAGCTGGCCTATCTTTCCGGGGACGATCTGCGTTCCATGTCGGATAAGGCGCTCGGCGCGCTGCGTCTGGCCGTTGCGGATAACGAGCATCTGCGTGACGTCCTGCGCTTGTCGGAAGATCCAAAACGTCCGGAGCGTAAAATTCAGTTCTTCGTCGCGGTGTATCAGCATCTGCGTGAACGTATCCGTCAGGATATCATTCGTACCGACGACCCGGTGGAAGCGATCGAACAGATGGAGATCGAACTGGGCCGCCTGACCGAAGAGCTGACGTCCCGCGAACAGAAACTGGCGATCAGCTCCCGTAGCGTGGCGAACATCATTCGTAAAACTATCCAGCGTGAACAGAACCGTATCCGTCAGCTCAACCAGGGCTTGCAGAGCGTTTCCTTCGGCCAGGTCAATAGCGTACGGTTGAATGTCAACGTGCGTGAAACCCACGCGACGCTGCTGGAGGTGTTGTCTGAACAGCACGAGCAGCATCAGGATCTGTTCAACAGCAATCGCCTCACCTTCTCGGAAGCGCTGGCGAAGCTGTATCAGCGACTGAATCCGCAAATTGACATGGGGCAGCGCACGCCGCAGACCATTGGCGAGGAATTGCTGGATTACCGTAACTACCTGGAAATGGAAGTTGAGGTTAACCGTGGTTCCGACGGCTGGCTGCGCGCAGAGTCCGGCGCGCTGTCTACCGGTGAGGCGATCGGTACCGGTATGTCTATTCTGGTGATGGTGGTACAGAGCTGGGAAGATGAAGCGCGTCGCCTGCGCGGCAAAGATATCTCACCGTGCCGCCTGCTGTTCCTTGATGAAGCGGCGCGTCTCGATGCGCGTTCCATCGCCACGCTGTTTGAGCTGTGCGAACGCCTGCAGATGCAGCTCATCATCGCGGCGCCGGAAAACATCAGTCCGGAAAAAGGCACCACTTATAAACTGGTGCGTAAAGTCTTCCAGAATACGGAACACGTACACGTGGTAGGGCTGCGCGGCTTTGCGCCACAGCCTCCGGAAGGTGTGCCGGGCGTGACTGAAGCGTCGTAGATCGGTTCGCAACAACGTAAAAGCCGTAATCACTGGATTACGGCTTTTTTACGTGTGATACCTGAAAAATTCTAAATTTATATTTATATAAAATTAAATATATAACTCAAAGTTCTAATATTCATTCTGCCTATCTTTATAAGCTGTTAATTTTTATTCAAAAGAACTGGCTGGCGGGTTTATATTAATTTCTTTCAAGAATGTAATTTCATGTTTTATCCGGGTAATTTAATCCTGTTAATTATTGGCGTAATTGAAGGTGTTGTGCTTTTTACCATAAAATAAGGTTTTAACTTTCCCTATGGATAAACCAGGGGCAAATTGTATGAAATTATCGACAAGGAAGTCTTTAGCCTGTTTGCAAATAGCGCTTCAGTTATTTTCCTCCTCAAGCCTGGTCTATTTTTCACCGAGTTATGCTGAGAGCGCACAGGACAAGTCCTCTGTTTTATCAGCCAACGATACGAATAATCGCGAAGGGCAGGACGCAAATCGTGTTGCGCAAGCGGCCGTGCAAGCGGGATCGTTACTGAGTAGTGATGACGCAGCGACCGCATTAAGCACTACGGTTATCTCGACGGCGACAGGCGAAGCCTCCTCCGCCGTGCAAAAGTGGTTGAATCAGTTTGGCACGGCGCGGGTGAATATCAGTACTGATGAACATTTTACGCTTTCTGATTCTGAACTTGATCTCCTGCTTCCGTTGTATAACGAAAAAGAACATCTGTTTTTTACTCAGTTAGGCGGCAGACGGCATGATGACAGAAATGTTATCAATACAGGACTGGGGTATCGCCATTTTTCTGACGACTGGATGTGGGGCACAAATCTTTTTTACGATCGGCAGGTTTCGGATAACCATCACGAACGTCTCGGCGTGGGCGCTGAGTTAGGTTGGGATTACGTCAAACTTGCCGCTAATGGCTATTTTCGTCTCAGTGACTGGATGGCATCTTCTCAGTATCGGGATTATGACGAGCGCGCGGCGAATGGTTTTGATGTTCGCGCGACGGGGTATTTGCCTGCTTATCCTCAGTTAGGCGCCAATATAATTTATGAAAAATATTATGGCGACAGCGTGGGGTTATTCGGAGACGATGAAGACGATCGACAGAAAAATCCTTACGCCGTCACCTTAGGCCTCAACTATACCCCTGTTCCGTTGATTACCCTCGGTGCAAATCAAAAAATGGGCAAAAGCGGCCAGAACGATACGCAGCTCAATCTCAGCGTAAACTGGTCGCCTGGCGTGCCTTTGCGCGATCAGCTCGATCCTTCTGCGCTGGCTCAGCGTCGCTCTCTGATGGGAAGCCGTCAGGATCTCGTCGACCGTAACAATAATATTGTACTTGAATACCGCAAACAGGAACTCATTTCACTGTCATTACCCACGGCGATTCAGGGGGAAGAACAGACTAAACAATCCGTGACAGCGAAAGTAAAAACCAAATATGGTCTTGAACGCATTGAATGGCAGGCGGCTTCATTTCTCAGCAACGGCGGCAAGATCACTTCCGGCGGAAGTGCGGAGCAGTTTGTTTTCACCTTACCCGCCTGGCAGGGAAGTGGCGTCAATAGCTACACCCTCAAAGCTATTGCGTGGGATAAAAAAGGCAACGCTTCTGACGCCAGCGAAATGAAGGTCAACGTGAGCGGCATTAATGTTACTACGCTGCAGTCGACAACGGTGGTCTCACCCGCCAGCATTCCTGCTGATGGCGCTTCAACGGCCAATGTTACTGTCAGTCTCAAAACAACGTCTGGCGAAAATGCGAGCGGACTGGCGGCACGACTGACGGCTACGCTAAGCGCTGCGAAAATGAACACCGCGCAGGTGAGCGGTGAGGTAGCAGAGAAGAACGCGACGATTGGTCACTTTAACGAGACGTCAACTGGCGTATACGTTGCTACCGTGACGGCGGGCACACAGGCTGAAACACTGACGATTCAACCACTGATTGACGGAAACGTGAAGCTGGCCAGCGCGAAGCTGACTGAAGAGGCTACGCAAAGCGCTGCGCAACTCACCGCTGTGGATGTCCCCGCAACCAGCGCCCTGGCGAACGGCGTCACGCCCCTAACCCTGACCGCGCATGTCACCGATCAAAACGGTAATGTCGTGAAAGACGCGACTGTTGACTGGTCGGCCGATAATCCGCAGGCAAAATTGTCCGCGAACACTACGCTGACAGATGCTAACGGTACCGCGCAAATTCAGGTAAGCAGTACGGCAGTGATCACCACAGTTGTGACAGCTCAGTTGCTGCAGGGCAACGCGATTAGCACCCCTTCGCTGAGTTTCACCGCAGATATAACCAGCGCAGAGGTCAGCGCTATTTCTGCCGCGAAGAAGCAGGTCGTGGCAAACAATAATGATACCGACATCATTACCGCCCAGGTGACGGATAATGCCAATCATCCGCTGGGCGGAGTGACGGTTAACTGGGTCGTTAATAAAACGGACGGCACAAAAATCACTGAAAAGACGTCGGTGTCGGACGTACAGGGTAAGGCAACATTGAGTCTGAAGTCAGCGAAGACGGGAACAGTGACGGTGAGCGCAAGCGTTAATAATGGCAAGGCGCAAACCACAGATCCCATCACCTTTGTTGCGGATAGTAGTACGCAGAAAATTGACGGTATTACGGTAAGCACCACAAAACAGGTTGCCGATGGCGCCAGTACTATCCGTTATGAAGCGACGGTCAGAAATGCGGAAGGTCTTCCTTTACCGGATATTACCGTTAACTGGTCAGCGGACAACAGTAATGTAACTTTAAGCCAGAATCAGACGATCAGTGATGCGAATGGCGTCGCTGCAATGACTGTAAGCTCGAAGAAAGCGGGAAGTGTGATTGTCACTGCGCAAACCAGTGAGAGTGCGCCTTTCCAGGCTGAAGCCGCGATTTTTACGGCTGATCCAACGACTGCACGCGTTGGGGCGTTAAGTAGCGACAAACAACGTGCGCTAGCCAATGGAACTGCGGCAATAAAAGTTAGCGCAACGGTTGTGGATGCAAATGAAAACCCGCTGTCCGCCGCTGAAGTAAAATGGGCTGTTTCGCCCTCTACAGGTCAGTTGTCTGCGACAAGCTCCACCACGCAGGCCGATGGGGTTGCGGATGTGCTGCTGACAACGACCACGGTGGACCGCTACAGCGTCGAAGCCAGCATCAATGGAAGCACAAAAACGTTAGGCGAATTAACGTTCACTGGCGATCCAGGAACGGCGACTGTATCGTCACTCAGCGCGGATAAAATGTCGGGAATTATTGCGGATAAAGATAACGTGACGCTAACAGCGAAGGTTATTGATGCCAACCAGAACCCAATTTCAGGCGTAATCGTAAACTGGAGTAGCAGTGAAACGAGCAGCCGCTTTAGTGAAAGTGCATCAACGACGGATGCTCAGGGGATCGCGAAGACCCAATTCTCAAGCCTGAAGGCGGGGAATATCGAGGTGACCGCAGCGGCAGGCGCCAGCAGCCAGACGGCACAACTCCAGGTCATCGGGAATGTGGCAACCGCGCAGGTGACGGATGTAAAAGCAAACACCGCGACGGCGGTTGCCGATGGTCAGGAAAAAATCAGCTGGACAGCGACAGTTGCGGATGAAAATGGCAACGTCTTAACGGGGGCATCGGTAAACTGGCGTGCTGACCTGGACGGCGTCACACTGTCCCCGCAAAGCAGTCAAACTGACAGTAGCGGCAGCGCCACAACGGAGGGGACCTCTGTGAAATCAGGCGTGGTAACGGTTACTGCAACGCCAGACGCTAATCCTTCAGGAGCACATTCGGGCAATAGTGTTACTTTTACTGCGGATGCGAAGACGGCAACGCTGGCAAAATTAACCCCAAGCGCTGACTCAGCCTATGTCGGGAAGGGCGAAGTCACTTACCGTGCTGAAGTGGTCGACGGTAATAATAATCCCTTGCCTTCCGCGACGGTTTCCTGGAGCACGACGCTGAATTCGCTTTCTGCTACTGAAACGCAGTCCGATAACGGAGGTATCGCTACGGTTAAACTGTCGGGCTCTACGGTAGGGCAGGTCACGGTAAAGGCCACCATTGGCAGCTCAGAGTTAACCAATAAAGCGGTCACCTTCATTGATGATTACCGGGGGAGCTGGAACATCTCGGTTGTCGGCTCCACCGTACAAGGCGATAACTGGGACTCACAGCATATTGAAGGCATCCCTGATATGGCATTCGTGACGACTGGCGATACACAGGGGCCAGGTTCGCTGATTTCCGACGCGAAGGGCTCCAGCCCGCTCACGGTGCCAATGACCGATCAGAACGGGAAAACGTGGAATGTGATCGTTCAGGGACGTCGCGCCACGGCCTGTAATGTCTTCCAACTGAACTCTTATGGGCAAGCGTGTTACGAGGCCATCGCCCCTGTCTGGGCGAATCTCGTGTATTCTTCCACAACAAACACGTCTTTGCCTGCGGGGGTTTATCACGGCACGATACAGCTTTTAGGCAAAAGTAAAGGCACGCAATGGTCGTACAAGTATGATGTCGAGACCACATTAACCATTACCGACTAAGGCGTCCTTTTCGTTCTTTCCCCGTGCTTAAAACACGGGGATTTTTTCTGCCCACTTAACAACCTTCTCATACTGAGTTATCTTTAAATTCCTTTACATAAGGTTAGGTAAACGCCTGTCAGCCTTTCTATAATAGGAAAAAGCCCCGGATGTGCGGGCATGTCGTATAGCAACCAGGGGGCAAGGGATGTTGCTTAATCAATTTGGTGGTCGTCGGCTTTCGGCATTCAGTTTGTGCCTGGCTGTAACATTCGCTCCACACTTCAATGTTCAGGCTGATGAGCCTGAGGTTATCGCTGGCGGCAGTCCTGTCGTCGCCAATGAACAAAGTCTCGCCCAGCCGCAGGCGCAGTCCGCCGCAACGGCTGTGATGGCGGGTCTCCAGCCCCTTCCTGAAGGCGCGGCGGAGAAAGCGCGCGCGGAGCTTCAGTCCCGGTTGCCTGCGGGGTACACCCCTGTCTATATGAATCAACTGGAATTGCTGTATGCGGCGCGTGATATGCGGCCGATGTGGGAGAATCGTGATGCGGTGAAAGCCTTCCAGCAGCAACTGGCTGAGGTGGCGATCGCGGGCTTCCAGCCACAGTTCACCCACTGGGTGGCGCTACTCACCGATCCGTCCGTCAGCGGATTAACGCGCGATGTCGTTCTGTCTGACGCGATGATGGGGTACCTGCACTTTATTGCCAATATTCCGGTCAAAGGCAACCGCTGGCTCTACAGCAGCAAGCCGTACGCAATGACGACGCCGCCGCTGTCGGTGATTAACCAGTGGCAGGTCGCGCTGGATAACGGTCAACTGCCTGCTTTTATCGCCGGGCTGGCGCCGCAACACCCGCAATACGCGTCGATGCATGCGTCGCTGCTGGAGTTGGTCGGCGATTCCCGTCCATGGCCGCAGTTGACCGGGAAAGCGACGCTGCGTCCGGGACAGTGGAGTAATGATGTTCCGGCGCTGCGCGAAATCCTCCAGCGTACCGGGATGCTGGAAGGAGGACCGAAGATCGCGCTACCCGGCGATGAAACGCCATCAGAGGCAGTGGTCAGTCCGTCAGCCGTCGCCGTTGACGCACCTGACGCGAAGTCCTCGCCGCAGAGCGCGCCGCGCAGCAAGCCAGCGCCAGCCGTACGCGCGGCTTATGATAAAGAGCTTGTCGCGGCGGTCAAACGCTTCCAGACCTGGCAGGGACTGGGCGCGGACGGGGCGATTGGTCCTGCGACCCGCGACTGGCTGAACGTCACCCCGGCACAGCGCGCAGGGGTGCTGGCATTGAACATCCAGCGTCTGCGCTTACTTCCGGCTGACCTGTCGACGGGGATCATGGTTAATATCCCGGCCTACTCGTTGGTCTATTATCAGAACGGCAACCAGGTGCTGGCGTCGAGGGTTATCGTAGGGCGTCCCGATCGTAAAACGCCGATGATGAGCAGCGCTCTGAATAATGTGGTGGTCAACCCGCCGTGGAATGTCCCGCCGACGCTGGCGAGAAAAGACATCCTGCCGAAGGTCTGGAATGACCCGGGCTATCTGGAACGTCACGGCTATACGGTGATGCGCGGCTGGAACAGCAGGGAGGCGATTGATCCGTGGCAGGTCGACTGGTCCACCATTACGCCGTCGAATCTGCCGTTTCGTTTCCAGCAGGCGCCCGGCGCGCATAACTCGCTGGGACGGTATAAATTTAACATGCCCAGTTCAGATGCTATTTATTTGCATGATACGCCGAACCATAATCTGTTCAAACGGGACTCCCGGGCGTTAAGCTCCGGCTGCGTACGCGTAAACAAGGCCTCTGAGCTTGCCAATATGCTGCTACAGGATGCTGGCTGGAATAATACCCGCATCTCTGACGCTCTGAAGCAGGGGAATACCCGCTACGTCAATATTCGCCAGACGATTCCGGTCAATCTTTATTATCTGACCGCGTTCGTGGGAGCTGATGGACGAACGGAATATCGCACAGATATTTACAATTATGACCAGATAGCGCGATCCAGCGCACAAATTGTGGCAAAAGCGGAACAATTAATCAGGTAAATGAAGAAGTTCTGATAAATCTGTTGTCGTAATATTTGGCAGTCACGGGGCCAGCCGGCCAGAAGCCCCGCCACTGCTGGGCTTGGGCCATCTTGACGGCGGCTTTTTTGCCAGTTAAGGTGCCCTTCGTGCGCTAAAGCATATTGTTGATGACCTTTTACCTGTAGACCTTATTACCATGGACAATTTTGACGCTAATCGCCGCAAACTGCTGGCGTTAGGTGGTGCTGCCCTGGGAGCTGCCATCTTGCCCGTGCCTGCGTTTGCCACTCTCTCTACCCCGCGTCCGCGTATTTTGACTCTCAATAATCTTCATACCGGTGAGTCAATCAAAGCGGAATTTTTTGATGGCAGAGCTTACATTCAGGATGAATTAGCCAAACTTAACCATTTTTTCCGCGACTACCGCGCAAACAAGGTGAAGTCCATCGATCCAGGACTGTTTGACCAGCTTTTCCGCCTGCAAGGGCTACTCGGCTCCCGTAAACCCGTCCAGTTGATTTCCGGTTATCGTTCGCTCGATACCAATAATGAATTGCGCGCCCACAGTCGTGGAGTCGCTAAAAAAAGCTACCACACCAAAGGCCAGGCAATGGATTTCCATATTGAAGGCGTTTCGTTAAGCAATATTCGCAAAGCCGCGTTATCTATGCGCGCTGGTGGTGTAGGATACTACCCACGCAGTAACTTTGTGCATATTGACACCGGTCCCGTACGGCACTGGTGATTAACGAAACAGGGGAAGTATGAACTATCGTATTATTCCGGTCACCGCGTTCTCCCAGAACTGTTCCTTGATCTGGTGTGAGCAAACCCGTCTGGCAGCGCTGGTCGATCCTGGTGGCGATGCCGGGAAAATCAAACAGGAAGTGGACGCCAGCGGCGTAACGCTGATGCAGATCCTGCTCACTCACGGTCATCTCGATCACGTGGGAGCGGCGGCAGAACTGGCGCAGCACTACGGCGTCCCGATTATCGGTCCGGAAAAAGAAGATCAGTTCTGGCTTGAGGGACTGCCTGCCCAGAGTCGCATGTTCGGCCTCGACGAGTGTCAGCCTTTGACGCCTGACCGCTGGTTGAATGAAGGAGAGACTGTCAGCGTAGGGAATGTGACTTTACAGGTGTTACATTGCCCGGGCCACACGCCAGGACACATCGTCTTTTTTGATAAATCATCTCAGTTGCTCATATCCGGGGACGTGATTTTCAAAGGCGGGGTGGGGCGCAGCGATTTTCCACGCGGTGACCATAGTCAGTTAATTGACTCCATTAAGCGTAAGCTGCTGCCGTTAGGCGATGAGGTGACCTTTATTCCGGGGCATGGGCCGCTGTCGACGCTGGGGTACGAACGTCTGCATAATCCTTTCCTCCAGGATGAAATGCCTGTCTGGTAACGGTATGTAGCCAGGCATTCAATGCGCTCCAGACCGGTGCCACGCGCCAGTAAAAAAGCCCGCTGTTTCAGCGGGCTTTCTGTTTTCCGGGTCGCTTACAGAACCGCGACGATGGCTTCGCACAGCGGCGCCATGTTGTCTGGCGTCATTCCGGCAACGTTAACCCGACCGGAGGCGACGGCGTAAACACCGAACTCCTCGCGCAGACGCAGCACCTGTTCCTTGGTCAGGCCGCTGAAGGAGAACATGCCGTTCTGCTTAATAATGAAGCTGAAATCTCGGTTTGCCCCTTTTTCCTGCAGGGTATTCACGAACAGCAGACGCATGCGCTGAATGCGCTGACGCATGTCGGTCAGTTCTTGCTCCCAAATCGCGCGCAGCGCGTCGTTGCTCAGAATGGTGGCGACAACGGAAGCGCCGTGGGCTGGCGGGTTAGAGTAGTTGGCGCGAATGACAGACTTCATCTGGCTGAACGCGCGATCAACGGTTTCCGCATCGGCGGCGACCAACGTACAGGCGCCCACGCGTTCGTTGTACAGACCAAAGTTCTTTGAGTAGGAGCTGGCAACAATTAGCTCCTTATGCAGCGCGGCGAAAGCGCGCAGCCCTTCAGCGTCCTCTTCCAGACCACGGGCAAATCCCTGGTATGCGAAGTCAAACAGCGGCAGCCAGCCTTTATCGACAGAAAGCTGAGCCAGCGTTTGCCACTGCTCAAGCGTCGGATCAATGCCGGTTGGGTTGTGGCAGCAGCCGTGGAACAGCACCACATCGCCTGCCTGGGCTTCGCTGAGGCTGTTCAGCAGCGCGTCGAAGTCGAGCGCATGGTTTTCTGCGTCGTAATACGCATACTCACGGACTTCAAGACCCGCAGAGCCAAAGACGCTCTTATGGTTCGGCCAGCTCGGGTTGCTCACCCATACGCGTTTTACCGCCGTGTTTTTCGCCAGGAAGTCTGCCGCGACGCGTAGCGCCCCGGTGCCGCCTGGTGTTTGCGCCGTCCGCGCGCGCTTGTCGTTAATCAGCGCGCTGCCTTTCCCGAACAGCAGCTCCTGGGTGCAACGGCCAAATTCCGGAATACCGTCAATGCCGAGGTAGTTTTTTGTTGTTTCATTTTCGAGTAAATACTGCTCGGCTTTTTTAACGCTGGTCAGCACCGGCGTTTTGCCAGTTTCATCTTTATAGACACCGATCCCGAGGTTAATTTTCCCAGGGCGGTCATCAGCACGAAACAGATCGGCCAGGCCCAGAATAGGGTCGGCAGGGGCGGCGGTAATGTTCTCAAACATGACGAGGTTCCATTGTGGTTACAGAAGGGAATTCCGCTATCAGGTTAACGGGAGATTTACAAAATGCCAACCGTTAGACGTGAAAACTCTCAAGGTTTTGTGAAGTCGCGAGATTCCGCTGACAGGCATAAAAAAACAGGACCGAAGTCCTGTTTTTGAGGCATTTAACAAAGGGGTCTGCTATTAGAACTGGTAAACAATACCGACTGCGACGGTGTTGTCGGAGCCTACGCCCAGTTTGTTGTCAGAATCAATCTGGTTGATGATGTAGTCAACGTAGGTGGACATGTTTTTGTTGAAGTAGTAAGTGGCGCCAACTTCCACGTAGTTCACCAGATCTTCATTACCAATACCTTCTACGTCTTTCGCTTTAGATTTGGTGTAGGCGATGGACGGACGCAGACCAAAGTCGAACTGGTACTGCGCGACTAACAGGATGTCCTGGGTTTTGTTAGCAAAACCGCCGCTAATTGGCGTTGCGTTACGGGTTTCACCGTAGTTTGCCGCCAGATAGAGGTTGTTCGCATCATATTTCAGACCGGTTGCCCACTGCTCAGCTTTATCACCCTGGCCACGCAGAGCCGGGTTAGTCTGCGCATTGGTACGATCGGCGGAGCCGTAAGCACCGACGATGCCGAAGCCTTCGAACTCATAGCTCAGAGAGCCACCCCAGCCGTCGCCGTTTGAACGACGCACGTCGCTGAAGTTGTTGTCATCGCCGTCAACCTCATAGGTGCTTGCGCGCTCATTTTTGCCCAGGTACTGAACGCCGAAGTTCAGGCCTTCAACCAGACCAAAGAAGTTGGAGTTACGGTAAGTCGCAACGCCGCCCACGCGACCCACAAAGAAGTTATCGCTGTAGGCGGTATCGCCGCCAAATTCAGGCAGCATATCGGTGTAGCCCAGCGCATCGTAAACGATACCGTAGTTACGACCATAGTCGAAGGAGCCCGCGTCGCCGAATTTCAGACCCGCGAACGCCAGACGGGTTTTGTTGCCGCTCTGCGCGTCAGAACCCCCTTCAGAGTTGTTACCCTGGAATTGATACTCCCACTGACCGTAACCGGTCAGTTGGTCATTAATCTGTGTTTCCCCTTTGAAACCAAGACGGGCATAGGTCTGGTCGCCATCGCCACCGTAGCTGTTCTCACCGTTGCCTTTAGAAAAATAATGCAGACCTACCGCTTTACCGTACAGATCCAGTTTGTTGCCGTCTTTGTTATAGACTTCTGCAGCGTTTGCCGCACCGGCAGCCAGCAGGGCAGGGATCACCACTGCCAGAATATTGCGCTTCATCATTATTTATTACCCTCATTGGTTTTTTTATGACACCTGCCACTGCCGCCAATAATTTCTGTAAAAAAAAATTTACGGAACTATTGATGAGAGTTTGGTGTCTTTATGTGTCTGACAGGCATCTTTCCATTCAAACCAGCGTTCCGCTACCGTCAAAGTGCTACAAATATAAAGATTTAGTTTCAAAAAGAAAAAATATGTAACTATATAT
This sequence comes from Citrobacter sedlakii, assembly GCF_018128425.1. NCBI lineage: Bacteria > Pseudomonadati > Pseudomonadota > Gammaproteobacteria > Enterobacterales > Enterobacteriaceae > Citrobacter > Citrobacter sedlakii. Next base: position 2,826,007 of record NZ_CP071070.1, on the reverse strand, counting down.
TTCATTTTTGGAACTTTGTGAACGATATCAAGTTTCGAACTTGTTTCCGCTTCAAATATCGTCAGTCATATCTATATATATGATTTTCTTATCTTTAATTCAGATAAGTGTAAAAAATTGTACAGAAAATCGGCACCTTTGTTTTCGCGTATGCCGTGTTGTAGCCGTCTGGAATGCTGTGCAATTGTTTAAAAAAAGTACTAATGGATGAGAATAAACTAATCCGTAGTGATATCAGGGATTTTGGTTTGTACGAAATATGACGCTGAAATATGACGTAACAGGACGGAAGGGGAAGTCGGTTGATCTTTACATTGCTGCCAAATTATTCACAGAAACTGACAGTTGATATCATAAAAAGGCCAGCAGCGCTGGCCTTTTGACGTCGAGATTAGAAACTCGCGTTGCGCGGTGTGCGTGGGAACGGGATCACGTCACGTACGTTCTGCACCCCGGTGACGTAGGCGATCAGACGTTCGAAGCCGAGGCCAAAGCCAGAATGCGGAACCGTACCGTAGCGACGCAGATCGCGATACCACCAGTAATCTTCTTTATTCAGGCCCATTTCCAGCATTCGGGCATCCAGCACATCCAGACGTTCTTCACGCTGGGAGCCACCGATAATCTCGCCAATGCCCGGCGCCAGTACATCCATCGCGGCAACGGTTTTCCCGTCGTCGTTAAGGCGCATATAGAACGCTTTAATGTCCTTCGGATAGTTTTTCACCACGACCGGCGCTTTAAAGTGCTCTTCCGCCAGATAACGCTCATGCTCTGAGGAGAGATCGACGCCCCAGTACACCGGGTTCTCAAATTTCTTACCGCAGTTTTCCAGGATCGTGACCGCATCGGTGTAGTCCACCTGGGCGAAGTCAGCTTCAATGAAGCGTTCCAGACGTGAAATCGCTTCTTTGTCTACGCGCTCCGCGAAGAACTTCATGTCGTCCGCACGTTCAGTCAGCACTGCATTGAAGGCATATTTCAGCATGGCTTCCGCCAGTCCGGCGACATCGTTCAGGTTAGCAAACGCGACTTCCGGCTCCAGCATCCAAAATTCAGCCAGGTGACGGCTGGTGTTGGAATTTTCGGCACGGAAGGTCGGGCCGAAGGTGTAGATCTTCGACAGTGCGCAGGCGTAAGTTTCGCCATTCAACTGGCCGGATACGGTCAGGAATGACTCTTTACCAAAGAAGTCTTTATCGAAATCGACTTTACCCTGCTCGTTACGCGGCAGGTTTTCCAGATCCAGCGTCGACACACGGAACATTTCGCCCGCGCCTTCGGTATCGGACGCGGTAATAAGGGGAGTGGACACCCAGAAGAAGCCCTGTTCGTCGAAGAAACGATGCAGCGCCTGCGCGAGGGTATGGCGAACGCGGGCGACCGCGCCAATCATGTTGGTGCGCGGACGCAGATGCGCCACTTCACGCAGGTATTCAATGCTGTGGCGTTTCGCCGCCATCGGGTAGGTGTCCGGATCTTCCACCCAACCGGTGACTTCCACGTTCGTCGCCTGAATCTCGAAACTTTGCCCTTGTCCCGGTGAGGCCACTACCTTACCCGTAACGATAACCGAGCAACCGGTGGTCAGACGCAGCACTTCTTCATTGTAATTGGGCAGAGAATGATTAATGACGGCCTGTACAGGATCAAAGCAGGAACCGTCATAAACGGCGAGGAAGGAGATGCCAGCTTTTGAATCTCGGCGGGTACGTACCCATCCGCGCACGGTGACTTCGCTGTCAACGTCTACGCGGCCCTGGAGTACGTCGGCTACAGGCACAACGCTCATAATATTCTCTCTGTTAGTAGTCCAATATAAAAACACGTCCCCGAAACGGGGGAATACCTATGTTACCTGGCATCTGCCATCAGACAAGCAGAATTCGTTAGCAAAGAAGAAGATTTCGGAAATAAACGTGAAAAGGGAGCCGTAGCGGCTCCCTTAAGCTGTTAACTGGCTTTTTTGATATGCGGTAAATCGAAGGCTTTGCGCAACGCGCGAACAAACGCTTTGTCGTGACAAATGGTTTTGCCTGGGCTGTCGGACAGCTTGGCAACGGGCTTGCCGTTACACTCCACCAGCTTGATAACAATGTTCAGCGGCTTAACCTGCGGAATATCGCAGGTCAGGCGCGTACCGATGCCGAAGCTCAGCCGCACCCGTGAAGAGAAGTGGCGATACAGATCGACCGCTTTGCGCAGATCGAGATTATCAGAAAAGACCAGGGTTTTACTCTGCGGGTCGATGCCCAGTTTTTCATAGTGGGCGATAGCTTTCTCACCCCATTCCACCGGATCGCCGGAGTCATGCCGCAACCCCTGATAACGACTGGCGAACTCGACGCCGAAGTCGCGTAAAAACGCATCCATGGTAATACAGTCGGTCAGGGCGATCCCCAACTGGTCAGGGTATTCATGCAACCACGCTGCGAGCGCCGCACGCTGACTGGTCGCCAGTTCCGGGCTGATTTGCTGATGCGCCTGAAACCATTCGTGGGCCTGGGTTCCCATCGGCGTCAGGGAGAGACGACGAGCGAGATCGTAGTTGCTGGTGCCGACAAACCACGGCTCCTGCTGCAGGCGCTGGACAATGGCCTGCTGCACTTCGCGGGAAAAACGGCGGCGGGTGCCGAAATCCATCAGGTGGAAGTGAGACATATCGAGATCGGCGGTTAACGCAGAGAAATCGACAAGTTTACTTTCGAGCGTATCAAGCGCCTGAGAGACGCCCGCTTCCGGAGAACGATAACGATGCACCAGCTCGCTTATCACCGCCAGCAGGGGAACTTCCCACATGATGACTTCACGCCACGGGCCGGTTAAGCGGATATTGAGCTTACCGTTATCATTGCTGACCGAGACCTGCTCCGGGTTATAGCGAAAATCGCGCAACCAGTTCAGGTAATCCGCTTTGAAGAAAGGCAGTCCAGAGAGCCACTGATGCTCATCTTCCTGAAGGCGAAGATGCTGCATGGCGTTGACCTGCTCGCGAATGGCGTCAGCATAAATACCCAGCAGATCGTCGCCACGGCAACGAAATTCCGCCGCTACCTGCACATCATAGTAGTGGTGATATACGGCTTGCTGCATATGCAACTTATAAGCGTCTGTATCCAGCAACGAGTGCAGAACAGAAGAAGCGAATTGTGTCATAGGTGCGCAGTAGCATCCTCTCACGGGAGCGTTTAGTACAATAAACAACTAAGAAAACCGCTGGAGTATACCTTGTTTAGCGATTTATTGAACCCCGATCACACCATAAGCTGACTTTCGGGTCGAGTGCATTTCGTGCCTCGTGTTATAAAAATGTAGCAACAAGAGGCTTTGTGCCTGAAAAGATGAACATTCTGCGTAGCGCGATTTGCGCAACAGGAATAGACTGGAGTCGAGACTCTATAAAAGATGCGAAAGGTTTTTTTATGACACAACAGCCACAAGCCAAATACCGCCACGACTACCGTGCGCCGGATTACCAGATTACTGATATTGACTTGACCTTTGACCTGGATGCTGAAAAAACCCTGGTCACGGCAGTGAGCCAGGCTGTTCGTCATGGCGCATCCGATGCCCCGCTTAAACTCGATGGCGAAGCGCTGACGCTGATCTCCGTCCATGTTAACGATGAACCGTGGACGGACTATAAAGAAGACGAGGGCCAACTGGTCCTCAGCAATTTGCCCGAGCGTTTTACCCTGCGCATTGTTAATGCGATCAGCCCCGCGGCAAATACCGCGCTGGAAGGGCTGTACCAGTCCGGCGACGCGCTGTGTACCCAGTGCGAAGCGGAAGGCTTTCGCCATATCACCTGGTATCTCGACAGACCAGACGTGCTGGCGCGCTTTACCACCAAAATTATCGCCGATAAAGCCAAATATCCGTTCCTGCTGTCTAACGGCAACCGCATTGCAGAGGGCGACCTGGATAACGGTCGCCACTGGGTTCAGTGGCAGGATCCGTTCCCGAAACCGTGCTACCTGTTTGCGCTGGTGGCTGGCGATTTCGACGTGCTGCGCGATACGTTTACCACCCGTTCAGGCCGGGAAGTGGCGCTGGAATTGTACGTTGACCGCGGCAATCTGGACCGCGCGCCATGGGCGATGACCTCGCTGCAAAACTCCATGAAGTGGGACGAAGAGCGCTTTGGTCTGGAATACGATCTCGACATTTATATGATTGTCGCCGTCGACTTCTTTAATATGGGCGCGATGGAGAACAAAGGCCTCAACATCTTTAACTCCAAATACGTGCTGGCGCGAACCGACACCGCCACCGACAAAGACTACCTCGATATTGAACGGGTGATCGGTCATGAATATTTCCACAACTGGACCGGTAACCGCGTCACCTGCCGCGACTGGTTCCAGTTGAGCCTGAAAGAAGGCTTAACCGTGTTCCGTGACCAGGAGTTCAGCTCCGATCTCGGTTCCCGCGCGGTGAATCGCATTAGTAACGTGCGTACGATGCGTGGGTTACAGTTTGCGGAGGACGCCAGTCCGATGGCGCACCCCATCCGCCCGGACAAAGTCATCGAGATGAATAACTTCTATACCCTGACGGTTTATGAAAAGGGGGCGGAAGTGATCCGTATGATCCACACGCTGCTGGGAGAAGAAAACTTCCAGAAGGGAATGCAGCTCTATTTTGAGCGCCATGACGGCAGCGCCGCTACCTGCGACGATTTTGTCCAGGCGATGGAGGACGCGTCCAATATCGATCTCTCCCATTTCCGTCGCTGGTACAGCCAGTCCGGCACCCCGATTGTGACGGTTAAAGATGACTACAATCCGGAAACCGAGCAGTACACGCTGACCATCAGCCAGCGCACGCCACCTACGCCGGATCAGGCGGAAAAACTGCCGCTGCACATCCCGTTTGCCATTGAATTGTATGACAACGAAGGCAAAGTGATCCCACTGCGCAAGGGGGGCCATCCGGTGAATCCGGTGCTCAACGTCACGCAGGCGGAACAAACGTTTGTTTTTGATAACGTCTATTTCCAGCCCGTTCCGGCGCTGCTGTGCGAGTTTTCCGCGCCAGTGAAACTGGAATATAAATGGAGCGATCAGCAACTGACCTTCCTGATGCGTCACGCGCGTAACGACTTTTCGCGCTGGGATGCGGCGCAGAGTCTGCTGGCGACCTGGATCAAGCTGAACGTCGCGCGCGTTCAGCAGGGGCAACCGCTCTCGCTGCCGGTGCATGTTGCCGACGCTTTCCGCGCGGTGCTGCTGGATGAGACGATTGATCCGGCGCTGGCGGCGGAAATTTTGACGCTGCCTTCTGCAAATGAAATGGCTGAACTGTTTGAGATTATCGACCCGCTGGCGATTGCCCAGGTACGCGAAGCCCTGACCCGGACGCTGGCGACAGAACTGGCGGATGAATTCCTCGCGATCTATAACGCGAATCATCTGGACACGTATCGTGTGGAGCACGGGGATATCGGTAAGCGCACCTTGCGCAATACCTGCCTGCGTTTCCTCGCCTTTGGCGAAACGCAGCTTGCCGATACGCTGGTGAGCAAGCAATACCATACAGCCAACAATATGACCGATGCGCTGGCCGCGCTCTCTGCGGCGGTGGCCGCACAGCTACCGTGCCGCGACGCGCTGATGCAGGAGTATGATGATAAGTGGCATCAGGATGGTCTGGTGATGGATAAATGGTTTATCCTGCAATCCACCAGCCCTGCGGAAAATGTGCTGGAAACGGTGCGCGGCTTGCTGAAGCACCGTTCGTTCAGTATGAGCAACCCGAACCGCGTGCGTTCGCTGATTGGCGCCTTCGCAGGCAGTAATCCGGCGGCTTTCCACGCCGAGGACGGCAGTGGCTACCAGTTCCTGGTTGACATGTTAACCGAGCTGAACAGCCGTAACCCGCAGGTGGCGTCGCGGCTGATAGAACCGCTGATTCGTCTGAAGCGTTATGACCTGCCGCGCCAGGAAAAAATGCGCGCCGCGCTTGAACAGTTAAAAGGGCTGGAGAATCTGTCCGGCGATCTGTTCGAGAAGATCGCGAAAGCGCTTGCCTGATGCGTCGACCTGCCGTTTCTTAGGGACGATAAATAATCAGCGCCACCGGGTAATTTACCGGGTGGCGCTGATTTGACCAGGCGACAGCATGCGGTTAATCAGCCATCCGCTTGCTTAAGCTGTTCCGTCAGGATGTGCAACGCCGGGCTGTCGAAGCGCGCATATAACAGATCTGCCGGTTCGAAGTTGTGCAGATTCCAGTGCCAAACCTCCACGTCCAGCGCGTTGAGCTTTTCACGGGCGTATTCCAGTAATGCACTGGAGCGAGAGGGGAAGCGTGGGCTTCCCGCCAGAGTGATGACGCGCATAGTTGCCTTCTCCCTTATAACTTAATGTTTGCTTTTAAGTAACATTGATAACATTTTTTGCAGTCTGTCAGAGGAGAGGCGGGAACCGAAATGATTTATGCGGGATAGAAAATGTGAAAAAAGCATAAAAAGGGTACAGCGGGGGAAACGATTGCTTTTTATTGCCGCAGGTCAATTCCCTTTTTGTGCGATATCACCCATAATACGCCCCCGGTCTGCACACCGGGAATCCAGGAGAGTTCATGTACTACCCCTTCGTTCGTAAAGCCCTTTTTCAGCTCGATCCAGAGCGCGCTCATGAATTTACGTTTCAGCAATTACGCCGCATTAAGGGTACGCCTTTTGAAGCGTTAGTCCGCCAGAAAGTACCAGCCAGGCCGGTCACTTGCATGGGGTTAACCTTTAAGAATCCCCTTGGACTGGCTGCCGGTCTGGATAAAGACGGCGAATGTATCGACGCCCTGGGCGCGATGGGGTTTGGTTCGATCGAGATCGGCACCGTTACTCCACGTCCGCAGCCGGGCAACGATAAGCCGCGGCTCTTTCGCCTGGTTGATGCTGAAGGGTTGATCAACCGCATGGGCTTTAATAATCACGGGGTGGATAACCTGGTTGAGAATGTTAAAAAGGCCCATTATGACGGCGTGCTCGGCATTAATATCGGTAAAAATAAAGACACACCGGTCGAGCAGGGTAAAGATGACTATCTGATTTGTATGGAAAAAATCTACGCTTATGCCGGTTACATCGCGATTAATATCTCCTCGCCAAATACACCGGGATTACGTACCTTACAATATGGCGACGCGTTGGACGATCTGCTAAGCGCAATTAAAAATAAACAAAACGATCTGCAAACGATCCATCAAAAATATGTTCCGATCGCCGTAAAGATCGCGCCGGATCTTTCAGAAGAAGAACTGATCCAGGTTGCCGACAGTTTAGTTCGCCATAATATTGATGGTGTTATTGCGACCAATACAACACTCGATCGTTCTCTGGTCCAGGGAATGAAAAATTGCGATCAAACGGGCGGTTTAAGTGGTCGTCCGCTGCAATTAAAAAGCACAGAAATTATCCGTCGACTTTCCCAGGAATTAAAAGGCCAACTGCCCATTATTGGCGTAGGTGGGATCGACTCGGTCATCGCCGCCCGCGAGAAGATGGCCGCCGGGGCAACACTGGTACAGATTTATTCCGGTTTTATTTTTAAAGGTCCGCCGCTGATTAAAGAAATCGTCACCCATATTTGATTTTTTTTCCCGCGCTATATCAGAATATCAGACAACCAGGGGTTTATTTCCGCGCCTGGTTGTTTTATATTCTTTCACTGTTGCTTATTTAGACATTTTAAGCTTTGCTTATAAAAGCAATAAGCGAAGCGGCAAAAAGGGACAATTTTGCAACAGGTCAATGGAGAGGGGAGAGAAAAATGCGAATTAAACCTGACGATAACTGGCGCTGGTATTATGACGAAGAGCATGACCGTATGATGCTCGATTTAGCCAATGGCATGTTATTTCGCTCGCGTTTTGCCCGCAAAATGCTCACCCCGGATGCATTTTCGCCGTCTGGTTTCTGCGTTGATGACGCAGCGCTTTACTTCTCCTTTGAAGAAAAATGCCGTGACCTGGAGCTTTCCCGGGAACAAAAAGCGGAACTGGTGCTCAATGCGCTGGTGGCGATTCGTTATCTGAAGCCGCAAATGCCGAAAAGCTGGCACTTTGTGGCGCATAATGATAACTGGTCGCCGACGACAGGCGATACCGCCTGCGTCTGGTTAAGCGATACCCAGGAACAGGTCAATTTGCTGGTGGTGGAACCTGGCGACAACGCCGCGCTGTGCTTACTTGCTCAGCCCGGCGTCGTGGTGGCGGGACGAACGATGCAGCTTGGCGATGCGATAAAGATCATGAACGACAGACTGAAGCCGCAGTTGACCGCCAGCAGCTACAGTCTGGAACAGGCGGTTTAACGCGCCAGCTTCAGCGCGCTTTTTGGCACACAGCTACAGCTCAGAATTGTGCCGTCCGGGCCCAGCGCGGACTTTTTCAGCGGAGTCACTTCGCCTTCCAGCAATGTGATACGACAGCAGCCGCAAATCCCCGCCCGACAAGAATAGGGTATGCGAATTCCCTGGTTTTCCAGTTGTTCAAGCAGCACCTGCTGATTATTACCCCGAAATGCCTGCCCCTGCCAGTCAATGCTGACCGAGGCGTCTGCCTGCGGCGCGGCGTCGGGGATGTCATCCGTATCGGCCGCGCCATAGACGCGCGCGGGGCCGGTTGACAAAATCTCCACCTCATCGCCGACCCGGACGACGCCGCTGTTTCGGGCGATCAGATTCTGACCGAAATCCACATCGCCATTATCCGACGCGGTGCGGAAGGTCTGAAGCGTCGCCAGCGGCTCACCCGACGGGTGTTTCTGCCCTTTTTCCGGACTGACGGTGGTAAAAATGCAGCGACTGCAGGGTTTCGCCACGTCAAAGATAACGTCGCCGATGCGAATCACTTTCCAGGTGTCCTCTTCCCACGCGCTGGCACCAGAAACCACCAGATTCGGGCGGAACTGTTCAACCTGAACCCCTGCCGGGCAACGCTGCTGAAGATCGCGCAGCGAGGCGTCATTCACCAGCAGATAAGGATAGCCATCGGCAAAGGAGAGTGGGACGCTCGCATGGCGCTTAACCCGGCGGGTGAGTTGAGGCCCGACCCAGCGCAACTGCACGGCGCGGGAAAAGAAGCCGCTTAGCCACTGGTTGATGGCCTCTGGTGCGATGCGGGCGGTAAAATGATTCCCCCATACTTCCGTCGGCGCGTCCTGTGCGGCGAAATCGTTAAACCGTACGATGGCGGAACTGCCATCCGGCGCGGTCAGATGCAGGCCATCATGCAGAGGAGAGGGGGTAAAACGTACCATCTGCGGAAACTGACGGGCGGTAATGAAGGTGCCGTCCGCTTCGGTTATCATAAAAATCCGATCGAAAGCCAGTCCGCTGACGTCTGCCAGTGCATGGGTCAGTCCAATGCCGCGCATGGATTTGACGGGGTGAATGAATAGGCGGGTTAACGACAACACGGTACAGTCCCTCGAAAGAAATAAGCCTTCAACTTTATGACATAGGCGTCAGTTTAGCTATAATGCGCAGCAATTTTCTTCGAGTATAAGTGACGATATGAATTCTTTGTTTGCCAGTACGGCCCGTGGGCTGGAAGAGCTGTTAAAAACTGAACTGGAAAGCCTCGGCGCCGTAGAGTGTCAGGTTGTTCAGGGTGGTGTCCATTTCAAGGGCGACACCCGGCTTGTTTACCAGAGCCTGATGTGGAGTCGCCTGGCCTCGCGCATTATTTTACCGTTGAGTGAGTGCAAAGTTTACAGTGACTTAGATCTCTATCTGGGGGTTATGGCGATCGACTGGACGGCGATGTTTTCCCCGGACGCCACCTTTGCTGTTCACTTTAGCGGCCTGAACGACACCATCCGCAACAGCCAGTACGGCGCGCTGAAGGTAAAAGACGCGATTGTGGATTCCTTTACCCGTAAGAATTTACCGCGTCCGAATGTGGACCGTGAATCGCCGGATATCCGCGTTAACGTCTGGCTGAATAAAGACACCGCCAGTATCGCGTTGGACTTAAGCGGTGACGGCCTGCATCTGCGCGGCTATCGCGACCGAACCGGTCTTGCGCCCATCAAAGAGACGCTGGCCGCGGCGATTGTGATGCGTTCCGGCTGGCAACCGGGGACGCCGCTGCTTGATCCGATGTGTGGTTCCGGCACGTTGCTGATTGAAGCGGCAATGTGGGCCACCGATCGCGCGCCGGGTCTGCACCGTGGGCGCTGGGGCTTTAGTGGCTGGGCGCAACACGACGAAGCCATCTGGCAGGAAGTGAAAGCCGACGCGCAAACCCGAGCGCGAAAAGGTCTGGCGGATTATGGTTCGCGTTTTTACGGCTCCGATAGCGACGCGCGGGTGATCGAACGCGCGCGCAGCAACGCCCGTCGCGCGGGGATCGGCGAGCTGATCTCGTTTGAGGTGAAAGACGTAGCGCAGCTGAGCAACCCGCTGCCGACAGGACCGTACGGGACAGTGATCAGCAACCCGCCGTACGGTGAGCGTCTGGACAGCGAGCCGGCGCTGATTGCGCTGCACAGCCTGCTTGGGCGCACGATGAAGAACCAGTTTGGCGGCTGGAATCTGTCGCTGTTCAGCGCTTCACCGGATCTGCTCAGTAGCCTGCAACTGCGTGCTGACAAGCAGTTCAAAGCGAAAAACGGCCCGTTGGATTGTGTGCAGAAAAATTATCATATCGCCGAAACCACGCCGGACAGCAAACCGGCCACGGTGGCGGAAGATTACGCTAACCGTCTGCGTAAAAACATCAAAAAGCTGGATAAATGGGCCCGTCAGGAAGGCATTGAGTGCTATCGCCTGTACGATGCCGACCTGCCGGAATATAACGTCGCAGTGGATCGTTACGCTGACTGGGTGGTTATCCAGGAATACGCGCCGCCGAAAACCGTGGATGCGCAAAAGGCGCGTCAGCGGCTGTTTGACATTATTGCGGCAACGCTGTCGGTACTCGACATTGCGCCAAACAAGCTGGTGCTGAAAACCCGTGAACGGCAAAAGGGGAAAAACCAGTATCAGAAGATGAACGAGAAGGGCGAATTCATTGAAGTCGGTGAGTACAACGCCCGCCTGTGGGTAAATCTCACCGACTACCTTGATACCGGCCTGTTCCTTGATCACCGTATTGCCCGTCGGATGCTGGGGCAGATGAGCAAGGGGAAAGACTTCCTTAACCTGTTCTCTTACACCGGCAGCGCCAGCGTCCATGCGGGCCTGGGCGGGGCGCGTAGTACGACGACAGTCGATATGTCGCGAACCTATCTGGAGTGGGCGGAACGTAACCTGCGTCTGAATGGCTTAAGTGGCCGCGCGCATCGTCTGATTCAGGCCGACTGTCTCGCCTGGCTGCGCGAAGCGACGGAACAGTTTGACCTGATCTTTATCGACCCGCCCACGTTCTCCAACTCGAAGCGGATGGAGGACGCGTTTGACGTTCAGCGCGATCACCTGGCGCTGATGAAAGATTTAAAGCGTCTGCTGCGTAAAGGCGGCACGATCATGTTCTCCAACAATAAACGCGGATTCCGTATGGATCTCGACGGTCTGGCGGCGCTGGGGCTGAAAGCACAAGAAATCACCCAAAAAACGCTTTCCCAGGACTTTGCCCGCAACCGCCAGATCCACAACTGCTGGCTGATTACCGCAGCCTGAAAGGATAAGTAAATGTCATTAATCAGTATGCATGGCGCATGGCTGTCGTTCAGCGACGCGCCGCTTCTTGATAACGCAGAACTGCATATCGAAGATAACGAACGCGTCTGTCTGGTGGGCCGCAACGGCGCCGGAAAATCAACGCTGATGAAGATCCTTAATCGTGAGCAGGGCCTGGACGACGGTCGCATTATTTATGAACAGGATCTGATCGTCGCGCGGTTGCAGCAGGATCCGCCGCGTAACGTCGAAGGCACCGTGTACGACTTTGTCGCGGAAGGCATTGAGGAGCAGGCGGAATACCTCAAGCGTTACCATGACGTTTCCCGTCTGGTGATGACCGATCCGAGCGAGCGAAACCTTAACGAGCTGGCGAAGGTGCAGGAGCAACTCGACCACCACAATCTTTGGCAACTGGAAAACCGGATCAACGAAGTATTGGCGCAGTTGGGGCTCGATCCTAACGCCGCGCTGTCTGCGCTTTCCGGTGGCTGGCTGCGTAAGGCGGCGCTGGGCCGGGCGCTCGTCAGTAATCCGCGCGTACTGCTGCTGGACGAACCAACTAACCATCTCGACATTGAAACCATCGACTGGCTGGAGGGCTTCCTGAAGTCGTTCAACGGGACGATTATTTTCATCTCCCACGACCGCTCTTTTATTCGTAACATGGCGACCCGTATTGTCGATCTTGATCGCGGCAAGCTGGTGACCTATCCGGGTAATTACGATCACTATCTGCTGGAAAAAGAAGAAGCGTTGCGCGTGGAAGAGTTACAGAACGCCGAGTTCGACCGCAAACTGGCGCAGGAAGAGGTGTGGATCCGCCAGGGGATCAAGGCCCGCCGTACCCGTAATGAAGGTCGCGTGCGCGCGCTGAAAGCGATGCGACGCGAACGCAGCGAACGCCGCGAAGTGATGGGCACCGCGAAGATGCAGGTTGAAGAAGCAACCCGCTCAGGCAAGATCGTTTTTGAAATGGAAAACGTCAATTATCAGATCGACGGCAAACAGCTGGTTAACGATTTTTCCGCCCAGGTGCAGCGCGGCGACAAAATTGCGCTAATTGGCCCCAACGGCTGCGGTAAAACCACGTTGCTTAAACTGATGCTGGGCCAGCTTAAGGCGGACAGCGGGCGTATCCACGTCGGCACAAAGCTGGAAGTGGCCTATTTCGATCAGCACCGCGCCGAGCTGGATCCGGATAAAACGGTCATGGATAACCTGGCGGAAGGTAAGCAGGAAGTGATGGTGAATGGCAAGCCACGCCATGTACTGGGCTATCTGCAGGACTTCCTGTTCCATCCTAAGCGGGCGATGACGCCGGTGCGCGCGCTTTCCGGCGGTGAACGCAACCGACTGTTGCTGGCGCGGCTGTTCCTTAAGCCCAGCAATTTATTGATTCTCGATGAACCTACCAACGATCTGGACGTCGAAACGCTGGAGCTACTGGAGGAACTGATCGACGGTTACCAGGGCACCGTTTTGCTGGTTAGTCACGATCGTCAGTTTGTCGACAATACCGTGACCGAATGCTGGATCTTTGAAGGCAATGGCAAAATTGGCCGCTATGTCGGCGGTTACCACGACGCGCGCGGGCAGCAGGAACAGCATCTGGCGTTTACGCAGTCAGCGGTGAAGAAATCGCAAGAAGTGGTTGCCCCAAAAGCAGAAATTGTAAAACGCGGCAGTAGCAAACTAAGCTATAAACTGCAGCGCGAGCTGGAACAGTTGCCTCAGTTGCTGGAAGAACTGGAGGCGAAACTGGAGGCGTTACAGGCGCAGGTTGCGGATGCGTCCTTTTTTAGCCAGCCACATGAACAAACGCAGCAGGTTCTCGGCGACTTAGCGCAAGCGGAGCAGGAACTTGAACAGGCCTTCGAGCGCTGGGAATACCTTGAAGCGTTGAAAAACGGCGCGTAATGAAAGGAGCGCATATGTGCGAACATCACCATGCCGCAAAGCACATATTGTGCCCGCAGTGTGACATGCTGGTGGCATTGCCCCACCTTGAGCATGGGCAGAAAGCGGCATGCCCGCGATGTGGCACAACGTTGACGACAGAATGGGACGCGCCGAGGCAGCGTCCCACTGCCTACGTATTAGCGGCGCTGTTTATGCTGCTTTTGTCAAACTTGTTCCCATTTGTGAACATGAATGTCGCCGGGGTGAACAGTGAAGTTAAACTGCTGGAAATTCCCGGCGTGCTCTTTTCTGAAAATTACGCCAGCCTCGGCACCTTCTTTATCTTATTTGTTCAACTCGTTCCGGCATTTTGTTTATTGACCATTTTGCTGTTGGTGAACAGGGTAGAGATGCCTGGACGGATTAAGGCATGGCTTGCGCGTATCCTGTTTCAGTTGAAAAGCTGGGGGATGGCGGAGATCTTTCTCGCGGGCGTGCTGGTGAGCTTTGTTAAGCTGATGGCGTATGGCGATATTGGCGTGGGCAGCAGTTTTGTTCCGTGGTGCCTGTTTTGCGTACTGCAATTGCGCGCGTTCCAGTGCGTCGACCGCCGCTGGCTGTGGGATGATATAGCCCCGATGCCCGCTATCCGGCAAACCCTGAAGCCTGGCGTGCCGGGTATCCGCCAGGGGCTGCGCTCCTGTCCGTGTTGTACGGCAATCCTGCCAGCTGAGCAGCATGTTTGTCCGCGCTGTCAGACGACGGGCTACGTGCGCCGCAGAAACAGCCTGCAATGGACGCTGGCGTTACTGTTTACTTCAATCATGCTCTATCTTCCGGCCAATATCCTGCCGATCATGATCACTGATTTGTTAGGCTCCAAAATGCCCTCGACCATTCTGGCCGGGGTGGTGTTGCTGTGGAGCGAAGGCTCTTACCCGGTCGCGGCGGTGATTTTTATCGCCAGTATTATGGTGCCGACGCTGAAAATGATCGCGATAGCCTGGCTGTGCTGGGATGCCAAAGGCCATGGCCGACGCGACAGCGAGCGCATGCACCTGATTTATGAGGTAGTGGAATTTGTCGGCCGCTGGTCGATGATCGACGTGTTTGTGATTGCCGTACTCTCCGCGCTGGTGCGTATGGGAGGGCTAATGAATATTTATCCTGCGATGGGTGCATTGATGTTTGCTTTAGTCGTCATAATGACAATGTTTTCTGCGATGACATTTGATCCGCGTCTGACGTGGGATCGTGAACCAGACCATGAGGAGTCCGGACAGCATGGAATCTAAAAATGGGGAAGCCAAAGTTCAGAAGGTGAAAAACTGGTCTCCCGTGTGGATTTTCCCCATCGTCACCGCACTCATTGGGGCATGGGTCCTGTTTTATCACTACAGTCATCAGGGGCCGGAAGTGACCCTGATCACCACCAACGCTGAGGGGATTGAAGGGGGGAAAACCACCATCAAGAGCCGAAGCGTGGACGTCGGGGTGGTGGAGAGCGCGACGCTGACTGACGATCTTACACATGTAGAAATTAAAGCGCGCCTCAATTCCGGAATGGAAAAGTTGCTGCATGAGGACTCGGTCTTCTGGGTGGTGAAGCCGCAGGTGGGCCGAGAAGGGATCAGCGGTCTGGGTACGCTGCTTTCCGGCGCTTATATTGAGTTGCAGCCGGGTCGTAAAGGCAGCCAGCCGGAAAATTATCAGTTGCTGGATTCCCCACCGCTGGCACCGCCCGATGCGAAAGGTATCCGTGTTGTGCTGGACAGCAAAAAAGCCGGACAGCTGAGTCCGGGCGATCCGGTACTGTTTCGCGGGTATCGCGTCGGTTCCGTTGAAACCAGCACTTTCGATGCGCAGCGGCGCACCATTAGCTACCAGCTGTTCATCAATGCGCCAAACGATCGCCTGGTCACCAGCAATGTGCGTTTCTGGAAGGACAGTGGGATAGCGGTGGATTTGACCTCCGCGGGGATGCGCGTTGAGATGGGCTCCCTCAGTACGCTGTTTGGCGGCGGTGTTAGCTTTGACGTGCCGGAAGGGCTTGAACAGGGCCAACCGGTAGCTGAAAAAAGCGCCTTCAGGCTTTATGACGATCAACGAAGCATTCAGGATTCGCTGTATACCGACCATATCGACTATCTGATGTTCTTTAAAGATTCGATTCGCGGTTTGCAGCCGGGCGCACCGCTCGAATTCCGCGGTATTCGTCTGGGGACCGTGAGCAAGGTGCCATTCTTTATGCCGAACATGCGTCAGGTGTTTAATAACGATTACCGCATTCCGGTGTTGGTGCGCATTGAACCTGAACGCCTGAAAGCGCAACTGGGTGAAGAGACAGACGTCGGTGCGCATCTGGCCGATCTGCTCAAACGGGGTCTGCGTGGCTCGCTGAAAACCGGCAATCTGGTGACCGGCGCGTTGTATGTCGATCTCGACTTTTATCCGAAAGAGCCGCCGTTAACCGGCATTCGCGAATTTAACGGTTATCAAATCATCCCGACGGTAAGCGGGGGACTGGCGCAGATCCAGCAGCGACTGATGGAAGCGTTGGATAAGATCAACAACCTGCCGCTGAATCCGATGATCCAGCAGGCGACCAATACGCTGTCGGAAAGCCAGCGCACAATGAAGCATCTGCAAACGACGCTGGACAATATGAACAAGATTACCTCCAGCCAGTCGATGCAACAGCTGCCAGCGGATATGCAGAACACCTTACGTGAACTGAACCGCAGTATGCAGGGCTTCCAGCCGGGGTCCGCCGCCTACAACAAGATGGTTGCGGATATGCAGCGTCTCGATCAGGTGCTTCGTGAGCTGCAACCGGTGCTGAAAACCCTGAATGAAAAGAGCAACGCGCTGGTGTTTGAAGCGAAGGACAAGAAAGATCCAGAGCCTAAGAGGGCGAAACAATGAAAAAGTGGCTAGTGGCGATGATGGCGTTCTGGCTGACGTCATGCAGCTCAGGTGGAGAAAATAAGAGCTATTACCAGCTTCCGGTTGCCCATAGCGGCGCGCAAAGTACGGTGAGTCAGAGCAACCGTCTGCTGTGGGTGGAGCAGGTTGCGGTGCCGGATTATCTCGCCGGAAACGGAGTGGTTTATCAGACCAGCGACGTCCAGTACGTCATTGCCAACAATAACCTGTGGGCCAGCCCGCTGGATCAACAGCTACGCAATACGCTGGTCGCCAACCTGAGTACGCAGTTGCCCGGATGGGTAGTCGCCTCTCAGCCGCTGGGAACGATGCAGGACACGCTTAATGTGACGGTCACTGGTTTTCACGGTCGCTACGATGGCAAGGTGATTGTGAGCGGCGAATGGCTGCTGAACCATCAGGGACAGCTGATTAAGCGTCCTTTCCACATTGAAGCCGTGCAGACCAAAGACGGTTACGATGAAATGGTGAAAGTGCTGGCGACTGCGTGGAGTGAGGAGGCCGCCGCTATCGCACAGGAATTGAAGCAGCTTCGCTAGTTTAAACTTTTGTAAATCTTACCGCCGTGAACCCCTCGTTTACGGCGGTTTTTTTATGCCCGACGCGGGAAACAGGAAGTTGTTCCGTCTCACATTTTTTGTACAACTGAGTTATTCAGTAGCTCACAAATATGACATTGGTGTGAATTTTGCGCATTGACGCAAGAAGGGTTTCGCGGTATTCGTTTAGTGTGATTGCACATTTCGTAATCACTGTTTTCTTTTCCACCAGATACAAGTATGAGGGAAACGAGGCATGAAGAGACAAAAACGAGATCGCCTGGAACGGGCACATCAACGTGGTTATCAGGCCGGCATTGCCGGACGCTCAAAAGAAATGTGTCCCTATCAGACGCTGAATCAAAGGTCGCACTGGCTGGGAGGTTGGCGAGAAGCCATGGCTGACAGGGTGGTAATGGCCTGATTCTGTCTCTTTAGAAAAAGAAACCTCCGCGTTGCGGAGGTTTCGCCTTATTAAGCGCGCAATTTACTGTGCATTGACAGTGCTGCAGCGGCTAAATCAGAATGCGGATGTGTCCTGGAACAGGCCGACTTTCAGATCGTTCGCGGTGTAGATCAGACGACCGTCTACCAGCACTTCGCCATCAGCCAGACCCATGATCAAGCGACGGTTAACGATACGCTTGAAGTGGATACGGTAGGTGACTTTTTTCGCCGTAGGCAGAACCTGCCCGGTAAACTTCACTTCGCCTACGCCGAGCGCGCGACCTTTACCTTCGCCACCGAGCCAGCCGAGATAGAATCCAACCAACTGCCACATAGCGTCCAGACCCAGACAGCCCGGCATAACCGGATCGCCGATGAAGTGGCATCCGAAGAACCAAAGATCCGGATTGATATCCAGTTCTGCTTCAACATAACCTTTGTCGAAGTTGCCGCCGGTTTCGGTCATTTTGACGACACGGTCCATCATCAGCATGTTCGGCGCTGGCAATTGTGGGCCTTTTGCGCCAAACAGTTCACCGCGACCAGAGGCAAGAAGGTCTTCTTTTGTATAGGATTCGCGTTTATCTACCATGTTCTCTGTAAGCCTTATTTTAGTGAAGCACGCAGGATAGCTAACACGTGTACGCTGAACAAGTCCGATCAGTTCGGAACAAACCAGTTCAGCCAGCGCAGCGGCCAGGGAAAACGATGACGCCCTTCCTGTTGCGTCGCCTGGGCGATACGCTCCTGGATAGTTTGCATCAGCGTCGTCTGGCCTTCGCCATCCCACACCAGATTTAACAGCAGCGGTAGCGCGTCGGTCACGTCATCCACCGCCCAGATAGTGAATTTTTCTTCTTCTACAGCCTTCAGTAGCGCGGGTGGCAGACTGAGATGCCTGACGTTGGCCGCTGGAATAATGACGCCCTGCTTGCCGGTCAGCTCACGCTGCTGGCAGATGGTGAAGAAGCCTTCGATCTTCTCGTTTAACCCGCCGACCGGCTGAGCGCGGCCAAACTGGTCCACGGAACCGGTAATCGCAATATTCTGATTAACCGGCACGTCCGCCAGCGCGCTGATGAGGGCGCAAAGTTCAGCCATCGAGGCGCTGTCGCCGTCCACTTCACTGTAGGACTGCTCGAATGTCAGCGAAGCAGAGAAGGGAAGCTGTTGTTCAAGCTGAAGTTCCGACATCAGGAACGCCTGCATGATCATCATGCCTTTCGCATGGATATTACCGCCCAGCTCGGCTTTACGTTCAATATCGGTGAATTCGCCGTCGCCGATATGTACCACGCAACTGATGCGCGAAGGCTCGCCAAAAGCGCGCGGATGGCCCGGAAATTCAATCACCGACAGGGCGTTGATTTGGCCGATGCGTTCCCCTTCCGTTTCAATCAGGATTTGTTCCTGGAGGATTTCATCCTGCATGCGCTCCGCGAGAAAACCTTCGCGCCATTCGCGCTGCGCCAGCATCAGGCTTAGTTGCTCACCGCTGCAAAGATCATTCTGGCAGAGCGGAGCCACTTCAGTGAACTGCCTGATGATCCACAGCGGATTCAGCGGCAGCGTATCCTGCTCGCCGGTATAGCGTACGGCTTCACGCACCAGCACTTCCCAGGCGTCAGGGGCAGGCACTGGCAACTGGTTACGCTTTGCGATCCAGGTCACCCACTGGCACCACTGAATCATGGACTCTGCATCCACAATTTGCAGGTTATCTTCAAATTCGCTGTAGATAGCCTGTTCCGCAAGCTCCGGCTCCATCTCCTGGAAATCGGCCAGCGATTCGCGCTCGCCCACCAGCAACACGCTGAGCTTCAACGGCATCGAAGGCACAGAAACCGGCAGTGGGCGAGATTCATCAAAGGCGACCCAATCGAAGCGCTCGCGGCTGACAATGGCTTTCAGGCGCATCCACAGCAGCGGCTGGGCGAGCAGGGTACGCAGCGAGATCACCAGCACGCCGCCGTTGGCTTGATGTACCAGACCCGGCTGCAGAGTGATGTCGCCGTTAAACTGACGCAGGCAGCCAAATAGCTGCTCCGCTTCTACCCAGTCGGCAATCACCACCTGTGAAGTGGTCGCAAAATTATCTTCCGCGCGTTCTGCCTCACGATAACGGATGGTATGCCCGGAAACCTCGTAGTGGCCGCCCGTCAGGCGACCGGCATCGTGTTGCAGCGTGCGCGCAGCCTCTGCAAGAAGATTGAGATACTCAAGCTCCTCGGGGGCTTTCGCCAACATAAAAGGAGAAGAGGCTCTGGGCTGTAATAACTGCTCCAGGGCAAACTGTAAGCGTGGTTGAGTATCACTGAGTAACGTGTCGGTTTCGTCAATGACGTGTGGCTGTGCAAATATTTCCTGATAACTTTCTGTATCAGGAACCAGATCACGCCATGCAAGTTTCGTAATGGTCAAAGTTGATGTTTTTTAGTCTGTTGTAAAAGACGCGATTATACCGCAAACCTCACCGCTTCACACAGGGAAAGCGAGAGCAAAACGTCGTGGCAGGTGTCGCGTCGCTCACAGCGTGAAGATTCTTTTCTTCGAAAGGCGAAAAAGCTGATATTCTGATAAGAGTGACACGGTAACATTGAGATCGCTATGAAATATCAACAACTTGAGAATCTTGAAAGCGGTTGGAAGTGGAAGTATTTGGTGAAGAAGCATCGCGAGGGAGAATTGATCACCCGCTATGTGGAAGCCAGTGCTGCCCAGTACGCCGTGGAGATGTTGCTTACCCTCGAAAATGAACCTGTGCGGGTGAACGTCTGGATTGAAGAGCATATGAATCCGGCGCTGTTTAACCGAATGAAGCAGACAATACGCGCAAGACGTAAACGGCACTTTAATGCTGAACATCAGCACACGCGCAAAAAATCAATCGATCTGGAGTTTATGGTCTGGCAGAGACTGGCGGGGTTGGCGCAACGGCGTGGTAAAACTCTGTCAGAGACGATCGTGCAACTGATTGAAGACGCCGAGAATAAAGAAAAGTATGCCAGCAAAATGTCCTCGCTAAAGCAGGATTTGCAGGCGCTGTTGGGCAAGGAATAGCTGTTTATACTGATAGCATGTCGGCTGAAAAATGGTATAAAAAAACCCCGCAAAGCGGGGTTTTTAGTAGACGGAAACTTAAGCCTGAGGCTGAGTTACAACGTCTTTAACGCCTTTAACTTCGATCTCAACGCGACGATCCGGGGCCAGGCAGTCGATCAGGGCAGCGCGAGCTTTCACGTTGTCACAGGTGTTGCCAGTAACCGGGTTGGATTCGCCCATACCACGTGCGGAGATTTTGTCAGCCGGGATACCTTTAGAGATCAGGTAATCAACAACAGACTGAGCACGTTTCTCGGACAGACCCTGGTTGTAAGCGTCAGAACCGATACGGTCAGTGAAGCCCAGAACCACTACGGAACCGTCTTTCGGATCCAGGTTGCTCAGCTGGCTGTACATCTGATCCAGAGCCTGCTGGCCTTCTGGTTTCAGGGTAGCTTTGTTGAAGTTGAACAGAACGTCAGACTTCAGAGTGAAGTGCTTGGTCTGTACTTCTGGAGCCGGAGCCGGTGCCGGAGCGATCGGCGCAGCTTCTTCCTGCTGACCGAAACGGTAAGAAACACCCACGCTCAGCAGACCGTTGTCTGGACGAGTACCGATGGTGTTAGCGTCACCGATGTTGTTGGTCCACTGGTATTCCAGACGGGTAGCGATGTCGCGAGTCATAGCCCACTCGATACCACCTGCGAATACTGGGGAAACACCCGTGTCGTGATCTTTGAAGGATGCGCCACCAGGTACGTTAGCCTTGGTGTCTGCACGCCATACCATACCACCCAGACGAGTGTAGATGTCCAGATCGTCAGTGATTGGGTAACCCAGTTTAGCGGTCAGCTGAACGCCCTGAGCTTTGTAAGCGCCGTTGATGTTGTCGCCTTTGTACGGCATACGACCTAACCAGTCGTAACCCATTTCAAAGCCAACATACGGGTTAACCTGATAACCACCAAAAGCACCTGCGCCCAGTTGGTTTTCGTGGGTCGGGCCATTGTTGTTGATGAAACCAGTGTCATGGTACTGAGACCAGCCCAGTTTAGCACCAGTGTACCAGGTGTTATCTTTCGGAGCGGCCTGCGCTACGGTAGCGAAACCAGCCAGTGCCACTGCAATCGCGATAGCTGTCTTTTTCATTTTTTGCGCCTCGTTATCATCCAAAATACGCCATGAATATCTCCAACGAGATAACACGGTTAAATCCTTCACCGGGGGCCTTGCTCAATAGTTACTCTACCGATATCTGCGGCTTATGCCGAGCACCCCTGGCGATGTAAAGTCTACAACGTAGTTGGAAACTTACAAGTGTGAACTCCGTCAGGCATATGAAAAAAAAACGCTTGTATACAAAATATTTAACATTTTGGATGTCGAAATTACGAGGAAAAATACGCGGAAACCGCTTCCGACAAGCGTTCGCGCAAAAAATTCAATACGCTTTAAAAAAAGTGGGCAAGGCCAAAAAAAATTCCAGGATAAATCCTAATTTTACTCAGTGATACAAATTAGAATGAATTTTTAGCCCAGTTTGGTGTCTCGTCGGATGGGTATGCGCGCTAACCGGGCGCATGATAAACCCCATCGCATTTCCTTCATCAGCGGCTTTAACCAATTCGGCATGCTCCTCTTCCGTTAACTCGTCGGCCAGCCAGCCAATGACCACGCTGTAGTTGCCTGTGCGCAATGCGCGAACCATCGATTCCAGGGTGTGGCAGGGAGAGAGCTGACGAATCTGCATGACCTTAGAGAGCGGCAACCCGGCCGACTGAACCCATTCGCGGCTCAATTTTTGCTGCGGCGTCAGCCAAAGCTGCCAGCGAGACTGCTGCCCTAACTGCTGGAGAAGCGGTAACAGCAGTAACTGCGTCATCATGGGCTGGTCTTCACGATAGACCACTTCACTGATAAGCCCGGCAGTAGCTTTCTCGGTTGAAACGCGCGCCATTTTGTTCGCTGTTGAGGAGAATGACGAAGAACGATTTGCGTAGCCTGAAGTGTACATAATCAATCCAGCCCTGTGAGTTACTGTATGGATGTACAGTAACCCTGATGCCGTGAAAGATCAACTTTATTTTCGGAAACAAACTCGCAATTTTTATTCATCGTTGCGGTAAAAACGAAATACAACTTGCCCCCTGAGAATAAGTTGCCTATTTTCGTCGTTAACGGATCCGTGACGGCAAATAATTTATTTAGTTTATGATTTAAAAGGGAATTTTATGAAAGTACACTCCTATGACAGGATCAATAAATCACAGGAATATTTATCTTCTCTGGGGACTATCCGTTATCGATCGCTGTTTGGCAGCTACAGCCTGACCATCAACGACACGGTGTTTGCCATGGTCGCCGATGGCGAGCTTTATCTCCGTGCCTGTGAACAAAGCGTACAGTACTGCGTAAAGCACTCACCTGTCTGGCTGACCTTTATGAAGCGCGGACGCCCCGTCATGCTCAATTACTATCAGGTTGATGAAAGTCTCTGGCGCGATCAGCAAAAACTCATCCGCTTGTCGAAATATTCCCTGGATGCGGCGTTGAAAGAAAAACACCTGCGGGGGGCAACGCAACGGCTCAAGGATCTGCCAAATATGACCTTTCATCTTGAGAGCCTGCTTAACGAAGCGGGCGTTTATGATGTCAGTACGCTCCGTGTTTTGGGCGCCAAAATGTGCTGGCTTCGGTTGAGACAAATCAACAAGTCGATTACTGACAAAATCCTCTACATTCTGGAAGGGGCTATTTATGGCATTCATGAAGCGGCGCTCCCGGCGACGCGTCGCCAGGAGCTTGCGGCGTGGGTTAAGACGCTGACAAAGGAGCCGCTGTTTCCGGCGAAGATTGAGTGATTTGGCGCTGCAGTCGGCCAATTTCCGGCAGCAGCGTCACCAGCAATCCTACCTGCTGAACCACCAGAGGCTCTTTGCTGTCCGGACGCGGTTCAAGCTGCTGGATACGGTGTTTGAGTTCGGCCAACGCCAGCTGTACGCGCTGTTCATCAGCCGGGAGATGATGTAAGGCATCATCAACGTAGCACACGGCGTCATCCAGTAATGCCAGCACCTCGGGGTTGGTCAGTTGCTCACGATGCGCCCCCAGCGCGGAAATGTAGCTGGTGAACGTATGGTTGAGGCAGAGTAAACGGAACGCTGCCTCACGCGTTTGGGCGGTTACGTCCGGTTCGCTCGACATATTCGACACCACGGAAGCCAGTTCGGCATCGCGATTATGCGCATCTCGTCGCGCAATGCGATAGGCCAGGCGATTATCGCGCCCCTGATGATATTGCTCAAGAATCGCGTCAAGATAGCGGCAGTTGGCATCGGTTGCGCGTTGTAATACCCGCGGCAGGTTGCGAAAACGCCAGTCCGGCCAGATAAAGCTGACCGCCGCCCAGGCGATGGCGCAACCGATCAGCGTGTCTATGACCCGCGGCAGCGCGACCTCGAAACCTTCGCCAAGCAGATTAAAGCACAACAGCACCAGCAGGGTAATAAACATCGTGGCGTGGGCGTACTGTACGTTACGGAAGGCAAAAAACAGGACGCCGGTGATGACCAGTAATATAAGTTGCCCTTCCAGCGAAGGCACAAACCACAGGACAGGAATGCCAATAGCCACCCCGACCAGCGTACCGATAATCCTCAAGGCCAGACGGTGTCGGGTCGCATTATAGTTGGGCTGACAAACGAACAGGCTGGTCAACAGGATCCAGTAGCCATGATGCATACCGGTGACCTGAATAATGGCGTAACCGACGCAGAGCACTAACGACATCCTCACCGCATGGCGGAACAGGGCGGATTCCGGCGTGAAGTTGCGGCTCAGGCGCAACCAGACATCGCTGAGTCCGTGCGGACTGTCATCGGCGAGCTGATTTTCTGTTTCCGCGTGCGGCATGGCCTGCGCCTGCTCTGATTCTATGGTCGCCAGTTGCGCATCAATAGCTCGCAGGTTCGCCAGCAAAAAGCCCAGCGTTTTCAGCAAATCAGCCGACGCGCCGCTGGAGCGCATCCGCTCAAGCGCGGCATCCAGGTGGGTGAAGGCGCGTTCAAAATGCGGGTCGTGCTGATACGGCGTACGCAGCAAAATTGAGCGTGACAACTGCAGGCAGGCCTGGCCCTGCATCGACATCAGACGCTGGAAGCGGAACATGACGTCACTGTGGCGAAAATGCTCACGCAGCGTCTGATACTGAATGTGCGATGAACTCGCGCGTTCGTGGATATCCTGAGCCACGAAGTAATAATGCAAAGTACGGCGCGTTCCCCGCTGGCCGCGATCGCCGCGCAGTCGACTCAGCAGGGAGACTTTAGTCTGGTTCAGCGTCGCCATCAGTTGGCCGTTAGCCAGCGCAAGGTCGTATAACGGCGCCTGGCTTTCATCTTCTATGTCCGGGTCAAACAGTCGCGATTTCAGTTCCAGATAGTGCGCTAACTGCTCGTAGCTGCGCGCCAGGTTATCCTGCAGGGGGCGAATGGGAAACAGGAGATGGCCAATGAGCGTCAGCCCGTTGTACCAGATAGCGCCCGCCAGCAGCAGAACGGGCTGCTGATACCAGTCGGCGTACAACGACGTTCCCAGCATGGTGTAAATGGCGATCAGGAGCGCGCCAAAGGCAATTGTGGCGTAGCGCTGGCCCAGCCCGCCGAGCAGAATAAATCCGCTGGTCGACAGCGTCAGGCCAATGGCAAACAGCCAGGGATAAGGAAACAGCAGTTCTACTGAAGCGGAAGCAATGAAAAAACAAATTAACGTGATGATCAGATTGCGCAACCGCCCGGCAAGCCGATCGTCGAGATCGGTCAGCGCGGCGGCAACCATCCCCAGAGTCAACGGGATAGTCAGCTTAACATCGCCCAGCCACCAGGGAAGGGCGGTCGTGCCGCACAGGGCGATAAAAATCCGCACGTAATACAGCCAGGTGCTGTTCCAGGTATAACGGCGAAGCAGGGGACTCAACATAACGGCTTTCAGTCCTGATTACTCAAAACGGCGACGCGCGTTGGCTTCACGCGCAGCCTGCGCGGTTTCCACCGAGACAACACGCCGTCCTACCGGCCACAGAGCAATAGCGGCAATTTTAAAGTTTGCGATCCCAACCGGGATACCGATGAGGGTGATGCACTGGGCGATACCGGAAGCGATGTGCATCAGACACAGCCACCAGCCAAAGCAAACCAGCCAGAAAATATTCAACAGCGTCCCGCCGGTATTCATCAGCGCGCTTTTGCCCGCCGGATTCAGTTCATCAACATGAATCGCTTCGTTGCCATAAGGCAGCAGCGACAGTTTCGTAATTTCCCAGCATGAACGAGTCAGGGGCAGAGTGAAGATCAGAACGATACTGACCAGCGTCGCCAGTAACCAGGCCAGCGTTGTCGCAAAACCACCCAACACAAAATTCAAAATATTCAGAACGGTACGCATAAACCCTCGGTTGCTTCTGGTTTTTGGTTATTGTCGGCAATTGTAACGTTTTTTTGGGCTGGAGCACGTATTCTCTGGCGGTTACACTGAGAAGAAATCCTCTTTGTCTGGATCGACTGAGTCATGGAACTGAAAGCAACTTCTTTGGGAAAACGTCTGGCGCAACACCCCTACGATCGGGCGGTGATTCTTAATGCCGGGATAAAAGTGTCGGGCGATCGCCACGAATACCTTATTCCGTTCAATCAGTTAATGGCTATTCACTGTAAGCGCGGTCTGGTGTGGGGTGAACTGGAATTTGTTCTCCCGGATGAAAAAGTGGTGCGTCTACACGGAACCGAATGGGCGGAAACCCAGCGTTTTCACCATCACCTAAATGCCCGCTGGCAGCAGTGGAGCCAGGAGATGAGTGAAGTTGCCGCAGGCGTACTTCAGGAACAGCTTGCCTCTATCGCCGCGCGTACGGGGCAAAACGCCTGGCTAACGCGTGAGCAGACCGCCGGTTTACGACAGCAGATCCTGCGCGCGTTTGCCGCCTTGCCGTTGCCCGTCAGCCGGCTTGACGCGTTCGATAACTGTCGCGAGGCGCTGCAACAGTGCCAGGCATGGCTTAACGATATCGAAGGTTGTCGTCTGCGGCATAACCAGGCTTATACCGAAACGATGCTGAGCGAACATGCGGCGTTCTTTCAGCAGGTGGAATCCTCGCCGTTAAATCCGGCTCAGGCGCGGGCGGTGGTAAATGGCGAACAGTCTCTGCTGGTGCTGGCCGGTGCGGGAAGCGGTAAAACCTCCGTGCTGGTGGCGCGGGCGGGCTGGCTGCTCGCGCGAGGTGACGCGGCCGCTGAGCAAATTCTGCTCTTGGCGTTTGGGCGTAAAGCGGCGCAGGAGATGGATGAGCGTATCCGCGAGCGTCTTCATACCGATGAGATTACCGCACGCACATTTCATGCCCTTGCGCTGCATATTATTCAGCAGGGCAGTAAAAAAGTGCCAACCATCAGCAAACTGGAAAATGACGCCGCGGCGCGAAATACGCTGTTTATCAATACGTGGCGTCAGCAGTGCAGCGAGAAAAAGGCGCAGGCGAAGGGCTGGCGACAGTGGCTGGAAGAGGAAATGCAGTGGACGGTGGCCGAAGGAAACTTCTGGGATGATAAGACGTTACAGCGCCGTCTCGCGCCACGTCTGGATCGCTGGGTCAGCCTGATGCGCATGCACGGCGGCGCTCAGGCGGAAATGATCGCCAGTGCGCCCGAGGACATCCGCGATCTGTTCAGCAAGCGTATCAAATTGATGGCGCCGTTGCTGAAGGCCTGGAAGAGCGCGCTGAAAGCTGAAAACGCGGTTGATTTTTCCGGACTCATCCATCAGGCGATAGTGATTCTGGAGAAAGGACGCTTCATCAGCCCGTGGAAGCACATACTGGTGGATGAGTTTCAGGATATCTCTCCACAGCGTGCGGCGTTGCTGGCCGCCTTGCGTAAGCAAAACAGCCATACCACCCTGTTTGCCGTCGGCGATGACTGGCAGGCTATTTACCGATTCAGCGGCGCTCAGCTTTCATTAACCACCGCTTTCCATCAAACCTTCGGCGAAGGAGACCGCTGCGATCTTGACACTACGTATCGCTTCAACAACCGGATAGGCGAAGTCGCGAACCGTTTTATCCAGCAGAACCCCCATCAGCTAAAGAAACCGTTGAACAGTCTGACAACCGGCGATAAAAAGGCGGTGACGCTGCTGGATGAAACCCAGCTTGACGCGCTGCTGGATAAGCTTTCCGGCTATGCAAAAGCGGATGAACGGATCCTCGTGCTGGCGCGTTATCATCATCTCAGGCCGGAAAGTCTGGAGAAAGCGGCGACCCGCTGGCCGAAGCTGCAGCTTGATTTTATGACTGTCCACGCCAGTAAAGGTCAGCAGGCAGATTACGTTATCGTCGTGGGTTTGCAGGAGGGCAGCGATGGATTTCCGGCTCCGGCGCGGGAATCGATCATGGAAGAAGCGCTGCTGCCGCAGATGGAAGATTTCCCGGATGCCGAGGAGCGACGCCTGTTTTACGTTGCGTTAACGCGCGCTCGGCATCGCGTCTGGTTACTTTATAACAAAGAGAATCCGTCACGCTTTGTTGCGGACCTGAAAGCGCTTGATGTGCCGGTCGCCAGAAAGCCCTGACATCAGGCGGCAGTTGCCGCCTCAATCCGTTTACTTCAGACGCTCCGCCAGATAGCGCGGGTAGTCCGGGATCAGGACGTCTATATCGTCATTAAAGTGAGGCGACTGGATGATGAAATCCGCCGTAGCGACGTTCGTGGCGACCGGAATATTCCAGACAGTCGCCAGACGCAGCAGCGCTTTCACGTCCGGATCGTGCGGTACCGCGTTCAGCGGATCCCAGAAAAAGATCAGGACATCAATTTTTCCTTCCGAGATCAGCGCGCCAACCTGCTGATCGCCCCCCATTGGGCCGCTCAGCATCGCGTTGACGTCCAGGCCTGTTGCGCGCTGGATCAGGTTCCCGGTCGTGCCGGTGGCATAGAGGACGTGCTTTTCCAGCAGCGGCTGGTGCCGTTCCACCCAGTTCATCAGCATTTGTTTGCAGTGATCGTGAGCGACCAGCGCAATATGTTTGCGCGCCGGTAATGTACGGGTTGTCAGTTCCATATTTTTATTCCGTTGTTGGCTTTGCTACAGAGTACTGGAAGTGACTGACGCTGCAAGAGAAAGAGAAAAAAAATGCCGCACGGCACAACAACCTCATGAAGAGGGTTGTTTTTCTGCCCAGCGTAAAAAACGGCTTCGGGTTTGGGGATCGGCCTGACGAAACCAGTATTTCAGCCGTTGCTCCGTGAGCGTTTGCGACTGCGGCACAGCGGTGTCCAGCTCCGAAACGTCCGAAAGCAACGTGCTGTCGTCCGCCATCATCGTGGCAAACTGGCGCAGCGACGCGGGTTTCGCTGCTTTGTTGTAGCGCTCAGTTTCGGCTTCAAAATCAACGATTTTTGTTCGTGTGGTCAGGGAAAGAATATCGAGTTTTACCGGGATAGGCATGGCGTCGCCGTCCAGAAGTTCCAGACGCGGCGCGGCGTCAAAATGGCCCGCGTCGCGTTCGTTTTCCAGACGTGGCAGGTGAAAATTAACCTGACCGACCTGTTGCGTATCAAAGCTCATCACCAGCGGTGGGGAAATATACAGCCGCTCTTCCTGGTTGTTAAACCGCAGGGTTTTCTCAACCCGGAAAACAATCTGATGAGGACCATTGTCCAGTTGAATACTGTCTGCGCCGCGCAGCAGAGAACTGGAGACCTTTTTGCCGTCCAGTACCAGCAGATCGATATCATTTGACAGACGAAGCGTCGTGGCGAGGACGGTTACCGGCAAACATAAGGCGAGTATTACAGTCACGGTGCCGGTTTTCATAAGATCCTCCTGTCCACAAACCGCCGGTAAGAATGTATCAAGATTTTTCGAAAATCATGTTCACTAACATATAGACATATTTTCGACTTTTGCTCTCATACTTGTGTATGGCGCACGTGGTTGGGTTGGCAGGATTGTCGTACACTTGGCTAAACAGCCTGGAGAAAGACGATGAAAGAGAGTGATATTGCTGATATTTTGAACTCTACCCGCACAATTGCGCTGGTGGGGGCAAGCGACAAACCCGACCGTCCCAGCTACCGGGTAATGAAATATCTCCTCGACCAGGGGTATCACGTCATTCCTGTTTCACCAAAGGTGGCAGGGAGAACGTTGCTCGGTCAACAGGGCTACGCGACGCTGGCGGAGGTTCCGGAAAAGGTGGATATGGTCGATGTGTTTCGCAACTCTGAAGCGGCCTGGGGCGTTGCGCAGGAAGCCATCGCGATTGGCGCGAAAACGTTGTGGATGCAACTGGGCGTGATTAACGAGCAGGCCGCGGTGCTGGCGCAAGAGGCCGGGATGAAGGTCGTGATGGATCGTTGCCCGGCCATTGAGATCCCGCGTCTGGGACTGGCAAAGCACGTATAGCAGAAGGCCCGATAGCGAAACGCTGTCGGGCCTTACAATCTTAGTTACGCAGACGA
Source organism: Citrobacter sedlakii (assembly GCF_018128425.1). Classification (NCBI taxonomy): domain Bacteria; kingdom Pseudomonadati; phylum Pseudomonadota; class Gammaproteobacteria; order Enterobacterales; family Enterobacteriaceae; genus Citrobacter; species Citrobacter sedlakii. The sequence goes on along the minus strand of NZ_CP071070.1, from coordinate 2,795,989 downwards.
GGCGCCTGCAGTTGCTTGCGGATGGTTTGAGCGAGCTCATCCATGGATGGCTGCTCAGGATGTTCATCCTGCGTCTCGCTGCTTAACTGCGCTTCGGCCAGATAGGTATGCACCGGCTGACCGTCATCATCTTCCATTACCACGTGATACCACGGAGCGGCACGAAGCTCGTCGTTAACCGCCAGCTCATCAGGCGACGGCTCTTCGAGCGAATAGACCGGGTCGATATCCACGACCACTCCGAGATAACCTAACAGGGAATGGCGGACCTGCTGGCCGATACCGAATTTGCTGGCAATCATAGTCACCTCCCGGGAAATCATTACCTTTTATATGAGGGTAACATTCCACTTTTCAAGTTACATGACGCGACAGGCAAACCCTTTCAGATACAGCCCTTCCGGGTAGGTGGCGATCACGGGATGATCGGCGGCCTGACGGAACTGCTCTATAAATTGTACATCACGACCAGCATCTATTGCCGCATCTGCGATGATTTTCTGAAATAAATCCGTGGTCATCAGGCCAGAACAGGAGAAGGTCAGCAGTACGCCACCCGGATTCAGTAACTGAATCGCCAGCATATTGATGTCTTTGTAACCCCGGCAGGCCCCCATCAGTTGGCTTTTATTTTCGACAAACTTCGGTGGATCCATCACGATCACATCAAACTTCTCGCCGCGATCGCGATAGGTTCGCAACAGTTTGAAAACGTCGTCGCGGACAAATTCAGCTTTGCTCAGATCCAGTTTGTTCAGTTCCACGTTTTGTTTTGCAATGTCCAGCGCTTCCTGTGACGTATCGACGCTGATCACATGACGGCAGCCGCCCATCAGTGCAGAAACGGCAAAACCGCCGGTATAAGAGAAACAGTTCAGAACACGCTGATCCTCCACATAACGCCGCGTCGCCAGTCGGCTGTCGCGCTGGTCCAGGTAATACCCGGTTTTATGGCCGCCCTGAATATCCACCAGCAGTTTCATACCGTGTTCTTCAATCGGCAACAGGGCAGGCGGAAGCTCGCCGGTCACCGGGCCGTGCGTCAGTTCCATTCCCTCTTTTTTACGTACCGCGACATCGCTACGGTCATAAATCGCACATTCCGGGTACAGCGCTTGCAGCGCGCTAATCAATGCGGCACGCTGATATTCAGCGCCAGCGCTCAGTAATTGCAGTACCAGAAATGAGCCAAAGCGATCGATGGTCACGCCTGGCAAGCCATCGGATTCACCGGCGATCAAACGATAGCTGTCAAGGCCATCTTTTTCGGCCAACCAGTCGCGCCACTGCTGCGCCTGTTGCAGTCGACGGGTAAAGAAGGCGATATCGACAGATTCAGACGGGTCGAACGTCCAGACGCGCGCGCGGATCTGCGACGCCGGAGAATACGCGCCGCGGGCTAACCATTTACCCTGATGGTCAACAATATCGATGGTTTCGCCGAGGCTGGCTTTACCTTCCATTCGGGCAACGGCACCGGAAAAGACCCACGGATGGCGACGAAGCAAAGATTTTTCGCGCCCTTTGGCTAACACTAAACGTACACTCATAATTTACAATTCTGTCGATTCAAAGAAATGGGCGCCATTGTCCTGAGTTTTTCGTGGATTTGCAACGCGCCCGGGCAAGAGAAGGAGAAGAGCAATGTCGAGAGTCTGCATTATCGCGTGGGTACATGGCCGGGTGCAGGGCGTGGGGTTTCGCTATACCACCCAGCAGGAAGCGCGGCGGCTGGGGGTGACCGGCTATGCGAAAAACATGGACGATGGCAGTGTAGAAGTGGTGGCTTGCGGCGAAGCCGAACAGGTTGAAAAACTAATGAAGTGGCTGAAAGAAGGCGGTCCACGCTCTGCCCGGGTTGACAGAGTGCTAAGTGAACCGCACCGTTCGCGCGAAGAACTCACCGGATTCAGTATTCGCTATTAAATGCATTTTACCGGTTTGGGCAGGCCGGCGATTTTGGTGGCCTGCTTCGCCGGCCCTTTCGGAAACAGGCGATACAAGTAGCGACTGTTGCCTTTTTCTTCGCCGAATTTATTCGCCATCGCTTTGACTAGCATGCGAATGGCCGGTGAGGTATTAAATTCCAGGTAAAAGTCGCGGACGAAACGCACCACTTCCCAGTGTTCAGGCGAGAGGGTAATGCCTTCGTTTTCAGCAATGACTGTCGCCAGCGGTTCGCTCCACTGGGTGGTGTCTTTCAAATAGCCTTCGCTATCGGTTTCTATTTCGTTGCCTTCAAAAATCAACATAGCAGTCTGTCGTTATCATAAAACAGGTCGCAGTGTAGCAAATATCCGCGCAGCCGATAAGACTGCTCAGATGAGTAATTGCAGCAGATTGCTGGCATTGAGCTTCTTTAGCGCATTGCATTTGTGCGTTGAAACCTGCTTCTCGGACATCTGCGTCGCGCGGGCGACGCGATGGACAGGCAGGCCTTTAATGAGCAGACACAGTACCGTGAGTTCTCTGACGGTTAGGCCAAATTCAGTACGCCAACAAGCTGAACGACGCGGTGCTTTCGTAAGCAGGCAGACAATGTCGCGCATTGCCAGACGATCGTTAAGGATATGGATCTGCAACGTCGTGAAGCGTTGACGCAGAAAAATTGCAAGTGCTAACCCTTTCTCGTTACACATCAGGTAAAGCCGTCCCGTCCAGCTTTCCGCCTCCAGGCGTAGCAGCGTCCTCATTAACACCTGATGGGTGGACATAAGGGAAAAACGGCAACGTATGATAATGACCTGCATCAGCAGGAGGGTGGGGCGCCACTGCATCTCCCCGACTGAGATCATCGGCAGTTCGTTACTGCGCCGCAGGGCATGGCACAGCCCCAGGGCATAAAAACGGTTAGTGTCCAGAATCGCGTAATGCATCGTTATATCCTTATTACAATGTGCTGGGGGTATAGATAATTTTTAGCGTGCCGGTGTAATCCCCGGCATTTTTGCTGCTGGCCGTAAACGCAGGGGTGGTGAGGGTAATGGGCGCAGGCACACACAGAACGCTTTCTCCGCCGCCGGGGAGGACCACCTGGCGCAATACGCGCCGGTCATTGGTTCCCTGCCAGATAATATCCACGCCATTTTCCGCCGTCTGGCGGGCGGCGGTGAGTGGGTTGATCACCGAAACCTGATAATCCAGCCGATCCCGGTTTTCGGTTTTGTTGCCGCCGCGACGCCAGACAGAAAATGCCCCGTTGGCACGGCCGGGCGCTGCATGACCGTCATCTTCAAAGCGCAGGAGTACGCGGCTGCTGGCGGCGTTATTGCCGTCGTAAAGGCACATGTCCAGCGAGGTTTCCCCCTGAATTTCATGGCCGCCAGGTTTTCCCGGAAAATACGTCAGGTTCAGATTGACGATGGGGGTCGAATGTGGAAACGCGGGCAGGTAAATCTGCTGATTGCTCGGATCGACTACCTCTATACGAATATTCGCCTGCCATTTGGCGATTGACAGGTAGCCAGGGCAGCCGACATTAGCGTCATTAAAGTTGCCGCCGCAGCTGGCTGAACCCCATTCGCGTAGATCCTGCTTGAGTGTGGCTGACCAGATGCCGGGTACGGAGAGTTTGTCCAGTTCGCTTTTAACAATATAAAAATCGAACCACGGTTCTTTATCCCATGCACTTTCGTCGCCGGTGCCGCCGGTGACGAAACTGGCGAAGGTGAAGACTTTGTTATTGATGAACATCCGTTTTTCACCATAGACATTCACGTCCACTTTCTGATTCGTCAGGCTATGGGTGAAACGCAGGCTGATGGGATAAGGTGTCGCAGGATTTGCCGAAAACCAGACTGGCGCGGTCATGCATGCGCCGTTCGTGGTGTCGGTTCGTGACAGACAGGTTAACGTGTTGCGGCCCCATTTCTGTGGATCGGCAAGATCATAGCCCGTCGGCTCATGCAACCAGATATCAAAGCGCGCAGGCGGCGATAAGCGATCGTAACTGATACTCACGCTGGTATTTCTTCCTGCGGGCGCTCCGGCCAGCGCCTGGCCAGCCCACAGGCATAAGAACATGAAAATAAAAATACGGTTATTCATGGAGAAGTCCTTTTGCTAAGCCGTCCTGAGTTGCCATCGCTGTCGTGCCTGACGCAGGGGCACGGCCCGCCAGTAAGAGTTGCGCCTGCTGCTGTACCGCGTCAGGGAGGGCGGAAAAGGTCATTTCGTTACAGGCGGTTACACCCACGTAACGCACCACGTCGCGCCGGGTGCGAACCGTAAGGGCGCATTGATAAAACTGCTGCTGGCGCACCATATAGAGATTGCGCAGCGGCGCGTTACTTTGTGCGCTAAAACCACCATTACCCAGATCGCTCCATCCGGTGACGTTAAGCGGTAGCCCGCCGGTCAGCGGCATATTGTGTTCATCCATCATCTGGCCCACCCAGGTGTAGCTCATGGTGGTTTGCACCTGTCGATGAAGCATTTTCCCGGGCACCATGAACATTGTGCGGCTACCGGAGCCCTGAGTAATCTCACTGCTGGCGCCGTGAGAAACATCCAGCGACTCGCTAACCGACAGCGTAGTGTGTTGATAGCCTGGCACGGCAAAAAGCGCGCGACTGTTAGCGGCAATATCTGCACTGCCACCGTTATCCAGGGATACGGCGACGTGGGCGGCTTGTTGATCGTCAGGCGCGGCAACGGTAACCGCGATAGCGGAAGCCGGGCGTCCATCGTTCCACCGCCCAAACCATAGTCCTGTGCGCGAGAGGGCAAATGTTGAGTTATAGCTGCCGCTACCGCTTAACGTGTGGCGACTGGCTTTACGATCCCAGGCATCGCTCACGGTCAGGTTACCGTTTCCGTACTGACCGCCCTGACGTGTATAAAATGCGGTATTGAGTGAATCGCTATTGATGCCGGAAGCGCTAACGCCGTACTCATTTTCCCCGCGCGCATCGGTATACCAGTTATGCGCCATACTGTAGCTCAGCTGATTTTTTTGCTGATTCTGCTGCTGCCAGGTAGCCCCCAGCGAGGTATAGCTGGACGCCTCTCCCTGCCGCGGGTGTGAAAGCGAGAGGCTAAGACTCAGATAGCCACCTTTGTCCTTTCCGCGTCGCGAACGATCGTCGCGCATAAACAGGTTCAGGCTACCGTTAATATTCAGGCCATGGGTACTGAACGATTTACTCATTCCTCCCTGCCACGCTTCGGTTCGGGAACGCGTCATATAAACCGACTCCCACGGCAGACCATTCTGATGGCGATCGTCCCTGTCTGGTAAATCCCGGCGGGAAACATAACGCCCCTCGTTACGGTTATCGGCGTAGCCCAGATTGGCATACCACGTGCCAACCGGGACGGAGAACATCACGGAAAGCGAGCGGTAGCATCCGCTGACGCCATAAAAACCGCTTTGGCGGGTGTCGCAACTGTCTGCCGACAGGGCGTTTCGATAAAAGCTCAGTGAAAAGCCGTCGTTGTAGCTGATTTGCTGAATATTTCCCCGTTCGCCCCGATTGCCATTGAGATAGCTGAAGCGGGTGCTTAACACGCCGTCAATGGCGCCCGCGCTGAAACCATGACTCCAGTCGAGTGCGTTTTCTATGAAGCGATGCCCGCCAGTCAGGGTCGCGCCGCTGGTAATCGCTGCTGAGGCCGACAGGGGCAGACGAAAACCGAGCTGAGCCACACCGCGCCGGGCATAATGCTGATCGTCATCATCGGTTTGACCGGCCTGCATAAACCATTCAAACCGATCAAATGGCGTAACACCGGTACGGGTAAACGGTACCTCTTCGGTACGAATCAAACGGTTATTTTCGTACACCGCCAGCGACACGGTGTAGCTGCCGTCCGGGAAATTGCGGGTATCCAGAGTTTGCGCGCCGGCGTTCAGATAAAAACTTGCCAGCAGTTGCTGGCCGCGACGGGCATCAATACGTGCGTCGTGGGACAGAAAAACGGTGACAGGCGTTCCTTGAGACTGTTGCGTTGGATTCATCCATGCGCGGGTCGAACCTGCCCGAACGCCGCGAATTTTGCCCAACGGCAACTGACTTAGGTTTATGTTTCCCCCTGCGTTGCTAAACAGATCGCGGGTATCCATTTCGCCCGCCTGCAGATAATACTGACGCCAAAGATCCTGACGAAACCAGGCATTGTTAACGGTAAAATCCTGCTGTTGTTGATGACGAGCGCGCTGCCCCTGCCAGTTCCAGTCGAGAGTAAAATAGCCGTCCTCGGTCAACGCTAACGCGCCGTTGCCCTGAACCGTTGCAGATTGATAATCGCGGTCGGCGACAAAATTGATATTCTGTTGATGGATCAGTGCGTTTTCCGTGTCCTTCGTCGGCTGGTACCACTGCTTTTCCTGTGCCTGTTTGGGCAAATAACGCTTGTTCAGAAACAGGCTAATTCGGGCGTTGTTTTCGTCATAAATAACGGCCAGACCAGCGGTGTCAACGTAATCACAACCTTGGGCAAATCCGTTACTGCTGCATGCGAGGTTACCGTTGCGCGACAACGGCGCCGCCAGCGCGTTGCGAACCATTGCCAGCAAAGTTGGATCATCGTTAAACCGGCGCTTAATCGCATCCAGTAAGTTATCGGGTTGCACAAAAGTGACAGATTCAAGATTGATATCCGTTTCATACAAGCCAAGCGATTCGCCATACAAGGACACGTCGATCCACAGACGCTGGTTTTTCGCCAGATCTTCGAAGCCAGCAGGAATGACCATTTCAGCACAGGCCAGTTGGACAGACGCCGGTAACAACGCGGCAAAAAGGAGAGTTTTACTATGAAAAGCCATGAACAAGCCTCGACGTCATCCTGAAGTCAGAGGGCTTGCGCCCTCTGACTTCATCTCACTACGGTGTTATGCACCGCTTTCCGTGGTGGTGGCCTGAGTCAGCATCAGGCTAACGACGCCACTGTACTGACCCGTTTTGAGGATCCCTTTCGTGGTTTGAGAAATAATCAGCGGTAAAACGGAAGAGCCGTTTTCAACGCTGCCCGGGAACAGTTCTGCGCCAGTGAATTCGGCATCGGTGGTGGTCAGTGTTTTTTCACCTAACTTGACGGTCATCGGAACCGTTTGATCCCCATCGGCATTAATTAACTGAGCCGCACTGACCAAGCGAACTTTTACGTTGCTGGTGGCGGAGTTAGACCACACCTTGGTATTCAGACGATAGCTTTCCAGGCCACGCCCCGGCAGGTATTGCATATCGATGCTGGCAGGCAGGGGGGTGTTATCCGCCTGCGTCATATCCAGTTGTGAATCGACGTTAGCGTTCACCGTGATATCTTTCTGGATGGCGAGAGCACTGACGGATGTTGTCATAGCCGCGACAATCAGCAGAGGTTTAATATAATTACGCATTGATATCTCCATATTTAAAAACGAGCTCCATAAGCCCTTAATTAAAACCGCAATGGCGGTTGTTGCACGTTGTCGTGTTAATTCACGACGGGTAAATCAGCTTCTTCACTGCTTTTATTCAACCAGTTGAAGTAGCGGAATTTATATTGATGGCCCCGGGCCGTTGATAAAGCTTTCAACGTCCTCTGGGTATCGGGATAGATCGTGGCATCCTCTTTTATCCATCGGCATTGGGAATCCGACTGACAAATTCCGATTTCTTTTAATGGCACACGTAAGGTCCCGTCATTAATGACTTCGCCGCTGCGGGGATTAAATTTCAGCGAAACGCGGTTTTCTTCGGGCGCCAGATGTACCAGTGCTCCCCAGATAACATTCACGCCTAACTTCGCCGCCGCAGCCGCGGTACTCTCCCCAGGAAGCAAACTTTCAGGCTGTTTTACGCCTTCAAAGTACACCCGCCACGTCGTCTCTTTTGATGACGGCATCAGTGAAACCAGGCGGATAACCCTTACAGAGCCTGCCGCCAGCGCGAATTTGTCCGGCGTGACAACCAAGCCTTCCTGTTGCCATGCTGCGACATCAGCCTCTTTTTCCTGCGGTGTGCCGGGGTTAAGAATTTTCTTTTGCGTCACCCTGATGAACTGAATATCATCGCTTTTCGACGCGACTTTAATTTGTGCCGTCCCGGACTGATCCACGTTCAGTTCCATGGGATACACACTCATATTGGCCATCGTCATTTCGGGAATAAATGACAATGTCAATGCGAAAGCGCAAAGGGTGTGCGTCCTGTTTATTTTGTTCTTCTGTATCAACTTCAACCTACCTGCTGTTAGCACATTCTTCGTGATGGCCTACCTGTATTGCTTTCTGCTTTCGCATCACATCGGGGCAGGGAAACTTTAATCAGAACAGCATGTTGTGGGAATTTGTATTTTAAAAACTGATTTTTACAGTTTTTTATCCTGCCGTTTTGGTTTTAAAGTTGTATAGTTAAGCAAAAATACCGCTTTACTCATTGTGTCGCGAAAAAGCTCTGCTCAGAAAATAGCCTGAGTTCAGTGGACGAATACGCCAGTGAGAAAACAGGTTGCAAACAGAACCGCGTGCGGTATCACATGAGATTTCTGTATGTTTTTTATTTTTAATCATTCGTTGTTGTTTGATCCAAAAGCACAGTCAATAAGCCTCGTTGGTCAACCAGAATCGGCAATAACGCTGTCGGCGCCTGCCGTACGTTTACTGCAGGAATTTATTCGCCATAAAGGCAGTGACCTGAGTCGGGAACAGTTAATTACCCGGGTATGGGATGAGTACGGCTTTACACCATCGGGAAATAACCTGAATAAAGCAGTCAGCGAACTGCGCAGAAGTTTCCAGTTGCTGGGGGAAACGCGTGTTGTTATTACCACCGTTCCACGTTTGGGATTTCGTTTCGAGGGCGACGTTTCATGCCAGCCGCGGGAAAAAACGACCAGCCCGGAGCCTGTTGTGGAGCCACCTGTCACGTCTTCAACGTCGGCACCTCACTTCCGTTTTCGATTCAGGCGGACAGCTTTACTTGCTTTGGCACTCGTCGGGGTGGCTATCGGCACGTTTCACTACATAAAGCCGGACTTTATTCTTCCCGCCACGTTAAAGCCGGTAGAAGAGAACATTGCGGGTTGCCGTATCTGGTTAATTAACGATCACGGACGCCCGTTGGTCATCGCGAAACTGGCGGCGTTATTGGCAGAAAACAAAGTGGAGTGTCAGAGAGAGAATTACGACATTTATTATTTCAGCGCCAGATTTTCCATTGCGAAGGCTGATGAGGTTTTTATCGGCGCCTGTCCGGAAAGTAAGAGCCGTTTCTGTAAAACGATCCGTTATAAGAGTGGGGCAGGAAAATGAAAAACAAACTTTTGTATGGCGTTTGCGGTACGTTGATTGGCGGCGCGCTGGCGACATATTTTTACCCGTCGTGGTCGAGAAGTCATAACGTCATTGCCTGCACAACGGAGTTTAATTTCACCCGCAACCAGGGCAAAGAGAGTGAAGTCAGGGTGAACGCGGTTGCACAGTTTTATTTTCATCGTGACGGTACGGGGCTTACCACCTATAAAGGTGCGGCGAAGGCTGGTGGACGTGACATGATTATCGATCGCGACATGAATTTTACCTGGACGCCGAGAGAGGATAATAACGTCATTGTACTGACCTATACGAAGACCTGGCGGCGGCACAATGATGACACGCCGGACGCGCAGTGGGGAGGTTTCGCGCGCGCCGACGCGCGTTATTATCTGACCATTGCGGAAGTGGCGCCTTCAGTCTGGTTAATCCAGGATCGCCTCTATCCGACATACCTCTGTCGCGGGAATCAGGCATAAAAAAACGGAGAATGCGCAAGCATTCTCCGTTCATGTTTATACCCTCAGCTTAGTCGCGGCTGGCGAAACCCAGAATACTGAGCAGGCTGACAAAGATATTGTACAGCGAAACGTAGAGGCTAACCGTTGCACGAATATAGTTGGTCTCACCACCACGGATGATATTACTGGTTTCGAACAGAATGGCGCCTGAAGAAATCAGGATAAATACCGCGCTAATCGCCAGATGCAGCGCTGGCAGTTGCAGGAAGATATTTGCAACCATGCCGATCAGCACCACCACAATACCTGCCATCAGCATACCGCCGAGGAAGGACATATCTTTGCGCGTAGTCAGTACGTAGGCTGAACAGCAGAAGAACACCAGTGCGGTGCCGCCCAGCGCCATGCCGATCACATCACCCATCCCCGCGGAAAGGTAAGCGTTCAGAATCGGGCCAAGGATATAGCCAAGGAAGCCGGTAAAGGCAAACGCGGAGATAATACCACTTGGCTTGTTCGCTGTTTTATACGTCAGAAACATCAGACCATACATACCGACCAGCGTCAGGATCAGACCCGGAGAAGGTAGCATCAATACGGTACTGGCTGTCGCCATGATCGCAGAAAACGCCAGCGTCAGGCTCAGCAGAAAATAGGTATTACGCAGCACTTTATGGGTGCTGAGTAGCGATGTACGGTCATGTGAAGAACTAACAATACGATCCATGAGTCACTCTCTTATGATGACAGATGTAATTAATGACAGAAGATAATGAAATCCCAGGCGATGACATAGCGGTTTTACCCATCTTTACTCATTTGATCTTCATCAGGTTTCACGGTCATAAAGCGCCTGCACGCTCAAAGGCTGAAGATTGTGCTGTTAAAATGGTCAATGTGTTGTTATTTCAGTCGATTAACAGCATTTTGACTGTTTTTCAGGCAAACAAACACATTCGGGCTTTACACGGCGCATCGGGATGTTTATAGTGCGCCTCATTCCGGAAGTGTGGCCGAGCGGTTGAAGGCACCGGTCTTGAAAACCGGCGACCCGAAAGGGTTCCAGAGTTCGAATCTCTGCGCTTCCGCCAGATTAAACAAGGGGTTACCGAAAGGTAGCCCCTTTGTTTTTCAGGGCGAACAATCAAAAAAGAATATTCTCGAAGAATATCCCACACCTCCATTTGCATAAACATTCACTTTTCCTCAATAACCGGACGATTCAGCGTCGGGTTGATTTGTACCTTCCTGTCGTAGATGAGCACCTGGCTTTCTGTTTTGTGACCGCTGAAAAGCTGCTTATCCCTGTTGCTACCCTCAAAATCTGAAATAGCTTTTGCCTTAATATCATGAAATGTGTAATTCAGTTCACGGCCCAGTTCGCTTTGTACTGCACGTACAGCCTTAAGCCAGCGGTTATTAAATGTCTTGCGGATGAACTGACCACGATCGTTGTTGTAAAGCACCAGCGCGTCAGGTGACAGTCTCGGGCATTCTTTCTGTGCCGTTATTCAAATCAATTTTGCGCCAGCCAACAGATTTTTGGCAGGGCTGAATATGTCTGGGTACGTGAGGTGGGCGAAAGCGACAAACCGCACTACCACGTTGCGATATTCGTTAACAAAGATACGTTCAACTGCCCGGGAGATTATTCGAAGAACGACCGTAATCCGGGGAGCGATGTCCGTGAGGCATGGCTGAGTGCGACTGGTCTGTCCGGGGATCCTGAATACCGAACGCTGGTTGCCTTTAACAACACGCCGCACACTCTGGAAAAGCTTAGTGTTGGAAGAAGAAAAAAGTTAAAGTACGAATAAAATATTGGTTGCCTGAAGTTAATTTAGGCGTTTTCTTTACAACCATATTTATGGTAATAGTTTTGAATAACAAGAGGAGAGGGCAATGTTCTTTTATGATATTATACCAAACCGTATGAAAGAGAAGCTGGAAACTAAAATATATAATCCCAATGAAACAATATTATTTGCAGAGCGGGAGAATAACTACATTTATTTCTTGATGGAGGGCACAGCTGAGGCGTATATTCAAAGCCCTCACGGAACATTTGCTACTCTGCATTTGTATGAAAAAGGAAGTTTTTTCGGTGAAATAGAACCATTCTACGATGGAAGGAAACCCGTTGAAATTACAGCCATTACATCATGTATTGCCAAACGTCTTTATAAAACAGACTTTCTGTCATGGTTACAATCTGATTTTGAAGCTACTAAATTTTTAATTAAAGAATTAGCAAATAAATTGATAATAAACGCTGAATTGGTAGAGCATATACTAAGCCTTACCGTGAAAGAAAGACTTTTGAGAAGTATTCTGATGCATTATCGACGAGACACTTTGCAAAATCTCACAAAAGCAAATTTATCAAAGGAAATTAACACCCCCATTCGGAGTTTGAATAGGGCTATCAGCACTTGTGAGAACGAGGGGATAATTTCATATAGTAACAACACGTTTTTGATTAAGGATATGACACAACTCCAAAAAAGTGTGCCATATTTATAATGTCGGGTCAATTGACCTTGATAGGATTTCTCACTTTTACTATGCTGAAAAACACTTTTACTATGCTGTAAAAAAGAGAGATTTTTATGGACAAAATTTGCAAGAGAATATTAGAAAAAATAGAAGTACAGGACATTTTCGACAGAATATGTTCTTTGAATACAGCAGACTTCAATTCTCTTTTATTGAAACTTTTTTTACTAAGAACAGCGAAATCCTCACCACAAAAAGTCCTGCATGTTTTCAGGGAAAATCGCTTTGTTGCTCCCGGCAGCTTTGATCCGATTAAACTGTACCAGTTGGAGCTTGAACTATTATCAATGACATCAAAAGCCGGAATTACAAACAAACTGTTGTCCCCGGTTGCACCGATTGGCAGTTGTAGTGTGTTTGGCTGTGTAAACCAAAACAATGTATTAAGTGCGGTACGGAATGTTGAGGTGCTTTCCGACCCGTCTAATATTCTGGCAATCATGCTTTCCAGTGATATATTGAACAACCAAATTGACCATACCCGCTGTACACATTATGCGACGACGTCACGCGTAGTCAGAGGTCAGAAGTGGGAAGGCGAAAATTTATATGCACATTTTGGGATTTTTTGCATTGTATCCGCCGCAAAGGATAAGGGCTCTTATCTGTGTGAAAAGGAGCTGTTAAAGCACCATCTTCAATTCTATGATCATTTTGTACAGACAAGATACCATCGTAAAATGTCGATTATGCTAAGACGGCGAACTGGGTATACAGCCTATGAGGACTTTTTTGAAGAAATGTACTCTGCTGTAAAAGAGATGTTTCCTGATACTCCTGTTTCTGTTGATCTAAAAAGTGAGAACAACAACTACTACAAAGGAATCAACTTTAAGATTTATGTACAAAAAGATAACGAGCAAATTGAGATCGGCGATGGTGGTTTTGTTGATTGGATTAGCAAATTGACCGGGAGTAAAAAGAATCGGTGTTTAATAAGTGGTCTTGGTTTGGAAAGGTTGTTATAGCTTTAGGAGAAAATTTATGGAATTAAAAGAATGGTCTTTAGACTATGTTCACGACCTGGTCCATCATGCAAATAACCGGAACATTGCCCGAAATTTGAGAAATATCTTTCCCTACCCCTATACGGAAGAAGATGCTGTGCGCTTTATTGAATTTTGCCAAACGCAAGATTTAAAGAAAACTCGCAACCTTGCAATCGTCATTGACGGTCAAGCGGTGGGCGGTATCGGTATTACAGTAGGTTCTGATATGTATGAGAAAAGCGCAGAACTTGGATACTGGCTTGGAGAAGATCACTGGGGAAAAGGGATCATGACAAAAGCTGTAAAACAGATGGTGCAGCTTTCATTCCAGGATCACAATATCATCCGATTATATGCGACCGTCTTTTCTCATAATTTGGGATCATGCAGGATTCTTGAAAAAAACGGTTTTGAATTAGAGGGCGTGTTAAAAAAGGCAGCATACAAGAACGGTAACCTCTATGACAGCAAACTATATGCTTTGTTGCGGTGACCCTGGTCCAAAATCAGTGCAATGCTAAATCAGAGATCTTCGTCTTTTTGGATACTTCGGATAAATTCAGCCGGAGTTACTCTCCGGCTATACCGGGTCGTATGTTATGTCACGACAGGCTTCGTCTGCCTGGTAGGCAAGATGCTCTTCACAGGTTTGAGCTTGTGCAAGCGTCCACACACAGGAAACCTCCAGTCGTCAGAATGGAAGTACAGGATAAGCTGGTCGGCGATAAAAAACGCGTCACCTTTTGCGTCGCGGGCGAATAGGCATCGCAACCCGTCTATCGAGTGGACTCCGCGCTGTGCCCCATCCCGGAAGCGATGCTTGCTCGTTATACCTAACAGACGCGCGCGTAAGCACATCCTTGTTGAAAGAGTCCTTCAGGACACCAATGAATGTTGTGGGCGTTTTTTACCGTAAGGGCAAACTTTGAGTGCGCATTTGAAGGGGGTAAGGCAGAGATCATCGTCGTCGCGACTGCTTTCCGGACATTTAATTTTCTCTTTCATTTCGCGCCAGACAGAAAGTTTAAGCGTCGTGATATTGTAGACTTTTAGTGGATGATATTCTCCATCAATTTTTATGCCTTCCGCAAAAGGTTCAATTGTTGATCCGGCTGGAATAATGACATCTCCTTCATACCAAATTACCAGTTTGAGCATTTTTAGGCTGACGATGCTGGAAAACGCAATACCAGTATTAGGGCATGCAATTGTGTCAATTACTGTCCACTTCACACTTAACTCCTTTAAGTTACGCACTTCTTGATATCATTTGAAATAGGCTGGTGTAGGCTTGTTTCTAAAAGTAAACAACGTTTCACTATGTTTCAAGGTGATGTAAGTCCTTGAAAAACGATCGTTTTTGTTATCTCTTTTTATTTTTCTTTTTAATTCAGCAGGTAAGCGGTAAAAATCTTATTGAAAGCTATACATAACTTTACGTTACTAATTAAAATGCGATCATTTTTTGATCAAATAAAGCGAAGCGGTAAGCTGCAAAATAGAAATGCCGACAGTAATATTTTGTTGGTTCTGATTTACCTCGCCTCAGATGATTCTGGCAAGAAAAATATCGGCGAGAACTATTGGCTATAAAATATTAACACCTAAAATTATGACAGATTGGGTGGTTTTGCCAGAGGGAGAGTAATAATTATGCCTGCTCTGGCTCTTGAGTGGCCATTTCCACAACGCACGATGGAAAGGGGACGCCTTTGTTGCCGCATTTTTCCTGCTCTCCGGGATTGTAAAATTCCCAATCAGACCTATAGTCCAAAGAGTTGTTTTGTTTACAGGACTGACTAATGCGTTTTAACGGACTGACAAAAGGATTTTTCCTTTTCCTGCTGGTTATGGTGACATGGGCTTTCTTCGATGTTTTGTCACCGTACTTCTCCGCTATCCTTTGGGCTGCGATCCTTACGGTTATTTTTTATCCCATAAAGAACAAATTGCGCGTCGCGCTGGGAGAACGCAATGGTCTGGCGTCACTGCTGACGCTGGGGATTATCTGTCTGATCGTCTTCATTCCGCTGACACTCATCCTCTCCTCGCTGGCCTTCGAACTGAACGTCGTTTACGTCAAGCTACAGAATAATAACGCCCAGTTTCCGGAGGTGATCGCGAGTTTATTTGCCCATATGCCTGACTGGGCGCGAACGTTTCTTGCCGATCACAATCTCGACAGCGCTGCGGAAATCCAACAAAAACTCTCTGAGGTGGCCCTGAAAGGGGGGCAGTATCTGGCAGGTAGCGCGTTTCTGATTGGCAAAGGAACCTTTGGCTTTGCCATCAGTTTCGGCGTAATGCTGTATCTGCTGTTCTTCCTGCTAAAAGACGGGCCTTTTCTGGTGCGTCAGATCCTCGATTCGCTTCCCCTGTCAGACTTTGTGAAGCAGCATCTGTTTGCGAAATTTGCCGGCGTTTCCCGCGCGACGGTAAAAGGTACGGTTGTGGTGGCGATTGTGCAGGGGACGCTGGGCGGGATTGCGTTTTATATTGCCGGAATCGAAGGCAGTATTTTATGGGGCGCGCTGATGGCGTTCCTGTCGCTTATCCCGGCGGTAGGCTCTGCCATTGTCTGGGTGCCTGCGGCCATTTATCTGTTTGCGACGCAGCAGCTGTGGCAGGGCTTTTTTATCGTCGGTTTCTTTATGGTGATTGTCGGTCTGGTGGATAACATTCTGCGACCGATTCTGGTCGGCAAAGACACGAAGATGCCGGACTACCTGATCCTGATCACCACGCTGGGCGGCATGGAAATCTACGGCATTAACGGCTTTGTGATTGGTCCGTTGGTCGCCGCGTTGTTTATCGCCTGCTGGAACATCCTTTCCGGGCGCGATCATGAAGGCAACGCGGAAGAACTGGATAAAGATTTTATCGAGGATGGTATCGCCGACGACCAGAAGCCGGAATAAATCTTTCGTGCCGGATGACGTCCTCATCCGGCTCGGATTTAATGCCCAATGGCGCCTGCCTGCGGAATCAGGCGAAAATAGAGATGTTCTGGCACCGGGCTTTCCCACACGCCTGCCAGCATCGCGAACGCCACGCTGGCGAACATAATCCCTAACACCAGCAGCGTCATCGTCACCCCGGACAGCGCGCCGTGCCGTTTCCCTGTCTCTCCGCCAGGCGTGCGCAGAGAAAAACTCAGGGTCTGGGCGACCGGGCAGGACTCCACGCAGGTCATACAGCCCGTACATTCCACGGTGCGCACCTGGATAAGCTTATCTACCGGAATACGCGACGGGCAGTTTTTCGCGCATTTACCACAGTCAATACAGCGACGGGCATTACGGCGGATTTTGAACGGTGAAAGCAGAGATAACAGCCCCAGCAATGCGCCGTAAGGACACAGATAGCGACACCAGGCGTGACGAATAAATAAGCTCAGGACCACCAGCAGTGCGACGCTGAGGAGCGTTATCGTGCCGATATGGCGAAAGAAATCGAGCATTTTGACATCGATAATAATGCCGTAGGCGGACATCAGAAAATACTGTATACCCTGCGCAGGCATCGACAACGAAATAGAGAGAAAAAAGACCAGCAAAAGATACTTTAGTCCCCGCAAGGGAATATCCAGAAACCGGGGAAGACTGAAATGACGGCCAAAGAGCCGCTTCCCAAGATTGGCGATAAGTTCCGACAGCGTACCGACAGGACACAGCCACGAACAGAAAGATTTTTTCAGCAGCAGGCTGGTTAGCATAAAGGCCACCAGTAACAGCATGGCGGCAGCATGAATTGGCGGCAGAAATCCGGTTTCCAGCGTGTAGCGCAGATTCATCAGACCGGCGATAGGTAGCCAGCCTTCAATTCCGCCAGGGCGGGGCAGATACAGGCTGGCTCCGCCGGTTTCGTAATAGCGCACCCAGTAATAAAAGGTCACGCCAATATATCCATTGATCGCCAACATCAGAAACTGCGTCGCTTTACGCCAACTGGTGGCGTTGCGCCAGTCATGCCAGGGGAGTTTACCGCCTGTCGTTCCCGGACGGCGCTGCCAGCGCGTTCGTTTCTTATCGCTCATGGCCCACGGCTTCCCATAAAGTGGTATTTTAGATGCCACTATCCTACGGTGATCCGACAGTGTCAGCGTTGATTTATATCATTGCTGGATAAAAGGGCAGCTTTCGCCGCCCGGAATTTATGGATGGGCAATAAAGCGCGAAAGCCGCTGGCGCAGCAGGCGATTTTCCTGGCGCAAACGCGTATTGTCTTCCAGTAGAGTAAGGGCAACGGCGATACCCGGCCAGTCCAGCGCCAGTTCCTGACGCAGCCGGAGCGCGCGCTGTACCACCGCTGCGGCGCGATCGTCAAACTGCCAGCCGGGAGCGGTATCGTCATACGGTTCAATCACACCCAACCCGACCAGCTCATTCAGTTCCTCTTCCGTGACGCCGGTATGCAGACAAAATTCAGTAACCGTGAAGGTGATGGTGACATTAGCCATTATGCTTTCCCCCAGTCTTTGCGCGGATCAAACCCCGACTGCGCCTCCGCCAACTGCTGCCACAGCGCGCGTGCGCGTTCGTCAGGTTTCGGCGGCATCACAATTTTGATGACCACGTATAAATCACCGGTCTGTTTTTTGCTCACCAGGCCTTTGCCTTTAATGCGCAAGCGCTGCCCGGACTGGCTGCCGGGGGGAACGGTCACCAGAATGCTCTCTTTCAGCGTAGGCACCGCAATTTTCGCACCCAGCGCGGCTTCCCATGGCGCCAGTGGCACCACGATCTCCAGATCCTGATTCACTATGTCAAACAGCGGATGGGGCGCGATATGAATCACCAGCCACAGGTCGCCGTTCGGCCCGCCGTTTTCGCCCGGGGTTCCCTGGCCTTTTAAGCGGATCCGCTGACCGTTGCCCACACCCGCCGGGATTTTTACGTTCAGCGTTTTAGGCATTTCGCGCTCTACCATGCCAAACGCGTTATATACCGGCAGGTTATAGCTGATGGTGCGGTTATGTTCCGCCAGCGTTTCTTCAAGAAAGACCGCAACGTCGATTTCGATATCATGGCCGCGGCTGGCGTGACGCTGACGCGTATGCCGCGCTTGCTGACCAAAAATGGAGGAAAAAATATCGTCAAAATCTTCGGCGTTGTAGCGCGGGTTTTCGCCCTGCTGAAACTGACGGTTAAACTGCGGGTCGTTACGGTGCTGCCACAGCTGATCGTATTCAGCGCGGCGCTGCTCGTCGCTCAACACTTCCCACGCCTCGGCAATTTCTTTAAAGCGGGCTTCGGCGTCGGTTTCTTTGCTGACATCAGGATGGTACTTGCGGGCCAGTCGGCGGTAAGCGGTCTTGATCGTCTTGAGATCGTCCGTCGGCTTCACGCCCATGATGGCGTAATAATCCTTTAATTCCATAGCGTTCTCTCGGGTTAATCAATACAGGCTGAAGGGATCCCTGAAAAGGTGTCACCGTTAAGTGTAGGGTAATCCTCCCGTCGCCGTATGCCAACCTTATGACCCACATAACTTTACAGCCCAACAGTTGCTTATTCCCCGACAGTGGCTAAGATAACTCGCGTCAATGAGTGAGGGTGTAATGGCGAAACGTCAACGGATGGGATGGTGGTTTCTCTGCCTGGCATGTGTCGTGGTGATAGTTTGTACCGCGCAGCGCATGGCGGGCCTGCATGCGTTGCAGATGGACACGGCCACGGCGACGACGGTCGTTTCTGCGCCCTCGTCGGCACCGGATGACGCAACGCCCGTCACGCCGTGCGAGCTCAGTGCAAAATCGTTGCTTGCCGCGCCGCCGGTGGTTTTCGAAGGCGCGATACTGGCGTTTTGTCTACTCCTTGCCCTGCTAACCCCGCGACGGACGGTGCGTTTACCGTTCTTTCCGCAACGCGTTATTTCTCCGCCCGGACTACGGGTCCATCTCCGATTCTGCGTCTTCCGTGAATGACAGACCGGCTGTGCTGCACAGTTAGTTAATCATTCATGGAGAAAAATTATGATTCTTGCATTCAGGCAGGCGCTGATCTGTCTGTTAATCCTCTGGCTGCCCGTATCCTGGGCGGCAGAGAGCAGCTGGTTGCGTTCCCTGCAGAACGATCATGCCAGCGTACGGGTTCGTGCGGACACCACTGCGCAGGGTGAAACGCGCCTGCTCATAGACGTCAAGCTGGAAAACGGCTGGAAAACCTACTGGCGCTCGCCCGGCGAAGGCGGCATTGCGCCGTCCATCGCGTGGAAAGAGAACTCGCCAGCCGTCAACTGGTTCTGGCCGACGCCCGCGCGTTTTGACGTTGCCGGTATCACCACCCAGGGCTATCACCAGCGCGTCACGTTTCCGTTGCGCGTTCAGGGGAAAGCGCCTGCCACGCTTGCTGGCGTGCTGACGCTTTCTACCTGTAGCAACGTGTGTCTGCTCACCGATTATCCCTTTTCCGTCGCGCCATCTTCCCGGGATGCTGGCTTTGCCCACGATTACGCTCAGGCGATGGGGCGCATTCCGCTGGCGCAAGGGCTGACGGATACGCTCCAGGCCGACGCGCGTCCCGGCGAACTGATCGTGACGGCGCAGCGGAGCGCAGGCTGGACGGATCCCGCGTTGTTTCTCGATAGCGTCGGGGAGGTGGATTTTGGCAAACCGCATATTCGTGTTGACGGTGACACGATGCGGGCAACGGTTCCGGTTCACGACAGTTGGGGAGAAGGCGCGCCCGATCTGCGCGGCCAACCGTTGACGCTGGTGCTGGCGGATAACGAGGTTGCGCAGGAGAGTGAACTTACGCCTGGCGATGCGCCCGCCGCGGTCGGCGGCGGGTTACCGCTCTGGCAGGTCGTGCTGATGGCGCTGGCGGGCGGTTTGATCCTGAATCTTATGCCCTGCGTGCTGCCGGTACTGGCTATGAAGCTGGGTTCGGTATTGCTGGTGGAAGATAAAAGTCGCCGGCAGGTCCGTCGCCAGTTCCTTGCTTCGGTGGTCGGCATACTGGCGTCGTTCATGGCGCTGGCGCTGTTAATGACCATTCTGCGCCTGAGCAATCAGGCACTGGGGTGGGGAATACAGTTCCAGAACCCGTGGTTTATCGGCGTGATGATGCTGGTCATGTTAGCCTTCAGCGCCAGCCTGTTTGGCCTGTTCACCTTTCGCTTGCCTGCCTCCCTGACGACAAAACTGGCGACCCACGGCGGCAACGGCCTGGCCGGGCATTTCTGGCAAGGCGCTTTCGCCACGCTGTTGGCGACGCCTTGCAGCGCGCCGTTTCTCGGCACCGCAGTGGCGGTGGCGCTGACCGCCTCGTTACCGACGCTGTGGGGGCTTTTCCTCGCGCTTGGCGTGGGGATGAGCCTGCCGTGGCTGCTGGTGGCGATTCGGCCCGGTCTGGCGCAGCGTCTGCCGCGTCCGGGGCGCTGGATGAATGGACTGCGTCGACTGCTCGGTCTGATGATGCTGGGGTCGGCAATCTGGCTGGCAACGCTGCTGCTGCCGCATCTGGGCTTCTCATCGACGCCCGCAGAAAAAGAGCGCGTTAACTGGCAACCGCTGAGCGAGCAGGCCATTACCGATGCGCTCGCGCAGCATAAGCGCGTGTTTATCGACGTCACCGCCGAGTGGTGTATTACCTGCAAGGTCAATAAATACAATGTTCTCACAACGCCGTCCGTGCAGGAGGCGCTGGGGCAACCGGATGTGGTTGCGCTGCGGGGAGACTGGACGCTGCCGTCTGATGAGATCACCGCCTTTCTCAACGCACGCGGTCAGGTCGCCGTGCCGTATAACCAAATCTATGGCCCCGGCCTGCCTCAAGGGCAGACGCTGCCAACCCTTTTAACCCGCGACAACCTGCTGAAAACGCTGGCAGAAGCGAAAGGAGAGACGCCATGAACTATCTGTTAATACTTTTTTTGTCGCTATTCAGCGCTGTCAGTGTGGCGAAAGAAGCGGCGCCGTTTACGCCTGAACAGGAAAGGCAAATTGAAGCGTTGATTGATGAGGCGCTGTTTAACGATCCGGGCAGTCCGCGCATTGGCGCAAAACAGGCGAAGCTGACGCTGGTGAATTTTACCGACTACAACTGTCCCTACTGCAAACAGCTTGACCCGTTGCTGGAAAAAATCGTAAAGACCTATCCCGACGTGGCGGTGATCGTGAAACCGCTGCCGTTTAAAGGTGAAAGCTCGGTGCTGGCGGCGCGTACTGCGCTGACGACGTGGCGTGAACATCCGGAACAGTTTCCGGCGTTGCATGAAAAGTTGATGCAGAAGCGGGGGTATCATACCGACGCCAGCATCCGTCAGGCGCAAGCGAAGTCGGGGGCGAGTCCGGTCACGCTGGAGGCGAAAAGTCAGGAGACGCTGAGCACTAACCTGCAACTGGCGCGGTTGATTGGGGTACAAGGGACGCCAGCGACAATCATTGGCGATGAGCTGATCCCGGGGGCGGTCTCCTGGGAGGTGCTGAACGAGGTGGTCAAAGAGAAACTGGCGGTGGCGCATGGTCAGTAAACTGCGACGCTGGTTGCGGGAGGGGATTATCCTGCTGGTGCTGCTGGCTGGCGGCACGTTACTGCTTGACGCCTGGCGCGCTCCGCAGGCCCCGCCGTCTTTTGACAGTATGCCGCTGAGGACGCTGGATGGCGAAAGCGTCACCCTGGCCGCACTGAGCGAGGAGCAGCCGCTGCTGGTGTATTTCTGGGCAAGCTGGTGCGGCGTTTGTCGTTTTACAACCCCCGATGTCGCGCGGCTTCAGGCTGAAGGAAAGAATGTGCTCACGGTGGCGCTCCGCTCTGGCGACGACCCGCTGGTCGCCCGGTGGCTGGCGCGCAAAGGGGTCTCATTTCCGGTCGTCAACGATGCTAATGGCACGCTTTCCACCCGCTGGGCGGTTAGCGTGACGCCGACGCTGGTGGTGCTGTCGAAAGGGCAGGTTGTCTCGACCACCAGCGGCTGGACCAGCTACTGGGGAATGAAATTACGCCTGTGGTGGGCGGGAATGGCTTCGTAGACGTACCCGGGGAAGGGGCAAATATGTCACACCGACAACAGGTTGCGTTTACCTTACGGACAGTGCGTCTCTGAACGTTCAGCACCCGTGAACGCGCAAGGGAGGATCGCCGCCTCCCTTGTTATCCGGGCGTCCGGAGAAGCACAGAACATGAGGCGAACGGAAGCCTTCTGCGAAGGCCCTTATACGGCCTTCACGCGTTTCTGCCAGAATAACCGGCAGCGTCGAAGTCAATCTTTTTCCGCCGTTTTTGCGGATACCTTCCCGGAAATTTATCAACACTCTGTCACACTGATGGCGCGTAAATAACAACAAGAGGCATAGGGATGAAAAAAACGTTAATTGCCGCCGCAGTGGCTGGGGGCATATTGGTGTCTGTTGGCGCGCAGGCGCAAACCACACCGGAAGGTTATCAGCTACAGCAAGTGCTGATGATGAGCCGACACAACCTGCGCGCGCCGCTGGCGAATAACGGCAGCGTACTGGAACAGTCGACGCCGAATAAGTGGCCTGAATGGGACGTACCGGGCGGACAGCTCACCACGAAAGGCGGCGTGCTCGAGGTGTATATGGGGCACTATATGCGCGAATGGCTGGCCGCGCAGGGGATGGTAAAGTCCGGCGAATGTCCGGCGTCTGACGCGGTTTATGCCTATGCTAACAGTCTGCAACGCACCGTCGCCACTGCCCAATTCTTTATAACCGGTGCATTTCCCGGCTGCGATGTGCCGGTACATCATCAGGAAAAAATGGGCACGATGGACCCGACCTTCAACCCGGTGATCACCGACGACGACGCCGGGTTCAGCGAGAAAGCCATCCAGGCGATGCAAAAAGAGCGCGCAGGCATGCATCTCGACGAGAGTTATAAACTGCTTGAGCAGATCACCCGTTACAATACGTCTCCGTCATGTAAAGAAAAACAACGTTGTTCACTGACGGACGAAAAAGACACGTTCAGCGCGACGTACCAGAAGGAGCCGGGCGTTTCCGGGCCGTTGAAGGTCGGTAACTCGCTGGTGGACGCGTTCACCCTGCAGTACTACGAAGGCTTTCCGATGGATCAGGTCGCATGGGGCGAAATCAAAACCGATCAGCAGTGGAAGGTGCTGTCGAAACTGAAAAATGGCTATCAGGACAGCCTGTTCACCTCTGCGGACGTGGCGCGCAATGTGGCAGCGCCCCTGGTGAACTATATCGACAAGACGCTGGTGACCGATCGCGTTAACGCGCCGAAAATTACCGTGTTGGTAGGGCATGACTCGAATATCGCTTCGCTATTGACGGCGCTCGACTTCAAGCCATACCAGTTGCATAACCAGTACGAGCGTACGCCGATTGGCGGCAAAATTGTCTTTCAGCGCTGGCATGACACTCGCGCCAGACGCGATCTGATGAAAATCGAATACGTCTATCAAAGCAGCGAGCAACTGCGTAACGCGGATGTCCTGACGCTGAAATCCCCACCGCAGCGTGTGACGCTGGAACTGAAAGGCTGTCCGGTGGACGCCAACGGGTTTTGCCCGATCGATAAATTCGACGCGGTTATGAATGCGGCAGCAAAATAAGAGAGGTTCCCCCGCGAATGCGGGGGAAGTGGGGTCAGACGTTTTTGCGCTCGATGGTTTGCTCGCCCCAGAAGAGCGAGTCTTTATCCGTTTTATCAAAGGCTTTGATCAGGACTTCATCACTGCCTTCTTCCCAAATTTTCTCGGCCAGTTTCTCATCGTATCCGGCCACTTCAAAGATGGCCTCGGCTATTTCCGGCGACGTATTGCGCAGACTTGCCCATTCACCGACGCGGTGCGCTTTTGCTTCTTGAGTTGGCATGCTTATCCTCCTGTTGAAGACTAGCCGTTGAGCTTAACGGCCAGACCGGCAACGTATTCACCCTGATAGCGAGCGATTGAAAGTTCTTCCTGGCTTGGCTGGCGAGAGCCGTCACCGCCGGCGATAGTCGTCGCGCCGTACGGCGTTCCGCCACGAACCTGCGAAACA
Source organism: Citrobacter sedlakii (assembly GCF_018128425.1). Classification (NCBI taxonomy): domain Bacteria; kingdom Pseudomonadati; phylum Pseudomonadota; class Gammaproteobacteria; order Enterobacterales; family Enterobacteriaceae; genus Citrobacter; species Citrobacter sedlakii. The sequence continues at coordinate 2,771,773 of NZ_CP071070.1, read as the reverse complement.
TCAAACAGTTCCTGGGCGGCATAGCCGATAGGCACAATGACCATCCCATGATGGGCAAGTGTAGTCCATGTGGAGGTAATGGTCTGTTCCTGACCACCGCCGGTACCGGTGGAGCTGAACACGCTGGCGAGTTTGCCGTACAGCGCGCCAGAAGCCCAAAGGCCGCCCGTCTGATCGAGGAAGGTGCGCATTTGTCCCGACATATTGCCAAAGCGCGTTGGGGTACCAAAAATAATGGCATCATAATCAGCCAGCTCCTGCGGCGTGGCGACGGGGGCATTTTGGGCTTTGCCGCCTGCTTTGGCGAAAATTTCAGGTTGCATGGTTTCTGGCACACGCTTAACCACCACTTCAGCGCCGTCGACTTTGTTTGCGCCTTCTGCAACCGCGTGCGCCATTGTTTCGATGTGTCCGTACATGGAATAATAAAGCACCAGAACTTTAGCCATTTGTCCTACTCCTCGCGTTAACCGTGTCTGTAGCGATTCGCTACCCTTTATAAAGATATGCCGTCACGCCCAGAGTGCAAATATCACCACCATTTCTTTGATTTATAACAATTTTCACTGAAATGGCTTTTGTAGCAAAATGATACATTTTCTGCCGGTGAGTTTTTTTAATCATAAGAATGGCTTATTGATTGTTCGCGGCGATTATTGCCGATAACGGCGGATAGCTGTTGCAGGATATTACGATACGCTGGCTGAACCGCCCGTATTGCCTAAGCTTAGTATCACGTAGCGAAAATGATGTCACCGGTCATACGTTGCGTGAGGAATCACTCCTCAAAACCTATGCAATATGATGTCTAATCAATGACGGAGGTCAGTAATGGCAAACCATCGAGGCGGTTCCGGTAATTTTGCCGAAGACCGTGAAAGAGCATCAGAAGCAGGTCGTAAAGGTGGTCAGCACAGCGGGGGGAATTTTAAAAATGACCCGCAACGTGCATCTGAAGCAGGTAAGAAAGGGGGCAAGAGCAGCGGCGGTAACCGCAAAAGCTAGCGTGACCCCACCCTGAAGACCATCATGCAACGCGTTAATGAACATGACTAACGCCGAGGTGATGAAACCACCGCCGCCGGAATTTTCCGGCGGTTTTTTTTGCCGGTACGGTTGAACTGTCTCTTAACCCCCCGCAGACTAAGCGCCATTATTTTTTTTCGGCAGGTGAATAACACCCGGAACGAACGGACAGGAGAGGGGCATGGCGCAGGGGGCTGTAAACAAAAGTGGTAAACGCTCGCGGGCGGTTAGCGCGAAACGTCAGGCTATCTTAACGGCGGCGTTAAACACCTTTTCCCAGTATGGTTTTCATGGCACGCGCCTTGAGCAGATCGCCGAGCAGGCCCGGGTATCGAAAACCAATTTGCTTTATTACTACCCGTCTAAAGAGGCGCTTTATGTCGCCGTGCTGCGGCAGATCCTCGACATCTGGCTGGCGCCGCTCAAAGCGTTTCGCGAGGATTTCGCACCGCTGGAGGCCATAAGCGAATACATTCGCCTGAAGCTGGAGGTTTCCCGCGATTACCCACAGGCGTCGCGGTTATTCTGTATGGAGATGCTGGCGGGCGCGCCGCTATTGATGGCCGAACTGACCGGGGATCTGAAAGCGTTAATTGATGACAAATCCGCGCTGATTGCCGGATGGGTCAACAGCGGCAAACTGGCGCCGATCGATCCGCATCATCTGATCTTTATGATTTGGGCCTCGACCCAGCATTACGCCGACTTCGCGCCGCAGGTTGAAGCAGTAACGGGCGCAACGCTGCGTGATGAGGCCTTTTTTGATCGGACGGTGGCGAACGTCCAGCGCATGATCATCGAAGGGATCCGCGTTCGTTAGCCTGCTGGCGGCAACGGGCAGCTCATGTCACCTTCTTCACATTGCAGCAGCGAGGCGAGAAACGCTTCGCGCTCGGTGGTTTTATCCGCCAGACACTGATTAGCGATCATCACCTGGGCGCTTCCGCCTTCGGTACCGGAACTGATCAGCGCGCAGTCGGCGTCCCGCACCGCAATCCACGCGGTTTGCGCCTTTTTCAGCAGCGCTTGTTGCGCGGGCGCCGCGCGTTTAAGCGCGTGCTGGTAAGTATCGTTGAGCTTTTTATCCGCCGTTTGATATTGCGTAATAGCACAGGCGTTCATGTCGGCCTGGGTTGTGGCGTTCGCACACTCATCGGCCAGCGCGTTTGCGCACAGCAGCAGCGTCGCGCCTGCGATAACGATTCTTTTCATCCTTTCCTCCGTATTAAAAAGCCGGATGCGCTGTGCATATCCGGCCTACGGTTGAGACATAGCCCCGGTAAGCGTAGCGCCACCGGGGGGATTCTACACGATTAACCGATTGTCATCAGGCTGGCGTTACCGCCTGCGGCGGCGGTATTCACGCTTAGCGACCGTTCGATATACAGCCGTTCCAGCAGGATATTGCTTTCGCCACGGGCAAAGCCCTGCACGGAGATAATCGCGCCTTCGCGGGCGGCGACCGCTTCACACAGTGCGCGAAGCTGATCGGAATCGCCATGGAAGATCACCGCGTCAAATGGCTGCGAAGTCAGGCTGTCGGCTTTCGCAAACTGAATACGGGCGGTAACCGCTGCGGGAAGCCGTTTTGCCAGCTCGCGGTGGAACGCATCGTCTGGCCACAGGATCAGACTGCCAACCGAGGTGACCGCCGCCAGTTGCGCCAGTGCGTCCTGTTCCTCATCGGCAATACATAATACCCGTTCGCGCGGCAGCAGCGTCCAGGTATTGCGCTCGCCGGTGGGACCCGGCAGCAGACGCTGTGTTCCCGCCTGCGCCAGTTCGCCAAATTGCTGGCAAAGCTGATGCAGCTCGGGGCGATCGCGCGCCCAGTCGCGTAGCGCCGTCAGCGGCTCCGTTAGCACGGCCTTAAGCTGAGCGTCAACCGGGTACTCCGCATCCTGACGCGCCAGGGTGATCGACAGCGCGTTTTCCGGACGGTGGGCCAGCAGGCGATACAGGTACAACGGTCCACCCGCTTTGGGGCCGGTGCCGGACAAGCCTTCGCCGCCGAACGGCTGAACCCCGACCACCGCGCCCACCATGTTACGGTTGACATACAGGTTGCCCACATGCGCTGAGCCGGTAACCTGGGCGATAGTTTCATCAATGCGAGTATGGACGCCCAGAGTCAGGCCATAGCCGGAAGCGTTAATCTGCTTAATCAAGGTCTCCAGGTTATTGCGGTTGTAACGCACCACGTGCAGTACCGGGCCGAAGACCTCTTTTTCCAGTTCGTCAAAACTTTCAAGCTCGATAAGCGTGGGCATCACAAAAGTACCGCTCTGCCACTCGCGGGCGTCATCGCTGTTTTCACGCACCGCCTGGAACACCGGACGGCCTTTTGCACGCATTGTCTGGATGTGACGTTCAATGTTGTTTTTTGCTTCTTCGTCAATCACCGGACCGATGTCCGTGGTCAGACGGCCAGGGTTGCCCATCCGGCATTCGGCCATCGCGCCGCGCAGCATTTTCAACGTATGGTCAGCAATGTCATCCTGCAGGCATAGTACACGCAGTGCAGAACAGCGCTGACCGGCGCTGTCAAACGCCGAGGCCAGCACGTCGACAACCACCTGTTCGGTGAGCGCCGAGGAGTCCACGATCATCGCGTTCATGCCACCGGTTTCGGCGATCAGCGGAACCGGGCGTCCCTGCGCGTCCAGTCGGGTGGCGAGAGTGCGTTGCAGCAGTGTCGCCACTTCCGTTGAGCCGGTAAACATCACGCCGCGCACGCGGCTGTCAGCGGTCAGCGACGCCCCCACGGTTTCCCCGCGTCCTGGCAGCAGTTGTACCACGCCCGGCGGTACGCCCGCTTCCAACAGAATTGCGACGCCCTGAGCGGCAATCAGCGGGGTTTGCTCGGCGGGTTTCGCCAGCACGCTGTTGCCCGCGGCCAGCGCGGCGGCGATTTGTCCGGTGAAGATCGCCAACGGGAAGTTCCACGGGCTAATACAGACCACCGGACCCAGCGGACGGTGCGTTTCGTTGTCGAAATCATCGCGTACCTGACCGGCATAGTAATGCAGGAAGTCCACTGCTTCGCGGACCTCAGCGATCGCGTTGCTGAACGTTTTCCCGGCTTCGCGCACCAGAATACCAATTAAGTGCTGCATCTGGCCTTCCATCAGCACTGCGGCACGATGCAGGATCGCCGCGCGTTCTTCCGGCGGGGTCGCGAACCAGATGGGCGCGTTGTTAACCGCACTTTGCAACGCCAGCTCCACTTCCGCCTCATTCGCTTCACGCACATAGCCGACGATGTCCTTCGGTTCGGCAGGGTTAATTACCGGGCGCATTTCCCCTTCAGCAACCGCATCTTCGAGCATCGGCTTCGCCTGCCATTTCTGCACTGCGCTGTTGAGCAGGGCAGAGGAGAGGGACGCCAGACGGTGTTCATTGGCGAGATCCAGACCGGCGGAGTTGTCGCGGCCTTTGCCGTAGAGATCGCGCGGCAGCGGAATTTTCGGATGCGGCAACCCGGTTTGGCCTTCCTGCTGCGCCAGCTTCTCCACGGCTTCTACCGGATCGGCCACCAGCTCATCCAGCGGCAAGGTGGTGTCGGCAATACGATTAACAAACGACGTATTCGCGCCGTTTTCCAGCAGGCGACGCACCAGATACGCCAGCAGTGTTTCATGGGTGCCCACCGGCGCATAAATGCGGCAAGGACGATTCAGTTTGCCGTCGGCCACTTTTCCGGTGACCTGTTCATACAGGGGTTCGCCCATGCCATGCAGGCACTGGAACTCATACTGGCCCGGATAATAGTTCTGTCCCGCAAGCTGATAGATGGCCGCCAGCGTGTGGGCGTTATGCGTCGCAAACTGCGGATAGATAAGATTAGGCACCGCCAGCAGCTTTTTCGCGCAGGCCAGGTAAGAAACATCGGTGTACACCTTACGGGTATAGACCGGATAGCCTTCCAGACCTTCCATCTGCGCGCGCTTGATCTCGCTGTCCCAGTAAGCGCCTTTCACCAGGCGGATCATCAGGCGACGGCGGCTGCGGGTGGCCAAATCGATCAGATAATCAATCACAAACGGACAGCGCTTCTGGTAAGCCTGAATCACAAAGCCAATCCCGTTCCAGCCCGCCAGCTCTGGTTCAAAACACAGTTTTTCCAGCAGGTCTAAGGAGATTTCCAGACGGTCGGCTTCTTCTGCGTCAATGTTGATCCCAATATCGTACTGACGCGCCAGCAGCGTCAGGGACTTCAGCCGCGGATAGAGTTCTTCCATCACTCGATCGTATTGCGCGCGGCTGTAGCGCGGGTGCAGGGCGGAGAGCTTGATGGAGATCCCCGGTCCTTCATAGATGCCGCGACCATTGGACGCTTTACCAATCGCGTGGATCGCCTGCTGGTAAGAAACCATATAAGCCTGCGCATCGGCAGCGGTCAGCGCGGCTTCGCCGAGCATATCGTAAGAATAGCGGAAACCTTTCTCCTCCAGCTTGCGGGCGTTCGCCAGGGCTTCGGCGATGGTTTCACCGGTCACGAACTGCTCGCCCATCAGACGCATCGCCATATCCACGCCTTTGCGGATCAACGGTTCCCCGCTTTTGCCGATTATGCGGTTCAGCGAGCGAGAAAGATTGGCTTCGTTATGGGTGGAAACCAGTTTGCCCGTGAACAGCAACCCCCAGGTGGCGGCGTTGACAAACAGCGACGGGCTACGACCAATGTGTGAATGCCAGTTTCCGTTGCTGATCTTGTCACGGATCAGGGCGTCACGCGTTGCTTTGTCCGGAATACGCAGTAGCGCTTCCGCCAGACACATCAGGGCCACGCCTTCCTGTGAAGAGAGGGAAAATTCCTGCAACAATCCCTGGACCATCCCGGCGCGACCGCTGGCGGTTTTCTGGTTGCGCAGTTTATCCGCCAACTGATATGCCAGCTTGTGCGCTTGTTCGGCAACCGGCTGCGGCAAACGCGCTTGTTCCATCAGCATGGAAACGGCGTCGGTTTCTGAACGACGGTACGCTGCGGTAATGGCGGCGCGCGAAACCGACTGCGGCAGGATCTGCTCGGCAAATTCGAGGAACGGCTGATGGACGTCTTCCTGCGCGGCAGACGGTTCATCGCCTTCGTTTGCCGCGCCTGCCAGCAACGCCGGAAGCTCCGGTAACGCGTCTTCATTTTCCAGCTTTTCCAGATAATTAAAAATGGCCTGCTTGATCAGCCAGTGCGGGGTGCGATCAATGCGCGTGGCCGCCAGCTTAATTCGTTCACGCGTGGCGTCGTCCAGTTTAACCCCCATCGTGGTGGTTCCCATGCCGTCTGCTCCTGTTATTCGGTAATGTCCTGCGATTAGTTATCGAGAAATATCCACTATGTTGCAACTTTGTGCAACCACGTTAAATGTGACCTGCATAACAAGCTTAAAAATGAATGAATTGTTAATAAAAGAAAGCGCTATGACCGCAGCGAAAAGAATAACGGTATCTTTTTCTCTGCGGCACTTAACACTTTTAAAAGGTGCAACCGTAAAAAATGTGAGAGAGTGCAACCTGCAAGAAAATAGTATTCATCTGCAATAAAAATTGATGTAAATGGTGTGTTAAATCGATTGTGAATAACCCGCGCTTCCGGCAGGATACGGTCGCCTGGCAAATACAACATGCTCTGTCACGTTCCGGCAGAGCAATAAAACAGTAAAGTTTGGAGAATTTATGGCAATTAGCACACCGATGCTGGTGACATTCTGCGTATATATTTTTGGCATGATATTGATTGGCTTTATCGCCTGGCGTTCAACCAAGAACTTTGATGATTATATTTTGGGTGGTCGCAGCCTCGGCCCCTTCGTCACGGCGTTATCCGCAGGCGCTTCGGATATGAGCGGCTGGCTGCTGATGGGCTTACCTGGCGCGATTTTTCTTTCCGGTATTTCGGAAAGCTGGATTGCTATCGGTTTGACATTAGGCGCATGGATTAACTGGAAGCTGGTTGCCGGACGCCTGCGCGTACACACGGAATACAACAATAACGCCCTGACGCTGCCGGATTATTTCACCGGTCGCTTTGAAGATAAAAGCCGGATCCTGCGCATTATCTCCGCGCTGGTGATCCTGCTGTTCTTTACGATTTACTGCGCGTCCGGGATAGTGGCCGGCGCGCGTCTGTTTGAAAGCACATTTGGCATGAGCTATGAAACCGCTCTGTGGGCAGGCGCGGCGGCGACCATCCTGTACACCTTTATTGGCGGATTCCTGGCAGTAAGCTGGACCGACACTGTACAGGCCAGCCTGATGATTTTCGCACTGATCCTGACCCCGGTAATGGTGATTATCGGCGTTGGCGGCTTTGGCGAGTCGCTGGAAGTGATCAAGCAAAAGAGCATTGAAAATGTCGACATGCTTAAAGGACTGAATGTTGTGGCCATTATTTCCCTGATGGGCTGGGGGCTGGGCTACTTCGGCCAGCCGCATATTCTGGCGCGTTTTATGGCGGCGGATTCCCACCACAGTATCGTCCACGCACGGCGCATCAGTATGGCCTGGATGATCCTCTGCCTGGCGGGAGCGGTAGCGGTCGGTTTCTTTGGCATCGCATACTTTACTAACAATCCGGCGCTGGCGGGCGCGGTGGATCAAAACGCTGAGCGAGTGTTCATTGAGCTGGCGCAAATCCTGTTTAATCCGTGGATTGCCGGTATTCTGCTGTCCGCGATTCTGGCGGCGGTGATGTCCACGCTCAGCTGCCAACTGTTGGTCTGTTCCAGCGCGATTACGGAAGATTTGTACAAGGCGTTTCTACGCAAAGGGGCAAGTCAGCAGGAACTGGTGTGGGTCGGGCGCGTGATGGTGTTGGTGGTGGCGCTGGTGGCGATCGCCCTGGCTGCCAATCCGGACAACCGCGTGTTGGGTCTGGTGAGCTACGCCTGGGCCGGTTTTGGCGCCGCGTTTGGTCCGGTCGTGCTGTTCTCCGTCTTGTGGCCGCGAATGACCCGCAACGGCGCGCTGGCGGGGATGATTATCGGCGCAGCCACCGTTATTGTCTGGAAGCACTTTGGCTGGCTGGATCTGTACGAAATCATTCCTGGCTTTATCTTTGGCAGTATCGGGATAGTTATCTTCAGTCTGCTGGGGAAAGCGCCGTCGTCTGCCATGCTACAACGCTTCGCTGAGGCGGATGCGCACTATCACTCTGCGCCGCCGTCGCGTTTGCAGGAAAATTAATCGTTAGACATTCTTTGCCGCGAGACCTTCTGCAGGTTCCGCCCAACGACTTTCCAGGCCCGCTCAAAGCGGGCCTTTTTATCACCGCCCATTTACCCAACGGCACGTATTCTTACCTCGCTAAGTGTTTACATTCAGACATCATTCTCATGACATTCCGCTTGAATTTTTATTTTGCGTAATGATAATCACTATCACTCTAATTTACTTTTCTTTGCATTAATTGACTGACAATAACGTTAAGGGTGTCCGGCATGTTTGTTCCGTTTCTGATTATGTTGCGTGAAGGGCTGGAAGCCGCGCTGATTGTCAGCCTGATAGCCAGTTACCTGAAGCGAACCCAGCGGGGGCGTTGGATCCGCGCAATGTGGGTTGGCGTTATTCTCGCCGCCGCGCTTTGTCTTGGGCTTGGGGTTGTGATTAACGAGACGACCGGCGAGTTTCCACAAAAAGAGCAGGAACTGTTCGAAGGGATAGTGGCGGTGATTGCGGTCGCGATCCTCACCTGGATGGTGTTCTGGATGCGGAGAGTATCGCGCAACGTCAAGGTGGCGCTTGAACAGGCGGTGGACAATGCGCTGCAACGCGGCAATCACCAGGGCTGGGCGCTGATCCTGATGGTCTTTTTTGCAGTAGCGAGGGAAGGGCTGGAGTCGGTCTTTTTTCTGCTGGCCGCGTTTCAACAGGACGTGGGTATCTGGCCGCCGGTAGGGGCGCTGCTGGGGCTGGCCACTGCCGTGATCCTGGGCTTCTTACTTTATTGGGGCGGCATTCGTCTGAATCTGGCAGCCTTCTTTAAATGGACCAGCCTGTTCATTTTACTGGTGGCGGCAGGTCTGGCGGCGGGTGCGATCCGCGCCTTCCACGAGGCGGGGCTGTGGAATCACTTCCAGGATGTTGCGTTTGATATGAGCGCCGTTCTGTCGACACATTCATTGTTTGGCACCCTGATGGAAGGCATTTTTGGTTACCAGGAAGCGCCAAGCGTTAGCGAGGTGGCGGTCTGGTTTATCTACCTGATACCGGCGCTGGTGCTGTTTGTATTGCTGCCGCGTACAGGCGCAACCGCGTCAGGCATCACGCCATAAGGCAGTGCGACGCAAATTTTTAATTAGTTACAACATACTTTAAAGGGATGGTCATGACGAAAAACTTCCGCATAAGTGCGCTGCTGCCTGGCATGGCCGCGCTTTTCGCTTCCACCTTGTCAGCGCATGCCGCCGATGTGCCGCAAGTGAATGTGACGGTAACCGATAAACGGTGCGAGCCGATGACGCTTACGGTGAACGCCGGTAAGACACAATTTATCATTCGAAACCACAGTCAGAAAGCGCTGGAATGGGAAATCCTTAAAGGGGTGATGGTGGTTGAAGAGCGCGAAAATATCGCGCCCGGTTTCAGCCAGAAAATGACCGCCAATCTGCAGCCGGGCGAATATGAAATGACCTGCGGCCTGCTGACCAATCCCAAAGGGAAGCTGGTTGTTAAAGGCGCCGCTAGCGTTGAAGGGGCGCAAAGCGACGCGCTGTTACGTCTGAGCGACGCCATTAGCGAATACAAAGCCTTTGTCACCGCCGAAACCGCGCAACTGGTGTCCGGGACAAAAGCCTTTACCGATGCGGTGAAGGCAGGCGACATGAATAAAGCGAAGTCGCTGTATGCGCCGACGCGGCAACATTATGAACGTATTGAACCGATTGCCGAACTGTTCTCCGATCTCGACGGCAGCATTGATGCCCGCGAAGACGACTACGAACAGAAAGCCGCTGACCCGAAATTCACCGGTTTTCACCGTCTGGAAAAGGCACTGTTCAGCGACAATAGCAACAAAGGTATGGCGCAGTACGCCGACAGGCTGTATACGGACGTGCAGGATCTGCAAAAACGCATCAGTGAACTTGCGTTCCCGCCGTCCAAAGTGGTGGGTGGGGCTGCGGCGCTGATTGAAGAAGTGGCCGCCACCAAAATCAGTGGCGAAGAAGAACGCTACAGCCGCACCGATCTGTGGGATTTCCAGGCCAACGTTGATGGCGCGCAGAAAATTGTCAACCTGTTGCGTCCGCAGTTGCAGGATGCAAACGCCGAACTGCTGGCGAAGGTGGATGCTAACTTTAAAAAAGTCGATACCATCCTCGCGAAATACCGCACCCCGGACGGCTTTGAAACCTACGACAAGCTGACCGGGGCTGACCGTAACGCCCTGAAGGGACCAATTACCGCGCTCGCGGAAGATCTCGCGCAGCTACGCGGCGTACTGGGACTGGATTAACCGCGATGCAGGACGATGACAAAACCGGCGTGAGCGAGCCGTCACGCCGACGTTTACTGAAAGGGATGGGCGCTCTTGGCGGCACACTGGCGCTGGCCGGCGGATGTCCGGTCGCTCATGCGCAAATAACGCGCAGCGCCCCGGGGACGTTAGCGCCGGATGCCCGCAACGAGAGGCAGCCGTTTTATGGTGCGCATCAGGCCGGGATCCTGACGCCACAGCAGGCGTCGATGATGCTGGTGGCTTTTGACGTCCTGGCGAGTGAAAGGGCCGATCTCGAACGTTTGTTCCGTCTGCTGACAAAGCGCATTGCCTTTCTGACTCACGGCGGTCCTGCGCCGGATACGCCTAACCCCCGTCTGCCGCCAATGGACTCGGGCATTCTTGGGGCCTACATTGCTCCGGATAACCTCACCATGACCTTGTCGGCGGGTTATTCGCTGTTTGATGCGCGTTTCGGCTTGCAGCCACACATGCCGACATCGCTACAAAAGATGACCCGTTTCCCCAATGACTCGCTGGACGCCGCGCTGTGTCATGGCGATTTGCTGTTGCAGATTTGCGCCAATACTCAGGATACGGTGATACATGCCCTGCGCGATATCATTAAGCACACGCCGGATCTGCTGAGCATTCGCTGGAAGCGGGAAGGGTTTATATCCGACCACGCGGCGCGGAGCAAAGGGAAAGAGACGCCTGTCAATTTGCTGGGTTTCAAGGACGGTACGGCAAACCCGGACAGCCGCGATGGCAAACTTATGCAGGCGGTGGTATGGATTACCTCAGATCAAAATGAACCTGCGTGGGCGACTGGCGGCACTTATCAGGCGGTGCGTCTGATTCAGTTCCGCGTAGAGTTCTGGGACCGGACGCCGCTTAAAGAGCAGCAGACAATTTTTGGTCGCGACAAGCAGACGGGAGCGCCGCTGGGAATGCGGCACGAGCATGACGTGCCCGACTATGCCAGCGATCCGGACGGGAATGTGATTGCGCTGGACAGCCATATACGTCTTGCCAATCCACGCACGCCGGAAACCCAGTCCAGTCTGATGTTGCGCCGTGGCTACAGCTATTCCCTCGGGGTGACGCCTTCCGGTCAACTTGATATGGGGCTCTTGTTTGTCTGCTATCAGCACGATCTCGAAAAAGGTTTTCTGGCAGTGCAAAAGCGTCTGAATGGGGAAGCGCTGGAGGAGTACATAAAGCCGATTGGTGGAGGCTACTTCTTTGTTTTTCCTGGCGTGAAGGATCCGGATCATTATCTTGGCCAGTCGCTCCTTGAAGCCTGATACTGTCACCCTGTCCACGGACAGGGCTGACGGCGCGGCTTAAAAAAATAGTTTTTTTGTATGATCCGATTTTTGAAATAATTTTGTAATATGCTTGTAAGAGACTGTTGCCAACATCAAAAGTGAATTCAGTTAATATTGTGTAAATATATTGTTGCAATATTACTAAATTCTGATGTACTTAAAAGTAAGAGCGGTAGTTCCCGGCGGTGATGAACATTCACTATGGAGATCGCGGATGGTAAGGTCCTGTACTGGACAGCTTGTTGAACATCAATGCACTCTCTTTCGCGGACGTCTTTCATCCGGTTGCCCCCTCGTCACCGCTAAATTTCTCTCCCCCCTCCTTTTACGATGTCATACGGACGCCATTGTCGGTGCGCGTAGCCGTGCGTGGCGTCTTTTCGAAAGGCAAGTCATGGCTTACAAGGAAGCCAACCCTCAGATGTTTGTGCGCATAATCGCGCTGCCAACGGCGCGTGTGATGAATACCAACAACTCAAGGTGCTATCCATGGGAAGACAAAAAGCAGTGATCAAAGCTCGTCGTGAGGCAAAACGTGTGCTGAGACGGGACTCGCGCAGTCATAAACAGCGTGAAGAAGAATCGGTCACCTCGCTTGTGCAGATGAGTGGCGTAGAAGCGATCGGCATGGCGCGCGACAGTCGCGACACCACGCCAATCAAGGCGCGTAATGACGCTCAGTCGCAGTACCTGAATGCTATCGAGAGTAAACAACTGATTTTCGCCACGGGCGAAGCCGGGTGCGGTAAAACCTGGATCAGCGCGGCAAAAGCAGCAGAGGCCCTGATACATAAGGATGTTGACAGGATCATCGTAACCCGTCCAGTTCTGCAGGCCGACGAAGATCTCGGCTTCTTACCTGGGGATGTAGCGGAGAAGTTTGCCCCGTATTTCCGGCCTGTTTACGACGTGCTGGTTAAACGGCTCGGGGCATCCTTTATGCAATATTGCCTGCGACCTGAAATCGGTAAGGTAGAAATCGCGCCGTTCGCCTATATGCGCGGACGTACATTTGAAAATGCGGTGGTCATTCTCGACGAGGCTCAGAATGTCACTGCTGCGCAAATGAAAATGTTTTTAACTCGCCTCGGGGAGAACGTGACGGTCATTGTGAATGGGGATATCACCCAATGCGATTTACCCGCGCACGTTCAGTCTGGATTAAGCGATGCGCTGGCGCGCTTCAGTGAAGATGAAATGGTCGGCATTGTCCGCTTTGGCAAAGAGGATTGTGTGCGCTCGGCGCTGTGCCAGCGAACACTCAATGCTTACAGTTGAAAAAGTACGTTGTGTTCAGAGCCCGGGGAAACCGGGCTTTGTTTTTCATCGCATGCGACGTGCGCATATCAGTTCGCCTGCTTTTTCATCATGCTGAGGATAAAAAGCAGCGCGGCGCATAACACCACTGACGGACCGGCGGGAGTATCGTAAAGCGCGGAGAAGGTCAGGCCGCCTGTCACCGCGATCATGCCTGCTACCACTGCTACCGCGGCCATTTGTTCCGGCGTACGGGCAAACCGTCGCGCGGTGGCGGCGGGAATAATCAACAAGGAGGTAATAATCAGCGCACCCACGAACTTCATCGCCACGCCGATGGTTAGCGCGGTGACCAGCATCAGCAGCAGCTTCACGCGCTGCAACTTCACGCCATCGACGAACGCCAGGTCGGGACTGATGGTCATCGACAATAAATTCCGCCACTGCCAGCCGAGGATCCCCAACACAATCACCACGCCAATGGCGATGGAAAGCAAATCCTCCGGCGTCACGGCCAGCAGGTCGCCAAACAGATAAGCCATCAGATCAACGCGAATATTTGACATCAGACTGACCACCACCAGGCCAAGCGACAACGCGCTGTGGGCCATAATGCCAAGCAGTGTGTCGATGGCGAGGTGAGGGCGTTTTTCCAGCCACACCAGGCCTGCCGCCAGCATCAGGGTTACAACAATAACCGCGTAGAACGGATTAACATTCAGCAGAAGCCCGAAGGCCACGCCCAACAGCGACGCGTGGGCCAGCGTATCGCCGAAATAGGACATCCGGCGCCAGACAACAAACGAACCTAACGGGCCAGCCGCACAAGCCAGCATGATCCCGGCCAGCCAGCCGGGCAATAACAATTCAATCATGAGTGACCATTTCCCCGGCGCAGCACAATACGACCCTGTAAGTCGTGGCGATGATTATGGTGATGACGGTAAATCCCTAACTGTTCAGCGCCACGAGGGCCAAACATCGAGATAAATTCCGGGTGCATGGAAACGATTTCAGGCGTTCCTGAACAGCAGATGTGGTGGTTAAGGCACAGCACTTCGTCGGTTTTCGCCATCACCAGATGCAGGTCATGGGAGACCATCAGCACTGCGCAATCCAATTCACGACGCAATTGGTCGATAAGATCGTACAGCGCGACTTGACCATTGACGTCCACGCCTTGTGTCGGCTCGTCCAGCACCAAGAGCTGCGGCTGGTTCAGCAACGCGCGGGCCAGCAGAACGCGCTGGGTTTCGCCGCCGGACAGCTTTTGCATCGGCGCGTCGATAAGATGTCCTGCCTGCACGCGCTTCAGCGCTGGCAGGATATCTTCTTTGCGGGTCGCGGGACGCAGGCGTAAAAAACGATTGACCGTGAGCGGCAAGGTGGTGTCGAGATATAATTTTTGTGGGACGTAACCGATACGCAATTTTCCGTTGCGCTTGATCACCCCTTCGTCCGGCGCTACCAGACCGAGCACAACCCGGACCAGGGTCGATTTACCGGCGCCGTTAGGCCCAAGAAGCGTTAAAATTTTGCCGGGTCTGAGCTCAAGCGACACGTCAGAGAGCACGCGGCGCTGCCCGAAAGAGACCGAGACATTTTCCAGTGATACCAAAGTCGTCATGTCAATTTTAGTCTTGCAGATGTCGTGGAATGTTATAATATCACAATTCACACAAACGTTACGATGATTGGTCGCATTATGTTACATAAAAATACGCTTCTTTTCGCTGCATTATCCGCCGCTCTTTGGGGTGGTGCAACCCAGGCTGCAAACGCCGCCGTTGTTGCCTCGCTTAAGCCAGTAGGTTTTATCGCGTCGGCGATTGCCGACGGCGTGACGGAGACGGAGGTATTACTTCCGGACGGGGCATCCGAGCATGATTATTCACTGCGTCCATCGGATGTAAAACGCTTACAGGGCGCGGACTTAGTCGTCTGGATTGGTCCAGAAATGGAAGCGTTCATGGAAAAACCGGTGAGTAAAATCCCGCAGGCGAAACAGGTAACGATTGCGCACCTGAATGACGTGAAACCGTTGCTCATGAAAGGCGCGGATGACGACGAGAATGAACACGATCATGACGCTGCGCACGGTGAAAAAGGTGATGCGCATCACCATCATGGCGAGTACAACATGCATCTTTGGCTTTCCCCAGAGATAGCGCGGTCTACAGCGGTTGCAATCCATGAAAAATTAGTGGAACTTATGCCGCAAAGTCGAGCCAAACTTGACGCCAACCTGAAAGATTTTGAGGCACAATTAGCCGCAACCGATAAGCAGGTCGGTAACGAGCTGGCACCGCTCAAGGGTAAAGGTTATTTTGTTTTTCATGACGCCTATGGCTATTACGAAAAACACTACGGGCTGACTCCGCTGGGTCACTTTACCGTAAACCCTGAGATACAACCTGGTGCGCAGCGTTTACATGAAATACGAACACAGTTGGTTGAGCAAAAAGCAACCTGCGTTTTTGCTGAGCCACAGTTCAGGCCAGCGGTCGTCGAAGCCGTTGCGAGAGGGACATCCGTTCGAATGGGAACGCTGGATCCGCTCGGGACGAATATCAAACTGGGTAAAACGAGCTATTCCGCGTTCTTAAGCCAATTAGCGAACCAGTATGCGAGCTGCCTGAAAGGAGATTAATGAGGAAGTGAATACGTGCAACAGATAGCCCGCTCTGTCGCTCTGGCATTTAATAATCTGCCAAGACCCCATCGCGTTATGCTGGGGTCCCTTACCGTTCTTACGTTGGCCGTCGCTGTATGGCGGCCCTATGTTTACCACCCCGATTCCGCCCCCATCGTTAAAACCATCGAACTGGAAAAAAGCGAAATTCGTTCTCTGCTTCCTGAGGCCAGCGAGCCTATCGATCAGGCTGCGCAGGAAGATGAAGCCATTCCGCAGGATGAGCTGGACGATAAAATTTCGAGCGAAGCGGGCGTTCATGAATATGTTGTCTCCACTGGCGATACGCTGAGCAGTATCCTGAATCAGTACGGCATTGATATGAGCGATATCACTCAGCTTGCCGCGTCGGATAAAGAACTGCGTAACCTGAAAATCGGTCAGCAGCTTTCGTGGACGCTGACAGCCGATGGCGATTTACAGCGCCTGACCTGGGAAATGTCGCGTCGTGAAACCCGTACCTACGATCGGACGGCGGCAAACGGTTTTAAAATGACGGCGGAAACGCAACAGGGCGACTGGGTCAACAGCCTGCTGAAAGGCACCGTCGGCGGCAGCTTTGTCGCCAGCGCCAGAAACGCCGGGTTGACCAGTTCAGAAATCAGCGCGGTTATTAAAGCTATGCAGTGGCAGATGGACTTCCGCAAGCTGAAGAAAGGCGATGAGTTTGCGGTGCTGATGTCGCGTGAAATGCTTGACGGCAAGCGTGAACAGAGCCAACTGCTGGGCGTGCGTCTACGTTCTGCGGGCAAGGATTATTATGCGATCCGCGCTGAAGACGGGAAGTTCTACGACCGCAACGGTACCGGCCTGGCGAAAGGCTTCCTGCGTTTCCCGACGGCCAAACAGTTCCGCGTCTCCTCTAACTTTAATCCGCGTCGTACTAACCCGGTTACGGGACGCGTTGCGCCGCACCGTGGCGTTGATTTCGCCATGCCGCAGGGTACGCCAGTGCTTTCTGTCGGTGACGGCGAAGTGGTCGTGGCGAAGCGCAGCGGCGCGGCGGGTTACTACGTGGCGGTGCGTCATGGTCGTACCTATACCACTCGCTATATGCACCTGCGTAAACTGCTGGTTAAACCTGGGCAGAAAGTGAAACGTGGCGATCGTATCGCGCTTTCCGGTAATACCGGACGCTCTACGGGGCCGCATCTGCACTATGAAGTGTGGATTAACCAGCAGGCGGTGAACCCTCTGACGGCGAAACTGCCGCGTACGGAAGGGCTGACCGGTAAAGATCGTACGGATTACCTGGCGCAGGTGAAAGAAGTTCTGCCACAGTTACGTTTCGATTAACCCCTACGCGCAGAAAGCCGGTACGCAATGGTGTGCCGGCTTTTTTATTTTGTGCGCGGCAGGGTGCGCCGCTACACTATCATCAGATTTATTGTTTGCGTCATCAGGCACTGGACGAGCATGGAAACAAAAAAAAATAATATTGAGTACATCCCTGAATTTGAAAAATCCTTTCGCCATCCCCGTTACTGGGGCGCCTGGTTGGGCGTCGCGGCAATGGCGGGCATCGCCTTAACGCCAGCCTCTTTTCGCGACCCGCTGCTCGCAAAGCTGGGGCGTTTTGCCGGACGCATGGGCAAAAGCTCGCGTCGTCGTGCGCTGATCAATTTATCGTTGTGCTTTCCCGAACGAAGCGAAGCGCAACGCGAGGCCATTGTTGATGAGATGTTCGCCACCGCGCCGCAGGCGATGGCAATGATGGCGGAGCTGGCGATACGCGGCCCTGAAAAAATACAGTCACGTGTTGACTGGGAGGGGCTGGAGATCATCGACGAGATGCGTCGTAATGACGAAAAGGTGATATTTCTGGTGCCGCACGGCTGGGGTGTGGATATTCCGGCGATGCTGATGGCTTCGCAGGGGCAGAAAATGGCGGCGATGTTCCATAACCAGGGAAATCCGGTGTTTGATTATGTCTGGAACACGGTGCGTCGTCGTTTCGGCGGTCGTCTCCATGCGCGTAACGACGGCATCAAGCCGTTTATACAGTCGGTGCGCCAGGGTTACTGGGGGTACTACCTTCCCGATCAGGATCACGGTCCGGAACACAGCGAGTTTGTGGATTTCTTTGCAACGTACAAAGCGACGCTGCCAGCGATTGGTCGCCTGATGAAAGTGTGCCGCGCGCGCGTCATCCCCCTGTTCCCGGTCTATGACGGTAAAACCCATCGCCTGACCATTCAGGTTCGCCCGCCGATGGACGATCTGTTGACCGCTGACGACAACACCATTGCCCGTCGGATGAACGAGGAAGTGGAAATCTTTGTCGGCCCGCATCCTGAGCAATATACCTGGATCCTGAAGCTGCTGAAAACACGCAAGCCGGGTGAAATCCAGCCATACAAGCGCAAAGAGCTGTATCCCATCAAATAAAAAAAACCTCTCGTCAGAGAGGTTTTTTTACTCACAGCAGAGGGCGGCGGCTTCATCTGCCCATGCCTGTACGGGCATGGGCCGGAGAAACCGGGCAAACATCTCGTTTACTCTACGGTCAGAATGCGTGTGGTATTGGTAGATCCGATGGTGCTCATCACATCACCCTGGGTCACGATCACCAGATCGCCGGAGACCAGATAGCCTTTGTCGCGCAGCAGGTTTACCGCTTCGCTTGCAGCCACCACACCGTCAGCCGCGCTGTCAAAATGTACCGGCGTAACGCCACGATACAGAGACGTCAGGTTCAGCGTGCGCTCATGGCGGGACATGGCGAAGATCGGCAGACCGGAACTGATGCGAGAGGTCATCAGCGCGGTACGACCAGACTCGGTCATGGTGATGATCGCAGTCACACCCTTCAGATGGTTCGCGGCGTACATGGCGGACATTGCAATGGCCTCTTCCACGTTGTCGAACTGAACGTCCAGACGGTGTTTAGAGACGTTGATGCTCGGGATTTTTTCCGCGCCGAGGCATACGCGCGCCATTGCGGCGACGGTTTCCGCCGGGTACTGGCCCGCGGCTGTTTCTGCTGACAGCATGACCGCATCGGTCCCATCCAGCACGGCGTTAGCCACGTCCATAACTTCCGCGCGGGTAGGCATAGGGTTGGTGATCATCGACTCCATCATCTGGGTAGCGGTAATCACCGCGCGGTTCAGCTGACGCGCGCGACGAATCAGTGCTTTCTGAATACCGACCAGCTCCGGGTCGCCAATCTCAACGCCGAGGTCGCCACGGGCAACCATCACCACATCGGAGGCCAGAATGATGTCATCCATCGCGTTCTGATCGCACACCGCTTCAGCACGTTCCACTTTGGCAACGATTTTCGCATCACAGCCCGCGTCACGCGCCAGGCGACGCGCGTAGTTCAGATCTTCGCCGCAGCGCGGGAAGGAGACGGCGAGATAATCAACGCCGATCAGCGCGGCAGTAACGATATCCGCTTTGTCTTTTTCGGTCAGCGCTTCCGCAGACAGACCGCCGCCCAGCTTGTTAATGCCTTTATTATTGGAAAGCGGTCCACCGACGGTTACCTCGGTGAACACTTTCATGCCCTGAACTTCCAGCACTTTCAACTGAACGCGTCCGTCGTCGAGCAGCAGAATGTCGCCAGGCACGACGTCTGCCGGCAGTCCTTTATAATCGATGCCGACTTTCTCTTTGTCGCCTTCGCCTTTGCCGAGGTTGGCGTCTAACAGGAATTTATCGCCGATGTTGAGGAAAACCTTGCCTTCTTTGAAGGTTGAAACACGAATTTTTGGCCCCTGGAGGTCTCCCAGAATCGCCACGTGGCGTCCCAGTTTGGCGGCAATCTCACGAACTTTATCCGCGCGCATTTTATGATCTTCTGGCGAGCCGTGAGAGAAATTCATGCGCACCACGTTGGCGCCCGCGGCGATAATCTTCTCAAGATTGTTATCGCGGTCAGTAGCCGGGCCTAAGGTGGTGACGATCTTGGTTCTGCGAAGCCTTCTGGACATGTAATACTCCGTTAACTAAAACAACTTGGTGTTGCGTGAATATTGATCCGGCGGTTCTGAAAACCTTTACATAGCATAGCGAACAAAACCGGATGACGAAAAAAGGTCGTACTTATTATTGCTGTTAGCGGTTATCACTCTTGATGAGTAATTCTTTATCAAAACGCGATTCCTTAAGCGCTTCCTTGACACGCTTCAAGTTATCTCTGAATTTTGCCCCACGACGCAAAGTAAATCCTGTTGCCAGCACATCTATCACGGTCAACTGCGCAAGTCGAGAGACCATGGGCATATAAATGTCAGTATCTTCCGGTACATCCAGGGTAATCGCCAGCGTGGCTTCTCGGGCCAGCGGCGTACCGGCGGAGGTGAGAGCAATGACCATCGCATCGTTTTCGCGCGCCAGTTGCGCCAGCTCAACCAGACTTTTGGTTCGCCCGGTGTGAGAGATCAGCACGACCACATCATCGTCGCTACAATTCATACAGCTCATCCGTTGCAGCACGATATCGTCCGAATAGATCACCGGGACGTTGAAGCGGAAAAACTTATTCATCGCGTCATGGGCGACGGCGGCAGAGGAACCGAGGCCGAAAAATGCGATTTTTTTCGCCTGGGTGAGGAGATCTACCGCACGGTTAACCGCCGACTTGTCCAGTGACTGGCGAACGTGATCGAGGCTTGCCATCGCGGATTCAAAAATTTTTCCCGTATATGACTCTACGCTGTCATCTTCATCGACATTGCGATTTACATACGGGGTACCATTTGCCAGACTTTGCGCCAGATGCAGTTTAAAATCCGGAAACCCCCGGGTCTCCATACTGCGGCAGAAGCGGTTGACGGTAGGTTCGCTGACGTTGGCTTCCTGAGCAAGGGTCGCGATACTGCAGTGAATCGCCCGTTCTGGCGAGGCAAGAATAACATCGGCGACTTTGCGTTCAGATTTGCTTAAATGTTCCAGTTGAGACTGGATTTTTTCCAGCATATTCATGATGTAAACTCAAGGATATGACGATTTCAGTAATACAGGAAATCGAGCGGCGATTTTGGTAGATAGTACCCCTGCTGGCCCATGAAGGGGGGAAAATGGTCAGTATAGTTGTTGTTTTTTTTCATAACATGATCAGCATCTTATTTTGTCCTGATGTCATGCTTACAAAAACGACACCCCTTTTTACACGATCGCGCCACTCAACAACAAAACGGCGCGACGATCGCCAACCGCACGGGTGGTTAACCGTTTACGGTTTCAGGATTCACGTAAAAGCAGTACAGTGCACTGTAATAAAATTACAAGTAATGCCTGGCAACGCACCAGGATAGCTAACTAAGGAGAATGACATGGCGGTAACGCAAACAGCCCAGGCCTGTGACCTGGTCATTTTCGGCGCGAAAGGCGACCTTGCGCGTCGTAAATTGCTGCCTTCCCTGTATCAGTTGGAAAAAGCCGGTCAGATCAACCCGGAGACCCGCATTATCGGGGTAGGGCGCGCGGACTGGGATAAAGAGGCCTATACCCGGGTTGTTCGTGAAGCCCTCGAAACCTTCATGAAAGAGAAGATCGACGAAAGTTTATGGGACACCCTGAGCGGTCGTCTGGATTTTTGCAATCTGGACGTCAATGACACCGCGGCGTTTACCCGTCTGGGCGACATGCTGGATCAGAAAAATCGTACCACCATTAACTACTTCGCTATGCCGCCAAGCACCTTTGGCGCGATTTGCAAAGGTCTGGGCGAAGCCAAACTGAATGCCAAACCGGCGCGCGTGGTGATGGAAAAACCGCTGGGAACATCGCTGGCGACATCGCGCGAGATCAACGATCAGGTTGGCGAGTATTTTGAAGAGTGCCAGGTTTACCGTATTGACCACTATCTGGGGAAAGAGACGGTTTTAAACCTGCTGGCGTTGCGTTTTGCCAACTCGCTGTTCGTCAACAACTGGGATAACCGCACGATTGATCATGTGGAAATTACCGTTGCCGAGGAAGTGGGGATCGAAGGCCGCTGGGGCTACTTTGACCAGGCAGGCCAGATGCGCGATATGATCCAGAACCATCTGTTGCAAATCCTGTGCATGATTGCGATGTCTCCGCCGTCCGATCTCACCGCGGACAGTATTCGTGACGAAAAAGTGAAGGTGTTAAAGTCGCTGCGACGCATTGATCGTTCCAACGTGCGTGAAAAAACGGTCCGCGGCCAGTACACCACCGGCTTTGCCCAGGGTAAAAAAGTACCGGGTTATCTGGAAGAAGAAGGCGCGAACAAGAGCAGTAACACTGAAACGTTCGTGGCGATTCGCGTGGACATCGACAACTGGCGCTGGGCGGGCGTGCCGTTCTACCTGCGTACCGGCAAGCGTTTGCCCACCAAATGCTCCGAGGTGGTGGTGTACTTCAAGACGCCTGAACTCAACCTGTTCAAAGAGTCATGGCAGGATCTGCCTCAGAACAAACTGACCATCCGTCTGCAGCCGGATGAAGGGGTGGATATTCAGGTATTGAACAAGGTGCCGGGCCTCGATCACAAGCACAACCTGCAAATTACCAAGCTCGATCTGAGCTACTCCGAAACCTTCAATCAGACGCATCTGGCGGACGCTTACGAGCGGTTGCTGCTGGAAACCATGCGCGGCATTCAGGCGCTGTTCGTGCGTCGCGACGAAGTGGAAGAAGCATGGAAGTGGGTGGACTCAATTACCGAAGCATGGGCAATGGACAATGACGCGCCGAAACCGTATCAGGCCGGGACCTGGGGACCTGTCGCCTCGGTGGCGATGATCACCCGCGACGGGCGTTCCTGGAATGAATTCGAGTAAAAGCGTCCCTGCTACTAAGGTGTTATTTTACCGGTAACATGATCTAACACAGATTGTAGAACAATTTTTGCACTTTTAAGCCTCGCGTGGATTCACCCGCGGGGCTTTTTTTATTACACTGCCTGAAACGATTTTGCCCCTGAGCTACTGCTTGCCAGCGTTTTCCGGGTCCCGGGACCCATTGATGAATGTTGCTAAACCGGTCGCTCTGACAAATAAATTTCAGGAGCCGTTATGAATCCGAATTTGTTACGCGTAACACAGCGCATTATTGAACGTTCTCGCGAGACCCGTTCTGCCTACCTCGCTCGTATCGAGCAGGCCAAATCTTCAACCGTTCACCGCTCGCAGCTGGCGTGCGGCAACCTGGCGCATGGCTTTGCCGCCTGCCAGCCGGAAGATAAAGCCTCCCTGAAAAGCATGTTGCGTAACAATATCGCGATCATCACCTCATACAACGACATGCTCTCGGCGCATCAGCCTTATGAACACTATCCGGATATTATTCGTAAAGCGCTGCACTCGGCGAATGCGGTCGGACAGGTGGCGGGCGGCGTTCCGGCAATGTGTGATGGCGTAACGCAGGGGCAGGACGGTATGGAACTTTCCCTGCTGAGCCGTGAAGTGATCGCGATGTCGGCGGCGGTTGGACTGTCGCACAACATGTTTGACGGTGCGCTGTTCCTCGGCGTGTGCGACAAAATTGTGCCGGGTCTGGTGATGGCTGCGCTGTCGTTTGGTCACCTGCCGTCAATCTTTATCCCATCAGGCCCGATGGCCAGTGGTTTAGCGAATAAAGAAAAGGTGCGTATTCGTCAGCTGTACGCTGAAGGGAAAGTGGATCGGATGGCGCTGCTGGAGTCGGAAGCGGCCTCTTACCATGCGCCAGGCACCTGTACCTTCTACGGAACGGCCAACACCAACCAGATGGTGGTGGAATTTATGGGCATGCAGCTGCCGGGATCCTCTTTTGTGCATCCGGATGCGCCGCTGCGTGAAGCGCTGACCGTGGCGGCGGCGCGTCAGGTGACGCGTCTGACTGGCAACGGCAACGACTGGATGCCGATCGGTAAAATGATCGATGAAAAAGTGGTGGTAAACGGGATTGTCGCGCTGCTGGCAACCGGAGGTTCCACCAACCACACAATGCACCTGGTGGCAATGGCGCGTGCGGCGGGCATTCAGATTAACTGGGATGACTTCTCGGATCTGTCGGACGTCGTGCCGCTGATGGCACGCCTGTACCCGAACGGTCCGGCAGACATTAACCACTTCCAGGCGGCGGGTGGCGTACCGGTGCTGATGCGCGAACTGCTGAATGCGGGCCTGCTGCATGAAGACGTCAATACCGTGGCGGGCTTCGGTCTGAAGCGCTACACCCTGGAACCGTGGCTGAATAACGGCGAGCTTGACTGGCGTGATGGCGCACAGAAATCACTGGACAACAATGTCATTGCCGCTTTTGATCAACCGTTTTCCCATCACGGTGGAACGAAGGTACTGAGCGGGAATCTGGGTCGCGCAGTCATGAAAACGTCTGCGGTGCCGGTTGAGAATCAGATTATCGAAGCCCCCGCCGTGGTCTTCGAAAGCCAACATGACGTTTTACCGGCCTTTGAAGCAGGTCTGCTGGACAAAGATTGCGTCGTGGTTGTCCGTCATCAGGGACCAAAGGCGAACGGAATGCCAGAATTACATAAACTCATGCCGCCACTTGGTGTATTATTGGACCGCTGTTTCAAAATTGCGTTAGTTACCGATGGACGGCTTTCGGGTGCTTCAGGTAAAGTGCCTTCAGCCATCCATGTTACCCCGGAAGCCTACGACGGCGGCCTGCTGGCGAAAGTGCGCGATGGCGACCTTATTCGGGTGAACGGACAGACAGGGGAATTAACGCTGCTGGTTGATGACGCGGAACTTGCCGCCCGCCAGCCTCACATTCCGGATCTGAGCGCTTCGCGTATCGGTACCGGTCGTGAGATGTTTAGCGCGCTGCGTGAAAAACTTTCCGGCGCGGAGCAGGGCGCAACCTGTATCACTTTTTAAGACTCATTTTGTAATCAGGCGAGAGAAAAACTCTGATGAAAAACTGGAAAACAAGTGCAGAAGCAATCCTGACCACCGGCCCGGTTGTCCCGGTGATCGTGGTGAATAAACTGGAACACGCTGTGCCGATGGCAAAAGCGTTAGTTGCCGGTGGTGTGCGCGTACTGGAAGTCACGTTACGTACCGCCTGTGCGATGGATGCTATCCGCGCTATCGCCAAAGAGGTGCCGGAAGCCATTGTCGGCGCGGGTACCGTTCTCAACCCGCAGCAACTGGCGGACGTCACTGCTGCCGGCGCGCAGTTCGCCATCAGCCCGGGTCTGACCGAGCCGTTACTGAAAGCGGCAACGGAAGGTACGATCCCGCTTATTCCGGGGATCAGCACGGTTTCTGAACTGATGCTGGGAATGGACTACGGCCTGAAAGAGTTTAAATTCTTCCCGGCGGAAGCCAACGGCGGCACCAAAGCGCTGCAGGCGATTGCGGGTCCGTTCTCACAGGTACGTTTCTGCCCGACCGGCGGCATTTCTCCGGCCAACTACCGTGATTACCTGGCGCTGAAAAGCGTGCTGTGTATCGGCGGTTCCTGGCTGGTGCCGAACGATGCGCTGGAAGCGGGTGACTACGACCGTATTACCCGCCTGGCGCGCGAAGCAGTAGAAGGCGCGAAGCAGTAATTAGCGGTTATGTCGTTTATCAGGCCTACGCGCGGCTGTAGGCCTGATGGCGATTCGACCTTTGACAATCACCTGACGGGCCGCGTCTTTTGCGCTCATCACTGCCGCGTCAACGTTTTCTCCTGTCGCCAGGACGACCCCCAGACGACGGGTTCCATCGATTTCCGGCTTACCGAATAAGCGCATCTGCAGGCCTGCGCCAACCGCATTCTGCACCTGGTCAAACGTGACGTTCTGGCTGGACAATGACGGTAAAATCACCGCTGAAGCTGACGGCCCGTACTGGCGGATAGCGCCCACCGGCAGACCGAGAAAGGCGCGTACGTGAAGGGCAAACTCGGACAGATCCTGCGAAATCAGTGTCACCATTCCGGTGTCGTGTGGACGAGGGGAAACTTCGCTAAAAATGACCTCATCGCCGCAGACAAACAGCTCAACGCCAAACAGCCCGTGGCCGCCTAATGCCAGCACCACTTTACGTGCAATCTCCTGGGCGCGTTCGAGCGCCAGCGCGCTCATCTGCTGCGGCTGCCAGGATTCACGGTAGTCGCCATCTTCCTGACGATGGCCCACCGGCGCGCAGAAATGCACGCCGTCGACGGCGCTAACGGTCAACAGGGTAATTTCGAAGTCGAAATTCACCACGCCTTCCACTATCACTCGCCCGGCCCCCGCGCGACCGCCTTGCTGCGCATACGCCCAGGCCTGGGCTAATTGTTCATCGGAACGGATAAAACTTTGTCCTTTGCCGGAGGAGCTCATCACCGGTTTCACAATGCAGGGATAGCCAATTTCGCTGACGGCCTCACGAAAGCTGGCTTCGCTGTCGGCAAAACGGAAAGGGGACGTGGGCAGCGCCAGCGCCTCCGCCGCCAGGCGGCGAATACCTTCACGGTTCATCGTCAGTTGTGTCGCGCGGGCGCAGGGGACAACGTTCAGACCCTCCTGCTCCAGTTGTACCAGCATGTCAGTGGCGATAGCTTCGATTTCCGGTACGATAAAATGCGGTTTCTCCTGTTCAACCACACGTCGCAGGGCGTTCCCGTCCAGCATATTGATGACGTGGGAACGGTGCGCGACATGCATCGCTGGCGCGTCGGCATAGCGATCGACCGCGATAACCTCAATGCCGAGGCGCTGGCACTCTATCGCCACTTCTTTACCCAGCTCGCCGGAACCTAACAACATCACCCGAGTGGCTGCCGGACGCAGCGCTGTACCTAATAACGTCATACAAATATCCCCCGATAAAATTGGCCGCAGTATATACGAAAACGTTTGCGTCTGTCTTTATTACCAGGTTGATTTCAGGCCGCAAATGGAATATACTGTATATAAATACAGTAATATTGAGAGGCTGCAAAATGGCGGTTGAAGTTAAATACGTAGTCATTCGTGAAGGTGAGGAAAAAATGTCATTTACCAGCAAAAAGGAAGCCGATGCGTATGACAAGATGCTGGACACGGCGGATCTGCTTGACACCTGGCTTGAACAGTCGCCGTTAGCGCTGGAAGACGAACAGCGTGAAGCGCTTTCCCTGTGGCTGGCAGAACAGAAAGATGTCCTGAGCACTATTCTCAGAACCGGCAAATTGCCATCGCCGCAGGTGGTTGAGTCCGCGGAAGACGACACCCAGGCCGCCTGAGTCTGACTTGCGCTCCTGCCGTTTTGTACCATGCTTTTTTCTGAGTCAACGCAATGGGCTATGGAGAAAAACATGAACAAAACGGGCGTGCTGCTGAGCTTGCTGCTGGTTGCCAGCGCATCGGCGTATGCAGCCAGTACAGACAGCAAAACGGTCAAATTTCCTCAGTGTGAAGGGCTGGATGCCGCGGGCATTGCGGCGAGCGTTAAGCGCGATTATCAACAAAATCGTATTGCGCGCTGGCCTGACGATCAAAAGCATGTTGGTCAGGCCGATCCTGTTGCCTGGGTTAACCCGAAAGAAATTACCGGCCAGGATGGAAAATGGCAGGTGCCGCTGACCGTACGCGGAAAAAGCGCGGATATACACTATAACGTCAGCGTCGATTGCAAAGCCGGCAAGGCGGAGTATCAGCCGCAGTAACGTCATAATTTGCGCATCTTTTGCAGGAAAATACATTTCCTGACATCCCCTCGGGTACGATTTGAAGATTCATTGTCAGTACTTGAGGGGCAAAAATGGCTAACTGGCTAAATCAATTACAATCTTTGCTCGGACAGAGCGGAGCGTCTTCGTCGTCTTCCTCTTCCGGTCAGCAAGGATTAAGTAAACTGTTGGTTCCCGGCGCGCTGGGTGGCCTGGCAGGTTTACTGGTCGCAAATAAATCTTCCCGTAAATTACTCAGCAAATATGGCACTGGCGCGCTGCTCGCGGGCGGTGGCGCGATTGCTGGCACAGTATTATGGAACAAGTACAAAGACAGAGTGCGTGCCGCCCATCAGGACGAGCCGCAATTTGGCGCGCAGAGTTCGCCGCTGGATGTGCGCACCGAGCGTTTGATCCTGGCGCTGGTTTTCGCTGCAAAAAGCGATGGTCATATTGATGCGAAAGAGCGCGCCGCTATCGAGCAGCAGTTGCGTGAAGCGGGCGTGGAAGAGCAGGGGCGCGTGTTCATCGAGAAGGCCATTGAGCAACCGCTCGATCCGCAGCGTCTGGCCGAGGGCGTTCGCAACGAAGAAGAAGCGCTTGAGGTTTACTTCCTGAGCTGTGCGGCCATTGATATTGATCACTTTATGGAGCGCAGCTACCTTAACGCGCTGGGCGATGCGTTGAAAATCCCGCAGGATGTCCGCGAAGGTATTGAACAGGATCTCAAACAGCAAAAGCTGGCGTTACCCGGCTAACCGCTGAATGCAGCATGTTTCGCTTGCATCATTCGTGAGTTTTGCCACCCTTAGAGGATGTATAATCACGAAAGAACAGTGACATGCTGCCGAAAGCCAATCGTATTCCCTACGCCATGACGGTCCATGGCGATACACGCATCGATAATTATTACTGGCTGCGGGACGATAGCCGCTCGCAGCCGGAAGTCCTTGACTACCTGCGCCAGGAAAACGCCTACGGGCATCAGGTCATGTCCACCCAGCAGGCATTGCAGGACCGCGTACTGAAAGAAATTATCGATCGCATTCCCCCGCGCGAAGTCTCCGCGCCTTATGTGAAGAACGGTTATCGCTATCGCCATATTTACGAACCGGGCTGCGAGTACGCCATTTATCAGCGTCAGTCGGCGCTCAGTGAAGAATGGGATGAATGGGTCGCGCTACTTGACGGCAACAAACGGGCGGCGCATAGCGAGTTTTACACCCTTGGCGGGCTGGCTATTACTCCTGACAACTCGATTATGGCGATAGCGGAAGATTACCTGTCCCGCCGTCAGTACGGGATTCGTTTCCGTAATCTTGACAGCGGCAACTGGTATCCGGAAATGCTCGATAACGTCGCCCCCGAGTTTGTCTGGGCGAATGATTCTCTGACCTTCTATTATGTGCGCAAGCATGCCACAACGCTGTTGCCTTATCAGGTCTGGCGCCATACCGTTGGCACGCCGTCGAATCACGACGAACTGATCTACGAAGAAAAAGACGATACGTTTTACGTCAGCCTGCATAAAACAACCTCGCAGCATTACATTGTGATCCATCTTGGTAGCGCGACGACCAGCGAAGTGCGGCTGCTGGATGCCGAGTTGGCCGACGCTGAACCGTTCGTCTTTTTGCCGCGTCGTAAAGATCACGAGTACAGCCTTGATCATTACCAGCACAAGTTCTACCTGCGTTCGAACCGTGACGGCAAAAACTTCGGTCTGTATCGCACTCGTGTCCGTGACGAAAAAAAATGGGAAACGCTGATCCCACCGCGGGACGCTATCATGCTGGAAGGCTTTACCCTGTTTACTGACTGGCTGGTTGTGGAAGAGCGGCAGCGCGGACTGACCAGCCTGCGGCAAATTAACCGTAAAACGCGAGAAGTTATAGGCATCGCCTTTGATGATCCGGCTTATGTCACCTGGCTTGCTTATAATCCGGAGCCGGAAACCTCACGGCTGCGTTACGGCTACTCTTCCATGACCACGCCCGACACGCTGTTTGAACTGGACATGGATACCGGTGAGCGTCGGGTGATTAAGCAAACGGAAGTGCCCGGTTTCGACGCCGCAAACTACCGAAGCGAGCACGTGTGGATAACCGCGCGCGACGGCGTCGAAGTGCCGGTATCGTTGGTCTATAACCAAAAGTATTTTCGTAAGGGGCAAAATCCGCTGCTGGTCTACGGCTACGGGTCGTATGGCTCCTGTATGGATGCCGATTTCAGCAGTAGCCGCTTAAGCCTGCTGGATCGCGGCTTCGTCTACGCCATTGTCCATGTGCGAGGCGGCGGTGAGTTGGGACAGCAGTGGTACGAAGACGGTAAATTTCTTAAGAAGCGCAATACGTTCAATGATTATCTTGATGCGTGCGACGCGCTGCTCGCGTTGGGTTTTGGCTCGCCTTCGCACTGTTACGCTATGGGCGGCAGCGCCGGTGGTATGCTGATGGGGGTTGCCATTAACGAACGTCCCGAGCTTTTTCATGGTGTGATTGCCCAGGTGCCTTTTGTTGATGTGGTCACGACGATGCTGGATGAGTCGATCCCGCTGACGACCGGGGAATTTGAGGAGTGGGGAAACCCGAAAGATCCTCAGTATTACGCGTATATGAAAAGCTACAGCCCTTACGATAACGTCACCGCACAGGCTTACCCTCACATGCTGGTCACGACCGGGTTACATGACTCGCAGGTGCAATACTGGGAGCCGGCGAAATGGGTGGCAAAACTGCGCGAGTTGAAAACCGACGATCGCTTGTTGCTGCTCTGCACTGACATGGATTCGGGACACGGCGGGAAGTCAGGTCGCTTTAAATCGTATGAAGGCGTTGCGCTGGAATTCGCTTTTCTGATTGGCCTGGCCCAGGGGACGTTACCGGGGCAAGGCGAGCATTAAGCGTTTTCCAGATAGTGCTTTAATGTTAAGCGCAGCTCCGGGCTCATGCTGTCGAGATTATTAAACAGCCAGCGCAGATAGCCCGGATCGCGCTCTGCGATCTCAGACACCGGTTTACCGCGGTATTTGCCAAAGGTGAAGGTGGTGAGCAGCGCCGGACGTCCGGTAATCTCGACCATCTGCTCTGGCGTCCAGCCTGAAGTGTTCATGATATCGATCAGCAAGGCTGCAGTAATATAGCAATCATATAATGCGCGGTGGTGGTGCAGGCCGGCCGGGGTTTGCACGTTCAGCTTACGGGATTTATACAGCGCCATATTGCTGTATTTGATGCCGGGCCACAGCCGACGCGACAGCTTCATGGTGCAAATCCACTCACCCGGCATATCCGGGAGCACGCGGCGGTCGAAGCTGGCGTTATGCGCAACGTACCACTCGCTTCCGTAATAGTGCGGAATAATCTCTTCAATCCAGGGCTTATCGGCCACCATCGCTTCGGTAATACGGTGGATCGCCATCGCCTGAGGGGAAATAGGGCGGTCAGGACGCACCAGGTGGCTCATCGGGTTGACGATCTGACCATCGATTACGTCGACAGAGGCGATCTCGACAATCCCGCCCTGTAAGCCACAGGTTTCTGTATCGATGATGCGTAGCATGTAACACTCCTGACCGAAAACGACTAGCGTAATGGAATGATATCACCTTGCCAACCCCGTGGGGTGCGCTGTCCCGTTAATAACAGCGGACCGCGGTCAGCGCGAACGATAAGTCGACCACTTTCATCCCATAATGCGCTGTTGCCACGCGCATTGGCCATCAGTACGGCAATCGAAAATTTATGAGAAAAGTTTTGCAACCGTGACGTTGAGGAGAGTAATTCTGGCTCGCCGACGCTCTGGCTGGTGGTGAACAGTGAAAACGCCGGGTCCAGATCCATGCCTTCCGGTTGATCATCCACCACGCGTATCGTTTTAAGATCGTTGCCAAGGCAAGCGCCAAGACTGTGATGATAGGTACGCGCCGCGGTCATCCACGGCGCAAAAACGACCATGCCTTTGACAAAGCGCTCATTATGCTCCACGGGCAAGCCGGCAATGATTGTCATACGATGATGCGCTGCGGCCCAGGACAGCGGTTGGAGCAGACTGGCATCCGGCGGCGCAGGTAACGCCTTTCGGTCGTCAGCGCAGCCGGACAATGAAAGGGATGGAAAGACCAGCAAATTGCAGTGTTGTTGGGCCGCCGCTTCGATAAAGGCGAGATGCTGAGCAACGCGTTCGCGGACAGGTGTTTTTAGGGGTTCATACTGCGCGGCAGCGATTTTCCAGTTCGACATAATGACTTCCTTTTCATAGTGTCTACAATCGTTCTTAAATGATAGATTAAGAATAGACTTATACTGTAGCAGGCAATATGTAAGGATATGTAACTTTAAAGCAAAACGTTATTTTACTTTTGGCTCATACGGTAAACGTGACAACGTCACAGACGTCAGACGGTGGGCGATAAGACGCTCGCGGAACCAGTCGCGCAGATGCTCTGGCTGTTCGCGCTCCACGACCTCGGCGACGACGGGCATGTTATAGCGTTCTTTAAACGCCACGCCAGCGGCCGCCAGATCGACATTCACTTTATCCATTTCAGCTTGTTCAAGCTGAGCGAGATTTTTTTGCATGGTCTTCTCCTTAGGTATTGCGCGCAAAAGTTACTAAGAGACCGCCGCGATGGCAAGTCGCAATTGATGCGTCTCGACTCAAACATTATAGAGGGTTATCCTCTGAAGATAAGACATAACAAAAAGGAATAGTTGATATGGTCACTCCTGCACGTACGCTCCTGTTTCTGACCGCCATGCTGACGACGCCCGTAGTCTGGTCGCATGCGCATCTGACGCATCAGTATCCGGCTGCTAATGCCAATGTAACCGCCGCGCCGCAGGCGCTCACCCTTAACTTTTCTGAAGGGATTGAGCAAGGTTTCAGCGGTGTGACAATTACCGGTCCAAAGCAGGAGGCTATCAAAACACGGCCCGCCAGGCGCAACGAACAGGATAAAACGCAACTGATTGTGCCCCTTGATGACGCACTGCCGCCGGGGATGTATACGGTTAACTGGCACGTTGTGTCCGTTGATGGCCATAAAACCAAAGGGCAGTACACGTTTAGCGTGAAATAAGTATGCTGTCGCTCACCTGGGTCACGCTTCGTTTCATTCATTTTACCGCGCTGATGCTGATATTTGGCAGCGCGCTTTACGGTGCGTGGCTGGCGCCGGCGGCGCTTCGTCGTCTGATGAATTGCCGGTTTTTACGTTTGCAACAGTATGCTGCTGGCGCGAGTTTTCTGACAGCGGCGCTGATGCTGGCAGTGCAGGGCGGATTGATGGGCTCCGGGTGGCAGGATGTATTCTCTGTGTCAATCTGGCGCGCGGTTCTGCAAACCCAGTTCGGCGGTGTCTGGCTATGGCAAATTATTCTCGCCCTTGTGACGCTGGTGGCAGCGCTTCTCGTTCCGCGAAATTTACCGCGACTGCTGCTGATTTTAGCGTTTGCCCAGTTTGCATTGCTGGCGGGCGTCGGCCATGCCACGCTGCATACAGGCATTTCAGGCGCGCTACAGCGGAGCAATCACGCGCTGCATTTGCTCTGTGCTGCGGCCTGGTTTGGCGGTCTGATGCCAGTCCTCTACTGTATGCGCCTGGCAAAAGGCCGTTGGCGTCAGCAGGCCATCGCCGCCATGATGCGTTTCTCGCAACATGGTCATCTCGCTGTGGCGGGCGTGTTGATCACCGGGATCGCGAATGTCGTATTTATTCAGGGATTCTCCCTTCCCTGGCGAAGCGGCTGGGGTCAGTTGCTTTTGTTAAAATGTGCACTTGTGGTGCTAATGGTGGCAATCGCGTTGCTGAATCGGTATGTTCTCGTACCACGGATGCGGTTGGGACATTGCCGTATCAATCAGTATTTTATCTGGATGACAAAAATTGAATGGGGTATGGGAGCGGCGGTTCTGGCGATTGTCAGTCTGTTCGCGACTCTGGAACCGTTCTGAAGGACAGGCAAAATTCATGAAAAAAATGATTCTTTCTTTGCTGCTGTTGGTCAGCTCCGGCGCGGCGCTGGCGGCACCGCAGGTCATTACCGTTAGCCGTTTTGAAGTGGGTAAAGATAAGTGGGCGTTCAATCGGGAAGAAGTGATGCTGACATGCCGACCGGGAAACGCGCTGTTTGTGATCAATCCGAGTACGCTGGTCCAGTATCCGCTTAATGACGTGGCGCAGCAGCAGGTGGCCAGCGGAAAAACCAACGCTCAGCCTATTCACGTTATTCAAATAGACGATCCGGCAAAGCCAGGGGAAAAAATGAGTCTTGCGCCCTTTATCGAACGCGCCGAAAAACTCTGCTAATTACCAAAAATATCTTTCTGATTTCCAATAAAAAACCGCAAGTATCGTCGAAACGCGCTTGCGGTTTTTGCTTTTTAGCACATGACGGATGCCTGTTTTTTCCAACCACTTTCGCCATGGACTGGAAAACCTGGCGTCGTCATCTATTCTTATAAGGCAAGGCGACTTAGCCTGCATTAATGCCAACTTTTAGCGCACGGCTCTCTCCCAAGAGCCATTTCCCTGGACCGAATACAGGAATCGTATTCGGTCTCTTTTTATCTGCCTTAAGGCGAAATCGCGTGAAAGGCAGGCCCGTCATCACCAGTAAGCTGGCGTTACGGTCAGTTTTGTTATACCACAGCAAAAAACGGTTTAACATTTCTTTTACGAAAAATCAGTGCCTCTATCACGTCCAGTCGGCGAGGCTGGAAGCAGAGTTGTCGTGGAGTGGGGCGTCAACGGCCGAACTCACTTGTGTTGCGAAGTGAGCAAGCCTCCATTGTGAAAAAGTCCCTGCAGGTTACGTACACCGACTTTCTGATAGATGCGCGATCGATGCGCATATATGGTTTTAGGGCTTACGTTAAGGGCTTTCGCGATGCTGTCAACACGTTTACCTTTCAGAATCATACGAATGATCTGATGCTCGCGTCGGGTGAAACGCGACAATAGCTGATTGCTGGTGATGTTGATATTTTGTGGCGCGCGTTTTTGCAAAATAAAGTCTCGCAAATTTTTTTTGATCTCTGCCACTGGCGCGCCTTTAGCTAAGCAACAGTCAACCTCGGCAATAGGCAATTCCTTATGGATAACAAGCATCATCGAACCGAAAATTTTCATTCCCTGAATTAAGTTAAGCACCTGGGAATTGCCGATCAGCCGCACATCGTAATCTGCGATAAGCAGTCTGTCTTCATTTTGAATCATATCCTGAAAGTTCATGTGAAATACACTCTCACAATGTACGACGTTATAAAGCACTCCTTTTTCGCTCAGGATCTCTGGCAGCATTGAATGGATGATATGCTTTATCGCCATAAAGAAGTAGCGGTCAGTCGTAATAACAGTAATTGTTGACTCATGACATAAGCGTTCAGCGACAGGGCTCAATTTCTTACCCATTTTACTCTCCATAACGGGGCCATATCCTTTTATTACCTTTACTCCATTCGCATGATTAATCACCACGTATAGAGAATCAATGTTTGTTTTTGCGGGAAAAATCCTGGCATAAAAAGATAACGATTTCTGGGTATTTACAGTTTAATGCAATGCGGCGACTAGCTTTTCGACTTTTACGCGAAAAGAAAAATATTTACACTGCCAATTTCTTTTACGTATAATTATATGAATTTAATGGGAATTTTATGTTGGCCTTTTAACAAACTGATTACTATTATGTAGATTAATTATCTTTTATTAACTATCACTGAATCTACTGACTGTGTCTGCATTAAGAAAATTCTTATTTTATGCGCATTTTTCATGTCTGCATGTGCCATAAACGGGTTGAAATTGTATGCAAAAACACCAATACGGTGGATTTACTTTCTTTTGAAAGCATCATTTGTGAAAAATTATCTAACACATTACTTTTTGATATCATTTCGTTAACATTGTCGGGTGGGATAGGTTTCTTTTTTATTGACAGTAAACGGAAACTTGCCTGGTCAAATTCCTCGTACGTAGAAATGCGCCTTGACCATGTCATCAATAGGGATATTAGGATTTTTTTCTTAATTTTTTGTGCGGTGTTGCGTTCTTTCTGGCAATTAAAATGTGTGCAGATAAATCATTTTCAAAGATTTATCGTTCAACGCGTTCAAAATTGATTATCAGACTAATTTCTTAATCTGCATTTTTATTTAAATTCAAAATAAAGAATTTTGTCCTATTTTTAAGCTAAAGTCTTAATCGACCTTTACTGAGATAATTCGCTGCTTTAGTATTTATTTGTCGAAGGCCTAATAAAACTTAGGGAACATCTACGTTCAGCCGCTGTGATATGTGGTCTGGGCTTATATCATCCTTCGCAAAGAAAAGAGTATTAATAGAAGTGGTTTAATACTCGTGCTACTGCAATTTATTCCGCGTGAATATTTTAATATACATGGAGTTTGTACAATGAGCATCAAAAAAACGTTTCTGGCTGCCGCTTTAATTGCTGGAGGATTTGGCACGCAGGCACAGGCCGCTGATGGTACGATTTATTTTGAAGGTAAACTGACTGGCACTACCTGTGATATCACCGTTGACGGCCAGGCTTCACCTGCAACAGTCGTTCTGCCGGAAGTCAGTACCTCTCTGCTGCAGACTGAAGGTCAGACAACGGCGGATACCGGTTTTAATATCCAGCTTGCTAACTGCACGGGCGTCACCAGCACATCAACGGCGGCGGCATTCTTCGAAAACGGTTCTACGGTTGACACGACTACCTTTAACTTGCTGAACACTGACGAAAGTGTGCCTGATGGCGCGACCAATGTTCAGCTGCAGTTGGTTGACAAAGTGACAGACCTGCCGCTGCAGGTGGGCCACACCAACCAGACCACGACCACTTCACGCATTGATATGAGCAGCGGCGCAGCCAGCCTGCCTTACACCGTGCGTTATTACGCAATGGGTGCGACAACGCCTGGAACAGTGAAAAGCCAGGTTAACTTCAGTATCGATTACGAATAATCATAACGGAAAGATATTTTCATTATGACTGCAGGCGAGCGTAATGCTCGCCTGAAAAAAGGACTTGAGCGATGAAAATGAAATTACTGCCCCTTATCTTTGCCTTGTTTTCCACGCTTGTGGTCTTTTCCGCAAACAGTGCGGTTATTATTGCTGGCACTCGCGTCGTGTATCCAGAAAAGGATAAAGAAGTTTCCATCAAGATGACCAATAATGGCAAATCACCGGTATTAATCCAGTCGTGGATAGATTCCGGCGATCGTCATTCCCGTCCGGATAATGCCAGGGCTCCCTTTACGTTGACGCCTCCTATTAACCGCGTCGATCCCGGAAAAGGGCAGTCATTGCGGATACGTTATACCGGCGAGACCTTGCCAAAAGATAAAGAGTCTATTTTCTATCTCAATGTACTGGAAATCCCGGCAAAGGTGAAAAACGCCGAGGATAAAAGCATGCTGCAAATGGCTTTTCGTTCTCGTCTGAAGCTTTTTTATCGACCGTCCGGGCTGGCGATGACCGCCAGTGATGCCCAGCAGCAGGTGAAATGGACGCGTCAGGGCACGACGGTAACCGCCAATAATCCCACCCCATATTTTATTAATGTCGCTTACTTTTCTGAGGATCGTGACGGGAAAGTCAGTATTGGCAACGGCGGGATGCTGGCGCCTGGCGAGGTAAAAACCTTTCAGCTCAGCCGTGCTGCGGGTAATTACTATCCCTTCATCATTAACGACTATGGCGCTATGCGTCTTATTGAAACTGAAAAAAAGTAATGCCGAATACAAAATTATAAAGTGCAGTTACAGGAAGATATCATGGAACGGAACCTTAATTTAACCATCACCGGCACAATGACGCTTTGTCCTCTGGCGATTGCCATTGCTACGGCCTGTTTTTCTGTTGCCTGTGCGGCTGATACTTCTTTCGTTGAATTCAATACCAATTTTATTAGTCCTGATAGCAAAAACCGTATTGATATCGCTCGTTTTCAGAAAGGTATCCCGATCCCCGGGAAATATAACGTTGAAGTGATTATCAACGACGTTGCCATGGGGCAGTATGACCTGCAGGTATCAAATGGATCAGGTCAGAATGTCGACGGTGACATATGTCTGTCGAAAAAAACATTTATCAATCTTGAATTTAATACCGAGAAACTCTCAAGGGA
Organism: Citrobacter sedlakii; assembly: GCF_018128425.1. Classification (NCBI taxonomy): domain Bacteria; kingdom Pseudomonadati; phylum Pseudomonadota; class Gammaproteobacteria; order Enterobacterales; family Enterobacteriaceae; genus Citrobacter; species Citrobacter sedlakii. Next base: position 2,734,339 of record NZ_CP071070.1, on the reverse strand, counting down.
ATCGCTCACGCTCCTCAACCGCGCGGAGGATAATGACTGTTTACCGATAAATCAGATCCTGCCAGAAGCATCGTTCGAGCTGGATACCGGTGAACAAACGCTTAGTCTCGCGATTGCCGATATCTACTTAATTAAGCGCCCGCGTGGTTACGTTAACCCGGCATTATGGGATCAGGGGATCACCGCAGGTATTCTGAACTACAATGCGAACTTTTACCGCAACGTAACCTCGCATAACGAAAGCGATGCGATTTATGCCGGGATTAACAGCGGTTTTAACCTGTTAGGCTGGCATTTTCGCCATAACGGCAGTCTGAGCTGGCAGGAAGACTTTGGCCGTCATTACCAGGCCCTGGATACTTACGTGCAGCGTCATATTCCAGAGATAAGCAGTAAATTAACGCTGGGCGATGCCCACACCACGGGCGAACAGTTTGATACCCTGGCGTTTCGCGGTATTCAACTCGCGAACGCGGAGCAGATGCTGCCTAATTCCCAGCGTGGCTATGCGCCGTTAATTACCGGTATCGCCAGAACCAACGCCAGGGTAAAAGTGATGCAGCAGAACCGTTTGTTGTACGAGACGACGGTTGCGCCTGGCGCGTTCGAAATTAACGATCTCTTTTCCACGGGTTACGGTGGTGAACTTGAAGTCATTGTGGAAGAAGCCGACGGTTCAGTACAGCGTCAGCTCGTGCCGTTTGCCTCCACCAGTAATCTCTTGCGCCCTGGCATCACGCACTACAGCGCTACCCTCGGTACGTTGCGTAAAGGCTGGGTCGAGGATGAACCTTTTCTCGCCGAGTTCACCTGGCGTCGGGGGCTGTCCAATCGATTCACCGCGTATACCGGTATTCAGGGTAACGAGGACTACAAAGCTGGGCAAGTGGGGTTGGCCATGGGGACCCATGTTGGCGCCTTTTCATTCGTTGTGACCCATGCCAGGAGCACATTACCGAAGGAGTATGACCGCTTTGGCAAAACGATGTCCGGGGAAAGCTATCAGCTGAAATACAGCCATTCTATTGTACAAACCGGCAGCAATATCAGCGTGGCGGCCTACCGGTTTTCTACCGAAGGCTACATGGACTTTATGACGGCGATGCAACTGCGAGAGGCGCTGAATCATTATGATAGCCGGCTCGAGGTTTATCGTCCCAAGAGCCGTCTGGGGATCACGGCTAACCAGCGACTTCCTGATGGTTGGGGGAATTTTTATGCCAGTATTTACCAACAGAATTACTGGAAACAGCATGGGCAGGATCGCCAGTATCAGCTTGGCTATAACAATCACATCGGCCGGGTTAACTATAGCCTGAGCGCCAGCCGTAACCGCAATGGCGAGGGTGACTATGAGACCCGTTATATGCTTAGCCTGAGTATTCCTTTCTCAAGCGAGAGTCCGTTTAGCCAGATGTCCGTCAACCTCAACCGCGACAACGATGGGCGCATGCGCGAACAGATTGGGGTAAGCGGGACGGCGCTGGACAACAATGCCTTCAGCTACAGCGTCAGCGCCGCCAACGCCAATAAAGGCGGAACCCGCAGCGCGGCCTTTAACAGTTCGTTGCGCACCCCGTACACCACGCTACAGACCGCAGCAGGGGCAGGCAAAAACTACCACAACTATTCACTGGGCGTGAACGGTACGGCTGTCCTGCACAGCGGCGGTCTAACCCTGTCGCCATACACCGCCGATACCGTGGCGCTGGTCGAAGCGAAGGGGGCGAAAGGGGCGGCTGTCAGCAGCTATCCGGGAGTCAGCATCGATCGTTTTGGCTATGCCGTCGTGCCTTATCTGAACGCCTGGCAAATGAACGAAGTCAGCCTCGATCCGAAAGGCTTACCCGACGACATTGAGTTAAACCTGACCAGCCAGAAAGTGGCGCCCTACAGCGGTGCGGTCGTTAAGCTTCAGTATGGCACCACAGTGGGAACACCGGTGCTGATTGTCCTGGACGAAAACAGCAAAGTACCGTTCGGCGCGGACGTCTATGACAGCAGTCAAAATTCTGTCGGCGTTGTGGGTCAGGGAAGACGTATTTTTGCTCGCCTGGCAGAGCAGAGTGGTCAACTGAACGTGCGCTGGGGAGAGTCGGCGCATCAACAGTGCCTGCTCAACTACCAATTACCGTCTCGCGATAAAACGGACAGCCGCGGCATGCTGACCATCAATGGTCGCTGTGTGTCGCAGTGACCCCGCGAACCGGCCATGTGATTTAAGGAAAAACGTCATGCAAATCAAACCCGCCTTTTGGCGCTATGTTGGCGCCACTGGTTTTCTGTGCTGCGCCATGCTGTATAGCCATCCGGCAAACGCCCTGGTGACCTGTTCAGGGACAAGAATAAATAATGTCGACAGTGAAATCATTCCTCAGGATTACGTCGAACTCAACGTTCCTATTCTTTCCGATCGCGTCACGGTAAGTGCCCTTCGCGATCTCCCTTTTGGCTCTGAGTTATTTTCGCAGCGGATAATAAACACGGGCGCTGTGGGCTTAGGATACAGTGATTGCACATCAAGTACGGGTAGCAATGAAACTTTTTACGTAAACGGTAGACTGGAATTTGAAAATGGCGGACCGGCGACCGTCGGTCAGTATCAGGGGTTTGACATTTATGAAACGGGAACACCTGGTGTCGGTTTTTCACTGGTCTGGCGCGACAATACCGTCAACCGTTCTCTTCCTGTCGAAAAAATCTCGTCGCCGAACTCGTTAGACATGCCCTTCGCCAACTCTGTCGCGCCAGGTTCCGGTTATATCATGTTTGTGCTGGTCAAAACGGGGGATATTCCTGCAGGGACATGGACGCTGCCTGTCACTATTCCCCCTATTATTACTTACGCTTTTCCCGGCCAAAATATGGCGGCGGACTTTCAGGTAAAGGGTCAACGTATTCGTATTAGCGGTAACCTTAATGTCGTTGCTGGCAGTTGTCAGACACCGGATGTGCATGTGCAGTTAGGGGAGTATGAGATAACTGATGCGATGAACCGATCTAACTGGTATTCGCCGTGGAAAGATTTCAACATTCAATTGATCAATTGCCCGGTGATGGCCGGACGCTATGAGAGTGCTTTTAGTTATTTGAGTCCCAGCAGCAGTTGGGCCGGTGAAGGCAGCAGCAATACCTTTGTTGAGGACCCCTGGTATCCCAGCGTCATCGCCTATCGGCTCGATCCGATTAACGAAGTGGGGTCTACCTACCTTGGTCAAACCTGTGTTAAAACCGACCCTGAGCCGAATGGTTCAGAGGGGCTCTGTATTGAGATCGAGGATCCGATACTGCCAAATGATAAAAGCGCGTTAGCATCCAGCAATTACGATTGGCGAGGTAAGGCTTTTTTGAATCAGAACTACCTGGGCAGTAACGCGACAAGTTATACAATTCCGCTGCGTGCGCGCTATTCCCGCCTTCGCGAAGCTACCGGCGGCACTGTGCTTCCAGTAAAAGCCGGCACGGCAAATGCAGCTGTGGAATTTACCATCTTCTACGAGTAAACAATCGTTCATTAATACGCAGCCCCTGGCGGCTGCGTAGCTTTCTTCCCGCCAGGCGAGTGCTGTCATGGCTAAAAGTCGCTGTACTGCTGCGCGGGCATCCAGAATCCATCAATAAAATCTTCGACCGGAAAGCAACCGCCGTGGCGAATCCGCTGATCGTCCATCGAATACAGGCATTGTTGCTCAGTATCGTATACATCCACCACGATATCGTCACAACCGCCATCCAGATAACACACAAACAGAACCAGTGCGAACATTCCATCCTCTATTTGTACAGCCGTATCAATAGTGTAGGAGGAATTTACGGAAGCGGGAAAGGGGAAGTAAATAACCCGCCAGGCCGACGGGTTCTTTTTGAATCAGGCAAGGCGCATGATCCAGGCATCAGACTGTTGATCGTAATGGTTGCGGAACAGCACCGAATGTTCCCCGTTGAGGATGGCAGGGATGCTGGTTTCGTCGTCCCAGGCATCCAGTTGCATACATAAATCCGGGTCGGATTTACACGGAATGGTTAACGTTCGGTCTCCCGGCGACTCGCCGTGTAATTCGGCATCGTCGATTTCAAAGGCGCCAATGCGCACACTGGTTTTCATCATCGTGCTCTCCGTTGATTCACTGTTTGTGGTACGACCAGTTTAGCCGCCCATTTTTCAGCGTAGTCAACGCAGGCAAAAGCGCCAGTCAAAAAATGCGCAAAATTAGTTCTTTTGCGCGTTACCGGTAAACAATTTGCCGTCGCGAACCAGCTCGCGCGGATAGCTGTTTTTCAAACGCGAACCGATGCGTTTCGCCAGACCAATCGGCTGATGCTGAAAAGTGACCAGAACGTCATCCGTATCAGGCGTGTGCTGTGGGTAGACATCACGCCCGCGATACCACGCTTCGGCTTCCTCTGGGGTAAGTTCAAAGGCCGTACGATGGGTGACATCGGCAAGCGCAATCACCGCTTCGTGCTGCCAGCGGAAACCCTTGTTATGGGTCTCAGCGAGCTTAATGCCCAGACGTGAGAAACGGACTTTTCCGATCACGGGTTCGATCTCCGCCGGGAAAAGCCATAGCTCTTTATCGCGTTGCCACAGACGCATGCCGTTGTCCCATTTCAGACCGAGGGCGTTCGCGGCCTGGACAATCTTTGTCGCGTCGCGGTCTTTTACGGGTGCAAAAGGAAAATTGCCTACCTTGTATGTTGGGGCCGGCAATGGCGGAATCGACGCCGTTTTGCGCAGACGCGCCACAAAGAAGCCTTCGCAATCATAAATCTGCGGGAAAACATGCAGGAAACCCTCTGCCGTGAGCGCTTGTTTTGCTTGTGGAAAGAGGTCGGCGAGCGGCAGAAATTCGACGGCATCGCCATACTGTCCTTTCAGCCAGTGTACGACGGCTTCATTTTCTTCACGGTTCAGCGTACAGGTTGAATAGACCAGCGTGCCGCCAGGGCGCAGCGCATGGAACGCGCTGTCGATCAGTTCTCGTTGTGTTGCGGCGATCGCATGATTGCTCTCAACGGACCAGTTTTTCAGCGCATCGGGATCTTTACGCACGACGCCTTCGCCTGAGCAGGGCGCATCAAGCAGAATGGCGTCGAACATTTCCGGCAACGCCGCGCCGAAGACGCGGCCATCAAAGTGGGTGAGCGCCACGTTACCGATCCCGCAGCGGCTGATGTTAGCGTGAAGCACTTTTACCCGGCTGGCGGCGTATTCGTTCGCCAGAATCGCTCCCCGGTTCCCCATCCGCGCAGCGATTTGTGTCGTCTTTGAACCTGGCGCGGCGGCAACGTCCATAACGCGTTCCGGCATATTCCCGTCGGCAAACAGCGCGGCGACCGGCAGCATCGAACTGGCTTCCTGAATGTAAAACAGCCCGCTCAGATGCTCTGCGGTACTGCCCAGCGGCAGTGAGTCTTCATCATCCCGTGCGATCCAGAATCCTTCCTCGCACCACGGCACCGGCGTAAGCGACCAGCCGTAAGGCGCGGTCAGGGTAAGGAAGTCGGCGACCGTGATTTTCAGGGTGTTGACGCGAATGCTGCGACGCAGCGGACGCTGGCAGGCGGCGAGAAAATCGTCGAAAGAGAGGGAGGCGGGCATCGCCTCGCGCATTTGCGTGAGAAAAGCTTCAGGAAAATAAACAGCGTGTTGAGTCACGGAGCGGCACCAGCGGCAGTAAAACAGGCGCGCAGTGTAGCATAAAGGCTCCGGCGCGAGCACGCCGGAGCAATGGTATTAGCGCGGCAGAGCCGTTCCCCATTCGCGCCACTCTTTCGGTTCGCTTTCCTGCAACAGGAAGTGTTTGCCTGCCTGCGCTTTCGGCGCCAGCGGTATGCCTGGCGGGGTAGCAAAGGCAATGCCGCCGCGAATGAACTGATTAAAGGTGCCGGTTTTCACGACGCCGCCCGTCAGGCCGAAGTCCAGACTGTAGCCGGAGGCCAGCCAGAAGACCGAATTATTGCGCACCAGATGTTGATAACGTTGGCTGATGCGCAGGGCAATCATCACGCGGTCCGACAGCGAACCCAGCGTCATGCCGGTCACCGTTCCGACCTCAATCCCGCGGAACAGGACCGGCGTACCGATAGCCAGCGAACCGGCCTCCGGCGCTTCCACCACAATACTTAAACCGTCGAGATAGCGAGAGTCGGTGATGGTGGCTTCCTGAAGTTCAAAGTTGCGACGAGGATTCCCGCGCCCCGGCTCCACGTTGATATAAGGTTGCAGGATGGTGTCCAGATGCTCCACACCTGCCGCCGAGATTTGCGGGGTGATCACCGAGAAGCGGGTGCCCGCGCGGGCAAAGGTCTGCACGTATTCCGGGTATAACACCGCTTTTGCCTGAACTTCGTTGCGAGCGGTGATCAGTTCCAGGGTCTGGATTTGCCCGATATCAATCCCGAGGTAGCGGATCGGCATGCCGGCAGCCAGCTTCCCGGCATCAAAAGCGTGAAGCGTAATCTGGCCGCCAACGGCGCGGGCGGCGGTTTCCGAGGCGTACAGAATGCGTTTGTCGCCTTTACGCTGGCTGGCGCTCGCGCCGCTCAGGTTATCGAAGCTGATCGCGCCTTTCAGCGCCCGCGACAGGGGAGAGGCCTGAACGGTCAACCCGCTGCCGTTGAGCTGTACTTTCGCGCCGCCTTCCGCCCAGAACACGCTGTTGCTGGTCAGCAGGTTACGGTATTCCGGTTTGATATGCAGGTCGATATCAAACGCGTTGGCGCGCGGACGCACCGTGATCACTTCACCCACCTCAAATTTGCGATACAGCACGACCGAACCCGCCTGCACGTCAGGCAGCGTTTCCGCGCTGAGCGTCAGGGTGGTCGTAGGCAGATCGCTGAGGCTATTTTCCACCGCTTTTTCCAGATTGGCATACAGCGGATAGCTGGATTTCATTTCGCCTTTATTACCGGGCAGAATGCGAATACCGCCATTGATCCATTCGCTGGCGCTGGCGCCGAGAAACTCCACGCCGTCAAGTCCGACTTTGACGTCGACCCGACTATTGACGACAAATTTGCTGTCGCCTTTCACCAGATCGCGATGTTGCGGATCGATGGCGACGGTAAAAGTCACGCCTTTGGGGGTCAGTTTGCGGTCGATAACCTGGCCGACCTGAACGCCATGCAGGATCAGCGGCTGCCCCGCGTCAATGCCGTAGCTTTCCGGCGCGGTGAGAGTCAGGGTCAGAACGTCAGGCTCGTGCAAAAGCGCTTCTTCGCCGGGAACGACCACAAACTCGCTACGCGGTTCGCCGTCGCCGGGTACCAGCTCAAAGGTTTTGCCCGTCAGCAGCGAGCTAATATTGGCGTCGCTAAGCGAGAGTTTAGGACTGCGCAGTTCAATGCGGGTATTCTCACGCAATAACGTGACCACGCTGGGATCGACGGTCATTTCGCCGGTGACTTTACCACCCGGTTGTAATACCAGTTTGGTGAGTTCGCCAACCTCAAGCCCCTGATACATCAGCGGGGTGGAGTCCGCCTTCAGCCCTTCGCCGCTCGGCAATTGCAGCTTCACAATAACGCCACGCTGGCTGTGGGCCAGATCTTCATACAGCCCGAAGGAATCTTCTTGCTCCGCCGGTTTTGACGACTCCGGCGAGTCAAAGGCGATAGCGCCGTTAACCAGTGCGGCCAGGCTTTCGAGCTTCACTTTCGCCCCGCTCAGGCTGACGTCTGCGTCGATGCCCGACACGTTCCAGAAGCGACTGCCTTTTTTCACCAGGTTGGTGAATCGGCGTTCGATCAGCACGTCGATAGTGACGCCCTGTTTATTAGGATTGATGCTGTAGTCATACACTTTGCCGACCGGGATCTTACGGAAATAGACCAGTGAGCCGCTGTTCAGCGAACCGAGATCCGGGGCATGCAGATGAATCATTAAATCGCCATTATCAAGACGATATTTCGGCTGGGTGTCGAGAGCGACAAAGTGATCCTTCTCGGCGCCTTTGCCGGGCATCATGCCGATATAGTTGCCGCCGACCAGCGCGTCAAGCCCGGAGACGCCAGCAAGCGAGGCTTTAGGCGTGACCAGCCAGAACTGGGTTTCTTCGCGCAGGGCATCCTTCATGTCTGATTTAATGCTGACCCGCACTTCAATTTTGCGCAGGTCTTTACTCAGGCTGATATCCTGGACAGTACCGACTTCGACGCCCTGATAACGGACGGGCGTTCGCCCCGGCACAATACCGTCCGCCGACTGAAAGTCGATGGTGACGGTGTTTCCACGATCCTCGTAGCTGTTCCATATCAGCCAGCCCGCAATCATTAAAGCAATGAGCGGCAATAGCCAGAAAGGCGAGATACGGCGTTTTGTTTTAATTTGCGCTTCAGTCTGCGAAGCGGGCGTTTCCTGACTCATGTGCATCCCAAAGTAAGCGGCTGTCCAGCCATTCAACAGCAAGAATAGTCAAAATTACCGCTGCGCCGAAATAAAACGCAGCCGGTCCCATAGTAAAAGCAAGAATCTGGTCGCGGTTAATGAGCGACATGGTTAACGAAATGACAAACAGATCCAGCATCGACCAACGGCCGATCCAGGTCACCATCCGCAGCAATTGGATGCGCGTCCGCAGCCCCTGCTCACATTTGAAATGAATGCTGAGCAGCAGGGTAAACATGACGATCACTTTGGTAAAGGGCACCAGAATACTGGCGATAAAGACCACGGCGGCAACGGCGATATTGCTGCTGGCGAGCGACATAATACCGGACATGATGGTGTCTTCCTGACGCCCGCCGTTGACGTAGATCACCGAGATAGGCAACAGGTTCGCGGGCAGCAGAAAGACAATTGACGCCAGCAGCGCCGCCCAACATTTTTGTATGCTCTGGTTTCGACGTTCGCGCAGCGGAATGTGACAGCGCGGGCAGCGTCCCCGGCGATCCGGATAGCCGGTAAAATGGCAGCCGAGGCAGACGCGGAGCTTTTCGTCCGGTCGATTTGCTGGCCGCTGCGGATAAAAACGCTCCCACAGCTGCTCGACGTTGAGGTGCGAGAGCGTCAGGATGCTCAGGATGACTAACGCCACGAAAGCGAAAAGGCCGACGCCCGGCTGTAAGAAGGCGTAATCCTGAACCTTAATTGACGCAACGCCAATGCCGACCAGGTAAATGTCCAGCATCACCCACTCTTTCAGTCTTTCCAGCATCAGCAGGACTGGGCGCAGATTCATGCCGAGGATATTGCCAAACCACAGATAGGCTATTGCGGTGACAAGGATCAGCGGCGCGCCGGCGACGCAAAAGAACACCATCGCGGCGGTGATAGGATCGCCCTGTTTGGTCATCTGCCAGATCCCCTGCATAACGTTGGCGTCAATGCGGATGCCGAGCAGATAGATGTGCAGCAGCGGCTCGCCCCAGGCAAAGGGCATCAGCAGCATCATGGTAACCGCCATCGCCGCGAGACGGGTTAACGACCAGTCGCGACCGTCGCGTATTTTCGCCTGGCAGCGGGGGCAATAGGCGCTCTGGTGAGAACGCATTTTCGGCAGACTAAACAGCAGGTCGCACTGAGGGCAGCGCTGATAGTGTGCACGGGGAAGAGCTTCGCTGATGGACCAGATCGCTATTTTTTTGGTTGGCGTAATGTGTTGAGTCTTGAGAGCCATGTATCGCGATTCAAAGTGTTAGATTAATGTAATATTAACTCATGACGGGAATGATCTTGAGCAATAACGCATTTAATGCTTATTTTAATAGTCCGGCAGTAAGCGTAAGACAACCAAGTGATTAAATAATGAACAAGACCGAGCTGTATGCGGATCTGAACCGCGATTTTCAGGCATTGATGGCAGGGGAGACCAGTTTTTTGGCAACGCTGGCGAATACCAGCGCGCTGCTGTACGAACGTCTGGCGGACGTGAACTGGGCGGGTTTTTACCTGCTGGAAAACGACACGTTGGTGCTGGGCCCGTTTCAGGGCAAAATCGCCTGCGTGCGGATCCCGGTGGGGCGCGGCGTATGCGGTACCGCCATCGCGCAAAATCAGGTTCAGCGTATTGAAGACGTTCACGCGTTTGATGGACACATAGCCTGCGATGCCGCGAGCAATGCGGAAATCGTGCTGCCGGTTACGGTAAACGCGCAGCAAATCGGCGTGCTGGATATCGACAGTACGGTGTTCGGGCGTTTCACTGAAGAGGACGAAGCCGGACTTCGTGAGCTGGTAGAACAGCTCCAGACCGTGCTTGCAACGTCGGATTACAAAAAATTCTTTGCGAGCGTCGCAGGATAATCAACGGATAACGTAGCAATTACTGATGGCGTCATTATAATGACGCCTGTTCATGCCTGCGGCTTGTTGGCTACGTCCGTTGTAATCAGGAAATTTCATGGAAAATCAACCTAAGTTGAATAGCAGTAAAGAAGTTATCGCGTTTTTGGCCGAGCGTTTTCCGCAGTGCTTTAGTGCGGAAGGCGAAGCGCGCCCGCTGAAAATTGGTATTTTTCAGGATCTGGTGGAGCGTATTGAGGGTGAAATGAACCTCAGCAAAACGCAACTTCGTTCCGCTTTACGTCTTTATACTTCCAGCTGGCGTTACCTGTACGGCGTGAAGCCGGGTGCGACGCGTGTTGATCTCGACGGCAACCCGTGCGGTGAGCTGGATGAGCAGCATGTTGAACACGCGCGTAAGCAGCTTGAAGAAGCGAAAGCACGCGTTCAGGCGCAGCGTGCGGAACAGCAAGCGAAAAAACGCGAAGCTGCCGCTGCCGCAGGGGAAACCTCCGACGCGCCACGCCGCGAGCGCAAGCCGCGTCCAGCGCCGCGCCGTAAAGACGCGACCGAACGTAAACCGCGTGGAGAAAAACCGGCTGCAAAAGCGCCGCGCGCCCCTCGTGAAGAGAAGCTGACTCCGGTTTCGGATATTTCCGTCCTGAGCGTAGGCCAGTCTCTGAAGGTGAAAGCGGGTAACGATGCGATGGATGCCACGGTATTAGAAATCACCAAAGATGGTGTCCGTGTACAGCTGAATTCGGGTATGTCTTTGATTGTACGCGCAGAACACCTGGTGTTCTGAAACGGAGGCCAGGCCTGGCATGAACAGATTTTTTAGGCTTACCGCGTTAGCTGGCCTGCTTGCACTAGCAGGCCAGACCTTCGCTGTAGACGACATTACGCGTGCCGATCAAATTCCCGTCCTTAAGGAAGAAACGCAACATGCGACCGTCAGTGAGCGCGTTACGTCGCGCTTCACGCGTTCGCATTATCGTCAGTTCGATCTTGACGAGGCTTTTTCCGCCAAAATTTTCGACCGTTATTTAAATCTTCTCGACTATAGCCATAACGTATTGCTGGCTGGCGACGTAGAACAGTACGCGAAGAAGAAAGGCCAAATAGGTGACGAGCTACGTTCGGGAAAGCTTGACGTTTTCTACGACCTCTACAATCTGGCGCAAAAGCGCCGCTTCGAACGGTATCAGTACGCGTTAACGGTGCTGGAACGTCCGATGGATTTTACCGGCAACGATAATTTCAACCTGGACCGCAGCAAAGCGCCCTGGCCGAAAAATGAGGCTGAGCTGAATGTGCTGTGGGACAGCAAAGTGAAATTTGATGAGCTTAGCCTCAAGCTGACCGGCAAAACCGACAAAGAAATTCGCGAAACGCTGACACGACGCTATAAATCAGCGATTCGCCGTTTGACTCAGACCAACAGTGAAGACGTTTTTTCCCTGGCGATGACGGCATTCGCCCGTGAAATCGACCCCCATACCAACTACCTCTCGCCGCGCAACACCGAGCAGTTTAATACTGAAATGAGCCTGTCTCTGGAAGGTATTGGCGCGGTGTTGCAGATGGATGACGACTATACGGTTATTAACTCCATGGTCGCGGGCGGTCCGGCGGCGAAAAGTAAAGCGATTAGCGTTGGCGATCGCATTGTCGGCGTAGGACAGACCGGCAAGAGCATGGTGGATGTGATTGGCTGGCGTCTTGATGACGTGGTTGCGCTTATCAAAGGTCCAAAGGGCAGTAAGGTTCGCCTGGAAATTTTGCCTGCCGGTAAGGGGACAAAAACCCGCATTGTGACGCTGACCCGTGAACGTATTCGTCTTGAAGATCGCGCGGTTAAAATGACCGTTAAAACCGTCGGCAAAGAGAAGGTCGGCGTGTTGGACATTCCGGGCTTCTACGTCGGTCTGACTGACGATGTGAAAGTCCAGTTGCAGAAGCTGGAAAAACAGAACGTCAGCAGCGTCATTATCGATCTGCGTACCAACGGCGGCGGGGCATTGACCGAGGCTGTTTCGCTCTCTGGTCTGTTTATCCCTTCAGGTCCGGTGGTCCAGGTGCGCGACAATAACGGTAAAGTCCGTGAAGACAGCGATACCGATGGCGTTGTGTACTATAAAGGGCCGCTGGTGGTAATGGTCGATCGCTTTAGCGCATCGGCGTCGGAAATCTTCGCCGCGGCGATGCAGGACTACGGTCGTGCGTTAATCGTTGGTGAACCGACCTTCGGCAAAGGTACCGTTCAGCAATATCGTTCCCTGAACCGTATTTACGATCAAATGCTGCGTCCGGAATGGCCCGCGCTGGGCTCGGTGCAGTATACGATCCAGAAATTCTACCGCGTGAACGGCGGCAGTACCCAGCGCAAAGGGGTAACGCCGGATATCATCATGCCGACAGGTAATGAAGAGACGGAAACCGGTGAGAAATTCGAAGATAACGCACTGCCGTGGGATAGCATTGATGCGGCAACTTATGTGAAGTCAGACGATCTCAAACCGTTCGGACCCGCGTTGCTGAAAGCGCACAATGCCCGTATCGCCAGCGATCCTGAGTTCCAGTACATCATGAAGGACATTGCCCGTTTCAATGCTATGAAGGATAAACGCAATATCGTTTCTCTCAATTATGCTCAGCGTGAAAAAGAGAATAATGAAGATGATGCGTTGCGTCTGGCGCGGATCAACGATCGGTTTACGCGTGAAGGCAAACCGGTGTTGAAGAAACTGGACGATCTGCCGAAAGATTACCAGGAACCGGATCCGTATCTTGATGAAACCGTGAAAATCGCGCTGGATCTGGCGCGCCTCGAAAAAGAGAAGCCCGCAGAACAGCCCGCTCCCGCCAAATAACCCCACACAGGCACAAGAAATTGTGCCTGTTTTTTTAACACTCGCAGCAGGACGTCAGCCAACGGCAACAAAATGTAAAGTTGTGTCTTTCTGGTGACTTACCGCCCGCTGATGCTTGAAAATAACCATACAACCCATACGATGTGGGTAATCGCATAGTGCGTTTTGTTAAGTTGAGGTTAAAAGAAAATTATGATGCGAATCGCGCTCTTCCTGTTAACGAACCTGGCCGTCATGGTTGTGTTCGGTCTGGTGTTAAGTCTGACAGGAATTCAGTCGAGCAGCGTACAGGGCCTGATGATCATGGCGCTGCTGTTCGGTTTTGGTGGTTCCTTCATCTCTCTGCTGATGTCCAAATGGATGGCGTTGCGTTCCGTGGGCGGAGAAGTGATTGAGCAACCGCGCAATGAAAGAGAACGCTGGCTGTTAAACACCGTCGAAACGCAGGCGCGTCAGGCGGGTATCGCCATGCCGCAGGTGGCTATTTACCATGCGCCGGATATTAACGCCTTTGCGACCGGTGCGCGCCGTGACGCGTCGCTGGTGGCGGTCAGTACTGGCCTGCTGCAAAACATGAGTCCGGACGAAGCCGAAGCGGTCATTGCGCACGAAATTAGCCATATCGCCAATGGTGACATGGTGACAATGACCCTGATTCAGGGGGTCGTGAACACCTTTGTTATCTTTATTTCGCGTATTCTGGCGCAGATCGCCGCAGGTTTTCTTGGCGGCAACCGCGACGAGGGTGAGGGTAGCAACGGCAACCCGATGATCTACTTCGTGGTGGCGATGGTTCTGGAGCTGGTCTTCGGTATTCTGGCAAGCATTATCACCATGTGGTTCTCCCGTCACCGTGAATTCCATGCCGACGCGGGCTCTGCGAAGCTGGTCGGGCGTGAAAAAATGATTGCCGCATTACAGCGTCTGAAAACCAGCTATGAACCGCAGGAAGCATCCAGCATGATGGCGTTTTGCATTAACGGTAAGGGCAAGTCCCTGAGCGAACTGTTTATGACGCACCCGCCGCTGGATAAACGTATCGAAGCGCTGCGCAGTGGCGCATACCTGAAGTAAGACATGATGTCCGGTGGCGCTGACGCTTCCCGGACATCATGGTTGAATCTGAATGCGCGTCTTTTGACGCGCATTTTTTACGCCTGCGAACGAGGTTGAGTGATGCGTAACCCACTCACCACGGCCGCCACCGACGCCAGAATACCGGCTGCCAGCAGGGAAACGTGCGTGCCGTTATCACCGAAATGGTTGAGCATAAGGGCAACCAATGCCGCGCCCGTACTTTGTCCCAGCAGACGTGCTGTTCCCAGCATACCGCTCGCGCCGCCGCTGCGTTCGCGCGGGGCTGACGTGATAATGGTGTGATTGTTTGGCGACTGGAACAGTCCAAAACCCGCCCCGCATAAAATCATCGGCCAGATGATATTAAAGTCGGACGGCGCAGAAGGCAGCAACACCAGCGCGAACAGGCCGCATGCCATCACCACCATGCCCATCGCGCCAAGTAATCCGGCGTGAACACGCTCGATCAGATACCCCGCCAGCGGGGCCATCACCATTGTGGCCAGCGGCCAGGGGGTCAACAGCAAGCCGGTTTCCACTTCACTACGTCCCAGAACCGTTTGCAGATAAAAAGGCAGGGAGACCATTGCCAGCATTTGAGCGCAGAAAGAGCAGATGGATGTGCCAATCGACAGGGAAAAAAGCGGAATACGCAGCAGATCGACCGGCAACAGCGGCACAGGAAGGGCCAGCTGTCGACGGATAAATAAGTAACCTACCATCATCAGCGCCACCAGCTCCGCGGTAATTAACGTCAGCGATTGTCCTTGTGCAAAACCACTGAGGGCCGTGATTAACAGACCAAACGTCAAGGCATTCATGATCGCGCTCGGGAGATCGAAGCGTGGTTTATTCTCCCGCGGCGCGTTGGGCGGCAGATAGCGGATTGCCAGCAGCAGGGCGATAATGCCCAGCGGGACATTAATTAAAAACAGCCACTTCCATGATGAGATGGAGAGGATGGCGGCGGCAATGGTGGGGCCAGCGGCAGACGAGACGGCGACAATAAACGAGTTAATCCCCATTCCGCGTCCCAGATGGCGCTGAGGGTAGATCAGACGGATGAGCGCCGTATTGACGCTCATTAACGCCGCGCCACCGAAACCCTGCGCCACACGCGCCACGGTGAGCATCTGTAACGAGTCGGAAAGCGCGCAGAAAAGCGAAGCCAGCAGAAAGACCACCAGTCCGCATTTGTAAATACGGCGATAGCCAAACATATCGCCAAGAAAAGACAGTGACAGTAACGAAACGACAATCGCGATTTGGTAAGCGTTAACCACCCAGATAGACCTGGCGGCAGAAGCCTGGAGATCGGTGGCGATGGTGGGCAACGCCACATTAGCGATCGCGCCATCAAGCACGGCCATTGAGATCCCGATGACGATGGTGAAAATAGCACCGTAGCGCTGCGGAAGCGGCAGACCGTCGGCCTGTGATTTATTCATATGGTTGATAGTTTTTGCGAGGAGTATGATCAGGGTAGCGATTTTAGCACTGATATTCAGGCCTTATGTCGCAGATTTGTAACGAAGTAAGCAAAGATGGATTGCGGCCGCCTGGCGCTGAAATTATAATAAAAACTCGTTCTGATTTTTATAAAACACTCGTAATGAGGTGATAAATGGCTAACGCAGATCTGGATAAACAGCCCGATTCTGTATCTTCCGTGCTAAAGGTTTTTGGCATTTTGCAGGCGCTGGGAGAAGAGCGTGAAATAGGAATTACCGAGCTGTCTCAGCGCGTCATGATGTCAAAGAGCACCGTTTATCGCTTTTTGCAGACCATGAAAACCCTGGGCTATGTGGCGCAGGAAGGCGAATCAGAGAAGTATTCTCTGACGCTCAAACTGTTTGAACTGGGCGCGCGTGCGTTGCAAAACGTCGATCTTATCCGCAGCGCCGATATCCAGATGCGAGAACTTTCCCGTCTGACCAAAGAGACGGTGCACCTGGGGGCGCTGGATGAAGACAGCATCGTTTACATCCATAAAATCGACTCCATGTACAATCTGCGCATGTACTCCCGAATTGGCCGCCGTAACCCGCTGTACAGTACCGCGATTGGTAAAGTCCTGCTGGCCTGGCGCGACCGTGAGGAAGTGAAGCAAATTCTTGACGGCGTTGAGTATAAACGCAGCACCGAACGTACCATCACCACCACGGAAGCGTTGCTGCCGCTGCTGGATAAGGTGCGCGAGCAGGGCTACGGCGAAGACAATGAAGAACAGGAAGAAGGATTGCGCTGCATCGGGGTGCCGGTATTCGACCGTTTTGGCGTAGTGATCGCGGGTCTCAGCATTTCTTTCCCGACCCTACGTTTCTCTGAAGAACGCTTGCACGAGTATGTTGAAATGCTGCATACCGCCGCACGTAAAATCTCTGAACAAATGGGCTATAACGACTATCCGTTTTGACAATCTACGGAATGAGATGACGCGTTAACGCAACGCGAGGCGTGACAAGAAATACAGGGGCAAATCGTTCCTGTATTTCTTATTTGCTTCCTCTCCCGCTTCGGCAGAAGATTAATTATTATCCACCACCACTGCGCTTTTGCGTAGCAGCGGGCAGTTCGTTAAACCAATGATGCCGCTATCAGAATGAATATATTGCGCAGTCGCCGTGCCGCGGGCCGTTAAGTATTTACACTGCAGGCCCAATCCGGCTGCGTTCTCCTGGCTGCCTATCAGCACACCATACCCACTCAGTAACAGGCCAATCCAGACCAGCGCAAGCAAAACAATAGCGCGAACAATCAAACGCATTATGACCTCTTTTCTTTTGTTGGTGAGACTGAGCTTAACGGCTACAACTATTGAAACAAGTGAATGATTCCTAAAAGATGCTATTGTCGCTACAGTTAGCCCCGGTTTAAGTAGCGCATGGTAATTTAGCGCCATAAGGTGTTGAAGCGGAGAGTGGAGTGAAAAAGTTTCGATGGGTCATTCTGGTCGTTGTTGTACTCGTGTGCCTGCTGCTGTGGGCTCAGGTGTTCAACCTCATGTGCGATCAGGATGTTCAATTCTTCAATGGAATTTGCGCCATCAATAAATTTATCCCCTGGTGATGCCATTTTCGCATCCGTTGATTTCCTTCCTCTGGCGCGGTGGTAGAATAGCGCGTCTATTGTGAGGTGGTGAAATGAACGAAGTTGTAAATTCTGGCGTGCTCAATTTTGCGTCATTGATTGTATCGGTGGGGGTTCTGGTTGTCGGTCTGGTGCTGTGGTTCTTCGTTAACCGCGCCAGTTCTCGAACAAACGAGCAGATAGAACTGCTTGAAGCGTTACTGGAACAACAGAAGCGGCAAAATGCATTGCTGCGCCGCCTCTGTGAAGCCAACGAACCGGAGAAAACCACGGAAGCGCCAAAAGCAGTGAACGACGCAAAAGAGGATGATGGCATCATCCGTCTTGTTGCAGAGCGTTAATCCAGCGGTAAGAACGGGAGTGACGTTGCCTGCCATCGCGTCACTCCTGCATGTCGCTTTTGCAGGCGCACTTTATTTGTGCATTCCCCACCGCTTCGTTATATCCCTTTTTCCTCGTTCTATTAAACTGTTATCGTGCGCTGTCTCGGTATTATATTTTCTTAACCGGGAATAACGCGTTGGTTTTCGTTATGTGATAACGATCGTTTTTATTTTTATCGAAACGTTTCTCTCCCTTTTTTTGTGCATTGTCATCATTCTTTCATTAAATTAGTGCATAAGAAGAGAAGAAAACCCGGCAGGGTAAAATGTTTTGGAATTTATGCAACCCGACATTTTTGCGTTGAAACAATTTATGCATAACAAAGCAGAATTTGTGAAAACGCCGTAAACCAACAAAATGATCGGGGATAAGCTGGCGGTTCTGAAACTCCTGGTCTATGGTTAACAAGTCCTTGTTGCGCAACCGATCCGGCGAAGGTGCTGGAACGCCGTGGGAATATAACGATACGCGTGTTGACGCATAACTGTGCAGATACACCTTATCGTCTCGTGAGATTTGTGCGACGGATCGAGACACGTTTAAAAATGGCTTGCCATAATTAACGTTGTATGTGATAACACGTTTTGGGTTAAACGAGGTACAGTTCTGTTTATGTGTGGCATTTTCAGTAAAGAAGTCCTGAGTAAACACGTTGTCGTTGAATACCGCTTCTCTGCCGAACCTTATATTAGTGCCTCATGCAGTAATGTCTCAGTTTCATCTAGGTAATGCCTGCGGGCAAAGAAAACACTCTAAGGAATTTTGCAAATGGCAAAGATTAAAGGTCAAGTTAAGTGGTTCAACGAGTCTAAAGGTTTTGGCTTTATTACTCCGGCAGACGGCAGCAAAGATGTGTTTGTACACTTCTCCGCTATCCAGGGTAATGGCTTCAAAACTCTGGCTGAAGGCCAGAACGTTGAGTTCGAAATTCAGGACGGCCAGAAAGGCCCGGCTGCTGTTAACGTAACCGCTATCTGATCGACACCACTGATTTGAAGCGCTCGCGCGCATCACACTCAGATTTAAAGCCTCGCGAATGCGGGGCTTTTTAATTCATAATCCTTCAAAATATTTCAAAACCCTCATCCGTTAGTGGTTTGTTGCAAAGCCGCGACATTATTAGCATTGTTCCCCCCGCTTTCCTGCCGGATTTCTCGTTAAATCAATCACCTGAAAAGAATGAAAGCCGGAGTACAGGTGAAAAAGAAAAATGAAGGGGCGGCGAGAAACTTCACGCCAGCGCGCTTCGCGCTCCTCTGTCTCGCCATATTGCTCAGTCTTGGGCTGCTGCTGGGGCGGGTGGCATGGCTACAAATTGTGACGCCCGACACGCTGGTAAAACAAGAAGATATGCGTTCGTTACGCCATGTGACCACGGCTTCGCCGCGCGGGATGATAACCGACCGGGAAGGTCGTCCGCTGGCGGTCAGCGTTCCGGTCAACGCCGTCTGGGCGGATCCGAAAACGCTGATCGGCAAGGGTGGGGTAGGATATAACGAACGCTGGCAGGCGCTGGCAAAAATGCTGCATCTTTCGCTGAGTACGCTGGCGGCCCGGGTCAATCGCGATCCGTCCAGCCGCTTTCTTTATCTCGCCCGTCAGGTCTCGCCGCAGCAGGCGCAGTGGATCGATAAGCTTAATCTGCCAGGGATCAATTTGCGCGAAGAATCCCGTCGTTTTTATCCCGCAGGTCACGTCGCGGCGAATCTCATCGGCTTTACCAATATCGACGGCCAGGGCATCGAAGGCGTGGAGAAAAGTTTTAACGCGCAGCTGATGGGCAAACCGGGGTCGCGCCTGGTGCGAAAAGATAAGTTTGGTCATGTGATTGAGAACATTACTGAAGTCAGTCCAGTCCCGGCGCACAATTTGCAGCTCAGTATCGATGAGCGGTTGCAAACCGTAACGGAAGACGCGCTGGATAACGCCGTCACCTGGAACAAAGCGGAGTCGGGGGCCGCTATTTTAGTGAGCATTGCCACCGGCGAGGTGCTGGCGATGGCGAACTACCCGGACTTTAACCCGAACAATCGTGACGGCGCGGTGCTGGATGATTTCCGTAATCGTGCCATCAGCGACACCTTTGAGCCGGGGTCGACGGTGAAGCCGCTGGTCATTATGACGGCGTTGCAGCAGGACATAGTGCAGCCGGACAGTGTCATTGATACCCATCCGTTTACCCTCGATGGACATCGCATACGCGACGTAGGATTTTACCCGGAGCTTACGCTGACCGGTATTTTACAGAAGTCGAGTGATACCGGCGTGTCGCATTTATCATTGGCGATGCCGGTTCAGAGGCTGATCGATACCTATAAAAACTTTGGCTTCGGTCAACCGACAGGGCTGGGACTTACCGGCGAAAGTCGCGGGCTGATGCCGCAGCGCCGCTACTGGAGCGATCTCGATCGGGCGACGTTTGCCTTTGGCTACGGGCTGATGGTCACACCGTTACAACTGGCGCACGTTTACGCCACGATTGGCAGTTTCGGTATCTACCGACCACTCTCTATTACCCGCATAGACCCGCCGGTGATGGGAAAACGAGTAATGCCTCAAGCGCTGGTTAAGCAGGTAGAGCATATGATGGAAAGCGTCGCCTTGCCGGGAGGCGGCGGGACGAAGGCCGCCGTACGGGATTACCGGGTGGCGGTGAAAACCGGTACCGCCAAGAAGATTGGCGCTGACGGGAAATATGTTGATAAATATGTGGCCTATACCGCCGGTGTCGCGCCAGCAAGCGCGCCGAAATTTGCGCTGGTGGTGGTGATCAACGATCCGCAAAACGGTTCGTATTATGGCGGTGCGGTGTCCGCGCCCGTTTTCAGCCAGATAATGGGGGATGTGCTGCGTCTGGAAAATGTAAAACCGGACGGCATGCCTGCCGATTCCAGTCATCTGCTGGTAATGCATGGCGCGCAGGCGCCTGAGACCACGTGGTGACATATTCTCCCGGGGCGCAAATCGCGCTACACTTGCGCCCTTTAGCAGCCTGCCGGAGTTACTATGTCGTTTTCCTGCCCCCTATGTCACCTGCCGCTTAAACAGGTGAAGAACAGCTATCTCTGTCCACAGCGTCATCAGTTTGACGTGGCGAAAGAGGGGTATGTGAATCTGCTGCCGGTACAACACAAACGTTCACGCGATCCGGGTGACAGTGCCGAAATGATGCAGGCGCGACGCGCTTTTCTGGACGCGGGGCATTACCAACCGCTGCGTGACGCCGTGGTGGCGCAACTCTGTGGGCGTCTGGACGTTCCGGCCCCATCGATTCTGGATATCGGCTGCGGGGAGGGGTACTACACCCATGCCTTTGCTGACGCTCTCCCTGCGGCTACTCTTTATGGACTGGACGTCGCGAAGGTGGCCATTAAAGCCGCCGCAAAACGCTATCCGCAGGTCACGTTTTGTGTGGCATCCAGCCATCGCCTGCCGTTTGCCGACGCCAGCCTGAACGCCATTGTCAGGATTTACGCACCGTGTAAGGCCGCCGAACTGGCGCGGGTGGTTAAACCCGGCGGATGGGTGATCACCGCTACGCCAGGGCCGCGTCATTTAATGGAGCTGAAAGGGCTGATCTATGATGACGTGCGCCTTCATGCGCCGCATGCGGAACAGCTGGAAGGATTCACTTTAGTCGAGTCGGTTTCTCTCGCTTACCCCATGTCCCTGAGTGGGCAGGCGGCGGTGGCGTTGTTGCAGATGACGCCATTCGCCTGGCGGGCGAAAGCGGAAGTGTGGACGGCGCTGGCCGACAGAGAGACCTTTGATTGCCAGACGGACTTTAGTCTGCACATCTGGCAACGCGCGGCTTAACCGTGAAAGTGCGTCCAGAGGATCTGGACGCCAATGCCAATCAGGACCAACCCGCCAAGTATTTCGGCCCGTTTACCGAGCAGGGGTCCGATAAAACGGCCGACCATCATACCCGACGTTGACATGATCAGGGTCGCGCAGCCGATAGCCAGCGCGGTGGCAATGATATTGACCTGCAGGAATGCCAGACCTACGCCAACGGCCATCGCGTCGAGGCTGGTGGCGATGGCGGTGGTCACCAACAACCAGAAGCCATGACGGCGCAGGGGTTCTTCATCCTCGTCGTTACCGCCGCGAATGCCTTCAATCATCATCCTGCCGCCAAGAAAAACCAGCAGGATAAAGGCGATCCAGTGGTTCCACTCCAGCACGAACTTACTTGCCAGTATCCCCAGCCCCCAGCCGATCAGCGGCGTCAGGGTTTCGACCGCGCCGAAAATCAGTCCCGTGCGCAGGGCTTCAGAAAATTTAGGTTTGTGCAGCGTGGCGCCTTTACCAATGGATGCGGCAAATGCATCCATTGACATGCCGAAAGCGAGAATAATTGTGGCGGTGATATTCATGACAGCGTCCTGACCGGGGTTTCCATAAAACACACCACTGCCCCCAGTAAACATGCATGCCGGAACAACGTTCTGTGGCCTGCACAGCAGTTGATGCGCCTATGGTCTCGCCTGACTCAACTGATGATGAGTCCGTACGCGCCACGTTTTGCAACGAGTATGTTGACACGTACATTTCCGGAGTCTGGAAATCGGCTACTCCCCAATGACGGCGCAACCTTAACATATTTTGAGAATATAAAACAACTGCGGGAAAATATTATTTGACTTCTAATTGCAAACGATTTTCATTTGTCTTTAATTATTGAAAAAACGTTAAAATAAATAACATTTCCGAAGCGGATATATAGCCTGAGCTATGTTTAGGTTTCCGAAAAAACAGTTAAACATTGCTCAGGATATAACTGTAACTCACTGAGAAGAAACAAGAAGTTTATATATTTTTTCGAGGTCATCGATATTCCGAACGCGAATGAGTAAGCGCCGTTGCTCTAATTGCATCACCAGAACGCCATCTTCCGATAAATTCATCTCTTTAATCCGGTTATATTCTATCCACACATTGGCGAAGAAAAAGCCTTGCTGCTTGAAGATGATCCTGGGCGCACGGATCCAGAAAATATAAAAGCCCATCAACGCCAGCGCACATAATAACCAGGTGGTCAGAATTGCCCCATGGCTGGTGACGTTGTTGTAGATCAGAATGGCGAGTAAACCGATGAAAATAACGCTGTCCACGCGTCCCCGACGCAGCAGGGGGATAGCAAGCAGAGTGGGGCCGTTGCGGCGGGGCATGATGAACTGATCGTAAATCGCGTATGCCAGTAACGCGGCGATAAAGAAAACCAGCACCAGGTCCGTGATCGACATCTGTCCTCCAGAGAAAATAAAAACGGGGCCGTTTGGCCCCGGTAGTGTACAACAGTCTTACTGGCCCAGCAGGCCGACGGCGTAACCTGCGATACCGATGACGAAGAAGCCAACGATAATCCACAGCGGGTTAACTTTCTTACGCAGCAGCCACATACAGGCGAAGGTCAGCAGCAGCGGCACCAGGCCCGGCATCAACTGGTCGAGGATGGTCTGAACAGTGGTGACGCGGGTCTGTCCGTCCTGACCGGTGATCGTGGAAACCACCAGTGGAATATTGACGTGCGTCCACTTGTTCACCAACGCCCCCATGACAAACAGGCCGAGGATTGACGCCCCCTCAGTCAGTTTTTGCAGGAAGCCGCCGCCCATATCCTTAACGATATCGACGCCTTTACGGTAACCGTAGGCCACGCCGTAGTAGCGGGTCGCCAGGCGCACCAGGTTAAACAGAATGAAGAACAGCAGCGGACCAAGCAGGCTACCGCTCATCGCGATCCCGGCGCCTAATGCCGCGAATACCGGACGTACGGTACCCCAGAAAATCGGGTCGCCGACGCCCGCCAGCGGTCCCATCAGACCGACTTTGATACCGTTGATCGCGCCATCGTCAATCTCTGCGCCGTTGGCGCGCTGTTCTTCCATCGCCAGCGTGACGCCGAGAACCGGTGCGGCAACGTACGGATGGGTATTAAAGAATTCCAGGTGACGTTTGATGGCCTGCTTACGCGCATCGTTGTTCTCCGGATACAGACGGCGAATGGCCGGTACCATGGAGAAGCAGAAACCCAGCGCCTGCATACGTTCGAAGTTCCATGAACCCTGAAACAGGTTAGAACGGATGAACACGCCACGAATGTCACTCTGAGTGAGTTTTTTCTCGGTGGTAGTTTTAGTCATATCAACCATTTCGTTCACCTGTTAGTCCAGTTCGTTATCGAGATCGTTGTTACCCGCGGCCTGTACTGGCGCACCTGCGACACGGTTATATTTCGGGCTCAACTGAATGTAGAGGATGGCCATGACCGCGCCAATCACACCCAGAGCAACCAGGTTGAAGTTAGTAAACGCCGCAGTGACGAAGCCGAGGTAGAAGAACGGCATCAGATAGCCTGCGCGCATCATATTGATGACCATCGCGTAACCGACGACCACAATCATGCCGCCGGCGATGTTCAGACCGCCTGTCACCACTTCCGGAATCGCGTTCAGCATGCCCTGAACTTCGCTGGTGCCTACGGAGATCGCCACGATCACCGCCGGGATAGCGATACGCATCGCCTGCAGGAACAGGGAGGAAACGTGTAGCCAGGAGAGAGCCGTCAGGTTGCCGCTTTCCGCGGCTTTATCCGCAGCGTGCTGGAATGCGACAGTGATGGTACGAACGATAATGGTCAGCACCTGGCCTGCCGCGGCCAGCGGGATCGCCAGCGCAATACCGGCGCCAATGCTTTGATGGCCCGCGATAACCAGAACGGTCGAGATAATAGAGGCCAGTGCGGCATCCGGTGCGACCGCAGCACCGATGTTCATCCAGCCCAGCGCGATCATTTCCAGGGTACCACCGATGATAATACCGGTTTTCATATCCCCGAGAACGGCGCCAATGAGCGTACAGGCCACCAGTGGGCGGTGGAACTGAAATTCATCAAGTACCGACTCCATACCCGCGATACATGCGACGATGAACACCAGCACAATCTGAAGAGTGGTAATCTCCATTGTACTTCTCCTATTGCTATACAGACATATGTGTGAAAGCTAATTAAATGCCGGTGGTTACTTGCCCACTTTGGCGATCAAATCCATCATTTTCAGTTTTGGATCGGTGGAAACTTTCCGCGCTTCAAGTTCAATACCGCGCGCGTTGAGTTTATTGAAGGCTTCGATATCTTTCGCATCGACGGAGATTGCGTTGTTCACCTGGGTTTTACCCTGACGGAAAGCCATACCGCCAATGTTGACAGAGGTGATCTTCACGCCGCCTTCCACAATGCGTTCGACGTCGGTCGGGTTAGTGAACAGCAGCATCACACGCTCGCCGGCATATTTCGGGTTGTTGTAAACGCGAATCATCTTGGCGACGTCAACCACATGGGCCGTCACGCCGGGCGGTGCGACCTGAGTTAACAGTGTTTTACGCACGGTATCCGCAGCCACTTCGTCGCTGACGACGATAATGCGGGTCACGTTCGTTTCTTTAGTCCAGCGGGTCGCCACCTGACCGTGGATTAAACGGTCATCGATGCGCGCAAGGCCAATCACCATATAATCATTCGGTCCCATCGGCTTCGCGGGGGCCGCCGCTTTAGGCGCAGCGGCGACAGGCGCAGGCGCCGCCGTTTCAACCGGTTTCGCTTTCAGCGCTTTCACGCCTTCGCGACCGGTTTCGACAGCAAGCTGCACCAGCTCGTCAAAGCTCGGGTTGTCGTCTCGCGCCATAAAGGTTTCAACCAGCATAGGAATATTGACGCCAGCGATCACTTCGTAATGCTCTTTGTCGACGACAATGCGGCTGGCAGCGTTAAACGGACTGCCACCCCACGTATCGACGAGAAACAGCACGCCGCTGCTGGTGTCGAGTTTTGCTAGCTGAGCGTTGTACTTTTCGATCAGTGTCTCAGCGTTTTCACCAGGAACGAAATCGATCCAGCCGACGTTTTCCTGCTCGCCTAACAACATCTCTGCTGTTTTGAGTAACTGCTCTGCAGCCCAACCATGTGTGCCTATCACAATAGCAATGGTCACTTGCTACCTCCTTTATTATCGTTAACACATCATTCAGTAAGATGTATTTGAATCGTCGTCCGCAATCGAATCGATTCAGATAAGGGTTACAATGAAAAAGCAATGAGTTTCGTGAATTATTTTAGATATCGAAAAAAATATTTTATGTGATGAAGATCCGTAATTTAGCTTTCGCCGATGAGAAATTTCGTAGAGTAAAATATCCCCGTTACATTTCTTTGCAAAGGAAGGTAAATCTTTGCCAAAAATGCATTCTCTCTGTTATGTTTAACGTCCGTTTAACTTATCAGGAGTATAGGGCACCAGCCCGCTATATGGATCGTCACCGACGTCATTTCACTTTCAGGCCGCAACGCGCCTGCCAGTCTGGCATTTCGTGTCACACTTTTCGTCTGCATATTGCCGTATCGCCTGTTAACCATTCCTTAAGCAGGAGCTTGTCATGGAATTCTTAATGGACCCTTCAATTTGGGCGGGTTTGCTCACGCTCGTCGTTCTTGAAATTGTTCTGGGTATCGATAACCTGGTCTTTATTGCAATTCTTGCGGATAAGCTGCCGCCAAAGCAGCGTGACAAAGCGCGCCTTATCGGTTTATCGCTCGCGCTGATTATGCGCCTGGCGCTACTGTCCATCATTTCCTGGATGGTGACCCTGACCAAACCGCTGTTCTCCGTTATGGATTTCACCTTCTCTGGCCGCGACCTGATTATGCTGCTGGGGGGGATATTCCTGCTGTTCAAGGCGACAACAGAACTGCATGAACGGCTGGAAAACCGTGAGCACGATTCAGGGCATGGAAAAGGCTACGCCAGTTTCT
This sequence comes from Citrobacter sedlakii, assembly GCF_018128425.1. NCBI lineage: Bacteria > Pseudomonadati > Pseudomonadota > Gammaproteobacteria > Enterobacterales > Enterobacteriaceae > Citrobacter > Citrobacter sedlakii. The sequence goes on along the minus strand of NZ_CP071070.1, from coordinate 2,707,872 downwards.
GGGTGGTGGTCACGCAGATCGTTATTCTTGACGCCGTGTTCTCACTTGATGCGGTGATTACCGCGGTCGGTATGGTGAACCATCTGCCGGTGATGATGGCGGCCGTGGTGATCGCCATGGCGGTAATGCTGCTGGCGTCGAAGCCGCTGACCCGTTTCGTCAACCAGCACCCAACGGTGGTGGTGCTCTGTCTCAGCTTCCTGCTGATGATCGGTCTGAGCCTCGTGGCGGAAGGTTTTGGTTTCCATATACCGAAAGGGTATCTGTATGCGGCGATTGGTTTCTCGATCATCATTGAGGTGTTTAATCAGATTGCGCGTCGCAACTTCATTCGCCATCAGTCAACGTTACCGCTGCGCGCCCGTACCGCCGACGCCATCCTGCGTTTGATGGGCGGTAAACGCCAGGCTGCCGTGGCCCATGAGCCGGACAGCCAGACAGCGGTGCCCATTCCGGAAGGCGCATTTGCGGAAGAAGAACGCTATATGATTAACGGCGTCCTGACCCTGGCCCAGCGCTCGCTGCGCGGTATCATGACGCCGCGCGGGGAAATCAGTTGGGTGGATGCGAACCTGAGCGTGAATGAAATTCGCGAGCAACTGCTTTCTTCGCCGCATAGCCTGTTCCCGGTGTGCCGTGGCGAACTGGATGAGATCATTGGTATCGTGCGGGCGAAAGAATTGTTGGTGGCGCTGGAAGAGGGCGTTGACGTGGCGGCGATCGCCTCGGCTTCGCCTGCGATAGTGGTCCCGGAAACGCTGGATCCTATCAACCTGCTCGGCGTACTGCGCCGCGCCCGCGGCAGTTTTGTGATCGTCACCAACGAGTTTGGCGTCGTACAGGGGCTGGTGACGCCGCTGGACGTGCTGGAAGCTATCGCCGGAGAGTTCCCGGATGCTGACGAAACGCCGGAAATCACCGCTGACGGTAACGGCTGGTTAGTGAAAGGCGGCACCGATCTCCACGCGTTGCAACAGGCGCTGGCGGTGGACAATTTGGTTAATGAGGATGAAGATATCGCGACGGTGGCCGGTCTGGTGATTGCTGCGAAGGGACACATCCCCCATGTTGGAGAGGTGGTTGAGGTCGCCCCGCTCAGCATTACCATTGTCGACGCTAACGACTATCGCGTGGATCTGGTGCGAATTGTTAAAGAGCAACCTGCGCACGACGAAGAGGAGTAATCGCCTCTAGCGCAGCGGTATCACGGGCGTCATGCGCCCGTTATGCCTGGCGGGAGGCGGCAGGCTTCCCGCCAGCCACTGCGGAAAATCACGCAGCGGCATGGGTTTCGCATAAAGATAGCCTTGCAGCAACTGCACGCCATGACGGCGCAAATACTGCGCCTGTTCCTGCGTTTCCACTCCTTCCGCGACCAGTTCAATGTTCAGTCGTTGCCCGAGGGCGATAATAATGTCGGTCACCGTCGAGTTAACGGCGTCGGTGCCAATGGCATGGGTGAACGACTTATCAATTTTCAGCACGTCCGGGCGCAGCTTTTCCAGCCATGACAGCGAGCTATTACCGGTGCCGAAATCATCGATCGCCAGTTTGATATGCTGGCGCTGCATTTCGCGAACGGTGCGATAGTCCACATCCCGCAGGGCATCGCGTTCCGTCAGTTCAATAACCAGTTGCTGCACAGGCTGTGCGCTGAACCAGTACTGGTCCAGATCTCTCAGTAACTCACCCTTATGAAAGTGGCTGGCGGCAACGTTGATGCCGATATGAAACTGGTGGCTCATCGGGAAAAAATGCCGTTGCCGAATGGTTTCCGCTATCACATACCGGGTCAACGGCGCGATGAGATGATGTTCTTCCGCGATAGGAATAAACACGTCCGGTGAGATCCAGCCCTGACGGGGGTTATTCCAGCGCAGCAAGATTTCCACCCCTGTACACTGCTGCGTGTGCGCGTCCAGTAGCGGCTGGCAGAACAGTTCAAACTCCCGCTGGGCGATGGCGAGGTTAATTTCCCAGGAGAAACTCACCCGGTTGGCGGTGACCAGCCACATGAGATACCCCACCAGCAGGCTTAGCAGGAGAGCCAGCGGCAACTGGGTCGGTAACGTCCTCAACGCCAGCGCCTCTGCACCCGGGCCGGTGACGCTGATGGTAAAGGGAAAGTGCTGCGAGTGACGTTGATAGCGCTCATCTCCATCGAGAGGAGGCAGAGTAGCGACGACACCCTTACCGTAAAGGAGATGGCGGTTGCCGACCGTCAGACTGGCGTGGGTAATTTGCGGTTTTCGCGGCTCCAGCAATAAAGAGATGAGCAGGTCGATGTTTATCACCTCCAGCAGGCCGTCTTTGCCATCGGGCGAAGCGGGATACCACTGGATCAGAATAGGGGTGCCAGCAATAAGTACCGCGTCTGTGGAAAGCAACAGCCTGGCATCCGCAGCTGGGAGATCGGGCTGAAGCTGGCGGATCGGAACATCGCGCAGGCCAAGCACGCTGGAGCAATACAGCACGCCGTTTCGCACCAGCGTGATAGCCCGTACCGTTTGCAGCCGGGCGACCTCTTTACGTAAAGGCAGGTGCGCCGAGGCGCAGGGAAGCCCAATTAAAGGCAGCAGATTGTCGCGTCCGTTTTGCAGGGGACGGAGGATCTCATCCAGTGAGGCCACCGCGCGGGAGGCAAAGGTGGCGGTGCGCTGCTGATTTAAATTCCGCTCCGAAATAAATCGAACGCTCAGCGTCAGAATGAGTGTCGCCAGCGCACAAAGCGTGCAAAGAATAAAACGTCTGCGGCGATATTTTTTTATGATCCGTTGTGCTGTCTGCATGCAGGCCACCCGAAAACCGTCGGCCACAAAAGCCAACCGTAACAGAGCAAGTGTAGTGGGGAAAATGCGGGCCGACGAGAGAGGGCAAAAAATTTCGCCCATCCGTGGCAGATGGGCGAAAGGAAAATTATGCGTGTGAGTGGGCGGGCTTAGTCACACTGCACTTTGATCGCCAGACCGCCGCGAGAGGTTTCCCGGTATTTCGCGTTCATGTCTTTACCGGTTTCGTACATCGTTTCGATGACTTTATCCAGCGAGACGCGGGGCGCGCTGGTACGGCGCATGGCCATCCGCGCAGCGTTGATCGCTTTGACCGAGGCAATGGCGTTCCGCTCGATGCACGGAACCTGAACCTGACCGGCAACCGGATCGCAGGTCAGCCCCAGGTTATGCTCCATGCCGATTTCCGCGGCAACGCATACCTGCTCCGGACTGGCGCCCAGCAGCTCCGCCAGGCCGGCGGCAGCCATTGAACACGCCACGCCGACTTCACCCTGACAGCCCACTTCCGCGCCGGAAATGGAGGCGTTCATTTTATACAGCGCGCCGATCGCCCCGGCCGCCAGGAAGTAGCGGGTATAGATATCCGGGCTGACGGACTCAATAAAGTGATCGTAATAGGCCAGCACAGCAGGCACGATCCCGCACGCCCCGTTTGTCGGCGCGGTAACCACGCGCCCACCGGCAGCGTTTTCTTCGTTGACCGCGAGAGCAAACATGTTCACCCAGTCAATCACGTTCATCGGATCGCTGGACAGCTTGTCGCTGGAAACCAGCATCCGGCGCAGCGCGGAAGCACGGCGCGGTACGCGTAACGGCCCCGGCAGCACGCCTTCGGTGTTCATCCCGCGATCGATACAGGCCTGCATGGTCTGCCAGACGTGACCAAAATAGTCTTCGATCTCTTTCTTGCTGTGCAGCGCCAGTTCGTTTTGCATGGCCAGCCCTGAAAGCGACAGACCGGTGCTGTTGCAAAAGCCCAGCAGCTCGGTAGCCGATTTGAACGGATACGGCACACTGACTTCACCGGCGGCGTCCTGACCGAAATGTTCTTCATCGACGATAAATCCCCCGCCGATAGAATAATACGTTTTGCTGTAGACAACGTTATCCCCGCTGTAGGCGTGGATCTGCATGCCGTTTTCATGCAGCGGCAGGTTGCCATTGTGAAAACGCATCCCGTCATTTTGCGGGAAATCGACTTCATGCTGGCCCTGCGCCAGCAGCAGGCGACCGCGATTTTCAACATCGCGGATGAAACCCGGAATGCTGTCAATATCTACGGTGGCAGGTTCGTTGCCTGCCAGGCCCATAATAATGGCGATATCGGTGTGGTGACCTTTACCCGTGAGCGACAGTGAACCATACACGTCGACGGCAACACGGGTAACGCTATCCAGTAATCCTTTTTCGACCAGGTCATCGACGAACTGTTTACCCGCCTTCATAGGCCCTACAGTATGGGAAGATGAGGGACCAATCCCCACCTTAAACATGTCGAATAGACTAATCACGATAATACTCCTGACAGGGTGACTGGAAACTTCCAGAAACGATGTAATAACTGCGCATAGTGTAAGAGGGAACGTCGGCATCAGCTTAACTATTCACATGAATTAAACTAATGAGTAACCGCGTTTTTACTAATGTTGTGACGGGAGTTTCAGGTTGTGTTGTTTGCGCGTAAAGATAAGTATAGCTTGCGGGACTTGAGGGGGGTAATTTCCCTGCTGGTGTAACAGATACCCTTTTCAGATTACAGGATATCTCTCCATGTAACCCCGCAGAAGGGTTCCGTTCGCCCCATGTTCTGTGCCTCTCAGGGCACCTGACCTCCGCAGCGGCGATTTTCCCTGCCGGGAGCCTGGGTTGCAAGGGAGGCGGCGGTGAGCCTCCCTTGCGCGTTCACGGGTGCTGAAAGTTCAGAGAAGCACTGCCCGTATGGGGAACGCAACCTGTTGCCGGTGTGACAGCTACCCTTTCAGATTACAGGATATCTCTCCATGTAACCCTGCAGAAGGGTTCCGTTCGCCCCATGTTCTGTGCCTCTCAGGGCGCCCGTCTCCCGCGAACGTGTTAAGGGCGTTCTCCGCCACGCCCTTAACAATCCCGGCTCCCGGTCGGAAAATTGCCGCTTCGCGGTGCCCTCCGCTTATTCCTCCAGGCTGTCGGGTCGGGGGTGACGCAGCGTCCCTGCTGCGCACCTCCTGAAGCCGCCTCCCTGCGGCTTCCCCCGGCCTTACGGAAATACGTCGGCAATTTTCAGCCGGACCATCCACACCTGACCTCCGCAGCGGCGGGCAGCTGCTTATCACAGCGAAACTCATCCCCCTGAAAAGCAGAGCGTGGCAGCGATGATCCGGTCCGGCGTGAAAATCGATGAGCCGTTGACGGCTGACCGGGGCCGCCCGCAGGGAAGCGGGCGGAGGGGGCGGCCTGCGGGGAGGCAGGCTCGCCCCCGACCCGACAGGCAGACGGCAAAAGGCGAATGCACCACGCAGTGGCGATTTTCCCTGCCGGGAGCCTGGGTTGCAAGGGAGGCGGCGGTGAGCCTCCCTTGCGCGTTCACGGGTGCTGAAAGTTCAGAGAAGCACTGCCCGTATGGTGAACGCAACCTGTTGCCGGTGTGACAGATATCCTGTTCAGATCGCAGGATGTCTCATCATGCAACCTTTTGCCGGTGTGACAGATATCCTGTTCAGATCGCAGGATATCTCATCATGCAACCTGTTGCCGGTGTGACAGATACCCTGTTCAGATCGCAGGATGTCTCATCATGCAACCTGTTGCCGGTGTAACAGATATCCTGTTCAGCTCGCAGGCTATATTTTCCGTTTGGCCTTGCGCCATAACCCTACGGCTTCACGCCAATCTGCAATGCCAGTTCACGAATGATGCCCGCGGTCATACCCCAGACGAAATAATGCTCATACCATGACAGCCATACGCGGTGAGAATCGCCTCGACGGTAAACGTCCAACGGATGGTAACGCCCCAGATGCAGCGCCTGTGCCAGCGGCATTTCAAACACAGCGGATACCTCATCCTCACTGGCGCGATAAGGTAGGTTTGGCGGGATCACGCCCACCACTGGCGTCACCTGGTACCCGGTGACGCTATCCACGGGCGGCAAAACGCCAATCACTTCCACCACTTCCGGCGGAATAGCCACCTCTTCCTGCGCTTCACGCAGAGCGGCGGCAATAAGCGACACATCAGTACTGTCTACCGCGCCGCCGGGAAAGGCCACCTGTCCGGCATGCTTGCGCAGATGCACGGAACGCTGGGTCAGTAGCAGCCCGGGCTGAGGACGACGCACCACCGGAATGAGAACCGCAGCCTGGCGCTGATTGAGCGACGCACGATTGATCTGCGGTCGCAAAAGTTGGAAGCGTGATAAAAAATCATCCAGCGTCAGGCCTGTGTTTTCCATGGGTTAGTTCTCCAGTTGATGCAAAATACGGTTCACTTTATCAAACGTTTCCTGATATTCCGCCTGTTCCTCGCTATCGGCCACAATGCCGCCTCCGGCAGAGCAGTATAGCTGACCATTAACCGCTGTGAGGGTGCGAATAGTAATACTGGTGTCCATATTGCCGCACACGCTCAGGTAGCCGATGCTGCCGCACCAGGCGTTGCGGCGATGGGGTTCCAGTTCATCGATAATCTCCATCGCCCGCACTTTTGGCGCGCCGGTAATGGAGCCGCCCGGGAACGCAGCGCGAAGGAGATCCGTGGCGTGGCGCGTCGCGGGCAGTTGCGCGGTGATGGTGCTGACCAGGTGATGCACCGCCGGAAACGGTTCAACGACAAACAGTTCCGGCACTTTCACCGTGCCGGGAATCGCCACGCGACCGATGTCATTACGCATCAGGTCGACGATCATCAGATTTTCGGCGCGATCTTTTGCCGAATGCGCCAGTCTTTGCGCCTGTTGGCGGTCGGCCTGCGCGTCCGACAGTCGTGGCAGGGTTCCCTTGATCGGCCGGGTCTGAATTTCGCCCTTATCCAGCAACATAAAGCGTTCCGGCGACAGGCTCAGAATCGCCCCTTCGTCAAGACGTATAAAGGCGCTGAACGGCGCGCGGTTGGCCTGATTAAGCTGCGTAAAGGCCAGCCATTCATCCCCCTGATACGCCGCCTGAAAACGCTGCGCCAGATTCACCTGATAACAATCGCCGCTGTGCAGGTACGCCTGCACCTGACGGAATTTTTCCCCATACTGTTCGCGGCTCATATTCGACTGCCAGCCGGAGGTCAGCGCAAACGGCGTCCGGGCGGGGGAACGCTGGCTTTTCAGCCAGTCGTAGCGTGCCTGTACGTCGGTATGGCTGAGCAGCGTCACCGTGTGGCGGTGATGATCGACAATCAGCGTCCAGTCGTAAATGCCAATCGCCATTTCCGCAAGAGGAATATCCTGCTGCGCAATAGACGGCAATGACTCAAAACGTCGCCCAAGGTCGTAGCCGAATAATCCCAGCGCGCCGCCCTGAAACGGAAGCGCGTCATCAGGCGACGGATGAAGCTGCAGCGTATCCAGCGCCGTTTGCAGCAACGCCAGCGGATCGTCGTGGCTGTCGCGAACGCCATTCGCGTCGCGGATTTGGGTTGCGTCGCCGTGGGTGGTGAGCGTACAGCATGGATCGGCCACCACGATATCAAAACGGCTGTGCGGATGATTCGCATGGCCGGAATGCAGCAGCATCGCCCAGGGTAAATGGCTTAGCGGGGCAAAATAGTATTCGGCGGCGTCCTGACGCCAGGGGAGCGTAATAATCGCGGGAGATAACGTCTTCATTGATCCTGACTGTACTGGCTATGTGACGGGTTGCATGAAATAATTAGCGCAGACAATTTAGCAGGAGTTGACGATGTTTGCAGGTTTACCTTCACTCAGCCACGAGCAGCAACAGAAAGCGGTTGAACGAATCCAGGAACTGATGTCCCAGGGCATGAGCAGCGGTCAGGCGATTGCGCTGGTGGCGGAAGAACTACGCGCCACGCATACCGGCGAACGGATCGTGGCGCGTTTTGACGATGAAGACGAATAGCGACTCAGACCGCCGCGATAATCTTTATCTCAACTTTATATTTCGGGTTCATTAATCCAGCCTGCACCGTGCAGCGCACCGGGGCGTGTCCGGCAACGACCCAGGCGTCCCAGGCTTTGTTCATCGCCGCAAAATCGCTTTTATCCGCCAGGAAAATGGTTGCATCAAGAATACGTGACTTGCTGCTGCCCTGCTGCGCCAGGGCGGCGTCGATCTGCGCCAGCGTATTGGCCGTCTGTTCAAACGCATCGGCGTCCAGATTCGACGGCACGCCGGTGTAGTACAGCGTGTTGTTGTGGATCACCACGTCGGACCAGCGGTCTTCGGCATCAATACGAATAATCGTCATACATTCTTCCTCTTTAACGTTCTGCATACGCGGGCAAACTGCCATATTGTCAGGGCGTCGACATTTCTTCAACTGGCGTAAGACTCTCCGGCCTGACATAATCCCTGTTCAAATTAACAGGGGGTAGTGTGACGGACGATTTTGCACCAGAAGGTCAGCTGGCTAAAGCGATACCGGGTTTTAAACCGCGCGAACCACAGCGACAGATGGCGGTAGCCGTCACACAGGCCATTAAACGTGCGCAGCCGCTGGTAGTGGAAGCCGGGACGGGGACGGGGAAAACCTACGCCTACCTCGCGCCAGCATTGCGCGCGAAAAAGAAAGTGATTATCTCTACGGGGTCGAAGGCCTTGCAGGATCAGCTGTACAGCCGCGATCTGCCGACGGTAGCAAAAGCGCTACAGTACAGCGGCAAACTGGCTCTGCTGAAAGGGCGTTCAAACTATCTTTGCCTCGAACGCCTGGAGCAACAGGCGCTGGCGGGGGGAGACCTGCCGGTGCAGACCTTAAGCGATGTGATCCTGCTGCGCTCCTGGTCGAACCAGACCGAAGATGGCGATATCAGTACCTGCGTCAGCGTAGCCGAAGATTCCCAGGCCTGGCCGTTGGTTACCAGCACTAACGATAACTGCCTCGGTAGCGACTGTCCTCTGTATAAAGACTGCTTCGTGGTAAAAGCGCGTAAAAAAGCGATGGAGGCGGATGTCGTGGTGGTGAACCATCATCTGTTTCTCGCTGACATGGTGGTCAAAGAGAGCGGTTTTGGCGAACTGATCCCGGAGGCGGAAGTGATGATTTTCGACGAAGCCCACCAGCTTCCGGACATTGCCAGCCAGTATTTCGGACAATCGCTTTCCAGTCGCCAACTGATGGATCTGGCGAAAGATATTACCATTGCCTATCGTACCGAGCTGAAAGACACCCAGCAGTTGCAAAAATGTGCCGACCGTCTGGCGCAAAGCGCGCAGGATTTTCGCCTGCAGCTGGGCGAACCGGGGTATCGCGGCAATCTGCGCGAATTGCTGGCAGATCCGCGCGTGCAGCGTGCCTTTTTACTGCTCGATGACACCCTCGAGTTATGTTATGACGTGGCGAAGCTGTCGCTTGGCCGCTCGGCGCTGCTTGACGCCGCCTTTGAGCGCGCCACCCTTTACCGGGCGCGCCTGAAGCGGCTGAAAGAGATCAATCAACCCGGTTACAGCTATTGGTACGAATGCACGTCGCGCAATTTTACCCTTGCGCTGACCCCGTTGACCGTGGCGGACAAATTCAAAGAGGTGATGGAGCAGAAGCCGGGGAGTTGGATCTTCACCTCCGCCACGCTGTCGGTGAACGACGACCTCCACCATTTTACCGCACGTCTGGGTATTGAGCAGGCGGAATCGATGCTGCTGCCCAGCCCATTTGACTACAGCCGTCAGGCATTGCTGTGCGTGCCGCGCAATCTGCCGCAAACCAACCAGCCAGGCGCGGCGCGCCAACTGGCGGCAATGTTAAGACCGATCATCGAAGCCAATAATGGGCGCTGTTTTATGCTCTGTACTTCTCACGCCATGATGCGCGACCTGGCGGAGCAATTTCGCGCGACCATGACGCTGCCGGTACTGCTGCAAGGCGAAACCAGTAAAGGCCAGCTGTTACAGCAGTTCGTCAGCGCCGGTAATGCCCTGCTGGTGGCGACCAGCAGTTTCTGGGAAGGGGTGGATGTGCGCGGCGATACGCTGTCGTTGGTGATTATCGATAAGCTGCCGTTTACCTCGCCGGACGATCCGCTGCTGAAAGCGCGAATGGAAGACTGTCGACTGCGTGGCGGCGATCCGTTTGACGAGGTGCAATTACCCGATGCGGTGATCACCCTGAAACAGGGCGTAGGCCGCCTGATCCGCGATGCCGACGATCGCGGCGTGCTGGTGATTTGCGACAACCGGCTGGTAATGCGTCCCTATGGCGCGACGTTTCTGGCCAGTCTGCCGCCCGCGCCGCGTACCCGGGATATCGCCCGCGCGGTCCGTTTTCTCGCCATGCCTTCAGCGGAGTAATTTACGCTGGAGTATGGTAAGATGCGGGCCATTTTATTGATCTAAGCACGAAAACCCATGCGAATTCTGGCTATCGATACCGCCACAGAAGCCTGTTCTGTCGCTCTGTGGAACGACGGTTCCCTCACGGCTCATTTTGAGCTTTGTCCACGCGAACATACGCAACGTATCCTGCCCATGGTGCAGGACATCCTGACCCGAAGCGGCCTTTCACTCACTGAACTTGACGCGCTGGCCTATGGACGCGGGCCGGGCAGTTTTACCGGCGTGCGTATTGGTATTGGCATTGCGCAGGGGCTGGCCCTGGGGGCGGAACTGCCGATGATTGGCGTCTCCACGCTGGCGACAATGGCGCAGGGCGCCTGGCGCAAAAGCGGCGCAACCCGCGTACTGGCGGCCATTGACGCGCGCATGGGCGAAGTCTACTGGGCTGAGTATCAGCGTGACGAAGACGGCCTCTGGCACGGCGAAGAAACGGAAGCGGTGCTCAAACCGGAGCAGGTGGAAGAACGGCTGCAGCAGCTCGCCGGCGAATGGGTCACCGTGGGAACCGGCTGGCCTGCGTGGCCCGATCTTGGTAAACAGAACGCTCTGGCGCTGCGTGACGGCGGCATTTTGCTGCCCGCAGCGGAAGACATGCTTCCTGTTGCCCGCCAATTGTTGGCGGCAGGAAAAACGGTCGCCGTTGAACACGCCGAACCGGTTTATTTACGTAACAACGTGGCCTGGAAGAAACTTCCGGGCAAAGAATGAATCTCAGTAGTATGTATGCCCTGGAAATGCACTGGAACTTCGGGGCAGTGCGCTGAGAAAAGGAGTCGCAGTATGGCGGTTCAAAAACAAGTTGTTAAAAATCTGCTGGCGGGCGCGATCGTGCTGATGCTCAGCGGGTGTGTGACCGTTCCGGATGCCATCAAAGGCACCAGCCCGACGCCGCAGGACGATCTGATGCGGGTGATGAATGCCCCGCAGCTGTACGTTGGTCAGGAAGCGCGATTTGGCGGTAAGGTGGTGGATATTCAAAACCAGCAGGGCAAAACCCGACTGGAAATCGCTACCGTCCCGCTGGACAGCGGCGCGCGCCCGATCCTTGGCGAGCCGTCACGCGGACGTATTTATGCTAACGTGAACGGCTTTCTTGATCCGGTCGATTTTCGCGGTCAGTTAGTGACGGTCGTCGGGCCGATCACCGGCAGCGTGGCGGGGAAAGTCGGCAACACGCCGTATAACTTCATGACCATGGACGTGACGGGCTACAAGCGCTGGCGTATCGCTCAACAGGTCGTCATGCCGCCGCAGCCTATCGACCCCTGGTTCTATGGCGGACGAGGCTGGCCCTATGGCTACGGCGGCTGGGGGTGGTATAACCCTGGGCCTGCTCAGGTTCAGACGATAGTCACAGAGTAACCCTTTGTATTATCAGTAAAAGAAACAGCGGCACGTCCGCTGTTTCTGCGTTAGTCATGTCATAAGAAAAATAAATAGTGACGCGCTTCGCAACCTTTTCGTTGAGTAATTAATAAACTGGTACGCTGAGTTAATATTATGTTAACGACTTGTTTATTATCTGGGGTTGCGATGACGACGAACACTCATTTTAGAGGTGATGCAGTGAAGAAGGTTTGGTTAAACCGTTATCCCGCGGATGTGCCTGCGGAGATCAATCCTGACCGTTATCAATCCCTGGTAGAACTGTTTGAGCATGCTGTCGCGCGTTACGCCGATCAGCCCGCGTTCGTTAATATGGGGGAGGTGATGACCTTCCGCAAGCTGGAAGAGCGGAGCAGGGCGTTTGCGGCCTATTTGCAGGAAGGGCTGGGTCTGAAAAAGGGCGATCGCGTCGCGCTAATGATGCCAAACCTGTTGCAGTATCCCGTCGCGCTGTTTGGCATTCTGCGTGCCGGGATGATCGTGGTGAACGTCAACCCGCTATACACGCCGCGCGAGCTGGAGCATCAGCTCAACGACAGCGGCGCGGCGGCGATCGTCATTGTCTCGAACTTCGCCCACACCCTGGAAAAAGTGGTTGAGAAAACCCAGGTTCAACACGTTATTCTGACCCGCATGGGCGACCAGCTGTCGACGGCAAAAGGGACGCTGGTGAACTTTGTGGTCAAATACATCAAACGTCTGGTGCCAAAGTACCATCTGCCGGATGCCATCTCGTTTCGCAGCGCGCTACATGCGGGCTACCGCATGCAGTACGTCAAGCCGGAAGTGGTGTCTGAGGATTTGGCTTTCCTGCAATATACTGGCGGCACGACCGGCGTGGCGAAAGGCGCGATGCTCACCCATCGCAATATGCTGGCTAACCTTGAGCAGGTGAAAGCGACCTATGGACCGCTCCTGCATCCGGGGAAAGAGCTGGTGGTGACCGCACTGCCGCTGTACCACATATTCGCGTTGACCATGAACTGCCTGCTGTTTATCGAACTGGGCGGGCAGAACCTGCTCATTACCAACCCGCGCGATATTCCGGGGCTGGTGAAAGAGTTGGCAAAATACCCGTTTACCGCCATGACCGGCGTGAACACCCTGTTTAACGCGTTGCTGAATAATAAAGAGTTCCAGCAACTGGATTTCTCCTCCCTGCATCTTTCCGCCGGCGGGGGTATGCCGGTGCAGCAGGCGGTAGCTGAACGCTGGGTGAAACTGACCGGGCAGTATCTGCTGGAAGGCTATGGCCTGACCGAATGCGCGCCGCTGGTCAGCGTGAACCCGCATGATATTGACTATCACAGCGGCAGCATTGGGTTGCCGGTGCCGTCTACCGAAGCTAAGCTGGTGGACGATGATGATAACGAAGTGCCGCCGGATCAGCCCGGCGAACTGTGCGTCAAAGGTCCGCAGGTGATGCTCGGTTACTGGCAGCGTCCGGATGCGACCGACGAGATCATCAAGGACGGCTGGCTGCATACGGGTGATATCGCGGTGATGGACGATGAGGGTTTTTTGCGCATTGTCGACCGTAAGAAAGACATGATTCTGGTCTCAGGTTTCAACGTTTATCCAAACGAGATCGAAGATGTTGTGATGCAGCATCCGGGAGTCCTGGAGGTCGCGGCCGTCGGCGTGCCGTCCGGCAGCAGCGGCGAAGCGGTGAAGATTTTCGTGGTGAAAAAAGATCCTTCATTAACGGACGAGGCGCTGGTGACTTTCTGCCGCCGCCAGTTAACCGGCTATAAGGTGCCTAAGCTGGTGGAGTTCCGCGATGAATTGCCAAAATCCAATGTCGGAAAAATTTTACGTCGAGAATTGCGTGACGAAGCCCGCGCCAAAGTAGACAATAAAGGCTGAGCGTTAAGCAACACGTCAAGCGCCGGATAATCCGGCGTTTTTTTTGGCGTAAAACAAAGAGAAAGCAATTTGAATTACCAAATGATCACCACTGACGACGCGCTGGCGACCCTCTGTGAGGCGGTTCGCGCGTTTCCTGCCATCGCCCTTGATACCGAATTCGTTCGTACGCGCACCTATTACCCGCAGTTAGGACTTATCCAGTTGTTCGACGGCGAACATGTTGCGCTAATCGATCCGCATGGCATCACCGACTGGTCGCCGCTGAAGGCGATTTTACGCGATACCGCTATCACGAAATATCTGCACGCAGGCAGTGAAGATCTGGAAGTGTTTCTGAATGCCTTTGGCGAGCTGCCGCAGCCGCTGATCGACACGCAAATTCTGGCGGCTTTCTGCGGTCGCCCGCTGTCGTGGGGTTTTGCGTCAATGGTCGAAGAGTTTAGCGGCGTGGCGCTCGACAAAAGCGAATCGCGGACCGACTGGCTGGCGCGTCCTCTGACGGAACGCCAGTGTGAATATGCGGCGGCGGACGTATGGTATCTGTTGCCGATCGCCGGAAAACTGATGGCGGAAACCGAAGCTGCTGGTTGGCTGCCCGCAGCGCTGGACGAATGCCGTCTGATGCAGCAACGTCGTCAGGAGATTCTGGCGCCGGAAGAGGCGTGGCGTGATATCACCAATGCCTGGCAACTGCGTACCCGCCAGTTGGCCTGTCTGCAACTGCTTGCCGACTGGCGGTTGCGCAAGGCGCGCGAGCGCGATCTGGCGGTGAACTTCGTGGTGCGTGAAGAACATCTGTGGTCGGTGGCGCGCTATATGCCCGGCAGCATGGGGGAACTCGACAGCCTCGGGCTTTCCGGCAGTGAAATTCGCTTCCATGGCAAGACGCTGCTCGCGCTGGTTGCCAAAGCGCAGGCGTTACCCGAGGAGGCGCTGCCAGCGCCGCTGCTTAACCTGATCGACATGCCCGGCTATCGGAAAGCGTTTAAAGATATTAAAGCGCTGATTGCCGGAGTGAGCGCCGGGCATAACGTCAGCGCCGAACTGCTGGCGTCACGCCGCCAGATCAACCAGTTGCTTAACTGGCACTGGCAGCTCAAACCGCAAAACGGCGAGCCAGAACTGATCTCCGGTTGGCGCGGCGAGTTGATGGCCGCGCAGCTTCATGCGCTGCTGGCGGAGTATCCGCGTCAGGGCTAATGTCAGCCCGCTCCGGCTGGACATCCGCCAGCCGGTCGCGTTGTACTGTACTGCACTGTACGGTCTTCGCTTACTGCATGGACCGTATCCGTTCGCAGACAGCCTCGCCCACCTGCCGGGTTGAGGCGTTCCCCTTCATATCAGGCGTTTTCGGTCCGCTGGCAATCACTTGCTCGATCGCCGCCAGGATACCGTCATGGGCAGCGGTATAGCGCGCATCGCCTTCCCCGAGGAAATCGAGCATCATCGCGCCTGCCCAGATAGTGGCGACCGGGTTGGCAATGTTCTGGCCGTATATGTCCGGCGCGGAACCGTGAACCGGTTCGAACAAAGAGGGGAAAGTGCGCTCCGGGTTCAGGTTGGCGGAAGGCGCGATGCCAATGGCACCCGTACACGCCGGACCGAGGTCTGACAGAATATCGCCAAACAGGTTAGAGGCGACCACTACGTCAAAGCGTTCCGGCTGCATGACAAACCGGGCGCACAGAATATCGATGTGCTGCTTATCCCAGCGAATAGCGGGAAAGTGCTGCGCCATTGCCTCCACGCGTTCATCCCAGAATGGCATACTGATCGCCAGCCCGTTAGATTTGGTGGCGGAGGTCAGCGTTTTACGCGGGCGACTTTGCGCCAGTTCGAACGCATAGCGCAAAATGCGATCCACGCCGCGGCGGGTAAACACCGACTCCTGGATCACCAGTTCATGTTCGGTGCCCGGATTAACCCGTCCACCCAACGCCGAATATTCGCCTTCAGTATTTTCTCGCACCACGTAGAAATCAATATCGCCAGGCTGCTTGCCCGCGAGCGGGCAGGGCACTCCCGGAAAGAGGCGTACCGGTCGCAGGTTAACGTACTGATCGAATTCACGGCGGAACTTCAGTAGCGATCCCCACAGGGAGATATGATCCGGCACGGTGTCCGGCCAGCCAACCGCGCCAAAATAGATGGCATCAAACGATGACAACTGTGCGTGCCAGTCATCCGGCATCATCTTGCCGTGTTGCTGGTAGTACTCACAGTTGGCCCATTCAAAGGTTTCAATACTCAGAGACAGCCCCCAGCGCTCGCTGGCGGCCTTTAACACCCGTAGCCCTTCCGGCAGAACCTCTTTACCAATGCCGTCTCCGGGGATGGCGGCAATGCGACAGGTTTTGTTCATTTCAGATCTCACTTATCGGCTCAGAAAATTGACTTCACCGCTATCCTATAATTGACTGAACGGCAGTTAATGAGACCAACTGGTGAAACATAAAACACAGATCATGAATAATCTGCCGTTGTTAAATGACTTACGCGTCTTTATGCAGGTTGCCCGGCGTTCGGGATTTGCCGCGGTGGCGCAGGAGCTGGGCGTATCACCTGCCTTCGTCAGCAAACGTATCGCCCTACTGGAACACACGCTCAACGTGGTTCTGCTACATCGCACCACCCGGCGGGTGAGCATGACCGAAGAGGGCGAGCGCATCTACGCCTGGGCGCAGCGTATTTTGTATGATGTGGATCAGATGATGGACGAGCTTTCTGACGTACGTCAGGTGCCGCAAGGGATGCTGCGGATCATCAGTAGCTTTGGCTTTGGCCGGCGCGTGGTAGCGCCCGCGCTTTCAGCGCTGGCGAAGCAGTATCCCCAGTTGGAATTGCGCTTTGATGTCGAAGATCGGCTGGTGGATCTGGCAAATGAAGGCGTCGATCTGGATATTCGCATTGGCGATGATATCGCGCCGAATCTTATCGCCCGCAAACTGGGTACGAACTATCGTATTCTTTGCGCCTCGCCGTCATTTTTAGCGCAGCACGGCACGCCAAAGCAACTGACGGAGCTGTCCGCCTGTTCCTGTCTGGTAATAAAAGAGCGCGATCACCCATTTGGCGTTTGGCAACTCCAAAATAAAGAGGGGCAGCATGCCATCAAAGTGACAGGCGCGCTGTCGTCGAACCATGGGGAGATCGTTCACCAGTGGTGCCTGGACGGCCAG
This sequence comes from Citrobacter sedlakii, assembly GCF_018128425.1. Lineage (NCBI taxonomy): Bacteria > Pseudomonadati > Pseudomonadota > Gammaproteobacteria > Enterobacterales > Enterobacteriaceae > Citrobacter > Citrobacter sedlakii. The sequence continues at coordinate 2,691,165 of NZ_CP071070.1, read as the reverse complement.
GGGATTGCGTTACGCTCATGGTGGGATGTCTGTGACAATATTGCCAGCGGTCAACTGGTGCAGGTTCTGCCGGAGTATTATCAACCAGCAAACATCTGGGCCGTTTATGTCTCCCGGCTGGCGAACTCCGCGAAGGTACGAATTACGGTTGAGTTTTTGCGGGATTATTTCGCCGACCGCTATCCGACATTTTCCGTGAAATGAATTCAGGTCATACTGTATAAATAACCAATATTTTGACCAGAAAAAATGTTTATTACGATTTTCTTATACAAATAAAAAAAGGCAGAAAGTTCCGCCTTTTTTTCCAGGATTTTTCTGAGCGAAAGCGTTATTTCGACTCTTCCGCTTCTGGCAATGTCACGTTAAGTTCGAGAATAGAAATGTCGCCGTCTTTTTGTTCAAGCTGAACGGTGACCATTTCAGGATCGATTTGTACGTATTTACAAATGACCTCAAGAATATCTTTGCGTAACTGCGGTAAATAATGCGGCTCGGCGTCGCTACGACGACGCTCTGCAACAATAATCTGTAATCGCTCTTTCGCGATGTTGGCTGTACTCTTTTTCCGCGAGAGAAAAAAATCCAGTAATGCCATAACTTATCCTCCGAACAGGCGTTTGAGGAAACCTTTCTTCTCTTCTTCAATGAAGCGGAAAGGACGTTCTTCTCCCAACAGACGATCTACCGTATCGGCATACGCTTTACCCGCGTCTGCATTGATATCCAGAATGACCGGCTCGCCCTGGTTCGAGGCGCGCAGTACAGACTGATCTTCCGGGATCACCCCGACAAGCTTAATGCGCAGGATTTCCAGCACATCTTCCATGCTGAGCATATCGCCTTTATTCACCCGGCCCGGGTTGTAGCGCGTCAGCAGCAGATGTTCTTTGATCGGTTCTTCGCCATTTTCGGCGCGGCGGGATTTCGACGCCAGAATCCCCAGAATGCGGTCAGAGTCACGAACCGAGGAGACTTCCGGGTTCGTGGTGATGATCGCTTCATCGGCGAAGTAGAGCGCCATCAGCGCGCCGGTTTCAATCCCCGCCGGGGAGTCGCAGACAATGAAGTCGAAATCCATCGCTTTCAGATCGTCGAGGACTTTCGCGACGCCTTCGCGGGTCAGGGCGTCTTTATCGCGCGTCTGAGAGGCAGGAAGAATAAAGAGGTTTTCAGTACGTTTGTCTTTGATCAACGCCTGATTCAGCGTCGCATCGCCCTGAATGACGTTGACGAAATCGTAAACGACCCGGCGTTCACACCCCATGATAAGATCGAGGTTACGCAGGCCGATATCAAAATCAATAACGACAGTTTTCTTTCCCTTCTGGGCCAAACCAGTAGCGATGGCCGCGCTGGAGGTGGTTTTGCCAACGCCCCCTTTACCCGAAGTAACTACAATAATGCGTGCCATAGAAATTCCTTGTTAAAAAGGGATCAATTCAACGGTTGAACTGTCAAAGCGTTGTCTGCTAACTGCAAACGGGCCGCTTTGCCATAAAATTCTGCTGGGATTTTATCACTCAGCCAGTAAACACCTGCGATAGAGACCAGTTCTGCCGTCAGATGGGTACAAAAAATTTGCGCTTCCCGATCGCCGCTTGCGCCCGCCAGCGCGCGGCCTCTCATCATGCCGTAGACATGAATATTGCCGTCAGCGATAAGCTCTGCGCCAGCGCTGACGTGACTTGTAACAATCAGATCACATTGTGGTGCATAAATGCGCTGACCGGAACGAACCGGCACATCAATAAATCGCGTTTTTGTGACGGAACCAGCGTTTTGCGCCGGGGCGACAGGGGCGACGGGTTCAGCTGGCGCGGAACGCGCGGCTTTTTCTTTCCCTTCAGTCAATAAGGGAAGGCCCATCTGGTCGATTTCCGCTTTTAAACGGGCGTCTTTGCAGCCGCTGACCCCGATAATCCGCAGTCCTGTGGAGGTCACCACCTCCTGCAGAACCGGCCAGTTTACCGGCGCGTCCAGACCGCTGACGTTAATCACCACCGGGGCGTGTTTTAAAAAAGCGGGAGCCTGAGCGATTTTGTCTTCTAACGCCTGACGAATAACCTCGGGTTCGGCTTCATGCAAATGAACCACTGATAAGGTGAAGCTACTGCCTTTAAGTTCGATGGGCGTGTTTGACATCCTGGCCTTACTCAATTTGCTATTTATCATCCCCGATATGGGATGATATTCCGAAGTCCAGAAGGCATGTTATAGTCACTATTATATTGAGGCAAGTCGCCAACCGTTTAATTCAGAGTAAAATGTATGTTTTGTGTGATCTACAGAAGTACCCGACGTGACCAGACCTATTTATATGTCGAAAAAAAAGACGATTTTTCACGCGTACCTGAAGAGCTGATGAAAGGATTTGGCCAGCCAAAACTGGCAATGATATTGCCGCTGGATGGTCGTAAGAAGTTAGTCAACGCCGATCTGGATAAAGTAAAGCAAGCCTTAGCGGAGCAGGGATATTATTTACAATTGCCTCCGCCGCCGGAAGATTTATTGAAGCAACATCTTTCAGCCTCCTCGCAGCACGCTCCAGAAACGGATAAATAAACGGTATCCGGCGTTAAGCCTTGCCGGTGCCATTACTGACCATCCAGGATGACAGATTAGGGGAAAAGCATGTATCAACATCATAACTGGCAGGGCGCGCTGCTCGACTTCCCGGCAAGCAAAGTGGTTTGCGTAGGCAGCAACTACGCAAAGCATATTAAAGAGATGGGAAGCGCGACGCCGGATGAGCCGGTGCTGTTTATCAAACCGGAAACAGCGCTTTGCGATCTGCGCCAGCCGTTGGCGATTCCAACGGCGATGGGCGCGGTGCATCATGAAGTCGAACTGGCGGTTCTGATTGGCGCTACGTTACGCCAGGCGACGGAAGATCATGTGCGTAAAGCCATTGCCGGTTACGGTGTGGCGCTCGATCTGACGCTGCGCGACATACAGGGCAAAATGAAGAAGGCGGGGCAGCCATGGGAAAAAGCCAAAGGCTTCGATAATTCCTGCCCGTTGTCGGGGTTTATTCCGGCTGCTGAATTTAACGGCGATCCGCAGGATACGCCGCTTAGCCTGACGGTAAACGGCGAGGTTCGCCAGCAGGGCACGACCGCCGACATGATCCACAAAATCGTGCCGCTGATTGCGTATATGAGTAAATTTTTTACCCTGAAGGCCGGAGACGTTGTATTGACCGGTACCCCGGAAGGCGTCGGGCCGCTTGCCAGCGGCGACGAGCTGGAGATTCATTTCAACGGCCATTCCCTTACGACTCGCGTTCTGTAAAAGCTATTTGCCGCCTTTTTCGGGCGGCAAAACTTGCATCAGCGTGCCAGACTGGTTATAAGGTGCAGCTTTACAGCAATGGCGGATACCCTGATGAGCGATTTACCTTTCTGGCAAAGTAAAACCCTGGATGAAATGACCGATGCCGAATGGGAGTCGCTCTGTGATGGCTGTGGTCAGTGCTGTCTGCATAAGCTGATGGACGAAGACACTGACGAAATCTATTTTACCAATGTCGCCTGCCGACAGTTAAACATCAAAACCTGCCAGTGTCGCAACTACGAACGCCGTTTCGAATACGAGCCTGACTGCATCAAACTCACGCGTGATAATTTGCCGACTTTTGAATGGCTGCCGATGACCTGTGCGTATCGTTTACTGGCGGAAGGGAAAGGGTTACCCGCGTGGCACCCTCTGCTGACGGGGTCAAAAGCGGCGATGCACGGCGAACGCATCTCGGTGCGCCATATTGCGGTAAAAGAGTCAGAAGTCCGCGACTGGCAGGACCATATTCTGAATAAACCTGAATGGGCGGACTGAGCCGCCCATGCTGAGAGCGGATGTTAGGCGTTTTTCGCCTGATACATCTGCTCGCCTTCGTGATCTTCATCGACCCAGAAGTTGATATTAAACTGAGCGTCATCGCTCAACTCGACCCGGTGCCAGTACTGCGGTGGGCTGGTGGCGAACTGGCCGGCGTTGATCACCACTTTCACTTCCGGTTCTTTTGCTTCTTCGTTAGCGAAACCGTAATAGGTGACCGTCCCTTCCATGACACACAATTGACCGAAAACGCCGGCGGCAGTGTTGTGGTGGGAGAGAAGCGCTGCGGGGACGTTATCTTTGGTGAAAAATGGGGTTGAACGTTTGATTTTCCAGTTTGCCGGGATGCGTAGATGTGACATAAGGACTCCCCCTGGTGGGCTTTATAAGATGTATTTAATATACATCTTATAAAGCGTCGCACGCAATGATTTTCCGGCAAAAAAAACGCCCCCGGGTGGGAGCGTTACGGATTAACGACCAAACAGATCGCGTCTTTTCGGCTTAAACGGCTGCGCGATTAACACCAGAATCGCCACCACCAGATAAGCGGCAAAAATGCCTAACAACCACTGCGGCATTTCGAGGCTTAAAAATTCCCACTGACGTTCCGCACAGTCGCCAGAGGCAACAAACACTTGCGGCAACCATTTATCCAGCGGCAGCCAGCCCGGGAAGCGCGCCATAAAATCACAGGTCATGAAGGGGGAAGGATGTAACTGAATCATGGTGTGTTCCCATGCCAGTTGAACGCCGCGGATGGCGCTGTAGATCCAAATCACCAGCGCGACATAGCGTAACGGCGTTTTCGGCGCGATGGCGCCGACTAACCCGGCGCCCATGATGCCAAACAGCGCGCAGCGTTCGTAAATGCACAACACACACGGTTTAAGTAGCATGACATGCTGAAACCACAGCGCGACCAGTTCGAGCGCCAGGGCAGTCAATGCCATCAGTAACCATGCGCCCCGACCCCGTGAGCACTGGTTCAAAAATCGCAACATAGTTATTTCCCTGCAATATGCGTAGACACGGCAGTGTAAACCAATTCAATAACTGCGCCACCAGGAGAAAATGAAATATTGTGTAATTGGATAATTATCACGCAAAAAGGCAAACCGGGCAGTGAAATGCCCGGTAAGTTGTTATGGAAGTGTAGCTAAAAGGCCGATCCGGGTCATCCATTCGGTGTACGGGGCGAGAGTGAACTCCACGCACAGCAGACCCACCAGCGTCAGAACAACGGTATAAGGCAGCGCCATCCACACCATCCGACCATAAGAGAGGCGAATCAATGGCGCAAGGGCAGAAGTCAACAGGAACAGGAAGGCCGCCTGGCCATTTGGTGTGGCGACGGACGGCAGGTTGGTGCCGGTATTAATGGCCACCGCCAGCAGTTCAAACTGTTGCAGTGAGATCGCGCCGCTTTCCATCGCCGCTTTGGCTTCGTTGATGTAAATCGTGCCGACGAAGACGTTATCGGAGATCGAAGAGAGCAGCCCGTTAAACAGATAAAACAGCGTTAACTGGGCATGCTCCGACGCCTGCAGGACATACTGGATGATCGGCGTAAACAGATGCTGGTCAATGATTACGGCGACAATTGAGAAAAACACGGTCAGCAGGGCGGTAAAGGGCAGTGACTCGGTAAACGCTTTGCCGATGGCGTGCTCGTCAGTTACGCCGGTTAGCGAGGTCGCTAAAATAATGACCGACAGGCCAATCAGCCCCACTTCCGCCAGATGCAGCGCCAGGGCAACCACCAGCCAGACGCCGATAATCGCCTGCACCACCAGTTTCAGTCGGTCCTGACGGGTGCGCTGATGGCGGTTTTGATCGTCAAACTGCTGCAAGACTTCACGCACTTTTTCCGGCAGCGTTTCGCCATAACCAAACCAGCGCATTTTCTCTACCAATACGCAGGTCAGCAGGCCGCAAATCAGCACGGGGAGGGTGACAGGCGACATGCGCAGAAAGAAGTCGCCAAAATGCCAGCCGGCGGCTTTTGCAATAATCAGGTTCTGCGGTTCGCCCACCATGGTCATCACGCCGCCAAGCGCGGTCCCAACGCCTGCGTGCATCATCAGGCTGCGTAAAAAGCCGCGGAACTGCTCCAGCACCGTTTTGTAATGCTGATCGATATGGCTATCGTCCAGAATATCGTTATCTTCACCGCGCGCGGAGGCCACACGGTGATAAATACCGTAAAAGCCAACGGCAACGCTGATAACGACGGCAACCACGGTAAGCGCATCAAGGAAAGCCGAAAGAAAGGCGGCGGCAATGCAGAAGGCCAGCGATAGCATGGTTTTGGAGCGAATACTCAACAGCAGGCGGGTAAAAATAAACAGCAGTAACTGCTTCATAAAGTAGATGCCCGCCACCATAAACATCAGCAGCAGCAGGACTTCCAGATTGGCCGCGACTTCTTCGCGCACATGGGCGGCGCTGGTCATGCCGATCATCACCGCTTCAATCGCCAGCAGTCCGCCCGGCAGCAGCGGGTAGCATTTCAGCGCCATGGCCAGCGTGAAGATAAATTCCGCCACCAGCAACCATCCCGCTACGAAGGGGTTGATCATGAAAATCAGCGGGTTAACGATCAGAAATATCAGTAGAGCGAGTTTGTACCAGTCTGGCGACTGGCCTAAAAAGTTGCGCCAGAATGCGCGACCCCAGGAGATCTCCATGGCGGTTTCCCTTACCTAATTAAATGAAATGATGTTTTTATGTTTAGCCGCAAAGCTTAGCGGTCAGCGGTAAACCAGGCAAGTCCTTAACCTTATATACCGGCGCGGCGTTATCCGGAAAATGAAGCCTTGATCCCCTTTTTCTTTGTTGCCTGCGCTATCGGGGTTGTAACCCGTCTGGTATGATGAGTGTAACTATGTTTTGCTGTGTAATGGAAATCTCACTATGGTCATTAAGGCGCAGAGCCCGGCGGGTTTCGCGGAAGAGTACATCATTGAAAGTATCTGGAATAACCGCTTCCCCCCGGGCACTATTCTGCCTGCTGAACGTGAACTCTCCGAGCTGATCGGGGTGACGCGTACCACTTTACGTGAAGTGCTTCAGCGTCTGGCGCGTGATGGTTGGTTGACCATTCAGCACGGCAAACCGACGAAGGTGAATAATTTCTGGGAAACGTCCGGGCTGAACATTCTTGAAACCCTGGCGCGTCTCGATCATGAAAGCGTTCCGCAACTGATTGATAATCTACTGTCGGTGCGAACCAACATCTCAACGATCTTTATCCGCACCGCATTTCGTCAGCATCCTGACAAAGCTCAGGAAGTGCTGGCGACAGCGCAGGAAGTTGCCGACCACGCCGACGCCTTTGCGGAACTTGATTACAACATTTTCCGCGGCCTGGCGTTTGCCTCCGGCAACCCGATTTACGGCCTGATCCTCAACGGCATGAAAGGGCTGTACACCCGTATCGGGCGTCACTATTTCGCTAATCCGGAAGCGCGCAGCCTGGCGCTGGGGTTCTATCACAAGCTGTCGCAACTCTGCCTGCAAGGCGCGCACGATCAGGTGTATGAAACGGTACGCCGCTACGGTCACGACAGCGGCGAGATCTGGCACCGGATGCAGAAAAACCTGCCGGGCGATCTCGCGATTCAGGGGCGATAGGACATAAAAGAAAAACCTCTCTGCAGAGAGGTTTTTTGCGTTTATCCAACCCGGCGGTTTCCCCTGCGGGCGACAGGGCGATTACAAACTGTTCACTCTCGCCGGGCAGCGTTCCAGTAGCTCAACGCTGCCGTCTTCGTTCTGCTGTTCCAGCGTCACGTCAAATCCCCATAGCCGATGCACGTGCTTCAGCACCTCTTTACGCCCCTTGTCCAGCGGCGCGCGGTTGTGCGGAATGTAGCGTAGCGTCAGAGAGCGATCGCCGCGCAGATCGACATTCCACACCTGGATATTTGGCTCAAGATTGCTCAGGTTATATTGTGACGACAGGCGATTGCGGATTTCACGGTAGCCTTCCTCGTTATGAATCGCAGAGATTTCCAGATAGTTATGCCGATCGTCGTCCAGCACCGTAAAGAAGCGGAAATCACGCATCACCTTCGGCGACAGGAACTGGCTAATGAAGCTTTCATCTTTAAAGTCGCGCATCGCAAAATGCAGCGTCTCCAGCCAGTCTGATCCCGCCATATCGGGGAACCAGTAGCGATCTTCTTCCGTTGGCGACTGACAGATGCGCTTGATGTCCTGGAACATCGCAAAGCCCAGCGCATAGGGATTAATGCCGCTGTACCATGGGCTGTTATAGGGCGGCTGGAACACCACGTTAGTGTGGCTGTGCAAAAATTCCAGCATAAAGCGCTCGGTGACTTTGCCTTCGTCGTAAAGATGATTCAGGATCGTATAGTGCCAGAAGGTGGCCCAGCCTTCGTTCATCACCTGGGTCTGCTTCTGCGGATAGAAATACTGGCTCACTTTGCGCACGATACGCAGGATCTCACGCTGCCAGGACTCCAGCAGTGGCGCGTTCTTCTCCATAAAGTAGAGCAAGTTCTCCTGCGGCTCCGACGGATAACGTCGCGCCTCGGCCACCGTTTTTTCTTCCTCTTTCTTCGGCAGTGTACGCCACAGCATGTTTACCTGGCTTTGCAGATATTCTTCACGGCTTTTCTGACGGGCTTTCTCCTCCTGCAAAGAGATTTTTTGCGGACGCTTGTAGCGATCAACCCCGTAATTCATCAGCGCATGACAGGAGTCCAGCAATTTTTCCACCTCATCAACGCCGTAACGCTCTTCGCACTGAGTGATGTAATTGCGGGCAAAAATCAGATAATCAACAATCGAGCTGGCGTCGGTCCAACTGCGGAACAGATAATTGTTTTTGAAGAAAGAGTTATGCCCGTAGCAGGCGTGAGCCATTACCAGCGCCTGCATGGTAATGGTGTTCTCTTCCATCAGATAAGCGATACACGGGTTCGAGTTAATGACAATCTCATAGGCCAGACCCTGCTGCCCATGTTTATACAATCTTTCGGTTTCGATAAACTTTTTGCCAAATGACCAGTGCGGATAATTGATCGGCATCCCGACGCTGGAATAGGCGTCCATCATCTGCTCGGAGGTGATGACCTCAATCTGGTGCGGATAGGTGTCCAGTCTGTAGAGTTTTGCCACGCGGTCTATTTCTGCCAGGTAAACATCCAGCAGATCAAACGTCCAGTCGGGTCCATCGCTCAACCGTGTGGTGTCCTTGTTCATGGAATCAATCGTAGCCATTCGCGCACCCTCATTGTTGGCGGCGCTCTCTGTGTGGAGCACCTCATTTCAAGCATAGAACACCCTGTTAAAAACCGTGTTGGCGATGCGATCTTTTCTTCGCGATTTCTGCTGGTTATCCCGCCAGAAATTGCCATCGCTACGCTATTTTATGCTGGATAAAAATTCGGCATAGCAGGAGATGCCAAACAATCGCTATCACCCTGCAATCGGCTATCTGTGAGGCAGGTCACCATAAAAAAGCCATATGTTGAATAATATTTTCATCTGGGTTATCAAGATGTAATTAGAAGATTGTTCTTTTACTGTTAACGGAGTGGCTATGCGAGTTGTCATACTGGGAAGTGGCGTCGTTGGCGTGACCAGCGCCTGGTATTTATGTCAGGCCGGGCACGAGGTTACCGTCATCGATCGTGAACCCGGTCCGGCGCTGGAAACCAGTGCCGCGAACGCTGGACAGATTTCACCAGGCTATGCCGCCCCCTGGGCGGCGCCAGGCGTTCCTTTAAAGGCAATTAAATGGATGTTCCAGCGCCACGCGCCGCTGGCCGTGCGTCTGGACGGTTCGCCGTTTCAACTTAAATGGATGTGGCAAATGCTGCGGAACTGCGACACCCGCCACTACATGGAAAACAAAGGCCGCATGGTGCGTCTCGCGGAGTACAGCCGCGACTGTCTGAAAGCGCTGCGTGCGTCAACCGGCATTCAGTACGAAGGACGTCAGGGCGGGACGCTACAACTCTTCCGCACCGAACAGCAGTATGAAAACGCCACCCGGGACATCGCGGTGCTGGAAGACGCGGGCGTGCCGTACCAGTTGCTGGAATCTGCCCGGCTGGCGGAAGTGGAACCGGCGCTGGCGGAAGTGGCGCATAAGCTGACCGGCGGGCTGCGGTTGCCGAACGACGAAACGGGCGACTGCCAGCTTTTTACCCAGCGACTGGCGCAAATGGCTGAACAGGCTGGCGTCACGTTCCGTTTCAACACGCCGGTGGACAAGCTGCTCTGTGAAGGCGAGCGTATCTATGGCGTGAAGTGCGGCGACGAGATCATCAAAGCCGATGCGTATGTGATGGCCTTTGGCTCCTATTCCACGGCGATGCTGAAAGGCATTGTCGATATTCCGGTTTATCCGCTGAAAGGCTATTCGCTGACGATCCCTGTGGCGGAAGAGGACGGCGCGCCTGTTTCGACTATTCTTGATGAAACCTACAAAATCGCCATTACCCGTTTCGATCAGCGCATTCGTGTCGGGGGCATGGCGGAAATCGTCGGCTTTAATACCGAACTGCTCCAGCCGCGTCGGGAAACGCTGGAGATGGTGGTGCGCGATCTCTACCCGCGCGGTGGACGCATTGAACAGGCCACATTCTGGACCGGGCTGCGCCCAATGACGCCGGATGGTACGCCAGTCGTGGGGCGAACCCGCTTTAAAAATCTGCTGCTGAATACCGGACACGGGACGCTGGGGTGGACCATGGCCTGCGGCTCCGGACAGCTCCTGAGCGATATCCTCTCTGGCCGCACGCCCGCGATCCCGTATGAGGATTTGAGCGTGGCGCGTTACAGCCCGGGGTATACGCCATCCCGGCCACAGCAACTTCATGGCGCACATCACTGATAAGGATGCGAAATGACCCGCCCTATACTGGCCAGCCTTGACCTGCAGGCGATGAAACAGAATTTGAGTATTGTCCGTCAGGCTGCACCGGACGCCCGCGTCTGGTCAGTGGTTAAAGCCAACGCCTACGGACATGGCATTGAACGTATCTGGAATGCGTTAGGCGGCACCGATGGGTTTGCGCTGCTCAATTTAGAAGAAGCGATAACCCTGCGAGAGCGCGGCTGGAAAGGACCGATCCTGATGCTGGAAGGCTTCTTTCATGCAGACGATCTGACCGTATACGATACCTGGAGGCTGACAACGTGCGTACACAGCAACTGGCAGTTGAAGGCAATCCAGAACGCGAAACTCAACGCGCCGCTGGACGTGTACGTGAAAGTGAATACCGGGATGAACCGTCTTGGTTTTCTACCGGAACGGTTGCAGACAGTCTGGCAACAACTGCGGGCCATGCCGAACGTCGGCGAGATGACGCTGATGTCGCATTTTGCCGATGCTGAACACCCTGACGGCATCAATGAGGCGATGGCGCGGATTGCGCAGGCGACGGAAGGGCTGGAATGCCGCCGTTCGCTGGCGAATTCTGCGGCAACCTTGTGGCATCCGGAAGCCCACGGCGACTGGGTGCGACCGGGGATTATTCTGTACGGAGCGTCGCCTTCCGGCCAGTGGCGTGATATCGCCAATACCGGGCTGAAACCCGTCATGTCCCTTTGCAGCGAAATCATCGGCGTGCAGACGTTGAAAGCCGGCGACCGGGTTGGTTACGGCGGGCGTTTCACAGCCCAGCACGAACAGCGGATCGGTATTGTCGCGGCGGGGTATGCCGACGGCTATCCGCGCCACGCCCCAACGGGAACGCCGGTTCTGGTTGACGGCGTGCGCACGATGACGGTGGGTACGGTCTCTATGGATATGCTGGCGGTGGATTTAACGCCCTGTCCGCAGGCGGGGATTGGCACGCCGGTTGAGCTTTGGGGCAAAGAGATTAAGATTGACGACGTCGCCGCTGCCGCCGGCACCGTCGGTTATGAGCTCATGTGCGCTCTGGCGCTGCGCGTGCCGGTTGTGACGGTGTAACTTATTGAACGATGCCGGGCGACGGCTACGCGTGTCCGGCATCGCCATCGTTATTCTTCGTCTTCTTCTCCCGCCACGCGCACCCCGACTTTGCGCACTGCGTTATCTTCTTTTTCGGCGACCGTCCAGATCATGCCGGCAAATTCAACCTGGTCGCCCACGACTGGCGCGGCGCCGAGCAACTGCTGGACAATTTCACCCAGCGTCTGCTGTTTGTCGCGATACTCGGTTCCGTCTTCCAGCCCGTAAATCAGCGCCACATCGGCGAATTTCGCGCTCGCTTCCAGAATGAAATCACCGAAGAAACGCTGGTCCAGCGCCACCGGCGGTGACTGGCTGAAGAGTTTCCCCAGCGCAGGCAAATCGCGTTCGCGTCCTATCACGCAGAGCACATCGCCTTCCTGTAAACGGGTGCTGCCGGTTGGGTGAAACAGCTCATTGTTGCGGAACAGCGCTGCAATGCGCGTCTCCTGCGGCATATGCAGATCGCGAAGGGCCGCGCCCACACACCATTTGTCGGCGCTGAGCTGGTAGACAAACTGCTCCCAGGGGTTTTCCGGATGAATATCCAGTCCCACCCGGGAAACCGGCCAACCCACGGGCGGCACCACGACCTTCGCTTTTTTCGCCGCCCACGAGAGCGAGGTGCCCTGAAACAGCAACGAGATCAGCACCACGAAGAAGGCGACGTTGAAAAACAGGCGCGCGTTGTCCAGACCGGCCATCATCGGAAACACCGCAAGAATGATGGGAACCGCGCCGCGCAGTCCAACCCAACTGATGAATACCCGCTCGCGCAGGTTAAAGCCGCGGAACGGCAGTAACCCGGCAAAAACCGAAATGGGACGGGCAAAGAAAATCATCCACGCCGACAGCATCAGCGCCGGGACGGCTATGGGCAGCAGGTCAGACGGCGTAACGAGCAGTCCCAGTACGAGGAACATGGCAATTTGCGCCAGCCAGGCCAGCCCATCGAAGTTTTGCAGTATCGCGTAACGGTTGCGGATCGGGCGGTTGCCCAGCAAAAAGCCGCACAGGTACACCGCCAGGATCCCGCTGCCGTCCAGCGCGGTGGTTAAGGCGAAAATCAGGATCCCGCCGCTCAGCGCCAGCAGCGGATACAGACCGCCGGGCAAGGAGATGCGGTTGATCATCTGTTGAAGCAGGTAGCCGCCGCCTAAGCCAAGCGCGATCCCGAGACCAAACTGCTGAATGATATGGACCGCGAACATCCAGCTCAGGCCGGTCTCATGCTGCTGGATCATCTCAATCAGGGTAATGGTGAGGAATACCGCCATCGGGTCGTTACTGCCGGATTCGATTTCCAGCGTTGAGCCCACGCGTTCGTTCAGCCCCTTGCCGCCGAGCAGCGAAAAAACCGCCGCGGCGTCGGTAGAGCCGACAATCGCGCCAATCAGCAAGCCTTCGATCAGGTCCAGCTTAAACAGCCACGCCGCCATCATGCCGGTCAAGCCAGAGGTGATCAGCACGCCGACGGTCGCCAGCGACAGCGCCGGACCCAGCGCGACGCGAAAGGAACTGGCCTGGGTACGCATCCCGCCATCCAGCAGGATAATCGCCAGCGCCAGGTTACTGACCATATATGCAAACGGATAGTTGTCGAACGGTATACCGCCCACGCCATCAACGCCTGCCAGCATGCCGATGGCGAGGAAAATAACCAGAATGGGGATACCGAGACGTGACGAAAATGAACTGAGTAAGATACTGCTGGTGACGAGGACGGACCCCAGGATAAAAAGACTGATTATTGCAGTGGCGTCCAACGGTCGTATTCTCCTCAATTATGCTTTTTTATTCATTAAGCCTAACATATTAACGACCGTTCCCGCGGATTAGTTAGCCCTCGCCAGCGCTTTTTTTAAGATTTCAATACCGGATGACCGGACAGCGTAAGCTGAGCGCCATTGGCGTCATTACGCAAAACCGCATGCGCACCCAGCGGCAGCGTCACGGTGCGTTGTTCGTGGCCAAAATCAAGCCCGGTGATGAGCGGAATAGCGAGGCGTTCGCGTAAGAACGCATAGACGGCGTTGAGATCGTATCCCGCGTCATACTCATTTGGCGCGCTACCGCTAAAGCTACCCAGCACAATGGCGTTCTGACGGTTGAGGATGCCCGCGTCAAAAAGTTGCAGTAGCATACGCTCAACGCGGAAGGGGTGCTCGTTGATATCTTCCAGCACCAGAATACCGTTTTCAATTTTCGGTATCCACGGCGTGCCGATGAGGGAAATCAGCATCGCCAGGTTACCGCCCCAGAGAGTGCCTTCGGTATGACACGCCGGGCCTTCGCTGCGCCACGCCACTGAATACACCGCGTTACGTAGCGCCCGCCAGAAATGATCTTCCGTAAAACGGTCCAGTTCCGGCGCGCCAAAATTGCCTGCCAGCATCGGACCGCTGAAGGTAATGACCTTACCCAACGCCAGCAAACCGCACTGGATCGCCGTAAAATCGCTGTGTCCGCATATAAGCAGCGGATCCTGCTGCTGACGCGCGGCCAGCGCCTGCCAGTCGATATGCGCCAGCAGACGGCTCGCGCCGTACCCGCCGCGCACTGGCATGACGATAGTACCAGGCATCGTCAGGTTAACCAGTTCAGTGATATCCGCCAGGCGCTCCGCTTCGGTACCGGCAAAACGCTGATAACGTCGTCCAACCACGGCGGTATTTTCTACCTGGTGACCAGCCTGTTCCAGACGTTGAATACCCAGTGAAGCCGCTTGCTGATTAATGCAATAGCCCGAAGGGGCAATTAAGTGAAACCGGGACATGGCAATTCCTTGCTACAACAGAAACCTAATGTATATCATGCCGCCTATAGTAGAACGTTTTGCCGGATAACGCCTGGCTTATCCGGCCTGCATTGTTGTATTGACGCCGAATAAACGCCCGATGCGTCGGCCATAAGGACAGATGACGTGAAATTGAGATGGTTTGCTTTTTTGATTGTGCTGCTTGCTGGCTGTAGTTCAAAACCCGATTATAAAAATCCGCCGTGGAACCCGGAAGTGCCGGTAAAACGGGCAATGCAGTGGATGCCGATCAGTGAGAAAGCCGGCGCAGCCTGGGGTGTCAGCCCGAAGCTGATTACCGCGATTATCGCCATTGAATCCGGCGGCAACCCCAGTGTGGTAAGCAAATCCAACGCTGTCGGGCTGATGCAGCTTAAGGCGTCCACCTCCGGGCGCGATGTGTACCGTCGTATGGGCTGGAGCGGCGAGCCTTCCACCAGCGAACTGAAAAACCCGGAGCGTAACATTTCGATGGGCGCCGCTTACCTGAGCATTCTGGAAAACGGTCCGCTCGCAGGCATCGAAGACCCGCAGGTGATGCAGTACGCGCTGGTGGTTTCGTATGCGAACGGCGCGGGTGCGCTGCTGCGTACCTTCTCCTCCGACCGTAAAAAGGCGATCGAAAAAATTAACGATCTGGATGCGGACGAATTTTTTGAGCATGTCGTCGATAACCATCCCGCGCCGCAGGCGCCGCGCTATATCTGGAAGCTACAACGCGCGTTGGACGCGATGTAATTATGTGCCCAGGTTGCAGGTTTTCGAGGGGTTATCGGCAGGGCGCGGCAGAACCTGAGACAACCCTTATCTACACCACAAGGAATAATTGCACTGCCCGGTTCGGCGTGGATCAACGACTTGCCTATACTTAGCTTACGGGCGCAAGAAGGTGTTGCGTGTGGTTTCACTGAACAGAGGGCCTCAACATGGGGATCATTGCCTGGATTGTTTTCGGTCTGATTGCCGGTGTTATTGCCAAACTGCTGATGCCGGGGCGCGACGGCGGCGGGTTTATTCTCACCTGCATACTCGGTATTGTGGGGGCGGTAGTGGGGGGCTGGCTGGCGACCATGTTCGGCATTGGCGGCAGCATCAGCGGTTTTAATCTGCACAGTTTCCTCGTCGCGGTGGTGGGCGCCGTTGTGGTGCTGGGCGTTTTCCGGCTTGTGCGGCGCGACTAACCCTCGGCACAACGGCTCCTGCGGGAGCCGTTGTTTTATGCGAAAAAATATACCGTAGAAAGGGTGTTGTTGATTTGCAAATAAAAATGAGAATAATTGCTATTCCTATTTCATATTATAACGATTCTCATGATGATAACCCCTTCACGCTTTCGCTTGCGCGCGCTCTCTGGCTGTATCTCACTGGCTCTGACCACTTCCTGTTATGCCGCAGAGGCAGACGAAGCCACTATCGTGGTGTCCGCGTCGGGGCAGGAGAGCTTGCTGCCTGCCTGGACCAACAGCGCGACCAAATCCGCAGCGCCTGAAAGTAAGACGCCGCAGGTGATTAATACTCTCGATAAAAAAGAAATCACGCTGCGCCATGCAACGTCGGTTAACGAGATATTGCGCTACGCACCGGGCGTGTCAACGGAAATGCGCGGCAATACGACCTACATGAGCGAGTACAAAATCCGCGGTTTCACCGTCGATCAAGAGTACTACAACGGCTTACAGTTGCCGTATAACGTCACGGGCAACACTAAAGCGCGCATCGATCCGCTGCTCATTGAACATGTCGATATTCTCAAAGGCCCCGCGTCGGTGCTGTACGGCAACGGCTCGCCGGGTGGGCTGGTGAATATTCAGGGCAAGACGCCGCAGGCGGAGCAGAAAACGGAGTTGGGTGTTATGACCGGTACGCGCAACCTGAAAGAAGGGTATCTGGACGCAACGGGAAACATCCGTGACAGCGACTGGAATTATCGCCTGCTCGGGAAAGCGACGGAAGGGAACGATCAGCCATATACCACGCGCTATGAAGATTACCTGCTTGCACCCTCCGTGAGCTGGCAGCCGGACGGCAGAACGCGTCTGACGATGGATGCGCTGGTACAAAATACGCCGTCGCTGTCGCCGTCGAATCCATTGCCCATCGCATATCTGCGCTCCGGTTATGCCGACCGTCGGGATTTTGCAGGCGATAAGTGGAGCGGCTTCAAACAACGTCAGTGGATGCTGGGCTACCATCTCGAACATGCGTTCGAGAGCGGCTGGGGATTCAGCCAGAAAGCGCGGTATTTTGACGTCGATACCCACCAGCGCAGCGTCTATGCCACCGGCAATGGCGTCAACCCGGTCTGGATGCTCGATCGCTTTGCCTACACCACTGATGAAGATCTTAAGAGCGTTAACATTGATAACCAGTTAACCAAAACGGTGCTGTTGGGCGACTGGCAGCATCACCTGCTGGCCGGTTTCGACTATCAGAAACTCGACAGCCATTATTTCTATCGTTATGCCAGCGCCACGCCGGGCATTGACATGCGCCATCCGGATTTCCACCAGATTCATACTGACGATCTCGGCCTGTACACCGCGCAAAAAAATCGTCTTTCTTACCGACAAAATGGTTACTATCTCCAGGACCAGATCATCTTTGGCGGCGTAAACCTGCTGGCCAGTATCCGCTACGATGACTATCGCTCGACGACCACTGACGCGCTGCAGAACGGCGAGAAAACGTGGATCTCCCAGGATCGGGTGACCAAACGTATTGGCGCGCTGTACGCTTTTGCTAACGGACTATCCCCGTTTATCAGCTATTCTGAAGGCTTCAGGCCGATTTCGCCGCAGGGCACGCTGACGACCAAAGACGTGAAGCCGACCACCAGCAAACAGGTGGAGGGCGGGGCGAAGTATCTGCTGGCTGACTATGCCACCACCTTTACCGCTTCGGTATTCACTATTCGTCAGAAAAATGTCCTTTCGGCGACGCCAACATGGGATTACCGCCAGACTGGCGAAATTGAGTCAAAAGGCGCTGAGCTGTCCCTCATCAGTCGTCCTGCTGACAACGTCACGCTGATCGCCAACTACGCCTACACCCATGCGATTAATACGAAAGATGAAAGCTACGAAGGAAAACGGCCCACTCAGGTACCGGAAAACGCCTTTACGCTGTGGGGCGATTACACCTTCGATAGCACTGCGCTACGCGGGCTCATGCTGGGCGCTGGCGCGCGCTACACCGGACCGATGGAGATTTCGCCGGATAACACAGCCGGGAAGCTGGGCGGCACGACGCAGTACGATCTGGCAATGTCTTACCGCCTGGGCGAAGTGTTACCTTCGCTCAGCGGCGTGACGCTAAAGGCCAGCGCGCAGAATGTCACCAATAAAGAGACCTTCAGTTGCTACGACAGCACCAACTGTTGGATCGGGCGCGACCGGACTGTTCAGGTTGGCGCCAGCTACAGTTTCTGACAGAGATCTGCGCACCGGCCTGGCGCCCCAGGCCGGTTAGCGCCATGATTACGGCGTGGCTTGTGTTTGCGCGTTTTCAGCGCTTGTCGGCTGAACGGCAGGCCGGGTGGAGGGGACGCTGTCGCAGGGTTTTTCCTGCGGACAGATCAGGTCGAGCATTTTCAGCGTGACGCCGTTCGTCCAGCCAAACCCATCCTGCAGCGGATATTCACCGCCGCCACCGCCGGTGCCAGTGCTGCTGACATCATACTTCTCTACCAGCTTCTGTTCCCGATCGTAGGTGTGCTGAACATTAGTCAGGAAACGCCAGGTCACCTCCATCGCCACTTTTTCCTGCCCGTAGTTCTGCAATCCTTCGGTGGCGACCCACTGGAGCGGCGCCCAGCCGTTTGGCGCATCCCATTGCTGACCGCTTTTCACCGACGTAGTGGCAAGGCCGCCA
This sequence comes from Citrobacter sedlakii, assembly GCF_018128425.1. NCBI lineage: Bacteria > Pseudomonadati > Pseudomonadota > Gammaproteobacteria > Enterobacterales > Enterobacteriaceae > Citrobacter > Citrobacter sedlakii. The sequence goes on along the minus strand of NZ_CP071070.1, from coordinate 2,672,686 downwards.
GGCTGGAGCAGGTGCGCCTGGGTAGCGACGGCCATTTTGTGGGCGCGATCTTTCGCGGCGGCATTGACGTACAGCGGGAACAGCGCGGCGGCGGTAAGCGGATTACGTACCTGTTTGCTCTTAAGATCGTAGTCGGCGTACCAGCCCTCTTTGTCGTTCCACAGGTAATGTTCGATGGCTTTCTGACGTTCGTTCGCTAACCGATCATAATGACTGGCCTGTGCGTCGTCGCCTGCTGCTTTGCTCGCGCGGGCGAGGATTTTTTCCATCTTGTAAAGCAGGGAGTTGAGATCCACGGGCACAATGCTGGTGGTCCGAATCGTACCGAGCTGCTGCGGATCATCCATCCAGCGCGAGCTGAAATCCCAGCCAGAGGCCGCAGCCGAACGCAGATCGCGGTAGATTTCCGTGGCCGGACGATTGGGGTTGCTTTTCGCGGTGGCGATATCCTCCACCCAGGATTCGGGGCGCGGCGTATCCCGTTCGTCCCAGTAGCGATTGAGTACGGCACCGTCATCCATTTTCACCACCCGCTTATGCTGTTGGCCTGGCTGTAACGTGTCGACGCCTTCCATCCAGTAGCTGTACTCTTTTTGTAACTGCGGCAAATATTTTTTCAGCGTGTCATCGCCTTCATGCTGCGCCAGTAATTCGACCATAAAAGAAAAGAAGGGCGGTTGCGAGCGGCTCAGATAATAGGTGCGGTTACCGTTCGGGATATGCCCGAAGGCGTCAATTTCCCAGGCGAAGTTCGCCACCATATCGGCAATTTTGTCCCAGTGACCGCTTTCGGCCAGCCCCAGCATGGTGAAATAGCTGTCCCAGTAGTAGATCTCGCGAAAGCGCCCGCCGGGCACCACATAAGGTTCAGGCAGCGGCAGCAGGGAGTCCCATTTACCCGCGCTTTCGGTTGAACGGGTCAGTACCGGCCACAGTCCGTCAATATGTTCGCGCAGCGACTGCCCCGCTGGCGGGACATATTTTTCCCCTTCTTTCGGTAAGGTGAAGTTGACGTTGACGAAGTGGCGCAAGTCAAAGCTGGACTGGTTTTTCTGCATCCGATAGTCCGCAAGGATGGTCAGCGGATCGTTATTCGGTACGGCGTCAGCAAAGGTTTTCTGATCGGGAAACAATTTTGCGTTTTGCACATCATTAAACAGGGGACCGAGCAAAATGTCGGGCGGCTGCGGCGGGTTGGTCATCGGTTCTTCTGCATTGGCCGACAATGAGGCAAAGGTGAGAAGGGTGCCGGTCAGCGCCAGTTTAATGGCCCAGGATAGCGCGCCTGTATGGCGAACAGCGGGGGTAAGCATTGAATAATCTCCTTAGTGCGTACCGGATTACGGCATTTATCATGAGAAAATCGTAGTTCAGGATCGCCTGCTGCGCGTCGTTGAAGCCGCATTTTGCGAAGCTACAGACATTTTTGTTATCCGGGTATGACGTAATGGCGGGAAATATATTCACCAAAATAATAACAATAGCCGAAGCGCACGCAGGTTATGAAGAGCGATCACAGAAGATAAAAAACATAAGAAATGAATCAAAAAACATAATAGACCGAAAAAAGCATCTGTGAAGAAATGCACGCACCGGGATGTTGTGTGCTGCTTTTATTATTTTATTAAGGATAAATTATGTCTGAAGTGGAACAATTACCCATAAAAGAAAAAATAGGTTATAGCCTGGGCGACGCCGCAAGCCATATTGTCTTTGACTCTTCCGTTGCCATTCTGGCCTATTTTTATACCGATATTTATGGCCTGCCGCCCGCCGTAATGGGGACCATGTTTTTGCTGGTCCGTCTGCTGGACGCCATTACCGATCCGGTGATGGGTGCAATTGCCGATGCGACCGCGACGCGCTGGGGCCGCTTTCGTCCGTGGCTGCTGGCAATCTGTATCCCTTTTGCCGTGAGCTGCGTGCTGGTCTATTCCACGCCAGATTTTAGCGACAGCGGTAAAATAGCCTATGCCGTCGCGGCTTATATATTTATGACATTAATGTATACCGCCATTAATATTCCTTACTGCTCGTTAGGCGCGGCATTAACCGCCGATCCCAATGAGAATTTATCACTGCAATCCTGGCGGTTCGCCATTACGCCTATTGGCGGCGCGTTAGGCACCGCCTTTATTCTGCCGGTGGCGGATTACCTCTCGCCGGGCGACAGAGCGAGCGGTATTCAACTGGCGATGGCGTTGTTTGGCGCGATTGGCTGCGTTATGTTTTTGATCTGCTTCCTGACCACCAAAGAACGCGTTCAGCCGATTAAAGAGGAGAATATGAACATCGCCCGCGATGTGAAAATCCTTTTTCAAAACGAGCAGTGGCGTATTTTGTCGGTCTATAACTTTATGATGCTGGTGGCGGTAGTGATCCGCGGCGGCGCAGTGGTGTATTACGTTAACACGGTGCTGAACAAAGGTGCGGATGTGATCACCTGGTTTATGCTTGGCGGGATGTTTGCATCAATGCTCGGTTCGGTGCTGGCGAAACCGTTTGGCACCCGCTTTTGCAAAATTAAGCTCTCTTTCTGGATCAATATTCTCAACGCCGCGCTCGGCGTAGCCTGTTATTTCCTGCCGGTAGAATGGTTGATTGTCCCGCTGCTGGCGCATCTGGCGATCCAGATTATTCAGGGCGGCAATGGCGCGATTCAATGGTCGATGATCACTGATGCTAATAACTACGGTGAATGGAAAACCCGTCGGCGAATCACCGGAATGAACGTCGCGGCGAACATTTTTGTCATCAAACTTGGCGTTGCGGTTGGTGGTGCGATTATCGGTTGGGTACTGGCGTTTTACGGTTACGCCACCAACAGCGACACCCAGCCGGACGGCGCCGTGGATGGCGTGATAATGCTGTTTACGCTGCTGCCCGCGCTGTTTTATTTACTCACCGCGGTGTCGATTAAGTTTTACCAGCTCAATGCCGACAAAATGCATGCTGTGGTTCAGGACCTGCAAAAAGGTCAGTTTGCGGGCTAACGGTAGGGTAAGCGTGTATCCGGCCCACTGAACACTGCGGACCGGATACCGGCAGGGTCATTTCTGTCGTAAGACACGCTGCCCCGCGACGTCGAGCGTCAGCGCCTCGCCGGTTTGTACTGCATCCAGCGCATGGCCCTGCTGACAAACCCAGGCGATGCCCATTTCACGGGCGATAAGCGCGCCGTGCGCAAGCGGGCTTCCGCCACGCAGACAAATGCCTTTCACCACCGCAGGGTCAAGCGCCACCACGGTGGAAGGGCAGAGATCGTCCGCCACCAGAATCGCCGGAGCAGTAAACTCAGGCAACGTAAGCGGGCATTGTTGCAGATGACGCAGACTACGCTGCAACAGATCGTCAATGTCGATATCGCGCGCCCGCAGATAAGCGTCATCAAGCTGGCGATACTGCTCGCTCATCTCCGTTAATACCTGCTGCCATGCGTACTCTGCGGTGCAGTGCTCGCTTCGCAGTAATTCACAAGCGCGGGTAAACAGCTCCGGGTCGTCGAGCAGCATATGGTGGCCGGAGAAGATCGCCGCCAGATCGCCCGGCCAGCTCGCCTCGACGCGGGTTACCAGTGACATCAAATCCAGCAGGGTGAGATCCAACGCGTTGCGCAGACGTGACTGTTCTGCCGTGACGCTCAATACGCTCTTTTTAACGACGGGGGGCAGTGTCGGCGCATAGCGGTATGCTTTTCCCGTTACCGCCGCCGTCGCAGTCTGCATTGCCGGCGCTGCTGCCGACTCGCCAAAATTCGCGGCCGCCAGTTGGCTGAACGCCGCCAGCGCGTCATCCGCCTGCTCGCCACGGGCTAACAGGCGAATAGTGTCATTACAACGTATCTGCAACAACGCAATCTGATTCAGGCTGTCCGGGGTCACGCATTTGCCGTTCTTTTCCAGCAGAAGGGCGGCGTTAAAGCCGGACAGCGTCGAAACCAGCCGCGACGCCGGACGCACATGCAGCCCGTTGTGATTCTTTACCACCACCGAAACCGACTTCGCTTCGCCGTCCGCAAGCGCGAGCGAGGGCGCGGCCTGCGTCTGGGGGGCTGGGGAAGGTAAACCTAACTGCTCACGTTTCGCCTCCAGCGCATTCATCGCATCAGCAACGACTTTATCGATATCCGCGCCTGCCGCAGCACTCACCGTGGCCGCAAGCGTGCCCTCCACCAGCGGCGCGGCGCACAGGCGAACTTTCGCGGCAACAGCCGGTTCGAGCAGTTCCAGCGCTGTTTCCGCGCTCAGCAACGCGCTGCCGATATCCATCATCACCAGCACGTTGTCGGCATCGGCAACAGACTCGATAGCCGCCATCACTTTTATCGGGTCGGTACCGATAGGGTTTTGCGGATCGTCGATCCCGGCGGCAATGGCGATCTTACAATCTTCGCCCATTAACATTTGCCGCGCTAACTCGCCGACCCCTTCACCCAGCCGGGCGCTATGAGAAACAATCACCAGGTTTACCATCACACCGTCCTTACTCTTTTGCCGCTGCGCTCAGCATCTGGGTAATAAACATGACCGAGGTTGCGCCAGGATCCTGATGCCCAATGCTGCGCTCGCCCAGATAGCTGGCGCGCCCTTTGCGTGCCTGCATCGTAATCGTACTTTGCGCGGCGGCTTCCGCCTGCGCGGCGGCGGCGTCCAGGGCGGCGGGTATGGACAGATTTTGTTCGCAGGCCAGACGCAACGACTCGACCACCGGCAGCCAAACGTCGCACATTGTTTTATCCCCCGGTTCCGCTTTGCCCCGGCTGATGACGCCATCTGCGCCTTCGCGCATCATCTGATAAAGTTCTTCCAGCGACAGACTCTGATGGGCTTGCGTCACCTGGGCGGCGCGGATAAAAAAGGTACCAAACAGCGGGCCGCTGGCGCCGCCGACGCTGGAAAGCAGCGTCATGCCGGTATTTTTCAAAATAAAACCGATATCTTTGTCGGCAATAGCGGGTAATTTTTCTACCACCTTGCTAAAACCGCGATGCATATTCAGACCGTGGTCGGCGTCGCCTATTTCGCGATCCAGCCCGGTGAGATAATCGCTTTGCTGGTTGAAAATGTCGCCGCAGCGATAGAGCCAGTTGACGATTTGCGTTCTGGTCAGTGACATAACGTTCTCCTTAGTTTCCCCAGTTCAGGGCCGGGGTGTGAACCGGGGCGTCCCATAATGCGAGGGTGTCGTCGTCCACTTTCAACAGGGTGATGGAAAAGCCGGACATATCGAGCGACGTGCAGTAGGCGCCGATCAGATTGCGCTCGATAATCATTCCTGCCTCCTGGCAGCGCGTTTCCAGGCGATTGTAAACGCCGTAGAGTTCCGAAAGCGGCGTCGCGCCGAGATTATTGACCAGCGCAATTACCCGGTCGCCGCGCTGTAAAGGCTGCTTGTTTTGTTTGTCTTCCAGCCAGACGCCCTGCTGTGGATCCCAGTGGCGCAGCGTACGGCTATAGGCACCGTTTTCCAGCAGCGTATCGAACATCTGATCCACGGTCTCATCCAGCGAGGAAAAGGCGCGACGGTCGATACCTGGCTCACCGTGAATACCCACGCCGAACTCCATTTCGTTGTCGTTCAGGGTGAAAGATGGTTTACCGGCGGCGGGAACCGTGCAGGCCGCAAGAGCGACGCCAATCGAATGACCGTGATTATTCAGTCTGCGGCCCAGCGCAGCGCAGGCTTCCAGCGAGTCGCCGCGCTCTGCCGCCGCGCCGACCAGCTTTTCTATCAGGACCGTATTGGCGACGCCGCGACGTCCGGCGGTATACAGGCTGTCTTTGACCGCCACGTCGTCGTCAACCACAACGGTGGTGACCTTCACGCCGCTGTCGTGGAGCAGTTCGGTGGCGGTTTCAAAGTTGAGGATATCGCCAGTGTAGTTTTTAATAATCAGCAGCACGCCTTCGCCGCCGTCAATCTGCATGGCGCACTCAAACATTTTATCCGGCGTCGGCGAGGTGAATATTTCGCCGGGGCAGGCGCCGGAGAGCATTCCCCGCCCAATATAGCCACAGTGCATCGGCTCATGCCCGCTTCCGCCGCCGGACAGCAGCGCCACTTTGCCCTGAACGGGGGCATCCGCGCGGGTGACATACACCGGATCCTGATGCAGGGTCAGCGTAGGGTAGGCTTTCGCCAGGCCCGCCAGTTGTTCACTCAGTACGTCTTCCACACGGTTAATTAACTTTTTCATTTTTTGCTCCGGGTTATCTCCAGGGACAGGACGTGTTCAACATCACGGCGACCGCGCGCTGCCGATAGCGCAATTGTGCCCCAGCGCGCGAAAAAGAAAATTCATCGGTGTTATGTTTCATAATGGAACCAAACTGAGCAGAAATGTTTCATTCTGGAACGTATTTGACGGAAAACACGCAAAAATGCGAGCGAGCGCACCCTGACTGGAGATAACCGGCAATGGCTTCACCTGATGACGAGATTCCTGCGTTTCTGCGCGCTTCATGGTTGCGCTGCGCCAGTATTATGCGCCCTGATTTCTGGTCGAGGCCGCATCGGGCGCAGGGGCTGACCTTTGACACCATTTGCCGGCGTAAAGCGGCGCTGCTGACGCTGGGACAGGCGGCGCTGGAAGATGCGTGGGAGTACATGATGCCGCGTCGGTGCGGGCTGTTTATTCTTGATGAAAGCGCCTGCGTGTTGAGCTGCTGCGGCGATGCCGGGACGCTTGAGCAGCTTGCGGCGCTTGGGTTTGTTGAGGGGACCTACTGTGCGGAAAGCATTATTGGCACCTGTGCGCTGTCTCTGGCTGCTCTGCTTGGGCAGCCGGTAAAAACCCGGGGTTCCCATCACTTCCGGCACGCGTTGCGCCCGTGGTGCGTCTGCGCGACACCGGTTTTTGATAATCATGGACGTCTTACCGGTTCGATCGCGCTGGTTTGCCGGGCGGGCGACGATACCTCATCCGATCTGCCGCTCACGCTGGCGATAGCCCGGGAGGTGGCTAATTCTCTGCTCACCGACAGTCTGCTGGCGGAATCCAACCGTCACCTTAACCATCTGAATGGTCTGTTAGAAAGCATGGACGATGGCGTGATGACCTGGAATGCCCAGGGCCACGTGCAGTTTATCAACGCAAGGGCGGCGCGGTTGCTGCACCTTGACGTAGCGGCAGCCCAGGGGAAAAGCCTGACGGAGTTATTCACGTTGCCCGCAGTGCTGGTGCGGGCCGTCCGGCAACACCGTCCACTTCATCATGTCGAGGCAACGTTCGAAAGCCAGCATCAGTTTGTGGATGCGGTGATCACCCTGAAACCGATCCAGGACGCACAGGGCACCGGCTTTATTTTATTGTTGCACCCGGTGGAAAAAATGCGCCAGCTCATGACCAGTCAGTTGGGCAAAGTGAATTTTACCTTTGCGCAAATGGCGCAGAACGATCCGCAAACCCAGCGGCTCGTCCACTTTGGCCGCCAGGCGGCGCGCGGCGCTTTTCCGGTGCTATTGCGCGGCGAGGAAGGCGTGGGTAAGGAGTTGCTGAGCCAGGCGATCCACAATGACAGCGAGCGCGCGGAAGGGCCGTACATTGCGGTAAACTGTCAACTGTATGCCGAACGGGCACTGGATTTTGCGTCAACGACGGCGGGTGAGGAGGGCGAAGGACGCCTGAGTCGGCTGGAACTGGCGAACGGTGGAACGCTCTATCTGGAAAAAATCGAATATCTCGCCCCGGCACTGCAGTCGGCGCTGCTGCAGGTCATCAAACAGGGCGTGATTACCCGTCTCGATGCCAGGCGCGTAGTGCCGGTCGATGTGAAGGTTATCGCCGCCACCACGGCAGATCTGGCGCTGCTGGTGGAACAAAACCGCTTCAGCCGTCAGCTTTACTATGCGCTACATGCTTTTGAGATCACCATTCCGCCGCTGCGGATGCGTCGCAGCAGCATTCCTTCGCTGGTCGATCACCGGTTACGCCGTCTTGAGAAACGCTTTTCCACGCGGCTCAGGATGGACGATGAGGTGCTGGCGCAACTGGTCGCCTGCGACTGGCCGGGAAATGATTTTGAACTGAACAGCGTCATTGAGAATACGGCGCTGCGCAGTGAAAAAGGGCGCATTCACCTCAGCCACCTGCCGGATTATGTCTTCAACGAACGGCGAAATGCGCCTCTGGCGGAAGAGCGGCGGTCTGCCAGCTTATCGTTCGCGGATGCCGGGAAAGAGGCGATTATTCACGCCGCCAGACTCACCGGCGGACGGGTACAGGAGATGTCCGCGCTGTTAAAAATTGGCAGGACGACACTTTGGCGAAAAATGAAGTTCTATGGCATTGACGTCGGCCAGTATAAATCGCTGCGCGATAACGATTAGAAGCGTGATGGCAGATGGTTAATCGCGATCAGCTTGCCCTGGCTCAGTTCGATATAGCCCCCTTTTTTCAGCGCCGAGAGAATTTTCATGACGCTGCTGCGTGAGATATGCGTTCTGTCGAGAATAAACTGATAAGCGGCCACGCTTTCCCGGATACTGTCCGGCTCCTGATTCAGCGCCAGCAACTGCTTACAAAGAAGATCATAGGCGGTTGGCGCGGTCGCCATCTCATTTTGTATAAACAGCTTATTCATCACGACGATCATATGCTTCGCCATGATTTCCCAGAGCTGTTTCTCCTCAATGCGCGCCATGACGGTATCAAGGGGCACGGTGGCGACCTCACACGGCTCCAGCGCACGCAGCAGCAGCTTTTCGGATAAGGCGCTGGTAAAACCCAGCGAGACAGGAGCGGATGCAATGCCGAGCGCCAGGTGATTTTCCTGGTTTTCAATGCTGACCACACCGCTACGGATAAACTGACAGCAGTGCTCGCCCGCGCGAATAAAAACAAACCGACTGCCTTTAGGATAGCAGCGAAATTCCTGCTCCTGCGTCAACTGCTTTAGCAGTTCCGGGGCATAAACGGAAGGCTGCTTGAGAAGATTAAACGATGATTGCTGCGACATGATGGCGGTCCGGTCATGATTAACGCATTGAGAACCTGCGGTATCAGGTTCTTACTTTGACGAGCATAGTCTACGGCTAATATTTCAGGGGAATATTTTGCTGTATCTGGAGAAGTACGCCACGTTCCGTGATGATATAGCCACCTTTTTTAAGGTCGGCAAGAATTTTCATAATGCTGCTGCGTGACAAAAAGGTTCGGCTCTGAATGTAGTTCGCCGCGGTAATGTTGCGGCGGAACTCAACAGATTCCTTCATTAACTCATAAAGTTGTGAGCGAATAATATCGTAGGAACTGGGCGCGGTAATACGCGTACAATGATCGTAAACCCGTCCTGCGGTGTAAACCAACAGCGACGCCAGGCTTTCCCACAGATTCTCTTTCGTAATGACCTCATTGACTTTTGTCAGGGGTAATACCGCCACCCGCGAGCACTCCTCACTGCGCATAAAAAGATAACTGGCATCACAGAGTTGATTACTTAAGCCAAAGACAAACGGCGCGACTTCGGAATTAAACATAAAGCTATCCCGCGTTCTGAATATTGAAATGGTTCCTTTCAGCAGGAGTAAGCATTGATGGGAGTTATTGTTCTTATAGTTAATTATTTGTCTTGGTTTTGTTTCGTATATGTTAGCGTGCGGCAGAAGTTTATCTATTATCCGCTCAATGTGTTTTACCGGTTTTATCGGCAGGTCTTTATATGCAATTGATTCAGTAGCTATTTTGCGTGCAGGCATCATTGCTCTCCCATGGCATTATCATAATTGGAATAACGTAACTTACTGCTTGATTTAGTAATTATGGGGAGTGCAAATTAATAAGTGAATCTGGAATAAAGTGTAAAATTACACCAAAAAATCACTTGAGCGAATATATGCAGCTATATGAAAATCATCATTAAGCAATATGACAACGTATTTGGTTGCTGCTTGCAGAAAGCGGAATGACGTGTAACCCGATAACGTTGTTTTGACTTATGGCCTGGCATTTTTCAAAGACATAGCGGAAATGTTCTCGCTAAAGAGGCGGTTTTCGCACCGGTAAATTAACCGGATTATAAATAAACAAAAGTTAAGGATAGCAATGATGAAAAAAAATAGCGTAGTGATGGCGTTATCCGTCGCAGGTCTTTTGACTATTTCAAATGCCATCGCCTATGACGGCACGGTTAATTTTATGGGACAAATTCTCGATACCGCATGTACCGTGGATATAGGTTCCAATAATACCCTGATGGTGGATATGGGCAGCGTTTCCAAAACGGCTTTTGTCAGCGTTGGCGATGAGGCATCGACAACGAAATTCACTTTAAGATTGATCAATTGTCCGGTCAGCGTGACGTCGGCAAAGGTCAAGTTTGATGGCTTAGTTGATGCGTTTGACAACAGTTTACTGGCGATAAACCCGGATCCGGGTGCGGCGAGTGGCGTGGCGATTCGACTGAAAACAGCGGATAAAAGCAACATTGGGCTGAACGAGGTGAACGGCTATTCGTATCCGTTATCCAGTACCGCGGATAATAATTTGGATTTTTACGCGGCTTATGTCGCCACCAGCGCCACGGTGATGGCGGGGCCGGCTAACGCTGTCGCCAATTTTACCGTTAACTATAACTGATTTACCTGCGCCGTTTAAGGGCCAGTATTTGGCCATTTCAGAGGTTTAGTATGAATGCATTACGTTGTTGCGTCCTGTTCCCCGTGTTTTTCGCGATGGGTATTTCGATGACTCACGCTGGCGTTTCCGTTGGCGGTACGCGCGTTATTTATGATGGTGAAAAAAAAGAGGCCTCTCTGAGCGTCAGTAATCCCGATACCATCCCGTATTTAATTCAATCGTGGATTGAATTACCGGATGCGGCTCGAACAAAAGCCCCGTTTATTATTACGCCGCCGCTTTATCGTCTGGATAACGGTCAGCAAAACGTAATGCGAATTATCCGCAGCGGAAATTTGCCGGAAAATAAAGAATCGTTGTTCTGGTTGAACATTAAGTCAATCCCGTCGGCAGCGCGAAAGGACAATACGTTGCAAATCGCCGTAAAGACACGAATAAAGCTCATTTATCGTCCCGGTCAACTGCGTCAGTCGACGCCGGAAGCGCAGGCAGAGAAATTAATCTGGCGGCTGGACGGAAAGTTTATTCAGGTAAAAAATCCTTCCGCATACTTTATTAATTTTAATGAAATTACCGTGGCAGGTAAAAAAGTGAACGATGTGACATTCGTTGCGCCGGAAAGTACCGCCCGTTTCGTGCTGCCGTCCGGCGTCAGTGGCGGCGCCGTCACCTTTAAAATCATTAACGATTATGGCGGGACAGGCGACGCGCATCGCGCTGCAATATAGCCAGGGATAGCTGTCGGGGAATAAAGTCAATGATGATAGCAAATTACAGAAATCACCTTCCCCCGATCCGACTGGCGATGTTTATTTCATTAATGATTTCAGCTGTGCTGAATGAGGCGAAGGGAAGAGATTATTTCAACCCGGCGTTACTTGAACGAACCCAAAGCGCATCCGGGGAAATTGACCTTTCTGGTTTTGAAACGGGTCAGCAGGCAGAAGGAACCTATCGGGTCGATATTCTCCTTAACGGAGAGCTGCGGGAAACCCGGGAGGTCGACTTTGTCAGGGATGATGACGGATACCTTCAACCCTGCCTGAGCGACGTTATTTTACAGCGCTACGGGGTGAGAACTGACGTCTATCCGGGGTTAATGGCGAAAGGCGACTGTGCGGAGCTGTCAGCGATCCCTCAGGCATCCAGTGAACTGTCATTTTCCTCCCAGAAACTGATGCTAAGTATGCCACAGGCTGCGCTTTCCGCCCACGCGCGGGGCTATGTTGCGCCGGAACTGTGGGACGAAGGGATAACCGCGGCAATGCTGAATTACAGCCTGAGCGGGGACAATAGCCGGGAAAAAAATACCGGCTTAACCCGCAACAGTCAGTACGCCAATCTGCGACCGGGCATGAATATCGGCCCCTGGCGTCTGCGTAACTACACCACCTGGAATCGCGACAGCGAGGGCAACGATCGCTGGGATACGGTTTACACCTATCTGCAGCGCAACATTATTCCCTTGAAAGCGCAGGTGGTTCTGGGCGACAGCGCCTCGCCCGCCGATGTTTTTGACAGCATTCCGTTTCGCGGCGGTCAGCTTGCGTCAGATGACGACATGCTGCCGGATTCGCTGAAAGGTTATGCGCCGGTGGTCCGGGGGATCGCCCGTACGCATGCGCAAATTATTATCCGGCAAAACGGCTATCAGATTTATCAAGGTTACGTCGCGCCCGGCGCGTTTGAGATCAGCGATATGTACCCGACTGGCGGGGCCGGCGATCTTGAGGTGACCCTGAAAGAAGCCGACGGCAGCGAGCAGCATTTCACCGTGCCGTTTGCCTCATTACCGGTACTCCAGCGTGAAGGACGCTTCAAATTTTCGCTTACTGCGGGACGCTACCGTACTTACGACAGCCGGGTGGAGCGCGCTCCATTTTCCCAGGGGACGGCGATGTATGGTTTACCCCACGCGTTTACCGTTTACGGGGGAATACAGATCGCTGAACGCTACCGCGCGATGGCGATAGGGGTGGGCAAAAACCTCGGTGTCGTAGGGGCGGTTTCTGGCGATGTGATTTAGTCATGGGCCCGACCACATGAGGCCGGGAAGGCGCAGGGACAGTCCTGGCGCATTCGCTACAGCAAAAACAGCGTGGCGACCGGAACGAATTTCGCGATTGCCGGTTATCGCTACTCAACACGCGGTTATTACGCCATGCAGGACGTGTTTGATACCTACGGTGGCGGTAACGTGCTGTCGCAGAAGCGGCGTAATCGCATGGAGGCTAACGTCAGCCAGAGTCTTGGCGCAGGCGCAGGTTCGCTGTCGCTCACTGCGGTGCGGGAAGATTACTGGCGTTCAGGTAAACCCATGCAGTCGCTGAGTGTCAGCTATAACAACACCTGGAAGCAACTCAGCTACGGAATTAGCTGGACGCAGAGTCAAAACAGTCAGTCAGGCAATCACGGTCATGCGGAGAGCGATCGCCAGATAGCCCTTAACGTCAGCATGCCGCTGACGGCGTTTATGGCAAATACCTGGGCTCATTCTGGCCTGAATCACAGCCGCAGCGGCGGCACGACCCAAAGCATCGGAGTCAGCGGTATGGCGCTGGCAGGAAATGCCCTGAGCTGGAATATCCAGCAGGGATACGGTTCGGATGACGTGGGCTATACCGGCAGTCTGAACGCCGATTATAAGGGAACCTATGGGGAACTGAGCGGCGGCTACAGCTACGACCGCGCGAGCCAGCGGGTGAACTATGCCCTGGCCGGCGGCGTGTTGGCGCACGCTGACGGCGTTACGCTGTCCCAGCCGCTGGGAGAAACTAACGTGTTAATTAAAGCGCCGGGCGCAGGCGGTGTCGTGGTGAAAAATCAGAGCGGCGTCAAAACCGATTTTCGCGGCTATACCCTGGCCAGTAACGTATCGCCGTATCGTAAAAACGATATCGGACTGGATACGCTAACCGTTCCCGACAACGTGGAACTGGCGTTGACCAATAAAAACGTTGTGCCGACGCGCGGCGCCGTCGTGCGTGCGGAGTTTATCGCCAGCGTCGGGCAGCGCCTGTTGCTGAATTTACGCCGTGATAACGGGCTTCCGGTGCCGTTTGGTTCGGTTGCCAGCGTTAGCGGCGCAAAGGGGCCTGGGTTTATTGTGGGCGATGACGGACAGGTTTATCTCAGCGGAATGGAACGGCAGGGCACGCTGGATGTCGTCTGGGGAGACGGCCCGCGACAGCGCTGTCGCGCCGCTTATTCGCTGGATGCGACAGAACAGTATTCCGGCGTCAACGTCGCCAACAGCCTTTGTCGCTGAATACTTCACTTACGGCAATGAGAACAATACCGTGCGGCAAATTCATTTTTTATTCGGCGCGTTAATCCTGGCCTTTTCCGGTCTGTGTTCCGCCGACGTGTGCGAAATAACGGCGCCGCTGATTCGAACCGTGTCGGCAGGCAATATTCTGGTGCAGCGTGATACAGGCGCAGGCGCGGAAATTGCCCGCGTCCGGGTCTCCGGATTTGTTGAACTGGCGTCGTTTTCATCCACTGGCGTCGCGAGTTGCAATGGCGGCTATACGTTTAATTACTTATCCGCCACGCCCGCGTCCATGAGCGGAGTGTATAACACTAACCTCGACGGCGTCGGGATCCGCACGTCGTTCGACGCCGGTAATTTCATGCTGCCATCTTATGGCGCGAATATTAAGACGCTCTATTACCTCGGTAATTATGACGTCATTTTTTATAAAACCGGAAACATCACCTCTGGCCCCTTAACCCCTGGATTAATTGCGCAGGGCTGGTATGGCGCGCCGGATAATCACTTTGTGCAAATTTCGCTGGACGCCGCAAGTCAGGTCACGGTATTAGCCTGTTCGCTTTCCAGCCAGGTGATTAATTTTAATCTCGGCGATATTAATGCCAGCGCATTTTCAGACCGACCAGGATTTATCCCCTCGCGCGGCGATACGCAAACCCTGGGATTGAATTGCGATCCTTCAACCAATATCAACATTGAACTGAGCGGAACGCCAAACCCGGATGTCAGCGGCGATTCCGGCGTTCTGGCGCTCAACGGGCAGGGGATGCCCGGCACGGCGGAAGGTGTTGGGGTGCAACTGGTTTACAACACGATTCCGCTGCAGCTGAACAACCGCATCCTGCTGAAACAATCGGCGGGTGGGCAGGAAGCGTTTCCCCTGACGGCGCGTTATTACCAGACCAGGGCTGTTGTTAAGCCGGGCAGTGCGAATGCCACGGCAACGCTGAATGTAACGTATCAATAGCAGGTGATGAAAATGCCCGGTAAACAAGGACTGGCAATAGCGATGTTATTTTCTGCGCCGGCGTGGAGCATTGGCGATCCGGTGGCGCTGTACGTCACCGGCAACGTAAAAGCGGCGCCGTGTCAGATCAGCAGCGACAGTGTAACGAAAACGGTCGACCTTACCGCCGATCAGTCGGTTACCGCGTCGTCCATGTACACCCCGGGCTCAACCACGCCATGGGTGGCGTTCGATTTGAGTGTGGAAAACTGTCCCGCTGGCACTACCCAGGTAACCGTCATGTTTAATGGCAGTCCGGATCAAAACCAACCGCAGGACCGATATCAAAACGTCGGAACGGCGACGCCGGTGGCGGTACAGCTTCAGAGTCGCGATGGACAGCCGCTTGGGGATGGAAAATCACTTAGCGGTCAGGTGGAAAGTCAGCGTTATACATGGCAACTGCGCGCCCGCATCGTGAGCCAGCAGGGACATGTCATGCCGGGCACCGTTAATGCTGTCGTAACCGTTTCAATGACCTATCAGTAAAACTTTGACAGGCGCTTTATGAATATCATTATCCGCTGTGATGATAGCTTTTATAAATTTGGGCTGACCGCGCTGCTGGCGGAAATATTCCAGCAGGAAGACGAACAGCAGACGGTCATTTTTGCTGATTATCATCCAGATAAAATCAGGACGGCGGATATTCTCGTTGCTGTTCTGCGTCCGGGAGAGGCCTATCTGTGCCATCCGGAATTATTACATTGTAAGGCCGGGTTGATGATTGGCATTGTCGAACAGAGCCACGTTCCCGCACGCGGCGAACTGCCGGATTGCCTGCACCAAATTGTGTTGATGGCCCATAACGCCACGGTTGACCATCTGCGCAATACGATAGCACATCACTGGCCGTTAACCCGGCAAGATAAAGATGAGGACGTTAAACGCTCCTGCGTCAGCTGTTCCCATAAGCGCGTTTCCGATAAGCAGCAGCATCTGATACGCCTGTTGCTCTCCGGCCTGACGTCCCGGCAGATCGGCGCGCAGATGAACATTGGTCAGAAAACCGTACTGGCCCATCGCCATGCGCTCATGCATAAATTCAGGCTCAGGTCGGACTGTGAACTGATGCAGTTTCTGGTGGCGAAGGAGGAAAAATATCCGCACCGGGGCGGGGAGGAGGGAGGACGATGATCTGGCCGGGCAGGGGAGGCCGCCGCCCGGCGCAGGGCAGGATCAGCGTCCTGCTTTCAGCTTCTGATAATACTCTTCGTAGATTGCGCTGGCCGCGCCTACGTCGTTCTGCCATTCCCCTTTGCTGACGGTTTCCGCATCCGGGTAGAGCGATTTGTCATTGGCGACCTCCGGGCTGAGTAGCTTACGCGCCGCCAGGTTTGGCGTCGGGTAACCGATGGTTTCCGCCACTTCTTTCGCCACATCCGGGCGCAGCAGGAAATTGATCAGCTTAAGCGCGCCTTCTTTATTTTTCGCGTTTGCCGGAATGGCGAGGCTGTCCATCCAGAAGATACCGCCTTCTTTCGGCCAGACGACTTCCAGCGGCGTACCCGCCTGGCGCGCCACGAACGCAGATCCGTTCCATACCATCCCGAGGTTGACTTCACCCTCCATGTACGGATTTGCCGGGTTGTCGGAATTAAAAGCCGCCACGTTTGGCATCAGTTTTTTCAGCTCGTTGTACGCTGCTTCAATCTCTTTCGGATCGGTGGTGTTGCCGGAATAACCCAGTTTGCGCAGCGCCATCTGGAACACTTCTCGCGCATCGTCGGTCAACAGAAGGCTGCCTTTGTATTCCGGTTTCCACAAATCGGCCCAGCTGATGACGGTTTTCGGGTCAATGCTGTCGCTGTTGACGCCAATGGCCGTCGCCCCCCAGATATACGGAATGGAGTAGTCGTTGTTTGGGTCAAATGGCTTGTTCAGCATGTCAGGGTCAAGGTTGCTGAAGTTGGTCAACGTCGACTTGTCGATCTTCTGGATCATGCCTTCTTTGCGCATTTTATCCACGTAATAGGTGGACGGAACCACCAGATCGTACGCGCCTTCTTTATAGGTTTTGAGCTTGGCGTACATGGTTTCATTCGACTCATAGGTCGAATAGATAACCTTAATGCCGGTCTCTTTGGTGAACTGTTCCAGCAGACCTGGCGGAACATACTCGGTCCAGTTGTAGAAATAGAGCGTTTTACTGTCGTCCGCGTGCGCGGCGCTCATACCGATAGCGAGAGCGCCTGCCGCGAGCAGGTGGCGTGACCATTTTTTCATTTAACGTCCCCTGAGATTAACGCCTGACTCTCCAGGCGGATTGAACAACACTTACGCCTGACGAGACAGGCTCTTCGTTTTATCGCGAGCGATAAGCTGGCTGGCAATCACCATCACCAGCGACAGCACCAACAGGATTGTCGCCAGCGCATTCACCTCCGGTGAGACGCCGACTTTCACCATGGAGTATATTTTCAATGGCAGAATTTCATAACCCGGTCCGGTGACGAACGACGAGACCACCACATCGTCCATTGACAGGGTAAAGCTCAGTAGCCAGCCTGCCGCCACCGCCGGCATTGCCAGCGGCAGGATGATTTTACGCAGAATAGTCAGTTCGCTGGCGCCCAGATCTTTTGCCGCTTCCAGCATTCGCACGTCAAATCCTTTCAGACGCGAGTAGACCGTCACCACCACGAAAGGCAGACAGAACGTAATATGCGAGAACAGCAGCGACCAGAAGCCGAGCTGGATGCCAAGCAGCATAAACAGGACCAGCAGCGAAATCGCCATCACGATATCCGGCGACATCATCACCACAAACAGCATACCGCTGACGAACGGTTTCCCGCGAAAACGGTAACGATACAGCGCTACCGCGGTCAGCGAACCGATCAGCGTGGCGAAAGTAGCCGAAAAGATCGCCATCGTCAGCGAGTGCTGAGCGGCCTGCAGCAGGCTGTCATTATTCATCAACAGGCCATACCATTTTGTGGTAAATCCCTGCCAGTTAATGCCGAATCGCGAGCTGTTAAAGGAATTCACAATCAAAATAATGATGGGAATATACAGGTACGCGTAGATAGCGGTCATAAAACCGCCGCGGAGCAGTCGACCGATCATTCGAGTTCCACCTTCTTATTCAGCAGTCGCGACGCGCGCCAGTAAACCAGCAGCATCAGGCCCATCACGATGGTCAGCGTAATGCTGGTCGCTGCGCCGAACGGCCAGTCGCGGATGTTCAGGAACTGTACCTTAATCACGTTACCGATCAGCAGGTTTTTCGCGCCGCCCATCAGATCGGAGACGTAAAACAGCCCCATCGCCGGCAGCATCACCAGCAGACAGCCCGCGATAATGCCTGGCATGGTCAGCGGAATGATAATGCGGATAAAGGTTTGCAGCTTGCTGGCGCCGAGATCTTTCGCCGCTTCCAGCAGCGGTTTATCGAGCTTTTCGATGCTGGAATAAAGCGGCATGACCATAAATGGCAGCAGGATATAGACCAGACCGATAATCACCGCCCCCGGCGTAAACATAATGCGAATAGGCGTGTCGATGACTCCCAGCCACAGCAGAAACTCGTTAAGGTAGCCTTTGGTGCTAAGGAAAATTTTCAGCCCGTAAATGCGGATCAGCGAGTTAGTCCAGAAGGGGACGATCAGCAGAAACAGCAGCAGCGGACGCACTTTTTGCGGCAGTTTCGCCAGAAACCAGGCAAACGGATAACCCAGCGCCAGACAGGCGAGGGTGGCAATCAGCGCCATATTCAGCGAGTGCAGCAGCACGTCGAAATAGAGCGGATCGAGCAGACGCGTGTAGTTGTCCAACGTAAAGACCATTTTGACGAAATTTGCATCGTCACGGGTCAAAAAGCTGGTGCCAATGATCATCAGGTTGGGCAGAAAGACAAACAACACAAGCCAACCGACGATAGTGATAATCACCACATTCTGGAATTTACTTGTGTTCTTCATCAGCCAGTACGACCTCCCAGCTTTCTACCCAGTTAACGGCCATTTTCTGGTCGAGCGAGTGGTCAAAGTCGGGATCGTCTTCATTGAAGAATTCACTGACCATCACCATCTTACCATTTT
This sequence comes from Citrobacter sedlakii, assembly GCF_018128425.1. Taxonomy (NCBI): domain Bacteria; kingdom Pseudomonadati; phylum Pseudomonadota; class Gammaproteobacteria; order Enterobacterales; family Enterobacteriaceae; genus Citrobacter; species Citrobacter sedlakii. The sequence continues at coordinate 2,653,787 of NZ_CP071070.1, read as the reverse complement.
CCAGTTCGACAACCGACTCAAGGGTCATCCCCTTGTAGTTGCGCTCGCGCACGTAGCCGATAAGCCCTTCGCCAGGCGAATCGTCGTTAATTTCTTCCACGCGCAAATCTTCCGGGCGCAGGAGAACGTGCAGTTGTTGCCCTGGCTCAACGGCAAAATTCACGTAGATATTGCACTCGCGGCCTTCAACGTTCGCGCGTACCCGCTGTTCGTCTAACCGTTCAATGACCGTCGCATTGAACATATTAATTTCGCCAATGAATCCGGCAACGAACAGGTTTTTCGGCTCTTCGTAAATTTCACGCGGCGTGCCGTCCTGCTCAATGCGTCCGTCGCGCATGACCACAATGCGGTCGGACATGGTGAGCGCTTCTTCCTGGTCGTGGGTGACGAAGACGAACGTGATGCCGAGCTTACGCTGCAAGGCTTTCAGTTCGTTCTGCATCTGCTTTCGCAGTTTATAGTCCAGCGCCGAGAGGGACTCATCCAACAGCAAAAGACGCGGTTTATTGACGACTGCCCGGGCGATGGCCACGCGCTGCTGCTGACCGCCGGAAAGCTGATGCGGTTTGCGCTGTGCGAACTCTTCCAGTTGCACCATCCGCAGCGCTTCAGTTACGCGCGGGGCAATTTCCGCCGCCGGGGTTTTTTGCATACGTAACCCAAAGGCCACATTTTCAAAAACGGTCATGTGGGGGAATAACGCATAGCTCTGGAAAACGGTGTTTACGTAGCGGTTTTCTGCCGGAACGTGGGTGATGTCCTGGTTATCCAGCATAATCTGACCGGAATCCACGGTTTCCAGACCGGCTATCAGGCGAAGCACGGTTGTTTTACCGCAGCCTGAAGGACCCAGCAGCGTGAGGAACTCGCCATTATTGATAGTCAGATCCAACTGGGAAATGACCTCTTTGCCATCGAAGCTTTTGCTGATACCTGATAAAAGAACCAGCGGTGAAAGCGAACGCGGTTGTTTATTCAATTTTTTTCTCTGTCCCATGTAGACGTATCGGATGGCTGACCGATACGGGGTTTGTGGTTGACCACCTTGGTGACTCTTAAAGAGGGCGGTCATTCTACGGCAAACCACTGTAATCGCCAATCCTTGTTATAGTCAGTAGGGGTCTGAAGAGAAATATTCTCGTTTGCGGGGATAAAAGTGACCTGACGCAATATTTGTCTTTTGTGGCTTCCTGATAATGTTGTCACAAATAGTGAGGATGACTGCATGGATAAACTACTTGAGCGTTTTCTACACTACGTTTCGTTGGATACCCAGTCGAAAGCGGGTGTGAGACAGGTTCCCAGTACAGAGGGACAGTGGAAGCTATTACATTTGCTCAAACAACAGCTCGAAGAGATGGGGCTGGTCAATGTGACGTTAAGCGACAAAGGGACGCTGATGGCGACGCTGCCGGCGAATATCCCCGGCGATATCCCTGCTATCGGTTTCATTTCACATGTGGATACCTCACCAGATTTCAGCGGCAAAAACGTGAATCCGCAAATTGTTGAAAATTATCGCGGCGGTGATATTGCGCTCGGCATTGGCGATGAGGTGCTGTCGCCGGTCATGTTCCCGGTGCTGCATCAGTTGCTGGGACAAACGCTGATCACCACAGACGGTAAAACGCTGCTTGGCGCGGACGACAAAGCGGGCGTGGCGGAAATCATGACCGCGCTGGCGGTACTGAAAGAGAAAAACATCCCCCATGGCGATATTCGGGTGGCCTTTACCCCGGATGAAGAAGTGGGCAAGGGGGCGAAGCACTTTGATGTCGCGGCGTTTAACGCGAAGTGGGCTTACACCGTTGACGGTGGCGGCGTCGGCGAACTGGAGTTTGAGAACTTCAACGCGGCGTCCGTGAACATCAAGATTGTCGGCAATAACGTTCATCCTGGCACCGCGAAAGGGGTGATGGTGAACGCCCTGTCGCTGGCGGCGCGTATTCATAACGAGGTGCCCGCAGATGAAAGCCCGGAAACCACCGACGGCTACGAAGGCTTTTATCACCTGGCGAGCATGAAAGGCACCGTCGATCGCGCCGATATGCACTACATCATTCGCGACTTTGACCGCAAACAGTTTGAAGCGCGGAAGCGCAAGATGATGGAGATCGCCAAAAAGGTGGGCAAAGGGCTACACCCGGACTGCTATATCGAACTGGTGATCGAGGACAGTTATTACAACATGCGAGAGAAAGTGGCTGAGTACCCGCATATCCTCGACATCGCCCAGCAGGCCATGCGCGACTGCGATATTGAACCGGATATGAAGCCGATCCGCGGCGGCACCGACGGCGCGCAGCTGTCGTTTATGGGACTGCCGTGCCCGAACTTGTTCACCGGCGGCTACAACTATCATGGCAAGCATGAGTTTGTGACGCTGGAAGGCATGGAAAAAGCGGTACAGGTGATTGTGCGTATCGCTGAGCTGACGGCGAAGCAGCCGTCGTCTTGTTGAGACCGGATGGCGCCGTATTGTCCGGCCTACGGGAGGTGATCCTGCAGGCCGGATAAGCGAAGCGCCGACTTACCCTTCGAAGAACCAGTAGCCGCTGTTGACCAGAGCGGCCAGCATCGCCAGAAAGGACGGATCGTCCAGCGCATCGCCAAAGTTTTCGGCGGTGAGCACGATGTGGCTGGCAAGCGCTTCCAGCGCCGGACGATGCGGAGAGTCGATCTTCTCGCCGTTGGCGTATACCTCACCGTCCACGCGCAGAACGCGCAGACCACCCAGGCGTACCAGCACGTCGCCCTGCTTCAGGGCATCGTAGATTTCGTCGGGCTGATACGGCGGCTCCGGCGGGGCGATATCCAGCTCGTGGCGAGACTGGGAGATAAATTCCCCAAACCATTGCTTGAAGTGTTCCGGTTGGTTAATCAGATCGAGCATCATCGTGCGCAGTTTGTCCATTTCCTGCGGTAGCACATCAGCCGGGTGCTCACGTGGGGGAACGTCCGGGTCGCTGTAATACGTGCTGCCCAGTTCGCGTTGCAGCACATAGTCGGCAAACCCGCTGATCAGTTCGCGGGTATTCGGTGCGCGGAAGCCGACGGAATAGTTCATTGCGTTTTCCAGCGCATAGCCTTCGTGCGGGAATCCCGGCGGGATGTACAGGATATCGCCCGGCTCCAGTTCTTCATCAATGATCGCCTCAAACGGATCGACCTGTAAAAGGTCCGGATGCGGGCAATGCTGCTTCATTTGCAACTTTTCACCGACGCGCCAGCGACGGCGGCCAGTCCCCTGAATGATAAAGACATCGTACTGATCCAGATGCGGACCCACGCCGCCGCCGGGTACCGAGAACGAGATCATCAGGTCGTCAATACGCCAGTCCGGCAGGGCGCGGAAAGGGCGCATGAGCGCGGCGGTGGGCTCGTGCCAGTGGTTAACGGCCTGAACCAGCAGCGACCAGTTGTTCTCGCCGAGATGATCGTAGCTTTCAAACGGACCGTGGCTGACCTGCCATTTGCCATCCTGATGGCTTACCAGACGGCTGTCGACTTCGCTTTCCATCGCCAGCCCCGCCAGTTCGTCAGGAGAGAGCGGATCGATGAAGTTATTAAAGCCGCGTTTCAACACCACCGGGCGTTTTTGCCAGTGGCGTTCAAGAAAGTCGGGCCAGTTGAGAGTTAATTGGTATTCCATATTGCGCATCCACAGGCTGTTCGTTGCAACCGATTATAACGGATGCGTAACAGGATGAATGTAGTGAGCGCATATTTATTAGCGAAGGTCCCGTGATTTTCGGCGTTAGTCGTCTTTTTGCCCCGGCTGCTGGTGACCAAAAATCACCTCCATTCGGGCTCCGCCCAGCAGACTGTCGCTGGCGATAATCTTGCCGTCGTATTGCTCGGTAATTTCACGGGCGACCGCCAGTCCCACGCCTTGGCCCGGACGCAGTGTATCCACCCGCTGACCGCGATCAAACACCAGATCGCGCTTGCTCTGCGGGATGCCGGGACCGTCATCTTCCACCACAATATGCAGATGGTCGTCGGTCTGGCGGGCGGAAATTTCGACAAATTCGAGGCAATATTTGCAGGCGTTATCCAGCACGTTGCCCATCACTTCGACAAAGTCGTTCTGTTCACCGACAAAACTCACTTCCGGTGAAATATCGAGGCTGATAGTGACGCCTTTACGCTGATAAACCTTATTGAGCGCCGAGGTCAGGTTATCCAGTAAAGGGGCCACCGGATGCAGTTCCCGGCTGAGCAGTACGCCACCGCCGCGCATACTGGCGCGATGCAGGTAATAGCCAATCTGCTGAGAGATACGGCTGATTTGTTCAAGCATCACCGGCTCGGCGTCGCTAACGCTCAGCTTTTCACTGCGCATTGAACGCAGCGTACTTTGCAGCACGGCCAGCGGCGTCTTCAGGCTATGGGTCAGGTCGGTCAACGTGGTTCGGTACTTATCGTAGCGTTCGCGTTCGCTTTTCAGCAGACGATTAAGGTTGCGCACCAGGCTGGTCAGTTCGCGCGTGGTTTCCGGGTTTAACTGTTCGCGATGGTGTTCCTCCAGTTCCCGGACTTCGCGCGCCAGCGCCTCGATAGGGCGCAGGCTCCACCAGGCCGCCACCCAGAGCAACGGGATCACCAGCAGCAGGTTGGCTGCCAGCACGTAAATAAACCAGCTCCAGACCATATAAGAGCGTTTAAGCTCAATGGGAATTGTGTCGACCACCACAATCGTCAACTGCGGCATACGCGCCGTCGCCGGGTAGACGTTTACCGCGACCGAGTGGGTCATTTCCGCGTCGTCATCGTCTTCCCGTACCTCTTTCAGTTGCGCCTGCACCGAGTGGTCTTCGTTTACCAGCGTGCTGGTGGCGTCAATATCGGCTTCGATTTCGTGAAAACCGTTGGTTTTCAGCCAGTCGGGATGAATAAGTTTTACCAGCCACGGCACATTACGCTGCGCCCAGAGCAGCTTGCCGTTTTCATCATAAATCAACGAGATCGTGGGGCTTTGCATATCGAGATGCTCCGGGATCTCGACATGGATCTTATTGTCCTCCCACCTGGCGAGCGTATAGAAAAGATTGCTCTCGCCGCGCAGCAGGCGGAAGGTCGTTTTGTCAAAGCTGACGCTATAGCCCACCAGCGCGACTGCGCCATAGGCCAGAGACAGCACCAGCACCACCCCTGCAGTCGCCAGTAAAAAGCGTAGCCGCAGAGACAGCGGAAAAAGGTGACGCAGCAGTTTATTCATTAGCGCAGTTCGAACAGATATCCCTGACCACGGACGGTGGTAATCACGTCATGGGGATACAGCGCCTGAATCTTCTTGCGCAGACGGCCCATCAAAACGTCAATGGTATGACTTTCACGCAGTTCAGCATCCGGATAGAGCTGTAACATCAGCGCATCTTTACTGACCACTTTGCCGTTATTACGGATCAGCGTTTCCATAATGGTGTATTCAAAGGCGGTCAGCTTAATGACTTCATCGTTCACCGACAGTTCACGGCGAGAAAGATCGACCTGGAAAGGGGGAATGGAGATAATCTGTGAGGCATGGCCGCTGTTACGCCGCATCAACGCCTGCATGCGTGCCACCACTTCCTCAATGTGAAACGGTTTGGTGACATAGTCATCCGCCCCCGCGCTCAGCACCTCCACTTTGTCCTGCCAGCCTTCGCGCGCAGTCAGCACCAGAACCGGTAGGGAAACGTCATTCCCGCGCCAGCGACGGATCAGCGACAGCCCGTCTTCATCGGGTAGTCCGAGATCGACGATCGCGATATCTGGCACGTGTTCGTTAAGATAATAGTCGGCCTCTTTGGCATCTTCGGCGTCATCAACCTGATGTCCTGCATCCTGAAGTTGCACCTTCAGGTGGTGGCGTAACAACGCATTATCCTCAACAACCAGTACGCGCATCATCTTTTCTCCCTATATATACGGTATGAATAGTTTAACGCTGATTATGTTGCTGTGGGGATAAACATTTAATAAACCGGGGAAGGGGAAATGCCGGAAGCGCACCGGCACGGAAAACACGTCTGGCCATTGCAGGCCGGATAAGATGCCGTTGCATCATCATCCGGCACAGGCGGGTGGCTTATTTTAGCTCATCAACCATTGTCACGGCGCGACCAATGTAATTCGCCGGGGTCATCGCTTTCAGCCGCGTTTTTTCGTCTTCCGGCAGCGCCAGACCGTCGATAAACTGCTTCATCCCTTCAGCGTCAACGCGTTTGCCGCGGGTCAGCTCTTTCAGCTTTTCATACGGTTTTTCAATGCCATAGCGACGCATTACGGTTTGGATCGGCTCTGCCAATACTTCCCAGTTGTGATCCAGTTCGTCCAGCAGACGATCGCGGTTCACTTCCAGTTTGCTTACCCCTTTCAGGGTGGACTGATAGGCGATCAACGCGTAACCAATACCCACGCCCAGGTTACGCAGCACGGTTGAATCCGTCAGGTCGCGCTGCCAGCGGGACACAGGCAGTTTGCTGGCCAGATGTTGCAGAACCGCGTTTGACAGGCCCAGGTTACCTTCGGAATTTTCAAAATCGATCGGGTTTACTTTATGCGGCATGGTGGAAGACCCGATTTCGCCCGCAATGGTTTTTTGCCTGAAGTGGTTCAGCGCGATGTAACCCCAGACGTCACGATCGAAGTCGATCAGAATGGTGTTGAAACGGGCGATACAGTCGAACAGTTCGGCGATGTAGTCGTGCGGCTCAATCTGGGTGGTGTACGGGTTCCACTGAATGCCCAGCGAGGTGACAAATTCTTCGCTGAACTGGTGCCAGTCAACCTCCGGATACGCGGCGATGTGTGCGTTATAGTTACCGACCGCGCCGTTGATTTTACCCAGAATTTCTACCTGATTCAGCTGGCGGAACTGGCGCTCCATGCGGTAGGCCACGTTTGCCATCTCTTTGCCCATGGTCGACGGTGTTGCCGGTTGACCATGAGTACGGGAGAGAAGGGGGATGTCGCGATACTGAACGGAAAGATCTTTTACCGCGTCGATCATTTTGCGCCAGTACGGCAGGATCACTTCGTCGCGCGCGGTTTTCAGCATCAGCGCGTGTGAGAGGTTATTAATATCTTCTGAGGTGCAGGCAAAGTGAATGAATTCGGAAACCGCGTGCAGCTCAGGCACCTCCGCCACTTTCTCTTTCAGGAAATACTCGACTGCTTTGACGTCGTGGTTGGTGGTGCGCTCGATGGTTTTAATGCGCGCGGCGTCTTCTTCATTGAAGTTTGCCACGATAGCGTCGAGGAAACCGTTTGCATCGGCAGCAAAAGCAGGAACTTCCTTGATCGCTGCGTGCGCGGCCAGTTTTTGCAGCCAGCGTACTTCTACCTGTACGCGGAATTTCAGCAAACCGTATTCGCTGAAAATCCCGCGCAGCGCGCTGACTTTATCGCCGTAGCGTCCATCGACAGGGGAAACGGCGGTCAGTGAGGATAATTCCATAGATCACAACTCCGGGGTTAAATGAGCAAGAATTTGTTTTGCCTGAGTGGTCAGGCGATTACGGGAAAACATGAGCTGCAGGCGGCCTCCGCCAACCTGGTGCCAGAGCACGGCGGCGCGAATCCCTGCCAGCAGCGAGGCGCGCACTTTGGCCTGCACCTGAGGGCTTTGCAGTACGGCGGGGGAACCCGTCACCTGAATACGCGGTCCCAGCGGGCTGATGACGTCGACATAAATGCCGGCCATGGCGCTCATCAGCGTTTCCGATTGAAGATCGAAGTGTTCCAGCTGGCGCTGCAGGCCATTAATACGATCGCCCAGGGTATCCAGCGCGCCTTTGGCGGCGGAGAGTTTGCGCTCCAGCACCATCAGGCTCAGGGTATAGCGGGTTAGCTCTGCGTTTAGCCCCTGGCGACTGCTGGCGTTGAGCACGCCGAGCAGGGTCTCCAGGCCGAGGCGCAGATTGGCTTCGCTACCGCCGAACACCCCCAGCGTTGAGCTGGGGTTCATATCAATGACGCTGTTCAGTGAGACGTGGAGCGCATCGGCATCACAATGTCCCTGGTGCGCCAGTTGTTGCACCAGGCGTGCCGACTGGCAAATACCTGCCAGGGCGAGGGTGATGTCATAGTAATTTTTTGCCACGTTCACTGCTTCCTTGTATTTAAGAGGTAAAAATTAGACCGGCAACGGCAGGCGCTGTTCGATAATGCCGCCGCCGAGGCACACTTCGCCACGGTAAAAGACCGCCGACTGGCCCGGCGTGACCGCGGCAACCGGTTCGTCAAAGATCACTTCGATGCGTTCGTCATCCAGCGCGTTCACGGTGCACGGAATGTCAGTCTGGCGATAGCGTGTTTTCACCGTGCAGCGCATTGTGCCGGTGAACGGCTCGCGATCGACCCAGTGCAACTGTTGCGCCACCAGGCCGACGGACATCAGGCGCGGGTGTTCATGGCCCTGCGCGACAACCAGGATGTTGTTCTCAACGTCTTTATCGACCACGTACCAGGGATCGTCGGTCCCTTCTTTGGTGCCGCCGATGCCGAGTCCTTTACGTTGACCCAGCGTGTGATACATCAACCCCTGGTGCTGGCCAATCTCTTCGCCGTCTACGGTAACGATTTTACCCGGCTGTGCCGGCAGGTAACGGCCAAGAAACTCGCGGAACTTACGTTCGCCGATAAAACAGATACCGGTGGAGTCTTTTTTCTTTGCCGTCACCAGGCCCAGATCTTCGGCTATTTTACGCACCTGCGGCTTGGCCAGTTCGCCTACCGGGAACAGGCTTTGCGCGATTTGTTCATGGCTGAGGGTATACAGGAAGTAGCTCTGGTCTTTATTGCCGTCGAGCCCGCGCAGCAGACGACTTTTGCCGTCCACATCAGCGCGGCGCACGTAGTGGCCGGTGGCGATAAAGTCAGCGCCTAAATCTTCTGCGGCGAATTCGAGGAACGCTTTAAACTTGATCTCTTTATTGCACAGAATATCCGGGTTTGGCGTACGTCCGGCTCTGTACTCCTCAAGGAACAGCTCAAAGACGTTATCCCAGTATTCTGCGGCAAAGTTAACGGTGTGCAGTTCAATGCCGAGCTTATCGCAGACGGCCTGCGCGTCAGCCAGATCGGCCGCCGCGGTGCAGTATTCCTCACCGTCGTCTTCCTCCCAGTTCTTCATGAACAGGCCTTCTACCTGATAACCCTGTTGTTGCAACAGCCAGGCGGAAACGGAAGAGTCGACACCGCCGGACATCCCGACGATCACTTTTTTTGGGCTTTCTGACATTGGAATACTCACGACATTGAACTTCAAGGCGGCGTATTCTATCACGCACCCCTTTTAGTTGACACCCTCAGTAAACGGCCAGTTAAATTCACCGACCATTTCCAGTGGATAACGCTCTGGCCGCTGATAGCTGCGAATACTTTCGGCCACCAGCGGCGAACGCAGGTTCGGGGCGTGAAGAATCTCTTCTGCGCTGACCCAGCGGCAGCAATCGATATCGCTGTCATGCGGTTCAGTGTCGCACATATTGGCAAGTTCAATAGAGAACAGAAAGCGGAGAAAGGGCGTTTTGTCGGGCGCAATCCATTGATGCATACGAATAAAGTATTGAGGTTGCTCCTTAATCCCGGTTTCTTCCCACAGCTCGCGCGCCGCCGCTTGCACCAGCGTTTCGTCGGCTTCCAGATGTCCGGCAGGCTGATTCCACAACGCTTTGCCGTTTATCGTTTCTTCGACCACTAAAAATTTGTCTTCTGCATGGACGATGCAGGCAACCGTGACGTGTGGTTTGAACATACTTTATCCTTTATTTGCATTGGTGACGTCTCGCCACTCGCCGTTAGCGAGATTATCCAGCGTGTAATCCCCCATGGCATAGCGAATCAGACGCAGCGTCGGAAACCCGACGTGCGCGGTCATACGCCGCACCTGCCGGTTACGCCCTTCATATAAGGTGATCTTCAGCCAGCGGGTGGGGATGTTTTTCCGCTCACGAATCGGCGGGTTGCGCGGCCACAGCCAGTCAGGCTCCGCGACAAGCTCGACGCCGGCGGGCAGGGTGGGGCCATCGTTCAGCGTGACGCCATCGCGCAGCGCGTTCAGCGCTTGCACCGTAGGGTCGCCTTCGACCTGTACAAAATAGATTTTGCCGGTGCGTTTGCCGGGCTGCGTCAGGCGCGCCTGTAGCGCGCCGTCGTTAGTCAGCACCAACAGTCCTTCGCTGTCCCGGTCCAGACGGCCTGCGGCATAAATCCCCTGTACGGGGATAAAATCTTTTAAGGTGCGCCGTCCGGCCTCGTCAGTAAATTGTGGCAAAACATCGTAAGGTTTATTGAATAAAACCACGCGTTTTGGCTGGTTTTCTTTGCGCCGCTTAGTGGCTTGTCGCGAGCTGAATCGCTCAACCCGGTGATTTCTAAAAGAAGTTTTCTGCATGGTATTTTCAGATTATAGCAATTGCCGCATTATAGCCTAATCACGAGCGTCTTTCATGGCGGCGAACATTAGGGTAGTATTGACATGCTCATTACAAAACATTAACAAAAAATTGCTCTAACGCATTCGTGCAGCAGGACGCAATGGCACATGCAGCGCGATGACAGACGAGCAAACCAGAAGCGCTCGAAGGAGAGGTGAATGGAAAGCAAAGTAGTTGTTCCGGCGGAAGGTAAGAAGATCACCCTGCAAAACGGCAAACTCAACGTTCCTGAGAATCCGATTATCCCGTTTATCGAAGGCGACGGTATCGGTGTTGATGTAACCCCTGCCATGCTCAAAGTGGTCGATGCCGCGGTCGAGAAAGCCTATAAAGGTGAGCGTAAAATCTCCTGGATGGAAATTTACACCGGTGAAAAATCCACCCAGGTTTATGGTCAGGACGTCTGGCTGCCCCCTGAAACCCTGGATCTGATTCGTGAATACCGCGTGGCGATTAAAGGCCCGCTGACTACCCCGGTTGGTGGCGGTATCCGCTCTCTGAACGTTGCGCTGCGTCAGGAACTTGACCTGTACGTTTGCCTGCGTCCGGTGCGTTATTACCAGGGCACCCCAAGCCCGGTTAAACACCCGGAACTGACCGACATGGTTATCTTCCGTGAAAACTCTGAAGACATCTACGCAGGTATTGAATGGAAAGCGGACTCAGCGGACGCTGAGAAAGTGATTAAATTCCTGCGCGAAGAGATGGGCGTGAAAAAAATCCGCTTCCCTGAGCACTGCGGTATCGGTATCAAGCCGTGTTCTGAAGAAGGAACCAAACGTCTGGTGCGCGCGGCAATCGAGTACGCGATCACCAACGATCGTGACTCCGTGACCCTGGTCCATAAAGGCAACATCATGAAGTTCACCGAAGGCGCGTTTAAAGACTGGGGTTACCAGTTGGCGCGCGATGAGTTCGGCGGCGAGCTGATCGATGGCGGTCCGTGGGTGAAAATCAAGAACCCGAACACCGGCAAAGAGATTGTCATTAAAGACGTCATTGCCGATGCGTTCCTGCAACAAATCCTGCTGCGTCCGGCGGAATACGACGTTATCGCCTGTATGAACCTGAACGGCGACTATATTTCCGATGCGCTGGCTGCGCAGGTTGGCGGCATCGGTATCGCCCCGGGCGCGAACATTGGCGACGAGTGCGCGCTGTTTGAAGCGACTCACGGCACCGCGCCGAAGTACGCAGGTCAGGATAAAGTGAACCCGGGCTCCATCATCCTTTCTGCTGAAATGATGCTGCGTCACATGCAGTGGTTCGAAGCCGCAGACCTGATTGTTAAGGGCATGGAAGGGGCGATCGCCGCGAAGACCGTGACCTATGACTTCGAACGTCTGATGGAAGGCGCTAAACTGCTGAAATGTTCAGAGTTTGGCGACGCGATCATCGCCAATATGTAATTCAGATTCTGGGTGACACTATAACGGGAGCCAGTGGTTCCCGTTTTTTATTTTTTCCGATAACGTCTGCCAGGTATAGACTGACTGCGGGCTGTTAGCGAATGGCTAATGATGCACCACGGTTTTTCCTGGGCGAAAGGTGTTAATACAGATTACGAAAGATAAACATTCGCTGCTGAAGGGCCATGCAGACCGTTTATTCGGCAAAACTCAACGCGTAACCCAGGGGTCAGTACTTCTGAATCGCGAAGGCTGAGTGCGGAAATGTGAAGCTGAACATCTTTGCGGCCATCGGAGGGGCTGATTAGACCTTTACCGCTTTTGCAGTCAAAGGTTTTGACAATTCCTGTCATTTTACGGGACAAACAAATTCCTTAATGCTAATTACAGGGTGCACTATACACGTGCTTAAAGAGAACGCCAGAGTTATTTTCTGGCTATAAGGATATCCGGATGGCTAAAATAAACATTGCTTAACGGATACGTCCATGCGTTAATGACATCATCGGTTTAAGAACAAACGATCTATAAAGTTGTTTACTCAAGCAGTTCTCATTTCAGGTATATTCTCTTTGTCCCTTCTTTGAGTCTTCCCACTATTCACTTCGTCGTTTCTGTAAAAACCCTACGCCGGAAGGCTCAAATTAAGGTATCGATCATGTCAATTAAAAAGACAGGCTTAGTAAAAGAATTCAACGCTGAAAAAAGTTTCGGTTTTATTGCTCCGGCTGATGGCAGCAAAGATGTGTTTGTCCCTTCTTCTGCAATTCAGAGCGACAATTTTAAAACGTTAAATGAGGATCAGGACGTCGAATTTAGCGTAGACCAGGGCCCCAGAGGCCCGCACTTTAAGGTGAGCGTTATGACTCCTCATATCCACTTCAGATGTCCATGTTGTCATGGTTCTCAGTACAGAACCTCTGCTTTTGATGTTACCGAGAAAAACCCTTTCGGCGCAAAATGCATTTTTTGCAAATCTGTCATGGTGACATTTGACAATATTACACAGTACATTCGTTCCGGTCAGACACCGGTAGACTACCGAAAATAATTGAGGCTCCGCCGGGAGCCTTTTGGCATTTTTATCTCCCTTCCTTTTTGTGATGAAACGCGCTAATCAGGATTATGGTACTCAAGTCGGTATCCCTCCGGACACCTCTGCGCGCAGGGTGGCATTTGTTATCAGCGAGCCGGAAGATGTCGGTGTGAACGAGGTTATTTTCCGTCCGATGACGCAGGCGCTGTAAACGGCGTCTTCACATTTTACGCTACCTTACTTTCTGGAATTAATAAGAGCGAGAGCCAAAAGGTTCTCGTTTTTTATTGTCGCGAATACGGTATAAGCAACATAATTCGAGAAATGTTGCTGTGTTAATAAGGAATTTCCGTATTATTTTGCCTTGTTGCGCAGGTCCCGGTTTACTGTTGGTTTACATTATCTGTGTTTAGATGGACGCGTTTGATTTAAGCCTGTCATTGGTTTTTATTCCCTCCCGTGCGTGATTATGCGCAGCAGGTCAATTGTCTTTTAATGAAAGGATACGTCTGGTTTACTGTTGTTATATCAGGTTTTGCCGTGGCGTCCCTGAAGTGAGAAATTAAATGAGCACACAAGGATGGTCAGCAAATACCTCCGTAAGCACTCTTATTCATCATGTTGTTGCCTCTACGCTGGCCTGCGGTTTTGCGGTGTTGTCGCCCGCTGTCGGGGCGGTATCATTAATTCCTGTAGAAACAGAAACGACGAATGAGCGTTGTAATATTAACTGCCTCATTTCTGGCGAGACAGTAATATACAATGGAGATGCTGTCGTAAAAAATATTGTTGTCGAAATGTCTGTTCCGCAAAAAAGTAGTGGTGTTTTAGAATTACAGGATAACGCCACGTCTTACGGTACGGTTCTTAACGATAAAGGTTTTGAAAATGTCAGAGATAACGCCGTTGCCAGGGGGACGATTATCAACAGCAATGGTACGCAAAACGTTTATTCTGAAGCGGTGGATACCGTTGTTCAGGGGAGCGGCGGACGCCAGTATGGTTATGAAAATGCGCTAATCACCGGCACTCAGCTCAATAACGGCGGGCAGCAATGGCTCAAGGATAACGCGCATGCAAAAAACACAACGATAGAGGAAGGCTCTTCACAATACCTGAGTGACAGCGCGCGGGTGACAGACACCACGATTAATCACGGCGCGCAGTATATTTCTGGCTTAAATGCGGTTGCAGAAGGTACAACCCTTAACGGAACGGCTCGTCAGCAGCTTACCGGTGGTTTGGCGGTGAATACCACTCTCAACGGAAACAGTGTTCAGACGCTTCAATTCCAGACCTGGGCGCCGGGCTTCGTGGAAAATACGATACTGAATGATAACAGCGTTCAGTATGTTTACTTTTCCGCCTCCACGGCGAAAAAAACGCAGCTTAATGATACGTCGCGCCAGTATATTTATTTCGGCTCGCAGGCCGAAGACACGCATATTAACGGCGGCCATCAGATCGTTTATAGCGAAGGTTATGCGGACAGAACGAGGATTGACGCCGGGATCCAGTCGGTGGCGAATAATGCCATTATTAATGACACCACAATCAATGGCGGTCGTTCTTATTTATATGATGGCGCACGCGCGACCGGTTTTATGAATGTCGGGCAGGCGGGAGGCGTCTATATGGATGCCGGTGCGGTAGCCGATAACATCACGCTAGCCGGTACGCTGTACATTACCGACATTGATAACGACACCGCGGATCTGGACCCGGCTTATGTCGGCAATCTCACTCTCCAGGGAGGAAACGTAAGTTTTCTGCTCGACAGTTACGGCGAATATGCGGCTCTGACCATTGATAATCTTAGCGGCTCAGGTCACTTTTTATTTAATTCATCGCTGGCTAAAAAGAACGCGAATTTTGTCGAGATAGGTCAGGGCGCTGGCAGCTTTACTATCATGGTTTTTGACTCGGGGCATGAAATCGCCGACGACAGGGACCTTACGGTGAATCTTATTCACGATCAACGCGGTGAAGCGGAATTTTCTCTGGTGAGCGCTAATTATCATCGCTCAGCCGCGATTGATGGCGGTACGTATCTTTATACGCTGTATCATCAACAGAATAAGGATGGCTACAGCGGCAATGTCTGGTATCTCGGCGCGATGACCGATGGCAATGAAGGTAACGAAGGCGATGAAGATAATGAAGATAACGAGGGCAACGAGGGCGACGGCGGCAGCGAAGGAGATAATGGGAATAACAATGGCAATGGCGGCGGTTCGCTGATTACGACCCCCTCTACGGATGCAGTCCTGAGCCTGGCGACCGTCGGCCTGAATGTTATGCGTTCAGAAATGGACGGCCTGCGCAGTTACCGTAATCACTCAGGCCGTGAGCGAAAGGCGGGCGAGGGGAATGTCTGGGGCCATTATCTGGGTAAAAAGAGCCACGTTTCGGTCAGTAGCGGTGCTGAATATACGCTGCACCAAAACGGTTTGGAACTGGGCGGAGACCGAATGGCGGAATATCAGGATGGAACGCTTGTTAGCGGCGCGTTTATCACGCTGACCAAAAATCATGTCCTGCACGCCCGGGGCGGAAAAAGCCATGTGGACAGTTACGGTATTGGCGGCTACGCCACCTGGTATCATCACAACGGCGTTTATATTGATGGCGTGGTTAAAGCGAATAGATTAAATAATAACCTCAGGGTGCGTATGACCAATGGCGGTAATGCAACGGGAGAATGGCATCAATATGGTCTGAGCGCCGCGACTGAAAGCGGAATACTTTTCCAGCCGGATGATACCATCACCGTTGAGCCATTTTTTCGCCTTACCGGGACGCAAATTAATGATGCGGATATTCGTTTGTCAAACGGGATGAGGGCGAAGACAGGCGCGGCGCGTTCTCTTATTGCCGGGATGGGTATACGCACGGGAGGCCATTTTTCCAGCCATGACACTGTTATTGCGCCATACATTCAGGTTGAGGTTGAACAGGAATTAGCAAAATCGAATCGCACGGTAATCAATAATGTGAATCGTTTTGATAATAATCTTAACGGTACCTCCGGTAAGTATGGCCTGGGTCTGTCTGCCGACGTAACTCGCACCGCCACGCTGTATGGTGAAATGAATTACCGACAGGGTCGCCATATTGAGGAACCCATTCAGGGTGTTGTTGGGATACGGATGCGCTTTTGATTTGCTATCGGCGCGCAAATAATAAGCAAACAGTGAATTAAAGGCGTTTCAAAAGGACTTTAGCTCTTGCAGGGTTAATTTGAGTTATGTATTATTCAGCCCGTTATCACTGATGAGTAAATTCTCAATCAGATAATGATAAACGGCTAACCGCCATTAGCTCATCTGGAAGAGCGAACGACTTTTGTTGTAGGGAACGGGGTTCGAGGCCTCGATGGCGGCCCAAATTTTAAAGGCCTGGACATTTGTCCGGGCCTTTTTCTTTTGTCAGACCAGCGGGTGAATACTGTTCACTACGGACTTATTTTTTCGCATCTTTATAAATGTCGGCGACCGCTTCAAAATTCGGGCCATGCTGACGGGCAGCGACGATGTGATAATATTTGGCGCCTTTTTCATCCGTCAGTTTCGACAGTTCTTCACGCAGATCGCTTGGTGAGGAGATGGCTCCGCCGCTCTGCGAAACGTTTACCGTCCCCACTTTTTCCAGTTTAAAATGATCAACTTCTTCTTTTGAAACCTGGTCAGCGGCAATGGCGCTGAAAGAGAAGGCTGAGACAAGCAGTGTGGTAGCGAAAGCAATTTTTTTCATATCGCGCATCCTTGTTAGGTTGATTGGTGAGAGTGAATTCACACATTTTTTAGTGTAGACCAATTTTCCAGCGAAGCGCTGTTTTCCGCACAGACACCGTCAGGTGTCTGCGCAGGGTTCTGTTCAGAGAAATTACTTTCCTTCCGTCACAATTTTCGCCGCCGCGGCCAGGACATCTTTACGCCATTTCGCATCCTGCCGTGGCTGTGTGAAATAGGTTACCAGCACCAGCGGGGCGCGGTCTTCCGGCCAGATCACCGCGATGTCATTCGTGGTGCCGTAATCACCCGCCCCGGTTTTATCGCCCACCACCCAGTGTGCAGGAAGGCCGGCACGAATGCTCTGGCCCCCGGTGGTGTTGCCTTTCAGCCAGTCGACAAGCTGCGCGCGCTGGGGACCTGCCAGCGCGTCGCCCAGCGTGAGTTTACGCAGACTTTTGGCCATGGCCAGCGGCGATGTTGTGTCGCGCTCATCGCCGGGAATGGCGGTGTTTAATTCCGGCTCTTTGCGATCGAGACGAAACGTCGTGTCGCCAATGGAACGTGCAAACGCCGTGACGTTGCCGGGGCCGCCAAGATGCGCCAGCAGTTTATTCATGGCGGTATTATCGCTGTACTGTAACGTCGCTGCGCTTAGCTCAGCTAATGTCATCGTATTACCCACATATTTCTCTGTTACGGGATTCCAGTTGGTCAGATCGGCTTTTTTAATGGTCATTTTTTGCTGCAAAATACCGTCATGGGTTTCACTCTGTTTTAATACCGCGGCGGCGGTCATGACCTTACTGGTGCTGCACATCGCAAAACGCTCGTCTGCGCGGTACAGCACCTGCGAATTATCCGCAGTATTAATCAGCGCCACGCCCAGGCGTCCGCCAGATTGCTTTTCCAGCGCCGCCAGCTTTTTCTGAACCTGCTGCACGTCTGACGTCGCCTGCGCATGCAGTGAAGTGCTACTAAAAATGAAGGGCATAACAGCGGCAGCGATAAATACCGTCTGGCGAAACCGTTCTTTAAGCATACAAAACCTTCTTAATCGTCATTGAATGGGTAAATAAGGACACTTTTGTTTTTGGTGCAGAAATATCCAGGCCAGAGACATCAATAAAAATAAAATGTTTCCCGGTTGCCGGCGTGATGCACTATCTCCATTCAGCGCTTGCTTAACAAGCGAGAAGAATTTACCCTGGACAAAAGAAAATCTTATGAGTCTTTTCGATGCGTTCTCATCTTCCTCTCAATGCGCTACGCGCCTTTGAAGCTTCCGCCCGTCATTTGAGCTTTACGCGCGCCGCGCTTGAACTTTGCGTAACGCAGGCGGCGGTCAGCCAACAGGTACGAATACTTGAAGATCGCCTGAACCGGGTGCTGTTCAAGCGTCTGCCCAGAGGGCTGGAGATGACGGATGAGGCGCAGGCGCTGTTTGCGGTGCTGACCGATGCGTTTGGGCAAATCGACACCATTTTCCGCCAGTTTGAAGGAGGAGAATACCGTGAGGTGCTCACCGTCGCGGCGGTTGGGACTTTCGCTGTTGGCTGGCTGCTACCGCGCATTGAACAATTCCGGCAAGCGCATCCGTTTGTCGATCTGCGTTTGCGCACCAATAACAACGTGGTAAACCTGGCCGCAGAAGGGCTGGATTTCGCCATCCGCTTTGGTAGCGGTCAGTGGCCCGCCACCCATAACGAAATGCTGTGCGAGGCGCCGCTGACGGTGCTCTGTTCGCCCAATACCGCGCAACGACTGTCGCATCCCGCCGATCTCCTGCAAGAGAATCTTTTACGCTCTTACCGGGCAGATGAGTGGGATGCCTGGTTTGCGGCGGCAGGGGTTAGCGCTGAGCGAATCAATGGCGCAATGTTCGACTCATCGCGCCTGATGGTTGAAACGGTCATCCAGAGCGGCGGCGCGGCACTGGTTCCGGCAAAAATGTTCAGCCGTGAGCTGGCGAGCGGGCAGCTTGTGCGTCCTTTTGCTAATGAAGTCGATATGGGCAGCTACTGGCTCACGCACCTGAAATCGAAGCCAGTGACCCCGGCAATGGAAATCTTTCGGGACTGGATTGTAAAGGCAGAATAAACGGGAGCCAGCGGACTCCCGTTCGGGGATCAGCGTACCACTAACACCGGGCAGTGCGCGTGGCGAACCACGGCCGCAGCGGTTGAGCCCAGCAGATAGGTTGAGATGCCTGGCTGGTGCGAGGCAATAATCACCAGATCGGCGCTCACCGCCTCCGCCACCTTCAGGATTTGATCTTTAGGTGGACCATACACCACGTGCGTTTGCACTCTGCCTTCAGGGATAGTGAATTGCTTCACGATCTCTTCCAGCTTCTGCAAGGCTTTGGCCTGTAAACCGTTCCTGTCTGGTAATTCGCCGGAGTAGGCAAGCCCCATGGAAGCATAGAAGGGGACTGACGGGATCACCGCCAGGAAGTGGACTTTTGCCGCTTTGGTGTGCGCCTCAACCTGGGGGATGAGCTGGCGGGTCAGATCGGATTCAGAGATATCAATTGGAACCAGAACAGAACGATACATAGTATTACCTCCTGTTTTTTATGTCCGCCTCCATCATACCGAATCCGGTTTTTGTAGAAAAAGTGACCCGATCAAAGTTCTGGACAACGGGGCGTGGAATATGTGATTGCCGACACGAAATGGAAAAGGATTCTGCTATTCGGAAAAAAGTGAATGCGCCTTACCGCCTGGCGAGGTGGGAAATTTTGTGCAGACTTATCTACTCCTCTGACAAAAATAAGGAGTGAGTTATGCAGCAAGAACACCGTGAATGTATTGATATGTGTTATGCGTGTGCGGCAGCATGCGATCACTGTGCTGCGTCATGCCTGAATGAACAAGATATCGATATGATGAGAGCGTGTATCCGTCTGGATACCCAGTGTGCCGCAATGTGCCGTCTGGCGGCGCAATTTATGGCCCTGGACAGCGATTATCTCAGTCAGGCGTGTCGTCTTTGCGTGGACCTGTGCAAAGCCTGCGCCGAGGAATGTGCCCGACATGAGCACCAACACTGTCAGGCGTGCGCCCAGGCCTGCAATGCGTGCGCCGACGCCTGCCTGAAGATGGCTGCCTGACAGCCTCCTGCCATTGGCCACCCGCGCGGTGGCCGTTGATTTTCGGTCTGCTTTTCCTCGTTGTTTTCATCGGGACAGTTGAATATCTTCTTTTGTTATAATATAACATTGCATCTTTATGGATGAACTGAGGGTGCAATTGTGGTTATTCGTTTTAAAAAACTATCGCTGTTTCTGGGAATGCTGCTGGCGAGCGGTTATGCCTTCGCACACGGTCACCATTCACATGGCGCTCCGCTGACAGAGGTGGAACAGAAAGCGGCCGAAGGCGTATTCGACGATAAAAACGTTCGGGACAGGGCGTTGACCGACTGGGACGGTATGTGGCAATCCGTTTACCCGTATCTGGTCAGCGGCGAACTGGATCCGGTGTTTACGCAGAAAGCAGAGAAAGATAAGCGTAAATCAGCAGAGGAAATAAAAGCGTATTACCGCAAAGGATATGCAACGGATGTCGAAACGATCGGTATTGAAAACGGCGTGATGGAGTTCCATACCGGCGATCAGGTCGCCTCCTGTAAATATGACTATGCTGGACACAAGATCCTCACCTATACCTCGGGTAAGAAAGGCGTCCGTTATCTGTTTGAGTGCAAAGAGGCGAACAGCAACGCGCCGAAATATGTGCAGTTTAGCGATCATATCATCGCTCCGCGCAAGTCGAGCCATTTCCATATCTTTATGGGCAATACCTCACAGCAGGCGCTGCTGGAAGAGATGGATAACTGGCCAACCTATTATCCTTACCAGCTTAAGGCCCAGGCCGTGGTGGATGAAATGCTGCATCATTAAATCCTGTGAACCCGTCGCATGCCGACGGGTTTTCAGTTGGCGCTTTTATAATCATTCGAATGAGCCGCACAAAATTTTTTTCTCCCCGTAAATAAATAAAATCAACATGCTGCAGTTTAACGCCCGCCAACACGCGCTGTTCGCCGCTTGATCTCGCCTTTGTTTAAATCTACTGTATATAAATACAGTAAATATATGGATGTGTGATGATGATGTTCTACAGACCCGTTGACTTGCGCCAGATTGTAACGACTCCGCTTTTTGCCGATATCGTTCAGTGCGGATTTCCCTCTCCCGCGCAAGATTATGTGGAACAACGGATCGACCTTAACGAACTGCTTATTCAGCATCCCAGTTCAACTTATTTTGTCCGCGCCGCTGGCGACTCGATGATTGAGGGCGGTATTGGCGACGGGGATTTGCTGGTGGTGGACAGCGCGCTTCAGGCGACGCATGGTGACATTGTGATTGCGGCAGTTGAAGGGGAGTTTACGGTAAAGCAGCTACAGCTGCGGCCCACGGTGCAGTTAAACCCGATGAACAGCGCCTGGTCGCCTATCCGCGTGAGCAGTGAGGATACGCTGGATATTTTCGGCGTGGTTACGCACATCATCAAAGCGACAAAGTAATCATGTTTGCGCTGGTGGATGTGAATTCCTTTTACGCATCCTGCGAAACCGCCTTCCGGCCGGATCTGAAAGGTAAGCCAGTGGCCGTGTTATCAAACAACGATGGTTGCGTCATCGCCCGAAGCGCAGAAGCAAAGCGGCTGGGCGTGAAAATGGGCGATCCCTACTTTAAGCAAAAAGATCTGTTTCGTCGCTATGGCGTCGTCTGCTTCAGCAGCAACTACGAACTGTACGCCGATATGTCTAACCGGGTAATGACCACGCTGGAAGAGCTGACGCCGCGCGTGGAAATATACAGTATCGATGAAGCGTTTTGCGATCTGACGGGGGTACGTCATTGCCGGGATCTGACCGATTTCGGCATGGAGATTCGCCGCACGCTGCTGCAGCGCACGCATCTGCTGGTTGGTGTCGGTATCGCCCCAACCAAGACGCTGGCGTTATACAGTGATCAATATATTTTCATTTGAGGCCTACTGAAAGTAAGCTTTCCTCATGTGCTATCAGCTTATGTTGTGCTGCAGCATCGCTGTGAGTCTTATCAATGAAGAGCAAATGATTAGCGGTTGCCGCTTCGGTTGAAGGAAAAGAGTCAGATACAAAAAAAGCGGGGGTAGCACCCCGCTTTGGTATTTTTGGTAAGTAGCAACCCAAAGGCGGGCAACTCCTCACATCCTAACGCTAAAAGTTGTAAGAATACAAAACTTTTCGAATGCAATTTTTCGCACGGTATATCTTCCCGACTGGTTAGATTATGTAGTCAAAATGCTATATATCGTTAAAGCATGCTGCCTGTTATAGACAAAGATGTCCGTTCCTCGCTCACGGCTCATAGCAGATGGAACATCTACCTCGGGCATCTTTTTTCCAGGAGCTGACGTTGTTGAGTTCACTCAGGATGGGTTCACGATACAAGGAACTCTATATTTTCTCCTGATTGACGCGGGCTGACAGTTCCTGATGGCTTTCTTTGCGTTCGCTGTAACGATCGGCAAGGTACTCCGTATGACCTTTCAGCAGCAGCGTGCTTTTGAACAGCTCTTCTGCCACATCCACGATGCGGTCATACCAGGATGATGGTTTCATTCGCCCGTTTTCATCAAATTCCTGCCAGGCTTTCGCCACGGAAGACTGATTCGGGATGGTGAACATGCGCATCCAGCGTCCCAGAATCCGCATCTGATTGACGGCATTGAAGGACTGAGAACCGCCACATACCTGCATGACCGCCAGCGTTTTTCCCTGGGAAGGACGAACAGCGCCCTCTGACAAAGGGATCCAGTCAATTTGCGCCTTCATTATTGCGCTCATCGCCCCGTGGCGTTCCGGGGAACTCCAGACCATGCCATCACACCATCTCACCAGTTCGCGCAGCTCCGTCACTTTAGGGTGAGTTTCTGGTGCATCATCAGGCAGAGGCAAGCCGGACGGGTTAAATGTTTTGACCTCAGCACCCATAGCAATGAGCAATCGACCTGCTTCCTCGGCAGCAAAACGGCTGTATGAACGTTGACGTACTGACCCATACAGAATCAGGATACGTGGTGGTGTCGGATGCTGAAGCCGCTCAGCGATCTGCCTGTCGAAACACTCAGCATTCAGGGCTGGAAACTGATCCATTTTTTCTTCCTCTCAAAAATCGATAATGTTCAAATCAATATATATGTTTTATCATATGTGTATTCTAAATTTACCGGAAGCGAAAATGCTACAGCCTGTTCAGCTTTTCAAAATTCTGTCAGACGAAACCCGTCTGGCTATCGTGATGCTTCTCAGGGAATCGGGCGAGATGTGCGTGTGTGACCTTTGCGGGGCCACCTCCGAGTCGCAGCCCAAAGTTTCCCGGCATATGGCAATTCTGCGGGATTCTGAGCTCGTTCTGGACCGTCGGGAAGGGAAATGGGTCCATTACCGACTTTCTCCACATATGCCCGCATGGGCAGCAGAAACCATCACGACATCCTGGCACTGCCTGCGGGAAGACGTTCGTCAGTGGCTGGATAAATCAGCGGCATCATCCTGCTGAGATGAATCGAACACATTCTTTTAATCATATATAATGGAGTCGGAAATGTTACTGGCAGGGAGTATATTTTTGCTGACACTGATCCTGGTTATCTGGCAACCCGGGGGACTCAGTATTGGCTGGAGCGCAAGCATTGGTGCTGCGCTGGCCTTGGTATTTGGTGTTATCCATATGGGTGATATTCCGGTGGTCTGGAATATAGTCTGGAACGCAACCGCGACCTTTATCGCGGTAATTATCATCAGTCTACTGCTCGATGAGTCGGGTTTTTTCGAATGGGCTGCGCTGCATGTCTCCCGTTGGGGCAACGGACGTGGTCGTCTGTTGTTTACCTGGATTGTCCTGTTGGGTGCAGCTGTAGCGGCACTGTTTGCTAACGATGGTGCTGCGCTTATCCTGACCCCCATCGTCATCGCCATGTTGCTCGCGCTGGGGTTCAGCAAACAGACAACGCTGGCCTTTGTCATGGCCGCCGGGTTTATTGCCGATACCGCCAGCCTGCCGCTTATCGTGTCGAACCTGGTGAACATCGTCTCTGCTGACTTCTTCCAGCTTGGCTTTACGGAATACGCATCCGTCATGCTTCCCGTTGATATTGCTGCCATCGCCGCCACTCTGGGTATGCTGCATCTGTTTTTCCGCCGGGATATTCCTGCGACCTACAACGTCACTCTACTGAAAGCACCTGCCAGTGCGATTAAAGATCCCGCAACTTTCAAAGCCGGTTGGGTTGTTCTGGTTCTGTTGCTTGCCGGGTTCTTTGTGCTTGAGCCTATGGGGATCCCCGTCAGCGCTATTGCAGCCGTCGGCGCTGCAGTGCTGTTCGCCGTTGCGAAAAAGGGTCATGCCATTAATACCGGAAAAGTGCTGCGCGGTGCGCCGTGGCAGATCGTTGTGTTCTCACTGGGTATGTACCTGGTGGTCTACGGTCTGCGCAATGCTGGCTTAACGGAGTACCTTTCCGGGGTTCTGAATGTGCTGGCGGATAAGGGACTGCTGGCGGCAACGTTTGGCACGGGTTTCCTGACTGCATTCCTGTCATCAGTCATGAACAATATGCCAACCGTTCTTGTTGGAGCACTGTCGATTGACGGAAGCATGGCGTCCGGCGTCATCAAGGAAGCGATGATTTACGCCAACGTGATTGGCTGCGATTTAGGCCCCAAAATCACGCCAATAGGCAGTCTGGCGACCCTGTTGTGGCTGCACGTCCTGTCGCAAAAAAATATGACCATCAGCTGGGGGTATTACTTCCGCACGGGTATCATCATGACCCTGCCTGTGCTGTTTGTCACTCTGGCCGCGCTGGCGCTGCGGCTCTCTGTCACTTTGTAATGAGATACTGATATGAGCAACATAACCATCTATCACAACCCGGCCTGTGGCACGTCACGTAATACGCTGGAAATGATCCGCAACAGTGGCAATGAGCCCAGCATTATTTATTACCTTGAAACGCCCCCGGCTCACGATGAACTGGTTAAACTTATTGCAGATATGGGGATCACAGTCCGTGGTCTGTTGCGTAAAAATGTGGAGCCTTACGAGCAATTAGGACTTTCAGAAGAGACATTCAGCGATGAGCAACTGATTGGTTTTATGCTCGAACACCCCATTTTAATTAACCGTCCCATCGTCGTGACTCCTCTTGGAACCCGCCTGTGCAGACCTTCCGAAGTCGTACTGGATATACTGCCGGAGCCTCAGCAAGGAGCATTCACGAAAGAGGATGGTGAAAAGGTCACTGACGAAACGGGGAGGCGGGTTAAGTAATCTATTCACTTCATATTAGCGGGCACCTGTTTACTTGATGCAGGCGTCCGCTCTTCGCTCAAAGCAGACCTTGCAGTTTTTCACACCCATCCGCTTAGTGCCATAAGCGGACAAAAACTCGAGCATTACGAATCAGGAAAAGAATGGATTGGTTTTCCCCGCCATTAGTAGCCCAAGGCCTTAACAATGAAAGACAACACAAATAGCAATCTGCCGCAGGATCCGAGAGTCTTAACCACCGCCAGAAATTATTACAGTTGCAAGTAGTGATGAACAACCGGAATGATGACATTTGAACGACACAGACCCTGTGTCGTTCAAACGCCTGAAAGCTACCTTGATGTAGGGGAGCTGCTGAAACGCAGAATTAACATACCTGTAATCACGGCCAGAAGAGATCCCGCCAGAACGCCTACTTTCACCTCGTCGATCAGCAACTCATTCCCGGCGAAAGCAAGATTTCCGATAAACAGGCTCATCGTAAAGCCAATCCCGCAAAGCACGGATACGCCATATACCTGTATCCAGTTACTGTTTTCAGGTCGGGAGGCGATGCCAAGTTTAACAGCAAGCAGGGACAGACCAAAAACCCCCACCTGTTTACCAAGAAAGAGCCCCATAGCAACGCCAACCGGGACGGAGGAAAGCAGGTCATCCATTGTCATTCCCGAAAGCGCGACGCCCGCATTAGCGAATCCAAACAAAGGAAGGATCAGGAAGGTGACCCAGGGATTGATAATGTGTTCAAGTCTGTCGAGTGGCACTCTGCCATCTCTGTCATTTGTTCTTAACGGAATACTAAAAGCCAGCAGAATGCCTGCGATGGTAGCATGCACGCCGGACTGTAACATGAAGAACCAGAGTAATGCCCCTGCCAGAATGTAGGGAAGTAACCGGGTTACGCCGGTGCGATTGAGTAGAATCAGAAGCGCAACCATAACCGCGGCAGCACCCAACATTACCAGTGAGATGTCGCTGGTGTAGAAGAGGGCAATAATGGTCACTGCGCCCATATCATCAAGAATCGCCAGTGCAGACAAAAATATTTTCAGGGATGGGGGGACACGACTTCCCAGAAGCGCTAACACGCCAAGAGCAAATGCAATGTCGGTTGCAGCAGGTATTGCCCAGCCAGCAAGCGTATCGGGATGAGCGCGGTTAAGTCCGACATAAATCAGGGCGGGAACGACCATTCCCCCTATTGCCGCAAAACCCGGCAGCGCACGCTGACTCCAGGTTGACAGCTGCCCGATCAGTAATTCCCGTTTGATTTCCAGACCGACCATCATAAAAAAGGCCGCCATCAGTGCGTCATTTATCCAGTGCTCTACTGACAACCCAACGGCTTTGGTATCCAGTAAAGTCTCGTACCCTGCACGCAATGGAGAATTGGCTACTATGATGGCCGCGAGAGAGGCAAGGATCAGCACGACCCCCCCCGCTATGGGCGAACTAAAGAAATCTGAAACAGGCTTAATGACCCTACCGGTCCTTCCTGAAGGATGCTTCGACATTCATACCTCCCAAAGATATGTAAAAAAGTATTGAAACCAGTTAAACCATTGCAGCCTGGCAAAAAAGGAGGTGACAGGCTGCAATGGTTTCATTTCATACAAATTAATCTTATATATTAGGGAGTTAGTAACACATAAGACCGCTTTATATTTTATCACGAAATCATCCTGTCTCTCATCCGCACAGGTAAAGAACCGTAAAGAGCGCTCTTCGTTGTGTTTTCTTAACAGAACAAGGACTAACAGGCAGCTGTTGAGGTTACGTTTATGTTTTTCGTGGGATGTTGAAGGATTAATTTCATACGACTGATTAATTAAAGCCGCTAACGATTAATGTTGCAGCCTCACTGAGGGCTGAGACAGGTATCTCCTGTTTGCCCTCTATGAGTGGATCAAAGTTTAACCTTCCCGATACTCAGGATACTTCGCCATGAACCCTGTAAAATCCACCACTCAGTTACCCCTTTCCCAGAAGGTGCTTTTTAGAAGAAGAGCCATGACTGCTTTTCTGTCAGTTCTGGTTATGACCGGGTTACTGCTCACTGTTTTGTGCCGCCTGATTCTTCAGTTTTCTGCACTCTAATTTACAGTTTGCAGCAATCCCACCAGAGTGGCCTCATTACGTTTTGTATTTTATAGTCCGGCCCCTTACACATCAGCCGGACATTTTATTTTCAGGTAATCACTATGACCTCTGATACTCCGCGTAAATCGCTGTGGGACAAACTACATATTGACCCGGTATTTATGCTCCTTATCCTTGCCCTGCTTTGCTACAGCGAAATGGTCATCTGGAGCGCCAGTGGCCAGAATGAAGGAATGATGATCCGTAAGTCAGGACAGATAATTGCGGGTCTTTTCGTTCTTATCGTTATGGCAAGGATTCCACCCAGGCTATATGAGAACTGGGCACCTGCCCTCTATACGATCTGCATTTTGTTGCTGATAGCAGTAGATGCTTTTGGCGCGATATCTAAAGGAGCGCAACGCTGGCTGGACCTGGGTTTTGTCAGGTTTCAGCCTTCAGAAATAGCCAAGATAGCAGTACCACTAATGGTTGCCCGCTTCATCAACCGGGATACCAGCCCGCCAGGCATGAAAAACACAGTGCTGGCCTTACTATTGATACTATTTCCGACTCTACTGATAGCCATTCAACCTGATATGGGAACATCTATACTGGTCGCGTTGTCAGGCCTGTTCGTTCTCTTTCTGGCAGGACTAAACTGGAAGTTGATTGCAGGGGCGTTTGCGGCACTCGGAGCGTTTCTGCCAGTGTTATGGTATTTCCTCATGCACGATTACCAGCGGAGAAGAGTATTAATGCTTCTTGATCCAGAATCCGACCCGCTGGGCGCGGGGTACCACATAATCCAGTCCAAGATAGCGATAGGTTCAGGTGGACTTCACGGAAAGGGGTGGCTGCATGGAACCCAGTCCCAACTCGACTTTCTTCCGGAAAGGCATACAGATTTTATTTTCGCTGTGCTGGCGGAGGAACTGGGGATGATGGGAGTGTTGATACTGGTTGCGCTGTATCTGGCACTGATTATACGTGGATTATGGATAGCCTCTCAGGCACAAACAGTTTTTGGCCGCGTTATGGCCGGTAGTGCAATGTTAATACTGTTCGTCTATGTATTTGTGAATATCGGTATGGTCAGCGGTATCCTGCCCGTCGTAGGTGTTCCCCTGCCGCTGGTAAGCTACGGTGGGTCTGCGCTTATTGTTCTGATGGCCAGTTTTGGTATCGTTATGGCCGTTCACACGAACCGTAAGATGCTCTCTAAAAACGTGTGAGCTCGGGCGAATGAGCCGCACAATTGTGCGGCATTTTCAATGGAACGCATTCCGTTCTACCGAAATATAATTATTACCCTGCAATTGTGACGAGATAAAAGCCTGCAGCAGTCATCATAACTGCGCCTGTTACATGAATAAGCATGGATGCAAACGCCCAGAAATAGTTACCTGACTGAAGTAATGTAAACACTTCCGCTGAAAAAGTCGAAAATGTGGTCATTCCTCCGCAAAGTCCGGTGGTGATAAGCAGTTTCCATACGGGGTCGATATGTGGATGGCGTAAAAACCAGGCCATCGCAGCTCCGATAATAAAGCCGCCAGTGAGATTGACGATAAGGGTACCAGGCGGAAGGTTTGGGAAAAGAGTATTTAGTCGCACGGCCAGAAGCCAGCGAATCACGCATCCAACAGCCCCTCCAACGATGACCGCCAACAGGGATTTAAAGAACATGAGTTCCTCATGTGTTAACAGGAAAAGGATGCTCACAGTATATAGGGAGCGCGAACGGATTTCAGATCTACCTGTGGCACGCGCAGGCTTCCATTTGTTTGTTACAGTTCCATCTCCCAGAGTAGATAATGGGTATCTTTCACCTGACAAGGTCCGCTTTTCGCTCACAGCGGAACTTCAGCCCTGTTAGATTGACCGCTCAGTGCCAGAAGCGGACATTATCAAAAGTACAATTAATCAAGAAATGGCTTATGGCCCTTACAGAAGTTGTTCCAGGTTTGACCCTGTCTGTGGTTAGTTTATAGTATTGTCGGCTTTGGATTGAGTTCAGGCCCTATGTTTCTCAGTTGTCCCTGGCAACTGACAGGCAATACCCACCTGCTATGGAGAATCTGATAACCGTTATGCGTATTACGCCACCCTGAGTTTTTCCTTCCTCCGTCGTACTGAGCGAGCCTCAGCACGCACTCATTAACATCCCGTCTGCGGGTGTGCTTTATCGTACGTAAAATTGTTGCCCTCCTGGGCTGACTGTACCTAAAAACTGAGAAATTACTATGTTGCTGTCCTCGACGCGTAAGGACTGGCTGGGTAACGTCCGTGGTGACGTTCTGGCCGGTGTTGTTGTCGCGCTCGCACTCATTCCAGAAGCGATCGCCTTTTCCATTATTGCCGGTGTCGATCCCCAGGTGGGTCTCTACTCGGCGTTCTGTATTCCTCTCGTTATGGCCTTCTTTGGCGGGCGTCCGGCGATGATTTCTTCATCTACCGGTGCAATGGCGCTACTGATGGTGACGCTGGTGAAAGATCATGGCTTACAGTATTTACTGGCAGCTTCCATACTGACCGGTATATTCCAGCTGATAGCCGGTTACCTGAAGCTCGGTGGATTGATGCGCTTTGTTTCACGCTCAGTGGTCACGGGATTTGTTAATGCACTGGCAATACTGATTTTTATGGCCCAGTTACCTGAGCTGACCAACGTTACATGGCATGTTTATGCCATGACTGCGGCAGGGCTGGGAATCATCTATCTCTTCCCCTATATCAACAAAACCATTCCTTCACCGCTTGTGTGCATCGTGGTGCTGACCGTCATAGCCATGTGGCTGCATCTGGATGTGCGAACCGTCGGCGATATGGGGAAACTCCCCGACAGCCTGCCGGTCTTTCTGGTTCCTGACGTGCCTTTAAATCTCCATACGCTGCTCATCATACTGCCTTATTCTGCTGGGCTTGCGGTGGTTGGCCTGCTTGAGTCGATGATGACCGCCACGATTGTGGATGACATGACCGACACGCCAAGCGACAAAAACCGGGAGTGTAAAGCGCAGGGTATCGCGAATATTTGCACATCCTTTATCGGAGGAATGGCAGGCTGCGCGATGATTGGGCAATCCGTTATCAACGTAAAATCCGGTGGTCGTGGACGGCTTTCAACCCTCACAGCTGGCGTGGTGCTGCTTTGCCTGATTGTGTTCCTGCGCGACTGGGTATCACAAATCCCGATGGCGGCGCTAGTCGCAGTGATGATTATGGTTTCCATCGGGACATTCTCCTGGCGCTCCATTACAAACCTGCGTACACACCCCCTTTCAACCAGCGTGGTTATGCTTGCCACCGTCGCAGTTGTGGTGGCAACACATAATCTGGCCTTCGGCGTGCTGACCGGTGTACTAATTGCTTCGCTCAACTTTGCTACGAAAGTATCCCGTTTCATGCGTGTAACCTCAGTTCCGGAAGGGACGAGTCGAACTTATACCGTCACCGGCCAGGTATTCTTTGCATCAGCAGATCGCTTTACCAGCCACTTTGATTTCCGTGAGGCGATTGAGAATGTGACGATAGATGTTTCACACGCCCATTTCTGGGACATCACTTCGGTGAGTGCCTTGGACAAGGTGGTTATTAAGTTCCGCAGAGAGGGAGCTGAGGTTGAGATACGCGGGATGAATGATGCCACCCGTACCATTGTTGACCGGTTTGGTGTGCATGATAAACCCGAAGAAGTTGATAAATTAATGGGAGGTCATTAATGTCCGAAAGTCATGAAATGAACAACACCGTTGTTGCCTGTGTGGATGGCTCGTCATCAACAAAGGCAGTCTGCGAATATGCGGCCTGGGCTGCCTCCGCGCTGAAGATATCGGTGGCCCTGCTTCATGTCCTGGAAAAAAGTGACCAGCCTTTGGTTTCGGACCTGACAGGAACCATTGGCTTAGACAGTCGGGAGCATTTTACAGATGAGCTGGTTCGCCTTGAGGGTGAACGTAACCGATTATTGATGACGCAGGGTAAAGCCATCCTGAAAAACTGTGCTGAACTGCTGACAAAGGCGGGATTACCGGCACCACAGCAATTACAAAAACATGGCACGCTGGACGGGATTTTGGCTGAACTGGGGGATACGCGTCTTATGGTGCTGGGGCGCCGGGGGGCATCCAATCCGGTCGGGAGCCATATTGAGAATGTTATTCGTCTGCAAAAAAATCCTGTGTTAATTGTACCCGAAACCTTCTCGGTTCCTTCACGTGTTATGTTCGCCTATGACGGAAGTGAAGCGAGTCTGGAAAATTTGCGTCGACTTTCTGTAAGTCCGTTATTTTTGAACCTGGCCTGCCACCTGGTGATGGTGAATGGAAAATCAGAATTGCTTGAGGCAGCTCACTCTTTGTTGCAAAGAGCTGGCATAACCAGTCAGGCAAGTCTGCTTAAAGCCGACACCGTGACTCAGGCACTGTGCCGCTATGCCGAGGAAAACGAAATTGATCTTATGGTCATGGGGGCATATGGGCATTCACGACTACGCAGGTTCTTTATCGGCAGCAACACAACAGAGATGTTGTCTGATAGCAACCAGCCTCTGCTGATGCTCAGATAAAAACAGGCGGGCCCTGATTTCAGGGTCCGCTTCTCGCTCTCAGCGGACCAAAAAACTTGTAGTGGATTTCTACAATCTCACCTTACGACTCATACGGTAAATCTAAATTACTCCCAACTTCAAACGGTTCCAGAAAACTGCTAGAAGAAGGTTGAACGTGCTAAAACCTCAGTGATACTGTATATAAACACAGTCAAATTGAGTCTCTCATTATGAAGATTTTTTATCCCTTTGAGATTGCCCCCTCTATCCCTCTTCCTCTCTTTACGGAACGGGTACCTTGTGGCTTTCCCAGCCCCGCGCAAGACTATGTTGAAGATAGGCTGAATCTCAATACGCTTTTGATAGCCCATCCTAGCGCCACGTATTTTATTAAAGTAAGCGGCGACTCCATGACAGGGGCTGGAATTGGGGATGGTGACCTTCTGGTAATTGACCGTTCTCTGTCTGCAAGCCATGGCGATATTGTGATTGCTGCTGTCGCCGGCGAGTTTACTGTCAAGGAGCTACGAACTCATCCGGTCTTACAACTAGTACCGCACAATAGCAATTACTCACCCATTACGTTTCATCATCCAGAAGATCTGGAAATATTTGGCGTAGTGACATTTTCAGTGAAGTCACATCAATGACGATGTTTGCTCTGGCCGACGTCAACAGCTTTTATACGTCCTGTGAAACAGTGTTCCGCCCGGATTTAAAGGGAAAACCCGTGGTGGTGGTCTCTAACAACGACGGCTGCGTAATTTCGCGTTCAGCAGAGGCAAAAGCGCTCGGCATCACGATGGGAGAACCATTTTTTAAATTGAAAAATAAGACATTCCCCTCTGCAGTGCACATATTCAGCTCAAACTATGCCCTTTATGCCGACCTCAGTGCACGGGTTATGCAGACGCTGACGGAGATGTCGCCATCCATCGAGATCTATTCAATCGATGAAGCCTTTATCGACTTATCGGGCGTAGCCAACTGCATGTCGCTGACAGATTTTGGCAAAACCGTGCGAAACCAGGTGTTTAAAAATACCGGGCTCACGATCGGGGTCGGCGCTTCGCAAACCAAAACGTTAGCAAAATTAGCAAATTACGCAGCAAAAAGATGGCCTGGAACGGGAGGTGTGGTTGATTTATCCGACATATCACGTCAGCGCAAGCTGTTAGAGCGCGTACCTGTAGAGGAGGTATGGGGGGTAGGAAGGCACATAAGTAAAAAACTGAACGCTATGGGGATCAGTACAGCGCTGGACTTAGCCAATAGCTCACCGTGGGTAATCAAAAAGCATTTCAACGTTGTTCTGGAAAGAACGTTGCGTGAACTGCGTGGTGAACCGTGTCTGGAGCTTGAGGAATTCCCGCCAAATAAGCAACAGATTATGTGCAGCCGCTCTTTTGGGTATCGTATTACCGAGTATGCCGATATGCGTCAGGCTGTCTGCACCTATGCAGAGCGCGCTGCAGCAAAATTACGTAGTGAACATCAGTTTTGTGCTTTTGTTAGCGTTTTTCTACGCACCAGCCCGCACGCAGATAATGAAGTTTACTATGGAAATCAATCGTCGGTGAAATTACTGGCACCTTCTGATGATACGCGTGACATCATTCGTGCCGCGATAGAATCACTGGATCGAATATGGGTCGAAGGTTACCGTTACATGAAAGCGGGTGTCATGCTGGCTGACTTTTTTAGTCGCGGCACAGCACAGCTTAATTTGTTTGACAATTTCGCCCCGAAAGCTAATAGCGCGGCACTCATGACGGTAATCGACGGCATTAACGCGTCAGGGAATGGGAAGGTCTGGTTTGCGGGTCAGGGCATCCAGAAGCCCTGGGCAATGAAACGTGAGATGCTGTCACCGGCTTACACTACGCGCTATTCAGATCTGCCTGTCGCTAAATGAAAATGAATACTGGCCTTACAGGTGCGGTAGCTGTAGTGACAGTATTTTCTCTCGCAGGGTGATATTCTGTATTTCACAGTTTTCAAGCTCACGTTCAAGCAAAATAACCTTCGCAATCAGGGCTGTTTTGCTCTTACTCGCAAGAAGATAAGCTCTCCGTAATTCTGACGCTGTTGGATCATTAAGTTCAGTGTCCGAAATGGTACGTTTTTTCTGGCTACTGCCGCTCAGTGTTGCATGTTTTTTGTACATCGCATGGCATTGCCTGTTCCGCAAGATGGTTGAAGCAGATACGCCTTTTCCCGTAGGATCTACGCTTTTTGAAGCCAGAACAACTGTCGTCAGGCTGATTCTTAGCCCCCCTGACAGGAGCACATCAATCGCACGTTTAACCAATGACGCACTGTTTTCAACGCGATTGCGTTGCCAGGCATGAATACCGCTCATATTTTTATTTGTCATACCGCCAACCTTTTGTGCGTCAGGATGAGGACTGCAGGTTACGCCTGATGGTATCGACCTGCTCAATCAAATCCATTTCTTCCAGCATGTCGTCACAGCTGCCAATAATTTCGTGAGCTTTTCTCTTTTCCGCCGGCAGATTCTGTTGCCCGGCCAGCTCAGCCATCTTTACCCAGGCATCTCTGTAAACAAGGACGTCATCGCGTCTGGCGGGATCGGGGGCATTCCCTGCACAGCCAATACAGGCAAACTTGGCCGGGCACGCATTCGCAATCGTACAACATCCTCCCGTAACAGGGATCAGTGCTCCAACCTTACCGACAGCCTCTGTCAGTTGCTGAGCAATATCGCCTTTCGTGCGGATATGTTGCCTGGAAAAGTCATGTCGCTGAGTGAAAATTTGCTGCTGCAGTTCGACCAACTGAGAGGGTGTATGCCTGGCATAATATTCTGTAACGTTGACATCTTTTTGCTTCATCAACAAAGCCAGTACGTCCAGTGGCGTATTCAGTGTACGCATCTCTGTTGCAAAGCTATGTCTGAGCAGATGGCTAGTGACTTTTATAGATTGTCCGGTGGGCGTTTTCAAGGAAAGCCCATGGAGCATAACGGAAAGTGCGCCGTTAATGTCTTTCTGTGTAAAATGTCTTTCATCGTTTTGCCAGAGGTAACTCGCGGGTTTTAATTTTGGTCCCAGGCATGCTGCTGCTTTAATAACGGGAAAAGTCTGCGCTCTGCTTCTTTGGTAACCCCACCATTCATAAAGACTTTCCATACACTTATTATCAATATAAAAAGGCTCCTCTTTTAATCTCCCTTTGGGAACCGCGTTAAATAAAATGCACTCTTTATTTTCTGCCAGATTTATCCGATAAAGATGCTCTGGGACTAACCTTATCTGCAAAAACTCATGTGCTCTGGCCCCGGTTTTTGACATAATTTGAACAACAGAATGCGCCAACAGAGCATCGACCATCAAAATTTCAACAGGAATAAATATCAGCCCTAACTCTTTACTCAACAGGTATTGCCACCGGCTGGCTGTATATCCGTAGGGAGTGGTGATGGGGCCCTGAAAAGACGTCTTTGAAACCCCGTATCGGTCAGTGATTTCAGCCGAAGGAGTGCCTGTGAGCGCGGCAAGCGTGATCAGTTCAGTGAACCACAGCCCTTCAACGGGCTGGTGATGTTTATCGTAGCTTCCCTCATAAGTAGTGAATTTTACATCCGAGTCGTGAATAGTATGATGCGGATTAGCATCACGATATCGATATGTTCTGGCTTCAGCGACATGCTCATGTGCCTGCCTCAATAGCTTTGCGTCCCAGACTTTAAACCTGTGCGTATATGCCTGTTCGCCTCTGTTTTCCATGACAACAGATTCTGTATACTCAAAAAGCAGCGGCGTCTTTTTCTCCGACTTTTCAAATATCTTAAACGCCTTTTGTATCTCCTGATGTAGCCTGTTGATCTGCAACTTCCTTCTTTCCACAAAATCGCGAAGAAAATAAAACTTCTGGTGCAGGACGGCTGTTTTAGACTTTCTTTTGTTTTTTTGTTCCTGTGAGACAGCTCTGTGCAGGGTGGATTTTTTCCAGAATAAATCGTCGGACACGCGCGGCAGTGCAAAGGGGGCAAACTTTTCTCGCTGGTCTGTGTTAAGTTTGCTGAAATAATCGCTTTGCTTAACGAGTAACCGAAAATACGTCTGAATTATTCTAGCCCTCTGTCCTATATTGTCTTCCGGGATAAGGTCACCTTGATGATACGCCTCAAAAAAGGTATCACAGTCAAACTGGCCTATGTCATCCAGGCCAGTTGCGTTAAGAAACCGGGGCATGTAATAAAAAAAAGTAATGTCATTTCTTCTGTTACTGTAACAGGTCGCCATGATAAAAAATGCCGTGTTTCTCAGACCCGGTTGCTTAATCTCGTAAATCATACGTATCTGTGCATTGGTCATTGGTTTACCTGTTGCAGGCGAGTCCAGAAACGTCAGCGGTATTGTCTGAAGAACCGGGTCGAGTGTGGCGATGAGCTCATCCAGAGAGATTGTCTTCCAGGCATCTTTTTTCACCAATTTGGTATCAGTGCACTTTTCCCATTGATCTACCACTCTTTTAACTAGCCTGTGGTCAAGGCAGACTATGGTGGTTATTTCTGAATATGTCACTTCACGGTTATTCCGGCTTAAGTAATCAATGGCAAGAACCACTTTTTTCTCGCCAATTTCTTTTGATCTTGCTGTATTTTGCAGTGAGTACTTGAAGGTCGTTACCGTTCTGTTCCATTCAAAGTAGGCTAAATCATCAGAAACATCTTCGTCAAGGAGAAGATCAGCCAGTTCGCTAACGTAACAGCGTCCATACCTAGAAATGATATGCAAATCTATGCCGAATTGTTCTGATATTTCTGAGGTTTTAAAGGGCTCGGCCTGCATTTTATAAAAGTCATATAATTTGTAAATAACCTTTTTACGCTCATCCTGAGACAGGAATGGAATTGAGCTCGAGAATGCAGAGAATTCGGTAATGGGCTCCTTGGTCTTAATTCTTTCAACAATGTTGAAAATATCTTTATCTTCTGCGCAACACTGCTTTTTTATTTTTAACATATACTCTTTATTGTTATTTCTGAGTCCGTCCTCAATACAATAAATAATGTACCGGTATTTAATCTCCAGTGCATAGCTACTGCTTCGGATGAAAAAATCAAATGTCAGGTATTTCTGCTCCCATCCAAGAAACGACTGATCGCTCATCGGCATAGTACCAAGCAGCTGAGCCATAACATTATCAATGTAAGGCATCAACGCTCTTTTCAGTGCAGGCCGCCCGGTACGGGAGCCCGGTAAATCTTCAATCCTGAACCAGTTTCCCCGTTCTTCACGCTGGGTAAGTTCAGAAAATAATGTATGGCTGCGTCGTGCAGCAGGTTGAGTATCAACGCTCATAGTTTACCCTCCAGCATTTCTTTCAGCATCAGCGAGCCCAGACTTTCCTTGTCATCGGGCACATCACAAGCAGCCTGAGCCTCCAACTGCTTGTCTTCGATGTACGTGTGTATTGCACTTGCCAGCAAAGGCAAATCATGACGCTGTCGGGCTTGATCATAAGCTGGCAACATATCGGATCTCCATCCCATTAATACCTGCAGGGCGCTGCGTTTCTGCAGAAGATCAGCCTCTGAAACGGCGCTATGGTGGATCTCGTTCAGTGCCATCGTGACAAACCAGTGTCGAACCTGGTGGGTGCGTATCTTAAGTCCGGCAGCGGCCAGTACAGGCGTCCATCGGTAACGTCTAAAGTTGTCCGCTGTCATTGGATGACCTCTTTTTGTACAGAAAAGCGGAAGCTGGTGAACATTTTCGGGAGGTAAAGCGGTGCGCCCGTTGAGATATGGCAGCAGTTCAGGCCTGTCATTTCTGATATAGCGCAGCAGCACCTTCAGCGTTTTATCCGTGATGATGATATTCTTGACCCGCTTCCCACGACTGCCTTTACTCAGCGACATGAACATGTTGCGAAAACCGCTGACCTTCCAGTCATGCATGGTCAGCGCGCAGGCCTCGTGTATTCTGCAGCCCGTATCGAAAAGTATTCTCACGAACGCTATATCCTGTAGCTTCCAGCCACACTGTTCGCCTGAGGCCAGCACATGCTCCATGAGTTCCGGATCGTCCAGATACTCCGGGATCCATTGATTATCTTTAATTCTGTAATACGAAGAGCTCAGTCTGAGAGGACGCCAATGGTCAATGCCACTGTCTGATGGCATCGGCGGTCTCTGGTGTATTCTCACAAAGTCATCAAGATGCTGTAGCCGGATTTCGGCAATCATATTTTTGGCTTGGGGTAAATCAAGAGGGTGAAGATGGGAATACAGCTGCATCGAGATGAGCAACTGATAAAAAGATCGCAGCGCAGCTAACAGATGATTAATCCGGTGGGCTTTTCCCCAAGTAACCTGTACCTTGCGAATATCTTCTCCTGACAAATCGCGTGCGAAAAATAAAGTACAGTGCAGTTGGGTTGTCAGGAAATGTTCGAGCACAGCACGGACCTGACTACTGTTGCCCAGCAAATCCCAATGCTGGCGTTTCACTGTTTCATCCTGTCCAGCCCAGGAAAAAAAAGCCATAAGATGCCTGAGATAAGCCTTAACTGTGGCTGGTGAATGGTACCTTTCGGCTCTGCACGCATAAACCGTCAACGTTAAATGTGGCAACCCCTGAGAATCTGTTACATGAAAGAGAAAATCACCTCTACCGCGACGTAACCGAAACATATATACCTCTCCTCTAATGCTGGCAGCATATGGCAGATGTACTGATGTAACTGGGTTTTTGATTGAGTGTAGAACAGCAGTGTTACACAGCAAAGCTGGCGAACCACGCGGCAAAGCAGTGGCCGCAGACAGGCGGGGTGGTGGATCTGTCGAACGTGGATCGCCAGAGAAAGCTAATGGCGTTAATGCCGGTCAGCGAGGTGTGGGGCATTGGGCGGCGCATTGCGAAAAAGCTGGAAACGATGGGCATCGAAAACGTACTGCAGTTGGCGGAGACGGATATTCGCTTCATCAGGAAAAATTTCAGCGTGGTGCTTGAAAGAACGGTGCGCGAGTTGCGCGGCGAACCGTGTCTGGCACTGGAGGAGTTTTCAGCCGCCCGGCAGGAGATTATCTGTTCCCGCTCTTTTGGCGAGCGGGTGAGTGACTACGAGCAGATGCGTCAGGCCATTTGCAGCCACGCCACGCGCGCGGCGGAAAAGCTTCGCGCGGAGCATCAATACTGTCGGCATATTTCCGCCTTTGTGAAAACCAGTCCGTTTGCGGAAAATGAAAAATATTACGGCAATTATGGCTCGGTCGAATTGTTGACGCCAACGCATGACAGCCGGGACATTATTAACGCGGCGATCCGCTGTCTGGACGCGATCTGGCGTGACGGTCACCGTTATCAAAAAGCGGGCGTGATGCTTGGCGACTTTTTCAGCCAGGGCGTGGCGCAGCTTAATCTGTTTGACGATAACGCACCCCGTCCGGGCAGTGAAAAGTTGATGAGCGTGCTGGATAAGCTTAATGCGCAAGAGGGAAGGGGAACGCTCTATTTTGCCGGGCAAGGCACCACCCAGCAGTGGCAAATGAAACGGGAGATGCTCTCTCCCCGCTACACTACGCGCGTATCGGATCTGCTGGTCGTCAGATAAAACACCCGCCAACGCGGAACCTCCGTTTAAGGGATTTCCCTTTCCATCATCAGGTGCATTGGTTAGCATATTGTTTCGCAGCTAAGCGTATGTGTTGTTTCAGGAAGAGGTTAACGTGTTTGCAGAGTATGGCGTACTGAATTACTGGACCTATCTGGTGGGGGCGATTTTTATTGTATTAGTGCCGGGGCCGAATACGATATTTGTTTTAAAAAACAGCGTCGGGCGAGGGATAAAGGGCGGCTATCTTGCCGCGAGCGGTGTGTTTATTGGCGATGCGGTGCTGATGTTTTTAGCCTATGCGGGCGTTGCGACGCTGATTAAAACCACGCCGGTGCTGTTTAATATCGTGCGTTATCTCGGTGCGTTTTATCTGCTTTATCTTGGCGCGAAGATCCTCTGGTCCACGCTTAAATCAAAGGGCAGTGGGGCCTCTGAAGACGCCGTGCCTTTCGGTGCGATTTTTAAACGCGCGCTCGTACTGAGCCTGACCAATCCAAAAGCGATTCTTTTCTACGTCTCCTTTTTTGTGCAGTTTATTGATGTTAATGCGCCGCACGCGGGACTGTCATTTTTCATTCTGGCGGCCACGCTGGAAGTGGTGAGCTTTTGCTATCTGACTTTCCTGATCCTCTCCGGCGCGTTTGTCACCCAGTACATCCGTACAAAAAAGAAACTGGCGAAGGTGGGAAATTCACTGATCGGCCTGATTTTCGTCGGATTCGCGGCACGACTGGCAACGCTGCAATCGTAAATCTGTTAGCCCGCTATACAGCGGGCTTTTTTGTATCGGAAGCGCAGAGAAACAGTGAGCCATAGCGGTTCACTTTTAAATAAACTCGTGTAAAATCCGTGCTTTATATTTTATTGGCAGGGTAATGGATGAAATATCGTTCAGATATTGACGGCATCAGGGCGATTGCCGTATTGCTGGTGGTGCTATTTCACGCCGGGTTTACAGTATTCGCATCCGGTTTTATTGGGGTTGATATTTTCTTCGTTATTTCTGGCTTCCTCATTGCCTCGATAATCAAAGACAGAATGGATGCGGGTAAATTTAGCTTTAGCGACTTTTACCTACGCAGGCTATGGCGCTTGCAGCCTGCTATGCTGGCGATGATGGCTTTTTGTTTCGTTCTGGCTTCGGTATTCTGGTTACCTGAAGATTACGCACCTTTTCTTAAAAGCATAAAACAGACCTTACTGATCGTCTCAAACCGCTATTTTGGTGATGAAACGACCGCATATGCAGCGCCTGACTCGAACGCGATGTTATTGCTTCATACCTGGTCACTGTCTATTGAGTGGCAATGGTATCTTTTTTTTCCGATTATTTATTATTTTTTCCGTAAGAAAACAAATGAGCGAACGATTAAGTACGGCTCGCTGCTGATAACGGTAGTGGGTATCACAATTACCTGGCATTATACGTCTGCACAGCCGACGAAAACCTATTATTTTTTCGCTTCCCGGTTCTTTGAGTTTATGCTTGGTGTCTGCGTATGTATTTACCTGCCATTGGCAAAAAGAGTAAATACAGTTGCGCTTAATATTATTTCACTGCTTGCGATTATTGTTATTTTTACTATCAGCTTCAGAACGGATGTCATTCTGGGTTATCCCAACGTTTATACGCTGGCGGTTTGTCTCAGTACAGCAATAGTGATTTTTAGCGGCTCCCGGGAAAATATCCTAATCAATAATTGCTTATCATTCTCCCCTCTCGTATGGCTCGGTAAAATCTCGTATTCACTGTATCTTTTCCACTGGCCTATTTTCGCGACATTGCACTATATAGGGATTACCCATGTCTATGCCCGACTGGCTGGCCTGTGTTTGTCTATTCTTTTAGCGGTGGGATCATACTATTTTGTTGAAAAACCCTATAGAAAGCCCCGGCAGTCTTTGAAAAAAACGCTGATTATCTTGCTGGTCGCGCCACTGCT
The DNA here is from genome assembly GCF_018128425.1 of Citrobacter sedlakii. Lineage (NCBI taxonomy): Bacteria > Pseudomonadati > Pseudomonadota > Gammaproteobacteria > Enterobacterales > Enterobacteriaceae > Citrobacter > Citrobacter sedlakii. The sequence goes on along the minus strand of NZ_CP071070.1, from coordinate 2,612,685 downwards.
CGCCATTATCGTTTTGATCCCTGTCAGCAAGCATTTTGATGGTTTTAGTTATCTCCGGTTTGGTGAGACGCTTCATCATATCAATAGCGTTCTGAAAGAGACAAAGTTAAAACAGCGGCAGGACTGTATGAATGCGAATGTATCAGGAACCGATATGGCGTGTGTGGTAGGGGATAAAACCTCTTCAGAACGTGCGATACTGATGGGCGATTCGCATTCCAATCAGTACTGGAATTTTTTTGATGTCATGGGAAAAAATGCAAAAGTTGCTGTGGATATGAAAGCGACTTCGTTGTGTCTGGCGATTCCGGGCGTATACCATGATGATTTATATACTTATAAAGGCGATCATTATCAGATTTGCCACGAAAACGTCGAAAAATATTATGACGCTATTCGAAGCCATAAGTATAAATACGTCATCATTTCTCAGGTATGGGAAAACTATGCGGCGTTCAGGGTGAGAGATCATATTAATGATACCCCATCACAAACTGAGTCCATCAATATTGTGACCCGCGCGACCGGGCAGGCTGTACAAGCCATTATCGATGCTGGCGCGCAGCCGATTCTTGTGAAAAGCATGTTCCCGATGCCGGAAAATTATCTGACTTGTTTCTATGAGCATTTTAAAACACGGGGCGAGTATGAACATCAATCCTGTAATCCGCAGCCGCAAATCAATCCGGCGGTGTGGACAGAAAAAATGTACGCAACGCTGCAGGCAAAATTTCCATCTCTGATCGTTATCGATCCAAAAAGGGTGCAATGCCCTGACGGAATCTGCAAAACAGAAATTAACGGGATCCCGTTGTACCGTGACGTTGGGCATCTGAACGATTACGCCACTAAAAAGTTAGCAGAGAGCTGGCTGAAACAATACGGCAATCCGCTCATCCCGCCGGGTAGATGATGTCATGGGGCGAGGCGCACAAGTAGGCGTGTCGCCCCGACAGTGGAAAAGAAGCAAGTGCCCCTTTTGGTGTATTTAAAATGCCAGTTATGAGGCGTAACCTTTCTGGAACAGCGGGTTAAACACAACCGCATCTATCGACTGGATGAGGGAAGAACATGCTTCAGATTCCACAAAACCATATCCATACGCGCTCCACGCCGTTCTGGAATAAAGAGACCGCGCCTGCCGGAATTTTCGAACGCCACCTTGATAAAGGAACCCGACCGGGGGTGTATCCCCGCCTGTCGGTGATGCAGGGGGCGGTCAAATATCTCGGCTATGCCGATGAACACAGTCCGGAACCGGAAAAAGTGATGATCATCGAAGCCGGTCAGTTTGGTGTTTTTCCACCTGAAAAGTGGCACAACATCGAAGTGATGACCGATGACACCTATTTCAATATCGATTTTTTCGTCGCGCCGGAGGTTCTGCTGGAAAGCGCAAACCAACGAAAAGTCATTCATACCGGGAAGAAATAATCATGGGAAAAGCAACCTATACCGTCAGCGTGACGAATAACAGCAATGGTGTGTCTGTCGATTATGAAACCGATGCGCCAATGACCCTGCTGGTGCCGGAAGTGGCCGCTGAGGTGGTCAAAGATCTGGTGAATACGGTTCGTTCATACGATACGGAAAACGAGCACGACGTCTGCGGCTGGTAAGACCGTCGGAAATAACAACCGTACTGCATACAGGCGATGCAGTACGGTTTTTTTGTCTTTTCGCAATGTTTGACACATCACAGAAATGAATTGAAACGAAACCTTAAGAAAACCTTAAGTTCACCGCATGGATTGCTAAGGTAAGAATATTCGTAAAATTTATGATCGGGTAACAGAACCTTAACAGAACTGATACCCATGAAACTTGACGCACGTTTTTCCTCCACAACCGGCTTTCTTACGCTAGCTGCCGTCGCGATCCCGTTCACCGCAAACTGGCATTTGCCGCTTTTTCATGGCGCGCTTGTCGCGTGGGTTGAGAACGGACAGGCGCTATGGCTACTGTTTGGCGCGTTGTTCACCGCCTGGTATATCCGACCGCTTTCCCGACCTGAAGGCGCGAAACAGTTCTGGTTATGGGCGGTGGTCTGGTGGGTAGTGCTGCTGGGGCGAAGCACCAGTTGGGGACGCGATTATTTTCCTGACGAACCCAGAATACTGTTTCGGGGGATCTCGGTCATACTGATTGCCGCGCTGGTGTTACCGGTTTGCCTGTCTGCTTCACTGCGCCGGGAGATTGCGCGTCGTCTGCGTGAGGAACCGCTTCCCGTGTGGCTGTTTGCGCTGACGGCCTGTTCGTTTTTGATTTCGGATACTGTCGAACATCACCGTCTGCTGGCTCCACTCTTTTTGCACGACGTCAACTATACCGATTTGATTGAAGAGTTGTATGAATTGCCCTTTATGGCAGGGCTGTTTTTTATCACGCTGGGATTTATGCGGAAGGATAAACGGCGGGAAGCGCGCGTGCTGTCGCTGGGCGAGCCGCAGCACGTCGGCTATTGAACGCGGCCTGAACCCGCACTGCGGGTTCAGGTGCAAACGCTGTCAGGCGATCGCCTCACACAGTCGCATTTTCATCTCGCTGTAGGTCTGCGCGGCGTATCGTTCAGCCCACTGTTGATCGGTAATTTTTTCTACCTTCACCGCGCAATACTTGGTTTCCGGCGTTTTTGAGATAGGGTCGAGGTTGTCCTGCGTCAGTTCGTTGCATGCGCCAATCCACCACTGGTAGGTCATATACACCGTGCCGCGGTTAATGCGCTCTGAGACATCGGCCCGGCTGATCACTTTGCCGCGTCGCGAACTGACCCACACCAGATCGCGATGGCGGATCCCCAGTGCCTGTGCGTCCTGGGCGGCAATCTGCACATAGCCCGGCTCATCGGCAAGCGCCTGAAGCGCCGCACAGTTCCCGGTCATCGAGCGGCAGGAATAGTGACCCACTTCGCGTACCGTACAGAGCACCATCGGGTACGTCTCATCCGGAACTTCCGCAGGCGCGCGCCACGGTGCGGCAAACAGCTTGCCTTTGCCGTCTGGCGTGTCAAAGCGACTGTTGGCGTACAAATAGGGCGTTCCGGGGTGATCGAGGTCCGGGCAGGGCCATTGTACGTGGCCCATTTCACCCATTTTTTCGTACGTTACGCCATAGAACAGCGGACACAGTTCGCGCATCTCATCCCAGATTTGCTGATTGTTGTCATAATGCATGGGATACCCCATTTCGCTGGCCAGCAGGCTGATAATTTCCCAGTCGCGCTTCACGTCACCGGTCGGTTCAATGGCTTTTTCAAAACGTTGAAAGCCGCGGTCGGCGCAGGTGAATACGCCGCCGTGTTCGCCCCAGGAGGTTGCCGGTAAAATGACGTCGGCCATCTCTGCGGTCTTGGTCATGAAAATATCCTGTACCACGACAAAATCCAGCGCCTCGAAGCCTTTGCGAACCAGGCTCGAATCAGCTTCTGTTTGCAGCGGATCCTCCCCCATGATGTAGTAGGCTTTGATTTTACCTTCCAGCGCCAGATGCGGTACTTCGGTGATGCGCGTCCCGACGTGTTCGTCCATCCGCTCAGGATTGATACCCCAGGCATGGGCGAACTTTTGACGAATAACCGGATCGGTCACGCTCTGGTACCCCGGGAACAGATTAGGTAACACGCCCATATCACAGGCACCCTGAACGTTATTCTGTCCGCGCACCGGTCCGACGCCGACGTAAGGGCGCCCCAGATTACCGGTCAACAAAGCGAGGCTGGATAACCCCCGCACCACGTCAACCGCCTGGCCGAACTGCGTCACGCCCATTCCCCACATCACTGTTGCGGAAGGGGCGGCGGCAAAGGTGCGCATTGCCTGGCGCACCTGCAAAGCCGGAACGCCAGTCAGATGTTCCACGGCTTCAGGGGAATAGTCTTTCACCGTCTGCCAGTAGGCATCCAGGCCCTCTGTATGCTGCTGCACATACGCTTTGTCGTATAACTGCTCGTCAATCAGCACGTAGCCAAAGGCGTTAACCAGCGCCATATTGCACCCGTTTTTAAGCTGCAGATGCTGATCGGCAATGCGGGCAGTTTCAATACGGCGAGGATCGCAGACGATAATTTTTGCGCCATTCTGACGCGCTTTAATGACTCGGCGCGCCACGATAGGGTGAGAGTCCGCACAGTTATAGCCAAAGATCAGCAGGCATTTGGAATGTTCAATATCGCTAATGGCGTTACTCATTGCGCCATTGCCCAGGGTTTCCTGGAGTCCGGCGACGGAAGGACCGTGGCATACGCGGGCGCAACAATCCACATTGTTGGTATGAAGAACCGCACGGGCGAATTTCTGCATGACATAATTGGTTTCATTCCCCGTTCCGCGGGAAGAACCGGTCGTCATAATGGCGCGTGGACCAAAGGTATCGCGGATAGCCAGCAAACGATGCGCGGTGTAGCGGATGGCTTCATCCCAACTGACCGGGGTAAATTTAGCGCCTTTTTCATAGCGGATCATGGGGCGAGTCAGACGGGGCGTCAGCAGGCGGGTATCGTTCAGGAAGTCCCAACCATAGTAACCTTTCAGGCAGAGCTGGTTCTGGTTAGTCACACCCTCAGCCGCTTCAGCGCGGATGATTTTGTTATTTTCAACAACAAGCTTGAGCTTGCACCCGGCCCCGCAGTAGGGGCATACACTGGTGATTTTTTTCATCAATAACAGACCTGTTAAATGCTGAAATAGCGCGAATTGTAGAGGAAGCGTCAGCACTGTCGCCGACGCTTCGGATTGTCATTATGACGCATGGCGATAAGCATAATGCGTGCCAGAATGAAGAAACCCGCAGTGGCGCGGTTCTGGAACAGGAAGGGGGAGGAAATGACAGCCCGTTCGACATAAATGACGAGGCAACGTCAAAAAAAAGCCCGCACAGAGGCGGGCAAGAAATACTGGAAGCAATGTGAGCAATGTCGTACTGAATACCTGAGCTTTTTGCTCAACTATTCAGTAATGAGAAAGATAATCTTTATCATTTGAATATGCAACCCCAACTTTTGTAGGAGAACAACGCAGGGTAAATAAAGTGATTTTCATCACAAATTTCAATTTCCTGATGATGTGCTATGCTTTTTAACGGCGACTAAACCGCTAACGTAAAAACATAAGTGAGGAAAAAATGGGCATTCTTTCATGGATTATTTTTGGTCTTATTGCAGGTATTCTGGCGAAGTGGATTATGCCTGGTAAGGATGGTGGTGGTTTCTTCATGACGATCATTCTGGGGATCGTCGGCGCCGTCGTCGGCGGCTGGATCAGCACGCTTTTGGGCTTCGGGAAAGTGGACGGCTTTAACTTCGGCAGCTTCGCGGTCGCGGTAATCGGCGCGATTGTCGTGCTGGTTATCTACAGAAAAATCAAAAGCTAAACGGTAAAATTTGCAGACAAAAGGCTACCTCAGGGTGGCCTTTGTCATTTAGACCAGCGTCACCACCAGCCTAACGCGGTTCCCAGCACAGCGACTATCGCTACGGCGATCATTATCAGGGTTGTTTTTTTCATGATTTATGCTCCCGGCGCGGCATAGCCGCCGATAAAAAACCACGCCAGAAAAACCACGGCCGTAATAAAAATGACGACGGGAAACAGAATGCCCAGTCTCATGCGATCACCTGTCAGAAGTATGCAAAGAGCCGCAAGGATAACAGGGGTTAATGAGTGACAAAAGAGAATGTCCGCACGCTTTTAACGACGACGCAGGAAAACATGGTGACCGGAAGGCAGTCGCGGTACGCTAGTGCGCTATCACCGTTAACGGAGGGAATATGAAATCACTGCTTATCGCGCTGTCATGCGCCTGTTTATTGTCAGCCTGTACGACGGCATCGCAACCCGATGCGCCAAAGCCACCGAAGGTGGGGATGGCAAACCCTGCGGCGGTCTATTGTGAGCAAAAAGGCGGGACGTTAGTGCCGGTGCAAAGCCCGCAGGGCGTGCGCTCCGATTGCAAACTGCCGGGCGGCGAAGTCATTGACGAATGGGAACTGTGGCGTCGCGATCATCCGCAATCCACGAAGTGACAAAAGGGGGCCTGGCAGGCTATCATCTCTCGGATTAGTCTTAATCTACAATACAAAAGCGTAACGAGAGAAGTATGTTCCAGTTAAAGCCAGGCACGCTGGCGATGATTATTGGCGCGAAAACGTCCGCCGGACGTTGCAATATTGGCAAGTCGGTAGAACTGTTTCACCTGTGTCAACCGGGCGAGGTGTTTATCAACCCGGTGAATGGCTTTACGACCATGCTGCCAAAAGAGACGCCGCGGGCGCTCTGGCTGGTGACAGGCGATGTGGTTGCCGCGAATGGGCAGCAGGGGTTTGCCTGGGTACGTGCGGAGCACCTGATGCCACTGTTACCCGACGCGCAGCCTGATGCATTCAATGCCCGCGAATTACAGCTCGCGTAGCCAGTCCGCCAGCACAAGGGCGTGATTCTGTTCGTCGTTTTTGGCCGCGTACAGTAACGTCAGCGTTTGCTGACGGGCAATCTTAGCCAGCCGTTCCCCTTCCTGGCGCTCGGCGGCGAGTTCGGCACGATACAGCCCGGCAAAGTGCGTAAAATCAATCGTTGCGGCATGAAACATCTTACGCAGTTCTGTCGACGGGGTGAGCGTTTTGACCCATTCATCAAAAGCGAGATCCGCTTTTTTGATGCCCCGCGGCCACAAGCGATCCACCAGCACGCGGTAACCGTCGCTTTGTTCTGCGGGTTCATAAACGCGCTTACACTGAATTTTCATGTTTATCTCTCTCTTCAATCCAGGCGCAAAAGTCAGCTAACTGCTGGTCGGAAAAAACGGTAATGCCGTGCTGACGCAGCAGCGCGGTAGCGACCCCCATGCCGGGATGACGTTTGCCGCTAAACGTGCCGTCGTAAATAAACTGGCTGCCGCAGGTGGGGCTGCCATCGGTAAGTAACGCGACCACACATCCGGCTTCCTGCGCGGCGCGAAGGGCAAGCCAGGCGGCAAGTTGATAATGCGCGGTGGCATCGTTGCCGGTCTTTTCGTGTACTTTTGCGCGCCCTTGCATGACTGCATCGCCATTGGCAAAGACAATTTCTGCCGGTGGACGGGGTATCGGCATGCCAGCGGCCAGTTCGGGGCAATGAACGACCAGACGCTGTTCTTCCTGCAGACGCGAAAGCACCGCGTTTAAAGGGGTTTTTTCGCTACCGTTATAGCGAACCTTAAACCCCATCAGGCATGCGCTAATCAGTATTTTACTTTTCATCATGATTCAGGCGTCAAAACGAAAAAAACGTTACCACTATAACACTTCGTGGCTCGCCATCCCTAAATTAAGGGATTGTGATAGCGGGAAAAGATCGGTAGGCTGAGGTTCCTTATGTTGTCCCCAATTGCTCTGACGTAAGGAATTCTTCATGGAAATATCCCCTGTAAAAGATACGCTGCGGATCGCGCTGGTCGGTGATTATAACGCCAGCGTCACGGCGCATCAGGCGATTCCCCTGGCCATCGACGATGCCGCCGCGGTCCTTGAGCTGATCGCGGATTACGACTGGCTTGCCAGTACGGAAATTAACAGCGCAGAAGACCTGGTGGGGTATGACGCAATCTGGGTCGTGCCGGGCAGTCCTTATCAAAATACCGACGGCGCGCTGACCGCCATTCGCTATGCCCGGGAAAACAGCATTCCTTTCCTGGGAACCTGTGGAGGGTTTCAACATGCGATAGTGGAATACGCCCGTAACGTGCTGGGCTGGCACGATGCGGCGCATGCTGAAACCGACACCGAAGGGCGGATGGTTATTATGCCGCTGACCTGCTCGCTGGTCGAAAAAACGGATGCAATTGAACTGCGCGCCAATACGCTGATCGCCAAAGCCTATGGTCAGCCGATCGTTACGGAAGGCTATCACTGTAACTATGGTATTGCGGACGCGTTTGCCCGTGAGCTGGAAAGCGGCGATCTGCGGGTGACCGGCTGGGATGACAATGGTGATATCCGCGCGGTCGAGCTGGTGACGCATCCGTTTTTTGTGGCGACGCTGTTCCAGCATGAACGTGGCGCGCTGGCGGGTAAACCGGTTCCGCTCGTTCAGGCGATGTTGCGCGCCGCGCGGGGGTAAACCTCAACTGCCGGAGGGCGTCGTCGTCCGGCAATCTCGGGGGCCATACGTTACGCTGTGGCAATCTCCTTGTTGCGTCCGGCATAGAGGCCGAACACCGCCATCAGCACCGCCAGCGCCGCGACAGCCAACAGCGGGATCTGCCAGTCGCCCTGCGCATCATGAATATTTCCCATCAGCGGCGGTCCGCAGGCCGCCAGCAAATAGCCAACGGACTGCGCCATACCAGAGAGCGCCGCGGCCTGATGCGCGGAACTGGCGCGCAGGCCGATAAAGGTCAGCCCGAGGATCATTGTGGCTCCCGAGCCGAATCCAAACAGCAGCGTCCACGCAATCGCCTGGACGGGCATGAACCACAATCCTGCGGCGCCACAGGCGCACATCAGCGATGCCAGTACGGCGATGCAACGTTGGTCGCGAAAGCGGTGCAGGACAAGTGGAATAAGCAAACCGGGCGCCGCGGTCGCCAGTTGCAGCAAACCATGCAGGGAACCCGCCTGCGCTTCGCTGAAACCATGACTGATTAATATCGCGGGCAGCCAGCCGATAATCACATAATAGATCAGTGAGTTAATACCAAGAAACAACGTCACCTGCCAGGCCAGCGCGGAGCGCCAGATACCGCGTGCGCGCAAGGTGCGGGAGGAGGTCAGGGTTGCGGTGGCGGCGTTGCGCCACTGCGGCAGCCAAATCAGAAGGGCCAGTAAGGGAAAAATCATCAGCGTACACAGCGCGCCGCGCCAGCCAAAACCGCTCAGCGCCAGTGGCACCACCAGCGCGGAACCTAATGCCGCCGCCGCGCCCATCGTCAGAGAGTAGGCGCCGGTCAGTCTGGCGACATGCTGTGAAAAATCGCGCTTGATCAGTCCTGGCAGCAGTACATTGCCCAGCGCGATGCCGCAGCCAATCGCCGCCGTTCCTGCAAACAGCAGCGGGGCGGAAGGCCATGAGCGCACGGCTATACCGGCGCAAATCAATAGCATCGCAATAAACAGGCTGCGCTCCATCCCAAAACGCCGGGCAACGTTTGCGGCCAGTGGTGAAACCAGCGCAAAAGCCAGCAGCGGCAGGGTGGTTAACAGGCCGGTCTGGGCGGTGGTGAGGTGGTAGTCCGCGCGAATCGCGTCCAGTAACGGCGCCGCGCCGGTGAAGGTCACGCGTAGCGTGGTGGCAATCATCAGGATGCCCGCAATCATCAGGGCGCTGTGTTTGCCGCGTGGTGAAGAAAAAGTCATTGTTATCTCATATCAACGGGTGAGGGCGTACCATACCGCGTTTGCCGGAATAACAAATCAAGCTAAAATGACAGTTTATCGCTAAAAACGGACAAAATGATGTACAGCCTGCGACTTGATGGATATGAACCCGATCTTCACCATGACCCTGCCGTGGCATTTCGTATTCGGGTGCAGCCTGAGGAACTGTTCAGTAAGCTGCACCAGCATCGTAAGGGGCAGTTGATTATGGCGCTGCACGGCGCGATTACCTGTGAGGTGGAGCGGGCGATGTGGATGGTGCCGCCGCAGTACGGCGTCTGGATCCCCGGCGGTATTCCGCACAGTAACCATGCGACGGCCAACGCGGAGCTCTGTTTTCTGTTTATCGAACCGGACGCGGTGACGCTGCCGGATCGCTGCTGCACGTTACAAATTACGCCGCTTTGCCGGGAACTTATTCTGGCGCTGGCGACGCGTAGCGACAGCCAACGGGCTGAGCCGCCCACCCGGCGTCTGACCCAGGTGTTGTTTGACGAACTGCCACAGCAACCGCAGGAGCAATTGCAGCTACCGGTTTCCGCCCACCCTAAAATTCGCCGGATGGTCGACACGATGGCGCGCGAACCCGCCCGCTGGCAAACGCTGGGACAGTGGGCGGATGCCTTTGCCATGAGCGAGCGTAATCTTGCCAGGCTGGTGGTCAAAGAGACCGGCCTCAGCTTTCGCCGGTGGCGGCATCAGTTGCAGCTTATTCTCGCGCTGAGGTCGCTAGTGGACGGAAATAACGTGCAGCAGGTCGCGCAGTTACTGGGGTATGACTCCACGACGGCGTTTATTACGATGTTTAAAAAAGGCCTGGGCCAGACCCCAGGCCGTTATCTGACGGGATTAACTACTGCTTCCCGACAATAAGCGAGACCAGACCGGCGGCGATAAGCGGTCCCACCGGGACGCCGCGAAACAGCGCCACGCCAAGCACAGTACCCACCAGCAGACCGGCGACCAGTTGCGGCTGGTTGCCCATCAGCGTGACGCCGCGCCCGCCGAGCCACGACACCACCACGCCGACCGCAATGGCGACCAGCGATTTCCAGTTCAAAAAGGAGTGGATAAGCGTGGAAGGCGGAAGCGTACCGCTGGCGATGGGGGCCATAACGCCAATCGTCAGGATAATAATCCCGATGGTAAGCCCCTGTTTTTCTATCCACGGAAAATAAGCGTTGAGAGGGGTAACGCGGACGATGATCAGCACCAGAATTGAAACGGCGACAGTGGTGTTATGGCTGATAAAGCCCAGAGCTGCCAGTCCGAGCAGGATCAGCAGAGTGACATCAAACATCGTGGTTTCCTTGCCAAAAAAAGTAAGCCTGTTAACTCTACGCTCAAACGCGTGAGTGAACAGACTTTTTTCATCCCGGTTGGCCATTTCTGGCAAATGCATAATGCGGCGAAACAGCGACGTGCTCAGGTTAGGCGACGGAAAGCGACCTGTTCAGGCTGAGCGATACGCAGGTAGTCGCGGGTATTAAGGATTATCGATTTATCGAGCACGCCGGCGTTAAAGGCGATCTCATCGAACCGTTCGAACAACAGCGGGTCGGCGACCAGCTTAAGCTGCGGATGAAAGCTAAACGGTGGAATAGCGCCGAACACGCAGCCGGTGAGCGCATCCACTTCGGCAGGGCTGGCGAGTGATGCGCGAAGTCCGCCAAGATGGGTGGCGAGAAGCGAAAGATCGGCTTGCTGGTCGGCGGGTAAGATCGCCAGCACATGCTGATTCACGCCGTTGCCCTTCACCTTGCAGACCAGTGCTTTTGCGCCCTGACCCAGTGCGGTTCCCCGAATTTCCGACACGGCTTCACATTTACCCACCGCTTCGTGACTGACAATGCGATAACGCGCGCCTTCCAGCGACAGCAAATCAATCAAACGCTGATGGGTTACGCTGCCCTTCACTAATTCGCTCATTTTTCACTCCTGTTAGCGCGAAAAAACAGGCTAAAAGACTATCACGAACGCTGATGGTTTTGCTGTTTATTGCGGTACAACTGTTCATCCGAGGCTTTATAGGCGTCATGAAGCGTATCGTCCGGCTGCATGCTGTATACGCCTGACGAAAAACGGATCGCTTTTTCCGGCGCGACGGTGTGCAGATGCTGGCTGATTCGCTCTGGTAAACGCGCGGCCATGTCAGGTTCCGCATCGATCAGGATCACGCAGAATTCATCGCCCCCCAGCCGTATGGCATAGTCGCTTTTACGCACTGACGCCTCGATCGCTTTCGCCAGCAGGGTAATAGCCCGATCGCCCTCCTGATGTCCCTGGGTGTCGTTGATCTGCTTAAGCTTATCGAGATCGATCGCAATGAAGGTGACCGGCGTACCCGCGCTGACAAACCGCTGCAACCGCTGTTCAAGGGTGGGCGTTAAAATTTTACGGTTGTATAAACCGGTCATCGCGTCGCTAATATTTTCCCGCGTCACGTTATGATAAAGACGAAAATGGAGCCTGACCATATTAAGCAGCAGGGCGGTGGCTATCAGGTAAAAAAGAAAAATTTTCCACGCCGACATCAGGAAGTAGAGAATATCGAGCGACAGTGCGACATGGAGCCCGCCGGGGAGATCAACAACGTAGCGGACATACGGAAAAAGATTATTTTCGCTCTGATGGATAATAATGGTTTTACCGGAATCGGTATCCGTCACCGCGGCATTCAGATAGCGCCAGACAAGGGGGCGATCGTGGGGATAAAGAATATTCTGCAAGTTCTGTTTATTAATATCCACCATGACCATCCCTTTTAACGTGCCGTCGAGGTAGACCGGCGTTAAAAAACTCATCACGTTCAGTTCGGTGCGATCGTCCTGATAAATACTCGACAGCACGGTGCGTCCGGTAAACACACCGTCAATATCCGCCATATTTATTCCTAGCGAGCCTTTTTGTAAGAAATGCCAGTGATGCATGGCGAACTGACGTGTATTAACCCGTCGATAGAAATAAATATAGTGGTCTTGAAGATCCAGATAATAGCGGAATTTTGTTTCCCGGGTGGCTAACCCGTTACCGTAATCGGCTTGTTTATAGTTCACCAGGACGGCCCGATCAAACGCGGTTAAGCGTAATGCTTCGGGGGCAATCTGTTCGCAGTCTGCTGAGGCCGTTTGTAGCGTACCGTGAAGCGCCGGGTAGTTATGGCGCGTCAAATTCAGGCCATATACCTGATTCACATGTTCGTAAGCCTGACAAATCGCGTGACGTTTTTCTGGCGGCGGCGTTTTTTGTGGGCTGGCAAAGGTTCGCATCAGGTGAGCGGCGATACTCTGATTCTGATATTTGTCATACAAAAAAGAGGAGTCGGCCTTTTCTATCAGATAACGCATATAGGCGTTCATCATTTTGTGGCTATTGACAAGCTCATAAATCAGAAACGAGGAGGTTAAAACAACAACGCTTGCAGAAATAAAGAGCCTGAGCGCTTTGTGCGGCAATTTCATGATAAACAGCAACTCTCCTGGTCAGACACTCTATTTTATCACACGCGCCAGTTTCAACCTAATGACCCCGGAAGGAGAGGATGTAACAGAGAATAAATGAACCCGCCAGGCGCAGATTTGCCTGGCGGGTCATTGTTTAACTGGCGCTGGTGGCGCCTTGCTTATGAAAAAGCTCACGGAACACCGGGTAAATATCGTCTTGATCGCGAATATGCTGCATGGCGAAATTGTCAAAACTCGCCTGCAGATGTTCGTATTCGCGCCAGAGCGTCTGGTGCGCGCGGCGGGTGATTTCGATATAGCTGTAGTAACGCACCACCGGCAGCAGTTTTTTCGCCAGGATCTCATGACACAGCGGGGAGTCATCGGCCCAGTTATCGCCGTCCGAGGCCTGCGCGGCATAGATGTTCCATTGCGCGGGATCGTAACGCTCTTTCACCACCTCATCCATTAGCTTCAGGGCGCTGGAAACGATCGTCCCGCCGGTTTCCTGCGAGTAGAAGAACTCATGCTCATCGACCTCTTTCGCCTGGGTGTGATGGCGGATATAAACGACCTCCACGTTTTTATAGGTCCGACTCAGGAACAGATAAAGCAGAATATAAAAGCGCTTCGCCATATCCTTGGTAGACTGGTCCATTGAGCCTGAGACGTCCATCAGGCAAAACATGACGGCCTGGCTGGAAGGATCGGGACGCTTTTCGTAATTTTTGTAACGCAGATCAAACGTGTCGATAAACGGCACCCGCTCGATTTTCGCCCGCAGTTCGGCAATCTCTTTACGCAGGCGTTCTTCTTCCAGCAGTTGTGCCGGTTCGCGTTTGCTGAGGGTCTCTAATTCTTCTTCCAGCGAATGCAGTTCGCGACGCTTACCGGCGGTCATCGCCGTGCGCCGCGCCAGCGAGTTTTGCAGCGAGCGAACGACGCTGATATTGGCCGGAACGCCATTTGACGTATATCCCGCGCGATGTGTTTTATACTCCGTCAATTGGCGCTGCTGGTTTTGCTTCAGGTTTGGCAGCGCCAGGTCTTCAAACAGCAAATCGAGATACTCATCTTTCGAGATCTGGAAGACGAATTCATCCTGCCCTTCACCGTCCTGGCTGGCCTGACCCTGTCCGCTGCCGGAACCGCCGCCACCGCCCTGCGGCCGCTCTATGCGGTCATTCTGCACAAAGTGATCGTTACCCGGATGTACGCGATGGCGCAGGCCGCCGCGTCCCTGATGAAACATCGGTTCGCTGATGTCTTCCGTAGGAATCGAGACAGACTCACCGCTGTCTACGTCGGTCACCGAACGCTTGTTGATGGCTTCGGAGATCGACTGTTTGATTTGCGCTTTATAACGGCGCAAAAAGCGCTGGCGGTTAACCGTGCTTTTGTTTTTGCCGTTGAGTCGTCGGTCTATGAACCAGGTCATATGCCCCCCGTACTGCATTTGCCAACACGCAGTGTCTGTAGATACCGAAGGACGCTCGCGCGTCTCCGGCCTACGGAACGTTGTAATAGGCCCGGCAAGCGTGCGCCGCCGGGCAACGGTTTATGACGATTTACGTACGCGCAAATACCATTCGCACAGTAAACGCACCTGCTTACGGGTATAGCCTTTCTCCATCATCCGGTCGACAAAGTCGTCGTGTTTCTTCTGCTCATCGGTCGACGTTTTGGCGTTGAACGAAATGACCGGCAACAGCTCTTCGGTATTAGAGAACATTTTCTTCTCGATGACCGTGCGCAGTTTTTCATAGCTGGTCCAGTTCGGATTACGCCCGCTGTTGTTCGCCCGGGCGCGCAGAACAAAGTTGACTATCTCGTTTCGGAAATCTTTTGGATTGCTGATCCCCGCCGGTTTTTCAATTTTTTCCAGTTCAGCATTCAGCGACTCGCGATCAAACAGTTGACCGGTATCCGGGTCACGGTACTCCTGATCCTGGATCCAGAAATCGGCGTAGGTGACATAGCGGTCAAAAATGTTCTGTCCGTACTCAGAATACGATTCCAGATAAGCTGTCTGAATCTCTTTGCCGATAAACTCGGCGTATTTGGGGATCAGATAGCCTTTCAGGAACTCAAGATAGCGTTCGGCCTGCTCCTGTGGGAACTGTTCACGCTCGATCTGCTGCTCAAGTACGTAGAACAGATGCACCGGGTTGGCCGCCACTTCCGCATGATCGAAGTTAAACACGCGCGAGAGGATCTTAAACGCGAAGCGGGTCGACAAACCGTTCATTCCTTCGTCCACGCCAGCGTAGTCCCGGTACTCCTGGTAAGACTTCGCTTTCGGGTCGGTGTCTTTCAGGCTTTCACCGTCATAAACGCGCATTTTCGAGTAGATGCTCGAGTTTTCCGGTTCTTTCAGACGCGACAGGATCGAGAAACGCGACAGCGTTTCCAGCGTGCCCGGCGCGCAGGGCGCATGGGTGAGCTCACTGTGATTAAGCAATTTCTCGTAGATTTTGATCTCTTCGGAAATGCGCAAGCAGTACGGCACCTTCACGATGTAAACACGGTCGAGGAAGGCTTCGTTGTTTTTGTTATTACGGAAGGTCACCCATTCCGATTCGTTCGAGTGGGCAAGAATAATGCCGTTAAACGGCAGGGCGGAGATCCCTTCGGTACCGTTATAGTTCCCTTCTTGAGTCGCGGTCAGCAGCGGGTGCAGCACCTTAATTGGCGCCTTAAACATCTCGACGAATTCCATGATCCCCTGGTTCGCGCGGCACAGGGCGCCGGAATAGCCATAGGCGTCCGGATCGTTCTGGGCGTGGTTTTCGAGCTTACGAATATCCACCTTGCCGACCAGCGCGGAGATATCCTGGTTGTTTTCATCGCCCGGTTCGGTTTTGGCGATGGCGATTTGTTCCAGAATCGACGGCCACACTTTCACTACGCGGAATTTGGTAATATCGCCGCCAAATTCATGCAGTCGTTTCGCGGCCCACGGCGACATAATGGTGCCCAGGTAGCGGCGAGGAACGCCGTACTCTTTTTCCAGAATCTGCGCGTCTTCCTGCGGGTTAAACAGGCACAGCGGATGGTCGTTGACCGGGCTGCGTTCACCGTTGGCGCTTAGAACGTAAATCGGTACGCGCTGCATTAATGACTTCAGTCGTTCGGCAAGGGACGATTTACCGCCGCCTACAGGCCCCAGCAGATACAGGATCTGTTTCTTCTCCTCCAGCCCTTGAGCCGCGTGTTTCAGATAAGAGACAATCTGCTCAATCGCGTCTTCCATGCCATAGAACTCTTCAAACGCCGGGTAGCGGGCGATGACCCGGTTAGAGAAGAGTCGGGAAAGTCGAGGTTCCTGGGCAGTATCGACCATGACAGGCTCACCGATAGCCATCAATAGCCGCTCTGCCGCATTGGCATAAGCACTGCGATCTTGCCGACAAGTGGTAAGAAATTCCTGCAGTGTGAACTCTTCGTCCTTGGCAGCTTCATAGCGCTGGCGATAGTGATCGAATATATTCATGGTATGCCGTCCTTTCGTTTTTTAGCACAGGTTAAGAGCCGTTCATATGAATAGTAGAGGCTCCCGGAAGAGGTAAACTGAACGACGTCACTTACTGTCTCATCAGAAAAAACAGCAACTCTCATGCCATCTTGCTAAGCAGGAGATCAACGTGCCCGGTGATACACCTTCTAAATTTAAGCGTAGATGGCATTTGCAAAACTTGCCTGTGGGAGCAAATGAATTTCAATGGCATATCAATAACTCATCCACAAAAAGTGCATAGCTAATGTAAATAAAACAGCAGAAGATCATGCGTTATTCACGCGGCTGCAAGCAGACTGTCATCTCTGCCAGGGAAATTAAACGGTTACATTCTGTCAGTTATTTGTAAAATAGTTGGGTTGTTGCGTATTGGCGGTTACACTTTTGCCGCGAAACATTTGAATAAGGAATGATGGATTGTGACCAAACTCAAACTTCTGGCACTTGGCGTGCTTATCGCAACGTCTGCTACGGTAGCGCACGCTGAAAGCAACCTGACGCTGGGCGCAGGCGTTGGTGTGGTTGAACACCCTTATAAGGACTATGACGCTGACGTTTATCCGGTTCCGGTTATTAACTATGAAGGCGATAACTTCTGGTTCCGTGGTCTTGGCGGCGGTTACTATTTGTGGAATGACACGACCGATAAACTGTCGATTACCGCCTACTGGTCGCCGATGTACTTCAAGCCTGGCGACAGCGATGATTATCAAATGCGTCGTCTGGACAAACGTAAGAGCACCGTGATGGCGGGCTTGTCGTATGTGCATAATACGGAATACGGTTTTCTGCGCACCATGCTGTCAGGCGATACGCTGGACAACAGTAACGGCATCGTCTGGGATCTCGCCTGGCTGTACCGCTACACCAACGGCGGTTTAACGCTGACGCCAGGCATCGGGGTTGAGTGGAACAGCGAAAACCAGAACGAATACTACTACGGTGTTTCACGTAAAGAGTCTGCCCGTAGCGGTCTGCGTGACTATAACCCGAACGACAGCTGGAACCCGTATCTGGAGTTGAGCGCCAGTTACAACTTCCTGGGCGACTGGAACGTTTACGGCACGGCGCGCTATACCCGCCTGTCTGATGAAATTACCGACAGCCCGATGATCGACAAATCCTGGACCGGTCTGATCTCCACCGGGATCACCTATAAATTCTGATTGTGCATCATCACAATGCATTTTGTGCATCAAAACAGGGCGCTTGCGCCCTGTTTTGCTTTACGGTAGTGCATGACGGAGGAGAGTGCGATGACAGAGAAACAGATTGTATTTGCCGGACACCCGCCGCTGGCGGCAATCGGCCAGGGCACCTGGTATATGGGTGAAAACGCAGGCATGCGCAAAGCGGAGGTGGCCGCACTACGAGCGGGCGTGGAGGCTGGGCTGACGCTGATCGACACTGCGGAGATGTATGCCGACGGCGGTGCGGAGAAAGTGGTTGGCGAGGCGCTGAGCGGATTGCGTCAACAGGTGTTTCTGGTGTCGAAAGTCTATCCCTGGAATGCGGGAGGGCAGAAAGCTATTGCCGCCTGCGAGGCGAGTTTGCGGCGGCTCAATACGGATTATCTGGACCTCTATTTATTGCACTGGACGGGTAGCTATTCTTTTGCGGAGACCGTCGAGGCGATGGAGACGCTGATGGCGCAGGGTAAAATCCGCCGTTGGGGCGTGTCGAATCTCGATTACGACGATATGCAGGCGCTGTGGAAAGTGGAGGGCGGCAGAGCCTGCGCCACCAATCAGGTGCTTTATCATCTGGCTTCGCGCGGTATCGAATACGATCTTCTGCCATGGTGTCAGCAGCAACACCTTCCTGTGATGGCCTACAGTCCGCTGGCGCAGGCCGGCCGTCTGCGCAACGGTTTATTTAATCACCCGCAGGTGCAGGCGATCGCGCAGGCGCATCACGCCAGCGTAGCGCAAGTTTTACTGGCCTGGGTGATCAGTCATCAGGGGGTGATGGCGATTCCGAAAGCGGCAAGCGTAGAGCACGTGAAGCAAAATGCGGCGGCGCTGACGATGACGCTGTCCGCCGGCGAAATTGCCGCTCTGGAGAAGGCATATCCAGCGCCAACGGGGAAAACCGCGCTGGATATGGTGTGACGAAAACGGTTATAAACCTGCAGACCAGATGACGGCTGACCAGGTTCAGCCGCAGCTACCGTTAGCGTTTCGCAATGCGAATGGTCTGTGCCAGACGGGACGGTTTTTCTTCCGTCGCTTTTTGCGGTGCGCTGGCATGCGCAGTCTCGACGCAGACAAACGTTTTATAGCCATCATCCGGCATGTCGCCCATGCTCACGGACAGCGCCGGGCCCGGGTTCCAGCCAACAACGTTGATATGGTGATGATGGATAACGTTAATATTCCGGTTTAGCGCGGTGTCGTGAATCACACTGCATGCTTCCGGGTTCAGATAAACGCGGTCAGTACGATCCGGGAACGCCTGAACGCCGTCGGTCAACGCATCTTCTTTCGCATCGTTCACTTTATCAATAAAACGATCGCCCAGACCGCTTACTTTCACCGCCGCGATATCGCCAACGTTGAAATAGGTGTGCAGGGCGGATGTTGTTTCGAAATCGCCATGCGCTTCCAGTTCGATTTCGCAGGTTTGACCCACTTTAAAACGCGCCAACAGGGTGAAGTCGTGCGGCCAGTACTGACGGGTCGCTTCACTGCTTTGCAGCTCAAAGGTTAGCACCGCGCCGTTGTCATCTTCATTGTGAGCTTTCAGCGTCCAGGGCAGGTTACGGGCAAAACCGTGGGAAGGAAAACCCGGCTGTGTGGAGGGACCAAACCAGGGCCAGCAGATCGGTACGCCGCCGCGCAGGGGGACACCGTTTTTAAACGGCGTGATATCACTCAGCCACAGAACGTCCTCTTCGCCAGCGGGTTTCCAGGAGAGAAGATGCGCGCCCTGAAGAGCAAAAGAGGCTTTGACCTGCGGGTGGTCGACAACAATCAGTTCGAGTTCGTCCAGCTGACGGCGCGACAGAACAGGGGTGATTTGTTCGATTATCGGAAGAGCAAAAATTTTAGTAATCATCACGCAATCCTTTAATTTCAGACAAAAAAAAGAGCGACCGGAGTCGCTCTTACAATTTATGGCTTCATCTCAACTTATTTGGAGATGTGAGCAATCAGATCCAGAACTTTGTTGGAGTAGCCGGTTTCGTTATCGTACCAGGATACCAGTTTCACGAAGTTGTCGTTCAGTGCGATACCTGCTTTAGCATCGAACACGGAAGTGCATACTTCGCCGTTGAAATCGGTAGAAACAACGTCGTCTTCGGTGTAGCCCAGAACGCCTTTCATTTCGCCTTCGGAAGCAGCTTTGATTGCTTTCTTAATTTCTTCGTAAGAAGCAGCTTTTTCCAGACGAACGGTCAGGTCAACAACGGATACGTTCGGAGTCGGAACGCGGAACGCCATACCGGTCAGTTTGCCATTCAGTTCCGGCAGAACTTTACCGACAGCTTTAGCTGCGCCGGTAGAGGACGGGATGATGTTCTGAGCCGCGCCACGGCCGCCACGCCAGTCTTTGTGAGACGGGCCGTCAACGGTTTTCTGAGTCGCGGTGGTCGCGTGAACGGTAGTCATCAGACCTTCGATGATGCCGAAGTTGTCGTTGATAACTTTTGCCAGTGGAGCCAGGCAGTTAGTGGTGCAGGATGCGTTGGAAACGATGTCCTGGCCAGCATATTTGTCAAAGTTAGCGCCTTTAACAAACATCGGGGTGTCGTCTTTAGAAGGACCCGTCAGAACCACTTTTTTCGCGCCAGCAGTGATGTGCTTACGTGCGGTTTCGTCAGTCAGGAAGATACCGGTCGCTTCAGCAACTACGTCAACACCAACTTCGTCCCATTTCAGGTTAGCCGGATCGCGCTCAGCGGTAACACGGATTTTTTTACCGTTAACGATCAGATGACCGTCTTTCACTTCAACGGTGCCGTCGAAACGACCGTGAGTGGAGTCATATTTCAGCATGTAAGCCATGTAGTCAGCGTCTAACAGGTCGTTGATTGCAACGATCTCGATGTCAGAACGTTTCTGAGCAGCACGGAAAACAATGCGACCGATACGGCCAAAACCGTTGATACCTACTTTGATAGTCATATATTCCACCAGCTATTTGTTAGTGAATAAAAGGTTGCCTGTAAAATTACAAAAACCTTACGCAGCGTCAAGCGGAATCGTGTCAATCATTGCGACAAATCAATCCTCTGCACAAGCTTTGCGCGGCTGACTCGCCTCACTCTTCCTTTGGGCTTGAAACCACATGGGGGCGACGCCCCGAATTTTAAAGGGCAACTGAGATAAAAATGTGATTTTCATCACGATTCACGAGCTGCCATTTCGCAAGGATCAAGTTTAGAACAAAAGTTGCGACTGAGGTGTTAATGTTTTGTTAGAATCGGTGACGCAATGTGAGTGTTCCAAAAGCGAGATGCGAGCAAAATGGCGAACAAACCTTCCGCAGAAGATCTGAAGAAAAACCTGACTGAAATGCAGTTCTACGTGACGCAGAATCACGGCACCGAACCGCCGTTTACCGGGCAGTTATTGCATAACAAGCGTGACGGCGTGTACCACTGTCTGGTCTGCGACACGCCGCTGTTTACCTCCCAAACGAAATACGACTCCGGCTGCGGCTGGCCGAGCTTTTATGAGCCGCTGAGCGAAGACGCGATCCGCTACCTGAAAGACGATTCACACGGAATGCAACGCATCGAAATTCGCTGCGGCAATTGTGATGCCCATCTGGGCCACGTCTTCCCGGATGGCCCACAGCCGACCGGGGAGCGTTACTGTGTAAATTCGGCCTCCCTGAGCTTTACCGACGATGACAATGGCGATCAGGTGAAGGGTTGAAGAATCGATTCAGCAATTTATTCCACAGGAGGGGAGCGTATGAATCTTGATGAGATCATTAACAGCATGACGCCGGAAGTGTATCAGCGCTTATCAACCGCCGTTGAGTTGGGAAAATGGCCGGACGGCGTGGCGCTGACGTCCGAGCAAAAAGATAACAGTCTGCAACTGGTGATGCTCTGGCAGGCGCGGCACAACACTGACGCGCAACACATGACCATCGACACCAACGGTCAGATGGTGATGAAAAGCAAACAGCAGTTGAAAGAAGATTTCGGTATTGCGCCGAAACCGATCGCGACATTTAAATCCTGATACCGCAAAACGCCCGACAGCATGCGCCGTCGGGTGTTGATCGGAACGCGTGAAGGGTTACTTCTTGTTCATCATCGACTTAAGATCGGCAAAAGGATTGTAGGTTGCCTCGCCGACGCTCTTTTGCGCATCTTCTCCCGCTATGACCGTTGAGCCGTACTGATCGGCTTCCGTGTATTTTGAATGCTCGTGGTCGTGGCAGTACAGGCACAGCATCTCCCAGTTGCTGCCATCTTCCGGGTTATTGGAATGATCGTGATCGATATGGTGTACCGTCAACTCACGAAGATTGGAATAGACAAATTCACGTGAACAACGTCCACAAACCCAGGGGAAGAGCTTAAGCGCCTTTTCGCGATAACCCACTTCCAGACGGGCGTAATTTTTAGGGATAAAAGCCATAAGCCCCATGCCTCCTGTCGAGAAAGAAAAGCGGCGTAAAAATACCGCAGCGGATACGCCAATCTTAACCCGAATGACACGGCGTCGCACAGTGCGGGAGACGCCCCACAATAAATCCTGGGGCGTCTCACCGGATCACGGCGTAATCGCTAAGGATTCCGCCAGCTGTTTTGCTAACTGGTTATTATCATCCGCGCCATATTCCCAGAACATCGCGCCCGCCAGTCCGCGTTTTTTGATGTAGTCGGCTTTGATCGCCACCGAACGCGGATCCTCGTAGGAGAGGGCAAACAGCGTTTTGCCTTCAGCGGATTTTACCGACAGCCAGGGAACCTTCGCGTCGTCATCCCAGTGCCTGGTAAACCGCTTTTGCGGATCGTTAAGAAAGGTTTTCACTATATCGTTGTACTTCACGTAGGTATCTTTCTTCAGGTCAATACCGAGCGAGCGAAACAACGCCACTTCCTGCTCGCCGAAATAGGGCTGGGTGACAGGATTTTTCTGCGCATCCGGTTTGCTCCAGTCAATTCCTGGCTCCACAGAACGCTTGGGAACGCGGCCATAAAAACCGATGCCAAGATTCATCTGCTGCGGTTTAAGTCCGGCGGCAAGATAGTTATTGACCACAAAGTCCACGCTGTATTTGTCGGCAGCGGCCACCGTTGGCCACGCCTTTGAATCGTACAGGTTGGCGTTGAAATACTGGGTGCCATAGGCCATGTCATACGTCATCAGATCGATATAATCGAGCAGCGGTGCGATGGCCTTCACATCTACCCAGCTTTTCGGACTTTCCGCATTCGCCCCGACGGCAATGGTCACCAGTTTGGCTTTGCCGAACGCCTGGCGCAGTTCTTTCAGCAGCAACGTGAAGTTATCCCGGTCCGCTGGCTGGCTTTCTACCAGCCCCCATGCGCCGTTGACCGGGTATTCCCAGTCAAGATCGATTCCGTCAAGACCATACTTTTTAACAATCTCCTGCGCAGACTGAATAAATACCGCGCGGGTTTCCGGTGTGGCCGCCGCGCCGGAGAATCCACGCGCTCCCCAGCCGCCTACCGATAACAGCACCTTCAAATTCGGGTTTTGTTTGCGCAGAACGGGAAGCTGGGCGAGGTCCGACTGGACTTTTGGCGACAGCCAGATCTGATGCCGCATTGCCGGATCTTTCAGCGCGACATTGGTTTCTTCTTTTTCGCCGTTATAGATCAGGCCAAAGGAGTAGTTCAGGTGGGTGATTTGGCGCACGTCCAGCTTATTAATATCACCGCCCGGTCCGGCGGTGACGTCCCCGCCGCCGTTAAAATAGCCAACGGACATCATCGAACTGGCGGACGCGACGGACGCGCAGAGCAGGGGTAATACTGCCAGCAAAGGCAAACGTTTCATAATCGATCCTCTTTGACGTTTAAAAAAGCAAACACGCCACGGAAATGGCGTGGCGAAAAAACAGCCATCAAAGAGTAGCACCCGCGTGTCGTTGCCGCTGCGATACAGTTCACTTTATGTGACGGAAGACAAACGGGATTTTTTATGCGAGGGGGAGAGACGTTGGCCGGATAAACGCAGCGCCATCCGGCCATCACATCAGCGGTGCGTTTCTTCCCAGTCATCCAGCGTATAGAGCGTAGCGCCTTGCGCCGCCATCTCCATAAACGCATAGCTGCTGTCCTGGGGGTGCAGATTCACCCCGCGGCAGCCGTCGGTAATGACGTTTACGCGGTAGCCCAACTGGAGCGCATCCTGCACCGTAAATTTCACGCAGTAATCGGTCGCCAGCCCCATGACGATCAGCTCCGTAATACTGTGCGCCTTCAGCCAGTCGTCCAGCGCCGTTTTTTGTCTGCGGCCGTTATCGAAAAAAGCGCTGTAACTGTCAACCTGCGGATTCTCGCCTTTGTAAAATACGGTTGCGATCGCTTTCTGGTTTAACAGCGGATGCAGCGCCGCGCCTTCGGTGTTTTGTACGCAGTGATCCGGCCAGAAGGTTTGCGCCAGACCATCGAGTTGGCCTTGCGAGTAAGGTTCCACCTGGTGCTGGCTGGCAAAACTGCCGTGATTCGCCGGATGCCAGTCCTGGCTGGCGATCGCCGCCTCGCCGCGCGCCTGACACCACGCTATCAGCCGGTTGGCGACATCCACGGTGCTGTCGCCTTCGGGTACGGCAAGCGCGCCGCCCGCGCAAAAATCATTTTGTAAATCAACCAGTAACAGAGCGCGCTGGGTCACAGGATCCTCCTTAGTCGTCTGGCGTCAGTTCGCCGCGCAGGTTCTGGGTCATTGCCACGCGAATGGCCGCGGTGTCCAGACCCTGGCTCAACAGATAGTGCAGCTTGGTCAGCGTGGCTTCAACAGTCATATCCGCACCGCCAATCACCCCGGCATGCGCCAGCGCGTTCCCGGTCGCGTAGCCGCCCATATTCACTTTACCTGACATACATTGGGTGAGATTCACCACCACGATGCCACGGTCACTGGCTTCGCTCAGCTCTTTAAGAAATTCTTTATTCTGCGGCGCGTTGCCGACGCCATAGGAGCGCAGGATCAGCGCTTTTACCGGCTGGCGCAGGAAGTTTCGCACCACACCGGCAGAGATCCCCGGGTAAATCGTGACCACGCCGATCGGTTGCGGCGTGATAGGGTGCACAATAAATGGCCCATCGCCCTGCGGCGCTGGTGGAGTGCCCGTACGACGAATATGAATCCCGGCTTCCAGCAACGGCTGGAGGTTAGGGGAAGCAAAGGCGTCAAAGCCGTCAGCGTGGGCTTTTGTGGTGCGGTTTCCGCGGTAAAGGCGATTATTAAAAAACAGCGTAACTTCGTTGATCGGATAATTAGCGGCGACGTACAGCGCGTTGAGCAAATTAATTTGTCCGTCGGAACGCAGCTCGGCTAAGGGGATTTGTGACCCTGTCACAATAACCGGCTTACCGAGATTTTCCAGCATAAACGAGAGAGCGGACGCGGTGAACGCCATGGTGTCGGTGCCGTGGAGGATCACGAAACCATCATATTCATCGTAATTAGCGTGGATGTCATTCGCGATATGCTGCCAGTCTTCAGGCGTCATATCGGAGGAGTCCATCAGCGGGGCGTATTCGTGGATAGTGAAATCCGGCATCTCCGGACGGTGGAATTCAGGCATCAATGCCAGTTGCCGTTGAAGGTGACCGGAAACCGGAATGTATCCCTGTTCAGAACGCTGCATACCGATGGTACCGCCGGTATAGGCAACGTAAATAGATTTCTTCTGCATGGCGATGATCTTACGAAGTGAAGAGTGTTTTTGTGCCGGATAGCGACGCTTGCGCGACGTATCCGGCATCACCGTTTAACGCACGTTAGCGCAGGTCAGACAAAACGCATAACGGTTTTGCGGGTCGTTAAACGCCGCCAGTTTGTCGCCTTCCGCTTTCACCATGCTGGCGGCAGAGGCCAGCGGCGCGGGAAGCATCGCCTGAATAGCCTGCGGCAGCATTGCGCGTACCGAACCGGACATGCTGTCCATCACCCTGTCGAAGAAAGTCGGCTCATCCTGATAGTAGTCGATATGCCACTGTTTGAGTTTCGCCAGCTCCGCGGCTTTCGCCACCGCGTCGTCGAAGTCGCCCAGACTGTCGACCAGACCGTTAGCCTTCGCATCCTGCCCGGTCCAGACGTGGCCCTGGGCGATTTTATCAATCTGCTCAGGCGTTGACTTGCGCGCATTGGCAACCAGGGTGATAAAACGTTGATAGCCATTCTCGATGCTTAGCTGCATCATCTGCTGCACTTCCGGCGGCAGAGCTTTGGTCATCGAAATATCCGCCAGCGGCGAGGTGGCCACGCCGTCCGTATGTACGCCGATAGCGTTGAGGCTATTTTCAACGGTATTAATGACCCCGAAGATCCCGATAGAGCCGGTCAGGGTGCTTGGGTTCGCCACAATGTAGCTGGCGGGTGTGGAGATCCAGTAGCCGCCGGATGCCGCCATGCCGCCCATCGATACCACGACAGGTTTTCCGGCAGCTTTTGCCGCAGCCAGTTCAGAGCGAATCACTTCGGAAGCCGTCACGCTGCCTCCCGGGCTATTGACGCGCAGGACGATGGCTTTCACTTTCGGATCCAGTCGGGCGTCGCGAATTTGCGAGGCCGTCGTGTCGCCGCCAACGTTCCCCGGGGTTTCTTCGCCGTCCATAATCGCCCCGTTGGCAAACACCACGGCAATGGCGCTACCGGTGTCCGCAGGGGGATTCAGGGAATAATCGTAATAACTGATTGCGCGATAGTTATTTTCAGACTTGCTCCAGCCAAATGCTTTGGTCAGGGCTTTTTCCATCTCAGTGCTGGTGAGCAGCGCATCCACCAGCTTATGGTCGAGGGCATATTTCGCCGTGTCGCCGCCGGCCTTTGTCAGCCCGTCCAGTACACCTTGCGCGCCAGGGAATACCTGCTGAGCCGGAATTTGACGGTTGGCGGCGATGGTATTCAGGTAATTCTGCCACAGCTCGCCAATCCAGCGGCTATCCGCTTCACGTGCGGCGGGAGACATATCGTCGCGAATAAAGGGCTCAACAGCGGATTTATAGGTGCCGACGCGGAAAACGTGGGTGGACACTTTCAGCTTATCCAGCAGCGATTTGTAGTACAGGCCATTTGTGGCAAAACCGTGAATATCGACAGCCCCTTGTGGCGTAAGCCAGATTTTATTAGCAAAACTTGCCAGATAATACTGGCCCTGGCTGAAGTTATCGCCAACGGCATAAACCGGCTTACCGCTGTCGCGGAATTCGCGCAGCGCTTTACCGATATACTGCATCGACGGCTGATCGGCTCCGGCAAAATCTTTCAGATCCATGACGATGCCGGTGATATTGCTGTCTTCTTTCGCCTGACGGATCGTATTGACGATATCAAACAGGGAGTTTTCCTGCAGGCGATCGGAGCTTGCGCCAAACAATTGACGACCAAGCACGCCTAAACGATGGGTACTGGAGGGTTTATCGACGATCACCCCGGAAATATCCAGGAGCAGGGCGCCGCGACTGACTTTCTCCCCCGAATTCCCGTTGTTCACCTGCATCCAGATCCCGACACCCACAAGGATCAGGAAAATAAAGAACAGGTTAAGCACCATTTCGCGGACAAAATTGAGCAGTCGCCACGTCCATTTAAAAAAACCGGCAATAAATCGCCACAGGGTTCGCATGTCTTCTCCCAATCATTACCAATACTACATCCGGTCAGGATGTATGAGATGAGGCTATCCTAATGACCCGACAGGCAGTTGTCAGCAGGAATCACCGTCTGCGCTGTAACAAATTCTGCTCTCGTGTTAATTTTGTGAATATTCACCATGACAGGAGTTAACCAAATGGATGCACTTGAATTACTTGTTAACCGTCGTAGCGCCTCTCGTCTGGCAGAGCCTGCCCCTGCCGGTGAGCAACTTCAGAATATCCTGCGGGCAGGAATGCGCGCACCGGATCATAAGACCCTGCAACCCTGGCACTTCTTTGTGATTGAGGGCGAAGGACGCGAGCGCTTCAGCGCCGTCCTGGAAAAAGGGGCCATCGCCGCTGACGGTGATGAAAAAGCGATCGAGAAAGCCCGCAGCGCGCCGTTCCGTGCGCCGCTGATTATTACGGTGATCGCCAAATGCCAGGAAAATCATAAAGTACCGGTCTGGGAACAGGAAATGTCCGCCGGATGCGCGGTGATGGCGATGCAGATGGCGGCGGTGGCCCAGGGTTTTGGCGGTATCTGGCGCAGCGGCGCGCTCACCGAAAGCCCGGTGGTTCGTGACGCGTTTAACTGCCGGCCGCAGGATAAGATCGTCGGTTTTCTTTATCTTGGCACGCCGCAACTGAAAGCCTCAACGACGATTAACGTGCCGGATACCGCGCCATTCGTGACCGTTTTTTAAAATAATCCGCAAAACTGTCTGGATTCTGAGCAAAGACGCCGGAATTCAGACACTCTCTCTTACCACATCAGGGAATGAGCGCTACCATAGCCCGATTGCAATGACAGGAGATGTCCATGAGCGAGCACGCTATTCGTTTAACGCAGTACAGCCACGGAGCGGGTTGCGGTTGTAAAATTTCCCCCAAAGTATTGGAAACCATTCTGCACAGCGAGCAGGCGAAGTTTGTCGACCCGAACCTGCTTGTGGGCAATGAGACCCGCGACGACGCGGCAGTCTACGATCTCGGCAACGGCACCAGTGTGATCAGCACCACTGACTTCTTTATGCCGATCGTCGATAACCCGTTTGATTTTGGCCGTATTGCGGCAACCAACGCCATTAGCGATATTTTTGCGATGGGCGGGAAACCGATTATGGCGATTGCCATCCTCGGTTGGCCCATCAACACGCTGTCGCCCGATATCGCCCGCGAAGTTACCGAAGGCGGACGTTTCGCCTGCCGTGAGGCGGGGATTGCGCTGGCGGGCGGCCATTCCATCGACGCGCCAGAGCCGATCTTTGGCCTGGCTGTCACCGGCATCGTGCCGACCGAACGGGTGAAGAAAAACAGTACCGCGCGGGCGGGATGCAAACTCTTCCTGACGAAGCCGCTGGGTATTGGCGTATTGACCACCGCAGAGAAAAAATCACTGCTTAAACCCGAACACCAGGGGCTGGCGACGGAAGTGATGTGTCGAATGAACATTGCCGGAGCCGCCTTTGCGGACATTGACGGCGTGAAGGCGATGACTGACGTGACCGGTTTCGGCCTGCTGGGCCACCTCAGCGAAATGTGTCAGGGCGCAGGCGTTCAGGCACAAATTCACTACGACGCGATCCCGAAATTGCCGGGCGTCGAGGAGTATATCCGGCTTGGCGCCGTACCGGGCGGAACCGAGCGAAACTTTGCCAGCTACGGGCATCTGATGGGCGAGATGCCGCGTGAAGTGCGCGATCTGCTTTGCGATCCGCAAACCTCCGGCGGTCTGCTGCTGGCGGTGACGCCGGATGCGGTCGACGAGGTGAAACTCGCCGCCGCAGAGTTCGGCATCGACCTGACGGCGATTGGCGAACTGGTTGACGCGCGTGGCGGTCGTGCCATGGTTGAGATCCGTTAATTCAATGCGGTTGTTTATTGCCGAAAAGCCGAGCCTGGCCCGCGCCATTGCGGACGTGCTGCCGAAGCCGCATCGCAAAGGCGATGGCTTTATCGAGTGTGGAAACGGTCAGGTGGTCACCTGGTGTATTGGTCATCTGCTTGAGCAGGCGCAGCCCGACGCGTATGACAGCCGCTATGCGCGCTGGACCCTCTCTGATCTGCCCATTGTGCCGGAAAAGTGGCAATTGCAGCCGCGTCCGTCGGTGACCAAACAGCTCAATGTCATTAAGCGCTTTTTACACGAGGCCAGTGAGGTCATTCATGCCGGAGACCCCGATCGCGAAGGTCAGTTGCTGGTGGATGAAGTGCTTGACTATCTGCAACTGGCGCCGGAAAAACGCCAGCAGGTGCAGCGCTGCCTGATCAACGATCTCAACCCGCAGGCGGTGGAGCGCGCCATTGACCGGTTGCGGTCGAACAGTGAGTTCGTGCCGCTGTGCGTTTCGGCGTTGGCGCGTGCGCGCGCCGACTGGCTGTACGGTATCAACATGACCCGCGCCTACACGATTCTTGGACGTAACGCCGGGTATCAGGGCGTCCTGTCGGTTGGGCGCGTACAGACGCCGGTACTCGGGCTGGTGGTGCGTCGTGACGAAGAGATCGAGCATTTCATTCCAAAAGATTTCTTCGAGGTGAAGGCGCACATCGTTACCCCCGCCGACGAACGGTTTACCGCCATCTGGCAGCCGAGCGACGCCTGCGAGCCATATCAGGATGAAGAAGGGCGCTTACTGCATCGCCCGCTGGCGGAGCATGTGGTGAACCGGATAAACGGTCAACCGGCCATTGTCACCAGCTATAACGATAAACGGGAATCGGAATCCGCGCCGCTGCCGTTTTCGCTTTCTGCGTTACAGATTGAGGCGGCAAAGCGCTTTGGCCTGAGCGCGCAAAACGTGCTTGATATCTGTCAGAAGCTGTATGAAACCCACAAGTTGATCACCTATCCGCGTTCTGACTGCCGTTATCTGCCGGAAGAACACTTTGCCGGACGCCATGCGGTGATGAACGCCATCGGCGTACATGCGCCGGATCTGTTACCGCAGCCGGTCATTGACCCTGATACCCGCAACCGCTGCTGGGATGATAAAAAGGTTGATGCGCATCACGCCATTATTCCTACCGCGCGCAGTGCGTCGATTAACCTTACCGACAATGAAGCGAAGGTGTATAGCCTGATCGCGCGCCAGTACTTAATGCAGTTCTGCCCGGACGCCGTTTTCCGTAAGTGTGTGATCGAACTCGACATCGCTAAAGGCAAATTTGTCGCCAAAGCGCGGTTTCTGGCGGAAGCGGGCTGGCGCACGTTGCTTGGTAACAAAGAGCGAGACGAAGAAAACGACGGGACGCCGCTGCCGGTCGTGGCGAAAGACGACGAACTGCTGTGCGAGAAGGGCGAAGTGGTTGAACGTCAGACCCAGCCGCCGCGCCACTTTACCGATGCCACGCTGCTGTCGGCGATGACGGGGATTGCCCGCTTTGTGCAGGACAAAGATCTGAAAAAGATCCTCCGCGCCACCGACGGATTGGGTACGGAAGCGACCCGCGCGGGGATCATTGAGCTTTTGTTTAAGCGCGGTTTCCTCACCAAGAAAGGGCGCTATATTCACTCCACTGACGCCGGAAAGGCGCTGTTCCATTCGCTGCCGGAGATGGCGACCCGTCCGGACATGACGGCGCACTGGGAGTCTATTCTGACGCAAATCAGTGAAAAACAGTGCCGCTATCAGGATTTTATGCAGCCGTTAATCGGTACGTTGTACCAATTGATCGACCAGGCGAAGTCCACGCCGGTGCGTCGCTTCCGCGGGATCGTCGCGCCGGGTAGCGGCGGCGGTAGCAGCGAGAAGAAAAAGGGTGCGCCGCGTAAGCGAGCGGCGAAAAAAAGCCCGCCATCAGCAGAGGCAGGCATCTAGTTCGTTGGGGAAGAATTAAATCACTCCCTGACCAAACATCGCGTCGGCGACTTTCACGAAGCCCGCGATATTCGCGCCGCGCACGTAGTTAGTCTGCTTGCTTTCACCGCCGTACTCCACGCAGGCGTGGTGAATATCCAGCATAATGTGGTGCAGGCGCGCATCCACTTTTTCCGCTTTCCAGCTCATGCGCGCGGCGTTCTGCGCCATCTCCAGACCGGAGGTCGCCACGCCGCCAGCGTTTGCCGCCTTACCCGGAGCAAACAGTACGCCCGCATCCAGGAACAGATCGGTCGCTTCGATGGTGGTCGGCATGTTGGCCCCTTCGGCGACCGCCTTCACGCCGTTGGCAATCAGCATGCGCGCGGCGTCGACATCCAGCTCGTTCTGCGTCGCGCAAGGCAGGGCGATATCCACCGGGACTGACCACGGTTGTTTACCTTCCAGCCAGGTCAGGCCAAACTCTTTGGCATATTCGGACAGGCGGCTGTCACGATTTGCTTTGATTTCGCACAGGCGCGCCAGCTTTTCTTTGCTAAAGCCGCTTTCGTCAACCACTGTACCGCTGGAGTCAGAGGCGGTGACGACGCGGGCGCCAAACTCCATCGCTTTTTCAATCGCATATTGCGCCACGTTGCCGGAACCGGACACCGCCACGCGCATACCTTCAAAGCCCAGACCATGACGTTTAAGCATCGCTTCAGTGAAATAGACCAGGCCGTAACCGGTGGCTTCCGGGCGGATAAGACTGCCGCCGAACGAAAGACCTTTACCTGTAAACACACAGGCGCTGTTATTGGACAGCTTGCGCATCATCCCGGCCATAAAGCCCACTTCACGACCCCCGACGCCGATATCACCCGCCGGCACGTCGGTGTCCGGACCCAAATGGCGATACAGTTCGGTCATTAGCGCCTGGCAGAAACGCATCACTTCGCCTTCGCTTTTGCCTTTTGGATCGAAGTCGCTGCCGCCTTTACCCCCGCCCATTGGCAGGGTAGTCAGCGCGTTTTTAAAGGTTTGCTCGAAGCCGAGGAACTTAAGGATCGAGAGGTTAACGGACGGGTGGAAACGCATGCCGCCCTTATAGGGGCCGATCGCTGAGTTAAACTGGACGCGCCAGGCACGGTTGACCTGCACCTGATTACGATCGTCGAGCCACACTACGCGGAACTGAATCACACGCTCTGGCTCAACCAAACGTTCAAGCAACGACATTTCACGGTAACGGGGATTTTGCTCAAGGAAAGGCCACAGGGTGGTCATCACTTCGCGAACGGCCTGCGCGAACTCGGTTTGATTCGGGTCGCGCTTTTGTACATGGTTGAGGAATGATTCCAGAGAGCGTGTCTGATCCATAGATAAACCTTATATTTAAACGATTGTAATTGTGTTTTTAATGAATATGTATTTGCAGTTTTTGACTATACCACCAGGAATGTGACGGGAAGCAAGAAAAAAATGGTGCCGCTAAGCAAATTAATAACCGGGCGTGGGTCATAACAAAAAGCGATGACGGGCGGGATTAAAGTTTTCGCCATGAAAGACCGTTATAGTGAGAACAGTCCCGCAATAATAAGGAATTTCTATGCGCGCTTTCGCCCTCGCCGCCGCCGTGATGACCCTCGCTTTTTCCGCGACAGCTAACCCGATCTCTCACCCGCAGGTCGAGGTCAACGTGCCGCCGGAGGTGTTCAGTACGGGTGGCCAACGTGTGCAGCCCTGTCTACAGTGCTGCATTTATCAGGATCAGTATTATTCGGAGGGCGCGGTGATTAAAGTGGAAGGTGTGCTGTTGCAGTGTCAGCGCGATGAAAAAACGATCAGCACGAATCCGCTGGTCTGGCGTCGCGTAAAAGCATAAACGCCTTGAGCAGGGGGATATCGGCGGGAGCAAGCGGATATTCCTGTGCGACGTGCGGCTCGCACCATACCAACCGCTGATGCGCATGGGCGGTTAACGCGCCGCTGAATGCCGGAACATGCCAGGCATGCAGGTGAATGATGCGGCCCGAAACTTCACGCTGATGGCTGGCAACATAGGCTCCGACAGTGGCGCAGATACCCAGTTCTTCCTGTAACTCACGGGCAAGCGCCTGCGGCTGTGTTTCGCCAGGTTCGACTTTTCCACCCGCAAACTCCCATAACCCAGGTTGATCCGCATGGGCAGGGCGCTGGGCGAGCAATATTTTGCCATCACGCTCGATAATGGCGGCGACAACGTCGAGGGTTTTCATCATATTCATCAATGTCTAACGGGATAAAGTGACATACTATCGTTATCTTTGTTTGACCTGAAGTCCCAGGAGTTTCCCTTGAACGATCCGCAATCGTGGGTTAAGCCGCTGACCCGTTTACCTCTACCGCTTAAGCCGCTGGTTCAAACCCAGAAAAAACATTACGGTGAGGTACTGCACCCGACGCGCTGGTGGGGGCGGATGCCGTTTCTGTTCTGGCTGGTGGCGCTGTTTGTCGGTTTTCTGGAGCGCAAACGGGCGCGGCTGACGCCGGACATGCGCGCGCTGTTGATGACCCGCGTTTCTCAGATATGTCACTGCGCATTTTGCGTTGATGCGAACAGCCTGAGATTGGCGGAACGCTGTGGCGCGATGGATAAAGTGCTGGCGGTGGCAAACTGGCAGACGTCCGCGCTGTTTAGCGAGGAGGAGCGCGTGGCGCTGGCCTACGCTGAAGCCGTCACCGCGACGCCGCCGAAGGTTGATGACGCGCTAAAGGCGCAAATGACGGCGCATTTTACAGACGAGGTGATTAGCGAAATGACCGCGCTGCTGGCGTTTCAGAATCTTTCGGCGCGCTTTAACGCCGCGCTGGATATCCCTTCACAGGGATTGTGTGACAGCCTGAAAGGAGCGCCGCGTGCTTGACCGTCATCTGCATCCGCGCTGCAAACCGTTTTTGCACCGTTGCGCCGGGCTGCTCGACAAACCAGGGGTGTCAGCGGACGGCGTAACGCTGTTTGGCTTTGCCATCGGCGTACTGGCGCTGCCGTTTCTCGCGCTGGGATGGTATTTTGCGGCGCTGGTCGCCATCGTGCTGAACAGACTGCTGGATGGGCTGGACGGCGCGCTGGCCCGGCGCAGGGGACTGACCGACGCGGGAGGATTTCTCGATATTTCGCTCGATTTTCTGTTTTACGCGCTGGTGCCGTTTGGTTTTATCCTCGCACAGCCGGAGCAAAACGCGCTGGCGGGCGGCTGGCTGCTGTTTGCTTTTATTGGCACCGGCAGCAGTTTTCTTGCCTTTGCCGCCCTCGCGGCGAAACACAATATCGATAATCCCGGTTACGCGCATAAATCGTTTTATTATCTGGGCGGGCTAACGGAAGGGACGGAAACCCTGTTGCTTTTTGTGCTGTGCTGTCTGTTTCCGGCCTGTTTTGCGCCGTTGGCGTGGATCTTTGGCGCGCTCTGCTGGTTGACCACGTTCACCAGAATCTGGAGTGGATACCAGACCCTGAAAGCGATTCAGCGTCAGAAATAAGGTTGCGCCGGATGGGCCATGCGCGCATCCGGCCATTTGCGGTTACAGGCTGCTTTGCGGACCCCGTTCGCCACGGGCAACCGGGTTTTTCGGATCGCTGCTCCATTCATACCAGCCGCCGTCGTACACCGACACGTTCTGCCACCCCATCGCCCGGGCGTACATAAACGTTTCCGAAGCGCGCCAGCCGGTGCCGCAATAAAAAGCGATCTGTTGATCCGGCAGAATGTTCCACTGCTTCCACATTGCGGCAATGTCGTCTGCGCTGCGCATAGTGCCGTCCGGGTTATGGAAATCCTCCATATGCGTGGAGTCGCTGCCCGCATGACCCCAGCGCGCGCCGGCAATTTCGCCTTTTGGCTTAATGTAGCTATACCCGCTGGTGGCGCCGATAAATTCCGGCCAGGAGCGAATGCTGACCAGCGAGGCGTCCTGCCTGTGCAGCAGTCCACGCGCCTGCTGCGTGTCGATCATCAGCTGTGGCTGCGCCGGAATAGTCACGCCGAAATCCGGCGCGGGTTTGACTTTCGCTGGCATCCCGCGTTCCACCGGTAGCCCGGCGTCAGACCAGCTCTGCCAGCCGCCGTCGAGCAGGCGAACGTCCTTCACCCCGGCGTAGAGCAGAATTTGCGCCACGCGGGCGGCGGCATAGACATCGCGCCCGTAGAGAATCACCGTCGTGTCGTGACGAAGACCGTGTCTGGCCAGCATCGCCTTAAGATCGGCATCGGGGACTTTATTCCACAGCGGCTCGCTTTCCACTTCGTTGGTATCGATATAGCCCGCGCCCGGAATATGGCTGATAAGATAACGCTTCGGCGCGCCCCAGGCGGCTTCGATCACTTTCCAGTCACCGGCAGGTTTAGCGGCGACCGCGTTGCCTTGTTGCAGTTCGTGCAGCCACTGCGGGTACACCAGTTGTTCAAAATGCGCCAGCCGCTGGAGGCGAGCGGGATCCTGAAGCGCGTCGGTGAGCGTAGAAACCGGGTTTAGACCGGCTTTTTCCAGTCGGTTTTTCACCGCCTGAATCGCCGTTTCACTGCCATAGAGCGCGACCGGGGTGTTGGCGCTAAGGTGATGTTGTTGGATCCACGCCTCGATCTGTTCATCGCTCATGGCGTCGAGCCAACTGGCGGAGAGATTCAGTGCCGATGGTTCATGGCCGGAAGGGCCGTTGACGCTCTGCGGCCAGCCGTTATAAAAAGCGCTGGGGCGGGTGTCAATGGCGATGCCATTTTTCTGCATGAGCTGGTGGAAAGTGAGCGCCTGCGTCATATCAGCTGCCCAGGAGGAAGCGCAAGCCAGCCCTAAAGCCATTGCCAGCGCGGTCAGTTGAGAAACACGTTTCATCGAATTGCCCGACGTTGAGATAAGAGGGCGACATTTTCTGCTTCCTGGAGGCGAAAAACTTTGCGTTAACACAGGATGCGCGCATATTTATACGGCGCTGGTCAGCCGCAAAATCTGTCCGCCGGCCGGCACATCTTCCGGGTCGTGGGTGACCTGAACCACGGGAATCTTCAGGCGGCGGACCTCTTCAAAGACCCATTGGCGAAAATCAGCGCGCCGGTCGGCGTCAAGACGCGCGAACGGTTCATCTAACAGTAGCGCCCGTGGCTGTGCCAGCAGGGCGCGGAGCAGCGCCACCCGGCCACGCTGGCCACCGGAGAGCGTCGCCGGATCGCGTGACGCGAATCCCGCCATTCCCGCGCGTTCCAGCGCATGTTGTACCGCCTGTTCGCGCGCCGCGCCTTTCACGGCAGCCGGGAGCGCCAGCAGCAGGTTCTGTCCTACAGTGAAGTGATCGAACAGCAAGGCATCCTGAAATAATATACCCACCTGCCGCGCGGCGGTGGGCAGCCGATCCAGTCGCCGATCGTCCAGCCACAGTTCGCCAGAAGCCGTCAGCGGCAGTGACAGCGCACCAACCAGCCAGGCCAACAGCGAGGATTTTCCGCAGCCGGAAGGGCCCATTAACGTGACAATGTCACCTTTTGCCGCCTCAAACGTTAATGGGCCGAACAACGGGGTCTGTTTCAGGTACAGAGAAAGATGACGAACAGTTAGCATTATCGCATTCCTTGACGGGCACGACCGACCCAGGTTGAGATGCCGGCAGTCAGCATAAACACCAGCAACGGTAACAACAGTTGCCACAGCGCCTGCGCCGCCAGGATGCTGGTGCTGCCGCCGCTACTGAGGGCAACGGCTTCTGTCGTCAGGGTCGGAAAGCGCCCTGCGCCCAGCCACAGCGTCGGCATATATTGCGCAATGCTCACAGAAAAACCGACCGCCAGCGCAATCAGCGCCGGGCGCAGCATCAGCGGGCATTTCAGGTAGCAGAAAATTTTTACTGGCGACCAGCCCAGCGTTTGCGCCACCAGAATCAATCGTGGGTCGATGCGCCGCCAGGTCGGTTGCAGTACGAAAAGCATCCATGGCGTAACCCACAGCAGGTGGCCCCAGATGAGGGTGGAAAACTGTCCGTCCTGCCCGGTACGCAGTGCGACAGCATACTGACCGACCACCAACGGTAGCGCGGGCAGCAGGATCGGTAACCAGACCCAACGATGCCTGTGCCGTGGCCCCCATTCCAGCCAGAGCAGTAACATAACCAGCGCCAGTACGCTGGCGAGCGCGCCTATTTGCAGGCTGTTGAGCAACGCGTCGACGTCGGGCGTGGCATCTCGCGCGAGCACAGCCAACAAAAGCGCGCACACGAATCCCGTCAGCGGCAGTGCGCGCGACAGCGCCTTTCCGCTCAGGGCCGGAACGTGAGGCTGACGCAGACCGTTGACGGAGGGCAATGTTCGCCGCCAGATACGCCAGATCAGATACCCAACCAACGCAAAGAGGGCGAGTAACATGACCAGCAGCAGGCTGGCCAATGCCCCTTTACTCTGTTGGTCGCTGTCGCCCTGGCTTAGCCATTGCCAGCTTAGTACGGCCAGCGTGGGCGGGTTACCAGGGCCAAGAATCATCGCGACGTCTACTGCCGAAAGCGTCCACGCGACCACTGCCAGCATCACCACGCCCAGTGCCGGGGCAATTGAGGGAAGGATCAACCAACGCATCGCCTGGTAACGGTTGTAGCCCAGTGAGTCGAGGATAATGACCTGACCGCTGAGACGTGTTTCGCTCAGCAGGACCGTCAAAATCCACAGTACAAAAGCGCTCTCTTTCACTGCAAGCGTGACCCCCAGTCCAATGCCATAGCTGTCCATCGGCGGCGTGAACGCCGGCAGTGCGCGCCAGAGTAAACCGCCTTCGGCAAACAGCAGGAGCGTTGCGCTGGCAAAGGCGACGTGAGGGATGGCCAGCAGCCACGGCAGTCGACCGGCCAGGCTGCGCCATCGGTCGCCTGGCCAGAGCGACACGACGATCGCCAGCGCGATGAACAGCGCGCCGACGGCGGCGACGATGGTGGAAACCACGGTGGCCAGCAGCGCTTGCGGTAACTGCGGATCGGCAAACAGCGCCTGCCAGTGCGCGAATGACAGGGCCGGGGAGATCAGCAGTACGCTGGCGGGCACTAATGGCGCGTAGACAACCAGCATGCACAGCCAGGCCAGCAGCGTTAGCGCGTACCGTAACGGCGCAGCCATTCCTGCTCCAGGGCGTTGATCCAGGCGGCGTGAGGTTCAGGTAACACGGCAGGCAGGCCGCCCGGCGAGCGCGCAGCCAGCGCTTCTCGTTCGGCAACAGGCAGCGTTTGCGGGTCCAGTACCGAAGGATCGCCCCAGACTGCCGGGTCAGCTTTCCGCAGTTGCGCCTGCGGCGAGAGCAGGAAGTTTGCCACCACCTTCGCACCTGCTTCGGCACGGGCGTTGGCGGGAATCGTCACAAAATGAACGTTGCCAATCATGCCATCAGAAAAGCCAAAGCTGTAGCTGCTGTCTGGCAGTTCGCCATTGGCGACTTTTTGCTGCGCGTGGGCCGGGTTAAAGGTCAGCGACAGGCGCAGCGTACCGCTGTTCAGCAACGCATCCATGCGCGCCGGCGAAGCGGGAAAGTCTTTCCCCTGACGCCACAGATACGGGTGCAACGCGTCGAGATAGCGCCACAATGGCGCGGTTACCTCCGCAAAACGGGCGGAATCGGGCGCAACGGTTAGCGCTGTCGGCGTGCGGGTCAGCGAGATGAGTAACTGTTCGAGAAATGCCGTACCGGTGAAGTCCGGCGGACGCGGATAGCTTACGGTACCCGGGTGGGCTTTGGCGAACGCCAGTAGCGCCTGCGGACTTTGCGGCGGCTGCGGCGTGACGTTTCGATCCGCAATAAAGGTGAGCTGTGCGCCGCCCCAGGGCGATTCCGCACCGTCGGTAGGCACGGAGAAATCTTCCCGCACCGGCTTTTGCGTATCGACATAACGCCAGTTAGGCAGCGTCTCCGCCCACTGAGTTTGCAGCAGTCCCGCTTCTTTCAGCGTGCGGAAATTTTCGCCGTTTACCCACAAGAGATCTACCGAACCGCCGTCTTTCCGCCCGGCGGCGGCTTCGGTCTGAATACGTTTTACCGCGTCCGCAGCGTCGGCCAGACGGACGATTTTCAGGTCAATAGCGTAATGCGTTTTCATTTCACCGCTGACCCAGTCCAGATACCGGTTGATCGCCGGATCGCCACCCCAGGCGTTAAACCAGACTGTCTGGCCTTTGGCTTCTTCTTTAACCTGCTGCCAGCTGTCAGCGGCATGAACCTGAGCGCTTAACAGCAGGCCTGCAATAACGCATCCCCAACGCATAGTTACTCCTGAAAAAAACGTGTTGCCAGCCAGCGCGAGGCCAACGGTAAAAGTCCGAGCAGCGCAAACGCGGCCAGCATAGCGGGTGAGATAATGTCACGCATGGATGTCAGTTGACCCAGTTGCCTGCCGGCATTGAGATACACCAACGTGGCGGGCAGCATTCCCAGTTGGCTGACCCACCAGTAGCGGCGCACGCTAATGGATGTGACTCCCGCCAGCAGATTCACCACCACGAACGGGAACAACGGCATCAGGCGCAGCGCAAAGAGATAGCCGACGCCGTCGCGCGCGATCCCGCGATTCACCGGCATCATCTGGCGGGAAAAACGGTGCGATACCCAGTCACGCAGCAGATAACGGCTGGTGAGCATAGCGAGCGTGGCGCCCAGCGTCGAGGCAAAGGAGACCAACAGCGTCCCTTGCCACAGACCAAACAACGCGCCGCCGAGCAGGGTTAACAGCGCCGCGCCGGGTACAGACAGGGCTGCTACGGCGGTATAGAGCAGGAAATAGAGCGTCGCGCAAAGCAACGGCCACTGGCGCTGCCAGTCCACCAGCAGAGCGTGGTTGCGCCTGAGCGTATCAAGCGTGAGAAAGCCGGGGGGCGTGAGCCACATCAACCCGGCTATGAAAAGGACAAGGATACCCGCTAACAGGTATTTTCGGCTGTTCACCGGTCTCTATCAAACGTGAAACTTCGCCCACACCGGCGCGTGATCGGAGGGTTTTTCCATACTGCGGATATCGTAGTCGATGCCGGTTTCGACGCAACGTTCCGCCAGCGGCTGGCTTGCCAGTAGCAGATCGATGCGCAGGCCGCGGTTGTCATCAAAGCCTTTTGAACGGTAATCAAACCATGAGAACCGATCCACCGTTTCCGGGTGCGCGTGGCGGAAGGTGTCCACCAGTCCCCAGTTCAGCAAACGTCCCATCCATTCACGCTCTTCCGGCAGGAACGAACATTTTCCGGTGCGCAGCCAGCGCTTACGGTTTTCTTCGCCGATACCGATGTCCAGATCGGTCGGGCTGATGTTCATGTCGCCCATGATCAATACCGGATTATCGCGCTTCAGTTCAGTGTCGAGATACTGCTGCAGGTTTTGATAGAACCGTTCTTTCGCCGGAAATTTGACGGGGTGGTCGCGGCTTTCACCCTGCGGAAAATAGCCGTTAATCACCGTCACGTTGCCCAGAGGCGAGGGGAGTTCCGCCATGATAATGCGGCGCTGCGCTTCTTCACCGTCGCCAGGGAATCCGCGACGGACGGCGACAGGCGTCTCTTTTGTCAGTAGCGCCACGCCGTAATGGCCTTTCTGACCATGATAAAACACGTTGTAGCCGAGTTTCGCCACGTCCTCAAGCGGAAACATGTCATCGTGAACTTTTGTCTCCTGAAGGCCGATAACGTCAGGTTGGTGTTTTTCGACAATGGCTTCCAGTTGATGAGGTCTGGCGCGCAGGCCGTTGATATTAAAAGAGACAAATTTCATAGTCGCTGCCACTTTGCTGGGTGAATAGTGCAAGGATGGTAGCAGAATTTACGTTGGCTGACTGCCACTTGTCGCCAGATTCCTGCAATGAATGCGAATGGTGTTAACGATGGTGCAACATTTGCCCGCTTTCAGGGCGCATTGCGCCAGAATGGCGCAGCAATTTCCGGTAAATTTCGCAGACGATCACATTTCCAGAATTATATTTGGTATGTGCATAATATTGCGGATTTTCATCCATTTATTCACCTTTCCAGCAAACATATTCACTTTTTATGCAGTAAAAGTGAATATCGACAGGCTATAACCCATTGATTTTGTGTTTCTCCATCCCGTTTATGCATTTTTTCGCTGGCTGGCATGAAGCCTGCAATCTACATTTACAGCGCAAACACACTATTTATTAACATATAAATAACTTTTTATTTACCATTGAGGTTGCTATGTCTCAGTCAATTACGCGTGAAAATTTTGATGAATGGATGATGCCCGTTTATGCCCCGGCGCCTTTTATTCCGGTACGTGGCGAAGGTTCACGCTTGTGGGATCAGCAGGGTAAAGATTATATCGATTTCGCCGGGGGGATTGCGGTCAATGCCCTTGGTCATGCGCACCCGGAACTGCGAGAAGCGCTAAATGAACAAGCTGGCAAATTCTGGCACACCGGTAATGGTTACACTAACGAACCGGCGCTGCGGCTGGCGAAAAAACTCATCGACGCCACCTTTGCCGATCGCGTTTTCTTTTGTAACTCCGGGGCGGAAGCTAATGAAGCGGCGCTGAAGCTGGCGCGAAAATACGCCCACGATCGCTACGGCAGCGAGAAGAGCGGCATTGTGGCGTTCAAAAATGCTTTTCATGGCCGCACGTTGTTTACCGTCAGTGCTGGCGGGCAACCGGCCTATTCTCAGGACTTTGCGCCGCTGCCGCCGGATATCCGCCACGCGGTATATAACGACATTAACTCCGCCAGCACCCTGATCGACGACACCACCTGCGCGGTGATCGTTGAGCCGATGCAGGGCGAAGGCGGGGTGTTGCCCGCCACGCCTGCGTTCCTGCAGGGCTTGCGTGAGCTGTGCGATCGTCACAACGCGCTGTTGATTTTTGACGAAGTCCAGACCGGCGTCGGTCGCACCGGTGAGCTGTACGCCTATATGCATTACGGCGTTACGCCCGATCTGCTGACCACGGCGAAAGCGCTCGGCGGCGGATTCCCCATCGGCGCGCTGCTGGCACGTGAGGCCTGCGCCAGCGTGATGACCGTCGGTACGCACGGAACCACTTACGGCGGCAATCCGCTGGCGACCGCAGTCGCCGGGAAATTGCTGGACATTGTGAATACCCCGGCGATGCTGAACGGCGTCAAACAGCGCCACGACGGGTTTGTTGAGCGCCTGAACGCCATTAACCAGCATACCGGCCTGTTTAGCGAAATTCGCGGTCTGGGTCTGCTGATTGGCTGCGTGCTGAACGCCGGGTATGCCGGTCAAGCCAAACAGATAGCGCTGGAAGCGGCGAAAGCGGGCGTGATGGTGCTGATTGCCGGGGCTAACGTGGTACGTTTCGCCCCTGCGCTGAACGTCACCGAAGAAGAAATGACCACTGGGCTGGATCGCTTCGCGCAGGCCTGCGCACAGATCAAGGCTGGAGGTTCCTCATGAGAGTAATCCGTCCTGCTGAACAGGGGGATGTCGCTGCGCTGATGCAGCTTGCCGGTAAAACCGGCGGCGGCCTGACGTCGTTACCGGCGAATGAAGCGACGCTGGCAGCGCGCATCGATCGCTCAATTAAGACCTGGCGGGGAGAACTGCCGAAAAGTGAACAAGGGTTCGTGTTTGTACTGGAAGACAGCGAAACCGGGGAGGTGGGCGGGATTTGCGCCATCGAGGTGGCGGTCGGGCTGAATGACCCGTGGTACAACTACCGTGTAGGGACGCTGGTGCATGCCTCGAAAGAGCTGAACGTCTATAACGCGCTGCCGACGCTGTTTCTCAGTAATGACCACACCGGCAGCAGCGAGTTGTGTACGCTATTTCTCGATCCGGACTGGCGTAAAGAAGGCAACGGTTATCTGCTGTCAAAATCGCGCTTTATGTTTATGGCGGCGTTTCGCGACAGGTTTAATGAAAAGGTGGTTGCGGAAATGCGCGGCGTCATTGATGAGAACGGCTACTCTCCGTTCTGGGAAAGCCTGGGCAAGCGCTTTTTCTCAATGGAATTTAGCCGCGCGGATTTCCTGTGCGGTACCGGGCAAAAAGCGTTTATCGCGGAACTTATGCCCAAACATCCTATTTATACCCATTTTCTCAGCCATGAGGCGCAGGCGGTGATAGGTCAGGTCCATCCGCAGACGGCGCCTGCCCGCGCGGTGCTGGAAAAAGAGGGATTTCGCTACCGTAACTACATCGATATTTTCGATGGCGGGCCGACACTCGAGTGTGACATCGACCGGGTACGCGCCATTCGTAAAAGTCGGCTGGTGGAGGTTGTCGAAGGACAGCCTGCCCCTGGGGATTATCCGGCCTGCCTGGTGGCTAATGAGAATTACCAGAACTTCCGCGTCATGCTGGTGCGCGCGGACCCGGATACGCAGCGGTTGGTGCTCACGGCAGCACAACTGGATGCCCTGAAATGTCAGGCGGGGGAAAGCGTGCGCTTTGTCCGTCTTTGCGCTGAGGAGAAAACGGTATGACGTTATGGATTGATGGTGACTGGCTGAGCGGTCAGGGGGAGCGTCGGGTAAAACGCGATCCGGTGAAGGGGGACGTGCTTTGGGAAGGTCACGACGCGGATGCCGATCAGGTGTTGCAGGCCGTTCGCGCTGCCCGCGCGGCGTTTCCGGCATGGGCAAAACGTCCTTTTAGCGAGCGTCAGGCGATTGTAGAGGCGTTTGGCGGGCTGCTGGAAAACAATAAAACGCAGCTCACCGCGATTATCGCCCGCGAAACGGGTAAGCCGCGGTGGGAAGCGGCCACGGAAGTGACGGCGATGATCAATAAAATCGCCATTTCGATCAACGCGTACCACGCTCGTACCGGAGAGCAGCAGAGTGCGTTGCCGGACGGCGCAGCGACGCTGCGTCATCGTCCGCATGGCGTGCTGGCGGTGTTTGGCCCCTACAATTTCCCCGGGCATCTGCCGAATGGCCATATCGT
Source organism: Citrobacter sedlakii (assembly GCF_018128425.1). NCBI lineage: Bacteria > Pseudomonadati > Pseudomonadota > Gammaproteobacteria > Enterobacterales > Enterobacteriaceae > Citrobacter > Citrobacter sedlakii. The sequence goes on along the minus strand of NZ_CP071070.1, from coordinate 2,568,864 downwards.
CCCGGCGCTGCTGGCTGGCAATACGGTGCTTTTTAAACCCAGTGAACTCACGCCGCGGACCGGTGAAGCCGTAATCAAACTCTGGCAGCAGGCCGGATTGCCCCCCGGCGTCGTGAATCTGCTTCAGGGCGGTCGCGAAACGGGACAAGCGCTGAGCGCGCAGGACGATCTGGATGGTCTGCTGTTTACCGGTAGCGCGAATACGGGTTATCAACTGCACCGCCAGCTTGCCGGACAGCCGGAAAAAATTCTCGCGCTGGAAATGGGGGGAAATAACCCGTTGATCGTCGAAAACCCGGCAGATATCGACGCCGCCGTGCACCTGACTTTACAGTCGGCGTTTATTACTGCCGGACAGCGCTGCACCTGCGCGCGCCGTTTACTGGTCAAAAAAGGGGCGCAGGGCGATGCCTTTCTTGCGCGGCTGGTCGAGGTGAGTCAGCGGTTACAGCCGGGGCGCTGGGACGCTGAGCCGCAGCCTTTTTTCGGCGGGCTGATTTCAGCACAGGCGGCGAAGCACGTCTACACGGCCTGGCAGCGTCTGGCGGCGCTTGGCGGTAAGACGCTGCTCACGCCGCGTCTGATTGAGGAAGGCACGTCGCTGCTGTCGCCAGGGATCGTGGAATTGACCGATGTGGCAAATGTGCCCGACGACGAAGTGTTTGGCCCGCTGTTGGGCGTCTGGCGTTATGACCGTTTTGAGGACGCGATAGCGCTGGCGAACCAGACCCGCTTTGGCCTGTCGTGCGGACTTATCTCGCCCGATCGTGCACAGTTTGACCAGTTGCTTCTGGAAGCGCGCGCGGGGATCGTCAACTGGAATAAACCACTGACCGGAGCCGCGAGCACCGCGCCGTTTGGCGGAGTGGGGGCATCCGGTAACCATCGCGCCAGCGCGTGGTACGCCGCGGATTACTGCGCCTGGCCGATGGCGAGCCTCGAATCACCGACATTGACGCTACCGGGCGTCCTGAGTCCCGGGCTTGATTTCTCTCGTGAGGAAGGATTATGAACGCGCGCGAGGTCAATTTTGACGGGCTGGTGGGGCTGACGCACCATTATGCCGGGTTGTCGTTTGGTAACGTGGCGTCCACGCAGCACCGCTTTCAGGTATCGAATCCGCGCCTGGCCGCAAAGCAAGGATTGCAGAAAATGAAAGCGCTGGCCGATGCCGGGTACCCGCAGGCAGTGATCCCGCCGCATGAACGGCCATTTATTCCGGCGCTGCGCCAGCTCGGGTTTAGCGGTAGCGATGAGCAGATCCTCGCAAAGGTGGCCCGGCACGCGCCGCAGTGGCTTTCCAGCGTCAGTTCAGCGTCGCCGATGTGGGTCGCCAATGCGGCCACGGTCGCACCGTCTGCTGATACTCTGGATGGTAAAGTTCATCTGACGGTGGCAAACCTCAACAATAAGTTTCACCGATCGCTGGAGGCTCCGACGACCGAAGCGCTGCTGCGAGCCATTTTTCACGACGATCGTTATTTTTCGCTTCACACGGCGCTGCCGCAGGTGGCGATGCTTGGCGATGAAGGCGCGGCGAATCACAGTCGTCTGGGGGCTAACTATGGCGATCCTGGCATCCAGCTGTTTGTGTACGGGCGTGAAGAGGGCAATCAGACCCGGCCTTCTCATTATCCGGCGCGCCAGACCCGTGAGGCCAGCGAGGCGGTCGCGCGGCTGAATCAGGTTAATCCGCGGCAGTGCATTTTTGCCCAGCAGCATCCTGATGTGATTGATCTCGGTGTTTTCCATAACGACGTTATTGCGGTGTCGAATCGGCAAGTGCTGTTTTGCCATGAGCAGGCTTTCGCCAGCCAGGATCAGGTACTGGACCAACTGCGCGCCCGCGTGCCGGGTTTTACGCCTGTCGTGGTGCCTGCGTCAGAGGTATCTGTTTCCGATGCGGTTGCCACCTATTTGTTTAACAGCCAACTGCTGAGCCGTGAAGATGGCTCGATGATGCTGGTGCTGCCGCAGGAGTGTCGTGAACATGCGGGGGTATGGCGTTATCTGACAAACCTGCTGGAAGGCGACAACCCGATTCGCGATATGCGTGTGTTTGACCTGCGTGAAAGTATGTCCAACGGCGGCGGTCCTGCGTGTCTGCGCCTGCGGGTCGTGTTGACCGATGAGGAGTTGCGGGCGGTGAATCCCGCGGTGATGATGAACGACACCCTGTTTTCCGCCCTCAACGACTGGGTGGATCGTTACTATCGCGATCGGCTGACCGCCGCAGACCTGGCGGACCCGCAGTTGCTGCGGGAAGGTCGCGAAGCGCTGGACACCCTGACGCAGTTGCTGAAACTTGGTTCTGTCTATCCGTTTCAGCAGGCAGGAGAGCGACATGGATGATTTCCTTGCTGTTACCCTGGCAGGCGTGATACCGGAGGTCTCTGAAGGGAAAGGCCCGGGCTTTCACTGGCGTCAGACGGCGCCGGGCATCCTTGAACTGATCCCGGAAGAGGCGACCGATCGGGCGTTAGTGATTTCGGCCGGTATTCACGGTAATGAAACGGCGCCGGTGGAAATGCTTAGCGCGCTGCTGACGAGATTAATGGCGGGTGAGATCCCTCTGCGCTGGCGGCTGTTGCTGATTCTGGGCAACCCGCAGGCGCTGGCAGAGGGCAAGCGCTACTGTCACAGTGATATGAACCGGATGTTTGGCGGGCGCTGGCAGCAGTTTGAAGAAAGTGGTGAAACGCTACGCGCGCGGCAACTGGAACGATGCCTGGAGGATTTCTGGTGTCGGGAAGCAACCCCGACCCGCTGGCATCTCGATCTTCATACCGCCATCCGTGGTTCTCATCATCTGCGGTTTGGCGTGTTGCCGCAGCGTCCGATTCCGTGGGATGACGGTTTTCTCGACTGGCTCGGCGCCGCCGGGCTTGAGGCGCTGGTCTTTCATCAAACACCAGGCGGTACGTTTACGCATTTTAGCGCAGCGCATTTCGGCGCGCTTTCCTGCACGCTGGAGCTGGGAAAGGCATTACCGTTCGGGCAAAACGATCTACGCCAGTTTGCGCCTACCGCAGACGCGTTGTCCGCTCTGCTGGCCGGGAAGGGAGGAAAGCGCAGCGGCGCGCAGCCGGTTCGCTATCGTGTAGTATCACAAATTACGCGACGCAGCGAAGCATTTGTGCTGCATATTGACCGTCAGACGCTGAACTTTACACCGTTTCAAAAAGGCACACTGTTAGCCGAAGACGGCGCCGAGCGCGTTATTGTACGCCACGAAGTTGAGTACGTTCTTTTTCCCAACCCTGCCGTCGCACCCGGTTTACGCGCCGGACTGATGCTGGAAAAAATCAACTGACCTATTTACCGCAGGCTCTCTTTGCCTGCGGTTCTTATTATATCGTGCGTCTGTGAAATATTACGGATTATTCCTGGCAAATTGCTTTATTATTCATCATTGCTGAGTTATAGTCCTTCATATTTCCTGCAAAATCATCCACTTGTCATTTTTCCTTGCTATTCTTCGCCATAATTTCTTTTTTTCTCCACAATTGGCGAAAAGTTGTTTTTTATACTTTCATTGTTTTACCGATACTCTGACTAATTGACGATAAAGCCGCTAAAGTTAATCTCGTCAACACGGCACGGCTCTTGTTGGTAAGAGTTAAGAAAGCCGTAAAAAATAACTGAAAGGAAGGATAAAGAATATGCGTAAATTAACTGCACTGTTTGTTGCTTCTACCCTGGCTCTGGGCGCTGCTAACCTGGCTCACGCAGCCGAAACCACCGCCGCCGCGCCAGCGGATGCAAAACCCATGATGCACCATAAAGGCAAATTTGGTCCGCATCATGACATGATGTTCAAAGACCTGAATCTGACCGATTCGCAAAAGCAGCAGATTCGCGACATCATGAAAGAGAAACGCGCCGACATGAAACGCCCGTCCTTAGATGAGCGCCGCGCAATGCACGCGATCATTGCCAGCGACAGCTTCGATAAAGCCAAAGCTGAAGCGCAGATCGCAAAAATGGAAGAGCAGCGTAAAGCCAACATGCTGGCGCACATGGAAACACAGAATAAGATCTATAACATTCTGACCCCGGAACAGAAAAAGCAGTTTAATGCCAATTTTGAGAAGCGTCTGACAGAACGTCCGGCGCGAGACGGTAAAATGCCCGTACCTGCTGAGTAATCGCTGAGCAAACGGATCCGAAAACCGCCGGTCTTGTTCATCCTCTCCCATGAGGCGATGGACAGGCCCGGCGGTTTTTTTTACCGCAGTAGGCCATTCCACCCTGACGCCAGTTACCTGCTGTTCATTAAAGCATCCAGGCTGAGGTCGATGATCTCGCAGGTACCGGAAATCAAGGGCTTGCAGAGAATTTTGTAGCCATCATGATCAAAGCCTGCCGGCGTTTGTACCAGCGTCGACACGTTATCCAGAGAGTCAACCGCGCCCAGCCAAAGCCAGTTATTAATAATGTGGTACTGCGTCATCCCCGGTCGGCTCTCTTTGAGCGCAATAGCGTTTTTCCACGGCCAGCATACAACACGCAGTTTTTCCAACGAATCCAGCAGGCGGGTCGCATGCTGGTCAGGGCTTTCTTTGCCGCAACAGGCCCCCGCGCAGCGCTTTAGCGCTGAGCGAAAACAGGCGCGACCGCGACTCAGCGGCTCAAGACCGAGCAGTCCATAACACAGCTTTTGTTCATCAGCGAGGGTCTGTAAGGCCTGCAACGCGGCGCGACGATTGGCAAAAAGACCAAACAGGTTGGCCGCGTGTGAAAAGTCGACGTCGCGCGCATAAACGACGTCAACGTTTTGCCCGCGAAGCTGGAGGGCGCAGAGTTGGCGGTTGCGCCGGAGTCGTTTGTTAAACAACGGCTGCTGTTCTTTAATAAGCCGGGCTTCCAGCAGCAGCGCGCCGATTTCTCCTGCGGTGCAGATCCAGCTAATGCGTCGGGACTGACGCAGCATGGCGGCTTCATCGGCGGTGCGCAGATGTGACAGTACCCGGCTGCGAATATTCACGCTTTTGCCTATGTACAGAGGCATGGCGTCGCTGTCGCCATGGAACAGATACACGCCGGGTACGCTGGGCAACGCATCAAGGAAAGGGCGCAGATGTTCGGGGTATTTGTAAATTGCTGCTGCTTCAAATTCTGGACGAGGGGCTGATTGACGCCGTACCACGGTTAACTCCGGATGCTGGTTATTCATCCAGTATAGCAGCGCAGCGGAGAGTAAAAAAGAGGCGATTTTGTGGAGGCTGGCCGGACAGCGCGCGTGGCGTCATTATCCGGCCAGGTAAAATCACTGTTTCCAGAAATCGTCAAACACCGTGATGGGCGGACGGCGTTTATGTTCCGTCTTCAGGTACCAGCCTTCAATGATATTGGCAACGGCGGGATCGACGGCTTTGCCTTCCAGATAGTCATCAATATTGTCGTAGCTGACGCCGAGCGCGGCTTCATCCGGCAAAGAAGGGCGATCGTCTTCCAGGTCGGCGGTCGGGGCTTTCTTGTAAAGATGTTCCGGGCAGCCTAACGCGGCCAGCAACTGTTTGCCCTGACGTTTGTTCAGGCGGAACAGGGGATTAATGTCGGTGCCGCCGTCGCCATATTTCGTAAAGAAGCCAGTAATAGCTTCCGCCGCATGGTCGGTACCTACCACGACTCCGCTGGTCATTCCGGCGATACTGTACTGTGCCTTCATACGTTCGCGGGCTTTTTCGTTACCGCGCACAAAATCGCTCAGTTCAATCCCCGCGTCGCGCAACGCCTGTTCACTCGCCAGCACCGCGCCCTTTATGTTGACCGTCAACACACGATCCGGCTGGATAAAGGCAAGCGCGTCCTGGCAGTCCTGCTCGTCGAACTGCACCCCGAAAGGCAGGCGGACTGCAATAAATTGCAGCGCGTCATTACCTGTTTCTTCGCGCAGTTCGCTGATCGCCATCTGACAGAGTTTTCCTGCCAGCGTGGAGTCTTGCCCGCCGCTGATTCCCAGCACCAGGCTTTTCAGGAAGGAATAGCGTTGCAGATACGCTTTCAGAAAATCCACGCTGCGGCGAATTTCTTCTTCTGGATTAATGTGCGGCTTTGCGCCCAGCGCCTGGATGATCTCTTGTTGCAGAGACATGTAACCCCTCCCCAATATGAAATAAAAAAAGCAGTCTGTAATAAAGCTAACCCTTTGTCGCGCAAACGACAAGTCGGGGCGGGCCGTGTGGCGTTTAAAACGACATCCTGGTGACTTATTAGAATCATCCGAAACCAACTTCGTGTGGAGTGGTCGCTTGAAAAAAGTGGAGATGTATTCCAGGCTTACTTAACACGCTGAAAAACAAGAGGACGGAAAATGAACAAGAACGTAGCAGGAATTCTGAGCGCAGCGGCGGTATTGACTATGCTGGCAGGCTGTACGGCTTACGATCGTACAAAAGACCAATTCGTTCAGCCGGTAGTAAAAGACGTGAAAAAAGGCATGAGCCGTTCACAGGTTGAACAGATTGCCGGTAAACCTTCTTCTGAAGTCAGCATGATCCATGCTCGCGGTACCTGCCAGACCTACATTCTGGGTCAACGTGATGGTAAAGCTGAAACCTATTTCGTCGCCCTTGACGATACCGGGCATGTCATTAACTCTGGCTATCAAACCTGCGCCGAGTATGACACCGACCCCCAGGCTCCGAAGCAGTAATGACTGTCTAAAGCCTGAACAGCACGAAGAACCGGCCATTGCGCCGGTTTTTTTGTAGCGGCATGATCTTAATTATTGAAGCGAATTATTTGCCTGAAATGTGAAGGGGGTCATAACGTCAGGTCAATGAGAGACAATTTAGTTGGTCAAGGAAATACCATCCGCGGGTCCGATACCGTATACTCATTTCAGACACAGAAATAAGTCTTTCGATTACGCAAGTTGTCCAGTGCATGGATGCAGGTTTGAGACTTGCGGCGTGTCTGGTTAACAGATAATCGCACTTGAGGAACGTTTTATGGAAAAGAAACACATTTATCTGTTTTGCTCTGCGGGCATGTCTACCTCTTTACTGGTGTCGAAAATGCGCGCACAGGCTGAGAAATACGAAGTACCGGTTATTATTGAAGCATTCCCGGAAACCCTTGCCGGAGAAAAAGGCCCGGCGGCAGATGTCGTATTATTAGGACCGCAAATTGCTTATATGTTGCCCGAAATTCAGCGTTTGTTACCTGACAAACCTGTAGAAGTGATTGACTCGCTGCTGTATGGCAAAGTCGATGGTTTAGGCGTGCTTAAAGCTGCGGTTGCAGCAATTAAAAAAGCCGCTGCGAATTAATATTTTAATTTTTTCCCGTCAAAGAGTTATTTCATTTACATATACCGCAATGTCACATTGCGGTTTTTAAGGGTATTTTTCTATGAGTAACGTCATTGCTTCACTTGAAAAGGTACTCCTTCCTTTTGCTGTAAAAATAGGAAAGCAGCCACACGTTAATGCAATCAAAAATGGTTTTATTCGTTTAATGCCGTTGACCCTCGCTGGGGCCATGTTTGTATTAATTAATAACGTTTTCCTGAGCTTTGGGGAGGGGTCGTTTTTTTATTCCCTCGGCATTCGGCTGGATGCGTCTACCATTGAGAATCTCAATAGTCTGAAAGGCATCGGTGGGAACGTCTACAACGGTACGTTAGGCATTATGTCCCTGATGGCGCCGTTCTTTATCGGTATGGCGCTGGCAGAAGAACGTAAAGTCGACGCCCTGGCAGCCGGCTTATTATCCGTCGCGGCATTTATGACCGTTACGCCCTATAGCGTCGGTGAAGCCTATGCGGTGGGCGCAAACTGGCTGGGCGGCGCGAATATCATTTCCGGTATTATTATCGGTTTGGTGGTTGCGGAAATGTTCACATTCATTGTCCGCCGTAACTGGGTGATCAAATTACCCGATAGCGTACCAGCATCTGTCTCCCGCTCATTCTCCGCATTAATTCCAGGTTTTATTATCCTCTCTATCATGGGGATCATCGCCTGGGCGCTGACCACCTGGGGAACGAACTTCCACCAGATCATTATGGATACCATTTCTACGCCGCTGGCGTCGCTGGGCAGCGTGGTGGGTTGGGCTTATGTTATCTTCGTTCCGCTGCTGTGGTTCTTCGGTATTCACGGCTCCCTGGCGTTGACCGCGCTGGACAGCGGCATCATGACCCCATGGGCGCTAGAGAACATCGCTATTTACCAGCAGTACGGTTCCGTTGACGCCGCGCTGGCCGCCGGCAAGACCTTCCACATCTGGGCAAAACCGATGCTGGACTCCTATATTTTCCTCGGCGGCAGTGGCGCAACGCTTGGCCTGATCATTGCTATCTTCATCGCGTCTCGTCGCGCCGATTATCGTCAGGTCGCCAAACTCGCGCTGCCGTCAGGCATCTTCCAGATTAACGAACCGATTCTGTTTGGTCTGCCGATTATCATGAACCCGGTGATGTTTATCCCGTTCATTCTGGTACAACCGATTCTTGCCGCGATTACGCTGGTGGCGTACTACCTGGGCATTATCCCGCCGATTACCAACATCGCGCCGTGGACCATGCCCACCGGCCTGGGCGCCTTCTTTAACACCAACGGCAGCGTCGCTGCGCTGCTGGTGGCCTTGTTCAACCTGGGTGTGGCGACGTTGATTTACCTGCCGTTTGTTGTGGTGGCTAACAAAGCGCAGAACGTCATTGATGAAGAAGAAAGCGAAGAAGACATCGCCAACGCCCTGAAATTCTAAATTTTAACCGGCATGTGGTTACGCATGCCGGGTCGTCAAAGAGGAATGATTTATGATGGATCTTGATAGCATTACCGATGCGCAAACCGAGGCTGAAGAGCTTGAAGAAGTGGTGATGGGGCTCATCATCAACTCCGGACAGGCGCGCAGCCTGGCCTACGCAGCGTTGAAGCAGGCAAAGCAGGGCGACTTTGCGGCGGCGAAGACGATGATGGAACAGTCGCGCATGGCGCTGAATGAAGCCCATCTGGTGCAAACGAAACTGATTGAAGGCGATCAGGGTGAAGGTAAAATGAAAGTCAGTCTGGTTCTGGTGCATGCGCAGGATCACCTGATGACCTCAATGCTGGCGCGCGAACTGGTGTCAGAATTGATAGAGCTTCACGAGAAGCTGAGCAAGTAAGGAGTTGATGATGCAACTGCAGGCTACCGCTACCGTACCGGAAATCACCGTTGCCCGCGAACAGCAACTGTTTAATGGCAAAAATTTCCACGTCTTTATCTATAACAAGACAGAGAGCGCCTGCGGCTTGCATCAGCACGACTACTATGAGTTTACGCTGGTGCTCACCGGCCGCTATTACCAGGAGATTAATGGTAAGCGTGTGCTGCTGGAGCGGGGGGACTTTGTGTTTGTCCCGCTGGGTTCTCATCACCAGAGTTTTTACGAGTTCGGCGCCACGCGTATTCTTAACGTCGGCATCAGCAAACGTTTTTTTGAACAGCACTATAGCCCGCTCATGCCGTACTGTTTTGTGGCATCGCAGGTCTATCGCACCAACAGCGCATTTTTAACCTATGTCGAAACAGTGATTGCCTCGCTCAACTTTCGAGATACCGGGCTGGAGGAATTTGTGGAAGTGGTCACCTTCTACATTATCAACCGCCTGCGTCATTATCGTGAGGAACAGGTGCTGGATGATATTCCGCAGTGGTTAAAAGCCACTGTCGAAACCATGCACAATAAAGAGCAGTTTGGTGAAAACGCGCTGGAAAATATGGTTTCCCTGTCCGCAAAATCCCAGGAATACCTGACGCGAGCGACGCAGCGTTATTATCGAAAAACGCCGATGCAGTTAATTAACGAAATTCGTATTAACTTTGCCAAAAAACAGCTGGAGATGACGAACTACTCCGTAACCGATATCGCCTACGAGGCCGGATACAGTAGCCCAAGTTTGTTTATTAAAACGTTTAAAAAAATGACGTCGTTTACGCCAAACAGCTATCGAAAAAAACTGACGCAATATAATCAGTAAAAACTTTATTCAATAACCTGATTTTAAAGCTTGCCCAATATTAACGCGGGACCCCCGCGTTACACCTGAAAAAAGGGCCGAGCATAATTCACGCCAGTGTCTGACACTGAAGGGAGAAATTATGAGCCAGAAATTAAAAGTCGTCACTATTGGTGGCGGGAGCAGCTACACCCCAGAATTACTCGAAGGCTTTATTAAGCGCTATCATGAGCTGCCGGTCTCTGAATTGTGGCTGGTTGACGTGGAAGGCGGCGAAGAGAAGCTGGATATCATCTACCGCCTGTGTCAGCGCATGGTTGAGAAAGCGGGGGTGCCGATGAAGGTCTTTAAAACCCTCGATCGCCGCGAAGCGCTGAAAGACGCAGACTTTGTAACCACCCAGTTGCGCGTCGGACAATTGAAAGCCCGCGAGCTGGATGAACGCATTCCGCTGAGCCAGGGATACCTGGGACAAGAAACCAATGGCGCAGGCGGTCTGTTTAAGGGCCTGCGCACCATTCCGGTGATTTTTGACATCATTAAGGATGTGGAAGAACTTTGCCCGAATGCGTGGGTCATTAACTTCACTAACCCGGCGGGTATGGTGACCGAAGCGGTGTATCGCCACACCAACTTTAAGCGCTTCATTGGGGTGTGCAACATTCCTGTCGGCATGAAAATGTTCATCGGCGATGTGCTGGGACTGAAAGAGAGCGATGCGCTGTCTATCGATCTGTTTGGCCTGAACCACATGGTGTTCATCAAAGATGTGTTCGTCAACGGGGAGTCGCGCTTTGCTGAACTGCTGGATGGCGTCGCTTCCGGTCAGCTTAAAGCGTCCGGCGTGAAGAACATTTTTGATCTGCCGTTCAGTGAAGGTCTGATTCGCTCATTGAATCTGCTGCCGTGCTCGTATCTGCTGTATTACTTCAAGCAGAAAGAGATGCTGGCCATTGAAATGGGCGAATACTACAAGGGCGGCGCGCGCGCGCAGGTAGTGCAGAAAGTTGAGAAACAGCTGTTTGATCTGTACAAAAATCCGGAGCTGAACGTGAAGCCGAAAGAGCTGGAGCAGCGCGGCGGCGCTTACTACTCTGATGCTGCGTGCGAAGTGATTAACGCCATTTTCAACGACAAACAGACTGAGCATTATGTCAACGTTCCGCATCACGGGCACGTTGATAACATTCCGGCGGACTGGGCGGTGGAAATGACCTGTACGCTGGGCCGCGACGGCGCGAAGCCGCATCCGCGAATCACCCATTTTGACGAAAAAGTGCTGGGGCTTATCTATACCATCAAGGGCTTTGAAGTGGCGGCCAGCAAGGCAGCATTGAGCGGTGAGTTTAACGACGTGCTGCTGGCGCTTAACCTCAGCCCGCTGGTCCATTCGGATCGCGATGCGGAGACCCTGGCGCGTGAGCTGATCCTGGCGCATGAAAAGTGGTTGCCTAACTTTGCTGGCTGTATTGAAAAACTGAAAGGCGCACAACACTAAAGAGGTTGACTATGGAACGCGTACTGATTGTCAATGCGGACGATTTTGGCCTGAGCAAAGGACAAAACTACGGCATCATTGAGGCCTGTCGCCATGGGGTGGTGACTTCCACCACGGCGCTGGTGAACGGCGAGGCCATTGAGCATGCGGCGCAGTTAAGCCGCGAACATCCGTCGCTGGCCGTCGGGATGCACTTTGTTCTGACGCTCGGCGCCCCGTTAACCCGGATGCCAGGGCTGACCCGGGAAGGGCGTCTGGGGAAATGGATCTGGCAGATGGCGGAAGAGGATACGCTGCCGCTGGATGAAATCGCCCGCGAACTGGAGTGTCAGTATCAGCGTTTTATTGATCTGTTTGGGCGGGAGCCTACGCATCTGGACAGCCATCATCACGTGCATATGTTCCCGCAAATTTTTCCTGTCGTCGCGCGTTTTGCCGCCGAACGGGGAGTGGCGCTGCGTATCGACCGCCAGCCGGTGTTTAATGCCGCGGACCTGCCGGCAACGTTGCGAAGTTCGCAAGGGTTTAGCAGCGAGTTTTACGGTGAAGCGATTTCCGAAGCGTTGTTTCTGCACGTTCTGGACGCCTCTGCGGCGCGTGGGGAGGCTTCACTGGAAGTGATGTGTCATCCGGCGTTTATCGACAATGTGATTCGTCAAAGCGCCTACTGTTATCCCCGCCTGACTGAACTGGAGGTACTGACGTCCCCGTCGCTGAGGAAGGCGATTATGGAACGCGGCTACCGTCTGGGCAGTTTTCTTGATGTGTAGTGCCTGAGTTTGCGGCGCATACATAATGCGCCGCATTTTTTACTTATTGATTACGCCGGGATTAGCGGCACTTTACCGGTTCGTGACCACACGCGGTGCGCGGCCATCAGCGTAAACAATGCGTCCATAAACTGACCGTCCACGTTGTCTGCTTCGACAAGACCTTCTTCCCCCTGACTGTCGACATTCAGCACAGCTTTAAAGCGTCGTGCATCGCCCGCCAGAGCGATAGGCTTGAGGTGTTTATAGGCTTCGAGCAGATAGTAACGGGCGTCGCCACTGTTTTCGATATCCGCGATATCGCCGCACGGCACAATGACGGCATCGACGGTAAGGGATGGCGCGCCAGCGAAGGTGGCGGCAATGGTCAGAGTAGAACCGTCGTCGGCCACCACTTCACCCATGCGTGAGTAAAGCAGTTTCGCATGAACGCCTTTTGCTTTCAGCGCTTGCAGGATAGCCAGCAGGTCGGCGGATTTAACCTTACCGTTCAGTAAAATCCCCACCACGCGGCCTTTAATATCACCGTCGGGGATCGCATAAAGACTCAGCGATGGATCTTTCTTCAGTCCGTTGACGTCCGGCGGCGGGGCGATTTGCGTTTGTTCCGGCGTCAGTTCAATGCCCAGATTCTTCGCCACTGCTTGCGCCAGCGTTATGTCAATATGCGCCAGTTGATCCACAACCCGTTCGCGTATATAAGCGCGAACCACTTTACTGAGCTCAAAGCTGAAGGCATCGACGATATGCAACTGCTCAACCGGCGTCTGGCTCAACCAGAACAGGCGCGGGTGAGCGTAATATTCGCCAAAGGATGGGCTACGTTCGCGTACTTTGTTGCCTTCAACGCGCTCCTGATAAGACTCGAAACCTCCCCGCTTAGGCGCTGGCGGCGTTTCACGCGGCCAGTTGTCGTTGATCGAATTGGGCTCATAGTTAGCCGGGTTAGTATCGATGCCCATCCGGTGCATACCGTCACGCTGGAAGTTGTGATACGGGCAGGTTGGACGGTTGATAGGGATTTCATGGAAGTTAGGCCCGCCGAGGCGGCTGATTTGTGTGTCGGTATACGAGAACAGTCGGCCCTGCAGCAGCGGATCGTTTGTGAAATCAATACCGGGAACGATATGGCCCGGGTGGAACGCGGCCTGCTCGTTTTCGGCAAAGAAGTTGTCCGGATTACGGTTCAGCACCATTTTCCCTACGCGCTGCACCGGTACCAGCTCTTCCGGGATAAGCTTGGTTGGGTCCAGCAGGTCGAAGTCGAATTTGAATTCGTCTTCTTCCGGAATTAGCTGGAATCCTAATTCATATTCCGGGAAATCACCGGCTTCGATAGCTTCCCACAGTTCGCGGCGATGGAAGTCCGGGTCGCGACCGGTGAGTTTCTGCGCTTCGTCCCATACCAGCGAAGCCTTGCCCGCCAGCGGTTTCCAGTGGAAGCGTACAAACGTCGCTTTCCCTTCGGCGTTAATCAGTCGGAAGGTATGAATACCGAAACCTTCCATGGTGCGATAGCTCCGCGGGATGCCGCGATCCGACATCGCCCACATGACGTTGTGCAGTGTTTCAGGCTGTAGCGAAACATAGTCCCAGAACGTGTCATGGGCACTTTGGCCTTGCGGAATCGCCCAGTGCGGTTCGGGCTTAACGGCGTGGACGAAATCCGGGAACTTATGCGCGTCCTGTATAAAGAAAATGGGGGTGTTATTGCCCACCAGGTCGAAAATGCCTTCTTCAGTATAAAACTTGGTGGCGAATCCACGGATGTCACGTACGGTGTCCGCTGAGCCAGCGCCACCCTGTACCGTGGAGAAGCGCACAAATACTGGCGTGATTTTGTCCGGATCGGAAAGGAAAGCGGCTTTGGTGATATCGCTCAGGTTTTTATAGGGCTGAAAGTAGCCGTGCGCCGCGGACCCACGCGCGTGAACAATACGTTCCGGAATACGTTCATGGTCAAAGTGGGTGATTTTTTCGCGCAGGATAAAATCTTCGAGCAGCGTAGGACCGCGGCTACCGGCGCGTAAGGAGTTCTGATCATCGGCGATACGCACGCCCTGATTGGTGGTGAGCGCGAAATTTTCGCTGCCTTTACGCACGCTTCCGAGATCGTTCAGCTTTTCATTTCCGGTCTCCGGCGCTTTCAGGCTGCCGGGGGCTGTTGGCTGTGCGCCCGGCGGAGTGGGTTCCGGGGACGGGCGATGCGAGCCGTCCTCAGGCGCCAGAGAGTCAAGTCCCGGCTGCGATTCACGGGTGTCGTGGACAGGGGACTGATGAGGATGGGGATTTTTCTCATTATGCGACATTGAACTCGTCTCCATTTTTCATGGCTGAAAAGACCGTTTTATTTGTTAAAACCCCACTAACTATAGACCACCACGGAGATTCTATCGGAAGACCACGGCATGGTTACGGCGAGCCGACGCGCAAAGCGCACGTGCAGAGCAGGACGGGCAGGGGAAAAATCGGCTAAGATAGTTCTTTTCTGATTTTTAGCATCGGTCTTAGTGAAGCAATTAATGATGAAACCTCTACGCCAACAAAATCGCCCGGTTATTAGCTATGTCCCGCGAGTGGAACCCGCGCCGCCTGAACATGCGATAAAAATGGAAGCGTTTCGTGACGTGTGGATTTTGCGTGGAAAATATGTCGCGTTTGTCTTACTGGGTGAGTCGTTCCAGCGATCGCCCGCCTTTACCGTACCGGAGTCCGCTCAACGCTGGGCAAACCAGGTACGGCAGGAAAATGAAATCGCTGACTAATGCGCCATAAAAAAACCGCCCCGAAAGGCGGTTATTATCGTTAAAGAAGGGCGTTTTTTCGCTTAGCGATGCGCCAGTTCGGCGTCTTCTTCACTGTCCAGAATGGTTTTATCGGTTTGTTTCAGCCACTGGCTGGTCAGCGTACCAGCGGTCATGGAGCCGCTCACGTTCAGCGCGGTACGACCCATGTCGATCAGCGGCTCAACGGAGATCAGCAGCGCCACCAGCGTGACTGGCAGGCCCATTGCGGGCAGAACAATCAGTGCGGCGAAAGTTGCGCCGCCACCAACTCCCGCCACACCAGCGGAGCTGACGGTGACAATGCCAACCAGCGTGGCAATCCAGACCGGATCGAGCGGGTTAATACCTACCGTCGGGGCGACCATCACCGCCAGCATAGCCGGATACAGACCGGCACAGCCATTCTGACCAATGGTCGCGCCAAACGAGGCGGCGAAGCTGGCGATGGATTCCGGCACGCCGAGACGACGGGTTTGCGCTTCAACATTCAGCGGAATAGACGCGGCGCTGGAGCGACTGGTGAAAGCGAAAGTGAGCACCGGCCAGACCTTACGGAAGTATTTCAACGGGCTGACGCCATTAACGCCCAGCAGCGCGCCGTGGACAACAAACATTATCGCCAGCCCCAGATAGGAGGCCACCACAAAACTGCCCAGCTTAATGATGTCCTGCAGGTTGGAGCCCGCCACGACTTTGGTCATCAACGCCAGTACGCCGTAAGGGGTTAACTGCATCACCAGGCGGACCAGCTTCATTACCCAGCTTTGCAGGGTGTCGATAGCGGTTAATACGCGCTCGCCTTTAGGCGCGTCATCTTTTAGCAGCTTAAGCGCAGCCACGCCGAGGAACGCAGCGAAGATCACGACGCTAATGATAGAGGTCGGATTCGCGCCAGTCAGATCGGCAAACGGGTTTTTCGGTACAAACGACAGCACCAACTGCGGGACGCTGAGGTCTGCGACTTTTCCGGCATAGTTGGTTTCGATAGCGTTAAGGCGCGCCGTTTCGGCGCCGCCCTGCACCAGCCCTTCTGCGGTGAGGCCGAAAAGGTTGGTCACCAGCACACCCACCAGTGCGGCGATAAGCGTAGTAAACAGCAGCGTGCCGATGGTCAGGAAGCTGATTTTTCCCAACTGTGAAGCGTTGTGCAGGCGGGCTACCGCACTCAAAATAGAGGCGAACACCAGCGGCATCACGATCATTTGCAGCAGTTGTACATAGCCATTACCGACAATGTTGAACCACTGTACGGAATCTTTGAGTACCTGGCTGTCAGAACCATAAACAGTATGGAGGGCGAGGCCAAAGACCACACCCATGACCAGACCAACCAGTACTTTCTTTGCCAGACTCCACTGTTTATGACGGGTTTGCGCCAGCGCAAACAGCAGAATGACGAACACCACGATGTTCGCGATTAATGGAAAATTCATCCCCGTTCTCCTGATTTTATTATTCGTCTCGCTATCTGGAGCGAGCCTGTTGGCGCAAGAGTAGCAGAAGTGTGAACCGGCTCTTATATTCAAATGGAATTGTTTATGCCAAAAATGACAATTTCGCTGATTTACTAATCGATCTGATGTTTTATAAAGCGGTTGAACTGCATTTGCAGCGTATTGATCATGTCGGATGACCAGCGTACCGCACTGTTCTGGGGCAACGACTGGGGCATCCACACCGCCCAGGCAAACAGTGCCATGCAGAGAAAACGCTCCAGTTGATTCCCTTTCTGCGGGACGAGGATCGGTAACCGGAAACGCCAGCGACACGGCCAGAGCAGTGGAACGCCTGCCGGGGTGAGCATGTCGGCGAGAATATGGCTCAGATAGCCGAGAACCATACCCTGTAAGGCATCCGCCGGAATGATCCAGGTCTCTGGCACTTTCAGATAGAACGTCGCCAGCAAGGCAAAGACGGCGAGCAGGCTGTGCGTGAACCCGCGATGCCCGAACGCCCGGGCGATCGGTTTTGAAATCCACTTCAGCCGTTGCCCGAGAAACGACTTCGGGTGATCGATATCCGGCAGCAGACAGGTCAGGATGGCGGAAGGAACGATATGCCACCAGTCGCCCTGTGCAAGCACGGGCGTCAACTCGGCGTTCTTGGCGAACACCGCGCAGGCAATAGAAAAGAGAAGGTGACCTTCCGCCGTCATGATACAACCCAATAAACTGTTAATTCGTACAGTATAGGATTTTTATACAGTAGGCGGAAGTGGTGACGTTGTAACTCTTTGTCAATATTGCGCGATTAACGCGCTAACCAACCGCCATCCACCGCCAGTGTGTAGCCATTGACGTAATCCGAGGCTCGAGACGCGAGGAAAACCACCGGGCCTTGCAGGTCCTCCGGCGTACCCCAACGTCCGGCGGGGATGCGATCGACAATCTCTTTGTTGCGCTCTGCGTCTTCACGCAGCTGCTGCGTGTTATTGGTCGCCATATAGCCGGGAGCAATGGCATTGACGTTTATCCCATATTGCGCCCATTCATTCGCCAGCAGCCGGGTTATCCCGAGGATGCCGCTCTTTGACGCGGTGTATGAGGGAACGCGGATCCCGCCCTGAAACGACAGCATTGACGCGATATTAATGATTTTTCCGCCATCACCCTGGGCAATAAACTGGCGGGCTACGGCCTGCGAGAGAAAGAAGACGGATTTCAGGTTCAGATTCACCACGTCATCCCAGTCTTTTTCGCTGAAATTGAGCACGTCTTCGCGGCGAATGATGCCGGCGTTATTCACCAGAATGTCGAGACGACCAAACTGGCCGACGGCTTGCGCGACGATATCCGCAAGAGGGTCTTGCTGACTGAGATCGGCCTGAATAGCGAAAAAACGGCGACCGGTCGCCGCGACTTTGGCGGCGGTGTCATGGGGTATTTTACGGTTCACCCCGATGATGTCGCAGCCCGCTTCGGCAAGCGCGACGGTCATTCCCTGGCCAAGTCCGGTATCGCAACCGGTAACAAGAGCGACTTTACCTGTAAGAGAAAACGCATTCAAAATCATAGTGACCTCGGCGACCCGCTGTTATTCGTTATTTGCCCGCAGAAAAGGATAGAAGAGGAAGACACAGAACACAATACAAAATGAAACAATGTTTTATTTTTGTTGGTGGGATGGGGGAAACGGGCAATGCCTGACACTGCCCGTGCGTGATCAACCGCGCAGATCGGCGGCGGTAAGTTCAGTCAGTGAGGTCAGCTTAACGTTGGCAAGCGCGAAACGTGGGTCGTGTTGGTCCTCTTTTGCAGGCACGACAATGGAGCGCATTCGCGCCGCCTTAGAGGCCACCATGCCGTTGACGGAGTCTTCCAGCGCGACACAGGTAAGCGGATCCACCCCCAGTTTTGCCGCACAGTCGAGATAGACCTGCGGATGTGGCTTACTGTAAGGCAGTTTTTCCGCCGAGGCGAGGGCGTCGAAGCTGTCGCGCAGGTCAAACATGGTCAGCACTTTCTCCAGCATGTGCAGCGGCGATGCCGATGCCAGACCCACGAGCAGCCCCTGTTCTTTACACAGCGCCACGGCTTCTTTTACGCCGGGGAGCAGCGGGCGCGTCTCTTCGACCAGCGTGATTGCGCGGCGAATAATGCGCTCAGTCACCTCCTGACGGCTCGGGCCGTTCCAGGGTTGCTGGGCGAACCAAAGATCAACCACCATGTCGATGCGCAGTCCAAGCGTATCGGGAAGTTCATGGCGGCGGGTGATATCTACGCCTACACTTGCCAGCACGTCCAGTTCAGCCCGATCCCATAGTGGTTCGGAGTTAATCAGCAAGCCATCCATATCGAATATTGCCGCAAGAATTTGACGCGGAATTGTCATTACCACCTCTCCTTATAGAGCGTTCAGGGGTCAGAGAATAATCATAGCGTCTTTAAAGATCGAGCGAAAACAGTCATCAGCGGGTAGACTTAAGCCAAAACGACGCGTCTTTATCAAGGGGAGCTCATGACGTATCAACAAGCGGGACGCATAGCGGTGCTAAAACGGATCCTGGGATGGGTGATTTTTATACCAGCATTACTTTCTACTTTGATTTCCGCGCTGAAATTTATGTATGCGCATAGCGAAAAGCAGGAAGGCATTAATGCCGTCATGCTCGATTTTACCCATGTCATGATAGACATGATGCGGGTGAACACCCCGTTTCTTAATCTGTTCTGGTACAACTCGCCGACGCCTGATTTCCAGAATAGCCTGAACATTATGTTCTGGTTGATTTTTATTCTGATTTTCGTGGGGCTGGCAATGCAGGATTCGGGGGCCAGAATGAGCCGCCAGGCCCGTTTTCTGCGTGAGGGCGTTGAGGATCAACTTATTCTGGAAAAAGCGAAGGGCAGTGAAGGTCTAACCCGCGAGCAAATCGAGTCGCGCATTGTCGTACCGCACCACACCATTTTTCTGCAGATTTTCCCGCTCTATATCCTGCCGGTGATTATTATCGCGCTTGGCTACGTCTTTTTTTCTCTGCTCGGCTTTTTATAAAACAGCTCTGCCGGATGGCGGTTTACGCCTGTCCGGCAGGGCTGCGCAGTGTCGCCGGGAATGAATGTCAGGCCGCTAAAATCTGGTCCAGCGCCTTTTGTGCCGTTACCAGATGCTGACCGCCAAACAGTCTGGCACGGTTAAGCAGCGTGTACAGTTGATAAACCGGCTGCCTGTCGAGAAAATCGAGCGGCAGCGGCGAGACCGACTGATAGCCATCATAAATTTGCGGCGGTTGTTCCGTATGTAGCGGCAGCATCGCCAGATCGCACTCGCGGTCTCCCCAGTAGCAGGCAGGATCGAAAATGTACGGGCCGTCCGGCCCCAGCGCGCAGTTGCCGGACCACAAATCGCCATGCAGTAAAGAGGGCTGGGGCTGATGCGATGACAAACGTTGCTGAATATGTTCCACGATGGCGTCGATATTACCGAAGGCAATGCCTTTTTCGGCGGCTAATTCCAGTTGCCAGCCGATGCGCTGCTCTGCAAAAAAGGTCGACCAGCGTCGTTGCCAGGCGTTGGGCTGCGGCGTAGTGGAAAGGGCGTTGTCAAAATCCAGACCAAACTGCGGCTGATCGCTCCATTCATGAAGATGGGCCAACTGCTGCCCCAGAATAAACGCATTGTGCGCGTCCAGCGGACGGGGAGGGAGATAATCCATCACCAGGAAACTGTAATCCCGATCGGCTCCCACCGCCCAGACTTCTGGTACGGTGACAGTATGGCTGCGTGATAACAGTTCCAGTTGATCGGCTTCGGCGGTGAAGTCAGGAAGCACTTCCCGTTCATCACATTTAACGAAGAAATCACGTCCGGCATAGCGCACATGCCATGCGGCATGAATTTCTCCGCCAGGCAGTTCGTTACGCAGTTCGATTTCGCCTTCACCGAGTTGCTCGCTTAAAAGACGACTGATAGCCTGCCACATGATGTCTCTCCCCATGTTGTCTGCCAGATCATAAGGTTAGCGCAATAATGCGGTGAAAAAACACGAACTAACGCACAACGTGGACGCGTTAACGGGCTAATGGCGAAGATTTTTCCCCGTTCTGCCATTCGTCCCAGGTCATTATTGTGATATCGGGCGTTTTGTTTAACGCGCTTTCTGCCAGTCCGGTCGCGAGAGCTTTTACCTCATCCGGGCTTTGCGCGCTGATCAAACCAAACGTGTTTGTGCCCAGTTCATGCACATTGCCGTCTTCGTCGGTTAGCGTGAGCAGAAAACCCGCGCGGGTGAAATGGTTGTTAAGCTCGTTGATTTCGGTTAATGAATCTTCATGAAACTTGACGGTAACGATGTACCGGGTGATATCCCCACTGGCCATTTGACACCTCTTTGTAAATACATGCTTTTTTAGCATAGTCGGTGAATGCGGATGCCGACAGGTGTAACGCATCCCCCTCTGGACGAGGGGGAGGGCATCAGGCTTGTGAGAGCCAGGCGTAGATTTTTTGTGTGTCCTCATGAGAACACAACCGCGTTCCCTGATTGATTGTCGCCGCGCTACCTGCCGCGACGCCAAAGCGCACCATATCCTCCAGCGAAGCGTCTTCCGCCAGTTTTAGGGTCATGGCGCCCACCATGCTGTCGCCTGCGCCAACGGTGCTCTGGCTTTTTACCGGCGGTGGAACGACCTGCACGCAGCTTTTACCGTCCACGCCCAGCGCCCCCTGAGGACCAAGAGAAACGACGACGCGACGGGCTTTACCGTTACGAACGATCTCTTCCGCCGCTTTACGCACGTCATCGGGTTGGGTCAGCTCACGGTTAACCAGCGCGCTCAGTTCCTTCTGATTGGGCTTTACCAGCTCGATATTGCCGATCGCCAGCGCCGCGGTCAGCGCCTCGCCGGAGCTATCAATAATGCAGCGAATGCCCTGTTTTTGGGCTGCGGTAATAAGCTGAGTCAGCTTGTCCACGCTCACCCCTGGCGGCAAACTGCCGCTAATAACGAGGATCGCGCCGGATTCTATCTCCAGAACCTGCTCTTCAAGCTGGCGAAACTCATCGTCATTCAGTGCCGCGCCGGGCATCACAAAGCGATACTGTTCACCGCTGGATTCAACATGAACATGAAGGTTTTGCCGGGTCCAGTCTTTGGCGTCGACGGTCGACACTGGAACCTGTTCGTCAGCCAGCAGCGATACCAGGTGTTCGCCAGTTGCGCCGCCTGCCGGGAAAATGGCGGTAGCGGTGCCGCCCAGATGGGCAATGGCGCGGGCGACATTAATGCCGCCGCCGCCAGGCTCAAAAACGGGCGCCGTACAGCGAAGCTTCCCTTCGGGATAGATCTGCGGCGTGATCGTTGCGCTATCGAGAGAGGGCGCAAGTGTTAACGTGTAGATACGTACCATCTTTTCCTCCTGTTAGGCTTATTTCAGTCTGGCACCGAACAGGCATAAAGTGAAGTCAATAACAAGCTGATTTATTGGCTCTTTATTAAATTTGTTTGCCTTAAAGATATATAAACAATTTAATGCTTTGGGAACTCTCTTATTCAAAAAATGAAATAAGAATTCATTGCTATGTTATTCGAGCCTTTTTATAATTTGTTACCTTTCCTGAGGCGTTTGTCATTGATCCCTCTGAAAGTTTCCGGGACCGTAACGGTCTCTTTTTTTGTTGTACGGACTCTTTATAAATGAAGCTTTTAAAGACAGTTCCCGCTGCGTTTCTGCTGGCGGGTGGCGTGTTTGCGTCAATGTATGCAGCTGCCGATGATTCCGTTTTTACTGTCATGGACGATCCCTCAAGTGCGAAGAAACCCTTCGAAGGTAACCTCAACGCTGGCTATCTGGCGCAGTCGGGTAATACCAAAAGTTCGTCCTTAACGGCGGACACAACGATGACATGGTACGGGCAAACCACCGCCTGGTCGCTGTGGGGCAACGCAAGCAATACCTCTTCTAACGATGAGCGTTCTTCAGAAAAATATGCCGTTGGCGGGCGTAGCCGTTTTAACTTAAGCGACTACGATTATCTCTTTGGTCAGGCCAGTTGGCTGACGGATCGTTATAACGGCTATCGCGAACGTGATGTGCTCACCGCCGGTTACGGACGGCAGTTCCTGAATGGCCCCGTACACAGCTTCCGTTTCGAATTCGGTCCGGGCGTTCGATACGACGAGCACACCGATGGCACCACCGAGACACAGCCGCTGGGTTACGCGTCAGGCGCTTATGCATGGCAGATGACCGATACCACCAAATTCACTCAGGGTGTGTCGGTGTTCGGTGCGGAGGACACTACGCTGAACTCTGAAACGGCGCTCAACGTCGCCATCAACGAACACTTTGGTCTGAAGGTGGCGTATAACGTTACCTGGAACTCCGAACCGCCAGCAACAGCACCGGAGCATACGGATCGCCGCACGACCGTATCGCTCGGATACAAGATGTAATACTCCGCCAGGCTGTTATGCAGTCTGGCGTTTAAAATTGCGCTACCGTATTATTATTTTTCAACCGGAGTTTTATTTTTTTCGAAATTTTCATTTCTTCATATTTTCTCCATCTTTATCACATCCTTGCTTTATACAATTTATTTGACACGAATTGTTAATTATTTTGACTAGGCAAAAGTGTGATCCAGATCTACACTTAGCGATACAGGCAGATTATTGCCTTTAATACCAGGTTTTAATTCAAGTAAGAGATAAAACAATATGAATAATATCAAAACAGCCAGTGCGGCGATCGTGCTTTCCGCACTCTCTTTCGGCGCTTTCGCTGCCGAACCTGTGACAGCAACGCACGCAGACAACACCTCGCGCGTGGGCATTACCCAGGCGTCTGACGTAGAAGCCGGCTCGAATATCGCACCGGGTTCGCAGTCTACGGGGCAAAGCATGAATGATGCGTTTAATGTGCATACGTTGGTTGCGGGTGAATGGTCTTAATATTTCATTACCGCAACGTGTGTTCTACTCGTTATTTTTCTTTATAAAAACCGGATCCTGATGTACCGGTTTTTTTATTTTCGTGATGAAACGTAAATTATTCTAAGTGTCTCGCAGCGTGGCCAGTCTGAAACAAGTCGCCCGTCACTCACCCCAAATCATTGCCGCCCAGCGCAGAAGAAGCATGGCGCCACAAATGGCAATAAGCACCACCACCATTTTCCAGTGTTTTTTTGCGAAGCGTTGCGTTGGCATCATTCATGTCCTGTCTGTCTTTGTTCGTGGTGGCAGTGTAACAAAACTTGCTGCGCTTCAGTGAATTGATTTACGTCATACCAGGCAGGGTGATTGCGACTTTGAACGGCAGGCAATGCCGTGTACACTGTCAGACGGTGTTATCAAAAAGCGGGTGTAGGCCCAGTGTCGCCATTCCGGTGACCCGTGACATATTTCGCAGAGTGAAGCGGGAATCAGCCCATTACTTTTTGGTAATTTTAAATATCGAAACTTTGTATGTGATCTTGCGTATGGGTCACCACTGCAAATAAGGACATAACATGCCTGTTATTACTCTTCCTGATGGCAGTCAACGCCATTACGACCACGCTGTAAGCCCCATGGATGTTGCCCTGGATATCGGTCCGGGTCTGGCAAAAGCTACCATCGCTGGCCGTGTTAACGGTGAACTGGTGGATGCTTCCGATCTGATCGAAAATGACGCTTCGCTGTCTATCATCACCGCGAAAGATGAAGAAGGGCTGGAGATCATTCGTCACTCCTGCGCGCACCTGCTGGGCCATGCGATCAAACAACTCTGGCCAAATACCAAAATGGCGATTGGCCCGGTTGTCGACAATGGTTTCTACTATGACGTTGATCTTGACCGCACCCTGACCCAGGAAGATGTCGACGCGCTCGAGAAGCGGATGCACGAGCTTGCGGAGAAAAACTACGACGTCATCAAGAAAAAAGTGAGCTGGCACGAAGCGCGCGAAACCTTTGTGAAACGCGGCGAGCCGTACAAAGTCTCTATTCTTGATGAGAACATTGCTCATGACGATCAGCCTGGCCTGTATCATCATGAAGAATATATTGATATGTGCCGCGGTCCGCACGTGCCGAATATGCGTTTCTGCCATCACTTTAAACTGATGAAAACCGCGGGCGCATACTGGCGTGGCGACAGCGACAACAAGATGCTGCAGCGTATTTACGGTACCGCATGGGCAGATAAAAAAGCCCTTAATGCGTACCTGCAACGTCTGGAAGAAGCGGCGAAACGCGACCATCGTAAAATCGGTAAGCAGCTCGACCTCTACCATATGCAGGAAGAGGCGCCGGGCATGGTGTTCTGGCATAACGACGGCTGGACCATCTTCCGTGAACTGGAAGTTTTCGTCCGCTCCAAGCTGAAAGAGTACCAGTATCAGGAAGTGAAAGGTCCGTTTATGATGGACCGCGTGCTGTGGGAAAAAACCGGGCACTGGGAAAACTATAAAGATGCGATGTTCACGACCTCGTCTGAGAACCGTGAATACTGCATCAAGCCGATGAACTGCCCGGGGCACGTGCAGATCTTTAACCAGGGCCTGAAGTCCTACCGCGATCTGCCACTGCGTATGGCGGAATTCGGTAGCTGCCATCGTAACGAACCGTCAGGCGCGCTGCATGGTCTGATGCGTGTGCGTGGTTTTACGCAGGATGATGCGCACATCTTCTGTACCGAAGAGCAGATCCGCGATGAAGTTAACGCCTGTATTCGTATGGTCTACGATATGTACAGCACGTTTGGCTTCGAGAAGATCGTTGTCAAACTTTCCACTCGTCCTGAAAAACGTATCGGCAGCGACGAAATGTGGGATCGTGCTGAGGCGGACCTGGCGGTGGCGCTGGAAGAAAACAACATCCCGTTTGAGTATCAACTGGGTGAAGGCGCCTTCTACGGTCCGAAAATTGAGTTTACTTTGTACGACTGCCTCGATCGTGCGTGGCAGTGCGGAACTGTACAGCTGGACTTCTCACTGCCGTCCCGTCTGAGCGCGTCCTATGTCGGCGAAGACAACGAGCGTAAAGTGCCGGTGATGATTCACCGCGCCATTCTTGGGTCAATGGAACGTTTCATCGGTATCCTGACCGAAGAGTTCGCTGGCTTCTTCCCGACCTGGTTGGCGCCGGTTCAGGTCGTGGTGATGAACATCACCGATTCGCAGTCTGAATACGTTAACGAATTGACGCAGAAACTACAAAATGCGGGCATTCGTGTAAAAGCAGACTTGAGAAATGAGAAGATTGGCTTTAAAATCCGCGAGCACACTTTACGTCGTGTCCCTTATATGTTGGTCTGCGGTGACAAAGAGGTGGAAGCTGGCAAAGTGGCCGTTCGCACCCGCCGTGGTAAAGACCTGGGCAGCCTGGACGTAAATGAAGTGATCGAGAAGCTGCAACAAGAGATTCGCAGCCGCAGTCTTCAACAACTGGAGGAATAAGGTATTAAAGGCGGAAAACGAGTTCAAACGGCACGTCCGAATCGTATCAATGGCGAGATTCGCGCCCAGGAAGTTCGCTTAACAGGTCTGGAAGGTGAGCAACTGGGAATTGTGAGTCTGAGAGAAGCGATCGAAAAGGCTGAAGAGGCTGGAGTAGATTTAGTTGAAATCAGCCCTAACGCCGAACCGCCAGTTTGTCGTATCATGGACTACGGCAAGTTCCTTTATGAAAAGAGTAAGTCTTCTAAGGAACAGAAGAAGAAGCAGAAAGTTATCCAGGTGAAGGAAATTAAATTCCGCCCTGGTACTGATGAAGGTGACTATCAGGTAAAACTCCGCAGCCTGATTCGCTTTCTCGAAGATGGCGATAAGGCCAAAATCACGCTGCGTTTCCGCGGTCGTGAGATGGCCCACCAGCAAATCGGTATGGAAGTGCTTAATCGCGTGAAAGACGATTTGCAAGAACTGGCAGTGGTCGAATCCTTCCCATCGAAGATCGAAGGCCGCCAGATGATTATGGTGCTCGCTCCTAAGAAGAAACAGTAAGGCCTTCAAGTAACCATTTCTGTGAAGCCTTCGGGCTTCACAGATTTTGTTCGCCCTACGTTTCGTTTAATTAACAATGCGAAGTGGAAGTTATTAAGATGCCAAAAATTAAGACCGTACGCGGTGCTGCTAAGCGCTTCAAAAAAACCGGTAAAGGTGGCTTTAAGCACAAGCACGCTAACCTGCGTCACATTCTGACCAAAAAAGCGACCAAACGTAAACGTCACCTGCGTCCGAAAGCCATGGTTTCCAAAGGCGATCTGGGCCTGGTTATCGCGTGCCTGCCGTACGCATAAGCCGTTAACGATTTTTTTAACTTTTTTACGCCCAATCGACGCGCTTCAACGCCAGGCAATTCAGGTCCTGGGTTGACAGCGGTAAAGGGCAAATCAGAATAGATACAGGAGAGCAACATGGCTCGCGTAAAACGTGGTGTAATTGCACGTGCACGTCACAAGAAAATTTTGAAACAAGCGAAAGGCTACTACGGTGCGCGTTCTCGCGTATACCGCGTTGCCTTCCAGGCTGTTATCAAAGCAGGTCAGTACGCTTACCGTGACCGTCGTCAGCGTAAGCGTCAGTTCCGTCAACTGTGGATTGCGCGTATCAACGCAGCAGCACGTCAGAACGGTATTTCTTACAGCAAATTCATCAACGGCCTGAAAAAAGCCTCTGTTGAAATCGACCGTAAGATCCTGGCTGACATCGCCGTATTCGACAAAGTAGCGTTCAGCGCGCTGGTTGAAAAAGCGAAAGCAGCTCTGGCATAAGCCAGTGAAAAGAGGGAGCCTGGCTCCCTCTCTTTTATTTGTAATGTCGTCAATGAGTTGACAATTCATCCGTAACCCTTTTCAATAAAGGTTCTCCGGTTTTTACCCTACAAGGTAACGCAAGCATGAATGCTGCTATTTTCCGCTTCTTTTTTTACTTTAGCACCTGATTCCAGGAGGCTAGCGCGTGAAAGAAGAAACGAAAAACAGCGCATAAAGCCTCCCTGGTGGAGGCTTTTTTTATACGCTTTATCCTTCAAGTTGTCGTTGTGTTGGCTGCATTCGCTCACCCCAGGCACGTACTGATGTACGCTTCTGAGGATTCGCTCTCTTGCCGCGTGACTCGGCTTGCAGCCTCGCCCTGTGGGGGCAGCGCAAGCGCTGTTAAAACACTTACGTGTTTTGTGATACAACCTGAATGATTTTGCGTATAGACGAGCGACTTATGATTATCGCCACATAATGAGGAAAACCATGTCACATCTCGCAGAGCTGGTTGCCAGTGCGAAGGCAGCCATTAACCAGGCGTCAGATGTTGCCGCGTTAGACAATGTACGCGTCGAATATTTGGGCAAAAAAGGGCACCTGACCCTTCAAATGACGACCCTGCGTGAACTGCCTCCTGAGGAGCGTCCTGCAGCCGGTGCGGTTATTAACGAAGCGAAAGAGCAGGTGCAGCAGGCGCTGAACGCGCGCAAGTCGGATCTGGAAAATGCGGCGCTGAATGCGCGTCTGGCGGCAGAAACGATTGACGTGTCGCTGCCCGGTCGTCGTATCGAAAATGGCGGCCTGCATCCGGTAACCCGTACCATCGACCGTATCGAAAGTTTCTTTGGCGAGCTGGGTTTTACGGTGGCGACGGGGCCCGAGATTGAAGATGACTATCATAACTTTGACGCCCTGAATATTCCGGGCCACCACCCGGCGCGTGCTGACCACGATACGTTCTGGTTTGATGCCACCCGTTTACTGCGCACCCAGACCTCCGGCGTGCAGATTCGCACCATGAAAGAGCAGCAGCCGCCGATCCGTATTATCGCGCCAGGCCGTGTGTATCGTAACGACTACGATCAGACCCACACCCCGATGTTCCATCAGATGGAAGGCCTGATTGTCGATACCAACATCAACTTTACCAACCTGAAAGGGACGCTGCACGACTTCCTGCGTAACTTCTTTGAAGAAGATCTGCAAATTCGCTTCCGCCCGTCCTATTTTCCGTTCACCGAGCCTTCCGCCGAAGTTGACGTGATGGGCAAAAACGGCAAATGGCTGGAAGTCCTGGGCTGCGGCATGGTGCATCCGAACGTGCTGCGCAATGTCGGTATCGACCCGGAAATCTATTCCGGTTTCGCGTTTGGCATGGGGATGGAACGTCTGACCATGCTGCGTTACGGTGTCACCGACTTACGCGCCTTCTTCGAAAACGATCTGCGTTTCCTCAAACAGTTTAAATAAGGGCAGGACAACATAATGAAATTCAGTGAACTGTGGTTACGCGAGTGGGTTAACCCGGCAATCGACAGCGACGCGCTGTCGAATCAAATCACCATGGCCGGCCTGGAAGTTGACGGTGTTGAAGCGGTGGCTGGCGCGTTTAACAGCGTGGTTGTTGGTGAAGTGGTTGAGTGCGGCCAGCACCCGAATGCAGACAAACTGCGCGTAACAAAAGTGAACGTGGGCGGCGATCGTCTGCTGGATATTGTATGCGGGGCGCCAAACTGCCGTCAGGGGCTCAAAGTGGCGGTCGCGACAATTGGCGCGGTGCTGCCGGGCGACTTCAAAATTAAAGCGGCAAAACTGCGTGGCGAACCGTCCGAAGGGATGCTGTGTTCATTCTCTGAACTGGGCATTTCCGACGACCATAGCGGCATTATCGAACTGCCCGCAGATGCGCCGATCGGAACCGATATTCGCGAATACCTGAAACTCGATGATAACACCATCGAAATTAGCGTAACGCCCAACCGTGCCGACTGTTTAGGCATCATTGGCGTCGCCCGCGACGTGGCGGTACTGAATAAAGCCCCGTTGGTTGAGCCTGAAATTGCTCCGGTGGCGGCGACCGTCAGCGATGTACTGCCGATTACCGTAGAAGCGGCCGACGCATGCCCGCGCTATCTGGGTCGAGTGGTGAAAGGTATCAACGTTAAAGCGCCTACGCCGCTGTGGATGAAGGAAAAACTGCGTCGTTGTGGTATTCGCTCCATCGACGCGGTGGTTGACGTCACTAACTATGTGCTGCTCGAACTGGGCCAGCCAATGCATGCTTTCGACAAAGATCGCATTGAAGGCGGCATTGTTGTCCGGATGGCGAAAGAAGGCGAAACCCTGGTGCTGCTGGACGGGACCGAAGCGACGCTGAGCGCGGACACGCTGGTTATTGCCGACCACCATAAAGCCTTGGCTATGGGCGGTATTTTCGGCGGCGAGCATTCCGGCGTGAACGATGAAACGCAAAATGTGCTGCTGGAATGTGCTTTCTTCAGCCCGCTGTCGATCACTGGCCGCGCGCGTCGTCATGGCCTGCACACCGATGCCTCTCATCGCTATGAGCGCGGCGTCGATCCGGCTTTGCAGTATAAAGCGATGGAGCGTGCGACCCGCCTGCTGATCGACATTTGCGGCGGTGAGGCTGGTCCGGTTATTGACGTGACGAACGATGCGACGCTGCCGAAGCGCGCCACGATCACTCTGCGCCGGAGCAAGCTGGATCGCCTGATTGGCCATCATATTGCTGACGAACAGGTCAGCGATATTCTGCGTCGTCTCGGTTGCGAAGTAACCGAAGGCGAGGGCGAGTGGCAGGCCGTTGCGCCGAGCTGGCGCTTCGACATGGAGATCGAAGAAGATCTGGTAGAAGAAGTCGCACGCGTGTACGGCTACAACAATATTCCTGACGAACCGGTTCAGGCTGGTCTGATCATGGGAACGCACCGTGAAGCGGATTTGTCGCTTAAACGCGTGAAAACGTTGCTCAACGACAAAGGCTATCAGGAAGTTATTACCTACAGCTTTGTGGATCCAAAAGTACAACAGTTGATTCACCCGGCTGAAGAAGCGTTGCTGCTGCCAAGCCCCATTTCTGTCGACATGTCCGCGATGCGTCTGTCGCTGTGGACCGGGCTGTTAGCTACGGTAGTGTATAACCAGAATCGTCAGCAGAACCGCGTGCGCATCTTTGAAAGCGGTCTGCGCTTCGTGCCGGACACCCAGGCGAACCTTGGGATTCGACAGGACCTGATGCTGGCTGGCGTTATCTGCGGCAACCGTTACGATGAACACTGGAACCTGGCAAAAGAGACCGTTGATTTCTATGATTTGAAAGGCGATCTGGAAGCCGTGCTGGATCTCACCGGTAAGCTCGGCGATGTGCAGTTCAAAGCCGAAGCGAATCCGGCGCTGCATCCGGGACAGTCTGCAGCGATTTATCTGAAAGGTGGACGCATTGGTTTCATTGGCGTTGTTCATCCGGAGCTGGAGCGTAAGCTCGATCTCAACGGGCGTACGCTGGTGTTTGAACTGGAGTGGAACAAGCTTGCAGACCGCGTGGTGCCTCAGGCGCGTGAGATTTCTCGCTTCCCGGCAAACCGCCGCGACATCGCCGTGGTGGTCGCAGAAAACGTTCCCGCTGCAGATGTTTTATCCGAATGTAAGAAAGTTGGCGTAAATCAGGTAGTTGGCGTAAACTTATTTGACGTGTACCGTGGTAAGGGTGTTGCGGAGGGGTATAAGAGCCTCGCCATTAGCCTGATCCTTCAGGATACCAGCCGTACACTCGAAGAAGAGGAGATTGCCGCTACCGTCGCCAAATGTGTAGAGGCATTAAAAGAGCGATTCCAGGCATCATTGAGGGATTGAACCTATGGCGCTTACAAAAGCTGAAATGTCAGAATATCTGTTTGATAAGCTTGGGCTTAGCAAGCGGGATGCCAAAGAACTGGTCGAACTGTTTTTCGAAGAGATCCGTCGTGCTCTGGAAAACGGTGAGCAGGTAAAACTCTCTGGTTTTGGTAATTTCGATCTGCGTGATAAGAATCAACGTCCGGGACGTAACCCGAAAACGGGTGAAGATATTCCCATTACAGCAAGGCGCGTGGTGACCTTCAGACCCGGACAGAAGTTAAAGAGCCGGGTTGAAAACGCTTCGCCCAAAGACGAGTGATCAGAACCGTCTTAAATAACAAAAAAGGCCGCAATGCGGCCTTTTTTCTTTTCTGTCCTCGCACGGCACCGTAGAATCAATCACATCCTTTGCAGCTGAATGGAAAACATGCTGACTTTTGCCCGTCAACAACAGCGACAGAATGTACGCTGGCTCCTGAGTCTTACAGTACTGATGGTACTGGCGCTGCTTTTAAGCCTGTGTGCGGGAGAACAGTGGATTTGGCCTGCTGACTGGCTGACCCCGCGTGGTGAACTGTTTGTCTGGCAGATCCGTCTGCCGCGTACCCTGGCGGTGCTGTTGGTGGGCGCTGCGCTGGCGCTCTCCGGCGCGGTGATGCAGGCTTTATTCGAAAACCCTCTTGCGGAGCCCGGATTGCTGGGCGTGTCGAATGGCGCTGGCGTTGGACTGATTGCAGCTGTTCTGTTGGGTCAGGGAACGTTGCCGCAGTGGTCGTTAGGTCTTTGCGCCATTGCCGGGGCACTGATCATCACACTGATTCTCCTGCGCTTTGCTCGCCGCCATCTCTCCACCAGCCGCCTGCTGCTTGCCGGGGTCGCGCTGGGAATTATCTGCAGCGCCCTGATGACCTGGGCCATCTATTTTTCAACCTCTTTTGATCTTCGCCAGTTGATGTACTGGATTATGGGGGGATTTGGCGGCGTGGACTGGGGACAGTCATGGCTGATGCTGGCGCTGGTGCCGGTTCTGCTCTGGATCTGCTGTCAGTCACAGCCTATGAATATGCTGGCGCTGGGCGAAATCTCGGCCCGCCAATTGGGATTACCGCTGTGGTTTTGGCGTAATCTGCTGGTGGTGGCGACAGGCTGGATGGTTGGCGTGAGCGTCGCGCTGGCAGGGGCGATTGGTTTTATTGGCCTGGTGATCCCGCATATTTTACGGTTATGCGGATTAACCGATCATCGCGTGCTTCTGCCCGGTTGCGCGCTGGCGGGCGCCATTGCGCTATTGCTGGCCGATGTGGTTGCGCGTCTGGCGCTGGCTTCCGCCGAGCTGCCTATCGGCGTCGTCACCGCCACGCTTGGCGCGCCGGTCTTTATCTGGTTACTGTTGAAAGCTGGACGATAGACCTTGCATGACGAACTATGCTTAAAAGCTGGCATTGAAATCACTCACTTTCTGGAGACGCTATGCAAGACTCGATTCTGAATACTGAAGTCACGACGATTGATGGGGACGTAATCTCGTTGGAGAAATATGCCGGTAATGTGCTGCTGGTGGTCAACGTGGCCTCTAAATGCGGGCTGACGCCGCAGTACGAGCAACTGGAGAATATTCAGAAAGCCTGGGCTGACCGGGGGTTTCTGGTGCTGGGATTCCCGTGCAATCAGTTTCTCGGCCAGGAGCCAGGCAGCGAACAAGAGATCAAAACCTGGTGTGCCGCGACATGGGGCGTGACGTTTCCGATGTTCAGTAAAATTGAGGTTAACGGAGAAGGGCGGCATCCCCTGTATCAGAAACTGATTGCCGCTGCGCCAACCGCAGTAGCCCCGGAAAACAGCGGCTTCTATGAGCGCATGGCAAGCAAAGGACGCGCGCCGCTTTATCCGGACGATATTTTATGGAATTTCGAAAAATTTCTCGTGGGCAGGGATGGAAAGGTGGTCCAGCGTTTTTCACCTGATATGACGCCTGAAGATCCTATCGTAATGGAAAGTATCAAAATCGCACTGGCAAAATAATGTCTTCACTGATGCAGCTACAGGATGTCGCCGACACCACCCGGCTTGGCCCACTGAGTGCCGAAGTTCGCGCCGGGGAGATCCTTCACCTTGTGGGGCCAAATGGCGCCGGAAAAAGTACATTGCTGGCGCGTATGGCGGGACTTACCACCGGCTCAGGTCATATCAACTTTGGCGGCGAAGCGCTGGCGTCCTGGCCCGCGAACAGGCTGGCGCGCCATCGGGCATATCTGGCGCAGCAGCAGAATCCTCCTTTTGCAATGCCGGTATGGCATTTTCTGACGCTGCATCAGGCTGACAAATCGTATACTCATCAGCTTCATCAGGTGGCGGCGTCGCTGGGGCTGGAAGATAAGCTCGGACGGAATGCGAATCAGCTTTCGGGCGGGGAATGGCAGCGCGTACGTCTGGCCGCGGTTATCCTGCAAATTGCCCCGGAAACCAATCCGCAGGGACAATTGCTGCTGCTGGACGAGCCCATGAACAGTCTTGACGTCGCGCAGCAGAATGCGCTGGATCGTATTCTGAGCGCCCTGTGCGCGCAGGGCATCGCTATTGTGATGAGCAGCCACGATCTCAATCATACGCTGCGTCATGCGCATCGAGCCTGGTTGCTTAAGGGAGGGAGACTGCTCGCCAGCGGACCGCGCGATGAGGTCATGACCCCGGCGAATCTGGCGCGCGCTTACGGTCTGAATTTCCGCCGTCTGGACATTGAGGGCCACCGAATGCTTATTTCCACGACGTAAACGACACGGCGTCTTGAAAAACGGGGCAAATACCCGCTAAATTGGTACAAGAATAAAAAAACAGAGGATTCGTCCTGAATGCGTTTCTGGTTTCTTCTTTTTACAGCACTGGTTCTGGCAGGATGCAGTAGCCACCGGGCGCCGCCGCCAAACGCCCGGCTTTCAGACTCCATAACCGTGATAGCCGGGCTAAACGATCAGCTTCGGACGTGGCGCGGTACGCCGTATCGTTATGGCGGGATGAGCCGTCGCGGCGTCGATTGTTCCGGATTTGTCCTCATGACGATGCGCGATCAATTCGCGCTACAGCTGCCGCGCGATACGCGGCAACAGGCCAAAATCGGCACCAAAATTGATAAAGACGACCTGCTGCCAGGTGACCTCGTCTTTTTTAAAACCGGTTCAGGGGACAGCGGGTTGCATGTGGGTATTTACGATACCGACGGTCAGTTTATTCATGCTTCCACCAGCCGTGGCGTGATGCGATCATCGTTGGATAATGTCTATTGGCGAAAAAACTTTTGGCAAGCGCGACGAATCTGACGTCGTTAATGCTTGGCTGTCATTAACGGTATACTCTCCGGTTATTACAGAAAAAAGAATAAAACTGAATTAGCGTATATAATATCGCTAGCCGAATACAAAGGAACCGGATTCCGGGTAAAAAGGACATGATGAACGTTTCCCCGTTAGCAGCAGAAAAGACGTGCGTTCACGTCCTTTGTATCAGGTTGCCGTATCACTCCCTGACTGAGGGGCGGACCTGATGGACGTCACGCTGGATAATATTTATCATTCTGAACTTTATTTTCTCCCCGCCCGAAATGTACAACGAAAACTTATCGGTCTGGAAGTGACCGCGAACTTTGTCAGCGATGACGGCAAGGTGCGCTTTCCGACAGAACTGGTATTACCGCGACTTTCGCCTGACGAACAGTGCCAGTTATTTGCAGAAAAACTGGCGCTACTGGAAACCTGCCAACACTTTTTTATTCAGCATAAACTGATCGCATGGATTAATATCACCCCGGCAATCGTACCGTTATTATTAATCAATACGTCACGGTTGCAGGCCATCAAACGTTTTTCATTTATTGAACTCACCCTTAATGAAAGTTTTCCCGCACTCGCGGCAGGGAAAGCGGATCCGGCGCTTGCCGCCCTGGCCGAACGTTTCCCCCTGGTACTTGCCAACTTTGGCGCCGGGGAGAGTTCGCCGAAAGCCATATTTGAGGGATTATTTAAACGTGTCGCCCTTGACCGTGGTTTTGTGCAGCGACGCGCAATGAGCCTTTCATTTGACCCCTTTATGCGGGCAATCGTGACGCAAATTTCGCCTTATTGCGACTCTTTGTTGATAGCCGGGATCGATAGCGAGGAACTGCTGACACGCATCACGCCTTTTGGTTTCGGTGGGATGCAGGGCGCGCTGTGGCCTGCCGTCACGGCGGATCAGGTGACCCGCTTAATTCAGGGATAACCCCTCGGTTTGCTGGTGTTTAGGATGGCGCTAACCGACTACACTACAGACAGGAGGCCCTATGACCCTGTCTTTTACAGCCCGCTGGCATGATGAATTGCCGGCAACGTATACCGCACTTTCTCCGACGCCGCTGACCCATTCCCGGCTGATATGGCATAACGACGCCCTGGCCCAACAGCTGAAT
The DNA here is from genome assembly GCF_018128425.1 of Citrobacter sedlakii. NCBI lineage: Bacteria > Pseudomonadati > Pseudomonadota > Gammaproteobacteria > Enterobacterales > Enterobacteriaceae > Citrobacter > Citrobacter sedlakii. Next base: position 2,533,375 of record NZ_CP071070.1, on the reverse strand, counting down.
ATTCCTGCTGCGCTGTTCAGTACCGACCCTCCCGCAGGCGTATGGGGGGGCGAGACGTTGCTGCCCGGTATGTCGCCGCTGGCGCAGGTGTACAGTGGCCATCAGTTCGGCGTATGGGCCGGGCAGCTCGGCGACGGGCGTGGCATTCTGCTTGGCGAACAGTTACTCGCCGATGGCAGCACCGTGGACTGGCATCTTAAGGGGGCGGGCCTGACGCCGTATTCACGTATGGGCGACGGGCGTGCAGTGCTGCGCTCAACCATTCGTGAAAGCCTCGCCAGCGAAGCGATGCACTATTTGGGCATTCCAACTACCCGGGCGCTCACCATCGTCACCAGCGACACACCGGTTTATCGCGAGACGGTGGAAGCTGGCGCAATGCTGGTACGTGTGGCGCAAAGTCATATGCGCTTCGGCCATTTTGAACATTTTTATTATCGCCGTGAGCCAGAAAAGGTTCAGCAACTTGCCGACTTCGCCATTCGTCATTATTGGCCGCATCTGCGTGACGAGAACGACAAATATGTCCTCTGGTTCCGGGATGTGGTGAGCCGTACCGCGACGCTTATCGCCGACTGGCAAACAGTTGGCTTTGCGCATGGTGTGATGAATACCGATAACATGTCGATTCTGGGACTGACGATGGATTATGGTCCGTTCGGTTTTCTGGATGATTACGACCCGGGGTTTATCTGTAACCATTCCGATCACCAGGGGCGTTACCGCTTTGACAATCAGCCTGCGGTGGGTCTGTGGAACCTCCAGCGCCTCGCCCAGAGCCTGTCGCCGTTTATTCGCGTTGATGCGCTGAATGAGGCGCTGGATACCTATCAGCAGGCATTGTTAACGCGCTATGGTCAGCGGATGCGTCAGAAGCTCGGCTTTTTGAGTGAACAGAAAGAAGATAACGAGCTGTTGAATGCGTTGTTTGGACTGATGGCGCGTGAAAAAAGCGATTACAGCCGAACGTTCCGTATGTTAAGCGTCACCGAACAGCGGAGTGTCGCTTCACCGCTGCGCGATGAGTTTATCGATCGTGACGCGTTCGACGCCTGGTACACGCGTTACCGAACACGTCTGCAACTAGACGGCGTAGATGATGCCACCCGCCAGGCGTCGATGCAGAGCGTGAATCCCGCTGTCGTGTTGCGTAACTGGCTCGCGCAGCGGGCCATCGACGCGGCAGAAAAGGGGGAGATGGACGAACTGCATCGTTTACATCACGTACTGCGCCATCCTTTCAACGACCGTAACGACGACTATACCCACCGCCCGCCGGACTGGGGACGGCGACTGGAGATCAGTTGTTCCAGCTAACGGCTAAATCGCCCGTATACGCAAAACGTGTCGGGCGTTTGCCATTACTTGGTCAGTAATAATTTCCCCGCCTGCGTTTTGCGCAGCAAGTACTCTTGTCCATTATGATCAATGATAACTTTACCGTCTTCTCCCAGCAGGTTCTGGCTACTGATTTTGCGAAGCGGCGTGTGAGAAGGGGCGATGCTTTCTCTTTCCTTAGGGTGAGAAGAGTCAAAGGTATCCATAGATGACATTGCGCGTGAATTAATAATAATTAATGTAACAATGATTATTATTATCAATAATATACCCGGCGACGACAAGTGATAAATCAGGGGAGGAGCGAAAAAATGCGAGCAAGCGCCCATTCCGGGGGGAATGGGCAAGGGGGGTCAGAAGCGGCTGTCTACCGCCGAGGCGAGTTTATCGAGCAGCCGTTCGGTATCTTCCCAGTTCAGGCAGGGATCGGTAATTGACTGACCGTAAACCAGCGGCTGTCCGCTGACGATTTTTTGTGTGCCTTCACGCAAGAAACTTTCCGCCATAATCCCGGCGATGGCCGTAGAGCCATTACGGATCTGTTGGCAAACATCATCGCAAACGTCCAATTGACGACGATGCTGTTTCTGACAGTTACCGTGGCTGAAATCGACGACCAGATGTTCGGGCAGGTCGAATTCATGTAGCGTATCGCAGGCGGCGGCGATATCGTCCGCGTGATAGTTCGGCTTCTTCCCGCCACGCATGATGATATGGCCGTACGGGTTGCCGCTGGTCTGATAAATGGTCATCTGACCGGTTTTATCCGGTGACAGGAACATATGGCTGGCGCGGGAGGCGCGAATAGCGTCCACCGCGATCCGCGTATTGCCGTCAGTGCCATTTTTAAAGCCCACCGGGCAGGAGAGCGCCGAGGCCATCTCGCGGTGGATCTGGCTTTCTGTGGTTCGCGCGCCGATCGCCCCCCAGCTAATCAGGTCGGCAATAAATTGTCCGGTCACCATATCCAGAAATTCCGTGGCGGTGGGGACGCCCAGCTCATTCACCTGGAGCAGCAGCTTGCGCGCCAGCTCAAGGCCGTGATTCACACGGTAGCTACCGTTGAGGTCGGGATCGGAAATCAGACCCTTCCAGCCCACGACGGTGCGTGGTTTTTCAAAATAGGTGCGCATGACGATTTCCAGACGCGCCTGATGCTTGTCACGCAACGTCTGCAAGCGGGTGGCATATTCCATGGCGGCGTCAAGATCGTGGATCGAGCAGGGACCGACAATGGCCAGCAGGCGGCGATCTTCGCCATTCAAAATTTTTTCAATCCGGCGGCGGGCGTCGGTAACGTGACGGGCGACGGCGGCGGAAACGGGATGCCGGTGCGCAAGTTCAGCGGGCGTTACCAGACTGTCTATCCGCGCGGTACGCAGTTCATCGGTTCTGTTCATGACTTTTCTCAGAAATGGAGTGCTTCTACGGCAGGGGCCGGGAAGTGATGGGCACAACCTTAAACCAATCTCTGCCGAATTCAAGTGCGAGGTGTGTCACACCCCGCAAGCAGAACGGCATCATAGCAAAAAAACAAAACCAGTGAACTAGTTTATTAGTACATGCGGCGATTCAGCCCCATAATATCAAGGATCTTGGTGGCAATTTCTTCTACCGAGTAGTTGGTACTGTTCAGGCAGGGGATGTGGTTCTTACGGTAAAGAGCTTCCACTTCGGCAACCTCCATGCGGCACTGGCGCAGTGAGGCATAGCGGCTGTTCTCACGGCGCTCTTCGCGAATCGCCGCCAGACGCTCAGGCTCAATCGTCAGGCCGAACAGCTTATGCTGAAGGGGTTTCAGCGATGCGGGCAACACCAGATTATCCATATCGTCAGCAATAAAGGGGTAGTTTGCCGCGCGGATACCAAACTGCATCGCCAGATAAAGACTCGTCGGCGTTTTACCACAGCGGGAGACGCCGAGCAGAATCACCTGTGCCTGATCGAGGTTGCGCAACGAAATACCGTCATCGTGGGCGAGGGTGTAATCAATCGCTGCGATGCGCGCGTCGTACTTGTTCAGGTTGCCAGGATTCAGCCCATGAGTACGATGGGCAATCGGCGTGGGATCGAGCTTCATCTCCTGCTGTAGCGGCGCAACCAGCGCCTGCACAATGTCCTGGCAAAAGCCTTCACTTTGCAGAATGATGGCGCGAATTTCGGGTAATACGATGGAATAAAACACCAGTGGCCGCACGCCCGTTTGCTGGAAAATCGCGTCGATTTGATCTTTCACCGCGCGAGCGCGGCTTTCATTTTCAACAAACGGCAGCGTAATGCTGCTAATCGTGACCGGGAATTGTGACATCACCGCATGGCCTAACACTTCGGCGGTGATCGCCGTTCCATCGGATATATAAAAGACATGACGATCTACAGCATTATCCATTTTGTCCTTCCTGAATAGCAGCGATAATTCTCTGAAAGCATAAATTAAAATTATCCTAAAGCGTAGGAAATTGCGCCCGAATTATAAAATGAAATGCTATTTTTATATTTTATGAAAAGCGCATTTCATTTTATGGAACGGATGTTTATACCGACAATTTCTGTGGAGATCCCATGTCATACGCGGGTTTGCGCAAACGGGTAAACTGTCCGAAAAAATAAAAAATATATTTGCTTGAACGATTCACCGTTTTTTTCATCCGGTTAAGTATGCAAAGATAAATATGCAGTTAAGCGTTTCCTATACTCGTTCATTTATCACAAAAGGATTGTTCGATGTCCAACAATGGCTCGTCACCGCTGGTGCTTTGGTATAACCAACTCGGCATGAATGATGTAGACAGAGTTGGGGGCAAAAATGCCTCCCTGGGTGAAATGATTACTAACCTTTCCGGTATGGGTGTTTCCGTGCCGAATGGTTTTGCCACAACCGCCGATGCGTTTAATCAGTTTCTCGACCAAAGCGGTGTAAACCAGCGCATTTATGAACTGCTGGATAAAACGGATATTGATGATGTCTCCGCGCTGGCGAAGGCAGGTACGCAGATCCGCCAGTGGATTATCGACACTCCTTTCCAGCCAGAGCTGGAAAACGCCATCCGCGATGCTTACGCACAGCTTTCTGCGGATGACGACCAGGCTTCTTTTGCCGTGCGCTCCTCGGCGACGGCGGAAGATATGCCGGACGCCTCGTTTGCCGGCCAGCAGGAAACCTTCCTCAACGTCCAGGGCTTTGATGCAGTACTGGTGGCGGTGAAGCACGTCTTTGCTTCGCTGTTTAACGATCGCGCAATTTCATATCGCGTCCATCAGGGGTATGACCACCGTGGCGTGGCGCTCTCTGCGGGCGTTCAGCGCATGGTGCGTTCCGATCTCGCTTCGTCCGGGGTAATGTTCTCCATTGATACTGAATCCGGATTCGATCAGGTGGTGTTCATCACTTCCGCCTGGGGCCTTGGCGAGATGGTGGTGCAGGGCGCGGTGAACCCGGATGAATTCTACGTGCATAAACCGACGCTGGCGGCAAACCGCCCGGCGATTGTGCGCCGTACCATGGGCTCGAAAAAAATTCGCATGATCTATGCGCCGACTCAGGAGCATGGCAAGCAGGTCACTATCGAGGATGTGCCGCAGGAACAGCGTGACGTTTTCTCTCTGACGAATGAGGAAGTACAGGAACTGGCGAAGCAGGCGGTGCAGATCGAGAAACACTATGGTCGTCCGATGGACATCGAGTGGGCGAAAGACGGTCACACCGGCAAGCTGTTTATCGTACAGGCGCGCCCGGAAACTGTACGCTCCCGCGGTCAGGTGATGGAGCGCTACACGCTTCACGCGCAGGGCAAAATCATCGCCGAAGGCCGCGCCATTGGTCACCGCATCGGTGCGGGTACAGTGAAAGTCATCCATGACATCAGTGAGATGAACCGCATCCAGCCCGGCGACGTGCTGGTCACCGACATGACCGACCCGGACTGGGAACCGATCATGAAAAAAGCCGCGGCTATTGTTACCAACCGCGGCGGTCGAACCTGTCACGCGGCGATCATTGCCCGCGAACTGGGGATCCCGGCGGTCGTTGGATGCGGTGATGCTACCGAGCGCATGAAGGATGACGAAAAGGTGACTGTTTCCTGCGCTGAAGGCGACACCGGCTATGTGTATGCTGATTTGCTCGACTTCAGCGTGAAAAGTTCCAGCGTCGATACGATGCCAGATCTGCCGCTGAAGGTGATGATGAACGTGGGTAACCCGGATCGCGCTTTTGACTTCGCCTGCCTGCCCAACGAAGGCGTTGGCCTTGCGCGTCTGGAATTTATCATTAACCGCATGATTGGCGTGCATCCCCGCGCGTTGCTGGAGTTTGACGATCAGGACGCCGCGCTTCAGAACGAAATCCGCGGGATGATGAAGGGCTTCGATTCCCCGCGTGAATTCTACGTGGGCCGCCTGACGGAAGGCATCGCCACGCTGGGGGCGGCGTTTTATCCGAAGCGCGTCATCGTGCGCCTGTCGGACTTTAAGTCTAACGAATACGCGAACCTGGTCGGCGGCGAGCGCTATGAGCCGGATGAAGAGAACCCGATGCTGGGCTTCCGCGGCGCAGGCCGTTACGTGTCGGATAGTTTCCGTGACTGCTTCGCGCTGGAATGTGAAGCGGTGAAACGCGTACGTAACGACATGGGATTGACCAACGTTGAGATCATGATTCCGTTCGTCCGGACCGTTGAACAGGCGAAAGCGGTAGTGGAGGAGCTGGAACGTCAGGGACTGAAGCGCGGCGAGAACGGGCTTAAGATCATCATGATGTGCGAGATCCCTTCCAACGCCCTGTTGGCAGAGCAGTTCCTGCAATACTTTGACGGCTTCTCCATCGGTTCAAACGATATGACGCAGCTGGCGCTGGGTCTGGATCGTGACTCCGGGGTGGTGTCTGAGCTGTTTGATGAGCGTAACGACGCGGTGAAAGCACTGCTGTCGATGGCGATTCGCGCAGCGAAGAAGCAGGGTAAATACGTCGGCATTTGCGGTCAGGGACCGTCCGACCATGAGGACTTTGCTGCCTGGCTGATGGAAGAAGGGATCGACAGCCTGTCGCTGAACCCGGACACCGTCGTTCAGACCTGGCTGAGTCTGGCCGAACTGAAGAAGTAAACGGAAGTCGGATGGCGGTTCGCCGCCATCCGTAACAGGCGCAATGTCTGCTCAGGCATTGTGCAAAATGGTTAACGCGGTGCGCAGGTCATGCACCGAAATCTGCCCCGGCGCCGAGGCTTTTTTCACCGCGCCAAACGTCGCGGCGGATCCAAACGTTTCTCCCGCCAGACGTGAAATCACACCGTCTTTTGCCATCGACATCGTAATCAAAGGCCGATCTGCATAGCGTTCGTGCATCTCCAGCGTCGCACTGAGCAGTGTCAATACATCCCGCGTGCTTTGCGGCATCACGGCGATTTTGGCAATGTCGGCGCCCAGCGCCTGCATTTTGCGTAAACGCTGGATAATCTCTTCAGCGGCGGGCGTCTTATTAAAATCATGATTAGACATCACCACCCGTATATCTCGCGCATGGGCATGGGTGACCAGGCGTTGTACCTGGGCATCGCCAGTGAACAGTTCCACGTCAATCATATCCACGCGCCCACTGTCTATGAAAGTCTGGTTCAGTGCGACATACGCTTCGGTAGAGATCGCCTGCTCACCGCCTTCTTGCGCGCTGCGGAAGGTACACAGCAGCGGCGTGTCCGGAAGCGCGTCACGGATAGCGCTGAGCGCGTCAAGAACCGCGTTTTTTTCGGTGATGGCTGTAAAATGGTCGGCGCGCCACTCGAGGATATCAAACTGCGCGTCGCGATAGGCCTGCGCCTCGGAACGCACGCTGTCGATATCTTTGCCCATCAGCGACACGATAATTTTCGGCATTCCTTCGCCAATCACAAGGTTTTTTACGGTTACGGTTTTCATTAAATACCTTTTATCAATTACGGAACCCGATCCGCCAGGCCACAGCCCCTTCGCCCGTCGTGCGATAAAGGCGCTAATGATTATTCGCTATCGCGAAGGAAAAAGGAAGAAAGCGTCGCGCTTTCGGCGCTGTAGTGCGGCAGCTCACATTAACCAAATAACGTAATAACGCTGTTTATTTCCGCAATTGTGACCTTTTCTTCTCCCTCCAATACTGAATTCTGCAACGTGTTCGGCAGTGTTAATGATATTCCTGGTTAATGGGGTATTTTCTGACATTAAGGCACAACAATGACAATAACCTCTGTTCTCTCTGCCCGCGATAAAATCGATTACGGTCTTGGCGATATGGCCAGTGCGCTCCTGGGAATGGCGCTGTTACTGATATTTTACAAACTCAACAGCCAAACCGCCGATCGCGTTGCGCGCGAACTGGCGCGGAAGCGCGACCTCAACAACGCAGGGGAGAGTCTGTCCTCTCCCGCTCTGAATAACGCGATACAGGAGTAAACCTGGATGATCTATAAGGATGCAAATCGCCCGGTACAGGCGCGTGTCGCCGACCTGCTGGGACGTATGACGCCGGAAGAAAAATTTGCCCAGATGCACGCTTACTGGCTGGTGCTGTCGGAGGAGGGCCATCATCAGGAGCGTAGCGATATGAGCGATGAGTTTGCCGGTGTGAGTAAACAGGCGGCGTTGAATGAGCGACTGAAGATCGGCGTCGGGCAGATAACGCGTCCACTGGGTACGCATATTGTTGACGCGAAAACGGGGGTACGCGCCGCAAACCGCTTACAGAAAATGCTTGTAGAAGAAACGCGGCTGGGTATTCCGGCGTTGTTTCATGAAGAGTGTCTGGTTGGATTGCTGTGTAAGGGCGCCACACTGTTTCCTTCGTCGCTCAATTACGGATCGACGTGGGATCCCGAACTGGTGAGGCGCGCGGCCCGGCAGATCGGCCTTGAAGCGCGCGCGACCGGCTGCCGACAAGGACTGGCGCCGGTTCTGGATGTTTCACGCGATGTGCGGTGGGGAAGAACCGAAGAGACTTTTGGCGAAGATCCCTGGCTGGTTGGCGTGATGGGCTGCGCGTATGTCGCAGGGTTACAGGGCGAAAAGCGCGATCTGTTAGCCACTCTGAAGCATTATGTCGGTCACTCCTTCAGCGAAGGGGCCCGTAACCATGCGCCGGTACATTTGGGCTTCTGTGAACTGAACGATACGTTCCTGCTTCCCTTCGAAATGGCCGTGAAGCTGACCAATGCAGGCTCTGTGATGCCCGCCTACCATGACATTGATAATCAACCCGGTCACAGCGACGCTTTTTTGCTTACCACGCTGCTACGTGAGCAATGGGGATTTGACGGCATTATCGTGGCGGATTATGGCGGCGTAAGTTTATTGCATCAGCATCATGGCGTTTCTCACGATGCGGCGGAATCGGCGGCGCTGGCCTTTAATGCCGGACTGGATGTGGAGCTGCCAAAAGACGACTGCGCCCGCCATCTGGCGGAGGCGGTTGAACGGGGACTGATCGGTATGGCGAAAATTGATGAAATCGTTTCGCGCATTCTGACGGAAAAATTCCGCCTGGGCCTGTTTGAACAGCCTTATGCTGATGAAACGGCGCTTGCGTTACAGTCCGCAGGGACGCGCCAGATTGCCCGGGAAGTGGCAACCCGTTCGCTGACCCTGCTGGAAAATAACGGCATCCTGCCGTTGCAGGGGCAGCCGCGAATTGCGGTAGTGGGCCCAACGGCAGACGACCCGCTGGCGTTGCTCAGCGGCTACAGCTTCCCGGTGCATCTGATCATTAGCGATGAGATGGATAAGACCGCGCAGGTGACCACACCCCTTGCCGCGCTGCGTTGCTATTACGGTGAAGACGCTGTGCTGTATGCCAAAGGGTGTCATATCATTGAAAAACGGCTGGCAGGCGCCCCCGTATTTCCGGGCGACAGCAGCGGTAAGCCAATGCAGGCCTCGCCCGTTTCGTTCGACACGTCCCTTATTCCAGACGCAGTGAGCGCGGCACAACGGAGTGAAGTGGTGATTGCCTGCGTTGGCGATCTGGCTGGCCTGTTTCAGAGCGGCACGGTAGGTGAAGGGTCCGATACTGATAGTCTTACTCTGCCCGGTGTTCAGCAGCAGTTGCTCGAGGCGCTGGTGGCGACCGGAAAACCCGTGGTGGTCGTGATGACCGGTGGCAGACCTTACAACCTGCAGGGGCTGGAGGATAAGATCGCTGCATTGCTAATGGCCTGGGCGCCGGGTCAGGAAGGGGGATGGGCCATCGCCGACGTGTTGACCGGACGCGCTGAACCACAGGGAAGACTGGTGGTGAGCGTGCCGAAAAGCGCGGGCGCTATGCCATATTATTACAATCACAAGTTGAAAAGTGGCGGAACACCGTTTGCCTTTCATTTTGGTTCCCGCTATCCCTTTGGCTATGGTAAGGGCTGGAGCGAGTTTTCCAGTGAAGCCGTCACTCTGTTGACACCGGCGGTGGGGATGGATGGCGAAATCGCGATTGCGGTCACTGCAAGCAACGATGGGATACACAGGGGAAGCGAGGTGGTACAACTCTACGTTCGCGACCAAGCGGCTTCCATGGTCAGGCCGATAAAAGAACTGAAAGCCTTTCAGCGCATAGAACTGGATGCTGGCGCACGGGCGACGCTAACCTTTTATGTGCCTGTCGATATGCTCAATTTTACCCGCAGGGACGGCAAACGTGTGGTCGAGCCAGGCGAGTTTGAGCTGATGATCGGCAATTCCTCCGCCAGGATCTGGGAAAGCGCGACGGTGAACGTCTCGGGCGAAACGCGAGTCATGCCAGAGAACTGGCGGATGCTGAGCCGGTGTGAAGTGAATCATGGTTAAAAAAAAGCCCATCGTGGGAGATGGGCAAAGACTACACACAGCAATTCGTTGTTTCACTCAGGGGATTTCCATGCTTATAAATCAATGTGTTGATCTATAACCGTGAGCTAATAGTAGGGCATGCGACGTTTTAGCGTCGATCAGATTCGTCTCAATAGTTTAAAAACTGTAAAGAATTTGCGACAGAAACCCGGAGAGCGGAAGCCGTAATAGGGGGGATGTGAAAAATTCAGCAGCCTATTAATAAGCAATGCTAAACATTCGGGCGACATCTGTCGCCCGAAAGAGAGTTACTTGTTGAGATCGTCAATCTCCGCCAGTTCTTCGAGAATTTCTTCTGGCTCATCCGTTGGCGGTGGCGCTTCATGTACCCACGCGGAGAACAGTCGCCAGGTAACCGCCAGCAGAACCGGGCCGATAAACAGGCCAATCATGCCGAAGGCGATCAGGCCGCCAATAACGCCAGAAAGGATCAGAATAAGCGGTAAATCCGCGCCCATACGAATCAGCACAGGGCGGATGACGTTATCAAGCGTACCTACCACGCAGCTCCATACCAACAGTACGGTTCCCCAGGTGGTGTCGCCGCTCCAGTAAAGCCAGATAATGGCCGGAATCAATACCGGAAGCGGGCCAAGCTGGACGAGGCAGGAGAGGATCATCACCACCGTCAGCAACGTCGCATACGGTACGCCGGAAATCGCCAGGCCAATCCCGCCCAGCACCGCCTGAACCAGAGCGGTGACCACCACGCCCAGCGCCACCGCGCGGATCGCTTGTGCGGCGAGCAGCACGGCCGCGTCGCCGCGTTTGGCTGCCAGACGGCAGGCGAAATGACGAATACCCAACGCCACCTGTTCACCCCGCCAGTACAGCAGGGCGCTGAACAACAGCATCAGTCCGCAATGCATCATAAAACGGCCGATGTGCGCCGCTTGTCCGACAAACCAGGTGGTCGTTGCGCCAATATAAGGACGTACCTTCGCCATGATCGCCGCGCCGCCCATCTCCAGCAGGTTATGCCACCCGGCATACAGTTTTGCGCCAACCAGCGGAATGCTGTTCAACCAGGCGAGATCCGGCAACGTCATGTCGCCACCGGTTATGGCGTGGATCAGCGGGCCGCTACCATCGACGATACTGTTCACCAGAAGTGCGACAGGAATGACGAATAACAACACCAGTAAAAGCGTCATGACCAGCACCGCCAGAGAACGGCGGCCCCAGAGTAATTTTTGCAAGCGTAGTAAAACCGGCCAGGTGGCGATAACAATCGTACCGGCCCAGGCAAAGCCCAGAATAAAAGGTTGAACAATCCAGAGACACGCCACAATCATGATGGCAAGGAACAGCACCGACAGCAGCACCTGCGCGATATCCCTGGGCTGACGAACATTGACCATAAACTCTTTTCACCTTTGTAGTGCGTCAGAACGTTGACGCGACGTGAACACGCGAAACGCATCACATAATCATGCGCAGTTTCAGCGCGTTTTAACAGGCGGATTCTGCCAGTATTTCTGTTGAGCGTATAAGAAAAAAATGTGATACAACAAATGAATCAACCAAGGCAAACGATAACCTCACAATACAGACCGCAGGAAAGGGTCAGAATAATGATTCCACAAATTTCTCAGGCACCTGGCGTCGTTCAACTGGTGCTCAATTTTTTGCAAGAGCTGGAGCAACAAGGGTTTACTGGCGATACGGCAACGAGCTACGCCGATCGTCTGACGATGTCGACAGATAACAGTATTTATCAACTTCTTCCCGATGCCGTCGTTTTCCCGCGTTCAACGGCGGATGTGGCGCTGATAGCCCGAGTGGCCGCCGAACCGCGTTTCACCTCGCTGGTGTTTACCCCGCGCGGCGGCGGTACCGGAACCAACGGGCAGGCGTTGAACCAGGGCATTATCGTGGACATGTCCCGCTACATGAGCCGGATCATTGAAATCAATCCGGAAGAAGGTTGGGTGCGGGTCGAAGCGGGGGTGATTAAAGACCAACTGAACCAGGTCCTCAAGCCGTACGGCTATTTCTTTGCTCCGGAGCTTTCAACCAGCAACCGGGCCACCCTTGGCGGGATGATCAATACCGATGCCTCCGGACAAGGATCGCTGGTCTACGGAAAAACCTCCGATCACGTTCTGGGCGTACGCGCTGTGCTGCTGGGCGGCGATATTCTCGACACGCAGCCGCTGCCGGTAGCGCTGGCGGAAACGTTGGGGGAAAGTCATACCACCATTGGACGTATCTATCGCACGGTCCTTGAACGCTGCCGCGACAATCGCCAGCTTATCATGGATAACTTCCCCAAACTGAACCGCTTTCTTACCGGCTACGACTTACGGCATGTTTTTAACGACGACATGACCGAGTTCGATCTGACCCGAATTCTCACCGGTTCGGAAGGGACGCTGGCCTTTATTACCGAAGCCCGGTTGGACATTACGCCGTTGCCGAAGGTTCGTCGACTGGTGAACGTCAAATACGACTCTTTTGACTCCGCGCTGCGCAATGCGCCGTTTATGGTAGAGGCAAGAGCGCTTTCCGTCGAAACCGTCGACTCGAAAGTGCTGAACCTGGCACGGGAAGATATCGTCTGGCATTCGGTAAGCGAATTAATCACCGATGTGCCGGACAAAGAGATGCTTGGCCTGAACATCGTTGAATTCGCCGGTGACGACGAAGCGCTAATTGACGGCCAGGTGGCGGCACTGTGTGAGCGGCTGGACGGATTAATCGCCCATGGAGAAGCCGGGGTGATTGGCTGGCAGCTTTGCGCCGATCTGGCGGGCGTAGAGCGTATTTATGCGATGCGCAAAAAAGCGGTGGGTCTGCTGGGCAACGCGAAAGGGGCGGCGAAACCCATCCCATTTGCCGAAGATACCTGCGTACCGCCGGAGCATCTTGCCGATTACATTGCCGAGTTTCGCGCCTTGCTCGACGGTCACGGTCTGAGCTACGGCATGTTTGGCCACGTAGACGCGGGCGTTCTGCATGTGCGTCCGGCGCTGGACATGTGCGATCCGCAGCAGGAAGTACTGATGAAGCAAATCTCCGATGAAGTGGTGGCGCTGACGGCGAAGTATGGCGGCCTGCTCTGGGGTGAGCACGGCAAAGGGTTTCGCGCCGAGTACAGTCCGGCGTTTTTTGGCGACGCGCTGTATGCGGAACTGCGTAAAGTGAAGGCGGTATTTGATCCGCAGAACCGCCTGAATCCGGGGAAAATCTGTCCGCCGGAAGGCGTGGACGCGCCGATGATGAAAGTGGACGCCTTCAAGCGCGGCACGTATGACCGGCAGATCCCGCTGGCGGTGCGTCAAACCTGGCGTGGGGCGATGGAGTGCAACGGAAACGGACTGTGCTTTAACTTCGATGCGAAAAGCCCGATGTGTCCGTCGATGAAAATCAGTCTCAACCGTATCCATTCACCGAAAGGGCGAGCGACCCTGGTGCGTGAGTGGCTGCGTTTGCTGGCGGATCGCGGTGTTGATCCGGTGCGCCTCGAAACTGCGCTGGCGAATAAACGTCCCAGCTTACGCTCGCTGATCGCCCGGACCCGTAATACCTGGCACGCGGGTAAGGGCGAATATGATTTCTCGCATGAAGTCAAAGAGGCGATGTCCGGCTGCCTGGCCTGTAAAGCCTGTTCGACCCAGTGTCCGATCAAAATTGACGTACCGGAATTCCGTTCGCGTTTCCTGCAGCTTTACCATACGCGCTACTTACGTCCGCTGCGCGATCATCTGGTGGCGACAGTAGAAACCTATGCGCCGCTGATGGCGCGCGCGCCAAAGACCTTCAACTTCTTTATTAACCAGCCGCTGGTGCGCAAGCTGTCGGCAAAACACATCGGCATGGTGGATCTGCCGCTACTGTCGACGCCGTCGTTGCAGCAGCAAATGGTAGGACACCGTTCGGCCAACATGACGCTTGAGCAGCTTGAGGCGCTTAGCGATACGCAAAAAGCGAATACAGTGCTGGTGGTGCAGGATCCGTTCACCAGTTACTACGACGCTCGGGTTGTGGCGGATTTTGTACGCCTGATCGAAAAGTTAGGTTTCCAGCCGGTACTGCTGCCGTTTTCGCCAAACGGTAAGGCACAACATATTAAAGGCTTCCTGACCCGTTTTGCGAAAACGGCTAAAAAGACCTCTGAGTTTTTAAACCGTGTGGCGCAACTGGGGATGCCGATGGTGGGGGTCGATCCGGCGTTGGTGCTTTGCTACCGCGATGAATATACGCTCGCGCTCGGCGAGCAGCGCGGTGATTTTCACGTACAGCTGGCCAACGAGTGGCTGGCGACAGCGCTGGCCCCGAAGGCTATGGGAGAAATCAGCGGCGAGCCGTGGTACTTCTTTGGCCACTGTACCGAGGTCACCGCGCTTCCCGGCGCGCCTGCGCAGTGGGCGTCAATTTTTGCTCGCTTTGGCGCGAAACTGGAAAATGTCAGCGTCGGCTGCTGCGGTATGGCCGGAACTTACGGGCATGAGGCTAAGAATCATGCCAGTTCCCTGGGGATTTATGAACTGTCCTGGCATCAGGCGATGGAGCGACTGCCCCGTAACCGCTGCCTGGCGACGGGGTATTCCTGCCGCAGCCAGGTGAAGCGGGTGGAAGGCACGGGCGTACGCCATCCTGTACAGGCACTACTGGAGATAATGGGATGATCTGGAAACGTGACGTCACACTCGACGCGCTCAACGCAATGGGCGAGGGCAACATGGTTGGGTTACTGGACATTCGCTTTGAAAAGATCGGCGCGGATACGCTTGAAGCCTCTATGCCTGTTGACGGCCGAACAAAGCAGCCGTTTGGTCTGCTGCACGGCGGCGCGTCTGTCGTGCTGGCCGAAAGCATCGGCTCCGTCGCCGGGTATCTCTGCACTGAGGGCGAACAAAAAGTGGTCGGACTGGAAATTAACGCCAACCATGTTCGTTCGGCGCGGGAAGGGCGCGTGAAAGGGGTCTGTAGGGCGATACACACCGGTTCACGCCATCAGGTCTGGCAAATCGATATCTATGATGAGCAGCAGCGTTTATGCTGCACATCACGCTTAACGACGGCTATTGTGTGACGTTGTCACCAAAAAAATGTGATCTATATTGCTTTTGGTCATTATTTGCGCAGCGGAAAGTGATACAATGTGCATGTTTTGACCATAAGCGAGGATGATATGACTAGCCAATTAGACCCGGCCCAACTGGCAATTGAATTTTTACGTCGTGATAAAACCGAGCTCTCACCAGCCCAATACCTTAAAAGACTGAAACAGCTTGAGCTGGAGTTTGCCGATTTACTGACGCTTTCTTCGACTGAACTGAAGGAAGAGATCTATTTTGCCTGGCGCCTTGGCGTTCATTGATTCAGCGATGCACCTCATAGAGAATGCCCCGGCCTCTGGTCGGGGTTATTTTTTGTCGACGAATAAACGCCATTACCACGTCATTTCACCACTGTTCACCTTTGCGCTCAATGCCAGCGAGCTTTCATCTGCCAGCCCGGGCCACGCGGCCTTTACGGTTTCGATAACGTAAGCTGACCCTTTTTTCGCCTCCAGCGCGTGTTCAAACGTTTGCAGATAATTTTGGGTAAAGCGGATCGCCGTATCACCGGCGGGTCGTGCGCCGAGGTAATGACCCGGGATCACCTGAGTCGGCTGCAGGCTGCGCATTTCGCTCAGCACGTCGCGCCAGGCCGTACGTTGCTTTTCAGATTGAGTGTCAGCGGTCCAGACGTGGATCCCGGACGCGACGCCGGTACCGCCCAGAATCGCCCGATTTGCCGGGATCCAGACATAAGCCGCATAGTTGCCAGGATGGCGAAGTTCCAGTGTTTCTCCGTCAATGTGAAAACGCGTCCCGGTAGTGACCTGCGGTACGGTGATGGTTTTCGGCACGCCGTCCTTCATCTGCGGTCCCCAGTATTGCAGCTTTGCGTCTTTTGTTTCCTGAATATGTTTGACCACTTCAGGCGTCGCCAGCACTTTTACCTGAGGATAGGCTTTCACAATCGGCTCAAGACCGAAGTAAAAGTCCGGATCGCCCGAGGTAATGACCACGGCTTTCAGTGACTTACCGCTGGCCTGAATCATCTTAAGTAATTTTTCGCCATCTTTAGTGCTGAACTGCGCATCAAACAAAATGGCTTCCGTTGGTCCGGATACCAGCGTGGAAGAGACCGGGAAAATGGCGTTCTCCTGAGGGTTATACACCTCAAGATGCAGTGGGGCGGCAAAGACCGGTGAAGCG
This sequence comes from Citrobacter sedlakii, assembly GCF_018128425.1. Classification (NCBI taxonomy): domain Bacteria; kingdom Pseudomonadati; phylum Pseudomonadota; class Gammaproteobacteria; order Enterobacterales; family Enterobacteriaceae; genus Citrobacter; species Citrobacter sedlakii. The sequence continues at coordinate 2,516,984 of NZ_CP071070.1, read as the reverse complement.
AGCAGCGTCAGTGCCGTCAGGGTTTTTATTTTCATGACAGTAACCTTTTGCAGATGAAGTGTTGTCTTAAGGCTACGCATTTTAAGTCAATCCCGATCTGTTAGAATTCCTTAAACAGGACATGCTGAGTTTCATAAAACGATCGGATGGAGGTAAAGTGGACAGAGTGATGGCGGCGACGGTATTTAATCACATCTGTGATTTAGGCAGTATGAGCGCCGCGGCGCGAGCGCTCGGACTTTCCAGACCGATGGTCAGCCGCTATCTTGAGGAAATGGAAAAATGGGCTGGCGCACGACTGATCCACCGTTCTTCACGCAGGCTCACCATCACGCCTGCTGGCGAAGAGGTCCTGCTAAAGACCCGCACGTTGGCGCAGCTTTCTCAGGGCATTGGCGCGGTTGCGGCGGGAGGTATGCCTTCCGGAACCTTGCGTGTCGCCTGTGCCCATTTTACGGCGATGCATATTCTTGCGCCGGTACTGCCAGCATTTTTAACCCGCTACCCGGATCTGCGGATTGAAGTCGAGATTAATAACCAGCCCGTGAGTCTGGTTGGGGAACGAATCGATCTCGCTATTCGTATTACCGACGCGCCGGAGCCGGGTACTATCGCTCGTCGTCTTGGCAACTGTGAATCAGTGCTTTGCGCATCGCCTGCTTATCTGAAGCAACATGGTACGCCACAAACACCGGACGACCTTACCCGTCATAACTGCCTTTATTACAGCGGGTTTGCCGGGAAATCCTGGCGCTTTCTTGATGCCCGCGGTGAGGCGGTTTCGGTCGCGATAAAAGGTAACCTCAGCGCCGGGATTTCCTCGCTTTTAGGCGAGGCGGCGTTGGCAGGAATGGGCGTGGCGTTGATACCGGAAAAAGAGGCGCGAGAAGGGTTAACAAGCGGTGCGCTGGTGCCTTTGCTGCCCGGGCATAAACCCCGGCCTTTGCCGGTGTACGGCTTGTATCTTTCCCGCGCGCACCAGTCGGCGGGGCTACGACTGCTGCTGGACGCGGTGAAAGACATACTCTCAGTAAACTGAAGAAATTGATCCGCCATACAAAATGCGCGGATCGCAATTAGTGTTAAAACTGATCGCTGACGATATGAGAATATTCTTAAAGCCCCTTCAAGAGCTAAGCCATTGCGAGTGCCGGAGATAAGCGCCGGATGGGGCGGGAACCCTTAAGGCTGTGATGAACAGCCTTAAGGGTTTTTTTCTTTACGACAATCACGCGCCACTGCCTATCCGTGAAATAGACATTTTCTATACATCTTTCCTTTTTTGACCACCCTGGTCGATGATTTTTTCTGAACGCTTTATTTTTCAAACAATTGCAAAAAACTCACCCTGACTTATAACCCGCGTAGCAAGGTCTATGCTTAATAAAAGCCGTTAAAAAGGGTGATTAAGGGGAATGCCCCTGCTGTTGAGGGGTTGAAGTGATAATCATTATCACTAACATGGTGTTATAGCCTGATGGCTCATTACGCGAGGTCATTCTATGGAATTGCATTCAGGAACATTTAACCCAGACGATTTTGCCTGGCGCGGATTAACGCTAACCCCTTCGGCGGCCGCGCATATTCGCGAACTGGTGGCCAAACAGCCGGGAATGCTGGGCGTGCGCCTGGGCGTTAAACAGACCGGCTGCGCTGGCTTTGGTTACGTGCTGGATACGGTCAGTGAGCCTGAAAAGGACGATCTGCTGTTCGAATACGAGGGCGCGAAACTTTACGTCCCGCTTCAGGCGATGCCGTTTATCGACGGGACGGAAGTCGATTATGTCCGGGAAGGATTAAACCAGTTATTCAAATTTCATAACCCGAAAGCCCAGAACGAATGCGGCTGTGGCGAAAGCTTTGGGGTATAGGCGGTACTATGTCTCGTAATACTGAAGCAACTGACGATGTCAAAACCTGGACCGGCGGCCCGCTGAACTACAAAGAAGGTTTCTTTACCCAGTTACAAACTGATGAGCTGGCGAAAGGAATTAACGAAGACGTGGTGCGCGCGATTTCTGCAAAACGTAACGAACCAGAGTGGATGCTGGCCTTTCGCCTCAATGCCTACCGGGCATGGGTAGAAATGGCTGAACCGCACTGGCTGAAAGCCCACTACGATAGGCTGAATTATCAGGATTACAGCTATTACTCTGCGCCGTCATGCGGTCACTGCGACGACACCTGCGCATCACAGCCGGGAGCGGTTCAGCAAACGGGCGCCAACGCGTTCCTCAGTAAAGAGGTGGAGGCCGCGTTTGAGCAGCTTGGCGTGCCTGTGCGCGAAGGGCGGGAAGTGGCGGTCGACGCTATTTTTGACTCCGTTTCAGTCGCCACCACCTACCGGGAAAAGCTGGCGGAACAAGGCATTATTTTTTGTTCTTTCGGCGAGGCGATCCATGATCACCCGGAACTGGTGAAGAAATACCTTGGTACGGTAGTCCCCGCGAACGATAACTTTTTTGCCGCGCTAAACGCCGCCGTGGCGTCAGACGGTACCTTCATTTATGTGCCGAAGGGCGTACGTTGCCCCATGGAGCTTTCCACCTATTTTCGCATTAACGCGGAAAAAACCGGGCAATTTGAACGCACCATTCTTGTGGCGGATGAGGGCAGCTACGTCAGCTATATCGAGGGATGTTCAGCACCGGTGCGCGACAGCTATCAGCTGCACGCCGCAGTCGTGGAAGTGATCATCCATAAAGACGCCGAAGTGAAGTATTCCACGGTGCAGAACTGGTTCCCGGGTGATAACAATACCGGCGGGATCCTCAACTTCGTTACCAAACGCGCGTTGTGCGAAGGGGAAAACAGCAAAATGTCGTGGACCCAGTCGGAAACCGGCTCGGCGATCACCTGGAAATACCCGAGCTGTATTCTGCGTGGCGACAACTCGATTGGCGAGTTTTATTCCGTGGCGTTGACCAGCGGGCACCAGCAGGCCGATACCGGCACCAAAATGATCCATATCGGTAAAAATACCCGCTCGACCATCATTTCGAAAGGGATCTCCGCCGGGCACAGCCAGAACAGCTATCGTGGGCTGGTGAAAATCATGCCGACGGCGACCAATGCCCGCAACTTTACCCAGTGCGATTCAATGCTGATCGGCGCGGATTGCGGGGCGCATACTTTCCCGTACGTCGAATGCCGTAATAACAGCGCCCAGCTCGAGCACGAAGCGACAACTTCGCGTATCGGTGAAGATCAGCTGTTCTACTGCCTGCAGCGCGGTATCAGCGAAGAAGATGCGATCTCGATGATCGTCAACGGCTTCTGTAAAGACGTGTTCTCCGAATTGCCGCTGGAGTTTGCCGTCGAAGCACAAAAACTATTAGCTATTAGCCTTGAACACAGCGTCGGTTAAGGAAGTATCATGTTAAATATTAAAGATTTACAGGTCAGTGTCGAAGATAAAGCGATCCTGCGTGGGCTGAACCTTGAGGTTCGTCCCGGCGAAGTGCACGCGATCATGGGACCGAACGGTTCCGGTAAAAGCACGCTTTCCGCGACGCTGGCAGGACGCGAAGATTATGAGGTAATCGGCGGTTCTGTCGCGTTTAAAGGTAAAGATCTGCTGGCGCTGGCGCCGGAAGAGAGAGCCGGTGAAGGCATTTTCATGGCCTTTCAGTACCCGGTGGAAATTCCCGGCGTCAGCAATCAGTTTTTCCTGCAAACGGCGCTTAACGCGGTGCGCAGCTATCGCGGCCAGGAGACGCTGGACCGTTTTGATTTTCAGGACCTGATGGAAGAGAAAATCGCGCTGCTGAAAATGCCGGAAGATCTGTTGACCCGCTCGGTCAACGTGGGTTTTTCCGGCGGCGAGAAAAAACGCAACGACATTCTGCAAATGGCGGTGCTGGAGCCGGAGCTGTGTATTCTGGATGAGTCGGATTCCGGGCTGGATATTGATGCCCTGAAAATCGTCGCCGATGGCGTGAATTCCCTGCGGGACGGCAAGCGCGCATTCATCATCGTTACGCACTATCAGCGCATCCTTGACTATATCAAACCTGATTTTGTCCACGTCCTGTATCAGGGGCGGATTGTGAAGTCTGGCGATTTCACCCTGGTCAAACAACTGGAGGAGCAGGGATATGGCTGGCTTACCGAACAGCAGTAATGCGTTGCAGCAGTGGCATCATCTGTTTGAAGCCGAGGGCGAGTCGCGTTCCACCCAGGCGCAACAGCACTTACAGCAATTACTGCGACTGGGCCTGCCGACGCGGAAACATGAAAACTGGAAATACACGCCGCTGGAAGGATTAATCAACAGCCAGTTCGTCAGCCGCTTCGCGGACATTGGGACGGCGCAGCGGGATGCGTTGGCGCTACAAATTGATGCGCTGCGTCTGGTTTTTGTTGATGGGAAATTCAGTCCGACGCTGAGCGACAGCTGTGAAAATAGCGGCTTTGACGTTGCGATCAACGATGAGCGCCAGACGCTGCCTGACGCGGTGCAGCCGGAGGTGTTTCTGCATCTCACCGAAAGCCTGGCGCACAGCGTAACCCATATCCACGTTAAGCGTAATCAGCGTCCTGACAAGCCGCTGCTATTGATGCACATTACGCAGGGCGTGGGCGACGATGAGGTGAACACCGCTCATTATCGTCATCATCTGGAACTGGCGGAAGGGGCAGAAGCAACGGTCATTGAACATTACGTGAGCCTCAATGACGCGCGACACTTTACCGGCGCGCGTCTGACAATGAATGTGGCAGCCAACGCGCATCTGCATCACGTGAAGCTGGCGTTTGAAAATCCGTTAAGCCATCACTTCGCCCATAATGATATTTCAATGGCGGCGGACGCCTCGGCGCACAGCCACAGTTTTCTGCTGGGGGATGCGGTACTGCGTCATAACACCAGCACCCGGCTGAACGGTGAGAACACGACGCTGCGAATCAACAGCCTCGCGATGCCGGTGAAAAATGAAGTCTGTGATACCCGCACCTGGCTTGAGCACAACAAAGGCTATTGCAACAGCCGTCAGCTGCATAAAACCATTGTCAGCGATAAAGGGCGCGCGGTCTTCAACGGTCTGATTAACGTTGCCCCATACGCGATCAAAACCGACGGTCAGATGACCAACAATAACCTGCTGCTGGGTAAACTCGCCGAGGTGGATACCAAACCGCAGCTTGAGATTTACGCCGACGACGTGAAGTGTAGCCATGGCGCGACGGTGGGGCGCATTGACGATGAACAGATGTTCTATCTGCGCTCGCGCGGGATCGGCCAGCAGGACGCCCAGCAGATGATTCTCTATGCCTTTGCCGCTGAACTGACGGAAGCCATCGGCGACGAGGCGCTGAAGCAACAGGTTCTGGCGCGAATCGGCCAGCGCCTGCCGGGAGGCAGAGCATGACATTTTCTATCGACAACGTGCGTGCGGATTTTCCCGTGCTTACGCGAGAAGTCAACGGTCTGCCGCTGGCGTACCTTGATAGCGCCGCCAGCGCGCAGAAGCCCAGTCAGGTTATCGACGCGGAGGCGGAATTCTACCGCCATGGCTATGCGGCGGTGCATCGCGGTATTCATACTCTGAGCGCCCAGGCGACGGAACGAATGGAGAACGTTCGCAAACTGGCGTCGCTGTTTATTAACGCCCGCTCAGCGGAGGAACTGGTGTTCGTTCGCGGCACCACGGAAGGCATCAATCTGGTGGCCAACAGTTGGGGGCCGGAAAACGTTCACCGTGGCGATAACATCATTATCAGCGAAATGGAGCACCACGCTAATATTGTGCCCTGGCAGATGCTATGCGCACGCGTGGGGGCTGAGCTGCGGGTAATTCCGCTCAATACCGACGGAACGCTCCAGCTTGAAAGTCTGCCATCGCTGTTGGACGAGAAAACCCGCCTGCTGGCCATTACCCATGTTTCGAACGTGTTAGGCACCGAGAATCCGATCGCTGAAATCACCGCGCTGGCCCATCAGTACGGGGCTAAAGTCCTGGTGGACGGCGCGCAGGCGGTCATGCACCACCCGGTCGATGTTCAGGCGCTGGACTGCGACTTCTACGTTTTTTCCGCGCATAAACTGTACGGCCCGACCGGTATCGGCGTACTGTACGTAAAAGACGTCATCCTGCAGGCGATGCCGCCGTGGGAAGGGGGCGGCTCAATGATCGCTACGGTCAGCCTGACCCAGGGCACCACCTGGACGAAAGCGCCGTGGCGTTTTGAGGCGGGTACGCCGAATACCGGAGGAATTATCGGCCTGGGCGCCGCGCTGGAATATGTCTCAGCGCTGGGGCTGGAAAACATCGGCGAGTACGAACAGAATTTGATGCATTACGCGCTGGCGCAACTGGCGGCGGTGCCTGACCTAACGCTGTACGGCCCGCATAACCGGCTTGGCGTGATCGCGTTTAATCTCGGTCACCATCACGCCTATGATGTCGGTAGTTTCCTTGATAACTACGGTATTGCTGTCCGTACCGGACACCATTGCGCTATGCCGCTGATGGCGTTTTATCAGGTTCCGGCGATGTGTCGCGCGTCACTGGCAATGTATAACACCCATGAAGAAGTGGATCGTCTGGTGACCGGGCTGCAGCGTATTCATCGCTTACTGGGATAACAGGGAGGCACTATGGCCGCGTTGCCGGATAAAGAGAAGTTATTACGTAATTTTCAACGTTGCGCGAACTGGGAAGAAAAGTACCTGTATATTATCGAGCTGGGTCAGCGACTACCGATGCTGTCTGAAAACGATCGCGTTGCTGATAATAAAATTGAGGGCTGTCAGAGCCAGGTCTGGATTGTGATGCGCCAGAACGGGCAGGGAATGATTGAGCTTGAGGGCGACAGCGATGCGGCCATCGTAAAGGGGCTGATTGCGGTGGTGTTTATTTTGTATCACCAGATGACGCCGCAGGATATTGTTAATTTTGATGTCCGCCCGTGGTTCGAAAAAATGGCGCTCACCCAACATCTCACCCCGTCCCGCTCCCAGGGGCTTGAAGCGATGATCCGCGCGATTCGCACCAAAGCTGCAACTCTTAGCTAAACTTAACAGACGCACGCTGTAAAATACCTGACAGGACGCAGGTGCGTCTTGTCAGGCTTGCAGGTTCGCGAGCCTCGTAGTCCGGATGCGGCATTCACTGCCGTCCGGCATCAACGCCAGGGGGGTGACATATGAAACGCGCGTCTTTATTAACACTTATGCTTATCGGCGCTTACAGTGCTTTACAGGCTGCCTGGGCGGTGGATTATCCACTGCCGCCGGCAGGAAGTCGTCTCATTGGTCAGAATCAAACGTATACGGTGCAGGCGGGGGATAAAAATCTCCAGGCCATCGCCCGTCGCTTTGATACCGCCGCGATGCTCATTCTGGAGGCTAACAATACCATCGCTCCGGTGCCGAAACCCGGTACGTTAATCACTATCCCGTCGCAAATGCTGTTGCCCGACGCGCCGCGTGAAGGGATCATCGTGAATCTCGCAGAGCTACGTCTGTACTATTACCCGCCGGGGGAAAATATCGTGCAGGTCTATCCTATCGGTATTGGTCTGGAGGGGCTGGAAACGCCGGTGATGGAAACGCGGGTAGGGCAGAAAATACCGAACCCGACGTGGACGCCGACAGCGGGCATCCGCAAGCGCTCTCTTGAGCGGGGAATAACCCTGCCTGCGGTCGTCCCTGCCGGGCCGAATAACCCGCTTGGACGTTTTGCGCTGCGTCTGGCGCATGGCAACGGTGAATACCTTATCCATGGCACCAGCCAGCCGGACAGCGTCGGGCTGCGCGTCAGCTCCGGCTGTATTCGTATGAATGCGCCAGACATTAAAGCGCTGTTCGCTTCGGTACGATCCGGAACGCCGGTTAAGGTCATCAACGAGCCGGTGAAATACGCCGTTGAGCCGAACGGTATGCGGTATGTTGAAGTTCACCGACCGCTGTCGCCGGAAGAGGAACAGAATGTGCAGACCATGCCGTATGTTCTGCCTGCCGGTTTCACCCAGTTCAAAGCGATGAAAGAGGTCGACAACACGCTGGTGGACAAAGCATTGTACCGGCGCGCCGGGTATCCGGTAGCCGTTTCTTCCGGACAGACGCCAGCGGTGGCGGCAACCCCCGTGGTACAGTCAGCGCAGAATGGTGGGGTAACGCAAGAAACGCAAACGCAGTAGCAGGAAAGGCAAACGAAGGGCAAAAAAAATGGCGCACAATGTGCGCCATTTTTATTACGCAGGTACTATTACTTACGGTATTTAGTAGCCTGGTTGTCCAGACGCTGGTTAGCGCGAGCTGCGTCGTCTTTAGCAGCCTGAACGTCGGAACGCATTGCGTTCACGTCGTTGCTCAGCTGGTCAACTTTAGCGTTCAGAGTCTGAACGTCAGAAGACAGCTGATCGATTTTAGCGTTGCTGGAGCAACCAGCCAGCAGAGTAGAACCCAGGATTACCGCGCCCAGTACCAGTTTAGTACGATTCATTATTAATACCCTCTAGATTGAGTTAATCTCCATGTAGCGTTACAAGTATTACACAAAGTTTTTTAGGTTGAGAATATTTTTTTGATGAGAAGATGCTTATTTTTGATCGTTCGCTCAAAGAAGCATCGAAATGTCGGAATGTATCTAAAAAACTGAGGGAAAACAGGCTGCTTCCATCGGATTCGTCTTAGATAATCGGCAGTTAGATAGTGAAATCCGATTTGCTTTTTTATTAATAGCGGCTATTGATGAAATAAAAAAAGCGCCCCGAGGGCGCTTTTTTAAACCAATTAATTCACACAGGAATTATTACAGCACGTGAACAGAGGCGGTGTTAGTGGTGCCGCTCGGAACCAGCGCGCCAGAAACCATCACGACCACGTCGCCTTTCTGTGCCAGACCGCTCTGTTGGGCAACTTCTTTACCCAGGCGGTAGAAATCATCCGTAGAATTGATTTCTTTGACCAGTTGCGGCACAACGCCTTTACTGAGCACTAACTGACGTGCGGTCACTTCATTGGTAGTCAGCGCCAGGATGGTCGCATCCGGGAAGTACTTACGCACGGCGCGTGCAGATTTACCGCCCTGGGTCGCGACCACGATCAGCGGCGCTTCCAGTTTTTCAGCGGTTTCAACAGCACCACGGCACACGGCTTCAGTGATGCGCAGCTTACGGCTGTCGTTGTTGAAGTCCAGACGGCTGGTCATCACGCGGTCGGTACGCTCGCAGATGGTCGCCATGATAGAGACCGCTTCCAGCGGATATTTGCCTTTCGCGGATTCGCCGGACAGCATGACGGCATCGGTTCCGTCGAGGATGGCGTTCGCCACGTCGCCAGCTTCTGCGCGGGTTGGGCGGGGGTTTTTGATCATGGAGTCGAGCATTTGCGTCGCGGTGATCACCACTTTACGCGCGCGGATACATTTTTCGATCATCATCTTCTGCGCGAAGATCACTTCTTCGACCGGGATTTCTACGCCAAGGTCGCCACGGGCAACCATGATGCCGTCGGACGCTTCGAGGATTTCGTCGAAGTTGTTCAGGCCTTCCTGGTTTTCAATTTTGGAGATGATCTGGATGTTTTCGCCGCCGTGCGCTTTCAGGTGCTCACGAATCTCAACCACGTCAGAGCGCTTACGGATAAAGGATGCGGCAACGAAGTCAACGCCTTGCTCGCAGCCGAAGATCAGATCCTGTTTATCTTTTTCCGCCAGGGCTGGCAGGGCGATAGAGACGCCCGGCAGGTTTACGCCTTTGTTCTCGCCCAGGTCGCCGTTGTTCAGCACTTTACAAATCACTTTGTTGCCTTCGATGGCGGTCACTTCCATGCCGATCAGACCGTCGTCGACCAGTACGGTGTTGCCGACGGCGAGGTCAGCGGTGAAACCTTCATAAGTTACAGCGACGATTTCGCTGTTACCCACAACGGATTTGTCGGTGGTAAAAGTGAAGGTCTGGCCTGCTTTCAGGGACACGTCGTTGCCGCCTTCCAGCTTGATGGTACGGATTTCCGGACCTTTGGTATCCAGCAAAATCGCGGCTTTCTTGCCGGTTTTACTCATGACGTTGCGCAGGTTCTGGATACGCTGACCGTGTTCTGCATAATCACCGTGAGAGAAGTTCAGACGCATGACGTTCATGCCCGCGTCCAGCATTTTGGTTAACATCTCTTCAGATTCGGTTTTCGGGCCGATGGTGCAAACAATTTTCGTCTTTTTCATGACAGTCTTAGTCTTTAAGTTGAGAAGGATATGGGAAGCTGGCTTCCGGCGCGCACCGCCAGGAAGCGAAACCGGTATTACGAAAGTGGTGATGCCTCGCTCTAAGGATAGGTGACATCGAAAAAGCGTGCAGAGGAATGTGTGCTTGTGTTTCAGCCCAACGGAAAGGGACGTTTTGTGTACGCTGAGTTTTACAGGCCAATGTGCTGAAACCATTCAAGAGACAGTTGGCGCGCATTATACGCTGTTTTTTTCCAAAAAGGAAAATGAAAACAGCGTTTCAAAATACATCTGGGCAGTTTCACAACAAACTGTATTTAAAGGAAACGTATTGCCCAAAATCATTCGCGCAATTTATGGTTCAGTTGCGCAATAATGAGATATTCTTCCTGGTTATAACCAAATTCTTTTTTATTCATTTCAATTTATTCCCGGACACAGCATCCGTCAGCCCATCGTCGGTGAGCAGACCCTGGCGGATGCCGGAATAGCGCTCCAGTTAGTTAATTGATTTTCTTTAGCTTTTTGTCTTCATTCGTCAGGTGTTATATGCTGTAAGCAAGTAGCCTGCAACGGAGAGACAAAAATGGGAAACCTGACAAAAGATGATGAGCTGTACCGGGAGATGTGCAGAGTCGTGGGAAAAGTGGTGCTGGAAATGCGCGATCTGGGTCAAGAACCGAAGCATATTGTCATCGCCGGTGTTTTACGTACCTCACTGGCTAATCAGCGTATTCAACGCTCTGAACTGGAAAAACGGGCTATGGAAACGGTAATCAACGCGCTGGCAGGATAATCCATATAATAAGGGATGGCGGCATCCCTTATCAAAATTACTGGAAATTTTAAGCTGCAATACTGTATCGAATGTCAATAATATAATGCGTCAACGTTTAAACTGAGCATAACGCTATTTTTGACTGTCAGGGTTAATATTGGGAACAGCTTCACAATTAATTTGAAATTAATGAAATGCCGCTTCATCTCATCTAAATGAGAATAAATATCACTTCTTTTTTATTATTTCCCTTCCCCAATTTAGTTGATAACGATCAAAGTTATACATACCGAATAAACCCATTATTTATTTCGCCTAACCCTAAAGGATTAGTAAGTTTGCGTTAAATTATGTCATTTATTCGATTCGGTTATGGCAGGAACTTCAGCTGTGGGAGACAACGTCAGGGCGCTGTTTGACGTATGAGAAATTGGCCTGGTTACGGTTGTCAACACTGCGTTTACGAAGAGGATGCGAAATTAATGAACCAGGTTGATCGTCCAATATTAAATCCAGGTTTAACGCGGCTGGAATTCTTGCGTTTGACGGGAAAAGGTCTGGCGGGGCTAACCATTGCCCCAGCGCTGCTGTCGCTTTTTGGCTGTAAGCAGGAAGATGTGGACAGCGGCACCGTCGGGTTGATTAACACGCCGAAAGGAGTACTGGTGACGCAGCGTGCGCGTTGTACCGGCTGTCACCGCTGTGAAATCTCCTGCACCAATTATAACGATGGCGCGGTAGGGACCTTCTTTTCCCGCATCAAAATTCACCGGAATTATTTCTTCGGTGATGAGGGTGTCGGTTCCGGCGGCGGCCTGTATGGCGATCTGAACTATACACCGGATACCTGTCGCCAATGTAAAGATCCACAATGCATGAATGTTTGTCCTGTCGGGGCGATCACCTGGCAGCAGAAAGACGGCTGCATTGCTGTTGATCATCGACGTTGTATTGGCTGTAGCGCTTGCACCACCGCTTGTCCCTGGATGATGGCCACCGTCAATAGCGAAACGAAAAAATCGTCAAAATGCATTTTATGCGGTGAATGCGCCAATGCCTGCCCGACCGGGGCATTAAAAATCATTGAGTGGAAAGATATTACTGTTTGAGTCTTACAAAGGAAAACATTATGGCTAACGGTTGGACAGGTAATATTTTACGGGTCAATCTTACTACAGGCGATATTACCCTTGAAGATTCCAGTAAATTTAAAAAATTCATCGGCGGAATGGGCTTCGGCTATAAGATAATGTATGACGAAGTGCCTCCGGGTACGAAGCCTTTTGACGAAAGTAATAAACTGGTATTTGCGACGGGACCGTTAACCGGTTCCGGAGCGCCCTGTAGCTCTCGCGTGAATATTACATCGCTTTCCACATTCACTAAGGGAAATTTGGTTGTTGATGCCCATATGGGGGGCTTTTTTGCGGCGCAAATGAAATTTGCCGGTTATGACGCCATTATTATCGAGGGCAAGGCACCGTCTCCTGTGTGGATTAATATCAAAGACGAAAAGGTGACGATCGAGAAAGCCGATTTTTTATGGGGGAAAGGCACTCGCGCGACCACCGAAGAAATTTGCCGCATGACCTCCGCGGAAACCTGCGTGGCGGCAATTGGTCAGGCAGGTGAAAACCTCGTTCCGCTCTCTTGCATGCTCAACAGCCGCAACCATAGCGGCGGCGCCGGAACCGGGGCGATCATGGGATCGAAGAACCTGAAAGCCATTGCGGTTGAGGGCACAAAAGGCGTAAATATCGCCGATCGCAAAGAGATGAAACGTCTGAACGATTATATGATGACGGAACTGATTGGCGCGAATAACAACCACGTTGTACCAAGCACTCCGCAAGCGTGGGCGGAATATTCTTCTCCTGCCTCGCGCTGGACGGCGAGAAAGGGGCTTTACTGGGGGGCCGCCGAAGGCGGGCCTATCGAGACAGGCGAAATTCCCCCGGGGAATCAAAATACCGTCGGTTTCCGTACCTACAAATCCGTCTTCGATCTGGGTCCGGCCGCAGAAAAGTACACCGTCAAAATGAGCGGCTGTCACTCCTGTCCGATCCGCTGCATGACGCAGATGAATATTCCCCGGGTGAAAGATTTCGGCGTACCGAGCACCGGCGGCAACACCTGCGTGGCAAACTTTGTGCACACCACCATTTTTCCGAACGGACCGAAGGATTTTGAGGACAAAGACGATGGGCGCGTCATCGGTAATCTTATTGGCCTGAACCTGTTCGATGACTACGGTATCTGGTGCAACTACGGCCAGCTGCACCGTGATTTTACTTACTGCTACAGCAAAGGGGTCTTTAAACGCGTATTACCCGCCGAAGAATATGCGTCAATTCCGTGGGATCAACTGGAGGCGGGCGATCCTCATTTCATCAAGGATTTTTATTATCGTCTGGCTCACCGTGTCGGCGAACTCAGTCATCTCGCGGATGGTTCATATGCCATCGCAGAGCGTTGGCAACTGGGCGAGGAATATTGGGGCTATGCGAAAAACAAACTGTGGTCCCCGTTTGGGTATCCGGTACATCACGCTAACGAAGCCTCCGCGCAGGTCGGGGCGATTACTAATTGCATGTTCAACCGCGACTGCATGACCCATACGCACATTAATTTTATTGGCTCCGGTTTGCCGTTGAAACTTCAGCGAGAGGTGGCGGCAGAGCTGTTTGGCTCTGAAGATGCTTACGACGAAACCAAAAATTATACGCCGATTAACCCGGCTAAAATCCGTTACGCCAAATGGACCCTGCTGAAAGTCTGTCTTCATAACGCTGTCACGCTCTGTAACTGGGTCTGGCCGATGACGGTATCGCCGCTGAAAAGCCGCAACTACCGGGGCGATCTGGATCTGGAAGCGAAATTCTTTCAGGCGGTAACCGGTGACGAAACCACCCAGGCAAGCCTCGATCTGGCCGCTGAACGTATCTTTACGTTGCATCGGGCATACACGGTGAAACTGATGCAGACCAAAGATATGCGCAACGAACACGATCTTATTTGTTCATGGGTATTCGACAAAGACCCGGCTATTCCGGTCTTTACTGAAGGCACCGATAAGATGGATCGAGACGATATGCGCGAGTCGCTGACCCTGTTTTATCAGGAAATGGGCTGGGATCCTGAACTGGGTTGCCCAACGCGTGACACGTTGATTCGGCTTGGACTGGATGACGTGGCGGCTGACCTGGCCGCGCAGAATTTGCTGCCAGCGTAAGGAAAGCCTTATGAGCAATCTGGAGGAAGTCGGCGCGGAAGCGACGACGGACGTGGATCTCGAAAAACGGCAGTGGCTGCAGGCGCTACGTTTGCATGACGCGGATAGTGCGCCTGTTGAACCGGCAAGCCCCGCAGAGATAATGGCTGATTTTATTCGCCAGCATACGGCGGCAGGACAGCTTGTGGCGCGCGCACTGTTTCTACAGCCGCCGTATTCGATGGAAGAAGCCGAGCTTGCGCCATTATTGGCCGCTCTCGTTGAAGGGGAGGTGGGCGCGGATATCGCGTGTGTGCACGGCGCCCAGGAGGTTTATTTCTACTCAACGGACAGCATGAGCGCCAACTATGCCGACATGTGTGTGCAGGTGCTGGAAAAGGATCTTTGTCGGGCAATCGCTCAGGCGGTGCGTTTTGAATGTCAGACGTATCCGCGCCCGTACAAGGTCGCTATGCTGGAACAGTCGCCTTACCACTTCGAGTCTGCGCAGATCGCCGCCGCGCTGGCGGCGATCGAAACACATCCCGACTATGCCGATATTCGCCCGGTGACGTCATCCAACGGCGTTCCGTATCTCTTTAGCGAGCGCTATATGCGTTATGGCAAAGCCTATGGGTTGTGCGAATGGCTGGAAGTTGAACGGTTTCAGAATCCCTGAATTCATGGATAGCGTGGCGAGGGCGACCACCGCATTAGAGGATAACAAGATGTCCTTCACTCGACGAAAATTTGTGCTTGGCATGGGGACGGTCATTTTTTTCAGCGGACCGGGCCAGTCGCTGCTGGCGAATACGACACAAGGCGGAACGGCGCGCTATGTCATGATCCACGACGAAACGCGCTGCAACGGTTGTAACATTTGCGCCCGCGCCTGTCGCAAAACCAATCATGTTCCTGCGCAGGGAAGCCGCTTATCGATCGCGCACATCCCTGTCACCGAGGATGAAAACGAAACCCTGTATCATTTTTTCCGCCAGTCTTGTCAGCACTGCGACGAGGCGCCGTGCATTGACGTCTGCCCAACCGGCGCGTCCTGGCGTGATGAGCAGGGGATTGTTCGCGTAAATGCGTCACGCTGTATTGGTTGCAGCTATTGTATTGGCGCCTGTCCGTACCAGGTGCGCTATCTGAATCCTCACACCAAAGTGGCGGATAAATGCGATTTTTGCGCAGAGTCGCGACTGGCGAAAGGGTTCCCGCCCATCTGCGTCTCGTCTTGTCCGGAACATGCACTGCTCTTTGGACGCGAAGATAGCCCTGAAATCCAGCGCTGGCTGCAGGACAATAAATATTATCAGTATCAGCTTCCTGGCGCAGGCGAGCCTCATCTTTATCGTCGGTTCGGTCAACATTTGATTAAGAAGGAAAATGTATGAACGCGTCGCAGAGTGCCGAACAATTTCACGCCCAACTGGCGAGCTACGTGCCGCTGTTTTCCCCGGAGTACTGGCCAGTCTGGCTGGT
Organism: Citrobacter sedlakii; assembly: GCF_018128425.1. Taxonomy (NCBI): domain Bacteria; kingdom Pseudomonadati; phylum Pseudomonadota; class Gammaproteobacteria; order Enterobacterales; family Enterobacteriaceae; genus Citrobacter; species Citrobacter sedlakii. Next base: position 2,501,341 of record NZ_CP071070.1, on the reverse strand, counting down.
TATAGCGGGCGTGTTGCTGGTAGTGATGTGGCTGGTGCTGGGGCTGCACGCCTGGCTTCGTTTTCGCGCCGTTCGCAAGGTCGCGGCCGCGCATGGCGAGAAAGTTTATTTGTATTCAAAAGCGGTGCGCTTGTGGCACTGGTCTAACGCGTTATTGTTTATCCTTTTGCTTGCCAGTGGGCTCATTAACCACTTTTCGCTGGTCAGTCCGTTGGTGACTAAAAGCGTGTTGGCGGTACATGAAATCTGTGGATTTATGCTACTGGCATGCTGGGTGGGCTTTGTGTTGATTAACGCCCTGGGCGGCAATGGTCATCATTATCTCATTCAGCCGCATGGCTGGTTGGCGAGAGCGAAGAAACAAACCCGTTTTTATCTGTACGGTATTTTACAAGGAGATGCGCACCCGTTTCCGGCTACGCCACGGGCGAAGTTTAACCCGTTACAGCAGGCAGCTTATGTCGGGGTGATGTACGGCTTGCTGCCGCTGCTGTTATTGAGCGGTCTTCTTTCGCTGTATCCACAGGCCACAGGGGATGTCCTTCCCGGCGTACGCTATTGGCTGCTTCAGGCGCATTTCGCGCTGGCCATCGTTAGCCTGTTTTTTATCTTTGGACATCTGTATCTATGCACCACAGGACGAACGCCCGGGGAGACATTCCGTTGCATGGTCGATGGCTATCACCGGCATTAACCGATGATTGTGACGCGAGAGGATTTACGCAACTGGCGGGTTGGAAAAGTGATGTACCGCTGGTTCCTGCGGCGTTTTCCGGAAGGCGGCAGTTATGCTGACGTACATCGTGCGTTAAGCCGTGACGGGTATATCGACTGGGCAAACAGCCTGGTGGAGTACGCCTGGTCACGCTGGATAGACGAAGAAAACTTTGTCCGGCAGGATATTTTCGCCATGTCCTCACCGATGCTGCCTGACGTCGTAACGAGTGGTCGGCAGATTGCCAACGCCGCGGATAACGCCCGTCTGGGATGCGCGGACGATAACATGAAAATCGCCAGTGTGGGTTACGCGGCGCAGATCGCCAGTGCGGGCGACTGTGTGCGGCTTGGCAGCATGGGCTATAACAGTCATATCAGCAGTTCGGGCGATCGCGCCAGAATCGCAGCCGCGGGAAACTCCACGCGAATTAGCAGCGCAGGTAACGGCACGCGTATCGCCAGTAGCGGGATGCGCGTTCGGGTCAGCGCGGTGGGAGAGAGAAGCCATATTGCCAGCAATGGCGATCTCACGCAGATCGTCAGCTTCGGCGCCAGCGCCAGAATTGCCAACAGTGGCGACAATGTACACATTATCTGCAACGGCGACAACGCCGTGATAGCCAGTACAGGCGTGGTCGACGCCATCGTGCTTGGGCCAGGCGGGTGTGCGGCGTTGGCTTATCATGACGGTGAGCGAATGCGTTTTGCGGTGGCCGTGGAAGGTGAAAAAGGAATTCGGGCAGGGGTGAAATACCGTCTCGACGATACGCATCAGTTTGTTGAGTGTTGAGTCACTCCTGACAGATATGCTGATGCAGCAGGATGTTGGTCGGATAGCACGTTACGCTGCTATCCGACACAACCGTGTTACTTTCGGGCGTTTTCCGACCCTGATGATATTACGTCGTTTTTTATGTCAGATTTTGCACGCATCGCCGCAGTCATCATCGGCGATCACCGATTCTGCTTTTTTGTCCGCATCTTCCAGACGTTCCGCGTTGCGCGTTTGTGCTTCATCCAGTCCGTCAAACACCAAATTGTCGAGATCAATTTCCATTACTCACCTGCATGATTTCATTTTTGAGGTGCGACCAGTATAGGACAAGAATGCCGGGGGTTGCATGTGCAAAATCTGCGATGTTAACGATCGAAGAAATAGAGACGGCGGCAAACGCGGCCTGCCGGGGACGAGACGGTTTTCGCCATCGCCGCACCGATTTCCGCGTAAGCGGTAATGCCGCCACGGTGTAAAGTGCGGACGTAACGATACCGGACGATTGCTATTCCTTCGCGCATCCTCTGCCATACTTACTTTTGTTCAAACCGGAACGGGAGTGAAGATGATTATACTGTGTAAAGCCTGCGGCACATCGTATGACGACAGCCAGCGTAACGTAGCGCGCTGTCCTGTTTGTGATGATGAACGGCAGTATGTGCCGGTATCAGGGCAGGAGTGGACGGATTTTGACGCGCTGGTGTCCAGCCACGCCAACAAATGGCGTCAGGTCACACCGTCGCTTTTTACCCTCAAAACGGTTCCCTCATTTGCGATAAACCAGCGGGCGTTTCTGCTCAGAACGCCCGCGGGGAATATCCTTTGGGATTGTATCGCCAATCTCGATCCGGCGACCCGGACGTTGATTGCCGCCCTGGGCGGTCTGCGCGCCATCGCCATTTCGCATCCGCACTACTACACCACCATGCAGGACTGGGCGGCAGAGTTTAACGCCCCGGTTTATCTTCATGCCGACGATCGGCGTTGGATCATGCGCGACAGCCCGTTTATACAGCGATGGGAAGGCGACACTCTCGACGTGCTGCCGTCCGTGACGCTGCTGCGGCTCGGCGGCCATTTTGCAGGCGGCACCGTCCTGCACTGGCGGGAGGGCGCCGGAACGATCCTTGCAGGCGATATTCTTCAGGTCACACCCGGCGCGAACGCCGTCTCCTTTATGTGGAGCTACCCCAACATGCTGCCGCTGTCCGCAGCTTGTGTCGCGGCGATTGCCCGGCGACTGCAAGACGTTTCATTTGAACAGCTGTACGGCGCGTTTGAAGGTCAGGACATTACGGCTCATGCGCATGAGATTGTGCTGCGCTCGGCAGAGAAATATCTCTCCTGTCTGCAATAACACCAGACGTTTTTGCAACATTGCCAGCACGCGTTGGGAGCGAGCTTATGAAGAAAAAACAGAAGTGGTACAGCCAGGCGGTGATCTATCAAGTCGATACTTCACTCTTTTATGATGCGAATGGCGATGGCTTCGGCGATATTGCCGGGATCGCTGAAAAGCTGCATTACATCCGTAGTCTTGGCGCGACAGCCATCTGGATCACGCCGTTTTACCTTACGCCGTTTCGCGATGAAGGCTACGATATCGCAGACCATCTGCAACCGGATCCTCGTTTTGGGGTGATTGCTGATGTGATTGAGTTTATCGAACAGGCCCGGGCGCTGGGCCTGCATGTGATCATCGAACTGGTGATTCAGCATACCTCTTCTGAACACATGTGGTTTCAGGAGGCCAGACGCAGTCCCGATTCGTTCTATCGGGACTTTTATTTGTGGGCCGATACCCCCCCGGAAAAAGACGATCCGCCCATGTTTCCAGGCGTGGAGGAATCCGTCTGGCGCTGGGATGAACAGGCTCAACAATTCTACCGGCATATGTTCTATCGTCATGAGCCCGATCTCAATCTCACCTCAAAGGCGGTTATCCACGAAATCGAAAATATCGTGCGCTTCTGGCTGAAGATTGGCGTGTCTGGTTTTCGCCTCGACGCGGCCTCTCACTTAACCAAACAGGCCGGAGGCGGTAACGACAAAAAGGGGTACTGGATCCTTGAGCAGTTGCGCGGGCTGATAGAAAGCGTGAATCCGGAAGCGATCCTGCTGGGCGAAGTTGATGTTGCCCCGCAAGCGTATCGCAACTACTTCGGCAAAAACGATCGGCTGCATATTGCGCTGAACTTTTGGGTGAATAAATATTTTTATGTCAGCCTGGCGGAGAAAAAAGCACTGCCGCTTGCCGGGGCGCTCAGTAAGATGATTGTGCCACCGGATGGCTGCTGCTTTGCAAACTGGCTGCGAAATCACGATGAGCTGGATCTCGAGGGGATCGGCGAGGTAAATAAGCAAAAGGTGCTGGACGCGTTTGCCCCTGACGAGGATATGTATGTTTACCAGCGAGGGTTACGCAGACGGCTGGCGCCGATGCTGTCAGGGAATATCGAACGGCTGGCGTTTTGTCACGCGGTGCTGTTGTCGCTGCCTGGTGTACCGGTGATCCGCTACGGTGATGAAATCGGAATGGGTGACGATCTTAGCCTGAAAGAGCGCTATTCGGTCAGAACGCCGATGCAGTGGTCGGCAGATAAAAATGGCGGATTTTCCACTGCGGATACGTCGCGCTTATTCAGACAACCGATCGCGTCCGGCCCGTGGCGCTATAAAAAAGTCAACGTAGAGCGGTCGCAGCTAAGCCGCCATTCTTTGTTGCACCGGGTGCGTCATATGGTGAATATTCGGGCGGAACTGCATGAAATTTGTCAGGCGCCGTGGAAGATTATTCCGCTCAAACAGGAGGCCGTGTTCGCCATTCTTTATCGTGGCGAGCAGCGTGATGTTCTGGCGCTGGCCAATTTCAGCGAAAAGCCGGTTAAGGCAGCGCTAAGAGACATTGCGGACGGCTACTGGGAAGCCTGCCTGGCAGACAAGGGGTATGACGATACGCTTCGGGGCGGGAAGGCCGTGCCGCTCCTCCTGAACGGCTACGGCTACCGCTGGTTTTCCCGTCGGCGCGATTAGCGTTTTTTACGCCGCGCTATCAGCCCGATCACCAGCGCAAGGGTGGTCAGCGCGGCGCCTGCGGCGAACTTACCGGGGAAGTCAGATGACAGGGTGAACGCGCGTGTTTTTGCGCCTTCGCTGAATTCACCGTGAGTGGGATGATTACCCCGTCGGGGCGTGTAGAGAATGTCCGCACTGTCATGGGGACTGGGATCATCGGTAAGCTGGCCTTCCCAGGCTTTCTTTACCATCAGCCGGTCGAGCCAGCGGGGAAAGAAAAACTGGCCGACGATTGACTGTACGGTACTTTTCCCAACCCACAGTTCGCGAACCGGACGTTTCACCACGCTAAATACCGCTTCTGCGGCGACTTCGGGCTGGTACACCGGTGGCACAGGTTGCATCGCCGCGTCCATTTTGTTGCGCGACCAGCCAAACTGCGGGGTATTCATTCCCGGCATTTGTACCATCGTGATATGCACCTTGCTGTGCTCATGCATCAGTTCAGTGCGTACGGCGTCAGTAAAGCCGCGGATGGCCGCTTTGGCGCCACAGTAAGCAGACTGAAGGGGAATCGAGCGGTAGGCTAACGCGGAACCGACCTGGATGATAATGCCTCTGTCTCGCGGCGCCATCATCGCCAGCGCCGCGCGGGTACCATTAACGAAGCCCAGATAGGTCACTTCGGTGACGCGCTGAAACTCTGCGGGGGTGATTTCCCGAAACGGTGACAGTACCGTTGTCATGGCGCTGTTAACCCACACATCAATGGCGCCCAGCCGACTTTCAATCATTTCCGCTGCGTCGTGAGTGGCATTGGCTTTGGAGACATCGACGCTAATACCCAGCGTTTTCACGCCATATTTTTCGCACTCCTCACAGGTTTCCTGAAGACCTTCGTCATCTCTGGCTATCACCGCAACGTCATATCCAGCCTGTGCGAAACGCACAGAGATTGCTTTTCCTGCTCCGGCGCTACCTCCGGTAATAACCACAACAGACATACACACCTCTCATCCGCAAAACGCGCCAGTGGCGACAGACATGACTTAACATGTAGTGCCTGGTTGGCTGTCTGTCTATCTGATGCGAGGTTTAAAGGACGGAAAGGAAAATGCACAGGAAAGAGAAGAAAGGGGGCATAGCCCCCTCTGGATGCGTCATTTACGCCACGTTGCTGTGGTTTAACTGGCTTAGCGGCACGTTAACATCAAAGACTTTGGCGATGACTTCATGGACACCAAGATTCTTTAAACGCGCGCTATGCTTTTCCAGATACGCGAGGGCGGTCTCTTCGCTTTCAAAAAGGTAGATGCCGCCAGCCTCTTTATTTTGTTCACTTTCAGTCCATACTTTCCAGATAAAGCCGGGTTCCTGGTTAATGGATTCGGCCAGTCCGCGCAGTTGTTCCGTCATTTCCTGCCCGAACGGGCCGTTAAACGCAAAGTGAAGCTGTAATAATTTGGCCATCGTACTCTCCTTTTGAAAAGACCATCATAACGCTATTTCTCAGCCTGCAAATGCTCAACGTGAAGAGGATTGTCCGAGCCTGCGACCTGTACCGGCGATCGTACCACCAGACTTGGCAACGCCAGCTCCACCTCTAGCTCATTCAGCGCTTCAATAATACGAATATTAATCTCCTGCTGTATATCCATATATTTGTTGTAGTCGGCTGTGTTTACAATATGCACGACTTCAAAGGTCAGGCGATCCTGATTAAAGGCGAGGAAATGCGCGCGGTCGAATTTCGTTTCGCCGACATCTTCAATGATTTTTTTTACCGTATCGCCAATCAGGCGCAGCTTTTCAGGCGGCGTGGAGGTGGCGACGCCAAAGGTAAAAACAATGCGGCGCGTTTGCATGCGCTTGTAGTTGTGAATGGTTTGCTGCAGCAGTTGCGCGTTGGCGCAAACAATCTGCTCGCCGCTGAGGCTGCGGATACGCGTTGTTTTCAGGCCAATATGCTCAATTGTCCCTGCGACGTCATTGAACACCACGAAGTCGCCAATCTCGAAAGGCTTATCAAAACCAATCGATAGCGAGGCGAAGACGTCGCTGAGAACGGTCTGCACCGCCAGCGCGATGGCGATACCGCCAACCCCGAGACTTGCTACCAGCGCGGTAATATCCACCCCAGCGTTTGCCAGAATCGACAGCAGCATCATGGACCAGACAACCACGCGCAGAATCATCCCAAGAATAACCAGGGTGACCGGATTTTTATGCGTACCGGGCGCGTGTAGCAGATGGCGCATCCACGACTGTACCCCCTGATCCAGCCAGATGGCGATTTGAATGGCGATCACGAGAAACCATGCGTGGCTCAGGCTTGCAAACAGCCGATCGGGGAGGGCGACGAAGCGCAAACTGAACAGGAATGCGGCAAAGAAAATCAGCAATTTGCTGGTTCGCTTTAACATGTCAAACACGATCACCCGTAACCCCGGATGCTTAATCTCCTTGTGATCGCGACGCTCAATGGTTCTGTAAATGAAATTCAGCAGCCAGTTGATGAGCCAGTAGGTGATTAAGGTGACAACGAAAACGATGCCAAGATTGATCCAGAATGTCGCTGACATTAGTACAGTAACGACGTTAAGCCGTGCCAGATACTCCATCTTACCTCCCATAACAAAACGTTAACGGTAAAGTATAGACAGCATAGACCGGGTGGCACGGATCCCCGGGCAATTCGCCTGTTAACAGAATTTACTGAAAGATGGTAAGCCTGCTGAACACCGCCCGCGGGGGGAAGCAGGACGCGGCGGCTGTTATGAAACTGCCGTTAGTGCTGTCTCAGACAGTCGAATAAGGATCGTATGGCGGGGCTAAAGACGACGTCGTTTCGGTAGCACAGACACAGCCTGCGCAACGCCCAGCCATCACGTAGCGCAACGATCGCAAAAGGATAGCGGCTCTGATAACGCGCGGCGATGACGGCGGGAAGAATCGCCACGCCGGTGCCGTGTGCCACCATCTCGCATAATCCCTCATAGTGATTCAACCGAATGCGGATATTAAGCGCCAGGCCAGCATGTGCTGCGTTTTGTTCAATATGGCGTTGCAGGGCACGGGTGGAATAAAGCGCCACCATTGGCGCCGCAATAATATCCACGAAAAAAAGCGCCTCCTTACCCGCAAGCGGATGCGTTAGCGGGACGATCAGCACGAGCGGATCCTCCGCGACGGGCTCCCGTTTGAGCATGCCAGCGGCCACGGCGTCTGAAACAATGCCGACATCTGCCTCACCTGACAGTAAGCTGCTGACAATATCGGTGCTGGCGCGTTCTTCGGTTTCGATATGTATCCCCGGATGGGAGGCCAGCCAGGCGGCGAGTTTACCCGGCAGAAATGTGGTCAGCGCTGAGCTGTTAGCATAAAGCCGAAGCGTCTCCTGATGACCCGCTGCAAGGGCGACCATTTCCTCGCGCAACCGCCGATGTTGCTCAAGGATGATGCGGGCATGGCGTTCCACTGCCTCTCCTGCTGTCGTTAATGAGATCCCGCGCGGATGACGCAGCAACAAGGGCATTCCAGAGTTTCCTTCCATTTTTCGGAGTCGTTCGCTGGCGGACGCCAGTGCCAGGTTGGCTGCAGAGGCCCCGCCGGTGATGCTGCCGGCATCCACGATACAGATAAACAATTGCAGGTCGGCCAGATCAAAACGCATTTATTTCCGCCTTCGGTTTTTCCGTAGTTGCCGAGGAAAATACCGCATTGTGGCGGCTCCGGCCAGATGTTCCAATGCCGCTCTGTTCAACAATGTGGGCCAGCAAGATGAATGAACCCCTTTATTTGTATTGTTTCCTGATATTTATTGCCGCAGGCTGGGTCAAAGGTATGACTGGCATGGGGTTGCCGACGGTGGCGATGGGTCTGCTTGGTACGGTTATGCCGCTGGCTGAAGCGGCGGCGCTTCTGGTTATCCCTTCGCTGGTGACGAATCTCTGGCAATTGTTTTCGGGGCCTTCCTTACAAGAGGTATTCCGGCGTCTCTGGCTGATGATGATGTTTATCGTTATCGGCACGGTTGTGGGGTCGTTTCTGCTGGTCAGTATTCCGCCGCTGTGGGCAGGCGTTGGCCTGGGCGTCGCGCTTATCATTTACGCCAGTTATGCGCTATGCCGTCCTGTAATGCACGTCTCAGCGCGGTTAGAACGTCGGTTGTCGCCTGTCATGGGACTGGTCACTGGCTTTGTCACCGGCGCCACCGGTGTCTTTGTCATGCCCGCCGTGCCATGGCTTCAGTCGCTGCGTTTCGGGCGTGATGAGTTGGTTCAGGCGTTGGGCCTCTCGTTTACCGTCTCGACGATTGCGCTAGCTGCAGGTCTGTATCTGCATGATGCTTTTCATGTCAGGCAATTGTCCCTGTCGGGGATGGCGATTATCCCCGCTCTCCTTGGAATGTGGCTGGGACAAAAAATTCGGGCACGGATCGGCCTGCGGCTGTTCAGGCTATGTTTCTTGCTGTTTCTGACAGTGCTGGGGTTGGAGATGATCTCACGTCCGCTACTTGCGTGATCCGTCAGAACGGATATTCCAGTAAATCTGACGGTTTATTCGACGGAGAGACTGCTTTTCAGCGAAGTGGCGAGTAAGAAACCGGTAGCGTGATGGAGATCGCAAAATTCCGCTTTGTCGTATTGAAAATCAACGCTACGGACATATATGAAAAATGGGTGAGGGTAAACAACACCTGCCCGTAAGACATGAACTTTTTGAATATTTTCTTTACTGTTCAGGAGGTACATGATGACGCTCAGAACGTTTCCCGTATTACACGATCTCTCCGACTCTCTGTTTGCGGACCGCTTTAACCGCATCGATCGCCTTTTCAGCCAACTAACCGGCAGCACGCCGTTGCCCTCCACGCCTTCGTACAATATCCGGCGGCTGGAGGATAACCGCTATGAGCTCACCCTCAGCGTGCCGGGCTGGAAAGAGAGCGAGCTGGAAATTGAAACCGTCGGCGGTCAGCTGAATATCAGCGGTAAACGTGAAGAGGAGAAAACAGAACACGGCGAAGAGGGATGGATTCACCGGGGGATCAGCCGCAGCGACTTCCGCGCCAGCTACAGCCTGCCGGAGCATGTCAACGTCACCGGCGCGTCGCTGGAAAACGGTTTGCTGACAATCGCGTTGCTACAGGATATACCGGAAGAGGAGAAACCTCAGCGTATCGCCATAAACGCGAACCCGGTGCTTGAACATAAGCCGTAATCGTTAACTGACGTTGTTTTACGCCCGGCGCATGTCGGGCGTTTTTCATCAATGCGGTCTGATGCTAACGCGACACGGAAGCGTGAGGAGAAAAACAGAGTGAGCGTAAAGAAAGAAAAAGAGAGAAAGTAACGGGAATAACAGAGAGATAGCTGAATGGTGCGTCCGAGTGGACTCGAACCACCGACCCCCACCATGTCAAGGTGGTGCTCTAACCAACTGAGCTACGGACGCACTGTACAGAAAGATGGTGCGTTCAATTGGACTCGAACCAACGACCCCCACCATGTCAAGGTGGTGCTCTAACCAACTGAGCTATGAACGCAACGTTGTAGGTGACAACGGGGACGAATATTAGCGGCAGAGATGGAATGAGGCAAGAGGGAAAGGGTTATTTTCTTTCGGTTTTCGCTCGATTGCGGAGGAAGTGCGCAAAGTGACGAGAGAATAGCCGCCAGAAGGCGGCTATTGCAGATTTAACGCGCAGCGCGCTGAAGAATAACCGTCGAGGGCTGACGCTGCAGGAAGCGCATACGCAACATCATCATAATGGCGGCTGACGTCAGACCGATAATAAAGCCCATCCAGAATCCCGCAGGACCCATACGGTCCACCACCAGATCGGTCAGCGCAAGGATGTAACCGCTGGGTAGACCCAGAACCCAGTAAGCGACAAACGTGATATAGAAAATCGAACGCGTGTCTTTGTAACCACGCAGGATGCCGCTGCCGATCACCTGAATAGAGTCAGAAATCTGGTAGATTGCCGCCAGCAGCATCAGTTGGGCAGCCAGTGTCACCACCTCAGGATTATCGTTATACAGCAGGGCGATCTGCTCACGCAGCGATACGGTGAAAATGGCGGTGATGCAGGCCATGCAAACGCCCACACCGATCCCGGTACGCGCCGCGGTTTGCGCATCCAGGGTCGAACCTTGCCCCAGACGATAGCCCACACGAATGGTAACCGCTGCCGCAAGCGACATCGGTAGCACGAACATCAGCGAACTGAAGTTGAGCGCAATCTGATGGCCTGCCACGTCGACAATGCCCAGGGGGGACACCAGCAGCGCCACGACCGCAAACAACGTCACTTCGAAAAATAAGGCCAACGCGATGGGCAATCCCAGTTGTACCAGGCGTTTCATCACTACGCCATCGGGTTTACTGAAGCGTTCGGCGTTACGAATGTCGCGCATGGAGCGAGCGTGTTTAACCCACGAAATCATGGCGACAAACATCACCCAGTAAACGGCCGCCGTCGCCACGCCACAACCGACGCCGCCCAGTTCGGGCATCCCGAAATGGCCATAAATAAACACATAGTTCACCGGAATGTTGACCAACAGGCCGATAAATCCCATCACCATCCCCGGTTTGGTTTTTGCCAGACCTTCGCACTGGTTACGCGCCACCTGAAAGAACAGATACCCCGGTGCGCCCCACAGCAGCGCGCGGAGATAGCCGACGGCTTTATCCGCCAGCGCAGGATCGATGTTATGCATGGCGCGGATAATGTATCCGGCGTTCCACAGCACAATCATAATGGCAACCGAGACAAAGCCTGCCAGCCAGAAACCCTGACGGACCTGATGGGCGATGCGCTCGCGTCGGCCTGAGCCGTTAAGCTGCGCGATAACCGGCGTTAGCGCCAGCAGCAGTCCATGGCCAAATAAAATGGCCGGCAACCAGATGGAGGTACCAATCGCCACTGCCGCCATGTCGGTAGCGCTGTAGCCTCCCGCCATGACGGTATCCACAAAACCCATTGCGGTTTGGGCGATTTGCGCAAGAATCACCGGTATTGCCAGAGCCAATAACTGACGCGCTTCGCTAATATACTTCTGCACGTGAACACCTATATTTTGTTGTTATAAGAGAGACTAAAAAAGCCGCCAGCAAGGGCAGCAAGAAGAAGATGCGGGGAAATTTCAGTCTATTGTAGCGAGGAATGGATATTTCTCCAGTGAAAAAACAGGCGCGGGGGGCGCTTCGCTGGCAACCTGATTTTCCAACTGCTATTGTGGCAGGCAGAAACGGTTGAACTGAATTTGGGAGTTGCAGTTATGTTTACGGGTATTGTGCAGGGCACCGCCAGAGTGGTGTCTGTTGATGAAAAACCAAACTTTCGCACCCATGTCGTGGAATTACCTGAATACATGCTGGACGGGCTGGAGACGGGCGCGTCGGTCGCGCATAACGGCTGTTGTCTGACCGTGACCGACATTAACGGCAGCCACATCAGTTTTGATCTGATGAAAGAGACGTTGCGTATTACCAATCTTGGCGAGCTGAAAGCGGGGGATCGGGTAAACGTTGAACGTGCGGCGAAATTCAGCGATGAAATTGGCGGTCATTTGATGTCGGGTCATATCATGACCACGGCAGAGGTTTCTAAGATTTTGACCTCAGAAAATAATCGCCAGATTTGGTTTAAAGTTCAGGATCCGACCTTAATGAAATATATCCTCTACAAAGGATTTATTGGCATTGACGGGATCAGTCTGACGGTAGGCGAAGTGACCGCGACGCGCTTTTGCGTTCACCTGATTCCGGAAACGATTGCGCGCACAACGCTTGGCAAGAAAAAGCTGGGCGCGCGGGTGAATATCGAAATTGACCCGCAAACCCAGGCGGTGGTTGATACGGTAGAACGGGTACTGGCGGCGCGGGAAGCGGCGACAGTCCGGTCGACAAGCGAAGCGTAACCCGTTAAGCCCCTGTAGCAGAACAGGGGCTTGGTACTTAACGGGCCACCCGCAAACCGTTTTCTACTCCGCGTGAGAACACGACCTGCCACAGCTGAATATCCCGCGCGCGGAACGCGCCCGCACAGGCATTCAGATAATAGCTGAACATCCGTTTGAAGCGCTCGCTGTAGTTATCGGCAATATCAGGCCATGCCGCGAGGAATCGCTCATACCATGCCATGAGGGTTGTGTCATAGTCCGCGCCAAAGTTATGCCAGTCTTCCATCACAAAGCGCGACTCACTGGCGTTCGCGATCTGGCGAACCGAAGGCAGACAACCGTTCGGGAAAATATACTTATTGATCCACGGGTCGACGTTATTGTCGGTTTTTTTCGAACCGATGGTATGCAGCAGAAAAATGCCGTCCGGTTTTAAATTCCGATCCACCACCTCGAAATAGGTGTTGTAATTTTTCGGGCCGACGTGTTCAAACATCCCAACCGAGACAATGCGGTCAAACTGATCGCGTAAATCACGATAGTCCTCAAGCAGGATGGTGACATCGAGTCCGGTACAGCGCGCCTGCGCCATTTTTTGCTGCTCAGCGGAAATCGTCACGCCGACCACGCTGACGCCGAAGTGGGTCGCCATATATTGCGCCAGACCGCCCCAACCGCAGCCGATATCCAGCACGCGCATGCCGGGACGTAATTGCAGCTTTTCACAAATCAGTTGGAGTTTGGCTTGTTGCGCCGCCTCAAGCGTTCCGGCTTCTTTCCAGTATCCGCAGGAATATTGCATATATGGATCGAGCATTCGACTAAACAGATCATTACCCAGATCGTAGTGCTCTTTGCCGACAATCCAGGCGCGTTTTTTGCTTTGTAAATTAAACAGGCGAGCGCCAGCGATGCGGAGAGTATCTTTGAAATGATGGGGGAGTTGATTTTCCAGTCCGGCGCGAAGGACTTTGCTAAAAAACATGTCCAGGCGATCGCATTCCCACCAGCCATCCATATAGCTTTCGCCCAAACCGAGCGAGCCCTGCTGTAATACGCGTTTAAAAAAACGGGGGTTATTGACGCGGATATCAGCGGGGGCTGGACCGTTGATGGCTATGCCTGCGCGGCTTAATAATTCGTTGGTGATACGGTACCAGTCGTCATCCGGTACGTTAACTTCTTCTATACACGATGAACTCATAGCTTCTCCATCACTGGTCGGTGATCAGAACCTTAAAACAGCGTAGACGCTTTTTGGCTTTGTGAGAAATCTCACGGAAATATTCCGCGAGTCTATAATCCGACGTAGAACAGAGGAAGGGAGAAACCCTTGCCGAAAAGGCCATCCATGGTGAAGCGGGAACGCTCCGGTTCCCGTTAACACATAATTATTATCGTATTTTTAACAACCGAAATTTAGTATAGGCCTCAAAAACCGATGATACAACCAAAAATTGTTAGCTTCCTAACGAATAAAATATATTAGCGTTATCAATGGGATTCGCCGTGGGCCATCTCCGGATTGTCCTGCTGACGTTCCACAATACCCGCCTGCGCCTGCATTTTGTAACCCAATGCCGCCAGCACAACGGTGGCCAGCATAACGCTGGTGGTGGTGAGAAGTGGGGTGCTGATTAACCACGAAACCACCAGACTTGCCAGGAAGCATAATCCCAACTGAAGCGTATTCTGCAATGCCGCAGCGCGCCCCGTCGCCTGGGGAAACGGACGTAACGCCTGGGCCACGACTATCGGGTAGATCGCGCCGTTCGCAATCGCCATGACGCAGAAGGGGATCAGCACTTCCGTCAGCGAGACGTGATTCAGAAAACCCACGCCCCAGGTGGCGACAACGCTTAGCGCGTAGAGCACCAGCAGCCAGGGAAGAAGCTGCTGCCCCTGCCATTTTTGCAGCGCTGCGCGACACCCATAACCGCCAACCAGAAAGGCGATGGTCTGCGGCACATAGCTCAGGCCAATGACCGCCGGACTATAGCCCATTTCGCTCAGGATAAACGGCGAACCGGTGAGCCAGGCAAAGAAGCTGGCAGAGCAGGCCGCGTAGATCAGCACATTGCCACGATAAGCCCGGGTACGCAGCAGCGTCGCGAACGTCAGCTTATCCTGGCCATCCTTACGGGCGTTTTGAGTCGGTTTCAGGCGCAGAGCGGGCAGCATCAACACCAGGGTAATCGCGAACAGGGTGGCGAAAATCGCCTGCCAGGAAAAATGGGTCAGGATCCAACTACCTAGCAAGGGCGCCAGCGCAGGGGAAAGGCCCACTAACGGCATTATGGTCGCAAAAATGCGGTTAATCTTCTGCGAAGGATAATAGTCCGTAACCAGCGCCTGCCAGATCACCGTTGCGGCGCAGACGCCTACCGCCTGCACAAAGCGTAAAACCAGCAGTGCGGCGGCGCTTTCTACCCACAGCATCCCCAGGCTGCCGAGGGCAAAAATGGCTAAACCTGACAGCAGGATCGGTTTGCGTCCATAGCGGTCTGAAAGCGGTCCCCACAGCAGTTGCGCGACGGCAAAACCCGCTAAAAACAGGCTGAGGCTGGCGCTGACCGCCGACGCGGGCGTTTGCAGGTCGGATTGAATGGCGGCGAAAGCGGGGAGATACATGTCGGTGGCCAGAAAGCCCAGTACGCTCAGTCCCGCCAGCCAGACTAAAAACCCTTTTCCAGGTTGCATCGCTGCTTGCATAGTTGTTCTCTTATTTTAATGAATAATCTTCGCGCAGAGTGTAGGGAGTGTCTTTCTCCTTGTGAAACGGTAATATTTGGTTATTGCATTCAAAAATTTTGCAGGCAGATTATGTGGTCAGAATATGCGCTGGAAGTCGTCGACGCCGTTGCGCGTAACGGCAGCTTCAGTTCAGCGGCTCAGGAATTGCACCGGGTGCCTTCTGCGGTCAGCTACACGGTACGGCAACTGGAAGAGTGGTTGGCGGTCCCACTGTTTGAACGCCGCCACCGTGACGTGGTGCTGACGCCCGCCGGGGCCTGGTTTTTAAAAGAAGGGCGTTCTGTTATCAAAAAAATGCAGGACACCCGGCAACAGTGTCAGCAAATCGCCAATGGCTGGCGCGGGCAGTTGCCTGTTGCGGTGGATAATATCGTGCGTCCGGAACGGACCCGCCAGATGGTCGTCGACTTTTACCGTCATTTTGATGATGTAGAGCTGCTGGTTTTTCAGGAAGTTTTCAACGGCGTCTGGGACGCGTTGTCCGATGGTCGGGTGGAGTTGGCCATTGGCGCGACGCGCGCTATTCCGGTGGGCGGTCGCTATGCCTTTCGCGATATGGGAATGTTGAGCTGGAGTTGCGTGGTGGCGCGTTCCCATCCGCTGGCGAGCATAATGGGGCCGTTGAGCGACGACACGTTGCGAAACTGGCCGTCGCTGGTGCTGGAGGATACCTCCCGAAACCTGCCCAAACGCGTCACATGGTTACTGGATAATCAACGCCGTATGGTCGTGCCGGACTGGGACTCTTCCGCAACCTGTATCAGCGCTGGATTGTGTATTGGCATGGTGCCGACGCATTTTGCCAAACCTCGTCTTAACACGGGGCAGTGGGTTGCGCTGGAGCTGGAAAATCCTTTCCCGGATGCCGCCTGCTGTCTTACCTGGCAACAAAACGATACCTCGCCGGCGCTGGCGTGGCTGCTGGAGTATCTGGGAGACAGTGAAACACTGAACAGAGAGTGGCTGCGGGAGCCTGATGAGACTCCCGCAGGCGCGACTTAACGGCGGTAGTCGCGGAACGGGCCGTCCGCAACAGAGCGACGTTCAATCAGTCGCGGGTGGACTTCGATCGACTGGGACTCCTCGCGCTTATTGACGATACGGTCTAACAGCATATTAAACGCCGTTTCACCCAGAGAATCCTTCGGCTGATGAATAGTGGTTAACGCTGGCGTAAAGAAGCGCGCGTTTCGCACGTTGTCATAACCGATCAGCGAGACATCCTGCGGGACGCGCAGACCCATTTCATCGGCAGCACAGAGCGCGCCCATCGCCATGATGTCGCCGCCGCAGAATACCGCTGTCGGACGGTGTGACTGCGACAGGATTTGCTGCATTGCGCGGTAGCCGGACTCCGGCTCAAAATCGCCCTGCACAATCCAGTTTTCCGGCACGTTGATCAGCGCTTCTTCCATCGCTTTCATAAAGCCAGCCAGACGGCCTGCGCCGGTGTTCCGCTCCAACGGACCGGGAATCACGCCGATTTCACGATGTCCGCGCTCCACCAGGTATCGGCCTGCCATATAGCCGCCTTCAAAGGCGTTATCGATCACCGTGTCCGTGAAATCGGCTTTGGCTTCGCCCCAGTCCATCACTACCATGGGAATATGACGGTATTCTTCGAGCATAGAAAGCAGAGGTTCCGGATATTCAGAACACATGACCAACAGGCCATCCACGCGTTTTTGCGCCATCATCGACAGATAGGCGCGCTGTTTTTCCAGGTTATTCCACGCGTTGCCGAGGATGAGGGTATAACCCTTCTGGAAACAGTTTTTTTCAACGGCTTCTATAATTTCGGCAAAGTAGGCGGCTTCGCTGCTGGTCGCCAACAGGCCGATGGACTTGGTATGGTTGACCTTCAGGCTTCGGGCGACGGCGCTGGGGGAATAGTGCAATTCTTTGATTGCCGCCCACACCGCGTTACGCGTTTCTTCTGCAACAAAACGCGTTTTGTTAATAACGTGTGATACGGTTGTAGTGGAAACGTTTGCTCGTTTCGCTACATCTTTAATTGTTGCCATTACATCTCACTCCAGACCCAACCTGAACAGTAAAATACGCTAAGTAAACGTTTGCCTTTACACACCCTGATCGCAACATCAGGGTTGCGGCACGCCGGGAAAACGACACGGAACGTCAGGAAGGGGTCAATGGCCGGTACGCTAAACAAGTAAGCGTCGAATTTTGGCTGATCTTAACGAAAAGGGGAAGTGTTAAAAACAGATATCACCCTAAATCGTGGGAGATTTTTGCTTTCAAGTGTGTAAAAATGCGCTATATCACTTTTTGTGTGGGAATAAAAAGGAGAAAAGTTGATGAGCACCGATCTGAAATTTTCATTAGTGACCACGTTTATTGTTCTGGCTCTGATCGTGGCAGGTGGTTTAACCGCAGCACTGCACTGATTTACCGCTGAGGGAGTGTCGCTCCCTCACATTCCCTTCGCCAATTGTTATCAAAAATGCAAAAGTCTTTTGTAAATTTGTTAACTTCTCTTTTTTTGTGATTGATGTCATGCTTTTGGCTTTTCTTGTCCACCGCGTTTAAGCGCGAACAGGCGGAGTCATTACCGTATGAAAATAAATTACCCTTTACTGGCGTTGGCCATAGGCGCGTTCGGGATCGGCACCACTGAATTTTCTCCCATGGGATTATTGCCGGTCATCGCTCGCGGCGTTGATGTGACGATTCCCGCCGCAGGAATGCTGATCAGCGCTTATGCCATTGGGGTGATGGTCGGCGCGCCATTAATGACGCTACTGCTTTCACATCGCGGACGTCGCAATGCGTTGATCTTTCTGATGGCCATTTTCACCGTGGGCAATGTGCTTTCCGCTATCTCTCCTGATTACACCACCCTGATGCTGTCTCGCGTTCTGACCAGTCTGAACCACGGCGCCTTTTTTGGGCTGGGCTCCGTCGTGGCGGCAAGCGTGGTGCCAAAGCATAAGCAGGCCAGCGCGGTGGCAACAATGTTTATGGGACTGACAATCGCCAACATCGGCGGTGTTCCGGCTGCCACCTGGCTCGGTGAAACTATCGGCTGGCGAATGTCGTTTATGGCGACCGCTGGGCTGGGCGTTATCGCGATGGCGAGCCTGTTCTTCTCCTTGCCGAAGGGCAGCGCTGGAACGCGTCCGGAGGTAAAAAAGGAGCTGGCGGTGCTGATGCGTCCGCAGGTGTTGATGGCGTTATTAACCACTGTTCTGGGGGCTGGGGCGATGTTTACGCTGTATACCTACATCGCGCCCGTATTGCACAGCATTACGCATGCCTCGCCAGCGTTTGTCACCGGTATGCTGGTGCTGATTGGCGTTGGGTTTTCCATCGGTAATTATTTTGGCGGAAAACTGGCTGACCGTTCGGTGAATGGCACCCTGAAAGGTTTTCTGTTGCTTCTGATGGTGATTATGCTGGCGATCCCCTTTCTGGCACAAAATGCGCTGGGGGCAGCGATCGCTATGGTGGTCTGGGGAGCGGCGACCTTCGCGGTGGTGCCTCCACTGCAAATGCGAGTGATGCGTGTGGCGCACGAGGCGCCGGGCCTTTCTTCGTCAGTGAATATTGGCGCTTTCAACCTGGGTAATGCGCTGGGCGCTGCCGCGGGCGGGGCGGTCATTTCCGGCGGTCTGGGCTACGCTTTTGTTCCGGTTATGGGGGCGATCGTGGCGGGGCTGGCGCTACTGCTGGTGTTTATTTCCGCCAGAAAACAGCCGCAGACAGAGTGCGTCGCCAGCTAAAACGGCAAACTCTTTAATGCCCGACGCACGAATGTGCTGTCGGGCATTTTTCAGTTATGCGGCAAAGTTTTTCGCCACAAACGCCCAGTTAACCAGCGCCCAGAAGTTTTCCAGATAACCCGGACGCGCGTTACGATAGTCAATGTAATAGGCGTGTTCCCATACGTCGACGGTCATTAACGGCGTGGCGTCTGTGGTGAGCGGCGTCCCCGCGTTAGACGTGGACACGATAGCCAGCTTGCCGTCTTTGTCTTTAACCAGCCAGGTCCAGCCGGAGCCGAAGTTCTTGATCGCGGCATCGGTAAACTGGGCCTTGAAGTCGGCGAAGCTGCCAAACGCGGCGGCGATAGCGTCAGCCAGTTCACCCGTGGGTTCCCCACCGGCATTCGGCGCCAGGCAATTCCAGTAGAAGGTGTGGTTCCAGACCTGAGCGGCGTTGTTAAACACGCCCCCCTCAGAGCTCCGCACAATCTCTTCCAGCGATTTGCCTTCAAATGCGGTGCCTTTGATCAGGTTATTCAGGTTTGTCACATAGGTCTGATGGTGTTTGCCATAGTGGTATTCCAGCGTTTCAGCGGAAATATGCGGCGCAAGCGCATCTTTGGCATACGGTAATGCAGGTAATTCGAACGACATTGCTTCTCTCCTTATTATTAATATTGATTCGCACAATAACCTTATTGTACGTAAGGATAGGGTAGCAAATTGAAAGGTGTGGCAAAAGAAGAACTTACCCTGTTGTGTAACAACAGGGTAAAGTTTTAGCGAATGGTTTTCGGCGTCATCACCCGGCGGGCGCCGACATAATGGCGCTGCCAGTAGTCTTCGCTAAGAGAGGTGATTTGGATTTCCTGACCGCTGCGTGGCGACTGAATAAATTTGCCGTTACCGACGTAGACGCCAACGTGATCGGCTGTGCCGCGACCCTGGGTACGGAAGAACACCAGATCGCCATTTTTCAGCTCACCCCGTTCGATCGGCGCCGCATCACGCAGGTGATACATCTCGTTTGCCGTGCGGGGTATGCGGAATTTAACCAAATCCTTATAGGCGTAATAGACCAGACCGCTACAGTCGAAGCCAGTACGCGGCGATGTACCGCCCCAGCGGTAGGGTTTACCAATCTGGCTCATCAGTTTATTCATTGCTGTACTGGTGGCTTTTTGGACTTTTAACTTATGCGCGTCCGCAAGGGTGCTGGCCGCTGCGCTTTTCACCTTCACGCAGTGTGGCTTGCGGCCTTTTCGTGGCGTGCATTTTTCCGTCCAGCTCACGACGGCTGTCTTCGAAACGCCAGATTTTGTGCGGCGACTGGTCGTTCGGGAGGTTTTGCTGGAGGGGGTTACACGTTTTTTGCTGGCCGATGCCGTTTTCACTGCGTTTTTAGCGGTTGTTTTTTTTGCGGTGCGTTGGGAATTTTTCGTGGTCTTTTTCGCTGTTGCGGTGTTTTTTTTCTTGTCTGCGGTTTTCTTGCTGTGAGAAATGTCAGACGTTGTCCTGGCCTGCCGGGAAGCCTGGGCCACGGACATAAAGGAAATCGTTGTAAATAGTAAAGCACAGAGCGTGATGGAGAGTCGGTTAATCCGCGCCACTGAGCATTCCTCGGTTAAGGCAGGCGCAATCATGCCTGCATGTGATTTACAAAACCTGATGATTCTAATCTATAGAATTGAAGAAAGTTAATAGCTTTTATTGTTAAAAAAAGTTTTCCGCGCATAAGTGCCAAAAAAAGCAGCAACCAAAGGTAAATTTGCTTATTCAATAGACAATTGGGTGAAAAGGGCGGCCTGAACAGTGATTTGCAATGCAACTTAAGGCTTCAGACGATAAAATAGTAAAGCGTAATGAAAATGTTATTTTCCGATGTCGGCCTGAGCCGTTACAATGTCAGACGACTGCCGTAAAAGAAGTTAAGGAAGCAAGACAATGAGCACCACTATCGAAAAAATTCAGCGCCAGATCGCTGAAAACCCAATCCTGCTGTATATGAAAGGTTCGCCAAAACTGCCAAGCTGCGGGTTCTCTGCCCAGGCTGTGCAGGCGCTTTCTGCCTGTGGTGAGCGTTTTGCTTATGTCGATATTTTGCAGAACCCGGATATCCGCGCCGAACTGCCGAAGTATGCTAACTGGCCAACCTTCCCGCAGTTGTGGGTTGATGGCGAACTGGTTGGCGGCTGCGACATCCTGATCGAAATGTATCAGCGTGGCGAATTGCAGCAACTGATCAAAGAGACCGCGGCGAAGTACAAGTCTGAAGAATCAGATACCGAGTAAGGTGACGCCTGCGGGATTGAGGTGACAGGCTGGAGAAGTCGCCAACGCGCGGCCATCCGGCACTCACTAAAAAAGCGACCGAAAGGTCGCTTTTTTACGTACGGCGTTAAGCCTCGGGCATGGCCAGCGGCCAGCCGCCCAGTCGTTTCCAGCGGTTGACGATTTCACAAAACAGCACTGCCGTACGTTCCGTGTCGTAAAGCGCCGAATGAGCCTGCGTGCCGTCAAACTCCATACCTGCCGCCAGACAGGCTTTCGACAGAACCGTTTGGCCTAGCGCCAGTCCGCTGAGGGCGGCAGTGTCGAAAGTGACAAACGGATGAAAAGGGTTGCGCTTTAGCGAGGCGCGCTCGGCCGCCGCCATCATAAAGCTGTGATCGAACGTAGCGTTATGCGCCACCATGATCGCGCGGTTACAGCCGCTGTCTTTAATTCCTTTCCGCACCATTTTAAAAATGGCGTGCAGGGCGTCATATTCACTCACCGCGCCACGCAGCGGGTTGCTGGGGTCGATGCCGTTAAACGCCAGCGCTTCGGGCTGCAAATTCGCGCCTTCGAACGGTTCGACATGGAAATGCAGCGTAGTGTCCGGCATCAGCCAGCCCTGTTCATCCATTTTCAACGTGATGGCGGCAATTTCAAGCAGCGCATCGGTTCTGGCATTAAACCCGGCCGTTTCAACATCAATGACGACAGGGTAAAAACCGCGAAAACGGTCGCACAGACCGGTAAGTTGAGCGTTATCGGACATCGGGGTCTCTTAAATACAGAAAAAATGCAGCGCGTAGTATGCCAAAAAAAGGCGTTCATTGCAGTAAAACTGCGGGCGCAGAGAAACCGCGCCCGGAAGGGATTAATTACCCAGACCGCGACCGGCGTCTTTTTCTTCGATCAGTTCGATTTTGTAACCGTCCGGATCTTCAACAAACGCAATCACGGTGGTGCCGCCTTTTACCGGACCCGCTTCACGCGTGACATTACCGCCGTTCTGGCGAATCCGCTCGCAGGCTTCCGCTGCGTTATCAACGCTCAGCGCAATGTGACCATAGGCAGTCCCCAGTTCATAGCGATCGACACCCCAGTTATACGTCAGTTCGATCACCGCTTCGTCACTCTCTTCACCGTAGCCGACAAATGCCAGAGAATATTTGTACTCCGGGTTTTCGCTGGTACGCAGCAGTTTCATGCCTAAAACGTTAGTGTAAAAGTCGATAGAACGCTGCAAATCGCCGACGCGCAGCATGGTATGAAGTAAACGCATTGTTTATCCCCTTAAAAATGGTCAATACATTCAAAATGTTGTTTTAGTATAGCGGCGTTTTCGCGCCGCTATCAATGGAGGAATGCCGCAGGCGGGATCACAGCGTCGGGTAATCGGTATAACCTTCCGCGCCGCCACCGTAGAAACTCTCGCTGCGCTGCGGGTTTAGCTCGGCTTTACGTTGCAGTCGGGTGACCAGATCCGGGTTGGCAATGTAATCGCGACCGAACGCAACCGCGTCGATCAGGCCTTTTTCAATGAGGGTTTCCGCTTTTTCACGGGTGTATGCGCCAGCGCCAACGATGGGCCCCTGGAAACGCGCGCGTACTTTTTCGCGGAAGGCTTCAGTATAAGACGCGCCGCCTGCCCAGTCCGGCTCGGACATATGCAGATAAGCGATGCCACGTTTACCCAGTTCTTCGATCAGATACAGCGCATCTGCTTCTTCGTTGGGGCCATTGTCCACGTTCTGGAAAGTACCGATAGGGGAGATGCGAATACCAATACGGTCAGCGCCCCATTCCTGAATCCCCGCATCCACTACCTCAAGAACCAGACGCGCGCGATTTTCAACGCTGCCGCCGTACTGGTCGGTACGGTGGTTAGAGGAAGGTGAAAGGAACTGATGCAGCAGATATCCGTGGGCGGAGTGCAACTCAACGAGATCGAAACCGGCTTCGCGGGCATTGGCGATGGCCTGGCGGAAATCATTCACGATACCCGGGATTTCATGGGTTTCCAGCGCGCGCGGCATGGAGGTGTCAACGCGGATCGCATTGCCGTTTTCGTCACGTAGAGAGGTGCGCGTCCCGGCGCTGAGCGCGGAAGCGGAAACCGGCGGCTGCCCTCCTGGTTGCAGGCTGGCATGGGAAATGCGCCCGGTGTGCCACAGCTGTACGGCAATATGCCCGTTTTCTGCATGAACGCCGGCAGTAATTTTTTTCCACGCGGCAATCTGCTCGTCGCTGTGCAGACCCGGCGCGCCCGCATAGCCTTTCGCCTGGGCGGAAATTTGCGTCGCTTCGCTGATGATGAGACCGGCGCTGGCGCGCTGGCGGTAATATTCTGCCATTAACGGAGTCGGGATGTCGCCAGGCTCAATGCTGCGCAGACGCGTCAGCGGGGCCATGAATACACGGTTAGCTGCGGTGATCGCACCCACCTTCAGTGGGGTAAACAGTTTTTCAGAGGACATAATGGCTCCAGTGATGAATAGACCGGTCGTCTAGTGATTGAGTAAATAAAAACGCCTGTTAACCCTCAGGCGTTGTAATGATACGTCGCACATGCGCCAGCGCGTTTTCGAGCGGCATGGCGCTGCGCGAAATCTTGGCCTGTAAATTCGCGCCCAACCAGAGCGCGTAAAGGATTTGCGCCTGCTGTAACGGCTCGCCGGGAAATGTCAGACAACGGCTTTCGCGACCCTTTTCCAGCGCATGGGCAAGAATGGCGATAATATTGCTCGCGCCTTTGTCCATCGCGGAACGCATGTCTTCAGACAGATCGCACACCTCAGCGGACAGTTTTACCGTCAGACAACCACTGATGGTTCCCTGCTGACGAAACTGATTCAGCGTTTCCTGATAGTAAGCCAGAATGCGGTCACGGTAATTTCCGGCGCCCGTAGTAAAGTGCTCCGTTAATCGCTGATGATAAGCGGCAAAATGGCGCTCCAGCATCGCGACGCCAAAAGCTTCCTTGGAGCGAAAATAGTGGTAAAACGAGCCCTTTGGCACTTCGGCGGTCTTCAACAGTTCGCTAAGGCCCATCCCGGTAAATCCGCGCTGCATGCACAGACGCTCGCCGGTGGCCAGTAAGTGTTCGCGGGTATCGCATTCAGTATGCTTGTTCATAGGGCAGAGTGTAATAGACCAGTCGGTCTAATGCAAGCCGGGTTGCCAGATAGCAGGTTTCCGTCTTCAATAGTGTGTACAGGCGAAAGATGAGGAGGGGATGTGGCAGAGCAGTTAGAATTTTTTCCCGTCCAGAGTCCGTGTCGCGGCATCTGTCAGTCCGACGAGAGGGGATTTTGTCGCGGCTGTTTTCGCAGCCGTGACGAACGCTTCAACTGGCAGAAAATGAGTGACGCCCAGAAGCAGGACGTGCTGAGGCTGTGCCGCCAGCGCCTGCTGCGTAAATTGCGCGCAAACAAACCCGCAGAGCCTGAAGAACCGCAACAGCCTTCACTCTTTTAACCGACGAATTGTATATACTCGGAACACTTTATTTCACGAGGAAGCAGTTATGGTTCAGCGTACGACAATTGCGCCGCAAGGCCCGACCTTTTCCCGCTTTGTGATGGGCTACTGGCGACTGATGGACTGGAACATGTCCCCCCAGGAGCGAGTAAGCTTTATCGAGCAGCACCTGGAACTGGGTATCACCACCGTCGACCACGCGGATATTTATGGCGGCTACCAGTGCGAGGCGGCCTTTGGTGACGCGCTGAAGCTGGCGCCGCATCTGCGCGAGCAAATGGAGATTGTCACAAAATGCGGTATCGCCACCACCGCGCGGGCAGAAAACGCCCTCGGTCACTACATCACCGATCGTGACCATATCGTGAAGAGTGCCGAGCAGTCGCTGGTCAATCTGGCCACCGATCGTCTGGATCTGCTGCTGATTCATCGTCCCGATCCGCTGATGGACGCCGACGAGGTGGCAGAAGCCTTCCAGCATCTGCACCAGAGCGGAAAAGTACGTCACTTTGGCGTGTCAAACTTTACTCCCGCGCTGTTTACGCTGCTGCAGTCCCGTTTACCGTTCACGCTGGCAACGAATCAGGTGGAGATTTCTCCGGTGCATCAGCCGCTGCTGCTGGATGGCACGCTCGATCAACTTCAGCAACTGCGTATTCGTCCGATGGCATGGTCGTGCCTCGGCGGCGGTCGTTTATTTAACGACGATGCGTTTCAGCCGCTACGTAATGAGCTGGCGGTAGTGGCGGAGGAGCTAAACGCAGAGACGATTGAGCAGGTCGTGTACGCCTGGGTGCTTCGTTTGCCATCGCAGCCGCTGCCGATTATCGGTTCCGGCAAAATTGAGCGCGTCAGGGCCGCCGTGGGATCGGCGTCGCTGAACATGAGCCGTCAGCAATGGTTCCGTATTCGTAAAGCCGCGCTCGGGTATGACGTGCCGTAATCGCTAAATATTGGATTTTCCGTTCAAAATTGCGTCTCTGGTTTACACTTAAGCCAAATGCACCCAAAACGGAGGTCCTATGAAACGATTAAGTCTGGCCGTGTTAACCCTGTTAGCCTGTACCGGGGCGCAGGCCGCCAGTGAGAAAGTGGAAATGAATCTGGTCACCGCACAAGGTATTGGGCAATCCATCGGTGAGGTGACCATTAATGAAACCGATAAAGGGCTGGAGTTTACGCCGGATCTGAAAGCGTTGCCGCCGGGCGAGCATGGTTTTCACATTCACGCGAATGGCAGTTGCGAACCGGCGATGAAAGACGGTAAAGCATCTGCCGCAGAAGCCGCGGGCGGGCACTTCGACCCCCACCAAACCGGCAAGCACGCCGGGCCAGACGGTGAAGGGCATTTAGGCGACTTGCCCGTACTGGTGGTCAACAACGAAGGGAAAGCCGTTATTCCTGTGACCG
Source organism: Citrobacter sedlakii (assembly GCF_018128425.1). NCBI lineage: Bacteria > Pseudomonadati > Pseudomonadota > Gammaproteobacteria > Enterobacterales > Enterobacteriaceae > Citrobacter > Citrobacter sedlakii. Next base: position 2,475,281 of record NZ_CP071070.1, on the reverse strand, counting down.
CATCACGCCTGAAATCCCTCAATGAAATCAAAGATAAGGCGCTGATGATCCACGTTGGCGGCGATAATATGTCCGATCAGCCAAAACCGTTGGGCGGCGGCGGGGCACGGTTTGCCTGTGGTGTCATTAAATAATCAGGTTGTCAGCGTTCCTTCTGGCGGCGCCTGCTCGAGTTGTGACAGCGAGCAGTGTAGCCGCCAGAGAAGAGCGGCCAGTTCCTGCGCGGCAGGCTGCGGGTGACGCGAAAGCGTTTCGCAGATGCGCAGCAGTTCCGCCAGGGACGCCGCCAGCGGCCGCTGTTGTACGCCGCGCTCGCTCATCACGTCACGCAACAAAGCGATACAGATATCTCTCACCCGCGACAGCGGATCGGAACGCGATTCCCAGGCGCGCAGCTGCCAGACAACGTGTGAACAGTTCAGTAACACCACTCCCCATCGCAGAAGCCAGCGCCTCGCCAGCGCGTCCTGGCTGTTGCTTAACTGGCTGACGTGGTGATAAGTCAGCGACTCAAACTCATGTTCGCTGAGTGAGGGGCGACGGCTTAACTGATCGACAAAATCGCGACGCAGCGCGCGGATATGCCGCCGGCTTTTACGCGCATCAGAACCGGGACGCAGAATGGCGAATGCCAGCCATGACAGGGCGACGCCAACAATTTTGGCCGTATTATCGTTAAGGAAATCGGCAAAGTCATAAACGGGCGGGTTCGTCACCGCGATAAATGAGCCCATAAATACAATCAATTGTCCCCACAGGCCCGCCAGCTTTGGCATTTGCAGTTTGAACAGTTGCATGGTGACGAGTAACGGAAACAGGAACAGCAAAAATTGCCAGAGATCGCTGATCTGGACCATCAAACCAAACTTCACCACAAAGCTGAACAACGACAGTAACACCAGCGTACGCATCAGTAGCGACAGCGATTTAAACGGTGTCGCCACTACCGAATAGAGCACACAACTGATGGCGGCCAGCGTGAGCGCCCCCGAGCCCGATTCCCACTGCGCGCCGATACTCCACGCGCCGATAGCCATTAGCGTAGCGAAGGTGCGCAGGCCGCTCCAGATAGCCTCCGCGCTGTCAGTATGGCGCGCAAGGGCTGGGACCCGCGGGATGCTGATGTGCGCCTGTAGCGTGTCTGTTTCCAGTAGCCGTAGCTGGCGGCTGCTTTGCAGATAAAGACGGCAAAAATAGCGCAGCCGCTGCCAGAAGGCGACGTGACGAAAATCTGATCTATCTGGCGGTGCAAGCGGGGCAAAGATCCTGGCAACGGTATAGCTGTCAGTTTGCGGTCGGGCCAGGGCGAGCAGTAGCGCCTCAATAATCTCCCGGCTATTGGCGGGCGGATTGGGCCAGTTCAGCAACATTCTTCGCAGGCTGGAGATGACGCTGGTGAGACGCAGTTGCTGGTGCAGCAGGGCATTAAGCAGCGCGTTCTGTCGACGAAAGCGGTAATGGCTCCAGAACGCCTGGATACGCAATAAGTTCATCGTCAGTATTTGCCCGATCACCCCTTCGTGAGCGGCGCGAATGGCATCGGTTGTGTCCGGTTGCCACAGCAAACTCGCATGTTCCAGCAGGCGCGCATGCATCTTCTTCAGCGCCGTCAACAGGGCGGTGCCGTCTGAGGTACTGGGCAGGATCATCATCATCATGCCGCCGCATAAAATCCCGACAATCACTTCGCAGACTCGCGCCTGGGCGATATCCCACAGTTGGGTTATTTCGACAATGTTTACCATTGGAAAGGCGATAATCGCCGCCGTGTAGCCCGCCAGTTGAAAGGCGTAAGCGACATTATTGCTGAAATACGCGCAGGCCCAGGTACAAAAGCCGATCCACGCCGCCATGCTAAGCAGAAAAAGCCACGGTTCATTAAGGGTGTGTCCGGCGAGAATCAGCGCAGCGGTAGCGCCAAGCAGGCTCCCCGCGATACGGCCCAGGCTTTTACTGATCACGCCGCCCACGGTCGGGAAGCTGACAACCGCAGCGGAGGTCATCGCCCAGTAGGGTTCATCGAGATTCAGGTAATAGGCAAAGGTCAGCGCCAGGCACATGGCAAGGGTGTTACGCAGCGCATAGCGCCATTGTCCGGCGGTGGCTTTCAGCCATGGCGTATTGCGCAGGGAGAGACGAGGGAGCGTCATTTACTGCCCAATCGCCACACTGCAGGTGGTGCCAGAGACAAGCGTCAGGTCTTTCGGCAATGCGTTAAATTCAATCCGCACTGGCACCCGCTGCGCCAGCCGAACCCAGGGCACATTGGGTTTAATGTCTGGCACCAGACCTGAATCACTTTCCACGCTCTGGTCGTAAATGGCACGACCGATACTGGAAACGTGACCCTGTAACTTTACGTTGCCGCTATAAAGCGTTATTTGCGCAGGCGCGCCAGGACGAATGTGGCGTAATTTGGTCTCTTCAAAATACCCCATCACGTAAAAAGAGTGGCTGTCGACCAGCGCAAACAGCGGCTGTCCGGTGGCGGCGAAATCCCCCGTTCGGGTGGAAAGGTTGGTGATCCAGCCGGAAACCGGGGCGCGTACTTCCGTCTGACTGAGCTGCCACTGGGCCTGTTTCAGCGTTGCCTGGGCGACGCCAACGCTTGCTTGCATGGCTTTGACATTCAGGTTAGCCGTGTCAAGCTCCTCGGCGGAGATTACATTACGGGTTAAATGGCGACGGCGGTTGGCTTCGTTATTGGCTTTAGCCAGATCGGACTGTGCTTTTGCCAGTTGAGCTTGCGCATTGAGCTCTGCGATATGAAAAGGTGTTTTGTCGATGCTGAACAGCAGGTCGCCGGCGTGAACAAACTGGTTATCTTTCACTTTCAGGTCGACGATCGCCCCGGATACCTGCGGGGTAACGCTGACCTGTTCGGCTCTGACTTTACCGTCACGCGTCCAGGGAGACTGCATGTAATAATTCCACATCCACCAACCGGCGAGCACCGCGGCAGTGGCGATGACGATCGTCGAAAAATATTTTAACGTTTTGAGTGACATAATCAGAACACCACCAACAATAACAGGCCAGCGCAAACGCACAGGGCAAAAAGAGAGAGATCCAGCAACAAAGGATGCCAGTATTCGCCGGAATAGAGACGGTCGCGCAGAAGGCGATGAATGAACAGCCACAGGATAAAGCCCAGCGCAAAGGCTTTGAAAAGGGGAGGGAAATAAATGGATGCGCCAATCACCATGTCTTGTAAGGGCATTCCCGTTGCATTAAGTGCGATGGTCACAGCAAAAATCCTTTGCGTCAGGTCGCGTTACTACAGGTTTAGCAAAAAAAACCTCAGAACGCGCTTTTTTCGCGTAATGTCTGAAAAATATGTCAACACGTAAGCAAATGCAGCAATACATTTGTTTTAGGAATGCAAATGCTGCACACTATTCTAAAATCAGTATAATATCTTAGCAAGCTAATTATAAGGAGATGAAATTGGAATCGCCATTAGGTTCTGATCTGGCACGGTTGGTGCGCATTTGGCGTGCTTTGATAGACCACCGTCTTAAGCCTCTGGAGTTGACGCAGACACACTGGGTAACGCTGCATAATATTCACCAATTGCCGCCCGATCAATCACAGATTCAATTGGCAAAAGCGATCGGCATTGAACAGCCATCACTGGTACGTACGCTGGATCAGCTCGAAGAAAAAGGCCTGATTTCACGACAGACGTGCGCCAGCGATCGCCGGGCAAAACGTATCAAGCTGACTGAAAAGGCTGAACCGCTGATTGCCGACATGGAAGCGGTCATCAACAAAACGCGTGGTGAAATTCTGGAAGGGATTTCAACGCAGGAAATTGATCTGCTGATTAAACTCATCGCCCGACTTGAGCGCAATATTATCGAGTTACAGTCGCGAGACTGAGGTGGGGAGACGTGTGGCCAGCCCTGACCACACGTAATTCGTTTAGCGCGGAGAGACGGTAACCTGACGACCGTTGCTTGCCAGCACCACGCGCTGACCCGCAGAGAAACGGGTGTTACCCTGTTTCTGTACGACCATGATGGTATTTCCATCATCCTTACGGATTTCCAGTTCCACGCCCTGGGTTTTATTCATCGCACCCTGAACGCTCTGGCCTGCGACGCCGCCGGCGACTGCGCCTGCTGCGGTAGCCAGTGAACGGCCCGTACCACCGCCAACGGTGTTACCCAGGAAACCACCGAGAACCGCACCCCCGATCGCACCGATCACGTTTTCATCGTTACCCGCCTGAATCTGAACCGGACGAACGTTTACGATGGTACCGTAAGTGACGTTCTGCACTTGTTTTGCTTCCGAAGCGGTATACACATCACCTGAAAGGCTATCGGTGTTAGCACAGCCCACTAAGGACAGGCCAGCCAGTGAAACGATCAGCACACGTTTAATCATTTAAAATCTCCTGTTCACCATGAAACGCCATCCAGGCATCTCCCATGGTTCAATTATATGGCATTTGTGCGTTTGAGGTCACATATTCTGTCCAGACTAAACAGAAATCATAATAACAGGCTCGTTAACCAACTTTAAACGAACTATTCAGTCAGTTTATTAAACAGGACGCTATACGGAATTTCGGAACAAAACGTTAATGAAGCGTAGCATTGCACGCGGGTTTATGATGGAGTGTGACGCAAAGTCAGGCTTAATAAGGAACAGGTATGAAATCGGGCCGCTATATTGGCGTGATGTCAGGCACCAGCCTCGATGGTGTTGACGTGGTACTGGCGACGATAGATGACACAATGGTGGCGCAACAGGCGAGCGTGAGCTGGCCGATGCCCGTCGCGCTTAAACACGCGATTCTCGACATTTGCGAGGGACAGCCCCTGACCCTTTCCCGGTTAGGCCAGCTTGATGTGCAACTTGGCCAACTCTTCGCTGACGCGGTTAACGGACTGCTTGCTCAGGAAAAGCTTCGCCCTCAGGACATTGTGGCGATTGGCTGTCACGGGCAAACGGTATGGCATGAGCCGACGGGCGCATTCCCGCATACGATGCAGATAGGCGATAACAACCAGATTGTGGCGCGCACCGGTATCACGGTGGTGGGCGATTTTCGCCGTCGGGATATCGCGCTGGGCGGACAGGGCGCGCCGCTGGTCCCTGCTTTTCACCAGGCGCTGCTGGCGCATCCGACGGAGCGGCGAATGGTGCTCAATATCGGCGGAATCGCCAATCTCTCGCTGTTGATACCGGATCAGCCGGTGCGCGGGCATGACACCGGGCCCGGCAATATGCTGATGGATGCCTGGATCTGGCGGCAGTGTGCGAAGCCATATGATAAAGATGCTGAATGGGCGCGCGGCGGAACGGTAATCATTCCTCTGCTGCAGGCGATGCTCAGCGATCCGTGGTTCGCGCTGCCTGCGCCGAAAAGTACCGGGCGGGAGTATTTCAACTATGGCTGGATCGAACGTCAACTGGCGGCCTTTCCCGGCGTGAAAGCGCAGGACGTACAGGCGACGCTTACCGAGCTGACCGCGGTGACAATTTCTGAACAAGTGTTGCTGAACGGGGGTTGCGACCGTCTGATGGTGTGTGGCGGAGGAAGCCGCAACCCGCTGCTGATGGCGAGGTTGGCTGCGTTACTGCCGGGAACGGAAGTGACCACCACCGATACCGCGGGCGTCAGCGGTGATGATATGGAAGCGTTGGCTTTCGCCTGGCTGGCGTGGCGAACGGTAGCCGGACTGCCGGGTAATTTACCGTCGGTGACCGGCGCGCGCGAAGCGAGTGTGCTGGGCGGGATTTTTCCGGCTAACCCGCGAACTCAGAGTTAACTGAATTTTTCTGGCGGCGTCTGACGTTACAATCGGAACATTAGGGAGGGTATTTTCACCCTCCATGACCAGGAAAGTCTTCAGGATACGGCTATGAAAAAACTCTTACTCCTCTGCCTTCCGCTTATGCTGTCAGGCTGCAGCGTCTATAACCAGTTTGTCGAGCGGATGCAAACGGACACGCTGGAATACCAGTGCGACGAAAAACCACTAACCGTAAAATCGAATAACACCCGCCAGGACGTTAGCTTTATTTATGATAATAAGCTGCTGACTCTCAAGCAGGGCGTATCAGCCTCCGGCGCGCGGTACACCGACGGCATTTATGTTTTCTGGTCGAAGGGCGACAGCGCCACCGTTTATAAGCGCGACCGCATCGTGTTGAATAACTGTCAGTTACAAAACCCGAAGCGTTGAGATTTTCAACAGGGCGGCGCACAATAGCGCCACCCACTGACAATCCGTAGCGAACACCATGTCTGATAACGACGAATTGCAGCAAATCGCGCACCTGCGCCGTGAATACACAAAAGGTGGCCTGCGTCGCCACGATCTCCCCGCTGAACCATTAACCCTTTTCGAACGCTGGCTGGCTCAGGCATGTGAAGCCAGACTGGCCGATCCCACTGCGATGGTCGTCGCCACGGTCGATGAAAATGGCCAACCGTACCAGCGTATCGTCCTCCTCAAGCACTATGACGAAAAAGGGTTGGTCTTTTACACCAACCTCGGAAGCCGTAAAGCGCATCAAATTGAAAATAATCCGCGCGTCAGCCTGCTGTTCCCGTGGCATATGCTGGAACGTCAGGTGATGGTTATCGGTCAGGCAGAACGGTTGTCGACGCTCGAAGTGATCAAGTATTTCCACAGCCGTCCGCGAGACAGCCAGATAGGCGCCTGGGTCTCTAAGCAGTCCAGCCGAATTTCCGCACGCGGGATCCTCGAAAGCAAATTCCTTGAGCTGAAACAGAAGTTCCAACAGGGCGACGTACCGCTGCCCAGCTTCTGGGGCGGATTCCGCATCAGCATCGAGCAAATGGAGTTTTGGCAGGGTGGTGAGCACCGTCTGCATGATCGCTTTCTCTATCAGCGGGAAAATAACGCGTGGAAAATTGATCGGCTCGCCCCGTAAACCCCGAAAATGTTGTTTTAAGCGCTAGCGCTGCGTGCCCCGGCGCTTTATTCTATAGAGCTTTCGCGTCTGGCGAAAAGTCGTGTACCGGCAAAGGTGCAGTCGTTTTATACATGGAGATTTTGATGGCAAGCAGTAACTTGATTAAACAATTGCAAGAGCGGGGGCTGGTAGCCCAGGTGACGGACGAGGAAGCGTTAGCAGAGCGACTGGCGCAAGGCCCGATCGCGCTCTATTGCGGCTTCGATCCTACCGCTGACAGCTTGCATTTGGGGCATCTGGTTCCCTTGTTATGCCTGAAACGCTTCCAGCAGGCTGGTCATAAGCCCGTCGCGCTGGTTGGCGGCGCAACGGGTCTGATTGGCGACCCGAGCTTCAAAGCCGCCGAGCGTAAACTGAACACGGAAGACACCGTTCAGGAGTGGGTAGACAAAATCCGTAAACAGGTTGCGCCGTTCCTCGATTTCGACTGCGGCGACAATTCCGCCATCGCAGCGAACAACTATGACTGGTTCGGCAACATGAACGTGCTGACCTTCCTGCGCGATATCGGTAAGCATTTCTCCGTTAACCAGATGATCAACAAAGAAGCGGTGAAGCAGCGCCTGAATCGTGACGATCAGGGTATCTCGTTTACCGAGTTCTCCTACAATCTTCTGCAAGGTTACGATTTTGCCTGCCTGAATAAACTTCACGGCGTGACGCTGCAAATTGGCGGTTCGGACCAGTGGGGCAACATTACTTCCGGTATCGACCTGACCCGTCGTCTGCATCAGAACCAGGTGTTCGGGCTGACCGTTCCGCTGATCACCAAAGCCGATGGCACCAAGTTTGGTAAAACCGAAGGCGGCGCAGTGTGGCTGGATCCGAAGAAAACCAGTCCTTACAAATTCTACCAGTTCTGGATCAACACCGCCGATGCCGATGTGTATCGCTTCCTGAAATTCTTCACCTTTATGGATATCGAAGAGATCAACGCGCTGGAAGAAGAAGACAAAAACAGCGGCAAAGCGCCTCGCGCCCAGTACGTGCTGGCTGAGCAGGTGACGCGTCTGGTCCACGGTGAAGAAGGTCTGGTGGCGGCGAAACGCATCACAGAGAGCCTGTTCAACGGGACGCTGAGCGATCTGAGCGAAGCGGACTTCGAACAGCTTGCGCAGGACGGCGTTCCGATGGTTGAGATGGAAAAGGGCGCGGATCTGATGCAGGCGCTGGTGGATGCCGAGCTGCAGCCTTCTCGCGGTCAGGCGCGTAAAACTATCGCCTCGAACGCGATCACCATTAACGGCGCAAAGCAGTCCGATCCGGAGTATGTCTTCGCGGAAAGCGATCGTCTGTATGGCCGCTACACGCTGCTGCGTCGCGGCAAGAAGAATTACTGTCTGGTGTGCTGGAAGTAACAATAAGTCAGCAGGGGCGTGGGAAACTACGCCCCTTTCTTTTTTCAGGGTTGTGGTAAGCAAAAAATGAAGAATATCCTCGCCATCCAGTCCCATGTGGTTTTTGGACATGCTGGCAACAGCGCTGCGGAGTTCCCAATGCGCCGCCTCGGCGCCAACGTCTGGCCCCTCAATACGGTACAATTCTCTAATCACACGCAGTACGGCAAATGGACGGGGTGTGTTATGCCACCGTCGCATCTGAGCGAAATTGTGCAGGGTATCGCCGATATCGATCAGCTCAAGCGCTGTGATGCAGTGCTGAGCGGTTATCTGGGATCTGCGGAGCAAGGTGAGCATATTCTGGGGATCGTCCGCCAGGTGAAAGCGGCGAATCCGGCGGCAAAATATTTTTGCGACCCGGTCATGGGACACCCGGAAAAGGGCTGCATCGTGGCGCCAGGCGTCGCTGAGTTTCACGTTCGTCATGCGCTTCCCGCAAGCGACATCATTGCGCCTAACCTGATTGAGCTGGAAATCCTGTGCGAACATGCGGTGAACAGCGTAGAAGACGCTGTCACGGCAGCCCGTGAGTTAATCGCGCAGGGTCCACAGATTGTCCTGGTGAAACATCTGGCGCGCGCAGGCTTCAGCATGGAGCGTTTTGAAATGCTGCTGGTAACGGCAGAAGAAGCCTGGCACATCAGCCGTCCGTTGGTCGATTTCGGCACGCGCCAACCGGTGGGGGTTGGCGACGTCACCAGTGGTTTGCTGTTGGTAAAACTGTTGCAGGGAGCAACCCTTCAGCAGGCGCTGGAACATGTCACCGCGGCGGTGTATGAGATTATGATCGCGACCCGGGAAATGCAGGAATATGAACTGCAGGTGGTGGCGGCGCAGGATCGTATCGCCAGACCAGAGCACTATTTCAGCGCGACCCGCTTATAAGCGGTTGTCGTAACGTAGGCCGGGTAAGCGTTAGCGATACCCGGCTACACAGCCAGTCCGGCTATTTCAACCCTTCCGCCTTAAGCGCCGCGGCAATGGCCGGACGTTCTGCCGCTCGCTGCATATACCCTGCAATATGGCTTAAGCTCGCCATATTCAGCTTCACCGCACTTGCCCAACGCAATACGGTAAAAAGATAAGCGTCGGCAATGGTAAAACGCTGACCGCAAATCCACTGACCCTCTTTGAGTGATTCATCGACGTATTGCAGTTTTTTCTCCAGCAAAGCGCGGACGGCGGGTTTGTACTCTTCTGGCGTATCCGGGCGAAACAGCGGGGTGAAGCCTTTGTGCAGCTCAGTAGCGATATAGTTAAGCCATTCCAGCGTTTTATAACGTGAAATACTGCCCACCGGCGCCAGCAGTTGGCGATCCGGCACGCTGTCTGCGAGATACTGCATGATCGCCACGCCTTCCGTCAGCAAAGTGCCATCGTCAAGCAATAGCGCCGGAACTTGCCCTTTTGGGTTAACCGCGAAAAAGTCATCGCCGTTTTCCAGCCGCTTTTTCATCAAGTCCACCCCTTCAAGGGTGAAATCTTTGCCGCTCTCGCGAAGGGTAATATGGGAAGCAAGAGAACAGGCGCCTGGCTTATAGAACAGTTTCATCGGTTACTCCTTTCAACTGAGGTTTACCGTATCCTAGTGCGAGAGCGAACAAAAAAAAAGCCGCTAACGCAAAGTTAGCGGCTCTCGTTTGTGTTTCCCAACGTCTTACGCGGTAGCGGTTTTAGACGCTTTCTGGTCGTTGTTGTCGTCCAGGGTCATGCGGTTCAGCTTCGGCGCAGTAAGCAGCATCAGCGCTGCGATAACGGCGGTAGCCACACCAATCTGCAGGAAGACGCGACCGTATACTTCGAGAGACATCAGCGGGTCGGTAACGTTTTCTGGTACAGCCATCATGTTCGCGACGTAACCGCCGATGATATTCGCGCCAGCGGTCGTCAGGAACCAGCTCCCCATGATGAAGCCCATCAGACGCTGCGGAACCAGTTGCGCCACCATCGCCAGACCCAGACCGGAGATCATCAGTTCACCGATACTTTGCAGGCCGTAGCAAATAATCAGCCAGTTAACGGAGACGATGCCTGCGTCGGTGGCGAATTTCGCACCCAGCGGCAGCACGAGGAACGCACCGGAGCAGAGCACCATACCCAGCGCGAATTTCATCGGCATCGGCAGGGTGTCGCCCATTTTGTTATAGATAGCGGCGAGGATCGGGCTACCGATGATGATCCAGAACGGGTTCAGCGCCTGATACTGTTCCGGCTCGAACGCGATACCCAGAATGGAGTGCTCAACGTTACGGATCGCGAAGAAGTTCAGCGAGGTTGGCATCTGGCTGTACAGAACGAAGAAGATGATCGCTTCCAGCATCAGAATGAAGGCGACAATCATTTTGCGGCGTGCCGCGCCCTGCATGGAAAAGGCTTCTTTCGCAAAAATAATCACGATACCGAGGGCGATCACGCCCAGCGCCATGCGCGCGATTTCCTGGTTGTGAAGCAGCCAGGTCGCAACGGCGATCAGCGCGACAACGCCAACAATGGTCAGCAGCAGGTTGCGATAGTTGACAGGCTCGAAGTCAGGTTTCGAACCGTAGTTTTTCACCCAGCGCTGGCAGAAGGCGAAGTTAACAACGGTGATCAGCATACCGACAACGCTCAGTGCAAACGCGGTGCTCCAGCCGTAACGCGCAGCCAGCCATGGTGTCGCCAGCATGGAGAAGAATGAACCGATGTTGACGGACATGTAGTACATGGTAAATGCGCCATCAAGACGCGGGTCATCTTTGGCATAGCAGGTAGACAGCAGGGAAGACGGGTTGGCTTTAAACAAGCCGTTACCCACTGCAATGGCTGCCATCCCCATATAAACGATCCCGGCATCGTGACCGGACCAGGCGACCAGCGCATAACCAATAGCCAACACGATCGCACCAAGCATAATCACGCGCTTGGTGCCCAGTACTTTATCCCCTAACCAACCACCAATGGCGACCAGACCGTAAACCAGGGCGCTAAAGGAGGAGAACAGGGTGATAGAATCCGCTTCAGACATACCCAGTTGTTTAACCAGGTAAACGGCCATGATCCCTTGCAGGCCGTAATAACCAAAACGCTCCCAGAGCTCAATCGAGAAGATGAGATAGAACGCTTTCGGTTGTTTGAAAGCGTTCAGACTGACGCTTTCCGTTGGTTTATTGTTTGCAGTAGACACTTATACCTCTTTTTTTACATCCCATATTAACGGGGGTGTTCTGTCACGTGATGCGTCTTACGCAGCCGTGAAATTGTTATAGTGGGAGGGGAAACGGCAAGTAATGTTCACTATCTTGCACTTTCAGACAAGTCCTTTGTAATAATCTGTTACATATATCTGAAGTGGTGAATTCAACGGGCATAAGAAATGTTATCCAGCGTTAAATTTCTTTAATCGTAAAAAGGCAGATTTTTACGCTAATGAAGAGGGCGTGAAAGGGACCGGTGGCAATATGTTCTGCTATTTGACGATTAAGGCAGTGATATAGGCCAATATCTGAAAAATAGCCAGTGTATTGTATTGTCAATAAAAGTTTTGAGCGGGGCATTTGCAGCTGAATTTAACCAGAATGAATAAAATAATTTACATAGGGTTATCAGTTTGATCGCGATCACAATTGGATAGAAATTTTTGCTATCAAAAAAATGATTAACCTGGATAAGTGTTTAAACACCCGCATATTCCATTAGGGTCTGGATGTCAGGCGATAGGATTGTCGGCAACGAACCGGACATGGAGAGGATAACAAAGGGTTATGACGGGGCGGGCTGACGCCCCGGTCGGTCAAAAGTCGACTTTGTCTTTGTATTCGCAAAGATCTTCAATAATGCAGGAGCCGCAGCGCGGTTTACGCGCAATGCAGGTGTAGCGGCCATGCAGAATCAGCCAGTGATGGCAGTCAACTTTAAACTCTGCGGGAACCACTTTCAGCAGCTTTTCTTCTACCTGCTCAACGTTTTTACCTGGCGCGAACTGGGTTCGGTTACAGACGCGGAAAATATGCGTATCTACGGCGATGGTGGGCCAGCCAAATGCGGTGTTAAGCACGACGTTAGCGGTCTTGCGACCAACGCCCGGCAGAGCTTCCAGCGAAGCGCGATCTTCGGGTACTTCACCCTGATGTTTTTCCAGCAAGATACGGCAGGTTTTGATGACGTTTTCGGCCTTGCTGTTAAACAAGCCGATTGTCTTGATGTATGACTTAACGCCCTCCACGCCAAGCGCGAGCATGGCGGCAGGGGTATTGGCGACCGGGTAAAGCTTCGCGGTGGCTTTATTAACGCTCACGTCGGTGGCCTGGGCCGACAGCAGGACCGCGATCAACAGTTCAAAAGGCGAATTGAAGTTCAGTTCCGTTGTCGGGTGCGGATTGTTGTCACGCAAGCGGGTTAAAATTTCCAGCCGTTTCGTTTTGTTCATGAGGCATTCCCTGTTTCGCCAGAGGGCAGTTCCGTTGCGACCGCCACGCTGGCGCGGCGTTTTTTCATTTTCTCGTCAATAAGGTATTTCACTGCCAGCATCAGGCCAAGCCCAATGAAGGCGCCCGGCGGCAACATCGCCAGCAGGAAAGGGGAATCGGTGTGGAAAATTTCAATCCGCAGCACTTTCGCCCAGCTTCCCAGCAGGCTGTCCGCGCCGTCAAACAGGGTGCCGTTACCGAGGATCTCACGCAGTGACCCCAACACGAACATCGCGCCAGTGGCGCCCATGCCGATAGCGAAACCGTCAAGCGCCGAAAGCGCCGGTCCTTTCTTCGCCGCAAAAGCTTCCGCGCGGCCCACCACGATGCAGTTGGTCACGATAAGCGGAATAAAGATGCCTAACGACTGGTATAGACCATAGGCATAGGCGTTGATCAGCATCTGCACGGCGCTCACCACCGACGCGATGATCATGACATAAATCGGGATACGAATTTCCGCTGGCGTCCAGCGGCGTAACGCTGAAACGGTCAGGTTGGTGAGCGTCAGCACCAGTGTAGTGGCAAGTCCCAGGCCCAACGCATTGGTTGCCGTTGAGGTCACCGCCAGCAGAGGGCATAAGCCCAACAGCTGAACCAGCGCGGAGTTGTTTTTCCATAACCCCTGGACAATAACGTCTTTGATTTCGCTCATGGTCTATTCTCCACAGGCGGGAAGGTGTGAAAGTTGCGCGGGCAACGTTTGTGCATAAAGTCCAGCGCGCTTCACGGCGTTAACCACTGCGCGAGGCGTAATGGTCGCGCCAGTAAACTGGTCAAAGTCGCCGCCATCTTTTTTTACTGCCCAGCGACTGTCGTTTGCGCCCTGGATCGATTTACCGCTGAAATGCGTGATCCAGTCTGACAAGCGCCGTTCGATTTTATCGCCCAGCCCTGGCGTTTCGTGATGTTCGGTAACCCGCGTGCCTAAAACCGTGCCGTTGAAGTCTGCGCCAACCAGCAGTTGAATCGCGCCGGAGTAACCATCAGGCGCCGTCGCTTCCATTACCGCCGCGACGGGAGTGCCGTTTTTCTCGGCGATATAAACGCGGTGCTCGCCTTTCCCCAGCGCCGGGGCGCTAACGATGAAACAACGGTTCTGTAGCTGATTGTTATAGCGATCGGCGGGCAGCACCTGATCAAAAAGCGCTTTTTGCTGGAGAGCGGCCTGCTCGTCGATGGTCGTTTTGGTCATCATATTGATGGCGGCGGTCAGTCCGGTTGAGCCTGCTGCAAACAGCGCCAGCGTGATGCCATGTTTACGAATCGTTTTCAGCATGGATTATCCTTTGCGATGGCCATACACCCGCGGACGGGTGTAATAATCGATCAGCGGAACCGTAATATTCGCCAGCAGCACGGCGAAGGCTACGCCATCCGGATAACCGCCAAAGCTGCGGATGAGCCAAACCAGCAGCCCCGCAAGCGCGCCGAACACCAGACGACCCCGATTTGTGGTCGAGGCCGTTACCGGATCGGTCAAAATAAAGAACGCGCCGAGCATGGTCGCACCGGAAAGCAGGTGGATTGACGGTGAGGCCAGGGCGTCGGGGGCGAAAAACCAGCCCAGCGTTGCGCAGACACTTAACGAGAGCAGAAAGCTGACCGGAATATGCCAGCGAATCGCTTTTTTCCACAGCAACCAGACACCGCCAGCCAGCCACGCCAGATTGACCCACTGCCAGCCCACACCCGCAAACGCGCCGCGGTAAATAGGGTATTGCTGGATCTGGTCAACAGAGCGCCCCGCATGCAGCGCAGTTTTAAAGGTATCCAGCGGCGTGGCCTGACTGATCCCGTCAATGCCCATCCGCAAGCTATTCATATCGTTACCGCTGGCGGTATGACCGGTCAGGATCACCTGAAGCGCATCCATCAGGCCTGGCGATAGCGCGGCAATCTCATGTGGCGGTAGCCAGCTTGTCATCTGAACGGGGAAGGAGATGAGCAGGACAACGTAGCCAATCATTGCCGGGTTAAACGGATTCTGACCCAGGCCGCCATACAGCTGTTTGGCGATAATCACGGCGAAAACGGTACCGAGAACCCCCATCCACCAGGGGGCCAGCGGCGGAATACTGACGGCCAACAGCAATCCGGTCAACACAGCGGAATTGTCTTTTAAAACGGACAGAACCGGCTGTTTACGCAGTCTGAGCACCGCGGCTTCTGCGAGAACGGCGCTGATGCCTGCAAGCACAATCTGAAAAAGCGTGCCCCAGCCAAAAAACCACAGCTGTGCGGCAATACCCGGTACGGCGGCGAGTAAAACCAGCAGCATAATGCGTGATGTCTGACGCTGGTTATGCGTGTAAGGAGAACTTGCGATTCTGAATACCATTTATTCCTCGTTGACAACCTGCTGCTGAGCGGCTTTTTTCGCTTTCGCGCGGGCAATGGCGGCTTCAACCGCCGCTTTACGCGGATCGACCGGTTCGGCGGGCGCGGCCTGTTGGTCTGTTGCCTGCTGCGCCAGCTTACGCGCTTTCGCGCGGGCAATGGCGGCTTCAACCGCCGCTTTACGCGGATCGACCGGTTCGGCGGGCGCGGCCTGTTCGTCCGTTGCCTGCTGTGTCAGCTTACGCGCTTTCGCGCGGGCAATGGCGGCTTCAACCGCCGCTTGACGCGGGTCCACCGGCTCGGCAGGCGCGGCCTGTTCGTCCGTTGCCTGCTGCGCCAGCTTACGCGCTTTCGCGCGGGCAATGGCAGCCTCAACCGCCGCTTTACGCGGGTCCACCGGTTCGGCGGGCGCGGCCTGTTCGTCCGTGGCCTGCTGTGTCAGCTTACGCGCTTTCGCGCGGGCAATAGCGGCTTCGACCGCCGCTTTACGCGGGTCGGTATCCGTGGTGACACTATTTTCCGCCTGTTTTGCGCGCGCCTGAGCCTTACGCGCTTCCCGGGCGGCAATGACCGCGCTGTTATCCGGTTTTTCCCCGGCCTGGATGATAACCGGCTGAGTTGCCTGAGCTTGTTTTTGTTTCACTCGCGCAAGGGCTGCAGTGATGGCGTCCTGGTCTTTCGCCGCTGGCTGGACCGCCGCTTTTTTATGGCGCTCAAGGCGTGCCGCTTTTTCGCGTTCCAGACGCGCCTGACGTGCTTCAAATCGCGCTTTGGCTTCCGCCGCCCGTTTTTCTTCCTGGCTTATGGCGTTCAGTTCGGCTTTTTCCTGACGGAAATATTGCACCAGGGGAATATTGCTCGGGCATACCCATGCGCAGGCGCCGCATTCAATGCAGTCAGCAATGTTGTGCGCGGTGGCTTTATCATGCTGCTGCCCTTTACTGAACCAGTAAAGCTGTTGCGGCAGTAGATCGGCCGGGCAGGCGTCCGCACAGGCGCTGCAGCGAATACAGCCTTTTTCTTCCTGGGGTTCGCCCATTTCGGTTGCGGAAGGCGCCAGCAGACAGTTAGTGATTTTGACCACCGGCACATCGAGCCAGGGCAGAGTGAAGCCCATTAGCGGGCCGCCCATGATCACCATTTGATCGGCTGAAGGGCAGAATCCCGCGTCGTTCAGAAGATGACGCACCGGCGTACCCAGTCGCGCCCAGACGTTGCCGGGGCGACTGACGGCTTCGCCTGTCAGCGTCACCACGCGTTCGGTAATGGGTTCACCATCAATTACCGCACGTTTAACGGCATAGGCGGTACCGACGTTTTGCATCAGCACGCCGATATCGGAAGAACGACCGCCGTGGGGCACCTGTTTGCCGGTCAGGATCTGGGTAAGTTGTTTCGCGCCGCCTGAGGGATATTTAGTGGGGATCACGCGCAGGGAGATGTCATGAGCGTCGGCCAACACGGCGCGCAACATCGAAATGGCCTGCGGTTTGTTATCTTCAATACCAATCAGAACCTCGCGTGGCTGGAGGATATGCGCAAGGATGCGGATCCCCTCGACGACCTGCGCGGCACAGTCCTGCATCAGGCGATCGTCAGCGGTAATGTAAGGTTCACATTCCGCCGCGTTGACGATCAGCGTTTCGATTTTATCGCCGCCGCCCTGCAGTTTTACGCCGGTTGGGAAGCCCGCGCCGCCAAGACCCGCAACGCCATACTGGTGGATGCGGGTGATTAATTCTTCGCGACTATGCGAGGTGTAATCCGACCAACCATCACGCTCAATCCAGCGGTCTTCGCCGTCGGCATCGATGATCACGCTCAGTTCAGCGAGGGCAGAGGGATGGGCGGTGGAGTGCGGGGCAATTGCCGCTATCGTACCGGAGGTGGGCGCATGTACCGGCAGCATTTTTCCGCGCCCACGGGTTAACGGCTGTCCCCGCAATACGTGCTCACCGACAGCAACGCACAGTTCGCCCTCGGCGCCAATGTGCTGTTTTAGGGGAATAACGAAGCGCTGCGCCAGGGGGACCTGACGCAGCGGCGTTCCGTTGGACTGCGATTTCATTTCTGGCGGATGAATACCGCCATCGAAATCCCAGATCTTATTTTTTCTGAAAGCAGAGAATAACTTAAGCATGTTGTTCCACGGGGATAATGCGCACGGGGATCGTGTTTAAATCCCACTTCCAACTGTCAGGCGTCTCGGCGACCGGGCGCAGTTCGATACACTGTGTCGGGCAAGGATCGACGCAGAGATTGCAGCCGGTACAGAGATCGCTCATCACCGTGTGCATGGCGCGCGTCGCACCGACAATCGCGTCAACAGGGCAGGCCTGAATGCACTTCGTGCAGCCGATACAGTTGGCTTCATCAATTACGGCCAGCATACGCACAGGCGCAATGGCCTGTTCATCGCCGTCTATCGGCTGCGGATCGACATTCAACAGTTCAGCGATTTTAAGCATCACCGCTTCGCCGCCGGGCGCACAGCGGTTGATTTTCTCACCCTGGCTACCGATAGCTTCCGCGTAGGGACGACAGCCGGGGTAACCGCACTGCCCACACTGGCTTTGCGGTAAAATTTCATCAATTTTTTCGACGACCGGATCATCTTCCACCGCATAGCGGCGGGAGGCATAGCCCAGAATGGCGCCGAACACCAGGCCCAGCAGGCTCAAGGCGGCAACGGCAATCCAGAAAGCATTCATTACAACTTCACCAAACCACTAAAGCCCATAAAGGCCAGAGACATTAGCCCTGCCGTGATCAACGCAATCGCGTTACCGCGAAAGGGGGCAGGGACATCCGCCACGGCGAGGCGCTCGCGAATGGCGGCAAACAGCACCATGACCAACGAAAAACCGACGGCGGCGGAAAATCCGTACAGCGCCGACTGTAAAAAAGTGTGACCAAGGTTGATATTCAGCAGCGCGACGCCCAGTACTGCACAGTTGGTGGTGATCAACGGTAAGAAAATCCCCAACAGGCGATAAAGCGCCGGGCTGGTCTTACGCACCACCATTTCGGTGAACTGTACAACAACCGCGATAACCAGAATAAAGGCCAGCGTGCGCAGATAAATCAGATTGAGCGGAATCAGGATCCAGGTATCAATCAGCCATGCGCAGATCGAGGCCAGGGTCATCACGAACGTCGTTGCGAGGCCCATCCCCATGGCGGTTTCCAGTTTTTTGGACACCCCCATAAACGGACAAAGCCCCAGAAACTTCACCAGTACAAAGTTATTGACCAGCACAGTTCCGATAAACAGCAGCAGGTAATCAGTCATATTTCGGCCTGAAATAAAAAAGCCGCCTATTATCTGACAATCTACAGCAGGCGACAACAGGTTAACTGTATGGTTATTACGGGTTCACGAAAGTCGATTTCACGCGCGCAGAGCGTTTGAAATAGGGCACCAGCAGTGCTGCCGCCAACAGCGGAAACAGCAGTTGACGCACGGCAAGAGCATCGGGCACGGGCGAAAAGGCAAAGGATTTGATCGCCAGCAAAACCGACACCAGCAACCAGACAATATAGTGCTTTGGCACACAACGTCTGCGCTTAAAGAAAGCAATCGTCAACCACAGGGTGTAATACCACATGGCGATCGCGGTAAGAAAAGAAACGCCCCATAAAACCAGATTGCCCCCGCTTTGTTCTGACAACATTCTGAACGTTTGCGGCGTTGCGAGCGCCGTAGCGTAAAGAAAAAGGGCCAGTGAAGCACTTAACAACGCGACTAAAAGCCAGGCCAGTGGGCCAAGTAACCAGCCTCCAATGCGTTGTGCCGGGGTTGTGGTCATAAAATCTCCGGAATTGCCAGACGTACCGTTCTTTTTGGGGCGGTTATTATAAAGCTTTTGCTGGCAAGCGCTACTTTCTTATTGGACGTAACGCCAGACGGACTTTGGCACCTGACCCACATCAAACAGGCGACCGCCGGATACCAGTTCCGCGCGACGGTGATCGGCAGCGCGATACATATTGATGATGTCCCGATCGTCGGTAAGCGTGTAATGGAGATGGTCAAACAACTTTTCCAGACTTTCAAGTGAACTAATTTTGCGGAATTTTAATAAATAATCCTGAACGGTCATAAACAGGGATCCCTAATATAAAAATAATGCCTATTGAGTTGCGAACGTAAAAAAAATAAACAAACGATCCCTGACCAGCTCGCCCGGGATACCAATGCAAAATAAGTGTTTTCTTAACAGCTAAAGCCGTGCCAGACGGCACTGGCCAGAAGGTTATCCTGCTTCATTGAAACTGGCAATATGCGCAGGCGCGGTAAGCGGCAGATTTACCTTTTTCAGATACTTTTTCAGCCTTTTCTGTATTTAAAAGCCCGTTGCTGAACGCCAGACGACGCAAGCCGCCTGGCGGGAGAGCATCATTTTTTCTGAACGACTGCGGTTTGCTCTGGCGGCTGGTAATTATCAATATGATTAGCCACGCCCAGCAGCACCACGGAAAATGCAAGAACCACCCAACCCGTTAATTCGATAATACGATTGATCACTGACGACATTTGCTTTGATTTATCCTTAAACACAGACGGCGAATTTTACTTAGCGAAAGTTAAGCCAGCAAGGGTTTCGGGAACGGTTTCAGTCACTTTATTACCCCGGACGGCGCTTAAATGACGGTTGTTTGACTTAAGTTAACTCTTCGCCTTTCTGCTGCGGGGCGAAGTAAACTATTGTTAGACGATTATGGATAGTGTGAAATGGTCACAGACTGAAACGAGAGGCAACATGATGAGTGACAATATCCGCGTAGGATTGATTGGCTATGGATACGCCAGCAAGACGTTCCACGCGCCGTTAATTGATGGTACACCCGGTCTGGAACTGGCCGTCATTTCCAGCAGCGATGCAGCCAAGGTGAAGGCGGACTGGCCTGCCGTGGCCGTTGTCTCTGAGCCAAAGCATTTGTTTAACGACCCCAATATTGACCTGATTGTCATTCCCACCCCTAACGACACCCATTTCCCGCTGGCGAAAGCCGCACTGGAAGCCGGTAAGCATGTGGTGGTTGATAAGCCTTTTACCGTGACACTGTCACAAGCTCGCGAACTGGATGCGTTGGCGCGCAGCTTTGGACGGGTGCTTTCCGTCTTTCATAACCGCCGTTGGGACAGCGATTTTCTGACCCTGAAAGCGATGCTGTCAGAGGGCGTGCTGGGGGAAGTGGCCTATTTTGAGTCTCACTTTGACCGCTTCCGCCCGCAGGTCCGCGATCGCTGGCGCGAACAGGGCGGGCCAGGTAGCGGTATCTGGTACGATCTGGCGCCGCATCTGCTGGATCAGGCAATCAACCTGTTTGGTCTGCCGGTCAGTATGACCGTCGATCTGGCGCAACTGCGTCCGGGGGCGCAGTCAACCGACTATTTTCACGCCACGCTCTCTTATCCCCAGCGCCGGGTGATTTTGCATGGAACGATGCTGGCGGCAGCGGAATCGGCGCGCTATATCGTACACGGTTCGCGGGGGAGCTATGTGAAATATGGCCTTGACCCGCAGGAAGAGCGGCTGAAAAACGGCGAGCGTCTGCCACAGGAAGACTGGGGCTACGACATGCGCGACGGCGTGCTTACCCGCGTGGAAGGCGAAACGCGCGTCGAAGAGACCTGGCTGACCGTTCCGGGGAATTATCCGGCGTATTACGCCGGGATCCGCGACGCGCTGAACGGTAATGGAGAAAACCCGGTACCTGCAAGCCAGGCGATTCAGATTATGGAATTGATTGAGCTTGGTATTGAGTCGGCTAAACACCGTTCGACGCTGAGTCTGACGTAAGATCTATCTGCCCGGCGGCGCTATCGCCCGCCGGGCAGGCTTATGCAGTAGGCCGGATAAGGCATCACCGCCATCCGGCACCGTCCTTTACGCTGCCGCCACTTTTTCGCGCAGCGCCTGTTTTTCCTGCGCACTCAGAAAAGCGATTTCCAGACCGTTGATCTGCGCCTGGCGAATCTGTTCGCGCGTCAGACCCGCGGCCGGCGCCGCGACGGTATATTCATGAATAATATCTACGCCCTGTACTGCCGGATCGTCGGTGTTCAGACTGGCCAGTACGCCGTGCTCAAGGAAAGTTTTCAGCGGATGCGCCGCCAGCGATGCCACGGTGCTGGTCTGTATATTTGATGTCAGGCAGGACTCAATTCCGATGCGCTGCTCCGCAAGAAAGTCCATCAACGCAGGATCCTCAACGGCTTTCACGCCGTGTCCGATGCGCTCTGCGCCCAGCTCACGAATTGCCTGCCAGATGCTTTCCGGGCCCGCGGCTTCTCCCGCATGAACGGTAATGCGCCACCCGGCGTCACGGGCCCGGTTAAAATGCGACAGGAACAAACTGCCCGGAAAGCCCAGTTCATCTCCGGCGAGATCCAGCGCGGTGATCTGATCGCGGTGCGCCAGAAGCGCCTCGAGCTCTTGCAAACAGGCGGCTTCGCCAAAAGTGCGGCTCATGATGCCAATCAAACGCGCCGACACGCCGAAGGCTTCGCAACCTTCGCGTACACCCGCGATGACCGCTTCCACCACGCCCGCGATCGGGAGGTTATGCGTCATGGCCATATAACCCGGAGAAAATCGCAGTTCAACGTAGTGCAGGCCATTTCGGGCGGCATCTTCAATGTTCTCGAACGCCACGCGGCGGCAGGCCTCCAGGGAGCCTAATACTTTGACTCCCCAGTCCAGCTTAGAGAGGAAACTGACCAGATCGGGTTCCGTCGCGGTCACCTGAACATGAGGGATCAACGTGTCGAGCGTCTGGGCTGGAAGCGTCAAATTGAACTGGCGACCAAGGTCGAGGATGGTCTGGGCGCGGATGTTGCCATCCAGGTGGCGATGAATGTCAGTTAACGGCAGGGAAGTATCAATCATGGTCGCACTCATTATTTGAATAGAAAAGTGCGCGCTATTATAAAAACAAATCCCGGTGAAAAGCTATGTTGCGCAATGATTAATTTCATTGCGCAACGGTGCGTTAGCGGACGGAACGAATCGCCTTTATCAGACCGGAGACGCCTTGTTCAAGTTTCGAACGCGGGCAACCGGCATTTAAACGCACAAAGCCGCGACCCTCATCGCCATAGGTAAAGCCGGGCATAATGGCGATTTTTTGCTGATGAATAAGCGCAGACTGCAACGCATGATCATCAATCTTCAGCGAACGCAGATCGATCCACGCCAGATACGTTGACTGCGGCGGTTGCCAGGCCAGTTCCGGAAAGGCGCCGTTAAGCGTATCGGCAACATAACGCAAATTATCCTTCAGGTAACCGCGAAGCGCATCCAGCCAGGGCGCGCCTTGCTCGTAGGCTGCGATGTGCGCGGTCAGCGCCAGGACGGCAGGCGACGACAGACCATCGCGACCTTTTAGCGCATTGAGATAACGAGTGCGGCTCTGTTCATCTTGTATCAGGCCATACGCGCCAGTAAGCGCCGGAATATTGAAGCTCTTCGAGCCGGAGGTAAACAGCGCCCAGTTGCCGCTCGCCACGTTGCACCAGGGAATGTGCGGCTGTTCTCCCCACACCATGTCCATATGAATTTCATCGGAAATAACCCGAACGCCGTGGCGCTCGCACAGCGCCGCCAAGATCTCCAGTTCACCGCGCGTCCAGACTTTACCGGTCGGGTTGTGCGGGCTGCACAGCAACAGAATTTTACTCTCCGGTCGCGCCAGCGCCGCTTCCAGTTTATCCCGATCGCAGATCCATCCCGCACGGGGGTTTTCCAGGGCGACGGGAATCACGGTGCGCTGATTGCCCTCTATAGCTTTGTAAAAAGCGTCATAGGCAGGCGTATGGACAACCACGCCGTCACCCGGCGCGGACCACTGGCGAATTAATTCCGACACCATATAGATCACCGAGGGGCCATACACCAGCGAACCGGTGTCGATCTCGGTGTTGTGTCGTTGATCGAACCAGGAGGCGATGGCGCCGAGAAACGCATCATTTTGCCAGCGGCTGTAGCCCAGTACGCCGTGAGTGAGGCGCTGGTGCAGCGCCTCCAGGATACAGGGCGCCGTCGCGAAATCCATATCGGAAATGGTAAACGGCAGCAGATCGGCAGAACCAAAACGGTCGGCAACGTAATCCCATTGGGTGCACCAGGTTCCATGCCTGTCAACAACGGTTGAAAAATCGAACATAGCGTAGCCCTTATGCCTGAACGGTATTCATCAGACCCGCCATTTCGTCTTTCACCGACTGAACCTGCGGACCAATGACCACCTGCAAATTATGCTGATTCAACTGAACCACCCCAATGGCGCGGTTGTCCTTGAGCGCCTGGACGTTCACAAGCGACATATCCTTCACCGACAGACGCAGGCGGGTAATGCAGTTATCGAGGCTGACGATATTATCGGCACCGCCCAGCGCCGCCAGAATGGCTGGCACATTATAGCCCGATTTACCCGGCGCGCCGGCAACGGCTTTTTCTATCGTGCTGGCGATGTCACTGTCGCGACCCGGCGTTTTCAGATTAAAGCGGGTGATGGCGAAGCGGAAAATGACGTAGTACACCGCGAACCAGATAGCGGCTACCACTGGCACCAGATACCACTTGGTCGACAGACCGTGCAGAATACCAAACACGACAAAATCGATAATATTGCCGTCAGTGTTGCCGATGGTCACGCCCAGCACCGACATAATGGTGAAACCCAGACCCGTCAGTAACGCGTGAATCACATACAGTACCGGCGCAACGAACAGGAATAAAAATTCCAGCGGCTCTGTGGTGCCGCCCACGACGCACGCGATCAGGCCAGAAATCAACAGTCCTTTAATTTTATGGCGATTTTCAGGCCGGGCGCAGTGATACATCGCTAATGCAGCTCCCGGTAAGCCACCGAGGAACGCGGGCATTTTACCCTGTGAGAGAAAGCGGGTTGCGCTTTCAGAGAACCCCTGTGTGGTAGGGCAGCTCAACTGCGCCTGGAAGATAGTCAGGGCGCCGCTCACCGTATGGCCGCACACTTCCTGGGTACCGCCTGCGTCGGTAAAGCGAATCAGCGCAACCAGAATGTGATGCAAACCAAACGGTAACAGCAGACGTTCGCCGGTACCAAACAACATGGGGCCAAAGTCGCCCGCGCTGTTAATCATATGACCGAGTCCGCTGATGCCCATCGCAAATACCGGCCAAACCAGTGGAATGACCAGACCCACCAGGCCCATAACCACGGAAGAGATAATCGGCACAAAGCGGGTCCCGCCGAAGAATGCCAGCGCATCCGGCAGACGAATATTGTGAAAACGTTCGTGCAGCATCCAGACGATAATACCGGCGATGACCGCGCCGAGGATCCCGGTGTCGATGGACGGGATCCCGAGGATATTCTGGATGTTATTGGCTTTCAGCACCGCCGGGTCGGTGGCGGGCAGAATGCCTTTTGCGGTTAGCCAGAAGTTAACCGCAAGGTTCATCACCGCATAGCCGACAAAGCCGGCGAACGCGGCGACGCCTTTGTTTTCGCGCGCCAGACCTAAAGGAATCGCGATGCAGAACATGACCGGCAGGAAGCTAAAGGCGAATGAGCCGACTTTACTCATCCAGGTGAAGATCGCCTGCAGGACCGGATTGCCCAGCGCCGGAAGCAGGGTAAGCACATCGTGGCTGCTTAACGAACTGCCGATGCCCAGCATAATGCCGCAAAACGACAGTAAAGCGACGGGCAGCATGAAGGTTTTGCCCAACTGCTGGAAAAATTCCCATAACGTGATTTTGGGTGCTGTTTTTGCCGTCATCTAACGACTCCTTGTGAAAATCCATCGGTAACGGGTAAATTTGAGCGGAAAGATAAAACGTTTTACCTTATTTTAGTGCGGCGCAAATCACATTATCGAAGGATAATAGGGCGTATAAATATAAGTGATTGATAAAACGTTTTATCTGTCACGTTAGCAGGGGAGTTTGTTGTTTCCATGGCTATAGCCAAAAAAATCACTATCCACGATGTGGCGCTGGCGGCGGGGGTGTCGGTCAGTACGGTTTCGCTGGTGCTCAGCGGTAAAGGACGTATTTCAACCGCCACCGGCGAGCGCGTCAATGCGGCGATCGAAGAACTGGGCTTTGTGCGCAACCGTCAGGCTTCCGCGCTGCGGGGAGGACAGAGCGGCGTTGTTGGGCTGATCGTTCGTGATTTATCCGCCCGGTTTTACGCGGAGCTCACCGCGGGCTTGACCGAAGCGCTGGAGTCGCAGGGACGGATGGTCTTTCTGCTGCATGGCGGACATGACGGCGAACAGCTGGAACAGCGTTTTACGATGTTACTGAATCAGGGTGTCGATGGGGTGATCATCGCCGGCGCTGCGGGGAGCAGTGAGACGCTACGCGTGATGGCGGAAGAAAAGGGCATTCCCGTGGTGTTTGCCTCCCGCGCCAGCTATCCCGACGACGTGGATACCGTGCGCCCCGACAACATGCAGGCGGCACAGTTGCTGACGGAGCATCTCATCCGCCACGGCCATCAGCGTATTGCCTGGTTAGGCGGGCAAAGCTCCTCTTTGACCCGGGCCGAACGCGTGGGCGGCTACTGCGCCACGCTGTTGAAATATGGTCTGCCGTTTCACAGTGACTGGGTGCTGGAGTGCGCCACCAGCCAAAAACAGGCGGCTGAGGCCATCACCACGTTGCTACGACGAAATCCGACCATCAGCGCTGTGGTCTGTTATAACGAAGTGATCGCCATGGGCGCGTGGTTTGGCCTGATGCGCGCCGGACGCCAGAGCGGCGAGGTCGGCGTCGATCGTTACTTTGAACAGCAGATTTCACTGGGGGCGTTTGCCGACGTTCCGGAAAACGCGCTGGATGATTTGCCTATTGTCTGGGCCACAACGCCGGCGCGCGAAATGGGGTATACCCTGGCGGAACGCATACTGCAACGCATCGGCCATGATGACGGACACACCCGTAACCAGACGTTATCGGCGCGGCTGGTGATACAAAAATAAACCCCTCAGACGAGGGGTTCAGAGGGGGCCTTACGGCTGCGGCTGCGTCGGTGCGTCTGGCACCGGCAATGACGCCATCCCGAACAAGCCGACAAATTCTTCCAGCGGCATTTTATTCCCGTTCAGCGTCACCTGGCCGTTAGCGTACTGCAGGCTGCTGCCAATGGTGTTGTCTTCCTGGGTGGTCACGCGGAACATCTGCCCCATGGCTGACAGACCTTTGACCTGCTGCGTAGCCAGTTTTTCCGCCTGCTCCTGCTGGTAACCTTCCAGTTTGGCAATCTGCGTCATGAACTCAACGGCCATATCCATGGGGATGGCTAATTTGCCGTCAAGTGACTTAACCGAACGGTCGACTTCATCGGCCAGCGTCTTCGGCTCGCCCTGCGCGGTTGCCGGGTCTTTCAGGAACAGGGACAGGTTGAAGGTGGTTTCACCTTTTGCGTTTTTCCAGCTCAGCGGCGCGACCGTCACCACCGGTTCACCTTTCATCAGCAGCGGCAGGGCGCTGAAGAACGCCTCGGTCACTTTTTGCTGATAGAGTTCCGGGTTATCTGCGATATCCGGCTGTGTCAACAGCGCCTGGGTTTGCGCATTATACTGCTGGCTAAACTGATGCCATGCTTCGCCGTCTATCTGGCCCACTTTCAGCGTCAGCTTACCGCTACCCAGATCCTGATTCTGCACTTTCAGGCTGTTAAGCGAATAATCCAGCTGGCTGTTAATGGTTTTGCCGTCGTTGACCAGATCGGTTTTGCCGTTAATTTCCATACCTTCGAGCAGCGCCATCTCTTTGCCTTCTACAGAGATCGCCATTTTATCGAGGGTCAGTTTCTGATCGCCAACGCGCTCGCCGAAGCTCGCGAGGCTGCTGGAACCTTCGGTCCTAAGATTGTTAAAGGTGAACTGAACCTTCTGACCATATTCGTTTACTGCGTTCACCAGACCACTCTGCGCTTCACCGGAAAGCGACACCTCTTTGCCTTCTTTGTCGGCGTTGAAGATGAACTCGCCGCCGCTAAAGGCAACTTTATCGGTCTCATTCTCGTAATTCAGCGGCTTCACCGCCATCACCGAACGCGTATCGCCGCTGTAGCTTATACGGGAGTTGATCTCAAAGGGGGCTTCACCTTTGGCGAGATCAAACAGCGGCTTGCTGACCTCGTTATTTTGCAGGGTGGTTTTCACCGAGGCCATTGACGGGATGAGATTCAGGGTTTTTAACTGCGCGAAGGGGAAAGGACCATGATCGACAGACTCATTGAAAACCACGCTCTGGCCCGCTTTCAGCCACGGATTTTCTTTGCCGGCAACCGGCTTAAGCACCAGTTGCAGCTGGCTGCTGAACACGCCGCGCTGATAGTTTTGATAGCCAAGTTCCACATTCGCCTGCGGCGCGCTGCGCTTAATTTGCTCATTGGCCTGACTGACCATCTCAGAAAGATGGGTTTCCAGCTTCTTACCTGTGTACCATGCACCGCCCGTCCAGACGATACCGAGTGCGACGATGACACTCGCAGCTACCAGCGATTTTTTCATATTGTTTATCCATAAAATGAAACCAGGCAGCCCGGGCCGCCTGGAGAACGCAAAGACCTCTTACTAGCTTAGCAAGAGTTGTTAAAAAATTCAGTAAGTTGCTAGAACTTGTTGTAGACCCGCGCTAAACGGCCCACGCCACTGGCCATGATCGGCGACTCCGCAGCGCTGATGAACGCAGACTCGCCGGGCGTCAACACCAGACGCTGCTCGCCTTTGCTGAGCACAGCTTCGCCTTCCACGCAGAACAGAATCGCCGCGCTTTGCTGCGCGACGGGCGTTTCCTGCGCGGACAGGTCGTGCAACGAGAAGGCGAAATCATCTACCGGAATCGGGAAGTCCAGTTCCGCACCGTTTTTCTCCGGCGTTGTTAACAACTGGTTGGCTGGCTTAGCGTCGAATCTGACGTTGGCGACCAGTTCCGGAATATCGATATATTTTGGCGTCAGTCCGGCGCGCAAAACGTTATCGGAATTGGCCATCACTTCCAGCGCCACACCCTGCAGATAGGCATGCGGCGTTTCAGCGAACAGGAACATGGCTTCTCCCGGATTCAGTTTCACCACGTTTAACAGCAGTGGCGAAAACAGGCCGCTGTCATCCGGGTAAAACTCGGCGATAAGACGAATCGTCTGCCACGGTTCGCCTTGCTGATTTTCCAGGGCGGCTTTCAGAATCGCCAGCGCGCGGGATTTTTCTTCCCCCTGCATATTCAGCAGACCGGCGAACAGTTCACTCAGCCGTTCAGCATTGGGGTTTTCCAGAAAATGCGCAATAGCGGTGTGAGCGCCAGCGACCGGTTGCAGCAGGGAGACGATCTCAGAGAACTCGCGAAATGCGTTCATCGCCAGGAACGGCGTCAGGGCAAAAACCAGCTCTGGCTTATGGTTCGGATCCTTGTAGTTGCGCTCGGCGGCATCCAGCGGGATCCCGGCGGCATTTTCCCGGGCAAAGCCTGTCTCAGAATTACGTTTGTTCGGATGTACCTGAATGGACAGCGGTTGTGCGGCGCAAAGGACTTTAAACAGGAAGGGCAGCTCTCCAAAACGCTCAGCAACCGCATTGCCCAGCAGGGTGGATTTATGCTTTTCGATAACGTCACGTAGCGACACGGTTTGGCCGTTAGCATCAACCACCTGAGAGCTGCTTTTTGGGTGCGCGCCCATCCACAGCTCCGCCATCGGCTGCTGCTGCGGGTTAGCCATGCCGTAAAGCTCCGTCAGCGCCGTTTTACTGCCCCACGCATAGTTCTGCACCGAGTTGATAAGTTTTTGCATTTCAATGCCCTGTTTCAATTTTAAAATGAGGTGGAAATGAATGCGGTTATTAAACCAAGAAACCCGCGGGATGTAACCTGTGCACGCAAAAAGTCGTACTTGTCTCAGTTTTTGTTAAAAAAATGTGTAGGATAGTGTAACTCGCTTTTAACGAGGGCAAAGGAACATCTGCCCTGAAGCCTAAGATAATCAGACCGAGCAGTAAGTGAGAGATCAATGTCAAACAAACCCTTCTTCTATCAGGATCCTTTTCCCCTTAAAAAGGATGATACCGAATACTATCTGCTGACCAGTGAACACGTTTCCGTGGCCGAATTTGAAGGACAAGAGATCCTGAAAGTCGCGCCACAGGCGCTCACGCTGTTGGCGCGCCAGGCCTTCCACGACGCCTCGTTCATGCTGCGCCCGGCGCATCAGCAGCAGGTCGCCGATATTCTGCTTGACCCACAAGCCAGCGAAAACGACAAGTACGTTGCGCTGCAGTTTCTGCGTAACTCCGACATCGCCGCGAAAGGCATTTTGCCGACCTGCCAGGACACCGGTACAGCGATTATTGTCGGCAAAAAAGGGCAACGCGTGTGGACTGGCGGCGGCGATGAGGCTGCGCTGGCGCGCGGGGTGTATAACACCTATATCGAAGATAACCTGCGCTACTCGCAGAATGCCGCGCTGGACATGTATAAAGAAGTGAATACCGGCACCAACCTGCCAGCGCAGATTGACCTTTATAGCGTGGATGGCGATGAGTATAAATTTCTCTGTATCGCCAAGGGCGGGGGATCGGCGAATAAAACGTATCTGTATCAGGAAACCAAAGCGCTGCTGACCCCGGGGAAACTGAAAAATTATCTGGTCGATAAAATGCGCACGCTGGGCACCGCGGCCTGCCCGCCATACCACATCGCGTTTGTTATTGGCGGCACGTCTGCCGAAGCAAACCTGAAAACCGTCAAACTGGCCTCTGCGAAATATTATGACGCGCTGCCAACGGAAGGAAATGAACACGGTCAGGCTTTCCGCGACGTTGAGCTGGAAAAAGAGCTGCTGGTGGAAGCGCAAAATCTGGGGCTGGGCGCGCAGTTCGGGGGCAAATATTTCGCTCATGATATCCGGGTGATTCGTCTGCCGCGTCACGGGGCGTCCTGTCCGGTGGGGATGGGGGTTTCCTGTTCCGCGGACCGTAACATCAAGGCGAAGATTAACCGCGATGGGATCTGGATCGAAAAGCTGGAGCATAATCCGGGTAAATATATTCCCGAGGCGCTGCGCAAAGCAGGCGAAGGGGAAGCGGTGCGCGTTGACCTGAACCGCCCGATGAAAGATATACTGGCGCAACTGTCGCAGTACCCGGTTTCCACGCGTCTGTCTCTGAACGGAACCATTATTGTGGGGCGTGATATCGCCCATGCCAAACTGAAAGAGCGTCTGGATCGGGGCGAAGGCCTGCCGCAGTATGTGAAAGATCATCCCATCTATTACGCCGGTCCGGCGAAAACGCCGGAAGGGTACGCATCGGGCTCGCTCGGCCCAACTACCGCAGGTCGGATGGATTCTTACGTCGATCAGCTTCAGGCCGCTGGCGGCAGCATGATAATGCTGGCGAAGGGGAACCGCAGCCAGCAGGTCACCGATGCCTGTCACAAGCACGGCGGTTTCTACCTCGGCAGTATTGGCGGCCCGGCGGCGGTGCTGGCACAGGGCAGCATCAAGAGCCTCGAATGTGTGGAATACCCGGAACTGGGCATGGAAGCGATCTGGAAGATCGAAGTGGAAGATTTCCCGGCCTTTATCCTGGTGGATGATAAAGGAAATGACTTTTTCCAGCAGATTCAGACGTCGCAGTGCGCACGCTGCGTGAAATAACGTCAGCCGCCCTACGGGGCGGTTTTTTTTCGCACGAACCACCAAACGACGGTTACGTCATCGTTAATACTCATAAGACCGCAAGCAAGTGGGCAATGTCGAACATAACCTCATCAACGCATTAAGTAAGGAGAAGGTAATGGTAACGGTACGCCGCGAGAAAGATTCGATGGGTGCAATTGATGTCCCGGCAGATAAACTGTGGGGCGCGCAAACCCAACGTTCACTGGAGCATTTTCGTATTTCGACCGAAAAAATGCCCGTCGCGCTGATCCACGCGCTGGCGCTCACTAAGCGTGCAGCGGCAAAGGTTAACGAGGATTTAGGGCTGCTCTCGCCGGAGAAGGCCTCTGCCATTATGCAGGCCGCCGACGAAGTGCTGGCAGACAAACATGCCGATGAGTTTCCGCTGGCTATCTGGCAGACCGGTTCCGGTACGCAAAGTAATATGAATATGAATGAAGTACTGGCGAACCGGGCAAGCGAGCTGTTGGGCGGGGTGCGCGGAATGGATCGCAAAGTGCATCCCAATGATGACGTCAACAAGAGCCAAAGCTCAAATGACGTTTTCCCGACGGCCATGCATGTGGCTGCGCTGCTGGCGTTACGTAAGCAACTTATTCCGCAACTGACGATATTAACTCAGACCCTGCGCGAGAAATCCCACGCCTTCGCCGACATAGTCAAAATTGGTCGTACCCACCTACAGGACGCCACGCCGCTGACGCTCGGTCAGGAAATCTCCGGCTGGGTGGCAATGCTTGAGCATAACCATAAACACCTGGAGGCCAGCCTGTCGCACGTGGCGGAACTGGCGCTTGGCGGCACCGCCGTTGGTACAGGTCTGAATACCCATCCTGAATATGCGCGTCGCGTGGCCGATGAACTGGCGGTGATAACCCAGGCGCCGTTTGTTACCGCACCCAATAAGTTTGAAGCGCTTGCCACCTGTGATGCGCTGGTACACGCTCACGGCGCGCTGAAAGGGCTGGCGGCCTCACTGATGAAAATCGCCAATGATGTGCGCTGGCTGGCTTCCGGTCCGCGCTGCGGCATTGGTGAAATCGCTATCCCGGAAAACGAACCGGGCAGTTCGATCATGCCGGGCAAGGTTAACCCGACACAATGTGAAGCGTTGACGATGCTGTGCTGCCAGGTGATGGGCAACGATGTGGCAATCAACATGGGAGGGGCGTCGGGAAACTTCGAACTCAACGTTTATCGCCCGATGGTGATTCATAATTTCCTGCAATCTGTGCGTCTGCTGGCCGACGGCATGGAAAGCTTTAACGCCCATTGCGCGACAGGGATTGAACCGAACCGCGAGCGCATCAACCAGTTGCTTAACGAGTCGCTGATGCTGGTCACCGCGCTGAATACCCACATCGGTTATGATAAAGCGGCAGAGATCGCCAAAAAAGCGCACAAAGAGGGGCTGACGCTGAAAGCCGCCGCTCTGGCGCTGGGCCACCTCAGTGAAGAGGAGTTTGATCGCTGGGTGCGGCCAGAGCAGATGGTCGGCAGCATGAAGCCGGGCCGTTAATCCGCCACGTACAGGTGCAGCCGGGGAATCATCAACCGTAGCGGCTGCGCCTGGGGTTTAAAACGGTGCTGAACGTTATCGGCATCGTAATTCAGCAGTTCGCCGATGTCTGGCACACCCGCGCCGTTATCCGTGCTGATTAACGCAATCAGCGGGGTCGGGCAGGCGTGTTGCACCTGCTTCTGTTTCCCTTTATACCAGACCCTGGCGATGGGCTGGACCTTGACCGGACGCTTAATTTTCAATTTCGCCCGCTGCGGTAGCGCGGCGATATCCTGGTATTCTCGCTCCAGCTTTGCCTGCCACTCCTCGCGGGTCCAGGGATGTACGCTACGTGGGGTGTTGAGGCTTTTTTCAAGCTGGGCCAGTACCTCGTCGCGGGTGAGATTCTTGATGATATGTTTATTCGCCCAGCCGAAGCGCAGCGTCGCCGGATCGTTAATCACCGTCAACGCGCGGTAGGCATTGAGCGTGATCAACCCGGGTAAATGACGATGCACCCATTCAAATCGCGCTGCAGAGGGTAAGCCTGACTCCACGGTAACGATATATTCGAAGGTGGTTTTCAACTGGTTTATCTGTTCAACCTGACGCTGTAACGCCTGCTGACTGGCGTTATCCACCCGAAAGCAGATCACGCCGGGCAGACGAACCGCCGCTTTGCTGCTGCGCTTCTCCGACTGCTGCTGAATGAACAGGTGGCGATAATGCGCTAACGCCAGCGACAGCGCTTCTTTACCCAGATGCTGTTTGACCGCAATGGTCTCCAGCGGGTTATGCTCATCTTCTTTACTGATCTCCGGCAGGGAAAAAACGCGGGCAATCGTCAGGGGTTGCTGGCTGAGCGCTTCCGTCAGCGCCGCGAGCGCCTGCTCCATCTGACGAAACGTGCTGTTCAGTCGGTCGACAAGATCGTAGCGTGCCATGATCGATTCTCATTAGTTACAACATACTTTTTTATAGCACAACTTTTCGTCGGCGGCTACAGTGCGGTCGTCGTCAGGCAAGGGATTCTTGCGCGATGGGGGACCGGAGAGGCCAGCTAAAACGAAATTGCGCGCCGCCAAGGTGGCTCACGCCGCAGCTCACCGTCCCCCCCATCGCAATAGCGATGGAGTGGACAATGGCGAGCCCAAGACCGCATCCACCGGTGGCGCGATCGCGGCTGGGGTCCAGGCGCACAAAAGGTTCGAACACCTTTTGCCGGGCATCGGGCGCGATGCCTGGGCCGTCATCCTCGACAATCAACGTCGCGAGGTGTCCGTCCCGCAGCAGGCTAATTTCAACGGTCGTTTTGCAGTAACGCAGTGCGTTGTTGAGTAAGTTATCCAGAACGCGCTCCAGCAGACGCATATCCAGTGCGCCGTAGTGCCCGCGAACGACCTGTGAGAGGGTTAGCGTGCGTTCCGGAGTGACGCTCTGTACGTCTTCAATGTGGGACGTGATCCACGCCGGGAGGTCCGGTTCGCTAAGGTGCAGTTCATTTTGCGGCCTGTCGAGACGGGCATAAGTTAATAGCTCCTCGATCAGCGACTCAAGCTGCCCGATGTCACGATTAAGCGCCAGCGACTCCTGGTGGCTGAGGTTTTCGCTCATCTCCAGCCGATAGCGAAGACGCACCAACGGCGTGCGCAGTTCATGGGCAATACCGTCAATCAGCTGTTTTTTACTGGCGATCAGCGCAGTGATGTTGTCAGCCATCTGGTTAAAAGCAATGCCCAGCCGCTCAAAGCTGGAACCGCTGTTGAAATTCAGTCGCTCGCCCAGATGACCTTTACCGAAACGCTGAGCCGCAGCTTCAAGTCGCAGCATGTCCTGCCAGTGAGGACGCATCCAGATAAACACCGGCAGGGCGAGTGAAATGGCGATGATCGCCATCAGCGCGATGTCCAGCAGGCGCATCTGATGCAGGTAGTAGAGATAGGGCACCGGACCGACGGCCAGAACGTAGTGGCTGCGCGGAATACGCTGAATAAAGGTGTACTGATCGTCCAGCGCAATAATGT
Source organism: Citrobacter sedlakii (assembly GCF_018128425.1). Lineage (NCBI taxonomy): Bacteria > Pseudomonadati > Pseudomonadota > Gammaproteobacteria > Enterobacterales > Enterobacteriaceae > Citrobacter > Citrobacter sedlakii. Next base: position 2,440,930 of record NZ_CP071070.1, on the reverse strand, counting down.
CGCCGCTGCGAAGGCGCTCCATTGAGGACGCGTCCAGCCGGAAGTGGGTCAGCGGTTCAACGCGTAAGTCGAAGGAGAGATTGAGATCCATCTGTTTGATGGTCTTACCCCAGTCACGGGGCGGGATCTCCCGCAGTTCGCTGCGCATCAGGTACAGTGAGCTTTTCATCAAATCATCCAGCGACTGCCTTCCGGCGCGCTCGGCGGTGAATTTGTAGACCAGGCCAACCAGCAGGGTCATCACCAGAAAGCAGACAAACAGCAGGAGATAAAACTGCACAAAGAGTTTTTTCATTCCATTCTCCACTCAGTATGCGGTTTCATCATCCCAGGCATGGGGCGCAAACAAGTAACCTTTGTTTCGCACGGTTTTTATGCGATAGGGTTCCGTGGCGTTATCACGCAACTTTTTACGCAGACGTGAAATTGCGACGTCCACGCTACGATCCAGTCCGTCGTAGCTGACTCCGCGCAAATTTTTCAGCAGCGCGTCGCGATCCATAATCTGTCCGGCATGGGTCGCCAGTTCCCATAACAGTTCGAAATCGGCGGTGGAAAGGGAGACCTGTTCGCCGCCCAGCGACACTGAACGGTTAATCGGATCGACGCTCAGCGAGCCAAAGCGTAAAGGGTTGTACGGCGTCGCGCCGCCGCTCTGAATGCCTTTCGCCAGAGTGGCGTGTTCGCTTTGACGTAAATGCAGGCGCAGGCGGGCGAGTAGCACGGCAGGGGGCGTCGTTTTCAGTATGTAGTCGCAGGCGCCCATTTCCAGCGCAAGGATGTGATTCATATCGCTGTCGAGAGAGGTAAGCAGCACAATCGGTCCCTGCCAGCGCCCCTGAATATCACGACATAACGTCATACCGTCTTTGCCGGGAAGCATGATGTCCAGCAGGACCAGATCGGGCTGCACTTCCAGAATACGCGCTTCTGCCTTATCACCGCGCGGCTCAACCACTACGTCAAAATCGTGTTTTGCCAGATAAGCTGCGATGAGCGCGCCAACCTCAGGATCGTCTTCGACAAATACAATTGTGTTCATGCCATTATTGCCAGACTAAAAACGCCAACATACACCGCGGCGCCGCCGCCTTCCATTAATCTTTCCTAAACGGAAGCGCTTCCGTTATGCTAACAGCCGATGTTATTGATGTGTTAAGGCAAGGCAATGGGACTCGTAATAAAAGCCGCTCTCGGCGCGCTGGTAGTGGTGGTGATCGGCTTACTGGCAAAAACGAAAAATTATTATATTGCAGGGTTAATTCCGCTATTCCCCACTTTCGCGTTGATCGCGCATTACATCGTCGCCAGCGAGCGCGGTATCGAAGCGTTAAGAACCACCATCATATTCAGTATGTGGTCGATCATTCCCTATTTCGTGTATCTTCTGTCGCTCTGGTATTTCACCGGGGTGATGAAGCTACCGATGGCGCTCGGCGGGGCGGTTATTTGCTGGTGCCTGAGTGCCTGGCTGCTGATTTTTTGCTGGGTCAGGCTGCACTAACGCAAATGGCGGCCGCCGTCGACGGCGAAACTGCGGCCAGTCACGAAGCAACTGGTCAGCAGATAATCGATTAAATCGATCACCTCTTTTTCACCTGGCGCCGTTTTCATTAACGATTTATTCAGCGCCTGCTGTCGGTATTCCACGTCGTCGCCCTCATTAAATAAAATGAGCGAGGGGGCGATAGCGTTCACTTTTACTTCCGGAGCCAGTTTGCGGGCAAAGGAGCGGGTCATGTTGTCCAGCGCGGCTTTACTGGCGGCATAGGCGATATGTTTATCGCTGCCGCGCTCCACCACGTAATCGGTGAAATGAATAATGTCGCTGGCGGCATGACCGTGACCGCGCAGCATGCCTTCAAGAGCGTGGTTGAGCAGATAGGGCGCATTGACGTGGATCTGTAGCATGCATGCCAGCACGTCGGTCAGGGGCGTACCGGGTTTTTCCGCCATCCATGCGCTGGCGTTATGCACGATTGCCCGTAACCCAGGGGCGCTTTCTTTCACGTTGTCAGCAAAAGCTAACACGCCTTCATTGGTGGAAAAATCGGCCTGAATACAGAGTGCGCCCGCTTTCGCCAGTCCGTCAATCGCCGGATAAGGGGTACGATAGCTGACGATTACCGGCTGTTGCTGATGAATAAAATGCCAGGCGATGGCCAGTCCAATGCGGCGTCCGCCCCCGGTGATCAGAATCGGCAAAGGGTGTTTGTTTCCCATCGAAAGCTCCTTATGCGCCTGCAAGCCAGGCAATTCGCGTTAAACGATGGGATGACAATTACCCCACCAACAGCCAGGTCGCCGGAACCGCGGCAACCAGCAGCAGTCCAATCAAAATCAGTTCCTGACGATTCAGAACAGTATCATGTGTATGCGTTTTACGCGCGTACAGGAACACCAACAGACCCGGCGCATACAGAACCACGGAAAGCAGCAGGTGCATCGGGCCCGACGCATACAATAACCATAAGCCATAAATGCAGGCTCCGACACCCACGGCCTGGTGCAGGGGACGCGTTGCGATTTTCAGCAGGAACGCGCCAACCAGAAAATAGGGCACCAGAATCATTTCTGATGCAATGGTCAGCAGGGTGTTGTAGTCGGAACCTGTGAGCCAGATCAGCACCAGACACACCTGAACGCAGATGTTAGTCAGCCACAGCGACGCCGACGGCGCGCCCTGGGCATTCTGGCGCGCGAAAATACGTGGAAACGCTTTATGGGTCGAGGCCAGGAACGGCACTTCGGCGGCCATAATCGTCCAGCTGAGGTACGCGCCGCAGACAGAAACAATCAACCCGGCGGCAATAATAATTTCGCCCCACGGTCCCATCATCTGCACCATCAGACCCGCCATCGACGGGTTACGCATTTCGGCCAGATCTGGTCGCGCAACCACGCCCAGCGAGAGCAGGGTGACCAGCAGATAAACGCTAAGCGCAGCAAGTACCGCCAGTAGCGTGGCGCGACCGACGTCCTGTTTGTTGCGGGCGCGGGCTGACACCACCACCGCGCCTTCTACGCCGATAAAGACCCAGAGGGTAATCAACATGGTGTTCTTCACCTGTTCCCAGACAGGAACGCCCAGCGCTATGCCGGTGAAGTCGAGGTTAAACGTATCCAGACGGAACGCCATTATCGCCAACACGACGAATAACCCCAGCGGCAACAGCTTGGCAAGCGTCGCTACCAGGTTGATGCTCGCGGCGGTCTGTACTCCGCGCAGCACCAGAAAATGGACCACCCACAGCAGAACCGAGGCGCCGACGATCGACTGCCAGGTATTGCCATCGCCAAACAGGCGAAGTGCGGGGGTGTCAGTGAAGAAACTGAGCGCTGAAAACACGATAACAAGATAAGAAACGTTCGCGATAACGGCGCAAAGCCAGTAACCCCAGGCGGAGCAAAAACCGATCAGCTCACCGAAGCCTTCGCGGGCATAGGTGAAGATGCCGCCATCCAGGTCGGGACGGATACGGGTCAGAATCAGCATGGCGAACGCCAGCAGTAAAATACCCGCGCCGGTTATAGCCCAGCCAATCAGCAGAGCTGACGGGCTGGCAACAGCGGCCATGTTTTGCGGCAGACTGAACACACCAGCGCCAAGCATCGAGCTTAAAACCAGCGCAGTGAGCGCGCTCAGTCCCAGTTTTTTTTCCATGATTATCCAGTTTCAAAGGAACGGTGGAGAATAATTATTATGGCAAAACGCATAAAAATGGTGAAAGCCACTAAGGCGCGGGATTTTACGGAGAGAAGGGGCTGTATGCAATGTTCGCGGAAAGATTTGTGACTGATTGTGCGAAAAGTCGGCCTGATGGTGTTAATCACTCTTGCCCGGCAGCGCTTTCGCGTACCGGGCCTGTAGGAACTTACTTATACAGATCGGCGCTGATGGTCATATTATTACCACGTTCCTGCCACTGGCGGGTGATGTGATAATACTTGGCGCCTTTCTTCGCCGCACGCTTCGCGACCTGATAAGAGACTTCCGTCATGTTGCTGTAGTTACCGGTGAACTTGATGCTGTCAAACGGCACCATCATTGCCGCAGTGGCCTTGTTCAGTTCTTCGACTTTGGTACCATCCGAAAGTGTGACGGTGTAACGTCCACCTTTGGTTGACTGGGTTTCAAAGAAGCGGCCTACTTCCGCGCTCGGCGATGCGGTGGTGGCTACGCCCGGGATCTCAACGTTCTTCGCGGCGGCGCCGCCTGCGGCCAGCGCTGCGCGTCCAGCATCAGAATCGGCCGGGATGGCGTCCGGGCTCTGAACGATACGTTTTTTCGCATCTTCTTTATAAATAAACGCGGTAATACGCTGGTTGCCGCCCTGGTTCGCATCAACCTGACGCACGATATAGAAGGAGTAGGCGCCTTTTTCTTTCGCCGCTTTGGTTATGGCGTCATTCACTTCCGGCTGGCTGCGGTAGAAGCCCTGGACCGTTACGGTATCGTACGGTTCCAGCAGAACAGCCTGAGCTTTCGGTAACTCCACTACACCGTTAATTACGCGATTTTTGCTGTCTTCCGCTTTTTCCGCGTCGGCTTTGTAAAGGTCGGCCACAACGCGCCAGTTGCCGCTGTTACCAAAATCGGAGGTGTCTACCACATAAAAAGAGGCGGCGCCTTCTTTATCCGCGCGGCGATTGACGGCTTTGACCGCATCGCCAATCGCGTTAAAACGGCCCGTGACGACAACGCGGTCATAAGGTTTCAGTGCAGCCGCTTGCTCCGGCGTCAGTTCCGTTGCTGCGTTCGCAGAAAAAGCCGTCGCAGAGAGCAGTGCGGACGCCAGGAGAGTGTTCTTAAGCTTCATAAAAATAATCCTTCGCCTTGCGCAAACCAGGTACTGGTATTGTTATTGACTAGAAACGTGGCTGATTATTGCATTTAAACCTGGTGAATGTCTGCGTCATTTTTCAATCAACATAACGAATGCGGTCACAAGGCCGATAACAAAATGTGATATGTCGAAAAAATGGGCGCTTCGCGGCCTAAACTAATGAACAGACAGAATTTCATAAGTTAATTTAATGTTAATTAATTGATCTGCAATGGCGCTAAATCATGTTTTGCCGCTTCGCTTGAGCGAATTATGGGCGTTTGGCAAGGATTTGAAGGTCATTATCCCGGTCAGAGGGCTGAATCGTTCATATTTTGCAGATTACCTAACAAATACTGATTTTTGGCGCTAGATCACAGGCGCTATTTTCAGTACGTTATATGGAGTTTGTTACTGTTTTATTGAGCCGGGGTAAGACTTTACCTCCCGCGTGAAATTGCGTGCGCAACTTCACGATCACTGACAAACCATCATCAAAAATAACGATGGAAGGGAACATTATGCGAATTGGCATACCAAGAGAACGGTTTACCAATGAAACCCGAGTCGCAGCCACGCCGAAGACGGTGGAACAGCTGCTGAAGCTGGGTTTCACCGTCGCGGTAGAGAGCGGCGCGGGTGGACTGGCAAGTTTTGACGATAAGGCTTTTGCTGACGCGGGCGCTGACATTGTGGATAGCAGCGCAGTCTGGCAATCCGAGGTGATTCTGAAGGTCAACGCGCCGCAGGACGATGAAATTGCGTTACTCAACCCGGGCACCATGCTGGTGAGCTTTATCTGGCCGGCGCAAAATCCGGAGTTAATGCAGAAGCTTGCCGAGCGTAATGTGACGGTCATGGCGATGGATTCGGTGCCGCGCATTTCACGCGCCCAGTCGCTTGATGCGTTAAGCTCGATGGCGAACATTGCGGGTTATCGCGCGATCGTTGAGGCGGCCCACGAGTTTGGTCGTTTCTTTACTGGTCAGATTACGGCCGCAGGGAAAGTCCCGCCGGCCAAAGTGATGGTGATCGGCGCCGGGGTGGCGGGGCTGGCCGCGATTGGCGCGGCGAACAGCCTGGGGGCGATTGTCCGCGCTTTCGATACCCGTCCGGAAGTGAAAGAACAGGTCCAGAGTATGGGCGCGGAATTCCTCGAGCTGGATTTTAAAGAGGAAGCGGGCAGCGGCGACGGCTATGCCAAAGTGATGTCCGAAGCGTTTATTAAAGCCGAAATGGCGCTGTTCGCCGCGCAGGCGAAAGAGGTGGACATCATTGTTACCACCGCGCTGATCCCCGGCAAACCCGCGCCGAAGCTGATCACCCGTGAAATGGTTGATTCAATGAAGGCGGGCAGCGTGATAGTGGATCTCGCGGCGCAAAATGGCGGCAATTGCGAGTACACCGTTGCAAATGAGGTGGTCACCACCCCGAATGGCGTGAAGATTATTGGCTACACCGACCTGCCAGGGCGTCTGCCGACGCAGTCCTCTCAGCTGTACGGCACCAACCTGGTTAACCTGCTGAAGCTGCTTTGCAAGGAAAAAGACGGCACGATCAATGTCGATTTCGACGACGTTGTGGTGCGCGGCGTGACGGTCGTGCGTGACGGGGAAATTACCTGGCCTGCGCCGCCGATTCAGGTTTCCGCTCAACCTAAAGCCGCGGTCAAAGCCGCACCGGAAGTGAAAGAGCCGGAGAAACCGGCGTCGCCGTGGCGTAAATATGCGCTGATGGCGCTGGCGATTATTCTGTTCGGTTGGCTGGCTGATGTCGCGCCAAAAGAGTTCCTCGGTCACTTTACCGTATTCGCGCTCTCCTGTGTGGTGGGTTACTACGTCGTGTGGAATGTCTCCCACGCGCTGCATACTCCGCTCATGTCCGTGACCAACGCTATTTCCGGGATCATCGTGGTGGGCGCGCTGTTGCAAATTGGCCAGGGCGGCTGGGTGAGCTTCCTCAGCTTTATCGCGGTGCTGATTGCCAGCATTAATATTTTCGGTGGCTTCACCGTGACTCAGCGCATGCTGAAAATGTTCCGGAAAAACTAAGGGGTAACACATGTCTGGAGGATTAGTTACAGCTGCATACATTGTTGCCGCGATCCTGTTTATTTTCAGCCTGGCGGGGCTTTCAAAACATGAAACGTCCCAACAGGGAAATAACTTCGGTATCGCCGGGATGGCGATTGCGCTGATTGCCACTATCTTCGGCCCCGATACCGGCAACGTCGCCTGGATCCTGGTGGCGATGATCATCGGTGGCGCGATTGGTATTCGTCTGGCGAAGAAAGTCGAAATGACCGAAATGCCCGAGCTGGTGGCGATTCTGCATAGCTTTGTTGGCCTGGCTGCGGTGCTGGTCGGCTTTAACAGTTATCTGTATCACGAAGCGGGCCTGGATCCGGTTCTGGTGAACATCCATTTGACGGAGGTGTTCCTGGGTATCTTTATCGGCGCGGTGACATTTACCGGGTCCGTTGTCGCGTTTGGTAAGCTGCGCGGGAAGATCTCTTCTAAACCGCTGATGCTGCCGAACCGGCATAAAATGAACCTCGCGGCGCTGGTCGTGTCTTTCCTGTTACTGCTCGTTTTTGTCCGTACCGAGAGCGTCGGTTTGCAGGTGCTGGCGCTGCTGGTGATGACCATCATCGCCCTGGCGTTTGGCTGGCATCTGGTGGCCTCCATCGGCGGCGCGGATATGCCGGTCGTCGTTTCAATGCTGAACTCCTATTCGGGCTGGGCGGCGGCGGCGGCGGGCTTCATGCTGAGCAACGATCTGCTGATTGTGACCGGGGCGCTGGTTGGTTCTTCCGGTGCGATACTGTCATATATTATGTGTAAGGCGATGAACCGTTCGTTCATTAGCGTCATTGCAGGCGGTTTCGGCACCGATGGTTCGTCATCTGGTGGCGACGAAGAAGTCGGCGAGCACCGTGAGATCAGCGCGGAAGACACCGCAGAAATGCTGAAAAACTCGCACACCGTGATCATCACCCCCGGCTACGGTATGGCGGTGGCGCAGGCGCAATATCCAGTGGCGGAAATCACTGAGAAGCTGCGGGCACGCGGCATCAAGGTCCGTTTCGGTATCCATCCGGTCGCCGGACGTTTGCCTGGCCATATGAACGTTCTGCTGGCCGAAGCCAAAGTGCCTTATGACATCGTGCTGGAAATGGATGAAATCAACGATGATTTCTCCGATACCGACACCGTGTTGGTGATTGGCGCTAACGACACCGTCAACCCGGCGGCGCAGGACGATCCGGGCAGCCCAATTGCCGGCATGCCGGTACTGGAAGTCTGGAAAGCGCAGAACGTTATCGTCTTTAAACGCTCAATGAACACCGGTTATGCAGGCGTACAGAATCCGCTGTTCTTCAAAGAGAACACCCATATGTTGTTTGGCGATGCCAAAGCCAGCGTGGATGCGATTCTGAAAGCGCTTTAAGATATGGGGCGCCTGATGCCACTGTGTTTATCAGGCCCACCGATCTCCTGACGGCCTCTGCGGAGGCCGTTTTCTTTTACTGGTTTACGCTTTATTCACATCGCTAAGCAGAATGGCGATGCTTTGTCCGGCAACGGTTTGTTCAAGGGCAATCTTCACGATAATCGTCAGCGGCACTGAAAGCAGCATGCCTACCGGGCCCAAAAGCCAGCCCCAGAAAATCAACGACAGAAATACCACCAGCGTCGATAGACCAAGTCCCCGACCCATAATGCGGGGTTCCAGAATGTTACCAAACACGAGGTTAATCATCAGATACCCCGCCAGTACGACCAGCGCGTCGTACAGACCGCCAAACACCAATACCTGCGCGATTGGCGGGATCGCTGCCAGCACGGAACCGATATTGGGAATATAGTTTAGCGCAAACGCCAGCAGTCCCCAGACGAACGCGAAACGCACCTCAAGCGCTGCCAGCATTGCCCACACCACTAAGCCAGTGACGATGCTGATGGCGGTTTTAAGCACAAGATAATGCGACACGCTGTCAATCGCGCGCTGTATTGCCGCCATGCCTTCCACCGGGCGGGTCATTATCTGCTGGAATTTTGTGGGCAGTTGCGGAACCTCCAGCAGCATAAATACCACCGTCAGCAGAAGCAGAAAAATCGACGACATGGCATTGGACAACTGCGCCAGCAGATTGGTCACCAGCGTCATCGCCGCATTCGGATCGATATACTTCACCAGTTCATCAACGGAAACGCCAATGCCTAAACGAACCAGCCAGGGTTCGAGATTTTTTAGCGGAACGACCAGCGAGGAACGATACTGCGGCAATGTGCGCGCCAGTTCGTTTAATGAGGTTCCAAGATAAGCCAGTAGCAGCACCATCGCCATCACGATGATTAACACCAGTATTGAAATGGCCATCACGCGCGGAACGCGCAGTTTTACCATCCGCTGAACCAGCGGATTGAGTACCACAGCAAGAAATATCGCCAGAATAAACGGGACGATAATATCCGCCGCGAAGCGAATGCCGGTAAGAATGATCACCAGCATGCCGAGCATAATAACGATCTTTAAACCGTTCAGCGTAATGATTGGCTTAGCCATGCGTTTTCCTGAAATTTTTGTCTTGCCGGATATAATAATGTGATTTCTGTCGCGTCGTCCTGGCAGAAATCAAACGGGGAGGGTAAAGAAGTGAAAAGGTTTTGAGCTAATTCTTAGGCTGTGGTACAAATCAGGCGTGTTCAACTACCGAGGACAATTATCATCCGCGATGACGAGAAGCAACACTGCGGATAATTGTAATATTATGGACAATATGTTCAGGACGTTTTTTTCTACCCAGACTCTTTTACGCACGTCTTCTTCTTTCCTGCTTGCCGGTGAGCAGCACTGGCGCAACGCGCTTTAGTCCCTTTCTTCTGCTTACGCTCGCGTCATGCGCTGAGCTGACTGTTTTTATTTTCAGGTTTGCTGCCTTCAGCAAGCCCAATGGATTATATTCTCAAGCAGGAGAAGCATCATGTTTTACTGGATTTTATTAGGCCTGGCCATTGTGGCAGAAATTACCGGGACGCTGTCGATGAAATGGGCAAGTGTTAGCGATGGCAACGGCGGATTTATTTTGATGCTGGTGATGATTACGTTGTCATATATTTTCCTCTCATTTGCCGTAAAAAAAATCGCCCTCGGCGTCGCCTATGCGCTGTGGGAAGGTATTGGCATTTTGTTTATTACGCTGTTCAGCGTGCTGCTATTTGACGAAGCGCTCCCGGCGATGAAAATTGCGGGGTTGACGATGCTGGTGCTGGGGATTGTGCTGATTAAATCCGGCACCCGTAAGCCACGCCGCACGACGAAGGAGGTGAACCATGCAGCAGTTTGAATGGGTTCATGCCGCGTGGCTGGCCGTGGCGATCGTGCTGGAAATTATGGCTAACGTCTTTTTAAAATTCTCTGACGGTTTCCGGCGTAAATTCTACGGCATTCTGTCGCTGGCCGCCGTATTAGCGGCGTTTAGCGCGCTCTCCCAGGCGGTAAAGGGCATTGACCTGTCGGTAGCCTACGCGCTGTGGGGCGGTTTTGGTATCGCCGCGACGCTGGCTGCCGGTTGGATTCTGTTTGGTCAACGTTTGAACCCTAAAGGATGGATTGGCGTTGCGCTACTGCTGGTCGGTATGGTGATGATTAAACTTGCCTGAAGTTCTGCCGCCCGCCTCGCGCGGGCGGCGTTGTCTTATGGCTGTTCAGCCAGCGCATCCAGCTTATCGCGAAAGCCGGTCACCGAAATGGCGCGATTATCGGCCCGCCAGCGGTCTTTGGCCGCAGGGGCTGAACTCTGTACGCCAATGAGCTGCCAGCCCGTCGCCGTTTTAAGCATCAGCGGAGAACCGCTGTCACCGGGAAGGGTATCACACTGATGCGACAACACCGCCTTTTGCGCCCAGCCGGTGACGATACAGTCCTGATGGGAATAAAGCGTGTTGAGATGATCTTCCGGGTAGCCTGACTGGGTGACTTTACGTCCGGCATCTTTCAGCGCTGCGGTCAGGGCGTCTTTATCCCCGTCGAATAAAGGTAATGGCGTGATGCCAGAGGGGGGATAACGCAGTACGATCAGTCCAAAATCCCATGATGCCGCGGCAGGGGGGACAATCCAGCCATCGCCATCGGCTTTCAGACGCTTACCCAGCCCCGGATCAACCCGACCTTCAATCCCGTGAATTTCGTAACGCCAAATCCCTTTTTTGGACACAAAACGCAGCACGACGGCTTTATCCGGTGTGCCTCTGGGCGGGGTTAATAAACAATGTCCGGCAGTGAGCGCCAGGTGTGGCGAGATAAGCGTGGCGGTGCAAAGATTGCCGCTGGCGGTTTCGAGTTGGCCAATCGCATCCCACGGCGCATCGGTTGGATCCTCAACCGGAACACGATCGTCCTGACCGAAAAATAGCGTTTTGACTTCACTGGTATCGGCTTGCGCGTCAGGTTTGTCCGCATACGCCATACCCGATGTAAAACAAAACGAGCCCAGTAATACAGCAACGGTTTTACGCATATCACACTCTGGTGGGTAATTATGATTATTAAAAGAAAACCCTCAGTAAATACTATAGACGTAACGACGGAGAAGTGAGAGGAAAATCAGCGAACTACGATCAGGCGAACCAGAAGCGGATAGCGATAAGCGCGCAGAAAATTAATGAAATAAGAATGACCTCAAAACGATAACGACCCACGCTGAAGCCCTCCGAAGAAAGGCGCTGAACAGGGCGTCCAGCGCCAGCATACGTTAGCGCAAAGGGGCGCGCCGACGTTTTAACGGGAATTATGCTGCAGGCTGGGCAGCCGGTTTAGCGGCTTGATGCGTGGCGGTTTTTTTGCTGTGCTTTTTAGCCGCTTGCGCTTTTTGCTCTGGCGCTTTCTGTGGGGCCGCTTTGTGATGCTTTTTAGTATGAGTGGTTTTCGCCGGGGCGCTTTGCGTTGCCGGAGCGGGAGAGGTTGCCGTCTCTGCCGCAAACGCGGCGGAAGACAGACCCATAGCAGCGGCAACAACCAGAGCTAATACGTTTTTCATTTTCATACCCTCGATTTGGTTTTTCATTCAACCCCACTGCGGGGCCGTTGAAAATACTTTATCGCTGATAATCGAGGACGTCCGTGAGTCATTGGTATCGGCGTGTAACCCTATGTACAGCGCCAACCGAAATAATTCTACCAGGTCAAACGTGCAGACGGCGATGCAGGCGCAGACCGACAACAATCGCCAGCACCAGCATAATAGCGATAAACCCACCGACGCCGTTCCAGCCGTAGTTGTGCCAGAATACGCCGCCCAGCGTCCCGGCGATGCTTGATCCTACATAGTAGCTGAACAGATACAGAGACGACGCCTGACCTTTTGCGCGGCGGGCGCGCGGACCGATCCAACTGCTTGCCACTGAGTGGGCGGCGAAAAATCCAGCGGAAAAGAGCAGCATACCGGTGAAAATCAACCAGAGTGAACTGAAGAGGGTCATCAACAGGCCAACCAGCATTACGCCCATAGAAACCACCATGACCGGACCTCGCCCGTAGCGGACGGTCATGGCGCCCGCCTTCGGCGAACTCCAGGTGCCGGTCAGGTAGGCGACCGACAGCAGGCCGACCACCGCCTGACTCAGTTCCCAGGGGGACAGCATCAGCCGATAGCCAATATAGTTAAACAGGGTGACAAAGGATCCCATCAACAAAAAGCCTTCCGCGAACAGCAGCGGCAGTCCGCGGTCACGCCAGTGCAGGCGAAAGTTGATAAACAGCGTCTTAGGCCGTAAAGAGGTCGGGCGGAAATGGCGCGATTCCGGCAGGATTTTCCAGAACATCAGGGCTGACGCGAGGGCGAAACAGCCAATCGCGGCCAGCGCAATACGCCAACTGAAAAAGTCTGTTACCACACCGCTGATCAAGCGCCCACTCATTCCACCGATGGAGTTTCCGCTGATATAGAGCCCCATGGAAAAAGCGACAAAACTGGGGTGAATCTCTTCGCTCAGATAGGTCATCCCAACCGCCGCCACGCCGCTGAGCGAAAGACCAATCAGCGCACGCATGATCAGAATGCCGTGCCAGCTTGTCATCAGGGTTGACAGCAACGTACAGCAGGAGGCCAGTAGCAGGGCGGTAACCATTACCGGCTTACGGCCAATCGCGTCTGACAATGGACCGGTAAACAGGAGTCCAACGGCCAGCATTCCGGTAGAGATCGACAGTGAAATACTGCTACTTGCAGGCGACACGCCAAATTCGTGAGAGAGCACGGGAAGAATAGGCTGTACGCAATAAAGCAGGGCAAAGGTCGCCAGACCTGCCGAGAACAGCGCCAGCGTGACGCGCATGAAGGAGGATGTCCCCCGTTTGATAAACTGAACCGGCTGAGAAATGCGCTGTGGTTCAATGTCGCCTGCCGACGCGTCACTGACCGTAGTTGTACGACTCACTTGAAATCCTTGCTCAATAGCCCCGTGACGAAAAGGGACGGGCGCAACCCTGACGATCAGGGTAGGAAAATCTCAATATTCTGTCTAATATATTAATTATCTCAAATAATATGTTAAAGATATGAATATTGAGTTACGTCATCTGCGCTATTTCGTGGCTGTTGCAGAAGAACTTCATTTTGGACGCGCCGCCGCCCGTCTGAATATTTCGCAGCCGCCGCTAAGTCAGCAAATTCAGATGCTGGAACAGCATGTTGGCGCCCGACTGTTGGCGCGTACCAATCGCAGCGTGGCGCTGACCGCGGCGGGCAAGCAATTCCTCGCAGACTGCCGTCAGATCCTTGCGCAAGTGGACGATGCCGCCGCTCGCGCGGCGCGGCTCCATCAGGGAGAAGCGGGGGAGTTACGCATAGGCTTTACCTCCTCTGCGCCGTTTATCCGCGCCGTCTCCGATACGCTGTCCCTGTTCCGCCAGCATTATCCTGACGTGCACCTTCAGACCCGGGAGATGAATACTCGCGAGCAGCTCACGCCGCTTGGCGAAGGGGCGCTGGAGTTGGGGCTCATGCGCAACACGCCGCTACCGGAAACGTTACAATACGAAGTGATCTTGCATGAACCATTGATGGCCATGATTCCGCGCGCGCACCGACTGGCGCAAAAGCCCGTGGTGACATTAGCGGAACTGGCAAAAGAGCCGTTTGTCTTTTTCGACCCGCATGTTGGCACCGGCCTTTATGACGACATTCTCGGGTTAATGCGCCGTTATAATCTGTCCCCGGTCATTACGCAGGAGGTGGGGGAAGCGATGACTATCATCGGCCTTGTTGCCGCAGGTTTAGGCGTCTCCATTCTTCCGGCGTCGTTCAAAAAGGTGCAGCTTAATGAAATGTGCTGGGTGCCGCTGGCGGAAGAAGATGCCGTTTCCGAAATGTGGCTGGTTTGGTCCCGCCACCGTGAACACAGTCAGGCAGCGATCCGTTTTCGCCAGCAGTTACTTCAGGCAGTGAGAAGCGCTTAAATTAATTTAATAACGGCTAAAAATGTGCGGTAAATCACACGGCTAAGTAAAAAGTTGACGTTGCGTATTGAAGTACTTCACCATAGCCTACAGATTATTTCGGAGCGCGAAAATAAAGGGAGTCAGAGGTGGTTGCTGATAGTCAGCCTGGGCACATCGATCAAATAAAGCAGACCAATGCGGGCGCGGTTTATCGCCTGATTGATCAACTGGGGCCGGTATCGCGTATCGACCTTTCTCGTCTCGCGCAGCTTGCGCCAGCCAGTATCACCAAAATTGTCCGTGAAATGCTGGAAGCGCATTTGGTTCAGGAACTGGAAATCAAAGAGGCCGGAAGCCGGGGCCGACCCGCGGTAGGGCTGGTGGTGGAGACCGAGGCCTGGCACTATTTATCTCTGCGTATCAGCCGGGGCGAAATCTTTCTCGCATTACGCGATCTCAGCAGTAAGCTGGTCGTCGAAGAGTGTCTGGAACTGCCGCTGGACGACGAACAGCCGTTACTCGAACGTATCATCACGTTGATCGACCAGTTTTTCATCCGTCATCAGCAGTTGCTCGAACGCCTGACCTCTATCGCCATTACTCTGCCCGGCATTATCGATACCGAAAACGGTATCGTGCACCGGATGCCCTTTTATGAAGATGTGAAAGAGATGCCGCTGGGGGAAGCGCTTGAACAGCACACCGGAGTGCCGGTGTACATTCAGCATGACATCAGCGCATGGACGATGGCGGAAGCCCTGTTTGGCGCGTCTCGCGGCGCGCGCGATGTGATTCAGGTGGTCATTGACCATAACGTTGGCGCAGGGGTCATCACCGACGGGCATTTGCTACACGCAGGGAGCAGTAGCCTGGTGGAGATCGGGCACACGCAGGTCGACCCTTACGGTAAACGTTGCTACTGCGGCAACCACGGTTGTCTGGAAACCATCGCCAGTATCGAGAGCGTACTTGAGCTGGCCCAGCTTCGTCTGGGGCAGTCGATGAGTTCCACGCTGCACGGGCAGCCGCTCACCGTGGATTCACTGTGTCAGGCCGCGCTACAGGGCGATCTACTGGCAAAAGATATTATCGCGGGCGTCGGGGCCCATGTGGGGCGCATTCTGGCGATCATGGTGAATTTATTTAACCCGCAAAAAATACTGATTGGCTCGCCGCTGAGCAAAGCCGCTGATGTGCTGTTTCCGGCCATCGCAGACAGCATTCGGCAGCAGGCGCTACCCGCCTACAGCAAAAATATGGTTGTCGAGAGTACGCAGTTTTCTAATCAGGGCACCATGGCCGGCGCCGCACTGGTAAAAGACGCGATGTATAACGGTTCTTTACTGATTCGTCTATTACAGGGTTAACATTTTTGATTTGATCTACCAAAATTTGCGCTAACGCAAGCTGAGCGATTCTGGCATACCTTAGACTTTCTCTACTGTATTATTTTCCTGGCTTATATTTTCGAAGCATAACGGTGGAGTTAGTGATGCTGAAGCGTTTCTTTATTACAGGTACAGACACTTCTGTTGGGAAGACGGTGGTTTCCCGCGCATTACTACAAGCGTTAGCGTCGGGTGGTAAAAGCGTGGCTGGCTATAAGCCTGTCGCCAAGGGCAGCAAAGAGACCCCGGACGGTCTGCGCAATAAAGACGCGTTGGTGCTGCAGAGCGTCTCTACGCTGGACTTGCCCTATGAAGCGGTGAATCCCATCGCGCTGAGCGAAGATGAAAGCAGCGTCGCCCACAGTTGTCCCATCAATTACACCCTGATTTCTGACGGGCTGGCCAGCCTGACTGAAAAGGTCGATCACGTTGTGGTAGAAGGCACCGGCGGCTGGCGCAGCCTGATGAACGATCTGCGCCCGCTCTCCGAATGGGTGGTTCAGGAACAGCTTCCGGTACTGATGGTGGTGGGCATTCAGGAAGGGTGTATCAACCATGCGCTGCTGACAGCCCAGGCGATCGCCAATGACGGCTTACCGCTGATCGGCTGGGTCGCAAACCGCATCAACCCGGGCCTCGCGCACTACGCCGAAATTATCGACGTGCTGAGCAAAAAACTGCCCGCGCCGCTGATTGGCGAACTGCCTTATCTGCCGCGCGCTGAGCAGCGCGAACTGGGTCAGTACATTCGCCTGTCAATGCTGGGCAGCGTGCTGGCGGTAGATCGAGTCGTGGCGTAAGGTTCGCGACAGCACCGAGGCCAGTACACAGGCTATCAACAAGCCGGGGAGCAGTCGATACTCTCCGGTCATTTCACAAATCATCAGCGCCGACATTACGGGCGCATGCGTTGTCGCTGCCAGCAGCGTCGCCATTCCCGTTAAGCCTAACAAGACCGCCAGTTCGTCGGAACCGGGAAGCCACATTCCCCAAAGGCGTCCAACACACATCCCTACGGCCAGGCCGATAAACAGCGTCGGGGTGAATACGCCGCCAGGCGCGCCGGAACCGCTGCTGGCCAGCACCGCGAGCAGCTTGCAGAGAAAAATTCCCATGACAACCGCCATCAGCGGCGGCGAAAGCAGAAATGACTGCACCACGCTGTAGCCGTTGCCCCATACCGTTGGCGTGAGCAGGGAAAGTAAGCCGACGATGAGCCCGCCCAGCGCCAGCTGCCACGGCGGTGACAGTTTGAGCAGAAGAAATGCGCGGTGGCTGGCAGACATCAACCCCATCAACAGGGGACCGCAAAGACCGGCAAGCAGGCCTGTGCTGACGATCAGTCCGTACTCGGTAAGATGCAGCGACCGCGACAGATGAACCGTGTAGAGCACATCGTTACCCCCGTTCAGCGCATGGGTGATCAGCAGCGCTACCACGGCGGAAACAACGACCGGACCGAGCGACGCCAGCATCAAGGTACCAAACAGGACTTCCGCAATAAACAGGCTGCCCGCCAGCGGGGCGTGATACGCGCTGGCCATACCTGCCGCCGCGCCGCAGGCGATCCACAATTTCCACTCGTGCTGAGGCGCGAACCGGCGGGCAAAGCAGGAGGCCGCCAGCGCGGCCAACAAAATCATCGCCCCTTCACGACCAATCGCGCTACCGCTGGCGACCACCAGTAGCGAAGCCAGGGATTTGATTAAGCTCGCGCCATAATCAAACCGACCGTCGGTTTGCAGGGCTTCCATATAGTCAGTGGGCGCGTGCGGCCGCAACTGGCTGCGCTTTTGCCATCCCCACAGCAGCAAACCGGCCGCCAGTCCTCCCAACGCTGGCGTCAGGACGCGTCGCCAGGGCGACAGACCCGTCGCGGCGTTGACCAGACTGCCGCTGTCATTGCTGAGAAATACCCATTCCAGCAATAGCATCGCATGACGGAAGCAGGCGACCGCCAGCGCGGCGAAGATGCCGACGAGGGCGGCAAAGCACAGACGGCGAAACATGGCGCGTAGATCGGGCCAGGCATGAAGACGATGCATAAACGGTTACAGGAAGTCTGAAACCGTCTATTTTGCGGGGAAAAGGGCACAGAAGCAAAAGCCGTGAGTGCGAAAAGGGGTTGCCTGATCAGCAACCCTCTGTCAGGTTACGCGGTTAATGACTGTCGTGGATGTTCAACGCCCGGCGGGTGCGTCCCGAACTCAGGTAATCGGCAATATAGTCCTGGGAAATTTCACCGTTGTAGCGGCCGTCTTCATCGACAATGGGCATCCAACTGGTGTTACTCTCGTACAGACGCGAAAGCACGATACGCAGGTTATCTTCCGCCTTTCCGGTGATGCGGAAGGGATGAATGATATCCGAACAGACCCCGGTGGCGTTCCGCGCTTCCCGGCGCTTAACGAAGCCCACGGGTTTTCCGTCGGCATCCACCACGGTGATCGCGCGAATATCGTTATCGTCCATGATGGCAAAGGCCTCCTGCAGCGGGGTAGTAGGACGCGCCGTCAACGTCGGCTGCTGATCGGTGACATCCCCCGCTGAAACCAACAGCAGACGTTTAAGCGTTCTGTCCTGGCCGACAAACGAGCCGACAAACTCGTTAGCCGGCTTCGCCAGCAGTTCATCCGGGCTGGCGCACTGGACGATTCGCCCCTGCCGAAAAACCGCGATCCGATCGCCGAGCTTCAGGGCTTCATCAATATCATGACTCACCAGCATAACGGTCTTTTTCAACGCGCGCTGCATTTCCAGAAACTGGTTTTGGATCACTTCCCGGTTAATGGGGTCAACGGCGCCAAACGGTTCATCCATCAGCAGTACCGGCGGATCGGCTGCCAGCGCGCGGATCACGCCGATACGCTGCTGCTGCCCCCCGGACATCTCTTTTGGATAGCGGTGGAGGAATTTCTTCGCATCCATTGCCACCATATCCATTAACTCCTCCGCGCGTCGTTGACAGCGGGCCTTGTCCCAGCCCAGCATCCTCGGCACCACGGTGATGTTCTCTTCAATCGTCATGTTCGGGAACAGGCCGATTTGCTGGATCACGTAGCCAATATTGCGGCGCAAGGTGACAGTATCCATTCCGCTGGTGTCTTCGCCGTTGATCAGGATATTACCGCTGCTGGGCGTGATCAGGCGGTTGATCATTTTCAGCGTGGTGGTTTTGCCACAGCCTGACGGCCCCAGCAGAACGCACATTTCGCCTTCCGGAACGTTCAGATTAACGTTATCTACCGCCTTCAGCGGTTGGCCCTTCTTCTGGGAAAATTGTTTGGTGAGGTTTTCCAGTTTTATCATTATCGAATCCCCTTTGGTGTCAGAACGACCTGCAGGCGATGCAGTAGCCAGTCCAGCACAATCGCTAAAATACAAATCAACAACGCACCGGCGATCAACATGCGAATATCGCTGCCGCCGATACCGTTTAATAACAGTAAACCCAGACCGCCCGCGCCAATCACGGCGGCGATCGCCATTACGCCGATGTTCATGACCACCGCGGTGCGAATACCGCCAAATATCACCGGTAGCGCCATCGGAATTTCAACCCAGCGCAGGCGCTGCCAGAAGGTCATGCCGATACCGCGACCGGCCTCACGCAGCCCCGGCGGCAGACTGTCCAGCGCCGTATGGGTATTGCGCACGATTGGCAGCAATGAATAGAGGAATACCGCGGTAACGGCGGGTAACGCGCCGATTCCCTGACCGATCAGCGAAAAGAGCGGGATCATTAAGCCAAACAGCGCAATAGACGGGATGGTGAGCATCAGGGTCGCGAAGCTGAGCACCGGCGTGGCCAGCCATTTGTGGCGAACAATCAGCACGCCCAGCGGTACGCCAATCACTATTGCCAGGCCGACGGCCAACAGCACCAGCCATAAATGCTGGAAGGTAAGGCTGGCGAGATAGCCCGCGTTATCAATCATGAAATGAATCGTGTCCATATTGGCTCCTTACAGCAGCTTTTTCTGTTGCAGGAATTCACGCGCGACCTGCTGAGGCGACTGATGATCGATATCCACTTTCGCATTGAGCGTACTTATTACGTCGTTGTTCAGTAGAGCGGAAAGGGTATTCAGCGCCTCTTCCAGTCCCGGGTTGGCATCAAGAATCGGTTTGCGCACCACCGGGGTGACCGCGTAGCTGGGGAAAAAGCCTTTGTCGTCTTCCAGAACTTTCAGATCGAACCCTTTTACTCGCCCATCGGTGGTATACACCAGGCCTGCGTCAACAAAACCATCGCGAACGGCGTTATAGACAAGACCAGGATCCATCTGGCGGATCTGTGGGCGGTCCAGATTCATCTGGTAAGCCTGCTGTAAAGGTTTCATACCGTCGCTACGACCGGCAAATTCAAGGTCGAGGCCCAGTAGCCAGTTTTTATCCGGATCGGTCTGGCGAATGTGGTCAATTTTCGCCACCATTTGGGACATCGTGGTGATGTTTTCCGCCTCGGCGCGTTTGCGCTGCATGGCAAAGGCGTAGGTATTATTCATATCGGCGGGTTTCAGCCAGACCAGACCTTTCTTTGCATCCAACCGCTTCACCGTGTCGTAGGACTCCTGCGGCGTCATCCGTTTATCGATACGGTTGAAAATGATCAGCGAAGTGCCGGTATATTCCCAGGTCACATCAATCTGGTTGTTGACCATGGCGTTACGCGAAATCACGGCCGCAATATTGGTACGAGGCTCAACCTGAAAGCCTTTCTTTTGCAGATACAGCACCGTCATCGCCGACAGAATGTGCTGCTCGGTAAAGCCTTTTGTGGCGAGGACGATCGGGGCGGCTTGCGCCTGCGCGCTGAAAATCAGCACACAGGCAAGCCAGCCCAACAGGTGTCTTTTAATCTTCATTTAGCGCTCCATGTTCTTATCATTGTCTTCATGCCGTGTGCGGACTCAGGGCCCGGCCAAGCCATGCGAGCAGGCTGTCAAGGATCAGGGCGAAAAGCGCCGTGGCGGTCGCGCCCAGAATAAGCGTCGGGAAGTCGTTCAGGTAAATACCGGGGAAGATCAGCTCGCCGTAGCTGCTGGCGCCAATCAGAAAGGCCAGCGGGGCGGTACCGACGTTAATGGCCGTGGCGATCCGGATCCCTGAAAGCATGACCGGCCATGCGTTCGGCAATTCCACCTGCCACAACCGCTGCCATTTGGTCATGCCAATGCCGTTCGCTGCTTCAATCAGCGAGGCCGGGACGGAGCAGAGGCCCGCGTAGGTGTTACGAACGATGGGCAACAGCGAAGCCAGGAACAGCGCGACGATCGCCGGTATATCGCCGATGCCGATAATCACCATGGCGAGCGCCAGCACAGCCAGCGGAGGCAGGGTGTTGCCGACATTAAAGATCTGCATGACGTATTCGGCAATGCCTTTGGCGGCTGGACGACTCAGTAAAATGCCGCTCGGGATCCCCACCAGCAGAGCCAAAAACATTGAACTGAACACTAAAAACAGGTGCTGTTTACCGAGATACAGCAGATCGACCTGTCGGGCCTGGAGCGTGTCGAGGCCGACTCCCCAGACCACCAGCGCCAGCACAATGATAATGGCGAAAGTGAAGGCGGCGACGCGTTTTAACGCGGAAGTGTGCATTGCGGTGTGTCTCCCTGTTTGCATGCGTTATGGCAGCGGGTTGCCGCTGCGTGTTGTTATGCCATGTATCGGCAGGGTGTTTTGAGCTATAGCAACAGGGGGAGAAGGCCGCCAGTCAGACGGCGTAAAAAGTGAACCAGGCTGCTGATCTGTAAGGGGGATCAGGCCTTATGGCGCAACGGGTGGTTCGCTCTGTAAAGAATTGTCTTAAAAGCGGCAATAAAAAGTGACGTTGTCACAATTGTGTTAGGCCGGAAGCGCCATCCTTCTGCTTTCCGGCCAGCGTAAAGTGAGGATTTATGCTCACCGATACAGTTTTTTCACGGCCACCGGTACGATCAGCGTCGACTGCCAGTCGGCAAGGGTCAGACGCGCCAGCTCGCCGACGGCCTGGTAAAACGGATGTCCGGCATTGTCGATAAAAACATCGAGAAAGCGCGACGACCATGGCAACAGATGCCACGCCAGCAGTTCGGCGCACTGCGTATGGCGCCCGTTTTCTGCCAGCCAGGCGGCGAGAAGCAACAAGGCGCCAAAATGATCTTCCGGTTCATTTTGCTGCATCGCAAAGTGAATCCCGTTGTCGCGCATCCACTGGCGCAGGGCCAGCGTGGAATCACCAAATAGCACATTTTCACGATCCAGCCAGACGGATCCCCACGGTGGCGAAGGCAGCGCGTAAGGTCCGACAAACAGACGCTGCCATGCCTGCGCCAGCGTTTCTTCCGCGTCGCGCTGAAGCAACTGACCGAGAGGCGCAAGCTTATGCGCGGGCAGCGGCCACTGGGCCTGCCACTCATCTGTTTTTAATAATGCGACCAGCGGCGCGGCCTCATTGCTGTCCGGCGCATAGTAAAACAGCGCGCCCAGTACCCGCGCCGTCATGGCGAAATCGTCACGTTGCGTAAATTCAGTCATTAACAGTATCCAACAATGCAGGTGTATTGCACGATGCGTGCATCAGTGGGCGAGAGTGTACCTGTTCAGGCGCGGCGGGTATTAATCCAAATCAAAAGGACGTTACCCACCGGGAAAGGCGGGTAACATCGGGTCGCATTATTGCGGTTCGGCGCTGGTGCCATCCTGCGAAGGCGCAGTATTTGCCGGTGCATTGCCGCTGCTGGTGCGGGTATACAGAATTTTGTGGGTGTCGTTGGCGCAATGTCCGACGACCTGGGAATCCGGCTGGTCAGCCTGATCGTTTGGCACAATGCTGAGCGTAAAATTCGCTTCCGGCACGCCGTTATTAATGATGCGCTGTTCAATATCGCTTTTAACGCGTTCGCACGAGTTCGGAACCGCAAAAACCAGCGGGGACGCGCTCAACAATAAACACGTCAGTATTCCTCGGGTGACTTTCATCATCTGCTCCTTTTATGAGATGCGCTAAAATAAGCATAGCACCCTTAGTGTAAATAACTGTATTTGCTAATATGATTGGGAATCATCCATGGTTGACGGGGAATGTGTGAAAAAACAGTGCTTTTTTTTGCTTTGCGGCCTTGTGCTGGCAGGATGCGACAATAACACGCTGCCGCTTTCTTTTACGCCTGAAATGGCCAGCTTCTCAAATGAGTTCGACTTTGACCCGCTGCGGGGCCCGGTGAAAGACTTCAGCCAGACATTACTCAATGAAAAGGGCGAAGTGGCGAAACGGGTAAATGGCTCGCTTTCTGAGGAAGGCTGCTTTGATACGCTGGAGTTGCACGACCTGGAAAATAATACCGCCGTTGCCCTTGTTCTGGATGCTAACTATTACCGCGACGCGGAAACGCTGGAAAAGCGGGTGCGCCTGCAAGGGAAATGCCAGCTAGCGGAGCTGCCCTCTGCGGGTGTGGTCTGGGACACCGATGACAATGGGTTTATTGTCACCGCCGTTGGCAAAGAGATGAAAGTACATTATCGCTATGATTCCGAAGGGTATCCACTGGGTAAAACCACCGTGACGAAAGATCAGACATTATCGGTGGAAGCGAAACCTTCATCGGACCCGCGTAAGAAGCTCGACTATACGGCAGTAAGTCTGCTGAACGATCGCCCGTTAGGCAATGTGAAGCAGACCTGCGACTACGACAGTCACGCCAATCCTACAGATTGCACGCTGGTGATTATCGATCAAAGCGTCAAGCCTGCCGTTGAGCATAACTACACCATTAAAAATACCATTGATTATTACTGACGCTGCCGCGCAGCGTTTACTGCGCGGTCGGTTTCAACATGGCGGGTGCGGACGTTTTCAGTTCCGTGAGATACTGATGCTGGAAAATACACATTCGTATGGTGTTGCGGTATTCGCCGTTGATGAAAAACTCATGGATTAGCTCGCCTTCCACCATAAAGCCCAGCTTACGGTAGATATGAATCGCTTTTTCATTTTCTTTATCAACGATTAAATACAGTTTATACAGGTTAAGTACGGTAAATCCGTAGTCCATCGCCAGCCTGGCCGCGCGTGAGGCAAGTCCTTTACCCTGAAATTCCGGGGAAATAATGATCTGAAACTCGGCTCTGCGGTGGACGTGGTTAATCTCCACCAGTTCAACCAGTCCGGCTTTCTGGCCATCGCACTCCACGACAAACCGGCGTTCACTTTGATCGTGAATGTGCTTGTCGTAGAGATCCGACAACTCAACGAATGCCTCGTAAGGTTCTTCGAACCAGTAACGCATTACGCTGGCGTTATTGTCGAGTTGATGGACGAAACGTAAATCTTCACGCTCCAGCGGGCGCAACTTTACACTGAGGGCGCTTGTCATACCGATTCCTTAGCGTCTTTTCGCATCACGACATTAAGGCGCGATAACCCGGCCTGTACGGCGGTCCAGACAGCGCAGGGTATTCGGTTCCCAGTACGCATTGAGATTAGCGCTTTGCTCACAGCTGTCGCGGTTATCAAAAGCGGCATCTGCTTTGTCCCACTCTTTTTCAGCGCGTTTATTCACTTTCTGGCGCAGATTGCGCGTGTCATTCCATTGTTCTTTTTGCATTGTCGCTTGCTGACGGCTCAGCGCGCTGTCGCCGGACTCGATCACCAGCCTGCTGGTCTCAGCCTGAGCAGACGCGGTATACACGACAGCACCAAGCAGCAGCATTGCCGTCAGGCCCAGACGCTTGCTAAGTGTAATGTTCATGGCAAATTCCTTTCATGAGTGGGGTATAAAATCATCACTTGCAGGCAAATTCTACACTAATCACGGCGCAGGGCATACCCGCCTGAAGGTCATGGATAAGCGACGACGATTATCGCGTATCATGATTTAACCTCAGCTCAATAAACGACAACCATGATCAAAACGACACTTCTTTTTATTGCCACGGCGTTGTGTGAAATCGTCGGCTGCTTTTTACCCTGGCTCTGGCTAAAACGCGGGGCAACGATCTGGCTGTTGGTTCCCGCTGGCATTGCTCTGGCCCTGTTTGTCTGGCTGTTGACGCTCCATCCGGCTGCCAGCGGACGCGTATATGCCGCCTACGGCGGCGTCTACGTATGTACTGCGCTCGTATGGTTACGCATAGTGGACGGCGTTAAACTTAGTCTTTATGACTGGACAGGGGCCGTCGTTGCGCTGTGTGGCATGCTGATCATTGTTGCGGGATGGGGACGGACATAGATCGCTTTTTTGTGATCGCCCGTCGGTTTTTTGATCACCATGCTTGTATGGTAGTTCGGGAATGAATAAATTTCTTGCATCACTAATTTGATGTAAGGAAAGCGCATGGAAAGTGTCGTTATTCAGCAACCCAATAATCTGGTGATTGAACAACGGGAATTACCCGAACCGCGAAAAGGAGACGTTCGCGTTCGGGTTAAACTCGCCGGAATATGCGGATCGGACAGTCATATTTATCGCGGTCATAATCCGTTTGCGAAATATCCACGCGTTATCGGTCACGAAGTTTTTGGTGTGATAGATAAAGTGGGCGAGGGCGTAGATACCCGCCGTATTGGTGAACGTGTGGCGCTGGATCCGGTTATTAACTGCGGGGAATGCTATCCCTGCTCAATTGGCAAACCCAATGTTTGCACGTCATTAGTGGTATTAGGCGTGCACCGGGACGGCGGTTTTAGTGAATATGTGACTGCGCCAGCCAGGAATGCCTACGTTATTCCGGAGACGATCCCCGATCGTCACGCCGTGATGGTTGAACCTTTTACGATTGCCGCAAATGTTACCGGACAGGTTGAGCCGACAGAAAATGATATTGCGCTCATTTACGGCGCCGGTCCGATGGGGTTAACCACTTTACAGGCGTTAAAAGGTGTTTATAACGTTGGCACCGTGATTGTGGCCGATCGCATTGAAGAACGTCTGGCGATGGCAAAAACATGCGGCGCTGATGTGATCCTGAATAATAGCGAGCTTACACTGCAATCCTGGCTCGAAGAAAAAGGAATCAAGCCGACCCTGATTGTTGACGCGGCCTGTCATCCAGCCATTCTCCCGGAAGCCATTGGCCTTGCCTCACCTGCGGCGCGTATCGTGTTAATGGGTTTTTCCAGCGACCCGTGCGTGATTACGCAGCAAGGCATTACCGGTAAAGAGCTTTCTATTTTTTCATCGCGACTGAATGCGCACAAATTTCCCACCGTCATCGAATGGATGGAAAAGGGATTTATCGATCCTGAAAAGTTAATTACTCATCAGTTTGACTATTACCATATTACCGACGCCCTTGAGATATTCGAAAAAGATCAGCGTCAGTGCTGCAAAGTATTACTGACCTTTTCTGCATAACAGACGAACAATGCGGTAAATGCCCGATTCGTCGGGTATTTTGTGGTACGCATCTCCTTTTCAGAGATAGCTAATATGAATACATTAAAACATGAAAGAAGTACGCAGGATCTGGTGCGCGCCGCCGTTTCAGGTTGGTTAGGCACTGCCCTGGAATTTATGGATTTCCAGTTATATTCTCTTGGCGCCGCGCTGGTGTTTCATGAGATATTTTTCCCGGAACAATCCGCGGCTATGGCGCTTATTCTGGCGATGGGCACCTACGGCGCAGGGTATATCGCTCGTATCGTCGGCGCTTTTATATTCGGCAAGATGGGCGACAGAATAGGGCGCAAAAAAGTGCTCTTTATCACCATCACCATGATGGGCATCTGCACCACCTTAATTGGCGTTTTGCCGACTTACGCGCAAATCGGAATTTTTGCGCCAGTGCTGTTAGTCACTTTACGTATTATTCAGGGACTAGGCGCTGGGGCGGAAATTTCTGGCGCCGGAACCATGTTGGCGGAATACGCGCCGAAAGGGAAACGCGGAATCATTTCATCTCTGGTGGCGATGGGCACCAACTGCGGTACGTTAAGCGCCACGGCGATCTGGGCGGTGATGTTTTTCGCTCTTGACCGTGAAGCGTTGCTGGCCTGGGGATGGCGTATTCCGTTCCTCGCAAGCGTAGTGGTCATGATCTTCGCCATATGGCTGCGTCTGAACCTGAAAGAAAGTCCGGTGTTTGAGCAGGTCAACGAAGGTGAAACCACCGCAGCGCCGACGGCAGCAGATGTTTCTCTGGGCGCGATGTTTTCCAGTAAATCGTTCTGGCTGGCAACGGGGTTACGTTTTGGGCAAGCCGGTAACTCGGGATTGATCCAGACGTTTCTTGCCGGTTATCTCGTCCAGACGCTGTTATTCAACAAATCGATACCCACGGATGCGCTGATGATAAGCTCGATTATCGGTTTTATCACTATTCCGCTTCTGGGCTGGCTGTCAGACAAATACGGTCGCCGTTTACCCTACATTTTGTTAAACATCTCGGCCATCATTCTTGCTTACCCGATGCTGTCGATTGTCGTGGATAAAACGTACAGCCCCGGGATCATCATGACGGCGCTGATTGTCATTCATAACTTTGCGGTGCTTGGTCTGTTTGCACTTGAAAATATCACCATGGCGGAGATCTTCGGCTCACGTAACCGCTTCACCCGCATGGCGATATCGAAGGAGGCCGGGGGACTGGTCGCGGTGGGATTCGGTCCGGTACTGGCGGGCATTTTCTGCAACATGACCGGCAACTGGCTGCCGATCCTGGTGATGATCGTCATTTATTCCCTGATAGGCCTCATTTCCGCACTGCTGATGCCGGAAGTCTGCGATCGCGATCTGCGTATTCCTGAGGATGCGGCAGAGGTTACAGGCAGTAAACAGAGGCTGCCCAGCGCCAGCCGCATTTAACCCCTGCGTTCAAAGCGGTTACGTATTCACGGACCGCTTTTTTTACGCATCGGCACAAACCCCCACATCAGTGGACGCTGATTTTTGTGATCTCAGTGGAGAATCAGGTTTGTTATACTTGTATGGTAGTATGCGTTAGACGTAAATTCTTAATATCACCACATAGAGGTAGGAAGAAAAATGAAGATTGTAGGGGCTGAGGTTTTTGTCACCTGTCCGGGACGTAACTTTGTCACGCTGAAAATAACCACCGAAGACGGTATCACCGGACTGGGCGATGCCACGCTGAATGGACGCGAGCTTTCTGTCGCGTCGTACCTGAAAGATCATCTCTGCCCACAGTTAATCGGTCGCGATGCGCACCGTATCGAAGATATCTGGCAGTTTTTTTACAAGGGGGCTTACTGGCGTCGCGGCCCGGTAACGATGTCTGCCATCTCTGCTGTCGACATGGCGCTCTGGGACATCAAAGCCAAAGCGGCAAACATGCCGCTGTATCAATTGCTCGGCGGCGCGTCCCGCGAAGGGGTGATGGTATATTGCCACACCACCGGACATACCGTTGACGATGTGCTGGAAGATTACGCTCGCCATAAAGAGATGGGCTTTAAAGCGATTCGCGTGCAGTGCGGCGTACCGGGGATGAAAACCACTTACGGTATGTCCAAAGGGAAAGGGCTGGCCTACGAACCCGCAACCAAGGGACAGTGGCCGGAAGAACAGCTCTGGTCTACCGAGAAATACCTCGACTTCACACCGAAGCTGTTTGCAGCCGTTCGCGACAAGTTCGGATTCAATGAACACTTACTGCATGACATGCATCATCGCTTAACGCCGATTGAAGCGGCGCGTTTTGGAAAGAGCATCGAAGATTATCGTCTGTTCTGGATGGAAGACCCGACGCCTGCGGAAAACCAGGAATGCTTCCGCCTGATTCGACAACATACCGTTACGCCGATCGCTGTCGGTGAAGTCTTTAACAGTATCTGGGACTGCAAGCAACTGATAGAAGAACAGTTGATCGACTATATCCGCACCACCATCACCCATGCAGGCGGCATTACCGGAATGCGCCGCATCGCCGATTTCGCGTCGCTTTATCAGGTTCGCACGGGCTCCCACGGGCCGTCCGATCTCTCTCCGGTGTGCATGGCTGCGGCGCTGCACTTTGATCTCTGGGTGCCCAACTTCGGCGTTCAGGAATACATGGGCTATTCAGAGCAAATGCTGGACGTTTTCCCGCATAACTGGCGTTTTGACAACGGTTATATGCACCCGGGCGACAAACCGGGACTGGGCATTGAGTTCGACGAAAAGCTGGCGGCGAAATATCCCTATGACCCCGCTTATCTGCCGGTCGCCCGACTGGAAGATGGCACATTGTGGAACTGGTAAAGTAAACCTAAACGACAAGGAAGTTGCTCACCTCTGATCCAACGAAGGTAAACATGTATGGTTAGTTCGGTTGATATTAAAAATAATGTTGATAGCAAACCTGTGGTCCGTCGTGTTGCTTCCGCTTCAGCAATTGGTACCGCTGCGGAATATTATGATTTTTTTGCTTATGGCACCGCTGCTGTCCTGTTTTTTGGGCATCTTTTCTTCCCCAGCGACGATCCGTTAATCAGTACGCTGGCCGCATTCGCCACCTATGCCGTCGGTTTTTTAGCAAGGCCGCTGGGCGGTATCGTTTTTGGTCACATTGGCGATAAAGTAGGGCGTAAAAAAGCGCTCGTCATTACGATTTTGATTGTGGGACTGGGGACGTTTTGTATTGGATTATTGCCGACCTATGAAAAAATTGGCGTATGGGCTCCTGTATTGCTGATTTTCATCCGCGTTCTACAGGGATTCGGCGTGGGAGGCGAGCAGGCCGGTGCGGTATTGATGACCGCGGAATACGCGGAACCCAAACGCCGCGGCTTCTTCGCCAGTTGGGTCCAGATTGGCGCGCCGGTTGGATTTCTGTTACCGATGGCGCTTTTTGCCTTACTGAACGCGACATTATCGCCAGAAGCTATGATGGATTACGGCTGGCGTATCCCATTCTTGTTGAGTCTCCTGTTGGTTATCGTCGGCCTGTTCATCCGTCTGAAGATTGATGAGTCCCCCGTCTTTGCGCAGATTCGTGAAACTAAGGCGGAGGAATCACGTCCATTGGTTGAGGTTATCCGGGATTTTCCTGGTATTGTGGTCAAAGGGGTGTGCGCAAAGTTAATTGAAGCCTGTACCTTTGCGATGTTTACGGTGATCGTTCTGGCCTACGGTAAAGCCAATAATCTGGATGCCAACATCCTGATGGAAACGATGATTGTGGCAGTGGTGTTGGAAGTGTTAGCTATTCCGCTGATGGGGGCGCTGTGTGACAAGATTGGCCGCAAACCGGTTTATATCATCGGCGCACTGATTCAGGTCGTAATGATTATTCCGTTCTTCCTGGCGATTAATCAGGATAACTTTTGGTTAACGCAGTTAGTGATGATTGTTGTCATTAGCTTTGGTCACAGCATGTGTTATGCCCCTCAGGCGTCATTTTTCCCCGAATTATTCCCGACGCATATTCGCTGTAGCGGTATCGCACTCATCTGGCAGTTAGGGTCACTGATCGGCAGCGGCGTACTGGGACTGGTGGCGGTTAAGATCCTGCAGATGACAGGTGGACATTATTACGGACTGGCCAGTTACGTCATTGTACTCGGCATTGTATCGGTGATAGGTCTGCTCATGATGCCGGAAACGGCTCCCCAACGTCTGAAACATGAATATCAGGACTGGCATAAACACGGTTAAGCCGCATGGAACGTGAAAGGCCGCGTAACGGCGGCCTTAAGACGGTTTGTCAGCGCATCTCGCATGTTGTCACATAACTTAAAAATGATGTTATACCAATTAGCGAAAGCTTAATTCAAATCAAAACATACAACCATACAGGCGTTACTCTGAAACGGTCCTGATTTCATTCCAAATAGGTCATACAATGCAAAACAAGCTCTTAACGGCAAAAGCGACGTTACCTGGCTACGATCGCAACACGTTGATTTCCCGTATCGTTCATCTCGGCTTTGGCGCGTTCCATCGTGCGCACCAGGGCGTTTATACCGACATCCTGGCGGCTGAGCACAACAGCGACTGGGGATACTGTGAAGTGAACCTGATCGGCGGCGAGCAGCAAATTGCCGATTTGAAACAGCAGGATAACCTGTACACCGTGGCGGAAATGTCTGCCGATGCCTGGACGGCAAGAGTGGTTGGCGTTGTGAAGAACGCGCTGCATGCCCAGGTGGATGGACTGGAAGCGGTGCTCGCGGCAATGTGCGAACCCCAGGTGGCGATTGTTTCACTGACCATCACCGAAAAAGGGTATTGCCATTCTCCCGCCACCGGGCAGTTAATGCTGGATCATCCAATGATCGCAGCCGATCTCCGGAATCCTCACCAGCCTAAAACTGCACCGGGCGTGGTGGTTGAAGCGCTGGCGCGACGCAAAGCGGCAGGGCTGCCCGCCTTCACCGTTATGTCCTGCGACAATATGCCGGAGAACGGACACGTCATGCGAAACGTGGTCACGGCCTATGCCCGCGCGGTTGATGCGGAGCTGGCAGAATGGATCGCGCAACACGTGACGTTCCCGTCAACCATGGTTGACCGCATTGTTCCGGCAGTGACCACCGAAACGCTGGATAAAATCGAACAACTGACCGGCGTGCGCGATCCGGCGGGTGTCGCGTGTGAGCCGTTCCGTCAGTGGGTGATTGAAGACAATTTCGTCGCCGGGCGTCCACAATGGGAAAAAGCAGGCGCTGAACTGGTTGCTGACGTTATCCCGTTTGAAGAAATGAAGCTGCGTATGTTGAACGGTAGCCACTCTTTCCTCGCTTACCTGGGGTATCTGGCGGGCTATCAGCACATTAACGACTGCATGGAGGATGAACATTACCGCATTGCGGCCCGCGGGCTGATGCTCAATGAGCAGGCGCCAACGCTAAAAGTGCAGGGGGTTGATCTGACGCGCTACGCCGATCTGCTCATTGAGCGCTACAGCAATCCGGCGCTACGCCACCGTACCTGGCAGATCGCGATGGATGGTAGTCAGAAGCTGCCGCAGCGTATGCTGGACTCGGTGCGTTGGCACCTGGCCCATAATAGCCGTTTCGACCTGCTGGCGCTGGGCGTGGCGGGCTGGATGCGCTATGTCGGCGGTGTGGACGAACAGGGGAAGGCGATTGAAGTCAACGATCCGTTACTGCCGGTGATTCAACAGGCGGTGCAAAGCAGTGCGGAAGGGGAAAGCCGCGTTGAAGCCCTGTTAGGGATTGAGGCGATCTTCGGAAAAGAACTGCCACACGTGGCGTTGTTCACCAACGCGGTGAAAGAAGCCTACCAGGCCCTGCTGGCGGAAGGGGCGAAAAAAACCGTGGCTCGCTATGCTGCAAATCTGAAGTAACAGCAACGCGGTTGCCGGATGGCGCTTTGTTTATCCGACCTGGGATTTTCAGCCAAACTCAGACCAGGCCGGAAAAGTGAAACGCCATCTGGCATTCACACCATCAGTTCATGCCAAGACGAATCAGTTCGACGGGCGCAAACTTACCTTCACAACCTTCCACTTCCACGGTTTTTTCGCGACGGATTTGCGCGGCGTCCAGACCCTCTGTCGCGATAGCTTTAATGCGACCGGTGACGCCGGTACCGCTGATCATGACGCGGCTGCCGGTGG
This sequence comes from Citrobacter sedlakii, assembly GCF_018128425.1. Lineage (NCBI taxonomy): Bacteria > Pseudomonadati > Pseudomonadota > Gammaproteobacteria > Enterobacterales > Enterobacteriaceae > Citrobacter > Citrobacter sedlakii. The sequence goes on along the minus strand of NZ_CP071070.1, from coordinate 2,408,763 downwards.
TGATTGCGTTACGGTTACGATCGTATGTCATCATGGTGTTTTCTCCTTTCTAACTTACCGTCAAAGCCCGTGGGCTCTGGTCCCACGTAACGGGCGCTATATAAATACGCTCATCAGTCCGGAGTTTTTTTGTTTTTGATCAAGCTCACATCTTTTTTGATGCAGACGTGCAGCGGTGTAAATGTGAAACCTCACCCCTGGAGGGTGAGGGAGAGGAATTATTCTTCAGTAAACCAGTCGCTGTTTTCCTGACGAATCAACTGCACCGACTCGCCAATTTCCTGCAAATGCTGCGTCATCGCTTTTTCGACCGCATCGGCGTCATGCTTCTCCAGCGCCGCAAAAATATCCAGATGCTGACGAAGCAACATCTCCGGCGGCGAAACGTGATCGAGGCTCATGTAGCGCACGCGGTCAATAGTCGCCTTGATGTTTTCGATGGTGTCCCAGGCCAGCTGGCAGTCGGCAATCAGCGCCAGTTTCTGATGAAAGTCATCGTCCAGTTCAAAGAAATCATTGAGCTGCTTACGCTCAATGGCGATGCGCTGCTGGTTGAGATTCTGCTCAAGCTGATAGCACTGGCTGTCGGTCATCATCGCTGCCGCGCGACGCGCGACCGCACACTCAATGGCCTGACGAACAAAGCAGCCGTTTCGTACCTGTGATAAAGAGATCTTATTGACGTAGCTGCCGCGCTGGGGACGGATCTGGATCAATCCGTTTTCCGCGAGTTTAATGAAGGCTTCGCGTACCGGCTGGCGTGACACATCAAAGCGAACCGAGACCTCTTTTTCTGATAACGGCGTGCCTGGCGCGATCAGGCAGTGCACGATATCACGACGAAGAATGCGATAAATCTGCTGATTTACGGGCTGTGTAGGGTTGAGTTGCGTTTCGACGGTCATTCGCTCTTACTTTTTAGAAAGTTAACCCACAAATTCTACCACTTTTTTGTGATGAGCTATACCCGGCCCGCAGGCCGGGAGAAGAAATTAGCCGCGATGTACGCTCAGTCCGGCGAAGGACTGGGTGACGGGCATCATTTCTACCGTATTGATGTTGACGTGAGCAGGTAACGTCGCCACCCACCAGACCGCTTCCGTTACATCTTCCGGTGTCAGGGCGGTGGTATTTTCATACGTTTTCCCCGCTTTCTGATCGTCGCCCTTAAAGCGCACGTTAGAAAACTCTGTGCCGCCGACCAGACCCGGTTCGATGTCGGTCACGCGGACGGCGGTGCCGTGCAGATCGGTGCGCAGATTCAGGCTGAACTGACGAACGAAGGCTTTAGTCGCCCCGTAAACGTTGCCTCCGGCATACGGCCAGCTCCCGGCGGTGGAGCCGATATTAATGATATGTCCGCGATTGCGTTCAACCATGCCTGGCAGGACCGCGCGGGTCATATAAACCAGGCCTTTATTGTTGGTGTCGATCATGGTTTCCCAGTCTTCAACGCTGGCGTTGTGCGCTGGTTCCATCCCCAGCGCCAGCCCGGCATTGTTGACCAGCAGATCGATCTCACGCCATTGCGCAGGCAGCGACGCCAGCATTTCCTCGATGGCCGCGCGGTTGCGCACGTCCAGTTGCGCAGTCAGGACGCTTTCGCCCAGCGACTCTTTTAGCTCCAGCAGGCGTTCCTGGCGACGGCCAGTGGCAATCACTTTATGCCCATTCTCAACAAAACGACGTGTAATACATTCACCAAAACCTGCGGTTGCTCCGGTTACTAAAACGATCATCTCACTGTTCCTCAACGCTTTTTACGTCGTACTACCATAGCACGCGATCAACGCTGGCGGGTAATGCTCGTTAACAGGATTGCGGTCTTTTCCACGGAAGCCTACTCTAGTGAACAAATCGTTTTCAGGAGTGAAAGATGTCGTTAACGAATCCGTTCTTCAAACCGAGCCTGCTACCGTATCAGGCACCCCAATTTGATCAGATAGAAATCGCGCATTATCGCCCGGCCTTTGACGAAGGACTGCGCCAGAAGCGCGCTGAAATTGCCGCCATTATTGAAAACGATGCCGCGCCAGACTTTGACAATACGGTCGTGGCGCTGGAGAAAAGCGGCGAGTTGCTAAGCCGGGTAACCAGCGTCTTCTTCGCCATGACCTCCGCGCACACCAACGAAGAATTACAGCGGCTGGACGAAGCGTTTTCATCTGAACTGGCAGAGCTGGCGAATGATATCTGGCTGAACGCAGCGCTGTTTTCTCGCGTCGACAGCCTCTGGCAGCAGCGCGCCTCGCTGCAACTGGATAGCGAGTCGCGACGGCTGCTTGAGGTGCTCCATCAGCGTTTTGTCCTCGCGGGCGCAAGGCTCAGCGATTCAGACAAGGCGCAGCTCAAAGCCCTCAATACCGAGGCGGCGACCCTGACCAGTCAGTTTAACCAACGACTGCTGGCGGCCAATAAGTCCGGCGGTCTGGTGGTGGATTATGCACACCAGCTCGATGGGTTGAGCGACGTTGAAATCGCTGCTGCCCGCGACGCGGCTCAGGAGAAAGGGCTGAATGAAGGCTGGCTGATCCCTCTGTTGAACACGACGCAGCAACCGGCGCTCAGCGCGTTACGTGACCGTCAGACACGGCAGAATTTATTTACCGCCGGATGGCAGCGGGCTGAGAAGGGAGATGAAAACGATACGCGGACGATCATTCAGCGGCTGGTCTGCCTTCGCGCCGCCCAGGCGAAACTGTTAGGGTTTGCGGATTACGCATCGTGGAAAATCGCCGATCAAATGGCAAAAACGCCGGAATCGGCGCTGGCTTTCATGCGCGCCATTGTCCCGGCGGCGCGTCAACGCGCGCAGAATGAACAGGCTGATATTCAGAAGGTCATCGACGAGGAACAGGGCGGGTTTACCGCCGAGGCCTGGGACTGGACGTATTATGCCGAGCAGGTCCGGCGTGCGAAATACGACCTCGATGAGTCTCAGCTTAAGCCGTACTTCGAACTCAACACGGTACTTCACGAAGGGGTGTTCTGGACGGCGAACCAACTCTTTGGCATTACGTTTGTTGAACGCTTTGATATTCCGGTGTATCACCCGGATGTCCGCGTCTGGGAAATCTTCGACCATGACGGCGTCGGGCTGGCGCTGTTTTACGGTGATTTCTTCACGCGCGATTCGAAAAGCGGCGGGGCATGGATGGGCAATTTTGTCGAGCAATCAACGCTCACTGATAGCCGCCCGGTCATCTACAATGTCTGTAATTATCAGAAACCAGCCGCAGGACAACCCGCGCTGCTCTTTTGGGATGATGTCATCACCTTATTCCATGAGTTTGGCCATACGCTTCACGGTCTGTTCCCCACACAACGCTACGCCACGCTGTCTGGTACGAATACGCCGCGTGATTTTGTGGAGTTTCCGTCGCAAATTAACGAGCACTGGGCAAGCCATCCCGGAGTGTTTGCGCGTTTCGCCCGCCATTACGCCAGCGGGGAAAAAATGCCCGAAGCGTTACAGGAGAAAATGCGCAGGGCAAGCCTGTTCAACAAAGGTTATGACATGACCGAACTGCTCAGCGCCGCACTGCTGGATATGGGGTGGCACAGTTTACCCGGCGCATGCGACGCGCAGGACGTCGGCGATTTTGAAGCGCAGTTGCTGGCTGCAGAGGATCTCGCCCTGCCTGCCGTTCCCCCGCGCTATCGCAGCAGTTATTTTGCCCATATTTTCGGCGGCGGCTATGCCGCAGGGTATTACGCCTATTTATGGACGCAAATGCTGGCAGATGACGGCTATCAATGGTTTGAGGAGCAGGGCGGGTTAACGCGCGAGAACGGGCAACGTTTTCGTGACGCGATTCTCTCACGCGGTAACAGTGAAGACCTCGACCGCCTTTATCCGGCCTGGCGGGGAAGTGAACCCACCATCACGCCGATGCTGAAACATCGCGGGTTGGCGTAACCAACAGGAGGTGCCCGTCAGAGGGCACCGCTCATTTTTAATCCTCAAGCAGACGCAGCAACTGGGCAAGAGCAAAACGAACGGCCTGATCCAGCACCTCTTCGCACTCCCCGCTAAATTGTTGCACAACGGTGTAAACCGCGCCGTCTATATCCCAGGCAAACCAGACGGTGCCCGCAGGCGTTCCGTCGTCACCGCCTTCCGGGCCGCCGTAGCCGCTTATCGCGATACTGATATCAACATCGGCGTGTTCGCGCGCGCCCGTCGCCATCTCCGCCACGACCGCCTCACTGACGGCAGTATGTATTTCCAGCGTGCGTTCCGCCACGCCGAGGATCCTTGTTTTCGCTTCATCGGTAAAGGTGATAAAGCCGACGCCGTAAAATGTCGGCGTATCCTCGGCTGCGCAGAGCGCCGACCCCAGCTTCCCGCCGGTACAGGATTCCGCTGTTGTCAGGCGTAATTGTCGTTGACTGAGCAACGTGCCGAGGCGGTTTGTCAGGGCGGCGACAGTCTGGGTATTTTGCAGCGTAATAATTTTATTTGTCGGTATTGGCATCATGATTTTTCAGTCTCTGGAATAATAGAAATTTGTCCGTTTCTTTCCAGTATGGCATATTTAATTTCCTTCATTTCCAGAATGCCATGATTCTGACGTGCGGCGAGCATAATATCGTCACACGACACGCTGACTTTCTGCAATTTTGTCTGATTAGCGGCACCGTGTGCTACCAGAATAACGGGCGCGCCATCAATAAGATTTTCTGCGCCGGGTATTTTCTTTTTCAGATAGCCAAACAAAATATCAACCACCACAAGGGTGATAATGGTTAGCATGGCGCCGGTAACGGAAAAATCTTCTCCCAGTAAAGCCTGTTGTGTCGCTTCGCTGATTATCAACAACAGGATCAGATCAAAACTCGTCATTTGCATGAGCGTCCGTCTACCGGCAATTTTAATGACGATCAGCAAAATCAGGTAGATGGCGATCGCTCTGAGAACCATGTCCATACGCGTCTCCTACGGATAAACGAATTGAGAAATCACTTTTTCCGCCCCGGAATTGGCCGAAAGAGTGGTCTGAAAAAAGCCGGGTCGGAGCGGTTTAACCGTTAGCCAGACGGTGGTCTCCGCGTTTGGTGTTGATGCGTACTCCATGACCAGTTGATGGTTGACGTTGCGCATGCTGTCTGGCTCAGGGGTGATGGTTTCTATCTGGAAGGAAGCGGTAAAATCCTTGCCTAATTGCAGCGTAAGGGGGCCGGAAGGCGGGGAAGGCAAGCTAATTTTGAGCGTGTCATCTTTCATCAGACGTCCGAATTTTTCATATTCCACCTGCAACTTTGGGTTATCGGCGACGAGTTTGCCGCTGCTAAAGTAACCGCTGGAAAATAAACCGCTTAATGCCGCGATAATTATTAACAGCAAACATGTAAAGCCGATTCGTCTGAATTTATCTTCAAAGTTAAGCGCCTTACGACTTTCTTCAACAAACGGAATAGGGTGTTTGGTATCGTCAGAACCGGGCATAGTCTACCTGCCTGTAAATTGAGGTTGCCGTACCTGCTTGATTTCACACCAATCTACTCCTCAGCAGGACGCTAATTTGTAAAATTTAAAAATAGCAACCAGACTTAATAAGTCAAACCGAACGCCGAAAGGGGAAAAAATGAAATTTAACATTATCGTATTAACGAGTGTTCTTATAATGCCTTACGCGTTAGCGGCTGATGAAGGTGGGTTAAAAAAAGATGCTGCGCCGCCACCGCCTCACGCGATTGAAGATGGCTATCGGGGAGCGGAGGATGCTAAAAAAATGACGATTGAATTTGCTAAAACGATGCATGATGGGGCTACGGTCTCTCTGCGAGGCAATCTGATCGACAAAAAAGGCAATGATACCTACGTGTTCCGCGACAAATCGGGGCAAATCGATACGGTGATCCCTGCGTCTGTATTTGATGGACGTGAAGTGCAGCCGGACCAGATGATCAATATTAATGGCAGCCTGGACAAAAAGTCGACGCCGCCGGTCGTGCGGGTAACCCGTCTCCAAAAATAGAACACGCTTAGTCATGTCGGCGGAGGTCAAGGATTAAGACAACGCTGACATTCAATACGTCAGGTGACTGATGTACAATGCGGGCTTCTTTTTCTGGAGCCCGTCCTCACTATGTCCGCTTTTTCTTCCCTCATGCTCTCTGTTTCGTCATCGCCATGGCATACGATGACTGTACAGGCGGCGGGTTGACGATGAATCCGGGCAAGCCGCTGATCCTCGCTTCGATCTTTTTAATGTCTGCCTGCGGAAACAGTACGCTTTCTCAGATGGATATGCCTGCGCAAAAAAGCGCGCAGGCCGTGGTGGGCTATTATGCGCGCGGCATCGACCCAATGGTGACCCGATACATGCAGGAAAAGCAGGTATCCGGCATGGTTGTCGCGGTGATCCAGCATAACGGGCCGGTAGAATTTCACTGTTATGGTGTTACCGACGCGCGTCATCGATATCCCATTACACCAGACACCTTGTTTGCGCTGGGTTCGCTTAGTAAAGGGGTAACGGCAGAAGTGTTAACCATGCTGGTCCAACAGGGCGTGTTTAGCTGGGACGACACGCTGGAACAGCTTTTACCCGTTAACACGCCGCTCAGTGACGATGCGAAAAAGATCACGTTGTTACAGCTGGCGACCCACACGTCGGGCTTACCCAGACAACCTATCGATCTGTTGACGCTGGAAAACGTGTTGCGCTATTTCAGCACCGGCGAAAACTTTTATACGCAGCTGGACAGTGACGATATGCTACGTTATCTCGCCGATTTCAGCGCGCCGGACGCGCGAATACCGCAGTATTCGAATATTGGCTATGCCTTACTGGGCTACAGTGTGCAACGTAAAACCGGGGAGACCATCCAGTCGCTGGCAAACCGGCTACTGTTTCAGCCGCTGGCGATGAATAAAAGCAGTTTCATTCCGGAGCAGCTTCAGGCATACCCATATCGCGCCCTCGGTCACGCAGGCGATCAGCCAAAGTTTATATCGCGTGGTCATCTGACGCCGGACTGGGTGTTTAAAAACAATATGGTGGGGGCGGCAAGTTTGTACAGCAGCGCCCGCGATCTGGCGACCTATGCTCGCGCCCACTTTGCCCCAGGTCAACCCGTCGCGCTCAGCGCGGCGTTCGCCGAGGTTTCGCGCGTTTATTTCGCTCAGGAAAAAGAGGCGGCAAACATTGCATGGGTGAGTGATACGTTACCTGACCGTACCATTACCTATCAGGTTGGTTATATTGGCGGCTATTCGAGCTATATTGGCTACGACAATAAAAATCAAAATGCAGTGGTGGTTTTGCAAAACAGCTTCAACTGGAGTAATTACTTTGGACACGCCATTTTGACAAAATTAGAAACGCGACCGGCGGACGGGTAAATCTTCGCCGTTTAACTTCCATTGAGAAAAGGCGTGGTAAGTTGGCTGTGATTCGTTGTTGAGCAAGGAATCGCACGACAACGAAAAGAGTAAAAACAATCTATCCATGCAAGCATTCACCGTCGGTTATCCGGCGGTTTTTTTTTTACTGGCGACAGATAAAAAAGTGGCCCCTTGTGCTGTAATGCGACAAGGGGCCTTCGCGGTGCAGGACTATCTCCGTTCATTAGTCATCCCATTTGTGGCTGAAGTACGCGGCGAGAAATCCGGAAAACAAGATAATTCCCAGAACTGCCATAAATACGTTCATATTTCCCAGCATGTTTGCCTCCGTTTATTTGATTGTGTGTTTCCTCGCTTACCTTAATTTCGGTTGATGACAGAGATATTAGCAGCTCTAATCTAAACAAAAGCTGAATTAGGTGATTATTTCCCGATAAAAGTAAATTTTTAACGATATTGCGAGAGAGGGTCGACATAAGCATGTCGAAAAGGGTGGCGCAATCACGCGGCGTTGCTGTGGGCAACATAGGACTGGCAGTGAAAAGAATGACAGGCGGCACTTCCGGATGGGCGAACGTAACCTGCGCTTTAGCTTTCCCCCGGCGGCAACCTGAATTAATTTCAACGGGCATGAATTTTTCTCGTTTGCCCGACGGCCTGTGGTATGTCAGTTTGGACGTATAGCCATCCAGAAGTCTTAATGTTCAAATAAGAAACTATCACCTCCGGTAATCATTGCCGGATGACAAAGGAGATCGCATGCAAAGACAACAGGCCCCGTTTCGTGCAGAAGTCGTTGGGAGCTTTTTACGCCCGGATGAAATTAAACAGGCTCGCCAACAGTATTCCCGCGGGGCGTTAAGCGCCAGTCAGTTGCGCGCGGTTGAAGATGAAGCGATACGTCACGTGGTAGAGCAACAGTGCGCCTGCGGCCTGCACGTTGTGACGGACGGGGAATTTCGTCGTGCCTGGTGGCATTTTGATTTCTTTGACGGACTGCAGGGCGTAGAGCGTTACGACGCAGCGCAAGGTATTCAGTTCAACGGCGTTCAGACTAAAGCCCACGGCGTTCGCGTCACCGGGAAGCTGGCGTTCGGCGATCATCCGATGCTGGAGGATTTTCGCTATCTGAAAAGCATCAGCGGCAATGCGCAGCCGAAAATGACCCTCCCCAGCCCCAGCGTATTGCACTTCCGTGGCGGGCGTAAGGACATTGACGCGACGGTGTATCCACACCTCGATGCTTATTTCGACGATCTCGCGTCCACCTGGCGTGATGCTATTCACGCATTTTATGCTGCCGGGTGCCGCTACCTGCAACTGGACGATACCGTATGGGCTTACTTATGTTCCGATGCGCAGCGCCAACAGATCCGTGAGCGGGGAGACGATCCGGACGCCCTGGCGCGCATCTATGCCGACGTAATTAATCGCGCGTTGCGTGATAAGCCCGCTGATATGACGATTGGCTTGCATGTCTGTCGCGGTAATTTCCGGTCTACCTGGATTTCGGAAGGAGGCTACGAGCCGGTCGCTGAGATCCTGTTTGGCAGCGTGAATGTGGATGCGTTTTTCCTTGAATACGATAATGATCGCTCCGGTGACTTCGCGCCGCTGCGCTTTATTCGCCCTGGCCATCAGCAGGTCGTGCTGGGGCTGATCACGACCAAACACGGCGAACTGGAAAATCCGCAAGGGGTGAAAGCGCGCCTTGAGGAAGCCGCACATTATGTCGACAAGGCGCAAATCTGCCTGAGTCCGCAGTGTGGTTTCGCCTCGACTGAAGAAGGAAATACGCTGACGGAAGCCCAACAATGGAGCAAAATTAAACTAATCACCGAAATTGCCCGGCAGGTCTGGTAAATTGCTTCATGACTGAGCACGACGCTGCACGCTCGTAATGCAGCGCTGTGCCATTGTGGTTCATTACCCCTTTATATCGCGCCACTCGGCGCGTTTTTTTCTCCTTCGCCGTTCTGGCATCTTTTTTGCCTTATTCCTCCTGAACGTCATTTTTGCGCCGTTTTGTTTGTCGGATCGCACAGCATCTTTCTTTTCAGGAGTGAAACTATGCAGCGTCGTACATTACTTAAAGCTTTTGCCCTCTCTGCCTCGGTGGTTGCCATGGGGCTTAGCTTCAGCGTCCAGGCCGCCGACACCATTAAAATCGGCATTATGCATTCGCTTTCCGGCACTATGGCGATATCGGAAACCCCGTTGAAAGACGTTGCGCTGATGACGATTGAGGAAATCAACGCAAAAGGCGGGGTATTAGGGAAAAAACTGGAACCGGTGGTGGTCGACCCGGCGTCCAACTGGCCGCTGTTTGCCGAAAAAGCGCGGCAGTTGCTGAGCCAGGATAAGGTGGCGGTCGTGTTTGGCTGCTGGACCTCCGTTTCCCGAAAGTCAGTGTTACCGGTGTTTGAAGAACTCAACGGCCTGCTATTTTATCCGGTACAGTACGAAGGCGAAGAGATGTCGCCGAATGTTTTTTACACCGGCGCCGCGCCTAACCAACAGGCTATTCCCGCCGTCGAGTATCTGCTGAGTGAAGATGGCGGTAGCGCTAAACGCTTCTTTCTGCTCGGTACCGACTACGTATATCCGCGTACCACCAACAAGATCCTGCGCGCTTTCCTGCATTCAAAAGGGGTGGCAGATAAAGATATCGAAGAGATTTACACCCCGTTTGGTCACAGCGATTACCAGACTATCGTTGCCAACATCAAAAAATTCTCCGCTGGCGGCAAAACGGCGGTGGTCTCCACCATTAACGGCGACTCAAACGTACCGTTCTATAAAGAACTGGCTAATCAGGGGCTGAAAGCGACCGATGTACCGGTTGTGGCGTTCTCGGTTGGTGAAGAAGAACTGCGCGGTATCGATGCCAGGCCGCTGGTCGGCAACCTTGCCGCCTGGAACTATTTTGAGTCCGTCGATAACCCTGTAAACCAGAAGTTTGTCGCCGACTACCGCGCCTACGCGAAAGCGCACAATTTACCGAACGCCGGGACGGTCGTTACAAACGATCCGATGGAGGCCACGTACGTCGGCCTGCACATGTGGGCGCAGGCGGTTGAGAAGGCCGGAACGACCGATGTTGATAAGGTCCGTGCGGCGATGGCAGGACAATCCTTCCAGGCGCCTTCAGGCTTTACCCTGACGATGGATGCCGCCAACCATCATCTGCATAAGCCCGTGATGATCGGCGAAATCGAAGGCAACGGTCAGTTTAATGTGGTGTGGCAGACTGAAGAACCGGTCCGCGCCCAGCCATGGAGTCCCTTCATTGCCGGTAACGATAAAAAATCAGAGCAGCCGGTGAAAACGGCGAGTAACTGAGACGACGCCCTCCGGCGGGAGGGCAGGATAACGGGAGAACAGGACATGAAAGCCATGAGCTTTATTCACGGTGTCGTGCTGGCGCTGGGGTTGATGCCGTGGTTGGTTCAGGCCAGCGATGCCGACACGTTTGTCGCCGCCAGCCGCAACCAACAGGCGCAGTTGCTGGAGCAGTGGACGGCGTCGCCTGAACCGCAGCGGCTGCCGTTGCTGGCGGCATTAAGCAAGGAAAGTGTGCTGCTTGACAGCAAAAAACGGGCTTTCACGCAAAACGGGACACAGTTGACGACGCTGGGCGCAGCCAGTACGCCAACCGGCACACTTAAAAAGCTGCGCTTGACTAACCGGTTGCGTAATTTGGTGGCTGGCGCGCTGGCCACGCATCAACTTATAAGTGACAGTGTCACAGAAAGGCGCGCCGCCGCCACGGCGCTACAACGCGGCGCGCAGCCTGCCATGCTGCCGCTTATCCAGCAGCGTCTGGCCGCAGAAAGCGATCCCGTTGTGACATCGCGTCTGACCGGCGCGCTGGCGAGTTTACAACTGACCAGTCCTTCCGCGGACGTTCGTCGTCAGGCCATTACGCTGCTCGGCGATTCCAGCGATCCGGAAATGCAGGCGCGTCTGCAACCCTTTACCGACCATGCGCACGAGCCTGACGCCAGCGTACGTGAAGCGGCAACTGAGAGCGTGACGCGGATTCAGCATCGTATGGCGACAGGCGAACTGCTCGGGCAGGCGTTTATGGGATTGTCATTAGGTTCGGTGTTACTGCTGGCGGCCCTCGGCCTGGCGATAACCTATGGCCTGCTCGGGGTAATCAATATGGCGCACGGTGAAATGCTGATGCTTGGGGCTTACTGTACGTGGATGGTGCAACACCTGATGGCGCAGTTCATGCCGCAGTGGCTGGCGATGTATCCGCTCGTCGCGTTACCGGTAGCCTTTCTGTTCACCGCCAGCGTGGGAATGATTCTCGAACGCGGGGTGATCCGCCATCTTTATGGTCGTCCGCTGGAGACATTGCTGGCGACCTGGGGTATTAGCCTGATGCTAATCCAACTGGTGCGCATGACCTTTGGCGCACAGAACCTGGAAGTGGCGAATCCGGCCTGGCTGTCCGGCGGCGTGCAGGTGTATGCGAACCTCGTACTGCCGTGGAACCGGATAGTGGTGTTTGGCTTTGCGCTGCTGGTGGTGGTCTTTACCTGGCTGCTGCTCGCTAAAACGCGGCTGGGGTTACGGGTGCGGGCGGTGACGCAAAACCGCAGCATGGCGGCCTGCTGCGGCGTCCCGACGGGCAGGGTGGATATGCTGGCGTTTGGTCTGGGGTCGGGCATTGCCGGACTGGGCGGCGTGGCGTTGTCGCAGCTTGGTAATGTCGGGCCTGAGCTGGGGCAAGGCTACATCATCGACTCCTTTCTCGTGGTGGTGCTGGGCGGCGTTGGTCAGCTTGCTGGCAGCGTGGCGGCGGCGTTTGGCCTCGGGGTATTTAATAAGATCCTTGAACCGCAGATGGGGGCGGTGCTCGGGAAGATCGTCATTCTGATGTTGATCATTCTGTTTATCCAGAAGCGACCCCAGGGATTGTTTGCCTTAAAAGGGAGGGTGGCTGACTAATGACTATGCCAATGTCCTTAACGCTGGCGCGCAAAGCGCCGCGCGCCAGCCTCGTGACAGGTTCGCTTGTCCTGCTGATGCTGGTGACGCTGCCGTTTCTGGCGCTACTGCCTGCCGACCACCCGCTGGCGATATCCGTCTGGACGCTTACGCTTGCCGGCAAAATCCTCTGCTATGCGATTGTGGCGGTGGCGTTGGATCTTGTCTGGGGCTATGCCGGTATGCTGTCGCTCGGACACGGAATTTTCTTTGCGTTGGGCGGGTACGCGATGGGGATGTACCTGATGCGCCAGGCCGCCGGGGAGGGGTTACCGGCGTTTATGTCTTTTCTTTCCTGGACCGAGCTGCCGTGGTTCTGGTGGGGAACGCAACATTTTGCCTGGGCACTGGCGCTGGTGGTGCTGGCGCCGGGCGTGCTGGCGCTCATCTTTGGTTACTTTGCGTTTCGATCGAAGATCAAAGGCGTCTATTTTTCGATCATGACGCAGGCGTTGACCTTCGCCGGGATGCTGCTGTTCTTTCGTAACGAAACCGGCTTTGGCGGCAACAACGGTTTTACTGGCTTCACGACCCTGTTGGGACTGCCGATCACCGCCACCAGCACGCGAATTGGGCTGTTTCTGGCGACGGTGCTTCTGCTGGTGTTGTCGCTGTGGCTGGGATTCGCGCTGGCGCGGAGTAAATTTGGGCGCATCCTGACCGCCGTTCGCGACGCAGAAAATCGGCTGATGTATTGCGGTTATGATCCGAAGGGCTTCAAGCTGCTGGTCTGGACGCTTTCCGCTGTGCTTTGCGGGTTGGCCGGTGCGCTCTACGTGCCACAGGTCGGCATCATTAACCCCAGCGAAATGTCGCCAACCAACTCCATTGAGGCCGCCATTTGGGTTGCGCTGGGTGGACGCGGTTCGCTGATTGGGCCGGTGACTGGCGCGGTACTGGTTAACGGGGCGAAAAGCCTGTTCACCGTCATCATGCCGGAATACTGGCAGCTGTTTCTCGGGTTAATTTTCATTGTTGTCACCTTGTTTTTACCGCGCGGCGTGATTGGCCTGTTTCGTAAAGGAGAAAAATAATGCAGCCAGACGAAGGGCTTTTCACCCGCCAGGTACCGGGCGATCGCTATCGCCAGCAAACCGACCCGGTATTACAGCTGGAAAACATCAACGTCAGCTTTGATGGCTTTAAGGCGCTAACCGATCTCACCCTGAACATTGGCGTAGGAGAACTGCGCTGCATTATCGGCCCCAACGGCGCAGGAAAAACCACGCTTATGGACGTAATTACCGGTAAAACGCGGCCCCAAAGCGGAAAAGCGTTGTATGACCAGTCGACGGATCTGACGACGCTGGATCCCATCGCCATTGCCCGCCAGGGTATTGGCCGCAAGTTTCAGAAACCCACGGTGTTTGAAGCTCTGACGGTGGCGGACAATCTGGCGCTGGCGATGAAAAGCGATAAATCGGTGTGGGCGTCGTTGCGCGCCACGCTAAACAGCGAACAACATGATCGGATCGATGAAATGCTCGGGCTATTGCGGTTACGGACTGAACGCGGGCGTCACGCCGGGCGGCTCTCTCATGGACAAAAGCAATTTCTGGAGATTGGCATGTTGCTGGTACAGGAGCCGCACCTGCTATTACTCGACGAACCCGCGGCAGGGATGACCGATGCGGAAACGGAGTACACCGCGGAACTGTTCCGGACGCTGGCGGGAAAACATTCATTGATGGTGGTGGAACACGATATGGGCTTTGTCGAAACCATTGCCGATCGCGTCACGGTGCTGCATCAGGGACGCGTTCTGGCGGAAGGCAGTCTGCGCGACGTGCAGGCCAATGAACAGGTCATTGATGTGTATCTCGGACGCTAAGGAACGCAAATGCTACAGGTAAATGAACTGAATCAATACTACGGTGGAAGCCATATCCTGCGCGGCGTGTCCTTCGAGGCGAAAATCGGCGAAGTGACCTGTCTGCTGGGGCGCAACGGCGTGGGTAAAACGACGCTGCTGAAATGCCTGATGGGGCTGATCCCGGCGCGCACCGGTACAGTCACCTGGCAGGAAAAAAACATCACTCATCGCAAGCCGCATCAGCGGGTGCAGGCGGGCGTGGCCTATGTGCCGCAGGGGCGAGAGATCTTCCCGCGCCTCACGGTGGAAGAGAATCTGTTACTGGGAATTTCCCGCTTTTCAGGGCGCGAGGCGAGAACGGTACCGGAGGATATCTATGCGCTTTTTCCGGTTCTGCATGAGATGAAGCATCGCCGGGGGGGCGATCTCTCCGGCGGACAGCAGCAGCAGCTGGCACTCGGACGCGCGCTGGCGAGTCGTCCACAATTGTTGATCCTCGATGAGCCCACGGAAGGTATCCAGCCTTCGGTGATAAAAGAGATCGGTCAGGTCATCAGCCAGCTCGCGTGCCGTGGTGATATGGCGATACTGCTGGTCGAACAGTTTTATGACTTTGCCGCCGAACTGGCGGACCAGTATTTGCTGATGTCGCGGGGCAGTATTATTCAGCGCGGGCGCGGAGAAAACATGGAAACGGAGGGGGTGCGCGGGCTGGTCGCTATCTGATACCGCCCGCAGGTGATTAACACAGCGCAGGCTGGCCCCATGGTCCGGCGCGCATGCCTTTCAGCATCAGCGCCCAGGCGATGACGATCGCCACCATCAGCACAGCAAACAGCGTCCAGGCGGGGAAGGCTGTTAGGATCACGCCGCTGGCGAGGGGGTTGACCGCCGCCCCGAGCCAGCCCAACGATTGCGCAGAAAAATAGCTGGCCTTCATGCCCGACGGCGCGATGTTATCGATCAGCATATATTCGCCCGGCGCATAAATGACTTCGCCAAGGGTGAAGATTGCGGCGGCGATCCCCCAAAGCAAGAGACTTTCGCCGGCGATCATGAAACCGGCGAGACCGATGACAAAGCAGACGGTCCCGAAAGCCATCAGGGGGCGAATATTGCCAGGCGTCAGTCGGCGGCCAACGGCATATTGCAAACCGACAACCACCGTCGCGTTAACGGGCAGGACGACAGCCACCACGTTCTCCGCAAAATCGCCGTCTGCGACCACCATGACGTACTGAGAGATACAGGACGCGAATGCGCCGCTGACGAATGACGCGAGAAACGCTGACAGCGTAAACCAGAACAAGGCTTTATCCTGGAGCAGTACAGACGGCGACCAGGCCACGCGGGTATCTGCCTCAGCGCGCGCGGTCGAACGGTTAACCAAAAGCTGTATAAACACCAGCGGGAAGGCGGAACAGATTGCGGCAAGCCAAAAGGGCAGATTAATGCTTTGCATCACCAGTAAGGTGCCGAGCGGCGGCCCGACGGTCCAGCCGATGTTCAGTACCGTGTAATTAAGCGAGAAAATCTTCGCCTTCGCGGCGGGTGACAGGTTATCGGCAAACCAGGCCTTCAGAACGGTAGCAAACACTGAGTAAGCGCAGTTAATTAGCGCGAACAGCAGCACGACCAGCACCACGTTATGTACCAGCGGTATAGCGATAAAACCGAAGGCAAAGGCGGAGATTGCCAGCAGCATGTAGCGCTTTTTGTCGAACTTATCCGCCAGAATGCCAAAACCGAGGCTAAAGATAACGCCGATGGTTAACGCAATGGTCATGGCATAGCCGATCACGTCCACGCTCAGATGATACTGGCGATTCAAATAGATGGTCATGAAGGGCAGCGTTGCGCCGCGACCAATCGTCAGTAACAGGGAAGAAGCAAGTAAAGCCAGGGTGGATCGTCTTAGCGTTTTGTTCATGTCTATGCCCGACAGTGGGTTCTCGTTTCGTTATATTTTTGTGCTCAATGACTTTTAAGGAATAGCACGGCAAAAATGTGATGTATAGCGGATAAATTGTTCGATCGTGCACTGTTATCCCTACCAGAATTAATGATCTGTTGCGTGCTAATGTTTTACGTTACTTTAACTTGTTTACAAAAATTTAATATTTCAGGGCGGTGGTATGTCGCGAAAAGACGGACTGTTAGCGTTACTGGTCGTGGTGGTCTGGGGACTTAACTTTGTGGTGATCAAAGTGGGTCTGCACAATATGCCGCCGTTGATGCTGGCGGGGTTACGCTTCTTGCTGGTGGCTTTCCCTGCTATCTTCTTTGTTGCGCGGCCTAACATTCCGCTCACGCTGCTGCTGGGATACGGTCTGACGATTAGCTTCGGCCAGTTCGCGTTTCTGTTTTGCGCCATCCATTTTGGTATGCCTGCCGGGCTGGCGTCTCTGGTGCTGCAGGCACAGGCCTTTTTCACCATCGTGCTCGGCGCGTTTGCTTTTGGCGAGCGTTTACAGGGCAGGCAAATCGCCGGGATCGCGCTTGCTGTATTCGGCGTGCTGGTGCTGATTGAAGCCAGCCTCAACGGTCAACACGTGGCGCTGTTCGGCTTTATGCTGACGCTGGCGGCAGCCTTTTGCTGGGCCTGCGGCAATATCTTTAATAAAAAGATTATGCAGCATGCGTCACGACCGCCAGTGATGTCACTGGTGGTATGGAGCGCGCTCATTCCGATTATGCCATTCTTTGTCTCGTCATTACTTCTTGATGGCGCGCCCAACATGATCCAGAGCCTCGTCGACATTGACCTGACGACGATCCTGTCGCTGGTCTACCTGGCGTTTGTCGCCACTATTGTGGGTTACGGTATTTGGGGCACGCTGCTTGGGCGTTATGAAACCTGGCGCGTGGCGCCGCTGTCGCTGTTGGTGCCGGTGGTTGGCCTGGCGAGCGCCGCGGTATTGCTTGACGAGACGTTAAGCGGACTGCAATGCCTGGGCGCGGTGCTGATTATGGCGGGACTCTACATTAACGTGTTTGGTTTTCGCTGGCGCAATATCGCGCAGGTCAGGGGATAGCAGACGCAGAAAAGCCGCATGTTTCCATACGGCTTACCGGTCAGAACATCAGTTGCCAACTGACCATCACTTTCTGATCGCTGCTATGGTCAGACACATTGGCGCCGTAACCCACGCCCCAGGCCATATCGCCTTTATGCAGCGTCATGCCTAACTGTCCGGCAAAGGCGGTTTTATCAGTGATGTTCGCCGTAATGGCGTCTGTCGCGCTGATGCCCTGGGCACGGATCCGGGTGTCAGAATGGGTATCGCCTGCACGGGTGATGACCGCGACATCCGCCTGGGTGGACAGATCCCATCCTGAATCCAGGGCGAAGGTTTTACTCAATTTTACCCCCGCCGGGAACTGCCAGATGTTCTGGGTTTCTTCGTCCGTTTTAAAGACCGCTTCATGATTCGCGTTCCGGGTGGTAAAGCCTTTGGTTTTAAGCTGGTTGTAACGTACGCCTGCATAAGGAATGACATCCACAACCTGATTTTCAACGCGGTACTCGGCGGTTAAGCCTGCGGTCAGCAACTGTGAGTCTACATCGCCATTCAGTTTGCGCCCCTGATTCATCCAGCCGGGCAGATCCTGTTCGATATCGTTACTGTTCGCGCTAAAGCCGATATCCGCGGTGACGTTAACCGCATCACGACGCCAGTTCTGGTACAGCGAAACGCCCCAGAAATCGAAGTCGTTATGCGTGGTGTTGAAGTCGCCGGAAGAATCAGTGTTACCACGACCGGCATGAGCGGCGATCCCGGTGCGCATTGGTCCAATCGCGGAGTCCCAGGACCCTTCACCGCCAAGCATCACGCCGTAGTAGTCGGTATCAAAGCCATAGTCCGCCTGTCCGGCAGAAAAGTCGCGCGCCCGCTGGTTGCCGTAGAGGGCCTGGACCCAGACGGTACCGTCTCCGGCGGCGAATTCAGGATGGGCCAGCGACATGCGTTGCTGTATCGTCCGGGAAGCGGCAAGTCCGGTTGCCAGCGTCGTGGCCTGAACCCCTGCGGCGACGGCCAGTTGCGCGGCGCTGTTAACGGTGTTTACCACCTCCTGGACGCCAATCTGCGGGCTTTCTACCGCCTGTGAAAGGAAGCGCAATCCCGCAGCGCCACTTTGCGTGTCGTTGATGCCCTGAGCGATCATGGTATCCAGCGCATGTGTTGTCACCACGCCGGGCAGTACGTCCTGGGCCGCTTTTGCGACTGTGGTGACAATCACATCGCCTTCCTGCCAGGTGGTCTTCGCGCTCAGCAGTTTATTGAGGATCAGGTTATTGTCCTGCCAGCCAGAACCGGCGATCTCAATGTTGCTGAAACCGTGCGCAATCGTATAGTTCTGATTCGCTTTGGCGTCTTTAACATACAATTGCGCTGAGGAGGCCACGTCCAGGTTGCCGTCGGTGGCGTTCAACGCGGCGTTACCGCGCGTTGTGCTTTCGCTGTTCACCATCAGCAGTGACTGTTCGCCAAACTGCGCCCGGTTCAGCGTTGCGGCATAGTCAGAGGACGGCTGGCTGAGCGAACCGTCCACCCGTATTCCCCCCTGAGAGGCGATGAGGGTTTGCGGCGTTGCGACAGCCAGCGCTGCGGTGACGCCGGTTGGCGACCATGCCAGCCCGGTGCTGGCGAAGTCATCGATCGCCGGTTGCAGGCGGGTGTCGCCCAGCACCAGCAACGCGTTTTGCCCGACCGTCAGACGACCGTTAACGTTCTCCCCGCCAAACGCGGCCTGAGACGCCGTGTCGATGGTGGCGTTCTGTTGCCATTGAGGGTCGATGAAAACGCTGGCGCCGTGGAGATCCACCTCGCTGGCAATTAATTTGCCCGCAGCTGCATCGTGACCGACAAAGATTTTCGCCTGGCTGAGGGCGTCAGCGTCGGCGGTGGTGATAAGTTTCCCGGCGTCGAGAGTACCGTCAACGGCCATTGCGCCGCTGCCGACCAGCTCGACGTTCGCGTGCAGTACAGCCTGATTCCCGATACTGATTTCCCCCTGGCTGACGATCCCCGACGCGGCGGCGCTGGTGACCGTATGATCGCCGGACACCACGTTCAGCGCGCCATCCTGACCAATATTCAGCTGTCCACGAAGGTAATCAGTGGTATTCGCGGTGGCCAGCGTTCCAAGATTCAGGCTTCCGCTTTCCACGTCAACGTTAACCTCCGCGTCGGGATTACCCGCCACGCTGATCAGCGAGCCGCCAGATGCGCCGGTCAGGGTTAACGACTTCCCACCAACGATAGCGACGGAAGCATCGCCTGCGCCTTCAAGACGCAGACTGGCGGCGCCAAAGCTATTGGCGACAGCGATCTCCTGGTCTGATATCGCCTGTGTGCTACCGACAACGACCCGGTTCTTGTCCGCCACGACGTCGACGTTCGCGAGAACTGCGCCGGCGGTGGCGGCGTCAGTCACTGTCGCTTCGCCGGTGACGGTGTCGTTATTTATCAGTTGCCCGGTCATGACAAGCGAGGCGCCGGACTGACTGCCAAGCAACTGGTTAACCGACTTCAGCCACGCAAGTTGGTAGGTGTCGTCAGTCAGGGTCAGGGTACTCTCGCTCAGGGTCAAGCGATTGCCGGTCTCATTAAACTGCGTTGCGCCATCAACGTTGGCGACAGTACTGAACAGTTGGCTGGAGTGTGTTTCCAGCTGGCTGTTTGGGGTCAACTCCAGCGACGCGCTGTCGCGCAAAGAGAGGGAATCGGCAATCAGTCTGGCCTGGTTAAAAATCAGTTTGCCAGCAGAGAGAGCCACAGGCGCGTTAATCACGCCACCTGTAACCTCCAGCAGGGTTCCAACGTTATTGTCGCTAAAACCGCCGCCGAGGGTGGTGGTGGCGCGCACATTGAGTTTACCGAAGCGGCTGAAGTTATCGCCCTGCAGTTGAGTCATCGATTCCATGAGCGTCAGGGTGCTGTTGGCGTTTCCATATAGCTGTCCGCCGACCTGGGCGTTATCGAGAATCACATTGCCACGCACAATATCCCCGTCTTTTAACGTCACGTCGCCTGAGATCTGGCTGTCTTTAAGCAGCAGATCCACTTCGCCGCTAAGCGCGCTGGCGTTAACAGAACCGGTCAACACGGAGCCCACCAGACCGACGGAAGTGGTTGTAGCCGTGTTCAACAGCAGATCGCCGGTCATCTGACTGGCCGTCAGCGCTGCGTTGAGACGGTCGCTGGCGGCCAGTGCGGTTATGCCTGTCACCTGGCTGTTTGCCAGCGTCAGGTCGAGGGTCTTACCTTTGGCGATATCAATAGCATTTGCGGCAGTGGTGGCCTTTAGGGTGCTGTCATCAACCGTCACCGTATTCAGACCGCCGGTCGCGGCAATTTTCAGCGAGCCGGTTAGCTGGCTTTTATTTTTCAGCGTGACGCTGTTGGTTTTATTGGTATTGCCGCCGGAAATAAGAATCGCATTTTCATTAGCTATTGCTGCATCGCGGGTATCGATCGCACTGTTATCTACGGCAGTGGTGATATCGTCTTTCGCGTAGGCGACGTTGATATTGCCTTTGTTAATCGCACTGTCGCTGACCGAAATACTATTTTTTCCTGCGCTACCGGTCAGGATCCGGCCATTCAGCACACCGCCGTTGCGGATGTCGATGGTGTTATCGCCGGTATCGTAATACGAGAGGTAGATCGCCGAACCGCGGGCGTAATATTTACTGCGCTGGGGCGCTTTCTGCGTCTTGTCATAATCCGTGTTCGCATTAGCGCCATTCAATGTGGATTTATCCACCGTGATGATAGTGTTAGTTTTATGTGTAAAACTCCCGCCTGCTTCCAGCCAGTCAACGGTAGCGTTATTTACCAGGTGAATCCCCGCTGTACCATTTTTACTGGCGTTAATGTAATAACCGCTTAAATTTGCGCCATCGACGACCAGATGCTGAATGTCGTTTGCGCTACGCGACGATGTACCGCTGGCAAAATAGACGTTTTGTGTTCGTGCCTGGGCATTGATGGCCGCATCCTGGGTAGGCAGCGTAAAATACCAGGCAGTCGGTGTTGGACTCGCCGTTGAGGTCATCTGAAATTCTTTCAAATTACAGATCCCGTCCGTGTATGTTGTGCAATCAGCAGCTGCGGGCGCGGCAAAAAGCACCATGCTACTGCCGACAATCAGGCTAATACTTTTAGCCAGAGGGGTAAGGCTTAATTTATTTTCCATAATATTTGCCATCCAGTTGCTGAGGAATCTTGAAAAGTAGTGAACCAGGAAACTATTTACCCTTAGTTACATTTCGAAATTTAGCAAACGACGAGAATGAGTGATATAGGACGTCAGATTACGACTTAAGAAAAATCCTAATATGTGCATAACACTTTGTTTTATATGGTGCTTAAAATTAAATTTATCACCAAAACTGTGCGTGGTAGCACATTTTGTTACTCCGGGATTAAGAATTATCTTATACTGCCGGGAGCCTTCTGATTTGCGGGCCATTTAAAATATGCTGTAAATAGTTTTATAAAAACCATGTCAAAGGAATGGAAACGTGATTGTTGTTATCACATCGTGTGGATACTTTAAGAAAGGATTTGGCTATATTATTGAAGAAATCAGAAGAGAGCATCATTCATTTTCAGAAGTCCGCTATGTTAATCATATTCGCGAGATTCACAAAAAAAGTATTGCTAAGATCAAAGCCATTATTGTGGACTATGGCGAAAGCAATACCCAACTGTTGAGTGAATTGTTCGATTTTAAATCTCACTATCCTGAGAGTTATATCGTATTGATTACCCGTGAGCGGTGCTACGAAAGCACCATTGATAATATTATTATCAATTCAATCTCGGAATTCAGTATCGACTGTAAGGCTGTGATCAAAAAAATCAGCAGTTTTCTGGAGAATTTTAAAGAAGGAAATCAAAAAATCGTCATTACCAAAAACATGAAATTGTATCATCTGGAAAAGGAAGCCCAGCTGTCACAAAAAGAGGTGAGTCTGCTGCCTTACATCATGTTTGGTAAGAAGAATAAAGAAATTTCGCGACAGTTTAATCTGAGCGAAAAGACCGTTTGCCATCATCGCAGGAATATCTACAAAAAATTCGCGGTGGAGAATCTGGCTGGACTGTATCACAAGATTGAGGAGAAGGACTAAAAAAGCCCCGCGCAGGCGGGGCAAGACGAATCAGAGTCGGTGCCGGTTGTAATAAGGCACGCCCAGTTCGTCAGACTTGTCGCTTCCCGTGCCCATATGGTTCAGATCGAACGGTGACTGTTCCTGAGCGGTTGGAATCAGCATCGTGTCGCGATTATCTGATGTCGAAAGCTGGGCGGGTTGCTCTGCAACGCTCTGGCCGGAAATAACCAGCAGCAGGGCCAGCATTACAGAAGACAACAGTTTCATGATTTCCTCGATTACGTCGTTTACAGGCGATTTTAGCTACAATGGTTTAGCGGGTGCAGATACCGTGATTCCCCGTGCATATTGGTAATACGGTATTTATGCGGCGGAACGTCGAAATAGTTTTTGAAGGTCCGGGTCAGTGTTTGCTGCGACTCGAAACCGTAACGTTCGGCCAGGTATAAAATCGGCTCGTTACTTTCCTTTAATTTCTGCGCTATTTCCGTCATCTTACGGCTGCGGATGTACTGACCTAACGAATGGCCGGTCTCTTTTTTAAACATCCGCTGCAGGTGCCATTTGGAGTAACCTGAACGCTCAGACACTTTTTCCAGTGAGAGCGGCGATTCCAGGTTATCTTCGATCCAGTCCAAAATGCTATGAATGGTGATAGCGTCAGTATTGCGTCTGGACATCGTCATACCTCTTTTTGTTTTTACGGCAGAACTTTCTTGAGCAAATACTCAAGCGTTGCCACTTCGTCAGCCGTTAGGTTTTTTGTTAATTCCTGGTGCAGGTCTTGCCCTACTAATTGATGACATTGCTCACATATTGCCGCGCCGTGTTCGGTCAGTGTGACCAACACGCCGCGCTTGTCATTCGGGTTAGGGTGTCGGTCGACCCAGCCTTTACAGACCAGACGGTCGAGCATTCGCGTTAGCGCGCCAAGATCGACGGACAGCACTTTTTTCAACTCAACCGGGGTGATACAACCTGCGCAGCGAATCGAGCAAAGCACCTTAAACTGCGATGCCGTGATATCCAGCGGCGAGAGGTACTCGTTCAGCAGGCGATCTTTTTTCTGATTAACCATATAGATCAAGCGACCCAGCGGAATGATGTCGTTGAATAAGTCACTGGTGCTTTTCACAATGGTTGCCCTGGCAAGTATTTAGTTACGGCAGATAATATTGCCCAGGCAACTATAAGTCAAACGAATGAATTGGCCGATCACACGATTTGCTAAAAGCCGTTTTGCGTGATCTGCATCACATTCGAATATGTTAATGATAATTAGACATTATGAGTTTTTGACGCTCATGAATGCTTACAGCCGCGGAATGGCGAAGGAGACGGGTTTCCACTTATACTTGCCGCCAGACGATCGAAACAGGAACTGAAGCCATTATGATGGAGTTGTTTAAAGCGATAGGACTGGGGCTGGTGGTGATTCTACCGCTGGCGAATCCGTTAACGACCGTAGCGTTATTTCTTGGCCTCGCCGGAAACATGAACAGCGCAGAGCGCAACCGCCAGTCACTGATGGCCTCGGTTTATGTGTTTGCCATCATGATGGTGGCCTACTATGCCGGTCAACTGGTGATGAATACGTTTGGCATCTCCATTCCCGGTCTGCGTATTGCCGGTGGGTTAATTGTGGCGTTTATTGGTTTTCGGATGCTGTTTCCGCAGCAGAAGGCGCATGAATCGCCGGAAGCGAAAAGTAAGTCGGAAGAGCTTGTTGATGAGCCCACCGCTAACATCGCCTTTGTGCCGCTGGCAATGCCGAGCACTGCAGGTCCGGGAACGATTGCGATGATCATCAGTTCGGCATCCACGGTACGCCACGGCGCCGATTTCCCGGACTGGGTGATTACCGTTGCGCCGCCCATTATCTTTGCCGCCGTCGCCGTGATCCTCTGGGGCTGTCTGCGCAGTTCCGGTGCCATTATGCGTCTGGTGGGTAAGGGCGGTATTGAAGCGATTTCCCGCCTGATGGGCTTTTTGCTGGTTTGTATGGGCGTGCAGTTTATTATTAACGGCGTTCTGGAAATTATTAAAACCTACCCCTAATGCGCACGTCATACCGTCCTGGTCGGTCCTTCCGGTCAGGACGGATTCACGCTTTATCAGCTATGCTGAGGTTGTTCTTCCAGCGAGACAGGCCATTTCCGAAAGATGATGATCGACCAAATCAGCGCGGCCAGTGCCGGGACGGCGCCGACATAGCCCACAGACGACATTGACCCGTGCAGGCTTACCTGATTGCCCAGCAGCGCGCCAGCGCCAATGCCGATATTGAAGATGCCAGAGAATAACGCCATCGCCACGTCGGTGGCATCGGGCGCCAGCGCCAGCACTTTTACCTGCATCCCGAGACCAATCACCATAATGGCAATCCCCCAGAAAATACTCAGAACGGCGAGATGCATTTCGCTGCCCGCCGCAGGCAACAGCAGCAAGAGACATACCGTCAGCAACAGGATGGCGACGCTAATCAGCGCCGACGCGTGCTGGTTGCCTAGCTTACCAAACACGACGCTGCCAATAATGCCTGCTCCGCCCAGCACCAACAGCAGCACGGTAGCGAAATTGGCGCTCAACCCGGCGACGGTCTGAACAAACGGTTCAATGTAACTGTAAGCGGTATAATGAGCGGTTACCACGACAACGGTCAGTAGATAAAGGCTCACCAGCGCCGGCCGGCGAAATAACAGCGGCAGGCTTTTTAACGAGCCGGAATGTTCACTGGGTAATGTCGGCAACAGTTTTATCAAACAAACGAGGGTGATCAACGCGCCCATACCGATTGCGAAAAATGTGGTACGCCAGCCAAAATACTGACCGACAATGCGTCCGATCGGCAGGCCAAGCACCATCGCCAGCGCGGTGCCGGTGGCGATTAAGCTCAGCGCTTGCGCGCGCTTCCCGGCGGGGGCCAGACGGATCGCCAGTGAGGCGGTAATCGACCAGAAGATCGCATGCGCAAAGGCGATACCGATACGGCTAAGCACCAGCACGGTGAAATTCCACGCCAGAAACGACAGGACATGGCTGGCAATAAACAACACGAACAAACCAATCAACAGCTTACGTCGTTCAACCTGGCTGGTCAGCAGCATGAACGGCAGCGACATCAGCGCCACGACCCATGCGTAGATGGTCAACATAATCCCGACCTGGGCGGTCTGCATATGAAAGCTCTGCGCGATATCAGACAGCAGGCCGACAGGGACGAATTCCGTGGTATTAAAAATAAACGCTGCAATGGCAAGCGTAACTACCCGTAGCCACGCGACCTTGCGGGAAACAGTGTGAGTTGTCATAGAAATGAGTCGGGTTAGTTGCGAAAGGATGAGAAGGCGATCTTAAAACGTTTATTGGCGAAAAGACAATCATTTTGTGATTCAGATCTCCTTTTACTGGATAAGTGACGTTGTCACATTAAAGAGATCGACGCTTGTGAATATTCTGGATTTATGCCACTTTGCAAGAAAACAAAGACGGACGGGGCAAAGGCATGAAAGAGATTGATTTTTATCTGGTTGATGCGTTCAGCGATAGCGCATTCGGGGGCAATGCCGCGGCAGTTTGTCTGCTTGATGACTGGCTGCCTGACGCCATCCTGCAGAAGATGGCGCAGCAGCATAATCAATCGGAAACCGCCTTTATCATCCGCCAGCAAAGCGGTTTTTCCCTGCGCTGGTTTACCACCCGTAATGAGGTTAATCTTTGCGGCCATGCCACGCTTGCCAGCGCGCATGTCATTTTCAGTCACCTTAATTATCCTGATAGTAGACTTCATTTTGATACGCTTTCCGGTCGTCTGACGGTGGAGCGTTGCGACGAATGGTTAACACTGGACTTTCCCGCTGGCGCGACAGAAGAACAGACGCCGCCGCCGGAAATGCTTCGCGCGCTGGGGATAGAACAGTATCTCCACGCCCGCAGAGGACGCGCCTGGATGATTGAGCTGGCAAGCCGTCAACAGGTGGAGTCGCTCACCCCGGCGATTGGCGCAATGCGACCCGGCGAACATAAAGTCTCGGTAACCGCGGCAGGTGACGGCGAATATGATTTTGTGAGTCGCTTTTTCTCCCCTGGCGAGGCGGTATGGGAAGATCCGGTCACGGGCTCTGCGCATACGATGCTCATTCCGTACTGGGGCGCAAAGCTCAATAAAACGCAAATGCTCGCCCGTCAGGTCTCCGCTCGCGGCGGCGACGTGCGCTGCGAGTGGCGAAACGATCGGGTACTGATGGGCGGGAAGGCGAGAACGTATTTAACGGGTAAGATTATAACGGGTTAACCCTGCGTTGATGTCCCTTTCAGGAGCGTGATGAACGCCTCCAGCTGGCGCGTCATGGCGCCGCGCCGCCATATCAGCCAGGTGGTAAGCCACCGCCACTCTTCTGGCAACGGCCATGCCTCCACCTGGTGATGACCGGGCATACTTTCCAGCATACTGCGGGGGATCAGCGCAATCCCTGCACCGGCGATCACGCAGGCCAGCATGCCGTGATATGACTCCATTTCATGGATTGTGCCCGGCATGGCCTGGTCGTCGTGAAACCAGCTTTCGAAATGCCGACGGTACGAGCAGTTGGCGCGGAAGGCGAACAGGTTGCTTCCATTGACATCGCTGGCGCGCGATACCGGCGGATGACCGTGTGGCGCGACCACCATCATTTCTTCCTTATACACAGGAATGCCTTCCAGTCCCGGGTGGGGAACGGGACCGTCAATAAACGCGGCGTTAAGGTGACCTTCCAGTACGCCGTCAAGCATTTTTCCGGAAGGGCCGGTCGCCAGCGAGAACTGAATTTTAGGGTAACGCTGGTTAAATTCCGCCAGCGTCGCCGGAATGCGTACCGCGGCGGTGCTTTCCAGCGAACCGAGGGTAAAAAGGCCCTGCGGTTCATCGCCTGCCACTACCATTCGCGCCTCGTCGACCAGCGCCAGGATCTGCTGACTGTAGCGCAAAAAGTTATGCCCGGCGGGAGAAAGGCGCAGGCGCTGGTTTTCGCGAATAAACAGATCGACGCCAAGATCGGCTTCAAGCTGGCGTATCCGGGTGGTCAGGTTCGACGGCACGCGATGCACCCTGGCTGCAGCCTGCGTGATACTGCCCGTTTCGGCCACTGCGTTAAACATTTCCAGTTGCGTCAGGTCCATAGTTTTCTCATTTTGTGAATACCCTGCTCAATATTATTCATTTTAAGGAAAGAGTAAACGCGTCCATGATGATGATAAAACCAACAATGGAGAAACCCTGTGACGATTTCATCTGCAACACATGCCATTTCTGTTAATCCCGATACTGGCGAACAGCTGTCCGCGTTACCGTGGGCCAGCCAGCACGATATCGAGCGGGCTTTATCGCTTGCTGAGCAGGGCTTCGCGACATGGAAGCGCACCAGTGTGGCGTTTCGCGCGCAAAAGCTGCGTGATCTCGGTCAGGCGCTGCGTGTCCATGGTGAAGAAATGGCACAGTGCATTACCCGTGAAATGGGCAAACCTGTTAAACAGGCGCGCGCCGAAGTCGCTAAGTCAGCGGCGCTTTGCGACTGGTATGCAGAGCACGGTCCGGCGATGTTGGCGACCGAGCCGACGCTGGTGGAAAATCAGCAGGCGGTGATTGAGTACCGACCGCTCGGCACCATTCTGGCGGTGATGCCCTGGAACTTTCCGCTCTGGCAGGTGCTGCGCGGGGCGGTGCCGATTTTGCTGGCGGGGAATGGCTACCTGTTAAAACCCGCGCCATGCGTGACGGGCTGCGCGCAAATCATCGCACAAGTGTTTGCGGAAGCGGAGATCCCGACGGGCGTTTATGGCTGGTTGAACGCCGATAACGCTGGCGTCAGCGCTGTCATCCAGGACCGACGAATTGCCGCTGTGACCGTCACGGGAAGCGTTCGCGCTGGCGCGGCAATCGGCGCTCAGGCCGGGGCGGCGCTGAAAAAATGTGTGCTTGAACTGGGCGGTTCGGATCCGTTTATTGTCCTTAACGACGCCGATCTGGATTTGGCGGTGAAAGCGGCGGTGGCCGGACGTTACCAGAATACCGGGCAGGTTTGCGCGGCAGCGAAACGTTTTATTATCGAAGAAGGGATTGCCGATACGTTTACCGAACGTTTTGTGGCCGCTGCCGCGGCGCTGAAAATGGGGAATCCGCTTGACGAGCACAACGATCTTGGCCCGATGGCGCGTTTCGATCTGCGTGACGAGTTGCATGAGCAAGTACAGGCCACGCTTGCGCAGGGGGCACAACTGCTGCTGGGTGGTGAGAAAATGGCCGGAAAGGGGAGTTATTACCCGGTGACGGTGTTGGCTAACGTCACGCCTGAAATGACCGCGTTCCGTGAGGAATTGTTCGGGCCGGTTGCCGCCATTACCGTAGCGAAAAATGCTGAACACGCGCTGGAACTGGCCAATGATAGCGATTTTGGCCTGTCTGCGACCCTTTTTACGGCGGATGAGGTTCGCGCCAGGGAAATGGCCGCTCGCCTTGAATGCGGCGGCGTCTTTATTAATGGCTTCAGCGCCAGCGATGCCCGCGTGGCGTTTGGAGGTGTGAAAAAGAGCGGTTTTGGTCGCGAGCTTTCTCACTTTGGCCTGCATGAGTTTTGCAACGTCCAGACGGTGTGGAAGAACCGCGTTTAATCCCGCTGCGTTAGCTAACCTGTCTCAGCCGGGTAGCACTGCCTACCCGGCGTCTGCGTAATCCAATTCGACCTGTCATATTTCTGCCATAGTTTTGTCATTTACGCTTCGTAGACTCGCGTGTAACGTGTTGATACTGAAGAATATTATGAACTTAACTCAAATTTTACGCCGTGTTGTCCGCCGTCAGTTTGGCCTGCTTACCGGCATTTTTTGCATTATTGCGCTATTCAGCGTGCTGCAGGTGACCTCCACGCTGATGCTGTCATTTTCCGTCAGTCAGGCGCGGGAGAACGAACAGCACAATCAACTGGCGCTACGCCAGCAGGCAACGCTGGAGGCGTCGCGTATCGCATTGCTGACGGCAAGCGACCTGCTTAACCGCGCGGGAGTGTACTTTATGCAGGATGCCGCGACAGGCTCAGAAGGAAGCTGGCAAGCGCTTATTGATGAGGCAAGGCTGGCGCTTCAGCAGTCCGGCGCGGCGTGGGACGCCTGGCGAAAGATGGATCCGCGTGCGGATACCGGTCTGGTGGAAAGCTATCAGCGCTTCAGCGGCGGGATAGCGGAGCAGGTGGAAGGATTAAGCGAAACACAATCGATTGATGCCTTCTTTGCGGTGCCGGTACAGGCATTCCAGGCCGATTTCAATGAGAACTATAGCCGGGTGCAAAAGGTTAACGCACAGGCGAGGGAGCAAGGACGCCAGCAGTTGCTTGATCGCTTGCTTAACCTTCAGCGCCTGTTCTGGGCGCTGCCTGTCATGCTGCTGGTGATTGCGGTGGCCGTGTGGTGGGGAATGTCACGTTGGGTTATAACGCCGCTGCGTCAGCTTATTGGGCATATTAATATTCTGGCGGCAGGCGATCTTTCTTTGACGGTACCCGCGGTGCCGCAGTTTAATCGTGAAGTGTCACAGCTTTCGAAACGTATTGGCGCAATGCAGCAGGGACTGCGCGAGCTTGTTCAACAGGTGAGCGATGCGACGGCGGCAATGGCGGATAACATCGATCGACTGGCGCAGAACAATCAGCGGCTGTACCAGCAGTCCGCCCGGCAAAGCGAAGAACTGAACAACGTCACGGCGCAGGTGTCTGTACTGGAAAATCACGTTGAAGATAACAGCGGGATCGCGCAGCGGGCAAATCAGCGCGCGGAAGACGCGCGGACGATTGCTGCCGGCGGCGACAGAATGATGGATACGGTCAACCGTTCGATGCAGGCGATTGTCGATCGCTCGTCAGAAATGCGCGGGATTGTCGCGCTTATCGATAACGTTGCGTTCCAGACCAATATTCTGGCGCTGAATGCGGCAATTGAGGCGGCACATGCCGGGGAGCAGGGGCGAGGCTTTGCGGTCGTCGCCAGGGAAGTGGGGTTGCTGGCGCGTAAGAGCAGTCAGTCAACGCAGGATATCCAGGCGCTGATCCATCATTCGCTGGAGGGGATTGAAGAGGGTTCCGATGCGGTAAACCATCTGGAAAAAAACCTTCAGCAGGTGATGGCTCTGGTGGATAACCTGGGCGCGTCGTTAAAGGATATTTCTACCGCCACGCTGCATCAGGGTAGCCGCATTCATGAGATGACGCGTCAGTTGCAGGCGCTTAACCGGGCGGCGAGCGATACGCGGGAGCTGGTGGATACCGCGTCGGCATCCTCACAGCAATTGCATGCGGAGTCACATCAGTTGATCAACGCCGTGGCGCGATTTCGCCTTCCGGCCTGACGTGACACATTTCGCTCTGCTATACTCCCAGGCCTTTTCTGACTGGCAGGCAAGGAGCAGACGGTGGCAATCGCCCTGGACAATTCAATTTTAGAGACCATTCTGGCTGAGGTTCGTCCACTGATCGGCCAGGGAAAAGTGGCTGACTACATCCCTGCGCTCGCCTCCGTTGACGGCGCCCGGCTGGGCATTGCGATTTGTACCGTTGACGGTCAGCGCTGGCAGGCGGGGGACGCGACTGAACGCTTTTCGATTCAATCTATCTCTAAGGTGCTCAGTCTGGTGGTCGCGATGCGCCACTATGCGGAAGATGAGATCTGGCAGCGAGTCGGAAAAGATCCTTCCGGTTCGCCGTTTAACTCGCTGGTGCAACTGGAGATGGAGCAGGGGATCCCGCGCAATCCGTTTATCAACGCGGGCGCGCTGGTGGTCTGCGATATGTTACAGGGGCGGCTGAGCGCGCCGCGTCAGCGCATGCTGGAAATTGTCCGTGCGCTGAGCGGCGTTTCGGACGTCGGTTACGATACGGTGGTCGCTCGTTCTGAATTCGAGCATTCCGCCCGTAACGCCGCTATCGCCTGGCTGATGAAGTCCTTCGGCAACTTCCATCATGACGTCACGACGGTGCTGCAAAATTACTTCCATTACTGCGCGCTAAAGATGAATTGCGTTGAGCTCGCGCGGACCTTTGTCTTTCTTGCAAATCAGGGAAAGGCGTTTCACCTTGATGAACCGGTGGTGACGCCTTTACAGGCCCGGCAGATCAATGCGCTGATGGCGACCAGTGGAATGTATCAGAACGCCGGCGAATTTGCCTGGCGCGTCGGTCTACCGGCGAAGTCGGGCGTCGGCGGCGGGATCGTGGCGATCGTTCCCCACGAAATGGCAATAGCCGTCTGGAGTCCTGAGCTGGACCCGACCGGTAATTCGCTGGCGGGCATCGCCGCGCTGGAGCAACTGACAAAGCGGTTAGGTCGTTCGGTGTACTGATGAATACATTTGATTCCCTGTTTGCACGACTTTCCCGTTCAACGTTTCGCTCCCGTTTTCGTCTCGGGCCGAAAGAGCGGCAGTACTGCTGGGATAAAGGCGCAGAGGTTATTGACCAGCACGCCGCAGACTTTGTGGCAAAACGACTTGCGCCCGCCATTCCGCTGAACGACGGCAAACAAACCCCGATGCGCGGCCATCCCGTTTTTATTGCCCAGCATGCCACGGCGACCTGCTGTCGCGGCTGTCTTGCTAAATGGCATGCGATCCCGCAAGGCGACGCGCTGACTGAAGAGCAACAACGTTATATTGTTGCGGTTATTCATCACTGGCTGGTTATTCAAATGAATAAAACCTGATAATTAACGGCGTAGTGTAAAACCGTGAAATTGCCAGGGTTTATTTTATTCCAGCCGGGAAAATAACAGGTTAACGCCGCCGGTAATGACTACCTTTGAGAATAATTCATGCTATTCTCAAAATATTACCATTACGCCGCAGAGATAATTGCCCCGGCAGTTATATGGACAGAGAGTTAATGCAATCACTTCCCATTCCTTCTTTCCGCCTGTTTCAGGAAGATCGTCCACTGCGTAATGCGGTCACGGTATTTGCGTTCACCACACTGTTCTATTTTATCGGCGCAGAGCTGCGCCTGATTCATGAACTGTCGCTGTTCTGGCCGCTAAATGGCGTACTGGCCGGGATTTTTGCTCGCTTCGTCTGGTTAAACCGACTGCATTATTACGCGGTAAGTTATGTTGCGATGCTTGGCTATGATGCGCTCACCACGCAATGGGGTTGGGTGTCGTTGGTAATTAATCTCTCCAATATGGTGTTTATTGTTATTGTCGCCCAACTGGTCATTCGTGATAAACGACTGGGGAAAAATAAATATCAGCCGATTAGCGCTTTACGCTTATTTAATTACTGCCTGATCGCCGCATTGATCTGTGCCCTGGTAGGCGCGACAGGCTCGGTAGGCATTGATCGTCTTTCTTTCTGGCCGTTGTTTGCTGACTGGTTTAGCGAGCAATTTTCAACGGGCGTGTTAATTATCCCCTGTATGTTGACTCTCGGCATGCCGGGCGTCGTTACACGCTTCAAGCCGGAACAGATGATGCCGGTTATCGCGCTGATCGTCTCGGTGTTGGCCTCGGTGATCATTGGCGGAGCAGGGAGCCTTGCGTTTCCCCTTCCTGCGCTTATCTGGTGCGCCGTACGCTATACGCCTCAGGTGACCTGTCTGTTAACTTTTATTACCGGTGCGGTGGAAATCGTGCTGGTGGCAAATTCAATTATCGATATCGCCGTTGCGTCGCCATTCTCGATCCCGCAAATGTTTTCCGCGAGGCTGGGGATTGCCACCATGGCCATTTGCCCCATTATGGTTTCAGTTAGCGTAGCGGCAATTAATTCCCTGATGAAGCAGGTTTCTTTACGCGCCGATTTTGATTTTCTGACTCAGGTTTACTCGCGCTCGGGCCTTTACGAGGCGCTGAAGCGGCAGGATGCGCCAGCAACGCAGCATTTTACCGTTATGCTTCTGGACATCGATTTCTTCAAGAGCATCAATGACAGCCACGGCCATGAATGTGGCGATCGGGTGCTGCGGGTGTTTGCTCAGCAACTGCAAAAAATTGTTGGCGGCAAAGGACTCATTGCCCGCATGGGCGGCGAAGAATTTGCTGTGGTCATGCCGACACTGCATCCTGAAGAAGGAATGCGTATCGCTGAAACTCTCCGTAAAGCCGTAGCGCTACAACCTTTCAACTGGCAACAGCAAAGCGTCTATCTGACGGTCAGTATTGGTCTGGGGAACGGTAGGGTGGCAGGACGCACGCTGACGGAGCTTTTCAACACGCTGATGGTGGAAGCGGATGAGTGTCTGTACCGCTCGAAGAGAGAGGGGCGTAATCGTACCAGCGCTCGCCAGGCTGACCTGGCGATACTGTCGGAAAGCGATCTGGCGTAAGACGTCATAACAAACTGCTATGACCGGCATGTTGTGTTATCACAATGTTAAGTGCATGGTATCAAGGTCTACTCAAGGAGCCCTTATAATGCCATTACCCCCCTGTATGTTATTGAGCGCTGAGACGCTTCTCGCGCGACAGGATGAACTCAGTGATCTTCTGACTGACTGCGTCAATCGCGGCGCGTCGGTCAGTTTTCTTTCCCCCTTCGATCGTCAAAAAGCGAATGTTTTCTGGAACGATGTCGCCCAAAGCGTGGGCAGAGGCGAGCGACAGGTTCTCGTTATTGAAAATCAGCAGGGCGTGATTGTCGGCACCGTGCAGCTTATTACCCGGCAACCCGAAAACCAGCCTCACAGGGCTGATGTCGCTAAACTGCTCGTTCACTCTTCGGCGCGGCGGCAGGGACTGGCCCGCCATCTGATGCAGGCGCTTGAAACGTGCGCACGGGAACAGCGTAAAACACAACTGGTCCTGGACACCGCCACCGGTAGCGACGCCGAGTTGTTCTACCACTCGTGCGGGTGGCAAAAAGCGGGTGTGATACCTGATTATGCGTTGATGCCTGATGGAACGCTGACCGGCACCACAGTTTTCTACAAAGCGCTTTGATTTATCGCTATCACTTGATCAAAACGGGGTTTTACTGGCGTAAAGTTTTGCTAACCTGTTCTACCAATTTAATCAGGTTGTATGACTAATCGAAAGGGAACCCATTGTGAAAACTCTAAACCGTAGCGATTTTCCCGGTGCCCACTATCCTGAACGCATCATTCAGTTTGGTGAAGGTAACTTTCTGCGCGCCTTTGTTGACTGGCAGATCGATCTGCTCAATGAACATACCGATCTGAACGCCGGTGTGGTGATTGTACGTCCCATCGACAGCGCTTTCCCGCCATCGCTCAGCACGCAGGATGGGCTTTATACAACAATCATTCGCGGCTTGAATGAGCAGGGCGAGGCCGTCAGCGATGCGCGTTTGATTCGTTCAGTGAACCGTGAGATCAGTGTTTATGGTGAGTACGATGCGTTCCTGAAGCTGGCGCACAACCCGGACATACGTTTTGTCTTCTCTAACACCACCGAAGCGGGCATCAGCTACCATGCGGGCGATAAGTTCGATGATGCCCCGGCGGTGAGCTATCCGGCGAAGCTGACGCGCCTGTTGTTTGAGCGCTTTAGTCATTTCAACGGCGCGCAGGATAAAGGCTGGATTATTATTCCTTGTGAGCTGATCGACTATAACGGCGACGCGCTGCGTGAACTGGTGCTGCGCTATGCGCAGGAATGGTCACTGCCGGCGGCCTTTGTTACCTGGCTGGATGAGGCTAATGTGTTTTGCTCGACGCTGGTGGACCGTATTGTGACGGGTTACCCACGAGATGAAGTGGCACAACTGGAAGCAGAACTGGGTTATCACGATGGCTTCCTGGATACCGCCGAGCATTTCTACCTGTTTGTTATCCAGGGACCGAAGACCCTGGCTTCCGAGCTACGCCTCGACAAATACCCGCTGAATGTTTTAATCGTCGATGATATCAAGCCTTATAAAGAGCGTAAGGTAGCCATTCTGAACGGCGCGCACACCGCGCTGGTTCCGGTCGCGTTCCAGGCGGGTCTGGATACGGTCGGCGAGGCGATGAATGATAGCGATATCTGCGCTTTTGTGGAAAAGGCTGTCTATCAGGAAATCATTCCTGTGCTTGATTTGCCGCGTGATGAACTGGAATCGTTCGCCAGCGCGGTCACCGGACGTTTCCGTAACCCGTACATTAAGCATCAGTTACTGTCGATCGCTCTGAACGGCATGACGAAATTCCGCACCCGCATTCTTCCGCAACTGCTGGCAGGGCAGAGGGCTAACGGTAAATTACCGGCGCGTTTGACGTTTGCTTTAGCCGCGCTGATTGCCTTCTACCGCGGGGAACGTAGCGGTGAAGCGTATCCGGTGCAGGATGACGCGCACTGGATCACCCGTTTCCAGCAGCTCTGGAGCCAGCATGGCGATCGCCAACTGAGTACGCAGCAACTGGTTAGCGCCGTTCTGGCCGCAGAGGAACACTGGGAGCAGGACCTGACCAATGTCCCAGGACTGGTGGAGCAGGTGACCAGCGATCTCGACAACATCCTGAGCAAAGGCATGCGCGAAGCGGTAAAACCGCTATGCTAAAATAAGTGTGCGATAAGATTGACCCGGCGAAGGCCGGGTTTATTGTATATGATCATTAGTTACAACATACAATCTATTTTTATACCTGTCGATCTGTGACTCCTGAGCCGTTAACAGTCTGACAGATATATCAGGGCCCGTTTCAAGAAAGTTGTAAGTTTGATCCAGATCACGTTTAATAACGGGATTCGCTTCTTTTCTGAAAACCGTCATGATTGTTCGTCCTCAACAGCATTGGCTACGCCTGATATTCGTCTGGCATGGCTCCGTTTTAGCTAAAATCTCTTCCCGTTTACTGCTGAATTTCCTGCTTTCCATCGCTGTTATCATCATGCTTCCGTGGTACACCATGCTCGGTATCAAGTTCACGCTTGCGCCGTTCAGCATCCTTGGTGTGGCCATCGCGATATTTTTAGGGTTTCGCAACAATGCCTGCTACGCACGTTATGTCGAAGCGAGAAAACTGTGGGGACAGTTAATGATTGCCTCACGGTCGCTGTTGCGGGAAGTCAAAACCACGCTCCCGGACGACACGCAGTCTGGAGAATTTGTTCGCCTGCAAATTGCCTTTGCCCATTGTTTGCGCATGACGCTGCGGCGAAAACCGCAGGCTGAACCTCTGGCGAAATACCTCAACGCGGAAGATCTGAAACAGGTCTTCGCCGCGCACTCTCCGGCAAACCGCATTCTGCTGCTGATGGGGGAGTGGCTGGCTGTTCGTCGGCGCGACGGGCGTTTGTCTGATATATTATTTCACAGTTTAAACAATCGGTTAAACGATATGTCAGCGGTGCTGGCAGGATGCGAGAGAATCGCCAATACGCCGGTGCCATTTGCGTATACGTTGATCCTGCACCGCACGGTGTACCTGTTTTGCATCATGCTGCCGTTTGCGCTGGTTGTTGACCTGCATTACATGACGCCGTTTATCTCGGTACTGATCTCCTATACCTTTATCTCCCTGGATGCGCTGGCGGAAGAACTGGAAGATCCGTTCGGTACGGAAAACAACGACTTGCCGCTTGATGCTATCTGTAATGCCATCGAGATCGATCTGCTTCAAATGAACAATGAAACAGCCATTCCGGCGAAGCACGTTCCGGACAAGCACTATCAACTGACATAACCTTCCTGGCTGTATCGTTGTTAAACGCGGCGCGCGCCGATCGTTATGTCAGGCGACGG
The DNA here is from genome assembly GCF_018128425.1 of Citrobacter sedlakii. Lineage (NCBI taxonomy): Bacteria > Pseudomonadati > Pseudomonadota > Gammaproteobacteria > Enterobacterales > Enterobacteriaceae > Citrobacter > Citrobacter sedlakii. The sequence continues at coordinate 2,371,775 of NZ_CP071070.1, read as the reverse complement.
GCGACCATGAACAATCGTGGGAATGCCAGCAGTATCTGCCCATCTTCCTGAAGCGGGTACTGCTCCTGTAACAGCGCGTGATAGCGGGCAAGATAGCGTTTTTGCGCTGGCTCATTAAGATCCTGTAACCAGGGCCGCAGCCCGGTCGCACTGACCCAGTCGATTATCGCCTGATGGGATGGCATTTGGTGGTAGTAGGTTGTGCGCCAGATATCCACCTCGCAACCGGCTTCGCTTAGGATATCGTAATAAGCGTGAACGCCAGGAAGCGGCTCGCGTCCGCGGTTGGGATAATTTTGCTCATAAGCCACTTCGCGCATCAGAACATGCGACGGCTCCAGCGTATTATCGGGCATTTGCACGGCCAGGACGCCATGTGAATTAAGCAAAGAAACGAGGCGGGGGAACAGCGTGTAGTGATCGTCGATCCACTGAAGCGAAGCGTTGGCATACAGCACATCAGGCGCTGTGGCAGCATGAAAGTCGCGAATATCGGCTTCGATAAAATGACAATCCGGCAACGCTTTTCGCGCTTCGTTCAGCATCGATGGTGAGCTATCCACGCCAACGATCACGGCATCTGGCCAGCGATGGCGGAGTAGAGCGGTGCTATTGCCCGGTCCACATCCCAAATCGACAACTGACTGGACGTGCTCATGCGTTACTCTCGTCAACAGCTCTGCCGCAGGCCGCGAACGTTCGGCACCATATTGCATATAGAGCGAAGGACTCCAGTCGGACATTGGCAGTCTCCTGTAGATGAGTGATTGATGTTTGTTCCTACACTTAAACCCTGGACCTTTATCTGAAATTGTCAGCCCTTCATTCTGTAATAAGTGCTTGGCGGGAAATCAGGTATGCATCTGACGCTTTTGCTTGCACCTGGCACCGACGATAAGAAAATTGTCTCACTCGCACGTCAGCATGGCATAGGCGTTCAGGCCTTTTCTTCATACAGCGTCAGCAACGATGCCGCCGCAGGGTTGGTTATCGGCTATGGAAATACGCCAGCGGACGTTATCCCAGAGGCTGTTAGTGTGCTGGCAGCCCTAAGCAGACAGGAACGTCGCTTCTGAACGTCCTGAAGCGAAAAGTATCTACGAGAAATTTCTTTCATGATGAATTCCCCGGCGTCATGTATAGCCACAGAAACTCCTCATCAGGAAAAGTGAGTTATCGACCTGGTAGGAAATGACCCACATATAGACGCTAGTATTGAGCTAACAAAACATTGGTGCGCATAATGTATATTATGTTAAATCAATCAGAACCTATTAAAATACGTGTTAACGCGCTTGGATTGGTGTTCGTCAAAAAAACTCTACACATGTATTACTACATTGCTTTGTGATGTATAGCACTGCGCAAATGGTAATGACATTGCAACCCGTTTGATCCCTTCCCTGTCGTGACGCTGCGCGAATTCTGCAGATTTGCCCCCGTTATCCTGCACAGGATTTCACGCAGCACACCGCGCAGGCGTAAAAAAACCGGCCATTGTGACCGGTTCGTTGCGTCGCGTTTCGACTCAGTGGATTTTCCCCTGGGCCGCTGCTTTCTCTGACTGACGTTCGGCTGCTCTGACAACGGCCATAAACGCTTTAACACCCGGATCCACATCAGGCGACAACATGCGCATAATTGATTTGGAATTTCTGCCGACCTCGTCAGAAATCGCAGGATAACCGCACGTGACCTTAATCAGCGTGCGCAGCATACCTTTGGCGACTTCGATTTCACCGGACAGTATTAATTCGTGTATCTCCTGGATAATCTGAACACGCGACCCGATATCCTCTTTAAGCAGGTTTTCCCACATTTTTTCGATGTCATGCGCGGCCATGTTTTTTACTCCTCAGATAGTCAGCGCGGTATTTTTCGGCGGCGTCGAGATCGTTATTTTGCCGATCCTTGAAACCGGCACACAGTAAAATGACAATTTCGTCGCCGTCCTGCATCAGATACACACGCAAACCGGCGCCCCAGTTTATCCTGTATTCACCGATACCCGGTCGGCCAGATAACCATTTCACTGACGATGTGTTCCCGCTCCGTAATCGCTCAACCGCCGTAAAAACTTTTGGAATTGCGGCGCGGTTTTTAGCCAGCCATTTTTCAAGCGGGCTGACGTCGTTCTCGTCCGTGTAATACTTGATATCCATTGATACCCCTCCGTATTTGATTGATGGTAACGAATTCGTTACCACATGGCAAGTGGGGTAAAAAAAGCCCATGCGCTAACACGGGCAGAAAAGCAATGGCAATGATAATGGCTATACAACAAATACCGTTAAAAAACTTTTAAGATCCCGTCAAAGCCTCGTTCCCGCCTCACCTATCAAATCATTCGCGCCGTTATCTTGACTTACCCTCGAATCAGACCACAATAATTTCACTTTCGCGCTAACCGGCAACGGACGTATATGGATATCAGTTCTCCTCGTTTTCTTCCTTTATTTCGTCTCAGGACTTACACGGCTGCAATCGCGTCGGCGCTTCTGCTGGCTAGCTGCTCTTCTACACCGCCCGCCTCGCTGGTAACGCCGCCATCAGCAACGCCTGCTTCACCCGTGAAACAACAAAAGTTGAACGAACCCGTTCGCGGCGTCTGGCTGGCGACGGTTTCCCGTCTCGACTGGCCTCCCGTCGCGTCAGTCACTGTCAGCGACGCGCGTTCGCGTATCGCCATGCAGCAAAAAGCGCTAACCGATAAGCTCGATAATTTACAGCGGCTCGGCATCAATACCGTATTTTTTCAGGTAAAACCTGACGGTACCGCGCTTTGGCCCTCAGCGATATTGCCCTGGTCAGACATGCTTACCGGAAAAATTGGCCAGGACCCCGGTTACGATCCGCTGCAGTTTATGCTTGACGAAGCGCATAAGCGTGGGATGCGGGTTCACGCATGGTTCAATCCGTATCGCGTCTCGGTTAATACCCGACCTTCTACGGTTGCCGAACTGAACCGCACCGTGTCACTGCAGCCCGCAAGCGTTTTTGTCCTTCACCGTGACTGGATCCGTACAGCTGGCGACCGCTATGTTCTTGACCCGGGGATCCCGGAGGTTCGCGACTGGATAACCAGTATTGTGGCGGAGGTCGTGAAAAAATACCCGGTTGATGGCGTTCAGTTCGACGACTATTTCTATGCTGAATCACCGGGATCTGCGCTTAATGACAGCGTGACCTTCAGGCGCTACGGTGAAGGGTTTCATACCAAGGCTGACTGGCGACGGCACAATACGCAGCAGTTAATTGAACTGGTGTCGCGCACCCTCCGACACATTAACCCGGACGTAGAATTTGGAGTGAGTCCGGCAGGGGTCTGGCGTAACCGCTCACACGATCCCGCCGGTTCAGACACCCGGGGCGCCGCGGCGTATGATGAGTCTTACGCGGACACGCGCCGTTGGGTACAGCAAGGTTTGCTGGACTACATCGCGCCGCAGCTGTACTGGCCCTTCTCTCGCGACGCCGCGCGCTATGATGTGCTCGCCAAATGGTGGGCGGATGTGGTGAAGCCTACGAAAACCCGACTTTATATTGGCGTGGCGTTGTATAAGGTGGGCGAACCCTCGCGTAAAGAGCCGGACTGGACGGTAAACGGCGGCGTGCCGGAACTGAAAAAACAGCTCGACCTGAACGACTCGGTTCCGCAAATCAACGGCACAATACTGTTCAGGGAAAACAACCTTAATCAGCCGCAAACGCAGCAGGCCGTTCATTATTTACGACAGCGTTGGGCAAACCTGAGTGGTCACCCGTCAAATAAAGAAAAGATGTAGCGATTCAGGACGGCGATGAATGCAGGGCAATGCTATACCCCTGCTCTCGCCAGCTCGCCAGTTGTTCTTGCTGGCGCGTGGTGGGCGCTTTCCCAATCCAGACGAAAATATCCTGACCGGGGAACATTTCCGGGCGCGGCGATTCCAGCGGCTCCGGCAGCACGTGAATATTCCAGCCCTGCTGCGACAAACGCCAGCCTTCCAGCCAAAGACGTGTCCGGTCTTCACACTCCCATGACAGCAGATAAGCCTCTTTATCAGCCTGAGCGCGTAAGGCATTCAGGCGCGTGATCGCATAGTCGATCAGCACCCCATCCAGCAGACTGCCCATGACGCGTGCGGTAGCCTGCTCAAGATTAAGTCGTTGACGCATCGGAACAAAAATATGATCGATCACATCATCAACCGGATAGCTGGCGCCCAGTTCATCAATGCGTACGCGCAGTTTGTCGGGACTGACACGACGCAGCGTGACCATCATCTCTTCCTGAAGCGATAACCAGCCGTCGTGTTGCGCAGTCTGGCTGCCTTCAATCAGCGCTTTAACCTTACTCACCGGCACGCCGCTTTTGATCCAGCGTTTAATCTCTTCGATACGTCTGATGTCATCTTCGTCGAACTGACGGTGACCGCCTTCGCTGCGCTGAGGTTTTAATAATCCATAGCGTCTTTGCCAGGCACGCAACGTAACCGGGTTGATTCCGCATCGTTCGGCCACATCACCAATACTGTAAAAAGCCATAGCATCCCTCTTACTGCAAAGCTGTACTTCCATGTATAAGTTAACCAAACCCCCTGCGCTGTACAAATCAAATTTTCCTGTACAAGCAGGGATTTGTGAATTTATTCCCAATTCTCAGTAAGATGGGGCAACAATTTTTTAACCTGGCATTAAAGATCGGCAGCCCTTTCCGGCCAGGCAATCGGCGAGACACCTCCTAAAGATGGACGGGCGAACAGATAGCCCTGGAACTGACTGATACCGGCTGATTCCAGCCACATCCACTCTTCCGCCTTTTCAACGCCAACCGCAGAAATCGCTATTTCCAGCGACGAGCAGCATTTGACGATCGCTTGTACAATGGCCTGCCGGGGCCCGCTTTTGTGGACATCCATAATGAGCTCCCGGTTAATTTTTATGCGATCCGGCTGGAACTGCGACAGCAATAACAAGCCCGCAGACCCGGCGCCAAAGTGGTCAATCGCCACGCTAATTCCGGCGCTTTTGAGTAGTCTGACAGAGGCGGTAAATTGCTCAAGCCCCGAGATCACTTCGCGTTCTGTGAATTCAACCGTCACTTGTTCCGGCACCAGGCCGGAACGCTCAATGGCGTCCAGCAACGTTTGTACCGCGTGGGGAATGTTGACCAGCGTCATAGGCAACACATTCACCGACAGTGAATATCGCTGCAAATTCAGCCTGCCCGCCAGCGCAAAGGCCTGCGTTTTACTGTGCAGATCCGCTTCGTAAAGCGCCGTCCCGCTAAGCCCGGCGAAATAACGTTCTGGCCCCTGTCCGTCTGGCGTTCGCAGCAAGGCTTCCAGCGCGACAATCTCCCGGGCGAAAGGATCGATTAATGGTTGAAAGGCAAAGCAACATTCTGCGTGGGTATCTTCTTGCACACTCTTTTCCCTGCTTACACCTTCGGCAATAAATTCCCAGGTATTTGCCGGTGGAATGGCAAAATAATTTTCCTTTTCGGTCGCCTCTATAAAAGTGCGAAAGAATTTCAGCGGTCGGTCGTTAAACGCCAATTGATACCGGGTGGTACCTTTATCGAGTACGTGTTGCAAAACGTCATTTCTGGCAAATTCGCGCAGGTCGAAAAGCTCCATTCCCACTTTACCAAAGCGGCGTGACGGCCCGTAGTCACGCAATAACTCTACCAGATTATGATGTCTCTCATCGTTGATGATGTGTTGATAGATCTGCTGAACGCCCTCCTCTGGCCCTTCAAGCAGTTGAAAAAAATGTTTTCCGTTAAACAACAGGATCCCGGTGACGTTGGCCTGTTCGTTTTTTACCTTTGCTGCTGCCACCATTTTTTCAAGAGAGATCAGGGAAAAAGTGTCGCAAATATGACTACGGTAGATAACCGTTGTGAGCATGATGAGTCCAGATATATAGGAGGGAACATAAATACCCTACCAGAACCGTGCCTTCCCGTCTCCAGAAAACTCACTTTACGCTAACAATATGTTCACAAAGGAAAATGTTACATTTCTATTGTCTAAATATTGGCATAATTTACCCAATTCCCGCCTAAAAATGTTGTACAGCTATTGATGACACAAATTGTAAATTATTAATTTTAATTTATTGATTTTAAACGGTTAGCACAAAAAGCTAAAAATTAGCATGCTATTTTGTACGCATCATATGTACACATTTTCTATATTTGTATAACTTAAATTACAACTTTGTAGATTATTGAAACAAATGGGAGTCACACATGCATCACAACATCAACATGTCCGATTCAGCGAATGCGATTGCCCAGTACTTCAATAAAGCTAGCCTGCCGACTCAGCAGGAAACCCTGGGTCAACTTGTGGTGGAAATCCTCACCGACGGCAAGAGCCTGAACAGGAAGTCGCTTTGTACTAAATTGCTGAGCCGCCTTGAAAAAGCGAATAGCGAAGCGGAGGAACACCACTATCACACGCTGATTGGTCTGCTGTTTGATCGTTAGTGGAGGTTCACGCCAACGCCAGTGTCAGCGTTGGCAACCAGAGATGCGGTTATGAACAGAAGTGAAGAATATGAACGACTGACGGATGAAATCATCGGTGAAGCGGTATTAACGCTGCTGAAAAGCCATGGTCCCATTAGCACCCAGGCACTGATCGTGACGCTGGGAAATATGAAGGCCAACGCGGGAGACAGTAAACGACAAGAGGCCATACAAAGCGTCATTACTGAAGTCACCGCCATGGCGGCCAGAAAGCGTCAACGCGCGCGCCGACCAGATTCACATGCAGGACGACGGGGCAACGTGCTTGAGCTGTTTGGCAGTCGCCAGTCAGACAGCACAAAAAAAATGCACTAACCAACGCCATTTTACAACTTAACGGTGAAAGCACATGAGACAAGCGATGCTTAAGCAGACCGATTTTTACGCAGTTCTTCCAGATACAGCAATGTCCGAATTTTTCCGCAACGCAGGCGACCGTCTTGCCGAGGAGTCAGCGGTACTGGCGACCGCTATCAGCAGCATTATGGCTTCTGATGGGCATATCACCAATAAAGCGATTATTTTATGGCTGGTCCAGGCGCTGGAAACTACGGACAGCGTGGTACAGGCTGATGTGTTACGGAAAACACTGGAAATTGTCGTTGGCTACACCATGGATGATATTTAAGGTTTACCCTCTGTCTTTCTGGCCCATCCTGACACGCTGTCCCGTTGCAGGATGGGCTGTGAACATTACGGCTTTTGTTGATTTTGCTCAGCCTTACCAAAAGAGCGCGTCATGCCATGACCATGCTCCCCCGCGCCGCTGACCCTTTTTAACTGTATCACTTGCCCTTTCTCCCAGGCGTTGGCGCCTTGTGCTACCGGATGCGCCACAATATCCCGCCGCTGTTGTTTAATTTCTTGCGTATTGATACCCAGTCGACGGTCCCGATCGGCTAATAGCGCCGGGTCCAACTGCCCGTCGCCGGTAAAGCCCATCATCAACGCGGGGATCCCCATTGGAAGCGTTTTATCGCGATCGGTATGCCATGTATGCCAGGTTTTGCCGTAGGTGTTGACGATTTTGCTCATCAACGCTTTGTCCGCGACGGCGGGAAGACCCGGCGCCACCAGGCTGCCGGACTTCACTTCATACTGATGGCTGTGCCAGAGTTTTTTTTCCTCTGGCGGCAGCGTATTGAATAACCGCTCGCTAATGATGTATTCAACGCCCATCAGACGCGCGTCTTTGGTATTCCCGTCGTAGATCACCGCCTGCATCACTTCATCATTAAGTACAGTGACATAATGATGCGCTTCCATCTGGCCATTTTTATCGCCACTGTAGAAATGGAAGCCATCCAGATAGGCGCTGATGGCCTCGATCGGCGGCCGGGACTGTATCACTTCCGCCCCGGCTTCCAGCGTACGCAGGCTTGCAGACGTTTCTTTTCCGGGTATCGGCGTCTTCGGCGGGGTTGTGTTCGCCCCGCAGGCCGTTAATAACGCAACCGATGCTGCAATGCATAACCCTTTTTTCACTTATGGCCTCCTGAATAATGCGATGCTGCGTCCGGCAAGTTCATAATCCGTTTCATTTTCGATAATCAGTCCCTGTTCAGGGTCATTAGCCGTATTCAGTTCCAATACCCAACCGCCATCCCCCGTTTGCGGGATGCTGAACGGCACGCTACATTCGAAGGGATTCAACAGAAGCAGAACCTCGTGCCAGATCCCGTCTTCGGTCTCGAGATCGGGACGACCGATATACACGCCGAGCGTGGAGCCTTCATCCCACTGTTCCGGCTGCTGTAGCCCGCCCCCGGCATTAAACCACTGGATAACCATGCCATCGCGCCAGTTTTCCCGACGCAGCAACGGCTGCTGTTTCCGCAGTTCAATAAGGTGGCGCGTAAATTCCCGCAATTGTTGCGCCGACTCCGGTAAATTCTCCCAGTGGACCCAGGAAATGTCGCTGTCCTGGCAGTAGCCGTTGTTATTCCCGTTCTGGCTGCGGCCAAACTCATCACCGGCCAGCAGCATCGGCGTACCGTGGGACAGCAGCAGCGTGGCGAGGAAATTACGCTTTTGCTGTTCGCGCGTGGCGTTAATGACGGCATCATCCGTGGGACCTTCCGCGCCATAATTGCATGACCGGTTATCGTTATGTCCGTCGTTATTGTCCTCGCCATTCGCCTCGTTGTGCTTCTCGTTATAGGACACCAGATCGTTCAGGGTGAAACCGTCATGCGCGGTAACAAAATTGACGCTCGCCCATGGCCGCCGCCCTCGCAGGTCATAGAGATCGCCGGAGCCAAGCAGGCGTGCGGCAAAATCGGTAGAAACGTTGTCGCCCTTCCAGTATTCGCGCACCGTATCGCGGTATTTATCATTCCATTCTCCCCACCCTGGCGGGAAACCGCCTACCTGATACCCGCCCGGCCCAATGTCCCAGGGTTCACCGATCAGCTTGAGTTTCGACAGCACCGGATCCTGCATCATCGCGTCAAAGAAGCCGCCGCGCTGATCAAAACCCTCCGGTTCGCGACCGAGGATCGTCCCGAGATCAAAACGGAAACCATCAACGTGCATCGCTTCCGCCCAATAGCGCAGCGAGTCCATCACCATCTGCAGCACGCGGGGATGAGAGGTATTAACGGTATTCCCCGTCCCCGTGTCATTAATATAATAACGATGCTGATCCGCCAGCGTGCGGTAATAGGAGAAGTTATCAATACCCTTAAATGACAGCGTCGGCCCCAGCTCGTTACCTTCCGCGGTGTGGTTATACACCACATCCAGAATGACCTCGATACCCGCATCATGATAGGCGCGCACCATGTCGCGAAAGCCCTGTATGCCGCGCGGACCGTAGTAGCGCGTCGCCGGAGCGAAAAAGCCCAGCGTGTTATATCCCCAGAAGTTTTTCAGACCTTTGTCCAGCAGATGCTGATCGTCCGGAAACCAGTGAACCGGCAGCAGTTCGACGGAGGTAATGCCAAGACTTTTAATGTAATCCACGCTTGCCGCATGGCCCATTCCTTCAAACGTGCCGCGCAATTCTTGCGGTATCGCGGGATTCAGCCAGGTGAAACCTTTGACGTGAGTTTCATAGACAATGGCGCTGGGCCAGGGAATATCCGGGCGACGGTGATCCTGCCAGTCGAACGCATTCGGGTCGACAACCTTACATTTTGGCGTAAACGGGGCGCTGTCGCGGGTGTCAAAGCTAAGATCCTTTTCTTCGCTTTCCAGATCGTAAGCGAAATGCGCCTCATTCCAGGCGATATCCCCCACCAGTTCCCGGGCATAAGGGTCTATCAACAATTTATGGGGATTGAAACGGTGCCCGTTCTCCGGATCAAAAGGCCCGTGAACCCGATAGCCGTACAGCGCCCCGGGTTCCAGACCCGGCACGTAGCCGTGCCAGATCTCATGCGTAAATTCCGGTAAGGTCAGGCGGGCAATTTCGTTTTGTCCGCTCGGGTCATACAGGCACAGTTCTACGCGCTCGGCATGGGCGGAGAAAAGCGCAAAATTAACCCCCTGTCCGTCGTAGTTTGCCCCTAACTGCTGGCTGTGCCCTGCTGTGATATCAAATTGTTTACCTTTTGCTTTTGCCATTATCCATTTTCCCTTTCTGCACCCGTCTGTTCAGACGGGTGTTCGCGTAAAACAGCAATAAGTGGATGACCGGGGAGTTGCGCGACGTCAAGCGTGGCGCCGACATCGACCGTCTCGTGATGAAAGACGTCTTCATACTGACGATTCGCCAGCCGTGCGGGCAACGCGATACGGGTGTCTGCCCACAGCGTGCCGCCAGCAGAGGAGAGTTCGCCCTCTATGCGATGGAATACCCAGCGTGGCGCCACCACCACCAGCGCGTTTTTTTCATCTGCTCTGGCATAAGCAATGACGTGCTCCGCGTTGTCCCCCTCGGCGTCGAGCGGCAGATAGTCGCCCTTGCGAAACAGCGTGGGAAACCTTTGTCGCAGATGCAGCAGGACGGCGGTCACATACTGATTCACCTGACCATTCATCCAACACGCTTCCTGCGTAAATACGCGGCTGTCTGCCTGTGTGAGCTGGCGGGCCAACAGGGCAAAGTCCGGCAGGCGACGATTATCCGGGTCAACCAGACTGAAATTGAGCGCCTCGCTGCCCTGGTAGATATCCGGTACGCCGGGGGCGGTCAGTTTAATTAACGTCTGGGTCAGGCTATTCACCAATCCGGCACGAATAAACGGCTGCAACGCAGCGTGAAAATCCTGCAAAAACAGCGTGTTTTCTGGTGACAGCATATGCCGGGCATAATCCAGAACCGCCGTTTCGTAGGCCTCGTTAGTATCCACCCAGTCCGTCCGCAGCTTGGCTTCGCGTAGCGCTTTTTCCACAAATTCAAGGAATCGCTCCTCAAGCGCCTGCAAACCGTTCGCGTCATCCGGACGGAATACCGCGGGCCATACCCCCGCCAGCGCCTGATAGAGCATCCAGGTATCCGCCGCTTTGGGCGCGGTGCCGTCATTGAGAAACCGGACATGGGTCTGGTTCATTTGCCGCCATCGCGCCAGATGCTCCGCCCAACGCGTCGGCGCCTCGGTCAACGTGTATAACCGGGCGCGGGCGTCTTCGCCGCGTTTGGTGTCGTGAGTCGACGTGCTGGACAGCGCATCCGGCTGTAGCCGCATACGGGACTGCATCTCCTGATGAAAGCGCGTGAGCGAGAAAAAGCGTTGAACGGGCTCTGCGCCAACTTCATTTAGCGCCAGATCCATGTTCTGGCGAAAGAACAGCGTGTCCTCTACCGATTTGGCCATTAGCGGGCCGGTGAGCTGCTGGAAGCGCGTGCGGAAGGTCGCCGCCGTGGTGGTCAGGCAGGCGTCATCGGCACCGACCAACAACCGAGAGAGAAAACCAAGCGCCTGAGCGTCCGGGGCAAACTCACTGGCGCTCAGCTGTGCGGTGACACGTCGCAGCAGCTCGCGATCCGCCGTGCTGAATCCCTGCGCGGTGCCATACGTTCTGTACACCGGAAAGGCAATCAGCAGTTCTCGCAGCGCGCCGCGCAGCGTCTCGTCATCAATATCGACGCGCTGTTGACGGGCCAGTTCGCTTGCCAGTTTCAACAAGCGGGCAAATTCGCCGGCAAAATTACGCTCTATCATCAGGACCCGCGCCTTACGCAGTTCAGCGCGCATATCCACCTGCTGACCGACTGCATCCTGCCAGACGCGTCGGAGATCGCCCAGCGCACGATCGTCCACCAGTACTTCGGCCAGAGCCGCAATAAACTCATAGCCGGTGGTACCCGAAATCGGCCATTCCTGCGGTAATTCCTCCCCGCGGGCAAGAATTTTTTCAACGGTGATATAGCACGCCTCACCGACCTTTTGACGTAAACGCTGAAGATAGGCCTGCGGATCGGCAAGGCCGTCAATATGGTCGATACGCAATCCGTCCACAGCGCCGTTTGCCACCAGTTCAAGGATCAGTTGATGGGTGTCATCAAATACCCGATCGTCCTCCACGCGAACGCCAACCAGTCCAGTGACTTCAAAGAAACGGCGATAGCTCAGATTTGTCGCGGCCTCGCGCCAGGACATCAACCGCCAGGGTTGCCGTTGGTGCAAGTCTGCAATGGCCTGTTTATCGGTCATCGACAGCACATCCGCTTCATTTCCCTGCCAGGTTGACGGATCCAGCGGGTAAAAGGCGTCATAATAGGCCAGTGTCGGTTTACCCGTCTGCGGATCCGCTTTGATGCTAATCTCCCCTTTTTCCAGGACTTTCTCAAAGGTGTCGCCAAGAAACGGTAATGTCAGTCGCTGTGACCAGTCGATATCGAAATGGCTGGCGTAAGCGCTTTTCTCTCCATGTTCAATAACGTCACGCCACCAGCGATTTTCCAGCGAACTGGCCATATGGTTAGGGACGATATCGAGGATCAACCCCATTTGCGCAGCGTGAAGCGCTTGCACCATGCGATCAAATCCTTCCCGCCCGCCGATGGAAGGATCGATCTCATTACAGTCTGTGACGTCATAACCGTGGGTCGAGCCCGCTGTCGCCGTAAAGATTGGCGAGGCATACAAATGGCTGATCCCGAGCTTTTTCAGGTACGGTATCCGTTCGCTAACGGCGTCAAAAGTCATGCCGTTGCGAAACTGAATTCGGTAGGTCGATGAAGGGATCATGGTAAGGTTTCTCCCTGTGCGAATCGGACGACAATGGCATTTGGATTAAGACGCTCGCGGGCTTCCGGCCAGGCGAAAACCGTTTTCCCCGGCATTTCCGGCAGCACCACTGGCACATCGCCAATATTGAACGCCAGCGACAAAACGCCTGTCGGGAAACGCCAGCGCACAGCAACAAAACCGGGGGCAGTCTGCACCACTTCGCCTTCACCGCCGCGTGCGGTTTTCAGCAGCGGAACGATAACGCGCCGGCGTCTGCTCAACAGATCCCGGGTGAAGGTCAGCCACGCTTTTCCTTCTTCATGCTGCATTTTTTGCCAGTCGAGTTTCGCGCGCTGGAACGTCTCAGGCGCATTGGGATCCGGTACGTTTTCGCCTTCATGTCCGGCGTGTCCGGCAAATTCCTTCGCCCTGCCTTCACGCACCGCGCGCGCAAGATCGCCATGGAAATCCGTAAAAAATAAAAAGGGATGCGTTTCGCCGTATTCCTCGCCCATAAACAGCAGCGGAATATGTGGCGACATCAGGAGCGTGGCAAGCAGTACCCGTGTTTTCTCGGCTCCCGCCAGCGTAATCAGCCGTTCGCCCTGCGCACGGTTACCGATCTGATCGTGATTCTGAATAAAATCGACAAAGGTAGTCGGTGGCTGCTGTCGGCTGCTAACGCCGCGCGCTTCTCCGCTAACGGCGGACATTTCCCCTTGCCAGGCGAACCCTTCGCTCAGTGCGCGGGCAACATAGCGTTCGGGCTGAGTGGCGAAGTCGGCGTAATACCCGTGATTTTCCCCGGTCGCCATAACGTGAATGGCGTTATGGAAATCGTCGTTCCACTCACCGGAAAAGAGTGGCGTCGCGCCATCTTCAGAACGCGGATGTAAAAACAAGACATTACGGTTGTCTTCGGTGGTGAGATGTATCGGCCGGTCGCTAATCTCACGACGGATACGTTCGGCTATCTCTACCAGCAGATGCGGTTGCGCGTCATCTTTGATCTGATCGATGGCGTCAAAGCGCAATCCGTCAAGCTGATACTCCACCAGCCAGTACAGCGGCGCGTCAGCAATATAGCGGCGTACCGCGTCGTTTTCATAGGCGATGCCGTTACCCCACGGCGTCATGCGCGCGGCGTCGAAAAAGTTCTCAGATAACAGCGGCAAATAGTTACCTTCCGGCCCAAAGTGGTTGAGCACGATATCAAGAACCACCGACAAACCGTAACCGTGTGCGGCATCAACAAAGGCTTTAAAATCGTCTGGTGAACCGTAGGCGGAATGCGGCGCATACAGCAACGTGCCGTCATAACCCCAGCCGCGTTGACCGCCAAACTGCGAAACCGGCATCAGTTCAATGACGGTAACGCCAAGTTCCGCGAGATACGGAAGTCTGGCGATTGCCGCCTGGAATGTCCCTTCAGGCGTAAAGGCGCCGAGATGCAGCTCATAGAACACCGCTTCTTCCCAGCGACATCCCTGCCAGTCAGTGTGTTGCCAGCAATAGGCCTCGGGATTGACGACGCGCGACGCGCCGTTCACATCGTCACACTGCGCACGCGAGGCCGGATCGGGAATTGCCGTCCCGTCGTTCAATACAAACTGATAAGGCGTTCCCGCCTTGACGCCGTTAACCTGGCACTCAAACCATCCCTCTCCGCTGGCCGTCATTTCGTGGTTTCGATCGTGAATACGGAGATACATCTTTTCCTGACTCGTCGCCCAAATGCGAAAGCGAACGACATCCGCGGCCACAAATTCACACCCCCAACTTCTGATAAAGGATTTTGAACTCATACTGTCGCCCCATTAGACCCGTTTCATCCTCGGGTGAGTTTTATGCAGCAAATACCCCTACCGTTGCTGTATGAAACAGCATACGCAGAACAAGCATAGACCAGCTCTGACGATTGCGAGGTGACAGTGTCACGTATGAAGCGCTTTTTCTGACTCGCGCCCCCCTGAAAAGCGGATCGATAAACGGGGTTTACGCAGGTGTTTGATATTTCTTTCAATGAATAATGACGAACGTTATTTCCTGAAATCAATACGCGAAGAATAGACTAAAATAAATACGTATAAACCATGATGGCTTTTGGTTTTCATTTTCTCTTTTATTCACGCAGGCGCAAAAAGGTTATTCATCTAAAAACAGACTAAAAGAACGGGCTTTTTATTGCTTATGGTGATAACGCCGGATTTTCAGGCTTTGCCTGCAAATTTGTATAAAAATATCCCTTAAGTCATGACACTCTTTCTTTCATATGATGATGCTACATTACAGGTGTGACGTATTATTTAATTCGATCTACTATCCATAAAACTGCGAAGACGCCTGTCCCGTGTCTTTCGCGAACGACCGTAAGGATCTGCCTGATGGAGATGTATCTTAAAAGAATGAAAGACGAATGGGTCGCGTTGATTGAACAAACGGATCCGCATATTCGTAAACTGGCTTCTGAGATTGCGATTCACCACGCGCACACCCTGAGCATCGAGTTTTATCGTATTGTGCTTGCCGACCCACATGCTGAAGAATTTTTAAGTAATGAACAGGTGGAGCGGCAGCTAAAACACGCGCTGGAAAAGTGGATTGTCGATGTGCTCTCCTGCACTAGCGGTGACGTTGATGAGTTAATCAAAGTGCAACATACGGTCGCTGAAGTTCATGCCCGAATCGGGATTCCCGTCGAACTGGTGGAAATGGGTTTTCGGGTTCTGAAAAAATTGCTCTACCCGATCATCATAGACAGTCACCATGAGGCGACTGAGAAACTCCTGATCTACCATTTTTCTATTAACAGCATCGATCTGGCGATGGAAGTCATGTCCCGGGCCTTCTCTTTTAGCGAAAGCAGCGCGGCAAAAGAAGATGAAAACTATCGTATTTTTTCCCTGCTGGAAAATGCCGAAGAAGAAAAAGAGCGCCAGATTGCCTCACTGCTCGCCTGGGAAATGGATATTATCTATAAAATTATGCTCGACGCCGACTTTGGCAACAGTCTGCCGTTGAGTCAGGCGGATTTTGGGTTGTGGTTTAACCATAAAGGGCGTCACTATTTTAGCGGCATCGCTGAAGTGGGCCATATTTCCCGACTGATCCAGGATTTTGACGGCCTGTTTCATCAAACCCGGGGAACCGCAAAAGCGCTGAACAATAAAGCCTCGCGGGTAAAGTTCCTTCTGCAAATCCGCAATACCGTTTCGCAAATCATCACTCTGCTTCGCGAACTGTTTGAAGAAGTTTCGCGCCATGAAGTGGGAATGGATGTATTGACGAAGCTACTCAATCGCCGGTTTCTGCCCACCATTTTTAAACGCGAAATCGCCCACGCCAACCGTGCCGGAACGCCGCTTTCCATTCTGATTATTGATGTGGATAAATTTAAAGAGATTAATGACACCTGGGGACACAATACCGGTGACGAGATCCTGCGGCGCGTTTCCCAGGCCTTCTACGACAACGTGCGCAGCAGTGACTATGTTTTTCGCTACGGCGGCGATGAATTTATTATTGTGCTGACCGAAGCCACCCAGACCGATACCCTGCGCATCGCGGAGCGTATTCGCAGCCGCGTTGAGAAAACCAAAATTAAGTCTCCCGATGGTGAAGCGATCCCGCTTTCGCTTTCCATTGGCGCGGCGATGTTTAACGGCCACCCCGATTATGAACGCTTAATTCAGATTGCTGACGAGGCGTTATACATTGCGAAAAGGCACGGCAGAAACCGTGTTGAACTCTGGAAACCAGGCGCCTGAGTGTTTTCCGGACGCAGAGGTAACACATGAAGCTAACTGACGTTAAAAGCACCGGAGACAGCATTTTCATTCCCGCGCTTGAGCAAAGCATGATGGGCGCCGTGCTGATCAACGACAACGACGAAGTGCTGTTTTTTAATCCGGCGGCGGAAAAGCTGTGGGGGTACAGCCGTGATGAAGTGCTCGGGAAAGGCATTTCGATGCTTATTCCCCGGGATTTGCGCGCGGTGCATCCGGACTATATTCGCCATAACCGCGAAGGCGGGCAGCCGCGCGTCGTCGGCATGAGCCGGGAACTGCTGCTGGAACGCAAAGACGGCAGCAAAGTGTGGACCCGCTTTGCGCTGTCGAAAATTAGCGTGGAGGGCCGGATCTTTTATCTGGCGTTTGCCCGTGACGCCAGCGTCGAAATGGAACAAAAGGAGCAAACGCGTCTGCTGCTGTTAGCCGTCGACCACCTTGATCGTCCCGTTATCGTTCTTGACCATGAGCGGCGCATCGTCCAGTGCAATCGCGCCTTCAGCGAAATGTTCGGATACAACATTCAGGAGGCGTCAGGCCAGTTGCCGGACAGCCTGCTCCACATTCCCGAAACGCCGTCAGATAATCGTCTGCGGCTGCAACAGTTGCTCTGGAAAACCACCCGCGACCAGGACGAGTTCCTGGTCATTACCCGTTCCGGCGAGGAAATCTGGATCAAAGCTTCCATCAGCCCGGTATATGGCAAAGAAACCGATCTGCCCAATCTGGTGATGACCTTCTCTGACGTCACGGAAGAACGGCAAATTCGCCAACTGGAAGGCAATATTCTTGCGGCGATGTGCGCCAGCCCGCCGTTCCAGGAAATGGGAGAAATCATCTGCCGCAATATTGAAGCCGTTCTCAGAGACACCCACGTCTCGCTGTATGCGCTAAAAGATGGCGCCCGGCATTTCTGGGCGTCATCTTCTGGAAAAGCGGCGCGCAAAAACCTCGACGTCTGGTCGCTGACGATCCGCCAGCGCGACGGCTCTCCCGCCGGTACGCTGTTAATTAAAACCGTTAAAGGAAAAGAGACCAGCGCCTTCATCCAGCGGGTTGCCGATATCAGCCAGCATCTGGCCGCGCTGGCGCTTGAGCAGGAAAAAAGCCGACAGCAGATTGAGCATTTGCTGCAGTTTGACCCGTTCACCGGTCTGCCTAATCGTAACCATCTGCATGCTTATCTCGATGAAACCACCCGCGAAGAGCCTCAGCGCTCGCCGGTGGTTTTTCTGATAGGCGTGGATCATTTCCAGGACGTGATAGACAGCCTGGGCTACGCCGTGGCCGACCAGGTGCTATTGCAGATCATCAATAAGATCCGTGAACGGCTAAGACCCGATCAGTACCTCAGCCGAATTGAAGGCACCCAGTTTGTGCTGGTCAGCCATGACAGTGAAATGAGCAACATTACGCACTTCGCCGACGAGCTTATTAGCATTGGTAATGAAGCGACGCTGTTTGACGATAAGCCCTTCCCGTTGACGTTTAGTATTGGCATCAGCTATGAAGCGGGTAAAAACCGTGATTACCTGCTGTCGACGGCGCACAATGCGATGGACTTTATCCGCAAGGCAGGCGGTAACGGCTGGCAATTCTTTGACCCGGAGATGAACCGCGCGGTTAGAGAACGCCTGCGGATGGGCGCAGCGTTAAAAAGCGCCATTGCCAACAACCATCTGCGTCTGGTCTATCAGCCGCAGATTTTCGCCGAAACCGGTGAGCTTTACGGTTTCGAGGCGCTGGCCCGCTGGAGCGATCCGAAGCACGGTAATGTTCCTCCAGGCCGCTTTATTCCGCTGGCGGAAGAAATTGGGGAAATCGAAAACATCGGACGCTGGGTGGTTCGGGAAGCCTGCCGTCAGTTGGCCGAATGGCGCGCGCAGTCGCTGATCATTCCCACCTTATCGGTTAACCTCTCGGCCCTGCATTTTCGCAGCAATCAATTGCCCAACCAGGTGTCGGAAGCGATGCTGGAATTCGCCATACCGGGCGAACAGCTGACGGTGGAAATCACGGAAAGCATGATGATGGAGCAGGATGAAGAGATCCTCAAACGCATCACGGTGCTACGTGATATGGGCGTTGGGCTGTCGGTCGATGATTTTGGCACCGGCTTTTCCGGTCTGTCACGGTTGGTCAGTCTGCCCGTGACCGAGCTGAAAATTGATAAATCGTTTGTTGACCGCTGCCTGACGGAAACACGGATCCAGTCGCTGCTGGAAGCCATTACCCGTATCGGACAAAGTTTAAATCTGGTGGTGATCGCGGAAGGGGTGGAAACCAAAGAACAGTTTGAATTTTTACGTTCGGTCAGATGCCCAGTGATTCAGGGATATTACTTCTCGCGTCCGGTTGCGGCAGAGGAGATCCCAGGGTGGATGAACAGTACGCTTCCCGTCAGCCTCTGATGCGACCCGGCGGCACGTTTTCCGCCGGGCCTAAAGCACTGCCACAGACTTAAGGCAGCGTAAAAGAAGAGACCTGCTTCGCCAGTTGATCCGCCTCGGCTTTCAGGATTTGAGTACGCGCGGCGGCATCGTCAATCAGCGACGCGTTTTGCTGCACGGTTCCGTCCATTTCGGTCACCGCCAGCGTCACCTCCGCCACGCCCTTACGCTGTTCTTCCCCGGCCACACGAATTTCGCCCATCAACTGACGAACCTGACGGACGTGCCCCACCAGCTCCTGTAGCCGATCTCCCGCGTGATGGATTTGCTGGCTGCTGCTGTCAACATGTGAAACCGACTCGTCTATCAGGGCTTTGATCTCCTGAGCCGCCGTTGCGCTACGCTGTGCCAGCGTGCGAACTTCCGAGGCAACGACGGCGAAGCCCCGTCCCGCATCCCCGGCTCTCGCCGCTTCCACCGCCGCATTGAGCGCCAGAATATTGGTCTGGAAAGCGATACTGTCGATTACCGACACAATTTCTACCATCCGCCCGGACGACGCGCTGACGTTATCCATAGTGGAAATCACCTCGTGCATCACATCGCCACAGCGGTTGGCGGTCTGCGCGGTATTTTCCGAAAGCTCATCCGCCAGTGCGGTATTGGCGGCATTCTGCTGTACCGTGGCGTTAAGCTGCTCCATTGCGGCAGCGCTCTCTTCCAGCGCCGCCGCCTGTTGCGTGACGCGGGTGGACAGTTCGGTGTTGCTGTCAGCGAGGCTTGTGGCTGTACTGGCGACCACTTCGCTGCTTCCGCGTACCGTGACCAGGATTGCGGCGATTTTATCGACAAAGAGATTAAAGGCTTCAGCGATAGCCGAAATCTCGTCTTTACCTTTTACCGCCAGACGACGCGTAAGATCGCCTTCCCCTTGCGCAATATCATCCAGCGCTTTGCGGGTATCATCCAGACGGGCAATCAACCGGCGCACCAGCAGCCACGCGCCCAACAGCAGCAACGCCATCAGCGGGATCAATACCACCAGAACGTCACGCATCATTTCCTTTGCCAGCCCGACAATACGTGCTTCTGGCGTAACCAGTCCGACCACCCAGCCGGTATCCGCCATTGGAAACAGCATGACCCGCGAAGCGGCGTTCAGAATGCCGTCGTGCTCCAGCGCGACGGACGCAGTGCTGGTCTTCGCTACGCTGAGCGTGCGTAACTGGCTGGCGACAGGCGCGAGCCATGGCGAGGCGTTGACCAGCTCACTGACGGTTTTAAATTGTTGCTGCTCGATTGGTGGGAAATAGAGGATCTGCCCCTGCTTATCCACCACAAAGGCGTAACCACCGGTGTGACCGCCCTCTTTCTGCATAAAGCGGGCGACGTTATCAAGGCGTATATCCGTGGTGGCAACCCCGGCGAACTGACCCGACAGCAGATAAGGCACACTGCAGGTCACCATGTTAATCCCGGAAATGGCGTCCTGATAAACGTCAGACCACAGGCAGTTTTCCGCAGACCGTCCTTTCGCCTGTTGATACCAGCTTTCGTTATGGTAACCATTACCGGTAGCAGCGTTATATTCATCCGAATACACCAGCTTATTATCGGTATTACGCGCCCAGAAAAAACTGCGTCGCTCCAGGCCAGGCGTAAAAGCGTTCGGCTCCGGCCAGATACCGCCTCCGGTAATAATGCTGTCGCTGTCGATGCCCAGTAACTGCGGAGCAACGGTGCGATACAGTGTTTCATCATTGGGCAAGACCTCTGCCAGACGCGCCAGGCTGACAGTTTCCCCCTCTACCCGTGACAGGACGGTACTGAGCTGGCGCGTCAGGCCATGTCCTGTCTGCTCTATTAGCGCAGTGTTAATCTCCACAACGCGAGGCTGACCTCGCCAGAGCATAATCACCACAATCACCAGCGTCGTAACAATCAGCAGCACGATCCCGCCGAGCGTCAGGCGCGTGGAAATACGTGACGGATACCAGTCCATACAAACTTCCTTATCATTCAGGCTAATTTGTATTCAGTATCGGCACGCCGGAGAAGAGCTTTATTATTTATTTCCGGGATGAAGATGATTGATATGTGACGTTGTCACAAATAACAAAACCCAGCACTCTGGCTGGGTTTAAATAACGACTTAGATTTATTTGCTTAATTCTTTTTTGATTTCGTCTTTGATTTTTGTTAATTCGCTCTGAGGATGTTTTTTGCATATTTCGACAGCAAGCGGCACCGCCGTGGTAACGGTTTCGTCAAAGGTCACGTAATCCCCGCCTTTAAAATCTTCATCTTCGTTCAATACCCAGAAAGCTACGGGCGCCATGGTTTGCGGGTTCAGGTCAACAAACTCCTGGCAGCTCATCCCCCTGGGGGTAACGTCTGTTTTTGTGTTACTGGTCGCCGCATTGACGCTGAGACTGGTTAACAGCGCTGCCGCTAAAATACCTGCTGTCGCGAAGGAAAATGTGTTCATTATTCTTACTCCATTTATGAGATCAATAATCTCTACATGCGCGCTTAAACCGTTAATGTAGAACGAAAGAAATAATACCCTTCACGAACATGAAATAAATATGCGCTCTGATGTTATGGCTATTTTTTATATTTTTGGATGCTAATCCTGCTGTTTGCAAAGAGGCGGCTCTCCGTGAACTACCCCGCCGGGCAACCGGGACTAACCTGACGCTTAACTATATGCCTTCTTCAACGTATCTAACAATGCCTGGGCGGCGGTAGAGAGCTTATGATGGGCCGATCGCAGCACGCCCACTCTGCGTTCGATCACCGGACCGTCCAGTTCCAGGCACACCGCGCCAAGCTCGGTCATCTGCGTACGGCAGAGCGCGGGCACCGCGCTACCGCCGAGGCCGTTTGCCACCAGACGCCCCACGGTAACCAGTTGATGACTTTCCAGCGCCACCTCCAGCGGGCGGCCGCTTTGCGCCAGTTGTTCTTCCAGCATCAGACGCACAGCCGAAGGACGCTGGAGAGCGATAAAATCCAGGCTCAACAGCTCGCGCCAGCAAAGCCGTTCCCGCGTCGCGAGACGGGAATCCGGCGGGACTATCGCCACAAAGCGGTCCAGACCGAGCGGGGTAAAGTGCAGATGCCCGGAATAATCCGGTTCGAAGGCAATCCCCATTTCCACCCGCCCTTCACTCACCATTTCAATCACCTGTTCATTGATCACATCATGAACGGTAACGTTGATCCCGGCGTAGCGGTCACGAAAGGCTTTCAGCACCGGCGGCAGGACGTTCGCCGCAAAGGACGGCATCGCCGCTACCGACACTTTTCCCCGCTGGAGTGTAAAGCGCTGGCGCATGGCTTCTTCAGTGTTATCCCAGTCGGCAATAAGCTGACGCGCCATCGTCAGCAACGTTTCCCCTTCCTGGGTCAGCGTGACTCTCCGCGTGGTTCGCAACAGTAATGGTCCCCCCAGCGATTCCTCCAGACCTTTGATCGTCAAACTTAGCGCGGGCTGGGATATATTCAGCCGTTCGCTGGCGTGGGCGAAATTCAGAGTGTGAGCTACCGCTAAAAATGCGCGTAACTGTTTGATGCTCATTCTCATTTTGCGCCCCATTAACTGTTTGAATACATTTAATTAACATCAAATTGATAAAAAAACCAAATGAGTGAGTCACAAATTTAAAATTAACAAATCATTTTCCGCCCCTAATGATGTCGGCAAGGACAACTGGAGGGGCAATGATATGTCTGGACTGGATAAACGCGTCGCTACGTATCAAGAGGCGCTGGACGGGATCACCGACAACATGACGCTGCTGGCGGGCGGCTTTGGACTCTGTGGTATACCGGAAAACCTGATTGCCGAGGTTCGCCGTCGCGGGGTTCAGGGACTGACAGTGGTGTCAAACAATTGCGGCGTCGATGGCTTCGGTCTGGGCGTACTGCTGGAAACACGCCAGGTACGCAAAGTGGTGGCCTCTTATGTCGGTGAAAACGCCCTCTTTGAACAACAGGTACTGAGCGGCGAACTGGAAGCGACGCTGACGCCCCAGGGCACGCTTGCGGAACAGTTACGCGCAGGCGGCGCGGGGATCCCTGCTTTCTTCACCGCCACCGGTTACGGTACGCCAGTGGCCGAGGGTAAAGAAGTGCGGGAGTTCAACGGTCGCCCGTACATTATGGAACGCGCGATTACCGGTGATTTCGCGCTGGTTAAAGGCTGGAAGGCCGACTGGTACGGTAACGTTATCTATCGCCATACCGCGCAGAATTTCAATCCGCTAATGGCTGCCGCCGGACGCATCACAGTCGTCGAAGTCGAAGAAATCGTCCCCCCTGGCGAACTGGATCCTGCCGCTATTCATACCCCTGGCATCTTCGTCGATCGCCTGATTCAGGGCCATTTCGAAAAACGCATTGAGCAACGCACATTACGCCGCTAAGGAGACAGAACATGTTAACCCGCGAACAAATGGCTATGCGCGTCGCCCGGGAACTGCGCGACGGCTATTACGTCAACCTGGGGATTGGCATCCCCACCCTTGTCGCCAACTACATCCCCGAGGGCATGGACGTGATGCTGCAATCGGAAAATGGACTGCTGGGAATGGGGGCGTTCCCGACGGAGGACGAACTGGATGCCGATATGATCAACGCCGGAAAACAGACCGTCACCGCACGCAAGGGCGCGGCGATTTTCGACTCAGCGCAGTCGTTCGCCATGATCCGCGGCGGACACGTTGACCTGACCGTGCTGGGCGCGTTTGAAGTTGACGTTAACGGCAACATCGCCTCGTGGATGATCCCCGGCAAGATGGTGAAAGGGATGGGCGGCGCGATGGATCTGGTCGCGGGGGCGGAAAACATCATCGTGGTCATGACCCACGCGTCTAAAAGCGGCGAATCCAAGCTGCTTCCGGCCTGCACATTACCGCTCACCGGCGTGAGTTGTATCAAACGTGTCCTCACCGACCTGGCGCTGCTGGACATTGCCGATGGCCGCTTCATCCTGCGCGAACGTGCGCCAGGCGTGAGCGTCGAGGAGATCGTCGCGAAAACCGCTGGCAAGCTGGTTGTGGCGGAAAACGTGCCTGAAATGCAGTTCACCTGAGGAGATGACCATGCAGGATGTTGTTATCGTTGCGGCCACCCGCACGCCCATTGGCAGCTTTCACGGCGCTTTAGCCCCGCTTCCGGCGGTAGAACTCGGCGCGTGCGTCATTCGCGCATTGCTGGAGAAAACCGCCCTGCCAGCCGATGCGATCGACGAAGTTATTTTCGGGCAGGTACTGACCGCAGGCTGTGGACAAAACCCGGCGCGGCAAACAGCCCTCCGCGCCGGACTGCCGGTCACGACGCCGGCGGTGACGCTGAATCTGGTTTGTGGATCGGGATTAAAAGCGGTGCTGCAAGCGGCTCAGGCCATTCGCTGCGGTGATGCGGAGATTGTTATTGCAGGCGGACAGGAAAGTATGAGCAACGCCCCCTACCTTCTGGACGGCGCACGGACGGGTCTGCGCCTCGGCCACGCCAGCATGAAGGACAGCGTGGTACATGACGGCCTTTGGGACGCGTTTAATGACTACCACATGGGCATCACTGCCGAGAATCTGGCAGTGAGGTTTGTCATTAGCCGTGAGCAACAGGATGCGTTTGCCCTTCGCTCACAGCGAAAAGCGACGCTGGCGCTCGAGGCTGGTTACTTTAGCGCCGAAATCACACCGCTAAACGTTCCGCAGGGTAAGAAACCGCCGCGACGGGTTGAGCGAGACGAACAGCCGCGTGCGGACACACAGGCTGAGAAACTGGCCCAATTAAAACCGGCCTTTCGTCCGGGAGACGGGACGGTTACCGCCGGGAACGCCTCGTCGATTAACGATGGCGCCGCCGCCGTGATGCTGATGAGCGCCAGCCGCGCCGCGGCGCTGAATTTACCGGCGCTGGCGCGCATTGCTGGCTACGCCGTTTCTGGCGTCGATCCGGCGGTCATGGGGATCGGTCCTGTTGAAGCCTCGCAGCAATGCCTGCAACGCGCGGGCTGGACGCTGGCGCAAGTCGATCTGATCGAAGCGAACGAGGCCTTTGCCGCACAGGCGCTGGCGGTCGGTCAGGCACTCGACTGGGACGAAAGCAAAGTTAACGTTAACGGCGGCGCTATCGCGCTCGGTCATCCGATTGGCGCGTCCGGCTGCCGCATTCTGGTCACACTGCTGCACGAGATGGCGCGACGCAACGTCGACAAAGGACTCGCAACCTTGTGCGTCGGCGGTGGTCAGGGTGTGGCGCTGGCGGTGGAACGCACCAGAGGTAATCGCCATGCAAACTAACCGTTTCGCTGTCCTGGGCGCAGGGCTGATGGGCGTAGGTATCGCCTGCCATTTTGCCCGTTTCGGGCATGAGATTTGGCTGTACGACACCGACAGAGCACGTACTGCGGAAATAACGTCCGTTGCTGGCGAGATCCTGGAGGAATTGATCGCGGCCGGGCAGTTTTCCGCGGCAGATAAAGCCACTGTCCTGTCCCGGCTGCAGGGGACCACATCGCTTGCCGATATTGCCGCTTCATCGCTGCTGATCGAAGCCATTCCCGAGCGCCTTGAACTTAAGCACGCGCTGTATGCGCAGCTGGAGCAGGTTATCGATCCGCAGGCCATCATCGCCAGCAACACCAGCGGGTTGCCGCCGGACGCGCTGGCGGAAAAGCTTCGCCATCCACAGCGCTTATTGATCGCCCACTTCTGGCATCCGCCGCATTTTATCCCGCTGGTTGAGATTGTACCGGGCAGCGCAACTGCGCCACGGTATATGCAGGAGGTTCAGGCGCTGCTAAGCGGTATGCAACTGGAAGCCGTGATCCTCGATCGCGCCGCGCCGGGCTTTGTCGGCAACCGTCTGCAGTTTGCGCTGTTGCGCGAAGCGCTGCATATCGTCAAAAGCGGCATCGCCAGCCCGGACGTGGTGGATCGGGTGATGCGCGCCTCATTGGGTCGACGTTATGGCATGGTCGGCCCGCTGGAAGCGGCGGACATGACCGGACTCAACACCGTTCAGGATATCTGCCGCCATCTGCTGCCGGAACTGGCCAGCGGCAGCGACATGATGTCGCTGGTCGCGGACATCGTCGCCAACGGTGACACCGGGATGCGCAGCGGCCAGGGGTTTTACCGTTGGGACGAGACGCGAAAAGACAGTATCCGCGAACGCAGACGGCATCAGCTGCGTTTTGCCCTGAAACCGTAACTTCTCTTTCTGTACCCCACTATAACAACGATACCGAGGAGTCATGATGAGTGTGTTAATTGCCCTGGCCGCGTTGGGTCTGCTGATGCTGGCAGCCTATCGCGGTTACAGCGTTATCCTGTTTGCGCCTATCGCGGCAATAGGGGCGGTCTTACTGACCGAGCCTGCCGCTGTCGGCCCTGCCTTTACGGGCCTGTTTATGGAAAAGATGGTTGGCTTTGTAAAGCTGTATTTCCCCGTTTTCTTACTGGGGGCGGTGTTTGGCAAGCTGATTGAACTGTCCGGTTTTTCGCGTTCAATCGTTGCCGCGGCGATCAATCTGCTTGGACGGCGTCATGCGATCCCGGTGATTGTGCTGGTCTGCGCCCTGCTGACCTACGGCGGCGTGTCGCTGTTTGTGGTGGCTTTCGCCGTGTATCCTTTTGCCGCCGAACTGTTTCGCCAGAGCCAGATACCCAAGCGACTGATCCCCGCGACGGTGGCGCTGGGCGCATTCTCTTTCACCATGGACGCGCTGCCGGGAACGCCGCAGATCCAGAACATCATTCCGACCAGCTTTTTTGGCACCAATGCCTGGGCCGCGCCGTGGCTTGGGTTGATCGGCTCGCTGTTCATCATTTTTGTCGGGCTTTTGTACCTTGAACGCCAGCGGCGAAAAGCGTTAGCCAGGAATGAAGGTTATGGTACCGAGCTGCAAAACGAACCGGAAACACCGGACAATATCAATTTGCCCAATCCCTTCGTCGCCATTTCACCGCTGATCCTGGTGGGCGTGCTCAATCTGCTGTTTACCCGCTGGATCCCGGTCTGGTACGGCAGCACTCACCAGCTTGACCTGCCCGGACTGGCTACGCCGGTGACGACCGAAATCAGCAAGATAACCGCCATCTGGGCCGTTGAGGCGGCGCTGGTCTCAGGGATCCTGATGGTGGTGATTTTCGGCTATCGCAATATACAGGGGCGTCTGGCGGAAGGCAGCCGAACCGCAGTAGGCGGCGCGATCCTGGCGGCCATGAACACCGCGTCCGAATACGGTTTTGGCGCGGTGATCGCCGCCCTTCCCGGTTTTCTGGTGCTGTCTAACGCGCTGGCGGCTATCCCCGATCCGCTGTTGAATGAGGCAATCAGCATCACCACCCTCGCCGGGATCACCGGTTCCGCTTCCGGCGGGATGAGTATTGCGCTGGCGGCGATGTCAGATACCTTTATTGCGGCGGCAAACGCCGCCAACATTCCGCTGGAAGTGCTTCACCGCGTGGCGTCAATGGCCAGCGGCGGAATGGACACCCTGCCGCACAATGGCGCGGTCATTACCCTGCTCGCCATTACCGGGCTGAGCCACCGTCAGGCCTACGGCGGGATATTCGCTATTACGATCATCAAAAGCCTGGCGGTACTGTTTGTGATTGGTGTGTTCTATACCACCGGAATTGTCTGAGGAGAATGCGATGACTTTGAACGGAAAAACGGCGCTGATTACCGGCTCCACCAGCGGCATCGGGTTGGGCATTGCGCAGAGCCTGGCAAAAGCCGGCGCGCGGATTATCCTGAACGGCTTTGGTGACGTTGAGGCCGCCAAAGACGCCTGTGGCGTCAGCGCGGGCTACCACGGCGCAGATCTCAGCGATGCCGGACAAATTGAAGAGATGATGCGCTACGCCGAACGGGAATTCGGCGGCGTGGATATCCTGATTAACAACGCCGGGATCCAGCACGTCTCGCCGATTGAACATTTTCCCGTCGAGAAGTGGAATGCGTTTCTCGCCATTAACCTCTCCTCGGTTTTTCACACCACGCGTCTGGCGTTACCCTCTATGCGCGCCCAAAACTGGGGCCGCATCATCAATATCGCCTCGGTGCATGGGCTGGTGGCCTCAAAAGACAAAGCGGCCTACGTCGCGGCCAAGCACGGCGTGGTGGGGTTCACAAAGACCACCGCTCTGGAAACCGCGCAGACCGGCATAACCTGTAACGCGCTCTGTCCAGGATGGGTGCTGACTCCGCTGGTACAACAGCAGATCGACAAACGCATCGCGGAAGGCGCAGACCCCAGTGACGCGCGGGAAGCGTTATTAGCGGAAAAACAACCCTCGCGGGCGTTTGTCACACCTGAGCAATTAGGGGAACTGGTTCTGTTTTTGTGTTCCGAAGGCGCGGCCCAGGTTCGCGGCGCGGCGTGGAATATGGATGGAGGGTGGGTGGCGCAGTAATGCGGTTTGGCGTCGCCCGGAGACGTTTTGTTTACCGGGTGACGCCCCGTCACCCGGTCACAGGGCTTATCAGGCTTTCAGCTGATAATCGAGGGTGATTTCCGCTTTCAGCACCTGAGATACCGGGCATCCCGCTTTGGCTTTCTGGATAATGCCGTCAAAAGTTTCCGCATCAATCCCTGGCACGCGCACTTCGCTGTGCAACGCGATTTTGGTAATTGCAAACCCGTTATCCACTTTGTCCAGTGACACATCGGCAGTGGTATCAATCGCCTCCGGCGTAAAGCCCGCTTCACCCAGCATCAACGAAAGCGCCATAGAAAAGCACGCCGCATGCGCCGCGCCAATCAGCTCCTCCGGATTCGTGCCCTTTTCGCCTTCAAAACGGGTATTGAAGCCATAAGGCTGTTGATTCAGGACACCGCTTTCGGTAGAAACAGTGCCTTTTCCACGTTTAATGTCGCCTTCCCAGTGTGCCTGACCTTTTTTATGGATTGTCATTGCTGCTCTCCTGTTGGCTCAAAAATGCAAGTATAGACCATGGCTGGCAGGTCTGATGGACTATTCAATAAAATTCAGAATACGATTAAAATGAAAAATAACGCTTGCCTCAATACCCTATAGATTATATTTACAGGCATATTAAATATATATTAAAGCGTGATGAACGCGAATTAAAAACCTTTTAAATACCGACAAATCAGAGAGTTAAAATAGTTTTATTATCTTCCAGGACTTTTCTGAGCTACAGCGATAAAAATATTTGCCATTCTGAATGTGAATTAAATTTCTGCGAGCCGTACTTATAAATACACCGACACGGAGGCATCCTATGTTTACTTATTACTCAGCAAATACCTCAAACGCACAACCGGCTTTGGTTCATGCTATTGAGCAAGGTCTCCGCGCAGAACATGGCGCTGTCACCGAAGATGACATTTTAATGGAACTGACCAAATGGGTGGAAGCCACCGACAATGACATCCTCAGTGACATCTACCAGCAAACGATCAATTATGTGGTCAGCGGCCAGCACGCTTCTGCATAAGGTGCTATGCTGATACCGCAACCTAAGGGGTTACGTTTCTTTCGCATTGGCGAATTTGTCCTTAAAACTTGGAACAGGATTGAGGAGTTAAAATGAAATCGAACCGTCAGGCCCGTCATATTCTTGGACTGGACCATAAAATTTCCAATCAGCGCAAACTGGTGACGGAAGGCGACACGTCCAGCGTGGTGAACAACCCTACCGGCAGAAAGCGTCGTCCGGATAGCAAAAAGTAACCGCGTAGTCAGAATCTGATGATAAACACCATCGCAAAAGCGATGGTGTTTTTGTTTCCAGGGGGCATGATGCTTTATACTCGGTGTCCGATGCCCTGGTTGAACGGCACAGTATTATAAAAGGAGCCAGGGACGGAAATTCAAAAAAGAGTGAGTGACATGGAAACCAAAAGCAAAAAAATGCGTTCCCTTTATATTCCTTACGCTGGCCCGGTACTGCTGGAATTCCCCCTGTTAAATAAAGGGAGTGCTTTCAGCATGGAAGAACGTCGTAACTTCAACCTGCTGGGGTTACTGCCGGAAGTGGTCGAGACGATCGAAGAACAGGCTGAACGCGCGTGGATCCAGTATCAGGGATTCAAAACCGAAATCGACAAGCACATCTACCTGCGCAACATTCAGGATACCAACGAAACCCTATTCTACCGTCTGGTAAACAATCATCTTGATGAGATGATGCCGGTTATTTATACCCCGACAGTCGGCGCGGCATGTGAACGCTTTTCCGAGATTTACCGTCGCGCCCGCGGCGTTTTTATCTCGTACCAGAACCGTCACAACATGGACGACATCCTGCAAAACGTACCAAACCACAATATCAAAGTCATTGTGGTGACCGACGGCGAGCGGATTCTGGGCCTGGGTGACCAGGGGATCGGAGGGATGGGCATTCCTATCGGTAAGCTGTCGCTGTACACCGCCTGCGGCGGCATCAGTCCGGCGTATACCCTGCCTGTCGTGCTTGATGTGGGTACCAACAACCCGCAGTTGCTCAACGATCCGCTGTATATGGGCTGGCGTAACCCGCGCATCACCGACGATGACTATTATGAATTTGTCGACGAATTCATCCAGGCCGTTAAGCACCGCTGGCCGGATGTGCTGTTGCAGTTTGAGGATTTCGCGCAGAAAAACGCAATGCCGCTGCTGAACCGCTATCGTAATGAAATATGTTCCTTTAACGACGACATTCAGGGTACTGCGGCGGTGACCGTCGGGACGCTGATTGCCGCCAGCCGTGCGGCAGGCAGCCAGCTCAGCGAACAGAAAATCGTCTTCCTCGGCGCAGGCTCCGCCGGTTGCGGCATTGCCGAGCAGATCATTGCCCAGACCCAGCGCGAAGGCCTTAGCGAAGAAGCCGCGCGGCAGAAAGTGTTTATGGTGGATCGTTTTGGTCTGCTTACCGATCAGATGCCGAACCTGCTCTCCTTCCAGACCAAACTGGTGCAGAAGCGTGAGAATCTGAAGACGTGGGACACCGACAGTGAAGTGCTGTCGCTGCTGGATGTGGTGCGTAACGTTAAACCGGATATTCTGATTGGCGTCTCCGGGCAAACCGGTCTGTTTACCGAAGAGATCATTCGCGAGATGCACAAGCACTGTCCGCGCCCCATCGTCATGCCGCTGTCAAACCCGACTTCACGGGTGGAAGCCACGCCGCAGGACATCATTACGTGGACCGAAGGTAACGCGCTGGTCGCGACCGGCAGTCCGTTCGCGCCGGTCGTCTGGAAAGATAAAGTCTTCCCTATCGCCCAGTGCAACAACGCTTATATCTTCCCGGGCATTGGTCTGGGGGTTATCGCCTCAGGCGCGTCGCGTATTACCGATGAAATGCTGATGTCGGCCAGCGAGACGTTGGCGCAGTACTCGCCGCTGGTGCTTAACGGTGAAGGTCTGGTGCTGCCGGAACTCAAAGATATCCAGACGGTATCCCGCGCCATCGCTTTTGCTGTCGGCAAAATGGCGCAGCAGCAAGGCGTGGCGGTGAAAACCTCTGCCGAAGCGCTGCAACAGGCTATCGACGACAATTTCTGGCGCGCGGAATACCGCGACTATCGCCGCACCTCTATCTGATGTTTTGCCCGGTGGCGCTTGCGCTTACCGGGCTTACGCTTTTGCCTTCAGAAATTTTCTACAGATAAAAAAAGGCGCGACCGCAGTCACGCCTGTTGGACTATGAGGGGATTAACGTAACCCTTCCTCACTCTCTTTTTTCGCTTCGGCTTTCTCGATCTGGCGATACCAGCGCGGATGGTGTTTCTTCGCCCAGCGACGACTCACCTTTCCTTCAATCATCCCCTTGATCGACCCTTTCACCCAAAATGCCATATACATATGGATAAGGATCGCGTGCATCAGGATAATGCCGGCAGCGGCATGGATCAGCAGACTGTAACGCACTACCTGCATCGGGAAATACTGCGCGAAGTACGGGCGCCAGATGATCACGCCGGTGACCAGCAGCACAAAAATCATGCTCATGATCGACCAGAACATCATCTTCTGCCCGGCGTTGTATTTGCCGACATCCGCCACTTTGTGTTCGTTACCTTTCAGCACTTCCACAATGTTTTTCAGCCACGGAATGTCTTTCTTATCCGGTATGTTGTGGTGGACAAACCGCACAAACATGAACATCAGGGCGATAAAGATCGCCACGCCGAAGAACGGGTGCAGAATGCGTCCCATCTGCGGCGTCCCGAAGGTCTGCGTCAGCCATTGCAGGGTCGGAAAGAAAAACGAAATCCCCGACAGCGCCACCAGGAAGAAGCAAATGACCACCGTCCAGTGACAGGCGCGGTCGATAAACTTCGTGCGCACAATCATTTTCGACTTACTCATGATGCTCCTCCTCGTCATCGTCCACTTCTTTGTTCGGGCCAATACCAATGTAGTGATAGATAAGCCCGGCAAAGGTGGCGATAAAGCCAGCGGCGGCTAACGGTTTCAGCGCCCCTTTCCACAGATTGATTGAGGTGTCGACCTTCGGCTCATTCGGCAGACCATGATACAGCTCCGGCTGGTTCGCGTGGTGCAGCACGTACATTACGTGCGTCCCGCCGACGCCCTGCGGATTGTAGACGCCTGCGTGTTCATAGCCGCGCGCTTTCAGCTTCTCGACGCGCTGCTCGCCCAGCTCCAGCATCTCTTTCTTGGTGCCGAAGTGGATTGCCCCGGTCGGACAGGTTTTCACACAGGCCGGTTCCTGACCCACGCTCACCCGATCGACGCAAAGCGTACATTTATAGACGCGGTTATCCTCTTTATTGAGGCGCGGCACATTAAATGGACACCCGGCGATGCAGTAGCCACAGCCGATGCAGTGCTCTGACTGGAAATCGACGATCCCGTTGGCGTACTGGATGATGGCGCCGGCAGACGGGCACGCCTTCAGACAGCCCGGATCTTCACAGTGCATACAGCCGTCTTTGCGGATCAGCCATTCCAGTTTGCCGTTCTGCTCGGTTTCGCTAAAGCGCATCACCGTCCACGACTTGGCGCTGAGATCGGCGGGGTTGTCGTACACACCGACGCAATGGCCCACCTCATCACGAATGTCGTTCCACTCTGAACACGCCACCTGGCAGGCTTTACAGCCTACGCAGGAGGAGACATCAATGAGCTTGGCGACTTCAGCCTTGTAATCACGCGCCCGTGGGGGCGGCGTGATGGAGTTGGTTGCGGACTGTTTGATAATGTCCTGCGTTTCCAAAGACATATGCTAGCCCCCTTACGCCTTCTCGATGTTAACTAAAAACGCTTTGTATTCCGGCGTTTGCGAGTTTGAATCACCGACGTTTGGCGTCAGGGTATTGGCGATATAACCTTTACGCGCCACCCCTTCAAAGCCCCAGTGCAGCGGGATCCCAACGGTTTCAACCTGCTGACCGTTCACGTTCAGCGTACGCAGGCGGCGGGTAACAACCGCTACCGCACGGATAAACCCACGCTTGCTGCTCACCGTAACGCGATCGCCATTGGCGATGCCTTTGGCCGCCGCCAGCGTTTCGCTGATCTCCACGAACTGTTCCGGCTGCGCGATGGCATTCAGCAGCGCGTGTTTGGTCCAGGTGTGGAAGTGTTCGGTCAGACGATAGGTTGTTCCCACATACGGGAATTTATCCTTCTTGCCTAAGCGCAGTACGTCGTCTTCATAGATGCGAACCACCGGGCTGGAAACCACGTTCGGATGCAGCGGGTTGGTCCCCAGCGGCGTTTCCATTGGCTCGTAGTGTTCCGGGAACGGCCCTTCCGCCAGTTTATCCAGCGCGAACAGACGCCCAACGCCCTCCGGCTGCATAATGAACGGACCGGTTTTGCTTCCCGGCGGCGCGGTGTTGAAGTCCGGGATATCGTTCCCCGTCCACTTCGTCCCGTTCCACTGGATCAGCATTCGCTTCGGATCCCACGGTTTACCGTTGATGTCCGCCGATGCGCGGTTATACAGTACGCGGCGGTTCAGCGGCCACGCCCATGCCCAGCCCAACGTATTACCCAACCCGGACGGATCGGCGTTATCGCGGTTGGCCATCTGGTTGCCCTGCTCGGTCCAGCTACCGGTGTAGATCCAGCAGGAGGAAGACGTGGTGCCGTCGTCACGCAACTGCGCGAAACTGCTCAACAGTTGCCCTTTCTTCGCAATCAGCGCGCCGTTGGCGTCATAGAGATCGGCCAGCGCGTAACCGTTGTTCTCTTTCGCCACTTCTTCCGATTCCGGATGATCCGGCTGTTTGTAGCTCCAGCGCATTTTGAGCAGCGGTTCTGCGCCTTTACCGCCTTCTGTGCGATACATCTCGCGCAGACGGTGGTAAATACCCGCCAGAATTTCGCCGTCGTTACGCGCTTCACCCGGCGCGTCCTGCCCTTTCCAGTGCCACTGCAGCCAGCGACCGGAGTTGGCAATCGAACCATCTTCTTCCGCAAAGCAGGTGGATGGCAAACGGAACACTTCAGTCTGAATCGCTGCCGGATCGACGTCGTTCGACTCGCCGTGGTTCTGCCAGAAAGTCGAGGTTTCGGTCACCAGCGGATCGATCACCACCATGTACTTCAGCTTGCTCAGGCTGCGGACCACTTTGTTTTTGTCCGGGAAGGACGCAACCGGGTTAAAGCCCTGGCAAATGTAGCCGGTGACTTTTCCGCTATCCATCATATTGAAATATTTTATGACGTCATAAGCCTGGTCCCACTTCGGCAACCAGTCGAAGCCCCAGCTATTCTCTTTTTGCGCGTCGTCGCCATAGAATGCTTTCATCAGACTGACGGCAAACTTCGGATAGTTGCTCCAGTAGTTCACCTGATCGGCCTGGGTCGCTTTAGGCGTGTTGGCGTCAAGCCAGCTCTGCCAGTCGCCGTGCTTTTCGGACGGCAGCGTCAGATAGCCAGGCAGGCTGGTAGACAGCAGACCGAGATCGGTTAAGCCCTGAATGTTGGAGTGACCGCGCAGGGCGTTAACCCCGCCGCCTGCCATCCCCATGTTGCCGAGCAGCAGCTGAATCATCGCCATCGTACGGATGTTCTGTGCGCCGACGGTATGCTGCGTCCAGCCCAGCGCGTACAGGAACGTGGTGGTTCTGTCGGCGGCACTGGTGGAAGCCAGCACTTCACAGACCTTCAGGAAGTCAGCTTTCGGCGTACCGCAGATGTTTTCCACCACGTCCGGCGTATAGCGGGAAACATGCTGTTTCAACAGGTTCCATACGCAGCGCGGATGCGTCAGCGTGTCGTCGCGTCTGGCATAGCCGTTTTCATCGAACTGGTAGTTCCAGGACGACTTATCGTACTGCCGTTTTTGCGCGTCGTAACCGCTGAACAGTCCGTCTTCAAAAGCAAAATCATCACGCACCAGCAGGCTGGCGTTGGTGTAATGCTTAACGTACTCCGCGTTGATTTTGTTATTTTCGATCAGGTACAGCAACACGCCGGACAGGAACGTAATGTCCGTACCGGAACGAATCGGCGCGTAAATATCCGCTACCGAGGCTGTACGCGTAAAGCGTGGGTCAACAACAATCAGCGTGGCGTCATTGTTGTTTTTCGCTTCCATCGCCCAGCGGAATCCCACCGGATGGGCTTCAGCGGCGTTACCGCCCATCACCATCACGACGTTAGCGTTTTTAATATCGACCCAGTGGTTGGTCATCGCACCGCGACCAAATGTTGGAGCAAGACTTGCTACCGTTGGTCCGTGTCAGACGCGCGCCTGGTTGTCGACAGCCAGCATGCCGAGCGAGCGCACAAACTTCTGCGTCAGCATGCCGGTTTCATTACTGGCGGCTGAGGCGCACAGCATCCCTGTTGAAAGCCAACGGTTAACCGTAACGCCCTGCTCGTTCTTTTCAATAAAGTTGGCGTCGCGGTCAGCTTTCATCAGTTTTGCAATGCGGGTAAACGCTTCATCCCAACTGATGCGTTGCCATTTATCGGAACCCGGCGCACGGTATTCCGGATAGCGCAGACGGTTCTCACTGTGAACATAATCCAGCAGGCCTGCGCCTTTTGGACACAGCGCACCACGGCTTACCGGATGATCCGGGTCCCCCTCAATGTGATAAATCGCTTCCTTCGCGTTTTTAGCTCCATCCCCCAGGCTATACATTAATAGCCCGCAACCCACGGAACAGTATGTGCAGGTGTTTCGGATCTCTTTCGCGCGCAATAGCTTATAATTTCGCGCCTGAGCCAGTGCCATTTTTGGGGTGAATCCCAGCGCTGCCACTGTGGTTCCGGCCATACCGCCCGCGCAGATTTTAAAAAACTTTCTGCGGCTGACGTCCATTGCTTTCCTCTTTTTTCCAGAGTGAGATACCCGCCATCTTTCTTCCTGCTCGAAAGCAGGGTGAAAAATGTCGCGTATAAACTTCCGCGAGGAAACTAACAGCAATAACCTTACGCATATTGCGTCAAATCAATAACGAAACGCTTCCGCTACTAAATAGTGCCTTTTGCCGGTTTTATATACCACCTTAGTGGTAACCCGCCTGCGCATTGACCTGGCATCCTCCGCTAAAAAAGTGCTATATATTTCAGCTTATTTTTTTGCAGGGTTAGGGAAGCGGCAAACAGAATGACAAGACAAAAAGCAACGCTCATTGGACTTATCGCGATCGTGCTGTGGAGCACAATGGTGGGGTTGATTCGCGGCGTAAGTGAAGGGCTGGGGCCAGTGGGTGGCGCGGCGGCAATCTATTCCCTCAGCGGGTTGCTGCTGATTTTTACCGTCGGTTTTCCCAACATTCGCCGTTTTCCTGTGCGCTATTTGATTGCCGGTAGCGTTCTGTTTGTCAGTTATGAAATTTGCCTTGCGCTTTCGCTTGGCTATGCGGCGTCACGTCATCAGGCGATTGAAGTCGGCATGGTCAATTATTTGTGGCCCAGCCTGACTATTTTGTTCGCCATTTTATTTAACGGACAAAAAACCAACTGGGTGATTGTTCCCGGATTACTGCTGGCATTGGTCGGCGTCTGCTGGGTACTGGGCGGTGAGAATGGACTGAATCCTGCCGAAATTATCAACAATGTCACAACCAGTCCGCTGAGCTATTTTCTCGCCTTTCTCGGCGCGTTTATCTGGGCAACCTACTGCACAGTGACCAATAAATATGCACGTGGCTTTAACGGCATTACAGTTTTTGTTTTGCTCACAGCGTTGAGCTTATGGGCACATTATTTTATGACGCCGCAGCCTGTGATGGTCTTTACCACGCCGGTAGTGATAAAACTGTTTTCCGCCGCCCTGACGTTAGGTTTTGCTTATGCCGCCTGGAACGTGGGAATTCTGCACGGAAATGTCACCATTATGGCGGTGGGCTCCTATTTCACGCCGGTGCTTTCCTCTGCGCTCGCAGCCGTACTGCTGAGTGCTCCGCTCTCTTTCTCTTTTTGGCAAGGCGCGGTGATGGTCTGTGTGGGGTCGTTGCTGTGCTGGTGGGCGACCCGCCAGGCGTGACCTTAATCACAACTGGCGACCGCTTTTTCTCTGTCTGGCAACCTTTTTGAATTTGGTTTAGTCTTTATTAAGATTAAACCAAAATATTTCCTCGAATTTAGTACTCTGTTAAATTAATGATACTAAAATGATGCTTAACTATTAAATTCCTGCCTGCCAAATTCATTTAGCTCGATATTGTTAGCCTGCGTAATTTACCGCAAAATAACCACTTCATCGCACATTGTTAGCCTAATAAATATTTCACTTAAGCCTAATCCCATTTGTAACTAATTTATTTCAGGATATTAAGGAGATCTGGATCACACATCTGTAAATATCCAGTAATAAGATGAAACTTATTATTGAATTGGTGCTACTGCGTAATTTAAAAATAGCTTGCCATTGATGAGAAGCCTCGTTTAGCAATGGTTTAGGAAACACATTAAGAAAATTATAAGGATTATCTAAAATGAAACTTAAATTAGTCGCAGTGGCAGTGACCAGCCTGTTGGCAGCAGGCGTTGTTAATGCAGCAGAAGTGTATAACAAAGACGGCAACAAACTGGATCTGTACGGCAAAGTTACCGCTCTGCACTACTTCTCTGACAATAACGGCGATGATGGCGACAAAACTTACGCACGTCTGGGTTTCAAAGGTGAAACACAAATCAATGACCAACTGACCGGTTTCGGCCAGTGGGAATATGAATTCAAAGGTAACAACGCAGAAACTGAAGGCACGAAAGGCAACAAAACCCGTCTGGCGTTTGCCGGTCTGAAATTTGGTGACTACGGTTCTTTCGACTATGGCCGTAACTACGGCGTCGCGTATGACGTTGGCGCATGGACCGACGTTCTGCCTGAGTTCGGTGGTGACACCTGGACTCTGACTGATAACTTTATGGCTGCCCGTACCACTGGCGTTGCAACCTACCGTAATACCGACTTCTTCGGTCTGGTTGAAGGTCTGAACTTCGCTGCTCAGTATCAGGGTAAAAATGACAGAGCCGACACTTCCAACCCGAAGAGCGCCGACATCGTGAGATCTAACGGTGACGGTTTCGGTATTTCTTCCAGCTATGAATATGAAGGCTTTGGCGTAAGCGCTGCCTACGCGAAATCTGACCGTACCGACAGCCAGGTCGTATACGGCGATAACGAACTGAATGCTTCCGGTGAAAACGCTGAAATCTGGGCCGCGGGTCTGAAGTACGATGCGAACAACATCTATCTGGCAACCACCTACTCTGAAACCCGTAACATGACTGTGTTCGGTAACGATCACATCGCAAACCGCGCGCAGAACTTCGAAGTGGTTGCTCAGTATCAGTTCGACTTTGGCCTGCGTCCGTCCATCGCTTACCTGAAATCCAAAGGTAAAGACTTGGGCCGTTATGGTGACCAGGACTTAGTGGAATACATTGACGTTGGCGCAACCTACTACTTCAACAAAAACATGTCCACCTACGTTGATTACAAAATCAACCTGATCGATGACAGTAACTTTACTGACGCGGCTGGTGTAGGTACTGACAACATCGTTGCTGTGGGTCTGACCTACCAGTTCTAATTCATTTAGAATTGAGCGGTATAGAAGCCAGCCCACGTCGGGCTGGCTTTTTTTACCGATGCATAAACCGGTCATAAGGAGTATGCCGTGCAAACCTATACAGGACGTTGTCTCTGTGGGCAGAGCCATTTTACCGTTGATATCGAATCGCTCGATGTTTACGCCTGTCACTGCACGCTGTGCCAGAAATGGTCAGGCGGCATTGCAATGTACCTGGAGGCCAGCGGTCATCCGATGATGGATCCCGACGCGCCTGAACCGGCCTTTTTTACCTCCTCCTCGCGGGGGGAACGCTACTTCTGTTCCGGCTGCGGCTGTCCGCTGTGGTTTAAGCTCACCGATACGCTGCGCTATTTTATCCCCTGGACGCTGCTTGAACTGAACGAAGGCGATCGCCGTCGTTTGATCCTCGCCGCTGAAATCTACACCGAAACCCAACCCGCGTTCTGGCGGCTGACCGGACAGTACGCCCGGTTAAGCGGCAAAGAGGTCGAAGCGCTGGACAGCCTGTGCCAGTTAACCCACTAAACTAGTCGCGGTTGACGTTTGCGAGGCTAAACCACATCCCCACCGCCAGCAGAATCAGCATACTGCCGGCGCTGCTTAGCGCCACGCTGTGTGACCAGGTAAACGCCTGTTTCGCGGCATCAATAATGTGTTCTCCCAGCGCGTCAGGCAGCGTCTGCGCCAGTTGCACCGCTTCCCCCATCGACGACGATGCGCGGGTCATTTCTTCGGCGTTCAGCCCTTCCGGCAAGCTAATCGAGGCAGAAAAACTACGGCTCAGCAACAGACCGAAAATGGCGATGCCCAGTCCAGCGCCCAGCTCATAGGCCATCGTCTCTATCGCCCCTGCCGCTGCCGCTTTCTCGCCCGGCGCCGCGGCCATAATGGCTGCCGTTGACGCCAGCAGCGCGCTGGCAGCGCTAAATCCCAGCAGCGCCATCAGTGCCCAAGCCTGCAGTTGCTGTGTGCTGAAATCAGTCATCGCCAGGCCATAAAAACTCAGCGCACTCAATGCCATCCCCCCCGTCGCCACGCTGCGTAGTCCAAATCGGGACACCAACATACCGGCGATGGGGCCGCTGAAGCCGCTGGCAAGCATGACAGGTAACATGAACAGCCCCGCCTGATACGGTGTTAAGCCATGCACAAACTGCAATTCCTGCGCCATTAATAGCTCAAAACCGACCAACGTGATCATGGCGGTCATCGCCATCACCACGCCGCTTAAAATGATGCGATGCGTAAACAGCCGCAGGTCGATCATCGGACGCGAGGCCGCAAGCTGGATACGGATAAACTGTATCAGCAGCAGCGCGCCGCTAATGACGGTTAAGGCAATTGCGCCAATGGCGATATGCCCTTTCAATGCGGTCTTCGCGCTGTAAACCAGCAGTAAGATGGCCATAATCAGCATGATGGCGTGCCCCAAATTCAATGACTGATCGCGGCATCCCGTCTGACGCGGCACATAGCGCGCGGTAAGGGTCAGCACAACCAGTACGACAGGCACGTTGATCAAAAATACCGAGCCCCAATAAAAGTGCTCCAGCAGTATTCCCCCCACCAGCGGCCCGAACGCAGCACCGCCGGAACCTACCGCCGCCCAGACGCCCAGCGCCATATTACGATGGCGTGCGTCGCTGAAGGTCGCGCGGATCCCGGCAAGCGTTGCCGGAACGATCATCGCCGCACCGATCGCCAGAATGGCGCGCGTGGCGATCAGCCAACTGGCGCTGTGTGCGAATGCGGCAGCGAGCGAAGCCAGACCAAACAGGCCCCCGCCAAGTAACAGCAAACGTTTAAAACCGATGCGATCGCCCAGCGCGCCCATCGGCAATACCATCCCTGCCATCACCAGCGAGTAAATATCAATGATCCACAGCAGCTCGTTGCCGCTGGCGCCCAGCGTCATACTCAGCGTGGGAGCGGCCACATGCAGCACCGTCGCGTCGATAGCAACCGGAATGTAGACCAACACAATAATCACTAATGTTAACCACTGACGAAACATAACGCTTCCCTTAAGACAAACTGGACACGCGTCCAGATTTACCGATCCTACGGAAAATTGAACATATGTCCAACTTTTTATTGAGCGCCGTGATTATCTGAATTCGTGGGTATCAGGGAAAACATGACAGGAAAAAAGCGCCATCCGACCAGCCAGCCGGATGGCGAGAATAAACTCAGCCCAGGTCGCCCCCGGCCACCGGCAGGGTCACACCGGTGATATAGCTCGCCTGGTCGCTTGCCAGAAACAATATCGCCTGCGCCTGTTCTTCAAGCGTGCCATAGCGGTGCATCAGGCTGCTGTCCAGGGTCTGATCCACAACCTGCTGATACCAGATTTTTTCCTGCGCGGTGGGCGTTTCGGTATTACGCGGCGTGACACGCTCTGGCGCCTCTGTTCCTCCCGGCGCCACGGCGTTTATCCGGATCCCCTGGTGGCTGTATTCCATGGCAATGGAGCGGGTTAAGGCATTGACCCCGCCTTTCGCTGCCGAATAAGGCACCCGATTCACCCCAGATGTCGCCACGGACGACACATTGACAATGCTGCCAGTCCCCTGTTTCAGCATCCACGGCAGCACTGCACGACAGCCCCACAGCGTAGGAAACAGAGAGCGGCGGATCTCCTTTTCGATCTGCTCTGGCTGATAGTCGGCAAAAGGCCGCGCCCAGATCGTCCCGCCGACGTTATTAATCAATACGTCTATACGACCAAAATGTGCAACGCCTGCTCCGAAGGCCTGTTCGGTACTTTCCCACTGCTCAAGATCGGCCTCCAGCGCCAGCACCTGAACGCCCTCAGCGGTGAGTGTCGCAGCCAGTTCATGAACGTGACGGGAACGATCGATCAGTAACAGCGTTGCGCCCTCTTTTGCCGCCTGCTCTGCGGTCTGGCGACCGATCCCTTGCGCCGCGCCGGTAATCGCGACGACTTTAGTGTGAAATCGCATCCGGTTCTCCTTATGCCGCGGCGCTTTGACTGGCGATAAACTTCTCATACCAGAATCCGGCGGGATCGATTCCCCTTTCCCGCAGCGTAGCAGCGATCGCGTTGACCATCGGCGGCGGCCCGCACAGGTAAATATCCACATCCCCCTGATTCAGCAGGGCGTCATTGAGATACGCGGTGACATAACCCCGCTGCGGACAGGCGCTGTCGGCATCCGCAACCACCGGTAGCCAGTGGAAATTGACCAGCCTCTCGCGAAATGCCTCCAGCCGGGCCGTTTTGACAAGATCAATGTCATAAGTCACGCCATACAACAGCGTCACCGGACGCTGACTTCCCTGCGCCGCCAGCGCTTCCAACATGGAGAGCATGGGCGCCAGCCCGGTTCCGCCCGCCAGCATCAACAACGGACGCTCGCCGCCGCGCAGATAAAAACTGCCCATCGGGCCGCTGAGGGTCAGACGGTCGCCGGAACGTGCGCGCTGGGTCAGCCACTGGCTCATCAGCCCGCCCGGCACATTGCGGATCAAAAACCGGCATTCGCGGTTATCCGGCAGAGAACTGAATGAATAGGCGCGCACCTGGTTCGTGCCGGGAACCTGAATATTGACGTACTGTCCCGGCAAAAATACCAGCGGTTCATCGGCGTCTATCACCAGTTCAAACGCCGTAGCCGACAGCGCGTCCACTGCCCGTACCGTCGCGTCTAGCGTCGTAAGCCCGGTTTTACACTGCGCGGCGGCAACGGGCACATCGATCACGCAGTCGCTGCACGGCACCATCTGGCAGGTCAGTACCTGTCTTGCCTGGGCTTCATCGTCGCTCAAAGCGTCTTCGATAAAATCGTCACCGAGGGCATATTCCCCACTGGCGCAATGACATTTACAGGTGCCGCAGACGCCATCTGAGCAATCCATTGGCAGATTAACCTTCTGCCGGTAAGCCGCATCAAGCACCTTTTCGCCCGCGTTGCACTGAATAAAACGGGTGATGCCGTCCTCAAAATTAAGGGCAATCGTAAAACTCATAAGCACCTCTTAAATGTGGTACACGTCAATCACCTGACGGATATAGTCATTGTTCAGCCGTACTGTTTTACGCACAATTTGCGGGACGCCGCTTTCTTCAATCAGCGTGCAGTGCGTCGTGCCAAAATACGCATCGGTATTCTGATACCGGTGGCTGTAGGTCACCCAGTTGTAGCGCACCGCCAGGCCTTCCGCCGTTTCGCCCAACAGTTCGACATTCGCGATCATATGGGTGGTACGCGGTTCCGGCGTGCTGGCGCCGGACCGTTCCGTTTTGATGCGATACACCCGATCTTCCAGCCCCTCGCGGTTCGGGTAATAAATAAGCGAGATTTCACGCTGCGGATCGCGGGTCGGTTTATCATCATCTCCCCACGCGGGCATCCAGAACACCACGCCGGGGCTATAGCAGTTCAGCCACGCATCCCACTGGCGATCATCCAGCAACCGCGCTTCGTAATACAGAAACTGACGCACCTGTTCCAGGGTTAACATCAGACTACCTCCACGCGTTGGATGATCGACTGCTCGTAACGTTGCCGCTCTTTTTCGACTGCCGCGAGCATCACGTTTTGCCAGTGATGGTGATGCGCGATATACAGCGCCTCGTCTTCGGACTTCACCCCGCTCAACAGTGGCGTAAAACCGGCGTGACGGGCGTGCTCGTCCGGACCGTCGACCCAGTGCAGCGCGCCGCGGCTCAGATCGCTCCAGGCCAGATTTTCCCCCAGGTATCCACGCTGGCAGGCGCTGAACTCTTCGAGATCGTCAGGGGTTCCCATACCGCTGACATTAAAGAAAT
Source organism: Citrobacter sedlakii (assembly GCF_018128425.1). Classification (NCBI taxonomy): domain Bacteria; kingdom Pseudomonadati; phylum Pseudomonadota; class Gammaproteobacteria; order Enterobacterales; family Enterobacteriaceae; genus Citrobacter; species Citrobacter sedlakii. The sequence goes on along the minus strand of NZ_CP071070.1, from coordinate 2,328,158 downwards.
CCTCGTATTGACGAATACGTAGCGCCCGCGCTTGATCAGATTCCCCTTTTGGCGCGAAACACCAGATCGTGACTTCCGTTTTGTCTACCGCCAGAGGACGAATAACGCGAATTTGTGTCGAAAACTGATCCATCAGATAGACGTTGGGATACAGGCATAAATTGCGGGTTTCGTTGACCATCTGGTCCGCTCGCCGTTCTCCGAATGTCGCCTGAAGCCGCGCCCGATGATCATAAACCGGGCGCACTTCCGGGTTGATGGCGCGCGTCCAGAGCAGCATGTGGCCATTTTTAAAGCCATAGCCGCCACCGAGGCTTTTTGACCAGCCGTTGGCGTCCACCGCGCGCGTACCGTCCGCTTCATAGTTGCGTCGCGACATCGTCGAGGCATAGTTCCAGTGCACGACGCTGACATGGTAGCCGTCGGCGCCGTTTTCCGCTCCCAGCTTCCAGTTCCCTTCGTAGACATAGCTGGAAGACCCCTTCAGCACTTCCAGCCCTTCCGGCGCCTGGTCGACAATCAGATCGATGATTTTCCGTGTCTCGCCAAGATACTCCTCCAGCGGTTGTACCTCGTCATTGAGGCTACCGAATAAAAATCCACGATAAGACGCAAAGCGTGGCAGGGCTTTTAAATCATGCGATCCGTCCTGCTTAAAAGAGTCTGGATACCCGCCGGTACTTTCATCTTTCGCCTTAAGCAGCTTGCCGTTATTACTGAACGTCCAGCCATGAAACGGACAGGTAAACGAGTTTTTATTTCCGGTTTTACGTCGGCATAACATCGCCCCGCGGTGCGCACAGCTATTAATTAACGCATGGAGGGTCTGCTGCTTGTCGCGCGTAATAATAACGGGCTGGCGGCCCAGCGTCAGAGTATAATAATCGCCGGGTTGCGCGATCTGACTTTCATGCGCCAGAAATACCCAGTTGCCTTCGAATATATGCTTCATTTCAAAATCAAATAATTGGCTATCGGTAAAGATGGAGCGATGACAGCGATAAATATGGTTTTCCCGATCGACAATTAAGGCCTGAGAAATTTTATCTTTTAATGCCGAGAGCGTTTTTTGCATGTGTCTGGTCCTCCTGCATCATTCAGGATTAAGCGTTCAGTGAATCTTTATTGGGCGGTGAATTATTCCAGCGCGCGCAGGCGAGTAATACGCTGTTCTTCTTCGGCGCGCTGCGCCTTGCAGAGCGTAAAGTCGAATCGCACCTCGGTATGTTCTCCTGCCAGTTGACGCTGCGCAATTAATGCGGGATCGGTAACCTTCACCGGATCGGCGATCAGACCATCGCGAGTGGCAAACGCAAAATCGTCCCACAGGTAGCGATCGCCATTAAGGTTAATCTGGCTGGTAAGGTGCTTAAAGCCCGGCGCAGAGACAAAGAAATGGATATGAGCAGGTCGGTTACCGTGGCGGCCCAGACGATCGAGTAACGCCTGGGTAGGGCCATCAGGAGGACAACCGTAGCCGGAAGGCAAAATACTCCGCACGCTGTAGCGTCCTTCCGCGTCGGTGCGAATACGGCGACGCAGGTTATATTCGCTCTGGCTGGGGTCGAAAAATGAATAGTTGCCGAGCGTATTGGCGTGCCAGATGTCCACGATCGCGCCTGCGACGGGGTGTCCCTGCACGTCTTTTACTTCACCGTACAGCCACATGACTTCTCCGTCGTCCAGACCGTCATCCATCCGGTCATGCCCGTCAACCAGCGGCGCGTTTGCAACATACAGTGGCCCTTCAATGGTGCGTGGGGTTCCCGTTTCGGATGACTGGCTGGCTTCGATAGCTTCCTGGCGCAGATCAAGAAAGTGCTCCAGACCCAATCCGGCAGCCAATAACGCCGCTTCCTTACGACCGCCAAGTTCGTGCAGATAATTCACCGCATGCCAGAATTCTTCCTGCGTCACATTGTAGTCGTCAATTAATGTACAGATATTCGTGAGCAAGCGATGAATAATCGATTTAAAACGTTCGTTTCCATCGGTCGAGTTTAATCCGGCGCTTTCACGCAATAAATCCTGAACAGTGTGTTGGTTGATAAATGAATGGCTCATAATGTTTCTCGCTTCTTATTTTCTGTAGGGTCATACCAGAACGTTTTCCGGCGTTCGGCGTAAGGATTATTTATCGCTGTCATGAATCGACGACGGGTGGCGACACAGCGCTTCCACATGAATCTCCATGAAAGGATAAAGCGGCAACCCCATAAGTATTTGATGTAATTCTTCAGCATCCTGAACATCGAAAACGCTGATATTGGCGTACAGCCCTGCGACGCGCCAGATATGGCGCCATTTCCCTTCCCGTTGTAACCGTTGGGAATACGCTTTTTCGCGGGCTTTCATCTCTTCTTGTTCTTTAACCGGCAGTCCGTACGGAATATTGACCGTCATTTCCACTTTAAATAGCATGTTGACCTCCTGTTATTCCCGCTGTGCGCGGGCATAAAAGCGTAATTTATCCTCATCCAGTTCCACGCCCAGTCCGGGCGTTTGCGGCAGCGCCACGTGGCCATTCGCGAAAGACAGCGGTACGCAGACAATGTCATCCTTCAGGAGCAGCGGCCCAAACATCTCCGTTCCCCACGGTAATGACAACGTCGACCAGGCGTGCAGCGACGCGACAGTGCCGATCGTTCCTTCCAGCATGGTGCCGCCATACAAACTGATTCCGGCAGCCTGCGCGACGTGCGCCAGTTTCAACACGCTGGCGGGACCACCCGCTTTGGCGATTTTTAACGCCCAGGCGCCGCTAAACCCCTGCTGTGCCAGACGGTAACCGTCAAAATGGCTGGCGACGGACTCATCGGCCAGAATGGCGGCGTCAGTTTGCTGACTCAGGCGTACCAGCGCCGCGCTGTCCTGCGCGCTGACCGGTTGCTCAATCAGATCGACCCCCATCGCCGCCAGTTCCCGACAGCCTTTCGCGGCGACGGTCGCGTCCCATGCCTGATTGACATCTACCCGAATGCTGGCGCGATCGCCAAGCGCCTCGACAATGGCCCGCGTGTGGCCAAGATCGTCATCAAGCGCATTGGCGCCAATTTTCAGCTTAAACGCCTGGTGTCGACCTTCCTCCAGCAGTCGCTGCCCTTCGGCAATGTCGTTTGCGGTATTCCCGCTTGCCAGTGTCCAGAGTACGGGCAGCGCAGTATTCAGCGCGCCGCCCAGTAGCGCAGAAACGGGCAACCCAAGCGCTTTTGCCTGCGCATCCAGTAGCGCCGTTTCGAGGGCCGATTTCGCAAAAGTATTGCCCTTCACGGCTGCGTTCATCCGCGCCGTCAGCACATTGAGATTATCTGCGGGCTGACCTTTGAGCAGCGGGGTCAGATAATGGCTAATCGCAGACTGGATTGCCTCCGGACTCTCTACGCCGTAGCTCAGCCCGCCGATGGTTGTCGCCTCTCCCAGGCCCTGAATGCCGTCCGAACGGGTGATACGCACGATAACCAGACTCTGACAGCCCATCGTGGTCATTGATAATTTATGGGGGCGGATGGTCGGAACATCGACCAGCCAGCTTTCAATCTCTTCAACGGTTGCGCTCATCATTTCTTCCTGAGAATGCGTGTCATAACTTTTGCGATCGTCATCAATAACGAACGGTGACGGTGCTTTTGACAATAGGGGTCAGCCGGGAAGTGGGTCAACGGCGATAATCGAAATGGTGTGCGATTATCGGCGCGAATGTTACATTGAAGTTAATAATGTGATCCCCGTGGGAAAACGGGGATATTCCGCCTTCCGTCCCCGCACGCGAGGTATAGTGAGTGCGCTATGGCTTCGAATTGCAGCGGAGAGGAATTCAATGAGCGATGAACATCAGCCGACGATCGGCACGCGACAGGCCGCATCGGACCCGAATTTCATGCTGTCGCTGGCGCGCGGTCTGGCGGTACTGAACGCCTTCACCCCGCAGCGTCAGCGCCTGACCATCTCACAACTCAGTCAAAAGACGCAGATTTCACGCGCCGCGGTCAGGCGTTGTCTGTACACTCTCGCCGCACTTGGCATGGTGCACACGCCTGATGGCCGCAGCTATGAGCTGCTTCCGCGCGTTCTGGCCGTAGGCCATGCCTATCTGGCCGGTACGCCGCTGGCGAAAGTGGCGCAGGCGGCATTAGATGATCTTGCCAGAACGCTCGGCGAGTCGTGCTCTGCGGCCACGCTGGACGGCGACAACGTGCTTTACATCGCCCGGGCAGCCATGAACAATTTGCTCAGCGTCGATATCGGGCGCGGGAGTCGTTTACCGGCGTGGGCTACGTCAATGGGACGGGTACTGCTAAGCGCGCTGCCGGAAGAGCAGTTAGAGGTGACACTGTCACGAGCAAGTTTACTGCGTTATACCCCGTATACCCTTTGCGATCGTTCTGCGCTACGCGATGAAATCAGACGGGTGCGGATGCAAGGGTACGCGCTCGCCGATCGTCAGATCGAAGTGGGCTTATGCTCGCTGGCGGTACCGCTGCTTTCGCGTAGCGGCACCCTTGTCGCCGCGTTAAACGTCGGCGTACCGGCTTCATCGATGAGCGCCGACGCACTAAAGCTAAAAGCCCTCGCGCCCTTGCGTCGCGCTGCGATGGAGCTGTCGCTTAAGCTATAAACTGCCGTAATTGAACAGGCGTCCAGCTTTTTGTTACACTGCCATTTTTCGGGAAGATACAGGTACATATGGGCTATCTGCATAAAGATGAGCGTCGTGAAGTGATTTTGCAGGCGGCAATGCGCGTGGGGCTGGAAGACGGATTTAAAGCCATGACGGTCCGACGTATTGCCACCGAGGCGAAAGTCGCCGCTGGTCAGGTACATCATCACTTTACCTCTGCCGGCGATCTGAAATCGCAAGCATTTGTGCGCATTATCAGTACGTTGCTTGACGCAGACGTCCCGGGCGAAGATGCCAGCTGGCGCGCGCGCCTGCATGCTATGCTTGGCAGCGACGACGGCGGTTTCGAACCTTATATCAAACTCTGGCGTGAAGCGCAGATCCTTGCCGACCAGGACGCGGATATCAAAAGCGCCTACCTGCTCACTATGCGCATGTGGCATGAAAAGACCACGGCCATTATTGAAGGTGGACTGGCAGAAGGGGAATTCTCGACGGCAGATGGCCCTGCGGATATTGCCTGGCGTTTGATTGCCCTGGTGTGCGGCCTGGATGGCATGTATGTGCTTGGTCTTCAGGAAATGGCGGATCCCGCTTTTGAACGTCATCTGGATCGTATGATCAGCCTGGAGCTGTTTTCCTGAACCGTAGATGTAAAAACAGTACATCTTTTGTTTACATTTAGTAACACTTAAGCAACTTTTTCTTCCCCTTCGCGCCGCCCGGTTGCGCGTTTTCTATCTATCCTTTCATCAATATTCCTAAAAACATCAATAAATTCTAAAAAGGGCGAATGCACAGCGTGCGTTATGCGCCCTTTGGCCTGCTTTTTTATTTTTTTATGAACGACATGTGCATGCGAGGGGCAATATTGCGCTACAAAATGAGAAAAATAATCGTTATCTCTTGAGTGACTGGAAGCCTGAAAATCCCGCTTTCTGGGAAAATAAAGGAAAACACATCGCACGACGAAATCTCTGGATTTCAGTGGCTTGTCTGTTACTTGCCTTCTGTGTCTGGATGCTTTTTAGCGCGGTGGCGGTCAATCTTAATAAAATTGGTTTTAATTTCACCACCGATCAACTGTTTTTATTAACGGCATTACCCTCTCTCTCTGGCGCAATATTACGCGTCCCCTACTCCTTTATGGTGCCTATATTTGGCGGACGTCGCTGGACAGTTTTCAGCACCGCGATCCTGATTATTCCCTGCGTCTGGCTCGGTTTTGCCGTTCAGAACCCGAATACCCCTTTCGGGGTGTTTATTATTATTGCGCTGCTCTGTGGATTTGCCGGGGCCAACTTTGCTTCCAGCATGGGCAATATCAGCTTCTTTTTTCCAAAGGCGAAACAGGGAAGCGCGCTGGGCGTTAACGGAGGGTTGGGCAACCTCGGGGTGAGCGTAATGCAGTTGGTCGCGCCGCTGGTGATCTTCTTGCCCCTTTTCACCTTCCTCGGCGTGCAGGGCGTTCCGCAGCCTGACGGCAGTCTGCTCTCCCTGGCGAATGCCGCGTGGATCTGGGTGCCGCTACTGGCTATCGCCACTGTCGCCGCCTGGATGGGCACCAACGATATCGCCAGTTCAAAAGCCTCCATCGCCTCGCAGTTACCGGTGCTCAAGCGTTTTCATCTTTGGCTGCTCAGCCTGCTGTATCTGGCGACCTTCGGCTCGTTTATCGGTTTTTCAGCAGGCTTTGCCATGCTGTCCAAAACGCAGTTTCCGGAGGTCGACATTCTGAATCTGGCGTTTTTCGGCCCGTTTATCGGCGCACTGGCGCGCTCTGCTGGCGGTGTGATTTCCGATAAGTTCGGCGGCGTTCGCGTGACGCTGATCAACTTCATCTTTATGGCGCTGTTTTCCGCGCTGCTGTTCCTGACATTGCCCGGTACAGGTTCAGGAAGTTTTATCGCCTTCTACCTCGTCTTTATGGGGCTATTTTTCACGGCGGGCCTGGGCAGCGGCTCCACCTTCCAGATGATTGCCGTGATCTTCCGCCAGCTCACCCTTTACAAAGTCAAACTTCGCGGCGGCACAGATGAGCAGGCGCAGCGTGAAGCGGTGACCGATACCGCGGCGGCATTGGGCTTTATTTCCGCCATTGGCGCGGTCGGCGGCTTCTTTATCCCGAAAGCCTTTGGTACGTCACTGGCAATGACCGGCTCCCCCGTCGGCGCCATGAAAATTTTTCTGGTGTTCTACATCGTCTGCGTACTGGTGACCTGGCTGGTCTACGGTCGCCGCAAACCCACACAACAATAACAACATATTCATCGCTGTTATCAGGCCGGAGAAGGCGCTTGCCCCATCCTCCGGCTTGCAGAACGACGGCAACATTATCGAAGCAGGAGAAATGTCATGAGCAAGCTGTTGGATCGCTTCCGCTATTTTAAATCTAAGGGCGACACCTTCGCTGACGGTCACGGTCAGGTGATGCACACCAACCGCGACTGGGAAGACAGTTATCGTCAACGCTGGCAGTTCGACAAGATTGTGCGTTCCACCCACGGGGTGAACTGTACCGGCTCCTGTAGCTGGAAAATTTATGTGAAAAACGGCCTGGTCACCTGGGAAGTCCAGCAGACCGACTATCCGCGTACCCGTCCGGATCTGCCCAACCACGAACCGCGCGGTTGCCCACGCGGGGCCAGCTATTCGTGGTATTTATACAGTGCCAATCGTCTGAAGTACCCGTTAGTGCGCAAGCGCCTGATCGAACTGTGGCGCGAAGCGTTGACCCAGTGCAGCGACCCGGTACTGGCCTGGGAATCGATCATGAACGACCCGCAGAAATGCATGAGTTACAAACAGGTGCGCGGGCGTGGCGGATTTATCCGGTCCAACTGGAAAGAGTTGAATCAACTGATCGCGGCGGCCAACGTCTGGACGATAAAAACCTACGGTCCGGACCGCGTTGCCGGATTTTCGCCGATCCCGGCCATGTCGATGGTGTCCTATGCCGCCGGAACCCGTTATCTCTCGCTGCTCGGCGGGACCTGCCTGAGCTTCTATGACTGGTATTGCGACCTGCCGCCTGCATCGCCCATGACGTGGGGCGAACAGACCGATGTGCCGGAATCCGCCGACTGGTACAACTCCAGCTACATCATTGCCTGGGGATCAAACGTCCCCCAGACCCGAACCCCGGACGCCCACTTCTTTACCGAAGTCCGCTACAAAGGCACGAAAACCGTTGCCATTACGCCTGACTTTTCGGAGGTCGCCAAGCTGAGCGACCAGTGGCTGGCGCCGAAGCAAGGCACCGACAGCGCGCTGGCGATGGCGATGGGCCACGTCATTCTCAAAGAGTTCCATCTCGATAACCCCAGCGACTACTTCCTCAACTATTGCCGCCGCTATACCGACATGCCGATGCTGGTTTTGCTGGATGCGCGCGAGGATGGCAGCTTCGTTCCGGGCCGCATGATGCGTGCGTCCGATTTGGTCGGCGGTCTCGGCGAAGCCAACAATCCGGAATGGAAAACCGTGGCATACAACAGCGTCGGTGAGTTAGTTGCGCCCAACGGCTCAATTGGCTTCCGCTGGGGTGAAAAAGGCAAATGGAACCTCGAGCCGCTGGCGGCAGGCCACGAAACCGAACTGACACTGTCGCTGCTCGGTCAACATGACGAGGTCCTGGGGGTGGCGTTCCCCTATTTCGGAGGGAACGAAAACCCGCATTTCCGTAGCGTGAAGCAGGAACCGGTGTTGGTCCGTCAGTTGCCAGTGAAACGCCTGACGCTTGCTGACGGCAGCAGTTGTCCGGTGGTAAGCGTCTATGATCTGGTGCTCGCCAACTACGGCCTCGATCGTGGGCTGGACGATGCGTACGGCGCGAAAGATTATGCGGAAGTGAAAGCCTATACGCCCGCCTGGGCGGAACAGATCACCGGCGTACCGCGTTACCATATTGAAACCATTGCCCGCGAATTTGCCGATACGGCGCATAAAACCCACGGGCGTTCGATGATTATCCTCGGTGCCGGCGTTAACCACTGGTATCACATGGACATGAACTACCGCGGAATGATCAACATCCTCGTGTTCTGCGGCTGTGTCGGACAAAGCGGCGGCGGCTGGGCGCACTACGTCGGCCAGGAAAAACTGCGTCCGCAGACTGGCTGGCTGCCGCTGGCCTTCGCGCTGGACTGGAACCGTCCGCCGCGCCAGATGAACAGTACCTCATTCTTCTATAATCACGCCAGCCAGTGGCGTTATGAGAAGCTCACTGCGCAGGAGCTTCTCTCACCGTTAGCCGACCCGGCGAAATTTACCGGCCATTTAATTGACTTCAACGTGCGGGCTGAGCGTATGGGCTGGCTGCCGTCCGCGCCGCAGCTCAATCTTAACCCGCTGACGCTAAAAACCCGTGCGGAAAAAGCCGGTCTGTCACCCGTGGATTACACCGTGCAGGCGCTGAAATCGGGCGATATCCGCTTTGCCTGCGAACAGCCGGACAGCGGTAATAACCACCCGCGCAACCTGTTTGTCTGGCGCTCGAACCTCCTCGGCTCATCCGGCAAAGGGCATGAATACATGCTCAAATATTTGCTCGGGACCGAAAGCGGCATTCAGGGTGAAGCGCTCGGCTCTAGCGAGGGGATTAAGCCGGAAGAAGTGGAATGGCAGTCTGCCGCCATTGAAGGCAAGCTGGATCTGCTGGTCACGCTCGACTTTCGAATGTCCAGCACCTGCCTGTTCTCCGATATCGTGTTGCCGACCGCCACCTGGTACGAAAAAGATGATATGAACACGTCGGATATGCACCCGTTTATTCACCCGCTGTCGGCGGCGGTGGATCCCGCGTGGGAATCGCGCAGCGACTGGGAGATCTACAAGGGCATCGCTAAAGTCTTTTCCGAAGTGTGTGTCGGCCATCTGGGTCAGGAAACCGACGTGGTGTTGCAGCCGTTGCAGCACGACTCCCCGGCAGAATTGTCGCAACCGTTTGATATCCTTGACTGGCGCAAAAACGAGTGCGATCTGATCCCCGGCAAAACCGCGCCCAACCTGGTGGTCGTGGAACGCGACTACCCCGCCACTTACGAGCGCTTCACCTCGCTCGGCCCGCTGATGGATAAACTGGGCAACGGCGGCAAGGGCATCACCTGGAATACCGAGGCGGAAGTCGAATTCCTCGGTAAACTGAACTATACCAAGCGCGAAGGCCCGGCTAAAGGCCGACCGCGGATCGACACCGCGCTGGACGCGTCCGAAGTGATCCTTGCGCTGGCGCCGGAAACCAACGGTCAGGTGGCGGTGAAAGCGTGGGAAGCGCTCGGCGCGATGACCGGGCGCGAACATACTCATCTGGCGCTGAATAAAGAAGATGAGAAGATCCGTTTTCGTGATATTCAGGCGCAGCCGCGCAAAATCATCTCCAGCCCCACCTGGTCCGGTCTGGAAAGCGAACATGTCTCTTATAACGCGGGTTACACCAACGTCCACGAACTGATCCCCTGGCGCACCCTTTCTGGCCGCCAGCAGTTGTATCAGGATCATCAGTGGATGCGCGCATTCGGTGAAAGCCTTGTCGCCTATCGACCGCCGATAGACACCCGCAGCGTCAGCGAAATGCGCGAGATCCCGCCCAACGGCTTCCCGGAAAAAGCGCTCAACTTCCTGACGCCCCATCAGAAATGGGGCATCCACTCTACGTATAGCGAAAACCTGCTCATGCTGACGCTGTCACGTGGGGGACCGATTGTCTGGATCAGCGAAACCGACGCCCGCGAGCTGGGCATTGAAGACAACGACTGGATTGAAGCCTTCAACGCCAACGGCGCACTGACCGCTCGCGCGGTGGTCAGCCAGCGTGTACCGCCGGGGATGACCATGATGTATCACGCCCAAGAACGCATCATGAATATTCCGGGGTCAGAAATTACCGGGATGCGTGGCGGTATTCATAACTCGGTAACCCGCGTCTGTCCGAAACCCACACACATGATCGGCGGCTACGCTCAACTGGCCTATGGCTTTAACTACTATGGCACCGTCGGCTCTAACCGCGACGAGTTCATCATGATTCGAAAAATGAAAAATATCGACTGGCTGGATGATGAAGGTCGCAATCAGGTACAGGAGGCGAAAAAATGAAAATACGCTCACAGGTTGGGATGGTGCTTAACCTCGATAAATGCATTGGCTGCCACACCTGCTCTGTCACCTGTAAAAACGTCTGGACCGGACGTGAAGGGATGGAATACGCATGGTTTAACAACGTCGAAACCAAACCGGGTATCGGGTATCTGAAAAACTGGGAAGACCAGGAGGAGTGGCAAGGCGGCTGGGTTCGCGACGTGAACGGTAAAATACGTCCGCGCATGGGCGGAAAAATGGGCGTCATCACCAAAATCTTCGCAAACCCGGTTGTGCCGCAGATAGACGACTACTATGAGCCCTTTACTTTTGACTATCAGCACCTGCACAGCGCGCCGGAGGGTAAACACCAGCCGACCGCCCGCCCGCGCTCGTTGATTGACGGTAAGCGGATGGACAAAATTATCTGGGGGCCAAACTGGGAAGAACTGCTTGGCGGCGAGTTTGAAAAGCGCGCCCGTGACCGTAACTTCGACAAGATCCAGAAGGAAATGTACGGGCAGTTTGAAAACACCTTCATGATGTATCTGCCCCGCCTTTGCGAACATTGTCTGAACCCAAGCTGCGTCGCCACTTGCCCGAGCGGCGCGATCTATAAGCGTGAAGAAGACGGCATCGTGCTGATCGACCAGGACAAGTGCCGCGGCTGGCGTCTGTGCATTAGCGGCTGCCCGTACAAAAAAATCTACTTCAACTGGAAGAGCGGCAAGTCTGAGAAATGCATCTTCTGCTATCCGCGCATTGAGTCCGGGCAGCCAACCGTGTGTTCTGAAACCTGTGTTGGGCGCATTCGCTACCTCGGCGTGTTGCTGTATGACGCAGACCGCATCGAAGAAGCCGCCAGCACCGAGCATGAAACCGATCTGTATGAGCGTCAGTGCGACGTGTTCCTGAACCCGAACGACCCGGCGGTGATTGAAGAGGCCTTGAAACAGGGTATTCCGCAGAACGTGATCGACGCGGCGCAGCGTTCCCCTGTCTATAAAATGGCGATGGACTGGAAACTGGCGTTGCCGCTGCATCCGGAATACCGCACCTTGCCGATGGTCTGGTACGTCCCGCCGCTGTCGCCGATTCAGTCTTACGCCGACGCCGGAGGGCTGCCGCCGTCAAATGGCGTACTTCCGGCGATCGAAAGCCTGCGCATTCCGGTGCAGTACCTTGCGAATATGCTCAGCGCAGGCGATACCGGCCCGGTGCTGCGCGCCCTGAAGCGCATGATGGCCATGCGTCATTACATGCGTTCGCAAACAGTGGAAGGCGTGACGGATACCCGCGCCATTGAGGAAGTGGGCCTGAGCGTCGAACAGGTCGAGGAGATGTATCGCTATCTGGCGATCGCCAACTACGAAGACCGTTTCGTGATCCCGACCAGCCATCGCGAGATGGCGCGCGACGCCTTCCCCGAGCGCAACGGCTGCGGCTTTACCTTTGGCGACGGCTGCCACGGTTCCGACACCAAGTTCAACCTGTTCAACAGTAGCCGCATTGACGCCATCAACATCACCGAAGTGCGTGATAAAGCGGAGGGAGAATAATGCAAATCCTCAAAGCGATCGGTCTGTTGATGGAATACCCGGATGAGTTTCTCTGGGAATGCAAAGACGAAGTGCTGGCGATGGTGCGTCACGACGCGCCTGCGCTCAACGGCTTCGCCACCGACATGCTCAACGCCCCGCTGCTGGATAAGCAGGCCGAATGGTGTGAGGTCTTTGACCGGGGCCGCGCCACGTCGCTGCTGCTGTTTGAACATGTCCACGCCGAGTCCCGCGATCGCGGCCAGGCGATGGTCGATCTGATGACCCAGTACGAGAAAGTGGGTCTGCAACTCGACTGTCGCGAACTTCCCGACCATTTGCCGCTGTATCTCGAATATCTCAGCATTTTGTCGGAAGCCGACGCGCGCGAAGGTCTGCAAAACGTCGCGCCGATTCTGGCGTTACTGGGAGGGAGGCTGAAACAGCGCGGCGCCCCGTGGTATCAATTGTTCGATGCCCTGCTGAGCCTCGCCGGAAGCCCGCTTTCAAGTGACAGTGTCACGCCACAGGTAACGCAAGAAAGCCGTGATGACACTTGCCAGGCGCTCGATGCCGTCTGGGAAGAAGAACAGGTGAAGTTTATTGAAGATAACGCCACAGCCTGTGACAGCTCACCGTTACAGCAATATCAACGACGCTTTAGCCAGGACGTGGCGCCGCAGTACGTCGACGTCAGTGCGGGAGGCCCGAAATGATACAGTACCTGAACGTCTTTTTTTACGATATCTACCCTTACATCTGCGCGACCGTTTTTTTTCTCGGTAGTTGGCTGCGGTATGATTATGGTCAGTACACCTGGCGCGCCTCGTCCAGCCAGATGCTGGATAAGCGCGGCATGGTGGTCTGGTCGAACCTGTTCCACATCGGCATACTCGGCATTTTCTTCGGCCATCTTTTCGGCATGTTGACACCGCACTGGATGTACGCCTGGTTTTTGCCGATCGCGGTCAAACAGCAAATGGCGATGGTTCTCGGCGGCGTGTGCGGTGTACTGACGCTCATTGGCGGCGCTGGTTTGCTCTGGCGTCGTCTCACCAACCAGCGCGTCCGCGCCACCTCGACCACGCCTGACATTATCATCATGAGCATCCTGCTGATCCAGTGCCTGCTTGGGCTGAGTACTATTCCGTTTTCAGCCCAATATCCTGACGGCAGTGAAATGATGAAGCTGGTTGGCTGGGCACAGAGTATTGTCACCTTCCGTGGCGGCTCGTCAGAAATGCTTAATGGCGTTGCCTTTGTTTTCCGCGTCCATCTGGTGTTGGGGATGACCATTTTTCTGCTGTTCCCGTTCACCCGTCTGGTACACGTCTGGAGCGCGCCGTTTGAATATTTTACCCGCCGATACCAGATAGTCCGTTCTCGCCGATAAGTTTTTTCGCCCGGTAGCGCCTCGCCTGCCGGGTTTATTTCCTTAAGTATCATTCTCTGTTTCCTTAACACGGCGGCGCTGTATTTAAGAAATGACGAAGATTTGCGTGCCACAGTTTAAAATTCTCTTAAATACTTTAAATACCGCATCTCTGACCAGCACTCGGCGCCCGCCCGAGCCATTAATGCTGGTGACGAGTTAAAATCATTTCATTTGCCTTCGCTTAAGCAGAATTAGACAATTTTCCTGCCGTTCTACCTTTCTTTCTATGAAATAAATAACAGACGCCAGGACTGGTGTCTTATCTACGCATTACTCAAGGATACTGGAATTTATCTATGAAGATACCTGCCTTATCACCCCAAATTAAACCCAAAAAAATTGCTTTATTATTAAGTGCATTATTAGCCACTACAACCTTTTCTGCTTTTTCCGCGCCAGTAAAATATACTCTCGACGCCAGCACGCCCAGCGACCAACGCACGGTGAATATCACCAATGGGGATGAAATCTCAAGAATTGATATTAACGTTGCTGATGGTCGCGTTGATTTCGCCGACAATATCACAATGAACAGTACCGGCGTAGTTAACGCAACAGGTTCCCAAAACGTCTGGTTCGCTTATCTTAAAGCCGGTGAAATAAATCTGGGTAATCATTTTACCCTTAACTTCGACCCGCGCACGAATGGGACCTATTCGACTTCCGATGGTATTGCCCTGTACGGCACCGGCAAACTGACCGCCGAAAATTACACCTTCATTAACATGAATGACGGCGAAGAATCGGACGGGCTGTACGTTGGCGATAATGCCCGGGCCGACCTGAAAGGCCTGACCACCATCAGAGGCGGCGGTATCAGCGCCGGATCGCAGGGGATTTTAAACGCCGAGAATATTGATATCGCGTATACCCGTCCCGGCATCCGTGAATCTGGCGACTCAACCGATACCGGCATGGCTTTATGGGGCGGGAAAGTCACCGTCACCGGTAACACCACCATTAATATTGTCTCCCCCACCTTTTATCTGGAAGGGATTCGCACATATACCGACCTGGAGTTGGCCGGACATACGGATATTCAGTTAACCAGTAATTCAACTGACCGCTACTCTGATGTCACAGGCATTCTTATTTTCGACTCGTTCACCAGTTCCTCCCTGAGCGGTAAGCGTGTTTTCAACGATGTCAGTATCAAAATTAAAAGCACCACCGAGGAAGGCTACGCTGATGGCCTGACATACCTCGGCGGCAACGGTAAACATACCGATCTGATTATCAATAAAATTGATATTGATAGCTCGGGAAATGATATTGTCCGCGGTATTTATTTGTGGGGTGACGATCCCGCTGAGACGGCTACGCATCGTATCAACGATGCGAAAATAACGTTATCCGGCAATGATAAGGCAACGCTGTGGGGCTTTTTTAGCGCCAACGTGAATCAGGATGACGGTATCGTGCAATGGGACGCCGATACGATCGTCGGCAACATCGCCATTACCTCTAAGGGGGGTAAAGAGTCATATCTGCTTTATCAGGCGGACGCCCTGTTTACTGGCGATGTCATTTTAGGTGATCGGAACGCCTATGAGTCTGTCGCCGATACGCTGTACTCCATTTATGGACGCTGGGGTTCAACGGATATCACTAACAATAATAAGCTGGTTGCATGGGGTAAAATGCTGGTCCGCGGCGACCATGCGATTAACATTGTGTCTGGCGATAACTCCTACATTTATGGCGACACGGCTATTGAAGAACAAGGTTCCATCAATATGGAACTGAATGGTAGCAACAGCCGCTGGGATATGGTTGCCAACTCTACACTGACCACGCTGACCCTGAACGACGCCACGCTGAATTTCATGCCTGGCGACACCGCCTCCCGCACGCTGACCCGCGACGCGGCAACGTTCAAAACCCTGACGGTGAACGGTGATTACGCCGGTAATAACGGTAATCTCGTGATGAACACCCAACTGGGCGATGATGCATCACCCACCGACAAGCTGGTTGTGCAGGGCAATACCTCCGGTAACACGAACGTGACGGTGCTGAACGCGGGCGGCGCAGGCGGCCTGACAACGAACGGTATCGAACTGATCAGTGTGGCGGGTAATTCTGACGGCGTGTTTACCCAAAACGGACGTATCGTGGCGGGTGCCTATGACTACACCCTGGCGCGTGGTGAAGGCCAGAACGACAAGAACTGGTATCTGACCAGCGCGCTATCGACAGAACCGCAACCAGAGCCGCAAGAGCCGCTGGCGCCTGTTGATCCGGTAGAGCCTTCCCCAACCCCGCGCGAAAACGCGGTGCGTCCGGAGGCGGGTCTGTACGGCATGAACCTGCAGGCGGCGAACACGATGTTTAACACCCGTCTGCACGACCGCCTGGGCGAAACCCACTACGTCGACGCCCTGACCGGTGAGAAAGCGGTGACCAGCCTGTGGCTGCGCAACGTAGGTGGTCACACCCGGCAGAAAGACAGCAGCGGCCAGCTGGATATGCAGGCCAACCGCTATGTGATGCAGCTTGGCGGCGACATCGCCCAGTGGTCTTCCGACAACACCGACCGTTTCCACCTTGGTCTGATGGCGGGCTACGCCAACCAGAAGGCACGGGCGGAAAACCAGCGTAACGGCAACCGCGCCGACAGCCGCATCAACGGTTACAGCGTCGGTCTGTACGGCACCTGGCTGCAGGACAACGCCACCCACGAAGGCGCGTATGTCGATACCTGGGCGCAGTACAGCTGGTTTGACAACACCATTTCCGGTCGCGGCGTCGAATCCGAAGAGTACGACTCAAAAGGCTTCACCGCGTCGGTGGAATCCGGCTACACCTGGAAACTGGCGGACATCAGCGAGCGTAACGCGCTGTACATCCAGCCGAAAGCGCAGGTCACCTGGATGGGCGTGAAGGCGGACGAACACCGCGAAGCCAACGGCACCCGCGTGGAAGGCCACGGCGACGGTAACGTGCAGACCCGCGTCGGCGTGCGTCTGTTCGGCAAGGGCCACAACAAACTGGATGACGGCAAAGACCGCACCTTCCAGCCGTTTGTCGAAGCGAACTGGATCCACAACAGTAAAGAGTTCGGCGTGTCGATGAACGGTGACAACGTGGATCTGGACGGCACCCGCAATATCGGCGAGCTGAAGGCCGGTGTGGAAGGCCAGCTGACGAAGAACGTCTCCCTGTGGGGCAACATCGCCCAGCAGGTCGGTGATAAAGGCTACAGCGACACCTCGGCGATGCTCGGCATTAAAGCGTCGTTCTGATAAATACGGCCCGGTGGCGCAATGCTTCCGGGCCTGTGACTTACTTCCCCGCCTCCGGATGTGTATCAAACGCCGCCATCACCCTTGCCAGTTCAGCTTCACTGATCCCATGCTTTGCATCGTCTACCCCGAGCCCAAAACGATCCTGGAGTAAGTCATACAGTGACGCGACGTCCGGACAGTGAATCTGCTCAACCGCGTGCCCGTGTTCATAATGGGTAAAGTGGAAATTGGTGAGCGTCAGCTTGCCGCCATCAGGCAAATGACGGCACATCAGCAAATGATGGCGAAAATGCGACTGCGGCCAGTGCGCGGACCAGAAGTTGCCCATCACATAATCGCTCTGATGCTGAATAACCAGATCGAAACGGTACATCGACTGCCAGTGCGTGTGATGACGGAATTGCAAAATCCAGTCTTCGCCTTCCTGCAACAGTCGGTACTCACCATGCGGCGTCTGCTGTGGGATGTCCGCAAGCAGGCGAATCGGCGCAGTCAGCGTCTGTCCGCCAAAACCAACATCCGCGATCCACGCTTCGCCGTCCACTTCGACTAACAGCAGACGATGGGTTCGCGGCGGCAGGCTCGGCGGATTCGACAGCACAACCCGCCCCAGCAAGCTGCGAACGGTAAACCCCAGTTCGCGTAAGACCCGCTCGAATACGCCATTTTGCTCAAAACAGTAGCCGCCACGGCGGGCGCCGATCAGTTTCTCCGCCAGCGACTGCTCGTCCAGTTGCATTTCGCGCGGCAGCAGAACGTCCAGGTTTTCAAAAGGAATAGTACAGTTATG
The DNA here is from genome assembly GCF_018128425.1 of Citrobacter sedlakii. NCBI lineage: Bacteria > Pseudomonadati > Pseudomonadota > Gammaproteobacteria > Enterobacterales > Enterobacteriaceae > Citrobacter > Citrobacter sedlakii. The sequence goes on along the minus strand of NZ_CP071070.1, from coordinate 2,310,451 downwards.
CTGTAAGTGCAGCGCCCGTAGCGTCTCAAGGGTGACGTCGGTCGGCCCGGACCAGTTCAGGCGGGCGAAGTAGGCATTCAGGATGGGGGTCATCGGGGTTCCTGCGGTGATCCGGTAAGGTGCGAAAGAGTATAAACGATGGATCCCGAAAGAGACGTCACTTATTGTGCAAATTGGCGCCCGGCCACTTATCATTAATACTCAGAAAACACTTTGCGAGACAACCCGATGAGTCGATTCCGCCCTGTCGAATTACGCCACGCCAGCCGCCTGCTTAATCACGGTCCCACGGTGTTGATCACCAGTCGCGACGACGCCAGCGCAAGACGCAATATCATGGCCGCCGCCTGGTCAATGCCGGTTGAATTTGAGCCGCCTCGTATCGCGATAGTGGTGGATAAATCAACCTGGTCACGCGAGCTGATTGAGCGCAGCGGCCTGTTCGGCATCGTCATACCCGGCGTAGCGGCGACCAACTGGACATGGGCTGTCGGCAGCGTTTCCGGGCGCGACGAGGACAAGTTCAACTGTTATGGTATTCCGGTGGTAAACGGCCCGGTGCTTGGCCTGCCGTTAGTCGAAGAAAAATGCCTTGCGTGGATGGAATGCCGCCTGCTTCCCGCCACCGCCGCCCAGGAAAAATACGATACTCTGTTTGGTGAAGTGGTTTCTGCCGCTGCGGATGCGCGGGCGTTCACGGAAGGCCGCTGGCAGTTCGATGACGATAAACGTAATACCCTGCACCACCTCGGCGCGGGTACGTTTGTAACCAGCGGTAAACGCGTCACTGCGGGCTAATTACGCCTTTATTACCGTCACGCCTTTCGCCCGCATGGCGGTGATCCAGCCGTTATCGGTGTTACCTTCCACCACGACGGTGTTGATCAACGACACATCGCCAATGGCGAATGGCTCGCCTTGCCGCTGGAGAAAGCGGCGGGTTCAACCTCGCTGGGCGATGATATCAGCGAAGCGATGCTCTATCCGGTCGCACATCGGTTGATCACCCGCTGTAACGCCATTTATCGTATTCCCGGCGCTTCCCGAGGCGCGGATAAAGATATCGAGATCGCCCGTCAACTGGGACTGAACGTCTACACCACTCTGGAGGCTATTCCGCAGGCCTGATGATAAATTGTGCAGATATCAAACACCTGCCGGTATCTGCACCGCCTTGCCGTCCTTGCGAAGCCCACTATAGTTAATGTTGCATTACCTCAAATTTCCACGCCAACCCTCCGTTGTGCATGACATACCTAAAAGCCTATCCGCCATTCTAAAGAGAGGTTATTCAATGCAACTCAATACCATCGCCAGAGGCTTCATCCTCGCTGGGATGCTGATGTCATATTCCCTGCCCCTTCTGGCTGTCGAAGCGCCGAAAGACGCCACAGCCGCCACCCAACAGGCCAATAACGCGCTTTATAATCAACTGCCCTTCTCGGATAACACAGACTTTACCGATGCACATAAGGGCTTTATCGCCCCGATACCGCAGGAGGTAATCAAGGGTGAACAAGGCAATGTGATCTGGAACCCCCAACAGTACGCGTTTATTAAAGAAGGCGATAAAGCGCCGGATTCAGTCAACCCAAGCCTCTGGCGTCAGGCGCAACTGATTAACATTAGCGGCCTGTTTGAAGTGACTGACGGGGTGTATCAGATCCGCAACCTCGATCTGTCCAATATGACGATTATCGAAGGAAAAGAAGGTATTACCGTTGTTGACCCGCTGGTTTCAGCGGAAACGGCAAAGGTCGGCATGGATTTGTACTATAAAAATCGCGGGAACAAACCGGTTGTGGCCGTCATTTATACCCACAGCCACGTTGACCACTATGGCGGCGTGCGCGGCGTGGTGGATGAAGCGGATGTGAAGTCCGGCAAAGTGAAAATCTACGCGCCCGCAGGTTTTATGGAAGAAGCGGTGTCGGAAAATATCATGGCTGGTAATGTGATGAGCCGCCGGGCCAGTTATATGTACGGCAACCTGCTAAAGCCTGACGTCAAAGGCCAGGTAGGCGCGGGACTGGGCACCACGACGTCTGCCGGTACCGTCACGTTGATCGCCCCGACCCACTACATCACCAAAACAGGGCAAAAAGAGGTGATTGACGGCCTGACCTACGATTTCATGATGGCGCCAGGCTCTGAAGCCCCTTCCGAAATGTTGTGGTATATCGAAGAGAAGAAAATCATCGAGACCGCCGAGGATGTCACCCACACGCTGCATAACACGTATTCTTTGCGCGGCGCCAAAATTCGCCAGCCGTTGCCGTGGTCAAAATACATTAATGAAGCGCTCAATTTATGGGGTGATAAAGCCGAAATTATCCTCGCCCAGCATCACTGGCCGACATGGGGTAACGACAATGTCGTGAAGCTGCTGAAGAGCCAGCGCGACCTGTACCGCTATATCAACGACCAGACCCTGCGCATGGCGAATCAGGGGCTCACCCGCGACGAGATCGCCGCTAACTTTACACTGCCGCCGTCGCTTGCCAACACCTGGGCGAACCGCGGCTACTATGGTTCCGTCAGCCACGACGTCAAAGCCACTTATGTGCTCTATCTCGGCTGGTTTGATGGCAATCCGGCTACCCTTGACGAGCTGCCGCCGGAAGAAGCGGCGAAGAAATTTGTCGAATACATGGGCGGCGCGGATGCCATCCTGCAAAAAGCGAAGCAGGATTACGATCAGGGGAATTACCGTTGGGTTGCGCAAGTGGTAAGCAAAGTGGTCTTTGCCGATCCGAATAATCAGGCGGCAAGGAACCTGGAGGCGGACGCGCTCGAACAGTTGGGTTACCAGGCGGAATCGGGGCCGTGGCGTAACTTTTATCTGACTGGCGCACAGGAGTTGCGTAATGGCGTGCAAAAAATGCCTACGCCTAACACCGCCAGCCCGGATACCGTGCGGGCAATGACCCCGGAAATGTTCTTTGATTATCTCGCGGTTCACATCAACGGTGAAAAGGCGGCGGATGCGAAAGCAGTGCTTAATATTGACTTTGGGGAAGACGGCGGGAAATACAAAGTGGAGCTGGAAAACGGCGTCCTGAACCATACCGCAAACGTTGAAGATCCGCAGGCAGACGCGACGATTAACCTGTCGCGCGACGCACTGAATCGCATTGTGCTAAAAGAGGAAACGCTGAAAGAGGCCACGGACAAAGGTGACGTAAAAATCACCGGCAATGCGGAAAAACTCAACGAACTGCTCGGCTATATGGATAAGTTCGAATTCTGGTTCAATATTGTCACCCCGTAATCAGCGTATGCCCGGCTCACTGCCGGGCATCGCTTTCTCCGTTTCCGCACTTATACAATTTCATTGCGCTTAAGCACCTGACGTAACGTCGGTAACTGGCAAACCGCATCCGCTATCGCGCTGATATTGGGCGTGTTGTCCTGAAACCAGTCGTGTCCCGGTCCCCATGTGCGCATCACGCAGAGGTAGCAGTCCAGCAGGGTTAACTGCTCGCCAAACGCATACGGCTCAGCGCTGAGCTGGTCATTTAGCCACAGATAGAGCGATTTACGGTATTCGATAACGTTTTTTTTCAGCGCTTCTGGCGCTTGCGGCGACCAGCGTTCAGGGTAATCGGCAAAGGTATAGGTCGGATAGACGTTAGCGACCAGCCAGATCAGCAAACGTTGAAACTGCTGTCGTTCCGCACTGCCAACAGGGGGAGCCAGTTCGGGACGGCGGTCGAGGACCATAAGCGCGATGGCCGCCGTTTCGCTCATTACCTCGCCGTTTTCCAGCGTTAGCGTCGGCACCTGACACAGCGGATTCAGCTTTAACAGTAAATCGCGCTGCGGCCCGTCGCGGTCAAATCCGCTGACATCAACGAACTGATAGGGAATGTCCGCCAGCGTAAGCATCAGCTCACTGATCGCCGAACCCCAGCCCGGCGCGCCGTAGATCTTAATCATACTGCCTCCACCCGGTTAAAAGAGTAAGTGTAGAGTAACCTGGCAGATGCCGCCCGTAACCCGATCCGGCGCGTTGCAGGTGCGCATTGCTTATTTATTACGCACACTGACCATTCGTATTCGTATATTTTGCGCCGTTTATTATTTGCAGGTAGGATGCTTCGCCGGTGGTTTTATCCGTACACAGAATGACGGGAAAAATTAACCGCGTCGCGGCGGCTGTCGCGACAACAGTATTCTCACTTAGACAGGTAACAGGAAACGGAATGAATACACAAGACACCACGGCGTCGGCGCAGCACGCGGCGAAGCGACGCTGGTTGAATGCTCATGAGGAAGGCTATCACAAAGCAATGGGCAACCGTCAGGTTCAGATGATCGCCATTGGCGGCGCCATTGGCACCGGGTTATTTTTAGGCGCGGGCGCACGCCTGCAAATGGCCGGTCCGGCGCTGGCGCTGGTTTATCTCGTTTGCGGGATTTTCTCGTTCTTTATCCTTCGCGCGCTGGGCGAACTGGTTCTCCATCGCCCTTCCAGCGGCAGCTTTGTCTCTTATGCCCGCGAATTTCTCGGTGAAAAAGCCGCTTATGTGGCCGGGTGGATGTATTTCGTCAACTGGGCGATGACGGGAATTGTCGATATCACCGCCGTGGCCCTGTATATGCACTACTGGGGTGCGTTTGGCGACGTACCGCAATGGGTCTTTGCTCTCGGCGCGCTGGCCATCGTCGGCACCATGAACATGATTGGCGTAAAATGGTTTGCCGAAATGGAGTTCTGGTTCGCGCTGGTGAAAGTGCTGGCAATTGTGATCTTTCTGGTGGTGGGCACGGTCTTTCTGGGGTCCGGCAAACCGCTGGACGGCAACGCCACCGGTTTTCATTTGATCACCGATAACGGCGGATTCTTCCCTCACGGCCTGCTGCCCGCGCTGGTTCTGGTGCAGGGTGTCGTCTTTGCGTTTGCTTCTATCGAACTGGTCGGCACCGCCGCCGGTGAGTGTAAAGATCCGCAGACCATGGTGCCTAAAGCCATTAACAGCGTGATCTGGCGTATTGGCCTGTTCTACGTGGGTTCCGTGGTGCTGCTGGTTCTGCTGCTGCCGTGGAATGCCTACCAGGCCGGTCAAAGCCCGTTCGTCACGTTCTTCTCAAAACTTGGCGTGCCCTATATTGGCAGCATCATGAACATTGTGGTGTTGACCGCCGCACTCTCCAGTCTGAACTCCGGCCTGTACTGCACCGGACGGATTCTGCGCTCAATGGCGATGGGCGGCTCCGCCCCGAAATTTATGAGTAAGATGAGCCGCCAGCATGTGCCCTGGGCGGGCATTATGGCGACGCTGGCGGTGTATGTTGTGGGCGTCTTCCTCAACTATCTGGTGCCTTCCCAGGTTTTTGAGATCGTCCTCAACTTCGCCTCGCTGGGCATTATTGCGTCGTGGGGATTCATTGTGGTGTGCCAGTTGCGCCTGCGCAAGGCAATCAAAGAGGGCAAAGCCGCCGATGTCAGCTTCAAGCTGCCGGGCGCGCCGTTCACCTCCTGGCTGACGCTGCTTTTCCTGTTAAGCGTACTGGTGCTGATGGCGTTTGACTATCCGAACGGCACCTATACCATCGCTTCCCTGCCGCTGATCGCCATTCTGCTGGTTGCTGGTTGGTTTGGCGTTCGTAAACGCGTTGCGGAAATCCATCGCACTGCGCCATAAAAAATGACAAAGGCCTGACCGACGACGCCGATCAGGCCTGCTTTTCAACGGCGTCGACTAATCCGCTTCGATAAGCTGCGCCACGTCATTCCTGTTGATTTCCCGTGCATTCCCGTCCTGATCGGTATAGCGGGTCATTCCCGTCTCTTTATCAAGCTGCGGTTTTCCCTGCGTGACGATGGTTTGCCCGCTTTTGGTAGTCATAACGTAATTCGTGGAGCAACCTGCCAGCGCGAACAGCATCACGCCAGCGCAAAGGCAGAACAGTGGCTTTTTCATAGCATTCCCAAGTGATTCATTTAACCGAAGCGGGACAGTGTAATTCCCTGGGCTTATTCAGGCTATCAGCGGGATGTAACGAGGCGTATCGGCGGGTATGGGAACGTGAATGGAGGGGTTTCCCCCTCCTGCGGGTTTACAGCGCAATACGAATCACGTCGTCTGGCTGCGTGGCTTCTTTTTCGCGTGTCGACTTCTGCTTCACACTCACGTACAGGGTCTTGCCGTCTGCCGACAGCGCCAGACTGTTCGGGAAGGTCGGCGTATCGAAGGTTTTCACTACCTTGTAGCTTTTCGCGTCAATCACGCTCACTTTACCGGCCTGGCGGTGGGTGACGTAGGCTTCATTACGCGCCGGGTTAAACAGCACGGCCAGCGATTCCGGCGCAGCGACTTTCGCCAGAACGTTGCCGTTGCGGGTATCAACAACCAGCACTTCCGCCGCTTTCGAGTCGGTAATAAACGCGCGGTGACCGGCGGTGTCCAGGCTCAGATTAATAAAGAAGTGCTCTTTACCGTCATCAAGCAGTTTCTTACGGCTGATGATGTTGTTCGTGGCGGTATCGATGGTGATCAGCTCGCCATCCGCATTGGTGGTGTAAAGACGCTTCGCGCCGCTGTCGATAGCCAGACCCGTGCTCATTTTACCGGTGTTTTCAATGGTCGCTTTCAGGGCGATCTTTTCGCCGTCCACCACCCAAATCGCACTCTCTTTGCCAATCCCGCTGATATACACCGTATTCGTTGCTTCATCGGCAACCAGCTCACGCGGCTGCAGCGGACGGACATCTTCGGAGCGTTTGCGGGCGTCCAGCACCAGTCGTCCTTTCACTTCGCTGGTCTTCGCATCGATGGCAGTGACCGCGCTATTCACCGTGTTACCAAACCACAGCGTCTGGGTCGCGTTATTAATGGTGGCGCCAAACGGTTTGAGATCGTTGTGAATGATCTGCGTCACGTCCAGCGTGACCGGATCGAGACGATAAACAATACCGCCTTTATCCAGCTTGCGACTTTGCGAGGTGGCGAGCCACAGCGCGTTTTCCTGTTGGCTGTAGGCCACTTCGTAAGCGCCCTTGCCCACGCCTTTACGCAGCATCTCTTCTGCCGCCTGAGTGCCGAACGATGAGGCAACCAGCAGTGAACCTAACAGTAAAGCACCACGCAGGCGCGGGGAAAACTGATGACGAAAATGCATGACGACTCCCTTTGATATATCGCTATTTTGCTGCTTCACATCGCTTCGCTGAGCAAGATCATGGTTTTGCTCTCTTTTATAAATGGGAATGGTAATCATTATTTGTCAGAAAGTGGAGCACTTCTTCGCATCCTGTCTACAATCTTCTTAATTTCTCCATTAATTCTTAACGCATTGTGCCGTTAAAATTTTCAAAATTTTACAAACGAATTAACATGTAACTTACATACCTATGGGTACGTTCACTTTAACTGGCCTTTTTTCATGAAGATTATTTCCATACGATATACCGCAGTTCCCGCTCTGCTCTTTCCACTCGTGTTCTCTCCGCTGGCCGCAGCGGACAGCGAAGCCGATGAACAAACGCTGATCGTCAGCGCCTCACCCCAGGCCGTTTCTGAACTGGATACCCCCGCCGCCGTCAGCGTGGTCGAGGGCGAAGATATGCGCCGGGCGGCGCCGCGCATCAATCTTTCCGAATCCCTGACCCGCGTGCCGGGCCTGCAGGTGCAGAACCGACAAAACTATGCTCAGGACCTTCAGCTTTCTATCCGTGGCTTTGGGTCGCGTTCAACTTATGGCGTGCGCGGCATTCGATTGTATGTTGACGGCATCCCGGCAACGATGCCGGACGGCCAGGGGCAGACGTCAAATATCGATCTCAGCAGCGTGCAAAACGTTGAAGTACTGCGCGGTCCCTTCTCCGCGCTTTACGGCAATGCTTCCGGCGGGGTCATGAACGTGACGACACAAACCGGACAACAGCCGCCGACCATCGAGGCAAGCAGCTATTATGGAAGTTACGGCAGTTGGCGCTACGGGTTAAAAGCGACCGGCGCGTTGGGTGACGGCACCCAGGCTGGCGATGTGGACTACACGGTGTCGACGACCCGTTTTACTACCCACGGCTACCGCGATCGTAGCGGCGCGCAAAAGAATCTCGCCAATGCGAAACTGGGCGTGCGTCTCGACGAGGCAAGCAAGCTGAGTCTGATTTTTAACAGCGTCGATATTAAAGCTGACGATCCCGGCGGCCTGACCGAAGCCGAATGGCGCGATAACCCGCAACAGTCGCCGCGCGCGGAGCAGTATCACACGCGTAAAACCATCAAGCAGACGCAGGCCGGACTGCGCTATGAACGTCAGCTTAGCGCCCAGGACGACATGAGCGTGATGATGTATGCCGGGCAGCGTGAAACCACCCAGTATCAGTCGATCCCGATGGCCCCTCAGCTCAGACCGTCCCATGCGGGCGGCGTTATCTCGCTGCAGCGTCATTACCAGGGCATCGACAGCCGCTGGACGCACCGTGGGGAACTGATTGTGCCCATGACGTTTACTGCCGGACTGAACTACGAAAATATGAGTGAGAACCGTAAGGGCTACACAAATTACCGTCTCACTGACGGCGTACCGGAGTACGGCCAAAAAGGCGAGCGCCGCCGGGACGAGCGCAACCTGATGTGGAACGTCGACCCCTATCTGCAGACGCAGTGGCAACTGACCGACAAACTCTCCCTTGATGCAGGCGTGCGCTACAGTTCGGTCTGGTTCGACTCTAACGATCACTACGTGACGCCGGGCAACGGCGACGACAGCGGCGATGCCAGCTATCATAAATGGTTGCCAGCCGGATCGCTGAAGTATGCCGTGACGGACGCCTGGAACCTCTATCTGGCAGCGGGCCGTGGTTTTGAAACGCCGACCATAAACGAGCTTTCCTACCGTGCGGATGGGCAAAGCGGGATGAATTTCGATCTTAAACCTTCCACTAACGATACGATAGAAATTGGCAGCAAAACCCGTATCGGCAACGGACTGCTGACGGCGGCGCTGTTCCAGACCGACACGGACGACGAACTGGTGGTGGATTCCAGCAGCGGCGGTCGGACAACGTATAAGAATGCGGGCAAGACCCGGCGTCAGGGGGTAGAACTGGGGTGGGATCAGCGTTTTGGCGAAAACTGGCGCGTCAACGCCTCCTGGACCTGGCTGGACGCCACCTACCGTAGCAACGTCTGCAACGACCAGAACTGCAACGGTAACAGGATGCCGGGGATCGCCCGCAACATGGGTTTTGCGTCCCTGGGTTATGTGCCGGATGAAGGATGGTATGCCGGGGCTGATGCCCGCTACATGGGGGATATTATGGCTGACGATGAAAACACCGCCAAAGCGCCCTCTTATACTGTCGTAGGGCTGAATACCGGATATAAAATCAACTACAGTAATCTGACGGTGGATGTGTTCGGGCGCGTCGACAACCTCTTTGACAAAGCGTATGTTGGCTCGGTCATTGTGAATGAATCGAACGGCAGATACTACGAACCTGCTCCGGGGCGAAATTTCGGCGTGGGTGTTAACCTCGCATGGCGTTTTGAATAACCTGCGTAATAAGGGTAGTCATAGCGGGGAGATTCCCCGCTAAATTTAAGCAGTACTTAATTAAGGTATTGTCGTTTAACGATGGCGACATTTTTATTGATGATGTCGATTAAACAGTCGCGGCTGGCCTCTTTATTTCCTTGGGCAATAACCTTAAATAATTGATGGTAATGATCGACACTGTGTGGATACGCGCCCTCTTTTTCCAGATCATAGAGAAAATGCAGGCTTGGCCCCATTTGTACCCACAGCTGTTCGATCATTTCGCACAGCGTCGGCATGTTGGCGAAGTGATAAATTTTGAAGCGTAACGCCCGGTTTGCCCGCAGTCGCTCGGCTACCGAGCCTCTTTCATGCGCCTGCTGATACGTCGCAAGCAGCGCCTCCAGGAGTTCCATCCGTTCCGGCGTAATCCGCCCCGTGGCTTCCATAACCGCCATCCCTTCCAGTTCACAGCGAATACGGATGATTTCCGCGAATCGCGCCATATTGATTTCCGGCACCATGAAGGCTTGCGCGGGCGCAATGGTTAACGCGCTGGCAGACACCAGACGTAACAGCGCCTCACGCACCGGCGTGATACTGATCCCCAACTCCTCAGCAATATTTTTGGTAATTAATCTGGCGCCAGGCTTCAGCTCGCCCAGACTTAATCGATCTTTTAATCCTCTTTCAACGTGTGTTGTCAGACTGATGTGCTGCGACTTTTCCGTACCAGGCATTCTATTTCTTCACCTCATCATATAGCCAATCGCAATTAAACCTGAAAGATTTAATTGTTTAAGATTTCGCCTGGTGAAAAAATAAAACGACAACCGTGATCATTTACCCGCGTTATTTTAACGGCCCTGGCAATTTAATTTGCCTTGCACGCGGTGATTTAATTAAAGCCGGAAATTTAAAAACTGCCCATTTTTTTATGGCGGCCAGGGCCGCCATGTTTGTCAGTCATCTTCCGCGACGCGAATCACGACTTTGCCAAAGTTTTTACCACTCAACAGACCGATGAAGACCTCTGGGGCGTTTTCCAGTCCTTCCGTCACCTGTTCACGGTAATGAATCTTACCTTCTTTAACCCAACGTCCCATCTGCTGTTGGAACTCATGAATACGGTGACCATAATCCTGCGCAATGATAAAACCCTGCAGACGAATGCGTTTCTTCAGTATCGTCGCCATCAGCAGCGGCAGTCTGTCCGGACCGGCGGGGAGTTCTGTCGCGTTATAGCCGCTGACCAGACCGCAAAGCGGGATCCGCGCGCAGGTATTCAACAACGGAAGTACAGCGTCGAAGACTTTACCGCCGACGTTTTCATAATAGACATCAATCCCCTGTGGACAGGCATTTGCCAGTTGCTCTGCAAAGTCATCCGCATGGTGGTCCAGACAAACGTCAAAACCCAGCACTTCAGTGGCATGACGACATTTTTCCGCGCCGCCGGCAACGCCGACCACACGGCAGCCTTTGATCTTGCCAATCTGCCCCACCGTCGCCCCGACTGGACCGGTTGCGGCGGCAACCACCAGCGTTTCACCCTCTTTCGGCTGACCTATATCCAGCAAGCCCATGTAAGCGGTAAAACCGGGCATCCCCAATACGCCGAGCGCCCAGGATGGCTGTTCAGGATCGTTGCCGAGCTTTACCAGCCCCGCGCCGTCGGAAATATCATAATCCTGCCAGCCGCTGTAGCTCAGTACCCATTCACCAGGCTTGTAGTCTGGATGGTTTGACGACACGACGCGGCTCACCGTTCCGCCGACCATGACCTCACCCAGCGCGACCGGCGGCGCGTACGACGGTTCGTCGCTCATTCGTCCGCGCATATACGGATCGAGGGAAAGGTAAACCGTGCGCAACAAAACCTGGCCTTCTCCCGGGGTGGCGACCTCATCCTCTTCAAGACGGAAATTGTCCGCCACGGGCGCGCCATGGGGTCGGGAGGCTAAAACCCAGCGACGATTACGGTGTTCTTGTTGACCCATGATGTTCTCCTCAGCGTTTGGCATGAATCCATCAATAGTAGCAGGCCGCGCCTGTCTTTAACGTCCCGCGAGGTTTAAACGCACAACGAGGTAAACGCAGGTTTGCGCTGTTTCATTGATAAAACGGCAATCATTGGGCGGCCCCAGCTCAAGACAATCGCCCGCTTTCATCTCGTGGCGGGTTTCACCCTCAACGAACACCAGTTCCCCGTGCTGAAGCCAGATCAACTGCCGCGCCTGTACATAGGCTGAGGCGGGCATCGGGATATCACTTCCTGCGGGAAGCTCAATTTGCACCAGATCGAGAGGCAAGTCGCTGTGTGGCGAAACGTGGCGGCGCAAATACTGGCTCTGCGGATCGTGCCAGACGGGTTGATCCTCCGCACGCAGCAGTTTGCCTTCCTGCATTTCGGCGCGCGCAATCAGCGTTGACATACTGATGCCAAAGGCGCCGGAAAGCCTGCCGAGCAGCGTCGCCGTCGGGCTGCTTTCCGCACGTTCGATTTTATGGATCATCGCCCGTGAAACGCCCGCGCGTTCAGCCAGTTCAGTCAGCGACCAGCCGCGGGATTCTCGCTCAATGCGAATTCTTGCACTGATGCGTTGATTTATGCTGTCTTCAATAGTATTCATATCGTAATACTATAGTGAACATTTCCTGAGGTTCAAGATGCTTATTCGATTCGCGAGCAAAGAGGATTGCGGGGATATCGCAGCGATCTACAACCACGCCGTATTACACACGGCGGCGATCTGGAACGATCAAACCGTAGACGCCGATAACCGCATGGCCTGGTTCGAAGCGCGTCAGTTGCTGGGGTATCCGGTGCTGGTAGCTGAAGAGAACGGTAAGGTGACGGGGTATGCCTCCTTTGGCGACTGGCGCAACTTTGACGGATTTCGCCACACGGTGGAACATTCGGTGTACGTTCACCCGGATCATCAGGGGAAAGGAGTGGGACGCCAGCTATTGAGCCGCTTGATTGAGGAAGCGCGCGCCTGCGGCAAGCACGTGATGGTCGCGGGCATCGAGTCGCAAAATCAGGCTTCGCTGCATCTTCATAGCACGCTCGGGTTCAAAATCACCGCGCAAATGCCGCAGGTAGGGACCAAATTTGGCCGCTGGCTGGATCTGACATTCATGCAGCTTCAGCTTGACGATCGTCTGCAACCGGACGCGCGCGGATGAACACATCGCTGACGCTCGCCTTTCTGATCGCCGCGGGTATCGGCCTGGTGGTGCAGAACACCCTGATGGTGCGCATCACCCAGACCTCTTCCACTATTTTGATCGCCATGCTGCTGAATTCGCTGGTCGGCATCGTGCTGTTTGTCATTCTATTGTGGTTTAGACAGGGTATGGCGGGATTTGGCGAACTGGCCTCCAGCGTTCGCTGGTGGACGTTAATTCCTGGCCTGCTGGGTTCGTTTTTCGTGTTTGCCAGCATCAGCGGCTATCAGCATGTGGGGGCGGCGACCACGATTGCCGTGCTGGTCGCCAGTCAGCTTATCGGCGGACTGGCGCTGGACCTCCTGCGCAGCCACGGGGTACCGCTGAGGGCGCTGATTGGTCCGGTTTGTGGCGCGGTGATGCTGGTGGTGGGCGCATGGCTGGTGGCAAGACGTTCGTTTTAACGACCGCCCTGCCGCCATCTGGCCCATCACAGGATCGTGCCGCCTTTTGTCAACTGCTCGCGGCGCGCTTCGGCGTCTTCTTTATGCTGCCGGCCATGATGCGCGATGGCGGTTCTCAACCGTTGCTGCTGGGTGTAACGATCTTCGCGGCTTAATTCGCCATCGTCGCTCAGGGCGATCAACAGCGTGTTCATCTGGGCAATAACGCTTTCCGCAATCGCGGCATCAACGCGGGCGCTAACCTCATCCAGGTGCGACATAGCTTCTCCTTTTCAACAGACTGATGAAACCTTCATCATACGCTGAAATCCGTTCGCTTGCGGCATTTAATCCGTAATGCATATCCGCCAGTTTCCCTTAAGTCTTTTTCACAACGTCAACCCCTCTATGGCGGGATAATTCGCCCCTTTATGCCTTTCTTCCACCGTTTGCTCGCGTTATGTCGCCGTAAAGTAGATGCGTGAAAAAGTCTTAAGGACCCTAACGTGGCAAAAACTCTCTTGCGCAGCGGCAATCTTGATGACTATCAGGCCGTCGGCGGTGGCGGCCAGGCCGTCTTTGATTCAGCGCTGCAAATTCGTGAAACACTCCGGCTGCGAAAGCAACTGGCGATGGTCGATTGTCTCGCCATTCCGCAAATTAACGACAGCGGTGACCGGGTGGACTGGTATTCTCCTGTAGAAGGCCAGGCCGTTGCGTGGAAAGCGGCTGACGTTGATGCGCGCCGTCGCGCCCTCCGCACGCTTTCCGCGACGCTGGACAGCGCCGCCGCCCTGAGCCGCAAGAGCCTGCAATCCGGAAAAACGGCGTTACAGCTTTTCGGCTCCTTGCTCGAAAAAGCCGTACAATTTCCCGGTGAAAACCACGTCTTCCTGGTGGATGGGAAACCGGTTATCACCTTCTGGGGGTTTATCAACCTTAACGAAAACGTGCGTGACGATGTGCTGGCATGCCTGTATCTCGAAGATTCGCCCGAAGCGGACATTCACGCTGACCCCGTCCCTGCAGAAGAAACCGCGCCAGAGAACGCTTTTCCCCAGGCGGATGAACCGCTACTGTCAGTCCCCGTCGTGCCGGTAACTCCGCCCGTCTCTGAAACCATCAGCCCGCCAGTCGCGCCGTCCATCGTGGCGGAGGAAAAAGCGTCCGCGAAACCGGCGCGCCGACTGCCGCTGTGGAGCGTGCCGGTTGCCGCCGTCACCATTGCCGCGCTTGCCGCGCCGCTGCTCTGGCACGCGCAACCCCCCGCGGTCGCGACGGAAAGCGCCAGTGCGCCGCAACCCGCAATGCCTGCTCTGCCGGAACTGACCGCCACGCTACCGCTGCAGCAGGCGCACGTTATTCCGGAGGAGAAAAAGACCCCGCCCGCCGACGCGCCGGTGGTCATTGCTGCGATACCGAAAGACGCGCTGGTCATGGAGGCTAATCAGGTGAAGGCCGGTACGACCCGTTTTCTCAACGGTCGCTGGCGCGTAGTAATGGAGGTGAAAGACCCCGCGACCGGGAAAGCGCCCTCGTTGCGCTATCAGATCCAGAATAACAAAGGGACAGCGCGACTGGTGCATGGCGACAGCATTGTCTGTCGCGCCGAGCTTTTTTCCGGTCTGCATCAGAGCGGCGAGCTCATGATCAAAAGCCGTGGAAATGCGCGCTGCGCCGATGGCTCTCGCTATCCGATGCCGGAAATCACCTGTAAAGCCGGGACAAATGACGTCGCCGCCTGTACCGCCCGCTTCGACGGGCAAGCGGAGATCCCGTTGACGTTTAAAAAGATAGGTGCCTGATCTTATGCTGGTGAATTTGTGTGATTACAAACAGAGCGTCACGCTCATCGCAAACAGCGGCGTTCAGTTTCTTGACTTCGGCCTGACGCCGCAGGAGTCGGCACATCATGGCCGTTTTGTGCGGAAAACCGCTAACGGCCCGCTGCTGCGTCTGGACTACGATCTGGTAAACGGTCGCTACACGCTGCCGGCGCGTCCGGGAATGCAGCCAGAAGTGGTTAAACCCGAAAGCACACAGTCGCTACAGTATTCGCTTGCGGTACTGGACGGCGTCTGGCTACCGCTGCCGTTCCTGCGCTTTAACCCGCCGCGCACCTTTGTTGAAGGTCCGGATAACTGGGCGCGCGTGCAGGTTCGCAAACTCGCCTTACCTGACAGCGCAGGTCATACCCACCGCGTTACGCTCGCGCTCGACAGTCAGTTGAGCGACGCGACTCCCTCCGCGCTCGCCCCCAGTGAAAACGATGTTCTGAACGGTACCCGCTTTGCGCTGGCCTGGCGCGATGACGAAGTGGCTGATTTTCTCGATCAGACGTGGATTGATGGCTGGCTGCGCGAGGTGTTTTTGCATCATGTCAGCCAGGTGGAAAACCGTCCGGAACAGGCCATCAATCAGGCGCTGCGCAGTTTTGAATATCAGGCGCACTGGCTGAATCTGCTGGCGTTACTCGGCGAACAGCTAACGGTGCCAGAGGTCAGGCTGGTCACAGAGACGCTGAGCACTCCCGCGATTCCGGTCGATTTGATCCTTGACGTTGGCAATACCCACACCTGCGGCGTGTTGATTGAGGATCACGGCGATGCCAACGACGGACTGCGCCAGACGGCAGAACTGCAGGTGCGATCGCTGAGCGAGCCGCAGTTTTTGAACGATCCGCTGTTCACCAGTCGCCTTGAGTTCTCGGAAGCCCGCTTCGGCAAGCAGCATTTTTCCGTCGAAAGCGGACGCGAAGACGCGTTTATCTGGCCGTCGATTGTCAGGGTTGGCGACGAAGCGCGTAAACTGGCGATGCAACGAACCGGAACCGACGGCAATAGCGGTATTTCCAGTCCCCGCCGCTACCTGTGGGATGAAACGCCGGTACTGCACGACTGGCGCTTCAGCCAGATGAACAGCAAAACCCAGCGTGAACCCCTCGCGACCGCCTTTCCACTGATGAATCTGATGAATGACGACGGCCAGCCGCTGTACGCGCTGCCGCAGGATGAACGCCTGCCGGTATTCTCCCCGCAGTACAGCCGCAGCACCCTGATGACCCATATGCTCTGCGAGATCCTCGCCCAGGCGCTGGGGCAGATCAACAGTGTGGCGACCCGTCTGCGGCTGGGGTTTCCCGCATCGCCGCGCCAGTTGCGTACGCTGATCCTCACCCTGCCCTCGGCAATGCCAAAGCAGGAGCGGGAGATCTTCCGCCAGCGTATGTTTGAAGCCATTGCCCTTGTCTGGAAAGCCATGGGGTGGCATCCGCAGGACGACGACTTTAGCAGCCGTAAACAGCAGGAAAAAAGCCGGGTGCCAGTGCCTGAGATCCAGATGGAATGGGACGAAGCCAGCTGCGGGCAACTGGTGTGGCTATATAACGAAGCAATCTCCCATTACGCCGGACGTAGCGAAGCCTTTTTCCGCGCAATGGCGCGTCCGGACCGCCAGCCCGAGCCGGGCGAAAGCAAAGGCCGGGCGCTGCGCGTTGCCTCGATTGATATTGGCGGCGGCACCACTGACATGGCGATTGTTCACTATCAGTTGGACGACGGCGTCGGTACAAATGTTAAAATCACCCCGCGCCTGCTGTTTCGCGAAGGATTTAAGGTCGCAGGCGATGACATGCTTCTGGATGTCATTCAGAGATGCATCTTACCGGCGCTGCAAACCCGGCTGCAGCAGGCAGGCGTCACCGATGCCGCCGCCCTGCTCGCCACGCTGTTTGGCGATTCCGGGCGCATAGATACCCAGGCGGTGCTGCGCCAGCAAACGGCGCTTCAGCTGTTTATGCCGCTGGGGCACGCGGTGCTTTCCGCATGGGAAAAGTGCGACATCAACGATCCGCTGGCCGGGGTGCATGCCACCTTTGGCGAGCTGTTACCTCAGCGCCCAACCCGCAACGTCATGAACTACATTCAGCAGGCCGTCGACCATGCGCTGCCGCCCGGCACGCCAGCGTTCGATGTGCTTAGCGTGCCGTTACAGGTGCAGTTCAGCCAGCTGCAAGAGGCGATGCTGGCCGGGCAATTCACCCTTACCTCGCCGCTGCATGCGGTGTGCGAAGCCATTTCGCACTATTGCTGCGACGTGCTGCTGGTGACCGGCAGGCCCGCCTGTCTGCCTGCGGTGCAGGCGCTGATCCGCCATCTTCAACCTGTTCCGGTCAACCGGATAGTATGGATGGATAACTACCGGGTGCATGAATGGTATCCGTTCAACCAGCAGGGACGGATCGGCAACCCGAAATCCACT
Source organism: Citrobacter sedlakii (assembly GCF_018128425.1). NCBI lineage: Bacteria > Pseudomonadati > Pseudomonadota > Gammaproteobacteria > Enterobacterales > Enterobacteriaceae > Citrobacter > Citrobacter sedlakii. The sequence goes on along the minus strand of NZ_CP071070.1, from coordinate 2,293,085 downwards.
GCCGCCGTCGGTGCGATGTTGTGCAGTCTGGCGCTGGATCTGCGTCTGCCGCGCTTTAACTTTAAAGCAGCCGATATCGGCGCCTGGTCAACGGTACGCTATCTCGGCGTGCTGGATAACACCGTCAACATCCTGCGCGACGAAAATGTCTGGTATCGCGATATCGATCTGGATAAACCCGGCGAAAAGCTGGATACCCGCGTCCACTTTCCGTTGCGTGGTAACGTGACGCTCGGTTTCCGCCAACTGGCGAACAGCCGCTGGCCCGCAACGCCGCTCTATACGCTGAGCATCAACTCCACCGAACTGGCTAAAAATATTGCCGGTGACGGTGTGCTGAACGTGCGGCTTCAGTTGCGCGGCGGCAGCAAAGAAAACGGTCCCGAATCGTTTGTCCTCAGCGACGCCTGGTTACAGGACGGCACACCCGTTCCGGCGGATGCCCTGACCTTAAAATTAAATACCCTGGCTGACCGTCGACACAGCGGCAGTCATTACTGGATCGACAGCGGGAGCGTGTACCTGAAATGAGCAAAACGTTAACCCTTTCTCAGGCCGCTATTGCCTGGGTAGAGCGCACCCGCCGCTACGCCGTCACGCTGGATGCCGAAGCAGACGCGCTGTTGACGCAGCTTCACGCCGCGAACGCCAAGGAGATTGCGCTGGAGACCGCCCGACAGTCACGCGCCTGTATCGGGCTGTACGGTTATTCCCAGTCAGCGAAAGCCCATTTACTTTCCGCCCTGTGCAGCAGTGGAAACGGCAGGATGAATGTGGTGATGCCGGACCGCTATTTCGACTATTTCAGCCATATTAACCCCGGCCATGCCGCCGCCAACATGGCGCTACGCTTTACGCGGCAGGCCAGTTCGCCCGATGACGAGTGGCCGTTACGTCTGCGGCTGATCGCTGAAGCCGAACTGGTGCAAATCTTTATTACGATGGCCCACGCGCAGCCAGCATGCCGCCAGGCAGAAAAAGCGATGATTGAATCGCGTCTCGAAAAATGGCGGTCGCTGCGCCAGCGTCATCCCGTCCCCGGCGTTACGGCGGCGGAAGTCGCCATCGTCGCCCGCTTCTGTCGTCAGTGCCGACCGGCTTCTCAACAACAGATTGACGATGCGCTCTGGCATCAGTTCGCGCTTGTGCTTCCGTATGTGGATCTCACTACCCGCGCCAGCATCTGGTCGCTGCTGTGGGGCGAACAGCCTGAACTAACGCAGCAGTGGCTGGCGCTGGCGCATGTGCTGCAACAGACCGGTAACGCTGGCGAAGTTGCTGCGCCGCTCAGCCTGCTGGTCGATCAGTTTGGTTTACCGTCCGAGCGTTTTATCACCCAGGAAGCCCATGCCTCACCGGAAGCGCAAAATGACGTGGTGGTGCATCCCGTGGTGGAAGGCGCGCTGCTGGCGGCCGTGAGCCTGCCGCAAGATCCCCTTGCGCTGCTTACCCGCGAGCTGGTGCTGAGCGTGGAGGACGGCGTACTTGACGAGGTCGATCTGCTGGATATTCCGCTGGCGCCCGTCACCTCTCCACAGCCCTTATGGCAGGCTAAACTCGGCTGGCTGCTTGAGCACTATCGTCAGCAGCGACAGCCTGATGTGTTAGTCATCTGCAATGCCACCGCTAACCGCACGCAAACGCCCGCTACCGCCAGGCGGTTACTGAACTGGGTCCACGAAACCCAACCCTTGCGCGACACAGCGCTACCGGGGGTGGTATGGGCGATCACCCCGCAGGACGCGCGCTTTGTAAGCGGAGAGAATCTGGATGAAACCGTCCAGCAACTGATGGGCAATCCCGGTCAGCACTGGGGCACCCTTCAGGCGCTGGATAAAAACAGTCTGCAACGATTGATCGAATGGCTGTCCCACGCCACGTCGTTCCCCCAGCGGCAAGCACGAATTGAGGCGCTTCATGCCCGGCATCGGCAGTATCTGCGTGAACTGCTGTGCCTGCTGCCTGACAACCTGTCCAGCGCCGAGACGGTTGTCCGTGAACTACAGCAACAGGCAGCACATCACGGCGATCTGCTGGATGGCCTTGTTCCCGAGGTGCAACAGTTTGAGTGCCTGCTCCAGATACGCCAGCCGAGGGAAGAACAGGTTAGCGGGCTGTTCAACGACGCTGTCGATCTTTTTGCGGAGGTTCAGGACGCGCCTCAAACGGTTGAGGGTAATGATACCGGCGACCGGGCGCACAAATTGTGGATCAACCATCTTCGCCAGTGGAGCCGCGACGACAGCAATGCCACACGTTTAGGTCTGAAGCCCGCCACGCTCAGGCAGGTGGTCGCAATACTGATCGCCGCCAGCTACCGCTTGCAGCTTGCGCAGCAGTTACAGCAAATTGTGCAACAGGACGAGAACTGCGGCGCGCAGTTGCACGCCAACATCGCCAACTTTGTCGCCTGGCTCGGTTATGCCGACGTTGAGGAAAGCGAACGCCCTGCCAGTCGAATGGCCAAAGGCGAGACGATTTTCAGCGCGGCAAAACGTCCACCTATGGCACGCCTGACAGCGTTAAACGACCGGCCGGTACATGCCGCCAGCCGCTACGTCTATGACTGGCTGGTGGCGCTGTATACGCGCGCGCAGGAGAACAATGGATTCAGCCATCCACATGAAGTGACGCCAGAGGATAAAAACGCGCTGAACACGCTGTTGAATGGGGGACAATAACAGGCAGGAGGTGCATCACCGCCCTCCTGTTCAGCCGTGTTAAAACAGCGAAAACAGCAATGCGACCGGGAAGCTCATAGGCCAGGTCGCTCCCACCAAGAAAGGCGCTCAAAAAACGGATACGTTTTTTATCGTGCGATAAAAACCAGGTGATGAGAAAAGTCAGCGCGGCCATCACCGCATAAAAAACGAGCATTTTTTGATACAAAGACATTGACGGGACATCCGGCCAGAGAAGTGAAACGCGCGCAATATGCTCTTTTTTTTGATGTACATCAAGTTTTATCGCTCTGGTCTGGCGCTGTTCCGATTTTGTCGCTGCCGATGAATAACCCCGGGTTGTCCTATTGCGCAATTTGCGATCCCGAACTATACACAAAGGGGTAATAACTCAGGGTGGCCTAAATGAATGTCTCAAGCAGAACTGTCGTAGTGATCAATCTTTTTGCTGCCGTCGGACTGGTAACGCTTATCTCATTGAGATTTGGTTGGTTTATTTAATTTCTACATCCCTGCGGCGCAGACTGGCAGAGAGATTTTTCTCTCTGCCTGCAACGTACGATCTTTTCCCGCCCCGTTCGATCCCGCACTGATCATAAAGGCTATGAATGTTTAACCATGACGTGACGAATAACGGTGTAATCTTCCAGCCCATACAGTGACATGTCTTTCCCATAACCTGACATTTTCTGCCCACCGTGCGGCATTTCGCTGACCAGCATAAAATGGGTGTTTACCCACGTACAGCCATACTGGAGCCTGGCGCTGACCCGGTGCGCGCGCCCAACATCCTGTGTCCACACCGACGAGGCCAGACCGTACTCCGAGTCGTTGGCCCACGTCAGCACCTGTTCCTCGTCGTCAAACGGCGTCACGCTCACTACCGGGCCGAAGACTTCCCGCTGCACGATTTCGTCCTCCTGTTTTGCCCCCGCCAGCAGCGTCGGCGCAAAATAATAGCCGGGACCGTCCACCTTCTGTCCGCCGGTAACCACCTTAATGTGTCCAAGCGCTTTGGCACGTTCGACCGCTTTTGCGACCCGCTCAAGGTGCGCCAGTGAACTCAGTGGCCCCAGTTCAGTAGAGTCTTCCTCCGGCGCCCCCGTTTTCAGGCTGGCAACCGCCGCCCCAAGTTTTTCCACCAGCGCGTCATAGATCCCCTTTTGCGCATAGATTCGGCAGGCGGCGGTACAGTCTTGTCCGGCGTTATAAAAGCCGAACGTACGCACGCCCTCGACCACGGCGTCAATGTCGGCATCATCAAACACGATAACCGGCGCTTTGCCGCCCAGTTCCATGTGTGTACGCTTAATGGCGGGCGCGGTATGACGGATAATGTGTTCGCCAGTGGCAATCGAACCGGTTAACGACACCATGCGCACTTTTTTATGCCCGGTCAGCAGATCGCCAACCGTTTTACCACGACCAAACAGCACATTCAGCACGCCCGCCGGGAAGATATCTTTGGCCAGTTCGGCAAGTTTCAGCGCGGTCAGCGGCGTGATTTCGGAGGGTTTTATCACCACGCAGTTACCGGCTGCCAGCGCAGGCGCCAGTTTCCACGCGGCCATCATCAGAGGATAGTTCCACGGCGCAATTGAGGCGACGACACCCACCGGATCGCGCCGGATCATAGAGGTGTGTCCTTCCAGATATTCCCCGGCAGCCATACCGTTGAGACAACGAGCGGCGCCGGCAAAGAAACGGAACACATCCACAATCGCCGGGATCTCATCGTTGAGCGCGCAATGCAGCGGTTTCCCACAGTTGCGGGATTCCAGTTCGGCAAAAACCTGCGCGTTCTGCTCTATCGCGTCAGCCAGCGCCAGCAACCGTTCACTGCGCGTTTTAGGCGTCGTTTGTCCCCATTCGCTGAACGCCCTGTCGGCTGCGCGAACGGCGGCGTCAACCTGCGCAGGAGAGGCTTCGGCTATTTCCAGAAGCACCTTGCCCGTCGCCGGATTATAGACGGGCTGCCTCTCGCCTTCACCGCAGACCAGCTCGCCGTTAATCAGTAAGAGATGTTGCATAGCATTTTCCCATGTCATTGTTTATTTACCGTTTCCGGCGACGCTGTCACGACAGTCGTACCGCGGAATGTTGTTCTTTCCAGAGAATAGTCGGCGCACAGAAAGCCCACCGCCCGGAGAGAAGAAATTTGACCAGGATGTGACGTAACGCGCATTACGTCGCGGACAAGGGTAAAGAGTCTCTCTTCCCTAATATAGACAAGGCGTTAGCGAGCAAAAGGAAAATTGACGGGTATTGATATTTCCTATGAATGACAGGCAAAAGCAGGCTCATGGATAATCAGAACCTGCTTTACACATTACGACGCGCTATTTCAGCTGTTCGCGAATAAGCTGACCGAGTTGTTTAACGGCGCTCTCCTCTCTTTCCCCCCACTGCCAGGCGGTGTTGAAGCGGAAAAAACGTTTCCAGGTGTCCGAGGTGGAAAACATTTTCCCGGGAGCGATACTGATTTGGTGCGCCAGCGCCTGCGCGGTCAGTTCTCCTGCATCCATTGATTCCGGCAGTTCGAGCCAGAGAAAATAGCCGCTGTTGTTATGATGGATCTTCACGTCGGCAGGCAGGTGACGCAGCAGCGATTGCCAGGCCTGTTGTTTACGCTCAGCAAGCTGACGGCGCAAGCGTCTAAGATGGGCGTCATAGCGACGGGTAGACAGGTAATCGACCAGCGCCAGCTGCATGGGCGAACTGGTCGACAGCGTGCTCATTAATTGAAGGCGCTGAATGGTGCGGGCGTGCTTGCCGGCAGCCACCCAGCCAATGCGAAAGCCCGGAACCAGACACTTCGAGAATGAAGAACAGTGCAGGATCCGGTCGCTGCGATCCCAGGCTTTGGCGGGTAATGGTTTTTCGCGGCCAAAGTAGAGTTCGCTGTACACGTCATCTTCAATCAGCATCACATTATGCTTGTCAAGGAGCGCGACTAGCCGCGCTTTTTTCGCCGGACTAAGCGTAAAGCCAAGCGGGTTCTGACTGTTGGTCATCAACCAGCACGCTTTTACCGGATAATCCTGTAACGCCTGTTCCAGCGCCGCGAGATCGATCCCCTCTTTCACGTCGGTCGCCACTGACAGCGCTTTAAGCCGTAATCGCTCCAGCGCTTGCAGCGCGCCATAGAAACAGGGGTTTTCCACAATCACCCAGTCGCCGGGCTCGGTGACCGCCTGTAAGCTCAGATTAAGCGCTTCTAACGCACCGGCGGTGATGACAATGTCATCCGGCGAGACGGTTATGCCCTGCTGGGCATAGCGACGGGCGATGGCATGACGCAGCTCTGCGTTGCCAGGCGGCAGATTTTCGAGCACGCTCATGGCGGTCGCGGTTTTGCTCACCTGCGCCAGCGAGCGGTTAAGCTGCTGGAGCGGAAACAGGCGCGGATCGGGAAACGCCGAGGCGAACGGCATGACCGAGGCATCACGGCTGGCCTGTAACATCTCAAAAATAGAGGTATTGATGTCGACAGCCTCGTCACGCATCACCTGGGCTGGCTGCACGGTCGGCTGGAGAATCGGGCGTGGCGCGACGTAATAGCCGGACTGCGGACGCGCAATAATTCGCCCCTGACTTTCCAGCAGTTGGTAAGCATGTCCGACGGTCATGAAGCTCATGCCGCTGCTGGCGACCTGTTCGCGCAGAGACGGCAGACGATCGCCGGGTTGCCAGACGCCAGAGGCGATCTGTTCGCAAAGTTGTTCAGCCAGACGCTGGTATTTTTTCATTCTGGTTTCTCGTCGGTCAATGCAGGTGAGCCTCGCAGTGTATAACAGTGAATAAAATTCACAACGATTTGCAAACTGTTATGGTTAAATATGCCTGTTCTGTTTCTGCCCCTCATAGCTTCACACGCCTAGAATTGCGCTGAATCAATTTTTAGTGCGGAGTCAGGCATGTTTGGTCTTGATGCGTTTCACCTGGCAAGGATCCAGTTCGCCTTTACGGTTTCTTTTCACATTATCTTTCCGGCAATCACCATTGGGCTTGCCAGTTATCTGGCGGTGCTGGAAGGCCTTTGGCTAAAAAGCAAAAATCCGGTCTGGCGCTCGTTGTACCACTTCTGGTCGAAAATATTCGCCGTCAATTTCGGCATGGGCGTGGTTTCCGGTCTGGTGATGGCCTATCAGTTCGGCACCAACTGGAGCGGCTTTTCGGAATTTGCAGGCAGTATTACCGGGCCGTTGCTTACCTATGAGGTGCTGACCGCTTTCTTCCTTGAAGCCGGATTCCTCGGGGTGATGCTGTTTGGCTGGAATAAAGTCGGTCCGGGTTTGCATTTCTTCTCAACCTGCATGGTGGCGCTTGGCACCCTCATTTCCACCTTCTGGATCCTGGCGTCTAACAGTTGGATGCAAACGCCGCAGGGGTTTGAGATCGTCAACGGCCAGGTTGTGCCCGTGGACTGGTTCGCCGTTATCTTCAATCCTTCGTTCCCTTACCGCCTGCTGCATATGTCCGTCGCCGCATTTCTCAGTAGCGCGCTGTTTGTCGGCGCTTCGGCAGCCTGGCATCTGCTGCGCGGCAACACAACGCCAGCCATTCGCACGATGTTTTCCATGGCGTTGTGGATGACGCTTATTGTCGCGCCGGTGCAGGCGTTAATCGGCGATATGCATGGGCTGAACACCCTGAAACATCAGCCAGCCAAAATCGCCGCGATTGAAGGTCACTGGGAAAACCCGCCGGGTGAGCCGACGCCGCTGCTGCTGTTTGGCTGGCCGGATATGGAACAGGAACGCACCCGCTATGGACTGGCGATCCCGGCGCTGGGAAGCCTGATCCTGACGCACAGTCTGGATAAACAGGTTCCGGCGCTAAAAGAATTCGCCAAAGAGGATCGCCCTCACTCGACGATCGTGTTCTGGTCGTTTCGCATCATGGCCGGCCTGGGCATGTTAATGGTCCTGCTGGGGCTCTGTGCGCTCTGGCTGCGCTACAGGCAGCGCCTCTACACCTCGCGCCCGTTCCTGCGCTTTGCGCTATGGATGGGACCCTCGGGGCTCATCGCCATTCTCGCGGGCTGGGTGACCACTGAGGTCGGACGCCAGCCGTGGGTGGTGTACGGTTTACAGCGTACTGCCGACGCGGTGTCGGCCCACGGCGATTTACATATGAGCATTTCGTTGCTCGCTTTCTTTGTTGTCTACAGCTCAGTTTTTGGCGTCGGCTACAGCTATATGATTCGCCTGATCCGCAAAGGCCCGCTGGAAGATGATTCCGCGCCGCCGCCGGGCACACCCGCCAGGCCGCTTTCCGCCGCCGTCCTCGATTCTCAACATGAGGCACATCGCTAATGGGTATTGATTTATCGGTTATCTGGTTTGTGATCATCGTCTTCGCCACGCTAATGTATATCGTGATGGATGGATTCGATTTGGGTATTGGCATTCTGTTTCCTGTCACACGAGACGCAGAGGATCGTGATGTGATGGTCAATAGCGTCGCGCCGGTGTGGGACGGTAATGAAACCTGGCTGGTGCTGGGCGGCGCGGGGCTGTTTGGGGCTTTCCCGCTGGCCTATGCGGTTATTATCGATGCGCTGACCATTCCGTTGACGCTGATGCTGATCGGACTGATTTTTCGCGGCGTGGCCTTCGAGTTTCGCTTCAAGGCCACGCCAGCCCACCGCCCATTTTGGGACCATGCTTTTCTCGGCGGGTCGATTCTGGCTACCTTCGCCCAGGGGATCGTGGTTGGCGCAGTGATCAACGGTTTCCCTGTGACCGGTCGCCGCTACAGCGGCGGGCCGTTCGACTGGTTAACCCCCTTCACTCTGTTCTGTGGCGTCGGACTGGTCGTTGCCTATGCGCTCTTAGGCGCAACCTGGCTGGTGATGAAAAGCGAAAATCCGCTGCAGGATAAAATGCGCAGCGTCGCGAAAAAACTGCTGCTGGCCCTGCTGTTGTCAATCGCGATAATCAGCCTCTGGACACCGTTAGCGCATCCGGCGATCGCCGACCGTTGGTTTACGCTTCCCAACCTGGGTTATCTGCTGCCGGTTCCGGTGCTGGTGATCGCGTTCAGCGTCTGGTTATGGCGCACACTGGGTCGTCCGGAAAACCACACGTTTCCGTTTGTGCTGACGCTCGGGCTAATCTTCCTTGGTTTCAGCGGCCTGGGCATCAGTATCTGGCCGCACATTATTCCGCCTTCGGTTACCCTCTGGCAGGCAGCCGCCCCCGCCCAGAGTCAGGGGTTTATGCTGGTCGGTGCGCTGCTCATCATTCCGGTGATTTTGGTGTACACCTTCTGGAGTTACTATGTGTTTCGCGGCAAAGTGCAGCATGGCGAGGGGTATCACTGATGCAACATTCTCTCTGGAAACGCCTGATGTGGCTGGTCATCCTTTGGGGCGGCAGCGTGCTGGCGCTGGCGGCGGTGGGCATGTTTTTTCGCCTGCTCATGACCGCGGCGGGGTTTAAAGCGCATTAAGCGGACACCTCGCCGGATGTCGGCTTTGGGCCAGGCGTTAACCGGCGGAAATCAATACCGACACAAAGGCCCGGTAAACGCCACCGGGCTGATGTCGCAAAGGATTAAGGTTTACGCTTCGGCAGCGTTTTCATCAGATCTTCCGGACTGACGGAACCCACCACGCTGCCCGGCAGCGGCATTTTAAGAATGTGATTTTTAATCTTGCCGATAACGTGCATTTCACACGGGCGACAGTCAAATTTCAGCGTCAGCACCTCATCACCGTTGACCAGTTGCATTGGCGTCGCTTTCCAGCTTTTGATGTTACCTTTCGCCTGTTTCGGGCACAGATTAAAGGCAAAACGCAGGCAATGCTTGGTGATCATCACAGGCACATCGCCCTTTTCTTCATGCGCTTCATACGCCGCGTCGATCAACTGTACGCCATAACGATGGTAGAACTCACGCGCCTTCTGGTTATAGACGTTTGCCAGAAAACTCAGATGCGTCTGCGGGTAGACCGGCGCGGGATCTGAGACCGGTTTGCGCACGCCGCGTTTGTAGCGGGCAAGTCGCGCCTTATCCAGCATCTCAATGGCTTCCCGACGGAACGCGTTGAGCAGCCCGTTTGGCACAAACAGCGCACCGGGTAGGTTAACCTGAATGTCACGCGCGTAGTAGAGCGTCTGCCCCAGCTTCGCCAGCCCGTCCTTGAGGTTACTCAGCGCTTTTTCAGCGTTGTTGGCGTCGTCAAACTGACCGTCCAGCGTGTGCGTCACGCTTACCCCTTCCTCGCTGGTTAACGTCAGGATCAGCTGTTCCTGCCAGCCGCCGAGTTCGATATCCACCGCTACCCGCCGCTCGCTGGAGGTTTTGGTTAACGCCTGCTGCCAGTTATGATCGAGATTACGGTTCAGTGGATGTCGCGGGCGCACTTTGTGCAGGTCGGCAGGCATCTCGTTCGGCCAGACGCGATAACTGTTTTCCCCGGTTTTTTCGACAGTATTGGCACGAAAACCAACCACCTCACGTTTGATCAGTACGTTCAGGCCATCGCCGTTCGCCAGTGGTTCACTGGCTTCAACATCAAGGTAATCTTTCGCCACTTTCAGCACTTCGCCAACGGGTAAGCCGATGAATTTTGGTGAGTCAAAGGCGCCAATATCGCCTTTGCGCGCATTGACAAAGTAATCGGTGCTGCCGCGATGGAACGTTTTATCCGTGGACGGGATAAAGAAATGCTCGGTGCGACCGGAAGACGCGCGCGCCAGATCGCTGCGCTCTTCAATGATCGCATCCAGCATTTGCCGATAGTGGGCGGTGATATTTTTTACGTAACTCATGTCCTTATAACGCCCTTCAATTTTGAAGGAGCGTACACCTGCATCAATTAACGCGCCGAGGTTAGCGGTTTGATCGTTGTCTTTCATCGACAGCAGATGTTTCTCGTAAGACACAACCCGGCCCTGATCGTCCTTCAGGGTGTACGGTAAACGGCACGCCTGGGAGCAGTCGCCGCGGTTGGCGCTACGTCCGGTCTGGGCGTGAGAAATATAACACTGGCCGGAATATGCGACGCAGAGCGCGCCATGCACGAAAAATTCGAGAGTGGCATCGGTCGCCTGATGAATCGCCTGAATTTGCGCAAGGCTCAGCTCGCGCGCCAGCACAATCTGGGTGAAACCGACGTCAGCCAAAAATTTCGCTTTTTCGACGCTACGGATGTCGCATTGCGTGCTGGCATGCAGTTCGATCGGCGGAATGTCAAGTTCAAGAATTCCCATATCCTGAACAATCAGCGCGTCGACGCCGGTCTGGTAAAGATCGGTAATCAGGCGCTGGGCGGGTTCCAGCTCATCGTCATGAAGAATGGTGTTCAGCGTAACAAAGATTTTCGCGCCAAAGCGATGGGCAAACGGCACCAGTTCGGCGATATCTTTCAGGCTGTTGCTGGCGTTATGACGCGCGCCGAAGCCGGGACCGCCAATATAAACGGCGTCCGCGCCGTGTAAAATGGCTTCGCGGGCGATGGCGGTGTCACGTGCCGGGCTTAACAATTCAAGGCGATGTGGGTGCTGGCGCATAGCGTTGTTTTTATCCAGTAGCAGCAAAATGGCGGCTATTGTAGTCAGAAGCGCGGCATTGCGAAATAGTTTTCCCGCTTAACTGCGCGGGTAATGAATCAGCGAATGAAAATGGACTGTTTGCGCGCTGGTGTTGCGATAGGCATGGGCGTGGTCACCGGCAAAACGAACGCCTTCTCCGGTTTTGATCGTCCGCCACTGCGCGTTAATACACATCTCCAGCTCGCCATAGATCACCACGACGTGCTCAATTACCCCCGCCTCGTGCGGCGTGGATTCGCTGAGCGCGCCGGGCGCCAGAAGAATGGAAAAATGGTCGAAGCAAAGTTCCGGATCCCACGGAAACAGCGGCGTCACCACCATTTCCTGCTGCTGAGGATCAAACGTCGGCAAAGGCGTCGATTCCGGCGGTGAAATAAACGTAGAAAACGGGACATTCAGCCCGGTGGCGATCTTCCACAGGGTCGCCACGGTCGGGCTGGATTCGTTCCGTTCGATCTGCCCAAGCATGGCTTTCGACACCCCTGTCGCGTCCGCCAGGCGCGACAGGCTCCAGCCGCGCTGGGTGCGCAACGTTTTCAGCGTGCTCGCCAGATACTGTGTGAGATTGTCCATACGCGTTCTCCCAAAAACATCAGCTTACCACTTGTGCGCTATAACGCTCAAATGGTAGATTCAAGCGACCGTTATAACGCACAAGAGGTTGCTATGCGCGCTTTCTCGCTTCCGCTACCGACGCTTCTGTCAGGGTTTGTGGCGGTCCTCATCGGCTATGCCAGCTCGGCGGCTATTATCTGGCAGGCCGCCGTGGCCGCAGGCGCCAGCGCCGAACAGATCGCCGGCTGGATGACCGCGCTCGGCATCGCAATGGGTGTCAGTACGCTGGGCCTGTCACTGTGGTATCGCGCTCCGGTATTGACGGCATGGTCTACACCTGGCGCGGCGCTGTTGGTCACGGGCTTGCAGGGGGTAACGCTGACGGAAGCGGTTGGCGTGTTTATCGTCGCCAACGCGCTGATTGTCATCTGCGGAATAACAGGTCTGTTTGCGCGCATGATGAGGATTATCCCCCACTCGCTCGCCGCCGCGATGCTGGCTGGTATTCTGCTGCGTTTTGGTTTGCAGGCCTTCACCAATCTGGAGGGCCATTTGATGCTGTGCGGCAGTATGTTGCTGGCCTGGCTGACGTTAAAGCGAGTTGCTCCGCGCTATGCCGTCATTGCCGCACTGTTCGCGGGCGCACTGGTGGCATGGCTTGAGGGCGATGTGGTGACCCGTACGTTGAGCGTCGCTCCGGTTATACCGACGTTTATTGCGCCTTCGTTTTCTCTGGCGCACGCGTTAGGCGTGGCGGTACCGCTATTTCTGGTCACAATGGCGTCACAGAATGCGCCTGGGGTGGCGACAATGAAGGCCAGCGGCTATGACGTGCCTGTTTCACCGCTGATCGTGGTGACGGGCCTGCTGGCATTGCTGTTATCGCCATTTGGCGTGTATTCCATCTGCATTGCCGCCATCACAGCGGCAATCTGTCAAAGTCCGGATGCGCATCCGGATGCGTCAAAGCGCTGGCTGGCGGCAGCGTCAGCCGGGGTGTTTTATCTTCTGGCGGGGATTTTCGGCAGTTCGATTACCGGCATAATGGCGGCGCTACCGGTGAGCGGCGTGCAGATGCTGGCAGGATTAGCGCTGTTAAGCACCCTCTCCGGCAGTCTGTATCAGGCGCTGAGCCATGACGCGGAACGCGATGCGGCTATCGTCACGTTCCTGGTCACCGCCAGCGGTGTGACGCTGTGGGGTATCGGCTCGGCATTCTGGGGGCTGATGGCGGGTGGTGTCTGCTTCGCCACGTTAACCTTCTCCCGCCGCGCGTAGCTGCGAGGGTGTTTTCCCCGTCACCTGCTTAAAGCGGTTGCTGAAATGGCTCGGAGAGCTGAACCCGCAGGCCAGCGCAATGTCGGTTAACGATTGACGGGTGTGACACACCAGTTGCTTCGCCAGCGCCATGCGTCGCTGCATCACATACTGATGCGGCGCCATTTTCATCGACTGGCGAAACATACGGGCGAAATGAAATTCGCTGAGCGCCGCCTCGCGGGCTAAGTCGGCAAGTGTCAGCGGTTCCGCCAGATGGGCATCGATGTACGCCAGCACATTGCGCAGCGTCACGGGCGCCAGTCCGCCGGTTACGGTAGGCAGGCGCCACTGGACGTTGCTGTAGTGCTGGATCAAGTGAGTCATCAACAGCGACGAGGCCGCGCTCAGCGTCAGGTGATTGGCGGGCTGCTGCCAGTCGTTACCGAGAAAAAACTGGCGATAGACGGCGGTGATACCCGGGTCGTTGCCAAATAACCGTTCTTCGAGTGTGAAACGGTAAGGACTCTTGTCCCACACTTTTTCGCCCACTTCACGCAGGTGCGCATCGGTGCAGTAAAGATGCACAAAGGATAAGTCGTCACGAATATCCCACGTCGATTCGCTCTCTTTTGGCATCAGACAAAACCGATCCGGCCCGCCGCCGTTTTCCCAGCCGCTGGACGTTTTGTGATAACTCTCATAGCCATCCTCAATGTACAGACTGAGGGTGTGATGATCGCAATATTGCGTAATGGTATCGCGCTTGTTCGACCAGGCCGCCAGCTGGACGCCAGAATGCAGCGCGACTGACTCATGCAGCACAGCATTATGTTTGCGCAGGTTTTCAAACGCATCGTAGGACCGGGACATATCACCATATCGACAACATTTAGCAGATCCTCAGTCTATCGCAGGTCGCCGCGCTTGCCATGCCCTCAAAGGAAAAAAGCGCAAGATTTTGCAAGTGTGCGCAAGGGGATGAAAGCGCATTCCCGGCAACTTTGTGACAGTGAGTCATCGTTTGATAAGAGGTAAAACGTGATGAATGCATTGTTGTACTGTCTGGTGGTAATGATTTGGGGCACGACGTGGATCGCCATTTATCTGCAACAGGGGCCCGTGGCCGCCCCGGTGTCTATCTTCTGGCGTTTTGCCGTAGCGACGGCGCTGATGATGGTCATTCTTCTGGTGCGGGGCAAACTGCGCAAACTGACGCCCCGCGACCATCTGTTCTGTCTGTTGCAGGGCGCATGTGTCTTTTGTTTTAACTTCTGGTGTTTTTATACCGCCGCCGCGTGGATCAACACGGGGCTGGAATCGGTGATTTTCTCTATGGCGGTGCTGTTTAACGCAGTGAACAGCTTTATTTTCTTCGCACAAAAGCCGCCAGCTCGCTTCTTTGCCGCTGCCGCGCTGGGGCTGACGGGGATCGTGACGCTGTTCTGGCAGGATCTGGTCGGCAGCGGCTTTAGCCAGGAACTGCTCTGGGGAATTGGACTTAGCGCACTGGGCACCTTCGGCTTTTCACTCGGTAATATGATCAGCCTGCGACATCAAAAGAACGGGCTGGAAATCATGACCACGAACAGTTGGGCAATGCTGTACGGCACGCTTTTGATTGCCATCATCGCCCTGTTGCGCGGCGACAGTTTTATGCCGCAGTGGACCGTCAGTTACCTGGGCGCCCTGCTGTATCTGGCGGTTTTTGGTTCGGTGATTGCTTTTGGCGCTTATTTCACCCTGGTCGGGCGTATCGGCCCCGGCAACGCCGCTTACAGTACGCTGCTGTTTCCGCTGGTCGCGCTGTCGATCTCCACTTTCTACGAAGGCTATGTCTGGCAGATGAATGCGGTCGTGGGGCTGGCGCTGATCTTACTGGGCAATCTGGTGATGTTCGCAAAACCGCCAGCGCTTTTGCGTCGGCGGCTGGCGTAGTCACAGCGCCATCGGGCGATGGCGCGAGAAGAACGGCGTTATTTCTGGCGAACTTCAAACATGGTGGCGTCGGTGGCCATGTTATCCACGACCTGCTTAAGCGTTTCAAACGCCATCGGCGTACTTTCGTTGTTCAGATCTTTCCCTTCGCCCTGGCGAACCACTTTAATAACAGGCTTATTGGTCGCCGCGTCGATTAACTCGCCTTCAAAGTAGAGATGGGTGTCCATGGTACGGTGTCCCGTCGCCATTTGCGTTCCGGCAACCAGCAGCGCAACCGGCACCACTTCATAGAACTGCAACCCTTCTTTGCTGGCGTCAACACCGGTAATGGCGCCACGGAAGATCAGGCTACGCGGGCCAGGCGTGGTCACCAGCGGTTTACGCTGCGCAATGGCGCCTTTCATTTTGGTGTTAGTGTAATTCAACAACTCGTCGAGGACCTTCTGACCGACCTGCGTGTTCGGCTTGGGTACCGGGTAATACGTGATGGGCGTCCAGACAACGCTGTCGTAATTGGCGGCATTATAGTCAGGATCAACCCAACGCAGCACCGGCTGTCCTGATGCCGATGTCGTTTCCTCGAGGCTGGAGTAATCCTTTAAAAAGCCAGAATATTTTTCCGGTTGTGTGATTTTTGACGCACAACCGGATAAAGTCAGTAACCCTGCAAGCATAGCAACGCTGAAAAAAGTACGAGTACGCATGAAACGATCCCTTAAATGTGCACATATGCATGCGCAATAATAGCAAAGGGAAATCATTTATGTTGCATTAAAAATGGTAAGCAAACCACACTTTACCGACCCTTTTTTTGTCCAGAAATAAATGGCGTACTCGTCCTTCCGGCATCACGCCATTTTGCGAGCTAACAGGGTGGCAAAACGCAGCTTAATCCGGTTGCCGTTCGCATCGGTACGATGTAGCTCACCGACATCTTCATTGTATTTCAGCTGCTCCCAACCTGCGTAGTAGTCGCGCAGTTCCCCTTCCCTGAAGGCAAACGGAAAACCAACGGTGCAGGGATAGTCTGCCGTATCCATCGCCGCGACGATCAGGTCATACCCACCCGGTTTAGTACAACGCTGCATGTTAGCGATGAGCCCCGGGATCGTGTTGGCCTCAAGGAACATCAATACCACGGTAGAGAGGATAAAATCGTACTCGCCGTCAAAACGTAGAGCATTAAGATCCACCACGTTGGTTTGCAGATTCTCCAGCCCTTCGGCCGCTTTAATACGCTCAACATTCTTGATGCTCATCGGGTTTTTATCCCATGCGGTCACATCAAAACCGTTCGCCGCCAGATACAGACTATTACGGCCATTGCCGCAGCCCAAATCCAACGTTTTACCCGGCTTAACCACCCTGACAGCATCCAGCACTTCAGAATGGGTGCGGGTTAAATCATATTTTTCAGTAAAGTAATGTTCGTCGCGAAGGGTCATTTTTTATCCTCAGTTTTTAACAGCGCCGAACGTTCAGTGCGGATAAGCAGTTTACCTTCCACCAGTAACGCGAACGTACGGACCAGCAATAATGCAATAATAACATTCGTAAAGATGAATAAAGGCACGGCGAGGCTGTGGAAAAAACCGGACTCGCTGGCATGACCGAGATGCAGCCCTGTCGTGGCCAGCGCTGACACGCCGAACGAGAAACTCCAGAAGGAGGCATTAAAGGGTTGTGACAAATACCACGGCATCAGCCGCAGCATAAAAAGCAACTGAAGCAGGCCATAGCCAAACAGCATCTTCGCCAGCGTATCGCTTTCGCCGCCGTTAACGCTAAGCCAGGCGCTACAGGCCACCAGCGCGGGCGCCAGTTGAATGCCAAGAGATGTCCGCAGTACGGTGGGGAGTTCTCCGGCGCTACGCAGGCGCTGCAGGATCACCGGCTCAAGGCTGAGCCACGAAAAGACCCCCGCGCCCAGAAAGACCAGTCCGGCATCGGTATAGCCCAGCGCGCCGCAGGCCATCGCGCTGATAAAATTATTGGCGACGGTCGGCAGATACAACCCCGGCGTGGTGGCCTCCTGTGGATGTGCGCCGCGCCACAGCCCCGCCGTTTGCCAGGCGGCATAGGCCAGTTGGATCACCACGCCTATGCTGAACAGCGCCACCGCCAGCGGCCGGCTCCAGGGAACAAACCCGATAGCGACCAGCATTGTGGTCGCCGGAAACAGGCTGACAAAACTGCTCATGACCGGATGGCGAATTTCCGCAATCACGCTGTGCGGAAAACGCACCAGCCGGGTCATAAATGCCAGCGTCAGCAGTCCCCATATCACCATCGCCAGGATCACCAGCGCGTCGCCAATCCAGTGGCTGACGGCCCAAATATGACTGGCATAGCGCCAGGCAAAGCCCATCCCAATAGTCCCCAGCACCATGCCAAAATAGCCGGCGGGCAAATTCAGAACACAATCACCTGCTTTTTCTTTACGCATTTTGTTTAATTTATAAAGTATATTTGAAATGCATTTTATGTAATTTCTCTGCGTTTAGCCAGCGGCGTAAAATTTGCTACGGTTATAGTGAGCGAAACCACGGATACCTTGTATGCAAAAATACCGCCTTGATGAGACCCCGCGCGCCTTCAGCTATCAGAAAACGATCGGAAACAGCATGTCCTTTTGCGCCAGATTATCGCCCTGATTGACTTCAACGATGTCAAAGCCGGCGATGTCGGCGGCTGGCTCGATCACGAAAGCGCATTGTCTCAGGAAGGCACGTGCTGGATCTACGATGAAAATTCGCTGGCTTTTTCTGGCGCTAAAATCAGCGGAAACGCCCGTATCACCCAGCCCTGCGTCATTCGCGACGGCGCACGTATTGGCGATAATGTCTGGATAGACCACGCGGAGATAAGCCACGGCGCTGAAATAAGTGACAACGTCACTGTTCAGGCGTCCACCGTACGCGGTGAGTGTCGGTTGTCCGGCGATGCACGCATTCTGCACCAGTCAGAAATTTTTGCCGCGCGGGGAATGACGACCGAATGCGATCAACTTTTACAGATTTACGATCGTGCAATGGTCGCTCATTCGCAGATTGTACATCAGGCGCAAATCTATGGGGACGCCATTGTCACCCATGCGTTTATCGAACACCGGGCCGAAGTGTTTGATTTCGCGCTTGTTGAAGGCAACGCTGAAAATAACGTCTGGTTGTGTGATTGCGCCAAAGTATACGGTCACGCGCGCGTCATCGCGGGTTTCGAGGAAGACGCGATCCCCACTCTACGCTACAGTTCGCAGGTTGCCGAACAGGCGACGGTAGAAGGCAACTGCGTGCTCAAACATCACGTGATGGTGGGTGGAAAGGCGCGACTGTGCGGCGGCCCGATATTACTTGACGATCACGTGCTGGTTGAGGGCGATGCGCGTATTAACGGCGAAGTAGTGATCGAAAATCACGTGGATATTGGCGGTTCAACCGTTATCGAGGCTTCAGGCGATGAGGCCATTCATCTGCGTGGCCCCAAAGTCTACCACGGCGAGCAGTATATCACCCACACCCCGCTGGTCGGCTCAGTCTGATGACGCGCTGATAATACGGGCATAAAGGTTCACGTCGTCATAGCGACCGTTCAGGTATTCAGCCTGTTTCAGACAGCCTTCCAGTTCAAAGCCGTTGCGCCGGGCAACCTGATTACTGGCGTGATTGGCCACCCGACATTTAATCACAAAGCGCCTCACCTCGCCGCGCTCAGCGTAGTGGCGCATTAGCGCCTGAAGCGCGCGTGACATCGTGCCTTTTCCCTGATGCGACTCATCCAGCCAGTAACCGATATATGCCGCTTTATTTAATGGCTCAATCTGATTAAACGACAGCACGCCCACCAGTTCATCGCCGGCCATAATCATGTACATTTTCGCATAGCCGCGTTGATGCAACAGGATATTCCCCTGCACGCTTTTACGCGTGTCTTCTTCCCCGCGCACTGACGCAGGCCAGTTCAGCGACTGCTGCAGCCAGGCGCTGTTTTTGCGTACCAGCTGATGCAGTGGCGCAATATGATGCTCCGCAACCGCCTGCAGTTGCAGGTTCTCGCCCGCGTTGATTGTTTCTGTCATATTGACTCCTGTTTTGCCGTACCGCCGCCCAGCGTTCTGTTTAGCAGATTTTTCAGCGGTAATGCAAACACTTAGCCAAAACAAGAAGGGCCTCCCGATGCGTGGGAAGCCCTTTTCAGAGAACGGGAGCGGTTATACCTGGCTCTCGTTAGCACTCTCTTTCTGTAAGATTTTGAGCATATCGTCCTTTAGCTGGAGTTTCTGTTTTTTAAGGCGAACGACTTCGAGATTGTATCCCCGACCATCGGCGCCTTCCAGCCTGGCTATTTCGTGATCAAGGTTATTGTGCTTTTCGAAAAGAGACAGAAAGCGAGGGTTCTCGGTTTTCAGTCGGGAAATCAGATCTCTGTATTCTGGAAACATACGCTCTCCCTGTTAGTGAACAAACGCGTGTATAAGAAATACACATCTTCAGCTTACTCATTTGAGTCAGGGAAAAATGCGAACGGGATCGTGTTTAGTTCTTGTACAGATATTTCGGGGAAACGCTGACGCCCCTTGCCTTGCAAAGGGCGTCGCGAGGATCAACGCATCACGCGATCATCGACATAGCGACGCTTGTCCGGCGCGGGAGGAAAATACTGATACAGCCAGGTTTCGCTAATCGCCTCGCCCTGGCAACGCAGGAACATGCGCATATCCACCGGTTCGGTCGAATCAGAGGTAGGATACCAGTCAAACTGGATGCGGTAGCCGTCGAATGGTTCGACGTAGAGAATTTCAATCTGCTTCGCTTCGCCGCTGGAAAGCGTAATCACCGGCTCAATGCCTTTAGGCGCCGCAGCTTTCAGATCGCCGCCAACGAAATCAATGGCAAAACGACGCGCCCATTTTTCCGGATAATGCTCGCCCGGCGCCCAGCCTTCCGGAAATCCGCCCATACCGGTACGGGTAGCCATCACGCGCGCCAGCGGCGAACGAACCGGCGGCTGCGCGCTCCAGTACAGTCGGTATTTGTACGTCAGTTCATCTCCCGCCTTGATCGATTTTTCCGGCTGCCAGAAACAGACCACGTTATCCAGCGTTTCGCCCGTGGTCGGGATCTCCATCAGCCCGATGGTGCCCTTGCCCCACTGGTTACGGGGCTCCACCCACAGGCTCGGACGCTTGTTGTACCAGCCCATAATGTCCTGATAGTGGCTAAAGTCCCGATCCAGCTGCAGCAGACCGAAGCCTTTCGGGTTGTTGTCGGTATAGGCGTTAAACTGCAATTTTTGCGGGTTGTTCAGCGGGCGACAGATCCATTCGCCGTTGCCGCGCCACATCGCCAGTCGGTCAGAGTCGTGGATCTGCGGATGAATGGTATCGCACATGCGGCGTTCGTTATTGCCGCAGCTGAACATGCTGGTCATCGGCGCAATACCCAGTTGTTTGATGTCCTTGCGGGCGTACAGGCGATTTTCCACGTCCATGATCACCTGGCTCTTCTCACAGTGGATCACGAATTTATAGGCGCCGGTAATGCTTGGGCTGTCTAACAGCGCATACACGGTAAACGTGGTGGCCCCCGGCTTCACTGTATCAAACCAGAAAGCGGTAAAGTCCGGGAACTCCTCTTTCGTGTCGGTGTAGGTGTCAATCGCCAGACCACGGGCAGACAGGCCGTACTGATAGGTATCGTCCACCGCGCGGAAATAGCTGGCGCCAAGGAATGACACGACGTCACGTCGCGCCAGTTCGGGCGCTTTGAATACGCGGAAACCGGCAAAACCGAGGTCGGTTTGGCCCTCAAGCTGTTTAGTGTCCACGCCCGCGTCGTTATATTTGAACAGCTCCGGGCGGAAGTGGATTTCACGCGCCATATGCGTGGCGGCGTCGACAGAGAACATGCGCACCCGGCGACGGAAACCCATCCCCACATGGAAGAACTGGGCATCCAGTTGGCGGCCCTCGACGTTATTCCACAGCGACCGGGCGGCGTCATACTGAATGCTGTTGTAAGCCTGAGGCGTCAGATTCGCCAGGGTGTCCGGCAACGCGCGTGGCGCGCCGCCCCACGGTTTCTGCGCGAGATCGTGGGCCATGGATTGCAGCACCGAATAATCAAACCGCACTGTTTGCCCGTCGGCGATATCTGATTCGGCCGCGTATGCGGCGCGGGTAAAGAGTGAAGCAATACCGCCGGTACCGCACACGGCGGCCATTGCCATTGAACCTTTAATAAATCGTCTGCGATTCATACCTGAAAATCAGTCCTTCTGGTCTCGTGAATGGTCCCGCGCTGGCGCTCGACAGCGGCAAGAGGAAGCATAATTCTGACCGCTCACTCTAGACAAATTTCATTAATAATCCAATTGTTGGCCGCTGATTATCTGAGCAAAACGTAAAATATTTTCTGTCGATCGGAACTGACTGATTCCCATGTAAACTTGCTTCTCGCGACCTTCAACTTTTGCAAAGCTAGTCAAGACTGACGTGTTGGGTCATGACTCGCTTAAACAGCGCCAGACGCGCGCGCATAAACCGGTTTTCAACCTTGAAACCCGCTCGCTTGTTCAGGCCGATTCGCAGCAGCCGGTCGCGTCCTTTGATACAGGCAGGCCAGCGTACCGGGCCGTGAAGCGTATCGCAGGTACGGCTGGCGTGACGGGCAAAGTTGACCCAGTAGTCGGCGACCTGCGCGGCGAAGGCCAGATCGTTTTCATTCACGTAGTCTCGCGCAGGCTCGGCGAGCGTGAGGGTATCAAACACATAAGGCACCTCGTTGCCATGCCACGCGCCGTTGGCGTAGGTATCGTGCTCGGCTTCCGCCACATAATCGAACCAGTAGCGCCAGCAGGGTTCTCCTACCCGCTGCTGCGCCTGCATCACCACATAGCCGAGCGCGGTAAAGGCCATGTCGCGACACACCTGACGCCCCAACTCTTCGTCCCCTTTCACGCCGGGATAGAGCAATTTAATCAGGCCGAGACCCAGCCTGCGTTCGCGGCGCAGTTTCTGGATTTGTTCAGCCAGATCGACGCCGAAAACGGCCATCACACTCGCTTCGTCACTGTTGGAACCGATCATCAGTGGGACCGGATGCTGCTTCGCCGCAAAAAAGACATCCAGCATCGGTTCGGGCAACACGGCGTCGCCAGAGATCGGCGTCGGGGCGATTTTGTACGGCGCGCCGAGCGGCCAGAAATCCTCTGCCGGAATCGCACGCAGCTGTTCAGCCGTCGCGTTTTGCAATCCGAAGTGCCCCGCCAGCGCAATGCCGTTTTCAAGGGCAATCTCGCGCGGCGTATCCGGTAAGGTGTAACCGCTCTGCACAATCGCTTTGTGAAACAGGCCGTTGCCCTTAGGCGACGCCAGCAGGGAAAGTACGCTGCGCGCGCCTGCGGATTCACCAAACAGCGTCACGTTCTGCGGATCGCCGCCAAACGCAGCGATATTTTCCTGTACCCAACGCAGCGCGGCGATTTGATCGAGCAGCGCAAAATTATTCACGCACTCATCGCTTTCCCCTTCCAGCGCCGGATGAGCGAAAAAGCCCAGGTGACCCAGACGGTAATTGACGGTGACGACCACAACCTCGCGCTTCGCCAGCGCAAGGCCGTCATACGGTGGAAGGCTTGCAGCGCCCAAGGTATAGCCGCCGCCATGAAGCCAGACCATCACTGGCAGCGGTGCGCGCCGCCCGGCAGGAGACCAGACGTTAAGGTAGAGACAGTCTTCGGAGAACGCGCCCGGATCGCCGCCGCCCAGCGCTTTACAGTATTCGATGTCCTGCCAGCTGGCACGGGAAAACGTATCAGCCTGACGCGTACCGGACCAGGGAGTGACCGGCTGCGGCGCGCGCCAGCGCCGTTCGCCGACCGGCGGCGCGGCATAGGGAATACCGCGCCAGATATGAATGTCTTTCTCAACGACACCGATCAGTTTTCCCTGTACGGTATCGGCCAGCGGAATAGTGGGATTTACCATGTCCATGTTTACCCGGTAATTGCAAATTCCTACAGCATACCTTGATTAAAGCAGGCCGCAACGCCGTTTACTGCGCTCTTCCGCCTCCTGGTACAGCGTAAACTCGTCCAACACCGGGCATCCCAGCGCCTGCTCAAACGCGTCGCGGCTGGCATTACCATGACGGCGCGCCTGGGTTTCATTTCCCAGGTTTGACTGGAAAATGCCCGCTGCGCTGACCGGTAAAAAATCTTCGTAGGTAATGGGCTGCGCCGCCACCCAACCGCGTTCAATGTGGGGCTGCGGGTCGTCACCAGGGTGAATGGCATGACGATGTGCTTCGCCCGTCGGCGTCAGTCGATAGCGAAACCAGGCCAGCCCTTGCTGGCGCAACAGGAATTCGCTGTCGGGAAATGCTTTAAACACCTCCTGCAAATGCAATTGATGCGTCAAATTGTCTTTCCCGGTCCCGGCGCGCTGGAGCAGCGCGTCATAAAGCTGCCGTCCTTTGACGGTCAGCGCCACCCCACGCTGCTCAATTTCGCCAAAGCGCGCGGTATGTGTGCCCTGCTTTTCGCCAGCAAACAACACGGGTTCTTCCAGCGCTTTAAAGCTGGTCTGGCGCAGCAGGATCGGCACGTCGCGACGCGGCGGGCCTTCAATCAGTATCTTGGGTTCGATACCGCATTCCGGCATCATCGCCTGTACACGGTCAATATCCAGCGTGCGCGGCGTGAGATGATTAATATGGCAGCCAGGAAAACAGACCACGTCGGCAATCAGCCGGTGCTCATTATGCAGCGCCAGATAGGTTTGCGCGTCCACGGTAGCATGACGGTGCCAGCGGAACGTTTCCAGCGCTTCCTCGACGAACTCATGCGCCTGTGCCGTGTCGAAACCGTTTTGCTTGTCCCAGACATCAAGCAGTTCCCGGCAACGCGGCGTAAAAATATCACGTTGGGCGAGGATTTCCGCCGCGCGCTGACGTAACGCCACATTTTCAATCAGCTCCAGGCGAAGCAGCGAAGTAAAGACCCGGAAAGGGTTTCGCGATAACGAGGCGTCATCGACGGGCCGGAACGCCGTCGAATGCACCGGTACGCCAGCCTGAGAAAGATCGTAATAGCTGACCGGAAACATGCCCATGATCGCAAACATACGCCGTAGCGTGGAAAGTTCCTCTGCCGTACCGACGCGTATCGCCCCGTGCCGTTCTACGTTCAGACGGGCCAGTTCGTCGGCGTTAGCCAGTTTTTCGTGCAAAGTGGGGTTATTTTCCAGTACCGCCAGATTGACATCAGCGACCAGTTCGAGCAGCGTGCCGTACTGCGGAACTTCCTGCTGGTACATCGCTGACATTGCTTGCGAAAAATGTTCCCGAATCTCATCTGCCGTGATGCTGTTCGCCATAATGTCATGTCTCCAGTGAATGTTACCTGGAGTGTAGAAAAGGCCGTTCATTCCGTGGGGAAGAATTTACAAAGTGTGATCCCGCCGAAACTCGTCCCGTCGCGTTGCGCCCCCCCTTCTATAACTCACGGCTATGTAATAATCGACATAAATTCACTTTTAATTAACATTGTATTTACAGAAACTCTGGCAGGCGACCTGAAAACAATAATTCTCTTACCCGTACAGGAGCCCGCTATGCAAGATAACCGTTTCGCCCGCGAGGTCATTCATCGCGACTACAACAGCCATCCGCCGGCCTTTGCCCCTGGCTACAAAACCAGCGTGCTGCGTTCGCCGCGCAATGCGCTGATCTCTTTGCAAAACTCATTATCTGAAATCACCGGTCCGGTATTCAGCGATAGCGATCTGGGTCCGCTGGACAACGACCTGATCATGAATTACGCCAAAGACGGTTTACCGATTGGCGAACGTATTATTGTCCACGGCTATGTTCGTGACGGCTTCGGTCGTCCGATGAAAAATACGCTGGTTGAAGTCTGGCAGGCGAATGCGGGTGGCCGCTACCGCCACAAGAAAGATCAGTATCTCGCGCCTATCGACCCCAACTTTGGCGGCTGCGGACGCGTGTTAACCGATGAAAACGGATACTATTTTTTCCGCACCATCAAACCAGGTCCCTATCCGTGGCGTAATCAGGCCAGCGACTGGCGTCCTTCGCATATTCATTTTTCACTGTCCGGCGATGCCTTCGCCCAGCGTCTGATCACCCAGATGTATTTTGAAGGCGACCCGCTTATCAGGCAGTGTCCCATTGTCAGAACCCTCAACAACGACGACGCTGTTCGCACCCTGATTGCTGAACTGGACACCCACGCCGCCGTTCCGCTGGACTGTCTGGCGTACCGTTTCGATCTGGTGCTGCGAGGCCAGCGCGCCACACTGTTTGAAAACCGGACTCAGGGGGTCGCACAATGAAAGATTATTTACCGGAAACCGCCTCACAAACGGCGGGACCGTATGTGCATATTGGGTTAGCGCCGGACGCGGCAGGCTTTCATATCTTTGAGAAAAACGTCAGCGCCACGCTGACCAACAGCCATACCGAAGGTGAGCGTATTACCCTTGAAGGCCGGGTGATCGACGGTTCCGGCACACCGGTGCGCGATGTGCTGCTGGAAATCTGGCAGGCCAATGCCCACGGACGGTATAACCATCCAGCCGACCATCAGGAAGATAAGAAACTTGACCCTGATTTCCGCGGTTGGGGACGCGCCTGTTCCGACTTCGACAGCGGCGTCTGGCGCTTTGAAACCATCAAACCGGGATGCGTCGTCGGGCGTGACGGCAGGGTCATGGCGCCGCACGTTAACCTGTGGATTGTCGCCCGGGGCATCAATATTGGCCTGCACACCCGGATGTACTTTGCCGATGAACCTGAGGCGAACCAGCGCGACCCGGTGCTAAACCTGATCGAATGGGAAGTTCGCCGCCAGACGCTCATTGCCCGGCGTGTTCAGCGCGGCGACGAGACGGTCTATACCTTTGATATTCATCTGCAGGGCGAAAAAGAAACGGTCTTTTTTGACGTTTAACGGTAGCAGCGGGCTGGGGCTTCAGCCCGCTGACGTTTTGTATCAGGCCAGATGCTTCTCCAGCCAGGGCAACATCTGTTTCTTACGACTCAGCATACCCTCGACCGTCACGGGCTGCGACAGCGGCGGCTGATGTGAACCGGCAAACCACAGCTGCGAATGCCCGGCGTTAATATCGGTCAGCATCAGCGCCACCAGATCCGCGCCGCTGCGGGTAGCGTATTCCGCCATCTCGCCTCGCAGGGCTTCCAGCACGCCGGATACCTGATCCAGAGAGTAAAGCTCGATCTGCGCGACGCTGACCTGTAACCCATGAAGAGTGAAGCGCTTGATATCCTTTTGCAGAAGCGCGCTGGCGGTTAAGCCTTCCACGCTGGTTTTCGCGCTTAATAATCCCTCACTAAAGGCGCTTAACGTCACGCCTGCCTGTTCCGTCAGTTCGGCTACCGCCTGACGATCGTCGTCAGTGGTCGTGGGCGATCGTAGCGTGACAGTGTCACTTAACAGGGCGCCCAGCAGTAATTGCGCTTGCGCGGAAGTGACCTGCGCCCTGTGCTGTGGCGTCATTAACTGCCACAGCAATGTGGCGCTGCTACCAACCGGTTTAATCCACACCTCCGGCGGCAGGCGGGTCATTAGCCCGCCCAGTCGGTGATGGTCAATAATGCCAACAACATTGCTGGACTGAAGGGTTTCCGGCCCTTGTGATGGCTCCGTAAAGTCTACCAGCCAGACGTCAAGCCCGGTGAGCGGCAGGGTCAACAATGGCGGCATGTCCAGCCCCGCCTGTTCGAAGATAAAGCGGGTTTCGCGATTCGGTTCGCCGAGACGCCAGGCCGTGGCCGGTAAGCCGCGCATCTGAAGCCAGCACGCGGTCATATACGCCGAGCATATCGCATCGCTGTCTGGATTAAGGTGGCCTATGACATGAATCATTTTCCCCTCCGCAGAGAAATCGCTGTTACTTAAATGAGTTAAATGTTAATTATATTTTGCAATCAAGTTATCAAAAACAAACAACTTTACTTGTCACCGGCACGGCTCTGTTTTTAACATCGCTTATGGAAAAAAATAGTTTGTTCAGTCAGCGCATCCGATTGCGCCATCTTCATACATTTGTCGCTGTCGCTCAACAAGGAACACTGGGGCGTGCAGCCGAAACCCTTAACCTCAGCCAGCCCGCGCTGTCAAAAACGCTGAACGAGCTGGAGCAGTTGACCGGAACCCGCCTGTTTGAACGCGGACGACTTGGCGCCCAACTGACCCTTCCGGGGGAGCAGTTTCTGACCCATGCGGTAAAAGTGCTTGATGCGCTCAATACGGCCGGACAGGCGCTAAACCGTAAAGAAGGTCTAAACAATGATGTAGTGAGAATCGGCGCGCTGCCCACCGCTGCGCTGGGTATCCTGCCTGCGGTGATTGGCCCGTTTCATCAACAGCAAAAAGAGACCACCCTGCAGGTGGCCACCATGAATAACACTATGCTGCTGGCGGGACTGAAATCCGGCGAGATTGACATCGGCATTGGGCGGATGTCCGATCCGGAACTGATGAGCGGCCTGAATTACGAACTGCTGTTTCTCGAGTCATTAAAGCTGGTTGTCCGCCCCGGCCATCCGCTATTGCAGGAAAATGTCACTCTCAGTCGGGTCATGGAGTGGCCCGTGGTGGTGTCGCCGAAAGGCACCGTGCCACGGCAAAACGCCGAAGCGCTGTTGCAAAGCCAGGGCTGCAAGTTGCCCAACGGCTGTATCGAAACGCTTTCGGCCTCGCTGTCGCGCCAGCTTACCGTCGACTACGACTACGTGTGGTTTGTGCCATCCGGGGCGGTGAAAGAAGATCTGCGCCAGGCGACACTGGTCTCCCTGCCGGTGCCGACCCAGGGCGCGGGCGAGCCCATTGGTATTCTTACCCGCGTGGACTCACCGCTTTCTTCCGGCGCGCAAACGCTGATAGGCGCGATTCGTAAATCCATGCCGCTATAAATGCAACCGCCGGGCCGGATGACGGCGTGAATGCGCCCTATCCGGCCCGTGGTTGATAACCGTCAGAAGGTTTCCCAGTTGTCTGTGCCAGCCGTGACCGGCGTCGGAACAGGTTCCGGCGCGCGGCGGGCCGTTATCGTCCGCGTGACGCCGCTTCCGCTCTGTAAACGAAACGCGCCTACGGCTTCCGTCAGTCGTGCGGCCTGCTCCTCCAGTGACGCGGCGGCGGCAGAAGCTTCTTCCACCAGTGACGCATTCTGCTGAGTGACTTTATCCATCTCGGAAATCGCCTGGCTTACCTGGACGATGCCGCGACTTTGTTCATCCGACGCCGCCGCAATCTCCAGCATGATATCGGTCACCCGTTTCACCGCGTCGACAATATCGGTCATGGTGTTCCCCGCCGCCACCACTTCGCCAGACCCCTGATCGATAAGACGCACCGATTCGCTGATCAAGCCTTCTATCTCTTTTGCCGCCTGGGCGCTACGGCTGGCGAGTGTACGCACTTCGCTGGCGACAACGGCGAACCCGCGTCCCTGCTCACCGGCGCGGGCGGCTTCAACCGCCGCGTTGAGCGCCAGGATATTCGTCTGGAACGCAATGCTGTTAATCACGGCGGTAATTTCGGAAATCTTCTTCGAACTGGTGGAAATATTGCCCATTGTCTGCACGACGCCGGACACCATCTGGCCGCCACGGCTGGCTTTACCAGACGCGTCTTCCGCCAGTTTACTGGCGTGGTGCGCATTGTCGGCGTTTTGTTTTACCGTCGCGGTCAGTTGTTCCATGCTGGCGGCGGTCTGTTCGATTGCCGCCGCCTGCTCCTCGGTACGCGACGACAAGTCGGTATTGCCTGCGGAGATCTCGCTCGTGCCGCGATAGATTTCCTCTGCCCCCTGACGCACCGCGCCGACGGTGTTTACCAGCGAACGATGCATCTGCTGCAAATGGCGGCTCAGACGGCCAATCTCGCTGCGACCTGTCGGCTCATCCTGCATGGTGAGATCGCCCGCCGCGATTTGCTCAATGCGCTGGGCGGCATGTTGTAACGGACGAATCACGGTGCGACGCAGGACGATAAAGGTCATCAGCGTCAGCAGTAACGCCAGCGCAAAGGCGCCAATCATAAACATTACCCCTAAACGGGTGCGTTGATGCGCCTGCTCGCTTAAGTGTGTAGCGCGCGCCGTGCGTATCTCAATGGCCTTCAGAAGGATTTTGTTGTAGTTGGCGTCAAGCTGCCGCGCCTGTTCGCTTTCGTGATTAATGATAGCTTCGAACATGCCGTTTTTGGCGTATTTCAGCATAGGCTGCAGACCGGCCAGGTATGCCTGAAAACTGCTGTTCAGATCGCCATCCAGCGCTTCATCAGCAGGGGTTTTCACCGCCCGCGCCATATAGGTATTAAACCCATCTTCAGACTGTTTAATCCGCTTTTCCGCCGCCGCGATATTCGCTTTCATGTCGTCCATTTCGGCAATACGGCTTGCCGCACCGGCGTGGATCATGTTGATCCGCGCGGTACGCAGATGGTTAGAACTGTTTGATAACCCCATTCGCACCTGAATTTCATCCGTGACGTCGCGCTGATCGCGGTCAGCCTGCATCAGAAAATAGCCGGCCAGGCCGGAGCTCAGCGCGAAAAGTAAAAGGATGCCACCGAGAATGGAGGAAAACAGCGGAACCAGCCTGATTTGATGCAGGAAGCCCAGCTTATGCGGTGCTTGCATCGATGATGTGTTGTCCATGACCGTCGACTCTCTTATTGGATTTATGCGTGATACACGCCCGTTAGATAGTCATCGGCAATCAGGAAGGTTTACTTATCGCAAAAAGCGCTGACTTCGTCACACTTTGACAACATTTTTGCTAAAGAAAGGAAAAATGCCAGCGGAGGCTCCGCTGGCAAAGGGATTACTTATCGCCGAAATGGATAACGGTACGAATCGATTTGCCTTTATGCATCAGGTCAAAGGCCTCGTTGATTTGTTCCAGCGGCAGACGGTGCGTAATAAACGGATCCAGCTGGATCTTACCCGCCATCGCCTCTTCTACCATCCCGGGCAGTTGCGTACGCCCTTTTACACCGCCAAACGCGGAACCGCGCCAGACACGGCCAGTCACCAGCTGGAACGGACGCGTTTTGATCTCCTGACCCGCACCGGCTACGCCAATAATGATGCTCTCGCCCCAGCCTTTGTGGCAGCATTCCAGCGCGGCGCGCATGACGTCGACATTACCGATACATTCAAAGCTGAAATCCACCCCCCCGTCGGTCAGGTCAACAATCACGTCCTGGATCGGTTTATCGTAGTCCTTCGGGTTAATAAAGTCGGTCGCACCCAACTCGCCCGCCAGGGTGAATTTCTCCGGATTCGTGTCAACGGCAATAATGCGCCCGGCTTTCGCCTGAACCGCCCCCTGAATGACAGCCAGACCAATTCCGCCAAGCCCAAAGACCGCAACGGTATCGCCTTCTTTTACCTTCGCCGTGTTGTGGACGGCACCGATACCGGTGGTCACGCCACAGCCCAACAGGCAGACTTTGTCCAGCGGCGCCTGGGGATTCACCTTCGCCAGCGAAATCTCGGCGCACACGGTGTATTCACTGAAGGTGCTGGTGCCCATATAGTGATAAATGGGTTCGCCTTTATAAGAGAAACGGGTAGTACCATCCGGCATCAGACCTTTACCCTGCGTGGCGCGTACAGCCTGGCACAGGTTGGTTTTTCCGGATTTACAGAATTTACATTCGCCACATTCTGCGGTGTAAAGCGGAATAACGTGATCGCCGGGTTTCAGGCTGGTGACGCCTTCCCCCACCTCGACCACCACACCGCCGCCTTCATGGCCGAGCACGGCCGGGAACACGCCTTCCGGATCGTCGCCGGACAGGGTAAACGCATCGGTATGGCAAACCCCGGTATGGGTAATCTTCACCAGTACTTCGCCTTTTTTGGGCGGCGCAACGTCAATTTCAACAATTTTAAGCGGTTGACCAGGGCCAAAAGCAACGGCTGCACGTGATTTCATATCTCTCTTCCCTATTATTGCGAGGTGATGTGTTTATTTTAGATAAGCACGAAGAAGGTGACCGATTTCCGCCATTCGCACAGCACGTTGGTCCGGCGTGGTTTCTCCACTCACCAGTTCATCTTTGAGATGGATTTCAACCATTTCGCCCATCAGACCATTAGACGCACCGCGGACAGCGGCAATCTGTTGCAAAATAGCCAGACAAGGTTCGCCAGACTCCAGCGCGCGTTCGAGCGCATCAACCTGCCCTCGTATGCGCCTGACGCGGGTCAGGATCCGTTTTTTATCTTCAGGTGAATGCGGCATAGGCCCTCCTGCATACTATAGGGGGGTATAGTAACAGGTACAGGCCATCATTGAAATAAAGAGATCCCTGAAAGACATAGGCCCCGGTTGATCTTTTTCTCCACCGGGGCCGAAAAGTACAGCAGACAATATCAAAGCCAGCATCTTACATAGCGCACGCCAGACCCCGCGCGTTCGACGATCAGCGTCCGTTTTTATCCCCGCTTACGGGGCATCATGCGCAGCAACGTATTGTCCTTCCACATATAGTGATGCATCAGCGCGGCGGCGGCGTGTAACGCAATGACCAGGTAGCCCAGGTTCGCCAGCACAATATGCCAGGATTTTAGCATAGCCACAGCATCTGCATTGGCCTGAGCCGCATGCGGCATCACCATCCCAAACGCGAACCACGGATTTCCGCGGTTATACATCATCATCAGGCCTATCACCGGCAACGCGATAAACAACAGGTAAATGATCAGATGCCCAAGATGCGCCAGGCCGGTCATCATCGGCTTAGGCTTTGGCTCAATCGGCGGCGCGGGGAATTTCAGTCGAACGACGAGCCGCGCGACCATCAGCGCCAGTATGCTCATCCCACATGAAACATGCACCATATTGATAACCGGACGGTAGCTGCGAGGGAAAAGCCCACGAAACTCCATCGCGCAGTACGCCACAATCACCAGTAAGAATACCAGCCAGTGAATTCCAATCTGCAGGCCTGAATACTTATTGCCCATAATACGTCCTGAGTAAATTCGTAAAGCGTCAACATAGCGAGCTTTTGTTAAAAATTCATTAACTTTTCTTCATCGCTTTTCAGTCAGTTAGGCTTAACGGCAAGAAGTGCGATTGCTCATCCCGCCAGAGTGAACTAAGCCTGGAAAGGAAAAAGAGACCGCACTGCTACATCCTGACAGGAGTAAACCATGAGTAAAATTGGCATTAACGGTTTTGGTCGTATTGGTCGTCTGGTACTGCGTCGTTTACTGGAGGTCAAAAGCGACGTCGATGTCGTCGCCATTAACGATCTCACCTCGCCGAAAATCCTCGCTTATTTGCTGAAGCATGATTCCAACTATGGTCCTTTCCCGTGGAGCGTTGACTTCACCGAGGATGCGCTGATTGTCGATGGCAAAGAGATTGCCGTGTATGCGGAAAAAGACGCGAAAAATATCCCATGGAAGGCCAAAGGCGCGGAAATTATCATTGAATGCACCGGATTTTACACCTCGAAGGAGAAATCTCAGGCGCACATTGATGCCGGGGCGAAAAAAGTGCTGATTTCCGCCCCCGCTGGCGACATGAAAACCATCGTCTATAACGTTAACGATGACACGCTACAGGCAAGCGATGTGATTGTCTCGGTCGCATCCTGCACAACTAACTGTCTGGCGCCAATGGCTAAAGCGCTCCACGACAGCTTTGGCATTCAGGTGGGCACCATGACCACCATTCACGCCTATACCGGCACCCAGTCACTGGTCGATGGTCCCCGAGGAAAAGATCTGCGCGCCTCCCGCGCGGCAGCGGAAAACATTATCCCCCATACCACCGGCGCGGCGAAAGCCATTGGTCTGGTGATCCCGGCGCTGAGTGGCAAGCTGAAGGGCCATGCTCAGCGTGTCCCGGTGAAGACGGGCTCCGTTACGGAACTGGTCTCCATTCTGAATAAAAAAGTTACCGCCGAAGAGGTGAACAACGCACTGAAACAGGCCACCGATAACAACGAATCTTTTGGTTACACCGACGACGAAATCGTCTCATCGGATGTTATCGGCTCGCACTTTGGCTCTGTGTTTGACGCCACTCAAACAGAGATTACTGAGGTGGGCGATCTGCAACTGGTGAAAACCGTGGCCTGGTATGATAACGAGTACGGATTCGTCACCCAACTCGTTCGTACGCTGGAAAAATACGTTACGCTTTAACAACAAGGCGGAGAGGCTCCTCCGCCCTTTTTTCTTCTGCTCGCCCGCGCTGTGAATACCCCGGCCTTTACGCTACGACTGGAGATAAACCACCTGCGTTTGCAGATACTCGTTCAGTCCGTGCTTACCGTCCGCGCCACCGATACCTGACTTGCGCCAGCCCGCGTGGAAACCCTGCATGGCTTCAAAGTTCTCACGGTTGATGTAGGTTTCGCCGAACCTGAGTCCCTTGATAGCTTTCATCGCCACATTGAGATTCTGCGTATAAATCGACGAAGTCAGGCCATAGTCGCTGTCGTTCGCCATAGCCAGCGCGTCATCCAGCGTATCAAAGACGACGACGGGCAGCACCGGACCAAAAGTCTCTTCATGCATGATCGCCATCTCCTGGCGCACATCCACCAACAGCGTCGGTGGATAGAAGTAGCCTTTCCCTTCCACCGCGTTACCCCCAAGCACCACTTTCGCGCCTTCTTCAACCGCACGCGTCACTTTTTGCGCCACACGTTCCAGCGCAGCCGCATTAATCAACGGTCCCATCGCAATGTCGTTACGCTCGGCGGGATTGCCAAACTGAACCGCTTTCATCGCGTCAGCCAGACGCGTGACAAACCGATCGTAAATGCCTTTCTGGACATACACCCGCTCGGCACAGTTACAGACCTGCCCGCTATTAATGACGCGAGAATCAACAATCGCCTTCACCGCCAGCGCCAGATCCGCATCGTCCATAACGATAGCTGGCGCTTTGCCCCCCAGTTCAAGGCATACTTTGGTGATGTTCTTCGCGGCGGTGGCCATAATTTTTTCTCCCGCCGTCACGCTGCCGGTCATGCTGACCATCGCCACCTTAGGATTCCCCGCCAGCTCCTGTCCGACTGTTTCACCACGACCGAGCACAAGGTTAAAGACGCCGCGCGGCAAACCAATATCATCGACGATCTTCGCAAAAGCGATGGCATTATTCGGCGTAAACTCGCTCGGCTTGATCACGATGGTATTGCCCGTGAGCAACGCGGGTGCCAGTTTTCGCGCGATCAGGAAGAACGGGAAATTCCACGGCAGGATACCGGTGGTCACGCCCAGCGCGCGCTTAAACAGCAATATATTCTCGCCGGGGCGATCGCTTTGCAGAATCTCGCCCTCGTAGCGGCGCGCCCACTCGGCCATATAGTCAAGATAATCGGCGGTAAATGACACTTCCACCTCCGCCAGTTGTTGGATCTTGCCGCCCTCGGCAACAATCAGCGCGCTGATCTCATTAGCTCGCTCGCGGATGCCAGCGGATATTTTGCGTAACCATCCTGCGCGTTCAATGGCCGGCAGCGCTTCCCAACCGATCTGCGCCCGTTCTGCCGCCTCAATCGCTTTACGCGCATCTTCCGCCCGCCCGTCCGGGATACGGGAAATCACCTCTTCCGTCGCCGGGTTGATGACATCAATCCAGGCTTCTCCGTGCCAGGTCACAAACTGTCCGTCGATATACATAGGATGTTGTACGGGTACTGACATGCGCTACTCCTGTGATTGAAATGTTTTTAACAAGTGAAATTGTTGTTAATAAACATCAATCATGCCGTCAGTATTCCAACTGGTGTTTTGATAATGTGAGCGGCCTCATAAAAGAGGCCGCTCAGGGGCAAAGAACGCCGCTGGCAAGGGCAGCAAAAATGCCCGTTTGGGAGAAAACAAGGCTAAACGGGCAGGGTTCAACGCAAAGCGCGATCGGTGAGGGCCGCATAGAGTGCTTCATCGTCGTGCAGCGTTTGCCATGCGGCTTCCACGTCCGCCGGAAAATCAACGTGAACAATAAAGTCGCGCCCGCAAGGTCCGTAGCCCGATTCGTCGTTACGCAGGCGTGGTATTTCGCCCGCCACCAGCGCTAAATAACGCTCAATGGTCCATACGCGATCATCAATGTTGGAAAAAGCAAGACCGTCGTCATGCCGGCAAAGCAGCGGTGTGAAGCCAGGATGACTTAACCAACGCGGCGCATCCGGGTTGTCACGGGTTACCCGGCGAAACGTCGCAATAGTGCGCCGCTGCATGGTGGGGTCCTGAACCACAATCGCCGTATTGATGGGATCGGTGACCTCGGTAAGCAGGCTGACGCTAAAACGGGCATTTTCACCGCAGTTAGTGGAACGTTCTTCCAGCCAGATTTTATCCGCCGGGATCTGCCAGAACTGGCGTGCGATATCTGCAAGGATAGCCGCTTCGGTGCGTCCGGTGGTACGAATCGTATTGTAACGGGGATGCTGCGCAATGGCGGCATACAGAAAGGTCGTTGAGTGCCCGATCCCGCCGGTAATCAACAGCGGAACAGATTGCTCTTTCGCGATGCGGCAGGCGGCATCAATGGTGGGGATCACGGCATTACCGGCAAGCACGACGCAGTCGGCCGGATAAGCCGCACCGCCGTGAAAGTCATCCTGCGCCAGCCACTGCCCTACAGTATTAATCGCCTCAAGGGAGGCGTCGGAAATGTTCAGGAACGTTCGCATAGTGGGCTCCTCCTCTTTCTCAGCAGCCTACCGCAGCCCGACAGGATAAACAGCAGATCTCTCTGAAAGGTTAAGCGTTAAATTTCGCCGCTTTTTTTGTCACATTCATGAAATAACCAGAAACGTCTAAAAACGTATCGGTTGCACCTGTCGATTATCCTGTTTTTAAGCCGTTTAATAAATCATCCCTGTCATATCTTCTGCTCTCACAGAAAATTCGCCTGGTAAATTGCCTTATTTTTGGCGCATGTCTTTCGCCTCCCCCTTGTCAAATGTAACCAACCTACCTAGTTTGATTAACAATTTCACAACCAACCGACTGTTTCAGGTTGCACCTTCCGCACCGCCAGGTGTCACCTTTTTTACTACTCTCTGGCTGAGGTTTAACGTCAATGACAACGCATGAAAGTAGCACTGCCATTCTGAAGAAAAACAAAAAAGTCCTCATCGCCAGCCTGACCGGCAGTGCGATTGAGTGGTTCGATTACTTCCTGTATGGCACCGCCGCCGCGCTGGTGTTTAACAAGATTTTCTTTCCGATGGTTGACCCGGTTATCGGTCTGATCCTCTCGTATCTGTCTTTCTCTCTGACCTTTTTCATTCGCCCGATCGGTGGTGTCGTCTTTGCCCATATCGGCGACCGGATTGGCCGTAAGAAAACGCTGGTCTTAACGCTGTCGCTGATGGGCGGCGCGACGGTGATGATTGGCCTGTTGCCGACCTACGAGATGATTGGTATCTGGGCGCCCATTTTGTTGATTCTGATGCGTATCATTCAGGGAATGGGGATAGGTGGTGAATGGGGCGGCGCGCTTCTGCTGGCCTATGAATACGCGCCGGAAAAACGTAAAGGCTTTTTTGGCAGTATTCCCCAGGCGGGTGTCACCATCGGCATGCTGATGGCGACGTTTATCGTGTCGTTAATGACGCTGTTCAGCGAAGAGGATTTCCTCTCCTGGGGCTGGCGCATCCCGTTCCTGCTCAGTTCCGTACTGGTGCTGCTGGGGCTATGGATCCGCCGCGATATTGACGAAACGCCGGATTTTCAGAAAGTGAAGCAATCCGGACAGGTCGCCAAAGCGCCGCTTCGCGAGACGCTCACCCATCACTGGCGTGAAGTGCTGATCGCCGCAGGACTCAAAGTGGTAGAAACCGCGCCATTTTATATTTTTTCGACCTTTGTGGTCAGTTACGCGACGACAACGCTCACCTACCAAAAGTCGCAAGCGCTGGAAGCCGTTACCCTTGGCGCGCTGGTGGCTACGGTAATGATCCCGCTGATGGGCCTGTTGTCGGATAAAGTGGGCCGTAAACGGATGTATGCCGTCAGCGTCTGCCTGCTCGGTCTGTTTATCGTGCCGTGGTTTCTACTGCTCAATACCGGCACGACCTGGGGAATCGTACTGGCGACGGTGGTGATGTTCGGCATTCTCTGGGCCCCCGTCACCGCGGTTCTCGGCACGCTCTGCTCTGAAATTTTCAGCGCTAACGTTCGTTATACCGGGATCACCCTGGGTTACCAGATTGGCGCGGCACTGGCTGGCGGCACTGCCCCGCTTATCGCGACGGGCCTGCTGGCGAAATATAACGGCGACTGGGTGCCGGTGGCGTGGTATTTGATCGTCACTGTCGCTATCTCCCTTACCGCCATCTTCTTTGCGAGTCGGGTAAAACGGTCTTCTGCTATTCACGCTCAGCCGAACGAACTGTAATAGTCATAAGCCTCACCCGGTATTCGCCGGGTGAGGCGCTACGTTCACGTCACAGTGCAAACAATTACCCGTTTATCTGCTCCATCGCCTGTAAAATACGCTTATCTGAAATCGGATAAGGCGTACCGAGCTGCTGCGCGAAGTAACTGACGCGCAGCTCCTCTATCATCCAGCGGATCGCCTTCACATCTTCATCTTCACGTCGCGCAGGGGGCAATTTATTGAGCCACTGCTGCCACGCCTGCTGCACGCTCTCTACTTTCAGCATTTGGGCGCGGTCGCGGTGCGGATCGACAGCCAGCTTCTCGAGCCGTTTTTCGATCGCCTGTAAATAGCGCAGCGTGTCGCCGAGACGTTTGAAGCCGTTTCCGGTGACAAAGCCGCGATACACCAGCCCGCTCATTTGCGCTTTAATATCCGACAGCCCCAGCGCCATCGTCATGTCCACGCGCCCTTTCAACCGCTTGTTGATGGCAAACACGGCGGTCAGGATCTGCTCAACCTGCTTTGCTATCTCCACCACGGTGTCGTTGAGTTCGGCACGCACCTTTTCGTGTAACGCGGTAAAACCTTCCTCTGTCCAGACCGGGCCGCCGTTGGCGTCGATCAATTTGTCTACGCCACAGGAGATACAGTCGTCTATCAGTTCCAGCACCTTCCCATACGGGTTGAAGTACAGACCCAGCTTAGCTTTGTTCGGCAGCTTCTCGTGCAGGTACTTAATGGGCGACGGTATGTTCAGCAGCAGCAAACGCCGCAGGCCGGACCACATTGCCTGCCGCTGTTCCAGCGGGTTATCGAATAGTTTGATCGCCACACTGTCGCGCTCGTCCACCAACGCTGGCCAGGCTTTGACCTTATAATTGCCGCGTTTCTGCTCGTAGCTTTCCGGAAGCTGGCCGAAACTCCAGATATGCAGGCCGCTCTGTTCGATACCGTCGTCCGCCACGGCAGACAAGGTTTCCTGAACCTTGCCCTTCAGCGCCTCTTTCAGCGCCGTTAATGAACGTCCTTCCTGCAGTTTTTTGTTCTTCTCGTCGACAACGCGGAACGTGACTTTCAGATGATCGGGCACCTGTTCCCAGTGCCAGTCTTCGCGGTCAACCGTCACGCCGGTCATGCGGCGCAGCTCACGCTCAAGGGCCTCCAGTAGCGGCAGTTCGAGCGGGGTTACACGGCCTAAAAACGCCTCAGCATAATTTGGCGCAGGGACAAAGTTGCGCCGCACTGGCTTCGGCAGCGACTTGATCAGCGCAATCACCAGCTCACGGCGCAGACCGGGGATCTGCCATTCAAAACCGCTCTCGTCCACCTGGTTCAGCAGCGGCAGCGGGACATGTACAGTCACGCCGTCGGCATCCGCGCCCGGTTCAAACTGGTAGCTCAGGCGCAGCTTCAGATTGCCCTGATGCCAGAAGTTGGGATAGTCCAGCTTGCTGATCTTTTCCGCCCCCTCTTTGATCAGCATGCTCTTTTCAAAATTGAGCAGGTCCGGCGTTTCCCTGCTGACCTTTTTCCACCAACTGTCGAAATGACGCGCGGAAATTACATCGTGGCTGATGCGCTGGTCGTAAAACTCAAACAGCGTCTCGTCATCCACCAGAATATCGCGACGGCGTGACTTATGCTCCAGCTCTTCGACCTCAGCACGCAGCTTCAGGTTATCGCGGAAGAATGCGTGCCGCGTTTGCCAGTCGCCTTCGACCAGCGCGTGGCGGATAAACAGCTCGCGACATAACGCCGGATCGATCTGGCTGTAGTTCACCTTGCGGGCGGCGACAATCGGTAAACCGTACAGGGTGACCTTTTCAGTCGCCATCACTGCGCCCTGCGCCCGCTCCCAGTGCGGTTCACTGTAAGAACGTTTAATCAGGTGCTGGGCAACGGGCTCCACCCAGTCCGGATCGATTCGCGCAGCAATGCGTCCCCACAGACGGCTGGTTTCCACCAGTTCTGCCACCATCGTCCATTTCGGCGGTTTCTTGAATAAGCCAGAGCCGGGGAAGATGGAGAAACGCGCGTTGCGTGCGCCGGTATATTCCTGCTTGTCGGCATCCTTCATCCCGATATGCGACAGCAGCCCGGTAAGCAGCGCGATATGAATTTCACGATATTCCGCCGGTTCGCTATTGACCGGAATGCCCAGTTCTTTCACCACCTGACGCAGTTGGGTGTAAATATCCTGCCACTCGCGCACCCGCAGGTAGTTGAGAAAATCCACTCGGCACTGGCGGCGGAACTGGTTCGATGACAGCGCCTTCTGCTGCTCGCCGAGATAATTCCACAGGTTTACGAATGCCAGAAAATCGGACTCTTTATCGTGGAAACGACGATGTTTTTCATCCGACGCCTGCTGCTTGTCCATTGGCCTTTCGCGCGGGTCCTGAATGGAGAGTGCGGAGGTGATGATCATCGCCTCGCGCACGCAGCCGTGTTTTTGCGCTTCCAGCACCATGCGCGCCAGGCGCGGATCCACCGGCAGCTGGCTGAGCTGGCGACCCAGCGGCGTTAGCTTATAGGCGTTCGCCTGTTCGTCAGTCGTAATCGCGCCCAGTTCTTCCAGCAGGCGCACGCCGTCCTGGATATTGCGCTTGTCCGGCGCTTCGACAAAGGGGAACGCGGCGATATCGCCCAGTCCCAGCGCGGTCATTTGCAGAATAACCGACGCCAGATTGGTACGCAGAATCTCCGGATCGGTAAACTCCGGGCGCGACAGGAAATCGTCTTCGGAATAAAGACGAATACAGATCCCTTCCGAGACGCGACCGCAACGCCCCTTACGCTGGTTAGCGGAAGCCTGAGAAACCGGCTCGATAGGCAGACGTTGTACCTTTGTACGGTAGCTGTAACGACTAATGCGCGCGGTGCCGGGGTCAATGACGTACTTAATACCCGGCACGGTGAGCGAGGTTTCCGCCACGTTGGTCGCCAGTACAATGCGCCGTCCGCTGTGGGACTGGAACACCCGGTTCTGTTCGCTATTGGAGAGCCGGGCGTACAGCGGCAGCACTTCCGTATGGCGTAAATTGAGCTTGTTAAGCGCGTCGGCGGTGTCTCGGATTTCGCGTTCACCGCTCATAAAGATCAGAATATCGCCGGGGCTTTCACGACCCAGTTCATCTACCGCATCGAAAATAGCCTGTAGCTGGTCGCGTTCGGTATCGTCCGCCTCTTCTACAATCGGGCGATAGCGCACTTCCACCGGATAGGTCCGTCCTGACACCTCTATAATCGGCGCATTGTTGAAATGTTTTGAGAATCGCTCCGGATCGATAGTCGCGGAAGTAATGATAACTTTCAGGTCCGGGCGACGGGGCAGCAGCTCTTTCAGATACCCCAGCAGAAAATCGATGTTCAGGCTGCGCTCGTGCGCTTCATCGATAATGATGGTGTCGTACTGCATCAGCAGGCGATCCTGCTGGATTTCCGCCAGCAGAATACCGTCGGTCATCAGCTTAACCATCGTGTTATCGCTGACGTGGTCGTTGAAACGCACCTTATAACCGATGCAACCGCCCGGCTCCGTTTGCAATTCTTCAGCAATACGGTTCGCCACGGTACGCGCAGCCAGACGGCGCGGTTGCGTATGGCCAATCAGCCCTTTAACCCCGCGCCCCAACTCCATGCAAATTTTCGGTAGCTGGGTGGTTTTTCCCGACCCGGTTTCCCCGGCCACAATCACCACCTGGTGGTCGCGAACCGCTTCAAGAATGGCCTGTTTTTTCTGGCTAACCGGCAGGTTTTCCGGATACACGATCGCCGGACGTGACGCTTCGCGTAGCACGACTTTACCGGCTGCCTGTTCGATCTCTTTCGCCATTTCCTGGTAAATGGCCTGTTGTGCATCAGGATTTTTAACCTTCTTCACGCCGTGGAGGCGGCGAGCAAAACGCTGGCGATCGCGCAGCATCAACGCATCTAACTGCTGTTGCAGGAGGTGGAAGGTTAATTTTTGTTGTTCTGTCATAAGGTTAGATGGCAGTGCTCTGCCTGGTTAAATCTCTTTAAATTGATAGGTATAGAGTACCACATCAGCGCATGTTGTGTGTCGTTCAATAAATTCGAACATAGGCTTCGATATATTGCGCTATCTCTGTGGCAGGATTGTGAATAAAGTGTCAACACGCAACGGGGCACAGCCCATTCAAACACCTATAAGGAAACACCCATGAGCAAGGTATTAGTTCTTAAATCCAGTATTCTGGCAGGGTACTCTCAGTCTGGTCAGTTGTCTGATTATTTTGTTGAACAATGGCGTGAAAAACATCCCGCTGATGCCGTAACCGTACGCGACCTGGCGGCAAACCCTGTTCCGGTTCTGGATGGCGAACTGGTCGGCGCTCTGCGCCCGAGCGATGCGCCGCTGACGCCGCGTCAACAGGAAGCGCTGGCGCTGTCTGATGAGCTGATTGCTGAACTGAAAGCCCACGACGTAATCGTCATTGCCGCCCCGATGTACAACTTTAACATCCCGACACAACTGAAAAACTACTTCGATCTGATCGCACGCGCTGGCGTCACGTTCCGCTATACCGAGAAAGTGCCGGAAGGTCTGGTCACCGGTAAACGCGCCGTGATCCTCTCCAGCCGCGGCGGTATTCACAAAGATACCCCGACCGATCTGATCGCGCCATACCTGAAAGTGTTCCTTGGATTCATTGGGATCACCGACGTGAACTTTGTGTTCGCCGAAGGAATCGCCTACGGACCGG
Organism: Citrobacter sedlakii; assembly: GCF_018128425.1. Taxonomy (NCBI): domain Bacteria; kingdom Pseudomonadati; phylum Pseudomonadota; class Gammaproteobacteria; order Enterobacterales; family Enterobacteriaceae; genus Citrobacter; species Citrobacter sedlakii. The sequence goes on along the minus strand of NZ_CP071070.1, from coordinate 2,250,945 downwards.
AAGTGGCATCAAAAGCGCAGTCCGACGCGAAAGCCGCTATCGACAGCGTGGTAGCCGCGTAAGCGCTCACCTCCCGCTGCGGCGGGAGGTGTTCATTTTGGCTGATAACTCAGATACCCCACCACACCGCGACTCGCGCCATCACTGGGATGCTTCACCCCGTCGGTTACCTCACCGGTGAAAAGTCAAAAGGCGAGACGTCTTCAATACAAGCCACGTTCACGCCATACTGATCCGGACTGGAACGGCGCTGGTGAAAGGTGTAGATCCCGCAGACTGAACAAAAATAATGCTTCGCTTCGCCAGTATTAAACCGGTACTCCGTGAGCTTATCGCGCCCGGTGATGACGTCGATACCGTCGAGCGGCGCAGAAACCACCACGGCGCCGCGCATCCGGCAAAACGAACAGTTACAGCGGCGTACGGTGTGAAACCCGTCGCTAAGCTGAACGGTAAAGGTGACCGCGCCGCAGTGGCACTGCGCAGAATATTTTTTTGTCATCATGTTGTCCCGCAATGAGTCGATAACGCCGTTGCAGTGGACAGTATAGAAACAAACGCTCAAGACAACGTGCCTGATAGCGCAAAACGGTGCGCTATCAGCCAATTTGCTTTATTGCGAAAGCGCCAACAGCTGCGCCCGGAGATTATCCATGAACGCGCGCTTGTCGGGATCCGCATACATCGCCCCGCCGATGGACACATCGATAAACAGCGGCAGCGGTATCCGGTTGCCCTTCGCCATTACCCGTTCGGTTCCGGTCAGCCAGACAGGAATAATCGGCACCTCCGGAAAACGCTGGCTCAGATGCCATAACCCGGACTTCAGCGGGGCCAGCTTTCCAGGCTCGCCGCGGGTACCTTCCGGAAACAGAATCAGCGTCTTGCCTTCTCGTAGCGCCTGTTCGCAACGGGCCAACGGGTTAGCGTCGCCGCCTTTACGCATCACCGGAATAATGTTGAGAATATTCAGCGCAAACCAGGCCATCCACTTATTACGCAGAAAATAATCCGCCGCGGCAACCGGATGCACCTGACCCTGACGACGTAATGAAAACAGCGAAAGCAGCGCAAACACGTCCATATGGCTGTTGTGATTCGCCACAATAATCGCCGGACCGTGTGTCGGCAGACGTTCCCGGTGCCGGACACGCAACCCCAGCCATAGCCAAATGACCGGCCAGACAACACAAAGAGTAAACAGAGTACGAAGTAGTCGCGTCATGGTAGTTAAAAGTAAAAATAGCGGATGAAATGAAAGAAGACCGGCGCAGTGAAGATAAGTGAGTCCAGCCTGTCGAGAATACCACCGTGTCCGGGCAAGAGAGTGCCGCTGTCTTTGACGCCACAATCCCGTTTGATCGCCGACATCACCACGTCACCACAAAACCCCGTCACGCCGATAATCACCCCGGAAAGCAGCGCCATCGCCCCGCTCATTGGTGTCAGTAACGGCCCTAACAACAGGGCAACCAATGCCGTTGTCGCCACGCCGCCCAGCAATCCTGCCAGCGTTTTATTCGGACTGACCGTCGGCGTGACCTTAATGCGCCCGAACGACTTACCCCAGATGTACTGCGCAACGTCGTTAAATTCCGTCAGACCGACCAGAAACAGCACCAGTAGCGCGCCGGTCTGTTTGCCATCAGCAGGAAGCACCAGCAGAAAAGCCACATGGCTGAACGCAAACACGGTGGTCATTAAACTCCAGTGCAGTTGGGAAGCGGTACGCAAAAAGCCCTGCGTGTCGCCGGCGATCACCATTCGCGCGGGAAGGAATAAAAAGACATATACCGGAATAAACACCACAAACATGCCGTACCAGCCACTGCCGATAAACCCGTAGTTAACCGGAATAGCGATAAACATCCACAACAGCGGCATACGGTCAGCCTGACGGGACGGCGCCAGGGTCAGAAACTCTTTCAACGCCATAAAGCTGACCAGCCCGAAAAAGGTCAGCGCCAGCCAGGCAGGACTCAGGATCGCCAGCGAAAACAGCACCACGATGACCCACCATGTGCGAATGCGTAGCGTTAATTCGCGCCAGTCTTTCTCCGGACGCAGCGTAACCAGTAGCACATTGACCACGCTCGCCGCCAACAGTAGCGCGAATACCGCCGCCAGGGATTTCTCCAGCATCATCACTTCGCCACCTCGACCCGCAACGCGCTGCGACAGCGATTACCCGCCGTCCACAGCAGCAGAAGGATGGCGCCACACCAGACGGCGTTATTCCATGTCGCCAGCTGTGGCCACAGCGTCAAAAGCAGTCCCCAGCAGCCAAACAGCAGCGCGCGATCGCTTTTGCCTAACGGACCCGCGTAGCTGCGCACACCGTTAATGGTTTGCGCCAGCACGCCGCAAAATTCCGTCATTGCCGCACAGAACAGCATCGCCACAACCAGCATTGGGTTACTGTCCGGGATCAGCATAAACGGCAGATAAAGCGCGAGGTCGGAGAGGACATCGCCGGTTTCGTTAAGAATCGCACCCAGCCTTGACTGCTGATTGCACTCTCGCGCCAGCATGCCATCCAGCGCATTAAGCGCCATGCGCACAAAGAGCACGACAGGCAGGAGGACCAGCAGTTCCAGACGGGGGAAACACACCAACACGCCGCCCGTCAGGAATGAGAGCGCCATCGCGGCAAGGGTAATATGATTAGCCGTCACGCGGTGTCGGTGCAGCCAAAACATGAGGGGACGCAAAAGTGCCTGAAAAGCGGGCTTAATTTGATAGAGGGTCATTATCATTCCCTGATAATTAAAAAGTCGCGTAATAATGCCTGACTTTATCGATTGATGCGCCATCGCCCCCTGCTATCAGACAACATTTCAGAATTTATCAGTTATTTCCGCAGCCACTTACCGTTGATTCCCTGCACGTACTCGCCCGGACGGGCGCGCTCAACCAGCTTTTGCCCGGCCATTTTCGCGACCTCTTCTACCGGAATATTGTGACTTTCAGCAAGTTGCTGGTAGCTGACGCTTCGCGCCTGGTTGATCTCTTTCACCAGCGTCCGGGTTTCGGCATCCTCTTTCAGCGCCACGAGGTAGCCATTCAGGGTTTCCCCAACCCGTCCTTGCGTTCTGGCCTCATTGAGGGTCAGCGCCAGCGCATTTCCACTCAGCAGGCTGAGAATCAGCGTCGTCAGAAGTAATGTTCGTTTCATCCTAACCTCAGAACAAGTCGCTACGTGATTTGAGCAGGCTTTCTACGTCTTTATCCACTTTGATGTGGATCTCATGCTCAATCCTGACATTCATGTTGATAGTGATTGGCTCTTTTGGCGCCGCGACTTCAATGCGCGGCGTACAGCCCGTCAATACCCCTGACAGGAGTAGCGCCAGCATGGCTGTCATCATTTTCATTGGGAGTCCTCACATTCCTTGCCTTCCGGGCAGTGTTTCAGGGGCAGCGTTGCGTTCTGTTCAAGCCATGCCTGTAGGTTGTCGCCAAAGCGCAGACTGCGCCAGAGCGCAAATACGTTTTCTTCGTGGGTGTAGTTGAGATTGACCGTCCCCGTCTTACCTTCTACGCGACTGTTGCCGGTGATGGCCGCCTGCATGGTCAGTACGCCGAGATTGTCTAAATTGATTTTGGTCCAGGAATGGGCGATCTCCATGTAACGCAGCCAGTTGATCGCCGCGCCCGCCGCCATATTATCCTTCACCACCGCATCGGCGGTGTCTTTGTCGATGCGCAGGGTCATTGGACCCGGATTCGTTAACCAGCCGTCTTTAATGATCCATTTTTCATTATTCAGCCACAGTGGGAGCGCGCCGCTGACCGGGCCGGACAGGGCAAATTGCTTGGGATTCACCGCGCTTATCAGCTCGCTGGACGAAATATTTTCCACGCGAATCAACGCCGGGTCATGCTGCGGCATACGCAACTGCTGCATCCTCACCTTACCGCCCAGCACGTCGACGCTGACGTCGGTGAGTAACAGCGGATCCTCTTCACGCCAGGGGTACGCGCCCTGCAGATCGGCGCTGAGATTGGTAGCTGTCACCTGATTGACCACTTCGGCGATCCGCAGCGAAACCGGTCCGCGCGTGCCCAGTTGCCACGTACCGTTGCCAAAACGGAATGGCAACACGAAATCCACACCGTTAATCTGGTTGTCGGGCATCCATGCGCTGCCGCCTTTGAGCACACCGTGGCCGCCCGCTTCAAACCCTTGTTCCGGCGCGGCAGAGAACGCGACCTGGGCGTAGAGCTCGCCTTCGCGCAGAGTCATTTTCCAGTCTGGCGGCACCAAAGGTTGAAATACCGTTAGCGACTGCTGCGGCCACCAGGCCTGTCCGCGCAGACGAATGCCGTCCCAGCGTCCGTTAACCCGAACCGGCCCAATCGCCCCGGCATGTAAATCACCTTTGAACTGGAACAACGTCGGATCGCTACCGTCAACGCTGAACTTGAGCGTCGACGGCGGCAACACGCTGCCGCCCGAAAAATGGGTTTCGCCAGCGTCGAGCGAGAGCGCGCCGCTAAACCGCGGCTGTGCTTCATCGCGCACCCACTGAACCGGCTTGTCGAGTATCAGCCGCGGGGAGTCGATCGTCATGGTGCCGTATTGAAGCTGATTAAAGCCAGTGGAGAGATCGGTCAGGGTGATGACCTTATCGCGCCATTCCCCTTTTCCCGCCACGTCCCAGGCGGCATGCATAGGGGTAAAACGGCCCTTCCCCCAGTAGCGCCACTGCCAGCGCCCTGCATCCGGCAGGAAATCGTTCGCCAGACCGTCGAGATGCAGCACAAAGTCACCCATTTGATTTTCATGCGCGCGCAGTATGGCCTGCAGACGACCGTCCACGCCGCGCTGCGTCACCGTCACCCCTGCCAGCGGCCAGCGAATCTCATCAATGTCCAGCGAGTCGATGACCCGCCCGCGCGAACGCAGCAGCGCGCCAGGCTCAAAGGCCAGTTGCGGATCGCTCAGGCTTCCGCTCAGTTGGGCGGGTAGCCTGGCGTAAAAAATCAAATCGTCCTGCTTCGCTTCGCCGGTTAACTGAAGCGGCATCGCGCTATTATCCATGCTGAGTTTGCCCGGGCCAAAGGTCAGCACCGCGTTTCCTTTGCCCGCGTCGCCCTGGGTAAGGACATTAAGGCGACCGCTAATCAGCGCCCTTTCTGTCCCCTCCTGCCAGTTATCAACCTTAATGCCCAGACGCCCGCTTAAGGGAAAATCCTCATACGGCCACGTCCAGCGGCCGTCGCTGATGGAGAGTTGCTGAGACGTAAGGGTCCACGGCAGGTCGAGCAACGGCTCATGCTGTCCGCGCGCCATCACGATCAGTTGCCCCGTATTGTCACGCCATTCCAGTTCCGCATCCACCAGCGAAGGTGCCTGCGGCAGAGTCAACGTCGCAACGCTATGACCGCTTGTCGGCAGCCCATCCGGCACCAGCGGCATCGTGAATTCACCAACCAGTCTGACGGGCGGCTGCCCTTCAAACGCCGTCACGTCAAGTTCACTCACGGACAGCATCTGGCCGCGCAGTTGCGCCCGAAGGGTGACCTTTTCCCCCTGATAGCGCACTTGTTGAACCGACGGGGTAAGCGAAAGGTTCAGTTTTCCCTGCCATACCTGCCAGGGAGAAAGCGCCACATTGTCGATAGTGACCCAGGTATTCGGCAACATCGCCTGCCACTCGGCAAGGGTGCGCGGCGCGGCGGGCGACGACTCGCTTTGCGGGAGTTTAGCCAGGCAGGCGGAATCAAGCTGAAGGGTTTTAATCGTAAGCTGCCAGCGGCTGGGATGGGAAATGTCCGCATGGGTGACGCGCGCCAAAGGACATTCACCGACTAAATATGTCATCTCAGGAATATGCAAGCCCTGACGCGTCAGGCGTGGGCTTTGGTCAAAGGCTATGCGCGTCCCGAGCGGCAGCCAAATGCCCGCCAGCGTTGGGACCCACCACCCAAGCGTCATCACCAGCGTCAGCGGTATGAGGATAACCAGCAAAGCGATCGCCAGAACGGCTTTGTATTTACCCTTCATGGGCAGTTAATATCCTGATTTAGCATTAAATTAAGCCGAATAAGGCCACTATTGTGTCATGTTTGCCGAAACATGCCCAGTTTAAGGATAGATGCTCTAGAATTATTCATTATATGTATCACTTTCAATACTTTTTTATATTTTGTAAAATAATTTGAATTCAATACGTGTGATTCAACATCACTGGAGAAAGTCTTATGAAACTCGCCGTATACAGCACTAAACAGTACGACAAGAAGTACCTGCAACAGGTTAACGAGGCTTTTGGCTTTGATCTTGAATTTTTTGACTTTTTGCTGACGGAAAAGACAGCGAAAACCGCCCATGGCTGCGAGGCCGTCTGTATTTTCGTAAACGATGACGGAAGTCGACCGGTACTTGAAGAGCTGAAGAAACAAGGCGTTAAGTTCATCGCGCTGCGCTGCGCGGGTTTCAACAACGTCGATCTTGACGCGGCAAAGGAGCTGGGTTTACAGGTCGTGCGCGTGCCGGCCTATTCGCCGGAAGCCGTCGCTGAACACGCCGTCGGTATGATGATGACGCTGAACCGTCGCATTCACCGCGCTTATCAACGCACCCGCGATGCTAACTTCTCGCTCGAGGGCTTAACCGGTTTCACTATGCACGGTAAAACAGCCGGGATCATTGGTACCGGTAAAATTGGCATTGCCGCTCTGCGCATCCTGAAAGGTTTTGGTATGCGACTGCTGGCGTTCGATCCCTACCCGAGCGCCGCCGCGCTTGAGCTGGGGGTGGAATATGTCGATCTCGCCACGTTGTTTGCCGAGTCGGATGTGATCTCCCTGCACTGCCCATTAACGCCAGAGAACTATCATCTGCTTAACCACGCGGCCTTTGACCAGATGAAGGATGGCGTGATGGTGATCAATACCAGTCGTGGAGCGCTGATCGACTCCCAGGCGGCTATTGAAGCGCTGAAAAATCAGAAAATTGGTTCGCTGGGTATGGATGTTTACGAGAACGAACGCGATTTGTTTTTTGAAGATAAGTCTAATGACGTCATTCAGGATGATGTGTTCCGTCGGCTTTCCGCCTGCCACAACGTCCTGTTTACCGGGCATCAGGCCTTCCTCACGGCGGAAGCGCTGACCAGCATTTCAGAAACTACGTTGCACAATTTGCAGCAGTTAATGAACGGTGAATCGTGCCCTAACGCCCTGTTTTAACGCTTATCCCTCCCGCGTTTGGGAGGGGTTTTCAGATTTTCCCCAAAGCCATATTCGGTAAGATCGTTATTCTGTTATTGATTGATAAGATTCAGAGAGTTGATATGAAGAAGGTAGTCGCGCTGGTTGCGCTGAGCCTGCTGATGGCAGGTTGTGTGAGTAATGGAAAAGTGTCTGTCAGCCGCGAGCAGCTACAGCATCATCGCTTCGTGCTGGAAAGCGTGGACGGAAAACCGATCGCGGCAAGCCAGCAGGCTCCCGAGCTGAGCTTCGGTGAAAAGATGACGATCTCAGGCAAGATGTGTAATCGCTTCACCGGTCAGGCCACGCTGTCAGATGGCGAGCTGAAAGCCAAAAATCTGGCAATGACGCGGATGATGTGCGCCGACCCGCAACTTAATCAACTGGACGCCACGCTGAGCGCCATGCTCAGCAAGGGTGCACAGGTAGACCTGACCGCTAACCAGCTTACGCTGGCGACGGCGGAACATACTCTGAGCTATAAACTGGCCGACTTAATGCAGTAGTATCAATAACTACCACAGCTTCCCGCGGCAAGGGATTGTTCGCTACAGCGTTTGCCGTTGGGAAGCGCGCACATGCCAATGGCAGAACCGTCCAGTTGACGGGCGACAGAGAGCGATCCCCCTATCATGGCGCAATTGGCCTCGCCGGAGCTGGTCATCGCCGCTCTTAACCCCGGAGCGACATGCGCCGCCGTCGCCTGCTGAACAGGTTCATTGTCACTGCTGCACGCCGACAATAATAACGCGGCACATCCTACCCAAAACGCTGCGCGCATTTCTCTCCCCTTATCTTCTGAAAGCCAAACGAACCGCACTAATAATAGGCATGCGAAGCTGTCGCGTCGAGAGTCAACGCGCGCATTTATGCGCCGCAGCCGCATTTTATCGCGTTATCCGTGCGGTTTTTGATCTCACACGGCCCCATGAGCTTTAAACACTCACCCGACGAGCGGTCACATAGCGCGACTGCCAGTATCGGTTTGAAAGATGTGACAACGTCACACCTTCCGAACTGGATGCATGGATAAACGCATCATTTCCGATATAAACCCCAACATGATGGACGTTTGGTTTCGTTTCGAAAAATACCAAATCACCGATGTTAAGTTCATTCTGATGTATCCGACGACCGATATGACTTTGCTCACGGGCAGTCCGCGGCAAGTGTTTATGAATCGTCGAGGCGATAATACGACGCGTAAAGGCGGAGCAATCAATGCCACGGCGGCTGTCCCCGCCCCAGCGGTAATGTGTACCCTGCCACTGTGCGAATTCACGCATAATGCGTTGTTTAAGCTGTTTGTTGTTACGCTGAGCTGACGACCGATTTACGGAATTATCAGCATAAGACAACGTAGAAAAGGTATTGAAGCCCCAGTCTTTAGCCTGAATTTTAACAAACGCAAAAGACGATGATGAGGTAGATATAAGTAAAGCAAGCAAAAATAAACGAATCATAATTTAATCAAAACAAGTAATTACATTATCACATCCTGACTTTTTCGCGCACAAAGAAGATTCACGTTATTACGTGTAAATAATATGTTTAAATTGCGTGTATCCGCAACTGGCTGGTTATTATCACTGTGCTAACAGCAAAAAATAACAAGGCTTTCCTGCCCCGTTCTGCACCCAGTGTAGAGACAGCAGACCTGAAGCCAAACTTAAATCATCTTATTAAGAACAGTCATATCCCAGGAGAACGGCAAGGATAATAATTTTCTTAAGAAATTTCTCAAAGAAAATTACGGTCCAGTTTTGGACCTCACTTAAAAAATAAGATAAAGCTGTTAAATCCACGTTAATAAACAATCGACTTTTTGATGACAACGTAAAAATATATTGCACACCTTGCCCCCGGAAAAATAAAAACGTGGGCATCATCGGGGTTAAATAAATATTAAATTTCCGATCTTATTTCGCGATCTGTGTGTCAATTTGTGCACTCGAAAGCCGCATAACTTCAAGGGAATACAGGAAAGTCCTATACTGAAAAGATAACTATCGGGACGCCATGCTGTAGAGAGCGTCTTTCAATTTGCGCAATGTAAGGGTGTCATATGATCACAATTGACGGTAATGGCGCGGTGGCCTCCGTAGCGTTCCGCACCAGTGAAGTTATCGCCATCTACCCCATAACGCCCAGTTCAACAATGGCTGAACAGGCGGACGCCTGGGCGGGGAACGGGCTTAAAAACGTCTGGGGAGATACCCCGCGCGTGGTCGAAATGCAGTCTGAAGGCGGCGCGATCGCTACCGTGCACGGTGCGTTGCAAACAGGGGCTCTGTCGACCTCCTTTACGTCCTCCCAGGGTCTGCTATTGATGATCCCGACGTTGTATAAACTGGCGGGACAGCTTACTCCGTTCGTACTGCACGTCGCCGCCCGTACCGTGGCGACACATGCGCTGTCTATTTTCGGCGATCATTCCGACGTAATGGCCGTCCGCCAGACCGGCTGCGCCATGCTGTGCGCGGCCAGCGTTCAGGAAGCGCAGGACTTCGCGCTGATCGCCCAAATCGCCACATTGAAAAGCCGGGTGCCCTTTATTCACTTTTTTGATGGTTTTCGTACTTCGCATGAAATTAACAAAATCGTGCCGCTGGCTGACGATACGCTGCTGAACCTGATGCCACAGGCTGAAATCGACGCCCATCGCGCCAGAGCGCTTAATCCGGAGCATCCGGTGATTCGCGGCACGTCGGCAAACCCGGATACGTACTTCCAGTCGCGCGAAGCGACAAACCCATGGTACAACGCGGTTTACGACCATGTTGAGCAAGCGATGAATGATTTTGCCGCGGCGACGGGTCGTCAATATCGCCCCTTTGAATACTACGGTCACCCACAGGCTGAACGCGTGATTATCCTGATGGGGTCGGGTATCGGCACCTGCGAAGAGGTGGTCGACGAACTGCTGACGCGCGGTGAAAACGTTGGCGTGCTGAAAGTACGTCTGTTCCGCCCGTTCTCCGCACAACACCTGCTGCGCGCTCTGCCTGCGTCGGTACGTTCGGTCGCCGTACTCGATCGTACCAAAGAGCCGGGATCCCAGGCAGAGCCGTTGTATCTGGACGTCATGACCGCGCTGGCGGAAGCCTTTAACCGCGGCGAGCGTGAGACACTGCCGCGCGTTATCGGCGGACGCTACGGCCTTTCTTCGAAAGAGTTCGGCCCCGACTGCGTGCTGGCGGTCTTCACTGAACTGAGCAGCACGCAACCAAAATCGCGTTTTACTGTGGGTATTTACGACGATGTGACCAATTTGTCATTGCCGTTACCGGAAAACACCCTCCCCACCAGCGCCCGGCTGGAAGCGCTGTTTTACGGACTGGGCAGCGACGGCAGCGTCTCGGCGACCAAAAACAACATCAAGATTATCGGTAACTCGACCCCCTGGTACGCGCAGGGTTACTTCGTCTACGATTCGAAAAAGGCCGGAGGTTTGACGGTTTCGCATCTTCGCGTCAGCGAACAGCCGATCCGTTCCGCCTACCTTGTTTCGCAGGCCGACTTTGTTGGCTGTCATCAGTTGCAGTTTATCGACAAATACCCGATGGCTGAACGTCTCAAGCCTGGCGGGATTTTCCTGCTCAATACCCCCTATAACGCCGATGAAGTCTGGGCGCGTTTGCCACAGGAAGTCCAGGCGGTGTTGAACCAGAAAAAGGCACGTTTCTACGTCATTAACGCCGCGAAAATCGCTCGCGAATGCGGTCTGGCCGCACGCATCAACACCGTCATGCAGATGGCCTTTTTCCATCTGACGCGCATTTTGCCTGGCGACAGCGCGCTGGCTGAACTTCAGGGCGCAATCGCCAAAAGCTACAGCAGCAAAGGACAGGATCTGGTGGAGCGCAACTGGCAGGCGCTGGCGCTGGCCCGCGAATCGGTTGTTGAAGTGCCGCTACAGTCGGTGAATCCGCAAAGCGCCCACCGTCCACCGGTCGTTTCGGACGCAGCCCCTGACTTTGTCAAAACGGTCACCGCCGCGATGCTCGCCGGACTCGGTGACGCGCTTCCGGTATCTGCCTTACCGCCGGACGGTACCTGGCCGATGGGCACCACGCGCTGGGAAAAACGCAATATAGCCGAAGAAATTCCAATCTGGAAAGAGGAACTGTGCACTCAGTGTAACCATTGTGTCGCCGCCTGCCCGCATTCGGCGATTCGCGCCAAAGTCGTGTCGCCACAGGAGATGGAGAACGCCCCAGCCAGTCTGCATTCGCTGGATGTGAAATCTCGTGATATGCGTGGCCAGAAATATGTGCTGCAGGTCGCTCCGGAAGATTGCACCGGCTGCAACCTGTGCGTCGAGGTGTGCCCGGCGAAAGATCGCCAGAACCCGGAAATCAAGGCGATTAATATGATGTCCCGCCTTGAGCATGTGGAAGAAGAAAAAGTGAACTACGACTTTTTCCTCGCTCTGCCAGAAATTGATCGCAGCAAACTTGAACGCATTGATATTCGTACTTCGCAGTTGATCACCCCGCTGTTTGAATATTCCGGCGCCTGTTCCGGCTGCGGCGAAACGCCGTATATCAAGTTGCTGACCCAGCTGTACGGCGATCGCATGTTGATTGCCAACGCCACCGGGTGCTCGTCGATTTACGGCGGTAACCTGCCTTCAACGCCGTACACCACCGATGCGAACGGACGGGGCCCGGCATGGGCTAACTCGCTGTTTGAGGATAACGCCGAATTCGGTCTGGGATTCCGTCTGACGGTCGACCAGCATCGCGTGCGGGTGATGCGCCTGCTGTCGCAGTTTGCCGAACAAATCCCAACGGCGCTCTACGAGGCATTGCACGCCGAAGCGACACCGGACGTTCGCCGCGAACAGGTTGCCGCCCTGCGCCAGCATCTGCAAGATGTCGACGGTGCGCGCGAGCTGGTCGCCGATGCTGATGCGCTGGTTGAGAAATCAATCTGGCTTATCGGCGGAGACGGATGGGCTTACGATATTGGCTTCGGCGGTCTCGATCATGTGCTGAGCCTGACCGAAAACGTCAACATTCTGGTGCTGGACACGCAGTGTTATTCCAATACCGGCGGCCAGGCGTCAAAAGCCACGCCGCTTGGGGCTGTGACAAAATTTGGCGAACACGGCAAGCGCAAGGCGCGTAAAGATCTCGGCGTCAGCATGATGATGTATGGACACGTTTACGTCGCGCAGATCTCGCTTGGGGCGCAGCTAAACCAGACGGTGAAAGCCATACAGGAAGCGGAGGCGTATCCAGGACCGTCGCTGATCATTGCCTACAGCCCATGTGAAGAGCACGGCTATGATCTGGCGCTGAGCCACGACCAGATGCGTCAACTGACGGCGACTGGCTTCTGGCCGCTCTATCGTTTCGATCCGCGTCGCGCGGAGGAAGGCAAAGTGCCGCTGGCGCTTGACTCTCGTCCACCGTCAGATGCGCTGGCGGAAACCCTGCTTAACGAGCAGCGCTTCCGCCGTCTTAATGCGCAGCAGCCCGAAGTCGCGGAGCAACTATGGAAAGATGCCGCCGCGGACCTGCAAAAACGCTATGACTTCCTGGCGCAACTGGCGGGGAAAGCAGAAAAAGCGAACAGTGAATAACGGCCTGGCGGGATTCATCTGGAAATAAAAAAAAAGCCCGAACATCGTTTCGGGCTTGTCAGTATGTTTGCTGGTAAATCAGTACGTTTCGCAATGGACCAACAAAAAGCAGAGTTTGACAATAAAGGCATATAACCCGCGCAGAATATCGCATCAAATTTAACTTGTATAATTTTTATTTTATATATTTTTGGTTAATACATTCACGCTAATTATTACTGTTACCATAGAATTATTTAATTAAGGTTTTACTTAAGACGTAACAATTCATACTTATCTCTTTACGGAACTTCTCCTTTAGCATGCTTTTACTCCCCTTAAGAGGGAGTCACAGGTAAATAATAAACGAAAGGATTATTTCGATGAAAAGAAAAGTACTGGCTCTCGTAATCCCTGCCCTGTTAGCCGCTGGCGCAGCGCATGCCGCTGAAGTCTATAATAAAGACGGCAATAAATTAGATCTCTATGGCAAAGTAGATGGTCTGCATTATTTCTCTGACAACAATAAGTCTGACGGCGATCAAACGTATGTTCGTGTTGGCTTCAAAGGCGAAACCCAAATTAACGACCAACTGACCGGTTACGGCCAGTGGGAATATAACGTTCAGGCGAATACTACAGAAGGCGAAGGTTCAAATTCCTGGACCCGTCTGGCATTCGCGGGCGTAAAATTCGGCGACTACGGTTCATTCGACTACGGTCGTAACTATGGCGTACTGTACGATGTGGAAGGCTGGACCGATATGCTGCCGGAATTTGGCGGCGACTCATACACCCAGGCTGACAACTTTATGACTGGTCGTACAAACGGCGTCGCAACCTACCGTAACACGGACTTCTTCGGCCTGGTAAACGGACTGAACTTTGCGCTTCAGTATCAGGGCAACAACGAAAACCAGAACGGTCAGGAAGGCACCAATAACAACGGCCGCGATCTTCAACACTCCAACGGCGACGGTTTCGGTATTTCGACGACTTATGATATGGGCATGGGCTTCAGCGCTGGCGCTGCTTACACAACCTCTGACCGGACCAACGAGCAGGTTAACGCTGGCGGCAAAGTGGCTGGCGGCGAAAACGCGGATGCCTGGACTGCGGGTCTGAAATACGATGCCAACAACATCTACCTGGCGACGATGTATTCTGAAACCCGCAACATGACCCCGTACGGCGATGACGGCGTAGCGAACAAAACGCAAAACGTGGAAGTGACTGCGCAGTACCAGTTCGACTTTGGCCTGCGTCCGGCGGTGTCTTTCCTGATGTCTAAAGGTAAAGACCTGAGCGGCCAGGGTAACGACACCAGTAAAGATCTGGTTAAATACGCTGACGTCGGCGCGACCTACTACTTCAATAAAAATATGTCGACCTATGTTGATTATAAAATCAACCTGCTGGACGAAGACGACAACTTCTATGCTAACAACGGTATCAACACCGATGACGTTGTAGCGCTGGGTCTGGTTTACCAGTTCTAAGCTCTTCAGCCCGCTGGCGACGGCGGGCTATTCTCTGCGCTGAATCCCCCTGTCCTTCTCTGTTGCGCGCTTTGCTGTGCTGACACATGCATATCATATAATTAAAATCATAAATATGTGATGCCAAAATGTGACCGTCGTCGTTATACTTACCGAGCTAAAAGGCGTTACACTTTATATGGATACATTAACAGGAGGTTTTTATGAGCAGAACGATTCTGGTACCTATCGATATTTCAGACTCAGAATTAACTCAACGGGTGATTTCCCACGTTGAAGCCGAAGCAAGGATTGACGATGCGCAGGTGCATTTTCTGACCGTGATTCCGTCACTGCCTTATTACGCATCGCTGGGCCTGGCCTACTCCGCAGAGTTGCCCGCCATGGACGATCTGAAAGCTGAAGCCAAATCTCAGTTGGAAGAGATGATAAAGCAGTTCAATATCCCGGCGGACAGAGTCCAGGTACATATTGCTGAGGGTTCGCCAAAAGACAAGATTCTGGAAATGGCGAAGAAATTGCCGGCGGATATGGTCATTATTGCCTCGCACCGTCCGGATATCACCACCTACCTGTTAGGGTCGAACGCGGCGGCTGTCGTGCGTCACGCTGAATGTTCGGTACTGGTGGTTCGCTAATCCTTTCAGCCCGCACCCCGCTGCGGGCTTTTTCTTCTCTTACCTGCCCCCTGCGTTTTGCCTGTTAAATGTGCTGACATTTTTCTCGCTAATCCGTACCATACGCTCCACGGTTTTTATATCAGACAGCGTCCGCGGATCCTTCGGCGTGATGTCGCCCCCTCTGATGCCACACAATGAATTGAGCCTCTATTACATGTCGCAAAATCAAGAAATGAGTAAGAAAGAGCAGTACAACATCAATAAATTACAGAAGCGTCTGCGCCGAAACGTGGGCGAAGCCATTGCCGATTTCAACATGATTGAAGACGGCGATCGCATCATGGTTTGTCTTTCAGGCGGCAAAGACAGCTATACCATGCTGGAGATTTTGCGCAATTTACAACAAAGCGCACCGATCCAGTTCTCGCTGGTGGCGGTGAACCTCGATCAAAAACAGCCCGGTTTTCCTGAGCATATTCTGCCTGAATACCTCGAGCAACTCGGCGTGGAGTACAAGATTGTTGAGGAAAACACCTACGGGATCGTAAAAGAGAAAATTCCGGAAGGCAAAACCACCTGCTCCCTGTGCTCACGTTTGCGCCGCGGTATTCTTTACCGTACCGCTACGGAGCTGGGCGCCACCAAGATTGCGCTTGGACACCATCGCGACGATATTCTGCAAACCCTGTTTCTTAACATGTTCTACGGCGGAAAGATGAAAGGCATGCCGCCAAAGCTGATGAGCGACGACGGTAAACATATCGTGATCCGTCCGCTGGCCTACTGCCGGGAAAAAGATATTGAACGTTTTGCCGAGGCGAAAGCGTTCCCTATCATTCCTTGTAACCTGTGTGGTTCACAGCCGAACTTACAGCGCCAGGTGATTGCCGACATGCTGCGCGACTGGGATAAACGCTACCCGGGTCGCATTGAGACCATGTTCAGCGCCATGCAGAACGTGGTGCCGTCTCACCTGAGCGACATTAACCTGTTTGACTTCAAAGGGATCAGACACGGCGCAGAGGTGGTAGACGGTGGCGATCTGGCGTTCGATCGCGAAGATATCCCGCTACAGCCTGTAGGCTGGCAGCCAGAAGAAGATGAACATCAGCTTGCTGAGCTACGGTTGAATGTGGTTGAGGTGAAGTAAGCGTCGTTTGACGCTTTTACCCTGCCGGATAACGGCTTTGCCGTATCCGGCGTTAACGCCAAAGGGCTTACTTCAACAGGCGAACCCGACAGGACTTCCCTTTAATTTTCCCGTTCTGTAACTGCTTCCACGCCTTATGCGCCACCGCCTGACGCACCGCGACGTAGACATGCGCCGGGTGCACGGTAATTTTTCCAATGTCCGCGCCGTCCAGTCCCAACTCGCCAGTTAAAGCGCCCAGCACGTCGCCAGGACGCATTTTGGCTTTCTTCCCACCGTCAATGCACAGCGTGGTCATATCCGCCTCGAGCGGCATTAGCGTCACGTTCGTTGGCGCATCCTGCCAGTTCAGCGTTAACTGCAACATTTCCGAAAGGATATTGGCTCGCTGCGCCTCTGCCGGCGCGCAAAAGCTGATCGCCAGACCGCTATTCCCGGCGCGGGCCGTTCGACCAATACGGTGCACATGGACCTCCGGGTCCCACGCCAGCTCGTAATTGACGACCAGTTCCAGAGACTTAATATCCAGCCCGCGCGCTGCCACATCCGTGGCGACCAGCACGCGTGTGCTGCCATTAGCAAAACGCACCAGCGTCTGATCGCGATCCCGCTGTTCCAGATCGCCATGCAGCGCCAGCGCGCTTTGCCCCGCTGCGTTCAGCGCATCGCATACCGCCTGACAATCTTTCCTGGTGTTACAGAACACCACGCAAGACTTTGGCTGATGCTGGCTGAGTATTATTTGCAACAGCGGAATTTTGTCCTGGGGAGCCGTTTCGAAGAACTGCTGTTCAATGGCCGGAAGCGCATCAACCGTATCGATCTCAATGGTTACCGGATTTCGCTGAACGCGGCTGCTGATCGCGGCAATCGCCTCGGGCCAGGTCGCCGAAAACAGCAGCGTCTGGCGTGACGCAGGGGCAAAGCGAATCACCTCATCAATGGCGTCGCTAAACCCCATGTCCAGCATCCGATCCGCTTCATCCATCACCAGCGTCGAAAGCGCATCCAGCGAAACCGTGCCTTTTTGCAGATGGTCCAGTAGCCGTCCAGGTGTCGCCACAATGATGTGCGGCGCGTGCTGGAGAGAGTCGCGCTGCGCGCCAAAGGGTTGGCCGCCGCACAGGGTCAATATCTTGGTATTCGGCAGGAAGCGTGCCAGACGGCGCAATTCCCCCGCGACCTGGTCGGCCAGTTCACGCGTCGGGCATAACACCAGCGACTGGGTTTTAAACAGAGCGGCGTCGATATGCTGTAAAAGCCCAAGGCCAAACGCCGCCGTTTTACCGCTGCCGGTTTTGGCCTGAACCCGAACATCCTGCCCGGCCAGAATCGCCGGTAGCGCGGCGGCCTGAACAGGCGTCATCGACAAATAGCCCAACTCGTTGAGGTTATCGAGCTGGGCGGCGGGCAGAACGTTCAGGGTAGAAAAAGCGGTCACAATTTAATCTCGCGGTAACGACTCACAGTCAGCAGGCGCGTATCCTCGCAGATCTGCGCCTGTGATGCGACAATTTAATCGGTTCTTCATCGGGCGGTGGATCGGGCATGGGCTGCGGACGCGGCACCGGGTCAGGAACAGGAACCGGATCGGTCGGTACAGGGTCGGAAAAACGAATTTCCAGTTTCAGGGACACCATCAGACGAGTCATTTTTGCCTCCGGTAGATCGTGGGCTCCCTTTTAGGGTAGTCGTTGATAACCTGCTGGCAAAAAAAAGCCGACTTATTTAAGTCGGCGTCGTACGAATCAATTGTGCTATGCAGTAATTCAAAAAAGGAAGTAAGACAATATGGAGCGCAACGCCCATCGCTTGACGTTGCATTCACCTGCGAGAATGATATTGCCGCGAACGGGCGCGATGTTTATTGACTTCGCTCAATTTTAAAGCCGTTTTAGCAGAAGAAATCTCTTAAAAGCCCCGTTTTTACAACCATTTACTACGATGCAACCATAAAGTAACACCACCAATCACAACCACTAACAGAATGCAAAAGATCGAAAAACCAAAACGCCATTCTCCCCCAGGAATACCCCCCAGATTGACGCCAAATAGCCCGGTCAGAAAGGTGCTGGGCAAGAATACCATTGCCATCAGCGACATCGTATAGGTCCGACGGGCCAGTGACTCTTGCATGACCTGCGCGATCTCATCCGCCATTACGCCGGTACGGGCGATACAGGCGTCGATCTCATCCAGTCCGCGGCCCAGCCGGTCAGCAATATCCTGCATCCGGCGCCGCTGATCATCGCTCATCCACGGCAAACGCTCGCTGGCGAGCCGCGCATAGACGTCACGCTGGGGGGCCATGTAGCGTCGCATGACAATCAGTTGCTTACGCAGCAGCGCAAGAAATCCCCGCGGCGGTATTTGCTGATCGAGCAGGTTGTCTTCGAGGTCGATGATCCTGTCGTGCAACTGTTCAATAAATTCGCTGGCATGGTCGGTTAACGCATCACAAACGTCCACCAGCCAACCGCCGCAGTCAACGGGACCGGTGCCTTCCTGCAGATCGCTCACCACGTCATCCAGCGCCAGCACTTTACGCTGGCGGGTGGAGACAATCAGCCGTTCATCCATATACAGACGCATCGCCACCAGTTGGTCCGGACGTTCATCGGTGCTGCCGTTAATGCAGCGCAGGGTTATGAGCGTTCCTTCTCCCAGACGGCTGACGCGTGGGCGTAGGCTTTCCCCTGCCAGCGCGTCCCGAACATTGTTTGGCAGTAACGGCGTTGTGGCCAGCCACTGCGCGCTGTCGGGGTGCGTATAGTTAAGATGTAACCA
This sequence comes from Citrobacter sedlakii, assembly GCF_018128425.1. Taxonomy (NCBI): domain Bacteria; kingdom Pseudomonadati; phylum Pseudomonadota; class Gammaproteobacteria; order Enterobacterales; family Enterobacteriaceae; genus Citrobacter; species Citrobacter sedlakii. Next base: position 2,232,102 of record NZ_CP071070.1, on the reverse strand, counting down.
GCAGGGATGCGCGCTGTCGATAAGATCGTTATCCTCCAGCGGCTTCACCCCGCCTTTGCCATCCAGCAACCAGGCAAACACCGCATCCGGCACACTCACTTCCGACCCTTTTATGGCTTCCATTTCGCCTCCCCTACGTCGCGCTTTTCTGGTTAGTCTAGCTATCGGCGTAGGTTAAGCAACTTCTCGTTATCCCATAATGCTGATATTTATCATGAAAACCTGGGCTGCCCGTGCTGTTGCGCCGACGTAGTGGTGGCAGATAAACGAAACTGCTGCGTCTTAGACTGCAACTCAACCACCTGCCGTTTCAATACTGCAGAAGAACCCGTTAATTCCTCTACCATCAGCGCATTGCTCTGGGTAACACTTTCCAGTTCGCTCATGGCCTGCGATATCTGGTTGATGCCTTTTTCCTGCTCCACGGTAGTGGCAGAAATTTCACGCATGAGCTGGCTTAATTGCCCTGCGCCCTGGACGATGATCTGCATATTTTTTTCTGTTTCGCTGACCACCTCCGCTCCCTGCCGAACATTTTTATGGGTTTCTTCAATCAGCATTTTTATATTTTTCGCCGCTTCTGCGCTTCGGTGCGCCAGATTCCGGACCTCTGTCGCCACCACGGAAAATCCTTTTCCGTGTTCACCCGCGCGTGCCGCTTCTACGGCAGCATTTAACGCCAGAATATTGGTCTGAAAAGCAATATCGTCAATCAGCGTAATGATTTCCGTCATCTGCTGCGCGCAGTGCGCGATGGATTCCATATTATGTGAAACCTGCGCCATTAATTCGCTACCGTGATACGCGCACTGTTTTGACGTATCGGCCTGATGATTGGCCAGACGGGTGTTATCAGCATTATTACGGGTGCTCGCCGCCATTTCTTCCATACTGGCCGCGGTCTGAATCAGTGAGGACGACTGCTGCTCGGTTTTCACCGAAAGTTCCGCACTGCGGGCGGCGAGCTGTTCAGACAGCGACAGCGCGGTGTGAGAAGAATGGCGGATCTCACGCACCAGCGTCGCGATATTACCCGACAGGCTGTTAATTCCGGGAATGAGTCTTCCCGCACAGTTATTACCAAACGCAGGGATTATCACCCCCAGATTTCCGGCGGTGACTTCGGCAATACTTCGCTTAACCGTGTTGATCGGCGTGACAAGATATATTGTCATATACCACCATAAAAACAATAACGCTGTCAGCGAGATCACATTCGTTAAAACAACCAAGCGGATATTTGATGAGAAAAGTATATGAACAATATTGAATAACAGGAAAACGCCTACCAGGAAGCCAATAATAAACGTTCTGACACTCATGTTTTTTAACATTTCAGTTCCGGGAGAAAATACATTGCGGGTAAATAGTTATATAGCATCAGGAAACACTATTTTCATCTGCTTTTCACATTGCGCCAACATTTACGATATGCGATGGATAATCTCACTTAACGCCATTCCCCCACCACCTTAATTTGCAGTAAGGACGCATAAAACACGGACAATCTGCTATTTACTCCTTTCCGTTGTTTTATACTTAAGCCACGCAATATCTCTGCGCAGATAATTTCATCAGCGCTTAACTGTTTAGTTTTTACTATTTTTTATTCCTCTTCTGTTTTTGCCTGCAGACAGCGATCCCCGTACGGCCATTTCAGCGCTGCTTTTTTTAGGCGTTGCCACGCCGTTTCCTCATGCGTAAAGGTGAAACCCTGCTAGATTAAAACTTGCGCACTTATCTGGCTCGCTTATTGCCGCCGTCTCGCCACGCTTGCTTCTTGTTCTGTTTTTTTTGCGCTTACGCAACATGTCATGATTAAAAAACAGGATCCATAAAAATGACCCACAACTTTAACGCTCTGGATTTATTGACCCTTCCTGTCTGGATCGTCTTTCCGCTCACGGGGGAAATGTTGTTTGCTAATCGCGCCGCCGCTGCGTTTATGCCGGAAAATGACTTCAATCAACTGCGTCAGGGCGCGTATTCGGTTCATGCGCACCGCCAGCTCGCAGATTACATCACCGATTTACGCAGCCGCCGGGATATTATCGAAATCCTGACCGTAAGCCGGGACAATACGCCGGGCACCCTCTCGTGCCGTCTTTCGTTAAGACAACTGCCTGACGATCGCGAGGTGATTCTGTTTGAAGGGATAGATATCTCGACCGTTCAGGGGTTAAAAGCGAGCCGTTCACTGGCCTACCAGCGCAAGAAACAGGGATTTTATGCCCGTTTTTTTCTGACCAACACGGCGCCTATTCTGCTGATTGATCCCTCGCGCGATGGACTGATTGTCGATGCCAATCTCGCGGCGCTCAATTTCTACGGCTACAGCCTTGAGGCGATGTGTCAAAAGCATACCTGGGAAATTAATATGCTGGGACGACAAATCTTACCCATCATGCATGAAATTGCCCGGTTGCCCGGCGGCCATAAGCCATTACATTTTGTGCACAAGATGGCGGACGGCTCTCCCCGTCATGTCCAGACCTATGCGGGGCCAATCGAAATCTACGGCGATCGCTTGATGCTGTGCATTGTCCACGACATTACCGAACAAAAACGGCTGGAAGAGGCGCTGCACTATGCGGCATTACACGATGCGCTGACCGGTTTACTTAATCGCCGCCAGCTTTATCTCCTGACTGACCCCGAACAGAGAACCCCATTTTCCCTGGCGCAGGATTACAGTCTCCTGCTCATTGATACTGACAGGTTTAAGAGCATTAACGATATGTACGGGCATTTAAAGGGTGATGAAGTACTCTGCGCGCTGGCGAACTGCCTTCAGCAGAGCGCGCGCCAGGGCGATCGGGTTTTCCGTTGGGGCGGCGAGGAGTTTATTCTGCTGTTGCCGCGCACGCCGCTGGATGATGCGCTTTCACTGGCGGAAGCGATTCGCGCGTCGGTGGCAAAGCTCACGCTGTTGGGCCTGCCGCGATTTACGGTCAGTATTGGCGTGGCGCAACATGAACCAAATGAAAGCCTTGATGACCTGTTTAAACGCGTTGATGCTGCCTTATACCGGGCCAAAAACGCAGGGCGCAATCGGGTACTCGCAGCCTGACAGAGACATTGCCGGCGACGCTTCAGGTCGCCGGCAGCGTGTCTTACAGACCGGCGGCATCACGCTCATCGAAAACCTGCTGCGCCAGATGCAGCGTAGCGTTGGCGGCAGGTAGACCACAATAGAGCGCGGAATGCATGATCAGTTCTTTCAGTTCTTCTCGCGTCGCCCCGTTATTAAAAGCAGCATGCAAATGCATCTTCAACTCCGCTTCCCGGTTGAGCGCTATCAGCATCGCGATGGTGATGAGGCTGCGCGTATGGCGTTCCAGCCCGGGACGGCTCCAGATGTCTCCCCAGGCATAGCGGGTAATAAAATCCTGAAAATCGGCGTTAAGCGAGGTCAGGTTTTTCACGGTGCGATCGACATGCGCATCGCCCAGTACGCTGCGACGCACCTTCATGCCTTGTTCAAAACGGTCTTCATCCTGCATTCTGTCCTCCCAGGAATGACAGCAGCGCCGCGTTTACCGCGTCTGGCGCTTCAATCGTGGATAAATGCGACGCCTTCACCACGACCATCGTTGAACCCGCAATGCGCTGGTGCATATACTGCGCATCGGCCACGGTGGTCACCGGATCGTCATCTCCGGCAATAAGCAAAACCGGGCGCTGAATGTCGGCTATCTCATCACGCATATCGGCGGTCGCCAGCGCATCACAACAGGCGGCATAGCCTTGCGCGGACGATTCTACGAGCTGCTGACACAGGTCGGCCACGGTCTCTGCTGACGCCAGACGAAACGGCAGACTAAACCAGCGCTCAGGCGCGCTGTCGGCAATCGCGGAGAGACCGCTGGCGCGGACCTGCTGCGCCCGGTCGCGCCAGCCGGCTTCATTACCTATCCGCGCCGCGCTGTTTATCACGGTCACACTGCGCATTCGTTGCGGCTGATGGCATGCGAGCCATAAACCGGTCAGCCCGCCCATTGAAATACCGCAAAAATGTGCTGTCGGGATGTCCAGATGGTCCAGAAGCGCAATTACATCCTGCCCGAGCCGCGCGAGGTCCGTTTCTCCCCGTTTACGCGTTTCGCCGTGTCCATGCGTGTCGTAACGCAGCACCCTGTAATGCGCGGTTAACGCCGCCATCTGTGGTTCCCACATGGTCAGCGTCGTACCCAGTGAATTCGATAACACCACCACCGGGGCGTTATCCGGCCCTTCAATCTGAAAGTTCAGTTCCATGCCGCCGCTCCTCATAGCGCGAAAGTACGCGCTGGACAAAGTGTTCTGCGCTGCCAGTGGCCTGCGTCGGGTCAAGCAGCGCTGTTAAACGAGATTTATCAACATGCGCGGTCACGCGTGGTTCATCGACCAACACCGACAGCAGAGAACACCGCTTTTCGATTGCACGATGGCAAAGATCTTCCATCAAATGATGCGCTTCTTGTTTACCGACAAACGCTGCGAGCGCCAGGGTCACCGACTCCGCCATCATCAGGCCATGCGTGATCTCCAGGTTCTCAAGCATCTTTTGCGGGCAGACCTGCATCCCTTCAACCAAGTGTTGCGTTTCCTGCATCGCGTGACCGACAAGCATGATGATTTCCGGCAAGACTTCCCATTCGGCCTGCCAGCCGCCGAGCGCCCGTTCATGTTGTTGAAGCTGACTGCTGTAGAGGGTTGCCATCAGCCCCGGCGTTCGTTGCATCGCGGTCAGAATGGCGGCGCAGCTGACCGGGTTACGCTTATGCGGCATGGTGGAGGAACCGCCACGTCCGGCGGTGACGGGTTCGTTCACCTCCGCCACTTCGGTCTGCATCAGCAGTGCGAAATCCTGAGCGAATTTGCCCAGCGTTCCGCCGATCCCGGCATACCACGCGGCCACTTCCAGCATACGATCGCGCTGCGTATGCCAGGGCGTATCCGGCAGCGTAAGGGCCAGCTCCTGCGCCAGACGCGACGCCACCGGCAGCGCGTCCTGCCTGAGCGACGCCAGCGTGCCCGCCGCGCCGCCGAACTGGACCACCAGCACACGCGGAAGCAATTGCTGTAAGCGCTCCTGCCAGCGTAATAACGCGTCGAGCGTTCCGGCAAGTTTCAGACCCCACGTCACCGGCAACGCCTGCTGCATCCAGGTCCGTCCCGGCATGACGGTTTGCTGATAACGCGATGTCTGGCTGGCAACGGTATCCACTAACCGTGCGAGATGCGCACGGGTTGCGTTCAGCGCCGCGCGCAGTTGCAGCACCATCCCGGTGTCAATAACGTCCTGACTGGTAGCGCCCCAATGTACGTAGCGCGCCGCGTCAGGATCATCGGCTTTTACCTGTGCGGTTAACTGTTTGACTAAGGGGATTGCCAGATTTCCCGCCGCGCGCGCCGACTCTGCCAGCGTGTCCGCATCAATACGTTCTGCGCGACAGGCACGGACGATCGGCCCGGCGGCGGCGACAGGGATCACGCCGCAAGCCGCCTGCGCCCTTGCCAGCGCGGCTTCAAAGTCGAGCATCCCCTGGATCACCTGCTGCTCTGAGAATTCTGCCGTCAGCGCCGTTCCGCGCATTAACGGGGTTAACAAATGCATTTCTGCTCCTTAAACCCTTTCGATTATCAGCGCGATGCCTTGTCCAACGCCGATACACATCGTGCAGAGACCATAACGCCCACCGGTTCGCTGTAGCTGATACGCTGCGGCCATCGCCAGCCTTCCCCCGGATGCCCCCAGCGGATGCCCCAGCGCAATTGCGCCGCCATTCGGATTCACCTGCGCGGCCTCATCAGGCAAACCCAAATCGCGCATGACCGCCAGCGCCTGAGCGGCAAACGCTTCGTTAAGCTCAATGACGTCCATTTGTGCAAGCGTTAATCCGGTCAGCGCCAGCACCTTACGTACCGCGGGCGCGGGACCAAAGCCCATAATACGCGGCGCGACGCCTGCCGTCGCTACGCCAACAATGCGCGCCAGCGGCTGCAATCCCTGCTGCGCCATTGCCTGCTCGCTGGCGATAAGCAGCGCGCAAGCGCCATCATTAACCCCGGAGGCATTGCCTGCCGTCACCGAGCCATCAGGCCGCACGACGCCCTTCAGTTTTGCCAGCGCATCAGCCGAGGTGGCGCGTGGGTGTTCGTCGGCGCTGAATATCCGCGGCTCGCCCTTTCGTTGTGACACTGTCACAGAAACCAGCTCCCGGTCAAAAAGCCCCTGCTCCTGAGCCGCCGCTGTACGTTGCTGGCTGCGCAGGGCAAATGCATCCTGATCGGCTCGCGAAATGGCAAATTGTTGTGCGACGTTTTCTGCCGTTACTGGCATCGAATCCACGCCATATCGCGCCTGCATTTGCGCATTGATAAAACGCCAGCCAATGGTGGTATCTTCCATTTTCATGCTGCGGCTAAAGGCGCTTTCCGCCTTCCCCATAACAAACGGCGCGCGCGACATGCTCTCGACGCCGCCAGCAATCATCAGCTGCGTCTCTCCGCTCTTGATCGCCCGCGCGGCAACGCCTATCGCATCAAGACTGGAGCCGCAAAGCCGGTTCACTGTGCTGCCCGGCACGCTTTCCGGCAAACCCGCCAGCAGCAACGCCATTCGTGCCACGTTACGGTTATCTTCCCCTGCCTGATTCGCACAGCCGTAGATCACATCATCAATCGCCGCCGGATCGAGATTCGGATGGCGCGCCAGCAGAGCTTTCAACGGAATGGCCGCCAGATCGTCCGCCCGTACGCTCGCCAGCGTCCCGCCGAAGCGACCAAACGGCGTGCGCACCGCATCGCAGATAAATGCCTGATTCATCTTAGTTCCTTATGCGCTTTGCGCCAGCTGTTCAAACCCCAGCGTCACCGGCGTGATACGCTGCAGCTCTTCAAATGAGAGTCCGTTGAAAATTTCCCGCGCCACGGGACCTTTTTCGGTAATGTCGATCACCGCCAGATCGGTGTAAATACGACTGACACATCTCATTCCGGTTAACGGATAGGAACAGTGCTCTACCAGCTTACATTCTCCCTCGCGGGTTAAGTGATCCATCATCACGAACACCTGACGCGCGCCGATCGCCAGATCCATCGCCCCCCCTACCGCCGGGATCGCATCGGGCGCGCCGGTGCTCCAGTTCGCGAGATCCCCTGATGCAGAAACCTGATATGCCCCCAGTACGCAGATATCAAGGTGACCGCCGCGCATCATGGCGAACGAATCGCCATGATGGAAATAACAGCCGCCCTGCAGCAGGGTGACATACTCTTTTCCGGCATTGATCAGTTCGGGATCCTCCTCACCCTCCGCGGGCTTCGGTCCCATGCCGAGCAGACCGTTTTCGCTGTGCAGGAAGATTTCTTTGTCTGCGGGCAGGTAGTTGGCGATCCGCGTAGGCAAGCCAATACCAAGATTGACGTAAGCCCCTTCGGGAATATCCTGCGCCACGCGTTTCGCCATTTCATCCCGTGATAATCTTTTCATTTTTCCTCCTCAGGCACGCAGCGCTGTTTCTGCCAGGTTTTCCAGCGAAAATACGCGCTGGACAAAAATGCCCGGCGTAATGATATGTTCAGGATCGAGTTCGCCCAGCGGAACCAGTTGATTCACTTCGACGATAGTGGTGTGCGCGGCCGTCGCCATGATCGGTCCAAAATTCCGCGCCGCTTTGCGGTACACCAGATTTCCCCAGCGGTCAGCCCGGTGCGCTTTAATCAGCGCGAAGTCGGCTTTTATCGGATATTCAAGCACATAGTTTTTACCATCAATGCAGCGGGTTTCTTTACCCTCCGCCAGCGGGGTGCCATAGCCCGTTGGGGTATAAATTGCGCCAATTCCGGCACCAGCTGCCTGGATCCGCGCCGCCAGATTCCCCTGCGGCACCAGCTCCAGCGTCACCTCTCCGTTACGGTACAGTCCGTCAAAAATCTGCGAGTCCACCTGGCGCGGAAAAGAGCAGATCATTTTACGCACCCGTTTCGCTTTCAGCAGCGCTGCGAGCCCCACTTCGCCGTTACCCGCATTGTTGTTGATGATAGTGAGATCCCGGGCCCCCTGGTCTATCAGAGCGTCAATTAGCCGGGTGGGCTGCCCCGCCGTACCAAATCCACCAATCATGATGGTGGCGCCATCCGGGATCCCGGCAATGGCCTCCTCCAGCGAAGGCACACTCTTATCAATCATCTGGTCGCTCCTTGTTGTGCGTATTTCGCACGTTTTTGCGTTGTTCGCACAAAATGTGACTCACTTAACGAAGCCAGGCAAGGGCGATAATCGAAATATGGTGCGATAATCGAACGAGGTGTATATTTGTGCGAAGAATGTGATCGATGGCGAACAATGAGGGAAAAACAGTGGAAAAACATCCGGACGATCGTCTGAGCAACGAAGCCGACCCGTTTAAGGGCGACCCGAATTTTATGGCCTCGCTGGCACGCGGGCTGGAGGTGATTCAGGCGTTTACGCCGCAGCGCCGGGTGATGTCGATATCGCAGATCAGCCAGAAGACCGGCATTCCGCGCGCAGCGGTACGCCGCTGTCTGTATACGTTGGGTAAACTGGGGTTTGTCTATGCTGATGACGGTAAAAATTTTGAACTGCGCCCCCGGATCCTGGCGCTGGGGCATGCTTACCTCGCCTCGACGCCCCTGGCGCGCGCCACGCAGCCGGTACTCAAGCATCTGAGCGATATGCTCAATGAATCCTGCTCCATCGCCACGCTGGACGGCGACGATATTCTCTATATTGCCCGCGCCTCCAGTTCGCGGATCATGACCATCGATCTGGACATTGGCAGCCGCCTGCCCGCGTGGTCTACCTCAATGGGCCGCGTACTGTTAAGCCACCTTTCGGAAGATAAACTGAATGATATGCTGGGAAGAATCACCATGATTCGCTACACCTCGCAAACCGTCGATTCTGTTTCGGCCCTACGCGCGGAGCTAAAAAAAGTGCGGCAACAGGGCTACGCGCTTAACGATCAGGAACTGGAGATGGGACTACGGTCAATTGCCGTACCGTTAACTAACGCCCAGGGACAGGTACAGGCAGCGTTGAATGTGGGCGTCCATGCCGGACAGGTTTCCGCGGAGGAACTGCGGACCCGGGTACTGCCAGAACTGCAAAAAGCCGCGCAGGAGCTGTCGCTGTTGCTACATTAACGGCTGCGTTTGGCGTGGCGTTCCCAGTTCTCCTGTTTTGCCTGTGCGGTTTTACGCAGCGCCACGTAACAGGCACCGCTGCCGCCGTGATGCGGCAGCGCCGTACAGTACGCCTGCACATCATCAAATTCGGTCAGCCAGCGCGCCACATAACTGCGCACGATATTCGCGTGCGAGTGATCGTCCCGCCCTTTACCGTGAATGATGAGCACATTACGTAAGCCATCCTGCAAAGACTGGAGAATAAAGCGGAACAATTGCTGGCGACAGACTTCCACCGGCTGGCGCAATAAGTTCAGGCTGGCCTGCTGACCGTATTTTCCGCCACGCAGTTTGTCGAGCACGCCCTGCTGTAGCCCCTCGCGGCGAAATTCCAGCGGTTGCGCCAGCGGGACAATGTCCAGAAAACCGGTGGTGAGGAAATTATCAAGCTGCAGCGTGTCGATACGCTGCGGCTTACGCGCGTTGCGCACCGGCTGCCAGTGAACGTCTGTACAACGTTTGAGAGGCTGGACATCCTCCATGGCGTCAAGAAACAGCGCTTTGTCGTCAAGGTTCATGCTTCATCCTCCCGTTTTTAAGACAACCGTTATCATAACCGTCCCCCTGAATAGCGACAATGGTTTACAGAAGTTTCCAGTAAGCGACGATGAATCCCTGTTTGTCCGTGCTATCAGCGCAGAATTTTAACGGGTGATACACTCCCAGTTTATCCGCAATTAAACTATCTGATTTAACTTATGATTTTTTAAAATCAATCACTAATACCGGCTGGACCCCCAACACCGCTCTTGCTATAAGTCATTACCCGCATTCAGGAAAACATCCGGGATTACTTAAGGAAATACTGCTGTGTGTACTGTAGAGTCTGGCGATGTCGACAGACTCTTTTTTTTATCCCAAATCAGGGGTATAGCGGCATGGAAGTTCGCCATGCTAGATTGATGACGGCTAATTAGCGGTACTGATACGAGGCGTCGAATGCTGACACTACTGGAAGATAAAATTGCGACCCCGCTGGGACCATTGTGGATCCTCTGCGACGAACAATTCCACCTGCGCGCCGTGGAATGGGAACAGCATAGCGACCGTATGGAACAACTGCTGGATATTCATTATCGGGCCGGGGGGTATTCCCGCATCCCGGCGAAAAACCCCGGCGGGCTGGCCGATAAACTGGCTGACTATTTTGCCGGGAATATCGATGTGATTGACACTCTCCCCACCGCAACCGGCGGAACGCCCTTCCAGCGCGACGTCTGGCAGATGTTACGCACTATTCCAAAAGGACAGGTGATGCACTATGGTCAGATGGCGGAACAGCTTGGTCGCCCCGGCGCGGCGCGCGCGGTGGGCGCAGCCAATGGCTCGAATCCCATCAGTATTGTGGTGCCTTGCCATCGCGTCATTGGCCGAAACGGCGCCCTGACCGGCTACGCTGGCGGTGTACAGCGCAAAGAGTGGTTACTGCGTCACGAAGGCTATTTGTTACTCTGAGTCCAGGCAATTCGTGCCTTCTTGCTCACACTTTTGCGTAAAGATGCCTCACTCAAGGTGAGGTTTTTCAACAAGATAGAAATATTTTCCGCTCACTTTCCGGAATTATCCGCTATTGCGCTCTGCTCAGACTTACGTGCCCACCAAAAAGATGTTAAAATTGACAAATATCAATTACGGCTTGAGCAGACCTATGATCCCGGAAAAGCGAATTATACGGCGCATTCAGTCTGGCGGTTGTGCTATCCATTGCCAGGATTGCAGTATCAGCCAGCTTTGCATCCCGTTCACACTTAACGAGCATGAGCTTGATCAGCTTGATAATATTATCGAGCGTAAAAAGCCGATCCAGAAAGGGCAAACCCTGTTTAAAGCAGGTGATGAGCTGAAATCGCTCTACGCCATTCGTTCCGGTACGATCAAGAGCTACACCATTACCGAACAAGGTGACGAACAGATTACCGGCTTCCACCTCGCGGGCGATCTGGTTGGCTTCGACGCTATCGGCAGTGGCCATCACCCAAGCTTTGCACAGGCGCTGGAAACCTCAATGGTCTGTGAAATCCCGTTTGAGACGCTGGACGATCTGTCAGGCAAAATGCCCAATCTGCGTCAGCAGATGATGCGCCTGATGAGCGGCGAAATCAAAGGCGACCAGGATATGATCCTGCTGCTGTCAAAGAAAAACGCGGAAGAGCGCCTGGCGGCATTTATCTATAACCTTTCTCGTCGTTTTGCCCAGCGTGGCTTCTCACCGCGCGAGTTTCGTCTGACCATGACCCGCGGCGATATCGGTAACTACCTCGGCCTGACTGTCGAAACCATCAGCCGTCTGCTGGGGCGTTTCCAGAAAAGCGGCATGCTGGCAGTAAAAGGCAAATACATTACCATCGAGAACAGCGAGGCGCTGGCGGTGCTTGCCGGTCACACGCGTAACGTCGCTTAATCTTTCCGCAACTTCTCCAGAAACCCTTCTGTCGAATCGCTAAATTTTCCTGATTTATTGATCTGACAGAAGGTTCTTCCCTGTTTCATTTCTCGTTATTGGGTTACTCTTTTAGTTACAGACTGCGGTGACAGTTGTAAGGAGACCCTGTATGGCTATGTATCAAAACATGCTGGTGGTTATCGATCCGAATCAGGACGATCAACCTGCGTTACGGCGTGCGGTTTATTTGCATCAACGGATTGGTGGCACCATAAAAGCCTTCCTGCCGATCTATGACTTTTCATACGAAATGACGACCCTGCTGTCGCCAGACGAGCGTACGGCAATGCGTCAGGGCGTCATCAGCCAGCGGACCGCATGGATCCGCGAACAGGCGAAATACTATCTCGAAGCAGGCGTTCCGATTGACATTAAAGTGGTCTGGCACAACCGTCCCTTTGAAGCCATCATTCAGGAGGTCATCAGCGGCGGACACGATCTGGTGCTAAAAATGGCCCACCAGCACGATAAACTGGAAGCGGTGATCTTCACGCCGACCGACTGGCATTTATTGCGTAAATGTCCGAGCCCGGTATGGATGGTCAAAGACCAGCCGTGGCCAGAAGGCGGGAAAGCGCTGGTGGCGGTGAACCTTGCCAGCGAAGAACCTTATCACAATGCGCTGAACGAGAAACTGGTTAAAGAAACCCTGCAACTGGCCGAGCAGGTCAACCATACCGAAGTGCATCTGGTTGGCGCCTATCCGGTCACTCCCATCAACATTGCTATTGAACTGCCCGAGTTCGACCCCAGCGTGTATAACGATGCGATTCGCGGTCAGCACCTGTTGGCGATGAAGTCTCTGCGCCAGAAATTCAGTATCGATGAAAAAGTCACCCACGTAGAGAAAGGATTACCGGAGGAGGTGATCCCGGATCTGGCTGAACATTTACAGGCGGGGATTGTGGTGCTGGGCACCGTGGGGCGTACCGGTATCTCCGCCGCGTTTCTTGGCAATACCGCGGAACAGGTTATCGATCATCTGCGCTGTGACCTGCTGGTCATCAAACCCGACCAGTATCAGACTCCGGTAGAACTCGACGACGACGAAGACGATTAACCATAAGATTAATAAGCGAAAGGCCCGAATGTCGGGCCTTTTCTTTTACGGTTTGTCATCCCCACCGAGGAAGTAAATCCCCAGCGGTATCGCCAGTAAAATCGTAAAGACCAGGCTGTAGACACAAATCATCGATGACTGGATGACGTACATTGATGTCGTCCAGTCCGCCAGCGGTATGTCGTACTGCTCAATCACCCCGCCAATGGTTGCACGCGTGACGACAGTCGCAGCGATGATGAATACGCCAAGCAGGCAAAGCAGGAATTTTTTTCCTCTCGCCGTCTTAAGCTTTCTCATGATCATGACGATCTCCTTCTGTAAGTGAAAGCTCCGTTACTTGTGCGTAACAATACCATGACATTGTGCTAAAGTCTGCTGTCATGTTCCGTCTCTTTACATTACATCCCTGTCAAATATTCAGTTTGGTTACAAACAGTCTGTCCATAATTGGATAATTAAAGCATTGCTATCCTATTTTCTACCCTCCAGAATAATCACTATCGGGGTGAACTTTTCATTAAAGTTGTCTCACATGTAATCTTATTTATGTCTATGGGTGATTGGGTATGGCGGAGATTTTTATTCAGGGCGACGATCATTACGCCCGAGTAGCCGTTGAGCATTTGGTAGCAAAAATAATAAATCATAATTCAAAAGCGTTAAATCCTGGTGCCAGTATAGCGGTTTTCATCTTTGAAAAATCGTGGATTGACGTATCAGAACTGAAAGCGCTGACCACGTGTAATGCGGAACGTATTTTAATTATTGGCAATCCTCAACTGTTAAATTTTTTGTCACTGAAAGTGGACGATCGCAAGATGTTCTATTGTGAGATTAATATGCCCCTTGTAACCATTGAAGCCAGACTATCTCTGCTGTTACGTAAAAGAAAAATTGCTATCCCTTTGTGCAAGGTGAGAAGCCCCAAAGAGCCACAAAGGATGCTCAACTGGAAGGAATTCATGATCATTTCACTGTATATCAGCGGCATTTCCGTCAGGGGAATCGCAGGCGTAATGCAACTGGACAGTAAAACGGTTTATACCTATAAAAGTCTGGCGATGCGCAAAATGGGACTGCGTAATAAAGTGAGTCTGGTCAGGCACTGGTGTCACTATCATTAATATACCGCCTCAGTGATTTTTCACTGAGGCGTGCTTGCATGTCATCCAAATATGAACGCCCCTTTTTTCCTCTTTTGTCCGCGCCTGAAAATCGATGAAATTCATTATTAAACTGTAATTCTTTTGTGCTCTTACGATACGTTTATTACGCTTAGCTGGCGAGCGATTAACGGAAACCGCTTCTGTTTGCGCCGACGGTATTATTTTTCTTGCATCGTTAACTCTGCAATCGGATTCATTTGATAATGAAGGAGTGCGGCGCGTTGCACGACTGTGTTACCTGTCTGTAGAAACAGGTGCGAGCGCTTGCGCCATTCTCTGTTGCGCGGCATGGACAATCATGCCGCGACTGGCATGGCATCTCCCTGCCGGGGCGGGTACCTTAATAGCCCCTGTGTGACCAGTCAGAAATGCCATGTTTACATTCAGTGCTTCACGATATACATCGTCCGGCTGTAGGCCACATCTTCAGGGTTGGCGATCGGATACCCCTTCAACCAGGGTTTGATCAGCCGTCCGTTGGTGTACTGATAAATCGGGGCGATGGGCGCTTGTTCCATAAGAATTTTTTCAGCCGCATTGTAATCGGCGTTACGCGCCTGGGCCGTATTTTCCAGCGTGGCCTGGGTAAGCACTTTGTCATACGCCGGGTTATTGAAGCGCGAAATATTGCCGGAATGGGTCGACGTTAGCAGCGACAAAAATGTCGACGGTTCGTTGTAATCGCCAACCCAGGAGGCGCGAATAACGTCAAAATTGCCGGTGTTGCGGCTGTCGATATAGGTTTTCCATTCCTGATTTTGCAATTTTACCTCTACGCCGAGATTTTTCTTCCACATCGAGGCCACTGCGATGGCAATCTTCTGATGATTTTCGGAGGTGTTATACAACAGCGTCAGCTTGAGCGGCTTCTGCGGTCCGTAACCCGCCGCGCGCAACAGCGTTTTCGCCTGCGCATTCAGCTCTTCCTGGCTCATTTGTTCGAATGGCGACGGCTCAGGTGTAAAGCCTGCGGTGACATCCGGCGTGAAACGCCAGGCCGGTTTTTCGCCCGTTCCTAACACTTTCCCGGCCATAATACGACGGTCAATGGTCAAGCTCAGCGCCAGACGCACGCGGGAATCCGCCGTAGGGCCTTTTTGTGTATTGAACGCGTAATAGTAGGTCCCCAGCTGCGGTGGTGTATAAACCTGACCGGGAATGTCCTTAAGCAGCTTTTGATACATGTTTTTCGGAAAGGACTCGGTGATATCAATATCCCCTGCCAGATAGCGTTTTGTGGCGGCGGATTCCTGATTGATTGGCAGAAAAGTGACCTTTTGCAGGACCGTTTTCGCATTGTCCCAGTATTGCGTATTCGGCACGACCACCAGCTTTTCGTTCACCACCCTGTCCTTCAGCACGTAAGCGCCATTGCCGATAAGATGACCCGGTTTGGTCCAGTCCTTCCCACTTTCGACGTTGGCTTTTTGCACCGGATAAAACGCAAAGTTAGCCGTCAGATTGGCGAACCACGGCAGCGGTTTATCCAGCTGGACTTTCAGCGTACGGGCATCCACGGCGCTAACGCCGAGTTTGTCCGGCGTCGCGTTGCCATCAATAATCGCCTGCGCGTTGTTGATGCCTGCCAGCGCCGCGAACCATGCGAAAGGAGAAAGGGTCTTCGGGTCAACCAGCCGTTGCCAGCTGTAGACAAAATCCTGCGCGGTGACAGGTGTACCGTCAGCCCAGCGGGCGTTCTCACGCAGGGTAAATGTCCAGATGCGGTTATCGTTGCTTTTCCATTGAGTGGCGACGCCGGGGATGATTTCCCCCTTTTCGTTCTGATTCACCAGCCCTTCATAAAGATCGCGGATGACCTGGATCTCCGGCAGCCCTACTGCTTTCGCCGGATCGAGCGTTGCCGGTTCGTCTTTGATATGGCGAACCAGCTCCTGTTTCTCTGCCAGTACCGTACCGCCGGGAACCTCCGCAGCCCAGGAGTAAGAGATGCTGCTTACCATCAGCGCACAACAGGTGACTGCAACAGAGTGCTTCATACGATTCCCTCAAAACGGCTTATCATTAATGGCGTAATTATTTGTTTCGCCATAGGGAAATGCAAATACCTTCCGGCAAAAAATTGATATCACGACCAAATATCCGGACGCGTGAAATCAATTTGATTATCGGCAAAAATTGCACAACACTGCGAAGACTATCCTCAGCAATCCGAGACGCTTATGACCGTTACCCGCCCACGCGCCGAGCGCGGCGCATTTCCGCCCGGCACTGAACATTATGGTCGATCGCTGTTAGGGGCCCCGCTGATCTGGTTTCCGGCTCCGGCGGCAGATCGTGAAAGCGGTTTAATCATTGCGGGAACGCACGGTGACGAAAATTCGTCGGTGGTTGCCCTTTCCTGCGCGCTGCGTACGCTGACGCCGTCGCTGCGCCGCCATCATGTGATCCTTGCGGTGAATCCGGACGGCTGTCAGTTAGGGCTGCGCGCCAACGCCAACGGCGTCGACCTGAACCGCAATTTTCCCGCCGCGAACTGGAAAGCCGGGGAAACGGTCTATCGCTGGAACAGCGCCGCCCCTGAGCGCGATGTGGTGCTATTAACGGGAGACCATCCGGGTTCAGAGCCGGAAACGCAGGCGCTTTGCCAGCTCATTCATCAGATTCATCCCGCGTGGGTGGTGTCGTTTCACGACCCGCTGGCCTGTATTGAAGATCCTGCCAGCAGCGAGCTGGGGGAATGGCTGGCGGAGGCATTTTCCCTGCCGCTTGTGACCAGCGTGGGCTATGAAACGCCCGGGTCTTTCGGCAGTTGGTGCGCGGACCTGAATTTGCATTGCGTCACTGCGGAATTCCCGCCGATCTCAGCAGATGAGGCCAGCGAGATTTACCTCCAGGCGATGTCCAGTCTGCTGCGCTGGCACCCTAAAGATGCAATTGTCCTGTCGTAAAGTGCAGCGACGGCTCCACGTCAACGGCCAGCCAGGTGGGGCCATCGAGATCGGCATACGTGACCTGCGGCGTGAGCGGTAGCGCCGCGCCGATCGCCCGCGATGTACAGAGCATACAGCCCAGCATCAGCGAAAAACCCTGCGCGCGAGCCTCTGTCGCCAGCGCCAGCGCCTCGGTCAGCCCTCCGGTTTTATCCAGTTTTATGTTGATCATTTCATAGCGTCCGCGCAGCGCCTTGAGACTGCTGCGGGTATGGCAACTCTCGTCGGCACAGAGGGGTAAAGGATGGATAAAATTCTCCAGCGCAACGTCATCCTGGGCCGGGAGCGGCTGTTCAAGCATGGCCACACCGAGATCCGCTAACAGCTGGCAGCGCGCCGCCAGGCCTTCCGCACGCCAGGACTCATTGGCATCGACAATAAGCGTCGCCTCCGGCACAGCCGAACGAATCGCCACCATCCGCTCGCTAATCAACCTGTCATCCAGTTTCACCTTTAACAGTCGCGCGCCCGTTTCCCACAGTGCCGCCGCGCTGGCGGCCATCTGTTCTGGCGTACCGATCACCACCGTTTGCGCCGTGGTGATCTCCGCGTCCAGCGTGACGCCGACAGCGTCGGCAAGCGTTTGCTGCTGCTGGCGAGCGCTAAGATCCCATAACGCGCAGTCAACGGCATTACGCGCCGCGCCAGCAGGAAGCACCTGCTGAAGTGCTTGCCGGGTCAGTCCCTTTTCCAGTTGCGGAACGATACTCATGATTTGCGCAAGGACAGACGCGTCGCTTTCGCCGTAGCGCGGATACGGCGTGCATTCCCCGATCCCTCTCACGCCATTTTCTTCCAGTTCAACCACCACCACCCGCGCTTCACTTCGGCTGCCGCGGGCAATCACAAAGGGAGTGTGTAACGGCCAGGCTTCCTCGTATACCTTTACTGCTCTCATCTTTTCTCCTCATGCGAAAACGTGGTCGTTTGTGCGTTACGCAGAAATAGCGTTTGCCGTGTTATCGGCTGTTGGCATAAACTAGCTACGACGTTAACTATATGTAAACAGGAAGATAACCATGTCACAAACCGTACATTTCCAGGGCAACCCGGTTGCAGTCGCCAACGCCATTCCACAAGCGGGTAGCAAGGCGCAGCCTTTTACCCTCGTGGCAAAAGATCTGTCCGACGTCGCGCTGAGCCAGTATGCGGGCAAGCGTAAAGTGCTGAACATTTTCCCGAGCATCGATACCGGCGTTTGCGCGGCATCGGTACGTAAGTTTAACCAACTGGCCACCGAGATCGAGAATACCGTTGTGCTGTGCGTGTCTGCGGACCTGCCGTTCGCCCAGTCTCGCTTCTGCGGCGCGGAAGGCCTGAGCAACGTTGTTACGCTTTCTACCCTGCGCAACCCTGAGTTCCTGAAAAACTACGGTGTAGAAATCACCGATGGCCCGCTGAAAGGCCTGGCTGCGCGTGCCGTGGTGGTGATTGATGAGAACGACAACGTGATTTTTAGCCAACTGGTAAACGAAATCACTCACGAGCCTGATTATGCTGCGGCGCTGGACGTGCTGAAAGCATAATTGCCAACGGGTGCGCCGGATAGCGGTTGATACTTAATCCGGCCTACCGGCGCCCCCACAGGCCTGATGCGGATAACGCAATCAGGCCTTCCAGAGCGATTCCCCTTCCCCTTTATTCTTCACCCTTCTTCTGGCTCAGCCCATATTCCCGCAGCTTATTGGCGATAGCCGTATGCGACACGCCCAACCGTTTTGCCAGTTTGCGCGTGCTCGGATAGTTACGATAAAGCTGGGTTAACACCGAACGCTCAAAGCGGCTGGTGATTTCATCCAGCGAACCTTCCATTGCGTCTTCGCCTACCGCCACGGCGGAGGCGTCGTAATCTGGCAATAAAATATCCTGCGGCCGCAGTTCATAACCCTCAAGCTGGGTCAGCGCGCGATAAACGGCATTTTTAAGCTGTCGCACATTGCCCGGCCAACCGTAACGGGTCAGGACTGTGCTTAAGTCGGCAGAGAGTTTAGGACGCGGTACGCCCTGCTCGTCGGCAAAACGCGCCACGAACAGTTCGGTCAACGGCATGATGTCCTGCGGGCAATCGCGCAGCGGCGGCAGATTCAGGGTCAACACGTTAAGACGATAGTAAAGATCTTCCCGGAACACCCCTTTCTGCACCAGCTCAACAAGGTTTTTCTGGGTAGCGCAGATCACACGTACGTCAACGTGCACTTCGTGATCTTCTCCGACACGGCGGAACGTGCCGTCGTTCAGGAAGCGCAGCAGTTTAGTCTGCATCCGCGGCGACATCTCGCCAATCTCGTCAAGCAGCACCGAACCGCCGTTCGCCTGTTCGAAAAAGCCTTTTTTGCCTTCCGGCGCGTGACCAAACAGCTCACTTTCAACGGCGTCCTCGGGGATCGACGCGCAGTTGAGCGCCAGATAGGGTTTCCCCGCACGCGGGCTGGCCTGATGGCAAGCATAGGCAAACAGATCTTTTCCCGTACCGGTATCGCCGGTAATCAGTAGCGGCGCGCTGAGGGTCGCCAGCTTACGCGCCTGCTCTACCACATGTTTCATTTTGGCGCTGACGGCGATGATCTGGCTGAAGGCGCTGACGTCCTGCGTCGCCAGGTTTTGCAGCTGGCGGCCCATACGGATGGTCGAGCGTAGCATCACTACCGCGCCGGTCAGCATCTGCTGCTCGGCTTCGCCCTGCAGATACACCGGGGTGATTTCCATCAGGAAATTCTGGCCGTTAATGACCACGTGCTCGTTATGCGAATTTTGCGGATTTCCCTCCAGCCAGCGCTGAAAGTTAAAACCGTTGATCAGTTGGGCAGCGGTATGATTGCGCATCCGCTCCAGGTTGAGCGCAAAAAGTTGACAGCTTGCCGGGTTCGCCATGTCGATTTTGCTTTTCAGATCGAGCGACAGAACCGGTTCCGGCAGGGCTTCAAGCAGCGCGCTCAGCGCCAGATGCTCTCGCTCAGAAGGCATCCACGGCACCGTTCGCACGTCCGTCACGCCGGATATACGGCGAATCTCCGCCATCAGGCTGCTGAAGTGATTGAACTCCAGTTCGGCAAAATTGAGGTAAATTCGCCCAATCGGATCTATCTCTATACCGCGTAAATCAATGCCGCGCAGCACCAGCAGGTCGAGTAATTCACGGGTCAGACCAAGACGGTCTTCACAAAAGACTTCCAGACGCATGGGGAGAACCTTCACCTGAATAAAGAACGTTAAATAAGATGATAAGCCAGGATTCGGATAGCAGGAAGGATTCTGTCAACAAATATTGACAGCATGATGGAAAAACAGGCGTTTCGGCGTAAAGATACGCGGTCAACGCCTGTCTGGTCAGGATTTTTCCCGGGCAGCGGCGTTTTTCTGCAAGGTCTCTTTCACCTGCCCAATAAGCTGACGACGAAAATCGCCCAGTCGCGGTTTATCATCCTCCATCCACGGCAGCGGGCGGCAAAGTTCCATCGCTTTGATGCCCAGACGCGCGGTCAGCAGTCCGGCGCCAATGCCCTGCGCAGCGCGCGTGGATAAGCGGGCGGCAAGATCCTGCGACATCCAGTCCATACCGACTTCTCGCACCAGTTCGCTGGCGCCGGCAAAGGCGATGTTCAGCAGGACCAGACGGAACAGACGCAAACGGCTGTAATAGCCCAACTCAATGCCGTACAGCGCGGCGATACGGTTAATCAACCGCAGGTTACGCCAGGCGATAAACGCCATATCCACCAGCGCCAGCGGACTGACGGCGATCATCAGCGTAGACTCCGCCGCCGAACGGCTGATTTCACGTCTTGCCTGCGCATCCAGCACCGGTTGCACCAGATGCGCATACAGGCTGACGATCTCACGATCGTTCTGGGTCTCGTGTATCGAGGCGTACCACCGTTGTAGCGCCGGATGTGATTGATCGATTCCCGCCTGCCGCGCCAGCTTTTCACAAAACGCGCGGGCTTTCCCGGTTCCGTGGCTGTGCAGCAGTTCCCGGGCGTCGTCGCGTTCGTGGGCGCGCTGGCGTAAGCGCCACAGACGTCGCCATTCCGTCGCCACAGAACCCACGCCCGCGCCGATAATCAATGCGCCGGCAGCACACCCACCCAGCGCCACCCAGTCCTGAGTTTGCCAGGCATTGAGCGTCCACTGGACACCCTGGCCCACGACGCTGGCGCCAAACAGCGCCAGCCCGCCCATGACCATTTTGCGCCACAGGCTGCGTTTTGGGCGCAATGCTGCGTCAATCACCGCTTCGGCTTGCCCTTCTTCTTCCAGCGGTTCGTCGATGTTAGCCGGAGCGAAGCTTTGCGCCTGCGCCTCACTAAACGTCTGCTGCGCCCTGAACACCGGATCCTGCTCCGGCTCAAGCGGACCGGCGAAATCGATACGCGGTTTTAACGGCTCGCTCATCGCAATTTATCTCCTATTAAAAATTCCAGCGCGGCATCCAGGCGAATGTGCGGCAGCGGTTTGTCGACATCCATTTTTTGCGGACGAAACGCCTCAAACTGAAAGCCCTGACTGTCCCAGAAAGCCTGCCCGGGCAGACGTGCGGGCACCTCACCCGGGTAGACAGTCAGCGGCGCGCCATCGCTTAAGCGATTTCCCCGCAGGGCCGGGATTTTTTCGCCGTTCACGTCAATCAGCCCGCTGGTGGTTGCCTGAACGGAAGCCAGCCCCAGACAGTCCATGCTGATCCCCTCAAAGGCCGCGTTCTGCCAGGCGTCCTGAATCAGCTGTTGCAGGAGCGAGACCATATTGGCGTGCTGGTCGAGTGTCACGTGGTCCGCTTTGGTCGCCGCAAACAGCAGCTTATCAATCACCGGCGAAAACAGCCGCCGGAACAGCGTACGTTGACCGTAATGGAAGCTTTGCATCAGTTGCGTTAAGGCCAGACGCATATCATTGAATGCGTGTGGTCCGCTGTTCAGCGGTTGCAGACAATCAACCAGGACAATCTGGCGATCGAAACGCAGGAAATGATTTTTATAAAACCCCTTTACGACCTTTTCGCAGTAGTAATTAAAGCGTTCGCGCAACATGCCGGCGTTGGTGTGTTTATCCGCCTGCGCCAGTTTTGACTCTCCCCAGGCATCGACGTCCGGCCACGGGAAAAACTGCAACGCTGGCGCGCCGGCCATATCACCGGGCAGCACGAAACGGCCGGGCTGGATAAAATGTAGCCCTTCCTGCTTGCACTGGTGAAGGTAATCAGTCCAGGCGGCGGCAATCTCCGCCAGCCGGTTTTCATCGGCCTGCGCCAGGGGATCCAGCCCTTCGCTGAGCTTGCGCCACGTCGCCGACCATTCTGCGCGCTGCCCCTGAAGCAGCCCGGTCATTTGCCGCGACCAACTGAGGTAATCCTGCGCCAGCATCGGCAAGTCGAGCAGCCACTCCCCCGGGTAATCGACAATTTCCAGATACAGCGTTGATGTGTCTTTGAAATGACGCAGTAACGAGTCATTGGATTTGTAGCGCAGCGCGAGGCGAATTTCACTGACGCCACGGGTTGGCGTCGGCCAGGTCGGCGGCTCGCCATACAGCTGCGCCAGCCCTTCATCGTAGGTGAAACGCGGAATGCCGAAATCACGCTGCGGCACCCGTTTTACGCCAAGCAGGCGTTCTTCACGCACCGCACTGAGCAAGGGCAAACGCGCCCCGGCATGAATGTTGAGCAGTTGGTTAACCAGCGCGGTGATAAACGCGGTCTTTCCGCTCCGGCTCAGTCCGGTAACCGCCAGGCGTAAATGCCGGTCGACGCCGCGATTGACCAGCGCATTGAGTTCATTGGTGAGTCTCTTCATCGCCATCCCGTTATGCCTGAAGGCCAGAAAAAATTATAACGTATACCGGTTATGATGGGGGCAGGTTATTGATTATCAAGCGGCTGTGGACGGGGCGTCGGCTTCGTATCAGTTCGTGTCTTATCTGTTCTTATTACGGCTCAAGTATTAAGAACAGAAAAAACATTCAGAAGAACATTATCAAATAATATTCACACCATATTTACTGTTGGCAAAAGAAAAGTAACACTCCGTATACACGGCATATTTGAATATTCATAGACGAATATTTACATATCATGATATAATACGGTAGAAAAAACGCAGATTATTAATCTGCAAGTAATGTAAATAAATTTTCGAGGAGCGAATTCCAGTGGGACGTAAATGGGCCAATATCGTTGCAAAAAAAACGGCTAAAGACGGTGCAACGTCTAAAGTATACGCAAAATTCGGTGTGGAAATCTATGCTGCAGCGAAACAAGGTGAACCCGACCCAGAATTAAACTCATCTCTAAAATTCGTTATTGAACGTGCAAAACAAGCGCAGGTTCCAAAACACGTTATCGATAAAGCCATTGATAAAGCCAAAGGTGGCGGAGATGAAACGTTCGTCCAGGGACGTTATGAAGGCTTTGGACCCAATGGTTCAATGATTATCGCTGAAACGTTGACGTCAAATGTTAATCGTACGATTGCGAATGTCCGCACAATTTTCAATAAAAATGGCGGGAATATCGGGGCGGCAGGTTCTGTCAGTTATATGTTTGACAATACTGGCGTGATTGTATTTAAAGGAACAGACCCTGACCGTATTTTTGAAATTTTGCTTGATGCTGAAGTGGATGTTCGTGATGTCACCGAAGAAGACGGAAATATCGTTATTTATACTGAATCCACAGACCTTCACAAAGGCATTGCAGCGTTAAAAGCGGCTGGAATCACTGAATTCACAACAACATCATTAGAAATGATCGCTCAATCAGAAATTGAACTTTCACCAGAAGATTTAGCAATTTTTGAAGGGCTTGTTGATGCCCTTGAAGATGACGATGATGTTCAAAAAGTTTATCATAACGTTGCAAATCTCTGATCCTAAATGAATTAGGCAGCAGCATTTCCAACCGGGTGGTTGATTATAAAATAACCCTCAAAATCCAGCGCAGGCACCTTTTTCACTAAGCATCGGAGCGATGTAGAAGGTGGTGCCCGCAAACGCTATAAACAGATCGTGGTATCCTTTTCATGGTGATCCTGGTGTAGTGGCAGGTTTTATTCTACGTGGGCTGTGGGTCATCTATACTTTCGATGATTTTTCCCTTAACCCGGAGAACACCATGCTCGAACTTCGCCCTGACTGCGAATGGTGCGATCGCGATCTGCCGCCAGAATCAACGGAAGCCTTTATCTGTTCGTTCGAATGTACCTTTTGCAGTGATTGCGTGACTCAGCGGCTTCACGGCAGTTGCCCGAACTGCGGGGGGGAATTGGTTCGACGTCCGGTACGTCCCGCAACGGCCCTGTTGCAATATCCGGCCTCAACGCAGCGCCGTCATAAACACCGGGCGTAAAACCTTCCTGTTTCAGGTCAGGTTGTTGATTATCCAACACGTTATGTTGTCAACGACTGGCTAACTCCATAAGATGGGTGGCATTAACTCTCTGATGGAGTTCCTGAATTATGTCGCCCACTATTTATGATATTGCCCGCGTTGCGGGTGTGTCGAAGTCGACGGTTTCCCGAGTACTTAATAAGCAAACCAATATATCGCCCGAAGCGCGTGAAAAAGTCCTGCGCGCCATCGACGAATTACAGTATCAGCCCAACAAACTGGCCCGCGCCCTGACCTCCTCTGGCTTTGATGCCATTATGGTCATTTCCACCCGCTCCACCAAAACCACCGCCGGAAATCCGTTCTTCTCTGAAGTGCTGCATGCCATTACCGCCAAGGCCGAAGAAGAAGGTTTCGACGTGATTTTGCAGACGTCACGCAGCAGTGAAGACGACCTGCAAAAATGTGAGAGCAAAATTAAGCAGAAAATGATCAAGGGCATTATTATGCTCAGCTCACCTGCGGATGAGTCCTTTTTCGCGCGGCTGGATAAATATGATATTCCGGTGGTGGTTATTGGCAAAGTGGAGGGTCAGTACGATCATGTCTATTCTGTCGATACCGATAATTACCGCGACAGCATTGCGCTAACCGATGCGTTGATCAACAGCGGCCACCGGCTTATCGCCTGCCTGCACGCGCCGCTGGATTATCACGTCTCCGTTGACCGGGTGAATGGCTATAAGTCCAGCCTTCAGGCACACCAGTTGACGATCCGCGATGAGTGGATTATCGACGGCGGTTACACCCATGAATCCGCGCTATGCGCCGCCAGAGCCTTGCTGAGCCAGAGCACATTACCGGATGCCGTCTTCGCCACGGACAGCCTGAAATTAATGAGCCTCTATCGTGCGGCAGCGGAATTGAATATTGCCATTCCGCAGCAGCTCGCCGTAGTGGGCTACAGTAATGAAATGCTGTCGTTTATTCTGACGCCGCCGCCGGGCGGAATTGATGTGCCAACGCAGGAACTTGGGGAAGAAAGTTGCGCTTTGCTGTTTAAATTAATTCGCGGCAAAAAGGGTCTGCAACATATCACCGTCACGACCCAAATCGCTCTTGCGGGATCGCTGGCGTAAAAACGGGGCGTATTCTGCCCCGTGAGTGAGTGCGTTATCCATAACGCCTGTCAGCGCTGCGCCGCCATCCGGCCGTGCGTTGACAATTAGAAAGCGTAATTCACGCCGACACCGGCGTAGTGGAAATGATCCCGCTCGCCTTCATCGTGATCCTGCCATTCAAACGCATATTCCAGCGTCATGGATAATCCATTCTGGAAATCATAGGCGTACAGCATACCGAGGCGGTTGAAATCATGACCTTCGCGTTCGATGTCGTCCTGCCAGTCCCAGTTGCTCCAGCGATCAAGACCAATACGGGTATATGGCGTCAGCGTGGTGTTGCCTAATGCCACCGGTAGATAAGCGCGAATTTCCTGCGTCGAGAATTCACCGTTGTTCCGCGACTTGTCGATATTGAAACCGCGTTCAAGGTAATAATTGGTCACCAGGGAGAACGTTTCGTTAATATTCCATGTAAAACCCGTCTCCGTTTCGACGCGGCTGTCGGAATAACCGGTTGTCGATAAATCATTAACGAACTGATACAGGGACAACCAGCCGCCAAAGCGCACGTTATCGCTAATCTTAACATCCCAGTCCGGCGACACTTTCCAGCGCTGCATATTCGCGGTGTCTTTACCCGGTTCATTAACGTAGTGATAGCCGTAATTACGGAAACCGCCGGTCAGACCAAAATTGACGTCGTCGCTTTCCAGAAACTGATAACGCACTTCCAGTTCCGGGCGGTCAAACCAGGTGCCGCGCTTACCCGCGCTGTAATCAACCGGCCCTTCCTGATAATACGCCAGCGAGATTTTCCACGGCCCGTTGGCGGCGTTGAAATAGACGGAGGGTTCAGCCAGCCCGTCCATATCTTCACCCTGGCCTTCGACGTTTTCGATTTCATACATGGCGCCGACATTAAAATGCCAGTCATTATTTTCTGCAGCCTGCGCGCAGGCCATTCCTGCGCACATCAGCAGCGCAGTAGAGGACAGTAAGGTTTTCATTATTATTCCTTGTATAAATACAGATAAATAAAATGAGCTAAAGCCAGGAGAACAGGTTCTCCCGGCAAGTTTTCTCGTTAAATAGCGAATTCAGTTTCTGCGTCAAAGAAATGGCATTTCGCCATATCAAAATGAATGGTGATATTGTCTCCTGCGTGATAATCATTAACCGCTCCGGCACGGACCACCAACTCGTGCCCCCCAATGGTGGTGTACAGCATAAATTCCGCGCCGGTCAGTTCTGCGACGCTTATTTTTGCCGCCACGCTATTTTCCTGTTGCGACTCGGGATGAATATCCTCAGGACGAATACCCATCACCACCGCTTTATGTTCGTAGCCTTTTGCTCTCAGCCCCTGTAATTTGTCTTCCGGAATGGTTAATTTCAGGGTTTCGGTTACAAACTGATTGCCGTCGATCGCGCCGCGAATAAAATTCATTGCCGGTGAGCCAATAAATCCCGCGACAAACATATTTGCCGGGTGGTTATAGACCGTTTTCGGCGCGCCCACCTGCTGTACTATCCCGTCTTTCATAATGACGATACGCGTCGCCATGGTCATCGCTTCCGTCTGGTCGTGCGTCACGTAGATCATGGTGGTGTTCAGCTTCTGGTGCAGCTTGCTGATTTCCGCGCGCATCTGCACACGCAGTTTGGCATCGAGGTTCGATAAGGGCTCATCCATCAGGAACACCCCGGCTTCACGCACAATAGCACGTCCTAACGCTACGCGCTGACGCTGACCGCCGGATAACGCGCCCGGTTTGCGCTTCAGATAGTCCCGCAAGCCAAGGATCTGCGCCGCCCAGTTGACGCGTTCATCAATAATAGTCGGGTCAATCTTCTGCATTTTCAGCCCAAACGCCATGTTGTCGTACACGGACATATGCGGATACAGCGCGTAGTTCTGAAAGACCATCGCGATATTGCGCGATTTTGCCGGAACATCGTTCATCCGTTTGCCGTCGATCAGCAGATCGCCAGCGCTGATCTCTTCCAGTCCGGCAATCATGCGCAGCGTGGTGGATTTACCACAGCCTGACGGACCGACAAAAACGATGAACTCTTTGTCTTCGATCTCCAGGTTAAAATCTTTCACTACGTGAACCTGGTTGTCGTAAATCTTCTGAATATGTTGCAACGAGAGCTGTGCCATAGTGATTCCTTTACTTGTCGTGTTGCCAGAAAGCCGATAAGCACGGCCACGTCAGAGAGTCTGTCGCCGGAAGCAGCAAACCTGCGCCCGTCAAGCCCGAGCCAATGCCTACCGAGCGCATGCCGCTGGCATTGATCGCATCGATTCCAGCCTGTGCGTCTTCGATTCCGATACAGGCCTGCGGCGGTATGCCCAGTCCCTGACACGCGGCGAGGAAAATCGCCGGGTCCGGTTTGGAACGGGCTACTTTTCCGGCATCGGCGCAATAATCAAAAAAGTGTTCAATTTCCAGCGCCCTGAGAATGGTGGGGGCGTTCAGAGAGACTGACGCCAGGCCAATTGCTATCTGTCGCGCGCGCAGTTCGCCGAGCAGTTCACGGATCCCCGGCAGGATGGAATCGGCGGTTAAATCGCGCAGAGAGTGAACGTAAAGCGCATTCTTACGTGCCGCCAGCGCCTCGCGCGCCTGCTCGCTGAATTCCCCCTCTTTCCCGCCGTGACGTAAAATACGCAGCAATGACTCCCCCCGGCTTATCCCTTTCAGGGTGTCGTTAAATTCCTCGTCGATCGCGATCCCAATGTCTGCGGCGACCTGTTGCCAGGCAAGGAAATGCAGATGCGCGGTGTCGGTGATCACCCCATCGAGATCGAACACTATCGCCTGTAGTTTCATTCACCCTCCTTTTGTGTGGTAGCGGTCCCATTGGTGGGCAAAATAAAGCCAGCGAGGGAACAGGTCTGCTCACCGTTAACGGTCAGCGCCGTCCCGTTCAGCCATAGGGTCACCGGACGAGTGCTACTGATACGCGCTTCCTGTCTCGACAGCGAAATGCGCAGTTCGCTTCCCTGCCACCGAAGTGGGAAGGTCAGTTGCCGCCAGGCGTCTGGTAACGCAGGGTTAAGGTGCAACTCGCCTTCGCGTACGCTTAATCCGGCGAAGCCCTGGATCGCACCAAGCCAGATCGCTCCCGTTGCCGCCGCATGAATGCCGTCATCGCAGCTGTGCGGATCGTCACCAAGATCGATTAGCGTCCCTTCTCGCCAGAAACGATAACCTTGTTCGGCATCGCCACAGCGCGCGGACACAATACCGTGAATCGATTTGCTCAATGAGGAATCGTGAATCGTTCGCGGTTCATAGAAGTTCAGGTTGCGCAGGCAGACATCGGTCGAAAACCGCTCAGGAAGCATGTAGGTCAACATCACGACATCAGCCTGCTTGAGGATCTGCATCTCGTTGACTTCCGCCCGCGAGTAATCGAGCAGAATAGTCTGCTTGCCCGCTTTCGCCTTATATGTCGTGAGATCGATGACCGGCTTACTCAGGAAGGTGTCATCCTGCGGCAGTACGCCGTCCTCCCCAGCTTCCGGCAGCCAAAGGTGCGCGAGAAAATGCGCGGCGCGATGAAGAAACGCCTCATCCGTGCAGCCAAAGCGGCGGGAAAAACGCAGCGCCTGGGCGACGTTGTAATGCGCCATGTAGTTGGTGAACGCGTTGTTGTTGACGTGCTCGGTATATTCATCCGGGCCAATCACGTCATGAATTTCCAGCCGTCCGTTGACGTCTGTCGCACGACTCATCCAGAACCGCGCTGTTTCCTGGAGCAGCGTCAGCCCTTCGCGTGCCATAAACTGGTCATCGCCCGTTGCCTGCCAGTAAGCGACCACCGCCCATGCGATGTCAGCGACCAGGTGATGTTCCGCCAGCGCGGAAGCCACCTTCTGACGCAGCCCGGTCCGGATGTTAATGGCCGCGTATTCCGGTGTCTCTTCTTCGCCGCTGCGGGCGCTCTCCCAGGGAAACAGCGCGCCATGCCAGCCATTGCGCCGCGCTTTTTCACGGGCGCCCGGCAGGTTGTGCCAGCGGTAGCGCAGAAGCTTGCGCGCCACTTCCGGCTCGGTAAACAGGTGGAACGGCAGTAAAAAGACTTCGGTATCCCAGAACACATGGCCTTTGTAGCCTTCGCCGGTCATGCCTTTCGCACCGATGCTGCTGCGCTCGTCATGGGCTGGCGTCATGCTTCGCAGATGATAGAGCGCAAAATCCAGCGCCCGCTGATCCGCATTGTTATGGCTGGCGACCTCGACCCGACAGCGCTGCCACCAGTCACCCCAGTTGGCGGCGGACTCCGTCAGTAAGGCCTCATAACCCTGCAGCGCGCAATTTTCCAGCGCGCGTCGTCCCTGGCGGGCCCAGGTATCCAGTGACAGATTGCGACTGCTGGTCCACTCAATCCAGGTGAACTTTTCC
Organism: Citrobacter sedlakii; assembly: GCF_018128425.1. Classification (NCBI taxonomy): domain Bacteria; kingdom Pseudomonadati; phylum Pseudomonadota; class Gammaproteobacteria; order Enterobacterales; family Enterobacteriaceae; genus Citrobacter; species Citrobacter sedlakii. Next base: position 2,202,427 of record NZ_CP071070.1, on the reverse strand, counting down.
AGCGTCAACCGTTCGCCCTGGGCGACCTGCGCGGTGTTATGCTGCAACAGGCGACGCTCTTTCGCCGTAAAACAGGACTGCACCTCGCCCTGCAGGCGACACCAGGTCGAGACAGAAATATCGCTGCGGCCATCCTGGGTGGAATAAATGCCTTGCAGAAGATGCTGGCCAAACACCCGCACCTGCGTTTCATCCAGATGCTGGCGGCCATGGTTGGTCTGAGTGGCGTCGATGCCGGTGGACACAGATACTGTCGCCGCCGCGTCCAGCGGCGTGATGGACAGTTGCATCGCCACCAGCGGCAGTTGCGTCACGGAAGCGAAGCGGCGACTCTCGATGGCGAAACGCGCGCCGCCGGGCGCGCGCCAGACCAGTGTGCGCGTCAGCTCGCCACAGCTAACATCCAGTTCGCGCCGCCAGCTTTCAATCGTGCCGCTAAGCAGGGAGAAAATGTCCCCGTTGAGCTGAATGTCGACGCCAATCACATCCGGCAGGTTCACCAGTTCATTGATTTCCCCTTTGCCGGCCCGGTGATAAAGTCCGGCAAGATACATCCCGCGCGTCTGCTGCGTGTAGCCTTCTTCGTGGCTGGCGCGGATCCCCAGATAACCGTTGCCTGTCGTCATCAGCGAGGCGTATTTATTCAGGCTGTGCGGGCAAAAACCCGGATCGGATAACATCACTGGTTTACTCATAATTCAACGCACATCCCTGTTTCGGCAGATTCATACAGCGCCGCGACCAGCTGTTGGATCACAAAGCCCTGCTCGGCGTCGGCGATGGTGACCGGTTCACCCTGAACGTGGTTCACGAAAGCTTCCATACTACGATAATGGCGTTGATCATCGGCGCGCTCCCGCTGCGTCAGAATAGCCAGTTCGCCGTTGTGATCGGTGTAGACCTGCGCCGGGAACAGCGTTGCGCCTGCTTTATCGCCGCAAAAATTCACATTCATTATTGATTGTTCAGGAATATTCAGTGCAAAAGAGGTTTCGAGGCGCAGAATACTGCCGTTATGAAATTCAATGGTGCCGAACAGCGAATCTTCCACGGTATAGGTCGTGGGATCCCATTCGCCGAACTGGCCGTTATTTTTCCGAGTGCCGATCTTCTGAAAGCTGTGCGCGGTAACGCGTTTCACCAGCGGGAATCCCAGAACGTACATTGCCGCATCCAGCATATGTACGCCAAGGTCGATCAGCGGGCCGCCGCCCTGGAGCGCTTTATTCGTAAAGACGCCCCAGCCGGGCACACCGCAGCGGCGCAGCGCTCTGGCATTGGTGACATAAATTTCGCCGAGCACGCCTGCCGTCACCTGCTCGCGTAACAGTTGCGTGTCGAGAGCAAAACGGTGATGGAAATCATACGCCAGTACTTTGCCCATCCGGCGCGCGGTATTGCACATTTCCAGCGCCTGTTCCGGGGTCATGGCCGGGGGTTTTTCGCACATCACGTGGCACCCGGCTTCCAGCGCCATCATGGTATGTTCATAGTGAAAACGGTTTGGCGAACAGATACTCACGATATCCGGCTTTACGCTTTGCAGCATGCGCTGCGGCTCGTCCCAGACCTGCGCATGACCGTATTTTTCTGCCAGCGATTGCGCCTGAGACAGGCGGCTGTCACAGACAGCCACCAGTTCCAGATCCTCGCGGGTGCAGTAGTACGAAGCATGAACCTTATCCGCTACCTGTCCTGCGCCAATAATGGCCACACGCAGCGGGGAGCTTGTCATTGCACTTTTCACGGAAACCTCTTAGCAGGTACGCAACCAGGCCAAAGACTGACGGTAGGCTTCCGGCAGGTTATCCGCCCGGACGCGCCCTTCGTACACCACATAGCCCTGATACTGATCCGCGCGCAGTTGGTCGAACAGCATTTTGAAATTCAGCGTGCCGGTCCCCGGTTGATAGCGGTGGTTGTCAGCAATATGCACGTGCCCCAGCAGGTCGCGGTTATCGTGCAGCGCCTTCGCCATATCGTCTTCTTCAATATTCATGTGGTAGAAATCACCGATGATCTGCACGTGCTTCAGGTCGTTCTCCACGATGTAACGACGTGCATCCGCCAGCGTGTTGATCATGTGATCCTGATAGCGGTTAAGCGGCTCCAGATAAACGACCGTCCCGGTGCGTTCTGCCACTTTGTCGAGATAACGCAGTGAATCGCTGACCATTTTGCGGTCGCCTTCCAGGCTGCGCGGCGAGGTCATCGGCGGCAGACGGAAGGTGAACATTCCCCAGGCTGCCGGGACGATGATCCCTTGCCCGCCGACTTCAGCCAGCGCTTCCAGAATGCGCTCAATCTGCTTAAGACCGTTCAGACGACGCTCTTCAATAAAGTCGCCAATCCAGCCGTCGTAGCCGCCGCAGGCCGTGGTCACCGGCAGGCCGGTTTCTTTGATTGCCGCTTTGACTTCGTCGAGGTGGTTAACCAGTAATTTGCCGTCGATTTCGAAGCCGTCGAAGCCCATCTCTTTGATATAACGAAACTTCTCCAGAATGTTTTCCGGAAAAAATGCCTGGTTCTGCGTTCCAATTTTCATTTTTGTCGTCCTGTCCCTTAAAACGTCACGCCCATTTTGATGCTCTTTTCCGGATGTCTGTCGACGTACTGCATATAGCTTTCCGGGCTGTCTGCGAACGTCACCACCGGGTCGATCAGGTCTTCGCAGTTCAGATACCCATTCATCAGCAGTTCCCAGCAGGTTTCTTCGATACGTTTACGGCTCCAGCGCGGATAGTCCGGATTCGGTTCGCTACAGGCGCGCGAGAAGACGATTTTGGCGTTGTTGAAGTGCGCTTCGCGACCGAGGTTGAACCCTTCGGCGAATGGTTTCGCGAAAGCGACGTAGGAGATAGTGCCACCGTAGGCCAGTCCGCGCAGCGCGGACTGCAACGCGTCAGCATAACCGCTGGTTTCGATGATCACATCAGCGCCCTGCTTACCGGTCAGCTTTTTGATCTCCATCCCCACGTCGGTGCCGATTGGGTTAAGGCAGAAATCGGCGCCATGACGACGGGCGATATCACAACGATGGGCGATCGGGTCAACGCCAATCACCACGGACGCGCCCGCTTTTTTCGCCAGTTGCACCGCGATCTGACCAATGGCGCCGAGCCCGACGATCACCACAAAGTCGCCCACGCGCACGTTCGCATCGCGCACGCCGCTCATCGCAAACTGCGCCGGGTCGTAACACACGGCGTTTTTCCACGAACTGCCTTGCGGCATTTTACGCAGCTTGTAATTATTCACTGCATTGATGATGACCGTTTCGGACAACGGACCGTAGCCGCAGACGCTGTCGCCCACCGCATAGTCGGTGACGCTGCTGCCGCATTCGATAATGTCGCCAACGATCATATTGCCAAGCTGGAACTTGCCAAATTCGATACCTCGCGGCGCGCCTTCCGGACGCGGCATAAACATCTGCCACTCACCGTTGAAATCTTCGTCAATAAACGGGCTGGCGGCGCGAAAGTCGACCACTTCCGTACCGTGCTTCGGCGCGCCAAAGCGCACGCGGATCCGCACCTCATGAGCCTCAATAGCCCGGTCTTCATATTCCACCAGTGCCGCCACGCGCGGCGCTGTTGCGACTAACTTTTTCATCTACAACTCCTTGATTAAAAACTGGCCGCCTTAGCCCTTCACGCCACCAGCGGTCAAACCACTCTTAATAAAACGTTCGGAAAGCGCATACATACTGACGACAGGCAGTGCCGTCACCAGCGACGCCGCCATCATGCGTCCCCAGATGTAATCTGGCGTGCTGAACAGGGTGTTCAGTCCCACCGGCAACGTGAAGTTGCTGGCGCTGGAGAGGAAAATGGAGGCGAACAGATAGTCGTTCCACGCTACCATGAAGCAGTAGACAAAGACCGACACCAGCCCCGACATCGCCAGCGGAACGGTAATACGGAAAATAATTTGCAGACGGTTCAACCCATCCATCATCGCCGCCTCTTCGATCTCATCCGGAATGGTGTCGAAGTAGCTTTTCAGCATGAACACGGCGGTCGGCAGGGTCTGGGTCACCATTGTGACGATCAACGCCATTTCGGTGTCGTAAATCCCGAGCGCGGTGATGATCTTGAACAGCGGCACCACCAGCAAAATGCCGGAGAACATGTACACTGTGTAAAAGCTGGCGTTGATGGTCATCCGCCCTTTAAAGCGCAGGCGGGAGAGCGCATACGCGCCCAGCGTCCCCAGAAACACGGCCACGACCGACGACACCACCGACACCACCAGGCTGTTGCGGAAGTAATCGACAAAAGGAAAAATCAGCGGGTTAAAAATGTCGACATAGTGTTCCAGCGTCCACTGCTGCGGCAGCAGCGTCGGATGCAGCGAAATCGCCTCTTTCGCGCTTTTGAACGACGTCATCAGCATCACGAAAAAAGGAAACAGCGTGATAATAAGAAAGACGATCAGGCCGCAGTAAAAAACGACACGTCCGAGTTTGCGTTTATTTGTTGCCATTGAGGTTCACCCGTTTTCTGGTCAGCAAAATGACGGCGAAGATAATGATGAAAAGCACCACCGAGATCGCTGCCGCTTTCCCTAAGTCATTAAAGGCAAAGGCCGTTTTGTAGAGATAGACCCCGAGAATATCGACCTTGGTGGTCAACAGATACACGTCGGCGAACATGTAGAACATCCAGATGGTGCGCAGCGTAATCACCGTCGCCAGTACGGGCATAATCGCTGGCAGCGTGACAATGCGAAAACGTTGCCAGGCATTAGCGCCGTCCATTTCCGCCGCTTCGTACAGTGACTTATCAATGGTCTGCAAAATCGCCAGAAACGAGATAAACGCATACGGGAAGTAGCGCCAGATGGCGAACAACACCACCAGCACGAAACTGCTGCCGGGATTGTCGAACCACAGCGGCGCCTGATCGTAGAGATGCAGCAGATCCACGCCGAGATAGTTCACAATGCCGTAGCCGTTGTTGAACATGTACTTCCAGGCGAACACCAGCGAAATCGACGGCGTCACGTAGGAGAGGATCACCAGTGAACGCGCCGTCTTGCGCAGGCGGAATTCACGGTTGAAGAACATCGCCACGCCCAGCCCGAGCACGGTACTGCCTGCCACCACCAGCGCGGTGTACCACACCGTCATCCACAGCGAATGCCAGAATCCGGGATCGGAAAGGATGCGAATGTAGTTGCTCAACCCCACAAAGGTGGCGTCGATGCGCGGGTTTAGCGGCAAGCGCAAAAAGCTGATTTCGATGTTCGATATCATCGGCCAGGCCACCAGGCCGCCCAGCAGCAACAGGCTGGGCGCCAAGAGCAGCAGCGCAAAAGGCATATCGGATCGACCTGAAAATAATCGGGTCATAACTGCGTTCCTCTTAGCCATTAACGCTGCTCAATCAGGGTATCCAGTTTTTTCTGGCTTTCCTGAAGCGTTGAGGACAGATCAGCTTTGCCGACTGTCACGTTATGCACCATCGAACTGACGACACCGGATCCCGTCACATCGCCCATACGGGTAAAGTTTTTGTCCCCTACCGCGCCAAACACCTGAATGTTCGGCAGTTCCGCAATCAGTTGCCCCGGCAGCTCGCCCAGCGCTTTGATGACGCCGTTGTCCTGCCAGGTTTTGGTGCCCACCACCGCTTTGTTCACCGGCAGCGCCGCGCCCGGCGACATCATCACCCAGTCGGCGATGTTGTCGGCTTGTTCCATGAACGCGACAAATTTCTCGGCCGCTTCGGTTTCTTCTTCTTTCTGGCCGCTGGTAATGGTCAGCGAAGTCAACATGCCGTAAACCGCCGACGTCTCTTCGGTTGGCACCACAAACCCGATGTTCTGCGGATCGCCCTCCTTCATGATGGCTGGCAGGATATACGTCGAATACATCGCCATTGGCGCGGTGCCGTTCATGAAAGCGTCTTTCACCTCCATGATGTCGTTGGAGCCTGGCATGGTATTGGCTGCCAGATCGCGGTAATAGCTCAGCGCGCGGGTCATCTCCGGCGTGTTGAGCGTGATGTGTCCCTCAGCGTTAAACACATTCGCTTTATTTGAGAGCGCGAACTGGGAGAAAGACTGCTCAGTCAGCACGCTTTCCGCGGTGGGCAACGCGATGCCATATTTCTTATGCGCCGGATCGTTCAGGGTCTGGGCGACATTCAGCAGATCCTGCCAGTTTTTCGGTTCGTTGAGTCCGGCGTTAGCCAGCACGTCTTTGCGATACCAGATGCCGCCGATCCAGGCGCTCACCGGCACCCCGGTCCACGCGCTGCCGTCTTCGGTGCGGACAATCCGCAGCACCCCGTCATAAAAAGCATTTTCGCCCACGGTCTGGATGACATTCGTCACCGCTTCCCGGTCAATGAGCTGCTCTTTGTCCATCACTTTCGCGTAGTCATGGCTGGTTTCGATCACTTCCGGCAGTGAACCGCTTCTCGCAAGCGTAATGACCTTAGTGTTATAGGCGTCTTCTTCCACCGGAACCTGCTTCACGGTGATCTCAGGATTCGCTTTTTCAAACCGTTCAATAAGCGTAGTAATAACGGCCTGACGCTCCTGTTCGACAGACGAGTGCATAAATTCAATCGTCACATGGTCGGGTTTATCTTCCTTACAGCCTGAAATCAGGGCGCAGGAAACCAGTGCTGATAACAGCACAATTTTTGTTTTAAGCATCAGATGTTCCTTTTATTTTTTAATCCACATAACCTGCCAGGGTTGCAGCGTTAATGTTTCGCCGGAAACCAGGGTTTCCGTCATTAAATCGATGCCGGAGTTTACCCCCGCGTCAACGGTCTGAATGCAATCACTGAAGTTAAATAAAGCCGTGATTTTTTCGTCGGTATTCGCCGCGCGAACGATTTTCATTACCGCAGGCGTAATACTGCAAATAGTAAAATCACTTTCCGGATGGAAGGCGTGATTATTTCGGCGAATCTTCACCAGCCGCGATAAAGATTGATATACCTGATGACGCAGCGAATCCCCTGCCATTAATTCATTTTCAATCGCTTCGCGCTGATATTTCTTACGGTTAATCGCCCGGTTATAACCTAATTTTTCCACGCCTTCGTAATCATTACGTGAGCCGAGAATACTTTGAATATAGATGGCCGGCACACCCGGAAAGGTCAATAACAACGCATGAGCCAGCATAAATTTCGCCAGACGTTGTGAATCGCTGCTGTCGCGCGAACTTAACGCATCCATGTAGGTGACATTGATTTCATACGGGCTGCGCGTACCGTCCGGGTTATTCTTCCAGTTAACCAACGCCCCTTGTTTTTGCAGGTCGGCGACTAACGCTAAAATATCGTCTTCCGGCAGCAATCCGCGTAGCGGATTCAGACCAATGCCATCGTGAGAGGCAAGGAAGTTAAACCAGGTGGTCTGCTGTGACGGCAGCGTCAGCGACTGCGCCCACTGACTGAGCGCGCGGGTGTCCTGGCGGTGCACGGCGTGCAGAACCAGCGGCGGCAGCGAAAACTGATAGACCATGTGGGCTTCGTCCAGCCCGTTGCCCAGATAGGAAATGTTGTCTTTATGCGGAACGTTGGTTTCCGTGATAATTGCCGTGCCAGGCGCGACGTCATCGGCGATAGCGCGAAACAGCTTAATCAACCGGTGGGTCTTTTCCAGATGAATGCAGCTTGTGCCCGGCGTTTTCCACATAAAGCCTACTGCGTCGAGACGCACATAATCAGCCCCGTGTTCAAGGTAAGTCAGCAGCACGTCGACCATCGCCAGCAATACATCCGGATTGGCATAGTTGAGGTCGATCTGATCTTCGCTGAAGGTGGTCCATAAATGACGCACGCTATTATCTTTCAGAGTAAACGGCGTCAGCAGCGGTAATGCGCGCGGACGCGTGACCGCGCTCAGATCGGTCTGCGGATCCATTTCAATAAAGAATTGTTCAAATCCCGGCGTCTGCTGTAAATAATGTGCAAACCATTCGCTTTTCGCCGACATATGATTACAGACAAAATCAAACATCAATTGACAGGATTTATTTAACGCCGCGATATCCTGCCAGTCCCCTGTTTCTTCGGCGACCTTATAATAATCGATGACCGAGAAACCATCGTCAGAAGACCAGGGATAAAAGGGCAGCAGATGGACATGGGAGAATATTGACGCCAACCACCGGGAATAGAACCGATTAAATGTAGGCAGTGGTTTTTCTTTTTCACTGTGAAATTGGTCGGCGTAAGTAATCAACACCACATCACTTTCATCCCAGTGTGGCTTACGCTTTTTCGTAATAACCTTTCGCGCGTTTTCTATTCGCGCGTTGAGCATTTCATCATGACGATGCGTCCATGAATCTTCATAGACAAAGCTGAGGCATTCCTGAATTTTGTGCTTCACTTGATTTTTCCGTGGTAGCGGTCCCATGACGCAAGAGACTACTCCCGGTAAAATTAGCTGTCAATGCAGGGCACGGGGTTTTCGCGGCGAAAAAAAACCATTTTGGCAGCCCAAAAATCGTATTTGTGAGCTGCCGCAAATTAATTTTTAAATTGTGATTTATTTGTTACGGACCGGGCGGCCCGTAATCGACAGGATTAATTTTTGGAATAACGTTTTGATATTTTTGCAGCCATCCGGCTTAATAAGGGTTCAAGCGCGAGCGCCAGCAACATTTTCAGCGGACGACGGGCGACGGACTTCACTGCCCAGCCCGCCACACCTGCCGGACCGTAACGCAGCGCCGTCAGAAGTACCAGCTTACCTGCTATTTTCATACCGGGTTTCACCTTTTGCCCGGCGCGTTGCCAGCGATTATTCATCTTAGCCCTCACTGAATTCATTACAGCTGACGGAAACGGCTACGTAACGTAAACGTATCCGAGGTGACATAGCGCTCCATCTCACGCAGGCGCTTCTCCCCCGCCGCCAGCTCTTTATCAACCGCATCCAGCAGTTCTCCGCTGGTAGGCTGGTTTTCGCCTGCGGCCAGGTTGTCCGGCATCGGATCAAGCACAAAAGACAGCACGATGTAGGCAACCAGGGTAAAGAATGCCAGACCAAAAAAGATCGACAGCACCACCAGAATGCGCACCAGCTTCACCGGCACGTCGAGGTATTGCGCGATGCCCGCGCACACGCCGCGTACCATCCCTTGTTGGGGGATGCGCCATAATTTTTTGTTCAGGTTAATGCCTCCCATTAACGTTCCCTCCAGTTCGGATGTTCCGCGTCAAGAATCGCTTCCAGCGCCTGAATACGTTCACGCATTCGTCTGGCGTCGTCGGTAAGTTGGACTAAACGCTGTTGCTCGCTCTGCGAGAGTTCGCCGCGGCCGGAACGGTTGCTGTAATGCAGCCATAACCAAATCGGCAGCACAAACAGCACGAAAATGGTTAGCGGAATGGCCAGAAATAGCGCGCTCATGTGTACTCCTTACAGGTGATGAGCGGCGGCGCGTTCGGGCGCCGCCAGGTATTATTATTGCTTGTCTTGCTGCATTTTGGCTTTCAGTTGCGCCAGTTGCTCGCCGATCTCATCATCGGCTTTCAGGTCAGCGAACTGCTGGTCCAGCGTCGGTTTCTTCCCAAAGCTGTGGCTTTCCGCTTCAGCTTCCATTTGATCGATGCGACGTTCAAAAGATTCAAAGCGCGCCATCGCTTCATCGATCTTGCCGCTGTCGAGCTGGCGGCGAACATCGCGGGAAGAACTGGCCGCCTGATGGCGCAACATCAACGCCTGCTGGCGGGCGCGGGTTTCGCTGAGTTTATTTTCCAGCTCGCCAATCTCTTTCTTCATGCGCGTCAGAGTATCTTCCACCAGCGCCACTTCCTGCTCGAGCGTCACGATCAGATCGGTCAACTTCTGTTTTTCGATCAGCGCGGCACGCGCCAGGTCGTCTTTATCTTTACGCAGCGCCAGCTCCGCTTTTTCCTGCCACTCGGTCTGCTGCGCGGCGGCCTGCTCAATACGGCGGGATAGCTGTTTCTTTTCTGCCAGCGCGCGAGCGGAATTGGAACGAACTTCAACCAGTGTGTCTTCCATCTCCTGAATCATCAGGCGAACCAGCTTCTGCGGATCTTCCGCTTTTTCAAGCAGCGCGTTGATGTTGGCGTTCACGATGTCGGCAAAACGAGAAAAAATACCCATAATTCAGTCCTCATATTTTTTGATGTCGGGCGATGCCCTGCTGAATATGTAATACAATCCTCGTGCCAACTTTTTAACTCACTGAAATATCAAGTAACGTACAGTTTTACCTCGGCACAAAAACAGCGTAAAGTGGTGAAATACACCAACAAGTGGCGAAATTCATCATGACAGAATACAAAGACAATCTTTTAGGCGAGGCCAACAGTTTTCTCGAGGTTCTCGAACAGGTTTCACGTCTGGCGCCACTGGATAAACCGGTCCTGATCATCGGTGAACGCGGCACCGGTAAAGAGCTTATCGCTAACCGCCTGCATTATCTCTCTTCCCGTTGGCAGGGGCCGTTTATTTCTCTCAATTGCGCCGCGCTCAATGAAAATTTGCTCGACAGCGAACTGTTCGGTCACGAAGCTGGCGCATTTACCGGGGCGCAAAAACGGCATCCCGGTCGCTTTGAACGCGCCGATGGCGGGACATTATTTCTCGATGAGCTCGCCACCGCGCCGATGCTGGTGCAGGAAAAGCTGCTCCGCGTCATTGAATACGGTGAACTGGAGCGGGTCGGCGGCAGCCAGCCATTACAGGTGAACGTGCGGCTGGTCTGTGCGACCAACGCCGACCTACCGGCGATGGTGAAAGAAGGCACATTCCGCGCAGACCTGCTGGATCGCCTGGCGTTTGATGTTGTGCAATTGCCGCCTCTGCGCGAACGGCAGGCCGATATCATGCTGATGGCGGAACATTTTGCCATTCAGATGTGCCGTGAAATACGCCTGCCGTTATTCCCTGGTTTCACCGACCGCGCCAGAGAAACGCTGATGACCTACGCCTGGCCCGGCAACATCCGTGAATTAAAAAACGTCGTTGAACGTTCTGTATACCGTCATGGCACCAGCGACGCGCCGCTCGATGAGATCGTTCTCGATCCGTTCAAACGTGAGGAAAACCGCCTCCCGTCACAGACTGACGCTCCCGCGTCGGTCCCCTCCCTGCCCCTGGATTTGCGCGAATATCAGCAACAGCAGGAAAAAAACCTGCTGCAACAGAGCCTGCAGCAGGCGAAATTTAATCAGAAACGGGCGGCTGAACTGCTCGGTCTGACCTACCACCAGCTGCGCGCGTTGCTTAAAAAGCATCAGATTTAGCGTTTTCACGGCGAATTTGCGCAGTTTTGCGTCAGTTACCCACAGCCATTTTTACCTGACGGGCCGAAGTGCGATACACTTTGTAAATCGAATCTAAAAACCTTAAAAATTATTATTTAACGCCCCTTAGAAATCAACATTTCATTATTAAAAATAGAGTTATAATAATTAACACGAAGACAATGCGAGTCATTTTAGTGCCCCTTTTCCTACCCCAATCGCGTTTCCCCCCCACACAATCCCCCCTTCGAAACTCTCAATTTTGCACAACAATCCGCCAGGGTTTATATATTTCAAGTTTTACATTTTTTATATGAATATCAAAAAGCTATACGTCAAAGCTATAGCATTTAGTGTGCTGCACGTTCGAATAATAACGTGTTTATTACTATTTTTAACAGTAGAAATGGAGTTTTAAGAATGGCGATACCAGCCTATCTCTGGCTGAAAGACGATGGCGGTGAGGATATTAAGGGTTCGGTAGACGTAAGGGATCGTGACGGAAGTATCGAAATCATCGGCTTTAATCATGGTGTTTTGCAGCCTACAGATAAACACACTGGTAAGGCGACCGGTTTGCGCGCTCATTCCCCGTTTTCTTTTGATAAAGAAATAGACTCTTCCAGCCCGTATCTTTACAAGGCCGTTACCACAGGTCAGCGGCTAAAATCCGCTGAGGTTAAATTATATAAAATTAACGATGCCGGACAGGAGGTCGAGTATTTTTCAGTCCTGATGGAGGGAGTAACGATTGTGAGCGTTTGTCCGATGATGCTCGATGTCAAAAGCCCTGATTATGAGAGACATAATCACATTGAACTCGTCGAATTGCTATACGAGAAAATCACCTGGCGCTTTGCTGACGGAAATATTATTCACTCGGATAGCTGGAATGACAGGAAAACCGCATAGGAGCAAAAATATGGGTTGGAAATATGAGCAAAGCACGGGGAAAATGTACAAGGACGGGAAGTTGATCGAGACTGGCTATTCCGGTGCGCTGACAAACAAAAACAATCCGGATCGTCAGCATGTTAAGGGGTTGGGTCCACTCCCTCGCGGGACATATAAAATCACGGGGCATTCTAATTCAAAAGGCCCGGTCACTATTATTCTTGAACAAACGTCGGGTGAAAATTTCGGGCGTTCGGAATTCAGAATACATGGCGAACGCAAGCACGGTCCGGCAGGATTCGCCTCTGAGGGCTGCATTATTATGTCGCTCTCAACGCGTCGAAATATTCTGCGTGACGGGGGAAGTATAGAGGTGGTGCGATGAGACTGCGGCTTGCTCTGCTACTGTCGGCCTGTCTTTCATTTCCGGCGCTGTCGAAAGGGAGCGATTGGGATAAAATCGTAAGTGGTGTTGCCAGCGGGGAACCGGCAAGTCTGGAGCAGATTGCATCACTCGCAGCGACGGCAAATGCAAAGCAGGCGCAGGAACTGGAGGATGCCCTTGCAAGCGCGCTCACATCAAACACACCTGGCGCGTTACGGGCATTGCAAAAAATCGATGCACGTGACTGGCCGCACATGATTGGCAGCGATCTTGTCTGCACCGTCCCAACTGAAAGAACCGTTGAAGAAATTGACGTTTTTTATATGCGAACGCGTAGTGCGCTACTCAGGACTATCGAAGGTGCACAGTGCCTCTGGATACTGGAGGCATCGTTTGAAGAATGGAAAGGTGATCAGGCGCGACAGCGGAGATAATTATCGCCCGGCAGGCCGGGCTTTACTGTCAATTCCGCGTTTATGTTTACCCTTTGCCGACCCGCAAGGCTATTTCAGACATGAGGGTCGAACGTTCCGCAATCTGGCTTTCGCAGGCAGTTTCTGCGTTAACCGCGCATTGCAGAGCAAAGGTTTCAATAGAAAGTTCCTGTATGGTGCGTTTGGGTGTCTCTCTCAACCCGAACGAAGCCGCCATTTTGACATAACCAGGCGTTCAGGTATTCGGCGGCATCCGCCATATCAATCTCGGCATACTTACGCGTGTTGGTTGCTGTCTGCAAAAGCCTACTTATCGTTTATTGCGAGTCATATGGGGCATGAGAATGCTAAGATGGTTTATGAGGTATAGTCAAAATGGATAGCCGGTATGAATGCTGATCAGGTCGCGATGCTGAACGCGCGATTGCCAACACGTCTGCCCCATGATGCCCCAAAATACAAACGGTAATAGCAAATGTTATTAAATATTAGTAAGATAGATACTTTATATATAATCCCTTAAAAATTATGCGCCTGGTTATATCGTCTCTGATCGTGATGGCTGGACTCCTGCGTGGTCAGGCTGCTGCTGCGCCTGAAGCGCCTTCGCATGAAGATATCCGCGACAGCGGCTTCGTTTATTGTGTCAGTGGGCAGGTCAACACCTTCAACCCTCAAAAAGCGAGCAGTGGACTGATCGTCGACACGCTTGCCGCGCAGTTATATGACCGACTGCTGGACGTCGATCCTTATACCTATCGCCTGGTGCCGGAGCTGGCGGAACGTTGGGAGGTGCTGGATAACGGCGCAACCTACCGTTTTCATCTGCGCCGCGACGTCCCTTTTCAGAAAACAGCCTGGTTTACGCCAACCCGTAAGCTGAACGCCGACGACGTGGTGTTTACCTTTCAGCGCATTTTTGATCGCCAGCATCCATGGCATAACGTCAACGGCGGCAACTTTCCTTATTTCGACAGTCTGCAGTTTGCGGATAACGTCCAGAGCGTCCGCAAAATCGACGGTAATACCGTGGAGTTTCGCCTGGCGCAGCCGGACGCCTCGTTTTTATGGCACCTCGCTACCCATTATGCGTCGGTGATGTCCGCGGAATATGCGGCGCAGTTAACGAAGCAGGATCGTCAGGAGTTGCTCGACAGGCAGCCGGTCGGCACCGGACCGTTTCAGCTGTCGGAATACCGCGCCGGCCAGTTCATTCGTCTGCAACGGCACGACAGTTTCTGGCGCGGCAAACCGTTGATGCCACAGGTGGTCGTGGATTTAGGGTCCGGCGGTACTGGCCGCCTGTCGAAGCTGCTCACCGGCGAATGTGATGTGTTGGCCTGGCCCGCCGCCAGTCAACTGACAATTCTGCGCGATGACCCCCGTCTGCGGCTGACCCTGCGTCCGGGAATGAATATCGCCTATCTGGCGTTTAATACCGATAAACCGCCGCTGAATAACCCCGCGGTCCGCCATGCGCTGGCGTTGTCGATCAATAACCAACGTCTGATGCAGTCAATTTATTACGGCACAGCGGAAACGGCGGCTTCTATTTTGCCGCGCGCCTCGTGGGCCTATGACAACGAGGCTAAAATTACCGAATACAATCCAGCGAAATCTCGCGAGCAGTTGAAAGCGCTGGGGCTGGAAAACCTCACCCTGCATCTGTGGGTGCCGACCAGCTCTCAGGCATGGAACCCCAGCCCGCTGAAAACCGCCGAACTGATTCAGGCGGATATGGCGCAGGTCGGCGTGAAAGTGGTGATTGTGCCGGTTGAAGGGCGTTTCCAGGAGGCGCGGTTGATGGACATGAATCATGATCTGACATTGTCCGGCTGGGCGACCGACAGTAACGACCCGGACAGTTTTTTCCGTCCGCTGTTAAGCTGTGCGGCAATCCAGTCGCAAACCAATTTCGCCCACTGGTGTGATCCGACGTTTGACCGGGTACTGCGTAAGGCCCTGTCATCGCAACAGCTTTCCGCCCGCATTGACGCCTACGATGAGGCGCAAACGATTCTCGCCAAAGAGCTGCCGATTCTGCCGCTGGCCTCTTCATTGCGTCTGCAGGCCTACCGGTACGATATTAAAGGGCTGGTGCTGAGTCCGTTTGGCAACGCCTCGTTCGCGGGCGTTTCGCGTGAAAAAACCGTTGAGGTGAGTAAACCATGATTATTTTCACCTTACGCCGCATCCTGTTGCTGATGGTCACGCTTTTTTTCCTGACCTTTATCGGCTTCAGCCTGAGCTACTTTACTCCACACGCGCCGCTTCAGGGCGCGTCGTTGTGGAATGCGTGGGTCTTCTGGTTCAGCGGTCTTCTTCACTGGGATTTTGGCGTATCGAGCATTAACGGACAACTGATCTCTGAACAGCTTAAAGAGGTGTTTCCCGCCACGATGGAGCTGTGTACGCTGGCGTTTGGCTTCGCGCTGATGGTGGGGATCCCGGTAGGGATGCTGGCGGGCATCACGCGCAATAAATGGCAGGATCGACTGATTAGCGCACTCGCCCTGCTCGGCTTTTCCATTCCCGTCTTCTGGCTGGCGCTGTTGCTGACGCTGTTCTTTTCGCTGACCCTCGGCTGGCTGCCGGTATCTGGTCGTTTTGATCTGCTATACGAAGTGAAGCCCGTCACCGGGCTGGCGATTGTCGACGCCTGGATTTCTGATTCGCCCTGGCGCGACGAGATGATCATGAGCGCGCTGCGCCATATGGTGCTGCCGGTGTTAACCCTGGCGGTCGCGCCAACCACGGAAGTGATCCGCTTAATGCGCATCAGCACCATCGAGGTATTCGACCAGAACTACGTCAAAGCCGCCGCCACGCGCGGTCTTTCCCGCTTCACGATCTTGCGCCGTCATGTATTGCACAATGCGCTGCCGCCGGTGATTCCTCGCCTTGGCCTCCAGTTTTCCACCATGCTGACGCTGGCAATGATTACCGAGATGGTCTTTAGCTGGCCGGGGCTCGGGCGCTGGCTGATTAATGCGATACGCCAACAGGACTACGCGGCGATCTCCGCAGGAGTAATGGTGATAGGATCGCTGGTCATTATCGTCAACGTGATTTCTGATATTTTGGGTGCTATGGCTAACCCTCTGAAACATAAGGAATGGTATGCCTTACGATAGCGTTTATAGCGAAAAGCGCCCGCCAGGTACGCTGCGCACCGCGTGGCGGAAATTTTATGGCGATGCCACGGCGATGGTTGGCCTCTACGGCTGTGCGGGTCTGGCGCTGCTGTGCGTCTTTGGCGGTTGGTTTGCGCCGTATGGTATCGACCAGCAATTCCTCGGCTATCAACTGTTGCCGCCGTCCTGGTCCCGCTACGGCGAGGTGTCGTTCTTCCTCGGCACCGACGATTTAGGACGGGACGTGCTAAGTCGCCTGTTAAGCGGCGCGGCGCCGACAGTGGGCGGCGCGTTTATCGTTACCGTGGCGGCGACGCTTTGCGGCCTGCTGCTGGGGGTGATTGCGGGGGCGACCCACGGCCTGCGCTCCGCCGTGCTGAACCATATTCTTGATACGCTGTTGTCGATTCCGTCACTGCTGCTGGCCATTATCGTCGTGGCGTTTGCAGGACCGCATCTGGTTCACGCCATGTTTGCCGTCTGGCTGGCGTTGCTGCCCAGAATGGTACGTTCGGTTTACAGTATGGTGCACGACGAACTGGAAAAAGAGTACGTTATTGCCGCCCGCCTCGATGGCGCATCCACGCTGAACATTCTCTGGTTTGCCGTACTGCCTAATATCACCGCCGGGTTGGTGACGGAAATCACCCGCGCGTTGTCGATGGCGATTCTGGATATTGCCGCGCTCGGTTTTCTCGACCTTGGCGCGCAACTCCCCTCTCCTGAATGGGGCGCGATGCTTGGCGATGCGCTGGAGCTGATTTACGTTGCGCCGTGGACAGTCATGCTGCCCGGCGCGGCGATCATGATTAGCGTTCTGTTGGTCAACCTGCTTGGTGACGGCGTACGCCGGGCGATTATTGCGGGGGTCGAATAATGCCGTTACTGGATATCCGCAACCTGACCATTGAATTCAAAACCGGAGATGAATGGGTAAAAGCCGTCGACCGCGTGAGCATGACCTTAAGTGAAGGCGAGATCCGCGGTCTGGTGGGTGAATCTGGCTCCGGTAAGAGTCTGATCGCCAAAGCGATCTGCGGCGTCGCCAAAGATAACTGGCGCGTGACCGCTGATCGTATGCGCTTCGACGATATCGACCTGCTGCGCCTCTCTCCGCGCGAACGGCGCAAGCTGGTGGGACATAACGTCTCAATGATCTTTCAGGAGCCGCAGTCGTGTCTGGATCCGTCAGAACGCGTCGGTCGGCAGTTGATGCAAAATATTCCGGCCTGGACCTATAAAGGCCGCTGGTGGCAACGTGTCGGCTGGCGAAAGCGTCGTGCCATTGAACTGCTGCATCGTGTTGGGATCAAAGATCATAAAGACGCCATGCGCAGCTTCCCGTATGAGCTGACCGACGGCGAGTGTCAGAAGGTCATGATTGCCATCGCGCTGGCTAACCAGCCGCGCCTGCTGATTGCCGACGAACCGACAAACGCGATGGAGCCGACCACCCAGGCGCAAATTTTCCGTCTGCTGACGCGTCTGAACCAGAACAGCAATACCACCATTTTGCTGATCAGCCATGACCTGCAGATGCTCAGCCAGTGGGCAGACAGAATTAACGTGCTGTATTGTGGGCAGACGGTGGAAACGGCGCCAAGTAAAGAACTGGTGACTATTCCCCATCATCCTTACACCCAGGCGCTGATCCGCGCCATTCCTGACTTTGGCAGCGCGATGCCGCATAAAAGTCGTTTGAACACCATGCCCGGGGCGATTCCGTTGCTGGAACAATTACCGATAGGCTGCCGTCTGGGGCCGCGCTGCCCGTATGCGCAGCGAGAATGTATTGAAACACCGCGTCTGACCGGAGCGAAAAACCATCTCTACGCTTGTCATTTTCCGCTGAACATGGAGAGAGAGTGACATGGTTGAGACCCTGCTCGAAGTGCGCAACCTGAGTAAAACCTTTCGCTACCGCACCGGCTGGTTTCGTCGCCAGACGGTAGAAGCGGTAAAACCACTCAGTTTTACCCTGCGTGAACGCCAGACGCTGGCGATTATCGGCGAGAACGGTTCCGGTAAGTCGACGCTGGCGAAAATGCTGGCGGGGATGGTCGAGCCGAGCGGCGGCGAACTGCTGATCGACGATCACCCGCTGAAATTCGGCGATTATTCGTTTCGCAGCCAGCGCATCCGCATGATTTTCCAGGATCCGTCAACGTCGCTTAACCCGCGTCAGCGGATTTCGCAAATTCTCGATTTCCCACTGCGTCTGAATACGAATCTGGAGGCGGAACAGCGGCGTAAACAGATCATTGAAACCATGCGCATGGTCGGTCTGCTGCCCGATCACGTCAGTTATTACCCGCACATGCTGGCGCCAGGGCAAAAGCAGCGTCTGGGACTGGCGCGCGCGCTGATATTACGCCCGAAAGTGATCATTGCCGATGAGGCGCTGGCGTCGCTCGATATGTCGATGCGCTCGCAGTTAATAAACCTGATGCTGGAATTGCAGGAGAAACAGGGTATCTCTTATATTTACGTCACCCAGCATCTTGGCATGATGAAGCACATCAGCGATCAGGTTTTAGTGATGCATCAGGGAGAAGTGGTGGAGCGCGGCAGTACCGCTGATGTGCTGGCTTCACCGCTCCACGACCTGACAAAGCGACTGATTGCCGGTCATTTTGGCGAAGCGCTCACCGCGGATGCGTGGCGAAAAGACCGCTAAAACGGCTTCATGCAGTGGTCGGATTAACTCTCCCGGCGTCTCGTGTTAGAATCGCCGCGTTTTAACGACGCCCCGTCCCTTTACGCGGCTGGGCGCCACAACAATAACATAAGGATTTAAGCTATGGGTTTTCTTTCCGGTAAGCGTATTCTGGTCACCGGTCTTGCCAGCAAATTGTCCATCGCCTACGGTATCGCTCAGGCGATGCATCGCGAAGGCGCTGAGCTGGCGTTCACCTACCAGAACGACAAACTGAAAGGCCGCGTGGAAGAATTTGCCGCACAACTGGGTTCGAACATCGTCCTGCAGTGCGATGTGGCAGAAGATGAAAGCATCAATGCCATGTTCGCTGAACTGGGTAAAGCATGGCCGAAATTTGACGGTTTTGTTCATTCCATCGGTTTCGCTCCGGGCGACCAGTTGGACGGCGACTATGTCAATGCGGTAACCCGTGAAGGCTTCAAAATCGCCCATGACATCAGCTCCTACAGCTTCGTGGCGATGGCGAAAGCGTGCCGCGCTATGCTGAATCCGGGTTCTGCCCTGCTGACCCTTTCCTACCTTGGCGCAGAGCGCGCGATCCCGAACTACAACGTGATGGGCCTGGCGAAAGCCTCTCTGGAAGCCAACGTGCGTTACATGGCGAATGCAATGGGTCCGGAAGGCGTGCGCGTAAACGCCATCTCTGCGGGTCCGATTCGTACACTGGCGGCTTCCGGCATTAAAGACTTCCGTAAAATGCTGGCGCATTGCGAAGCGGTTACCCCGATTCGTCGTACCGTCACCATTGAAGATGTCGGTAACTCCGCCGCATTCCTGTGCTCCGACCTGTCCGGTGGTATCTCCGGTGAAGTCGTTCACGTTGACGGCGGTTTCAGCATCGCCGCGATGAACGAACTGGAACTGAAATAAGCTTTCAGCCTTCCTGTGGGCGGCGTTCTGCCGCCCATGAAAACGTTCTGCCCGGCAATATACCTTTTTGATCTTTGTTATCACGTAACAATCTTTTTCCCCTTCCCCCGCTTACGCCAGGATAAAGCAGCAAAAACGATCCGGCGTGAGGTAGCCACGACGTGTCCGGGTCGCCATATACAGACCAAGGAACGCCCATGGAACAACGCCAATTCAACGGCAAAAACCAGTGGTATCATGAGACCCAGTCCAGCACCTGGCCGCAGGACGTTTTGCCACTGGTGCCGGAAGCGGCTCACGTAGAAGACCGCTTTTTGCTGGATTTGACGATTCCCGACGAGATGCTGCATTCTTTTCACTCCTGGCTGCAACCCGCCCGCCAGTTGGCGAACGAACTGTTTCCCGATCACGTTCCACTTACCCGCCTGCATACCTTTAGCGCTTATGAACGCATGAGCACCGCCTTAACCGTGGCGCAGGCGTGTGGCGTGCAACGCCTATGTAATCATTACGCCGCGCGCCTGACGCCGCTGCCGGGTCCGGATTCGTCGCGTGAAAGCAATCATCGGCTGGCGCAGATCACGCAGTATGCGCGTCAACTCGGCTGCTCACCTTCGGTGATCGACCAGCGTGCCTGCCAGCATTTAGCCGACGTCGGCCTGTCCGCCTGGGATGTGGCCCTGTTTAATCAGATCATTGGCTTTGTCGGTTTCCAGGCGCGCATGGTGGCGATTTTTCAGGCCTGGTCCGGTCAGGCTGTGCGCTGGATACCCGGCCTCAATACTCAGGCCTTTGCCGCTGAAGACCTGTTTCAGCGGGAAGAGAGCGTGTGGGTCGCAAACCCGGATCTGGTGAAACTGCGCTACGCCAGCGCGGAGCAAGATGAATATCCGTCGCATGATCGACCACAGCCCGCGCTACAGATGCTCGCCCCTGCTCTGGCGCACCAGCCGGTACTGCTGACACTGCTCGGCAAATTGCTGCTCAGTTCGCTTCGTGCGGATACCGCAGAGCATAACTTCGCGGCGCTGCTGGCCGCGAGGATAAACGGTAGCGCAAGCTGCTTCAATGAGCAGGCGTTGCCGCCGCGCATCTCGCCAGAGACTCTCACCATGCTGCGCCAGAGCGAACATGAGATTGAACGCTGGGAGCGACAACATCCGATTGAGCGACCCTTGTCTCAGGCGCTACAATTACTGACGCGCGCGCCAGACCGCTTTAGCGCCGCACATTTCACCCCGCTCGTCGAGCGCGGCGCGTCCGTCATTGAGGCTATCAACCTGTTGGGGTGGTGCGGTTTATGCGGATGGCTGAATCGCCTGAAAATCGCGTTGGGTGAGACACATTAACCTCGGCAAAGAGATAAAGAGCGCTTGCCGCACCAGGTAGTTTCGCGTAAAACTGTCAGCCGCTCTTTTGGCCACGAAAATAGACAAATATGTTTCAGGACAACCCGCTGCTAGCGCAGCTTAAACAGCAACTGCATTCCCAGACGCCGCGCGCTGAAGGGGTGGTAAAAGCCACGGAAAAAGGCTTTGGCTTCCTGGAAGTCGATGCGCAAAAAAGTTACTTCATCCCGCCGCCGCAGATGAAAAAAGTGATGCATGGCGACCGGATTGTCGCGGTGATCCACAGCGAAAAAGATCGCGAGTCCGCTGAGCCGGAAGAACTGGTTGAACCCTTCCTGACCCGCTTTGTCGGAAAAGTTCAGGGCAAAAACGATCGCCTGTCTATTGTTCCGGATCACCCGCTGCTGAAAGATGCTATCCCCTGTCGCGCCGCGCGTGGCGTAGAGCATGACTTTAAAGAAGGTGACTGGGCGGTCGCCGAGATGCGCCGCCATCCGTTAAAAGGCGATCGCACCTTCTATGCCGAGTTAACCCAGTACATCACCTACGCAGATGACCACTTTGTGCCGTGGTGGGTAACGCTGGCGCGCCACAATCTGGAAAAAGAAGCCCCGGACGGCGTGGCCACTGAAATGCTCGACGAAGGCTTAACGCGTCAGGATCTGACCGCCCTGAATTTCGTCACTATAGACAGCGCCAGCACCGAAGATATGGATGACGCGCTGTATGCCGAAGAACTGGCTGACGGTAAATTACAGCTGACCGTTGCGATTGCCGACCCGACCGCGTGGATCGCTGAAGGTAGCAAACTGGATAACGCTGCGAAAATACGCGCGTTTACCAACTATCTCCCAGGGTTCAACATCCCGATGCTACCGCGTGAACTCTCTGACGATCTCTGCTCGTTGCGTCCGCGCGAAGTCCGTCCTGTGCTGGCCTGCCGTATGACCATTGCGGCGGATGGCGCCCTTGAAGACGATATGGTTTTCTTCGCGGCGACCATCGAGTCAAAAGCCAAACTGGCCTATGACAGCGTCTCTGACTGGCTGGAAAACGCCGGTAGCTGGCAGCCTGAAAGCGACGATATCGCGCATCAAATTCGTCTGCTGCAGCAAATTTGTCTGCGTCGCGGCGAGTGGCGCCATCACCACGCGCTGGTCTTCAAGGACCGTCCTGATTATCGCTTTATTCTGGGTGAAAAAGGTGAAGTGCTGGATATCGTGGCAGAGCCGCGCCGCATCGCCAACCGTATCGTTGAAGAAGCGATGATCGCCGCCAATATATGCGCCGCCCGCGTTCTGCGTGACAAACTGGGCTTTGGCATTTACAACGTGCATACCGGTTTTGATCCGGCGAATACGGAAGCGCTGTCGGCGCTGCTGAAAAATCACGACGTCCATGTCGATCCGCAAGAAGTGTTGACCCTTGAAGGTTTCTGCAAACTGCGTCGCGAACTGGATGCACAGCCGTCCGGCTTCCTCGACAGCCGCATTCGTCGCTTCCAGTCCTTCGCCGAAATCAGCATTGAGCCGGGTCCGCACTTTGGTCTGGGTCTTGAAGCGTATGCGACCTGGACCTCGCCGATTCGTAAGTATGGCGATATGATCAACCATCGCCTGCTGAAAGCGGTCATTAAAGGTGAAACCATTGCCCGTCCGCACGACACCACCACCGTGCAGATGGCGGAACGCCGTCGCCTGAACCGTATGGCGGAACGCGACGTTGGCGACTGGCTGTACGCCCGTTTCCTGAACGACAAAGCCGGCACGGACATCCGTTTTGCGGCTGAAATCATTGATGTCAGCCGTGGCGGTATGCGCGTTCGTCTGGTGGATAACGGCGCGGTTGCCTTTATTCCGGCGCCGTTCCTCCATGCCGTCCGCGACGAAATGGTTTGCAGCCAGGAAAACGGCACCGTACAGATTAAAGGCGAGACCGTGTATAAAGTCACGGACGTGATCGATGTGACCATCGCCGAAGTGCGGATGGAAACGCGCAGCATCATCGCCCGTCCGGCCGCCTGACCCTGAGTTTTCACACGGCCTTTCTGAATAAGAAAGGCCGTTTGCTGGTTTTCGCCTTCCCCTCTTAACACCTTTCCTGTGCCACGCGATCAACGCTATCGGGATATATTTTCCACCTCGCCTGTGCTTTTTCCCGGTTCTGAATTACAAATGAAGAGATAGATAAAACAAGATCTGCAGCGACGGTAAACCCTGTATTTATCGCTGTTAACCTTTCCATTGCGAAGTTCGGGCGGTCAAACGGGATGGTGCGCAACATGAAAGAGAGTCGGGAATCCGCGACGTTGTATCGTTTTCTGGGCACACACTGTCCTTACTGGCGCTTGTCAGATGATGCCGACGTACTGCATTTATCACTTACCGAAGCCGCAGAACATGATGAGGCGCTTGCGCTCGCTCCCGGGCAGGCCGCACGAATTCGCGAAATGACCGTTATCACGTCCAGCCTGTTGATTACGTTACCCCTCGAGAGCAGCGAGGTGCAGATACATCTGGTGGGTCGGAAAATCAATAAGCACGAGTGGGCAGGCAGTGCCTCAGCCTGGCATGACACGCCCTCCGTCGCGCGCGATCTGGCTAAGGGGCTGTCCTTCGCCGAACAGGTGGTTTCAGAAGCGAATTCGGTCATCGTGATCCTTGACAGCCGCGGCAATATTCAGCGCTTCAACCGCCTGTGCGAAGAATATACCGGACTTAAAGAGCAGGATGTCATTGGTCAGAGCGTCTTCAGGCTGTTTATGAGCCGCCGTGAAGCCGCTGCTTCGCGACGCAATATCAGCGGCTTTTTTCGTAACGGAAATTCTTATGAGGTCGAACGGTGGGTAAAAACCCGCCAGGGTCAGCGTCTGTTTTTATTTCGCAATAAGTTCGTCCATAGCGGTAGCGGGAAGAATGAAATATTTCTCATTTGTTCAGGTACCGACATTACCGAAGAGCGGCGCGCCCAGGAGCGTCTGCGAGTACTGGCGAATACTGACACTATCACCGGACTGCCTAACCGCAACGCCATCCATGAGCTGATCAACGACGCTGTCGGGGATGCGCACGCAGGTCAGGTCGGGATCGTGTATTTTGATCTGGATAATTTTAAAAAGGTGAACGACGCTTATGGGCATATGTTCGGCGACCAGCTATTACAGGCGGTCTCCCTGGCTCTGCTGAGCTGTATGGAAGAAAACCAGTTGCTGGCGCGGCTGGGCGGCGACGAATTCATTCTGCTTGCCACCCACACCTCTCAGGGGGCACTTGAGGCCGTCGCGTCGCGTATTCTGACCCGCCTTCGCCAGCCCTTTCGCATCGGTCTGATCGAGGTCTATACCGGCTGCTCCGTGGGCATCGCGATGGCGCCCTTGCATGGCGAGGACAGCGACAGTCTGATCCGCAATGCCGATACCGCCATGTACACAGCTAAAGAAGGCGGCCGCGGTCAGTTCTGCGTCTTCTCACCGGAAATGAATGAGCGGGTCTTTGAATACCTCTGGCTCGATACGCATCTGCGCAAAGCGCTCGAAAACGATCAGCTACTGATCCATTATCAGCCAAAGATTACCTGGCGCGGTGAAGTACGCAGCCTTGAAGCGCTGGTGCGCTGGCAGTCGCCGGAGCGCGGTT
Organism: Citrobacter sedlakii; assembly: GCF_018128425.1. Taxonomy (NCBI): domain Bacteria; kingdom Pseudomonadati; phylum Pseudomonadota; class Gammaproteobacteria; order Enterobacterales; family Enterobacteriaceae; genus Citrobacter; species Citrobacter sedlakii. The sequence goes on along the minus strand of NZ_CP071070.1, from coordinate 2,177,749 downwards.
TGATTTCGCCAGGAGAGTTTATCTCCTATGCCGAGGAGTCGGGACTGATTGTACCGCTTGGACGGTGGGTGCTGCTCGATGTGGTGCGCCAGGTGGCAAAATGGCGCGATAAAGGCATTCACCTGCGCGTGGCGGTTAATATTTCGGCGCGTCAGCTTGCCGACCAGACGATTTTCACCGACCTCAGACAGGTTTTACACGAGCTGAATTTCGAATACTGCCCGATCGACGTTGAGTTAACGGAAAGCTGCCTGATTGAAAACGAGACGCTGGCCCTGTCGGTCATTGAGCAGTTTAGCCAGTTGGGCGCTCAGGTTCATCTTGATGATTTCGGTACCGGCTACTCGTCGCTTTCACAACTGACGCGTTTTCCGATTGACGCTATCAAGCTGGATCACATGTTCGTCAGAGATATTCATAAAAAAACCGCTTCCCAGTCCATGGTACGCGCCATCGTCGCCGTGGCGCAGGCGCTCAACCTTCAGGTCATCGCCGAAGGGGTGGAAAGCGCCAAAGAGGACGCGTTCCTGACTAAAAACGGTATCAATGAAAGACAAGGATTTTTATTTGCAAAGCCGATGCCCGCCGCGGCATTTGAACGCTGGTACAAACGCTGGCGCAACAAAACACAGCGCTGACCGGCAGGAAATCACGCCGTATCTGCCTGTTATGGCAGAATATATCTTGATATCGGTTATCCTGCCGCGGCGTAATTTTCCCTTCTCTTTTGTCGCCATTTTTTGCATCATTGAATCCATACTCTTACTCACGAAGGATCCCCCATGTCAGATATCGACGCCAAACGGGTTGCCGAACGTATTGATACCGTGCTGGATATCCTGGTCGCCGGCGACTACCACTCCGCCATCCACAATCTTGAAATACTTAAAGCGGAATTACTTAGCCTGGCGCAGGATGAAACCGGGTCATCGCCAGGCAAACCCAAAGCGCCGTGGGAGATCTGACCTTTACGCGCGTTGTGAAAGCGGTGGCGACCTGAGCGAGCCATCGCCGCCTGTTTTTAAACCCCGGTATACATACCTCAATTAAAACGAATACTATGAATTCCCGACAACAATCGATTTTGCAGATGGTGATCGATAAAGGCCAGATGAGCGTTTCCGAACTGGCAAAAATCACCGGTGTTTCTGAAGTGACCATTCGCCAGGATCTCAATACCCTGGAAAAGCAAAGCTATTTGCGTCGTGCCCACGGCTTCGCGGTTTCACTGGACAGTGAAGACGTCGAAACAAGAATGATGACCAACTTCACCCTTAAGCGTCAGCTTGCCGAGTTTGCCGCTTCACTGGTAAATCCCGGCGAAACGGTATTTATTGAAAACGGCAGCAGTAATGCCCTGTTAGCAAGAACGCTGGCCGAGCAAAAAAATGTCACCATCATTACGGTAAGCAGTTATATCGCTCACCTGTTAAAGGAGACGCCTTGCGAGGTTATTTTGCTTGGCGGCATTTACCAGAAAAAAAGCGAAAGCATGGTCGGCCCTCTGACCCGCCAGTTCATCCAGCAGGTCCATTTCAGTAAAGCGTTTATCGGCATCGATGGCTGGCTGGCAGATACCGGGTTTACCGGACGCGATATGATGCGTGCGGATGTAGTCAATGCAGTACTGGAAAAAGGCTCGGAAGCCATTGTTCTGACCGACAGTTCGAAATTCGGCGTGGTCCATCCCTATACTCTGGGACCCGTTGAGCGCTTTAGTCGGGTCATCACTGATTCCGGCATCAGCGGGGACGATCGCCTGCTGATGGAACAAAAAGGGTTGCATGTAAATATTGTTGAGGCTTAGCGCATCGGTGGGCAAATGATTTGTCGCTGCAAATCATTTGCGCTTGAGACAATTCCGACACCTGAATTAAGACTATTTACCTGTTGCCTGCGGACAGACGAGGTAAAATTATTATTAGCGATATAACAGGAAGTGACTATCACCTGCGTGATATTACCCTGCGCAATAAAGTTTCACGAATGTTCTTCGAAGACTGGATATGTAAACTATAGTTAAAAAGAACTAACTTTCGTGAATCGTTAATTCAGGAGAAAGTATTATGTTAGTAACGAGCAAAAAAATGACCGCCGCGGTTCTGGCAATTACTCTGGCAATGTCTCTGAGCGCCTGCTCTAACTGGTCCAAACGTGACCGTAACACCGCTATCGGTGCGGGTGCCGGCGCATTAGGCGGCGCAGTGTTAACTGATGGCAGCACGCTGGGCACGCTGGGCGGCGCCGCTGTCGGTGGTGTTATCGGCCATCAGGTAGGTAAATAATCGTAAAATATCTACGGTTGACCGGCTCGATATAATAATACGATTATCTTTTCTGGTCTGAGCTACACATTAGTAAACGATTAATTATAAAGCCACGATATTTCTGTCGTGGCTTTTTCATTATCCGCCTGCCAGTTTGACCTTCATGCCTTTGGCTTCCAGCAGCGTTTTAATTAAATCACGTTTGTCGCCCTGAATTTCTATAACGCCCTCTTTAACCGCCCCGCCACAGCCACACTTTTTCTTTAGCTCAGCGGCCAGTTTGTTCAGAGCTGCATCATCCAGATCAATGCCGGTAATCAGACAAACCCCTTTGCCCTTCCGGCCACTGGTCTGGCGCTGGATACGAACAATGCCATCGCCTTTTGGCCGTACGGGTGCGGTTTTCGGCTCAGTAATGCGCCCACTGTCTGTTGAATAGACCAGCCGGCTGTTCGAATCGTTCATTTACTCCCCCGCCTTCAGTGATGCATTGATCGCCTTTAATGTCTGCGCCGGATCGGCGGACTGAGTAACAGGACGACCGATGACCATAAAATCCACCCCTGCGGCTAAAGCCTGTTCTGGCGTCATAATGCGGCGCTGATCGCCTGCGTCGCTACCCTGCGGCCGAATCCCCGGCGTGACCAGTTTAAACGCGCCGCCAAACGCCTGTTTGAAGCGCACCGCTTCCTGCGCGGAACACACCACGCCATCCAGACCGCATTTCTGGGTCAACGCCGCCAGACGCTCCGCGTGCTCGGCGGGCGACAGCGTCACGCCAATATCGGCCAGATCGCTGGCTTCCATACTGGTCAGCACAGTCACGGCGATGAGCAATGGCGCATCTTTGCCCAACGGCAACAGCGCCTCGCGAGCGGCGGTCATCATTCTCGCACCGCCCGACGCATGGACGTTTACCATCCACACGCCCAGATCTGCCGCAGCGGCAACCGCATGAGCGGTGGTGTTCGGGATATCATGAAATTTCAGGTCGAGGAAGATATCGAAGCCACGCTGCTGAAGGTCGCGAACCAACTGAGGGCCAAACAGCGTGAACATTTCTTTACCGACCTTCAGGCGACAGTCGCGCGGATCGATACGGTCAACAAATGCCAGGGCTTTGTCACGGTTATTATAATCGAGAGCGACAACCACGGGAGAATCAGTAACAGCGCGGGATGTAGATGATGCAGTAACCGTCATAACCAGACCTTTTGCGAGGGGGAAAATGGGTAAACGGCGTGCATTCTACCTGCCGAAAGGCGAAATTAACAGACGCCTTTTACTCCTCTGTAACGCCTCAGCGCAGCGATGCCGGAGGAGTGGCAAGTAAAAGCAGAAAAGTATGTTGTAACTAAAGTCGGTTTTTTTTAATAATTACAGACCGTCAAGGCCGCGTATCGGCTTGATCGTTGACCAGGCGCGACAGGATGGACAGTGCCAGTACAGCGTATACGCGGTAAACCCACACTTCGAACAGCGGTAGCGCGGCTTACTGCGCACCTGCTCGCCCACCATGTCGCGCAGCACCATCAGGCTCTCTTTTGCGCGCCCCTCTTCCGCCTCATTAAGATGGTAGTCCATAAGCTTATGGAAAACGCGCATCGTCGGGTGGCGCTGCAGTTGACGGGTAATATAGACCTGCGCGGTATCATGACCTTCCCGGGCTTCAAGAATATCGGCAAGCATCAGCTCGGCAGCAGCGCCGGTGTTTTCTTCGACTGCGCGCCGCAAAAATTCCGCCCATTCGTCATTTTTGCCTAGTTGCTGGTAGCATGTCTGCAGCATTTCCAGCGTTTCGCTGACCAGTTCTTTATCCTGCGCAATAACCCGCTGGAGTGACTCCACCGCCCTGGCGTAGTCGCCCTTCGCCATCCAGATGCGCCCCATCATGATAGACACCCTGGCGCTGTTTTTGTCCGCAGCGGCGCCCTTTTTCAACAGCGCCATCGCCCGATCCATATCGTCGCTGCCCATTTGCTGCAACGCCAGTTCACAATAGAAATGGGCAATTTCGATCCGCTGTTTATCTTTGCCCAGCTTCACCAGACGCTCTGCAACATCGATTGCCTTCTGCCAGTCGCTGGTGGCCTGATAAATCTGCAGGAGTTGTTGCAGCGCGCTGACACGAAAATCCGTTTCGTCGGTCAACTGATTGAACATATCCTCCGCCCGGTCGTACAACCCGGCGGCCATGTAGTCGCGGCCCAACTGCTGAACGGCCAGCAAGCGCTGTTCATAGGTCAGCGAGGCGCTTTCCATGAGCGTCTGGTGGATACGAATAGCGCGGTCGACTTCGCCACGAGAGCGGAACAGGTTCCCGAGGGTGAGATGCGCTTCAACGGTGCCGGTATCCTCTTTCAACATATCGAGGAACAGATCCACCGCTTTATCCTGTTGGTTGCTCAGAAGGAAGTTAACCCCCGCGACATAATCGCGAGACAGACGGTTAGCCTCCTCCTGTTTTGTTTGTTGCGCACTTCTGCGGCCCATGTACCAGCCATAGACGGCCGCGACAGGCAACAGCAGAAACAACAACTCCAGCATAAACGATTATTCCTTCACGACCGGTGCACCCGGCGCGACCGCCACGTCAGTGGCAGGCGTAAGCTGGTTTTCCAGGCGTTTAATTTTACGTTCAGCGCGCGCTAAGGAAACACGAACCCGCAGCCAGAAAAGGCCGCAGACCAACCAACCGATAGCGAAACCAGCGGCGAACAACACAGCCAGCAAGGTAGAGATACGGTACTCCCCCTGCGCCAGCAGGTAATTAAACGTCACCTGCTGATCATTCTGCGCGCCTAATGTTACCGAGATAACAAAAATCGCCAACACCAGTAAGAAAATGAGTAAATATTTCACATTACTTCCCGTTATGTGGTTTAAGCGAATAAATCGTGTTCAACGTTTCGCATTTAGCCTTTTAAATTACCATTTTCACGGCGTGTGCGAAATGGAAAAGCGTCAGGCCATACAGGGATTTGAGGGCTAATGACGGAAATTCAACCGCGATCAGCTTTCCTGCTCACGTTGCGCAATCTCCTGCTCTTCTTCCGGCGGCGGCGTAAGCGGGCCGCAAATCCGCTGCGCAAGCCAGGTCGCGACGGTTACCAGCGCCCATGAAATCAGCGTTGCAACCACCAAATCACGCGGCCAGTGCATCCCCAACAGCAGGCGACTCCCCATTACCCCTGTTGCCCAGACCAGCAGTATCGCAATCGTGACGGTACGTCTGCGCGGCCACAACAGGCCCACAGCCAGCAGCGCCCAGCTTGCGGCAAACATGGTATGTCCGGAAGGAAATGCGAAGCCGGTCTCTTTTTGCCAGTGCTGACGCAAAAACAGCGGAATATTCTCCTGCGTCGCGAGCTGCTCCTTCACCAGATTCCCACGATCCTTACGTTTTAAAGTGTAGAACTCATCGACCGGTATATTGTGCGTTTTTTCCAGCCAGATAACGAAAGGACGCGGCTCCTGGGCTTTCTCTTTAACCCACGACTTAACACCCTGCCCCACCAGGATCGCCGCTGCGAGAATAGCAAAGAGCATCACCGCTGCCTTAAGACGAAAACGCAGGCACCACAGAAACCAGGCGCAGAGTATAACGTGCGTGATGATTCCCCAGGGTTGAGTTACCGTTTCGGTTATCCAGTACAGCGTTTTCAACCACCCGCCACCGTGATCCGGCTGCCAGCGCCATCCAGAAACCCATACGGCGATGGGCATAACCAGCAATAATCCCGCACCAGTTGCAGTACGTTTTGCAATCGACAGCATGAACACCTCTTTTAACGATAAGTTTCATAATCATAACTGAAAAAAGCTCAGTACGGGAAAATTGACAGATTTGTGCCATTCCCCGCCCGATTACACGGCAGCGATTAGGTGAACGCCGTCGCCTTATGGCAAAATAAACGCATAAGCCAACAGGCAACGGCACGCCATTACGTGCCAGCATTATCTGGAGAAACACATGCAGCTTAAACGAGTGGCAGAAGCCAAACTGCCAACCCCATGGGGCGATTTCCTGATGGTGGGTTTTGAAGAACTGGCAACCGGACACGATCACGTAGCGTTAGTGTATGGTGATATTTCAGGCCAGACGCCGGTTCTGGCGCGTGTCCATTCAGAATGCCTGACAGGCGATGCTCTGTTCAGTCTGCGCTGCGACTGTGGTTTCCAGCTGGAAGCGGCGTTGGCGCATATTGCGGAAGAAGGCCGTGGGATCCTCCTTTATCACCGTCAGGAAGGACGTAATATTGGTTTGCTGAATAAAATTCGCGCCTATGCGCTGCAGGATCAGGGCTATGACACCGTAGAAGCCAACCACCAGCTGGGCTTTGCCGCCGACGAACGTGATTTCACCCTTTGTGCGGATATGTTCAAGCTGCTTGGCGTCGATGAGGTTCGTCTGCTCACCAATAACCCGAAGAAAGTGGAAATCCTCACCGAAGCGGGAATCAATATTGTGGAACGCGTACCGCTGATCGTGGGGCGTAACCCGAATAATGCCCATTATCTGGACACCAAAGCTGCCAAGATGGGGCATTTGTTGGATAAATAACCCAATGCGTTGTCACTGCCTTGCGGGTAGCCGCTGGTGACGCACATTGAAAAAGCCTGCACGTCACATGCAGGCTTTTTAGTTTTTACATCAGCATGTTACGAATAACATAATGCAAGATGCCGTCGTTTTGGTAGTAGGTTAACTCGGTGGCGGTATCGATACGGCAGCGACACGGTATGACTTCTTGTTTACCGTCCGGACGCGTGAGCGTCACTGGCACCGTGGCGCCCGGTTTCAGGTTCTGCAGATCCGCGATGTCGATCGCCTCTTCCCCAGTCAGTCCCAGGGTTTTACGCGTGACGCCCTGCGGGAATTCCAGCGGCAGAATCCCCATCCCGATCAGGTTAGAACGGTGAATTCGCTCGAAGGACTCAGCGATCACCACGCGGATCCCCAGCAAACGCGGCCCCTTCGCCGCCCAGTCACGGCTGGATCCGGAACCATACTCTTTACCCGCAATCACCGCCAACGGCGTGTTCTCTTTTTGATACAGCATCGCCGCATCATAGATAGACATCACATCCGTTCCAGGCAGATGCCGCGTCATTCCGCCTTCCACGCCGGGCACCATTTCATTGCGGATACGAATATTGGCAAACGTGCCGCGCATCATCACTTCATGGTTTCCGCGTCGCGATCCGTAGGAGTTGAAGTCTTTCCGCTCAACCCCATGGCTTTGCAGATAACGGCCTGCCGGGCTGTCCGCTTTAATGCTTCCCGCCGGGGAAATATGGTCAGTGGTCACGGAATCGCCGAGCATGGCCAGAATCCGTGCGCCGTGAATGTCGGTGACCGGCGCCGGTTCCGCCAGCATCTCGTCAAAGAAGGGCGAGAGCCGGATATAGGTAGAGTCATCCTGCCAGCCGTAGGTGTCAGAGCGTTCGACAGGGATCCCCTTCCACTCTTCCGTTCCTTCAAACACTTCCGCATACTCTTTACGGAACATTTCCGAGGACACCAGTTCCACCGCACGAGCGATTTCCTGCGCCGACGGCCAGATATCTTTCAGATACACCGGATCGCCTTTGCGATCGTGGCCCAGCGGATCGGTAGCAAGATTGATATTCATATTGCCCGCCAATGCGTAAGCCACCACCAGCGGCGGCGAGGCCAGCCAGTTGGTCTTCACCAGCGGATGGATACGCCCCTCAAAGTTACGGTTGCCGGAAAGCACAGCGCCTACGGTTAAATCGCCTTGCTTGATGGCCGTTTCGATAGGCTCCGGCAGCGGCCCCGAGTTACCGATGCAGGTCGTACAGCCGTACCCCACCAGATTAAAACCCAGTTCGTCCAGATACGGCGTCAGTTTCGCCTTCGCCAGATAATCCGACACCACTTTCGACCCGGGCGCCAGCGACGCTTTTACCCACGGCTGGCGTTTCAACCCCAGCGTAACCGCTTTTTTCGCCAACAGGCCAGCGGCCATCAGCACGCTCGGGTTGGAAGTGTTAGTACAGGAAGTGATCGCTGAAATGACCACCGCGCCGTCCGGTAACTGATATTGCTGACCGTTCAGCACATATTCGACTGGCTTGCGGTCTTTTTGCGCGGTGTTCAGTTCCAGCTCGCTGCTGGCGGCAAACGCTTTTGGAACATCGCCGAGAGCGACACGATCCTGAGGCCGTTTCGGCCCGGCAAGGCTGGCTTCCACGTCGTTCATATCCAGCGCCAGCGTGCTAGTAAATACCGGCTCGTCGCCAGGATTACGCCACATGCCCTGCGCCCTGGCGTATTTCTCTACCAGTTCAACCTGATCTTCCGTCCGACCACTCAGACGCATGTAGTCAAGCGTGACGGCATCAATCGGGAAGAAGCCGCAGGTGGCGCCATATTCTGGCGACATGTTGGCGATGGTGGCGCGGTCCGCCAGCGGCAGGGAATCCAGACCGTCGCCATAGAATTCGACAAATTTACCGACCACGCCGTGTTTACGCAGCATCTGCGTGACGGTTAACACCAGGTCGGTCGCCGTGATCCCTTCACGCAGTTTGCCGGTGAGCTTAAAGCCCACGACATCCGGGATCAGCATCGACACCGGTTGTCCGAGCATCGCGGCTTCGGCTTCGATACCCCCGACGCCCCAACCGAGCACGCCGAGACCGTTGATCATGGTGGTGTGGGAATCCGTACCGACCAGCGTATCCGGATAAGCGACCCATTCACCGTTTTGCAGCTCGCTCCAGACCGCTTTGCCGAGATACTCCAGGTTCACCTGATGGCAGATCCCCGTTCCCGGCGGCACCACGCTGAAGCGACTAAACGCCTGTTGCCCCCACTTGAGGAATATATAGCGTTCATGGTTACGCTCCATTTCAAGGCGCACGTTTTCTTCAAATGCGTCATCGTCGCCGAAATGGTCAACGGTGACGGAGTGGTCAATCACCAGATCGACAGGTGACAACGGATTCACTTTCGCGGTATCGCCGCCAAGGCGTTTAACCGCTTCGCGCATTGCCGCGAGATCCACGACGGCGGGCACGCCGGTGAAATCCTGCATCAGCACGCGCGCCGGACGATAAGCAATTTCGCGGTCAGCATGGGCATTTTTCAGCCAACCTGCCAGCGCCTGGATATCTTCTTCGGTAACAGAATCACCATCCTGCCAGCGCAGCAGGTTTTCCAGCAAAACTTTGAGCGACTTGGGCAGACGGGTGATATCGCCCAGTGATTTTGCAGCCAGCGGCAGACTGTAATAATGGTAGGTTTTGTCTTTGGCCTGCAACGTGTCCTTACTGGCTTCTCGTAGGGTTGACGACATAGCTCCTCCTTTATGACGGGGTTGCGATGCCCTGAATCTCCTCAGGGTGAATATTAAAGATAACACAAACAAGCTGTAACGTTTTGATAACAACCCAAATAGATAAAAGAGGAGAAACCTTGCAGAGAGGCGACGTTGCAGAAAACAAAAACCTCGCCGCAGCGAGGTTTATGGCCATGATCGAACAGGGATGCCAGATAGCGTTTAGCGTCTCTGGCGTTATCGTTAACGGGCAACGATCCAGATCAGTTCAGCCCAGAAGAGCAGCGATACGGAAAATGCGCCCATCCAGGACCAGTATTTCATGTTTGAAGTAAGCATAGGCTACACCAACTTTTATCTGACACGTTATGTTGAGTCATTCTCAACGTCTTATTGCTGTGGTGTAAAAGAAAAGGCATTGCGCCTGTTAATAGCGTGCTTAAAATTGCGCGCTAATTAAGAATGGTGTCGATTATTGTTTTCGTTTATCGTCTTCAGCAAAGGAATCAATAAATGCCTGCTGCTGTTGCGTGAGTTTCCAGTTTTCAGGGCTTGTCTTCACACGCACACTTTTGCTTTTCCGGGTATTGTCACAAGGCTGACATGTCGGTAGCGACGTGTGTTGCTGTCCGCGAACCCTCATCTTTACCCCCAGGCGTTCCAGATCAGCAGGCCGACGACCAGCCAGAACAGCGCTGAGCCCAGAAAAACCGCAAGCCACGCTTTGCGTTTCAGTTCAGGGTCCCGACGTGGTTCCTGGTTTTCAGACGGCATTGCTAACCTCATACAATCGACATCACTTATCATTCTGGCACCAAACAATCGGTACAATTAATCATCAGATGAGACAAATCCTAATCAAACTTTAGTCAAAAATCCAGTGAATTTACGAATCGTTTGTCGTGAATAAATCAATCTTTTGATCAAAAATAAATAATTGAAATACGAAGTTTGCGGGGCGGGTAATAAGACACTACTTTATGAGGCATTAACCCTGGCAATACCAGGGTTAATAATTCCCGAAATTAAGAATAAAAGAAAAATGTGATTTAATTAAAACTTTCGCTGTTTCTTGCTGATAAAAAATCCCGAAACCAATATCCCGTTTGATTACTTTTCCGGCAGCTTTATATCTTTAAACATGGCTTCAATCTCTTCATTCGAACGTAATGCCACCGCGGTATCAACGACATCACGCGTCAGGTGCGGCGCAAAGCGTTGAATGAAATCATACATGTAACTGCGCAGGAAGGTGCTGCGACGGAAACCGATCTTTGTCGTGCTGTGGCTAAAGACATCATGCGCATCGACGCGCACGAGATCCGGGTCGGAAACCGGATCCACCGCCATGCTGGCAATCACCCCAACGCCCAGCCCCAGACGAACGTAGGTTTTAATGACGTCGGCATCGGTGGCAGTAAAGACGATCCGCGGCGTCAGCCCCGCCCGGTTAAATGCGGTATCCAGCTCGGAGCGTCCGGTAAAGCCGAAGGTATAGGTGACAAGCGGATACTGCGCCAGCTCTTCAATCGAGACCGAGGCTTTATTCGCCAGCGGGTGTTCAGGCGTCACCACAATCGAACGGTTCCAGTGATAGCAAGGCAGCATCACCAGATCGTCATACAGATGGAGGGCTTCGGTAGCGATGGCGAAATCGGCGTTACCTTTAGAGACGGCTTCCGCAATCTGAGTCGGCGATCCCTGATGCATATGCAGCGATACGCGTGGATAACGCTCGATAAACCCTTTTATCACCCCGGGTAGCGCGTAGCGTGCCTGGGTATGGGTGGTGGCGATATAGAGCGAGCCTTTATCCGGCCAGGTATGTTCACCGGCAACCGACTTGATGGCGTCAACCTTCGAGAGCACTTCACGTGCGATGCGGATAATTTCCTGCCCCGCTGGCGTCACCTGGGTCAGATGCTTGCCGCTACGGGCAAAAATCTGGATGCCCAGCTCGTCTTCCAGCATCCGCACCTGCTTACTGATACCCGGTTGTGAAGTATAAAGTCCTTCCGCAGTTGAAGAGACGTTCAGGTTGTGATTAACCACCTCAACAATGTAGCGAAGCTGCTGTAATTTCATGTTAAACCATCCAGATTAGCGCCATCAGGTCATCGTCTTTACGCAGCGACACGCACTGCTAATACGATTTAATAATAAAAAAGCCGTTAACTATAACCACTATATCATTTATAGCATTGGTGTATAGACAGGAAGAAAAATTAATAAGAAAGGAATAAAAAAACAGGGTCGCAAACACGACCCTGTTAGAGATGGCTGTCCAGGCGGTTTATCCGTTGCGCAGCTGCGTAACAGACCTGTGGAACGTGACCCGCTTGCAGGCCCGGTAAACAGCAGCGCTACCGGGCAATTAACAGGGAATTACTTCTTCCCTTCAACCCATTTACCGTCAACGAAGAACGCAGACCAGCCGGTCGCCTTCCCGTCTTTTTCCGCCGCAACATACTGCTGCCTGGTTTTGCGGCTAAAGCGTACCAGCGTTTTGTTGCCTTCCGGATCCTGCTGCGGCGCGTCGGCCAGATAGCGAAGTTTTTCCGGCAGGCGATCGCGGAAACGATACAACTCTTCCACCAGCGGCGCGCGCGTTTCGCGGGATTTCGGGAACGTATTGGCAGCAAGGAAAACCCCGGCCGCGCCGTCACGCAACACAAAATACGCATCCGACTTTTCACACGGTAGTTCAGGCAGCGGAACCGGATCTTCTTTCGGCGGCGCCACTTCACCATTACGCAGAATTTTACGCGTATTCTTACACTCATCGTTGGTGCAAGCCATGTACTTACCAAAACGCCCCATCTTCAGGTGCATTTCGGAACCACATTTCTCACACTCGACGATCGGGCCGTCATAGCCTTTGATGCGGAACTCGCCCTCTTCAATCTCATAGCCGTCGCAGGTCGGGTTATTACCGCAGACGTGCAGCTTACGCTTCGGATCGATCAGGTAGCTGTCCATCGCCGTGCCGCACTTCTTACAGCGACGTTTGGCGCGTAACGCATTCGTTTCCGCGTCGTCGCCTTCCAGCACGTTCAGCACTTCGTTTTCCGGCACCAGGTTAATGGTCGTTTTGCAGCGCTCTTTCGGTGACAGCGCGTAACCGGAGCAGCCGAGGAACACGCCAGTACTGGCCGTACGGATCCCCATTTTGCGGCCACAGGTCGGGCAGTCGATGCTGGTCAACACCATCTGGTTCGGACGCATACCCCCTTCTTCCGGATCTTTCTCCGCTTTGTCTAACTGCTGAGTAAAATCACTGAAGAAGTGGTCCAGCACCGCTTTCCATTCCGCTTCATGGTTAGCCACCTGATCCAGGCTGTCTTCCATTTGCGCGGTAAAGTCGTAGTTCATCAGTTCGCGGAAGTTTTCTTCCAGACGATCGGTAACGATTTCACCCATTTTTTCCGCGTAGAAACGGCGGTTTTCAACGCGCACATAGCCGCGATCCTGAATGGTTGAAATGATTGACGCATACGTAGAAGGACGACCAATACCGCGTTTTTCCAGCTCTTTAACCAACGAGGCTTCGCTAAAGCGGGCCGGTGGCTTAGTAAAATGCTGTGCCGGAACCAGTTCAACCAGAGACAATTCGTCACCTTTGTTCACCGCTGGCAACGTACGGTCTTCATCACCTTTACGCAGCGCCGGCATCACTTTTGTCCAGCCGTCGAAGCGCAGGATACGTCCACGCGCTTTCAGGCGGAAGTCACCGGCGCCGACGGTCAGCGTGGTGGAATCATACTGGGCTGGCGTCATTTGACAGGCGACAAACTGACGCCAGATCAGCTGATACAGCTTCTGCGCGTCAGATTCCATATCCTTCAGCGTGTCGGCCAGAACCGACACATCGGAAGGACGAATCGCTTCATGCGCTTCCTGTGAGTTTTCTTTACTGGCGTACTGATTCGGTTTCTCAGGCAGATATTTGTTGCCAAAGTTGTCGCTGATATAACCGCGAACCATGTTCACCGCGTCCTGGCTCAGGTTGGTAGAGTCAGTACGCATGTAGGTGATGTAACCGGCTTCATACAGGCGCTGGGCCATCATCATGGTTTTCTTCACCCCAAAGCCCAGACGGGTACTTGCCGCCTGTTGCAGGGTGGAGGTGATAAACGGCGCGCCGGGTTTACTGCTGGTCGGTTTGTCTTCACGTTCGAGAACGGTATAACGCGCTTTTTCCAGCAGGCTAACCGCGGCATGCGTCTGCTCACGGTTAACCGGGCGGAATGGTTTGTCGCTCTGGTGAGTCACCTGTAACGGTAGCGCATCGCCGGATGGCGTGTTGGTATTGGCGTCGATCTCCCAGAACTCTTCCGGAACAAACGCTTTGATTTCGCGTTCACGCTCGACAACCAGACGCACTGCGACAGACTGTACGCGACCGGCAGAAAGGCCGCGGGCGATCTTTTTCCACAACAGCGGGGACACCATATACCCCACCACGCGGTCCATAAAGCGACGCGCCTGCTGGGCGTTAACACGATCGATATTCAGTTCGCCGGGCTTCTCAAACGCCTGACGAATCGCATTTTTGGTAATTTCGTTAAACACCACGCGACTGTAGCGCGCGTCGTCGCCACCGATAACTTCCCGCAGGTGCCAGGCAATGGCTTCCCCTTCGCGGTCAAGGTCGGTTGCGAGATAGATGTGGTCGGCTTTTTCAGCCAGTTGTTTTAATTCAGAGACGACCTTCTCTTTACCAGGCAGCACTTCGTAATGCGCGTCCCAGTTGTGCCACGGGTCAACGCCCATGCGATTGACGAGCGCGCCACGTTCATCCTTTTTAGGCTTCTTAGCCGTTTTGGTGGAGGTAGAGTCGGCGCTCTTTTTAGCTGCTGAGCCACTGGTCGGCAAATCACGGATATGACCCACGCTGGACTTAACCACGTAGTCACTACCCAGATACTTGTTGATCGTTTTGGCTTTTGCCGGGGACTCAACGATGACAAGAGCTTTACCCATATTCACCTTTACCTAATTTGATTCTTCCAGGAATGCGTCGCACGTTGATTCACCTTCCACTGGCGACGAGACACGGATATGGTCCCTGCGTCTGCGGATATCAACCCCTTGTACTGACTCTGTGCACTAAATAGTCAGGTGACTGAGTTAACAGGTTTTTTCGCACATAAGCGCTATAGCACGACGGAATTTCGGTCGAATGTCAAGCAAATCTGTTGCCAGATTGACGAAAGCGTCACACTGTACCTGATAAAATTCGTTACGCAACTTTATTAGCATGCAAAACCAAAACTCGCCAGTCAGCGAAGGTTGACAAGACCCTGGACTTTATCAGCGAATATTTGCCCATAAGCGGCGCCCGGCGTAGACTAATGTTCTTGTTTAAGGAGTAAAAAATGCATAAAGAGACGCAACCGATCGATCGCGAAACGCTGCTGAAAGAAGCCAATAAAATCATTCGTGAGCATGAGGACACGCTGGCGGGGATTGAAGCCACCGGCGTAACGCAGCGAAATGGCGTGTTAGTCTTCAGCGGGGAGTATTTTTTAGACGAACAAGGCTTACCGACGCCGAAAAGCACCGCCGTGTTTAATATGTTTAAACATCTGGCCCATGTGCTTTCTGAGAAATATCACCTGATTGATTAACCCTGGCGCAGTGCGACCGGTTGGCGCTGCGCATATCGCCATTCAGGGCGAAACAGCGCCAGCCGGTACGGGATGTTTACATCAGAGGTTTTTGTCCGCGCTGCCACCAGCGCATCAGTAAGCGGTCAGCGCTTTCCGCCGCGCTGCCGGTGAAACGGTCCATTAGCTTTTTGCGTTGCAGATAGCGCACGTACAGCACGTCGCGTCCTTCCATCAGGTTCAGGATCACGTCATCGCTGGTATTGATTTCATCAATAAGCCCCTTCTCCAGCGCCTGCTCACCGTACCAGTGCTCTCCGGTGGCCACCTGTTCAATGTCCAGAGTCGGACGCATACGATGGACAAACACCTTAAACAACTGGTGTGTTTCGTTTAAGTCTTCACGGAATTTCTGTCGCCCTTCTTCGGTGTTTTCTCCTAACAGCGTCAGGGTGCGCTTATATTGCCCCGCGGTGTGCAGTTCAATATCAATGTCTTTGCTTTTCAGAAAACGGTTGAAGTTAGGGATCTGCGCGACCACCCCAATAGATCCTATGATGGCAAACGGCGCAGAGACGATCCTGTCCGCCACGCAGGCCATCATATAGCCGCCGCTTGCTGCCACTTTGTCGACCGCAATCGTCAACGGGATGTTTTTATCGCGCAAGCGCTGTAATTGCGACGCGGCCAGGCCGTAGCCGTGCACCACGCCGCCAGGGCTTTCCAGGCGCAAAACCACCTGATCCTGCGGTTTTACCACTGCCAGCACCGCCGTCACCTCTTCACGCAAGGCGTTAACTTCGTGAGCATCCATACTGCCTTTGAAATCAAGCACCCAGACGCGCGGCTTGTCGGTGTCCCGCGTTTCGCCTTGTTTTGCTCTCGCCTTTGCCGCTTTCGCTTCCTGCTTGCGCTTTTTCTTTTGCGCTTTATGCCACAGCTTTTGCTGATGACCGTCGAGCAGCGCCATCGCCAGGTCATCCCTCATCTCCTGATACTGCTCGCTGAGATTGGTCACCCGCAATTCGCCACGCTGACGTTTGCGCTGGGCAACGTTCACAATAATGGCGGCAATAGCGGCGACAGCAACAACAATGGTGATGATTTTGGCAAGAAATAGCCCATATTCAGACAACAATTCCACACGACCCACCTTGGTTAAATAACTTTGCTTCGGCTCAGTGTACAACAGGCGTCATGCGTCGTCTCGTTGGATGTCGCGAGGGAAAAAAGTATGACAAAGTGTTCATTTTAAGGCGTTATCGCCCCAGGCTGATTGAATTATGGCGGAGATTCAGGCATAAACCCGAAAAGTCAACGAGAAGCAGAGCGGCCACGCATGTCGCCGAGGAGTAGCCATGCATTATCAACCCAAACACGATCTTCTTCAGGGCCGCATTATTCTGGTCACCGGGGCCAGCGATGGCATTGGCCGTGAAGCCGCCCTGACCTACGCCCGTTTCGGCGCAAGCGTTATCCTGCTTGGCCGCAATGAGGAGAAATTACGCCACGTCGCAGGCCTGATTGCCACTGAAACGGGCAGCCAGCCGCAGTGGTTCACGCTCGATCTGTTAACCTGTACCGCCGCAGACTGTCACCAGCTTGCACAGCGCATTGCCGGACAGTATCCGCGACTGGATGGTGTGCTGCATAACGCGGGATTGTTGGGAGACATCTGTCCCATGAGCGAACAGGACCCACAGGTCTGGCAGCAGGTTATGCAGGTCAATGTCAACGCGACGTTTATGCTCACCCAGGCGTTGCTTCCTTTATTACTCAAGTCGGATTCCGGATCGCTGGTTTTCACCTCTTCCAGCGTGGGCCGCCAGGGACGAGCGAACTGGGGGGCCTATGCCACGTCCAAATTCGCCACCGAAGGGATGATGCAGGTGCTGGCTGATGAATATCAAAACCGTTCCCTGCGCGTTAACTGCATCAATCCTGGCGGTACCCGCACCGGCATGCGCGCCAGCGCTTTCCCGACGGAAGATCCGCAAAAACTCAAAACTCCCGCCGACATTATGCCGCTGTATTTGTGGCTGATGGGCGACGACAGCCGTCGTAAAACCGGCATGACCTTCGACGCCCAACCGGGCCGTAAACCAGGAATCGCGCAATGAGTGAAGAACGCTATCAGCAGCGCCAGCAGCGGGTAAAAGACAAAGTTGACGCCCGCGTCGCCCAGGCGCAGGAAGAGCGCGGCATTATTATCGTGTTTACCGGTAATGGTAAGGGGAAAACCACTGCCGCGTTCGGTACGGCAACCCGCGCCGTCGGGCATGGTAAAAAGGTGGGCGTCGTACAGTTTATCAAAGGCACCTGGCCGAACGGCGAACGTAACCTGCTTGAACCTCATGGCGTCGAGTTTCAGGTGATGGCGACCGGGTTTACCTGGGAAACGCAAAACCGCGAATCAGATACCGCCGCCTGTCTGGCGGTATGGGAACACGGTAAGCGAATGCTGGCGGACCCTACGCTGGATATGGTAGTTCTCGACGAGCTGACCTATATGGTGGCCTATGATTATCTACCACTGGATGAGGTGATTACGGCGCTGAATGACCGACCCCATCAGCAGACGGTGATCATTACCGGGCGCGGCTGTCATCGGGATATTCTCGAACTGGCCGATACCGTCAGCGAACTCCGTCCGGTGAAGCATGCCTTCGAAGCGGGCGTCAAAGCTCAGACGGGTATTGATTACTAGGTAAAGGAACCGGAAGGCGACGTAGACGCCCTCCGGCATAGCGACAGGCAATCAGCCGTTATTGTTCCGTCCACCTGAACGACGACCGCCGCTCATTTGGCTATGACGCTTCACCGCACGACGAATCTGATTGGCCTTCATGCGACGACGGTCTTTTTCTACCGCCACTTTTGAAGTGGTTTCCGGCGGCAGTTCTACCAGCTCACGCAGATAGTTTGTTTGCGCCAGATCCAGCTCGGTCCAGCCGCCACGCGGCAGGCCTTTTGGCAGCGGAATATCGCCGTAGCGTACGCGGATAAGACGGCTTACCTGCACACCCACCGCTTCCCACAGGCGGCGCACTTCACGGTTGCGTCCTTCAGTCAGGGTGACGTTATACCACTGGTTAATGCCTTCGCCCCCGCTGAACTTGATGGTTTTGAACGCTGCCGGACCGTCTTCCAACTGAACGCCGCGGCTGAGATCGCGAATTTTCGCGTCATCGATCTGGCCAAAGACGCGGACCGCATATTCACGCTCGACTTCACGGCTCGGGTGCATCAAACGGTTCGCCAGTTCACCGTCGGTCGTAAACAGCAGCAAACCGCAGGTGTTCACGTCCAGTCGTCCTACCGCAATCCAGCGCGCGCCGCGCAGCTTGGGTAAACGGTCGAACACGGTCGGACGCCCTTCCGGATCGTTGCGGGTACAGAGTTCGCCTTCCGGCTTGTAGTAAGCCAGCACACGGCAGATTTGTTCCGCGGACTCTTTTACCGAAATCAGGTGCCCATCGATACGGATCTTCAAACCCGGGGTGACGTCAACACGATCGCCAAGCGTCGCGATCTTGCCGTCAACACTCACGCGGCCTGCTTCGATAATGGATTCGATTTCACGGCGAGAGCCGTGGCCGGCGCGCGCCAGCACTTTTTGTAACTTTTCGCTCATAGAGCTTCCTTCAGGTGTCGCCTTCACAGGCGTCGAACAGGAGAATTAACGGCGCCGTTAAGCGCCATTTAAAGGCCGCGTAGTATACAGACTTGCGACCTTATAAGAAAGGTTTAACGTCTCCAACCCCTTCACGCAACACCACGGGCGCATCGTCGGTTAAATCAATCACCGTGGTCGGCTGCTGTCCCAGATAACCGCCGTGAATAATCAGGTCCACCTGTTTTTCGAGGCGGTCTTTGATCTCTTCCGGATCGGACTCGGTAAATTCGCTGCCAGGCAGCATCAACGAGGTAGAGAGCATCGGCTCGCCGAGCGCCTCCAGCAGCTCAAGTGCGATGGGGTTCGACGGCACGCGCAAACCGATGGTTTTGCGTTTTTCCTGCAGCAGGCGCCGCGGCACCTCTTTCGTTCCTTTCAGAATAAAGGTGTAGTTCCCCGGCGTGTTGTTCTTGATCAGGCGAAACGCCACGTTATCGACAAACGAATAGGTCGACAATTCCGACAGGTCGCGACACATCAGAGTAAAGTTATGGCCGTCCGGCAGCTGGCGAATTCGGCAAATGCGCTCCATCGCCCCTTTGTCTTCAATTTTACAACCAAGCGCGTAGCCGGAATCGGTAGGATAAACAATCACCCCGCCTTTGCGGACAATTTCAACGGCCTGATTAATCAGGCGCTGCTGCGGGTTATCAGGATGAATATAAAAAAACTGACTCATACTTCCCTCACTGTGGTGTTCTGTGGCTGTTCCCACAACTGCCAGACGCCTTCCACGCCAGCCGGCAGCCAGAGCTTACGTCCCAGCTCTATCCACGGGCACGGCTGATGAAAATCAGACCCTTGCGATGCCCATAGCTGATGCTGACGGGCAAGGGTGGCCAGTTGCGTTCGCTCGTTGGGAGACTGCTGGCATTGCGCAACCTCCATCGCGTCGCCGCGATGGCCAGCAAAATGCGCCATCAGTCTTTTCAGCCACTTGGCGCTAAGGTTATACCGCCCCGGATGAGCCAGCACCGCCTTACCGCCGGAATGATGAATGACATCAATAGCTTGTTCTATTGTACACCACTGCGGCGGAACGTATCCGGTTTTCCCTCGCGCAAGATACTTTTTGAAGACATCGGCCATGGTCGTCGCTTTGCCGCACTCCACGAGGAAGCGGGCAAAATGCCCCCGTGTCACCGCGCCACCGTCAGCAAGGCGCAGCGCCCCTTCCCATGCGCAGGGAATGTGGGCTTTCTCCAGACGCTCGGCAATGCGCTTTGCCCGCTGCTGACGGCGTTCGGTTTGTTCCGCCAGAAACGCGCACATCGCCGGGTGGGCGATGTCAATATTCAGGCCAACAATATGGATCTCATGATTCTCCCACAGCGTGGAGATCTCAACGCCGGGGATCAGGGTCAGCGGCAGGGCTGATCGTGAAATTTCTTCGCTTGCCGCCGGGATCGCGGCTGTGGTGTCATGGTCGGTAATCGCCAGCGTGCCAACGCGCATCTCGACAGCCCGGTGGACTAATTCTTCCGGCGTCAATCGTCCGTCGGACGCCGTGGTATGGCTGTGCAGATCGTAAATCACTGCGTAATTCGTGTCGCTCAAGGCGAACTCCCGTCTTCATATAAATGGACTTGCCTGCGCATCATAACGGTTTCAGCAAATTAACTGAAATCAGGTATTGACAATATGCCATCGAACTAGTTAACTAGTACGAAAGTTCACTTAGAAAAGGGTATCACAATGCAAGCATGCTTCATTCTTCACGGTTGGTGGCGCACTTCCTGACTTCGGGCAGTGTACTTGTGCATGCTAACCGCACCCAGATACCCGGCCCGCCTGCAAGCGGGCTTTTTTTTGAGCAAAATTAATGAGAACAACAATGCAGACATCAAAACCTACCCTTGAGCTGATTACCTGCGACGCCGCGTACCGCGAGAACCCCACGGCGTTGTTTCATCAGGTTTGCGGCAACCGGCCAGCGACGCTGCTGCTGGAGTCCGCGGATATTGACAGCAAAAACGATTTAAAAAGCCTGCTACTGGTTGACAGCGCGCTACGCATCACCGCAATGGGTGACACTGTCACGTTACAGGCGTTATCCGCGAACGGCGCCGCGTTGCTGAACCTGATGGATACCGCCCTGCCCGCAGGCGTGGAGAATGCCCCGCTGCCGGATGGCCGCCTGCTTCGCTTCCCTTCCGTCAGTCCCTTACTCGATGAAGACGCCAGGCTGTGCTCACTGTCGGTCTTTGACGCGTTTCGCATTCTGCAGACGCTGGTGACCGTTCCGGCAGAAGAACGCGAAGCCATGTTCTTCGGCGGCCTCTTTGCTTACGATCTGGTCGCGGGGTTTGAAGATTTACCGCAGCTTGAGGCAAATAACCGCTGCCCGGACTACTGCTTCTATCTGGCGGAAACATTAATGGTGATCGACCATCAGAAAAAGAGCACCCGCATTCAGGCCAGCCTGTTCACCTGCGATGACAACGAACGGCAGCGGCTTAACGCGCGTCTGGCGCATCTGAGCCAGCAGCTCAACGAACCCGCGCCGCCGTTACCGGTGGTCTCCGTGGCGCAAATGCGCTGCGAGTGTAATCAGAGCGATGAAGAATTTGGCGCCGTGGTGCGCACGATGCAAAAAGCCATTCGCGCTGGCGAAATTTTCCAGGTCGTGCCCTCCCGTCGTTTTTCGCTGCCCTGCCCGTCGCCGCTGGCAGCCTACTACGTGCTGAAGAAAAGCAACCCCAGCCCGTATATGTTCTTTATGCAGGACAATGATTTCACCCTGTTTGGCGCCTCACCTGAAAGCTCACTGAAATATGACGCTACCAGTCGTCAGATTGAAATTTACCCGATTGCCGGTACACGTCCGCGTGGCCGTCGCGCCGACGGTTCGCTGGACCGCGACCTCGACAGCCGTATTGAGCTTGAAATGCGCACCGATCATAAAGAGCTTTCCGAACACCTGATGCTGGTGGATCTGGCGCGTAATGACCTCGCTCGCATTTGTACGCCGGGCAGCCGCTATGTTGCCGACCTGACTAAAGTCGATCGCTATTCATACGTGATGCACCTGGTTTCCCGCGTCGTCGGCGAGCTACGCCGCGATCTCGACGTGCTGCATGCCTATCGTGCCTGTATGAACATGGGCACCCTGAGCGGCGCGCCGAAGGTACGGGCCATGCAGCTGATTGCCGACGCCGAGGGACAGCGACGCGGCA
Organism: Citrobacter sedlakii; assembly: GCF_018128425.1. NCBI lineage: Bacteria > Pseudomonadati > Pseudomonadota > Gammaproteobacteria > Enterobacterales > Enterobacteriaceae > Citrobacter > Citrobacter sedlakii. Next base: position 2,155,714 of record NZ_CP071070.1, on the reverse strand, counting down.
GCTACGGCGGCGCCGTAGGCTATTTTACGGCTCACGGCGATCTGGATACCTGCATCGTGATTCGTTCGGCCCTGGTTGAAGACGGGATCGCCACCGTGCAGACGGGTGCCGGCATCGTGCTGGATTCGGTTCCGCAGTCTGAAGCCGATGAAACCCGTAATAAAGCGCGCGCGGTTCTGCGTGCCATCGCGACCGCGCATCACGCACAGGAGACGTTCTGATGGCTGATATTCTGCTGCTCGATAACATTGATTCATTTACCTATAACCTGGCAGATCAGCTGCGTACCAACGGCCATAACGTAGTGATTTACCGTAACCATATCCCGGCTCAGACCCTGATTGACCGCCTCGCCACCATGAAAAATCCGGTGCTGATGCTCTCTCCGGGGCCGGGTGCGCCGAGCGAAGCGGGCTGCATGCCAGAACTGCTGACGCGTCTGCGCGGTAAACTGCCGATCATTGGCATCTGCCTTGGGCATCAGGCGATTGTGGAAGCCTACGGCGGCTATGTCGGTCAGGCCGGTGAGATTCTTCACGGTAAAGCGTCGAGCATTGAGCACGACGGGCAGGCAATGTTTGCCGGTCTGAGCAACCCGCTGCCAGTGGCGCGCTACCATTCGCTGGTGGGCAGTAATGTCCCGGCGGGGCTGACCATTAACGCGCATTTTAACGGCATGGTGATGGCGGTCCGTCACGATGCTGACCGGGTCTGCGGTTTTCAGTTCCACCCGGAGTCGATCCTCACCACCCAGGGCGCGTTGCTGCTCGAGCAAACGCTGGCCTGGGCGCAACAGAAGCTGGAGCCAACCAATACGCTGCAGCCTGTTCTGGAAAAACTGTATCAGGCGCAAACCCTGAGCCAGCAGGAAAGCCATCAGCTTTTCTCTGCGGTCGTCCGCGGTGAACTGAAACCAGAACAGCTGGCGGCGGCGCTGGTCAGCATGAAAATTCGCGGCGAACATCCGCTGGAGATTGCCGGCGCGGCCACAGCCCTGCTGGAAAACGCCGCCCCGTTCCCACGCCCGAACTATCCGTTCGCGGATATCGTGGGGACCGGCGGCGACGGTAGCAACAGCATTAATATTTCTACAGCCAGCGCGTTTGTCGCGGCGGCGTGTGGCCTGAAAGTCGCTAAACACGGCAACCGCAGCGTATCCAGTAAATCCGGGTCGTCGGATCTGCTGGCCGCCTTCGGCATCAACCTCGACATGAATGCCGACAAATCGCGTCAGGCGCTGGACGAGCTCGGTGTCTGCTTTCTGTTCGCGCCGAAATACCACACCGGTTTCCGCCATGCAATGCCGGTACGCCAGCAGTTGAAAACCCGTACGCTGTTTAACGTGCTCGGCCCGCTGATTAACCCGGCGCATCCGCCCCTGGCGCTGATCGGCGTCTACAGCGCGGAACTGGTGCTGCCGATCGCCGAAACGCTGCGCGTGTTGGGTTATCAGCGCGCGGCGGTGGTGCACAGCGGCGGCATGGACGAAGTATCCCTGCATGCGCCGACGATCGTGGCGGAACTCCATGACGGCGAAATCAAAAGTTATCAGCTCACCGCGGAAGACTTCGGCCTGACGCCGTACCATCAGGAACAACTGGCGGGGGGGACGCCGGAAGAAAACCGTGACATTCTGACACGCTTGCTACAAGGTAAAGGCGAAGCCGCGCACGAGGCTGCTGTCGCCGCAAATGTCGCGATGCTGATGCGACTGCATGGTGAAGAAGATCTGAAAGCTAATGCGCAAACTGTCCTGGACGTTCTGCGCAGTGGTTCCGCTTATGACCGAGTCACCGCACTGGCGGCAAGAGGGTAAATGATGCAAACCGTTTTAGCGAAAATCGTCGCAGACAAGGCGATTTGGGTAGAAGCCCGCAAACAACAACAGCCGCTGGATACATTCCAACAGGATGTCCAGCCGAGCACGCGTCATTTCTACGACGCGTTACAGGGGGCGCGCACAGCCTTTATTCTGGAATGTAAAAAGGCCTCTCCGTCGAAGGGCATGATCCGCGACGATTTTGATCCGGCGCGCATTGCCGATGTGTACAGGCACTATGCGTCGGCGATTTCCGTCCTCACTGACGAGAAATATTTCCAGGGCAGCTTCGATTTCCTGCCGCTCGTCAGCCAGGTCGCGCCGCAGCCGATTCTGTGCAAAGACTTTATCATCGATCCGTACCAGATCTACCTTGCGCGCCACTATCAGGCCGACGCCTGCCTGCTGATGCTGTCGGTACTCGATGATGAACAGTATCGCCAGCTTGCCGCCGTCGCCCACAGCCTGAAAATGGGGGTGCTGACGGAAGTGAGCAACGAAGAAGAGCTGGAGCGCGCCATTGCGCTCGGGGCGAAAGTGGTCGGCATTAATAACCGCGATCTGCGCGATCTGTCGATTGATTTAAACCGTACCCGCCAGCTTGCGCCGAAACTGGGTCACGGCGTGACGGTCATCAGCGAATCGGGTATCAACACCTACGGTCAGGTCCGCGAGCTCAGCCACTTTGCTAACGGTTTTCTGATTGGCTCTGCGTTAATGGCATATGACGATCTCAACGCCGCTGTGCGTCGCGTCCTGCTGGGGGAAAATAAAGTCTGCGGGCTGACGCGCCCGGAAGATGCGAAAACGGCTTATGAGTCGGGCGCGATCTACGGCGGGCTGATTTTCGTTCCTACCTCTCCCCGCTTCGTCACCGACGAACAGGCACAGCAGGTGAAAGCCGCCGCGCCGTTGCAGTATGTGGGCGTGTTCCGCAACGCTGAAATCGCCGACGTTTGCGACAAAGCGAGTCGACTGATGCTCGCTGCCGTCCAGTTGCATGGCGGCGAAGACCAGGCTTACGTTGATGCGCTACGCGCCGCGCTGCCTGCACAGGTGCAGATCTGGAAGGCGCTGAGCGTTGGCGAAACGCTCCCGGCGCGGGATTATCGGTCTGTCGACAAATACGTGCTGGATAACGGCCAGGGCGGCAGCGGCCAGCGTTTCGACTGGTCGCTATTGCAGGGACAGGCGCTGGATAACGTTCTGTTAGCAGGTGGGCTTGGTGCAGATAACTGCGTCGAGGCCGCGAAAGCCGGCTGCGCCGGTCTCGATTTCAATTCAGGTGTAGAGTCACAGCCGGGCATTAAAGATGCACGCCTTCTGGCATCGGTATTTTCGACACTGCGCGCATATTAAGGAAAAGGACATGACAACATTACTTAATCCCTATTTTGGTGAATTTGGCGGCATGTATGTGCCGCAGATACTGATGCCCGCGCTGCGCCAACTGGAAGAGGCGTTCGTCAGCGCGCAGAAAGACCCGGCGTTTCAGGCCCAGTTTACCGACCTGCTGAAAAACTATGCGGGTCGTCCCACCGCGCTGACGAAGTGCCAGAACATTACGGCGGGCACCCGCACCACGCTGTATCTGAAGCGCGAGGATTTGCTGCACGGCGGCGCGCATAAAACCAACCAGGTATTAGGCCAGGCGCTACTGGCAAAGCGAATGGGCAAAACCGAGATCATCGCGGAAACCGGCGCCGGACAGCATGGCGTTGCGTCGGCGCTGGCCAGCGCGTTGCTCGGCCTGAAATGCCGTATCTACATGGGCGCGAAGGACGTTGAGCGCCAGTCGCCCAACGTGTTTCGTATGCGTCTGATGGGTGCTGAGGTCATTCCCGTTCACAGCGGTTCCGCGACGCTGAAAGATGCTTGTAATGAGGCGCTGCGCGACTGGTCTGGCAGCTACGAATCCGCCCACTATATGCTCGGCACTGCGGCAGGCCCGCATCCTTTCCCGACCATTGTACGCGAATTCCAGCGCATGATCGGCGAAGAAACCAAAGCGCAGATCCTTGAAAAAGAAGGACGTTTGCCGGACGCCGTTATTGCCTGCGTCGGTGGCGGTTCCAACGCTATCGGGATGTTTGCTGACTTTATTAATGAAACCAGCGTCGGGTTGATTGGCGTTGAACCAGGCGGTCACGGGATAGAAACAGGCGAACATGGCGCCCCGCTTAAGCATGGCCGCGTCGGGATTTACTTCGGTATGAAAGCGCCAATGATGCAGACTGAAGAGGGTCAGATCGAAGAGTCTTACTCAATTTCCGCGGGTCTGGATTTCCCGTCGGTGGGGCCGCAGCACGCTTATCTGAACAGCACCGGGCGTGCCGATTATGTGTCGATTACCGACGACGAAGCGCTGGATGCGTTCAAAACGCTGTGCCGTCATGAAGGGATTATCCCGGCGCTGGAATCCTCCCACGCATTGGCCCATGCGCTGAAAATGATGCATGAGAACCCGGAGAAAGAGCAACTGTTGGTGGTAAACCTCTCCGGACGCGGCGACAAAGACATCTTTACGGTACACGATATTCTGAAAGCGCGAGGGGAAATCTGATGGAACGCTACGAAACGCTGTTTGCACAACTGAACGATCGCAAGGAAGGCGCCTTTGTCCCCTTCGTGACTCTCGGCGACCCCGGCGTGGAACAGTCGCTCAGCATTATCGATGCCCTGATAGAGGCTGGCGCTGACGCGCTGGAGCTGGGGATCCCTTTCTCCGATCCGTTAGCCGATGGCCCGACTATTCAGAGCGCTACCCTGCGCGCTTTTGCCGCAGGCGTTACGCCAGGCCAGTGTTTTGAGATGCTGGCGGCCATTCGCGCTAAGCATCCAACGATCCCCATTGGTCTGCTTATGTACGCGAATCTGGTATTCAGTAAGGGCATTGATGAATTTTACGCGCAGTGTGAAAAGGTCGGCGTGGATTCGGTACTGGTTGCCGATGTGCCGGTGGAAGAATCCGCCCCCTTCCGTCAGGCTGCGCTACGCCACAATGTCGCGCCAATTTTCATCTGCCCGCCCAATGCGGACGATGACCTGCTGCGCCAGATTGCCTCCTACGGTCGCGCCTACACTTACCTGGTGTCTCGCGCAGGGGTGACCGGGGCCGAGAACCGGGCGGCGCTGCCATTGCACCATCTGGTTGAAAAGCTGAAGGAATATCACGCAGCGCCTTCCCTGCAAGGTTTCGGTATCTCGGCGCCGGAACAAGTATCCGCCGCCATTGACGCCGGTGCGGCAGGTGCGATATCGGGTTCAGCGATTGTAAAAATCATCGAGAAAAATATCGACACTCCTGAGCAGATGCTCAGCGAACTAAAAACCTTCGTCAGCGATATGAAAGCGGCCACCCGCCGTTAACACATCGCAGGCCGCCAGATTCATGCTGGCGGCCAGCTCCGTTGCGTGACGTCAACGTACTCAAGCCATGAATAGGTTTCCATAACTTTTCCTTCAGTCTGCTGTAATAGCAGGATTTTTTGGTTGTTTACGCCTCCCGTCTGCTGCCTACAGCCGCGTTTATACGACCTACACCCTCAAAAAATCTGCATCAATAGAAAATTTTCCTTCATGGAATTTGAACACCCACGGTTTGCCAGGATTAATCCTAAAGCCTTTAGCCCAGTCAACGCTTAAACGTCAGTTTGCCGCAGTTAACGTAAGTTTATGTCAGCATTACGTTTATCATTAACATAACCACACATTATGGTAACGTAAGTTATTAGTTGAAAGGTTAACGATATGTCGCTAAGCCACTCATTTTTAACGGGCTACTATTAAATAATTAATATCGCAGCAAAATTATTTTCACCGCAACCAGAACAGCCGCTTAAATTTGACTATCTGCTGATAGCGACTAATTTTAGAAGGGTGACGACAACGGTCACAAATTAACATTTATATATATTAACGAAACAGGAGAAATAACATGGCCGAACATCGTGGTGGTTCAGGAAATTTCGCCGAAGATCGTGAAAAAGCATCAGAAGCAGGCCGCAAAGGCGGTCAGCATAGCGGCGGGAATTTTAAAAATGACCCGCAACGTGCTTCTGAAGCAGGTAAAAAAGGTGGCCAGAATAGCCACGGCGGAAATAAATCCGACAAATCATGATTTAATTGTTTCCACAACAACATGATTTCTCGAAGCATGCTGCGAGTCTTCGGGCTCGCAGTATTAATCTCAGGAGAATACCAATGAATATGAAGACTTTTGAAGACGTTTTTATCCATCTACTTTCAGACACCTACAGCGCAGAAAAACAATTGACTCGTGCTCTGTCGAAATTATCCAGAGCCGCCTCTAACGAAAAATTAATCCAGGCGTTTCAGGCTCACCTTGAAGAAACGCAGGGTCAGATTGAGCGTATCGATCAGGTCGTTGAATCTGAAGCCGGTATTAAAGTGAAGCGCATGAAGTGCGTGGCGATGGAAGGCCTGATTGAAGAAGCGAATGAGGTCATTGAAAGCACTGAGAAAAACGAAGTGCGTGACGCCGCCCTGATTGCTGCTGCGCAAAAAGTTGAACACTACGAAATTGCGAGCTACGGCACTCTGGTAACGCTTGCCGAACAGCTGGGCTATACCAAAGCCGTCAAACTGCTTAAAGAAACGCTGGAAGAAGAAAAAGCCACTGATTTAAAACTTACCGATTTAGCAATTGGTAATGTGAATAAAAAAGCCGGAAATAAATCCTGATAATTTTATTTCCTGTTTTTAACCCACGCTGCTTTTAATTATTTTCTGAGGACATAACCAATGAATGCGATTGAACATTATCATGACTGGCTTCGTGACGCCCATGCTATGGAAAAACAAGCCGAATCGATGCTCGAATCAATGGCGAGCCGCATCGATAATTACCCTGACTTGCGTGCAAGAATTGAACAACATATTAGCGAAACCAAGCATCAAATTACGGTTCTTGAAGGTATTCTCGACCGCAATAATATTTCCCGTTCTGTTATAAAAGATTCAATGAGTAAAATGGCCGCGCTTGGTCAATCTATCGGCGGTATGTTCCCTTCCGACGAGATCGTGAAAGGGTCAATTAGCGGCTACGTTTTTGAGCAATTCGAAATTGCCTGCTATACCTCCCTGCTCGCAGCTGCGCAAAAAGCAGGCGATACCGCGTCTGTTCCTGCCATTGAATCCATCCTTAATGAGGAAAAACAAATGGCTGACTGGCTGATTAAACATATTCCTGACACAACAGAACAATTCCTGCTGCGCTCTGAAGCAGACGGCGTAGAAGCGAAAAAATAAATTATTATCAGGAGGCAGAATGTTTCGACACGTTAAACAACTTCAATATACGGTGCGAGTCAGTGAGCCTAATCCTGGTTTAGCAAATCTTTTGCTGGAGCAATTTGGCGGCCCTCAGGGCGAACTGGCTGCTGCATGTCGTTACTTTACCCAAGGGCTGGGTGATGATGATGCAGGACGCAAAGAGATGCTGATGGACATAGCGACCGAGGAACTGAGCCATCTGGAAATCATCGGTTCTCTGGTAGGCATGCTGAATAAAGGCGCAAAGGGCGCGCTGGCTGAAGGTACGGAAAACGAAGCCGAGCTGTATCGTTCCCTTACCGCTAACGGCAACGATAGCCACATTACTTCCCTGCTCTATGGCGGCGGCCCTGCCCTGACCAACTCCGCAGGCGTGCCGTGGACAGCGGCTTATATCGACACAATCGGCGAAGTGACCGCCGATCTGCGATCCAACATCGCCGCTGAAGCACGGGCAAAAATTATTTACGAGCGGCTGATTAACGTCACAGACGATCCCGGCGTTAAAGACGCGCTGGCGTTTCTGATGACCCGTGAAGCTGCGCACCAGTTGTCGTTTGAAAAGGCGCTGTACTCAATTCGCAATAACTTCCCGCCGGGTAAATTGCCGCCTGTCGAGCAGTACACCAACGTGTACTACAACATGTCTCAGGGCGACGATCCGCGCGGTAGCTGGAACAGTGACGAGAACTTTGAATATGTTGCCGAACCGATGCCAGCCGTTGACGGCGGTGACGGTCTGGCTACCGTCAAACTGACGAAACAGCAGCAAACGCTGTTAAAAGCGATGGCGGAAAGAACCAAGTCCGATCCGTCGGCTGACCCGCTCACCGGTGCAGAACTCGGTCAAGGCGAGCCGCAGGAAAAGCAGTAATAGCGTGAAGAAATAATTCCGTGTGTGTCATGTCCTTATTGACCCCGTAAATACGGGGTCTTTTTTATGGCATCAGAAACGATAACCGGCGGAGAACATAAATACCCACGGGTCGAGACGAATGTCATCATGCTGTTTGACACCGGCGAGCTTATAGTCTGCGGTAGTATCGATGTCCATATACCAGACGGACATGTTAATTAGCCAGTCACGGTTGATGAGATAATCCATCCCAACCTGCCCCGCCGCGCCCCAGGAATCTTTCAGGCTAAGATCGGAAACCCCGGTATTTTTCCCATTTTCATTGACGTCATTATCAAAGAAGGTTGTGTAGTTTACGCCTACCCCGACATAAGGACGCAGCTTGCTGCTGGAATCGCCAAAATACCATTGCGCCATCAGTGTTGGCGGTAGGTGGTGCACGGTCGCGATATCGCCGGTTGCTTTGGTTCCGACTTTATGGCGGAACGGCGTCGCGCCAAGCAGTTCAATACCAATGTTGTCGGTCGCCATATAGGTAAAGGTCAGGCCGAGTTGGGTATCGTTACTGACATTAAAACCGCCCAGATGGCCTAATGTACCGTCTGCGCCTTCTGTCGGGCGAACCGTCGCCGAGCCTGCCCGAATAAAAAACTCGCCAGCTTCATGCGCATAGACGCCGCCAGAGAGAAGTGTACTTACTGCCAACGCCGCCACTGTTAACTTTTTCATATCCGCTCCATCGTTATGGTTATAACTGCGTGACGAATATACCTACATTGGAGTAATAAGTGATCTAACCTGGATCACATTACGTCGTGTAATTTAACATTTATTGATCCAGATTAATTTAGAAGTAGCATTCAAAATCCTGGTTATTGTCATTCAGATCAAATTTGAAATATTTTCATAAAGTGAATATCTTTTGAGCAATCGTCAAAGCCAGCGCCTGTTTATTGCTTCCTGCTTTACAAAGATATGCTTTTCCATACAACCGTTGATGCTGCCACTGCGCCTTTATCCAGGGTACAATTGCCCGCTTAATAACACCTGCAAAACTCAAGGAGAGTGCATGTCTATCACGGCGAAGTCCGTATACCGTGACACCGGGAATTTTTTCCGTAATCAATTTTTAACCATCCTGCTGATCTCGCTGCTGTGCGCGTTTATCACGGTGGTATTAGGGCATGCCTTCTCACCCAGCGATGCGCAAATCGCGCAGTTGAGTGAAGGGGATCATCTGGCCGGGAGCGCTGGCTTGTTCGAGCTGGTGCAAAATATGACGCCAGAGCAGCAGCAGATCCTCCTGCGTGCGTCGGCGGCGTCCACGTTCTCCGGCCTTATCGGTAATGCCGTCCTCGCCGGTGGCGTGTTGTTAATGATCCAGCTCATTTCCGCAGGCCACCGCGTGAGCGCGCTGCGTGCTATTGGCGCCAGCGCGCCGGTGCTGCCAAAGCTGTTCATTCTGATTTTGCTGACCACGCTGCTGGTGCAACTGGGGATTATGCTGATTGTGGTGCCCGGCATTCTGCTGGCCATCGTATTGGCTCTGGCCCCGGTGATGCTGGTGCAGGATAAGATGGGCATATTTGAGGCCATGCGTAACAGCATGCGTCTGGCGTGGGCGAACATGCGACTGGTGGCCCCGGCCGTCATCGGCTGGCTGTTGGCAAAAACGCTGCTGTTGCTGTTCGCATCGAGCTTTGCCGCCTTTGACCCGAACGTTGGCGCGGTGATCGCAAATACGTTGAGCAATCTGATCTCTGCCGTATTGCTCATCTACCTGTTCCGTTTGTATATGTTGATTCGCCAATAACCCCTTACGCGTCGCAGGCCTTTTCGCCCGACGCTTTTGATTACGGAAATGAACAATGAAGCAGTTTCTCGATTTTTTACCGCTGGTGGTCTTCTTTGTTTTTTACAAAGTCTATGACATCTATGCCGCCACCTCCGCGCTGATTGTGGCAACGGCCATCGTGCTTATCTACAGTTGGGTTCGCTACCGCAAGGTAGAGAAAATGGCGCTGATTACTTTTGTTCTGGTCGCCGTGTTTGGTGGGCTGACGATCTTCTTCCATAACGATGAGTTTATTAAGTGGAAAGTCACGGTCATTTATGGCCTGTTTGCCAGCGCGTTGCTTATCAGCCAGTGGGTAATGAAAAAACCGCTGATTCAGCGCATGTTGGGTAAAGAACTGACGCTGCCGCAAGCAGTGTGGTCGAAGCTCAACCTCGCGTGGGCGGTGTTCTTTATTCTGTGCGGCCTCGCGAATATTTATATCGCGTTCTGGCTACCGCAAAATATCTGGGTGAACTTTAAAGTGTTTGGCCTGACCGCGCTGACGCTGATTTTTACCCTGCTCAGCGGCGTCTATATTTATCGCCATATGCCGCAGGAAGACAAATCCTGAACCGCTTTTGATGCCAGGCCTGAAAGCCTGGCTTTTTTTCTTCCCTCCCGGTATCACCTGTTCTGCACTTTTCCTTTGTTATCGATCCATAAATTGGGTGAATCATGAAGATATTGTGGAGATTGCCTTCCCGATATTGTAATGAGAATGCTTATCATTGATATTCCGTATCGCGTTTTTAACAATAGGGATGTCCGTTGATGATTTCGATAATAAAAAGCTCTCCGCGCCCTCTGGCGCTCTTGATTGCCGCAGCATTGAGTGGAAATGCGTTCGCTGCAGACGACGCGATGAATGACGGTGAAACCATGGTCGTTCAGGCCACCGCCGAAGAAGCCCTTAAGCAGCAGCCAGGGGTGTCTGTCATTACCGCCAAAGACATTGAAAAACACCCTCCCGTTAACGATCTCTCCGATATTATTCGCACTATGCCGGGGGTTAACCTTACGGGTAACAGCGCCAGCGGCAGCCGGGGCAATAACCGTCAGATAGACATTCGCGGTATGGGTCCGGAAAACACCCTTATTTTGATTGACGGCGTACCGGTAACGTCCAGAAACTCGGTACGCTATAGCTGGCGCGGCGAGCGGGACACCCGGGGTGATACCAACTGGGTGCCTGCGGAAATGGTTGAGCGCATTGAGGTTCTGCGCGGCCCGGCGGCGGCACGCTACGGCTCTGGCGCCGCTGGCGGCGTGGTGAATATCATCACCAAACAGCCAACAAACGACTGGCACGGCTCGCTTTCTCTCTATACCAACCAGCCCGAGAACAATAAAGAAGGCGCGACCAAGCGCGCAAACTTCAACCTGAGTGGGCCGCTCATTGACGATGTACTGACGATGCGCCTGTACGGAAACATTAACAAAACCGACGCCGACGCCGCGGACATCAATACCCAACAAAACGGCTCCTATGCCGCCGGACGTGAAGGGGTACGCAACAAAGATATTAATGCCCTGCTCTCCTGGAAACTGACGCCGCAGCAGATTGTCGATTTTGACTACAGCTACAGCCGCCAGGGGAATATTTACGCAGGCGACACCCAGTACAGTAACAGCAACGTCAGCCCTAATGGTCTGGTCAACACGCTATACGGTGAAGAAACTAACCGGATGTACCGTCAGTCATGGGGCTTAACCCATAACGGGATCTGGGACTGGGGACAGTCAAAATTCGGCGTCTATTACGAAAAAACCAATAATACGCGGATGCAGGAAGGCTCGACCGGGAAAGTGGAGGGAATGATCAATAATACCGATTACTCCACCAGCCGCCTGGAGTCGTATCGTTCTTCCGGCGAACTGAACGTTCCGGTCTTCTGGCTGGTCGATCAAACCCTGACCGTTGGGGCCGAATGGAGCCGCGATGAACTGAACGATCCGGCATCGATGCAGGCGACCAGCGCATCCGGCGTGCAAATTGGCAATGTCTCCGGCGACGCTTCTGACCGTAGCACGAAAAATAGCGCCACCCTGACCGGTATTTATCTTGAAGATAACATCCAGGCGCGCCCAGGAACGGACATCATCCCGGGGATCCGCTTTGACTATCACAACGACTTCGGCAGTAACTGGAGCCCCAGCCTGAACATGTCCCAGGAGCTTGGCGACATGTTTAAGCTAAAAGCCGGGATTGCGCGGGTCTTCAAAGCGCCAAACCTGTATCAGTCCAGCGAAGGCTATCTGCTGTCCACACGCGGCAACGGCTGCCCGAATAATATCGCCACGGGCAGTTGCTACCTGCTGGGCAACCCGGACCTGGATCCGGAAATCAGCATCAATAAAGAGATCGGTCTTGAATTTAACTATGACGGCTGGGATGCGGGCATAACCTGGTTCCGTAACGACTACAAAAATAAGATTGTTTCGGGAACGGACATCATCGGCTACGCCTCTAACGGCAACAACATTCTGCAGTGGGAAAACGGCGGCAAAGCAATAGTCGAAGGTCTGGAAGGTAACGTGGTGATCCCGCTGCTGCCGGACACCCTGAGCTGGCGCACCAATGCGACCTACATGATCAAATCGGAAAATAAGGACACCGGTAACCCACTGTCGGTTATTCCTAAGTACACGATCAATACCATGCTGGACTGGCAGGTTAACGATAAATTCTCGACAAACCTCCAGTGGACGCAGTATGGCCGTCAGAAACCGCGTGAGTACGCCGAAACGCGTAACGAGACCGGCGCAATGTCGGATAAAGAAATCGGCGCCTACGCGATTGTCGGCATTGGCGCGAATTATCAGATGACAAAGAATCTGCGACTTAATGCGGGCATCAGTAACCTGTTCGATAAGCAGATTTATCGTGAAAACGACGGCGCGTCGACCTACAACGAACCAGGCCGGGCATATTACGCTGGCGTCACCATGTCATTTTAATCTCTCCAACGCCCGCCTCGCGGGCGTTTCCCCTCTGTTATCCATGCGAAAATCATAGTAGCATCGCGGCTGGAATTTTTTCTCTCTACTCGGTTTTACCATGACAACAACAACTAACGTCCCTCAGGGCGAACTGGTTTTACGCACACTGGCCATGCCCGCCGACACAAACGCCAATGGCGATATTTTTGGCGGCTGGCTGATGTCACAAATGGATATTGGCGGCGCGATTCAGGCGAAAGAGATTGCTCATGGCCGCGTGGTAACCGTCCGCGTGGAAGGAATGAGCTTTCTGCGCCCGGTAGCCGTGGGCGATGTCGTGTGCTGTTACGCGCGCTGCGTGAAGCGCGGAACCACCTCGGTGAGTATTAATATTGAAGTCTGGGTGAAGAAAGTGGCGTCAGAGCCCATTGGCCAGCGCTACAAAGCAACCGAAGCGCTGTTTATCTATGTTGCGGTTGATCCGGACGGAAAGCCGCGCCCGCTGCCGGTGCAGGACTGATATCGGAAACCTGCCTCAACAGTGCCGGAGGACGGTGTACTGTCCTCCGGCTGCGGATTTATACGATTCATTACTCGATCTGTGTGGTGCCGTTCAGACGGAAAACAATATTGACCACCAGCCCGGAACCGGGTTTACCCGCTTCGTAGCGCCATCTGCGCATCGCATTCTTCACTTCACGCTCGAACATATTGGCAGGTTGGGCAGAAAGAATTTGCACATTGTCCACCCGACCGTCTGCAGTCACATCAAATTTCACCTTCACCCGCCCTTCAATACGTAACGCCTGCGCGCGCGCCGGATACTGCGGCTGATTACGGCGCAGGGCGCGCGGTCCTGACGGCACGGCGACGGCAGGTTTGCTGGTTGCCGCCGCGGTACGGGTCGTCGGACGCGCAGACGCGTTAGTGTCAAACGGTGATGCCGGACGCGGCTCTGCGGGCTTAACGTCCCGTTTCGGCTGTTCCTCGACCTTTTTCACCGGCTTCGGTTTGGGTTTCGGTTTTGGCTTTGGCTTGGGTTTCGGTTTTTCGATCACCACCGGCGCTTCTTTTGGCGGTTCGGGGGTAATTTCAGGTTCCGGCTCGGGTTCAGGCTCAACGACCGGTTGCGGCGGCGGCTGAACCGCCTGAGGCGGTTCCAGGTCTGCCGGAGAGACCATCGTTACGGAGATAGGCTGCGCAGGCGCGGGCAGTTCAATAACCTGATGTACCGAGGTATATAAGAGTCCCGCAACCAGCGCGCCATGAATGGCAACAGAGAGCAGCGTCGGCCAGGGGAAGCGACGAGGTAAATCAAGGGTCATTGAAGTCATAATCGTTTCAGTTGAAAAACCAGACCTCAATTTTAAATGCAAATAGCAATCATATTCAATAAGGCATCACGGTCGGCGGCATTTAAAAACCAAATTCTGGCGAAAAAATCCTTGCTATCGCTGTGGCCTTAACAAAGCTGACATCTTTGCGTTGCAGTCAGGTGACCTTTCCAATAACGTATTTACACACTCGATTTGCCTGTTTACGTCCCATGACGTTTCTGATTAAGGAGCCTTATACGTGCTTTATATTATCTATGCTCAGGATCACGCCGATTCGCTGGAAAAACGCCTTTCCGTCCGCCCTGCTCATCTGGCGCGTCTGCAGTTGCTTCGCGATGAAGGTCGTTTGTTGACCGCAGGTCCAATGCCCGCGGTCGACAGCAACGATCCGGGTGCGGCGGGTTTTACCGGCTCAACGGTCATTGCAGAATTTGATTCACTGGAAGACGCGCAAAAGTGGGCGGAAGCCGATCCGTATGTGGCCGCCGGGGTGTATGCCCAGGTGTCGGTTAAGCCCTATAAGAAAACGTTTTAAACCGCGGTTCTTTGGGCACCGCAGGCGGTGCCCGTGTTGCTCAGACGCTGTGGATCGCAAACAGCAGCGCGTTACGCTGATGGTTGAGGATACACTTTCTGATTGAGTGGATCCGCATATTGCGACGTGACTGCCCTTCAAGCCAACGCGCTTTTCGGCGACTGGCCTGACGCAGCATACGCCAGCGTCCCACTTCCGTTCTACTCCGCTTCATGTGACTTACTCTTACAGTGCAAGAGTCTGCATTATACGCCTCGTCGCCAGGCAGGCTAGCGCTTTTCCCGCGTTTTTATTTGCCAGATTAATCCTGACGCGTAAACTCTTAACAATGCGCTTTCAAAAGGATTTTTAAACTATGACAACCTTCTACACGGTGGTGAGTTGGCTGGTCATTCTGGGCTACTGGGTGCTCATTGCCGGTGTAACATTACGTATATTAATGAAACGACGCGCGGTGCCTTCCGCCATGGCCTGGCTGCTGATCATTTATATACTGCCGCTGGTCGGGATCATCGCTTATCTTTCCGTTGGAGAACTTCACTTAGGCAAACGTCGTGCTGAACGCGCGCGGGCAATGTGGCCTTCCACGGCCAAATGGTTAAACGATCTCAAATCCTGCAAACACATTTTCGCCGAAGAAAACAGCAGCGTGGCGTCCTCGCTGTTTAAACTTTGCGAACGTCGCCAGGGCATTGCCGGCGTCAAGGGCAACCAGCTCCAGTTGCTGACCGACACCGACGATGTGATGCAGGCGCTGATCCGGGACATCCAGCTGGCGCGGCATAACATCGAGATGGTGTTTTATATCTGGCAGCCGGGCGGCATGGCCGATCAGGTTGCGGAGTCGCTGATGGCGGCCGCGCGCCGCGGCATTCACTGCCGTCTGATGCTCGACTCTGCTGGCAGCGTGGCGTTCTTCCGCAGCCCATGGGCGGCGATGATGCGTAACGCCGGGATAGAAGTGGTTGAAGCGCTCAAGGTTAACCTGCTTCGCGTCTTCCTGCGGCGCATGGACCTGCGTCAGCACCGTAAAATGGTGATGATTGACAACTACATTGCCTATACCGGCAGCATGAATATGGTGGATCCGCGCTACTTCAAACAAGACGCCGGCGTCGGCCAGTGGGTAGACTTAATGGCGCGCATGGAAGGTCCGGTTGCGACTGCGATGGGCATCGTCTACTCCTGCGACTGGGAGATCGAAACCGGCAAGCGCATTTTGCCCCCGCCGCCGGACGTCAATATTATGCCTTTCGAGCAGGCCAGCGGTCACACGATCCACACCATTGCATCCGGCCCCGGCTTCCCGGAGGATCTGATTCATCAGGCGCTGCTGACCGCCGCGTATTCCGCGCGTGAATATTTGATCATGACGACGCCCTACTTCGTGCCCAGCGACGATTTGCTGCACGCCATCTGTACCGCCGCCCAGCGCGGCGTGGACGTCAGCATAATTCTTCCCCGCAAGAACGATTCCCTGCTGGTTGGCTGGGCCAGCCGTGCGTTCTTTAGCGAACTGCTGGCGGCAGGCGTCAAAATCTATCAGTTCGAAGGCGGCCTGTTACACACCAAAAGCGTCCTGGTGGACGGTGAGCTGAGTCTTGTCGGTACGGTCAATCTGGATATGCGCAGCCTGTGGCTGAATTTCGAAATCACGCTGGTGATCGATGATGCCGGATTCGGCGGCGATCTCGCCGCGGTGCAGGACGACTATATCTCCCGCTCGCGGTTGCTGGATGCCCGTTTGTGGGTAAAACGCCCACTCTGGCAGCGGATTGCCGAGCGACTGTTTTACTTCTTCAGTCCATTGCTGTAAAACGTGCCCAATAGTGGGTAAACAGGTAGTCATTATGGATATGGATCTGAACAATCGCCTGACTGAAGATGAAACGCTTGAGCAGGCTTACGATATTTTTCTCGAACTGGCGGCCGATAATCTCGACCCGGCAGACATTATTCTGTTCAATTTACAGTTCGAAGAACGCGGTGGAGCGGAATTGTTTGATCCGTCTGAAGACTGGCAGGAACACGTCGATTACGACCTGAATCCTGATTTCTTTGCCGAGGTAGTGATTGGGCTTGCCGACAGTGAAGACGGCGAGATTAACGATATTTTTGCCCGCGTTCTCCTGTGTCGCGAAAAAGACCATAAGCTCTGCCATATTCTCTGGCGCGAATAACCCTCCGTCATGCCGGAAAGCCGCCCGCTTTCCGGCGTTCCTCCCTTACTCCGGTAATTTACTGCCACAGTGGTTGCAATACCGCGCGCTGTTTTCGTGCTTGCTTTGCTGGCAGTGCGGACACTTGCGCGGCTGATTATCCTTTTGAAACGCGGTACTCATATGGGTAGTAATTAAGCCGGTTGGGATAGCAATCACCGAATAGCCAATCAGGATCAACAACGAGGCAACAATCCGCCCAAGCGGCGTATGTGGCGTGATATCGCCATATCCGACGGTGGTGACCGTCACTATCGCCCAGTAGACAGAAGCGTTCAGCGTAGTAAAACCGTATTTCGGCCCCTCGATGAGATACATCAGCGTGCCGAAAATAATCATGACGATGGCGATAAAAGAATAAAACAGAATCAACTGATGCCGCGCGCTGACAATTGCCTGCCAGAATACGCGCAAAGAAGGCATAAAGCGCAGCAGCTTTAAGATACGCAATACGCGGATCGCCCGCATGGCGCGCCAGGCAAAGACATAATTCAGGCTGATCTCCGGCCATAGCCACATAACGTAGAGCGGCAGTATGGTGGCTAAATCAATTATTCCCCAAAAACTGAACACATATTTTGCCGGGTTCGGCCAACTGATCAGACGCAGCAAATATTCGACGGTGAAAATGAGCGTGACGAACAGTTCCAGCCAGACAAAAAGATGCCATTCGTCATAGGTCAGGTGATACTGGGTTCCCAGTCCCGATTCGACAAAAATAATGACCACGCTGATCAGCGCAAACAGCGCACACAGACCTTCAAAGCGCCGCCCCGAGCGGGTATTCAGATCAAATAAGGTGTGGTAAATACGACGCCGAATCGACGATAAAGAAAGTGACACGGTAACCTCACAATAAAAAGCAGGGCTGACGTGATATCAGCCCTGGCAATTATAACGGGTCTACTTTCAGGCAGGAAACAGCATGTCGGAAACTGCCTTCCAGCACCGGGCGTGTTTTTGCGCACTCCGGCCCGGCGATCGGGCAACGGGTGCGAAATACACAGCCGGAAGGCGGGTTAATTGGCGAAGGCAATTCCCCTTCCAGCAGTTGGATGGTCTTGTTTTTTTCCCGATCGGGATCGGGGATCGGCACGGCAGACATCAACGCTTTAGTATAGGGGTGCAGCGGGTTGTGATACACCTCATCGTAGGTCCCCAGCTCTACCGCATGCCCCAGATACATCACCAGTACGCGGTCGGAGATATGCTTCACCACCGCCAGGTCATGGGCGATAAATATCAGCGACAACCCCATTTCACGCTGCAATTGTTGCAGCAGATTCACCACCTGCGCCTGAATGGAGACGTCGAGTGCCGAAACCGGCTCGTCGCAGATAATGAGCTTCGGCTCCAGGATCAGCGCACGCGCAATACCGATACGCTGGCACTGACCGCCGGAAAACTCGTGCGGGTAACGGTTGATGAGATTTGGCAGCAACCCCACTTTCATCATCATCGCCTTGACCCGTTCGCGTACGTCCTGCCGCGGTAGCGCCGGATGATAGGTGCGCAGCGGTTCAGCGATAATTTCTCCGATGGTCATGCGTGGGTTCAGCGACGCCAGTGGATCCTGAAAAATCATCTGGATATCGCTGCGCACGTTGCGCCACTCTTCCGCTTTCATACCCAGCAGATCTTTTCCCAGCCAGGCCACTTTGCCGTCGGTCGCTTTCACGAGACCAATAATCGCCCTTGCGAAGGTCGATTTTCCACAGCCTGACTCACCCACGACGCCCAGCGTTTCACCTTCGTACAGCCGCAGCGTCACGCCATCCACCGCCTTCAGCGTTTTTGACGGCTGCCAGAACCACTGCTTGCCGTCTTTAATCGCGAAATGAACCTTCAGATCGGCAATTTCGAGGAGGACTTTACGTTTTTCATCTACAGCATTCATACCAGCTCCTCCACCGGTTTAAAGCAGGCGCGCAGGCGACCCGGGCTGAACTCGTCGAGCGGCGGCGCGCTGCTGCATATCTCCATCGCGTAGGGACAGCGCGGCTGAAACGGGCAGCCTTTCGGCAAACGCAACAGGTTTGGCGGATTGCCGGGAATCGTTAACATCTCTTCACCTTCGCCATCCAGACGCGGCACCGCGTTAAGCAAGCCGATGGAATAGGGATGAACGGGACGGTAAAAGACGTCGCGCGCTGCGCCGTACTCCATAGTGCGCCCCGCATACATCACCAGCACTTTGTCGCAAATACCCGCCACAACGCCAAGATCGTGGGTAATCATAATGATTGCCGTATTGAACTCCCGCTTCAGATCATTGAGCAGGGTCATGATTTGCGCCTGCACGGTCACGTCCAGCGCGGTGGTCGGTTCATCGGCAATCAGCAGTTTTGGTCGACACAGTAACGCCATCGCGATCATGACGCGCTGGCGCATGCCACCAGAAAACTCATGGGGAAACATTCTCATGCGCTTGCGGGCTTCCGGCATTTTGACGGCATCCAGCATTCGCACCGACTCTTCAAATGCCTCAGCTTTGCGCATTCCTTTATGCAGCATCAGCACTTCCATTAGCTGCTCCCCAACGCGCATATAAGGGTTCAGCGAGGTCATTGGGTCCTGGAAGATCATCGAAATTTGCTCGGCGCGCAGTCTGTTCAGTTCCCGTTCGGGTAGATTAAGGATCTCACTACCATTGAACTTTGCCGATCCGCCAATCCGGCCATTGGGGGCCAGCAGTCCCATCAGCGCAAACGCGGTCTGCGATTTGCCTGAGCCGGACTCGCCGACAATTCCTAAGGTTTCCCCGGCACGCAGGGTAAAGTTCAGATCGTTTACGGCAGTGACGTCACCGTCCGGCGTACTGAAGGTCACGCGGAGATCCTGTACGTCCAGCAGTGCGTTAGCCCGTTGCTCCGCGAGCGGCGCGGTTGCTGTTTCAATTACGCTCATGGCTGCGCTCCTTAACGGTCTTTCGGGTCGAGGGCATCACGCAAGCCATCGCCAATAAAGTTAAAACAAAACAACGTCACCACCAGGAATCCTGCCGGAAACAGCAGCAACCACGGCGAAACTTCCATTGAGTTCGCGCCGTCGCTTAATAACGCGCCCCAACTGCTCAGCGGCTCCTGGGTTCCCAATCCCAGGAAACTGAGGAAAGATTCAAACAGGATCATGCTTGGCACCAGCAGCGACGCGTAGACCACCACCACCCCAAGCACATTGGGCACAATGTGGCGGATAACGATATTCGTCGTGGAAACACCACCCACCTGAGCGGCCTCGATAAACTCTTTACGCTTCAGGCTCAGCGTCTGACCGCGCACGATACGCGCCATGTCCAGCCAGGAGACCATGCCGATAGCCACAAAAATCAGCAGGATATTTTGTCCAAAGAAGGTGACCAGCAGGATCACGAAGAACATAAACGGGAAGGAGTTGAGGATTTCCAGCAGGCGCATCATCACCGAATCCACTTTGCCGCCGAGATAGCCGGAAAGCGAGCCGTATAGCGTCCCCACAATCACCGCCACCAGCGCAGCGGCGATCCCCACCATCAGAGAAATACGTCCGCCAATCGCCACGCGCACTAGCAGGTCGCGACCGGACGAGTCGGTGCCGAAATAGTGTCCGGACTCAACGTCCGGCGCGCTCGACATCATTCCCCAGTCGGTATCAAAATAGGTGAACGATGACAGCATTGGCGCCAGCGTGACGAACAAGGCAATAATGACCAGAACAACCAGACTGGCAACCGCCGCACGGTTATGCATGAAGCGTCGGCGGGCATCCTGCCACAGGCTGCGCCCTTCGACCTCCAGCTTTTCACTGAAATTCTCCAGCGCCTCGCTGTTTTTCTTACTTAACATCATCGCGAGCTCCAGTCTCAGTAACGGATTTTCGGGTCGATCACGGCATACAGCACATCGACAATCGCATTGAATACGATGGTTAACGTCCCTACCAGAATCGTCAGGCTTAGCACCAGCGAATAGTCACGGTTCAGCGCGCCATTCACAAAAAGCTGGCCGATGCCGGGCAGTCCATAGATAGTTTCGATGACCATTGAGCCGGTGATGATGCCGACAAAGGCCGGTCCCATGTATGAAAGCACCGGTAACAGCGCCGGTTTCAGCGCATGGCGAAAAATGATGCGTCGCATCGGCAGCCCTTTCGCCCGTGCGGTGCGAATGAAGTTGGAGTGCAGAACTTCAATCATCGAACCGCGGGTAATACGGGCGATGCTGGCGATATAGGCCAGCGATAAGGCAACCATTGGCAGGATCATAAATTTCAGCGCCCCGCCATTCCAGCCGCCGCCCGGCAGCCAGTGCAGCGTGATGGCAAATATCATCACCAGAAGCGGCGCGACCACAAAGCTCGGGATGACGACGCCGGTCATTGCCACCCCCATCACCATGTAATCCCAGCGCGTATTTTGCTTAAGCGCCGCGATAACGCCCGCGCTAACGCCGAGGATCACCGCTAACAGGAAAGCCGCCGCGCCCAGTTTCGCCGAAACCGGGAAACTCGACGCCACCAGATCGTTAACGGTGTAATCTTTGTATTTAAATGAAGGACCAAAATCCCCATGCGCCAGTTGTTTCAGATAGCTGAAATATTGGGTCATGATGGGGTCGTTGAGATGATATTTCGCTTCGATATTCGCCAGCACCTCTGCCGGCAATGCGCGCTCGCCGGTGAAAGGACTCCCCGGCGCCAGACGCATCATAAAGAACGAAATGGTAATAAGAATAAATAGCGTCGGAATCGCTTCCAGACAGCGGCGTAAGATAAATTTCAACATTGCCCGTACCTTCTGGCGTGTGCCTTTATACCTCGCCATGCTGAACGTGTGCAGCGAGGTAGTAATAGTCGACGATAAAAGACACAGTGGGGCACGCTATTCTGCCCCACCCTTTGCCATTAATGCTTGATAATATACAAGTCTTTAACGTGAATATTATCCATCGGGTCTTTACCGGTGTAACCCCCTACCCACGGTTTAACCAGGCGAGCGTTGACATAATAGAACACCGGCACTATTGCAGAGTCTTTATCCAACTGCTGCTCGGCTTGAGCATAAAGTTCAGCACGCTGCGCGTCATCTTGTGCATTCAGCGTATCGGCAATGATCTTGTCAAACGCCGGGCTCTTATAATGCGTGGTGTTGTTCGAACTGTCAGACAGCACCATATTCAGGAAAGAGGTCGGCTCGTTGTAATCCGCACACCAGGCGGCGCGGGAAACGTCATAATTCCCCTGATGACGCGTATCCAGGAAGGTTTTCCACTCCTGATTTTCCAGTTTCACGTTGACGCCTAAATTTTTCTTCCAGATAGACGCGGCGGCAATGGCCAGTTTCTTATGGAGATCGGAGGTGTTGTACAGCAAGTTAAAGGTCAGCGGTTTATCGGCGGTATAACCGGCTTCAGCCAGTAGTTTTTTCGCTTCTTCGTTACGTTTTTCCTGCGTCCAGCCAAACCATTCCGGCTCCACCAGTTTCGCCCCGTCGGTATACGGCGGCGTAAAGCTGTAGGCTGGCAAGTCACCCTGGTTTTTCACTTTGTTGACGATGATATCGCGATCCAGCGCCAGCTTGAGCGCGGTACGCACGCGCACATCCGTAAACGGGGCTTTCTGGTTATTGATTTCGTAATAGTAGGTGCACAAATACGGGTCAACGTGTACTTCGTTCGGGATCTCTTTCTTCAGCTTCTGAAACAGTTCAATCGGCATGTTGTTGTAGGTCATGTCGATTTCACCGCTACGGTAGCGGTTAACATCAGTGACTTCTGAGGAGATCGGCAGGTAGGTGACCTGATTAATAACGGTTTTGGCGTTATCCCAGTATTGGGGGTTACGCTCAAGGACGATACGCTCGTTAACCACCCAGTCCTTCAGTTTGTAAGCGCCGTTACTGACTATATTCGCTGGCTGCGTCCACTTATCACCGAATTTTTCAACCACCGCCTTCGGTACCGGAGAAACGGACGAGTGCACCAGCAGCTTATAGAAATAAGGCACCGGCTCGCTCAGCGTCACTTCAAAAGTATGATCGTCGAGGGCTTTAACGCCCAGATCGGTCACCGGTTTTTTACCGGCGACGATATCGTCAATATTCACGATATGTCCGTACTGCAGATAACTGGCATAAGGCGAAGCGGTGTTGGGATCGGCCAGACGCTGCCAGCTATAAACGAAATCCTGAGCGGTCACTGGGGAGCCGTCGGACCATTTTGCATCTTTACGCAGATGGAACGTCCAGACTTTAAAGTCTTTATTGTCCCACTTTTCCGCCACGCCGGGAGAGGGTTTGCCCTCTACGTCGCTTATTATCAGCCCTTCGAACAGGTCGCGGCTGATGTTGGATTCCGGTACCCCTTCGATTTTATGCGGATCGAGAGACTGAACTTCCGAGCCATTATTGCGCACCAGCGTTTGCTTTTCCGCCAGCTGAACGCCTGCGGGAACGACCGCAGCCATTGCCGCATTTCCGGCGAGGAGCGCAGAGAGAACCCCTGCGGCCACTAAACTTTTTTTCGTGTTGGTCATTGTGTTTGTACTCCCTCATTATAATTACTGGTTTTATTACCAGCCTGTTAATCCCGCTAAGGATCCCTGATCAGCCCCGGAGACTTTCTGCTGTCAGGTGCTTTACTGCCTGCTATCACCGACTTTATTTATTCTGGCGATTCGAACGACCGCCTTACGTCGATTCTTTTTGCGCGCTTACCCTGTCAGAAACGCGCGCCGTATTCGGGCAAAAAGCGTGTTGATATTAATTCTCATCAACGCACATTCTGCTGAGAAATAGAGTGTCGGAAAGTAACAAATGCGTTTCTCGTCCGCCAATACAATTTACAGATTTGTTAAGCAATTCTCTTTTGTAGAAAAAAAACCGCCCCAACAGAACGCATCAAAACCGCGAATTAACGCATAACTTACTGTTAAATAACATGTAATCTATAATTAACTGATTTTGACATCCTGCGCTTTCACCCATGAACTCAAATGCACAAAAAATTAACAATTGTTTATTATTTAGCACATTCATCTGAGAGGTCATTGAAATAACTAATAACATTTCAATAATCCTTCATCAAGTCCCGGATTGTGATGTGAAAAAATTTACACCTTGTGCACCAGCCTTTTGTAGAGAATCTCTGCTAAATCAATGCAATAAATAAATGGTATCTATACCGCAGACGAACGACTGCAGTACAAGCGCAACGGAAAGTGAAAATAATGACGGGAGAAAAACGGAGCCATTAATGCTCCGCCTATTCTTTCATTTGAAAGGTATTAACTTAACAGACCGGGGAATATCGCCTTAATACCGGTAACGATAAATTCGATGCCCAACGCCATGAGCAGCAGACCCATAATACGCGTAATCACGTTAATTCCGGTTTGCCCGAGGACGCGCACCAGCCACGGCGCCATGCGAAACAATCCCCAGCAGCAAAGCGCGAAGAGCGCAATGGCAATAAAGAAGCCAAACAAATACATCAGGCTATGGTAGCGGGTTCCCCAGACGATAGTGGAACTGATCGCCCCCGGCCCCGCCATTAACGGCAGCGCCAGCGGCACTACGCCCACGCTTTCCCGAATCGCCGTTTCTGATTTTTCCTGTTTGTTCTGTTTATCTTCCCCCAGCTTACCGCTGATCATCGACATGGCGATGGTCACGACCAGAATGCCGCCAGCAATACGGAATGAGTCGATAGAAATGCCAAAGACCTGGAGAATGCCATCGCCAAGGAACAAAGAGGTCCACAAAATGATGGCAACGGACAGGTTCGCCGTCAGGTTGGTCTTATTACGTGCCGCCGCCGTCTGGTAGCTGGTCATGCTGATAAAGACGGGGATAATCCCGACTGGGTTCACTAACGCAAATAACCCTATGAAAAATTTAAAATAAACAGGAAAATCAAACAGCGTTTGAGTCACGGTTAGCTCCGCAGCGTTAGCCGTATAAAGTTAATCAAAGAGTAAAGGGTAAAAACCGTGCTGAAGATACGCCTTTTCACAGCACTTTTCACCTGCTTCACGCAAAATTGCTCCCTTTCCTGAGTGTTATTAATATGTATTAATTATGCTAACTTAAAGAGCATTCACCTATACAATTAATCAACACTTAACGTTTAGCGCTAAAATGCCCTGCTGAAAGGTGTCAGCTTTGCGAAATTTTGATCTGGATCACGTAATCGCTACCCAGAAGTGAGTAACCTTGCTTACGCCACCTGGAAGTAACGCGTTAGAGTTAGATGACGCTGACGTATAAGCTCTTTTAGTAAATCAGAGCGAACTGGACGTTAAGTAACCATTTGATTTTTCGGTTGTTATACAAACTTATGCCCTCTGTCTATACTCACGTATCGCGCAGATGATTTACTAAAAAAGTTTAACATTATCAGGAGAGCATTATGGCTGTTACTAATGTCGCTGAACTTAACGCACTCGTCGAGCGCGTCAAAAAAGCCCAGCGTGAATATGCCAGTTTCACTCAAGAACAGGTCGACAAAATCTTCCGCGCCGCCGCTCTGGCAGCCGCAGATGCCCGTATCCCCCTCGCCAAAATGGCCGTAGCCGAATCCGGCATGGGTATCGTTGAAGATAAAGTGATCAAAAACCACTTTGCTTCCGAATACATCTACAATGCCTATAAAGATGAAAAGACCTGCGGTGTGCTGTCAGAAGACGACACTTTCGGGACGATTACCATCGCTGAACCGATCGGTATCATCTGCGGTATCGTACCGACCACTAACCCAACCTCCACAGCTATCTTCAAATCGCTGATCAGCCTGAAGACCCGTAACGCCATCATCTTCTCTCCGCACCCGCGTGCCAAAGACGCCACCAACAAAGCGGCGGATATCGTACTGCAGGCGGCCATCGCTGCCGGTGCGCCAAAAGATCTGATCGGCTGGATCGACCAGCCTTCGGTAGAGCTGTCCAACGCCCTGATGCACCACCCGGACATCAACCTGATCCTCGCGACCGGCGGTCCGGGTATGGTGAAAGCGGCCTACAGCTCCGGTAAACCAGCCATCGGCGTGGGCGCGGGTAACACGCCTGTTGTTATCGACGAAACCGCCGACATCAAACGTGCCGTTGCGTCCGTGCTGATGTCCAAAACCTTTGATAACGGCGTTATCTGTGCGTCTGAGCAGTCAGTCGTTGTTGTTGATTCTGTTTATGATGCGGTTCGCGAACGCTTCGCCAGCCACGGCGGCTACATGCTGCAGGGCAAAGAGCTGAAAGCCGTTCAGGACGTTATCCTGAAAAATGGCGCGCTGAACGCCGCTATCGTAGGTCAGCCAGCGTATAAAATCGCTGAACTGGCAGGCTTCTCCGTACCGGCAACCACCAAAATCCTGATTGGCGAAGTCAAAGTGGTTGACGAAAGCGAGCCGTTCGCACACGAAAAACTGTCCCCGACCCTGGCAATGTACCGCGCGAAAGATTTCGAAGATGCGGTGGACAAAGCCGAGAAGCTGGTGGCAATGGGCGGTATCGGTCATACCTCCTGCCTGTACACCGACCAGGACAACCAGCCGGAACGCGTCGCTTACTTCGGTCAGATGATGAAAACCGCCCGTATCCTGATCAACACCCCGGCTTCTCAGGGCGGTATCGGCGATCTGTACAACTTTAAACTCGCACCGTCCCTGACGCTGGGTTGTGGTTCATGGGGTGGTAACTCCATCTCTGAAAACGTTGGTCCAAAACACCTGATCAACAAGAAAACCGTTGCTAAGCGAGCTGAAAACATGTTGTGGCACAAACTTCCGAAATCTATCTACTTCCGCCGTGGCTCCCTGCCGATCGCGCTGGATGAAGTGATTACCGATGGCCACAAACGTGCGCTCATCGTGACCGACCGCTTCCTGTTCAACAACGGCTATGCAGACCAGATCACTTCTGTGCTGAAAGCGGCTGGCGTTGAAACCGAAGTGTTCTTTGAAGTGGAAGCTGACCCAACCCTGAGCGTTGTACGTAAAGGCGCTGAACTGGCCAACTCCTTCAAACCAGACGTGATCATCGCGCTGGGCGGCGGCTCCCCGATGGATGCGGCGAAAATCATGTGGGTGATGTACGAACATCCGGAAACCCACTTCGAAGAACTGGCGCTGCGCTTTATGGATATCCGTAAACGTATCTATAAGTTCCCGAAAATGGGTGTGAAAGCGAAAATGATCGCCGTCACCACCACGTCCGGTACCGGTTCAGAAGTGACGCCGTTTGCGGTGGTAACCGACGACGCGACCGGTCAGAAATATCCGCTGGCAGACTACGCGCTGACGCCGGATATGGCGATTGTCGACGCTAACCTGGTGATGGATATGCCGAAGTCACTGTGTGCGTTCGGTGGTCTGGATGCGGTGACTCACGCCCTGGAAGCCTACGTATCCGTGCTGGCGTCTGAGTTCTCTGACGGTCAGGCGCTTCAGGCGCTGAAACTGCTGAAAGAAAACCTGCCGGCGTCTTACAACGAAGGTTCGAAAAACCCGGTTGCCCGTGAACGCGTACATAGCGCCGCGACCATTGCCGGTATCGCGTTTGCTAACGCCTTCCTCGGCGTGTGCCACTCCATGGCGCACAAACTGGGCTCCCAGTTCCACATTCCACACGGTCTGGCGAACGCCCTGTTGATCAGCAACGTTATCCGTTATAACGCCAACGACAACCCGACCAAGCAGACGGCATTCAGCCAGTACGACCGTCCGCAGGCGCGTCGTCGTTATGCTGAAATCGCTGACCATCTGGGTCTGAGCGCACCGGGCGACCGTACTGCGGCGAAGATCGAGAAACTGTTGGCCTGGCTGGAAAGCCTGAAAGCTGAACTGGGTATTCCGAAGTCTATCCGCGAAGCCGGCGTTCAGGAAGCAGACTTCCTGGCTCACGTTGACAAGCTGTCTGAAGATGCCTTCGACGACCAGTGCACCGGCGCTAACCCGCGCTACCCGCTGATCTCCGAGCTGAAACAGATTCTGCTGGATACCTACTACGGTCGTGAGTTCAGCGAAGGCGTAACCGCAAAAGCTGAAGCCGTTGTGGCTCCAAAAGCTGACAAAAAAGCGAAGAAATCCGCCTAATTGCGGTTCTGCGAAAGCATACTAAAAGCGGCCTCTAATGAGGCCGCTTTTTTATGGCTGATCCACTACTGCACACGCTATGCTCACAAGAATGCCGTCAGGGCTTCTCAGTCGCCCTCTGCGGGCAGCTTAACGGTGACAGTGACGTTCCTGTATCGCCGTCAGAGAGCCTTCTTCCAGCGCCTCTTTATAATGCTTACGGCAAACGGAGACATAGCGCTCATTGCCGCCAATCACCACCTGCTCCCCTTCATTATACGGTCTGCCTGCCTGGTCAAGGCGTAATACCCTACTCGCCTTACGACCACAGAAGCAGATCGTTTTTAATTCAACCAGCTTATCTGACCATGCAAGCAGATACTGACTGCCCGTAAACAGTTCACCGCGAAAATCGGTGCGCAAGCCGTAACACAGCACCGGAATGTCGAGTTGGTCAACAACTTCCGATAATTCATAAACCTGCTGGCGAGTTAAAAACTGACATTCATCAACCAGCACACAGTGTATCGGCTCGCGCGCATTATCAGCGGCAATCTCTGCATACAAAGATGACTGTTGATTAAACAATTTGGCAGGAGATGACAACCCTATACGCGAACTGACTTTTCCTGCGCCAAAACGGTCGTCTATTTCCGCGGTATATACGACGGTGCGCATCCCACGTTCCTGATAATTGTAGGAAGATTGCAGTAAGGCAGTCGACTTACCTGCATTCATTGCTGAATAGTAGAAATATAGCTGCGCCATCGGCCACAGACCCTCACCAGAGTGAATAAAGACGGGGCCGAGTGTACCATAATTTCCCGTTGTTCAGCGCCGGATAGCGCGTTAACGGGTGGCGGAATGCACGCTTCCGCCTTCCGCGCGTTCACGTTGCGACGGCGACCGTAAGGAAAATACGAATTAACAATTGAACAAACATCAGGCGACAAATCCCATTGTTGCGATATTGCAGACGCGATATACATCAATAGCGCTTATCAACGCCAGCTAAATGGAAACCCTGTACTTATTGTTACTGTTCTACATAACTCTTGCAAAGTAATAGCGTATAGCCCCGTGGGAAACTAATACAAAAGGTTGAAATCACTGAAATGCGTAACTATTTCGCCACATAAAATGTGAGCTGAATCCGTCCGCCGTCGGGTAAAAAAAGGAGTAACCGCTCTGCCAATAAGCTCTTTTTTGTGCGTTCCTTCAAGAAAATTTTAAGTTCGGATATTAATTGGGGGCAAAAAATAAAGCGCAATTTTGAATTCCTTACATTCCTGGCTATTGCACATCTGAATTTAACGCTCTATTATTAGCTCAACAAACCACCCCAATATAAGTTTGAGATTACTAAAATGAGCGAAGCACTTAAAATTCTGAACAACATCCGTACTCTTCGTGCGCAGGCAAGAGAATGCACCCTGGAAACGCTGGAAGAAATGCTGGAAAAATTAGAAGTTGTTGTTAACGAGCGTCGTGAAGAAGAAAGCGCGGCAGCGGCTGAAGTTGAAGAACGCACTCGTAAACTGCAGCAATACCGCGAAATGCTGATTGCTGATGGCATTGACCCGAATGAACTGCTGAATAGCATGGCTGCGGTTAAATCCGGCACTAAAGCTAAACGTGCAGCACGTCCGGCTAAATATAGCTACGTTGACGAAAACGGCGAAACCAAAACCTGGACCGGCCAGGGCCGTACTCCGGCAGTGATCAAAAAAGCAATGGAAGAGCAAGGTAAACAGCTGGAAGACTTCCTGATCAAGGAATAATCGGTATTTACTTGCCTGAAATCCCGCGTCTCGCGGGATTTTTTTTGCCTGTAATTTCCCAAAATCCCCAGATGCGGCGCATAAAAAACGGCGCTGGAGTGCCGCGCCGCTTAATCACGTTAATTATAACGTCCGGTTACCGCTTAATACCCACTTCGTCTTCAAGCCAGGCCTTAAATTCGCTACCCAGAGAATTATGGCGGATACCATATTCCACAAACGCCTGCATGTAGCCTAATTTATTGCCACAGTCATGGCTCTTGCCTTTCATATGGTAAGCTTCAACGGTTTCTTTTTCGATCAGCATGTCGATTGCATCGGTCAGCTGAATCTCGTCACCGGCTCCCGGAGGCGTTTTCGCCAGCAGTGGCCAGATATCTGCGCTCAGGACATAACGGCCCACAATCGCCAGATTAGACGGCGCGACGTCCGCTTTCGGCTTCTCTACCACGCCAACCATCGGAACGCTCTCGCCCGGGGTTAATTCAACGCCTTTGCAGTCTACGACACCATAAGCGGTTACGTCATCGACCGGTTCCACCATAATCTGGCTATTACCGGTTTCGTCAAAACGGCGAATCATTTCGGCCAGGTTATCCTGAGAGAGATCGGATTCGTACTCATCCAGAATAACGTCCGGCAGAATAACCGCGACAGGCTCGTTACCCACGACGGGATGCGCGCACAATACGGCATGACCTAACCCTTTTGCCAGCCCCTGACGTACCTGCATAATCGTTACGTGCGGTGGGCAAATAGACTGTACCTCTTCGAGCAGCTGACGCTTAACACGTTTTTCCAGCATCGCTTCCAGTTCAAAACTGGTATCAAAATGGTTTTCGATCGAATTTTTCGAAGAGTGAGTCACCAGCACAATTTCAGTGATGCCCGCAGCAATACATTCGTTAACGACATACTGAATTAATGGCTTATCAACCAGCGGCAACATCTCTTTCGGGATCGCTTTTGTCGCCGGTAACATCCTGGTTCCTAATCCCGCTACCGGGATAACGGCTTTTTTGACTTTCGAGTTAATGGCAGCCATTTAAATTCTCCTGGACTGTTCATGTATTGAACGTGTTCATCAATCTGTACCGCATCGAGTATATCAGCACTGACAGAAGCCTCAGGTCCGAAAAGGATGCGCATGCGTATAATTAAGACAAATACGTATAAAACTGGCGCCGATAGTAACACCGGCAGAGAAAGGCAGGGTAAAGCAATTTGCTTGCGCCTGCCCGATCGTTCATTCCGCAGACAACATAAGACGCAACCTGCCGCCTGCTCCCCAAATTTGACATTGCCACGACTCGCAGCGCTGGCTAATTTGGTTGAGATAAGTATTTCCTAACGTCCCAAGCGGAACGCCATTACTGATTTGTACATTATGTGAGCCGGTATTTAATGTTGCATTCAACCCGGCAGAAACCAGTATCAGATTTTTTATCCCGCTATGGTAATACCCCACCAGCAGCGGAAATTGACCGGGTAAATTGGCCTGGCGGAGCAGATGGTTCACCTGTTTTAGCACTGCGCCCAATTCAGGCAGGCGTTGATTCTGATGCCCGAGCTGCTCCTGCAACAGACCATTAAATAACGCCCGCAGGAGTAATGCCGCCAGTACGCCATTATCCCCTGCGCGTGTTACGTCCAGACAATAAAAAGCCAAATCGTTGTCCGACAGCGGCGCGATATCCAGAACCAGCCCCGGTTTATCCGCTGAGACTAACTGCCGGTAATTCACCCGGCAGCGAGAAATAACCTGCTGCACCGGCGGCTGCAGCTCCTGCAGTAATTTTCTGGCGGCAGTCGGATCGCCAACCATCGCATCCCAGTCGCGGAACAGCCTTTCTTCTTCTTCCACCCGCGAATTGAACATATTGGGATAAAGACAGGCGAAGACGGTTTCGCGAAGACGATTGAGATCCTTTACCGGCTTTAGCAATACGTCATCGACCCCCAACCGTAGCGCCTTAGCAATATCGGCCATATTTTCCGTCGCGGAGATAACCAGTATCGGCGTCTGGTCCCCACGGTTACGTAATTGCTCGACAAGTTTGAGTCCGTTCATTCTCGGCATCGCAAGATCGCATATCATGAGATCGGGCGTGAATTCATCAAAACGCTCCAGTGCCTCAACCCCATCACTCGCCAGTGCCGTTGTCGCTCCCAATGAGGAAAACCACGAATCCAGAAGCGAGCGAAATACCGGCTCATCCTCAACGATAAGAATCTGTTTCCCGACCAATGGCTGCGTCATGTTCTCTCCCCTGACTGGCTTTGATCAATAGTGGCATGGTATTGCCACACCTGCCTGTCAGAATTTGCTTAAGTGTAGATAAAAAAGATGCGTCAAACTTCAGCACGCACCAGAGGTAATAGTTCGTCCATCTTTTTTTCCACCGCAAGCCGCCCTGCTTCAATGGCGGCATGGGCACGATGAAAATCCAGTGTGGATATTTGTGGACAGAACGGTTGTATTAATATGTCAGGCGGATCGCCTGCCATGCGGTTACGCTTAAGACGATTTTCCAGAATCTGGATAGACGTCGTCATGATTTCCATCGCGGTTGGCGCGGACACTACACGTCGTGCCGTCATACTGCCCAAACGTTCTTTTAAGCGCGCACGCCAGGACTGGCCTTCAACGTCAGTCTCAGCGCCGTCGCCGTTGACATTCGGTGAGAGGAGATCTTGTTGCATCAGATGCGCATCGTGCTGCAGATCAACGGCAATCACGATATCGGCGCCCATGGCGCGGGTCAGTGAAACAGGAACGGGATTTACCACACCGCCGTCCACCAGCCAGTATCCCTTATGTGCGACAGGAGACATCAGACCAGGAATACTGCAGGAGGCCCGTACCGCAAGATGCAGATCGCCTTCGGTAAACCACAGTTCGCGACCGGTACTGAGGTTAGTGGCGACTGTGGCGAAACGCCGCGAGCACTGTTCGATAGTCTCCACCGGCATGATATTACGATAGTGATTGAACACGCGCTCGCCGCGCAGCAGTCCTCCCCGTCGCCATGAGAGATCCATCAGGCGAAGGACATCCCAGTAGCTGAACGAGCAAACCCACTTTTCCAGCGCAGGTAATTTATCACTGGCATACGCCGCGCCGACTAACGAACCGATGGAACAGCCGGCGACGATGTCAATATCAATGCCCATGTGCCTGAGCGCTTTGATGACACCAATATGTGACCAGCCCCGCGCCGCACCAGACCCCAGCGCCAGACCTATTTTCATCTTTCTCATGTGACCTACAAACTTCCCCTGGCTTTCGAGCGTAGCAACATCTCCATCGCTCAGTTAACATAGCGCCACCTGGACTTTTTATCCGCTGTTTTTTTATCAGGGAGACTATTCGTGTCACAGCTTTGTCCCTGCGGTAGCGCTGTCGAGTATAGCCTATGTTGCCACCAATATGTGTCTGGCGAGCAAGTTGCGCCCGATCCGTCACATCTCATGCGTTCTCGCTACTGCGCTTTTGTGATGAAAGACGCAGATTATTTAATCAAAACCTGGCATCCGGACTGCAATGCCGCGGCGTTCCGCGAAGAGATAAGCGCCGGGTTCGCCAGTACCGAATGGCTCGGCTTAACCGTGTTTGAACAGAGCGGCGCCGAAAGCGATGAACTCGGCTACGTCAGCTTTGTCGCCCGTTTTCGTGAAAACGGCAAAGCGGGCGTCATCCTTGAACGTTCTCGTTTTTTAAAAGAAAACGGTCAGTGGTACTATATAGACGGCACACGCCCACAAATTGGACGAAATGACGCCTGCCCCTGCGGATCAGGTAAAAAATTCAAAAAATGCTGCGGTCAGTAACGCCCGACAGCATTCCTTATGCAAACATTCTCAACAGGATTACCGCTGCAAATGCATTCATTACAACGCAAAGTGCTTCGTACTATTTGCCCGGATCAAAAGGGCCTTATCGCGCGTATTACTAATATTTGCTACAAGCACGAACTGAACATTGTGCAGAACAATGAGTTCGTAGACCACCGCACCGGACGTTTTTTTATGCGTACCGAACTGGAAGGAATTTTTAACGACGCCACGCTGTTGGCCGATCTCGACAGCGCATTGCCTGAAGGCTCCATTCGCGAGTTGAATCCGGCAGGACGTCGTCGTGTGGTGATTCTGGTCACGAAAGAAGCGCATTGTCTGGGCGATCTGCTAATGAAAGCCAATTATGGCGGACTGGATGTTGAAATTGCCGCTGTGATAGGCAACCACGAGACCCTGCGTTCTTTAGTGGAGCGTTTTGAGATTCCTTTCGAGCTGGTCAGCCATGAGGGCCTGACTCGTGAAGAGCATGATAAGCAGATGGCGGACGCCATTGACGCGCACCAGCCGGACTACGTCGTGCTGGCAAAATACATGCGGGTACTGACGCCAGCGTTCGTCGCGCGTTTCCCGAACAAGATCATCAATATTCATCACTCGTTCCTGCCTGCCTTTATCGGCGCGCGTCCGTACCACCAGGCCTACGAGCGCGGCGTAAAAATCATTGGCGCGACAGCGCACTATGTCAACGACAATCTGGATGAAGGCCCTATTATCATGCAGGACGTAATCCACGTGGATCATACCTATACCGCGGAGGATATGATGCGCGCGGGTCGTGACGTAGAGAAGAACGTGCTGAGCCGCGCGTTGTATCAGGTACTGGCCCAGCGCGTCTTTGTGTACGGTAACCGAACGATCATTCTTTAATCGGCAGCGAAATGAATTGGTTACCTTTGCGTCTTTACGGGCAAAAATCAGGCAACCAGTTCATTTTTGTCACCGGAATGCTTTACAGTGGCGCGTCATTTGATATGATGCGCCCCGCTTCCCAAAAGGAAGCAGGCCAGTAAATGCTTTACCCCGTGGTGGGGTTCCCGAGCGGCCAAAGGGAGCAGACTGTAAATCTGCCGTCATCGACTTCGAAGGTTCGAATCCTTCCCCCACCACCATTTCCGAGCTGTACCTCAAACGATGAATTACCCCTGGTGGGGTTCCCGAGCGGCCAAAGGGAGCAGACTGTAAATCTGCCGTCACAGACTTCGAAGGTTCGAATCCTTCCCCCACCACCATCACTTCCAAATATCCCAATACCACCCTAAAGCACAATGCCTTATGTTCTTCCATTGCGGGGAAGGATGAGAAGCTTCGACTAAGGTTCGATTCGAGCGTAGCGAGAAAGCGTTGCCACAGGCAACGACCCGAAGGGCAAGGCGCAACGCGCCGGGTAATCCTTCCCCCACCACCATCACTTCCAAATATCCCAATACTACCCTAAAGCACAATGCCTTATGTTCTTCCATTGCGGGGAAGGATGAGAAGCTTCGACTAAGGTTCGATTCGAGCACAGCGAGAAAGCGTTGCCGCAGGCAACGACCCGAAGGGCGAGGCGCAGCCGCCATCCGACGCTTTCACTGAAAACAAAAAACCCCGCCGAAGCAGGGTTTATCATCAGACAGCCATCGAATCAGCGACGTGCACGCACAATCTGGTATTTGCGCGTCAGGTACTCTACCGGCGCGCTCCAGATATGCACGAGACGGGAGAACGGGAACAGCAGGAATAGCGTCATCCCGAGTACCAGGTGCAGACGGAAAATAAACGCCACGCCGTCAAGATGCGCCGAGGCGCCACCGTGGAAAGTCACGACAGACTGCGCCCAGCCGACCAGCTTCATCATCTCGCTACCGTCCATATGCTGAGCGGAGAACGGTATCGTCAGCAGCCCCAGCGCGCACTGAATCACCAGCAGCGACAGGATCAGAATATCTGCGCCAGTGGTCGTTGCCCGTACGCGTGGACTGAACAGACGGCGTTTCAGCAGCAGTACGCCGCCGACCAGGGTCATCAGACCCGCCGCCCCGCCACCGATCATCGCCATCTTTTGCTTTACGTCGACAGGCAGGAAGGATTCATACATCCAGTGAGGCGTTAACATACCGAGAAAGTGACCGGCAAAGATCCCCAAAATGCCGAAATGGAACAGGTTAGACGCCAGGTTCATCCCCTTGCGATCCAGCATCTGGCTGGATGCGGCACGCCAGGTGTACTGACCATAGTCATAGCGTAGCCAACTGCCAATCAGAAAGACCGACCCGGCGATGTACGGGTAGATATCAAAGAAGAACATATTCAGGAAGTGCATTATTGCTGTCCTCCGGTGGTGATATTCAGGTATTGCGGCGCGACGGCGCCAGCAAAACGACGTTGGTGAGCAGCGATTTCCGACTCGCCGCAGCCCTGATCGGCAAAGAATTTCACCTGCTCTTCTTCCCAGACCGCATCAAGCGCCTGCGGCGTATCGTCGCGCACTTCATCCGCAATTTTTTCGGCGACTTTGTCGCTGTCGATGGTGGTCTTCGCCAGCTTCAGCAGCAGGTCGAACAGCACCGCATAGCGGCTTTCACGCTGTTGCAAGCGCGCGCTCAGCAACGCCAGAATCGGCGCGATATCCTGCAAACCGCCCAGCGCCTCGTTTTTCGGCAACTGCGCCAGGTATTCGAGATACAGCGGCAGATGATCCGGCAATTCGCGGCTGTCGAGTTGCAACCCGTGCTGCTCATACTGCGCCATCAGGTCAACCATCGCCTGACCACGATCGCGTGACTCGCCGTGCACATGTTCAAACAGCAGCAGCGACGTGGCGCGCCCGCGGTCAAACAGTTCGCTGTAACTGGCCTGCACATCCAGCATGTCCTGTGCGGTTAAATCACGCAGGAAAACGCTGAGCTGATGCGCATCCTCTTTATCGAGGTTTTCCGATGACGCGAGTGCTTCGTAAAGCTCCCGCTGATGCTGCCACAGGGCAGCATCAGGGTACTCGAGCAGACGCGAAACAATGACGAGTTCAATCATTGGTGCGACTCCGTTTTGCTGGTCACATCGATGGCATCAATGCGGCGACTGTTGAACAGGTTGAACTTGCTGTCAGAACCGTGGCAGCCGTCGCCGAAGGTAAAGCCACAGCCGCTTTTCTCCGGGAACGCATCACGCGCCAGTTCACGGTGGCTGCTCGGCACCACAAAACGATCTTCGTAGTTAGCGATCGCCAGATAACGATACATCTCCTGAGCCTGCGCTTCACTTAAGCCCACTTCTTCCAGCGCGCGAGTATCCGCTTTGCCGTCTACGGTTTCCGCACGTTTGTAATGACGCATCGCCAACATACGTTTCAGCGCCAGCAGCACCGGCTGGGTATCCCCTGCCGTCAGCAGATTCGCCAGGTACTGAACCGGAATACGCAGGCTCTCCACGTCCGGCAGAATACCGTTGCTGCCCAGTTCGCCCGCATCCGCGGCAGACTGAATCGGCGACAGCGGCGGCACATACCAGACCATCGGCAGCGTACGGTATTCCGGATGTAGCGGCAGCGCCAGCTTCCAGTCCATCGCCATTTTGTACACCGGCGACTGCTGCGCCGCGTCAATCACGCTCTGCGGCACGCCGTCTTTCAGCGCCTGTTCGATCACTGCCGGATCGTTCGGATCGAGGAACACATCAAGCTGACGCTGATACAGGTCCTTCTCGTTTTCGGTGCTGGCGGCATTCTCAATCGCATCGGCGTCGTACAACAGCACGCCGAGGTAGCGGATACGACCGACACAGGTTTCAGAGCACACAGTCGGCTGACCGGCTTCGATACGCGGGTAACAGAAGATGCACTTCTCTGACTTGCCGCTCTTCCAGTTGAAGTAGATTTTTTTGTACGGGCAGCCGGTGATGCACATACGCCAGCCGCGGCACTTGTCCTGGTCGATCAGCACGATGCCGTCTTCTTCACGCTTATAAATGGCGCCGCTCGGACAAGTCGCCACACATGCCGGGTTCAGGCAGTGTTCGCACAGACGCGGCAGGTACATCATGAAGGTGTTTTCGAACTGGCCGTACATCGCCTTCTGCATGTTTTCGAAGTTCTGGTCTTTGGCGCGTTTTTCAAACTCGCCGCCCAGAATCTCCTCCCAGTTCGGGCCGCTGGTGATCTTGTCCATCCGCTGGCCGGTGATCAGCGAGCGCGGACGGGCGATCGGCTGGTGTTTACTTTCCGGCGCGGTATGCAGATTCTGATAGTCGTAGTCAAACGGCTCATAGTAATCATCAATGCCCGGCAGATGCGGGTTGGCGAAAATTTTACCGAGCAGCATCGCACGGTTACCCATGCGCGGCTGCAGTTTGCCGTTGATTTTACGGATCCAGCCGCCCTTCCATTTCTCCTGGTTTTCCCAGTCGTTCGGGAAGCCGACGCCCGGTTTGCTTTCCACATTGTTGAACCAGGCGTATTCCATGCCTTCACGACTGGTCCAGACGTTTTTACAGGTCACTGAACAGGTGTGGCAGCCGATGCACTTATCGAGATTCAGCACCATGCCGACTTGTGAACGAATTTTCATTTTACGCTCTCCTGTACCTGGTCATTGCCTTCGCCATCCAACCAGTTAATGTTCTTCATCTTACGTACCACCACAAATTCATCGCGGTTAGAGCCGACGGTGCCGTAGTAGTTAAAACCGTAGGCCAGTTGCGCATAACCCCCGATCATATGGGTTGGTTTCGGCGTAATACGGGTAACCGAGTTGTGGATCCCGCCGCGCTGCTGCGTGATTTCCGAGCCCGGCAGGTTCACGATACGTTCCTGCGCGTGGTACATCATGGTCATCCCCGCAGGCACGCGCTGGCTGACGACTGCGCGCGCGGTCAGCGCACCGTTGCTGTTAAACACTTCGATCCAGTCGTTATCTTCAATCCCCAGATCTTTCGCATCGATTTCGCTCATCCAGACAATCGGACCGCCGCGAGAGAGCGTCAGCATCAGCAGGTTGTCGCTGTAGGTAGAGTGGATACCCCACTTCTGGTGCGGCGTCAGGAAGTTGAGCGCTTTTTCCGGGTTACCGTTGGATTTCTCGCCCATGACCGCTTTCACCGAACGGGTGTCGATTGGCGGACGGTAAACCAGCAGGCTTTCGCCAAAATCACGCATCCACTGGTGATCCTGATACAGCGACTGGCGACCAGACAGGGTTCGCCACGGAATCAGCTCGTGAACGTTGGTGTAGCCGGCGTTATAGGACACGTGCTCATCTTCCAGGCCAGACCAGGTCGGGCTGGAGATGATCTTACGCGGCTGCGCCTGAATATCGCGGAAGCGAATTTTCTCTTCCTCTTTATTTGTCGCCAGATGCGTATGGTCACGACCGGTAAACTCGCTGAGCGCCGCCCAGGCTTTAACCGCCACCTGACCGTTGGTTTCCGGCGCCAGCGTCAGGATCATCTCTGCCGCATCAATCGCTGTGTTGAGCATCGGCTGGCCTTTCGCCGGCCCCTCTGCCTTGGTGTAATTGAGCTTGCGCAGCAGATCCATTTCGCTTTGGGTATTCCACGCGATGCCTTTACCGCCGTTACCGATTTTCTCCATCAGCGGGCCGATAGAGGTGAAACGCTCATAGGTTGCCGGATAGTCGCGCTCCACGGTCATGATGTGCGGCGCGGTGACGCCCGGAATCAGGTCGCATTCGCCTTTTTTCCAGTCCTTCACGTCCAGCGGCTGCGCCAGCTCGGCGGCTGAGTCATGCTGGATCGGCAGCGTGACGACGTCTGTTTCCTGGCCGAGATGGCCGACGCACACCTCAGAGAATTTTTTCGCGATGCCTTTATAGATTTCCCAGTCGCTTTTTGATTCCCAGGCCGGGTCGACGGCGGCGGAAAGCGGATGAATAAACGGATGCATATCCGAGGTATTCATGTCGTCTTTTTCGTACCAGGTCGCGGTCGGCAACACGATGTCGGAGTACAGACAGGTGCTCGACAGACGGAAATCCAGCGTCACCACCAGATCCAGCTTGCCGTCGAGGCCATTGTCCCGCCATTCGACTTCTTCCGGCTTCACGCCGCCCTGCTGTCCCAGATCTTTCCCCTGAATCCCGTTTTCGGTACCGAGCAGATACTTGAGCATGTACTCATGGCCCTTACCGGAAGACCCCAGCAGGTTGGAGCGCCAGATAAACAGGTTACGCGGATGGTTTTTACCGTTTTCCGGCTGTTCGGCCGCAAAGCGAATTGAGCCGTCTTTAAGCGATTTAACGGTGTAATCGACCGGCGTCATGCCTGCTTTTTTGGCTTCTTCTGCGATGGTCAGCGGGTTGGTGCCCAACTGCGGCGCCGACGGCAACCACCCCATACGCTCAGCGCGCACGTTGAAGTCGATCAGATGCCCGCTATAGCGGGATTTGTCCGCCAGCGGCGACAGCAATTCCTGCGCGGTGACCGTTTCGTAGCGCCACTGGCTGGAGTGATTGTAGAAATAAGAGGTGCTGTTCATATGGCGCGCTGGACGCTGCCAGTCGAGCGCAAAGGCCAGCGGCTGCCAGCCGGTCTGCGGACGCAGTTTTTCCTGGCCGACATAGTGCGCCCAACCGCCGCCGCTCTGGCCAATACAACCGCAGAACACCAGCATATTGATCAAACCGCGATAGTTCATATCGAGGTGATACCAGTGGTTCAGCCCGGCGCCAACAATGATCATTGAACGACCGTGGGTTTTATCGGCATTATCGGCAAATTCACGGGCGATGCGCACGATGTGCGCGCGTGGGACACCGGTGATTTGCTCAGCCCACGCCGGAGTGTACGCTTTAATGTCGTCCTAGCTGGTCGCGCAGTTGGCGTCGTTCAGGCCACGCTCCAGACCATAGTTGGCCATCGTCAGGTCGTACACGGTGGTGACCAGCGCAGAGGTGCCGTCCGCCAGTTGCAGACGTTTGGCCGGCAGTTTGTGCAACAGAACGTTTTCCAGTTCAACTTTGTTGAAATGTTCTGTGCCTTCCCCGCCAAAGTACGGGAAGCCAACTTCGGCGATCTCGTCCTGGCTGCCCAGCAGGCTCAGTTGCAATTCTGTCTCAGCGCCGGTCGTCCCATCGCGCTGCTCGAGGTTCCATTTGCCTTTTTCGCCCCAGCGGAAACCAATTGAGCCGTTCGGCGCCACCATGTCGCCGTTGCTGTTCATGGCGACAGTTTTCCACTGCGGATTGTTTTCCTGGCCCAGCGCATCGACGAGGTCGGCGGCGCGCAGCATACGGCCTGCGGCGTAATAACCGTCGCGCTCTTCCAGCATCACCAGCATCGGCATGTCGGTGTAGCGACGCACATAGTCAGTAAAATACTGGCTCGGGTTGTCGAGATGGAATTCGCGCAGCATAACGTGGCCCATCGCCAGCGCCATCGCCGCATCGGTGCCCTGCTTCGGCGCCAGCCATAAATCACAGAGCTTGGCGATCTCGGCATAGTCCGGCGTGACCGCAACGGTCTTGGTGCCTTTGTAGCGCACTTCTGTAAAGAAGTGGGCATCCGGAGTACGGGTCTGCGGAACGTTGGATCCCCAGGCAATGATGTAGCTGGAGTTATACCAGTCGGCGGATTCCGGCACGTCGGTCTGCTCGCCCCAGGTCTGCGGAGACGCCGGAGGCAGGTCGCAATACCAGTCGTAGAAGCTCAGGCAGGTGCCGCCTATCAAAGAGAGATAACGCGCGCCAGAGGCATAAGAGACCATCGACATCGCCGGGATCGGCGAGAAGCCCGCAACGCGGTCCGGGCCGTAGGTTTTAACGGTATAGACGTTCGAGGCCGCAATCAGTTCATTCACTTCCTGCCAGGAAGAACGCACGAAGCCGCCGCGACCGCGCGCCTGCTTGAAGCTTTTTGCTTTGTCGGCGTCTTCAATGATGGATGCCCAGGCATCAACCGGATCGCTGTGCAGTTTTTTCGCCTCACGCCACATCTTCATCAGACGTTTGCGCATCAGCGGATATTTCAGTCGGTTAGCGCTGTAGAGATACCAGGAGTAGCTCGCCCCACGCGGGCAGCCTCGCGGCTCGTGGTTCGGCATGTCGGGACGGGTACGCGGGTAATCGGTTTGCTGGGTTTCCCAGGTCACCAGACCGTTCTTGACGTAGATTTTCCAGCTGCATGAGCCGGTGCAGTTCACCCCGTGCGTCGAACGCACGATTTTATCGTGCTGCCAGCGGCTTCTGTATCCATCTTCCCAGTCCCGGTTAGTTTCGAGAAGCTGGCCGTGCCCATCGGCAAAGGTTTCGCCCTTCTGCTTGAAGTAGCGAAACCG
Organism: Citrobacter sedlakii; assembly: GCF_018128425.1. Lineage (NCBI taxonomy): Bacteria > Pseudomonadati > Pseudomonadota > Gammaproteobacteria > Enterobacterales > Enterobacteriaceae > Citrobacter > Citrobacter sedlakii. The sequence continues at coordinate 2,113,932 of NZ_CP071070.1, read as the reverse complement.
ATCCAGGAATTTACTCATCGGTTCTCTCCTGTGGGAGCCTGACGGCTCTCTGATAAATCGACATTGCTTAATTGCTGCTGACGGTAACGCGCTGAAAGGACGTGGGAATTGATAACGATCAAGGCAGACCGGGAACAAAACGACGGGTAAATTTGGTTATACCCCTTTTGGGGGATTTAACAAAAATATATAACCTTATGTTTTTAATGAAAATATTTTCTTCCAATACTACGCTAAATGTTAAATTTTACCGGGGTGGGTATTAAGGGGTATGCCCCCTGCATGACCCCTTTACGCCGATGTAACCGACAGGCTAAGCGTCTAAAAATTTATCAGTATGTTGTAACTAATTGCAGGATAAAAAAAGCGCGGTCTAACACCGCGCAAAGGATAATCAATAACGACTTTTTTATTTATTGGAATGGCGCCCATATACCAGCCAGGTGATAACCACGCAGGCGATATAGAAGAACAGGAACACTTTCATTGCACCAACCGGCGAACCGGTTAACGCAAGCGATGTGCCGAACGCTTTCGGGATAAAGAAACCGCCAATCGCGCCAATGGCCGAGATAAAGCCCAGCGCTGCCGCCGTGTCGGTAGCCGCTTCTCGCATCGCTTTTTCTTCCGAACCGCCTTCCGCTTTTACGCGGTCCATCGTCAGCTTACGGAAAATCACCGAGATCATCTGAAACGTTGAACCGCTCCCCAGCCCGGCGGTCATGAACAAGGCAAGGAACACCACAAAGAAGGCGATAAAGCTGCCGCCGGTACCGTTTGTGGGCAGCGTCAGGAACAACAGACCGCTGAATATCGCCATCAGCACGAAGTTCACCAGCGTGACGCGGGTACCGCCGAGACGGTCGGAAATAGCCCCGCCCGCCGAGCGCGCCAGCGCGCCAATAAACGGCCCAAAGAAGGCGTAATGCAGAATCTGTACATCAGGGAACTGAGTTTTCGACAGCATCGCAAACCCGGCAGAAAAGCCGATGAACGAGCCAAACGTCGCCAGATACAGCAGGCTCATGATCCACAAGTGGCCGCGTTTCAGGACCGGTAGCTGCTCTTTCAGAGACGCTTTGGAAGTCGCCAGTTCATTCATACCAAACCATGCGGCCAGGGTGAAAATGGCCAGGAACGGCACCCAAATCCACGCGGCGTTCGCCAGGTACAGCTGCGAACCGTCGGGTTGTTCAACACCGTGACTGCCGAAGAGGGCGAAAATGGACAGCGATACCACCAGCGGCGCAACCAGTTGCATGACGCTCACGCCCATGTTGCCGAGACCACCGTTCAGACCCAGCGCGCCACCTTGCTTCTGTTTTGGAAAGAAAAAGCTGATGTTCGCCATACTGGAGGCAAAGTTAGCCCCGGCAAAACCGCACAGCAGAGAGATCAGAATAAAAGTGCTGAACGGCGTGGAGGTATCCTGTACCGCAAACCCTAACCATACGCACGGCACAATCAAAATCCCGGTGCTGAAGGCGGTCCAGCGGCGTCCGCCAAATACCGGCACCATGAAAGAGTACGGCACACGCAGCAGCGCGCCGGAAACTGACGGCAACGCAGTCAGCATAAACAGCTGATCGGTGGTGAAGTTAAATCCTACCTTCGGCAAATTGACCGCCACAGCACTGAACAACATCCATACGCAAAACGCCAGCAGCAGACAAGGGACGGAAATCCACAGGTTGCGGCTGGCGATGCGATGACCCCGTTGCGCCCAGAATGCCGGATCTTCCGGACGCCATTCTGTAATTACTGCTCCAGATGCCCTTTCAGGGACGGATGAATGACTCATAGACACCTCTGATACTCGATTTAATGTCTGCCACCTTAGGGTTTACGGGATTTGGTAAGTTGATATAAATCAAAGGAAAAGCCGTCATTCTGCGGCCCAAAAAATGATGATCACCCTAAGTGAGTAGCGCGTATCGGTAAAAAATATGTGGTTTTTCACCATACTGAGTCACCCTACTCCCTCCTTCGCAAAACCCCTGCCACTCGCGGCAATTAAGAGGTAACTCGTTTTAGGTATGGGTATACTCCAGGTGATAGCCGAGAATAACGCCACTGCCCGCCCTCAACCGCAGTATCGTCATTCATTGGGGTCACGACTCCCCGCAGCCAGTGACCTGAAGGAAGAAGGTTTTATGCTTAAACGTTGTCTCTCTCCGCTCACGCTGGTCAACCAGGTAGCGCTTATCGTCATGCTCTCCACGGCTCTTGGGATGGCGGGAATGGCTGTTTCCGGCTGGCTGGTACAGGGCGTTCAGGGCAGTGCCCACGCCATCAACAAAGCCGGTTCGTTGCGCATGCAGAGCTATCGCCTGCTCGCCGCGGTGCCGCTACAGGGTAACGATCAGAAATTGCTGGACGAGATGGAACAGACGGCATTTAGCCCGGAGCTAAGCCGCGCCGCGCAGCGCGACGGCCAGCAGGCGCAGCTTAAGGCCTTACAGGCATACTGGCGCAGCGAGCTGTTGCCCGGTCTGCAACAGGCCAACAGCCGCGAGGCGGTCGCCGCTGACGTCGGACGCTTCGTTACCGGTCTGGATAATCTGGTTTCGGCGTTTGACCATACCACGGAAATGCGTATCGAACGCGTGGTGATGGTACATCGGATGATGGCGATTTTTATGGCGCTGCTGCTGGTCTTTACCATCATCTGGTTACGCGCGCGCTTGCTTCAACCCTGGAAACAGCTGCTGTCGATGGCCCGCGCCGTCAGCCATCGCGACTTTACCCAACGCGCACGCATCAGCGGACGTAACGAGATGGCAATGCTCGGCGATGCGCTGAACAACATGTCTGACGAACTGGCGGAAAGCTATTCAGTTCTCGAGCAGCGGGTAAAAGAGAAAACCGCCGGGCTGGAGCAAAAGAATCAAATCCTTTCGTTCCTCTGGCAGGCAAACCGCCGTCTGCACTCGCAGGCACCGCTGTGCGAGCGGCTCTCGCCGGTGCTGAATGGACTGCAAAACTTGACGCTGCTGCACGACATTGAGTTGCGGGTTTATGACCAGGAAGATGAAGATAATCATCAGGAATTTACCTGTCAGTCTGACAGTAGCTGCGACGACAAGGGCTGCCATTTGTGTCCGCGCGGAACATTGCCGGAGAGTGACGGCGGCATGACCCTGAAATGGCGTCTGACCGACACCCACACCCAGTACGGCATTCTGCTGGCAACCCTGCCGCCGGGCGGACACCTGAGCCACGATCAGCAGCAACTGGTCGACACGTTAGTCGAACAGCTTACCGCTACGCTGGCGTTGGATCGTCATCAGGAACGCCAGCAGCAGTTGATTGTCATGGAAGAGCGTGCAACCATTGCGCGCGAACTGCATGATTCCATTGCCCAATCGCTGTCCTGTATGAAGATGCAGGTCAGTTGTTTGCAAATGCAGGGTGACACGTTACCGGAAAGCAGCCGCGAGTTGCTGAGCCAGATCCGCAATGAACTGAACGCTTCGTGGGCGCAATTGCGCGAACTGTTAACCACTTTCCGGCTACAGCTGACCGAGCCTGGACTGCGTCCTGCGCTGGAAGCCAGTTGCCAGGAATACAGTGCCCGCTTTGGCTTTACGGTAAAACTGGATTACCAGTTGCCGCCCCGCCTGGTGCCGTCGCATCAGGCTATTCACCTGCTGCAAATTGCCCGCGAAGCGTTAAGCAACGCGCTCAAACATTCGCAGGCCGATGAAGTGGTCGTCACTGCGGCGCTAAAAGGTAAGCAGGTGAAATTAACCGTCCAGGACAACGGCTGCGGCGTGCCTGAAAACGCCGAACGCAGCAATCATTATGGCATGATCATTATGCGTGACCGGGCCCAGAGCCTGCGCGGTGATTGCCGGGTGCGCCGTCGCGAGACGGGAGGCACTGAAGTCGCTGTCACCTTTATTCCCGAAAAATACTTCACTGAAGTGCAAGGAGATACCCATGAATAATCCGGAACAGGCAACCATCCTGCTCATCGACGATCATCCGATGCTGCGGACCGGCGTCAAACAGCTTGTCAGCATGGCTGCGGACATTACCGTGGTCGGCGAGGCCAGCAATGGCGAACAGGGTATTGAACTGGCGGAATCGCTTGACCCGGATCTGATCCTGCTGGACCTGAATATGCCTGGCATGAACGGTCTGGAAACCCTCGACAAGCTACGGGAAAAGGCGTTGTCTGGCCGTATCGTGGTGTTCAGCGTCTCAAACCATGAAGAAGACGTGGTCACCGCGCTCAAACGCGGCGCGGATGGCTACCTGCTAAAAGATATGGAGCCGGAAGATCTGTTGAAGTCCTTACAGCAGGCCGCCGCCGGCGAAATGGTGTTGAGCGAAGCGTTAACGCCAGTGCTGGCCGCCAGCCTGCGCGCCAACCGCGCCACTTCTGACCGCGACGTGACCCAGCTTACCCCGCGCGAGCGCGATATCCTGAAGCTCATCGCCCAGGTTCTGCCAAATAAAATGATCGCCCGCCGTCTGGACATCACCGAAAGCACGGTAAAAGTTCACGTCAAACATATGCTGAAAAAAATGAAGCTGAAATCGCGTGTAGAAGCCGCGGTATGGGTGCATCAGGAACGCATCTTCTGATTACTCCTCCGGGAGCAGTCGCCAGCGCGGATCGTCATCCGGCATCGCCATAAACGGCTCCGTCAGCGCAAGCGTGATCTCATTGGAGGAGACACGCTGACCTTTTTCGTCTTCCACCACCACCGACAACCGCCAGCGGTTGGTCGCCCCTTCACTGCTGTCCCATGCTGGCATAATGATCGTCCAGCCATCAATGCTGTCAGGATCAGGCCCGGAGGTCAGGCTCAGCGCCTGGGTATCGCCCTGCCAGGTCAGGTGGCGCACTCCGTGCAGACTGCGCACCTGGAGTTTCAGCGCTACCGTTTCTCCGGCATGCAGATCCCACGGCGGCGTCGCCAGAAACGCGCTCAACGTTTTGCGCTGGCGATATTCCATGGTAGGCAGGTTGTTACGCTGTGGATTGTCATAGCGACTGCCGCGCAGTGATTGACTGGCCGCCACTTCGCTGGCAGACAATTGCTTTTTCAGCGGTACGCCGAAGCGATAATTGAGGTTCAGGCCAAGATTGTTCTGGCTGACGCCGCTCTCGCCCTGCTTGTGCTGGGCGGTCACCGTGACCAGCGGCACCGGGGTGTAATTGAGCCCCAGACTCACCGCCACCGGATTATGGTAGCCCGTCCCGGAGTCAAACAGATCGACGCTGTCGCCAAAATATTGTTCCACACTGACCCGGGTATTGAGGTGCTGGTAGAACGGCATACGCATTTCCGCGCTGAGGTCATAACCGCGCGCCATCCGCTGTTCCAGCGTATCCGTGTGCGTCTGCCAGGAGGCGAACGGCTGGTAATAATTCGCGGACAGACGTAAATATTCCCCCCACGCTTCCGCTCCCAGCCCTGCGCGCTGCAGGTTTTCATCGAGAAGATTGTCGTAAAAGGTGTTATAGCCCAGCAACCAGCCGTCGCGCGCCCAACGCTGTCCGATACCGACATTGCTCACCAGCCCATCGTCCTGTTGCGTCAGGCCCAGTTGACTCCAGGTGAGGTAGCGGGTGTTATCCTGCCAGGGGATAAACCAGCTTCCGCGGCTACCGTTGAAATTGCCTTCGTTGTCGACCTGGACATTGACGCTGGCGTTGCCCCACGGCGACAGCCAGGTTTCCAGTTGCTGGTTCACCTGCTCGCTGAGGGCGTCGCGCACCTGTTCGAAGGCGAACTGTTTCGCCTGCTCGCCCGCATCCAGGCCGTTATCGGTCATACTTGCTTCGCCAAAGGCCTTCATCATTTCCGCGAAATGCTTTTCCCCCTCGTTTGACGTTGGGGTCATTCCCAGGTCGGGCAAACCATCCTGATTATTATCGAACGGATTCTCGGCCTGATGGATAAACGTAGATTGCGCGCAGGCGTGACCGCCCGCCAGCAGCAGGAACAGGGAGAACAGCGTGGGATGAGAAACAAAACGGCTCAAATCAGCGGCGGCTTCTTACGTCTATCGATCAATAAAACACGGTAAAAGCCTATCCGATTTTTCGCCGTTTTGCAGGCTTTCTCACACTTTCAGGATAATCCTTACGCTTTGCAGGGAAGCATCCGCGCCAGAATCGCTTTTAGCTCCGGTACGCAGGAGCCGCAGTGCGTACCACAGCGCAGGCTTAACCCCAACGCCGCCACCGAGTCGCAACCCTGACCTATGGCCTGAGCAATGGTTTTCTCCCCGACGCTAAAGCAACTGCAGACGATCGCCCCCGGATCGGCTTGCTCGCTGTCAGCGTTTCCGCTCAGCAGCGCATGGCGCGCCCTGGCGGTTTCCGGCGGCTGGCGAAAAGCGGAGACGATCAGCGCCTCATCAAGCGCAGGCAGTACCGTTCCTGACCAGAACCCGGACATCAGCCTTCCCTGATGCCAGGCGAGCAGATGCTGCCCGTACGGCGTCGTGGCCCGCTGTATCTGCCAGCCCTGCTCAGTGTAGTGATTTTCCAGCCAGTCGGTAACGGGACGATCGGCAGCCAGCGTATAGCGCAGCCCGCATCGCGTGGCTTTTCGCCAGCGGTGAACATAAGGCGGTAGCGTCAGCGGATCGCGGCAGAACAACTCCCCCTGCCAGCGCGGCTGCCACGGGGTGATACGCACCGCCGTCTGTTTGCTTTCCGGCTGACCGGAATGCGGGTCACACACCGGCGCGACCAGCGCGTTCACCCTCCCCTGACGGGCAAACTGATTGTTCCAGTGCATAGGTGCAAAAGCGCTCCCCTCGCGCTGACCGGGGTGTATCATCACCCTTGCGACCATCACGCCGCGCGGCGAATGGATCCGGCACAGAGCGCCGTCAACAAGCTGAAGTCGCGCGCCATCCTGCGGCGACAGCTCGACGGTCGGTTCGCTGATATGCTGCATCAGGCGTGGGACATTTCCGGTGCGGGTCAGCGTATGCCATTGGTCGCGAATGCGCCCGGTATTGAGCACCAGCGGATACAGCGGATCGCCGCAGGTATTCATGACCTGCGGCGCAACCGGCACCATCCGCAGACGCCGCCATGCCGGCGGCGCGTCTTGCGTGCGGCTTACCGGCCAGCGTACAGGCGTCAGATCCTGCCACTGTTCACGGCTGAGTGCCGCCAGCGCGCCGATATCAAATGCCCGCTCACCGTTATTTTCAAACCCGGAAAGCGCGGCGTGTTCGCGAAAGACCTGCCACGCGTCCTGCCAGGCAAATGCGCTGGCGAATCCCAGTCGTTTCGCCATTTGCGCCACAATCCACCAGTCGGCGCGCGCTTCGCCGGGCGCGGGTAAAAACGCCCGCTGGCGCGAGATCCGCCGTTCGGAGTTGGTTACTGTGCCGTCTTTTTCCCCCCACGCCAGCGCCGGAAAACGGATATGCGCATAACGGCTGGTATCCGTCTTTTCCATTACCTCAGAGACAATCACCAGTGGGCACGCCGCCAGCGCCTGACATACCGCATGGCTGTCCGGTAGCGACACCGCAGGATTGGTGCCCATGATCCACACCGCTTTGACCTCGCCGCTGGCGATAGCCGCAAACAAATCGACCGCCATCAGCCCCGGCGTTTGCGCCAGGCGTTCCGTCCCCCAGAAACGGGCGACGCGCGACACGTCAGCGGGTTCAAAATCCATGTGAGCGGCAAGCTGGGTCGCCAGTCCGCCGACCTCGCGACCGCCCATCGCGTTTGGCTGTCCGGTCAGCGAAAAGGGGCCGCAGCCTGCGCGGTTGACCTTTCCGCTGGCGAGGTGAACGTTGATAATAGCATTACACTTGTTGCTGCCGCTGGCCGACTGGTTAATGCCCATGGAGTAAAGCGTGATGGCGGTCCGGGCGCTGAGAAACCAGTCATAGAAGGTGGCGACGGTCTGCCGTTCCAGCTCGCAAAATTCCGCCACCCGCGCCAGCGGCCATTCGTCAGCCAGCGCCAGCGCCGCCTGACCATCGACAAAGTCGCTGTTCGCCAGCCCACGTTGCTGAAGCGCGTGGAGCAGACCGACAAACAGCCCGCCGTCGCTGCCCGGCGCGAGAGGAAGATGAAGGTCGGCGATGTCACAGGTGGGCGTACGGCGCGGATCGATCACCACCACCCGCATCGACGGGTTGTCGGCCTTTGCCTGCGCCAGGCGCTGGTAGAGTACCGGATGCGTCCAGGCGGCGTTTGAGCCGACCAGGATCACCAGTTCGCTCTGCTCGACGTCCTCGTAACTGCACGGCACCACGTCGGCGCCAAAGGCGCGTTTGTAGGCGGTTACCGCCGACGACATGCAAAGACGGGAGTTGGTGTCGATATTAGCGGCGCCGATAAAACCTTTCATCAGCTTGTTCGCCGCGTAATAGTCTTCGGTAAGCAGCTGACCTGAGGCATAGAACGCGACCGCCTTCGGACCGTAACGGTCAATAATCGCCTGCAGCCGATGGCCTGCGGTATCCAGCGCCTGCTGCCAGTCGGTGACTTCACCGTCCACGGTCGGGTGCAGTAAACGTTCCGCCAGCCCGGTGGTTTCGCCGAGTGCTGCGCCTTTCACGCACAGCCGCCCATAGTTTGCCGGATGCGACGGATCGCCTCTTACGATGACGCCCTTTTCGCTTACCTCGGCAATTACCCCGCAGCCAACGCCGCAGTAAGGACAGGTGGTTCGGGTTTCGCTCATGATGCCTCCGCGCGCAGCAGCAGCGCCTGATTGCCGACCCACACCGTCCCGCCTTCCACTTTCACCGGCCACGCGCGTACCATCGGTTCGCCGCTGTCGCACTGACGGCCATCGCGCAGGCGAATACGCTGTTTATACAGTGGTGAAATGACGATCGGTTCGCCGCCGGCGTCGCCCAGAATGCCGCGGGAAAGCACGTTGGCGTCGCTGCCCGGCTCGCGATCGTCCAGCGCGAACACCGTTTCGCCAAAGCGGAACAGCGCAATCTGCCGCTCACCCAGTCGCGCGCCGACGCCCAGGCGTTCCGGGATCGCCTCAACGTCGCACACCGCCTGCCAGGGTCGCTGGTTTTCCTCCTGCGGCTGGCTGATGAGGGTTGACCGGAACAACGCCAACTGCTGCGGGTCGTTCAACGTGGTTTGCCACTCACACTGGTAGCTTTCCACCACGCGCGCCATCTCCTGCTCCAGCTCGTCGGCAATGCCCAGGCTATCGTTGAGGATCACCTCGCGCAGGTAAGCAATGCCGCCTTCGAGATTATCCATCCAGGTACTGGTACGCTGTAAGCGGTCGGCCGTGCGAATGTAGAACATCAGAAAGCGATCGATGGTGCGTATCAGCGTGTCGCTGTCCATATCGCTGGCAAACAGATCGGCGTGACGCGGTTTCATGCCGCCATTGCCGCACAGGTACAGGTTCCAGCCCTTATCGGTAGCAATAACCCCGACATCTTTGCCCTGTGCTTCAGCGCATTCACGGGTACAGCCGGACACCGCCATTTTGATTTTATGCGGCGCGCGCAGCCCTTTATAGCGATGCTCCAGCCTCACCGCCAGTCCGGTGGAGTCCTGTACGCCGTAGCGACACCAGGTCGAGCCAACACAGGATTTCACCGTCCGCAGCGACTTGCCGTAGGCGTGCCCGGTTTCAAATCCGGCGGCAATCAGGTCGCGCCAGATATCCGGCAGTTGCTCCAGTCGCGCGCCAAAGAGATCGATGCGCTGACCGCCCGTAATTTTGCTGTACAGCCGATAGCGTTTGGCGATCTCGCCCATCGCGATCAACCCGTCAGCCGTCACTTCTCCCGCCGCCATTCTTGGCACGACCGAATAGGTGCCGTCTTTCTGAATATTGGCGAAAAAACGATCGTTGGTATCCTGTAGCGGCCTGTGCGCAGGCTTCAGCAGATAGTCGTTCCAGCACGAGGCCAGCACCGAACCGACCAGCGGCTTACAAATTTCGCAGCCGTGGCCCTGTCCGTAGCGACTAATCAATTGCTCAAAGGTATGGATCCGGTTAACCCGCACCAGGTGATAGATCTCCTGACGCGAATACGAGAAGTGTTCGCAGATATCCTTTTTGACCTCCACGCCCTGAGCGGCAAGCTGATGTTCCATCACCTGTTTAACCAGCGCGCTACAGCCGCCGCAGCCGGTCGCCGCCTTGGTGCACTGCTTAAGCGCGGGGATATCGGTTGCGCCCGCGCTGACCGCCTGGCAGATATCCGTTTTGCTGACGTTATGACAGGAGCAAACCTGCGCGCTGTCCGGAAGCGCCGCCACGCCGAGGGCGGCAGGCGCGCCAGCGGAAAGCGCAGGTAAAATCAGCGACTCCGGCCGGGCGGGAAGCGCAATCCCGTTCAGCATCATCGGCAACAGCGTGGCGTAGTCGCCCACGTCCCCCACCAGCACACCGCCGAGCAACGTTTTGCCGTCGGCGCTAACGACGATTTTTTTATAGATTTGCTCAGGACCGTCGGTCCACTGGTAGCTTTTTGCGCCTGGCGTGCGGGCCTGCGCGTCGCCAAACGAGGCGACATCCACGCCCAGAAGTTTCAGTTTGGTGCTCATGTCCGCGCCGCTAAAACACGCCGACTCCTGCGCCAGTCCGGCGGCAACCACTCGCGCCATCTGATACCCCGGCGCAACAAGTCCATAAATCCGCCCTTCCCAGAGCGCGCATTCGCCAATGGCGTAAATGGCGTCATCAGAGGTCAAACACCGGCTGTCTATGCGGATCCCCCCGCGTTCACCGACGGCTAATCCGGCGTCGCGCGCCAGCGCATCCTGCGGGCGGATCCCGGCAGAAAAGACCACCATATCGGTTTCCAGACGCTCGCCATCGGCAAAATGCAGGATCAGACCGTCCGCCGAGGTCACAATCCCGGTGGTCGCTTTCGCGGTGTGCACGCCTACGCCCAGCGCGTCGATTTTTTCGCGCAACATCGCCGCGCCAGCGTCATCCAGCTGTACCGCCATCAGGTTTGGCGCAAATTCAACAACGTGCGTTTCCAGCCCAAGCTGGCGCAGCGCGTTTGCCGCTTCCAGCCCCAACAACCCGCCGCCGATCACAACCCCACGACGCGCCGCTTTGGCCTTCGCCGCAATGGCGTCCAGATCGTCCAGCGTGCGGTAAACAAAGCACCCAGGCGAATCATTGCCCATGACCGGCGGCACGAACGGATACGATCCGGTAGCCAGCACCAGCTTATCCCAGTGGGTTTCATGACCGCTGGCGGTACGAATTATCCGCCTCTCCCTGTCGATAGCGACGACGCGCTGCGACAGTCGTAATTCAATGCCGTAGCGGATAAAAAAGTCCTCCTCCACCAGCGACAGCGACTGCGCGCTACGTCCGGCAAAGTATTCCGACAAATGTACCCGGTCATAGGCGGCGTGGCGCTCTTCACCGAATACCACAATCTGATACTGCTCATGCAGGTTGCGGCTTACGCACTGCTCAAGGAAATGGTGGCCTACCATTCCGTGTCCCACAACGGCCAGCGTCGGTTTTGTCATCGTCTTTAGTCCTGCAACCGTCGGTTGCGTGTCAAAGTGGTCGAATAACCAGTCAGGATGTGCCGTCGCGCGCTGCGCCAGCAGTTCGGTAAACGGCGCAGCGCTGCGGCAATCGCCCATCAGTAACGCGCCGGCAAGTTTGCCGCCACGAATAAGCAGACGCCGATAATGTCCGCTGAGTGGATCAAGGCTGGAATACACCTCGTCGCCGGGAAGGGTTTCCACCGCGCCTGCGCTGAACAGGTCAATGCCGGTCACTTTCAGGCGGGTTCCCGACTCCTGCCAGCGAAAATCGTCCTGCGGCGCGCCACAAAGACGGGCCGCCAGCACCGCCGCCTGCGCCAGACATGGCGCGACCAGCCCCCATGTCTGACCGTTGATTTCACAGCACTCGCCCATGGCGCTGACATTCGCTATGTTGGTACGTAACTGCGCATCAACAACAATGCCGCGCTGGCACGCAATACCGCTTTCCTGCGCCAGACGAATATTGGGCTTCACGCCGGTGGCGATAATCACCCGATTTGCCGCCAATACCCGCCCGTCCTGTAGCGTCACGGTCTGTTTTGCAATACGCGCGATGCCGGATGAAAGGAAACAGTGGATCCCGCGGGTGGTGAGTTGCGCTTCCAGTAGCGCACTGGCCTGATGGTCAAGCTGTTGTTCCATAAGACGATCTGCCCGGTGCACCAACGTGACGTTGTCACACGAATAGCGTAACGCCGCGGCGGCTTCTACCCCGAGCACTCCGCCGCCCAGTACTATCGCGGGGCCACCTGCCTGACGGATCTTTTCTACATCCTGGACGGTGCGGAACGCCGTGACATGCGCCTGGTCAGCCCCCTCAACCGGCGGGATAAAAGGGTCGGAACCGGTGGCAAAAACCAGTTCATCCCAGCCCAGGCTGCGCCGGGTGGTGGTAAGCGTTCTGGCGCGGACATCGACGGCGATCACCGCCTCCCCGTTCAGTACCGTAATACCGTGGTCGCGATACCATTGCGGCGCGTGCAGCACCGTTTCGGCAAAGGGCTTTTCGCCACCGAGCACCGGCGTCAGCAGGATGCGGTTGTAAGCAGGCTGCGGCTCATCGCCAATCAGAGTAATGCGATACGGACGCCGTTCGTCGGCAACGAGTATTTCCACCAGTCGGGTGGCCGCCATACCGTTGCCGATAATCACCAGTCGCGTCATCTGTTCCTCCTTACGCCGCCTTCGGCTGTTTTTCGTAGAGGAAATGGAGCACCCGCTGACGCAGGCTGTGATAACGGCTGTCGTCCGCCAACTGCACGCGATGGCGCGGGCGCGGCAGATTCACCGCTAAAATCTCGCCTACCGTCGCCGCCGGACCGTTGGTCATCATCAGCACACGGTCAGACAGCAGTACCGCCTCGTCGACGTCATGGGTAATCAGCACGATAGTGGTGTTGAGCGACTGCTGGATGTGCATCACCGTGTCCTGCAAATGCGCGCGGGTCAGTGCGTCAAGCGCGCCGAACGGCTCATCCATAAGCAGCACTTTCGGCTTCATCGCCAGCGCCCTTGCGATCCCCACGCGCTGCTTCATGCCGCCGGAAATTTCGCCGGGGTGTTTGCGCATGGCGTGGCCCATCTGCACGCGGGCCAGATTGTGTTCGATCCAGTCGCGCCGCTCGGCTTTGCTCATGGTGCGACGAAAGACCTGATCCACCGCCAGCGCCACGTTGTCGAAACAGGTCAGCCATGGCAGCAGTGAATGATTCTGAAACACCACCGCCCGCTCCGGCCCCGGTCCGGCAATTTCGCGGTTATCGCAAATCAACCCGCCTTCACTGGGCAATGTGATGCCGGCAATAAGGTTCAGCAGCGTGGATTTACCGCAACCGGAGTGGCCGATCAAACTGACGGTTTCCCCTTCGTGAATGTCAAAGGAGACATTTTGCAGCGCCAGAAACTCGCCGCTGGCGGTTGAAAAGCGTTGGCTGACCGCCTGTATCTGTATTAACGGTTTCATGTTTGCCTCCTATTTATCCTGCCAGCTAAAACGCCGCGCCATCAGCATCAGTCCCTGCTCCAGCAGCAGGCCAACCACGCCGATAATCACGATAGCGATGAGAATGTTTTCCACATTGAGGTTGTTCCACTCGTTCCAGATCCAGAAGCCGATACCCAGCCCCCCGGTCAGCATTTCGGCAGCGACAATCACCAGCCAGGCGATGCCGATAGACAGTCGAACGCCGGTCAGAACGGCAGGCACAACGGCGGGGAATAGAATGCGGCGCATGATCGTCCACTCGGACAGCTGTAGCACCCGGGCGACATTGAGATAGTCAGCGGGAATGCGCCGCACGCCTTCTGCGGTGTTGATGACCATCGGCCAGATCGAGCAGATAAAAATGGTCCAGCTTGAAGCGGGTTCCGCTTTCTGAAACAACAACAAGCCGATAGGCAGCCAGGCCAGCGGGCTGACCGGGCGCAGCAGCGCGATAAGCGGTGAAAACATGTTTGAGAAGAAGGTGAAGCGGCCAATCAGAAAGCCCAGCGGGATCCCGACCAGCGCGGCAAGGCCAAAGCCCGTCGCCACCCGCTGTAACGACGCCAGCACGTTCCAGCCAATCCCCATGTCGTTGGGTCCGCCATTGTAAAAGGGGTCGGCGAATAGCGTCAGCGCCGAGTCAAGGGTGCTGAGCGGCGTGGGAAAGCCTTTACTGTTGATGGCCGCCAGCTGCCAGCAGAACAGCAGAAGGCCGATTCCCAGCCCCGCCGGCACCGTTCGCTGCACCCCATGGCGCAACCAGCCGGAAAGCGGAGACGCGCGCCTGCGGACCTGTACCGGCGGCAGGACGACCACGTCTGCCACGACGGGTTCAGCCACTTTCTTTTGTGTGTTGTTCTGCATATCAGACTCCCATACGGTTAAGCGAGAAACGGGTGGCGTAGGTTTCCGGCTCGCGCCCGTCCCAGACGGAACCGTCCAGCAGCGTGCTGCTGCGCAACAGGCCAGAAGGCGCGGTTATGCCGCCGCCAATGGCGGTGGCGGCGTCGCGCCAGATGTCGGTACGGTTGACGCGCGCGGTAATGGCGGCGTAGTCGGGCGCGTCCTTCAGCAATCCCCAGCGACGGAATTGGGTCAGAAACCACATGCCGTCGGAGTGCCAGGGAAAGCTCACTTCACCCTCCCGGAAGAAACGCATCGGATGCGGATCCTGCCAACGACGCCCTGCGCCGTTGTCGTATTCCCCCAGCATGCGCCCGGTCAGATACTGTTCTTTGGTATTCAGCCACGCCCGACGAGAGAGGATCTGCGCCGTTTCGCGTTTATTCCCTTCCGACGCGTCAATCCAGCGCGAAGCCTCCAGCACCGCGCTGACCAGCGCCCGCGCGGTATGTGGGTTCTGTTGCACCCATGCGCGGCGCGTGCCGAGCACTTTTTCCGGATGATCGGGCCAGATCGCCTGCGAGGTAGCGGCGGTAAACCCGATCCGATCGTTAATCGCTCGTGCGTTCCACGGTTCGCCGACGCAAAAACCGCTCATGTTTCCGATGCGCATGTTCATCACCATTTGCGGCGGTGGAACAACCACAGTCCGGACATCGGTAAACGGATTAATCTCCGCGCTGGCAAGCCAGTAGTACAGCCACATGGCGTGGGTGCCTGTCGGGAAGGTATGCGCAAAGGTAAACGTACCGGGCGCCTGCGCGGCGATCCTCTTTTTCAGCGCCGCCGCATCGGTGACGCCCTGCGCCTGTAATTCCGCAGAAAGCGTGATCGCCTGACCGTTCTGATTCAGCGTCATCAGGTTCGCCATCGGTTGCGCTTTGCCGGCTATTCCCAGTTCAAGCCCGTACAGCAGGCCATACAGCACGTGGGCGGCGTCCAGTTCGCCGGAAACCAACTTGTCGCGTACAGCAGCCCAGCTGGCTTCTTTGGTGGGTACGAGGGTAATACCGTACTTTTTATCGAAGCCCTTCAGGGCGGCGATAATCACCGGCGCACAGTCAGTCAGCGGAATAAATCCCACTCTCACTGTTGCCTGCTCGGGCTTGTCCGACCCTGCCGCCCAGACTGCTGACATCGCCCCCGGCAGCAGGCAGGTTGCGCCCAGCACAGCGCTGGCCTGAAGCAGTCGCCTGCGCGTTAACGAAACCGTGTTGTTCTCCATATCCGCTCCCCATGGAAAAAAAAAGCGCCCGGCAATGCCAACGCATTGCAGGACGCCTTTATCCTCAAAACGAACAGACCGCCGTTGGTCCGTCGCTAAAATGTCTGTAATACGATTTGCAATTCAGATGCCAACTTTGCAGAGGCCTGTCTGGCGGACAAACGGTGTAGTGTGTCACCGCGCTGCACCGCAAACAGGCAACGTTTGCCCATTCACCGTGCAGCGTGTCTTAGCGCGCGCTTTGCATCAGCGATTTCACGGTAAGCACTGCGCGGGCGATATCCACCATTCGCTGGTTTTTATCCATCGCCATTTTGCGCAGCGTTTGCCAGGCCTGTTCTTCGCTGAGCTGCTGGTGATTCATTAACACGCTTTTCGCTTTATCAATCACTTTGCGCTCTTCCAGCGAGTCCTGAAGCGAAGCCAACTGCCCACTGAGCTGCTCCAGCTGTCGCGCCTGCTGGCGCACCACCAGCAGTAACTGTTTATCGCGCCGCAGCGAGAAGGTATCCGCGGCGGCGTCGTTGAGCCAGCTTTCCAGCGGCAGTGCGCACTCTTGCTGGTTCAGTCGACGCTCTACCGCGTTCATCAACTCAGCAATCAGCATTTCTTCGATAGCGCGCAACTGCTCGAGGCGCTGAGTCTGAAGGGTAAACCAGCGTAACGCGCTTGTGCCGTTGTCGGCGTCAGGCTGGCGGGTACAGGCATGGCGTCGCAGTTGTTCGACCGCCCCTTCCGCCTCGCCATACTGGCGGAATTGATGCACCACCGCCGGGGACGCCAGTGAAAGAAAGGTGTCAAAGCAGAGCTGCTGACCATCGATGCGATCAACCAGTTCCTGACGCATCTGCGGGCTAAATTCACCGTGGGTGAAGCCTATCGCCCCCAGCGCCCGCTCCTGGCCAACCAGCTCTTTTCCCTGCATAAAGCTGTACAGGGCGACTAAACCTCCGGCGACGTGCGGATGATCGATACTGTCGTTAAGCTCCGGCACGATACTCAGTAAATGGCGTAACAGTCGGCTGTACTGTTCCATCGCCTGTAGCGCGGGCTGATTGCGTCCGCTGACGCTATCGCGCAGCGCCGGTAATTGCTCAAGACACCATACCGCGCTGGCAATGCGATGACACAGCGCGCTGTTGGCTGTCGGCAAATAGTCCTGTAACAGGTGCTGCAACCGCCGGTGTTCCTCATCCACCAGCGCCCGGCTGGCACGGATTTCTGCCACATACAGCGTGCCTTGAGAGCATAACCAAATGTTGGAAGCCCCGCGTTCGCACTGTAGCATATGCACCAGATGGCTGATGCGCGAGACCAGTTTTCCGGACTGCGCCAGTTGCCGAAGCTGCGTGTTTTCAAGCTGGCGCGCGTAGCGGAACCATTGCGTCGCCCCTGGCGTTTCCACGTTTGTCATCATGTCAGCTCTCCCGGATAACAGATTTATTCAGGAGTAAGCAATATCCATGCCCCTTCAGACAACAGGAGTTAAAATGCAAAAGATAACGATCGTCGCCAACGGTGCGGCCTACGGAAGTGAGTCCCTGTTTAACAGCCTGCGTCTCGCCATTGCGTTACGTGAACAGTCGCCCGAACTCGACCTCCGACTGTTTTTGATGTCAGATGCCGTCACGGCAGGACTGCGCGGCCAGAAACCGGCGGAAGGGTATAATATTCAGCAGATGATTGAGATCCTCACCGCCCAGAACGTACCGGTGAAGCTGTGCAAAACCTGCGCCGACGGGCGCGGGATCACCGCTCTGCCGCTGATCGACGGCGTGGAAGTCGGCACGCTGGTGGAGCTGGCGCAGTGGACGCTGGCTGCCGATAAAGTACTCACCTTCTGACGGTTGCGCAGCCCGGCTTGCTGTAACGACCGGGAATTGCCGAATTTAATCTTCCCGTGGCGCATTTCCCGCAAAAGTAAGTGCGCCCGATCACGCTTTTTCGCCCGATTTTGTCATTTTTGTTTAATCGTTATGCCATTTTTTGATCAAAATCAGCATTCCCCGACTCACTCTTTGGTGTTATGCACTGAGTGAAATGTGAACAACATCACGCAATACTTCCGCGAGGAAGTGGGTTGTTTTCAATAACGGGGTGAAAAATGGCATTAGTGAAAGCAAGTCTGAAGTTATTTGGTGGGGATACCGTAGTGGTGCGCTGCTCGGAGCGTTGTCACATCCACCTGATGAGCGAGAAAAAACACGTAAAAGACACGCAGACCGACATTTTAAGCGTGCAGGATCGTGATAACGCGTGGTTGACCGTCCCTTACACCGGCGTCTGGAATGTACTAATCGACAGTCACAGCCAGTCGCTGGAACATTCCATCAGCTATATCGCAGCCTGATAATTATAAGCCCGGCCGCGCTGACGCTGACGCTGACCGGGCAAAATAACCTGGCGCTACGCGAAGCCGGGACGCATTACCCCTTCGGGCAGCGTTTCCTCTAACAGCCCCCGCACGTTCGCCACCAGATCGTTCAGACAATCATCCTGCATGCCCAGCTTCTTCAGCTCAAGTTCCAGCGAAAACAGATACTGCGCATTGGTGCCAAGCGGACCGCTGGCTTTGGCGATCAGCGGCGCAACCACCTGCGCGCGCGTGTCCGACTCATACAACGGATGACGCGGATCCATAATAAACACCAGCGCGTTCACCGTGCGACCATTGTCCAGCGCCAGCTGACACCAGGTTGGCAGGTAACAGCCGGTGATCATTTCGCGCTTCCATAGCAGAGTCAATTCTTGTTCAAGCGAGATATCCGACAGGCGATAGGCCACGCCAGTGGTGCGTCCGCCCTCTTTCAGTGCAAGCATCCGTCCAGGCTGGCAGGCAGTCCCGCGTCCGGCGGTCAGCTTCAGGCAAAAGGCCCGGTGCCAGCCCACCAGCGTACCGGTACACGACTCATCGAACTCCAACGCCGGGTTCCACATCAATGATCCATACCCGAAGATCCACACCGGTCCGTCGTCCGGTCGGCAGGCCAGCGTCGCCGCAAGGGACGCCGCACGTTGCTCTGCCGACCATAAGAGTGATTCTTCAATAGCGCCAAATGCCGTTTTGCAATCGGCATTCATCAAGAAATCACGCGTTAACACCTTACACCTCCGCCACTGCCTACTTCCCTGCGACAACTTTTGACGCCTTCCGGGCCTTTTAACTGCTCATTTTGAAACCAACAGCAGGACAATATGCAATTCGCGGGCCGCTTGCAAGGCGGCGACAGGGTCAGGCAGCACGATTCGCGAAGCGACTGAACACGGTCATTTTGTTAAACCTTACATTTGAAGCGCTTATGATTTTTTATGCCATTTATCATCATCGCCCTTTTCATAATCATTTTTGACCGCCGCCCACGCGACCTTGTGCGCTGTCTCTTCGCGGCTGGCGTCATCCCGCCGATCCGCCTTGTCTTTGTACTGATCCCAGGCGCTGTTAAAAGCCTCTTTATAAATATCCTGAGCATGAGCGGGTAACACATTCTGTACGCTGTCCGGCAAATCTTTTTTCGATTTATACGGCATGGTTGCCTCCTCTTTCGGCTAAACCTTAAGTGTGGTCAACGCCCCTTTATTTCGCCACCCAGGTGGATGTTTTGCTAAAACACTTTATCTAACTCACTGTTATTGAATTATTCTATAAACAAAAGCGCTTCTTTTTATCGTTTCACAATTAAAACGGAGAGTTGGGGTAAAATTTCGTAAAAATGCCCCTACAACCTTACGTTTTCTGTTATTTTTTATCATCTTTATTACATTTATAACGACAGTTTGCCTGCATCACTTTAATGGAGAGTATGAATGACACATGCACAGGAGGCGGTGAAAACCCGCCACAAGGAGACATCGCTTATTTTCCCGGTTCTGGCGCTGGTAGTGCTGTTCCTGTGGGGGAGCAGCCAGTCACTACCAGCGGTGATCGGTATTAATATTCTTGCCCTGATTGGGATTTTGAGTAGCGCGTTTAGCGTGGTTCGTCACGCCGATGTATTAGCCCACCGCCTCGGTGAGCCTTACGGCTCGCTTATCTTAAGCCTGTCGGTAGTTATTCTTGAAGTCAGCCTGATATCGGCATTAATGGCCACCGGCGACGCTGCGCCAACGCTGATGCGCGATACGCTTTATTCCATCATTATGATCGTCACCGGCGGACTGGTCGGTTTTTCTCTGCTGCTCGGCGGACGTAAATTCGCCACGCAGTATATGAATCTCTATGGCATCAAGCAGTATCTGATTGCTCTGTTTCCGCTGGCCATTATTGTGCTGGTCTTTCCCATGGCGTTGCCCGGCGCCAACTTCTCCACCAGTCAGGCGCTGCTCGTGGCCCTGATTTCCGCGGCGATGTACGGCGTATTCCTGCTGATTCAGACCAAGACGCACCAGAGCTTGTTTGTCTATGAGCATGAAGACGAAGGCGATGACGACGATCCGCACCATGGTAAACCCTCCGCACACAGCAACATATGGCATGCGGCGTGGCTGATTGTACATCTGGTTGCCGTGATCGCCGTGACTAAAATGAACGCGAATCCGCTGGAAACCTTGCTGACGGAAATGAATGCCCCGGTGGCGTTTACCGGCTTCCTCGTGGCGCTTCTGATCCTCTCCCCGGAAGGGCTTGGCGCGCTGAAAGCGGTGCTGAATAATCAGGTACAGCGGGCGATGAACCTGTTCTTCGGCTCGGTGCTGGCGACCATTTCACTGACGGTACCCGTCGTGACGCTGATTGCGTGGGCAACAGGTAACGAGCTGCTGTTCGGCTTAGGCGCTCCGGAAATGGTGGTGATGGTGGCCTCTTTGCTGCTGTGCCAAATCTCGTTCTCAACGGGAAGGACGAATGTGCTGAACGGCGCAGCGCACCTGGCGCTGTTTGCCGCCTATCTGATGACGATTTTCGCCTGACGGACCAGCGACGGCCGGGCCGATGTTTCGCGACATCGCCTGGCCTGAGGGTTAACGACTGCTGTATCACCCATTAACCGACTGTAATCATTAATCTATTTTCGCAGTTAAATTGCCGAACCGTCACAAATTGTTCACGCATGCTCCCTATACTCCGCGCCTGTTAACGTTAACAGACAAGGAGTTTGGTCATGAAAGCATCCCTGAGCCCGCTTACAGCACTTGTTCTTTTCACCTGCGTCAACGCGCAGGCTGCAGATCTTTTACTCAATACCCCACGTCTAAGCGGTATCGACAACTTCCGCGATATCGCCGGGCTAACCACCGCCTATACCACCGCCCATAACGGCGTAATGCGTGCGGGAGTATTCTATCGCTCAAACGCCCTGACGCCGACAGGAAACGATTTGGCGGCACTGGAGGATCTGCAGGTCACCACGGTCGTTGATTTGCGCTCCCCGGCAGAAATCACCGCTCAGGCCGACACACTGCCGGCGGGCAGCCGTTATGTCGCCGTCGATTTAATCGGTAATAACGGCGCCTTCGTCATCGATCTCAACAATATGAACGTCAGCGACATCGACAAAATGATGCAGGACGGCGAGCGCAGCTTCGTTACCAGCGACTACGCCCGTCAGGGTCTGGGCAAGGTTTTCCGCGAGCTTGCCGCCGCAGATGACGCCGCCCTGTTCCACTGCACCGCGGGCAAAGATCGTACCGGCTGGGTCAGCGCCGTGCTGCAAACCATCGCGGGCGTCAGCGACAGGGATATCATGGCAAACTATCTGGCGACCAACGACTACACCGCCGATCGTATCAGTGCGACGCTTGCCACGATGCCGACATCCATGCGCGATACTTACGGCGCGCTGATGGGCGTTCGCGCCAGCTGGCTGCAGGCCGGGCTGGATAGCGTTATCGCCAGCTACGGGTCGATGGACAACTATCTGAAAACGGGCCTCGGCCTCGATCAGGCGACGATCTATGTACTGCGCGGCAAAATGGTGCGCTATCAGACGCTGCCCGGCGAATCCGGCTTCAGCGGCAACTCTGCGCAGGGGGCGTCGCTGCTGAACGCCCTGCAGGACTCCCCGCTGTCGGGACGTGACACGGCATATAACTACTATCTGCAAAGCGCTATCGATCAAGACTCCCTCGGCGGGGTTGAAAAACAGATTGGCGGACAGGTTTTCGCCGACGCCAGCAGCTATCTGCTGCGCCAGCCGTCACGCCTGTACGATGCGCTCGCCCCGGTGATTTCCGCCCGCGGCCTTCAGGACGAAGAGTCTCAGGTCTGGTTGCAGGGGCTGGCGACCTATCTGGGAACGGATGCGAGCAGTGAAGCCAGCTCCAGCAGCGAACACAGCTGGGGAACGCTGGTCGGCGTCACTCATCGCTTCAACGCGCGCAGCGCGGCAAACGCCTCGATTGGCTATGGCGACGGCAGTATCTCTTCGGCAGGCGGCAAGGTGAAAACCCATACCCCGACGCTGGGACTCGGCGCACGCTACGCGCTCTCCTCGCTGGACAGCGGCCCCTGGGTCGGTCTGCAGGGCAGCGCCGGGTATATCGACTACCAGAGCGACCGCCGTCTCGGCGGCGGGCTGGGCGCCGCATCGGGCGATACCCACGGCCAGTTCTACAGCGGACGAGCCTCTCTCGGCTGGTTCAGTACCGTTTCAACGCTGACTCTCGACCCGGCCATCGGCGTGCAGGTGACGCATTTAACCCTCGACGGCTTTCGTGAACGCGGCAGTGAAGCGGCGCTCGACGTGGATGGTGTGAACCAGACGCAAACCAGCCTGACGGCTGACTTAGGGATCGGGATATTGCCGCAGCAGGTGGGAAACTGGACGCTGAAACCGGGCATTGCGCTGGGCTATGAGCGGATGCTGAATGATAAATCGACGAGCAGTCATGCCACGCTCTATGGGCTGGGCGTCGATCAAACCTCGGCCTTCGGCAGCAAAGCGCTTTATAAAGCGGGCCTGCAACTGAGCGCGACCTTTAACACTATCACCGTCGGCACTCGGGTGGATTATCTCACCGCCGATACGCACAGCGATGATGGCGTCGCGGGCCAGCTCAACGTGGCGATAGCCTTCTGACGGCGCCCGTACTGAATACCGCAATGCCGTTCACGTCAGCGGAACGGCATTGCGCTTGCGGTTTTCTCTCAGCGAAACTCAGCTCTCGGTATCCAGTTCGTTGAAACTTTTCACCAGGGAGTCAATCGCCTTCATCTGCACCAGGAACTGTTCCAGCTTCGCCAGCGGCAGCGCGGACGGACCGTCACATTTAGCGTTGTCCGGATCCGGATGCGCTTCAATAAACAGGCCGGCCAGACCCACTGCCATACCGGCACGCGCCAGTTCGGTCACCTGACCGCGACGACCGCCGCTTGCCGCGCCAAACGGGTCGCGGCACTGCAGCGCGTGCGTCACGTCAAAAATCACCGGGCTGTTACCGGACACTTTTTTCATCACGCTGAAGCCCAGCATATCCACGACCAGGTTGTCATAGCCGAAGTTAGCGCCGCGATCGCAAAGAATAACGTTATCGTTACCGCCTTCGTGGAACTTATCCACGATATTTCCCATCTGGCCCGGGCTAACAAACTGCGGTTTTTTCACGTTAATCACCGCGCCGGTTTTCGCCATCGCTTCCACCAGATCGGTCTGACGGGCGAGGAACGCCGGCAACTGAATGACATCCACCACATCAGCAACAGGCTGCGCCTGGCTCGCTTCGTGAACGTCGGTGATCACTTTTACGCCAAAGGTCTGCTTCAGTTCCTGGAAAATTTTCATCCCTTCTTCCAGGCCAGGACCACGGTAAGAGTGGATAGAGGAACGGTTGGCTTTATCAAAAGAGGCTTTGAACACGTAAGGGATACCCAGCTTCTGGGTCACGGTTACGTAGTGCTCACAAATGCGCATCGCCAGATCGCGGGATTCCAGCACGTTCATGCCGCCAAACAGCACGAACGGCAGATCGTTCGCTACCTTGATGTCGCCAATGTTAACCACTTTTTGTTTCATAGGATCGCCTTAATGGTGAGTAAGAGTGTCGATAAATTAATGCAGAACAATTTGCTTGTGCGAGATGTTATTAATCTGCGCACGAATCATTTCGCTGATCGGGTCTTCCGGACACTGTTCAACGAAATAGCTTAAATCGGTCAACGCCACGTGTTCACATTCCAGTTGCGCATAGATTAATCCCCGGTCGCGTATTTCATACGGATCTTCCGGATTAAATTGCAGCAACGCTTCACTGGTCCGCAGCGCCAGTTCCATCTGCTGTTCTTCCATCAGAGAGGATTTCAGCGTGTCGAGCAGCTTGCGAATGACTTCCGCGTTATCGGCTTCGTCCAGATCTTCGTTAAACAGTTCCGCGACCGGACTGATATTGCCTTTCAGCCAGACTTCCAGCGTATGCTCATTCAGCGTTTCGCCGTTGAAGGGATTAATCAGCCACATTTCCCCTTCCAGCGACTCAATGCGCAAAATAAGCTGCGTCGGGAAAATGACCGGCACCAGCGGTAATGACAGGCGGTTGGCGACCCACAGTAAGATCGCGCCCAGCGACACCGCGCTGCCCTGACGGTTTTTCAGGACCTGGTCAAGCCATAATGCATCGGACAAACGGTAGACGCCGCGGCTGTCAGTAAAGCCCCATTCGCCGTAAAAAAGTGCCAGCAATTTTTCCAGTTGCTCATCCTGAGACAGGAGCTGGCTAATTTCTTCTTGCGCCAGGCTGACCAGACGTTCCAGCTCGTCGTAGACAGTTTGTGAGGGAAAATCCAGGCGGATGGCTTCCGACGCCAGAATCATTCCGTCGCACAGTGGCGCTTTATTAAATTCGAAATCAGCTAACGATCTCATGACTTACCCCAGTAACGATATTTTTGTGGTGGCGAGTTTAACGATGATGTACAGCGCCACCAACGCCAGCGGAAACGCGATCCACCGCGTCTGCCGACTGCGCGCCCGACGGTAATCAAGCGCGATAAAACCCAAAACGATGTAAATGATAACGCCAAACAGCTTCTCAGTCAGCCATGAGCCCTGTTCGGTGAATGGCAGGATGTGCGTTTTAGCGATTAAGCCGATACCGCTGAGTAACAGGAACGTATCAACAACGGGCGGTACAACTCGCGTCCAGCGGGCATCAGCCTGCGGAGAATGGCTTTCCCGCCACCAGAAACGCAGCACAAACAGGCTGACTGAGAGGGCGATGCTCAGCAAGTGGAGGGTAAGCAAAAGCGTAAAACTGCTCACGGTCGCCAGCGTCCCAGCGTCACCCGCTCGTTATCGCCGTAGTCCCGGCAGGTCTCCACGTCGTGATAGCCCGCGCGGACAAAAGCGTCGCGCACCGCTGTCCCCTGCTGCCAGCCGTGTTCCAGTAACAACATGCCCTCCGGCATCAAAACGGCGCGCGCACGGTCGATGATATGCTTGATGTCCGCCATCCCCTGATCGCCCGCGACCAGCGCCGTCAGCGGCTCAAAGCGAACGTCGCCCTGCGAAAGATGCGGATCCTGCTCATCGATGTACGGCGGGTTGCTGACAATCATCTCAAACCGGTTCCCGGCTAAGGCGCTGAACCAGTCGCTTTGCAGGATTCTGACGTTTGTGATGGCGTGTCGGGTGGCATTTCGCTGCGCCAGTGCAACGGCCTCCGGCATCCGGTCCACTGCCGTGACATCGCAGTCAGGGCGCTCGGAAGCCAGCGCCAGCGCAATCGCCCCGGTACCGGTGCCCAGATCCAGGATCCGGCATGACGCAGCGGGCAGACGCGCCAGAGCCTGTTCAACCAGACATTCGGTATCCGGGCGCGGGATCAGGGTGGCTGGCGAGACAAACAGCGGCAGTGACCAGAATTCCCGTTCGCCGATCAGATGGGCGATCGGTTCGCCACGGCGACGGCGCGCCAGCAGCGCAGCCAGTTGCTGGCGCTGGGCGTCGGTTAATTCCGTTTCGCCAAACGCCAGAATCCAGGTGCGCCCCTTGCCGGTGACATATTCAAGCAGGATCTCGGCGTCACGACGTGGCGAATCGCTTTCCTGTAGCTGGCTTATGGCCTCACGCAAC
Organism: Citrobacter sedlakii; assembly: GCF_018128425.1. Classification (NCBI taxonomy): domain Bacteria; kingdom Pseudomonadati; phylum Pseudomonadota; class Gammaproteobacteria; order Enterobacterales; family Enterobacteriaceae; genus Citrobacter; species Citrobacter sedlakii. The sequence continues at coordinate 2,088,310 of NZ_CP071070.1, read as the reverse complement.
CAGTGTTGAAAATTCATTATTCCTGCTCGGACAGCGCCGCCAGTTGGTCAGCCTGGTATTCCTGCACGATGGGCTCGATCAGCATATCCAGCTTGCCTTCCATCGCTTCGTCCAGGCGATACAGCGTCAGGTTGATACGGTGGTCGGTGACCCGCCCCTGTGGAAAATTGTAGGTACGGTTACGGTCGCTGCGATCGCCGCTGCCTAACAGGTTTCGGCGGGTGGAGGCCTCTTCCTGCTGGCGCTTCGCTACTTCCGCCGCGCGAATACGCGCGCCGAGCACAGAGAGCGCTTTCGCTTTGTTTTTGTGCTGCGAACGTTCGTCCTGGCACTCCACCACAATGCCGGTCGGCAGGTGAGTAATACGGATCGCCGAGTCGGTGGTGTTAACGTGCTGACCGCCCGCCCCCGAGGAACGGAAGGTATCAATGCGCAGATCGGCCGGGTTAATATCCGGTAGTTCTGCTTCCGGCAGTTCCGGCATCACCGCGACGGTGCAGGCAGAGGTATGGATACGTCCTTGTGACTCCGTTGCCGGTACGCGCTGGACGCGATGACCGCCGGACTCAAACTTCAGTCGCCCATAAACCCCGTCGCCGCTGATTTTGGCGATGATCTCTTTATAACCGCCGTGTTCGCCTTCGCTCATGCTCATGATATCTACCCGCCAGCGACGGGTTTCGGCGTAGCGGCTGTACATGCGGAACAGATCGCCGGCAAACAGCGCCGCTTCGTCGCCGCCGGTGCCGGCGCGCACTTCGAGGAACGCGTTGCGCTCGTCGTCCGGATCTTTGGGTAGCAGCAAAAGCTGGAGCTGCTGTTCCAGTTGTTCACTTTTGTCTTTTGCTTCGCGCAGTTCTTCCTGCGCCATTTCACGCATTTCAGGATCGTCGAGCATCATCTGTGCCGTTTCGATATCTTCCTGAACCTGTTGCCAGTCCGTAAAACAGCGAGAAACATCGCTTAATTGTGCATACTCACGCGACAGCGCGCGAAAACGTTCCTGGTCTGCGATGGTTCCCGCATCACCCAGCAACGCCTGAACTTCCTCATGGCGTTCATGCAGGGCTTCCAGTTTGGCAACGATAGAAGGCTTCATAGGCGTAAATGCACCTTGTAAAAAAAGAGGGGTGTGCTGCTACTCCAGCCCGAGGCTGTCGCGCAGAATATTCAGGCGTTCGTCGTCCCCGTCACGGGCAGCCTGCTGTAGAGATTTGGTTGGGGCGTGGATCAAGCGGTTGGTCAGCTTCCAGGCCAGATCCTGCATAATCGCCTGGGCATCGCCGCCCTGCTCCAGCGCAGCCAGCGCTTTGGCGGTCAGCTCGTCGCGCACCTGTTCAGACTGGCTGCGGTATTCGCGGATGGTCTCGCTGGCGCCTTGCGCGCGCAGCCAGGCCATAAATTCGCTGGTTTCCTGCGCCACGATGGTTTCGGCTTCCACGGCCGCGGCTTTACGCTGCGCCAGGTTATGCGAAATGATGCTTTGCAGATCGTCAACGCTGTAGAGATAGGCATTCGCCAGCTTGCCGACTTCCGGCTCGACATCGCGCGGGACAGCGATATCCACCAGCAGCATCGGCTGGTTGCGGCGGCTTTTCAGCGCGCGCTCCACCATCCCTTTGCCAATGATCGGCAGCGGGCTGGCGGTGGAACTGATAATAATGTCCGCCTCCTGCAAACGCGCGTCGATGTCGCTCAGCGCGATGACCTCGGCGCCGACTTCATCGGCCAGCACCTGCGCCCGTTCGCGAGTACGGTTAGCGATGATCATCTTCTGCACCTTGTGTTCGCGCAGATGACGCGCCACCAGCTCGATGGTTTCTCCTGCGCCGACCAGCAGCACGGTGACAGTAGACAGTGATTCGAAGATCTGGCGCGCCAACGTACAGGCGGCGAAGGCGACGGATACCGCGCTGGCGCCGATGTCGGTTTCAGTACGCACGCGTTTCGCGACGGAGAAGGATTTCTGGAACATGCGTTCCAGCGCGCTGGCGTTGAGGTGGCCTTTCTGCGAATCGGCAAAGGCTTTTTTCACCTGGCCGAGGATTTGCGGTTCGCCGAGTACCAGCGAGTCGAGCCCGCTGGCGACGCGCATCAGATGGCTAACGGCGGCATTATCCTGATGCCAGTAGAGGCTGCTGCGCAGATCGTCTTCGTTAAGGTTATGGTAGTCGCATAACCAACGAATCAGCGCCTCCTGCAAATTGTCCTGCTCTTCAACGCTGAGATACAGCTCTGTACGGTTACAGGTCGACAGCACCACCCCACCCTGCACCATAGGCTGCGCGAGCAGGCTGTCCAGCGCCTGATCGAGCGTGTCCGGCGAAAACGTTACACGTTCTCGCAGCGATACAGGTGCCGTTTTATGGTTAATGCCGAGCGCTAAAAGGGTCATGTCTGCGGGAGTAGTACCAGCGTTGATATGGTTAGTCTGCTCGCATCATACAGGATGCGCGTAATCAATAAAAGAGAGCGCCCCCTTTTGGAGTAATCGCTTAACGCTTAAATTAAGATAACGTGAACGTAGACGATATACCCGCGCGGCGCTAGCATTAAGGGTTATTATTGCAACGTATCACAAGGATTCGTCATCACTATGACCCTGCCTGACTTTCGCCTGATCCGCCTGCTTCCGCTGGCAAGCCTGGTACTCACCGCCTGTACGATCAACGCGCCAAAAGGACCGGGCAAAAGTCCCGATTCCCCGCAGTGGCGACAGCACCAGCAGGCTGTGCTTCAGTTAAATCAGTACCAGACCCGCGGGGCGTTTGCCTTTATTTCTGACGATCAGAAGGTCTATGCCCGCTTCTTCTGGCAGCAAACCGGCCAGGACCGCTATCGCCTGCTGCTGACGAACCCGCTGGGCAGCACTGAGCTGGAGCTGAACGCGCAGCCAGGTCACGTTCAACTGGTGGATAACAAGGGCCAGCGCTATACCGCCGAAGACGGCGAAGCGATGATCGGCAAGCTGACCGGAATGCCGATTCCGCTGAACAGCCTGCGCCAGTGGATTCTGGGCCTGCCGGGTGACGCTACCGACTATAAACTTGACGATCAGTATCGCCTGCGCGAAGTGAATTACCGTCAGGATGGCAAAAACTGGAAGGTCGTTTACAGCGCCTATGACAGTAAAACGCAACCGGCCATGCCTGCCAATATGGAACTTTCGGATGGCGACCTGCGCATCAAGTTGAAAATGGATAACTGGATTGTGAAATGATGACCCACTGGCCATCCCCGGCAAAACTGAATCTGTTTTTATACATTACCGGCCAGCGCGCGGACGGTTATCACACGCTGCAAACCCTGTTTCAGTTCCTCGATTACGGCGACACGATCGACATTACGCCGCGCAGCGACGGCGAGATTCGTCTGCTGACGCCGGTAGACGGCGTGGCGCATGAGGATAACCTGATCGTTCGCGCCGCGCGTTTGCTGATGAAAACAGCCGCGCAACACGGTCGTCTGCCGGCCGGCAGCGGCGCGGATATTCGCATCGACAAGCGCCTGCCGATGGGCGGCGGACTCGGCGGCGGTTCCTCTAACGCTGCGACGATCCTTGTGGCGCTTAACCACCTCTGGCAATGCGGCCTGTCGGTGGATGAACTGGCGGAACTGGGGATCCAGCTTGGCGCGGACGTCCCGGTATTTGTTCGTGGCCATGCCGCCTTCGCCGAAGGCGTGGGAGAAATCCTCACGCCGGTTAATCCGCCCGAAAAATGGTATCTGGTGGCGCATCCGGGCGTCAGTATTCCGACTCCGGCGATCTTCAACGATCCGGATTTGCCCCGTAACACGCCAAAAAGGTCAATAGAAACGTTATTAAATTGTGAATTCAGCAATGATTGCGAGGTTATCGCAAGAAAACGTTTTCGCGAGGTTGATGCCGCGCTTTCCTGGCTGTTAGAATACGCGCCGTCGCGCCTGACTGGTACAGGGGCCTGTGTCTTTGCTGAATTCGATACAGAGTCTCGTGCTCGCCAGGTGCTTGAGCAAGCCCCGGAATGGCTCGAAGGCTTTGTGGCGAAAGGCGTCAACCTCTCCCCTTTGCATCGGGCGTTACTCTAAATCATCCACGTTTCAGGAAGATGGCGAGATGACGAATCACCAGCCGCGTACTTCAGTATGTGACGGGTGTGAAGCATTAGAGCCAACATACATGAGAGAGGAATGATGGCGAGTAAGCCGGGCAAGCTGAGTTTCGGTGACAACGTCACCCTGTTCCAGACGTTGCATCGCGCTCTTTAATACACCGCATGGAGAGAATCCTGCCTGGCCCGCACAGTTTTTGGCAGATTCTTTCCACCAATGGACGCATGCCTGAGGTTCTTCTCGTGCCTGATATGAAGCTTTTTGCTGGTAACGCCACCCCGGAACTAGCACAACGTATTGCCAACCGCCTGTACACTTCTCTCGGCGACGCCGCTGTAGGTCGCTTTAGCGACGGCGAAGTCAGCGTACAAATCAACGAAAATGTACGCGGTGGTGATATTTTCATCATCCAGTCCACTTGTGCCCCCACTAACGACAACCTGATGGAATTGGTCGTTATGGTTGATGCCCTGCGCCGTGCTTCCGCAGGCCGCATCACCGCCGTTATCCCTTACTTTGGCTATGCGCGCCAGGACCGTCGCGTCCGTTCCGCACGTGTGCCAATCACGGCTAAAGTTGTCGCGGACTTCCTGTCCAGCGTCGGCGTAGACCGCGTCCTGACCGTTGACCTGCATGCTGAACAGATCCAGGGCTTCTTCGACGTACCGGTTGATAACGTATTCGGTAGCCCAATTCTGTTAGAAGATATGCTGCAGCTGAATCTGGATAACCCGATTGTGGTTTCTCCGGATATCGGTGGCGTCGTGCGTGCCCGCGCTATCGCTAAGCTGCTGAATGACACCGACATGGCGATCATCGACAAACGTCGTCCGCGTGCGAACGTTTCTCAGGTGATGCATATCATCGGTGACGTTGCGGGCCGTGACTGCGTGCTGGTTGATGATATGATCGACACCGGCGGTACGCTGTGCAAAGCCGCAGAAGCCCTGAAAGAGCGTGGCGCAAAACGCGTATTCGCTTACGCAACGCATCCGATCTTCTCTGGCAATGCGGCTAACAACCTGCGTAATTCCGTGATTGATGAAGTCGTCGTCTGCGATACCATTCCGCTGACCGATGAAATCAAAGCGCTGCCGAACGTACGTACGTTGACCCTGTCGGGTATGCTGGCCGAAGCGATTCGTCGTATCAGCAATGAAGAATCCATCTCTGCCATGTTCGAACATTAATCGAACCCGGCGCAAAAACCCGCTGCGGCGGGTTTTTTTGATGATGAATCAGCCCGGTAAGCGGCAACGTTTTTGGGCGATGCACACGGCCTGTCATTTCAGAACTTCCGCTACGGCGGTTTTTTTATCTTTAACCACTATTTGTATGACTTATGCCTCCTTCACCTGCCATTTAGTTGACAGATGATGCGCTCATGGATGAAACATTATTGTGAACAGAATCTTTTCCTCACATGTGATGCCTTTCCGCGCCCTCATCGACGCTTGTTGGAAAGAAAAATATACCGCTTCACGGTTTACCCGTGATCTCATCGCCGGGATAACGGTCGGGATTATTGCGATTCCGCTCGCAATGGCGCTGGCTATAGGCAGCGGCGTCGCTCCCCAATACGGTCTCTACACCGCGGCGGTTGCGGGTATTGTCATTGCCTTAACCGGCGGCTCGCGCTTTAGCGTCTCTGGCCCTACCGCCGCCTTTGTGGTGATCCTCTACCCGGTGTCGCAACAGTTTGGGCTGGCAGGCCTGCTGGTCGCGACCCTGATGTCCGGCATATTTCTGATCCTCTTTGGACTGGCCCGCTTTGGCCGCCTGATCGAATACATTCCGGTTTCCGTGACGTTAGGCTTTACGTCAGGGATTGGTATCACCATTGGTACCATGCAAATCAAGGACTTTCTGGGTCTGCAGATGGCGCACGTTCCCGAGCATTATCTGCAGAAAGTGGGCGCGCTGTTTATGGCGCTGCCAACGATCAACCTCGGCGACGCCGCCATTGGCATCGTGACGCTGGGCACTCTGATTTTCTGGCCGCGGCTGGGTATTCGTCTGCCCGGTCACCTTCCGGCTCTGCTGCTGGGCTGCGCGGTGATGGGGATAGTTAACCTGTTCGGCGGTCATGTCGCGACCATCGGTTCGCAGTTTCATTACATCCTCGCCGACGGTTCGCAGGGCAACGGGATCCCACAGTTGTTACCTCAACTGGTGCTGCCATGGAACCTGCCGGATTCCGATTTTACGTTAAGCTGGGACTCGCTGCGCGCCCTGCTGCCTGCGGCTTTTTCAATGGCGATGCTCGGGGCTATCGAGTCGCTGCTGTGCGCCGTGGTGCTTGACGGAATGACCGGCACCAAACACAAAGCCAATAGCGAACTGATCGGACAAGGGCTCGGCAACATTGTCGCGCCGTTCTTTGGCGGGATCACTGCCACCGCCGCGATTGCCCGTTCCGCCGCAAACGTACGCGCTGGCGCGACGTCGCCGATCTCCGCCGTCATTCACGCGATTCTGGTGATCCTCGCGCTGCTGGTGCTGGCGCCGCTGCTCTCCTGGTTGCCGCTGTCGGCGATGGCCGCGCTGCTACTGATGGTGGCGTGGAATATGAGCGAAGCGCATAAAGTGGTGGACCTGCTTCGCCACGCGCCGAAAGACGACATTATCGTGATGCTGATGTGTATGTCGCTGACGGTACTGTTTGATATGGTGATCGCCATCAGCGTGGGCATTGTGCTGGCATCCCTGCTGTTTATGCGGCGTATCGCGCGTATGACGCGCCTGGCGGCGGTTAACGTGGAAGTGCCGGAGGATGTATTGGTGCTGCGCGTAATTGGCCCGCTGTTTTTTGCCGCCGCTGAAGGGCTGTTTACCGATCTGGAATCACGTATTGAAGGCAAGCGCGTTGTCGTACTGAAGTGGGATGCAGTACCTGTGCTGGATGCGGGCGGACTGGATGCGTTCCAGCGCTTTGTTAAAAGGCTGCCGGAGGGATGCGAACTGCGGGTGAGCAATCTTGAATTTCAGCCGCTGCGCACCATGGCGCGCGCCGGCATCCAGCCGATTCCGGGACGCCTGGCGTTTTTCCCGAATCGCGACGCCGCCCTGGCGGATTTGACATAAATAAGCAAAAGCCCGGTGGCGTTCACGCTTACCGGGCCTCCCTTTCTTGCCAACAGTCAGACCGGAGACGACATTTGGCTCGCTATCCGGCAATCAGCGTTAACTATGACGGCGATTGTCGTTACGGCGGCAACGTTTATCGTAGTGGCGTACCCACCAGTAGCGGTCACAAACTTGTTCATGCCCGCCAACACGTGCCCCTGCAAGCCAGAGAATGGCCCCGACGAAAATACTCAGCACTGCACCATGTGCGAAAAATTGTGGCAGGTTAAATTGCGGCAGTTGGTTTAAAATTGAATAACCAACGCCAACAACCATCACCACTAACCCCAACCCCATTAGCACATTACCGAGTAACGAAGCGTTTTTGCGTTTCATATGTCACCTCCGGAACTTTTGGGTTGTTTCAGGGAATACCCCTAATCCTTATGTGTAAAGTATAGACAACACGCACCATTCTGAGTGCGGGTGCGATCACAAATACAACGTCGCGTTCAACAAAACTTTACAAATAAGCCTCTGAAGCTCTTGACTTTCTAATAGTCGACAGCGGCAACTATTCATTTCCCTCTCCTCTGACGCTGTTTTTTGTCAAGCGGAGCTGCAGACAGTACACTACGCGCCAGTGATTGACCTATGCAGGATAGAAAACGTGACGATTAAACTGATTGTCGGCCTGGCAAACCCCGGCGCGGAGTATGCAGCAACACGACACAATGCGGGCGCATGGTACGTCGATTTACTGGCTGAGCGGCTGCGAGCGCCGTTACGCGAAGAGCCGAAGTTCTTTGGCTATACGTCCCGGGTAACCGTTGAGGGTGAAGATGTTCGCCTGCTGGTGCCTACCACGTTTATGAACCTGAGCGGGAAAGCGGTCAGCGCGATGGCCAGTTTCTATCGCATTAATCCTGATGAGATTTTAGTGGCGCATGATGAGCTGGATCTGCCGCCAGGGGTTGCCAAATTTAAGCTGGGCGGTGGGCATGGCGGTCATAACGGCCTGAAGGACATTATCAGCAAACTTGGCAATAACCCTAACTTTCATCGCTTACGCATCGGAATTGGCCATCCGGGCGATAAAAATAAAGTTGTAGGCTTTGTGTTAGGAAAGCCACCGGTCTCTGAACAGAAGCTGATTGACGACGCGATTGACGAAGCGGCTCGCTGTACGGAGATTTGGTTTAAAGACGGTCTGACCAAAGCGACAAGCCGCTTGCATACCTTTAAGGCACAATAAACCGGGATGTGCGGCATTTTTGCCGTACGCTGTGTATAATAGGCAAAGTTGTTTTCATTTCTACAATCTGTTTTCTGTAACAGGTTGATTATCAAGTTATTAAGGTGATTTAAATCATGGGATTCAAATGCGGTATCGTTGGTTTACCCAACGTCGGGAAATCCACCCTGTTCAACGCGCTGACCAAAGCCGGTATTGAAGCGGCCAACTTCCCGTTCTGTACGATCGAACCGAATACCGGCGTCGTACCGATGCCTGACCCGCGTCTGGATCAACTGGCTGAGATCGTTAAACCGCAACGTATTCTGCCGACGACCATGGAGTTCGTGGATATCGCGGGTCTGGTGAAAGGCGCGTCCAAAGGTGAAGGTCTGGGTAACCAGTTCCTGACCAACATTCGTGAGACCGAAGCGATCGGCCACGTCGTGCGCTGCTTCGAGAACGACAACATCATTCACGTTGCAGGTAAAGTTAACCCGGCGGAAGATATCGACGTTATCAATACCGAGCTGGCGCTGGCGGACCTCGATACCTGTGAACGAGCGATTCACCGTGTGCAGAAAAAAGCGAAAGGCGGTGATAAAGACGCTAAAGCCGAACTGGCGGCGCTGGAAAAATGTCTGCCGCACCTGGCCGAAGCGGGAATGCTGCGCTCTCTGGATCTGACCGACGAAGATAAAGCGGCAATCCGCTACCTGAGCTTCCTGACCCTGAAACCTACCATGTACATCGCCAACGTCAACGAGGACGGTTTCGAGAACAACCCATACCTGGATCAGGTTCGTGAAATCGCGGCGAAAGAAGGCTCCGTGGTTGTTCCGGTTTGTGCTGCCGTTGAAGCCGATATCGCTGAGCTGGACGATGAAGAACGCGACGAGTTCATGCAGGAACTGGGGCTGGAAGAACCGGGTCTGAACCGCGTGATTCGCGCGGGCTATCGCCTGCTTAACCTGCAGACCTATTTCACCGCTGGCGTGAAAGAAGTCCGTGCCTGGACTATCCCTGTCGGCGCAACAGCCCCGCAGGCGGCAGGAAAAATCCATACTGACTTCGAAAAAGGGTTTATTCGCGCGCAGACTATTGCGTTTGACGATTTCATTACCTATAAGGGCGAACAGGGCGCGAAAGAAGCCGGTAAGATGCGCGCCGAAGGTAAAGATTACATCGTTAAAGACGGTGATGTGATGAACTTCTTGTTCAACGTCTAACGGCATTGATGCATCAGGAAACGCTAATTCCTGTTCATTCACACTCTGCAAAATCCACGCCTTAGCGTGGATTTTTTTTGGATAAATGCCCTGACAAAACACAACGTAAGGGATGGCAGCTTCATTCAAGTCAGCAATGATATCAGTAAGTTATGTCTAGTCCTTTGAAGCGAAAGCACATTTTATGGCAACCAGGTTTGCTGGCACGTTAATCAACAATAAACAGCGTTGCGCCTGTCGTTGTGCTGGATTGATGCCGTTCAGCGTTATCGCCAACCTGATAACTCATTCCGGCCTTCAGGACAAATTCTCGTCCATCTTCCAGCACGGTTTTTAACTCGCCTTTAATACAGAAAAGGATATGCCCTTTTTGACACCAATGGTCCGCAAGGTAGCCAGGCGTGTACTCAACCATACGTACACGGATTTGATTGGGTTTGTTACCAAAGTATTGTGTACGCCAGTAAGCGATGCCCGTTTCTCCAGGGTACTCTGTTCTTTCAACTTCGTTCCAGTTCGTTGTGCCAAAAGCAAACGCATCCATCTTCATTGTGTTGGTCCCCGTGGGAATACAAATTATCTGTCAACGGAATAAAGCGACATACACACATTACACGCCAGGCTGACGCTTCGCTTCATTTTTCACATGTATGATCATTTCGCTGGCCCCGTGTTCCATCCAGTCAACACCCTTGCCTTCCTGCGCCCCGGCAATGGCGATATGCGACATGGCCATCTCAGGAGCAGCGCCATGCCAGTGTTTCACGCACCAGCTCCCACACCTGGAAGGCAGAATGTTATCGGTATGTATGCAAGGGCAAAGCAACTGAAACAATACCTACCTTAAATTGCAGGCCGCGCTTCGGTCTCGGGAAAGAGAATGAAACTGCGCACTGCCGTGTCATGATAAGGTGTAAGTTTTCCGGATATGCCGTGAGGTTGACGCTATGCAACAAATTGATTTCTACATGATAGATGCCTTTTCTACCACCACCTTTGGCGGTAATGCCGCGGCGGTCTGCCCGCTTACCGAATGGCTGCCCGATGAGACACTTTTAAAAATGGCGAAGCAGCATAATCAATCGGAGACCGCTTTCTTTGTGGTCAACGACAAGGGTTTTACGCTGCGCTGGTTTACCACTCAGGGGGAAATTAATCTGTGTGGACATGCCACCCTTGCGGCGGCGCACGTCATCTTCGAACATCTGAATTATCCTTATGCGACCATTCATTTCGATACCCGATTTGTCGGGCCGCTGACCGTCACCCGCAGCGGCGAGTGGTTGACGCTGGATTTTCCGGCCTGGCAGACGGACCCCGTCACGCCACCGCCTTTATTGCTTGAGGCATTAGGCATTACGCAGTACACAGAAGTGCGCGCCGCACGAGATTATCTGGTGGTCCTGGAACATCAACGCGAGGTGGAAGCGCTGTGCCCGGATATCAGCGCCATGCTGCCTCTTGAGAAAATGGTGTGCGTCACCGCGCCCGGTGCCGGGGAATACGACTTTGTGAGCCGTTTCTTCTGCCCCGGTGAAGCGGTTGCAGAAGATCCGGTCACCGGTTCAGCGCACACCATGCTCATCCCTTACTGGGCTGAAAAATTGCATAAAACGCAGATGCTCGCGTATCAGGGGAGCGAACGCGGCGGCGAACTACGCTGCCAGCTAAAGGGGGATCGGGTTTACATCGGTGGGCAGGCATCAACCTATCTGACGGGCAAGGTGCTGTTGCGCTAAAACGGAGAAATGCTGCCCGGCATTCTTTCCGGGCAGTAACGCGTCACAGTCCTTTCAGTAACTTCTCGACGAACTCAGGCACCACCTGACTTGCGGGGCCGTAATACTTCTCATCGAATTCGCTGCCGACCTGACTGGGCTCAAGGTTCAGCTCAACAGTGTGCGCGCCGTGCAGTTTCGCTTCGTGGACAAAACCGGCCGCCGGATAAACGTGCCCGGAAGTGCCAATGGCGATAAAGACATCCGCCATGGCCAGCGCCATATAGATCTCATCCATGCCAATCGGCATTTCACCAAACCAGACGACATGCGGGCGCAGCGGCGCCGGAAACTGGCAGCAATGGCATTTATCGTCCGGCGTAACGTCACCGGTCCACGCCAGAATCTGCCCGCTCTGCGAACAATGCACCTTCAACAGCTCGCCGTGCATATGAATAATATTATGATTACCCGCCCGTTCATGCAGGTTATCGATATTTTGCGTTACCAGCATAAAACGATCGCCCAGCGCCTCTTCCAGCTTCGCCAGTGCGAGATGCGCCGGATTCGGCTGAATTTCAGGCTGTTGCAGCTGTCGACGACGCGCATTATAGAATGACTGCACCAGCTCCGGGTTACGGGCGAAGCCTTCCGGCGTCGCTACGTCTTCGACGCGATGTTCTTCCCATAAACCGTCCGCCGCGCGGAAGGTGCGAATTCCGGACTCCGCAGAAATGCCAGCCCCTGTAAGCACTAATACTCTCGGTTTTTCCATCACTTCCGGCACCACTCTGTCTCTGAAAAAGATCCGCTGACGCAGACGTTCGCGTAGATGGCGTTTGTTTTTACGAAATCGACTTAACCGATGACCCCGACGCGACAGCATAGCAACCTCTATTGATTAATCGGTAAGATGTAAGAAGGCCGCACCGCGCATTCCGCCCGCGTCGCCGTGACGCGCACGTTCGATACGCGGTACGCGTGCGACAGGCAATAAGTGGCGCGGCAGTCTGTCTGCCAGCTGCGTGGTGACGGCGGTAAAATTCGACAGGCCGCCGCCAATAACCACCAGATCCGGATCGACAATCGTCAGGATATTTCCCAGACAAACGGCCAGTAAGTCCAGATAACGTTCAACATGCGCCCGCGCCTGTTCGTCGCCCTGCTCCCACAGCGCAATGATTTCAGGCGCCTCCAGCGGTTGATGATAATAATGCTGATACAGCCAGGCAAATCCCCGCCCGGAAAGATAATTTTCAATGCAGCCCAGTTGACCGCAGCCGCAGCGACGCAACGGAAAGTCGAACCCCATCAGCGTGAGGGCATCAACCGGCAGACGCATATGCCCAAATTCGCCGGTAATATAACTGCGGCCGGTGATCGGTTTTCCGTTAAGGATCAAACCACCACCTACGCCGGTGCCGAGGATCAACCCCATCACCAACGGATATTGGGTGAATTCATCGTCCCAGGCTTCAGAAAGCGCAAAGCAGTTCGCATCGTTATCGAGGCGAACATCACGGTCAAGACGCGCGCTAAGGTCGGCACGCAAGGGTTTGCCACTGGCGGCGGGAACGTTCGCGGCATACAGGGTGCCATCTTCAGTTTCCGGCATGCCCGGAATACCAATACCGACCGATCCTTTGACGCCAAAGCGCTGGTCAGCTTCCGCCACCAGGTGACATACGGCGTCTAAAAAGGCCGCGTAACCATCGCGTGGCGTAGGTATACGTTTTTCCCACTGGAGTTTGCGCTGGTTGTCAAACACGCCTAACGCAATTTTTGTACCGCCAATATCAAACCCGTAATACATTGCCGCTCCTTGTCTTTTTTCTTTTGGCGTTACTGGCCGCTGAGCACTCTTGCCGGGTCAATATTGCTGGCGCGCCGCGCCGGATACCAGCTTGCTAACAGGCTCAGCAACAATGCCGTGACCAGCACGTAAATCACATCCAGCCAGTGCAACTCCGATGGCAGGAAGTCAATAAAATAGATATCGCCGGAGAGGAACTGATGGCCGATCAGTTTCTCAATGCCGTTGATAATTGGGGTCAACTGAAGCGAAACCACCACGCCAATCACCACGCCAATCAGGCTACCAAACAGTCCCGCCAGCAGGCCGTACCAGACAAAAATGGCGCGAATAAGACCATCTTTCGCCCCCAGCGTTCTTAATACCGCAATATCGCCGCTCTTGTCTTTAACCGCCATCACTAATGTTGAAACAATGTTAAAACAAGCCACGCCGATCACCAGCACCATCGCCAGATACATAATCGCGCGGATCATCTGGATATCGCGGTACATATAGCCGTAAGTGCCAATCCAGCTCTTGATGTAAACGTAGCTGTTGGTGACTTCGCCCGCGGCGCGAACCAATTTGTTCGCGTTAAAGACGTCGTTAACCTTCAGCGCAATACCGGAAACCGTGTCAGGCATGTCGAGATACTGCTGGGCATCCGCCATCGGGATCATTGCAAAGCTGTGATCCAACTGACCGCTCAGTTGCAGGATCCCGGCAACGTGCAGGCGGACGCGTTTTGGCTGCATCAGTTTATGATCGGCACTGGCGTTGGGGATCATGATCGACACCCAATCCCCCTGCTTCACTTTCAGCGCATCGGCGACGCCTTTGCCAATGATGATCTGTTGCTCTCCGGCCTTAAAGCCGGACCAGGCGTTATTCAGCACAAAGGACGGTAGCGCGCTCAGCCGCTGCTCCTGCTGCGGATCGACGCCTTTGACCTGGATGGCGCGCAGATTGGCTCCGCTTTCCACCAGACCGGTAAAGTTGATATAAGGGGCCGCCGCCGTGATGCCCGGCACCTTCTGCACTTTTTCCAGCGCATCGCGCCAGTTGTTCCATGGCTGATTGACGGCCTCGATTTCACCGTGCGGCACCACCGCCAGAATGCGGTTATTCAGCTCACGCTCGAAGCCGTTCATCGCGCTTAAGCCAACGATAAGCACTGCCACGCCCAGCGCAATGCCGATGGTGGAGATCACCGAAATCAATGACACCATACCGCCACGCCGACGTCCCCGGCTAAAGCGCAAACCAATCAATAACGATAAAGGCGACGCCATTACTCCGCCCCCATCAGGCTCAGTTCCGCGGTCAGGCGTCCGTCACGCATTTCCAGTTGGCGACTCATGCGCTTTGCCAGGAGCAGATCGTGCGTGACCACCAGAAACGCGGTGCCCTGCGAACGATTCAGTTCCCCGAGCAACTGGAAAATGCTGTCCGCATTGCGCGCATCGAGGTTACCGGTCGGTTCATCCGCCAGCACCAGACGCGGGTTATTCACCAACGCGCGCGCGATAGCCACGCGCTGACGCTCACCGCCGGAAAGTTCAGACGGACGATGGTTCGCACGATGATCCAGCCCTACCGCTTTCAGCATCTCACGCGCCCGCTGGTCGATCTCCGACGGCTTTTTCTTGCCGATCAGCAGCGGCATCGCTACGTTTTCCAGCGCGGTGAAGTCCGGCAGCAGGTGGTGAAACTGATAAATGAAGCCAAGTTTTTGGTTTCGCAGTTCCGCTTTCGCCGCCGGGGAAAGTGTGCTCATCGGCTGACCGCTGAAAATCACATCGCCAGAGGTCGGCGTATCCAGTCCGCCCAGCAGATGCAGCAGCGTACTTTTGCCGGAGCCGGAGCTACCGACAATCGCCATCATCTCTCCTTCGCCCACGCTGAAGCTGACATCGTGCAGCACGTCGGTCTGCACGGCGCCTTCCTGATAGCGTTTGCACAATTTGTCGCATTGCAACAGGATCTTATTCATAACGTAAAGCCTCAGCGGGTTGAGTGGCGGCAGCGCGCCAGGAAGGATAAAGCGTAGAAAGCAGCGCGATGGCCATGGCCACCAGCGCAATCACAATCACCTGTAGCGGCTCGATCGCCACCGGCAGCGAAGCGCCATCCAGCAGCACACCGATAACCGGCATCAGGTTGTTTAACTGACTGGCAAGCAACGCGCCAAGCGCCGCCCCCAACACTGCGCCGATAATCCCGGCGCTGGCTCCCTGCACCATAAAGACCATCATGATCTGGCGCGGCGTCAGCCCTTGCGTTTGCAGAATCGCCACTTCGCCCTGCTTCTCCATCACCATCAAACCCAGCGAGGTAATAATATTGAACGCCGCCACCGCCACGATCAGGCTAAGCAGCAGTCCCATCATGTTCTTTTCCATCCTTACGGCCTGGAACAGTTCGCCCTTGCGCTCGCGCCAGTCCTGCCATTTCGTGCCTTCCGGCAGCGTCTGCTGACTGAGAGAGTCCACCTTCAGCGGCTCGTTAAGCCATAAACGCCAGCCGGTAATGTTTCCCGCCGGATAGCGCATCAGACGCGACGCATCCTGAATGTTGGTCAGCATCTGATAGCCGTCGACTTCACTGTTCGCCGCAAACGTGCCAATGACGGTAAACAGACGCTGGCTCGGCAAACGCCCCATCGGCGTGAACTGGCTGGCTGAGGGCACCATCACGCGGATTTGGTCGCCGCGATTAACGCCAAGCTGCCCCGCAAGCTGTTCGCCGAGGATGACATTATACTTACCCGGCTGGAGATCGGTTTGTCTGACATTGACCAGATACGGCGTCAGCGGATCGTTTTGCGCCGGATCGATACCCAGCATTACGCCCACCGCCACGCTGCGCGCGCTTTGCAGAACCACATCGCCGGTGGTCAGCGGCGCGACACGGCTCACGCCGTTGAGCTTGACGGCGTTTTCCGGTAACTGGCCGGGATTCAGCGAGCCTTGCTCAGCGGAAAGAATGGCCTGCGGCATCAGGCCCAGGATGTTATTTTGCAGTTCACGTTCAAAGCCGTTCATCACTGACAAAACCGTGACCAACGCCATCACCCCAAGGGTAATGCCGATGGTGGAAAGCCAGGAGACGAAGCGACCGAAGCGGTCTGCTGCACGCCCACGCATGTAGCGCAGGCCGATGAATAGAGCGACAGGTTGGTACATGAAATCCGTCTGGTTGCGATTAGCAAAGTCACGAGTATATAAGCGAAAGCGGAATGGGTAAACGTCTGAACCGTAAGTGTTCGTCAGCGTACCCGTGAGAGGGGATGAGAAATCGATATGCTAAATATATTCTTTCCCCGGCGCGCTTACCGTTCTGATCTTTCTCCTGAATCATCCAAATGAAGAATATTACGCATGACGATACCGAGGGCGATTCAATTTGCTAAAGAGAAACGATCGCGGATAATAAAGAGCATTGCTTATCAGACGTATACCTAAAAGAGATTCTGACAACCGAATGCCTGAACAACAACGTTACACGCTGCCCGTCAAAGCGGGCGATCAGCGCCTGCTGGGCGAACTGACCGGGGCTGCCTGCGCCACGCTGGTGGCGGACATTGCTGAACGCCATCCCGGCCCCGTCGTACTCATCGCCCCGGATATGCAAAACGCCCTGCGCCTGCATGACGAAATCCGCCAGTTTACCGACCAGATGGTGATGAACCTCGCGGACTGGGAAACGCTTCCTTACGACAGCTTCTCGCCGCATCAGGAAATCATCTCATCACGCCTTTCAACCCTGTATCAGTTGCCTTCTATGCAACGCGGCGTGTTGATTGTGCCGGTGAATACGCTGATGCAGCGCGTCTGCCCGCACAGTTATTTGCACGGCCATGCGCTGGTAATGAAAAAAGGTCAGCGATTATCGCGCGACGCCCTGCGCGCGCAGCTCGACAGCGCAGGCTATCGGCACGTTGATCAGGTCATGGAACACGGCGAATACGCGACGCGCGGCGCGCTGCTGGATCTCTTCCCGATGGGTAGCGAACAACCCTACCGTCTGGATTTCTTTGACGACGAAATTGACAGCCTTCGCCTGTTTGATGCGGATACCCAGCGCACGCTGGAAGAAGTGGATGCCATCAACCTGCTGCCAGCGCATGAGTTTCCGACGGATAAAACCGCCATCGAGCTGTTCCGCAGCCAGTGGCGCGATACATTTGAAGTGAAACGCGACGCTGAACATATTTATCAGCAGGTCAGTAAAGGCACGCTGCCTGCGGGGATTGAATACTGGCAACCGCTGTTTTTCAGCGAACCGCTGCCCCCACTGTTCAGTTACTTCCCGGCCAACACCTTACTTGTCAATACCGGCGATCTGGAAGCCAGCGCCGAACGCTTCCAGGCCGACACGCTGGCGCGTTTCGAGAACCGGGGCGTTGACCCGATGCGCCCGCTCCTGCCGCCAGAATCGCTCTGGCTGCGCGTTGACGCGCTGTTCTCGGAACTGAAGCGCTGGCCGCGCATTCAGCTCAAAACGGAGCACCTGCCGGACAAAGCGGCCAATACCAATCTGGGCTTCCAGCAATTGCCCGATCTGGCGGTACAGGCGCAGCAAAAAGCGCCGCTTGACGCTTTGCGCAAATTCCTCGAGTCGTTCACGGGTCCGGTTGTCTTTTCCGTGGAGAGCGAAGGCCGCCGCGAGGCGCTCGGCGAACTGCTCGCGCGAATTAAGCTCGCGCCGAAGCGCATTCTGCGTCTTGATGAAGCAAGTGGTAACGGGCGCTATCTGATGATCGGCGCCGCGGAACGCGGGTTTGTCGATACCCAGCGCAACCTGGCGATGATTTGCGAAAGCGACCTGCTCGGCGAGCGCGTGGCGCGTCGCCGCCAGGATTCACGCCGCACCATTAATCCGGACACGTTGATCCGCAACTTGGCCGAACTGCATCCGGGTCAGCCGGTGGTTCATCTGGAACACGGCGTTGGTCGTTATGCCGGAATGACGACCCTGGAAGCGGGCGGCATCAAGGGTGAATATCTGATGCTCACCTACGCCAACGACGCCAAACTGTATGTGCCGGTCTCCTCGTTGCATCTCATCAGCCGCTATGCAGGCGGAGCCGAGGAAAACGCGCCGCTGCATAAGCTTGGCGGCGACGCCTGGTCCCGCGCGCGGCAAAAAGCAGCGGAAAAAGTCCGCGACGTGGCGGCGGAACTATTGGATATTTATGCCCAACGTGCGGCGAAAGAAGGCTTTGCCTTTAAGCACGACCGCGAGCAGTACCAGCTATTTTGCGACAGCTTCCCGTTCGAGACCACGCCCGACCAGGCCCAGGCCATTAACGCTGTACTCAGCGACATGTGTCAGCCGCTGGCGATGGACCGTCTGGTCTGCGGCGACGTGGGCTTCGGCAAAACCGAAGTGGCAATGCGCGCGGCGTTTCTCGCCGTTGAAAACCATAAGCAGGTGGCCGTTCTGGTGCCGACCACCCTGCTCGCCCAGCAGCACTTCGACAACTTCCGCGACCGCTTTGCCAACTGGCCGGTGCGTATCGAAATGCTGTCCCGCTTCCGTAGCGCCAAAGAACAGGCGCAGATCCTCGAACAGACGGCTGAAGGGAAAATCGATATCCTGATCGGCACGCACAAGCTGTTACAAAGCGATGTCAAACTGAAGGATCTGGGCTTATTGATTGTCGACGAAGAGCACCGTTTCGGCGTGCGTCATAAAGAGCGTATCAAAGCGATGCGCGCGGACGTCGATATTCTGACCCTGACCGCCACGCCCATCCCGCGCACGCTCAATATGGCGATGAGCGGGATGCGCGATCTGTCTATCATTGCCACCCCACCGGCGCGACGGCTGGCGGTGAAAACCTTCGTCCGTGAATACGATAACCTGGTCGTGCGCGAGGCGATCCTGCGTGAAATCCTGCGCGGCGGCCAGGTCTATTACCTGTATAACGACGTCGAAAACATTCAGAAAGCCGCCGACCGTCTGGCGGAACTGGTGCCGGAAGCGCGCATCGCGATTGGTCATGGGCAGATGCGCGAGCGCGAACTGGAACGGGTAATGAACGACTTCCACCATCAGCGCTTTAACGTGCTGGTGTGTACCACGATTATCGAGACCGGGATCGACATCCCGACCGCCAACACCATTATCATCGAACGCGCGGATCACTTTGGACTGGCGCAGTTGCATCAGTTGCGCGGACGCGTGGGCCGATCGCATCATCAGGCGTACGCCTGGCTGTTGACGCCGCATCCGAAAGCGATGACCACCGACGCGCAAAAGCGTCTGGAGGCGATTGCGTCACTGGAAGATTTGGGCGCGGGCTTTGCGCTGGCGACACACGATCTGGAAATTCGCGGCGCGGGCGAACTGCTTGGCGAAGACCAGAGCGGACAGATGGAAACCATTGGCTTCTCGCTGTATATGGAACTGCTGGAAAACGCCGTCGATGCGCTAAAAGCCGGACGAGAACCGTCACTGGAAGATCTCACCAGCCAGCAGACAGAAGTCGAACTGCGAATGCCGTCGCTGCTACCGGATGATTATATCCCCGACGTCAATACGCGCCTGTCGTTCTACAAGCGAATCGCCAGCGCCAAAAGCGAAAACGAGCTGGAAGAGATCAAAGTGGAGCTTATCGATCGCTTTGGTCTTCTGCCGGATCCCGCGCGTAATCTGCTGGATATCGCCCGTTTGCGTCAGCAGGCGCAAAAGCTGGGGATCCGCAAACTCGAAGGTAACGAGAAAGGCGGCACCATTGAATTCGCCGAGAAAAATCACGTGAACCCGGGCTGGCTTATCGGTCTGCTGCAAAAGCAGCCTCAGCACTTCCGCCTCGACGGTCCGACCCGCCTGAAGTTTATGCAGGATCTGACGGAGCGGAAAACGCGTATGGACTGGGTGCGTCAGTTTATGGCGCAACTGGAAGAAAACGCGGTCGCGTAATAACCCGATGCCGGATAAGGCGAAACCGCCGTCCGGCATGATCTCCCCCGCCTCGCAGATCTTTACAACTCTTTGCACTTCCCTTGCATTTCAGGACATGCCAACCCGCCATAATGATCGTTGGCGTCTTTTATTCCAATAACCCTTTGATTTATGATGATAATGAAAACTCTGCGACTTTCCCGCTGGCTGGCGTTTGTCACCTTTGCCGCCGGCATAGCGCTTGCGCTACCTGCGCAGGCGAATACCTGGCCACTTCCGCCGCCCGGCAGCAAACTGGTGGGCGAAAATAAATATCACGTTGTCGAAAACAACGGCGGTTCCCTGGAGGCCATTGCGAAGAAATACAACGTTGGATTCCTGGCGCTGTTACAGGCAAATCCCGGCGTTGACCCCTACGTGCCGCGCGCTGGCAGCGTCTTGACCATTCCGCTGCAAACCCTCCTGCCGGATGCGCCGCGCGAAGGTATCGTCATTAACCTTGCTGAACTGCGCCTTTATTATTATCCACCGGGTAAAAACGTGGTCACGGTTTACCCTATCGGCATTGGTCAACTGGGGGGCGATACGCTTACGCCCACCATGGTAACCACCGTTTCCGACAAGCGCGCGAATCCGACCTGGACGCCGACGGCCAATATTCGCGCCCGCTATAAAGCACAGGGGATCGAATTGCCTGCGGTTGTCCCTGCCGGGCCGGATAACCCGATGGGTCACCACGCGATTCGTTTAGCCGCCTACGGCGGCGTGTATCTGCTGCACGGCACCAACGCCGATTTCGGCATCGGAATGCGGGTCAGTTCCGGCTGCATTCGCCTGCGTGATGGCGATATTGAAACGCTGTTTAAGCAGGTTACCCCGGGAACCAAAGTCAACATTATTAATACGCCGATCAAAGCCTCAGTCGAGCCAGGCGGCGTACGTCTGGTTGAGGTACATCAGCCGCTGTCAAAAAATATTGATGATGACCCGCAGGTTTTGCCTATCGTCCTGAACAGCACATTGCAGGCATTTAAAGATGCCGCGCAAACCGATGCGCCACTGATGCAGCACGTAATGGATGTCCGCTCCGGCATGCCGGTCGACGTCACTCGACATCACGACGTTAAACAGCAATCCCTGTAAGCCTGAACGAAAAAGCCCCGCTGAACCGTGGTTCAGCGGGGCTTTTTTGTGCAGTGGCAAATTTTAATCAGGCATTAATGAGGGGTTAATGCTTATTTGTAAATTACCGCGGTACCGTGCAGCGTGTTCGGACCAGTAACCGAGGTAATGCGGAAAGATTTCGCCCCCATTTCATCTGCTTTTTGCGCCAGTTGTTCTTCCAGAGAACCCAGGTTAGTACCTGCGCTGGCAGAGATGGTCCCAACTTTTTGCTGGCCGTCAGGCGTAGATTGCACTTCAACGGCAGCGAAGCTGGCGAATGAAAGAGAGCTGAGTACAGCAGCAGCGATGAGGGCTTTGACGTTTTTCATAATAGTAACCTTTTGCAGATGAACGGGGTCGTAAGCATTTACTTAACGATCGATAGGTAAATGATAGATGTGATCCAGGTCACACGTCAACTCTTTTTTATAACGGTCGTTATATAAATTAAAAAGCACTTATCTTTCATGACAATGCAACGTAATTATTTTTCACAGGAATGCGCTGGAGACTGGACGGTTTTATTTTTATAATGGTTATTCATTAAACCCAGACAGGTACACCGGCATCATGACAACTGACTCGACAGGTTGTGTAAAAAAAAGCCGTGGCCGACCAAAAGTGTTCGACAGGGAAGCCGCGCTTGATAAGGCCATGACACTCTTCTGGCAGCACGGTTATGAGGCGACGTCGCTCTCTGATCTTGTTGAAGCGACAGGGGCGAAAGCCCCCACGCTTTACGCAGAATTCACCAATAAAGAAGGACTGTTTCGCGCGGTGCTCGACAGGTACATCGCCCGTTTCGCCGCAAAGCATGAAGCGCAGCTATTTTGTGAAGAAAAAAGCGTGGAGGCCGCGCTGGAAGATTACTTCACCGCCGTGGCGACCTGTTTTACCAGTAAAGACACCCCGGCGGGTTGTTTTATGATCAACACTTCCGCGACGCTTGCTGCCGCGTCACGGGATATTGCGCATACGGTGAAATCACGCCACGCCATGCAGGAGCAAACGTTGACCCGTTTCCTGCAACAGCGCCAGATGCGCGCAGAGATCCCGGCGCAGTGCAACGTACAGCACCTTGCCGAATACCTGAACTGCATCTTACAGGGGATGTCGATCAGCGCCCGCGAAGGCGCGTCGTTTGACACACTGATGCAGATCACCCGTACCACTCTTCGCCTGTGGCCCGAGCTGTTAAAAGCCTGATTGATCCTGCTGACCGGGGAATGCGTTTCCCGGTCCTTCTCTCGCCTTCCCCCTACAATCAGTAATGTTTTCACCGGGTTAGACTCAAATTTCTTAAAATATTATTTGATAATAGAAACCATTATCAGCAATATTCGCATTTGATTTTCTATCTGTTTCACAATGTAACGGCCGGAGCCTGCCCGGCAAGAATAACACCACTTTTACAGATATTTTCAGAAGGGAATGCGAATGAATAAGCGTCTTTGGGTGCTCAACCCAGTCCTGCTTGCGCTAACCCTGCCTGCAACGGCAGCGACGCAAACAGAAGAAGAAAACCTCATCGTCAGCGCTAACCGGAGTCAAAAAACGGTGGCGGAAATGGCGCAGACCACCTGGGTGATCGAGGGTCAGGAAATTGAACAACAGGTTCAGGGCGGCAAAGAGTTTAAAGATGTGCTGGCGCAGTTGATCCCCGGTATTGATGTCAGCAGCCAGGGACGAACCAACTATGGTATGA
Source organism: Citrobacter sedlakii (assembly GCF_018128425.1). Classification (NCBI taxonomy): domain Bacteria; kingdom Pseudomonadati; phylum Pseudomonadota; class Gammaproteobacteria; order Enterobacterales; family Enterobacteriaceae; genus Citrobacter; species Citrobacter sedlakii. Next base: position 2,065,395 of record NZ_CP071070.1, on the reverse strand, counting down.
ATATGCGCGGGCGCGCGCTGGTCGTGCTGATTGATGGCGTACGCCTTAACTCTTCGCGTACCGACAGTCGACAGCTGGACGCCATCGATCCGTTCAACATTGCCCACATTGAAGTGATTTCCGGCGCGACGTCGCTCTATGGCGGCGGCAGTACTGGCGGCCTGATCAACATCGTGACCAAAAAAGGCCAGCCGGAACGCGAAGTGGAACTAGAACTGGGTGCTAAATCGGGCTTCAATAACAGTAACGATCGTGACGAGCGCGTTGCCGCCGCGGTCAGCGGGGGGACGGATCGCGCCTCCGGCCGTCTCTCTGTCGCCTGGCAGCGCTTCGGCGGCTGGTACGATGGCAACGGCGATGCACTAATGCTCGACAATACGCAAACCGGCTTGCAACACTCCGATCGTCTGGATGTGATGGGTACGGGCACTATTGAGATTGACGACAACCGTCAGCTACAGCTGGTGACCCAATATTATAAAAGCCAGGGCGATGACGACTACGGCCTGTATCTGGGCGAAAATATGTCTGCCGTCACTGGTGACGGTAAAGCCAGCACCCGTAGCGGACTCAGCGCCGATCGCATCCCCGGAACAGAGCGTCATCTGATTAGCCTGCAATATTCAGACGCCGACTTCTTCGGTCAAAATCTGGTCAGCCAAATTTATTACCGTGATGAATCGCTGAAATTTTATCCCTTCCCGTCGCTGACCAGGGGCCAGGTCACCAGCTTTTCTGCCTCGCAGCAGGACACCGATCAGTACGGCGCCAAAATTACCCTCAACAGTCTGTTGATGGATAACTGGGAACTGACCTGGGGTATCGATGCGGATCACGAGACCTTCGACGCTAATCAGAAATTTTTCGACCTCGCATGGTCGCTTCCCTCCGGCGGCATGGACAACCGTACGGCCTATACCACCGGACGTTACCCCGGCTACAGCATCACTAATTTCGCGCCGTTCCTGCAAAGCAGTTATGACATCAACGATATTTTCACCCTGAGCGGCGGCATCCGCTATCAATGGACTGAAAACCGGGTTGATGATTTCATCGGCTACGCGCAGCAGCAGGGGATCGCCAATGGGCTGGCGAGTTCTGCCGATGCGATACCGGGCGGCAAAACCGATTACGATAACGTCCTGTTCAACGCCGGGCTACTTGCGCATCTGACCGAACGCCAGCAGGCGTGGTTCAACTTTTCCCAGGGCGTCGAATTGCCGGATCCGGGGAAATACTACGGTAACGGCACCTATCAGTTGGTAGGCGATCATTACCAGCTTCAGCGCAGCGTAAACGTCGCTGACTCGCGTCTGGAAGGGATCAAAGTCAACTCCTATGAACTGGGATGGCGCTATACCGGCGACAGTCTGCGTACGCAACTGGCGGCCTATTACTCTACCTCCGACAAATCCATTGTGATTAACCGCAGCGATATGACCATTCGCGTGGAACCTGACGACCGCCGGATTTACGGCGTGGAAGGCGCTGTGGACTATTTCATTCCTGACAGCGACTGGAGCCTCGGCGCAAACTTCAACGTACTGAAGTCTGAAGTGAAGCAAAACGGGAAATGGGAAAAATGGGATGTGACGCTGGCCTCGCCGTCAAAAGCCACCGCCTGGGTGGGTTGGGCGCCAGAGCCGTGGTCATTGCGGGTGCAAACCCAACAGTCTTTCGATCTGACGGATGCCAGCGGTAATAAGCTGGATGGATACAATACCGTTGACGTTATCAGCAGTTATCAGCTCCCGCTGGGTAAACTGACCTTCAGCATCGAAAACCTGCTGGACGAAGACTACACCACCCTCTGGGGACAGCGCGCGCCGCTGCTGTACAGCCCAACCTACGGCAGCCCATCGCAGTATGAATACAAGGGCCGCGGGCGGACCTTTGGCCTGAACTACGCGTTAACTTTCTGATAAAAAAAGCCCCTCAGCCTGAGCGAATGAGGGGCTAATAAGCAGAGTACAGCTTTTTTATGCTTTGTTATTCAGAATCAACTGGCCGTTGTTATCCAGCGGAATTTGTGTACCCGGATCTTTATCCATCCGGATTTTGCCCTGCTGATCGCCGATCTTGTAGGTCACGTCGTAGCCGAGCATTTTTTCCGATTTGTCATAGACGGTTTTGCAACGCTGCTGCGTAGAGGTGTAGGTGTCGTTTTCCTGCATTGATCCCTGGATCTGGTTACCCGCGTAACCACCGCCCAGCGCCCCGACAACAGTGGCGACATCTTTGCCACGGCCCCCGCCAAACTGATGACCAATCACTCCGCCAGCCACTGCGCCAAGAACAGAACCGGCGATGCGGTTTTCATCCTGGACAGGTCTGCGGTGGGTCACCGTGACGTTACGGCACTCCTGACGTGGGGTCTTAATGGTTTCTTTGATAGGTGTTGCAGAAACCACTTGCGCATACTGCGGGCCGCGATCAAAGACGTTCAGACTGGCCACCGCCGCCACGCCCAGCGCAGCAGCTACGCCAATCCCTATACCCGCCAACATTGATTTATTCACGGGAAATCCTCCTTCTTTGCTATTGGTAACAATATTGCAACTAAAGCAAGCAGAAGCCCATCAGATTGCGGATGAAAATATCGTGGGTTGACCTTAAAACAGCATGATTCAGAGAACTCTGAGGAGAGCGACAGGAATATTCAGTGTGCAGAACGGCGCAGACGCCCAGCGCCGCCATTGGCGACGCTGGGAGGAAGGTAATTAATGCAGCTTCAGACGCGGACGGATAACGCGGTTAATACTGCCCACCAGCATCATCAACCCGGTTTTGAAGTAACCGTGCAATGCAATCTGGTGCATCCGGTACAAAGAGATATACACGAAGCGGGCAATGCGCCCCTCGATCATCATCGAACCTTTGGTCAGGTTCCCCATCAGACTGCCAACGGTAGAAAAGTTAGACAACGAAACCAGCGAGCCATGGTCTTTATACTGGTATGCCTTCAGCGGTTTACCGTTCATTTGCGCCAGAATGTTATTCATCGCGCAGGTCGCCATCTGATGCGCAGCCTGGGCGCGCGGTGGAACAAATCCGCCTTCCGGACGCGCACAGGAAGCACAGTCGCCAATCGCATACACGTCAGGATCGCGGGTGGTTTGCAGCGTGGGCTCCACCACCAGTTGATTAATACGGTTGGTTTCGAGACCGCCGATCTCCTTCATGAAGTCCGGCGCTTTAATCCCTGCCGCCCAGACCATCAGGTCGGCTTCAATGTATTCGCCGTCTTTCGTGTGTAAACCGCCCGCGTCGGCGCTGGTCACCATTGTCTGGGTCAGTACGCGGACGCCCAGTTTGCTCAGTTCATTATGCGCCGCGCCAGAAATGCGTGGCGGCAGCGCAGGCAGGATGCGCTCGCCCGCTTCCACCAGCGTGACGTTCAGCGCTTCGTTGGTCAACCCTTTGTAGCCATAGCTGTGCAATTGTTTCACTGCGTTATGCAGTTCAGCCGAAAGCTCAACGCCGGTTGCCCCACCGCCGACAATGGCGATATTCACCTTGCCGTTCGCGCCCAGGTTCGCGGAGTATTTCAGGAACAGGTTGAGCATTTCCTGATGGAAACGGCGCGCCTGATGCGGGTTGTCGAGGAAGATGCAATGCTCTTTCACCCCCGGCGTGTTGAAATCGTTAGAAGTACTGCCCAGCGCCATCACCAGCGTGTCGTATGCGATTTTGCGCTCCGGCACCAACAGTTCGCCTTTCTCGTCGCGCAGTTCGGCAATGGTAATTGTTTTGGCCTCGCGATCGATATCCATTACCGACCCCAACTGGAACTGGAAGCCGTGATTCCGCGCGTGCGCCAGGTAGCTCAGCGCATCCACGCCTTCATCAAGAGACCCCGTCGCCACTTCGTGCAGCAGGGGTTTCCACAGATGGCTATGATTTCTGTCAACCAGCGTAATCTTCGCTTTTTTCTTGCGGCCCAGTTTGTGCCCCAGTTGCGTAGCCATTTCCAGCCCGCCAGCACCCCCGCCGACAATCACGATCTTTTTCAATGGTGTAGTCAACGCGACCCCCTTAAATGATTAACCAATTGTTAATTAAAAGTTATTAACATAGCCTTTAATTAACAACAGGTTACGACAATGAAAATGTTCTTCGAGAGTGAGAATAACACATGCGGTGCATTGGTCATACCAAAATTGATGTGCATCAAGTTTTGATGCTGAAAAGATAGACACCTTCTGCCACTTCGCCAAAAAAAACCAGCCCGAAGGCTGGCGGTCAGGACGCGCATACGCAGTGGTTGACGGTCAACCCAGCGTTTTGAACGCTTTGATTCGCTGCAGATGGGGTGAAATATTCTTGAACTTATGCGTCTGTTCTTCATCCCATACAATTTCGTAAAAATGGTGCAGTTCTTCAGAAGAGCGCTGACTGTCAAGCGCTTCGTCATGACGGGAAAGAATCACCAGGCAGCGGTCGCGGTTCTTTTCACGGAAGTTCGTCACGCATTTGGTGGCGATATCGGCGTATTCTTCCGGGCGGTCGATTTTGCCTTCCATGTTCTCATACGGGAACAGGTTCGGATTAAACACCACCTGACGGATGTCGCACAGAAAGCCGATGCGCTCGGCCCAGTAGCCTCCCAGACCCACACCGCAAATCAGCGGACGATCGTCAACGTTAAGCTGCAACATTTTGTCCACTTCCTTCAGCAGATGTTGCATGTCATGTTTCGGATGCCGCGTGCTGTAGCTGATCAGCCTGACGTCCGGGTCGATAAACTGCAACTGCAACACTTTTTCGTGGTTACCCGGGCTGTTAGAGTCAAAACCGTGTAAATAGATAATCATCGCACCCTCACCAAACTTGCGTTAATGACCTGCTTTTTCTTCCTGCCAGCGTTCGTGTAACTGGTTGAGCTGCGCGCTGACCTGTTTCCAGCGTGCCGAGTCCATCAGTTCCTGACGAGAAAATGAACCTTTATGATACAAACGTGTAACACGTTCTGCTTTGATCGGCGACAGATTATCCAGCACGCTGACCGCACCTTTACGATTATTGCAGACCAGGATCATATCGCAACCTGCATCCAGCGACGCCTGGCCGCGCTCGGCATAGCTGCCCATGATCGCCGCCCCTTCCATCGAGAGGTCGTCGGAGAAAATCACCCCGTCAAAACCCAGCTCCTGACGCAGGACCGTTTTCAGCCAGTGCGACGAGCCGCTTGCCGGACGCGGATCAACCTCGCTGTAAATCACATGCGCAGGCATAATCGCATCAAGTTTGTTGTCGGTAATCAGCGAACGGAACACGGACATATCTTTAGCGCGAATTTCCGCTTCCGGGCGCGGATCGGTCGGCGTCTCTTTATGCGAATCGGCGGTCACCGCGCCGTGACCCGGAAAATGTTTACCGGTGGTTTTCATGCCCGCGGCATGCATCCCGTCGATAAAGCGCGTCGCCATCGCCAGCGCTTTTGCCGGATCGGCATGATAGGATCGCTCGCCAATCGCGGCGCTGATATGCCCGACATCAAGTACCGGCGCAAAACTGATGTCGATATCCATTGCTATCATTTCGCTGGCCATCAGCCAGCCTGCGTCTTCCGCCAGTTTGCCGCCCTCTTCCATCCCGTGTAGCGCGGCAAAAGACTGAGCGGCAGGCAGTCGGGTAAAGCCTTCGCGAAAGCGCTGTACGCGGCCGCCTTCCTGATCCACCGCCACCACCAGATGATTGCGCGACGCCGCGCGGATCTGGCGCACCAGTTCGCGCAGCTGCGCCGGATCGTGATAATTACGCGTGAAGAGGATCAAACCACCGACCAGCGGATGGGCCAAAATTTCCCGTTCTTCCGCATCCAGTTCAAACCCTTCGACATCCAACATAACTGGACCCACACTGCTCTCCTTAATCCTTCGTTAAAAGCTGCCGCCAGGTTGCGTCGGCCAGCCCGATAAAGTGTTGTTCGCCGGTCTGTCGCCAGCGGTATTCATACCATCCTGCCTTCAGCATCTGTACCCACGGATCCCAGCGTCGGACCTGCTGCCACAGGCTTTCCGGCGACATATTGCCGCGCACCGCATAGTCGTTCACCAGTTGCCGGCGCCGGGCCACATCGTCCACCCACACCGCCGCCAGCTCAAGCGCGATATCGCCGTCCCCGGCGTACTCCCAGTCGATTAACTTTAGCCCCGACTCAGTGTGTACGATGTTTCCGGCGTGGACATCCATGTGCAGTGGCGCCAGACGCAGCGGTTGTGGCTCCCCTTGCTGACGCAAACGTTTTAACCGCCTCAGCCAGCGCGGCGTTCTGCGTGACGGATCGCTGCCTCGCCAGTACTGTTCAAGCAGCGGCAGAAGGTGAATACGCCAACCGAAGCGCGGCTGCTGATGCAGATAATACAGCAAGCCCGCGAGTTCGTCGGTATCCGGCAATTGCGATCTTACCTCGCCGCGCAGATAGTCCACCGCCATCCAGCCGGGAATATACAGACGCGGCTTCGGCGCAAGACGTTCAGGTAGGCGATTAAGCGCACGGTACTGGCGCAAAAATGGGTATCCGCGCGCATCGGGATCGTGATGGCGGCGAAGCACCAGACGCGTTTCGGCGCTGGCCAGGATAACGCTCCCGCCGCTGAGACCGGTCTGACCGTCAGCAACGGGGCGATAATGCGGAAAGAAGCGCGACAAGACCTCGTCGCGCGACAGCGCGTTATTGTTGCTGAACGGCACCTTTACCTGACCAGATTATCTCGCCAGTTTGTACCAGCATTAATTGCATTTGCAGCGATGGCGCATTGACGTTGCCGGCGGCGCTGGAATACAGCACATAGTGCGCGCCAACGTTGCGGGCAATACCAATGGCTTTACTACGCGTTCCCAGGCTGTCCTGCGGAGAAAGGCCTAACTGCTGTTTCGCCATCGACAACTGCTGGGCGGAGACCAGCGTAAACTTGCCGTTGTTAGCCAGCGCGTTGCGCAGGGTTTCCGTGGCGTCGCTCGCGTTCAACGACCCGTTTGTCCGGTTGTTGACGCTGTCCACCAGCAGCACGCTGCCCGAGGTTACGCCATCGGCCTGCAGCATTTTAGCCACCATCGGCTGCATGGCGCCATTCCAGTCGTAGTGACGAACGCGAGGCGCAGGCGCCGCCGTCTGATCTTCATGCTCAATTGGACCAGGCTGACCCGGGATTTCCGGCACAGAAGGTACGACAGGCGCAGGCTGCTGAGGCTGCGCGGGCTGCTCCGGCACCGGTTTGACTTCTTCCACTGGCGCAGGCTCACGCTGCGCCACACAGCCGGAAAGCACTATCGCCAGCCCGGCTAACAGTGCATAGCGACTCAATTTACTCTTCAAGATTCACCCCTTACAAAAAAAGATAAAGTCTGACTTTGTGCGCCCCCAGATAATTGGCGCTGCCATAGAGCGTGACCGACGAACGCGCCGGAACTGTCACGCTGCGTGGCGCTTCCAGAGGATGCATTTCTAATCCTCTGGCGTCATACCAGTAAAAACGATAATGAACGGTAACGGGCTCTTGCCTTTCGTTGTACAGCACTGAAGACGCGGAAGGCTGAAGATCAGAGGTCCTCAACGACGGCGGCTGCGCCGTGATCCCCGCAGCCAGCAGCGTTGATTCCATCACCAGAGACTGCTCGTCGCTGACCGGTATTTCAGGATGCGAACGACACCCCGCCAGCAGCAGCAGTCCCAGCGAAAGCGCAAGGCATCCTTTTTTCATCATTACAGCCCTTTATGCGCAAGCATAGGTCCTAGCGCGCGGCCCCCCAGCAGGTGCATGTGGATGTGATACACCTCCTGGCCGCCGTGACGGTTAGTATTCATAATCAGGCGATAGCCATCTTCTGCGATGCCTTCCTGCGCAGCAATTTTCGCCGCTACGGTGATCATTCGTCCCAGCGCCTGTTCATGCTCGGCAGTGACATCATTGACCGTCGGGATCAGAATATTGGGGATAATCAGGATGTGGGTGGGCGCCTGCGGTGAGATATCCCGGAATGCGGTAACCAGTTCATCCTGGTAAACAATGTCTGACGGGATTTCACGACGAATAATTTTGCTGAATATAGTTTCTTCTGCCACGACGTTTTCCTTTTCTTAAAATTGCCATGCGTGATGCCATGCTACGCTGAGCCACACTGCCAGTATAGAGTATGATCGACTTAAAGCCGCTCTTTCAACCTTAAGCCACGATTTCTTAAGCAAAAAACGCGCATTGCCGTACAGGTTCTCTGCTTTCCCCTCCCCGCGACGTCTAAAAGTTCTGAAACAAGATTTCAGAAAGCCTGTAACCTCTGTTTACACAGTGAATATGAATGCGTATATTTCGCATTTGCATTTTCATGCGCAATGATAAGCCAGACAATAAAAAAGGGTTCATCGCCGCCCCGCGCAGCCTGAATCACTATCTTCACTATTAAGGGTTTTCTCATGTCTTTCATCACACACCGCAGGGACGAACAGCGCCAACCTGCCGCAACCCCATCGTTGCTGGCAGCCTGTATCGCAGTGGCAATGATGCCCTCCGCAAGTTTCGCAGCTTCCGTTACCGAAGATACCGTCATTGTGGACGGTTCCGCCCCGGACATTTCTGATGCCAGCGATGAACACGATTACAGCGTAAAAACCACCAACGCCGCCACGAAAATGGCAATGACGCAGCGCGATATTCCGCAATCGGTAAGCATCGTCAGCCAGCAGCGTATGGAAGACCAAAAACTGCACACTCTCGGCGACGTGATGGATAACACGCTGGGAATTAGCCGAAGCCAGGCGGATTCGGACCGCAGCAGCTATTATTCGCGCGGGTTTGAGATCGACAATTATATGGTCGACGGTATTCCTACGTACTTTGAATCGCGCTGGAATCTCGGTGACGCGTTGTCCGACACCGCGCTTTTTGAACGCGTGGAAGTGGTGCGCGGCGCCAACGGTCTGATGACAGGAACCGGCAACCCGTCGGCCTCCATCAATATGATCCGCAAGCATGCCACCCGTCGGGAGTTTACGGGAGATGTTTCTGCGGAATACGGCAGCTGGAATAAACAGCGTTACGTGATGGATCTGCAAAGTCCGCTTACGGATGACGGAAATGTTCGCGCGCGCGTCGTGGCCGGTTATCAAAATAATGACTCATGGCTGGATCGCTACACTAGCGAAAAAACCTTCTTCTCCGGTATTCTCGACGCGGATTTGGGCGAGAGCACCAGCCTGGCGGCAGGTTATGAATATCAAAAAATCGATGTGAACAGCCCGACATGGGGCGGCCTGCCGCGCTGGAACACCGACGGCAGCAAAAACAGCTATGATCGCGCCCGTAGCACAGCGCCGGACTGGGCTTACAACGATAAAGAGATCAACAAGGTTTTCGTCACACTCAAGCAGCGCTTTGCCGATACCTGGCAGGCAACAATGAATGCCACTCACTCTGAAGTGAAATTCGACAGTAAGACAATGTATATCGATGCGTTAGTTAATAAAGCCGACGGTACGCTGGTTGGCCCTTACGCCAGCTATGGCCCCGGTTTTGACTACGTAGGCGGTACCGGCTGGAACAGCGGTAAGCGTAAGGTCGACGCGGTGGATCTGTTTGCCGACGGCGGCTACGACCTGTTTGGTCGTCAGCATAACCTGATGTTCGGTGGTAGCTACAGTAAGCAAAATAACCGCTATTTCAGTTCATGGGCGAATGTTTTCCCGGACGAAATTGGCAATTTCGCTGACTTCAACGGTCATTTCCCACAAACACAATGGACGCCGCAGTCGCTGGCCCAGGATGACACCACGCATATGAAGTCGTTGTATGCCGCGACCCGTGTTTCTCTGGCTGACCCGCTGCATCTGATCCTCGGCGCGCGCTACACTAACTGGCGTATCGACACCCTGACCTACAGCATGGAGAAAAACCATACCACGCCGTATGCCGGTCTGGTTTATGACATCAACGATAACTGGTCCACCTATGCCAGCTATACATCGATCTTCCAGCCGCAGAACAAGCGCGACAGCTCGGGTAAATACCTTTCCCCCATCACCGGAAATAACTATGAGGTGGGCCTGAAATCTGACTGGATGAATAGCCGTCTGACCACCACCCTGTCTCTGTTCCGCATCGAGCAGGACAACCTTGCTCAGTCCACCGGTTCACCTATCGCCGGGAGCAACGGAGAGACCGCGTATAAAGCCGCGAACGGCACCGTCAGCAAAGGGGTCGAATTTGAGATCAACGGCGCGATCACCGATAACTGGCAGATGACCTTTGGCGCAACGCGCTACCTCGCTGACGATAACGAAGGCAATGCGGTGAATCCGTATCTGCCGCGCACGTCGGTCAAACTGTTCACCCGTTATCGCCTGCCGGCGATGCCAGAACTGACCGTTGGCGGCGGCGTTAACTGGCAGAACCGCGTCTACAGCGATACCGTCACGCCATACGGCACTTTCCGCGCGGAACAGGGCAGCTATGCGCTGGTGGATCTTTTCACCCGCTACCAGGTGACCAAAAACTTTTCGTTGCAGGGTAACGTGAACAATCTGTTTGATAAAACCTACGACACCAACATCGAAGGGTCTATCGTGTACGGCGAACCGCGTAACGTGAGCATCACCGCCACGTATCAGTTCTGATCTAGCTGCCGGACCCTGTTCGGCTTTTCATACGCACCGATCAGGATGTAAAAAAGGCAGCCATGCGGCTGCCTTAGTTCTCCCCAACGTCTTACTGCTTAGCTGTTACGGATATATTCATCCATTTCCGTTTTCAGGTTATCGGATTTTGTACCGAAAATCGCCTGAACGCCAGAACCTGCAACAACCACGCCTGCCGCACCCAGTTTTTTCAGGCCAGCCTGATCCACTTTCGCGACGTCAGCCACGCTGACACGCAGACGGGTAATACACGCGTCCAGGTTGGTGATGTTTTCTTTACCACCAAATGCCGCCACCAGTGCCGGAGCCATTTCGCTGGTCGCGCCCGCTTTCGCGTCGTCAGTGCTGTCTTCACGACCCGGCGTTTTCAGGTCCAGCGCCTTGATCAGAACGCGGAAGACGGTGTAGTAAACGATCGCATAACCTGCGCCGACAATCGGGAACAGCCACAGTTTGCTGCTGTTACCGGACAGGACGATAAAATCGATCAGACCGTGCGAGAAGGAAGTACCGTCACGCATACCCAGCAGGATACAAATTGGGAACGCCAGACCGGCCAGGATCGCGTGGATAATGTACAGGATCGGCGCAACGAACATGAAGGAGAACTCGATCGGCTCGGTGATACCGGTCAGGAACGAGGTCAGCGCTGCGGAGATCATGATACCGCCCACTTTCGCGCGGTTTTCCGGTTTAGCCGAGTGCCAGATGGCGATAGCCGCCGCCGGCAGACCATACATTTTGAACAGGAAGCCGCCGGACAGTTTGCCCGCCGTCGGGTCGCCCGCCATATAGCGAGGAATGTCGCCGTGGAAGACCTGACCTGCCGCGTTGGTGTATTCGCCGATCTGCATCTGGAAAGGAACGTTCCAGATATGGTGCAGACCAAACGGCACCAGGCAACGCTCAATGAAGCCGTAGATACCGAACGCCACAACCGGGTTCTGGTAAGCCGCCCACTGCGAGAACGTCTGGATAGCCGTACCGATAGGCGGCCAGATAAAGGAGAGGATCACGCCGGTAAAGATTGCCGCCAGGCCGGAGATGATCGGCACAAAGCGCTTACCAGCAAAGAAGCCAAGATACTCAGGCAGCTTGATGCGGTAGAAACGGTTGAACATGTACGCCGCAATCGCACCGGAGATAATCCCCCCGAGAACACCGGTATCCGCAAGGTGTTTTGCTGCGATCTCTTCAGCCGGTAAATGCAGAACCAGCGGCGCAACCACGGCCATGGTTTTCACCATGATGCCATAGGCAACCACCGCCGCCAGAGCGGACACGCCGTCGTTGTTGGTAAAACCAAGCGCGACACCGATAGCGAAAATAAGCGGCATGTTTGCAAAAACAGAACCGCCTGCTTCTGCCATGACATGCGAGACAACGGCTGGCAGCCAGCTGAAGTTTGCGGAACCGACGCCCAGCAGGATACCTGCGATAGGCAATACGGATACCGGCAGCATCAGCGATTTACCGACCTTTTGCAGGTTAGCAAATGCATTCTTAAACATAATTAGGAGTGCTCCTGAGTATTGGTGTTTTTCTACGTTTTCACGCATTAGCAAGGGGGGAGAGCCTCGCCGTGGACAGGGCATCTAAGCGCCCTTTATTTATTACACAGAGTAAAATAAATCAGCTTATTTTTGTTTGACGACCATCACGTTTCAACTCCGCCCGATGCCATAAGTTGCACATTTTGACAAAAATCGTTTCATAATGTGTCAAGCTGTTCATTCACCGCCCAGTTTGTGGCGGTGAACTTTACTCGCTTTGCTGATTAATTACGAGCTTTAAAAAAACTCGCTTAAGAGGCGGATTGTAGGCGGGAAGCGTCGATATGGAACAGGCGGGCAAAGTTATCGGTGGTGATTTGCGCCAGTTCTTCAACGGCAACACCCTTCAATACGGCCATGTATTCCGCAACATCACGTACCATTGCCGGCTGGTTCTCTTTGCCACGGTGCGGAACCGGAGCGAGATAAGGAGAATCCGTCTCCACCAACAGGCGATCCAACGGCACGTAGCGTGCGGCATCGCGTAACTGCTCGGCGTTACGGAAGGTCACAATACCGGAAAAGGAGATATAAAAGCCTAAATCCAGTAATTTACCCGCCGTTTCTCTGTCTTCAGTAAAACAGTGTAGTACGCCACCGCAATCCGTCACCTTTTCATTACGCAGAATCGTCAGCGTGTCGGCGCGGGCGTCACGAGTGTGCACAATCACCGGTTTGTTCAGCTCACGGCCAATCTGAATATGATGAATAAATGACGCCTGCTGACGAACCTTCGTTTCGGGGGTGTAATAATAGTCCAGCCCGGTTTCCCCCATCGCCACAACGCCCTCTTCTGCCGCCAGTCGCCGCAGTTCTTCCACTTCGAACGGCTCATCCTGGTTAAGCGGATGTACGCCGCAGGAGAACACCACGTTATCGCGCTCACCCACCAGCTCGCGCATCGCGCGGTAGCCTGGCAGCGTGGTCGCCACCGCCAGACAGAACTTCACATCGCGTGCGGCGGCTTTCGTCAGCACATCGTTCACGTCCTTATGCAGAGATTGATAATCCAGGCCATCAAGATGGCAGTGCGAGTCGACTAAAAACATAATGTCTCTCTTAAAGATGGGAAACTGGCAACACAGCGCCAGGTTGCAGGTAATGCTCAATTTGTAAAAGGAGATCGGTTAAGACCAGTTCACGGTTTATTGCCGTCACACTGAGCAACTGTTCACGGCAATGGCAGACGGCGCTCAGGATCGCCTGGATCCGGTTTGTAGACAGTTGCCCGGCAAGCATTGCCACCAGCTCTCCGGCATCCGCATTGGTTAACCATGTCGCCCCATGCTGGCGCTTCAGCGCATCCATCAGCAGGGTCGCCAGCCAGTGTAGGCTCGCGGGCGCATGCTCATGATTCAACACCGGCAGCAAGCTGTACCAGTCACCGCCGGGCACGCTGCCTGAAAGCGACTGGCACAGCGCTTCGCGTTGCGCCCAACCGTCGGATTGCAGTAATGCCAGCGCCGCGCCCGGCGAGCCTGCGCTCAGGCGCAGCGCGGTCAACAGCGACGTTTGTGACACCGTCACTTCTCGCGCGAGCCACGTGATCGCATAGTTTTCCGCAGGTGGCGCAAGGTGATGCAAACGACAGCGGCTGCGCAACGTCGCCAGAAGACGCGCAGGTTCCCGCGTAGCGAGAAAGAACCACGTTTGCTCAGGCGGTTCCTCCAGGGTTTTAAGCAAGGCGTTCGCCGCGGCATCGGTCAACAGCGCCGCGTCGGGGATCCACACCACTTTCGCCCCGCCAAGACGCGCCCGCTCGTAGAGTTTCTCCCCCACTTCGCGAACCGCGTCGATGCCCAGCACGTTTTTCCCTTTTTCCGGAAACAGGGAATAATAGTCCGGATGCGTGCCCGCCTGCATCAGCTGGCAGCCGCGGCAGTGGCCGCAGCTTTTATGACCGTCCGGCTGCTGACAGAGCAGAAATCGGCTGAGCGCGTAGATCAGGGCATCATCGCCCATTCCCGGCAGTGCCTGGATCAGTAGCGCATGGTGACCCCGTCCTTCCTGATAGCTTGCTACCAGTTTTTCAAAGTCCGGTCGTAACCATGGATACCATTTCATGCGCCCTGCTCCTTCACCCACCCGGTCACAGTGGTACGAATAGCATTCATTACAACGTCCAGCGGCTGCGTCGCATCAATCGTGCGAATGCTTGCATCCTGGGCCGCCAACTCCAGATAGCGGGCGCGGGTGCGATTAAAGAAGTCAAAAGACTCCTGCTCAATACGGTCCAGCTCGCCGCGCGCGCGCGCGCGTTTCAGCCCAACTTCAGGCGTAACATCCAGATAAAGCGTCAAATCCGGCCGGAAATCGCCGAGTACCGCGTCACGCAGTGTGGCAAGCATCTGCTGATCGATACCGCGTCCGCCGCCCTGGTACGCCTGGGTGGAAAGATCGTGACGGTCGCCAATCACCCACGTCCCTTTTGCCAGCGCGGGTTTAATGACCGTTTCCACAAGCTGGACGCGCGCTGCATAAAACATCAGCACTTCGGCTTTGTCGGTGATGATCTCATCGCCGACAGATTTGATGTCCAGCACCAGACTGCGCAGTTTTTCCGCCAATTGCGTGCCGCCCGGCTCGCGGGTAAAAACCATGTCGCGGATGCCGAGCTGTTCGAGCGTCTCAACCACGATATTTTTCGCGGTCGTTTTACCGGCGCCTTCCAGCCCCTCGATGACGATATACTTACTGCGCATTTTTTTCCTTAAGCACTTTCAGGTAGTCCTGCACAGACCGGTTATGGCTGGCAAGATTGGTATTAAACGTATGGCCCCCTTTGCCGTCGGCGACAAAATAGAGATACGGCGTTTTGGCCGGATGCGCCGCCGCCTTCAGCGAGGCTTCGCCCGGCATGGCGATCGGTCCTGGCGGCAGCCCGGTGATGGTATAGGTGTTATAGGCCGTCGGGGTTTCCAGATCTGCACGTGAGATCTTGCCATTATAGCGCTCACCCATCCCGTAAATCACCGTAGGATCGGTCTGCAGTCGCATTCCAACGCGCAGTCGGTTGATAAATACCGACGCAACCTGATCGCGTTCGCTGGCAACCGCCGTCTCTTTTTCGATGATCGAGGCCATGGTGACCAGTTGATTCTGATCTTTATACGGTAACCCCTCCGCGCGACCTTCCCAAACCTCATTAACCACTTTCACCATTTTTTGACGCGCGCGCTTAAGCAAGGCCACATCGGTTGTGTTGGCGGTGTACATCCAGGTATCAGGCCAGAACCAGCCTTCGAGACCGTCGGTTTCTTTCAGTTCAAGCGCCTTCGCCACGCTCGCGTAGCTATCGTCATTCAGGGTATGCTTGACGTAAGGCGCATCGCGCAGCTGTTTGAGATAGTCGCTAAGCCGCATCCCTTCCACAAAGCGCAGCGGAAATTGTGCCTCTTTTCCGCTTTCCAGCAGTTGCAGCATCTCCCGCACGGTCATTCCTGGCGTTAAGCGATACGTGCCCGCTTTGAAGTGCGAAAGCGTCGGTTCTACGCGCAGCAGCCACTGAAATACCCGGGGACGGTTCACAACCCGGTCGGCATACAGTTGCTCACCGAGCGCCAGACGACCCGTTCCCGGTTTGAGGGTAAAAATGGTTTCTTCTTTAATCAGGATCTTGCTGTCCGCCAGTTGGCGAACCTTCCACAATCCCACTCCCCCAGCAATGCCTAATACCACACCCAATAAGAGGACAGCGTATAACAATTTTTTCATGACTAATTCGGATACTCACACAGTGGGGCCAGGAATTCATAGAGCGCGCGTGAAGAGAGCGGCACAGCGTCAAAAGCGCAGACAGGAATAACCGGCATCAGCGCGTTACAAACCACGATTTCGTCAGCGCGGCGGACATCTTCTTCACGGGCACTGGTTTCGACAACCCGAAAAGACGATTGTGCCAGCTGCTGCAAACAGAATTGTCGCATTATGCCGTTGACACCTGCCAGATCGAGACGCGGTGTATAGACCACATTGTCTTTTCGCCAGAACACATTAGCCGCACAGCATTCCGTAACCCAACCTTCGCTGTCAAGAACCAGCGCCTCATCCGCCTCCGTCTGCTCAAGATGAGAACGAATCAGGACCTGTTCGAGACGGTTAAGATGTTTGATCCCGGCAAGCAGCGGGTTGCGACCAAGACGAACCGGGCTGAGGGTTAGCGTGATTCCTCGATTTCGCCAGTCATCGAAATGCGTCGGATACGGCGAAACGGACAGAATTCGGGTAGGCTGCGAGCAGTTTGCCGCGCTGTAGCCTCGACCGCCGCTGCCGCGGCTGATGATCACCTTCAGCACGCCACGTGAATGCCCCATGGCAAGCGTGTTCATTTCACGCTCAAGCTCATCCCAGAACTCAAAGGCGATCAGCAGTTTATTACAGGCATCCTGTAAACGCCGGAGATGCGCAGCCAGATGGCAAAGCTGACCGTCTAAAATACGTACGGTAGTAAAGCAGCCATCGCCAAACTGTATTGCGCGATCGCTTGCAGTAAGCGATTCCTGTTCACGACCATTTATCAAGAACATAGTGGCTCCTCATCGGTGGCCCGTTAGTGTGGCAGGATGACGAGTGCAGGACAAGGGAAGAAAACGCAATAAAAAAGGCCCGACGAGCGGACCTTTAAGCAACAACGGACAGGCGGTTAGATCTTTTTGAAGATCAAAGAACCGTTCGTGCCGCCAAAACCGAAGGAGTTACACAGCGCATACTCCATTCCACTGACCTGACGCGCTTCGTGCGGAACGAAGTCCAGATCGCAACCCTCATCCGGATTATCCAGGTTAATGGTTGGCGGAACAGCCTGATCGCGCAGCGCCAGGATGGAGTAGATGGATTCTACCGCGCCTGCCGCACCCAACAAGTGACCGGTCATGGATTTGGTAGAGCTGACCATCACACGGCTTGCCGCTTCGCCAAAGACAGACTTAACCGCCTGCGCTTCAGCTTTATCGCCTGCCGGGGTAGAGGTCCCGTGCGCGTTGACATAGCCAATCTGGCCCGGTTCAATCGCCGCATCACGCAGTGCGTTGACCATCGCCAGCGCCGCGCCTGCGCCATTTTCCGGCGGCGACGTCATATGGTATGCATCGCTGCTCATCCCGAAGCCAACGACTTCAGCATAAATTTTCGCGCCGCGTTTTTTCGCATGTTCATACTCTTCGAGTACAACCATCCCGGCACCGTCACCGAGCACAAAACCGTCACGCTCTTTATCCCACGGGCGGCTTGCCGCTTGCGGGTTGTCGTTACGTGTGGACAACGCACGCGCTGCGCCAAAGCCCCCCACGCCCAGCGGCGTACTGGCTTTTTCAGCACCGCCCGCAACCATCGCGTCCGCGTCGCCGTAAGCAATGATACGAGCGGCATGACCGATGTTGTGTACGCCTGAGGTACAGGCGGTTGCGATAGAAATGCTTGGCCCACGCAGGCCATACATGATGGTCAGGTGGCCTGCCACCATGTTAACAATCGTCGACGGAACGAAGAATGGGCTGATTTTACGCGGTCCACCGTTCACCAGAGAACTGTGGTTTTCCTCAATCAGACCGAGACCACCGATACCGGAACCAATAGCGGCGCCAATACGGGTTGCGTTCTCTTCCGTTACTTCAAGGCCAGAATCCTGCATGGCCTGGACGCCAGCGACAATTCCATATTGAATGAAGGCATCCATCTTGCGCTGTTCTTTACGCGAGATGATGTCATCACAGTTAAAATCCTTTACTAAGCCAGCAAATTTCGTTGCATAGGCGCTAGTATCGAAATGGTCGATCAGGCTGATGCCACTCTGACCGGCAAGGAGAGCTTTCCAGGTAGACTCTACGGTATTGCCGACAGGAGACAACATGCCCAGTCCGGTCACAACTACACGACGCTTAGACACGGTTGTCCTCCAGGGAGGGAAAAAAATTCTAGTGGGACAAAAAGATAAAACTCAGGCGGTCGAATGACCGCCTGGAGATGTTCACTTACGCCTGGTGGCCGTTGATGTAATCAATGGCAGCCTGAACGGTGGTGATTTTCTCAGCTTCTTCGTCCGGAATCTCAGTATCAAACTCTTCTTCCAGAGCCATTACCAGCTCAACGGTGTCAAGAGAATCTGCGCCCAGGTCTTCAACGAAAGAAGCATTGTTGGTAACTTCTTCCTGCTTAACGCCCAGCTGTTCGCCGATAATTTTCTTAACGCGTTCTTCGATAGTGCTCATACTCTTAAATTTCCTATCAAAACTCGCTTTCGCGATGGTTTTCGTAGTGTATAAAATGTTGAAAAATTTGCAACTAAATCCCGGCAGGTCTTACCACGATTTTACGCTATTTTGCGGCTTTTCACCCAAATAACGCAAATATTTTTCTACGCATTTTCCTTCAGACTGCTCCAGCCTGGCCGAATTTGCGTAGCTCGTGGTCAAACCATATACATTCCGCCATTGACGTGCAGGGTTTCACCAGTGATGTAACCCGCCTCGTCAGAGGCTAAAAATGCAACCGCGCTGGCAATTTCTTTTGGATCGCCTAAACGACCCGCAGGTACTGCCGCCAGCGTACCCGCACGCTGCTCATCGGTCAGCGCACGCGTCATGTCCGTTTCAATAAAGCCCGGAGCAACAACGTTTACAGTAATGCCGCGTGACGCAACTTCGCGCGCCAGCGATTTACTGAAGCCAATCAGACCTGCTTTCGCCGCAGCGTAATTGGTCTGACCCGCATTTCCCATGGTACCAACCACAGAACCGACAGTGATAATACGTCCATGACGCTTTTTCATCATAGCGCGCATTACCGCTTTTGACAGGCGGAAAACAGATGAAAGATTGGTTTCGAGAATATCGTTCCACTCATCATCTTTCATTCGCATCAGCAGATTGTCGCGAGTGATACCGGCATTATTGACCAGGATATCGACTTCACCAAATTCTGCGCGAATTTTTTCCAGAACGGATTCGATAGATGCAGGATCGGTCACGTTCAACATCAGACCTTTGCCTTTCGCACCTAAGTAATCGCTAATGGCCTGAGCGCCATTTTCGCTGGTCGCTGTACCGATAACGGTCGCGCCACGGGCAACGAGCGTCTCTGCAATAGCGCGGCCAATACCGCGACTTGCACCGGTAACCAGCGCGATTTTTCCTTCAAAACTCATGGTTTTCCTCTTTTATTGCTCAAGCGCCGCAGATACCGCCGCCGGTTCATTCAGCGCCGAGGCGGTCAGGGTATCAACAATGCGTTTCGTCAGACCGGTGAGGACTTTACCCGGACCGACTTCGTAAAGGTGTTCCACGCCCTGCGCGGCCATAAACTCAACGCTACGGGTCCACTGAACCGGGCTGTATAGCTGGCGAACCAGCGCATCACGAATCGCGTCAGCCTCGGTTTCACATTTCACATCCACGTTGTTCACTACCGGCACTGTCGGCGCGCTGAAGGTGATTTTCGCTAATTCAACGGCCAGTTTTTCCGCAGCGGGTTTCATCAACGCACAGTGCGACGGTACGCTTACCGGCAGCGGCAACGCACGTTTCGCGCCGGCAGCTTTACACGCGGCGCCCGCGCGCTCTACCGCCTCTTTGTGCCCGGCGATAACCACCTGTCCCGGCGAGTTAAAATTCACTGGCGAAACCACCTGGCCTTCCGCCGCGTCTTCGCAGGCTTTAGCGATAGAAGCATCATCCAGACCGATAATAGCAGACATGCCGCCTGTGCCTTCCGGTACCGCTTCCTGCATGAATTTACCACGCAGTTCCACGAGACGCACCGCATCAGCAAAATTAATGACGCCCGCGCACACCAGCGCAGAGTATTCACCCAGGCTATGACCCGCCATCAGCGCAGGCGCTTTACCGCCCTGCTGCTGCCAGACGCGGTACAGTGCGACAGACGCCGCTAACAGCGCAGGCTGAGTCTGCCAGGTTTTGTTCAATTCTTCCGCTGGCCCCTGTTGAGTCAGCGCCCACAGGTCGTAGCCCAGCGCCGCTGAAGCTTCAGCAAACGTTTCTTCTATAACCGGATAGCTTGCCGCCATATCGGCCAGCATCCCAACGGTCTGCGAACCCTGTCCAGGGAACACAAATGCGAATTGCGTCATGTTTAAATCCTTATACTAGAAACGAACCAGCGCGGAGCCCCAGGTGAAACCACCGCCGAAGGCTTCAAGCAGAACCAGTTGCCCGGCTTTGATACGCCCGTCGCGCACGGCTTCATCCAGCGCGCACGGTACGGAAGCCGCAGACGTGTTGCCGTGACGGTCCAGCGTGACCACGACGTTGTCCATCGACATACCCAGTTTCTTCGCCGTCGCGCTGATAATACGCAGGTTAGCCTGGTGAGGAACCAGCCAGTCGAGCTGCGAACGGTCCAGGTTGTTGGCCGCCAGCGTCTCGTCAACGATATGCGCCAGCTCGGTTACCGCCACTTTGAACACTTCGTTACCCGCCATCGTCAGGTGAATCGGGTTGTCCGGATTCACACGATCGGCATTGGGCAGCGTCAGTAATTCACCGTAGCTGCCATCCGCATGTAGATGGGTGGAGATAATGCCCGGCTCTTCGGATGCGCCGAGCACAACCGCGCCTGCGCCATCGCCAAAAATAATAATAGTGCCGCGATCGGTCGGATCGCAGGTACGAGCCAGCACGTCGGACCCGACGACCAGCGCATAGTCAACGGCGCCGGATTTCACGTACATATCGGCCACGCTGAGCGCATAGGTGAAGCCCGCACAGGCCGCCGCGACGTCAAACGCCGGGCATCCTTTAATGCCCAGCATGCTCTGGATCTGGCATGCCGCGCTGGGGAAAGCATGAGTTGCTGAGGTGGTCGCCACCACTATCAAGCCAATCTGATCTTTATCAATGCCCGCCATTTCCAGCGCCCGCTGCGCTGCGGTGTATCCCATCGTTGAGACGGTTTCATCCGGGGCGGCAATATGGCGCTCACGGATACCTGTGCGAGTGACAATCCACTCGTCAGAGGTATCGACCATTTTTTCCAGATCGGCGTTAGTCCGCACGTGTTCAGGCAGATAGCTGCCAGTACCAATAATCTTCGTATACATGTACGCTCAGTCACTTTTTGGTTATATACCGCGGATCAACAACGACGAAGAGGCCGGGCGCGTTAGCCACATCGCTGTCAGTGTGGCTGCGATGTGTCGCCATGACCCACGTCCCGCCGTTCGAATCCAGTCGGGTATACAGATTCCAGGCGAGCGGCAATTCGCTGAGGAACTTGTCGCTGCACCGCCTGCACTGCCTGTTCAATCGCGACTGTGAAGGCTCGCTGATTGGCCGCACCATGACTCTTAATCACCGTGCCGCGCAATCCTAACAGACAGGCGCCATTATACTGGTCGGGGTTGAGGTGACTGAATCGCCTCGTCAGGCTTTTTTGTAACCAACGTTTTACTATCAGCAGCCACCACGACCGTTTTTTACCCTCACCCTGAGATTTCAGCAGTGAAAGGAACATTCTGACAACCCCTTCCATCGTCTTTAATGTGACATTGCCTGTAAAACCGTCACATACCAGCACATCCGTTTTTCCCGTCAATAATTCATTGGCCTCGAGATAGCCGATGTAATTGATGGAGGAGATCGTTTTTAGCACAGCCGAAGCGTCCCGAATACTGTCGAGACCCTTAGTTTCTTCTTCGCCGATGTTGAGCAAGGCTACGCGAGGGTTATCAATGCCAACCACTTCTTCCGCGAGCACCGAGCCCATAATCGCAAACTGCACCAGCATCGTGCTGTCGCAATCGACGTTAGCCCCTAAATCCAGGACCACCGTCTTCCCTTTTTGCTGATGCGGCAACACCGTGACCAGCGCGGGACGCTCAATGCCGTCCAGCGGCTTGAGCAATAATTTTGCCAGACCCATCAGCGCCCCAGTATTACCGGCGCTCACACAGGCCTGCGCTCGCCCTTCTTTCACGAGTTCCAGCGCCACCCGCATGGAACTACCGCGACTGGCGCGGATAGCCTGCGAAGGCCGGGCATCACTGGCGATAACTGACTGCGCAGGGATAATCTGCAGACGCGAACGTTGTTCAAAGTCAGCTTTAGCAAGTAATGGCGTGATTGTATCGGGATCCCCGACTAAAAGAAGTGTGAGTTGTGAATTAGAATTCAGTGCCTGCAATGCTGCAGGCACTGTCACGGAAGGGCCGAAATCTCCCCCCATGACATCTAACGCCAGGGTTAGACGTGTCAAGGTATCTTCGCCGCCTGGTTTGGTCATTCCCCGCCTGAACGGGGAAATTCCTCACTAAGCTTCATCACGCGAATAACGCGTGATTACTTAGCGATGACCTTGCGACCGCGGTAGTAACCGTCGGCGGTGATGTGGTGACGCAGGTGTTTTTCACCAGAGGTTTTGTCTACAGACAGGCTGGTGACTGCGGTCAGCGCGTCATGGGAACGACGCATGCCACGTTTGGAACGGGTTGGTTTATTCTGTTGTACGGCCATGGACCTTACTCCTCAATTACTTACGCTTTAAGCTGGCTAATACGGCAAATGGGTTTGGTTTTTGCGCTTCATCAGGCAGTTCCCCAAAGACCATGTCCGCCTCGGACACTTCACAGTGTTCAGAATCATGCACCGGAACTACCGGCAAGGAGAGGATGATTTCATCTTCAACCATTGCAAGCAGATCGATTTCACCGAATTCGTTAACCTCAATCGGCTCATACGCTTCCGGGAGTGCTTCAGCCTGTTCGTCAGAACGAACCGGACTAAAACAATACGTTGTGTGAACCTGATGGGTAAACGGCTTACCGCAACGCTGACATTCGAGCGTGACCGAAACCGCAGCGTCGCCGGTAATTACGGCGAGACGTTGGTTGTCGATAGCGAACGACATCGAGCATTCCACATCACTGTCCACACTGACCACAGAATCGGCGACGCGCTCTACCAGATCGGAAGTATAGATACCTTCATAATCGAGGCGTTTTTGAGCCGTACGAACCGGATCCAGAGTCAGGGGTAATTTTACCTTTTGCATAGGGCGCGCATATTAACTTTGTAACGTCATATAGTCAAAGAAAAAGGCAGCCTGCGGTTGCCTTTTGCCAATAATTCGCACACATTGCGGTTAACAGACTTATTTTCGCTCAGCAGACGCCCTGCTTGCGCGTCTGAATGACGAAAGACATAGTTTAAAATGGGTCTCATCAATACGCTATATCTGGTAGAAAAAATATGCCTAATCTTATTCTCGCTTCTACTTCGCCCTGGCGTCGCGCCCTGCTGGAAAAACTGGCGATCCCCTTTGAATGCGCCGCGCCGGACGTTGACGAAACGCCGATGCCTGGCGAGAGTCCCCGTCACCTGGTCAGTCGTCTGGCGAAAGAAAAGGCGCAGTCGCTGGCCCACCGCTTCCCTGCTCACCTGATTATTGGCTCCGATCAGGTATGCGTGCTGGATGGCGAAATCGCCGGCAAGCCATTAACAGAAGAAAAAGCCTGCCAGCAGTTGGCGAAAGCCAGCGGCAACATCATCACCTTCTATACGGGGCTGGCGCTGTATAATTCCGCGACCGGCCATTTGCAGACGGAAGTGGAACCGTTTGACGTCCATTTTCGTCATCTGAGCGAAGCAGAGATAGAAGACTACGTGCGCAAAGAGCGTCCGCTGCATTGTGCCGGGAGTTTTAAAAGCGAAGGACTGGGCATTGCGCTGTTTGAGCGCTTAGAGGGCCGGGACCCCAATACGCTGATTGGCTTACCACTGATCGCCCTGTGCCAGATGTTGCGTCGGGAAGAGATGAACCCGCTGAAAGCCTAACGCAGTGAAGCGCCTGATGGCGCTTCACTTTCAGACCAGCGGAAAGGCGCGGGAGGCAAACGTCGTCTGATAAAACACGTCAGCGACGCGATCAGAATCATTTACGCAATGTCTGGAGACATCTTTTTAACTGCTCATCCATCGGCGCCTCAATGCGCAGTATCTCCCCCGTTCCCGGATGGGTAAACTTCAGCGCGGCAGCATGCAGGAAGAGGCGCGAAAGTCCGGTTCCCGCCAGTTGCTTGTCAAATTCGCGGTCGCCGTAGCGATCGTCAAACGCAATCGGATGCCCGGCATACTGGGTATGCACGCGGATCTGGTGCGTACGGCCGGTAACCGGGCTACAGCGCACCAGCGTGGCAAACGCATAACGCTCTTCAACTTTAAAGCGGGTTTCTGAAGGCTTACCTTCCTGACTCACACGGACGATACGCTCGCCGCTTTGCAGGATGTTCTTTAATAGCGGCGCCTGTACGTTTTTCACGTGCGATTGCCACTGGCCGCGAACCAGCGCCAGATAGTCTTTCTGCATTCCTTTCTCACGCAGTTGCTCATGCAGCGAACGTAGCGCCGAGCGCTTTTTCGCCACCAGCAGCACACCAGAGGTGTCGCGGTCGAGGCGGTGCACCAGTTCGAGGAACCGCGCCTCCGGACGCAGAGCGCGCAATCCTTCAATCACGCCGAAGCTCAGGCCGCTACCGCCATGCACCGCCGTGCCCGAGGGCTTATTGAGCACCAGGATATGGTCATCTTCGTACAGGATGACATCGGCCAGCGCCGCCACCTTTTGCAGGTGTGGCGACACGGCGTCGTCTTCCCGCTCGGCCACGCGAACAGGCGGAATACGCACTTCATCGCCCGCTTCGAGTTTATATTCGGGTTTGATGCGTTTTTTATTCACCCGCACTTCGCCTTTGCGCAAAATGCGATAAATCATACTTTTCGGCACGCCTTTTAACTGCGTACGCAAAAAGTTATCGATGCGTTGCCCTGCTTCGTCAGCGGAAATAGCAACAATTTTTACGGATGGAGTCTCTGTTTTCATGGGGGCCGATTCTAAATAGCGGCAAGGATTCGCGCCACTCATTTTTCTATGCTTATATTTATCTTTATCTGCCGCCGCACAGCGTATTCATCACAGATTTGATGGTTATTAAACCAATCACCGCGGATAAGTGAAAAAACTGTGAGTAAGTGGGAGATAAATGGTAAAAGTCATCTTGCTATAACAAGGTTAGCAGTGGAATAATGTCACCGTTTCCGTGTCAAAACTTGTTAGAACAAGCAATTTTACGGAATGACCCATTTTGCCCGAACGATCATCCACGCAGCAATGGCGTAAGACGTATTGATCTTTCAGGCAGTTAGCGGGCTGCGGGTTGCAGTCCTTACCGGTAGATCGGATCTTCTCTGGAGAGTAACACCCAGGCAGTTCCCCTGATAATTGCGCTGTGTTTCCGTATGAAATACAGGCAACCGACACTCTGCGCCTCTTTGAGCTGACGATAACCGTGAGGTTGGCGACGCGAATAGACACGAGGCCATCGGTTCACACCCGGAAAGGCGATACTCTGCCCGCAGCTTAGTCGTCAATGTAAGAATAATGAGTAAGTTACGATGAAAAGAATGTTAATCAACGCAACTCAGCAGGAAGAGTTGCGTGTTGCCCTTGTAGATGGGCAGCGTCTGTACGATCTGGATATTGAAAGTCCTGGACACGAGCAGAAAAAAGCGAACATCTATAAAGGCAAAATTACCCGTATTGAACCGAGTCTGGAAGCGGCTTTTGTTGATTACGGCGCTGAACGTCACGGTTTCCTCCCGTTAAAAGAAATTGCCCGCGAATATTTCCCCGCCAGTTACAACGCGCATGGTCGTCCCAACATTAAAGATGTGTTGCGCGAAGGTCAGGAAGTCATTGTTCAGATTGATAAAGAAGAACGCGGCAACAAAGGCGCTGCGCTGACCACCTTTATCAGCCTGGCGGGAAGTTATCTGGTGCTGATGCCAAACAACCCGCGCGCGGGCGGCATCTCTCGTCGTATTGAAGGCGACGATCGCACCGAACTGAAAGAAGCGCTGGCAAGCCTTGAGCTGCCCGACGGCATGGGACTTATTGTGCGCACCGCAGGCGTCGGCAAGTCTGCCGACGCGTTGCAGTGGGACTTAAGCTTCCGTCTGAAGCACTGGGAAGCCATCCAGAAAGCAGCGGAAAGCCGCCCGGCGCCATTCCTGATCCATCAGGAAAGCAACGTGATTGTTCGCGCGTTTCGCGACTACCTGCGTCAGGATATCGGTGAAATTCTCATCGATAACCCGAAAGTGCTTGAACTGGCGCGCCAGCATATCGCCGCGTTGGGTCGTCCGGACTTCAGCAGCAAAATTAAACTGTACACCGGTGAAATACCGCTGTTCAGCCATTACCAGATCGAGTCGCAAATTGAGTCCGCGTTCCAGCGTGAAGTACGCTTGCCGTCCGGCGGTTCCATTGTAATCGACAGCACCGAAGCGTTAACCGCTATCGACATCAACTCCGCTCGCGCTACCCGCGGCGGCGATATCGAAGAAACCGCGTTTAACACCAACCTTGAAGCGGCCGATGAAATCGCTCGCCAGTTGCGTCTGCGCGATCTTGGCGGCTTGATTGTTATCGACTTCATCGACATGACGCCGGTTCGCCACCAGCGCGCGGTGGAAAACCGTCTGCGTGAAGCGGTGCGTCAGGACCGGGCCCGCATTCAGATCAGCCATATTTCGCGCTTTGGCCTGCTGGAAATGTCCCGTCAGCGCCTGAGTCCGTCACTGGGCGAATCCAGCCATCACGTTTGTCCGCGCTGTAGCGGTACCGGCACCGTTCGTGACAACGAGTCGCTGTCGCTGTCCATTCTGCGCCTGATCGAAGAAGAAGCGCTGAAAGAGAACACTCAGGAAGTTCATGCGATTGTTCCAGTGCCGATTGCGTCCTACCTGCTTAACGAAAAACGTACTGCCGTTAACGCAATTGAAACGCGTCAGAACGGTGTGCGCTGTGTGATCGTCCCTAACGATCAGATGGAAACGCCGCATTACTCCGTACTGCGCGTACGTAAAGGCGAAGAGACACCAACCCTGAGCTACATGCTGCCAAAACTGCATGAAGAAGCGATGGCGTTGCCGTCTGAAGAAGAATACGCCGAGCGTAAACGTCCGGAACAACCTGCCCTTGCAACTTTTGCAATGCCGGATGTTCCGCCTGCGCCAGCGCCGGCGGCTGCCGAACCGGTGGTCAAAACTGCCGCGCCGAAAGCCGCAGCCGCACCGGCTACGCCTGCAGAACCGGGTCTGCTCAGCCGCTTCTTTGGCGCGCTGAAGTCGCTGTTCAGCGGCAGTGAAGAAGCGAAGCCTGCAGAGCAACCCGCGCCAAAAGCGGCAGAAAAACCGGAACGCCAGCAGGATCGTCGTAAACGTCAGAACAACCGCCGCGACCGTAACGATCGCAGCGAGCGCCGTGACAACCGCGATAATCGCAGCGAACGCGGCGACCGTTCAGAAAACGGTGAAAGCCGTGACGAGAACCGCCGTAATCGTCGTCAGGCCCAGCAGAATACCGAACGCGATAGCCGTCAGCAGTCCAGTGACGTGACGGAAAAAGCGAAGGCAGCCGATGAGCCGCAACAGCCGCAGCGTCGCGAACGTAATCGTCGCCGTAGCGAAGAAAAACGTCAGGCCCAGCAGGAAGTGAAAGCGCTGAATCTGGACGAGCAGCAGACTCAGGATACCGAGCAGGAAGAACGTGTTCGTCAGGCGCAGCCGCGCCGTAAACAACGCCAGCTGAGTCAAAAAGTGCGTTACACCGACAATGCGACAGAAGCGGATGCGGTAAGTACGGCAGCAAACGAAGATACCGTTGCCGCGCCGGTCGTGGCAGAGACCGCGCCTGCGCAGAGCACCGAGCTGGCAAAAGTCCCGCTGCCGGTCGTTGCCGAGGTTGCTCAGGAGCAGGAAGATAACGGCGACGCGCGTGATAACGCCGGTATGCCGCGTCGCTCCCGTCGTTCTCCACGTCATCTGCGTGTAAGCGGTCAACGCCGTCGTCGCTACCGTGACGAACGCTATCCGCTCCAGTCACCCATGCCGTTGACCGTTGCCTGCGCATCGCCGGAGATGGCCTCCGGTAAAGTGTGGATCCGCTACCCGGTGGCCCGTCCTCAGGATATCGAGCAGCAAGAGCAGGAACTCGGGCAGGTTCAGGCGCAGCCAGCGGTAACTGAAGCGCAGGCCGTAGCCGCTGCCGTTGAGCCGCTTCAGGCCATGGCGGAGACGATTGCCGACGCGCCTGTTCAGCCGCAGGATGCCGTGGAAACGACGCATCCGGAGGTGATTGCCGCCCCGGTTGACGAACAGCCGCAAATCATTGCCGATGCCGATGCGCCCGTTGCTGAAAACGTCGCCGCTGAAGCAGAGCCGGTCGCCGAAACGCAGGAGACTGCGCCGGTCGCAGAACAACCCGCCGATGTCGTGGTCGTTGAGCCTGAAGCCGTGGCGGAACCGGTTGCCGTTGAGCCTGAAGTCATTGCCGAACCGGTTAACGAACAGGACGTTGAAGCACAGGACGAAGTGGAAGTGGTCGTTTCCCCTGCGCCTGTTGCCGTCCAGGTTGAAGCGGCAAAAGAGGAAAAACCTGCCGTTGTCGCCGCGCCGGTTGAGCACAGCCACGCTACCGCACCGATGACCCGCGCGCCTGCGCCGGAGTACGTGCCGGAAGCACCGCGCCACAGCGACTGGCAGCGTCCTGCCTTCGCCTTTGAAGGTAAAGGCGCCGCTGGCGGCCACAGCGCGACGCATCACGCGTCTGCGGGTCCGACCCGCCCTCAGCCTGTCGAATAACAGGCGGACTGTCTGAGAAAGCCGACCTCCGGGTCGGCTTTTTTATTCCCCCTGCGGTTGGCGCATTCCCGCCAGTTCTGGCATCACCTCTTTCATTAATTCCAGGAAACGGCGCAGTCGGGAAGGATAATAACGCGCCCACGGATAGACCAGATGTACCGGTAACGGCGCAGCCTGCCAGTCGGCAACCAGTTCAACCAGACGCCCGCTGGCGATATCTTCTTCCACCGTCCAGCTGGAGACAATCGCAACGCCCAGCCCTGCCAGCGCCGCATTACGTGCGACGTAAATACTGTCAGTACTCAGCCGTGGCGTAATCGGGAAGCTCACCGGTTGGCGACTAATCTGATGGCTCAGCGAGACGTTATGTTGATAGAAAGTGTTGAGCGCGATCCAGGGTAGCGCAGACAACTGATGCGGTTCGCTGACAGGATCAAATTCCGCCAGTAACTCTGGCGTCGCCACCACGCTACGCGGCACTTCCGCCAGCAGCACCGACACCGTGGCCGGATCAACCTCTGCCCCCACCCGAATAGCGCAATCAATGTTGTCGCTCAGGAAGTCGACCGTTTTGTCGTTGAGCATCCACTCCACTGACAGATTCGGGTAACGGGCCAAAAAATGGAGTAACGGCGTCAGGAGCTGCTGCTGGCCGAAAGCATGCGGCGCGCGTACCCGCAGCGTACCTACGGGTTCGTCTTCCGCCGCGTTAAGCCCGTCCTCAAGCGCCAGCCAGGCGTCAATAATGTGTTTCGCGTGTTGATAACCGCGCTCGCCGTCGTCTGTCAGCTTCATTGCATGAGTGGTGCGTAACAACAGTTTGACGCCCAGCATGGCTTCAAGCGACTGTAAACGACGGCTGATAGTGGCCTGGGTGGTATTTAACTGTCTTGCCGCTGCCGAGAGCGATCCGGCTTCGACAATACGCACAAACGTCCGCATCAGCTCCACCCTGTCTATACGTTCATTTTTTAGCATGTGCTTTTTACCCATACGTTAAACGTATAACTGTTTTACCATTTCGCCTGCTACCCGACCACGGCGTATGAGAGAAAAATAGCCTCACACCCGTCATTGAGGACAGCAGTATGAACACACCTTCCCGTTGGCTTATTTTAGTACTGGCGCTGGGCGCCGGATTTAGCGTTGCCGCCATTTATTATTCCCAGCCGCTGTTGCCGTTAATGGGGGAAGATCCTGGCATGAGCATCACCGGCATGGGGTTGGTTCCCACCCTGACGCAAGCCGGTTACGCGTCAGGCATTCTGTTTTTATTGCCGCTGGGCGACCGTTTTGATCGCCGAATGTTGATTCTGATAAAGAGCGTCGTCCTTGCCCTGCTGCTACTGATCTGTAGCGTGAGCGAATCCGCCTCTTCCCTGCTGCTGGTCAGCCTTCTCATTGGCATGGCGGCAACGATGGCGCAGGATATTGTTCCGGCGGCGGTGATCCTGGCGCCGGAAGGGAAACAGGGAAAGACCGTAGGCACAGTGATGACCGGCCTGTTGTTGGGGATCCTGCTGTCGCGTACCGTCAGCGGCCTGGTGGGCGAAGCGTTTGGCTGGCGTGAGATGTATCAGCTTGCCGCGGTCAGCATCGCGCTGGCAGGTCTGCTGCTATGGAAAGCGCTGCCGCCGTTTGCCGCCCACTCCACCCTGAACTATCCGGCGCTGTTAGGCACCATGGCGCAGCTATGGCGGCGTTACCCAACCCTGCGCCGGGCGGCGCTGGCGCAGGGTGCGCTTTCTGTCGCCTTTAGCGCCTTCTGGTCAACGCTTGCCGTGATGCTGGCGGAACACTACCGGATGGGCAGCGCTGCGGCGGGCGCGTTCGGCATCGCCGGCGCAGCAGGCGCGCTGGCGGCCCCGCTGGCAGGCCATCTGGCGGATAAAATGGGCGTGGAGAAAGTTGCGCAACTCGGCGCGCTGTTGGTGACACTCTCTTTCGCCGTAATGTATGCCTTACCGTTTCTGGCCGCGCCGGGTCAATGGGTTCTGATCGCGCTTTGCGCCGTCGGGTTCGATCTGGGGCTGCAGTCAAGCCTGGTGGCGCATCAGAATCTGGTGTACAGCCTTGAGCCTCAGGCCCGGGGTCGCCTCAACGCCCTGCTGTTCACGGTCGTGTTTATCGGTATGGCGCTGGGGTCGGTGGTCGGCAGTCAGGTTTACGCGCGGGCAAACTGGCCAGGTGTCGTGACGCTGGCAACGCTATGCGGTGCCGTTGCGCTGGCTATCCGCATGACGGCAAAACGCCAACCTGCACAGCCGCAGACAGAACGCTAAAAAAATGCCCGCCCCGGGGTGTACTGGAGCGGGCAGACAAAACATACCCAGTTTCTTGATATGTTTCAAAACGTGCGGTTAACGGTTGAGCTGAAACAGCGACATTCCCTGCATGTCTGTAAAGGCTTTATACGAGGCCTGCAGCGCCGCCTGTTGCATAACGTACGAGGAGATCGCCTCGTTCCAGTCAACGTCGACCAGATTACTCATCTGCTGCTTTTGTCCCAGCGCGCGGTCGCTGCCTAACGTGTCGAGAGAACTGAGTTCGCTCAGTTGCGTACCCAGCTCCGCCCGTACGCTCAGCACATTGTTCAGTGAATTTTTCAGCCCGCGGTTGGTTTTATCAATCACCGCCTGAGCTTGCTCTTTCAACGCTTCATCGTCGCCTACCGCGGTATTGAGCGAGTCGATGGCTGAGTCCAGCATTCTGAACAGGTTCGTTTCGGATGGTTTACCGTCAGGCTCCGGTACCGCGTTGCTGGTAATGGAATTGAAGATGTCGCTGCCAATATGACCAATGACCATCGAGCGCGCCGAGTCCACCTGCTGCTTAATGCTTTCGGTGCCGCCGTTATAGGTCCCGTCCGCCTGCGCGAACGGGGGCGTTTCGGTTTTATAGCCAGCAAAAATATAGCGACCATTGCCGTCGGTGCTGTTCGCCAGGTTCATAAGCTGATCGCGGATCCCCTGCAGATCGGTCGCCAGCGAGGCACGGTCGTCGTCGCTTAAGGTGCCGTTTCCCGCGCTGACAATTTTCTCCTGTGCCGTCTGAATCGCCGTTGTCACCTGATTCAGCACGTTTTCTTCCAGCGAGACCTTCTGCGTGGCAAAAGTACGGGCCAGCGCGAACTGGCTGTTTTGCGCCTGCGCCTGTGAAAGCACCACGGCCTGGGATGCCGCGATAGGATCATCTGAAGGATTAATAACCCGCTTCCCCGACGACATCTGCTCACCGTATTTCATCCATTCGGCCTGAGCATTGGTGATACCACGCATGTTCTGCTGGTACATCATTTGGGTACTGATACGCATGAGTTCCTTCTCCCTTAGCGGATGTTCAACAGAGCATCAAACAATGAGTTCGCCGTTTGCAGCACCTGGGCATTGGCAAGATAGTACTGCTGAAAGCGCTGCAGGTTGCCATACTCTTCGTCAAGGTTGACCCCGGAGATCGATTGCTGTTGTCGGGTCAACTGCGTAACCACATCGTTCTGAGTGGTGCTGCTGGTTTTCAGCGTCGCGGTTTTACTGCCAACATCGCTCACCAGAGTGGCATAAGCGTCGTTAAACGATTTTGACCCGCCCACGGTGGTGCCGTCGTTTTGCAGATCTAACAGCGCCTGGCCGTTACGGTTATCGCTCGCCCCTGACGTGGCGTCTTGCGCCATGGCGATTTGCGATTCATTGGTCACCTTAACGCTCATATTCATAATGGCGTCGCCGACTGGCTTCAGCGTGAAACTGTCGTTAGCATTCGCCCCGGTTCCCACCGTCACTTCCAGACCGTCAAAGGTCAGTTTTCCATTGGTGGCGGTCGCTTCAAAGCGGGTATTATCGGCCAGGCGAGTGATTTGCCATTTTGCCCCGTCGTAGACCATTTTATAGTCGGTTGCCTGTACCGCTGAGGCATCGGTCACCGCAGCGCTCACGGCTGCGCTACCGGTATTCTTGTCGTTTTTCAGTACTGCCGGGCTGCCGATGGTAAAGAAATCCGTATTGGTATTGCCGTTGGCGTCATAACCCTTGCGGTGCTGCTGGTTAAATGCGTCCGCAAACGCCAGCGCCAGCTGTCCCAGCGTGTTACGCGTCTTGTCGAGTTCTTCGGTACGGAAGCTGAGCAGTCCCCCCAGCGAACCTGTTGAAATCAGTTTTTCCGGAATTTCAATATTCCCGGCCTGCTCGTCAACATACGCCACGGTAATACGCGACGGATCGGCATGGGACGGAACCGCCGCCAGTTGACGCGCATTACTGCCCTGTACCAGCGAATAGCCGTTCGCCATTGTGATGTTATAGGTGCCGCCGTCCTGCACGCTGACTTCCACGCCAACCAGTTTATTCAGTTCGCTGACCAACTGGTCGCGCTGGTCCAGCAGATCGTTCGGCGATGCCCCGCCGCCCACGCCGGTCAGACGCGAAATCTGGTCGTTCAGACTGGCGATTTGCTTGCTGTAGTTATTGATCTGATCGACGCTGGAGGTAATCGAAATATTGATCTGTTTGTCCTGGCCGCGCAGGTACTGGTCGGTGGTCTTAAACTGATTCACCAGACCG
This sequence comes from Citrobacter sedlakii, assembly GCF_018128425.1. NCBI lineage: Bacteria > Pseudomonadati > Pseudomonadota > Gammaproteobacteria > Enterobacterales > Enterobacteriaceae > Citrobacter > Citrobacter sedlakii. The sequence continues at coordinate 2,032,004 of NZ_CP071070.1, read as the reverse complement.
TTCGCCTTGCCAATCAGCGTCTGGCGCGCCGCCGGATCTTCGGCGTTGCTCACCAGCGTTTGCAGACTGGTGAAAAAGTCCTGCATTGAGGTCGAAATGGAGCTGGTTTTGCTCGCCAGCAGGTTATCGATTTTCGACATCTGCTCGTAACGGGTCGTCAGGCCACTGCTCTGGTTCTGCGCGGCGCGCAACTGATTAGTAATAAACGCATCGTATTCGCGCTGTACGCCGGACACATACACACCGTTACCTACCCAGCCGCCAGCGCCCAGCGTGCTGTTGGCCTGCGCCATAATCGTGGTTTGTCGGGTATATCCCGCCACGTTATAACTGGAAATATTATTACTGGCAGTATTCAGCGCCGCCTGGGCTGCATTCAACCCGCTCATGGCGTTATTAATCAAGCTGGACATGGAGGTTCCTTTTAATCCTTCAGTTACAAACCATTATCGGCAGCAGGTCGCGGGACTTGAGCCATTTAGAAGAGATTGTCGAGATTTGTGCTGTAGGCGTTGCTTACCTTCTCGCTCATCGACTTCAGCTGTTGGATCATGGTGGTCAGTTTACGCGCGTAGTGGGGGTCGGTCGCATAACCGGCTTTCTGCAGCGCCTGAGCGCCCTGCTCGGCCGTGGCGGCCGTCGTAACGGCGGCATAGCGCGGATTGCGGGTGAGCAGACCGACATAATCCGACAGCGCCTCCAGATACGAACTGTAAACGCGAAACTTCGCCTTCACCTTTTTCGCTTCGCCATTCTCGTATTCGGTGGTGGTGATTTCTGTCACCGGCCCTTTCCAGCTGGCGGACGCCTTCACGCCAAACAGGTTGAAGCTCGGCTCGCCGTTCTCGCGGCGAATTTGCCGCTGCCCCCAGCCAGACTCCAGCGCCGCCTGCGCCAGAATCAGATGATGCGGCACGCCGCTTTGCTCGCTGGCCAGTCGCGCCGGCAGCGAAAGCTGCGCCAGAAAATCTTTGCTGTCGCCGGAGAGCGGTTCGTCGCTGCTGACCGGCGCTTTCGGCATTGCCTTGCTCACCAGTTGGGTCAAGGCCTGATGTTGATAGCGGGTCACCGTTTCCAGCGGGAATTTCATCGGTACCTGCGGCACCTCTTCCACCGGTTGCGCCTGCCCCTGGGTCATCTGTTTAACCATCATTTCCGCCAGACCCAGCCCTTTACCGGCGGTCATCTGTTGGGCGATCTGCTGGTCGTACATGCTGGTATACAAACGCGTCTGATCGCTGCTGAACAGGCCATCCTTCGGCAGCGCTTCACGCATGCTTTTCAGCATCATTTGTACAAACATCCCCTCCACCTGACGCGCCACCGGACGCATGTTCGCCGCCGGGTCCTGGCCCGCTTTGGCCTTCAGATCGTTCAGGGACTGCGCGTCCCAGGCGGCGCTGGCCAGCAGTTTGCTGTCGCTAATCATCAGATAATTTCCAGTTTGGCGCGCAGGCAGCCCGCGCTTTGCATCGACTGGAGGATCGACATCAGATCCATTGGCGTCGCGCCCAGCGCGTTGAGCGCCCGCACCACGTTGTTCAGGTTGGCGCTGGACCGCACGCTTTGCAGCGAGCCGCCGCTCTGGCGCAGGTCGATCTGCGTTTGTGGCGTCACCACCGTTTGCCCGCCGCCGAACGGTGTATCCGGCTGGCTGACGTTCGCCTGACGGTTAACCGTTACAGAGAGATTCCCCTGAGCCACGGCGCAGCTGTCGAGGGTCACTTCACGATTCATCACCACCGAGCCGGTACGTGAATTGATCACCACCTTCGCGTCCTGCGGGGTGACGTTGACTTCCATGTTCTGAATATCGGCGAGGAAGCGGACCTGCGAACTGCCGCCGCTCGGCACCCGCACCTGAATGGTTCGCGCATCCAGCGCGGTGGCGCTGCCAAAGCCACGGGCGCGGTTGATGGTGTCCGCGATCTGCTGGGCCATGGTGAAATCTTCATTATTAAGCTGCAGATTCAGGGTATTGCCCGCCCCAAACTGGCTGGGCAGCTCGCGCTCGATAATCGCCCCGTTGGTGATGCGCCCGCCGTTAAGCTGGTTCACCTGCACGCTGCTGCCACCCGCAGAGGCGCCCGCGCCGCCGACCAGAATGTTCCCTTGCGCCAGCGCATACACCTGGCTGTCGACCCCTTTTAAGGGGGTCATCAGTAGCGTGCCGCCCCGCAGACTTTTGGCGTTACCCAGCGAAGACACCACCACGTCGATGGTTTGCCCCTGACGACCAAACGCCGGGAAGGTGGCGGTCACCATAACTGCCGCCACGTTTTTCAGTTGCATATTGGTGCCGGTTGGCACCGTGATGCCGAGCTGGGAAAGCATGTTGTTCAGCGTTTGGGTGGTAAACGGCGTCTGGGTGGTCTGGTCGCCGGTACCGTCCAGCCCTACCACCAGCCCGTAGCCAATGAGCGAGTTTTCACGTACGCCCTGTACGCTGGTGAGATCGCGAATACGATCGGCATGGGCCAGCGTGGCGGCGAGAACCAGGACCAGTCCAACTACAGATTTAAACATGGAAGACCTCGCTTACATCGGGGACAGGTTAAGGAAGAAACGCTGGAGCCAGCCCATATTTTGCGCTTCGTTGATATAGCCGTTTCCGACATATTCGATACGGGCATCCGCCACCTGGGTTGACGGAACGGTGTTACTGCCGCTAATGGTGCGTGGATTAACCACACCGGAGAAGCGGATGAATTCAGTCCCCTGATTGATGGCGATCTGTTTTTCACCCACGACATGTAAATTACCGTTGACCAGCACCTGATCGACGGTCACGGTCAGCGTGCCGCTGAAGGTATTGCTGGCGTTTGCCCCCCCTTTACCGTTAAAGGTGTTACCGCCGGACGCTTCTACGTCGGCACGGGCATTGCCAAACAATCCTTGCAGATAACGCGGCACGGTATCAAAACCAAAGTTGGTTTTGCCGTCGCGGCTGGCGTTCGCCGACGAGCTTTTACTGGCGCTGACGTTTTCCTGCAATACGATGGTCAGCGTGTCGCCAATATTGCGCGGGCGACGGTCTTCAAACAATGGCTGATAGCCATAGTTGATGGGCTGCGCGGACTGAAAAATCGAACCATTCGCCACCGGCGTCGGTCCCGGAACAGGCTGGGCCGAGGTCGCGCCCTGTACCAGCGGCGTGGAAGGGATCCAGGCGCATCCTGACAGCGAAACCACCAGCAGGGCCATGATCGGGTAAGCGTGCGCAGCGTTTTTTTGCATTGCCTTTATCTTCTGAAACCGGGAGCCGGTGACGCTTTCGCCTCACCGGGCATCACCTTAGAGTTGCGTCAGTTTTTGCAGCATCTGATCGGTCGTTGAGACCGCTTTGCTGTTGATTTCGTAAGCGCGCTGAACCTGGATCATGTTGACCAGTTCTTCCGCGACGTTAACGTTTGAGGTTTCGACATAGCCCTGATACAGCAAGCCCGCGCCGTTCAGCCCCGGCGTGCTCTCATTCGGCGCGCCGGAAGACTGGGTTTCGGTGTACAAGTTTTCGCCGATACTCTCCAGGCCGGTGTCATTCATAAAGGTGGTCAGGTTGAGCTGCCCCACCTGCACCGGGGCTGCCTGTCCCTGCTGGGTCACGCTGACAACGCCGTCGCGACCAATAGTAATGCTCAGCGCGTTCGCCGGAATGGTGATCGCAGGTTGAACCTGGAAGCCGCCCGCCGTCACCAGTTGACCATTCTGGTCAACCTGGAACGAACCGTCGCGGGTGTACGCCGACGTGCCGTCCGGCAGCATTACCTGAAAGAAGCCCTGACCTTTAATCGCCACATCTTTACTGTTGTTAGTCTGCGACAGGTTGCCCTGGCTGTGCAGGCGTTCGGTCGCGACAGGTCGTACGCCGGTACCGATTTGCAGACCCGAAGGCAGGGTAGTCTGCTCGGAAGACTGTGCGCCAGGCTGGCGAATCGTCTGGTAGAGCAGATCTTCAAATACCGCGCGCTGGCGTTTAAAACCATTCGTGCTGACGTTTGCCAGGTTGTTGGCAATCACATCCATATTGGTTTGCTGCGCGTCCAGGCCGGTTTTGGCGATCCATAATGAACTGATCATAAAATGTCCTGTATTAACTCATCGACAGCAGTTGGTTAGCGCGCCCGGCGTTGTCATCCACGCTGGTGATAACCTTCATCTGCATTTCAAAACGTCTGGCGTTGGCGATCATGTCGCTCATCGCGGCCACCGCATTGACGTTACTGCCTTCCAGTACCCCTGACATGACGCGGATCGTCGGGTCAGCCTGCAATACCGGACCACGGGCGGCCTGAGTCGCGGCGGTCAGACGGAACATTCCGTCGTCGCCGCGCTGTACTTCATTCCCTTCAGCCTTTACCAGCTTCAGACGTCCTACCGGGGCCACCGTGTTCGCCGGATCGCCCGGATTCAGCGCCGAGATAGTGCCGTCGGCGGCAATGGTTATCTCCGACCCTTCAGGCACCGCTATCGGCCCGGCTTCGCCAATCACCGGATGCCCCTGAATGGTCAATTGTCCGGTGGGGTCCACCTGAATATTGCCGTTGCGGGTATACCCTTCGCCGCCGTCGGCGGTTTGCACCGCCAGCCAGCCGTCCTGCTGCAGCGCCACGTCCAGCGGACGCGAGGTGTAGTCCATCTGGCCCGGCGTCATGTTCGCCCCCGGCGTGGAGGTCGTTACCAGCGTCCGGGTGGGCAGCGACAGCCCTTCAACCGGAACCGCTCGCAGTGCGGTAAGCTGGGCGCGGAAGCCCGGCGTCGAGGCATTTGCCAGGTTGCTGGCCGTTACCGCCTGCTGATTCAGGGTCTGGCTCGCTGCCCCCATTGCGGTATAGATTGCGTGATCCATTAAGCTATCCCGTCAGGCGCTTAGCGCAGGTTAACCAGCGTATTGAGGATCTGATCCTGGGTTTTGATGGTCTGCGCGTTCGACTGATAGTTACGTTGCGCAACGATCATGTTCACCAGTTCTTTACTGAGATCCACGTTCGAGGACTCCAGCGCGCCGTTGGTCAGTTTGCCGAAGTTACCCGTGCCCGCCGTACCCAGCAGCTCAACGCCGGATGCCTGGGTCGCCGCCCAAACGTTATCGCCCTGTGACGACAGCCCTTCGTTGTTGGCGAAGTTCGCCAGCACGATCTGCCCCAGCACCTGCTTTTGCTCGTTGGAGTAGTTGCCCACCACGGTACCGTCGTCGTTAATCTGGTAGCTGACCAGGTCCCCCGGCTTGTAGCCGTTCTGGGTGGTGGCAATGACGTTGTTCGCACCGGTGTTCTGCTGCATGGAGTTCTGCAGGCTTAAGGTGAATTCCGCCGGTTCCGCGCCGTTTACCGTGCCGGAGGTGATCCGGAAGGTTGGCGTGGCATTCGGCGTGCCGCTCAGCACCCAGTCCTGGGCCGGTACGCCAGCGTCTGGGGTATATTCTTCTACGTTATCCAGTGCGCCGTTCTCGTCGAACTTCATCTGGGCGGCTTTCACCAACGGCGAGTTGGCTACGCTGGAATCCTGAGTCCAGACGTCCCAGGTGTTATCGCCGGTTTTCACGTAAAACACGTTGATGTCGTGCTGGTTGCCCTGGCTGTCGAACACGGTCAGCGGCGCGCGCTTGTTATAGCTGTCAGCATCGGTCGGTGAAAACGGCTTGTTAGCGGGCACTTTATCTGACGAGTTGAGGTTAATCTGCATCGCCGCGGTATCGGTACTTTTCGCGCCCATCAGCGTGTTCGGGATAGTAATCGGCCCCGGGTTCGCCCCTTGCTGAATGGTCGGCGGCGTGCCGGCTGCCGGGTAACCTGTCAGTTGCATCCCCTGCATATTCACCAGATTACGGTTTTCGTCCAGTTTGAACTGGCCGTTGCGGCTGTAGAAAACGGCGCCGTTGCTGTCCACCAGACGGAAAAAACCGTTCTGGCTGATGGCGACATCAAGGCCGCGGCCGGTATTGGTGGTGGTGCCGTCGGTAAAGTCCTGGGTGATACCCGCCACTTTTACCCCCAGCCCGACTTTGGAACCGGCGAACATATCCGCAAACGAGGCGGTACCCGATTTAAAACCGTACGTGGCGGAGTTAGCGATGTTGTTACCAATGACATCGAGGTTGGTGGCTGCGGCATTCAGACCGCTAACCGCTTGTGAAAAGGCCATGTTGACTCCTGATAAGTGAGAAGGCTTAAATGATCTGCCGTACTTCGTCGAGGGTGGTGGTTCCGTAAGTGCCGAGATCGAGCGTATTGCCGCCGTTACTGCGGATCACCCCTTGCACCAGCGCAAACTGCAACGGCTGCGCCACCAGTTGCGTCGCGCCGTTGCTGGCGTTGATCGCCACGTTATACGAACCGTTTGGCGCCGTGGTGCCGTCGGTCAGTGTGCCGTCCCAGGTAAAGGTATGAACGCCCGCTTTCAGCGCGCCGATCTCAATAGTGCGCACCACTTTGCCGTCTTTATCGGTGATCGTGGCGGTGACTTTATCGGCGGGCTGCTGTAGCTCAACGCCAAACGGCGTGGTCGTGGTGGTCGCGCCCTCTTCCGTTCCCTTGCCCGCCAGAATCGTGGTGCCGGGGATCATCACCCCGTGACCAATCAGCGCGCTGGCCTGCAGCGACTGGCTGTTATCGATTTGGCCCGAAATAGCGCCCAGCGTGGTGTTAAGCTTTTCGATACCGCTGACGGTACTGATCTGCGCAAGCTGAGTGGTCAGCTCGTTGTTCTGCATCGGATTGGTGGGATCCTGGTTTTTCAGTTGCGCCACCAGCAGCGTCAGAAAGCTGCTTTGCAGATCGGAAGCGTTGCTGCCGGTCAGCGAGCTGCCGCTACCGGTACTCTTCACACCGGTGTTAGTCGGATCGTTAACGTTTACCGCGATAGACATTGCCGTCTCCTTTACTGGCCAAGTGTCAGCGTTTTAAGCATCATGCTTTTAACGGTGTTGAGAACTTCTACGTTTGCCTGATAGCTGCGGGAGGCGGACATGGTGTTGACCATTTCGCCCACCACATCCACGTTCGGCATTTTCACGTAGCCATTGGCGTCCGCCAGAGGATTACCCGGCTCATAGACCAGCTTGTCCGGCGCCTGGCTTTCAATCACGTTGGACACCTTCACGCCGCCCGTCGGCGCACCGGGCGCCGCATCCACCTGAAAAACCACCTGCTTCGCGCGATACGGCTGACCATCCGGTCCCGTCACGCTGTCGGCGTTCGCCAGATTACTGGCCGCCACGTTGAGGCGCTGGGATTGCGCCGTTAAGGCCGAACCGGCGATATCAAAAATATTCAGCAGCGCCACGGATTAGTTCCCTCCCTGTAGCACGTTCATCATGCCTTTAATCTGTCCGCTCAATGCGGTCAGGCTCATCTGGTATTTCAGGCTGTTATCTGCAAACTGCGTGCGCTCGCGGTCCATATCAACGGTATTGCCATCCAGCGACGGCTGGTCGGGAACACGGTAAAGCAATTCCGTAGACGGTGACGAGAAGGTCTGGGCGGGAATGTGCTGCGCAGAGGTCAATGCCAGGGAAATGCCGCTGGTTTCCGGCCTTCCCCGCACCATGACTTTTTTTAACTCACTGGCAAAATCCATATCGCGCGCCTGGTAACCCGGCGTGTCCGCGTTCGCGATGTTGGCAGCCAGTACCTCCTGCCGCTGCGCGCGCAGATTCAGCGCTTCCTGTTGAAAACGTAAAGCGGCATCGAGCTTATCGAGCATATCTCCCCCGCGGATGACAAAATTCAGCCGACAGCTTAAATCCCATTACGCGCGCGTTATCGCCGGAATAAACGCAAAATGCGTCGCTATTTATTGCGTTGATGGTTGCGTCACACGGGTAGAATCCTGTCATTGCTGAAACAGCGGGAGATGACAATGCAAACGTTAAAGCGTGGAATAGCCCTGGCGGCGCTGTTGTTCAGTCCCCTGACGCTGGCGCAGGATTTAAACGCCCAGTTGACTGACTGGTTTACCCAGCGGCTGGCCGGGTTTAGCGATGAGGTGGTTGTGACACTTCGTACCGCGCCGAATCTGTTGCCACGTTGTGAATCCCCCGCCTTTAGCGTAACCGGCAGCGCGAAGCTATGGGGAAACGTTAACGTGCTCACGCGATGCGCCAACGAAAAGCGTTATTTGCAAGTCAATGTGCAGGCGACGGGAAACTATGTGGTCGCCGCGGGGCCCGTTGCGCGTGGCGGCAAGCTCGGACCTGCCAGCGTCACGTTAAAGCGTGGACGGCTGGATCAGTTGCCTCCGCGCACCGTGCTGGATATCAATCAGATTCAGGACGCGGTCAGCCTGCGCGATCTCGCGCCTGGACAACCGATTCAGCTTACGATGCTGCGCCAGGCCTGGCGAATCAAGGCCGGTCAGCGCGTGCTGGTGGTTGCCAGCGGCGAGGGATTTAGCGTTAATGCCGAAGGGCAGGCGCTGAACAACGCTGCGGTAGCCCAGAATGCGCGAGTGAGGATGTTATCGGGTCAGGTCGTCAGCGGTACCGTTGGTCCTGATGGGAATATTCTTATTAACCTGTAATCAGTTAAAGATTTTGTGGCGGCTGCCGATAGTGAAGAAACATTTGATGATAGCTGGCCGCGACAGCGTAGCCCCTCGATGAGGATGATAAAATGAGCATTGACCGTACCTCACCATTGAAACCCGTTAGCACCGTGCAACCGCGTGAAACCAGCGATACGCCGGTACAAAAGACCCGTCAGGAAAAAACCTCGACGGCAAACAGCACCAGCGTGACGTTAAGCGATGCTCAGGCCAAACTGATGCAGCCCGGCGCCAGCGATATCAACATGGAGCGCGTTGAAGCGTTAAAAACGGCGATTCGCAACGGCGAGCTGAAAATGGACACTGGCAATATTGCCGACGCGCTGATCCGCGAGGCGCAGAGCTATCTCCAGAGTAAATAAACGCATGACTCGTCTGGCAGAAATACTTGACCACATGACGGCAGTACTCAATGACCTGAAAAGGGTAATGGATGCCGAACAACAACAGCTTTCCGTCGGCCATATTAACGGTAGCCAGCTGCAGCGGATTACAGAAGAAAAAAGTTCTCTGCTGGCGACCCTTGACTACCTTGAACAGCAGCGACGCATTGAGCAGAATGCCGGGCATGGCGGCGATGACGATGTCAGCGCGCGCTGGCAGGCGATTACCGAAAAAACACAGCATCTGCGCGACCTGAACCAGCATAACGGCTGGCTGCTGGAGGATCAGATAGTTCGCAACCAACAGGCGCTCGACGTGCTGAAACCGTATCAGGAACCGACGCTTTACGGCGCGAACGGTCAAACTGCCTCAGCCCACCGCGGTGGGAAAAAATTCTCTATTTAGCGTTGCCCGATGTCGCCCGACGTTTCAGGCATTCGCAATGACGATCGGCACAGGCCGGAAAAGGCGGAACGCCGCCCTCCGGCAATGACCACCATTACGCCGTCCGGCGCGCAAACTCTTTCACTTTAAAGCCCAGCACCGCCAGCGCGGCAAAGTAAGCGGCAGCGCCAGCCACCACCACCGCCATCAGGCGTAGCAGACGCCACGGCATCGTACCCTGGGACCATTCCGGCATGATGTGCAGCATTCCCACCAGCACAGCGGACATCACCAGCACCGCAATGACCAGACGCGAGAAAAAGCCCAGCCAGCCCGGCTGCGGCGTAAAAATGTCCTGCTTGCGTAACTGCCAGTACAGCAGGGAAGCGTTGAGGCAGGCGGCAAGACCGATCGAAAGAGACAGCCCCGCGTGCTTCAGCGGGCCAATAAACGCCAGGTTCATCAACTGGGTCATGATCAACGTCACAATCGCGATTTTAACCGGCGTTTTGATGTCCTGACGAGAGTAGAAGCCCGGCGCCAGCACTTTTACCACGATTAATCCCATCAGCCCCACCGAATAGGCTATCAACGCTTTTTGCGTCATCAGCGCGTCAAAGGCGGTAAATTTACCGTACTGAAACAGCGAGACGGTCAGCGGCCCGGAGAGGATCCCCAGGGCCACCGCGCTTGGCAGCGCCAGCAGAAAGCACAGACGCAGCCCCCAGTCCATCAGGCGGCAATACTCGTCATGGTTGCCGCTGGCAAAACTTTTCGACAGCGACGGCAGCAGGATGGTCCCCAGCGCCACGCCCAGTACGCCGGACGGAAACTCCATAAGACGATCCGCGTAGTACATCCACGATACCGATCCCGACGTCAGAAACGAGGCGAAAATGGTGTTGATAATCAGAGAGATTTGGCTGACCGACACCCCCAGGATCGCCGGCCCCATTTGTTTGACTACCCGCATCGCCCCCGCATCGCGGAAATTAATGCGCGGCAGTACCAGCATGCCGATTTTCTTCAGGTGAGGCAGTTGGTACACCAGTTGCAGCACCCCGCCTGCAGTCACCGCCCACGCCAGCGCCAGTACCGGTGGGTTAAAATAAGGCGCCGCGAACAGTGCAAAGCCGATCATACTGATGTTCAGAAAGGTCGGCGCAAACGCCGGGATCGAGAAACGGTTCCAGGTATTGAGGATCGCCCCCACCAGCGAGGCCAGTGAAATCAGCAAAATATAGGGAAAGGTGATCTGCAGCAGTTTGGTGGTCAGCGCGAATTTATCGGCAGTATCGGCAAAGCCAGGCGCGGTCACCATGATCACCCACGGCGCGGCCAGCATCCCGAGGATTGTCACCACCGCCAGTGCCAGCGTCAGCAGTCCCGACACATACGAGACAAATACCCGGGTCGCATCTTCGCCCTGCTTACTTTTGTATTCCGCCAGGATCGGCACAAAAGCCTGAGAAAATGCGCCTTCGGCAAAAATGCGGCGTAACAGATTAGGTAATTTGAATGCCACAAAAAAGGCGTCGGTCGCCATACCTGCGCCAAAGATTCTGGCGACAATCGCATCACGCGCAAAGCCAAGCACGCGCGAAAACATGGTCATTGAGCTGACGGCCGCCAGCGATTTCAATAAGTTCATTTCTTGTTATTCCACACCCTACGGCAAAACGCCTGCAGTGCAGGCGTTGGAAGAGGCGCTTAGTCTACCGTGATTATGCTGAATTACTACCGGCAGTTGTGACAGATGATTATTCGCTCATCGCCTCGCGCCAGAGCTTTTCCACTACCCGCTGGGCCAGGATCGCCTGCTCGCCAGCGGTTTCCGGAACCGTCTGATTCTGAACGCATTCGATAAAATGACGCGCGCAACCGGCGAAACCGCGCTGTTCAAGGATGCTCTGCCAGCCGGGAATCGGTTTATGCACCACCCACTGCCCGCGCTCCTCGCGCCATTCGCGCATATCGGTAACATCAATCAGGCCGCCGTCGGTCACCGCCTGCACCCATTCCCGCTGGCTTCCCGCCCGACGGTGCATACTGGTGGTGATGTGGAGGCGGCTGGTGGCGAAATGGTGTTCCGCATACAGCATTTCGCCTGCGTCGTTGGTTTGCAGACTCCCGCTGCTGAGCGCGGCAGTCCCGCCCGCCAGCCACAGCGCGGTGTCGACAACGTGCAGATAATCATCGAGTAGGGTGAACCGCAGGTCATGTGGTCCCACGCTGTCGGTACGGTGTTTATCCATGCGCAGCGAAGCGGCGTTGCCGAGCTCCGCTTTCAGTTCGCGGTACAGCGGTGCAAAGCGGCGATTAAAGCCAACCATCAACGTGAGCTTTTTCTCCGCCGCCAGCGCCACCAGTCGCTCAGCATCACGCAGATTCTCAGCCAGCGGCTTGTCGACACAGACATGCACCCCCGCATTCAGCAATTCACTGACGACCGCATAATGGCTTGCAGTGCTTGAGTGGACGAAAACCGCGTCGCAGTCGCTTGCCAGGCTGGTCAGCGAGCCCGCGTAAGGGATGCGCCAGGTTGCACAGATTTTCTCTGCTTTTTCGCGCGATGGCGACCACGCAGCCTGGAGCGTCCAGTCGGCGGATGCGCCTAAAACCGGCAACCAGGCTTTTTGCGCGATGCCGCCCAATCCAACCACCCCGATGCGTAATTTTTTCACGTTACTCCCCCAGGTGCGCCAACAGTGACTCGAGTCGTTGCCTGAGCTCCGCAACCTCACCTTCCAGCGCCTCTACCCGCGCCTGCAGATCGCCTGACGCCGCAGAGACGCCCGCGTCGCTCGCCAACGCCTGTTCATCCACTTCGCCGCAAAACAAATGCATGAAACGGCTTTCGCGCTTACCCGGTTCACGCGCCAGACGAACAACGTAAGGGCCATCCTCGCGCGTCGCCAGTTGTTCCAGCGTGGCGTCCACTTCAGCCATGTCGCTAAACTCATACATCCGCGAGGCGCGGCTACGCAATTCCCCTGGCGTTTGCGCCCCGCGCAGCAGCAACGTCGTGACCAGCGCCACTTCCGCCGGGCTCAGCTTCAGGTTACCGAATTCGGAATTACAGAAGCGCTGTTCATATTTGGTGACGCGATTGCCAAAACCGCTCACCGTGCGCAGGAAGTGACGTTTAACCAGATTATCAAGCTGTTCCTGCACCTCGTGTTCCGACAGGTTCATCACCGGTTCGCGGTTGGTCTTCTGGTTACAGGCGGTGACCACGCCGTTCACGGAAAGCGGATACTGTTCTGGTGTCGTGACCTGTTTTTCCAGCAGGCAGCCAATCACGCGGGCTTCCGTGGCGGTTAATTCGTATTTCATTATTTTCTCCTCACCGTCCGGGGGTCCATTCCGTTGTCGTTAACGCCGTCAGCACGTGGTCGCGCCACTGCCCGTCAATCAACAGATAATCTTTGGCGTAACCCTCTTTCTCAAAGCCGAGTCGCGCCAGTAAATCACCGCTGCGTTTATTGTGCGGCATGTAGTTTGCCATAATGCGATGAATATGTTGCGTGCGCTGCATATAGCGAATAGCGGCGCTGAGCGCTTCAAACATCAGCCCTTGTCCCTGCCATTTTTGCGCAATCGAATAGCCCAGATAACAGGCATGAAATGAACCGCGGACCACGTTTGAAAAGTTTGCCACGCCGATGATCTCTTTTTCTTCCGGGTCAAGCAGCGCAAAGTAAAAGGCAGAGCCCTGCTTATGAAATTCGCTAATCATACTCAGCCGTGCCTGCCATCCGGAAGGATAGCAGTGGCTTTCATCGCGAATCGGTTCCCAGGGCTTTAAAAAATGACGATTTTCCGCGTAATAGTCCGCCAGACGCCAGGCATCACGCTCATGCACTAAACGCACGACCAGACGGTCAGTGGTTAAGCGCACTTTTGGCACGTTACTGCGATAGCCAAACATAGATATTTCAACTCCTTCCCGAATCGTCATGACACCCTGATTCACTTACTATACCTGTGCAAAACCGCCCTGTGAAAAGCACGATTTGCCATTATTTGAATTATTCCTGCATTTTGATAAAAACTCTCTATCAAGACGGACTTTTGATAAAAAAATATTGTCCCGGTCAGGGGTGGGCAAAAAGAGAGCAAAGCCGCAGAATAGGATCCTCTTCGCTCTGTCTACTCGGAATATTGAGAGTATTTTCCCGGGAGGGGAAAATGTCGCGCACCTCGCAGGCCAGGAACCTGGGTAAATATTTCCTGCTCATCGATAACATGCTGGTCGTGTTAGGCTTTTTCGTCGTGTTCCCGCTGATCTCCATTCGCTTTGTTGACCAAATGGGCTGGGCCGCCGTCATGGTCGGGATTGCCCTGGGTCTGCGTCAGTTCATTCAGCAGGGACTGGGCATTTTTGGCGGCGCGATTGCCGACCGTTTTGGCGCCAAGCCCATGATCGTCACCGGTATGCTGATGCGCGCCGCCGGGTTCGCCACTATGGGAATTGCCCATGAACCCTGGCTGCTGTGGTTTTCCTGCTTTCTCTCCGGTCTCGGCGGGACACTTTTCGATCCGCCCCGCTCTGCGCTGGTGGTTAAACTGATCCGCCCGCAGCAACGCGGTCGTTTTTTTTCACTGCTGATGATGCAGGACAGCGCAGGCGCGGTAATTGGCGCGCTGTTAGGCAGCTGGCTGTTACAGTATGATTTTCGTCTGGTGTGCGCGGTAGGCGCGGTGCTGTTTGTTTTATGCGCGGGCTTTAATGCCTGGCTGCTGCCCGCGTGGAAGCTGTCGACTGTGCGTATTCCGGTGCGTGAAGGGATGCGCCGCGTACTTAATGACAAGCGCTTTGTCACCTGTGTGCTCACACTGGCGGGCTATTATATGCTGGCGGTTCAGGTCATGCTCATGCTGCCGATAATGGTCAATGACATTGCCGGTTCACCGGCAGCGGTAAAATGGATGTACGCCATTGAAGCCTGCCTGTCGCTGACGTTGCTCTACCCCATCGCCCGCTGGAGCGAAAAACGTTTTCGTCTTGAGCACCGGTTGATGGCCGGGCTGCTGCTGATGTCACTCAGCATGCCGCCTGTCGGCCTGGTGAGCGATTTACAGCAGTTGTTCACCCTGATTTGCACCTTTTACATTGGTTCGATAATCGCTGAACCGGCGCGGGAAACGCTGAGCGCGTCGCTGGCGGATGCCCGGGCGCGCGGCAGTTACATGGGCTTTAGCCGTCTTGGTTTAGCCATTGGCGGCGCGATAGGCTATATCGGCGGCGGCTGGCTGTTTGATATGGGAAAATTGCTCCAGCAGCCGGAGCTGCCGTGGATGATGCTCGGCATTATTGGCGGGATCACCTTCCTCGCGTTAGGCTGGCAGTTCAGCCATAAACGCACACCGCGAGGTATGCTCGAACCGGGCGCCTGATTTGATACCTGCTCGCGTCTCCTCCATACTGACAAAGAACCGACAGTAAAATGGAGGAGAAACGTGAAGCTTTATATTTACGATCACTGCCCTTTCTGCGTCAAAGCCCGCATGATTTTCGGCCTCAAAAACATTCCCGTCGAACTGAACGTCCTGGCCAACGATGACGATGCCACGCCGACCCGTATGGTTGGTCAGAAAATGGTGCCGATTCTGCAAAAAGACGACAGCCGCTATATGGCGGAAAGCATGGACATTGTGCATTACGTCGACAACATTGATGGCAAGCCGCTGCTGACCGGCAAGAAGGTTCCGGCTATTGACGAATGGCTGCGTAAAGTGAACAGCTACGCTAACCATCTGCTCCTGCCGCGCTTTGCTAAATCAGCCTTTGACGAATTTTCCACGCCATCAGCCCGTCAGTACTTTACGCAAAAGAAAGAGGCAATGATCGGCAGTTTTGCCGACCATCTGGCTCACTCTGCAGGGCTGACGAAAAAAATCAGCGACGACCTCCGGGCGCTGGATAAGCTGATCGTTCAGCCCAACGCCGTCAACGGCGAACTGTCCGAAGACGATATTCAGCTTTTTCCCCTGCTGCGCAACCTGACGCTGGTGGCAGGCGTGAACTGGCCGACGCGTGTGGCGGACTATCGCGACAATATGGCAAAACAGACACAGGTCAATCTGTTATCATCCATGGCGATATAACCTTCGCTGGCGGCGGCATCGTTTCGCATGTCGCCGCTATTTTCAGTTTTTTCTACTGGCGCTGTTTGTGCCGGTAACACATGCTGCTCAGGTCAGGATTTTGACAATGGCAACATGTCGAGGAACCTCATGAAGACGATTTTTTTTGCCGCTGCGCTGATGGTTGGCGGCCTGCTGGTCGGCTGTAACCAGCTCACGCAGTACACGGTAAGCGAACAGGAAATTAATCAGGCCCTTGAAAAACATAACAATTTTTCTAAAGATATTGGCTTACCTGGCGTCGCCGACGCCCATATCGTGCTGAATAATCTGGCGAGCCAGATCGGTCGCGAAGAACCGAATAAAGTCACCCTCACCGGCGATGCGAACCTGGACATGAATTCGCTGTTTGGCAGTCAGAAAGCGACCATCAAGTTGAAACTGAAAGCGCTGCCGGTATTCAACAAGGATAAAGGCGCCATCTTCCTGCAGGAGATGGAAGTGGTGGATGCTACCGTCACGCCGGAGAAAATGCAGAGCGTCATGCAAACGTTGATGCCCTATCTGAATCAGTCGCTGCGCAACTATTTTAATCAGCAGCCGGCTTACGTACTGCGTGAAGACGCCAGCAAAGGCGAGGCGATGGCGAAGAAATATGCCAAAGGCATTGAGGTGAAACCGGGCGAAATCATTATCCCGTTCACGGACTAAACGACAAGGGCGCTCCGGCGCCTTTTTTTACGTGCAAACGAAAACGTTTCCGCTTATCCTTTGTGTCCGGCAAAAATGACATTCCCCAGCCGGAGCATATTGATGACAGCACCCTCCCAGGTTTTAAAAATCCGCCGCCCAGACGACTGGCACCTTCACCTTCGCGATGGCGACATGTTGAAAACGGTCGTGCCGTACACCAGTGAAATTTATGCTCGCGCCATTGTGATGCCGAATCTCGCGCCGCCGGTCACCACGGTGGATGCGGCTATCGCCTACCGTCAGCGCATTCTTGATGCGGTGCCTGCCGGGCATTCATTTACCCCGCTGATGACCTGCTATTTAACGGACTCGCTGGATCCGGATGAGCTGGAACGCGGCTTCCGCGAAGGGGTGTTCACCGCGGCAAAACTGTATCCGGCAAATGCCACCACCAACTCCAGCCACGGGGTGACCTCCGTCGACGCCATTATGCCGGTGCTGGAACGGATGGAAAAACTCGGTATGCCGCTGCTGGTCCATGGTGAAGTCACCCACGCGGATATTGATATTTTCGATCGCGAAGCGCGTTTTATCGAGACCGTCATGGAACCGCTGCGGCAGCGGCTGCCCGCGCTGAAGGTAGTCTTTGAACATATCACCACCAAAGATGCCGCCGACTATGTCCGCGAGGGCAACGAACTGCTGGCGGCGACAATTACACCCCAACATCTGATGTTCAACCGCAATCATATGCTGGTGGGTGGGATTCGCCCTCACCTGTACTGCCTGCCCATCCTGAAACGTAACGTTCATCAGCAGGCGCTGCGTGAACTGGTTGCCAGCGGCTTTGCGCGCGCATTCCTTGGAACCGACTCCGCTCCCCACGCACGGCACCGCAAAGAGTCGAGCTGCGGCTGCGCAGGCTGCTTTAACGCGCCGACGGCGCTGGCGAGCTATGCCACTGTCTTTGAAGAGATGAACGCGTTAGCGCATTTTGAGGCATTTTGTTCACTGAACGGACCGCGCTTTTACGGGCTGCCGGTTAACGACACTTTTGTTGAACTGGTACGCGAAGAACGGCTAGTGCCGGAAAGCATCCATGTTGCGGATGACACGCTGGTGCCGTTCCTCGGGGGTGAAACAGTACGCTGGTCCGTTAAAGCATAAAAAAATCAGCGCCGCCTGTTGTCAGCGGGTTATTTTAACTGTATAAATAACCAGTATATTCAACAGGGGGTCATTATGCGTATTGAAGTCACTATTGCAAAAACTTCTCCGTTGCCAGCAGGCGCTATCGACGCGCTGGCTGGCGAACTCTCCCGCCGTATCACCCATCATTTTCCCGATAACGACGGAAACGTCACCGTGCGTTATGCCGCCGCGAATAATTTGTCCGTGATTGGCGCGACAAAAGAAGATAAACAGCGTATCAGCGAAATCCTCCAGGAAACCTGGGAGAGCGCGGACGACTGGTTTATTACCGACTAAAAAAGCTGTGCTGTTGTGTGTTTGCCGGGTCGCCCCGGCTTTTTTTACCACGCTATCTTTCCTGAACCGATAAACGGTTATAATTTCACCTATACTCAAAATAATTGGACAACTTACTTAAAATTAATGAACAAGATGGTGATTAATTCCCCACAATATTCCTAAAAAGGAGAAATTTATCCTTTTCCCCCTTTAAATTTACCGTGAATACCCTTATTTATTGATATACTGAAGTTGCTTCAGATAAAAACGCATTGAACCTCGAAAACCGTTGTCTTGTAACACGAATTAGGGGGCATGATGGAAAAGAATAATGAAGTCATTCAGACTCATCCGCTTGTGGGATGGGACATCAGCACCGTGGATAGCTATGATGCGCTGATGCTGCGTTTGCACTACCAGACCCCAAATCGCCCTGAAACGGACGGAACGGAAATAGGCCAAACGCTCTGGTTAACCACCGATGTTGCCAGACAATTCATTTCGATCTTAGAAGCGGGTATCGCCAAAATAGAATCCGGCGATTACCAGGAAAATGAGTACCGTCGTCATTAACGAGACGGTGATGACCACTCACAAAAGGCACCTTCATGGTGCCTTTGCCGTTTCTGGTTTGTATCACATGGGTTGTATAACGGCGTTCACTTAATTACCCTGCCCCTATCGCGACAGCAGAGAGAACCCCATGAATTACGATTTAATCATCATTGGCAGCGGCTCCGTCGGTGCGGCCGCCGGTTATTATGCCACTCGCGCCGGGCTAAATGTGCTGATGACGGATGCCCATATGCCGCCGCATCAGCAAGGCAGCCACCACGGCGACACGCGACTGATCCGACACGCTTACGGCGAAGGCGAGAAGTACGTGCCGCTGGTGCTGCGCGCCCAGGCGCTTTGGGATGCGCTTTCCACCCATAGCGACGAGCCGATTTTTGTCCGTTCCGGCGTCATTAATCTTGGCCCGGTCGATTCCCCATTTTTAGCAAACGTCGCCCACAGTGCGAAACAGTGGCAGCTTAACGTCGAGCGTATGGACGCTGCCGCTGTCATGGCGCGCTGGCCGGAAATCCGCGTTCCGGATGACTATATTGGTCTGTTTGAAGCAGACTCCGGATTTGTCCGTAGCGAGCTGGCTATCGCCACCTGGATACGCCTGGCGAAAGAAGCTGGCTGCGCACAGCTGTTCAACTGCCCGGTCACGGCAATCCGTCATGACGAGGGCGGCGGCGTCACGGTTGAAACAGCCGACGGCGAGTACCGCGCGAAAAAAGCGCTGGTCAGCACTGGCACCTGGGTGCGCTCGCTGCTCCCCGAACTGCCGATCCAACCGGTGCGCAAAGTCTTCGCCTGGTACCAGGCTGACGGACGCTACAGCGGCAAAAACAACTTTCCGGCGTTTACCGGGGAACTGCCGAACGGCGACCAGTATTACGGTTTCCCGGCAGAAAACGACGCGCTAAAGATCGGTAAGCACAACGGTGGTCAGCGTATCCAGTCAGAAGATGAGCGGACACCGTTTGCCAGCGTCGCCAGCGATGGCGCAGAGGCGTTTCCGTTTCTGCGTAACGTGCTGCCCGGCATTGGTTGTTGTCTGCATGGCGCCGCCTGTACTTATGACAACTCGCCGGATGAAGACTTCATCATCGACACCCTGCCTGGTCACGACAACACGCTGATTGTCACCGGTCTTAGCGGACATGGTTTTAAATTTGCCCCGGTCCTCGGTGAGATCGCCGCCGATTTCGCGCAGGATAAACCATCCGGTTTTGACCTTACGCCATTCCGGCTGTCTCGCTTTACGGCATAATTCCCCCATGGCCTCACCCTGAGGCCATTTTTATGTGGTGAACAACATTATGCGTCGTCTGATTCATTACCTTGCTAACAATATTCGCGAACACCTGGTGCTCTACGTTATTTTGTGGTCGCTACTGCTCGTTCTGGATATTATTTATATCCTGTTCTTCTAAGCGCTATGCTTGACAATTTTTGACAAAAGCTGAAGTAAAGCGGATTCTCATTGGGATTTTTTGAACGATATCCTTCCTCTCCTGACGCAGCTCTGCGGTTATAAAAAAGCATTCTGCGCGAATTCCTTGATTGATTCTTAAAAGTTAAATCAAAATTATTGATTGAATTTAAAATAACGCCAGGGTTGTTATTTTTTAGTTGCAATAATGTCTATTCCACGCCATTTTCATTCAATCCCGAAATATTAAATGGTGTGTTTATGCAGTTATCAAATACTCCTCAACGTTATGGTTACCTCTCCGTTGCGCTGCACTGGCTCACCGCCGTGGTGGTCTACGGGATGTTTGGCCTTGGATTGTGGATGGTGTCGCTCAGTTATTACGATAGCTGGTATCACCAGGGGCCGGAACTGCACAAAAGTATCGGCATTTTGCTGATGTTCGGTCTGCTGGTGCGCGTCGTGTGGCGTGTTATCTCGCCGCCGCCTGCGGCGCTGCAAAGCTATTCTACTCTCACCCGTATTGGCTCAACGCTGGGTCATATCACGCTGTATCTGCTGCTGTTTGCCATTGTCATCAGCGGTTATTTGATCTCAACCGCTGACGGCAAGCCGATCAGCGTATTCGGCTGGTTTGAGATTCCGGCGACCTTCGCCGACGCAGGCGTCCAGGCTGACCTCGCCGGTAGCGTACACCTCTGGCTGGCCTGGACGGTTGTCATTCTTTCCGTTCTGCATGGCCTGATGGCCTTCAAACACCACTTTATCGATAAAGACGACACCCTGAAACGCATGTTGGGGAAATCGTCATCTGACTATGGAGCTCAAAAATGAAAAAAAGCCTGCTGGGTTTAACCCTCGCCTCTTTGCTGTTTACTACCGGTTCCGCCGTGGCGGCCGACTATAAGATTGACAAAGAAGGACAACATGCCTTTGTTAATTTCCGTATTCAGCATTTAGGCTACAGCTGGTTGTACGGGACGTTTAAAGACTTTGACGGCACCTTTACCTTCGATGAGAAGGATCCTACTGCGGATAAAGTCAATGTCACCATTAACACCAATAGCGTTGATACCAACCACGCCGAGCGTGATAAGCACCTGCGCAGCGCTGATTTCCTGAACGTGGCGAAGTTCCCGCAAGCCACCTTTACCTCCACCAGCGTGAAGAAAGACGGCGATGAACTGGATATCACCGGTAATCTGACCTTAAATGGCGTTACCAAACCCGTCACCCTGGAAGCGAAGCTGATTGGTCAGGGGGATGACCCGTGGGGGGGAAAACGCGCAGGCTTTGAAGCGGAAGGCAAAATTAAGCTGAAAGACTTCAATATTACTAAGGACTTGGGTCCGGCATCACAGGAGGTAGATTTGATTATCTCCGTGGAAGGCGTGCAGCAAAAATAAACCTGGCGGGAAGCCCGATGGGGTTACGCTTGTCGGGCCTGAAAAATGGCAATCCAGGGTTGGCCGGATGAGGCGTTCCATCGCCATCCGGCCAGGGTCATTCGGCAGGGTCTGGAATACCGAGAGCGGTATTCAAACGGCCACGAGACTTATTGAAAATCTTATTGCCATTTTCGCGCCCCGCGCGGCGGCGACGTTGTTCGTCTTCCGGCAATGCGCTCTCTTCACAGCACAGCTCGCTGCAGCACCCCTTAAACTGCTCTGCGCAATCCGGGCACTGAATGAACAACAGGTGACAACCGTCGTTTTTGCAGTTGGTGTGGCTGTCGCACAGCGCGCCGCACTGGTGACAGTGCGCAATCACCTCATCGGAAATACGCTCACCCATACGCTCGTCAAACACGAAGTTTTTACCGATAAAGCGCACCGGTAACCCCTGCTCGCGGGCTTTACGCGCATATTCAATAATACCGCCTTCAATGTGCCACACCTTATTAAAGCCATTATGCTTCATCCAGGCGCTGGCCTTTTCACAGCGAATCCCACCGGTGCAGTACATCACAATCTTTTTATCTTTGTGCCCCTGCATCATCTCAACCGCTTTTGGCAACTGCTCGCGGAACGTGTCAGCCGGGATTTCCAGTGCGTTCTCAAAGTGGCCCACTTCGTACTCATAGTGATTACGCATGTCGATAAACACAGCGTCCGGATCGTCAAGCATGGCGTTCACCTCGGCGGCCTTGAGGTAGTCTCCAACGTTGCTGGCGTCAAAGTCCGGATCCTCAATGCCATCAGCCACAATGCGGTCACGCACTTTCATGCGCAGGACCCAAAAGGATTTGCCGTCATCATCCAGTGCGATGTTCAGACGCAGCCCCTCCAGCGCGGGATCGAAGGCGTACAACTGCTGACGGAAGCGCTCAACCTGACTTTGCGGCACGCTGATCTGGGCATTGATCCCCTCGTGCGCCAGATAGACGCGACCAAAAACGTTCAACGACGTTAAGGTTTGATACAGCGCATCACGGGTGGCCTGGGGGTTTTCAATGGTAAAATATTTATAGAATGAGATCGTCGTGCGGGGTTCAGTTTCCGCCAGCATCCTGGCTCTGAGCACATCATTGGAAATGCGGTTGTGTAACACTGGCATGGTGTACGGTTCCTGCAATAGGTGGAAAACAAAATCGGGCGGCATCATATAGCAATCGCTGCCAATTTACATCCACACATTTTGCGCTACATTTCATGCTTCACGCTAAAAAATTCACAACATTTGTTCTTTTTGTCACCACTCTCCGGACGCAAATTTTTGCTGGACGCGAAAAAGTGCGACAATACAGATAATTGCCCGTTTTACGTTCACTACAGGAATGAGATGACGAATTTACCTAAGTTCTCCGCAGCATTACTGCATCCACGGTACTGGTTAACCTGGCTCGGTATTGGCGCACTTTGGTTGGTCGTGCAGTTGCCCTACCCGCTGATCTATCGTACAGGACACGCGATGGGACGTCTGGCGCTTCGCCTGATGAAGCGCCGTGCGAAAATTGCGTATCGCAATCTTGAGCTCTGCTTTCCGCAGATGAACGAGCAGGAACGCCACGAGATGGTGGTCAAAAACTTTGAATCAGTCGGCATGGGTGTGATGGAAACCGGCATGGCGTGGTTCTGGCCCGATCGCCGCGTATCTCGCTGGACGGAAGTGATCGGTATGGAACATATTCGCGACGTTCAGGCGCAGCAACGTGGCATTCTGCTGGTGGGGCTGCACTTTCTGACGCTGGAGCTGGGCGCGCGGCAGTTTGGTCTACAGGAGCCGGGGATTGGCGTTTACCGACCAAACGATAATCCGCTGATTGACTGGCTGCAAACCTGGGGCAGGATGCGCTCCAATAAATCTATGCTCGATCGCAAAGATCTGAAAGGCATGATCAAAGCGCTGAAGAAAGGGGAAGTGGTCTGGTACGCCCCGGATCACGACTACGGCCCGCGCGCCAGCGTATTTGTGCCGCTGTTCGCCGTCGACCAGGCCGCCACCACTTCGGGCACCTGGATGCTTTCGCGCATGTCCAACGCCTGCCTGGTGCCGTTTGTGCCGCGACGGAAACCTGACGGTAAAGGGTATCAGCTTATCATGCTGCCGCCGGAATGCTCGCCGCCGCTGGATGATGCGGAAACCACCGCCGCCTGGATGAACAAAATTGTGGAAAAGTGCATCATGATGGCGCCTGAACAATATATGTGGCTGCATCGCCGCTTTAAAACGCGCCCTGAAGGTGTCCCTTCCCGTTATTGAGTGTTCTTTCCGCAGCCCGCTATGGGCTGCCTTTCCCCCTCTTTTAGCTTTAAAAGCGCCTCACATTGCAGGGTTTCCGGGTCCGGAGCATACTTAAGTCACGTTAGAATAAATTGTTTTTTCATCCTGCGCTGCCGCGCAACAAACTGCGGATCGCTATGTCACCCTCAGATATACCAATAAACTGGAAACGCAATCTCACCGTCGCCTGGCTCGGCTGCTTCCTGACCGGCGCCGCCTTCAGCCTGGTGATGCCCTTTCTGCCGCTCTACGTCGAACAGCTCGGCGTAACGGGCCATAGTGCGCTGAATATGTGGTCCGGCCTGGTGTTCAGCATCACCTTTTTGTTTTCCGCCATCGCCTCGCCGTTCTGGGGAGGACTCGCCGATCGCAAGGGCAGAAAGATGATGCTGCTGCGTTCTGCGCTGGGCATGGCGATCGTCATGCTGCTGATGGGCATGGCGCAAAATATCTGGCAGTTTTTGGCGCTGCGCGCCCTTCTGGGTCTGCTTGGCGGGTTTATTCCTAACGCCAACGCGCTGATCGCCACCCAGGTGCCGCGCAACAAAAGCGGTTGGGCGCTGGGCACGCTGTCAACCGGCGGCGTCAGCGGCGCGCTGCTCGGCCCGCTGGCAGGCGGTCTTCTTGCCGATCAGTATGGCCTGCGTCCGGTGTTTTTTATCACCGCCAGCGTCCTGCTGGTCTGCTTTCTACTGACGCTGTTTTTTATTCGTGAAAACTTCACGCCCGTCAGCAGGAAAGAGATGCTTCACGTTCGTGAGGTTGTCGCCTCGCTGAAGAATCCCAGACTGGTGCTCAGCCTGTTCGTCACCACGCTGATTATTCAGGTCGCGACCGGCTCAATTGCGCCAATTCTGACGCTATACGTGCGCGAACTGGCGGGCAACGTCAGTAATATCGCGTTTATCAGCGGGATGATCGCCTCGGTGCCAGGCGTTGCGGCTCTGCTCAGCGCTCCGCGCCTGGGTAAACTGGGCGACCGTATCGGTCCGGAAAAAATCCTGATCGTCGCGTTAATTATCTCCGTTTTGCTGCTGATCCCAATGTCGTTCGTACAGACACCGTGGCAGTTAGCGATCCTGCGCTTTTTACTCGGCGCCGCAGACGGCGCGCTGTTACCCGCAGTACAAACGTTGCTTGTCTATAATTCGACCAATCAAATCGCCGGGCGCATTTTCAGCTACAATCAGTCATTTCGTGATATCGGTAACGTGACCGGGCCATTAATGGGCGCGGCGATCTCCGCCAGCTACGGTTTTCGCGCTGTCTTTCTGGTCACGGCGGGCGTAGTGCTGTTTAATGCCGTTTATTCCTGGTACAGTTTGCGCCGTCGCGCCGTGTCGCGCGTGACTGGATGATTTTTCAGGATTCATCCTTGCAAAATCCCAGAATCAGCTATTCTTTCCCTGAATACTTCATCGCATTAAAGGGAGAAACATGATGACTATGTACGCAACGCTGGAAGAAGCCATTGACGCCGCCCGTGAAGAGTTTCTGGCTGACAATCCAGGCCTGGAACAAGATGACGCCAGTGTCCAACAGTTCAACGTGCAAAAATATGTGCTTCAGGATGGCGACATCATGTGGCAGGTTGAATTTTTTGCCGACGAAGGCGAAGAAGGGGAATGTCTGCCGTTGCTCAGCGGTGAAGCCGCGCAAAGTGTTTTTGACGGCGATTATGATGAGATTGAAATCCGTCAGGAATGGCTGGAAGAAAATACGCTTCACGAATGGGATGAGGGTGAGTTTCAGCTTGAGCCGCCGCTGGATACCGAAGAAGGTCAGGCTGCGGCCGATGAGTGGGACGCGCGTTAATTAATCATAGGGACCGTGATGCATGTCGAGCGGGAGCAGCAGGGTGTCAAACACCAGCGAGAACGGCAGATCGAGTATGGTAAGGTAGCGCCAGGCTGAATCCCGCACGTCCCATTGAACACCCGGATAGTACTGGTTACCGTGCCCCTGTCCGGGGATGGTCCGGCTGATGACGCTACCGCATCCAGACAACAGCATCACCATCATAGCCACCGCAATGACGCGCATAATCTCCCTCCCCACCCTTATTCTTCGTGGAAAAAAATACCGGCGCAAGCCGGTATTTAACACTGCATGATGCCGGATACGCGAAGCAGCATCCGGCAACAGCGCATTACGGTTTACGTAGCGCCTGCGGGTTAAGCGTAATCCCCTGATAATAATTTACCCAGGAGGAATATCGCTCAGGTGAATTCCACACCCGATAATGCAGACGCGCCATCGTCACCGGATCGCTCAACAGCACCAGACGGCGGTCGCGGTTGAGTTTTTCCGGCGTTTCGTTCAGCGCCTGCTCAACGTGGCGGTCACGGGCGATCTCCAGCACTTGGCTGGCGCGGTGACGCGCGGTCGCCATAGCGGTGGCGAGGGCGTTAAACGACGGGTTAAACACCGCATGCATAAAGCCATCATCCAGCGAACGGTTACGGTTCATCACCAGGTACTTATCGGTATCGACCAGCACCTGCGGCGGTGAATACTCCTCGGGGATCAGGAACAGCTTCCAGCGTTTGGTGCGCAGACCGACCGTCGAACGGCTGGATATCACCGACACGAACGGCGACAGGATCAGCGAGAACACAATCGGCGCCAGCCAGAACAGGAAGCGCAGATCCAGCCACGCCATGCCTACCGCCCAGACCAGACCGAGCAGCAGTTGCGAACCGTGGCGCATAAACGCCTCGCCCCACGGGGTAGAGTCATCATCACGCTGCGGCGAGTTCCAGACCACTTCCCATCCCAGGAAGGCGCTGACCACAAACACGGTATGGAACAGCATACGCACCGGCGCCAGCAGCACCGAAAACAACACCTCAAGCAGCAGCGACAGCGTGACCCGAATAAACCCGCCGTATTCTTTGGTGCCTTTGCACCAGATAAGCAGAATACTCAGCAGCTTCGGTAAGAACAGCAGCACCATCGTGGAGGCAAACAGCGCAATCGCCAGTTCCGGACGCCATTGCGGCCACACCGGGAACAGCTGACGCGGTTGCAGGAAGTATTGCGGTTCCGTCAACGCGTGCACCACCTGAAGGGCCGTTGACAGCGCCAGGAACATAAACCACAGCGGCGCCGACAGATACGACATCACCCCGGTCAGGAACACGGCGCGATGCACCGGGTGCATCCCTTTTACCAGGAACAGACGGAAGTTCATCAGGTTGCCGTGACACCAGCGGCGGTCACGTTTCAGTTCGTCAAGCAGGTTCGGCGGCAGCTCTTCATATGAACCGGGTAAATCGTAGGCGATCCATACGCCCCAGCCTGCACGACGCATCAGCGCCGCTTCCACGAAGTCGTGAGACAGAATCGAGCCCGCAAACGACCCTTCGCCCGGCAGCGGCGCCAGCGCGCAATGCTCGATAAACGGCTTCACGCGAATAATGGCATTGTGGCCCCAGTAGTGCGATTCCCCCAGTTGCCAGAAGTGCAGACCGGCGGTAAACAGCGGTCCGTAGACGCGCGTCGCAAACTGCTGGCAGCGGGCGTACAGGGTATCCATTCCGGAGGCTTTCGGCGATGACTGGATGATCCCGGCATTCGGGTTCGCTTCCATCAGACGCACCAGC
This sequence comes from Citrobacter sedlakii, assembly GCF_018128425.1. Classification (NCBI taxonomy): domain Bacteria; kingdom Pseudomonadati; phylum Pseudomonadota; class Gammaproteobacteria; order Enterobacterales; family Enterobacteriaceae; genus Citrobacter; species Citrobacter sedlakii. The sequence continues at coordinate 2,005,127 of NZ_CP071070.1, read as the reverse complement.
CCGCTGAGACACTCCCCGGTCATGACCGAGTCAGCATCCAGCACCACCATATAGCTGTACTGGCTTCCCCAGCGACGGCAGAAGTCGTCAATGTTACCGCTTTTACGCTTCACACGACGACGACGGCGACGATAGAAGATCTGCCCTTCGCCCTGCACTTCGGCAATCAGCTCCATCCACGCCTTTTGCTCTGCCACGCAGATATCGGGGTTGTAGCTGTCGCTCAGAATGTAAACGTCGAAATGCGCCGCGTTGCCGGTCGCCTTTACCGACTCCCACGTCGCCCGCAGACCGGCAAAGACGCGGTCCACGTCTTCGTTACAGATCGGCATAATCAGCGCGGTACGGTGTTCAGGGTTCAGCGGCTCATCGCCAACCGTGGACGCGGAAATACTGTACTTATCGCGGCCAATTAACAGTTGCAGGAACCCCATCAGCGCGGTCCAGAAACCCGCGGATACCCAACAGAACAGCACCGCGAACAGGATCAGGATCCCGGTTTGCAGCACATACGGCAGCAGCTGCATAAAGGAAACCCACAGGTCCTGCCCGACCATATCCATCGGATTGATCAGCGCCCAGCCCTGATAAGGAAGAATGGTCTTCATATACCAGGTGGCGACGACGGTCTGCGCCAGGGTCAGCAGTAGCAAAATGTAGCGACGAATCGTACCGACGGTACGCCATTTCTGCTCGCTTTCCTGCTCCTCTTTGGTCAGACGAGAAAGGTAGCGCGGCGTGACGTCACGGCCACGCAGACGATCCCAGAAGCGTCCAACCGGGTTAGTGCGCCACGGGTCGGGAAACATAGACGAACGTTTGGCTTTCGGCATGGCCTGGAGCTGATCGCGTCCTTCATCGTCTTTGATCAGTTGCCCTTCCGGCAGCGAATTCGGCCAGGCCTGCTCCAGGCGCGCTTTCACAGACCCCTGCGGTGAATCGTCTTCTCGCGAGTAACGGCGATGCTCGGCATCCAGCGCTTCATGCACTGCGCGGATGTCAGTGTTCGGCAGCGCCGCTTTCTCGATGTCCGAGAGCGGCATTGCATCAATGTACTCAGTTGTCTTATTCATTGGCAGGTAACTGGTAGCTCCAGGTTTCACTCAGCGTCTGGTCGGCGTTGACCAACGCCGCACGCATTTCCGTGGTTTTCTTCGCGTCTTTCACTTTTACGCGCAGCGTCAGACGCCACCCCTTGGTGACCGGGTTATAACGCACGGTATTTTCTACGATCTCGCCGTTGTCGCCGATGCTGGTTTGCGCGGTAACCGGGGTATCCTGCGGCAGCTTTTTCATGTCGGTGCCGGCAAAATCCACGATAAACGCGATGGTGCCGTCAGGCTGGCGAATGAGATTCGACTGTTTGACGTCGCCGGTAGAACGGCGCGTCTGCTGCACCCACGCGTTATCCGGCGCATGAAGTTTGTCTTCATCGCGGCTGAACGTCAGGGTGTATTTGAAGTTCATCTCTTTGCCCGCTTCAGGCAGTTGATCCGGAGTCCAGTACGCCACGATGTTATCGTTGGTTTCATCGTTGGTCGGAATTTCAACCAGCTCAATTTTCCCTTTGCCCCATTCGCCTTTCGGCGTAATCCAGGCGCTCGGACGCAGATCGTAGCGGTCGTCGAGATCTTCAAAACGGGAGAACTGGCGACCGCGCTGCAGCAGGCCAAAGCCCTGCGGGTTCTCCATCGCGAAGCTGCTCACCGCCAGATGTTTAGGGTTGTTCAGCGGACGCCAGATCCATTCGCCGTTACCCGCGTGGATCGACAATCCGTTAGAATCATGCAGCTCCGGGCGGTAGTTGGTGGTCGGCGACGGCTGGTTCGGCCCAAACAGGAACATACTGGTTAACGGCGCAACGCCCAGTTTGCCGACTTTGTCGCGCAGATATACTTTTGACTGGACGTCGACCACGGTGTCGCGCCCAGGAATGATGACAAAACGATAGGCGCCGGTCGCACGCGGGGAGTCCAGCAGCGCGTAAATGGTCAGGCGTTTGTCCGTCGGTTTTGGACGTTCGATCCAGAACTCACGGAAACGGGGAAATTCTTCGCCTGAAGGCAGCGCGGTATCAATCGCCAGCCCACGGGCAGACAGGCCATAAACCTGTCCGGCGCCCAGTACGCGGAAATAGCTCGCGCCAAGCATGCTGACGATTTCATCGTTTTTGTCTTTGCTGTTGATCGGGTACAGCACTTTAAAACCGGCGAATCCGAGATCCTTTACCGTGTCTTTGTCATGCTGTACGTTGCCAAAATTGAAGTAATCCGGGCTGTATTTGATTCTTTTAACCGTCGTCGCGGTCACTTCGTTGATTTTGACTGGGGTGTCGAAGTACATACCCTGGTGGTAGAACTCGAGCTTGAATGGGGTCTTGATATTGCTCCAGTAGGCTTTATCGCGATTAAACTGGATCTGCTGATAGTCCGCGTATTTCATATCGCGGAAAACGGAGGGCAAGTTGCTTTTTGGCGCCTCATAGCCTTTACCGGCTAAGGATTGCGCTTGTTTTGCGACGTCATCGATGGTGAAAGCCCAACCAGACGTGGTGGACAACGCGAACATGACGGCTGCACCCAACCAACGCATTTTCATCATTTGTGGTTTATGTTTCATAATAAGTAAGCACTTCCCCCTTTGTGTGCTTATATCGATCCGATCTATTTTAATGGATAATCAGGCATTAGGACAACTGAATCCCTGTATTGTTCAGCACGCTGGCTCATGCTTTAAGCATCCGTCTGAGCCTTTTTCACTTTGCGTGCTTATCCTGGAGACAGGCTGCTGTCCTTCGTGTAGGGTTGCCCCCGAATGTAACTATTATTCGTCTTAGGGATAAGGCGATTAGTCTGAGAATCTGAGAATACGAAACCTCTATGAATTCCGTACCCGCGCAGCGTGAATATTTTCTTGACTCCATCCGCGCCTGGCTGATGTTGTTGGGTATCCCTTTCCATATCTCGTTAATCTATTCCAGCCACACCTGGCACGTGAACAGCGCCGACTCGTCATGGTGGCTCACCGTGTTTAACGATTTTATCCATGCATTCCGTATGCAGGTTTTTTTCGTTATTTCAGGGTATTTTTCATACATGTTATTTTTGCGTTATCCGCTTAAACGCTGGTGGAAAGTGCGCGTTGAGCGGGTCGGCATTCCCATGCTGACCGCTATTCCGTTGCTGACGCTGCCGCAATTTATTATGTTGCAATATGTGAAAGGGAAAGCGGAAAACTGGCACTCGCTCTCTTTGTATGACAAATATAATACGCTGGCCTGGGAGTTAATTTCCCACCTGTGGTTTTTACTGGTTCTGATAATATTAACAACCGTAAGCCTGTGGCTATTTAGTCTGCTGCGCAATAAATGGACAGCGGCGAATAAAAATCGCCTCACCACCCTTTCGATGTCAAAACTGACGCTGATCTTTTTATTCACCGGAGTCGGTTATGCGGCAATCAGACGAACGATTTTTAGTGTTTATCCGTCGATTCTCAGTGATGGCATGTTCAATTTCGTCGTCATGCAAACGCTATTTTATGTGCCTTTCTTTCTCCTCGGCGCGCTGACGTTTATTTCGCCGGAACTCAAAGCGCTGTTCACCAGGCCGTCTCGGGGCTGCACGCTGGGCGCAGCCTTCGCCTTCGCGGCCTATCTGTTGAACCAGCGCTACGGCAGCGGCGACGCCTGGATGTACGAAACGGAGTACGTGATCACCATGGTGATGGGACTGTGGATGGTTAACGTGGTGTTTTCATTAGGGCATCGCTTACTCAATTTTCAATCCGCCCGTGTGACTTACTTTGTTAATGCTTCGTTGTTTATCTATCTGGTGCATCATCCGTTGACCCTGTTCTTTGGCGCGTATATTACCCCGCATATCACCTCCAATCTGCTCGGGTTCCTTTGCGGGCTGGTATTTGTGATAGGTATTGCGCTGGCGCTCTACGAAATTCATTTACGCATACCGCTGCTGAAGTTCCTTTTTTCGGGTAAGCCTGCGGTAAAACAGAGTAAAAACGCCAGGGTGGCGAATTAAAACCTGCCCGGTTACAGTAGCCATTCGACAGGCAAAATGGTCGCCAGTCGCACCAGAACCCGCTTCCAGAACCCGGTTGCGGGTTCTTTTTTTAGCACGACTTCCCGGTCGTTCTGGTGGTCGACCCAGTTAATGCGCCCCCAGCGATCGAGGCGCAACTGCCAGGCGGCGTTGCGCTGGCTTTCAGTAAAGCGCTTATGAATCAGGGTCGCCAGCGACTCGCTTTCGATAACAAATCCCATCTCGGTATTCAGCAGCGTCGAGCGCGGGTCAAAATTGAGAGAGCCGATGAACACGTTGCGCCCGTCAATACTGAAGGTTTTAGCGTGCAGGCTGGAGCCGGAATTACCGGTCAACCCCCGATCGTGCACCACCGTTTCGTGCTCCCGGGTAGGCTTGAGTTCGTACAATTCGACGCCATAGCGCAACAGTTTTTTCCGCCAGCGGGCGTAACCAGCATGGACCACGGCAACATCATTGGCCGCAAGCGAGTTCGTCAGAATCGCTATCCTGACGCCTTTTCTTACCAGTTGCAGCAGTTGGGCGACACCCGCCCGGGTCGGCACAAAATAGGCGGATATAATGTCAATCCGCTCCTCGGGCGATCCCATCACGTCGAATAATCGCTGCGGCAACAGCGAGTGACGCTGCGCTTTTCCCTCTCCTTTTGCCGGATCATCGCTAAGCAGCCGGGTTTTCGCCCAAATCAGCGGGAGCGAGGCGTGTTCAAGCTGCGACATAAACTGGCTGGTTTCCAGCTTATGCAGATAACGGCGCGTGATCTCATCGTTATACCAGGATTCCGGAAGCTCTATCCGTTCAGTGATCTCTTGCTCGGAAAGCGAAAGCACAGACTTGAGCGTCGAAACCGATCCGCAGCGCCAGTAGCGCTCGAAATCATCGGCAACATCCTGCACCACCGGGCCAATAGCCATTACGTCGAGATCGGAAAACAGCGGTTCCTGCCCGGCACCAAAATAGGCATCGCCAACGTTACGCCCGCCGACCAGCGTCACAACGCCATCCACGGTGAAGCTTTTATTATGCATCCGGCGGTTAAGTCTGGCGAAATCGGTCAGATAGCCCAGCGCCCGCAGCATGCGAAAGGAGAAAGGATTAAACAGGCGGACTTCAATATTCGGATGGCCGTCAAGCAGTTGCAGCGTATCGTCAAGGCCAGGCGTGTTGTTATCGTCCAGCAGCAGGCGGACGTGAACCCCGCGTCTCGCCGCCGCCAGCAGGACTGCGAACAGGAGTCGCCCTGACATATCATTTTCCCAGATGTAATACTGGATATCGAGCGTACGCTCCGCCATTTCGGCCAGCCGATAACGGGCCGCAAACGCATCAAGGCTGTCGTCCAGCGCCAGGATGCCGCACTTCCCCGGATGACGCTCACATACAGGGATAATGGCATGCGCGAGCCGGGTCAACTCATTCGTCGCCTTGTTGGGTGAGTAAACGCTGGTAAAGTCGGGTAGTTTCTTCGTCATAACAGACAAAGTATATCTGCTCCGGTGAAGCGCGACGGGTGATGAAGTCTGAAACTGTGTTCACCGCAATTTCTGCCGCCGCCGCCCGCGGATAGCCATAGACGCCAGTGCTGATGGCCGGAAAGGCAATCGACTGATACCCATTCGCCAGCGCCAGATTCAGACTGTTGAAGTAAGCGTCGTGCAGCAGTTGCGCTTCATTATGCTCACCGCCGCGCCAGACCGGGCCGACCGTATGTATCACCGCCTTCGCCGGTAGACGTCCTGCAGCGGTAATGACCGCGTGTCCGGTTGGACAATCGCCCTGCTGTTGCCGGACCTTCATGCAGGCCTCCAGCAGTTCCGGACCGGCTGCACGGTGAATGGCTCCATCAACCCCGCCGCCGCCCATCAGCGACGCGTTAGCGGCGTTAACGATCACATCAACAGCGACGGTGGTGATATCGCCGTGAATAACATGAATACGCGATTCCATAGGTTCTCCTTGCAGAACGTTCTTTTTCAAGTGTACAGCAGGCCACCCAGTGAAATCGCCTTTTTCGTGCAGAGATTCCGTTGTCATTGTTAACGGTAATTGATGTTCATCACCGCGAGCGTTTTGTTTTTATCAATGTACTGCATGTTGACAGACGCGATCTGTTTAAAATGGTGAGGGGCGTTGATCAATTCCTGTGGTGAATAGTACTGAGTGTGGATTTGCCCTCCGCGATTGCAGGACAGCGCAAAGCGGTGTTGAACGCGATCCACCTCGCATGGCGGCTCGACAATCTGACCGGTAAAACGTATGACGCCCCCCTGGTGGTCTGCATCAGCGATCGCGACGGCGGAAAAGAGAGAAAAGAGACTAAGAGTTATAACGGTTTTTAGTACAGTGACAGAAAGCTGCATTGTGATTTCCTCAATGATCATTCATCCTTGAGGGTTATGTTTTCCCTTACTGCTGCGATTGCCGGGTACGGGAGTAACGCCATCTGCGTTACTCTATTCATAGTCCAGCAAACTCACCTCCGCCACTCAAAAATGTACAAATAATCAGCAATTTATGACGATGTCGCAGAGGGCGGCCATTGTTGTGATAAATGCAGTGACTGTCCGTCAGAAACAGTAACAACTATTTTAACGGTGTCCTGTGGTGAAATAGTTAAGCTCAGTTTCGTCAAATCAATGGCTTGATTAGCTGGTAAAGAAAGCGTCTTTTTTTGCGTTGACTGGCTTCGCCCGGCGAGGCCTTCCCGAAGGGTCAGAATTTGTATCTGGCAGAGACAGGGTTGCGTCAATGTGACCTGCGGAATAATGGTGTACATCTCGCCCTGCTGATGGGTGGAAAAGGTGATCTGGCTGGACAAGGCGGCCAGAAGAAGAACCGTTTGCATAGAGACCTCGCAAAAAAAACAGGGCTTACGCCCTGTTTATTGTTCAGCGACTGGCTGAATCAGTATTGGTTGGCCGTCGCGTTGTTGCCAAAGCCAGCCTGTGACACCAGCACGCTGGAATCAGACGCCGTCTGGTTCACCAGCGCAGCGTTCTGCCCACCATACTGGCTGACAGTAATATCCGAGTTTTTGGCGTTCCACTGATCGATGGTCGCGTTGTTACGGAATCCACTCTGGGTCAGATCGATGGTGCTGTTGTCAGCCCCCTGGCCGACGTCAGCGCCGTTAGCAACGCCATTTTGATGAATGGTGGTATCCGATTTACGCGCATCGCTTTGCAGAGCAAGCGCAGCGTTATTCACCCCGGACTGATAGATGCTCAGGGTCGATTCCGGGCCAGAGCTGTTACCGTTGCCGCCGCCGTGATTACCGCCGCCACCCCATTGTGGAACGGAACCCGCCAGCGCACTGCCAGAAACGACGATTGCTGCAAATGCTGCCACTTGTACAAGTTTCATGGTAAACCCCCATCGGATTGATTTAATTGTCGCTCAGGTATTAGCGTTGAGTCACGCGAATAGCCATATGCGACTGTCTCTGCACAACAACTGCTGATTTCTGCGTACCGTATTGCGTAATATTCGCTTTATTACCCGAGCCTTTCTGGATAATCATCGCGCTATTGCCGTATTGATTTTGCGAAATACTGGCATCATTGCCCTGTCCCGTCTGATCGATATAAGCAATGTTATACGCACCGGACTGTTCCACCTTTGCGCGGTTATTTCCGCCTTCTTGCGAAATAACCGATAAAAGTTTAGATCCCTGCTGGCGTATCTTTGCATTGTTCTCCGTACCGACCTGACCAATTATGGCAGCCTGATTAAATGAAGATTTGCTTAATTCATTCACCGCAAAGTTATATTCCGAGCCAGCTAAGTCATAACTGGTCGCGGTGGCAATCCCAGGCGCGCCCAGCATTGTTAATATCGCAAATAAGACTGTCTTCTTCATGTTATCACCCTGGACCTGGCGTTATATCAATTCAATAATACCCGCAGGGATTATTGTTAACGCCAGACCTAATTTGTTAACGCCGCGTTACGATGAAGAGTATGTCCGTGGAAACATTTTAAATAACTCACCCACCAGTTGTATTTTGTTATCCTCGCTCACACCAAAGTATGAATTCGCATTGCGTCGGGTGTTTTGCTCCGTAGATTATTTTTTGCTTCATTTCGGCACCCTGAATGGTGCTGGCATTCATCGCTCTGGTGATCCCATTACTGGCGTTGTAAACCGTTAGGTACAGAAAAAGCTGAACAAGCCGTTACAGGTCCGCCGTTTTTCTGTGGTTTACGTTGATCGGCAAGCGCGATCGTCAAAATGGAATTGACGCAGAAAGAAACAATCCGTCATATCCGAGTTCATATCATTAAAAAACAAAGGATTAAGTTAATTTGTATGATTTTTTAAATGTGTGCAATTATTTTCCCCTGTACAACTTTCCTCTCAATTCTGAACGTATAATTCAGCAGTAGATCATAAATTAATATATAATTTTACATCTTGTTACACGTTTAACACTTGCTTTAAGGTTTGTAATAGCTAGATTGAAATCCAGCAGTCATTCATTGGTATTACTATTTTGTCCCATTCGGGCTGATTCTACTCTTTTTCTACACACAGCAGTGCAACATCTGTCAGTACTTCTGGTGCCTTCAATTTTTATCAGGCAGCTGTCAGATGTGCGACTAATAAAAGTGGGGTTTCATCATGTTTAATGAAGTCCATAGTATTCATAGTCCTACATTATTGTTAATAACCAAACCTTCCCTGCAGGCAACAGCTTTATTGCAACATTTAAAGCAGTCGCTGGCGATAAACGGGAAACTGCATAATATACAGCGTTCTCTGGAAGATATTTCGTCTAACGGTATTGTGTTAGTGGATATGATGGAAGCGGATAAGAAGCTTATTCACTATTGGCAGGATAATTTAAGCAGGAAAAACAACGCGATAAAAACGCTCTTATTAAACACGCCTGACGAATATCCTTTCCGGGATATCGAAAGCTGGCCGCATATTAACGGTGTGTTTTACGTCTCCGACGATCAAGAACGCGTGGTGCACGGTCTGCAGTGTATTCTGCGGGGCGAATGCTATTTTTCGCAGAAACTGGCCAGTTACCTCATTACCCATTCCGGTCATTACCGCTATAACGGTACCGAGTCAACGCTGCTAACGCATCGTGAAAAAGAGATCCTCAACAAGCTACGAATTGGCGCTTCTAATATCGAAATCGCCCGCTCATTATTCATCAGTGAAAACACGGTGAAAACGCATCTTTATAATCTTTTCAAAAAGATAGCTGTTAAAAACCGGACTCAGGCGGTGTCGTGGGCAAACGATAACCTCAGGCGATAGCCCATGAAACGCGCAATAACCTGGCTGATTATCACACACCTTTTGCTTGCTAACGCGAACCTACAGGCTGTTGAAGTGGAAGTGCCCGGCCTGATCACGGACCATACCGTTTCGTCTGTCGGGCACGATTTTTATCGCGCATTCAGCGAAAAATGGGAAAGCGAGTATACAGGCAATTTAACCATTAACGAGCGTCCCAGCGCGCGCTGGGGAAGCTGGATCACCATAACGGTTAATCAGGACGTTATTTTTCAGACTTTTTTGTTTCCAACGAAAAGAGATTTTGAAAAAACGGTGGTCTTTGCCCTTGCGCAAACGGAAGAAGCGTTAAACCGTCGGCAAATAGATAAAACGCTATTGAGCACCAGCGATTTAACACACGATGAATTCTAAATAACTTTCTTGTCCGGAGGCTGTCATGTCTGTCAAACATGCAGTAGTTGCACTCATGCTTATTTCACCCTTAAGTTGGGCCGGAAATATGACATTTCAATTCCGCAATCCCAATTTTGGTGGAAACCCTAATAACGGTTCTTTTTTACTGAACAGCGCACAGGCGCAGAATTCATACAAAGACCCAAGTTATGATGATGATTTCGGAATAGAAACGCCGTCCGCGCTGGATAATTTCACGCAGGCAATTCAGTCGCAAATTTTAGGTGGCTTACTTACCAATATCAATACCGGTAAGCCCGGGAGAATGGTGACCAACGATTTTATTGTGGATATCGCCAACCGGGATGGGCAATTGCAGCTAAACGTCACGGACCGAAAAACAGGCAAAACCTCGACCATCGAAGTGTCAGGTTTACAGTCGCAATCCACCGACTTCTAGGCATTAGCCGCGTAAGGAATTCATCATGCAGCGCTTAATAATTTTAATCGCCGTGACATTGCTCAGCGGGTGTTTAACCGCGCCGCCCAAAGAAGCGGCGAAGCCGACATTAATGCCCCGTGCGCAGAGCTATAAGGACTTAACGCATTTACCTGCGCCCACCGGCAAAATTTACGTCTCGGTCTATAACATTCAGGATGAAACCGGTCAGTTTAAACCCTACCCGGCCAGTAACTTTTCCACCGCGGTCCCCCAGAGCGCCACCGCAATGCTGGTAACGGCCTTAAAGGATTCCCGCTGGTTTATCCCGCTTGAGCGCCAGGGGCTGCAGAATCTGCTTAACGAACGCAAGATCATTCGCGCCGCACAGGAAAACGGTACCGTCGCGATCAATAACCGGATCCCGCTTCAGTCGTTAACCGCCGCGAATATTATGGTTGAAGGTTCGATTATCGGCTATGAGAGTAACGTGAAGTCGGGCGGCGCGGGGGCGCGCTATTTTGGTATTGGCGCCGATACGCAGTATCAGTTGGATCAGATTGCCGTGAATCTGCGGGTGGTTAACGTCAGCACCGGCGAGATCCTCTCCTCTGTTAATACCAGCAAGACGATTTTGTCTTATGAAGTCCAGGCGGGGGTATTCCGCTTCATTGACTATCAGCGGTTGCTGGAGGGCGAAATCGGCTATACCTCCAATGAACCGGTGATGCTGTGTCTGATGTCAGCTATAGAGACCGGCGTCATTTTCCTGATAAACGATGGCATCGACCGTGGGCTTTGGGATTTGCAGAACAAAGCAGAGAGGCAAAATGATATTCTGGTGAAATATCGACATATGTCGGTACCGCCAGAGTCATGATGAGCATTTCACTGTTGGATGACAGCGCAGCGCCATCAGGCGCTGCTCATTTACTGATGACCGTTTGCACATTCTGCCTTTCGCGGCGCGAAGCCAGCCACAATCCACTGTTTTTCATCGCGAAGCCAAACAGCAGCCCCACCGCCAGCGAGGGCAATACCAGCCGCCAGTCGCCCTGTCCGGCAAACGTGGCGCAAGCGCCAATAAAGGTTCCCGGCACAAACGACAACAGCACCTGCCTCGCCTGGATGCACATCAGAAACGCCACGACGCCAGTCATGACGTAGCCAACGATCTCAAGATGCGGCGTCAGTGCGCTGCCGTGAATGATGACCAACGCCCACACCACCCCGCTTAACAGCGTTGAGGCCGAGATAACGAGGCCTTTCAGTCCGCCCTGCGGGCAGGCAAAATAGGCTGTACAGCCCAAAAAACCGGCCCAGCTCAGTAAGCCAAGAGAAACGGCCACCCATCCCCAAATCCCGGAGAGGATGCCCGTCGTAATTGCAATACAGAGAAGTATGTTCATGCCGCGCATCATAGCAGAAAACGACATGATGAATGAGATCGCGCACACAAATCATGCAACAAGATTCGTACGTTACAAAACCAAAGTGATTTAGATCATATTACTCGTCAGACTCTTCCTCTAATTCATCCCACATCGCACCGATAGCGTCACGGGTAAGGGGCGCCATTGTCCGCCAAAACGGGGTAACCGCATGGGCTTCCACTTTCCCCAGAAAAGTGCCGCACCACGGCAGGATGTAATCAGCGAACAAGGTTTCCAGCGCTTCGCTTTCATCTTCCGCTGATTGATCTTCCAGCCATGAGGCCGCCAGCAGCAGAGTTCCAATATGATCGGCGGGCGTATCGGCAAGCGGCATCCCACGCGCAGACAAAAATGCGCGCACTTCCGCTTCCGTTGCCCCTTCCACCCATGCGCTACGGTATGGCGGCACCGAACACTCCGAGCCGACAAACAGCGCGTTATAATCTGCCGCCAGCTGCGACATGTCGCAACTCTTCTGCAAACGGCTTAACAGTTCGTCCTGCTCAAGCGGCCAGTTAGCCGACAGCTTGCCCTCGCGAATAAGGGTAAAAAGCGGAACCAGCAACGGATCCTGGGGTTGGCGGTAATACAACGATCCCAGCACGCGGCACAGGATAGAAAACTCGTTCATCAAAATCGTCCAGTCAGTGGTAATTAAAGGTCTGCAAACTCTGGAATGGGCGCCATTCCGCGGGTCTCAAGGAAATTCAGCAACCGTCTCGGCGTCACGTTTAAAATGCGTTCTTCAGGGAAGCCCACATCATCCAGGATCTTACGGCACTCACCGAAGTCGCCCATGGTAAAAGCGGTATGGGAATCGGACCCCAGCGCAACCCAACCTCCGGCATCGCGTACCGCAGCAGCCACGGCGCGACAGTTGGCTTCGCTGCCCTTCCGGGAGTGCAGGAAGGAGGAGTTGTTAATTTCCAGCGCCACCTGATACTTTGCCGCGGCTTCGGCGATGGCGGTGATATCGACCGGATATTTTGGGTTACCCGGGTGACTAATGATATGCACCACACCGCTGGCCATGGTGTTGATCATTGCCTGGGTATGCGTGGCTTCATCATGTGGCGCAAACACCGGCTCATGAAACCCGGCGATGATCAGATCCAGTGAAGTGAGCATGGGGCCGGTGCAGTCAATTTCACCGTCGACATTCTTGATATTCGCTTCAATGCCTCGCAGGATCCCTACCCCATCCACCAGCCGCGGCCAGATACGCATGTTGATAAAATGCCAGTGGTGCGGCGCATCCGCCATATCCGGGCCATGATCGGTGATCGCAAACAGCTTCAGCCCCTGGCGTTTCGCCTGCGCGATATAATCACTGAGGGTACTGTAGGCATGGGTGCTGGCAACGGTATGCATATGCAGGTCAACGGGATACATGTCTCTCTCCTGTAGTCATTTTTCGACAAGGATAGCAGGAATCGCCCACGTTTATTAGCGTTAACCCGGCGCAAGCCGGGCTGGCGTTAATAACCTCGCGTGCGATCGACCTGTCCGCTGACCGTTTCGCCATTTTCGAGTTGCTGAATAGTGCGCGAGATATACGCGACGGCTTCCGCCGGACGTGTCACTGCAGCCACATGCGGCGTCATTGCCACCCGGGGATGCGCCCATAGCGGGCTGTCGGCAGGGAGCGGTTCACGACTGAACACATCGAGCATGGCACCTTTCAATTTTTCGCGGTTCAGCGCGTCTAACAAATCGTCTTCATTGACATGCACGCCCCGCGCGAGGTTAAGTACATAAGCGCCGTCCTGCAATTGATTCAGCAGTTCGCCATTAATAATGCCGACCGTTTCTGCGGTATTGGGCAACAGGTTGATTAACACGCGCGTCTGGCTGAGAAACGCGCCAAGCTCTTCTGTTCCGGCAAAGCTCTCCACGCCTGGCCAGGATTTGCGGCTGCGGCTCCAGCAGCGTAGCGGAAATCCCCAGACCTGCAGGCTTTCGGCGACTTTCGCCCCCAGCACGCCCGCCCCCATGATGCCGACGGTAAATTCCTCGCGGCTGTATTCCGGTAGCGGTTGCCACTGGCGCTGATTTTTTAGCGCCTGGTAATCGTCAAAACGTCGGAACCAGTGCAGCACCTGACTGACCGCATATTCCTGCATTTGCAGGCCCATTCCGGTATCTTCCAGGCGAAATAGCGGGATTGCCGGGTCAAGCATGTTGGGATGGGCTTTGAGTTTGCTGAGTATCGAGTCCACTCCCGCACCGAGTGCAAATACCGCCTTCAGTCTGCGACCTTCAAGCATTTCGACAGGCGGATGCCAGACCAGGGCGTAGTCCGCCGGATCGTTATCGCCCGGTTTCCACGCCCTCACTTTTGCGTTTGGGATAGCGTTTTCCAGTGCGGTGATCCACCAGGGGGTATCAAACGTAGGGTGATAAAAAATGATATCCATACTGACTCCTGCGGGTTGTTGTGCGGCATCGGGCGCACTTATTATCATCGTTTTCAAAAGGATGTTCAGCATAGCAAATTCCCGGACGCTGGCAAAAAAAGCAGTTTCCGCTCAATTAAGCTGCATGTTGGTGGAAGTTTGTGTAAACGCACGGTTTTTGCGAAAAGTTGATTGACGCAGGCGCGGTATTTCCCTAAATTAGCGCCCGTTCCGGTAACGCGGAGCGACAATTTGGTGAGGTGTCCGAGTGGCTGAAGGAGCACGCCTGGAAAGTGTGTATACGGCAACGTATCGGGGGTTCGAATCCCCCCCTCACCGCCATATTTGAGAAAGAGCCCGTACGAAAGTATGGGCTTTTTTTTCGCATATTGCACATTCCGGGGGGATGAGAACCCCCGACCGGGGTCGACAACGGGCGCCGCCCGTTGGACAGACCGGACGCGCAGCGAACGGGCTGCCCGCAGGGCGAGCGAAGCGAGTCAATCCCCCCCTCACCGCCATATTTGAGAAAGAGCCCGTACGAAAGTACGGGCTTTTTTTCGCATATTGCACACTCCGGGGGGATGAGAACCTCCGACCGGGGTCGACAACAGGCGCAGTAAGCTCCCGCCATCTTCAGGAAAAACACCGCACAAAAGCACAGGCTTTATTTCGCCGTTCCAGACCTGATAAGGGTGACGCCATCAGGCGTCACTCAGCAGATTTAAGGCATTTCCGGCGGGGTGATACCAAAATGGTTCCAGGCCCGCACCGTCGCCATTCTTCCGCGTGGCGTACGTTGCAAAAAGCCCTGCTGAATTAAATACGGCTCCAGCACATCTTCAATGGTTTCGCGCTCTTCACCGATTGCCGCCGCCAGGTTATCGAGCCCAACCGGACCGCCAAAGAACTTATCAATCACCGCCAGCAACAGCTTGCGGTCCATATAATCAAACCCTTCCGCATCGACATTCAGCATGTCCAGCGCCTGGGCGGCAATATCCGCTGAAATCGTGCCATCATGCTTCACTTCGGCGAAATCACGGACGCGTCTGAGCAAGCGGTTGGCAATACGCGGCGTACCGCGCGCGCGTCGCGCGACTTCCAGCGCCCCGTCATCGCTCATCTCAAGCCCCATAAAGCGAGCGCTGCGGCCCACAATATGCTGAAGATCGGGCACCTGATAAAACTCAAGGCGCTGGACGATACCAAAGCGGTCGCGCAGCGGCGAAGTCAACGATCCGGCGCGGGTCGTCGCGCCAATCAGCGTAAACGGCGGTAAATCGATTTTAATGGAGCGCGCTGCAGGTCCTTCACCGATCATAATGTCCAGCTGATAGTCTTCCATCGCCGGGTACAGCACCTCTTCCACCACCGGCGACAGTCGATGGATCTCATCGATAAACAGCACGTCATGCGGTTCCAGGTTGGTGAGCATCGCCGCCAGGTCACCGGCTTTCTCCAACACCGGGCCTGATGTGGTACGCAGGTTCACGCCCATTTCGTTTGCCACGATATTCGCAAGCGTGGTTTTGCCAAGCCCCGGCGGTCCAAAAATCAGCAGATGGTCAAGCGCGTCGCCGCGTAGTTTCGCCGCCTGGATAAATATCTCCATTTGCGAACGCACCTGCGGTTGACCAATATATTCATCCAGTAATTTCGGGCGAATGGCACGATCGGCCACCTCTTCTGCAATGGTGGCGCCTGCCGAAATCAGGCGATCTGCTTCTATCATCCTTTACCTCATAACGCGGCGCGCAGGGCTTCGCGGATCAGTGTTTCACTGCTGGCGTCCGGGCGAGCGACTTTACTCACCATACGGCTGGCTTCCTGAGGTTTATAGCCCAGCGCCACCAGCGCCGCAACCGCTTCCTGCTCGGCGTCTTCCACCGCCGGGCTGGCCGGAGAGGTCAGCACCAGATCGGCCGCAGGGGTAAACAGATCGCCGTGCAGACCTTTGAAACGGTCCTTCATTTCGACGATCAGGCGTTCGGCGGTTTTTTTGCCAATGCCGGGCAGCTTCACCAGCGCGGCGGGATCTTCACGCTCGACGGCGTTAACGAACTGCTGTGCGGACATCCCGGAGAGAATTGCCAGCGCCAGTTTTGGCCCCACGCCGTTGGTTTTAATCAACTCTTTGAACAGAGTACGCTCTTGCTTGTTGTTGAAACCGTACAGCAGTTGCGCGTCTTCGCGCACCACAAAATGGGTAAAGACCGTCGCTTCTTTTCCGGATTCCGGGAGCTCATAAAAACAGGTCATCGGCATATGCACTTCGTAACCGACGCCGCCCACTTCAAGCAACACCAGCGGGGGTTGTTTTTCCAGAATAATGCCTCTGAGTCTGCCTATCACATTACGCTCCTGCGTTGGGGCCGAAAAATAAAGCTGTATCATAAAAAAAGGCTGGATAGATATCCAGCCTCATTTGTCATTATCGCAAGCGACCTCGCGCAAGATTGAGACGCGACTCGCTCATTTGCATCGCATTCTGACTGACATGGCAGTGAGTGATGGCAATTGCCAGCGCATCCGCCGCATCGGCCTGTGGATTGGCCGGGAGTTTCAGCAAGGTGCGCACCATATGCTGCACCTGGCTTTTCTCAGCGCTACCGATGCCCACCACGGTCTGCTTCACCTGGCGCGCCGCATACTCAAATACCGGCAGCGCCTGGTTGACCGCTGCGACAATCGCCACGCCGCGCGCCTGCCCCAGCTTGAGCGCGGAGTCCGCATTCTTCGCCATAAACACCTGCTCAATAGCGAAGTAGTCTGGCTGAAACTGGGTGATGATTTCCGTCACGCCCGCGTATATCAGCTTCAGGCGCGACGGAAGGTCGTCCACTTTCGTACGGATGCAGCCGCTACCGAGATAGGTCAGCTGTCTGCCGACCTGGCGAATTACGCCATAGCCGGTCACGCGAGAGCCCGGGTCAATACCCAGTATGATGGACATCACGCGCCTCCGGTGGTAACGGGATTAAGCCACATCATTCTAAAGTAGCTGCAACCTCATCAGAGATTTCACCGTTGTGGTAAACTTCCTGCACGTCGTCACAATCTTCAAGCATGTCGATCAGACGCAGCAGTTTTGGCGCGGTTTCCGCGTCCATGTCCGCTTTGGTTGACGGGATCATAGACACTTCTGCGCTGTCTGCTTTCAGACCCGCGGCTTCCAGTGCGTCACGCACTTTACCCATATCTTCCCACGCGGTGTAGACGTCAATCGCGCCGTCGTCGAAAGTCACCACATCTTCCGCACCCGCTTCCAGCGCCGCTTCCATAATGGTGTCTTCATCGCCCTGCTCAAAGGAGATCACGCCTTTTTTGCTGAACAGATAGGCCACGGAACCGTCGGTACCCAGATTACCGCCGCATTTACTGAACGCATGACGCACTTCCGCAACAGTACGGTTACGGTTGTCAGACAGGCATTCCACCATGATTGCCGTACCGCCAGGACCGTAACCTTCATAGATGATGGTTTCCATGTTGGCATCATCATCACCGCCCACACCGCGGGCAATCGCGCGGTTCAGGGTGTCACGGGTCATGTTATTGGACAGCGCTTTATCAACCGCTGCGCGCAGACGCGGGTTAGCGTCCGGATCGCCACCGCCCAGTTTGGCAGCCGTCACCAGTTCACGAATGATTTTGGTGAAGATTTTACCGCGCTTAGCATCCTGCGCCGCTTTACGATGTCTGGTGTTGGCCCATTTACTATGACCTGCCATAAATATTTCCTCAAAAAGCATGCCTTTTCAGGCGATGTTAATTACAAATTCTTCAATCGCCTGCCGGTTGCTCCATGACTTGGTGAGCGCCGCCGCCGCGGGCGCATCAAGCCACTGGTAGGTCAGGTGTTCGGTGAACACAATCTGCCGCTCATGCGGCAACGCAAGGCAGAACCAGGATTCTGTATTGCGCGCCACGCCCGGCGCATAGCGATGACGTAAATGTGAAAAAATCTCAAACTCCACAGTACGCTGACAGTCGATTAAGGTCAGTTGCTCAGCGGCAACGTCAATGGCGACCTCTTCCTTTACTTCACGTACGGCGGCTTGCGACGCGGTTTCACCGTCTTCAAGGCTTCCGGTTACCGACTGCCAGAAATCCGGGTCGTCGCGTCGCTGCAACATCAGCACTTTCCCGGTGTCTTCTGCATAGATTACGACTAACACCGAGACAGGCTGTTTGTATGCCATATCAGTTTTTCTCAGCCTTTTTGACCACGTCGATACCCAGCTCAGCCAGCGCTGCCGGGTTCGCGAAGCTCGGCGCTTCGGTCATCAGACAGGCTGCGGCGGTCGTTTTCGGGAAGGCAATAACGTCACGAATATTATCGGTACCGGTCAGCAGCATGGTCAAACGATCCAGACCAAATGCCAGACCCGCATGTGGCGGCGTGCCGTATTTCAGCGCATCCAGCAGGAAGCCGAACTTCTCACGCTGTTCCTGTTCGTTAATCCCCAGAATGCCAAACACAGTCTGCTGCATTTCGCCGTTATGAATACGTACGGAACCGCCGCCCACTTCGTAACCGTTAATGACCATGTCGTAGGCATTGGCGACCGCATTTTCCGGCGCGGCTTTTAGCTCAGCGGCGGACATGTCTTTCGGCGAGGTGAACGGGTGATGCATTGCGGTCAGACCGCCTTCACCGTCGTCTTCAAACATCGGGAAGTCGATCACCCACAGCGGCGCCCACTTGCTTTCGTCGGTGAGATTCAGATCTTTACCCAGCTTCAGACGTAGCGCGCCCAGCGCATCGGCCACCACTTTCTTGTTGTCCGCGCCGAAGAAGATCATATCGCCATCCTGAGCGGCGGTGCGCTCGAGGATCGCGTCAACAATTTCCGCGTTGAGGAATTTCGCGACCGGGCTGTTGATGCCTTCAAGTCCCTTCGCGCGCTCATTGACCTTAATGTAGGCCAGACCTTTTGCGCCGTAGATCTTGATGAAGTTACCGTAGTCGTCGATCTGCTTACGGCTCAGCGCCGCGCCGCCGGGTACGCGCAGCGCGGCTACGCGCCCTTTCGGATCGTTCGCCGGGCCGGAGAATACCGCGAATTCGACGGACTTCAGCAGATCGGCAACGTCCACCAGCTCCATCGGGTTGCGCAGATCCGGCTTGTCGGAACCGTAACGGCGCTCGGCTTCCGCAAAGGTCATAATGGGGAAATCGCCCAGATCCACGCCTTTCACGTCCAGCCACAGGCTACGTACCAATGCTTCCATCACTTCACGCACCTGTTCGGCGGTCATGAAGGAGGTTTCCACATCGATCTGGGTAAATTCCGGCTGACGGTCAGCGCGCAGGTCTTCGTCACGGAAGCATTTCACGATCTGGTAATAGCGGTCAAAGCCGGACATCATCAGCAACTGCTTAAACAGCTGCGGCGACTGCGGCAGCGCGTAGAATTTGCCTTTATGCACGCGGGACGGGACCAGGTAGTCGCGCGCGCCTTCCGGCGTGGCTTTGGTCAGCATCGGCGTCTCAATGTCGAGGAAGCCGTGATCGTCCATAAAGCGGCGCACCAGACTGGTGATTTTCGCGCGGGTCTTCAGACGCTGCGCCATTTCCGGACGGCGCAGATCCAAATAACGGTACTTCAGACGCGCTTCTTCTGTGTTGACGTGGTTTGAATCAAGCGGCAGCGATTCTGCGCGGTTGATGATAGTCAGATCGGAGGCCAGCACTTCAATTTCGCCGGTGGCCATCTCGCTGTTGACGTTTTTCTCGTCACGCGCACGCACGGTGCCCGTCACCTGAATGCAGAACTCATTACGCAGTTCAGAGGCCAGCTTTAATGCGTCCGCACGATCCGGGTCGAAAAAGACCTGCACGATGCCTTCACGATCGCGCATATCGATAAAGATCAGGCTGCCAAGATCACGACGACGGTTGACCCAACCACACAGAGTCACCTGCTGCCCCACGTGGGACTGACGGAGCTGTCCGCAATATTCTGTACGCATGAGATATCCCTTAATAAGCCGCAGGCTGTTTTGTCGCAGCTTTAACTGTATGTCACAACTGGATGAAAAAAGGCGGCTATTATACTGGAAATTCCGCCTGACGATAAGTCCGCTACAGACTGTACGCGTGTTTCGTACGCGGGTATTGCGTATTCTCACAAAAAATAACAAAAATTGTCGTCCGTCACACGGGCAATCGCGATTAAGGTGTAACGGAATTTTGAATTTCGACGGGAGTTATCATGCTGCAACTGAACGCTAAAACCACCGCCCTGGTGGTCATTGACCTGCAGGAAGGGATTTTACCCTTCGCTGGCGGCCCGCATTCCGCCACTGACGTCGTGACGCGCGCTGCCCGCCTGGCGGAGGCGTTTCGCGCCAACGGTTCGCCGGTGGTGATGGTTCGCGTTGGCTGGTCCGACGATTATGCCGAAGCGCTTAAACAGCCCGTTGACGCCGTGGCGCCCGCGCACCCGCTGCCGGAAAACTGGTGGACGTACCCGCAGGCGCTGGGTAAAGCCGAAAGCGATCTGGAAGTGACCAAACGCCAGTGGGGCGCTTTTTACGGGACCGACCTTGAACTGCAACTGCGCCGTCGGGGTATCGACACTGTCGTGCTGTGCGGTATCTCCACCAATATCGGCGTAGAATCAACCGCCCGCAACGCGTGGGAACTGGGTTTCAGCCTGATCATCGCCGAAGACGCCTGCAGCGCGGCCAGCGCCGAACAGCATCAGGGCAGCATGACCCACATCTTCCCGCGTATCGCCCGTGTGCGTAGCGTGGACGAGATCGTTCGCGCCTTATGATATACATCGGCCTGCCGCAATGGTCGCACCCCAAGTGGGTGCGTCTGGGGATCAACGGTCTGGAAGAGTATGCCCGCCACTTTAATTGCGTGGAGGGCAATACCACCCTGTACGCGCTTCCCAGGGCGGAGATTGTCGAACGCTGGTACGCGCAAACCACGGATGATTTTCGCTTCTGCTTTAAGTTTCCGGCGACCATTTCGCATCAGGCGGCTCTTCGCCACTGTGATGATCTGGCGCATGCGTTTTTTAGCCGCCTGTCCCCGCTGGAGACGCGCATCGGGCAGTACTGGCTGCAGCTTCCCGCGACCTTTGGCCCACAGGACCTTCCTGCCCTCTGGTCGTTTCTCGACGCGCTGCCAAAGGGCTTCACTTACGGCGTGGAGGTTCGTCATCCGGAATTTTTTGCCAAAGGCGACGCGGAACAGTTGCTGAACAGCGGTCTGCATCAGCGCGGCGTTAACCGGGTTATTCTCGACAGCCGACCGGTTCACGCGGCGCGCCCGCACACCGAAGCCATACGCGACGCCCAACGCAAGAAGCCGAAAGTGCCGGTTCATGCACTGGTGACGGCAAACACTCCGATGGTGAGATTCATCGGCAGCGATGATATGGCGCAGAATCAATCGTTTTTTGCCGACTGGCTGACGAAGCTGCCACGCTGGGAGCAAACCACCACGCCGTATCTTTTTTTGCACACCCCGGATATCGCGCAGGCGCCGGAGCTGGTCGACACCCTGTGGGAAGATTTGCGCGCGGTGTTGCCAGTGATCGGATCAGCACCCTCCATCCCACAGCAATCTTCTCTTTTCTGAAATTGCCCCCTATCATAAGGGCGTGCCATCTGCCAAAAAGGGACATTGTATGGTAAGCGCGCTATATGCCGTACTAGGTGCGTTGCTGTTAATTAAGTTTTCATTTGATGTCGTCCGTCTGCGAATGCAGTACCGCGTTGCCTATGGCGACGGTGGTTTTAGCGAACTGCAGAGCGCCATTCGTATCCATGGCAATGCGGTAGAATATATTCCGATCGCGATGGTGCTCCTGCTGTTTATGGAAATGAATGGCGCAGAAACGTGGATGGTGCACCTGTGCGGCATCATTCTGCTTGCCGGTCGGCTGATGCATTACTACGGTTTCCATCAGCGGCTGTTCCGCTGGCGTCGGTCAGGCATGAGCGCCACCTGGTGCGCGCTGTTGCTAATGGTGCTGGCGAACCTGTGGTATATGCCGTGGGAGTTGGTTTTCTCCCTGCATTAGCGCACAATACGCCCCTTTATTTTTCCCGGATTTTTACGTTATGTCTCACCGCGACACGCTTTTTTCTGCGCCAATCGCCAGTCTGGGCGACTGGACCTTTGATGAACGGGTAGCTGAAGTCTTCCCGGATATGATCCAGCGCTCCGTTCCCGGCTATTCCAATATCATTTCGATGATTGGCATGCTCGCCGAACGTTTTGTGCAGCCTGACACGCAGGTTTACGACCTGGGCTGCTCTCTTGGCGCGGCGACGCTCTCTGTGCGGCGTAATATTCAACATCAAAATTGCAAAATCATCGCCGTCGACAACTCTCCGGCAATGATTGAACGCTGTCGCCGTCATATTGACGCGTATAAAGCGCCGACGCCTGTGGACGTGGTGGAGGGCGACATTCGCACCATCGCCATCGAAAATGCCTCAATGGTGGTGCTGAATTTTACCCTGCAATTCCTTGCGCCAGTTGAGCGCCAGGCGTTGTTGGATAAGATTTACCAGGGGCTGATGCCGGGCGGCGCGCTGGTGCTGTCGGAAAAATTCAGCTTCGAAGATGCGAAAGTCGGCGAGTTGCTGTTTAACATGCACCATGACTTTAAGCGCGCGAATGGCTACAGCGAGCTGGAGATCAGCCAGAAGCGCAGCATGCTGGAAAACGTGATGCTCACCGACTCGGTCGAAACCCATAAGGCGCGCCTGCGTCAGGCGGGTTTCGAACACAGTGAACTCTGGTTCCAGTGCTTTAACTTTGGTTCCCTGGTGGCGCTGAAAGCTGAGGTTCCGGCATGATCGACTTTGGTAACTTTTATCAACTGATTGCCAAAAACGCGCTTTCCCACTGGCTGGAAACCTTGCCCGCGCAGATTGCCGCCTGGCAGCGCGAACAGCACGGCCTGTATAAGCAATGGGCCAACGCGGTGGCGTTTCTGCCGGCCCTGACGCCTGACCGGCTGGATCTGCTGCACAGCGTTACGGCAGAAAGCGAAACACCGCTTACCCCGGGCCAGCTCAAGCGTATCGATACCCTGCTGCGCAACCTGATGCCATGGCGCAAAGGTCCATTCTCTTTGTATGGCGTGAACATTGACACCGAGTGGCGTTCAGACTGGAAATGGGATCGCGTTCTGCCGCACCTGTCCGACCTGACCGGGCGGACTATTCTCGACGTGGGCTGCGGCAGCGGTTATCACATGTGGCGCATGATTGGCGCAGGCGCGCATCTGGCAGTCGGCATTGACCCGACGCAGTTGTTCCTGTGCCAGTTCGAAGCGGTTCGTAAACTGCTGGGCAACGATCAGCGCGCCCACCTGCTGCCGCTCGGTATTGAACAGTTGCCTGCGCTTAACGCCTTCGATACCGTCTTTTCCATGGGCGTGCTGTATCATCGTCGCTCGCCGCTGGAGCATCTCTGGCAGTTAAAAGATCAGCTGGTGAAAGACGGTGAACTGGTGCTGGAAACGCTGGTGGTCGACGGTGACGAGAACACCGTGCTGGTACCGGGCGATCGCTACGCGCAGATGCGCAACGTCTACTTTATTCCGTCTGCGCTGGCGTTAAAAAACTGGTTAGAGAAGTGTGGTTTTGTCGACGTGCGCATCGCTGACGTCTGCGTCACCACCACAGAAGAGCAGCGCCGCACCGACTGGATGATCACCGAATCGCTGGAGCAGTTCCTCGCCCCAAACGACCATAGCAAAACCGTGGAAGGCTATCCGGCGCCGATGCGTGCGGTGTTGATTGCCACGAAGCCGTAGTATTTTGCCGGGTGGCGTCTACGCCTTACCCGGCCTACTCGTAGCATGTTTTCGCCAAAATAGTTCAGGTTGCAGCAAGGCGGCCAACACAGCGGCAGCCTGATATATGCAGGAGAAAAAAAGGCCCCTGTTAATGGCAGGGGCCTGGTACGAGCAAGCATCATATTGGGCGACATGATGCAACGGTAAAAATCATTTGGCCTGATGGCGAGCAATGATTCCTTTCATTTCAGCAACCGCGGCGCCGTCAACCACATAGCGGGAGTATTCGTCCGCCTGCTTATCGGCTGACATTGACAACCCTGGGTTGCGATAACGCATCGGCGAGGGCTGTGTTGTTCCGGCTGAGCTGTGTACTTCCCGTACCCCGGCATCGAGGAAACGCTGCAGATTTGCTGCACGAACCCCTGCTCCGGCCATAATGATTGGAACATCGGCGTGGGCAATAAGTTCCAAAATTATTGATAAACCTTGCGCCGCATCTGATTTTTGCCCCGAAGTCAGCACCCTGGCGACACCCAGTTCCGCGAGATTGTTAAGTGCTTTTAATGGATTAGCACACATGTCGAAGGCGCGATGAAATGTCACGGCCAGCGGCCCTGCCGCCTGCATAATTTTCTGCATGCGCGGCATGTCGACGTGGCCGTCCGCATCCAGCACACCGATCACCAGCCCCGGGAATCCCATCTCCCTCACCTGTCGCACGTCTTCAAGCATGGCGGCGAACTCCCCTGCGGAATAACAAAAATCGCCGCCGCGCGGACGGATGATAGGATGAACAGGGATCGTCACCTGCTGGCGAACCGTACTCAGCACGCCCAGCGAAGGCGTTAATCCCCCTTCTTTCGGCGCGGCGCAAAGCTCAATACGATCCGCGCCGTTTTGCTGCGCGATGCGCGCGCATTCCATGCTGTAACAACAGATCTCAAGTAATGCCATTGTCACTCCTGCTGTTCGCTTGCCACGATCGCTTCAATTGACCACGGGTGGAATTTAACGGTGACGTGACCGTCGGTAACCGCCAGAGTCGGATTCGGTAGACGCTCATGCGCGCCTTTCGGCGAACTGGTTTTAACGACAATCCCCGGCTGGCTCAGTCCGTCATCGGCGAGCAGCGCCAACGCACGCGCGTTCAGGGTATCCGGCTCTCCCGGCAAAACGATTTCGATATGCTCCCATCCTTCGTGGGGATAGCGCTTATCGCCCGGCCAGGGCAGCTCAACAACGCTAAATGCCCAGTGCGCGACGCAGACGGGCTCATCCAGTTTAAACAGACAAATCGGTCGGCCATTGATGATATTTTCCGACAACAGTTTGCCGCATTGTTCAAAGCCTCGCCGCCAGCGTTCCGCAGTGGCGTTTTGATGACAACGCAAAGAGATATGGTCGGCATCAAGCGGCGCAATATCCAGACCGAGGCGAGTGGAAAGTTCCGTGAACGCCCGCGTGAATCGCGGGAGGTCGGCGGAAATATCATGCAGTTCGTCGAGGGTTTGCCAGTTCGCCATAATGTCAGCTCTTAACAGGTTTCAAAGCCGCTAATTTACTCTGTTGGTCCGACACAACCAACCGCAGATTGCGGGATTTGCCGAATGCATGGTTATGCACGCTTTTATCGCTTATTTTCTGCACGTTGTTCAGGCCGCGCAGTGCTGACGCAAGGGGCCATTTGCAGTATACTCCCGCCCTTGATTCTTAAACTGCGGCGGTAAATTTCAACCCGCTTCATCAACGTAAGGTATTCAGGTGAATATTCAGGCTCTTCTCTCAGAAAAAGTCAGTCAGGCCATGATTGCCGCAGGCGCGCCTGCGGATTGCGAACCGCAGGTTCGTCAGTCAGCAAAAGTACAGTTCGGCGACTATCAGGCCAACGGCATGATGGCGGTGGCGAAAAAACTGGGCATGGCGCCGCGACAACTGGCCGAGCAGGTGCTGACTCATCTGGATCTCAGCGGTATCGCCAGTAAGGTTGAAATCGCTGGCCCGGGCTTTATTAATATTTTCCTCGACCCCGCGTTTCTCGCTGAAAGCGTGGAGCAAGCGCTGACCTCAGATCGCCTCGGCGTAGCGAAGCCGGAGAAACAGACTGTGGTGGTCGATTACTCCGCGCCAAATGTCGCGAAAGAGATGCATGTCGGCCACCTGCGTTCCACCATCATCGGCGACGCCGCGGTGCGTACCCTTGAGTTTCTTGGTCATCATGTGATTCGTGCGAACCACGTAGGCGACTGGGGCACTCAGTTCGGGATGCTGATCGCTTATCTGGAAAAACAGCAACAGGAAAACGCCGGTGAAATGGCGCTGGCGGACCTCGAAGGTTTTTATCGCGAAGCCAAAAAACACTACGACGAAGATGAAGCCTTTGCCGAGCGCGCGCGCAGCTACGTGGTAAAACTGCAGGGCGGCGACGACTATTTCCTGCAAATGTGGCGCAAGCTGGTCGACATCACCATGTCGCAGAACCAGATCACCTACGATCGCCTGAACGTCACGCTGACCCGCGATGATGTTATGGGTGAAAGCCTGTACAACCCCATGCTGCCGGGCATCGTGGCCGATCTGAAAGCCAAAGGTCTGGCCGTCGAAAGCGAAGGCGCCACCGTGGTATTCCTTGATGAGTATAAAAACAAGGAAGGCGAACCGATGGGGGTTATCATTCAGAAGAAAGATGGCGGTTATTTGTACACCACCACGGATATCGCCTGCGCCAAATACCGTTATGAGACCCTGCATGCTGACCGCGTTCTGTATTACATCGACTCCCGTCAGCATCAGCATCTGATGCAGGCATGGACTATCGTCCGTAAAGCGGGCTACGTTCCGGATTCCGTCCCGCTGGAGCACCACATGTTCGGTATGATGTTGGGTAAAGACGGCAAGCCGTTCAAAACCCGCGCTGGCGGCACCGTCAAGCTGGCCGATCTGTTGGATGAAGCGCTTGAGCGCGCCCGCCGTCTGGTGGCGGAAAAGAACCCGGATATGCCCGCCGACGAGCTGGAAAAACTGGCGAACGCCGTCGGTATCGGTGCGGTGAAATACGCCGATCTGTCGAAAAACCGCACCACCGACTATATCTTTGACTGGGACAACATGCTGGCCTTTGAGGGTAACACTGCGCCGTATATGCAGTATGCCTATACCCGCGTACTGTCGGTGTTCCGTAAATCTGGTCTGGATGAGCGCGCCCTTGCCAGCGCGAGAGTGGTGCTTAGCGAAGATCGCGAAGCGCAGCTGGCCGCGCGTCTGTTGCAGTTTGAAGAGACGCTGACCGTTGTCGCGCGTGAAGGGACGCCACACGTCATGTGCGCGTATCTGTATGATGTCGCAGGTCTGTTCTCCGGTTTCTACGAACATTGCCCGATTCTGAGCGCAGAGAACGACGATGTGCGCAACAGCCGACTAAAACTGGCGCTGCTGACCGCTAAAACCCTGAAGCTGGGTCTCGATACGTTGGGTATCGAAACCGTAGAGCGGATGTAATTCCTTACGAGAATGACTCGGGCAAAATAAAAGGTTACCAGCAGAATAAACCCGGCTATCGCCGGGTTTTGTTTTTACTTCTGAATCAGAAATATTTCCGCAGATATTCCGTCAGACACAGCATCGCCATCGCCTGGCCATACGGCATAGAGGTGAGCGGGATCGCTCGATAGAAATCGAGATTGCTGCCCATTCCGGTCCCGAAGGAGGTCTGCAACAACTCCCCTTCCGGCGAGATATTCTGCACAATGCCGCGAATGGCTTTTTCCGCAACCCCGGCATATTCCGCGCCAACATAACGTTTACGTACCGCTTTCAGTATGCCGTAGGCAAAACCCGCGGTCGCAGACGCTTCAAGGTAGGACTGCGGATCGTCCAGCAACGTATGCCACAGTCCGCTTTCGTCCTGGCATTTTGCCAGCGCGGCGATTTGCGTCTTCAGAACCTGCACCAGATAACGACGCACCGCATTGTTTTCCGGCAGATCGACCAGTTCCAGGAAATCCGGGATCACAATGGTCAACCAGCTGTTGCCGCGCGCCCAGCGGGCGTTGGCAAAGTTATGGTGCCCGTCATAATTCCAGCCGTGGAACCACAGGCCGGTTTCCCTGTCCATCAGGTTTTGGACGTGTAGCAGGAACTGATAGGTTGCCTCTTCGACATATTCCGGCCGGTTGAGCAACTTGCCAATTTTCGCCAGCGGTAACACCGTCATCATCAGCGTATCGTCCCACATCTGCTGGTGGTTCTCTTCCGCCAGCGTGATATGCTGCATTCCGCCATGGTCGGTACGCGGCATTTCATTCATCGCCCATTCCGCCCAGCTGTCCAGCCAGGGCAGGTACGCCGGATTACGCGTCTCCTCATAGCGATACGCCAGCGTTAAGAACGGCGCCATGGTGTTTACGTTCTTGGTGGTGGCGCCTTCCGCAAAGCGGTCGGCGAACCAATTGTCGATAATGTCGCGCATCGACTCATCACCGGTCTGCTGATAATACTGATACATTCCATACAGACCGACGCCGTGCGTCCATTCCCATCCTGCCCACCCTTTTGTGTCAATCACACGTCCGTCATCCAGGCGTAGCAGGAATTGGCCAGTCTCGTCCTTGATGTTGACCAGATTGTTCGTCACCGTCTGAATCAAACCCTTCAGCTCTTCCCGGGAGATAAAACGCTCCGGCTGTCGTAGTAACGCGCTATGTTTGACGGGCCAAACTTTCATATTTCTAACCTCTGTTATAAGTCGAATTCAACGTTGCTGCCCGCTTGAGCGAGGGTGCAGCAGGTTTATTACGATTCAGGTAACCAATATTGTTGTTACCCCAAAGTGATTCATACGGCAGACCCGACAGCATCTCGACGGTGGCGCGCGCCTGCGGCGTGATGTTCTCCGGCATCGCCCGGCCCGACTCACGCATTTTCGCTGTTTCTTCGCGTAGCGTGCTGTGGGTTTGCAAATTCAGTTTGAAACGCAGAGAGACCAGGAAACCGCAGGCCAGCACCAGCAGCGTACCGCAGCTGAGGATTAACAGTATGGTGTGGCTGACCGCCTCCGGCTGGGTGCTTTGCCCGGAAACGAAACCAGACGTCTGCATGACAATCCCGACCAGCATGACCGCTCCAGCCTGCGAGGCTTTGCGCGTCAGGGTCATGATCCCGGCGAAGATCCCTTCACGACGCTGACCGGTAATCACTTCATCCACATCGGCAATGTAGGTGTAGGTGTTCCACGGCACATAGTTAATCCCCCCACGCCCCAGACCAGCAATGGCGGACACCAGCAGCAACAGGGAATAAATATCGCTTAATCCGGCGTAATACAGCAGGGCATAAGAGAGTGAGCTAAGACCAAACAGCACCACCACCATCCGGTAAGAAGGCGCAGGTCCGAAGCGGATGCACAGCGGGATCATGCCGATAACCGCGATAAACTGGAAAATCGCCATGGTGCCAAGCAGGTTTGACGCCATCGACGCTTCCTGCATCAGGACGAACACCACGTAATAGGTAAAGACCGCGTTGAAAACATCCTGCGCGATGTAGCCGCCCAGATACATGCCGAGATGCTGGCGGAAAATTTTAATCCGCAACGTAGAGCTCAGCTCAACAAACAGGCGGCGCATGCTCTGGCTGAACGTCAGGCTCTTTTTCTCTTCTTCCGCGCGTAGCGCTGCTTCCGTCCATTCCTCGCGTGGACGCTCCCAGGTGAAGAACCAGACGAACGTCAGCATCAGGGCGCACAGCACCGAGAACACCAGGCTGGCGTAGAAAAAGGAGATGGGGTTGTCTTTGCCAAACGCGGTCAACAGGATACCCGGCAGGAAGGAAGCGAGGATCGCGGACATCTGCGCCATGGAAATACGCGCGCCGGAAAATTTGGTTTTCTGTTTGAAATCATCGGTCATTTCCGGCACCAGCGTTTCATATGGCACCAGGATCATGGTGTAGACGATATCGAAAACCAGGTAGGTCAGCAGGTAGTACCAGAACCCCATATCCCCCACCCACATTAATGAGTAGCTAAAGACACATGGGATCCCCAGCAAAATAAAGAATTTACGGCGGCCAAAGCGTTTACCCAGCCAGGTTGAGCCGAAGTTGTCCGTCAGAAAGCCCATCAGTGGGCTGACGACTGCGTCCAGCACCCTCGCCGCCGCAAAGATAAACGTCGCCTCTATGGGCGAAAGACCGCAAAACGTCGTATAAAAATACAGTAACCAGGCGGCTGTGAGCGCCGTGGTGCCTGCACCTAAAAAATCGCCTGAACCGTAGGCCAAATAATTCGCCAATCCAATTTTACGTGTTTTCATTGCCGTTAACCCTGCAATCAGTTGGGGGACTCCGACCTGTGGCTACGCCAGAGGGAGTACTTACACGGCTACAGTAAAAGCTTACCAGGCGGGATACCTTTTCGTTTTTGCCACCTGTCCTGGCGAAATGGCAAAAACGCAAAGAGACCGGCAACGCGTGTCACCGATTTATAAAACAGCGTTTCTTTTGAATCAAAAGAGGAGGTC
Organism: Citrobacter sedlakii; assembly: GCF_018128425.1. Classification (NCBI taxonomy): domain Bacteria; kingdom Pseudomonadati; phylum Pseudomonadota; class Gammaproteobacteria; order Enterobacterales; family Enterobacteriaceae; genus Citrobacter; species Citrobacter sedlakii. The sequence continues at coordinate 1,974,854 of NZ_CP071070.1, read as the reverse complement.
AAAAATGCGAGTCAGGCAGCACATTACGTTGCCGCCTGATGAGGAGATAACCGTTAGCGGTAGTTCACAATTACCTGATTGCGCTGTACTTTTAGGGCGGGAATCAGACGGCCGCCACCGGGTACTTCCCAGATAAAACGCAGCGGCTCCACGGCGGGCACGTTGCTAAAAGCGGTAGTCGTCCCACTTTGTCCATCAAGCTCGACGCAGCGCGACTGGGAGCATAAGCGCACCCGCAAACCGGCGGGCGTCGGGCCATTCAGCTCATAACGCCAGGCCACCAGGGTCATCAGCCCGGACACCGGCTGACCAGCGGAAAGCGGCGCCGAGGAGGCGGATTCACCGCGATGGTTTAAGGTAATGCCGATGCTGCTGGCCTGCCATGCGCCTTCCCCGGCGGCCTGCGCCGCCAGCGGGAACAGCAACAGCCAAAGAAGTCTGCGCATTATTTACCTCCAATGGTTGCGGTCATGCGAATGTTACGATTGTCGGAAAGCTCCATGTTCGACAGGACAACCAGCTGCGGCAGACTGCGACGCAGAAAGCGCGACAGCAATGGGCGCAGCGCATGGTTGACCAACAGCACTGGCGGCGCGCCAAGCATCTCCTGACGAGACAGCGCCTCTTGCGTTTGCGCCAGCAGGCGATCGGCCAGCCCAGGCTCCAGACCGCCGCCGCCCTGCAACGCCTGCAACAACAAGCGTTCGAGCGCCGTATCCAGGCCAATAACGCTGACTTCATCGCTACCGGGGAACCACTGCTGCGTAATTGCGCGCCCCAGCGCCACGCGCACCACGGCGGTAAGTTCATGGGGATCATTTTGCAGTGGCGCATGTTCCGCCAGCGTTTCAAGAATGGTGCGCATATCGCGGATCGGCACTTTTTCATCCAGCAGATTCTGCAGCACTTTATGCAGCGTGGTCAGGGTGACCACGCCGGGGACCAAATCTTCGGTCAGTTTCGGCATCTCCTGGGAGACGCGATCCAACAACTGCTGCGCTTCCTGACGGCCAAACAGTTCGGCGGCATATTTGCCGATCAAATGGTTGAGGTGCGTCGCCACAACGGTACTGGCTTCCACCACCGTAAAGCCCTGGATCTGCGCCTGTTCTTTCAGCGCGCTTTCGATCCAGATTGCATCCAGGCCAAACGCCGGATCCACGGTTTGCTCGCCTGGCAGCGTACCCGCCGCCGTTCCCGGGTTGATTGCCAGCCAGCGCCCCGGATACGCATCGCCGCTGCCAATCTCCACCCCTTTCATCAGAATACGATAGTGCGCCGGTTGCAGATCCATATTGTCGCGAATGTGCACCACTGGCGGCAGGAAGCCCATGTCCTGCGCGAATTTCTTGCGGATACTGCGGATGCGCCCGAGCAACTCGCCATCCTGCTGGAAATCGACCATCGGAATCAGGCGGTAGCCCACCTCCATACCGAGCGAATCTTCAAGCTGGACGTCGTTCCACGTCGCTTCCACCACCGAATTGTTTTCCGGCATTTTTACGGGCTGCGGCTCGCTGGGCGCCTTTTGTTCCCGGCCACGGATCCACCAGGCCAGCCCCAACAGCGCCGCCGTAAACAACAGGAAAACGAGGTTTGGCATGCCCGGCACCAGCCCGAGCAGGCCCAGAACCCCAGCGCTGAGCAGCATGACGCTAGGGTTGCTGAAAAGCTGCCCCACCATCTGCTCGCCCACGTCCTGATCGGTACTGACGCGGGTGACGATCACGCCTGCGGCGGTCGAAATGACCAGCGCCGGGATCTGCGCCACCAGGCCGTCACCGATAGTCAGCAACGTATAACTTTCCGCCGCATCGCCCATGCTCATGCCATGCTGCAACACACCGACCAGCAGACCGCCGACCACGTTGATCACCATGATCAAAATACCGGCGATGGCATCGCCGCGAACGAATTTACTCGCCCCGTCCATAGAACCATAGAAGTCCGCTTCCTGGGTCACTTCGGCGCGACGTTTTTTCGCTTCATCTTCGCCAATCAGTCCGGCGTTGAGGTCGGCGTCAATCGCCATCTGTTTACCCGGCATGCCGTCGAGCACGAAGCGCGCGCCAACCTCAGCGATACGCCCGGCGCCCTTGGTAATCACCATAAAGTTGATGATGACCAGAATGACGAACACCACGATCCCAATGGCGAAATTGCCCCCCACCAGGAAATGCCCGAACGCTTCGACCACCTTCCCTGCCGCCGCCGCGCCGGTGTGTCCTTCCATCAGAATGATACGGGTGGACGCCACGTTCAGCGCCAGACGCAGTAAGGTAGTGAACAGCAGGATGGTCGGGAAGGCGGCGAACTCCAGCGTACGCTGGGTAAACATCGCCACCAGTAACACCATGATCGACAGCGCAATGTTAAAGGTAAACAGTAGGTCGAGGATAAACGCGGGTAGCGGCAGTACCATCATCGACAGAATTAACAGGATGAGGATCGGCCCGGCAAGGATCTGCCATTGCGTGGTTTTCATGTTGTTGGGCAGGCGCAACATCGCGACCAGATTAGCCATCGGTAGTCTTCTCGTTCATAAAATCCAGTGACTCAGGCACCGGAAGATTTGCAGGTTGTGGTGGACGTTCCCCGCCAGCAAGACGCCAGCGTTTAAGCTGCCAGACCCAGGCCAGCACTTCCGCCACGGCGGCGTACAGTTGACCGGGTATTTGCTGACCAATTTCAGCATGGCGATAGAGCGCGCGCGCCAGCGGCGGCGCTTCAAGCGTGGGGATTTTGTTTTCCGCGCCAATCTCGCGAATGCGCAGCGCCACCAGTCCCGCCCCTTTGGCGACCACTTTCGGCGCGCTCATTTTGTTTTCGTCATACTGTAACGCCACCGAATAGTGGGTGGGGTTGGTGACAATGACATCCGCTTTGGGTACGTCGCTCATCATGCGCTGGCGCGCCGCCGCTCGCTGCATCTGACGGATACGCCCTTTCACGTGCGGGTCGCCTTCGTTCTGTTTGAATTCATCGCGGATGTCCTGACGCGACATGCGCAGCTTTTTCAGGTGACTGAAGATCTGAAAGATCACGTCAAAGGCGACCATCGGGATCACACCGAGCACCACCAGCAATGCGCAGAGTCCGACGAGATCCAGCGCGTTACCCATCGCCGTAATCGGCGATTCCGCCATCAGGCGCATCATCTCCGGCCACTTATGCCACAAATAAAGCGCTGTCACGCCGCCCACCAGCGACGATTTCAGTATCGCCTTCAGCAACTCCGCGCCGGTCTGCGCGGAGAACATACGCTTAATGCCCGGCAGCGGGTTAAGTTTGGAAAATTTCGGCTGTAGCGATTTGCCGCTGAACACCAGCCCGCCAAGTAGCACCGGCGAGATCAGCGCCACCAGCACCACGCCGGTGATAAGCGGCAGCAGCGCGATCATCGCTTCTTTTATTAACAGGATGATTTGCCCGAGGATCAGATTGGGGTCGTTGACCATGCTGTGATCAAATCGCAGCCCCGCCGACAGCATTCCCGACAGGCGCCTTGCCAACGACGCGCCGCCAATCCAGAGAATGCAGACCCCCACTAACAAAATCAGCAGAGAAGTCAGCTCCCGGGATCGGGGGATTTGCCCTTCCTCCCGCGCTTTTTCCAGTCGGTGGGGTGTGGGGGCTTCTGTTTTGTCGTCGTTCTCTTCAGACACGCATCAGATCCTGGATGGGCTTATGAGCGAGAATGATGCCAGAAGCGCCTGCCGCCAATGGGCAGAGTAAACGGCAAAAAAGGTCGGGTTTATGCCGTTAAGGAGGATAAGTGGATAGCAATGCAGTCGCAGCTAATCTGTCATTCAGCCCGATGGCATGACGCCATCGGGCGGCCAGGTTAAAAACCGAGGCTGTCCAGCAGGTCGTCTACTTGATCCTGGCTGGCGACCACGCCCGCCCGGGTCGTATCAACCTGCGGACCATTGAGCAGACTGTCGTTTTCACGCTTCGGTCGCGCGCCCTGCTCCGGAATATTCTCCAGCAGCACCATCAACAGTTGACGTTCAATTTCCTGGATGACATCCATCATTCGCTTGATCACCTGACCGGTCAGATCCTGGAAATCTTGCGCCATCATAATGTCGAGTAACTGCGCGTTAGTGAAGCTGGTGTGTTCCGGCACATCGCTCAGGTATTTGCGCGTGTCGGTCACCAGTTCCCGGGCGTCTGCCAGCTCGATCGGGTTTTCAAACCATGCGTCCCAGCGCTTGCTTAACGCTTTCGCCCCTTTCTCCATTTCGTCCTGGTGCGGCTGTGAAGCTTCGACGCTGTTCAGCGCGCGCTCGGCGGCCTGGGCGGTCATCTGCACCACATAGTCCAGACGGTCGCGGGCGTCCGGAATGGCTTCTGCCGCTTCGGCGATGGCCTGGTCCAGACCCAGCTCCCGTAGGCTGTCGCGCAGCATACGGGTCAGGCTGCCAATGCGCGCAATAATATCCCCGGCAGAGTGTTCATCTACGGGTTTCATGGTTGGTTGCATCATTGTCCGCCCCTTACATGCCCAGTTTCTCAAAGATTTTGTTGAGTTTCTCTTCCAATGTCGCGGCGGTAAACGGCTTCACCACGTAACCGCTGGCACCGGCCTGCGCCGCGGCGATAATGTTCTCTTTCTTCGCTTCCGCCGTCACCATCAGTACCGGCAATGAAGACATGCCGCCGTCTGCGCGAATGGTTTTCAACAGTTCCAGACCGTCCATATTCGGCATGTTCCAGTCAGAGATGACAAAACCAAAGCCGCCCATCTGCAGTTTATTCAATGCGTCCACGCCGTCTTCGGCCTCTTCGACGTTGTTAAATCCCAGTTCCTTAAGCAGGTTACGCACGATGCGACGCATGGTGGAAAAGTCATCCACAACCAGAAACTTAAGCTCTTTGTCCGCCATAAAAAATTACTCCTGAGTCAAATACGTATTGCCTGTCCGGCACTGATTTTCGCCAGCATCTGCTGGCTTACCTGGCTGAGATCGACCACTTCGCTCACGCCACCCATATTGATGGCCTCGCGCGGCATGCCGAACACCACACAACTTGCTTCATTCTGCGCAATCGTCCAGGCGCCCGCCTGGTGCATCGCCAGCATTCCGGCGGCGCCGTCGTTGCCCATCCCCGTCAGGATCACCCCCACGGCGTTGCGCCCCGCGTGTTTCGCCACCGAATGAAACAGCACATCCACAGACGGCCGGTGCCGGTTAACCGGCGGCCCGTCATGAATTTTGATTTGATAGTTTGCCCCGCTGCGCGCCAGCTCCATGTGCTTATCGCCGGGCGCGATGTAGGCATGTCCTGGCAGCACGCGCTCGCCGTCCTCCGCTTCTTTCACGCTGATCTGACACAGTTTATTCAGACGCTCGGCAAACGAACGGGTAAAACCTGGCGGCATATGCTGCGTAATAATCACTGCCGGGCAGGAAAGCGGCAGCGGCTGCAACACGTGACGAATCGCTTCGGTGCCGCCCGTCGACGCGCCAATGGCGATCAGCTTTTCTGAACTGAGCAACGGCCCGGCTTTCAGGGTCGCTGGCGCGGCCAGTGGCTTATGCGCGCCCAGCCGCGCGCGCGACGCGGTGCGCACTTTTTCGGCAATCATCTCGCTGTAGGCCAGCATCCCTTCGCGGATCCCTAACTGGGGCTTGGTGACAAAATCAATGGCCCCCAGCTCCAGCGCGCGCAACGTCACTTCGGAGCCTTTCCCCGTCAGCGATGACACCATCACCACCGGCATCGGACGCAAGCGCATCAATTTTTCAAGAAAATCGAGGCCGTCCATCCGCGGCATTTCGACGTCCAGCGTCAAAACGTCCGGGTTGTATTTTTTGATTAAATCACGGGCAACGAGCGGATCGGGTGCGGTTGCCACCATCTCCATATCGCTATGGCTGTTGATAATTTCAGTCATGATTTGGCGCATTAGCGCGGAATCATCAACCGATAACACCCTGATTTTACTCATGCTTTATCCTTACTCAGCGCATACACCGTCTGTCCGCGCAGGCTAAAGTCGCGCACGAGGTTGCTAAAGTTCTCTGAATGCCCGGCGAACAGCAGGCCGTCAGGCTTAAGGAGGGGAACAAAACGGCGCAGAATGTCCTGCTGCGTCGTTTTATCGAAATAGATCATCACATTGCGGCAGAAAATCGCATCAAACGGCCCCGGCACGTTGTACTGTTTGTCAAGCAGGTTTATCCCGGCGAACTCCACGTGACTTGCCAGCTCCTGGCGCACGCGCACCAACCCTTCATGGGGGCCGGTGCCGCGCATGAAGTAGCGCTGCAGTTGCTGTGCCGACAGGGTTTTTAACTCATCAAGCCGATAGATGCCGCTGCGGGCTTTTTCCAGCACTTCGGTGTCGATATCACTGGCAAAGACCCGCCAGCGCCCTGGCGCTGTGCCTAACGTATCGGCCAGCGTAATGGCGATACTGTAAGGTTCTTCACCGGTTGACGCCGCCGCGCTCCACACCCGGTATTCGCCATTGCGACGGCGGGCGTGCTCAGCCAATACCGGAAAGTGATGACCCTCGCGAAAAAAGGCGGTCAGGTTGGTGGTCAACGAGTTGATAAAAGCCTGCCATTCCGCGCTGTTTTGATTCGCTTCCAGCATGCTGAGATAGCGACCAAAATCATCCAGCCCCAGCGTACGCAGACGGCGAACCAGGCGGTTATAAACCATATCCCGCTTATGGTCCGCCAGCACGATCCCCGCGCGCTGATAGATTAACTGACATATCCGACGAAAGTGCGCGTCGGACAGCGCGAGGCGCTGTGTCATCTGTAACAATAATGACGTTTGCCCGTTGGGCAGAGATGATGTCATAGCGCCTTCTCAATCACATTCAGGATACAACGGGCGCCGCCTGCTGCGGCGCCGATTCTTGGTGTGTTACAACGTGTTTATTTGCCGTCAAAATGTTTCCCAGTGGGTGTCGGGTTCAGCGCCGGGCGATGCCTTCTGCGGCTCGCGAGGCGACGGCGCAGAGGCGCGTTCTTCGGTTTTTTGCGTGGTATATGGGCGAGCGGCGAGACGAAACGCCGACACCGCTCTGGTTAAGCGACTGGCCTGGTCTTCCAGCGCGGCGGCGGCAGCGGCGGACTCCTGCACCAGTGCGGCGTTTTGCTGCGTCACGCGATCCATTTCCGACACCGCCAGCGCCACCTGATCGATGCCACGGCTTTGCTCGTCGGACGCCGAGGCGATTTCCCCCATGATGTCAGTCACCCGGGTCACCGCGTTAACAATGTCATTCATCGTGTCACCCGCGCTTTCGACCAGCACCGAGCCGGTATCCACGCGCGCCACTGAATCTTCGATCAGCGCTTTGATTTCTTTTGCCGCCTGCGCGCTGCGGCTGGCGAGATTACGCACCTCTCCGGCAACCACGGCAAACCCACGGCCTTGCTCACCAGCGCGCGCCGCTTCAACCGCCGCGTTCAGCGCCAGGATATTGGTCTGGAACGCAATACCGTCGATCACGCTAATGATGTCGGCGATTTTCTTCGAACTGTCGGCAATGTCGTGCATCGTTTTAACGACGTTATCCACCACTTTTCCGCCGTGCTGGGCCGTTTCCGAGGCGCTCTGCGCCAGTTGCGACGCCTGGCGGGCGTTGTCGGCGTTCTGTTTCACGGTGGCGGTCAGTTGTTCCATGCTGGCGGCGGTCTCTTCCAGCGCCGAAGCCTGCTGTTCGGTTCGCGAAGAGAGGTCGGTATTGCCAGTGGCAATCTCGCTGGTGCCGGCATAGATGGCATCGGACCCTTCCCGCACCTGCGTGACGGTTTCAACCAGCGAACGCTGCATGTGATCGACGCTGTCGGCCAGTTCGCCAATCTCATTGCGTCCTGCCACGGTCAGGGTATTGGTTAAATTGCCGCTGGCGATATCACGGATATGCGCAATGACGCGCCCCAGCGGATTCAACAAGGTGTGACGGATGCCGTACCACACCACCACCAGAATCAGCGCCAGCACGAGCGCGAGAATGGCAAGCTGCCACTGGGCGAACTGATAATCGCGGGCGCTTTCGTCAAAGGCCTGGCGGTAAAGCTTTTCGCTGACGCTGGCATACTTGCCCAGCGCTTCGCCGAGCGCGTTTTGCATTCCCTGAGTCGGCTGGGCAAAGTAGGCGTCCATGTTGCCACTTTCCAGAAACTGCACCAGTTCGGTTAACGCCGCAAAGTAGGCCTGGTACTTCGCCTCCACCTCAAGACTGGCTTCTTCCATGTCAGGCAGCGGACTGATCGCTTTAAATGCCTTATAGTGCACCGCAGCCTGCGCGAGGGTATTTTTCGCATTCTTCAGCAATTCGGTTTTGGCGCTGCTTTGCTGGTTCGCCGCATCCATCATCATGCGGGCGGAAGAGCGGCTAAGGTTAATACGCGTTTGCAGCATCAGATCCCATGTTGAGGTCAGTTCGCTTTGCTGCTGGCGCAGATCGTTTGAGATAACAAAACTGGTCTGGTTCTGCTGTAAAGATGAAAACAGCAGCCCCCCGGATACAAGCTGTAGCAGTGCGAAAACCCCAAGCACCATCATCAGCATTGTGACAACGCGGATACGGTTAAACATAAGGCACCTTCCTTAAAACGAGTTATCAACGTTATCGGCAACCCGGTTGAGAACTTTACGTTTGCGAAAGGGAAAAACAGATCAGAAGGCGATATCCACAACCACCGTGTCGGTGTAGGTCCCGGCGGGCGGTGTGGTCTGCGTGGTTAACACTCTGGCGGTATAGTTGTAGGTGCGCAGCAGGCCGTCGCTGCTAAGAGAAGACGACGCGCTGCTGGCCCAGCGATCGCCGCCGACGCTTCCCCAGCGGCTGGTGGTGCCTGCCTTATAAATTTCATAGCTCAGACGGTTATTACCGCTTGCCATGTTGCGTACATTGCCGTTGGCATAGCTGCCATTATTGATGCCTACCGTGTAGGCGCTGCCTTTGGTACAGGTGATCGCCACAGCCTGCGAGACGGCGGGAAAATTGTTCACCAGCGGCGCGCTGCCAAAGTTCACGTTCGGCGCAGTAAGGGTAATACAGTCATTAGTGACGGTCAGGTTTACCTGCAGGTTAGCCGCCACCGTGCCGGTTTGCGCGGTAACGCATAAGCCAAGCGCCCCCACCTGGCAGACATTAAAATAGACGCTGAAGTTAAGCGTCACCTGATACGGCCCGGCGCTAACGTTCTGGCCCGTAAGGGTGCGGAAGTAAAGCGGCAGGGTAAAGCGTGAAGAGCCTAACAGCGCCAGCAATGAACTGCCGCTCCAGGTGTAGCTGCCGCCAATCGGGATCTCACTGTTGCTGGCGCAACCGGACTGCGCGCACATGCGTACCGGAATGGCATCCGTCACCGCTGCGTTATCGCTTCGCCTGAGAGCCGCTCTGTTGCTGACCGAAAGCGTCGCGCCAGTATAGGTCAGAGTGATGGTATCGTTGTTCAACAATCCCAACACCACGTCGCACTGGACCACGAGATTAGCGCTGGTGGCCTGCTCGCTGCTGTTCACGGTAAAAGATGACACGCTGCCAAACGCGCCGCTGGTGGTGGTGACGGCACAGGCGGCCCAGGCCCCCGGCGTAACCAGCAGAAACACGATCCCCCACAACGCCCGTCCCATCATGGCGCCCCCTTACGGCAGATCAGCGGCCCGTAGGTTTGCAGCTTATGCCCGGGATTAGGCGCAAGAGTGAATGTGGCCGTGCAATGCTCTCCGTCCGGGGTTATCGCCCGGAGTCGGTTCACCTCGGCAAGATTTTCCAGCCAGACGATACCCTCATATCCCACCACCGCAGGCGCACTGTTGTCGCGCAGCACCTGGCTTGCCAGCGGCAGCGGCTGCCCCTCTGCGTCGTGCAAAATCACGCTGGCCACCCGCTCCTGTTCCATTGGGAAATCGACCAGATAACCGCTCTGACGACGCAGCGCGACTTTGCGCTCGGTCTCCTTCAGGCGGGTATCCGCAGGCAGGTTGAGGGTATTAATGCTGTAGCTCGCAGGATAATAAGCGGATACGCCGCTTATCAGCAAAAAGCCGTTCTCATTGGTTTTGCCGACCGGTTGATTCTCATAGTTCACCGGCACTTCAGGCTGACCGTCAGTACTGACCACCACAAATGCATCGTTGATTTTATTGGCGGCGAACAGCTGATTTTCCATCAACACCAGCGATCCCATCGCCTCTCCCCACCAGGTCATGGCGTTGCTTTCGCCGTAAGCGCCCCCCTGTAATTCAACGTTATTATTACGCCAGCCCAGCGTCGCCTGCTGGTAGTTTCGCGCCTGGGTCTGTCGCGCCCACGCCAGATTCCAGCTGAACCCGCCGTCCGTCGGCATCGAGTGGTTATAGTTGATACGCTGCGTCTGCCCGGCATCCGGCGTTTTCTCGGCGCTTAGCGCCATGCTGTCGCGATCGCCCAGTGGAATTTGCACCGACATTGCCAGCGTCCAGTCACCCTGCTGGTTGTCACGACTGGCAGCCAGATAGATACTGCTGCTTCCCAATAAATTGCGGCTCCAGGAGAGATTGAGCAGCTCCGTTTTTTGCGCGTCGAAGCTGCGGATGCCAATCCACGCCGCGCCAATATTGCCGAAGGTTCCCATATTAACGGTTAACGAATACTGATCGCTGCGCTGACTTAAAGAGGCCAGCGGGCGGTTGTCGTCATCCACCAGCGCGGTCTGGTCATATAACGCCAGGTTGCCGAAACCGCGCTCGCGGCGGGAATGTTGCGTGGCGACACTAAAGGCTGCGGTACTGTACTGATACCCCCAGTTAAGCTGATTACCGTGGTGACCGCGCATTTTGCTTTCCGTCCATGCGCCGTTCACAACGCCAAAGCGGCCCACTTTCACCAGTGCGCCCACACCGCCCAGCGCCAGTTCTTCGGCGCCTTCGCCATGACCTTCAAGCGTCAGAGCGTCATTGACGCCATAGCGATAGCTCGCGCTGCCCACCGCCGGGCCGTAATCAAAATTATCAATACCGTAATTGCGCCGCAGGCTGCCGAGCGTAACGGCACCATCGCTGACGCCCGATTTCAACAAATTGCTGGCGACATAAAACGGTAAGGTGGTACTGACCTGTCTGCCAAGCGCGTCACGGGTGACCAGCACCGCGTCTCCCGCACCGTTTATATAAGGAAGGTTCGTCAGCGTAAACGGCCCGGGCTGCAGCTCCGTCGACCCCGCGCGATAACCGTTGATGAACAGATCCACAGCGGTCGGCACCGCGGCTTCACCGGAGAATGCCGGTAGCGGCCAGGTCACCAGATCCGGACGCAGCGAGAAGTCGCGTCCCCAGAAGATCCCGCCGACGCGGACGCTGTTGCTCCAGCTCAGGGCGTCAGTAATCACATCCCCCACCTGCCACAGGGTCGCATTTTCCTCATGGGTTGCGGTAAAAACCGTATCGTAACGCACATAGCCATCCTGCCAGTCATCGTCCCCCGCCAGATTTTGTCGCACGTACCCGGTGGAAGAGAGCGAACCCGCATCGTTAAAAAAGCGCAGCTCATGCCAGACGGAGGCCTGGCTGTCGCCATCCTGGGTACTGCTGGCGTAAACGTCGTAATTCAGCAACGCCCCGCTGCCGTTTCTCGCCACAGACGTCGGGGATTCACCGCCAAACGGCGTGCTGCGTACCGGTAACCATTCGCGCGGCACGCTGAGCAGCAGTCGCTGACCGCTGCTGTCGTAATCCACTTTCACCTGCGTCATCCGGGAGAGATTCACCTCCCCCGCCGCCAGCTGTTCGGCAGGCAGGCCAGCCTGTTGCAGATCGGCGCTGGCGACAAAGAAGTCGCCGCCGCGCCGGGTTACCGCCACCACCTTTTGCGTCTCGTAATGGTTAACAACCAGCGCCAGATGAAAAACCGCCTGCCGATCGAGCGCGCGCGCATCCGGTGGCGGCGGCAATACATCATCGCCGCTCCCGGCGCGGCAAAGCCCGCTGGTGGTCAGTATGGCCGTCACAAACACGCCGCTCAGTTGGCGGGACCAGACAACCATTTGCCGTCCTGCGCGTTGATTGCCGCGGTTAATCGGTCCGGACGGGTTGCGCCAGTGGGTAACGGCCAGCGGCGGAAACTCCCCGGCAACACATACCCGAGCAGCCCCTCGGCCATCGTGTGTTGAGACCCGCCCTGTTGCAGTGACACTTTGCTCAGCCGGACATGCACGTCACTGTCATTGCGCACTTCCAGCTGTGGTTGCCCTTCGCTGCGCACCACCCGCCAGTGCAGTTGCGAAGGCTTCACCTGCGCGTGATGTTCCCCTTGCGCCCAGGTCTGCACCCCCTGTCCGTAAACAAACAGCGGTAGCGAATAGCGCATCTGCACCTTCAGTCCCATCTGGGGTGTACTGACGGGGTCCGGCTGGGGGATCTCGTCCACGATGATCCGGTAAGCCTGCTCCACACCGGCAGGAACGGTCGACTGTTTAATCAGGCGAATGAGCTGCTTACTGCCTTTTTCGATACGGACAATCGGCGGGCTGGCGACCACCTCCTGCTGCGCCTTATAGCGTTCATATCCATTTTCCTGCTGCCAGCGCACAATGCGTACCTGCATCGTCGTGGGCGTGTCGCCCTGATTCTGGATCCACAGTTCGGTGGCATTATTCTCCGCCGCCAGCCAGGGATCGATGGGCCACAGCAGTATTGTGGCGGCGCTGTTGGCCCCGGGTGAGACCAGTGCTGCCGTGAGTACCGACAACAGTCCGAACGATGCTCGCACCTTCATTTCACTTCTCCCTTCGCTACCATGACAAGGTCACCGTAAGCTGATCTGAATAATTACCTGCCGGGCTAAAACCCGTTAAAAACGCGACGCCAAACAGCGGTAGCGCAATATTGTTACTGTTGGTATAGGTGACAGAGACCGGCTGGTTGACGCCAATCTCACTGTTCGCCGCCAGCGAGGCGGTACGGTACAAACGGTACCCCACGCGCTGCGTCCCGCCGTCACGCTGCATATTACGCACCGTACCGTAATAGCGTCCGCCATCCACCGTCATGCTCAGCGCCACGCCTGGCGTACAGGCCAGCGCCAGCGCGGCGTTTGGCACAAACTGGGCGTTCACCTGACGGTTCTCCACGCCGCTGTAGCTGCCAAAGTTCAGATTCCCCATCGCCGCTCCGCTCCCCGTGGTAACCGAACAGCCCGGCACGATGGTGGCATTCACCTGAAAGGATTGCGTGGTAATGGCATAGGCCGGGAAAGCCATCAGCGCGAGAACCGTCAAAAAAAGACGTCGCTTTCCCCCGCCTCCCCACAGGAAGCGCCTGAACCGTGTTCTCATTTAAAGAGACGTATCAGTAAATAACGCTGACGTTGATGGTGTCCGTGTACGTACCGGGAACCACGGTCACGCTGTTACCGCCGCCCTGGATCCGACCGAAGATCGTATAGTTATCGACCCCGGCTGTAGTGGAGACTTTAGGAATAGGAGTATTGTTAGCGATCACGTTATTGAAGCCGCTGTCGCTGTAGAGGCTGTACGCCACGCCCTGAGTGGTATTCGCGGCGTTCACCAGATAACGGGCTGGCGTTCCCGGCGTACCGACCACCGAGCCCGGCGCGGAAGAATTGGTATTACCGGTAATCTGTACGGTGTAGTCGGTGGTGGTGCACTGGATACCAAAACTGTTGCCCCCTGCGGCGCCGGTGAGCTGGGTGGTCAGTTCAGAAAAGGTGGCGGGATGCGTCCCGAAATTCAACGTACCAAAGTTGATACCGTTCTGACTGGGCGAGCCGTTTATCAGGCAGCCATTGGTTAACGTCAGTGACACCCCGACCGTGCCGCTGCTGGTTACCGCCATCGTCGAAGGCAAGGGAACAAGAAAAATGCCAGCTATACCCAGGAACCGAGAAAATGTGTTCATGACTCCACCTCCGAAATACCGTCACGTTGACGAAAGCCAGCACCGACGTAGCGAGAAAGTTCGCACACGTTCAGAAAACAAACCGATAATCAGAAATTTAGTTTACGGCGCGGAAAACAACCACTGGCGTTACGCTTGTTCATACAGAGGGGTGATTGACGTAAAAACAGCATATATATCAGTCCATTAACTTTCATTACATCTCATTTACCCTGCTCCGTCGAAGGATATATTCATTCTTATGCGATCCAGATCACGAAAACGCCCTTCGAAGAACACAACAAAATGCGTAATTAATAAAAAATAGTTGTAAGCCGGGCGGGAATACGCCAATTTAGGTAGTAAATAAATCTTCACCAATAAATTCACAAAACAAATATATCGCTGATAACAAATTGTTAAATTCAGCCCGAGGGATTTTCAGTGGCAAATGCAAATAAACTCACGATATTCATCGTGATTTTCATGCTGGCAGGCATTGTGTCAGGCGCGGTTATTCACTCCTGGACATCCGAAAGCGTGATTACCGCCTGGGCAGAGAACATCACCCTTCTTACCGATATCTTTTTGCGCCTGATAAAAATGGTCATTGCGCCGTTAGTCTTCAGTACGCTGACCGTTGGCATTATGCGTCTGGGCGAGACCGCCACCATCGGGCGCGTGGGCGGTAAGGCGATGATCTGGTTTATCAGCTCCTCGATACTGTCGATTCTGGTAGGGCTGTTTATTGTTACCCTTGAACAGCCCGGCAGCGGCCTGAACCTGACCATTCCAAAAGACGCGGTGGAAACCGGTTTGGCGGTGGGCGGTATGAGCCTGAAAGGCTTTCTGTCACATACGATCCCCACCAGCATTGCCGAAGCGATGGCGAATAATGAAATTTTGCAGATCGTGGTGTTCTCAATGTTCTTTGGTATCGGCGGCGCGTCGCTGGGCGAGAAATTCAACGCCCCACTGGTTGCCGCGCTGGATGTGGTTTCGCATATTATGCTGAAGGTGACGGGCTACGTGATGTATGTGGCTCCACTGGCGATATTTGCCGCGATTTCTTCGGTGATCGCCACCGAAGGAGTGGGGATTTTACTCAACTACGCCTCGTTTATCGGCGGCTATTACGTCGCCATTCTGATGACCTGCCTGGTGCTGTTGGCCGCGGGTTATCTGGTGCTGAAAAAAGAGGTGTTCCGGCTGGTCAGTCTGCTGAAGGAACCTGTGCTGGTCGCCTTTACCACCAGCAGTTCTGAAGCCGCTTACCCGAAAACCCTGGAGTTGCTGACCAAATTCGGCTGCTCGCGCAATATTGTTTCTTTCGTTTTGCCGATCGGGTATTCCTTTAATCTGGTCGGTTCGATGGTGTACTGCTCGTTTGCGTCGATGTTTATCGCCCAGGCGTACAATATTCACCTGTCGTTGGCTGAGGTCAGCGTGCTGATGCTGACCCTGATGCTGGCCTCAAAAGGGATTGCCGGCGTTCCGCGTTCGGCGCTGGTAGTGCTGGCGGCAACCATTCCGAGCTTCAATATCCCGGTGGCGGGCATTTTGTTGCTGATGGGTATCGACCATTTCCTCGACATGGGGCGTTCCGCCATCAATGTGTTAGGTAACGGCATTGCCACCGCGATGCTGGCGCAGGATGAAGGATTACTGACGGAAAACGAAAAAGAAGTGGCAGAGCAGGAAGTTAACGCGTAACGGTTTATGCTGACGGATATCGCTGATACGCAGGCCCGGAAGCGGCATCGCCGCCGGGCCTGCGCCCCTTACGCCATATGCGAAGCGGCAATATCCAGCAGCGCCATTTCGTCACTGTTCAGCAGTTTTTCAATATTCACCAGAATCAGCATACGTTCGCCCAGCGCGCCCAGTCCCGTCAGGTATTCCGTTGACAAGGTGACGGCAAACTCCGGCGCAGGACGAATCTGTTCCGCGGTCAGCGACAGCACGTCGGAAACGCCATCAACGACAATGCCGACCACGCGCTGCCCCAGGTTAAGCACGATCACGACCGTGTTATCGTTGTACTCAACGTCACCCTCGCAGAACTTCACGCGCAGATCGACGATTGGCACGATCACACCGCGCAGGTTGGTCACTCCTTTGATAAACGCAGGGGTGTTGGCTATCCGGGTAACCTGATCATAGCCGCGGATTTCCTGCACTTTCAGAATATCAATACCGTATTCTTCGTCTCCCAGCGTAAACACCAGGAACTCCTGACCTGACGGCTCGCCGGCCAGTTTGGTTACATTAGTCATACCGGTCATATTTTTCCTTTCTCACTCAATCAGGCGGCGGTGATCGCCATACGTTGTTCGCGATTTAAACTCTGCAGGGCAGAGACATCCACAATCAGCGCGACGCTACCATCGCCGAGGATCGTCGCGGCGGAAATCCCCGGCACTTTGCGATAGTTGCTTTCCAGGTTCTTTACCACCACCTGGTGCTGACCAATCAGCTGATCAACCAGCAGCGCGTAACGGCGACCGCCGCTTTGCAGGATCACCACAATGCCCTGGGTGGCCTCCGTTTTCGCCCCTTCAACGTCGAAGACTTTCCACAGTTCCACCAGCGGCAGGTATTCTCCACGCACTTCCAGCACGCGCTCGCCACCGGCCAGCGGATGCAGATCGTCCTCGCGCGGTTGCAGCGATTCCATTACCGCATTCAGCGGCAAAATAAAGACTTCATCAGCGACGCGAACGGACATGCCGTCGAGAATCGCCAGCGTCAGCGGCAGCAAAATACGGATGGTGGTACCGGCGCCCTGTTTAGACTGGATCTCCACATGGCCGCCCATCTCCTGGATGTTACGTTTCACCACATCCATGCCCACGCCACGACCGGAAACGTCGGTCACCTGCTCGGCGGTAGAGAAGCCAGGGGCAAAAATCAGCATACCGACTTCGTCATCGGTCATGTTTTCGTTTACAGCCATCCCCTGGGCGATCGCTTTTGCGAGGATCCGCTCGCGGTTTAACCCCGCGCCGTCGTCGGTCACTTCAATGCAAATGTTGCCGCCCTGATGTTCTGCGGACAGGATCAGATTTCCGACCGCATTTTTACCGGCCTCAAGGCGTTTTTCCGGCAGCTCAATGCCGTGGTCGAGACTGTTGCGCACCAGATGCGTCAGCGGATCGATAATGCGTTCAATCAGACTTTTATCGAGTTCGGTGGAGCTGCCCACCAGCGTCAGTTCCACTTGTTTGCCGAGCTTGCCCGCCAGATCCCGCACCAGACGCGGGAAGCGGCTGAAAACGTATTCCATCGGCATCATGCGAATCGACATCACCGACTCCTGCAAATCGCGGGCGTTACGTTGTAACTGCCCCATGCTGGTGATGAGATCGCCATGATTAACCGGGTCAAGTTCGTTCGAACGCTGGGCCAGCATCGACTGGGTGATCACCAGTTCACCCACCAGGTTGATGAGCTGATCGACCTTCTCCACTGCCACACGAATGCTGGTCGATTCGCTGGCGCGCGCGGGCTTTTCGCGCTCCGCACGTCCGGCATGCGCGTCGGCCGCGGGCGATTTAACTGCCGGGACCGCAGCGACAGGCTGCGCAACGGCGGCGGGCGGCTCAGGCGCGACCGCAGGGGCGTTCGGCGCGACGACTTTTTCGAAGGAAATCTGATCGGCTTCGATCACAAAGCACAGCACTGCCACCACATCCTCTTCGGCGACACCGCCGTCCAGGGTGGCGGCAAGCGAATCGGCGCCTTTCACCACGTCGGTTAAGGTGCTCAAATTGCCCAGTTCTTCCTCCAGCAGATCAATCTCACTGGCTTTCAGGCGGGACAGATTAATGCGTAATTTTTCTTCTACTGTTGGCGCGCCGCCCTCATCAGGCGTTGTGTCCACGACACTCAGCCGGGCGTTTGCCACCACCGCAGGCGCGGTTTCGCCCTTTGCTTCCAGCGCCAGCTGGCGCAATGCATTGCAGATATATTCGAAGCTAGCGGCATCCGGCTCCTGGGAGCTTTTATAGGCGTCGAGCTGTTCCTGCATAATATCTTTCGTTTCCAAAAACAGGTTGATAATGTCGGTGTTGAGCTGCATTTCACCACGGCGCGCTTCATCCAGCAGGTTCTCCATCAGATGAGTCGTTTCCTGCAAAATGGTGAAGCCGAAGGTTCCGGCGCCGCCTTTAATGGAATGCGCGGCGCGGAAAATGGCATTCAACTGCTCGGCGTCCGGCGCGTCGGGCGCAAGGTCGAGCAGGTGTTGCTCCATGTCAGCCAACAACTCGTCAGCTTCATCAAAAAAGGTCTGATAAAAATCGCTAATATCCATGCTCACGCTATCACCTCGGATTGGCTGGTGGCGATGTGGGAACGCTTACCTGCGGTGCCGCCGCAGGCTGTTGTAATACACTTACCGGCTCGTTCTGGCTTTCAGCGTTTTCATGCAAAATTGACTGTTCTGCCTGTTTATTCAGTACCAGCAGGCTGATCCGGCGGTTAATGGCGTCATCGGGGCCGCGATCGCTCAGGCGCATCGTGGCGGCCATCCCCACCACCCGTAACACTTTTCCATCATCCAGACCGCCCTGCACCAGTTCACGCCGCGACGCATTCGCGCGGTCGGCGGACAATTCCCAGTTGCTGTAGCCTTTCTCCCCGTTGGCATAGGGAAAATCATCCGTATGCCCGGACAGGCTGATTCGGTTTGGAATCCCGTTCAGCACGGGCGCGATCGCCCGCAGAATGTCGCGCATATACGGCTCGACCTCGGCACTGCCGGTTTTAAACATCGGGCGATTCTGACTGTCGATAATCTGAATACGCAGCCCTTCCTGCACCAGATCGATCTTCAGATGCGGACGCAACGCCCGCAGTTTCGGGTCGGATTCAATCAGCTGATCGAGGTCGCCACGCAGTTTGCTCAACCGGTTTTGCTCCATCCGCTTCCGTAATGCCTCGATGTCAGGCTGTTTATTCACTTCTCCCTGTTGTTGGGTGAAGTCATCACCACCGCCGGGAATCGGGCTCTGGCTGTTGGCGATCCGATTGCCGCCGGTGATCGCCGTCGCCAGCGGCGTACGGAAATATTCGGCAATTTGAATCAGTTCTTTAGGGCTGGAGATGGAAATGAGCCACATCACCAGAAAAAAGGCCATCATGGCTGTCATAAAATCAGCGTAGGCAATCTTCCACGAACCGTGAGCGCCGCCGCCGTGCCCTTTATGTTTGCGTCGTTTGACGACGACGATAGGATGGGACTGATTCTTCATGCGTCCTCAGTCGTCGTCTGCTGATTAGGGTTTCTGACCGCCCGCACGTGCTCTTCCAGTTCAATGAATGACGGGCGCTCGCTGGAATAGAGGGTTTTGCGGCCAAATTCGACGGCGATCGGTGGGGCATAGCCATTCAGATTTGATAGCAGCGTAATCTTGACGCACTGCATCATCTTAGTGGTCTCGGCGCTTTTCTGACGCAGCACGCTGGCCAGCGGCGAGATGAAACCATAGGCAAGTAAAATACCGAGGAAGGTGCCGACCATCGCGTGGGCGATCAGCGCCCCCAGTTCGGCAGCGGGCCTGTCGGCGGAAGCCAGCGCGTGAACCACCCCCATCACCGCGGCGACGATACCAAACGCCGGTAGCGAATCGCCCATCAGCGCCAGGCTGTTCGCCGGAACTTCCGCTTCGCTTTCGTGGGTTTCGATCTCCTCGTCCATCAGCGCTTCAATTTCGAAAGTATTCATATTGCCGCTAATAATCAGACGCAGGTAATCGACAATAAAATCCAGCATGACCGCATCGGCAAGAATGCGCGGATAGCTGGTAAAAATTTCACTCTCTTTCGGGTTCTCAATGTCACGCTCAAGGGAGAACATCCCCTGCTGGCGTGACTTAGCCATCAGGCGGTAGAGCAGCGCCAGCAGATCCATGTACATCGCTTTGGTGTATTTGGATCGGCGAAACAGCAGCGGCAACGCCTTCAGCGTTCCCTTAATCGCTTTACCGTTGTTGCCGACAATAAACGCCCCGACCCCCGCGCCGCCGATGATCACAAATTCAGCCGGTTGATAGAGTGCCCCAAGGTGCCCGCCGGTCATCATATAACCGCCGAAAACTGTACCGATAACAACCAGGTAACCTAATAAGATAAGCACGACATCATCCTTCCGCTGTTGACTATGACAGGATGCGCAGTCGGGGGGCGTTAACGCGTTGGCGAGGCAAAAAAAAGCAGCGGTAATCGCTTACCGCTGCTGGAGTGTCTTGTCCACACCGTGTCGGTTAAACAGCCTGTTCGACCTGTTCATCCAGCAGTTGTGGAATAATATCGGCAGCATCCTGGGAAAGTTTACGTCTTTTTACCGCGCGGGAAGGCGGCTGGCACAAACTACAGGCAAAACTCCCGGCAGGCTGATGCGCATGGGTAATAAAATTCCCGCCGCAACAGCTACAGCTCGACAGTTGCAGCAATCCGCTTTCGACGAAACGCACCAGCGTCCAGGCGCGGGTCAGCGCCAACAGCGGACCGTCTTCCCCTTGCGGACACTGTTCGAGGTATAACCGGTAGGCCTTGATCACCGCATCCACACCGCTGCACAGACCGGTTTTGAGTAAAAACTGCCAGGCATTACAGAACATGGAAGCATGAATATTTTGCTCCCAGGTCATAAACCAGTCAGTAGAAAACGGCAGCATGCCTTTAGGCGGGGGGCTACCGCGGAGTTCTTTGTACAATTTGATGAGGCGGCCGCGACTTAACTGCGTCTCGCTTTCCAGCATTTGCAAACGGGCGCCCAGAGTGATCAATTCCATCGCTAACTGGATATCGCGAGCTTCCTGAACAATGCTTTTTTCACTCATCGTCAGGCCCTTTTTTTCCGTGCGGTTTCATCAGCCTGTTCGACATCACTCAACAGACGCGTGGACAACATGATACCGGTATGAATTTGCTGGAGATCGTCTACCCGTGAGTCCTGAGTCAGCCGGGTGATGGTCTGATGATTGTCGAAGCGGAAGTGACATACCAGTTGGTTTGTTTCCGCCAGTTTGACCATCTGTGGCAAGGTCAGGGCACCCAGCGAGGTCGCCATCTCTTCCGTGATCCCGAGACGAAACATGGCGGACGCTTTGTCCTGAACGATCAGACGCTGTGCAAGGAGTAAATATGACAAATTGATGTCATAAATGTGTTTCAGCAACTCGGATGTATGCATTATTCCCATCCAGAATAACCAACTTTATTTTTTATGCGGCGTAACCGCACCCCGTGATGTCGCCGGGAAATCCCGGTAAATAAAAGCAAATAGGTCAAATACATAGCAGATCTCAGACAGAAATATGCACGCTGCGAACGTCATGACAACCTTGTCAGGCGCTTACAGACGAACATGATTTCTTACAAATGCCTAAGATTTTTCCTAAATCGACGCAACTGTACTCGTCACTCCCAAGACATACAACAAAGCCACGCTGCGAATTTGGAAAATATGTGATGCACATCACATAAATTAACTTATTCGATAACATAAATCCATCAGTTGAGCTTTTATTTTGATGAATAATTAGCCAGCAAAACCCCTTTTTGTTTCCAGGGTCATTAAAAAAAGAGCCGGATACAGAGAAAAATATTACGACACAGAAGTTAAAATAACGGTGAGAAAATACTCGTTTTCCATTAATTTCACTATGAAGGGTTGAATATTTTTATCGTTTATAAACAATGAGTTAATTGTTTTCTAATTTTTATCAATGCGTGCTATTTATGCCTATAAAGAAATTAATAACTTTCGTAAATTTGTTAAGAGGAAAAATTGATGCGCGCGAAATTTGATTTAAGTCATCCCATTTCGGACATAATTTTGGTTATTCCTTCAGAATATTTATAAGAAAACTTAATGAATAATTATGATTGCCTTCACATTATTGTCATCGTAAAGCATTGCAGTTGTCCTCATTTCGGAGTAATGCTGAAGAACCCTCTCATATTCTTGCAATAAGGAGCGAGTTATGAGTTACCGTCACATCCTGGTTGCCGTCGCGGTCACCCCGGAAAGCCAGCAGCTTCTGGCAAAAGCGGTTTCGATTGCCCAACCCGTCAATGCGCGTATCAGCCTTATCACCCTTGCCTCCGATCCGGAACTGTATAATCAGTTCGCTGCGCCGATGCTGGAAGATTTACGCGCCGTGATGCATGAAGAAACCCATGATTTTCTGGAAAAATTAGGAAAAGATGCCGGTTACCCGATCGCCCAAACTTTTATCACTTACGGCGAACTGAGCGAGCATATTCTGGACGTGTGCCGCAAACACGACGTCGATCTGGTGGTTTGCGGCAATCATAATCAAAGTTTCTTTTCGCGAGCGTCCTGCTCGGCGAAAAGCGTTGTCAGTTCAAGCCTGGTGGATGTCCTGCTCGTTCCGCTGGATGGCGAATAACCGCAACTCAGCCGCCATCAGGCCAGTTTCGGGAAGGTCGCCACTTTGTTCTGCTGCAGGCTGTCAGCACTGCGCGGCGCGATCTGCTTTAAATCGCAGATAAAGCGCTCCTGCCAGTGGTTAATGTCATTTTTAACAATCACCTCCAGCATTTCCGCGTGGCGGGATATGCGCTCCGCCAGCGGCATCGTTAACGCGCGATCCAGCGCCGCGGCCACTTCGTCACGATCGTAAGGATTGACGATCAGCGCAGACGTCAACTCGTTCGCCGCGCCGGCAAATTGTGAAAGCACCAGCACGCCGGGGTTCGCCGGGTCCTGCGCGGCCACGAACTCTTTCGCCACCAGGTTCATACCGTCACGCAGCGGCGTCACCAGCCCTACGTCAGAGTAGCGGAACACTTTCATCAACAGCTTGCGATCAAAATGCTGGTTCAGGTAGAACAGCGGCGTCCAGCCCAGTTGACCATATTTACCGTTGATGCGTCCGGCTTCGGTCTCAAGCTGATGACGGATGTCCTGATAGGCCTGAACATCGCCACGGGAGGTGGGGGCTATCTGGGTATAGCGAATTTTGCCGTGGTGCTGCGGGTATTTCTCCAGCAGCGCTTCATAGGCCTGAAAACGCTCCGGCAACCCTTTCGAGTAGTCGAGGCGCTCAACGGAAAAAATATTCTTCAGATTTTTGAGTTCAGCCTTAAGCTGCGCCAGTTTCGGCGGCAGCGGACCCGAGGCCTGCTGAGCGATCTCATCTGGCTCGATGCCGATAGGATACACCTCGGTACGGAAGCTTTTGCCCCACGCGATGTGGCTTCGGCTTTCACGGGTCGCGACTCTCGTCAGGCTGGACAAGCTGTCCAGGAACGCCAGACGGTCATTTTCCGTCTGGAATCCCAACAGATCGAAGTCGCACAGTTGTTCCAGTAGCTCT
Source organism: Citrobacter sedlakii (assembly GCF_018128425.1). NCBI lineage: Bacteria > Pseudomonadati > Pseudomonadota > Gammaproteobacteria > Enterobacterales > Enterobacteriaceae > Citrobacter > Citrobacter sedlakii. Next base: position 1,951,650 of record NZ_CP071070.1, on the reverse strand, counting down.
TCTGAACACGGCAGCGCGTTAAAGATTTCTGGCGTCGGGAACGGAATATGCAGGAAGAAGCCGATGCGATTATTTACCCCACGCTTACGCAGCTCGCTGGCGAACGGCAGCAGGTGATAATCGTGGATCCAGATGATGTCATCCTCTTTTAGCAGCGGCAGCAGCTTGTCCGCTAACAGCGCATTGACCCGCTGATAACCTTCCCACGCCGAACGCTGGAAATTCACCAGATCCAGACGGTAGTGAAAGGCCGGCCATAACACGGCATTAGAAAACTGGTTGTAATACTCTTCATGATCCTGCTCGCTCAGATTAAACGACGCCCAGGTAATGTTGCCCCGGGTCACCTTTTTTAACGGCTGATCCTCGTTCCCCAGTTCGCCACTCCAACCGAACCATAATCCTCCTGCGGCTTTCAGCGCGCCCAGCACGCCGACGGCCAGTCCGCCTGCGCTGGTTTTATTGTCCGGGGGAGCAATTCGATTAGATACTACGACTAAACGACTCATAGCCATCTCTCCTGTCATTCGTGTTTTTTTCTTGTTGTTGTGAAGTGTGAATAGTTTCGATCCAACGCCATACGTCGGGAACGCTTGCGAGACGCCATTTCGCCAGGGTTTCTCCCTCACCCACTTTGATTGACATACCCCCCGCGTTGTTCACCACGGCAAATCCTGTTTCATCGGTCAGGTCATCTCCCAAAAATACCGGGATTCGCCCGGCAAACGGCGCTTCCTGCATAAACGCAGAGATCGCCTCTCCCTTGTTAGTCCCCTTCGGTTTTATCTCTACAACGCATTTACCCTGCTGTATGGCCAGTTGCGGCCAGGTCTGGGTAATGCGGCTCGCTATCGCCTGAAGGGTCGCCTCATGCTCTGGTGCCTGACGATAGTGCAGCGCAAAGGCCATGCCTTTGGTCTCGAGTTCAGTGCCTGGCAGATTCGCCAGCGCGGTATGCAGTTGCAGGCTCACCTCACGCTCTATGGCTTGCGGAAGATGAACGATATGCGTCCGGCCATGAATGTCGCGCCGCTCGGCGCCGTGGACACCCGCCAGCGGAAAACGCCAGGGTTTCGCCAGCGCATCAAGTTCCGCCATGGAACGCCCTGAAACCAGTGCCAGTGCTCCAGCGCTGTTCTCGGCAAGACGGTGAAGCATCTGAAGAATCGTTGGTGGCACAACGACCTGGTCAGGATGCGGTTTGATCTCCGCCAGGGTGCCATCAAGATCAAAAAAGTAAGCGTAGAGAGCGGATTGTTCAGGGATTGCGGTTAACGGTTCTGCCACCCGGTTCTCCTCCTTATCATTATTTCCGGCAACGCGCGGATCGCGCCCCATAGTCATGTAAGTATAGACAGTGTGACCCTGCTCGCCATTTAGAAAGACAGTTGCCAGCCGGGGTAGCGGCTGGCAAAAGGGAGGAACTAGACTAAAAAGTTGAGGATTTTTTTATCAAACACTGCGCTTCGCTTTTTGCTTGTAACGGTCGAAGATCACTGCTGCCAGCAGGATTAAGCCGCGTACCACGTACTGGGCGAAAGGCGAAATATTCAGCAGGTTCATGGCGTTCTCAACGGTGCCTAAAATAAGGACTCCGGCGACCACATATGAGATTTTTCCGATGCCGCCTTTGAGGGAAACGCCGCCTAACACGCAGGCGGAAATGACGATCAGCTCGTAACCGATAGAGGTCATTGGCTGTCCGCTGGTCATGCGCGACGCGAGGATAATCCCGGCCGCCGCAGACACCAGCCCCGACAGCACGAAGATGATGATTTTGGTCCGAACGACCGGTACCCCCGCCAGACGCGCCGCCTCTTCATTTCCCCCAATCGCCAGCGTATTGCGTCCAAAGGTGGTTTTATTCAGCAGTAAACCAAAAATGATCAGGCAGGCGACCGTCAGCCAGATGGGGGCCGGTAGGCCGAACCAGTTGGCGTAGCCGAGGGTGAAAAAGCGTTCATCCTCAATCCCTACGGCTTTACCGTCAGAGATGATATAGGCCAGCCCGCGGACAATCTGCATCGTCGCCAGCGTGGTAATCAGCGCGTTAATCTTCAGCCTGGCGATTACAAAGCCATTAACCAGCCCGCACAGCACGCCAAGCAGCAACCCCGCGCCGACGCCAATCCACAGGCTTTCACTCATGTTGATCACCACTGCCGTGGTTACCCCGGCACAGGCGATCACCGAGGCGACAGAGAGGTCAAAATCCCCTGACGCCAGGCAGAATAACATGCCGCATGCCACCATTCCCGACATAGAGATAGCCAGCCCCAGCCCTTTCATGTTGATGAAGGTGGCAAAGTTAGGCACAAAAATCGCGCAGGCGAGGAACAGAACGGCGAAGACCACCAGCATGCCATACTGATCCCAGATGCGACCCAGACTAAACGACGACGGCGACTTCGGCGCGCCAGAACCAGACGTTGTTACGGAAGACATCTTTCTCTCCTTTCTCAGGCGACTGCCTGGCTGACTTTAGGCATAGCGAGGCTCAGCGCCTGGCGCTCATCCGCCTGTTCATGAAGCAGTTCCCCGGCAATTTCCCCTTCCCGCATGACGATGATGCGGTCTGCGACACCGAGCACTTCCGGCAGATCGCTGGAGGCGAAAAGCACCGCGACGCCGCGGGCGGCCAGGGCATAGATTACGTTGTAAATTTCGTGCTTCGCGCCAACATCAATGCCGCGCGTCGGCTCGTCGAGCAAAATGACCTTCATTTCTTCCGACAGCCAGCGCCCCAGAATCGCCTTCTGCTGGTTCCCGCCGGAAAGGTTCATGATCAGTTGCTCCGCGCCAGGCGTTTTGATGTTCAGGGAACGAATGTGGTGATCGGCGTTGGTTTCCTCCCAGCCGTTATTGATCAGGCAGCCGCCAAGCACATGCTTGCGGCGGGCGCTGATATTGATATTGTCGCGAACGGAATGCACTGGAATGATTCCTTCGGCTTTGCGGTCCTCAGGGCACAGCATCATACCGGCGGCAATGGCGTTCGCGGGTTTGCGAATATCAATCTGTTGACCGTCGATATACACCTGCCCGTTACTGATCCGCGTGCCGCCAAACAGCCCTTTCATCAGTTCGCTGCGGCCTGCGCCGACCAGACCAAACAGACCGACGATTTCTCCGCTGCGCACCGTCAGGCTGACTGGCATACGCACGCCAGGCGCTTTTACCTCATGCAAACGCAGACGCTCCGCACCATACTGCCGCGGTTGCCAACCATAGATATCGCCGAGATCGCGCCCCACCATCGCCTGAACCAGCATGTCATGGTTCACCTGCGTCATATCGGTGAAGGTGGTGACATAGCGTCCATCCTTAAACACAGTAATGGCGTCGCTAAGGGCAAAAATTTCTTCCATGCGGTGTGAAACGTACAAAATGACGCGGCCTTCTTTGCGCAGTTCGCGGATCACCCGAAACAAATTCTCAATCTCCCTCGCTGAAAGCGAACTGGTCGGCTCATCAAAGGCGATAATTTTGGCGTTACGCGCCAGCGCTTTGGCAATCTCCACCATTTGCCACTGGCCGATAGACAAGTATTTCAGCGGGGTATCGGGATCAATATCCATTCCAAGATGTTTCAGTTGCAGCCCCGCTTCGTCGTTAAGCAGGCTGCGGTTTACGATTCCGCCCTTGTGCGGAAGCTGGCCGAGATAAATGTTCTCCGCCACGGTCATTTCCGGGACGAGATGCAATTCCTGGTAAATAATCGCGACGCCGGCGTTCAGTGCGGCGGTGGTGTCAGAAAACGACATCTCCTGACCGCGAATCGCCAAAGAGCCCGTGGTAGGCGCATAGTTGCCGCTGAGAATTTTCAGGAGAGTGGATTTCCCGGCGCCATTTTCTCCCATCAACGCATGCACCTGACCGGCATGGCACTCAAAACTGATGTCCGAGAGCGCCCTGACGCCGGGGAACGTTTTACCAATGCCGCGAAATGAGAGATACGGGGTAGACTGTTGCATAACGACTCCTCGTTCACAGCGAATGCCGGAGGGCCGCTGCGCCTTGTCCGGCATTCGCTGTCTGTCAGGTTATTTACCGCCCAGGCCTTTTTTCGCCAGTTCTTCTTTGAAGTTGTCGCGGGTGATCAGCACCACGTCTGTGACCTCAGTGAATTTTGGCGGTTCTGCATTTTTAGTCACCCAGTTGTAAAGCATTTCGCTGGACTTATAGCCGTGAACGTCCGGGCTTGGCAGTAGCGAACCGTAAAAGCCGGTGGCCTGCGCTTTCGACAGCTCGCTTACCGCATCAACCCCGTTAATGCCGATACCGATAACGTCCGGCGCCTTAAAGCCCTGGCCTTCTGTCGCCCGGACGCCGCCGAGCACCGTGTTATCGTTCATGCCGACGATCAACCAGTGTTTGACTTCCGGATGCTGCACCAGCATCGAGTTGGCGGCGTCAAACGCGCCCGGGATATCGTTTGATTTGGTGGGCACCTGATAAATTTGTTTTTCCGGGAAGCCGGCGACTTTCAGCGCTTCCATGGATCCGGAGGTACGACGGCGCGCCGTATCCAGCTCGTTGGCGGTAATCGCCATCACCGCGGTCTCTTTGACGTCCCAGCCGCGTTTCTGCATCTCTTTAAACAGTTCCTGGCCCTGACGCTCGCCGATTTTGGTCGCCGCCATCATCACCAGCGGGACGCTGTCCATGGGTTTACCTTTGGCATTAACGAACTGGTCATCGACGGCAATGACTTTCATGTCATACCCGCGCGCCTTGGCGACAATCGCCGAACCGAGTTTCGGGTCAGGCGTACAAATGACGAACCCTTTCGCGCCGCTGGCCGCCAGACTGTCGATCGCATTCAGGGTTTTTTCCCCGTCCGGGACCGCTATTTTTATTACCTCAAAGCCCAGATCTTTCCCGGCCTTATCGGCAAATTTCCATTCTGTCTGAAACCAGGGCTCTTCGGGTTGTTTTACCAGAAAACCTAACTTCATGGTTTCAGCAATAGCGGATTGTGACATAACGGCAGCCAGACCGATGGCCGCCAGCGCTTTAGTGAATTTGTGCATGGTTAACTCCAGCTTTAGCGTCATTTTATGTAGGGTAAAATCGAACGATTCTTTGTAATTCAGACGTAAAACAAGGCATTACCATTTATTCTCCTGGTAAATGCCGGTTCTGGAATAGTTGTAGCGGGAAATTGATTCTCCATAGGAGAGCGGCATCACACCGCAGAATTACAGTAATTGCGTACATAAATTCAGCGGAAAATGACATAAGAATGGGGAGTATTGTCTGACAAATAAAAAACAAGATAGCCAATTAATCCATAACGCCAGCCAGCAAATCCTTGTCCCCAAATACGGCATATTTGGGGACACGAAAATTACCAGCGATAATAAATATGGTCGGCGTGGTCGCGTACCGGCGCGTCATCGCCGAGTAAACGGGCCGACAGCGCCAGCGCAAAGTCAAAGATGTGTCCCAGCCCTTTTCCGCTCAGCAGATTTCCGTCTTCTACAACCGGGGCGTCGACATACACGCCATCGGTGACTGTCTCGTAGAGATCGCCGGAACAGACGTAGCGACGTCCTTTCAGTAACCCATTGCCGCCCAACACTCGTGCCGCCGCCGAACAAATCGGGCAGATCAGTTTACCCGCCGCGTCATGGCGAGCGATGAACGCCACAACCTGGGGACTGGCCGCCAGATTGACGCTACCCTGCGGTCCACCCGGCAGCACCACGGCGTCATAGAGTGTTTCCAGACTTTCTGCCAGGGTTTGATCCGCCACCATCGGAACATCGTGATAGCTTACCACCGCCCGCGATTCCGCGCAGGCCAGCGTGTCCACCTCAATGTGCAGACGGCGTAAAATATCAATGGTGACAATCGCTTCCGCTTCTTCAAAGCCAGGCGCCAACAGGACAGCAACTTTTTTCATTTCCACAACCTCATGCCAATGATGCCAAATGAACCGAAATAACGACGTTATCATTCGGTAAAATAAAATAGTTTTTAGTGAAACTGATCTGGCGCAAAAATGGCGAGCCGATAATTTCTGACTAAACAGTGTCATTCGTAAATTAATGCGCCAACGTAAAAAAGAATTATCAATAATCCGATCTTACCATGGCCGAGGGATCTCTTTTGTGATCTGAAACGTCATTTCAAAAATCAATTCCAGATTAAAACCATTGATAATCAAGAAGATGTATTTTAATCACGCGGGGTAATATTTTTGGCATTCAGACATTGCTTTCAGCAACATGTAAAAATTTATAAACATACAGCATTAAGGATTTTCTTAATTTGCATTCGGCGCTATGCTTATTTCGATCAGCGACTGAATTGATACTACGATCACTCATGGACCGGCAGAAGGGGTTTTATTCTGCTAACAGTTAAGTGTGCCGTTTATCCCGCACACCGTCTCTTTCAGTAAATAAGGATATTGTTATGGCTGCAGCAGGCATGGCTCACAAACTCAACACCCAAATGAACCTTGAGTTTTACGCCTCGAATTTTTATCTCCATTTGAGCGAATGGTGCTCAGAGCAAAGTTTGATGGGAACGGCAACATTTCTTCGCACCCAGGCGCAAAGTAACGTCACCCATATGATGCGGATGTTTAATTTTATGAAAAACACCGGCGCGAACCCGATCGTGAAGGCAGTTGACGTGCCGGGCAGCGATTTGCATTCCCTGGAAGAATTGTTTCAAAAAACACTCGAAGAGTACCAACAGCGCGCCAGTACGCTGTCGCGTCTGGCCGATGAAGCGCAGGCGTTGAACGACGCACAGACGCTCACTTTCCTGCACGATCTGGAGAAAGAACAGCAGCAGGACGGATTGTTATTGCAGACCATCTTTGAGGAAGTGCGCAACGCGAAACGCGCAGGGCTATGTCCAGCCCAGACCGACCAGCATGTCCTTAACGTGGTGAATTATCAGCAGCATTAATATCCCCGCACTGGCCTGCCGTTCCCTTCCCCGCAGGCCAATACGCAAGTCCACGTTCCCGGATGCCTCCCATAAACAGGAGGCATCGCAAAAAACATTTCTAAATTCTGAAACAACGGTTTATTTTAATGTGCTTCGCCCTGCGGCGTGAATTTGAGCTCAATGAGCGCGATTGCCTTTTGAATGGCGCGCAGGGTGACAGGGTCGGCTGCCGCCGGATGTGTGGTGAAATCGATATTCTTTAGCTGGCTGGACATTTTTTCACGTACTTCAACGGGCGCGATCACATCAAGTACATCAAGGATTTGTTTGATCACCAGTTGGCAGGCGACAACATCAGATACCAGTTCCTGATCGGCATTCATCGGTTGGGACATTGCTTGGGCTCCTGAAAAAAGAAAGGCCGCCATAGTACCGATTACGTCGCAGAAACGATAGTCATACGGGTACCCGGATCGCGGGCATAAAAAAACCTGCCGAAGCAGGTTTTTTATCAGAACATCGCGCCAGGCGGTACGTCTTTGAATGTTTTGCAATAATTTTCAAACATGCTTTTGAGGATTTTACGCAGTTTCATGGCATGACTCCAAAGGTATTGTTATGCAGGTGTTATTGCCTATGCGCGTATAATATGATACTCATCACAAAAATCAACCATTATGTGATTCATATCACATAATTAAATTAACATTTTCTTTCCAAATTTGCCCTTATTGCTGACTTTTCAAAGGCCTGTATCACGTTAAGTTCCAGTAAAAATTTAAATTTTTTTTGAAGGCAAGGACCACATGCGAGACGATTGGGTCACAGAAAGCAAACGGGGCATCTCTCCTGCCGCTTTGCTTGTTGCTGGCGCATTTTTTATGGAGTTCATTGACGGCACGGTGATCGCGACTGCCCTGCCGGATATGGCCAGTACTTTCGGTGTTCAGGCCGTGGATCTGAATATCGGTATCAGCGCGTATCTGATCACCCTGGCGGTACTGATACCCGCCAGCGGCTGGATAGCCGACCGCTTTGGCGCGCGCAAAGTATTTACCCTTGCCCTGGCCATTTTTACGCTGGCCTCAGTGCTTTGCGGCCTTGCCACCACGCTGGAAGGCTTTCTGGCGATGCGTATTTTTCAGGGCGTCGGCGGCGCGCTGATGGTGCCCGTCGGACGTCTGGCCGTACTACGCACCACGCCGAAGCATCAGCTCATTACCGCCATCGCCACCTTAACCTGGCCCGCCCTGGTGGCGCCCATCATCGGCCCGCCGCTGGGTGGATTTATTACCAGCTATGCCAGTTGGCGATGGATTTTCTTTATTAACGTACCGGCAGGGCTGCTGGCAATGACGCTGGCGCTGCGTTTTATCCCCGACATAAAAGAGGAGGTTCGCCGTCCGTTCGATGTGCCGGGTTTTATGGCTACCGCCATTGCGATGGTCAGTCTGGTTTACGCGATGGAACTGATGGGCGCGCAGCAATTTGCGCCGGGCTTGCCCCTCACGCTGCTGCTACTGGGCGGGATCACCCTGGCGTATTCACTGCGTCATTTTCAGCAAGCCGCACATCCGATGATTCGTCTGGACGCTATGCAGGTGCCGACGTTTCGCGTCACGATGTACGGTGGCTCTTTGTTTCGCGCCTCGATTAGCGCCGTTCCGTTTTTGCTGCCGCTGATGTTTCAGGTTGGTTTTGGCATGAATGCTTTTCAGGCGGGCTCGCTGGTACTGGCGGTTTTTGTCGGCAATTTAACGATCAAACCCGCCACCACTCCGCTGATCCGCTGGCTTGGCTTTAAAAAGCTGTTGTTGATTAATGGCGTGCTCAATGTGCTGGCGCTACTCGCCTGTGCGTGCCTGACGCCCGACACGCCCGTCTGGTTGCTATTACTGGTGCTTTATCTTGGCGGCGTATTCCGTTCGGTACAGTTCACCGGCATCAGCACCCTCGCCTTTGCGGACGTTCCTGCTGAACAGATGAGTTATGCCAATACGCTATTCAGTACCGCCACTCAGTTGGCCGTTGGGTTGGGCATTTCGCTGGGCGCAATTGGGATCCGGATCGGCGCAAGCATCAGCGAATGGCTGGAAATAAGCGCGACGCCCGGCATCAGCTTTCGCCTGGCATTTGTGACGATTGCGGCGATCTGTCTGGTGGGGATGGTGGATACGTTGAGGCTGGCGAACGATGCGGGAAGTGCGGTGTCGGCAAAGAAATCAGGGTAGTTACCGGACGGCGCAGGGCTATCCGGTTTCGTCGCGGTGATTAGCCCAGGATTTCGCGAACAAAGGCTTCGATCTCTTTGTTCTGGCAGTTCTCAAAGAAACACTGCTGGAAGCGCGGGCCAGACACGGCGGTTTTGACCAGTTCCGGGTCGATCGCCCGCAAGGTGTCGAGGTAGTTGTCTTTCACAACTGCCGCTTTCACCTGGTTCAGAATACCTGCGTTACGTACCTGCGGCTCTTTACGCTCCGGCGGATATCCTTCCCCGTTACGACCGGTAAAGGCTTTCTCGAAAATGAAGCGTACGTTCAGTTCTGCGCCCCAGCCAAATCCTTTAGCAAACGGCAGAGACAGCGCATTACCGTTGTTGATTTGCGCAAACAGGAAGGCGTCAGCCGGATCGATGCAGTAACCGCACACCACGCCCGGATGGATGTTCAGCGACATCAGCGCGCCCTGACCGGTACCACAGCCAGTCACGACAAAGTCAACTGCTTTGGCATTCAGCAGAATGCTGGCCATGATACCCAGATGGATGTAGGTCAGATGATGATCGTTTTCATCGCTCATACCAACGTTGAATACCGGAAAGCCTTTTTCATCCGCAACCGCTTTAAGCTCGTTATGAATGATGGCGTTTTTGCTGGCCTGGCTGTTTTCCATCATGAGTGCAATTTTCATTCTGTCTTCTCCTGAAATGCGTGCGGGTTGTCCCGCCATGAGTCAATGACGTTTCAGGAACAGTACTACTTCCCAAACGCACTTTCAAATTTTGTGAAAAACGATTTTAAAAAACAGAGTGAGCTTCACATTTTTGCAGAACGAAAGGCGCAACTCTGGCCGTAGAAATTAGTGATAGCGGATCTGTAAGCTATTCCGGCCATTGAAATTCGCAGGCATAGAGTAGGATAGCCTGTCCCCGATCTATCAGAGTGAAACCATGAAGACGCTTTTACTTGCCCTTTCATTGACGGCACTGACAGGATGTACGATAAGCAGGCACGCTGAGGTGAGCGAAGTCAGCGCGACCACGGGTGTGGTACGTCTGAGCTACGGTGAAGCCATGTTACAAAATGCGGTAACCGATGAGTATATCGCCCACGGCACCGCGACGAAAGCGTGTCAACAGACAGGCTATGCCAATGCCGTACGCTTCGGGCAGCCGGTTAAAACCTGTCGTGTATTCGCAGGTTCGCTCTGTATTAACAGTCAGGTTATCCTTTCATACCAGTGCCAGGGTGTCGCCTTGTCACAAACGCTTTCCCCTACTTATTAAAATAACGGCCAGGGTACCGCTGGCCTTTATCCCTATTATATCGGGCATATAGCGTAAATGCGTTTTATTCCCATTCGTATTTTTAATAATTAAATTTATTATTTTACCTTTTGCAAATATTTAAATAACAAATTATAGTGACGCCACATCAAAATAATTCTCACCTTTGTGGAGCGTAACCATGCTGAAAACAGAAATGATCGATAAACTCAATGAGCAAATGAATCTGGAGTTATATTCTTCGCTGCTCTATCAGCAGATGAGCGCCTGGTGTAGTTACCACAGTTTTGAAGGCGCCGCCGCGTTTCTGCGTCGTCATGCGCAGGAAGAGATGACCCATATGCAACGCCTGTTCGACTATCTGACCGATACCGGCAGCCTGCCGCGCATTAATACCGTCTCCTCGCCTTTTGCGGAGTACGCATCGCTGGACGAATTATTCCGCGCCACGTATGAGCACGAACAATTAATTACGCAGAAAATAAATGAACTGGCTCATGCCGCAATGACCAGCCAGGATTATCCGACCTTTAATTTCCTGCAATGGTACGTCGCTGAACAGCATGAAGAAGAAAAACTGTTTAAATCCGTTATTGATAAATTAACCCTGGCGGGGAAAAGCGGCGAAGGGTTGTATTTTATTGATAAAGAACTTTCGACTCTTGATACCGCAAATTAATGTCTGACGGTGAGGTTATCCTCACCGTTCTGTTAATGACGGCAGATCTTACTTTCATGAGTGGAAAAGCCGTCATCCTGGGCAACAAATTTTCCTTTCGCTGCCAGAAACGCCACCAGTTCCCCCGCGGTCATATCTGACGCGGAACAGGTATGAAAACGCGCCTGTTCACCGAAGCGATTTTTTATCGCCGCTTCCAGACTTGCCGTTGAATACGGTTCGCCCGACGCTATCATCATATTCAACACTTCGTGCCCATGAATGGATGTCATATGTCCTCCTGAATCAAAACGGATAGCCTAAGCGGCACGCGCGTTCTTCGCCTTGCGCTAGCGCAGGTTCAATGCGGGAATGAATGTATAATTATGTTTACATTGATTGTAACGGTGATTTGACGAAAATAACGTTTTGCCTTACCCTGCGCCGCAGATCTTACCGTTGTTTATCTGCAGGACAGTGTAAAGCGTGAAAAATAGAACTCTGGGAAGTGTTTTTATCGTGGCTGGCACCACGATTGGCGCCGGGATGCTGGCCATGCCGCTGGCGGCCGCTGGCGTCGGTTTTGGCGTGACTTTTGCGCTGCTGATGGGTCTGTGGGCCTTAATGTGTTATACCGCGCTGCTACTGCTTGAAGTTTATCAACACGTTCCGGCGGATACCGGCCTCGGATCGCTGGCGAAGCGTTATCTTGGCCGATACGGTCAGTGGGCGACTGGCTTCAGTATGATGTTTTTGATGTATGCCCTCACCGCAGCGTACATTAGCGGCGCTGGCGAACTGCTGGCAGCCAGTATCAGCGACTGGAGCGGAAAACAAATGTCCCCCACCGCGGGTGTCTTGCTGTTCACCTTTGTTGCCGGTGGCGTGGTATGTGTCGGCACCTCGCTGGTCGATCTGTTTAACCGTTTTCTCTTCAGCGCCAAAATCATTTTCCTGGTCGTCATGCTGGCGCTGCTGATGCCCCATATTCACAAAGTTAACCTGTTAACCCTGCCGCTGGAACAGGGCCTTGCCCTTTCCGCCATTCCGGTGATCTTTACCTCCTTCGGGTTTCACGGCAGCGTTCCCAGCATTGTCAGCTATATGAACGGCAATACTCGTAAATTGCGGCGGGTATTTATTATCGGCAGCGCGATTCCGTTGGTGGCCTACATTTTCTGGCAACTGGCCACGCTTGGCAGCATCGACTCGACAACGTTTATGGGGCTGCTGGCGGATCATGCGGGTTTAAACGGCCTGCTGCAGGCCCTGCGGGAAGTGGTAGCCTCGGCGCACGTTGAGCTGGCTGTGCATCTGTTTGCTGATCTGGCGCTGGCGACCTCGTTTCTCGGAGTGGCCCTCGGGTTGTTTGATTATCTGGCGGATCTGTTCCAGCGCCGCAATACGGCGTCAGGCCGACTGCAAACCGGGGCGATTACCTTTCTGCCTCCGCTGGCATTCGCCCTCTTCTATCCGCGTGGTTTTGTGATGGCGCTGGGCTATGCCGGCGTCGCACTGGCGGTGCTGGCGCTGATCGTGCCCTCGCTGCTCGCATGGCAGAGCAGAAAACAAAATCCGCAAGCTGACTACCGCGTGTCGGGCGGGCGTCCTGCGCTGGCCCTGGTGTTTCTCTGTGGTATTGCCGTCATCGGGGTGCAGTTCTGTATTGCCGCCGGGCTGTTGCCTGAGGTGGGATAGGTCGGTCAGAGAGACGACAAACGGCCTGACGGGCGAAACGTCGCCAGGCCGTAAATTTTAATGCAGGCAGCACTGCTTATATTTTTTGCCGCTGCCGCACGGACACGGATCGTTACGTCCTGGTTTCACCTCTGCTTTCACCGGCACCTGCACCGGCGTTCCCTGCGGATGCGCCATCCAGTAAGCATGAAGATCCAGCGCCGCAAGGCGAATGGCATCGACACTCTCTTCAAACGCTTCCGGGCTAAGTTTCTCGACTTTGCTGAAATTCTCTTCCGTACCGTGAAGCGCAATGGCCTCCAGGGCCGGTTTCAGCGTGTCAGGCAACGCTGACCAGTCAGACAGCGCCACGCCCCGCATATAACCGAAGCACCATTCTTCTACGATGGTGAGCTCATGGCCATCGACTTCCCGCAGGCCAAACAGCGGCTCGAACTGGTCTGGAAACGCATTGAGTCGGTCAGCGGTATCCGCCATGTGCTGGAAAGCGAGATTCATAAAACGCGTCATCTCTTTTTCTGAAGACCAGCGCGGCACATATTGCGCACCGCCCCACACGGCAACCAGCCACTCATCTGGCTCAATTTCGCGCGGCGAACTGAGAACAGCGGTGATCAGCCCATCCAGCTCTGCGACGTCCAGTATGGCATGATCGGTGTTGTATTGGGTCAATACATCGTCCAGCCACTCCAGTTCGCTTTCGTTTAACGGTCCCGTTTTCATCATGCTTGTCCTCGTTGAATGCTTAACTGTGGCTATCTTACAGGTTGAAAGGTGCGGCGGATACACCCTGCGCGCGCAAGAAAAGAAAACGCTTCTGACACAATTTACTGGCGTAATCTGTCACGTTCCGCGCGGGAGTGAAGAATAATCCGTAAGCATTGCAGTCAGGCAGTATGCATTAGCATTTTTTAATAATTGAAATGTATAACAATTGCTCACGATCAATAATAGCAATGCATCTATAAGACTAAAATGTAATATAATGTAAATAAAAACATCATACAAACTTAATAATTTATTAAAAAACAACACCTTCAGTAGGTTAATTAAAAAGTTGATCATTTTCAATAAGTTATGCGTCACTTGCATTTTCTACTAGGCTAAATCTGGCCTTAAAAAATGTATTTAATATTGACGTGAAGGTGAGTATGGAATGGACTGTCATTGACACCGTTGTCAGCCCGACAACGGGTATGTGTTTCTCATGCATTTGTAGTCTGAAAAATTTAAAATTAACGATCTGGTATCAGGCAGATATATTTTTATCCAGCGGCAGCATTATTGAGCCGTTTCAGGACGGTGTATTAATAGACCACAAACCCTATCCCATTACCGTCTATAATGTGACACGCTACAATAAAGAATTATGGAATGCGATGAAAACAAATAGCTTATGCCCAGGCAATGATGAAAATCATCCTAAATATTGCCATTTAGCTCATCTGTGCGTGATTGCTATCTGTCCATACGGTTTACTGAAACGAAAAGGATAATGTCGCCGTAATCTTGTGTTCCGTCATAATCAGGCGGAATACACTATGAGACGTTATTTCTACGCAGGAGGAAATGTTCAGCACGTGTCAGCCATGCCGTAGAAATAAAAAAACCGCCTGAAGGGCGGTTTCACGACACTGCTTATTGCTTTGATTATTCTTCTGTTCCCATGGTACCCGGAGCGGGACTTGAACCCGCACAGCGCGAACGCCGAGGGATTTTAAATCCCTTGTGTCTACCGATTCCACCATCCGGGCTCGGGAAAAAGTGGAGGCGCGTTCCGGAGTCGAACCGGACTAGACGGATTTGCAATCCGCTACATAACCGCTTTGCTAACGCGCCTTAATTCTTTGTCTTTCGACCCGCACCCGCTATCGCCGGTGCCGTTAATCTGGAGCGGGAAACGAGACTCGAACTCGCGACCCCGACCTTGGCAAGGTCGTGCTCTACCAACTGAGCTATTCCCGCATAATCAAGTACGTTGTTAATCACTTGATTTTGCTATCGTCTGGCAAACCGTGCTGCCGTTCGATGCGTTGCATTCTACTTACCTGACGCAATGAGTCAACGATATTTTTCGCCACTTCCGCTCGTTTGCTGAAATTTGCGGCGAAACGATCACTGATCAAGCAAATCCCCGCGCGCAGCGTTCAGATACTGGAACATTGACCACAACGTCAGGACTGCCGCGACGAAAAACAGCGCAATGCCCGCATACTCGACCCAAATATTGGGTCGCCACAGCAGCCACGCCAGGGCCGCCATTTGCGAGGTGGTTTTAACTTTACCAATCCATGAAACCGCCACGCTACTGCGTTTACCCAGTTCCGCCATCCATTCACGCAGCGCAGAAATAATAATTTCGCGCGCGATCATGATTGCCGCAGGCAGCGTCACCCACCAGCTGTGATAGTGTTCGGTCACCAGCACCATCGCGATGGCAACCAGCACTTTATCCGCCACCGGGTCGAGAAAAGCGCCAAACCGGGTGCTCTGGTTCCAGCGGCGCGCCAGGAAGCCGTCAAACCAGTCGGTGACGGCAGCCACCACAAAGATCAGCGCCGCCACGAAGGGCGACCAGCTAAACGGCAGATAAAACACCACGACAAAGAATGGAATGAGGATGACACGGAACAGCGTTAGCAACGTTGGGATATTAAATTGCATAGTGACGGGTAACTATCTGTTGTCAGAGAAATTACCCCTATGTTGCTACAGAGACCTCAATGTTTCAACGACCAGAAGATCTTTTCTGCCAGACCTTGCGAAATACCCGGCACTTTTGCAATTTCTTCTACGCTGGCATTACGTAATCCTTGCAAACCGCCCATATATTTCAACAAAACCTGGCGACGTTTTGGCCCCACGCCTTCAATCGTCTCCAGCGTGCTGGTATTTTTCACCTTCGCCCGTTTTTTACGGTGTCCGCCGATGGCATGATCGTGCGATTCGTCGCGAATATGCTGGATCACATGCAGCGCTGGCGAGTCCGGCGGCAGGCTAAAGCCCTCGCCTTCCGGCTCAAAGAACAGGGTTTCCAGTCCGGCTTTACGATCAGCGCCTTTCGCCACGCCCAGCAGCAGCGGGTGATGTTTATCCCAGGTCACGTCCAGCCCGGCAAAAACCGCTTTCGCCTGGCTCAGTTGTCCTTTACCGCCATCGATCAGGATCACGTCCGGAATCTTACTCTCTTCGATAGCCTTCCCGTAGCGGCGGCGTAACACCTGATTCATCGCCGCATAATCATCACCCGGCGTGATACCGGTAATGTTGTAACGGCGATACTCCGCGCGCAGCGGCCCGTTGGCATCGAACACCACGCAGGAGGCCACCGTCTGCTCGCCCATCGTATGGCTGATGTCGAAACACTCCATGCGCTTGATGGCTGGAAGGTTCAGCACCGTCGCCAGCGCGGTCAGACGCTGGTTAATGGTCGACTGCTGAGACAACCGGGTGGTCAACGCGGTCGCGGCATTTGTGCGCGCCAGCTTGAGGTAGCGCGCGCGATCGCCTCGGGGGCGCGTCTGTACATGAATACGACGCCCCGCCAGTTCAGATAGCGAGTCGGCCAACAGCGTTTTATCGCTAAGGTTAAAATCAAGCAGGATCTCGCCCGGCAAGGTACGCATCTGACTACCCTGTAAATAGAACTGGCCGACGAAGGTTTCCACGACTTCGCCCAGTTCCGTACCGCCAGGGACTTTCGGGAAATAACTGCGGCTACCCAGCACCTTTCCTTGCCGGATGAAAAGCACATGCACACAAGCCATACCGGCGTCGAACGCCACGCCGATGACGTCAAGATCGTCCCCGGTATTCGAGACGAACTGTTTTTCCGTCACGCGGCGCACGGCCTGGATCTGATCGCGAATGCGCGCGGCTTCTTCAAAGGCAAGATTCTCGCTGGCTTTTTCCATCCGCGCGATCAATTGCGTCAGCACCTGATCGTCTTTGCCGGATAAAAACAGGCGCACGTACTCCACCTGCTGCGCATATTCTTCTTCACTCACCAGCCCTTCGACGCAGGGGCCGAGGCAGCGACCAATCTGATACTGCAGACAGGGACGGGAGCGGTTGCGGTATACGCTGTTTTCACACTGGCGAATCGGAAAGATTTTCTGCAGCAGCGCCAGCGTTTCACGTACCGCATAGCCATTCGGGAAAGGTCCAAAATACTCGCCTTTGGCGTGTTTGGCGCCACGGTGCATCGCCAGTCGGGGATGCGTGTCGCCGCTGAGGAAAATAAAGGGATAGGATTTGTCGTCGCGCAGCAGTACGTTGTAACGCGGCTGATAAAGCTTGATGTAGTTGTGCTCAAGCAGCAGCGCTTCCGTTTCGGTGTGGGTCACCGTCACGTCTATTTGCTGGATGAGCGCCACCAGCGCTTCCGTTTTACGCGACGCCAGATTGCTGCGGAAATAGCTGGAAAGCCGTTTTTTCAGGTCTTTCGCTTTTCCCACATAAATTACCGTACCACCGGCATCATACATCCGGTACACGCCGGGCTGGCTGGTGACGGTTTTTAAAAATGCTTTTGAATCAAACTGAACACTCACTGGCTTGTTAACGTCTCCGCATTACACAGGCCATGGCGAATTGCCAGGTGAGTCAGCTCGACATCACCATGAATGTTTAATTTACTGAACATACGATAGCGATAGCTGTTCACCGTTTTAGGACTGAGATTCAGTTGCTCTGAAATCTCATTAACCTTCTGACCTTTGGTGATCATCAGCATAATCTGCAATTCCCGTTCAGACAAACTGGCAAAGGGCGTTTCCGTTTTTTCCGGCTCAATCTGACTCAACGCCATCTGCTGGGCAATGTCTGAAGCAATGTAGCGTTGACCGGTGTACACCGAACGAATTGCATTAACCACTTCCTGCGGCGCCGCGCCTTTGCTGAGATAGCCAGCGGCTCCCGCCTGCATCACTTTCGCGGGTAACGGGTTTTCCGTATGGACGGTTAACATGATGACTTTTATATCAGCCGTTGAACGCGCAATTTTACGCGTGGCTTCCAGACCGCCAATACCGGGCATGTTCATGTCCATCAACACGACATCGACGGTGTTTGTGCGGCACCATTTGACGGCATCCTCACCGCAGTTCGCCTCACCGACGACTTTTATACCCTTAATATCTTCAAGAATGCGTCGTATCCCTGCGCGCACCAGTTCGTGGTCATCAACAAGAAGAACGTTGATCAAAGGAATTTCTCCAGAATAGGGATAACGCTACTGATAATAAAACATCCCTATATTAGCGGGTTTTATCTCAACTTTGAAACGTAAAAAACGCTCCGCGACCGATTTTGCTCTCGTTTTTGGAAATTAGTGTGTACGTGTAGTGGAAACACCATGTACTAACAATCTGTTACATGTCTTATTTCGGAAAGTCGTTTCAGAATGGCGACAGAAAACGATACGGCGCAAAAAGATGCTAATTACACAGCAAGTTTGTAACAATAATTAACGAGTCAAATACGCCTAATAAACAATAATGCGCGTAAATATACGCGGCTGAGGTTGTGGTTTAAATTAACCCCAACCGCTTTTTTTGATCAAAAAACAACCGCTGCTATTTTTAGCCTGGCTTATGGTATACTCCGCGGCCTCAACATTTACCATCGCACATTTTTACTGAGACATAACGAGGAAAATAAATGAGTACGCCTGATTTTTCCACTGCCGAAAATAATCAAGAACTGGCTACCGAAGTCACCTGCCTGAAGGCGCTGTTAACGCTGATGCTCCAGGCGATGGGCCAGGCCGATGCGGGCCGTGTGATTCTTAAGATGGAAAAACAGATCGCGCTGGTCGAAGACGAAACCCAGGCCGCCGTATTTTCCAGTACGGTTAAGCAGATTAAACAAGCTTACCGCCAGTAAAACAAAACCGGCTGAGAGCACAGCTTTCAGCCGGTTTATCGTCTGACACGCAGAACGCTCAACGTTTCAGATGAGCCCCGTCGCGGCGGCATAGCAGGCAATCTGCGTTTTATTGGGGGCGTTGAATTTCTTCTGCATATTCTTCTGGTGAAAGTTGACGGTATTCTCCGATATCGACAGGATCATCGCGATTTCAGCCGACGTTTTGCCTTCTGCGGTCCATTTCAGGATCTCTTTTTCCCGCTTGCTAAAGCGCATTTCCGGCGCCATCACCATGTCATCCTCCAGACGAGTCAGCGCCGTCAGGCTTTCCCGCACCAGCAGTTGTAGCTTAAGTTCTACTTCATCGGTGTCGAAAGGCGTGTGGCGCAGGCTTGCACGAGAAACGGAGAGAAAACCCAGCGCCCGGTTGGGCAGCATTAAGCACTGTGTGACGCCTTTGCGCAGACCATGCGCGCGCGCCGCGTCCCACATCGTCTGGGCATGACTGAATAAGGCGTCATTCCACGGCAGATGCCCTTGGATGAAGTTCTCCGCCTTGAGCACCGGATCGATGGCGAAATAGTTCTCGGACTGATAGTGCGAAACCCACGCCGCCGGGTAAGTGGTATGAAGGGTAATTTTGGGCCGGGTAAACGGAACGGGATGTCTGACACACAGCGCGTAATAATCAAATTCCAGGCGTTGCGTCTGAAGCTGTAATTCGTTGTAAACGTCTTCTGCGCGGGTCATTTCCTGGAAGCGTAACAGCATCGTCCGCCGCCAGGTAAAGAAATCGGTATCCTGCATACTCAGTCGCTGGGCTCTTGTGATTGATAATCATTATTAATGTATGAAATAAGCTAACACATAATGACATGTTTCATTAATGAAATATCGGTCAGAACGCAAATTACTTGAACCGTAAAGTGTTATTCAGAACAGGGCGAAAGAAATAAGGATCCCGTCATGCAATAACCATAAATAATTATGCAAAATGGCACGCGCCGACCGGCGTGAATCATTGCGTGCCTGGCGGGAGAATTATTGCAGGAGAAACTTCTCAAGGAACTGACGTGTTCTCGGCTGCTGCGGTTCGCTGAATAACGATTTCGCCGGCCCTTGCTCTACTATTCGCCCTTGATCCATAAATATCGCCCGGTCCGCCACGTCGCGGGCAAAACTCATTTCATGGGTGACGATGACCATTGTGCGTTTTTCCTGCGCCAGCTGGCGAATGGTGTTAAGCACCTCACCCACCAGTTCGGGATCGAGCGCCGAAGTCGGCTCATCAAACAGGATCACCTCCGGGCGCATCGCCAGCGCCCGGGCAATGGCCACACGCTGCTGCTGACCGCCGGAGAGACGTCGCGGATAGCTGGTCTCTTTGCCAGCGAGGCCCACCTTCGCCAGCAGTTCCCGCGCCAGCGCCGTTGCGGCGTCTTTAGGTTCCCCTTTAACAATAACCGGCCCTTCAATAATGTTTTCCAGCACCGTCCGGTGAGGGAACAAATTGAAATTCTGAAACACGAAGCCGACATGCTGTCGTAGCTGGCGAATCAGCGATTTTTGCTGATTCAGCGAGCGTGCGGTATCAATGGTGATCTCGCCCACTTTGATTGTCCCGGCCTCCGGCTGCTCAAGCAGGTTTATACTGCGCAACAGCGTAGTTTTACCCGACCCGCTGGGGCCGATGATGGCGACCACTTCGCCGGGTTTAACCTCCAGATCGATACCGTGCAGGACGGTCTGACCATGAAACTTTTTGACCAGGTTTTTCACTTCGATCGCGCTCATTTCGGCTCTCTCTCCTGGCGGTTGAGTTGATTTTCAAAGTAGTTCTGTAACGTTGACAGCACGGTCGCCATCACCCAGTAGATCAGCGAGGCCGCCAGATACATGGTGAAAACTTCCAGCGTGCGCGAGGTGATCAGTTGCGCCTGGCGGAACAGCTCCGGCACCTGAATGGTCGCCGCCAGCGAGGTGTCTTTCACCAGACTGATAAAGCTGTTGCTGAGCGGCGGCAGCGCCACCCGCGAAGCTTGCGGCAAAATCGCCCGCCGCATCGTTTGCCACGGCGTCATGCCAATACTGGCCGCCGCTTCCCACTGCCCTTTATCAATGGACGAGATCGCCGCCCGTAGGGTTTCCGCGGCATAGGCGGCGGTATTAAGCGACAGACCGATCATCGCCGCCGGGATCGGATCCAGTTCAATACCGAACTGCGGCAGGCCGTAGTAGATCATAAACAGTTGGGCGATAAGCGGCGTACCGCGAAAAATAGAGATATAAAACCGCGCCAGCCAGCGAAGCGGCAGCAGCGGCGACAGGCGCATCAGCGCAAGGATAAATCCCAGCAGCAGGCCGAAAAACATCCCGCCGATGCTTAACTGCAGCGTGAACACCGCGCCTTTAAGCAGATACGGCAGGGAATCAATAACCAGTTGGATACTTTCTTGCATGAGCTTATCCGATATTACACGTGGGGATGGTAGGCAAAGAGCGCAGGCGCACCGCCGGTATGAATAAAGAGAACGGGACCTTCGTCTTTAAAACGCTTCTGGCTGATGCCGTCGATTAGCCCGGCCATCGCTTTCCCGGTATACACCGGATCGAGAAGAATGCCTTCCAGGCGCGCCAGCAGTTTTACCGCTTCCATCCCCTCTTCATTCGGCATGCCATAACCGGGCGCAAAATAGTCATCCCACAGCGCAATGTCTGCCGACGCGGTCAGTTCCAGGGTTTTGGCAAGGGTCTGCTGCAGCGCCGCCACCTTTGGTTTTTGTTCGGCGACGCTACGCGATACCGTGACGCCAATCAGCTCCACTTCTGGCATCAGTTGTTCAAGGCCCACTGCCAGACCGGCATGAGTGCCAGCGCTGCCGGAAGCCACCACCACCGAAGAGAGCTGTACCGCCCCTTCACACTGCTGGGCGATCTCCAGCGCGCTTTCAACGTAACCTAACGCGCCGAGGGCGTTTGAACCGCCCACCGGGATAACGTAAGGCCGGAAGCCCTGCGCTTCGAGCCGGGTGGCTAATTCCTGTAGCTGGGCGTCCGGATCGGTTAACGCGTCGCACATTTCGATTTGCACGTTGAACAGATCCAGCAGTAGCCGGTTGCCGTTGCTCAGATAGTTTTCCGCCGTGGTGCCGATCGGGTTTTCCAGCAGCGCGACGCAATGCAGACCGAGCTTCGCCGCCACCGCCGCCGTCTGACGCACATGGTTGGACTGAATAGCGCCAGCGGTAATCAGCGTATCCGCCCCTTCGCGCAGCGCGTCAGCGGCAAGAAACTCCAGTTTGCGCAGCTTATTGCCGCCCATCGCCATTGGCGTGACGTCGTCCCGCTTTATAAAAATATCGCGTCCAAGATGATCAGATAAACGTGGGAGGTATTCGAGCGGCGTGGGCGCGCCGATAAATTCCAGGCGTGGGAAGCGCGTCAGGTTGTGCAGTGGCATAAAGCCTCCGTTTTTTGTTGTTGTGATGTTCTTTTTATTATGCACGTTCAGGCGGATGAAATAAAAAAGGCGCTGATTAAAGCGCCTTTTTTTGCTATTTAGCTGATTATTTCGTCACGTCAGCGCCAAACCACTTCTCAGAAAGCGCCTTCAGCGTACCGTCTTTTTGCATCTCAGCGATAGCAGCGTCTACCGCTTTCAGCAGATCTTCGTTGCCTTTACGTACCGCAACGCCCGCTTCCTGACGGGAGAACGCTTCGCCAGTCACCGCCAGCGAGTCTTTGGTTTTCTTCACCAGATCCAGCGCGGCCAGACGGTCGACGAGGATCGCATCAATACGCCCTACGCGCAGATCCTGGTATTTGGTCGGATCGTCATCGTAGGTGCGGATGTCCACGCCCTGTACGTTCTGACGCAGCCACTCTTCGTAGTTGGTGCCCAGGCCGACGCCGACTTTCTTATCTTTCAGATCGGCCGCGGTCTTGATCGCCCCTTCATTGCCCTTTTTCACCAGCGCCTGAATACCGGACACCGTATACGGGGTAGAGAAATCGTATTTCTTCTTACGCTCGTCAGAGATGGTCACCTGATTGATCACCACGTCAATGCGTTTTGAATCCAGCGAGGCCAGCATCCCGTCCCATTTGGTCGGTTTCAGTGAGGCTTTCACCCCAAGATGTTTCGCCAGCTCTTCGGCAAATTCCACTTCAAAGCCGGTTAATTTACCGTCGTCACCCTGATAGCTGAACGGCGGATAAGTGCCTTCCAGCCCCACCAGCAGGGTTCCGCGATCTTTGACCTTCTTAAGCAGTCCTTCATCCGCAAACGTTTTTGCGCTCATCCCAGCGACCAGTGCAACAGCCATCACGCCCATCAGCGCCTGACGACCCAGAAGTGCTAATTTCATATTTACCCCGAATGTTATTATGAATGACCGTAGTGTAGAGCGATTACGCGTCACGCCATAATCCACTCTGCTACATCTTATTCATTTTTAATATATATCAGAAGTCGCTCTGAAGGAGGATTTCTGCATCTGCCCGGGGTGGACCTGCGCTTTGTACTGTTCATACTTGCGCAGCGCAATGCGGTAGTTGTTGGTACTGGTTTCCGGCAGCCACGGCGCCAGATTTTCATCAAGAAAACCATCCTGCAGCAGATCATGAGAAATCTTCTGCTCGCTAAGGTGATTGCCGAGGCGGCGCAAGCGAACAACGTATTCGCGCACAGTGCCGTGGCTCATCTCAGTTTGTTCAAATAAAAACTGCTTAAAACCGATGATGTCAAAGAAGTCGCTCTGCGCTTTGCAGTGCAGATCGCCGCAGAAGCGGCACAGCGCGACCCACTCTTTCCGCTCTTGCTCCCAGGCAGCCTCGTCCATCAGCGTGTCCAGTCGGGATATGGCGATTTTATTGACGATCTGCCCTTTACGCACCAGCGTGATGCGGTCGAGTAATTTGTGGCAATGGGCGCAATGCGTCTGGCTGTGTTTAAAGTCTTTGAGGTAGCGGCTTAATGGCCGTCTTTTAGATTGCTGCACCGTCATGAGAACTCCTGGTAGTCAGTAGGTTGTGCGGCATTTTGCAGAGGCAGTATGGTCGCCTCCTATAACTTACCCAGCTTAGTGCGTAACCGTTTGATAGCCTGACTGTGCAACTGGCTCACCCGCGACTCCCCGACTTCCAGAACCGCGCCAATCTCTTTGAGATTCAGCTCTTCCTGGTAATAGAGTGTCAGCACCAGTTGTTCACGCTCCGGAAGGGCTTCAATGGCATCCATCACGCGCTGGCGCAAATTGCTCTCGAGGAGCTGCTGTAACGGGTTTTCCTGCTGATGCTCTTCAGTCACCAGCTCGATACTGTCGCCATGTTCTTCCCGCCATTCGTCGTACGAGAAAAGCTGGCTATTATTGGTATCAAGCAACATCTGACGGTATTCTTCGACAGGGATCCCCAGACGCTCCGCCACTTCCGTTTCCGTCGCGTTACGTCCTAATTCCTGCTCCAGTTGCCCCATCGCCTGCGCCACTTCGCGGGCGTTACGCCGGACGCTACGCGGCACCCAGTCACGGCTACGTAGTTCATCCAGCATTGCGCCACGAATACGCTGCACTGCGTAAGTGGTAAATGCCGTTCCTTGCAGAGCGTCATATCGGTCAACTGCATTCAATAACCCGATGCCGCCCGCCTGTAGCAGATCGTCCAGTTCCACGCTCGCGGGCAAACGCACCTGCAGGCGCAACGCTTCGTGACGCACCAGCGGTACATAACGCTGCCACAGCGAGTGTTTATCCATTACACCTTCAGCGGTATACAGTGAATTCACGATAAACAGCCCTGCGTTAAATGAGTTATCGGCATGATTATCCGTTTCTGCAGGGCGTTCTATCGGGAGAATAAGGCTATAAAAGAAGGGTTATTTTACTTATGTAGCTGATGGCGTTATTTCGCATCGGAAATAATCAAACATAAATCAAATGGTTAGCTTGCGAGGGATGCATTTTCACGCATCCCTGCTTAAATTATGTCAAGAGATGAATCATCGACAGGTCATCCCCTGTGCGCACAGTCTCAATATGCTTTTGAAAGTTCTCATGTACGGTAGGGTTATGCTGACTTAACGAATGGAAGCTGTAGACGATATTGATGGCATCCTCCTTCTCGAGGTATGTTCTTTCGTAGGCACTGGCAGCGATCAGCATTTTGATAAAATAGTATTCGACGCTTATCATATATAACGTCCGAAGCGGGTCTACATTCTTTTGATTGGGAAAGTTGTTTTCCCAAATTTTATACAAAATGAAATTTTTAAGATCGAATCCAGTCTCATCCTGTTGTTCGTAAACCTTCTGCCAGGTCGCCTCAAGTTTAGCAACCCCTTCACCCACAGAGTAATTTTCTTCCAGGGTCAATGTTCTCAAAAGACACTGGATATAATAGTTAAGTACACCATGGGCGCGGCTTACCGGAAGACTGCGGAAATAATCCTGAAGCAAGAGCACTATGTTGACTTTAACATTGTTGTCAGCAGATAATTTCGACAGTTCCTCTCGCATTTCACCTGACTGTATCTGCGTTACAATCGCGTGATAAATTTGCTCAACATCAGCCAGCGCCACATTATCAATCTGATTAAACTTCTTAACGCATAAAATAAGTTTAATTAGCGCATATAGCCCCACATCCACATCACTCCCTGCCTGTTCCACAAGGCTCAGACAGAAAAGATTAAGCAGTTTTTGCTGTTGAGAAAAGACTGGTGCAGTAAAGGCACCAGGCACAATTTTACTACTCTCATTTAGAACCATCGCATTGGGATCGGTCAGGACTAAACTGGCGACTTCCGGACACGACAGATTTAATGCTTTTCTTACATCGTTTTTGTAGATACGCTCACTACGCGGAAATGTTTTACATGTCGTACTTAATGCCTTAGCACCCAACGTTTTCTGTACCTGACACAGACTGTCTTCGGTCAGATAAGGACAGTTTCCAGTGTCATCCGCAAGTTTAATCGTCCCCCAGTTCGTAATATCTTTTTTAAGGATAATAATATTTTCTTTAGCAATTTTCTTAATGTAGTCATCTTTACTGGAGAGATACTTATTCACCGTTGATTTATCCAGATGTATATTCCAACTTTTACAGCAATGATCGCGACATTGCGTTCCAGAGCATTGGAAGGCCTTAACAAAAGCCGGTTCGGTAACGGTAATTTCTTGCATTATTCAAACTCCAGTATAGAAAAAAGGCAGCTTTCGCTGCCTTTATTTTCTCTGACTACTAAGTAACCCAATCGATGGATTAACGCAGTAAAGAGAGGACGTTTTGCGTGGTCTGGTTAGCCTGTGCCAGAACGGAAGTACCCGCCTGCTGCAGGATCTGCGCACGAGACATGTTAGATACTTCGGTCGCATAGTCGGAGTCTTCGATACGGCTACGGGCAGAAGACAGGTTGTTGACGGTGTTACCCAGGTTAGTTACTGCAGATTCAAAACGGTTCTGCACCGCACCCAGGGAGCTACGGAATCCATCAACTTTCTTCAGAGCATCGTCAACTTTAGCCAGCGGATCCACAGTAAATGTTGGGTTGGTGATAGCAGTACCTTTAGTAACTTTACCATCTGCAGCAATCGTCGCCTGAGTATAGCTGACTGCTTTAGTTGTTGGATCGACTGTTGCCACTCCAAACTTAGTAGTACCATTTTCTTTGTACTGAATAATAGAGTCATTCGCAGTCAAACCAGTTCCTTTAGTCAGATCTACAGATACTTGTTTAACATCTGTCAACGTACCTGTTGGTGCAGTAGCTTTGGTTGCTGGATCATACTCGAATACTCCAGCACCTTTGTCAGTTGCAGCATAAAAATCGGTACCATCGGTTACATATTTTGTAGTACCGTCAGTCACCAATTTTGCATTCGCTACTGCCGTTGCACCACCTTTAGTCGCAAGAGAAGTATCCATCTTAACGGTGCTACCATCTTTAATGGTCTGCGCCATATTGGTAATATCGAATTTATCCAGGCCCAAAGTTGTTTTATCAATTTTCTGCAGATCAATGGTGATAGTTTCACCATCTTTTGCACCAACCTGAATAGTCAACTGACCGTCCTGGTTCAGAACTTTTTTGCCGTTGAAGTCGGTCTGCTCGGAAACACGGTTGATTTCTGCCAAGCGCTGATTAATTTCGTCCTGGATAGAAGACAGGTCGGAATCAGAGTTAGAACCGTTCGCTGCCTGGACAGACAGTTCACGCACACGCTGCAGGTTGTTGTTGATTTCAGACAGCGCGCCTTCCGTGGTCTGGGCAACAGAGATACCGTCGTTGGCGTTACGGGAAGCCTGAGTCAGACCTTTGATGTTAGCGGTGAAACGGTTTGCAATCGCCTGACCCGCAGCATCGTCTTTCGCGCTGTTGATACGCAGACCGGAGGAGAGACGCTCGATAGCGGAACCCAGTGCGGACTGAGATTTGTTCAGGTTGTTCTGGGTCAACAGCGACAGGCTGTTTGTATTGATGACTTGTGCCATGATCTTTTCCTTATCAATTACAACTTGATGTTATTGGGCTGTTGCCCACGGTTTCTCACCGTAACCCTTGTATCGGCACCTTAAATTCGAACTTTAGAAAATTTTTCGTTTTGCCCTCTTTTTTCTTAGTCCTGGAAATACCCTCTTTATTCACCACTATTCCGGGAATTATTTTCACAAAACTATCATTAAACTTTGTTCGCAGATTGCCGATAACCCGCTTAACAATTGTTTGCAATCACAAGGAAACGGGCATGGCTTCATTTACATCATTAGGCGTAGGCTCAGGCTTACCACTGGACACGTTGCTAAACAACCTAACTATTGCTGAGAAAAAACGTTTAAATCCAATCACTCAGCAACAAACCGACAATACCGCTCGTCTGACGGCTTACGGTACGCTGAAGAGTGCGCTGGAAAAATTCCAGACGGCCAATACCGCATTAAATAAACCGGAACTGTTCAGAAGCAGTAATGTGACCAGCAGTACTGAAGACCTGAAAGTCACCACCGAAGCTGGCGCGGCACCGGGTATTTATACCATCAGCGTCACACAGTTGGCCCAGGCGCAGTCTCTGAGCACCAAATCAGTTGCCTCAAACAAAGAGGCGCTGGGTGATGGCTCTGCCACCCGTACAATTAAGATTGATCAGCCGGGTCGTAAAGAGCCGCTGGAGATTAAACTGTCGCAAGACAAAACCACGCTGGATGATATCAGTAAGGCGATCAACGATACCGATAGCGGAATCTCCGCCAGTATCGTGAAGGTGAAGGATGGCGAGTTCAAACTGGTGCTGACCGCAGCAGAAGGTATGGACAGCAAAATGACCATCTCCGTTGAGGGCGACAGCAAGCTGAACGATATGCTGGCCTACGACAGCACGACCGGTACCGGAAAAATGACTGAGTTGGTTCAGGCCCAAAACTCCAAGCTCACGATGAACGGTATCGATATTGAACGTCAGAGTAACAAAGTCACCGATGCCCCGCAGGGCGTGACGCTGGAACTGACCAAAAAAGTCACCGACGCGCGCGTAACCGTCACGAAAAGCAATGAGAAAGCCACGGAAGCGATTAAAGGCTGGGTGGATGCCTATAACTCGCTGATTGATACCTTTAATACGCTGACCAAATATAAAGCCGTAGACGCAGGTGCGGAAGGTCAGGATAAAGATAACGGCGCGCTGGTGGGCGACAGCGTAGTACGAACCATTCAGACCGGTATTCGCGCGCAGTTTGCCAACTCTGGTAGCGAAGGTGCCTTTAAAACACTGAATGAAATCGGCATCAAGCAAGATGGCAAAACCGGCAAGATGACCATCGATGACACCAAACTGAAAAAAGCACTGGACGAAAACACCGCTTCGGTACGTGAGTTGTTGGCTGGCGACGGCAAAGAAACTGGGATCACCACCAAAATTGCCGCTGAAGTGAAAAGTTATTTGGCTGATGACGGCATTATCGACAATGCGCAAGACACCATTAACGCCACGCTGAAGAAACTGACCAAACAATACCTGTCAGTCAGCGCCAGTATTGACGACATGGTTGCGCGCTATACAGCGCAGTTTACCCAGCTCGATACCATGATGAGCAAACTGAATAACACCAGTACCTATCTGGGCCAACAATTTACAGCGATGAATAAATCCTGATAACACGAGGTAAACATGTATACCGCGAGCGGTACCAAAGCCTACGCGCAAGTTAGCGTGGAAAGCGGCGTAATGAGTGCGAATCCGCACCAGCTGATAGAAATGTTGTTTGATGGGGCTAACAGCGCCCTGGTACGCGCTCGTCTTTTTCTCGAGCAAGGCGACCTTGTCGCCAAGGGCGAAGCGCTCAGCAAAGCCATCAATATCATCGATAACGGGCTGAAGGCTGGTCTGGACCTGGAGAATGGTGGCGACATCGCCGCCAATCTTTCCGATCTCTATGACTATATGATCCGCCGCTTACTGCTCGCTAATCTGCGCAATGACAGTCAGGCCATCGAAGAAGTGGAAGGGTTACTCGGCAACATCGCGGATGCCTGGAAACAGATTTCACCGAAAGCATCATCCCAGGAGTCTCGTTAATGACCTCAGCCGTGGAGTTTATCAACCGTTGGCAGCGCATTGCGCTGCTAAGCCAGTCGCTGCTCGAACTTGCGCAGCGAGGTGAATGGGACCTTTTACTGGAACAGGAAGTCACCTATCTGCAAAGTATTGAAACGGTCGTTGAAACGCAAACTCCACCGGACATTACGCGCAGTATTCAGGATATTGTTGCCGGATACATTAAACAAACGCTGGATAACGAACAGCACCTCAAGGTATTGCTGCAAAAAAGACTCGATGAGCTGAGCGGTCTGATCGGCCAGAGCACGCGACAGCAGTCCCTCAACAATGCTTACGGTCGCCTTTCCGGCATGCTTCTGGTGCCGGACGCCCCCAGCGCGCCGCAATAATTCCCGCCACGTTTAAAAATATCTTCCATACTCCAGAAGTTGTCTTTTGATTTCTGGAGCACGGAAGATGAAAAATCCTACTCTTTTGCAGTTCTTCCACTGGTATTACCCCGACGGCGGCAAACTCTGGCAGGAAGTCGCAGCGCGCGCGGACGGCCTTAACGATATCGGGATAAACATGGTCTGGCTTCCCCCGGCGTATAAAGGCGCATCGGGCGGCTATTCCGTCGGTTATGACTGTTACGATTTATTTGATCTCGGCGAGTTTGATCAAAAAGGATCGATCGCCACCAAATATGGCGACAAGACGCAGCTGCTGGCGGCCATCGACGCGCTGCAAAAGAACGAAATTGCCGTTCTGCTCGACGTGGTGGTGAACCATAAAATGGGCGCAGACGAAAAAGAGCCGATTCGCGTTCAGCGAGTGAATGAAGACGACCGCACGCAAATAGATGAAGAAATCATCGAATGCGAAGGCTGGACCCGCTACACCTTCCCTGCCCGCGCCGGGCAATATTCGCAGTTTATCTGGGATTTTAAATGTTTCAGCGGTATCGACCACATTGAAAACCCCACCGAGGACGGGATTTTCAAAATCGTCAACGACTATACCGGCGACGGCTGGAACGACCAGGTCGATGACGAAATGGGCAATTTTGATTATCTGATGGGTGAAAATATCGACTTCCGCAATCATGCCGTGACCGAGGAGATCAAATACTGGGCGCGCTGGGTGATGGAACAAACCCACTGCGACGGTTTCCGGCTGGACGCGGTAAAACATATTCCGGCCTGGTTTTATAAAGAGTGGATTGAGCACGTACAGGAGGTCGCGCCGAAGCCGCTGTTTATCGTGGCGGAATACTGGTCGCACGACGTTGATACGCTGCAAAACTACATCAATCAGGTTGACGGCAAGACGATGCTGTTTGACGCCCCGCTGCAAATGAAATTTCACGAAGCGTCCCGTCAGGGGAGCGACTATGATATGAGCCAGATCTTTACCGGTACGCTGGTGGAGGCCGATCCTTTTCATGCCGTCACGCTGGTTGCCAACCACGATACCCAGCCGTTGCAGGCGCTGGAAGCCCCGGTCGAGCCGTGGTTTAAACCGCTGGCCTATGCGTTGATCCTGCTGCGGGAAAACGGCGTCCCTTCCGTTTTTTATCCCGATCTCTACGGCGCGCATTACGAAGATACCGGCAACGACGGCGGAACCTACCCCATCGACATGCCGATCATTAATCAGCTCGATCAGCTTATTCTGGCGCGCCAGCGTTTCGCCCACGGCGTGCAGACACTCTACTTCGACCATCCAAACTGTATCGCTTTCAGCCGCAGCGGCACTGAAGAGGATCCCGGCTGTGTGGTGGTGCTGTCGAACGGCGACGACGGCGAAAAAACGCTCACGCTGGGTGAAAACTACGGCAACAAAACCTGGCGCGACTTTTTAGGAAATCGTCAGGAAACCGTGACAACCGACGCAAATGGCGTAGCGACCTTTTACTGCAACGGCGGCAGCGTGAGCGTGTGGGTGATAGAAGAAGCGATATAAAAATACCCCGGCAGGGCGACCTGTCGGGGGAGGTTTCAGGGCAGCGGGGTCGGCAGTGGCGATTTTTCCAGCGCGGCGGCGCACTCTGCGGTGGGACGCGTGACGCGCTGCAGGGTCATTCCATCATATTCTAACGTGCTGCCTTCGCGCTCGATCGCGTAAAGATCGCGGTTTACCGTCACGTTGGTTAACTCACCCGATAACATCGTCAGTTTACCCGGTAGCGCAATCACGCGCTGCCATTGACGGCAGTCGAGGGTATCCCCGGCGTGGGTAATCACCAGGCTGCCAATCGCTTCCGGACTCACCAGACTGCGCTGCGGGCCTTTCGTCTGCCAGTACCCTTCCAGTCCGGCCGGCGCGGGCGTTTTCACCACGTTATGGTAATTTTCCACCTCGGCGCATCCCGCTAACATCAGTAACGCCCCAATGATTGCTACTTTTTTCATCATTCATCCTGCATGCGAAGAAAAGGGGATTGTGGCATTAAAGCCCTGATGTCGCCAGCCTTTCCCACAGAACGGCGAAGTTTGATCCAGTCGGTATTACCGCTTAATAGTACCAGGCAAAAAAACGGTTGTGGTGTACTATCCGCACTCTTGTTTCATACCTTCTGAGTTCAGAGGCAAAACACATGTCATGGCAACACTTCAAACACGCCTGGTTAATTAAATTCTGGGCGCCCGTTCCCGCGGTCATCGCGGCGGGTATTCTCTCCACTTACTATTTTGGCATCACCGGCACCTTCTGGGCCGTCACCGGCGAATTTACCCGCTGGGGCGGACAAATCCTGCAACTGTTTGGCGTCCATGCCGAAGAATGGGGCTATTACAAGCTGATTCATCTCGACGGCTCGCCGCTGACGCGCATCGACGGAATGATGATCCTCGGCATGTTCGGTGGCTGCTTCGCCGCCGCGCTGTGGGCCAATAACGTTAAGCTGCGTATTCCACGCAGCCGGGTGCGCATCATGCAGGCAATCATTGGCGGGATGATCGCCGGTTTCGGCGCGCGTCTGGCGATGGGCTGTAATCTGGCGGCCTTCTTTACCGGCATCCCGCAGTTCTCTCTTCATGCCTGGTTCTTTGCATTGGCGACCGCCATCGGCTCCTGGTTTGGCGCTCGCTTTACGCTACTGCCAATCTTCCGCATTCCGGTCAAAATGCAAAAAGTCTCCGCCGCCTCGCCGCTGACGCAAAAGCCGGATCAGGCGCGTCGCCGCTTCCGCTTAGGGATGCTGGTGTTTATCGGCATGATTGGCTGGGCGCTGTTAACGGCGATGAACCAGCCGAAGCTGGGTCTGGCGATGCTGTTCGGCGTGGGATTTGGGCTGCTGATTGAACGCGCGCAGATTTGCTTTACTTCGGCGTTTCGCGATCTGTGGATCACCGGACGTACCCATATGGCGAAAGCGATCATCTTTGGGATGGCGGTAAGCGCAATCGGGATATTCAGCTACGTGCAGTTGGGCGTGGAAGCGAAGATCATGTGGGCTGGCCCGAACGCCGTGATCGGCGGGCTGCTGTTCGGTTTTGGCATCGTGCTGGCCGGCGGTTGCGAAACCGGCTGGATGTACCGCGCCGTGGAAGGCCAGGTGCACTACTGGTGGGTTGGGCTGGGTAATGTCATCGGCTCTACAATTCTGGCGTACTACTGGGATGACTTCGCCCCGGCGCTGGCAACCAACTGGGACAAAATTAATCTGCTCACAACCTTTGGTCCGCCTGGCGGTCTGTTGGTGACTTATCTGCTGCTGTTTACCGCGCTGATGCTGATTATCGGTTGGGAAAAACGTTTCTTCCGTCGCGCCGGGTTAACCCCCGCTAAGGAAACCGCATGAAAAATATCGTACCTGATTACCGTCTTGATATGGTTGGTGAACCCTGCCCCTACCCTGCCGTCGCCACGCTTGAGGCGATGCCGCAGTTAAAAAAAGGGGAAATTCTGGAAGTGGTGAGCGACTGTCCGCAATCGATCAATAACATCCCGCTGGATGCGCGTAACCATGGCTACACGGTACTGGACATTCAGCAGGACGGTCCCACAATCCGTTATTTAATTCAGAAATAAAACGTTGCCGGATGGCGGCGCAAGCGTCACCGTCCGGCCTGACACCACTCACCCCCAGGCATCAAACCTACACCTGCATCGACATGACTTCCTGATACGCCGCCACCAGCTTGTTACGCACCTGAATGCCCATCTGCATGGACACGGACGCCTTTTGCATATCGGTCATCACATCGTTCAGCGCGATGCCCGGCTCGCCGAGGGTGAATTTTTCGGCCTGAACGCGTGCGGCGGTTTGTCTGTCGCTGATGCGGTCCAGCGCCGCGTGGAGTTGGCCGGCAAAACTGACGGTCGACTGCGGCGAAGCCTCCTGCGCACGCGCGCCCATCGCGGTCGCCTGCAGTTGGCTGATGACCCCTTCAATCCCCTGTATCGCTGACATGATAATCCTCTGGATGATTTTTTACGCAGCAGAGATTACCAGTTTGTCAATAAGATAAAGGCGTTAAATAACGCTAAAAAACCACGGTTTTTGCCGCATAGAAAAAAACGAAAGCACAAATAATGAGACCGTCAATTTTTCGATTTTGCTGACCCGGGAGTGAGTCTTGTTCCACTTTGCAAATAAAGCCGTCCACGAACAGTCACGAGGTGCGAGATGAACGCGACTGCATCGGCTGCAACCCAACCTAAACCTCTCGAGTGGCTTAATCGCCTGCGCGCGAACCCTAAAATTCCTTTGATTGTCGCTGGCTCCGCCGCCGTCGCGATTATCGTGGCGATGGTACTCTGGGCGAAGTCGCCGGACTATCGCACGTTGTTCAGCAATTTGTCCGATCAGGACGGCGGCGCGATCGTCACCCAGCTAACCCAGATGAATATCCCCTACCGTTTTACGGAAGGCAGCGGCGCGATCGAAGTTCCGGCGGATAAAGTGCATGAATTGCGCCTGCGTCTGGCTCAGCAAGGGCTGCCGAAAGGCGGCGCGGTAGGCTTTGAACTGTTGGATCAGGAAAAATTCGGCATCAGCCAGTTCAGCGAGCAGGTGAACTACCAGCGCGCGCTGGAAGGCGAACTGGCGCGCACCATCGAAACCCTCGGTCCGGTCAAGCGCGCCCGCGTACATCTGGCGATGCCCAAACCGTCGCTGTTCGTGCGTGAACAAAAATCCCCTTCCGCCTCCGTCACGGTGAATCTGGAACCGGGCCGCGCCCTGGACGAAGGGCAAATCAGCGCGGTGGTGCATCTGGTTTCCAGCGCTGTCGCCGGGCTGCCGCCGGGTAACGTAACGCTGGTCGATCAGGGCGGGCATTTGCTTACCCAGTCGAACACCAGCGGACGCGACCTCAACGACGCGCAATTGAAATACGCCAGCGACGTGGAAGGCCGTATTCAGCGCCGCATCGAATCGATCCTCTCGCCGATCGTCGGTAACGGTAATGTCCACGCACAGGTGACCGCGCAACTGGACTTCGCCAATAAAGAACAGACGGAAGAGCAGTACCGTCCAAACGGCGACGCGTCGCAGGCGGTGCTGCGTTCACGTCAGGTGAATGAAAGCGAACAAATCGGTTCCGGTCTGCCAGGCGGCGTACCGGGCGCGCTGTCCAACCAGCCTGCGCCAGCGAACGCCGCGCCAATTACCACACCGCCGGCTAATCAGCAGAATGCGCAAAACGGGCAAAACGCCCAGCAGACGACCACCAATACCAACGCCGGGCCGCGCAGCACCCAGCGTAACGAAACCAGTAACTACGAAGTCGACCGCACCATTCGCCATACCAAAATGAACGTCGGCGACATCCAGCGTCTTTCCGTGGCGGTGGTCGTGAATTACAAAACCCTGCCGGATGGCAAGCCGCTGCCGCTCACCGCTGAACAGATGAAACAGCTGGAAGATCTGACTCGCGAGGCAATGGGCTTCTCGGATAAACGCGGCGACACCCTGAACGTCGTTAACTCACCGTTTACCGCCACCGATGACGACAGCGCCGAGCTGCCGTTCTGGAAACAACAGGTCTTTATCGAACAGTTAATGTCGGCGGGTCGCTGGCTGCTGGTGCTGCTGGTTGCCTGGATCCTCTGGCGTAAAGCGGTGCGTCCACTGTTGACGCGTCGCGCTGAGGAGGCCAAAGCCGCTCAGGAACGTGAACAACTGCGTCAGGAAACGCAGGAAGCCGTTGAAGTTCGTCTCAGTAAGGATGAACAGACTCAGCAGCGTCGCGCGAACCAGCGTCTGGGCGCGGAAGTGATGAGTCAACGTATTCGCGAAATGTCAGATAACGATCCGCGCGTGGTGGCGCTGGTCATTCGTCAGTGGATGAGTAACGATCATGAGTAATGCCCTTACCGGTACCGATAAAAGCGTCATCCTGCTGATGACCATTGGCGAAGATCGCGCGGCTGAGGTGTTCAAGCACCTCTCCCAACGGGAAGTACAGACCCTGAGCGCGGCGATGGCGAACGTTCGCCAAATCTCCAATCAGCAGCTTACGGAAGTGCTGGCGGAATTTGAGCAAGAGGCCGAGCAGTTTGCGGCGCTCAACATTAACGCCAACGAGTACCTGCGCTCCGTGCTGGTCAAAGCGCTGGGCGAAGAGCGCGCCGCGAGCCTGCTGGAAGATATTCTCGAAACCCGCGATACCGCCAGCGGCATTGAGACGCTCAACTTTATGGAGCCGCAAAGCGCCGCCGATCTTATCCGCGACGAACACCCGCAGATTATCGCCACCATTCTCGTGCACCTCAAACGCGGCCAGGCCGCCGACATTCTGGCGCTGTTCGACGAACGCCTGCGCCACGATGTGATGTTGCGTATCGCCACTTTTGGCGGCGTCCAGCCTGCCGCGCTGGCGGAATTGACCGAAGTGCTCAATGGTCTGCTCGACGGCCAGAACCTCAAACGCAGCAAAATGGGCGGCGTAAGAACGGCGGCGGAAATCATCAACCTGATGAAAACGCAGCAGGAAGAGGCTGTCATTACCGCCGTGCGTGAATTCGACGGCGAGCTGGCGCAAAAAATTATCGACGAGATGTTCCTGTTCGAAAACCTGGTGGATGTGGACGACCGCAGCATTCAGCGCCTGCTGCAGGAAGTGGATTCCGAGTCGCTGCTGATCGCCCTGAAAGGCGCGGAGCAGCCGCTGCGCGAGAAGTTCCTGCGCAACATGTCCCAGCGCGCCGCCGATATCCTGCGCGACGACCTGGCCAACCGTGGTCCGGTGCGTCTGTCGCAGGTGGAGAACGAACAGAAAGCGATTCTGCTTATTGTGCGTCGTCTGGCGGAAACCGGCGAAATGGTGATCGGCAGCGGCGAGGATACCTATGTCTGATGCGCTGCCGTGGAAAGTCTGGACGCCAGACGACCTCGCCCCGCCGCTGGCGGAGCTTACGCCCGTGGATCACTGCGAAGCACTGCCGTCTGAAGACGGCGGCGAACTGGAACTGAGCGCGGAACAACAGCTTGAACAGCAGCTGGCGCAACTAAAGATCCAGGCGCATGAACAGGGGTATAACGCCGGCCTTGCGGAAGGCCGCAAAGCGGGTCATGAGCAGGGCTACCAGGAGGGTCTGGCGCAAGGTCTGGAACAGGGACAGGCGCAGGCACGCAGTCAGCAGGCGCCCCTTCACGCGCGGATGCAACAACTGGTCAATGAGTTTCAGAATACGCTGGATGCGCTGGACAGCGTCATTGCGTCACGTCTGATGCAGATGGCGCTGGAAGCCGCCCGCCAGGTGATCGGACAGACGCCAGCCGTAGACAATTCGGCGTTGATTAAACAAATTCAACACCTGTTGCAGCAGGAACCGTTGTTCAGCGGCAAACCGCAGCTTCGCGTGCATCCGGATGATTTGCAGCGCGTGGAAGAGATGCTCGGCGCAACCCTCAGCCTCCACGGCTGGCGGCTACGCGGCGATCCGACGCTGCATCATGGCGGCTGCAAGGTTTCTGCGGATGAAGGCGATCTGGACGCCAGCGTCGCCACCCGCTGGCAGGAACTTTGCCGCCTGGCTGCGCCGGGAGTTGTCTGATGACGACCCGTCTCACCCGCTGGCTGACGACGCTGGATAATTTCGAAGCCAAAATGGCGCAGCTTCCGGCAGTGCGCCGTTATGGCCGGCTGACACGCGCCACCGGACTGGTGCTGGAGGCGACCGGTCTGCAGCTTCCGCTGGGCGCCACCTGCGTTATTGAACGTCAGGAAGGGACCGAAACCCATGAAGTGGAAAGTGAAGTCGTCGGCTTTAACGGCCAACGCCTGTTTCTGATGCCGCTTGAAGAGGTCGAAGGCATTCTGCCCGGCGCGCGCGTTTACGCCAGGAACATTGCCGGAGAGGGACTGCAGAGCGGCAAACAGTTACCGCTTGGTCCGGCGCTGCTGGGTCGCGTGCTGGACGGCAGCGGTAAGCCGCTCGATGGTCTGCCCTCCCCCGACACCACCGAAACCGGCGCGCTGATCACCGCGCCGTTTAACCCGCTACAGCGCACGCCGATTGAGCATGTTCTGGATACCGGCGTGCGTCCTATCAACGCGCTGTTAACCGTCGGACGCGGCCAGCGTATGGGCCTGTTTGCCGGTTCCGGCGTCGGTAAAAGCGTGCTGCTCGGCATGATGGCGCGTTATACCCGCGCCGATGTGATCGTGGTCGGGTTAATCGGCGAACGTGGCCGCGAAGTAAAAGATTTTATCGAAAACATTCTTGGCGCAGACGGACGCGCGCGTTCGGTGGTCATTGCCGCGCCGGCGGACGTGTCGCCGCTACTGCGGATGCAGGGCGCCGCCTATGCCACCCGGATCGCAGAGGACTTTCGCGACCGGGGTCAGCATGTTCTGCTGATCATGGACTCCCTGACCCGTTATGCGATGGCGCAGCGTGAAATCGCGCTGGCAATAGGCGAACCGCCCGCGACCAAAGGCTATCCGCCATCGGTATTCGCCAAGCTGCCTGCGCTGGTGGAACGCGCGGGCAATGGTATCCACGGCGGCGGTTCGATCACTGCGTTTTATACGGTACTGACCGAAGGCGACGACCAGCAGGATCCGATTGCCGACTCGGCGCGTGCAATCCTTGACGGACACATTGTGCTGTCGCGGCGGCTGGCGGAAGCCGGACACTACCCTGCTATCGATATCGAAGCCTCCATCAGCCGCGCCATGACGGCGCTGATTAGCGAGCAGCATTACGCCAAAGTACGCCAGTTTAAGCAGTTATTGTCGAGCTTCCAGCGTAACCGCGATCTCGTTAGCGTCGGGGCTTACGCTAAGGGCAGCGACCCGATGCTCGACAAAGCGATCGCACTCTGGCCACAGCTGGAGGCGTTTCTTCAGCAAGGTATTTTTGAACGGGCCGACTGGGAGGATTCCCTGCAGGCGCTGGATCTACTTTTCCCGGCGGGATGATAACGCAGGAGGAGATGCGTCATGGCAGAACACGGTGCGCTGGCAACACTCAAAGATCTCGCTGAAAAAGAGGTCGATGACGCTGCCCAACTGTTAGGGGAAATGCGTCGCGGATTTCAGCAGGCGGAAGAACAACTCAAGATGCTGATTGACTACCAGAATGAGTATCGCAGCAACCTGAATAACGACATGAGCCAGGGGATCGCCAGTAATCGCTGGATCAACTACCAGCAGTTTATTCAGACGCTGGAAAAAGCCGTTGAACAGCACCGTCAGCAGTTAACGCAATGGACGCAAAAGGTCGACGTGGCGCTGAACAACTGGCGGGAAAAAAAGCAACGCCTGCAGGCCTGGCAGACGTTGCAGGACAGACAAAACGCGGCGGCGCTACTGGCTGAAAACCGCCTGGATCAGAAAAAAATGGATGAATTTGCTCAGCGTGCAGCAATGAGGAAACCCGAATGATCACCTTGCCCCAACTGGTCACCACCGACACCGATCTGACCACCGGCTTGCCGTCCGGGAAAGCGGCGGATTCTGCGCAGGATTTCCTGGCTCTGCTGGCGGGCGCGCTTGGCGCTGGCGACACGCAGGGTCAGGGCGCGCCGCTTACGCTTGCCGACCTGCGGGCTGCGGGCGGCAAACTGCAGAAAGCGCTGCTGGCGCAGGACGGCGACGCGTTGCCGCGCGATAAGTTGACGGCGCTCCTCGCCGCCAAAGATGCGCAAACCGATGAGTCGCTCAAAGGGCTAAACGACGCCGGAGCGCTGTTTTCGGCCCTGTCGCCGTCGCAGAAAACCAGCGCGCTGGCCGTCCTGAGTCAGGCAGAACAAAAAGATGAGAAGAAAAGCGCACTCAGCGACGACGATCTCGCCAGCCTGAGCGCGCTGTTCGCGATGCTGCCCGGCCAGCCCGGATTCACCACCGCCCCGACAGATGCGCAGCTCAGCGCACCAGGGACATCCCTGCGGGTAGATCCCCGTTCTCTGTCGCAAGAGCGTGCCACTCCTTTCGACGGCGATACGCTAAAAGACGCTAAAAAAGAGGCTGCAATACCGGGCATAGCGGCGGATAACGCCAAAAGCCAGGCGGTTGCCGCGCCAGTCGTAACGGGTGGCGCAACGGCTCATGTTGATGCAGAGAGCACGCCGACGCCCGTCGCGCCGGGTCTGGCAATGAGCGCCAACGCGCCATCCACTCCGCAAGCAGCGCAGCCTGGCAGCCCCGCGCCAGTGCTGAGCGCCCCGCTCGGCAGCCACGAATGGCAGCAATCGCTGAGCCAGCACATCACGCTGTTCACCCGCCAGGGTCAGCAGAGCGCGGAGTTACGTTTGCATCCTGAAGATCTGGGCCAGGTGCAGATCTCGCTTAAGCTGGATGATAACCACGCGCAGTTGCAGATGGTTTCCGCGCACAGCCACGTTCGCGCCGCGCTGGAAGCCGCCCTGCCGGTTCTGCGCACCCAACTGGCGGAAAGCGGGATCCAACTGGGCCAAAGCAACATCAGCAGCGAAAGCTTCGCCGGTCAGCAGCACTCTTCCTCGCAGCAGCATGCATCTCGTACACCGGGACAGGCGCTGGCGCTGGGCGATGATGAGAGCGAACTGGCGGTTCCGGCCTCGCTGCAGTCTGCCGCGCGCGGTAATGGCGCCGTCGATATCTTCGCCTAACGCCAGAGGTAGCACGATTATCCGCGTCTTTTCCACGCTTTGCCGTGGTCAGGACACGGGATAATCAGCCCATAAGCTGTACCGAAACAGGAAGCCCGTATCAGATGACTGATTCCGCACTTAACAAAAAGAGCAAGCGCTCAATTTGGATCCCACTGCTGGTAATCATTACCCTCGCCGCCTGCGCCACCGCGGGTTATAGCTATTGGCGTATGCAGCAGAAGCCGACAACCGCGGCGAACGAACCGCCGCCTCCGCCTGCGCCGGTCTTTTTTGCCCTCGACACTTTTACGGTGAATCTCGGTGATGCCGATCGCGTGTTGTATATCGGCGTGACGCTGCGTCTGAAAGATGAGGCGACGCGCGCGCGTCTTAACGAATATTTACCGGAAGTCCGTAGCCGCCTGCTGCTGCTGTTCTCACGTCAGGATGCCGCAGCGCTGTCTACCGAAGACGGTAAACAAAAGCTGATCGCGGCGATTAAAGAGACGCTTTCCCCTCCGCTTGTTGCCGGACAACCTAAACAGGACGTGACCGACGTGCTGTACACAGCTTTCATTCTGCGGTAACGACATGGGCGACAGTATTCTCTCTCAGGCTGAAATCGATGCGCTGCTCAACGGCGACAGCGAAACGAAAGACGAACCGAAAGCAGGGATCGCGGGTGAAAGCGATATTCGTCCCTACGATCCGAATACCCAGCGTCGCGTGGTACGCGAGCGTCTTCAGGCGCTGGAGATCATCAACGAGCGTTTCGCGCGCCAGTTCCGGATGGGGCTGTTTAACCTGCTGCGACGTAGCCCGGATATTACCGTCGGGGCGATCCGCATTCAGCCGTACCATGAATTTGCGCGCAACCTGCCGGTGCCCACCAACCTCAACCTGATCCACCTGAAGCCGCTGCGTGGAACGGGTCTGGTGGTTTTTTCGCCGAGTCTGGTGTTTATCGCCGTCGATAACCTGTTCGGCGGCGACGGTCGTTTCCCGACCAAAGTGGAAGGCCGTGAGTTCACGCATACCGAGCAGCGGGTGATCAACCGCATGCTGAAACTGGCGCTTGAAGGCTACAGCGACGCGTGGAAAGCGATTAATCCGCTGGAAGTCGAGTATGTGCGTTCCGAGATGCAGGTGAAGTTTACCAATATCACCACCTCACCGAACGATATCGTGGTGAACACGCCGTTCCACGTCGAAATTGGCAACCTGACCGGCGAATTCAACATCTGCCTGCCGTTCAGCATGATCGAACCGCTGCGCGAACTGTTGGTCAACCCGCCGCTGGAAAACTCCCGCCATGAGGATCAGAACTGGCGCGACAACCTGGTGCGTCAGGTTCAGCATTCCGAGCTGGAGCTGGTAGCGAATTTCGCCGACATTCCGCTGCGTCTTTCGCAGATTTTAAAACTGCAACCCGGCGATGTGCTGCCGATTGAAAAACCAGACCGCATTATTGCTCATGTGGACGGTGTGCCTGTCCTGACCAGCCAGTATGGCACTGTTAACGGTCAGTACGCGTTACGCGTAGAACATCTGATTAACCCGATTTTGAATTCGCTGAATGAGGAACAGCCCAAATGAGTGACATGAATAATCCGTCTGATGAGAACACTGGCGCATTGGACGATCTGTGGGCTGACGCGTTAAACGAGCAAAAAACGACGACGGCGAAAAGCCCGGCGGACGCGGTGTTCCAGCAGCTAGGCGGTGGCGACGTCAGCGGCACGCTGCAGGATATCGATCTGATTATGGATATCCCGGTTAAACTGACCGTGGAATTAGGCCGCACACGTATGACCATCAAAGAACTGTTGCGCCTGACGCAAGGTTCCGTGGTCGCGCTGGACGGTCTGGCAGGCGAGCCGCTGGACATTCTGATCAACGGTTATCTGATCGCCCAGGGCGAAGTTGTGGTCGTCGCCGACAAGTACGGCGTGCGCATTACCGACATCATTACGCCGTCTGAACGTATGCGTCGCCTGAGCCGCTAAACATGCAAACCCAGGCTTCCGTTCAACAGCCCTCCGCGGTTCCCGGCTCCCCTTTGCTTCAGGTCAGCGGCGCGTTGCTGGGAATTATTGTGCTGATTCTGGCGGCCGCCTGGGTCATTAAACGTCTGGGCCTTGCGCCCAAAAGCGGCAACACGCGCGGGCTGAAAGTGTCGGCCAGCACCTCACTGGGTCCCCGTGAGCGGGTGGTGATTGTCGACGTAGAGGACGCGCGTCTGGTGCTCGGCGTCACCGCATCACAAATCAACGTGCTGCACACCCTGCCGCCGTCCCCCGTCGTGCCTGAAGAGACCTCTTCCACGCCTGAAAACTTTCACAGCCTGATGGCGAATTTGTTAAAGCGTTCCGGGAGATCCTGATGCGCCGTTTGTTGTCCCTTACGCTTGCCGGTTTATGGCTTTTCAGCCCAGCCGCGCTGGCGCAACTGCCCGGTCTGGTCACTCAGCCGTTGCCCGGCGGCGGCCAGAGCTGGTCGCTTTCCGTTCAGACGCTGGTGTTTATCACCTCACTGACCTTTATTCCGGCGATTTTGCTGATGATGACCAGCTTTACCCGCATCATCATCGTTTTCGGCCTGCTGCGTAACGCGCTCGGCACGCCGTCTGCCCCACCCAACCAGGTTCTGCTCGGGCTGGCGCTGTTTCTGACCTTTTTCATCATGTCGCCAGTGATCGATAAAATCTACGTTGACGCCTATCAGCCGTTCAGCGAAGAAAAAATATCCATGCAGGAAGCGCTGGAAAAAGGGGCGCAGCCGCTGCGCGAGTTTATGATGCGCCAGACCCGCGAAGCCGATCTCGCCCTGTTTGCGCGTCTGGCGAACAGCGGGCCGTTACAGGGACCGGAAGCGGTTCCGATGCGTATTCTGCTGCCCGCTTATGTCACCAGCGAGCTGAAAACCGCTTTTCAGATCGGCTTTACCATTTTCATTCCATTTTTGATCATCGATCTGGTTATCGCCAGCGTGCTGATGGCGCTCGGGATGATGATGGTTCCGCCTGCCACTATCGCCCTGCCGTTTAAACTCATGTTGTTTGTGCTGGTCGACGGCTGGCAACTGCTGGTCGGCTCGCTTGCGCAAAGCTTTTACAGTTAGAGGCCAGAAATGACACCTGAATCGGTCATGATGATTGGCACCGAGGCGATGAAGGTTGCCCTGGCGCTTGCTGCCCCGCTGCTGCTGGTCGCGCTGGTGACGGGTCTGATCATCAGCATATTGCAGGCCGCCACGCAGATTAACGAAATGACGCTGTCGTTTATTCCGAAAATTGTGGCGGTGTTTGCCGCCATCATTATCGCTGGCCCCTGGATGCTGAACCTGCTGCTGGATTACGTGCGTACGCTGTTCACTAACCTGCCATATATCATCGGATAACAGGGATGCTGCAGGTAACCAGCGATCAATGGCTTCAGTGGCTTAACCTGTATTTTTGGCCGCTGCTGCGCGTGCTGGCGCTGATCTCTACCGCCCCCATACTCAGCGAACGCGCGATCCCAAAACGGATTAAGCTGGGACTGGGGCTCCTCATTACCGTGGTGATCGCGCCGTCGCTTCCAACACATAACGTGCCGATTTTTTCGTTTGACGCCTTATGGATAGCGATGCAACAAATTCTGATCGGCATCGCGCTGGGCTTCACCATGCAGTTTGCCTTCGCGGCGGTGCGGACTGCCGGGGAGATCATTGGTCTGCAAATGGGTTTATCCTTC
Source organism: Citrobacter sedlakii (assembly GCF_018128425.1). NCBI lineage: Bacteria > Pseudomonadati > Pseudomonadota > Gammaproteobacteria > Enterobacterales > Enterobacteriaceae > Citrobacter > Citrobacter sedlakii. Next base: position 1,907,717 of record NZ_CP071070.1, on the reverse strand, counting down.
GCCACCTTTGTCGATCCAGGCAGTCATCTCAACATGCCGGTGCTGGCCCGCATCATTGATATGCTGGCGATGCTGCTGTTTTTAACGTTTAACGGTCATCTGTGGCTGATTTCACTGATGGTCGATACGTTCCATACCCTGCCCATCGGCGGCAACCCGGTTAACAGCAATGCGTTTCTGGCGCTTGCCAGAGCGGGCGGTCTGATCTTTCTGAACGGCTTAATGCTGGCGCTGCCGGTGATCACGATGTTATTAACGCTGAACCTGGCGCTAGGATTATTGAATCGAATGGCGCCTCAGCTATCAGTATTTGTTATTGGTTTCCCGTTAACCTTGACGGTCGGTATGACAGTAATTGCGGCCTTAATGCCGCTTATCGCCCCTTTTTGCGAACATTTATTTAGTGAAATTTTCAATTTATTAGCTGATATCGTTAGTGAATTACCCGCAAATAATATTCCATAATGTTTATCCAGTTATCCTAAGGATTATCCTAAATTGACCCGTCAAAAACATCTACCAGGATAACTCTGACGCGCGTTATTTGTTTTTATCTCACTCACATAACGCAACATTTACTTTACTTTAAGACAATTCCAGGCAAATTATACGTAACTTTACGGGATAGTAAGTCCGCCTGGAAATCGCATTAGCGTCTCGTTGGGTGAAAGTTACGTTCCGTTAAGTTGTGATGAGATATTCGGGTAAGGGGAATTATCGTTACGCATTGAGTGAGGGTATGCCATGTCAACGATTATTATGGATTTATGCAGTTACACCCGGCTGGGTTTGACCGGGTATCTTGTAAGCAGAGGGGTGAAAAAAAGGGAAATCAACGACATCGAGACCGTTGACGAACTCGACATCGCGTGTGAGACCCACCGACCTTCTGTGGTGTTTATTAATGAGGACTGTTTCATCCACGATCCTGACGACAGTCAACATATAAAGCAAATCATTAATCAGCATCCCAATACGTTATTTATTGTTTTCATGGCCATTGCTAATGTCCATTTTGATGAATATTTATTAGTCAGAAAAAACTTATTGATCAGTTCTAAATCTATAAAACCCCAATCACTGGACGATCTTCTTGGCGATATTCTGAAAAAAGAGACCGATACTGCCAGCGTAATAAATTTACCAACGTTATCGTTGAGTCGAACGGAATCAAGCATGTTACGCATGTGGATGGAAGGACAAGGAACGATTCAAATTTCGGATCGGATGAACATCAAAGCGAAAACCGTCTCCTCCCATAAGGGGAATATAAAACGAAAGATAAAAACGCATAACAAACAAGTTATCTATCATGTTGTTCGCCTGACCGATAACGTGACCAACGGCATATTTGTTAACATGCGCTAAGACCTCCCGACTGGTGGGGCGTCCACCAGCCGGGATAACATCCCCGTTGCCGCCCTATTCCGCCTTTTCCACAAAAATGCCGTCCTGGTGCCCCGACTCATTGAAGAACCAGATGCCGAGCGGGTAGTCTTCCAGCGATACCAGGTACATTGTGCCTTCGTTAAACTCCTCTACCGCCAGTACCACGCCAGGACGACGAGGACCGCCATCCGTCTTGACTGTAACCCGATCATTTACGTTCATTTTTCTCCTCCTGTGGCTTTGTGCCAGTGTAGAACAAAAATCCATTCCTGGCAGCGTTCACCCGGCGCGATTGCGGCTTTTCTCAACGGTCTATACTTAGGCTGAAGCACGCTAACGGGAGAGGTTAATGATGAAGACCGCAAAAGACTACAGCGATACCGCGAAACGCGAAGTCAGCGTCGATGTCGACGCGCTGCTGGCCGCAATCAATGAAATCAGTGAGAGCGAAATTCATCGCAGTGGAAGCGATCCGGAAAAGGTCAGCGTTGATGGGCGTGAATACCATACATGGCATGAATTAGCGGAAGCCTTTGAGCTGGATATACACGATTTCAGCGTGACGGAAATCAACCGCTAACCCACAGAGGAAAAAAATCCCGACCCAGTTGGGTCGGGATGAAACTTGCTTATGCAAGAAGCACTTGAAAATTCGTTACACCAGGAAATCTGATGTGCGTTAAACCTTATCTGCAATTTTTTTGTATGACAAGCAAATATTTTTGCGATGAATGATTAATACTACTAATGGTTAAGGTGAACACGGCTGCAGGCCTCATGGCGACGGGACCGATCCCGTCTTCAGCGGGGACTACGCCTCCTGGCTTTAGGATTTTTCCTGGTAATAGCTTTTTACAACACGGGAAATCATTATGCTTTCACTGAACGATCCGGTGCTGGTTTTTACCGATCTGGATGGCACGTTACTGGACAATCAAACCTATGACTGGCAACCTGCCGCTGGCTGGCTCGCCCGTCTGCGTGAGCACGAGATTCCCGTCATTCTATGTAGCAGCAAAACCGCCGCAGAAATGCTTTACATCCAGAAATCACTCAATCTGCACGGCCTTCCGCTGATTGCCGAAAACGGCGCCGTCATTGAATATGACAGTCGCTGGCAAACTGAATCTGACTCTCCGCGTCTGATGAGCGGCGTGCCGCACGATGAAGTTAGCGCGGTGCTCAATAAGCTTCGCGAAAAAGGACAGTATAAATTCACAACCTTCGACGATGTCGATGAGGCGACCATTAGCGAATGGACAGGTCTGCCTCACGCCCAGGCCAGCTTAAGCCGCCTGCATGAAGCCTCTGTCACCCTGATCTGGCGTGACAGCGATGCGCGCATGGCGGCGTTCAGCCAACAGCTAAACGCGTTGGGGTTGCAGTTTGTTCACGGCGCACGCTTCTGGCACATACTTGACGCCAGCGCGGGAAAAGATCAGGCGGCAAACGGGTTAATCGCACGTTACCAGCGCCAGTGGGGGCAACGCCCTGTTACTGTCGGCCTGGGTGATGGCCCAAACGATGCGCCACTGCTTAAGGTCATGAATTACGCCGTGGTGGTGAAAGGACTGAGCCGCGAAGGGGTGGTGTTACCCGATCAGGCTTCGCCCTACGTCTACCGCACCCGTTCAGAAGGTCCGGCAGGCTGGAGTGAAGGCATGTCGCATCTGTTTACCCCTGACTAGCCCCTCTCGCTCGCACAAACCCGGTTGCGGCCAGCCTGTTTCGCCAGGTATAACCTGCGATCGGCCAGCGACTGCAGCTGTTCAAAATCGTATTCATGGGTTTCCTGCGTGCCACTCACCCCCAGCGAGGCGCTGATCCGCAGCGTGGTGCTTTTCGCTATCAGTAGCTCTTTTTCATTCAGGCGCAGGCGGATCCGCTCTGCGATACGTTCCGCCTGCGCCAGCGTCGTGTCCGGGAGTACCACACAGAACTCCTCTCCCCCGACGCGCCCGGCGACGTCGTTCGCCCGCAGAGTGCCGCTGATTAAGCTCGCGGCGTGAGCCAGCACCCGATCGCCCGCCTGGTGGCCAAACCGGTCATTAATGCTTTTAAAGTGATCAAGATCGATTTGAATCACCGACAGCGACTGCTTTTGCGCCCGGCAGCGCTGTACCAGTTGGCGGGCTTTTTCAAACAATGCGCCACGGTTGTACAAACGGGTAAGCGTGTCGTGCCAGGCCTGCCACTGTAGCGAGCTTTGCAACACAAACATGTTGCTCACCATGTGGCGGATGACAATCCACGAGATGATTAACATACTGGTAAACAGCGCCCACAGCAGGGCCAGCGCAATACTGATACTGCCGAAGTCTCCCTGCACCCCTTCACTGAGCGTATGAACGCGGACCAGCACGCCGTCGAAGTGATCCAGCCGCTGCCAGCTGATGTAGCGGCTTCCCATTCGCAAGCCGCCTTCGGTGTCCTGTTCAATCTCGTGGGCAAGCGTCGCCTGCTCACGCGCGTCAAAGGTGTTGATGTTGCGCAATGCCGGCGTCGATGCCGCCAGCATCTTCAATTTACTGTCATACAGCTGGTATTCCCCTTCCACATCCTTGTCGATGGCGTCTTCCATAAACCGTTCCACCGAGGAGACGGGGATCGTCATCGCCAGCACGCCATACCAGTACTGACCGTTATCCAGCGGAACGCTGACGGTGACCCGTTGCAGCTCATCGCGCAACTGCGTGGTCTGGCCGGTGTACCAGCGTACCCCGCGCATCCGGTTCTGCCGCTGCGACTGCTCTTTAAACCACGGCTGGATGACATAATCATAATAGCGGGCGGTAATTTCGCTGGAGAGGGCGGAGGGTTGGGTGGAAACATAAAACCCGGCGCGGGAGACGTACATCGCCTGCTGCGTCAGTGAAGAACGGGTCTGGGCTAAACGCAACAAATACCCCACCTCCAGCGCGGCGGTCAGCTCATTATCCAGCGTGTCGCTGTCACGGGAAAGGATGTGGGTTTGGTTAACAAAGGAGTCAGACACGCCGTTCAGCGGCAAGGTTCGACGCTTATCCAGTTCAAGCTGCCAGAATCGCGAATGCCTTTGCTGTTCGAAACGAGAGACGGCGTCCCGGAGCGCGGGAAAGTCAAGCGGCATTGCCAGCGCTTCCTGCATACCGTTACGCAGAAAAAGCAGTTTATCGACGTTATACTGCAGTTGCTTATCCAGCCCGTTGGCGACATTCTCCAGGTGATTGCGCTGGCTGGAAATATAGGCTTCTTCCAGTACGACCACTTCCCGCCAGGTCAGCAGAGTGGAAAAAATCATCACGATCAGAAAACAGAGGTTGACGACGTGACCGGGCCCGAATCGCCGCGCTAACATTTTCAGCCAGCCCCAGTTTTCGATCGTTGTTTCGTGCGGCACGCTGACCACTCCCTACTCGCAATTGCTTTCCTAATCCTGGCATAATTCAGTACGTTACGTATCGCTGACGCGATGCTTTTTTTCTGCCTAATAAAACGCCCGGCATTCACCGGGCGTTTTATTATCTGGCATTTTCACGCTGGCGCCTTGCGTCACCGGGAACCAGCTCATTCTCATGGAATGCCTCCCGCTTAACGCCGAAGCCGTCATACCACCGACACTCCACCATTCCGCTGGAATACCCGGTGACAATCATGCGTGGTCCGCCCTCTTTCACGGTAACTTCATCACTGACCAAAAAGTGCATACCTGCCTCCTGTATCATGTGAAACTTTTTCACCTTAGACGAGAATGGCGAGTTTTGCCTGGTTGGACAGAAGATATTTAGTGCGCGACGCCACGCACTTTTGCCACCATCTTCACCAACGCAACCACAATGGCGCCGATAATAAAGCCCAGCACCAGGTTCGCCAACGTTGGCAACATTAGCGCTATCGCGGCACTCTGCTGGCTGGCAACATGTTCAATGGCGTGATGCAACGGCGCGACGCCATGCACCACAATGCCGCCCCCGACCAGGAACATGGCCAGCGTGCCAATCACCGACAGCGATTTCATCAGCCACGGCGCGACAATCAGCAGCCCTTTCCCGACCGCCCGCGCCAGCGCGCTGGATTTTTCTGCCAGCCAGTAGCCCATATCGTCCAGCTTAACGATGATCCCCACCAGGCCATAAACGCCCACCGTCACCACTAACGCGATGCCGGAAAGTACCAGCACCTGATTCAGCAACGGCGCGTCAGCCACGATCCCAAGCGTAATCGCTACAATTTCAGCCGACAGGATAAAATCGGTTCGGATCGCGCCTTTGATTTTATCCTTCTCAAAGGCCAGTGGATCCTGCGCCGCCAACGCTTCCAGCCGCTTCTTACGCTCAGCCGGATCTTCCTTGTGTTTGCGTGACTCAAGGGTATGAAGCACCTTCTCTACCCCTTCAAAGCACAGGAAAGCGCCGCCGATCATCAGCAAAGGGGTGATCGCCCAGGGGATGAAGGCGCTAATCAGCAGCGCCAGCGGCACCAGAATCACTTTGTTGATAAATGAGCCTTTCGCCACGCTCCAGACCACCGGCAGCTCGCGGTTCGCTCTGACGCCAGTGACCTGCTGGGCGTTAAGCGACAGATCGTCGCCCAGTACGCCCGCGGTTTTTTTTGCGGCCAGTTTTCCCATCATAGAGATATCGTCAAGCAGCGTGGCGATATCATCAAGTAACGTCAGTAAACTACTTCCTGCCAAAATAAGTCCCTCGATTTTTCTTCTTGAAGCATTAAGTATGGAGTAAAACACGCAGAGCGGAAACAGATGTTGCTCGTCAACATTTATTTAACAACATGCTGCGAGTATAGTGCTCGCCAGGCAGGTATTTTCGCGTTTACTCTATTGATTCTGACTCTTTCGCCCGTGAGGGATTATGCGTTTTCGGCAGTTGTTACCGCTTTTCAGTGCGTTATTCGCCCTGTATATCATTTGGGGTTCCACGTATTTCGTTATCCGTATCGGCGTGGAGAGCTGGCCGCCGCTGATGATGGCCGGCGTGCGCTTCCTGGCCGCTGGCGTGCTGTTAACCGCCTTTTTACTGCTTCGGGGACATAAGCTCCCGCCGCTACGGCCCCTGCTCAACGCCGCGCTGATTGGCATTCTCCTGTTAGCCGTCGGCAACGGACTGGTTACCGTGGCTGAACATCAGAATGTCCCTTCGGGTATCGCCGCCGTAGTCGTGGCGACAGTCCCGTTGTTCACCCTGTGTTTCAGCCATTTCTTCGGCATCAGGACCCGTAAGCTCGAGTGGATGGGGATTGCGATTGGTCTGGCGGGGATTGTCATGCTTAACAGCGGCGGCAATTTAAGCGGTAATCCGTGGGGGGCGATGTTGATTTTGATTGGCTCCATTAGCTGGGCGTTCGGCTCCGTTTACGGCTCGCGTATTACGCTACCGGTGGGCATGATGGCGGGCGCCATTGAAATGCTGGCCGCTGGCGTGGTGCTGATGTGCGCGTCGTTTCTTAGCGGTGAAAAGCTTACCGTGCTGCCCTCGCTTTCCGGCTTCTTCGCCGTCGGTTACCTGGCGGTGTTTGGGTCAATCATCGCGATTAACGCCTACATGTATCTTATCCGCAACGTCAGCCCGGCGCTGGCAACCAGCTATGCCTATGTGAACCCGGTGGTGGCGGTATTGCTGGGCACCGGACTTGGCGGCGAACGTCTGGCGCCGATTGAATGGCTGGCGCTGGGGGTTATCGTCTTTGCGGTCGTGCTGGTAACGCTGGGTAAATATCTGTTCCCGGCTAAACCGGTTGTGGCAACGACGGTAAAAGATAAAACGCTACAGTAGGTGTATTCCCTGCGTGTCGATCTGCGCGGGGGCGCCATCCCCGCAGATCCACTCTTCAAGACGTTCGGACAGAGCGGCGTCGCTGAGTTTTTCCCGCCCGCGCAGGGCGCACTCCCAGACCACCAATACCCGCCAGCCGAGCGCCTTTAGACGCTGAACATCACGACGATCGCGCTCTACGTTTTTGCCAATTTTTTCCAGCCAGAACGCGGTCCGCGTCGCCGGCACCTTAAACAGATAGCAGTGGTGCTGATGCCAGAAGCAGCCGTGGGTGAAAATGACGCAGCGATAATCGTCGATCACAAAGTCAGGCCGCCCCGGCAGCCCGGCATCCTGCACGCGATAGGCGATCCCCTGTTCCGTCAGCAGCGCGGCAAGACGTTTTTCAATAGCGGTATCGCGGGTCGCTATGGCCCGCATGTTTTTACTGCGCGTGGCCTTATCGTGAACGTCCGCCACTGGCCATCCCTTGCTGACGCAGGGCGACAGCGGCTTTGATTTTCTCCTCCAGCAGGCTCGCCACCGCGGCAAAGGCCGGCACGATGACCGAGTTGCCAAACTGACGATAGGCCTGGGTATCGGAAACCGGAATGCGGAACTGGTATCCCTGCGGCGATTCAAAGCCCATCAGCCGAGCGCACTCTCTGGGCGTTAAGCGACGCGGACGATGCTGCTGGTTTTGCGGATCGTCGAAATGGGCTTCGCCTTTCGCCATATCCCAGCCGCGATCGATCAGAATTTCCGCGCCGTCTTTGTAGTAACGAGCGGACAGCGTTCGCGTGACGCTGTCCGGGTTGGTCGGGTATACCATGCCATAACCAAAACCGTTCCCCTTCGCCTGATGTTTTTTCGCATAGCGGTAGAGATACTTCCACAGCACAGGCGTCAGAACATATTTCGCCTCAACGACAGGTTCAAGAAGTTCGCCAAGGGTGATACGCCGCTGCGGATAACGCGTGGTGATGTCCCGCAGGGTAAAATCGCCCTTGAGGTTGAGTTCGCGGCGAAACCCAACCAGCACAATGCGTTCGCGGTGCTGAGGCAGAAAATGTTTGCCATCAATGATCTTCGGATCGTCAGGGCCATTGTCCTCTGCATCCGCCACGTCATAACCCAGCTCGTCAAGCGTCTGCATAATGATGCGGAACGTTTTACCCTGATCGTGGCTTTTCAGGTTTTTCACGTTTTCCAGCACAAAGATCGGCGGACGCCGCGCGTCAATGATGCGCACGACATCAAAGAACAGCGTGCCCTGCGTATCGCAGGCGAAACCGTGAGCGCGACCGAGCGCATTCTTCTTCGACACGCCAGCCAGAGAAAACGGCTGACAGGGGAAGCCCGCCAGGAGTACATCGTGTTCCGGCACATGCTGGCGAATGTGCTCTGCCGCCTGAGCGTCATTCACGCCTTCGCGGTGGCTCAGCGTGACATCGCGGATATCTTCATTAAAGTGATGGCTGTCCGGGTCGCAGTAGTAGTTAGCTTTATACGTGCGTACCGCATGTTTATTCCATTCGCTGGTAAAAACACACTGCCCGCCGATCGCTTCAAACCCGCGGCGGATCCCGCCTATGCCCGCAAAAAGATCGATAAAGCGAAAAGCATAATGGGGATGATGCGCTGGCGGCGCGGGAAGCAACGTACGCAAATGCGCCGCTTCACGTTCACTCAGCCGGTGCCAGACCGAGGCGTTCGCCACCGCACGCTTTAAGATGGCCGGACTCCAGTGGTGTTCGCCAACCCCGTTCAGCTGCGCCACCAGCGTTTTGACATCATAGATTTCCATTAACTTCGCCAGCATCGCCTGTATCGACTCCGCGCTATTGTCTGTCGCAGGAATCAGCGAGTCCGCTACTGAGAGAGTGTGCTGCATATCTTTAACCGGCCAAAAAAGAGTGATGTGAGAGTAACATAAATTTGGCGTCACGCGTGGTTGGGGCTAAACGCCGCAATCACCGTGGCGTCCAGCGACGCATACTCGCCTTTCAGCTCGGCGCTGAGCTTCGCCATGTAGGTCACCAGGAAATCTGCGTTGTGTCGCGCCAGTTCCCTCCCCCGGGCGGTTTGCATGGTGTTGGGCAGCGCCAGCAGTTTGGTCTGGAAGTGATCGAGCGCGAACTGTTTATCGTTGAGCGCTCGCCGCCGGGCAAGCGGATCTTCCGCATCGAACAGCGCCGCGCCTAACGAACCCGAAACGGCGAAGACACGCGCCAGGCCAATCGCCCCCAGCGCTTCAAGCCGGTCGGCGTCCTGTACGATTTTCGCTTCCAGGGTAACAGGGGCTATATTGGCGCTGAAGCTATGGGCTTCAATGGCGTGACAAACCCCCGCTAACCGTGATGCCGGGAAGCCGGGAAAGTCATGAATAAGAATACGGCGCGCTTCAGCGGCAGCAAGGACAGACGAGCGGTGGCGTTCAGGATGATTTTTAGCAAGACTGACAATGTCATGAAAATAACAGGCCGTCAGTACCACGAGTTCATCCACAGCCAGCCCACGACTGAGCTGACGAGAAGTCGCCCAGACCCGGCGGAAATGGAAGATATCGTGGGCGGCGTCCTGTTGGTTATGGTGGTTCACTAACCACGCTTCAAATTGTGACTGCCAGTGCTGAAGATCCACATTGCCTCCCGTGCGTTTGAAACCGCTACAGTAGCAATTTTTAGCGCCGCGTTCACTCTGACGAGGTGCGTGGGCGCGTATACCAGGCGATAGCGCCGAGAATGGCACCCACGACGCTTAGCACTACAAAGCCGAGCAACGCCCCCAGCCATTTCCCGCTGGTTGAACCGGGGCTGCTGTCGAATCCGGCAACCGGAGCAGATTCGACATGACTGATAACCCATACATAATGCAACATTGCCCAGATGAAATAGAGGCAAAAGACATAAAATACCCACAGCGCCAGTTTGCCCCCCAGGCTACGGCTTGCGTTTACTTCCAGACGACTCAAAGAAATCTCCAGTTTTGTGATCTGATGCAGAAAAAATTTCACTTAACTGTTTGTGAGTATAGTCACATTATGCGGGCGTGGAGGTGATTGTCTAAAAACCAACCATTTATTTTGCATATGTTTTGATCCGGCGCAAATTACCCATGCGCCTGAAAATCTCGCATATCAACCCTATTTTACCGCTTTTGTCAGGTTTATTCCGAGTGAATACATTGATGACAATAATAATAATCGTGCTTTATCCCCTCCCTTTTCACTTTAGATCAAACATGGCATTATCCTTAGGTTATTAGCCTTTTTATCATTTATTTACCCCCTCATTTACAACCGGCATTTATGTCGGTTTTTTTTATGCTTATCCCCTGAAGCGTCGTGTTTGAGAAGGCATAAAACATTCATTGTAAAAATCAACCTCAAAAACCAATAACTATCTGATATAAATAGATAACAATCATGAATACATTGTAATCGACTCATATATAATGAATTTTAAATTCCCTGTTAGACACATATTGAAATATTTTAAATACATTTGTTACATGTAATATTTAAAATAAAATGAACTCTTTAGAATAGTATCCAAATGTGCTTTCGTGAAAAAAGCACTTATTCATGATGGTTATTATCATAAGGGAATACATAATGAAAAGAAAAGTATTGGCAATGCTTGTCCCGGCATTATTGGTTGCGGGCGCAGCAAATGCAGCGGAAATCTATAATAAAGACGGCAATAAACTGGACCTGTACGGCAAAGTTGATGGTCTGCACTATTTCTCTGATGACACGGGTAACGACGGCGATATGTCTTATGCGCGTTTAGGCTTCAAAGGCGAAACGCAGATTAACGACATGTTAACGGGCTTCGGTCAGTGGGAATACAATATCCAGGCAAATACCACTGAAGGCGAAGGCGCTAACTCCTGGACCCGTCTGGGTTTCGCGGGTTTAGGCTTCGGTCAGAATGGCACCTTCGACTACGGTCGCAATTACGGTGTGGTTTACGACGTTGAAGCATGGACCGATATGCTGCCGGAGTTCGGCGGTGATACCTGGTCGCAGACCGATGTCTACATGACCGGACGTACCAATGGCGTTGCCACCTACCGTAATAACGGTTTCTTTGGACAGGTAGACGGTCTGAATTTTGCGCTGCAGTATCAGGGTAACAATGAAAACCCGGGTTCAGGTGAAGGCACAGGTAATGGCGGCAAACGTAAACTGGCACGTGAGAATGGCGACGGTTTCGGTATGTCCGCGTCTTACGACTTTGACTTCGGGCTGAGCCTGGGGGCTGCTTACTCTACTTCCGATCGTACCGATAATCAGGTTCGTCGCGGTTATGGCGATCGCAGTCAGGCTAACAAATATGCTGGCGGCGAAACGGCTGAAGCCTGGACCGTTGGCGCGAAATACGATGCTAACAACGTTTATCTGGCAGCCATGTATGCAGAAACCCGCAATATGACTTCTTACGGAAGTGGTGAAGATTTTGAAGGCGGCATCGCTAACAAGACCCAAAACATCGAAGTTGTCGCACAGTATCAGTTCGACTTCGGTCTGCGTCCGTCTATCGCGTACCTGCAATCTAAAGGCGTCGACTTAGGCGGCCAGGATATTCATCGTGGTCACTGGCGCTATGTCGACAAAGATCTGGTGAAATACGTTGACGTGGGTATGACTTACTACTTCAACAAAAACATGTCCACCTACGTTGACTACAAAATCAACCTGCTGGACGAAGACGATAACTTCTACGCGGATAACGGTATCGCAACCGATGATATCGTTGCAGTGGGTTTAGTGTATCAGTTCTAATCCCACCGTCTCACCCAAGCCCGCCTCTGGCGGGCTTTTTGTTGCCTGCTATACCAGTCTCACGTCTTTGATATGTCCGAAATTGTCCAGACACGGTAGAAAAACATGACGCACATCAAGGCGTAAAAAACGTGAGTTCGTCAATTCATTTTGCTCAACGAGAGTTGCGTCACTGACAGCGGGTGGGGTAAGTGCTTGAATAGTGGCGGAGAGAGGGGGATTTGAACCCCCGGTAGAGTTGCCCCTACTCCGGTTTTCGAGACCGGTCCGTTCAGCCGCTCCGGCATCTCTCCGTTTTGATGGTTGCCATGATGCCAGGTAATTTGGCATTTTAACAGACCCTGTCCCTTCAATTTTGTTCAAGTGACGAGTTTGCGAGCAAAACGATGATAAAGTGGCCCTGGAAAGCACAAGATAACGCGCAAAATGCGTCCGCTCAGTGGGAGGAAGCCCTCGCTATCCCCTTGCTGATGACCCTAACCGCGCAGGAACAAGCCAGACTGATCGCGCTGGCGGAACGATTCTTACAGCAAAAAAGGCTGGTCGCACTTCAGGGATTCGAACTCGACGCATTGAAAAGCGCGCGTATTGCCCTGCTTTTTTGTCTTCCGGTGCTGGAATTGGGGATCGAATGGCTCGATGGTTTCCATGAGGTGCTCATCTACCCTGCTCCGTTTGTCGTCGATGATGAATGGGAAGACGACATTGGTCTGGTGCATAACCAGCGGGTCGTGCAGTCTGGACAAAGCTGGCAGCAAGGGCCGATTATCCTGAACTGGCTGGATATTCAGGACTCCTTCGATGCTTCCGGTTTCAATTTGATCATTCACGAAGTGGCGCACAAGCTGGACATGCGTAACGGCGATCGCGCCAGTGGCATTCCGCTCATCCCACTGCGCGAAGTGGCCAGTTGGGAGCATGACCTGCACGCGGCAATGAACAATATTCAGGATGAAATTGATCTGGTGGGCGAAACAGCATCAAGCATCGACGCTTACGCAGCGAGCGATCCCGCCGAGTGTTTTGCTGTTTTGTCGGAGTACTTTTTCAGCGCGCCGGAGCTTTTCGCCCCACGCTTCCCTGCACTCTGGCAACGGTTTTGCCAGTTCTATCAGCAGGACCCGCTGCAACGGCTACGCGACAGCCAGGAAGAGGACGCGCCTCCACCTTCGCAGGTTCATTAATTCATTGTTTTGAGGATTAATTAACCAATTGAAAAAGCGTGTTAATTTTACAGTTGACACGCTGTAGTGTGGCCAGTATTATGCGCCTCGTTCACACGATTCCTCTGTAGTTCAGTCGGTAGAACGGCGGACTGTTAATCCGTATGTCACTGGTTCGAGTCCAGTCAGAGGAGCCAGATTTAAAGAAGCCCGCTTTTTAGCGGGCTTTTTGCTTTATATCTGGTAATCAATCACTACCTCGTCCGGTTCCATCACCTGCCGTTTAATCTCCTCAACCGACAGGCCCGCGTTACATAACTCAATAAATCGCCAGACGTAATTGCGCTGTAACTGCCCGCGTTTCAACCCCAGCCAAACGGTATTCGCGTCGAAGAGATGCCGGGTATCCAGGCGCACCAACGTCCCCTCTTCCCGCACGCCGCTGGACTGTTCAGCCACGAGACCTATGCCCAACCCCAGTGCGACGTAGGTTTTAATTACGTCGGAATCCTGCGCGCTAAGCACGATATCCGTCAGCAATCCCTTACGTGCGAACGCCTCATCAATACGCGAACGCCCGGTAATGCCCTGACGGTAAGTAATCAACGGCCACTGTGCGATGGCCTCAAGCGTGAGCGGAGAGGACTGCGTCAGCGGATGTTCGACAGGCACGAGTAGGCTGTGATACCAGCGAAACCACGGAAATGCGACCAATAGCGGATCGGTACTCAGCCGCTCGCTGGCGATACCAATGTCCGCCTCACCATTGTGCAGTAAGGTTTCAATTTCCTGTGGCGTGCCCTGAATCAACTCCAGACGAACTTCCGGAAAAATATCGCGGAACGCTTTGATCACGTCTGGCAGACTATAGCGCGCCTGGGTATGGGTTGTGGCGACAGTAAGCACACCGGACGTGTCGTTGGTAAACAGATCCGCCAGACGCCGGACGTTACTGGCTTCATTAAGGATCCGCTCAGCGATCGCTAACAGCGCCTTACCCGGTTCGGTCATGCCTAGAAGACGCTTTCCCCTGCGGATAAAAATTTCGATGCCTAACTCATCCTCCAGTTCCCGAATATGTCGACTGACGCCTGACTGCGAGGTATACAGCATATTGGCAACGTCGGTCAGGTTGAAATCCCGACGGGCCGCCTCCCGAATAATTTTTAGCTGCTGGAAATTCACGTGTTGCTCCGGAAACATCAGACATTACGCTATTGTTAAAGTCTGACGTCCGGCATAACAAATAATAAAAACCCGCAACTTATTCCGTCAGAGAATAAGGCCTAACTGACCAGTTGCAGCTCGCGATTTGCCAGTGCCGGGCTACTGACCAATGACAGCAGGATCTCTTTCACCGCCTGCGCCTGTGGCGACAAACTGCCTCGTGCCGATATATTCAGCGACAACGACAGATTCATGGACGGCGCTGTGATCCGCGCCATCCAACCGTTTGCCGCACCGCATAATGAACGCGCAGCGGATTCCGGCAATACGGTGACCCCCATTCCGCTGGCAATCGCGGCAGTCAGGGTGGCGATCGATTCTATCTCTCCGATGACCTTCGCGGTTAAACGACGCAGTGAAAAAGCCTCATCGACCCGCAAACGCACGGCACTGTAGTCGCGCGGCAGGAACAGATTCATCTGAGCGACGGCGGTGAGGTCGACACTCGGGCCAGGGCAATCACGGGTGCCGACCAGAAACAGATCTTCTTTCAGCAGTGGCTGGCTGGAAATACCCGCCAGCGGTGAACGCTCATACAATACGGCCATATCCAGATGACCGCTGAGTAACTTATCGTTGAGCACTGCGCCGCTGTTTTCATGTAAATAAACCAGTACTTCAGGCAGTTCCGCGCGTACGGCCTGGAGCAGCGGCATGGTCACCGACGAGGCCGCCGTTCCCGGCGCCAGTCCAATCGACACCTGCCCCGTCAGGGTCTGGCCCACGTTATAGACTGCCAGTTGCGCCTGCTCGCACTGACGCAGGATCGCGCGGGCATGTGTATAAAGGATCTTCCCCGCTTCGGTTGGGGTTACACCCCGCTTGGTGCGTATCAATAACTGTTGGTTCAGTTCACCCTCCAGCGTGGCGACCTGTTGACTCAAAGCAGGCTGGGCGATGTGCAATACTTCAGCGGCCTGGGTCAGGCTACCAATATCGACAATTTTCACGAAATATTTCAGTCGTCTGAAGTTCATTTTGCCTCCTGTCGGGAATGCCAGAACCTATGCTGGCAGTGATGTCAGGAGAGAATTGCAAGATGCTTGCCAGTTTCTTATCAAGGTTTTCGCGCGTCTTAACCTCCCAAAAAATAAGCGCTTATGATTGTTCCGCTTATGGCCCTGTGCCGTCAGCGCTTTTTGATCTGCCCCATTCGGGGTAGCACTGCACCAGAAGAGGGCAAAGATCAACGATCAGAAGTTCGCCGCTTTGCTGGTTTTGTCGACAAACAAACGCACAATCGTATTTCCCCCTTTGACAACATCGGGCACCCTCGTTAATATGCGCCCCGTTCACACGATTCCTCTGTAGTTCAGTCGGTAGAACGGCGGACTGTTAATCCGTATGTCACTGGTTCGAGTCCAGTCAGAGGAGCCAGATTTAAAAAAGCCCGCTTTTAGCGGGCTTTTTGCTTTCCTTCTCGCCATAAAGCCTATATTTTCCTGTTCTTCGCCAAACAAGAATAAAAATCGTTTTCTCTTTCAGCCTGTCGCGGTAGTCTCATAACAGCCACTTATACGTCGGCCGCAATGTGTGTGACCTTGATTCCCATACTAATAATAAAAACAGTACTGACAGGATTACTATGGATTCCACCCTCATCTCCGCTTCCGCGCAGGAGCAAACACCTTCACTTCATCGTGCCCGGCGCGCTGCGCTGGGCAGTTTTGCCGGCGCGGTTGTCGACTGGTATGACTTTCTGCTTTATGGCATCACCGCCGCGCTGGTCTTTAATAGCGAATTTTTCCCTCAGGTCAGTCCGGCGATGGGTACGCTCGCTGCCTTTGCGACCTTTGGCGTCGGGTTCCTGTTCCGCCCGCTTGGTGGGGTGATTTTCGGCCACTTCGGCGATCGTCTGGGGCGCAAACGGATGCTAATGCTCACCGTCTGGATGATGGGGATTGCCACTGCGCTAATCGGTATCCTGCCTTCATTCGCCACTATCGGCTGGTGGGCGCCAGTTATGCTGGTCGTGCTGCGCGCGATTCAGGGCTTTGCCGTGGGAGGCGAATGGGGCGGCGCGGCGTTACTCTCCGTTGAAAGTGCGCCAGAACACAAAAAAGCGTTTTACAGCAGTGGCGTACAAGTGGGATACGGCGTCGGTCTGTTGCTCTCGACGGGGCTGGTGTCGTTAATCAGCTATCTGACCACCGATGAGCAGTTTCTGAGTTGGGGCTGGCGTATTCCCTTCCTGTTCAGCATCGTTCTGGTGCTGGGCGCGCTGTGGGTGCGAAACGGAATGGAAGAATCCGCCGAATTTGAGCAACAAAGAGAACAAGCGCCCGAGGCGAAAAAGCGGCTGCCGGTTCTCGAAGCGCTCGCACAACATCCTGGCGCGTTTTTGAAAATTATCGCTCTGCGCCTGTGTGAGCTTCTGACGATGTATATCGTTACCGCTTTTGCGCTGAACTATTCGACGCAGAATCTCGGTCTGCCACGTGAGCTTTTTTTGAATATCGGCCTGCTGGTCGGTGGATTAAGCTGCCTGACCATCCCTCTGTTCGCCTGGATGGCCGATCGTTTTGGTCGTCGTCGCGTCTATATTACCGGAGCGCTGATAGGGACGCTCAGCGCGTTTCCCTTCTTTATGGCGCTTGAAGCGCAATCTCTGTTCTGGATTGTGTTCTTTTCCATCATGCTTGCCAACATCGCGCATGACATGGTGGTTTGCGTTCAGCAGCCGATGTTTACCGGCATGTTTGGCGCAGGTTATCGCTACAGCGGGGCGGGAGTCGGTTACCAGGTGGCGAGCGTGGTGGGCGGCGGCTTTACGCCTTTCATCGCCGCTGCGCTGGTCGCCTTCTTTGGTGGGAGCTGGCACAGTGTCGCCCTCTATTTACTGGCAGGTTGCCTGATTTCAGCCCTCACCGCATTATTTATGAAAGATAAGCAACACGCCTGATCGTATTGCGAGGGCCATTCGGCTCTCGCATCCTCTCAAAAACTCTCACTTTTGTTTCATAAACGCCTGACATACTATCGGGTGAGCAGTACACCTGTAAAACAAGGAGACACAGATGAAGAGTAAGGGCTCCAGCCTGACGCCAGCGCAAGCGTTGGAAAAACTTGACGCGCTATATGAGCAGTCGGTTCAGGCGTTGCGCAGTGCCATTGGCCAGTACATTGAAACCGGGGAGCTTCCCGATATCACCGCCCGCAATAAAGGTCTTTTTGTTTATCCGTCGCTTTCCGTGAGCTGGGACGGTAATGCCACCAACCCGCCAAAAACGCGCGCCTATGGTCGCTTCACTCACGCGGGATGTTACTCAACTACCGTCACTCGCCCGACGCTGTTCCGTCGCTATCTTGAAGAACAGCTTACGCTGCTTTATCAGGATTACGACGCGCATATCACCGTAGAGCCTTCACAGCATGAGATCCCCTACCCCTACGTGATTGACGGCTCCGAGCTGACGCTGGACCGTTCCATGAGCGCCGGGTTAACCCGACACTTCCCCACCACTGAGCTGGCGCAGATTGGTGATGAAACGGCAGACGGTATTTATCATCCGGCAGAATTTTCGCCGCTGTCGCATTTTGATGCGCGCCGGGTCGATTTTTCCCTCGCGCGGCTACGCCATTATACGGGTACCCCGGTGGAGCATTTTCAGCCGTTTGTCTTGTTCACCAACTACACCCGTTATGTTGATGAGTTTGTCCGTTGGGGATGCAGTCAGATCCTCGATCCGGACAGTCCTTATATTGCCCTTTCCTGCGCGGGCGGTATCTGGATTACGGCAGAAACAGAAGCGCCCGAAGAAGCGATTTCGGATCTGGCGTGGAAAAAGCATCAGATGCCCGCCTGGCACCTTATCACCGCCGATGGGCAAGGCATTACGCTGGTGAATATTGGGGTGGGTCCGTCAAACGCCAAGACCATTTGCGATCATCTGGCGGTGCTGCGCCCTGACGTCTGGTTGATGATTGGCCACTGCGGTGGTCTGCGCGAAAGTCAGGCTATAGGCGATTATGTTCTCGCGCATGCTTACCTGCGCGACGATCAGGTGCTGGATGCGGTACTGCCCCCGGATATTCCAATCCCAAGCATCGCGGAAGTCCAGCGCGCGCTGTATGACGCCACGAAGCTGGTCAGCGGTATGCCGGGTGAAGAGGTGAAACAGCGGCTGCGTACCGGTACCGTGGTCACCACCTCCGATCGCAACTGGGAGCTGCGTTATTCTGCCTCGGCGCTGCGATTTAACCTAAGCCGCGCAGTCGCGATTGATATGGAAAGCGCAACCATCGCCGCACAGGGTTATCGCTTCCGGGTGCCGTATGGAACGCTGCTGTGCGTGTCAGATAAACCGCTACATGGCGAGATCAAACTGCCCGGCCAGGCGAACCGTTTCTATGAGGGCGCGATCTCCGAGCACCTGCAAATCGGCATTCGCGCCATTGACCTGCTGCGCGCGGAAGGCGACCGCCTGCACTCACGCAAGCTGCGTACCTTCAACGAACCACCGTTCCGTTGATTTTCTTCTGAATCCGAAAAGCAAAAAGCCCGCTAAAAAGCGGGCTTCTTTAAATCTGGCTCCTCTGACTGGACTCGAACCAGTGACATACGGATTAACAGTCCGCCGTTCTACCGACTGAACTACAGAGGAATCGTTGTGGAGGCTTATCTTAACGGCGAAAAATCTTTTGTCAAACCCCATTTCCAACAACAACGTTCAGTTGCCGTTTCTCTCAACAATTTGTTGCAATTACGGCCATTTTCCAGGGAAAAAACTTTGCAGCTTTTTACTTTCTCCCTCATCATTTGAAATGTGGTTTCAACTTTCTTCTCTAAGGTCAATTTTGAACGTCTCCACTGCTCTACGCCAGGCCGTCGCCCGCACGCCCTGGTACGCTAAACGCAAGAGTTATAAGGTGCTTTTTTGGCGAGAAATTACCCCGCTTGCCGTCCCCATTTTTCTTGAAAATACCTGCGTACTGCTCATGGGCGTACTCAGTACGTTCCTCGTTAGCTGGCTGGGTAAAGAAGCCATGGCGGGCGTCGGCCTTGCCGACAGTTTCAATATGGTCATTATGGCGTTTTTCGCGGCTATCGACCTGGGTACGACGGTTGTGGTGGCGTTTAGCCTCGGTAAGCGCGACCGCCGACGCGCCCGGGCAGCAGCCAGACAGTCGCTGGTCATCATGACGCTGTTCGCGGTGATACTGGCGGCGGTGATTCACTATTTTGGCGAGCAGATTATCAATGTCGTCGCCGGAGAGGCGACAACGGAAGTTAAAGCGCTGGCGCTGACGTACCTTGAATTAACCGTCCTCAGCTACCCTGCCGCTGCCATTGCCCTCATCGGCAGCGGCGCGCTACGCGGCGCGGGCAACACAAAAATCCCACTGCTGATTAATGGCGGGATGAACATCCTCAATATCATTATCAGCAGCATCCTTATTTACGGTATTTTTTCATGGCAAGGTCTTGGCTTTGTCGGTGCGGGGCTGGGATTAACGATCTCACGCTATATTGGCGCGGCGGCCATTATCTGGGTGCTGATGATTGGCTTTAATCCTGCGCTACGCATTCCGCTCAAAAGCTATTTCAAACCGCTTAACTTCGCCATTATCTGGGAAGTGATGGGGATTGGCATCCCTGCCAGCATTGAGTCAGTGTTGTTTAACGGCGGCAAACTGCTAACGCAAATGTTTGTTGCTGGCATGGGCACCAGCGTCATCGCGGGTAATTTTATTGCCTTTTCTATTGCCGCGCTGATCAACCTGCCCGGTAACGCGCTGGGGTCAGCATCGACGATTATTACCGGCAGACGTCTGGGAAATGGTCAGATCGCGCAGGCGGAAATCCAGTTGCGCCACGTGTTCTGGCTTTCAACCATTGGCTTAACCGCCATCGCCTGGCTGAGCGCCCCGTTTGCTGGACTTATGGCATCATTTTATACCCACGATCAGGACGTCAAAGACGTTGTCGTGGTTCTTATCTGGCTCAACGCGGCGTTTATGCCTATCTGGGCAGCATCGTGGGTGCTACCCTCCGGATTTAAAGGAGCACGCGACGCACGCTTTGCTATGTGGGTATCGATGCTGGGAATGTGGGGCTGTCGCGTTGTGGCGGGCTATACACTTGGGATCGTATTGGGCTGGGGCGTGGTCGGTGTGTGGATGGGGATGTTTTTTGACTGGGCAGTACGCGCAGCGCTGTTTTACTGGCGTATGGTCAGCGGTCGCTGGCTATGGAAATACCCACGTCCGGAACACGAAAAGGCGACAAAAACGCCGGTCGCGGCGGAATAAACAGCGAAATGAAGAATATTTCGGCAAACAAACGCAAAAGCGTATTCAGGCTTTGACATTAACATTCAGCGTCGCTAATATGCGCCCCGTTCACACGATTCCTCTGTAGTTCAGTCGGTAGAACGGCGGACTGTTAATCCGTATGTCACTGGTTCGAGTCCAGTCAGAGGAGCCAGATTTTAAGAAGCCCGCTTTTTAGCGGGCTTTTTGCTTTTTCTGTTTTCGTCTGTTTAGCTTCAGATACCGACCTGTTCGTGAGTGATCTTCACCGGCATACCTGAGCGGCGTTCAAGCGTCTCACTGACCCGATGTACATCCACGCCCTCGCCCGCCATAAAGGTGCGCATGGCAGGGGTGACAGGCAGCGGAACTTTTTTATCAGACTCGAATTCCACACGATTACGCGAAAGCGGTTCATGCACCTCAACCCAACGGCTTCCATCCGGTTCAGCCGTCATTTTTATCGGCTGATCGATAATTTGTACCCGTGTGCCAACCGGAACATTATCAAACAGATACTTAATATCGTCATTACGTAAGCGAATGCAGCCCTGACTCACGCGCAGACCAATACCGAAATTCGCATTTGTGCCATGAATGGCATACAGCTTACCGATATAGATCGCATACAGCCCCATCGGATTGTCCGGCCCGGCTGGCACGAACGCTGGCAGCGTTTCCCCTCGCTTTGCGTATTCGCGCCGGGTATTCGCCGTCGGCGTCCAGCTCGGCGCTTCCTGCTTACGCTGAACGGTGGTCACCCAATTACGCGGCGTCTCACGTCCCGCCTGACCAATGCCAATCGGAAGGACTTCAACCGTATTGCTGTCCTGCGGATAATAGTACAGCCGCATTTCCGCAACGTTAACCACAATCCCCTGACGCACCGTGGCGGGCAGAATGAGCTGCTGCGGCACCACCAGCGTAGAGCCAGACGTCGGCAGGAAGACGTCAACATCCGGATTCGCTTCCAGCATGTTGCTTAAGCCCTGTCCATACTGAGCGGCAAACGCCTCCAACGGTTGGGTATTATTCTCCGGCACCGTTATCGTCAGCGGTGTGCCCACCAGTCTGCTGCCTTCCGGCGGCAACGGATAAGTCACCGCCAGCGCGCTCTGCCCGGCCAGCAGCAGTAATAACGAACAGAAGCCTTTCACTCGAGGTCTCATTTCCCTTTCCTCAATCACGACAGATATCGGGAAATTATAGCTTTTATAACTGTATTATCTAATTCCTGGCGATCCCGCACGGCCAGCGCCCCGATACAAAAGTACAGAATCTTTGCGATATGGCTCGCGGGAGTGTTTTGTTGATCGACATTAGAAAGGCCTGACCATGAGATGTTCAGGCCGGAGAACGTCAATGCTGGCGCAGGGCAGATTATCTGCCGTCGGGTAAAACAATATTGCTGGCAGCTAACTGTCCCATATTGCTGTACATCGCGCAGGCAGCTTCGACAATCGGCATCGCCAGCGCCGCGCCGCTGCCTTCGCCCAGCCGCATTCCCATATTAAGATAAGGTTCCAGCTCCAGATGCCCCAGTGCTATCCGCGCGCCCTTTTCAGCCGAAAAATGCGAAGGGATCAGATAGGGCTTACTCTGTGGGGCGATCTGACAAACAGCCAGCGCGGCGGAATAGGAAAGGAAGCCGTCCAGCAGCACCGGTAATCCACAGGACGCCGCCCCCAGCATCACTCCCGCCATACCGACCAGGTCAAAGCCGCCGACTTTGGCTAATACGTCGATGCCATCTCGCGGATCGGGCTGATTAACGGCAATGGCGCGGCGAACCACCGCCACCTTATTGCCAATGCGCGAAAGCGGTAAATTCGCGCCAATGCCCACCACTGCTTCGGCTTCGCTACCTGTTATCACGCTGACAATCGCCGCGGCAGGCGTGGTGTTTGCCATTCCCAGTTCACCGACGCCAAATAAGGTCACGCCGTTTTGCGCCAGCTCCCGAGTGTAACGAATCACCTCCAACAACAGTTCCTCTGCCTGGCCGCGACTCATTGCCGGGCCGCTGGCGATGTTGCCGCATCCGCGCGCCACGCGCATATTTACCACGCCGGGGATCGGGTCGGCGTCAATGCCCACGTCAATCACATGTACCTTCGCCCCTGCCTGCGCCGCCAGCACACACACGCCCGTGGTACCCCGCGTCATATTAGCCGCCTGAATAGCGGTCACCGCTTTTGGCGAAACCGCTACCCCTTCGTCCCAGACACCATGATCGGCACACATCACCAGCATCGCTTTATCCGCGACGTGCGGTACGCCCTTAAGGCCTGGCATTCCCGCCAGTTGCACAGCGAGGGCCTCCAGGCGACCAAGGCTGCCCGGCGGCTTAAGCAGGCCATCGATATGCTGCTGGGCACGCGCCATTGCATCACGGTCTGTCGGCGGAATGTGGTGAAGTAAAGAGGTTAACGTCTGCATAAGGGTTCTCGTTATGTTGGCTGACTCACAGCAGAGCCAGCAGGAAGACCAGCTCACCCAGTTCGATGGCTGCCCCAAGCGTGTCGCCGGTTTGCCCGCCCAGCGTGCGTTTCAACAGTTGTCCAAGCAGGAAAATAGCCGCGGCAGCCACAATCATTGCCCCAACGCCGTGCATTCCCGGGAGCAGAACAGCGGCAAAAATCACTGACAGGCCGAGAGTGATACAGGTCTGGGTCCCGGTGACGTGGCCGATAAACACATTCCCCAGGCCTTCTTCCCGGGCATAGCGGTGGCGGTACATCAGCAGAACGGCTAAACCTCGTCCCACCGCACAGGTCGCCGCCAGCGCCGCCAGCATCGGCGTGCCCCGTAGCGCCAGCTCACTGACCACCAGCACTTTCGCCAGCAGAACAAAAATCAGCGCCAGCCCGCCGTGGGTGCCGAGGCGGCTGTCACGCATGATCTCCAGCATCCGCTCGCGGCTGCGCGCGGAGAAAACGCCGTCACAGGTATCCGCCAGACCGTCAAGATGAAAGCCGCCGGTCATCAACGCCAGCGCTAACACGCTGAACAGCGCCGCCAACGGAATACCGCACCAATTCTCAAACAGCAAAAACACCGCACCGCTCAGTCCCCCAAGCAACAGGCCAATGACCGGGAAGGTGATAATCCCGCGCGAATAGTGCTCAAACTCCAGCCCTGACGACCAGCGCGCCGGAACCGGTAAACGGGTGATAAAAGAGAGCATCGCCCAGAACAACTTACTCATTTAATTTTGACTCCAATGCCTGATACCACCAGCCAGACTTCATCCGCCGCAGCCGCAAGACGCTGATTAACGCGCCCGGCAATATCCCGAAAATGGCGCGCCAGCCGGTTTTCCGGAACAATCCCCATCCCCACTTCGTTCGTTACCAGCACAACCGTTGCCGGTGAGCGCTGACAGGCGCTAATGAGCGTCTGGATCTCCGCGTCAATCGCCTTTTCCAGCGCGGCATAATCCCAGCCGTCGGGATCGCTGTCGCCGCCACAGGCAAAAAGCAGATTGGTGACCATGGTCGTAATGCACTCCAGCAAAATAGCGTCGTCAGGCGCGTTATCTGCGCCAATCAGCTCATCCAGACGTTGCCAGCGTTCGGCCGTACGCCAGTGCGCTGGACGCCCGTCGCGATGATGCTGAATGCGAGCCGCCATCTCCTCGTCAACGATTTGCGAGGTGGCGATGTACAATACGTGGGGGCATTCGGCGATCAAGGCTTCCGCATGACGGCTTTTCCCGCTGCGCGCGCCGCCGGTGACGAGAATCATACGGGCTCCTGATGGTTTTGCATGATGGTATAGATTTTCTCAATATCGATGTGTTGCCGCATCGCATCCGCCAGCAGATCAAACTGCTGCGATTTATATTGCGCGTACTGAAAGGTGGAATCCAGCGGTTCCAGCCCTTTACGCATACGCAACCCATTAATCAGCGCGCGGGTAAAATCATCGCTGTCAAAAAGGCCGTGCAGGTATGTGCCAAACGCCAGCCCGTCAGCGGTTACTGCGCCATCCGCCACGTGCTCCCCGTTCTTATGCAGTTGCATCACCGGCTGGCTGTCTCCGGTCAGCGTCGTTTCGCCCATATGAATTTCATAACCGCGCAGCGGCAGCCCCGCTGCTGCTGACAGCCACCCGGGCAGCGAGGCCGACATTTTCGCATCCACCTGGGTGGTGGTTTTATGCCAGGCAAAATGGGTCACAGTGCCAAGCAGTCCCAGCCCCGGAAGGGTGCCCAGCCCCGACTCCACCTCGTCAATAATGCTTTCCCCAAGCATCTGGTAACCGCCGCAGATCCCGAAGACCGGTACATTTCTCCGGTGCGCCTGCATCACCGCGTGCGCCATGCCGCTTTCCCGTAACCACACTAAATCGCCGAGCGTGTTTTTGCTGCCAGGCAGGATCAGCAAGTCGGCATCAGCCAATTCCTCCGGCTGACGAACGTAGCGCACTCTGACGTCCGGCTGCGCCGCCAGCGCATTAAAATCGGTAAAATTGGAGATGTGCGGTACCTGAATCACCGCAATGTTGATGTCGCGTCTGTCGGTACGCAGATACTTTCCTTTTTGCAGCGCCACACCGTCCTCATCCTCCAGATCGACATCCAGCCATGGCATCACGCCCAGCACAGGGACGTCGGTCAGGTTTTCGATCTGCTCAATGCCGGAATAAAGTAGCGCCACGTCGCCGCGAAATTTATTAATGATCACCCCTTTCACCCGCGCGCGCTCATGTTCGCGCAGCAGCGCCAGCGTGCCAAAGATTGAGGCGAAAACCCCGCCCCGGTCGATATCCGCAATAAGGATCACCGGGCACTTCGCCATCTCCGCCATGCCCATATTGACGATATCCCGGTCACGGAGATTAATTTCCGCCGGACTGCCCGCGCCTTCCAACACCAGGACGTCGAATTCCTGCGCCAGACTGGTATACACCGAGAGGATCTGCTCGCGCAGGCGCGGTTTATAGTCGTGATAGCTTACGGCATCCATGTCAGTCGCCACCTGCCCCATCAACACTATCTGGGCCTTGCGATCGCTGGTCGGTTTTAACAGCACCGGGTTCATCCGTACATCAGGAGAAATACCAGCAGCTTCCGCCTGGAAAATTTGCGCGCGCCCCATCTCTTTACCGTCCGGCGTGATGCCGGAATTAAGCGCCATATTCTGCGATTTAAACGGCGCGGCGCGCAGACCGTCCTGATAAAAGATGCGGCACAGTCCCGCTACCAGCACGCTTTTACCGACGTCAGACGCCGTCCCCTGCAACATAATCGCCTGCGTCATGACGCCTCCTTGATGGAATGAAAAGTGTGTTGCCGCATGCGGCTAAAAAATTCATCTTCGGTTTTGCACAGCGGCAGCCCCAACTGCGCGTGCAGTTTGACCAGCCAGGGCGGGGTTAATCCGGCGAGTTCAATTAACGCGCTTTGGGCAAAAACGTCGCCCGGCGCACCGTACGCCAGCACTTCACCACGGTTAAGCACATAGACGGCATCGCTAACTTCATAAATGAGATCGATATCATGACTGGAAATCACCACGTGATTTCCCTGCGCCACGATACGTTTAATGATGGCGATCATCTGGCGACGACCAGAGGGATCCAGCCCCGCCGTCGGTTCATCCAGCAACAGATATTTCGCGCGCAGCACCAGTGCTCCGGCGATTGCCACGCGCTTCTTCTGCCCGTGGCTTAAACACTGGATCGGCTGCTGGCGAAAATGCCGGGCATCCACCAACGTCAGCGCATCATCAACCCGGCGGGCGATCTCATCTTCCGCGACGCCAAGATTACGCAGGCTGAAGGCGATATCGCTGTCGATATCGGTATAAAAGATTTGTTGATCGGGGTCCTGAAACACTGTCGCCACCTGCTGACGCTGCGCCAGCAGGCCGCGTTTGCTGTAGTCCAGCGGTTTCCCCTGCCAAAGTACCGCCCCCTGCTGCGGCCGCAGCAGGCCGCTCAGGTTCATGAATAACGTCGATTTCCCGCAGCCGTTCGCCCCCACCAGCCCGGTGACAGCATGTGCTGAAAAATCCAGCGTCAGCCCTTTAAGTACCTGCGTTTCCTGGTAGCGAAACCAGAGATCGGCGGTGGCAAGCATGTGATTCCTTACAGGTGAAAATCACCCTGATACAGTTTGATATCCAGCGTCGCAGTCATTTGCTGATAACGAATCAGCACCCGGGTAAACAGTAAACCCACCAGCATCGCCAGCGAACGGTAGCCTTTTGGCAAACTTTTATAACCAAAACGCAGCGTTTGCGCGCGATGAATCGCCAGCGCTTCGTCTAACAGAATAAAAATGAAGCGCCAGGTCAGCAGGATCTGCTCGGTCAGCAGGCGGGGGACATGCGCCCGCCTGAGTAACGTGATCAACTGGGGAAACGGCAGATTCAGCACCAGCCAGAAGGTAGCGGCCAGCGCAGCCAGGCTGCGCCAGAACGTCTCATTCGCCGTCTGTAAGCCTTGGGCGCTGACCCCAAGCCAGAAGTCGCCAACCGGAAACGCCGCCAGCAACGTCTGCGGATCGCGGCTAATGCTGAGGAGAATGGTAACCACGCCCACCGCTAAAAAACCAAACGGCAGCGCCATCCAGCGACACCAACGGCCAAACGAAATACGCAGCAGCCAGCAGGTTAAACCGGCTATCAGCGCCAGTTCAATACCCTGCCCCCAGGGCGGCAGGGTAAAGGCCAGCACCATCATCAGCAACCAGAACACAAACTTACGCTCCGGGGCTATATGAAGCCAACGGCTTTGGTAGCTTAGTCTGTCAAGCCCGGTCATCACGGCGTTGTCTGCCTTTGGTATAACCAAGAATATAGAAAATCACCGCCGCGCCAAGTGACCCCTGCAACGTAAACAGCAGGCTTTCAATTTCACCGCTGGCCGGCTCGTACAGCGGCTGGAACCACGGCTCATAGTGCGGCGCGACGACCTGAATCTGGCTTTCCGCTTCGCCATCCGAGCCGCCGTATTCTCCGCCGTGGTTGATAAAAAACGGCAGAATAACGAGGGCAACGACCATCGCCAGCAGTATCAGCGTCTTTTTCATCTTAATGTCCTTGTGCGGTTATGAGTTGCCGTTTCGTCAACTGGTCATAAATCATGACGGTCAACAGCCCTTCAGCGATAGCAATCGGGATTTGCGTCAGGCAGAAGATCCCCATGAATTTAATGACCGACCCGGTGGCCCCCGCCTGCGGATCCGGGAAAGCCACGCCAAGCTGGACCGACGTGACAAAATACGTCACCAGATCCGCCAGCATGGCGCAAAGAAAGACGCAGACATCACGACGCAGCCCGGCGCGACAGGCCATTTTCCACACCAGATAGCCAACAACCGGGCCAATCACCGCCATCGACATGCCGTTTGCGCCGAGCGTCGTCAGACCGCCGTGCGCCAGCAGCAGCGCCTGGAACAGCAGCACAATGGCGCCAAGCACGGCTACTACCCCCGGACCAAAGAGGATCACCGCCAGCCCGACGCCGGTAGGATGAGAACAACTGCCCGTCACAGAGGGGATCTTCAGTGCGGACAGTACAAAAATAAACGCGCCGCACAGCGCCAACAGAACCTTCTGATGGCTGTCTTCCATCACAATCTGACGCAGGCGCACCAGCCCGTACCACAGACACGGTAAAAACAGCAGCCACCAGGCGAGCGCCCACATCGGCGGTAAAAAGCCTTCCATAATGTGCATCGCGAACGCCTGCTCGGGCACGAGCATCAGCAATAGCGCCGCAGCCAGACCACTGAATGACAGCTTTTTCAGCTGTTGTTCACGTTTCATTGTGCATTCTCCCACTGTTTGTTGACCAGAATGGTCGAGAAATAAGGCAACGGCTGGTCGTCGCTAACCTCATTGAGATGTCGCCAACACTGTTCACCCGGCAGGGTGGCTTCCGACATCATCAGCGCGCACTCCAGCAACCCGGCCTGCTTCAGTAGCGCCTTAATGCGTGCGAAGCGACCATATACCTTCATCAGTACCAGGCTGTCATGCTGATGTAAGGCGCGGAGAATGTCCGCTTCCGGCGCCGTGCACGAAACTACCGCCAGCGACTGCTGCTCCATCGCCAGCGGGGTTTTCGACCGCGCGGCGATGGCGGCGAATGACGTGACGCCGGGAACAATGTCGAGCCAGTCCGGGCAGCCGATGCGCTGGAGTAAAAAGACCCAGGTGCTGAACAGCATAGCGTCGCCAAGGGTAATGAAACCCACCTGTTTTCCGGCGGTCACCGCCTGAACCAGCGCGGCGGCGACGTCGTCCCAGACAGCCTCTTTTTCCGCGCTGTCCGCGCTCATGGGAAAGTGACAACAGCGGATTTCAGTTTTCGCGCCGACATATTCGCGAACTATGGAAAGCGCCAGGCTGTCACCGCCCTTCCGCCCCGCCGGAGCATAGAGGATATCCAGCGACCCCAGAATACGGGCGGCGCGAACGGTAATCAGATCCGCGGCGCCCGGCCCGGTGCTCAGCGCGTAAAGTTTTCCGCTCATGCCGCCGCCTCCATCGCCATGTTCAGCGCCTGCTGCAGATGCGCGACAAACATCGCACGTACCGCCGGATTTTCGCCAAGTCCACTCAGCCACGGTGTCGCCGGGATACCGGCCGCATTGAACAGGGTTTTCCATGAATCCTCTTCGTCAGAAGCCATGTCGTTAATCGCATGGTCCCCCGCCACCAGCATCAGCGGCATGAGATGAACGGCACGGATGCCTTCTTTACGCAGACTGTCGATCAGCACCCCCACTTCCGGATAGCTTTCTACCGCGCCGACGCGGGCCGGAAAGCCCTGCGCGGTCATCATATGGTCAAGGCAGGCATAGGCGGCAAAGGCATGATGACTGGCGCCGTGGCCCATAAATACCACCTTTTCACCCTCGCCCAGCGTAGGCATCTGCTGCTGCAAGGCGCACATCAACTGCGTGTAGTCGTCATGACTGCTCAGCAGCGGCACCCCCAGCGTCAGACGGGAAAACAGTGGCCGCATCGTCTGCACTTCGCGAACAATTTTCTCGTATTCGTCGCCGTTAATAATGTGCAGCGACTGAATCGCCACGTCCTGATAGCCCTGTTCGGCAAGCTTTTGCAGCGCCTGCAACGGCGTGTCGATGTCGATGCCGTCCCGCTGGCGCAATTTGCGAATAATCATTCCCGAGGTAAACGCGCGAAACAGATCCCGATCGGGACAACTTGCGGCAAGATCGCGTTCGCAGGAGACAATGTTTTTCTCGCAGGTATCGTGATAGCTGGTGCCAAAGCTGACCACCAGAAGCGCTTTTTTCATTGTATGACTCCTTTAGCAGCGGCCAGCCAGCGTGACAGACGCTGAGCAAATGCGGCCTGACTTTCCAGTAATTCTTCTCCCGTCACCAGCGGCGCCGGGCGGGTAATGACGATGCAAGGGATCCCTGCATCCAGACAGGGTTGAACTTTTTCCTGATACCCCCCCTCAGCGCCTGAGGCTTTGGTTATCACGACGTCAGCCTGACACTGGCGGTAAAATGCGGCGTTAAACTCTGCGCTGAATGGACCACAAAGCGCGAATATTTCCCCGACGCCAAAGCCAAGTTCTGCGCATTGCGCTATCACTTCAGGCACCGGCAGTACCCGGGCAAACAGGGTTTTCCCCGGTAACCCCGTACGCCAGTTCGCCAAATCTTTACTGCCGGTCGTCAGCAAAACGCGCTCGCCCAGCCGTCCTGCCACTTCACAGGCGTCGGCGATACTGTTTACGGTGTAAAGCAGCGGATGCGTTAAGTCACGGAGCTGTTCGGGACGCTGATAGCGACTGAGCAAGACGCCAGCCTGCTCGCAGGCACGCATGATGTTGCGGCTCACTATTTCGGCATACGGATGAGAAGCGTCTATCACCCAGCGCGTGCCGTTTTCCTTCAACCAGTTGACCATTTGTTCCTGCTCCAGCCGTCCGCAGCGCACCTGACCTTTGATATCCCCCGCCAACTGTTTCCCGGTCGGTGTCGCCACAGACAGGGTGTACGCCACGTTGGCGGCATCCAGTTGCTGGCAGATCGCCCGGGCGTCACTGGTTCCCCCTACCACCAGCACCTCGCCGACACTCACAGTGCGTAGCCCCTTGGCGTGATCATCAGCCCCTCCCGCACATAGGTGGCTTTGTTGCCCACAATCACCAGGCTGGTCATGTCCACCGGCGTAAAATCCATTTCACCGAGCGTGGTCAACCATTTCTCCTGTTTTTTGCGGCCCGCTGACTTCACGACCCCGACCGGCGTTTGCACGCTTTTGCTGGCGGAAAGCAGTTCAAACGCCCGCGCCAGATGCCCCTCACGGCCCCGGCTGCGTGGGTTATAGAAGCAAATAACAAAGTCAGCTTCCCCGGCGGCGACGATGCGCTTTTCAATCACCTCCCACGGCGTAAGCAAGTCGCTCAGGCTGATGTGGCAAAAATCATGCATCAGCGGCGCGCCAAGCAGCGAAGCAGCGGCAATGCTGGCGGTCATGCCGGGGATCAGACGCACCTCTACGTCCAGTTGCTGCTTGCTGACCAGTTCCAGCACCAGTCCCGCCATGCCATAAATGCCCGCGTCGCCGCTACTGATCAGCGCCACATTATGTCCGGCCTGCGCCAGCTCAATCGCCGCCTGGCAGCGTTCAATCTCCTTGCACATTCCGGTTTTGATGACCTGCTTGTCGCCGGTAAAAGCTTTCACCAGATGGGTGTAGGTTTTGTAGCCCACGACGATCTCCGCCGCCTGCAACGCCTCCACCGCTTCCATGGTCATCATGGCTTGTGAGCCAGGGCCGATTCCAATTACGCTTAACATCAGTTTGAAACTCCTAAAGTAATAGTGACGCCCTGTTCCCGCAGGGTTTCGCCTAACAACTGCCCATGACTCAGCAGCCAGGCTGCCGGCCCCGACACACTTCCGACGCCTACCGTCTGGCGAACAAACGACGATGCCGGAAAGCGGTGCTCATGTTCACGCAACACGTCAGCGCTAAAGGTTTCAAACGGCACGCGCCAGCATGACGCGAGCTGAATCAACCCTTCTTCATCTTTTTTTAGCGACACGCTGCCAATGGCTTTCAGGGCGAGCGGGTCAAAACGCTGCGCGGCGAGCTGACGCGCCAGCAGCGCCGCCAGCAGCGGAAACGGCGTATCCCGACGACAGCCGATTCCGGCCACCACACGCTGCGGCACCAGCTTCCAGTGACGCACTGGAATATCAGGCAGTTCGTCACGCAAGGTGATACACACCAGCGCATCCAGCTCGGGTAACTGCCTGAGATCGGTCACGGTGATAAATCCGCGGCGGTCACAGTGGCCCACGTCTTCGTCCAGTTCGGGATCCCACCACAAACCGACCCGCTGATTGCTCACCAGCATCTGGTTGACCACTTTGACCGCCGCGCGGAAATCATTCATGCGCGCGTTAAGTTGAAAAGCGAGGGTATCCAGCGCCGCCATGTCATTAACGTCGGTCGCCGTGGTAATCACCGGATCCGCGCCTAGCATCCCCGCCAGATAGCGGGTCAGCGCATTTGCTCCGCCCGCATGGCCGGAAAGAAGGCTGATAACGTGCTGGCCGCGTTCGTCAATAACCACCACCGCCGGATCGCTGAACTTGTCGTTCACAAGCGGCGCCAGTACGCGGACCGCAATGCCGGTCGCGCCAATAAAAATCAGCGCTGAATAATGACTAAACGCGTCACGCGCCGCCTGGGCGAAACCGCCGTCAAACGGCAAAAAACCGTCCTCAAGCAGCTTCTCGCTGGTAAAACAGGTCAGCGGCAGCATCGCCGCCAGCCGTTTCGCCAGTTGCACCCCGCCGGGCGTCAGGCAAAACAGGGCAATGGATTCAGGCTTTACGGTATTCATGGCTAAAGTCCGCCGCATACAGTTTTGAGTAGTGGTACTCCTCACCCAGGAAATCCCCGACCAGAATCAGCGCCGTTTTGCGGATCCCGGCGTCACGCACGCGGTCTGCGATGTCCGCTAGAGTGCCGCGCACGGTCTGACTTTCCGGCCAGGTGGCTTTGTAGATCACCGCCACAGGGGTGGTCGCCGGGTAGCCGCCGTCAATTAGCCGTTCCGCCACCCGATGAATGCGCTGTACCGAAAGATAAATCGCCATTGAGGTACGGTGGCTGGCGAAGGACTCAAGCTGCTCCCGCTCCGGCACTGGCGTACGTCCTTCAAGCCGGGTGATGATCAGACTCTGGGACACCTCCGGCACGGTGTACTCAACGCCCAGTTCCGCCGCCGCGCCAAGAAACGCGCTGACGCCCGGCACCACTTGCCAGGGAATATCGCGTTTGGTCAGTTCCTCACCCTGCTCACGCACCGAGCCATATAACGAAACGTCCCCGGTTTGCAGACGTACCACCGTTTTCCCGGCCTTCACGCCTGCTTCCATGAGATCGAGGATCTGCTCAAGGTGCAACGCCGCGCTGTCATGGCACTCGGCTCCCTCAGGACAATACTCAAGCAGTTCGGTGTTGATCAGCGAACCGGCATAAATCACCACCTGCGCCTGTTGCAGTAAGCGGTAGCCCTTGAGAGTAATCAGCTCGCGGTCGCCCGGACCGGCACCAACGAACCACACACAGCGGGGATCAAATGTCTCAGACATAGCGTTCTTCCTTTTGACAGGCGATGACAAACACAGGGTTGTTCGGTTTGAAAAAATGGCCGCTGCCGAGCGCGGTCAGGGACGACACTTGCAGTTGCAGGCAGTCAACGTCGTGTATGTCCAACTGCTGCAAATGCGCCAGCGCGGCGTTGAGGTTTTCCTGTAAGATGAAGGTCATTACCAGACGTCCGCGCGGGTGCAACTGGCGCAGCGACCAGTCAATAAGCCCGGTCAAATGGCCGCCGCTGCCGCCCATAAACACCGCGTCGGCTTTTTCGGTCAACATCATGGGGGCTTCCCCCGGCAGGATATCGATATTCGGACAGGCAAAATGTTGACGATTCTCGTCCAGCAGCCGTAGCGCCGCCGGGTTACGTTCGATGGCCGTCACATGCAAAGAGGGATGGCGTAACGCCGCCTCTATAGAGACGCTGCCCGTTCCCGCGCCAATATCAATCAGGTGACTGGCCTGGTGTAGCTCCAGTTTTGCCAGCGCAATCGCCCGTACCGCCTCTTTGGTCATCGGCACGTTTCCGCCGCGCAGAAAAAGCTCATCTTTCATCTAAGATCACCACCGCATTCATCTCGTAGTCGGCCTGCACCTCACTGGCGCGCAGCCAGTGGATCCGTTCATTGTCCATCGCCAGGTTCTCGCCAATCACCATCCAGCTATCGCCTTTGCCGCGCGCCACCAGTTGCGCGGCGATATCCCGCGGCCCGCACTGCGCGTCGGTGACCATCGCCACTTTGCGATGCGCCGCCAGCGTATCGAAGCAGACGCTGCGCCCGTGGCTGCTGGTTAACCACATGTCATTCATGTCGATACCTGACCGGGCGCAGAGATACTGCACGGCGCTGATCCCGGGAATAATGCGTACCCGCTCAATGCCAAAGTGCGCGACCAGCCGCGTACCGATGCCATAAAACAACGGATCGCCAGAGGCGAGGACCACCACATTTTTATCCCGCTGCGTCTCAATCCATGCCAGCAGCGCCGGAATATTGGCGCCGAGCGTAAACCTTGCCCCCTGAAACGCCGGAAACTGCTGCAAGTGACGTTTACCTCCCACCAGCACGTCGGCATTCGCCACCGCGTCCCGCGCGGCAGGCGTCATCAGATGCAAGCCCGCAGGCCCCATTCCTGCCACCGTTAACATTGCAACTCCTGAGCTATCGCCCCGAGAGGACGGTTGCTTCCCAGTACCTGGTTATCGAACGAGAACATAATGGCGTCGCAGGTCGGCGGGGTTTTGGTAAAGCGCAGCATCTGCTTCACGCGCAGGCAGATGCGTTCCGCAAGATGGTCATAAATGCGCTGATAGCCATACGCGTCGATATGTTCCATCGCCGCCTCGGTAGTGTCGCAGTCGCTGACCTCTCTCAACAGCGCCAGCGGTGCGCCGAGCAGCGCCAGGTGCGCCACCAGCGTTTCCATTCGCGCATCGGCAATATGGCTATGGGTATGGAAGATCCCGGCAGCGATTTTGATTAACTTCCCCGGATGACCGACCAGAACGATGTGGCGGAAACCGAGCCGCACCGCTTCTTCAATCATGTAACCGACGAAGTTACTCATGGTGACCACCACTTTGCTGTCAATCCCCATTTGCTCGCGCACGAAGCGCTCGCCATGATTGCCCGGCACCAGCACCACCCGTTCAAGCCCCTCGGCGCGCTTAATCTCCAGCTCCAGCGACAGGGATCGTTTCCAGCTTTCCTCCGACATTGGCGTCACGATGCCGGTGGTGCCGATAATGGAAATGCCGCCAACGATCCCCAACCGCGAGTTGTAGGTTTTTTGCGCCCGCGCTTCGCCTTCCGGCGCGAATATTTCAATTTCCGCGCCGCGCGCCGGGCCTATCGCCTCTCGCACCGCCGATTCAATGGTATGACGTGGCGTGCGGTTAATAGCGGCGCTGCCAATCGGCAGACCAATACCTTTACGCGTAACGGTGCCAACCCCCTCCCCGCCCAGCAGCGTTATTTCACCGCTGTCGTTCAGCGTCACGCGGGCGAAAATCAACATGCCGTGTGTAGCGTCGACATCATCCCCGCCGTCTTTGCGGATCGCGGCAATCGCCTGCTGGCCTTCAATGTGCGGTGATTCCACATTGAGGCACAGCGTGACGCCGGACGGCGTAACGATGGAAATCTGATGGATCAAATGCTGGCGCAGCACCATCAGCGCCGCGACTTTTGCCGCCGCCGTGGCGCACGAACCGGTGGTATAGCCTTTTCGCAACGCTTTACCGTTGTGCCAGACGGGAGCATCAAACGTCTGATCGCTCATCGCGCCCCCTCAAGGTGATAAAGGATGGCGTTGATAATTGCCGCTGCGACGTTGCTGCCGCCTTTACGTCCGAGGGCGGCAATCGCGGGTAATGGGCTGCGCGTCAGCGCCTCTTTTGATTCCGCCGCTCCGACGAATCCGACCGGTACGCCGACCACCCCATTCACCGCCGCATCATGTTCAAGCAGACGAAATAACGCGGTGGGGGCATTGCCGAAAACAAACACTTTCTCGCTCTCTTCCGTCACGGCAATATCCACGGCCGCCATTGAGCGAGTGATCCCCTGTGCTTTCGCCTGCGCCACCACCCGCGGATCGCTGATGTAGCAACGGCACTCACCGCCGAATTTCGCCAGTAGCGTTTTGTTGATCCCCGACAGCGCCATCGTGGTATCGGTGTAGATCACTGACGGACGACGCAGCGCCGCACAAAGTCGGGAGAGTGCATCATCGGAAAACCAGAGAATATCGAGCCAGTCAAAATCGGCGGTGGTGTGGATGACACGCTTGATAATGGCCTCATGCAGTGGGCTGGCGAAGCGGTATTCCGGGCGCGTTTCATGGATGATCTCGCCAATGATGTCGAAGCTTTTGGCCTCTATCGCCATCGGTTGTTGGATGTAATGCATTGTTTAATCCTCAGGCCATGCCAACCACCAGCCAGCGCGTCAACATAAACAGCGCCAGGGCCAGCGTGGACGCAACCCACATCAGTCGAATCGTTTGGGGAATGTCATTTACGGTAATCTCGCGCTGCGCGTCGCCAATCCACGGCTTTTCAACGCGCTCGCCAAAATAGTCATTTGGACCGCCGAGGCGAATGCCCAGCGCGCCGGCCACGGGCGCTTCCGCCCACGCGCAATTGGGGCTGCTGTGGTTATAGCGATCGCGCCAGCCAATACGCAGGGCGCGCGCGCCGTCGTTGCGGCACAAAAATGCCGCGGCGCTCAGCAGCAGCCAGCTCAACCGGGCGGGAAGAAAGTTTGCGAGGTCATCAAGACGGGCGCTGACCATGCCGATCGCCCGGTACTTTTCGTGCTTGTAGCCCACCATCGAGTCCAGGGTGTTGACCGCTTTATAGGCCATCGCCAGCGGCGCGCCGCCCAGCATAAGAAAGAACAGCGGCGCAATAATGCCGTCGACGGTATTTTCTGCGACGGTTTCCACCACCGCCCGGTTTATTTGTTGTGGAGCCAACTGCGAGGTGTCACGACCGACAATCCACGACAATTTTTCCCGGCTGGCGGCGAGATCCCCCGCGCGCAGCGGGCGCTCCACGTCTCTGGCGGCATTGGCCAGACAGCGACCGGCCAGCACGGTGAAAATCATCCACACCTCCACCAACCCGCCCAGCCACGGATGGATCAGCCGGGCGGCGGTCAACGCGCCCCAGGCCGCCGCCCACGTCACCCCCACCACCACCAGCCACATCACGCCGCCACCGATGCGCAGCGCACGCTCGCTGTGACAATGACGACGAACCGTCCGCTGTACGACGGTAATCAGGTTGCCTATCCAGCGCACCGGGTGCGGCCAGTGCTGCGGGTCGCCAACCATAACGTCGAGGAGCCAGGCGACACACCACGCAAGCAGTGTCATAACGCCTCCCTCGCCGCCTGCAGCCAGCGGGTCAGCATGAGCGGACGTTGGGCAAAATGGACATGCAGATAACTGGCGAAAGTATTACCTGCCTGCCAGCCGCCGGACCACTGCTGCAGCGTTTTACCGTCGCGCACCTTGTGACAGGCCATCACGGCGGAAATTTGCGGGAAAAAATCGGAGTAGTGAAATTCATGGCCGCGCAGGATTTCGCCTTCCGCCGCCAGCAGGGTTGGCTGCAGCGCCTGCGCTTCGCAGTAGCCAAAGCGGGTCAACCGTTCCCCCATTTTGCTGTAACCGGGAAGGATATCCGCCATGTAATGCACGAATCCACCGGCGTCCTCCAGTTGCGTACCGAGGTACATTAACCCGCCGCACTCGGCATAAATGGCGACGCCACGCTGGTGCGCATCGCGCAGACTCGCCAGCATCGTGCCGTTAGCCGCCAGCGCGCTGGCATGCAGTTCAGGATAGCCGCCACCCAGCCAGACCATCTGACAGTCGGGTAAAACCCGGTCATGCAGCGGGCTGAAGCGGACGATCTTCACGCCGGTACGCTCCAGCAACGTCACGTTATCGGGATAGTAAAAATTAAACGCTTCGTCGTCGGCCATCGCCAGCGTGAGTCCCTTTCCGGCGTCCTGTGCGGGCAATTCCGGCCATGCGCCCTGTGGTAAGGTTGCTATTTCGCTTAGCGCTAAAAGGTGGTCGATATTGAGCGTCTGCTCCAGCGTAGCGGCAAAATCCAGCCAGGGTTGCTGTGTCACCACCGACTCGCGGGCAGTCACCAGTCCAAGATGGCGCTCCGGCAGCGTAACGCCCTCAACGTGCGGCACATAACCCAGCACGGGCACTGCGCAATAGCGCTCAATCGCCGTTTTAAGCAAGTGAAAATGCGCTTCGCTGTTGACGCGATTTACCATCACGCCCGCGAGGTTAAGCGTCGGGTCGAATTGCTGAAATCCCATTACCGTCGCGGCAATGGAGGTCGAAACGGCCTTGCCATCCACCAGCAGGATCACCGGACACCCAAGTTGTTTCGCCATCGCCGCGGTACTGCAATAGCCGGGATCGGTGCCGTATCCGTCGTAGAGTCCCATCACTCCTTCGATAACGGCGATATCCGCCCCCTGCATCTGCTCGCAAAACAGCGCATTGAGGACGGGTTCGGGAAGCATAAAGCTGTCGAGATTACGGGAAGGTGTACCGCAGACCGCCGTATGCCAGGCGGTATCCAGGTAGTCAGGGCCGACTTTACAGGGCTGGACGCGAAGCCCTCGTTGTTTTAGCGCGCTAAGCAGACCCAACGTAACCGTGGTTTTTCCACAGCCACTCCCGGTACCTGCCAGAACAAACGCATACTGCTGTGCCGCCATGACCCTGATCCTGTTCAGGGTGGTAGGGATGTACTGACATCCAGTCTTTCGACTGTCTGTTTTAAAGCAACCCACTTCCCACCGAAGTTGTTGAATGTATCCGACAGGCAGGTCTTCTGGCTTAGCGTCATCCTCTCCCGTCCTTCCCAATCTTGCGATCAGTGGTCTTTACGGGGTCGTCAGCATCACAGCAGCGGGGGCTGCGGGGGATTTTCACCCCCTTCCCTGACACAAATGTGTCTAACCTGTCGGCGTCAATGATGAACAGACTGGCATCTGCTCATCATCTTAAACCTTTTTTAACGCATTCTTTTTCGCGCGGGTATTGGAACCCTCAACGGCAAAACAATGCCGGATTAACACGCTTCTTTCTGAAAAGACACGCAGAAGAATAATGAAAACCCTTCACAATGAAACTGTATCTCATCACAAAAATAAAAACTGGCGAAGTTTACGCTGCAAATTTTGATATTTTATTGCGCTATGACAATTTATTGCTGCGCCAAATAAAATAAACCGCGAATAATGGCTCGCTCACGGGAAATATCAAAAATCGGCAATAGCAAAATATTGCTATTTACGCCGATTCTACCGGTAAATTTTCTGCGGCCTGCTGCCGATATGCCTGCGGCGTCACCTGATAAGTCTGACGAAATACTTTGCAGAAATAACTGGTTTGAGAAAAACCTAAATTGCGGGCAATACTGGCAATGCTCCAGTCACTATGGCAAAGCAGTTCCCGCGCGCTGGCCATACGCTGTTGATTCACCCATGCGTTAAAGCCGATCCCCTGATATTTTTTGAACAACTTGCTGAAATAGTACGGGCTGAGGTAGACATGTGAAGCCACGTCTTCAAGGCGTAAATCGTCGGACAAATGGGCATCAATATAGCGCAGCGCTTTTTTCATTTTGCTGTCATGCGGGCTGGGCGCACGCGCCGGACGCGACGGTTCCGCGCTCTGTTCGCTGTCTTTGATTACCACAAAATTCAGCTGTTTTTTCAGGCAGTTTTCGACAATTAGCTTCAACAAATCCGCAGATGCCATCACTCGCGAGTAGTCCATTTCCGGGACGTTGCGAAATTCATTGAGCAGTTCCGGGTCGGCCTGCCAGCGGTCGTCAACGTTGAGAATATCGACCAAATCAACCCCCTCATCGTTACGCAGACGCACCTG
Organism: Citrobacter sedlakii; assembly: GCF_018128425.1. Taxonomy (NCBI): domain Bacteria; kingdom Pseudomonadati; phylum Pseudomonadota; class Gammaproteobacteria; order Enterobacterales; family Enterobacteriaceae; genus Citrobacter; species Citrobacter sedlakii. The sequence goes on along the minus strand of NZ_CP071070.1, from coordinate 1,868,098 downwards.
ACCACACAATACGAACCCAACCAGATGCCCGGCGATAACCAGGGGGATAGAAAAATCGGTTAACCCGGCATGGCAACGGTAGATACAGGGCTGATCCGATTTCGAGGCTTCCAGCCCTCCGCAGCGATCGCTCATCCGGCAGCGGGTGCTGTGCTGAGGATGTTGACGCATCAGCTGACAAAAAGGCGTGAAATTAAATAGCTCAGAAATCTCATCACCGTGAATATTGACAACCACAACGGCCAGGCTTGTGGCTTGCGCAAAATCCTGTGCGATTTTATTAATGAGTTCTGAGTTCAGGGTACTCGCAGAAATCATGATAAAATCCCTCAGTTAATCCATTGTTATAATTAAAACATATTTTTTACATTTACTTTTTGTCATCGGCTGTCCTTAGTTAATGACTGAAAGCCAAATGACAATAACAAAAGTCTCCCGGGCTGGGGAGACTTTTTAGTCAGTTCGGGAAAGCAGATCACGAAATCGTTATTGATTTCGTGATAATAACCTTGCTGCTCAGGAAGAGGCGTTCGTTTCCTCAATTTTACAGGCATTGCAGGGCAAATTTTTGCCAATGAAAAAGCGATAAATGGCTGCGCCGCCGCATGCGCCAATCACCGGTGCAATAATCGGCACAATAAAGTAAGGAATATCCCGCCCGCCGGTCATCGCAATATCCCCCCAGCCAGCCATCCAGGTGAACAGCTTAGGGCCAAAATCACGGGCTGGATTCATCGCAAAGCCAGTCAACGGCCCGGTGGACGCGCCGATAACGGCAACCAGGATCCCGATAAGCAGCGGCGCCAACGGCCCTTTTGGCACACCGTTGCCGTCGTCCGTCAACGCCATAATCAGTCCCATCAGAATCGAGGTGATAACCACTTCGACGCCAGCCGCCTGCCACACGTTCAGCGCAGCCGCCGGATAAGTACTGAAAATACTGGCCAGGTACAGACTGTCGACGCTACCGCGCACCATGTTGTGGGCGGTTTCATACTCGGTGAACAAACTGCCATACAGCAGATAGGCCAATACTGCGCCGCCAAACGCCCCTGCCACCTGGGCAACGGTGTAAGGCAACACTTTGCGCCCCGGAAAACAGGCAAAAAGCCAGAGCGCGACGGTAATCGCCGGGTTGAGATGCGCCCCGGAGATCCCCGCTGTCAGGTACACCGCCAGGGAAATACCCAGACCCCAAATGATGCAAATTTCCCAGAGACCGAGGCTGGCGCCAGCGACTTTCAGAGCGCTAAGACAGCCGATGCCAAAAAACAGAAACAGCCCGGTGCCCAAAAACTCGGCAATACATTGCGCTTTCAGTGAATCATTCATTGTGACACCTTCTTAGAAGCGTTCGTGTCTGACCAGCGGACCCTTGCTGGCCGTAGAGTACAACGACACTTACTATAAAAACGGCTGGCTGAAAATTGTTGGCAAACTGAACCTGCCGGGGCTCTGAAAAATCGTGTTGAGATAACAAATTTTTGCCATTGCATTATTCACAAACAGGCATTAACCACGCAGTCAGGCATTTAAACCGCAAACTTAAAGATAATAAAAATTCGTTATTTGCAGGTTTCCTTTTTTCTATAAAGGTCACACTTCCCTTTCCCGCCCATAACAAAATAAATTATTTATGTCACGCCTGAAAATGTAAAAATGGAATCACAAAAACCAATTTTTACTATTCATAAAAATATCAACACCCTTTAAAAACAGTCACATAAAACAATTCACACCAAATTAATCACATTTAGCGCCAACTATTTTTCCACGCATACTGTCAAGTCAGCCATTCTTTTTCCTCGCTTCTTTTTATAGTCATGAATATCGGGACAACCCACGCGAGGTCTTTATGCAACAAGAAGCATTAGGAATGGTAGAAACCAAAGGCTTGACTGCCGCCATAGAGGCCGCAGACGCCATGGTGAAATCGGCCAATGTCATGCTGGTCGGCTACGAAAAAATTGGCTCAGGCCTGGTAACCGTCATCGTTCGCGGTGACGTCGGCGCCGTAAAAGCGGCGACCGATGCCGGTGCTGCCGCGGCAGGCAACGTGGGAGAAGTGAAAGCCGTACACGTTATTCCGCGCCCGCATACCGATGTTGAAAAAATCTTACCGAAGGGAATTAACCCATGAGCAGCAATGAACTGGTTGAACAGATCATGGCACAGGTAATCGCCCGTGTGGCGACACCTGCGCAAACGGGTACCCCTGATACACCCCATCCAAAACGAGAGACGGCTATGGCAGAGAAAAGCTGCAGTTTAACGGAATTTGTAGGCACCGCGATTGGCGACACCGTCGGTCTGGTTATCGCTAACGTCGACAGCGCTCTACTTGAAGCAATGAAGCTTGAAAAGCGCTATCGCTCCATCGGCATTCTGGGGGCGCGTACCGGCGCGGGTCCGCACATTATGGCGGCAGACGAAGCGGTAAAAGCCACCAACACCGAAGTGGTCAGCATTGAACTGCCGCGCGACACCAAAGGCGGCGCCGGTCACGGTTCGCTGATCATTTTGGGCGGGAATGACGTTTCTGACGTCAAGCGGGGGATCGAAGTCGCATTAAAAGAACTCGACCGCACTTTTGGCGATGTCTATGGCAACGAGGCCGGGCACATCGAGCTTCAGTATACCGCCCGCGCCAGCTATGCGCTGGAAAAAGCCTTCGGCGCTCCTGTTGGCCGCGCCTGCGGCGTGATTGTCGGCGCGCCGGCATCGGTCGGCGTACTGATGGCGGATACCGCCCTGAAATCCGCCAATGTCGACGTTGTCGCGTACAGCTCGCCAGCGCATGGCACCAGCTTCAGTAACGAAGCGATTCTGGTGATTTCCGGCGACTCCGGCGCGGTGCGTCAGGCGGTTATCTCCGCGCGTGAAATCGGCAAAACCGTGCTGGCGACACTCGGTAGCGAACCGAAAAACGATCGCCCGTCCTATATCTGATATCCGTGAGGCTCATTCATGAGATCGAAAAGATTTGAAGCACTGGCGAAACGCCCTGTTAACCAGGACGGGTTCGTTAAGGAGTGGATCGAAGAAGGCTTCATTGCGATGGAAAGCCCGAACGATCCGAAACCCTCGATTAAAATCGTTAACGGCGCGGTAACCGAACTGGATGGCAAATCCGTCAGCGAGTTTGACCTGATCGACCACTTCATTGCCCGCTACGGCATTAACCTGGCGCGCGCGGAAGAGGTGATGGCGATGGACTCCGTCAAGCTCGCCAATATGCTGTGCGATCCAAACGTGAAGCGCAGCGATATTGTGCCGCTCACCACCGCAATGACCCCAGCGAAAATTGTCGAAGTGGTCTCCCACATGAACGTGGTTGAGATGATGATGGCAATGCAGAAAATGCGCGCCCGTCGCACGCCGTCTCAGCAGGCCCACGTCACCAACGTTAAAGATAACCCGGTACAGATCGCCGCTGACGCCGCCGAAGGGGCATGGCGCGGTTTTGACGAACAGGAAACCACCGTTGCCGTCGCGCGCTATGCGCCGTTCAACGCTATCGCTCTGCTCGTAGGTTCGCAGGTGGGGCGTCCTGGGGTTCTCACCCAGTGTTCACTGGAAGAAGCCACAGAGTTAAAGCTCGGTATGCTGGGCCACACCTGCTACGCCGAAACCATCTCTGTTTATGGTACCGAACCGGTATTTACCGACGGTGACGATACGCCGTGGTCGAAAGGGTTTCTCGCGTCCTCTTATGCCTCTCGCGGACTGAAAATGCGCTTCACCTCCGGTTCCGGCTCAGAAGTGCAGATGGGCTACGCGGAAGGGAAATCCATGCTTTACCTCGAAGCGCGCTGCATTTACATCACCAAAGCGGCTGGCGTTCAGGGACTGCAAAACGGTTCGGTGAGTTGCATCGGCGTTCCGTCCGCCGTTCCTTCCGGGATCCGTGCGGTACTGGCTGAAAACCTGATCTGTTCGTCACTGGATCTGGAATGCGCCTCCAGTAATGACCAGACCTTTACCCACTCCGATATGCGCCGGACCGCCCGCCTGCTGATGCAGTTTCTGCCGGGAACGGACTTTATCTCGTCCGGTTATTCCGCGGTGCCGAACTACGACAACATGTTTGCCGGCTCCAACGAAGACGCAGAGGACTTCGATGACTACAACGTTATTCAACGTGACCTGAAGGTCGACGGCGGTCTGCGTCCGGTCCGCGAAGAAGACGTTATCGCCATTCGTAACAAAGCGGCGCGCGCGCTGCAGGCAGTATTCGCCGGGATGGGCCTGCCGCCGATCACCGATGAAGAAGTGGAAGCCGCCACCTACGCGCACGGCTCGAAGGATATGCCGGAACGTAACATCGTTGAAGACATTAAGTTCGCTCAGGAGATCATCAATAAGAACCGAAATGGTCTGGAAGTCGTGAAAGCGCTGGCTCAGGGCGGCTTTACCGACGTGGCGCAGGACATGCTTAACATCCAGAAAGCGAAGTTAACCGGGGACTATCTGCACACCTCCGCCATCATCGTCGGCGACGGACAAGTGCTCTCTGCGGTCAATGACGTCAACGATTATGCCGGTCCGGCAACAGGTTATCGCCTGCAGGGCGAACGCTGGGAAGAGATTAAAAACATCCCTGGCGCACTTGATCCCAACGAGCTTGGCTAAGGGGTGAACAATGGAAATCAATGAAAAACTGCTGCGCCAGATTATCGAAGACGTGCTGTCTGAAATGCAGACCAGCGATAAGCCGGTCTCCTTTCGCGCGCCGGGTAGCGCTGCCGCTTCTGCCGCTCCAACAGGAGACAGCTTTCTGACCGAAATCGGCGAGGCGAAACAGGGCACGCAACAGGACGAAGTGGTCATTGCGGTCGGTCCGGCGTTCGGTCTCTCTCAGACAGTCAACATTGTTGGCTTGCCGCATAAGAGCATCCTGCGCGAAGTGATTGCCGGCATTGAAGAAGAAGGCATCAAAGCGCGCGTGATTCGCTGCTTTAAATCCTCCGACGTGGCGTTTGTCGCGGTCGAAGGCAACCGACTGAGTGGCTCCGGTATCTCTATCGGCATTCAGTCGAAAGGCACCACCGTGATCCACCAGCAGGGGTTGCCGCCGCTTTCTAACCTGGAGCTGTTCCCGCAGGCGCCGCTGTTGACGCTGGCGACCTACCGGCAGATCGGTAAAAACGCCGCGCGCTATGCCAAGCGTGAATCGCCGCAACCGGTGCCGACGCTGAACGACCAGATGGCGCGTCCGAAGTATCAGGCGAAGTCGGCCATTCTGCATATTAAAGAGACGAAGTACGTCGTAACAGGCAAAAACCCGCAGGAACTGCGCGTGGCGCTTTAATAAGGATCCCTTTATGAATACCGATGCAATTGAATCGATGGTTCGGGACGTGTTGAGCCGCATGAACAGCCTGCAGGGCGACGCGCCTGCCCCGGCGGCGGCGGTAAGCCATTCAACTCAGACCGTTAAAGTGACCGATTACCCGCTGGCGAACAAACATCCGGAATGGGTGAAAACGGCCACCAATAAAACGCTGGATGATTTCACCCTGGAAAACGTCCTCAGCAATAAAGTCACCGCCCAGGATATGCGTATCACACCGGAGACGCTGCGTATTCAGGCCGCTATCGCCCGGGATGCCGGACGCGACCGCCTGGCGATGAACTTTGAACGCGCTGCCGAACTGACCGCCGTACCTGACGATCGCATTCTTGAGATTTACAACGCACTGCGTCCTTACCGCTCAACGAAAGATGAGCTGATGGCCATCGCGGACGATCTCGAAAACCGCTATCAGGCGAAGATCTGCGCCGCCTTTGTGCGCGAGGCCGCGACGCTGTACGTCGAGCGTAAAAAACTGAAAGGCGACGATTAACGTTAAGGAAACGCGATGCGATATATAGCTGGCATTGATATCGGCAACTCATCAACAGAAGTCGCTCTGGCGACCCTCGATGATACTGGCAAGCTGACCATTACCGGCAGCGCGCTGGCGGAAACCACCGGAATAAAAGGCACATTACGTAATGTGTTTGGCATTCAGGAGGCGCTTACGCTTGCGGCCAAAAACGCCGGCATCACTGTCAGCGATATTTCGCTCATTCGCATAAACGAAGCCACGCCGGTGATTGGCGATGTGGCGATGGAAACCATTACGGAAACCATCATCACCGAGTCCACTATGATCGGTCATAACCCCAAGACGCCAGGCGGCGTTGGTCTGGGGGTGGGCATGACTATCACGCCGGAAGAGCTTCTGACACGCGCGGCAGATGCACCTTACATTCTGGTGGTATCGTCGGCATTCGACTTCGCCGATGTCGCCACCATGATCAACGCCGCTGTTCGCGCGGGCTATCAGTTAACCGGCGTCATTTTGCAGCAGGATGATGGCGTACTGGTCAGTAACCGACTGGAAAAACCGCTGCCTATCGTTGACGAAGTGCTGTACATCGACCGAATTCCACTCGGCATGCTGGCGGCTATCGAAGTCGCCGTACCGGGCAAAGTCATCGAAACCCTGTCTAACCCGTACGGCATTGCCACCGTCTTCAACCTGAACGCGGACGAAACGAAAAACATTGTACCGATGGCGCGCGCCCTGATTGGCAACCGCTCCGCCGTCGTCGTTAAAACCCCCTCGGGAGACGTGAAGGCACGCGCCATTCCCGCCGGGAATATTGAGCTGCATGCGCAAGGCCGTACAGTGCGCGTTGACGTCGCCGCAGGGGCTGACGCCATTATGAAAGCGGTTGGCGACTGCCCGAAACTGGATAACGTCACCGGTGAAGCTGGCACCAATATTGGCGGTATGCTTGAACACGTTCGCCAGACCATGGCGGAACTGACCAACAAACCCAGCAACGAAATTTTCATTCAGGATTTGCTCGCCGTCGACACCTCCGTGCCGGTTAGCGTCACGGGCGGACTGGCCGGCGAGTTTTCGCTGGAACAGGCCGTTGGCATTGCCTCTATGGTGAAATCCGACCGTCTGCAAATGGCGATGATCGCCCGGGAGATCAAAGGAAAGCTGAACGTTGACGTTCAGGTTGGCGGCGCAGAAGCCGAAGCCGCCATTCTTGGCGCGTTAACCACGCCAGGCACCACTCGTCCGCTGGCCATTCTCGATTTAGGCGCGGGATCTACCGACGCTTCGATCATTAATCCGAAAGGGGAAATTATCGCCACCCACCTCGCCGGCGCAGGCGATATGGTGACGATGATCATTGCCAGAGAGCTTGGACTCGAAGACCGTTACCTGGCGGAAGAGATCAAAAAATATCCGCTGGCGAAAGTGGAAAGCCTGTTCCATCTGCGTCACGAAGATGGCAGCGTCCAGTTCTTCCCTTCCCCGCTCCCTCCAGCCGTGTTTGCCCGCGTTTGCGTTGTCAAACCCGACGAACTGGTGCCGCTGCCGGGTGAACTGGCCCTGGAAAAAGTGCGTGCGATTCGCCGCAGCGCTAAAGAGCGTGTTTTTGTCACCAATGCCCTTCGCGCGCTGCGTCAGGTCAGCCCTACCGGCAACATTCGCGATATTCCATTTGTGGTGCTGGTGGGCGGATCGTCTCTGGACTTCGAGGTACCGCAACTGGTGACTGATGCGCTGGCGCATTACCGGTTAGTCGCCGGGCGCGGCAACATTCGCGGAACTGAAGGTCCGCGAAATGCCGTCGCCACGGGCCTGATCCTTTCCTGGCATAAGGAGTTCGCCCGTGGACAGTAACATCAGCACGCCAGCCATTGTGATCGCCCCCATCGGCGACTGTCTTACCGTCTGGCAAGAGGTGCTGCTCGGTATTGAAGAAGAAGGCATTCCGTTTGTCATTCAGCCCCAGAGTGTCGGAGACGTCGTCCACAGCGCCTGGCAGGCGGCACGCCTGTCGCCACTGCTCGTCGGCATCGCCTGCGACCGGGAAAAACTGGTGGTGCATTACAAGAATTTACCCACTTCAGCGCCGCTGTTTACGCTGACGTATCGCCAAAACAGCCTTGACCGGCGAAGTACTGGAAACAACGCGGCAAGGTTAGTCAAAGGGATCCCTTTCCGGGATCTCAATGCTTAATCCACAGGAGAATCGCAGTATGAATAACGCATTAGGGCTGGTTGAAACAAAAGGGTTGGTCGGCGCCATTGAAGCCGCAGATGCGATGGTGAAATCCGCCAACGTACAACTGGTCGGCTACGAGAAAATCGGCTCCGGCCTCGTGACTGTCATGGTGCGCGGCGACGTTGGCGCGGTTAAAGCGGCGGTTGACGCAGGCAGCGCAGCAGCAAGCGCCGTCGGCGAGGTCAAATCCTGCCACGTTATCCCGCGTCCGCACAGCGACGTTGAGGCCATTTTACCGAAGTCTGCCTAAGCACTGCCGAAAAGGAGCACAGCGTGAAGCAATCACTGGGATTACTTGAAGTTAGTGGTCTGGCATTAGCCATCAGTTGCGCGGATGTCATGGCGAAAGCCGCTTCCATCACGCTGGTTGGCCTTGAGAAAACCAACGGTTCAGGCTGGACGGTGATCAAAATCACCGGTGATGTGGCCTCGGTTCAGTCCGCCATTATCACCGGTGCCAGCTTTGCCGAACAGCGCGATGGTCTGGTGGCGCGCAAAGTTATCGCCAGACCTGGCGAGGGCATTCTTGCCCGTGCGACGGTAGCCGCACCTGCCCCCGCGCCAGCGATCATCGAGGAACCCGAAACTGACGTTGTTGCAGAAGAGTCTGCACCGGTAACCGCATCTGACGACGGAATCATCAGTTGCAATTTGTGCCTCGACCCGGCCTGTCCGCGTCAGAAAGGCGAACCCCGGTCGCTCTGCCTGCATTCAGGTAAACGAGGTTAAGCGTAATGGATAAACACCTTCTGGAGACGACGGTCAGCAAAGTGCTGGATGAGATGCGGGAGCGCCCAATTCCGTTGGGTGTGTCTAATCGTCATATTCATCTGAGCGCCGAAGACTATGCCCGTCTTTTTCCGGGACAACCGATAAGCGAGAAGAAAGCGCTGCTGCAACCGGGGCAGTACGCCGCCGAACAGACCGTCACGCTGGTGGGTCCCAAAGGTCAGATTAAGAATGTGCGTCTACTGGGACCACTTCGCCGCACCAGTCAGGTTGAAATATCGCGAACAGACGCAAGAACGCTGGGGATCGCCGCACCACTGCGGATGTCCGGAAACCTCAACGGCACTCCGGGTATCCGCCTTGTGAGCCCCTTCGCCGAGATTGAGCTCGCTGCCGGCGTTATTGTCGCCCAGCGTCATATTCACATGTCGCCGCTGGATGCGCTGATCCTGCACGTCGCGCATGGCGACAACGTCTGCGTGGCGATCGAAGGCAGTGAGCGTCGGCTCATTTTCGATAACGTCGCGATTCGCGTGTCGCCCGATATGCGTCTGGAAATGCATATCGATACCGACGAAGCCAACGCCGCCGGGGCCGACAGCCCCAACGCGTACGCCACGCTGGTTACGCCGCGATGAACGGCGAGCTGTTGCAGCGAATCGTCGAGGAGGTGGTCACCCGCCTGCAGCGTCGTGCCGAAAGCACGCTGACGTTGAGCGTCGCGCAACTGCGGGAAACGCCTTCCCGAACGCTGTTTTCCCGGTATTCCTCTCTGCATGTTTTGCTGGTCGACCTGCCCCTGCTGGAGAAGATTGCCGAAAACGACGCAACGGATAGCGCAGCCGTCATCCTTCACGACGCGCTGGCGTTTGGTCTGCAGGTGCGACTCTCGCTACGCCGGGCGCTATTGCCTGCCCTGCCGGTGAAAAAACTCGCCCGATTACCGCTGACGTTCTGTGACGAGCAAGGTGTGCGCATCGTGCTGCATCCGACCCGGCTGGTCAGCTATGCCGATGTCGTCCGCTTCTCCGGTGGCGTATTCGTGCTGTGTCGAAAATGTGTTGTCACCGCGCTGGCTCGCGATGCCGCGAGCTCTCGCAACATCCAATTCATTAAGCAGGAGTGAACCATGCATCTGGCACGCGTAACAGGCGCGGTGGTATCCACGCAAAAATCGCCTTCTCTGGTCGGGAAAAAACTTCTGCTGGTGCGCCGGGTAAGCGCCGACGGCGAACTGCCTGCGAATCCAACGGCGGGAGATGAAGTTGCCGTTGACTCCGTTGGCGCAGGGGTTGGCGAACTGGTGCTGCTGAGCAGCGGTTCCAGCGCCAGACATGTTTTTTCCGGCCCGAACGAGGCCATTGACCTCGCCGTCGTCGGCATTGTCGACACGCTTTCGCGTTAAGGAGACGGCATGGCGATTTATACCCGTACTGGCGACGCAGGCACTACCGCGCTGTTTACCGGGCAACGTGTCAGTAAAACACACCCGCGCGTGGAGGCATACGGCACCTTAGACGAGCTTAACGCCGCGCTCAGCCTGTGCATTTGCGCCAGCCAGAGCGTACAGCACCGCGCCCTGCTGGAGGCAATCCAGCAACAAATATTCTGGTTCAGCGCGGAGCTGGCAAGCGAAAGTGATGAACCGCCTGCGCAGCAGCGCTACATCAGCACGGAAGAAATCGCCGCGCTGGAAGCCGCCATCGACACCGCGATGGGACGTGTCGCGCCGCTGCGCAGTTTTATTTTGCCCGGCCGTTGCGAAGCCGCCAGCCGACTTCACTTCGCGCGCACGCTGGCGCGCCGGGCGGAACGTCGTCTGGTTGAGCTTTCCGCAGCATTCACCGTCAGGCACGTGCTGATGCGCTACATCAATCGCCTGTCGGATTGTTTATACGCGCTGGCCCGCGCCGAAGATCACGACGCGCATCAGACAAAAATTATCCAGGAGGTGACGACGCGCTATCTGGCGTCGGCTCAGCCGCCTGCCCAAAAGGAACATGTTATGTCGCTTTCGTTTGGCGATCTTCATCAGTTAACCCGCGCCGCCGTGGCGCGGGCAGAAGAAATCAACGTCCCGGTGGTGATTAGCATAGTCGATGCCAACGGGACCGAAACCGTGACGTGGCGGATGCCAGATGCATTGCTGGTGAGCAATGAACTGGCGCCGAAAAAGGCCTGGACAGCGGTCGCGATGAAAAGCGCAACGCACGCGCTTGCCGCCGCAGTCCAGCCCGGCGCGCCGCTTTACGGACTGGAAACGCATATGCAGGGAAAAGTGGTCACCTTTGGCGGCGGTTTTCCGCTATGGCGTGACGGAAAACTTATTGGGGGTCTTGGGATCAGCGGTGGCAGCGTTGAACAGGACATGGACATTGCACAGGCTGCAATTGCGGCAATTAACGTGAGAACACATCAATGAATACTTCTGAACTGGAAACCCTCATCCGGACCATTCTGACTGAACAACTGACGCCTGCGAAAACCGACATAAAGGGCAACGGTATTTTTCAGTCCGTGGGTGAAGCCATCGACGCCGCCCACCAGGCCTTTTTACGTTATCAGCAGTCTCCGCTGAAAACGCGCAGCGCCATTATTAGCGCGATACGGGAAGAGCTTACGCCGCATCTTGCGGACCTGGCGGCAGAAAGCGCCGCAGAGACGGGGATGGGTAATAAAGAAGATAAATTCCTTAAAAACAAAGCGGCGCTGGAAAATACGCCGGGGATTGAAGATCTCACCACCACCGCGCTCACTGGCGACGGCGGCATGGTGCTGTTCGAATACTCGCCATTTGGCGTGATTGGTTCCGTCGCCCCAAGCACGAATCCAACCGAAACCATTATCAACAACAGCATCAGTATGCTGGCGGCGGGCAACAGCGTTTACTTCAGCCCACATCCCGGCGCAAAAACCGTATCGTTGAAGCTGATCGCCATGATTGAAGAGATCGTGTTTCGCAGCTGCGGCATTCGCAACCTGGTGGTTACCGTTGCCGAACCGACCTTTGAAGCCACTCAGCAAATGATGGCGCACCCTAAGATCGCCGTCCTGGCGATCACCGGCGGTCCTGGCATTGTGGCAATGGGCATGAAGAGCGGGAAAAAAGTCATCGGCGCCGGTGCGGGCAACCCGCCGTGCATCGTGGATGAAACCGCGGATATTGTTAAAGCCGCGGAAGATATCATCAACGGAGCCTCGTTTGACTACAACCTTCCCTGCATTGCCGAGAAAAGCCTGATCGTGGTTGAGTCGGTCGCTGAACAGCTTATTCAGCAGATGCAGAGCTTTGGCGCGCTGCTGCTCAGTCCGTCAGAGATCGAAAAACTGCGCGCGGTCTGCCTGCCGGAAGGCGTCGCCAATAAAAAACTGGTCGGCAAGAGCCCGTCGGCGATGCTGGAAGCCGCCGGTATCGCCGTTCCGGCTAAAGCGCCGCGACTGCTGACAGGCGTCGTTAGCGCGGATGACAGTTGGGTCACCTGCGAACAATTGATGCCGATGCTGCCGATCGTAAAGGTTAAGGATTTTGACGCCGCATTATCGCTGGCTCTGAAAGTGGAAGAAGGACTGCACCACACCGCCATTATGCACTCGCAAAACGTGTCGCGACTGAATCTCGCCGCGCGGACGCTGCAAACCTCCATTTTTGTGAAAAATGGCCCGTCCTACGCGGGGATTGGCGTCGGTGGCGAAGGGTTCACCACCTTCACGATTGCCACGCCAACCGGCGAAGGCACGACTTCGGCGCGCACCTTCGCTCGTTCTCGTCGGTGCGTACTCACCAATGGCTTCTCAATCCGCTAATGAGGTGGTGATGAAAACCTTTTCGCTGCAAACGCGTTTGTACAGCGGGCCGGGAAGCCTGAAGGTGCTCGGTCGATTTACCCATAAGCACATCTGGATTATCTGTGACGGTTTTCTGGCGCGTTCGCCGCTGATTGAAGCTCTGCGCGACGCGATACCGGCGAACAACCGTATTAGCGTGTTCAGTGAGATCACCCCCGATCCCACCATCGCCACCGTGGCGCAGGGCATCGCCCATATGCAGTCGTTGCGTCCAGACATTGTGATTGGTTTCGGCGGCGGCTCGGCGCTGGATGCCGCCAAGGCCATTGTCTGGTTCAGCCGTCAGTTCGACATCAAAATAGAAACCTGCGTGGCGATCCCGACCACCAGCGGCACCGGTTCGGAAGTGACCAGCGCCTGCGTGATCGGCGATCCGGACAAGGGCATTAAGTATCCGCTGTTTGACAATGCGCTCTATCCGGATATGGCGATCCTCGACCCGGTACTGGTGGTCAGCGTACCGCCAGCAATTACCGCCAATACCGGCATGGATGTCCTGACCCACGCGCTGGAAGCCTATGTTTCAACGCGTGCCAGCGACTTTACCGATGCGCTGGCCGAAAAAGCGGCGCAGAGCGTTTTCCGGTATCTGCCGGTCGCGGTGCGTAAAGGGGACTGCCTTGCCACGCGCGGCAAAATGCATAACGCCTCAACGCTTGCCGGCATGGCCTTTAGCCAGGCGGGACTGGGCCTTAACCACGCCATCGCACATCAGTTGGGCGGGCAGTTCCACCTGCCGCATGGATTAGCGAATGCGCTCCTGCTTACCGCGGTCATCCGGTTTAACGCCCACGATCCGCGCGCGGCGAAACGCTACGCGCGCTTTGCCAGAGCCTGCCATCTCTGTCCGGACAGCGCCAATGACACCGCCTGCATCAATGCGCTGGCGCAGCACATTGAGCAGTTAAAAAAAGCGTGCGCGATCCCTTCTCTCGCCGATGCGCTGAAAGAAGAGAAACAGAACTGGGCCCGGCGGATCCCGGCAATGGTGCAGGCCGCGCTGGCAGACGTCACGCTGAAAACAAACCCGAAAGCAGCCGATGCCCGCGCCATTCAGGCACTGCTTGAGGAGATGCTATGAACACCGCGCAGATGGCTGAGATGAATGAAGTGGATGCGCATACTGTTCGCGAACGCGTGCGCGCAGCGGGAATCGTTGGCGCAGGCGGCGCGGGCTTTCCAACGCACGTTAAGCTGCAGGCGCAGGTAGAAATTTTCCTGGTGAACGCCGCGGAATGCGAACCGATGCTGAAAGTTGACCAGCAGTTAATGGCGCAGCAGGCGGCTCGTCTGGTGCGCGGGGTGCAGTACGCGATGAAAGCGACGGGCGCGCGGGAAGGAATTATCGCCCTGAAAGAGAAGTACCAGCCTGCTATTGCGGCGCTACGCCCGCTTTTACCTCCGGCGATGCGTTTACACATATTGCCGGACGTTTATCCGGCAGGGGATGAGGTGCTGACCATCTGGATGGCGACGGGTCGACGCGTGCCTCCGGCGGCGCTGCCCGTCAGCGTCGGGGTGGTGGTTAATAACGTTCAGACCGTGTTGAATATTGCCCGTGCGGTAGAACAGCAGTACCCGGTGACGCGCCGCACGCTCACCGTTAACGGCGCAGTGGCCCATCCGCAAACGCTGACCGTCCCCATCGGCATGTCGCTGCGCGACGTACTGGCGCTGGCGGGCGGCGCCACAATTGACGACCCGGGTTTTATTAATGGCGGGCCGATGATGGGCGGCCTGCTGACCTCGCTGGACACGCCGGTAACCAAAACCACTGGCGGCCTGCTGGTTTTGCCGAAAACCCATCCGCTGATTCAGCGTCGTATGCAGGACGAGCGCACCGTCTTGTCGGTAGCGAGAACCGTGTGCGAACAGTGTCGCTTATGCACCGATCTCTGTCCGAGACACCTCATTGGTCATGAACTGTCTCCACACCTGCTGGTGCGCGCCGTGAATTTTCACCAGGCGGCGACGCCGCAGTTACTGCTCAGCGCCCTGACCTGCTCAGAATGTAACGTCTGCGAAAGCGTGGCCTGTCCGGTTGGCATTTCACCGATGCGCATTAACCGGATGCTCAAGCGCGAACTGCGCGCGCAAAACCAGCGGTATGAAGGTCCGCTTAATCCGGCGGATGAAATGGCGAAGTATCGCCTGGTGCCGGTGAAACGCCTCATCGCCAAACTCGGGCTGACGCCCTGGTATCGGGAAGCGCCGCTACGTGAAGACGAACCGGTCACAGAAAAAACCACGCTTTTGCTGCGTCAGCATATCGGCGCCAGCGCGGTGCCTTGCGTGCAAAAAGGCGAACGCGTAACGCGCGGCCAGTGCGTTGCCGATGTTCCGCAAGGCGCGCCAGGCGCCCCCATTCACGCCAGTATGGACGGTATTGTCTCTGAAATCACAGAGCAGGCCATCATCGTTGTAAGAGGTTAACTATGTCTCAGGCCATAGGTATTTTAGAACTCACCAGCATTGCCAAAGGAATGGAAACCGGCGACGCAATGCTGAAAAGCGCCAGCGTGGATCTGCTGGTCAGCAAAACGATTTGTCCCGGTAAATTTCTGCTGATGCTCGGTGGCGATGTTGGAGCGGTACAGCAGGCTATCGAAACCGGGACATCGCTCGCAGGCGAAATGCTGGTAGACAGCCTCGTGTTGCCAAACATTCATGCCAGCGTGCTGCCTGCCATTAGCGGCCTCAACAGCGTCGATCGCCGTCAGGCTGTCGGCATTGTCGAAACCTGGAGCGTCGCGGCCTGCATCAGCGCCGCCGACCGCGCGGTGAAAGCCTCAAACGTGACGCTGGTTCGCGTCCATATGGCGTTCGGCATCGGCGGTAAATGTTACATGGTGGTGGCGGGCGACGTTTCTGATGTGAACAACGCGGTGACGGTGGCCAGCGAAAGCGCGGGGGAAAAAGGATTGCTGGTTTACCGCTCGGTTATCCCGCGTCCGCATGAAGCCATGTGGCGTCAGATGGTGGAGGGATGATGGAAAGACAGCCGACCACAGAACGCATGATCCAGGAGTACGTGCCGGGTAAACAGGTCACGCTGGCGCATTTGATTGCAAACCCTGGCAAAGATCTGTTTAAAAAGCTGGGATTGCAGGATGGCGTTTCCGCCATCGGGATTCTCACGATAACACCCAGCGAAGCATCCATTATCGCCTGCGATATCGCCACCAAATCCGGGGCGGTGGAGATTGGTTTTCTTGACCGCTTTACCGGGGCAGTCGTGATAACCGGCGACGTTTCAGCGGTTGAATATGCGCTGAAACAGGTGACGCGCACCCTCGGCGAACTGATGCGCTTCACGGCCTGCCCGATCACCCGGACCTGACGTTATGAAACGCATGATGTTAATCGGCCCGAGTCAGTGCGGGAAAACGTCTCTCACCCAGGCGTTACGAGGGGAAGCGCTTCAGTACCAGAAAACCCAGGCTATTGTCTGGTCCGCAGAGACCATCGACACGCCCGGGGAATACCTGGAAAACCGCTGTCTGTACAGCGCACTGTTGGCCAGCGCCTGCGAGGCTGACGTCATCGCCCTGGTGCTGAACAGCGATGCGGGATGGTCACCCTTCTCGCCCGGATTTACCGGACCGATGAACCGCCCGGTGATCGGCATTCTTACTAAAGCCGATTTAGCTAACCCGCAGCGCATCACCCGCGTCACGCAGTGGCTGACGCTGGCGGGCGCGCAAGCGGTATTTGTCACCAGTGCCGTAAACAACAGCGGACTTGATGAACTGTTTGCCTTTCTGAATCAAAAGGAACCTTCATGTCTCACAAAATAATGGCGATTAACGCGGGAAGTTCGTCGCTCAAATTCCAGTTGCTGGATATGCCGCAGGGCGACCTGTTGTGTCAGGGATTAATTGAACGCATTGGTATGCCTGATGCCCGGATCACGCTGAAGGCGAAAGAGCAAAAATGGCAGCAGACCGCGCCGGTGGCTGACCACCGCGACGCGGTGACCCTGTTACTGGAAATGTTAATCAGCCACGCCGTGATCCGCAGCATTGAGGATATCGATGGCGTAGGCCATCGCGTGGCGCACGGCGGTGAAGCCTTTAAAGACGCCGTGCGGATCACGGATGATTCCATCGCGGAAATTGAACGACTGGCTGAACTGGCGCCGCTGCACAATCCGGTCAATGTGCTGGGTATTAATGTGTTTCGCCAGTTGCTACCGAACGTACCTGCGGTAGCCGTTTTTGATACCGCCTTTCATCAAACGCTGGACGAATCCGCTTATATTTATCCGCTTCCGTGGCGCTACTATGAAGAGTTTGGTATCCGCCGCTACGGCTTTCACGGGACCAGCCACAAGTATGTCAGCGCCGCGCTGGCTGAGAAACTCGGCGTGCCGCTCAGCGCCCTGCGGGTGGTGTGTTGTCATCTTGGCAACGGCAGCAGCCTTTGCGCTATCAAAGGCGGTAAGTCGGTCAATACGTCGATGGGCTTTACCCCGCAGTCCGGTGTGATGATGGGAACCCGCAGCGGCGATATTGATCCGTCCATTTTGCCCTGGATAGCCCAGCGGGAAGGCAAAACGCCGCAGCAGCTTAACCAGTTGCTGAATAATGAATCCGGTCTGCTTGGCGTTTCCGGCGTATCCCACGATTACCGCGACGTTGAGCAAGCCGCCGACAGCGGAAATCAACGGGCGGCACTGGCGCTCACGTTATTCGCCGAACGTATTCGTGCGACCATCGGCAGCTATATTATGCAGATGGGCGGTCTGGATGCGCTGGTGTTTACCGGCGGTATTGGCGAAAACTCGGCGCGCGCCCGGGCGGCGATTTGTCACAACCTTCACTTCCTCGGTCTGAATATTGATGAGGAGAAAAACCAGCGCAACGCCACATTCATTCAGGCTGAAAATGCGCTGGTAAAGGTCGCGGTCATCAATACCAACGAAGAGTTGATGATAGCGCAGGACGTCATGCGGATTGCCCTCGCCGAAACGTCCACGCTGGCGGTTTCCGCCTGAGGCGCGCCGCGCACATTGCGGTAAATCATGGTAATAGCGCAATCGCCATGACACTATGCGCCGGGGATGACAGAGCAGAAAGGTGAAAATGTGGCTGTTGCGCAATGCCCCGCTTCGTGCGGAGAACTCATTCAGGGCTGGATTATGGGCAGCGAGAAACTGGTCTCCTGCCCTGTTGACTGGTACAGCACCGTTGAAATCAGCGCCGGTTCGCCGCTGGCGGATGAGCGCCCTCTGTCACGGGCCATGGTGAATACCCTGCTTGCGCACTGGCAATACCCGGACGAACTCAGTCAGGACATTCGCATTGATATTCATTCCACGATCCCCATCGCCAAGGGGATGGCAAGCAGTACAGCAGACATCGCCGCCACTGCCGTAGCGACTGCGCGCTATCTGGGGCGCGCACTGGACGAGACCACCCTTGCGCAGCTTTGCGTGTCGCTGGAACCCACCGACAGTACCGTTTTTCACCAGTTAACCCTGTTTGATCATAACGATGCGTCAGTGCGCATCGGTTGTGAATGCCAACCGGAACTGGACCTCCTTGTACTGGAAAGTCCGCAGACGCTGCGCACGGCGGATTATCACCGTATCCCACGTCAGGCGGGGCTGGACGCTGGCGCGCCAGCGTTGAAAAGAGCCTGGGAGAAGGTTCAGCAAGCCTGCGCGGAGCAAAATCCGTACCGGATGGGCGAAGCGGCAACGTTGAGCGCCATCGCCAGCCAGGCGCTGCTGCCGAAGCCCGACTTTGACGCGCTATTGTCGCTCATGGAAGAGTGTGATTTGTATGGCGTGAACGTCGCACACAGCGGCAGCGTAGTCGGGTTGATGCTCGACAGGCATAAACATGACGTCGAATACGTGAAGTGGCTGCTAAAGAAAAAGAGATTAGCTGAACACTGGCCGGAACAGCATTTGCTACGGATGGTGCGCGGTGGCGTGACATGTCAGTGAGGACCAGACGATCCTCACTGCGTCAAGACGTTACTCTGCTTTCGCTTCGCCGTTTTTGAGTTCGCCCATCGCTTTCAGCTTTTTAGAAATATCGCGGCGCTCTTTAGAGATTTCAGCATTTTTGATGATGTAGTCATCAACGCGATCTTCATAGTCGCTTTTCATGCTGGCGATGATGCCCTGAATGGCTTCAACGCTCATACCTGGCTTGATGTAGTCGCTCAGGTTGTCCAACAGCAGAACGCGTTTCTGGTTGTCACGGATCTTTTTCTCAACGTCCTGGATTTCACGTTGCAGTTTATTTTTGCGACGGAACAGACGGACAAATTCCAGCACGTCCTGGAAAGATGGCTTGGTAGTTTCCATTTTTACACCCCTGATAATGTGAGATTCGGATTCGTTTAAACTATAGGGCTTACATTACTTTTCGTAGCCATAAATGACAATGGCGACGTCCTTGTTTTCATCATACCCTTATTCGTTGCTGAATCGAAGCAGCACCCGGTTCATTCTCCTCATCTGCTGATTATTTGCGCAGCGCCCGGCAGATAAGATGTGAAAGCAGCTCCAGCTGGCGTGCGGTTTCCAGACTCAACCACACATAACCGTGGATCGGCGTTTCCGCTACATTGCGCTCGTCATGCTGGCGGATAAGCGTCCGCAGTTCATTAACGGTATCATTCAGTTTTTCGGTATTGGCAAGGATCGGCTGCGGGTTCCCTTCAAACAGCGCGTGGGTGATGGTCAGCAGCGCCTGCTGCGTCATCTGCTGAGTTTCCCGCAACGTGTGGGCGTTGAGCATCACGAAGTGGCTCGCGCGCGTTGCCCACAGGGCGTTGATTTGCAGCTCCAGCATGCAGACCAGATTGCGATTCACGGTCTGAATGGCTTCGAAAATCGATTTCTGAATGCGCGTCTCTTTGCTGGCTGGCGTGATAAGCCCGCGCATTTTCACCACATCGCTCAGCAACTGTTGCAGGTGCTTCTCCAACCTCGGACGTTCCAGCAGATTGGGCGACAGCGCCGCCTGATAAACCCGGTTGTATGCTGTCACGCAGTGCGCCAACTGGATACGCCAGTGAATGAAGGCCCGCTGCGGCCAGATGCCGGTAAACAACATCGCCAGAAGCGAGCCGAGAATGACATCGCCGCCGCGCCACAGCGCGGTCTCCATATCCCCGGCTGGCGCGCCAACCACCACGGCAAGCGTAATGCCGATCAACAGCGCCTGATACGGTTTTTTCCCCAGCGCCAGCCAGCCGCAGAGAAACATCGCCGCTGCGCACCATAACAGCATCAGCGGTAAGGAAAACAGCTCAAGACGCAGCGCCACCAGCCCGAGTACCGAACCAAGAATTGTGCCGCCGATTCGCTCGAAGGCGCGGGGAACCACGTTTCCCCAAAAGGAGATCGGCCCCATGATCACCACCAGCGTGATCAAAGGCCAGGTGCCTTCCGGAATGTTAAACAACCGGACGAGGAGAAAGGTCAGGATAAAGGCCAGCGCAATACGGATGCCATGCACGACACGGTAATGGCGATACAGGCGGATTTCGAAGGGACTCAGCGACTTGTCGGCACGCACTCATGCACTCCGTCAGAAAAACAATAAACGGATTGTACCTGCTTTTACACTGAAAATTTCACCGTAGCGGACAGGACATCTCGCTAAGCGTAGTCTCACTTAGCGCCAGTCCGCCAGGTTTTCGCGCTTATTTGACGGCAGGTTGTACGGCGATATACATCTCAATGTCCCAGTAGCCGTCTTTGCAGCCATCGTTAAGATAGACTTCAAAGCACGGTTTGCAGGCCATCTCATACGCTTTGTCCTGCAACAAACTATTGAAGAACTGATACCACGGCGTGGCGAAATCCGTGTCCGTTACGCGGGCAACCGCCGTAGCGTATTGCCCGCCCTCGATTTCGCTCAGCGTAACGCCTTCGCTGTTTTCCGGGATAACGAAATCGGTCGGGACGGACACCACCGTACTGCAGCGCAGTTTCTCTGCGGGAACGTCGTCCGGATTGTCAAAATACACGGCGATCCATTCATCCGTTACGATCTGTTTGCCGTCCACCCACATCATCAGTTGCTCAAAGCCCTGCTTCACCGTTTGTTCCCAGGGTCCCACCAGGTGGAAACCCGCTACGGTTCGCTTATCGACTTGTCTGATCTCGTAGTTCATGTTGCCTCCATTGTTACACTGTATTTATATACAGTGTAACGAAGTCGAAATAACAGCCACAAGTTATTTGTGATTATTATGTGAGCAGAGGCGAACTCCTGCCAGTCTCCTGTCAGGCTTTATGGTGGAAGTAGTCGCTCAGTCGCGAGAACAGACCGCCCTTGTCAACTGCTTCCAGCGTCACCAAAGGCCAGTGGGCAATCAGCTTGTCGCGATCATACAGCTCGATTTCCCCGACCCGCTGATGGGCGGTGAGCGGCGCTTCAAGCTCCGCTTTATCCAACACATATTTCGCTTTGATGTGAGGAATTTCCGCTTTTGGTAAGGCCATCCAGAAATCCTGCTCGGTGCCCAGCGCAATCTTCTCTTTATCGCCATACCAGATCCGCTCAGCGCCTACTTGCTTACCGCTGCGCAGGATCTGCACCGTATCGAAATTCTGCTGTCCCCAATGCAGCAGTTTACGCGCCTGTTCCTCCCGACCCTTCGGGCTTTCTGCCCCCATAATGACCGCAATAAGACGCCGCTTGCCATCAACCGCGGAAGCAATCAGGTTAAAGCCCGCGCCAGAAGTATGTCCGGTTTTCAGGCCGTCGACGTTCAGCGATTTATCCCACAGCAGACCGTTGCGGTTGTACTGGGTGATGCCGTTCCAGGTCAGGCTTTTCTCGCTGTACATGTGATAAAACTCAGGTTCGCCGTGAATGATCGCCCGTGAAAGCACGGCCAGATCGTACGCGGAGCTGTGCTGTCCCGGCGCATCCAGGCCGTGAACCGTCTCGAAATGGGTGTCCTGCAAATGCAGCTTCCTGACATAGCTGTTCATCATCGCCACGAACTGCGGCTGCCCGCCGGCCACATAGTCCGCCAGCGCAACGCAGGCGTCATTACCGGAATCAACAATCAAACCACGGCTGAGATCGCGCACCGAGACGCGTTCACCTTGTTTGAGAAACATCAGCGAAGAACCGACAAACACCGGGTTATCTTTGGCCCATGCGTCGCGCCCAACCGTAACCATGTCGTCAGGAGAAATGTGCTTGCTGTCGATGGCCCGGTCAACCACGTAGCCGGTCATCAGCTTGGTCAGACTCGCCGGGTTGCGCTGCTGATGTTCATTTCCGGCGGTAAGGATTTGCCCGGTGGTGTAGTCCATCAGCACCCATGAAGCGGCCTCTACCGCAGGTGGCTGCGGCGCGAAGTCGACAGTGCTTGACGCGAGCGCGGTAGAAAGGTGCGTAGCGAGTAACGAAGCGGCAATAAACAGACGGCGTTCCACAGCATATCCTCAGGTGTGACAAAAGAGCCGTCCTTTTTACGGAAAATCTGATAAACGAACAGGGATTAATTGCAAGAAAATGTGACGTAAGACACGTTTTTCCACTCAGACGGGGTCCGCATTTTTACCTCACGCCATTTTATTCGCCTCCTGACAACAGCTCTGGCTGATCGCCCCGCCGAATTTTGCTACTCTGTTGCGTTCAGGCAGCGCGCAACTTTCAGCCACGGAATACACTTTTTTATGAATGACGGTCAGCAGCAACCCACCTTTCTCTTTCACGACTACGAAACCTTCGGCACGCATCCGGCGCTCGACAGACCCGCGCAATTTGCCGCTCTTCGCACAGACAGCGAGTTTAACGTTATCGGCGAACCTGAGGTGTTTTACTGCAAGCCTGCAGACGACTATCTGCCGCAGCCAGGGGCCGTGATGGTTACGGGTATTACGCCACAGGAAGCGCGGGAGAAAGGCGAAAACGAGGCGGCGTTTGCCGCCCGAATCCACGCGCTGTTCACCGTGCCAAAAACCTGCATTATTGGCTATAACAACGTGCGCTTCGACGACGAAGTAACGCGTAACGTCCTGTACCGCAATTTCTACGATCCCTACGCCTGGAGCTGGCAGCATGATAATTCGCGCTGGGATTTGCTGGACGTGATGCGCGCCTGTTACGCCCTGCGCCCGGAAGGGATCGTCTGGCCGGAAAACGAGGAAGGGCTTCCCAGCTTTCGCCTGGAACACCTGACAAAAGCGAACGGGATTGAGCACAGCAACGCCCACGACGCCATGGCGGACGTGTATGCGACGATAGCGATGGCGCAGTTAGTGAAGGCGCGGCAGCCGCGATTGTTTGACTACCTCTACACGCACCGCAGCAAGCACAAGCTGGCGGCGCTGATCGACGTGCCGCAGATGAAACCACTGGTGCATGTCTCTGGTATGTTTGGCGCATGGCGCGGCAACACCAGTTGGGTCGCGCCGCTGGCATGGCATCCCGAGAACCGCAACGCGGTGATTATGGTGGATCTGGCGGGGGATATTTCACCGCTCCTCGAACTCGACAGCGACGCCCTGCGCGAGCGGCTGTACACCGCCAAAGCCGATCTCGGCGATAATGCCGCCGTGCCGGTGAAACTGGTGCACATCAATAAATGTCCGGTGCTGGCCCAGGCGAATACGCTGCGTCCGGAAGATGCCGACCGGTTAGGGATTAATCGTCAGCACTGCCTCGATAACCTGAAAGTGCTGCGCGACAACCCGCAGGTGCGTGACAAAGTGGTGGCTATCTTCGCCGAAGCGGAGCCCTTTACGCCGTCTGATAACGTCGACGCCCAGTTATACGATGGCTTTTTTAGCGACGCCGATCGCGCGGCAATGAAGATTATACTGGAGACTGCCCCGCAAAACCTGCCTGCGCTGGACATCACCTTTGTCGACCCGCGTATTGAGAAGCTGCTGTTCAATTACCGCGCCCGCAACTTTCCTGGCACGCTGGATGAAGAGGAACAGCAGCGCTGGCTGGAGCACCGCCGCCAGGTCTTTACGCCGGAATTTTTGCAACGCTATGCCGAAGAGTTACAGATGCTGTATCAGGAATACGCGAATGACAGTGAGAAGCAGGCGTTACTGAAGTCGTTGTGGCAGTACGCGCAAGAGATCGTCTGAAGGTTTCCCTCTGCGCGAACGCAGAGGGAAGCATGGGTCACGCTTTCTGTACGGTGATGCTCCAGGCGGCATCGCCAACCTGTTGGTAATCGGTAATAGTATGCCCCTCTTCCGCCGCCCACTGCGGGATGGCTTCCGTGGCCTGGGTGCAGTCAAACTCGATCACCAGTTCGTCGCCGCTCGCCATTTCCGCCAGCGCCGCTTTTGCTTCAATCAGGGGGAACGGGCAAACCTGCGTTACCACGTCCAGTTTTTTAATCGCCATCATTTATCCTTACGTTTAATTCGCCGCAGCGGTCGCCAGTCGGGCTTTACGCTGCGGTCGTACATACACTATCCAGGATGCGGTCCACACCCCAAGGATCATAAAGGCCAGACCAATCCAGCCCTGCCAGGTCATCATCGCCGTCATCACCAGGCCGTTACCGATCGAGCATCCTCCGGCGATGCTGGCGCCAACGCCCATCAGGATCCCGCCAAACCCGCTGCGTAGCGTGGTTGGCGCATCGGCAGCGCGTACGCGAAATTCCCGGCTGGCTTTTGCGGCAATAAACGAGCCAAGAAAGATACCGAGCACCAGGAACACGCCCCAGTTAAGGAATTTGCTGTCGCCTGCCACCAGGAATTGCAAAATATTGGCGGTCGGCGAGGTAATGCCCAGGCCAAACATCCTGCCGGTCGCTTCGCTCAGCGGCCATGCCAGCAGCGCGATCAGGCCGATAAGGACTGCGGTGACAAACGGATGCCAACGCTTTTCAAACAGAATGTGCGCCAACCCGCGACGGCGCGGCGGTAGCGTCGCTACCTTCAGCTTCGGCTTTTTCAGCTCTTTCGCCACCACCCACAGCGTCAGCACCAGCAATAAGGCAATCAGCGGCCAGACGGAAAGGTTGAGCGTGTCGGCAATCGAATTGTGTTCAGTGCTGTAGGTTTTCAGCGTCTGGTTAAGTCCGCTGGCGTGCGGTGAACGCATTACCGCACTCATTACCATATAGGTAAACAGCGCAATCCAGCTGCCGATCAACCCCTCGCCCGCGCGATACCATGTACCGGTGGCGCAACCGCCCGCATAGACAATACCAATGCCAAAAATGTAGCCGCCCGCCACGGTGCCGAGCCACGGAAACGTCCCCGCGTCATAGCTGACAACCCCGGTCTGGATCAGCGTAAACACGCCCACGCTCTGAACGCAGATCGCAATCAGCAAGGCATAAAACATACGGTTGTTTTTTGCGATGTACATATCGCGGAATCCGCCGGTCAGACAGAACCGTCCGCGCTGCATGACAAAACCCAGCAGCGCACCGCAGAACAGTCCGCTTATTATCATTGAAAGCATAAATTAATTAGCCTGAAGAACATTTGTCAGGAAATTATTCATGACGCGGTTGTTCATAACCAATAACCAAATTCTCTAAATTAGAACGAAAGGTTATTAAGCCAGACAGGGAATAAAACGCAGGCATAAAAAAACCGGAGAACAGGTCTCCGGTTTGATTGGATTACACGATTAAGCGATATCTTCGTACTGCGGAACCGGATTGCGGAAGCTTTTGGTCACGCAAGCCAGATACACCAGACCAATGCCGGCCCAGATCAGCCCCAGAACCATCGAGCTTTCTTCCAGGTTAATCCACAGAGCGCCCACGGTCAGCGCGCCGCAGGTCGGCAGAATCAGGTAATTGAAGTGGTCTTTCAGCGTCTTGTTACGTTTTTCGCGGATCCAGAACTGTGAAATCACAGACAGGTTCACAAAGGTAAACGCCACCAGCGCGCCGAAGTTGATCAGCGCCGTCGCCGTCACCAGGTCAAAATTGATCGCCAGCAGCGCGATGGCGCCGACCAGCAGCACGTTCCATGCCGGGGTACGCCATTTCGGGTGTACGTAGCCAAAGAAGCGCGTCGGGAACACGCCGTCACGGCCCATGACGTACATCAGACGAGACACGCCCGCGTGCGCCGCCATACCGGAGGCCAGTACGGTTACGCTGGAGAAGATCAGCACGCCCCACTGGAAGGTTTTACCCGCCACGTACAGCATGATTTCCGGCTGAGACGCATCCGGATCCTTGAAGCGGGAGATATCCGGGAAGTACAGCTGCAGGAAGTAAGAGGCGCCGATGAAGATCAGGCCGCCAATCAGCGCGGTCAGGAAGATCGCCTTCGGGATCACGCGCTCTGCGTCTTTGGTCTCTTCAGACAGCGAAGAGATGCCGTCAAAGCCGAGGAACGAGAAGCACAGGATGGTCGCGCCAGTGATCATCGGCACCACGTGCGCGCCTTCAGACCAGAACGGACGTGAGCTTACCAGCGTACCCGCGCCTTCACCGTGGGAAACACCGTAGATAATCAGGCCGACAATCACCGCCACGATGCCCATCTGCAGGATCACGATCAGGGTATTGAAGTTCGCTACCGTCTTGATGCTGCGCAGGTTAGAGATGGTCATAAAGGCCACCAGCGCGACAACAAAGATCCATGACGGTACTGACGGCACCAGCGCTTCGAAATAGATTTTTGCCAACAGGATGTTGATCATCGGCATGAACAGGTAGTCCAGCAGAGATGACCAACCCACCATAAAGCCAACGGTCGGGCTAATGGATTTCTGGGCATAGGTGTACGCCGAGCCAGCGGACGGGAAACGGCGAACCAGTTTACCGTAGCTCAACGCTGTAAAAAGAATCGCGACCAGCGCAAAGGCATACGCCGTTGCCACGTGACCGTCAGTGAGGCCCGAAACGATACCGAATGTATCGAACAGCGTCATCGGCTGCATATAGGCAAGACCCATCATTACAACCGGAATCAACGTAAGGGTTTTACGTAATTCCACGCGAGAGGTGTTTGGAGTAACGTTATGCGACATGGTCATTCCCCTTTACGGCGAATGCCGTCGCGTAAGCAAAAAATTGCCCCATTTTCTGGATTCCTCAGCGACAACAACTGTCGGTTTTTAGTAAATATCTATCCGGTACGAAGCCCGGCCTCTTGGTATGAATGATTGGTTTGATGCAAAAAAATAACCGACGCGTAGTAAAACGTCGGTTAATGTCATTTTTTGCAAGCGGCGCATTGTGCCTTAAATTGAGGCGAAATGACAAGAGAATGAGAGCCTTGTCATAAAAAATTTTTTCCTAACTGTTTGATTTGCTGGACTCGCCGCTTGTGTAAACACCAGCGATAGCACTATTTGCTAAAATCTCGTCCCGCCACCAGGCGCTGGCCAGCCCGGCGGTGCGCACATTCCAGCCAACCCACACGGGTTCAGACAGTACCTGCGCGTCCACTTTCTTTTCGATGAGCGCGCCGCTTTCAAGGAATCGCTGGGCCAGATAGCGCGGCAGATAACCGCAACCCAAGCCGCTGATTTGCAGCTCCAGTTTGGTTTTAAAATCGAAAACGGTTATCGCGTCCTGATCGTCCAGTAGCTGCGTTGCCGTTGAACAGGCGGGGTGTGCGCCGTCACCGACCACAATCGCCCGGTGGCGTCTGATGGTGCCGCGGCTCAGCGGTTCGCTTTCTTCCGAAAGCGGATGATGAGGCGCAACCGCGAAAACGTGTTCCAGATCGCCAAGACGCGTATAGCCAAATTCGCTGGATGACGGCGGTTGATGCATGGCGCCGACAATAATATCCGCCCGTCCCTGGGTCAGCGCATCCCACGAGCCGCCCAGCACCCCGTTAACAAATTTCAGCCGCGTGACGCTGTGATGTTGATAAAATAACTCGATCAGCGGGGCGAGCAGGGAAAACGGAAAAGTGTCGTCTACGCCAATGACCAGCTCATTTTCCCAGCCTTCGTGCAGTTTCACCGCCTGTTTTTCCAGCTCCCGCACGGTATGCAGCACTTCACGCCCTTTTTCCAGCAGCATCTGCCCGGTGCGGGTAAAGCGGGCGCGATGGCCGCTGCGATCGAGGATCTGAATATTCAGGTCGCTTTCGAGGCGGTGAACGGTATAGCTGAGCGCCGACGGCGTCTTATATAACCGCGCCGACGCTGCGGCAAAACTGCCCTCTTTTTCCAGCGCATCAAGAATGATCAGCACGTCCAGCAGTGGTTTCATACACGCCCCCTTGCGATGGATGGCAAAAGACCGCTGGGATATGCATTACTCCATCGGCATCAGCAGCGGGTCGGGATACTGATATTCAAATCCTAGCTCATTGCAGATCCGGCTACCGTCAATAATTTTGCCTTTACCCTTGTCCGGCGAGTCCAGGAATTGCGGTGGCTCGGTGCCCAGCAGTCGCGCCATTTGCGGATAAAACACTTTTCGCGCAGGGTGGACGGGGGCACAGATATTATAGATGTGCCCCCCTTTCGGCGCCTGAAGCAGAAGCGTGATGGCGGCAATGACATCTTCAAGATGGACGAGATTGACGCCGTGTTCGCCATTTGGCGCGGTTTTTCCGGCGAAGAAACGCCCCGGATGCCGCCCGGGTCCGACCAGCCCCGCCAGGCGCAGAATATCCACTGAGGTGCCCGGCAGATGATGCAGCCAGTCCTCCAGCTCCTTCAATACTCGCCCGCTGGCTGTGACCGGATGACGCGGCGTGTTTTCTTTCACCGTGCCCGATGTATCGCCATACACCGAGGTCGAACTGGTAAAGATAATGCGCGGAATGCGCCAGGCCAGCGCGCTGTCGACCAGTTCCTGCATTGCCTGTAAATAGAATTCTTCTCCAGGACCGCTACGACGAGCCGGTAACGTGATCACCAGCGCGTCGACGTCCATCAACGCCTCCAGATCGTCCGCCTCGCAGACCAGCTCGGGCTCCAGACGCAGTGGATACCCTTCAATACCGCTCATTCTGGCCGCTTCCACCCCATCCAGGGTGGTTTTGCTCCCCTTCACCTGCCAGCCTCTGGCCGTCAGCGACATTGCCAGCGGCATGCCCAACCATCCTAAACCGACAATTGCGACCTTTTTCATCCGTTTTCTCCTGACTCCGGCACTATTTATATAAGGCTACGCCTGCGTATTCAGACTGACAATTCATACTATAAATAGGAATGTAAAAAAGCGCTTGCTTTATCACGCCAAAGTGGTTTAGGTTAAAAGACATCAAATGAATAAGCATTCATCGAGAATTTTATGACACGCGTTCAATTTAAACACCACCATCATCACCATCATCCTGACTAGTCTTTCAGGCGATGTGTGCTGGGAGACATTCAGATCTTCCAGTGGTGCATGAACGCATGAGAAAGCCCCCGGAAGATCATCTTCCGGGGGCTTTTTTTTGGCGCGCGTTTCAGACCGATTCAGACAGGATAAAGAGGAAATAAGAATGTTAGATAACACCCGTTTACGCATAGCTATTCAGAAATCAGGCCGTTTGAGTGATGATTCACGCGAACTGCTGGCACGCTGCGGCATTAAAATTAACTTACACACCCAGCGTCTGATTGCGATGGCCGAGAATATGCCGATCGATATTCTGCGCGTGCGTGACGACGATATCCCGGGTCTGGTGATGGATGGCGTGGTCGATCTTGGCATTATTGGCGAGAACGTGCTGGAAGAGGAACTGCTCAACCGCCGCGCTCAGGGTGAGGATCCGCGTTACTTTACCCTCCGTCGCCTCGACTTTGGCGGCTGCCGCCTTTCCCTGGCGACCCCGGTTGACGAAGCCTGGGACGGCCCGGCCGCTCTCGACGGTAAACGCATCGCCACCTCTTACCCGCACCTGCTGAAGCGTTATCTCGACCAGAAAGGCGTCTCCTTTAAATCCTGTCTGTTAAACGGTTCTGTGGAAGTCGCGCCGCGCGCGGGCCTCGCCGATGCCATTTGCGACCTGGTCTCTACCGGCGCCACGCTGGAAGCTAACGGACTGCGCGAAGTGGAAGTCATTTACCGCTCAAAAGCCTGCCTGATCCAACGCGACGGCGACATGGCCGACGCCAAACAGCAGTTAATCGACAAGCTGCTCACCCGTATTCAGGGCGTGATTCAGGCACGCGAATCGAAATACATCATGATGCACGCGCCAAGCGAACGCCTGGAAGAAGTGATCGCCCTGCTGCCAGGCGCAGAGCGCCCAACGATTCTGCCGCTGGCGGGCGACCAGCAGCGCGTGGCTATGCACATGGTCAGCAGCGAAACGCTGTTCTGGGAAACCATGGAAAAACTGAAAGCGCTTGGCGCCAGTTCGATCCTGGTGCTGCCGATTGAGAAGATGATGGAGTGATGGCTATGAGCTTTAGCACAATCATTGACTGGAACGCATGCGGCGTTGAAGAACAGCGCAACTTACTGATGCGCCCGGCGATCTCCGCGTCGGACAGTATTACCCGCACCGTGAGCGAGATCCTGGATAACGTAAAGGCGCGCGGCGACGCTGCCCTGCGTGAATACAGCGCGAAATTTGATAAAACCGACGTTGGCGCGCTGAACGTGTCCGCTGATGAAATTGCCGCTGCCGGCGCCCGCCTGGGCGACGATTTAAAACAGGCGATGGCAGTCGCGGTGAAAAATATTGAGACGTTCCACACTGCGCAACAACTGCAGACCGTGGATGTGGAAACCCAACCCGGCGTACGTTGCCAGCAGGTCACGCGCCCGGTCGCCTCAGTCGGCTTATATATTCCGGGCGGGTCCGCGCCGCTGTTTTCAACCGTACTGATGCTGGCAACGCCGGCGCGCATTGCGGGCTGCAAAAAAGTGGTGCTCTGCTCGCCGCCGCCGATCGCCGACGAAATTCTGTATGCGGCGCAACTGTGTGGGGTGCAGGAAATATTCAACGTCGGCGGCGCGCAGGCCATTGCCGCGCTGGCGTTTGGCAGCGAGTCGGTGCCAAAGGTGGATAAAATTTTCGGTCCGGGTAATGCGTTTGTCACGGAAGCGAAACGGCAGGTCAGCCAGCGTCTGGATGGCGCGGCGATCGATATGCCTGCCGGTCCGTCTGAAGTGCTGGTGATTGCCGACAGCGGCGCGACGCCGGATTTTGTCGCCTCCGACCTGCTTTCGCAGGCGGAACACGGCCCGGATTCACAGGTGATTTTACTGACCCCGGACGCAGACATCGCCAGACGCGTTGCCGACGCGGTAGAACGCCAGTTGGCGGAACTGCCGCGCGCGGAAACCGCACGCCAGGCGCTCAGCGCCAGCCGCCTGATTGTCACCCGCGATCTGGCCCAGTGTGTCGAGATTTCGAATCAGTATGGTCCGGAGCACCTTATCGTGCAGACACGTAACGCCCGCGATCTGGTGGATGATATCACCAGCGCCGGTTCAGTTTTCCTTGGCGACTGGTCGCCAGAGTCAGCCGGGGATTACGCTTCTGGCACCAATCACGTGCTACCAACCTACGGTTATACCGCGACCTGTTCCAGCCTTGGACTGGCGGATTTTCAGAAGCGTATGACGGTGCAGGAGCTGTCGAAAGCGGGCTTTTCCGCTCTGGCGTCCACCATCGAAACGCTGGCGGCGGCAGAACGCCTGACCGCTCACAAAAATGCCGTCACCCTGCGCGTCAACGCCCTTAAGGAGCAAGCATGAGCACTGAAAACCGTTTTAGCGTCAGCGAGTTAGCCCGTGATAATGTCCGCAATCTTACGCCGTATCAGTCTGCCCGTCGCCTGGGTGGCAACGGTGATGTCTGGTTAAATGCCAACGAATTCCCGACGGCAGTCGAGTTTCAACTGACACAGCAAACGCTCAACCGCTATCCGGAATGCCAGCCCAAAGCGGTGATTGAACACTACGCCCAGTACGCGGGCGTTAAGCCAGAACAGGTGCTGGTTAGCCGCGGGGCGGACGAAGGCATTGAACTGTTAATCCGCGCCTTCTGCGAGCCGGGTAAAGACGCGATCCTCTACTGTCCGCCGACCTACGGCATGTATAGCGTCAGCGCGGAGACAATCGGCGTCGAATGCCGTACCGTACCGTCGCTTGCCGACTGGCAGCTGGATATGCAGGGCATTTCGGACAAGCTCGACGGTGTTAAAGTGGTTTACGTGTGCAGCCCAAATAATCCGACCGGCCAGTTGATCCATCCGCAGGACTTGCGCACGCTGCTGGAACTGACGCGTGGCAAAGCGATTGTCGTCGCCGACGAAGCCTATATTGAGTTTTGCCCACAGGCGACGCTGGCAGGCTGGCTGTCTGAGTACCCTCACCTTGTCATTCTGCGCACCCTGTCGAAAGCGTTCGCGCTGGCCGGACTGCGCTGCGGCTTTACGCTGGCCAATGAAGAGGTCATCAACCTGCTGTTGAAAGTGATCGCCCCGTACCCGCTTTCAACGCCGGTCGCCGACATTGCCGCTCAGGCGCTTAGTCCGCAGGGAATAAACGCGATGCGCGAGCGCGTGGCGCAGATTCTGCTGGAGCGTCAGAACCTGATTAATGCCCTGCGCGATATCGCCTGCGTGGAGCAGGTGTTCGATTCGCAAACCAACTATATTCTCGCGCGTTTTACGGCCTCCAGCCGCGTATTTAAATCTTTGTGGGATCAGGGCATTATCTTACGAGACCAGAACAAACAACCTTCATTAAGCGGCTGTCTGCGCATTACGGTTGGAACACGGGAAGAAAGCCAGCGCGTCATTGACGCTTTACGTGCGGAGCAAGTATGAGCCAGAAGTATCTCTTTATCGATCGTGACGGAACCCTGATCACCGAACCGCCCAGCGATTTCCAGGTGGATCGCTTCGACAAACTGGCCTTTGAGCCAGAGGTGGTGCCGGTCCTGCTGAAGCTGCAAAAAGCGGGCTATACGCTGGTAATGATCACCAACCAGGACGGTCTGGGAACCCAGAGTTTCCCTCAGGCCGACTTCGAGGGTCCACATAACCTGATGATGCAGATTTTCACCTCGCAGGGCGTGCAGTTTGACGAGGTGCTGATTTGTCCGCACCTGCCCGCCGACGCGTGCGACTGCCGGAAGCCGAAAACCCGGCTGGTTGAGCGTTATCTTGCCAGTCAGGCAATGGACAGCGCCAACAGCTATGTTATCGGCGACCGGGAAACCGATCTTCAGCTTGCCGACAACATGGGCATTCGCGGCTTACGCTACAACCGGGAAACCCTGAACTGGGCCATGATCGGTGAGCAGTTAACGAAACGCGACCGTTACGCCCACGTGGAACGCAAGACCAAAGAGACGCAGATTGATGTGAAGGTGTGGCTGGATCGTGAAGGCGACAGCAAAATCAACACCGGCGTCGGCTTTTTCGACCACATGCTGGACCAGATCGCCACCCACGGTGGTTTTCGCATGGAGATATTGGTCAAGGGCGATCTCTATATTGACGATCACCACACCGTTGAAGACACCGGCCTGGCGTTGGGTGAAGCATTAAAGCTGGCGCTCGGCGACAAGCGCGGGATCTGCCGTTTTGGTTTTGTCCTGCCGATGGATGAATGCCTGGCACGCTGCGCGCTGGATATTTCCGGGCGTCCGCACCTGGAATATAAAGCCGAATTCGCTTATCAGCGCGTGGGGGATCTGAGCACCGAGATGATTGAACACTTCTTCCGCTCGCTCTCTTACACCATGGGCGTGACGTTGCACCTGAAAACCAAGGGCAAAAACGACCATCATCGTGTGGAAAGCCTGTTTAAAGCCTTTGGCCGCACGCTGCGCCAGGCTATCCGCGTGGAAGGTGATACGCTCCCCTCCTCCAAAGGAGTGTTGTGATGAACGTAGTGATTCTGGATACCGGCTGCGCCAACCTCCATTCGGTGAAATCCGCCGTGGCGCGGCATGGATACAACCCGCAGGTCAGCCGCGACCCGGACGTGGCGCTGATGGCGGACAAACTCTTTTTGCCCGGCGTCGGCACCGCCCAGGCGGCGATGGACCAGCTGCGCGAGCGCGAACTTATCGAGCTGATCAAAGCCTGTACGCAACCGGTGCTGGGCATATGCCTGGGGATGCAAATTCTGGGACGTCGCAGCGACGAGACGCAGGGCGTGGATCTGCTGGGAATTATTGAGCAGGACGTGCCGAAAATGACCGATTTCGGGTTGCCGCTGCCGCATATGGGCTGGAATAGGGTCTATCCGCAGGCCGGAAACCGGCTGTTCCAGGGGATTGAGGACGGCGCGTACTTTTACTTCGTGCACAGCTATGCCATGCCGGTGAACCCGTGGACTATCGCACAGTGCAATTACGGCGAACCGTTTACCGCCGCGGTGCAAAAAGACAACTTCTATGGCGTACAATTTCACCCTGAGCGTTCGGGTGCTGCGGGCGCGCAGTTACTGAAAAACTTCCTGGAGATGTGATGATTATTCCGGCATTAGATTTAATCGACGGCACCGTGGTGCGTCTCCACCAGGGCGACTACGCAAAACAGCGCGACTATGGCAACGATCCGTTACCGCGTTTGCAGGATTACGCGGCGCAGGGCGCGGAGGTACTGCACCTGGTTGACTTAACCGGGGCGAAAGATCCGGCAAAACGCCAGATCCCGCTGATCAAAACGCTGGTGGCGGGCGTTAACGTTCCCGTCCAGGTTGGCGGCGGCGTGCGCAGCGAAGAAGACGTTGCCGCCCTGCTGGCGGCGGGGGTTGCCCGCGTAGTGGTCGGCTCAACGGCAGTGAAGTCACCGGAGGTGGTGAAAGGCTGGTTTGAGCGCTTTGGCGCGGACACGCTGGTGCTGGCGCTCGACGTGCGTATTGATGGCGCAGGCAATAAGCAGGTGGCGGTCAGCGGCTGGCAGGAAGATTCCGGCGTTTCGCTGGAAGAGCTGGTTGAAACTTATCTGCCCGTCGGCCTGAAGCACGTGCTGTGCACCGATATTTCTCGTGACGGCACGCTGGCAGGGTCTAACGTCTCGTTATACCGTGAAGTGTGCGCAAAATATCCGCAGGTGGCGTTTCAGTCCTCTGGCGGAATTGGCGGCATTGAAGACGTGGCCGCCCTGCGCGGCACCGGTGTCAGCGGCGTGATTGTTGGACGCGCGCTGCTGGAAGGGAAATTTACCGTGAAGGAGGCTATCCAATGCTGGCAAAACGCATAATCCCGTGCCTCGACGTTCGTGATGGCCAGGTAGTGAAAGGCGTGCAGTTCCGCAACCATGAAATCATCGGCGACATTGTACCGCTGGCGAAGCGTTATGCGGACGAAGGCGCCGACGAACTGGTGTTCTATGATATCACAGCCTCCAGCGACGGACGCGTTGTCGACAAGAGCTGGGTGACACGCGTCGCGGAAGTGATAGACATTCCTTTTTGCGTGGCGGGTGGGATTAAATCGGCGGAAGACGCCGCGCAGATCCTCTCCTTTGGCGCAGACAAAATATCCATCAACTCCCCTGCGCTGGCGGATCCGACGTTGATTACCCGCCTGGCGGATCGTTTTGGCGTACAGTGCATCGTGGTCGGCATTGATACCTGGTACGACGCCGAAACGGGGAAATATCACGTGAATCAGTATACCGGCGATGAAAGCCGTACCCGCGTCACCCAGTGGGAAACGCTGGATTGGGTGCAGGAGGTGCAAAGACGCGGCGCCGGTGAAATCGTCCTGAATATGATGAACCAGGACGGTGTACGTAACGGCTACGACCTTGAGCAGCTGAAAAAAGTGCGCGACGTCTGTCATGTCCCGCTGATTGCCTCCGGCGGCGCCGGTACCATGGAGCACTTCCTTGAGGCCTTCCGTGACGCGGACGTCGACGGGGCGCTGGCCGCCTCCGTCTTTCACAAACAAATTATCAATATTGGTGAGTTAAAAACGTACCTGGCAACACAGGGCGTGGAGATCAGGATATGTTAACAGAGCAACAGCGCCGCGAGCTGGACTGGGAAAAAACCAACGGACTTATGCCGGTGGTCGTACAGCACGCGGTATCCGGCGAAGTGTTGATGCTGGGCTATATGAACCCGCAAGCACTGGATAAAACCCTTGAGACCGGCAACGTGACCTTTTATTCACGTACGAAACAGCGGCTGTGGACCAAAGGTGAAACCTCCGGCCATTTTCTGAAGGTGGTGAGCATCGCGCCTGACTGCGACAACGATACCCTGTTGGCGCTGGTTAACCCGATTGGCCCAACCTGCCATAAAGGCACCAGCAGTTGCTTTGGCGAAGCCAGACACCAGTGGCTGTTCCTGTATCAACTTGAACAACTGTTAGCCGGGCGTAAAACTGCCGATCCGGCCAGTTCCTACACGGCAAAACTGTACGCCAGCGGCACTAAGCGTATTGCGCAGAAAGTCGGCGAAGAAGGCGTTGAAACGGCGCTTGCCGCCACGGTGCATGACCGCGATGAATTGACCAACGAGGCTTCTGATCTGATGTACCACCTGCTGGTGCTGTTGCAGGATCAGGAACTGGACCTGACGACGGTGATCGAAAACCTGCGTAAGCGTCATCAGTAATCTTCATATGTAAAAAAACCGGGCGCAGAGCCCGGTTTTGTATTTACTGGCCTGAGAAGTTGCCCCCTCTGGCAAAATCACGTTTACTGCGCTTTCGGCTTATAGTTACGCAGCGCGTTCCGTCCAAGCACCACACCCGCGCCAATCATACCGCCCAGCAGCACCGCCAGCACCAGGGTGATGGCTTTTTTCGGGCTGTCGCGACGAATCGGCAGCGTCGGTTTCATCACGTAGCGATAGGCGTGAACACTGTCCGGTTCGATTTTCAGCGCTTTCACCGCCAGCAGATTCTGGCGTGTCTGGTAGTAACCATCCGAAAGGGCTAACGGTCGGGTCGCTTCGTTCTGCACCATTGAGGAAAGCGCGTCGCTGCCCAGCATAAACATCGTATCCTGCGAAACCTGATCGGCCTGCTGAACCTGCGGCAATTTGATGTTCGCTTCTTTGGCGACGGACAGCGCCTGGCTTATCTGCGCGATACGCAGCGCTTTTTGCTCCTGGGCGACTTTTTCCTGCGCGTCGAGCGATTGTTCAAAGTCTGAAGTGCGGGTTGTGATGCTTTTCGCCAGATCCGCATTGACTTCTTTGGAGATGTTTTCATCCACCTGCTGAATATACTTCGCCAGCGTTTTCTGCGCATCTTCCGCAGTCGGCGCCTGATACGTCACTTTCAGCGGTAACGGCTGACCTTTCACAGAGGCGTCAATGGTGAGCTTTTCGGGTTTTTCCTGATTTTCCAGTGTTTCAGATAAAGCAGAAAATGCCGAATTAAAACGACCAATCATATTGGCTTGCAGATCGTTGATCTGCGGTGCGTTGCCGCCGTACAGCACGTTCATCGCATTAGAATAGTTGGCTAACTGGCCCGCATCAGGTTGGGTGATGATGGCAGTCGACGTCCACTTCTCTTTCGCCACGGCCAGATAACCGACAGCCAGTAAGATGGCGATAATGACACAAGCAAAGATAGTGACCTTACCGCGCCATAACTGCACAACTAAATCAATTAAATCAATCTGTTCCGGTTCGTTATTGCGACCGGTGAGGTTGTTATTTTCCACTTATATCAATACCCTGAATAGGAAAAGACTTATGGTGGTACAGTGTAACGATAAAATGCCGGGATGCTATAAGAAATTTGATAAAAAACGTAATTTTACGAGGCTTTCAGAGGGATTCCTTTCCCTGTTTAAAAATCATTTAATCACTGCCAAACAGATCGCGGGTGTAGACTTTTTCTACCACATCCTTTAATTCTTCAGCCATACGGTTTGAGATAATGACATCCGTTTGCTGCTTAAACCGGGTTAAATCGCGTTCAATGCGCGAATTAAAAAAGGTGTCCTCTTTCATCACCGGTTCATAAATGACCACTTCCACCCCTTTCGCTTTAATGCGCTTCATGATCCCCTGGATGGAAGAGGCGCGGAAGTTGTCCGATCCGCTTTTCATGATCAAGCGATAAATGCCCACGACTTTTGGCTTTCTGGCCAAAATAGCGTCGGCGATAAAGTCCTTTCTCGTTCTGTTAGCATCGACAATCGCGGAGATAATATTGTTGGGAACGGACTGGTAGTTCGCCAGGAGCTGCTTGGTATCTTTTGGCAGACAGTAACCACCATAGCCAAACGACGGGTTGTTATAGTGATTGCCAATTCGCGGGTCCAGACATACGCCTTCGATGATCTGACGCGTATTCAGTCCCAGACTTTCGGCATAGCTATCCAGTTCATTAAAATATGCAACCCGCATGGCAAGATAGGTATTGGCAAAAAGCTTGATCGCTTCCGCTTCTGTGGAGTCGGTGAACAAGGTCGGGATATCTTGCTTAACGGCGCCTTCCTGAAGAAGCGCTGCAAAGCGCTCGGCCCGTTCGGAACGCTCGCCGATAACGATTCGGGAAGGATGCAGGTTGTCATAAAGCGCCTTCCCTTCTCGCAGGAATTCCGGTGAGAAAATGATATTTTGGGTGTTGAACTTATTGCTCATCGAGGCGGTAAAGCCTACCGGAACGGTAGATTTTATAACCATTACCGCATCGGGATTGATTTTAAGAACATCCTGAATGACAGATTCAACACTGGTAGTATTAAAGTAGTTCGTTTTAGGATCGTAATCTGTCGGCGTGGCGATGATAACGTAATCTGCGTTTTTATAGGCTTCGTTTTTATCTAATGTCGCCTTGAAGTTAATTTTTTCAGACTGCAAAAATTGCTGTATTTCTTTATCGACAATCGGAGATATCCGATCATTTAACATTTCTACCCGGGAAGGGACGATGTCTAACGCAATAACATCATGATGCTGTGCGATAAGCAGACCGTTAGACAGGCCAACATACCCGGTACCGGAAATGGTGATTTTCATTTCATGCTCTCAGAATTAACTTATAATGATGTCATGACTAGTTGTAGCCCTGACGCGTTATTATTGTTTTAACGTCCGATCGAATAGAGTGTCAACGAAGCCTGACACAATTAAGATTTTCTTTATCAGACTAAAGCAATAATATTAAGTTAATATGAAGCAATAGAAATAAAGCAATAAGAATTAGGATAAAAAAAAGCCCGGCTAAAAAACCGGGCTTTGTAAGCTAAAAGGAATTAATCCAACCATTCGGTGTGGAAAACGCCTTCTTTATCAGTACGCTTATAGGTATGTGCGCCAAAGTAGTCACGCTGCGCCTGGATCAGGTTAGCAGGCAGGACTTCCGCACGGTAACTGTCGTAGTAGGCGACTGCCGCAGAGAACGTAGGTACAGGAATACCGTTCTGAACTGCGTAAGCCACGACGTCACGCAGCGCCTGCTGATATTCATCCGCAATGTTTTTGAAGTACGGATCCAGCAACAGGTTGGCGATACCGGCATTTTGCGCGTAGGCATCCGTGATCTTCTGCAGGAACTGCGCACGAATGATGCAACCCGCACGGAAAATCTTCGCGATTTCACCGTAGTTGAGATCCCAGTTGTACTCATCAGACGCAGCGCGCAGTTGCGAAAAGCCCTGAGCATAAGAAACGATTTTACCGAGGTACAGCGCGCGGCGCACTTTCTCGATAAATTCCGCTTTATCCCCTGCCGGCTGCGCTTTCGGCCCCGTTAATACTTTTGAAGCAGCAACGCGCTCCTCTTTTAGCGAAGAGATATAACGCGCAAAGACCGATTCGGTGATCAAGGACAGCGGTTCACCCAGATCCAGCGAGCTCTGGCTGGTCCATTTACCGGTACCTTTGTTGGCCGCTTCATCTAGGATGACATCAACAAGGTATTTACCGTCTTCATCTTTTTTGGTGAAGATGTCTTTGGTGATGTCGATCAGGTAGCTGCTCAGTTCACCGTTGTTCCATTCCGTAAAGGTGCTGGCCAGCTCTTCATTGCTGAGATTCAGTCCGCCTTTCAGCAGTGAGTAGGCTTCAGCAATCAGTTGCATATCGCCGTATTCAATACCGTTATGGACCATCTTCACATAGTGGCCTGCGCCGTCTGCACCGATATAGGTCACACAAGGTTCGCCATCTTCCGCTACTGCAGCGATTTTAGTCAGAATCGGGGCAACCAGTTCGTACGCTTCTTTCTGGCCGCCAGGCATGATAGATGGCCCTTTCAATGCGCCCTCTTCACCGCCGGAAACACCGGTACCGATAAAGTTAAATCCTTCTGCGGACAGTTCGCGGTTACGGCGAATGGTGTCCTGGAAGAAAGTGTTACCGCCGTCAATGATGATGTCGCCCTTATCAAGATAAGGTTTCAGCGAATCGATGGCTGCATCCGTGCCCGCACCAGCTTTCACCATTAACAGGATGCGACGAGGCGTTTCAAGGGATTCAACAAACTCTTTCACCGTGTAATAAGGCACCAGTTTTTTGCCAGGATTTTCGGCAATCACTTCTTCGGTCTTTTCACGGGAGCGGTTGAAAACGGAGACGGTATAACCACGGCTCTCGATGTTGAGCGCCAGGTTGCGCCCCATCACTGCCATACCGACGACGCCGATCTGTTGCTTGGACATTACATACTCCTGTCAGGTGTGGTCACCGCGCAATGTTTGCGCGGCTTGAAAGTGGCTTAGATGTTAACTCAGGATAAAGCAAATGAATAATTTTTACTGTTGGCGAAAAATGCCTTTAGATTAACAGTCTCTTTTGTAACCATTTGGATTTTTCAATTGCCAGTTCCATGCGTCACGAATCATTTCGTCAAGCCCACGCTTCGCTTTCCATCCGAGTTCTTTTTGCGCTTTTGACGGATCGGACCAGCACTCTGCAATATCACCGGGACGTCTTTCGCTAAGCACATAAGGAACCTTACGTGAAGTCACACGTTCAAAGGCATTTAATATTTCCAGAACTGAATAACCTATGCCCGTACCGAGATTATAGATTTTATGATTTGGGCCTTCACTGATATGTTTTAATGCTGCAACATGGCCTTCCGCAAGATCCATTACATGAATATAATCACGCACCCCCGTACCATCTTTTGTGGGATAATCGCTGCCAAATACCGAGACCTGCTTGTGCTTGCCAATAGCAACCTGACAGACATAGGGCATCAAATTATTTGGTATGCCATTAGGGTCTTCCCCCATCGTTCCCGATGAATGAGCGCCCACTGGATTAAAATATCTTAGGATCGTACTTTTAAAATTAGGGTGCGCACTTGTATAATCAGCAAGGAATTTTTCAACAAATAACTTTGAAGTTCCATAAGGGTTTGTTGTCCCCCCCGTTAAACAATTTTCATTAAGAGGAATTTTCTCAGGCTTGCCATAAACTGTTGCTGATGAGCTAAAAATTAAATTAGTTACTCCGGCCTCAACCATTGCTTCAACGAGAGAATATGTTCCCGATACATTATTTTTATAATACTCTAATGGTTTCCGAACTGATTCATTTACAGATTTTAAACCGGCAAAATGAATCACATCAGAGATCATATTCTCTCTGAAAATTTTTTTTAACAGTGTATTGTCAAGAATATTTCCTTCATAGAATTTGATTTCACGCCCTGTTAATTCCTTGATTCTACTTAATGATTCATAACTAGAATTAGACAAATTATCTATAGCAACAACATTTCGGCCTTGTTCAAGTAAACTTATAATTGTATGCGATGCAATATAACCGGCTCCACCTGTAATAAGAATAGTCATCCTACTCCCTCCTTCGGTATGATTCTTCATTTAATTAGATTAAGTAATTTATTAGTAGCTTTAACTTCATCAAATCTTTGCTCCGCTATGATCCGACTCTCTCTGCCCATCACTATTATATTTTGCGGCTCTTTTATAAAGAAAATCATAGCCTCAGCGAGTGCCTCTGCATCATAAGGGGGCACCATTAAACCATTGACACCATCAAGAATAGTTTCACGGCAGCCTGGTACATCAGTCGTTATTACAGGACGTCCAATAGCCATTGCTTCTTGTGTGCTTTTTGGAACACCTTCGCGATATGAAGGCAATACAAAAATACTAATCTTTTTTAAATAACTTTTAACATCTGATATTTGCCCCAAAAAATCTACCACACCTTCTTTCTTCCAAAGTGAAATTTGTTCTTGAGTGATACCACCAGGATTGTCATCAATGGCACCAGCAATACTAAACTCTATCTCAGGATATTTTTCTTTTACTTGCTTCGCGGCCAAAACAAACTCTTTAACTCCTTTCTCAATTAATAACCGAGAAACCATACCAAAATGTATTTTTTTTATATTTGGTACTTCATATTCAAATTCCGTTAAATTAACACCTATACCGCCTATTATTTCATGCTTTTTTATATTGATATTGTTTTTTATTATAAGATCATCGTAATCATCTTTATTTAAGAAAAGAACCTTTGTACAAAATGGAAGGGTAATCTTATACAAATAACTTTGTATTAGCTTTAAAACCTTTCTTTTAAAGCTTATCGAGTCAGCACTTTCGGTATAACAAAACCCAAGGCCTTCTAAAAGACTATATATTTTATTTACACCAGCCAGTTTAGCTGCTAAAGTTCCAAAGATAACGGGTTTGGGGAAAAAATTAAAAACAATATCAGGTTTTATTTTTTTAATTTTTAGATGCAATTGATAAGTATTTACGACATCAGAAAAAGGATTTAATCCAGAGCGTGAAAATCTGTAAGAGTAAGGCTTTGCTCCATATTCAGATATAATTTTAAAATTGGCTGGATTATCATCCATTGTCAATGTATAAACCTTATAGCCTTTACTAATTAGTTCTTTTATTACTTTCTCTCGAAAAAGTATTACTGTACTGGAGAGATTGCCTATTAAAAGTACTTTCATTAGCTAAATTCCGCATAGGGGTTATAAATGTTCATAAAAATTAAATACCCTTCCTAAGGATAGATATTAATAATTCTTTTAACAAGAAAAGTATAATATCCTTAATCTAAAATCCTGAAAAGATCATCAAGATATTAAAATATAACCTTACTTATCTCAGTTACCGTTAAACCGCTAAATTGCATTCCTCACTTATTTTGATATTCAAGTGATAAATGCTATTTTTACTGCTAAACAAAATAAGAAGGCGTTTATTTTTCTTTCTTAGAACGAACGTAAACTTTGATAATATGGCAAAAAATGGCTAATATCCCGAGAAAGGAGAATTGTAATAAAAGCTCCCGCAAAGAATAGCCAGCAGCCTCTGCATAGCCTAATCTTCTCCTTTGTGTCGAAGCACCATGGATTCGGTACTGCAAAAGACATTCGTTCATATTATCCCAATTTATATTATTTCGCTTTAACCGCAACCAAAGGTCATAATCTTCTGAGTTAAAACCTGCATTGTATCCTCTTGCACCAAGAAGCCATTCTTTTTTTATCAAAATAGTATTATGAGAAAAGGTATTTCTAAAAAACAATTGATTATTTATGTCGACCTTTCCTTTTGGATAACGTTTAGTCCCAATAATATTACCAGCAGTGTCAATATGTAATATATCAGAACCTACCATATCTAAATTATGGCCTTGTAAATACTTTATTTGTTTAGATAAGCGTTCAGGCAGACTAATATCATCCGCATCCATACGTGCTATATATTCTCCAGAAGCATTTGATATTGCTAAATTGAGCGAGAAAGCCAGTTGCCCTATTTTTGTTTCAATTACTTTTAATCGACTATCTCTAAAATTTTCTTTTATATATGCACTTATTTCCTCTGCATTACTTCCATTTGCAACAAAAATCAACTCAATATTTTTATACGTTTGGTTGAGAATTGAATTTACTGCAACTGGCAAAAATTCATCAATTTTGTTAGATGCCATTATCACACTTATTAATATATTTTCACTCACTTTAATAACATCCTTATTCTATTTATCACTCGTTCAATAAATGTATAATGCCAACTTTGTTGCCAGTGATGAATAGCAAAAGTATTTTGCGTAATATCACAAAAAAATAGCTGCTTTACTTCATTTCGACTTTTATCAAATGGATTATATGGATAAAAATATTCCATGTCATAGACAGTTTCTCCCTGATCTAACTGAATATTATTATATAAATCAGTTAGTATTTTCGGTATAGACTCATAATTGCTCCCAGTTCTTGATTGCAATTCATTTATCACCAAACTTACAAATCGTCCATTTTGTTCACTACCCATGATTGCGGCATTGACGAGTTCTAAAGATTCCCTTGCTGTGAAAAATTTATCATTCAAGAGAGGCGAAATATCTTTTATTAATTCTACATCTGTATCAAGATACACTCCCCCCATCGTTTTAAGAGCATGGAATCTTACATAGTCAGCAGCAAAAGCATAGCGTTTAACCTCTAAAGCATTTTTTACATATGGGACTGAAATAGGAGAATTATCTTCATTCCATTCGATAACTTGCCAACCCGGTAATATTCGTCGCCAGGAATCCATGCATTTTTTTACCAAAGCTGGTTTATCCCCACGCCCAAACCAGCAATAATGAATAATTTTAGGGATCATATTTAAACAACCTCTTGCAAAATAATGAATAGCAATAAAATGAAAACAATTGCGCGGTCACAATCCCTGATAAGATAGCATATACATTAGAACAAGCATATCCATATATAAAGAAGATTAGATAAGATGCGAAATTAATTCCATCTGCAATAGCGATTTCGGTAAAACGACGGGACATATAAACAAATCGTGCATAAGGCTGTTCAATGGATTGAATTAAATACAAAGCCCCAGAACTTATG
Organism: Citrobacter sedlakii; assembly: GCF_018128425.1. Taxonomy (NCBI): domain Bacteria; kingdom Pseudomonadati; phylum Pseudomonadota; class Gammaproteobacteria; order Enterobacterales; family Enterobacteriaceae; genus Citrobacter; species Citrobacter sedlakii. The sequence continues at coordinate 1,823,814 of NZ_CP071070.1, read as the reverse complement.
ACACTTAACAACCCCCATTGAACATCGACCTTAACACCTATCAATGAAATAAATATTACAACACCAAGGCAAGCTAAAAACTGGAAAACACAGAAGTCAATGGAAGATAGAAAAGAAACCTTCTTAATGTCTGATAATTTAACTTTTTTCAGGCCTTTATCTCTAACAAGGCTAACCCAGGCGTTAACTTTATATTGTGAGAACAGCTGAAATATAGCTGTAGATAACTTGTTTGCATAGGAATAAACTGTCAGTCCACCGACTGGGGCAAGTATATTTAAAATATAAGCAGTTAGTAGATCTTTAATAATAAAACCACTGCTTGCTAGTCGCGTTTTCCAAGTTGGGATGAGGCATATAAAAATTGGTTTAAGAGATAACTTATAACTTATATATAGTTTTAAATATATAATTTCACCAATCACTGTAAAGAACCAGCAGAACGCCAACAACATAAAAAACACACTCACAGGCAGTTCCAACAACCACCCACGAAAAATTAGCATACTTATTATACAGATAGCATAACCTAAAGCATCAAATATATAAAAAGCCTTAAGCCTACCTAAATAAATAAAAACATTTTTAAAATATTGATGCAATTGAAATAATAATGAGAAAACACACCCTGATAAAAATATGTTAGGAATATCTACAGACAATAAAGAAAAAGGAAGTAAATTCACAAAAAAACAATAAATGAAGCCGTTAGAAATTATATAAGCAGAAAATTTATTGTTTAAACTTGAGGTTAAGCGAGGTAATAGCCCATACCATGAAATTTGGAGAATTGTACCAACTGTAGTTAATATTGTTATTGTAAATAATATAAAATCAGATTTTTTATTTATTCCAAAAAAGAAACCTATCGCAAAGAAAAAAATTGTAGATGTGCCAAGTGTAAGGCATGGAAGTAACACACTTCTTATTTTCGAAATAGTTTTATTAAGCATAGTAATGGTAAAAAAACAAAAGAAAAGAACCCAATCAAAATATTACTATTTTTGACAATAGCTAATACTATATAATACATCATCATCAATGATGCTTTGAACTTAATTTTTAAGCTACCGGTATTAATTAAGAGAATATAGTAATAATATGTTGTTCCAAATGGGTTCTTTCTTAGAAGTGAAGCATAGCTAGAACTCAACCCACCATCCATATATTTAACAACCAATAATGGTTCGCTAATAAATAATTTTTTTCCTTTTAGGTCGAGCCATAAAGCGTCTTCAGTTATGAATTTTTCTTTAGTGAAACTATTAAATATTTTTTCTTTTAAAATTGAGGCCTTATAGAAATCAATTCTGTCGCCTAACCTACGATTAGTATAAAACCAGTCATAATGACTCATTATTGATGATTCAGTATGTCCTGTAAAACTTACTGGTTTCATCTGACTATCAACCTTGACTCCAGATATACCTATAATTTCAGGATTGTTAATTACAGCCTCATCCTTTAAATAATTTTTTATTTTCATAAATGCTTCATCTAGTAAATAGTCATCGCTATCGATTATGACAATATATTCGCCTGATGTATGTTGTATTCCTTTAATTACGGCACTATTTTTACCATTATTGCTTTGATAAACATACTTAATCTTTTTGATATTTAAATTATTATCTTTAAAGCTTGCGATTTTTTGGCTTGTGCTATCCGTTGAACCATCATCAATTATTATCCATTCAAAATCCACATCTTCTTGCTTGTTCAAACTATCAAACAGCAATTGTAACTCCCCAGCCCTGTTATAGGTTGGTGTAACAACAGAAACTAATAGGGTCATAATGTACTTCCATTAAAAATATAATCAAAACCTGTGTCAAATTGATTAATAAAACTATTTAAACGTAAAAAGCCATACAACACAATCACAATTAATAATAAATATCTACTTGTAAAATCTAGCCTTGATAATAGTTTTGCAAGTAAAATGAAATAGAATAATCGGAAGTACTCAAGGAATCTGGCTAAAGAAGGAATTGTATATGATAATATCAAAATGCATAGAGAGGATAAAAGAATGCTTTTATAACACTTACGATCCACATCACTTCTAAATGCTGTGGTGTTTTTAATTTTATAAAATGCAATGAACGCAGCTAATAATTCTACGATATTCGCTAAACTTGGCAACGCACGTTGGTTTATGTATAAATTGACATTATTGTTTTTTATAGTTAAATTATTAATTATAGAAATCACCTCGGATAGGAATGGAGCAATTAATATTAATATTAAAACCGATATAATAGCTCCTGATTTATTAACCCTGTATAGTATATAAAACATTAAACCTGCGAAGATTGCCGTTTCATGAAATAAGGATGCCATACATAAAAACAATAATGCCAGGATATTTTTATTGTTTTTAAAGTAAATCATTGCAATGATAAAAAAGCCTACTGCAATTGATTGCCTTATCAATATAAAATCTAGCCATAAAAAACTTGTCGCAAAAAAAACAAACAGCACAAAGCAAGGTTTTTCAGACTCCCGATAAATAAATATTGATTGAAGGATGATACATAACGACGAAGATATAATTATAAAAAGTGAGTAGTCTCCAACGTTTTTTACAATAACATTTAAAATATAATATCCATATCCATATTTAAAAAGCTCATCTGGTATCGAGTTAAAGTATTGCTCATATACAAAAAAGTCATCTCCGCCATTACCACGAAAAGCAGTTAATATAAATAATGTAAAACATGGAATTACAAAAAACGCCAAGTTTTTTTTATCACTTAAATCTAAAAGAGCGAACAGAGTCAAAAATAAGAAGATTGCATTATAAATAAGCATAATTTAGGCATTTTATAAACTTAGCTGATTCAGATAAAATACATATCCAATGGTTATATATAATATCGCTAATATAATTTTAATTCCGAAGTAATTTTACTTTTAAATCATGAATTTTTAGGCGCAAAACTAACATTTTGCTTCCCACGCTACCGCCCCTGGCTTTACAGCTACCAGTGCACTGCTCTCTTTCAAAGGTATGTCAAAGCCCACCTTTACGCGCAGGCTTTCTAAACTCAAACGCTAATTGTCTTACCAAATGATGTTAGAAACAAGCAAAAATCCTGCAAAAAGCGGTTAAAATTTCAATAGATAACCCTTTGAAAAGATACGTATTTTCTTATTTCAACAAAAACGGCAGTAAACATACCCGGCACAGGTTAAATATGCCTGGAATGTTTACTGCCGTTAACTGTTTCGCGTTGGTCAAACCAACCGTTAAATTCGCTTACTCGCTAAGAAGTTTCTCAATGCTTTTCCTGAACTTAGCCCCTTCTTTCAGGTTCCGCAGTCCGTACTTCACAAACGCCTGCATATAGCCCATTTTTTTACCGCAGTCATAGCTATCACCGGTCATCAGCATCGCATCAACTGACTGTTTTTTCGCCAGTTCTGCTATGGCGTCGGTCAACTGGATACGTCCCCAGGCGCCTGGTTCGGTGCGCTCAAGTTCTGCCCAGATATCTGCGGAAAGCACATAACGCCCCACAGCCATCAGATCGGAGTCCAGGGTCTGCGGCTGATCCGGTTTCTCAATAAATTCGACGATGCGGCTGACTTTACCTTCGTTATCCAGCGGTTCTTTGGTCTGGATGACGGAATATTCAGAAAGGTCACCCTTCATACGTTTCGCCAACACCTGGCTGCGACCAGTTTCATTGAAACGCGCCACCATCGCCGCGAGGTTATAGCGCAGCGGATCGGCACTGGCATTATCAATGATGATGTCCGGCAGGACGACGACAAACGGGTTATCGCCAATCACCGGGCGGGCACAGAGAATGGAATGGCCCAACCCCAGCGGCTGTGCCTGACGGACGTTCATGATCGTTACGCCCGGCGGGCAAATGGATTGTACTTCCGCCAGCAGTTGGCGCTTCACGCGCTGCTCGAGAAGCGACTCTAATTCATAGGAGGTGTCGAAGTGGTTCTCAACGGCGTTCTTGGACGCATGAGTCACCAGAAGGATTTCTTTGATCCCTGCAGCCACGATCTCGTCAACGATGTATTGAATCATCGGCTTGTCGACGATCGGCAGCATCTCTTTGGGTATTGCCTTAGTGGCAGGCAACATGTGCATACCCAGACCCGCTACCGGTATAACTGCTTTCAAATTAATCATTATTTCATCCACCTGTAAAATGGTTGCTGAATTATAGCTCTTTGACTCGTTTTCGCCAGCATGAATTATTTTGTGAAATCATTGCCGTGACGTCTGATGCTACGCGTATCACCTGTGAATTGCAGTAGCCATATTCCTAAGTATGGGTCAGTATCGCCAGGAATGGTCGCAAAACTACCCCCTCCCCTCCGGCAACCGGAAGTTAATCGCGTCCACATTCACGACCTGATGATTTATCCGGTCAATGTCGACCGAGCTTTGGCCTTTTTCGTTGACCGCCTGCACATTCGCCAGCGACAGCAGGGTGTCGTTTTTGGCCATAAACTTCCCGCGCACGTCTTTGCGCAGGTCAAAATGCATCTTCAGCGCCGGGCCAACGGTGGATTCCTGCATCACCTTGATATTGCGTAAGAAAAGGTGCTGAGGCTTGTTGTGTAACTCCAGCGTTGCCCGCTTCATGTCGATGTTGGTGAGGGCGACAAACGAAGTCGCGTTGCCGGATGAAATTTGTATTCCGCGCAGTTTATACGCAAGTTGGGTATTATCCAGGCGGATATTATTCAATTTAAAATTTTGCGGAATCGACAGGTAGTTGCCTTTTACCACCCCGTAGCCAATCAGCATGCCGGCGCTATTTACCATATCGATATTATCAATGACGAAATTATCACAGCCATAAATAGCCACCGTTGCGTTATCAATCCCGGCCTTTTTACTAAAATCGGGGGTGATATTTTTCGCCTTTACGTTGCGAATGACAAAATGCTTGCCGTTCTCGACGTGTACCAGTTGGCGGCAGTCGGAACCGGTGATGTTGGCGACGACAAAATTTTTAACCGTCTGTGTTTCTGGATAGGTGTTGTCGTAAGTGCTGCCCGCCAGGCCAATCCCAATACCCCAGTTGATCTTGCCGTTGGTACAGTTAATACGCTTAATCACATGGTCAGAAATGAGGATGTTGCGGTCATTAATCGCCACATTCCACTCAATGGCGTCTCCCTGTAAGTCAGTGAATGTCCCGTTGGTGATCCTCGCGCCGTCAACCTGATTATGAAAACCCTGACGCAGGATGGCATAGTTCGCCTGGGTCACGGTGATATTGTCGATGACCAGATTACGCATCACCTGCGGTTTTTTCCCACCGATATAAATTTGCGTCACCGGCCCGAAGCCGCTCATCGCAATATCCCTGATGACACAGTCAGAGCCGCGCACGTCCAGCGTGATATTGTGCAGGCTGCCGCCCTTCTCACCGGTGACCTGGCTGCCGTCCTGAAGAACAAAACGCCCACGTCCATTGCCGCGCAACGCCCCTTCCACCCGTAATGTCTTACCCGGCGGAATAAAAATAGCGGCGTTGATGTTGTCGCAAACCAGACCCGCCGGAACCCGCACGGTTTGTGCGTCGGCAAAGGCCTGCCTGAAGGAAGCGATCCAGTCTTTGGGGTTATAGTCCTGGATGTTGACGGTGTTACCCGCGGTCACGGCGCGGGTAAAAGGAGAATGGAGTGCAGGAAGCGCGGCAAGCACGGAGCCTGCCGCCAGGAAGGTGCGTCGGGAGAGCGTCGTTTCTGGCATACAACCTCGTTTTACATCGTTTGCAGCAGGCTGGCTAACTGACGGTTGATCACCTGCTGGTTAAAATCGTGTTCAACTTTTTCACGTGCGTGCTTCACCACTGGCTCAAGCGTTGCGCGATCGATCTGGCTAAACCCGGCAAGCTGCGCCGCCAGCGCCTGCGCATCGTTTTCCGGCACCAGCCAGCCTGACTTTCCGGCTTCGACCAGTTCCGGAATACCGCTGTGGACGGTGGAAACAACGGGGATCCCCACCGCCATCGCCTCCATTAGCGCGACCGGAATGCCTTCCATATCGCCATCCGCGCCGGTAATGGAGGGCAGCAAAAAGAGATCCGTCTCGTCGAGCATCGCCTTCACTTCGTGGCTCGGTTTGAAGCCCGGCATCTCAATCACGTCATCAAGCTGATACTGTTCGATAAGCGTCCGCAAACGCCGTTCCCAGGGCCCCATCCCGAGGATGCGGTAACGAAACGCGACGCCCTGCTCTTTGAGCTGGCGACAGGCTTCTATCGCCACGTGCAGCCCTTTTTTCTCGGTCAGACGCGCCACAGAGATCATCTCCAGCGGCGTGCCGGGCGCTTTCACCGGGCGATGGCTGAAGCGCGCCATGTCCACCCCCATCCGCGAGACGGCGATTTTTTCCGCCGGGCAGCCCATGCTTTTCAGGCGCTTAGCCCACAGGTCGCTAATAGGCAGCATCAGGTCGCCACGCTGAAACAACTGTTGGTATTCAGGGGCGTAGTGATTCAGAACCTCCCGGCTGGAGATATCAATGCCGTGGAAAATGGTCGCAATTTTGCCCTTGATCACCCCCAGTTCACGCAGCTTGGTCGCCGTCACGCCGGCAGGACCAAAATGCGCGATGAACACATCGGCCTGCAAAGGCGTGCTCACCTGCGCGCAAATAGACGACAGGATCAGATTGCGTGATTCGTCGCCATAGCGGGAGAAATTCAGTGATTTCCACGTCGCCACCCGGTGCAGTCCCGGCAGCGTTTTCAACGCCCGGTAACGCAGTTTCGCCAGCCGACCCTGCGGTTCATCCTGCAGCCAGCGGGTCTTCGCCGCCAGGTTGTATTTTTCCCAGGCGGCATGGGTGTTTTGCGTATCACCTTTTTGCAGGGCGACGATGTCCACATCAAATCCCATATCAATAAACGCCGTGATCTGATTAAGAACAAACGTCTCTGATGAGAGTGGGAATTTCAGCAGAAAAAAGCTGACCTTCATCGCCCCTCCCGAATTCTGTCGAGAACGGATTTAATCATGGCAAACCCCTTGGTTCGCTCCTGCGTGACGGCGTTATCCACTTTTTCACTGAGCGCGGGCAGTTGCGCCAGCGTATCTGCGACCACGCCTTGCAGCGACCCGTTCAGCAGGTGACGAATATCAATCGCCAGCTCTGGCAGGCCTAACTGCTGCATGATCCCGGCGGATTTGTGCTCGTAGTTAATCGCGATAGCGGGCGTGCCAAAGTTCATCGAAATGATGGCGGAATGCAGACGGGTGCCGATGGTCAAAACACAGGAAGCAAGGATCTTGCCCAGTTCCACATCGTTCAGTTCATCCATCGCGATATGGAAATGCGCCGATGGCTTCACAAATTTCGCCATCCGGAGCGCCACCATGCGGTCATCGCGGTTATAGCGGTCAATACTGGTACAGGTTGAAAGCACCAACACCTGATAGCCATCGTCAATCAGTCTGTTCACAACTTCCGCAAAAGCCTGCTCATACGCTTGCTGAGTCGTGCCCAGACGTTTGTCGAAGGGCTCGAGATCGCGCAAGGTGATGGCCACGGTTTTTCTTCGCGCGGTGACATCCAGCCAGTGCTGTACCGCATAACTGGCGACAAAATCATCATGGCGGCGCTCTACGAGCCATGCGGTATCCACGCCTTGTTCCACTTTACGGGTGTCGATTTGGGCGGCGGTCATCAAATCGCGGCTGACCGTTTCACGCAGGATCAGCGCATCAGTGCGCCCAAAAACGTAATGAGCCAACTGATTAAAGTCCGGGTTCTGGAAAGGCCCGACGCTATGGCCGACCATATAAATCGGTTTGTTCGCCATAAACGCGCATAAGGGATACTCAAAATGGGTCAGGCCGTACAGGTCCACGTAGTTAGAGCCGCCAACCTGAATGACCGCGTCATACTGGGCGATAAACCGGGCAAAGTCGGCAAATTCCGGCGCAAGCGCAAAGTTACGCAGCGATCCTTCCTGCGCAACCTTCGCCAGTAAAATTTTGTGCTGAAAGCGACGGCGCAACACTTTTTTGACCCGGCCATTCAGCCCGGTCATCTGCTGCTGTTTCTGGCTTAGTTGATACAGCGGATCGGCAATAATTGGCCGTCCCTGTAACCAGGCGGAACTGACCGGGAAACGGCTCATCACATCCATGTCGACTTCAGGTTCTTGTTGGCGGATGGCATCAAGTAAACCGCGCATAATGGCGCTATCACCACGGTTCCCACAGGTGTGGTTGCCTAATACTAATAATTTCATAAGTTGCCTCTTATCGATTTATTTACCTGTCATCCGACACGTAATAATTTTTTCATTCTTGCACTGCCGAACAGCTGTCTTTTCATTTCCATGACCAGCGCGTTGCGTGAAAAAATAAGCATTAAAATAAAACTCACTATTCCGACCACGACCTGTAAAGTGAAGACACCGGACAGCGGCAAGGCTTTGTCAAATAACTTCCCTGCGCCGTAGGCGGTGATAAATGTGGGCAACGAGAGATAAAACGGCAGCCACAGACTCAGAATGTACTGGCGGTAGCTGGAACCGAGCACCGGCTTAATCATGATGAAATAGCTCAGTACGGTATTCACGATCTGCACCAGCAGGAAGCCCAGCGTTACGCCAATCGCCCCCCCCATCTGCCCGCCGATAATGATTGCCGGAATAAAGAGAAAAGTTTTGAACACATTGAATTTAAAACTGATATCCACCCGCGCTTTCGCCATCAGTAAGGAACCAATCGGGTTACCCACCGAGCGCAGCAGACCGACGATGCACAGCAGTTGCAGCACCGGGATAATACTGTTCCACTTTTCGCCAAACACCAGCGGCACGAAGTTATCCGAAACCACCATCAGCCCGAGCAGCGCCGGAAAGTTAATGATTCCCACAACGGACAGCAGTTTGTAAAAGTTCACGCGCAGCTTTTCCGTGTCGTCCTGAATCTTGGCAAACGCCGGGAACAGCACGCGGGTGATGATCGGGTTAAGCTTCATTGGCGGCACCACCGCCACGTTATAAGCCAGATTGTAGCCACCCGCGACGCTGGCGCCGAGAATGCGCGCCAGTACCAGCGTGGAAAGGTTAGTATTGACGTAGTTGACGATGCTGTCCGCCGTCAGCCAGGCGCCAAAGCGCAGGTTTGACGAGACGGACTTCAGGGAAAAATGCAGACCCGGGCGATAAATCTTGCGGCCAAAATAACCGAACAGCAGGGTGCGCACGACACTGTTGACCAGATATCCCAGAATCGCGGTTAACGCCAACGGCCAGAAATGGGCGCTGACAACCGTGAAAGTAAAGCCCGCCAGCACCGCGCTGGTTTCGATCATACCGATCTTGTTGAACTCCAGCTCTTTTTGCATCAGCGCGCGGAACTGCTGCCCATGCGGGATCACGACAAACACCAGCGAAAGGGTTTTTATCAGCGGCGACAGATCCGGATTATGCAACACGCCCGCGATAACATCGCTCAGCAGATATACCGCCACGCACACCACAATCCCCAGCCCCACGTTCAACCAGTACAGGGTGGTAAGCTCGAGGTGACTGATCGTTTTGCGCTGGATAATCGAGTTGGCAATGCCGAAGTCGCACAGGGTATCCGCCAATGCGATGATGACCAGCGAGACGGTCAGCAGGCCGAACTGATGATTATCGATAATCCGCGCAAGTACGGTCATCTGAATCAGCCCAAGACTGATGATAATGACCGTGGCGATGGCCGACCATTTGGCGCCGCTGATGGTTTTTTCTCGTAAGCTCATCTTAATACGCCGCTTTGTTAACGAAACCTTTGAAAACGGTCAGAAAAACGATTTTGATGTCGAACCAGATGCTCCATTCGCGGATGTATTCCAGGTCGAATTCGACGCGTTTTTCCATTTTCTCCAGCGTGTCGGTTTCGCCGCGCCAGCCGTTGATCTGCGCCCAACCAGTAATGCCTGGCTTTACCTTGTGGCGCAGCATGTAGCCTTCAATCAGTTGTCGATACTGTTCGTTGTGCGCCACCGCATGTGGACGTGGGCCGACAATTGACATCCCGCCGGCCAGCACATTGATAAACTGTGGCAGCTCATCAAGCGAAGTGCGGCGCAGGAAATTACCCACTTTCGTCACGCGCGGATCGTTCTGCGTCGCCTGCGTAACCACCTTGTCGTTTTCCATCACCTTCATTGAACGGAACTTCCACACGTTGATCGGCTTGCCGTCCATACCGTAGCGGGTCTGGCGGAAGATCACCGGACCTGGCGAGGTCAACTTCACCGCCAGCGCGATACCGCACAGTACCGGTGAAATCAGCAGCAGGATCAGCGAGGCGAGCACAATATCCTCCACGCGTTTCAGCAGTCGGTTAATGCCCGACAGCGGCGTGTCATACAGCGGCACCACCGGCACGCCGCTCACTTCTTCAATGCGCGAATGCAGGATGTTGAAGGTAAAGACGTCCGGGATAAGGATCACCGAACAGGTGGTATCCGCCAGTTCGCGCACCAGCTTTTTCACCTGCGCGCCGTCGCTCATCGACATAGCGATATAGACGTTATGGATGCGTGAGGCTTTGGCATCCTCAATCAATTGTTCAAAATTTCCGGCCCAGTCGGAAGATACACCGCCCGGTTTCGGGTCGTGATAGACGCCGACCACCTCAAAGCCCAGCCACGGTTCGTTGCGAAAACTGTCGAGCAGCGCCTGTCCGGCTGGCAGGTCGCCCGCTACCGCCACCAGGCGTTTGTTATAGCCGCGGTTGCGCAGCCAGCCCGCGCCGTAGCGGATAAACGAACGGCAGATCACAAGGCCAATGCTGCTCAACAGATACCATGCCAGCCAGGTGCCCAGGCGATTATCGAAATCCTGGTTAAACGCCACCAGACCCACGCAAAAAACGAGGCTCAGCGTCCAGTTTTGCAGCAGGAGCGTCAGTTCTGTGGAAATTTTGACGCCGCGCCAGGATCGGTAAAAATCGGTCATGCCGCCCAGCATCTGAAAAACAACCAGCGTAATCAGCGCCACCAACAGGTGCATATACAGGAAGGGCCGTCCACTCACTTCGCAGACCAGCCACAGCCCGCCAAACATGATGGTGATATCTGAAAAGCGTTGCACCATAGAGATTAACGATGCATTGGTTTTCGCTCGTTCGCGCTTTTTTAGATTTGTCATCGTTGTTCCTGTTATTAGCCCCTTACCCGCGACCGGGTAAGGGAAGACCTGACCTTACTGATTCAGCAGCGTCAGCAGAGTGCGCGTTCGCGCTTCCATCAGCGGGATATCACCGCGCGATTCGACGTTCAGGCGTACCACCGGTTCGGTGTTGGACGAACGCAGGTTAAAACGCCAGTCGGCAAACGACATGCTGATGCCGTCAGTGCGATCCACCGACAGTGCCTCTTTCGCGAAGTACGCCTCCACGCGGGCGATCGCCGTCGCCGGTTCCGCCAGTTGGCTGTTGATTTCACCGCTCGCCGGGAACGCCGCCATCCGGTCGCGGACCAGCTCGCCCAGCGACTGCCCTTTCAGGCATACCAGCTCCGCCACCAGCAGCCACGGGATCATCCCGCTGTCGCAGTAGGCGAAATCACGGAAGTAGTGGTGGGCGCTCATTTCGCCGCCGTAAATAGCATCTTCCGCACGCATCCGCTCTTTGATGAACGCATGACCGGTTTTGGACATCACCGGCGTGCCGCCTGCGGCCTTCACAACGTCCACGGTGTTCCAGGACAGGCGCGGGTCGTGGATGATCTTCGCGCCCGGGTGTTTTTCGAGGAACGCTTCCGCCAGCAGGCCGACGATGTAGTAGCCCTCAATAAACTGCCCTTTTTCGTCGAACAGGAAGCAGCGGTCAAAGTCGCCGTCAAAAGCAATCCCCATGTCCGCGCCATGCTCAATCACCGCATTGCGGGTATCGTCGCGACATTCCGGCAGCAGCGGATTAGGAATACCATTCGGGAAGTTGCCGTCCGGGGTGTTATGCACCTTGATGAACTCCACCGGTACGCCCCGGGCCTTAAAGCGCGCTTCAATAGCGTCCACCACCGGACCCGCCGCGCCGTTACCCGAGTTGATCACCAGCTTCAGCGGGGTGAGGTTGTTGACGTTGATGTAGCCAAACAGATGATCGATATAGGCGTCGCGCAGGGTGATCTGTTTATAGCTGCCGCGCTTAGCCATATTGACCGGCGGGAAGTCGTTGGCTTCCGCCAGGCGCTGGACGTCGCGCAGGCCGGTGTCGCCGCTGATTGGGCGCGCACCCTCGCGCACCAGCTTCATGCCGTTGTAGTCCATCGGGTTATGGCTGGCAGTGACTTCAATGCCACCGTCAACCCCGAGGTGGAAGGTGGCGAAATAGATCTCTTCGGTGCCGGAAAGGCCGATATCCAGCACATCGACGCCCGCGTCCTGCAACCCCTTCGCCAGCGCCAGCTTCAGCGCCTCACTGGTCAGACGCACGTCGCCGCCGAGTACAATGGTTTTCGGTTTGAGAAATTCGCCGTAGGCGCGGCCAATCCGCCACGCAATATCTTCGTTTAATTCTTCGCCCAGTCTGCCGCGAATATCGTAGGCTTTGAAACAGGTTAATTTTGTCATGTTTTTTTACCCTTCTTCAGGCAACAGTTAGCCCTCTCCCGGAAGGAGAATTATCATTTCGGATACCCATTCGATTTCGCGTTACAGGAAGCCTGCGCCCCTGCGCCGCGAAAGATGATGGTCAGACGCGGCCGTAGCGATCCTCGAAGCGAACGATGTCGTCCTCTTCCAGATAGGCGCCGGAGCGCACCTCAATTAAGTCGAGCGGAATTTTTCCCGGGTTTTCCAGACAGTGGGTCGCGCCCAACGGAATATAAACAGACTCGTTTTCACCAAGCAGTTTGATCTCGCCGTTGATGGTGACTTTGGCGGTGCCCGCCACCACCACCCAGTGTTCGGCGCGGTGGTGGTGCATCTGCACCGACAGCCCCTCGCCCGGTTTAACGGTAATGCGTTTCACCTGGTAGCGGTCACCGGCGTCGATAGAGTCGTATTTGCCCCACGGACGGTACACTTCACGGTGAATATGGTGTTCATGACGCCCGTCGGCTTTGATTTGCTCAACCACTTTTTTGACATCCTGCACCGCGTTGCGATCGGCAATCAGCACCGCGTCTTTGGTCTGCACCACCACCAGGTCTTTCACGCCAACGGTCGTCACCAGGCCAGACTCGGCATAGACGTAGCTGTTCTCGGTTTTGTGGCTGATCACATCGCCGTGGTGTACGTTACCTTCGGCAGTATGCGCGCTAATCTCCCATAGCGAGGACCAGGAACCCACGTCGCTCCAGCCCGCGTCCATCGGCATCACTACCGCATCCGCCGTGCGTTCCATTACCGCGTAATCCACCGATTCTTCCGGACAGGCGAGAAACGCCTCTTCATCCACCCGAATGAAGTCCAGATCCGGGTCAACGACGCTCATCGCTTTTTCGCAGGCCGACAGAATATCGGGACGGTATTTTTGCAGTTCTTCCAGATAACGACCGGCGCGGAACAGGAACATACCGCTGTTCCAGTAGTAATCGCCGGTTGCCACATACGCCTGAGCGGTCTCCAGATTCGGTTTTTCGACAAACTGCGCCACCTCAAAGGCCACCGAGTCTTTCTCGCCCGGCACCACCTCGCCGCGACGAATATAGCCATAGCCGGTTTCCGGCAGATCCGGCACGATGCCAAAAGTCACCAGCTTACCCGCCTCAGCGTACGGCATGGCGTTACGTACGGCCTCACGGAAAGCGTCTTCGTTGGCAATCACATGATCGGCCGCCAGCACCAGCATCAGCGGATCGCTGTCCGGACTGTGGCGTTTTGCCGCCAGCGCAGCCAGCGCGATCGCCGGCGCGGTGTTACGACCCGCCGGTTCGAGAATGATGTTTTCCGTGAGTTTATTGAGCTGTCGCAGCTGTTCGGCGACAATAAAACGGTGCTGCTCGTTGCAGATCACCACCGGGCTTTCGCACTCCACGCCGTTCAGACGACAAATGGTCGTTTGCAGCATGGTCAGATCGCCCTTCAGGCATAAAAACTGCTTTGGATAAAGTACGCGGGAAAGCGGCCACAAACGGCTACCGGAGCCACCAGCCATCACAACCGGATAGAGTTTATTTTGCCCCATGATTCATCCCCGAATATCTGTAATAAATTGACGTAACACGTTCTCTTTATCGAGCGTGCGTTCGGCATATTCACGTGCCACCGTGTTGTGTTTTGGCATGGCGAGTGCGGAGGTAATCCCCGCGACCAGCGCCGGGACCGATTCCGGCTCAACGCAAACGGCGATACCCGGCGCGTTGCTGCACAGCTGGCCCAGTTCCGTTTCCGGTTCGGCGGTGATAACCGCGTTGCCGCCGACCGCCAGAATGTTGGTTAACTTGGACGGTAAAACCGCATCCGCCGCGCCGCGCTTTTGCACCACCAGATGGCAATCGCCCATTTTCAGCAGCGCAGGCAGCGCTTCGTAAGGCTGCAACGGATAAAACCTGATGTTATCGAGGCCGCGCTCACGGGCCATTTTTTCCAGTCGCGCTTTGCCGCCGCCCTGCCCGACAATGGCGAACACCAGCGGCTTATCGCGCAACTGAGCCGCGGCTTCGATGACGTTTTCCAGCCCCTGCTTTTCGCCGATATTGCCGGAATAAAGCACGATTTTTTTGTCATCCGGCAGACCAAGCTGATTGCGCAGCGCAAGCACATCCGCGTCATTGACGTTCTGAAAGCGCGCCACTTCCGACCAGTTCGGAAAGAAAATCACTTTTTCCGCCGGGACGCCTTTTTCCTGCGCTTTATTCATCATTGAACGCGAAATGGTGGAAACGTTGTCGACGTTATGCAGGCCGCTGCGCTCAAAGGCGGAGGCCAGCTTTGCCACTTTGCCGCTCTTGCCCTTTCCGGCCAGACCGAGTCCAAGCATCGCGTCCACTTCATAATCCTGAATATGCAGTAAGGTGCGCGCGCCAGACAGCTTCGCCAGCAGGCGCATGCCCGGTGTGCAAAACAGCGTCGGCACTACGCCGATAATGCGATCCGGCTTCCAGCGGCGCTGGGCCATCAGCGGGAAAAAGCTGCTCAGCGCGAAACTGCCGAGATGCAATAATCGTTTCAGCGTCGAGGGCTGCTTCGGCACATACAGCGGACAACGCCAGACGGTGGCATCACCCTCTTCCCGGCGGTAGCGCCAGGCGGAATAGCGCTCGCCCACCTTCCACTGCGGGTAGTACGGCGGCGCGGTAATGACCCGCACCTCATGCCCCTGGCGCGCCATCCACTCGACCATCTCGCCGGTGTATTTGCCGATGCCGGTCAGCTCCGGCGAGTAGTTGATTCCATACACCAAAATTTTCATAAGCCCGGCACTCCGGACTGACGATCGGCCAGGAAATAGGCACGACTGTTGTCGTGCACGTTGTCGCTGGCAAGCAGCGCCTCTGGCGACAGCCAGCGGTAGGCGTCATGCTGAGAATCAGGCAGAGGCAGGTCTGCCTCTCTCACTTTCAGACGGAACCCCAGCACGATGTAGTGCGTGGTGAAGTCGCTGCCCGAAAAGTTATCGTCATAGAAGTGCTGCCAGACCCCGTAAAACTGGCCCGCTGCCATCGGCAGTCGCAGGCCCAGTTCCGCCAGAGTAAGGCGCGCAAAGGCATCGCTGAGCGTTTCATCCTTCTGCACACGCCCGCCGGGCACGAACCAGAAGCCCTGTGCAGGACGGTTCGTTCGTTTTCCCAGCAGGAACTCGCCGCGTTCGTTTTCCACAATCAAATCAATGGAGATCAGCGGCGTGGAACGAACGATCGTGGCAAAATCTTCCTGACGTAAAAACATGCTTACCCCCGGAACCGGTGCTGATTCTCAAGGAACCACTGGTAGGTGCTGGCGAGGCCAGCGTCCAGCGAGATCTCGTGATACCAGCCCAGTTGATGCAGGCGGGTGACGTCGAGCAGTTTGCGCGGCGTGCCGTCCGGTTTGGTGGCGTCGAACACCACGCGGCCCTTGTAGCCCACCACCTGCGCGATCGTCTGCGCCAGCTCGCGGATGGTGCAGTCAATGCCGGTACCGACATTAATGTGCGACAGCATCGGCTGGGTGTTTTCCTGCCAGACTTCGCGATCCAGCTCCATCACGTGAATGCTGGCGGCGGCCATGTCGTCAACGTGGAGGAATTCACGCATCGGCGTACCGCTGCCCCACACCACCACATCCGGCGCGTTTTCCACGGTCGCCTCATGAAAACGACGCAGCAGCGCCGGGATCACATGGGAATTGCTCGGGTGGAAGTTGTCGTGCGGCCCGTACAGATTGGTCGGCATCACCGAGCGATAGTCGCGGTCATACTGACGGTTGTAGGACTCGCACAGCTTGATCCCGGCAATTTTGGCAATGGCGTAAGGCTCATTGGTTGGCTCAAGCGTTCCCTGCAACAGCTCGCTCTCAGCCATCGGCTGTTTCGCCAGCTTCGGGTAGATGCACGATGACCCGAGGAACAACAGCTTATTCACGTTATTCAGGTGCGCGGCATGGATGATGTTGCTTTCCATCATCATGTTCTCAAAGATGAAATCCGCCGGGTAGGTGTTATTCGCGACAATGCCGCCCACTTTCGCCGCCGCCAGATACACCTGATCGATGCGTTCACTGGCGAAGAAGTCATGAACGGCACGACTGTCCAGCAGGTTCAGTTCCTCGCGGGTGCGCACGATCAGTTCCACGTCGCCGCGCTGTTCAAGCTGGCGTTTTATCGCGGAACCGACCATCCCGCGATGGCCGGCAATGAAAATTCGTTGTTTGCTCATTCTCAGGACTCCAGCGCGATGGCAACCTCGTAGCCGTGAGACTTCAGCAGGGAGTGTTTCTTCGCCGCTTCCAGATCTTTCGCGACCATTTCGGAAACCATTTCCTGCAGGGTAATTTCCGGTTTCCAGCCCAGCTTCTCGTGCGCTTTGCTCGGATCGCCCAGCAGGGTTTCCACTTCCGCAGGACGGAAATAACGCGGGTCGACGGCAACAATCACATCGCCTGCCTTCACGCCTGGCGCGTCGTGGCCCGTGACGGAGACGACAATGCCTTTCTCATTTACGCCTTCGCCTTCAAAGCGCAGTTTGATGCCCAGCTGTGCCGCGGCCATCTCAACGAACTGACGCACTGAGTACTGCACGCCGGTGGCGATAACGAAGTCTTCCGGCTGTTCCTGCTGCAGCATCATCCACTGCATCTTGACGTAATCTTTCGCATGGCCCCAGTCACGCAGGGAATCCATGTTGCCGAGGTACAGGCATGACTCCAAGCCCTGCGCGATGTTAGCGATCGCGCGGGTAATTTTGCGGGTGACAAAGGTTTCGCCGCGGCGTGGGGATTCGTGGTTGAACAGAATGCCGTTACAGGCGTAAATGCCATAAGACTCGCGGTAGTTAACGGTGATCCAGTAGGCATACAGTTTCGCCACGGCATACGGTGAACGCGGATAGAACGGCGTGGTCTCTTTCTGCGGAATTTCCTGCACCAGACCGTACAGCTCAGAGGTGGACGCCTGATAGAAACGGGTTTTCTTTTCGAGGCCCAGGAAACGAATCGCTTCCAGCAGACGCAGGGTCCCCATGGCGTCAACATCGGCGGTGTATTCCGGCGACTCGAAGGAGACCGCAACGTGACTCATCGCGCCCAGGTTATACACTTCATCCGGCTGCACTTCCTGCAGGATACGGGTCAGGTTGGAAGAGTCCGTCAGGTCACCGTAATGCAGATGGAATTTGGGGTTGCTGGCGTGCGGATCCTGATAAATATGATCAACACGTTCCGTGTTAAAAGAAGAGGCACGACGCTTAATACCGTGCACTTCATACCCTTTTTCCAGTAGCAGCTCTGCCAGGTAAGAACCATCTTGTCCGGTAACGCCGGTGATGAGAGCGACTTTAGACATGTTTATTTTCCTCTGTACTTATCAAAGTTTTCAAACCCTGCTCATAAGGCTATCTGTCTTGCCATTCTGAACCGGGCTCTTCGTTTCAACGCGTTCGCGTATCACCACTGCGGGATTGCCACGGCAAATCGTATTTGCCGGTAGCGATTTAAAAACGCTGCTGCGGGCGCCAACGACCGTGCCATCGCCAACCGTCACACCGGGCGCAACGAAGACATCGGTTGCCAGCCAGCACTTCTCGCCAATCACAATCGGCGTGGCGGTAATATCAAAATGCGCGCTGGCGTGATCGTGACTGCCGGTACATAAATAACTTTTTTGCGAAACCACCGAGTTTGCACCGATAATAATCTCGCCGAGGGTGTATAAATTGACCTCATCGCCGACCCAGGCGTAATCCCCTAACGTTAATTTCCACGGATAGGTAATTTTTACCGAAGGTCGGATGACTACGTTTTTTCCTATTTTTGCGCCAAATAAACGGAGCAAAAATGCGCGCCAGCGATAAAGGACCTGCGGAGACCAGGCAAATAATGTCGCCTGTACCGCCCACCACAATTGAACTTTTATGCCATTCGCGCCACGAAAACCTTTCGGCACGGAAAAGCCGCGTAAATCCTGCATATTATTTCCTTATATTTATGATTTGTTATATAAGGCTTTCGTTTTACCCGTAGTGCGCTGGCGTAAATGCCATGACAACTCCGCCCAGAAACCGGGGACATGTAATATGTTACGCTGGACCTTTTTCGCATCTTCGCAGAGTTCAAGATTATTCGTTGTCGACACGCCGCCCATAGAAAATTCAGACACCAGGCCATTTAATTTTTTAAAATGATAACCCGCTTTATACATTCTGGCGGCCAGCGCATAGTCGGATGACACTTTATATTGCAAATCGTAATGCCAGATTTTTAACCCTCTGACCGGGAAAAAGATCGCCTGATGGCTGGCTGGCAGACTGTGATAGATATACCAGCCGGGTTTCGCGCTGCGTTTAATTTTATGACCATTGCCAAAATCCAGCAGCGCATCACCGGTCATCATGGCGTCATCTTTTTGTGTCTTCAGCTGACGCACGAACCGGGCAGCATCCGGATGAAAAATATCACCGGAATTGAGGAACAGCGCAAACGTTCCCTGCGCCATCTCTATGCCCTTATTCATCGCATCATAGATGCCATTATCCGGTTCGCTCACAAAGCGTAAGTGGTACTCACCATTGAGGTTTTCGAGAAACTCGCGGGTCCCGTCGTTCGAGCCGCCATCCACCACAATCCACTCGAAGCTGATATCATTTGCCTGGGCCAGGTGCGCAAGTGACGCATGGGTTTTGACAATGCCGTCCAGATTGCGAAACGCGACGGTGATAATGCTGAGCAGCATAGGAATAACCTCATCATACTTTTGTAATATTGAGCGCTTTGCGCAAAATAAACGGACAGACAATTAGAAACGCATATTCCGGGCTAAATATTGAACCGGTAAAAAACAGAGACACCGGGGTAAAAAGATAAAGCTGCACCCGAAAATTCTGATTATCACCAAACGCATTAAGCGTCATTTTTACCACTTTCCCCATGTACCACAGAGTCATGAGTACCGCGAACCAGGAAAAATAAATAATCAGCAGATACAAACCATTGTCTATTGTTTTTCCGACATCCGCACCGTTAAAGATTCCGAATGATGCGACATATTCGTAAAGTGAGCCAAATCTGACAACGCCGTCAATATGGGTCAAAGAATAGCCGACCATAACCAGCGGACCGACGATACGATAATAAGACGATGACCCTTCTGTGCCTAAATCACCGAGGCGCGTGGAGATATAAGGAAATGCGAACATCACCCCCACCAGAAATACGGTTAATGAAATTATCGCCAGCGGCAGTTTTTTCTTTATCGCATCCTTATTCAGATACTGAAATGCCCATTCCAGCAGGTAAAACAAGATAAATGTCATTACCCCTGAAAACGATCCTGATAATACTATCCCTGCCAGAATCATAGCATCGGTTTTAGGTGTTTTGATACCAAACTGTTTGATGCTGAGCCAAATTGAGATTAACGCCAGAGCAAAAAAGGCCGGTTCGAAATAGAGTGCGGTGGTTCGCTTGCCACCAAATTTAATAAAGTTCAGTACATAACTGTTACTGTAAATAAGATATTTCGAAATCGCTTCCATTAAGCTGCTGCCGCCGGTGAGGATAATTTGCGCCATCTCGGCAGCGGCGAGCAGTACCACCAGCCCTACCACCAGATAAAAAAAGCGCAGGATCTTGCGGTGGTTGTGCGGTGAAATAGTTTTAAAGCGAATACTCCAGACCATGCCGATAATGATCACAATGTAAACAAACAGCATGGTGGAAGTGACGTACTTGCTGGCGTCCAGCGACTGGCCGAAAAGGTAGTTAAACGCCGTCAGCCCGGCGCCGATCCCCAATGCAATCATCAGTTTTTTCAGGTTGATGCGTTCCACATAAAGCAGCAGCAAAACCGGCAAAAAGGTGACGATGGTGATGGGAAAACTTTCGCCCAACTGGGCAATTTTGACGTTGACCAGCAGGTAGATCAGCGGCAGCAGCAGATAGCTACAGATTCTGATAGAACGAGACATATTCCTCCAGCATCTGTTGTCCACTGTAAGCCGCCCGGCTGCGCTCGCGAAAGGCGTCGAGCGAAGTGCCAAAGACGGCCTGCGCGATATCGGCTTTGCTTAACTGCACCAGGCGAAGTACGTCGCTGTCGTCGAAGGTTTTGCCGCCGGATTTTTGCAGGACCTCCTGCGCCGCCTCGCTATGGGTGGCGATAACCGGCACGCCAATCGACAATGCTTCGCAGAGAATCAACGGATAGTTATCCACCCGTGAACTGAACACCAGCGCGTCCATCTGGTTCAGTGCGCTCATCAGCTTACGCTTGTCGGTTTCAAATCCGTGATTGACCACGTTCGTTCCGTCAAACGGCGAAAACTTACCGAAGGTATGTAATTCGATCGCCTCGCCCAGCGCCATCATTTCGCGCACCAGCCGCTGGTTGGTTTTACCGTCATAGCGCAGATCGTGGGCCACCACCGCGATTTTCGGTTTTCCTTCCGTCGCGCTGACCGGGGTCAGCTCCGCGAGAATCGCTTCGGTCGCCACGTCGATACCGTTATTGATGATGCGGCAACGCCCTGCCCCGTACAGGCTGTTAAAGGCATCGGCGACGTGCTGGCTTGGTGAGATAAACTGACAGCCGAGCGCCAGCATGTCACGGAAAAGCTGGCGCTTACCGTGCACCAGCGCATGGGCGCGGTCGACCTTCACCGGTGGGTAATTGTTCAGCGTCGGGCATTTCCGGCAGTCCGACTTCCAGCCTTCGCAACCGTCGGTAAAGGCGCAGCGGCCAGTTACGCTCCAGTGGTCGTGCAGCGTCCAGACCAGCGTGACGTCCGGCTTGTGGTTTTTCACCTTTTCGCAAAACGCCACCACCTCGGCCAGATTCAGCCAGTAGCTGTGCAGGACGTGAAAATGCAGCACCAGCGGCCCCGGTGTGCGGGTGACGCTGCGGTATATATTATTGAGATTGCCAAACAGGTCGCGGTTAAACAGACGAAACAGGGCGATATTCGCCACCGACGTCAACCGTGGCGTCTGCTTACTCACATGCGGATAATGATTGTGGCTGACGCTTTTCTTTCCGCCTTTGCCGTAGCCGTACACGAAACGTGAAGCCAGTCCTTTTTGCAGCGCGCGCTGATGCAGATCTAATGCCACCCCAGCCGCACCGCCTTCCGCCAGCCGCACATTAAATTGCAGAATGTTCATTTTATTCCCTTCACTCGTGCCTTCTCGCCTACCACCAGCGCATTGTCCGGCACAGCGTCAAGCACCACGCTCCCGGCGCCAATGGTCACGTTATTACCAATGGTGATATCACCCAGCACAATGACGTTCGCGCCCAGCTCCACCCCGTTGCCAATCACCGGGCAGGCGAGGCTGTCGGCGCCGCGGTTGCCGATGGTGACACCATGACGAATCGTAAAATCGTCCCCGGCGACCACGTTCTTATTTATCACCACGGCATAACCGTGATGAATAGTGAAACGTCGACCAATGGTCGCTGCGGCCTGTATCTCGTAGCCAAACAGGCATTCGGTGATCAGGCGATACAGCACCAGCACCGGCGCGGCCCACAGGTTGTTAAGGACATTTTTTTTGCGCCAGACGGAACAAAAGTGGGCGACGCGATAAGCCAGCACCATGCAGCACGGGCGCAGGCTCCAGCTGTTGGCGCGAATATCTTCCAGCATGCTTAACGCCCTCGCAGTCCGTCAGCCAGCCGTTTGCCGTTACGAACGGACAGCAGCGTGAGCAACGTGCGCCAGGTCATCCGTTTATTGCGGATCTGGTAAAGGGTGAACAGCTGATATTTCTTGCTCGCGCGGTCGAATTTATCTTTGTGCTTGCGATAAAAATGGAAATAGCCGGAGAATTTTTTCGGCGACGAGGTGATCTGCATTTCGCCGTGGTTGATATGCAGGATCTGCGTCGCGTCTTCCACCTTCCACGGTTCGCCGTACTCCACCACCATGCGCAGGAAAATATCGTAATCCTGCGCCGCCTTCAGTTCAGTGTCGAACAGGCACTCTTTAAAACGCCACGCCCAGGTAAACACCTGGTTGCCGATGATGTTGCGCTTGTAGAACAGGCGGCGAGAGTACGGGGACTTCGGGTAGAGCGGCAGACTGGCCGGTTGCGAATAGACTTCGCCTTCACAGACATAATCGTTCGCGTAAAGGAACGCATGAGTGACCAACTGATGCTTATGGGCGAGAAACACGCTCAGGCGATTTGGTGTCCATTCATCGTCATCGTCAATACCCGTGATGTACTGCCCGTTCGCCTGTCGGATCGCCTGGTTACGCACCGCGCAGGCGCCGGAATTGACGTCGTTATGGGTATAACGCACCCGTGGATCGTTTAACCCTTCGACGAACTGTTGCAGCTGTTCATAGGCGCTGGAGCAATCATCGACAATGATCATTTCCCAGTGGGTATAGTCCTGGCGCAGCACCGATTTGATGGCCCGAATCGCCAGTTGTTGCCTGTTCCAGGTGGGCATATAGATTGAAATCAGCGGGTTGTCTTTATTCATGCTCGTTCCCCAAAGCGTTTTCGCCGGATGGCGTTTCACTGCCATCCGGCATTCTCGTTTTTTATTTGGAATCTGACTTATATTCGTACTCGTAATACCCGTAATCCTGGTATCCGGTGGCGCGACGGAAGATAGAGTTGAGGATCACCCCTTTCACCTGAATGCCGTTTTGCCCGAAGCGGCTGAGGCTGGTCTCCACCTCTTTCAGAGTATTCACGGCGTAACGCGCCACCATCAGGGTGGTTCCCGCGTGGCGACCGACAATCGCCGCGTCAGTCACGGCCAGAATCGGCGGCGTATCGATCAGCACCAGGTCATAGTGACTGCTGGCCCACTTGATCAACTCACCAAAACGTTCACTCATCAGCAGTTCCGACGGATTTGGCGGCACCTGGCCGCGCGGGACGAGATCGAAGTTTGGGATAGAGGTTGGTCTGGCGCAGGCGGAAATATCTCCCTTGCCGACCAGAATATCGGACAGGCCGTTCACGTTGTTGGTGCCGAGCAACTCATGGGTGTACCCCTTGCGCATGTCGCAGTCGATCAACAACACGCGCTTGTTGGTCTGGCTGATGACCGCCGCCAGGTTGGCGCAGACAAAAGTTTTACCGATTGATGGGCTGACCCCGGTCAGCATCAGCACGTTGTTCTGCGCCTGCATCATGGCGAAGTGCAGGCTGGTACGCAGACTACGCACCGCTTCAATCGCCAGATCGGTCGGGTTCCCTACCGCCAGCAACTGGCTCTGCTTGTAACGCTTCACGCCTTTGATGGTTTTCACGTTATCGCGCGCTTTCTGCCATTCCGACAGCGGAATGCTGGCGTAAACGCTGATCCCGTTCTCTTCAAGCACCTGCGGGCTTTCGATACCGCGATTGAACAACGAACGCAGCAGGACGCCGACGATTGACAACATCAGGCCAAGAATAATGCTGCCCAGTATGATCAGCCCCTTCTTCGGCTTCAGTACACCCGGTTGGGCAATCGCCGGGTCAACAATTCGCACGTCGCCGACGGTGCTGGCCTCGTTGATCTGCAGCTCCTGTTGCTTATTCAGCAGCTGCATGTAGACCTGCTGACCGGACTCCACGTCACGGGTCAGACGCACAATCTCCTGCTGCGTTTTCGGCATTGCCGTCACGCGCCCGTTGAGCTTCGCTTTTTCATCCTCCAGCGCCTGGCGTTTTTCCAGCAGCGTGCGGTAAGCCGGGTGCGCTTTGGTGTACAGCTTAGAGATTTCCGCTTCTTTAAATGTCAGCTCATTCAACTGGGCGTCGATATTGACCATTGAGTCCAGCACCGCTTTTGCTTCCAGCGGCAGGTCAACGGAGTCTTTATCCTGGCGGAAGGCGTTGAGTTTGTTCTCCGCGACGTCCAGACGGCTGCGCACTTCCGGCAGTTGTTTTGCCAGGAATGCCAGGCTTTTCGCTGCCTCTTCCGATTTACGCGCCACGTTCTGTTCAAGGTAGTTGCGGGTAATGCTGTCGAGAATTTCGCGGATTTGTTCGCGATCCTCACCGGTAAACGTCAGGCTTAACACGCCGGTGTCCTTGCCGGTTTCGGTTACCGTCAGGTTGTTTTGCAGGGTGTTGATCATCCCGAGCGTGGAGAATTTATTGACGGTAAATTCGGTGTCCGGGCGGGCATGGATCTCGCTCACCACCATCGTCACGCCGTCTTTGTTCAGGGTTTGACCGATCTGCCCACGGGCGCTAAACCCGCCGTCGCTGGTCAGCGCGTAGGACTTATCGTCCAACACGTTCAGCGTGAAAACCTGGTCGTTCATTCCCTTCGGCAAGGTAAAGGTGGTAACTTTCACCGTCTCATTCTGGCGTCCCATCAGCCGTTCCCAGCCTGCGCCAAACAGCGGGAAGGTGTTTTTGCTGACGGAGATATCCAGGTCCAGGTCATCCACCGTTTTGCCTAACACCAGACGCGAGCGAATCAGCTGAATTTCGGCCTCAGAGGCGGGAGGTTTATCGGACAACGCCGAGTTGATATCCTGCACCAGCGAGCTGCCAGCGTTCTGTTCAATCTGCACCAGCGCATCCGCACTGTAGATTGGCGTGGCGAAGAGCGTGTAAATCACTGCGCAAAGTGCGAATAATGCCGTAATCCCCAGCACCCACCAGCGTGCTTCAATGACGGTGCCCACCAGGCGGCCGATATCGATTTCATCATTGCCCGTTACCGGAGCGGCAGACTGTCTTACTTTTTCTGTCATTATTTTACCTGCTCTGCGTTCAATGCCTGCGCCCACTGGCGGGCAGACCGTTCAAGTAATGCGTACACCGCTTCAAACGCCTCGCGGCTTTTACGATACGGGTCGGGAATGTCGCGCTCATCGTCCCAGTGACCAAACAGCATGACTTTGCCGCGCATTTCCGGCGCCAGCTCATGCAGAGACGCAATGTGTCTTTTCTCCATTGCCAGGATCAGGTCATAGTCCCGACACAGCCGTCCGGTGATTTGCCGCGCGCAGTGTCCTTCCAGCGACAGGCCGTGATCGGCCGCCACGCTAAGGGCAGACGCGTCTGCGCCCTTTCCCACCAGCGCGCCAAGCCCCGCCGACTCGACGGTCAGCGCCGGGTGGTAGCGCTTCAATAAGCGCTCTGCCGTTGGGGAACGGCAAATGTTCCCCACGCAAACAACTAATATTTTGTTAAACATGACGATTACCAGGCGTGAATGTCGCTGGCCGTATCCGTCATATAACGGACACCGCTGATGGTCGGCAGCAACTGATTGATCAGACGGTTCCAGCGCGCAACCGGTGCGGTGGTGACATACACCACGTCATAAGGCTGCAGACGGAATTCCGTCGCCATGACCAGAGAGGTCGCATCAGACATATCGAGCTGATAAATATTGGCAATCTTGCCGCCCGGACCTTTGCCTTTCAGCGGACGGATCACGAAGATGCCGCTGGCGTTGGAGGTGGTCAGATCGATACCTTCGGCGTTGCCCAGCGCTTCGGTCAGCGTCATGCCGCTGAAGTCCATTTTGAGCGTGCTCTGTTTCTTCACTTCACCCATCACAAACACTTTCAGATCGTCATTGCGCGGAACATAAAGAATGTCGCCCGGATACAGCAGGCGGTTCTGGCTGAGATCGCCGTTTTGCATCAGCGCCTGCAGGGAAATCCGTTGTTCTTTGCCGTTATGGGTCAACACCACGTTGCGCCAGTCGGCGTCTTCGGTCAGGCCGCCTGCGGCGTTGATCGCATCCAGTACGGTGAGCGGCACGTTGGTGATCGCCTGCTGGCCGGATTTGTTCACCTGGCCGGAGATATAGGCTTTTTGCGAACGGAACGCGGCGATATTAACGTCCACCTGCGGGTCGGCGATGTACTTCGCTAAGCGCCCGGTAATATCACTGCGGATCTCTGCGAGTGTTTTCCCCACCACGCTAACCTTGCCGATATAGGGATAAAACATCGTGCCGTCCGGCTGCACCCAGTTGCCGGTGTCGCTGGAGCTGCGGTACTGCCCCGCTGGCGTTGTCAGCTCAGGGTGGTCCCATACCGTCACGTTCAGAACATCCCCTGCCCCGACGCGGTACTGATAGCTGGCAAGCTCCTGGTCCAGCGACATATTCGGCTGCGCCACGTTTGGCCGCGGACGCAATTGCTCAACCAGTCGCGGGGTGAGTGGATACACATTCACCATCCGGTCGAGATCAAAATCAGCGTCCTGCTGTTTAATCACGTCTTTACCCATCGTAGACATATTGCTGCCCGGAAGTACTGTGCAACCGCTTATCAAGGTTACCGACACCAATAATGGCATCAATTTCATTTTGGATTTCATCATTGATTATTTATCACTTTGGCAGAGTAATTATCCTGTGCAATTTAAATAGCGACTTCGCCGTACACATTTACATTGCAGTTAATTGAAAAGAAATTTAACTGGCATCAGTCCTAAAAAATTTGAATTCATCCGTAAGCTATTGACAGAATAATGCAGACTCGTCATCAGGCGTTCAGGCACGCTACCGCCCTTGGCTTTTTAGCTACCAATACACTGATTAAGTTAGATTTTTGCAAACCTCGTGATTTTTCTCCTGCCACAACAGAGAAATACGTAAGGTAATAAGAATGTCGGCGGTTAATGATTAACGATGCCGGTCAATATATTTCTTCACACCTCATTAACGCTGGAAGAATTGTTACAGCTAACGTATTAGCAGGCAAGGCAACAAGCCTGCTATTTTGTCTTTTTAAGATTAATATTAAGTCATATAAAGCGGCATTTTTAGGAATTACTTGATGTTGACAAAATGCATATATTCCACCGAGTCTGCGATATATCCGAAATTGTTTTTAATCCAGAATTTATTCCCGACAGAAACATTAAGGTTATTATTACGGGTGGGAAGAAATACAAAAGCAGGATAAATCCCGCTCTGGCATTGCATTTTCCGCCAGCTTTATCCATGATCGAATTGTGACAATTGTCATATAACGAAGGGTTTTACGCTTACTATGGAATGGATTGCCGATCCGTCAATCTGGGCCGGTCTCGTCACGCTGGTGGTGATCGAGCTGGTCCTCGGCATTGATAATTTAGTCTTTATTGCCATCCTCGCCGAAAAACTGCCGCCCGCGCAACGAGACCGCGCGCGCATCACCGGCCTGATTCTGGCGATGCTGATGCGCCTGCTCTTGCTGGCGTCAATCTCCTGGCTGGTCACCCTGACGAAGCCGCTCTTTAGCGTTCAGAGCTTAAGCTTTAGCGCGCGCGACCTGATCATGCTGTTCGGCGGGTTCTTCCTGCTGTTTAAAGCCACGATGGAGCTTAACGAACGGCTGGAAGGGAAAGACAGCGACAACCCCACCCAGCGCAAAGGGGCTAAATTCTGGGGCGTGGTGGCGCAAATCGTGGTGCTGGACGCCATCTTCTCGCTTGATTCGGTCATTACCGCCGTCGGTATGGTGGATCACCTGGCGGTGATGATGGCGGCGGTAATTATCGCGATTACGCTGATGCTGCTCGCCAGCAAATCACTGACCCGTTTTGTCAACAGCCACCCGACCATCGTCATTCTCTGTCTGAGTTTCCTGTTAATGATCGGCTTTAGCCTGGTGGCGGAAGGTTTTGGTTTCCACATTCCGAAGGGCTACCTGTACGCCGCTATCGGCTTCTCGGTGATGATTGAAGCCCTGAACCAGTTGGCTATCTTTAACCGCCGCCGCTTTCTTTCCGCAAACCATACGCTGCGCCAGCGAACGACCGAAGCAGTGATGCGCCTGTTAAGCGGGAAGAAAGAGGACGCCGAACTGGATGCGGAAACAGCCTCGATGCTGGTGGATCATGACGACACGCAAATTTTCAACCCGCAGGAACGGCGGATGATTGAGCGCGTACTCAACCTGAACCAGCGCACCGTCAGCAGCATTATGACCTCGCGCCATGATATCGAGCATATCGATCTCTGCGCGCCCGAGGCGGATATCCGCGCCCTGCTCGAAAAAAACCAGCATACGCGACTGGTGGTCACCGGCGAAGATGACCAGGAGGATCTGCTTGGCGTGGTGCACGTTATCGATCTGCTCCAGCAGTCGCTGCGCGGAGAGCCGCTCAACCTGCGGGTACTGGTACGCCAGCCGCTGGTGTTCCCGGAAACGCTCCCGCTGCTGCCGGCGCTGGAGCAGTTCCGCAACGCCCGCACGCATTTTGCCTTTGTGGTTGACGAGTTTGGGTCTGTCGAAGGGATTGTGACGCTGAGCGACGTGATGGAAACCATTGCCGGTAATTTGCCGAACGAAGTGGAAGAGATCGACGCCCGCCATGATATTCAGAAAAATCAGGACGGTTCGTGGACGGCAAACGGTCATATGCCGCTGGACGATCTGGTGCAGTATGTTCCCCTGCCGCTCGATGAGAAACGCGAGTATCACACCATCGCCGGCCTGTTGATGGAATATCTGCAGCGTATACCGAAAGAGGGTGAGGAGGTTCAGGTGGGCGACTACTTGCTGAAAACGCTACAGGTAGAAAGTCATCGCGTACAGAAGGTGCAACTGATTCCGTTACGCGCGGACGAAGACGGGGAATACGACGCGTAGTGGCAATCGCCGGACAGCGGCGCTTCGCGCCCTGTCCGGCCTTACAAAAAGGGACTCGCCAGAGGCGGTTTACAGCTTATCCAGCAGCTTCCTGACGTCTTTGCCGTCGCGGGTATCTTTGTTCCGCTCCGCCCAGTCATTGAGACGACGTTTCGCTTCATCCTGGACATGCTTACGCAGCACTTGATCAACCTGCAGGTTATAATTCAGCGCCTGCCACTTACCGTAAACCCGCAGCGGCACCGGCGTGTTTTTCAGGAAATCGATCAAATTACTTTCCCCTTTCCAGCCGCCGAGCACCCGCACGTTAAACTGCGTGTCGCACGACTCTCCGACCAGATCGAGCGTACCTTTACCGGTCAGGGCCAGCACAGAGGATTCGCCTTCCATGCTGTTCAGCCCCAGCTTACCGTGGTCGAGCGTCAGGTCAGTGACGAAACGATCGAGACGGGTGGCGTTATCGTAATTACGCATCGCCTCAACGTCGCCGCCGCTGCGTTCCACCGCCTGCTGAACCAACTGCTGAAAGTTCATGCCATCCATCCGCGTATCGCGCATCTCGACGCGCGCCTGACCTTGCCAGTTATGGCGAAACGCCTGGGCATCAATGTCCGCGCCGGAGAAATCGCCCGTCAGCGACATTTTACCGGTCAGGGCAATGGGATAATGGAACGCGTTCAGAATCGTGCCTATCTCCACATCATTAAGACGCGGCTGGAACACCACGCGCGGAGTGTCAGCGCTGGCATCCAGCGTGCCGGGCAGTGAAATCGTGCCGCCATCAAGCTTGCCCTCGAGCTGCGCGATTTTCAGCACGCCGGCCTGATTCGTCATTCGCGTCGAAACGGCCGAGAAATTCATCCCGCGCCATAATACGCTCTCCGCATTCAGCGCGATCTCCGCGGAAAACCCCTTCAGCCCCTGGTAGGCCGGTTCATCGACCCGGCTGGCGATGACCGGTCGGGCCAGAGACGATGACGTCACGCCCTGCTCGCCACCGCCGTTAGCGCCGCTGCTGTTTTCCGACAGCGGAATAATGGAATCCAGATTCAGCTTGCCGAAATTCAGGTTAATGCGCCAGGCCGGTTGCTCCGTCAACGTCACCTGGGCGCTTCCGGTCAGCGTACTGTCGTTCGCTGTCAGATCAAGCTGGCTGAACGAGAGTAATTTCGCGTCTTCCTGCCACTGCGCCTGAAGCTGTCCTTGTCCCTGAATCCCCTGTTTCGGCAGATCGGCGCCCTGGAGCTGCCAGCTAAGCTGCTGGATCCCGGCAGAGAGGTTATGCGGATAGTCGGACGCATCCACCGTACCGTTTAAGGCCAGATTCAAATCACGCTGATCGCGGTTAATCCGCCCGGAAAACTCAAAAGCGCCGCGATGCTGCGCATCCTGCTCCATTTGCAGGCGGATGTCGCGAACGGTGACCTGCTCATCATTTTCATGCTGGAACACCAGCACGCTGTCGGCCACCCGCAGGCTGGCGATATCAAACGACCAGCCGCGATCTTCCGCGACGTCCGGTAAGTTATTGTCTTTGGGAGGCACCGGCGCGTTTTCATTGCGCGCCGCTTCCGTTTGCGGGGTGAGCTGAATCACCGCGCCTTTGAGCATCACCTGCTTGACGCTCAGCTGATGGCTAAGCAGCGGCCACAGCGCAACGTCAAGCCGCATGTTATCGGCGCGCACCAGCGGTTCACTGGCGCCTTTCGCCGTCAACGCCATGCGTCCGGAGAGGATACTGAGCTGAGGCCAGACGTGCCAGCGCAGTGGGCCATCCAGCTGTAGCTGATAGCCGCTACGCGCCGCGACCTGTTGCACCATATAGGTACGGAAGTCGTTCGGGTTGACCAGCATTACTAACGCAGAAAAGCCGGCCACCAGCACGACCAGCAAAATCATCAGCGTCGTCAGAAATCGTCTCATGCTATCCTCAGTGGATCAGACTCAGTCTTTATCAATCCGGCTGGCGACCGCGCCCTGCTGATCGCGATATTTGGCATCTTCGCGACGGTTATAGGGGCGAAGCGCCGGACCGGAAAGCGGTTCAAAGCTCAGCGCGCCGATCAACATGCCGGGGCGCAGCGCCAGCGGCAGTTTACCGGAGTTATAAAATTCCAGCACGATACAGCCGGACCAGCCGGGATCGATACGGTGGGCGGTCACGTGCACCATCAAGCCAAGACGCGCCAGGGAAGAGCGGCCATCCAGCCAACCGACTAAATCCGCGGGTAAAGTCACCGACTCATAGGTCACCGCCAGCGCCAGTTCGCCCGGATGGAGATAAAACGCTTCGCCGTCGGCCAGCGCAATCTCGTCGCTCATTACGCGGTCGAGCGCGGCGCTGACTTCATCTTTTGGCCCACTTAAATCGATAAATGCTGCGGTGTGGCCGCTGAAGGTACGGAATTTATTGCCAAGGCGCACATCCACCGTCGCGCCATTAATACGCTCCACAGGCGGACGCGGGTTGATCGACAAACGGCCTTCATCAAGCCAGGCTTCAATATCTCGGTCACACAGACGCATGGCACTTTCTCCTTTCGTGCAGCAGGCCCTTAACGCATTGTGTCGCAAGGGCAAACCAGGTTATCACTGAACGGTACACAATTCGCAGGGCTTATTCAAAGAACTGACTGATTTTCGCTTTCAGAATATCGATGGCGATGCGGTTTTTCCCGCCGCGCGGCACGATAATATCCGCATACTGCTTGGATGGCTCGATAAACTGCAGGAACATCGGACGCACCGTTTTCTGGTATTGCGCCATCACGGAATCCATGGAACGCCCGCGCTCGTTAACGTCGCGCTTGATGCGGCGCATCAGGCAGATATCCAGCGGTGTATCGACAAAAATAGAGAAGTTCATCTCTTCGCGCAAACGGGCGTCGGTGAGCAGCAAAATGCCTTCCAGAATAATGACTTTCTTCGGCTCCACGCGCACGGTTTCTTTCATGCGGGTGTGTTCGACGTAGCTGTAGACCGGCAGTTCAATCGCGCAGCCGCGCTTAAGCGCTTGCAGATGTTGAAACAACAGGCTGTGATCCATCGCGTTGGGATGGTCATAGTTGGTTTTTACGCGTTCTTCCATCGACAGATGGCTTTGATCTTTATAGTAGCTGTCTTCGGGGATCACGCCGATATGTTCGTCACCGACTTGTTCACGTAATTCACGATAAAGAGTACTGGCAATAAGACTTTTGCCAGAAGCCGATGCGCCAGCAATACCGATAATGACGCACTGATGAGACTGATCAGTCATAAATTTAGCGACCTGAATAACCTGTAAGGAAGGGAGACGCCGGAGCGTCAAACGCCGGCAATTATACACAAATTCAGACAAGATGCATCGCGGCGAAACGTCACGCCAGCCCCGTCCCTGCGCCCTGATGACTTCTGGATTGACGGCAAATTATGCGCAGCCGGGATATAAAAGGTAAAAAGTTTGTACTAGCATAAACACAGACTCACACTGACGCGTCCTGGCGTGCTTCGACGTTCCCGGCTATTCGGATAGGGTAATGAGTAAACCAACCCAACATGTTTTAGTTCCCTTGCCGCACCCTCTGCTGCGCTTCGTCAGTTTAGGTCTGGCGGCGTTTGTTTTTACGCTCTTTTCACTGGAATTATCCCAGTTCGGCAATGCGTTAGCGCCTCTGTGGTTTCCTACTTCCATTATGATGGTGGCTTTTTACCGCCATGCCGGTCGCATGTGGCCGGGCATCGCCCTCGCCTGTTCTCTGGGCAGTATTGGCGCCTCGCTGGTGCTGTTTCCCCCGGGCGCGCTCAACTTTACCTATACGGCGATAAACATTATTGAAGCGGCAACAGGCGCGCTGTTGCTGCGCAAGCTCCTGCCTGGGTATAACCCGTTACAGAATCTGAACGACTGGATCCGTCTGGCCTTCGGCAGCGCGGTGATCCCCCCACTGCTCGGCGGGATGCTGGTCTGGATGTTGTCTCCGCACGATACCCCGCTGCGGGCGTTTCTGTTCTGGGTGCTGTCAGAATCCATCGGCGCGCTGGCGCTGGTGCCATTGGGCTTGCTGTTTAAGCCACACTATCTGCTGCGCCACCGCAACCCTCGCCTGCTGCTGGAAACGCTGCTGACGCTGATCGTCACGCTGGTGCTAAGCTGGCTGGCGATGAAGTTTGTCCCCTGGCCGTTTACCTGCGTCATCGTGCTGCTGATGTGGAGCGCGGTGCGCCTGCCGCGCATGGAAGCTTTTTTAGTCTTTCTCGCCACGGTGATGGTGGTTTCACTGATGCTGGCCGCCGACCCGTCGCTGCTGGTTACGCCGAAGGTGAATCTGCTGACGCATCTGCCGTGGCTGCCGTTCCTGATGATCCTGCTGCCGGCGAATATCATGACCATGGTGATGTATGCGTTTCGCGCGGAACGTAAACACATTACGGAAAGCGAAGAACGCTTCCGTAACGCCATGGAATATTCCGCCATCGGCATGGCGTTGGTCGGTACCGAAGGACAGTGGTTACAGGTCAACAAAGCGTTGTGTCAGTTTCTTGGCTACCCGCAGGACGAACTGCGCACGCTCACGTTTCAGCAACTGACCTGGCCGGAAGATCTGCATAACGATCTGGAGCAGCTCGACATGCTGGTGCGCGGCGACATCAACAGCTATTCGCTGGAGAAGCGCTATTACACCCGCAGCGGTGAAGTGGTGTGGGCGCTGCTGGCGGTTTCTCTGGTTCGTCATACTGACGGCACGCCGCTCTACTTTATTGCTCAGATTGAAGACATTAACGATCTTAAACACACGGAATGGGTAAATAAGCGCCTGAATGAAGCGCTGTTTCAGGAAAAAGAGCGGCTGCACATTACCCTCGACTCCATCGGCGAGGCGGTGATCTGTGTAGACGTCGATATGAAAATCACCTTTATGAACCCGGTCGCTGAAAAAATGAGCGGCTGGCAGCAAGAGAACGCCATCGGCGTACCCTTACTGACAGTGCTGCACATTACCTTGGGCAATAACGGTCCGCTGATGGAAAACATCTACAGCGCGGATATGTCCCGCTCGGCCATCGAACAGGACGTGGTGCTGCACTGTCGCAACGGCGGCAGCTACGATATTCACTACAGCATCACTCCGCTCACGACGCTGGACGGCGGGAACATTGGTTCGGTTCTTGTGATCCAGGATGTCACCGAGTCACGCAAGATGCTGCGCCAACTGAGCTACAGCGCCACGCATGATGCGCTCACACAGCTGACTAATCGCCCCAGCTTTGAGACCCGGCTAAAGCAGTTGCTGCAAACGGTGCGCAGTACCCACCAGCATCATGCGCTGGTATTTATCGATCTCGACCGTTTTAAAGCTGTCAATGACAGCGCCGGTCACGCCGCGGGCGACGCGTTACTGCGCGAACTCGCCCAACTGATGCTCGGTTTGCTTCGTCCTGGCGACGTACTGGCGCGTCTGGGCGGTGATGAGTTTGGCCTGTTGTTGCCGGACTGTCATCTTGAAAGCGCGCGCGTTATCGCCACCCGGCTCATCACTGCGGTTAACGAGTACCCTTTTATGTGGGAAGGCCGTCTGCACCGGGTTGGGGCCAGCGCGGGCATCACGCTCATTGACGACGACAACTGCCAGCCGGTGGAAGTGATGTCACAGGCCGATATCGCCTGTTACGCCTCGAAAAATAGCGGTCGCGGTCAGGTCACCGTCTACGAGCCGCAGCAGGAAATGGCGCAGCACCCGCGCGCCATGATGTCGTTGGATGAACAGTGGCACATGATAAAAGAAAACCATCTGCTGATGTTAGCCCGCGGCGTCGCGTCGCCGCGTATTCCGGAAGCGCGCAGCTTGTGGCTCATCTCACTTCGTCTGTGGACCAGCGAGGGCGAGGTTATGGAAGAACAGGCGTTTCGCGCCGGACTGGCAGACCCGGCGCTCAATCATGCGTTGGATCGGCGGGTCTTTCATGCCTTTTTCCATCATGCCGCCCCGGCGGTCGCGCACAAAGGACTGAGCATCGCCCTGCCGCTGTCCGTCGCCGGATTAACCAGCGCGACACTGATAGACGAACTGTTGCAACAACTGGAAAAAAGTCCGCTGCCGGGGCGTCTGCTGCACCTGATTATTCCGGCGGAAGCACTGCTGCTCCACGCGCAAGAAGCCGCGCCCGCCTTGCGGACCCTTCGTCAGGCGGGCTGTCGCATTATCCTCAGCCAGATCGGGCGCGACCTGCAAATCTTTAATCTGCTGGCCCCCAATATGGCCGACTACCTGCTGCTCGACAGCGAGCTTAGCGCCAGCATCCACAGTAACCTGATGGATGAAATGCTGGTATCGATCATCCACGGTCACGCCCAGCGTCTGGGATGCAAAACTATCGCCGGCCCGGTGCAGACGGCGGTAGTCATGGATACGCTGTCGGGTATCGGCATCGACCAGATCTATGGCGACATCATTACGGAAGCCCAGCCTCTGGATCTGCTACTGAATACCAGTTACTTCGCCATCAACTGACGGTTGCCAGCCGTCGGTATACCAAATGTGCAACAGGGCGTAGGAGCGCCAGGGTTTCCAGCGCTCCGCGTAGCGCCGGATCTGCGCCGACGTCATGCCCGCAAATCGCTGTTTGATCAGGTAATCATCCGGCAAAAACACGTCTTTCGCCTGCCAGCCTCTGAGTGCGAAATAGTTCGCCGTCCAGCGTCCAATCCCCGGAAACGCCTGTAGCGCTTTCACCCCAGACTCAACATCTTCAGGCGCGCTGGTGGGCAGTATCCCGTCACGCGCGGCCCGCGCGAGGTGGATCAGCGCCTCAGCGCGTTTAAGCGGCATTCCCAGCGCTTTCAGATCCAGCGGATCGGCGCCGGCAAGGATGTCAGGGCCGGGGAAACAGACGTAGCCTGGCGCGTCGGCCAGCGGTTCGCCATAGCGCTGCGCCACTTTTGCAGTGAGCTTTGCCGCCATCGCCACGCTAACTAACTGCCCCAGGATTGCCCGTACACCTTGCTCAAAGGCATCTACCGAACCGGGCAGGCGCAACCCCGGACGCGCCGCGCCCAGATCGCCAAGTGCCCGGGTGATTTTCGTCGGCTCGCAGCCGAGATCGAACAACCGCGCCATTTTTTCCAGACAGACATCCGCTACCGGCAGCAGCCCCCCGGTTAAGGTGACCGCCAGCGTATGCGTCCGTTCATCGGGCACCACGCTGACTATCCCCCGATGCTCCCCTACCGCCAGGCTGCGCGTATAGCGCATATCACCGACCATTTCCACACCGCTCACCGCACGAGCGGCGAGAAAACCCAACATCCAGGACCAGTCATAAGGCGGCTGCCAGTTCAGAAAAAACATCACCCACTCCTTTTTCTGCAAACCCTGAGCATAACCCCTATTCCATTGTTACGCCTTGCTTTCATATTCCAGTTGTCGGCGCGATGACATTTCGCTAAAGTCACGCCCCTTCTTCACTGGCATGGGGATTTATAAGGTGTTTATTGGCTTTGATTACGGTACCGCGAACTGCTCGGTCGCGATCATGCGCGACGGCGCGCCGCAGTTACTGAAAATGGAAAACGACAGCACGCTGTTACCGTCAATGCTCTGCGCGCCCACCCGGGAAGCCGTGAGCGAATGGCTGTTCCGCCATCACGCTGTACCAACGCCGGATGAAGAGACGCAGGCGCTGCTGCGCCGGGCGATCCGCTTCAACCGCGACGAAGATATCGAGGTTCACGGCGGCAGCGTCCAGTTCGGCCTGTCTTCGCTGGCGCAATACGTTGACGATCCGGAAGAGGTCTACTTCGTTAAGTCGCCCAAGTCTTTTTTGGGCGCCAACGGACTCAAACCACAACAGGTTGCGCTGTTTGAAGATTTGGTTTGCGCCATGATGCTGCACATCCGAAATCAGGCGCAACATCAGCTTGCCGACGCGATTACCCAGGCCGTCATCGGTCGCCCGATCAACTTTCAGGGGCTGGGCGGTGACGAAGCCAACCGTCAGGCGCAGGGCATTCTGCAGCGGGCCGCTACCCGCGCCGGATTCCAGGATGTGGTCTTTCAGTACGAGCCGGTCGCGGCAGGGCTGGATTATGAAGCCACCCTGCAGGAAGAAAAACGCGTACTGGTCGTGGACATCGGCGGCGGAACCACCGACTGTTCGCTGCTGCTGATGGGACCCCAATGGCACCATCGCGCCGACCGTGGTTCCAGCCTGCTCGGACACAGCGGTTGCCGCGTCGGCGGCAACGACCTCGACATCGCGCTGGCGTTCAAAAACCTGATGCCGCTACTCGGCATGGGCGGCGAGACCGAAAAAGGCATTGCCCTGCCGGTGCTGCCGTGGTGGAACGCCGTGGCCATCAACGACGTTCCGGCGCAGAGCGATTTTTACAGCAGTGCCAACGGTCGCCTGTTGGACACGCTGGTACGCGATGCCCGCGAACCGGAAAAAGTGGCGTTGCTGGTGAAAGTCTGGCGTCAGCGGCTGAGCCATCGTCTGGCGCGCCGCGCCGAGGAGTGCAAAATCGCCCTGTCCGACCAGCCAGAATTTACCGCCACACTGCCGTTTATTAGCGATGAACTGGCGACCGCCATCAGCCAGCAGGGGCTGGAAACAGCGCTGGATCAACCGTTAACGCGAATTCTGGAACAGGTGCGACTGGCGCTGGATAACGCTCAGGAGAAACCGGATGTGATCTACCTGACCGGCGGCAGCGCCCGCTCGCCGCTGATTAAAAAAGCGCTGGCGAGGCAATTGCCGGGCATTCCGATTGCCGGCGGCGATGACTTTGGTTCGGTGACCGCCGGACTGGCGCGCTGGGCGGAAGTTGTTTTCCGCTAACCGCCTCGCAGGCTGCAAGCTAACGCATTGACATGAGCGTTGGTGTGGCTTAGTTTCAGGAGTGAGGGTAAGGGAGGGTCGCCCCTCCCCCTGGTGTCTGAGTAAGCCTGGAAGCTAATGACTAAGAGTCTCACCAGTATGATGACTGACTTCATCATAACCCTTTTCTTATTCTGGCCCCTTCCTCGGGAGGGGCTTTCCCTTTTCAGCGTCATGCTGAAATCCGTGGCTTACCTCTTTCATCGCCTTGCCGCCACTCTAACGCCATTTTCCGCCAGCGCTTTTTTCGTTATCGATTGTTGCGTAACGTCTCGCAAAGCGCGCCGCCATTAGGATGAATCCGTACCGGGTTTCATAATTCCTCCATTTTTCTCCCTTGATGGCTGTCTAAACTAGTATCATTCCGTGAAACGTTTCAGGATGAGAAACTCATAACGATGAAAGGCAGTAACAAATCCCGCTGGGTGATAGCTCTCGCGGTGGTCGTGGCGGCCATCGCCGCAGTCTGGTTCTGGCAAAACCATAGCGAGCCGCAGAGCGCGGCCCCGGGCGCGACCGGGCAGGCGAAAGCGCCTGCGGGCGCGGGTCGTCGCGGGATGCGCGCCGGTCCGCTGGCGCCCGTACAGGCGGCGACCGCCGTTGAACAGGCGGTGCCGCGTTATCTCAGCGGATTAGGAACGATTACCGCCGCCAATACCGTGACGGTGCGCAGTCGCGTCGACGGGCAGCTACTGGCGCTGCACTACGAAGAAGGCCAACAGGTCAAAGCGGGCGACCTGCTCGCTGAAATCGACCCCAGCCAGTTTAAAGTCGCGCTGGCACAGGCGCAGGGCCAACTGGCGAAAGATAAAGCGACGCTGGCGAACGCCCGCCGCGATCTGGCCCGTTACCAGCAACTGGTCAAAAGCAACTTAGTTTCTCGCCAGGAGCTGGACGCCCAACAGGCGCTGGTCAGTGAAACCGAAGGCACGATTAAAGCCGATGAAGCCAGTGTTGCCAGCGCGCAATTGCAGCTTGACTGGAGCCGCATCACCGCGCCAGTGGACGGTCGCGTGGGGCTGAAACAGGTGGATGTGGGTAACCAGATTTCCAGTGGCGACACCACAGGTATTGTGGTGATCACCCAGACGCATCCGATCGATCTCATTTTTACCCTGCCGGAAAGCGATATCGCCACGGTGATGCAGGCGAAAAAAACCGGTAAGCCGCTGGTGGTGGAAGCCTGGGATCGCACCAACGCGCAGAAGCTGAGCGAAGGCGTGCTGCTGAGCCTCGACAATCAGATTGACCCCACCACCGGCACCATCAAAGTGAAAGCCCGCTTCACGAACCAGGATGACACGCTGTTCCCCAATCAGTTTGTTAACGCGAGAATGCTGGTGGATACCGAACAGAACGCGGTGGTTATACCCACCGCCGCCCTGCAGATGGGCAACGAAGGTCACTTTGTCTGGGTGTTAAATGACGAAAACAAAGTCAGTAAGCATCGGGTACAAACCGGTATTCAGGACAGCCAGAAGGTGGTGATCAGCGCCGGGATTTCCGCTGGCGACCGCGTGGTTACCGACGGTATTGACCGTCTTACCGAAGGGGCGAAAGTGGAGGTGGTGGAAGCGCAAAGCGCCACCGCGCCTGACGCAAAAGCCACCGCGCGCGAATACGCCAAGAAAGGAGCGCGCTCCTGATGCAGGTATTACCTCCAGGCAGCACCGGCGGCCCGTCGCGTCTGTTTATTATGCGTCCTGTCGCCACCACCCTGCTGATGGTGGCGATACTGCTGGCCGGGATCATCGGCTATCGTTTTCTGCCCATCTCCGCACTGCCGGAGGTGGACTATCCAACCATTCAGGTGGTCACGCTCTATCCCGGCGCCAGTCCGGATGTGATGACCTCCGCCGTCACCGCCCCGTTAGAACGCCAGTTCGGCCAGATGTCCGGCCTCAAGCAAATGTCGTCGCAAAGTTCCGGCGGCGCTTCGGTGGTCACGCTTCAGTTCCAGCTCACCCTGCCGCTGGACGTGGCCGAACAGGAGGTGCAGGCGGCGATTAACGCGGCGACCAACTTGCTGCCAAACGATCTGCCGAACCCACCGGTGTACAGCAAAGTCAACCCGGCGGATCCGCCCATCATGACGCTTGCCGTCACCTCCAGCGCCATGCCGATGACGCAGGTTGAAGATATGGTGGAAACGCGCGTCGCGCAGAAAATTTCCCAAGTGTCCGGCGTCGGTCTGGTGACCCTCTCCGGCGGGCAGCGTCCGGCGGTGCGGGTGAAGCTCAACGCCCAGGCGATCGCCGCGTTGGGACTGACCAGCGAAACGGTACGCAACGCCATCACCGGCGCCAACGTTAACTCGGCGAAGGGGAGCCTTGACGGCCCGACTCGTGCGGTGACGCTCTCTGCCAACGACCAGATGCAGTCCGCCGAGGAATACCGTCAACTGATCATCGCCTATCAAAACGGCGCGCCAGTGCGGCTGGGCGATGTCGCTACCGTCGAACAAGGGGCGGAGAATAGCTGGCTCGGCGCCTGGGCCAATAAAGAACAGGCGATTGTGATGAACGTTCAGCGCCAGCCCGGCGCCAATATCATCGCGACCGCCGACAGCATTCAACAGATGCTGCCGCAACTGAAAGAAAGCCTGCCGAAGTCGGTAAACGTGACGGTGCTGTCCGACCGCACCACGAACATTCGCGCTTCGGTCAGCGACACCCAGTTTGAACTGATGCTGGCGATCGCGCTGGTCGTGATGATTATTTATCTTTTCCTGCGTAACGTTCCCGCCACCATTATTCCCGGCGTCGCCGTTCCGCTGTCGCTGGTGGGCACCTTCGCGGTGATGGTGTTTCTGGATTTCTCGATCAATAACCTGACGCTGATGGCGCTGACCATCGCGACCGGTTTTGTGGTCGACGACGCCATCGTGGTGATTGAGAATATTTCGCGTTATATCGAAAAGGGCGAAAAACCGCTGGCCGCCGCACTGAAAGGGGCGGGCGAAATCGGTTTTACCATTATCTCCCTCACCCTCTCGCTGATTGCGGTACTGATTCCGCTGCTGTTTATGGGCGATATCGTCGGACGCCTGTTTCGCGAGTTTGCCGTCACGCTGGCGGTGGCGATACTTATTTCTGCCGTGGTGTCGCTTACCCTGACGCCGATGATGTGCGCCCGAATGCTGAGCCAGGCATCCTTGCGCAAACAAAATCGCTTTTCCCGGGCCTCGGAACGTCTGTTTGAGCGGGTGATCGCCGGGTATGGCCGCTGGCTGGCGAAAGTGCTTAACCACCCGTGGTTGACGCTCAGCGTGGC
Organism: Citrobacter sedlakii; assembly: GCF_018128425.1. Lineage (NCBI taxonomy): Bacteria > Pseudomonadati > Pseudomonadota > Gammaproteobacteria > Enterobacterales > Enterobacteriaceae > Citrobacter > Citrobacter sedlakii. The sequence goes on along the minus strand of NZ_CP071070.1, from coordinate 1,782,545 downwards.
GTTGGGCACGCTGCTGTTAAGCGTGATGCTATGGGTGGTCATCCCGAAAGGCTTCTTTCCTGTGCAGGATAACGGCATTATTCAGGGCACCCTGCAGGCGCCGCAGTCCAGCTCGTTTGTCAGCATGGCCCAGCGTCAGCGGCAGGTGTCCGACGTGATCCTCAAAGACCCGGCGGTGGAGAGCTTAACGGCGTTCGTTGGCGTCGATGGCACTAACCCGTCGCTGAACAGCGCGCGGCTGCAAATCAACCTGAAGCCGCTCGACGATCGTGACGATCGGGTGCAGAAAGTGATCGCCCGTCTGCAGGAGGCGGTGGCGCGTGTTCCCGGCGTTAACCTCTATCTTCAGCCGACGCAGGATCTGACCATCGACACCCAGGTGAGCCGCACCCAGTATCAGTTTACGCTTCAGGCCACGTCACTGGACGCCCTCAGCACCTGGGTGCCTCAGTTGATGGACAAACTGCGGCAGTTGCCGCAGCTTTCCGATGTCAGCAGCGACTGGCAGGACAAGGGCCTGGTGGCGTATGTGAAGGTCGATCGCGACAGCGCAAGCCGGTTAGGCATCAGCATGGCGGACGTCGATAACGCCCTGTATAACGCTTTTGGCCAGCGGCTGATTTCAACGATTTATACTCAGGCTAATCAGTACCGCGTAGTCCTGGAGCATAATACCGAAAGCACGCCAGGACTGGCGGCGCTGGACACCATTCGCCTGACCAGCAGCGACGGCGGCATCGTGCCGCTGAGCGCTATCGCCAGCGTTGAACAGCGCTTTGCGCCGCTCTCCATTAACCATCTGGATCAGTTTCCGGTCGCCACCCTGTCGTTTAACGTCCCGGACGGCTATTCGCTGGGCGATGCGGTGCAGGCGATTCTCGACGCGGAAAAAACGCTTAATCTGCCAGTGGACATCACCACCCAGTTCCAGGGAAGCACCCTCGCCTTCCAGGCTGCGCTGGGCAGTACGGTGTGGCTGATTGTCGCGGCGGTGGTGGCGATGTACATCGTGCTCGGCGTGCTGTACGAGAGCTTTATTCATCCGATCACCATCCTGTCCACCCTGCCAACCGCTGGCGTCGGCGCGCTGCTGGCGCTGATGATCGCCGGAAGCGAACTGGATGTAATAGCGATCATCGGCATCATTTTGCTGATCGGCATCGTCAAGAAAAACGCCATCATGATGATCGACTTTGCCCTTGCCGCCGAACGCGAACAGGGCATGGCGCCGCGCGACGCGATTTATCAGGCCTGCCTGCTGCGTTTTCGCCCGATCCTGATGACCACCCTTGCCGCGCTGCTGGGCGCTCTGCCGCTGATGCTTAGCACCGGCGTTGGCGCAGAGCTGCGCCGTCCGCTGGGGATCGGCATGGTCGGCGGTCTGTTGGTGAGCCAGGTGCTGACGTTGTTTACCACGCCGGTTATTTATCTGCTGTTTGATCGGCTGTCGCTGTACGTAAAAAGCCGCTTCCCGCGTCAGGATGAGGAAGCGTAAATGAAATTTTTCGCCCTGTTCATCTATCGCCCGGTGGCGACGATTTTGATTTCCGTCGCCATTACCTTGTGCGGCGTGTTGGGGTTTCGTCTGCTGCCCGTCGCCCCGCTGCCGCAGGTGGATTTTCCCGTGATTATGGTCAGCGCCTCGCTACCGGGCGCGTCGCCGGAAACCATGGCGTCGTCGGTGGCGACGCCGCTGGAGCGATCGCTGGGTCGCATCGCCGGCGTCAGCGAAATGACCTCAAGCAGTTCGCTTGGCAGCACGCGGATCATTCTGCAGTTTAATTTTGATCGCGACATTAACGGTGCGGCGCGCGACGTACAGGCGGCGATCAATGCCGCGCAAAGCCTGCTGCCCAGCGGGATGCCGAGCCGCCCCACCTACCGTAAAGCCAACCCGTCCGATGCGCCGATCATGATCCTGACGCTCACCTCGGACACGTATTCGCAGGGCGAGCTGTATGACTTCGCCTCCACGCAGCTGGCGCAGACTATCGCGCAGATCGACGGCGTCGGCGATGTTGACGTGGGCGGCAGTTCGCTGCCCGCCGTGCGCGTGGGATTAAATCCGCAGGCGCTGTTTAATCAGGGCGTGTCGCTTGACGACGTGCGCACCGCCATCAGCAATGCCAACGTGCGAAAACCGCAGGGCGCGCTGGAGGACGCCAGCCATCGCTGGCAGATCCAGACCAACGACGAACTGAAAACCGCAACAGACTATCAGCCGCTGGTGATCCACTATAACAACGGCGGCGCGGTACGCCTGGGGGACGTCGCAACGGTGACCGACGCGGTGCAGGACGTGCGCAACGCCGGGATGACCAACGCTAAACCGGCTATTTTGCTGATGATCCGCAAGCTGCCGGAAGCCAATATTATCCAGACGGTCGACAGCATTCGGGCAAAGCTGCCAGAGCTACAGTCCACCATTCCAGCGGCAATCGATCTGCAAATCGCCCAGGACCGCTCTCCCACCATCCGCGCCTCACTGGAAGAAGTCGAGCAGACGCTGGTGATTTCCGTCGCGCTGGTGATTCTGGTGGTCTTTTTGTTCCTGCGCTCCGGGCGGGCAACGCTGATCCCCGCCGTGGCGGTACCCGTTTCGCTGATAGGCACCTTCGCCGCGATGTATCTCTGCGGCTTTAGCCTGAACAACCTGTCTCTGATGGCCCTGACGATTGCTACCGGCTTTGTCGTCGATGACGCCATCGTCGTACTGGAAAATATCTCGCGTCATCTGGAAGCAGGGATGAAACCGTTGCAGGCGGCGCTGCAGGGAACGCGCGAGGTGGGCTTTACCGTCCTCTCGATGAGCCTGTCGCTGGTGGCGGTGTTTTTACCGCTGCTGCTGATGGGCGGCTTACCGGGACGCCTGCTGCGCGAATTTGCCGTCACGCTGTCGGTCGCCATTGGCATTTCGCTGCTGGTGTCCCTGACGCTGACGCCGATGATGTGCGGCTGGATGCTGAAATCCAGCAAACCGCGCGAACAAAAACGGCTGCGCGGCTTTGGCCGGATGCTGGTTGCCCTGCAACAGGGATACGGCAAATCGCTAAAATGGGTATTGAATCATACCCGCCTGGTGGGCGTGGTGCTGCTCGGCACCATTGCCCTTAACGTCTGGCTGTATATTTCGATTCCGAAAACCTTTTTTCCGGAGCAGGATACCGGCGTGCTGATGGGCGGGATTCAGGCCGACCAGAGTATCTCCTTCCAGGCAATGCGCGGGAAACTGCAGGACTTCATGAAAATCATTCGTGACGACCCGGCCGTGGATAATGTTACGGGTTTCACTGGCGGTTCGCGCGTTAACAGCGGGATGATGTTCATTACCCTAAAACCTCGCGGCGAGCGTAATGAAACGGCGCAGCAGGTGATTGACCGCCTGCGCGTGAAGCTGGCAAAAGAGCCGGGAGCAAACCTGTTCCTGATGGCGGTGCAGGATATTCGTGTCGGCGGACGCCAGTCGAACGCCAGCTATCAGTACACGCTGCTGTCGGACGATCTGGCCGCCCTGCGGGAATGGGAGCCGAAGATCCGTAAAGCGCTGGCAGCCCTGCCCCAACTGGCGGATGTCAACTCGGATCAACAGGATAACGGCGCCGAGATGAATCTGGTTTACGATCGCGAAACCATGTCGCGCCTCGGTATCGACGTGCAGGCGGCGAACAGCCTGTTAAACAACGCCTTTGGCCAGCGGCAAATCTCCACCATTTACCAGCCGATGAACCAGTACAAAGTGGTGATGGAAGTCGATCCGCGCTATACCCAGGACATCAGCGCGCTGGAGAAAATGTTCGTGATAAACAGCGATGGCAAGGCAATTCCGCTCTCCTATTTCGCCAAATGGCGACCGGCTAACGCGCCGCTGTCAGTGAATCATCAGGGGCTGTCTGCGGCTTCGACCGTTTCCTTTAACCTGCCGACCGGTTCGTCGCTGTCTGAGGCCAGCGAGGCTATCACCCGCGCGATGACCCAGCTTGGCGTGCCGTCGACCGTACGCGGCAGTTTCGCCGGCACCGCGCAGGTGTTCCAGGAAACCATGAATTCACAGGTGATCCTGATTATCGCCGCCATTGCCACGGTTTATATCGTGCTCGGAATACTGTATGAAAGCTATGTTCACCCGCTCACGATTCTCTCCACCCTGCCTTCAGCGGGCGTTGGGGCATTGCTGGCGCTGGAAATTTTCAACGCCCCGTTCAGCCTGATTGCGCTGATTGGCATCATGCTGTTAATTGGTATTGTAAAGAAAAACGCCATTATGATGGTCGACTTTGCGCTGGAAGCGCAAAGACAGGGTAACCTCAGCCCGCAGGAAGCGATTTTCCAGGCCTGTCTGCTGCGTTTTCGCCCGATAATGATGACCACGCTGGCCGCGTTATTTGGCGCGCTGCCGCTGGTGCTTTCCGGCGGCGACGGCTCCGAACTGCGCCAGCCGCTGGGGATCACCATTGTCGGCGGTCTGGTGATGAGCCAGCTGTTAACGCTCTATACCACACCGGTGGTGTATCTCTTTTTCGACCGCCTGCGGCTGCGTTTTTCCCGGAATAAAGGTGACCCGATAACTGACCTATGACAGAACTTCCTAACAGCACCCGCTGGCAACTGTGGATTGTAGCCTTCGGCTTTTTTATGCAGTCGCTGGATACCACCATTGTGAATACCGCGCTTCCCTCGATGGCGACAAGTCTCGGGGAAAGCCCGCTTCACATGCATAGGGTGATTGTGTCATATGTACTGACCGTGGCGGTGATGCTCCCCGCCAGCGGCTGGCTGGCGGATCGGGTGGGCGTGCGGAATATCTTTTTTACGGCGATTACGCTGTTTACGCTGGGATCGCTGTTCTGCGCGTGGTCCAGCACGCTAAATGAACTGGTAATGGCGCGCGTATTACAGGGCGTGGGCGGCGCAATGATGGTGCCGGTTGGCAGGCTGACGGTGATGAAGATCGTTCCGCGCGCGCAGTACATGGCGGCGATGACTTTCGTCACGCTGCCGGGTCAGGTCGGTCCGCTGCTGGGACCCGCGCTGGGCGGGATCCTCGTGGAATACGCCTCCTGGCACTGGATCTTTCTGATTAATCTGCCGGTTGGCATCGTCGGCGCCATTGCCACGCTGATGCTGATGCCCAACTACACCCTGCAAACCCGGCGTTTCGACCTGTCGGGTTTTCTGCTGCTGGCCGCCGGCATGGCGCTGCTGACCATTGCGCTGGACGGCAGCAAAGAGACGGGAATGACTCACTTCGCCCTCGGCGCGCTGGTGGTATGCGGCATCGCGGCGATTTTGCTGTACCTCAACCATGCCAGAAACAATCCACGCGCCCTGTTCAGCCTGACCCTGTTTCACACGCCGACCTTTTCGCTCGGTTCGCTGGGCAGCTTTGCCGGACGCATCGGCAGCGGCATGCTGCCCTTTATGACCCCGGTCTTTTTGCAGATTGGCCTTGGCTTCTCGCCGTTTCACGCCGGGCTGATGATGATCCCGATGGTCCTTGGCAGCATGGGCATGAAGCGCATTGTGGTGCAGGTGGTTAACCGCTTTGGCTATCGTCGGGTGCTGGTATGCACCACGCTGGGGCTCGCAGGCGTAACGCTGCTGTTTATGTCCGCCGCCCTGCTGGGCTGGTACTACGTGCTGCCGTTTGTCCTGCTGTTGCAGGGGATGATTAACTCGACGCGTTTCTCATCCATGAACACCCTGACGCTGAAAGATCTGCCGGATGAGCTGGCCAGCAGCGGCAACAGTTTATTGTCGATGATTATGCAACTGTCGATGAGTATCGGCGTAACCGTGGCTGGCCTGCTGTTGGGTATGTTCGGACAGCAGCACGTCACCGCCGACAGCGGCGCAACCCACACAGTCTTTATATACACCTGGCTTTGCATGGCGGTGATCATCGCTCTGCCCGCCGTTATCTTTGCCCGTGTCCCCCATGACACGCATAAAAATGTCGTCATTGCGCGGCGCAAAAGGAGAACCAGATGAAGCTCTGGCGGCCCGGCATTACCGGCAAACTGTTTCTGGCGATTTTCGCCACCTGCATCGTACTGCTTATCAGTATGCATTGGGCGGTTCGCGTCAGCTTTGAGCGCGGATTTATCGACTACATCAAGCACGGCAACGAGCAGCGCTTAACCCTGCTGGGCGACGCGCTGGGCGAACAGTATGCGCTGCACGGCAACTGGCGCTTTTTGCGAAATAACGACCGCTTTGTGTTCCAGATCCTGCGCTCGTTCGAGCATGAGAGAGATGACGACAAGCCCGGGCCCGGCATGCCGCCGCACGGCTGGCGCACTCAGTTCTGGGTGGTCGATCAAAACGCCAGAGTCCTGGTCGGCCCACGCGGTCCGGTGCCGCACGACGGCTCACGGCGGCCGATTATCGTCAATGGCGTGGAGGTTGGCGCAGTGATCGCCTCTCCTGTAGAGCGCCTGACCCGCAATACCGACATTAATTTCGACAAGCAGCAGCGGCGTACCAGTTGGCTTATCGTCGCGCTCGCCACGCTGCTCGCGGCCCTGGCGACCTTCCTGCTGGCGCGTGGGCTGCTGGCCCCGGTCAAACGCCTGGTTGACGGGACTCACAAGCTGGCGGCGGGCGATTTTACTACCCGGGTGACCGCCACCAGCGCTGACGAGCTGGGCAAACTGGCGCAGGACTTTAACCAACTGGCCAGTACCCTGGAAAAGAACCAGCAGATGCGCCGCGATTTCATGGCCGATATCTCTCATGAACTGCGCACGCCGCTGGCGGTACTGCGCGGAGAACTGGAGGCGATTCAGGACGGCGTTCGCCAGTTCACGCCGGAGTCGGTGGCATCATTACAGGCTGAAGTGGCGACGCTGACCAAGCTGGTGGACGATCTGCACCAGCTTTCCATGTCCGACGAAGGCGCGCTGGCCTATCAAAAAACGTCCGTGGATTTAATCCCGCTGCTGGAAGTGGCGGGAGGCGCGTTCCGGGAACGCTTTGCCAGCCGTGACCTGACGTTACAGCTTTCCCTGCCGGACAGCATCCAGATGTTTGGCGATCGGGATCGTCTGATGCAGCTTTTTAACAATCTGCTGGAAAACAGCCTGCGCTACACCGACAGCGGCGGAAAATTGCACATCAGCGCCGAACAGCGCGACAAACGGGTGCTTCTCGTTTTTGCCGATTCTGCGCCGGGCGTCAGCGATGAGCAGTTACATAAACTGTTTGAGCGCTTTTACCGCGCCGAAGGCTCTCGCAACCGCGCCAGCGGCGGCTCCGGACTGGGGCTGGCGATTTGCGTCAACATTGTTGAAGCGCACAATGGCCGCATCCACGCTGCCCATTCGCCTTTTGGCGGGGTTAGCATTACAGTAGAATTTCCGCTGGAACGCGATATACAGAGAGACGTATGACTGAGTTACCCATTGATGAAAACACACCGCGTATTCTAATCGTGGAAGATGAACCCAAGCTGGGGCAGTTACTGATCGACTATCTGCGCGCCGCGAGCTATGCCCCGACGCTGATTAGCCATGGCGACAAGGTGCTGCCCTATGTGCGCCAGACGCCGCCCGACCTGATCCTGCTGGATCTGATGCTGCCGGGGACTGACGGCCTGACCCTGTGCCGTGAAATACGCCGCTTCTCTGACGTGCCGATTGTGATGGTCACGGCCAAGATTGAAGAGATCGACCGTCTGCTGGGGCTGGAGATTGGCGCGGATGATTACATCTGCAAACCGTACAGCCCGCGAGAAGTCGTCGCCCGCGTGAAGACCATCCTGCGCCGTTGTAAGCCGCAGCGCGAGCTACAACAGATGGACGCCGAAAGCCCGCTGATTGTCGACGAAGGCCGTTTCCAGGCCTCCTGGCGCGGGAAGATGCTCGACCTGACCCCGGCGGAATTTCGTCTGCTTAAAACCCTTTCGCACGAACCGGGAAAAGTGTTTTCCCGCGAACAGTTGCTCAACCGTTTGTATGATGATTATCGCGTCGTCACCGACCGCACCATTGACAGCCATATCAAAAACCTGCGCCGTAAGCTGGAAGCGCTGGACGAAGAGCAGTCGTTTATCCGCGCGGTGTACGGCGTAGGCTACCGCTGGGAAGCGGACGCCTGCAGGATGGCTTAATCCCTATTTTTTTCAGGACAACATTGCCATGGATAGACGACATTACGCCTTGTTACTCGCACTGGTTTCAGGCATGGCCCATGCGGAATTCTCCGACGAACGGCTGGAGGCGGATTGCGCAAAGATCCCGACCTGGGCAAGCCAGGGCGAAACGTTCTATAAAGCGAAAAACTACGGCAAAGCGCGCGAAGCCTTTGTGCGACAGGTCGCGTGGAGCGAAAACTGTGGCCTGGATGACAAGCTTATCGCCACGGCTTATAACAATGTGGCGCTCACCTGGATTCGCCAGGGTGAGTGGCGAAAAGCGCGCGCCTGGCTGATGCTCACACCGGATGATGAAAAATCCGTTTATAATCTTGCCCTTATCAAAGACAAACTTGACGCCCTTTCGCAATCTGGCCCGGCGGGCGAGTATTGGCGTTATGCCGGGCTGGCCTCATGGAATGTCCTGCAGGTCAAACCGGCGGCAAAAAAAGCGGATTACCAGATCGATTTTCAGGGTTATTACATGGGCTTAATGGGGCTGTACAGCGGCCCCAATATGGGCGAATTCTCGGAAAGGGTCACGATACAAGACGATAAGGCCATCGTGGCCATTCGCGAAGGCGATTATCTCCATTGCGATATTTCTTTAACCTTCTCTCCTGAAACCATTGATGCCGAAACCGATGATGTGACGGGCTGCGGTTTTGGTATGAACGTTAGAGCGGACGGGCATTATCTTCGCGTTGATGAATAAATACCGTCTGCCTGATGACGCCACGCTTATCCGGCCTGTTTATCCTCCTTCAGGTCGGATACGGCGTTTCCCTTTACTTTACCTCCCCTCTTCGCGGCGCTACAATGCCCGCCCTTAACGTGAGGACTCTCCTCCTGCCGCTTCATCAGGTGAAGCGGATCTGACCTGTCATCAGAACGAGAACACTATGTTTAAACCGGAACTCCTTTCCCCGGCGGGAACGCTGAAAAACATGCGTTACGCTTTCGCCTATGGCGCTGACGCCGTGTATGCGGGCCAGCCGCGCTACTCCCTGCGCGTGCGCAACAACGAATTCAACCACGAAAACCTTCAGCTTGGCATCAATGAAGCCCATGCGCTGGGGAAAAAATTCTACGTGGTGGTGAACATCGCGCCGCACAACGCAAAGCTGAAAACCTTTATCCGCGACCTCAAACCGGTGGTGGAAATGGGTCCGGATGCCCTGATCATGTCTGACCCCGGGCTTATCATGCTGGTGCGGGAAAACTTCCCCGATATGCCGATCCATCTCTCCGTACAGGCCAACGCCGTCAACTGGGCAACGGTAAAATTCTGGCATCAGATGGGGTTAACGCGCGTGATCCTTTCCCGCGAACTGTCGCTGGAAGAAATAGAAGAGATCCGCAATCAGGTGCCGGACATGGAGATCGAAATTTTCGTGCACGGCGCGCTGTGCATGGCCTACTCCGGCCGTTGCCTGCTCTCTGGCTACATCAATAAACGTGACCCGAATCAGGGCACCTGCACTAACGCCTGCCGCTGGGAGTACAACGTCCAGGAAGGCAAAGAGGATATGGTCGGCAATATTGTTCACAAATACGAACCGATTCCGGTGCAAAACGTCGAGCCGACGCTGGGTATTGGCGCGCCTACCGATAAAGTGTTCATGATAGAAGAAGCCCAGCGGCCCGGCGAGTACATGACCGCGTTCGAGGATGAGCACGGCACCTATATCATGAACTCAAAAGATCTGCGCGCCATCGCTCACGTTGAGCGCCTGACCCACATGGGCGTGCACTCGCTGAAAATTGAAGGCCGCACCAAATCTTTCTACTATTGCGCCCGCACCGCGCAGGTGTACCGGAAAGCCATTGACGACGCCGCCGCCGGTAAACCGTTCGATCCGCAGTTGCTGGAAACCCTGGAAGGTCTGGCGCACCGTGGCTACACCGAAGGCTTCCTGCGTCGTCATACCCACGACGACTACCAGAACTATGACTATGGTTATTCGGTGTCTGAGCGCCAGCAGTTCGTGGGGGAATTCACCGGCGAGCGTAAAGGTGAGTTAGCCGCCGTTGCGGTAAAGAACAAGTTTTCTGTCGGCGACAGCCTTGAGCTGATGACGCCGCAGGGCAACGTCAACTTTACCCTGGAACAAATGGAAAACGGCAAAGGCGAAGCGATGCCGGTCGCACCGGGCGACGGCTATACCGTATGGATCCCTGTACCGCAGGATCTTACGCTGGATTATGCTCTGCTGATGCGCAATTTTTCCGGTGAATCAACGCGTAATCCGCACGGTAAATAGTTAATCAGGGTTATTTTTTCATGCCAGGATGATTCTTAGAAACCGATCACATACCGCTTCGTTCTTTAAGGGTATTATCCGCCGTGCTGAAAAACATAACCCATAAATGCTAGCTGTACCAGGAACCACCTCCTTAGCCTGCGTAATCTCCCTTACGCAGGCTTATTTTTTGGGCGGCTGTTTTTTTATTTCCAGACGCCATTCTGCAAAAAGCGGAACCCTTTTTCAGTCAGTTCTGTCCGCGCGGTTTTTCATTCTGCTATACACTTCTTGTGTTCTGATAAAACAATAAGGCAAAAACGAGAATGGCTAATTTTCCCGCCAGTTTACTGATTCTGAACGGCAAGGGGGCCGATAACCCCACGCTTCGTGAAGCGATTGGGCTGCTTCGTGACGAAGGCGTAGAAATTCATGTTCGCGTTACGTGGGAAAAAGGCGACGCGCAGCGCTATGTTGAAGAAGCCCGCCGTCTCGGCGTGGAAACGGTGATTGCCGGCGGCGGCGACGGAACAATTAATGAAGTGGCGACCGCGTTAATTCAGTGCGAAGGCCAGGCCGTTCCGGCGCTGGGTATTCTGCCGCTCGGCACAGCCAACGATTTCGCTACCAGTGTCGGCATACCAGACGCGCTGGATAAAGCGCTGAAGCTGGCCATCGCCGGGAACGCCGTCGCGATTGATATCGCAAAAGTGAACGACAAAACCTGCTTTATCAATATGGCGACCGGCGGATTCGGTACCCGCATTACCACCGAAACGCCGGAAAAGCTGAAGGCCGCGCTGGGGGGCGTGTCGTATATCATCCACGGTCTGATGCGCATGGATACGCTGAAACCTGACCGCTGCGAAATTCGCGGCGAGAACTTTCAGTGGCAGGGTGACGCGCTGGTGATCGGCATTGGCAACGGTCGCCAGGCGGGTGGCGGACAGCAGCTCTGCCCGGACGCGCTGATTAACGACGGTTTACTGCAACTGCGAATCTTTACCGGCGAGGAGATCCTGCCCGCGCTGTTTTCCACCCTCAAGCCGCCGGAAGAAAATCCCAATATCGTCGACGGCGCCTCCTCGTGGTTCGAGATACGCGCGCCGCACGACATTACCTTTAACCTGGACGGCGAACCGCTGAGCGGTCAGTCTTTTCATATTAAAACCCTCCCCGCCGCGCTACGCTGCCGTTTACCACCGGACTGTCCGTTGTTGCGTTAATGCTTCCTTCTGGTCGTGATGAAAAGGCTGCGACCACGCGCCGCAGCCCTGCTGGTCAGGCGATAGTGACCTTATTGTCGAGGTAGACATCCTGAACAGCGTTGATCAGCTTCACACCGTCCGCCATCGACTTTTTGAAGGCTTTGCGGCCGAGGATCAGGCCCATACCGCCAGCACGTTTGTTGATGACCGCCGTACGTACCGCGTCGGTCAGATCGGTCTCGCCGCCCGCCGCGCCGCCGGAGTTAATCAGACCCGCACGTCCCATATAGCAGTTCGCCAACTGGTAACGCACCAGATCGATTGGGTTGTCGCTGGTCAGTTTGCTGTAGACGCGATCGTCGGTGTAGCCGAAATTAACCGCTTTATAACCGCCATTATTTTCCGCCATTTTCTGCTTCACGATATCCGCGCCGATGGTCGCCGCCAGATGGTTAGCCTGCCCGGTGAGATCCGCAGAAACGTGGTAATCGGTCCCCTCTTTCTTAAACGCCGAATTACGCAAATACGCCCACAGCACGGTGACCATCCCCAGCTCATGCGCCCGTTCAAAGGCCGCGGAAATCTCTTCAATTTGCCGACGGGACTGCTCGGAACCGAAGTAGATCGTCGCGCCGACGGCGACCGCCCCCATATTGAACGCCTGCTCGACGCTGGCATACAGGGTCTGATCGTATTCCGTTGGGTAGCTTAACGTTTCGTTGTGGTTCAACTTCACCAGGAACGGAATACGGTGGGCGTAGCGGCGCGAGACGGAAGCCAACACGCCGTATGTGGATGCCACACAGTTACAGCCGGCTTCAATCGCCAGCTCAACAATATTCTTTGGATCAAAATAGAGCGGGTTGGCGGCAAACGACGCGCCTGCCGAGTGTTCCACGCCCTGGTCAACCGGTAAAATAGACAGATAACCGGTTCCCGCCAGACGTCCGGTATTATACAGCGTCTGCATGTTACGCAGCACCGCAGGCGGACGGTTATTGTCCACCATCACGCGGTCAACGTAGTCATGTCCTGGCAGATAAAGTTGGTCAGAAGGTATGGTCATACAACGATGCTGTAACAGGCTGTCGGCGTCTTTGCCAAGCAACTGCGCAATATCAGTCATAGCTATGCTCCCGTAAGTTCCGAGGGATTCGGAATGTGGATTGTCCTGACCCGCTTTTGCGGGCAGCATTAAGCCTGGTACCGACCGGCCATTTTTTCCATTTTCAGCGCACTTTTCAGCGCTATCTGCTGGCACGATTCACTGACGAAAAAGTGTTATGACGGTCAAGATTTCGCCGCAAAGGTATTTTAAAGGTATTATTTAATGGTACTGTCATGACGTACCTTACCTGTCATGAAGGATTTAATGATGAAAACTACAGTGAAACTGTCATTCATGATGTTCGTTGAGTGGTTTATCTGGGGGGCCTGGTTCGTTCCGCTGTGGCTCTGGTTAAGCAAAAGCGGCTTTTCTGCCGGTGAGATTGGCTGGTCTTACGCCTGTACGGCGATAGCGGCGATCCTCTCGCCGATCCTTGTGGGTTCGCTGACCGACCGCTTTTTCTCGGCGCAAAAGGTGCTCGCTGTGCTGATGTTCGCAGGCGCGGCGCTGATGTATTTTGCCGCCCGACAAACGACCTTTGCCGGGTTCTTTCCGTTGCTGCTGGCCTATTCGCTGACCTATATGCCCACTATCGCCCTGACCAACAGTATCGCTTTCGCCAACGTGCCGGACGTGGAACGTGATTTTCCGCGCATCCGCGTAATGGGGACGATTGGCTGGATTGCGTCGGGTCTTGCCTGCGGGTTTCTGCCGCAGATGCTGGGTTATAACGATATCTCGCCGACCAATATTCCGTTGCTGATTACCGCCGCCAGTTCCGCGCTGCTGGGCGTGTTCGCTTTCTTTTTGCCGGACACCCCGCCAAAAAGCACGGGGAAAATGGACTTCCGGGTCATGCTCGGGCTGGACGCGCTGATCCTGCTGCGCGACCGCAACTTCCTCGTTTTTTTCTTCTGTTCGTTTTTGTTCGCGATGCCGCTGGCGTTTTATTACATCTTCGCCAACGGGTATCTGACGGAAGTCGGCATGAAAAACGCCACCGGCTGGATGACGCTCGGTCAGTTCTCCGAAATCTTCTTTATGCTGGCGCTGCCGTTTTTCACTAAACGCTTTGGTATTAAGAAGGTATTATTACTTGGTCTTATCACCGCGGCGATCCGGTACGCGTTCTTTATCTACGGCGGCGCAGAAGAATACTTCACCTATGCGTTGCTGTTTCTTGGCATTTTGCTGCACGGCGTCAGTTACGACTTCTACTACGTGACCGCCTATATCTACGTGGATAAAAAAGCGCCAGTGCATATGCGCACCGCGGCCCAGGGGCTGATCACCTTGTGCTGTCAGGGCTTCGGCAGCCTGCTGGGCTATCGTCTTGGCGGCGTGATGATGGAAAAAATGTTTGCTTATCAGGAACCGGTTAACGGTCTCACCTTCAACTGGGCGGGAATGTGGACGTTCGGCGCGGTGATGATCGCTGTCATTGCCGTACTGTTTATGATTTTCTTTCGCGAATCAGACAAAGAGATCACCGCTATTGAGGTTCGCGATTCTGCGTTGACACAAGGAGAAGTAAAATGAAAGCAGAGCGTATTCTCGGTGCTCTTTACGGGCAGGCGTTAGGGGATGCGATGGGGATGCCCTCTGAGCTGTGGCCGAGAAGCCGCGTGAAAGCGCACTTCGGTTGGATCGACCGCTTTCTGCCAGGTCCGCAGGAGAACAGCGCGGCCTGTTATTTCAATCGTGCGGAGTTTACCGATGATACTTCGATGGCGCTCTGTCTGGCAGATGCGCTCCTGGCGCGCGACGGCGACATTGATCCCGACCTGATTGGCCACACGATTCTCGACTGGGCGCAGGGCTTTGACGCTTTCAATAAAAATGTTCTCGGGCCGACGTCGAAGATTGCACTCAACGCCATACGCGACGGTAAACCGGTAGCGGAACTGGATAACAACGGCGTCACTAACGGCGCGGCGATGCGCGTGTCGCCGTTGGGATGCCTGTTGCCGCCGCGCGATCTCGACGCCTTTATTGATGACGTGGCGCTGGCGTCCAGCCCCACCCACAAGTCGGATCTGGCCATTGCCGGCGCGGTAGTGGTGGCATGGGCCATTTCCCGGGCGGTAGACGGCGACGCATGGTCCGACATCGTGGCATCACTGCCCGCCATTGCCCGACACGCTCAGGAAAAACGCATCACCACTTTCAGCGCCTCGCTGGCTGCACGGCTGGAATTGGCGTTAAAAATCGTTCGCCAGGCCGATGGCCCTGAAGCCGCCAGTGAACAGCTGTATCAGATCGTGGGCGCGGGCACCAGCACGCTGGAGTCGGTCGCCTGCGCCATCGCTATGGTCGAGCTGGCGCAGACCGATCCGAACCGCTGCGCGATACTTTGCGCTAACCTGGGCGGCGATACCGATACCATCGGCGCGATGGCGACCGCCATTTGCGGCGCGCTGCACGGCATTGATGCCATCGATTCCACACTGAAACGAGAGCTGGATACGGTGAACCGCCTCGATTTCACCCGCTATGCTACGGAGCTGGCGCGTCTGCGTCAGCGACGGGAGGGAATATGAACGCTTCACGCCTGTACGGGATGCTTGCGGATCTCGACTCCCGCCAGCCGGTCACGGTAGTCGGCGCGGCGGTCATCGATGTTATCGCCGACGCTTACGCTCTGCCCTGGCGCGGCTGCGACATCGAGCTTAAGCAGCAAAGCGTTAACGTCGGCGGCTGCGCGCTAAACATCGCCGTCGCGCTAAAGCGCCTTGGGATTACGGCGACCAATGCCCTGCCGCTCGGCCAGGGCGTATGGGCGGAGATTATCCGCAACCGGATGGCGAAAGAGGGCTTATATAGCCCGATTGATCATGCTCAGGGTGATAACGGCTGGTGTCTTGCCCTGGTTGAGCCGGACGGTGAACGCACCTTTATGTCTTTTAGCGGCGTGGAAAATGCCTGGAACGCCGACTGGCTGGCTCAGCTCTCGGTGCCGCGAGGTAGCCTGATTTATCTGTCAGGCTATCAACTTGCGTCGCCGTGCGGCGAATTGCTGGCGCACTGGCTTGAAAACCTCACGGACGTGACGCCCGTTATTGATTTTGGTCCGCGGATTGGCGATATCCCCGATGCGCTGATGGCCCGTATTCTGGCCTGTCGTCCGCTGGTGTCGCTTAATCGCCAGGAGGCGGACATCGTCAGCGATCGCTTTACGCTAAGCAAGGAAATCCGGACATTTGGCGCAGAATGGGTCAGGCGTTTCGCTGCGCCACTGATAGTGCGTCATGACAAAGACGGAGCATGGTATTTCACTGACGATGCCGCTGGCTGCGTCCCCGCCTTCCCGACAACGGTGGTTGATACCATTGGCGCGGGCGACAGTCATGCCGGGGGATTGCTGGCCGGTCTGGCCTCTGGCTGGTCAGTTGCGGACGCGGTGCTGCTTGGTAACGCCGTCGCGTCGTGGGTCGTGGGACACCGGGGCGGCGACTGTGCGCCGTTCCGTGAACAGCTGCTGGTTTCGCTCAAGAGATAAATCATAAAGCCGCATCGGCGCAAATCAGTGCGGCTTTTGCCTCATGCAGACGACCGGTCTGCAAAAGCGCTACTCCTCGCAAACAAAGACATATAAATCGCTACGGCAATAGCTAATACTGTACTCAATGGGCCGCTGCTGCTGGTCGAGCGCGACCTGTTTAATGACCAGCACGGGGATTTTAGCATCCAGTTGAATATGCGACTGGAATTCGGCGTCCGGCATTTTTGCGCTCACCCGTGAACGGGTTCGCTGCGGATGAATATGCTGACTACGGAAATAATCATATAATGATACGCCGATATCATCCGCATCATGAATAAGATGCGCAGGCACCCAGGATTCCTCGATGGATACCGCCTCTTCATCAACATAGCGGATCCGCTTAAGTAAAAAGACGTCGCTTCCGGTTTCGACCGCCAGCTGTTGCGCCACGTCATCCGGGCATTTTACCACCCGCTTGTTGACCCACAGGGTGTCCGGTTTTTTCCCGCGCAGGACCACCTGCTGAGAGAAACCGCGCGCCTCTTTCAGGGAGTACTCAAAAATGTTGTTAATTTGCGTACCGTACCCACGCGCGCGCGTCACCACGCCTTCATCCTCAAGCGCCCGCATCGCCTTGCGCACCGTTATGCGCGAAACGCCGGTCAACTGACTCAGATCGCGCTCGCCGGGCAGAATATTGCCATGCTCCAGCACGCCGCTGCGCACGGCGTTTTTTACCGTTTCGGCGAACTTAATGTACAACGGTGTATTGTCCACCGCTGCGATACGTTCGTTGAGCTGTGCGATAAGCCGGGTATGCGCTTGTTCCATGGACGTTTTTCCTGACAGCAAGTCTTTTGCCAGTATATACGCTACCACCAGGCATGGAAATGATGAACCGGTCCAATCCCCTCCCCAACCTCCAGCGTATCCGCCTGGGCCAGCGCCGCAGAAAGCCAGCTTTTCGCCTCCTGCACCGTTTCGGTCCAGTCGGTATGGCGCGGGCGCAGCGCCGCGAGCGCCGCAGAGAGCGTACAGCCCGTACCGTGGGTATTTTTGGTCATCACCCGCGGCGCGGTAAAACGCTGCTCGCCCGTCGGCGTAAACAGCCAGTCCGGGCTTTGCGTATCGTCCAGATGTCCGCCCTTCATCAGCACCGCGCCACATCCCAGCGCCAGCAACGCACGTCCCTGCTCCAGCATCTCTTTTTCCGTACGGGCATGCGGACATGACAAAAGCGCCGCGGCCTCGGGCAGATTGGGCGTAATCAGCGAAACTTGCGGCAGTAAACGCGTCCGCAGGGTGGCGACAGCCGAAGGCGATAGCAGCGGATCGCCGCTTTTCGCCAGCATAACCGTATCCAGCACCACATTTTTCACCTGATGGCGCCGAAGACGTTCAGCTACCGCTTCCACAATATCGGTTTCGGCGAGCATACCGATTTTGGTGGTATCGATACGCACATCGCTGAACACCGAGTCCAGCTGTGCGGCGACAAAATCAGGCTCAATACGATAAACCGACTGCACGCCACGGGTGTTTTGCGCCACCAGCGCGGTGATGACCGAGCAGCCATACGCGCCAAGCGCAGAAAAGGTTTTCAGATCGGCCTGAATGCCCGCGCCGCCGCTGGGGTCCGTTCCGGCGATAGTTAATGCGTTGATCCGTTTCATGCCAGCGCCTCCTGGTCGAGTTGATACAGCGCGTCGAGGAATGCCGGGATAAAACTCCCCGGACCGCGACAGATTTCGCTGGCACGTTGTCCGGCGCGTTTCATCCACCAGCAGGCGGATGCGACATTTTCTGTCCGACTGCCCGGCAGCGCGCAGACAGCCGCCACTGCTGCCGAGAGCGCACAGCCGGTGCCCACAACGCGGGTCATTAACGGATCGCCGCCGGCGACGATCAGGGTACGTTCGCCATCGGTAACATAATCTATTTCCCCGGTGACCACGACAACGGCCCCCACCCGTACGGCCAGCCGCTTCGCCGCGGGCAACGCAGCGGCGGCAGCGTCGGTGGTATCCACACCGCGACCGCCGGCTCGCTCACCGGCTAAGGCGAGAATTTCAGAGGCATTGCCGCGAATGGCGGCGGGTTTCATGTTCAATATGTCCAGGCAGAACTCACGGCGATAGTCGAGCGCTCCCACCGCGACGGGGTCGAGCGCCCACGGCGTATGCGCGCTGTTCGCCCGTTCAACCGCCGCCCGCATCGCTACTGCGCGCGGCTGGGTTAGCGTGCCGACGTTGATCAACAGCGCGCTGGCAATCGCGGCGAACTGACACGCTTCGTCAGGTTCAATCACCATCGCGGGGGAAGCGCCGAGCGCCAGCAGCGTATTGGCGGTAAAGCTCTGAACCACATCATTGGTCATGCAATGGGTTAACGGAGAGTGTTGTTTAAAATGTTGCAGAGTATGCACCGCAAGTGCGGGGCTGAGCAGGTCAGGCTGCATAGTTACGCTCCTGCCCGCGCGAAGAAGGGACACGAGCAGTGTCTGACTTCCCTACGCTGGCATTATCCAGATCAGGTGGTACGGGTATTTCTCAGCCTTCGCGTGGAAGGGCACCCCGAGTCAATGTGCATAAATGCGTTATGCAAGGTTAAAAGGGTAAGGTAAGCCTCTGCGCTTTGCAAGATGGTTTTAAACTGGAGGCAGGAAGGATAAGCATCACCTTATATCAGATTATTTTCCCGTCGCCGCCTCCTGTTCTCAAATAACCCACGCTAATTATTTACGCAATCGCCACATTAACGTAATGTCATCATTTTATTTTTTGGCATTTATTTTCCAGGAGGCATTTCATATGATCTGCATCAACGTCATGCGGGCTTATTTAAAACATAGTCTTTATATTCAACAGGCCGATTGCTGACATTAATACAATGTCTCTCTCATTCCGCGCTTGATTCCAAATTCAGTCTGGCCAACGTGAACGTTAATTACCTTGAAAGACTTAAAATTTTTAATTTTGCAGGTCAGTATGTATTTTCTGTTTCTGCTTTGTGGCTTTTTCGCCGGGGCGATGTACGCCCAGCGACTAAGCTTTTGTGTATGGGGTTAAATGTAATGGTGATGATGTGAAAAACGTAACGAGGTTATGTCTGATTCCTGTTGTCGTCGCGCTGGCGGCATGTGCGTCGCCAGCTGACAGAATGGCAAAATACGGTGGGCAAAAAAATGTTAACGATATAGCGCAACATGCACAGGCAGCAAACGCCAGTCATGTTGCCGATCCATTGCGAATGGCAGAATTCAGCGGGCCGGGGATTAACGCCAGTATTAACAACGGATTTACCGTTGCGCATATTAATCACAAGAAAGCGACAGTCAAACGCGTCAATGCCGCTTACTACGAAGTCAGCGGTAACGGATATATCCTCTCCATCTCGCTTAATGATGAAGGGGTTGAAACGGCCTCTTACACTAAAGCGCATAGCCGCGTACACGGTATCCTTCAGGTGGTGCAGAAATAACCATTCCCCCGCCCGGCGCGGGGTTTTCCTCGAACGCTTTCCTCCAGTCAGTCTGTTCAGATAAGACATATCTCATGTCGCAATGAGATGCGGCGGAAGTAATCTCTGTTTGTGAAACGCCGGAGAGGAAGGTTACAATTTTTACTCAATTGCCGGGAATCTCACAAAAAGGCGCTTGCCTGACCTGGCTCTGCGGTTGAATCATGTACGACCTTGATGGATAACCCGAAGAGTGGAGTGTGTATGGGTATAAAAAATACTATGTTGCTGGGCGCATTGCTGCTCGCTTCCAGCGCGGTCTGGGCCGCACCTGCTACAACCGTCGCCGCAAAGGGGATTGATCAATATGAGCTCAGCAGCTTCGTGGCTGATTTCACCCATTTTAAACCCGGCGATACGGTTCCCGAGATGTACCGCACCGATGAGTACAACATCAAACAGTGGAAATTACGTAATCTGCCCGCGCCCGATGCCGGAACCCACTGGACCTACATGGGTGGCGCGTATGTGCTGATCAACGACGCTGACGGTAAGATCATCAAAGCCTACGACGGCGAAATTTTTTATCATCGGTGAAAAAACGCACCCTTTCATGGGTGCGTAAATATCCTGCCAGGTTTTGTTATTAGTGATAATCGACAACCACCTTCACCCTGCTAAGGGTTTCTCCCGCTGCGACGTGACCTGCATAGGTTCTGGTTCGCGCATAAAGATTGATGGGCACTGTGCTTCCCATAATCTCTGGCGAGGTATACGGGAATGCGCGTCCATACTGAATGCTGGTTGTACCGTCCAGCGAGAGCTGAAACCCTACCGCCCCTGCGCTGCCAGGGGATGCCGCTAAATCATTGGTTAAGGTCATCTCATCCTCAGCCAGGGGGCTAATCGGTTCAAAATAAAAGACAACATTGTCCGGGGTAAATTTCAGGCTCCCCGCCCCCCTCGCCTGACAAATAAACTGGACGGGATAAAGTGTGAACGGTTTTTTATTAAGATCGTTAATATTTATTGTGCCCAAATCGATCTCCTGATGGCCAAAAGCACAGGTCGTAATATCGATATCCAGAAATATATTGATAGTGTAATTTACCTTTTTGTCTGAAGAGCAGTTAGTCTGATTCCCCTGACAGTAGTCCAGCCGTAAGGTGGTCACCAGCGGTATTGTCGCCCCAGGCAAAATGACCGTCGCGTCCCCCGGCGAATCCGCTTCCACAATCGAATAATGTAGCACCAGTCCCGCCATAGCGAAAAAATCCGCCAACGTATATTGCGACTTCGCCGCAACCGGCGTCTGCTTCTGATAATCAACCGTAAATGAGATTATGTAGTATTTGCTGCCAACCCGAAATGCATAGCTGTCGCTTTGCGCAATGAGCATTGCTGCCTCCAGCCATGCGTTTACCGTAGAGTTGCATAACAAGACTATCGTTCCGTTCTGGCTCGCCGCAAAAAGACCGCCTTCCAACGTTCCGGACATGGCATTTGGCGTGAAAGTGTACTCACCATTTATTGTTTCGGACGGCATAAAATCACATTTGTAAGCCTGAGCCCAGAACGAACACAGCAATAATATTGTGAAGAGTATCCATTTCATCGTAATTTCCTTTTATTGGCAGACATAGGTTTTACTTTCATCAATCTCATTATTGAAAGAGATTGTGCAGTAACGGCCCTGCTGTTTATTCACGGCGACGTTGACTTTTGCCGGTACTTCATCACTACGAATAAATAACGTACTGCCTTGCCCCACCAATCCGATATTTATCCCCTGTGGGTCTTCTACCTCATAACCAAAGGTCAGCGGCGTGCCATCGGGGCGGAGTGCGCGGAAATACCAGGGCTTACGTGGATCAGTGTCAAATCGGGCTTTTACAACCGCCCCGCGATAAGGCGCTACGCTTTTCCGGTTTCCCTGCAATTCAGTGGTGCTATCGGTGTTAGAAATATCCAGCGTCAGTCTGTTTTCCCGGTACGCGCTCAGGCCGTCATACAATACCGTCCCTTTACTATTGGTAACCCGATATTTCTGACCGTTAATATATGCCCCCTTAAGCTCCGGCGCTTCAATGATCGCAAACGTATCAGAAAGACGAGAGGCCAGATTAATACCACCAGACCAGGCCACAATTCCGCCGGAAAGGCTTGCCCCGCTCTGTGTATAGTGTGAAGACTGGCTGTAGCTGCTGCTGAGAGTCGCAACCGGCGCGCGCCATGTGAGGTTAGCCCCGGCGCTGGTTTCGCTATCCTGACGCTGATGGCTCAGGTTAACGCCGTAGGAAAACTGGTCGCGCTCACCTGCGATACCGGTCAGGCTGGTGTTATTCGACGTAAAGCCATCGTCGTCCAACGTGGTTGAATTCGAAAGATACAGTTGACGCTTAGGTGTTGAGATACCGTCACCCCATTCAAGCGGAATTGATATAAAAAGGTTAAAGCGTTTATCTTGCTGGTGAGATTCATCATACGTCTGGCTGGCAGAAAGCGTATAAGTGATACGCCGCCAGCCAGAGGAGTAACTGAGCTGATAATCTTTGCTGTTACCATTTCGACCCCAATAGTCCCGCCACAGGGTGCTTAACGACAACGTCCCCCAACCTTCAGCAAGCGGCTGGCTAATATTGGCTGAAAAACTGTTCTTGCGTCCAAAGTCATAGTGATAGTAGTCGGCAATATCGTAGACATCGTGATCGTCGCGGTGATAACTGTTTTTATTATTCGCCCATATATGATCGTTAAAGGTACGATAATCACGTGACGAGTAGCGATATGCCGCCAGGCCAAAGCGTGTTTTTGTTGGCGAGAAATATTTATTCCAGGCAATCTGGTAGCTTTGTCCATCGAAAACAGCGCCATCATCCTGTTTACTGTGTGCTTGCGTGGCGTCTAAAGAGACCGCGCCAAAAGCCGTATTCCAGCCGGTACCCAGCGTGAAAGCCGAGTAATTGTCCCCCAGCATCGTACCGCCGTAGAGGGTTAACAGGTTGTTCACCCCATGCTGATAGCTGGCCTGCACGAAGTCACTTTGATGACTGGCACCCTCGATATCGCTCCGCCCAACGACAAAATCGTATTTTGATACGCCAGGCTGAAGCATATTAGGAACCGACGAATAAGGCACAAGATAGGTGGTGATACTGCCATCTGCTTCTTTTACGCTGACGTCAAGATCGGCCCCACCTCCTGCCAGCTGCAGATCGGCTATCGCAAAAGGTCCTGGAGGAACTTGTTTCTCATACACAATAAAGCCGTTTTGCTCAACGGTAACCAGCGCGTTACTTTGGGCGATGCCCTGAACGACAGGGGTAAAATTTTGTTTAGAGTTCGGCAACATTTGCATGTCGCGATACAGACGCATACCGCGAAAGCGAACAGCATCAAAAATATCTGAAGAGGTGTACATCTCACCCGCCTGCAACGTACCTAATACCGCCGGGAGCCCGCGTTCCAGATAGAGAGTGTTACTTTTCCATTCCCCTCTGCTGTCGTCGGATTTGCTGTAACTGGCATCGGAATGCAGCTGCCATCCGAGCAAATTCAGCCCACTATTGAAACGCGCGAAGATATTCTTATTGTTGCCGGTATTTTCATAATCACTGTTATACTGGCTGACATAATAAGAGGTATACAACGCATCAATACCACGATCCCAGTTTTGCGGTTCGACATACCCATATTCTGGCTCGTTAACAA
Organism: Citrobacter sedlakii; assembly: GCF_018128425.1. Lineage (NCBI taxonomy): Bacteria > Pseudomonadati > Pseudomonadota > Gammaproteobacteria > Enterobacterales > Enterobacteriaceae > Citrobacter > Citrobacter sedlakii. Next base: position 1,759,201 of record NZ_CP071070.1, on the reverse strand, counting down.
ACGCCTGTGGTACGTTCAATTCAAGACGAAAACGACCGATATCAAACACGTAATCTCCGCCATGCACCGCGGTTTTTAAGGGAATGCATTGCGCATCTTTACCCGTTTTGAGTGATTCCGTATCGATACCCAGACGATGCAGGAGCTGCCCGGTTAAACACGTCGTATCAGGATCGTCCTTGACGGTTAACTCATACTTTCCACTCCAGCGATGATTCACATAGAGCTCTAAATCGTAGACGCCGGGAATGGGATTTTCACCGTCAAAACTGAAGTTACTGCTTTTCTCGCCTTTTAATCCGCCCATCATAAAATGGGTATCAAAGGTCTCTTCTTCCGCTAACAGGGGACAAGAAAACTGCAATATGAATATCGCGGACGCGAGAGGAGTTATCCGTAACATAGCCACACCTCATATTAGTTAACCTGAACCCTATCGCTCACGTAATTTCCGCGGTCGTCAATAATCGTGATGTGATAGTCATTGCTGGCAGCAGATTTTAACGTAACCGCCTGAGTGGATAGCGGTGCCAGTAAAAGCGTTTTGCTATTAAGCTGCACTTTTTTCGCTTCAATTTTAGGTATCGTAATCCAGTTAGCAGTCCCATTATTCAGTTGTAATCCCCCCTGTTTTCTCGACAAGGTGATTTTCTTAATACTGTTTTGCGTCACGGGTTCTATGCCTTTTGGCCGATATAGCAACTTCAGGCGGTTTTGCATAGCAAATTTCAGGGTATTTTTCCCTTCATGCTCACTGACATTGGGCGGGATATCCAGTACGTTAAAATAAAAAAGGCTTTCTTTATCCTGCGGTAACGCGTTTGGCATTTTCTTAATTTTAATTTGCTGGCCCGAGTTTCCCTTTATCCGCACTACGGGTGGAGTAAGCAAAAACGGCACCTGAATCTTTTCTGGCGGGATGGTCGTGTCACCGTCATCTATCCAGGACTGAACCAACGAGGCCTTACCGCTCTGGTTCATCAGTTGCACGATAATTTCATTCCTCTCTGACGGGTAAATAACGCGAGTACCATAAATAACAACATCCGCATGAGCGGGAAGCATAAGCGCTAACAGGCTCGAAAATAAAATCCGTTTCATCGTGTACAGCCTTATTTTGATACAGCTCTTGCCAGAGCTCTCCGACAAGAGCAACTAATACTAGTCAGTTTCAACGGTAAATTTGATGGTTGATTTTACGTCGCCCGCTTTTACCACTTGAGCCAGTCGCGCCCAACGGGCGTCAAATTTCAGTGAATACATCACCCCACCCTCGCCCGTGGATGTTCCCGTTAAGCTACTAACATCGACAACCTGATTTTTTTGCGTAATTTGTACGCTTGCGGAATCGGTATTATGAAAATTTACGGCAAAACCGACGCCAGTCGCATCACCATTATCATCCTGTAACAGGCCAGAATGTACAGCTGAAAATAACGTGGGATCAAAAGTGATTTGATTTAGTTTTACATTGTCGGGACAGATAATTTCCAGCACATCCCCTTCATTATTCCATTTCGTTGTATCAACTGAGCCGATAGCTAATTTATAAACATCAGAAGTAGAAATTATACCCATATCAATTACCGCGGAGTTTCCACCATCAGAACTAAAATGGCAGGATGATCCTTCAACCGTCGCTTTAATAATCAATTGTCCATCTTCTGTAATAACGTTTGTACCTGTTGCATTGGTCATGCTTGCAAATAAAAAGGGAAGCAGCGACGTAAAAATAACCGACTTTTTCATAAGTCTATCCTTATCGTATTTTTAAAAGAGTATCCGTTGAATGACTTCAATTTAAAAATCTCATGAAGATAACGTTAAGGCAATGTGAACGTCTCGTTTTATTGATTTAACGCAAATAACATAACGCATTATATTTATGAATAATAAAGCGCAAAATACCATTCTTAAAAAGAATAAATTACATTAAATGTATGCTTTGGTGTATTAATAAACTTAAAAAGGCGGTATTCACTTAGAATTCCGCCTTAGCAATGATGTATTGCGTAAAATTTAGTCGTATGTATTTAGAATAATTTGCCGTTGGGCATCGTTCGCTAATGCAATCCGTGTGGTGGTGATCCCCGGCAGTTTGCTTTCAGGGTTGGCAGCCATAAACCGTTGTGCTGCGTTCTGGCAGTCATGTCGTAACTTGCCGAGGGTCATGTCGACCGGACAGGTGGATTCAACAACATGTCCAACAAGGGTAACTTTGCCATCAAGGCCATCAGACGCAAAAGCAAGAGAACGCATTCCAAACATTACAGCAAAAAACCCCAGGAATATGCTCTTATTCATTGTATCTATATACCTGTAAAGGAGAGAGTAACAAACGCCGCTTTTATAAAAGTAAGAATGGCTGACCTTACCGAATAAAACAACCTAAAAAATAAATTAATAAAACATATTCACCACATCAATATATTGTTGATGCGGTGAATATTTTTAACTAGCGGTATTACACGGCGCGGAAGGCGATTTCTCCGGGGATCACTTCCCCCTGCCAGTACAATTGCGCGGCAACACGTCCCGCCAGCTCACGGTACATTGCGGTAAATTCGCTTTCCGGACGGCTGGTTACCGTTGGGGTACCGCGGTCAAGGTCTTCGCGCAAGCTAATATGCAGCGGCATCTGCCCCAGCAGTTGGGTGTGATATTGCGCAGCCAGCTTCTCCGCGCCGCCAGTACCAAAGATGGGCTCATGGTGGCCGCAGTTGCTGCAAATGTGCATGCTCATATTCTCGACGATACCGAGTACCGGCACCTCGACTTTTTCAAACATGACGATGCCTTTTTTGGCGTCGATCAGCGCGATATCCTGCGGCGTGGTCACCACCACAGCACCGGTTACCGGGATGTTCTGCGCCAGCGTCAGCTGAATGTCACCGGTGCCCGGCGGCATATCCAGTACCAGGTAATCCAGATCCGGCCACAGCGTCTCCTGCAGCATCTGCAACAGCGCTTTGCTGGCCATCGGGCCGCGCCATACCATCGCGTTATCGTCGGTTACCAGATAGCCAATGGAATTGGTTGCCAGGCCATGCGACATAATCGGCGCCATGTGGGTTCCGTCCGGCGACGTCGGGCGCTGATTTTCCGCCCCCAGCATGGTGGGGATCGACGGGCCATAGATATCGGCGTCAAGAATACCGACTTTTGCCCCTTCCGCCGCTAATGCCAGCGCCAGGTTAACCGCGGTAGAAGACTTACCGACCCCGCCCTTCCCGGAACTGACCGCGATGATATTTTTCACCCCGTTCACGCCCGGCTGATTTTTCACCCGCTTCAGGGTGGCGATGTTATGCGAGAGTTTCCAGTCAATCGCTTTCGCACCCGTGATACGCAGCAGATCAGCGCTGCATTGCTCTTTTAGCACCTCAAACGCGCTATGCCAGACGAATGGCATCACCAGCTCAACGTGCAGCGTGTCATCCATCCACGCGACATGGTGCAGCGCTTTCAGGGTTGTCAGATTATGCTTCAAAGTGGGGTGCTGAAAATTCGCCAGCGTCCCGGCGACCATCGCGCGCAGGGTCTCTGGTGATTTGGCCTGGGATTGTGCGTTCATCCCGACTCCTTTTTGTTGTTCTGAAAAGTACAAGTGTAGCGACCTAGTGTACTCCAGCGGTAATGATTAATCATTTATGGTTTGATGCCCTTATTTCTTGGCGTAGTTATTACCTTTCAGGTAACATCAAAACCCCCTTTTAACAGAGAAGAAGTAATACCTACTATGACTCAAGTCGCGAAGAAAATTCTGGTAACGTGCGCGCTGCCGTACGCCAACGGCTCAATCCACCTCGGCCATATGCTGGAGCACATCCAGGCTGATGTCTGGGTCCGTTACCAGCGAATGCGCGGCCACGAGGTCAACTTCATCTGCGCCGACGACGCCCACGGCACGCCGATCATGCTGAAAGCGCAGCAGCTTGGCATTACGCCGGAGCAGATGATTGGCGAGATGAGTCAGGAGCACCAGACCGATTTCGCCGGGTTCAACATTAGCTACGACAACTATCACTCCACGCACAGCGAGGAAAACCGTGAGCTGTCAGAGCTTATCTACACCCGTCTGAAAGAAAACGGCTTCATTAAAAATCGCACCATTTCTCAGCTGTACGATCCGGAAAAAGGCATGTTCCTGCCGGACCGTTTTGTGAAAGGCACCTGCCCGAAATGTAAATCGCCGGACCAATACGGCGACAACTGCGAGGTGTGCGGCGCGACTTACAGCCCGACGGAGCTGATCGAGCCGAAATCCGTGGTTTCCGGCGCGACGCCGGTGATGCGTGACTCTGAACATTTCTTCTTTGATCTGCCGTCGTTCAGCGAAATGCTACAGGCGTGGACCCGCAGCGGCGCGTTGCAGGAGCAGGTTGCGAACAAAATGCAGGAATGGTTCGAATCCGGCCTGCAACAGTGGGATATCTCCCGCGACGCGCCATACTTCGGCTTTGAAATTCCGAACGCGCCGGGCAAATACTTCTACGTCTGGCTGGATGCGCCAATTGGCTACATGGGGTCGTTCAAGAACCTGTGCGACAAGCGCGGCGACAGCGTAAGCTTCGACGAATACTGGAAAAAAGACTCCAGCGCCGAGCTGTATCACTTTATCGGCAAAGACATTGTTTACTTCCACAGCCTGTTCTGGCCAGCAATGCTGGAAGGCAGTCACTTCCGTAAGCCGACCAACCTGTTTGTACACGGCTACGTGACGGTTAACGGCGCCAAGATGTCCAAGTCTCGCGGAACGTTCATTAAAGCCAGCACCTGGCTGAACCACTTCGACGCCGACAGCCTGCGCTACTACTACACCGCCAAGCTCTCTTCCCGCATCGACGATATTGACCTGAACCTGGAAGACTTCGTGCAGCGCGTCAACGCCGATATCGTTAATAAAGTGGTTAACCTGGCGTCGCGTAACGCGGGTTTTATCAATAAACGTTTCGACGGCGTACTGGCGGCGGAGCTGGCTGACCCTGAGCTGTATAAAACCTTCACCGACGCGGCAGCGGTTATTGGCGACGCGTGGGAAAGCCGCGAATTTGGCAAAGCGATCCGTGAAATCATGGCGCTGGCCGACCTGGCAAACCGTTACGTGGACGAACAGGCGCCGTGGGTTGTGGCTAAACAGGAAGGCCGTGACGCCGACCTGCAGGCGATCTGCTCAATGGGCATCAACCTGTTCCGCGTGCTGATGACGTATCTGAAGCCGGTTCTTCCGACCCTGTCCGAACGCGTGGAGGCTTTCCTCAACACCGAACTGACCTGGGATGCTATCCAGCAGCCATTGCTGGGCCATAAGGTAAATACCTTCAAAGCGCTGTATAACCGCATCGACATGAAGCAGGTCGATGCGCTGGTTGAAGCGTCGAAAGAGGAAGTAAAGGCGGCGACAGCGCCGGTCACCGGTCCGCTGGCGGACGATCCGATTCAGGAAACCATCACTTTTGACGACTTCGCCAAAGTCGATCTGCGCGTGGCGTTGATTGAAAACGCCGAGTTTGTGGAAGGTTCGGACAAGCTGCTGCGCCTGACGCTGGATCTCGGCGGCGAGAAGCGTAACGTCTTCTCCGGCATTCGTTCCGCGTACCCTGACCCGCAGGTGCTGATTGGCCGCCACACGGTGATGGTGGCAAACCTCGCGCCGCGTAAAATGCGCTTCGGCATCTCGGAAGGGATGGTGATGGCCGCAGGCCCGGGCGGGAAAGATATCTTCCTGTTAACCCCTGACGAAGGCGCAAAGCCGGGTCAGCAGGTTAAATAACCAAAAAGCCGGAGATCGTCTCCGGCTTTTTTTTACGCCTTCTTGCCCTGTGGCGGCTTCGCGCTATGTTCCCGGTTCGTCAGCCCGCGTAAAAAATAACGCATAAACTGATCGCCGCACTCGCGGTAGTTCTTATGGTCCGGCGCGCGCATCATCGCGGTAATTTCCGGCATTGATACGCGGAAATTCTGTTCGGTCATGATGGCGAGGATATCGTCCGTTTTCAGAGAAAACGCGATGCGCAGTTTCTTCAGCACCGTGTTGTTATTCACGCGGCGTTCGAGCGCTAATTCCGGCGCAGAGTCGTCTTTTCCGCGCTTGTCATAAATCAGGCCGTTGAGGAATCCGCTCAGGACAATATCCGGGCAGCGCACAAAACCGTCTTCATCCTCTTTGGTCATCCAGGTATCAAAACCCGCAGAGGTCGATTCCATACCGGCAAGCGCAAGAATGCGTACCATGTCGTTATTATTGGCTTTCAGGGTGTAGCGCAAGCTACGAAGAATATCATTACTAAGCATAGAGCCTTCAACTGTCGATGATGCAATGGCGCGCAGTGTACCAGTTTTACAGGCCAATCGCCTCTTTCAAACTTTTCAGATAGCGCCGGCTCACCGGCACGGTTAATCCGTTGCGTAAAATCAGCTCCGCCTGGCCATTATCTTCCAGCCGAATCTCCTGAAGATGCGCCATGTTCACAAGATATTGCCGGTGGCAGCGCAGCAGCGGCGTACGGCTTTCCAGTGTTCTGAGCGTCAGTTCGGTAAAGCCTTCTTTACCTTCGCTGCTGGTGACAAAAACGCCGCTCATTCGGCTGCTGACGAAAGCGACATCATCCATCTGCAACAGATAAATCCGGCTGTGTCCGCTACAGGGAATAAACTTCAGCGCCTGCTGGTTTTCCGGCAGCACGGAAACGTCCTGTTTGCTGCGCTCCTGGCGCAAGCGGTTGAGGGTTTTCTCCAGACGCGCCTCTTCAATGGGCTTTAACAGATAATCAAAGGCGTGTTCTTCAAAGGCTTTGATGGCGTACTCATCAAAAGCGGTCAGAAAAACGATATATGGACGGTGTTCCGGGTCGAGCATACCGACCATCTCCAGTCCGCTGATGCGCGGCATCTGAATGTCGAGGAACAGCACGTCCGGGCGTAATTTATGCACCGCGCCAATCGCTTCTACCGCATTCGCGCACTCCCCGACAATCTCAATATCGCTCTGTTCCTGTAGCAGGATCCGCAGATTTTCCCGCGCTAGCGGTTCATCATCCACAATCAGCACTTTAATCATGCGTTCTCCTCCAGCGGAAGTCGTAGGGTTATTCGGGTAAAGCGGTCAGGCTCGCAGGCCACGCTAATGCCATAGTCATCGCCAAAACGCTCACGCAGGCGTTTGTCCACCAGATTCATTCCCAGGCCGCTGGCATTGGTCGTCGGTTGATACAGCCCGGCGTTATCTTCTATGTCCAGCATCAGGTGTTGTCCCTCCTGACGGGCGGTTATGGACACTTCGCCCGTCTCCAGCAGTTGCGATGTGCCGTGTTTGATGGCGTTTTCCACAATGGGTTGAAGGGTAAACGCCGGAAGTTGCTGGTGAGCCAGCGCCTCCGGCACGTTCAGATTCACCTTTAAGCGCGACTGAAATCGCGCCTTTTCAATTTGCAGATAGGCGTTGACGTGCTCAATTTCATCGGCAAGCGTCACAATTTCTGAGGGTCGCTTCAGGTTTTTGCGAAAGAAGGTGGACAGATACTGCACCAGTTGGCCCGCCTGCTCGCTGTCGCGGCGCACCACCGCTTTAATGGTATTGAGCGCATTGAACAGAAAATGCGGATTCACCTGGGCGTGCAGCAGCTTGATTTCCGACTGGGTCAGCATCGCTTTCTGGCGCTCGTACTGTCCGGCCAGAATCTGGGCGGACAACAGCTGGGCAATCCCCTCCCCGAGCGTCCTGTTGATGGAGCTGAACAAGCGGTTCTTGGCTTCATACAGCTTGATGGTGCCCATCACCCGCTGGTTTTCGCCGCGCAGCGGGATCACCAGCGTTGATCCCAGTTTGCACTGCGGATGCAGCGAACAGCGGTACGGCACTTCGTTACCGTCGGCGTAAACCACCTCGCCGGTTTCAATCGCCCGCAGCGTATAGCTTGATGAGATCGGCTTGCCCGGCAGGTGATGGTCATCGCCAATGCCGGTAAAAGCCAGCAGCTTCTCCCGGTCGGTAATCGCCACCGCGCCGATATCCAGCTCCTGGTACAGCACCTGCGCGACCTTCATGCTGTTCACTTCGTTAAAGCCCTGGCGCAAAATCCCCTCCGTCGAGGCCGCCACCTTCAGGGCGGTAGCGGAAAACGCCGAAGTGTATTTTTCGAACATGGCGCGCTTGTCGAGCAGAATGCGCATGAACAGCGCCGCCCCGACGGTGTTGGTCACCATCATCGGCGCGGCGATATTACTGACCAGCCGGTACGCATCGTCAAAAGGCCGGGCGATCAGCAAAATGATCAGCATCTGCACCAGCTCGGCGACAAAGGTAATCGCGCCTGCGGTCAGCGGATTAAAGACTTTGTCGGTCCGCCCCCGCCGCGTCAGAACGCTGTGTACCAACCCGCCGAGCAAGCCTTCGACGATGGTGGAGATCATGCAGCTCAGGGCGGTCATCCCGCCCATGGAGTAGCGATGAAGGCCGCCGGTTAGCCCAACCAATCCGCCGACCACCGGCCCACCGAGCAGCCCGCCCATCACCGCGCCTATCGCCCGGGTATTGGCGATAGAATCGTCGATATGCAGGCCAAAATAGGTGCCGAGAATGCAAAAGATGGAGAAGGTAACGTAGCACAACAGCTTGTGCGGTAAGCGGACAGTGACCTGCATTAAGGGAATGAACAGACGCGTTTTGCTCATCAGCCATGCGATAACCAAGAACACGCACATCTGCTGAAGCAGCAGCAACACCAGATTAAACTCGTACATACCCGCAGACCACACTTCTATTAAAACCGCGTAACATACATCGACTGCGTTGATCTTTCTTTGAACTGTTGCAAAAAAAGATGAAATCGTGAGTACGATCACTCAATGTCGCCGCCGACTCTCAGATTTTTACCGCTAAATTGATTAAAAAACAGACAAAACTACCTGGTTCGAAAAAGAGCGTCTAAAGTTAAACTGGGACCTCGCGAGCAAGGATTAAAAGATGGCGCTTTACACCATAGGTGAAGTGGCTCTGCTTTGTGATATCAACCCTGTCACGCTTCGCGCGTGGCAGCGGCGTTATGGATTACTGAAACCGCAGCGAACAGACGGCGGACATCGTCTTTTCAACGACTCGGATATCGACCGCATCCGCGAGATCAAACGCTGGATCGACAATGGCGTCCAGGTCAGCAAAGTCAAAGTGCTGTTGAGCAATGACACGTTCGATCGGCAAAACGGCTGGCGCGAGCATCAGGAAACGCTCCTGCATTACCTGCAAAACAATAATCTGCACAGCATCAGAGTCTGGCTTAAAGAGCGCGGCCAGGATTATCCGGCGCAAACGCTCACCAGCCATCTGTTTATTCCGCTACGCCGCCGTCTCCAGTGCCCGCAGCCGACGCTTCAGGCGCTGCTGGGCATTCTCGACGGCGTGTTAATTAACTACATTGCGATTTGTCTCGCCTCGGCGAGAAAGAAACAGGGCAAAGACGCGCTGGTGGTAGGCTGGAATATTCACGACACCACCCGATTATGGCTTGAGGGCTGGATCGCCAGCCAGCAGGGTTGGCGCGTTGATGTACTGGCGCACTCCCTGAACCAGCTTCGCCCGGAGCAGTTTGAAGGCCGCACCCTCCTGGTGTGGTGCGGCGAAAACCAGACACCGGCGCAGCAACAGCAACTGGCGACCTGGCGTGCCCAGGGATATGATATTTACCCACTTGGCATTTAATGATTCATTAACAGGAGCGCTTCTCTGTATAATCTCTTGGTTAACATAAGGAGAACATCATGAGCGCAACGAAAATCGGCGTTATCGCCCTCTTTTTACTCATGGCTATCGGCGGTATCGGCGGCGTCATGCTCGCGGGTTATACCTTCATTTTGCGTGCTGGCTAAGCCGCTGAACTAATCGTTCAAACAGGCGGTCAATGACGATCGCCGCCAGCGCGACCAGTAACGCCCCCTGAATGACATAGGCGGTATTAAAGCCGCTCAGGCCGATAATGATCGGCGTGCCCAGCGTACTCGCCCCAACCGTAGAGGCAATGGTCGCCGTGCCAATATTGATGATTACCGAGATGCGGATCCCCGCCAGAATGACAGGCGCAGCCAGCGGCAGTTCGACCTTTCGCAGCTGCTGGCCGCGGCTCATTCCCATCCCGCTGGCGATTTCTCGTACGCTTGCCGGGACAGACCCCAACCCCGCCAGCGTCGCCTGTAACACCGGCAGCACGCCGTAGAGGATCAGCGCAATAATCGCCGGCTGCTGGCCAAACCCCATCACCGGCACCGCGATTGCCAGCACGGCGACGGGCGGAAAGGTTTGTCCTACTGCAGCAATGGTTTCCACCAGCGGACGAAACTCCGCCCCGGCAGGTCGCGTGACCGCGATCCCTGCCCCGACGCCAATCAGCACCGCGATCAGGCTCGACACGCCGACCAGCCAGAAGTGGGCCAGCGCCAGCGCGACAAAGCTCTCCTGTTGGTAGACCGGACGCGGCAGTTCAGGAAACAGGCGAGCGAACAGCGCCTCGCTATGCGGCAAGCCTACCAGCATCAGCACAAATACGACGATAAGCCAGAGCAGCGGATCAGTCAGTCGTTTCATCACGCAACGTCTCCGAAAGCAGATCGCGAAAGTGCAGCGTACCGCAGGCAACGCCATGCTGGTTAACCACCGGTAAGATTTCCCGGTTATGCGCCACAAACAGGGAGAGCGCGTCGCGTAGCGTCATCGTTTCCGTTAACGCATCGCCGTCAGTGTGCTCATCACGCCGCACATAGTCGGCGACGTTACGCAGCGACAGCAGACGTACGCCCAGTTCGCTACGTCCAAAAAACTGGCGAACAAAATCATCGTTCGGCGCGGTCAACATCTGGAGCGGAGTGCCCTGCTGCACCACTTCGCCGCCGTCCATCAGTACCAGATGTTCCGCCAGGCGTAACGCCTCGTCAATATCGTGGGTCACCAGCACAATGGTTCGCCCGAGCAGGCGGTGAATACGGGTCATCTCCTGCTGTAATGCGCCACGGGTAACCGGGTCCAGCGCGCCAAACGGCTCATCCATCAGCAGCACCTGCGGGTCGGCGGCCAGCGCGCGCGCTACGCCCACCCGCTGCTGTTGCCCGCCGGACAACTGATGCGGATAGCGTTCCCGCAGCCCCGGCTCCAGCCCCAGCAGCGCCATCAGTTCATCGACACGATCGTCTCGTTTCTGTCGCGACCACTTGAGCAACTGCGGCACGGTGGCAATGTTTTGCGCCACGGTCCAGTGTGGAAACAGACCGATCGACTGAATGGCGTATCCCATACGTCGGCGAAGTTCGAGCAGCGGCAGAGAGCGGATCTCCTCACCGGCAAAGCGAATTCGTCCGCTGTCATGTTCCACCAGGCGGTTGATCATCTTCAGCGTGGTTGATTTTCCCGAACCGGAGGTGCCAATCAGCACCGAAAAACTGCCTTCTTTAAAATGCAGATTGAGATCGTTAACCGCTCTCTGCTCACCGAAGGTTTTACTCACGTGGTTAAATTCAATCATGATGGGTTACCTTCAGCAAAGCGCTCCCTAAGTCAAACAGCGCGTCAATCACTACCGCCAGTACAATCACCGGGATCACGCCAAGCAACACTAAATCGATGGCGCTGCTGAGCAGTCCCTGAAAAACCAACGCGCCGAAGCCGCCCGCGCCAATCAACGCGGCAATCACTGCCATCCCGACTGTTTGTACCATGACCACGCGCAGGCTGCGCAAAAATACCGGTAACGCCAGCGGCAACTGGACGTGAAAAAAGCGCTGGGCGGCGCCCATGCCCATCGCGCGCGCGCTTTCCTGCACGTCACGCGGCACCTGGTCCAGCCCGGCGACCACGCCGCGCACCAGCGGCAGCAGCGCGTACAGCACCAGCGCGATCAGTGCTGGCGTCAGACCGGTTCCCGCGACGCCCAACGATGAAAGCCACGGGAAGGCCTTTACCAGCCCGGCAAGCGGCGCAATTAACAGACCAAACAGCGCCACCGACGGAATGGTTTGGATCACGTTTAACACGGTAAACACCGGTCCCTGACGGGCAGCGGAAAAGTGGCACCAGATGCCCAGCGGCACGCCAATCGCCAGCGCAGGCAAAACGGTTCCCAGCAGCAGCGTCAGATGCTGCGCCAGCGCGTCGTCAAAGACGTCCTGCCGGTTGGCGTATTCTTTAAGCAGAGAAAGCGCGTCGAACGCGCCGGAAAACAGCAGCGCCAGCGGCACGATGGCGATCTGGGCATGCAGAACCCAGCGCCAGAGCGGCTGGACGGTGATTCTGCGAATCGCGTCGCTACAGGCCAGCAGCCCTAACGCCAGCGCCAGCCACAGACCGCTTCCCAGGCTGGTCCGCGCCAACGGCGAGCCCGTTTCAGCCAGATGGCTGGCGGCTTTTCCCGCGCTCCAGAGCATCAGGATCACCAACAGTTGCGCAACAGCAAGCGTGAGCGCAGCGCCTCGTCTTCCCGGCACGAAGCACAGCGTGAGCAAGGCGCACCCGGCGCCCACCAGCAGCGAAACCGAACCGGGCCAGACTGCCCAGATCGGACGCCCCTCGCCAGAAACCAGTCGGTTAGGAGCATAGTTTACGAACGGCAGCGCGGCGGCAACTGCGGTGAGCGCCACCAGCAGCAACAGCACGCGGTTAATACTGACTTTTGCCACGTCACCCAGCCTTATTTCAGTCCTTTTACTTCACCCATCCCTTTTGCTTCAGGTAATCTGCGGCGACTTTTTTCGCGTCCAGCCCTTCCACGGCAATACTGGCGTTTAACTGCTGCAGGGTTTTCGCGTCAAGGCTGGCGAATACCGGCTGCAGCCATTCGGCCATTTGAGGATAGTCTTTCAGCACTGCTTCACGCACTACCGGCGCAGGGGCATAGATCGGCTGTACGCCTTTCGGATCGCTCAGGGTTTGCAACCCCAACGCGGCCACCGGACCGTCCGTACCGTAAGCCATCGCCGCGTTTACGCCGGACGTTTGCTGTGCTGCCGCTTTGATCGTTACCGCGGTGTCGCCGCCCGCCAGCGAAAGCAGTTGATCCTGACTCAGTTTAAAATCGTAGGCTTTTTCAAAAGCGGGAAGCGCATCGGCGCGCTCAATAAATTCGGCCGAGGCGGCCAGCTTAAAGGTTCCGCCCGCTTTCAGGTAGCGTCCGAGATCGGCCAGCGAAGTGAGTTTATTTTTCTCAGCGACATCGCTACGCACTGCGATGGTCCAGGTATTATTGGCGGGCGCTGGCGTTAACCACACCAGCTTATGCTGTTCGGCATCGAGCTTTTTGACTTTCTCATAGCCCGCGTTGGCGTTTTTCCACGCCGGGTCGTTTTCATCTTTAAAGAAGAAGGCCCCGTTGCCGGTGTATTCCGGATAAATATCCAGTTCGCCGGAGGTGATTGCCCCGCGCACAACCGGAGTCGTGCCCAGTTGGACTTTATTGACCGTTTTAACGCCGTGGCTTTCCAGCACCTGCAAAATGATATTGCCGAGCAGAGCCCCTTCGGTGTCGATTTTCGACCCCACCGTCACCGGCGACGCCGCCTGCAGGGGTAAACTCACCGCCGCTAGCAGCGCCAGCGAGCCCGCACAGATCTTTGAGAGTGTCATTATGCTTTCCTCATCCTTTTGCCGCCCTTTTCAGCGACTTGAGCAAAAAGCATAGTCGAAAAGTGTCTCTTTAACCGGAGAATTCAGTTTTTTCGCGCCAGCGCAAAAAAGAGAGACGGGATTACGCCCGCCTCTCGTCTCTGTTACAGCAGCTCAAATTCCCCTTGCTTGACCCGCGCTGAGTCTACGCCGATAAAGACGTTAAACTTGCCCGGTTCGGCATCATACTGCATTTGTTGATTCCAGAACTTCAGCGCCTCGATGTCAATCGGGAAACTGACGGTCTGAGTTTCCCCTGGTTTCAGGGTCACCTTCTTAAAGCCCTTCAGCGCTTTCACGGGACGACTCACAGACGCCGTCACGTCCTGCAGGTACATCTGAATCACCGTCGCGCCTTCCCGTTTACCGGTGTTCGTCACCTGCACGCTCGCGGTTACGCTGCCGTCACGCGTCATGCTCGGGGCGGAAAGTTTGACGTCAGACACGGTAAACGTGGTGTAGCTCAGACCGTAGCCAAACGGATACAGCGGGCCGTTAGCCTCGTCAAAGTAGCGTGACGTGTATTTATTAGGTTTATCGGCATTATACGGACGACCGGTATTAAGGTGGCTGTAGTAGACCGGGATCTGCCCGACGGAACGCGGGAAAGACATCGGCAGTTTACCGGACGGGTTGTAGTCGCCAAACAGCACGTCGGCAATGGCGTTACCGCCTTCGGTACCGGCAAACCAGGTCTCCAGGATCGCGTCGGCCTGTTGATTTTCTTTCACCAGCGCCAGCGGACGGCCATTCATCAGCACCAGCACCAGCGGCTTGCCGGTCGCTTTCAGCGCCGCGATCAGATCGCGCTGGCTCTGCGGAATAGTGATATCGGTCCGGCTGGAGGCTTCGTGCGCCATGCCCTGCGCTTCACCGACGACGGCAACCACCACGTCGGACTGTTTCGCCGCGTTCACCGCTTCGTCGATCATCGCTTTCGGCGTACGTGGATCCACCTTCACCGCTTCTTCGTACTGGTTGAGGAACGTGACGATGTCTTTATCGTCAGTGACATTCGCGCCTTTGGCGTAAACAATTTTTGCTTTATCACCCACGGCGTTCTGAATGCCGGTCAGTACGGTCACTGACTGATCCGCCACGCCCGCCGCGGACCAACTGCCCATCACGTCACGTTTGCTGTCTGCCAGGGGACCTACCACCGCAATAGTGCCGGATTTTTTTAACGGTAGGGTTTCCAGACGGTTTTTCAGCAGAACCAGACTTTCGCGCGCCACTTCTCGCGCCTCTTTACGATGCAGGCGGCTTTCGGCGTTGGTGTCCGCCGGGTCAGACTCTTTCGGCCCCAGATGGCTGTACGGATCGTTGAACAGCCCCATATCATATTTGACGTTCAGCACATGACGGGCGGCGTCGTCCAGTTCTTCCATCGTCACCTTGCCGGATTTGATCAGCCCCGGCAGGTATTTGCTGTAATACTCGTCGCTCATGCTCATGTTAATGCCGGACTTGAGCGCCACGCGCACCGCATCCTCGGGATCGGCGGCGGTGCCGTGTTTTATCAGCTCTTTGATCGCGCCGTGGTCGGAAACGGTAATCCCCTTAAAGCCCCATTTGTCGCGCAGAATATCTTTTAGCAGCCAGGCATCAGACGTGGCGGGCGTTCCGTTCAGCGAGTTCAGCGCCACCATGACGGCGCCGCTGCCCGCGTCCAGCCCCGCTTTGTACGGCGGCATATAGTCGTTGAACAGACGCTGTGGACTCATGTCGACGGTGTTGTACTCTTTGCCGCCTTCCACCGCGCCGTAGGCGGCGAAGTGCTTCACGCTGGTCATCACCGAATAGCGGTCCGCCGGGCTTTTACCCTGCATCGCTTCCACCATCGTCTTGCCCATGATCGATGTGAGATAGGTGTCCTCGCCAAAGCCTTCGGAAGCGCGTCCCCAGCGCGGGTCGCGGGAAACGTCGACCATCGGCGCCCAGGTCATATTCAGGCCGTCATCTGCCGCTTCATATGCCGACACGCGCCCGACGGTTTTCACCGCCTCAAGGTTAAAAGAGGAAGCCAGGCCCAGGCTGATGGGGAAAACGGTACGCTGACCGTGCAACACGTCATACGCGAAAAAGAGAGGGATCTTCAGGCGGCTCAGTTCCATCACCTGATCCTGCATTTTGCGGATATCCTGGCGGGTGACGGTATTGAAGATCGCCCCAACCTGTCCGTCCTTGATCATTTCACGGATCGCTTCTTTCGGGTTATCCGGGCCGACGCTAATCAAGCGAAGCTGACCAATCTTCTCGTCAACGGTCATTTTGGTCAGGAGTTCAGTCACAAACGCATCCCGCGCTTCCGGCGTCAGCGGGTGGTTACCAAACAGATCTTCCGCCAGCGCTGGCTGCAACGCCAGACTCACCGCGACACCTACAGAACATAGCCATTTCATGTTGTTTCTCTCTTTCTCATTAGCCCGACGTGGCTGCGAAAATATAACAAAAACCGCACGTTGCCATAAGCCTAATTGGCCGCCACGCAGAAAGCGAAGGTTATTCTCTTAATTTTCACCGCCGCTGATTCACAGACAGGGTAAATGAGTAAGCGCAGGGTCAGACAAAGCGCTATGCTTGAACGTGATATTTTGTCCCACCACAAGGAGTGGAAAATGTCTTCCCTGACAACAACTGATAATAAAGCCTTTCTGAATGAACTCGCCCGTCTCGTGGGTCATTCACACCTGCTGACTGAACCTGAGAAAACCGCCCGCTATCGCAAGGGCTTCCGTTCCGGCCAGGGCGATGCGCTGGCGGTGGTCTTTCCCGGCTCACTGCTTGAACTCTGGCGCGTCCTTAACGCCTGCGTGAATGCCGACAAAATTATTCTGATGCAGGCCGCCAACACGGGCCTGACCGAAGGTTCAACGCCAAACGGCAACGACTACGATCGCGATATTGTGATTATCAGCACTCTGCGCCTCGACAAGCTGCATCTCCTTGGCAAAGGCGAGCAGGTGCTGGCCTGGCCGGGCACCACGCTGTATTCACTGGAAAAAGCGCTGAAACCGTTGGGACGCGAACCGCATTCGGTCATTGGTTCGTCGTGCATTGGCGCCTCGGTGATTGGCGGCATCTGTAATAACTCCGGCGGCTCGCTGGTTCAGCGCGGCCCTGCCTATACCGAAATGTCGCTGTTTGCGCGTATTGATGAAAACGGCAAGCTCCAGTTGGTCAACCATCTTGGCATCGACCTTGGTCAAACGCCGGAGCAGATCCTCAGTCAACTGGACGATGAGCGCATCAAAGAAGAAAACGTGCGTCACGACGGGCGTCACGCCCACGATCACGACTACGTAACCCGCGTGCGCGATATCGAGGCTGACACGCCGGCGCGTTATAACGCCGACCCGGACCGCCTGTTTGAAGCCTCCGGCTGCGCCGGAAAACTGGCGGTGTTTGCGGTACGCCTCGACACTTTTGAAGCGGAAAAAAACCAGCAGGTGTTTTACATCGGCACCAATCAGCCTGACGTGCTGACCGAAATCCGCCGCCATATTCTGGCAAACTTTGAGAATCTGCCGGTCGCGGGCGAGTATATGCATCGTGATATTTACGATATCGCGGAGCAGTACGGTAAAGATACGTTCCTGATGATCGACAAGCTCGGTACCGACAAAATGCCGTTCTTCTTTACCCTGAAGGGCCGTACCGATGCAATGCTGGAGAAAGTGAAATTTTTCCGTCCGCACTTCACTGACCGCGCAATGCAGAAGTTCGGTCATCTGTTCCCCAGTCATTTGCCGCCGCGAATGAAAAGCTGGCGCGATAAATACGAGCATCATCTGCTGTTAAAAATGGCCGGTGACGGCGTGGCGGAAGCGCAAAACTGGCTGAGCGAATTCTTTAAAACCGCGGAAGGCGACTTCTTCGCCTGTACGCCGGAGGAAGGCAGCAAAGCATTCCTGCACCGTTTCGCGGCGGCGGGCGCGGCAATCCGCTATCAGGCAGTGCATGCCGATGACGTGGAAGATATTCTGGCGCTGGACATCGCCTTGCGTCGTAATGACACCGAGTGGTATGAACATCTGCCGGCGGAACTTGACAGCCAGTTAGTGCATAAGCTCTATTACGGACACTTTATGTGCTACGTCTTCCATCAGGATTACATCGTTAAAAAAGGCGTTGACGTACATGCGTTGAAAGCGCAGATGCTTGAACTGCTTCACCAGCGCGGCGCGCAGTATCCCGCCGAGCACAACGTCGGTCATCTGTACAAAGCGCCGGAGGCGTTGACCCGTTTTTATCGCGAAAATGACCCGACCAATAGTATGAATCCCGGAATTGGCAAAACCAGCAAGCAGAAATTCTGGAAAGCCCCCTCTACCGGGCAAACCGTGTAAGCAGGCCCGCCGTGCAGGCTGGATCTGCTCGAAATATCGTGCAAAAGTAACGACATGTGCCGGAGCTATGACTCCGGCTTTTTATCCTGAAGGTGATAACCATGTCTGCTGCCGATACGCTTTCTGATGATGATATTGTGGTGCGCGACGCTTCGCCCGGCGACGTGGAGGCCATTTCCGCGCTGTATGCCTGGCATGTGCTGAATGGTCGCGCCTCTTTCGAAGAGATCCCCCCGACGGTAGAAGAGATGCGCCAGCGAATGCTCAAGGTCGCGCAGTATGGCCTGCCCTGGCTGGTGGCTTTGTATCGCGGCGTGGTGGTGGGCTATTGCTATGCCACTCAGTACCGCCCTCGCCCCGCCTACCGTTATACCCTGGAAGAGTCGATATACGTTGACGCCAGCATGACCGGGCGCGGTATCGGTAGTCTGTTAATGTCCACGCTCATCAGTCGCTGTGAAGCAGGCCCATGGCGACAAATGGTGGCGGTGATCGGCGACGGGCACAATAACCCTGGCTCATTACGGTTACATAAAAAACATGGTTTTGAAATTGCCGGACAGCTTCGCAGCGTCGGCTACAAGAAAGGCGACTGGCGGGACACATTGATTATGCAGCGCCCGCTTAACGAGGGTGACTGGACGCTGCCGGAATAACGTTGATGTCGCCGGATGGCGGAGAACCGCCTTATCCGGCTTTCAGCTCAATCGTTTTGCGCGGTCTGCTGCGCCATCTGCGCGGCTTTTTGCTTTTTATAGCTTAATGCCGCCGCCGGAACCGGCATCACTTTGCCGGTCTCAATCCAGGTACGTAAACGGCTGGCGTCGGCAAAATGGGTATATTTGCCAAAGGCGTCCATCACGACCAGCGCCACCGGTTTGTGATTAATTACCGTGCGCATCACCAGGCAGTGCCCCGCCGCGTTGGTGAAGCCCGTTTTCGTCAACTGAATGTCCCAGTTGTCGCGGTACACCAGATGGTTGGTATTGCGAAACGGCAGGGTATACGCCGGGTTCGAGAAGGTCGCCATATCCTCACGCGTCGTACTCAGTTGCCCAATCAGCGGATACTGCTTGCTGGCAATCAGCATTTTGGTGAGATCGCGCGCGGTAGATACGTTGTGAATGGATAACCCGGTCGGCTCGACAAAACGCGTATGGGTCATGCCGAGCGCTTTCGCCTTCGCATTCATCGCCTTAATAAAGGCGTTATAGCCTCCCGGATAATGGTGCGCCAGGCTTGCCGCCGCGCGGTTTTCCGAGGACATCAGCGCCAGCAACAGCATGTTTTTACGACTGATCTCACTGTTCAGCCGCACACGGGAATAGACGCCTTTCATTTCTGGCGTCTGGCTGATATCGATCTTCAGCTTCTCGTCCAGCGGCAGTCGCGCGTCCAGCACGACCATCGCGGTCATTAATTTGGTTATCGAGGCGATCGGACGCACCCGATCCGGATGGTTCGAATAGATCACCTTATTGGTGTTCAGATCGACGATCATCGCGCTACCGGAGGCGATTTCCGGTTGGGAGGCCGCGGTCGTCGCCGCCGCTTTGGCCATCGCCTGCGGTGCAAAAGGCACCGCCAGTATTAACGCCAGGCTAAGAACAGAAACTCGGAATGTCAGCATGATGAGATTTCAGAAAATGATTCACACGTGTGATAACACGCACCGCTTGAGTGAGAATTTACTTAAGCTAGCGAAAGAATCATAGCGAGCTAATAACGTTGCCGCCATAAGAGAATCGTCAGGAAAGGCTGCATTGCTGGCTTTTACACCAACAATGCAGAGAATGACCTCAGAAGACCCGGTAACCGTATCCCCACAGAATAACGGTCAGCGCGAGCAGCACTTCCAGCACCAGCACGCCAATCGCCAGCGTCGAACTGGAGAAGCTCAGCCCCTCCTCCTTATTAATGTTCAGGAAGGTCGGTATACCGAGATACAGTAAGTAACCGGTATAAAACAGCGCCACCGTTCCCACCAGCGCGCACAGCCAGACCAGCGGATACAACGCCACCACCCCACTCAGAAACAGCGGGGTCGCTACATAACCGGCAAACACCATACAGTGCGCCAGCGACGGGCGCTGCGGAAAGCTACGCGCCATCCACCAGATCACCCGTCCCATCACCGCCACACCAGCGAGCATGACGGCGTAGAACAGCACAGCCAGCGCAAGCCCCGTTACCGGCGACAGCTTCAGCACGTTGCCGTCGCCAAAATTCCAGCCGATTTGCGTGGTGCCAATAAACGCGCAGATAACCGGAATCGCCGCCATCAGCAGTACATGATGGGTGTAGTGATGCGATACCGTTTCATTCTCGCTTTTGATCACCTGCATTTCACGATCGGGATGGGAAAACAACCCCCAGACATGGTTCATACCGCCCCCTTGTGTCAGTTCCGGCCCCTAACACCTCAAGTATAATTCGCTTTTCGATTATTTTATGTACAGTTCAGGAAATGTCATGGCAGACGATCCCCTCCCTCCTTTTTCATTCAGCAACATAAATTCACAAGGTGTATGCTTAAACGTGCGGAGGTCATTCAGACACATGGATATAAACAGTCTTATTGCACAATACGGTTATGCCGCGCTGGTCATCGGTAGTCTGGCGGAAGGCGAAACTGTGACCCTGCTGGGCGGCGTCGCCGCTCATCAGGGATTACTGAAGTTTCCTTTGGTGGTATTGGCCGTCGCCGTAGGCGGCATGATTGGCGATCAGGTATTGTATTTGCTTGGGCGCCGCTACGGTGACCCGCTCCTGCGCCGTTTTTCCCGTCATCGTGACAAAATCCGCCAGGCGCAAAAGATGATCCAGCGTCGTCCATATCTGTTCGTCATCGGCACGCGCTTTATGTACGGTTTTCGCGTCATTGGCCCGCTGCTGATTGGCGCAAGCCATCTGCCGCCAAAAATTTTTCTGCCGCTGAATATTCTCGGGGCGCTGATCTGGGCGCTGATCTTCACCACACTCGGCTACGCGGGTGGTGAAGTCATTGCCCCCTGGCTGCACAGCCTTGATCACCATCTAAAACATCTGGTCTGGCTGTTTCTTGCCATTGCGCTGGTGGTCGGCGTTCGCGGGTGGTTAAAACGCCGCAGCCGCCGCAAAGCCGACTAATACGAACGCTACTGCGGTGTAAACTGTGGATTGGCGAGCATAAATCCGCCGTCGACGATCAGCGACTGGCCGGTGGTGTAGCTTGCCCCGTCCGAACACAGCCACGCCACCAGGCTGGCAATTTCGCGCGTCGCCCCCATTCTGCCCAGTGGGATCGACGGTTCAGCGCCAGGCTTCACGTCGCTGTCGTCCATATCATTCATCGGGGTGGCGATGGCTCCCGGCGCCACGGCGTTGACCAGAATATTGTGTTTGACCAGCTCAAGCGCCATGGATTTGGTCAGCCCGCCAAGGGCGTGTTTCGCGGCGGTATAAGCGCTGGCCTCGGGCAGCGGCGTATGCTCATGTACCGAGGTGATATTGATAATACGGCCGCCCTCCCCCTGTTTTACCATCTGGCGAGCAGCCAGTTGGGAACAGAGAAATGCGCCGTCGACGTCCACCGTGAAAATCTGTCGCCAGTCGTCGAAGGGCATCTCAAGAAACGCGGCTTTGCGCATTGTGCCCGCATTATTCACCAACACGTCAATCCGGCCCAGCCGGGTAATCAGTTGCTCAAGCGCCTGTACCCCCGCAGGTAGCTGGCTGAGATCTAACTGGACGGTCTCAGCGCGAACGCCGTGCTTCATCACCTCTTGCGCTGTCGCGCGCGCGCCCTGTTCATCGGAATGCCAGGTGATGCCAATATCAAATCCCTGCTGCGCCAGATGCAGGGCGCAGGCTTTGCCGATACCTGAATCAGACGCGGTGACAATGGCCACTTTTCTCATAATATCTCCGGTTGAATCAAACTGAACCTTAAGAATCTGTCTCATCAGGCTCTAAGTATAGAAGCTCAGTCTGAGAGAGCCGGAAAGATCAGGAGTGCGGGTAGCCGCCGCCGAGCGCGCTGATGAGCTGTACCGAGGCGTCCAGCCACTGGCCTTGTAAAATCAGGCCGTTACCCTGTTCGCGCAGCGCCGGAATTTTCGCCTCGCTAACGCGGGAACCGGCAATAATCCCCGCCCTGAAGCGCGCTTCAGCCAACGTTACCACCCGCCGGGCATCGTGCTCAATCTGCTGCTGATGGGCATTTTTTTGCGCCAGCGTTGCCACCTGACTGGCGGCGCGTGCGACGTCATTTACCGCCTCCACCACCGCTTTGTTGTAATTCGCGATCGACAAATCACTTTGCGCCTGGGCGATATCCAGATTCGCGTTCAGTCTGCCGCTGTCGAAAATCGGTAGCGTCAGCCCGGCGGTAACGCCCATCTGCTGCGCGGAGCTGCGGAACAGATCGCTTAAATGCAGCGCATCCTGTTGCAGAAAAGCCATCAGGTTGATATCAGGATAAAACGCCGCTTTCGCCGCCTCCACGCTGCTGAGCGACGATTCGATATACCAGTGCGCCGCCTGCAAATCTGCCCTGCGCGCCAGCAATTCATAGCCCAGGCGATCCGGCAGTCGGCTTTCCACGTTCGGCAGCGCCACCGGGTGAAGCGCCAGCGAGGTCGACTGGGCATTAATGAGCGCGCTGAGCCGCGCCTCTATGACCTTCATCTTTCCGGCAGCATCATTCAGTTGCTGTTGTGTTTTGCTGTCATCGATATCGGTTTCAACACCCTCGACCGAAGACGTTATCCCGTTCTGGTACAGCTGGCGATCGCTGTTAATAATATTGCGCTGTTCGTCTTCGATTTGCTGGAGCAGCGTGCTTAACGCCGCCTGCGTTTGCCATTCCCAGTACAACCGCGTGACGCTGCTTGCCAGCAACTGGCGGGTCTGCTCACGTTCCGCTTCCCGCGCTTTCACCGCGCCGATTCGCGCCGTCACTTCCGCACGATTTTTCCCCCATAAATCCAGATCCCAACCGGCGGTTAAGCCAAATGTACCGTTGGTATACCACGGTCCCGTGGTGCCTGCCGCGGGATCGGTCAGTGCGAACGGCCCCATTAACCCTTCCGCTGACATTTTCTGCCGCTCGAGATCCGCTGAAAAATCCAGTTGCGGACCGTCCTGGGTTTCAACCGCTTTCGCCTGCGCTTCCGCCAGTTGAATGCGTTGTTCAGCCACCTGCATATCCGGCGAGTGCAGCAGGGCGTGCTCAATCAGACCGTTGAGCTGGGGATCGTGATATACCTGCCACCATTGGCTTTCCGGCCACCCTTTTTTGAGTGACGCAGGCAGTGAGGCGTCAACGTGAGTCGCGGGGGTTTGCTGCGCCAGCGTCTGATGACTGTCATGCATGGGGGCGCATCCCGCCAGCAAAAGTGCAAAGGGGAAGCACGCTTTCACAGCGTGAAAAGAGTTACGATTCATGAAGAAGTTCTGCTTTGAAAGGGTGCGCGGAGCTTACCTGTTGTTGAATGCGGTTTTTTAGTTACGCGTGGCATAACATCTTTGGCAAATAACCGTCATATCCGGCAATGTATTTCTCAAATAAATATCATTAATGGGATTTATTTATCTGATTTATGTGTTTGTTATTTACGGACGATATCCCGGCGGCAGGTTGCCGAAGATTTCCTATACTTAATCTGAACTTACCAATAAGGGAACGGCAATGAAGATTTTACTGTGGGTGATTTTGATTATTTTTCTGATTGGGCTGTTGGTGGTCACCGGCGTGTTTAAGATGATTTTTTAACGGCTGCGCCGGGTAGCGACGCTTCGCTTACCCGGCCAGTTATCAGAGGGTTATCGCCTGGATCGCCCGTGCAATGTCCGGTGAATGATTTAACGCGCGGATGTGCTGAAAGAGAACGGTGGCTTCATCATATTCTTTACGCAAATACCCCAGCCACTGCTTGATGCGCGCCACGTGATAAAGCCCGGTATCTCCCCGCTTTTCCAGACGGGTATATTTTTGCAGTAGCGCCACCACCTCCGGCCACGGCATCCGCGGCTGGTTGTATTTCACCACCCGGCTGAGGTTGGGAATATTCAGCGCGCCACGGCCAATCATTATCGCGTCACAGCCGCTTGCCGCCATGCAGGCCTGCGCGCTTTGCCAGTCCCAGATTTCCCCGTTGGCGATCACCGGAATGGTCAGACGCTGGCGAATCTCGCCGATGGCCTGCCAGTTGATGTGATCGGCTTTGTAGCCCTGCTCTTTCGTGCGGCCATGCACCACCAGCTCACTGGCCCCGGCCTGCTGCACGGCGTCGGCGATCTCAAATTTTTTATCGCCGCTGTCCCAGCCGAGACGGACTTTTACCGTCACCGGCAGGTGGGCAGGCACCGCCTCACGCATCGCTTTGGCGCCCTGATAAATCAGCTCCGGATCTTTCAGAAGCGTCGCGCCGCCACCGCTGCCGTTAACCATTTTCGACGGGCAGCCGCAGTTGAGATCAACGCCGTAGGATCCCAGCTCAACGGCGCGGGCGGCGTTCTCCGCCAGCCACTGTGGATATTGGCCCAGCAGTTGCACGCGCACCAGCGTCCCGGAAGGCGTTCGGCTGCCGTTCATCAGTTCCGGACACAGGCGATGAAACACTTTTACCGGCAGAAGTTGATCCACCACGCGCACAAATTCGGTGATGCATAAATCGTAGTCATTCACTTCCGTCAGAAGTTCGCGTACCAGGGAGTCGAGTACGCCTTCCATCGGCGCCAGTAAAACACGCATAAGGTTATCCGCAAAAAAAGAGGCGCTATCATAGCGCCTCTCTGCGAGGATCAAAACCTTTTGCCGGATGGCGGTAAAACGGCTGCCCAGGCCGGTGATGAAGCACAGCGCTAGCGCGGCAGCAGACAGTTATCCTCTTTCCAGCCGTATAACCACTCCATGCCGCGATAAAATTCCGCCTGCGATTTGCCTTTCCACAGCAGATTACGCACCTGACGTTCGACGCCCGCGGCGTGGTAGACGCGCCCCATTTCGCGGGTCGACCAGACAATTCGCGCCGTGCGCGGAATACGCACCGACTCATACAGCGCAAAGGCGCTTGCCGCATCGCCCTCGCATTTTTCCAGCGCTTTGCCGAGGGTCACCGCATCTTCCAGCGCCATGCATGCGCCCTGGGCCATATACTGCGCGACCGGATGCGCGGCGTCACCGACCAGCGTAATGCGCTCCGTTCCCCATTTTTCCACCGGTTCGCGATCGGCGGTGGACCAGCGACGCCAGGAGGTGGGTTTGTCGAGCATCTGACGTGGACGAGGATGGATACCGGCAAAATACGAGAGCACCTCTTCTTTACTGCCGTCCTTCACACCCCACTCCTCCTGCTGACGGCTATGGAACGTCACCACCAGGTTGTACTGCTTGCCGCCGCGTAGCGGATAGTGAACAAGGTGACAGTGCGGCCCCGCCCACAGTACCGGCGCGTTAATGCGTAAATCTTCCGGCATATCGTCACAGTCAATCACCGCCCGGTAGACCACATGTCCGGTCACCCGCGGGGAATCCCCCAGCAGACTCTGGCGCACAACCGACTTCACGCCGTCACAGCCCACCAGAATATCGGCTGTCCAGCTGTTTCCCTGCTCATCAAATACCGTGACGTCGTCCGGCGTCTGGCGAATATCCACCACATTGGTGGATGTCCGGTATTCAACATCAGGATGGGTCAGCACCGCTTCCCAGACCGAGGCATGAATGTCGACGCGGTGAATCACGGCATACGGCCCGCCGAAATGGTCGCGAAACGCCTGGCCGGTTTCAATGCGGACAACTTCCTCCGCGTTTACCGCATCCATCATGGTGATATGGTCGGTAAATACCGCCCGCTGGCGCGCTACGTCGCCAACACCGAGGCTGTCCAGCGCCGAAAAGGCATTTGGGCCAAGCTGGATGCCTGCGCCAATCTCGCCAATCTCGTGCGCCTTTTCCAGCAGCATCACCTTGATACCCTGGCGCGCCAGCGAAAGCGCGGTTGCTGCCCCGCCGATGCCGCCGCCAACGATAATTGCGCTCTTCACTTTAGCCATTGTCGTTCTCCTTCTCAGGCTGAGAGTTTATCTTGTTGATTTTCGGGCGCGGCGGCGATAAACGCCGGAAGCTGTGTGCAGGCTTCATACACCGCATTGCAGCGCGGAAAGGCGCTTAAGTCACACCCCATACGCAGCGCGTTCGCCCACTGCGGGATCAAGCAACAGTCGGCAAGCGTTGGACGGTTTCCGACGCAGTACGACTGAGACTGGCTTTGACGCAACAACTGTTCAACAGCGCTCAGCCCCTGCTGGATCCAGTGCGCGTACCAGCGTTTTTTATCCTCTTCGCTGATCTTCAGTTCGTCAGTGAGATAGCGCAGCACCCGCAGATTATTCACTGGGTGAATATCACAGGCGATGGCGTAGACAATCTCCAGCACCTGGCTGCGCGCCGGATCGCTGGCCGGCAGCAGTGGCGACTGCGGGAAATGCCGGTCCAGCCAGTCGATAATCGCCAGCGACTGGCCAAGCGCGTCGCCGTCATCGGTCACCAGCGTTGGCACCAGCCCCACCGGATTCATCCGCCGGTAGGCCAGTTCATTTTGCTGACCGATGCGGATATTGACGCCCACCGTCTGGTAGTCGATACCTTTCAGCGCCAGTGCAATGCGCACGCGGTACGAGGCCGAACTATTGAAAAAACTGTACAGCTTCATGTCTCACCTCAGACAATCTTCACGGCGAGGGGGGTTAACCCGTCCACGTTACCGGTGATCACATCGCCCTTCACCACTGCCCCCACCCCTTCCGGCGTGCCGGTAAAAATGAGATCCCCCGGTTGCAGTTCGAAGAAGCCGGACAGATAGCTAATGGTTTCGTTCACCGACCAGATGAGGTGGCGGATGTCGCTGCGCTGATGATCTTCGCCGTTGACCTGGAGCCAGATAGGCGCGGCATTAACGTCCGGCGCCTGGCTGGCTTTATGCAGCGGCGCGATGGGCGCAGAGAGATCGAACGCTTTGCCAATCTCCCACGGACGGCCCATCTGGCGCATCTCCATCTGCCGATCGCGGCGGGTCATATCCAGTCCGGTGGCATAGCCCCAGACATATTCATGAGCGTTTTCTAACGGGATATCACTGCCTTTTTTGCCTATCGCCACCACCAGCTCAATTTCATAGTGGTAATTGTCGGTTTGCGCCGGATACGGCAGTTCGAGCGTTTCACCTGCCGGCACCGGCACTACGGCATCGGCGGGCTTGCAGAAGAAGAACGGCGGCTCGCGATCCGGGTCGAAACCCATTTCCCGGGCATGGGCGGCGTAGTTGCGTCCGACGCAATACACGCGGCGGACGGGGAAGCGTTCATCGCTGCCGACCACCGGTACGGTAACGGGCGCTTGCGGTTCAAATACATACTGAGTCATTGTTTTCTCCCTTATTAATAACGTGCTTCGCGGAATAACCCGAGGGCTTCCTGTACCGGCCGGTCTGAAAAACTGAATAACACGGTGTCATCGAAGGATGTAAACGACACGCCGTGCCAGGTCGGCACCACGAAAATGTCTTTGGCGGTAAAGGTGAAGGTTTCATTGCCGATGGTCACTTCGCCGCTGCCCTCCACCACGTGGTAAATGGTGCTGTCGGTGGTACGCGCCATCCGCGAGACAAAGCCTTTCGGCAACAGCTGCAGGAAAGTGCCCATTGATGGCATCGGGTACCCGCCGGTGACCGGGTTGACGTAGCGCATTTTGTAGCCGTCCCACTCGTCGGCCTCGCCGAAACGGGTCAGATCGTGCAGCGCTTCGCGACTGCGATCGTAGCGATAGTTGAAGATTGGTGATGAATTCCCCTTTTGCTGACGCAGCGGCAGCATGTTAGCGGCATAGCGCGGCAGGTAATCGCCCTCTTTGCGCGTCACCGGCTGCTGATCTTCCGGGTAATCCTCGGCAAAGCCGCAGCCGAGAAGATTCACCAGCGGCAGGTCCAGCCCGTCAAGCCAGACAACCGGCTCATCGCCCGGGTTGCCATGGTCATGCCACTGCCATTGCGGCGTCAGAATAAAGTCACCGACGTGCATCTGCGTGCGCTCGCCATCCACGGCAGTGAACGCCCCTTTCCCTTCCACAATAAACCGCAGCGCCGACTGGTTATGGCGGTGGCTCGGGGCGACCTCTCCCGGCATGATCAGCTGAAGCCCGGCATACAGCGTCGAGGTGATAGAGGATTGTCCGCGCAGCATCGGGTTTTCCAGCACCAGCACGCGCCGCACCGCCTCTTTTGCGCCAATCAGGTTGCCGCTCTCCAGCAGCAGCGGACGAATTTCCTGGTAGTTCCAGTAAGCCGGCGCGCAGTTGGCGTTCGGGGTTTGCGGCACCAGGTGATGCAGCGACTCCCACAGCGGGGTCAGGTTTTGCCCCGAAATATGCTGATAGAACTGCTGACGGCTGTTTTTGACATCCTGGTTATGTTCAGACATAGGGATTCTCCTTATTCATTTACCATACCGCCAGTGCGCGGCACGTTATCGGGGACAGAGGCTGACTGACGGACAACCACGATCAGCAGGGTCAACATCACCGCGCTGATCGCCGCCGGGACAGCGATAATGAAAAACAGCGTATCGAATGAGAAATTCATCGCCATCATCACGCCGCCGGAGAGCGATCCGACGATGGCGCCGCAGCGACCCACCGCGTTTGACCAACTGACGCCTGTCGCGCGGCTTTGCGTCGGGTAGAGCGTGGCGGTTAAGGCGTTCAGTCCCACCTGCGATCCACTGATCCCCACCCCGGTACCAAAAATCGCCAGCGCCATCAGCCACAGGCCATTTTCGCTCAGGCCAATCATGATGATGCACACCGCGCCCAGCGCATAGCTCACCGCCAGAACCCGGAACGGGTTGTGTTTATCCATCAGTACGCCCAGCGCCAGCGCCCCCAGCGTACCGCCAATCTGGAAAGCCGCCGTCACCCAGGAGGCCTGCTGGAGGTCAATGCCGCGGTGGTTGAGCAGCGTGGGCATCCAGCTTGAAAGCAGATAAATAATCAGCAGGCTCATGAAGAACACCACCCATAACATCAGGGTAATGGGCAACTGGCGACCCACGAAAAGCTGACGAATGCTGCCTTTGGCGATCGCCGCCGCTTCATTAAGGTAAAAATGCGTGTCCTCGTAACGCTGACGGGTAATGGCGCTGACCGTGCGGGCAATGGTGGCCTGCGGCAGCTGGCGACGAACCTGCCAGCGCGGAGATTCCGGCAGCACGAACAGCAGCGCGGCGAACAGCATTAACGGCAGCACCCCGCCAAGGATCAGAATGCCGTGCCAGCCAATGACCGCCACCAGTTGGGCGCTGACGATCCCCCCCATCGCCGAACCGAGGGTAAAGCCGCAGAACATCAGGGTCACCAGCGCGCCGCGCCGCCGCGCAGGCAGATATTCAGAGGTCATGGTGATGGTGTTCGGCATCGCGCCGCCCAGCCCAAGCCCGGTCAAAAAGCGCAGGAATACCAGCGTTTGCAGATCCGGCGAAAACGCCGAGATCAGACTCAGAGCGCCGAACAGCGCCACGCAAAGCTCGATAACCCGTTTGCGGCCAAAGCGGTCGGAAAGTGGGCCGCAGAGCAGCGCGCCCGCCGTCAGCCCCAGCAGTCCCGCGCCAAACAGCGGCGCGAGGTCACCGGCGGTCAGTTGCCAGTGGCTGCGAATGTCGGGTGCAATAAAGCCAATCGCGGCAGTATCAAAGCCGTCCAGCATCACCACCAGAAAGCAGCAGATGATCACCCGCCACTGGGTTTTGCCGACGGGGGCGGCATCGATCAGAGCCTGTAGTTCACGTCGTTGAGTCATTGTGTATGCCTCGGTGCAGGTAAGGTAAGAGGTTCTTTTGTTTTTGGTATGTTACGAGTTTGTAGATAGGGCGATAAAATGTACAATGGCTTTTCATGCAGAGACATAACCTGGAGGTTATCGCGGATGGCTAACTGGGCGCAGAAATTGAAACTTCATCACCTGCAAACGCTGATGGCGCTGGGCGAGCAGGGCAATCTCACGCAGGTGGCGCGAATGATGAATATCAGCCAGCCCGCGCTGTCGAAATGGTTGTCACAGCTCGAAGATGAGATAGGGATCACGCTCTTCGAACGTCACAGTAAAGGCCTGCGCCCGTCCGAAGGCGGCAAATTGTTGTTGCAGCATGCTCAGCGCTTAATCAACGACATGGAGCGATCCCAGTATGAAATTGCCCGCTTTAAGGCCGGTGGTCTGGTCGGCAGCCTGAAAATCGGTTGCTCGCCGGTGGCGACTGACTGTGTGTCACAGGCGATCCTCGGTTTGCTCAGCGAAATGCCGACGCTGCACCTCAACATCGAAGAAAAAGTGATGACGCCGCTGCTGCACGATCTGCTGGCGGGGTCAGTGGATGTGGTGGTTGGCCGGGTTGGCGGGCGGGCGCTCCAGCTTCCGCTGAACTATCAGGTCCTGTATACCGAACCCGTCTGCTTTGTTGCGCGGCCGGATCACCCGCTGGCCAGCCATGCCAGCCTCTCCTGGAACGATCTCGCCAGTTGGCGCTGGATCGTCTGGCCCACGGGGACGCCCATCCGCATCAGCATTGATAACGCGCTGGTCGATAACGGCGTGATGCTGCCAGAAAACACCATTGAATCGGCATCCATGAACGTCAGCACTAACCTGCTGCAAAGCAGCGACATGATCTCTATTCTTTCTTTACGGCTGGCGCAGCGCTATGCCAGCCAGGGGCAACTGGTGATCCTGAACCTGCCGAAGATAGAGCAGAAAGGCAGCGTCGGCGTGTTCTGGCGCAACAACGAAACGCCTTCGGCGGCGCTCAGCCGCTTTCTGCACTTTCTGACGCAGGTCTAGCCCGACGAAGGGAGAACATGGCACGATGTTCCCGTTGTCTATCCTCAGTATGCTAAGAATTCATGATGTGATCGGTAGCACGTTTTAACGTTTAATTGTATGATGAATCCATCTCATTTAAGGCGTATCCCATGAGTAAGACACTGAATATCATCTGGCAATATTTACGCGCTTTCGTGCTGATCTATGCCTGCCTGTATGCGGGCATTTTTATTGCAACTCTGCTTCCTGTCGCCATTTCCGGCAGCATTATCGGCATGCTGATCCTGTTTGTCCTGCTGGCGCTACAAATCATCCCCGCTAAATGGGTCAATCCTGGCTGCTATGTCCTGATTCGCTATATGGCGCTGCTGTTTGTGCCAATTGGCGTGGGCGTGATGCAGTATTTTGACTTACTGCGCGCGCAGTTTGGCCCGGTGGTGGTCTCGTGCGCCATCAGTACGCTGGTGGTTTTTCTGGTGGTCAGCTGGAGTTCGCACCTGGTTCACGGTGAACGTAAAGTGGTTGGACAGAAAGGATCAAAAGAATGATGGCCTATATCTGGTGGTCGCTGCCGCTGACCTTAGCGGTCTTTTTTGCCGCGCGGAAGCTGGCGGCGCGCTTTAAGTTTCCGTTGCTGAACCCGCTGCTGGTGGCGATGGTGGTCATCATTCCGTTTTTGCTGCTTACGGGGATTCCCTACGATCACTATTTCAAAGGCAGTGAAGTGTTAAACGATCTGCTGCAACCGGCGGTCGTGGCGCTGGCCTATCCGCTATATGAACAGTTGCACCAAATCCGCGCCCGCTGGAAATCCATCATCACCATCTGCTTTGTCGGCAGCGTTGTGGCGATGGTGACCGGCACCTCGGTTGCGCTGCTGATGGGGGCAACTCCGGAAATTGCCGCGTCGGTGTTGCCAAAATCCGTCACCACGCCAATCGCAATGGCGGTGGGCGGCAGCATTGGCGGCATCCCGGCAGTGAGCGCGGTTTGCGTGATATTTGTCGGTATTCTCGGCGCCGTCTTTGGCCACACCCTGTTAAATGCCATGCGTATTCGTACTAAAGCCGCGCGTGGCCTGGCGATGGGAACGGCTTCTCACGCCCTCGGCACCGCCCGCTGCGCGGAGCTGGATTATCAGGAAGGGGCGTTCAGTTCGCTGGCGCTGGTGATCTGCGGGATCATCACATCCCTGATCGCGCCGTTTTTGTTTCCGCTAATTCTGGCGGTAGCCGGCTAAAATTTGCGATACGTCGCGCATTTTTCATTTAAGTTTCATAAGTTGCACAAATAATGAGATTTATATCACATATAAAGCCCTGACAGGCCCGTACACTACGATCCCATTACATTATTTTGAGGCAACGCCATGCACCCACGTTTTCACACTGCCTTTGGCCAACTTGCGGATAATTTGCAATCAGCGCTGGCGCCGATCCTGGCGGAAACGCATTTCCCCGCCTTGCTGACCGCAGAGCAGGTCGCGTGGCTGAAAAGCGCCACGGGACTTGACGAAGACGCGCTGGCATTTGCGCTACTGCCCCTGGCTGCGGCCTGCGCCTGTACCCCGCTCTCCCATTTCAACGTCGGCGCGATTGCGCGCGGCGTCAGCGGCACCTGGTATTTCGGCGGCAATATGGAATATCTGGGCGCCACCATGCAGCAAACCGTCCATGCCGAGCAAAGCGCTATCAGTCACGCGTGGCTGCGCGGTGAAAAAGGCCTTGCGGCGATCACTGTCAACTACACGCCATGTGGTCACTGTCGTCAGTTTATGAATGAACTGAACAGCGGGCTGGATCTGCGCATTCATCTGCCAGGACGCGAACCGCATACCCTGCGCGACTATCTGCCGGACGCCTTCGGCCCTAAAGATCTGGACATTAAGACGCTCTTGATGGACGAGCAGGATCACGGCTTCTCCGCCGAAGGCGACGCGCTGGCGCAAGCGGCCATTGCCGCGGCGAACCGCTCACATATGCCTTACAGCCAGTCACCAAGCGGCGTGGCGCTGGCGTGCAAAGACGGCAACATTTTTAGCGGAAGCTACGCCGAAAATGCGGCGTTTAACCCGACTCTGCCGCCGCTTCAGGGCGCGCTGAATTTGTTGAATCTCAACGGATATGATTTTGCCGATATTCAGCGGGCGGTGCTGGCGGAAAAAGCGGATGCCTCGTTGATTCAGTGGGATGCCACCGCCGCAACGCTGAAGGCATTAGGCTGCAATAATATCGACCGCGTATTGTTAGCATAAACCTGTCATCATCCAGGCCGGCGCGAGCAACATCCCCCTCTCGCGCAATTGCCGTTGCCTTTTCCTGCCTGGATGTTACGCGTTTTTTCCGGGGCGTATTGCTGAAAATCCCTTCAATCAGACTGCCGTTTCTTGCGCTTCGCAGGCGGGTAAAGTAGCCTGATTGAAATTTCATCCCGTTACCGAGTTTTCTTCATGCTAAAGCGCGTTTTTTACAGCCTGTTAGTCCTGATCGGCTTGCTGCTGTTGACCGTGCTCGGCCTTGACCGCTGGATGAGCTGGAAAACCGCGCCCTATATTTATGATGAACTGCAGGACCTTCCCTATCGTCAGGTCGGCGTGGTGCTCGGCACCGCGAAATATTATCGCGCTGGCGTCATCAACCAGTACTACCGTTACCGCATTCAGGGCGCGCTCAACGCCTATAACAGCGGGAAAGTGAACTATTTGCTGCTTAGCGGCGACAACGCCCTGCAGAGTTATAACGAACCGAGAACCATGCGTAAGGATCTGATTGCCGCAGGCGTCGATCCGGCGGACATCGTGCTGGATTATGCCGGGTTCCGCACGCTGGATTCAATTGTCCGCACCCGCAAGGTTTTTGACACCAACGACTTTATTATCATCACTCAGCGCTTCCACTGCGAGCGCGCGCTGTTTATCGCTCTGCACATGGGCATTCAGGCGCAGTGCTACGCCGTCCCGTCGCCGAAGGATATGCTGACGGTTCGGGTTCGCGAGTTTGGCGCACGCTTTGGCGCGCTGGCGGACCTGTACTTGTTTAAGCGTGAACCGCGTTTCCTCGGCCCGCTGGTGCCTATCCCGACACAGCATCAGATCCCCGATGACGCGCAGGGTTACCCGGCGGTTACGCCAGAGCAGTTGCTGGAATTGCAAAAGAAACTGGGAAAATAACATGGAAGATAAAACGATTTTTATCGTCATTGGCGTACTGATGATCGTCCTGTGGACCTTTCGTGAAGGGCTCAAAGCGCTACGCGCAGGCAGTGTAGAAAAAACGGTAAAAGGCTCGCAGACGCCGCTTATCATTCAGCGGACCGGACAGCCGGGCGTCTACTGGAGCTACGTTATCGCCTATTTTGGCGTTGCCGTTGGCGCGCTGGTTGTCGGCGTCTGGTTAGTGTTCTTTAAATAAAAAACCGGCGCAGAGGCTCTGCGCCGGTTTTTTTGTCCTGCCGGTTACTTCTTACGTGCGTACTTCAGGGAGTCCAGCGCAACGGCGAAAATGATAATGCCGCCCTTGATAATGTACTGCCAGTACGGGTTAACGCCGATATAGGTCAGGCCGTAGTTGATAACCGTAAAGATAATGACCCCGGTCACCACGCCCAACACCGTCCCAACGCCGCCGCTAAACGATACGCCGCCTACGACACACGCGGCAATCGCATCCAGTTCATACATAAAGCCGAGGTTGTTGGTGGCGGAGCCGATACGCCCCGCTTCCAGCAAACCGCCAAACGCGTAGAACACGCCGGAGAGGGCATAGATCATCAGCAGGTTCAGCGCGACGTTGACGCCAGACACTTTCGCCGCTTCAGGGTTGCCGCCGATGGCGAAAATGTTTTTACCGAAGCGGGTTTTGTTCCACAACACCCACACGAACGCCACGGCGATCAGTGCGTAGAACGTGATATAGGAAAGCCGGAAGCTGCCTAACGCGATAAAGCCCTGCGCGAAGGTCGAGAAACCGCTGTCAAAGCCGGAAATCGGCGATGCCCCAACGAAGTCGTAATACAGGGAGTTAATACCGTACACGATAATCATCGTACCCAGCGTGGTAATAAACGGCGTCACGTTCAGATAGGCGATAATGATGCCGTTGATCAGGCCGATAATCGCGCCAATAGCGCAGACAATCAGGATCACCAGCGCAATCGGCATGGTCGCCATTTCCGGAAAGACCTTATTGGCGTTCTCCATCGACTGCAATAGTGTTGCCGCAACCACCGCCGCCAGCCCGACCTGACGCCCGGCTGACAGGTCTGTCCCCTGGGTGACGATCAGCCCCGCCACGCCGAGGGCGATAATAATGCGCACCGAGGACTGAGTCAGAATGTTACTCAGGTTAAGCAGACTTAAGAACGTGGGATCCTGAAAAATAATAATTGCCAGTAAAACTAAAAGAACGACGTAAATACCGCCCTCTTTCAGATAAGTGAGAAAACTTTTCTTATTTAACGCACTCATGAGGAGCCCCTGATCTTAAAGGTGCAAAGACGCAAGACGCAAAATTTCATTTTGCGTGGTCGTTTTAGTATCAACAATTCCAGACACGAGTCCGTTGCTCATGACCAGAATACGATCGGTTATCCCTAACAATTCCGGCATTTCGGAGGAGATAATGATGATCCCTTTTCCTTTTTTGGCCAGTTCCGCAATTAACTGATAGATTTCAAATTTGGCGCCAACGTCAATTCCACGCGTGGGTTCGTCGAGCATTAATATCTCCGGCTGGGTCAGCAGCCAGCGACCAATAATCACTTTCTGCTGGTTGCCTCCGGAAAGCGAACCAATTTGCGTGCGGTGGCCAGGGGTTTTTACCCGCATGGAGTCAATAACCCACTGGGTGTCGCTTTTCATCCGCGAATTGTCTAACAGACCGACCTTGTTTTTATAATTATGGATATTGGAGATTAAGGAGTTAAAACCAATATCCAGATAGGCATAAATACCGGTAGAGCGTCGCTCCTCGGTAACCAGCGCAAAGCCGTGGTTGATGGCTTCGTTCGCATTATGGTTATTGATTTTTTTGCCGTGCAGGGTAATGGTGCCGGAAGATTTCTCACGAATACCAAACAGCGTTTCGACGATGTCGGTACGTTTTGCGCCTACCAGCCCGGCAATACCGAGAATTTCACCTTTATGCAGATCAAAAGAGACGTCACGAATCGACGGCTGGCGCAGCGACGTCAGATTACGCACTTCCAGTATTACTTCACCGGGTTTGTTCTCTTTATCCGGGAAACGCTGGTTCAGCGAGCGTCCAACCATCATGGCGATGATCTTGTCCATATCCAGCCCTTCGAGCGGCTGAGTGGCAATCCACTGGCCGTCGCGCAGCACCGTGACCTCATCGCAGAGCTGGAAAATCTCTTCCATTTTATGCGAGATATACACAATGCCGCAGCCGCGTTCTTTCAGCTTACGAATAATCGTAAACAGATGATTAACCTCTTTTTCGGTTAACGACGAGGTCGGCTCATCCATGATGACGATTTTGGCATTATAGGAAAACGCCTTGGCAATTTCGATCATCTGCATTTGCGAAACGGAAAGCGTCCCGACGCGCGCCCGCGGGTCGATATCAATATCCAGTTCGTCAAATATCGCTTTTGTGTCGCGATACATTTTGTCCTGATCGACAAACATGCCTTTGGTGGGATAACGCCCGAGCCACATGTTGTCCATCACGGAGCGTTGTAATACCAGGTTTAATTCCTGATGAACCATTGAAATACCGTTTTCCAGCGCTTCTTTCGCTGAATGGAAATCGATCTCTTTCCCCTGAAATAATATGCTGCCAGAATCTTTTTGATAGATGCCAAAAAGACATTTCAATAGTGTCGATTTCCCCGCGCCGTTTTCTCCCATCAATGCATGAATAGAGTGTGGACGGACTTTTAAATTAACATTATCAAGTGCCTTAACGCCGGGAAAAGACTTGTTGATACCGCTCATTTCCAACAAGTATTCGCCTGAGGACGGTGTCGTTGTGCTGACCATAATTATACCTTGTCGGCCTCGCAGAGTGCGTGATTAAAGGGCGCGATCGCGATCGCGCCCAACAGTCTTACTTTTTGGAGAACTCGGCCAGGTTATCTTTATCTACGCCCACGTAAGGAACGCGCACAATTTTGTTTTCAATTTTCCAGCTGGTGCCGTCTGCGGCGCCTTTACCATCCGCCAGGTTTTTCGCCAGATCGAATGTCGCTTTCGCCTGGTTGTTGGCGTCATTCAGCACAGTACCGGCCATCGCTCCGGATTTCACCAGCGCCAGCGCTTCTGGCAGCGCATCCACGCCAAAGACCGGAATGCTGGTTTTGTTGTGCGCTTTCAGCGCTTCTACCGCCCCCATTGCCATCGCATCGTTGTTAGCGATAACCACTTCAATTTTGTTAGCGTTCGGGCCGGACAACCACGCGTCCATTTTGTCTTTCGCCTGAGCGGTATCCCACATGGCGGTATCTAACTGAAGCTGTTCGGTCTTGATGCCTTTGTCGTTCAATTCTTTAACCACGTAAGTGGTACGCGCTTCCGCGTCCGGGTGACCCGGCTCGCCTTTCAGCAGTACGAACTGAATCTGACCGTCTTTATTCAGATCCCAGCCCTGATTCGCCGCCCAGTGTTTCGCGATCAGATCGCCCTGGATAATACCGGATTCTTTGGAGTCAGTGCCGACGTAATAGGCTTTGTCATAACTGTCCAGCGCTTTACGGGAAGGTTCTTTGTTGAAGAAAACCACCGGCGCGTTCTGGCCGCGGGCTTTTTCAATAACGGTGCCAGCCGCCGCCGGGTCGACCAGGTTGATCGCCAGCGCTTTCACCCCCTTCGCCAGCAGGACGTCTATCTGATCGTTCTGTTTGGACTGGTCGTTTTGCGAGTCGTTCATCAGCAACTGGACGTCCGGCGCCGCTTTCGCGTCTGCTTCGATAGCCTTACGCACCACGGACATAAAGTTATCGTCATATTTATAGATTGTCACACCGATGCGAGTATCCGCGGCGTGCGCAGCCGCGCCGAACAACATGCCTGCCATTACAGCAGAAAGGGTCAACACCTTCTTATTCATGGTAACTCCGGTTTTATTATGCAGGGTAGTGCTTCAGATAAATGCCCGGCGGGACATAACGTTAATGAAGTGTTAATTGAACGCCGAGGCTCTTTTTAAAAAAATCGTTCTTCCTTGCCCGGTAACGCTCCAGAAATAGGCTTTAATTTTGCTTAAAGCAGCTTTCATTCGTTAAAAGTGATTACTCACGGTTACATCGTAGTTACACTGCGCTAAGCGGTGCCATCATAGCGACGGCAATGTTAATATACTGTGAATTTACTCACATATTGAAAACGGTTACATCTGCCGACGTCATGAGTTAGTGATCACCACCGCATTCTGCCGGGCGGCGACGGAATGCCGCCTGACCAGCGTCGGCATAAAACAGTGGGTCGCCGTTGCGTCCAGCGTCCCCGCTGCGCCCTGTAATGCCAGTTCGGTCGCCAGTTTCGCCATTGACGCGATGGGATAACGCACCGTTGTCAGTTGTGGATCGGTGTAACGGGCAATGGGAATATCATCGAAACCAATGATCGAAAGATGCAGCGGGATGGCAATGCCGTTATCCTTGAGTGCCGTCAGCGCGCCGGCGGCCATGCTGTCGTTATAGGCGAAGACGGCGGTCAGTTGCAGGTTGCGCCCCAGCAGTTCGACCATTGCAGACTCCCCGCCCTGCATGTCCGGCGAGCCCACGCCTGTCCAGCTTTCCGGCGGCGTTATCCCCTGCTCGCCAAGCGCGCTCAGCCACCCTTCCCTGCGCATATCGTCATCTTCAATACCGTGGCTGGAGGCCAAATAACCAATCCGCTGGTGACCGTTGTTCAGCAGCATCCGGGTCGCCATTTTCGCGCCGCTGATGTTGTCCAGGCAGACGCAGCGATGAGCATAGCCAGGCACGATACGGTTAATCAGCACCATGCCGGGGATTTGATCCATAAATTCGCCCAGTTCACGATCGCTCAGCGCCTTTGAATGGACGATCAGCGCGTTACATCGCTGACGGATCAGCACTTCAATCGCATGGCGCTCTTTTTCCGCCTCATGGTAGCTGTTGCCGATCAGGACATATTTCTGATGCTGTTGGGCGACCATATCGACCGCTTTCACCAGTGCGCCAAAAAAGGCATCAGAGACATCCATCACCACCACGCCGATGGTTTCACTCACCTGCGTCGCCAGCGCCTGCGCATTGGCGTTGGGGCGATAGCCCAGCAGCGTCACCGCTTTCATTACCGCCTCGCGCGTATCGGGACTGACCAGCGCGCTGTTGTTTAAAACCCGGGAAACCGTCGCCACGGATACGCCAGCCTGACGCGCCACATCACGTATGGTGATCATATTCACTACCCTGTTTGACAATGCAGTGGTTCACTGCACAACTGGCGGCTATTTTGTCAGCGGTAGGAAAAGCGCTACGTGAGTAAGGTCACAGGGATGAAAGCGCTTACATCCGTTTTGTTAATGATTGTGATCCAGATCGTTATCCGGATGTATGAGAGATGCGCGCTCCTGATGCCCGCAGGGTTAACTGACGCCATACCCATTCCACCGGCCCCTGCGGCAGGAAGCGCAACCAGAAAACGGAGAACAGCAGATTTACCAGCCAGACGGGGATGACGAACAGCAGCAGCGTGCTACGGTCAAACTGCATAAATAAGCCAAACTGATAAAACAGCGTGGTACAGAGGAGCGTTTGTAGCAGGTAGTTGGTCAGCGCCATCCGCCCAACGCAGGCGATGGCAAATACGAGTTTTAGACGACTTAGCTGCGGCCAGTAGCCGAACAGCAGCGCGGCATAGCCGATCGTCTGTAACGGCGCGCTCAGCTCGCGCGGCGCTTGTAACAAAAACGCGCACCAGCGGTAGCTCCACCCCAGTTGCCACTGCGCAACCACGGCAGGCAGATTAATCAGCAGGCCAACGGCAATCAGCAGGAAACCGGTGCGTCGATAGTGGGCAAGGCTATACTGCCCTTTCAGCCAACCGCTGCGCATCAGCGATGCCCCGACCAGCATCATCCCGGCCAGTTGCCAGCCATACTGCGCGCCCAGCGCCAGCAGACTGTTGGACAACGCGTCAACCCGGTTGCTGATGGCTTCCATACCCCCGTTCACCTTCCAGTATTTTTCATACAGAAGCGCCGCGTCGTCTGGCGTCCACGCGCGACTGGTTTGGCTGTCAGAGATCGCGCCGAGCAGCAGTAATACGCCAATACCGACCAGATACAGCAGAATGCCCGTATTCATCAGGCTTTTTACCGAAGGCGCATCGCGCACCAGCCGCCAGCAAATCAGCCCGACCAGGCCATAAGCCAGCAAAATATCGCCATCCCAGAACAACAGGGCATGCAAAAAACCCAGCAAAACCAGCAGGGTCAGTCGCGCCTGGATCCAGCGTTTTCCGCGCGGCAGCAGCATTTGCAGTCCGGCGCCAAACAACAAGGCAAAAAGCGTGAGGAATTTGGCTTGGGCGAACACATCGAGTACAGCCCAGGTCCAGGCATCCTGCGCGGTAATCTCGCCATACCAGGCAGGATTAAGGTAAGCCGCCTTTGGTAAACCAAAGGCGCTGATATTCAGAAGCAGAATGCCCAGAACGGCGACGCCACGAACAACATCCAGCGTGACATTTCGCGCCATAGCCTCTGCCCCGATCAGTTATGGTGACGCACTGCGCGCAAGAATTCCTGACGCGTATTCTGGCTGGACTTGAACAGACCGCCGAGCGAAGTGGTGGTGGTGGCGCTGGTCGCATCGCGGATACCGCGCGCTTTCACGCAA
Source organism: Citrobacter sedlakii (assembly GCF_018128425.1). NCBI lineage: Bacteria > Pseudomonadati > Pseudomonadota > Gammaproteobacteria > Enterobacterales > Enterobacteriaceae > Citrobacter > Citrobacter sedlakii. Next base: position 1,718,534 of record NZ_CP071070.1, on the reverse strand, counting down.
TAATGCACAGCATCAATCGATACCGCGACATTATTCGTGCCGAGCAGGGTCTGTAAGGCGGTCAGGATCTGCTGGGTTAAGCGCTCCTGCACCTGCGGACGCTGTGCGAAGAACTGCACGATGCGATTGATTTTTGACAGGCCGATCACCGAATCTTTCGGGATATAGGCGACCGTCGCTTTACCGTCGATAGTCACAAAATGGTGCTCACAGGTACTGGTTAGCGTGATATCGCGCACCGTCACCATTTCATCCACCTTCATTTTGTTTTCTATGACGGTAATTTTCGGGAAGTTGGCGTAATCCAGACCAGAGAAAATTTCATCGACATACATTTTCGCAATGCGATGCGGCGTTTCCATCAGGCTGTCATCGCTCAGGTCGAGATTAAGCAGCTGCATAATTTCGGTCATATGGCCGGCGATAAGACGTTTGCGCGTTTCGTTATCCATCTCATGCACGGGCGGGCGCAACGGTGTTTCCAGCCCTCGCGCGACCAGCGCTTCATGTACCAGAGCCGCTTCTTTACTCAGTGATGACATCAATTTTTCTCCTGCAGGTGTGGCGCCTCTGCCCTGCGTGGGGCAAAGTTTGTCGGCTGTGTGACAGCCCGATTATTGTGCGTGAGGCCGTGCACATAATCCAGTATTCACAACGATAATTATTGAAATCGTCGTTGCCTTTCGTTCCGCCGTCAGAACAGACTGCGGAAATCTGTTAATTATACGTTGTGCAAATGATGAGGCATCTTTGCCGAATGCGGAAGTGAAAGTTACTCACAGCACCATGAATTATCTGTATTATGGGGCGTTTGCGAACACATTCCGATCACATAACAAGGAGCCACGCATGGAAATGCTTGAGGAGCACCGCTGTTTTGAAGGTTGGCAGCAACGCTGGCGACACGACTCCACCACGCTGAACTGTACAATGACGTTCAGCATTTTTCTTCCGCCGCCCCGCGACAACACGCCGCCTCCGGTCCTGTACTGGCTCTCGGGCTTAACCTGTAATGACGAAAACTTTACCACCAAAGCGGGCGCGCAGCGGATCGCCGCAGAACTGGGGATGGTACTGGTCATGCCGGACACCAGCCCGCGCGGTGACGCGGTCGCCAACGATGACGGTTACGATCTCGGCCAGGGCGCCGGTTTCTACCTCAATGCCACGCAGCAGCCCTGGGCCGCGCATTTCCGCATGTACGACTATATTCGCGACGAACTGCCTGCGCTGATCCAGGCGCGATTCAACGTCAGCGATCGCTGTGCGATCAGCGGCCATTCAATGGGCGGACACGGCGCGTTGGTACTGGCGTTAAAGAACCCCGGCAAATATACCAGCGTTTCCGCCTTTGCGCCGATCGTTAACCCCTGTCGCGTGCCCTGGGGCGAAAAAGCTTTTTCCGCTTATCTGGGTGAGGATAAAGCCGACTGGGCACAATGGGACAGCTGCGCGCTGATGTATGCCAGCAAGCCGGAAGAGGCCATACCGACGCTTATCGATCAGGGCGACAGCGATCAGTTCCTCGCCGATCAGCTCCAGCCTGCCGTTCTGGCGGAAGCCGCCCGGCAGACCGCGTGGCCCATGACACTGCGTATTCAGCCGGGCTACGATCACAGCTATTACTTTATCGCCTCCTTTATAGAGGATCATCTGCGGTTCCACGCCGAACATCTGATGAAATAATGCGCATGCCCGGCTATGTCGCCGGGCACAACGTCGGTGGGGGCACGCGCCCTCTCCTGTTTACCGGGCTTGCCGCGCCTCTCCAATTTTTCCTTCATATCTCCTTTTTTTCTTCATTTTTTCGTCACATTTACGTTTACGTATCCTGTTGACTTACAAGCTTTTTCTTTATAAATCAACTAAACACAAATGATTTCAATTATCATTTGTGTTTACAAATATTGATTATTTTGTACAATTCTTCCGCTTCTTTACCGCAAAGAGTCCTTAAAAGACAAATACATACAGTTGTCATGGCCTTTTACATGACAAGCGGATTTTACTCGTTTAATGGAATGACAAAATGACCATACCTCACGTTAAGGCTCTCGCTGTCGCCGTCGGCGCGGCATGCCTCCCATCGCTCGTTCAGGCTGCCGATCAGGATACCGTTGTGGTGACAGCAACCGGATTTGAGCAGAAAATTCAGAACGCGCCTGCGTCGATTTCGGTTATCACCAAACAGCAACTTGAAGATAAAGCGTATCGCGACGTGACCGACGCGCTGAAAGACGTCCCCGGTGTCGTGGTCACCGGCGGCGGAAGCAGCAGCGACATCAGCATCCGCGGGATGGCGTCGCAGTACACGCTGTTCCTCGTCAACGGCAAACGCATTAGCACCCGCGGAACCCGCCCGAACAGCGACAATTCCGGTATCGAACAAGGCTGGCTGCCGCCGCTGGAGTCTATCGAACGTATCGAAGTGATTCGCGGCCCGATGTCCTCGCTGTACGGTTCCGATGCCATGGGCGGCGTGATTAACGTGATCACCAAAAAAGTCTCCAACACTAAAGGCTGGAGCGGCTCGCTGCATGGCGACGCCACCTTCCAGGAAGACAGTGATTCCGGCGATCTGTTCCAGACCAACGCCTATGCCTCCGGTCCGCTGATCGACGGCCTGCTGGGGGCGAAAGTGACCGGCCTGCTCTCTCGCCGCGCGGAAGACCAGATCGTCAACGGCTATAATGAACAGCGCCTGCGCAACGGCGGCCTGACTCTGAACTTCACGCCAGACGATAAAAACGATTTCGATTTTGATATTGCCCGCGAGCTTCAGGATCGCAACAGTACGCCGGGTAAATCCATGGCGGCGGAAACCTGCCGCAATGGCACCTGCAAGCCGAACAGCAAAAGCGAAAACCGCTATGAGCATACGACATATTCACTGACTCACAGCGGCTACTATGAAGACGTTAACAGCACCAGCTACATCCAGCAGGAAGAAACCAACAATCCTGGCCGTGAGATGAAGTCCTATAACACTATCTTCAATAACCAGAACCAGATTTTCCTCGGGGCGCATACGCTGACGCTGGGCGGTCAGTATCGCTATGAAAAACTGACGGACAACGGCAACCAACTGGAAGCGGCAGACGGTCTGAACAAACTCACCCGCTGGAGCTGGGCGCTGTTTGCGGAAGACGAATGGGCGATGACCGACAGCTTCACGCTGACCGGCGGCATTCGGATGGATAAAGACGAAAACTACGGCGATAACTGGACACCGCGCGGTTACGGCGTCTGGCATCTGAACGATCAATGGACGTTGAAAGGCGGTGTATCTGCGGGCTATCGCGCGCCGGATCTGCGTCAGTCCTCTGCAAGCTGGGGGCAAGTCACCGGCGGGGGCCGTCTGAACGGAATCATCGTAGGCAACCCGGACCTGAAACCGGAAAAAAGCCTGAGCGAAGAGCTGGCGTTGCTGTGGGATAACGGTGAAAACCTTAACGCAGGCGTCACCCTGTTCAATACCGATTTCAAAGATAAAATCACCGAAGTGCGCCGCTGTAACAGCAGCGCCGACCCGGCCTGCACCATCGGCAGCACCCAGTATGATTTTGTCAGCGATCGCGTCAACGTTGATGAAGCCACTATGCGCGGCGTGGAATCCACCTTCGGCTGGAAAATCACCCCCGATATCAACTGGACGGCGAACTATACCTATACCGAATCAGAACAAAAGAGCGGACAGTTTTCTGGCAAACCGTTAAACAAAATGCCTAAGCATATGTTCAACACTACGCTGGACTGGCAGGCCACACAGGACGTGGGTTTCTGGAGCCGGGTGAACTTCCGCGGTAAAACCTCTGAATACCTGAGCCGAACCTCGATGTCGCAGGGCACGCCGTCGTATACCCAGGTGGATGTTGGCCTGCGCTATAACGCGAATAAAAACCTGCTGGTGACCGCCGGGGTGTATAACGTTCTGGATAAACAGATCGATTACGACACGTATGACACGGTACTGGATGGCCGTCGCTATACGGTGGGGCTGACGTATAACTTCTGAGGCTGAGAGCATAAAAAAACCCCGGCATGATAAATGTCGGGGTTTTTTGTTTGCCGGAAGGCGATGCAATAGTCTTTTCCGGCCTACAGGTAAGCGCTTAGCGCGGTTTCTTCAGGCGTTCGGGGAACTGCATTTCGCTGTAGCGAACAAAACGAGAGCCTTTTACCAGCTTGTAGCCAAACCAGATAATCAGGAACAGCGGGATACCAATGTAGGTTGCCGCGACGCCGCCCCAGTCAATGGTGTCTTTCAGGAATGCTTCGTAGTTCTGGCCGAGCGTAATGATCAGGCACAGCACAAAAGCGAAGATGGGTCCCAGCGGGAAGAAGCCTGAACGATACGGCAGGTCGTTAATATCGTTGCCCTGCATAACATAGCCGCGACGGAAGCGATAATGGCTGATCGCAATCCCCAGCCAGGCGATAAAACCGGTCATCCCCGAGGTGTTGAGCAACCACAAATAGACCGTCTGGTTTCCGAACATGGAGGTCAGGAAGCACAGACCGGCAATCACGGTGGTGGCATACAGCGCGTTACGCGGTACCCCGCCGCGGGACAGCTTCGCGAAAATACGCGGCGCTTTACCGTCGCAGGCCAGCGTGTAAAGCATACGGGTTGACGCATACATCCCGGAGTTACCCGCCGACAGTACCGCCGTCAGGATCACCGCATTCATTACCGCCGCCGCCGAAAGCAGACCCGCATGCTGGAACACCAGCGTGAACGGACTGACGCTGATGTCTTTCACATCGTTACGCAGCAGGCTCGGATCGGTATACGGAATGATCAGGCTGATAATCAGGATCGCGAAGACGTAGAACAACAGGATTCGCCAGAACACCTGACGTACCGCGCGCGGAATGTTTTTTTCCGGATCTTCAGACTCACCGGCGGCGATACCGATAAGCTCAGTCCCCTGGAAGGAGAAGCCGACAATCATCGCCACGCCGATCATCGCCGCAAAGCCGCCCGCAAACGGCGCATCGCCGGTTGTCCAGTTGCTCCAGCCCACCGGCTGCGTGCCTTTGAAAATACCGACAATCATCATGATGCCCACGATGATAAAGATGATTACCGTCGCCACTTTGATCAGCGAGAACCAGTATTCCGCTTCACCAAACCCGCGTACCGAGATGTAGTTCAACAGGAAAATCACCCCAAGGAACAGCGCGCTCCAGATCCAGCCGGGCGTGTCCGGGAACCACCAGCTCATCACCAGTTGCGCGGCGACCAGGTCAACAGCGATCGTTACCGCCCAGTTGTACCAGTAGTTCCAGCCCAGCGCAAAGCCAAAGCCTTCTTCAACATAGTTCTGGCCATAGGTGGCAAACGAACCTGAAACCGGCATATACGCCGCCAGTTCGCCAAGACTGGTCATCAGGAAGTAGACCATCAGGCCAATCAGGATATAGGAAAACAGCGCGCCGCCTGGACCCGCTGCTGAAATGGTTGCGCCAGATGCAACGAAAAGCCCCGTACCGATAGAGCCGCCGATGGCGATCATCGTCAGGTGGCGCGCCTTCAGTTCGCGACGTAGCGCGGGCGCTTCTGTGGTTTTAGTTTTGGAAACCATGTGAAAATGCTGTCCATCCAAAAAATGAGGCGCGATTGTAGCAGACGAAACGCTATCCTTCCGGCACAAATGCGCAGTTATAAGAGACCTTCATGACTGGCCGCGGATTATAAGTAAAGCACTAAAGTGTAGGCCGGACAGGACGATTTCGCGTCCTGGTTCGTTAAGGACGCGAAGAGGATGCCGGATAGAGGAGAGACCGCCTCCCGCTTGCGGAAGTTATTCGCAGTAGCGTAAAAAGCGCAGCAGCGCGTTTGACAGGTGTTTCTGGCGATGGTGAATGCGCCACAGGGTACGCACCAGCCGCGGCAGCGGTACCGCTACTTCGCTCAGCGTGCCAGCGTGCAACTGTTCTTCAATCACCCGCCGCGACAGGCAACTGATGCCCAGTCCGTGGCGTACGGCGTGCTTAATGGCTTCCGAATTTCCCAGCTCCATCGCCATTTCAAATTTGGGTAAATGTGACAACAGCAGGTAGTCCACGATTTCCCGCGTGCCGGAACCCCGTTCGCGCAAGATCCAGGGGGCGGCGGCAAGCTGCTCCAGCGTCACCGGTTTTTGCGCCAGCGGTGAAGAGGGCGCGGCAAACACCACCAGCTCATCCTCAAGCCACGGCTCCGAAATGATTTCCGTACTGTGACATGGCCCTTCGATCAGGCCGATATCGACGCGAAAATCGAGCACCGCGGTGATCACATCCTGACTGTTACCCACGCTCAGCTCCAACGGTAAATCCGGGAAGTCATGACGATAACGGGCAATGACCGCAGGAAGAATATAGTTACCAATGGTGCTGCTCGCATAGACCCGAAGAGCGCCGTTATCTTCGCGAAACAGTTGTTCAATTTCCGAGGCCTGCTCCAGCAGCGCCAGCGCCCGTGGGTACAACAATCGCCCGTGTTCGTTCACCACCAGCCGCTTTCCCACCCGGTCAAATAGCTGAACGCCAAGCTGTCCTTCCAGGTCGGTGAGCGCCGCGCTGACCGCCGATTGCGACAGCGCCAGCATCACCGATGCCTGGGTTGTCGAGCCGCTTTTCAAAACTTCGGTGAATACTTCCAGTTGTCGCAGGGTGATGTGCATGGCCGCTTACCACTTATAAAGATTAATTATAAATATATAATCAATTTTATTTTTAAACCAGATCGCCGTAATCTTTTGCCCAGATAAAGGAGAAGGTTATGACAGAACTCACCTTAACGAATCATCGTCGTACTGTGTGGCATTTTATTCCGGGGCTCGCCCTGAGTGCAGTGATTACCGGGGTGGCCCTGTGGGGTGGTTCCATTCCCGCCGTAGCGGGGGCCGGGTTCAGCGCCCTCACCTTAGCTATTCTGTTGGGCATGGTGATAGGTAACACCGTATACCCGCACATCTGGAAAAGTTGTGACGGCGGCGTGCTGTTTGCCAAGCAGCATCTGTTACGTCTGGGGATCATTCTTTACGGCTTTCGCCTGACCTTCGCGCAAATTGCCGACGTCGGGGTAAGTGGGATCCTGATCGATATTCTGACCCTTTCCAGCACCTTTATGCTGGCCTGCTTCCTCGGGCAGAAGGTCTTTGGTCTGGACCGTCATACCAGTTGGTTGATTGGCGCGGGCAGCAGTATCTGCGGCGCGGCGGCCGTACTGGCGACCGAACCTGTCGTCAAGGCAGAAGCGAGCAAAGTGACGGTTGCGGTGGCGACGGTGGTGATCTTCGGTACGCTGGCGATCTTCCTCTACCCGGCGATGTATCCGCTGCTGGCGCACTGGTTCAGCCCGGAAACCTACGGCATTTACATAGGGTCAACCATGCATGAAGTGGCGCAGGTGGTTGCCGCCGGACATGCAATTAATCCGGATGCGGAAAACGCGGCGGTGATTGCTAAAATGCTGCGCGTGATGATGCTGGCGCCGTTCCTGATTTTCCTGGCGGCGCGGGTAAAACAGCTTTCCCCGGCGAGCGGTGCGGAAAAAAGCAAAATTACCATTCCATGGTTTGCGATTCTGTTCATCGTGGTGGCGATTTTCAACTCGTTCCACCTGTTACCGAAGGCGGTGGTCGATATGTTGATCACGCTGGACACGGTACTGCTGGCGATGGCGATGGCGGCGCTGGGGCTTACCACCCACGTGAGCGCGCTGAAAAAAGCGGGAGCGAAGCCGCTGCTGATGGCGCTGGTGCTGTTTGCCTGGCTGATTGTAGGCGGCGGCGTGATTAACATCCTGGTTCATCACGTTATTGCATAAACTGCTACATTCCCCCCCTGTTAACCCGTTATGATTGGAGATTGTCTTTATCAGATACGCAACGTCCTTCACGTTTTATCATGGTTGCGTAGGCGGGTTAACAGGAGTCCCTTATGAAATACATCGGAGCGCACGTCAGCGCGGCTGGCGGCCTGGCAAACGCCGTGATTCGCGCCGCAGAAATCGACGCGACGGCCTTTGCTTTATTTACCAAGAATCAGCGCCAGTGGCGCGCCGCCCCGCTTACCGCGCAAATCATTGATGACTTCAAAGCCGCCTGCGAGAAGTACCACTACACCTCCGCGCAAATTCTGCCGCACGACAGCTATCTGATTAATCTCGGTCACCCGGTCAGCGACGCGCTGGAAAAATCCCGCGACGCGTTTCTCGATGAAATGCAGCGCTGCGAGCAGTTGGGGTTGTCGCTACTGAACTTCCACCCGGGCAGCCATCTCCAGCAGATTGCGGAAGAGGCGTGTCTGGCAAAGATTGCCGAGTCAATCAACATCGCCCTCTCGCGTACCGATGGCGTGACCGCGGTCATTGAAAATACCGCCGGTCAGGGCAGCAACCTCGGGTTTAAATTTGAACACCTCGCGGCGATTATTGATGGCGTGGAAGACAAGTCACGCGTCGGGGTATGCATCGACACCTGTCACGCTTTCGCGGCAGGCTACGATTTACGTTCCGCAGACGCGTGCGAGAAAACCTTCGCCGAATTTGAGCGAATCGTCGGCTTTCGCTATTTGCGCGGCATGCACCTTAACGATGCTAAAAGCGCCTTCGGCAGCCGCGTTGACCGCCATCATAGCTTAGGGGAAGGCAACATTGGCCACGATGCGTTCCGCTGGATCATGCAGGATCCGCGCTTTGACGGCATTCCGCTGATCCTTGAAACCATCAACCCGGATATCTGGGCCGAGGAGATCGCCTGGCTAAAGGCGCAGCAAACTGAACAGGCGGAAGCGTTGTCATGAACGACAGGGAAAAACAGATCCTTAAAATCCTGCGCCGCAATCCTCTGATTCAGCAAAATGAAATCGCGGATATCCTGCAGATCAGCCGCTCCCGCGTTGCCGCGCATATCATGGATTTGATGCGAAAAGGGGTGATTAAAGGCAAAGGGTATATCCTCACCGAGCAGGCGTACTGTGTGGTGGTCGGGGCGATCAACATGGATATTCGCGGCGTGGCGGATATCCATTATCCCCAGGCGGCGTCGAATCCCGGCAGCATCCAGTGCTCCGCGGGCGGCGTGGGGCGCAATATCGCCCATAACCTCGCGCTGTTAGGGCGCGATGTGCATCTGATTTCCGCCGTCGGCAGTGATTTTTACGGTGAAACGTTGCTGGAGCAAACGCGCCAGGCTGGGGTAAATATTTCCAGCTGTATCCGATTGCACGGGCATAACACCTCCACCTATCTCTCCATCGCCAACCAGCAGGAAGAGACGGTGCTGGCGATTAACGATACCCATATCCTGCAACAGCTGACGCCGCAGTTACTGAACAGTTCCCGCGACTTAATCCGCCATTCCGGCGTGGTGCTTGCCGATTGCAACCTGACCCCGGAAGCCATTGAGTGGGTCTTTACGGTGGCCGACGATATTCCGGTGTTTATCGATACGGTGTCAGAGTTTAAGGCCACAAAAGTGAAAACCTGGTTCACGCGCATTCATACGCTGAAACCCACGCAAAAAGAGCTGGAAATATTGTGGGGCCACCCTGTTCACAACGAAGCGGATCGGATTGCCGCCGTTAATGCGCTGCATCAACAGGGCGTTCAGCAGATTTTCGTCTGTCTGGAAGATGAGTCGGTATTTTGCAGCCAGAAAGACGGCGAGCAGTTCCTGCTCACACCGCCTGCGCACACGGTCGTCGACAGCTTCGGCGCTGACGACGGTTTTATGGCCGGGCTGATTTACAGCTTCCTGGAAGGCAACGATTTCCGCGAAAGCGCGCAGTTTGCTATGGCCTGTGCGGCGCTTTCGCGCGCCAGCGTCAGCATCAACAATCCTACCCTGTCTGCCGATAACGCCGCGTATTTGTTAGAGCACAGCGCCTGATGGCGCGTTGCTTCTTTCTGGCCGGACAGGACGCGAAGCGTTGCTGTCCGGCTCTGTTCGCTACGCCAGCCCGATAAAGAACCCGGCGATTGTCGCGCTCATCAGGTTAGAGAGTGTGGCCGCCGCCAGCGCCCGCATACCTAACTGCGCAATCTCCGGCGCGCGCTGGGGAGAAATGGCCGAAAACGCCCCGACAACCACGCCAATCGAGCCAAAGTTAGCAAACCCGCAGAGCGCGAAAGAGATAATGGCGATGGTTTTCACATCCAGCGTGCTCCCGGCCTGCAAATATGGCGAGAAGTTCAGATACGCGACAAACTCATTGATCGCCAGCTTCTGCCCGATCAGGCTACCGGCCAGCGTCGCATCGCTCCAGTCAACGCCCATAATCCACGCCAGCGGTGCAAGAATGTAGCCGAAAATGCCCTCCAGCGTTGCCGGACCAAAACCCGCCCAGCCGCTGATGCCGCCGATAATGCCGTTAATCAGCGCGATTATCGCCACAAACGCCATCACGACCGTCGCCACCCCGGCGGCAATTTTCAGTCCGGTCATTGCGCCGCTGGCGGCGGCCTCAATAATACTTTTGGGCGGCGTCTCGGTGAATGAAAGATTCTCAAAGCTAACCCGGGATTCTTCCGTTGCCGGACTGAGAATACGGGCGAACAGGATCCCACCGGGGATCGCCATTAACGATGCCGCCAACAGATAATCAATCGGTACGCCCATTCCGGCGTATCCAATCATCATCGAACCGGCAATGGAGGCCATCCCGCTACAGATTGCGGTGAACAGTTCGTTGCGGTTAAGGCGATCGATAAACGGCTTTACAATCGCCGGGATCTCATTTTGCCCGAGGAAAATGGTGGTAACCGCCACAAACGACTCAATCTTGCTGATATTCAGCGCTTTCTGGAAAATACCGCCCAGAATACGGATCAGCAGGCCCATGACGCCGATGTAGTACAGCAGACTGATCAGCGCGGTGACAAAGATAATGGCGGGCAGCACGCGGAAGGCGAAAATAAACCCTGCGCCGTCAAACAGCACATCCATTTTTGGCCCAACCAGAGAGCCAAAGATAAATGCGCTGCCCGCGTCGCTGTAAGACATGACCTTGTGCACACCCAGCGCGGCCTGCTCCACCAGCCATTTCCCGGGGGGAAAATAGAGCATGATACCGCCAATGGCGATTTGCAAAACCAGCGCTGCGCCCACGGTGCGTAAACTGATGCGTTTTTTATTCACTGACAGTAAGTATGCGATCGCCAGCAGTACCGCCATACCCACGAGACTTCTCATGACGTCCATAATGATTTCCCTTCATGCCAGGAAACCCGGCGCGAAGCCAGGTTTTGGTTATTTCGGGCGACCGCATCCTGCCCGTGTGTGATCAGGCGAGACGCTGATACTCTTTAGCAATCTCACAGGCCAGAACGGCGTTATTGAACACCAGCTGAATATTCGACTTCAGGCTGTCGCCTCCGGTCAGCTCCGCCACGCGCGCCAGCAGGAACGGCGTGCTTTCTTTGCCCACTACGCCCTGCTCTTCGGCTTCCCGGACCGCCTGGTCAATGGCGGCATTGATTTTTTCTTCCGCCATCGCATACGCGTGCGGAATCGGGTTAGCGACCACCAGACCGCCGTTCAGACCGGCTTGCCACTTCACCGCCATCGCGCGGGCTATCTCTTTCGCGCTGTCGAGGCGAATGCTGACCTCAAACGGACTGGTGCGGCAGAAAAACGCCGGTAGCGCGGTAGTCTGATAACCAATTAACGGTACACCGAAGGTTTCTAAATATTCAGTGGTCAAGCCGAGGTCGAGAATAGATTTTGCGCCCGCGCACACGACTGTCACATTGGTATGCGCCAGTTCCTGCAAATCGGCGGAAATATCAAACGTATGCTCAGCTCCGCGATGAACGCCGCCAATTCCACCAGTGGCAAAAACATGAATACCGGCCAGTGCGGCAATAATCATGGTAGAGGCGACGGTCGTTGCGCCATGTTTTCCGGCGGCGACCACAAAAGGTAAATCGCGACGGCTGACTTTTGTGACGTTATGTCCTTCGCGACCTAATAATTCGATTTCGTCTTTGCTCAGTCCTACTTTCATTACGCCGCCAATAATGGCGATCGTTGCCGGCACGGCGCCGTGTTTACGAATCGTTTCTTCAACCTCAATTGCGGTTTGCGCATTTTGTGGAAAAGGCATACCGTGAGAAATAATTGTCGACTCCAGTGCAACAACAGGTTTTTTGTTATTTAAGGCTTCCTGTACTTCTGGTGAAATTTGTAATAATTCAGAGGAAATCGTTAATTCAGACATTCGGTGTTCTCCACAAGAGTTCTGACGTTCGCAACGGATAATTCAGGGTTATTGGTATATTCACTGGCCAGCGCCATAGCGGAACAACCCTGGGCAAATCGAATGGAATCCATTAATGGCATGTCTTCCATCCAGCAGGCGGCAAGTCCGGCCATCATGGCGTCACCCGCCCCGGTGACGTTGATCACCTGCGTTTTAATCGGTGGCGACCAACCGCTGTCGCCCTGTTTTTCGCTGTAATACACCCCGTCGCCACCCATGCTCAGCACCAGACGATGTAGCCCACGCGCGTGGAACCAGGCGGCCACGTTTTCCACATCATCACGTCCGGCAAGCGCAATACCGCTCAGGGTTTCGGCTTCCAGACGATTGGGTTTAAGGGTATGAATACGGGACAGGCGGTCGCGAATTTTGACGCATTTCCACGCCGAGACCGGGTCGACAAACACCGGCACCCCACCGGCGTTATCCAACAGCCACGCCAGCGCGTCTTCACTGATATTGCAGTCGGCGACAATCACCTTCGCTCCGTGGATAAAATCACGATGCTGTGCAAGAAACGCTGCGGAAATATGGTCGGTAATACTCATGTCATTTATCGCCACCAGCATTTCACCGGTATTATCAAGCAGCGATAAATAACTCGACGTATTTTCGCCGGGAACGATCAAACATTTGTCAACATGCACACCCGACTGGTTTGTTTGCGCCAGAAGCGAGCGACCGTAAAAATCTTCGCCAACCGCGGTCATTAGCCAGGAGTGCTTACCCAATAAAGCAAGGTTATGCGCGATATTGCGCCCTACGCCGCCGGGCGTGAATTTTATTTTCCCTGGATTCGAATCCGCATAATTTAATGACGCATGCGAATATCCGGCGACATCCATATTGGCGGAACCAATGGTGATTATGTATTCCTTTTCGCGCATAGCACGCCCTCTGGTAAGAAAATACCATTACGATAGCGAGAGTAAGGCCTGACTTCGCCTTAGTAAAAACTATTTGAGCACATGTTCATATTCAAACATGTGTTTATGGTAAACCTCTTTTGTCGAAAGTAAACGGGCTGACAAGTGCAAAAAGTGACAGATATGAACAGAATCACAATTTTTTATCGTGACAGTTTATTAGGGAGGAAAAACTTGAGAGGAAGAACACAAAACAGAGATAAAAAAAGGGCAGAGGTCTCTCTGCCCTTGAGGAAATTCGGTTTATACCGCTTTCGCGGCGATCTCGGCTTCCGGACGTTTCAGGAACGCATAGGCCAGCCCCGCCACCAGCGTACCGGCGACAATCGCCAGCAGGTATCCCAACACCGGACTAATAGCGCCTGGGATCAGCAGCACAAACAGGCCGCCGTGCGGCGCCATCAGCTTCGCGCCGACGGCCATGGAGATCGCGCCGGTAAGCGCACCGCCAACGATACAGCACGGCAGAACGCGCATGGGATCACGCGCGGCGAACGGAATCGCCCCTTCGGTGATAAAGCACAGGCCGAGCACCAGCGCCGCTTTGCCGCCTTCCTGCTGCGCTTTATCAAACTTACGACGCGCAACCAGCGTAGCCAGCCCCAGCGCCAGCGGTGGCACCATGCCTGCCGCCATTATCGCTGCCATTGGCGCGTAGGTTTGCGTACTGAGCAGACCCACGCCGAACGCGTATGCCGCTTTGTTGACCGGCCCCCCCATATCGGTACACATCATCCCGCCTAGGATCGCGCCCAACAGTACTGCGTTTGCGGTGCCCATGGTTTGCAGCCAGTGGGTCAGACCTTCCAGTATACCGGCTACGGGTTTGCCGATGAGGTAAATCATCGCCAGGCCCACCACCAGGCTGGAGATCAACGGAATAATCAGGATCGGCTTCAGCGCTTCCATACTCTGCGGCAGTTTCAGCCGGGTGCTGATCCCCTTCGCCACATACCCGGCAAGGAAACCGGCGATAATCCCGCCGATAAAGCCAGAACCGGTGCTGACAGCCAGCATACCGCCGATAAGGCCCGGCGTCAGACCCGGACGGTCAGCAATCGAGAAGGCAATATAGCCCGCCAGAACCGGCACCATCAGCGCGAACGCCGAGCCGCCGCCAATCTGCATCAGCGCCGCCGCCAGCGTGCCTTCTACTTTGAACGCTTCTATACCAAAGGCAAAGGAGAGCGCGATACACAGCCCGCCAGCCACCACCATCGGCAACATATAGGAAACGCCCGTCAGCAGATGACGGTAAGCGCCAGCACTCTCTTTCTTCCCTTCCGCCGCCGCAGTCTGCGTTTTGGCCGTTGGTTGATACAGCGTCGCTTCCGCTACCGCTTTGTCCAGTTCCTGCGCCGTTTTCTTCAGGGCCAGCCCGGTAGAAGTACGGTACATCGGCTTACCGGCAAACTTCGCCAGATCCACTTCGATATCTGCCGCAACAATCACCAGATCCGCTTCAGCCACTTCTTCCGGCGTGATGGCATTGCCTGCGCCTACGGAACCACGGGTTTCAACCTTCACCCACCAGCCGCGTTTTTTCGCTTCGGTTTCAATCGCTTCTGCCGCCATAAAAGTATGGGCGACGCCCGTCGGACAGGCGGTGACCGCCACCACGCGCTTCGGCCCGCTGGTTGCAGGCGCCACCGTCGTTGCGGTTGGCGCGCTATAGGGTTTTGCGTGACCTTTCGCTTCGCTCAGGAACAGTTCAGGATGCGCCACCGCCCGGGCAATGTCGCCCAGCCAGACTTTTTTGCCGTTCAGCGCGCTGTCTTCCGGGATACGGTCGCCCAGGACGATAGCCAGCTCAGCATCGTTCGGGTTATCGATAATCTCCAGATGTGCTTTTTGTGCCGCCGCGCCAAGCAAGGTTTTCGCCATATACGCGCGAGCCTGCCCGAGGTTAGCGTCAATAATCAGCAGCGTTTTCATTATGCCTCTCCTGCTGTCAGTTAAACGGTTGTAAGTCGACGCGCGCCATCATTGCGGCCAACTGAGGACGATCGGTAATGCCGACATTGCTTTGGCTAACCGCCAGCGCGGCGACAGCGGTCGCCAGGCGCAGCGTATGCTCGCTGGATTCGCGCATCAGCAGGCCATAAATCAGGCCACCAACCATCGAATCGCCTGCGCCCACGGTGCTCACAACGTCCACCGAAGGCGGTCTGGCGATCCATTCGCCCGACGCGTTCACCCACAGGGCGCCTTCTTCCCCGAGGGAGATCACCACGTGTGCGATGCCCTGCTCACGCAGGGCGTGGGCGGCTTCGATCACATCTTTCATCTCTGGCAGCTTGCGACCTGCCCAGATCTCCAGTTCGCGACGGTTCGGTTTAACCAGCCACGGCGCCGCTTTCAGGCCCGCGACCAGCGCTTCACGACTACTATCAAAGATAATGCACGGACACTGGCTGCGCAGACGGGTCATCCAGTCGGTAAAGGCTTCCGGGCTAACGCCGGCCGGCAGGCTTCCGCTGACGCAAACCATATCGAACTGACCGAGCCAGCTCAGGGAATCGTTAACAAAACGCTCCCAGTCGGCAGGGGTCACGTCGAAACCAGAGAAGTTAAAGTCGGTGACTTCGCCATCTTTTTCCGTCAGCTTGACGTTGATACGGGTACGCCCCTGCACCACCTGAAAACGGTTAGCAATGCCCAGTTCGCTGAACAACTGCTGAAAACCGTCCTGGTTGTCTTTGCCGAGGAAACCGCCTACGGTGACGTCAATGCCCAGGTCTTTCAGCACCTTGGCGACGTTGATGCCCTTGCCCGCCGCGTGCAGGCCGGTCGTTTTCACCAGATTGACTTCGCCGCGCTCAATTTCAGGGCAGAAGCCCACCAGATCATAAGCCGGGTTAAGAGTGATTGTGGCAACGCGTCTGCTCATTACGCGCCCTCCCCAAGACCGGCAGCGATAGCATCGCCTATCGCCTTCAGCGCCTGTTCAGCATCTGCCCCCTGCGCGGTAAAGCGCAGACGGTGTCCTTTTTTCACGCCCAGCGCTACCACTTTCATTAAACTGCGTCCATTAGCCGGTTTGCCGGTTCCATCAAGATTTGCCACGGTAATTTCACTGCTAAATTGTTTAATCGTATTGACCAGCATGGTTCCCGGACGGGCATGCAGCCCGTGTTCGTTGCGCACGACAAACTCTGCGCTCAGCAGATCCTCAGTCAATGCCTCATCGCTGGTCAGCAAGGCCAGCACTGTCGCCACATCCGCGTTCAGCAGTCGGTCAGCTTTATTGTCGAGCAGCAGATCGCCCAGACGCTTCAGCACGGACACCGGCTGATCGTCAGCCATCGCAACGGTGACCAGCAGCGACGCTTTTTCGCCGCCAACGTCGAAGGCCTTCGCCGCACGGCTGACAGCAACGGCGCTACGCAGGTTGCCTTCCGCGCTGTCGCTCAGCCAGACGCCTTGTCCCAGGTTCATCGGCAGTTCGTTGATGGTTTTGGCGACAAACGCCGCGTCCACGGCGCCCGCTTCTTTCAGCCGCGCTGCGTTCAGCGCCTGGAGCGTAACCAGAGATTGGGCCGCCACATCGAGCGACAGCGTGTCGTTGTCCAGCTTCAGTTGCTCGCTCTGTTTTTCCCCCATCAGCAGCGCGCGCAGTTCCTCTGCGGTGGCGGCGGATTTCAGCTGTTCAGCAACGGAATCATCACTAAGGACATGCGTCAACTGACGCAGCAGTCCGAGGTGTTCGTCGGAGCTGGCGGCGATACCGATTGCCACATAGGCAACCTGACCTTCCCCCCAGGTGACGCCCTGCGGAAACTGAAAAACCTGTACGCCGGTTTTCAGCACCTGGTCACGCGTGTCGGTCGTGCCATGAGGAATAGCGATCCCGTTGCCGAGAAAGGTAGACGTCTGTTGCTCGCGCGCGAGCATGCCGTCAACATAGCCTTCCGCCACGTTGCCCGCCTGTACTAACGCGGCGGCAACCTGGCGGATGGCCTCTTGTTTATCTCCGGCCTGTTCGCCCGGATGAATGTCCTGAACGGATAACTGGAACATGGTTCTCCTCTCCTGCTGAATTGAAACGATTCAGCTTACATGAGAAAAAAGGCGCTAACGGGCTTCGTTGAGTGAAACACGACAGCGCTGAAACGTTTCAAGAAGTCTTGCGCTTTCTGCTTCAGCACGCAAGAAAAGTTGTATTTTTGATCGCAAAATTTAGATGTAATGCACATTTTTCCGCCATCGCTTTTGCCTTGCTGAAGCAAATCGGGTCGCGTTTCGTTTAAGGTTCAGCAGCGTCAGCACCCGCTTTGCATAATGAAATGCCATTTTGATTTTTCGTGTCGAATTTGATTCAGGCACCTGTTTATTTTCTGACAAGCGGCGTAAACTCCGCGTCTCGTCACATCACTGATACTGAAACATGCATAACAGTCCCGCTGCCGCCGCGCCAAAAACGTTTGACCTGACGTCTACGGCCTTCCTTATTGTCGCCTTTCTTACCGGCATTGCCGGCGCGCTTCAGACCCCGACGCTGAGCCTTTTTCTCACCGATGAAGTGCATGCGCGACCGGGTATGGTCGGCTTCTTTTTTACCGGCAGCGCCGTGATCGGCATACTGGTAAGCCAGTTTCTGGCGGGACGTTCAGATAAAAAGGGCGATCGTAAAACGCTGATTGTTTTTTGCTGCGCGCTGGGGATGCTGGCCTGCGTGTTATTCGCCTGGAACCGCAACTACTTTGTTCTGCTGTTTATCGGAGTGTTCCTGAGCAGCTTTGGCTCGACAGCCAACCCGCAGATGTTTGCGCTGGCCCGCGAGCACGCCGACCGTACCGGGCGGGAAGCCGTAATGTTCAGCTCGATCCTACGCGCCCAGGTATCGCTGGCCTGGGTGATTGGTCCGCCGCTGGCCTATGCGCTGGCGATGGGCTTCAGCTTTACGGTAATGTACCTGAGCGCCGCAGTGGCGTTTGTGGTCTGCGGCGCGATGGTGTGGTTCTTTTTGCCTTCTATGCGTAAAGAGACCACGCTGGCGACCGGCGCGCTGGAAGCGCCGCGCCGCAACCGTCGCGATACCCTGCTGCTTTTCGCGATCTGTACGTTGATGTGGGGAACTAACAGCCTGTATATCATTAATATGCCGCTGTTTATTATCAACGAGTTACATCTTCCGGAGAAGCTGGCTGGCGTGATGATGGGAACCGCTGCCGGGCTGGAAATCCCAACGATGCTGATTGCGGGCTACTTCGCGAAACGTCTGGGTAAACGGTTGCTGATGTGCATCGCCGTCGCGGCGGGCCTCTGCTTTTATGCGGGAATGTTGGTCGCCCACTCCCCGGCGGTGTTGTTGGGTCTGCAATTGCTGAACGCTATCTATATCGGCATTCTTGGCGGTATCGGCATGCTCTATTTTCAGGATCTGATGCCGGGCCAGGCGGGTTCCGCCACCACCTTATATACCAACACCATTCGCGTGGGCTGGATCATCGCCGGTTCTCTGGCGGGCATTGCCGCGGAGATCTGGAATTACCACGCGGTGTTCTGGTTTGCGCTGGTGATGATTATCGCCACCATGGCCTGTCTGGCACGAATCAAAGACGTTTAAGGCGCGGTCATCGCTTCCAGTTCGATGAGGTACGTCATCGCCTGTTCGCGGCTGCGTCCGCACATTTCGGCGTCCGGTTGCAGTCCGGCACAAACTTTAGGACGCTGCGGCGAACCAAAAATTTTGCAGCGCAGGCGCGCGTCCAACTGGACGCACGGCGTATTGGCGGGCTTGCCGTTGGGCATGCCGGGGATGGGGCTGGAAATCGAGGGGGCGGTGCAACACGCCCCGCAATCCGGACGGCATTCCATAACGGGCTCTCTTTTTTTGACGTCCGGACAGTACCACCTTTTGTACACCAGTAAAAGTGCGAATTCCGCTTGCCTGAAAGCCCCGGCGCGAGTAGTTTGACGCGATAATTTAGCTAATCTCCACAACAGGATCTTTTCGATGCCAAGAGCGAACGAAATCAAAAAAGGTATGGTACTGAACTACAACGGCAAGTTGCTGATTGTGAAAGATATCGATATTCAGTCTCCTACCGCCCGCGGCGCGGCGACGCTGTATAAAATGCGTTTCTCCGACGTCCGTACCGGTCTGAAAGTTGAAGAGCGCTTTAAGGGCGATGATATCGTTGATACCGTGACCCTGAACCGCCGTGGCGTCGATTTCTCTTATATCGACGGCAATGAATATGTCTTCATGGATAAAGAAGACTATACGCCTTATACCTTTACCCAGGATCAAATCGAAGAGGAATTGCAGTTTATTCCTGAAGGCGGCATGCCGGACATGCAGGTACTGCTCTGGGACGGACAACTGTTGGCGCTTGAATTGCCGCAGACCGTGGATCTGGAGATCGTGGAAACCGCGCCAGGAATTAAAGGCGCCTCTGCCAGCGCACGTAACAAACCTGCGACCCTGAGTACCGGTCTGGTGATTCTGGTACCGGAATACCTGAGCGCCGGAGAGAAAATCCGCATTCATATCGAAGAACGTCGCTATATGGGACGCGCGGATTAACAGAAGAGGTAGCCGGATGGCGGTGTAAACCCTTTATCCGGCCAGGGCTCTCTTCGCTGTAGGCCTGATGAGCACAGCGCCATCAGGCCTCTTTACGTCAATAACGCGTCATTACAGCAGATCGCGGAACTGAGTCTGTTTCAACGCCAGTTCAACGCCGCGCACTTCCGCCAGCCCTTTCAGACGGCCAATCGCCGAGTACCCTGGATTGGTTTTCTTATGCAGATCGTCCAGCATCTGATGCCCGTGATCGGGACGCATTGGAATGGGGCGGAGATCTCCCGCCTGTTTACGACGCTGCTCTTCACGCAAAATAGCCGTCACCACGGCAACCATGTCGACATCGCCCTGCAGGTGCGCGCCTTCGTGGAAGGTTTTCGGATTGTCTTCACGGCAGGTGGAGCGCAGATGCGTAAAGTGAATACGATCGCCAAAGGTTTCGATCATTTTCACCAGGTCGTTGTCCGCGCGCACGCCGTAAGATCCTGTACACATGGTGAAGCCGTTGTGAATGCTGTCCACCGTCTCCTTCAGCCATTGCATGTCCTCAATGGTCGAGACGATGCGCGGCAAACCGAGGATCGGGCGCGGCGGATCGTCCGGATGAACGGCAAGACGGACGCCCACTTCTTCAGCCACCGGCACAATCGCGCGCAGAAATACGGCCATATTCTCACGCAAATCGTCTTTGCTGATGCCGTCATACTCCGCCAGGCGCGCGCGGAACTGATCGAGAGTATAACCCTCCTCCGCGCCCGGCAGGCCGGCGATAATATTACGGGTCAGCTTTTCGATATCCGCCGCGCTCATGGCGTTGAAATACGCCTGCGCCTGACGCTGTTCTTCATCGGTATAATCCGCTTCAGCACCTGCACGCTTCAGAATGTGCAGCTCAAAAGCGGCAAAGGCGATCTGATCAAAACGCAGCGCTTTTGAACCGTCCGGCAGCGTGTATTCCAGATCGGTACGCGTCCAGTCGAGGATCGGCATAAAGTTGTAGCAGACGGTATCGATACCGCAGGTAGCCAGATTGCGGATGCTCTGCTGGTAGTTAGCAATCCAGGTCTGATACTGACCGGAACGGGTTTTGATATCTTCATGCACCGGAATGCTTTCGACCACGGACCAGGTAAGCCCTTTCTCCGCCAGAACCGCCTGACGCTTTTTGATCTCTTCGACCGGCCACACTTCACCGTTTGGAATGTGGTGCAATGCCGTCACAACGCCCGTTGCGCCCGCCTGACGCACATCATCAAGCGATACCGGATCGTTTGGTCCGTACCAACGCCAGGTTTGTTCCATTGTTCACCTCACAAGTTGTTATACCAAAATAGGGTCATTGAATGACGACTACCATACAGGCTTCTCATCTCCGATCAATCAGGGCCGCATCATTGATTGATCCAGCTCACATTCCCTGGAATAATTCGGCTTACCAATTCAATTTGTTGTCATATAACTTTACACTGAGCCTGTTAATTTATCGTTAATCAGGTGTATAAAAAATGACTACTATTGCCTCAGCCATCCTGCCCGATAGCGTCCGGACGCCGCAGTATGACCGCAGCCGACTCGCCTCGCGTATCGTCCATTTCGGTTTCGGCGCGTTTCATCGCGCCCATCAGGCGCTACTTACCGACCGGGTACTGAATGCGCAAGGCGGCGACTGGGGCATTTGTGAGATCAGCTTGTTCAGCGGCGACAGGCTGATGAGTCAGCTCCGCGCTCAGGATCATTTATATACCGTGCTGGAGAAAGGCGCGAACGGCAACCAGGCGATCGTTATCGGCGCTGTCCATGAATGTCTGAACGCAAAGCTCGACTCGCTGACCGCGATTATTGAAAAATTTTGCGAGCCGCAGGTGGCGATTGTCTCGCTGACTATCACTGAGAAAGGCTACTGCATTGACCCCGCTACCGGCACGCTCGATCTGACCCATCCCCGTATCCGGCACGACATTGACTCACCGGGTGAGCCGCATTCCGCGCCGGGCATTCTGGTCGAAGCGTTGTCCCGCCGTCGTGAGCGGGGGCTACTCCCTTTTACCGTACTGTCCTGCGATAACATTCCTGACAACGGTCATGTGGTAAAAAACGCGGTGCTGGGAATGGCCGAAAAGCGCGATCCGGCGCTGGCAATGTGGATCCGCGAGCATGTCAGCTTTCCCGGGACGATGGTTGACCGGATTGTCCCCGCCGCCACAGACGAAACGCTGGATGAAATCTCCCGGGCGCTGGGCGTTGCCGACCCGTGCGGCATCAGCTGCGAGCCGTTTATCCAGTGGGTCATTGAAGATCGCTTCGTCGCCGGGCGCCCGGCATGGGAAACCGCGGGCGTTCAGTTGGTCACCGATGTCCGGCCCTGGGAAGAGATGAAGCTGCGAATGCTGAACGGCAGCCACTCATTCCTCGCGTATCTGGGTTACCTGTCCGGATTTCAGCATATCAGCGAATGTATGCAGGACGAGGCCTTCCGTGAAGCCGCGTATCAACTGATGATGCGCGAACAGGCACCCACGCTGAGCATTACCGATGTCGATCTGCAGCGCTATGCCGGAAGCCTGATCGCCCGTTTCGCCAATCCGGCGCTGAAGCACAAAACCTGGCAAATCGCGATGGACGGCAGTCAAAAACTGCCGCAACGCATGCTGGCGGGGGTTCGAATTCACCTTGAACGCGGCAGCGCATGGCCACTGCTGGCGCTGGGCATCGCGGGTTGGATGCGCTATGTGTGCGGCGTTGACGACGCGGGCGCGCCAATTGACGTTCGCGATCCGCTGAGCGACAAAATTCGTCTGCTCGTCGCCAACGTGGGTGAAAACGAGAAGGTGGCAAACCTGCTCACTTTACAGGAAGTTTTTGGTAGCGACCTGCCGAAAAACCCTGTTTTTGTGCAGGCTATTGAAACAGCCTGGCAGCATCTTGCCCGGCACGGCGCGCATCAGGCGGTCATCAGTACGTTAAAAATTTAACAATTTCTGCCATTAAGGCGAACGAATGCCGCGTTCGTTCGCCCCGCCCTTCTCTTTTCCGCTTTTTTTCGCCAGGATTAATGCAAATCGTTACGGCATATCGTTCTGGAGCAGGCGTGACCAAAACTAACCTCATCACTGGTTTTCTGGGAAGCGGAAAAACCACCTCCATCCTTCATCTGTTAGCGCACAAAGATCCCGCAGAAAAATGGGCGGTGCTGGTTAATGAGTTCGGCGAGGTCGGTATCGACGGCGCGCTACTCGCGGACAGCGGCGCATTGCTGAAAGAAATTCCCGGCGGCTGCATGTGTTGCGTTAACGGCTTACCGATGCAGGTTGGCCTGAATACCCTGCTGCGTCAGGGAAAGCCGGATCGGCTGCTGATTGAACCAACGGGGCTGGGTCATCCAAAACAGATCCTCGACCTGCTTACCGCGCCGGTATACGAGCCGTGGATCGACTTACGCGCCACCTTATGTCTTCTCGACCCACGCCTGCTACTGGATGAAAAAACCGTTGCCAATGAGAATTTCCGCGACCAGTTGGCCGCAGCGGATATCGTGGTGGCGAATAAAAGCGATCGAGCAAGCGCAGAGAGCACGCGAGCGCTGGACGCCTGGTGGCGGCAAAATGGCGACAATCGCCAGCTCGTTCACGCCGATCACGGACAAATTGACGCTCAGTTGCTGGATTTACCCCGCCTTAACCTGAAAGCGCTCCCCGCCAGCGAAGCGCACTCGCACAGCCATCCGGAAAAACGAGGACTCGCGGCGCTGAGTCTGCCCGCCCAGCAGCGGTGGCGACGCAGCCTCAACAGTGGACAGGGGCACCAGGCCTGCGGCTGGATTTTCGATGCCGATACCGTTTTCGACACCATTGGCCTGCTGGAATGGGCGCGGCTGGCGCCGGTTGGACGGGTGAAAGGGGTGATGCGCATCCCGGAAGGGCTGGTGCGTATTAATCGCCAGGGTGACGATCTGCATATTGAAACGCAAAACGTTGCCCCGCCGGATAGCCGCATTGAGCTGATTTCCAGTCGTGATGCCGACTGGAATGCGCTGCAGTCCGCATTGTTGAAGCTTCGTTTAGCTGACCACGCGTAAGGTTGTCTGCCGCCAATAAACAGCGAAAAGATGTCACTATGAAAACCCGGTTGTCCCTGATACTTCTGCTGAACGCGGCAGGCCTGGCCTTATTCATGAGCTGGTATCTTCCTGCTCAGCACGGAATCTGGTCCACCGCCGATTCCAGCATTTTCCACTTCTTTAATCAAAAGCTGGTAGAAAGCCGCGCATTTCTGTGGCTGGTCGCGCTCACCAATAACCGCGCGTTTGACGGCTGTTCGCTGCTGGCGATGGGCTGTCTGATGCTCAGTTTTTGGCTGAAAGAGACCCCTGCGGGTCGCCGTCGCATCGTCATGACAGGTCTGGTGATGCTGCTTACCGCCGTGATTCTCAATCAATTGGGCCAGGCGCTGCTGCCCGTCAAACGCGCCAGCCCAACGCTCAGCTTTGAACACATTTATCGCGTCAGCGAGCTGCTGCATATTCCGACGAAAGATGCATCGCGCGACAGTTTTCCTGGCGATCACGGCATGATGCTGCTTATTTTCGCCGCCTTTATGCTGCGCTATTTCGGCAAAACCGCTGGCGCGATCGGCCTGCTTATTGCGCTGGTTTTTGCTTTTCCGCGCGTGATGATTGGCGCCCACTGGCTGACCGATATCGTCGTTGGATCATTGACCGTGGTGTTGATTGGGCTGCCCTGGTGCCTGATGACACCATTAAGCGATCGGCTGATTGGACTGTTCGACCATTATCTTCCCGGTCAAAACAAACAAGTTTTAAACAAATAAATTAAAGTGATTAACATCATCAGGGGGTTTGCTTATCCCTCTGCTGATGTGCAAGGTAAATTTATCTTTATTATTGTCATTTTCCTGTCACATTATTCCTGTTATGAATGAGTAAGTTGCGTATATTGCCCTCTTTTTGTACTTAATTTAACCAATCCCGTTTATTCACTTTCCCTATCACAATTTCTTATAAAAATTCAGATAAAATCGCTCGCAAAGCCTGTTGCATTACGGTAACCTCGGACTCGTTTTGCCTCGCCAGGGAATTATTCTTGCCGCGAATAAATTTGTGCGTTCTGCCACACTTTTGTGCTTAAAGAATTGTCTCATTGTGCGCTGGTAATTAGTCTCGTCACGTTTGGCATTTTTTATAACGATATTTATCGTTAAGGACTTCAAGGGAAAACACACAAAATGGTCAAATCTCAACCGTTCTTGAGATATATCTTGCGCGGGATCCCCGCGGTAGCAGTAGCGGTACTGCTTTCGGCATGTAGTACGCCATCCAACACCGCAAAGAATGTGCATTCTGAGACGCTTGGTGTGAGTCAGGAGACTTCTTCACTGCAAGCTTCTCAGGATGAATTTGAGAGTATGGTGCGTAACCTCGATGTAAAATCGCGGATTATGGATCAGTATGCCGACTGGAAAGGCGTGCGTTATCGTCTCGGCGGCACCTCCAAGAAAGGCATTGATTGTTCCAGTTTTGTACAGCGTACATTCCGGGAACAGTTTGGTTTAGAGCTTCCACGCTCCACCTACGAACAGCAGGAAACCGGCAAATCGGTGTCACGCAGCAATCTGCGTACCGGCGATCTGGTTCTGTTTCGCGCAGGATCAACAGGTCGTCATGTGGGGATCTACATTGGTAATAACCAGTTTGTCCATGCTTCCACCAGCAGCGGCGTCATTATCTCCAGCATGAACGAGCCGTACTGGAAAAAGCGCTACAACGAAGCGCGTCGGGTTCTTACCCGCAGTTAATCGTGAGGTTGCTATCCCTTGGCTATCCTGACGAGACTCCGGAACACATTGCAGGCACCGCTTCGGCGGTGCTTTTTTTTGCCCTGTCCCCCGCCCGTATTGGGGAAAAATATGTCTCGCCGAAGCAATCCAGGCTATAGTCTTGTAATTACGTCATTTTCGCCATCAGCGGCAACCGTAAGGTCAAACCCGGTATCATGTTCACTCGCGTCTTAACGTCTGGTCGAAAAATCATCTTGACCTGTCTGGTTACCGGGGTCATCGTTGCCCTGTTTATCAGCAGCCTGCAATTTCTGATGGCGTGGCATAAACGAGAAGTTAAATACGACACCTTAATTTCCGACATTCAGCATTATCTTGACAGCTATTTTGCTGACCTGAAAACCACGTCTGATGTCCTTCAGCCGTTCACCCTGAACACCTGTGAGCAGGTGGGCTCAGAGCTGACCTCCCGCGCCGCGTTTAGTCTGAACGTACGTGCATTTCTTCTGGTGAAGGAAAAAAAAGCCTTTTGCTCCTCGGCGACCGGCGCGATGGATACGCTGCTGAACGAACTGGTGCCCGCAATTGATATCAGCAAAGACATTGATATGGCGCTCCTGCCGGGTACGCCCATGATGCCCAATAAACCGGCCATGGCGATCTGGTATCGTAATCCTTTGTTGGTTAACAGCGGCGTATTCACCTCACTGAATATCAATCTCACCCCTTACCTGCTCTATACCGCAAGGCAGGAGGAATTTGACGGTGTGGCGATTATCGTCGGCAACAACGCGCTTTCCACCTTTTCCGACCATTTGCTGACCCTAAACGAGCTGGGCGATAACCCGATACGTGAAGCCAAAATCGACGGTGTGCCGATGACGATTCGTCTGTACGCAACCAACTGGACCTGGCCGGAATTGTGGTATGCCCTGCTGCTTGGCGGCATGGGCGGCAGCATCGCCGGTTTGCTCTGTTATTACATTCTGTCTCTGCGCCTGCGCCCCGGCAGGGAGATCCTGATCGGCATTAAACGCGATCAGTTCTACGTGGTGTATCAACCGGTGGTCGATACGCAAACCCTGCGCGTGACCGGCCTCGAAGTACTGCTCCGCTGGAAGCATCCAACCGCCGGGGAAATTCCCCCCGATGCGTTTATCAATTACGCTGAAGCGCAGCAGATGATCGTGCCGCTGACGCAGCATCTGTTCAGGCTGATCGCACGCGACGCGCCTGCCTTACAAGCCGTTTTGCCCGTGGGGGCGAAATTTGGCATCAATATCGCGCCAGACCATCTGCACAGCAGCAGTTTTAAAGACGATGTGCGCCAGCTGGCTGCCGCGATGCCGCCAAATCATTTTCAGTTGGTGCTTGAAATTACCGAACGCGACATGCTCCAGCAGCACGAAGCCGCGCAATTGTTTGAATGGCTGCACAACGCAGGCTTTGAAATCGCAATCGACGACTTTGGTACTGGACACAGCGCGCTTATTTATCTGGAGCGTTACACCCTGGATTATCTGAAGATCGATCGCGGCTTTATTCACGCGATCGGTATGGAAACGGTCACTTCACCGGTGCTTGACGCCGTGCTCACCCTTGCGAAACGCCTTAATATGATGACTGTGGCCGAAGGCGTGGAAACACCCGAGCAGGCGAAATGGCTGCGTGACAGAGGCGTTCGCTTCCTCCAGGGCTACTGGATCAGCCGACCGCTGCCGCTCGACGATTTTGTGCGCTGGGTGTCAGAGCCCCCTACGCTGAAGAGGTAATACGCAAACTCGGATTCACAATACGCACAGCCTGCCCTATTATTCCCTTGCCTGCGCTGACAGGCAGTCACGATAAGGAATCCCGTTGCAAATGATTGTTCGCGTATTGCTGCTGATTGTTCTGTCAATGGCCTTTAGCATCCAGGCCCAGACAATTAAAGAGAGCTATGCTTTTTCCGTTCTGGGCGAGCCACGATACGCCTTTAATTTCGATCATTTTGATTACGTTAATCCGGCCGCGCCGAAAGGGGGACAGATCACCCTTTCCGCCATCGGCACCTTTGACAATTTCAATCGTTATGCCCTGCGCGGCAACCCCGGCGCGCGTACCGAGCAGCTTTACGACACGCTGTTCACCACGTCGGACGATGAGCCAGGCAGCTACTACCCATTAATTGCCGAGAGCGCTCGCTATGCCGACGACTATTCCTGGGTGGAAGTGACGATTAACCCGCGCGCCCGCTTTCACGACGGCACCCCCATTACGGCAAAAGACGTCGCCTTTACCTTCCACAAGTTTATGACCGAAGGCGTTCCTCAGTTCCGCCTGGTTTACAAAGGCACGACCGTTAAAGCCATTGCGCCGCTGACCGTGCGGATGGTGTTAGCGAAGCCAGGTAAAGAAGATATGCTCAGCCTGTTCTCGCTGCCGGTGATGCCGGCGTCTTACTGGAAAGATCATAAGCTCAGCGATCCATTATCGACGCCGCCGTTAAGCAGCGGACCTTACCGCATCAGCCAGTGGAAAATGGGTCAATACATTGTTTATACGCGGGTGAAAGAGTACTGGGCGGCTAACCTGCCGGTGAACCGCGGGCGCTGGAATTTTGACACTATCCGCTACGACTATTATCTCGACGACAATGTGGCTTTCGAAGCGTTTAAAGCCGGAGCATTTGACCTGCGTCTGGAAGGCGACGCGAAAAACTGGGCGACGCGTTACGTGGGAAAAAACTTTGATAAACAGTACATCGTCAAAGACGAGCAGAAGAATGAATCAGCGCAGGACACGCGCTGGCTGGCGTTTAATATCCAGCGTCCGGTGTTCAGCGACCGCCGCGTCCGCGAAGCCATCACGCTGGCCTTTGATTTTGAATGGATGAATAAAGCGCTGTTTTATAACGCCTGGAGCCGGGCAAACAGCTATTTCCAGAATACCGAGTATGCGGCCAGAGCGTATCCCGACGCGGACGAACTGGTGCTGCTCGCGCCAATGAAAAAGGATCTGCCACCGGAGATCTTTAGCCAGATCTATCAGCCCCCCGTTTCCAAAGGCGACGGCTACGATCGAGAAAATCTGCTGAAAGCGGACGCGCTCCTGAAAGAGGCGGGCTGGGTATTGAAAGGCCAGCAGCGGATCAACAACGCGACCGGGAAACCGCTCATCTTTGAACTGCTCATCTCCGCAGGCAGCAACAGTCAGTGGGTTTTACCGTTCCAGCATAATCTTCAGCGCCTGGGCATCACGATGAATATTCGCCAGGTCGATAATTCCCAAATCACCAACCGTATGCGTAGCCGCGACTACGATATGATGCCGCGTCTGTGGCGGGCGATGCCGTGGCCAAGTTCCGATCTGCAAATCTCATGGGCCTCTGAATACATTGACTCCAGTTATAATGCGCCCGGCGTAAAGAGTCCGGTAATTGATCGCCTGATCGCGCAAATCATCGCCGCGCAGGGAAACAAAGAAAAACTTATTCCACTTGGTCGCGCGCTGGACCGGGTACTGACATGGAATTACTACATGCTGCCAATGTGGTATATGGCGGAAGACAGACTGGCCTGGTGGGATAAGTTCTCCCGTCCCGCCATCCGCCCCATATATACTCTGGGCCTGGATACCTGGTGGTATGACGTGAATCGCGCGGCAAAACTGCCCGCCTCCAGACGACAGGGAGAGTAAATGGGCGCCTATCTGATTCGCCGGCTGCTGCTGGTTATCCCGACGCTGTGGGCCATTATCACCATTAACTTTTTTATCGTGCAGATCGCCCCTGGCGGTCCGGTAGACCAGGCGATTGCCGCCATTGAGTTTGGCCAGGCTGGGGCGCTCCCTGGCGCGGGGAGCGAGGGCGTTCGGGCCAGCCATGCGCAAACCGGCATCGGCAATATCAGCGACAGTCACTACCGGGGCGGCCGCGGGCTCGACCCGGAAGTTATCGCTGAAATCACCCAACGCTACGGCTTTGATAAACCCCTGCATGAACGTTATTTCACCATGCTCTGGAACTATCTCCGCTTCGATTTTGGCGACAGCCTGTTTCGCAGCGCTTCCGTGCTGACGCTCATTAAAGACAGTTTGCCGGTTTCGGTGACGCTTGGGTTGTGGAGCACGCTGATCATATATCTGGTCTCCATTCCGCTGGGGATCCGCAAAGCGGTACATAACGGCAGCCGCTTTGACGTCTGGAGTAGCGCGTTCATTATCATCGGCTACGCCATTCCGGCGTTTCTTTTCGCCATTTTGCTGATCGTGTTCTTTGCCGGCGGCAGCTACTACGATCTGTTTCCACTGCGTGGGCTGGTCTCGGCGAATTTCGACACCCTGCCCTGGTATCAGAAGATAACCGACTATCTGTGGCACATTACCCTGCCGGTACTGGCCACGGTGATTGGCGGCTTTGCCGCGCTTACTATGCTGACAAAAAATTCATTTCTTGATGAAGTCCGCAAACAGTACGTGGTCACCGCCAGGGCAAAAGGGGTGAGCGAAAAAAACATTCTCTGGAAGCATGTTTTCCGTAATGCCATGCTGCTGGTGATTGCCGGCTTTCCCGCCACCTTCATCAGCATGTTTTTTACCGGCTCGCTGCTGATTGAAGTGATGTTTTCACTGAATGGTCTGGGACTCTTAGGCTACGAGGCCACGGTGTCCCGCGACTATCCGGTGATGTTCGGCACGCTGTACATCTTCACCCTGATTGGCCTGCTGCTGAATATCCTTAGCGATATCAGCTATACGCTGGTCGATCCGCGTATTGATTTTGAGGGACGTTAATGGCGCGTTTAAGCCCCGTGAATCAGGCCCGCTGGGCGCGTTTTCGTCACAACCGCCGCGGCTACTGGTCGTTATGGATCTTTCTTGTCCTGTTTGCGCTGAGCCTGTGCGCTGAACTGGTGGCGAATGATAAGCCGCTATTGGTGCGCTATGACGGAAGCTGGTACTTCCCGCTGGTCAAAAACTACAGCGAGAGTGATTTCGGCGGGCCGCTGGCGACAAAAGCGGACTACCAGGACCCATGGCTGAAGCAACAACTGGAACATCGCGGGTGGATCCTCTGGGCGCCCGTTCGCTTTGGCGCAAACAGCATCAACTTCGCCACCGACACCCCCTTCCCTTCGCCACCGTCGGCGCAAAACTGGTTGGGTACAGACGCTAATGGCGGCGACGTGCTGGCGCGGATCCTCTACGGCACCCGTATCTCTATTCTGTTTGGCCTGATGCTGACCTTGTGCTCAAGCGTTATGGGTGTGTTGGCCGGTGCGCTACAGGGCTATTACGGCGGAAAAGTCGACCTGTGGGGACAGCGGTTTATCGAAGTCTGGTCGGGGATGCCGACGCTGTTTCTGATCATACTGCTATCAAGCGTCGTACAGCCTAACTTCTGGTGGCTGTTAGCGATTACGGTGCTGTTTGGCTGGATGAGCCTGGTGGGCGTGGTGCGCGCAGAGTTTTTACGTACCCGTAATTTCGACTACATTCGCGCTGCCCAGGCGCTAGGCGTCAGCGACCGCAGTATTATTTTCCGCCACATGCTGCCCAACGCGATGGTGGCCACGCTAACATTTTTGCCGTTCATTTTGTGCAGTTCCATCACCACCCTGACCTCGCTGGACTTTCTCGGCTTCGGTTTACCGCTGGGATCGCCTTCGTTGGGCGAGCTGCTTTTGCAGGGCAAAAATAATCTCCAGGCGCCCTGGCTTGGGATCACCGCCTTCCTGTCGGTGGCGATTTTACTCTCGCTGCTGATCTTCATCGGTGAGGCCGTCCGTGATGCCTTCGATCCGAATAAGGCGATATAACATGACGCAACCGTTACTGTCGATTGACAATCTGACCGTTGGCTTTCGCCGCGAGGAGAACGTTCGCACCGTGGTGAACGACGTTTCGCTGATGGTGAACGCCGGTGAAACGCTGGCGCTGGTGGGCGAATCCGGGTCCGGCAAGAGCGTGACGGCGCTGTCCATTCTTCGCCTGTTACCCTCCCCCCCGACGGTTTATCTTTCCGGCGACATCCGCTTTCACGGCGAGTCTCTGCTTCACGCCAACGAAAAGACGCTGCGCGGCGTGCGCGGCAACCGGATCGCGATGATTTTTCAGGAGCCGATGGTTTCGCTGAACCCGTTGCATAATCTGGAAAAACAGCTTTATGAAGTGCTGTCACTGCACCGCGGTATGCGCCGGGAAGCTGCCCGCGCCGAGATCTTAAGCTGTCTCGACCGCGTCGGCATTCGCCAGGCGGCAAAGCGGCTGGGTGATTACCCGCATCAACTTTCCGGCGGCGAACGCCAGCGCGTGATGATCGCGATGGCGCTACTGACGCGACCGGAGCTGCTGATTGCCGACGAGCCGACCACCGCGCTGGATGTTTCGGTCCAGGCGCAGATCCTGCAACTGCTGCGCGAACTGCAGCACGAACTGAATATGGGGATGTTGTTTATCACCCATAACCTGAGCATTGTGAAAAAGCTCGCCGACAGCGTGGCGGTGATGCAAAACGGTCGCTGCGTTGAGCAGAACAGCGCGGACATCCTGCTTAACGCGCCAGTGCATCCTTACACACAAACCTTGCTCAACAGTGAACCAGTGGGGGATCCCGTCCCGTTGCCCGCTGAACGGTCTCCGTTGCTGAAAGTCGACGATTTGCGGGTTTCGTTTCCGATCCGCAAAGGGGTCCTCAAACGCGTGGTAGCCCGCAATAATGTGGTAAAAGGCGTCAGCTTTAGCCTGCGCCCGGGCGAAACGCTGGGACTGGTGGGCGAGTCAGGTTCAGGCAAAAGCACCACCGGCCTTGCGCTGCTGCGCCTGATTTCTTCGCAGGGCAGCATTGAGTTTGACGGTCAGCAGTTGCAGTTTCTAAAGCGTCGCGAGCTGTTGCCGGTGCGGCATCGCATTCAGGTAGTGTTTCAGGATCCGAACTCCTCGCTGAATCCCCGTCTCAACGTGCTTCAAATCATTGAAGAAGGATTGCGCGTCCACCAGCCTGCCCTGTCTGCCGACCAGCGTGAGCAACAGGTGATGACGGTAATGGCCGAGGTGGGGCTGGACGCGGAGACGCGTCACCGTTATCCGGCAGAATTTTCCGGCGGTCAGCGTCAGCGTATTGCGATAGCCCGCGCGCTGATACTGAAACCATCGCTAATCATTCTTGATGAGCCGACCTCGTCTCTTGACCGCACCGTACAGGCGCAAATTCTCGCGCTGCTGAAATCGCTACAGGCAAAACATCGCCTGGCCTATATTTTTATCAGCCACGATCTGCACGTCGTTCGCGCGTTATGCCATCAGGTAATTGTGCTGAGACAGGGAGAGGTTGTGGAGCAGGGGCAATGCGAGCACGTCTTTAGCGCGCCGCAGCAGGCGTATACGCGTCAGCTTCTCGCGCTAAGCTGACGCTCAAAACGGATTGTTGTTGGAGAACGGTTCGGCAATCGCCACGCCGAAGTTTTTCAGGCGGCAGGTTGCGGCAAACTCATCCTGGCGATTCACGAACAGGCACGGCTCGCCTTCACATTCCAGTACCGAACATGGCACTTCGATATCGCTGAGCGCCTGACTCAGTTTATGCATGACCGGCCATGCGCTGTCGCCGTCCGGACTCAGCAGTTTGAGCGCCACCAGGCTATTCTCGACGGCCTGGCCATTTTGCGGAATCGGTTCAACTTTCGAACCTGCAAAACCCGCAGACCAACGATAGTTCTGTGGCAAGCGATGTACGATTGAGAGCTGTAATGATGTCACTTTCTTTCCCCGGAAGTACAATTACTTCACAATTTATTTACATCCATATTAACACATCATTGACAATCCGTCCTTAAACAGATGCACAATGTTGCGATCCTTGTCCCGCCCGGCCTGTTTGGCTTTTGTGAAATAAATTTTTGTGTCGGGACACATTCGCGGGCTATATGTACCCGTTTCTGCGATCTAACTCAACCTTTTTAACTACAATGATGTGACTTTTTACATAAATTGATTTTACATAAAATAAACATATATCGGGGAAATGATGGATTTGTCGTTGACGTACATCAACAAAGGAAGCCAGCAGGCTTCCATGTTGTGTCTGCGATCACCGTTTTTTCGGACGGCTTGCATAGAGGTAAAACAAAATTGAACAGGTCGCACAAAACGCGATCGACCAAATCATCGGCCACGCCGAGTTAAACGTGGCCAGAGAGAGCAATGCGCCTACCACCGCGCCAATGCCAAAACGGAAGGTCCCCGCCAGCGACGACGCGGTTCCCGCCATGTGGGGAAACTCATCAAGAATAACCGCCATAGCGTTGGAAGAGATCATCGATACGCAGCCGACAAAGACAGCCACGCCCAGCACCAGCGACCAGAACCCGACCCCTGCCAGCGCGCTAACCACCATCCATACCGCCATTGCCAGTTGGATCCACAATCCCGTTCGGAACATATTCAGCGCGCCGATACGTCGCACGAAGCGGCTGTTAATGATCGTCATGATAAACAAAAAGACGATATTCAGAGCGAAGTAGTAGCCAAAGTGCTGCGGGGAGACGTGGTTAATCTCGATATAAACGAAAGGCCCGGCGCTCAGGAAGGAGAACATGCCGGCAAAGCTAAAGCCGCTCGCCAGCATATAGCTCAGCACACGCTTATGCCGAAACAGCGACGCAAAGTTGCCAATCGTGGTGCGAATATGAAACGGCTGGCGCTTTTCAACCGGTAGCGTCTCTTTGATCAACACAGCGATCATTACCGATGCCAGCACCGCCGCCACCGCGAGGATCCAGAAAATAGAATGCCAGCTCAACCACACCAGCACCCAACCGCCGATAATCGGCGCCATTAACGGGGCGATAGTGGTCACCAGCATCACAAAGGACATCATGCGGGAGAATTCATCTTTTGGATACATATCGCGCATCAGCGCGTTGATCACCACGCTGGCCGCGGCTGCCGCCAGACCGTGAAAGAAACGCATCACGATGAGCTGATCGATGGTTTGCGCCAGCGCACAGGCCACCGCCGCTGCCGCGAACACCAGCGTCCCGCCCAGGATCACCGGCTTGCGCCCCAGACTGTCCGCCATGGGTCCATACAGCAACTGACCCAGCGCAAAACCAAGGATATAGGTGCTCAGCGTCATCTGCGCGCTGCCCGCAGGCACGCCAAACTGTTCCGAGATCACCGGAAGCGCCGGAAGATACATGTCAATCGACAGCGGCATCAGCATGGCCAGCAGGCCGAGAATAAAGACGATGGCAAGGGACGAACGCTGCCGGGTGGTCACAAATTAGCTCCTGAATATATCAATGCGGGGGCTTAACCCACGCTGGCAATTTCTTCTTCAGTCAAGGGGCGATACTCGCCTGGCGCAAGGTCAGCATCAAGGGCGATAGCGCCGATCCGCTCACGGTGCAGCGCCACCACATGATTACCGACCGCGGCGAACATGCGTTTCACCTGATGATAGCGCCCTTCGCTGATGGTCAGACGTACCTGGGTCGGCGTAATAATCTCAAGCGTTGCCGGTTTCGTCAGATCTTTCTCGTTATGCAACTGCACGCCTTTGGCGAATTGATCCGCGGTGTCGTCGGCCACCGGCGATTCAAGGGTGACAAGGTACGTTTTTTCGCAATGATGGCGAGGAGAAGTGATGCGGTGCGACCATTGACCATCGTCGGTCATCAGCACCAGACCGGTAGTGTCTATGTCCAGCCGTCCTGCGGCATGTAACTTGTACGCAACCGGCTCATCGAGGAAGTAGAGCACGGTCGGATGATCCGGATCGTCTGTCGAGCAAACATAGCCCTGCGGTTTATTGAGCATGAAGTAACGGGGTCCGTGCTGCTGGACCAGCGTGTTGCCGTCATATTCAACATTGTGCTCCGGCAGCAGTTTGAACGCTGCGTTGCGGACAACCTCACCATCCACGGTAATACGGTTAGCGCGGATCTCACGCCCGGCAATAGCGCGGCTGACGCCGAGTTGCTGAGCGATAAATTTATCAAGTCGCATGAGTTTGATTTTGCCTGTAAAAATACGGGAAACGGGCAATGTGCCCGAAAGTGGCGTCGTTATTTGCCCAGTATAGCGGGCTAACAACATCCCTCAAGGGAAAACGATTCGTGGCATACTATACCCGAGTTCGTTACGCATTGTGAGACCATGATTTTTACACTTCGTCCCTACCAACAGGAAGCCGTGGACGCCACGCTCAACCATTTCCGCCGCCACGGTACGCCAGCGGTCATCGTCCTCCCTACCGGCGCGGGCAAAAGCCTGGTGATCGCCGAACTGGCCCGTGTCGCCAAAGGGCGCGTGCTGGTGCTGGCCCACGTCAAAGAACTGGTCGCGCAGAACCACGCTAAATACTGCGCGCTGGGGCTGGAGGCCGATATTTTCGCCGCCGGGCTGAAGCGCAAAGAGAGTCAGGGGAAAGTGGTGTTCGGCAGCGTACAATCCGTCGCGCGCAATCTTGACGCTTTCCAGGGCGAATTTTCGCTGTTGATCGTCGATGAATGCCATCGGATCGGCGACGATGAAGAAAGCCAGTATCAGCAAATTCTGGCCCATCTGACAGAAGTGAACCCTCACCTGCGCCTGCTGGGGCTGACCGCCACCCCGTTTCGCCTGGGTAAAGGCTGGATTTATCAGTTCCATTATCACGGCATGGTGCGCGGCAACGAAAAGGCGCTGTTTCGCGACTGCATTTATGAGTTACCGCTGCGCTATATGATCAAACACGGTTATCTGACGCCGCCGGAGCGTCTGGATATGCCTGTCGTACAGTATGACTTCAGCCGTCTGCAGGCGCAGAGCAACGGTCTGTTTAGCGAAGCCGACCTGAACCGCGAGCTAAAAAAGCAGCAGCGCATTACGCCGCATATCATCAGCCAGATCGTCGAATTTGCCCAACGCCGTAAAGGCGTGATGATTTTCGCCGCCACCGTAGAGCACGCCAAAGAGATCGTCGGATTGCTGCCCGCTACGGACGCCGCACTGATTACCGGCGACACGCCAGGCGCGGATCGCGATACGCTCATTGATGCTTTCAAAGCGCAGCGTTTTCGCTACCTGGTGAATGTTTCCGTCTTAACCACCGGTTTTGATGCGCCGCATGTCGATCTGATCGCCATTCTTCGCCCAACCGAGTCGGTCAGCCTGTATCAGCAGATCGTCGGGCGCGGTTTGCGCCTTGCGCCAGGAAAAACCGACTGCCTGATTCTGGATTACGCCGGAAACCCGCACGACCTGTATTCCCCTGAGGTTGGAAGTCCAAAAGGCAAAAGTGACAACGTGCCGGTGCAGGTGTTCTGCCCCGCCTGCGGATTCGCCAATACTTTCTGGGGGAAAACCACCGCAGACGGTACGCTGATCGAGCATTTTGGCCGCCGTTGCCAGGGCTGGTTCGAGGATGATGAAGGGCTTCGCGAACAGTGTGACTTCCGCTTTCGTTTCAAAAACTGCCCGCATTGCAATGCCGAAAACGATATCGCCGCCCGCCGCTGCCGCGAATGCGACGCCGTGCTGGTCGATCCCGACGATATGCTGAAGGCGGCGCTAAAGCTGAAAGACGCGCTGGTGTTGCGCTGTAGCGGCATGGCCTTGCAGCACGGTCAGGATGAGAAAGGCGAGTGGCTGAAAATTACCTATTACGATGAGGATGGCGCGGACGTCAGCGAGCGCTTCCGCTTACAGACGCCTGCCCAGCGCACCGCCTTTGAGCAACTGTTTATTCGCCCGCATACCCGCACGCCGGGCGTTCCGCTACGCTGGCTCACCGCCGCGGATATCCTCGCGCAACAGCCGCTGCTGCGCCACCCCGATTTTGTGGTCGCGCGGATGAAAGGCCAGTACTGGCAGGTGCGTGAAAAAGTGTTCGATTACGAAGGACGTTTTCGCCGGGCGCATGAATTGCGCGGTTAATCGTAGTTTTGATTGATGTGCCGGGCGTTTGAGTATAGAATCTCGCCCGCTTTTGCATACGCAAAGCAGATCACTTACCTGTTGCTGGGTCGCCTGTAGCAGGAATTATTAAAGAGAGATTTAAATGTTTACTATCAACGCTGAAGTACGTAAAGAGCAGGGTAAGGGTGCGAGCCGCCGCCTGCGTGCCGCTAACAAGTTCCCGGCGATCATCTACGGTGGCAAAGAAGCCCCGATCGCTATCGAACTGGACCACGATCAGGTTATGAACATGCAAGCTAAAGCTGAATTCTACAGCGAAGTTCTGACCATCGTTGTTGACGGTAAAGAAGTAAAAGTTAAAGCTCAGGCTGTACAGCGCCACGCGTTCAAGCCGAAGCTGACCCACATCGACTTCGTTCGCGCGTAATCGCCAACACGTCGAAGAGAAACCCCGCCGCGGCGGGGTTTTTTTATGCCTGTTAATTCCCACCCGATGTGCGGCGCTGCAACTGGTCGCGCAGGTTCGGCGGCGTACCTTTAATGGTCAGCGTATCGGTAGCCGGATCCCAGAAAATTCGCTCGCCTAATAACATCGCGTCAAAATTAATGGTCAACCCGCCGCCGCTGCCGGCATATTTGGTCAACTGGCGCAGGGTGCTGCGATCCGCCGGGAAACTTTCTTCCAGCGCGTAACCTTTTTCGGCGGTAAACTCGCTGAAGCTCACTTCACTGACGCCGGAAAGCTCTTTTGACAGCGACTCAAGCTCGATCTCTTCTCCGGCCTGCAGCTGTTCACTGCAGTAGCTGTAAACCTGCTGACGCACATTCTGGCGTTCGGCTTTGTCAAGCTGCGCCTCTGCGGTGAAGTCATCGACGGCCTGCAGCAGTCCGCGGTTTTGCGCTTTGGCGTTCAGCCCTTCGCTGGCGCCAAGAAAATCCATAAAGAAATCGGCGACTTTGCGCCCTACCCGCCCTTTCAGGAAGGTCAGATAACGGGTGGACTCCGGGTTGGTTTCCCATTCGGTGAGATCAATACGCGCCACAATATCCGCATGGTTAATATCCAGATAGTGCGTCGGGTTGATATCCAGGTTTTCATTTACACGCATGCTGCTTAAATTGTTCAGCACCGCCACCAGCAGGTACTCTACCGCCAGATAGCGATAGTGGCAGAACAGGACGATACCGCCGTCCGCGAAAGGATACTTCGCTAACTCATCGCGTAAACGGCCGGTCGCCGCACGGCTAAAGGCGAGAAAATCCTCCTCCCCCTGACGCTGCAACCGCAGCGCTTGCGCCAGTTCACTTTCTTCGCTGAACAGGCCATACGCTTTATTTTTCGCGCTATAGACCCGGTGCAACTCGGCCACCATCTCAACAACGGTGTTTGTCGGTTCCAGTAATGAATCGCGCAAGACCAGCTCAAGGTTTTGCTCATCGCGTTTGATAAGCTGGTGCAGGGCAATCTGGTTGATATCCAGACTCATGATAAACTCTCCTTTAAGACCGGGCGGTATTCAACCACCACCCGCGAAGCGACGCAACAGAAGATGCCGCGCCGTTTTGCCTTTAGCACAGTAATGCGAATTATTTGCGGATAAAAAAGCGGAAAAAAAACTGCTGCTACGGTAATATGTTGCCCTTTCATGAACAAACTGATTTCGATTTATGCCACAAATCTCCCGCTACAGTGACGAACACGTTGAACAGATGCTCACCGAGATGCTCAACGTACTGGAAAAACATAAGGCGCCGACTGACCTTTCCCTGATGGTGTTGGGAAACATGGTCACTAACCTTATCAACACCAGCATTGCCCCGGCTCAGCGCCAGGCGATAGCCAACTCTTTTGCCCGCGCGTTGCAGTCTTCGATCAACGACGACAAAGCGCACTAAAGCCGACTTCGGGGAAACGAACGACACGTTATGGTAACTCATCGTCAGCGCTACCGTGAAAAAGTCTCCCAGATGGTTAGCTGGGGACACTGGTTTGCACTGTTCAATATCCTGCTGGCTATTGCGCTCGGCAGCCGTTACCTGTTTGTCGCCGACTGGCCGACAACGCTGGCCGGTCGCGTTTACTCGTATGTGAGTATCGTCGGGCATTTCAGCTTTCTGGTGTTTGCCGCCTATCTGCTGATCCTGTTCCCGTTGACGTTTATCGTCATGTCCCAGAGGCTGATGCGTTTCCTGTCAGCCATTCTGGCAACCGCCGGGATGACGCTGTTGTTGATCGACAGCGAAGTCTTTACCCGTTTCCACTTGCATCTTAATCCCATCGTCTGGGAACTGGTGATTAACCCTGACCAGAATGAGATGGCGCGGGACTGGCAGCTAATGTTTATCAGCGTGCCCGTGATCCTGCTGATTGAGATGCTGTTCGCCACCTGGAGCTGGCAGAAGCTGCGCAGCCTGACGCGGCGCCGACATTTCGCCAGGCCGCTGGCCGCCTTCTTTTTCGTGTCGTTTATTGCCTCGCACGTGGTGTATATCTGGGCCGACGCGAATTTTTATCGCCCGATAACCATGCAGCGCGCCAACCTGCCGCTGTCTTATCCGATGACAGCGCGCCGTTTTCTGGAAAAACACGGCCTGCTGGACGCGCAGGAGTATCAGCGTCGTCTGGTTGAGCAGGGTAATCCGGAAGCCGTTTCCGTTCAGTATCCGCTGAGCGAATTGCGTTATCGCGACATGGGGACCGGACAAAACGTGCTGTTGATCACCGTCGACGGCCTGAACTATTCGCGTTATGAAAAGCAGATGCCAGCCCTTGCCGGATTTGCCGAACAAAACATTGCCTTCACGCGCCATATGAGTTCCGGCAACGCTACTGACAACGGTATCTTTGGCCTGTTCTACGGCGTCTCGCCGAGTTATATGGACGGCATTTTATCCACCCGCACGCCAGCCGCGCTGATCACGGCGCTCAATCAGCAGGGCTACCAGTTGGGACTGTTCTCCTCCGACGGTTTTACCAGTCCGCTGTATCGCCAGGCGCTGCTGTCAGACTTCTCAATGCCGAGCGTGCAAACGCAGTCCGACGAGCAAACCGCCAGCCAATGGATCAACTGGTTAGGGCGTTACGCCCAGGAAGATAACCGCTGGTTCTCGTGGGTTTCGTTTAACGGCACCAACGTGGATGAAGATAATCAAAAGAATTTTGTCCGCCGTTACGCCCGTGCCGCTGGTGATGTCGATAAACAGATAAACCGGGTACTCGGCGCCCTGCGCGAGTCCGGTAAACTGGACAACACGGTCGTCATTATCACTGCAGGTCGGGGTGTTCCGTTGAGCGAGGAACAGCGCAACTTCGACTGGTCGCGTGGACATCTGCAGGTTCCGTTAATCATTCACTGGCCGGGCACCCCCGCCCAACGAATTAACAGCCTGACCGATCATACGGATGTGATGACCACGCTGATGCAGCGACTGCTGCACGTAAGCACCCCTGCCAATGAATATTCCCAGGGGCAGGATCTGTTTAACGCCAACCGTCGCCACTACTGGGTAACCGCAGCGGATGGCAATACGCTGGCGATCACCACGGCGGACATGACATTGGTGCTGAACAGTAATGGCAAGTATCAGACGTATGATTTACGCGGCGAGAAGATCAAAGATCAGAAGCCGCAGCTAAGCCTGCTGCTACAGGTCCTCACGGATGAGAAACGTTTTATCGCTAACTGATTTATAATTAATCAGTTAGCGGGATGTCCCCTTGCATTCGGTGTGGAAAGCGGTAGTATTAGCACCCACGAGTCGGCACGTAGCGCAGCCTGGTAGCGCACCGTCATGGGGTGTCGGGGGTCGGAGGTTCAAATCCTCTCGTGCCGACCAATCAAATTTTTGAACACATAACAGATGTAAGTGTGTTCATTACCCCACGAAAAAACAGCGAGTGTAATCACTCGCTGTTTTTTTTGGCTGAATGAGGACCCGGTTACTACGGTTTGTGTTCTTTCATCAGCGCGTAACGCGTCATAAGCTGCTGTAAATGCTGTTCCGCCTGGCTTTGCTGCGCCGCAGGCCAGGGTTGCCCTTCCGGCAGGAGTGCAAGCTGGCGCAGTTTTTCCTCGATCGGCACAGCGCGGTTAAATGACTGCGTCATGGTAAAGACAGCCGACTTCAGTTCGCTGACCGTCATGTACTTCCCCTTCTGCTCGTCCAGCGCGTTCAACCGGTTCGCCAACTGTTGTAACTGCGTCATTCCCTGATGCCAGCCGTTGAGATTTTCTCCAGGAAGCGCCGACGCGGTAAGTTGCTGCTGCCACTGCTGCGCCAGCGGCTTTGCCTGTTCCGGCCACAGGATAAGCGCCTGCTGCACCAGACTGTCGCCGTAGCGGATAACCCAGTCTGGTTTTAACTGCGCAAGCCGTGCAAGCTGCTGCTGCGTCTGTTTGATACCCGTTTCCGGAGACGGAGAGGACTGCCGGAAAGACTGTAATTGTTCATCCGAAAGCGCGGCAGGTAAAGGCGCAAGCGTTGCCGTAAACTGCCCCTTCGCCGGGTCCGCATTATGCATCATTTGCCATCCCCAGACCGCCGCGCCAGCCAGCGCCATCATCGTCAGCATACCTGCGGCGAATGGCTTCCAGAGTTTTACCGGTAGCGGAGAGTCTGTCACCACCTGCACATTCGGCAGCGGTTCAGGTTGCGCGACATAAACCCATTTTACGCCTTCAGCAGGCGCCGTCAGGCCGGGCGACCTCACGGCATCACCCGGTACGCACACGCCGGCGGACGGCGTGTTTTCGGTATCGTCATCGCTGTTTTCCAGCCGCACCGCGACGTTATGCAGTTGAGTACGTAGGGCATCAAGCTGACTGGCGTGTTTCAGTTCCAGCCGCTGTAACACGCCACCCAGCGCGTTCAGATGTTCCTCTGCCTGGTACAGCTGGCTGAGATCGGCATAGCGCAGCGTCAGGGTACGCATCACCTGCTGTAGCCGTTTACTGAGCGCACTGAGAATTTCCATCCGCGCATGCACGGGTTGCGGCCACAGATTTCCCCACTGTCGGGAGAGAAGCGCGTCCAGTATCGCCAGCCCCTCATTCATGCCGTACAGCCCGGCCAGATGGGTGCGCGCGAGCGTGTACCAGGCAGCGGTCTGCAACTCCACGCCATTATGCTCAAACAGCGACAGGCAGAGTGTTTCTGCATGTGGCCAGTTGACGTCGGGGCGCGCCGGGTGGGTCAGTTTGTTCATTTCATCGCGGAGTGCGGCGTAATCCGCAAGCGTGCGCGGGTCACCGCCGGTGTTAAGGTGGCGTTCAGAAAGGGTTGTCATCGTCAGGGCTTCATTCAAAGAGAGGAATTAAATCGCCGCGCGGGCATCCAGGTACTGCTGTTGCTTCAGATGGCGTATGAGCACTCTGCCTTCAGGCATAAATTCGGTGCCGTAGCGCACCAGCCCGATCCCCTTCAGCTCCGCGTCGATGGCGTAGCGCAGTTCACCGGGCTGCGTTTGCTCCAGCATCACCACCGTAATTTTGCTCAGCCGCGGCTCATACTTCAGCAGCACCGCCGACAGCGTGGTGATGAGCTGGTGCGCGGTGCCCGGCATCCCCTGGAGGATTTTGGTCATATCCGGCAGACCGTAATCCGGGAGGTGCGCCAGCGTGCCCGCGCGGCAGTTGAGAATACGCTGCATGTTGTCCAGCACCGACAGGATAAGCTGGTTTTCCTCGCTGACGTTGTGCAGGTCGAGACCACCGGAGAAGTTGCCAAACAGGGTTTCATAGAGTGAAGGCCGCGGCATTATCAGTCCTCCTTCAGGGGTAGCAGGGTCAGGCGGTTGTGGCTGGCTTCAATAATGCGCGGTTTGTCCGGGTCGAGGTCGTCACGGGTCAGCACCAGTTTCCAGTCGTTTTTTACCATATCCGGGGCCCGGAATAACCCTACCACCGCAACAAACTGTGCCGCCGCCTCCATCGGCATATCCAGGCTCACATCAGCGCCAGGTTTTATTACCAGACTACGACTGGCGAGAAGTTCATCACCAACGGCGTTATCCCCTTCCGCTTCCAGTTGTTGATACACCATTTTATCGAATACCTTTCGGTCCCTGAACTGGTACACCCGTACCATCACTGGCTGGGAAAGCGAGGTGTTCTCACTGTCATCGGTATTGAGTTTAGCTCTTGCCGTGAAGTCCAGATGCAACGTCTTGACCTGTTTATAAAAAACGGATTTCACCATAGCTGACGTACCGTCACCAATTTGCTGTGTCAAGCCACAGCCGACCAGCAGTAACGGTAAAAGAATTAAGGAAAATCGTTTAGTCAAAGTGGTAGGCAACACGCTGGTTTCCTTGTTGTAGAGTTGCAGGCGGCATTCCGCTGTAGCCGCCGAGTTCGGTAGTAAAGGTCGCTGGCAAATCAGGCGGGACGTCGTCACCTTCCATACCCAGCACTCCGGTCATGCCCAGCATAAAAGGCGTCTCGCCCAGCACCGGCGCAGGCAGTAACTGCGTGGGAACGGTCAATTGTATTCTCGCTTTATAACGCCAGCCGAGATACACACGAAGCAGGGCCAGAAAATCCTCAAATATCTGCCCTTCCGGCAGCCAACCCTGTGCCTCGGCGATATCTTCCGTGTACAGCACAATCAGTAACTTACTGCTTACCTCAGTGGTTTCATCGCCCAGCACAATATAATCGTCGAGACGGAAATCTTCATCTCCGTAAAAACCCAGCGGATGGCTGAGATAAACCGTATTCGGACAGTATGGTGTGACAGTGGACCAGGTGCGGGGGGCCAATAAACGCGCCAGAGCCTGAACGCCTTCTTCGGTGCGGGCTGGGAGGCGCATAATGCCGAGCAGCGCCAGAAAGCGCGACGCCGGGGTAGCGATATGCCCGTCGGTACCGGGTAACCCCAGTCCGATTAAGCCCAGCAGACTCTGCGATGTGCTATCACGTCCGCCCACCTCAAACGTCGCCGGATACGAGTACTTGCGCCAGATACGGTAAAACTGCGTCAGGATGCGGTGATTAAAGATATCGAGAAACGCTTCCTGTGCCTCATGCCCTTCCCGCTGCTGCACGATGTCGTCGAGCCACGCGGTGGGCAGCGGCGAATCAACACCGTACAGTCCCATAAAGGTGGTGCGTACAACCGGCGGCGCGTCAGGGTTATCGCCATCATATTGCGCGGACTTCAGTTCGCTGGCCGGAAAGCCCATCCCCGGATGCGGACGAAAACGGACCGGGTCATCCGCCGGGTTCAGCGTGGTACCCAGCGCGGGTACCTCAGGGCGC
Organism: Citrobacter sedlakii; assembly: GCF_018128425.1. Classification (NCBI taxonomy): domain Bacteria; kingdom Pseudomonadati; phylum Pseudomonadota; class Gammaproteobacteria; order Enterobacterales; family Enterobacteriaceae; genus Citrobacter; species Citrobacter sedlakii. The sequence goes on along the minus strand of NZ_CP071070.1, from coordinate 1,673,889 downwards.
GATTTTTCCAGCAACTGGCAGAACCGGTAAAAATTGATGCGGTGAATATCCCGCTCAAGCCGAGGGCTCAGCCAGGAATACGGCGGTTGTGGTTTTCCTGCCATTCGAGGCGCTCTCCGGTGGGTTGCAGTATCAGAATCAAGCGGTTAAACAAGTGAATATCGGTATACAGTGAAAAAAAGCGGTTAAGCATCTCACCAAACAGACAGATATCACCATGTCCGGCGAAGCCGTTACTGTCGAGAGTCACCTCTATCTGTACGCCGCGCAGGAAGTGCCCCTGTTCAAAACGCTCTGTCTCAGAATGTTTCACATCGATAATCGCCTCCAGACGGCGGCGATTCATTTCGTTATCCGTCCAGTCATACAACGCCAGCGCGCCGCGCAGCACGTCGGCATTGTCCATCATCGACAAAAAACTACTGCCGAGATGGCTCAGCACACGCCAGTGAAAACGGTCTTGATCCGGCGGATAACACGGCAGCGTCGGCGCACAGAGATTTCGCACCTGAATACGCGTGGTGGTGGATTTCACCGCCGTATCAAGCAATGTGCTCTGCAGCGCCCGGCACGGCAACTGACCGTTGGTTCCGGTCAGACTGAGAGAGAGTCTTTCGTTCTCCGGCACGGTATGGTTATCAAACGCCTCGCCACCGAGCGTCAGCCAGGTGTCGTGCAGCCCTGAAGGACCTCGCTTTACCCGCGTATGGTAGTAGTAGTCCGGCGCGTCGTGGCGTAGCATCCCGCCTTTGTGGCGAAAGCTGGTGAACGGCACATACTCCTGCTGGCCCGAATGGCGTGATGAGGTGACCGAATCCACTGAATAGATTTCCGTGTGTCCATCCTGGACACGCTTCGGGCGCAGCAGATATTCAGTCTGTAACGAGTCCAGACACAGCGGGTCGGACTCCAGCGGGAACAGGTTAATCACTGGCGTGCAGTGTAGGCGGATGTGTTTTTCCGACAGAGTAAACGTGTGCGGCCACTGTTTATCCAGTACCACGTCGATTTCAAACCACGTCAGTCCTTCCGGGAAATCCACCTTTTCCAGACCGCTCAACATCACCGACATAAACTTCTCGCGAAAGGTGAAATACTCCAGCAAAAGTTGATAGCCGCTGAAGCCGCCGCTCTCCGGCAACAGCACCTCATCCCTCCCGAAACCACAGACGGTAAAACGGACGTTGAGGGGGCTACGGTCGGCATTACCCGGAAAGCGGATACCCATTTTCGCCACATTCAGGGTAAGTGCCTCGTGCAGGGCACAGGCCATCGGCGCATCGGCGTTCAGGTACAACGGTATACGGCTTAAATTTATCTCATGCCAGTCCGCTAGCGGACTGCATTCAAAACGCAGTCGCAGAAGCGAGCGTCCGTCCGGCTCAGTGGCGATACCCACCCTTGAAAGTGACAGCGGCAGCAAGGTCAGAGGTTGCGTGGTGGTATAGCGGCAACGGGTGCGCTTTTCGCCCACAGGCTGCGACAGCACTTCAAAACCCTTGTCCACCTGCACCGGCTCTTTCATCTCCCGCCATTGTGCAGTGAACTCCACAATGGAGAGCGATGGAATGGTGCGCAGATAGTGCGGCCAAATCATGCTCACCAGCCCACCGGTCAGTTCCGGCAGGTCGTCGTCAAGCTTTTCGCGTAGCCGGCCCATCAGGAAGGCGAAACCCTCAAAAAGGCGTTCGACATACGGGTCGCGGGCACCGGCTTTATCAAGGTTTAAAGCCGCCGCCCGGTCTGGATGCGCGCGGGAAAACTCCTCGCCCGCTTCACGCAGGTAGCGCATTTCGGCGTCAAAATAACGCAGGGTTAAATCATCCATCAAATATCTCAAATATCAGGAAACAAAAAGGGTGTCAGTTGCACAGCACTGCCGCCCTCACTGGGTCGATAACAATCAGTCCGCCCAGCAGCTGTTCCATTTCCGGCTGAAAGCGCATCTTCTCCACCTCGCTGCGACCAGCCTTCATGCGCAGCAGCTTCAGCCTTCTGGCCTTCACTTCAAACAGCAGTCCCGGCTCCCAACGGCTGAGAGTGATCTCGTTAGCGTGGCTGTCAAGTTTCCCTAGCAGATGTAGGGCCAGCTCATTTTTTCCAGTCTGCTCGGCTATACGCGCCATCAGTAGATGCATCAGCCAGCGGCTGCGTACCGATGTTATGCCGGGACGGTTCTGCAACCACGCCAGCGCGACCTCCGCTCCTTCGCTGTCGGCAAGAGCCAGCGCTTCCGGCTCCAGTTGTAAGATATCGTCGTCTACTGACGTGATGACAGAACTGGAGGCGAGGTCCTCCTGCCAGACGGACGGGTCAGCCATCACCTGTTGCTGAATCCAATTCAGGGTCACCTCATCGGCAAATGGCGTACCGTCGTTAAAGGCCAGCGTCTCCAGCCCCGTCAGGCGCGACAGCAGCCCCTTCAGGTCGGACTGAATAATGGCCGCCTCATTTTCATGGCCGGATTTGACCAGCGCCTGGTGCAGGTACCACTGCACATCCAGCCACAGATGGTTTGCCCCGCGCGACAGCAGGCTGTCCGCCTCCTCCATCAGCTCCCGCCAGCTCTGTTGCACATACAGCCGCTTAAGCTGCGCCCGCTGGTCCGGCTTCGGCGGTTCGATACGGGTTTTGCCGTCCGCCGACAGCGCCGGCAACTGACGCAGGGTGTCGTGGCGCAGGTTTTTTATCAGCCGGTGAGCAGGTAGCCAGCCTTCCGGCTGGCTTCTCAGATACTTTGCCAAAATACGAGCCTGTGTCAGCAGTTCCTGACCGGAGGTAATGCCATTCAGGGACGGCATATTACCTGCCGGGGTGACATGGCTGTCTTCATTGACATTCTGCGGCACCACGGCATCCACGCCGCCGGATTTCAGAAGCCGGGTTTCCAGCGCCCCGTACAGAGGCCCCAGTTGCGGAGGATCTGCAGCGTCCGTTTTCTCAGTCATATGCTCTGTCAACCACAGCGCCACGGCTATACGCTCCGCTTCCGCTTTCGTGACCTCCGGATACAGCGACAAACTATCCAGCATCCGGTTACTGCCAAGCCATTCCAGCGCAGCCTTCCGGCTGCGCTCCCGTTTCGGATGGAGTTGGTTCCCGAACCGCAGCAATAGCCCGGACAGCAACTCCAGCCCATCCGCTAACCCTGACTCACCATCCCGGTGCAGTCGTGCCCAGGTGTAGTACGTAGCCACGCGGATATCTTTCGTGGAGGTGGTCAGCAATTTTTCCGCCAGCTCAGTAATCAACCCGGTATCCGCGCCTGAAAGCTTGTTCACCTCCTCACGCATCTGCTGAAAATCGTCGTCGTAACCCAAATCATCCCCAGCAGGCAGGCTGTCTGAAACTGGCTTAAGCCAGTTCTCCCACAGGGCAGTCCGCGACTGCGCCTGAAACATCAGCGTCTCTGTCCGCAGTTGACAGGCGGCAAGCAGGGTATCAATTGACGCCATTATTCACCCTCCAGCACAACATCTGACTCATTTTCTTCCATCCTGTTTGTGTTCAGCGTATCGATGCTGAATATCTGCGGCGGCAACGTGAAGTTACGCAGCTTTAGTAACGCCAAGGGGCCGTCACCCAGCTCTGTACGCAGCAGCCACTGTAGCTGGCGGCGATCCGGGGCAGCAATGGTCAGCCGGTACAATCCATCCCCCACCTTCTGCCGCTGCATCTGTTCTAGCATTCGGATAACGCCCCACTGGCCATTGTGGTTTGCAAACAGCCGGGCTCCCGCCGCTGTCGAAGTCCAGGTAAGCATCGCGCCGGGTTTATTAATAACGCCCGGCCAACGGAAACTCTGCCAGTCGGCAAGCTGGTTAAAGTAATGCAGCTTCTGGCCATCAAGCGTCAGCTGTGTTTCGACAATTTCTGGCATAGCCACACTTTGCATTTCAAAACTGATGCCCTGGCTGCCGTCGGTAAACAGGATATCGGACAGTTGACTTAACTGATTCACCGCTGTCAGAAACGCCGGGCTGAACGTCAGCCCCTGGCTATTGGTTCGGTCTGCCACCCAGGTACTGCCTTCACGGTGCAGCACGCCCCCCAGTTGCGAGGTGAGAAAACGGTTAATGCGACCAGTATCACGGCGGATAAACTCTGCCAACATCGGCAGCGAAGCGTCATTTTTCCCGGCAGCAAAGGGATAACGCCCTTTAAAGGCTGAGTTCCAGTTCGCGACAACCGAACGCTGCCACGCTTCGTTCAGACTGGCCGCCGATGGCTGAAGCACCTTCTCCCAGGCCTGGGTTAATGGCTGGACAAACATCGTCTGCCCGAAACCGTTCCACTCTTCTCCGAGACTTGCCGCCACAAGGTTGCCGTAATCCCGGGTGTCAGTGAGGTCCACGCTTTTGCCCTGGAATACCGTCTGCGCCAATTGCTGCATCATCGCCTGAGGGTCAGCAGCATTCGCTACCTGCTGGAGACGCAGACGCACGCGGGTCAGTCGTGTCAGATACGTCTGAAGACTCAGTGAACTGTCCGCCGCCATCACATTCTGCATGCTGTTTTTGCCCATCAGCGCCAGCAGTGGCCCGAAGGTGCTGTTGAGGGGGCCAACGGGGCCGTTTGCCTGCTGGTCAATCACCGGTTTATCGTCATTGCCCAGTAGATTTTTCGCCGATTTGACCAGCGAGTCCGCTATCGCCTCCTTCTGCTGCCCAGTCTGCCCCTGGTACGCTAGCGTGTTCATCAGGGCAATCAGCGGCGACTGACGCACATCGCCTGCCAGGGTTAACTGGTCTGTGACATCGGCAATGCTGTGCGCCGGGTTCAGCCGGATGCTGTTGAGGAAGGTCAGCCAGGCACCAGCAAAGTCAGTAAAATAGCGGTCCGTCAGTCGTTTTTTCAGCGCCTCCGGAGAGACGTCCCCGGTAACACTTTTGCGGTTATCGCTCAGCACCCAGTCAATCTCATCACGTCGTGACGCCACGGCTTTCTCAATAGCGCCCTGAATTCCCCCTTCCCAGGCCTGGCGCGTGAACATGCCGGGCACCGATTCCTGGGTACTGAACAGGCGGCCGGCGTCAGTTTGTGGTGTCATGTCCTCAAGCGTCATATCCGCATAGTTACGGCGAACCTGAGCCAGCATGTTCGCATACAACGTGCTTTCGGCGTTGCGCCGGCCAATCTGCTCCAGCAGCACCTGACGGGCCTGAGTGACCAGTTGACTGTCAGGAGTGATTTTCCACGACGGCTGTAACGGCAGGTTCTGCATGTAAAAGGCGTGCAGGTCCGGGGCGATACTTTGCCACAACGCAGTAGAATGCCCCGAACGGGACGGTTCAGCCGTGTTCATCACCTGTGCGTAAAACGCGGCATCAGCCTTGTCCGGACGTGCCATCATCAGGTACGCTTTTAATTGGTCGTAACCTGATTTCGCCAGGGCCGCACGCTTAGGACTGCGCGGCGGCAGGTTTGCCAGAACCGACAATTTCTGCGTTAGCGTCTGCAACGCTGTATCGCGTATCAGGCGGTTATTTGCCTGGCCGTACCAGGGCATCAGGGCAGCGGCAAGTGGCGTATTGTGGTCCAGCCCGAAGCGCTGGTACCAGGGGGCGCCGTTCATCTGTTGCATGTGTAAGCGTCCGATATCGTTGCGCAGGGACTGGAGCGCCATCAGTTGCTCATCGTTAACCGCGGGATAATTCACCAGTTGCATCGCCCGCTCCGCTGCGCTGGCGATATGGTGACGGTTAACGGCAAAGGAGATCAGGCATCCCACCGCCCACAGAGCAATCAGCGTCAGCAGGGTGACGCCCAGTGTTCGCTGCCAGGGCATCCCCACCCGCACACCACGCGCCCGTTCACAATCTGCCGACACGCCCTGCCACACCGCCGGGATGGGCCAGCGATGGGGATGAAAATCTTCATCAGTCGTCACTTCCGCTGTCAGTGATGGGCTGAACATCAGGCCGCGCAGTGGAACACGCTTCAGGCGTTCCGTCAGCCACGGCGTCAGCAGCGTGCGCCAGCGGGCAATGCCCTGTTCCTCAAGGTAGCGTCCCAAGCGTAGCAGAAAATCATGAGCCGGTTCAGCGCACATCTGTTGCATACCCTGCTCACGCAAAGACGGCAGAATGGCACGGAGTTGTCGCTCCACTGCGTCCGGCATGGCCCGTGCCGGAAACAGCGCCCCCAGCGTCTGGGTGATACGCGTATCCTGCGGCCAGTCGCTGTCATGCACCTGCCACAGGTACACTGGCGGCTGCCAGTGCAGCACCTCCCCGACCTGCTCAAGAGTACGCAGATGGAGATCCAGCGTGCTGGCGGTTACCTGCTGCTGATCAAGCGCCAGCACGATGCCGTCCAGAGGACGGCTGCGGCGCAGCTTGCGCAGGACGTTCAGACGCGCTGTGTCCGGCGCAGAAGACAGGCTACCGCCATAAATCAGCACCGTTCTGCCACCTTCCAGCCATTGCTTCTCTGCAAGGCCGGGGGCAATGGCTGCGATGTGCCCCGGTTCGCCGCAAACCAGTAAGAGACGGACGTTGTAGCGCCAGAAGCGGTTATGGCGACGGCGGAGGTGGGTAGCCATGTTGCGAAAACCATCTTCATTTGTACCTACGGCGACGTTCTTCTCAATCTGAGTGGATTTTCCCTTACCAGCCGCCAGCGCCTTCGCTTTCAGATATCCATGGACTCCCACACTCCGGCTGGTAAACATTATGATCAGGATGCCGGAAAATAAAATCAGGGTAACAAAAGCCCCGGTAATCAAAGATACCCTCCACACAAGAGAATCTCGCCGAATATTTATCCACTCAGGATGTAATATCAGCAACAGACAGATACCGCCGCCCAACCCCAGTATGGCAACACAAAGCAGCCATAACTGAATGCCGGAATTTTTGAATATGCTCAATAATGAGCGAAAGCGCTTCACTACGGTTTACTCCTGTAAGAAACTGGCGGGCAGCAGGAACTGCCCTGTTACAGCGATGAGAGACAATAAAAAGAGATGAGATCAGACAGGCTTAGCCGGAGAACGGATCACCATAAACCACGGAGCTTGGTTTTCCCCGGCGACACTCATAAGCAACTGTGGAGATGATGTGGTGATTAGATTTTCAGCTGCCACGACCATCGCCAGCCAGTGAGATGCACAACCAGTCTGTCCAGTATACAAATCAATATCGCAGGGTTGCCCCGCTCCAGGAAAACGAATACCTGCATCAGAAAATAGTCCATCGGCTTTATTTTCAATTCCCATCCCTGTCAACCAGATCTGGCGAACCGCATCTGGTGTGGTCATTCCCCACAACAGCGCCTGTTGCAACGCATATGTTATGCCCTGCTCAGGATGAGTCAGCTCCGGACGGTGAACAGACACCACAGATTCTTTCATCAGGTCGTCAGTTCGTTGTAGTAGCAGCGCAACGGCGGCCTCCCCCGTTCCGTCAGTCCCCCCTTCTACCAGATTCACAGCCAGTACCAGCAAAGTCTGCATCAGTCCCGGCTCGTCCAGCCAGCGATCCAGAATGTCCGGCCCGGTTCCTTCAATAAATGAAAGATGAAGCGATAATCCGGTTATCTCTCTGATAATCTGTTCTGACATCTGCTGTTGTTCCCGGGTCACCGGATCTTCCGGGCCCGTCAGCAATGCGATCGCAAGGGAGCTTTGCTGGGGCAAACCGCGAAGAGCAGACAGCACCCGGCCGTCTGACAACAGCGCCTGCAGCCGGGCTTTCAGCCTATCCATCCGCGCCAGCGAAGCGTCGCCAAACTGTGCCTGATGAATCACATTCTGCCCGGTGGCATCGGCGACCGGAGGTATGGAGATCCCATCGGGTATCAGCAACTGACCGGATAATGCTCCGGAGACAACCACATGTGGTAGCTGCGCGGCTTGAGCCAGCACGATCAGGCTACGTTGCCCGCGCCGGATCTCCTGAGCAAGATCCCGTTCACGCGCATCGTTCCAGCCCCCATTGCCGAATACCGGAGCAAGGAAAATCGTGCTCCGAACAATTACAAGAGCTAGCCAGATGACGATCGCCCCTCCCGGAAAACAGAGCCAGAACAGTGGAATATGGGTGGAGACCCCGGCAGGCCACAGCCAGGCGGTTATCAGACCATTCCCGGTAAGCAACGCCAGCAGAAACACCAGCCAGCGCCTGGTCGATGGAGTCCTGCAGTTTTCAACCCGCGCAGGTATACAGGTAAGATCGACCGGCATTATTTACTCGTCGTGGCATTGCCGAGGGAGGAGATAAGCGTACAGCCGCAGGTACATTTATAGCCGTGAAAGGCAACCTGCCTACCATTGTCCTGAAAGGTCGGATGGCCTTCTGCAATAAAAGAAGGACTGTGTCCCTCCAGTGGACAGCTCACCGGGTCGTCCTTATGCGCCACACCGATACCACCGAATTTCATGGTCTCAGAACCCACGGTGATATAACCCCCGCTGGAAAGTTTGTCGTTTTTGCGGATGATGCCTTTCATCTCATAATCTCAATACTGTTGATTATTTTATTTACAAAAAAGTCATGTTCTTCAGAATCTCCTCTTGCAGAGATCACTTGTACCCACATAACTCCCGTCCCTGTTAACGCAAAAACAGTAGTAAGTCTCGCATTATCACCATTTACTTTCATATTCCCCTTAACCATAACCATATCTTTATTGTTAATATCAACATGTTCTCTGCTGCTTATTTTTAATTCTCCCAATTTTTTTGCATTGCAGTCAGCATCAAACTGGTTTCAGCATCCAAATCTGACATTGATTCAGACAGTGATATTCTGGAGGGGGTAAAACCAATATTAATGATATGATTACGGAATACAGCATCGTTGCTTTTATAGACTCTAAAGACCTTCCCTGATTGAAGTTCATAAGCCAGATCTTTCTTCCAGCCATCAGTTTCATAATTAAATGGTAGTTCTAATGAGAAATCACCTTTCGCGACGTCAATTTTTGCTATTCGCCACGATAATTCAGATAAGTTAATTGTTGGTATCTGAGGATAACTGTCCAGATAAAATTTACCCCCCAGGAAACACAGCAATACGATTACCGCAATACCAGCCCAAAACCACTTTTGTGATATACCACTATTATTATTACCAGAGTTCACATCACCTGTCAGAGCAATATAAAATTTATCTATAATATCTTTTTTGATACAAACAAATTTTTGCTCTGAGGATACAATCATTAAAGAACATCCAATACCATGTAAAATCCCCAACAATGAAGCGCCATCGAATTTATGAAATTTTTTACCTCCTTTATTTATTGCATTAGCTAACAACTCCGGCGGTTCTTCTACTCTATCCGCTGGATATGCAAATAGCAACGATTTCAGATCATCTTCAGTTGCTTCCGTAAGCACAAAACCTAACGTTCCGTCATGCTCTTCACACTCAATCCAGAATTCCATAAGTGTAAATTCTGTAAGGAAATCATTAATTGCCTTTTCTTTATCATTGACATAAGGCAATTCTATTTTTTTTCCATAGTCCAATTATATCATTATCCACTTTTTCCCTTATAACGTGCAGCCAGCTTTGTCTTTATCCGTTCATTTGCCGCCGTTTGTCGGGCATGGCGTATTTCATACTCTTCCCGTTTTTCATTGGCCAGCACGTAGCGCCACAGATGTTCCGGGTTGTTTGCCGCACTAACATTTACCGGATCGTCCGGATCGGGCTGACAGGCGTCCAGCACCTCCTGCGACCACTGGGGAGTTTTACTCGTCTGCATGGCAATATAACGACCAATACTGGCAAGCAGATTCAGAGGCAACATTATTGGCAGGAATATCCACTCCAGTCGGGAATCCATTTTCAGCAGATATTGCAGGCCAAAAATATACCCTTCTTTTCTGTTCTCCACGGGAGGGCAAAGTGTCACGATATCCGCCAGGTCCTCCACGCAATCTTCCTCCATATAGCAGCGAATAAACTCCCAGTACTCACTGAGCAATTTTTTGCTACCTATTACCGAAACCGCCAAACTGAAGGTGTGAATCACCGTCTCGCCATCATTCGCGAGGATATGGCCATCAATTCCCCACTCTGACATGGCCCCCTTTGATTTCGCAGGGGTAAAAAAAACCTTACACCAAGGCACTGAAAATATCTGTCCGTTTACCTGATAAACATATACCATCTGGTTTCTGCGATTAAAACGGATCGGATAATGTGTCTTTCTGAACCACTCTTTATGGAGCAATCGCATAAGAAAATACTCAGCTAATATAGTAAATATTATAATTATTATACTTCCCCCCCACCGAAATGGTCTTCCCTCATATAAGGTTGCGTAAATCGCATAAGCACAGCCATATAAAACCATTAACAATATCCCAAAGGTTAAAATAGAGAGTATAGAACTTGCAACCCCCTTTCCCTGGTAATATTTACAGACTGTCTCCATATATACCGAATTCATTCTGATAACAGAACATTCATCCATGATAAATTTCACTCTTCGCCATTTCCCTTGACGAAACTGCTCCGCCTTTTCTTTCTCCGTCAAAGGGCGATTCAGCTTATAAGGCGTATATAACCCAGTATAGTTCATCATGCTGTTGCACCTTCCAGATCCATCAATTTAGCAAACGAATCCATCTCAACAGTTTCCGGCATGATCGCCGGAATGTTTTTCTCATCGGAAGGAATAGCTCGCCACCACATCGCTGCCAGCCATTTCTGTATTTTATCTTTCTCTTTTGATGCCAGATAAATTGCTGAGCCGAAGACCAGCACCAGGCAAATAATTATCCCAAGTGGACCTAATGCCAGCCACCCCATAGCTGATGCCCAAAGTATACCGCCACCAGTAGCTGATGCTAAATACGCAACACCCTGGCTAAAGCTTCCGTTATCTTTTATCAAAAATTCATCTACTGCATGCCAAGAATCCCACAATACAGCCATAACTCCAGCGGCGGTACCAACCCATTTAAACACCTTTAAAGTTTGGGTTATAAACCGCTCCGTACCCGCCCCGTATCTCAGCCTCACCACCCCACGAAGCCGTATCGTCCTGAACTCCCGCCAGACCGTGTCCACCGCCTCCGCAGAAGCGCCTACTGCTGAAACAATATTGGCTGTAAACTTACTGCCATTCTCAAAATTTTTCGGTAGTCCGCCACTGATGACCGCATTCCATTGCAGCACCACGGAAAGCACACCGCCTGCTAATGGCACGGCAGTGGCCGCATCGCCCGCCAGCCTGTTCGTTGATATCCCTTTTGCCTGATACAGCTTACTCCTCCAGTATTTCGGAAACACCGATTCATTAATTTCTTCTGCTGAATGGATCGTTTTCGCCAGCGCTTTCTCCCTTCCTGCGGCTGGCAAAGATTTCAGTTGTTTCGCTTCATCAATATCAATCATGACAATGAACCGACTCTCCTGCTTACCGTTCATTTCCACTCCGGAAATCTTCATCCGCCGCATTTCTATATCGATATAGTGGCGCAGGCGATCCTTTGAGACTCTGTCGTCCACATCCGTTAACTCAGCGAGTTGTTCCAGCACCGCACTGACAAAATGTTTCCTCTCCCCCGTCAGTTGTACGGTTTTTAAAGCATGACCGCTGCATGACGCCAGTGCAACCAGTGCGGGCATCAGCGCCCCCTCCACCGACTTACGTGCAACCGCCAGCAGTACGCTGCTCACAGAACTAAGATAAGTTTCCATAGCCAGATTTATGCCAGTGTTCAGCCCTTTGGTAATATCCTTAAAGCCGTCCGCCAGCTTATCCCAGGGCAAATCATCGTAACGACCACCTGAAACCGAACTGTTTATCTGTTGCATCCACGAGGTATTATTCATTACCGTGGCCCGTAGCAGGATATTACGGGCCGTTACCGACGGCAGGCTCATTTGCTCACAGAAATAATCTGATGCCCCTTTCTTGTCGGTCATCCCGGCAATACAATCCGTCACTGCCTGAACAAACAGACCTCCGCTTGCCACATCTTCCGGATCGAAGTTGTGATCGAGATAGTCCAGCAATTCGCCACTTTTCATCCAGTCCAGGTACATTTCCGTCATCGGGACGACGATGCGGGAATCATACGCAAGCAGCGCATCATCGTATTTTTTCAGGAATGCCTTTTCCTGCTCCCGGTCGATATATTTTTCATACGCGGCCCAGCGTTCACCGACCTGAGTTTCCATCACGCTGTTATTAAGCTCATGCAGATCATCCGCCCGTTCCGGTTGTGGCGGGATCATTATCCCCCCTGTCGTCTCCCAGCCATACCGGGTCCGGCTTTCCAGCCGCTCGTCCTGTGCGAGCAAATCGCGGGCAAACTGGGTGCACATCGCATCCTGCAGGCCCGACAGGGCAGAAGATAACGCCAGACCCCGTTTGTACTCAGGATTGTTGCTGAAATTCGTCTCCAGCCGGTAATTCGACAGCGCACTCAGCTCCTGCGCCACCGCCACCGGGTCTCGCAACATAATCATCCCTCCCTTCCCTGGCGACAGCGCATCCGCTGCCTGAAACAGATTCGCACCATCCAGCGCTTTTGCCTTTTTCCAGTACACCGGCGACCATAGACGAAGATCGCAGCTGTCCGCCCCCTGACTGTATTCCGCCACCGTTTCCGTCAGTGCCGAAATGGAGACCACATTCTCCGCTTTACCACCATTCAGCCAGCCATTCAGATCAAAACGCTGCATATACCGGGCCTGGTATCCCGCATCTTCGTGCTGTTTACGCACCGCATCCGTCCATTCCACCTCGCTCCACGCAAACCAGAACACGCCATTCTGGTAAGGCGGCGGCATCACCGGCAGCGTTATCAGCGAAGCGTTCGCCAGCTCTGCGGGTTCCGTAATGCAGGGCTTTGTTTTGCCGTTCACCACTGTCGGGGGCACATTTCCGCTCTCCGGCAACGGATAATAAAAACCTTCCTGCGTCACATAATAATTTATCCAGCTTCCGGCCATTTCATTCCGGATATACAAAAATCCTTCACGCAGTAACCGGGTGGTATAAGCCGTTTCACCCTGCGCCATCACCGGCGGTGGTGTGAATGTCGCCGGGAAATCCGGTGCGCGGTCATTCAGTCCTTTAATACCCGGACGTACCGGTAATAACGCCAGCCCCTGACGGGTACAAAAATTACATCCCTGTTTCTGACTCATATGAAATATCCTTTATGCTCTTTTTTAGCGGTATTGTGAATTACATCCTGCCATTGTTCATCATTCCAGCTACGGGTCACTTGGTAATAAACACCCGCTGTTTTGCCGCTCTTTTTTACCAGAGACTGAATAATTTCCGTTTCATAAAAAAGTGGACCATATTTCATACCGTGCAGAATAAACTCTCGCAAATCCCGAGAATAGCAGAACCAGTCTTTTCCTGTTTCTGCCAGATGAAGAATCCGTTGACTCAGATGCTCACGCTGCAATAAATCCGCCTCATCCGGCAGAGCAGCAAGCACATCATTAATCAGCCCGACATGCTGTAGCCGATTAAAAAGACGATGCGGATTTGGTAGCCCCTCATCCGGTGTATTATCCTTCTTGAATGAAAGTGTTTGCCACCGTCCACTCAGCCAGTATGTCCAATCAGTAATATCGCGAATGTGTAGTATGTCTGCCAAGCTGCGAGTATCTGTCATCCAGCACAGATGGAACAAAACCCGTGGGTCGAACCAGCGCAACATATGCCGTTTTCGCTGTTCATCACTGATAAATAACATATTTATCAGATGACTTCTCACTTCAAATTCAGGGCAATGACTGGTTAACAGCAGAAAACCTGGCGGAGGCTGGGCTTTTTTGGTCGATAACCGAAACTGTTCCTCCAGCCATATCCAGTTATCCGCCGACAGAGTTTTCAGTGGTAACAACCAAGGGTAAAGATGTGCTTGCGGAGCGGTTAACGGCGTTACCAGTTCAGTCAGCGGTAGAGTGTCGGGAAATACTCCAGCGCTCAGGCGATCAATCACCAGATACTGGTGTGCAGAAAGCGGCAACGGATCTGGCCGGTAAAAACGGGTAATCATGGTATCTCCTCAACTCAGCGGCACAGTCGCTGCCCCCTGCTCGGAAGCATCCGCAGCCGTATTTTCACAAGCCGTAAATCCAGGCATTGTGGCGCTGAGCGTGGCTGGTCCGGCATAATTAAAGTTTGCGCTTTTCACCTTAAAATCCCCGCCACAGCCGTTCTCAATTTTGTCTGGAGAGAGCGTCACGTAAGAGCCACCACACTGCAGGGTAATTTTTTTCTGCGCTGAGATGATGATTTCATCCTGCGAGCTGGTGATGGTAATACCTTTCATCGCCGTCATTTCCATCGCATCAGTTTGCGCCTGGATAGTCACTTTTCCGGCTGCGGCCACCAGTTTCATCCCCAGTTCATGCACAAAAGCTACCAGACCACGCTTCGCAGCCAGCACTATGCGTCGTAAAGAGGAAAATTCTGTATTGCCTCCCGCCGTCAGTATCTGACTGCCATTAGCGCTGAGCTGGATGTGCTGCGGTGTGGATAACGCAATACCACCAGGTGCACCAGCAACTATCGCCGGCTGTTGGAGGAAATCAACGTGCTGCTGAAGAAAATTCTTCTGCGTGCTGTTATCCATCGGTTCTAGCTGCGCTGTCTGCATTACGCCGGATAATGACTCCACCAGAGAGAGTGCATCTGAGAGTTGGCGCTTAATCTCATCCATACTCAGTTGCTGGCTGGTCGCTTTGGGCTGTGCCTGAGCAGTAAGAAGGATCCCCTTACCGCCACGCACAGATACCCAGTCATCCGTTCGCAATTCAGCCCCTTCCCCGCGTGGCTGTTTCTGCTGGTCCACCAGGTGCCCCAGGTTCAGCTGGCTCTTGCCACCGTACTCCGTGCTGACCTTGATATGCTCTTTACCTCGCGTATCATCCAGGCGGATTTTGTTGTTTGCCGGCGTCCGCAGCACATTGCGTTTGTAGTTCTGGATAGTGACATGGTCCCCGTGCGCCGAGTCATGCAACACGCCCGCGATATAAGGCCGGTCAGGGTCGCCCTGCTCAAACGCTATCGCCACCTCGGTCCCCGCCAGCAGCGGCAGGTGCAGGCCGTAGGTGTCCCCGGCATAGGGGCGAGCCTGGCGTACCCACAGACTTTCCTCACCCGGAGCCCAGTGGTCGCGGTCGAACAGCAGGTTCACCCGGTAGCGACCGTCGCGGTCGATATGGCCGTAGATATCGTTGGTTTTGGTGCTGGTTACCCGCGCGGGCAGCGTGCCCGCCATTACCGGTTTGTCGCCCGGCTCCGGGCGGAAGCAGTAATTCTCCGAATACGGGATAGCCTCAAATGCCACCTCATAGCTGCGGTCGCGGCGGGCGCTGCTGTGAATCCGGGTGATCACCACACCCTGGCGGAAGATGTCCGTCACATCCGGGCCACCGGTCACCTTCAGTTCCTGGCCCGGCGTCAGCGCCGCACTGCTGGTTTTGCCGTTCAGCCGGGTCTGGTTATTCAGATAGCGTTCATGGCGCAGGCGGGCGTAAAACGCCCCGCTCTCCGGCTCCGGGTTGCGCTGGCTGGCACTGCCCGGGGCCAGGTAATTATCCGCCCAGTGGTACGCCTCGCCGTAGGTGGTACTGTCACCGGAAGTGGCATCCGCGCTCTGGCTCATATCCTCAGGCGCGTTACGGTAGTTGTAGTCGCGGGTGAACACCGACTGCTGCACCACGTTGTGGTGGCTCACTATCTCCCACACCGACTCCGTGCCGCTGTCATGCTGGCCGGAGGGCGGCACCGACGGCAGCGTCAGCCCCTGTTCGTAATGCCGCTGGTCGTCATAAAACTCCACCACGTCGATGTTCAGCCGGGTGTCGGCAGTAAAGCGGAACCAGATACCCACCTCGCCCAGCAGGCGGGTGATAAAGGCCAGGTCATCCTCGCCGTACTGCATCACCTGTTCGCGGCGCGGGTATTCATTTGCCAGGGTGAAGACAAAGTCCTCACCACGCATGTCGTGTCGGTTACGCAGGATATGCTCCACGATATCCGGCACCGACATGTCCTGGTAAATCCGGTTCTGGTGGCTGCGGGAAAGCAGCGCCATGCGCGGCTGCAGGGTCAGGGAGTAACGCGTTTCGTCTGCTGAGGTGGAAAGCCGCTCAAACGCTGTCACCACGCCCTGAATCGTGCGTACCGGCTGCTGGATTTTAATTCCGAAGCCCTGGTCCACCGGAGCCTGCAGGGTGAAGGTCGCATCCTGCATCAGCATCTGTTGCGGCGTGATGGCCTTATCCGTGCTGGTGAATTCAATCAAATAGTTAAACGGCACGCTCAGCGCTTCTTCACCTTCAAAGCTCAGCACGTCCGGCAGAGCGCTACAGCCGTGCACCTTTAAAAGATGGTGGCTGTGGCTGAACAGCAGGGATTTTATCACGCTCATATGCTCGCTCCTTCATCAAAAGCCATCACAACGCCCTCTTCCCTATCCCAGCCCAGCGTCAGAGCGTGTGGCTTCACCCCCGCCGCCATATGCGTAAGCAACTGCTGGCTCAACACCGGCAAAATCTGCTGGTTCAGCAGGCTGTCCACGTTACGGGCGCCGGTATCCGGCAGCAGGCAGGCAGCGGTCAGCGCGTCGTACAGGGATTCATCGATGGTGGTTTTCATTCCGTAGTGACGGTTGAGACGTTTACTCACCTGATTCAGCTTCATCTCCACAATCGTGCGCATCGCCGTCTGTGTGAGCGGACGATAAATCACCGTCTGGAAGCGCGCCAGCAACGCGGGCTGGAAGTGGTCCCGCAGCAGCGGGCGCAGCAGTTCATGCAGGTCAGACTCTGTGGCGTCCGGCTGTTCCTCCAGCAGTTGCATGATGGGGTCGCTGCCGAGATTTGAGGTCATCAGAATCACGGTATTGCGGAAATCAATTTCACGCCCTTCCCCGTCCCGCATAAAGCCACGGTCAAACACCTGGTAGAACAGGTTCATCACGTCCCGGTGCGCCTTCTCCACTTCATCCAGCAGCACCACGCTGTACGGGCGCTTTCTGACGGCTTCAGTGAGGATGCCGCCCTGGCCGTAGCCGACGTAGCCCGGCGGGGAGCCTTTGAGCTGGGAAACGGTGTGCGGCTCCTGGTACTCGGAGAGGTTGATGGTGATAAGCGATTTTTCCCCGCCGAACAGCGCGTCCGCCAGTGTGAGCGCGGTTTCGGTCTTGCCGGTGCCGCTCGGCCCCACCAGTAAAAACACGCCCTGCGGGCCGTTCTCCGGCGTCAGGCCGGTTTTGGAGGCCCGGAGGCGCTGTGCAATGGCGTTCAGCGCCGCGTCCTGACCAACAACGCGTTTTGACAGGTTGTGCTCAAGACTCAGTAATTCCGTCTGCTCATCCTTCATTAATGAGGAGAGCGGCACACCGGTCCAGTCGGCAATTACCGTGGCGACGGTGCGAGTGTCCACGTCCAGCCCCAGCAGCGGGTTAGTCCGCTGCACGCCGGTAAGCTGGTTTTGCAAATCAGCAATTTCCGCCTGGCGGGAGATATCGCTGCGGCAGGCCAGCAGTTCTTCCGTCAGCTTCAGCTCCTGGCCGTACTGGGTTTCCAGCGCGTCGAGTTCCAGGATGATGCGGATTTCGTCCTGCTCAATAACGGCCAGACGTTCGCCGTGCGTCTGACTGCCGACCGCGATATCTTCCAGCAGCGCCTGCTTTTCCATTTCAAGGGCCGTCATCTGCGCCTTCAGCCGGGTCAGCGGCTCCGGCACGGTGTCGAGGCTCATACGGACACGGGCGGAGGCGGTATCCAGCAGGTCCACGGCTTTATCCGGCAACTGGCGGCCGGTGAGATAGCGTCGTGAAAGCGTGACGGCGGCTTTCACCGCTTCATCGGTAATGTGCACCCCGTGGTGCTGTGCGTAGCGGGATTTGAGTCCGCGCAGCATCAGGCAGGCGGTGTCGTCGTCCGGCTCATCCACTTTGACCATCTGGAAGCGGCGCTCCAGCGCGGCGTCGCGCTCGAAGTACTGTTTGTACTCGCTCCAGGTGGTGGCGGCGATGGTTCTGAGTTCGCCACGCGCCAGCGCCGGTTTCAGCAGGTTTGCTGCATCCGCGCCGCCCGCCTGATTGCCCGCGCCGATAATGGTATGCGCCTCATCGATAAACAGCAGCACCGGCAGTGGCGACTGCTGCACCGCGTCGATGATGTTTTTCAGCCGCTGCTCGAATTCGCCCTTCACGCCCGCGCCCGCCTGCAGCAGGCCGAGGTCAAGAGTGCGCACAGAGACCGATTTCAGCGCGTCCGGGACGTTGCCTTCGGCGATACGCAGCGCCAGTCCTTCGACCAGCGCAGTTTTGCCGACACCCGGCTCGCCCACCAGAATCGGGTTGTTCTTGCGGCGTCTTGAGAGAATATCCACCATCTGGCGGATTTCGTTATCGCGGCCAAACACCGGGTCGATGTTACCCTCCCGGGCACGGGCGGTGACGTCAAGGGTGAATTTGTCCAGCGCGTTCTGTAACGCCGGATTCAGTTCGCCTTCTTTAATCTCCGCATTCACCGGACGGCCGACAAATTCCACCTCCCCGCCGTGCGTCAGTTCCTCGTCCTGCTGCACCTCCTGGCGCTCGTCCGACTGCGCATCAAGCAGCGGGCGCAGACGCTCAAGCTGGCTCTGCGCCAGCGTTAACAGCGGCCACAGGCCGTCGCAGCGCACCAGCGTTGGTTTCTCCACCATAGCCATCAGCAGGTGAATACTGCGGATATGCGCTTCCCCCGCCAGTGAGGCGCGCAGCCAGGCGTCCTGCATCAGGGTCTGAATGCTGTCCGATAACTGCGGGCGGCTGCGCACCGAGCGGGGCAGCGTGTCGAGAAATGCCAGCAAATCCTGCCAGATGGCGTCCATATCCCATTCGTAGCGCCGCGCCAGCACCGTCAGGTCGCCCTCGCCCTGCTCCAGCAGTTTCAGCAGCCAGTGCTCGGGCAGAATTTCCGCATGGGCCCGGGTCTGGCACAGGGAGGCGGCGCCTTCCATCGCGCGGGCGCAGTAAGGATTCAGACGGCGTAACAGGATGGCGGGATTTTCCATTTTTCTCTCTCTTGTTGGCTTCCGGGCACGCTACCGCCCGTCGCTTTTCCTGTGGTTCAGGAACCCAAAGCGCATCAGGTCAGGCAGGCAGATTGTTTTTTTGCTCAACGCCCGTTCTCAGGCGCTCAGCAAAAACGGCGGACAGCAGAACTGCCCGCACAGGATTTACGCGGTGGTACGTTCGTTCCAGGAGTCGGAATGAATGATGTTGCCGTCCTTGTAGGTCCAGGTGATTTTTTCGTAGCGCAGCTCAATCTGCTCAAGGTGGTTATGCTTCTCGAAAGCCGGGTCCTTGATGTCGTGCATCTTCGGATTGACCTTCACCAGCTTCACGTTTTCAAGCTTCGTGTTGAAGTACTCCACTTCCTGGCCGGCGTCGTTGATTTTGTACCACTTAAATTCAGCAGACTTCAGGGTCTGGCCGGTGGTCACCGCCTTGTACAGGTACGGGCTGGAAGAGTCGATTTCCTTGGTGAACAGGAACGGCGTGTGGATACGCGTGCCGGTCAGCTTGCCGGTGTTGTTGTCGGTCGGGATGTACAGGTTATGTTCCTGCGCAACAACTTCGATGCTTCCTTCACGATCTTTCACATCGACGGAACCTTTAATGTCCGCGCCGCCATCGTCTTTCAGCCACAGATAAACCGGAATTGCCATGTTAATTACTCCATTTCATTTATTGACGCACCATCATCCTGCGATGGCGCGGGGGTGTTGCCCGGCAGCTGGCAGGCATTCGCCTGCGGCACCAGACTGATTTCGACACGTCGGTTCAGCGCCCGGCCTTCCGCCGTGTCGTTGGTGGCGACAGGACGGCTTTCGCCGTAGCCCTGCACCGCAAAACAGCTCTCCGGCACGTCGCCGGTGTCGCGCATCCAGTCGCGCACTGATACCGCACGCTTAAGCGACAGCGCCTGGTTGGATTTGTCATCCCCCGTGCTGTCGGTATGGCCCGCCACCACAATCAGCCAGCCGGGCTTCGCCTTAATCCCCACCAGCGAGTTCACCAGCAGTTTCGTCGAGCCGGGCTTCAGCGCCCATTTGCCGGTGTCGAACAGCGACATGCTGTCGAGACGGATAATCTTCGGCACGACCTTTTCCACGGGTTTCGGCGGCGGAGGCGGCGGTACATATGAACGGATGGCCTCCAGCACCGGCAGGCGCAGACGCTCACCGTGGTACAGACCGAGACTCATCGCCACCGGCTCGCCGCTGCGGGCCCATTCGTCCAGTTGCCGCGCATCCTCACGCAGCACCTGCACGGCACGCGCTTTCGGGGCATGGTTGTCCATCGCAATCCTGTCGTAGTGCTGAATGTCAAATCCCACTCGTTGCACCAGCTGGCGGTTGTTCCATGCGCTGGCGCACAGCGCGATGGCCGCGGCAAGTGTGAGCAGGCAGACTGCCCGGCGCAGCGCACGGCTGCGCGGCGTTTCGCCCTGCCCCTGCGGCAGTAGCGGCAGAATAAATTCCGGCAGTGTGAGAGTCTCTGATGACGAATCCGGCTGCCAGCCAGGCTGTGGACTCAGGGCTGTGTGCAGGGTCAGCCAGCGCTGCCAGAGGTTGTCAGTCAGAACAGGCGTCCCCGAAACCATCATGTGATAAAGCAGCACAGCGGGAGCCGCCGGGGGCATATCGTCGGATTCCTCCGTCAGCGCGGCCAGCGCCGTCTGCTGTGTAAAGCGGATCAGCGCGTTCATCCGTACCTGTACCGCCAGACGCTCTGCGCCATCCGTTTGCGACAGCCATGTACCGGTACTGCACGGCGCTTCATCAGGCTGCCACACCTGTACGGCCTCGCCGGCATGCGCCGTCTGCCACAGCGGCTGAGTCACTGACTTTCCGGCAATCGTACTGCCCAGTAATAAAGGCACCGCCCGGCGGGTATCGCGCCGTACCTGGCTCAGTTGCCAGCGCAGTTCATAAAGCCGGGCCGCCAGCGCCGCATTGTCATTATGTTGCTGCGGATAAATGCTGAACATCACGGCAAGCTGCGATAGCAGATCGGAACGTTTCCAGCGGAAAATACGTACCGTCTGCTGTAGTTCAGTGGCGGAGACGCTGAGCCAGCACCCCTGAGCAGTACGATGCACCCGGCTGTCGCCCGGCCAGCTGGCGGTATCACCACAGACCAGCACGACCGGCAGACGGTACGGCGCATCCGGCAGGTCATTCAGCCAGGATTCATCCGCCAGCGGCGCGCCCGGCCTGCGTCCGGCGTACGCCAGTCCGGCAGCCACTACGACAACCGTCGACAGCAGGGCAGCGACACGCCAGCCAGTGGAAAGCGGCAGAAACAGCAGGCATAGCAGGACAGCAAGCAGCCCTCCCCACAGCCATAACAGGCGCAGATGGGGCACGCTCATTTCCCGGCCCCCGGCAGCAGGGCCGCAACCAGTGCGTCAAGCCAGTGGTTCAGACCCAGCCACAACGCAATGACCACAACCAGCGACAGCCCGATGCAAACCGGCCAGCGGCGCAGCCAGTCAGCCAGACCGCTGCGCCCGGCGATATCCGCCAGTATGGGCTGGCTCTGATCGGTCTTAAACGGCGGCACGCGCTCTGCCAGCGCCCGGACAAGCTGTTCGCGGGCAGGATCATTCAGGGCAAGGCTCCCCTTAAAGCCCAGCATCAGCACCCGGTGGAAACAGGTCAGCACCGCCATGTCCGGCGCCGGTTCCCGAAGGACCTGGCGCATCCTTTCATACAGCTCATCGCCGGCATCCAGGGTGCCAAAGTATTTCGCCTGCAGCGGACGGTCATACCACACGATGCTGGCGTCATCCTCCACGCCGCGCCCCTTGGCCGTCTCATCCATCAGCGCGCACCAGGCATAAAGAATGTGCTGGCGACTCGCCTCGCTGACATCCGCCGCCTCAAGCTGCGCCATAACCTGCTCAATGTTGTCCACGCAATGCTGCCAGAGCGTGTCCCCCTCCCCGTCGGCCAGTCTGCCGCCGAACCGCAGCTCTGTTACCGTCAGCCAGCCGTCCGCCATCAGGGCGTCGATATCTGTGTCCTGTTTCATGATCGCAGCACCGCATACAGTTCAAGTTCAGGATCGCCCAGCAGTCCCGGTACGTAAAAGACACAGCTGCCTTCCGCCAGCATCGCCTGCGCCGCCGGATGCGTCATATCGAGGGTGAAATACTGGTTCTCCAGACGCAGCGGGATGGCCGCCGGAACGTGGCTCATTGCCTTCAGTGGAATGCCGGGCTGTGAACCGTTCACCACCCTGTCGACCTCATCCGGGCTACCGGCCTTGCACTGCTGCGGAAACTGCTCCAGCAGCTTCGCCACCGGCAGCACAGAGCGGACCGAGAGATAAAAGTCCGCCTCTTCGCGCAGTCTCGGGTCATGTAAACGGGCATGCCAGCGCTTGCGCCGCTCATCACGGGTCATCTCAATCGCCACCACCCTTGATGGCAGGCTGGCTTCCAGCAGTACGCCAAGCAGGTCAAACAACGGCGGGAAGACCGCCGTTAACTGCTCATGGCGATAGGCCGGAATATCAGCCGTGGTGTGGTCAAGGGAGAAGGTCAGCAGACTGCCCGCAAGAGCAGCCAACGCTTCATAAAGCCGTTCCGGATGCACCTGCGGATGGCGCACAAAATGGCTGAGCAGCGGCTCCGCACTGTTCAGCGCATTCAGCAGCCAGAACAGCGAAACGTCCGCCACCGCAAAGTCGGCCATGCGGTCGTTGCTTTCACGGCGCATCGCCATCAGGCGTTTCAGACGCGCACGGATCTGGTCCGTCAGTTGTTCAGACTGTTCAGCCAGCCAGCGGCTGGCCTGCACGTTCAGCAGCGGCGGAATAAAGGTGTCATCCTGCGACCAGTTGCCCTGGCTGTCGCGCTTAAGACGGGCGACGGCAACGGTCTGGTAATTACCGTTGTCATCATCTGCCTCACGCAGCGTCAGTTCCGGCTGCATCACTGCAATCTGGCGACTGTCGTCGCCATAACGGTTGCGCACTTCGCGCCATACCAGGCGCCAGCGCACCGGGCGGTCCGCCTTCTGCTCCGGCTGCAGGCAGTTGCCGCCGTTTTCATGCTCATGGGGAAGCGCCAGTACCACTGTCAGTTCGTGACTTTCCGGTAAGGTCATCACCGGTGGCAGCGCATCGGCGTTGTCGGTGTCAGTGAGCGTCCCGTCGGCGAAACGCACGCACAGGTGGCTGGCCTTCAGTTTCCCCTGTTTCAACAGGGCAGCATCAAACTCTGCCCGGACAACGCCCCAGGGTTCCATCGCTCCCAGACGGGCAATACACTCTGCCTGCCAGGCCGCGTCGGCCACCTGTTGCTGGAAATGCTGGGGGGAGACCATCTGCCCCCGCCCCCACAGCGGTCGGACTGTTTTCATCCCTGTTCCCGCCTTACGCTTTCGCTTTCGGCATCTGAGAAACCAGAGACAGGTTCACGTCCATGCCTTCCACCTGGAAGTGCGGCACCGCATACAGCCTCACGCGGAAGAAGCCCGGGTTGTCCTCGATATCTTCCACCACCACCTTCGCATCGCGCAGCGGATGAGATGCCTGCAGCTCGTCGCCCGGATCGGTCATTTCAGTGACCAGGCCGCGAACCCAGGTGTTGAGTTCCAGCTCCAGCAGACGGCGGTCTTTCGTCGTACCGATGTTTTCACGCTGAATCAGCTTCAGGTAGTGGGCAATGCGCGACAGCAGGAAGATATACGGCAGGCGCGCGTTGATGCGGCTGTTGGCCGTCGCATCGGCGGTGTCATACAGCGCCGGTTTCTGCGCCGAGTTCGCCGAGAAGAAGCAGGCGTAGTCGCGGTTTTTGTAGTACGACAGCGGGATAAAGCCGAGATTCGCGAACTCAAACTCGCGGGTTTCCGGGATCATCACTTCCGACGGGATTTTTACCTGGTTGCCGGTGCCGAGGTCATACAGATGAATGGGCAGATCTTTCACCGCCCCGCCCGCCTGCGGACCGCGAATTTGCACGCACCAGCCGTTGTTAATGAAGCTCTTCACCATGTTGGACGCGAAGGCAAATGACGCGCTGGTCCACAGGTATTTCTCGTGATCCGGACCTTTAACCTGCTCCACGTAGTTGAAACTGCGTACCGGCACAGTGTCCGGGCCGTATGGCAGACGGCCCAGCACGCGCGGCATCACCAGGCCGATATAGCGCGAGTCGTCGGTGTCACGGAACGATTTCCACTTGATGTACTCGGCGCGGTCGAAGTAGTTGCCGATATCCTTAATGGCCGCCACCTCCTCCATCGTCTCTTTCAGGAAGAATGTCGGGCCGACGGCGCCAATAAACGGCATGTGCGCGGCGGCGGAGACTTTCGAGATATTGCGCAGCAGCGCCACGTCCTGCGGGCTGGCGTCAAATTCGTAAGCAGAAATGACCGAGCCAATCGGCTCACCGCCCGGGGTGTCGTATTCGGCGGTGTAAGTGTGCCAGTAGAGGCCGCTCTGAATAAGCTCCGGCGCGTCCTCAAAGTCCTGGCGCAGGTCGTCTTTGGAGACGTCCAGGATTTCGGTTTTCACGTTCTGGCGGTAGTCGGTGTTGTCCACCAGTTGCTTCAGACCGCGCCACAGGGATTCCACTTTCTGGAATTCCTGATGGTGCATGACCGCGTCCAGCTGGCGGCTGATTTGATAATCCAGCTCCGCGATATGGTGGTCGATTAAGGTCTTGTCGAGTTTCTCCACCTGCTGACCGGATTTGCGGATACAGTCCATAAACACCTGCATCGCCGCCGTCAGGCGCTCGCCCGCCGGCGCGTCGGAGAGCGCGGCATCATCCATAAACGCGTTAATGTCGCCCAGGCTGGAAGCCGGGGTCAGGTTGATTTTTTCAAACAGGGAGGCGTAAACGCCTTCTTTTTCCAGTACGGTGGTCTGCCCCTGGGCAGAGGCGGTTTCAGTATTTACAGACATCAGCATATTCCCGGTTAATCCATTAAAAGACGCACGCCGTTATTTCGGGGCCAGTGCACTCATTTCGTCGCGTAATTCCTGAGACAGCGCCGGGTCTTTGAGAATTTTCTCGAGTTCTTTTCTGAAAGTGACGTTATCAAGAAGATTGGACTTGAGGTCGCGTAATAAATTACGCATTGCCAGCATGGCGCGAAGCTGAGGGATTTGACGGGCAACCTGTTCCGGTTCGAAATCTTTAATATCGGAAAAGCTCAGCTTCACATTATCTTCAGAGCCATCGCCCGCCAGCGTATTCTCGACGGTGAGGTTTACTTCCGGGTTAAATTCTGAAAGTACGCTGTTGAAGTTATTTTTATTGACGTTGATTTTTTCTCTTTCAGATAATGGGCGGGTTTCTTTGCCATTACTGAAATCACCGACGGTGAGCAGTTTCAGCGGCAGTTCGACTTTTTTCTGCGCGCCACCTGTATGCAGCGCCAGCCTGAGATTTATACGTGCCTTCGGCACTTCATTCTGGAATGAATCAGCCATAGTAGTCCCTTTCCTTAAGGAATGATTGTTAATGAAACGGCATTTCTTTACAAAAGCATGTTAGTACAAAACACCATGTCAGATCAATTAATCAGATCTTAAGTCCATCTTTAGACTATACTTAAGAATTTTCCTCTAAATTCAAACAACAGAGATCGCTACTCAACCACCTTCATTACAAAATTTTGACCGATAATTCACATGAAAGACAGGGGAAATCTCTGCCCACCAGTTAAATAGCAGAGATATGCTTGAATTTTTGTTATTTATTGACTTAGATCATTATTTACAGGGAGTCAGGATTTGCTTTTTCATAACAATATGAGTTTCAGCAAAAAAAAGCAGCAGTGATGCTTCGCAAATGAGAGACGACGGGAGCGATTATCTAAGACAATTCCTTATGCATAACTTTAATAATTCGAATAGCAAGCATTTATAAAACGAATAACCGAACAGAAAATAAGTCAAACCCACCTGTATTCGCCTCGACATCAGGTCAAAAAACTTTTTTTCAGTTCACCTGTTGTGAAATGAACTATAAATGCGCTGTCCGCACTGTTTTTTTCTGAAAATCATGCCCGGCATGCGACAGGCAATGAAAATTCCTGGAGAATACGCTTAGCCTTCCACAATAAAACGATCTGCTCCGCGATAAACACAATGCGTGGAACCAACAGGCGGGATATAAATTTACACTATCGGCAGAATTCCCGCAGGACTTCAGGGTAGGTCCCGCGCCATCATGTTTTCGACAAACCGCAGGCAGGATGCGTAACAGGCTCAGGACAAAACCCGCAGATGTACGCCAGGGGAGGTGAATGCGGTTTGTCAGCACACTTTTGCCGGTCAAAGGCATTTCAGACTCGGGCAGCGGTAGAAAATAATGTTACACTTCCGCCTTTGCATAACCGACTTCTTTGATAATGTGGCATTACTTTATTAAGTACACATCCGTAGGCGTGATCAACACCTTGATCCACTGGCTGGTTTTCGCGGTCTGCGTTTACGCCTTTCATATCCACCAGGCGCTGGCCAATTTTCTTGGCTTCAGCCTCGCGGTGAGCTTCTCCTTTTATGCCAACGCCCGGTTTACCTTCCGGCAAACCACTACGCCACGGCGCTATTTCCTTTACGTCGGTTTTATGGGGTTGCTGAGTTTCCTGACCGGCTGGGCGGCCGAACGGTGCGGCCTGCCCCCTCTCGTTACGCTGGTCGCTTTCTCAGCAATTAGCCTCATCTGCGGGTTTATCTATTCCAGACTGATTGTGTTTAAGGACGTTCAATGAAAATCTCGCTGGTCGTTCCGGTTTTCAACGAAGAAGAGACCATCGGCATCTTTTACAAAACGGTGCGCGAATATGACGCGCTAAAAGCGTATGACGTCGAAATTGTCTTTATCAACGATGGCAGTACCGATGCAACGGAGTCGATCGTTACTGCGCTGGCGGTTGCCGACCCGCTGGTTGTCGCGTTGTCGTTAACGAGAAATTTCGGTAAGGAACCCGCCCTGTTCGCCGGACTTGATAACGCGACGGGCGATGCGGTGATCCCTATTGATGTCGATCTTCAGGATCCGGTAGAAGTGATCCCGCACCTCATCCGTAAGTGGCAGGACGGTGCGGACATTGTGCTGGCAAAACGTTCAGACCGCTCGGTGGACGGTCGACTGAAGCGCAAAACCGCCGCATGGTTTTATGCGCTGCACAATAAAATCAGCACGCCGCACATCGAAGAAAACGTTGGCGATTTTCGGCTGATGAGTCGGGAAGTGGTGGAAAACATCAAGCAGATGCCGGAACGTAACCTGTTTATGAAAGGCATTTTATCCTGGGTAGGCGGCAAAACGGAGGTGGTGCTTTACGCCCGGGCGAATCGCTGTGCCGGAAAAAGCAAATTCAACGGCTGGAAGCTCTGGAACCTCGCGCTGGAGGGAATCACCTCATTCTCGACGTTCCCCCTGCGTATCTGGACCTATATTGGCCTCGCCGTTGCGCTTATCTCATTCACCTACGGCGCGGGAATGCTTATTGACACTCTCCTGTGGGGGAATCCGGTTCGTGGCTATGCCTCGCTGATTGTATCGATCCTGTTTTTAGGCGGCGTCCAGTTGATTGGCATTGGCGTACTGGGGGAATACATAGGGCGGATTTACATTGAGACCAAGCAACGTCCTCGTTACTTGCTCAAAAAACGACACACTGTGGAACAGAATTCAGGAAAGGATAGCTGATGGTTAAGTATGTTAATAAAAGCATCATTCTTGTCGCTTTTTTTGCCGTTTTCATCCTTGAATGGTATACCCCAATTCATTCTGATGATTATCGCTACGCCTTAATTGGCCTCTCATTTGATGCCCATCTGCATCACTATTTAACCTGGAGCGGACGCCTGGTCGCTGACTACACCAGCGCGCTTTTGCTGGCCTCGGAATCACGTATTTTTATCTCGATGATGACCGGGCTCGCCGTGGTCGCGTTCTGCTATTTGATTGTCAAAACGCCCGACGGCACGCTGAAGTGGAAGAAATATGACGCGGTAACCTTCACCCTTATTTTTCTGACGTTCTGGGTCGCCAATCCCAATATAGGACAGACCGTATTCTGGGTTGTCGGCAGCGCCAATTATCTGTGGACCAATCTGTTTGTCGCCGCCTGGCTGTGGAACCTGTACCGCATCCAGATGCGGCGGGAAAAAAACACGCGTGTCGTCATGCTACTGCTGGGGGTGCTGGCAGGCTGCTCTAACGAAAGTGTTGCGCCGTTTGTGGTTGGCCTGGCGCTGCTGGCCATCATTTACGATCTCTGGCAGGACAAGCGTCTGTACGGCAACAAAGTTGCCTATTTTTTATCTGCCCTGGCGGGCGCGGCTATTCTGATCTTTTCTCCGGGTAATTTTATTCGCGCACAGGGGGCGCATAAAGTCTGGTATGAGAAATCGATTATTGAGCGCCTCGTCATTCACCTGAGCGATCGTTTCTTCAGCCATTTAGCGCTGGTTTGGATCGCCTACGTCGTGCTGGTTCTGCTGGCGGTGATTCTGTATTTCGCCAGACGCAACGGCCCGCGCGTTAAAAGCGGCAATCTCGCCATGGTTGTGTTGATGCTGCTGGTCGGGCTGGGCACCTCTTTTATTATGGTGGCCTCCCCGTCTTATCCGGACCGGGTAATGATGTCGACATTCCTGTTTTTCCTGCTAGCGCTCTCTTTTCTGCTTAAAGAGTTGGTTATTTACACCAGTAAAGGCGTCAGGATTGGCGTTTACGCCATCACGGGACTCATGGCAGGCGTATTCGTCTGGTCGTTCTCGCTGATGTATGCGGCCTATACCCGCGTTTACCAGCAGGATCAGGTACGGGTGAATATCATCCACACACAGTTGAGCCGCCACCAGCGTGACTTTACTGTCCCGGACTTTCATTTCCTCAAAATGCAAAACAGCGGCGGCCATTTCGGTTTCTTCCACGATCCGCAAATCTATGGCCGCTATTTCGGCGCCGGAAGTGTCGAAAAGAAAAAAGTTCATTTCGATTACTCCGTACTGGCATCCGGCAAAATGATGTCGTTACCTGGAGGGGTGGTGGCGCACTACAATCGCGATGGCGACGTGATGCTGGTCAGCTCTCGTCCCGTAACCGGCACACTGCATATCTCGGTGAACGCAAAAGAGAGAGACCTGCCGTTAAGCGGCTTTGCGTCTGCGCAGATCAATGACGAATATTGGTACTATACCGCCATTCCTGCAGGCGACGTCACGACTCTCTCGTTGCACCCCTGAGCTTTCGCCTCCCGCATCTGTGGGAGGCAGACCTTATTTCCCCACGGTTTTACTACTTACCCATGCGTAAATTGGGGTAAAATTACCCTGCTTTTCGACGCGATGAATCTGGACGATTTATGCGCTAATAACAATAATGATGCTAAGAAAATCTCGGGAGATAACTATGCCTGAAGCAACGCCTTTTCAGGTGCTGGTTGTAGACGACCACCCCCTTATGCGGCGCGGTATTCGTCAATTACTGGAACTGGACCCCGCATTTGACGTGGTTGCCGAAGCGGGCGATGGCGCAACGGCGATTGATCTGGCGAACCGTCTCGACCTGGATTTGATCCTGCTCGATCTGAATATGAAAGGTCTGAGCGGTCTGGATACCCTTAACGCCCTGCGTCGGGACGGCGTAACGGCGCAAATTATTATTCTCACCGTGTCGGATTCCGCCAGCGATGTGTATGCGCTGATCGATGCAGGCGCAGACGGCTATCTGCTGAAGGACAGCGATCCGGAAGTCTTACTGGAAGCCATTCGCAAGGGCGCTAACGGCGGTCAGGTCTTCAGTGAACGGGTAAGCGAATACCTGCGCGAACGGGAACTGTTCGGCGAGCAGGACGATCCCTTTAGCGTACTGACCGAGCGGGAACTGGACGTTCTGCACGAACTGGCGCAGGGGCTGTCGAATAAACAGATCGCCTCGGCGCTGAACATTTCCGAACAAACGGTAAAAGTGCATATCCGCAATCTGCTGCGTAAGCTCAACGTGCGTTCGCGCGTTGCGGCCACCATCCTTTTCCTGCAAACGCGCGGGATGCAATAAAGTCACACAGCTATCTGCTACCGGATAACAACGCAACGCGTCTTATCCGGACCACCGCTCACAGGCATTCAGGCCCGATAAGCGTAACGCCATCGGGCAGCCGTAAGGTTACTCCTTCGGCGGCGAAAGCTGCTGTAACGCCTGCGCAATACTGCGTTCGATAACCGCGCGGCGGCTATCGTTGGCGGGCAACAGTTTCAGCATCATTTCCCAGGCCGCCACCGCTTCGCCAAAGCGCTGCTGCTCGAAGGCGTTAAAGGCATACATGCTCAGTACCCGAACATTGGCATGATCGCTGCGCACCAGCTGTCGAAGCAGTTCCCCGCCGCGCAGATTATCGTCAGGATCGGAAGAACGAGTCAGCGCCTCGGCGTAGCCAAGCGCGGCATCGCTGTTCTTCGGATCCAGCCGATACGCGTTGGCATAGGCCTCGGTCGCGGTGCTGGCGTTGCCTAACACCATGCCAATCCGCCCCAGCATGATCCAGCCTTCCACATTTGCCGCATCATCCTGCAGGCGGGTTCTCAGGCCCAGCGCCAGGCGGGTCATCTCCTCTTCATTCAGAGGCTGGGCGTTCGGATCCAGCGCACGTTCCAGCAGTGCCGGCGTTTGCGCCGTCGCCTGCTGCCAGATTTGTACCTGACGAAAGTTTCCGGTCTGATAATAGCTAACGCCGCCAACCGCCAGGGCAATCACTATGCCCGGCAGATACGCGCCAAACCCGGCGCGCTTACCCGCCTGTACAGGCTGCTCGTCAGGAAAAGCGTCCTGTTTCACCCTTACCCGGCGACGCGAGCGCGCGTAAATTATCCAGCCTCCGGCGCCGATCGCCGCGACAGGAAGCACCCACAGCAGGATGGTCAGCGGCGTCAGCGGCGGATCGTAAGTCACAAAATTGCCGTAGCGCGCCACCATGTAGTCGACGATCTCTTTCTGGCTTTTTCCTTCCTGCATCAGCTCATATACCTTCTGGCGCAGATCGGTCGCGATCATCGAGTTGGAATCGGCAATGCTGTTATTCTGGCATTTTGGACAGCGAAGCTGCTCGGTGAGCTGGCGAAACTGTTGTTCCTGCGCCTCGTCCTTAAACTGCATGACATCAATAGTGGCCAGCGCGTTCGCTGAAAGCAGCAGCATCAGCGCGCCTAACAGAGTCCTCATTGCGCGGCCTCCTTGCTGTACTTCTCCCACAGCGGCTTGATCTCACTTTCCCATACCCGGGCGTTCAAATCACCGGCGTGGCGATAGCGAATAATGCCGGTACCGTCGATGAGGAAGGTTTCCGGCGCGCCATACACCCCCAGATCCAGTCCCAGCATCCCGTCGCCGTCAAACAGGCTCAGGGCATAAGGATTTCCTAATTCTTTCAGCCAGGCGATCGCTTTCTGCCGGTCGTCTTTATAGTTCATACCCACCACGCGAATACCCTGCGCTGACAGCTGATTCAGATACTGATGCTCGGCGCGACAAGTCGGACACCATGTTGCCCAGACGTTAAGCAGCACCGGTTTGCCCTGGGTCAGGACATCCGCTTCATAGTGCTTGCCGGGGTTCTCCAGCGACTCAAGGCGGAACGTGGGCACCGGTTTACCCACCAGCGCCGACTCAAGGTTGGTTGGCGTATCCCCTTCGGCGTTACGCGCCAGCTGCCACAGCAACGCCGCCGCAATCAGCAGAAAAATTATCAATGGGATCAAAAGTACGTTGCGCTTCATACTGCCTCCGGCGCCGTGTTTTGCGGTTGCTTGCGCTTGCGGTAGCGCGGATCGAACAGGCAGAACAGCCCGCCCAGCGCCATCAGCAGCCCGCCCGCCCAAATCCAGCGGATAAACGGTTTGTAATACAGGCGTACCGCCCATGCGCCGTTTTCCAGCTCTTCACCCAGCGCTGCGTATAGATCGCGGGTGATCCCGCCGTCAATTGCCGCTTCCGTCATCATCGAACGGGTGCTGTTGTAAAAACGTTTTTCCGCATGCAGCGTCGCTTCCGCCTTCCCGTTCCGCGTAACGCCGATAATCGCTACGCCGCCCCGGTAGTTTGGTCCGGTGATCTCTTTCACTTCGCGGAAGGTAAAGCGATATTCATGAATATCAACGCTATCGCCCGCCTTCATGCGTACATCGCGCTCAACGCTGTAGTTCTGGCTAAACGCGATACCCACGATAGTCACCGCCAGGCCAACGTGCCCTAATACCATCCCCCAGTAGCCCGGCGTCATTTTCGTGCCGCGGGTAACGCGCTGCGCCACCTCGGCGATCGCCAGCACGAACACCCAGCAGGCCATCACCAGCCCGACCACCGTCATCGCGACGATGTTGTCCTCAAACAGCCACGGCAGCAGGAAAGAGAGCGCCAACGTACTGACAAGGGCGACGACCAACAGGCGTTGCAGCTTACGCGGGCGATCCCGCCCCCAGCGAACCAGCGGTCCAATGCCCAGCAGCAGCGCAAACGGCGCCATCAGCCAGGTAAACATGGTATTAAAGAATGGCTCGCCGATGGAAATACTGCCCAGCCCCAGCTGCTTGTGCACCAGCGGCAGCAGCGTCCCTAACAGCACCACTAACATCGCGGCAATCAGCAGCACGTTGTTACCGAGCAGCAGCGACTCACGCGACCAGAGCGCATTGTTCACCCGTGAACGTACCTTGTGCCCCCGGGTAGCAAACAGCAGCAGCGATCCGCCAATCACCAGCACCATAAAGGCGAGGATAAACATACCGCGTGACGGATCGGAGGCAAAGGCGTGTACCGATACCAGCACCCCGGAGCGCACAAGGAAGGTGCCGAGCAAACAGAGCGAAAAGGCGCTGATGGAAAGCAGCAGCGTCCACGCTTTAAAGCTGGCGCGCTGTTCAGTCACCGCCAGCGAGTGCATCAGCGCCGTTCCCACCAGCCACGGCATAAACGACGCATTTTCTACCGGGTCCCAGAACCACCAGCCGCCCCAGCCAAGTTCGTAGTAAGCCCAGGCCGAACCGAGCACAATGCCGAGCGTCAGGAACACCCACGCCGCGAGCGTCCACGGGCGCGAGAAGCGGGCGAACGTGCTGTCCAGACGGCCACTCAACAACGCGGCAATGGCAAAAGCAAAGGCCACCGAGAAGCCGACGTAGCCCATATACAACAGCGGCGGATGGAAAATAAGCCCCGGATCCTGCAGCAGCGGGTTCAGGTCGCGCCCTTCAATGGGGAAATCGGGCAGCGTGCGGGCAAACGGGTTGGAGGTGAAGAGTATAAACAACAGGAAGCCAACGCTGACCATCCCCATTACCGCCAGTACGCGGGCGACGATATCCAGCGGCATGCGTTGCGAAAACAGCGCCACGGCGAAGGTCCAGCCGCTCATCAGCAGCACCCACAGCAGCAGAGAGCCTTCGTGGGCGCCCCAGGTCGCGGCAACCCGGTACCACACCGGCAGTTGGGTATTCGAGTTGCTGGCAACGTAAATCACGGTGAAATCATTGACCACGAAAGCGTTGACCAGCACCAAAAATGCGCCTATTACCAGAATAAACAGCAGCCAGGCAAAGGGTCTCGCCGAGGCCATCATCCGCGCGTCGCCACGCGCCACGCCCCATAACGGATATATGGAAAGCAGGAGCGCGACACCCAGCGCCAGGCAGAGCAGCGCATTGCCGATTTCAGGCATCATGACGACGCATCCTTATACACGCTTTCCGGGCGGCGATGGTTTTCCTGCATCGCTTTCTCCACTTCCGGCGGCGTGTAGTTTTCGTCATGTTTCGCCAGCACCTCTTTCGCCTGGATATGGTTTTTCTCGCCGAGTTCCCCCTGCACCACGACGCCCTGCCCTTCACGGAACAGATCCGGGAGTATGCCTTCGTAGCTCACATCCACCACGCCTTCAGCGTCATAAATACTGAAATTAACCTTCAGGGTGTCCGGATCGCGCTTCACGCTGCCGGGCATCACCATGCCGCCGACGCGCAGGCGCTGGCCAACTTCCGGCATCTCCTGGGTTTCTCGCTTGCCATAAAGGATCTCGCCGGGGGTATAAAACAGATCGATATTGGAACGCAGCGCATACAGCACCAGCGTAATGGTCAGCGCCAGCCCTGCCAGCACACCGCAGGCTATCCATAAGCGGTTTCGACGTCGAATATTCACGCGGCCTCCTGCTGAGTCTGGGCGGCGCGCATCCGCGCTTCACGCGCCCGCTGTTGGGCAACCTCGCGCAAAATGGCCCGCTGCCGGGTAGCGGTATGCGCAACCAATACTGCCAGCGGAATCACGCTCATCGCCACGGCCAGCCAGACATAAAAGGCGTAGCCGCCCATGGCGAAAAATTCACTCCAGGATGCAAATGCAGTGGTCATTGGCGGCCCCTTTTTAAAATCAGTTCGCTCACCCACGGGCGGCGTTTTTCCATCATTAGAATCAGGTTACGCATGCGCATCAGCGTCAGCGTGATAAACAGCAGCAGATAGCCGACAATTGCCAGGCGCAGCGGCGTACGCATCGCCGGGTCAATGCTTTGCTGCATCCGGGTCGAGCCCTGGTGTAAGGTATTCCACCACTCCACGGAGTAATGGATGATGGGCAGGTTAACGACGCCGATCAGCACCAGGATCCCCGCCGCGCGCCCGGCCATCTTGCGATCGTCAAAAGCGTGCCAGAGCGCAATGGCGCCGACATAGAGAAACAGCAGCACCAGTTCAGAGGTCAGCCGCGCGTCCCACACCCACCAGGTGCCCCACATGGGTTTGCCCCACGCGGAGCCAGTCACCAAGGCGATAAAGGTGAACACCGCGCCAATCGGCGCCATCGCGGCCAGCGCCAGGTTTGCCATTTTCAACTGCCAGACCAGACCGATAAACGCCGCTACCGCCATGGCGGCGTATATCCCCATCGACCAGATCGCCGCCGGAACGTGCAGATAAATAATGCGGTAGCTCTGCCCCTGTTGATAATCCGCAGGGGCAAAGCCGAATCCCCAAATCCAGCCGGTCGCCAGGACGATGACGCTGGCGACGGCCAGCCACGGGACGAACCAGCCGCAGATCTGATACAGCCGTGGGGGCATAGCCAGTTGATGAAGTGTTTTCCACATATAAGTCACCAGACCTCTCTAAACCAATGAAATTCCGTGGCGCCGGGGGCGGCTTCGCCTTCTCCGGCCTACAGCCTGTACCGGTCTACTGCACGCTGATACGTAACGCCGCCGCTGTCGCAAACGGACTCAACGTCGCGCTTCCCGCCAATAGCGCGCCTAAAATCGCCATGTAACCGTCGACCGGTAAATGCATTGACGCCGCGTCCATAGCGGCGGTCGCAAAAATCAGCAGGGGAATGGTCAAGGGCAGCACCAGCACGCTCAGCAACACGCCGCCGCGCTTCAGCCCGACCGTGAGCCCCACCCCCGGCGCACCGAGAAAGCTCAGCGTCGGCGTTCCCAGCAAGAGCGTCAGCGCCATAATTTTCCAGCCGTAAATGTCCATGCCCAGCAGCAGCGCCACTAACGGAGAAAGGATCAACAGCGGTAAGCCCGTCACCACCCAGTGGGCCAGCACTTTCGCCAGCACCACCGCTGGCAGGGGGATCGGCAGCAACATCAGTTGTTCAAGGCTGCCGTCCTGCAGATCGTCGCGAAACAGTCGCTCCAGCGCCAGCAGTGAGGCCAGCAGTGCGGCGACCCAGATAATGCCAGGGGCAATACGCGCCAGCAGCTGTGGCTCGGGGCCGATGCTCAGGGGAAACAGCGTAATAACGATCAGGAAGAACCACAGCGGGTTGGCGATTTCCGCGCTATGGCGAAACGCGACGCGCAGCTCTTGCCGGAAAATACGCCACATCATAACGCTTCCCTCATGGCGTTAAGCGCGATGCGACGAATGCGATCTGCGGCGACGTTCAGCGGCTGGTGAGTGGTGAGGAGAACCATCCCCCCCTGGTCGGTATGTTGCGCCATACGCTGCGTCAGGCGTTCAACGCCGTTCACATCGATCGCGGTAAAAGGTTCGTCGAGGATCCACAGCCGGGCGTGGGTCAACCACAAGCGCGCTAACGCCACCCGGCGCTGCTGACCGGCAGAAAGTTGATTAACGGGAAGATCTTCGTATCCGGCAAGACCAGCCTGCGCCAATGCCGCCAGGCACTGCGCGGTGTCGCCGTCCTGATGGAAAAAGCGCAGGTTCTCCAACGCCGTCAGCCGGGTTTTTATGCCCGGCTGATGTCCAATCCACAACAAATTTTGATGGTAGCTGTCCCGCACACGATGCAGCGGTTGCCCTTGCCAGCACACCTCCCCGGCGTCGGGGCGAGCAAGCCCCGTCAGCAACCGCAGCAGGGTTGTTTTCCCCGCGCCGTTGCGCCCGGTGATTTGTATCCATTCACCCGCGTTGACCCGGAATGACAAATCGCTGAATAAGATCCGCTCATCCCGTTCGCAGAGCAACTTTCTGGCTTCAAGCATACTACCCACTCATTACCATCCCGTCAGAAGCCCGGCTTAACGTCGCGCATATCGGGAAGCTTGTGGGCAATCCCTTTATGGCAGTCAATACAGGTTTGGCCGTCTTTCACCGCCTGGTCGTGCATTTTCGCCGCGACGCCTTTTTGGGCAGTTAAGTCCATGAATTCGAAGTTGTGACAATTGCGACACTCCTGCGAATTATTGTCTTTCATTCTTCGCCATTCGTTTTGCGCCATAGTGAGACGATGATCTTCGAATTTCTGCGGCGTATCGATCAGGCCGAGCGCTTTGGCATACAGTTCTTTGCTGGCCTTGATCTTGCGGATCATCTTCGGTCCCCATTCGTGCGGCACATGGCAGTCCGGACAGGTTGCGCGCACACCGCTGCGGTTGTTGTAGTGCACGGTTTCCATGTATTCCTGGTACACTGTGTTACGCATTTCGTGGCAGCTGATGCAGAACGCTTCGGTGTTGGCTTTTTCCATCCCGGTGTTGAATCCACCCCAGAAAATAATGCCGCCAACGAACCCGATTAACAGCAGCGTGCCCAGCGCCAGGCGACTGGGGCGACGCCACCATTGCCAGAGGCGCTTAATCCGGCCAGGTTTACGGTTAGCATTTTCCATAACGACCTCTTATTTTCCGTAACCTTTGGATGGCGTAAAGCTGTTGCCAACAATCGGCGCGGCATCGGCCTGCGGGACGTGACACTGCAAGCAGAAATAACGACGCGGCGCCACTTCCGCCAGCACTTTACCGTCGCTGTCCATAAAGTGCGTCGGGCTGATGCGCGGCGCGCCAGTGGTGCGATAGCTTTCTACGCCGTGGCATTGCAGACAGCGGTTAGTGTTAGTGGTCACCTGATAACCCTCGACGCTATGGGGAATCATCGGCGGCTGGTTGACATAATTCAGCGGCATACGCTCCTGCTCTTTCGGCATGCGAATCGCCCCTTCCTGCGTACCGGACACTTCCGGCGACTGGCTAAAATCCACTCCGTTTGCCGCCCAGACCGCGCCGCTGACTACCAGGGCAAGCAGGGCCGTCCATTGACACAGCGCTTTCTTCAGGTCATGGCTTTTCATGATTTCGCTCCCGAACTCCATCGTGTAGTTATTGTAAATACATCCTCAGAACAGACATCCACGCAGCGACCGCAGGTCATGCAATCGCGACTGGTGACCTGCACCGGGCTTTGCTCATCCAGCACCGGGGCACGTAGCACATGCGGTTCCGGGCAAACATGAAAACAGTCCATACAGCGGTTACATTTCTGTCGGTCAGTCGCCGCAACGGTTAATGCGCCTTTGCTACCCAGTACGCCATACAGCGCGCCTAAAGGACAGAGATGTCCGCACCAGCCGTGTTCAACGACCAGTAAATCAAACAAAAACAGAGCGATAATCAGCAGTGCGCCGCTACCAAAGCCCATCACCAGGCTACGCCCCATCAGGGAGACGGGGTTGATCCATTCCCACAGCAGCGTTCCGGTCAGGGCCGATCCAACCAGGACCACAACCAGCAGCACGTACCGTATATGACGCGGCAGCGTTGCGGACTGATTCAGGTCAAATCTTCTGCGCAGCCAGGCCGCAAAATCGGTCACGGGATTCAGCGGACAGACCCAACTGCAAAACAATCGCTTTCCTGCCAGGGCGTACAGCAGGGCAATAATCACCGCCCCGGTCAGCGCCAGCGCTGCGGGCAGATGACCGCTCGCCAGGCTTTGCAGGGTCATCAGCGGATCGGTCAGCGGGATGGTGTCCAGCAACAGGCTACCGGAGTAGTTGCCATGCAGGATCCACACCCCAAACCACGGTCCGCTAAGAAACATGCCCAGCACCGCAAACTGGCTGAGGCGGCGAAGCACCAGCCAACGGTGACTGCGCCACCAGCCTTTTTTCGCCAGCGCTTCGCGCCCGGCGTCACGTTTACGATTTGCCATCGTTCCCCTCCAGCCAACCGAAGCGGTAATGGTGGCCTAACTCCCCTTTCGCCAACGACAGCGGCAGCACCTTGATGGCGGGCTGTTCCAGGACGCAGACTTTTTCGCACTTACCGCAGCCGGTACAGGCGTCGCTGTGAACGGTGGGAAGAAATCGCGCATGCTTGCCGGTACGCATATTGCGATCCAGCTCCAGCGTGATGGCCTCGTCGATTTTCGGGCACTCGCGATAACAGACGTCGCAACGCAGTCCCTGAAAGTTCAGGCAGTTTTCCTGATCCAACAGCACCGCCAGCCCCATGCGCGAGTCATCAATGGATTCGATGTCTTTATCCAGCGCTCCACTGGGGCAGACCCTGGCGCACGGAATGTCTTCGCACATTTCGCAGGGAATATCGCGGGCAACAAAATAGGGTGTTCCCGCCGACAAACCCGACGCCAGCGTCGCCAGCTTTAAGGTGTCGTACGGACACGCCTGTACGCACTGCCCGCAGCGCACGCAGGCGCTGGCGAACGCGTTTTCGCTCAGCGCGCCGGGCGGGCGCAGCCGCACGCCTGTGGCTCGCGCGGTCTGCTGTTGCAGCCCCAGCGCCACGCCTACAGCTGCCAGCCCGCCCGCTGTGCGAACCACGTCGCGCAGAAAGCGGCGGCGGCCATTTTGCGGTTTCGCTGACCGGGACATGATGGCTTACACCTTCGCCAGTTTCACGGCGCACTTCTTGAAATCCGTCTCTTTAGAGAGCGGATCCGTCGCATCCAGCGTCAGGTTGTTCACCAGCTGCGCGGCGTCGAAGAACGGCATGTACACCAGCCCCTGCGGCGGACGGTTACGTCCACGGGTTTCGACAATCGAAACAACCTCGCCACGACGGGAGATCACCTTCACTTTGTCGCCACGACGCAGATCGCGGGCTTTCGCATCCAACGGATGGATAAACAGCACCGCTTCCGGGAACGCGCGGTGCAATTCCGGCACGCGGCGGGTCATACTGCCGGTATGCCAGTGCTCCAGTACGCGGCCGGTTGAGAGCCACAGGTCATAGTCTTTGTCAGGCGATTCGGCGGCTGGCTCAAACGGCAGCGCGAAGATCACCGCTTTGCCGTCTGGCTTGCCATAGAATTTGTAGCCCTCGCCCGCCTTCACGTACGGGTCATGGCCTTCGCTGTAGCGCCACTGCGTCTCTTTGCCGTCCACTACCGGCCAGCGCAGCCCCCGCGCCTTGTGATAATCGTCGAATGGGGCAAGATCGTGACCGTGACCGCGTCCAAACCACGCGTATTCTTCGAACAGCCCTTTTTGCAGATAGAAGCCCAGCTCGCGGGACTCATCGTTAAGCTGATCCTCTTTCAGCTCCGCCACCGGGAACTTCGTGACCGCCGGGGTGGCAAACAGCACGTCGTACAGCGTTTTACCGCGCAGTTCCGGTTTCTTCGCCAGCAGTTCTTCCGGCCACACCTCCTCGGTTTTGAAACGGCGCGAGAACTGCACCAGTTGCCACAGGTCGGATTTGGCCTCTCCCGGCGCTTTAATTTGCTGACGCCAGAACTGGGTGCGACGCTCGGCGTTGCCGTAAGCCCCCTCTTTTTCCACCCACATCGCAGTGGGCAGGATCAGGTCGGCGGCCAGCGCACTGACGGTCGGATACGGATCGGAGACAATGATAAAGTTGCGCGGATCGCGCCAGCCAGGCATACGCTCTTCATTGATGTTCGGACCGGCCTGCATATTGTTGGTACACATTGTCCAGTAGACGTTAAGCTTACCGTCTTTCAACGCCCGGTCCTGAGCGACAGCGTGAAGCCCCACCTTCGCCGGAATCGTCCCCGCCGGGATATTCCAGTGCTTCTCACAGATATCGCGGTGTTTTTCGTTGGTCACCACCATGTCCGCCGGCAGACGGTGGGAGAACGTCCCCACTTCACGCGCGGTGCCGCAGGCGGAAGGCTGACCGGTCAGCGAGAACGGTCCGCAACCCGGCTGGGCGATTTTGCCGGTCAACAGGTGAATGTTGTACACCAGGTTGTTGGCCCATACGCCGCGGGTATGCTGGTTGAAGCCCATCGTCCAGTAGGAGATCACTTTTTTATTCGGATCGGCATACAGCTGCGCCAGTTTTTCCAGCTGATCTTTGGGCACGCCGGTCATTTCGGCGGTCTTGTCCAGCGTGTATTCAGCGACAAAGGCTTTGTAATCTTCAAAGCTCATCGGCTCAGAGGCGTCGGAGCCGGGGTTCTTCGCCGCTTTCTCCAGCGGATGGGTCGGACGCAGGCCGTAACCAATATCGGTCACCCCTTTGCGCACGTTGACGTGTTTACTGAAGAAATCCTGGTTAATCGCGTTGTTCTGAATGATGTAGTTCGCGATGTAGTTGAGGATCACCAGGTCAGTCTGCGGGGTGAAGATCATGCCATTGTCCGCCAGCTCAAAGCTACGATGCTGGAAGGTGGACAGTACGGCGACGGTCACGTTCGGATCGGACAGACGGCGGTTGGTGATGCGTGACCAGAGGATCGGGTGCATCTCCGCCATGTTGGCGCCCCACAGCACGAAAGCGTCGGTGTGCTCAATGTCGTCATAGCAGCCCATCGGTTCGTCCATCCCGAAGGTACGCATAAACCCTACCACCGCCGACGCCATACAATGGCGGGCGTTTGGATCGATGTTGTTTGAACGGAAACCGGCTTTAAACAGTTTCGCCGCAGCGTAGCCTTCCCAGATGGTCCACTGACCGGAACCAAACATACCGATAGACTCCGGGCCTTTCTCTTTCAGTGAGGCTTTGAATTTCTCTTCCATCACGTCGAAAGCCTGATCCCAGCTGATCGGCGTAAATTCGCCGTCTTTGCTGTATTTTCCGTCTTTCATGCGCAGCAACGGCTGCGTTAAACGATCATCGCCGTACATGATTTTGGGCAGAAAGTAGCCCTTGATGCAGTTCAGACCACGGTTAACCGGCGCGTCCGGGTCGCCCTGACAGGCGACGATACGCCCCTGCTGGGTTCCCACCAGAACGCCACAGCCCGTACCGCAAAAACGGCAGGGCGCTTTATCCCATTTAATGGCTTCCTGCTGACCCACAACTGCGCGGGCGACGCCCGGCACGCTTAGCCCGGCAGCCGCCGCAGCGGCCGCAACGGCGTTAGCTTTCATAAAGCTACGACGACTGAGTTTCATGGTGTTTCCTCACCTTGCTCTTCCTGCTGGTGATAAACCAGCGACACCGCCAGCACGCCCGCAACGTTGCGTACCGACTCAATTGTTTGCATCAGCGTTTCACTGTGTTCTGCTTCGACGACCACAATCAGCTGACCGCTTTCGGTGTCACTGACCGCCACTTCGCAACCCGAAAAGGCGTTCACCCGCGCGCTGATATCCTGTAAATGTTCGCCTTTGGCCTGAACAATCAGGCTGCAGACCTGCCAGTTAGTGTGCATGGTTGTACTCCGCGGTAATGGCTGACACCGGACAACTGGCGGCACACGCGCCGCATCCGTTACAGGCCAGATTGTCGAGCTGCGGTTGATATATGCCGGACAGCGTCGGGCGAAAGGTAATCGCCTGAGGCTCGCAGCTATCCTGACAGCGGCGGCATTCTACCGACTGGTACGCCAGACAGCCTTGCCCGAGAGTGAAAATCAGATCCCATGCCCTGGTGTGGCGCGGAAGAAAGAGAGATTCGGGGCAGGCCTGCGCGCACGCATAGCAGAAGCTGCATTCGTTTTGTTTGAAATTAACGCTCGGATAGCCGCCCGCGCCGCGTTGCAGGACGTCGTTTTCACACGCCTGGACACAGGCATCGCAGCGGGTGCAATGAGACAGAAAATGAGATTCTTCCCTGCTCCACGGCGGACGGATCCCGCTATTGGCGCTGCGCCAACTGCCTGTCAGTATGCCTCGACGGGATAGATCAACCATGGCATCGCCCTTCCATAAACGACGCTCCCCCAGGCGGGGTGAACGACAATAAAAACCGCATTACAACTACGTCATTATTATGTTGGCTAAGATATTAAAGGATGTGTCAGAGGTGCATACCCCAATCGGGGTAAAACAGGTGGTCGGATCAAAAGAGTGTTAAAGAAGCTTGTCAGAATGTGCTTCTGCGCACAAATCAAAGGGTTATATAATACTTTATACAGCAACAATTCATGATAGCGATTTATCTTATACACATTAAATTATTCAGAATAAATCACCATCCTAAAACCCAACAAAGAGTTAATACACTTTAAAAATACGTAAATCTGAAGTTATTGATTAAAGAAATGTGTTAGCCTGACCATAAAACCGTTCATAAGACATAAAAGGAACTCCTGTGAACTCAAAAATGAAGACAATGGTCCCTGCCGTTCTGTTCGCTGCCTTCGCCAGTACCGCCACCTGGGCGGCCTCAACGGAGAGCAGCCCACAGCCACTGGAAAAAATCGCGCCGTATCCACAGGCGGAAAAAGGCATGAAGCGCCAGGTGATTCAGCTACCCCATCAGGAAGACGAATCTACCCTGAAAGTGGAACTGCTGATTGGCCAGACGCTGGAAGTCGACTGCAATCAGCACCGCCTGGGCGGCGAACTGGACAGCAAGACGCTGGAAGGCTGGGGCTATGACTATTATGTGTTTGATAAACTCACCTCGCCGGTTTCCACTATGATGGCCTGCCCGGACGGTAAGAAAGAGAAAAAATTTGTTACCGCTTATCTGGGCGACGACGGGATGCTGCGCTATAACAGCAAACTGCCGATCGTGGTGTATACCCCGGCGAACGTCGACGTGAAGTACCGTATCTGGAAAGCGGAAGAGAAAATTCAGGATGCGGTAGCGCGTTAAGGCACGGTTTATCGGCTGGCGGCACCGCCTTATCCGGCCTACGGATTTTCGTTGCAGGCCGGATGAGCGCAGCGCCAACCGCGACTCGGGATTAAAGCGCGATATCCGCCACTTCTTTACGCACGGGCTGCGGTTGCGCCTGCGGTTTTAGCTGGGGTTTCGGCGCGACGTCCGCGGCCTGCGGCGTATCGTATTTCAGACCAAGCACTTCGCTGGTGTACTGCAATTCCTGCTCCGTTGCCGCCACATTTCCGTTCAGTTTCGTGCCATAAGACGGAATAATCGTCTTCAGCTTCGCCTGCCATTCCGGAGTCGCCACCTTGTCTTTAAATACCGTTTCCATCAGGTGCAGCATGATCGGTGCTGC
The DNA here is from genome assembly GCF_018128425.1 of Citrobacter sedlakii. NCBI lineage: Bacteria > Pseudomonadati > Pseudomonadota > Gammaproteobacteria > Enterobacterales > Enterobacteriaceae > Citrobacter > Citrobacter sedlakii. The sequence goes on along the minus strand of NZ_CP071070.1, from coordinate 1,630,277 downwards.
GGTGGAGGCGCCCGGCGATGCGCCTAACAGCGCCGCAACGGTTCCTTCTTTATCGCTCACCACTTCGGTGCCCAGACGCAGTACGCCACCTTTGTCTTCATCACGCTTGATGATCTGCACGCGCTGGCCCGCCTGCCACAGACGCCAGTCTTCTTTTTTAGCCTGCGGATAATACGCTTTTAGTGCCTCAAAACGATCGTCGTCGCTCAGCATCACTTGGCTAATCAGGTATTTCACCAGATCGAAGTTATCCATTCCAACGTTCACCATCGGCATAAAGTTCGAGGTGGTGGTGGAGCTTAGCAGATCCCACAGCGAGCCGTTTTTCAGGAATTTTGTCGAGAAAGTGGCGAACGGCCCGAACAGCACCACGCGCTTACCGTCCAGCACGCGGGTATCGATATGCGGGACGGACATCGGCGGTGCGCCAACGGAAGCCTGACCGTATACTTTCGCCAGGTGGCGATTCACCACGTCCGGATTCTCCGCAACCAGGAACTGGCCGCCCACCGGGAAACCAGCATAGTCTTTAGCTTCAGGAATACCTGTTTCCTGCAGCAGCTTCAGCGCCGCACCGCCTGCGCCAATAAAGACAAACTTCGCTTTAATCTGATGTTCCGCTTCACCCTTATTCAGATCCGCGACGGTAACCGTCCAGGTGTTGTCGCTGTTGCGTTTAAAGCCGCGCACTTCTGTATTCAGCTCCAGCGCAAAGTTAGGCTTTTCCTGCAGCGAGGCCACCAGCTGTCGCGTGATTTCACCATAGTTGACGTCCGTACCAATTTCGGTACGCGTGGCGGCCACTTTCTGGTTCGGGTCACGCCCTTCCATCACCAGCGGCGCCCACTCTTTAATCTGCGCATGATCTTCGGAATAGCGCATTCCACGGAACAGCGTGCTCTGCTGTAGCGCGGCGTAGCGGGCACGCAGGAAGTTGACGTTCTCATCTCCCCAGACAAAGCTCATGTGCGGGACGGTGGTGATAAAGGAGCGCGGATCGTGCAGAACGTTGTTCTTCACCTGATGCGCCCAGAACTGACGGGAAATCTGGAAGGCTTCATTAATTTCAACTGCCTTTTCGGTACTGATGCTGCCGTCGGCTTTCTTAGGCGTATAGTTCAACTCCATCAGCGCCGAGTGCCCGGTGCCGGCGTTATTCCAGCCGTTCGAGCTTTCCTGCGCCACGCCGTCAAGGCGTTCCACCATGGTCATCGACCAGTCAGGTTCCAGTTCTTGCAGATAGGTTCCTAATGTGGCGCTCATGATGCCGCCGCCAATCAGCAGCACGTCCGTTTCCTGCTCTTCCGTCGCTTTCGCTTTTGCCGCCATAGAGACAGCATTCAGCCCCACGGCCATTGAGAAGAGCATGGCAGTCACTTTTTTCATATTGTAATGCCTTACTTTTAGTATCGTTTTTTTGCTTTTTGCAGGTGAAAATCGAGCGGCATCAACGTTAACATTTCAACAATAAGATTTAAATATTGTTTATAAATTATATTAAGATTTTAAAGATGTTATTAATACGTTGATTTTTTATAAGGATATTCACAAGATTTTCTGGAAACTCGCGCGCCAGGCAGGTACTATGCGACGCTTTGTTTCCATCGCACGGACGCCAGTCGGTCTGCTGTTATCAGGCCATTTCCGACCTGAGAGTATTTATGTCTGTAACCCCTTCTTCTGCCGTCGCGGCAGACAACACCGTCAGCGGTGTCATGCGCTCGCCACGCCTGCTGGCGCGCGAAACGCTGGCGGGCGTGATCACCGCGCTGGCGCTGATCCCCGAAGTGATTTCCTTTTCCGTTATCGCTGGCGTTGATCCGAAAGTCAGCCTGATCGCCTCGGTGGTGCTGTGCCTGGCGATGTCGGTACTCGGCGGTCGTCCGGCGATGGTAACCGCCGCCGCAGGCTCCGTGGCGCTGGTAATTGGTCCGATGGTGCATCAGCACGGCGTGGGATACATCCTGCCTGCGGTCATTCTGGCCGGGTTGATTCAAATCCTGTTCGGCGTGACCGGTATGGCGCGTCTGATGCGCTTTATCCCCTCTGCGGTGATGACCGGCTTTGTCAACGCCCTCGGTATTTTAATTTTCTTCGCCCAGGTTCCCCATTTCTGGAGTAAAAGCCCGTTAATCTGGGGATTGTTTGCCCTGACACTGTTGATCGTGCTGTGGGCGCCGCGGTTTATCAAAAGCGTTCCCGCGCCGCTGATCGCCATTGTGTTATTGACGGTGTTTACGGTGACCACCGGTCAGATCCTGCCGACAGTGGGCGATGAAGGCTCAATGAGCGGCGGACTCCCCGGACTGACGCAACTGCGGGTGCCGCTGAATCTGGATACGCTGACCATTATCTGGCCGTGCGCGCTGAGCATCGCGTTTGTCGGTCTGATGGAGTCGCTGCTGACCGCGAAGCTGGTCGACGACCTGACGGTCACGCCGTCAAACAAAAATCGCGAAAGCGCCGGTCTGGGCATCGCCAATATCTGCGCCGGTTTTTACGGCGGGATCGCAGGCTGCGCGATGATCGGCCAGACCATCGTCAACGTTGAGATGGGGAAAGGACGCAGCCGCGTATCGACTTTCGCCGCGGGTGTGGTGTTGCTTCTGCTGGTTACGGCTCTGAGCGAGGTGATGGCAAAAATCCCCATGTCGGTGCTGGCGGGGATCATGGTGATTGTGGCGGTAAAAACCTTTAGCTGGCACAGCATTCAGCCCAGCACGCTGTCAACTCTGCCCGTCACAGAAACGCTGGTGATGCTGGTCACCGTGGGCGCAACGGTTTCTACCGACAACCTGGCGATTGGCGTGGTTGCCGGTGTGCTGGCGATGGGCCTGTTTCCGCGCGTTATCAGAAGTAAAAAACGCGCTACAGAAGAAACAGCGTCGCCAGCCCAAGAAAAATAAAGAAGCCGCCGGTATCGGTAATCGCGGTAATCATGACGCTCGAGCCGACCGCCGGGTCGCGCCCGAGCCTGACCATCGTCATAGGGATGATGACCCCCATCAGCGCCGCCACCAGCAGGTTGAGCACCATCGCCAGGGTCATCACGCCGCCGAGCGCCATGTCGTCATACAACCACCAGGTGATGCCGCCCATAATCCCGCCCCAGACGAGACCATTCACCAGCGCGACGCCCATTTCACGCAGGATCAAAAAGCTCAGGTTACCGGGCTGAATGTTCTGCAACGCCAGCGCGCGGACGATCATGGTGATGGTCTGATTGCCGGTATTACCGCCTATCCCGGCAACGATAGGCATCAGCGAGGCCAGCGCCACCAGCTGCGAGATGGTATGTTCAAACCCATCGATGACCCGCGAGGCGATGAACGCCGTACAGAGGTTGACAGCCAACCACGCCCAGCGCGTTTTTACCGCTTTCGGCACTGGGGCAAAGACGTCTTCCTCGGCGCTCAGCCCCCCCATCCGCCGGAGATCGCTGTCGGTTTCTTCGTACACCACATCGACGATCTCATCAATGGTTAAACGCCCCATCAGCTTGCCGGCGGGATCCACCACCGCCGCGCTGACCAGGTTGTCACGTTCAAACGTGCGCGCCGCGTTTTCCGCGATATCTTCCGGCTCAAAGGTCAGGGGATCGTTATCCATGACCTCGCTGACCTGGCGCTGTACGTCGTTGAGTAAAATGCAGGTCAGGGACAACTCCCCAACCAGCGTTTTATCGCGACGGGTGACGAACAGTTTGTCGGTGTTCTCAGGCATCTTGCCCAGCCGACGCAAATAACGCTGCACCGCCTGCAGAGTCACGTCGGGACGCACGGTAATGACCTCGAACTCCATGATCGCGCCGACGCGGTTCTTTTCGTAATGCATCACCTGGCGCACGCGGGCGCGCTCGTCCGCCGGTAATGACGCCAGCAGTCGTCCGGTCAGGTTTCTCGGCAGGTGCTGCACCAGATAGATCTGTTCGTCAATGTCCAGATATTGCAGGGCATCGAGCAGTTCCCTGTCGGTCATTTCGTCGATCAGGTCATCCCAGACGCTTTCCGACGCTTCTAGCAGCACGTAACCGCGCTTTGCCTTATCAACCAGGTGCCACAGCGCGTGGCGTTCCTCTGATGGCAGCGCTTCAAGGGTATCCGCCAAATCCGGCGGCGGCAGATGGGCGACCAGAGCGCCTACCTCAGCAATATCGTCGGCAAGCGTACCGACATCATATTGCTCAGCCAGGGTGAGTTTGCCCAGTAAGGTGGAAACGACCGCTTTGTCGGTCGTGAGAAGCCAGATCAGGCGCGCACGTTCTTCATCGCGCAGCCTTGCGCTGTTTTTGGTTTTTACAGACATTAATCATAAATCCATGATACGAGTTGCCATTAAGCATGGTGCGAGATGATGTAAATAACAATAAACGGCATTAGCGGACGGATAAAAAAACGGCAGGCGACAATCCGCTCACCCGACGTGCGCAGGGCCATCGGGCGAACGGTTGTCAGCTTCAGGCGGTACGCGCCACCGCATCACGCGACGCAGCGTCGCGCTCATCGCCCACCAGCTCGCTCAGTTGACCGTTACGCATTTCCAGCAGGCGGTCGGCGTGTACAAAGTAGTGATCGTCGTGGCTAATGGCGAAAATGGTTTTCCCCATCTCCTGCATCAGCGGCAGCAGCACCTGATAAAATTCGCGGCGAAAGTGCGGGTCCTGGTCAGCCGCCCATTCATCAAGCAGAATGATGTCCCGCTCTTCCGCCAGCGCCAGCAGCAGCGCCACGCGCTTTTTTTGCCCTTTTGACAGTTTAAGATTCAGGATCCGCCCGTCGCGCAGTTCCAGCTTGTGCGCCATTTTCAGGTGCGCGAGCCACTTCTCAACCAGCGCCGGATCTGCCGGTTTGCCTTCCGGACCAAGCAGTTGATCAAACAACCAGACGTCAGTAAATACCGCCGAAAACAGCTTACGGTAATCTTCCGGTTTCTCTGCGGATAGTGGCTTGCCGTCGAGCAGAATTTCGCCGGACTGCGGCTGGTACAGCCCCGTCAGCAACATCGCCAGCGTCGACTTGCCGCTGCCGTTACCGCCGATCAAAAACAGCAGTTCGCCGCGATGAAGGGTAAGGTTCACTGGCCCCACGGCAAAGGCGTTGTCCTGATAGTGAAAGGTGACGTCGCGCAGTTCGAGGGTTTTCCAGTCCGCGAACGCCTGCGGACGGGGAAATTCCGCTCTGAACGGCGCCAGCGCGAATGTGTTCAGCTTGTTAAAGGCCACCTGAGCCGTCAGCAGCGTCGGCAATGCCCCTACCGCCGACAGCAGCGGCGTACGCAGGAACAGCAGCGTCAGCGAATACGTGGCCGCGACGTTGGTATCCGCCCAGCCAAGACTATTCGCCATCCAGAACACCAGGCCAATGGCGCCGAGCATCATAATATTCGACCAGTTCACTGCACTCAGATGGAACGTATCGGCGCGAATAATATGGTGGCGATACTCCCGCGCGTCCGGCACGTACAGATGATTAAAGATCTGTTCGGCCCGCTCGCGGTTGAGGGTCAGCTCCTTGCGCCCTTCCAGCACCGTCTGATAGTCGTTGTACAGCTTATCTTCCGTCTCACGCAGCGTCGCCATATGTCGGTAGACCCGCGCAACAAGCACGAATCCGCCCCAGATGGTGATCGCCATCCAGATTGCGGTCACCAGCAGCATTTTGGTCGACAGCGTTGCCAGATATGCCGCGGACCCCACGGTGAGGATAATCCCCTGTACCAGCTCCGGCAGACGCACAAAAGCGATAGTAATGTTACGGATATCGCTGGTCAGTCCGGCCAGCAACGACGCGCTACCGAGCTGTTCGATGCGCTCGACGTGGGTATCCAGAATACGCTTGATGAACTCACTGCGCAGACGATAGACAAAGTGATGGCCGAGGGTGGTTAACGCCAGCTGCGAACCCAGCGTTACCGCCATCAGCAACAGTAATAAACCGAGGAATTCCGGTAACACCAGGAGCGACGTATCCGCCGTTTCGATCAGCCGCTGATTAATAAAGGCAATCAGCCCGATACCTAACGCGGCGCTGGCGAGGCTGAGCGCCATCACGCCGATAAATGGCCAGCGATACTGCCGCCAGACAAGAAGAAGGAGTTGCATTAAGACTACCCGGACAAGGAATAACTGCCCGCAGTTTAAACATCTCAACGCGATCGGCAATAATAATTCTTATTTTTATTCTTTTTTACTCGCCTGACGAAAGGTGAGATTGTAGCGGCAGTTTCCGGTTAACGGGTGAAGCCCGTCCTTCAGCGGTTGAATGCCATGATAAAACAGCCGCGATTCGCCCCCCCATACCACCACATCACCATGTTCCAGCATGAGGCGTTTCAGCGGATCGCTGCGCTTCAGGCCGCCGAACTGAAAAATGGCAGGCAGGCCCAGCGACACCGAGACAATCGGCGCGCGCAAATCCGGCTCGTCTTTATCCTGATGCAGCGACAGCTTCGCGCCAGGCGCGTAGCGGTTGATCAGGCAGGCGTCCGGCTGGAAATCCGTATAGCCCGCCGCCGTCGCCGCCCGCCGGCAAAGTTCGACAAACGATGCCGGAAAGGGCGGCCAGGCGTGACCAGTGAGTGGATCAATAGAGGAATAGACATAGCCGCGTCGATCGGTGGTCCAGCCCAGTTGTCCGCAGTTGGTCATCGCCACCGACATGGTGTAACCGCCGGGCGTGACCATCTGGCGAAACGGCGAACGGCTGGCCACCGCGTCGATATCCAGCATTAACCTCTGCGCCGCGCTGAAGGCAAAACGGCGCAGGATTGTTGCGCCGGGCGCCAGCGGCTCCTGCCAGGGTTGTGAATCGGCAAACAGATCGAGCATTATGACTCCTTATCTGATGACTCCCGCCGCAGCAGTTGCGCTTTGCGCGTTACCCCCCAGCGATAGCCCGAAAGCGCGCCATCGCCGCGCACCACCCGATGGCAAGGAATGACGATCGCCAGTTTGTTCGCCCCGCAGGCGCTGGCAACGGCGCGTACTGCTTTCGGTTTGCCGAGCGCGGCGGCCAGTTGCTGATAACTGACCGTTTCACCACAAGGAATGGCGCGCAGCGCCTGCCAGACCTGCTGCTGAAAAGCCGTGCCCTGAATATCCAGCGGCAGCGATAGCGGCACATCGCGCCCGTCAATACTGGCGATCACCTGACGCACACGCTGGTGAAACGCCTCATCAGCCGGTTCGCCGCGCGCCGACGGGAACAGCGCGCGCAGTTCGGCGATCAAACCTGCGTCGTCATCACCCAGCAAGATTGCGCAGATCCCGCGTTCGCTTTCCGCCACCAGGCAGCGCCCCAGCGCGCAGTCTGCAAGCGTATAGCGAACCGTCAGCCGTTCACCGCCGCGGCGAAACTGCGTTGCCGTCATCCCCAGCGCCGTATCGGCGTGACGGTAATAGCTGCTACTGTCAGGGAAACCGGCGTCGAGAATCGCCTGCGTGACGCTCTCCCCTTTGCCCAGCGCGTCGCGTAACCGACGCGCGCGCCAGGCCTGCTGCCAGGCTTTCGGCGTCATGCCGGTGGCGGCCTTGAACAGGCGGTGAAAATGGTACGGGCTCATTGCCACTTGCTGTGCCAGCGCCGCCAGCGTGATGGGGTTATCCTGCTCCAGCAACTGGCAGGCGCGGGTGATGTTATCCAGTCGGTGCTGCCGGGGATGGGCTTTATCCGGCTGACAGCGCTTACAGGGACGAAACCCTGCCGATAACGCGGCCTGCGCATCGGGAAAAAAGCGCACGTTTTTACGCAACGCGTGCTTAGCGCTGCAGGATGGCCGACAAAAAATGCCGGTGGTCTGTACCGCAAAGACAAACTGGCCGTCAGCGGCAGCGCTGCGTGCGAGCACAGCCTGCCAGCATTCATCAGGATTGTTCGACAGATTCGGTTTCATACGGGACTCCTTAAATAAGAGCCTAACCTAAGAGACGTCATTGTGGCAGAGTTTCAACACGGACAGCGCGGAAGAACCGGAGCGTACACGGCGTACGGGAGGATTCTGAGCACTGCCGGAGGCAAAATGGCAAATGACATCGTCTATTGGGCCAGGCTCCTGGCATAGTGCCTGCTTAACGACAGTATGTTCGAAAGCCCTTTCGCAAAAACCCGCAATCTTGCTGTTTAATTTTGTTCACCGATCAGAAAGGCGGAAAACTGTGGCGACATCCAGGTTTTAAAGTCCTCGCCCTCTTTGGTGATCATGTACACCGCCAGCCCTTCTCGGCGCACGACTTCTTTCGCTTTCTCGGCGCCGAGCACCATCAACCCGGTGTCCCAGCCGTCCGCTTCCAGCGCCGTCGGGGCGATAACCGTGACCGAAACCAGATTATGTTCAATGGGGCGGCCAGTCTGCGGATCGATAACATGCGAAAGCCGCTTACCGTCCACTTCATAATAGTTGCGATAACTGCCGGAGGTGCTGATGCCATGACCATTAATGTCCACCACCGCCTGAACGGCGTTTTCGCGATCGGTCGGTTTCTGGATCGCTACCCGCCACGGACGCCCTTCGGCGTTCATACCGCGACTGTTTAACGCTCCGCCAACGGAAACCAGATAACGCGCGATGCCTTCCTGCTCCATCAGCCGCGCCAGATGATCCGCCGCATAGCCCTCCCCCACCGTGGACAAATCAACATACAGATCCGGCAGATCTTTTTGCAGGTACTGCTGATGCGCCTGATTAATCACCGTCAGGTGCTGGAGTCCCGTTTTCGCCTTCGCCGCATCGATCTGCGCCTGAGTGGGTACCTGCACCGGCTGTTTGTCCGGACCAAATCCCCAGAGATTCACCAGCGGACCGACGGTAATGTCCATCGCCCCCAGGGTTTTGTCGCCAATACGCAGCGAAGTGGTGATGATGTCCGCCATCGCCTCGCTAACTGGCCAGGGCGTGAGGCTTTTGGTGTGGTTAAAGCGCATCAACGCGGAATCATTTTTATACGTCGAGAGAAGCCGATCGTCAGCATCCAGTTGCGCCTGGATCCGGTTACGCAGTTTCTCTGCGCGCGCGGCGTCTATATCGACCACGCTCACGCGCCAGAAGGTGCCCATGGTTTTACCTTCAAGCATCACCGGCGCCGATGCGGGAACCTGCGTCGCGTCAGGCGCGCTATCGCACCCGGTAAAAAAAAGCGTGGCGGCAAGGAGGGCCATCCGCGCAAAAGAAATTTCCATTGGTGATTGTCCTTCTGCGAAATTGCGCAAGGTTACACTAAAAACGCCCGACTGTACGCCGCGAAAAGTCCATAAAAAAAGGCCCCGCAGGGCCTTTTGTCGTCATGAAATGACCTTAGAACTGGTAAACCAGACCCAGTGCGACGATATCGTCAGTACCGATACCAGCAGCGCGGGTGAAGTCATTGTCGTCCAGCAGGTTGATTTTGTAATCAACATAGGTGGACATGTTTTTGTTGAAGTAGTAAGTCGCGCCCACATCAACGTATTTCAGCAGATCTTCGTCGTCGTAGTTACGGCCGTTAACAGTTCCCAGGTTTTTGCCTTTGGACTGCAGGTAAGCCACGGACGGACGCAGGCCGAAGTCGAACTGATACTGCGCAACCACTTCAAAGTTCTGCGCTTTGTTTGCCCAGCCAATGTCGCCCGCACGCGTTGCGTTGTAAGTCTGGGTGTACTGTGCCGCCAGGTAGATGTTGTTGGCGTCGTATTTCAGGCCGCCGGTGTAGGTTTCAGCACGATCGCCGTTACCAATGTAAATGCCGTTGTTCTGCTCATCCGTACGTTTGGAGCTGGTGACTGCCGCACCCAGACCGAAGCCTTCGCCCAGATCGTAAGTGACAGAACCGCCAACGCCGTCGCCGTTCTGGCGCAGGGCTTCACGACCATTGTTAGTAATGCCGGTCATACCTTCGCCGGACGGGCTGCCGTTTTTACCCTGGTACTGAACCGCAACGTTCAGGCCATCAACCAGACCGAAAAAGTCAGTGTTACGGTAGGTCGCGAAGCCGTTACCACGTTGCTGCATGAAGTTGTCAGAACCGTAGGTGTCACCGCCGAATTCCGGCAGTACGTCAGTCCAGGAGGTGACGTCATACGCCACGCCGTAGTTACGACCGTAGTCGAAAGAACCCGCATCGCCAAATTTAACCCCAGCAAACGCCACACGGGTCCAGGAGTTGTTTTCGTTTTCAGGCGCGTTGCCCTGGATCTGATACTCCCACTGGCCGTAGCCGGTGATCTGATCGTTTACCTGCGTTTCGCCTTTGAAGCCGATACGCATGTAGGTCTGGTCGCCGTCAGCGCTGTTGTCATCGGAGAAATAGTGCAGACCGTCTACTTTACCAAACAGGTCTAATTTGTTGCCGTCTTTATTATAAATTTCAGCCGCATTTGCTGCGCCTGCTACCAGCAGAGCCGGTACCAGGAGGGACAGTACTTTAACTTTCATGTTATTAACCCTCTGTTATATGCCTTTATTTGCTTTTTTATGCCACTGCATACTGATTAACCCTCATTAACCAGTCGGCAAGTTCATTCTCCGCAAAAATGCAGAATAATCCAACACGAATATGATACTAAAACTTTTAAGATGTTTCAGATATCCATATAGATGTTTCAAAACATTAATAAGAAGGAACTTTTTATATCGCTCTGAAAGTCAAGAAATAAGCACAAATGTACAAGAAATAATAAAAACCCTTTAAATACAATAAAATATAGACAAATAAAACATAGCACTGAATGACAAAACAAAATCGTCACTCACAACTAAAATAATCTCGCTATCATCATTAACTTTATTTATTACCGTCATTCATTTCTGAATGTCTGTTTACCCCTATTTCAACCGGATGCTTCGCATTCGGTTTTTTTTTACTTTTCTTTACACTCTCTTTCTGTTTATGTGCTACCGCATAAAAACAATCACCACAATCAATCATTCCGCTTCGTTTATTTCCTGAATGATATTCATAAACATTTTCTTGTTAAATAGTGCTATTTATCGCACAGCATCGGGTGATATTTGTACGACGCCTGTCGGGTTGTACACGTTTAACGCAAGCCGTTCGTTTCCCGTATATTCCGTGAATAGCGCTGTTCATCCGACGCGACGAGAGTGTGGAAATCTACGGCGTAGCCTTTATACTGCCCTATCACCTTTGCGTTGCTTTACAGGTCATAACCACGAATGAGTCAGTCTGAAACCACGGCTACATCCCGCTTCTCCCTCCTGCCAGGAAGCATCACCCGCTTCTTTTTATTACTGATCATCGTACTGTTGGTGACGATGGGGGTAATGGTGCAGAGCGCGGTGAACGCATGGCTGAAAGATAAGAGCTATCAGATTGTCGACATTACCCATGCTATCCATAAAAGGGTGGATACCTGGCGGTACGTGACCTGGCAAATCTATGACAACATTGCCGCCTCCACCAGCCCTTCCACTGGCGAAGGATTGCAGGAAACACGGCTGAAGCAGGATGTTTACTATCTCGAGAAACCGCGCCGTAAAACGGAAGCGCTGATCTTTGGCTCGCACGACAGCGCCACGCTGGAAATGACCCAGCGCATTTCGACCTATCTCGACACCCTCTGGGGGGCGGAAACGGTGCCGTGGTCAATGTATTATCTCAATGGTCAGGATAACAGTCTGATCCTCATCTCCACGCTGCCGCTGAAAGACCTCTCGTCCGGATTTAAAGAATCCACTATTGGCAATATCGTCGACTCCCGTCGGGCGGAGATGCTTCAGCAGGCCAACGCGCTGGACGAGCGGGAGAGCTTCTCCTCGCTGCGGCGTCTGGCATGGCAGAACGGGCACTATTTTACCCTGCGTACCACGTTCAACCAGCCGGGACATCTGGCGACCGTGGTCGCGTTTGACCTGCCGATCAACGATCTCATCCCACCCGGTATGCCGCTGGACAGTTTCCGCCTTGAGCCGGATACCACGCCCGCGACCACGCGAAATAATGAGAAAGAGTCGCCGGACAGCGTCAGCATCAGTTTTAACAGTTCAAAAATTGAAATTTCATCTGCGCTGAATTCAACGGATATGCGCCTTGTCTGGCAGGTGCCGTTCGGTACATTGCTGCTCGACACCCTGCAAAATATTCTGTTGCCGCTGTTGCTGAATATCGGTCTGCTTGCGCTGGCGCTGTTTGGCTATACCACTTTCCGTCACCAGCCGGGACGTTCAACAGAGGTTGCGCCCAACACGGCGGCGAATAATGAGTTGCGGATCCTACGCGCCATCAATGAAGAGATCGTTTCCCTGCTGCCGCTGGGATTGCTGGTGCACGACCAGGAGGCCAACCGAACGGTGATCAGCAACAAAATTGCCGACCATCTGCTGCCGCATCTGAACCTGCAGAATATCACCAGCATGGCAGAGCAGCATCAGGGGGTGATCCAGGCGACGATCAATAACGAACTGTACGAAATCCGCCTGTTCCGCAGTCAGGTTGCGCCGCGTACCCAAATCTTCATCATCCGCGATCAGGATCGTGAAGTGCTGGTGAATAAAAAACTGAAACAGGCGCAGCGCTTGTATGAAAAAAATCAGCAGGGGCGCATCGCCTTCATGCAAAATATCAGCGATACGCTGAAAGAGCCGGTCAAAACCCTGGCCGACGAGATTGCTCAGGTCGCAGCGCCCGACTCGCAGAAGCTGGCCACTCAGGCTGACGTGCTGGTTCGCATGATTGATGAAATCCAGCTGGCGAACATGCTGGAAAACGATGCCTGGAAAAGTGAACCGACCCGATTCTCGGTGCAGACGCTGATTGATGAAGTGGTGCCGGAAGTCCTGCCGGCAATGAAGCGGAAAGGGCTGCAACTGCTGATCAACAACCGTCTGAACGCTAACGACGAGCGCCATGGCGACCGTAACGCGTTGCGCCGTATATTAATGCTGTTGATGCAGTATGCTGTTACCACCACCCAGATCGGCAAAATCACGCTTGAAGTTGATCAGGATGAATCCGTGGCGGAGCGCTTAACCTTCCGCATCCTGGACACCGGTGAAGGCGTGACGCTGAGCGAAATCGATAATCTGCATTTCCCGTTTATCAGCGAAACGCAGAAAGACCGGTATGGTAAAGCGAATCCCCTCACCTTCTGGTTGTGCGATCAACTGGCGCGCAAGCTGGGCGGACATTTGAATATCAAAGCGCGAGATACGCTGGGTACACGCTATACGGTCCATGTTAAAATGACGCCGTTGGATCAGCATGTAGAAGACGAGGAGCGTCTGCTGGATGATGTCAGCGTAATGATTGACGTGACCTCTAACGAGATTCGCACCATCGTGCTTCGCCAGTTAGAAAACTGGGGAGCCACCTGCATCACGCCGGACGAAAGACTCATAAGTCAAGAATATGATCTCTTTTTAACGGATAATCCGTCTAATCTTACTGCTTCCGGCTTGCTTTTAAGCGATGATGAGTCAGGCGTGCGGAAAATAGGCCCCGGCCAGCTTCGCGTCAACTTTAATATGAGTAATGCTATGCAGGAAGCTGTACTACAACTAATAGAAGAACAGCTGGCGCAGGAAGATATTCCGGAATCCCCCCTGGGCGGCGATGAAAATGCCGAACTTCATGCCAGCGGTTATTACGCGCTATTTGTAGACACAGTACCGGATGATGTTAAGAGGTTGTATACTGAGGCGGCAACCAGCGATTTTGCTGCGCTAGCCCAAACGGCTCACCGCCTGAAAGGCGTGTTTGCCATGCTAAATCTGGTACCCGGCAAGCAGTTATGTGAAACGCTGGAACATCTTATTCGCGAGAAAGATGCTCCAGGAATAGAAAAATACATCAGCGACATTGACGCCTACGTCAAGAGCTTGCTGTAGCAAGGTAGCCTTATACATGAACAATATGAACGTAATTATTGCCGATGACCATCCGATTGTACTGTTCGGTATTCGCAAGTCACTTGAACAAATCGAGTGGGTGAATGTTGTCGGCGAATTTGAAGACTCCACAGCACTGATTAACAATCTGCCTAAACTGGATGCACACGTATTGATTACCGATCTCTCTATGCCGGGCGACAAGTACGGTGATGGGATCACGTTAATCAAATACATCAAGCGTCATTTCCCGAGCCTGTCGATTATTGTTCTTACCATGAACAACAACCCGGCGATTCTGAGCGCGGTACTGGATCTGGATATCGAAGGGATCGTCCTGAAACAGGGCGCGCCGACCGACCTGCCGAAAGCGCTCGCGGCGCTGCAGAAAGGGAAAAAATTTACGCCGGAAAGCGTTTCCCGTTTGCTGGAGAAAATCAGCGCGGGCGGTTATGGAGACAAGCGCCTCTCACCAAAAGAGAGTGAAGTGCTGCGTCTGTTTGCCGAAGGTTTCCTGGTGACCGAAATCGCCAAGAAGCTGAACCGCAGCATCAAAACCATCAGCAGCCAGAAGAAATCAGCGATGATGAAACTGGGCGTCGAGAACGATATCGCACTGCTGAACTACCTGTCTTCTGTGACCCTGAGTCCGGCTGACAAAGAGTAATTCCTTTCCTGTGCAAAATGCCGGATAGCGCTACGCTTATCCGGCATTTTTTATGTCCGCGTTTTGCGCACCCGTTCGGCATAGACCGCAAGGGTTTGTTTCAGCACGTCCAGCGTCACCGGCTTAGACAAACAGCTGTCCATGCCCGATTCCAGGCAGCGCTGCTTCTCTTCCGCCAGCGCGTTCGCCGTCACCCCGACCACCGGCAGCGTCAGGCCAAGCTGACGAATACGTTGGGTCAGACGGTAACCGTCCATATTCGGCATGTTGACGTCGCTCAGCACAATATCAATGTGGTTTTTGCTCAACACATTCAGCGCATCCACACCGTCATTGGCCGTTTTGCACTGATAGCCCAGCGATCCCAACTGATCGGCCAGCAGGCGACGGTTGATCGGATGATCGTCCACCACCAGGATCATCATATCGTCGTTGGCGATCGCCACCTTTTCTGGCGCCGGTAACGAGGCTGTCAGTTCCTCATTGTCCAGCTCGACGCTGTAGATACGGGCCAGCAGCGCGGGCAGTTCATGCGGGGAGGCCACGCTGTGTACCCATTCCCCCGGCGCTCTTTCGAGCGGAATACCAATGTGACGACGGCAGAATATCACCGCCGCTCTTCCCTGCCACGGCTGCTCCAGCGCATCGTCGGTGATCAGCAGGTCGTCGACGGCGGGCGTCTGACCTTCATAACGGATCACGTCCATCCCGCCGCGCGTCAGGCTGTTCTCAACAAAGTGGCACAGCGAGGCGTTCCGCACCGCCAGCCAGCAGCGCGTGTTGACCAGCCCGTCGAGGCTCTTCTTCGCCGGATACTGCGCGCCGTAGAGCGGAATACGCACCGTAAACTGGCTCCCCATCCCCGGCTCTGAATCCACCGAGATATCGCCGTCCATCATGCTGATCAGCTTTTCACAAATCGCCAGCCCCAGCCCGGTTCCCTGGAAATTGCGCTGCACCCCGGTGCCAACCTGGAAGAACGGGTCGAACAGACGTACGACCTCTTTCGCCGGAATACCAACGCCGGTATCGCGCACCCGAATACTCAGATAGTCATGATCACGCTGCACGTGCAGCACAATGCAGCCGATATCGGTGAACTTAATCGCGTTGCTCAGAAGATTGGAGATAACCTGCTGCAACCGCATTGGATCGCCATTCATCGCTACCGGCACGTCCGGCTCGATAAAGCAATAAAGACCGAGTTGCTTGCGCACCACCAGCGGCAAATAGTTGGCGGTGATGTGGCTCATCACCTCACGCGGGGAGAACTCTCGCGGCTCGATTTTCAGCTGCTCGGACTCAATCTTTGAGAAGTCGAGAATATCACTGATAATCTTCAATAACAGGCTGGAAGAGTTATTCATCGCCGTCACCAGGCGATCAACCCCTTTCGGCAACGCCTTGGTTTGCAGGAGATCGAGGTTACCAATGATACCGTACAGCGGGGTGCGCAGTTCATGGCTGACGGTTGCGAGGAACATAGACTTCGACTGGCTTGCCTGCTCCGCCGCCTGCGCCATCTCCTGTAAGGACTCTTCCATTTTGACGCGTGCGGAGACGTCCACCAGCACGCATATCGCCACGTTCTCGTTACGATAGCGGGAATGAACGAAGCTGATTTGCAAATTGGTGTTATTGCTGGTCAACACATCGACAAAATTCACCTGCTGTCCGCAGATGATTTGCGTCAGCCGCTGCCGATCCTCATGGGTGAGCATGTTCAGATAGGTGTGCGCCAGCTCGTTACTGAGAATGTTGACGCCGTCGACGGTACGCAGGATACAGATCCCAACCGGTGCCGAAGCCACAATTTTACGGTTGAACTGTTCGTGCTCCTCCAGCCGCTGGGCGTCGCTTTCCGCCGGGATAAAAATTCGCCGCTCATACATTCTGGCGAGGGTAAACAGCGCGGCGCCAACCAAAACGTTCAGCAGAATGGCATTCAGAATTAACATCCGAATCCCCTCCAGCACCAGATCGACCGGTACCGAATAGACGATGCTGAGCGAGGATGGCGGCAGGTTTTTCTTCAGCACCAGCTCACGAAAACCGGGCGTATAGCCAAACCAGGAGCGTTCCTGCATCCAGCGAGGTTCAGCTTTAATGGTGGTTTCCGGCCCCGTCAGTGAGATGAGCGCATGACCATTTTCATCAAGAATGGTCACGCCCATCGGCAGGCTGCCGGGGGTAAAGAAATTTTCCATCCGGATCGCCTGCTCTACGCCCAGCAGGGCCTGCAGCCGGTTAGCCAGATATACGGGCGTCAGCGCGTAAAAGTAGCCGATACCCGGACGCGGCCCCTGCCCCACCCAGTAAAGGTTATTTCCGGAATCATCCTTCGGCGCGCTGCGGTATTTCATAATCCGTTCATGCAGCGTTTTCAGCGCATTGTCGCGCTCAACCGGCATATCGCGCAGGCCAAAATTCGCCATGCACAGATTATCGCTGCCAATCAGGAACACGCGGTTAAGATCGTACGCCGCGGAGAAGTTATCCCGCCAGTAGCGCATAAACCAGGCCAGCGACTCCAGCGATCCGCGCCAGGCGTTGCCCATCGCCGCGCAGTCCGAGTCGGCAAACAAGGGCTCAAAGGTTGGCACGACGGTTTTATCATCGCGGGTGCGTGAAGAAAGTACCCCGTTCTCCGCCGTCAAACGATTCTCGGCAATGTACTTTAGCTCCTTCATCACGTCCGACGTACGCTGAATATAGCGCTGGGCCTGATCGGAACTGAGATTAAACTCCTGACGAATCTCGGACTCCCGCTGATGCAGCGCGTTGACAATGTAGAACACCGAAGCAAAGGCGATTAACAGCCATATCAACAGCGCCAGCGCTCTGAACAGGTAGCGCGAGATTTTCAGGGTTGTACGAAAGGAAGCCAGGTATTTCAAAGGGGCAAAGCTCCGCCTGAGGCGATAAATAGAGTGTGGTTAAGGTAGCGGTAAAAGTGCGATGTCGCAATCCTCACGCCCCTCTTTGCCGGAATATGATACACCGCTGAGAAACCTTTTGCGCAACTGCGGATAATTGGCGTTTACCTGAAAAGGGTAACAGGGATGCCAGAATGCGTTTTTTAAGGGGTTTCTATCCGCGACGCTTGCGCAATCAAATGATTCTGATGGCTATCCTGATGGTCATCGTGCCAACGGTGTCGATTGGTTATATCGTCGAAACCGAAGGACGTTCAGCGGTCTTAGCGGAAAAAGAGAAAAAATTGTCCGCCGTCGTTCATCTGCTCGACCAGGCGCTGGAAGAACGTTTTTTCCACTTCAGCACATTGCCGCGCGATGCACGCATCCAGGCGCTGAATGCGGAACTTGGCCCGATTACCGAGCGAATCACGCAAGCGTTTCCCGGCATCGGCGCGGGCTATTATCACAAAGCTCTGGATGCGATCATTACTTATGCCCCTTCCGCGCTGTATCAGAACAATGTTGGCGTGACCATTTCTGCCGATCATCCCGGTCGTGACGTAATGCGTAGCAACACCCCTGTGGTCTTTTCCGGCCGCCAGGTTCGTGGGGATATTCTCAATTCAATGATCCCTATCCGACGAGACGGCGAAGTTCTGGGTTATATCTGGGCCAATGAGCTCACAGAAGATATCCGACGTCAGGCATGGAAGATGGACATGCGCATTATTGCGGTACTGGTGGCGGGGCTGCTTTGCAGTCTGCTGCTGATAGTCCTCTTCTCCCGACGTCTCGGCGCCAATATCGACATCATTACCGATGGTCTGTCGACGCTGGCGCATAAAACGCCCACCCAACTTCCCAATCTCCCCGGCGAACTGGGGCAAATTAGCCGCAGCGTTAACGCACTGGCGCAAACGTTACGCGAAACCAAAACGCTCAACGATCTGATTATTGAAAACGCCGCCGACGGAGTCATCGCCATTGATCGCCAGGGGGATGTCACCACAATGAACCCTGCGGCAGAAGCCATTACCGGTTATACACTCAGTGAACTTGTCGGTCGGCCCTATGCGACACTCTTCTCCGACCCGCACTTCGCCAGCCCGGTGCTTGATACTTTGGCGCACGGCACAGAACATCTGGCGCAGGAAGTGAGTTTCCCGGCGCGTGACCGTACCATTGAGCTCAGCGTCACCACCAGTCGCATTCATAATGCCAATGGTGAACTGATTGGCGCGTTAGTGATTTTTTCCGACCTGACCGCCCGCAAAGAGTCCCAGCGCCGCCTTGCACAAACCGAACGGCTGGCCACGCTGGGCGAGTTAATGGCCGGCGTGGCGCATGAGGTCCGTAACCCGCTTACCGCTATTCGTGGTTATGTACAGATTATTCGCCAGCAACTCACCCTCCCCGTACACCAGGAATATTTGTCCGTTGTGCTAAAAGAGATTGATTCTATTAATAAAGTGATTCAGCAACTTCTCGATTTTTCCCGACCGAGACAAAGCCAGTGGCAGCGGGTTCAGCTCAACACGTTGATTGAAGAGACGTTAATTCTGGTCAAAACCTCCGGTGTACAGGCGCGGATTGCCTTTAATTGTGAACTTAACCGGGAACTGCCCGCCATCATTGCTGACCGTGAACTATTGAAACAGGTCATCCTCAATATTCTCATCAATGCCGTGCAGGCGATTAACGCGCGCGGTGAAATCCGGATTCGTACCTGGCAATACGCCCCTTCGCAGCAGGCAGTATCGATTGAAGATAACGGCTGCGGGATTGATATCGCGCTACAGAAAAAAATCTTTGATCCGTTCTTTACCACCAAAGCGTCAGGAACCGGTCTTGGACTTGCGCTTAGCCAGCGCATCATCAATGCCCACCAGGGAGACATTCGCATCAGCAGCATGCCGGGATGCGGCGCGACCTTCACCCTCATTTTACCGATTAATCCGCAGGGAAACTTGTTAGTATGAAAACCCGCTACCGAATCCTTATCGTGGATGATGAAGACAACGTTCGTCGTATGCTCACCACCGCGTTTTCCCTCCAGGGACATGAAACCCACTGCGCCAGTAATGGCGAGGAAGCCTTGCAGCAATTTGCCGACGAGCCGCCGGACGTGGTGTTGATGGATATCCGCATGCCGGAAATGAACGGGCTCGACGCATTAAAGGCGATGCGCGCCCGCCAACCACGTATCCCCGTTATTTTGATGACGGCATATGCCGAAGTCGAAACCGCAGTCGAAGCGCTGCGCAGCGGCGCGTTTGACTATGTCATAAAGCCCTTCGACCTTGATGAACTGCATTTATTAATTCAGCGGGCGCTGCAGCTTCAGGCGATGAGGCAAGAGATTCGACGTCTGCATCAGGCGCTGAGTACCAGTTGGCAATGGGGACATATTCTGACCAACAGTCCGCGAATGATGGATATCTGCAAAGACACCGCCAAAATTGCCATGTCCCAGGCCAATGTGTTGATCAGCGGAGAAAGCGGTACCGGAAAAGAATTGATAGCCCGCGCCATTCACTATAACTCGCGGCGCGCCAACGGTCCGTTTATCAAAATCAACTGTGCCGCGCTGCCAGAGTCACTGCTGGAAAGCGAGTTATTTGGCCATGAGAAAGGGGCTTTTACCGGCGCCCAGTCCCTGCGTCAGGGACTGTTTGAGCGTGCTCATACGGGAACATTGCTTCTGGATGAAATTGGCGAAATGCCGCTAGTGTTGCAGGCAAAATTGTTGCGGATTCTCCAGGAGCGAGAATTCGAACGGGTGGGCGGACATCAGACCATTCAGGTCGATATCCGTATTATTGCCGCCACCAACCGGGACCTTCCGGCAATGGTGAAGGAAGGCGCCTTCCGCGAAGATCTCTTTTACCGGCTAAACGTCATCCATTTGCAGTTGCCTCCGCTGCGCGAGCGGCGGGAGGACATTGCACTGCTTGCCAACCATTTTCTGCAAAAATTCAGTACTGAAAATCAGCGCGACATTATTGAGATCGACCCCACGGCCATGTCGATGCTGACCGCCTGGCCGTGGCCTGGCAATATACGTGAACTCTCAAACGTTATTGAACGCGCAGTGGTGATGAATACTGGAGCGGTAATTTTTGCCGACGATCTGCCCGCCCCGCTACGCCAGCCGGTAAGCAGCATAGCGGAGGTCAAAACCGCGCAGCCCGGCGAACGAAATTTAAAAGAAGAAATTAAGCGCGAAGAGAAGCGGATCATTATGGAAGTCCTTGAACAACAAGACGGTAACCGCACCCGTGCAGCCCTGATGTTAGGCATTAGCCGCCGCGCCCTGATGTATAAACTTCAGGAGTACGGTATCGATCCGACGGATCTTTAGTCCCGGAATTTGCTATGCAGAATTTTGCACAGTGCGCAATTTTCTGCATAGCTCCGTGCCTCACAGCATACGGAGCTTTTGCTATTTTTCGTTTTTATTCAGCTAGTTAATTTCAAAACCCCTCTCCTCCCAACTCTGGCATCCTGTTTGCAATTCCCGCTTCGTACCCAAAATGGAGTATGCAAAAGGGAAACATAATGAAAACAAAACTGATTACCTTACAGGACGCCGCCGAATTCTTTCGTGACGGCATGACCATCATGGTTGGCGGTTTTATGGGGGTTGGCACGCCCCCTCGCCTTATCGACACCCTACTGGAATCCGGCGTCAGGGATTTGACCCTTATCGCCAACGATACCGCTTTTGTCGATACCGGTATCGGCCCTCTGATTGTCAATGGTCGGGTGAAAAAAGTCATTGCCTCGCACATTGGCACTAACCCGGAAACCGGACGGCGAATGATTGCTAAAGAGATGGATGTTCAGTTGGTCCCGCAAGGCACCCTGATTGAACAAATTCGCTGCGGCGGTGCCGGTCTCGGCGGTTTCCTGACCCCCACCGGCGTCGGTACGGTTGTCGAAGAGGGCAAACAAACCCTGACGCTCGACGGTAAGACCTGGCTGCTTGAGCGCCCACTGCGCGCCGATTTAGCGCTGATACGCGCGCATCGGGCCGATCCCCTTGGCAACCTGACCTATCAACTCAGCGCCCGCAATTTTAACCCGCTGATCGCCCTTGCCGCTGACATCACGTTGGTGGAACCCGACGAACTGGTTGCGACAGGCGATCTGTTGCCGGACCACATCGTTACGCCCGGCGCCGTCATTGACTATATCGTCATGCCACAGGAGAGCAAATAATGGATGCGAAACAACGTATTGCGCGCCGTGTGGCGCACGAACTTCGTGATGGCGACATTGTGAACTTAGGTATAGGCCTGCCAACGATGGTCGCCAATTACTTGCCTGCAGATATTCATATCACCCTGCAATCGGAAAATGGATTTCTCGGACTCGGGCCGGTGACAACCGCGCATCCGGATCTGGTGAATGCCGGAGGCCAACCTTGCGGAATTTTACCCGGGGCGGCGATGTTCGACAGCGCAATGTCATTCGCGCTAATTCGCGGCGGGCATGTGGATGCCTGCGTACTTGGCGGCCTTCAGGTTGACGAGCAGGCCAACCTCGCGAACTGGGTGGTGCCGGGCAAAATGGTGCCCGGCATGGGAGGCGCGATGGACCTGGTCACTGGCGCGCGTAAAGTCATTATTGCGATGGAACACTGCGCGAAAGACGGATCGGCGAAAATTCTCCGCCACTGCACGATGCCGCTTACCGCCCAACATGCGGTACATATGCTGGTCACCGAACTGGCGGTATTCCGTTTTATAGATGGCAAAATGTGGTTGTGTGAAATCGCTGAAGACTGCGACCTGCAAACGCTGAGATCGAAAACCGAAGCGCACTTTGACGTGGCCGCCGACTTGTTGATCCAGCGAGGTGATGCATGATTGGCCGTATCTCGCGTTTTATGACGCGCTTCGTCAGTCGCTGGCTTCCCGATCCGCTGATTTTTGCCATGCTGCTGACACTGTTAACATTCGGCATCGCGCTGTGGCTTACGCCGCAAACGCCGGTCGCCATGGTGCGCTTTTGGGGTGACGGTTTCTGGAATCTGCTGGCGTTCGGCATGCAGATGGCGCTGATTATCGTCACAGGCCACGCGCTGGCCAGCTCGGGTCCGGTGAAAAAGCTGCTGAGGACCGCCGCGTCCGCGGCTAAAACGCCCGCTCAGGGCGTTATGCTGGTGACCTTTTTTGGCTCAGTCGCCTGCGTGATCAACTGGGGCTTCGGCCTGGTGGTAGGCGCCATGTTTGCCAGGGAAGTGGCCCGTCGCGTACCCGGCTCTGACTATCCGCTGCTGATCGCCTGCGCCTATATTGGGTTTCTGACCTGGGGAGGCGGTTTCTCCGGTTCGATGCCCCTGCTGGCGGCGACACCAGGCAATCCGGTCGAACATATTGCCGGGTTAATCCCGGTCAGCGACACCTTGTTCACCGGCTTCAACATCTTCATTACGCTTGGTCTCATTGTGGTCATGCCTTTTATTACTCGCATGATGACGCCGAAACCCTCTGATGTGGTCAGCGTTGACCCGAAACTGCTGATGGAAGAGCCTGATTTCCAGAAGACCCTGCCGGCAGATGCGCCACCGTCAGAAAAGCTGGAAGAGAGCCGGATTCTGGCGCTGATCATCGGTGCGCTGGGTATCGCCTATCTCGGGATCTACTTTGCCGAGAAAGGGTTCAACATCACCATTAACACCGTCAATCTCATGTTTATGATTGCCGGTCTGCTACTGCATAAAACACCGATGGCCTACATGCGCGCCATTAGCGCCGCAGCGCGCAGCACCGCCGGGATTCTGGTGCAGTTCCCGTTTTATGCGGGGATCCAGTTGATGATGGAACACTCCGGTCTCGGTGGATTGATCACTGAGTTTTTCATCAACGTCGCCAACAAAGACACGTTCCCGATCATGACCTTTTTTAGCTCTGCACTGATCAACTTCGCGGTGCCGTCAGGGGGCGGTCACTGGGTGATCCAGGGTCCGTTTGTCATACCCGCCGCACAAGCACTGGGAGCCGACCTCGGTAAATCGGTCATGGCTATCGCCTATGGCGAGCAGTGGATGAACATGGCGCAACCGTTCTGGGCGCTGCCCGCTCTGGCTATCGCCGGGCTTGGGGTCCGCGACATCATGGGTTACTGCATCACCGCCCTGCTGTTCTCCGGAATCATTTTTGTTATTGGTTTGACGTTGTTCTGACGGCAACCCTCACGTTTAAGGAACAGAAGATGAAAAATTGTGTCATCGTCAGCGCAGCACGTACCGCTATCGGCAGCTTCAATGGCGCGCTGGCCACTACCAGCGCAATCGAACTGGGGGCGACAGTCATTAAAGCAGCCCTGGAACGCGCACAGCTTGATCCTACTCGCGTGGATGAAGTGATTATGGGGAACGTGTTGCAGGCTGGTCTCGGGCAAAACCCGGCCCGTCAGGCGCTGCTTAAAGCGGGGCTAAATGAAACGGTTTGCGGCTTTACCGTCAACAAGGTTTGCGGCTCAGGCCTTAAGAGCGTCGCGCTTGCTGCTCAGGCGATTCAGGCCGGGCAGGCTCAGGCGATTATCGCAGGGGGAATGGAAAACATGAGCCAGGCGCCGTATCTCCTGGATGCAAAGGCCCGCTGGGGTTATCGCCTCGGCGACGGCCAGCTTTCTGACGTGATCCTGCGCGATGGCTTACTTTGCGCCACGCACGGCTATCACATGGGAATTACGGCGGAAAACGTGGCCCGCGAATATGGCATCAGCCGCGAAATGCAGGACGAACTGGCGCTGCTCTCTCAGCAGAAGGCGGTTGCCGCGATTAACGCCGGCGCGTTCGAGGCTGAAATCGTCCCTGTTAGCGTCACGTCGCGGAAGAAAACGGCGGTGGTGGAACGCGACGAATTTCCTAAAGCGGACTGTACGGCGGAAGGTCTGGCCGGGCTGCGTCCCGCCTTCGACAAGGCGGGTACGGTAACGGCCGGTAATGCTTCTGGGATCAACGACGGCGCGGCGGCGCTTATCGTCATGGCCGAATCGGCGGCGCTGGCGGCGGGGCTTAAGCCGCTGGCACGGATCAAAGCCTATGCCAGCGGCGGCGTCGCCCCCGCGTTAATGGGGATGGGCCCCGTTCCCGCCACCCAAAAAGCGTTACAGCAATGTGGACTAGCGCTGTCAGATATTGACTTGATTGAAGCGAATGAAGCCTTTGCCGCGCAATTTTTAGCGGTCGGTAAAACGCTGGGGTTTGATCCGCAAAAAGTCAACGTCAACGGCGGCGCGATTGCGCTGGGCCATCCTATTGGCGCCAGCGGCGCACGTATCCTGGTGACGTTACTGCACGCGCTTTCAGCGAGAGATAAAACGCTGGGACTGGCGACGCTGTGTATTGGCGGCGGGCAGGGAATTGCCATGATCGTGGAAAGGATGAACTAAATAAAAAGGGCCGGAGAATATCCGGCCCTTCGCACTCAGCGGTGAGTCAATTACTCGTCTGCGTCATCCGCCGCATCGTCGTCGGTTTCCGCTTCCGGAGCGATGTCATCATCCCCTTCCGCGACGCTGCCGTCGATAGAATCCAGCTCTTCGTCATCCACCGGTTCAGCAACACGCTGCAGGCCCACGACGTTTTCATCTTCCGCAGTACGGATGAGGATCACGCCCTGGGTGTTACGACCCACCACGCTGATTTCCGACACGCGGGTACGCACCAGCGTACCGGCATCGGTAATCATCATGATCTGGTCACAATCGTCTACCTGCACCGCGCCAACAACGGAACCGTTGCGCTCGGTCACTTTGATAGAGATAACACCCTGTGTCGCACGTGACTTGGTCGGATATTCGTCCGCCGCGGTACGCTTACCGTAACCGTTTTGCGTCACGGTCAGGATAGCGCCTTCGCCACGAGGAATAATCAGCGAAACCACCTTGTCTTCGCCCGCCAGCTTGATGCCGCGCACGCCGGTCGCGGTACGGCCCATCGCACGGACGGCGTCCTCTTTAAAGCGCACCACTTTACCGGCGGCAGAGAACAGCATGACTTCATCGGAGCCAGAGGTGAGATCGACGCCAATCAGCTCGTCGCCCTCGTTCAGGTTCACCGCAATGATACCGGCGGAACGCGGGCGGCTGAACTCGGTCAGCGCGGTTTTCTTCACCGTACCGCTGGCGGTCGCCATAAAGACGTTCACGCCCTCTTCGTACTCGCGTACCGGCAGGATAGCGGTGATACGTTCATCAGCTTCTAACGGCAGCAGGTTAACGATCGGACGACCACGCGCGCCGCGACTCGCTTCCGGCAACTGGTAAACTTTCATCCAGTACAGGCGTCCACGGCTGGAGAAGCAGAGGATGGTGTCGTGGGTGTTGGCCACCAGCAGGCGGTCGATAAAGTCTTCTTCTTTAATGCGTGCCGCTGATTTGCCTTTTCCGCCACGGCGCTGGGCTTCGTAGTCGGTCAACGGCTGATACTTCACGTAACCCTGGTGCGACAGAGTCACCACAACGTCTTCCTGGTTGATCAGGTCTTCGATGTTGATGTCCGCGCTGTTGGCGGTGATTTCGGTGCGGCGCGCATCGCCGAACTGATCGCGGATCAGCTCCAGCTCCTCGCGGATCACTTCCATCAGACGATCGGCGCTGCCCAGAATATGCAGCAGTTCAGCGATCTGCTCCAGCAGCTCTTTGTACTCATCGAGCAGTTTTTCATGCTCAAGACCGGTCAGCTTCTGCAAGCGCAGATCCAGAATCGCCTGAGCCTGCTGTTCAGTCAGATAGTACTGACCATCACGCACACCGAATTCCGGTTCCAGCCATTCCGGACGCGCAGCGTCATCGCCCGCACGCTCCAGCATCGCCGCCACGTTGCCCAGATCCCACGGACGCGCGATCAGCGCGGCTTTCGCTTCTGCCGGAGTCGGCGCGCGGCGGATCAGTTCAATGATCGGATCGATGTTCGCCAGCGCAATCGCCAACGCTTCAAGGATATGCGCGCGATCGCGGGCTTTACGCAGTTCGAAAATGGTACGGCGAGTCACCACTTCACGGCGATGGCGCACGAACGCGGAAATGATATCTTTCAGGTTCATGATCTTCGGCTGGCCGTGGTGCAACGCCACCATGTTAATACCGAAGGAGACCTGCAGCTGCGTCTGGGAATAGAGGTTGTTCAGAACCACTTCCCCAACCGCATCGCGTTTCACTTCAATCACAATGCGCATACCGTCTTTATCGGACTCGTCACGCAGTGCGCTGATGCCTTCAACGCGCTTATCTTTTACCAGCTCAGCGATTTTCTCGATCAGGCGCGCTTTGTTCACCTGGTACGGGATTTCATGAACGATAATGGTTTCGCGACCGGTTTTCGCGTCCGCTTCCACTTCGGCGCGCGCGCGAATGTACACTTTGCCGCGACCGGTACGGTAGGCTTCTTCAATGCCGCGACGACCATTAATGATCGCCGCAGTCGGGAAGTCCGGACCCGGGATGTGTTCCATCAGCCCTTCAATGCTGATGTCTTCATCGTCGATATAGGCCAGGCAACCGTTGATCACTTCCGTCAGGTTGTGCGGCGGGATGTTGGTCGCCATACCTACCGCGATACCGGACGAACCGTTTACCAGCAGGTTCGGGATCTTCGTTGGCATAACGTCAGGGATTTTCTCCGTGCCGTCATAGTTATCAACGAAATCTACCGTCTCTTTTTCCAGATCGGCCATCAGTTCATGGGCAATCTTCGCCAGACGGATTTCCGTATAACGCATCGCCGCAGCAGAGTCGCCGTCGATAGAACCGAAGTTACCCTGACCATCCACCAGCATATAGCGCAGCGAAAACGGCTGCGCCATACGAACAATGGTGTCATACACCGCGGAATCGCCGTGAGGATGGTATTTACCGATTACGTCACCAACGACACGGGCAGATTTTTTATAGGCTTTATTCCAGTCATTGCCCAATACGTTCATGGCGTAAAGTACGCGACGGTGTACCGGCTTCAGGCCATCTCGGACATCCGGCAGCGCACGGCCAACAATGACCGACATCGCGTAATCCAGATAAGAGCTTTTCAGCTCCTCCTCAATGTTGACCGGTGTAATTTCTCTCGCAAGGTCGCTCATCTAACCGCTATCCCTCTACTGTATCCCGGATTCAAAGGTCGCAAATTATAACACAACCGCGCTGATTGAGGTAAACCTATCCCCTAAATACTTAAGCTGGCCGCGACCTGCTGTATGGCCGGGATCTGCGCTTTATTCAGCGTGAATGCCTGATATACTCATTCGTCATGCCAAATAAGGAGTAATAGCCCCGATGAATGCCGAAAAACAGCCGGTAAACCAGAACGTTGACCACGAAGAAATTGCCAAATTTGAAGCAGTCGCGTCGCGCTGGTGGGATCTGGAAGGCGAATTTAAGCCGCTGCACCGCATTAACCCGCTGCGCCTCGGTTACATCGCGGAGCGTTCCGGGGGTCTGTTTGGGAAAAAGGTGCTCGACGTCGGCTGCGGCGGCGGCATTCTGGCTGAAAGTATGGCCCGCGAAGGCGCCAGCGTTACCGGGCTGGATATGGGCTTCGAGCCGCTGCAGGTGGCAAAACTGCATGCGCTGGAAAGCGGTATTCACGTCGATTACGTGCAGGAAACCGTGGAGGAACACGCGGCGAAGCATGCCGGACAGTATGATGTGGTGACCTGCATGGAGATGCTGGAGCATGTCCCGGATCCGCAGTCGGTGGTTCGCGCCTGCGCACAGTTAGTCAAACCCGGCGGCGAAGTCTTTTTCTCGACGATTAACCGTAACGGTAAATCCTGGCTGATGGCGGTCGTCGGCGCAGAATACATTCTGCGAATGGTGCCCAAGGGCACGCATGATGTGAAAAAATTTATCAAGCCCGCCGAGCTGTTAGGCTGGGTGGACGAGACGGCCCTGAAAGAACGCCATATCACCGGCCTGCACTATAACCCGCTCACCAACAGCTTCAAGCTGGGCCCGGGCGTTGACGTCAACTACATGGTGCATACCACGGCTAAAGCTGAGTAATCCCGTCGCCGGATGAGACGCTACGGCGTCCTGTCCGGCCTGCGGAAAAAATAAAAATCCGAAAAAATTGTGCCAGGTCATAAGAACTTTCTTCACCTTCGTTGAAGAAATCAGCACTCGATCAAATTATCTATTTTTTTTATGAATTATTGACATCCCCGCCAGGCCTTATAAGACGCGCACTTAGCCTTTCTTACCCTTTTGCAACCTCAATTTAACCTTAAAATCAACTCTTGTACTGAAAAGATTCCCTACTAGAATACTCACCATATAGCGTTTACTTTAACACCCACCCCCTACATATAGTATTTATCCACAGAGTTAGTCACAAGGTGGCGCTGTGGATAATGCGGGGGATATTTTTTCTTTCACGGACAGGTAAAAACCACATGAATCAGAGTCTGCTGGTGACAAAGCGTGATGGTAGTACAGAGCGCATCAATCTCGACAAAATCCATCGGGTTCTGGATTGGGCGGCAGAAGGACTGAACAACGTCTCGATTTCTCAGGTCGAACTGCGCTCCCACATCCAGTTTTATGACGGTATCAAGACATCCGATATCCATGAAACGATCATCAAAGCCGCCGCCGATCTGATCTCCCGCGACGCGCCGGACTACCAGTACCTGGCCGCTCGCCTGGCGATTTTCCATCTGCGTAAAAAAGCCTACGGCGAGTTCGAGCCGCCCGCGCTGTACGACCATGTGGTAAAAATGGTTGAGATGGGCAAATACGACAATCATCTGCTGGAAGACTACACGGAAGAAGAGTTCAAGCAGATGGATTCGTTCATCGTGCACGATCGCGATATGACCTTCTCCTATGCTGCCGTGAAACAGTTGGAAGGCAAATACCTGGTGCAGAACCGCGTCACCGGCGAGATCTACGAGAGCGCCCAGTTCCTGTATATTCTGGTGGCCGCCTGCCTGTTCTCGAACTATCCGCGTGAAACCCGTCTCGATTACGTTAAGCGTTTTTACGATGCCGTTTCTACGTTCAAGATTTCCCTGCCGACGCCAATTATGTCCGGCGTGCGCACCCCGACGCGCCAGTTCAGCTCTTGCGTGCTAATTGAGTGCGGCGACAGCCTGGACTCGATTAACGCGACCTCCAGCGCCATCGTGAAATACGTCTCCCAGCGCGCCGGTATCGGCATCAACGCCGGTCGCATCCGCGCGCTGGGCAGCCCGATTCGCGGCGGCGAAGCGTTCCACACCGGCTGCATCCCGTTCTACAAACACTTCCAGACGGCGGTGAAATCCTGCTCGCAGGGCGGCGTGCGCGGCGGCGCAGCAACCTTGTTCTACCCGATGTGGCATCTGGAAGTCGAAAGCCTGCTGGTGCTGAAAAACAACCGCGGCGTGGAAGGCAACCGCGTGCGTCACATGGACTATGGCGTACAGATCAACAAACTGATGTACACCCGCCTGCTGAAAGGGGAAGACATCACCCTGTTCAGCCCGTCTGACGTCCCGGGCCTGTATGACGCGTTCTTCGCCGATCAGGATGAGTTCGAACGTCTGTATACCAAATACGAAAAAGACGACAGTATCCGTAAACAGCGCGTAAAAGCGGTAGATCTGTTCTCTCTGATGATGCAGGAACGTGCGTCCACGGGCCGTATCTACATTCAGAACGTTGACCATTGCAACACCCATAGCCCGTTCGACCCGCAGGTCGCGCCGGTACGTCAGTCCAACCTGTGCCTGGAAATCGCCCTGCCCACCAAGCCGCTGATGGACGTTAACGACGAAAACGGCGAAATCGCGCTGTGTACGCTGTCTGCGTTTAACCTCGGCGCGATCAACAGCCTTAACGAACTGGAAGAGCTGGCGGTGCTGGCGGTTCGCGCCCTCGACGCGCTGCTGGATTACCAGGACTACCCTATCCCGGCCGCGAAACGTGGCGCCATGGGTCGCCGTACGCTGGGCATCGGCGTCATTAACTTCGCCTACTATCTGGCGAAACACGGCGTTCGCTACTCCGACGGCAGCGCCAACAACCTGACGCACAAAACGTTTGAAGCGATCCAGTACTATCTGCTGAAAGCCTCTAACGAACTGGCGATCGAACAAGGCGCCTGCCCGTGGTTTAACGAGACCACCTATGCGCAGGGCATTCTGCCGATCGATACTTATAAGAAAGACCTCGACGCGATTGCCAACGAGCCGCTTCATCACGACTGGGAAGCGTTGCGTGAATCCATCAAGACCCACGGCCTGCGTAACTCCACGCTCTCTGCGCTAATGCCGTCCGAGACCTCTTCGCAGATCTCGAACGCGACCAACGGTATTGAGCCGCCGCGCGGTTACGTCAGCATTAAAGCGTCGAAGGACGGCATTCTGCGTCAGGTGGTACCGGACTATGAGCATCTGGGCAAGGCCTACGAACTGCTGTGGGAAATGCCGGGTAACGATGGGTATCTGCAGTTAGTTGGCATCATGCAGAAATTTATCGATCAGTCGATTTCGGCTAACACCAACTATGACCCGACACGCTTCCCGTCAGGAAAAGTGCCGATGCAGCAGTTGCTGAAAGACCTGCTCACCGCCTATAAATTCGGCGTCAAGACGCTGTATTATCAGAACACCCGCGATGGTGCGGAAGATGCCCAGGACGATCTGGTGCCATCCATTCAGGACGATGGCTGCGAAAGCGGCGCATGTAAGATCTGATGAAAGATGCCGGGTGGCGCTACGCTTACCCGGCCTACGATTGCACGGTTTGTAGGCCGGATACGGTGCTTGCCCCTATCCGGCGCTCATCCCACAAAGGACTCACTTCAATGGCATACACCACTTTTTCACAGACGAAAAATGACCAGTTGCTGGAACCGATGTTTTTCGGCCAGCCGGTGAACGTTGCGCGTTACGATCAGCAAAAATATGACATCTTCGAAAAGCTGATTGAAAAACAGCTCTCCTTCTTCTGGCGTCCGGAAGAAGTGGACGTTTCCCGCGACCGCATCGACTACCAGGCGCTGCCGGAGCATGAAAAACACATTTTTATCAGCAACCTGAAGTATCAGACGCTACTGGACTCCATTCAGGGACGCAGTCCGAACGTGGCGCTGCTGCCGCTGATCTCCATTCCGGAGCTGGAGACCTGGGTCGAAACCTGGGCGTTTTCAGAAACAATTCACTCCCGCTCTTACACCCATATCATTCGTAATATCGTCAACGATCCGGCGGTGGTGTTTGACGATATCGTGACCAACGAGCAAATTCAGAAACGCGCTGAAGGCATCGCCAGCTATTATGACGAACTGATTGAGATGACCAGCTACTGGCATCTGCTGGGCGAAGGCACGCACACGGTAAATGGCAAAACCGTCACCGTGAACCTGCGTGAACTGAAGAAAAAGCTGTACCTGTGCCTGATGAGCGTTAACGCGCTGGAAGCCATTCGCTTCTACGTCAGCTTTGCCTGCTCGTTCGCCTTCGCCGAGCGCGAACTGATGGAAGGCAACGCCAAAATCATTCGCCTGATTGCCCGCGACGAAGCGCTGCACCTGACCGGCACTCAGCACATGCTGAACCTGCTGCGTTCCGGCAGCGACGATCCGGAAATGGCGGAGATTGCCGAAGAGTGCAAGCAAGAGTGCTATGACCTGTTTGTCCAGGCGGCGCAGCAGGAAAAAGAGTGGGCAGATTATCTGTTCCGCGACGGCTCAATGATCGGTCTGAACAAAGACATTCTTTGCCAGTACGTGGAATATATCACCAACATCCGCATGCAGGCGGTTGGCCTTGATCTCCCCTTCCAGACGCGCTCCAACCCGATCCCGTGGATCAACACCTGGCTGGTGTCGGACAACGTGCAGGTCGCGCCGCAGGAAGTGGAAGTCAGTTCTTACCTGGTCGGTCAGATCGACTCTGAAGTCGATACCGACGATCTGAGCAATTTCCAGCTCTGATGGGACGCGTTACGCTGCGCATCACTGGCACACAGCTGCTGTGCCAGGATGAGCACCCTTCCCTGCTCGCCGCGCTTGAATCGCATAACGTGGAAGTGGAATATCAGTGCCGCGAAGGCTACTGCGGCTCGTGTCGCATCCGTCTGGTCGCCGGTCAGGTTGACTGGCTCACCGAACCGCTGGCCTTTGTGCAGCCTGACGAAATTTTACCCTGCTGTTGCAGGGCAAAAGGCGATATTGAGATTGAGATGTAACGCGTATTACAGCGCGGCATAATACGCTTTAACCGCCTCCCAGTCCGCTTGCGGAATCGGATGCAGGTTTTTCTCTAACTGGGAAAAGTCGTGCTGCGCGGCTTTACGCCGACGAAAGCGGCGACGGCTTTTTTCCAGATCGAGAAATCCGGCTTCCACTTCACCTTCCGTTTTTACGTAGATGTGACGTACATAGCAACAACCGTGCTGACGGTTCACGGCATGCATCTTTTTGAAGGCCAGCGCCACGGCTTTGAGCATGTCCTGCCGCAGATCATCAGGATAGGGCGTTAGCGCGTGCTGGTGATACCAGTCGGCAATGCTGACAAAGCCGCTCATGTCCTCAGTAACAAGTAACGCGCGCCACTCGCCGTTAACTTTCATCGCGTCGCCATATACGATTTTCGGTACGATAACGCCAGCACGCGCCAGTTCTTTGATCACCGCGATTTCACGCACAATCGTCGGGCGCCCCCACGGATAACGCAGCGAGTAAAAAAGATGTTGCGTCATCCGCTTCACGTACAGCCGGGTTCCGTCCCGCTCAATACACTGTACTCCGCTCATGCCTTTGCGTCGGGAGTTAGGTTCTTCCACCCAATCCCCTTCCGTGGCCCACCAGTCATAAAAGGTTGACTGTAGAACGTCCTGCGCCATCTTTCACCATCCGTTATAGTCACGTGGAAAACGATTTAGACAGGAAATATAGATCGCTTACATAAGAAATACTTGAGAAGGTGATGTTCGGTTGCGGACTTCACGCTCGGCTGCGCGGCCAGGAGGGTAAAAATAAAAACTGCACCCGGGTGCGCGAAAAACCGCTTTTGGGTGCAGTGGTAAGGTTGATACGGCGCGGTTTACTCTTTACGCAGGAACACTACCGCTTTATCGGGGAAATCAGTAAACAGCCCGTCAACACCCGCCTGGTTGTAAAGAATGTCATAAAGCTGGTCGACATTCGCGGCGTAGTCCGGCAGTTGATCCGCGCGTACCGTATAAGGATGAACCGTCATCTTATTCTGGTGCGCGTCTTTCACCATGTCGGTCAGGATGATGTTGTCTTTTTTCGACGTCTCATCAATCAGCATATGATAGTCAGGGCCAATGCCATCGGCGTATTCGGCAATCTGCTTCATCGCCCCGGGCTTGAACATCCAGTCATAGCTGTAGTTCACCCATTTTCCGTCCGGCTGTTTTTCCTGAGTCTCATTCCAGTCGGTATACGCAATGAGCTGCACCAGGTTGAGATCCATCCCCATCTTTGGCTCCAGCTCGTTTTTGATGCGCTTGAGTTCCGCGACGTCAAAACTTTGCAGATAAACCTTATCCTGCTTGTCGCTGTAGCCGTACTTTTTCAGCACGTCCAGCGTGGTTGCCGCAATGTCCTTTCCTTCCTGATGGTGGAACCACGGCGCTTTAATTTCCGGATAGATGCCGATGTTTTTGCCGGTAGAGTGATTCAGCCCCTGCACAAACTCGATCTCTTCTTCAAAAGTATGCACGCGGAAATCCGATTTTCCCATCGGGAAACGGCCCGGATAGGTTTGCACCTTCTTGCCGTTTTCCAGGTCGAACCCTTCGGTAAACTTCAGGGATTTGATCTCCTCAAGGGTGAAGTCGATAGCGTAATAGCGTCCGTCTTTCCGCGCGCGATCCGGGAAGCGCTCAGCGACGTCAGTGACGCGATCAAGATAGTGGTCATGGAGGACGACCAGCCGGTCATCCTTCGTCATCACCAGATCCTGCTCCAGGTAATCCGCTCCCTGGGCGTAGGCCATCGCTTTCGCAGGCAGCGTATGCTCCGGCAGATAGCCGCTTGCGCCGCGGTGCGCAATCACCACTTTATCGTTATCGCTGGCAGCCAGCGCGCTGCTTCCCAGCACCATCCCGCTCATCATCAGCGCCAGGCTCAGGTTCTTAAACGTCGTTTTCATTACATTAGCCTCCGTTGCGTTTCAGCATCATCTCCTGGTGATGGCGTTTCTCGCCGAACATGACGATAACCAGCAGGATCACCGCCAGAATGCTGCCGCCAATCATCACCATGAAGCCGCCGTCCCAGCCGAAGAAGTCAACGGTGTAACCCACTATCGCGCTCGCCGCCACAGAACCGCCGAGGTAGCCAAACAGACCGGTAAAGCCTGCCGCAGTCCCTGCCGCTTTTTTCGGCGCCAGTTCCAGCGCATGCAGACCAATCAACATAACCGGACCGTAAATCAGGAAGCCGATGACGATCATGCAAATCATGTCGACAGTCGGGTTGCCCGCCGGGTTCATCCAGTAGACGATGGTCGCAATGGTCACCAGGGTCATAAAGAATACGCCGGTGGCGCCACGGTTGCCGCGGAACACTTTATCCGACATCCAACCGCACAGCAGGGTGCCCGGAATGCCTGCATATTCATACAAGAAATAAGCCCAGGACGATTTATCCAGCGCAAAATGCTTCACTTCCTTGAGATAGGTCGGCGACCAGTCGAGGATGCCGTAGCGCAGCAGATAAACAAAGACGTTAGCGATAGCGATGTACCACAGCAGTTTGTTCGGCAATACGTACTGCATGAAAATCTGCTTCGCGGTCAGCTCTTCTTCCGCTTTTTCGTTGTAGTCGTCCGGATAATCGTTTTTGTACTCTTCGATCGGCGGCAGGCCGCAGGACTGCGGCGTGTCGCGCATCATGGCGAAAGCAAAGAGCGCAACGATGATTGCGCCAAACGCAGGCATATACAGCGCGGCTTTCCAGTCGTTAAACCATGCCATACCAAGCAGGAACAGCAGTGGAGGGATCCCGCCGCCGACGTTATGCGCGCAGTTCCATACCGACACGATACCGCCGCGCTCTTTCTGCGACCACCAGTGCACCATAGTACGACCACACGGCGGCCACCCCATCCCCTGGAACCAGCCACACAGGAACAACAGGACAAACATAATGGCAATGCTCGATGTCGCCCACGGCACAAAGCCCATGAACAGCATAACCGCCGCCGCGAGAATCAGACCGGCGGGAAGGAAAACGCGCGGATTCGAGCGGTCGGACACCGACCCCATGATGAATTTCGAAAATCCGTAAGCGATGGAAATCCCTGACAGCGCAAAACCGAGATCGCCGCGCGAAAACCCTTGCTCCACCAGATACGGCATGGCCAGCGCGAAGTTCTTGCACACCAGGTAATACGCGGCATAGCCAAAGAATATCCCCAGGAAAATCTGCCAACGGAGCCGACGATAGGTCGGATCAATCTCCGCTTGCGGCAAGCGCGCTTTATGCGCGGCTGGTTTAAAAATACTCAACATAATGTAGCCTCCGTGGCCCGTCTCTTTATAAGTGGTCAACACCGCAGTTCGTACAAACAACCCCGCTGCTTCCAGTGTGGCCGCGATGTTAAGTAAAGATACATGCGGTTAATGTGAATTACAGCACATATTGTTACAGTTTTATGACAAATGTTCAGAAAGGCGCACGAAATCACGTTTCATTTTCGAATCATGAGCGAATATGCGCGAAATCAAACAAACCATGCGTTTTATGTGGCTAAATGATAAAAAACGAACTGTGAGGGAAAACAATGAAAACTCGCGACTCGCAAACTGCTGACGTGATTATCATTGGTGGAGGCGCCACGGGGGCCGGTATTGCCCGTGACTGCGCGCTACGCGGCCTGCGCGTTATGTTAGTTGAACGCCACGACATCGCCACCGGCGCGACCGGGCGCAACCACGGTCTGCTGCACAGCGGCGCGCGCTATGCGGTCACTGACGCAGAGTCCGCCCGCGAGTGCATCAGCGAAAACCAGATTTTAAAACGTATCGCCCGTCACTGCGTTGAACCGACGGACGGTCTGTTTATTACCCTGCCCGAAGACGACCTCGCATTCCAGGCCACGTTTATTCGCGCCTGCGAAGAGGCCGGGATCCGCGCAGAGGCGATCGATCCGCAGCAGGCGCGCATAATTGAACCCTCAGTCAATCCACAGCTGACTGGCGCGGTAAAAGTCCCTGACGGCACGATCGATCCGTTCCGCCTCACGGCGGCGAATATGCTTGATGCGAAGGAGCATGGCGCAGTGATTCTGACCGCTCATGAAGTGACCGGCCTGATCCGCGAAGGGGCAACGGTCAGCGGCGTGCATGTACGCAATGCGCTGACTGGCGAAACGCAAACGCTGCATGCGCCAGTGGTGGTCAATGCCGCCGGGATCTGGGGGCAACGAATCGCGGAATACGCCGACCTGAGCATCCGCATGTTCCCGGCGAAAGGATCGCTGCTGATTCTGGATCACCGTATTAATCAGCATGTGATAAACCGCTGCCGTAAGCCGTCCGATGCCGATATTCTGGTGCCGGGCGACACCATTTCACTCATTGGCACCACCTCAACCCACATTGATTACAACGATATCGACAGCAACCGCGTCACCGCCGAGGAAGTGGATATTCTGCTGCGTGAAGGGGAAAAACTGTCGCCCGTGATGGCGAAGACCCGTATCCTGCGCGCATACTCCGGAGTAAGGCCGCTGGTCACCAGCGACGACGATCCGAGCGGACGCAACGTCAGCCGCGGTATTGTGCTGTTCGACCATGCGGAACGCGATGGTCTGGACGGATTTATCACCATTACCGGCGGCAAATTGATGACCTACCGCCTGATGGCGGAGTGGGCCACCGATGCGGTCTGTCGCAAACTGGGTAATACTCGCCCCTGTATGACCGCCGACACGCCGCTGCCTGGTTCGCACGAACCGACAGAAACCACCCTTAAGCGCGTGATCTCCCTGCCCGCGCCGCTGCGCGGCTCCGCCGTTTATCGCCACGGCGATCGCACGCCGGCGTGGTTAAGCCAGGGACGTCAGCATCGCAGCGTGGTTTGCGAATGTGAAGCCGTCACCGCTGGCGAAGTCCAGTACGCGGTGGAAAATTTAAACGTGAACAGCCTGCTTGACCTGCGCCGCCGTACCCGCGTAGGCATGGGCACCTGCCAGGGTGAACTGTGCGCCTGCCGTGCCGCCGGATTGTTGCAACGTTTTAATATCACCACCGCCACACAATCCATCAGCCAACTCTCTGATTTCTTAAATGAACGCTGGAAAGGCGTGCAGCCTATCGCCTGGGGCGACGCGCTGCGCGAAAGCGAATTCACCCGCTGGGTATACCAGGGCTTATGTGGTCTGGAAAAGGAGCCGCGCGATGAGATTTGATACAGTCATTATGGGCGGCGGTCTGGCCGGACTCCTCTGCGGTTTGCAGTTGCAAAAACATGGCCAGCGCTGTGCGATCGTCACCCGCGGGCAAAGCGCGCTGCACTTCTCCTCCGGTTCGCTGGATCTGCTCAGCGCATTACCGGATGGACAACCGGTAACGGATATCGCTGCCGGTCTGGACGCACTGCAAAAACAGGCGCCTGCCCACCCTTATTCACAACTGGGAACAGAACATGTGCTACAGCTTGCACAGCAAGCACAGGCAGTGCTGCAAACATCCGGCGCACAGATGCAGGGCGACGTAAGGCAATCGCATCAGCGCGTCACCCCGCTGGGCACGCTGCGGACGACCTGGCTTAGCGCGCCGGAAATTCCGGTCTGGCCGCTTACCGCAAAACACTTGTGCGTGGTCGGTATCACCGGTCTGCTCGATTTTCAGGCGCATCTTGCCGCCGCCTCTCTGCAGCAGGCCGGTTTGACGGTCGACACGGCGGAGATCGACCTGCCCGAACTGGACGTGCTACGCGACAACGCCACGGAGTTTCGCGCGGTGAACATTGCGCGTTTTCTTGACAACGAAGACAAATGGCCGCTGCTGTTCGACGCGCTGTTACCCGTGGCGAAAAGCTGCGAGATGGTGATGATGCCCGCCTGCTTTGGCCTCGCGGATGAGCGCCTCTGGCGCTGGCTCAACGCGCGCCTGCCGTGTCCGCTGACGCTGCTGCCGACCCTGCCGCCGTCTGTGCTGGGCATTCGTCTGCATAATCAGCTTCAGCGCCAGTTCGTACGTCAGGGCGGGATCTGGATGCCAGGCGATGAAGTGAAGAAAGTGACCTGCAAAAACGGCGCGGTGAGCGAAATCTGGACCCGCAATCATGCTGATATTCCACTCCGTCCGCGCTTCGCGGTACTGGCCAGCGGCAGCTTCTTCAGCAGTGGGCTGGTGGCTGACCGTCAGGGCATTCGCGAACCGATTCTTGGACTGGATGTTCAGCAAACGGCCAACCGTGCCGGGTGGTACCGACAAGATTTCTTTGACGCCCAACCCTGGCAGCAGTTTGGCGTCACCACCGACGCAGCGTTACGTCCATCGCTGGCCGGGCAAACGGTAGAAAACCTGTTTGCCATTGGTTCGGTGCTCGGCGGATTCGACCCGATAACCCAGGGATGCGGCGGCGGCGTCTGCGCCGTCACCGCCTTACACGCCGCCCATGAGATCGCAAAACGTGCAGGAGGTGAGCAATGAGCGATACCCGTTTTGAAAGTTGCATCAAGTGCACAGTGTGCACCACCGCCTGTCCGGTCAGCCGCGTCAATCCCGGTTATCCCGGCCCCAAACAGGCCGGACCCGACGGCGAGCGTCTGCGTCTGAAAGACGGTGCGCTATACGATGAGGCGCTGAAATATTGCATTAACTGCAAGCGCTGCGAAGTGGCGTGTCCGTCTGATGTGAAGATTGGCGATATCATTCAGCGCGCGCGGGCAAAATATGACACTTCGCGCCCGTCGCTACGCAATTTCATCCTCAGCCATACGGATCTGATGGGAAGCGTCTCCACGCCGTTCGCCCCGGTAGTGAATACCGCAACATCGCTAAAACCGGTGCGCCAGTTGCTTGATTACGCGCTAAAAATCGACCATCGTCGCACCCTGCCCAAATACTCGTTTGGCACCTTCCGTCGCTGGTATCGCAGCGTGGCGCAGCAGCAGGCGCAATATAAGGATCAGGTCGCCTTCTTTCATGGTTGTTTTGTCAATTACAACCATCCGCAACTCGGAAAGGACTTAATTAAGGTGCTGAACGCCATGGGCACCGGCGTCCAGTTGTTGAGCAAAGAGAAGTGTTGCGGGGTACCGCTTATCGCCAACGGTTTCACCGACAAAGCGCGTAAGCAGGCGGTGACGAACGTCGAATCGCTGCGCGAAGCGATTGCGGTAAAAGGCATCCCCGTTATCGCCACCTCCTCCACCTGTACCTTCGCCCTGCGCGACGAGTATCCGGAAGTGCTGGATGTCGACAACCGCGGTCTGCGAGAGCACATCGAACTGGCGACCCGCTGGCTGTGGCTCAGGCTTGATGAAGGCAAAACGTTGCCGTTGAAAACGCTGCCGCTGAAAGTGGTTTATCACACGCCGTGCCACATGGAAAAAATGGGCTGGACGCTGTATACCCTTGAACTGCTGCGCCGGATACCGGGTCTGGAGCTAACGGTGCTGGACTCTCAGTGCTGCGGAATCGCCGGAACCTATGGCTTTAAGAAAGAGAACTTCCCCACCTCGCAATCCATTGGCGCGCCGCTGTTTAAACAGATTGAAGAGAGCGGCGCAGATATCGTGGTTACCGACTGCGAAACCTGTAAATGGCAAATTGAGATGTCCACCAGCAAGCGTTGCGAACATCCGATAACGCTGTTAGCGCAGGCGCTCGGCTAACGCACTTACCTGACGGCGCAAAACACAGAGCCTGAACATCACATCCATGCCGGATTGCATCCGGCATTTTTGCGTGATTCTTTCCATAAAACTGTATGCGTTGCAACCGCAAGCAACTTTCCCTCGTCCCGCCGCGCAAAGCCTGTATTCAACTAATGCAACCCGCGCCATCAGCCTGTAACGTCACGACAACACAATGTTAAGGTGACGGACTACCATGACGCATTCAACCACATCCACTCCGCACGATGCGGTGTTTAAAAAGCTGATTTCCAGTCCTGCAGTGGCACGGGACTTTCTCACTATCCACCTTCCCGCGCCATTGCGCGAAATGTGCGATTTAACAACGCTCAGGCTGGAAGCCACCACGTTTATCGAACAGGATCTCCGCGCATATTATTCTGACGTCGTGTGGTCGCTGAAAACAAAAGAAGGCGAAGGCTATATCTATTGCGTCATTGAACATCAGAGCACTGCCGTGCCACATATGGCCTTTCGGCTCATGCGCTATGCCACCGCCGCCATGCAACATCATCTGGATGCCGGGCATAAAACGCTGCCGCTGGTGATCCCGATGCTGTTTTACCACGGCGTGCAAAGTCCGTATCCCTGGTCGCTAAACTGGCTGGACGAATTTGATAATCCGCAGCTGGCACGGCAGCTCTATACGGAGGC
Organism: Citrobacter sedlakii; assembly: GCF_018128425.1. Taxonomy (NCBI): domain Bacteria; kingdom Pseudomonadati; phylum Pseudomonadota; class Gammaproteobacteria; order Enterobacterales; family Enterobacteriaceae; genus Citrobacter; species Citrobacter sedlakii. The sequence goes on along the minus strand of NZ_CP071070.1, from coordinate 1,589,385 downwards.
CTTTCCGCTGGTGGACATAACGGTGGTGCCTGACGATGAAATCATGCAACACCAGCGCGTTGCTCTGCTTGAGCTTATGCAAAAGCATATCCGGGATCGCGATCTGATGGGTCTGGTTGACCGGCTGGTGACGCTGTTAGTTACCGGTATTGCTAATGACAGCCAGCTGCAAACGCTGTTTAATTATCTGGTGCAGTACGGCGATGCGACGCGCTTTAGCGAGTTTATCCGCGAGGTCGCCGAACGTTCCCCCCATCATAAGGAGAGACTGATGACAATTGCAGAACGACTGCGGCAGGAAGGCCACCGTCATGGATTGCAGGAGGGGCTGCAAAAAGGCCTTCAGCAAGGGCTTGAACAAGGATTACACGAAGGTAAGCAAACAGGCACCAGAGAAGAGGCGCTGCGCATTGCGCGTATGATGATCGAGAAAGGGATCGAACGTGATTTGGTGCTGACCATTACCGGTATCTCTGTTGATGAGGTCATAGCCAGCCACCACTGATGCCATAAGCAGGCCGGATAAGCGAAGCGTCGCCATCCGGCACGTTTACTCAGTAGCTACTTTTTACCGGGGTCGCTGAACCGACAGCTTTAAACATCGCCAGTCGGCGATCCAGCGCCTCGGTATAAAGCATGGTATCGACGCCCACGGCGACGAAGTTAGCCCCCCACTGCAGGCATTTTTTCGCTATGGCCGGGTCAACCGCGAGGAACCCTGCCGCTTTACCGGCGGCGCGTATGCGAGCAATGCTTTCCTGAATGATGCGCTGCACGTCCGGGTGTCCGGCGTTATCCGGATAACCCAGCGACGCAGAGAGATCCGCCGGGCCAATAAACACGCCGTCAATGCCGTCCACGTCGAGAATAGCGTCGAGATTGTCGAGCGCCGTTTTGCTTTCGACCTGTACCAGCAGGCACAGCGATTCGTTGGCCTGCGCCATGTAGTTGTCGATACGTCCCCAGCGTGCCGCCCGCGCGACGCTGGCCCCGACGCCGCGCTCGCCAAGCGGTGGGTAACGGGTGGCGGCAACCACCTGACGCGCCTGTTCGGCGGTATCGACCATCGGGATTAGCAGCGTTTGCGCACCGATATCCAGCACCTGTTTAATCAGCGCTTTGCTTCCCTCAACCGGCCGGATCACCGGCTGGCTGGCATACGGCGCGATAGCCTGTAATTGATGATACAGATCCTGCACCGTATTCGGTGCGTGTTCACCGTCGATCAGCAGCCAGTCATAACCGGAGGTCGCGGCAATTTCCGCCATATAAGACGTGGTCGAACTCAGCCACAGCCCAATTTGCACTTCCCCTTTTTGTAAACCTTCCTTAAAAGGGTTTGCTAACAATGCGTTCATAATGATCCTTACAACGTGGATAAAATTATTGATGCGCAGCACCCGGTTGCGACGCGGCACGGTTCACGCTCAGAGTGAAGATGATTAACGCGCCAATGATGGCGACCCCGGCCAGAGTCAGCAGACCCGCCGCGTCGCTGGCGAACATCGTTTCCGCCTTCACGCGCAGGATCGGCGCGATAAATCCCCCTACCGCGCCAAACAGGTTAACAAAGCCGATCCCCGCCGCCAGCGCCGTCCCCGAAAGCAGCTGCGTCGGCATGGTCCAGAACACCGGTTGTACCGCAATAAAGCCCACCGCCGCGACGCAAAGCGCCAGTATCGCCAGCACCGGAGAAACCAGCCCGGAAAGCCCAATACCAATGCCAGCCGCTAACAGCGTCAGCGCGGCGACGTTTCGGCGATCGCCGGTGCGGTCGGAATAGCGCGGGATGAGCCAGGTGCCAAACAGCGCGGCGACCCACGGAATGGCGGTGACCACCGACGCGGTGAACCCCACTTTGGTCCCCAACAACGCCGCCACCTGCGTCGGCAGAAAGAAGATCAGCCCGTACACCGCCACCTGGATCGTCAGGTAAATGATCGCCAGTTGCCAGACGCGTCCGTTACGCAGGGCATCGGTGAGTTTTGACGTGACCTTCTTCTCTTCTTCGCTCGCCAGTTGGCTTATCAGCGCGGCCTTTTCTTCTGCGCTCAGGAAACGTGCCTGTTGCGGCGTGTCGTCCAGCCAGAAAAACGTGAACACGCCTGCGCCAACCGCCAGTAAACCTTCGATAACGAACATCCAGAACCATCCCGGATGCCCCATGAAGCCGTGCATTTCCAGCAGCGCGCCGGAAAGCGGCGACCCCAGCGTCAGCGCCAGCGGCGCGCCCATATAGAACAGCCCCATAATGCTTGCGCGGGTGCGCTGCGGGAACCACTGCGAGGTCAGATAGATCATGCCGGGGAAGAAACCGGCTTCCGCCGCCCCCAGCAGGGTACGAATAATCAGGAATTTCGCCTCTGTATCCGCCCACGCCATCGCCGCGGAGAGAAAGCCCCACAGCAGCGTGGTGGTGCCGATCCAGGTTCTCGCCCCCAGTTTGCGCATCAGCAGGTTAGCAGGCACCCCGAGAAAGGCGTAGACCACGAAGAAAATCCCCGCCCCCAGCGCATAGGCTTCATTGCTTAGCCCGGTATCAATTTGATAGGTCTCTTTGGCGAAGCCAATATTCGAACGATCCAGAAACGCCAGTACGTACAGCGTGAGCATGAACGGGATCAAACGCGCGCGGTTTTTCTTTACGACGCGGTCAAGCAAAGTGGTACTCATAGCAAGATCCTCAACAGAGAGGGCGTTGCCGGATGAACGGCAACGCACAGGTCATTAGTGGCTATAAGGGCGTTTCAGGTTGCAGTCGCGGTTAAGCTCGACGCCAAATCCAGGCTTATCCAGTACAGATTTATGAATGCGTCCGTTCACCGGCACCGGCTCATCGAGCAGGATCGGGTCAAACTGCGGGCGCATCGTTGAACAGTCCGGGCTGGTCATCAGGAATTCGCTGAATGGCGTATTCGTGAAGGTAATGACCGCGTGATGCGAATAGACCGAGGAACCGTGTGGCACCACCAGCTGTCCGCGCGCTTTGGCGATAGCGGCGATCTCGACCAGCGTGGTCAGGCCGCCGCACCAGCCCACATCCGGTTGCATAATGTCGATGCCGGTTTCCGACAAGGTGCGGAAAGACTGGAGGGTGCCGTGATGCTCACCGCTGGTGACCATCATCCCCGCCGGCGCATTGCGCTTCAGTTCGCGGTAGCCTTCGTACTGCTGCGGCGGCAGACACTCTTCAATCCATTTCAGATTGTAAGGCGCACAGGCGTGGGCCAGTTTGGTGGCATAGTTCACGTCCTGGCTCATCCAGCAGTCGAGCATCAGCCAGAAATCCGGCCCGCACTTCTCGCGCATATCGGCGACCATTGCCGCATCTTTACGGATCCCCGCATCGCCGTCATGCGGCCCCCAGTGGGTCGGCATTTTCCCGCCGATAAAGCCCATCCCTTTCGCCAGATCCGGACGGGCGCCAGTGGCATAGAACTGAATTTCGTCCCGCACTGCGCCGCCAAGCAGTTTGTAAACCGGCAGGCCAACGACTTTACCGAACAGATCCCACAACGCCAGATCGACGCAGGAAATCGTGTTCATGACCAGACCGCCGGAACCGGAATAGTACATGGTCGCGCCAAGCATTTGATCGTGTATCAGTTTGATGTCGCTGACACATTTCCCTTCGATAAACCGATTGAGATGCTTTTCAACGATAAAACAGCCCATCTCGCCCGCCGTGGAGACGGCAAAGCCCGTCTGGCCGTTATCGGCTTCGACTTCCACAATCAGCGTGCCCAGTACGTTGATCCCGAAAGACTGACGCGACTGTTCGTACTCGCGATATTTACTCATCGGCGTGGCGATGTGATCGTCAATCCAGTGATTGGCCCCCTGATCGTGATAGTCACCGCCGCCAGCGCCTTTTTCAGCCGTAGCGCCGCCGGTAAACCAGGCGCGAACATGTTTAATTTTAGGTAGGGTCATGATGTTCTCCATTTATGATGCGAGTGAATCGAAGGGACTTTTCCATCCCAGAAGGCGTGAAATATCCTTCGCGCAGGCAATCGCCTTCCCGGCCAGATAATCACGGTTCTCATCGTTGATTTGTAATCGGGTGCCGACCACCGAAATGGCGGCGGCGGGTTCATTGTTGGCATTAAAAACTGGCGCGGCGACACAACGCACGTCCGGGTAATCTTCACCGTTGTCAAAGCTCCATCCGCGCTGGCGGATGCGCTCCAGTTCGTCGCTAAGCTGTTGCGGGTCGGTAATGGTCGTCGGCGTCGCCTTTTCCCATACCAGTTGCGCAATGATGGCTTTGCGCACCGGCGCCGGTTGCCAGGCCAGCAGACATTTGCCGATACCGGAACGATAAAGCGAAAGGCTTTTACCTTCGTGGGAGCGAACGCTGATGGTGGAGGAAGATTCCACTTTCAGGATGTAGTAAGCACTCTCGTGATCGATGATCCCCAAATGGCAGAGCATGCCGGTTTCATCCATCAACTGTGTCAGGCGCGGGCGTGCCAGTTCACGCAGATCCATTTTGCTAAGCGCATGCCCGGAAAGCTCCACCAGTTTGGTCCACAGGCAAAAATTCTCGTGATGGTCGACGCTGATAAACCGCTGGCGCTTCAGTTCGTTGAGCAGCAGATACGCGGTGCTCTTGGGAATGCCCAGCGTCTCAATGATCGTCGCCGCGCTGCACGGGCCAATCCTCGCGATCAGATTAAGGATGTCGATGGCGCGGGTAAGCGCCGGCACTTTACTTGATTCCAACATACTGGACTCCAGTCTGAGATACTGGAATCAGTGTGATCGGTACGCAGGGGGAAATTTGTGAAGCACATCAAATCGCGCCTCACTTCCAGCAGAATGGAAAAAAATGAGGAAAAATGTGAATAAACGCACGGATTTTTTCGGCGGGAGTACAGCAGGTTGGACAAGCATGACGGCTTATTGCCGGATGGCGACTGACGCCACGGTGGGCATCTTAAAAAGCGCTATCGCCCAGGCCCGGTATGCCGTAACGCAACCGGGCAGTGTGCCGGAAACTTTTTTACAAGCGAGTCAGCGCGATCACAGCGTAAACGACTCGACCACCTCAATCCAGCCGTGCTCTGTCGCGATCTCCTGATGGTTAAGCCAGCGGCGCAGCATATTCAGCGCCATCATCGCGCAGACTTCCTGACGCACCTGCAGGCTATGCCGTGTGACGCTAAAATGAACCCGTAGCGCCCAGGTGCCGTCTGGCGTGGCCAGGGCAAAATTAAGATGTTCGTTTTCCAGGCCGGATACCGCCAGCGCCAGACCGGCATAATGGTTACCGCGACGCTCGTTCGTCCAGTGCGCGGTTTGCGCCAGCGTTTCTTCCTGAGAAGGCACCACTTCACTGGCCAGAAGCGGCGCGCCCGCCCTTGAAAGCTGCAACGCCACCAGCCCTGCGGTGTACTGCTCGCTGAGCGTCAGGCTAAGCTGCTTTTTCTGCAGTTCCCGGGCAATTTGCGCAGGCAGGCCTTCCGTGCCTTCAAAGATCAGGCTTTGTCCGGCAACGCGCTTCACCTCCTGCCACAGGGTTTGCATCGCTTCACGCTGGGCGTATGGGCCAGTGAGCTTCAGCTCGATGATCGGCATTGACGAACGGTACCCCAGCGTCACACCTTCCGGCAGCGTCAGCGAGTCAAGGCTTTGGGCAAGATCGCTTTCCGAACGTCCGAAGGTCGTCAGACGCAGACACAGCGGTGCTTCGCTCAGCGCGAAGCGTTCACGCAGGCGCGGCAGGATCTCGTGCTCAATCATCACCTTAAATTCAGACGGCACGCCCGGCGTGAAAAACATCAGGCAGCGATTCAACTGAACCGCAAAGCCACAGGCGGTCCCGACCGGATTGTTGATAAACTCGGCGCTGGCCGGCAGCTCCGCCTGTTTGCGGTTGCTGGGCGCCATCACCCGACCGCGCTCGCGGAAAAAACGCGCCATTTCAGCAAGCCACGGTTCATGTAACACCAACCCCTCCCCCTTTGCCGTCGCCGCCGCCAGGGCGCTCAGATCATCGCTGGTGGGGCCCAGCCCGCCATTGACGATCAGAACATCTGCGTGCTGGCTGCGCTCGCGCAAAACGGCGACCAGGTCGTCAAGATTGTCGCCCACCGTGTTGCGACGCGTTAAGGGTAATCCCTGATTAAAGAAAAAATCGGCCAGCCAGGCGGCGTTAGTGTCGACAATTTGCCCATGCAACACTTCATCCCCGGTGGATAGCATCTCCACGTGTAACATCGTGTTCTCCTGCTTTTATGATGCAAACACTATAACGCATGAAGAAGGAGGAGGAGAAAAAAACAGGCGCGGCAGGACGCCGCGCCGAAGCGATTAGAAGCTGGCGTTAACCCCAACATACGGACCGTCAGCAATTGCGTTGTCGCGGTTGCCGTCTTTGCCCGCCAGATTCAGATAGCGATAGCCCGCTTCAATGCTCAGCGGACGCAGAAGGGTCCAGCGTGCGCCAGCGTTAGCTTCTTCGTAGCTGTCAATACCGCTGGACAGCGAGTCCGGTGAGTAATAGTACTCGCCAAACAGACGGAAGCTGTCGCCAATCGGCCACTGCAGCCCGCCGCCGACCGCCGCCGCGTAACCTTCTTCACCATCCTTGGGATTGGTATAAATGCCTTTGCCGCCGACCGTTGCCAGCATGGGTCCAAGAGGAATATTTAACCCCAAACCCAGACCTGCGGCGTCGCCGTCGTCATCGTTGTGCATCCAGTTACCGCTCAGCGCCAGGCCGCTGGACTCCGTACCAAATCCAACACCGAGATTGGTGTAATCTTCCCCCGCCTGACCGCTGATACTCATCGCATTCACGGTCGCAGACACGAACAGCATTCCAGCCAGTCCAACTATTACGCTTTTTTTCATTTTTACCCTTTCCAGCAAGCAATTGCGCAAAACGTCCCAAAACCGCCGGATTGTACTGTCATTAACGCAGGAATCAAGGTGTTAAAAAATAGTTAGTTCAGGGTTTTGTAACTAAATAAGATCGGTCTGGTAAGGGGAAACGGTAACGAAATCCGTATAGCCAATAGGGGCTTGCCCAGGATCAATTTTTTATTGATCAATCTTCCTTACATTAATTCCCGGTTTTGTCTGGAAAAGAGACGTTTTTTACTCGTGTTGTCAGGCGATATGCTTTTCGCTGGCACATTTACCTCTGCTTTAAGGAACATTATCGTGCGTCAAAGGACTATTGTTTGCCCCTTAATACAGAATAATGGCAGTTACCTGTTGTGCCAGATGGCCGACGATCGCGGTGTTTTTCCGGGTCAATGGGCCTTATCAGGCGGTGGCGTGGAGCCGGGGGAGCTAATTGAAGACGCCCTGCGTCGTGAGATCCGCGAAGAGCTCGGAGATGAATTGATACTGAGTGATATTAAACCCTGGACGTTCAGCGATGATATCCGTACTAAAACCTATCCGGACGGTAGTCAGGAAGAGATCTACATGATTTACCTGATCTTTGACTGCATTGCCGCTAACCGTGAAGTGCATATTAACGAAGAGTTTCAGGCCTTCGCCTGGGTCAAACCGGAAGATTTACCGAAATATGATCTGAATATCGCCACGCGAAAAACGTTGGGGCTGAAAGGATTACTTTAACAGAACATGACAGCCTTTATGGCTGTCATTGAGACGCTGATGAGATAAGCTTTTATTATTGAATCATCAGTTGACCATCTAAATAAAGCTTACCGTGATCGGCATGCATCACTAAAGCGTCCAAATATCCCGGATCGTATTTAACGCCGCGCATATTTTCCGCCAGCCACGTCAGACAATGATTATGCGTAAAAATAACCGTATTTTTACCCTGTGACTGTTTGGCGAGGCGTAGAATAGCCCGTTGCGTTCCGCCTCCACATGTACGCATCGCGTTATCTACGGTGAGTTTCTTACCGCCGGAAAACCACGTCGCCGACTGAATAGTGCGTACGGCAGGACTGGCAAATAATGAATAATCGTTAATTTGTGCGGCGAACGTCTCTCCACGCGCCCTGGCCTGATGCGCGCCGTATGCGGTAATACCGGTTTTATCTGACAGACAGGGATGTTCGGAACGATCGCAGCGCTCAGCATGGCGAAACAGAACGATGACGGGGTGCTGCTTTGCCAGCAAGGCGAGCGTCGGGGTATTGATGCGCGGCAAACCGTTACTGCTCCACGCCACCTTGCCGCTAACACCAATCAGAACAACCAGACTGACGATCAAAATAGCGGCATATTTTCGGGAATGAGAAAAATACTGGAAATAAGCTGACACGTCACTTTCCACGCAATAAAAATAAATAAAATACGGTCTACCTTTCGGTATACCAGTCGAAAATTCGTGTCGTGAAAATGCCTTAAAATCTGAATAAAAGCAAAGGTTATTCAGGCGAATAATCCCTTTTTCGTCTTTATTTTATTTCTTAAGGTTAAATTAATATTCACCTGCTAATATTGCATTACCCGCTATTTAATAATTATTTCCCGAAGAGTTTAATGACGTTTTTCGGGGAGATTGCTCCCCCCGCGTATTCATTATCGATCCGCGTAAATCTGTCGCACCCAGTCGGTCAACGCCCGGCGTGAAATTTTGATGCCGCCGTTTTTAAGCGTATCCGGCAAGATCAACCACCCCACCGGCTGCTGGAAACGCGCCAGCTTGTCTTTCACCCATTCGCGAAGGTCCGGAACCGCTTCGCTGGCGTCATATTCCACGACCGCAACGGGACGTTGGCCGAACTCGGCATCCGCCACGGGAACAATAAAGACCTGTTGCACCTGCGGATGGGCGGCAATCACCCGCTCAACCTCTTCCGGTTGGATCCCTTCGCCACCGCTAAAAAAGAGATTATCCAGCCGCCCGAGAAGGGTCAATTTATTATTAGACAGCACACCGCGATCGCGTGTAGCAAACCATCCTTCGTCGTTAACCAGCGGCGCCAGTCTGCCGTTTCGCCAGTAACCTGCCGCCATGCTCGCCGCACGCAGCCACACTTCGTCATTAACAACGTTGACTTCGCGTCCCGGTAACGGCTCCCCGACGTCCGCCTGCCCATCGGCCTCTTTGGCGCATACCGTCGAGGCAAATTCTGTCAGTCCGTAGCCGCACCAACAGCGAATGCCCTGCGCGCGCGCCTGCTCCGTTAACGCAACCGGGATCGCCGCGCCGCCGAGCAGCACCGCCTTCAGCGAAACGGGCGTCTGGTTCATCAGCAACCGCCACAGTTGCGTTGGCACCAGCGACGCATGGGTGCATCCGGCCAGCATCTGCTCCAGCGGCTGTTTTTCCCGTACGGTCATCCGCGCGCCGGCAAACAGCCAGCGCCATAAGATGCCCTGACCGGAGACGTGAAACAGCGGCAGGGAAAGCAGCCAGTCGTCGTCTTTGCCGAAGGGTATTAGCGAGAGGACGCCTTCGGCGCTGGCGAGATGCGCCTGGCAGGTATGCACGGCGGCCTTAGGCAAACCGGTAGAGCCGGACGTCAGCGTCATTGAACTCAGACGCTGTGGTTGCCAGGCCACGCCATGATCGCCCGCCTCTTCCCGCATCGTCAGCGTCGTCAAAAAAGCAAAGGGATTGTCGCCTTCGCGATCCAGCACAAACTGTAACGTCAGATCCGGCAGCAGCGTGGACAGAAGCGACTGCGGAAGCTGCGGGTTGATCGGCAGAACACGCGCGCCGCACTGCAATAGCGCCAGCCACGCCAACAGCGTCTGAGGATGGTTCCAGGCGCGCAGCATTACCCCACTGCCTTCCACCACGCCCTGCGCGGCAAAACCGCTCGCCAGCGCGTTAATGCGCTGGCAGAGCGCTTGCCAGGTGAGTACCTCATCATTCAGGCGCAGAGCGGGCGCATCCCCTCTTACCTGCCGCCAGTGACGCCACGGCCAGTCAGAAAAGCTCATTGCACCCGTTCCAGCGCATCAAGTTCTGTACACGGTAGCGTACTGCCCGGCCAGCGGCGAAGCTGCTGCGTCTGCATCAGGTTCAGGGTGTCGAGACCGGGAATGGTCTGCGGCGTCAGCCACGCGGCAATACGCGCCAACTGCGTTAAACCCAGGCTCGATTCAATGGACGAACTGATCACCGCCGTCAGCCCCAGCGCATGTGCGGACTCAACCTGTTGACGAACCTTGTCCAGCGAGCCGGTCAGCGTCGGCTTGATCACTACCGCGCGGACGCCCTCTTCCGCCTCGAAGGCGAAGTCGGCATCGCGCAGGCTTTCATCCCAGGCGATGGCAATACCGGTCTCACGGGCAAATGCCCGGGAATCGTCGCGGGTTTTACACGGTTCTTCCAGGAAAGCGATGCGATGGCGATAGTCCGGGTTGACGTACTTCGCAAATTGTTGCGCTTTCAGCGGTGTCCAGGCACGGTTGGCATCCAGACGCAGATGCAGCTCCGGTATCGCCTCCAGCAGCAGGTTAACCACCATGCCGTCGCGTACCGCTTCGTACAGGCCGACTTTAATCTTCGCCACTTTTTCGCCAGGCATGTCGGCCAGTTGCAGCACCAGATCGTCCGGATCGCCGGTACACAGCGGCGCGGCGCGATAGTCCGCCGCCGTGGGCAGCATTCCCGTCAGTTCCGCCTGCGCGCAGCTGACGCCAAACGCCACCGACGGCATATCCGGCAGTAACTCGCCGCCCAGCAGCCAGTCGTTAACCCAGGCCAGCAGGGCCACCTGCGCATCTTCAACGGTTTCGAGGCTAAAGCCTGGCAGCGGGGAGATCTCTCCCCACCCTTCCTGTTCGCCGTCACGCAGACAGACATACAGCCCGTCGCGGGTTTTTAACCGCCTGTCACGCAGAACCACCCCCGCGTCCATGGGGATCTGCCAGCGGTATACCTGCGCGCTACGCATTACGGATTCCGTTTGAATTTGCTGAAATCAGGCTGACGTTTCTGGTTGAAGGCGTTACGGCCTTCCTGACCTTCTTCCGTCATATAGAACAGCATGGTGGCATTTCCCGCCAGTTCCTGCAGGCCCGCCTGCCCGTCACAGTCGGCGTTCAGCGCGGCTTTCAGGCAGCGCAGCGCCATCGGGCTGTTTTGCAGCATTTCGCGACACCAACGCACGGTCTCTTTTTCCAGATCCGCCAGCGGAACTACGGTGTTAACCAGCCCCATATCCAGCGCCTGCTGCGCATCATACTGACGGCACAGGAACCAGATTTCACGCGCTTTCTTTTGTCCAACGATCCGCGCCATGTAAGATGCGCCCCAGCCGCCGTCAAACGAACCGACTTTCGGGCCGGTCTGGCCGAAAATTGCATTTTCCGCTGCGATGGTCAGATCGCACATCATATGCAGCACGTGGCCGCCGCCGATGGAATAACCGGCCACCATCGCCACTACCGGCTTCGGACAGGTGCGGATCTGGCGCTGGAAATCCAGCACGTTCAGGTGATGTACGCCGGAGTCGTCCTGGTAACCGCCGTAGTCGCCGCGCACTTTCTGGTCGCCACCCGCGCAAAAGGCTTTGTCACCTTCGCCAGTGAGGATAATCACCCCCACGTTGTCGTCATAACGGGCATCCGCCAGCGCCTGGATCATCTCTTTAACGGTCAAAGGACGGAAAGCGTTGCGCACCTGTGGACGGTTAATGGTGATTTTTGCAATACCGTCGCTGGACTTCTCATAGCGAATATCGGTGTAGCCTTCAGAGCAGTCGTGCCATTCAACCGGTGCGTAAAGCATTGTTTCATCAGGATAGATCATAGTGTGTCCTTTAGTCAGAGACGCAGAATCTGCGCCAGACATGCCACCACGCCAGCGGGATTTTCCCGGTGCGCGTTGTGTCCGGCGTTACGAATCACATGGCTTTCCGCCGCTAATTCCGCCGCAAGCGCGCGAAATTTGCTGTCACGTTCACCACATAAATAATAAAACGGAAATGTCCGCGCGGTGAGCGCCGCGCGTAAATCGGGCTGCGCCGCAAGCGAGGTGGCTTCGAGCATCGCCGCCAGCGTGCCGCCGTTATTGTCGCTTCGCAGGGCAACCAGTTCGGCCCTTTGCCCGGCATTTAACGAGGCAAAAACGGGTTGTTGATACCAGTCGCTGAAAACGTCTCGCAGCGCTTCCTGGCGAAAACGCTGCGCCCAGTGAGCATCGGAACGACGGCGCGCGACGCGCGCCGCCTCACTTTGTAGCCCCGGGTGACCGCCTTCAACCACCAGGCCACACAGCCCGGTCATCCCCTGACAGGCTGCCGTCATCGCCACTCTGCCGCCGAGCGAGTAACCCACCAGCCAGTAGTCCAGTATGTTGTAACTAATTAAAGTACTGCGCAGTAATTCGATCACCTGCGCAAATCCGCTTACGCGAATCTCAGCGGAACCGCCGTGGCCGGGCAGATCGACATACAGACGGGAAAACGCCGTCAACTGCTCGCCGACCGCCTGCCATTCCCGGCAGTCGCCGGAAAAACCGTGCAGAAAAACCAGCCAGGGCGCGCCGGGCTGAGCGGGTTTCGCCTGCGCGTGCAGGTTCATAGATGGCTTACCTGCGCCAGCAGTTGCTGCAACGTCCGGGTGCCGTCGGTATCGTTAACCACCAGTTCAATCACCGTCGTCGCGGGTGTTCGCCACGCGCCGGCTATCGCCGCGTCCAGTTCATCCCAGGTTTCCGGACGATAATATTTCAGCTCGAACATCGCGGCAGCGTGTTCAAAATGGACATTTTGCGGCATCAGATAAAATCGCTCGCGTTCGCTCTGCGGCGTCGGCAGCAGTGAGAAAATCTGTCCGCCGTTATTGTTGACGACAATCAGTACGAACGGCGCGGATACCTGGCGCAGCAGCGCCAGCGCGTTAAGATCGTAGAGCGCCGAAAGATCGCCGACAATCGCCAGCGTTGATTTGGCGCTGGCGCGCTGTACGCCCGCGGCGGTTGACAATAAGCCGTCAATGCCGCTCGCCCCACGGTTGCTGTATACCGGATATCCCGCGGGTAACTGTGAAAACGCATCGATCAGGCGCACCACCAGGCTGTTACCGACGAACAATTGCCCCTGTTCGGGCAAATAGTCGCGGATGCGATGCGCCAGTTGCGCTTCGCCAAACGCGTCACGACGCGCCGCCACCGCCTGCCAGGCCTGCTCAGCCAGACGCGGGATCGCCACGCACCAGGGCTTGCGTTTTTCCGCCGGATGCAATGCCAGCCAGTCGCCAATTTTCGCCACCAGACGGCGACCGCGATGATGGGCCGGATCCAGCCGCCCTTCGATATTATCGACAATCCAGTATTCGTCCGGCGTGCAGGTTGCCTGCCACTGTAGCAACCGTTTCCCGGTCAGGCTGCTGCCCAACTGTACGACGATCTGCGCCTGTTCCAGTTCGGTGACCGCCTTCGCGTTCCCGAGCCACAGATCGGCACAGGGCAGCGGTTGTCCGGTTTGCGACAGCACATCCCCAATCAGCGGCCAGCCCAGCGTTTGCGCCCACTCGGCAACCTTTTTACCCTCTTCCGCGCTCATGCGCCCGGCAACGACCACCCCTCGCTTCTGGCGCCAGAAAAACCAGTCGCGCTGCTTTTCACTTTCCAGCCGACGCGCTTCGCGCAGCCAGGGCTTGTCATCCTGCCACCAGTCGCCGAGGCGCTGCTGCCAGGCCAGTCCCGTGTCGTCCATATCGCCATACAACGGTTCGGCAAAGGGACAGTTGATGTGCACGGCGCCAGCATGCAGCGACGCCAGCGCGTTATCGATGGTCGAAACCAGCCAGCTTGCCGGAATATCCTGCGTCGGACGCGGCAGCGAGATCGTTTGCGACGGATGGGACGCAAACATCCCTGCCTGGCGAATGGCCTGATTCGCACCGCAGTCGATCAGTTCAGGGGGGCGATCGGCCGTCAGCAGAATCAGCTTTTCACCGGTCAGCCCCGCTTCAATCAGCGCCGGATAGAGGTTAGCCACCGCCGTACCGGACGTGACGATTACCGCCACCGGCTGTTTGCTCGCCTTTGCCAGTCCCAGCGCCAGATGACCAAGTCCACGCTCATCGAAATGCGTGTGGTGAATAAATGCCGCGTTTTCCGCCGCCGCCAGCGTGAGGGGCGTGGAACGCGAGCCAGGGGCAATGCAGACATGCCTGACACCGTGGCGAGTTAATGCTTCCAGAATGACCGCCGCCCAGCGTCGGTTAAATGCGCTTACTGACATGAGTTTGTCCGGTATCAATATTGCGACTCAGTATAAAGAATGGAAAAAATGGATTATTGATATGAATCGGAATTAAGTGACTCATTATCCGTCCATCTGTAACAAAGTTCGCAGACCTGCGGCTTTATTGTTGATTTCCTGCCATTCCTGTTCGGGATCGGAACCGCGAACAATGCCCGCTCCGGCATACAGTCTGACCACGTTGTCGGTGATTTTCGCTGAGCGCAGCGACACGCAAAACTCGCTTTGCTGTAACGACAGATAACCCGCCGACCCGGCGTACCATTCGCGTTCGAACGGTTCATGTTGATGAATGAACATCCGCGCGCGATCCCGGGGGATCCCCGCCACCGCCGCCGTCGGCTGGAGTTGCAGTAAGCACAGCGTATCGTCAGGCTGATTCAGCGCCGTCCAGATGCAGCGGCGCAAATGCTGGACCTTTCGCAGCCTCAGCACTTTTGGCGGCAGCACGTCCAGCGAGTGGGTATGTTGTTGTAATCGCTGGCAGATATCTTCGACCACCAGCATGTTTTCGCGCTGATTTTTATCGTCCTTCATTAACCACTCGCCCAGTTGCCAGGCTTTGTAGTCATCAGGATCGTTAGCGACTGTACCCGCCAGCGCCTCGGTCCGGAGCGCGGTATCCCGCCGCCGCCAGAGTCGCTCCGGGGATGAGCCAAGAAAAGCGCTGTTCGCGCAAAAGGCCATGTAGAAATGATAGCAGTTCAGATTCAGACGACGGCTTGCCGCCATCATCGCGGCCGCATTCACCGGACGAGAAAATTGCAGATCGCTGGCGCGCGCCAGCACCACTTTTTCCAGTTGGTCTTCGGCAATCGTGCGCGTTGCCTGCTGAATCAGCGTCACCCAGCCTGCTTTTTCCGGCCAGTGCTGCTCGCCAACCAGGGTGAGCCGCAGCGCCGCCAGCGGTTTGACGCTCGCCAGTGAAGCGAGAAACGACAGCGCCCGGTCGGCATCCTCACGCAGCGATCTGTCGCTCCAGACATGCAACCGCAGCACCGCCACGCCCGCACAGCGCCGCCATTCCAGACGGGGCAAAAAGAGTTCGCCCGTTTTCGGGTCGAAGGCGTTCAATCCCCAGACTCGCAGGTCGCTTTGCTGTGGGTGGTCGCGAAGAAAACGCTGCGCGGCATCAAGCGAGGAAAAGCGGGAGACCGAACCGAGCACGGCGGCTTCTTCATCGCCGTTGCGCTGCTGCCAGTAAAATTGTGGGTAAACAGGCTGGCTCGCAAGCCAGCTTAACGCGTCGAAAGCGTCATTGAGGGGGAAAGGGACATCGAAAACCCGCATGCCCGGCGCGGCGGGTAATTCCTGCGATAAAAGGCGCGTCAGGCTTTCCAGCGCAGTAGTGAGTGAATTCACGCGGACCTCTCCCTGTTAAAAACCTCACATTATACGGGGTACTACAGAAAAAATGCAGTACCCCAGTTTAGGGAGTCGATGCGTTTCCGGTGAGGGTTAACGCCGTGCGAGCAGCAAGCCCAATACCATACCTACCGCTGCGCCCACGCCGATCCCCTGCCACGGTTTTTCATGCACATAGTCATCAGCGCGATATACCGCCTGTTTTGCGCGATAGTAATAGCTGTCGGACGCATGGCTGACGCGATTTTTTACATCTTCCAGCGCTTGTTCTGCGCGCGCTTTGAGTTCGATATACTTTTGATCGGCAGGGTCACCCGAAGAGCGCAGCACCTCTTCCAGCGTCTCGCTCAGCAACGTCAGGTCGTCATCAATACGCGAATCACCAAACTGATAAGACATTCTCGTTCTCCATTTTAGTAAAACCTGTTCCTAACTATAGACAACGACGCGGATTTACGCCTGAATTGCCTCACGGGCCATACCGATATGGGCAATGCCGTCTTCATCATAGACATCGGTCACGGGCGTAAAACCGAATCGCGCGTAGAAGTTTTGCAGATGCGCCTGCGCGCCGAGATACAGCGCTTTTTGCGGCCAGTGCTGCTGGCAGGCGGCGAGCGTCCGGGACATCAGATGTTGGCCAAGCTTTTCGCCACGCAGGGCTTCGCTGACGATAACCCGGCCAATGACCACCGGCTCCAGCGCGTTGTCACTTTTCAGAATCCTCGCATACGCCACCAGCTCATCGTTATGCCAGCCGAGGATGTGGCGGTTTTCACCCACCAGATCGTCGCCGTCAATATCCAGATAAGGGCAGTGCTGTTCGACGACAAACACCGCGCAGCGCAGTTTAAGTAGCGCGTACAACGCGGGAACCGTTAATTGTGAATGATGCAGATCTTGCCAGGTAATCATCGCGCCCTCCTTTTGCTCAAACGTTTTATACTAGCCAGAATAAGTTGAAAAAGTGTAATGAAATAATGGAATTTATCTTTTTAGGTACCTCGGCGGGCGTCCCTACCCGCGCGCGCAACGTCACGGCGATATTGTTGCATCTGCACCATCCCACTCAGCCCGCGCTGTGGCTGTTTGACTGCGGGGAAGGCACGCAGCAGCAGATGCTGGAGACGGCGTTTCATCCCGGCAAGATTGAACGCATTTTTATCAGCCACCTGCATGGCGATCATCTGTTTGGTTTACCGGGTCTGTTGTGTAGCCGCTCGATGGCAGGCAATCCGCATCCGCTGACCCTTTATGGACCCAAAGGGCTTCGTGAGTTCACCGAAACCAGCCTGCGCCTGAGCGGTTCGTGGACCGACTATCCGCTGGATATCATCGAGATTACCGCCGGTGAAATCCTTGACGACGGCTTGCGAAAGGTGACCGCCTACCCGCTTGAACACCCGCTGGAATGCTACGGCTACCGCGTTGAAGAACACGACAAACCGGGTGCGCTTGACGCCAACGCGCTGAAAGCCGCGGGGGTTACGCCGGGTCCCTGGTTTCAGGACTTGAAAGCCGGAAAGACAATTACCCTTGATGATGGCCGCACCATCAACGGCGCGGACTACCTTGCTCCGGCAACCCCGGGCAAAGCGGTGGCCATTTTTGGCGACACGGCGCCCTGCGTCGGCGCCCTTGCGCTGGCGAAAGGGGTTGACGTGATGATTCACGAAACCACCCTGGATGCCTCGATGGAAGAGAAGGCCAACAGCCGGGGTCACAGCTCCACCCGTCAGGCGGCGATGCTGGCGAAAGAGGCAGGAGTCGGCAAGCTCATCATGACGCATATCAGTTCACGCTACGATGAAACCGGCTGCCAGCGCCTTCTGGCGGAGTGTCGGGCCATTTTTCCGCACACGGAACTGGCTGGGGATTTCGCCGTTTTCACGGTTTAACGCTCCACTTTTTGTCCCCGGTGCCGATAACAGTAAAAAGGCAGTATTCACACTGAGGACAGAATGGACAATTTCCAGAAAGATATCGATGACAGGGCGAATCTCACCCTGTCCAACCGCTTTGAGCTGCTGCTGTTTCGTTTGGGAACCTCCCTGCACGAGCAAAAGTCTGAGCTGTTTGGCATTAACGTCTTCAAGTTGCGTGAAATTGTGCCAATGCCGACGTTTACGCGTCCGGCAGGCATGAAGGCGCCGCTGCTGGGGATGGTGAATATTCGCGATCAGGTGATCCCGGTGATCGACCTCCCCGCCGTCGCCGGGTGTCAACCGGAAAACGGGTTGAATATCCTGCTGATCACTGAATACGCCCGCAGCGTCCAGGCCTTCGCCGTCGAGTCAGTGGAAAACATCATGCGTCTGGACTGGCAGCAGGTGCATACCGCCGAGAAAGCGGTAAACGGACGTTACATCACCAGTATCGCCTGCCTGGACGAGGACAAAGAGACCAACAACCTGGCGCTGGTGCTGGACGTTGAGCAGATCCTGTATGACATCGTGCCCGCAAACCATGACCTACGCGCCACGGAACTGAAAACCAGTAAATTCAACATTACCCCCGGAGCGGTGGCCATTGTCGCCGAAGACTCTCGCGTGGCCCGGGCGATGCTGGAAAAAGGCTTGAACGCAATGGACATTCCGCACCAGATGCACGTTACCGGGAAAGACGCGTGGGAGAAAATCCAGCACCTGGCGAAAGAGGCCGAAGCGGAAGGCAAAGCCGTCAGCGAAAAAATCGCCCTGGTGCTTACCGACCTGGAAATGCCAGAGATGGACGGATTCACCCTTACCCGTAAGATTAAAACCGACGAACGCCTGAAGCACATTCCAGTGGTGATCCACTCCTCTCTGTCTGGCAGCGCCAACGAAGATCACGTACGCAAAGTAAAAGCTGACGGCTATGTGGCGAAGTTTGAAATCAACGAGCTGTCGTCAGTTATTCAGGAAGTGATGACGCGCGCGGTGAAAAGAATTGACGGCCCGCTGGTGAGCAGACAGCGGTTAAGCGGATCCTAATAACGCCAGAGAGGCTGGGCGTTATGCCAGCCCACAAAAAAACCCGCCGAAGCGGGTTTTTTTAGGTCTGCGTTTCGCTTACATCAGCGGCATCGCTAACTGCACAATGCTGATCAGCGGCTGCGGCCAGACGCCGAGCACCAGCACCAGCAGCGCGGAGATCAGCACCACAATGCCGCCCGCGCTGTACTGCCAGTTCGACGGCGCATCGCGGTTAAGCTGCTGCGGCGCGCTCAGGTACAGGCTGACCGCAACGCGCAGGTAGTAGTACAAACCAATCGCGGAACCGACCACCACGGCGGCAACCAGCCACCACAGGCTGGCCTGCACGCCGACCGCCAGCACGTAGAACTTGCCGATAAAGCCGAGCGTCATCGGGATACCCGCCAGCGACAGCATCATTACCGTCATGACCGCGGCGAGAACAGGACGATGCCAGAACAGACCGCGATAGGAGAACAGTGAGTCAGCATCCGGCCCACGGTACGGGCTGGACATCAGACTGACCACACCAAACGCGCCAAGGCTGCTAAAGAGATAGCCGGCCAGGTAGACGCCTACCGCTTCCATCGACATCTCGCCGCTCTGCAGGGCAATCAGCGCCACCAGCAGATAGCCGAGGTGAGAGATGGAGGAATAACCGAGGAGACGCTTAATGTTGGTCTGGCTCAGCGCCATCAGGTTACCGAAGATGATAGAGGCAAAGGCGATAATGCCCAGCACCACGCGTACCGCTTCGCTGTCGCCTACTGGCGCATAGAGGAACAAACGCATCACCACACCGAAGATAGCGATTTTGCTCGCCGTCGCCAGGAAGGTCGATACCGGCGCAGGCGCGCCCTGATAGACGTCAGGCGTCCACAGGTGGAACGGCACCAGCGACAGTTTAAAGCCGAGGCCGACAATCATCATCCCGAAGCCCGCCAGCAACAGCGGTTCGCTCAGCATACCGTCGCCGAGGCTCTTGCCGAGGGCCACGAACGACAGGTTGCCGGACTGTGCGTACACCAGCGCCATACCAAACAGCAGGAAGGAAGACGCGGCGGCGGACAGGATAGTGTATTTGATACTGGCTTCCAGCGAGCGCTTCTGACGGAAGGCATAGCCTACCAGACCAAACAGCGGCAGGGAGATCAGTTCGATACCGAGGAACAGCGCGGCCAGATGGTTAGCGTTCGCCAGCAGGATCCCGCCCAGAGCGGCAATCAGCACCAGCAGGTAGAACTCTTCCCGGTTGTCGTCATAGCCTTCCAGCCACGGGTAGGCAAACGTACAGGTCGCCAGGCTCGCCAGCAGAACCAGCCCGGTGTAGAGCATGGCGAAACCGTCAACCCGCATCAGCGGCGTGACGTCCATGGCGCCCGCCTGGCCAACAAACCAGAGCGAAACCAGCGCAGCGTTAAGCCCAATGACCGACAGCGTGGCATTGAGAAAGTGATTGCGTCGCCACGCAATGGAGAGCATCACAACCACCACCGTCAAGCCGACGATCAGCAGCGGTAGCAGCGCAATCAGGTGTTGTGGAGTTATTGTCATGGCGATTTACGGCCTTGTAGTAGAAACGGAATTAACAAACCACTGCTGGATGTTGCTCATCGCGGAATGCGACGTATCCAGAATCGGCTGCGGATAGAAGCCAAGCAGTACCAGAAGCACGACCAGCAACAGGATGATAAACAGCTCGCGCAGCGACATCCCTGCCAGTTCCTGATTCGCAATCTGGCTTTTGGCTTTACCGAAGTAAGCACGATGCAGCATCGCCAGCGAGTAAACAGAGGCAAACACCAGACCAAAGGTGGAGATGACGGTGATCACCGGAACAACCTGGTAGCTGCCGAACAGGATCATAAATTCACCGACGAAGTTACCGGTGCCAGGCATGCCGAGCGTTGCCACTGCGAAGAACATCGACAGCGCAGGCAGCCACTTCATTTTGCCCCACAGGCCGCCCATCATACGCATATCACGCGTATGCAGACGTTCGTACAGCTGGCCGCAAAGGATAAACAGCCCCGCCGCGGACAGACCGTGCGCGATCATCTGGATCACCGCCCCCTGGTACGCCAGCTGGCTGCCGGTGTAGATAGCAATCAGCACGAAGC
This sequence comes from Citrobacter sedlakii, assembly GCF_018128425.1. Lineage (NCBI taxonomy): Bacteria > Pseudomonadati > Pseudomonadota > Gammaproteobacteria > Enterobacterales > Enterobacteriaceae > Citrobacter > Citrobacter sedlakii. The sequence continues at coordinate 1,568,781 of NZ_CP071070.1, read as the reverse complement.
CCATATGGGAGACGGAGGTGTAGGCAATCAGACGCTTGATGTCGTACTGGGTAAACGCCATCCATGCACCGTAGAAGATGCCGATCACACCCAGCCACATGGCAATCGGCGCGAACTCCGCAGAGGCGTTCGGAAACAGCGGCAGAGAGAAACGCAGCAGACCGTAGGCCGCGGTTTTCAGCAGAATCCCCGCAAGGTCAACGGAACCGGCGGTCGGCGCCTGAGAGTGCGCATCCGGCAGCCAGCCGTGCAGCGGAACCACCGGCATTTTCACCGCGAAGGCGATGAAGAAGCCCAGCATCAGCAAGTATTCGACGCCGTGGGACATCGGAGTATTCAGCAACGCTTCATAGTTGAAGGTCCAGACGCCGGTTGCATTGTAATGCACGAACACCAGCGCCAGGATCGCAATCAGCATCACCAGACCGCTCGCCTGGGTGTAAATGAAGAACTTGGTTGCCGCCGTGATACGCGTTTTACCGTCGGACGCCTTATGGCCCCACAGCGCGATCAGGAAGTACATCGGCACCAGCATCATTTCCCAGAAGAAGAAGAACAGGAACATGTCGATGGCGAGGAACACGCCGATCACACCGCCCAGGATCCACATCAGGTTCAGGTGGAAGAAGCCCTGGTATTTTTCGATTTCTCGCCAGGAGCAAAGTACCGCCAGAACGCCGAGCAGGCCGGTCAGCACCACCATCAGCAGCGACAGACCGTCGATAGCCAGATGAATAGAGATGCCAAAGCGCGGGATCCACGGCAGGACAAATTCAGACTGCCACTGCGGAATGCCAGCGGATTGCGTCAGTGAATAGCCGCCCTGCAACCACAGCTGCAGGCCAAGCGCAAGCGTCAGTCCCATGGTGATCAGCGCGATCCAGCGCGGCACCTTCACGCCAAAGCGTTCGGTCTGCCAGCACAGAAACCCACCAATGAAGGGAATAAGTATTAGCCAGGGTAATAACATGGCAGTATTTGTTCCTTGTTTAAGTCCGGTTCAGGCTATCTTGCTCGTCATAGCGACCCCGGCTGTGCTCGCAATCCGCACGTACTTAAGTACGCTTCGGTTGCTGTGCGCAGGCGGTGTCCACTCTGACTTCGCCGATAACGCCTGTCCTGTCGGACCTGATTTTCAACGAATTTCAACAAATTCACGTTTGAGTGCGGTTTGTTGTGTCGGGTGGCGCTTTGCGTACCCGACCTACGGTCTTGTAGGCCCGGTAAGCGCAGCGCCACCGGGCAAAACCGCGATCTCAAATCAACGTAAAACCATCAACAACGCCAGCACCACAACCGCACCGATGCTCATGGATGCCACATACCAGCGCAGATAGCCGTTCTCGCTGAACAGCAGGCCTTTACCTGCAAAGCGGGAAAGGATTGCCGGTACGTTCATCAGCGCATTCAGCGGATCGCGCTTCAGCAGCCAGGCCACGCCAAGGAACGGCTTCACGAACACTTTGTCGTACAGCCAGTCAAAGCCCCAGGCGTTGTACCACCAGGTGCCCAGCAGACGGCCCGGCGCACTGTTGGCGATGGACGTCACCAGCGTGCGTTTGCCCAGCCACAGCCATGCGGCAATCAGGATGCCCGCGATCGCCACGACACCAGAGGTAATTTCCAGCGTCATTACGCGGCCATGTTCAAGTTCGGTAGTCTGCGGCAGAACGCCCTGCAACGGCGGCACAATCAGCGCGCCGACAAAGGTGGACAGCACCATCAGGACAATCAGCGGCAGATGGTGGGTAATCCCCTTCCCTGCATGTGCGTGAATTTGTTCTTTACCGTGGAATACGATGAAAATCATTCGGAAGGTATACAGAGAGGTCATGAATGCACCGACCAGACCTGCCACCATCAGATTGATATGACCGTTCGCCATCGCGCCAGCCAGAATCTCATCCTTACTGAAGAAGCCTGCGGTTACCAGCGGCAGCGCCGACAGCGCCGCGCCGCCCACCAGGAAGCAGAGATACACCAGCGGAATGGACTTACGCAGGCCGCCCATCTTGAAGATGTTCTGTTCATGATGGCAGGCCAGGATAACGGAGCCAGACGCCAGGAACAGCAGCGCTTTAAAGAAGGCGTGCGTCATCAGGTGGAAAATCGCCGCATCCCACGCCTGCACGCCGAGCGCCAGGAACATGTAGCCAATCTGACTCATGGTGGAGTATGCCAGCACACGTTTGATGTCGGTTTGCACCAGCGCGGCGAAACCGGCCATCACCAGCGTGATTGCGCCCACAATCCCAACCAGATGCAGGATTTCCGGAGTCATCAGGAACAGGCCGTGCGTACGTGCGATCAGATACACGCCGGCGGTGACCATGGTCGCGGCGTGGATCAGCGCGGAGACAGGCGTCGGGCCAGCCATCGCGTCGGCAAGCCAGGTCTGCAACGGCAGCTGTGCGGATTTCCCTACCGCTCCCCCCAGCAACATCAGCGTCGCCCAGGTCAGCATATTGTTGCCCGCGTCGAAATGCGCTGGCGCCAGTTCAACCATTTCGCGGAAGTTCAGGGTACCCAGCTCGTTGTAGAGGATGAACAGCGCGAAGGCGAGGAATACGTCACCCACGCGGGTCACGACGAACGCTTTCATCGCCGCGGCGCCATTCTTCGGATCGCTGTAATAGAAGCCGATCAGTAAGTAAGAGCACAGGCCCACGCCTTCCCAGCCGAGGTACATCAACAACAGGTTATCGGACAGCACCAGAACAACCATGCTGGCGATAAACAGGTTGGTGTAGGCGAAGAAGCGAGAGTAACCCTCTTCGCCGCGCATGTACCAGGAAGCGAACATGTGGATCAGGAAACCCACGCCGGTAACCACGGAAAGCATGGTCAGCGACAGGCCGTCCAGCACCAGGTTGAAGCCGATATTGAAATCACCGACCGACATCCACGTCCACAGCGGCTGGCTGTACGCCTGCTTGCCGTTCGCGAAGAAGTCCATACCGACAAACGCGGTCACCAGCGCCGCCAGACCGATGGAGCCAACGCCCACGGTCGCGGAGAGATTTTCCGACCAGCGTCCGCGAGAGAACGCCAGCAGTACAAAGCCAATCAATGGCAGAATAATGGTTAAGGCAAGCATGTTCATCCACGCATCTCACTTACTGAATCGATGTTCAGGTTCTGGCGACGGCGATGAAGCAGCAGCAGCAGCGCAAGGCCGATGCTCGCTTCAGCCGCCGCAAGGCTGATGGCGAGAATGTACATCACCTGACCATCGGTCTGGCCCCAGTAGCTTCCGGCGACCACAAAAGCCAGCGCGGAAGCGTTGATCATGATCTCCAGCCCAATCAGCATAAACAGCAGATTGCGGCGGATAACCAGACCGGTTAAGCCCAGAACAAATAAGATTGCCGCGAGGATCAGTCCGTGTTGTAAGGGGATCATGCGTGCTCCTCCGTTTTTCTTTTCGCGCTGTCGTCCTTACGGTTGCTCAGCACTTCCCCGGCGCGTTCTTCACGCCCCACGTGGAAAGCGACAACCAGACCGGCCAGCAGCAGCATAGACGCCAGCTCCACCGCCAAAACGTAAGGTCCGAACAGGGTAATACCGACGGCTTTCGCGCTAATCGGCTCACCGTCAATGCCCTGGTCATTAACGCCAAGAATGGCGTAAACAATCACCACCAGCATGATGGCCGACAGAACCGCCGGGCCAATCCACACCTGCGGCTTCAGCCATTGGCGTTCCTGTTCAATTTCAGACCCGCCCAGGTTGAGCATCATCACCACGAACACGAACAGCACCATGATGGCGCCCGCGTAGACGATGATTTCCAGCGCACCGGCGAAGTAAGCGCCCAGCGAGAAGAACACCCCGGAAATCGCCAGCAGCGAAATAATCAGGTACAGCAGCGCATGCACCGGATTGGTATGGGTGATCACTCGCAAGGTTGCGAGAATGGCTATCAGGCCACAGATATAAAAAGCGAACTCCATTGCCCCTCTCCTTACGGTAACAGGCTCTTGACGTCGATAGGCTTAGCTTCGTTTTCCGCTTCGCCCTTATCTTTGCCGTCGATTGCCATACCTGCCATCCGGTAGAAGTTATATTCCGGATATTTACCCGGACCGGAGATCAGCAGATCCTCTTTCTCGAAAACCAGATCCTGGCGCTTATACTCACCCAGTTCAAAGTCCGGGGTAAGCTGGATCGCCGTTGTCGGACAGGCTTCCTCGCACAGACCGCAGAAGATGCAGCGTGAGAAGTTGATACGGAAAAACTCCGGATACCAGCGACCGTCTTTGGTCTCCGCTTTTTGCAGAGAAATACAGCCTACCGGGCACGCTACCGCACACAGGTTACAGGCAACGCAGCGCTCTTCGCCGTCCGGGTCGCGCGTCAGGACGATACGACCACGAAAACGGGGCGGCAGGTAGACCGGCTCTTCCGGATACATCTTTGTTTCGCGTTTTGCGAACGCATGCAGGCCGATCATCCAGATACTGCGTACCTGGGTGCCGAAACCTACTAACAACTCTTTTAAGGTCATGGTCTTAGTGCCCCTTATTGCGCCTGCCAGAGAATGACAGCCGCCGTTACCAGCAAGTTGATGAGCGTCAGCGGCAGGCAGATTTTCCAGCCGAAGGACATTACCTGGTCATAACGCGGACGCGGTAACGACGCACGAATCAAAATGAACATCATCATGAAGAACGCGGTTTTCAGCGCGAACCAGATGAATGGCGGTAAGAACGGGCCTTGCCAGCCGCCGAAGAACAGGGTAACCATCAGCGCGGAAATGGTGACGATACCGATGTACTCACCCACAAAGAACAGACCGAATTTCATACCGGAATATTCAATGTGGTAACCATCGGCCAGTTCCTGCTCGGCTTCCGGCTGGTCAAACGGGTGACGGTGACACACAGCCACGCCCGCGATAGCGAAGGTGACAAAACCAAAGAACTGCGGGATAACGTTCCAGATGTCAGCCTGGTTGTTCACAATGTCGGTCATGTTGAACGATCCGGCCTGCGCCACCACGCCCATCAGGGACAGTCCGAGGAACACTTCATAGCTCAGCGTTTGCGCAGAGGCGCGCATCGCGCCGAGCAGCGAGTATTTGTTATTGCTCGACCAACCGGCGAACAGCACCGCATACACCGCCAGACCCGCCATCATCAGGAAAAACAGGATGCCGATGTTCAGGTCCGCAACCACCCAACCCGGGCTAACCGGCACAATCGCAAAGGCCAGCAGCAGCGAGGTAAAGGCGATCATCGGCGCCAGCGTAAAGATGACGCGATCCGAGAATTTCGGGATCCAGTCCTCTTTAAAGAACATCTTGATCATGTCCGCCACCAGCTGGAGCGAACCGCCCCAGCCGACGCGGTTTGGTCCATAACGGTTCTGGAACAGACCCAGCAGACGACGTTCGCCAAAGCTCATGAAGGCCCCGCAGGTCACCACGACCAGCAGGATCACCACCGCTTTGAGGATCGTCAGCAGGATATCGATCAGATCCGGTGTAATCCAACTCATTGTTGTGCCTCCTGCAGATCCTCAAGATGCGCACCGGCCAGCACTGGCGCAATGCCTGGCATACCCATCGGCAGACCGACCTGCCCTGCCGTTAACCCTTCCGCGATTTCAACCGGCAGCGTTACCGTATTGCCATCGTAGCTAAAGGAGACGCGGGCACCGGCATTGACGCCCAGCTTCGCGGCATCGGCCGGGTTGAGCTTGATGTACGGCTGCGGCATCCGGCTCTGGAACACCGGCGCACGCTGGGACAGCTCGTCGCTACCAAACAGATGGTAGTACGGCGCGATACGCCACTGACCGTCCTGCGGCTGGAAGCTCGCCGGAACGGTGGTGAAATAATCCAGCCCCCCTTCGGACGCTTCAATCAAACGCACGCCCGGATCGCCGTGACGCAGTTTACCGCCCACTTCATCCTGGAACTTGTTCCACGCCTGTGGCGAGTTCCAGCCTGGCGCCCAGGCAAACGGAATCTGTGAACGCGGCGCCGACGGCTGGTTGTTCCCTTCCATTGAGAAGGCGAACATGGTGTCTTTATCCTGCGGCTGACGTGGCTCATGCACGCTGATATTGGCGCGCATCGCGGTACGACCGCTATAGCGGTGCGGTTCACGGGCCAGTTTCTGACCGCGAATGCGGAAAGAAGCATCCGGCGCGGCGTCTTTAATACCGGCCAACTCTGGCATCGCGGCCACGACGGCGTCAATGACGTGGTCAAGCTGCGTCCAGTCGACCTGGCGGTTCTGCACGGTGCTGTGCAGCGAGTGCAGCCAGCGCCAGCTTTCCAGCATCACGGCCTTGCTGTCATAGTACGCCGGGTCATAAACCTGGAAGAAACGCTGTGCGCGGCCTTCGTTGTTAATGACCGTACCGTCGCTTTCAGCAAAGCTGGCGGCGGAAAGGACCAGATGGGCGTTTTCCATGATCGCGGTGCGTTGATGGTCAACCACCAGCACCAGCGGCGCTTTTGCCAGCGCAGCGTTAACGCGGGTGGCGGAAGCATGACGATGCAGATCGTTTTCCAGCACCACGACAGCGTCAGCACGCCCGGTTTCCAGCTCGGTCAGCGCGTCGTCAAGCGACCCCCCGCCCATAATGCCGAGGCCCATGCTGTTTACGGAACGGGCAATCATGGTGATACCGACATCCGCGCCGCGACCTTTCAGCGCTTTCGCGACGTTAGCCGCCGCCTGGATCACGTCACTGCTCCCGGCGTTGGTGCCAGAGATAATCAGGGGTTTTTTCGCGCCAGCCAGAGCCTGAACAATCACGTCGATTTTGCTTTTCAGGTCGCTGCTCAGACCGTCCACCGCAGGCGCGGCGGCGTCGAGCGCATGGGCGATGGCAAAGCCCAAACGCGCCTGGTCTTCTACCGGCGCGCGGTAGGTCCATGCGGCAATATCGTCCAGACGAGTGTTGTCGACGTTGGTGACGAACAGCGGATGTTTAGCGCGCTGGCCAATGTTAAGGATTGCCGCAATCTGCCAGTCAGCCACTTTCTGCGCCGCCGCCATTTCGCGCGCTTTCCCTTTCACCGCCTGACGAACCGCCAGCGCAACGCGCGCGCCGGTCTGGGTGATGTCTTCACCGAGCACCAGCACGGCGTCGTAAGATTCGATATCGCGCAGCGCAGGGGTATGAACGCCGCTTTCACGCAGTACTTTTAGCGCCAGTTGCAGACGTTCTTGTTCCGACTGCGCAATTCCGGTGTAGAAGTTTTCCGCACCAACCAACTCATGCAGCGCAAAGTTGCTTTCCACGCTGGCGCGCGGAGACCCGATCCCAATGACTTTCTTCGACTGACGTAGAATATCCGCCGCGCCCTGCATGGCCTGTTCGGCATTGAGGGTAATCAGATCGTTTCCACGACGCTGTACCGGCTGACGCGGACGATCTTTCAGATTGACGTAGCCATAGCCGAAACGACCGCGGTCGCAGAGGAAATAGTGATTCACGGTACCGTTGTAACGGTTTTCGATACGGCGGAGTTCGCCGTAGCGTTCACCCGGGCTGGTGTTACAACCAATAGAGCACTGCTGGCAGATGCTCGGGGCAAACTGCATATCCCATTTACGGTTATACCGCTCGGAGTGCGTTTTATCGGTAAAGACGCCGGTCGGACAGATTTCCACCAGGTTGCCGGAGAACTCGCTTTCCAGTACGCCATCTTCCGGGCGACCAAAGTAGACGTTGTCGTGCGCGCCATACACGCCCAGATCCGTACCGTCCGCATAGTCTTTGTAGTAACGAACACAGCGATAGCAGGCGATGCAGCGGTTCATTTCGTGAGAGATGAACGGCCCCAGATCCTGGTTACGGTGCGTACGTTTAGTGAAACGATAACGACGGAAGCTGTGGCCGGTCATCACGGTCATATCCTGAAGGTGGCAGTTCCCCCCTTCCTCACAGACCGGACAGTCGTGCGGGTGGTTGGTCATTAACCACTCCACCACGCTTTCGCGGAACTGTTTCGCTTCTTCGTCGTCAATAGAAATAAAGGTGCCGTCGGAGGCCGGTGTCATACAGGACATGACCAGGCGACCACGCGTGTCTTCCGCGTTCTGGTATTGCTTCACCGCACACTGGCGGCAAGCACCGACGCTTCCCAGCGCCGGGTGCCAGCAAAAGTACGGAATATCAAGGCCGAGAGACAGACACGCTTCAAGCAGGTTGTCCGCTCCGTTCACCTCATATTCTTTGCCGTCTACATGAATCGTAGCCATTAGCATGCTTCCAAATTAAAAAATTTAACTCACCAGCGCTCTTTCAGCAGGTTCGGCTGAATACCACCAATTCCGTGGGTATTGCTGAACGGCTGCTTGATGCCAGCTTCGAATTCTTCGCGGAAATATTTAATTGCGCTCTGCAGCGGTTCCACCGCGCCCGGTGCGTGTGCACAGAAGGTTTTACCCGGGCCCAGGAACCGACACAGTTGCTCAAGCGTCTCGATATCCCCCGGCTGGCCTTCGCCACGCTCCAGTGCGCGCAGAATTTTTACGCTCCACGGTAACCCATCGCGACACGGCGTACACCAGCCGCAGGACTCACGGGCAAAGAACTCTTCCAGGTTGCGCACCAGCGACACCATGCCAATTTCATGGTCCACCGCCATCGCCAGCGCCGTCCCCAGACGGCTGCCTGCTTTACCGATACTTTCGAACTCCATCGGCAGGTCGAGATGCGCTTCGGTCAGGAAGTCAGTTCCCGCGCCGCCAGGCTGCCAGGCTTTGAATTTCAGGCCATCGCGCATACCGCCCGCATAATCCTCAAGGATCTCACGCGCGGTAGTGCCAAACGGCAGTTCCCACAGGCCTGGATTTTTCACGCGACCAGAAAAGCCCATCAGCTTGGTGCCAGCGTCTTTGCTCTTCGAAATGTTCTGATACCACTCGACGCCGTTAGCGAGAATCGCCGGGACGTTACACAGCGTTTCAACGTTGTTCACGCAGGTCGGCTTGCCCCAGACGCCAGAGGTCGCCGGGAATGGCGGCTTGGAACGCGGGTTCGCGCGGCGGCCTTCGAGGGAGTTAATCAGCGCGGTCTCTTCACCGCAGATGTAGCGCCCTGCCCCGGTGTGCACAAACAGTTCGAAGTCAAAACCGGTGCCCATGATATTTTTGCCGAGCAGACCGGCTTCGGTTGCTTCGGCAATGGCGCGACGCAGGTGAACCGCCGCTTCAATATATTCACCGCGCAGGAAGATGTAGCCACGGTACGCTTTCAGCGCAAACGCGGAGATCAGCATGCCTTCCACCAACAGGTGCGGCAGTTGTTCCATCAGCAGACGGTCTTTATAGGTGCCCGGCTCCATTTCGTCAGCGTTACACAGCAGGTAACGGATGTTCATGGATTCGTCTTTCGGCATCAGGCTCCATTTCAGGCCGGTAGAAAAGCCTGCGCCGCCGCGCCCCTTCAGGCCAGCGTCTTTCACCTGGTTGACGATCTCGTCCGGAGACAGACCGGTCAGCGCCTTACGCGCGCCTTCGTAACCGTTTTTGCTGCGGTATTCGTCCAGCCAAACCGGCTGTTTATCATCACGCAGACGCCAGGTCAGCGGATGCGTTTCGGGAGTACGGATAATGTTTTTCATTTATACCGCTCCAGCAGTTCTGGAATCGCTTCCGGGGTCAGATGGCTGTGAGTGTCCTCATCAATCATCATGTTCGGCCCTTTATCGCAGTTCCCCAGGCAACAGGTCGGCAGCAGGGTGAAGCGACCATCGAACGTGGTTTGCCCCGGCTTGATGTTGAGTTTTTTCTCCAGCGCCGCCTGGATCCCCTGGTAACCGGTAATGTGGCATACCACGCTGTCGCAATAGCGGATCACGTGTCGGCCAACCGGCTGGCGGAAGATCTGGCTGTAAAACGTCGCCACGCCTTCGACATCGCTCGCCGGGATCCCCAGTACGTCGGCGATCGCGTAGATCGCGCCGTCCGGCACCCAGCCACGCTGTTTCTGGACGATTTTCAGCGCTTCAATGGACGCCGCACGCGGGTCTTCGTAGTGGTGCTTTTCGTGCTCAATCGCCTCACGCTCTGCCGCACTCAGCTCAAAAGCCTCGGTTTGTGGTTGTTGATTCTCGTGCATAATTAGCGGTCCACATCTGACATAACAAAATCGATACTACCCAGATGGACGATCAGGTCGGACACCAGGCTGCCGCGTACCGCCACCGGGATCTGCTGCAGGTGCGCATAGCTCGGGGTACGGATACGGGTACGATAGCTCATGGTGCTGCCATCGCTGGTCAGGTAATAACTGTTAATACCTTTGGTCGCTTCGATCATCTGGAAAGATTCATTCGCTGGCATGACCGGTCCCCAGGACACCTGCAGGAAGTGGGTGATCAGGGTTTCGATATGCTGCAGCGTGCGCTCTTTCGGCGGCGGCGTTGTCAGCGGATGATCCGCTTTGAACGGGCCTTCCGGCATGTTATTGAGACACTGCTCAAGGATACGCAGGCTCTGGCGCAACTCTTCCACTTTCAGCATTACGCGGGTATAGCAGTCGGAGACCCCGCCGCCCACCGGCACTTCAAAGTCGAAGTTTTCATAGCCAGAGTACGGACGCGCTTTACGCACATCGAAATCGATACCGGTTGCGCGCAGGGCAGCGCCCGTACAGCCCCAGTCCAGCGCCTCTTTCGCCCCATAGGCGGCAACGCCCTGGGAACGGCCTTTCAGAATGGTGTTACGCAGCGCGGCTTTTTCGTACGAGGCCAGGCGCTTCGGCATCCAGTCAAGGAATTCACGCAGCAGTTTTTCCCACCCGCGCGGCAGATCGTGCGCAACGCCGCCGATGCGGAACCACGCCGGATGCATGCGGTAACCGGTGATCGCTTCAACCACGTCATAGATTTTCTGACGATCGGTAAAGGCAAAGAAGACCGGCGTCATTGCGCCGACGTCCTGAATAAACGTCGAGATATACAGCAGATGGCTGTTAATGCGGAACAGCTCTGAGAGCATCACACGGATCACATTGACGCGATCCGGCACGGTGATGCCCGCCAGTTTTTCTACCGCCAGCACGTAAGGCATTTCGTTGACGCAGCCGCCGAGGTATTCGATACGGTCGGTATACGGAATGTAGCTGTGCCAGGACTGGCGTTCGCCCATTTTTTCAGCGCCACGGTGGTGGTAGCCGATGTCCGGCACGCAGTCGACGATCTCTTCACCGTCGAGTTGCAGAACGATACGGAAAGCACCGTGAGAAGACGGGTGGTTTGGACCGAGGTTGAGGAACATGAAGTCCTCGTTTTCGGTACCACGCTGCATGCCCCAGTCTTCCGGTTTGAAGGTCAGCGCTTCCATCTCCAGATCCTGTTTCGCTTTGGTCAGCTCAAACGGATCGAATTCGGTGGCGCGCGCCGGGTAATCTTTACGCAGCGGGTGCCCTTGCCAGGTCGGCGGCATCAGCAGACGTGTCAGGTGTGGGTGACCGTCAAACTCAATACCAAACATGTCCCAGGTTTCACGCTCGTACCAGTTCGCGTTCGGGAACACTTTGGTAAATGTCGGCACGTGCAGGTCGTTTTCAGACAAGGCCACCTTGAGCATGATGTCGCGGTTGCGTTCAATGGAAATCAGGTGGTAGAAAACGGAAAAATCCGCGGCGGGTAACCCTTCGCGGTGCGTGCGCAGACGTTCGTCCATGCCGTGTAAGTCAAACAGCATGACGTAAGGTTTCGGCAGTTTCTTTAAGAAATCGCCCACTTCCAGTAATTGTTCACGCTTGATCCAAACAACGGGTACCCCGGTGCGAGTCGCCTGAACGGTAAAGGCATCCGGCCCAAAACGGTTGCGCAGTTCGCCAATGACCGGGTCATCAAGGTGGTCCCGGGTCTGCCATACGGCGTCTTGCGCGGTTAAGTCGGTCATATTGTTCACCATTGCAAATGGTCCGTGGTGACTGTCGACAGAGCTTCGCGCGATTTATCCACTCATCTTTCAGACCTGAACGATTTTGTGTCTATCTAATAATTAGCGAAGTCATACGCTGCTGCCGACAGGCGCAAATTAAATCTCGTCTGGTGTACGCAGATTGGTTACTGCAATGCGTTCGCCGCGCTTACGCTCGCGCTCTGACTGCATGTTGGCGCGATAAACGCCCTGATCGCCCACCACCCAGGAGAGCGGACGGCGCTCTTTGCCGATCGAATCCTGTAACAGCATTAACGCCTGCATGTACGCTTCCGGACGAGGCGGGCAACCCGGGATGTAAACATCCACAGGGATAAATTTGTCGACCCCCTGCACAACCGAATAAATATCGTACATACCGCCGGAGTTAGCGCATGCGCCCATGGAGATCACCCATTTCGGCTCCAGCATCTGGTCATAAAGGCGCTGAATCACCGGCGCCATTTTGGTAAAGCAGGTGCCTGCCACTACCATCAGGTCAGCCTGACGCGGCGACGCACGCAATACTTCCGCGCCAAAACGCGCCACGTCATGCACGGCGGTAAACGAGGTCACCATTTCAACGTAGCAGCAGGAAAGGCCGAAGTTGTACGGCCAAATAGAGTTTTTACGCCCCCAGTTAACCATGTCATGCAGTTTGCCCATGAACACGTTTTTGTTGACTTCTTGCTCCAGGGGGTCGGTTACGATCTCCTGTTTTTGCAGGGGGTAACGGTCATTCTCACCGTTAGGATCTATGCGGGTGAGCGTATAATCCATCTTAATGCCTCGCGGTTAGCGTTGACGATTAGCGATACTGTTCGTTTCCGGGTTCATACGCTCGCGGCGTGAACGCGCGGGCGTCCAGTCCAGCGCGCCAATACGCACCAGATAAACCAGACCTGCCAGTAACACAAAAATAAAAATTGCAGCTTCCACAAAGCCAACCCAGCCGCTTTCGCGAATAGAAGTTGACCATGCGAACAGATACAGCGCTTCAACGTCGAAGATAACGAAGAACATGGCCACCAGATAAAACTTGGCGGACAGGCGTAAGCGGGCGGTGCCGACCGAGTCGATACCTGATTCAAACGGGGTGTTTTTTGACCTCGCGCGTGCGCGACCGCCTAAAAACCAACCGCCGATGAGCATCAGGCAGCACAGGCCAATGGCAACAATAAGAAAGATAGCGAATGCCCAGTGATGAGCGATGACTTCAGTGGATGTTGACATACTCATTGCTTACTCATCAAAAGTAGCGCCAAATTCTCTGCTCTTATCGGCAGATGAACGCCACATCGATTCATGGGGAGGAATAAAAAAAACCTTACAATCACTGTAGAAAATCGTTTTACACAGCCAATTGATGGGGTTTTTTACTCCTTTCTATAACCTTTTGTCAACTTTAACAAAAGTTTCCTCACATTAATTTACATGACAACAACAACCTTAACATTTAATGCGTTTTAGCGCCGTGTCGATCGACTCACTGCCTAAAATCGAGGTTGTTGAATCGTGTCCGTAGTGAGGTAAAGGAAAAAAGCGCGCCTATTTTGACAGGAATTAGGGCAAATGCCTTCCCCTAAAAGGGAGTATTTTCTTGATCTGTGACACGCTTTTGTTAATTCACCATAAAAAACAGCAACAATTTCTCGCTTTTTTTAACATGCAAAAACAGCGGTTCGGTTTTAGCGTGTTTTTTGCGCAATGGGTAAGCGTGATTTCTACTCGCTGATTTTTGAGGAATTTTGCCCTTTTTCTCCTGCCCGTTAACGATATTAGTACAAAAAAAGAACCACTGGATGTTTTTTCATCTTCAGTGGCTCTTTTTTACAAACACAATTTTTAACCGTTGAACGCAAAGCGTTACTCGAAGTCCCCTTCGACCAGCACCGAGTCATCTCCCCCTTCCGGGGTAATCGAACTGTATTGCCAGGGATTTTGCCAGGAATCCATCGCCTGAAAGATAACCTGCGCCAGCTCATTCTGACTGGCCGGATCGCGACAGAGCAGATACTCGGTGTCGGGCAGCGGCGGTAAACCGTCCACGGCGCCAAGCACACGCAGATCCGGGCTCATCATTTCAACCGGACGCGCCGTTACGCCAAGACCGGCCTTCACCGCCGCGCGAACCGCCGGCAGCGTAGAGGCCACATAAGCCAGACGCCAGGGAATGTTCGCGGCGTTCAGGGTCTTTAGCACCACATCGCGAAAAGGGCTGGGATCGTCCAGTAGCACCAGCGGTACCGGTTCGCCTTTTTGCAACACATATTCCGCCGCGCAATACCAGTGGGTAGGTGAAGTGCGTAACGTCAGAAAGTCCACAGAAGTGGGACGATTGGTGGTCACGATCAGATCGACTTCCTGCGACTGCAGCATGTCGACGACATAGGCATTACGCTTCACCCTGACATCCAGCGCTAATTTCGGATAAACCGAACTAATGCGATTCAGAAGAAAAGGCAGAATGGTGTCGGCAGATTCATCAGAGGCGCCGATTGTTAATACCCCCTGAAGATTGCTGAACATCAAAGATGAGCACGCCTCATCGTTGAAACGTAAGATTTTCCGGGCATAGCCCAGAAGCTGAATGCCGTGTTCCGTCAACAGCTTGTTACGACCGTGACGAGCGAAAAGTTCTTTTCCTACGAGTTGCTCAAGACGCTGCATCTGCTGGCTCACCGCCGACTGCGTACGACACACCGCAGCAGCTGCTGCTGCAAAAGTGTTCAGATCGGCAACAGCAACAAATGTTCTCAGCAGATCGAGGTCGAGGTTAATTATCGGACGATTTGCGTTTATCATAATTTTTCACTTACTGGCGGCTCATTTTGAGCTCGTTAATGCTGTGCATACAAAAACAAGCAATTCCGTTTGTAATGCGCTTCCTTAGCAGGATATCCCGATGTAACAGGGTGAAAGTAAATATGTATATCATGTGACGGGTGAAATGCTACTCCCTTTCTTCAGTAATAATACCTGACGCAATTTCTCAGGATATTTCATCAAGAACGGCCTCACCTATTAAGTGAACGCGGATTTCTACCCGAGCTGATGCCAAAATGGTAAGAACAAGAAAAGAGCCGAGCATACATCAACGAGAAATAAGCATATATGGCAGTAAGTTAGCCACATTTATCCGTCCTGAATATTAGCAAATAATGCGGACCGCACGTCATTCGTCCCTTGTATCTTAACCTAAAACCACTTTATTTATAAGCCTTAATGCGAATAATCTGATGCAAAGATTTGTTAGGTTCGGCAAACTACCTCATTAATAATAACGCGTTACGTAAAGCCTTTTTAAATATTAAATAATAATTAATATGAATTGGAGGCAATCATAAACCTTGCTTAACATTAGTTTTACAGCTAACGGTATCACCCGCCGGCCATAAACACGCTTCAGGATTAATCGTTCACTATTTACGAATTATGCAAATAACAGAGACGCAACGTTTTTCTTCTTCACGCCGTCGCGTTATTTTTCAAACAACAGAATAAGCCCCATTACCGCCAATAATTTAGCTTATAAAACCACATAAAAATAAAAATTCAGAATATAAAACCACAAAAAATGGTAATTTCAGTCATTGACAGCAGATTCTCACTTCACAATTTTGCAAAATCTTCTTCTGTAAAGCCTTCAAAACGCACCGCTGGGGGAGTACATTGTTTCAAGCTGACTTCCACGGCAGGGAGTGGCGATAACAGCTTAAAGGTCAAGATTCATGTCCCCCATAGAAAAATCCAGCAAATTAGATAATGTCTGTTACGACATCCGCGGTCCGGTTCTGAAAGAAGCGAAACGTCTTGAAGAAGAAGGCAATAAGGTTCTTAAACTGAACATTGGCAACCCCGCCCCTTTTGGTTTTGACGCGCCCGATGAAATTCTGGTCGACGTGATCCGCAATTTGCCTACCGCACAGGGCTATTCCGACTCGAAAGGCCTTTACTCCGCGCGTAAAGCCATCATGCAGCATTATCAGGCGCGCGGGATGCGTGACGTTACTGTTGAAGATATCTACATCGGTAATGGCGTCTCTGAATTGATTGTTCAGGCGATGCAGGCGCTGCTGAATAGCGGGGATGAAATGCTGGTGCCCGCGCCGGATTATCCGCTGTGGACGGCGGCGGTCGCGCTCTCCGGCGGTAACGCCGTGCATTATCTTTGTGATGAATCTTCTGACTGGTTCCCGGATCTTGACGACATCCGCGCGAAAATCACCCCGCGCACCCGAGGCATCGTCATCATTAACCCAAACAACCCCACCGGCGCTGTCTATTCCAAAGCGTTGTTGATGGAGATCGTCGAGATCGCCCGCCAGAACAACCTGATCATTTTTGCCGATGAGATCTACGACAAAATTCTCTATGACGATGCAGAGCATCACTCCATTGCCGCCATGGCGCCGGATCTGCTGACTGTCACCTTTAACGGCCTGTCCAAAACCTACCGCGTTGCCGGTTTCCGTCAGGGCTGGATGGTGCTCAACGGGCCGAAAAAGCACGCTAAAGGGTACATTGAAGGACTGGAAATGCTGGCCTCGATGCGTCTTTGCGCCAACGTTCCGGCCCAGCACGCCATTCAAACCGCGCTGGGCGGTTATCAGAGCATCAGCGAATTTATCATGCCCGGAGGTCGTCTTTATGAGCAGCGCAACCGCGCATGGGAACTGATCAACGACATCCCAGGCGTCTCCTGCGTGAAGCCGCGCGGCGCGCTGTACATGTTCCCGAAAATCGACGCAAAACGTTTCAATATTCATGACGACCAAAAAATGGTGCTCGATTTCCTGCTGCAGGAAAAAGTGCTGCTGGTGCAGGGGACCGCATTTAACTGGCCGTGGCCGGATCACGTGCGTATTGTCACCCTGCCGCGCATTGATGATATCGAAATGTCGCTAAATAAATTTGCCCGCTTCCTGTCAGGTTATCACCAGCTGTAATCTGCCCCGGGTCGGATGCAATGCCTCGTTGAAGAGTATTTGCATCCGCCCCCTTTCTCTGCACACAATGACGTTCAGGTTGTTAACTCGAAAAGGTCGCTATGAAGCAGAGTCATTTTTTTGCCCACCTCTCCCGCCTCAAACTTATTAACCGCTGGCCTTTGATGCGCAATGTGCGTACGGAAAACGTCTCTGAGCACAGTCTACAGGTCGCGATGGTGGCGCATGCGCTGGCGGCGATCAAAAATCGCAAATTTGCCGGTCAGGTGAATGCCGAACGTATTGCGCTGCTGGCGATGTACCATGATGCGTCAGAGGTACTCACCGGCGATCTGCCGACGCCGGTTAAATATTTCAACTCGCAGATTGCGCAGGAATATAAAGCCATTGAAAAAATTGCCCAGCAGAAACTGGTGGATATGGTGCCCGACGAATTGCGGGATATCTTCGCGCCGCTGATTGACGAACACGCTTACAGCGATGAAGAAAAATCGATAGTTAAGCAGGCCGACGCCCTTTGCGCCTACCTGAAATGTCTGGAAGAACTGTCGGCGGGAAATAATGAGTTTCTGCTGGCGAAAACGCGGCTGGAAAAAACGCTTGCGTCCCGTCGCAGCCCGGAAATGGATTATTTTATGGCGGTCTTCGTGCCGAGTTTCCATTTGTCGCTGGATGAGATCAGTCAGGATTCACCGTTGTAAGGTTTGCCGGATGGCGCGGTTATTGACCGCCATCCGGCATGACGGGCTTGCGGTTAAAACGGGAACAGCATGGGGATCATCACCACGCACACCGCCATAACGATAACGGTAAACGGTACGCCAAGCTTCACGAAATCGCTGAAGCTATAGTTCCCCGGTCCTAACACCAGCGTGTTGACCGGCGAAGAGACCGGCGTCATAAATGCCGCGGATGCCGCCATCGCCACCACCATCGCAAACGGATAGGGTGATACGCCCATTGATTTCGCCGCTGCCAGCGCGATAGGCGCCATCAGCACTGCGGTTGCCGTATTCGAGATAAACAGGCCAATGGTGGCGCACAGTACAAACAAGCAGCCCAACATCATATACGGCCCGTAGCCGCCGCCCACGTCCATCAGTCCTTTCACCACCAGATCGACGCCGCCGGTTTTTTGCAGCGCCAGCGCGAAAGGCATCATGCCGACAATCAGGATAATGCTTGGCCAGTGAATCGCTTTATAGGCGCTTTCGGCGTCAATACAGCGAAATTTGCCCATCAGCAGACAGGCGATAATCGCCGCGATGGGGTTCGGGATTTCATCGGTCAGCATCAGTGCGACCATCAGCACCAGACAGAAAATGGCGTGCGGCGCCTGGCTGTGCGCGGGCGATGCTTCGCTCACCTCTTCCGGCAGGTTCAGCGCCACAAAGTCTCGTCCCTGCTTTGCCAGCATCCCGATCAGTTTCCAGTTACCGACCACCAGAATAATGTCGCCCATCAGTAGCGGTTCGTCGACCAGCGATCCTTCGATTGCCACGCCGTCACGCTTCAGGCCAACCACGTTCAGCCCATAGCGAGTACGAAAGCCGATCTCTCGTACCGACTTGCCGATCAGCTCCGATTCTGGAATCAGCGAGATCTCCGCCATGCCAACGTCCAGCGCCTGATCGGAGAAATATTCGCCGCGCAGCACCATCGGCTCCAGAAGTTGTTCACTACAGAACTCCCGCAGATCGACATCGGCGGCGGACATATCAATTAACAAAACGTCACGCGCACGAAATTCAGATACCCCATTGACGTTTACGATCACCCGGCGAAAACGCCGCCAACGCTCGACGCCAATCACGTTAGCGCCGTAGCGTTCGCGCAGTTTGAGATCGTCAAGGCGCTGACCAATCATCGGCGACCCGGGGCGGATCGCCAGCCGGCGCGCTCGCCCGGTCAGACGGTACTCTTTGATCAGATCGCGGAAGGTGCGGCGTTTCCAGCCATCACGCTGCTGCGCCTGTGGATCGCCTTTCAGCATGAAGCGCATCAGCAGCATATAGAAAATACCCAGCACCAGGACCACCAGCCCGATGGGGGTGACGCTGAAAAAACTGAATCCGCTAAACCCTTCACGCAGAAGTTCGCTGTTCACCACCAGGTTTGGCGGCGTCGCCACCAGCGTCATCATGCCGCTGATAAGCCCGGCAAAACTGAGCGGCATCATCAGGCGCGACGGCGAGGTTTGCATACGCATGGAGACGCTTAACACCACCGGGATAAAAATGGCAACCACTCCGGTGGAACTCATAAAGGCGCCCAGCCCGGCCACGGTCAGCATCAATAGCACCAGCATTTTGATTTCGCTGCTGCCAGCCATTTTAACCAGCCAGGTGCCCATAACAGTGGCGACGCCGGTACGCACCAGCCCGTCGCCGATAATAAACAGCGCGGCAATCAACACCACGTTCGGATCGCTAAAGCCAGAAAAGGCTTCGCTGAGGGTCAGCGTTCCACTCAAAACAAACGCCACGATGACCAGCAAAGCAACCGCGTCCATACGCACTCTGCCCGTCGCAAATAACACTACGGCAATAGCCAGTAATGAAAGAACCCAAATCAATTCACCGTTCACAACCTATCCTTGTCAGATGAGAAGATGGCATGATTCTGCCATAAAAAAGCCCCGACAAGCCGGGGCGAAATCATGATCAGGTATTGCTGAGTACAACCACATTGCCCTTCGGCTGTTTCGTCACCGAAAGCTGCTCGAGGCTGGTCAGCGCAAAATCGACGTCCGCCAGACGTGGGGTGTCTGCCGGAGCATTAACGGCGATAACATGGCAGCCAGCCGCTAAGCCCGATAACACGCCCGCAGGCGCGTCTTCCACCACCGCACATTCATGGGGCGCCAGGCCCAACAGCTGCGCGCCCAGCAGATAGGCGTCCGGTTCCGGCTTGCCGCGTTTGACACGCTCGGCGGTCACAAAAACCTCCGGTGCGGGGAGCCCTGCCACCTGATGGCGGGCGCGGGCAACGGGCATAGAGCCAGAGGTGACAATCGCCCACGGGATCCCGGATTTATTCAGATGGTTGAGCAAGGCAATCGCCCCCGGCAGCGCAGTAATGCCGGCCGTTTCCGTGGCTTCAATTTGCTCCAGACGCGTAAACTCAGCGGCGATTTCCGCTTCAGGCTTACCTGCCATAAAATGACGCAGCGAGGTAATCGCCTGCTTGCCATGAATAAAACCGAGTACCTCATCGTGCGCCAGGCCAAAACGATCGGCCCAGTTACACCATGCTCGCTCGACGGCGGGGAGTGAATCGACCAGCGTTCCATCCAGATCAAACAGAAAGCCTTTACACTGCACGTGTACCTCCTCAGGCGTTGATAATTTGGTTAATTTCGTTGGCGCTCAGGTGGTATTGACGCGGGCAGGCGTGCCATGCGCTCAGCATGCGCTGGTACTTCTCCCACATGGGAGTTTGCGCGTTGAAGCCGTGCGTGCCGGCGTCAAAATGGGTATAGCGTCCTTCGACATTGACCATAAAACGAACATAGCCGAGGTAACGCGCCTCTGTGGCGGCGTCGAAGCCGAGGAAGGTCACGCGACGTTCGTCGATGCTTTGCGCATCTTTCAGGTTAGCCCAGGAAACATGCAGCGCGTGGTACATCTCCATGATGTCGATCACCGTGCGGCAGGTCTCTTCTTTAAGCTCGCCAAACTCGCGATCCAGTTCGCGCATTTGCAGGCCATAGCCGCGTTCAATAATGGTTTGCAGGCGACGATAACGCTCGGCGTTGGTCGGGTCGAGCATGGTCATCATTTTGTACTGGTTAGACAAAATAAGACGTTGAGCGTTGGTCATTTCCATTTGGGACTCCTGTATCACTCTACTGCGGTGAAAAAAGTGAAAAAAAAGAAGGCATCAATATGCCTTCTTTTATATGCGTAATCCGGGGTCAATTACAAATCATCAAGGAAAGTTTTATCCAGTTGTTTGAAGGCGCGCTTAAGCGTGTCAGCCAGCGCCTGGTAGTCCGGCTTGCCTTCAACCGGGGCCAGCGCCTGTCCGGCTTCCTGTAATTTGCCCCTGACTTCGTAAAACCAGTTCAAAATTGTAGGCGGTAGCGGCGTAACGGAACGTTTACCCAGCCACCACAGCCCCTGCATGGGTAAACTGAGCGCGAACAGCGCGGTGGCGACGGCCGGTCCCAATTGACCGCCGAGGGCGATTTGCCAGCACAGGGTAAAGACGGCAATCGGCGGCATAAAGCGGATGGCGTAGCGGGTCATCCGAATAACGCGATTCTCCACAAAGACGGGCGCAAGGCGCTTTTCCATCGGCCACGTCTTCGAGTAGTGCTGCCCCCGGCGAAAAAGGCTGAAAAAATTTACGGAGCGGTGATCCGGCGTCGACATGGCTTACCTCAACTTCACATATAAAAATTCAAAAAATTGTGCAAAACAACAACTATGAGGGACAACGTTCAAAACATTTTGTCATTGCTACCCACTATCAGGTATCCTGTAGCGGCCTGTCATTGGCCTGTAGTCCAAAAGTATTGAGTCGTCAAATTGACATATAGTATGCCATTGGCTGAAAAATACGCAAAATGGCATAGACTCATAGGTATTTCTTCCATCATGCCAAAAAAGACAACTGCGCATGATGTTAATCATAAATGTCAGCGTCACACTGCGCTACGCTCTATGGCTCCCTGACGTTTTTTTAGCCACGTATCAATAATAGGTACTTCCATGTCGAGTAAGTTAGTACTGGTTCTGAACTGCGGTAGCTCCTCACTGAAATTTGCAATCATCGATGCAGTTAATGGTGAAGAATACCTTTCTGGTTTAGCCGAATGTTTCCATCTTCCAGAAGCCCGTATCAAATGGAAAATGGACGGCAGTAAACAAGAAGCGGCTTTAGGCGCAGGCGCCGCTCACAGTGAAGCGCTGAACTTTATCGTTAATACTATTCTGGCACAAAAACCAGAACTGTCTGCGCAGTTGACTGCAATCGGTCACCGTATCGTACACGGCGGCGAGAAGTACACCAGCTCCGTCGTTATTGATGACTCCGTGATTCAGGGTATCAAAGATTCCGCCTCTTTTGCACCGCTGCATAACCCGGCCCACCTGATCGGTATCGCCGAAGCACTGAAATCCTTCCCGCAGCTGAAAGACAAGAACGTCGCCGTGTTTGACACCGCGTTCCACCAAACGATGCCGGAAGAATCTTACCTGTATGCCCTGCCGTACAGCCTGTACAAAGAACACGGCGTTCGTCGTTATGGCGCACACGGCACCAGCCACTTCTTCGTGACTCAGGAAGCGGCAAAAATGCTGAACAAGCCGGTTGAAGAACTGAACATCATCACCTGCCACCTGGGCAACGGCGGTTCCGTTTCCGCTATCCGTAACGGCAAGTGCGTTGATACCTCTATGGGTCTGACTCCGCTGGAAGGTCTGGTGATGGGTACCCGTTCCGGCGATATCGATCCGGCGATTATCTTCCACCTGCACGACACCCTGGGCATGAGCGTTGACCAGATCAACAAGATGCTGACCAAAGAGTCCGGCCTGCTGGGTCTGACCGAAGTGACCAGCGATTGCCGTTATGTCGAAGACAACTACGCGACCAAAGAAGACGCTAAGCGCGCGATGGACGTTTACTGCCACCGCCTGGCGAAATACATCGGCTCCTACACCGCGCTGATGGAAGGTCGTCTGGACGCTGTCGTGTTCACCGGGGGCATTGGTGAAAACGCCGCGATGGTTCGCGAACTGTCTCTGGGCAAACTGGGCGTGCTGGGCTTTGAAGTCGATCACGAACGTAACCTGGCCGCACGCTTCGGTAAATCTGGCTTCATCAACAAAGAAGGCACCCGTCCTGCAGTGGTGATCCCAACCAACGAAGAACTGGTTATCGCGCAAGACGCGAGCCGTCTGACTGCCTGATACCACACCGCCAGCCACCATGCTGGCGGTGCTGTTTTGTCACCCGCCGATGTCGGCGGTAACGAAAGAGGATAAATCGTGTCCCGAATTATTATGCTGATCCCTACCGGAACCAGCGTCGGCCTGACCAGCGTCAGCCTCGGCGTCATCCGTGCTATGGAACGCAAAGGCGTTCGTCTGAGCGTCTTTAAGCCTATCGCTCAGCCGCGTGCTGGCGGCGATGCGCCAGACCAGACCACCACTATCGTTCGCGCGAACTCCAATCTGCCAGCGGCTGAACCGTTGAAGATGAGCCACGTTGAATCTCTGCTGTCCAGCAATCAGAAAGATGTGCTGATGGAAGAGATCATCGCGAACTACCACGCGAACACCAAAGACGCGGAAGTTGTACTGGTTGAAGGTCTGGTTCCGACCCGTAAACACCAGTTCGCGCAGTCTCTGAACTACGAAATCGCAAAAACGCTGAACGCGGAAATCGTTTTCGTCATGTCTCAGGGTACCGACACGCCGGAACAGCTGAACGAGCGTATCGAACTGACGCGCAGCAGCTTCGGCGGCGCTAAAAACACCAACATCACGGGCGTTATCGTTAATAAACTGAACGCGCCGGTGGATGAGCAGGGCCGTACTCGCCCGGATCTGTCCGAGATTTTTGACGACTCGTCAAAAGCGCAGGTGATCAAAGTTGATCCGGCTAAACTGCAAGAATCCAGCCCGCTGCCGGTTCTGGGCGCGGTGCCGTGGAGCTTTGATCTGATCGCCACCCGTGCGATCGACATGGCGCGTCACCTGAACGCGACAATCGTCAACGAAGGCGATATCAACACCCGTCGCGTGAAATCTGTGACCTTCTGCGCGCGCAGCATTCCGCACATGCTGGAGCACTTCCGCGCCGGTTCTCTGCTGGTCACATCCGCAGACCGTCCTGACGTGCTGGTTGCCGCCTGCCTTGCCGCGATGAACGGCGTGGAAATCGGCGCCCTGCTGCTGACCGGCGGCTACGAAATGGACGCGCGCATTTCTAAACTGTGCGAGCGCGCATTTGCGACCGGCCTGCCGGTATTCATGGTGAACACCAACACCTGGCAGACCTCCCTGAGCCTGCAGAGCTTCAACCTGGAAGTGCCGGTTGACGATCACGAGCGCATCGAGAAAGTTCAGGAATACGTGGCTAACTACATCAACGCTGACTGGATTGACTCTCTGACCGCGACCTCCGAGCGTAGCCGCCGTCTGTCTCCGCCGGCGTTCCGCTATCAGCTGACCGAACTGGCGCGTAAAGCCGGTAAGCGTGTTGTCCTGCCGGAAGGCGACGAGCCGCGTACCGTGAAAGCGGCGGCGATCTGCGCTGAACGCGGTATCGCAACCTGCGTACTGTTAGGTAACCCGGATGAAATCAACCGCGTTGCCGCTTCTCAGGGCGTTGAGCTGGGTGCCGGCATTGAAATCGTTGACCCGGAAGTGGTTCGCGAAAGCTATGTCGCTCGTCTGGTCGAACTGCGTAAGAGCAAAGGCATGACCGAAACCGTTGCCCGCGAACAGCTGGAAGACAACGTGGTGCTCGGTACGCTGATGCTGGAGCAGGATGAAGTTGACGGTCTGGTGTCCGGTGCGGTTCACACCACCGCGAACACTATCCGTCCGCCTCTGCAGCTGATCAAAACCGCACCGGGTAGCTCCCTGGTTTCTTCCGTGTTCTTTATGCTGCTGCCAGAACAGGTATATGTTTACGGCGACTGCGCGATCAACCCGGATCCGACCGCTGAGCAACTGGCTGAGATCGCCATTCAGTCCGCTGAATCGGCAATTGCTTTCGGTATCGAACCGCGCGTGGCGATGCTCTCCTACTCTACCGGTACCTCTGGTGCAGGTAGCGACGTAGAGAAAGTCCGTGAAGCGACCCGCATTGCGCAGGAAAAACGTCCTGACCTGATGATCGACGGTCCGCTGCAGTACGACGCGGCGGTAATGGCTGACGTGGCGAAATCCAAAGCGCCGAACTCCCCGGTTGCCGGTCGCGCTACCGTGTTTATCTTCCCGGATCTGAACACGGGTAACACCACCTACAAAGCGGTACAGCGTTCAGCCGACCTGATCTCCATCGGGCCGATGCTGCAGGGTATGCGCAAGCCGGTGAACGACCTGTCTCGTGGCGCGCTGGTAGACGATATCGTCTACACTATCGCACTGACCGCGATTCAGTCTTCCCAGCAGGGCTAATCGCTTTCCCCCTCTCGCCACTTAAGCGAGTAAGGGGGTTAATATCGTCCGGATGTGCAAGCATCCGGATTTTTTTTGCCTAAAAATCCCCCACGGTGCGGTAGCAAATTCTGAAACCGGCATAAAAAACGCGCTTACAAATTGCATTTATATTCACCAAAATGCATACTTATTCCATTAAAACGCTACATGGAAGGTATGCTATGTCCTCGGTTTCATCCTCTCACCCCACGCAACGCAGAAAATTCGCTATGCCCGATACGCTGGTGATCATTTTTTTCGTGGCGATTTTTACCAGCCTCCTGACTTGGCTGATCCCAGCCGGACAATTTGACACGCAGAAAATTCACTATCAGGTGGAAGGCGTTGAGAAAAGCCGCCAGGTTGTCGATCCTGCGTCGTTTCGCATCGTGACCGACGCGTCAGGTGAAGCGCAGTATAACCGGGTGCAGTTCTTCTCGACCGGCGACGCCGGAGCGGGACTCATGAACTTTCCCTTTGAAGGGCTCACGGCAGGCGATAAATACGGTTCCGCCATTGGTATCATCATGTTTATGCTGGTGATTGGCGGCGCTTTTGGCATCGTCATGCGCACAGGCACCATCGATAACGGTATCCTCGCGCTAATTAACCGGACCAAAGGCAATGAAATCCTGTTCATACCGGTGCTGTTCATGCTCTTTTCCCTCGGTGGCGCAGTGTTCGGTATGGGAGAAGAGGCGGTCGCCTTCGCTATTATCATCGCTCCGCTGATGGTTTGCTTAGGCTATGACAGTATTACCACGGTACTGGTGACCTATGTCGCAACCCAGGTCGGCTTCGCCACGTCATGGATGAACCCGTTCAGCGTAGTCATTGCGCAGGGGATTGCCGGTGTTCCCGTACTTTCCGGCTCAGGGCTGCGCATTATCATCTGGCTGCTGGCGACACTGCTGGCGATGGCCTTCACGCTGCTTTACGCGTCACGGATCCGTAAATCGCCGGAGCGCTCTGCCTGCTGGCAGTCTGACCGTTTTTTCCGCGAACAGCAGCAGCAGATTACACAGCGCAAGCTGGGCGCGGGAGACTGGCTGGTATTAGCGATCCTAACCGCCGCTATCGGCTGGGTGATATGGGGCGTTATCGTCCACGCCTGGTTTATTCCTGAAATCGCCAGTCAGTTCTTCACGATGGGCATCGTTATCGGCCTGATCGGCGTGGTGTTTCGTCTCAACGGCATGACGCTAAACGATATGGCGAACGCCTTCACCGAAGGGGCGAAAATCATGATTGCCCCCGCGCTGCTGGTCGGCTTCGCCAAAGGCATTATGCTGTTGCTGGGTAACGGCGACGCCAGCACGCCGAGCGTGTTGAATACTCTCCTCAACGCTATCGCTGGCGGCATTGGCGAGCTGCACACCGCGGTCGCCGCCTGGTTTA
This sequence comes from Citrobacter sedlakii, assembly GCF_018128425.1. Classification (NCBI taxonomy): domain Bacteria; kingdom Pseudomonadati; phylum Pseudomonadota; class Gammaproteobacteria; order Enterobacterales; family Enterobacteriaceae; genus Citrobacter; species Citrobacter sedlakii. The sequence goes on along the minus strand of NZ_CP071070.1, from coordinate 1,542,375 downwards.
TGCTGCTGTTCCAGACGCTGTTCAACTTCTTCGTCACCTCGGGTTCAGGCCAGGCGGCGCTGACCATGCCGCTGATGGCCCCGCTCAGCGATCTGGTCGGCGTTAATCGCCAGGTGGCCGTGCTGGCGTTTCAGTTAGGCGACGGGTTCAGCAATATTATTTATCCTACCTCGGCATCGTTAATGGCGACGCTCGGCGTTTGCCGGGTCGATTTCCGCAGTTGGATTAAGCCCGCGCTGGCCCTGGCTGGTCTGCTGTTTGCCTTCTCCAGCGTGCTGGTGGTTGGTGCGCAGATCATGGGCTACCAGTAACGAAACATGCCGGATGGCGCTGTCGTCATCCGGCATCAACCTCACGCCATCACAGCAGTGATTTTGCAGCTTCGACAATCGCGGCGGCAGTCAGCCCGTATTCCTCCTGCAAAAAATCCTGCGTGCCAACCTGGCCGTAACGTTCTTTTACGCCGACCCGACGCATGGGCACCGGACAGGTTTCCACCAGCACTTCCGCCACCGCCGACCCCAGTCCGTTGTGTATACTGTGGTTCTCGCAGGTCACGATGCGTCCCGTTTTCTCGGCGTAGTTTTTCACCAGCATCCGATCGATAGGTTTCAGGGTGAACATGTCGATCACCGCGGCGCTGACCCCGTTTCTCTCCAACTGCCGCGCCGCCTCCAGCGCTTCGGCCACCATGATTCCGTTAGCAATCAGGGTGATATCATTACCTTCCCGCAGCACGTTGCCTTTACCGATGGTAAACGTCGAGCCGGGCGCGTAGATACTCGGCGCCTGTTTACGAATGGTGCGGACCCAGTAGAATCCCTCAAGGTCGATGAGCTGACGCAGGATATCCTCAAACATCACTGCATCCGTCACCTCCAGCACAATGGCGTGCGCCAGTCCACGCACGATCCCCATATCTTCAAACGACATGTGCGTACCGCCGTTATGACAGGCGGTGACGCCCGCATCCGAGGCGATCACCTTGACGTTATTTCGCTGGTAGTCCAGCGACATAAACAGCTGATCGAAACAGCGGCGGCTGGCAAACGCGGTGAAGGTATGCACGAACGGCTTGCGCCCGGTTAACGCCAATCCTGCGGCGGTGCCAATCACGTTGGCTTCCATAATGCCGCAGTTAATCACATGCTGCGGGTAATCACGGGCTACGCTATCCATCGCCATTGAACTCATCAGGTCTGCTTCCAGCGCGATGATCGGGCTGCCGTCTTTTATCTGCCGGGCCACGAATCCGGCGTATACCTTGCGCATCTCCACGCGATCTTTTTGTCCTGCGGGCGCGAGATTAATCATGCGTGACCTCCAGTTGGCGAATGGCGTTATTCAGGGCTTGCTTCATGTCCTCTGTCAGGCGCAGGTGATGAGAATTGCTCAACTGTTCAAGACATGGCACCCCTTGCCCTTTAATGCTGTCAAGAATGATTACCCGTGGGCGGGCCTGCGCCTCGGGAACAGGCTGGACGGCAGCCAGTAGCGCCGGTATATCATCGCCCTTCACCGTGATGGTATCGAAGCCAAACGCGCGAAATTTTGCATCAAGGCTGAACGGGCAAATAATTTCATCTAACTCGCCGTCCAGTTGCTGCTTATTCCAGTCAACAAACACCGTCAGGTTGTTGAGGCAATGATGAGCAATAAACTGAAACGCTTCCCAGCACTGTCCTTCGTTCAGCTCACCGTCGCCGACAATACAGAAGACCCGGTTCGGACGCTGCGCCAACTTATGCGAGAGCGCCATTCCGGCGGCGATGGAGATCCCCTGCCCCAGCGATCCCGTGGTCGCGTCCACGCCACGGGTTTTCAGCCGATCCGGATGACTGGGCAGCCGGGTGCCGTTCTGATTCAGCGTGTTCAACTCGTCGATCGGGAAATAGCCTTTGATCGCCAGCGTGCTGTAAAGCGCCGGTCCCGCGTGCCCTTTCGAGAGAACAAAGTTATCGCGTTCCGGCCAGTCCGGATCGGCCGGATCGATTTTCATTACCGCGCCGTACAGTACCGCGAGGGTTTCCACCACCGACATACTGCCGCCATAGTGGCCGAAGCCCAGATGGGTGAGTGATTTCAGGGTAGCAACGCGAATATCCCGCGCCAACTGCGTCACTTCTTTTACATTCATGGTTTGGCTCCGTTATTTTCCGCTGAGTGACCTGTCGCCGTCTTGTTCTTTGCGAACAGATTCCAGAGGACCAGTACAACAAACAATCCGACCACCAGCCCGGTGATCGCCAGAGGCGACAGGTAGCGGGCCAGGTTACCGAGCACAATGCCAATCGCGCCAAAGTCGGCATCCGAGAAGGTGGTGTTGGCAAAGCCGATAGCGCCGAGTACCGGCAAGAGCAGCACCGGGAGGAAGGTAATCAACAGACCGTTGGCGAACGCGCCGAGCATAGCGCCACGACGGCCGCCGGTGGCATTACCGAACACCCCCGCCGTCGCTCCCGTGAAGAAGTGCGGCACGACGCCTGGCAATATCAGCACCAGCTTCATTTGCCCGAGCAGAAACAGCCCCACCAGCCCACCGAGGAAGCTAAACAGAAAGCCGATCAGCACAGCGTTGGGGGCATAGGGATACACCACCGGGCAATCCAGCGCCGGACGCGCGTTGGGCACCAGTTTTTCAGAGAAGCCGGTGAACGCCGGAACAATTTCCGCAAGGATGAGGCGAACCCCTTGCAGGATAATGAACACCCCGGCGGCAAAAGTAATCGCCATGATGATGGCGTAGACCAGATAGTTCTGCCCGCCGCTGAAGGTGCTTTCCACATACTCCCGACCGGCGCTAACCGCCATGATCAGATAGATGATCATCATGGTCAGCGAAATGGAGATCGAACTGTCGCGCAGGAAGCTTAAATTCTTCGGCAGATTCATTTCTTCGGTCGAACGGGAGCCTTTACCGCACACGCTGCCGATCCAGCCTGACAGCACATACCCCAGGGTACCGAAGTGACCAAAGGCAATGTCGTCGCTACCCGTGATGCGTTTCATGTAGCGTTGCGCCAATGCCGGGAAGAAGGCCATCACCAACCCGAGGATCAGCGAGCCGGTAAAGACCAGCCCCGCCCCCTCAAAACCGGCGACGGTCAGGATCACGCCGATCATACAGGCCATGTAAAAGGTGTGGTGCCCGGTTAAAAATATGTATTTCAGCCGCGTAAAGCGCGCGACAATAATATTCGCCACCATTCCGAACGCCATAATCAGTGCGGTAGCGGCACCGTATTTTTCCAGCGCAATCGAGACAATCGCTTCATTATTCGGAATAATCCCCTGGATAGTAAAAGCGTGTTCAAACATACCGCCTAACGGATTTAATGAGCCGACCAGAACGGTAGCCCCGCCGCCAAGAACAATAAACCCCAGAATTGTTTTAATGGTTCCCTTTACGACATCCGAAAAGGCTTTCTTTTGCGCCACCAGGCCAATAAGCGCAATTAAGCCGACCAGTACCGAAGGCACTTTAAGAATATCAACAACAAAATTCAGCGTTTCAAGGATAAACATAGCCACCTCGATGCATATTGGCGGTCACGCTGTGGTGAGACAGCGCGAAGGATTGGGTGCAGACAGAATTATTGTTTATCGAACCATGCCCGTAGCTGTGTTTCGAGTTCATTGATATCGATAATGTTATTGATTACCACCAGTTGCGCCTCGGGCACGCTGGCGCTGGCGGCAATATCTTTCGCCATCACAAAGAGATCGGCGGCGCCCGGCGTCGCCGAGGAGAGATCGGAATGTTCCACCTCAGCGTCAATATTGAGTTTTTTGAGCACCTTTTTAATATTCATTTCGACCATAAAACTGCTGCCCAGGCCGGAGCCACAAATAGCCATAATTTTCATTGTTATTACCTTTTTTAAGTAGAGTTTGTTCACATCACGCGCAGGCGTAATGTTTCATCAATACAGGGGCATGCGTAAAATTAATAACGTGAAATTATTTTTTTAATCTCCTCCAGGGTGGCTGCCTGATGTAATTTCGCCAGATCGTCATCGTTTGAAAATAATTCAGCCAGGGCCGAAATCATTTCGATATGGCTGTGTTTATCCGCTGCGGCTAATAAAATAATAATATCAACCGGATCATTTTCTCCTGCGCCAAACGACACGCCGTCCGTCAGCTTCAGCAACGATAAGCCGATAGCCTTTGCGCCTTCCTCCGGGCGGGCATGCGGCATCGCCAGCCCGGGCGCCAGCACATAATACGGCCCCAGCTTCTGATGTTGTGCGACGATAGCGCTAACATAATCAGGCGTAATGACGCCCGCCTTCAGCAGCGGCCCGGCGCAAATCCCAAGCGCTTCCCGCCAGTCGCTCACCTGCTCACGCAGTTGAATCGTGTTATCCGTTAACCAGGTTTCAAGCACGATCGTCCCTCTCTCTTGGCTTAACATGAGCAAACTTTATTCAACCCCAACCACCTTATCTGCGATCGCAATCACAAAGATAGCGCTATCAAGCGCTATCGTTCAGATATGTGATAGCGCTATCAAAAACAGATTGCTGTGTGAAATCAGAGCAAACAAGGACAATTAAGGCGTATACTGCGCTAAACGTGACGCAAAGAACGATCATAAAAAAGCGTCTCAACTGGTTGTAATTGCGCAGGAATTTGTATGTCTCTAACCCGAAAACGGCGTAGTACCGGTAAAGTGACCATCGCCGATGTCGCACAGCTTGCGGGTGTCGGCACCATGACCGTCTCGCGTGCCTTGCGCACGCCGGAGCAGGTTTCCGATAAACTGCGGGAGAAAATCGACGCGGCTGTCCACGAGCTGGGATATATGCCGAATCTCGCCGCCAGCGCGCTGGCGTCAGCATCGTCACGTACCATTGCGATGGTGGTGCCAAATCTTGCCGAAGCAGGATGTTCAGAAATGTTTGCCGGATTGCAGCATGTTCTGCAACCCGCCGGATACCAGATCATGCTGGCGGAATCCCGCCACCGTCTTGAGCAGGAAGAAAAATTGCTGGAAACGCTGCTGGCTTCCAATATCGCCGCGGCGATATTGCTCAGCGTCGAGCACAGCGACACCGTCCGACACTGGCTAAAGAACGCGTCGATTCCGGTCATGGAGATTGGCGCGATCCGTACCGATCCCATTGATATGAATATCGGGATTGATAACGTGGCCGCCATGTTTGAGCTGACGGAGATGCTGATTCAACGTGGCTACCAGAACATTGGCCTGCTGTGTGCGAATCAGGAACAGTGGATCTTTCAACAGCATTTGCAGGGCTGGTATAAAGCGATGCTGCGCCATCATATGTCGCCCAACCGGGTGATTAACGCCGCCCTGCCGCCCAATTTTTCCACCGGGGCTTCGCAACTGCCGGAGTTTATCCTGGCGTGGCCGGAACTGGATGCGCTGGTCTGCGTGTCGGATGAACTGGCCTGCGGCGTCCTGTATGAATGCCAGCGCCGACGGATTAAAGTCCCTGACGACCTGGCGGTTGTGGGGTTTGGCGACAGCGACGTCAGCCGGGTCTGTCAGCCGCCGCTGACCACGATGGCGGTTCCGCACCGCAAAATCGGTCTTGAGGCCGGACGGGCCTTACTGGAAAGAATTCAGGATGGAAACTGGCGCGATCAACAGCCGATCGCCTCCAGTTTATGTCTGCGGGACAGTTGCTGAGGCGTTATTCCGCCTCTTCCTGTTTTTCTTGCTGTTCTTCTTGTTGCCGCTCACCTTTTGCAGACTCGTTTTTGGCGTTGCGGGTCATCCACAGCGCCAGCGCTTTTAGCGAGTCCGGGGTGAATTCGTCACAGCGGGCGGTAATTTCCTCCGGCGTCAGCCAGCATACTTCGCTGACCTCTTCCTCCTGCAAGGCGAAGGGGCCATGCGACACGCAGCTAAACAGCGCGCCCCAGACGCGGCAATGCTCATCTTCAAAGTAGAACTGACCGTGTTCAGCGAACGGAACGCCCGCAATGCCCAGTTCCTCCTCCGCTTCGCGGCGGGCAGAGTCTAACAGTTGTTCGTCTGCCTGAACGACGCCACCGGCCGTGGCGTCTAACATGCCAGGTAAAAAGTCCTTTGTCTCGGTACGACGCTGCACCAGAATTTTGCCCATCCCATCGTGTACCACGATATAGGTTGCACGATGACGCAGGCACTGCGCTCGCATCTGTTCCCGGCTGGATTGTGCGATGACTTCGTTGTCTTCATTCACAATATCCACCCATTCCGTACTTGCCAAACGACGCTGTTCCACCATCAGGAAACCTTCTTTTTCTTAGCACTCTGCGGCGCATTTACATATGTGAGGGTAAATTACGAATTAATCGCCACCTGCGCAATGATACTTTGATCATTGAGTGCGATTACGCTCAATACATTATCGTCCAGCATTCCGTAGCTCGCCGGATGGCCGCCCTTCGGTATGCTCACGGAGCCAGGATTGAAATGGTATATATCGCCCCGCTTTTCTGCCACCGGCAGATGAGTATGTCCGTACACCAGCACATCGTTGGACTGCAGCGCTGGCAGATTTTCCGCTCCAAAAAGATGACCGTGGGTCAAAAAGAGCCGCTGGTTTTCCACTAACGCCTGCTGCCACGGCGCGGTGAGCGGAAAGTGGAGCAACATCTGATCCACTTCGCTGTCGCAGTTGCCGCGCACGGCGATAATCCGCGACGCATATTCGTTCAACCGCCCGGCGACCTCAGCAGGCGCGTAGCCTTCAGGTAAGGCGTTACGCGGCCCATGATTCAGTATATCACCCAGTATCACCAGCCATTGCGCGCCGCTGCGAGCAAACAGCGCCAGCACGCGCTCAGTGGCCGGTAAGGAACCGTGAATATCGGATGCAAACATCAGTTTCATCACGTCCTCCGCATCATAAAAAAACCGCACTATGATACTGGATTGTAGACCCTTTTTCAGCCCGTACGCTTAGCGGAAAGCGCAATATAACGCTGGACAGAAGCGCGCTGCCATTGAAACGCGGCATATTCCGCCAGCGGCGTCGGCACGTCGTCACCGTTGAGCGCCAGACGGTTGATCATCAGCGCCAGATCGGTGTCCGCCAGACACCATTCGCCGAACAGGTTCGGCGTCCCGTCAGCCAGCAGATGGCTCGCCGTGGCAAACAGCTTTTCCACGCTGGCTTTCCCGGCGTCGCTTAATGGCCCTTTCTTGACGCCGCCGAACACCACATCCGTCGGGCGCTCCTCGCGGACAGGCATCAGGTCGCTCCGGAGCCACGCCTGAATCTGCCGCGCCCGGGCGCGTTTCTCAAGATCGAGGGGATAGATGCGCTCCCATGTCGGCGGCGCAAAGCGATCTTCCAGATACTCCGCAATAGCTGACGACTCGCTAAGTTCGAACCCGTCAATCTCCAGCAGCGGTACCCGGCGCGTCTGGGCGTAACCCTGCCAGCCAGGCGCGAGATGTTCACCGCGATCCAAATCCACCGTTTTCAGGGTAAAAGGAAGCCCCTTTTCCTGGAGCGCGACGTAAGCAGACAGCACGTAAGGGGAGAAAAAATTGGCGTCTGACCAGAGGGTAATCACAGGTTTACTCATAGCTTCCTCGATGTTGATGGTTTTTTTTCTTTCAACATAAAGCGTCTTTCGTTCGCTGTCACCTGATGAAATCTCACACAACACGCCAGGCTTTCTATACTTGTGGTTGTCTCGTAGATAAAACGCTTGCTGGAGCTGAAATGATCGATCTCTATTACGCCCCTACGCCCAATGGACACAAGATTACGCTCTTTCTTGAAGAAGCCGAAATGGACTACCGACTGATCAAAGTCGATATCAGTAAGGGCAACCAGTTTCGTCCCGATTTCCTGGCGATATCGCCCAATAACAAAATTCCCGCGATTGTCGATCGCGCCCCTGCGGACGGCGGCGCGCCGCTTAGTCTTTTTGAGTCTGGCGAAATTTTGCTTTACCTGGCGGAAAAAAGCGGCATGTTACTGAGCGGCGAGCTGCGCGAGCGTCATATTACGCTGCAGTGGCTGTTCTGGCAGGTTGGCGGGCTTGGGCCAATGCTGGGGCAGAATCATCATTTCAATCATTTCGCGCCGCAGGCCATCCCGTATGCTATCGAGCGTTACCAGGTGGAAACTCAGCGGCTGTATAACGTGCTCAATAAACGTCTGGAAGCTTCTCCGTGGCTGGGCGGCGAGCATTACAGCATCGCGGATATTGCCTGCTGGCCGTGGGTCAATGCCCATCAGCGTCAACGCATCGATCTGGAAATGTACCCGGCGGTAAACAACTGGTTCCAGCGTATCCGCTCGCGTCCGGCCACCGAACGTGCGCTGATGCAGGCGCAACTTAATCCTGAGACGTTGAAAGGATAACGCGCGGCGGTTCTCGTGTATGATGCGAAGGTTCATATATGGAGAACTCTGCAATGTCTCAACCTGACGCTATTATTCGTATAAAAAACCTTCGCTTACGCACCTTTATCGGTATCAAAGAAGAAGAGATCACTAACCGCCAGGATATTGTGATCAACGTTGCGATTCATTATCCGGCAGAAAAAGCGCGGGTCAGCGAAGATATTAACGATGCGTTGAATTACCGTACCATCACGAAAAGCATTCTTCAGCACGTCGAAAACAACCGTTTTTCGTTGCTGGAAAAATTAACGCAGGATGTGCTCGACATCGCACGCGAACACCACTGGGTCACTTATGCTGAAGTGGAAATCGATAAGCTTCACGCGTTACGTTATGCCGATTCGGTATCTATGACCTTAAGCTGGCGGCGTTAGTCGCCTTTACGGGAGGCTGCATGAACATACTGGTTACCGGAGGAACAGGTCTTATCGGCGGACACCTTATCCCGCGTCTGTTGGCGCTCGGGCATCAGGTGACGGTTCTCACTCGCAGCCCCGAAAAAGCCCGGGATCGGCTCGACAGTCGGGTGGCGCTCTGGACCACCCTGGACGATAAAAAGCAGCTTGATGATGTCGACGCGGTGATCAATCTTGCGGGTGAGCCGATTGCCGACAAGCGCTGGTCGAGCGCACAAAAGGAGCGTCTTTGCCAGAGTCGCTGGCGCATCACGCAGAAACTGGCGGATCTGATTAATGGCAGCGAGACGCCGCCCTCGGTACTGATTTCCGGCTCCGCTACCGGCTATTACGGTGATTTGGGTGAAGTGGTGGTGACCGAGGAAGAGCCGCCGCATAATGAATTCACGCATAAGCTGTGCGCGCGCTGGGAACAAATCGCCTGTACCGCCCAAAGCGATCGCACCCGCGTTTGCCTGCTGCGTACCGGCGTCGTGCTGGCGCCCAAAGGCGGTATTCTCGGTAAAATGGTTCCGCCGTTCCGGCTGGGGCTGGGAGGACCGATTGGCAATGGCCGCCAGTATTTACCGTGGATCCACGTTGATGACATGGTGAACGGCATCCTTTGGCTGCTGGACAACGATCTGCGCGGCCCCTTCAATATGGTTTCGCCCTATCCCGTGCGTAACGAGCAGTTCGCCCATGCGCTGGGACATGCGCTACAGCGCCCTGCTTTCGTTCGCGTCCCGGCGACGGCGATTCGCCTGCTGATGGGCGAGTCCTCGGTGCTGGTATTGGGTGGCCAGCGCGCGCTGCCGAAACGTCTGGAAGCCGCAGGCTTCGCCTTTCGCTGGTATGACCTCGAAGAAGCGCTGGAAGATGTGATTCGCTAACCCTCCGGCCTGTGCACGCTCGCCGTTCCGGTGGTAAGGTAATCAGGATGACTTCCGGAATGGCGATTTTATGGCTTTACTGACGACCCCGCGACTGACGCTCTCCCCTTTTCAGGCGACCGACTGGCCTTTCTTTCTCGCCCTGCGAGAGAACCCGGATATTATGCGGTATATGGGCGAACGCTGCCCGGAACGCGATATCCGTTTACTGTTCGCGCGTCGTCTGGTTTCGAAACATATGTTCGTTATTCGCCAGCATCATGACGCAACCCCGCTAGGGGACGTCGGTCTGCAAATCAGCCATCAGTTTCCCCAGGAAGCGGATATCGGCTATTGCCTGCTCCCTGATGTGCAGGGGCGCGGCTTTGCCAGCGAAGCCGTTCGCGCCGTGTGCGAGTATGGCTTTCACGATGCGGGGCTACAGGCGATCAACGCCTGGGTGCTGGCAGAAAACCGGGGGTCCGTAAGATTGCTGGAAAAGCTCGGATTCGCGCGCACGCAGGTGCTGGAAAAAGCATTCACGATCAATGGCATTCGCTATGACGACTGGGGTTACCGGCTGGAAAGCGCCTGAAGGCGCGGCGCTGATCCAACCTGTAAGAAACGCGATTTGCCGCCCGGCGAAACCGGTGACTATTTCAACGAACCTTTAAGAAACTGCTGCAATCGCGGGCTTTGCGGATTGCCAAACAGTTGCTCTGGCTCCCCTTCTTCTTCAATCTTCCCCTGATGCAGGAAAATCACGTGGCTTGACACATGGCGAGCAAAACCCATTTCGTGGGTCACCACTACCATGGTTTTGCCCTCTTCCGCCAGTTGCTGCATGATGCGCAACACTTCACCCACCAGTTCAGGATCCAGCGCAGAGGTCGGCTCATCAAACAACAGCACCTCCGGTTCCATCGCCAGCGCGCGGGCAATCGACACGCGCTGCTGCTGCCCGCCGGAAAGATGCACCGGATATTTACCCTGGGCACGCTCATCAATGCCCACTTTCGCCAGATACTTGATCGCCCGTTCGCGGGCTTCCTGCTTGCTCAGGCCCAGTACCTGAACCGGCGCTTCCATGACGTTTTCCAGCACCGTCATGTGGCTCCACAGGTTAAAGTGCTGAAACACCATCGTCAGACGCGTGCGCAACAGGCGGAGCTGGGTTTTATCCGCCACCTTCAGTTGACCGTCTTTGTCGCGTACCAGCGTGATATTTTGGCCGCTGACCACAATCGATCCTTCGCTCGGCTTCTCAAGGAAGTTAATGCAGCGCAGAAAGGTACTTTTCCCCGAACCCGATGAGCCGATAATACTTATCACATCCCCGGCGTTGGCCTGCAGCGATACCCCTTTCAGCACTTCATGTTCGCCGTAGCGTTTGTGCAAATCGATAACGTTTAATTTATTCTCAGACATCGTGTTACTCGAATTATTTAGAGGAAACATGCTGCAACCAGCGCCTTTCCGCCCTGCGGAACAGACTGATCAGGACATATGAAATGATTAAATACAGCACGGCGGCAAGCCCGAAAGCGGTAAAGGGCTGATAGGTCGCTGAATTGATATCGCGAGCGATTTTAAGCAGATCCGGCACCGTCGCGGTAAAAGCCAGGGCCGTGGAATGCAGCATTAATATAACCTCGTTGCTGTACGCCGGAAGCGCAATACGCAGCGCCGAAGGCAAAATAATGCAGCGGTACATTTTAAACGAAGAAAAGCCATAGGCCCGCGCGGCCTCGATTTCACCATGCGGCACCGAGCGAATGGCGCCGGCAAAAATCTCGGTAGTATAGGCGCAGGTGTTAAGGGTTAACGCCAGAACGGTACAGTTCAGGCCGCTACGAAAGAAGGCGTTGAGGAAATCGGTGCCTTTGACGATTTCCAGGGTATACATCCCCGAATAGAACACCAGGAGTTGCACATACAGCGGCGTCCCGCGAAAGATATAGGTAAATAACCAGATGGGGAACTGGATAAACTTATTGCTGGAAACGCGGCCAATCGCGAGGATCACTGCCAGGATGCCCCCCATCACCACTGATGAGATCAGCAGCCACAGGGTAATCGCCACGCCGGTAAAGCGATAGCCGTCGGTCCAGAGCAGGGATTTCCAGTACTCCTGAATAATGTCGATCACAGGTCAGCCCTCTTTACACCCACGGAGTAACGGCGCTCGAGGAACAGCAGCACACCATTGGACACAGTCGTAAATACCAGATAAATCAGCCCGCACACCACTGCGAAATAAAAGGGCTCCCAGGTGCTCTTACCGGCCAGTTGCGTGGCTTTTACCACATCCTCCAGACCGAGCAGCGAGACCAGCGCCGTGGCTTTCAGGATAACCTGCCAGTTGTTGCCAATGCCGGGCAGCGCATAGCGCATCATTGCCGGAAACATAATGCGGCGAAACGTCTGAGATGACGTAAAACCAAAGGCGGTCGCCGCTTCGATATGACCTCTCGGCACCGCCATGAACGCACCGCGGAAGGTTTCCGTGAAATAGGCGCCGTAGATAAAGCCGAGGGTAATAATACCGGCAACCATTGGATCAATATCGATTTGGCCGACCCCCAGCGCGTCGGTGACCGTATTCAGCGCAATCTGCAGACCGTAGAAGATCAGCAGCATCAGCACCAGATCCGGCACACCGCGAATCAGGGTGGTATACCCTTCGAAAATAAGCCCCGTCACCCGGTTTTGCGAGAGTTTAGCCCCCGCCCCGACGAGGCCGATCAGCACCGCCAGCACGACGGAACTGAGCGCCAGTTCCAGCGTGACGATCGCGCCCTGTAAAATAACACCTGAAAAGCCGTACAACATGCTGCCTGTCCTGTCGTGAGTGGTGAGTAAGCGCCTCTTTTGACGTCACGTCCTTCGTATGCCGGATGGCGGCACTGACCTTATCTGGCCTAAGACAGCTGTCTGCAGGCCGGATAAACGTTGCGCCATCAGGCTGAAAAAAGGATCATCACGCCGTTTCGGGCTTTATCTGCACCGGCGGGAATTAACCGCCATAAACATCAAAATCAAAGTACTTTTTCGCCAGCTTTTCGTAAGTCCCGTCAGCGCGCATATCGGCAAACGCTTTATTAAGGGCTTCACGCAGTTCGTTGTCTTCTTTACGCAGACCCATACCGGTCCCGACGCCGAACAGTTTCTCGTCTTTCACAGACGGGCCGCCGAATTTGTAATCTTTGCCAACGGGTTGCTTCAGAAAGCCTTCGCTTGCCGCGACTTCGTCCTGGAATGCCGCATCGATACGTCCCGCAGTCAGGTCAGAGTAGATGTTGTCCTGCCCCTGGTAAGAGACAATCTCAATGCCCTTCGGCGCCCAATGCTCGTTACCAAACGTCTCCTGAGTGGTGCCCTGAAGTACGCCGACGCGCTTGCCTTTCAGCGACTCGACGGTCGGCTGAATATCGGAATTTTTGGCCACCACCAGACGTGAATCAGCGGCATACAGTTTGTCAGTGAAAGCGATCTCCTGCTGGCGCTTTTCCGTGATGGAAAGCGAAGACATGATGGCATCGATTTTCTTCGCTTTTAACGACGGGATCAGCGCGTCCAGCGGGTTCTCAACGAAGGTGCATTGTGTATTGATACGTTTGCACAGCTCTTTCGCCAGATCGATATCAAAACCCACCAGTTCACCCTGTGCGTTTTTCGATTCAAAGGGGGCGTAAGTAGGATCGGTACCAATGCGAATTTTTTGCGGAATGGCGGCAAAAGCTGCGGTAGCGCTGGAGAAGGCCAGCACCAGGGAAAGAGATAACACCAGTTTTTTCATAGCTATCCTCAACAGACTGTCTTTATAGGGGATCTTTACAGGACCAGGTGCGGTTATCGTGCCATTAATCGGGTCGGCAAGGCAAAGCATTCTACCCAAATAGCCGGTTTATTTTGCATGAAAAGCGCTTAAGTATGCATATTTCCGCCAGCCGATCCAACCACTGCACTGTTATGGTGCATTTCTGCCTGACTGCACCGCGAAAGGTTACCCAAACGGTGCAGCCAGATCCCCTCACTGGCGCGATCAGTCGCCGTAGACGTTAAAGTCGAAGTACTTTTTCGCCATCTTGTCGTAAGTACCGTCCTTACGCAGATCGCCCAGCGCCTTGTCAAAGGCCGCTTTCAGCTCAGCGTCGTCCTTACGTAAACCGACGCCCGTCCCGTCGCCAAAGTACTTCTTGTCTTTCACGGAAGGACCGGCAAACGCATAGTCTTTACCGGCAGGTTGTTTCAGGAATCCTTCGCTGGCGGCCACTTCATCCTGCAGAGCAGCATCAAGGCGGCCCGCCGTCAGGTCGGAGTAAATCAGATCCTGGTTGGCGTACGCCACCACATCTACACCTTTACTGCGCCAGTTGTCATTGGCATACGCTTCCTGGGTGGACCCCTGCAGAACGCCGACGTGTTTGCCTTTCAGCGCATCCAGCGTCGGTTGGATCGGCGAACCTTTCGCCGCAATCAGTCGTGAGTCAGCTGCGTAGAGTTTGTCAGAGAAGGCAATTTCCTGCTGACGCTTATCGGTGATGGAAAGCGAAGAGATGATGGCATCGATTTTCTTCGCCTTGAGCGACGGGATCAGCGCGTCGAAATCGCTGGCGACCCAGGTACATTTGACCTGCATACGCTTGCACATCTCATTGCCCAGATCGATATCAAAGCCGACAAAATCGCCTTTGGCGTCTTTTGAAGAGAATGGCGCGTAGGTGGTGTCCGTACCGATACGAACCGTTTCCGGTAACGCGGCATAGCTGGATGCGCCAACAGAAAGACCTATCAGTAATGACAGAGCGAGAACTGACTTCTTCATACATAACCCTCAAGTGGAATGACTTTATTATGTTTTGCGTTGTGTTGTGTGTTTGCAGGCTTTTTCATGCAGGTCTTATGCCATTTTCGCGTCGATGAGGATATTCGACGTTAAATATGTTAATAAAACGTTGCAATATTGTCCTGATGTTGAAGATAGCAGGTCTGGCGGATGAACCGCAGCGTTTCGGTGGCTTTTAGCGAATTAAATGTCGAGGATATGATCGCGGTTACAAAATTGCCCTATAACAGGGCAACGGTTGCCAGAAGGCGCGCTAAGCAGGCAGCGCTATGCGCCCTGCCAGCGGGCAAAGAGATCCTGCGGTAGCGCAATGTCAAACTGATCAAGAACGCGGTTAACGGTTTGATTTATCACATCATCCAGCGACTGCGGACGATGATAAAACGCCGGAGCCGGCGGCATAATCACCGCGCCAATTTCCGCCGCCTGGGTCATTAATCGAAGATGCCCCAGATGCAGCGGTGTTTCCCGCACACAGAGCACCAGCGGACGGCGCTCTTTCAGCACCACGTCGGCGGCGCGGGTGAGCAGACCGTCGGTATAGCTGTGCACAATGCCGGACAGCGTTTTAATCGAGCATGGCAGGATGACCATTCCCGCGGTCTGAAAAGAGCCAGAGGAGACGCTGGCGGCAATGTCACGCGCGTCGTGGGTGACATCAGCAAGCGCCTGCACGTCGCGCAGCGATAAGTCGGTTTCCAGCGACAACGTCTGTCGGGCGGCCTGACTCATAATCAGGTGCGTTTCAACATCCGGCACGTCGCGTAAAACCTGCAACACGCGCACGCCGTAAATGGCGCCGCTGGCGCCGCTAATTCCTACGATGAGTCGTTTCATGATATATCGCCCTGTCTGACTTCTGGGCTGACTTTGCAGGATTTCAGGGGGAGTTGCAAGCAGGGTGCGGAAACCGCACCCTGGGAGGAAGAGATTACCCTTCGTTATGCATTTCGAGATTTTCCACTTCGTTCTGCCGCTGCACCGCTTTGGCGTCGTCATTGCGCAGGGAATCGAGAAAATCCAGATACTGTTGATCAACGTCTTTCGTCACGTACACGCCGTTAAATACCGAGCATTCAAACTGTTGGATATCCGGGTTCTCAGCGCGTACGGCTTCGATCAGATCGTTCAGATCCTGGAAGATTAGGCCGTCTGCGCCGATAATCTGGCGGATCTCATCCACTTCACGCCCGTGGGCGATCAGTTCGTTAGCGGTAGGCATGTCAATGCCGTACACATTCGGGAAACGAATTTCCGGCGCGGCTGACGCCAGATAGACCTTTTTCGCCCCGGCTTCACGCGCCATCTCAATGATCTGCTCAGAGGTGGTGCCGCGCACGATAGAGTCATCGACCAGCAGAACGTTTTTATCCCGGAACTCCGCGCGATTAGCGTTCAGCTTGCGGCGCACCGATTTACGGCGCAGCTGCTGACCCGGCATGATAAAGGTACGTCCCACGTAGCGGTTTTTCACAAACCCCTGGCGGTACGGCTTACCCAGAATACGGGCAATTTCCAGCGCGATATCGCAGGACGTTTCCGGGATCGGGATCACCACGTCGATATCCAGGTCTTCCCACTCACGGGCAATTTTTTCACCCAGCCTGGTCCCCATATTAACGCGGGCGCTGTAGACGGAAATTTTGTCAATGAAGGAGTCCGGACGCGCGAAGTAGACGTACTCAAACAGACACGGGTTGCTGACCGGGTTTTCCGCACACTGGCGGGTAAACAGTTGGCCTTTTTCCGTGATGTACACCGCCTCGCCGGGCGCGACGTCACGGAGGAATTCGAAGCCCAGCGTATCAAGCGCCACGCTTTCTGAGGCCACCATGTACTCGGTACGGCCATCGCCAATATCGCGTTTGCCCAGCACCAGCGGACGGATCCCGTTCGGATCGCGAAAGGCGATCATCCCGTGGCCGATAATCATCGCCACGCAGGCATACGCCCCGCGGATCTGGCGGTTAGTCGCGGCGATAGCGGCAAAAATGTTATCGGCTTCCAGCGGATAGTGACGAAAGTTATCCAGCTCGCTGGCAAAGATATTCAGCAGGATCTCTGAATCGGAGGTGGTATTGATGTGGCGACGCTTTTCTTCGAACAGCTTTTTACGCAGCTCGTGGGCGTTGGTCAGATTGCCATTGTGGGCAAGCGTGATGCCATACGGTGAGTTGACGTAGAATGGCTGAGCCTCTGAGGCGCTGGAGCTGCCAGCCGTTGGGTAGCGCACATGACCGATACCCATGTTGCCCTGCATACGCTGCATGTGACGCGCTTCGAACACGTCGCTCACCAGGCCGTTCGCTTTACGCAAGCGGAAGCAGTTGTTCGCATCAATGGTGATGATGCCTGCGGCATCCTGGCCACGATGCTGGAGCACCGTTAAGGCGTCATAAATCGACTGGTTGACCGGCATAACACCGGCGATACCGACAATACCGCACATACGTCTTTTTCCTCGTTAACCACATCTCAGAACCCAGTCAGGTTCTGGGCAAGAAACTTGACGAGCTTTGCAGATAGTCAAAAAACCATCTGATGATGAAACTGAACTCCGGGATAAGCCGTGACTGACTCCAGTCCTCACTTTTCGACAAACCGGTAAAGGTATCGAGAAAGAACAGAATAGCGGCAACAATCAGTACACCACGCAGAGCCCCAAAACAGATCCCCAGCACCCGGTCAGTACCTGACAACCCGGTTTTTTCGACCAGTTGCCCGATAACAAAGTTGACGACCGCGCCGACAATGAGCGTCGCGATAAACAGCACCGCGATGGCAATCCCGTTTCGAACCAGTTCGTCTTCAAAGCCCGAAAACCAGACAGACAGATAAGTGTAGTAATGGCTGGCGACAAAGAAAGCACAACCCCATGTCACCAACGATAACGCTTCACGTACAAAGCCACGGATCAGGCTAACCAGACAGGAAAAACCAATCACCGCGATAATGGCGTAATCAATCCAGACCATAAGTGTCCCACGATTTAACGCCCTGCCGTCCTGTTCGGGGCGCATTCTAACAGAAAAAGAAAACGTTTGCGTAGGGATTTCCTTCCCACGCGTAAATAAAAATGGCGCTGAAAAAATATTCAACGCCATCATACTTTTTGGCCGTTTTTGGCCTTGCCGGATGGCGTCGTTAACGCCTTATCCGGCCTGAAAAACCGCGTCGCGCCTGGCGACAGGGGGCTTAGTTCGGACTGTATCCCATCACCACTCCGCTTAGCCCGGAGAGCTGTTTCAGTTCACCAAGCGCGCTTTTCAGCTTGTCGCGAGACGCGTCCGGCCCGACCAGGATGCGGGTGATTTTTCCCTGCACTGGCGTCGACGGCACAGTATATACCCGGTAACCCGCGCCGCGAAGTTTACCCACAATCTCATTGACCTTGTCGGCGTTTTTCAACGCCCCTAACTGAACAACATAGGCTTTCCCGGTCGGTGCCGGTTTTTCTTCTGCCGCGGGCTTAGGCGCTGGCGCTGTCGGCTCTACCACCGGCTGTGGTTTCGGCTGCGGCTTCGGTTTTTCAACCGGTTTTGGTTTTGGCTTTTCAACCGGCGCTGGCGCCGGATCAATCGCCGGATTGTTGGTCGACGCATAGCGCGAAGGGTCCAGCGACGGTGCCGCCGCATCGCCTGCGCGCACTTCTTCCGCAGCGCCTTCCGGCGGCTGGGTCGGCAAAGCCTGCGTGGCGGCGGGCATCATATCAGGCTCATCGCGATCGCCCGGTTTCGGCACCAGCGGGATAGCGGCAAACTCATCCTGATAATGCTTTTTTTGCCCGTCGAGCAGGCCTGGAAGCACAATCACGCCCAGTGCGACCAGCACAATTGTGCCAACTAAACGATTCTGAAATTTACTCGCCACCGATTCTCCCCGCGTCCATCACTTCCATGACATGTGCCACCGTGTGGAATGATCCACATACCAGTACGGTATCTTCTGGTTTCGCCTCCGCCAGCGCCGCCTGCCATGCCTGCGCGACACTGTCATAGACAGTGCCCTGGCCCAGATGTTCCAGCAGCTGTTCCGCCGTCGCGCCGCGCGGCCCTTCCAGCGGAGCACAATACCAGTCGTCGACCACGCTTTTCAACCAGGCTAACGTTCCCGCAATATCCTTATCATGTAGCATACCGATAACCGCCAGCACGCGCCCTTGTTTCGGTAACCCTTTCAGTCGCCCGGTCAGGTATTCCGCCGCATGGGGATTATGCGCGACATCGAGAATGACCCGTGGGGACTCGCTCACAATCTGAAAACGTCCGGGTAGAATCGCCCCGGCAATACCGTCGCGGATCGCCTGCTCGCCGATCGTAAGCCCGCTTGCGCGCAGCGCCGCCAGCGCCGTCGCCGCGTTTGGCTGCGGCACCTGCGGCAACGGCAAACCGGTTAACGTACCGTTGGCGTCGGTAAAACACCAGCTGTCGCCCGACACCGCATAATGCCAGTCTACACCGCGTCGCTGGAGCAAAGCCCCTTTTTCCTGCGCGACGTCGGCGATGGTATACGGCATTTCCGGTTCGCCAACAATTGCCGGTTTTTCAGCGCGGAAGATCCCGGCTTTTTCCCGGCCAATGCTTTCGCGATCCGGTCCCAGCCAGTCGGTGTGGTCAAGCGCGATACTGGTGATCACCGCGACGTCAGCATCCACCATATTGGTGGCGTCCAGCCGACCGCCTAACCCCACCTCCAGAATAACGACATCAAGATTCGCCTGCTTAAACAGCCACAGCGCGGATAGCGTACCGTACTCAAAATAGGTCAGGGAAATCTCACCGCGCGCAGCTTCAATTTCCGCAAAAGAGGCGGTATGGGCCGATTCCGGCAGCTCTTTACCCGCAATGCGCACGCGCTCAGTGTAACGGACCAGATGCGGCGAACTGTAAACGCCCACGCTGTAGCCTGCCGCCGTCAATACGGACTCCAGCGTGCGGCAGGTTGTGCCTTTGCCGTTCGTTCCGGCGACGGTAAAGACAAATGGCGCGGGCTTTAACACGTCCAGTTTCGCTGCCACCTGACTTACGCGCTCAAGACCCATATCAATCGTTTTGGCGTGGAGATTTTCCAGATAAGAAAGCCACGAGGCCAGGGGCGACGCGGCTTGGGGAATGCGTTTGTTATCCATGATGCCCGTAAATTGGTTACATTGAGAAAAGCAAAAGGCAGCGCCAGCTGGCCCTGCCCTTTTGTACTCGTCGTCTTTCAAGCTGCAGGCTTGTTGGCTGCTCTCGTTCACCCGAATCACTTGCCTGTGCAAGCTCATCGGGATGAACTCTCTTGCCGCCTACCTGCAACTCGAAAACCATAGAGTAAATTATCAGGCCTCGGGTTCCTGATCCGGTACCGGAGGTACCACCACGCCTTCACGTGGAGCATCCGGATTCGGCGCGGGTAAGTTCATCAGCTTCGCCAGAATGCTGGCCAGTTTCAGGCGCATTTCCGGACGGCGGACAATCATATCGATAGCGCCTTTTTCGATCAGAAACTCACTGCGCTGGAATCCCGGCGGCAGTTTCTCACGAACGGTTTGCTCGATCACGCGCGGACCGGCGAAGCCAATCAACGCTTTCGGTTCAGCGATATTAAGATCGCCCAGCATCGCGAAGCTTGCGGATACGCCACCCATTGTCGGGTCAGTAAGCACCGAAATGTACGGCAGACCGCGTTCCTGCATTTTCGCCAGCGCAGCGGAAGTTTTCGCCATCTGCATCAACGACATCAGCGCTTCCTGCATACGCGCGCCGCCGGACGCGGAGAAGCAGATCAGCGGGCAGTTATCTTCCAGCGCCTGCTCAACGGCGCGGACGAAACGCGCACCGACAACAGATCCCATGGAACCGCCCATAAAGGCAAACTCAAACGCCGCCGCGACAACCGGCATGCCGTGAAGCGTACCTTTCATGACCACCAGCGCGTCTTTTTCGCCGGTTTCCTTCTGCGCGGAAGCCAGACGATCTTTATACTTCTTGGAGTCACGGAACTTCAGCACGTCTTTCGGCTCAAGTTCGCTACCCAGCTCCACAAGAGAACCTTCATCTAACAGGCTATGCAGGCGATTGCGCGCCGACATGCGCATGTGATGGTCACACTTCGGACAGACCTCAAGATTACGTTCCAGCTCAGCGCGATATAAAACCTGACCGCAGCTATCACATTTGGTCCACACCCCTTCAGGAATGCTTGCCTTGCGGGTTGGAGTAATGTTGCTTTTAATTCGTTCAATCCAGCTCATTGGTGACCTTTCTGCCTGAACCCTGGTTAGCTTTGTTATAAGGGGCGCATGATGCCATTTTTGCCCCCAACAGACCATGAATGTTGCACATTAAAACATAACAGCCCGTAACTTTGGATAAAAAAGTGGTCGAACCGCTGTGTTAGTTTCTATTTTGTTACACGCGACGCAGCACGTTTATGACGAATAATTTCGTAAACGCCGGGCAATATGGACACCACGATAATGCCGACGATCAACAGCTTCAGGTTATCCTGGATCATCGGGAGAGTGCCGAAGAAGTAGCCCGCGTAGGTAAATAGCAATACCCACAACAGCGCGCCAATCACGTTGTAAGCGGCAAAATGACGATAAGACATATGCCCCATTCCCGCCACGAACGGCGCGAACGTTCTGACGATCGGCACAAAGCGGGCGAGAATGATGGTTTTGCCGCCATGCTTCTCGTAAAACTGGTGGGTTTTGTCGAGGTAACTGCGGCGGAAAATTTTCGAGTCCGGGTTGCTGAAAAGCTTATCGCCGAACAGTCGGCCAATGGTGTAGTTAACCGCGTCGCCAACAATTGCGGCAATCAGCATTAATACCACCATCATATGGACGTTGAGATCGTTATTGGGCAGCGACGCCAGCGCCCCGGCAACGAACAGCAGGGAATCTCCCGGCAGGAACGGCGTGACCACCAGACCCGTTTCACAAAACAAAATCAGGAACAAAATGGCGTATACCCAGATGCCATATTCGGCAACCAGCTCTGCCAGATGCACATCGATGTGCAGGATGAAATCAATAAGAAAGTAAATCAGGTCCATAATTATGCCTTTTACGACGCGAATTAGTCCGCCAGGAACAGCGGGCCCATAGGCGGTTTCGGAAGATCAAACCGGTCCGGATAATCCACCGCGACCAGATACAGCCCTTCCGCTTTCGCCGTTGCCGCTGCAAGCGTTCTGTCCTTTGCCGCTAACAGCTCTGCTATCCAGCTCTCCGGCTGGTTGTTGGCGCCCACTTCCATCAGGCTGCCGACAATATTCCTGACCATATGATGTACAAAGGCATTGGCTTTGATATCGACCACCACATATGCGCCGTAACGCGACACGCTAATATGCATCACGTTACGCCACGGCGTGCGCGACTGGCACTGAACGGCGCGAAACGAGGTAAAATCGTTCTCGCCAATCAGGCATTGCGCCGCGCGGTGCATCCGCTCGGCATCCAGCGGCTCATAGTAATGCGTGACGCCTTTGGCTAAAACCGCCGGACGCAGCCGATTATTGTAGATGATGTAACGATAACGACGAGCCGTGGCGCTAAACCGGGCATGAAAATCGTCCGGTACAGCTTTCACCCAACGCACGGCAATGTCACCAGGTAAATTCGCATTTACGCCTAACGTCCACGCCGCGTCTTTTCGCTGTGCGGTCGTTTCGAAATGGACGACCTGCCCGGTGCCGTGAACGCCCGCATCGGTACGCCCGGCGCAGAAGACGGTAATCGGCTCGTTGGCAACCTGGGAGAGTGCTTTTTCCAGCTTTTCCTGCACGCTGCGCACTTCGTTCTGACGCTGCCAGCCATAATATTTGCTGCCGTCATACTCAATGCCCAGCGCAATTTTATACACCGGCGGCTGTAGCTGGTCGGACATTAGTAGAGATACTCCTGCACCAGCTTCTCGGCAATTTTCACCGCCATCAGGGCGCCGCCAAAGCGAACGTTATCGGCCACCGACCAGAACTGTACTTGCTCCGGCATACCGTAGTCGTTACGCACACAGCCTACGGAAAGCTGCGCGTTGCCAGACGCATCGCCGACCTGAGTGGGGAAATCCGTCTCGTCGGACAGCATGATATCCTCGCCCTGGGCGAAGGCGTCACGGGCCTCTTCTGCCGCCAGCGGACGCAGGGCTTCAAACGCGACCATCTGCGCGTGGCCGTAAAACACCGGCGACCGCACACAGCTTACGGAGATCATCAGCCCGTCATCCTGCATAATTTTGCGCACTTCATCGACGATACAGCGCTCTTCGCGCACGCTGCCTTCCCTGTCCGGCAACAGCGGTAACATGTTGAAGGCCAACTGGCGACCAAAGAAATCGTCCTCATCGATCGGGATCCCGTTCAGCAGCTTCGCGCTCTGCCCGGCGAGAGCATCGACCGCCTTTTTGCCCTGTGCGGAGGCCGAAAGCAGGCTGGTCACACTGATGCGGGACAAACCGCCCTGGTCGATCAGCGGCTTCAGCGACGCCAGCAGTTGGCTGGTCAGGCTGTTCGGGACAGCGATAACGTTACGGTTACGGTAGTCCGCCAGCACGAACGGGTTCACTTCCGGCACCACCAGCGGCACGTCCGGCTCAAGGGCGAACAGACCGCTGGAGTCAATCACCAGGCATCCTGCGTTGGTGGCGTCGTCCACCCAGGCCGCCGTAGCTTCTACGCCCGCGACAAAAAACGCCAGCTGCGCCTGCGTCCAGTCGAACTCTGCCGCGTCCTGCACCGTTACCGTTTTTCCGGCAAAACGCAGATGTTCACCCGCGCTTTCTGGCCGCGCCAGCGCATAGATCTCACCGACCGGGAACTGGCGTTCTGCCAGAGTTTCAAGCAACGCTTCGCCAACGGCGCCCGTCGCGCCGAGAACGGCAATATTCCAGCCTTCAGACATGGTGGTTTACTCCAGAAATAGCAAAGCTCCCCGCTGCAGGCAGGGAGCGACAAAAAGAATGTTAGCGAGCCGGATGATGAACGGCGTTAAACCCGAGCTGATGCAATAGCGCGGCGGCGCTGGCGTCGTCGCACATCACATACAGTGACGACCATTCGCGGCGCTCAAGGTAAGTCTTGCGCAGTTTATCGAATTCACCCGGTATCCCGGCGACGTGACGCAGCGGCGCATCGTCGCGGCGCACATCATACACCAAATGCGCCAGTCTTTTCAGCGTTGGCTGATCTAACGGGCCGTGGAGCGTGATACGGCCAAATTCCGGGGCGGGCAGCAGCGTATCAAGCGCGACATGTTGGGCGCGCCCGATAAACGCGCTAAACGCTTCAAAGACCTGGGTGGTTCCGCGCGCTTTGCCTTCCAGCGTATAGCCCGCAATATGCGGCGTACCGATATCCACTTTACTGAGCAGTTCTACGTTCAGGTCCGGCTCCCCTTCCCACACGTCCAGCACTACGCTCAACTGCTGTCCCGCGTTCAGGCGCGCCAGCAGCGCCGCGTTATCCACAACCGCGCCACGACAGGCGTTGATCAGGATCGTCCCTGGCTTCAGACGGGCGATCAGCGCTTCATCCGCCAGATGCAAAGTCTTGTACGGACCGTCTTTAAACAGCGGCGTATGGAAGGTCAGGATATCCGCCTCCCGCACCAGCTCGTCAAGCGAGCGGAAATCGCCTTCGTCGCCCCGATCCGCCCGCGGCGGATCGCACAGCAGCGTACGCACGCCGAACGCTTCCAGCCGCGCCTGTAAACGGCGGCCAACGTTACCGACCCCCACAATACCTACGGTACGATCGCGCAGGGCAAAGCCGTCGCGTTCGGCCAGCATCAGCAGCGCGGAAAAGACGTACTCGACGACCGCAATCGCGTTACAGCCAGGCGCCGCCGAAAAACCAATACCGGCCTGCGCAAGCCAGCGGTCATCCACGTGATCGGTTCCCGCCGTTGCCGTGCCGACAAATTTCACCGGTTTCCCCGCCAGCAACGCTTCATTCACTTTGGTGACCGAACGCACCATGAGGGCGTCCGCATCGTCCAGTTCAGCAACCGGAATTGGGCGGCCAGGAACCGCTTTTACCTCGCCCAGTCGGCTAAACAATTCGCGGGCATAAGGCATATTTTCATCAACGAGAATTTTCACGTCTTTCGTACCTGTTTGAGAACGAGTGTTAACCGGGCAAGTGTGCCATAATCTGGCCGCCAGGCATACTTTGCTAAGATTGATGGTTTAAGGATACGTGATGATGCAACCCATTTCCGGTACTCCCGCGCGCCCTCCGGGTGAAGGGCAACCCGCTTCTTCCGCTGCGGGCGAACAACCGCTCTCTACTCAACAGCGGACGGTACTGGAGCGACTGATAACCCGCCTGATTTCACTGACGCAACAGCAAAGTGCGGAAGTGTGGGCCGGAATGAAACACGATCTTGGCGTGAAAAGCGACACACCGTTGTTGTCCCGCCATTTCCCCGCCGCAGAGCACAATCTCAGCCAGAGACTGAGCGTCGCCCAGCAAAATCATGCCAACCGACAGGTGCTGTCGCAGCTAACGGAATTATTGAGCCAGGGGAATAACCGTCAGGCGGTGAGCGATTTTATTCGCCAGCAATATGGACAAACGGCGCTCAGCCAGCTCACGCCGGATCAGCTAAAGAATGTACTGACGCTGCTCCAGCAGGGGCAATTGTCTATTCCGCAACCACAACAGCGCCCGGCAACCGATCGCCCGCTGTTGCCTGCGGAACACAACACCCTGAACCAGTTGGTTACCAAACTGGCCGCCGCGACGGGAGAGTCCGGTAAGCTTATCTGGCAATCCATGCTGGAACTGTCGGGCGTGAAAAGCGGCGAGCTGATCCCGGCGAAGCATTTTACCCATCTGGCGACCTGGCTTCAGGCGCGGCAAACGCTCAGTCTGCAACACGCCCCGACCCTGCAATCGCTGCAGGCGGCGTTGAAGCAACCACTGGAGCCGGCAGAACAGGCATCGCTGAAAGAGTATGCCCAGCACACCTGGCAGATCCAGCCGCAGACGGTGTTGACCACCGCCCAGGTTCAGGATCTGCTGAATCAGATCTTCCTGCGCCGCGTTGAGCGCGACAAAGCGCTCAGCGATCCGCTTCATATTCAGCCAATCTACAGCCCGTTTACCCCGGTAATCGAAACCTTCAAAGCGGCCGCCGCCCGTCCCGGACTGCTGTTTCTCGCCCTGATGGTTGCGCTGCTGATTTTCTGGCTGGTGGTTTAACCCCGGCGAAACGACAGGATCGTCACCAGAATCCCTACCACGGCGGAAATCGCCCCCGCAAGGAACACTGACGGATAGCCACAGGATGTGGCCAACACGCCCGCCAGCGGGCCAGTGATGGCGTAGGAGATATCCTGAAACGCGGCGTATCCCCCCAGCGCCGTCCCGCGTACCTGCGCCGGGACACGCTTGACCACCTCAACGCCCAGCGCGGGGAAAATAAGCGAGCAGCCCGCCCCGGTTAACGCCGCGCCAAGCAGAGCAATCCACGCGGTTGGCGCCAGCCATAGCAGCACCAGACCCACGGTCTCGACCAATAAAGAAGCGATAGCGACTTTAACACCGCCAAAGCGATCCGGCATCCAGCCAAACAGCACGCGCATGAGAACAAACGCACCGCCGAACGCGGTGAGGGTAAAACCCGCCATTGCCCAGCCGTGGCTGGCGAAATAGAGCGAAATAAAGGTGCCGATAACCGCAAAACCCACCCCCTGCAACGCAAGGCCAAGACCGGGTTTCCAGATAAGCCCGACCACGCTCCACAGAGAAGGTCGTTCTCCCGTCTGCGCGGGCACTTTACGTACCGTGCCGTTAAATGCCCATGCCAGCAGCGGCAGCGCCATGGTGGTTCCTGCCAGCGCGGCAAACCCAAAGTGACTGTGGATGAGTAAACCCAGCGGCGCCCCTGCCGCCAGCGCGCCGTAAATCGCCATCCCATTCCAGGACATCACTTTACCGGAACGCGTTGGCCCCACCAGACCCAGCCCCCAGGTCAGCGTACCGGTAAGCAACTGGCTTTCTCCAAAGCCGAGGATCAGACGACCTGCGATCAGCAGCGCAAATTTCACCGGCGCAGAGACGGGCAACAGCGCCGCCAGCAGCCATGCCCCGCCCGCCAGCGCGCAGGCGAACATGCCCTGCAACGCCGAGCGCTTGGCGCCGTACTGATCGGCGAGCCGTCCGGCATAGCCGCGCGTTAACACGGTGGCGAGAAACTGGATCCCGACGGCGATCCCCACCATCGTATTGCCATAGCCCAGTTCATGGTGGACAAAAAGTGGAATCACGGGCAGCGGCAATCCAACCGTCATGTAGGTCAGGAACACCGCAAAGGCGATACGGAACAGTGAGAAATTGGCAGAAGATGTGGATTCTTTTTCAGCTACGACAGCCATGCATGACTCCAGGCAGCAGAACAAAAAAGGGAGCCTGAAAGCTCCCCTTTGAAATCATCAGGTTCTGCCGGATAGCGGCGATACGCCTTATCCGGCCTGTCACTTACGCTTTCAGCTTGCGCATAACCAGCGTGGCGTTGGTGCCGCCGAAACCAAAGCTGTTGGACATGACGGTCGTCAGTTCGCGCTCGGTGGTTTCAGTCACGATGTTCAGTCCGGCAGCCTGCTCGTCCATCTCTTCAATGTTAATGCTCGGCGCGATAAAACCGTGTTCCAGCATCAGCAGAGAATAAATCGCTTCCTGCACGCCAGCGGCGCCCAGAGAGTGGCCGGTCATGGCTTTCGTCGCAGAAATAGCCGGGCTGTTATCGCCAAACACTTCACGAATGGCGCCCAGTTCTTTCACATCACCAACCGGCGTAGAGGTGCCGTGGGAGTTCAGGTAGTCGATGGGGGTGTCCACGCCGTGCATCGCCATCTGCATGCAGCGAACCGCGCCTTCACCGGACGGCGCGACCATGTCTGCGCCATCGGAGGTTGCGCCGTAGCCGACGATCTCCGCATAAATGCGTGCGCCACGGGCCATCGCGTGCTCCAGTTCTTCAACCACAACCATCCCGCCGCCGCCAGCGATAACGAAACCGTCACGGTGCGCATCATAAGTCCGGGACGCCTTAGCGGGTTGATCGTTGTACTTAGTGGACAGCGCGCCCATCGCGTCGAACTCACAGGCCATTTCCCAGCCCAGCTCTTCGCCGCCGCCGGCAAACACGATGTCCTGTTTGCCCAGTTGGATCTGCTCTACCGCATTCCCAATGCAGTGCGCGGAGGTCGCACAGGCGGAGCTGATCGAATAGTTTACGCCGTGAATTTTAAACGGCGTCGCGAGGCAAGCGGAAACCGCAGAGCCCATCGCTTTGGTGACGACGTACGGCCCCACCGCTTTCAGGCCGCGCGGGCTACGCATAGCATCCGCACCGAATACCTGCGCTTTGGAGGAGCCGCCGGAACCGGCAATCAGACCCACGCGCGGGTTGTTCTGATACACCTCATCGCTCAGGCCCGCGTCAGCGATAGCCTGCTGCATGGAAAGAAAGGCATAAATAGAGGCATCGTTCATGAAACGAACCACTTTACGGTCGATCAAACCGGTTGTATCCAGCTTGACGTTACCCCATACGTGGCTACGCATTCCCGCATCTTTAAACTCTTCGGAGAAGGTGATCCCTGAACGTCCTTCACGCAGAGATGCCAGGACTTCCTGCTGGTTATTACCGATGCTGGAAACGATGCCCAAGCCAGTAATCACTGCACGTTTCATTCAATACCTCTGTAAGTCGCACTATAGTAAGTTTCGACTGGCACAATAGCGTACACTTGTACGCCGAACAAGTCCGATCAGCCATTTTGTCCGGAAATTTGCGCCGCCTGGCACACATCGCTAAGATCGTGGCACTGCCCGTCAGACGAGTAACTTACGTGAAACAAAATGCCATACAACCCGCCAACCTCGAATTCAACGCTGAGGGTACACCTGTTTCCCGAGATTTCGACGATGTGTACTTTTCTAATGATAATGGCCTTGAAGAGACACGTTACGTCTTTCTCGGCGGCAACCGGATCCCTGAGCGTTTTCCGGAACATTCCGACCCGCTTTTTGTGGTCGCAGAGAGCGGCTTCGGCACTGGCCTGAACTTTCTGACGCTCTGGCAGGCGTTTGCCGCGTTTCGCGCCACGCACCCTGAGGCTACGCTACAAAGATTACATTTTATCAGTTTTGAAAAATTTCCCCTGCACCACGACGATCTGGTCGCCGCGCACCAGCGCTGGCCTGAGCTGGCGGCGCTTGCAAAGCAACTCCACGCCCAGTGGCCGTTGCCGCTGGCGGGCTGTCATCGCCTGCTGCTGGATGAAGGACGCGTCACGCTCGATCTGTGGTTTGGAGATATTAACGAACTTACCGACCAACTGGATGACAGTCTGCATCAGAAAGTGGACGCCTGGTTTCTCGACGGCTTCGCGCCCGCCAAAAACCCGGACATGTGGACCCCGGGACTGTTTAACGCTATGGCGCGACTGGCGCGACCCGGCGGTACGCTGGCAACCTTTACCTCCGCGGGATTTGTGCGCCGGGGTTTACAGGAAGCCGGTTTCACCATGCAGAAATACAAAGGTTTTGGCCGCAAGCGTGAAATGCTGCGCGGGGCGATGCTTCAAAGACTTACGCCTGTCGCCAGAGCGCCGTGGTTTGTCCGCCAGGGCAGCCTTAAGCGTGAAACGGCTATTGTTGGCGGCGGTATCGCCAGCGCCCTGCTGTCCCTGGCGCTGCTGCGTCGCGGCTGGCGGGTCACGCTCTATTGCGCGGACGAAAAACCTGCCCAGGGCGCATCGGGAAACCGTCAGGGTGCGCTTTATCCCCTGCTCAGCAAGCACGATGCGGCGATAAATCTCTTTTTCCCCGCCGCCTTTACCTTTGCACGCCGTCAGTACGATGCTCTCCCGGTTGTTTTCGATCATGACTGGTGCGGCGTCACGCAGGCCGGCTGGGACGAAAAAAGCCAGCAGAAGATCGCGCAACTGTTGTCGCTGGAACTCCCCGACGCGCTGGCGCAGGCGGTAAAAAGTGGACACATGGAAGCATTAACCGGCGTTGATATCGACTGCGCTGGCATTTCCTATCCGCTGGGCGGCTGGCTGTGTCCGGCGCAATTGACTGCCGCAGTGCTGGCGCTGGCTGAACAACAGGGGCTACGTTGCCATTACCGTCATTCGGTCGACGCGCTAAGCGCGACGGCGCACGGCTTGTCCCTGCGCTTTGCCGACGGCACGCAGGCTGAACACGACGTCGTGGTGCTGGCGAACGGCCATGCGATTAACCACTTCACACAGACACAGCCGTTACCCGTTTACCCGGTCGGCGGTCAGGTCAGTCATATTCCCGCCACGCCTGCCCTTTCCGCGCTTCGCCAGGTGCTGTGCTATGACGGTTATCTTACCCCGGTAAATCCGGCTAACCAGCACCATTGTATTGGCGCCAGCTATCATCGCGGCAGTGACGCAACGGAATATCGTGAGGACGATCAGCAGCAGAACCGGCAGCGGTTAATTGACTGCTTCCCGACGGCGAAATGGGCGCAAGAGGTGGATATCAGCGGGAAAGAGGCGCGCTGCGGCGTGCGCTGCGCTACTCGCGACCATTTACCGATGGTCGGCAATGTACCGGATTACGCCGCCACGCTAACGCAGTACGCCAGTCTGGCCAGGGATCCTTCATCAGCGGCAAACGCGCCCGTACATGAGGATCTCTTTATGCTCGGCGCGCTGGGATCACGCGGCTTGTGCTCCGCGCCTCTGTGTGCGGAAATTCTGGCGTCGCAAATGAGCAATGAACCCCTTCCGCTGGATGCGGGTACGCTGGCGGCGCTCAATCCGAATCGTTTATGGGTCAGGAAATTACGGAAAGGGAAAACGGTGAAATAATGGGGTGATGCCGGATGGCGACGCCATCCGGCAAAGGCGCGATTATTGGCTGGTCGCCTTCTGGAACAACGCATCCCACATCTCTTTGACTAACGCCTGATCGCGTGGTGACAGTTCACCCGCACCGATCGCTTTCTCGAGACTGCTGGTGACGTTGGCGTAAACGGCGTCCGCGGAATGGTCATCACGCCCTTCCAGCTCCGCCACGGCTAACGTCAGGTGGCCACGCAAATACCCACTGGCAAACAGCTCATCGTCGCTGGCGTGTTCAACCATGTCGTCGATTAATGCCAGAATGCGTGCTTCAAACTCCGCGATCATCTTCTTTCCTCATTGTAAACGTGGCGCTGGCTTTAGTTTAGCGCTTCCGGCCACGGGAACTGTTCCGCCTTAAGGTCGGGCGTGTGATAATAATCTTGTAACGCTTTGATAAAGCGAGCCGGCCGTTCAGGAATGCCCTTTTCCAGATACTCCATCACCTGCGCATGAACCCGACGCTGAAACACCACGCGGTCCGGTTCGACGTCGCCTTCCAGGTTGTCGCAACTGACGTTGAACGGATACCCCGCCGCCACGCAAAACAACCAGTCAAACGCTTGCGGTTTCACTTCCACATCTTCGAACTTGCTTTGGGTCGCCGCGTCCCGTCCGTCCGGGCAGTACCAGTAACCAAAATCAACCTGTTCACGGCGCGCTTTCCCGGCAATACACCAGTGCGAAATCTCATGCAGGGCGCTGGCGTAAAAACCGTGAGCAAAGACGATCCGGTGATACGGCACCTCTGCATCAGCAGGAAGATAGATCGGTTCGTCATCGCCTTTAATCAGACGGGTATTAAAATCGTCAGCAAAGCAGTCGTTGAACAGGGTAATTAACTGTTCATAGTGGTGTGTACTTTTCATTAATTCATCCCCAGCCAGTGGAGAATCTCCTGTCCATGGTTATCATAAAGTAGTTTGGCGCTCATCACCGCCGAGACGATGACGATCATAGGCCGAATCAGCTTTTGTCCCTTGCTCAGTACCAGGCGTGAGCCCATGCGCGCGCCGAGAAACTGCCCAATCAACATAACGAACCCGGTTGCCCAGATCACTTTACCGCCAATCATAAACAGCAGTAGGCCGCCGATGTTCGACGTGGCGTTCAGCACTTTGGCGTGGGCGGTGGATTTGGCGAGGTTGTAGCCGCAAAGCGTGACAAACGCCAGTGCGTAAAACGACCCGGCGGCAGGGCCAAAGAAGCCGTCGTAAAATCCGACGCACCCCCCCGCGACCAGCGCAAACGGCAAGCCGTACAGGCGACGCTGGCGATCATCTTCACCCAGCTTTGGCATCAGCAAAAAATAGAGACCGATGCAGATCACCAGCACCGGGAGGATCTGACGAAGCACGTCTGCCTGCACGTGCTGCACCAGCAGCGCGCCGCTCATCGAGCCAATAAAGGTCATCGCGATATTCAGTTTCTGATCGGCAAGATCCACCACCTTACGGCGAATAAAGTAGATAGAGGCGGAAATTGAGCCGCCGCAGGCCTGCAATTTATTGGTGGCCAGCGCCTGAGCGGGAGACATGCCTGCCGCCATCAGCGCGGGGATGGTCAGCAGTCCGCCGCCCCCCGCCAGTGAATCGATAAAACCAGCCAGCATCGCAACAAAAAACAGCACAACCAACAGCAGCGGGGAGACCATAAACAGGTCGGCGAAATTATCCATTAGAGTACATGCTCATCCAGTAGCGCCTGGCAGGAAGGCGGCAACGGTGGCGGTGTCTTCTTCTCAGGCTTTGTTGTTCCAGGTTTTGGGGGGTCAAACCAGCTTTGCAGTTCAGCGCCACAACCGTCGCCTGGCGGAGGCAAAGGTTGATCTTCGCACTCCAGGCTGTCAGCAGGGCACCGTAATCGTACATGCATATGCGCGCGATGCTGGAACCAGGGTCGCACTTTACGCAACCAGTCGCGATCGTTTCCTGCGTCCAGGCAAAGCTGTTGTTTGATCGCCGGATTCACGAAAATGCGGGTGACGTCATTATCTTCCGCCGCGAGCTTAATCAGGCTAAAGATTTCCGGCTTCCACAGTGAAGGCACAACGTGCTTTCCGTCGCGGGCCACCAAATCCAGCGCCTGCGGTCGCAGCAACTGCGCCTGAGTCCAGCGTGTCTTTGGTAATTGCAGGAAAATGTCCACATCCAGACCGCTCTGATGGCTGGCGTGGCCGCCGTTAAACCGGCCGCCGGCCGGCATGCCCATATCGCCAATCAGCACCGTTCCCAACCCCAGGTTATTCACCCGGGTGCTCAGACGCTGAATGAACAGCACCAGATCGGGGTGACCAAAATAACGGCGTTGGTCGGTACGCATGACCTGATAGTGTTCCGACTGGACCGGAAGCGTATCTGCGCCAACGATACAGCCGTTCGAAAAGCTGCCGATCGACTGCGCGCTGCCCGCTATGGGCTGGGTTATTTTCTGCCACGGCGTCGCCGCCTGGCTGACGCTGCCGGCAAGCAGTGCCAGCAGCGCAATCGCGGTTTTTTTCATCTCTTACCAGCGTGGAATATCTGTTGTGACATCCGCATTTTGCGCCCGCTGGCGCAGCAAGTGGTCCATGAGCACGATCGCCAGCATCGCCTCTGCGATCGGCACCGCGCGGATCCCGACACACGGATCGTGACGGCCTTTGGTGATCATCTCGACTTCTTCGCCAAAGCGATTAATGGTACGACCCGGGACGGTAATACTGGAGGTTGGTTTCAGCGCCATGTGGGCAATAATTTGCTGCCCACTGCTGATCCCGCCCAAAATGCCGCCCGCATGGTTGCTCTGGAAGCCTTGCGTCGTTATTTCGTCACGGTTTTGGCTTCCGCGCAGCGCCACCACGTCAAAACCGTCGCCAATCTCAACGCCTTTCACGGCGTTAATGCTCATCAGCGCATGGGCGATATCGGCGTCAAGACGATCAAATACCGGCTCGCCGAGACCGGCGGGAACGCCGCTGGCTACCACCGTTACCTTAGCGCCGATAGAATCACCCTCTTTTTTCAGCGCCCGCATCAGCTCGTCAAGGGCGTCGATTTTGTCCGGATCCGGGCAGAAAAAAGGGTTCTGTTCCACCTGCTCCCAGTCTTTGATCGCCAGCGGAATATCGCCCATCTGGGTCAGGCAGCCCTGGATGCGGATGCCGTATTTTGCCGCAAGGTATTTCTTGGCAATCGCGCCCGCCGCCACGCGCATCGCGGTCTCGCGGGCGGACGAACGCCCGCCGCCGCGGTAATCGCGCAGGCCATATTTCTGCTCGTAGGTGTAGTCGGCGTGTCCCGGACGAAACACGTCCTTGATGGCGCTGTAATCCTGCGAACGCTGATCGGTATTTTCGATCAGCAAACCGATGCTGGTGCCGGTGGTGACGCCTTCAAACACGCCAGACAAAATTTTCACCTGATCCGGCTCACGGCGCTGGGTCGTGTAGCGAGACGTGCCAGGACGCCGCCTGTCGAGATCGTGCTGCAGGTCAGCTTCGGTCAGAGGAATGCCCGGCGGCACCCCGTCAACAATGCAGCCCAGCGCCAGCCCGTGCGATTCGCCAAAGGTGGTTACCCGAAAGAGTTGTCCAATTGTATTTCCTGCCATTGCGATTCCGTTGTCGTCGTTGTGATTTAGTCTTTATAGAGGCTGAAATGCTCGCGGGCGGCCAGTAACTCGGCTTTGGTCAGCATAAAGACGCCATCGCCGCCGTTGTCGAATTCCAGCCAGGTAAACGGCACATCAGGATAGTGTTCCATCAGATGTACCATGCTGTTCCCGACTTCACAAATCAGAATACCGTTATCTGACAGGTAGTCCGGCGCGTTGCCCAGAATACGGCGGGTCAGTTTCAGGCCATCTGTCCCTGACGCCAGCCCCAGTTCAGGCTCGTGACGATACTCATTCGGCAGATCGGACATATCTTCCGCGTCCACATACGGCGGGTTGGTCACGATCAGATCGTACTGGACTTTTGGCAGGTCGCGGAACAGGTCCGAACGAATGGGGGTGACATGGTGCAGCAGGCCGTGCTCTTCAATATTGTGCTCAGTGACGGCCAGCGCGTCGGCGGAGATATCCACCGCGTCGACTTCCGCTTCCGGAAACGCGTAGGCGCAGGCAATAGCAATGCAACCGCTGCCGGTACACATGTCGAGAATATGCTGCGGCTGTTGGCGAATCAGCCCTTCAAAACGGTTGTTGATCAGCTCGCCAATCGGCGAGCGCGGCACCAGCACGCGTTCATCGACGTAAAATTCATGGCCGCAGAACCAGGCTTTATTCGTCAGATAGGCCACCGGAATACGCTCGTTCACCCGGCGGATCACCCGCTCAACAATGCGGTGGCGTTCGCTGGACGTCAGACGCGCGGTGCGCATGTCTTCGGGAATATCCAG
This sequence comes from Citrobacter sedlakii, assembly GCF_018128425.1. Classification (NCBI taxonomy): domain Bacteria; kingdom Pseudomonadati; phylum Pseudomonadota; class Gammaproteobacteria; order Enterobacterales; family Enterobacteriaceae; genus Citrobacter; species Citrobacter sedlakii. The sequence continues at coordinate 1,507,612 of NZ_CP071070.1, read as the reverse complement.
TGGAAGATAAAGTGACGGCAGCACCAGTTGAACGGCTTCATCCCACGGGTTGTCGGTGCCGTGACCGTACCAGATATTCGCCGCGCTAAAACGGCTGACCGCCCAACGCAACATGTCCTGAATGGTATGCAGATCACTTACTGCTTCATCAACGAAAATTTTATCCACCTGTTCCTCCAGGGCATGTACGCAATAATTTCGGCGGCTAGTTTGCCACGAAGCCAGCGATAAATCAGCATTCACACAGGGGACAGGCGCGAAAATTGCGTTTTACGCATTCGCATCGCCGGTGAGTCGGGTAAACTAACGGAAAATGAAAAATGAGACAGCAGAATGAAAAAGAAAACATCGCTCAGCGAGGAGGACCAGGCGCTGTTCCGGCAACTGATGACCGGCACCCGGCAGATTAAGCAGGACACGATTGTCCATCGCCCGCAACGTAAAAAAATCAGCGACGTTCCCGTTAAGCGGCTTCTGTCGGAACAGGCGGACGCCAGCCACTATTTTTCGGACGAATTTCAGCCGCTGCTGAATACCGAAGGCCCGGTGAAATACGTACGTTCCGACGTCAGCCACTTCGAGCTGAAGAAAATGCGGCGCGGAGATTATTCACCGGAACTGTTTCTCGATCTTCATGGCCTGACGCAGCTGCAGGCAAAGCAGGAACTCGGCGCGCTGATTGCCGCCTGTCGCCGGGAGCACGTTTTTTGCGCCTGCGTCATGCATGGTCACGGTAAGCATGTACTGAAACAACAGACGCCGCTGTGGCTGGCGCAGCACCCACACGTGATGGCTTTTCATCAGGCCCCAAAAGAGTACGGCGGCGACGCCGCGTTGCTGGTGCTGATAGAGGTGGAAGAGTGGCAACCGCCCGAACTGCCATGATGTAAGGTTGCCGGTGGGTGGCGCAAGCGCTATATCTGGCCTACGAGACAGTCATCGCCGCCGTAGGCCGGATACGCGAAGCGCCATCAGGCAGCGGATGTTTACATCGCTTTTGCCATTTTGAGGTTGCACGGGCTCATCTGCCAGTTGAACACCCCTTTGCCGCTTTCGTCCAGCGTGACGCTGGCGATCGCTGATGTGGTAAACATAGGCGGCGTTTCTCCCGGGCACAATTCAGACACCAGGTAGCCGACTAACGGCAGGTGGGAGATCACCAGAACGCCGGAGACGCCTTCATTGGCCAGCGCCTGAAGATATGCGCTGACGAGGCCGACATCGCCGCAGGGCGTCAACTCCGGCAGAACGTCAACGTTACCCGGCAGGTTCATGCACTCCCCTACCTCGTCCAACGTTTGCTCGGCTCGCAGGAACGGGCTCACCAGAACACGTTCGATATCCACTTTTTGACCTTTCAGCCAGTTCGCCATAAGGCGCGATTCGTCACAACCACAGACGGTTAAGGGACGAACCGAATCACTGGCGGCGTCGAGGGCCGCGTCGCCGTGACGCATGATAAAAACTTGCATATTGCACCGCTTTTGTTAACCAGAATCACCCGCATTCTTGCTGAAACCGTCTGAACGGTCGCCGAAATGCGGTGGCCGGCATTGTGCCTTATCCGTTCACCGAATGAAACGCTGTTTTTTACCTCAACGCTGTAAGTATAGTCAATCTGTGTTTACAATTTAACCAACTCACGGCCATTCGTTGCGGATTCACCCTACATTTGACCTTTAAAATTCAGGCCAGTTGCATCTGCTTTCCAGAAACTTTCACCCCGCTCCGCCATCTGCAATAACGCATCGCACGGCGTAAATCGTGGACCGTACTGCGAAGCCAGGCGTTGCAATACCGCAACCACTTCACCCGCGCCGAGAGAATCCATATAACGGAACGGACCACCGAGAAACGGCGGAAATCCAATGCCGAATACCGCGCCAATATCACCGTCGCGAGCGCTGCGGATCACCTGTTCATCGAAGCAACGCGCGGCCTCATTGAGCATCAGCATCACGCACCGTTCAGCCATTTGCCGGGCGGAAAGCCTGCTCTGCCCCTGAACGCCAATAAGCGTATAAATCGCAGGGTCGACCTGTTTTTTGCTTTTACGCCCTTTTGCACCATAAAGATAGAAACCGCGACCATTTTTTCTGCCTTTGCGATCGTCGTTCAAAATTGAGGAAACAACATTTGCAGGGGCGCTAAAACGCTCGCCATAAGCGGCTTCCAGAACAGGGATAATTTTCGTGCCGGTATCGATTCCCACTTCATCCAGCAGTTGGACAGGCCCCACCGGAAAACCAAATTTCACCAACGCGCTGTCGATAGCGTCGACCCGCTCCCCCTCAGTCAGCATGCGTATGGCTTCGTTGATATAGGGGGCGAGAATACGGTTTACATAGAATCCGGCCTTGTCGCGCACCACGATAGGTGTTTTACCCTGTTTCTTCGCCAGCTTAACGGTGGTGGCGATGGTCTGCTCAGAGGTGGCGGCATGGGGAATGACCTCGACCAGGGGCATTTTTTCAACCGGGCTGAAAAAATGCAGACCAATCACCTGCCCCGGCCTGGCGGCATGGGCGGCGATGTCGCTAATCGGTAAAGATGAGGTGTTAGAGGCGAAAATGGTATGGGATGCGCAGTTTTGCTCAACTTCCGCCACCATCTGCTGTTTTAGCGCCAGATCTTCAAAGACAGCTTCTATGACCAGGTCACGATGGGAAAATCCGCGATAGTCGGTGGCGCCTGAAATCAACGCCAGCTGTTTGTTCCGTTCGCTGGCTTTGATATGGCGACGACGTACCTTCGTTTCAAGCTGATCCCAACTGTACTTCAGCGCATGATTGATGCCGTGAACATTAATGTCTTTAATGCGAACCGGTAAGCCGCCTTTACAGGCCGTCACGTAGGCAATTCCCCCTCCCATCAGCCCGCCCCCCAGCACGCCAACGCTGTTAAGCGGCCCCGGCGGGGCATCGCTACCGGGATCTTTTTTCACCTCGGTACTGGCAAAGAAGATATTGCGTAACGCCTGCGATTGCGGCGTCATCGCCAGCTCGCCAAAAGCGCGGGCTTCCGCGTCGTAACCGCTGCTGCTGCCCTGCGCCAGGCCAGTTTCGATCACCTGAAGAATACGTTCTGTCGCCGGGTAGTTACTGTGTGTTTTCTGTTCGGTTTTTTTACTGACCATACGGAACAACAGCGCGCGCCCCAGCGGCCCCGCCAGAACGCGTTCGCGCACCGGCAGCGTTCGCGACGTTGACCGATCCTGTTTAGCCCGTTCAACCGCAGCCTCGAGCAGAATCGACAACGGAACCACATCGTCCACCAGCCCCATCTTTAACGCCTGCTTCGCACGCAGTTGTTTGCCGGTGAGGATCATCTCCAGCGCCGTACTGACTCCGACCAGCCGCGGCAAACGCTGTGTGCCGCCGGAACCCGGCAGCAGCCCCAGTTGTACTTCCGGCAGGCCCAATACCGTTTTGCCGTCATCGGTACAGATTCGCTCATGACAGGCCAGCGCCAGTTCCAGTCCGCCGCCCAGACAGGCGCCGTGAATAGCGGCGATGACGGGCACGGGAAGACCGTTGATTTCCGCCATCAGTTGTTGTCCCTGACGCGCCAGCGCCTCCGCTTCCTGCGCGCTTGCGCAGTTGCCAATCATGTTGATGTCCGCGCCAGCAATAAAATTATCCGCTTTCGCGGAAATAAAAACGACGCCGCGCAGTTCCCTGTTTTCGCGAAGCTGTTTCAGGATCGTGCGTACCTGACTCGCAAACTCCGCTTTCAGGGTATTCATCTTTTCACCGGGTACATCTATGGAGATAACCGCCACATTGTCCGGACGCAGATTAAGCGTAAAAGCCGATGTCATTTCCATTATTCTGCCTCCAGAACCATCGCCGCGCCCAGACCGCCTGCCGCACAGGCAGTGACTAAACCGAAGCCGCCTCCCCGACGGCGCAATTCGTGCAGAGTCTGAGTGATCATCCGGGCGCCGGTGGCGGCAAACGGGTGCCCGTAAGCAATCGAACCACCGAGCACGTTGAACTTGCTGTCATCCACCTCACCGGTGGCATGGGCGCGTCCCAACACCTCGCGGGCAAAACGCTCACTGCCCAGCAGTTGCAGATTCGCCAGCGTCTGAGCGGCAAAGGCTTCGTGCATATCAATCAGCGTCAGATCGCTCAGGCTTAAGCCCGCCCGATCCAGCGCCAGCGGCGTTGACCAGGCCGGTCCCAGCAGCATGTCCTGCCAGACATCGATAGCGGTAAAGGCGTAGCTGCGTAAATAGCCGAGCGGAATCAGCCCCAGCTCTTTCGCGCGGGATTCGGTCATCAGGATCACCGCTGCCGCCCCGTCTGTCAGGGGCGTACTGTTGGCGGCGGTCACTGTGCCATGTTTACGGTCAAAGGCCGGACGCAGTCTGGCGTAATCCGCCAGCGTCGAGTTGCCGCGAATATTGTTATCTTCAGACAGCGGCGCCTTGAACGGCGGCGTCCAGGCGGTCATCACTTCATCGGCTAACTTTCCTTCCGCCCACGCCTGCGCCGCGCGCTGATGTGAACGGTGGGCCAGCGCATCCTGCTGCTCACGGGTGATTCCGTAGGTTTTCGCCATCTGTTCCGCCGTATCTCCCATCCGCAGGCCAGTCGAATATTCGGCGACGGCGGGCGGCACGGGCATCAGATCGCGTAAGCGCAGGCGGGAAAAGAGTTTCAGACGTTGCCCCATCGTCCTGGCTTTATTCACATCCACGAGGACTCGCGCCAGTTTTTTACTGACGCCAATGGGCAATACCGACGAGGAATCCGCGCCACCGGCAATCCCCGCGCGGATCGTACCCGCCATCAGGCTTTCCGCTACGTTAGCGACCGCCTGAAAGCTGGTCGCGCAGGCGCGGCTTACGCTGTAAGCGTCGGTATGCACACTCATACCGGTGCCGAGGACAATTTCACGGGCGATATTTGGCGCTTCCGGCATCTGGACAACCTGACCAAAGACCAGTTGCTCTATGACGTCTACGGGGATCTCACTGCGGGCCAGCAGTTCGCCCACCACCATTTTGCCAAGATCGACAGCGGGAATACCATGAAAGGCGGTAGCCTGGCGGGCAAAAGGGGTACGTAACCCGCTCACAATGGCAATGCGATCGCCCTGGCGGGTGACCAGCGGTATAGCCTGACTCATAACACTCCCCTGTAAAAATAAAATAAGTGGTCTGACCTGATCATAGTCTTAACCAATTTTTTACATTTAGCCAAGCAGGGGCGGATGAAAGTGAGAGCTGTGACACAGTGAATAATGACGGGATGAAACGAAAAAGCCCCGACAAAAGGTTGTCGGGGCAGATAAATAATGAAGGGATTAACGCAGACCGAGCTGGAAGATCAGGGTTTCGGCTTCGCAGGCAAAGACAAAATCGATGTCCAGGCGCACGCCGTCAGATTCTTCAGTGAAAGTCGAAGTAATTTGGCAAGGCTCGGACTCCACGTTCCGCGCTTTTTCGGTCAGCGCCGCCAGCGTTTCTTCCGCTTCTGCGCGGTTAGCGAACACACGGCTGTATGACGCGGTGCAATCGGAGTTGTCCATGATGGTACCAACGTCCATACAGCAGCAAACCGGGGTTTCATCAGCACTGCATTTACTCATTGTAGATTTCCTCTGTATTCGCACCCAGGGTGCCAGATAAACGATAGCGATATTTTACGCCTCCGACTTTCGCCTCTCCAGTCGTTAATGGTGGGAAATGCGAGAAGTGACCGAAATCACACTTAAAAATGATCTAAAACAAATTCAACCCAAACGGCTATGTGCGCTCCCCGGCAAAATTGCCAGCTGGATCGCGTTTCTGAGATCACAATTGAAAAAACTTATAAACATACTTGCAACATATCAGCTGGTCAGACCTATACTCACGCCACTGGTCTGATTTCTATGTCGTACCGCAGACCCTACACTTCGCGCTCCTGTTACAGCATGTAACATAGTTTGTATAAAAATAAATCATTGAGGTTATGGTCATGAGCCAGAAAACCCTGTTTGCAAAGTCTGCTCTCGCAGTTGCAGTGGCACTTATATCTACCCAGGCCTGGTCTGCAGGCTTTCAGCTAAACGAATTTTCTTCCTCTGGCCTTGGCCGGGCCTATTCAGGTGAAGGCGCTATCGCGGACGACGTAGGTAACGTTAGCCGTAACCCGGCGCTGATCACCATGTTCGACCGCCCAACCTTCTCGGGCGGCGCAATCTTTGTTGATCCGGACGTGGATATCTCCGGTCGCTCGCGCATTGGTAATGATGCCAGCCAGGATAACATTGCGCCGACGGCGTGGGTGCCAAACCTGCACTTTGTGGCCCCGATTAACGATCAGTTTGGTTGGGGGGCATCTGTCACCTCTAACTACGGCCTGGCGACGGAGTTTAATAACAACTACGCCGCGGGCTCCATGGGCGGAAAAACCGATCTGGAAACGCTCAACCTGAACCTGAGCGGCGCCTATCGTCTGAACAATCATTTCAGCTTCGGCCTCGGGTTTAACGCCGTTTATGCCAAAGCTAAGCTCGAGCGTTATGCCGGCGACTTGCCGCAGCAAATCGTGGCAGGCTCCGGCGGACGTATTCCTCCGGCACTGGCGGCGCAATACCCGGCGGATACCCAGATTGCGCGTCTGAAGGGCGACGAATGGGGCTTCGGCTGGAACGCCGGGATCCTTTATGAAGTCGATAAAGACAACCGTTACGGTTTTACCTACCGTTCAGAAGTCAAAGTTGACTTCGACGGCGATTACCGCAGTAGCCTGCCATCGACTGACCGTATTCCGCCGCAACTGCGTCCGGTCTTTGCCAGCCTGCCTGCTGGAACTAACGGCGGGACGATCGACGGTTCACTTAACCTGAACCTGCCGGAAATGTGGGAAATTTCAGGTTACAACCGCGTCGCGCCACAGTGGGCGGTTCACTACAGCATGGCTTATACCAGTTGGAGTCAGTTCGAAGAGCTGAAGGCGAAAGGCAGCAACGGTCAGACGCTGTTTTATAAAGAAGAGGGCTTTAAAGACTCTTATCGCATCGCGCTGGGTACAACCTATTACTATGACGATACCTGGACGTTCCGTACCGGTATCGCCTTTGATGACAGCCCGGTTCCGGCCAACCGTCGTTCCATTTCTATTCCGGATCAGGACCGCTTCTGGCTGAGCGCTGGCGCTACCTATGCCTTCAATAAAGATGCCTCAGTGGATGTTGGCGTGTCTTACATGCACGGCCAGAAAGTGAAGTTTGAAGAAGGCCCGTACTCTTTCGAATCTGAAGGGAAAGCCTGGCTGTACGGTATGAACCTGAACTACGCATTCTGATCATGGTCAGATGAAAAAAAGGGGGCGCCTTCTGGCGTCCCCTTTTTTATGCATCCAAAAAATCATCGTACCCGCTAACGGCGCGAACGCCAGGCCCGGCCAGACGCTTCGCGGTCCGGTATTCATTTATTCTGAGTCGATCTCTTTTAAATCGTCCTGGATCGCCTGCGCGTTCGGGTTTTCTTGCGGCTTGAGCTTCCCGCCGTTGGCAATGAAGTCGTGACGCTGGAAATAAGCCTCACGCACCAGAATGTACGGATCGGAAGACTGACGCAACAGGCCGTCGGAGTCCAGCAACTGAGCACGCGTTTCAATCCCTTCGAGGGTCCACTTACCGATCGACATCGGCCAGGTCAGCCATGAAAGGACTGGATATAGCGTATCGGCCATATCGCCGCCATCCTCACGCAGCGTCCAACTGCCATAGAACGGTAACTGGACGTAGGGGCCATAGCCTACGCCGTAGTGTCCTAAGGTGCTGCCGAAGCGATGCGGCTCAACGCGCTGCAGTTTCGGGTTCGCCATACCGGCGACGTCAATAAAGCCGCCCATGCCGAGAAGGGTGTTCAGGAAGAAACGGGTGAAATGCACCATCCCCTGATACGGATCGCCCTGCAGAAAATAGTTCACCATGACCGCAGGTTCTTCGAGGTTGCCGGTGAAGTTGCTTAAACCATTACGGGCTGGCTGTGGGACATAATCACGCCAGGCGACAGCCACCGGTCGAACGACATACGGATCCAACACGTTAAAGTTGAAATTGTACATGGTGCGGTTAAACCCTTCTAACGGATCTGAACGCCCCTGTTGTTCTGTACCGGAACTCGCACACCCCACCAGCAGTGTGGTTCCCAGCGCAAGCGCCGACAGGCGAAGCTTCATAAATGTCTCCCTGTTAATTATGGCTATCGCGGATTGCCATCCATGACGGAACGCTAACGTATCCGCCTGTTAAGGTGTGAGCGATTGTAACAGCACGTCAAACGATGTCTATATCACCGCGCCTGTTGAATTGATCATAGCCTGGCTATGCACTCGCGTAGCGCTTCTATTCTAGCCGGAAGCAGAAAAACAAACGTTACCATTTTTGCGATTTCAGAGTTTCTCCCCCAGGTATCCAGCGAAAAGCCGCTACGCTTTATCTGACAGGCGCGCATCCAGGAGGCGAATTATGGATAATCTCGAAGACGATAAGATCGACAAGCATAGCGATGAACTGGAAGTAGAAAGCGAGGAAAAACAGAGCGGGAAAAAGATAGAAGTGGATGAGGACCGACTCCCCTCACGGGCAATGGCCATTCACGAACATATCCGCCAGGATGGAGAGAAAGAGCTGGAGCGTGACGCGATGGCGCTGCTGTGGTCCGCTATCGCGGCCGGACTGTCGATGGGCGCCTCGCTGCTGGCAAAAGGCATCTTCCACGTGCAGCTTGAGGGCGTGCCGGGCAGTTTTTTACTTGAGAATCTCGGTTATACCTTTGGTTTTATCATTGTCATTATGGCTCGCCAGCAGCTGTTTACGGAAAACACCGTGACGGCGGTTCTGCCCGTCATGCAAAATCCCACGGCGGGCAATTTTGGCCTGCTGATGCGTCTGTGGGGCGTGGTGCTGCTGGGTAACGTGCTCGGTACCGGCATTGCCGCCTGGGCGTTTGAGTATATGCCCATTTTTGATGAAGAAACCCGTGACGCGTTTGTCAAAATCGGCATGGACGTAATGAAAAACACGCCGACCGAAATGTTTGCCAACGCGATCATTTCCGGTTGGTTAATCGCGACCATGGTGTGGATGTTTCCGGCAGCCGGCGCGGCGAAAATTGTAGTCATCATCCTGATGACGTGGCTGATTGCCCTGGGCGATACCACCCATATCGTCGTGGGATCGGTGGAGATCCTTTACCTCGTCTTTAACGGCACCCTGCACTGGAGCGACTTCTTGTGGCCGTTTGCCCTGCCGACACTGGCGGGTAATATCTGCGGCGGTACCTTTATTTTCGCCCTGATGAGCCACGCGCAGATCCGTAACGACATGAGCAACAAGCGTAAAGAAGAAGCGCGCCTTCACGCCGAGCGGTTCAAAAAACAGCAGAAAGAGCAGGAAAAACAATCCTGAATGGCGATGGTTTGAGCAGTCAGGCGGCACCGTACTTACTCCGGCGAACAAAAACCGCTATACTCGTGCCGCTTCGTCCCCTTAGTTAAATGGATATAACGAGCCCCTCCTAAGGGCTAGTTGCAGGTTCGATTCCTGCAGGGGACACTTTCTCATTCACTTCCCCCTTCCCTGTTTATGCCCTAATAGTTCTCTCCGCGGCTTGCCGATTCATGGTATGACGGAAATGCGTGCGGGCGCAGCATGGGCAGAAAATCACTGTCCCTGACTCAGCCCGCACGTTGAGTGGTGCGACGACGCAGAGGGCGTTGATGCCGTTCCGCAGGTTTCCGGCCTTACAGCACTTTACTCAGAAATTCGGCGGTGCGGGGATTAGCCGGCGAAGTAAAGAGCGTCTCCGGCGAGCCTTCTTCCTGAATAACGCCGTGGTCGATGAAAATCACCCGATCCGCGACCTCCCGGGCGAAGCCCATTTCATGGGTCACGATGACCATCGTCATCCCTTCATCGGCCAGTTTTTTCATGACCTCCAGCACATCACCGACCAGTTCCGGGTCCAGCGCCGAGGTCGGCTCATCAAAAAGCATAATTGACGGGTTCATCGCCAGCGCGCGGGCAATCGCGACGCGCTGCTGCTGTCCACCGGATAAACGGGACGGCCAGGCATCGCGTTTATCACTCAGTCCGACTTTTTCGAGCAGCATTTCAGCCCGGCCGATCGCCTCTTTACGCGACAGCCCCTGAAGCATTTCTGGCGCCATGATCAGGTTTTCCAGCACCGTCATGTGCGGAAACAGGTTAAAACGCTGGAACACCATTCCGACGCTTTCACGCATTTTGTTGAGATCGGTTTTACGATCGTGTACCGCAAAGCCGTTCACCACCACTTCGCCTTCCGTCACCGATTCCAGCGCGTTCATGCAGCGCAGAAATGTACTTTTGCCTGACCCTGAAGGCCCAATGATGCACACCACCTCTTGCGGCTGAATGTCGCAATCAATGCCGCGCAGCACAGGGTTGTCGCCAAAGTGTTTATGTAAATTTTTAATGTGGATCACTTTTACCGAACCTCTTTTCCAGACGATTAACCAGTTGCGCGAGCAGGAAGGTGAGCACCCAATACACCAGCGAAATGGTCAGATAGGGTTCCCAGTAAGTGGCGTAGGCGCCCGAGACCGTACGCGCCGCATACGCCAGATCGGCAAGCCCGATGGCCGACGCCAGAGAGGAGTCTTTGACAATCGCGATAGCGTTATTGCCCAGTGGCGGAAGAATACGGCGAAAGGCCTGTGGAAGAATCACTTTGCGCATGGTTTTCCACCATGGCATTCCGAGCGCGCGTGAGGCTTCCATTTGTCCAGGGTCAATCGACTGGATCCCCGCACGAAAGATTTCAGAAACGTAAGCGCCTGCGTTCAGCGTAATGGCGACGATACAGGATAAAAACGCGCCATAGCCCGACCGCAGTTCGCGGGCAACGTCCGCGCTCATGATTCCGCTGGTCACCAGTATCCCGTCACGCGGGTTAATGAACAGGGGAACCAGCGCAAAATGGACCACCATGATCTGTACAAACAGGGGCGTGCCGCGAAACGCGCTGACGTAAAAGCGCACCGGAAACTGAACCAGATAGCGCAATGCATACTTCCAGAAGCCATGTTCGGCCTTCGCCATTCGGCCAAGGCCCAGCGTCAGACCCCAGAGCGTGCCGAGACAGACGCAAATGATTGTGCATTTAATTGTCATCCACGCGCCTTCCATAAAGAGCGGCGCATACTCCTGGATGATTTCCCAACGAAATCCCGTCATGGTATTCCCCTGCAAAAAGGCTGACACTCACTGTGTGTCAGCCTAAAAAGAAAGAAAAAGAAAATGTTACTCAGCGGGAAGCGTCGGCACTTCGCTGTCGAACCAGGTTTTGTAGATTTTATCGTAGGTGCCGTCAGCGATAATCTTCTTCAGCCCGGCATTGATTTTTTGTTGCAGCTCGGTATTACCTTTGGCAACCGCAATGCCAAAATACTGGCGTTCGAATTTTGCATCGGGCACCAGCTTGAACTGTTTTTCCGGGTGCTGCTTGATGTAATACTTCACCACGCCAACATCGCCCACCGCCGCGCTTACGCCATCTTCAAACAGCTCCTGTAGCATCAACGGGGTGTTATCAAAGCGTTTAATCGCCGTGCTGTTTTTACCCAGTACACCGGATACCACGATGTCGCCAGTGCTGGAGTTCACCACCCCGACCTTTTCCTCTTTTAGCGATGCCAGAGAGGTCACAGTGGAATCAGCAGGAACAACGATCGACTGCTCGGCCGGGAAGTAAGGATGGGAAAAATCGACCATCTGCTTGCGCTTATCGGTAATGGTGATGCCTGAAATGATAATGTCGCGATCCCCGGAATTTAGCGTGGCGAAAATGCCTTCCCACGGTGTGTTGACCAGTTTGACCTCAAAATTTTCCGCTTTGGCGATGGCTTTAATGATGTCGATATCAAAGCCTTCCAGTTGTTTCTGGCTGTTTTCAAACTCAAACGGGCGATACGTTCCGCCAGCACCCACGACGTATGTCTCTTGCGCTGCCATCGCTGCGCCCGTCAGGGCGATCATCAAACAGCCTGCTTTCATCCACTTACTGAACATCTGACGCTCCTTCATTGTTTTTATGCACATTTATTGCATAAAAATACACACACAACGGTTCTGATGCAAACACTATCTGGGCAGGGTGTTTATCAATGGAGAATGAGGATCAAGGGAGACTAAAAAAGACGGAAAACGGCGCGCCAATATGTGTAGATGACGATAATGAAGAATTTTCCGAGTACTGCTTAAGGTTAATTTAAGCCAACCTGCGACTGGCCTAAAGATTATTATTAGGATAATTGTCATTAAAAAAGCAGATTCTGAAAAAGATAGCCACGGCTATGTTCCATTTACGCGATCAATCTGAAAATGGCATTCGCACTCTCAGATTATTATGCGCATGAATGCGAATGCCGGTGAAATAAAAATAACAATGCCGCATACAAATGAAAGTACATTACCTTCAGATTAATTAACGTTTTCCGTAGCCCACCATAAAACGAATCATCAGGCCGCAGGCGGGAGAAAGGAAAAGAAACAATCCCGTGACCATTTCGTCACCAACGGTCAACCACATCGTCAGATAGTAAATGATAGCGGCGAGCACAACCATCCCGATGAAGGCGCAGACGGCGGAACCCCAGCCTAAAACCTGGCCGACATAGCCGCTAACGCCCAGTATACTTACCGCCAGAAACGCCCAGAAAAAGATCATCGCCGTGCCTCCTTTTGCGTGTAGCCGTAGCGTAAGCCATTACTCTCCTTACACTTTCCATCTTATGCCAAAGCGATAGCCCCGGCAAATATTGCAACTTTTATTTAACAACCGTACGTTATGCGAATATTCCGTATTGTTCTTTTTTAACATCCTTAAAAACAACCAATTATAAACAGCGTAATTATTTTATCCTCACCATAAAAATATTTACGCTTCTTGATTAATTATTTGTAGCTGACGTTGATCGGGTGATGGTACATTATGTGTCCAGCATTCATGCCCCTCGTGGTTTTATCCTGAAGCAGTTTTACACTCTTTACGGGAACCATTGTCGTACATGATGGACTAAGAATTGAGTGTACCGCGTTGGACTCCACATCTTCTGCGATACAACATTTATTATCGGCAGAAGGTCTCTATGTTCCCAACATGCAAATTTTCCCGCGCGTTTTTGCATCCGCGCTACTGGCTCACCTGGTTTGGTCTGGGTGTTCTCTGGTTACTGGTGCAATTGCCTTACCCTGTCCTGCGCGCGCTTGGTACCCGTACCGGTACGCTCGCCCGTCCGTTTCTGAAACGCCGCGAATCCATTGCGCGTAAAAATCTTGAGCTTTGCTTTCCGTCTTATACCGCCGAACAGCGGGAAACGATGATCGTTGAAAATTTCCGCTCGCTCGGTATGGCGCTGCTGGAAACCGGCATGGCCTGGTTCTGGCCCGACCGTCGCGTGCGTAAATGGTTTGACGTTGAAGGCCTGGATAACCTGAAACGCGCCCAGATGCAGAACCGCGGCGTTATGGTTGTGGGCGTGCACTTTATGTCGCTGGAGCTGGGAGGACGCGTCATGGGTCTTTGCCAGCCGATGATGGCGACCTACCGTCCGCATAACAATCCGCTGATGGAGTGGGTGCAAACCCGGGGCCGTATGCGTTCCAACAAAGCGATGATTGGCAGAAACAACCTTCGCGGTATTGTCGGCGCGCTGAAAAAAGGCGAAGCCGTGTGGTTTGCGCCGGATCAGGATTACGGCCCGAAAGGCAGTTCCTTCGCACCTTTCTTCGCCGTGAAGAATGTCGCTACCACGAATGGTACCTATGTGCTGTCACGACTGTCGGGGGCGGCAATGCTCACCGTCACGATGGTGAGAAAGGCCGACAACCACGGTTATCGTCTGTATATCACCCCACAAATGGAAGGCTATCCGACGGATGAAAGCCAGGCGGCAGCCTACATGAACAAAATCATCGAAAAAGAGATCATGCGCGCGCCGGAGCAGTATCTCTGGATCCACCGCCGCTTCAAAACCCGTCCGTTAGGTGAAGCATCCCTCTACGTTTAAAAAGGCCGCAAGGCCTTTTTTATTGCTGCAACCAGAATAACCTTGATTTTATTCCGGTTTTATTGCGTCTCTTCTGCCCTGATATTGGCGTCGCTGAAGTGCAATTTATTACCGGCAGAAATTAAACTGTCGCCGAATCACGACACTTGTAAGTTACTAAAAGTAAATAAGAAAATGCCACTTGTCTCACTCCATTTTTAGGCGTACATTAGCGCCGTCTGGAGCAAAGAAGCACAGAATTCTGAGGCGGTGCCAGAGGTCAGTTCGGGAACATTCCGAGTTTCCGTGTTGCGGGTACCGGCTCTCTATAATCAAATGAGATGAAAATTCATTCAGGCGTATCAGTCACGACGCGGAGAGATGAAACGTGAAATATTTCTTTATGGGCATTTCTTTTATGGTCATCGTTTGGGCCGGTACGTTTGCCCTGATGATCTAAAGACAGCAATGCAGCAAAAAAACAGGAGCCGCCAGGCTCCTGTTTGCTTTTGTCGGCGTTATGTCATTGCTCTATGAGTTTACGGCTAAAGGCCTGCTGATAAACGCAGCGCCATCAGGCAAAATGTCCACCCGCCCGGTACACCGCTAAAACGGTGGCTTAGCTGGCGGATTCAGAAACGGACTTTGCCGCAGCAGGCAACAGCCCGTCCGCGCGGAACATTGCTTTGATACCTCTGATAGCCTGACGAATACGATCGCGATTCTCAATGAGCGCAAAGCGCACGTGCGTATCGCCATAGTCACCGAAACCGATGCCCGGCGACACGCAGACCTTTGCGTCATTCAGCAGTTTTTTGGCGAACTCCAGCGACCCCATTGCCGCATACTGTTCCGGGATTTTTGCCCACACATACATAGACGCCCTGGGCATATCGACCATCCACCCGGCTTCATGCAGCCCTTTCACCAGAACGTCGCGGCGGCGCTTGTACTGCTCAGCAATGTCTCGCACGCACTGCTGGTCACCTTCCAGCGCCGCAATCGCCGCGACCTGCAGCGGCGTAAAAGTGCCGTAATCATGGTAACTTTTAATTCTCGCCAGCGCGCTGACCAGCGTTTTGTTGCCGACCATAAAACCAATGCGCCAGCCCGCCATGTTGTAGCTTTTCGACAAGGTGAAAAACTCCACCGCCACGTCGCGCGCACCGGGCACCTGCATGATCGACGGCGCTTTCCAGCCGTCATACACGATGTCGGCATAGGCCAGATCGTGAACCACCAGCACGTCATAGCGCTTCGCCAGCGCCACGACCCTCTCAAAAAATTCCAGTTCCACGCACTGGGCGGTTGGGTTCGATGGAAAACCGAGAATCATCATCTTCGGCTTCGGATAACTTTCGCGGATCGCACGCTCAAGCTCGTTGAAGAAATCGACGCCTTCCACCAACGGCACCGATCGCACCTGGGCACCGGCTATCACCGCGCCGTAAATATGGATGGGATAACTGGGGTTGGGTACCAGCACGGTATCGCCATGATCGAGCGTAGCCAGCATCAGGTGCGCCAGCCCCTCTTTCGAACCGATGGTAACAATAGCCTCAGATTCCGGATCGATATCGACCGCATACCGTTCCTGATACCAGCGGGAGATCGCCCGGCGCAGGCGCGGTATACCGCGAGAGGTGGAATAACCGTGCGTATCCGGGCGCTGGGCTACGGTGCACAATTTTTCGACAATGTGAGGCGGCGTCGCGCCGTCCGGGTTTCCCATACTGAAATCGATAATGTCTTCGCCGCGCCGACGCGCAGCCATTTTCAGTTCAGCTGTGATGTTAAACACATAGGGAGGGAGACGATCGATACGCGTAAAGCGACGTTCAGGGCGAGAGTCAGCCATAATTTCCTCAGATTAACGTTAGCGCCCGGACCGTCCGAGCGACGCTGCCACGATGGTGGCACGCTTAGAAAATAGCCTGAATAATTTCTCGCTGTCGAGAGGGAAAGGAAAATATTTTTTCACCCACAAAAAGGGGAAGTACTATTTTAAACGGGGAAACTTCGTAGTTTTACTGGTTTCGAAGGTTACTTTTTAATAACATTTTGTCCTTAAACTAATAACCAATCTGCCCACTGTTTTTGCAAGGGCCCTGTCATTAAACCGCTTTATTAACTATCCCCTTTTGAAAACAGGGTTTTTCCTCATTAGAAAGGTTGATGAGTACGCTGGTGATCGGCGCCACGGTTACCTATCATAGTGTTTTCCCCTTTTGGCCAGAGTCCTCCGTGCACGAAATATTTACTATGCTGCTGGCGGTGTTTGATCGGGCAGCGCTGATGCTTTTCTGCTTGTTCTTTCTTATCCGCATCCGACTGTTTCGCGAACTGCTGCATAAGTCGGCCCATACGCCCAAAGAGCTACTCGCCGTCACCGCGATTTTTTCGCTGTTCGCCCTGTTCAGCACCTGGTCAGGCGTTCCGGTAGAAGGTTCGCTGGTGAATGTGCGGATCATCGCCGTGATGTCCGGCGGGATTCTGTTTGGTCCCTGGGTAGGCATCATCACCGGCGTGATTGCCGGTACCCACCGCTATCTGATCGATATCGGCGGCGTCACCGCCGTCCCCTGCTTTATCACCAGCATACTGGCAGGCTGCATCGCAGGCTGGATCAACCAGCGGGTCCCTAAAGCGCAGCACTGGCGCGTAGGGATATTAGGCGGCATGCTGTGCGAAACGCTGACCATGATTCTGGTGATCGTCTGGGCGCCGACGACCGCTCTGGGGCTGGATATCGTTTCCAAGATCGGCATTCCCATGATCCTCGGCAGCGTCTGCATTGGCTTTATTGTGCTGCTGGTGCGAAGCGTTGAAGGGGAAAAAGAGGCCAGCGCGGCGCGCCAGGCCAAACTGGCGCTGGACATCGCTAACAAAACCCTGCCCCTGTTTCGCCACGTGAACAGCGAATCGCTACGTCAGATCTGCGAAATCATTCGCCATGATATTCATGCCGACGCCGTGGCGATCACCAACACTCAGCATGTACTGGCTTATGTAGGCGTCGGTGAAACAAACTACCGCGATCGCGACGACATGATTAGCCCCACCACCCGGCAGGCGATCAATTACGGAAAAATCATTATTAAAAACAATGATGAAGCGCACCGAACGCCGGAAATTCATTCGATGCTGGTGATT
This sequence comes from Citrobacter sedlakii, assembly GCF_018128425.1. Classification (NCBI taxonomy): domain Bacteria; kingdom Pseudomonadati; phylum Pseudomonadota; class Gammaproteobacteria; order Enterobacterales; family Enterobacteriaceae; genus Citrobacter; species Citrobacter sedlakii. The sequence continues at coordinate 1,490,423 of NZ_CP071070.1, read as the reverse complement.
CCGCTTTGGGAAAAAGGTGTGGTGACCGGTACGCTGAAGATTTACTACTGCCATGCGCACCAGATCACTTCATCCCTGCAGGAGATGGCGGTGGGACTGTCGCAGATCATTTCGACCCAACTGGAAGTGTCGCGCACTGAACAACTGCGGGAAATGGCAAATAAGGCAGAGCTTCGCGCGCTTCAAAGTAAAATTAATCCTCATTTCCTGTTTAATGCGCTGAACGCGATATCGTCGTCGATCCGACTGAATCCGGACACCGCCCGTCAGCTGATTTTTAACCTGTCGCGATACCTGCGCTATAACATCGAATTAAAAGACGACGAACAGATCGACATTAAGAAAGAGCTGTATCAGATAAAAGATTATATCGCCATTGAGCAGGCCCGCTTTGGCGATAAGTTGACGGTGATATATGACATCGACGAAGAGGTTAACTGCGCGATTCCCAGCCTGCTGATTCAGCCGCTGGTGGAAAACGCTATTGTCCACGGTATTCAGCCCTGTAAAGGGAAAGGCGTGGTGACCATCAGCGTGGCGGAATGCGGCAATCGGGTGCGCATCGCGGTGCGCGATACCGGTCACGGCATCGACCCGAAAGTGATCGCGCGCGTCGAATCCAATGAAATGCCTGGCAATAAAATCGGCCTGCTTAACGTCCATCATCGCGTTAAGCTGTTATACGGGGAGGGTCTGCATATACGGCGTCTGGAACCGGGCACCGAGATTGCCTTTTATGTTCCCAATCAGCGGACTGCCGCCTCACCGGCCACGTTATTGCTTTAATCCGGAGGAATACAGTGAAGGTGATCATTGTTGAAGATGAATTCCTTGCCCAGCAGGAACTGAGCTGGCTGATTAAAGAGCATAGCCAGATGGATATTGTCGGCACGTTTGACGACGGGCTGGACGTGTTGAAGTTTTTACAGCATAACCGCGTTGACGCCATTTTTCTGGATATCAACATCCCGTCCCTCGACGGCGTGCTGCTGGCGCAGAATATCAGTCAGTTCGCGCATAAGCCTTTTATTGTGTTCATCACTGCGTGGAAAGAGCATGCGGTGGAAGCGTTTGAACTGGAAGCATTTGACTATATTCTCAAGCCGTATCAGGAGTCCCGCATTGTTGGAATGCTGCAAAAACTGGAAGCAGCCTGGCACCTGCAGCAGTCCGGCGCGGCAACGGCGGGCGCGGTTATACGGGAAAATGACACCATCAATCTGGTTAAAGACGAGCGGATCATCGTCACGCCGATCAACGATATTTATTACGCCGAAGCGCATGAAAAAATGACGTTTGTCTATACGCGGCGTGATTCATACGTTATGCCTGTCAACCTCACGGAGTTCTGCAATAAGCTGCCGCCTGCCCATTTCTTCCGCTGCCATCGTTCGTTCTGCGTTAACCTGAACAAAATTCGCGAGATCGAACCCTGGTTCAACAATACCTATATATTGCGGCTAAAAGATCTGGAATTTGAGGTGCCGGTGAGCCGGAGTAAGGTGAAAGAGTTCAGACAGCTTATGCATCTGTGAAGGGGTAACCGGGCGCATCGCGCCCGTTTGCACGCCGCAATGTTAGATTTTGAGCAACTTCACCGTGGCGTCCACGTCAATCTCATCTTCGGAAAAGATCAACGTCGTTCCCTGAAAGGTGGTGATCGCCAGCTTTTTCACGGTCCGCATCTCGCCCGGCTTCACGGCAGATTTTGGACGGATATTGCTCATCAGAACACCGACCGACAACACCGCATTTTCTTTATCGATGGGGGCATCGACAGGCACTTCTTCGCTGAAGACCACAAACGATTTGATCGAGGTAAGCTTAAGCCGCTCGCCCGCAATGTAAATATATTTGCTGTCCGGAATGACCTTCACCGCATACGCCGACAGCCCTTTGTTGTTGGTGGTGGGTTCGAAGGTGACCTGAGCATCTTTCTTAATCAGCTCCGGATTGGCGACCTTAATCACATGAAAGTAGCGATTATCGCCATTTTCATCTTTGATAAATCCGAAGCCTTTATCTTTAAACCACGTTGTGATTGTTCCGTTCATCGCCATTACCGCCTGTTGTTCATACCGGATTATTTTAACGCGCGCAGTGTAAAGCCTAAAGGCCGGGATGAATAGCCGTTCATCACCACATCAAATCATCAGGCACTTTGAAATCAGCATACGGATCGTCTTCTTCAGCTTCTTCCGCACTCAACGCGCTGTTCAGGACAATACAGCTCGCATCACGCTGGGCAATCTTATCGGCAACGCTCGCCGGAATAATCGCGTATTCATTTTCGCCGTTGCTGTCATTGACCAAACGGGCAATGGCCAGACGACCATTGATCAGCTGCGTCTGAGTGAGCTTATCAACGTCGATTTTCTTGATCAGATTATTGTCGGTGAAGTTAAAACCAATATTGCCTTTGGCCACGGTGATCCTGTTCATTTCGATGAGCTGCTTCACCTGCGCTTTTAGTTCCTTCGCCAGAACGGCCTGTTTCTGCTGCTCGCTGAGTTGCTTGTCACGCTCAAGCTGGGCTTTTTTATTTTCTTCCACCGCTTCTCTGGCTTCCCGCGCCTGAACACGTGATTTCTTCGCCGTTCTCTGGACTTTAGCCATCTTTTTACTGCTGACCAGTCCCGCTTTGAGCATTTGCTCCTGTAAGGTAAGTTTTGTCATCTTGCCGTCTGAATCTGTTAGGGAGTTTTTGTGATTATACCTGCAAGCTGACGTAGCGCAGACCGATTTTTCGGGATGACGATAATCAGCACGAGGAACGCCGCTGACATTGCCGCTTAAATCGGGTTGTTTGTTCCCCTGGATAACGTCACGCGGCGGCAGATTACTTCAGCCGTTTCCCTGTCTCGTCAATCACCTTTTCTCCATCTTCTTTGGTAAATGCGCCTTTCTGACCGTCAGGAAGAATATCCAGCACACGTTCCGAAGGCCGGCACAAGCGGGTGCCAAGCGGCGTGACCACGATCGGTCGATTAATCAGGATCGGATACTGAAGCATAAAATCGATCAACTGCTCGTCGGTAAAGCGGTCTTCTTCAAGGCCCAACAGGGCATACGGTTCAACGTTCTGACGCAATAACTCACGCGCCGTTATCCCCATATCAGCAATGAGCTTACTCAGTTCATTGCGGGTGGGCGGGGTATCAAGATAATAAATAATTGTCGGTTCGTGACCGCTGTTACGGATCATCTCCAGCGTGTTCCGGGAAGTGCCGCAGGCCGGGTTGTGATAAAGGGTAATGCTGCTCATTTCAGTATCTCATTAAAAAGTGACAGAGAGCCGCCAGGCCAGCGCGGCGAGCGTCACAAACAGCACAGGCAGGGTCATGACGATCCCCGTGCGGAAGTAATAGCCCCAGGTGATGGTCATATTCTTTTGAGCCAGCACATGCAGCCACAGCAGAGTCGCCAGGCTGCCAATAGGCGTGATCTTCGGCCCTAAATCGCAGCCGATCGCATTGGCATAGATCATCGCTTCTTTGACGATGCCATTCGCGGCGCTCCCGTCAATCGACAGCGCGCCAATCAGCACGGTCGGCATATTATTCATGACCGACGAAAGAAACGCCGTCAGGAAGCCGGTCCCAAAGGTTGCGGCGAGGATCCCTTTGTCCGCCAGCAGATTCAACACGCCAGACAGATACAGCGTCAGTCCCGCATTGCGCAGTCCGTAAACCACCAAATACATGCCCAGCGAGAAAATCACGATCTGCCAGGGAGCGCCGCGCAGGACGTTGCCAGTATTAATCACACGGCCTCTTTTCGCCACCGCAAACAGCACTGCCGCGCCCACTGCCGCTATCGCACTGACGGGGATCCCCAACGGTTCCAGAACAAAGAAACCGACAAGCAGGGACAGAAGAACCATCCAGCCTGCTCTGAAGGTCGCCGGATCTTTAATCGCACTGGCGGGAGCGTTGAGTCGGGAGATCTCATACGTTGCCGGAATATCCCGGCGAAAGAAAAGGTGCAACATCACCAGCGTCGAGGCAATCGCGGCCAGATCCACGGGGATCATAACCGAGGCGTACTGCGTAAAGCCCAGACTGAAGAAATCGGCCGAAACGATATTCACCAGGTTAGAAACAATCAGCGGCAGACTGGCGGTATCCGCGATGAACCCCGCCGCCATGACAAAGGCCAGCGTGGCGCCTTTGCTGAAGCCCAGCGCAAGCAGCATCGCAATAACGATCGGCGTCAGGATCAGCGCGGCGCCGTCGTTGGCAAACAGCGCGGCAACGCTGGCGCCGAGCAAAACTATCCAGGTGAACAGCAAGCGCCCACGTCCCTTCCCCCATCGGGCGACGTGTAGCGCGGCCCATTCAAAGAAACCGGACTCATCGAGTAACAAACTGATAATGATCACGGCGATAAAAGCGGCGGTCGCGTTCCAGACGATATTCCAGACTACGGGGATATCATCGAAATGAATGACGCCCGTGCCCAGCGCCAGAACTGCCCCGATCGTCGCGCTCCAGCCGATACTGAGCCCCCTGGGTTGCCAGATAACCAGTACCAGCGTAAGTAAAAAAAGACTCCCTGCCAACAGCATTTCAGGCTCCAACATATGTTTATACGTATATGATATTTGATTTAACAGGAGGTGCGGGCAGACTTCGCCAACCCGTCACGCACGTCCTCGCGCAGACACTGCCAGGAGATCGCGATCGTCTCGGCCGCCCACGCCGGCATATGTGGAGACAGACGATAGTGGATCCATTTACCTTCACGACGGTCAAGGACAAGCCCGGCCTCGCGCAGAATCGCTATATGCCGCGAGATCTTAGGCTGTGAGGCGGCGGTAGCCGCACAGATTTCGCAAACGCACATCTCCCCGGATTCCCGAAGTAGCATGACAATGGCGAGTCGGGTTTCGTCCGAGAGAATTTTGAAAAGTTGAACAGGTTGCCGCATTTCTCGCTCCATAAGCCTTTCCAGACACATATGGTAAATCATATTTGTTCGCATTGAAATGATGGGGCTGTTACAGCACTAAATTAAGGCGCGTCAGGGGGGAGAAGATATGGTTACGACAAGGCCTTCGAAAACGGTGTCTCTAATGCGCAACATACCCTGTCGGGCGTAAAGCCGATAAGCGCGGTCATTGTCCTCAGGCCCTTCCAGCCATCAATAATTATTTTGGCGGCCACGGGCAAGTCGATGATTTTTCAAACATACGCTGACCATAATGCGTATGGGTCTCGCGGCTATCCAGAGAGAGTTTGTTGAGAAGAATGTCCTGGCTATCTGTGGCAGGAAGCGTGTTTTCCCATGTCAGCTTCATATAGCCAATCGACAACATTCAGGTCATGTTGACAAAGAGAATGGGTATCCGGCGCCGGACAGCGCAAGCGGCTGTCCGGCATCCGACTAAAGAATTTGCCCTAACGTCTGGCGCAGATGCGCGCCTGCGCCAAGCAGACCGGGATTATCATGAACAATCAAATAAACCGGAATATCCTGCACATAAGCCTTAAAACGTCCTTTATCTTCAAAAGCGCCGCGGAAGCCGGAGGCTTTGAAAAATTCAAGGAAACGCGGCACGATGCCGCCAGCGATGTACACGCCGCCAAAGGTACCAAGGTTCAACGCCAGGTTGCCGCCAAAGCGCCCCATGATCACGCAGAAAAGCGACAGCGCGCGACGGCTGTCGATACAGCTGTCCGCCAGCGCCCGCCCGGTGATGTCTTTTGGCTGTAGATTTTCCGGCAGACGGCCATCTGCTTTGACAATCGCCCGGTACAGATTCACCAGACCCGGTCCGGAAAGTACGCGTTCGGCGGAAACGTGACCGATTTCGGCGCGCAGCACTTCCAGGATGATCCCCTCTTCTTCACTGTTAGGGGCGAAATCCACATGCCCCCCCTCACCCGGCAGGCTGATCCAACGCTTGTCGACGTGTACCAGATGCGACACGCCCAGCCCGGTTCCGGCGCCATACACCGCAATAGGCTTACCTTCAACCGGCTCCGCCCCGCCAAACTGGATTAAATCCTCTTTCTTCAGCATCGGGATCGCCATCGACACCGCGGTGAAATCATTGATGATTTCGAGATGGCTGAAGCCGAGGTTCTTTTTCATTTCCGCAATAGAAAATGCCCAGGTATGGTTGGTCATAGCGACCCAGTCGCCGGTGATCGGACAGGCGATCGCGATACACCCATCTTCCACGCTCGCCTGATGTTCGTCGAGGTAAACCCGGACAACGGCTTCGAGGCTGGGATAATCGAGGCCGGAATACGTTTTGGCCTGCGAGATTTCACCGCTGTCGACGTTACACAGAGCAAGGCGCGCGTTGGTGCCGCCCACATCGCCCACTAAAGCATACTTTGTCATTCTTCTACTGCTCCGCTAAAGTCAAAATAAGTCTTTGCCACACTGTAAATTCACAGGGGCATAACAACAACGCCAGAAAGGCGAGTCCCCTGAAAATATCGATCCCGGTCACACAATAACTTTATCGTTTCAGCACCATTTGCCGCGTCGCTGAAAGGCAACTGCGGCAAACTGAGCGCGAGATTCGGCATTAAGGAAAAAACCATGCTCCATCCGCGAGCCAGAACCATGCTGTTATTGTCGCTTCCCGCGTTAATTCTTGGGATAGCGTCAAGTTTAGTCCTTATTGTAGTAATGAAATTTGCTTCAGTATTGCAGCTTGTCCTGTGGCAGCGCCTGCCGGGCAGTTTCGGACTTGTCCCGGATTCCCCAGCCTGGATAATGCTCATCCTGACGCTGACCGGCGTACTGGTGGGACTGGTGATCCGCTACAGCCCGGGTCACGCCGGACCCGATCCGGCGACCGAGCCGTTGATCAGCGCCCCGGTCGCGCCTGGCGCGCTGCCAGGCCTGATTGTGGCGCTGGTGCTGGGGCTGGCAGGCGGGGTTAGCCTCGGGCCGGAACATCCCATCATGGCCGTGAATATTGCGCTGGCGGTGGCGTTGGGCAGTCGTTTAATGCCGCGAGTAAATTCACTCGACTGGACGATACTGGCTTCCGCAGGCACGATTGGCGCGTTGTTTGGCACCCCTGTCGCTGCCGCACTGATCTTTTCGCAAACGCTGAACAGTTCTGACGATGTTCCGCTCTGGGATCGTCTTTTCGCCCCGCTGATGGCCGCAGCGGCAGGGTCTTTGACCACCAGTCTGTTCTTCCATCCTCATTTTTCGCTGCCCATTGCCCATTACACGCAAATGCGGCTGGTGGATATTTTCAGCGGCGCAGTGGTCGCGGCGATCGCCATAGCCGCAGGGATGGTGGCGGTATGGTGCCTGCCGCGTCTGCATTTTTTGCTACATCGGCTAAAAAGCCCGGTGCTTATTCTTGGCGTCGGCGGATTCATGCTCGGCGTACTGGGGGTGATTGGCGGTCCCCTGTCGCTGTTTAAAGGCCTGGATGAAATGCAACAGATGGCGTTCAGTCAGACCCTTAGCGCTACGGACTTTTTCCTGCTGGCGGTGATCAAACTCGCGGCGCTGGTAGTGGCGGCCGCCTGCGGGTTTCGCGGCGGGCGAATCTTCCCGGCTGTCTTTGTCGGCGTCGCATTAGGATTGATGCTGCACGCGCATGTCGACGCGGTACCGGCGGCGATTACCGTCTCCTGCGCGATTCTCGGCATGGTGCTGGTTGTTACCCGCGACGCCTGGCTCAGTTTATTTATGGCCGCCGTGGTGGTGCCCGACGCCAATCTGCTGCCGCTGTTGTGCATCGTTATGCTGCCGGCATGGCTGCTGCTTGCCGGCAAGCCGATGATGCTTGCTCACCGACGGGAAAAATAGTCATCCGCTGTTGCGTGACTCCAGCGCCCGGGTCACCGCGCGCAGCAGCGCCGGTACGTCGGCTTTTGGCAGTATCACTTCAACCAACGACAGCCGCTGTGGCTGCGACAGGCGCGCCAGCACCTCTTTCAGTTGGATAGCCTGACTGACCTGCCAGCACGCCGCGCCTTCCTTCAGGCTGAAAGCGCGGGGTATCTGGGTCCAGTTCCACGGCGCAATGTCGTTATAACGCTGTGTTTCACCGTGGATCGCCCGTTCAACGGTATATCCGTCGTTGTTAAGCAGCAGAATGACAGGCGACAATGCTTCCCGCAACATCGATCCTATTTCCTGAATCGTCAGTTGTGCCGCGCCATCGCCGGTTATCAGTATCACCCGCCGCCCGGGCGCCGCCAACTGCGCGCCAAAGGTCGCCGGGAGCGCATAACCAATCGATCCCCACAGCGGTTGCACCAGCAGTTCCGCGCCGGTCGGCAGTGACAGACTGGCTGCGCCAAAGGCCGCCGTTCCTTGATCCGCCACAAGGATATCCCCTGGCTGGAGGGCCTGCTGCACGGTATGCCAGAAGTTTTCCTGGGTCAGCGATCCTTTTTCGACCCTCGCTGATTCGCCCGCGGGCTTCACAGGTAGCGGCGCAAACGACAGCTCCAGGCACAGCTCTCGCAGGGTGGTCACGGCCTGTTCCATCGATAAACCGCTGAACCATGTCTGGCCGACCCGGGCGCCCTGCGGCTGAATGTCTATCGTGCGCTGCGCCGCAAACTGTTGGGTAAATCCGGCAGTAAGCGTGTCGACAAAACGCGTCCCCACGCAAATGGTGGTATCCGCGCCTTCGATGATCTCACGAACATATTCGCTGCTGGCCCCTGCGCTGTAGGTGCCAACAAAACCCGGCTGCTGTTCGTCAAACAGCCCTTTGCCCATGAGCAAGGTCGCATGAGGCATGGGCGTCTCGGCCATCCAGCGTTGCAGGATTGGCTGTAAATCGAATCGCCAGGCAAGAAAGTCAGCCAGCAACGCCACACGACTGCTGTTCATCAGCATCTTGCGAGCCTGATAGCGGAACGCGGTGACCACGCTCTCCTGCGATTCTGGCAACGTCAAAGAGAGTGCTCTGGTCGGCGGGAACGCCGGGCGCTTCGCCACGTCTGCGGGTAACATCAGGTAGCCAGGACGACGAGAGGTCAGCATAATTTGCATTACGCGATCAATTTCATAGCAGGCGTTGTGTTCATCCAGCACCGCGCTGGCGGCTGAGATAGCCTGGCTCATACGGTAAAAGTGCTGAAAATCCCCATCCCCCAGCGTGTGGTGCATCAGTTCTCCCCGGCGCTGCGCCCCGCTACAGGGAGCGCCGACGATGTGCAATACGGGCACGTATTCAGCATAGCTGCCTGCCAGACCGTTAATCGCGCTCAGTTCCCCAACGCCAAAGGTAGTGAGCAGCGCCCCAGCCCCCGCCACGCGGGCATAACCGTCGGCGGCGTAAGCGGCATTCAGTTCATTCGCACACCCCACCCAGCGGACAGCCGGGTGGTCAATGACATGATCAAGGAACTGCAAATTGTAATCGCCCGGTACGCCAAACAGATGTTCAATCCCACAGCCTGCCAGTCGATCAAGCAGGTAATCCGCAACGCTATAGGGATTTTGCATGACAGCTTTCCTTTTGAAGGTCATCACATGTTGAGTATTGAATAACCGTGTGGCCTGTCCAGAAAGTACCCGCGATGGGAGTGGAAAGCAGCCTTTACAGGCGGCGCGGCGCAGAATGTGATTGAAAAAGAGGCAGTGTAAACGTATACACTTTAAAGCTGAACTCACCGCGAGGAAACACAATGGTTTACCAGCCTAATGAAAATCGCTATCAGAATATGACGTTCCACCGCTGCGGTCAGAGCGGCCTGAAGTTGCCTGCCGTATCGCTCGGACTGTGGCATAACTTCGGTGATACCACCCAGGTGGAGAACAGTCGGGCGCTGCTACAACGGGCGTTTGACCTCGGCATCACGCATTTCGACCTTGCCAATAACTACGGTCCTCCGCCGGGGTCGGCTGAGCGTAACTTTGGCCGCATTCTACAGGAAGATTTTCTTCCCTGGCGCGATGAGCTGATCGTCTCCACCAAAGCGGGCTACACCATGTGGGACGGCCCGTATGGCGACTGGGGTTCCCGCAAATACCTGATTGCCAGCCTCGATCAAAGCCTGAAACGCATGGGGCTGGAGTACGTGGACATTTTCTACCACCATCGTCCGGATCCCGACACGCCGCTGCTGGAAACCATGAAAGCGCTGGACCATGTGGTGCGTCAGGGCAAAGCGCTGTACGTAGGGCTATCGAACTACCCTGCCGACCGCGCCCGTGAAGCCATCGATATCCTCAATGATTTAGGCACACCGTGTCTGATTCATCAGCCTAAATATTCCCTTTTTGAGCGCTGGGTTGAAGACGGATTACTCGCGCTATTGCAGGAAAAAGGGGTGGGTAGTATCGCCTTTTCACCGCTCGCAGGCGGACAACTCACCGATCGTTATCTTAATGGTATTCCAGCCGACTCCCGCGCGGCGAGCGGAAGCCGTTTCCTCAGACCGGAACAGTTGACAGAGGCAAAGCTGGAAAAAGTGCGTCAGTTGAACGCGCTGGCGGAAAAGCGTGGACAAAAGCTGTCGCAAATGGCGCTCGCGTGGGTGCTGCGTAACGATAACGTCACTTCGGTGCTGATTGGCGCCAGTAAGCCCGCGCAGATTGAAGATGCCGTTGGAATGCTGGCGAACCGGGCGTTCACCCCGCAGGAGTGCGCCGCGATCGACAGCATACTGAAGGGCGAAGATTAACGACGCCTTTAGCATTTCGTGCTCTCCTTCATCATTTAAGAGTTAAGGCGATAAAACGCAACTTTACTACCTCGTAAAATTGCGTTAACAGGCCGATTACGGCTTCGATCGTGAAGGAGAAAAAAGTATGTTCAGGTCACTGATTCTCGCGGCAGCCTTGCTGGCTTTTGCACCGCTGGCCGCAAACGCGGGAGAAATCACCCTGTTGCCATCGATAAAATTACACATTGGCGATCGCGACGACTATGGCAGATACTGGGACGGTGGCTACTGGCGCGACCGTGATTACTGGCATCGTCACTATGAATGGCGTGGCGACCGCTGGTGGCGACATGATAACGGCAAACACCGCGGCTGGGATAAACGCAAAGCTTACGAGCGCGGATACCGTGAAGGCTGGCGCGACCGTGACGACCATCGCGGACGTGGACGCGGCCACGGTCACAGACACCACGATTAAGCCGTTCAATACCTCACTAAGCCGGGTGGTTCACCCGGCTTATTCTTTACCGTCCCAGCGCCGTTCCCACCAGCAGCCAGATATTCAGCACCACAACCAGCACGACAATCATCCAGCCTATTAATTTCACTCTGCGGGTATTCACCAGCTCACCCATCAGCGCGCCATCACTGGTAAAGATCAACAACGGCACCAGCGCCAGCGCGATACCAAAGCTCAACAGCACCTGGCTCATCACCAGTATCCGCGTCGGATCCAACCCCAGTAAAATGACAATAAATGACGGCATCATGGTGACGACACGGCGAACCCATAAAGGAATATGGAAACGCACAAAACCCTGCATGACCACCTGTCCGGCCAGCGTTCCCACAACCGTTGATGACAGTCCTGCAGCGACCAGACTCAGTCCGAAAACCGTTGCCGCCGCATGACTGAGCAAAGGTTCAAGGGTCAGATAGGCCTGATCGAGGTCGGCTACCCCGGTATGACCACTGAAGTGAAACGCCGCAGCCGCGGTCGCCATCATCGCCAGGTTGACGAATCCGGCAATCGTCATCGCAATCGCGACATCCCATTTCGTTGCAGCATAGCGCTGCTGGCGCGTTCCACCGTGTAAATGCTGGGTAAGAGACGAGTGTAGATAAATGACGTGCGGCATTATCGTTGCGCCCAACACCCCGGCGGCCAGAAAAACCGCCTCGCCGTTCGGCAAGCTGGGAATGATCATCCCTTTACTTAATTGCGTAAGGCCTGGCCGGGAAAAAATCAGTTCGACAATATACGCCACTGCCACAAACAGCAGCAGGCCGCCGATCACTTTTTCCAACGGCTTTTGCCCCCGACGCTGCAGCATCAGGATCAGAAACGTGGCAATACCGGTTAGCACCGCCCCTTGCAGAAGCGAGACGCCAAGGATCAGTTTGAAGCCAATCGCCGCGCCGATGAACTCCGCGAGATCGGTCGCCATCGCAATAATTTCCGCTTGCACCCAGTAAAACCACACCACCGGACGGGGATAATGGTCGCGAATCTGTTCGGCCAGATTCTTGCCGGTCGCGATGCCCAGCTTCGCTGACAACACCTGAATCAGCATTGCCATCAGGTTTGCCCAAACCACCACCCACAGCAACGTATAGCCAAAGCTGGCGCCCGCCTGAATGTTAGTGGCAAAGTTGCCCGGATCGATATATCCGATAGCTGCGATGAACGCAGGTCCCATTAATGCGAGCCTTAACTTGCGCGCTGCCCTTCCACTGCTACGCTCAACGCGATCGTCTGTCATCTTGTGCCCCGGAAATATAGCCTTTGCTATGTTTAATGCTACGCCTAATGAGAATGGTTATCAAATGCAACGGTGACAGGTGATAATGATTTCTCAGATAGGCTGGAACGATAAGGTCTGCGGATACGGAAAATGCCCGCGGCATGTTTAACAATCGTTATAAGATTAGCACAAGGACGTAACTATTCACTTCGGTACTAGCCATAACAGAAGTGTATGCGTGATCACTATTTTTGAATCTCGTCACAGGTCCTGATTATAGTGTGTTTTAGATCTCGTTTTCTTTGTATCTGTTACATAGAATGTGCACGGAAATTAAACCTGCCTCATATTTGGAGCAAATATGGACCGCGTCCTTCATTTTGTCCTGGCGCTAGCCGTTGTTGCGATCCTCGCATTGCTGGTAAGCAGTGACCGTAAAAAAATTCGCATTCGTTATGTTATTCAGTTGCTTGTTATCGAAGTTTTACTGGCGTGGTTCTTCCTGAACTCCAACGTCGGGCTGGGCTTCGTGAAAGGCTTTTCCGAAATGTTCGAAAAACTGCTCGGATTCGCCAATGAAGGTACCAACTTCGTCTTTGGCAGCATGAACGATCAGGGTCTGGCTTTCTTCTTCCTGAAGGTGCTCTGCCCAATCGTCTTTATCTCCGCTTTGATTGGTATTCTTCAGCACATCCGCGTGCTGCCGGTGATCATCCGCGCGATCGGCTTCCTGTTATCCAAAGTCAACGGCATGGGTAAACTGGAATCCTTCAACGCGGTAAGTTCGCTGATCCTCGGCCAGTCTGAGAACTTTATCGCCTATAAAGATATTCTCGGCAAAATGTCCCGCAACCGTATGTACACCATGGCGGCGACGGCGATGTCGACCGTTTCCATGTCTATCGTTGGCGCGTACATGACCATGCTGGAGCCGAAGTATGTGGTGGCTGCGCTGGTGCTCAACATGTTCAGTACCTTTATCGTTCTGTCGCTGATCAACCCGTACCGCGTTGATGCCAGCGAAGAGAATATCCAGATGTCTAACCTGCACGAAGGCCAGAGCTTCTTCGAAATGCTGGGTGAGTACATCCTGGCTGGCTTTAAAGTCGCGATTATCGTTGCGGCCATGCTGATCGGCTTTATCGCCCTGATCGCCGCGCTGAACGCCCTGTTCGCTACCGTGACCGGCTGGTTCGGCTACAGCATCTCCTTCCAGGGCATCCTGGGCTATATCTTCTACCCGGTTGCGTGGGTGATGGGGGTGCCGTCCAACGAAGCGCTGCAGGTGGGCAGTATTATGGCGACCAAACTGGTTTCCAACGAATTCGTCGCAATGATGGATCTGCAGAAAATCGCCTCTACGCTCTCTCCGCGCGCGGAAGGGATCCTGTCGGTGTTCCTTGTGTCCTTCGCTAACTTCTCATCCATCGGGATTATTGCCGGCGCCATCAAAGGTCTGAACGAGGAACAAGGTAACGTTGTTTCCCGCTTTGGTCTGAAACTGGTCTACGGTTCTACGCTGGTGAGCGTGCTCTCTGCGTCTATCGCTGCGCTGGTTCTGTAAGGCAACAGCGTAATGAAAAAGCCGGAGACGCTTTCTCCGGCTTTTTTACGTCTGCGACGCGTCAAGCGGCAGAGGCCGCCCAATCAAATAGCCCTGCAAATAGTTCACGCCCATACTTAACAGCAGATCCCGCTGCGCTGGCGTTTCAACGTATTCGGCGACCACGCTCAAGGATTTTGCTTTCGCCAGATCGGTTATCGACTTCACAATCATGGCATCCAGCGAATCGTTCAGGATGTCCTTCACAAACACGCCATCAATTTTAATGATGTCAGCCTGCAGGCGCTTCAGGCGCTCATAGTTGGCGTATCCGGTACCGAAATCATCGATAGCGATTCTGAAGCCAAACTTATGCAGTTGTTCAATATTTTGCATACTGACTTCCGAGTTAGAGAACGCTTGTTCTTCGGTAATCTCGATAATCACGGTTTGCGGCGCGATGCCGTAGCGATTAAACAGGCGAATGATCCGCGGGGCGGTCTCTTTTTGCAGCAGCGTTAGCGGCATTAAATTAACCGAGAAGCGTGGCCCTGGTTCACTGGAAGGATGCGCTGAAAGCCACGTCAGCAAGGCTTCAACCACCAGCAGATCAAAGCGTGCGCTGAGGTTAAACTGAGCGATCAGCGGAATAAACTGATCCGGCGTCATAACCCCGTCATCGCTTTTCAGCCGCGCCAGAATTTCATCATAGCCTTTGCCTTCACAGTCGCGGATCGGCTGCGCGTAAAGCAGCAGATCGCCGTCATCCAGCGCTTTACGAATTTTATTGAGCAACAGTACGCGTTCGGTCGTCTGTCCAGTGGCGACTTCAAGGCTGTTGGTGAGCGCCATCACCCGGTGATGCGCACAGGACTGCTCAGCCAGCCAGCTTAGTTGCCCAAGCAAAGGCTGTAAGGTCTCCGCCTTTCCGTCCCAGCCACCCCAGGAAGCGCCGTACCCCATATCCAGCCCGGTATTGTTCCAGATAATTTTGCGGCTGTTGAGCAGGTCGAGCATATGCTGCAAACGCGCATCCATTTCGGGGCCGTTCAACACCAGTAATAACTCGCTGCCAGGCAACTGGAAGATCTTTTCGTTATCCAGCAGCAGAGGTTCGAGGGTGCGGTATACCGTCCGTTTACAGTGTACGCGCATCAGCATGCCATAGTGCCGGCTCAAAAATTCCAGGTTATCCAGCCGCAGGCAGCACACGCTCTGCCCCGCCTCGTTTTGCAGAAATTGCTCCAGCGCGCGCAAATTCGGCAGGCGGGTTAGCGGGTCAGTCAGCGCCTGCTGGTGCCAGCGGCGATTGAGCCAACTGCTGCGCTGATAAATGCGCGTCATATACAGCAAACAGATACTGAACGAGATCAGCGCGGAAAGAATAAACGCCAGCGAATACTCCGAGCCGACGCCCTGCAGGAAATTTCGGTTATAGGTCAGCAGGCACAGCGTCGACACCGCCCAACTGAGGTTCAACAGCGGGTAGCTGAGTTTGCCGACGCCGATGGTAAAGACAATGAAAAAGACCGGCACCATATACCCCGCGATGTAATCATTGTCGAAGGGAGCGCACATGATCGCCAGCAGCGCAGCCAGGACTGCCAGCCAGCATAGCGTGAACGCGCGCTGTTTTTTCTCAAGGGCCGGGGCGATGTCTCTGCGCCAGAAGATTCGCGCATAGCGGGGGTTCACTATCATCCGCATCGGATAATAGAAAAGCATCGTAAAAATCAGCGCGGCAGAGATCAGGCTCAGGATGTCGACAATGGTAAATATCGCCACTGCGGTGCCAAAAAAGGTGGAAACAGCGACCGGAAAGTCGAGGTAATAACCCGCCAGATACATACTCAGCTTCATCCCTATCGGGGCGACAAAACCTAGCCATATTACCCGACGCCAGATATTCCGGTTTGGTAAACCATGTCGCCAGCGCGAGCCCAGCCGCCAACGCACCAGCGCGCACACGCCCAGAACAGACAGCATCTGGCAAAAGAGCAGCACCAGGCTTTGGGTAAACGGCAGGTGCAAATTCCATTCGTTGGTGATTAACATGCCGAGCACAATCGGCGCCACGCCGCGTCTGCCAAAAATAAGCAGAATGGCCAGCATCACACACAGCGGTAACCAGGAGAGATAAATATAGCTGGCGTCAACGATAGCAAGAGGAGAAATAAGGCGTGAAAACTGAATGGCAGCAATGGAGAGCGTTATCGCAAGCGCGAATATTCTTATATTATTTATCAGGTTATGCTTAACTGGCATGGATTGACTGCTCTCACGAAACGCACGATTAATCACATAAATGATAAGTTTATTCACACCGCGAAGCAAACCTATGGCGACCAGAAAACGAGGCAACCTTGTGTCAAACAGGCTCTGTCTCATCAGAAACTGTATTACAAAACAGGAAGAATTGCTGAGATAAAAAAAACCCCCGCTTCGCAGCGAGGGTTCGGAATGTGGTGGAGCTAAGCGGGATCGAACCGCTGACCTCTTGCATGCCATGCAAGCGCTCTCCCAGCTGAGCTATAGCCCCACGATCTCTTTACGTACCAAAATTGTTGGGTGCAATTTTTGGTGGAGCTAAGCGGGATCGAACCGCTGACCTCTTGCATGCCATGCAAGCGCTCTCCCAGCTGAGCTATAGCCCCGTCACGTAAAGCTTGTCGAGTTGACGGGCGGCATCATATGAATTCCCTTCGCACGTGTCAACGGCAAATTAAAGCCCCTGACGCTAATCGCTGAAAAAGCAAACAAATGAAGAACATTGCGTATCAACTCGCATTCAGTAGTTAAACGCGTCACGGTTTCTACTAAAATGGTGCTATAAAATGAACCACTAATTAACCACACGACTATTCAGGGAATTGTTATGTTCAAGGAGCGGATGACGCCGGAAGAACTCGCCAATCTGACCGGTTACAGCCGACAGACCATCAATAAATGGGTGCGTAAAGAGGGATGGGTGACATCGCCGAAACCGGGCGTTCAGGGCGGTAAAGCGCGTCTGGTGCACGTAAACGAACAGGTTCGTGAATATATCCGCAGCGCAGAGCGTTCGGCGGAGGGGTTATCGGACGCATTGTCGTCCCCTGGCGATGCGTCGCTTGAAGCTTTGCTGATCAAGCTGGCGAAAGAAATGACGCCTGCGGAACAGAAAAAAATCACTTCCTTGCTACTTCGGGAAGGGATTACCGGTTTGTTACAACGCTTAGGGATCCGCGACAGCAAATAATTATGAAAAGATTACGCAGCAAGATGACCACCGAAGAGCTGGCGGACTGCCTCGGGGTCGCCAGACAAACCGTCAATCGTTGGATCCGTGAGCAAAAATGGGAAACGGAAAAATTTCCTGGCGTGAAAGGCGGTCGGGCAAGACTGGTACACATCGACAGCCGCGTGCGGGAATTCATTCTGAACATCCCTGCGTTTCGCAATCATTACGCATTTTATCAGGCCGAAGAACCGCTGGCCGATTACCATCCCGGCGCACGCAGTCATGCCTTTCGGCAGATCGTTGATGCCGTAGAGAATATGTCAGAAACGGAACAGGAAAAGCTGGCGTTATTTCTTTCGCGCGAAGGTATTCGTCGTTTTCTCGCCCGTCTGGGCATTGAGGAATCGGAAGCGCAATAAGCGCAACGTCAGCAGATAACAGGCCGGGAGGCATAACCGCCCTCTCCGGCCTGGTTCCATAACGGATTACTGTTGTGCTTCACGCTCAGCAATAAACGCCAGCGCTTTATTGATACGCTCGATGCTACGGGTTTTACCGATCGCGTGTACCGTAACGTCTAAGGCTGGAGACTGACCCGCGCCGGTGACGGCGACGCGCAACGGCATCCCCACTTTGCCCATCCCGACTTCCAGCTCATCGGCAGTAGCCTGAATCGCATGATGCACGTTCTCAGCCGTCCAGTCGCTGATTGCCGCCAGTTTGTCACGCACCACTTCCAGCGGCTGACGCGCAACCGGACGCAGGTGTTTCTTCGCGGCATCGGCGTCGAACTCAGCGAAATCCTCATAGAAATAACGGCAGCTTTGAGCCATCTCTTTCAGCGTTTTGCAGCGTTCGCCCAGCAGTTTTACCAGTTCAGCCAGCTGCGGGCCGTTACGGGTATCGATATTTTCTTGTTCGATATGCCACTGAAGGTGCGTAGCCACATATTCCGGTGCCAGCGTATTGATATAGTGGTGGTTCAGCCACTGCAATTTCTCAGTATTAAACGCGCTGGCGGATTTGCTGACCGCCCCCAGGGAGAACAGTTTGATCATCTCTTCACGGGTGAAGATTTCCTGATCGCCACTGGACCAACCGAGACGTACCAGATAGTTCAGCAATGCTTCCGGCAAGTAGCCGTCGTCACGATACTGCATGACGCTTACCGCGCCATGACGCTTGGACAGTTTTTTTCCGTCGTCGCCGTTGATCATGGAAACGTGCGCATACACCGGCACCGGCGCGTTCAGCGCTTTCAAAATGTTGATCTGTCGCGGCGTGTTATTGATATGGTCTTCACCACGAATAACATGCGTGATTTCCATATCCCAGTCGTCCACAACGACACAGAAGTTATAAGTCGGAGACCCGTCGGTACGACGGATAATCAGATCGTCCAGTTCAAGGTTGCTGAACTCGATTGGTCCACGGATCTGATCGTCGAAAATGACAGAGCCGTCCTGCGGGTTTGCGAAACGCACGACGCACGGCTCATCGTCAGCATGGTGCTCGTGACCGTGGCGGCAACGACCGTCATAACGCGGCTTCTCGCCTTTTGCCATCTGCTCTTCACGCAGCGCGTCCAGACGCTCTTTCGAGCAATAGCATTTATAGGCGGTGCCCGCTTCCAGCATCTCATCAATCACGGCGTTATAACGATCAAAACGTTTAGTCTGGAAATACGGGCCTTCATCCCATTCCAGGCTCAGCCAGTTCATGCCATCCATAATGGCTTCGATAGCTTCCGGGGTAGAACGTTCGAGATCGGTGTCTTCAATACGCAGCACAAACTCACCGCCGTGGTGACGTGCAAAAAGCCAGGAATAGAGAGCAGTACGCGCACCACCGACGTGCAGATAGCCTGTCGGGCTTGGCGCGAAGCGAGTTTTGATTTTCATGAAATGGCCTTACGTTGATAAAGATGCCGACAGCCGGCAAATCCGGGAAAAATTGACGTTCGGTATTCTATCACTCCCACCTGATTCCTCAATGTTGTTACGGCCCGAACCGTGGGCTTTGCTATTTTCGTATAGAAATCATACCTGATGGATCGATTTGCGATCGTTTTGCTTAAATTTACGACGAACGAACAATTTCTTTAGAAAATGCGTTGACTCATTTTCAACTCTCCCTATAATGCGACTCCACACAGCGGGGGTGATTAGCTCAGCTGGGAGAGCACCTCCCTTACAAGGAGGGGGTCGGCGGTTCGATCCCGTCATCACCCACCAACTACTTTATGTAGTCTCCGCCGTGTAGATAAGAAATTGAGAAGTGGGTGATTAGCTCAGCTGGGAGAGCACCTCCCTTACAAGGAGGGGGTCGGCGGTTCGATCCCGTCATCACCCACCACTTTCTCGCCAGCTAAATTTCTTATTGTGAAGTACCGAAGTGGGTGATTAGCTCAGCTGGGAGAGCACCTCCCTTACAAGGAGGGGGTCGGCGGTTCGATCCCGTCATCACCCACCACTTCGGGTCGTTAGCTCAGTTGGTAGAGCAGTTGACTTTTAATCAATTGGTCGCAGGTTCGAATCCTGCACGACCCACCAATGTAAAAAGGCGCCCTAAAGGCGCCTTTTTGCTATATGCAGAATGCAGAATTTAATACTCGCCGTTTTGTAGGCTGGATAAGAGCATGCCATCATCCGGTAAAATGCCGCTACGCCGTTAACGACTCAATCATCCGCTCCAGTGCGGGCGTTGTTTGCTGCTTCTCATAAACCACATACAGGTCCGCCGGTATCCGCTCTTCCAGAGGCCGAAACGCCACCCCTGGCCAGTTCATCTGCGCGTATCCATCCGCCATCAGCGTGATCCCCATCCCCATGCTTATCATCGCCAACACCGTCTGCGGCTCCACCACTTCACGGATGATCATCGGGGAGAAACCCGCCTGCTGGCATACGCGCTGGAGAAATGCCCAATCGGAATGTACCGACGGAAGGGTGACGAAGTATTCATTCCGCAACGCGGCGAGGGGGATTGACTCACGAGAGGCCAACGTATGATCCTCAGGGACGGCGACCAGAAATGAAGACTCATGCAGACGCAGGCTGGTAAATCCGGAGGGAGGCTCGATCGCCATTCGCCAGATCCCGGCATCCAGTTCCCGACGTTCTAACAGCGCCATTTGCATACCCGGTGATTTTTCGCGAAAGAGTACTTCTACGTTGGGGTTTTCTTTTAGAAAACTGCGCATCGCCGGACGCATCCTCCCCCACATTGCGGTCCCGACCACGCCAAGTTCGATTCGCCCCGCCTCGCCCCGCCCGATCTGTTCAACTCGCGCCATTGCCTGATTGGCACTCGCCAGCAGCCGCCGGGACTCCTCCATCAGGATTTTACCCGCATGCGTTAGCGCCACGCTGCGCGAATGACGCACAAACAGCAACGTCCCCAGCTGCTGCTCGAGCTCTTTGATATGAATACTCAACGGAGGCTGCGACATGTTCAGACGCGCTGCCGCCCGGCCAAAATGCAGTTCTTCCGCAACCGCAAGAAAATACCGCAGTAGCTTGAGATCGATGCGATGCGCGCGTTCCATGATAAGTGCGTTCCAGTTTAGAGGGAGACATCGCAACGTTACCACATTGCCGCTCATAAGATAAAACGGCGGGTAGATGACCCGCCGCGAGAGAGATTAATGTGCCAGCGACCTGGCCATTAACTTTTCTGGCTCATGCTTATACTTAAAGAACAGCGCGAATATCACCGCCAGCACCAGAGCGTACGCCGCAAAGACTAACCAGATAGTTTGCCAGTCCTTCACGCCGTCAACCGAAAAATAATCTACCGCCAGGCCGCTCAGTATCGAGCCAACCCAGGCGCCGACGCCATTGACCATGGTCATAAACAGCCCCTGGGCGCTGGCGCGAATTCGCGCGTCCACTTCCTGCTCCACAAAAACAGAACCTGAAATGTTAAAGAAGTCGAAGGCGCAGCCGTAGACAATCATCGACATCAGCAGCATGACAAAACCAAACGGCGATGGGTCGCCAAAAGCAAAGAAGCCAAAGCGCAGCGTCCATGCCAGCATGCTCATCAGCATGACCGTTTTAATACCAAATCGCTTCAGGAAGAACGGGATCGTCAGAATAAAGCCCACTTCCGCCATCTGGGAAACCGAAAGCAATATTGAGGGATATTTCACCACAAAACTGTCGGCAAATTCCGGGTTGCGGGCAAAGTCATGCAGGAACGGGTTACCGAATACGTTGGTAATTTGCAGCACTGCACCCAGCATCATCGCGAAGAGAAAGAAGATCGCCATACGCGGTTTTTTGAATAGCACAAAAGCATCCAGCCCCAGCTTGCTGACTAAAGATGCGGTCGCTTTCTTCTCCGCAATCGGGATCTTCGGCAGCGTAAAAGCATACATCGTTAGCAGCAGCGATGCGCCAGAGGCGATATACAACTGCGCGCTGCTAAGTTCCAGCCCCATCAGACTGACGGCCCACATCGCGACGATAAAACCAATCGTGCCGAAAACGCGAACAGGCGGGAATGCCGTCGCCGGATCCTGCCCCGCCTGCGCCAGGCAGGAATAAGAAATGCTGTTAGAGAGCGCAATTGTCGGCATGTAGGCCATCGCATTGACCAGCATTACCCAGAACATGGTGTCCGAATCAGTGACGGTCGTTGCGTACAGCAACACGCCAGCGCAAACCAGATGACACAGCATGTACGCACGTTCTGCGCGTAACCATTTGTCCGCGATGATCCCCATAATCCCCGGCATAATAATCGCCGCCAGCCCTTTTGAGCTGTAGATCATCCCCACGTTGGCTCCGGTAAAATGTAAAGTATTAATCATGTAAGAGCCCAGAGTCACCAACCAGCTTCCCCAGATAAAATATTGCAAAAAAGACATGATTTTTAAGCGTGTCGCAATACGCATTCTTTTCCTTCCTTGCCGTAGAGTACGACCCCGTAAGCCGGGGTCTTATTGTTATGTGCTTCAGGCCAGTTTGCGCAGGAAACCGCAAATGAGGTTGATAAAATTTTGCCGGGAAAGTTCTGCTGCCGCGAGCGTTTGCGCATGGGAGAGCGTCACATCACCCAACCCTTCCGCCAGGTTAGTTATTGCAGAAACGGCAACCACCTTCAGTCCACAATGGCGGGCGGTAATCACCTCAGGTACCACCGACATCCCCACCACATCACCGCCAATCATTTGCATCATGCGAATCTCTGCGGCTGTTTCAAAGTTCGGTCCAGGATAAGAAACAAATACCCCTTCATTGAGGGTAAAACCCTCTTCCGCCGCCACCGTCTGCAGAACCGAGCGATAATCGGCGTCATAAGCATTGGCCAGCGAGAAGAAACGCTCGCCAAAACGTTCGTCATTCAGCCCCACCATCGGCGTACCCGGCATGGTATTAATATGGTCGCTGAGCGCCACCAGGCTTCCTGGTCCTACTTCCGGGCGCAGCGATCCGGCAGCGTTAGTACAGAACAATAACTCGCAGCCCAGCAGCCTGAGGGTACGGATTGCGTCCGTCATAATGGTCATCCCCCGTCCTTCATAGAAGTGCCCGCGCCCTTTCATACAGGCAACCGGCACACCTGCCAGAGAGCCGAGAACCAGTTCACCGGCATGACCATGAACCGTGCTTACCGGGAACCCCGGCAGCTTCTCGTACGAAATCGCCACGGCGTCTTCGATCTTTTCAGCAAGCGCGCCTAAACCAGAACCGAGAATAAAGGCCACGCGCGGCGTAAAGCCAGGTGAGTAACCGCGAATGATATCAACGCAATACCACGGATTCTGTGACAGGTCGGAATGAGTCATGGGATGTCCTTAAAAGCTACATATCGAATGAATTGTGTTCAGCACCCTCTTTTTATAGCGAGAGAGCATTGCAACTTTCCAATACACTTTCTCATGACGATCGATATGGAAATGATATCGATCGCCATAGGGCAATTAAGATCGCCTCGCTATCGATTAGTAATAATTATGTATTGGATTTCTCACCCATGACATAAATACCATACCTGTTGCTGACAAGAGCAAAATAATAAAAAAATTATTCGAAAACAATCTATTTCCGGATACTGGAATATACCCTATGAATAAAAATATTATTATCTTAAGTTTTACCGCCGCGTTAACGTTACCGCAATCTGCCCACGCGGAGTTTACAGGGGGATTTGCCAATATCGGTCTTCACTACCTGGACTGGACGTCTGATACCACACACCGAACCAGCAGCAAATCCCACAAAGACGACTTTGGTTATCTGGAACTTGAAGGTGGCGCTAATTTTAGCTGGGGTGAAATATACGCTTTCTTCGACTGGGAAAATTTTTATCGCTCACGGAATGAAAAACCGGGGAGTGAACAGCGCTATACGTTTAAAAACACCAATCGTATTTATCTTGGCGATACCGGATTAAATCTTTATTTGCATGCATACGGGACCTACGGTTCCCCCAATCATATTCATTTCCATGATGACATGTTTTTGTATGGTCTGGGATATAACTTTACCGGCACGGGTTATTGGTTAAAGCCATTTATTGCAAAACGCTATACCGACCAGACATATTATAGCGGTGACAATGGTTACGTAATGGGATGGGTTGCCGGATACAGTTTTACTCTCGGAAGCGAGAAATTCACCCTCACCAACTGGAACGAATACGAGTTTGATCGCGACCCCGCCTATGCCGCCGGAAACGGAGGTAAAGATGGCATGAATGGCGCCGTGGCGGTATGGTGGAACGTAACCCCGCACCTGACGACAGGCATTCAGTACCGCTACGCTGATAATAAGCTGGGAGAGTCGTTCCTTCAGGATGGGGTTATCTACTCGGCGAAATTTAACTTCTGACTGCAGGGCTGCCAAAGGCTGGCATTGCTGAAGTTTTGCGCTCCTGTGTCGATATCTTGATGGTCCGTCATTTCGGAACAGGTGCGCGCTATGAAGACCCGTAATGTATCCATCCCTTCCTTGCAAAACTGCGGCGGCGGGGCAAAAACCACCGCTGGCAACCAGCAGACAAACGTATATATCTGATTGAACGCCCACGCAGGCACAACGCACCTTTCACCCGGCAGGGAAAAGTACTATGCCCTTACTCGCTAACGCTTCTTTCCTGGGCATCAGCGACATGCGGTGTATACTCTATCGATTCCATTAATATGCAGACGCAGTACGCCTTTGTTATTTCTGTAGTCGATACACACAATGTCAGTACTGAATCCCTGGAGTCGTTATGACGCTTTTTCGTATTCTTGATCCGTTTACGCTGACACTGATCGCCGTTGTTTTGCTGGCGTCGTTTTTTCCCGCAGAAGGGGCTTTTGTCCCTGTCGTCGAAGGCGTGACGACCGCCGCCATTGCGCTGTTGTTCTTTATGCATGGCGCGAAGCTCTCGCGCGAAGCCATTATCGCGGGCGGAAGCCACTGGCGCTTACACCTGTGGGTGATGTGCAGCACCTTTATCCTGTTCCCTGTGCTCGGCGTACTGTTTGCCTGGTGGGCGCCCGTCAACGTCGATCCGATGCTCTACACCGGTTTCCTGTATCTCTGCATTCTGCCTGCCACCGTCCAGTCGGCTATCGCCTTTACTTCGCTGGCCGGCGGCAACGTGGCGGCGGCGGTCTGCTCCGCATCGGCGTCGAGCCTGCTGGGGATTTTCCTTTCGCCACTGCTGGTCGGTCTGGTGATGAACATGCACGGCGCGGAAGGCAGTCTGGAGCAGGTCGGTAAAATCATGCTGCAACTGCTGCTGCCCTTTGTCCTTGGTCATCTTTCCCGACCATGGATCGGTAAATGGGTGGCGAAAAATAAGAAATGGATTGCGAAAACCGACCAGACATCCATCCTGCTGGTCGTTTACTCTGCCTTCAGCGAAGCGGTGGTTAACGGTATCTGGCACAAGGTAGGCTGGGGGTCGCTGCTGTTTATCGTCGTTGTCAGTATTGTGCTATTAACTGTCGTTATTGCGGTAAACGTTTTTGTCGCCCGCAAATGCGGCTTCAATAAAGCGGATGAAATCACCATCGTATTCTGCGGCTCAAAAAAGAGCCTCGCCAACGGTATCCCCATGGCCAACATTCTGTTTCCAACGTCGGTGATCGGCATGATGGTATTACCGCTGATGATCTTCCACCAGATTCAATTGATGGTCTGTGCGGTAATGGCACGCCGCTACAAGCAGCAGACCGAAAAAATGCAGGCGCAGCAGGAGAGCCGCGCCGCGAAAGTTTAAAGCGGCCGTTTCAGGGGCTGAACCAGCTGCGTCAGCCCCTCGGTTTTAATGAGCAGCGCAATTTGCATCAGTTCGCCCAGTTTACCCGGCGGAAATTCATCCTTGCGGGCAAACCACAGTAAATACTCCTCCGGCACATCAATCAGCCGGCGCCCTTTATATTTCCCGAACGGCATCACCGTGTTGGCGATCTCAATGAGCTGCTCTTTTTCCATCTCAGGCACCCAGCAGGCGGAGCATTTCCGCTTCGTCAATAACGTCGATGCCCAGCTCCTGGGCTTTCGCCAGCTTCGATCCTGCCGCTTCACCGGCAATCACCAGATCGGTTTTTTTCGACACACTGCCCGCCACTTTCGCCCCAAGAGCCACCAGACGCGCTTTGGCGTCATCACGGGACATCTGGCTCAGGCTGCCGGTCAGAACCACCGTTTTACCGGCGAAGGGGCTGTCGATTTCTGCGGGATTGATTGCAACCGGCGCGGGCCAGCGCACGCCTTCCGCCAGTAGTTGGCCAATAACCTCGCGGTTGCTTTCTTCCGCAAAGAAATTAAACACATGGGTCGCCACCACAATTCCCACGTCAGGCACTTTCTGCAACTCATCTATCGACGCCGCTTCTAAGGCGTCGAGCGTACCGAAGTACGCGGCTAATCCCGCGGCGGTCGCTTCACCGACTTCGCGAATACCCAGCGCATAGAGAAAACGCGCGAACGTTGTCTCCTTCGCCTTTTCCAGCGCGTCCACCACGTTTTGCGCCGACTTCGGCCCCATGCGGTCCAGCCCGGTCAGTTTTCCTGCCGTCAGCCGGAACAGATCCGCAGGCGTATGCACATACTCTTTCTCAACCAACTGGTCGATAATTTTGTCGCCCATTCCGTCAACGTCCATCGCCCGACGGGAAACGAAATGTTTCAGCGACTCTTTCCGCTGCGCGCCGCAGATTAAGCCGCCGGTACAGCGGGCAACGGCTTCGCCTTCCACGCGCTCGACGTCAGAACCGCAAACCGGGCACTGGGCCGGAAATTCAACCGGACGCGTATTATCCGGACGGTCGGAGAGCACCACATTGACGACCTGCGGGATCACGTCGCCCGCCCGGCGAATAACCACTTTGTCGCCAATCCGCAGCCCAAGACGGGCGATTTCATCGGCATTGTGCAGCGTGGCGTTACTGACCAACACGCCAGCCACCTGTACGGGCTCCAGCCGCGCGACAGGCGTGATGGCGCCCGTACGCCCCACCTGAAATTCCACGTCGCGGACAAAGGTCATCTGTTCCTGGGCCGGGAATTTAAACGCCACTGCCCAGCGCGGCGCGCGGGCAACGTAGCCAAGCTGTTCCTGCAGCGCCAGTGAGTTCACTTTGATCACCACGCCGTCAATATCGAAGCCCAGCGTTGGGCGATCTTCTTCCACCTGACGGTAGAACGCCAGAACCGCTTCCGGAGAATCGCACAGCGTAACGCGATTACTCACCGGCAATCCCCACGCCTTAAACTGCATCAGTCGGCCCAGGTGGGTATCGGGCAATTCGCCCCCTTCCAGGATACCAACGCCGTAACAGAAGAAAGTCAGCGGTCGCTTCGCTGTAATACGTGGGTCAAGCTGGCGTAGCGAACCCGCGGCCGCATTACGCGGGTTAGCGAAGACTTTGCTCCCGGTACGACGCGCCTCTTCGTTGATTTTTTCAAAACCGGCCTGGGGCAGAAAGACTTCTCCGCGCACTTCCAGACGCTCAGGAATGTTATCGCCATGCAGACGTAGCGGGATGGCGCGGATGGTGCGCACGTTGGTGGTAATGTCTTCCCCGGTGGTTCCGTCGCCACGGGTTGCGGCCCTGACCAATATGCCGTTTTCATACAGAATGCTGACCGCCAGACCATCAAGCTTTAGCTCGCAGCACCAGGTCAGTTTATCGGTGCTTTTTAAGCGATCCTGAACGCGTTTGTTAAACGCCAGGAAGCTCTCTTCGTCAAACACGTTGTCCAGCGACAGCATCGGTACTTCATGACGAATCTGGCTGAACGAGGCCAACGGCGCCGCCCCAACCCGCTGGGTAGGCGAGTCCGGGGTGATCAATTCCGGGTGCCGGGCTTCCAACTCGCGCAGCTCGCGCATCAGACGATCGTACTCCGCGTCGGGCACTTCCGGCGCATCCATCACATGGTAAAGATACTCATGATGGCGAAGCGTGGTTCGCAGTTCTGTCAGTTCTTGTTCGATTGATTCCATATCGCACCATCAATGATAAAAAACCCCCGACAGGCGGGGGTTCAGAAAAGTATGTGTCGTGCCTTTAGTGTATCAGGCGTTAGCGTCTTTCACTTCGCGGATGCGGTCCTGATACTCACGCAGTTTTTGCGGCGTCATCATCCGGCGCTGGTCATCCAGCACTACGCCACCCACTTCATCAGCGATATGCTGCGCAGATTGAAGCATCAGCTTAAAGTTTTGCAGTTCGTCGCCATAAGACGGCACCTGCATGAAAATGGTCACGCCTGGCGTGGTGAAGTCGGTCATTTCCGGGTCAAACGTCCCCGGATTAACCATATTCGCCAGGCTGAACAACGCCGGACCACTGCCGTCGGGACTCAGGTGGCGGTGGAAGATATTCATGTCGCCGAATTTGAAGCCCGCTTGCTGGATACTGTTGAGCAGGACGTCGCCATTCAGTTCGCTACCGTGATGAGCGGCAACGTTCATGATGATTACCGCTTCTTTACGCTGCGGTTTTTCTGGCGCAGGGGCCGGCGTTTCTTCTACCACCGGTTCTGGTTGCGGCTCTGCTACTGGCTCAGCCGGCTGGAATGCTTGCGAGGCCGCCTGCGGCGCTGGCGAAGCGGGCTGCTGAACAGGCTGTACCTGAGGCGCGGCAGTTTGCTGCGCCTCAGGCGCAGGTTGTTGCGGCGCGGCCTGCGGCTGAATGGGTTGCTGCGGGGCAGGCTGCGGCTGAACCGGCTGTACCGGACGCGGAGCGTGCTGCGGCGGCACCGTCGCGTCAGGCGGCGGCGCGACCGGCTGACGCGGCTGCGCAGACGCATAAGGCGGCTGGTACTGGTGTTGCGGCGACTGGCGAGGGGCTTCATGCTCCTGCGGGCTGCCGGGGGCATGATTCACGCGGTGAACACGAACTTCACCCACGCCTTCGTCAGCGTCGATATCGTCGTCAAACGGCTCATCGTCGCGTTTTGATTTCATGCGTTTCAGTGGACGATCGCGGAACATAGAAGATCGTTCTTTACGGCTGGTCCAGAAACCATGTACCAGTAAAGCGATTATGGCGATCGCGCCAACAATGATTAATATCAGACGCAAATCCTGCATCATTATATTCTCTGTTGTTCTAACACCTTGCCACCACGGCAAACATTTACTCACTAAGAGTATTTGCCGATTACGTCAAGTGCAAGTGTACTCTTAGCTTTCCCGGCATAAAGATGAAGGAAATCGTGCTTTTTGCTGTTTTTTCGAACATTTCCGAACTGTCCTGAGCGCAATTACCCGGTAAGATACCCGGGTTCACTTAGGACTAATACTAAAAGGAGTCTGTCCTGACTATGGTGTCATCATCCGTCACCGCACCACGCAGCGGTGTGTACTACTTCGCTCAGGGGTGGAAGCTGGTCTCGCAACCCGGGATCCGCCGTTTTGTTATTTTGCCCCTGCTGGTCAATATCGTGCTGATGGGCGGCGCCTTCTGGTGGCTGTTTACCCAACTGGATGCCTGGATCCCGTCGTTAATGCGGCATGTCCCGGACTGGCTGCAGTGGCTGAGTTATCTGCTCTGGCCGATCGCCGTGATCTCGGTGGTGTTGGTCTTTGGCTATTTCTTTTCGACGGTCGCCAACTGGATTGCCGCACCGTTTAACGGTCTGTTGGCGGAACAGCTGGAAGCGCGTCTGACCGGGGCCACGCCGCCAGATACTGGCGTGCTGGGCATCATGAAAGATCTGCCGCGCATCATGAAACGCGAATGGCAAAAATTCGCCTGGTATTTACCGCGCGCCATCGTCCTGCTGATCCTCTATTTCATTCCCGGTATTGGTCAAACTGTCGCCCCGGTGCTCTGGTTCTTGTTCAGTGCCTGGATGCTGGCGATCCAGTATTGCGATTATCCTTTCGATAACCATAAAGTGCCGTTTAAAGAGATGCGTTCTGCCCTGCGCGCGCGCAAGGTCACCAATATGCAGTTTGGCGCGCTCACCAGCCTGTTTACCCTTATCCCGGTGCTGAATCTTTTTATCATGCCGGTTGCAGTGTGCGGCGCAACGGCGATGTGGGTCGATTGCTATCGCGCGAAGCATGCCTTGTGGAAATAATGTAAAGATGAGACGCCAGCCGCTGGTATATGCCGTTTCTTATTCCATACTGATCGTCATTATTTCCTCATAGCATATAGATATGCGAAATCCTTACTTCCCCCTATCCGTCTGACGGGTATGCTGGGAAGGTATCCCAATTTCATACAGTTAAGGACAGGCCATGAGTAAGATTTTTGAAGATAACTCGCTGACTATCGGTCATACGCCGCTGGTTCGACTGAACCGCATCGGTAACGGACGCATTCTGGCGAAGGTGGAGTCACGTAACCCGAGCTTCAGCGTGAAGTGCCGTATCGGTGCCAATATGATTTGGGATGCCGAAAAACGCGGCGTACTGAAACCGGGCGTGGAACTGGTTGAACCGACCAGCGGCAACACCGGTATCGCACTGGCTTACGTCGCTGCCGCGCGCGGCTATAAGCTGACGCTAACCATGCCGGAAACGATGAGCATCGAGCGCCGCAAGCTGCTGAAAGCGCTGGGTGCGAATCTGGTGCTGACCGAAGGCGCGAAAGGCATGAAGGGCGCGATTCAGAAAGCGGAAGAGATTGTCGCCAGCGATCCGGCGAAATACCTGCTGCTTCAGCAGTTCAGCAACCCGGCGAACCCGGAGATACATGAAAAAACCACCGGCCCGGAAATCTGGGAAGATACCGATGGTCAAGTGGATGTGTTTATTTCTGGCGTGGGTACAGGCGGTACGCTGACTGGCGTATCCCGCTACATCAAAGGCACAAAGGGTAAAGCAGACCTCATCACTGTCGCCGTCGAACCGACTGATTCTCCGGTTATCGCGCAGGCCCTGGCTGGCGAAGAGCTGAAGCCAGGCCCGCACAAAATTCAGGGCATCGGCGCGGGCTTTATTCCAGGCAACCTTGATCTCAAACTGATTGATAAAGTCATTGGCATCACCAATGAAGAGGCGATTTCTACCGCACGCCGTCTGATGGAAGAAGAAGGAATTCTGGCGGGCATCTCCTCCGGCGCAGCCGTCGCTGCCGCGCTTAAATTGCAGGAAGATGAAACCTTTACCAATAAGAATATTGTGGTTATCCTACCGTCCTCGGGTGAGCGTTATCTGAGCACCGCATTGTTTGCCGATCTCTTTACTGAGAAAGAACTGCAACAGTGATGCCAGCTTGTTAAAAACGCGTAAAAAAGCACCTTTTCAGGTGCTTTTTTGTGGCCTGCTTCAAACTTTCACCCCACCTGGCATTGATTCACCCCGTTGGGTCTGGTATTTAACCTGACTAATTATTTTGAAGCGCGAAATTAATCGTTACAGGAAAACTCCCTGCTGAATCGATTTTATGATTTGGTTCAATTCTTGATTTCGCGGCATAATGTTTAATGACGAGCGAAACGTCAGCGGCCAGAAGTTGCCTGCAACGGATTGCGTATAACACCTGGTGTGTCGCGTCCGTTTACGTCGGCACTAACAATACAGGCTAAAGTCGAACCGCCAGGCTAGACTTTAGTTCCACAACACTAAACCTATAAGTTGGGGAAATACAATGTTCCAGCAAGAAGTTACCATTACCGCTCCGAACGGTCTGCATACCCGCCCTGCTGCTCAGTTTGTTAAAGAAGCGAAAGGCTTCACGTCTGAGATTACTGTGACTTCCAACGGCAAAAGCGCAAGCGCAAAAAGCCTGTTCAAACTGCAAACTCTGGGTCTGACTCAGGGCACCGTGGTCACCATTTCTGCGGAAGGTGAAGACGAGCAGAAAGCGGTTGAACATCTGGTCAAGCTGATGGCGGAACTGGAATAAGTTTTTCCGGGTTCTTTTAAAAATCAGTCACAAGTAAGGTAGGGTTATGATTTCAGGCATTTTAGCATCCCCGGGTATCGCTTTCGGCAAGGCACTTTTGCTGAAAGAAGACGAAATCGTCATTGACCGGAAAAAAGTTTCTGCCGACAAGGTTGATCAGGAAGTTGAACGTTTTCTGAGCGGTCGTGCCAAGGCATCTGCGCAATTAGAAGCGATCAAAACCAAAGCTGGTGAAACGTTCGGTGAAGAAAAAGAAGCCATCTTCGAAGGGCATATCATGCTGCTCGAAGATGAGGAGCTGGAGCAGGAAATCATAGCCCTGATTAAAGATAAGCACATGACGGCTGACGCAGCTGCGCATGAAGTTATCGAAGGTCAGGCCACTGCCCTGGAAGAACTGGATGATGAATACCTGAAAGAACGTGCGGCTGATGTGCGTGATATCGGTAAGCGCCTGCTGCGCAACATCCTGGGTTTGGCGATCATCGACCTGAGCGCAATCA
The DNA here is from genome assembly GCF_018128425.1 of Citrobacter sedlakii. Taxonomy (NCBI): domain Bacteria; kingdom Pseudomonadati; phylum Pseudomonadota; class Gammaproteobacteria; order Enterobacterales; family Enterobacteriaceae; genus Citrobacter; species Citrobacter sedlakii. The sequence goes on along the minus strand of NZ_CP071070.1, from coordinate 1,458,485 downwards.
AAGACGAGGTTATCCTGGTTGCCGCTGACCTGACCCCGTCCGAAACCGCACAGCTGAACCTGCAAAAAGTGCTGGGTTTCATCACCGACGCGGGCGGCCGTACCTCCCACACCTCAATCATGGCGCGTTCTCTTGAACTGCCTGCTATCGTGGGTACCGGCAGCGTTACCTCTCAGGTTAAAAACGACGACTATCTGATTCTGGATGCCGTAAACAACCAGGTTTACGTCAACCCGACTAACGAAGAAATTGAAAAACTGCGCGCCGTGCAGGAACAGGTTGCCACCGAGAAAGCGGAACTGGCGAAACTGAAAGATCTGCCGGCAATCACCCTGGATGGCCATCAGGTTGAAGTGTGCGCAAACATCGGTACCGTACGTGACGTCGAAGGCGCAGAGCGTAACGGCGCCGAAGGCGTTGGCCTGTATCGTACTGAATTCCTGTTTATGGACCGCGACGCGCTACCGACTGAAGAAGAACAGTTTGCGGCGTACAAAGCTGTTGCTGAAGCCTGCGGCTCTCAGGCAGTTATCGTGCGTACTATGGACATCGGCGGCGACAAAGAGCTGCCGTACATGAATTTCCCGAAAGAAGAGAACCCGTTCCTGGGCTGGCGCGCTGTGCGTATCGCCATGGATCGCAAAGAGATCCTGCGTGACCAGGTTCGCGCTATCCTGCGCGCGTCCGCTTTCGGTAAACTGCGCATTATGTTCCCGATGATCATCTCTGTTGAAGAAGTGCGCGCACTGAAGAAAGAGATCGAAATCTACAAACAGGAACTGCGTGACGAAGGTAAAGCATTTGACGAAGCAATCGAGATTGGCGTGATGGTGGAAACACCGGCTGCGGCGACGATTGCGCGTCATTTAGCCAAAGAAGTTGATTTCTTTAGTATCGGCACCAATGATTTAACGCAGTACACGCTGGCAGTTGACCGTGGTAATGATATGATTTCACATCTTTACCAGCCAATGTCACCGTCCGTGCTGAACTTGATCAAGCAAGTTATTGATGCTTCTCATGCAGAAGGTAAATGGACTGGCATGTGTGGTGAGCTTGCAGGCGACGAACGTGCTACACTTCTGTTGCTGGGGATGGGTCTGGACGAATTCTCTATGAGCGCCATTTCTATCCCGCGCATTAAGAAGATTATCCGTAACACGAACTTCGAAGATGCGAAGGTGTTAGCAGAGCAGGCTCTTGCTCAACCGACAACGGACGAGTTAATGACGCTGGTTAACAAGTTCATTGAAGAAAAAACAATCTGCTAATCCACGAGATGCGGCCCAATTTACTGCTTAGGAGAAGATCATGGGTTTGTTTGATAAACTGAAATCTCTGGTTTCTGATGATAAGAAAGACACCGGAACTATTGAGATTGTTGCTCCGCTCTCTGGCGAGATCGTCAACATCGAAGACGTGCCGGATGTAGTTTTTGCGGAAAAAATCGTTGGTGATGGTATCGCCATCAAACCAACCGGTAACAAAATGGTCGCGCCTGTTGACGGTACCATCGGCAAAATCTTTGAAACCAACCATGCGTTCTCTATCGAATCCGATAGCGGTATCGAGCTGTTCGTGCACTTCGGTATCGACACCGTTGAGCTGAAAGGCGAAGGCTTCAAGCGTATCGCGGAAGAAGGTCAGCGCGTGAAAGTGGGTGACCCGGTCATCGAATTCGATCTGCCGCTGCTGGAAGAAAAAGCCAAGTCCACTCTGACGCCGGTCGTTATCTCCAACATGGACGAGATCAAAGAACTGACCAAACTATCCGGTAGCGTGACCGTGGGTGAAACTCCGGTTATCCGCATCAAGAAGTAATTCTTGCCGCAGTGAAAAATAGCGCCTTCCGGCGCTATTTTTTTATCCGCCACTTTCACCTTTACAGCAGCGTGGCGGTGACCGGACGATAGCACTTCTCGCGCATCAGGATTTTCATGCCGTCCGGTCCACTTTCCAGCATCCGTTTTTCGGCGTCTGCGACCAGCAATTCGCACTGATACCCTCCCGCAACGCCAAACATGGCGCGCGCCACGCAAATATCCGCCAGCGCATCCACTCCACTGGTGTCGAAATGACCGACCACCCGCCCTTGTTGACGAACCACTAAGCGATAACTTTTCATTGCGCCTCCCCTGTCGGCGGCAGTATTAATTCGTCGCAGCCGCATTGTTGGGTCCACATCATGACGTCCAGCACCCTCTCTGCCGCCAGTTGCGTGGCTCGGGTTAACGTCATTTCACGTACAATGCCGCTCACCAGCTCCGCACAGAACAGATCGCCAGTGCCTTTCAGATCGGTTTCCACCCGTGGATGTTCAATAATATCCACCGATTCAGCCGTCACCACCGCCACGTTGATAGCGTCACGGTTTTGTCCGGGAGCACTGGTGATCACAATCCACTTCAGCGTATCGGTGAGCAGCGACCTCGCCGCAATCACTGCCTCATCAAGCGTATCGCACGGTTTGCCGCTCAGCATGTGCAGTTCAAAGACATTTGGCGTCAGCCCATGCGCCACTGGCAGCAGATGCTGACGGTAAGCCTCCGGGATTTCCGCTTTCACATACATACCGCTGTCCACGTCCCCTATCACCGGATCAACCAAAATGGTGATATTGGGGTGGTGCTGGCGCACGTTCTGCAACCATTGCGCCAACAGGACGATTTGCTCTGCGCTGCCCATGTAACCGGTGGTCACCGCCTTCAGCTCGCGCAGGGCGTCGCGCTCACTCAGCGCCTGTAAATAGCCGTTAAACCAGTCGGCAGGAATAATGCCGCCATAAAACGTCTCGTAATGCGGCGTATTACTGAACAGCACCGTAGGTACCGCCGTGACGCGCAAACCTTTTGCCTTAATAGCCGGCACCGCAATGCTGTTACCCACGCTGCCGTACACCACCTGTGACTGAACGGCGACAATGTCGGTTTGTAACGCCCGATGGCTATCGCTAAAAAGCACTGACTGTATATCACTCTCCTGCGCCATAAACATCTCCTCTCACTGGACAGCGGGCTGGCGCCTCACTATTATCGTCATATGCTAAAATTCATTTTGTCATAGGTCAATAATGATCGACGGAAAAACCGCCAGCGAAATCTTTGACAGCATCCGCCAGCATATCACCAGCGGAGCGTTACGTTCGGGGGATACCTTACCTCCCGTGCGTGAACTGGCCCAGGCGCTGAACGTCAACCGAAATACTGTCGCTGCGGCCTACAAACGGCTGGTCATCTCCGGGCTGGCGCTGAGTCAGGGGCGCAACGGCACGGTGATAAACGGCGCCTCTGCGCCAGTTGCGCTGGAAGGAAGCGATCCGCACACTCCGCTTGTCGATCTTTCCGGCGGCAATCCCGCAGCGGATCGTCTCCCCGAGCTGGGACGCTATCTAAAAACGCTCACGCATACTCACCGCTTGTACGGCGATGAAGCGTTATCGCCCGCGTTACAACAGTGGGCGCAAACATGGATGAAGGATGCCACCCCTGCCGAAGGCGAAATTGATATTACCAGCGGCGCCATTGATGCCATTGAACGCCTGCTGAGCGCCCACCTGCTGCCGGGCGACAGCGTGGCGGTGGAAGATCCGTGCTTTCTGAGCAGCATTAATATGCTGCGCTACAGCGGTTTTCGCGCCACGCCCGTGCGCGTTGACGAGGAAGGCATGCAACCGGACATGCTGGAGCAGGCTTTACGCCTGGGCGCACGCGCGGTGATTATTACCCCACGCGCGCATAATCCAACCGGATGCAGCCTGAGCGCCACGCGTGCCGCCGCGTTACAAAACATACTTGCACGCTATCCGCAGGTGTTAGTCATTGTCGACGATCATTTCGCCCTGCTCTCGACATCAGCCTGGCATCCGGTTATCGCCGCGGAAACCCTGCGCTGGGCGGTGGTGCGTTCAATGTCGAAAACGCTCGGCCCGGACCTGCGTCTCGCCATCGTTTCCAGCGATCCGCTGACGTCGCAGAAACTGCGCCTGCGCCTGAACGCGGGCAGCCAGTGGGTCAGTCATCTACTTCAGGATCTCGCTTCTGCCTGCCTGAACGACAGTGATTTTCAGCGCTCACTGAACCATACCCGGCAGTTTTATGCGTCCCGCCAGCAAAAGCTGGCCGGGGCGCTGGGCCAGTATGGCCTGGCCGTACCGCCGGGCGACGGTCTGAATCTGTGGCTGCCACTGAAGGACATCAGTCAGAAAACCGCTTTTATGCTGGCGAAATCAGGCTGGCTGGTGCGCGAAGGTGAGGCATTTGGCGTGAACGAACCTGCACACGGTCTGCGTATCACGCTGTCGACATTGAGCGACAGCGATATCAACACCCTGGCGGCTGATATTTATCAGGCGCTGAATGGCTAACAGGAGAAGAGCGTGCGAGTACATTTTGTTGTTCACGAATCATTTGAATCCACCGGCGCCTATCTGCCATGGGCAGAACAACTGGGCTATACCCTCTCATGGTCTCGCGTTTATGCCGGAGAACCCGTGCCGAAGAACGCGGACGGCTTTGACATGCTGGTTGTATTTGGCGGCCCCCAGTCGCCGCGAACAACGCTTGCAGAATGTCCGTACTTTGACTCGCTGGCGGAACAGCATCTCATTAATCAGGCGATAAGCGCCGGACGTATTGTGGTGGGCATCTGTCTTGGCGCGCAATTGATTGGCGAAGCATTGGGCGCAAAGGTCTGTAAAAGCCCGGAAAAAGAGATCGGTCATTTCCCTATTACGCTGACCGCAGCAGGCAAAGAGCATCCGTTTTTCTCTCACTTTGATTCTCCACTGAGTGTCGGTCACTGGCATAACGATATGCCGGGATTAACCGATCAGGCGACCGTCATTGCGGAAAGTAAAGGCTGTCCGCGACAAATTGTGCAGTTTGGTCATTTCATTTACGGCTTCCAGTGCCACATGGAGTTTACCGCCGAGTCCGTCGAAGGGTTAATTAGGCACTCCCAACAGGAACTGGCGGAAGCCGCAGGGAAAACGTTCATCCGTTCGGTAAAGGAAATGCGCGAATGGAATTACCAGGAAATGAATGAAACGCTGTGGCGATTTCTGGATAAACTTCTGCAAGCACATTCAGAAAATTACCCCGGTCGCGGGTGCAACTAAACGCAGGACGCCTTGTCAGAACTACGAAGGATTTCTCATCGCAAGGAAGGCAGGGAAAGACCATTGCTGTTTTTCCCAGAACGTATGACCGGAAAGCGCCTGCGGCAGAGAAAACGGATAACTTCGTTCGTGAACTGCTGACTGCTGATTTAAAAGAAAAAGCCTAATCTACGTCAAACCGGTCAGTGACACACTGACCGGCATTAGTTATATCCCCGCCCCCTGGCTGAAATGCTCTTCGCCAAACACACCCGTGGAAAGGTAACGATCGCCACGATCGCAGATAATCGCCACAACGACGGCGCCCGGTGTCGCCTGCGCCACACGAATCGCCCCGGCCACCGCGCCACCGGAACTGACACCGCAGAAAATCCCTTCCCGCACCGCCAGCTCGCGCATGGTGTTTTCCGCAGCCTGCTGATGAATATCCAGTACCTCGTCAACCAGCGAGGCGTTAAATATTCCCGGCATATATTCCGCAGGCCAACGGCGGATCCCCGGAATACTGCTGCCCTCTTCCGGTTGAAGGCCAACAATGGTGACAGGCTTCGCCTGCTCGCGCAGAAAACGCGACACGCCAGTGATTGTGCCGGTCGTGCCCATACTGGAGACAAAATGGGTGATGCGCCCGGCAGTTTGCTGCCAGATCTCCGGCCCGGTGGTGCTGTAATGCGCCAGCGGGTTATCAGGGTTGTTAAACTGATCGAGCAGTTTACCCTCTCCGCGTTCTGACATGGCTAACGCTAAGTCGCGCGCCCCTTCCATGCCCTGCTCTTTGCTGACCAGAATCAGCTCTGCGCCATAAGCGCGCATTGCCGCGCGACGCTCCTGGCTCATGTTGTCCGGCATCAGCAGGGTCATGCGGTAGCCTTTCAGCGCGGCAATCATCGCCAGCGCAATCCCGGTATTTCCACTGGTTGCTTCAATGAGTACGTCGCCTGGTTTAATTTCCCCGCGCTTTTCCGCCTGCACGATCATCGATAGCGCAGCGCGATCTTTCACCGACCCGGCGGGATTGTTACCTTCCAGTTTGAGCCAGATTTCACTGCCGTTGTCCGGCCCCATCCGCTGCAATTTCACCAAAGGCGTATTGCCGATTGTTTGTTCTAGTGTGTTCACGTCTTTTGTCCAACTCAATGCCCGATGGCGCTACGCTTATCGCGCCTGGGTAAAATCATCCCGGGATTACGCTATTTCTGCCAATACCACATCTTCATGGCGCTCAATGCGCTGCTCGCCATTATACAGCCGGGCATTTTGCAGGCCGACAAACAGGCGTTCGCCGCGCGCCGGGGTATCGTCGCCCTGCATTACCACCGTCAGCGGTTCGTTATACCACCCCAGCGGCTGCACGACTAACTGGGTATAGTGGCCTTTCGGGCTGGCTTCGATCACCTGTACCGGCAATGGCGAGTCGAGACTGGTACGACGGCTAATGTCCACTTCCCACGGACGCAGGAACAGATCGACCGGCCCCTGATACGCAGGGGTATAACCCAGCGGCCAGCGGTGCGCGCCGACGTGGAACTGCGCGCCGCGAACAGTGCCCTGCAGTCGGTTCACCTCGCCCATAAACTCCAGCACGAAGCGGGTGGCCGGTTCGCGCCAGACCTGATCCGGCGCGTCGGCCTGTTCAATATGGCCCTGGCTCATCACCACCACCCGGTCCGCCACTTCGGTCGCTTCTTCCTGATCGTGGGTCACAAACACGCTGGTGAATTTCAGCTCTTCATGCAACTGACGCAGCCAGCGCCTGAGCTCTTTACGCACCTGGGCATCCAGCGCGCCGAAGGGTTCGTCGAGCAATAAAATTTGCGGCTCAACGGCGAGCGCGCGCGCCAGCGCCACCCGCTGTTTCTGCCCGCCGGAAAGTTGCGCCGGAAAACGATCCGCCAGGTGCGCAAGTTGCACCATTTCCAGCAGTTTGGTCACTTTCGTCTTGATAGCGGCCGCATTCGGTCGTTCACGACGCGGCAGCACCGTCAGGCCAAAAGCGATGTTGTCAAAGACGGTCATATGGCGAAACAGCGCGTAGTGCTGAAACACAAACCCGACCTTACGGTCGCGGGCATGCAGGCGGCTGACATCAGTGCCGTGAAAACGAATATGCCCGCTGGTCTGATGCTCAAGCCCGGCGATAATCCGCAGCAGCGTGGTTTTACCAGAGCCGGACGGCCCCAGTAGTGCCACCATCTGACCAGAAGGAATATCCAGCGAGATATCGTTCAGCACCTGGGTGCGACCAAAAGACTTCTTAATATTGGCAATCTCAATGCTCATGATGTTCCTCCTGTTGCGCGCGTTTTTCCTGATTCTCCAGGCGCCATTGCAACATGCTCTTTAAAAACAGGGTAATAATCGCCATCAGCGTCAGCAGCGCGGCGGCGGTAAAGGAGCCAACGGTGTTATAGTCCTGCTCCAACAATTCAATCTGTAACGGCAGCGACAGCGTTTCGCCGCGAATTGAGCCGGACACCACCGACACCGCGCCAAATTCGCCAATCGCCCGGGCGTTAGTCAGTACCACGCCGTACAGCAGCGCCCAGCGGATATTGGGCAGCGTTACGCGGCGGAACATCTGCCAGCCGGAAGCGCCGAGTAAAATCGCCGCCTCGTCCTCCTGACTGCCCTGACTGAGCATCACCGGCACCAGTTCTCGCACCACAAACGGACAGGTGACAAAGATAGTGACCAGCACCATCCCCGGCCAGGAGAACATAATTTGCAGGTTATGCTCGTCCAGCCAGCCGCCCAGCGGGCCGTTGGAACCATAGAACAGCAGATACACCAGCCCGGCGACCACCGGCGATACCGCAAACGGAATATCCAGCAGCGTGAGCAAAAGCTGGCGACCGGGAAAGTTAAAACGCGTCACCAGCCAGGCCAGCAGAACGCCAAACACCAGGTTCACCGGCACCGCGATCAGCGCAATCAGCACCGTCAGCCAGATGGCATGGAGCATGTCCGGGTCAGATAAATTCTCAATAACCGGCATCAGCCCACGGCTGAACGCCTGTACGAAGATGTAAATCATCGGCACCAGCAAAATGAACGCTGAAACCAGCATACCGACGCCAATCAGAAGCCATTTTCCCCAGTTAATGCGGGGAGCGTCATAACGCTTCAATTGAGTAACTTCCGCCATTAGTGACCTACCACGCGTCGGCCAAAGCGACTTTGCAGAGTGTTAATCGAAAACAGCAGCAGCAGCGAAGCCGCGAGGATCACCGAAGCGATCGCGCTGGCGGCGGGGTAATCAAATTCCTGCAACCGCACGAAAATCATCAGCGACGTCACTTCCGTTTTCCAGGCGATATTCCCGGCGATAAAAATCACCGCCCCGAACTCGCCGAGGCTGCGGGTAAAGGACAGGGCAACTCCCGCCACCAGCGCAGGCGACAGTTCCGGTAGCACGACTTTACGAAAACTTTGCAGACGCGTTGCGCCCAGCGTTTCCGCCGCTTCTTCATATTCCGGGCCCAGTTCTTCCAGCACCGGCTGCACGGTGCGTACCACAAACGGAATGCTGGTAAAGGCCATCGCCACCGCAATCCCCAGCCAGGTATACGTAACTTTGATGTCGACGCTCGCCAAAAACTGGCCGTAAAAACCATTGACTGAAAACAGTGAAGCCAGCGTCAAACCTGCGACTGCGGTTGGCAAGGCGAACGGCAGATCCATCAGCGCGTCCAGCAGTGTGCGCCCCGGGAAACGGTAGCGGGTTAAGATCCACGCCATCAGCAGGCCAAATACGCCGTTAAAAATCGACGCCACGAACGCCGCCAGCAACGTCACTTTATAGGCTGCGACCACCTGCGGGTTAGTGATGACCTCCCAGTATTGCGCCCAGCTCATTTGCGAGAGCTGCATCACCAGCGCGCTCAGCGGCAACAGCAAAATCAGGCAGACGAACAGCAGGCTGGTGCCCAGGCTTAAGGTAAAGCCCGGCAGTACGCGTCTGGAGGAGACAGCAAACATTACTTACGCCCCGCCGCCAGCAGTTTGTCCAGTTCGCCGCCGCTGGCGAAATGGGTTTTCATGACATCCGGCCAGGCGCCAAACTTATCTTCCACGCGGAACAGTTCGGTCTGTGGGAATTGATCCTTCAGTTTATCCATGACTTCCGGGTTATTCACCCGGTAATAAAAACCGGTAATGATGGTCTGCGCCTGTGGGCTATACAGCCAGTTCAGGTACGCTTTCGCCGCTTTTTCCGTCCCGTTGGCTTGCACATTTTTATCGACCCACGCGACCGGGAATTCCGCCAGAATGTTGGTTTTCGGGATCACCACTTCAAAGCCCTGCGCTTCGTACTGTTTACGGATGTTGTTCACTTCGGACTCGAAGCTTATCAGCACATCGCCCAGCCCGCGTTCGGCGAACGTGGTGGTGGCGCCGCGTCCGCCGGTATCAAACACTTCGACGTTCTTCAGGAACTGAGTCATGAACTGCTCGGTTTTGGCTTTGTCGCCACCGTCAGCATTATCTGCCGCGCCCCAGGCCGCCAGATAGGTATAGCGCGCGTTACCGGAGGTTTTGGGGTTTGGGAAGATCAGCTTCACGTCGGAACGCACGAGATCGTTCCAGTCCTGAATGTTTTTCGGATTGCCTTTACGCACCAGGAAGCCCATCGTGGAATAGAATGGCGAGCTGTTGTTCGGCAAACGGCTCTGCCAGTCCGCCGGGATCAGCTTGCCTTTATCATGCAGGATCTGCACGTCAGTGACCTGGTTATAGGTGACCACATCAGCTTTTAACCCCTGCAAAATCGCCAGCGCCTGTTTTGAAGAACCGGCATGAGACTGTTTGATGGTCAGCTTGTCGCCGCCGTTATCTTTCGCCCACTGTTGTTCAAATGGCGGGTTAAGGGCGGCAAACAGCTCGCGGGAAACGTCATAGGAGCTGTTAAGCAGTTCCGTCGCCTGCGCCTGCCCGACCAGCAACAGCGACGCAACCAGCGCCAGAGAGTTCTTTTTCAGTAAGTTAACGGCCATTGCGCACCCTTATAAAATTAATGACTTTCTAATAGCCATAATATTTATAACCAGTGTGAAAGGAGTAACGGTTTTATATACCGTTTGCTGATTTGAAAGTTGAAAAGGGAATAAGAGAACCCCTTCCGGTCAGCGGAAGGGGTGTAACGTCGGTCAGACGCCGACGCTGACGCTTTCCGGCAGCGTGCTGCCGCCGTCAATCACGTTTTGGGTGCCCGTGAGATAGCTGGACTCGTCGGAGGCCAGGAACGCCGCCAGTTCGCCCACTTCCAGCGGACAGGCCAGACGACGCAGTGGTATCGCCTTCGCCATTTCTGTCAGCACCGATTCCGGATCGTCCGCGTTGGACTGGCGGGCGATGCTTTCCGCCATTGGCGTACGTACGTAGCCCGGGCAAATGGCGTTCACGCGGATCCCCGATTGCGCAAATTCCACCGCCAGCGATTTGGTCAGGCCGACAATCGCCGCCTTCGACAACGCATAAGCAGTTTCACCCGGATCGGCCACCATATCGCCGGTCACCGAAGACATCATCACAATGCGGCCATCTTTACGTTTTACCATTTCCGGCAATACGGCTTTCGTGACGTTCCAGACGCCTTTAATGTTGACATCAATATGGAAGTCGCGATCTTCATCGCTCATCTCGAGGAAACCGCCGAGGCGACACACGCCCGCGTTGTTGACGAGGATATCGATGCGTCCTTCCACCTCTTTCGCTCGCTTGATCGCTGCGGCGACAGACGCCGGATCCGTTACATCCGCCACCACGGCCGTGCAGCGATGACCGCGTCCACCCAGTTCGTCCGCCAGCTTTTCAATCTCATCGGAGATATCCAGCAGGATTAAGTTCGCGCCGTGGCGAGCAAACACTCTGGCGATCCCTTCGCCAATGCCCTTCGATGCGCCCGTAATCAATGCTGTTTTGCCCGTGAGTTTACCCATTTCAATGCTCTCCTTGTGAATATGAAGTCTTACACTCCATTAACAACGAAAATACATTAAAAACAGATAAGTGCTGAGGAACAGCTCACTAATTAAGGTAAATCTTAGGAAAAAATGCGCCGGAATCAGTCCCGGAGCAGATTTATCAACTCACTGCTGCGTTCGATCATTCGTAATGACTCGACATCATTACGCTGTACCAACCCGACAAAGAGCAGGTCGGTGACCGAGTTCTGGGCGGTACGCGTCGACATAGATGAACTGCGCCATGCCTTCTCACTCGAAACCGTGTCCAGCGTGTAATGCGCCAGCCGGCGCAGCGGGGAATCAGCAAGCGAAGTAATGGCAATCACCGTCGCCCCCCGTTCGCGCGCCGCTTGCGCGCACAGTACGATCTCCTTTTTGGCGCCGCTGTAGGAGATCGCCAGTTGCACATCGCCCTTCTGCAACGCCTGCGCAACCGTCACCTGCACATGCGTATCCGCTTCACAGGCCACGCGATAGCCAATCTTCATCAGTTTAAACGACAGATCGCGTCCCACCAGCGCCGACCCGCCCAGTCCGGTTATCTGAATAAACCCGGCGCGACTGATGGTTTCAATCACCTGTTTCAGCCGGACGAAATCCATCAGGCCACTGGTCTCTTCCAGGGCGGATAATTTTTCGCGATTCAGCTTACGGGCAATGACCTCCAGGCTGTCTTCGCTGGTGATTGAGCTGTGCAGATGTAGCGCTTTATCCTGCTTTTTTTCGCGCCTGGCGCTGTTTTCTTCAATCAGCGCCATTCGTAATTCAGTAAACCCCTTCGCCCCCAGCTTTTGGGCAAATTTGACAATACTCGACTGGCTAACCTGCAACTGCTTCGCGAGCTGACGGGAGGAGACGGTTTTTAGCTCGTTGAGATGAGCCAACAGAAATTCAGCGATCTTGCGTTCATTGTCGGTAAATTCTGCTTCAGCGCTGCGTATTTTCGCCAGAAAAAACATGTCGTCTTACTCTCCCCTGTTAACGGATTTCTCAATTCTACCGCCTGCCCGGCAGGATACCCGATTGTTTGCCAGAGTATGACTACCCTCACATTCTTCACACGGCAATTCAACGATTCCATTGCGATGTAAAACAGAGAATATATGATTCCATTCATTTTCCATAGTAGCAGCCCCGTTAAGCTGTAAAGTTTGTGGCGCTCTCGACAAAATGGCGGCGGTAGCATTCACCCGGGACCGGAGAAGGAATAAAGCGAATGGCAAAAGAAATCAGCATTGATCTCCTGCAGGCAATCCTCTCCCGGGTTGGCGGAGCGGAAAACATTGCCCGGTGCGGAAACTGCATGACGCGTTTACGCCTGACGGTACATGACAGTCGTCTGGTTGACGCCAGCATCAAAACGCTGGAAGGCATTAAAGGCGTGGTGCTGTCGGATAATCAGGTTCAGGTCATTTTTGGCCCCGGCAAAGCGCAGCGGGCAGCGGATGCCATGAATGCCCTCCTTGAAAACGGCGGCCCTGCCGTTACGGCTGGCGCGGCGGAGATTGCCGCAAACACCAAAAAGCAGATCAAAGCGAAACAGACCTCCGGCATTCAGCAGTTCCTCGCCAGGTTTGCCACCATCTTTACGCCGCTGATCCCCGGTTTTATTGCCGCAGGCCTGCTGCTGGGGATTGCCACACTTCTTGCTACGGTGCTGCACGTGCCGGCAGATGCGCAGGGCGCCTTGCCCGACGCGCTGAACTTTATGAAGGTCTTCAGTAAAGGACTTTTCACCTTCCTGGTGATCCTGATTGGCTATAACGCCGCACAGGCCTTTGGTGGAACGGGCGTAAACGGCGCCATCATCGCCTCACTGTTTCTGCTGGGCTATAACCCTGCCGCGACCACCGGTTATTACGCAGGCATTGAGGATTTCTTTGGCCTGACAATCGATCCTCGCGGGAACATAATCGGCGTACTGATTGCGGCATGGGCAAGTGCGCGAATTGAGAACGTCATTCGCCGCTTTATGCCGGACGATCTCGATATGCTTCTGACCGCCACGCTGACCTTACTGGTCACCGCCGCGCTGGCCTACCTGGTAATTATGCCGCTCGGCGGCTGGCTGTTCGAAGGAATGTCCTGGCTGTTTATCCACCTCAACAGTAACCCGTTAGGCTGCGCCGTGCTGGCGGGGCTGTTTCTGGTTGCGGTGGTGTTTGGCGTCCATCAGGGGTTTATTCCGGTTTATCTGGCGTTAATGAGCAGTCAGGGGTTCAACAGCCTGTTCCCTATTCTTTCTATGGCGGGTGCGGGTCAGGTCGGCGCGGCGCTGGCGCTCTACTGGCGCGCGGAAAAACACAGCGCCATCCGCAGCCAGATCCGCGGGGCGATAATCCCCGGGCTGCTCGGCGTCGGTGAACCGCTTATTTACGGCGTGACGCTGCCGCGAATGAAACCATTTATTACCGCCTGTCTGGGCGGCGCCGCAGGCGGGCTGTTTATCGGTCTGGTGGCCTGGTCAGGTTTGCCCATGGGGCTGAACAGCGCATTCGGTCCGTCAGGGCTGGTGGCCTTGCCTTTAATGACCTCTGCGCAAGGGATCCTGCCAGCCATGGCGGTGTACGCCGGGGGGATGCTGGTGGCTTACGTTGGCGGCTTTATTTTTACCGCGCTGTTTGGCTGCCGTAATGTCAATCTGGACTAAATTATGCGTAAACGTTTTCTGCTTATGTCCGCGCTGGCCCTGAGTTTTAGCCTCAGCGCAACCCCATTTCCGGTTCTTACGGAAAGTACGCCTGAAAAAGTCGGAATGGATACTGAACGTCTGAACAGGCTGGATAACTGGATAGCGCAACAGGTGGCGGCGGGCTATCCCGGGGTGAATCTGCTCATCGTGAAAGACAACCATATTGTCTATCGCAAGGCGTGGGGGGACGCCAAAAAATACAACGGTCATGTTCTGATGCCTCAGCCTATCAGGGCGACCACGGATACTCTGTACGACCTCGCCTCCAACACCAAAATGTACGCCACTAACTTTGCGCTGCAAAAGCTGATGTCAGAGGGCAAACTGCATCCGGACGATCTCGTCTCGACGTACATTCCTGGTTTTGCCGATGCGCCAGAAGATGTGATTAAAGGGAAGAATGCGTTACGGATTGCGGACCTGCTGCATCATTCCGGCGGCTTCCCTGCTGACCCGCAGTATCCGAACCAGGCCGTCGCCGGGAAACTGTACTCGCAGGATAAGGCCACGACGCTGGCGATGATCAAACGTACACCGCTGGAATACCGCCCCGGCACGAAGCATATCTACAGCGACGTCGACTATATGTTGTTGGGCTTTATCGTCGAGTCCATCACCGACCAGCCTCTCGACCACTATGTCGAAAACGCCATTTATCGTCCGCTGGGTTTAAGCCATACTGTGTTTAATCCCCTTCAGAAAGGCTTTCGTCCACCGCAGATCGCCGCGACGGAGCTGAACGGCAACACCCGCGATGGCGTGATTCATTTCCCGCATATTCGCACCACGACGTTATGGGGCGAAGTGCACGATGAAAAAGCCTTCTACTCGATGGGAGGGGTCTCCGGCCACGCGGGACTGTTTTCCACCACCGGCGATCTCGCCGTACTGATGCAAACCATGCTCAACGGCGGCGGCTACGGCAACGTCAGATTGTTCAGCCCGGAGACGGTGAAAATGTTTACCCAACGCTCGGCGCAGGACGCCACGTTCGGCCTGGGCTGGCGGGTTAACGGGAATGCCAGCATGACGCCAACATTTGGCGCGTTGGCCAGTGCGCAGGCCTACGGTCACACAGGCTGGACGGGGACGCTTACCGTTATCGATCCGGTAAACCATCTGGCCATTGTGATGTTGAGCAATAAACCTCATTCACCGGTTGCCGATCCCCAAACGAATCCGAACCTGTTCATGAGTGGCCTGCTGCCGATGGCGACATATGGGTGGGTAGTGGATCAGGTCTACGCGGCGATAAAATGACCGAATCGTACCGGATAAGGGTTCAAACAACGCCTTATCCGGCACGGCTTTCCTGATGGCGTTACGCTTATCAGGTTACAGGTTGATTCGCTTACAGCGCCAGCAGGCGATCCCGTGATGGGGCAAAGTAATAGCCGCCAGTCACCGGTTTGGTGAAGCGCAGCATCGCGTCACGTTTACCGTCGGTGTCACCGAACATGCTCAGCAACTGCTGCTCAATGTTATGCAGACGCGCGCAGTAAGCGCAGAAGTACAGGCCATGAGTGCCGCTCGCGGTGCCGTAAGGCAGACTCTGGCGAACAATTTTCAGCCCTTTACCGTCTTCTTTAAGATCGACACGGCTCAAATGAGAGGTGGCCGGACGCGCGTCGCCGTCGATCTCTTCATTCGCGTCTTTCGTGCGGCCAATCATCATCTCCTGATCGTGAATGCTCATGCGGTTGAGCTGCTTCAGGTTATGTTCCCAACGCTGCACGAACACATAGCTGCCGCCTGCATCCACACCGTCTTTAATGACCGCCACTTCACGACGCGTTTCTTCACCCGCCGGGTTTTCGGTACCGTCAACAAAACCACTGAGATCGCGCTCCTCCACCCAGCGGAAGCCATGGATTTCTTCCTGAACGTCAACGCAGTCGCCAAAGGCCTCCATCGCCGCCTGGGCTACGGAGAAATTCACATCGTGACGCAGGGAAAGAATGTGGATCAGGACGTCATACTGGGTGGCCGGTGCGAGTCCCTTACCGTAAGGGATGAAATTTTTCAGCTCTTCGGCCCCGACGCCGCCGCTCAGCGCACGCCAGGTGTCGTGTCCAAAAGCCACGACCGCGCCCAGATGCGCCTCGGGAAATTTCGCTTCAAACGTCGCCAGCTTATCGGCGAAGACTTTGCTGGCGCTGCGCAGTGCGTCAACGTCGCCTTTAACATTCGCTTCAATCCAAATCGCGGCGCGGCAATGTTCTGGCAAAATGCCACTCTGAACCTGAGACATCATTCCTCCTGGAAAATGAGAATGCCACGCGGTCGTGGCATTGATGGAGGCTATTTTACCCTGTTTTTACGCGCAGCGGTTTGTTCAGACGCAAATTAACGACGCCAGATTATCTTGCTGACTTTCCATTCTTTAAGCGTGTCATCAGACGGCATTAAGCCTTCCGGCCCATGCCATTCGCCGGAAAAGAGATAGCTAATATGCTGACTGCCTTGCGCTTTACACTCCACCGCGACGCGGTCGTCATCAGTGGCTGGCTGGCAGTTGCCAAAGGCTTTGCTGTAGAGATCGCTAAACGGCGTGCCCACGTCGACCCCGGCTTCGGAAGGAATGTCGCTGTCGAGAACATCGATGCGGCTAAGGGTGCCTTGTTCGCCATTAATGACCATCGCCACCTTGTCGTCCTTCATGGCTTCAAAAAAGCGCACGACGTTGCCGTTGGCGATTTTCATTCCGCTGCGCAGGCGATAATCCCCGTCCAGCGCGTCGGCTATCGCCTGTTCATTAAGCGGTGTGGCGGCAGTTAATGCGCCAACGCCCTGCTCGGTCACCTCCGTCGAGGAGCCAAACCAGTTCCACGGATTCGCCGCAGACCAGTTTACAGACGAGAGCGTCGAACACCCGGTCAGCGCCAGCGGCATCGCACATAACATCAAACGCAGCGATTTCATCACATTTCCTTCTTTATTCATCATCGTTGCTTGGAGTCCCGGTTCGCCAAAAAGTGCCGTTATTCTTTTTCAAGGGTGAAGCAGGCGCGTAACCGACGATGGGAGATCAGCCAGATCAACGCCACGACATCCGCCACCACCAGCGCCAGACTGACGCCGTTAACCGCTTCCCCTTGCAGCCATAGCACAAGCTGCCAGCCCAGCAGTACCGCCTGCGCCAGGATCAGTGCCGCGTAAAGCCCTCGCCAGATCGCAGGAAAAGCGTAGCGCCGCCCGCTAAGAAGGAAAGCCAGCACCGCCGGGACGCCAGGCAGCAATCCAAGCCAGAAATTATCGTGATCGGGATAAAACAAATTCAGCAGCGTATTGCCCTGTTCCCGGGAGGAACCGGCAATCACAAACAGCACCCAGGTTCGGGCCTGCAGCAACAATACCAGCCAGAACAGCGCAGGCAGGCGCAAATGGCCATGCGCGTCGTAATCAGCAGGATGAAACTCAGTATTCTTCATCTTCGATCAGGCGCTTGCCCAAACAGAGCACGTCCGTATGTTCATAGCCCAGCCGTTCGTACATGCCGAGCACCACGTCGTTATCCTCGCGCACCATGATCTGCACCTTTGGACAACCACGCGCAATGAGCTTCTTTTCCAGCCGGTTGAGCAGCGCGTTGGCGATACCACGTCCCCGGAACTCCGGGTGCACGCCAAGATAATAAGCGGATCCGCGATGGCCGTCGTATCCCCCCATCACCGTCCCGACCACCTCGCCGCTGACTTCAGCCACGAGGAACAGGCTGACGTCATGATTGAGCTTACGCTCAATATCCATTTCAGGATCGTTCCACGGACGCAGCAGATCGCAGCGCTCCCAAAGGGTGATCACCTCTTCGAAATCTTCCTGGCGAAAAACGCGTATCTCCATGGTATTTGCCGCCTTTTCGGGTCTAAAAACCAAGATTATGGCGCAAAGCGTTGATTCAGCCAATATCTGACGCGAAGCGGTGAAAAAAATGGCATAATAGCGGGCTGTCATGTATTGAAATGAAAAGTAAAACAATTCTCAACATCAACAGTCGTAACGGATTACGCGATACGATATAACATCTGGATTAAATATTTTTACAACTCAGGCCGTATGAGCACTTTTAAACCCCTAAAAACACTCACATCGCGCCGCCAGGTGCTGAAAGCCGGGCTGGCTGCCCTGACCATTTCGGGGATGACCCACGCCACAGCAAAAGAAGCTCCCCTGAAAACCAGCAACGGACACAGCCTGCCCGCGAAAAAAAAATCGGGCGGCAAGCGGATCGTGGTGCTGGACCCCGGCCACGGCGGCATTGATACCGGCGCGATTGGTCGCAACGGCTCGAAAGAGAAACATGTCGTGCTGGCGATCGCCAAAAATGTGCGTTCAATATTACGCAGCCAGGGAATCGACTGCCGCCTGACGCGTTCGGGGGATACGTTTATCCCTCTGTACGATCGCGTGGAAATCGCTCATAAGCACGGCGCCGATCTGTTTATGTCGATCCACGCCGACGGTTTTACGAACCCAAGCGCCTCAGGCGCGTCAGTGTTCGCATTGTCTAATCGCGGCGCCAGTAGCGCAATGGCGAAATACCTTTCCGACCGCGAAAACCGCGCCGACGAGGTGGCCGGTAAAAAAACCACCGACAGGGATCACCTGTTACAACAGGTGCTGTTCGACCTGGTGCAGACGGACACCATTAAAAACAGCCTGACGCTTGGATCGCACATTCTTAAGAAGATCAAACCCGTGCACAAGCTGCACAGCCGTTCCACGGAACAGGCGGCGTTTGTGGTGCTAAAATCTCCGTCAATACCGTCGGTGCTGGTGGAAACCTCCTTTATCACGAATCCGGAAGAAGAGCGACTGCTGGGCACTGCGGCGTTCCGGCAGAAAATCGCGACCGCCATCGCCAATGGCGTCGTCAGTTATTTCCACTGGTTCGATAACCAGAAAGCCCATTCGAAGAAACGCTGAATATGAAACCCGATGCACAACGCGTTAAAGAGTTCCTGCTGACCTTGCAGGACACCCTTTGCCAGCAGCTCAGCGCCATTGACGGCGCGACATTCATTGAAGACAGCTGGCAGCGTGAAGCTGGCGGCGGTGGACGCAGTCGGGTACTGCGTAACGGCGGCATTTTTGAGCAGGCGGGCGTAAATTTTTCCCATGTCCATGGCGAGGCGATGCCCGCTTCCGCCACGGCCCATCGTCCTGAGCTGGCCGGACGCAGTTTCGAAGCGATGGGCGTCTCGCTGGTGGTGCATCCGCTCAACCCGTACGTTCCCACCAGCCACGCTAACGTGCGCTTTTTTATTGCTGAAAAGCCCGGTGCCGATCCGGTCTGGTGGTTCGGCGGCGGTTTTGACCTCACGCCCTACTACGGTTTTGCCGACGATGCCGTTCACTGGCACCGGACCGCGCGCGATCTGTGTCTGCCGTTTGGCGACGAGCTCTACCCCCGCTATAAAAAATGGTGTGACGACTACTTTTTCCTGAAGCATCGCAATGAGCAGCGCGGCATCGGCGGGCTGTTTTTTGACGATCTGAACACACCGGATTTCGATCGCTGTTTCGCCTTTATGCAGGCGGTGGGGAACGGTTATGCCGACGCCTACCTGCCGATCGTCGAACGTCGCAAAGCGATGCCCTGGGGCGAGCGCGAGCGTAACTTCCAGTTGTATCGTCGCGGGCGTTATGTGGAATTTAACCTGGTCTGGGATCGCGGTACCCTGTTTGGGTTACAGACAGGCGGACGCACCGAATCGATTTTGATGTCGATGCCGCCGCTGGTGCGTTGGGAGTACGACTGGCAGCCGGAAGACGGTAGCCCGGAAGCCGCATTGAGTGACTTTATTCAGGTACGCGACTGGGTGTGAGTCGCGCCGCTTCGCAGGCTGGATAAGCGGCGCGCCATGCGACAATCACGCAGCCGCCATTGCCTCACATCCACTGGCGCATTCGTTGATGTAACGTCGACGACGGCTTCTCGGCAAACAGCTGCTGGTAGTCGGTGGCGAACTGGCCCAAGTGCCAGAATCCCCACTGCATCGCGGCGTCCTTGACCGTGGCGCTTTGCGACCACGGACTGATCAGTTCGCGGCGCACCGCGTTCAGGCGGATCCTTTTCAACCACGCGTTTGGGCCAATCCCCAAAATAGCGTGAAACGCATTCTGCAACGTGCGACGGCTGACGTGCAGTTGATTGCACAGATCCAGCACCGTCAGCGGCTCAGACATGTTTTCCAGCACATACTCCCGCGCCCGCGACAGCAGCCTGCGGTAGCCCTGATGGCTAACGCTTTCCGCCGTATGAATTGGCTGCGCCTCTTCCAGCATCGTCCCCATCGCCATTAGCAGGTTATCGCCAAGCACTTTTCGTACAGCGGGCTGATGGAGATTCTCCGGACTCTCGCTAAACGTCGCCAGCGCCTGCTGAACAAAGCCCCACAGCGCCGCTTTGTGCTGCTCTTTGACCTCCAGCGCCGCCTGGCTGCGCAGCATATGTAGCACCCGCTCCGGGTTATGTAAAAAGTTGGCCTGCCGGGAGATCACATCTTCCGAAATCACCACCCCAAGAATGGTGTAATCGTCCGGGGTACTCAGTTCAAACTCGGTACCACCCGGCCGGGTCGCAATCTCCGCGCTGCCGAGGCACTGGCTGCCAATAAACCCCTGCTCGCCGCGCGTCGCCGGAATACCAAACCAGAAAGAGTTCGGCCAGACCAGACATGACTGGCGCAGCGCCAGTCCGGTGTATTCACGGAACACCTGAATATCATCGAGCAGGATTTCCGTGAACTCGCCATGAAATTTGCCGGGATGCAGTTGATCGTAAATCTGCTGCCAGGCGGTAATGGTCAGGGCGTGCTCATACACGTCCGTGGTTCGCCGCTGGTGAACGTTGTCCACTTCCACCTTCGGCGTCAGTTTTACGTCTTCGGGTAATGCTTCATGATAAAGATGGTGCAAGTTAGCTGTACGGGTCTTTTTCATGATCTTTATGCCGGACGCCTGTTGAGACGCCCGGCCCTCCGACAGATTAATTTTTTATGCGATAGCGACTGCTGCGTTTACGCAACGCCCCGTCCGTAAAAAGCTGCTCCAGCGCCGCCCGGGCCTGCTCCAGTGGCCAGCCAAAGTGCGCGGCGACCTCGCCCGCCGTCATGCCCTGACGCACCCCGGCGAGTTTTGCCAACAGCGCATCGGCGTTGTCTGGTACGCCAGGCGGCTGCGGCGCCGTTTTCGGCGCGGGAGGCGCCGATGCACGCTGAAACCCGCCGATCAGCCACTGGGTGTCATCCTCGGGCCGCCCAATCTCTTTTCGGCTGATGACGCGTCCGGTGCGCTGCGCCGCGGCGCTTCCGGCATCCAGCGCCGCCCGACAGGCCGCCAGATCGCCCTCCACTACCAGCGTCACCTTGCCAGGGTCAAGCACTTCGTGATTCAGCAGCGTAACGTTGGCGGCTTTCAGCATGGCATCCGCGGCATCCACCGCCGCGACCATGCCCTCCACTTCCAGTAATCCCAGCGCATTGATCATCGGCAACCTCCGTTACGCGCGCTGGATGGGACTACGGGCGATATCCAGAACCGCATCGGTAAAGGCATTGCAGGCCGCTTTACAGGCCGCCTGGCTCCCGGTTAAAAACGCAGCGGAATAGTTGGTTTCCGACGGCGGCGGCACGTAGGTCACCAGTTGAACATCGGCAGATTTCATCGCCGCATCAATACCAAAGGTCGCTTCGAGCGGCGGCGCAACCAGATAAGCGATCGGATCGCCCAGCGCAATCCCCGCGGTTGACGAGAGATACGAACCGGTGCGCGACACCACGTGCGCGAGAAATGCCGTATCTTCCGCATCGTTCGCCCACTGGAACGCAGCGCCGCTTTCAATATGGGCGACCATCGCGTCCAGTCCGGCGCGAACCTCCGCCGGGTTTGGTCCGCCGAGCATAATCAGCACTTCTCCGGCGGTAGGCGACGGGCCGTGGGCAGCGCCGGCGTATAGCGAGCGGCCATACACCACTTCCACCATCGCCTGTTTCGTCGCTTCGTCTGCGGCAATATACGTCACGTCATCAGAGTCTGCCGTGATGAGACCGAGGCTACGTATATGCGACGGTAATTTCAGTTCGCGCGCAAACCCGTCGTTTACGGAAGCAATCACGCGCATCGCGCTGACCGAGGGTCGAATCAAATCTAATGCTGGCATGATGCCTCCTTTAACGGGTCATGTTGATGCCGGACGCCTTTTGCTCCAGCATGCGTTTGGCCAAATCGACAATGACGGCGGCCGCTTCGACCGGCGGGGTGCCGCCCTGGTGGATGTTCGAAATACAGGTGCGATCGGCTTCCACGGTGGTCGCCACACGCGGGGAATAGACCGCGTAGCAGGAGAGACTTTCTGACTGCCCCAGCCCAGGACGTTCGCCGACCAGCAGGACAACCACCTTCGCACCGAGGATCTCGCCGATCTGATCTTCTATCTTCACGCGGCCATAGCGCACAAAGAACGGCGTGCCGACCTTCAGCCCCGCCTGCTTCAGCCCGGCGAGAAGCGGCGGCAAAATCTCCTCATAGTTGGCAGTGATCGCATCAGTGGAAAGACCGTCGGATACCACCACCTGCACGTCCGGATTCATCACGCACTGCGCTTTCAGCGCCTCGACCGCTTCCGGACTCAGCCGACGCCCCATGTCCGGGCGGGTCAGATACAGGTTTTTGTCGCTGATTTCCGAACGCACCTCCAGCAACCCCTGGGCTTTCACCCACTCTTCCGGCACCTCTTTCAGCACCGTGTCTTTCGAACGCGAGTGATCGGCGAGAAAGCGCAGCAGCGCCTGGGTGCGTGGGCGCGGCCCGGCGCGCCCCGTGCAAACCCGCGCGGCGGTGCTACGACGCAGCTCCGTGAGCACGTCGGCGCGGTGCGGATTCTCAACGCCAATCCACGCTTTCGCTTGTGCGGATCCTAAATCGACCTCACAGCTTTCGCTGGCGACAGGCGCCGCGCACTGCGGCTTATGGCAGCCCTGCGCGGACGGCGCGGCGGTTTGTGGCGCGTCCTGGCCCATTGACGCCATCACGCTACGTACAATTTCTTCAATCTGTTTTTGATCCATGGTGTCTCATCCCCGCGTCATCAGAAGAACAGTGACGGATCGCCCGCCCGTTTGGTCAGACGACCGTTTGCCATAATGCCCATCGTTTCCAGCCAGCGTTCAAACTCCGGCGACGGGCGCAGATTCAACAGCTGGCGCACGGTTGCGGTGTCGTGGAAGGCGGTGGTCTGATAGTTGAGCATGATGTCGTCGCCGAGCGGCATGCCCATGATGTAGTTGCAGCCGGCGGTGGCGAGCAGAATCATCAGGTTTTCGTTGAGGTTCTGATCGGCGTCGGCATGGTTGGTGTAGCAGCAGTCGCAGCCCATCGAAATGCCGCTCAGCTTGCCCATAAAGTGATCTTCCAGGCCCGCACGAATAATCTGGCGATCGTTATAGAGGTATTCCGGCCCGATAAAGCCCACCACCGTATTAACGAGGAACGGATCGTAGTGCCGCGCCAGCCCGTAGTTACGCGCTTCCATTGTCACCTGATCCGCGCCAAAGTTAGCGCCAGCGGAAAGCGCCGAACCTTGCCCGGTTTCAAAGTACAGGCAGTTTTCCCCGGCGATGCGGTTGAATTCCGCCCCCACCGCGCGCGCTTCATCCAGCATCGCCAGCTCGACGCCAAACTCTTTTAATCCCTTCTCGCTGCCGCAAATACTCTGGAAGATCAGCCCGCCCGGCGCGCCGCGACGGATCGCTTCGATCTGGGTGGTGACGTGCGCCAGCACGCAGCCCTGGGTCGGAATGTTGAACTTGTCGATGACGCCGTAAACGGTATCCAGCACGCGGCTTAAGTTTTCCACGTCGTCGGTGACCGGGTTGACGCCAATCACCGCATCACCTGCGCCAAAAGAAAGCCCTTCATAGATTTGCGCGGCAATACTCTGCACGTCGTCGCGGGTGTCGTTCGGTTGTAAGCGGCAGCTAAAGGTGCCTGGAATACCGATCGTGGTATTGGCCTTTTTAATCACCGGCATTTTCTTGCCGCCGTAAATCAGATCGGCGTTGGAACAAATTTTCGCCACCGCCGCCACCACTTCAGAGGTGAGTCCTTTACGGGTAAAAGCGATGTCGTCAACGGATGTTTCGTCGCTCAACACGTACTCGCGCAGTTCGCTGATGCTCCAGTTTTTAATGCGGTTATAAGCGGTTTCGTTGACGTCATCCTGAATCAGACGCGTCACGCAGTCCTCCTCATAAGCAATCACCGGATTATTGCGAATATCCGCCACTGTCATTTCTGACAGTACCTGTTTCGCCGCCACGCGCTCCTGCGAACTTTGCGCTGCGACGCCTGCCAGCACATCCCCCGAACGCAGTTCGTTGGCCTTTGCCAGCACCTCTTTAACATCCTTAAACTGATATACATTGCCGAACAATGTGGTCTTTAGTTTCATAAGTCGTTCCCTCAGGAAGGAAATGCGAGTGATTTCACCGTCACCGGCACAACCGATCCGCCAAAAAGAGGCGTACCAATGTCGATATAGTCCCCCGCCCGCACGACCACCTCATCGATGACCGCCAGCGGGAGTTGCTGTAACTGCGGGCGCAACAACATGCCCAGGGCTTTACCAAAATCCTGCTCGGCCACCACCAGCAGGGGATGCGGATTGGGAAAACGCGCGACAAAAGCGGTCAGCGCGTCGATGACCGACAGTAACGCGGCGTAACGCACCGGAAGCGAGGCGGGCAGCGCCAGCACGTAAGCGTCGTTTTGGGGATCGAGATCGAGTTGAATGAGCGCCTGCTGCCAGGCATGCAACAGATCCGCGTCATCCTGCGGGATCGCCACTGGCAGATTGCGCAGCGGCAGTTGAACGTCGTCCAGCCAAATCGTACTGCCGGACAACGACAGCGTATGCGCCCCCGCGCCGATCACCGTGGCCCGCACGGTCTGCGCCGGAAACTGCACGTTCATCTCCCGCAGGCGGGGATGTTCGTGCAGCGCCGTCGCTAACAGCGGTCCGATGTCAGCAAAACAGAACGGATCGGCGGGCAGGTTGCGGTAGCATTCGCCCACCCCGCCGGAAAGCGTAATCACATCAGGTTTCGCCCCGGCAGGCAGCAGCGCGGTTTGCATCAGCGCCTGCGCCAGCGGTGACGGCGTGCCGTCAATGATTTCCACAATCAGTTCCGCCATCCGCTGCGTCACCTCAACGACCTGCGCCACAGTAAGTGTGCGGGCGTCAGTTCCTTCGCCGAACAGCGCTGCGACGATCTTCTGACCGGGTTGGTGAGCGTAAACCACGCGTCCCTGGCCGTCGGTTTCCAGCAGACGGCCCCCCACATTCAGGCAGGCGGTACCGGTGACCTTTCCGGCATCAAACAGCGCGTAGTTCGACGTCCCGCCGCCGATGTCGATATTGAGCACCCGACACATCCGCTGCTCTGAAAGGGTTTGCGCGCCCGCGCCGTGTCCGGCAATCACCGACTCCAGATGGGGACCGGCGCTGGCGACGACAAAGTCGCCGAGCGACTGCGACAGCGCCATTACCGCCCCGCGCGCATTGCGGGTTTTCGCGCTCTCGCCGGTGATGATGATCGCCCCGGAGTCCACGGTTTCCGGCGCGATACCGGCCGCCTGGTATTGTGCAAGGATTAATGCCCTGAGTTCGGCCTCTTTTAACCCACCCTGCTTATCGACAGGCGTAAAGAAAACCGGGCTTTGCCAGCTAATTTCGCGTTTGATGAATTCGTAACGAGGCACCTGCGACACCGCCGCGCGGTTGACCAGTTCCAGTCGTGAGAAGATCACCTGGGTGGTGGTGGTGCCAATATCGATACCAACGCTCAGTAGCTGGCGAGTATTCACGATTGCGCCTCCACGTCGATTTCTGCCGGGACATTTTCATCTTTTGGCACCAGCATCATCGCCACGCCAATCGCCGTGACGCCGCCAATGAGCTTGCCGACAATCATCGGGAAAATCATCGCGTTCATGTTGGCTGCCGCGAAGCCTAAGTGGTCGCCCAGCGCGAAGGCGGCAGAGACGGCAAATGCGCAGTTGATCACTTTGCCGCGGGTATCCATCTGCTTCATCATGCCGAACATCGGGATATTGTTCGCCAGCGTCGCCACCATGCCGCCCGCCGCCATATTGTTGATTTTGAGCAGGCCGCCGACGCGCATCAGTGGTTTTTCGAACCAGCGGGTCAGCAACAGCACCATCGGATAAGCGCCGAGCAGCACGCAGGAGATAGAACCGATCACTTCGATGGCGCGCATCACCTCGCCGGGCGTGTCGCCAGGGGCCATGAAGATCGGATCAAGCCCAGGGATCAGATCCCAACCGAGCAGGAATTTGATCACCGCCGCCGCCAGGCCGATAGTGATCAGCGCCACGAGGAATTTGGCGAAGATCTGGAAGCCGCTGATCATCTTTTCCGGAATGAACTTCAACCCCAGCGCCACCAGCACCGCAACGATGATCACCGGGATCATGTTCATCAGGATCAGCGCGAAGGTAAACTCCACCGGCTGACCGTTGATCTCAACGCCGGAATACATTGCCACCAGCCCCCCGGCGATACAGCCGATGGGGATCGTCACGATGCCCGCCAGCACGCCGAGCGCCAGCCAGCGGCGGTCAGACGGCTCAATGATCCCCAGCGCCACCGGAATAGAGAAGACGATGGTTGGCCCCATCATCGCGCCGAGAATTAACCCTGAGTATAGCCACGCCGCCACATCGCCGCCCGCCAGCTCTTTGGCGAGGAAGAAACCGCCCATGTCGCAGGCCAGCAGCGTACCGGCGAACATTGACGGGTTCGCACCGAGCATTTCATACAGCGGAATAATCACCGGTCCGAGCAATTTCGCTAACACCGGCGCCAGCGCGGTCATACCGACCATGGCCAACCCCAGCGCGCCCATCGCCATAAAACCTTCTTCAAACTGTCCACCGGACCCTTCAATGCTTTTGCCGAATTTTCCGAGGAAACGCGCTGAACCGCCGAACTGTGACAGGATCCTGTCCACGGCGGCAATCAGCATAAAGAACATCATGATGTACATGATGATTTCGTTAATTCCCATAGCCTCTACTCCCTGTCTTTTGTGATTCGTGGGCCTGATGGCGCTGCGCTTATCAGGCTGTTAATGTGCCGCCGTGTACAGGTCGATAATCTGTTCCCGGCTGGCGGTGCGTGGGTTGGTGCGCAGACAAATATCCTCCAGCGCCCCCGTCGCCCAGCCGCTGTAATGTGCTGCTTCCGCGCCTGCGTCGCCGAGGCGCGTCGTCAGGCCCACTTCGGCGATCAGATCGCTCACCGCCGTGATGGCATCGCGATCGTCCGATTTCTTATTGGTCAACGCCCGCCCGATATGCGTAAAGCGTTCACGGCACACCATTCGGTTAAACCCCATCACCGTTGGCAGCAGCATGGCATTCGCCTGGCCGTGAGGGATGTGCAGCGTCGCCCCCGGCTGGTGCGCCATCGCATGGCACAGCCCCAGTCCGGCGCTGGAAAACGCCATTCCCGCCATACAGGAGGCAAGCAGCATACTTTCGCGCGCGGCGAGATCGTGTCCGTAGCCCACCGCTTTCGGCAGCGATTTGCCGATCATCGCTATCGCGCCAATCGCCAGGCTGTCAGTAAACGGGGAGGCATTCAGCGCGCTGTACGCTTCCACCGCGTGAGTGAGCGCATCAATACCGGTCATTGCCGTGACCGATGACGGCACGCCTTCGGTCAGCGCGGCGTCAAGAATCGCCAGATCCGGCATCAAAGAGGCATGCGCCAGCACCTGTTTGCGCCCGCTCGCCGCGTCGGTAATCACCGTGACGTTGGTGGTTTCCGATCCGGTACCGGCGGTGGTAGGCACCGCGATCAGCGGCAAGCGCGGACGCAGCGTGCTGGTTTCCGTCATCTCTGCCAGCGTCAGGCTGGGATTGGTGGCCAACAGCGCGACCGCTTTTGCCGCATCCAGCACGGATCCGCCGCCAAACGCCACCACGCCGTCGCATTTAGCCTCGCGCAACTGCGCAACCGCGGCACAGACGTCGGTAATACAGGGTTCCCCTGGTGGACACGACCAGACCGTCATCGCCACGCCCTTCATCGCCAGACTGCGCTCAAGCGGCGCGGTCAATCCGGCCTGATGCAGAAAACTGTCGACCATCACAAACAGATGGCTGAGTTCGCGCGTCTGCGCTTCCTGTCCGCAAGCGCTCAACGCGCCGAGTCCACACAGCGTGACCGGCGGAACGCTAAAGGTTTTCACGCGTTGCAGATTCAGGGTATCGAATGCCTGAAAGAGCGCCGTCTGCAAGTCAGCTTGCATAGATTCCCTCCGCTTTCTCTTTCCCGCTGTTAGCGATAGCCAGCGGCGTCATAAACAGGCTGTGTTGGGGCAGATGCACCTGTAAAGTCGGGAAACGCTGGCGAAACAGTTCGCCCACCCCCGGCTGCATGCAGGAACCGCCCGCCAGCCACAGATCGTTAATCCCCTGCCCTTCAATGTGCCGGGCGACAATCTCCGCCATTTTTTCGTACACCGGCTTAACCACCGGCCAAATCTCCTGCGCATTGCTGCGCTTGTACTGTTCGGCGTCCTCCAGCGAGATGCGCCGGTTTCCGGCAAGGGTCAGTGAAATGTGATGACCACCGGTCGCTTCGTCGGCGGACCAGGTCACGTCCCCCCGCTTCACGATGGCGATGCCGGTCGTGCCGCCGCCGATATCCACCACGCCGGCGTTATCGAGTTGCAGCAGATCCGCCACTGCAGTCGGTTCATCCAGCACGTGGCTCACCTCCAGCCCGGCCGACTCCAGCACGTTGATTGAAATGCGCGGATCGGTGCCCGGCGGGAATGAGGTCGCCGCATGGGTGAAGCGGCAGCCGAGCCGTTTTTCGAGCGTATCGAGATGACGGCGCACCAGGGTGACCGCGCCGAAGAAATCCCAGACGATGCCGTCACGCACGACGTCAGCCCAGTCGAGGCACACCGCGACGGGCTGCGCGTCGCCGTCGACGACCATCGACACTACGTCGCAGGTGCCCAAATCCACGCCCAGCCACAGCGGAGACTCGCTGTCAGCGGGCGTCTGATTACAGAGCTGCGCGGCTTTTTGCAGTCGCGGCGTCAGCCAGCGTTGTTCGTCGTGCGCCATGTTTTATCCCTTAAACGATTCTGAACGCATCCACCAGCACGCAACGACGCAGACGCACAAAGGTGCGCGCGCTGGTGACCCCTTCCCCGGTTGGCGTAGTGATGGTCATCGTGGTCCAGCCTTCACCGCCCAGCCCCAGCCCGGCAATGCACGGCCCGTTTTTGACGAAAATGCTGGTATCAATGGCGTTGGCCATCTGGTTCATGTTGTCGATATTGCGCGAGTGCATAGCCGCCGTATGGTGACAGCCGCCTTCCAGCTCAACCGCCAACGCGATCGCCTCATCGACATTTGCCACCCGTACGACCGGCAGCACCGGCATCATCAGTTCGGTGACGGCAAACGGATGGCTGGCGGGCGTTTCGACAAACAGCAACCGGGTTGGCTCAGGAACCTTCAGACCAATGGCTGCCGCGATTTTCGCCGCGTCACGGCCCACCCAGTCACGGCTGACGGTGCCTTTGCCGCGTTCATCAATGTTTTTCAGCAGTACCGGCTGAAGCTGTTCGGCCTGCGCGGCGGTCAGTTTCACCGCCTGTTGGCCTTCCATCAGGCGCATCAATTCGTCGGCAACGCTGTCGACGACAATCAGTACCTTCTCGTCGGCGCAAATAATGTTGTTATCAAAGGACGCGCCTTTCACGATGGATTCGGCGGCGCGCGCGAGGTCGGCGGTCTCATCCACCACCACCGGCGGATTACCGGCCCCTGCGGCAATCAGCCGCTTATTGGTGTGTTTACGGGCGGCTTCGACGACCGCTTCGCCGCCAGTGACCACCAGCAGGCCGATGCCCGGGTACTTAAACAGCCGTTGGGCGGTTTCGATATCCGGATTCGCCACCGTGACCAGCAGGTTCTCCGGGCCGCCCGCCGCCACCACCGCCTGGTTGAGCAGGGTGATGGCGCGCTGCGAAACGCCTTTCGCCGCCGGATGCGGGGCAAACACCACGCTGTTGCCAGCAGCAATCAGGCTGATGGCGTTATTAATCACCGTCGCCGCCGGGTTGGTGGACGGCGTCACCGAGGCCACCACGCCCCACGGCGCGTTTTCAATCAGGGTCAGTCCGTTATCACCGGTCAGTACCTGCGGCGACAGACATTCCACACCCGGCGTGCCGCGCGCCTGGGCGATATTTTTGGCCACTTTATCTTCGACACGGCCCATGCCGGTTTCTTTAACGGCAAACTCCGCCAGTTCTCTGGCGTGTTTTTCGCCCGCCTCACGAATGGCGTGAATCGCAAGCTGGCGCATCGCCACGCTTTTCAGCCCCTGCTGGGCGATTTTTGCGGCTGCCACCGCATCATCCAGGGAGGCAAAAACGCCCATTTCATGAACGGCGGCCACCGGATGGCTGCTGTCCTTCATTTTCAGCAGCACCGCTTTTACCACCTGTTCAATGTCCTGTTGATTCATGATGTTCAGTCCTATTTATGGAAAATCACCTGACCGCCCGCCACCACTTCATCGACGATGCCAATGACGCACAGATCCACCGGCGAGGCTTCACTGCGGTGCGCCTGACGCGCCGAGCTGCCGCTGACCAGCAGTACCCATTCGCCGGTTCCCGCGCCGATACTGTCGATAGCGACAGCGCACTGCCCGTCCGGGTTGCCCGCAGCATCAATCATCTCGACCATCAGCAGCTTGTCGTGGGCCAGTCCCTGATGGCGGACGGTGCAGACGATTTGTCCTGTAACGACAGCCAGTTTCATACCCGCCTCCTTGTTGCCGGATGACCGCGCCTGGCGCCTTATCCGGCCTACACAATCCGAACGCCGTGGGTGGTCTCCCGTAGGCCGGATAAGCACAGCGCCATCCGGCACCACGTGTCATGCTTAGATGTTGCTGTCGCCTTTGAAGCTGATCGGGAAGACTTCTTCCAGATCGCCATGCGGACGAGGGATAACATGTACGGAGACCAGCTCGCCAATGCGCTGCGCGGCGGCGGCGCCAGCATCCGTTGCCGCTTTGCACGCCGCGACGTCGCCGCGTACCATCGCGGTCACCAGACCACCACCAATCTGCTTCACACCAACCAGTTTCACGCGCGCGGCTTTCACCATCGCGTCAGAGGCCTCAATCAGTGCAACCAGGCCCCGGGTTTCAATCATTCCTAAAGCTTCCATTGTGTTTTCCTCTCATGGGGTCCAGAACGGGACCGTTTATACAACCAGGGTTTGCGAATCGCGTACGCGGCTCGCGTCAGTCTGGCGCGGCACCGCGGCCACCAGCGCCAGTTCGATAATTTCCTGTACGCTACAGCCCCGTGACAGGTCATGTAGCGGCGCGGCCAGCCCCTGAATCAGCGGCCCGACAGCGCGGTATCCGCCCAGACGCTGGGCGATTTTGTAGCCGATATTGCCCGCCTCCAGCGACGGAAAGACCATCACGTTGGCGTTGCCCCGCAGCGGACTGTCGGGCGCTTTTTGCGCGGCGACCTCCGGCACGAAGGCGGCGTCAAACTGCAGTTCACCGTCCACCTGCAGTTGGGGCGCGCGTTCCCTCACGATCTCTGTCGCCTGCTGCACGTTAGCGACGTTAGGATGACGGGCGCTGCCGTGGCTGGAAAACGACAGCATCGCCACCCGCGGCTCGTCGCCGGTAATGGCGCGCCATGACGCCGCGCTGGCGATGGCGATATCCGCCAGTTGCGCCGCCGTGGGCTGCGGCACCACGCTACAGTCGGCAAACCCTAACGCTGGCCCAACGTACTGCGGCAGCATCAAAAAAATGGACGACAAGGTTTTGCAGCCAGGCTGAAGGCCAATGATGCGTAGTCCGGCGCGCAGCACGTTGGCCGTCGATGACAGATTGCCCGCAATGCACACATCAGCGTGCCCCGCGCTGACCATCGCTGCGGCAAACATCAGCGGGTCGCTCAGTTTTTCCACCGCATCCGACGGCGTTTTTTCGCCTGCTTTTGCCAGCCAGCGGCGGGCAAAATCCTCGCGCATTGCGGGATTGCTTTGTGGGTCGATGACCTGAATCCCGTCCAGGGCCACGCGGTGGCTCAACGCAAACTGACGCAGAGCGAATGGGCTGGCGACCAGAACCGGGCGCGCCAGCCCCTGCTGTTGCAGGTAGTGCGCCGCTTTTAACACGCGCGGGTCTAACGCATCCGGAAACACCACCCTGGCAGGCGCCTGTAAGGCCAACTGGCGGGCGCGTTCAATGATCATTGTTCACCTCCCAGTCGCTGTTGGATCTGACTGACGGTAAGCGGCTGCGTCGCGACGGACAAAATCATCATCACGTAGACCGCGCTGGAAAGGCGGTTCAGCGCCTGCATGATGTCCGGTCGCAGAACCTCAAAACTGCGGTTGATAAAGACCTGCGCGGCAATGGTTTCCGTTTCGCGCACTTTGGTGCGTAGCAGGTTAAGCAGCGCCGCGTCGCGCCCGTGGCGGGCTTCCGGCACCAGATGGTCGTGGTCGAGATAGCGCAACGGCTGATGAGAAAGGCGGTGTAGATCGTCTTCGTTCAGGCCGACAATCGACTGCGCCGCCAGCGGCTCGTCCATCGCGTCGGCGCGCATAATATTGCCAAGCCGCGAACGAATATCCGCCAGCCACGGTTGCCAGAGGTCCGACAGTTCTGTTTGCAGCCACACAGTCAACGCGATAGTGCTGTCCAGCGCGGCGCGAAAACCCAGGCGCGGATCGCTTTTCGCGACCATTTTGTCCGCCGTCAGATGGGTCAGCGTGTCAGGCTTCTCCTTCACCGGCTGGCGACACAGTTCGCAGCAGGCCTGCGGATGGGTGTCACTGCTGGTCAGGCCGTGCACCGGCTGCAGTTGCTGTTGCTCGTCGTCGACGAACAGGCGGCCCTGCTCATCAAGAAATTTGATGCGCAGACGGCGACTTTCCAGCAGTTCACGGGCAGAGGGCGTCAGGCGGGCGTCGGCGGGAAGATGGATCTCCGCACCCTCGCTGAGCGTATGGTTCGCTCTGAGCCATGCTTCGGTGATGAAGTCGTTCATACCGATTGCCAGTTCGCAGGCCACGCTACGTACAGGAAACGCACGGTCGTCGGCGTGCCAAATTCAATGCTGGAGCCTTTAGGGATAAACATGACGTCCCCGGCTCTGGCGATCAGGGTTTCGCCTTCATGACGCACATGCAGTTCGCCTTCCAGCACCATGTCGATTTCGTCGTAGTTCAGCGTCCACGGGAAGAAAGCGTTGTCCCATTGCATAAATCCGGCGGCCATGCTGCTGCCATCCTGCTCAGTCACCAGATCGGTTAAGCCCACGCAGTGTGGTTCGGCGCCGTCAAAACGACCAAACTTCACGCTGCTGCCGTCAACAACCTTGATTCCGCCTTTGCCGGTAACGGATTTAAAGCCCGGCTGCATCCCGGCCTGCTCCAGCGACTGTTTTTCTTTCAGCACTTTCTCCATCAGTTGCGAAACCAGGCTTTCGGTGAACTGCCCTTCCGGCAACTGCGCTATGATGGTTTCACGAATGCGCTGGGTATCGGATTTGCCCGCGTCCGCGCTGCTCGTCGTCGGGGCAGATTCGTCGCATTCCGTTATCGTCACGCCCAGCAGTTCCGCGACCTCTCGCGCTTCCGGGGTGATTATGCTGGCGCGCAGGACCACCGACATCGCCTGTTCGCCGCGTGCATGAGCCGCACGTATATCATTCGCTGTGATGAGTTTTTTCACCTGCCCCTTCCTCCTTTTGGCTAAGCTCACTCAGATAGTCCACCAGATGCTGTACGCTGCCCGGATCCTGGCTGTTGAGGGCAAAAATCGGCTCTGCAAAGCCCATCCCGCGCAGTAACGCCCGCGTAGCAGGCACGTCGGCATCCGGCCTGTCCGTTTTGCTGATCACCGCAATGTGTCGTTTACTGGCGCCAATATCTAACAGCCCGGCAGGTAAGCGACTTTCTTTGTCATTTGCCGCATGGACATAAATCAACGTGTCGACGTCCTGCAGCGTGGTTATTAAGGCGTGGTACCAGCGGGGATGGCTGAAATATTCCCCGGGGGTGTCAATATCGCCGTCGGCATTAAATTCCACGGCCTGCGTTTTCCTGGCGAGGGAATAATTTCCCTGCAGCGCGTTAAAAAGCGTCGTTTTTCCCGCGCCTACCGTCCCCACAAACGCAATACGTTTCATACCGGCTCCGAATTAGCTTTTGGTCAGCTCACACAGGGTAAAATTTAATAAGCGCCCAAGTCCGCTGACCGTTTGCAATAATGCTTCCTCTACCGCGCCGACGGTTCCATAAATCACCAGCGCGCCGCTGAACCGGTCGAGAAAGCCGATATGGACATCGGCGGCTTTCATCGCCAGATCGCCTGCAATCATGGCGGTCTCACCTGGCGTCAGCGTCATAATGCCGATAGCGCCTGCCTCGGGAACGCCGATCTTTTTCGCCAGTTCTTCACCTGGATGCGCAATGAGATGCGCCAGCGTGACCTGTTTACCCGGCACAAATTCCTGAATGATGCGTTCTTTATCCATTGGCCACCGCCCCTGTTGAAACTGGTCTTATCGTGGCAATTTTTTGCTGGGGTAAATAACAAAATTCGGCAAGGTGATTTAAAAGGTGAAGGAGATCACTATTACGCAGAAATAAAAAAGCGCGGGAAAGACCCGCGCCGAAATGAATTAAAGTGAAATTACAGCGGTTGCGTTTGTGCTTCGACGACCGCCAGCGCCACCATATTAACAATCCGCCGCACAGAGGCGATCGGCGTTAATACATGTACTGGCTTCGCCACGCCCATTAATACTGGCCCGACGGTCACGCCTTCAGAACTGGAAACGCGCAGTAAGTTGTAACTAATACGTGCCGCTTCCATATTCGGCATCACCAGAATATTGGCGGAACCTTTCAGCGGACTGTCCGGCATCCGGTCATTGCGAATACTTTCCACCAGCGCCGCGTCACCGTGCATTTCGCCGTCGATCATCAGTTCCGGAGCCCGTTGTTTGATCAGCGCCAGCGCTTCGCGCATTTTGCTGGCCGCTGGCGCATTGGATGACCCAAAGTTGGAATGCGAAAGCAGCGCCACCTTCGGCTCAATACCAAAGCGACGCACCGACTCCGCCGCCATCAGGGTGATCTCCGCCAGCTCTTCCGGCGTCGGATCTTCATTGACATAGGTATCGGCAATGAAGGTGTTACCGCTCGGCAGCAGCAGCGCGTTCATCGCCCCCGCCGCATGCACGCCTTCACGGTAACCGAACACCTCTTTGACCACGCTGAAGTGCTCATGGTAGTCACCGATAGTGCCGCAGATCATCGCATCGGCTTCACCGCGTTGCACCATGATCGCGCCAATGGCCGTATGATTGCCGATCATCGCCCGCTGCGCCTGCTCCTGGGTGATCCCACGGCGCTTCATGATCTGGTAATACTCGCTCCAGTACTCTTTGAAACGCGGATCGGATTCGTTGTTGACGATCTCAAAATCAACGCCCGCTTTGATCTGTAATCCCAGCTTCTGGATGCGCATCTCGATCACGCCCGGACGGCCAATCAGGATGGGCTTCGCCAGTCCCAGGGTCACTAACTCCTGGGTGGCATGCAGCACGCGCGCCTCTTCCCCTTCCGGCAGCACCACGCGCTTCGGCTCTTTGCGCGCCTGGGAGAAGATCGGCTTCATAAACAGGTTGGTTTTATAGACAAATTCGGTCAGCTTATCGACATAGACGTCAAAGTCGGCGATGGGCCGTTTCGCCACGCCGGAGTCCATCGCCGCTTTCGCTACGGCCGGCGCGATTTTAACGATTAAACGCGGATCGAACGGTTTCGGAATGATGTATTCCGGACCGAAACTCAGATCCTGATCGCCATAAGCCGAGGCCACCACTTCGCTCTGCTCGGCGTGGGCCAGTTCGGCTATCGCATGTACCGCCGCCAGCTTCATCTCTTCGTTGATTGCGGTGGCGCCAACGTCCAGCGCGCCGCGGAAAATGAACGGGAAGCACAGGACATTGTTCACCTGATTCGGATAATCCGAGCGTCCGGTACAGATAATCGCGTCCGGGCGAACCTCTTTCGCCAACGGCGGCAGGATTTCCGGTTCCGGGTTCGCCAGCGCCAGAATCATTGGCGCACGGGCCATTTTCTTGACCATCTCCTGGGTCAGCACTTTCGGGCCGGAGCAGCCGAGGAAGATGTCCGCGCCGTCAATGACATCATCCAGCGTGCGTTTGCCGTCATCGTCCACCGCATAGGCCGCTTTGGTTTCCGCCATATTCGGCTCGCGACCTTTGTAGATCACGCCTTTCGAGTCGCAGACCACAATATTGTGTTTCTGCATCCCCAGCGCCACCAGCAGGTTCATACATGCGATAGCCGCCGCGCCCGCGCCGGAAACGACCATTCGCACATCGGAGATGTTCTTTTCCACCACCCGCAGGCCGTTCAGAATAGCGGCTGTGCTGATGATGGCGGTCCCGTGCTGATCGTCGTGGAACACCGGAATGTTCATCCGCTCACGCAGCTGTTGTTCAATATAGAAACATTCCGGCGCTTTAATGTCTTCGAGGTTGATGCCGCCGAAGGTCGGTTCCAGCGCGGCCACCACGTTGATAAATTTATCCGGATCCAGCTCGTCGACTTCGATATCGAACACGTCGATACCGGCAAATTTTTTGAACAGTACGCCTTTGCCTTCCATCACCGGCTTACCGGCCAGCGCGCCGATATTGCCTAAGCCGAGCACTGCCGTACCGTTAGAGATCACCGCGACGAGGTTGCCGCGCGCAGTGTATTTGTAGGCCGCCAGCGGATCTTTTTCAATTTCAAGACAAGGGGCCGCGACGCCCGGCGAGTAGGCCAGCGCCAGATCGCGCTGTGTCGCCAGAGGCTTGGTTGGAGAGACCTGGATCTTACCGGGGACAGGGAATTCGTGGAAATCAAGCGCGCTTTGTTTTAACTGGTCATCCATCTTGTTGTTCCTTTTCACGTAACGATCAAAAAATGAGACGCAACAGCCTGGTGCGCCGCACATTATCACCGCTGTGCGGGGCGCAAACTTTGAAGGTCGCCAAACTCTTACGACTCAAAATAATGAAATTGTAATCAACTCATAACAACCATGTTACCCGGTTGCGCCAGCAATACCATGCCTGTCTGCTATGCTTTTTTGTTATGCAGTTCATGAATTTTCCAGAAGTGTGAATTAACGCACTCACCTAACACTTTACTTTTCAAGGAGTATTTCCTATGAACCAGTTAGACGGCATCAAACAATTCACTACTGTCGTGGCGGACAGCGGCGACATTGAGTCGATTCGCCATTATCAGCCCCAGGATGCCACCACCAACCCTTCGCTGCTGCTGAAAGCGGCGGGTCTTGACCATTACAGCCACCTGATCGACGACGCCCTCGAATGGGGTAAAAAACTCGGTAAAACCCAGGAGCAGCAGGTCGCGGAAGCCTGCGATAAGCTGGCGGTCAATTTTGGTGCGGAAATTCTGAAAAGCATCCCCGGTCGCGTATCGACCGAAGTCGATGCCCGCCTCTCGTTCGATAAACAAAAAAGTATCGAGAAAGCACGTCATCTGGTCGACCTGTATCAGCAGCAGGGCATCGAAAAATCACGCATTTTGATCAAGCTGGCCTCCACCTGGGAAGGCATTCGCGCGGCGGAAGCGTTAGAAAAAGAAGGCATCAACTGCAACCTGACGCTGCTGTTCTCTTTCGCCCAGGCCCGCGCCTGCGCTGAAGCGGGCGTATATCTGATCTCCCCCTTTGTCGGGCGCATCTATGACTGGTATCAGGCGCGCAGTCCGATGGATCCGTATGTGGTGGATGAAGATCCGGGGGTGAAATCCGTGCGGAACATCTATGACTACTACAAGCAGCACCGCTATGAAACCATCGTCATGGGGGCCAGCTTCCGCCGTACCGAACAGATTCTGGCACTGACAGGCTGCGACCGCCTGACCATCTCCCCTGACCTGCTGAAACAGCTGCAGGAAAAAGAAGAACCGGTCATTCGCAAGCTGGTGCCCTCTTCGCAAACCTTCCATCGTCCGACGCCGATGAGCGAAGCCGAATTCCGCTGGGAACATAACCAGGACGCAATGGCGGTTGAAAAGCTGTCTGACGGCATCCGTCAGTTCGCCGTCGACCAGCGCAAACTGGAAGACCTGCTCGCTGCCAAACTTTAAACACTGCCACGGAGAGAAATATGTCCCGTAAAGAACTTGCCAACGCCATTCGCGCGCTCAGTATGGATGCCGTGCAGAAAGCCAATTCCGGCCACCCCGGCGCCCCGATGGGGATGGCCGATATTGCCGAAGTGCTATGGAACGATTTTCTCAAGCATAATCCGACCGATCCCACCTGGTACGACCGTGACCGCTTTATTCTCTCTAACGGTCATGCCTCGATGCTGCTCTACAGCCTGCTGCACCTGTCCGGCTACGACCTGCCGCTGGAGGAGTTAAAAAACTTCCGCCAGCTACACTCCAAAACGCCGGGCCATCCGGAAATCGGTTATACGCCGGGTGTAGAAACCACCACCGGCCCGTTGGGTCAGGGGCTGGCGAACGCCGTCGGCCTGGCCATTGCGGAACGCACTCTCGCCGCGCAGTTCAACCAGCCGGATCATGAGATCGTCGACCACTTCACATATGTGTTTATGGGCGACGGCTGTCTGATGGAAGGGATTTCACACGAAGTGTGTTCGCTGGCGGGCACGCTGGGTCTCGGCAAACTGATCGGCTTTTACGATCACAACGGCATTTCCATTGATGGCGAAACCGAAGGCTGGTTTACCGATGACACGGCTAAACGGTTTGAAGCCTACCACTGGCATGTGGTGCATGAAATAGACGGCCACGATCCGGAAGCGGTGAAGAAAGCGATTCAGGAAGCCCAGAGCGTGAAGGACAAGCCGTCGCTGATTATCTGCCGTACGGTTATTGGTTTTGGCTCACCGAACAAAGCAGGTAAAGAGGAGTCGCACGGCGCAGCGCTGGGCGAAGAAGAAGTCGCACTGACCCGCCAGAAGCTGGGTTGGCGCCATCCGGCGTTTGAGATCCCAAAAGAGATTTATCGCGCCTGGGATGCCCGTGAGAAAGGCGAAAAAGCGCAACAGCGCTGGAAAGAAAAATTTGCCGCCTATGAGAAGGCGTATCCGGATCTTGCCGCCGAGTTTAGCCGCCGGATGAGCGGCGGCCTGCCGGAAGCCTGGGAAGAGACGACGCAGAAATTCATCAACGACCTGCAGGCGAATCCGGCGAAAATCGCCACCCGCAAAGCCTCGCAAAACACGCTCAATGTCTATGGACCGCTGCTGCCGGAGCTGCTTGGCGGCTCGGCGGATCTGGCGCCCAGCAACCTGACCATCTGGAAAGGCTCCACCTCGCTGAAAGAGGACCCGGCGGGAAATTATATCCATTACGGCGTGCGCGAATTCGGCATGACCGCCATCGCCAACGGCATTGCTCATCACGGCGGATTTGTCCCCTACACCGCTACCTTCCTGATGTTTGTCGAGTATGCGCGAAACGCCGCGCGCATGGCGGCGCTGATGAAGGCGCGGCAGATCATGGTGTATACCCATGACTCCATTGGCCTGGGGGAAGATGGCCCGACCCACCAGGCGGTGGAACAACTGGCGAGCCTGCGCCTGACGCCGAACTTCAGCACCTGGCGACCATGCGATCAGGTTGAGGCGGCGGTCGGCTGGAAGCTGGCGGTGGAACGTCATAACGGTCCAACGGCGCTTATCCTGTCACGTCAGAATCTGGCGCAGGTCGAGCGTACGCCGGAGCAGGTAAAAGAGATTGCCCGCGGCGGCTACGTGCTAAAAGACAGCGGCGGCAAGCCGGACATCATTCTGATCGCCACCGGTTCGGAGATGGAAATTACGCTGCAGGCGGCGGAAAAGCTGACCGGCGAAGGACGTAACGTGCGGGTGGTTTCGTTGCCTTCAACGGACATTTTTGATGCCCAGGACGAGGCATACCGTGAGTCGGTGCTGCCGTCAAATGTGACGGCGCGCGTGGCGGTCGAAGCCGGTATTGCCGATTACTGGTACAAATACGTCGGCCTGAAAGGCGCAATTGTCGGTATGACGGGTTACGGGGAATCGGCGCCTGCCGACAAGCTGTTCCCGTACTTTGGCTTTACGGTCGAGAATATCGTTGCGAAGGCGCAGAAAGTGCTGAAGGCCTGATATCTGTCTCCACCTTAGCGCGTAATCCACAGCGTGGGCCAGGCATCTGGCCCATGCCAGCCATCGCAGCTCGGTTCTTCCGCGTAACGCACCAGGCGAAAACGTTGACCGTCAAAGCGCCAGCGGGTCTGAATACCGCAATCCGTCATTCCCCGCCCCTTCGCCAGAGTTATCAACTCGCGGGATTTCTCATCAAAACTGGCGTTCATCAACTCCATGTCATTGCCCCCCGACCCGTTTTTAAACGGCAGACGCAGACGAACAGCGTGGGAAGCCAACGGTTTTTTGCGCGACACAACCCACGCCAGATCGACGGTGTTCCACGCGCCGGCTTCGCAGGCAATCATCATCAGGGCTTTATCATCGGTGAGCGCAGTGACGCGGACATCCCGGCGTGACGGATCAAGCGAACAGCGAATACCGTTCATTCGCCAGTTACCGTAATCGAGCAGATCGTTTCGTTCTTCAAGGGACAGCGGCGTGGGCGTGGGGTTAACTACCGCCACGCCTTTCAGTGCGGGCGCGGGCGGCACGCTGAGGGGCGGATCGTCGCCTTTATCAATCCACGCCGTTTCGCTTCCCACGCGCTTTTGCTGCGCGTCGATAAACAGCAGCGCGGCCTTCAGCCCGGTTAATGAAATGCGCTGACTGCCTTTACGCAGGGTAATCGCGTCGCTTTCCTGAATCGTCTGCAGAAACTCGCTTATCGTCGCCGTATCGTCAGTCATGAGATGCCATGCCGTGACGCGCCAGCGCTGGCCGTTCAGGGCCAGAGGATGACCGTCAAGCAGTAGTCGCGGCGCGATCTCTTTTTCGCCCTCTGGCGTTTTTAAGCCGCCAAGATCGATACGCAAAACGGCGTCAGTATGTGCGCCTGCGCTACGGCTGAGGGTCATCACCAGACCGCCATGGTCACCGGTATTACGCGCAATGCAGAAGTTTTGGTTATTACAGGTCACCTGCCAGTCAGAAAAGGCCTGCTGCGCCGGGGCCGCCCATAACAGTCGACCCGGAAGCAGGCCGAGCAGGAAAAGGAAAATGACGCGATAGCGCATGGACGGTGATAACCCCAGAAGTCAAACGAGCAACAGGTCGTATCTTCGTTGCGCAGTTAGCCATCCTCAATCGGATTTATCGGATTGCGTCAATAATTCGTAAAGAAATATAACCTTTAATTATCAATCCATTAAATGCGAAGAATGCAAATAGTTAAGCAATAACACGGTCTTACCGTCTCGTATCTCGCCCGTTTTAATCATCTCCAGCGCCCGGGTAAAGGGAAGCTCCAGCACGTCGATCTCTTCATCTTCGACGCCGCCGCCCGCATTTGCGCGCTGGCTGTCACTGTACTCAGCAATAAAGAAATGGATCAGTTCCGTGACGCCGCCGGGGGACATATACAGCTCAAATAATTTACGCACTTCGCCGACGGCATAGCCGGTTTCTTCAATGGCCTCTTTGCGGATACAGGCTTCCGGCTCGTCGTTGTCGAGCAGTCCGGCGCAGGTTTCAATGAGCTGTCCGCTTTCATTGCCATTAACCCAGGTCGCGACGCGGAACTGACGGATCAGCACCACCGTTTTTTTCTCAGCGTTATACAGCAGAATGGTCGCGCCGTTGCCGCGGTCGTACACTTCGCGCTTGTGACGAATCACCTCGCCGCTTGAGCGGGTCAGATCGTAGGTGATATTGCGCAGGATGAAATAGTTATCAGAAAGGATTTTGTCTTTAACGAGGGTAATTTTTTGCGACATACCGGCTCCACAGCGTAAGGTGAGAAAACATACTACGCCGCGGATCCGGATTTGTCTGCGTGGGATTACGCTGAATTATGTGCGATGCCGGACGACGCTGAGCGTCTTATCCGACATCAGGAGTGCGAAGTCGACGCCAGCTTAACCACACCCCATCAGGCACAGGGACTATTCCCCCAGCCAGTCGATAATCCCCTGCGCGGCATGACGCCCTTCGGCCATCGCGGTCACCACCAGATCTGCGCCGCGTACCGCATCACCACCGGCGAAGATTTTCGGGTTAGTGGTCTGGTAGCGGTAGGCGCTTTCAACGTTTGCCGCTATGCGTCCCCAGCTATCCACCTTCACGCCGTGGGTTTCCAGCCACGGCATGCCGTGCGGATGAAAACCAAACGCCATGATCACCGCGTCCGCGGGCATCACAAACTCGCTGCCGGCGATGGGTACCGGACGGCGGCGGCCCTGGGCGTCCGGCTCGCCAAGCTCGGTACGCAGGAAGCGCACGCCGCAAACCCGGCCTTCGGCATTCAGTTCCAGCTCAACAGGCTGAACGTTAAATTCAAAATTAGCCCCCTCTTCGCGCGCGTTCTTCACCTCTTTCTTCGAGCCGGGCATATTGGCTTCGTCGCGACGGTAGGCGCAGGTCACTTTGCTTGCGCCGTGACGCAGCGCGGTACGCACGCAGTCCATGGCCGTATCTCCCCCGCCAAGCACCACGACGTTTAACCCGGCGGTATTGATGTACGGTTCATCCGGGTGTTCATCCAGCCCCATCAGCTGTTTGGTGTTGGCAATAAGGAACGGCAACGCGTCATACACGCCCGGCGCATCTTCGTTAGGTAAGTCGGCTTTCATCGAACGGTAGGTCCCTACGCCGACAAACACCGCGTCGTATTCGTCCAGTAGCGTCTCCAGCCTGACGTCGCGACCTACTTCGCAGTTCAGCTCGAAATGAATGCCCATTGCGCTGAAGATTTCCCGGCGGCGCGCCAGCAGCGATTTGTCGAGTTTAAACGCCGGAATGCCGAAGGTCAGCAGCCCGCCGATCTCCGGATGCCTGTCGAAAACCGTGGCGCTGATGCCGTGGCGCGCCAGCACGTCCGCACAGGCCAGGCCCGCCGGACCCGCGCCGATAATCGCCACCCGTTTATCACTTTGCCGTACGTCGCTGAGGTCCGGTCGCCAGCCGTTTGCCAGCGCGCGATCGGATATGTAACGTTCAATATTGCCAATGGTCACCGCGCCATATTCGTCCCGCACCGTACAGGCCCCTTCACAGAGACGATCCTGAGGACAAACACGCCCGGTGATTTCCGGCAAGCAGTTGGTTTGATGAGAGAGTTCTACCGCCGCATCAATGTCGCCAGCCTTCACCCGTTCAATCCACTGCGGAATGTGATTGTGCAACGGGCAGGTCCACTCACAAATGCTGTGCTCGCCGCATTTCAGGCAGCGCGACGCTTCCTGCTTTGCCTGCGCGCTGCGAAACGGCAGGTAGATTTCATCAAAGCCGGTTTTGCGCGCGTCAATGGCCAGCTTATCCGGCTCACCGCGCGCAGGCGTGGCGCGCATCTGCTCGATTTTGCTGATACCCGGCGATGTTTGTCCTCCTGTTTCCGCATGCCAGGGCTGGATTTCCTGGCGCGCTGTACGCAGTCGTCGCGCTTTCGCCAGGCGGGCTAAGCTCCCTTCCGTCACCAGTTGCAGCGCGTCCGCCGGGCAGTTTTCCACACAGGCCGGTCCGTTTTCGCGCCCTGCGCAAAGATCGCACTTGTAGGCGGTCGCGTTAACCTGATCTTTCGCGACCGGCGTCAGGACAATCTGCATCGCGCCAAACGGGCATGCCACCACGCAGGATTTACAGCCAATACATTTTTGCGCATTGACCTGTACGCTATCGTTAATATGGCTGATGGCGCCGTTCGGGCAACTGCGGGCGCAAGGAGCATCCTCGCAGTGGTGACAGGTGACGGCACTGCGCTGATGCTGGTGTTTGATGACCGCGATCCGGGGCCGGTAATGTTGTTGACTCAGGACGTGTTGCTCATCATTGTGGGCCATAACGCAAGCCACTTCGCAGGCATGGCATCCCAGGCACTGTTGGCTGTTGGCCATAATAAAACGGTTCATGGCGACCTTCTTTTTTGGTTGTAAAAACCTTATTCTTTACGTGTTATTACCGACTAAGCAGGGCGTCGGCAATGTTCATCTGCCCAGGAAGCACAACTATTTCTACAGAACCTGAAGCAGATCAATTTATTTCAGCTTCAATGAAACTGCGTTTCATCCTGAACACGGTTAAAGGAACTCACGCCAGTGATCGTCAAACGTCCCGTCTCGGCCAGCCTGGCCCGGGCCTTTTTTTACATTGTTCTGCTGTCGATTCTGTCCACCGGCGTAGCGCTGTTAACGCTGGCGAGCAGCCTGCGCGATGCCGAGGCGATTAACGTCGCCGGTTCGCTGCGCATGCAGAGCTACCGGCTGGGTTACGATCTGCAAAGCCGCAGTTCGCAGTTGACCGCCCATCGCCAGCTTTTCCAGCAGGCGTTGAACTCTCCCGCCC
This sequence comes from Citrobacter sedlakii, assembly GCF_018128425.1. Lineage (NCBI taxonomy): Bacteria > Pseudomonadati > Pseudomonadota > Gammaproteobacteria > Enterobacterales > Enterobacteriaceae > Citrobacter > Citrobacter sedlakii. The sequence goes on along the minus strand of NZ_CP071070.1, from coordinate 1,414,073 downwards.
TCAGCAATCTGAACGCCTGGTACGTGCCGCAGGCGGTAAAAAGCCGCTACGGGCAACTGCACGCCAACTGGCTGGAGATGAATAAGCGGCTGATTGACGGCGATTTACCCTGGTATCAGGCCAACATTAATGCCTATGTCGATAAGATCGATCTGTTCGTATTGGCGTTACAGCACTACGCCGAACGCAAGGTCATGCTGGTTGTCGGCACGTCGCTGGCGGGCGGCATCGGTATCTTTACCCTTGTTTTTTTCACCCTGCGACGTATTCGCCATCAGGTAGTACGTCCGTTAAGTCAGTTGGTGATGGCCAGCCAGCGTATTGAACACGGCCAGTTCGATTCCCCTCCGCTGGAAACCCATCTGCCGAACGAACTGGGGTTGCTGGCGAAAACCTTCAACCAGATGTCGAGCGAGCTGCACAAGTTGTACCGTTCGCTTGAAGCCAGCGTGGAGGAAAAAACCCGCGACCTGCACGAGTCCAGACGTCGCCTTGAGGTGCTTTACCAGTGTTCGCAGGCGCTGAATACCAGCCAGATTGACGTTCACTGTTTTCGTCATATCCTGCAAATTGTGCGCGAAAACGAAGCCGCCCAGTTTCTGGAGCTGACCGTTGGCGAGAACTGGCGCATCAGCGAAGGCGAAAAACAAGCCGAATTGCCGATGCAGATCCTGCCGGTCACGATGCAGGACACGGTTTACGGTGAACTGCACTGGCAAAGCCAGAACGTGAACAGCGCAATCCCCCTGTTGAACAGCGTCTCAACGATGCTTGGGCGCGGCTTGTACTTTAACCAGGCGCAAAAGCATTTCCAGCAGCTGTTGTTGATGGAGGAACGAGCCACTATCGCCCGCGAACTGCACGACTCGCTTGCGCAGGTGCTCTCTTATTTGCGCATCCAACTGACGCTGCTGAAGCGTTCGATTCCGGAAGATAACGCCCCTGCGCAGTCAATCATGGATGACTTCTCCCGGGCGCTGAATGATGCATACCGCCAGTTACGCGAACTGCTGACGACCTTCCGCCTGACGCTGCAGCAGGCCGATCTCCCCTCCGCGCTGCATGAGATGCTGGAAACCCTGCAAGCTCAGACGCCCGCGAAACTGACGCTGGACTGCCGCCTGCCGACGCTGGCGCTTGACGCGCAGATGCAGGTGCATTTACTGCAAATTATTCGCGAAGCGGTCCTTAACGCGATGAAGCACGCGAATGCCAGTGAAATCGCCGTCAGCTGCGTGACCGCGCCGGATGGCGATCATACGGTCTATATTCGCGATAACGGCGTGGGCATTGGCGAACCGGATGAACCGGCAGGGCATTACGGCCTGAATATTATGCGGGAACGTGCGGAACGGCTTGGCGGCACGCTGAGTTTTTCTCAACCGTCCGGCGGCGGCACGTTAGTGAGCATTAGCTTTCGTTCGACAGATTCGCAAGACGATACCGCACATCTGACGTAGAATTTCACAAAACCGGACGTAAGCGCGCAGGAAGCTGACAAACGCCGCAAAGAGGCATGATAATTTACATTATCTCCTTTTTTTCTCCACGTTTGGTTTGTGCCTTGCCGCTACAGTGAAGCACATCACACCGATAAGTTATCAAGAAAAATGAGGTCCTCTTTCTGATGGCGAATTTCTTTATCGATCGCCCCATTTTTGCCTGGGTGCTGGCTATCCTGTTGTGCCTGACAGGAACCCTGGCTATTTTTTCTTTGCCTATTGAGCAGTATCCGGACCTTGCGCCGCCTAACGTGCGCATCACCGCTAACTATCCGGGCGCATCCGCGCAAACGCTTGAGAACACCGTTACCCAGGTCATTGAGCAGAACATGACCGGCCTCGACAATTTGATGTACATGTCATCACAAAGCAGCGGGACCGGCCAGGCCTCGGTGACGCTGAGCTTTGTCGCCGGAACCGATCCGGATGAGGCGGTTCAGCAGGTGCAAAACCAGCTGCAGTCGGCCATGCGTAAGCTGCCGCAGGCGGTGCAGAATCAGGGCGTAACCGTGCGTAAAACCGGGGACACCAACATTCTGACTATCGCCTTCGTCTCCACCGACGGCTCAATGGATAAGCAGGACATCGCGGACTACGTCGCCAGTAATATCCAGGACCCGCTAAGCCGGGTTAACGGCGTGGGCGATATTGATGCTTACGGTTCGCCATATTCAATGCGTATCTGGCTGGATCCCGCCAAACTCAACAGCTACCAGATGACCGCGAAAGATGTGACCGACGCCATTGAATCGCAAAACGCGCAGATTGCGGTGGGTCAGCTCGGCGGTACGCCTTCCATTGATACTCAGGCGCTGAACGCCACCATTAACGCCCAGTCGCTACTGCAAACCCCCGAACAGTTCCGCGCCATTACGCTGCGGGTGAATCAGGATGGCTCGGAAGTGACGCTGGGAGACGTCGCCACCGTCGAAATGGGGGCGGAAAAGTATGATTATCTCAGCCGCTTTAACGGCCATGCGGCCTCCGGGTTGGGGGTAAAACTGGCCTCTGGCGCGAATGAAATGGCGACAGCGACCCAGGTGCTCGCGCGGCTGGATGAACTGGCGCAGTATTTTCCGCACGGGCTGGAATATAAGGTCGCCTATGAAACCACCTCCTTCGTGAAGGCCTCAATCGAAGATGTGGTGAAAACGCTGCTGGAGGCCATCGCGCTGGTGTTCCTCGTGATGTATCTGTTCCTGCAAAATTTCCGCGCCACACTGATCCCCACCATCGCCGTACCGGTGGTATTGATGGGGACCTTCTCGGTACTTTACGCCTTTGGCTACAGTATCAACACCCTGACGATGTTCGCGATGGTGCTGGCTATCGGCCTGCTGGTCGATGATGCCATTGTGGTGGTGGAGAACGTCGAACGCATCATGAGCGAAGAGGGACTTTCCCCGCGTGAAGCGACGCGTAAGTCGATGGGACAAATTCAGGGGGCGCTGGTCGGTATCGCGATGGTGCTCTCGGCGGTATTTGTGCCAATGGCATTCTTCGGCGGCACGACCGGGGCAATCTACCGCCAGTTCTCCATTACGATTGTCGCGGCGATGGTGCTGTCGGTGCTGGTGGCGATGATCCTCACCCCTGCCCTGTGCGCCACGCTGCTAAAACCGCTGCATAAAGGGGAGCATCACGGGCAGACAGGCTTCTTCGGCTGGTTTAACCGCACCTTTAACCGTAACGCCGAGCGCTACGAAAAAGGCGTGGCGAAGATCCTTCACCGCAGCCTGCGCTGGATGTTGATTTACGTGCTGCTGCTCGGGGGAATGGTGGTGCTGTTTCTGCGTCTGCCGACCTCCTTCCTGCCGCTCGAGGATCGTGGGATGTTCATCACCTCGGTGCAGTTGCCGAGCGGTTCCACGCAGCAACAAACCCTGAAAGTGGTACAGCAGGTCGAAAAATACTTCTTTACCCACGAAAAAGAGAACGTCCAGTCCGTGTTTGCCACCGTCGGCTCCGGCCCCGGCGGCAACGGCCAGAACGTGGCGCGAATGTTTATTCGTTTAAAAGACTGGGACGAGCGCAACACCACGACCGGCACATCGTTTGCCATTATCGAGCGCGCGACCAAAGCGTTTAACCAGATTAAAGAGGCGCGGGTGTTTGCCAGCAGCCCGCCGGCTATCAGCGGCCTGGGCAGCTCTGCGGGTTTCGACATGGAGTTGCAGGATCACGCCGGGGCCGGTCACGATGCCCTGATGGCCGCGCGCGACCAGTTGTTGCGGCTTGCGGCGAGCGACAACCAGTTGACTCGCGTACGCCACAACGGTCTGGACGACAGCCCGCAGTTGCAGATCGATATCGACCAGCGCAAAGCTCAGGCGCTAGGCGTCTCTATTGATGACATCAACGATACGTTACAAACGGCCTGGGGGTCGAGCTACGTCAACGACTTTATGGACCGCGGGCGCGTAAAAAAGGTGTATGTTCAGGCGGCGGCGAAATACCGTATGCTGCCGGAAGACATCAATCTGTGGTACGTGCGCAACAACAGCGGCGGCATGGTGCCCTTCTCGGCCTTCGCCACCTCGCGCTGGGAAACGGGCTCGCCGCGACTGGAGCGCTATAATGGCTACTCCGCCGTTGAAATCGTCGGCGAGGCGGCGCCTGGCGTCAGCACCGGTACGGCGATGGACGTGATGGAGTCGCTGGTACGCCAGCTTCCAACCGGATTTGGGCTTGAGTGGACCGCGATGTCGTATCAGGAACGGCTGTCCGGCGCACAAGCGCCCGCCCTTTACGCCATTTCGCTGCTGGTGGTATTCCTGTGCCTGGCGGCGCTGTATGAAAGCTGGTCTGTGCCGTTCTCGGTGATGCTGGTGGTGCCGTTGGGGGTGATTGGCGCCCTGCTCGCCACCTGGATGCGCGGTCTGGAAAACGATGTCTATTTCCAGGTAGGACTGTTGACGGTGATTGGTTTGTCAGCGAAAAACGCCATTCTTATTGTGGAATTCGCCAATGAGATGAACGAAAAAGGCCACGATCTGCTGGAGGCCACGCTGCATGCCTGTCGCCAGCGCTTGCGACCTATCCTGATGACCTCGCTGGCTTTTATCTTCGGCGTACTGCCGATGGCGATCAGCAACGGCGCAGGCTCGGGGGGTCAGCATGCGGTCGGTACCGGCGTGATGGGCGGGATGCTCTCGGCAACAATTCTGGCTATCTACTTCGTACCGCTGTTTTTCGTGCTGGTGCGCCGACGCTTCCCGTTGAAGCCGCGTCCGGAATAAACAAACAAAAAGGCGACCTGCCAACGGGTCGCCTTTTCAGTGTGATGCGTCTCACACGATCTGTTCTGTTATTTGGATGCCTTTCCAGAATTTTATTTACGAAGCATAACTTCGATAAAGTCTTTCCAGTTCCCCAGTTCACGTTCAATCATAACGACCTCTGCTTCTTATTATGGGTATTCTACAAAACACCTTCACGCCGGGTGAAGTTAAATTAGCCGATTGCTGTGATTACATCCTCCGGGGAGACCGTGAAGTGATGTAAACATCATGGCGCTGAACCCATAAATTTTATGTGACTTACTGCAATATTTTGAAACAATCATACCTTATTATCGGCAGCGTTTATTTTGATTAAAAAACAGCCGGATGCAAGAGGTAAATTCCGAATCGCGATAAACATCGATCCGGCGCAGATCAGGAGAATTATTATTCACACTCCTTCAACAATGATATATTTTCTGATCACCATTACATGACAAATCATATTATCAGTCACAACATTATTACTGATTAAAAAATCAGTTTACGATAATAAGGATGCAAATGATTACCCTTTACGGCATCAAAAACTGCGATACCATTAAAAAAGCCCGCCGCTGGCTGGAGGCGCAAAACCGGGATTATCGCTTTCATGACTACCGCGTAGACGGCCTGGATCCCGCGCTACTTACTACGTTTATCGAAGAACTGGGCTGGGAAGCGTTGTTGAATACTCGCGGCACCACCTGGCGTAAACTCGATGAAGCCACACGCAATGCCATTACCGATGCCGCAGCAGCCACCGCCTTAATGCTGGAAATGCCGGCAATCATCAAACGCCCATTGCTCTGCGCGCCCGGGAAGCCTATGCTGCTGGGTTTTAGTGAATCCAGTTATCAGCAGTTTTTTGACGAGGTGTAGTCTATGTCGTGCCCGGTTATTGAGCTGACACAGCAGCTTATTCGCCGCCCTTCCCTTAGCCCGGACGATGCGGGATGTCAGGCGTTGATGATTGAACGCCTGCGCGCCATCGGTTTTACCGTTGAGCGTATGGATTTTGCGGATACACAGAATTTTTGGGCATGGCGCGGTCAGGGCGAGACGTTAGCGTTTGCCGGTCACACCGATGTAGTGCCTGCGGGTGATGCCGACCGCTGGATCAACCCGCCCTTCGAACCGACAATTCGTGACGGTATGTTGTTTGGTCGCGGCGCGGCGGATATGAAAGGTTCGCTGGCGGCCATGGTGGTGGCGGCAGAACGTTTCGTTGCGCAGCATCCCAACCACAAAGGACGCCTGGCGTTTCTGATCACCTCCGATGAAGAAGCCAGCGCGAAGAACGGCACCGTCAAGGTGGTGGAAGCGCTGATGGCGCGCAATGAGCGCCTCGACTATTGTCTGGTGGGCGAGCCGTCGAGCACCGAAGTGGTAGGCGACGTCGTCAAAAACGGCCGCCGCGGTTCTCTGACCGGTAACCTGACGATTCATGGCGTGCAAGGACACGTGGCCTATCCGCATCTGGCGGATAACCCGGTGCACCGCGCCGCGCCGATGCTCAACGAACTGGTGGGCATTGAATGGGATCGGGGCAATGATTTCTTCCCGGCCACCAGTATGCAGATCGCCAATATCCAGGCGGGAACCGGCAGCAACAATGTGATCCCCGGCGAGCTGTTTGTGCAGTTTAACTTCCGCTTCAGCACTGAGCTGACCGATGAGATGATCAAAGAGCGGGTTCATGCCCTGCTGGACAAACATCAGTTGCGTTATACCGTCGACTGGTGGCTCTCCGGCCAGCCGTTCCTGACGGCGCGCGGGAAGCTGGTGGATGCGGTGGTGAATGCCATTGAGCACTATAATGAAATTAAACCGCAGTTACTGACCACGGGCGGGACATCCGACGGACGATTTATTGCCCGCATGGGGGCGCAGGTGGTGGAGCTTGGCCCGGTGAATGCCACGATTCATAAAATCAATGAATGTGTAAACGCCGCCGATCTGCAACTGCTTGCCCGTATGTATCAACGTATCATGGAACAACTCGTCGCCTGACGATGTTCCGTTAAGAGGTAAAGCGCATGGACTGGCTGGCTAAATATTGGTGGATTCTGGTACTGGTGTTTCTGGTAGGCGTACTGCTGAACGTGATAAAAGATCTCAAGCGCGTAGACCATAAAAAATTTCTCGCCAACAAGCCGGAGCTTCCCCCGCATCGTGATTTCAACGATAAGTGGGATGATGAGGACGACTGGCCGAAGAAAGACCAACCGAAGAAATAACCCCATTATGGACTGAAAGGGGCCGGAAAAGGCGACGTTGCCTTCCGGCCATTTCATCGCCCAGGCGGAAAACATCATTTCGCTTTTTTCCGCTCCTGACTATGCTTCCGACTTACATCATCTCGATGATATCGTCATCCTTTGGCGTCCCGCCGCTGAGTGCTTCATCAAAATAGTGCTTCGGCACGGTGTAGCGTAAATGGTCGAGCGCAAACTGCATGCTGCGATCGTCTATCGCATGTCCCAGATCGTCCACGATATCCAACGTCACGTCGCCGCCCGCACGTTGCAGCGCGTCTTGCGCCGCCACCGCATGGGAAAGCTCAATTACCCGATCTTCACCGCCATGAATCAGATGGATAGTCGTCGCGGTGGTTGCCGTTTCCGGCAAGCTGGCGTAGCGGCCATTGAACGCAATCACGCGGGAAGCCAGGCCTGGCTCAGCCTTGATGCTTTCAAGCGCCATGATCGCCCCCTGCGAAAAACCGATCAGCGCCGTGGCGTTAGCTCCGACGCCGCTCTGCTGTTGCCACTCGCGCACAGTGTCAATAAAGGCAGGCATCACGGCATTTATCCGCGCCTGGCGATTTTCCTCGGTCACCCCGTCCACCGAGAACCATTGCCGTCCCGACGCTGTGCCGCTCGGCTCGATGCCGCCCACGCTCACCACCAGCGCGTCCGGAAAGACGGGTGCAAACCATGAGCCGATCTCGCCCATTGCGACCGGATTATCTCCAACGCCATGAAACAGGAGCAACAGCTGCTGCGCAGGTTTGCCCGGACGTTGAACAACAAAATGATCATGTTTCATGGCATTCTCCTTAGCTTAGGGTGTCAATTCTACGCCCCCCAATCGCAATGACCATGCCAGAAAATTGAAGGAGTTAGTGAAAAAATTGCCATTGCACAATGCGATCGCGGTACCGCCGGCAACGTTCATCATCTAACGCGGCAAGCGCCTGCGCCGCCTCGTCCCGTTGTTGCTTCAATAACGCTTTGCGCCCGGAAAGCCTCAGTGCGCCGCACAACTGCGCGTCGCTATGTCGATCCTGTATGCCGCCCCGCAGCGCCGGGAGTGGCAGCGTACAGGAGGCCAACAGGCGGTTCAGACAGCCAAGCGAGGTGAGCAATGGCCGGTGAGCAAAGGCAAAACCAGACAGGGCGCGCCAGTCATCTTCATTAAGCGTAGACGTTTTGAGGGGGTCTACCGGAATCGTCTCGCCATTCCATTGACTAAGGACTTCCGCATCGCGGCGTAAACGCCCATGTTCCTCATTCGCGAGTCGTTTTCCAGCCGCCGTTAACGGCAGTATCGCCATCGCGGCGTAACAGCCGCTGCTGGCTTCTTTGTGATTCCCCATGCGGACCAGAATGAAGCCGCAGCGCTGCCAGAAACGCCAAAGCAGCGGCGTGTAGCCAAAGCTAACGGAAAGGTAATCACAGGGGGCATGATGGGCCTGGGCAATCAGTTGCTGACCAATACCCTCCCCCTGCCGACCGGGATGTATGGCTATCCGGCTGACACGACGACCGGTCAGCGTGGCGGCCAGCGGATCGCCGCCGTGCGCCGCCAGCGACTGCGCCACGAGATTTCCGCGAGGCCGACGGTAACCCGCCCAGACGGCCTGGCTGAGTTCACCGCTCAGCCCGCCTTCATCCACCAGCCATAGCGCGCCAACGGTTTGTCCGGCGCAGCTAGCCTGAAAAAAATGCTGCCCCGGCGCATCCATCATCCGGCGCAGGTCCAACGGCGAGGTACGATAGTGCGCGCCGGAAAGCAGCCGGTAAGCCGCCAGCGGTAGCGCCGGGCGCGTTCGCCAGCTTTTTTGCTCAAAAGGGGTGATGGTTACGTCACCCTGCGGCAAAGTGGCAAAATCGTCATCGTCAAATACCAGCGCGTCGCTGACGGTTTTCTCCAGCGGGCACCCTTTGGCCCAGCGAACGGGGTGCTGGAGTTCGAAGCGTTGAAGCGTCGGAAAACTGGCGCAAAACTTAAGCAAAAATCCGCGTCCGGTGCCTTCGTAGCCCTGAACGGTGGTGGTCAATAAGACGCGGGGGAAACGCGATACAAGGCGGTGCAGGAGCGGCGCGGGGATCGCGGCCGCTTCGTCCACGATCAGCCAGTCGGCGCGTACGTCGGCTGCCAGCAGCGCATCCGGTGAGTAAAAGCAGAATTTATCGCCAGCAAACTGCGCCAGCACGTCCGTTGCCGCTTTCGCAGGCGCGGTGACGATCGCCGTCCCGGCAATACGCGCAATCAGTTGGCCCGCCAGGGCGGACTTGCCGCGACCGCGGGCGGCGATCGCGGCGGCAATGCCTTCCGGCATCGTTGACAGTTTCGCCAGAAGGGCGGCTTGTTCCGGCAACGGCTCACCGCTGGCAGGCTGCCACGCAGGACGCTGCGGAAAATGCGGGACGGTAAACGGCTGATGTTGCTGCCAGCATAGCGTCTCCCCGTCAGAGAGGAGGACATGGCAGAAATGGCGAACAAAATTGGGCGTCGGGATGGGCTGAGCGCAGTCGCTCCAGCGAAGCGAATCCGCATCCGGTTGCGTGGACCAACGCGCCAGCGGCGGAACCAACAGGACCAGCCAGCTTCCCGCGCGCAGCGTACCGCTTAAGGCTGCGAACGCCGCCGCATCCAGCCCCTGACGCGCATCAAAAACCGCATGACGGAATTCTCGACCCAGCAGGGTTTGCAGCGCCTGCGGCAAACAGCAGGGCGCCGAGGGCGCATCGTCCGAAACCCAGAGCCAGTCGCCGGGAAGCTGTGCCCGCAGGCGCAACGCCTGTTCCCGGCACCAGTCATTCTCGCCGCTCAGCACCAGCAGGCGGCGGATCCCCTCGCGCGCCAACTGCGCGGTGAGCGCATTCAGCGTCATAACGTCGGACATCCCTGCCTCTGCAATCAGAGCGCTTTGCCGAAGGTATTACACTGCGCCGGATCGCCGCTGTCGAAGCCGCGTTTAAACCAGGTGTAGCGCTGTTCAGACGTGCCGTGAGTGAAGCTGTCCGGTACCACGCGTCCCTGGCTTTGTTGCTGCAGACGATCGTCGCCAATGGCTTCGGCGGCATTCAGCGCTTCTTGCAAATCGCCAGCCTCCAGTACGCCCTGCTGCTGCATGTTGTGACCCCAGACGCCCGCAAAGCAGTCAGCCTGCAGTTCCATTCTCACGGAAAGACGGTTAACTTCCGCCTGCGAGGCATTTTGCTGCAGCTGGCGAACTTTTGGCTCAATGCCTAACAGTTTCTGGATATGGTGACCGACTTCATGCGCAATAACGTAGCCCTGAGCGAAATCGCCGTCCGCGCCCAGCTTGTTTTTCATTTCGTCATAGAAGGAAAGATCGATATAGACCGTACCGTCCGCCGGACAGTAGAACGGTCCCATAATGGACTGCCCGGTGCCGCATCCGGTGCGCGTAGCGCCGCGGTACATCACCAGCTTAGGCTGCTGGTAGGTACGCCCCATTTTTTCAAACTGCTGCCCCCAGGTGTCTTCCGTTGTCGCCAGAATCACGGAGGTAAACTTGGCCGCTTCATCGTCGTTTGGACTGATGGAGCGTGAAGATTGTTGCTGCGAAACCGGCTGCCCGGTCATTAAGCCCGTCAGGTCGACCCCATAATAGCCTGCGACCAGAACGACAATCAGCAGAACCAGACCGCCTTTTCCGCTCGGCAAACGAAAACCCGGACCGCCCAGAGACGGGCCGCCGCCAGAACGGCTGCGTCGGTCTTCCACATTGTCACTTTCACGTCGCCCTTGCCAGCGCATAATCACCTCATCTCTCTAATTCATTATGATGATGATCGTAGGCGGTTCAGCACAAGATTACCACTGGAAAGCGCAAGCGAGCCGGAGAAAAAGCCCCGGCCCGCCGGGTCTGTTAGTCGAGATTCACGCCCAGACGACGCGCAACGGTTTCGTAGGCTTCAATCAGGCCGCCCAGGCTCTGACGGAAACGGTCCTTGTCCATCTTGTCGAGGGTCTCTTTATCCCACAGACGGCTGCCGTCCGGCGAGAATTCATCACCGAGCACCACTTCACCTTTGTACAGACCAAACTCCAGCTTGAAGTCGACAAGGATCAGACCTGCGTCATCAAACAACTTCTTCAGCACGTCATTGGCTTTGTAGGTCAACTCTTTCATGCGCGCCAGGTTCTCTTTGCTCACCCAGCCGAAGGTTTCGCAGTAAGAATCGTTCACCATCGGATCGTGCATCGCATCATTTTTCAGAAACAGATCGAACAGTGGCGGATTCAGTTCGATGCCTTCTTCAATACCCAGGCGTTTGACCAGAGAGCCAGCAGCACGGTTACGCACCACGCACTCTACCGGCACCATATCCAGTTTTTTTACCAGACATTCGGTGTCTGAGAGCAGGCGCTCCATTTGCGTCGGGATACCGGCCTCTGCCAGTTTGGTCATGATAAAGTGGTTGAACTTGTTGTTCACCATGCCCTTACGATCAAACTGTTCAATGCGCGCGCCATCCCCTGCTGACGTATCATTGCGGAATTCGAGCACCAACAGATCCGGGTTTTCCGTGCTGTATACGGTCTTCGCTTTACCACGATACAACTCAGCTTGCTTTTGCATCTTCAATACTCCTGGGTGTGAATTTGTAGTCGAAACGGGAAACATTATGCCACGCACACGTTTGCGTAGCACGAAAATAAAAAGGGCCGGATTTCTCCAGCCCTGTATTTTTACTTGCTAAACGCTGCCTGGAAGACGGCCACCAGCGCGTCGTTCTGGCTCTGCGTCAGGGTATGCCCCTTCGGATCGATAAACTGCATGCTGCTGCGGTTGTCTAAGTCACCGACCTGCAGCTTATAGTCGCCGGACGCCAGGCCCGGATCGCTTGCGCCCAGCTCACGCCAGTCGCTATCAGACAGCGGTTTGTACGTCACCGCCATGCTGCCCTGAGAGCGGGTGCTGTCGGTAACCTTCATGCCTGCCTTCTCCAGCGCGGCGGGCAGACGCTGCCAGACAACGTTGAACGGACCACGCACGACCAGCATCGGTAAACCGGTCTCATCCGCGGCGCTCTGCACATCCATAGTAGCGGCGGAGCGGTTCTGCGCGGCGTTCGCGGCGTCATTCGCGGTCTTATCAAGACCTGCGGAAATAACGTTCATCATTTCCGCGCTGTAACGTTGCAGTGAAGCGGCGTCAGCAACCGGCTTACCCGCCTGTTCCAGGTTAACCAGTTTCACCATCACCGCCTGCTGATAGCCCTGCGGTTTCACCGAAATCTGATAACGGCCACGGTACTGCTGGTCTTCATCAAGACGGTTCCATTCAACCCAGTCGGTTGTCAGGGTCTGGCTGGCGTCGTCACGCTTTTCAATCGTGTAGTTTTTAGACTGAATCACGCTAACGACCTGCGGCCACAGCGTATTACCGCGTCCGTTTTCCACCAGCAGCGTTGCGGTATCGCCAGCAAACTGGGTACGCGCCCCGCTAACCAGCGCCAGCGGCTGAGCAGGCGGACGGATGTCCAGCGCTTTACCGACAGCGCCGCTGCCGTTGGTCACCGGAATGTTATAGTCACCCGTGGTCACCGGCAGAATCATACCTGCTGGAGCATGGAGTTCAGCAAGCGGCGCGGCATCCAGATAGGATTCATCACCGCTCACCTGGCGCTTGTAGCGCGAATCAGAACTACAGGCAGCGAGCAGCAAAACAAGCGAAACACCCGCAACCCTGGCCAGGCGCGACTTTTGTACTGAGTAAGCCATCAAATCTCCCTAAACTTTACAGCAAACCGGCGTGCTTAAGCGCCGCTTCGACGATGTCACGACCTTTGTCCGTGATCGGCGTCATTGGCAGGCGCAGCGTATCGGTCGCCACAAGGCCCAACGCCTTACATGCCCATTTCACTGGGATCGGGTTGGGTTCGACAAACAGTTTGTTGTGTAACGGCATCAGACGCTGGTTGATCGCCCGCGCCTCGGCAAAACGCCCTTCCGCCGCCAGCTTGCACATTTCCGCCATGTCGCGCGCGGCGACGTTAGAGGTAACGGAGATTACGCCATGACCGCCTAACTGCATAAAGTCCATCGCGGTCGCATCGTCGCCACTAAGCAGCAGAAAATCGTCAGAAACCCGCTCTTTGATCTGATGAACGCGACTTAAGTTCCCCGTGGCCTCTTTAATGGCGACAATATTTTTCAATTCCGCCAGACGGCCTACGGTTTCCGGCAACATATCGCAGCCGGTACGGGATGGCACATTATACAGAATTTGTGGCAGGTCAGTATGTTCCGCGATGGCTTTGAAATGCTGGAACAACCCTTCCTGCGTCGGACGGTTATAATACGGCGTCACCGTCAGGCAGCCGACAATTCCGCTGTCATTGAAACGCTGCGTCAGACTAATGGCTTCTGCGGTCGCATTGGCGCCCGTTCCGGCAATCACCGGGATACGGCCATCGGCTAACTCCAGGGTCATCATCACCACGTCGCCATGTTCATCATGGCTCAGCGTAGCGGATTCGCCGGTGGTACCCACAGAAACGATCGCCGAGGTGCCGCTGGCGACATGATAATCAATCAGTTTTTTCAGGCTTGACCGGCAGACATTACCTTTCTCATCCATCGGCGTAACAAGCGCGACAATACTTCCCGTGAACATGGGCCATCCTCTGTGCAAACAAGTGTCTCAATGGTACGTTTGGTACGGTAATAAAAGCAAGTGACCAGAGCCCTTCTGGTTGTTGTATGCCGGTTTTTTTTATGCTTTCCTTATGATTACCCCACCTATCAAAGGAAGAACAGGTTTGACACCTTCATCGCAACATTATTTGGTTATTACTGCGCTGGGTGCCGATCGCCCGGGAATTGTGAACACGATCACCCGTCATGTGAGCAGTTGTGGCTGCAATATTGAAGACAGCCGACTGGCCATGCTGGGTGAGGAGTTTACGTTTATCATGCTGCTGTCCGGTAGCTGGAATGCCATCACCCTGATCGAATCGACCTTGCCGTTAAAAGGCGCAGAGCTGGATTTATTGATAGTGATGAAGCGCACCACTGCCCGTCCTCGTCCGCCGATGCCCGCCACAGTATGGGTTCAGGTCGATGTGCCGGATTCACCTCATTTAATTGAGCGTTTTACAGCCCTGTTTGATAGCCATCAAATGAACATTGCGGAACTGGTTTCGCGCACGCAACCCGCTGAAAATGAAACGCCTGCGCAGCTGCACGTGCAGATTACGGCGCACAGTCCGGCATCACACGATGCGGAAAATATCGAGCAGGCGTTTAAAGCCCTATGTACAGAACTCAATGCACAAGGCAGTATTAACGTTGTTAATTATTCACAACATGATGAACAGGATGGAGTTAAGTAATGAATCCACTGAAAGCCGGTGACATCGCACCGAAATTTAGCTTGCCGGATCAAGACGGGGAACAAGTAAATTTGACCGACTTCCAGGGACAGCGTGTTCTGGTCTATTTCTATCCGAAAGCCATGACGCCGGGCTGTACCGTTCAGGCCTGCGGCCTACGCGATAACATGGATGAGTTGAAAAAGGCGGGCGTGGATGTGCTGGGTATCAGCACCGACAAACCCGAAAAACTTTCCCGTTTTGCCGAAAAAGAACTGCTGAACTTTACCCTGCTGTCTGACGAAGATCATCAGGTTTGCGAACAGTTTGGCGTCTGGGGTGAGAAATCCTTTATGGGGAAAACCTATGACGGTATTCACCGCATCAGCTTTTTGATCGACGCAGACGGTAAAGTTGAACATGTTTTCGACGACTTCAAAACCAGCAATCACCACGATGTCGTGCTGAACTGGCTGAAAGAAAACGCCTGACCGTTACCGGCCTACAGGCTATCTTTTGTAGGCCGGCTGCCACGCGTTTTACTCAAACGTGCCTTTTACGCACGCTTTTTTGTCCCGCACCATGACTTTGCCTTTCGCCCACAGATGTGTCACTTCCAGCGCTTCATTAAGCACCAGAATATCAGCGTCGCATCCGACCGCTAACCGGCCTTTATGGGCAAGGCCCAGGAATTCGGCCACCGTACGCGTAAGCGGGCACAACGCCTGCTCCAGCGGCAGATGATGAATAGTGACTAACTGGCGCAGCGTCTGTGCCAGCGAGTCGAATCCCGCCACGCCGATACCGATCAGATTGCCGTTTTCATCAAACTCCGGCTGGCTGCCGTTACCGTCTGAACTGAGAGTGAGACGCGACAACGGAACATCGTTCTGTAGCGCGGTAACGATCGCCGTGGCGGGATCGACAGGCTCATCAATGCTGCTGGTGATGTCGATATAGCCACCGTCGTGCGCATATTCCATCGCCGCATGGAACAGCGACTCGGCGCGGTTAACATGTGTTGGCAGGAGTTTTGTTATGGGCACATCGGCATTCGCGAGGATCTCATACAACGGCTCGAGCATCCTGGGGCTACTGCCCATATGAAACACGCTCACGCCCGCTTTCTGCCCCAGCAGTCCGCCGACGCGCGCCTGTGCGGCCATATTGGCCAGCGCGGCGGCGTCCGGGGCAGACGAGCGGTGATCGGAAATCGCGCACTTCACCCCAATGACCTTATCGATCAGCGCCACGTCACGATCGACGCTGCCGGTGAGGGTCGGAGAGGGCAGCGAGTAGGCGCCGGTGAGCATCCACGCGCTGATACCTTCCGTTTCCAGCGCGCGGGTCTTCGCGAGGAGCGACTCCGGATGACGGGTTATCCCATCAGTCCCCAGTAACCCGACTACGGACGTGATCCCGGCCTCCACCAGCCGCGACAAACGCACTTCCGGCGTACGGGTATGAGGCCCCGCTTCGCCTCCGCCGCCAATCAGGTGCACATGCTGGTCGATAAAACCCGGGCAGTCAACGGCGCCTGCCAGATCAATACACTGGCAGCCAGGAAAATCGCCCGGCGCGATAGTGGGAGCAATCGCCACGATTTTGCCGCTGGCGACGAGAATATCCTGTACGCCAAGATCGTCAGGGGCGTAGACATGTCCACGCTGAAACAGCGTCAGGTTCAGAATTGAACAGTTCATAACCTTCCTTGTTAAACAATAAGTTGCATGACCCAGATCGACACCAGCGCGTTAATCACGCACACGGCGATGATGTGCGGATAATACCGCGGATCGACACCCGCTGTCCCGAGACAGCGTCCGACGTTTTGTACCGGGTTGCCCATCAGGTAGATCGCAGGTAAAAGGACGGTCGCGTCATGCCCCGTCAGCGATCCCGCCACCACCAGGCTCGCGCAAACGCCTACGCCACCGCCCATGCTCATTACCGCAGCCAGCAGTACGGTGGCAGA
The DNA here is from genome assembly GCF_018128425.1 of Citrobacter sedlakii. Classification (NCBI taxonomy): domain Bacteria; kingdom Pseudomonadati; phylum Pseudomonadota; class Gammaproteobacteria; order Enterobacterales; family Enterobacteriaceae; genus Citrobacter; species Citrobacter sedlakii. The sequence continues at coordinate 1,397,758 of NZ_CP071070.1, read as the reverse complement.
CTCGCCTGGCAAGCCCCAGAGCGCCATCACCGGCTCGCAGACGCGGCCAACGATATCAAGCAGTCCTGTCACCGTCAGCGCCTGGATAATGACAAACGCCATCACCACGTTGGGAAGAAGGCTGGTAGTGGCGATGGTAAAACCGCGCCGCGCGCCGTCGATAAACATATCCATGACATTTTTACGTACCTGCGCGCTCATCTCAGACCTCCCGTTGCAGACGACGATTTTCCAGCAGCGATATCCACAGCCTTAACAGATTCGCGCCGACAAACTTAAAGACCAGAATCACCGCCAGCGGGGTAATGACCGGCACGGTAATCATGGTGAACAGCGCTGCGCCAGAAGAAAAATAATTGGTTATGCAGGCGCTACCGCTGGTTTGCCAGGTGGCGAAAATCGCGCGCTCCTGCCCGGTAATGAGCCCCTCTTCCGCCATTTCTTTGGTCATCCCTGCCGCAGCGTCGGTATTTTGCAGGTTCGCAATCAACGCCAGCGAGCAAATCCCTGGAATCCCCAGTAAAGGACGCAGAACGGGCGTCATCAACTGTTGGGCGGCGCGCAGGCCACCCAGCCCTTCCGTCACCGAAATAATCCCTAACGACAGAATGACCGACGGCGCGAGTTCGAGGGCGAAAAGAAATCCGTCTTTTGCTCCCGTTCCACCGATCCCGCGAAACGAGAGGGCTTTATCTCCCGCCGCGTTGATCTGACCAAACGTGCCGTTGAGCACGGTAAAATCGAAAACCCGCCACCATTCCGTGCTTTTCGCAAACATCCCTGAAAAAAAGAGAATCGTAATGAAAAAGGCGAGATAACCGCCCCACCCCGGTTTCTGTTGCGTGTGTGTGTTGTGACCCATTTTTTTCTCCTGTCGGTCTTTTCCATGCGTGACAAAAATTCATCACCCGGGTCACGTTAAAGACAAAAAGGAAGAAAAACGACAGCGTGGCGGTATATTCAGAAAACATTTAGAGGGGAGAAGCAATCCGGTAACAGAACGTTACCGGATGAAAAGAGTTACGCTGCGTCAACGCGCTGCGCATCAGGCCAGGCATGGACCACCGCTTTAATTAAAGTCGCTAACGGAATCGCGAAGAAAACGCCCCAGAAACCCCACAGCCCGCCAAAAATGACCACGGAGAGAATGATCACCAACGGGTGCAGATTCACCGCTTCAGAGAACAAAACCGGCACCAGCAGGTTGCCGTCAAGCGCCTGGATGATCAAATAAACCGCGAAACAGCTCCAGAACTCGGTCCCCAGACCAAACTGAAACAGCGCCACGCCCACTACCGGGATCGTCACCACGAAGGCGCCGATATAGGGGATAAGAACCGAAAAGCCGACCAGCACCGCCAGCAGCAGCGAATAGTTCAGGCCAAACAGCAGGAAGCCCAGCCAGGTCGCCACACCCACCACCACCATTTCCAGCACTTTCCCGCGGATGTAGTTGGTGATTTGCTGATTCATCTCTTTCCAGACCTGCCCCGCCAGCCCACGGTTGCGCGGTAGTACCCGGCGCACCGCATTCAGCATCTGCTCTTTGTCCTTCAGCAGGAAAAACACCATCAGCGGCACCAGCACCAGATAAACCGCCAGGGTCAGCAGGCCAACCAGAGACGCCAGTGAGTATTTCACTACGGAATCGCCCATCGTCAGCATGCGGGTACGCATGTTTTCCGCCATGGCGTCAATGATGCCCGCATCCATTAATGCAGGATAACGACGTGGCAATGTCGCGGCGAAATCAGAGAGTTTATTCAACATGCCGGGCATGTCGCGGATCAGGTATATCCCCTGCTGCCAGGCCACCGGCATCACCACAAACGCCATAAGCAGTAAAATGCCTACAAACAGTACCAGCACAATCGACGTCGCCCAGCGGCGTGAACAGCCGATCTTCTCCAGGCGGACGGTCGGCCACTCGAGTAAATAGGCCAGCACGATAGACACCAGCAGCGGAGCCAGTAATCCGCTAAAAAAGAAAAGGATGCCGAACCCGGCAACCAGGATCACCAGCAAAGCAATCGCCTCCGGGTCGCTAAAGCGACGGCGATACCATTGCATCAACATTTCGAGCATAAAACCTTCCCTGAACCTCATTAGCGGGATTGCGATCCCGAATTGTATCGAAATGTCACAAAAAAGACTTCGCTTTTTATGACTGATTCAGGAAACTGAAAAGTCATTTGTGCAGGGTATTCATCCGCAGGTTTCACCGCTACACTGCCCTTGCAGGCAGAGCGGGAACGATACTGCCCGGCATCGGTCAAATGACTATCTCAAAGAAAACAGGACAGAGGTTATGTTCAGGCAGTTTAAGAAAAACCTGGTGGCTACCCTCATTGCCGCACTGACCCTCGGTCAGGCGGCGCCCGCGTTCGCAGACGCTGCGGACTCATTGCCGGACATGGGAACGTCGGCTGCAAGCACCCTTTCCATCGGGCAGGAATTGCAGATGGGCGATTATTATGTGCGCCAGCTGCGCGGCAGCGCGCCGTTGATTAACGACCCGTTGTTGGTTCAGTACATTAACGGACTCGGGATGCGCCTGGTTTCCCATGCCGACTCGGTCAAAACGCCCTTCCATTTCTTTTTGATAAATAACGACGAAATCAACGCATTCGCCTTCTTCGGCGGTAACGTCGTGCTGCACTCCGCGCTGTTTCGCTACTCTGATAATGAAAGCCAACTCGCCTCGGTCATGGCGCACGAAATTTCCCACGTTACCCAACGCCACCTGGCGCGGGCGATGGAAGATCAAAAACGCAGCGCGCCGCTCACCTGGGTTGGCGCACTGGGCTCCATATTGTTAGCAATGGCCAGCCCGCAGGCGGGGATGGCGGCGCTCACCGGGACGCTGGCGGGCACGCGTCAGGGAATGATCAGCTTTACCCAGCAGAACGAACAGGAAGCCGACCGTATAGGGATCCAGGTGCTTCAGCGCGCCGGATTCGATCCACAGGCTATGCCGACATTCCTGGAGAAACTGCTCGACCAGGCGCGCTACTCCTCCCGTCCGCCGGAAATCCTGTTAACCCACCCCCTACCGGAAAGCCGACTTTCTGACGCCCGTAACCGGGCAAACCAGATGCGTCCGGTGGTGGTGCAATCATCGGAAGCGTTCTATTTAGCGAAAGTGCGCACCCTGGGGATGTATAATTCCGGACGCAACCAGTTAACCAGCGATCTGCTGGATGAACTGGCGAAAGGCAACGTCCGTCAGCAGCGCGCCGCGCAATATGGCCGGGCGCTTCAGGCAATGGAAGGCAGTAAATATGATGAAGCGCGCAAAGCGCTCCAGCCGCTGTTATCGGCGGAGCCGGGGAACGCCTGGTATCTGGATCTGGCCACCGACATCGACCTCGGACAGAAGAAAACCCATGACGCGATCGCGCGTCTGAAAAATGCGCGCGATTTGCGGGTGAACCCTGTCCTGCAGCTTAACCTCGCGAACGCGCTGCTGCAGGGTGGACAGGCGCAGGAAGCCGCAACGATCCTCAACCGCTATACGTTTAATTATAAAGACGACAGCAATGGCTGGGATCTTCTTGCCCAGGCGCAAGCTGCGCTGAATCATCGCGATCAAGAGCTTGCGGCCCGCGCGGAAGGCTACGCGCTGGCGGGCCGTCTCGATCAGGCGATCTCATTACTCAGCAGCGCCAGCTCACAGGCGAAGCTGGGCAGCCAGCAGCAGGCGCGTTACGATGCCCGTATCGACCAGTTGCGTCAGCTGCAAGAACGCTTTAAGCCTTACACCAAAATGTAATTATCTGTCCTTTGCCCGGATAGCGATACAAGGAGAAGTCATGTCAGAAGCGGTAAAAATCTACCATAATCCGCGTTGTTCCAAGAGTCGCGAAACGCTGAGCCTGCTGCAGTCCAACGGCGTGGAGCCGGAAGTGGTGCTTTATCTCGACACCCCCGCCGATGCGGCAACACTGCGTCAACTGCTGAAAATGCTGGGCATGACCAGCGCCCGCGAACTGATGCGCCAGAAAGACGATCTCTACAAAGCGCTCAATCTGGCAGACAGCAATCTGACGGAGGCGCAACTGATTCAGGCGATGGTAGAAAATCCCAAACTGATGGAGCGCCCGATTGTGGTGGCGAACGGCCAGGCACGAATCGGACGACCGCCAGAGCAGGTGCTGGACATCGTCCGCTAACCGCCCATGCGCCGCCTCAGTATCGATTGCGGCGCTTTTCTATTATTTGGCTCTCAATAATTTTCCGAGGCTACTCGCATCCTTGCCGCTTCTTTCTCTTCTTTATTTTTCTTTCTGCTAGATTGCGGACTATTCATTAAAGAAGGAAAAGGATGCCATGAATAAAAAGAACACCTCGACACCGCATGATGCCGTGTTTAAACAATTTTTAACCCATCCCGAAACCGCGCGTGATTTTTTGGAGAGTCATTTACCCCGTGCGCTGCATAAACTTTGTGACCTCAGTACGCTTCGTCTGGAGTCTGCCAGTTTTATTGAGGAAACGATGCGCGCCTATTATTCGGATATTCTTTACTCGTTAAAGACGCGCGCAGGAAACGGTTATATTTACGCGTTAATTGAACATCAGAGCTCTCCCGACCGGCACATGGCGTTTCGCCTGATGCGCTATGCCATTGCCGCCATGCGGCGCTATATGAACGCAATCCCGTTGGCAAGACATTCGTGGTTTTGACGTTGACGGTAGGTTGCAGGTCTATATCCGGCCTTATTGCAGCCAGGGTACCGCTTGCTACTCCTCGGTTTTTACAGCGACTGCTCTAGCTGGTTGCTGAACAGCCATCCAGATAGCTCGGGCATCCATGACATCATTTTTATTACCCATCACGAAGGCCTTGACGAACTTACCCTGGAGTAACATGACTTTATGCCCCAGTTTTTCCAGCTCACGCGCCCAGTACTGAGAGCCGCCGCAGGCTTCCATGCCAATCAGACAAGGTTCACGATTACTGAAGTATTTCAGTCACGCGTCGCGCTTAATCTGCTTGTCGATAACTTCACCAGTATGCTCATCAATGAAATGAAGCTGCATCAGATATTTTGCGATATCGACGCCAACAGGGGGCAGTTATCAGGGCTTCCGAACCAGGCACTATGATGCCGGAAATCTGCGGGGATCCCCACCTAACCTGTAGAATCCTTAGCCGCTATCAAATAGTTGGGATGCGTTCATCTCATTCACCTGGAGGCAGGGCATAAAAAACTGCCGCTGGTGATACCGGTGCTGTTCTATACGGGTATAGCGTAGCCCGCATCCGTACTCCATCCGGCGCTGGCAGGCAAACTCTACAGCAGCGCTTTTCCGCTTGTAGACGTTACGGTCATTCCGGTGAATAACTGATCCGTTTTTGCCGGGAGACGGCTTCGCCTTACCCGGCCTACGATGTCCTGTAGGCCGGGTAAAACGCGCGAGCGTTGCCATCCGGCGCTTGTGTTAGACCCGCTCAATTCTCGCTGGCAGCCCCTGACGGACCGCGGCGCCGGACACCCAGTCCAGCCAGGTGTTACTTACTTTTCGAGTCGGATCGGCAAATCCCAGGTCGTTCATGTTAATCCCCGATTTCACTTTCGTATCAAAAGGCAGCGGTTCACCGTCCAGCGTGTGTTGCGCGCCGCCCATCTCCCGGTGTCCATAGCCGTGCTCGATCGCGATGACTCCAGGCATTACGCCGTGCAGCAAACTGATTTGCGCCTCAACCTGTCCACCCGGCGTGGTGATCCGCACCGTGTCGCCATGTGAAAGCCCGAAGCGCTGCCCGTCCTGCGGGTTCAACGCCACTAGATTGACTGGTTTAACGTGGCGCAAACGTGGGATCACCGTAGATGCACTGGCCATAGTATTGGACTTAAACGAGATAAGTTTGAGCGGCCACTGTGCCAGCGGGAACAGTTCGTCCACCGAACGTCCGTCAGACAGTCTTGCCGGATACCACGCCGGACAGCCGCTGTAGCGCTCGCCGGTGATAGCATGACGATGAGCGGCAACCTCGGCATTCCAGATTTGTAGCGGTTTTTCCCACGCGTTACCGACCCGGTTTTCGGCCCGACCACTCTTATCCGACGCGAACCGACCGCCACGTGAATAGATAAACGCCACCCGACGGACTTCCTCCGTTTTTAGCGTCTGTTGAATGACAGGCATAATGCGGCGGACGCCTGTGAGTTCAATGTCTTCCGTCACTGCTTCGGCGACCGGAGCTTTCCCCATAAACGCGATATTGGCGGCAACACGCAGATAGTAGTCTTCTGCACGGTTGAGCGGATAATGGTTCCCTGCGCTGTCGGAAATCGCATTGTCGCCAAACCCCGGCAGATGCAGCTGCTTTGCCACCGCGATACAGAATGCCTCCATCGAAACCGGCTGACCGTCGGCGGTTGTGGCGGTGGCAGCAGTAACAATCGGCCAGCGAGCGGTGGTGGCTTTACTGGCGACGCCAGCCCACGGCGCACTGAATCCCCAGCTTTCGAAATTATGCGTGTCCGGTACGATGTAATCCGCAAGGGCCGTTGTCTCGTTCATATACGCGTCGATGGCAATAAACAGCGGCAACCGTGCCGGATCTTTCAGTTTTTCTTCGGCCACCGCGCGCAAACCGGGTATGCCATACAAGGGATTGGTCATGTTGGAGATCCACGCTTTCAGCGGGTAAGGATACCCCTCCAGCGCGGAACTCAGCAACTCAGTCAGTTGACCGGCGACAAACGGATACCACGGTGCTTTGGCTGGAAAAGGGGAACGCCCGGCGGCTTCCTTGTCACGGTACTCTTCCGAAGATTCATACGCCGTTTTGCTTCGCGCGATGCTCAGCCCTTTAGGTTTCACTTTTCCCGGAAAACTCGCCATGTTGTAGCGTGGGCCGTCCGTTGCGCCGTTGAATTTTCCGCCGCCGACAAAGACGCCGCCTTCCAGAGAGAGGTTGCCAATCAGCGCGTTCAGCATCATTACCGCCCACGCATTATAGAAACCATTTCCAGCCATCATGCCGCCGTGGGTGACGACCGCCGCTTTACGTCCGTGACGGGTAAAGGCATCCGCCAGCGCGATGATTTTGTCCTCAGCTACACCGCATTGCAGGCTGTACTGTGCGAGCGTCATTTTTTCCGCCGATTCTTTCAGACACTGGAAGCTGCTTTTCACCGTCAGGCTACGTCCGTCGGCTAGCGTGACCCGGCGCGTGGCAAACAGCGCGGCGTGCAGGCAATCACTGGCGGGGACCAGCTCGTTGTGTTCATTTACGACCAGCGGATCATTAGCTGCGGAAGGGTCCAGATGGCGACGTGTTAAGTGCTGTCCAGCCAGCCCGGGAAGATCGTCGGCAATCACCAGATGCGTGGCGTTGGTCCAGCTCTTCTCGTCAGCGTGTTGCATGGCCTCTGCGCCGGGCAGCGCCAGATAATCGGCGTTGTAGCGTTGATTTTCGATAATCCAGCGGATCATTGCCATCGCCAGCGCAGAGTCGCTGCCGGGGATCACAGGTAACCAGTGACCGTGATCGTCAGCCAACACGGTGGTTAATGGCAGCGCCGGGGCGACGACTACATAGCTGAAATCATCGCGCAGGCGCGCACTGGAAAGCTGTCTGGCCTGGCGTTTAAACGGGTTTCCCGACTGTGCGGGCGAGGTGCCCATAAACAGCGCGAACTCGACGTTATCCCAGTCGGGCTTTACGTGGGTGTTTTTATCGAGATCACCCATCAGCGCGCCGGAACCTGCGCGATAGGCCAGTCCACAATAGGAGCCATGCGCGCCAAAGTTCTTGCTACCGAAACTGTTGAGAGCGAAGCGGCGTAAAAATGAATCTCGCCCATCGTCGCTGGTGTTGGTGACCAGAAGCTGGTTGGATTTAGGACCAAACCCCGGATGTTGCGGATCAATGGGGGTCGACGGGGCGTAAATGGCGCGCAGGCCATCAACGTGCCCCTCGCCAAACAGGTCGCCGCCTTCCACCACTTCATTGATCAATTGTTCAAAGCTGATGCGCTGCCATTTGCCTTCGCCGCGTTTACCGACGCGTTTCATCGGCTCGAGAATACGCAACGGGCTGTACAGACCTTCCAGTTGCGACGCGCCCCTGGCGCAGGCCGTCGAGCGAGCATCAAGGCCGTTCTCGCCCGCCAGTTGCGCCATCGCCGTGCTGAATGGCACTGACGCGTCAATATGATGCTCATGAGAAAGCGGATGATATGGGTTGCCGGCAATACGTAGCACCCGGTTGGTTTGTTGATCAACGCGTACCCTGACGCCGCACTGTGTCCAGCAGCCGAAACATTGGGTCATGGCTATAGTTTGCTGCGGATTCTGCTGCCAGCGCGGGTGCGCGTTGGCTTCCGGGATCAGCGCGTTACCTGTGATGTGGTCGCGGGTGATTTTACCCGAGGTGCCGTTGATCAAGCCGTCAATGGCGCGCTTCGCGACGTCACGATAGCTGAGGGCGAACGTCGCCATACCACCGACGGCCAGGCCGACTTTTAGCCACTGACGACGGGTTAAATTAGCCATGTTGCAGTCTCCTTGCGAGTCCGTTCACACTTTCGCGAATAATAATGAGCAGCGCTATCCACAGGCCGAAGGTGCCGAGGATGGCAAGCCACCCGTCGGTTCCGGCAGGCAGGGCGTATGGGTTGAACTGGGCGTTGAATTTCGGCAGCGTCTGCCCCTGAATCAGCAGCGTCCAGCGCATGAGCCAGCACAGCGCCATCGCGCTCAACGCCAGCAGGCTACGCAGAGGCAATGACAGCAGACGGCGCAGAGCGATAACGCTAAACAGCAGTGAGATCAGCCAGAATGCCAGCCAACCAGAGGCGTAATGGCGTGCCGATGCGGAGATTGCCAGCCACTGGCGGATTGCCATACCGGAAAGCGTATCGCCGCAGCCCCAGAAAATAATGACGGCAGCAAGGGCGAGCAGTGTCAGCATTTGTCCGAGCGCGAGACGCTTTTGCGTGGGAAAATCATCGCGCAGCCCGACGATTAACAGCGCTAAAAAGGTTTGTAGCGCGCTCAGGAACATCACCAGCACAAAAGCATAACTGAACCAGACGGGGCGAGCCTGCACCACGGAGACTTCCCTCCCGGTATAGAGCAACAACCCTATCGCGGCCAGCGCGCTGGCATACGCGAACCATTTTATGACGGTGTAACTTTTACCAGTAAGTTGCCTGTAAACCTGTGCCAGAAACCAGAGTCCGAGGAACGCGGTAAACAGCGGCAAAAACAGGGCGCCCCACGGCATCCATGACCATGGCGTGGGGTACGCATAAAAATGCCAGACACGGGCGGTCTGATGGAGATCGGCGGTTAGCGCCAGCGGTGCGGTGATTGCGCAGGTCAGCGTAATCAGCAGCGTCAGGCTTTCCAGCGCGGGATTATCCTTTTTCCCCCAGTGCAGGACGGCGCCAAACAGCGCCCCGCAGGCGGCAATGCCGATGAAAAAGAAATACTGTACTGCCCAGGGAAGCCAACTCACCGCCTGTGGACGGGCCAGCACCTCTTCAATGATTAAGGGTGACATTATCAGACCTCCTGCCAGAGTGCGGGTTGTGTGCGGCCCATCAACGGGGTGACAAACGCCTCATCCAGTCCCAGATAGAAAACATGGGGCACGGTATTGTTTTCCGGTTTCAACACCTTAATGGTGTCGTGATGGGTGCGGATTAATTGCGAAATACGACTTTGCGGATCGCGGATATCACCGATGATGCGCGCGCCGCCAACACAGGACTCCACGCAGGCGGGGAGAAGTCCGGCCTCTAAGCGATGGATGCAAAACGTACATTTATCGGCGGTCTGCGTTTCATGATTGATAAAACGGGCGTCATAAGGACACGCCTGCACGCAGTAGGCACAACCGACGCAGCGGGTGTTATCGACCACGACGATACCGTCTTCGCGTTGAAAGGTGGCCTGAACCGGACAAACCGGTACGCAGGGCGGATTGTCGCAGTGGTTGCACAGACGCGGTAACAGCACATTGGTCACCTCATCCGCCACCTGGACCTGATACTGATTCACATGAGTACGGAACTCGCCCTGCGGCGTCTGGTTTTCAATCGCACAACTGACGGTGCAGGCCTGACAGCCGATGCAGCGGCGAAGATCGACAAGCATAGCGTAACGCTGCTGTGTGGAACCGCCGTGGCGTTCAGGTGAAAAAGAAAATTTCGCCTGCGCCAGTGGAACCAGTGACGCGCCTGCGGTCAGGACGCCCAGTTGCTGGAGAAACTGCCGTTTACTGCTGTCCATTTTTTCTCCCGTCTCAAGGCAACAGCGAAACATTTGTCACGCCATTGGGTTGCGTGTGATGAATAAATAATGTCGATGATTTACAGTGTAAAAATCGTGGCGGGGGCAGCTCTATTGTGGTTAACCACATACCCGACGGATTGTTGATCTAAAACAACATAATCAGCGGGGATAAGGGTGTGAGAGGTAAAAAGGTGATGAGGCTGACGCTGCTGGCGTCGGTCTTAATGTTCAGCGGCGCTTCGCTGGCCGGCTCATGGAATATCGGGATTCTGGCGATGCGTGGAGAGGTTTCCACCCGTAACCACTGGCAGGCGCTGGAAACACAGCTTAATCAGCAGATTCCCGGAGAACGGTTCCACATTCTGCCGCTGGATCTGCACCAGATGCAGGCAGCGGTAAACGACGCAAGCGTGCAATTTGTGGTGACCAACCCGGCACAGTTTGTGCAACTGAACAGCCATTCACCGCTGCGCTGGTTGGCGTCTCTGCGTTCTGCGCGCGGCACGGGGAACGTCATTGGCAGTGCTATCCTTGCCCGGCGCGACAGCGGTATCACCGGCGTGCACGATCTGATCGGTAAAACAGTGGGGGCCATTGACCCTCAGGCGTTCGGCGGCTACCTGCTGGGATATAAAGCGTTGAGCGATGCCGGCCTACGCCCGGAGCGCGACCTCAACCTGCGTTTTACTGGTTTTCCAGCCGATGCGCTTCTTTATTTACTCCGTGAAAACGCGGTGCAGGCGGTGATTGTTCCGGTCTGCCTGCTGGAAAAAATGGACGAAGAGAGGCTGGTTGATAAAACCGATTTTGTCGCGGTGCTCAACCGTCCCGGAAATATTACCTGTTTAGCCAGTACGCCGCTCTATCCTGACTGGTCGTTTGCCGCGTTGCCTGCGGTCAGTGATGCGCTGGTCGATCGCGTCACCCGCGCGCTGCTGGCTGCACCTGACACCTCCGCGTTCCATTGGGGCGCGCCGGCATCGACCAGCCAGGTGGAGGCATTACTGCGCGACGTACAGCAGCATCCACAGCAGCGACGCTTATGGCTGGATGTGAAGAGCTGGTTGATACAACATCAGTGGCTGATGGGGGGGGCTGCGCTGATCCTGCTTTTGCTGACCCTGAACTACATCTGGGTGATGCTGCTGGTTCGTCGCCGTGGAATACAACTTGAACGCAACAGCGTCCAGTTGCGCCAGCAGGAGCAGGCGCTGGAAACGGCCAGGCAGATGAGCGTTCTCGGCGAAATGACCTCCGGATTCGCGCACGAACTGAATCAACCGCTGTCGGCAATTCGCCATTACGCGCAGGGCAGCCTGATTCGCCTGCAGTCTCAGGATCCGACGCACGCGTTATTGCCTGCGCTCGAGCATATAGATCGGCAGGCGCAGCGCGGGGCTGAAACGCTGCGTAATCTGCTACGCTGGGTGAATCAGGCTCAGGGGAGCCCGATCCGCACGGAAGAGTGGGAGAACATCAGCATCCACGAGGCGGTTCAGAATGTCTGGCAACTGTTGCGCATGGCACAGCAGTTTCCGATGTTAACCTTGCACAGCAATATCGATCGCGCGTTGACGATTTTGTTGCCGCCGATTTTGCTGGAGCAGGTGCTGGCTAATCTGATCCTCAACGCGGCGCAGGCGGGTGCCACCACGTTATGGATTGATGCCTCAGCGTCAGCACAGGGTGTGTGCGTGATGTTGCAGGATAATGGCGGCGGTATCAACGATGCCTTATTGTATCAAGCGTTTCAGCCCTTCAAAACCAGTCGGAAAGAGGGGATGGGACTGGGGCTGGTGATTTGTCAGCGGATGGTGCGTTACGGTCAGGGAGAGATTAACCTGCGAAATCAAACCGCGCCTGACGGGCAGCCTGGCGTGGCGGTTGTACTGGATTTTACTCAACAGGAGGACAGGAGCGGAAATGGCGATAATCCATTTACTGGATGATGATGTGGCGGTCACTGATGCCTGCGCCTTTCTTCTGGAGAGCCTGGGTTATCCGATCACGTGCTGGGAGGAAGGGACTGTTTTTCTTGAGCAGGCCGATTTGTATCAGACGGGCGTACTGTTGCTGGATATGCGAATGCCTGTCATGGACGGTAAGCATGTCCATGCGGTGTTACGCCAGCGCGAAAGTACGCTGGCAGTGGTGTTTCTGACCGGACATGGCGACGTGCCGATGGCCGTCGAGCAGATGAAACAGGGTGCGGTAGACTTTCTGCAAAAACCGGTCAGCGCCAGACCGCTGCAAACGGCGCTGGAGCGTGCGCTGGTCGTATCGGAACAGGCTGTTGCCCGACAACAGATCGTCACCTGTTACCGCACACTTACAGTAAAAGAATGTGAGTTAGCTGGTTTCGTCGTTAAAGGACTGACGAACCGCGAGATCGCACAGGTGATGAACATCGCGGTACGCACGGTAGAAGTACATCGCGCCAGAGCGATGGAAAAAATGCAGGTGGCAAATCTGGCGGAACTGGTCAACAAATGGCAACAATTGAAAGAAACGCGTATCGTTGAATAGTGCCGTGAGTTATTTATTTGAATTACATGATGACGGCGCTGATTGGCGCGAATAATAACTATATTGTGCCCAGCACGCAAAGGGTTGTTCCAGGGCGTCAGCGAAGCAGAATTACATCAGACAGACCCAGAGCAGTCTGCGGTTAAAGCTTGAGGATCTCTTTGACGAACGGAATCGTCAGCTTACGCTGGGCGGTAATCGAGGCATGATCGAGCTGGTCCAGCGTCATAAACAGCGTACGCATTTCGCGATCCAGCCGTTTAAGTAAAAAGCGCCCCACGTCTTCGGGTAGCTCAAAGCCACGTAGCCGGGCGCGCAGCTGAAGCGCCTGAAGTTTGTCTTCATCCGACAGAGGCTGAAGCTTGTAAATTTGCCCCCAGTCCAGCCGCGAGGCCAGATCGGGCAAGCCGAGATTAAGCTGACGTGGCGGACGATCGCCGGTGATCAGCAGACGCGTTTTTCCAGACTCGAGGATGCGGTTGTAGAGATCGAAAATCGCCATTTCCCACAGCGCATCGCCGGCGACACATTCGATGTTGTCGATACAGACCAGCGAAAGCTGTTCCATCCCGTCGAGCACCTCCGGAACAAACCAGGTGCGCTTGTCCAGCGGCACATAGCCGACCGCGTCGCCGCGCTGCGACAGTTCCGCGCAGGCGGCATGCAATAAATGACTGCGGCCCGCGCCTTCACGCGACCAGAGATAAATGTATCCGCTATGCTCCTGACGCAACACGTTTTGCAGTGCGGCCAGTAAAGAGGCGTTATCCCCCGGCCAGAAACTTGCGAAAGTTTCGTCGTCAGGAAGATAAAGTGGCAAGGAGAGCTGTGCCGGTGTGTTCAGAGATACCTCAACCCAGATTTCATTAAATCGCGATGAGTTTAACACAGAATTCCGCTGTGATAGAACCGGGCAGCGTCCCTGCCCGGTTTCTGCGTTACTGCTGCGGCGTATCCGCGTCTTTCGCATCCAGTACCACTTCTTCCGGACGCAATACTGAGATTAACTTGAAGATCAGACTCAGGCCAATCCCGACGATGGTGGCCAGCGCCATGCCTTTCAGTTCAGCGGCGCCAATGTGAACCTTCGCGCCACTGACGCCAATGATCAGAATAACGGAGGTCAGGATCAGGTTCTGCGCTTTGTTGTAATCCACCTTCGATTCAATCAGCACGCGGATACCGGACGCGCCGATTACCCCATACAGCAACAGGGATACCCCACCCATCACCGGTAGCGGAATGATCTGGATAGCCGCTGCGAGTTTGCCTACGCAGGAGAGCAGAATAGCGAAGATCGCCGCGCCGCCAATCACCCAGGTGCTGTACACGCGGGTAATTGCCATGACGCCAATATTTTCGCCGTAGGTGGTGTTCGGTGTAGAGCCGAAGAAGCCGGAGATCACCGTTGATAAACCGTTAGCGAACATAGAGCGATGCAAACCCGGATCGCGTACCAGATCTTTTTTAACGATATTCGCCGTAACCACCAGGTGCCCGACGTGTTCAGCAATCACCACCAGCGCCGCTGGCAGAATGGTCAGAATAGCGAACCACTCGAAACGCGGGGTGTAGAATGTCGGCAGCGCAAACCAGTGCGCCTCGGCGATCGGTGTGGTATCGACAACGCCCATCGCGAAGGAAAGCGCATAGCCCGCCAGCACGCCAATGAGGATCGGGATAATCGCCATAAAGCCGCGGAACAGTACAGAACCGAACACGGTCACCGCCAGCGTCACCATGGAGATAATAATGGTCTTCGCATCCGCGGACTGACCTTCCGCCGGCAGCAGTCCGGCCATGCCAGCAGCGACCCCCGCCAGTTCCAGACCGATAACGGCAACAATGGCGCCCATCGCAGCAGGAGGAAACATCACGTCCAGCCAGCCAGTGCCTGCCTTCTTCACGATGAAAGAGACGAGGCAGAACAGCACGCCGCACATAATAAAGCCGCCCAGCGCCACCTCATAGCCTAACGGCAGCAGGAGCAGCACCGGGGAGATAAAGGCAAAGCTCGACCCTAAATAAGCCGGGATTTTCCCTTTACAGATAAACAAATAGAGCAGCGTACCGATGCCGTTAAACAGCAGAACGGTGGCCGGGTTAATATGAAACAGAACGGGCACCAGCACGGTTGCGCCAAACATGGCGAACAGGTGTTGCAAACTAAGCGGGATTGTCTGTAAAAGCGGCGGTCTTTCACTTACCCCGATAGCACGGCGCGTCATAGTGTTTTCCTCTGTGTGTTTTGTTATTAGCAGTTGAGTTGTTTTATTCAAAAAAAAGCCGACTCTTAAAGTCGGCTGATATTTAATGATTCACTTATTTCGTCCCAAAGATCTTATCACCGGCATCGCCAAGCCCCGGAATAATGTATCCGTGCTCGTTCAATCCTTGGTCGATCGACGCGGTGTACAATTCCACGTCCGGGTGCGCTTTTTCCAGCGCGGCAATGCCTTCCGGCGCGGCAACCAGCACCAGCACCTTGATGCTGCTGCAACCGGCTTTTTTCAGCAGATCGATGGTGGCGATAACGGAACCACCGGTCGCCAGCATCGGATCAACGATCAGCGCCATACGTTCGTCAATGTTGGACACCAGCTTCTGGAAATAAGGAACCGGCTCCAGGGTTTCTTCGTTGCGGTACATCCCGACCACGCTGATACGCGCGCTTGGTACGTTTTCCAGTACCCCTTCCATCATCCCCAGACCTGCGCGCAGGATAGGCACGACGGTAATTTTTTTCCCTTTAATCTGGTCGACTTCAACCGGGCCATTCCAGCCTTCAATGGTCACCTTTTCGGTTTCCAGGCCCGCAGTCGCTTCGTAGGTCAGCAGACTGCCTACTTCCGAGGCGAGTTCACGAAAGCGTTTGGTGCTGATGTCGTTTTCACGCATCAGACCCAGCTTGTGTTTGACGAGTGGGTGTTTGACTTCCACGATCTTCATACTCTTCTCCTTTCCTCAGACGAGTGGCAACCACAAAAAAATCGCCGGATTATACCGCTTTTCCTCCTGGGCGCAACATAACGTATGCATGACCTGGATCAAGCAAAGTTATTTACCTTTGGCTGATGAGTATAAAACACGCCCCGCATTCTGCGCGGGGCGGCGGGTCAAGTCGCTGAAATCAGAGCGTTTCACCGTTGCTTTTAATCACCTGCTGATACCAGGCGAAAGATTTTTTAGGCTGCCGGGCCAATGTGCCGCTCCCGTCATTATTTTTGTCGACGTAGATGAAGCCATAGCGTTTTTTCATTTCGCCCGTGCCAGCGGAAACCAGATCGATGCATCCCCATGGCGTGTACCCCATCAGATCCACGCCATCCTCCACCACCGCTTTTTTCATTTCGCGGATGTGCGCGGCCAGGTAGTCAATACGGTAACTGTCGTCCACCGATCCGTCAGGCTGCTGAACGTCAATGGCGCCGAAGCCGTTCTCAACGATAAACAGCGGCAGCTGATAGTGGTCCCAGAACCAGTTCAACGAATAGCGCAGGCCGACGGGATCGATCTGCCCCCCCCAGTCCGACTTCTGCACGTAGGGGTTGGCGACCAGATGCTTCGTTTCGTCATAGTCAAGCTGTGGATTATCCTCCGTCGCTTTGGTGGTAAACGACATGTAATAGCTAAAGCCAATGTAATCAACGCAGCCCTCAGACAACGCGGCGCGATCGGCGTCGGTGATATCCAGCGCGAAGCCGCGGCGTTCGAAATAGTTAAGGATGTGCTGCGGGTATTTACCGCGTACGTGGACGTCGGTAAACCAGTAGCGGCGGTGCATGGCGTTCATCGCCATCATCATGTCGTCCGGCGCACAGGTCAGCGGGTATATGGGGCACATGGCGATCATGCAGCCGACCTGTAGCGCCGGGTTGATTTCGCGGGCGGCTTTCACCGCCAGCGCACTGGCTACCAACTCGTAGTGCGCCGCCTGGTACATTATCGGTTCGCGATCTTCGCCAGGCTGGTATTTCAACCCGGAGTTAGTAAACGGCGCGAAGTCTTCATGATAATTCGCCTGGTTGTTAATCTCGTTAAACGTCATCCAGTATTTCACTTTATGCTGATAGCGCGTAAACGCCACCTTCGCAAAGCGCACGAAAAAGTCGATGAGCTTACGGTTGCGCCAGCCGCCGTATTCTGTCACCAGATGGTACGGCATCTCGAAATGCGACAAGGTGATCACCGGTTCAATGCCGTATTTCAGACACTCGTCAAAGAGGTCGTCATAAAATTGCAACCCCGCTTCATTGGGCTGGGTTTCGTCTCCCTGCGGAAAAATACGTGTCCAGGCAATGGACGTGCGGAAACACCTGAAGCCCATTTCCGCGAACAGTTTTATGTCCTCTTTGTAGCGGTGGTAAAAGTCAATGGCGTGGTGATTGGGATAATTTTTGCCTGGCAGCACGCCGTCGGTGATTTCCCGCGCGACGCCGTGCGCGCCCGCGGTCATCACATCGGCCACGCTGATTCCCTTTCCGCCTTCCTGCCAGCCGCCCTCCAGTTGATGCGCCGCGACCGCCCCACCCCACATGAAATTCGCTTTAAATCCCGACATAGATTCCCTCGTTAATTCGCATTAGCAAAACAGAAACCGGTTTCAGTACGATACTGGGCAAACTTAGCCGCGCATTCAAGCAACGAAATGTACCCGGTTTCATTTTCGTGGCGCAGGTCATAAAAACGGCGCCGTACGAGAAAATCGCAGCAAAAATCAACACATAAAATCGGATGCAACGCAGGCTCGCAAACGTTTGCTTTCCCTGTTAGAATTGCGCCGAATTTTCCTTTTACCGCAAGAAATAACGTGGGGAACCAGGCAGTGACCGATAAAACCTCTCTTAGCTACAAAGATGCCGGTGTTGATATTGACGCGGGCAATGCTCTGGTCGATCGAATCAAAGGCGTAGTGAAGAAAACCCGCCGCCCGGAAGTAATGGGGGGTCTGGGTGGCTTCGGTGCGCTGTGCGCGTTGCCGCAAAAATATCGTGAACCGGTACTGGTTTCCGGCACTGACGGCGTAGGGACCAAACTGCGTCTGGCAATGGATCTTAAGCGTCACGATACCATCGGGATTGACCTGGTGGCGATGTGCGTGAACGACCTGGTGGTTCAGGGCGCTGAGCCGCTGTTTTTCCTCGACTATTATGCTACCGGGAAACTGGACGTGGACACCGCAGCCAGCGTCATTCAGGGCATTGCGGAAGGTTGTCTGCAGTCCGGCTGCGCGCTGGTCGGAGGGGAAACCGCTGAAATGCCAGGGATGTACCACGGTGAAGACTATGACGTCGCGGGCTTCTGCGTCGGGGTGGTGGAAAAATCAGAAATCATCGACGGTTCTAAAGTTGCCGACGGCGATGTGCTGATTGCGCTGGGATCCAGCGGCCCGCACTCTAACGGCTACTCGCTGGTGCGCAAAATCGTTGAGGTTAGCGGCTGCGACCCGGAAACCACCGAGCTTGACGGTAAGCCGCTGGCCGATCATCTGCTTGCGCCGACCCGTATCTACGTGAAATCGATCCTGGCGCTGATCGAGAACGTCGACGTGCACGCCATCGCCCACCTCACCGGCGGCGGTTTCTGGGAAAATATTCCACGCGTCCTGCCGGACAACACTCAGGCGGTGATCGACGAATCTTCATGGCAGTGGCCTGCCGTGTTCAACTGGTTGCAAAACGCCGGTAATGTTAGCCAGCACGAAATGTACCGTACCTTTAACTGCGGCGTCGGTATGGTGATCGCCCTTCCGGCAAGCGAAGTGGACAATGCGCTGGCATTGCTGAAAGCAAAGGGTGAAAACGCGTGGAAAATCGGTATCATCAACGCTTCTGATTCCGAACAGCGTGTGGTTATTGAATAATGAATATTGTGGTGCTTATTTCCGGCAACGGAAGCAATTTGCAGGCGATCATTGATGCCTGCAAAGAGAAGAAAATCAACGGCACCCTTCGCGCAGTATTCAGCAACAAGGCCGATGCGTTCGGCCTTGAACGCGCCAGAAAAGCGAACATTCCTGTGCATACGCTGACGGCCGATCAGTTCGCCAGCCGTGAAGCGTTTGACCGGGAGCTGACCCTTGAGATCGACGCGTATGCGCCTGATGTGGTGGTGCTGGCCGGTTTTATGCGCATTCTTAGCCCAGCCTTTGTCGCTCATTATCACGGACGTCTGCTGAATATTCACCCTTCCCTGTTGCCCAAATATCCCGGCCTGCATACCCACCGCCAGGCGCTGGAAAATGGCGACGAGGAACACGGCACGTCGGTGCACTTTGTCACCGATGAGCTTGATGGCGGCCCGGTCATTTTACAGGCGAAAGTGCCCGTCTTTGAGGGAGACGACGAAGACGAAATCACCGCGCGCGTTCAGGCCCAGGAACATGCCATTTATCCCCTGGTTGTGAGCTGGTTCGTCGAAGGCCGTCTGAAGATGCATGACAACGCCGCGTGGCTGGATGGTCAACGTTTGCCGCCGCAGGGCTATGCGGCTGACGATTAATTCGGTCCCTTCACAGGCCAGAAGCGCCGTCTTCTGGCCCTGACGCGTCCGTTCGCCGGATAGCGGCAAAATACCCTCTCCGGCCTACTTTTCTTCCCGCCTTTATGTTATCAAACAGTTTATTGTCATACTTTTCTGGCACAGTTGGACATCTGAGAGCATTGCTCGCCATAATGATCAGGTCGTGTCCCGTGAATCAAACGGAGTATAAGTATTAATGGGTCAGGAAAAGCTATACATCGAGAAAGAGCTGAGCTGGTTAGCGTTTAACGAACGCGTGCTCCAGGAAGCGTCGGATAAATCTAACCCGCTAATCGAAAGGATGCGTTTCTTAGGCATCTATTCCAATAACCTTGATGAGTTCTATAAAGTGCGTTTCGCCGAGTTGAAGCGCCGCATTATCATTAGCGAAGAACAGGGTTCAAATTCGCATTCTCGCCATCTGTTAGGCAAGATCCAGTCCCGTGTGTTAAAAGCCGATCAGGAATTTGATGGTCTTTATAACGAACTGTTGCTGGAGATGGCGCGCAACCAGATCTTCCTGATTAACGAACGCCAACTGTCGGTGAATCAGCAAAGCTGGCTGCGCCACTACTTTAAACAATACCTGCGCCAGCATATCACCCCCATTTTGATCAACCGCGAAACGGATCTCGTTCAGTTTCTGAAAGATGATTACACCTACCTTGCGGTGGAGATCATTCGTGGTGATTCGATACGCTACGCGCTGCTGGAAATTCCATCGGACAAAGTGCCGCGCTTCGTCAACCTGCCGCCGGAAGCCCCGCGACGCCGCAAACCGATGATCCTGCTGGACAACATTCTGCGCTACTGCCTGGACGACATCTTCAAAGGCTTTTTTGATTACGACGCCCTGAACGCTTATTCGATGAAGATGACCCGCGACGCCGAATACGATCTGGTGCACGAGATGGAATCCAGCCTGATGGAGCTGATGTCCTCCAGCCTCAAACAGCGTTTGACCGCTGAACCGGTGCGTTTTGTTTATCAGCGCGACATGCCCAACGCGCTGGTCGAAGTGCTGCGGGAAAAACTGACCATCTCGCGTTATGACTCCATCGTGCCCGGGGGGCGTTACCACAACTTCAAAGATTTCATTAACTTCCCGAATGTCGGCAAAGCGAATCTGGTGAATAAACCGCTGCCGCGCCTGCGCCATATCTGGTTTGATAATGAGAAGTTTCGTAATGGCTTTGACGCCATCCGTGAACGCGATGTGCTGCTCTACTATCCGTATCACACCTTTGAGCACGTTCTGGAGCTGTTGCGTCAGGCCTCCTTCGACCCGAGCGTACTGGCCATCAAAATTAACATCTATCGCGTGGCGAAAGATTCACGGATTATCGACTCAATGATCCATGCTGCCCACAACGGCAAAAAAGTCACGGTGGTGGTGGAGCTACAGGCGCGCTTTGATGAAGAAGCCAACATTCATTGGGCGAAGCGCCTGACGGAAGCGGGCGTACATGTGATCTTCTCCGCGCCGGGCTTAAAAATTCACGCCAAGCTGTTTCTTATTTCGCGTAAAGAAGGCGACGACGTGGTGCGCTACGCGCATATCGGCACCGGTAACTTCAACGAAAAAACCGCGCGCCTGTATACCGACTATTCGCTGCTGACCGCCGATGCGCGGATCACCAACGAAGTGCGCCGGGTGTTTAACTTTATTGAGAACCCGTACCGTCCGGTAACGTTTGATTATCTGCTGGTTTCGCCACAGAACTCGCGTCGCCTGCTGTATGAAATGATTGACCGTGAAATCGCCAACGCTCAGCAGGGACGCCCTTCCGGCATCACCCTGAAGCTGAATAATTTGGTCGACAAAGGGCTGGTTGACCGCCTGTATGCGGCGTCCAGTTCCGGCGTGACGGTAAATCTGCTGGTTCGCGGAATGTGTTCGCTGATTCCTTTTCTTCCAGGCATCAGCGACAATATTCGCGTCATCAGCATTGTTGACCGCTATCTGGAACATGACCGGGTTTACATCTTTGAAAATGGCGGTAATAAGCAGGTGTACCTCTCCTCCGCGGACTGGATGACGCGTAATATCGACTACCGCATTGAGGTAGCGACGCCGCTGCTTGATCCACGCCTGAAGCAACGAGTACTGGATATTATTGACATCCTGTTCAGCGACACGGTAAAAGCCCGCTATATCGACAAAGAACTGAGTAATCGCTACGTGCCGCGCGGGAATCGCCGCAAAGTACAGGCGCAACTGGCGATTTATGACTACATCAAATCACTCGAGCAACCAGACTAACGCTATGCCAATACATGATAAGTCCCCACGACCGCAGGAGTTTGCGGCAGTCGACCTCGGCTCAAACAGTTTTCACATGGTCATTGCCCGTGTGGTGGATGGCGCAATGCAGATAATTGGCCGTCTGAAGCAGCGTGTCCATCTGGCTGACGGCCTCGGCCCGGATAACCGGCTGAGTGAAGAAGCCATGGAGCGCGGGCTAAGCTGTCTGTCGCTGTTTGCCGAACGTCTGCAGGGGTTTTCGCCCTCCAGCGTCTGTATTGTGGGGACGCACACGCTGCGTCAGGCGTTGAACGCCACTGACTTTCTCAAGCGTGCGGAAAAGGTTATCCCCTACCCTATTGAGATCATCTCCGGTAACGAAGAAGCGCGCCTGATTTTTATGGGCGTTGAGCACACGCAGCCCGAAAAGGGGCGTAAGCTGGTGATCGACATCGGCGGCGGCTCAACGGAACTGGTGATCGGCGAAAACTTCGAGCCAAAGCTGGTTGAAAGCCGTCGTATGGGGTGCGTCAGCTTTGCGCAGCTTTATTTTCCCGGCGGCGCGATCAACCCGGAAAACTTCCAGCGCGCCAGAATGGCGGCGGCGCAAAAGCTCGAAACCTTAACCTGGCAGTTTCGCATTCAGGGCTGGAACGTCGCGCTGGGCGCCTCCGGCACCATTAAAGCCGCACATGAAGTGCTGCTGGAATTGGGGGAAAAAGACGGTTTTATTACCCCGGAACGTCTGGACCGTCTGGTGACAGAGATACTGCACTATCGCAATTTCGACGCCCTGAGCTTGCCGGGTTTATCCGAGGAGCGAAAAGCGGTGTTTGTGCCGGGTCTGGCGATTCTTTGCGGTGTCTTTGATGCGCTGGCCATCCGCGAGCTTCGCCTCTCCGACGGCGCGCTGCGTGAAGGCGTCCTGTACGAAATGGAAGGCCGCTTTCGCCACCAGGACGTCCGTAGCCGTACCGCCAGTAGCCTGGCGAATCAGTACAATATTGACAGCGATCAGGCCAGACGCGTACTGGATACCACCATGCAGATGTACGATCAGTGGCAGGCGCAGCAGCCAAAACTGGCCCATCCGCAGTTGGAAGCGCTGCTGAGATGGGCCGCGATGCTGCACGAGGTAGGCCTGAATATCAATCACAGCGGCCTGCATCGCCATTCAGCGTATATTCTGCAAAACAGTGATTTACCCGGCTTTAATCAGGAGCAGCAAACCATGATGGCGACGCTGGTTCGCTATCACCGCAAAGCGATCAAGCTTGACGATCTGCCGCGCTTTACGCTGTTCAAGAAGAAGCAATACCTGCCGCTAATCCAGTTGCTGCGCCTTGGCGTTCTGCTGAACAATCAGCGCCAGGCCACGACTACGCCCCCGACGCTGACGCTCATCACGGACGACAGCCACTGGACGCTCCGTTTTCCTTATGACTGGTTCAGCCAGAACGCGCTGGTGCTGCTCGATCTGGAAAAAGAGCAGCAATACTGGGAAGCGGTCACCGGCTGGCGTCTGAAAATAGAGGAAGAACGTTCACCGGAAATCGCCGCCTGAAGGCCGCTCAGGTGCCGGTAACCGGCACCTGCGCTTTCAGTATGTCCCTTAGCGGTTGGGGTTCGCCGATTAAATATCCCTGCATATAGTCAATACCCAGCGAGGCGACCGCGCTGCGGATCTCCTCGCTTTCAACAAATTCCGCCACCACCTGCATTTTCTTCATGCGCGCCAGATGGCAGATAGAAGCCACAATCTGGTAGTCGAGGCTGTTCGATACCATATTGCGGATAAAACTCCCGTCAATTTTTAAAATGTTGGCGCTGATATTTTTCAGCCGGGCATAGCTGGCATAGCCGGTACCGAAATCGTCGATCGCAATTTGACAGCCCAGCTGTTGCAGATTATGCAGCGTTACCTGCGCCTGCTCGGCATTCAGCAGCGCGTAGCTTTCGGTGACTTCGAAGATCAACTGCCACGCCTCGATCTGGTATTTGCTCAGTAGCTTGCTGACTTCCAGTGAAAACTTCGCCCGACAAATTGACGGAGCCGAAAGATTCAGGGCAAAACGGCGCGCGGGCATCTCTGCACGATTATCGGCCATAAAGCGTAAGGTATGTTCGATGACCCAGAGATCGATTCGCGAGGCCAGACCGAACTCATGCGCAACGGGCAAAAATACCTCTGGCGAGATCAGTCCGCCGTCACGGTCTTTCAACCGCAGCAGGATCTCATGGTAGACATCGCCACGCAGGCCTTCGATAGGTTGCGCCATCAGGCAGAAGCGATCGTGTTCGAGCGCGTGCTGCAGGCGATTCATCATCGCCACTTTATCTTTCACATTGCGCTGCAAATTCACAGCCCCACGACGCTCCAGATTCTCCGGCGTGTTGGTCATAATCGACAGTTCAGCAATGGTACTAAGTTCGCCAAGCAGCAGATAAATATGGTTCACCGGAGACCGCACGTAGCAGTAGCTCATGCCCACCTGCGGCTGGAAGGTCATACCGTCCCAGATAAAGCGAAACCGTTTGATATGCTCGTCCAGGTGATCAATACGCTGCTGGTGTGATTCGGTGTTTAAGCGCAGCAGCAGGTCCGGGCCAGACATTTGGTAGACGTTTTCATCCGGCGACAGCTTTTCATTTATCCAGTGTGAAAGCTGCTGCTTATACTGAATCCGCAGCATAATGCCATAATTCTTCACCAGCACTTCGAGCTCAGGAACATGCAGAAAACAGAGCGCGGACCATGGGGCATTTTTCAGGGCGCGATTGAGCGCGCGGAGATTGGGCAGATGAACAACGGGATCGAGGAAAGCCAGCCTGCGCGCGCGGCTGTTGACAACCCGCTGACGCGTGGCCAATACCGCCATGTAATTGACGATAAATGAAAAAACCAGAAAGCTCGACGACGTGATCGCCAGTTGGACATCATAACCAGAATAATAGGGGGTATAACTCTGGTAATTATGGATCGCAATAATCAGCACGGGCGCCCAAAGCAGAGAGATGAAGCGATAGCCATAGCGCATCGCGCCCCAGAGCATAACCGGCAGTAATAATGACATTGTATAATTTGTGCTGAATATTGAGCTATTTACATTCAGGGGCATACATAGCAAGGACATTAATACAATGAGGATTAATAACCATAAGGCGACCTCTTTCTTCGAGGCTTTTGCATCAAACTGCAGTTTTAACTGGGAATAATAGCCGCGTAAATGAAGCGGGTTACGAATCACGCGAAGGAGAAAATAGAAAAACGGGACGCCAATTAAATTTCCGACCAGGATCCCCTGATAGTTAATTAATGCATTGATGTTAAACGGGGTGACGCCCATCAGATTCAGTCGGCTTTCATACATTCCGACAAACGCCGCAAACTGAAAAAGCACAAGAAACAGCGTAGCGGAGCAAAATACCTGCCAGAAAATTCGCTGGAACACCAGTCGCGGCTCGCCGTGTGAGACGCAATTCCGACGCGGATTAAAGACGCGATAGCCGCCCCAACTGAGGACGATAGCGATGAGGAAATGGGCGATTACCGGTAGCGTTTCAGCCAGCCCCACCTGCGGATATTTGCGTAAAAAGATGGCAAGAATAATTCCTGGTAATGCCGCCCAACTGAAAAAGTGCATCATGCTCATCATTAATGCTAACGGAAGATATAAAAGCACCACATCCCCGGAAGCCATATGCGCATAAGTATTGACGTGGCTCACTAATGGCAGCATTAAACACGGCAAAACCAGAGGAAGCCCCCACCACTTATCTCTGATTGCAATATAATTTTTATTCAGTCTCATAGATGCTCAGCAGAAACCCCGACTCCCGATGGGTTTTATCAGACAGGCATCCCCCCTGACCGCAAAAAGGCGATGAAAAGATCATCACGTGAGGCAACGATTTTAGTTGCCAGCGGAAAGCAAATTTTGACATACATCAAATAATTTCACCGCCATTAATTAATTATTACCTTTATTCCGACGTGTTATCATTTATATATTATTAATGTAAATAAGATTATTAACTTCCATAACAACCACCCATGAACAAGCTAACGCATTTTTACAACGTCATGAATTGACCATTGCGGCGCAGTATGCCTTAATGTGCTTATCGCCCGCAGGGGCATCTCTTAAGGAACCTTTTGTGAGTCAGGCTACCAGTATGCGAAAACGACATCGATTTAACAGTCGCATGACCCGTATCGTACTGCTTATCAGTTTTCTCTTCTTCTTTGGACGCTTTGTCTACTCTTCTATTGGCGCCTGGCATCATCATCAGGACAAAAAAGACGTTCAACAGTCCAGCCTCTCTGTCGAAACGCCCGCACAGCGTTAAGGTTTCTCAGCGCGATAAGATAAACCGATCTTCCATCGTCGAACATGCCGCAGTCTCGCTAACCGTTAATAGCAATGATGTCTTTCTTCGAATATTGTGGTCCATTTTTCGCGCTAAGCAGTCATTGTAAATGTGAATAGATAAAAATAAAAAACCCTCTGTAAAAACAGAGGGTTGAATTAATATTCGAACAGAAATGATTAGCTATAAGTTAGCGGTTCATCATTCCCACTCAATGGTAGCGGGGGGCTTACCGCTGATGTCATACACCACGCGGGAAATGCCGTTCACTTCATTGATGATGCGGTTAGACACGCGGCCTAAGAAGTCATACGGCAGGTGCGCCCAGTGCGCGGTCATAAAGTCGATGGTTTCAACCGCACGCAGAGAGACAACCCAGTCGTATTTACGACCGTCGCCCATCACGCCAACCGAACGAACCGGCAGGAATACGGTGAACGCCTGGCTTACCTTGTTGTACAGGTCAGCTTTGTGCAGTTCCTCGATGAAGATCGCGTCCGCACGACGCAGCAGATCGCAATACTCTTTCTTCACTTCGCCCAGCACGCGTACGCCCAGACCTGGCCCCGGGAACGGGTGACGGTAAAGCATGTCGTACGGCAGACCCAGCTCCAGACCAATCTTGCGTACTTCGTCTTTGAACAGCTCTTTTAGCGGTTCAACCAGACCCATCTTCATCTCTTTTGGCAGACCGCCGACGTTATGGTGAGATTTGATGACGTGCGCCTTACCGGTTGCTGAAGCAGCAGACTCGATGACGTCCGGGTAGATAGTGCCCTGAGCAAGCCATTTCACCTCTTCCAGCTTCAGCGCTTCTTCGTCGAACACCTCCACGAAAACGCGGCCAATGATCTTACGTTTTGCTTCCGGATCGTTTTCACCCGCCAGCGCGCTGAGGAAGCGGTCTTCCGCCGGAACATGAACGATGTTCAGGCCGAAATGGTCGCCGAACATATCCATCACCTGCTGCGCTTCATTCAGACGCAGCAAACCGTTATCGACAAAGACGCAGGTCAGGTTTTTGCCGATCGCACGGTGCAGTAGCATCGCGGTGACGGAGGAGTCAACCCCACCGGACAGACCGAGGATCACTTTGTCATCACCGACCTGCTGACGGATACGCTCAACCGCGTCGTCGATGATTTTTGCCGGCGTCCACAGCGCTTCACACTGGCAGATATCGCGCACGAAGCGCTCCAGCATACGCATCCCCTGACGGGTGTGTGTCACTTCCGGGTGGAACTGCACGCCGTAGAAACGTTTTTCCTCATTCGCCATGATGGCGAACGGGCAGCTTTCGGTGCTGGCAACGGTCACAAAGTCAGACGGGATAGCGGTGACTTTATCGCCGTGGCTCATCCAGACGTCGAGCAGCGGCTTGCCGTCGGCGGTCAAGGAGTCTTCGATACCACGCACCAGCGCGCTGTCGCTAACCACTTCAACCTGGGCGTAGCCAAACTCGCGCTCGCTGGAGCCTTCTACATGACCGCCCAGCTGCATCGCCATGGTCTGCATGCCGTAGCAAACGCCAAATACCGGTACGCCCGCTTCAAAAACGTACTGCGGCGCGCGCGGACTGTTTTCTTCGGTGGTGCTTTCAGGGCCGCCGGAAAGAATGATACCGCTAGGATTAAACTCGCGAATCTGTGCTTCAGTTACATCCCAAGCCCACAGTTCGCAGTACACGCCGAGTTCACGTACGCGACGCGCAACCAGCTGAGTGTACTGCGATCCGAAATCAAGGATGAGAATGCGATGCTTGTGAATATTGTCTGTCATTGACGCTAATTCCGAGGCAAATGAAACCAAAAAAAGCGCCCGTCAGGGCGCGTAAACTTATCAGGAGCCCAGACGGTAGTTCGGGGACTCTTTGGTGATGGTCACGTCATGAACGTGACTTTCCTGAATACCCGCACCGCTGATACGGACGAATTCCGCCTTAGTACGCAATGCGTCAATAGTACCACAGCCCGTCAGTCCCATACAGGAGCGCAGGCCGCCCATCTGCTGGTGAATGATCTCTTTCAGACGGCCTTTATAGGCAACGCGGCCTTCGATACCTTCCGGCACCAGTTTGTCGGCGGCGTTATCGCTCTGGAAGTAACGGTCAGAAGAGCCTTTAGACATTGCGCCCAGCGAGCCCATTCCGCGGTAAGATTTATAAGAACGGCCCTGGTACAGTTCAATTTCGCCCGGAGATTCCTCGGTACCGGCCAGCATAGAGCCGACCATCACCGCGCTTGCGCCTGCGGCAATGGCTTTCGCGATATCGCCAGAGAAACGGATACCGCCGTCGGCGATAACCGGAATGCCGGTGCCTTCCAGCGCTTCTACAGCGTCAGATACGGCGGTGATCTGCGGAACCCCCACGCCAGTTACGATACGGGTGGTGCAGATAGAGCCTGGGCCAATCCCCACTTTCACCGCGCTTACGCCAGCGTCAGCGAGGGCGCGCGCGCCTGCGCCAGTCGCCACGTTGCCGCCGATGATTTGCAGATCCGGGTACTTCGCGCGGGTTTCGCGGATACGCTGCAGTACGCCTTCGGAGTGGCCATGAGAGGAGTCGATCAACAGGACGTCAACGCCCGCAGCAACCAGCGCATCAACGCGTTCTTCGTTGCCCGCCCCCGCGCCAACCGCTGCGCCGACGCGCAGGCGACCGTGCTCATCTTTACAGGAATTCGGTTTACGTTCTGCTTTCTGGAAATCTTTAACGGTGATCATGCCGAGCAGGTGGAAGCTGTCATCAACAACCAGCGCTTTCTCGACGCGCTTTTCGTGCATTTTTGCCAGCACAACATCACGCGCTTCACCTTCACGCACGGTAACCAGACGCTCTTTCGGGGTCATATAGACGCTCACCGGCTGGCTCAGGTCCGTCACAAAACGCACGTCGCGGCCCGTAATGATGCCGACCAGTTCGTTGTCTTCGGTCACAACCGGGTAGCCTGCGAAACCATTGCGCTCGGTCAGTTCTTTAACTTCGCGCAGGGTGGTCGTGGGCAGAACGGTCTGCGGGTCGGTAACCACGCCAGATTCATGTTTCTTCACGCGACGGACTTCTTCCGCCTGGCGCTCGATAGACATGTTTTTGTGGATAAAACCAATGCCGCCTTCCTGAGCCAGAGCGATTGCAAGGCGCGCTTCAGTCACGGTATCCATTGCTGCGGAGAGCATAGGAATGTTCAGACGAATGGTTTTCGTCAACTGCGTGCTGAGATCGGCAGTATTCGGCAGAACGGTGGAGTGAGCGGGAACGAGGAGGACGTCGTCAAACGTCAAAGCTTCTTTAGCGATACGTAGCATGGGCAATATCTCTGACCTGGGGTGGATAAATATTGCCGTGGCATTATACAGAGCGTAACCGATTGCATCTACACTTTTTTGCAAAAAAACCTTGCGATCCCCGGTAAGCGGGTTACTATCGACTGAATAACCTGCTGATTTAGAATTTGATCCCGCTCACATGTTATCCTCTCAGACTTCCGCCATTTTTACCGTAAGCCGCCTTAATCAGACGGTTCGTCTGCTGTTGGAACAAGAGATGGGACAGGTCTGGATCAGCGGCGAAATTTCGAATTTCTCCCAGCCCGCGTCAGGCCACTGGTATTTCACCCTGAAAGATGACGCCGCCCAGGTGCGCTGTGCGATGTTTCGCAACAGCAACCGCCGGGTAACTTTCCGCCCGCAACACGGGCAGCAGGTGCTGGTGCGCGCCAATATCACCCTCTACGAGCCGCGCGGCGATTACCAGATTATCGTCGAGAGCATGCAGCCCGCGGGTGAAGGTCTGCTCCAGCAAAAATTCGAACAGCTAAAAGCCACGCTTTCGGCAGAAGGTTTGTTCGACCAGCAGTTTAAAAAAGCGCTTCCCTCCCCTGCCCGCTGCGTCGGGGTGATCACCTCGAAAACCGGCGCTGCGCTGCATGATATTCTCCACGTACTCAAACGCCGCGATCCGTCCCTCCCGGTCATTATTTATCCGACCGCCGTACAGGGTGACGATGCGCCGGGGCAAATCGTGCGCGCCATCGAACTGGCGAACATGCGTAACGAGTGTGACGTGCTGATTGTCGGACGCGGCGGCGGTTCACTGGAAGATTTATGGAGCTTCAATGATGAACGGGTGGCACGGGCAATCTTCGCCAGTCGCATTCCGGTAGTGAGCGCCGTCGGACACGAAACGGACGTGACGATTGCCGATTTTGTCGGCGATCTGCGCGCGCCGACCCCTTCAGCAGCCGCTGAAATGGTCAGCCGCAACCAGCAGGAGCTGGTGCGCCAGCTTCAGTCTGCCCAGCAGCGCCTTGGCATGGCGATGGACTATTTTCTCGCAAACCGCAGCCGTCGCTTTACACAGTTGCATCATCGTCTGCAACAGCAGCATCCGCAGCTGCGACTGGCGCGTCAGCAGTCGGCGCTGGAACGATTACAACAGCGGATGAATATCGCGATTGACAGCCAGCTTAAGCTTTCCGGCCAGCAGCAATTCCGCTTATTACAGCGCCTCAATCACCAAAATCCTCAGCCACGCATTCACCGGGCGCAAAGCCGTATTCAGCAACTGGAATATCGTCTGGCGGATACAATACGCGCGCGCCTGAGCGTAACGCGTGAACGCTTCGGCAATGCGGTCACTCATCTGGAAGCCGTCAGTCCGCTCTCCACTCTGGCACGCGGCTACAGCGTGACCAGCAGCGCCGACGGCAATGTGCTGAAACACACTAAACAGGTGAAGGCTGGCGATCTGCTGACCACCCGGGT
Source organism: Citrobacter sedlakii (assembly GCF_018128425.1). NCBI lineage: Bacteria > Pseudomonadati > Pseudomonadota > Gammaproteobacteria > Enterobacterales > Enterobacteriaceae > Citrobacter > Citrobacter sedlakii. The sequence continues at coordinate 1,367,073 of NZ_CP071070.1, read as the reverse complement.
CACCGATGGCTGGGTGGAAAGCGAAGTGAAAGCCGTCAAAACGGTAAAAAAAACCCGCCAGCGTAAAAGCGTTTAATTTTCACACTATACTGCTGTTATTCCTTATTTATTCGGCCTTGCCAGAATTCAGGAGAACAGCATGCCCCACTTTTACAGCGTCATCCCGCCTTATATCCTGCGTCGCATTATCGAAACAGGTTCTGAACCGCAGCAGCGGTGCGCACGACAAACGCTGAGCCACGTGCAGACCCTGATGGCGCATATGCCGGGCAAGCCCGCCGCGCCGCACGTCAGTCAGGCTGGCCAACTGGAACGCGACATTTACGATGCGAAGCAGACCCAGGAACTGCCCGGCACGCAAGTCCGTTATGAGGGCCACCCTTCGAATGGCGACGTGGCGGTAGATGAAGCCTATGATTATCTCGGCATAACCCATGACTTTTTCTGGAAAAACTGGCAGCGCGACTCGTTGGATAACAAAGGGTTAATTCTCACCGGCACGGTTCATTACGGACGCGAGTACCAGAACGCCTTCTGGAACGGGCAGCAGATGGTGTTTGGCGACGGCGATGGCGAGATTTTTAACCGTTTCACGATTGCTATTGACGTGGTGGCGCACGAACTGGCGCATGGGATCACGGAGTCCGAAGCCGGACTGATCTACTTTGAGCAGGCGGGCGCGCTCAATGAATCGCTATCTGACGTGTTTGGCGCGCTGGTAAAGCAATACCATCTGGGGCAAACCGCGGACCAGGCCGACTGGCTCATCGGCGAAGGGCTGCTGGCGGAAGGTATCAACGGCAAGGGATTACGCTCAATGTCGGCACCGGGTACCGCCTATGACGATCCACTGCTTGGCAAAGATCCACAGCCCGGTCATATGCGCGATTTTATCAAAACGCGTGAGGACAACGGCGGCGTGCACCTTAATTCCGGCATTCCTAACCGGGCGTTTTACCTCGCCGCGACGGCGCTCGGCGGTTACGCATGGGAGAAGGCTGGCTATGCCTGGTACGATACAGTGTGCGATCGCCAACTGGCGCAGGATGCCGACTTCATTGATTTCGCGCGTTTAACCATTCATCACGGCGAAAAACGTAGCGGTAAAGAAACGGCGCAGGCCATTGAGGACGCCTGGAAAGCCACAGGAGTGATGTAATGGATATCCCTGAACTCACCGATGACGCCGTTGTGGAACTGGCACGCGAAGGCGGCGTCGCGTTTATCCCGAAGCTGAGTCAACAGCGCAAAATTGCCCTTTCCACCTTGTCTGAGGCCCAGCGTCAGCGCGTTGCCGACATCCTGCGGCAAAGCCTGTCCGTCGGCACGCCGCCGGGTCAGGCGGATTCGCCGGGGCGAGGCGATCAGCGCTATTTTCGTATTCAGATCGTCTGGACCCGGCACGATCAGGCGGGATACGCCGATATCATCGTGCTGGTGCCGGAAAATGACGCGCCCGCTTCGCTCGTTGAGCTTTGGCAAAAAGGAGAGGACTGCGTGTGCGATTAAGTTCGCGTCAGGGCAAACTCAACGCGTTTTTTTGAAATCAGGCCATGGCCATTCTGGCAAAAGTAATCCACCGCGCCACAGGCTTTTAAGATCTGTAGCGGCTTATGGCAGTCCGGGCACAGCGCCGCAAGGGCATAATCGACATTGCACGTCGCACAATGCGCAGTCTCACCGTTACGTTCCAGCGGATTTTGGCAGTCTGGACAACGAAGTTCCATAGCAGTCTCCCTATCTGGATGTGTGCCCTCTCCTGAGAGAGGGCTTAAGTGATTACTTACTTTTCTTGATATGTTTAATCAGGCGCTTACGCTTGCGCATCTGCGTCGGGGTCAGCGTATTACGCTTATTCGCATACGGGTTTTCCCCTTCTTTGAACTGGATACGAATCGGTGTCCCCATCACTTCCAGCGACTTACGGAAGTAGTTCATCAGATAACGCTTGTAAGAGTCCGGCAGGTCTTTAACCTGGTTGCCGTGAATCACCACGATTGGCGGGTTGTAACCACCGGCATGGGCGTATTTGAGCTTCACGCGGCGGCCACGCACCAACGGCGGCTGGTGATCTTCCACCGCCATCGTCATGATGCGGGTTAGCATCGCGGTGCTGACGCGACGGGTGGAGCTGTCATAGGCCTCACGTACGGATTCAAACAGGTTGCCGACCCCGCTGCCGTGAAGTGCGGAGATAAAGTGTACGCGGGCAAAGTCGATAAAGCCCAGACGGAAGTCCAGCGTCTCTTTCACCTGCTCTTTCACTTCCTGCGTCAGGCCATCCCACTTGTTCACCACAATAACAAGTGAGCGCCCACTATTAAGGATGAACCCCAGCAGCGACAGGTCCTGATCGGAAATCCCTTCGCGGGCATCAATCACCAGCAGCACCACGTTAGCGTCTTCTATCGCCTGCAGCGTCTTGATTACCGAGAACTTTTCCACCGCGTCGGTAATCTTGCCGCGCTTACGCACCCCTGCGGTATCAATCAGCACATATTCACGCTCGTCACGCTGCATGGGAATATAAATGCTGTCGCGCGTGGTGCCGGGCATGTCGTAGACTACCACGCGGTCCTCACCCAGAATGCGGTTAGTAAGCGTAGACTTACCCACGTTCGGTCGTCCGACTATCGCCAGCTTGATCGGCAGATCCTGCGGGTTAAAATCATCTGCCGGCTCTTCTTCCCCGTTCTCGTCGGCATCATACTGCGCCCAGTATTCGGCGTCTTCATCCACCTCTTCCTGCGGCGCGACATCGTCCATCCACGGCAGCAGAACGTGCTCCAGCAGGCTGAGAACGCCACGACCATGAGACGCGGCGATCGGGTGAATTTCCCCCAGCCCCAGGGAGTAGAAATCCACAACCGCCTGGTCCGGATCGAGGCCGTCGGTTTTGTTGGCGACGAGGAAGGTCGGTTTTTCACGGGAACGCAGATGCTGAGCGATGGCTTCGTCAGCAGGCATCAGGCCCGCGCGGGCGTCCACCATAAACAGTACAACGTCCGCTTCTTCAATCGCCAGCAGGGACTGTTCCGCCATACGGGTTTCTACACCGTCTTCCGTCCCGTCAATACCGCCAGTATCAATACAGATAAACTCGCGACCATCAATTTCCGCACGACCGTACTTACGGTCACGAGTCAGACCCGGGAAATCCGCAACCAGCGCATCCCGGGTACGGGTTAGACGGTTAAATAACGTGGATTTTCCGACGTTAGGGCGCCCGACAAGCGCGACCACAGGTACCATGTTTAAAGCCTCATTTTATAAATCATCAGACAACAGACGCGATTTTTGCGCCGTTGTTAAAAACAGGAAAACGGCCCCTGCACCAGGAGCCGTTTTTTAACGCGTACGACCGGAACGATTAACGTGTAATCGCGTACACGGTACCGTCTTTCGCCTGGATCAGCAGTTTGCCGTCGGCAGACACCGGTTCGGTCTGGAAGCCGGAGCTGTCAACTTCCTGCTGTGCCACAAAGCGGCCATCATCAACGTTGAGCCAGTGCAGGTAACCTTCGCTGTCGCCCACCACCAGATTGCCATTGTACAGCACCGGAGAGGTCAGCAGACGGTGCAGCAGATCGCTCTGTGTCCACAGAGTTACGCCGCCGTCGGTGGTCAACGCCAGTATGCGGTCATTCTGATCCACCAGATAAATACGGTTGCCGTCAACGATGAAATCGTTCACTGACCCCAGTTCACGTTTCCACATAATCTGACCGCTGCGCAGATCCAGCGCCGTCAGGTTACCATTATACGCCAGCGCATAGACGATACCGTCAACGATAACTGGCGTGGTATCGACATCGCTGAGACGGTCGATTTCTGTAGAGCCCGTCGCCTGAGAAATACGCTGCTGCCAAATCATCTGGCCCTGCTGCATCAGCACGGCGCTTACGCGACCGTTATCGCCGCCGACAATCGCCGCGCCGAAGGCCGTCGCTGGCGCAGACTCGCCGCGCAGAGACAGAGAAGGCATATCAAGGTTGACGGTCCACTTGATCGCGCCATCCGCTTCGTTCAGCGCCTGCAGCTGGCCGTTACTGGTATGAATCAGCACCAGGCCGTCGCTGACCACCGGACGCGACAGCGCTTCGCCCGCGACTTTGGTCTGCCACGCAACGGTACCGTCCGCGGTGTTCAGGGCATATACCTGGGCTTTTTCACTGCCCAGGTAAACATGACCGCCAGACACCGTCACGCCGCCAGACAGCAGCGCAGGCGCGCGGGAGAACCAGCCATCTTTCTCGTTGAGGTTAACCGACCAGATCTCTTTGCCGTCGTCGGCATTTAACGCTTTCACCACGCCCGCACGATCGGCGGCGTAAACCACGTTATCTGCCAGCGCAGGATGGAGGTTGGAATAGAAATCACCGATCCCGTTGCCCACAGAGGTGCTCCAGACGGTAGACGGGGTAAACTGGTTCTCAACCACCGGTAATGGGGACATTTTAACAACGTCTTCTTCGCCGCTAAACAGTGAACAGCCGCTCAACAGGGTAACGGACAGCAGTCCTGGCAGAAGTAATTTACGCAATTGCATCGGGTCCCTCTCAGATGGACAAATTATTGATTTTCATCTGCAACATTTCGCTCAGTGCCGGGGAGGCTTTGCTGTTTACGCCTGCTTCCCATGCACTACGCGCACCTTTCTTGTCGCCTTTGCTCAGCAACGCTTCGCCACGCAGATCGGCAACAATCGCCGCCCAGCCTTCACCTTTTACGGTGTCGAGGGTTTGCAGCGCAGTGTCAGCCTGTTTAAGCTGTACCTGAACGCGAGCCAGACGCAGTGAGATAACCGCTTTAAGATTTTCGTCACTGGTGGCCGCCAGTCCCTGCTGTAGCTGGGACACGGCTTTATCAAGTTGATTCTGGTCGACAAACTGTTGCGCCAGCTCCATCGACGCTAACGCGCCGTAGGTGTTTTTATTCTCAGCAGCAAATTTTTCCGCCGCAGACAGGTTTTCTGCATTATCCGCGCTGAGCGAGCTCACGACGGTCTGATAAGCCTGAGAAGCAGAGCGTGCGGATTCAGTCTGGTGACTGGTCCAGTAGCGCCAGCCAATCAGCGCGCCAACCCCTAAAATCACCCCAACCGCCAGGGCTTTGCCGTTTTCGGCAAAGAAGCGTTTAATCGCGTCAACCTGGTCGTTTTCGTTCTCGTAAATTTCCACGCAGTCCTTCTCCTTAAGCCATTAACGTGCGCAAATGCGTTGCAACGCTATCCTGTGCAACCGCCGTTTGCTCACCGGAGCGCAAATCTTTCACAACGACAGTACCGGCAGCCACTTCGGACTCGCCAAGCACCAGCGCAATGCGGGCGCCCCACTTATCAGCGCGGGCAAACTGTTTCTTAAAGTTGCCGCCGCCGTGGTTTGTCATCAGCTTCACGCCCGGGAGGTCATCCCGTAAACGTTCCGCCAGCGTCATTGCCGCAGACTGCGTATCCGCGCCTGAAGCCACCAGGTATATATCGACAACAGGATCGGCAGTAAATTCCGGATTCACCGCCTGAACAAGTAAAACAAGGCGCTCAAGCCCCATTGCGAAGCCCACCGCCGGGGTCGCCCGGCCACCAAGCTGTTCCACCAGTCCGTCATAGCGGCCGCCAGCGCAAACGGTGCCCTGGGAACCCAGGCTGCTGGTCACCCATTCAAAAACGGTACGGTTGTAGTAGTCAAGGCCGCGAACCAGACGCTGATTAACGGTATAGCCAATGCCCGCGGCTTCCAGCAGTTTACACAGGCCGGCAAAGTGTTCGCGGGAATCGTCGTCGAGATAGTCGCCAAGCTGCGGCGCATCGTTAAGCAGCGCCTGTACGTCCGGATTTTTGGAGTCCAGAACGCGCAGCGGGTTGCTGTACATACGACGTTTGCAGTCTTCGTCAAGCTTCTCAACGTGCTGTTCCAGGAAGGCGACCAGCGCATCGCGATAACTGGCGCGCGCCGCCAGAGAACCAATAGAGTTCAGCTCCAGGTTAACGTGCCCGGCGATCCCCAGCGCACGCCACCAGCGTGCTGTCAGCATGATCAGCTCAGCGTCAATGTCCGGCCCCTGCAGGCCAAAGGCTTCGACGCCCAACTGGTGGAACTGGCGATAGCGCCCTTTCTGCGGACGCTCGTGGCGAAACATCGGTCCGATGTACCACAGACGTTGTTCCTGATTGTACAGAAGACCATGCTCGATGCCGGCGCGTACACAGCCTGCCGTTCCTTCAGGACGCAGGGTCAGGCTATCGCCATTGCGGTCCTCGAAGGTATACATCTCTTTTTCAACGACGTCAGTAACTTCACCAATCGCGCGTTTGAATAACGGGGTCTGCTCTACAATCGGCAGGCGGATTTCACTGTAACCGTAGCTACCGAGCACGTTTTTGAGTGTGCCTTCAATGCGCTGCCAGATGGCGGTTTCGCCAGGCAGATAATCGTTCATGCCGCGAATGGCTTGAATGTTTTTTGCCACGTTTATTCTCTTTCTGAATATAAAAATGAACCCTCAGCGCTTTCCCGAACGAGACGGGAGCCATGCGGGTTCAATCATACACGGGAAGCTACGCGCTTCCCATCACGTTATTATTTTTCAACCTGCTGCACGTTGATGCGCTGCGCTTCGTCGAGCATTGTCGCTTTGGCGCGAATGCGGGCTTCAAGCTGGTCAATCATGTCGTTATTATCCAGACGATCTTTACGAACGCCATCTTCATAGAGACCACTTTTCTTGTTGCCGCCCGTCACGCCCAGCGTGGAGACCAGCGCTTCACCCGGCCCGTTGACCACACAGCCAATGATGGAAACGTCCATCGGGGTGATGATATCTTCCAGCCGCTGCTCCAGCGCGTTCACCGTACCGATCACGTCGAACTCCTGGCGCGAACAGGTCGGGCAGGCAATAAAATTGATGCCGCGTGAGCGAATACGCAGTGATTTGAGAATATCAAAACCGACTTTGATCTCTTCCACCGGATCGGCAGCCAGCGAGACGCGCAGGGTGTCGCCGATCCCTTCAGACAGCAGCAGCCCGAGGCCGATCGCGGATTTCACCGCGCCGCTGCGTGCGCCGCCGGCTTCGGTGATGCCTAAGTGCAGCGGCTGGGCGATCTGACGCGCTAACAGGCGATAAGACTCAACGGCGAGGAAGACATCGGAGGCTTTCACGCTGACTTTAAACTGATCGAAATTGAGACGATCGAGATGATCGACATGGCGCATTGCCGATTCCAGCAGCGCCTGCGGCGTCGGTTCGCCATATTTTTCCTGCAGATCTTTTTCCAGCGACCCGGCGTTAACGCCGATGCGGATCGGGATATTTTTGTCGCGCGCGCAATCCACCACCATGCGGATACGCTCTTCATTACCGATATTGCCAGGGTTGATGCGCAGACAGTCCACACCATATTCCGCCACTTTCAGCGCGATACGGTAGTCAAAGTGAATGTCGGCCACCAGCGGAACAGAAACCTGCTGTTTGATGAGCTTAAAGGCTTCTGCGGCATCCATGGTGGGGACAGAGACGCGAACAATATCTGCGCCAACGCGTTCCAGCGCTTTTATCTGGTTAACCGTCGCTTCCACGTCCGTGGTCCGCGTATTGGTCATCGACTGTACGGCGATGGGGGCGCCATCGCCAATCGGCACATTCCCAACGTAAATACGCGTTGATTTTCTACGTTGAATTGGAGCCTGGTTATGCATGAAAAATCTCCCGCGTTACCCGTCTGTTACTGCGCCGGTGATTGTTCGGCATTGAGGGTCAGACGCGCAACCTGGTTAGTTCTGATAAAACGGCTCAGATCGACAGGTTTTCCTTGATACTGGATCTGCACCGCCGCCGGAGCGCCAATTTTAAGCTTATAAGGCGCCTGCCCGGTTAGGTTTAAATTGCCATCTTTACGCTGCATACCGCTGAACAGCTTTTTGCCGGTCGCATCGGTCACTTCCAGCCAGCAATCGGCGGTGAAGTTCATCACCAGCGCGTTCGGGTCGACAGCAGGTGCCGCCGTGCCTGCCGGATCGGTTGGCAGCGTTGCTGTACCGTCCGTCGCGGACTGTGGCGCAGGGGTGGCCGGAGACGTCGTGGCGGTATCCACGTTAGCCTGAGAAGGCGACACAACGGCGTTCTGCTGCGGGTCAACCGCAGGCGCCGTTGTGGTTGGCGCTGGCGTTTGCGCGGTTTCCGCCGGACCGGTCGACGCAGGGGTATTATCCTGACTTGCTGCGGCGCTGGTATCCAGCGGCACGCTCTGCGTCGTCGCGCCATTTGCGTTCAGCTCAGCAGCGGACTGATCGGCCATCGTCGTGATCTCCTCCTGCTGCGCCTTATGGTTTTGCCACCACCAGGCGCCCGTCAGGCCGACGACCACAAACAGCACCAGCCAGGTAAACGTCATCAACCAGCCGTCGCGCTTTTTGCGCCGTTTACCTAATGAGAAGCTCTGCATCGGCGCCACTTTCGCCGCACGGACAGGCGCCTGTTTTTCCAGGCCAGGCAGCAGCTCTTCTTCAGGGATATGCACCAGACGCGCATAGGAGCGGATGTACCCGCGCAGGAAGGTCGAAGCAAGATCGGCCGGGGCCTTATCGTCTTCGATATCACGTACGGTAGACACCTTCAGGCAAAGTCGCTCAGCGACAGCCTGTTGGCTGAGTCCGAGTTGTTCACGGGCATTACGCAGACGAACGCCAGTGGATTGTGCTTCATGTTGGTCGTGAGTGGCTTCAGTATTCATTCGCTACAGCTGCTGGTGTAAATTTGGATTCAGGCGCCGGCGAGTCACAATGCCCACCCACACCGCGAAACATCTGGTCAGTTAACCTTAGTCAGACAGTATAAGCCTGTCAGGTCACTCTTAACAAAAACAGCTCAAGCCAGAGGGCTAAACTATTGTTGCACCGTACATACTGCCTTAAAGTCGACAAAAACGCACCGTTATTATTGACCAGACGAGTACAAGCGCGGCCCTCATTCAAATAACATTGCGTCACTGCACATAAAACGGGCAGTGACGCAATATTTATCAGATCGCTTTCACGTCGATAGCCTCGCCCTGCATACGTTTACGCAGGGTACGCTTGGTCCGATCGATAACATCCCCGGCCAGTTGACCGCAGGCGGCGTCGATATCATCGCCGCGGGTTTTACGCACAATGGTGGTAAACCCGTAACCCATGAGCACTTTCGAGAAACGATCGATGCGGCTATTGGAGCTGCGGCCATACGGCGCGCCCGGGAACGGGTTCCAGGGGATCAGGTTGATCTTACATGGCGTATCTTTCAGCAACTCCGCCAACTGATGCGCGTGCTCGGTTCCGTCATTGACGTGATCGAGCATGACATATTCGATGGTCACGCGCCCCTGGTTAGCGTTGGATTTCTCCAGATAGCGGCGCACCGCGGCGAGGAACGTTTCGATATTGTATTTCTTGTTGATAGGGACAATTTCGTCTCGAATTTCATCGTTCGGCGCGTGCAACGAGATCGCCAGCGCGACATCGATCATGTCGCCTAATTTGTCCAGCGCAGGCACGACGCCGGAAGTGGACAACGTGACGCGACGTTTGGACAAGCCAAAGCCGAAATCATCCAGCATGATTTCCATCGCCGGAACCACATTGGTCAGGTTGAGCAACGGTTCGCCCATCCCCATCATCACCACGTTAGTGATCGGACGCTGGCCGGTGACTTTCGCCGCGCCAACGATTTTGGCCGCGCGCCACACCTGGCCGATGATTTCAGAAACGCGCAGGTTACGGTTAAATCCCTGCTGGGCCGTTGAGCAGAATTTACATTCCAGCGCACAACCTACCTGAGAAGAGACGCACAGCGTGGCGCGGTCGTCTTCCGGGATGTATACCGTTTCAACGCGCTGATCGCCGACGGCAATCGCCCATTTGATGGTGCCGTCGGAGGAGCGCTGTTCTTCAACCACTTCCGGCGCGCGGATTTCCGCCACCTCTTTCAGCTTACCGCGCAGAACTTTGTTGATGTCGGTCATCTCATCAAAGTTGTCGCAGCAATAGTGATACATCCACTTCATCACCTGATCGGCGCGGAAGGGTTTTTCACCTAATTCTTTAAAAAACTCCCGCATCTGCTGGCGGTTGAGATCCAACAGGTTGATTTTTCCATCTTTATTGGGAACTACCGGGGTGATGCTTTCAGGCGTGACAATGTGTTCAGACATATTCTATTCCGGCCTCGTTATTACACGTTATGGCCCCTGGAGGGTTGAAAAAGAAGCGCCCCGGTGAGCGGTGCTCGTCCTGGGGCGCTGCATTGTACAAATTCTGGCGCAAGGATGCCACGTCTGCACGCGGCATTTACGAAATTATTAACGAGTACGCGGGCACACCTCGCCTTCTCCGAAGAAGAAGGCGATTTCGCGTTTCGCGGATTCCAGGGAGTCGGAACCGTGGGTGCCGTTTTCGGTGAAGCTGTCCGCGTAGTCCGCGCGCAGGGTACCCGCCAGAGCGTTTGCCGGGTTGGTTGCGCCCAGCAGATCGCGATGACGCTGCACCGCGTTTTCGCTTTCCAGAACAGAGACCACGATCGGGCCAGAGGTCATAAACTCCACCAGACCGTCAAAGAACGGCTTACCGTCGTGCTCAGCATAAAAACCGCGAGCCTGTTCTACGGTCAGGTGCAGCATTTTTGTGCCGACAATTTTAAACCCTGCTGCTTCAAAGCGCGCAAAGATATTACCAATAACGTTTTTTGCCACCGCGTTTGGCTTGATGATGGAAAAAGTACGTTCAATCGCCATTATTAACCTCTGATAAGTGTTCTGTTGTTGTTTACCTGGCGCGGATTATAAAGAGCATCCTGACTGTTGCCTATGGATAAAGGTAACATTTTTTTAAAATAAGATGAGTATTAGCAACAACACGCATGCGTTCGCGGCGGATGGCCTGACAAACGGCGCTGACGACTACAGTAAGGAAAATCTCACCGCCGCAATTTGTCCTGCGCCATCCATCACCAACAGTTGATATTCTCGGTTTTCCACGAGCCGCAACGTGATCGCAGATCCTCGTTCGCTTAACGGTTCGCCATTAAGGAACCACCAGCGTTCGCCGCTTCCACCGCTGCTCTGAATCGCGACGCTCGCCTCAAGACTACCCGGTAAACGCTTCACTATCGCCCCGTCACGTATGCCGGAAAGCTGAAGCGGTAAAAAGGCGTCCTGTCCCAGCGGCGGGCACTGTACGGAGGGCGGCGGCAGCCTTGCAGCACGACGCTCCGGGGTCGGTAACCACGGCTCCAGCGGCAGCGGCCAGACGATCAGCGTCCGCTCGCGCGCCTGCGGACAGTCGGCAGCAACGCGTTTTCCCGCGCCGTCCAGCCAGACAGGAAAACGAATACCGCTCACGCCTTCCTGCTCAGGCAACAGCAGCGTCGGCGGCTGTGCGCCCTCCAGCAGCCAGCTCGCCAGACGACGGCGACAGTTGGCGTCGCCATCCGCAAGAGATTGTCCGCCAGGCCAGCAAACCGTCCCTCGCGTCACTGACGAAGGGCGCGGATCTTCCGGCAGCGATGCGCCGCGGGCCAGCAGCAAGTTGTTTACCTGATTCAACAGCGGAATGGCGCTGGCGAATCCAAACTGTCCGGCGACGGGCGTTCCATCCGGTCTGCCGGTCCAGATGCCGATCACATAGCGAGCGTTCAGGCCAATCGCCCACGCGTCGCGATAGCCGTAGCTGGTGCCGGTTTTCCAGGCCAGCGGCGCGACGCGGGGTAGCGCGCTGTCCGGTAACGGCTGCGCTTCATCCGCCATGATTCTCCGGATGATCCATGCCGCGCCCGGCGAAAGCAATGGGCGCTCAATCAGCGGCTCGTCCGGTTGCAGGCGCAGCTTTCCCGCCTTACCGTGGCGGGCAAACGCGCTATACGCCGCCGCCATCTCCTCAAGCCGCGCGCCTGCCCCCCCCAGAATCAGCGACAGGTTCGGCGCGGCGCCCGCAGGCAGATACAGCGGCAATCCGGCGTTGCGCAGTTTCGCCGCAAAACGTTTTGGTCCGTAGGCTTCCAGCACCTGCACCGCTGGCAGGTTCAGCGATCTGACCAGCGCCTCACTCATGCTGACGGGGCCGTGGAAGCCGCTGTCAAAATTGCCAGGCCGATAGTCCCCGGTACGACGTGGCACATCCTGTAATAAAGACGCCGGATGAATTAACCCATCATCCAGCGCAAGGCCGTAGACAAAGGGCTTTAACACCGATCCGGGTGAACGGATCGCATTTACCATATCCACATGACCGAATCGCGTGTCGTCATTCAAATCTGCCGAGCCGACCCAGCCACGCACACTCATGTCGGTATGGTCGACCACGATCATCGCCAGGGAACTGCGCGCCGGAAGCCTTCCCTTCCAGTTGTTCGCCAGCTCTTCCAGTTGCCTTTGCAACCCGGCATCCAGGGTGGTGACGATTTTGTCGCGCTGGCTTTTGCCCAACATCATGCGCGAAAACAACGGCGCTAACTGCGGCATTTGTCTCGGCGCAAGCCAGACAGGCTCTTCACGCGACTCCTGCACCTGCTTTGGCGACCACACGCCCTGTGTCGCCATTCGCGCAAGCACTTTATTTCGCGCGGCCTCTGCCCGTTCCGGCCACCGGTCGGGACGAAGACGGCTCGGCGCCTGAGGCAGCACCGCCAGTAAAGCCGCTTCGGAATAACTCAACTGCGTCGGAGGCTTACCCAGGTAAGCCCAACTGGCCGCGCCGACGCCCTGCAAAGTCCCGCCAAACGGCGCACGATTGAGGTACAGGGTCAGGATGTCACGCTTAGAGAGGTGCCATTCAAGCTGAAAAGCGCGCCAGAGTTGACGAAACTTGCCGCCGAAGGTTCGCGGATGCGGGTCAAGGAGTCGGGCAACCTGCATGGTTAAGGTGCTGCCGCCGGAAATCACGCGTCCGGCGCTCAGATCCTGCCACGCCGCGCGAAGCACAGAGAACGGATTGACCCCCGGGTGCGTCCAGAACCAGCGATCTTCGTAATTGATGAGCGCCTCAAGGTAGCGGGGGGAGACCTCTTCAACGGTAACCGGATAACGCCAGATCCCTTCCGCGTCGGCGAATCGCCATAACGGCGTACCGTCATGCGCCACAACGACACGGGCCGGATTCACTTCGCGCAGGGGTAAGGGCCAGATTTTATCAGCCGCCAGAACGGCGGCGACCAGAAGGACAGACGCAACTGCCAGCCAGAGCCAGCAGTTGCGTTTGCGACACAATCGGATCATTTACGGCTTAACAATCAGCAGATTGTCAGCCGCGCCGATCGCCCGCCATTGTGGTACATACATTGACTCCACCAGCGGCGTCGGCACCTGGTACGTTCCCGGCGTCACCGCGCGCGCCAGATACACCAGCGTGACGGGCTGCCCTTCATTGATCGCCACGGCGGCGACAAAGCGATCATCGCGGAACTCCATGTGCTGAATGTCCGCCTGTTGCATCTGGTTAATCAGGTTCTGCACTTCGCTGCCGCTTTCCTGCAGGCTGGCGCTGCCATTGGACAGGTTCTGGTTTTCCAGTTCCAGACCGGCTGGCAACAGATCCACCACCAGCGCATCGGGCACGTTCTGGCTGGCCTTCACTTCCAGCCAGACCAGCACCAGTTCGCCACTGCGTAACGAATCCAACGCTTTGCTTTGTCCATCAGTGCCCAGAATATGGCGCTCAATGTGCAAAACATTGCTGGCTGGCGCTGGCGCGGTTTGCGGGTAGCCGCTGACATCCAGGCGCAGCCACATTGGCTGTGTGCCGCTGTTGGTCACCTGCAGCGCGGCAAGTTGATCGGCATCGAGATTGCGGGTTTGCGCGCGATCGTCCGCCAACGGCTGCGTCTCAAGCGACGTCTGCGCCTGCCAGGTTCCCGGCAGATCCTGAAGAGTGCGCGCCGCAAGGAACAACGCGTTATTCTCTTGCGTTGACAGCCAGCGTTGACCAAATGCCTGTTCAGAGAGGGTGTTCAGCAAGCTGTTCTGCGCTTCCGGCTTCAGCTTGTTTTCTTCCAGCAGCGACAGCATCAGCGCGTTATCGCGAAGCGGGCTGCCGTAATCCGCCATCCACTGACGATCGCTGTCGCGCGGCGTCGTCAACGCCAGGCTAATCGCCTCGTCGCTACGCTTCGCATCCCCCATATTTTTCAGGGCAATCCCCAGTTGCAGCAGCGGTAAACCGGACGCCGCCTGACCGCGACGCTCCCAGATTTCACGCAGCGCGCCGAGCGGCGCTTTCTGCTGACGCGCCAGCACCAGCGCGGCATAGGCCTGCACGGCAAACTTACTCGCCTGGGTGTCATCGGCGTAGCGAATCGACATCATGCCCGGATCCTGGAGATAGCGCAGCAGACGCGCGTTCCCCTGGTTAATGCTTTCCACCGGGACGCTGTATCCCTGCTCGCCCGCACGGACAAGAAAGTCCATCGCGTACGCGGTCAGCCAGTATTCTTCCGGACCGTTTTTATCCCATAGCGCAAAGCCGCCGTTATCACGCTGCATCTGCAGCAGACGTGAAATGCCGGTTTCTATCGCCGCGCGGCGCTTTTCATCGCTGTCGCCAGCAATGCCCAACGCCTTAAGCTGCGCAGCGTTAGTATAAAGCGACGGGAACAGGCCGCTGGTGGTTTGTTCCAGGCAGCCATACGGATAGGCTTTCAGTTCGCGGATATAACGCGCCAGATTCAGCGGCGGTTTACCGCTGAACAGCAGTTGTCCCTGGGTGGTGACTGGCGAGAAATTGGCCAGTACATCGGCAGGCGCCGACCAGCTTTCGCCTGATTGCAGCATAATGCCGTGATGGGTTGTTTGCGCCGGGAATGCCGGACGAACGCCTATCTTCCACTGTTTTTGCTGCGCCCCCACCGCTTCGCCCGGCAGCGTCAGGCCAGTGAGCGTAGCCTGCAGCTCGCCATCGCCAAAGCCCTCTTTTGCGCGCACCGGAATAAACAGCGTGGTACGCACACCCGGCGCAAGATTGACTGGCGCAGGCTGCTCGCTGATCAACTCAATCAGACCGCGGGTCGTCAGCCCCACGTTTAGGGTCTGCGGCTGGTCCGTAAGGTTAGTGATATCCAGCACCAGACGCGACGTGTCGCCGCTGGCCATAAAGCGCGGCATATTCAGTTCAGCGATAACCGGCGCCGCCACAACGGTTTTGCTTTCGCTACTGCCGAAGTCTTCCGCGGTCCACGCTTGCGCCATGATCCGAAGTTCACCGTTGAAATCGCCAATCGGCAACGTCACGATGCCTTCGCCCTGTTCATTTAGCGTAACTGGCTGCGCCTGTTGGGCGACAATATTGACATGGTTAACCGGGGGTTTACCCCCGCGTTTTAGCTCATCGCCATCGCCACCAAAGCGCAACGCCGCCAGACGTCCCTGACCTTCAATGACCTGACCATAAATATCGTAGATATCCGCGCCATAGCGTTTTTGCCCGAAGAACGCCTGCCACGGATCCGGCGTGACGTAATCGGTAATATTCAGCACGCCGCTGTCCACAGCGGACACCAGCACGTTTATCTGTTTCGGCGCGGCGCCGTTTTTGGCGCTGGCTTTAATTTTCACCGTCAACGGCTGGTTCGGCCGCATTTTCGCCGGGCTCTCCAGCGTCAGCGCCAGGCGACGATTTTCGTCGCCTAACGGCAGATGCAGCAAGCCTACGGCGCGTTTTGGCGTCGCCGAACGCGATTTATCCCCAGGACGCACCACCAGCGTACTCAGATAAAGATCGTGGCGATTCCAGTCTTTATCTACCGGAATTGACAGATCCAATCCAGCCGCCGGTACGTCAATTTCTTGCCACCACACCGGGCCTTCGCTGGATTCCACCATCGCATAACCTTTGCCTGCCGCCGGCGCGGCAATATGCAGCCTGATGGTGTCGCCCGGACGATAAGCGGGCTTATCGAGCTTCAACGTCACGCGATCCGGACGTACCGCCCCGCTGCCGTCGCTGTTGTCCTGCCAGCTATAGCCCGCCCAAAAGCGAACGCTGCTGACAGCATCGTTTGGCGCTTTGACTTCCAGTCGGTAAGCGCCCCATTCCACCGGAAACGACACTTTACCGGTTTCATCGGCGCCGAGATCCAATGTCTGTTCGCCTTCGACCAGATCTTTTTGATCGAAGCGCGATTCCCAGCCCTCGCTTTCCGACCAGTTCCAGTAGTAGTCACGGCGCTCACGGATCAACCGCACCTGCAATCCGGATACCGCTTTTTTCACCCCCTGAGCATCAGTATAAACAATATCAAACGCGGCGTTGCTGTCTTCGTCGACAACAGGCTGATTGACGGTGGTGTCGGTGCGATAGTCATACACTGCTTTTACCGCAAACTGCGGACGAATACCCGGCAGCGTGTCGGCTGGCCAAATCGCCTGCTCCGCACGGCGTGTGACCGGGCGACCACCGGACTCCAGCAGGCTGGCCTGCAAGACCACCTGTAACGGCGAATGGGCGTCACGCCACTGGCTGTCAGTACTGACCTCGCCGCGCCCTTGCGCATCCAGCGTTAACTGCACTTCGTCCAGGCTACGTGAAAGGTTCTCCTCCGCGATGTTGCCAAACTGGAAGCCCGGCAACGCCGGAACGGCTTCACGCAATGGTCGGAGGAACAGCTGGCCTTGCAGAGCATTACCATTTGCGGGCGCGCCATACAGGTAATAGCCGGTAACCGAGAAATTTACCTTGTCCGCAGGCGCTAATGGCGTTTTCTGCCCACTGAGGTTCAGCGCCATTCGTTCCGGCATAAAATCTTCCACGTGGAAGTCCCACATCCGGCTCTGGTTATCGCCCGTGTTCGCGCGGATATGCCACATGCCGGTCGGCGCACCGCTGTCCAGCGGGTAGGTAAAGCGGTACAAGCCATTTTCAGCCTGACTCACCACGCTGCGGATCACCTGGCCGTCCGGTTTGACCACCTCTAGCTTAACCGGCTGATCGGGCAGCGACCTGCCGTCGCTGTCGCGCAGCAGTCCATTGAGGATCACCGTTTCGCCCGGACGATAGAGATCGCGCGGGCCGAACATAAAGAATTGCTTGCTGTAGCCTGGCGCGCCTGCGATATCGAACTCGGCCAGGTCCAGCGCCGGCAGTTTGAGATCCAACAGGGTGGTTTGACCGTCTTTCCGCGCTAACAGCAACGCGGCATTTTTCGTGTTCTCCAGTTGCAGATGGCCTCTCCCGTCGCTGGTGGCCTGCGCCAGCGTCTGGCCTTTCTCATCCAGCAGAGAGACATTGACGCCCTGCTGCGCCGCGCCGTTTTCCAGACTTTGGGTAAAAACATCCAGACGGTTCTGGTAGCGATGCGCCGAGACGCCAATGTCGCTTAAGGTAAACAGCGTCGCGGCATTGCTGTATTCATACTTACCGGCTTTCGCCATGACCGCGACATAAACGCCGGTCTGCTGCAGCGGTTTAATCTCGCTGAGCGGTAAGAGAAGTTTTTCGCGGGTGTTGCGCGCCGGATTCAGGTCGAAACGGCCAGAATAGACTAAATCGGCCATTTTCAGCAGCGTGTCGGACTCCCAGTTCGAAAGGGAATTGCGATACTCCCACTGGCTGACGAACGCCGCCAGCGATTCCGGCTTCACGCGGAAAAAGTTTACGTCTACGTTGTCCACATTCAACGCCATGACCGGCAGGCCTTCCACCACCTTTCCTGGCAGCAGCGACCCACGACTGGCAAAGCCGACGCTGGGCTGCACGTCACGGGTGGTGAGCGCTTTTTCGTACGTAATGTCGAAAGTCGCGTTGTTCAGCGCTTTAAGATCCCGTTCAACCGTGACCACCAGAGAACGATTAGGCTCCAGATGGCGTAAACGCAGCTCTTTCAGATTGGGCGAAAGCTCCCAGGCGCCATCGACTTTGCCGCTTTTCTTATCCACCACATGCACGGTGCGGGCGAAATCCTGTTCGGGATCGAGCGGAATGGAAAAAGTCAGCACCAGCGTGGCGGCGCCATCGAGCTGCACCTCTGATGCGTCCAACAGCGTTAACGCTTTGCCTTCGCTTTGCTGGGCCAGCTTTTGCAACTGCGCCGGATCTTTCTGGACAGGCGGTGTGGCCTTTGTTTGCGTCGCTGGCGTATCGCTTTTGGCGACAGTTGTGGTTTTGTCGTTGTTGTCGCACCCAGCCAGCGCCAGCATCAAAATGCAGGCGGCTACGCGTATGTGTTTCATTTTTCATCCCTGGCCGACATGGCCCGTTAGCAACGTAGGACAGACATTATGCGTGAGATTTATCGTTGTGTAAGTCTGTATCCGCTCTGCGCTGTCTGAATTTTTTTTAGAAGTGTGGCGCTACCGGACAATTCGGGCGCTTTTACTTGCCCGTAATCCCTAAACGTCCGAGAATTCTTCTTTTCTGTGACGCAAAAATGGAGATGCTTATGTCCACTTCCTGGTTTGTCGCCGCCGACTGGCTTGCTGAGCATATTAACGATCCGCATATTCACGTTATCGACGCCCGAATGGCGCCGCCGGGACAGGAAGACCGCGACGTTGCACAAGAGTTCCGCGCCGGACATATTCCTGGCGCCGTGTTTTTCGATATCGAAGCGCTTTCCGACCACACCTCTCCTCTGCCCCATATGATGCCGCGCCCGGAAGCCTTTGCTGTCGCCATGCGCGAACTTGGCATACATCAGGATAAGCATCTGGTTGTTTATGACGAAGGAAATCTGTTTTCCGCGCCACGCGCGTGGTGGATGCTGCGGACGTTTGGCGTGGAGAACGTGTCGATCCTGGGCGGCGGGCTGGCGGGCTGGCAGCGCGCTGCGCTGCCGCTGGAAGAAGGCGACGTGACGCTGCCGGAAGGCGAATTTGACGCCGCGTTTACCCCCGGAGCCGTAGTGCGTGTTACTGACGTGCTGTTAGCCAGTCACGAAAAAACGGCGCAAATCGTCGACGCCCGTCCGGCTGCGCGTTTTAATGCAGAAGTGGATGAGCCGCGTCCCGGCCTGCGGCGTGGCCACGTCCCCGGCGCGTTAAACGTGCCGTGGACCGAGCTGGTTCAGGACGGTGAATTAAAAACGACTGACGAACTGGACGCCATTTTCTTTCGCCACGGGGTCAGTCTGGATCGGCCCATTATTGCCAGCTGCGGTTCCGGCGTGACGGCTGCCGTGGTGGTGCTGGCGCTGGCCACCCTGGGGGTTCCGGACGTTGCGCTGTATGACGGCGCATGGAGTGAATGGGGCGCGCGTGATGATTTACCGGTGGAGCCTGAACCGTCTGAATAAATTCCGACAGGACTTGCTTATCCCCACAAAAAAACCGTTCAACAGCGCGTTTTTTTGTGCTGGTTCGGTTCGCGGCCTTCCCGGCACGCTGTGTTCAAAAATCTCAACGTTCAGAACAAGTAAGCCAGGTAGCCGTCCTACGGGGCGGCTTTCCTGTGATCAGAGAATCCGTTTTTGCTTAAAGTCACGCAGGAATCCGCCCCAGCGACGTTCGTAGAACGGTGCGATATGCTCGGTAATAAAGTGGCTGATGCCCTTTTCGCCTTTCACGACCTGACAGATATCAATTGGCTCATCGCCCGGTAAGGTGTCGGTCGCCACGCTGCCCGCCGCCTGAATAATGTCCTCAATATCGCCGTCAGCCTCAATGCCTATCAACAGGTTAGATTCAGCATCGGCACTTTCTTTAATGGAACACAGAAACGCCCGCTTCACCGGCTTGATGGTTTTAAACAGCGTGGTGAGCGAATCGATCATCTGGGCTGGCGGTTCAGCGACGTCAGAAAGGATCAATGATTCCCCTCCCTCCAGCACCTCCTGCGAACTCAGAGGATTGCCCTCTTCACCCATTAACAGGCTGATTTCACGCGGCATAAACTCTTTGCCGGTCGGCAGTTTGGCGTTGAGGAACAGCGTCTCGCCCAGGGTCATTTCAAACAGAGTGCGCACGGGCATCACCACAAACGCCTGTTCTTCTTCCACTGCCTGCTGTAGCGCGTCCAGAGAAGTAAAGAACGGAATTACGGAGGTGCCGTCCTCTTTTTCCCAGTGCTGAAGATCCAGCGCAGAGTCTTCGACGATCGCCTCGCCTTCGGCAGCGGTGCCGGGCACCCAGACGGTCGACTCCAGCAAGGTGCGGAAAAAGGCCGGACGGTGCGCGGGTTCTGTCGCCGCTTTCTCCAGCAGAATTTCTAATTCGTTTTTCGTTTCGGACATAGGCATCACACATCGTATTAAAAATGATTACAGGCCTGACGCAACGTGTCGCGTCAGGCAAAATGCCGGGAGGCGCTTCGCTTACCCGGCCTATAAAGCGGATTTTAGGCGGTCAGCAGATTCGCAATCGTGCGCACGCCCAGGCCAGTCGCCCCGGCGGACCACTGCTCAACCGGCGCTTTGCGGTAGGTGGCCGAACAGTCAATATGCAGCCAGCCCTGCTGGTAATTTTCGACAAAGTGCGACAGGAACCCCGCCGCCGTGCTCGCACCGGCCGGATACGCCGCGCTGCCGGTATTATTCAGCTCGGCAAAATTCGACGGCAGTTGGTTACGGTGGAACTCCGCCAGCGGCAGACGCCAGAACGGCTCGTTTTCCGCCGCCGCGCTGGCCAGCAGGCGGTTCGCCAACTGATCGTCAAAGCTGAACAGCGCATGATAGTCATTACCCAGCGCCGTTTTTGCCGCGCCGGTCAGAGTGGCGGCGTCGATGATCAGCTCTGGTTTCTGCGCGCAGGCGTCAATCAGTCCATCCGCCAGTACCAGACGGCCTTCCGCATCGGTGTTCATCACTTCCACGTTTTTACCGTTACGATAGCGAATAATATCGCCCAGCTTAAACGCATTGCCGCTGATAAGGTTATCGGCACAGCAAAGGAACAGCTTCACGCGCTTGTTCAGACCGCGGGTAATGGCAAACGCCAGCGCGCCGGTCACCGTTGCCGCGCCGCCCATATCGGATTTCATCGAATCCATAAAAGCGCTCTGTTTGATGCTGTAACCGCCGGAATCGAAGGTGATGCCTTTACCCACCAGACAGGCATAAACCGGCGCATCTTTATTTCCCGTTGGGTTGTAGTCGAGCGCCAACAGCACTGGCGGACGCTCAGAGCCGCGGCCAACGGTATGCAGCCCCATGTAATTCTGCTCGCGCAGGTCTTCGCCTTTCGTAATACGGTAAGAAACATGATCGCACGCTACGCTGCACAGCAGGTCAACGGCGCGCTGCGCCAGCTGCTCCGGCCCCAGTTCCTCCGCCGGGGCGTTGATGGTGTCGCGCACCCAGTCGACGATCGTCAAACGGTTGTCCAGCTCCTGGCGCTGTGCGTCGTCGAGTTGCGGCCACTCGACCTTACGGCTGCCTTTCGGCCCTTTGTAGCCCTGCCAGAAGGCCCAGCTGCGATCGGCGTCCCATCCGTCACCGGCAAGCTGGACATGCTTAATACCCAGTCCGTCAATTTTACGCGCGGCGCGCTGAATCAGGCCCAGATCGTCTTTACCGTTGAGGTGCAGGGTAATCCCGTCGCTATTAATACTGTATGTGGCTTTTTCACCCCAGCGCGCGTCGGCAGGCTGAGTGGAAAGCGTGATTTTCATGGCTTCTGTCATTGTTATTTTTCCTTAACTTCGCGCATACAGGAAAACGGGCTACCCGTAGGCAGCCCGTTGTCTTATTCGGCTTCGTCCAGCCAGACCAGCAGAATGGCCTCAAGGATCTTTTCGTTCGATGCCTGCGGGTCATCGTCGAATTCTTCCAGGTCGCAGATCCACTGATGCAGATCGGTGAAACGAACGGTTTTTGGATCGAGATCGGGGAAGGCGTCGTACAGCGCTTCGCCAATTTCACGGCTGTCTGTCCACTTAAGTCCCATACTACCCTCTGTTAATGCTCGCGCGCATGGTTGATTGTGTAACGTGGGATTTCGACCACTAAATCATCTTCGGTGACGCGCGCCTGGCAGCTTAAGCGACTCTCCGGCTCCAGCCCCCAGGCTTTATCCAGCATGTCGTCTTCTTCTTCCGTGCTTTCCGGCAGGGAATCAAAACCTTCACGCACGATGCAGTGGCAGGTGGTACAGGCGCAGGATTTTTCGCAGGCGTGTTCAATCTCGATGCCGTTACGCAGGGCAACGTCAAGAATGGTTTCACCGGTCTTCGCTTCCAGAACTGCGCCATCCGGACAGAGGTCCTGATGAGGCAGAATAACAATCTTTGGCATATTAAACCTCGTCCACGGAATGGCCTTTCAGCGCGCGACGAACCGACTGGTCCATGCGGCGAGCGGCGAATTCCTGGGTTTGTTTGTCTACGTTTTTAATGGCTTGTTCGATAGCGTCAACGTCATCGCCCTGCGCCGCCTCGCTCAGGCACGCGGCGGCCTCGTCGATAACCTGACGTTCTGCGGCGCTGAGCAGCGCGGCATCCGCAACGAGCGCGCCGGTTAAACTTTCCAGCACGCGCGCCGCTTCGACTTTCTGCTCGGCCAGCATACGCGCTTTCACGTCCTGCTCGGCAAAGCTCATCGAATCCTGAATCATTGACGCGATTTCGCTGTCGGTCAGACCATAGGACGGTTTGACCTGAATAGAGGCCTCAACGCCGGTCGATTTTTCCATTGCGGTGACGCTCAGCAGGCCATCAGCGTCCACCTGGAAGGTAACGCGAATATGCGCACCACCCGCTGGCAACGCCGGGATCCCGCGCAGCGCAAAGCGCGCCAGCGAACGGCAGTCCTGCACCAGTTCACGCTCGCCCTGCATGACGTGGATCGACATGGCGGTTTGACCGTCTTTAAACGTGGTGAAGTCCTGCGCGCGCGCCACCGGAATCGTGGTATTACGCGGGATCACTTTTTCCACCAGGCCGCCCATCGTCTCGAGGCCCAGCGACAGTGGGATCACATCCAGCAGCAGCATTTCGCTGTCCGGCTTGTTGCCCACCAGGATATCCGCCTGAATGGCGGCGCCAATGGCGACCACTTTATCCGGATCGATCGCGGTCAACGGCGTTCGGCCAAAGAATTCGCCAACGCGCTCACGCACCAACGGCACGCGCGTAGAACCGCCCACCATCACCACTTCCAGAACTTCCTGCGGCTCAACGCCCGCGTCTTTCAGCGCGCGTCGGCAGGCCAGTAAGGTACGCTTAACCAGCGAGGAAATGAGTTCATTGAACTGGTCGCGGGTGATTTTCCCCTGCCAGCCCGCCACGTTAACGGTGACCGACTCCGCGTCACTGAGGGCGATTTTCGCGGCGATGGCCGCATCCAACAATTCACGCTGTACGCGGTTATCGCTGCGATCGGCAATCCCCGCCTGTTCACGAATGTAGTCTGCCAGCAGGTGGTCGAAATCGTCGCCGCCCAGCGCGGAGTCGCCGCCGGTTGCCAGCACTTCGAACACGCCGCGGCTCAGGCGCAGAATAGAAATATCAAATGTGCCGCCGCCGAGATCGTAGACGGCAATCACCCCTTCTTTGCCGGAATCCAGACCGTAGGCAATCGCCGCGGCAGTCGGCTCGTTAAGCAGGCGCAGCACATGCAGCCCCGCCAGACGCGCAGCGTCTTTTGTCCCCTGACGCTGCGCGTCATCGAAGTAGGCCGGAACGGTAATCACCACGCCGTCCAGCTCGCCGGAAAGGGATTCGGTGGCACGCGCGGCCAGCGCTTTCAAAATGTCCGCGGACACCCGCACCGGATTCAGCAATCCCGCTGCGGTTTCGATCATCGGCAGGCCGTTAGCGCTGGCCTGAAAACGGTACGGCAGATGCGGGTAACGCGTCTGGATATCCGCCAGCGAGCGGCCCATCATGCGCTTAACCGAACTGATGGTGTTGGCGGTGTCCAGCGCGGCATTCTCGCGTGCGGTGTAGCCCACCGTGTGGCCCTGCTGCTGATAGTGAACCACCGACGGCAACAGATGACGACCGTCATGGTCAGCCAGCGTTTCGGCCTGACCGCTACGCACGGTAGCGACCAGAGAGTTGGTGGTTCCAAGGTCAATGCCCGCCGCCAGACGACGCTGATGCGGCGCAGCACTCAGACCAGGCTCACTAATTTGTAATAAGGCCATAATTGCTTCCGAAAATTAAAAATCGAGCAGTTTTTCTTCGAGTTGTTCTGCACTGCTTCGCAGTTTATCGAGAAAACGCAGTTTACGCACGGTATCGGCCGCCGCGTCCCACGTCTCGTGATTAAGCTGTTCAACCATCTGCTGATGGCGGCTGTCGAACATGGACTGGACGCGCTTAATAAAGGCGTCGAGCCGCGCTTCGTCTTTCGCCTGTTCAATCTCGTCGAGCTCTTCGCGGAGCTCCAGTTGTTCCATGAGAAAAGCGGTGTCGCGCACCGTATGCTGCTCGCTGGCAAGGTCGAATCCGTGGAGTGAGAGCAGATATTCCGCACGCGTTAAGGGATGGCGTAGCGTTTGCCAGCCCTGGTTGATGGTGGCGGATTGCTGTACGGCGGCAAGCTGTTCAGCCTGGGTGCCACTGGCGAATTTATCAGGGTGATACTGACGTTGCAGATCCTGAAAACGCATCGTCAGGGCCTGGAGATCAAGTGGGTATTGCGCGGGTAATCCGAAGAGAGTGAAGTAATCCATAACTATCTCAGGGGTAGCCTGTCAGAACAAACCCCACACGTAAGACATTACGCGTGGGGTTATCGGTAAGCGCTCAGACGTGGAAGCTTTCGCCGCAGCCACATTCGTCTTTAACGTTCGGGTTGGTGAACTTAAACCCTTCGTTAAGACCTTCTTTGACGAAATCTAACTGCGTACCATCCAGAAATTGCAGGCTTTTGCCGTCGACGACTACTTTCACGCCTTTGTCTTCAAACACGGTGTCTTCCGCCGCCGGTTCATCAACAAATTCCAGTACATACGCCATACCCGAGCAGCCCGAGGTTCTTACACCCAGACGCAGGCCGAACCCTTTACCGCGGTTCGCCAGGAAGGTATTAACTCGCGCTGCTGCACTGTCGCTAAGTGTAATCGACATAACAAAACCTCAACTCTTCTTATTTTGCTTCACGTTTACTTTTGTAGTCCGCAATGGCGGCTTTGATCGCGTCTTCTGCCAGGATAGAGCAGTGAATTTTCACTGGCGGCAGCTCAAGCTCGTCGGCAATATCGGTGTTTTTGATCGCCTGCGCTTCGTCCAGCGACTTCCCTTTGACCCATTCGGTGACCAGGGAGCTGGAGGCGATGGCGGAACCGCAGCCGTAGGTCTTAAAACGCGCGTCTTCAATGATACCTTCATTGTTGACTTTAATCTGCAACTTCATTACGTCGCCACAGGCTGGCGCGCCGACCATACCGCTGCCGACGTTCTCGTCGCTGTTGTCGAAGGAACCCACGTTACGCGGATTCTCGTAATGATCGATGACTTTTTCGCTGTATGCCATGTTGAATTCTCCTTATCGGTACCGATTAATGATGTGACCATTCGATGCTGTTCAGATCCACGCCCTGCTTGTGCATTTCCCACAGCGGAGAAAGATCGCGCAGACGGCCAATGGATTTACGAACCAGTTCGATGGTGTAATCAATCTCTTCTTCGGTAGTAAAACGACCTAAAGAGAAACGGATAGAGCTATGCGCCAGCTCATCGGTCATCCCCAGCGCGCGCAGCACGTAGGATGGCTCGAGGCTTGCGGAAGTACAGGCTGAACCGGACGATACCGCCAGGTCTTTCAGCGCCATGATCAGTGACTCGCCTTCAACGTAGTTAAAGCTGACGTTAAGAATGTTCGGCGCGCCCTGTTCGAGATCGCCGTTCAGGTAGACTTCTTCCATATCTTTCACGCCGTTCCACAGACGGTTACGCAGCGCGCGCAGGCGCGCCATTTCGGTTTCCATCTCTTCTTTGGCGATACGATAGGCTTCACCCATACCGACGATCTGGTGAACAGGCAGGGTGCCGGAACGCATACCGCGCTCGTGTCCGCCGCCATGCATCTGCGCTTCAATACGAATACGCGGTTTACGACGAACGTACAGCGCGCCGATCCCTTTCGGGCCATAGATTTTGTGGCCGGAGAAGGACATCAGATCCACTTTCAGTTGGCTCAGATCGATAGGCAGTTTGCCCACGCTCTGGGTGGCGTCCACGTGATAGATGATGCCGCGCGCACGGCACATTTCGCCGATAGTCGCGATATCCTGCACCACGCCGATTTCGTTGTTCACGTGCATGATAGACACGAGGATGGTGTCATCACGCATTGCCGCTTCGAGCGTTTTCAGATCGATAATACCGTTGCTCTGCGGCGCCAGGTAGGTGACTTCAAACCCTTCCCGCTCAAGCTGACGGCAGGTATCCAGCACGGCTTTGTGTTCGGTTTTGCTGGTGATGATGTGCTTGCCTTTTTTCTGATAAAAGTTGGCTGCACCTTTGATCGCCAGGTTATCGGACTCTGTCGCACCGGAGGTAAAGACAATTTCACGCGGGTCGGCGCCGACCAGCTCGGCAATCTGATTACGGGCAATATCGACCGCTTCTTCCGCCTGCCAGCCAAAACGGTGTGAACGGGAGGCCGGGTTACCAAAGGTTCCGTCCAGCGTCAGGAACTGCATCATTTTCTCGGCAACACGCGGGTCCACCGGCGTGGTTGCGGAGTAGTCGAGATAAATCGGTAATTTCATTGCTCTATAAACTCCGTACATCGCTTCAATGCAAGGAATCAGGCAACCGGCTGGATGTACGACCGAGTTAGCGGGGCAATACGTCATTGCCCCGGCCTGATTCTGAAATACGTTTTACTACTTACTACGCGCGTAATTTAACGTCGATCGCGTCTTGAGCACGATTCGTGCGCGGTGCGTCATGGGTGTGCTGACGATCGGACACATCCAGGACTTCCTGATTATTCACCAGTTCGCCCAACGTAATGTTGTTAAGGAAACCGGTCAGGCGGTCGCTGAGATCGCGCCACAGCGCGTGAGTCAGGCACTTATCGCCGCCCTGACAGCCGCCTTTGCCCTGGCAACGGGTCGCATCCACCGACTCGTCAACAGCGCTGATCACTTCACCTACTGCAATACTGCCGGCATCTTTACCCAGCAGATAACCACCGCCTGGTCCACGTACGCTGGAGACCAGACCATTTTTACGCAAACGGGAGAACAGCTGTTCCAGATAAGAAAGGGAAATACCCTGACGCTCGGAAATATCAGCCAACGGTACCGGGCCCGCTTCGGAGTTGAGCGCAACGTCCAACATTGCGGTCACGGCATAACGCCCTTTAGATGTCAGTCTCATGTCTTACTTAACCTCAAACTCGCCCCTGCCCGGGGTTTTTATTGTAAAATGGGGGTATTGCATAGCAGGGCCAAGTCTGACATTCCTGAGTAAATTGGTCAACTATTTACTTGACTGTTTTAGTCAGGTATTTAACCTTCAGTGCCGTTTTCACCTGCCGGATGGCGCTCCGCTTATCCGGCTTACGGTATGTGCCTTCGGCCTGGCTTACTTCTCTTTCTTTAACTGCTCAATCGACGCCAGCATACCGCGCAAAATGTTCAGCTCCTGGCTCTCCGGACGCGCACGGGTAAACAGACGGCGCAGTTTGTTCATCACCTGCCCCGGATGGTTCTCACGGATAAAACCTGTTGAAAGCAACGTCTGCTCCAGGTGACCGTAAAAACGCTCCAGATCGTCAACCAGCGGGTAAGGCGTTTCTTCATGCTCCGCGGCGTCCGGGTTTTCCTGCGTCGCCAGCCAGGCCATGCGGACTTCATAGGCGATAACCTGCACCGCCATTGCCAGGTTCAGCGAGCTGTATTCCGGATTAGCGGCAATCGCGACATGGTAATGGCATTTTTGCAGTTCATCATTGGTCAGGCCGACGCGTTCACGGCCAAACACCAGCGCCACCGGCGTATTCGCCGCTTCCGCCACGCTTTTCAGACCGCATTCGCGCGGGTCAAGCATTGGCCACGGCAGCGTACGCGAACGCGCGCTGGTGCCGACCACCAGGCTGCATCCGGCAAGCGCCTCGTCGAGCGTGTCGACGATCTGCGCGTTGCCGATCACATCGCTGGCCCCGGCCGCCAGCGCAATTGCCTGGGAATCCGGTTTCACCAGCGGATTCACCAGCCACAGATTGGTTAACCCCATTGTTTTCATCGCGCGGGCGACAGACCCCATATTGCCGGTGTGGGAGGTTTCGACCAGCACAATTCGAATATTTTGCAGCATTGTCTTTCTTCGTCTAAAGATTATTCGGCCATATTATCATAAACCGGAGACATATTCCGATCTCGCTGCTATACTCTGCGCCGTTTTCCCGTTCTTTAACATCCAGTGAGAGAGACCGATGCATCCGATGCTGACCATCGCCGTGCGCGCAGCGCGCAAGGCGGGTAATGTAATTGCCAAACACTACGAAACGCCTGACTCAGTAGAAACCAGCCAGAAAGGCAGCAATGATTTCGTGACCAACGTCGATAAAGCCGCAGAAGCGATTATTATCGAAACGATCCGCAAATCTTACCCACAGCACACCATCATCACCGAAGAAAGCGGTGAACATGAAGGTACCGATCAGGATGTTCAATGGGTTATCGATCCACTGGATGGCACGACCAACTTCGTTAAACGTCTGCCGCACTTCGCGGTATCAATTGCGGTCCGCATTAAAGGCCGTACCGAAGTCGCCGTGGTTTACGATCCAATGCGCAATGAACTGTTCACCGCCACCCGCGGTCAGGGCGCGCAGCTGAACGGTTACCGTCTGCGCGGTAGCAACGCGCGCGACCTGGATGGCACCATCATCGCTACCGGGTTCCCGTTCAAAGCGAAACAGCACGCCACCTCTTACATGAATATCCTCGGCAAAATGTTTACCGAGTGCGCTGACTTCCGCCGCACCGGCTCCGCCGCGCTGGATCTGGCCTATGTTGCCGCCGCGCGCGTTGACGGTTATTTCGAAATCGGCCTGCGTCCGTGGGATTTCGCCGCAGGCGAGCTGATCGCCCGTGAAGCGGGCGCGCTGGTATGCGACTTCACCGGCGGCCATAACTACATGACGACCGGCAACATCGTGGCGGGTAACCCGCGCGTAGTGAAAGCGATGCTGGCCAGCATGCGTGACGAACTGAGCGACGCGCTGAAGCGTTAAGCAAAATGCCGGAGCCCGCCTCCGGCATTTATTCAAAACGGCCTCAGGCCCCTTCCCGTCGGCGCCGCACTCACCCACATCACCACCGCAGCAATCATTAAGAACGTCCCTCCGGCTAATGCCAGCGTCAACCATCCTACCTGCCGCCACAATACCGGCGCACTGTTGCCGCTCAGTCTGGCCGCCAACGTCCGGAAGCTGTGCACCAGCAGCGCCAGCGATGTAATAGTGAGCGATGTCCCTGCCGCCATCGCCAGCGCCGAGGCCATTCCCCAGTAAAAAACGCCGATGACTTTGCTGAACAGCAGTACCATGATTGCGCCGGAACAGGGACGCATCCCCATTGAAAGAATAATCATCAGCCGGGCGCGCCAGTCGTCATCGTTGCTTAGCTGCTGCGGATCCGGTAAATGCTGATGCCCGCAGCCGCAGTTTTCATGATGCGTATGGTGCGGCGTGAAGGCGATGAATTTGGGCTTTCGCAGCAGCGCGCGCAGCTTTTTCAACGCCCGCCAGCAGAGCAGGAGCCCGAGGACGCCGACCAATGCGTAACTGCCCTTTTCGAGCCAGAAACTGCTCAAATGGAGTTGCCTTGCCGGAAGCTGTAGCACGCCAAGCACCAGCACCACCAGTCCAATCGCCACCAGCCCTTGCAATAGCGAGGATGCCAGCGTCAGGCCGATACTCGATTTCAGCTTAGAAGGATGGGTCGCCAGCCAGGTCGCGATCACCACCTTGCCATGCCCTGGCCCCAGCGCATGCAGCACGCCATACAAAAAGCTGAACAGCAGCAGCGAGCCGCCCGCCTGTGCCGGATTCGCGGCAACGGTCTTCAGCAAAACGCCCATCTGCTGATTAACTTCCCGCTGCCAGAGCACGCTTTTAATCATCACCTGCGGCCATGCCTGCCAGAGCCAGACGCCGCCCACGGTAGCCAGCAATAAAAACAGCGCCAGCGGCCAAAGAGCCATCCAGCGGCGTGAAGGAAGACGAGTGGGTGACATTACCGACATCTCAGGGTGACCTTCTGCGCAAATTGTTTACCCAGTTCCATATCTTCCGGCGGCGCGTCCGCTTTATCCAGCGACTGGGCAAATCTCAGGGATTCTTCGCTGGGGGTCGGGGTATGCATGGCAATGTCGCACTGCGTTGCCATCGCCGGAGAGAGCGTGGCGTCACTGTCTTCTTCATAACTCATATCGACGTAATAGCTGGGATCGAAAGTAGAAAAGGTAAAGGTTTGCCCGCTCAGCGGCTGCGGTTCAGCGAGTGGCAGAGTAAACGTCAGTACAGCCTGATGGGCTTCACGCGCCATACCGTATTCCGTGGGACGATTTTTAAATTTCACCCGCTGCCCGTTATGCCACATTTCGGTGAAATAATGCTGTCCCAGCACGTTCGCCATCACTTCCGCCGCCAGTTTCTTCCAGACTTCCGAGCCGGGTTTCGCCTCCCCCGCGTCGTAAAGCAGGTCGGCTGAGGTTAACTCATCCATCGTCCAGCGCATTTTTAACGCGATCAGCCGACCATCCTCACTCACCGTTTCTGTTTTCAGGCGGATAAAGCTATGAGGATGCGCCACCGCCATAGAGGTCATAAAAAACATCAGGCACGCCAGCGCGCTGCGTTTAACCAGTGGCATCATTACCTCTCAATTCGGCTACAGGCCACGAAAAACCAGCGTGGCGAAACTGACCGAGAGGATAGCAAAGAAATCTGTAAAATTGGGCGCGGATTTCGTGTCTCGATTCAGTTCTCATTTTTGATATTTTCCCGCCGCGTTGTTCAACACGCCAACGCCAAATTTTGCTTCGCCAACGGCAATATGATGCATAAATGTTAATTAATAGTTTCAATAACACTAAAAAAATAACACAAGCTGTCTCTACTAAAGGCTAACTCACTCCAAATTAAACATTAATTTAACCTTGCATTCTCCAAAAAATAACAATTAAGGGCATTGATCACATTTAGCAAACTTATGATTCATAGCATCTTCCCTTCGTTGCTAATCTCGTGGCGTGACATGCTCTGGTCCCTACAAAAGGAACAACAATGAAATTCAAACTCGCATTACTCAGTGCCACTCTGGTTTCTGCATGCATGTTGTCCGGCACGTCCTTTGCGGCAGAAAAATATGAAATCGCTGTGGTTGCAAAAGTGACGGGGATTCCATGGTTCAACCGCATGGAAACCGGCGTCAATGAAGCGGCGAAAAAGCTCGACGTCAACGCTTACCAGACCGGTCCGTCAACGCCCGATCCGGCGCAGCAAGTGAAAGTGATTGAAGATCTGATTGCCAAGAACGTGAACGCGATCATTGTGGTCCCGAATGACGCGAAAGTCCTTGAGCCGGTTCTGAAGAAAGCGCGCGATAAGGGGATTGTCGTCCTGACCCACGAGTCACCTGACCAGCAGATCGGTCAGTGGGATATTGAAACCATCGACAGCGAGAAGTACGCGCAGGCGAACGTTGACGAACTGGCGAAAAACATGGGTGGAAAAGGCGGCTACGCCATTTACGTTGGTTCGCTGACCGTACCGTTGCACAACGCCTGGGCCGACTACGCCATTAAGTACCAGAAAGAAAAATACCCTGACATGTTTGAAGTGACTTCGCGCCTGCCGGTGGCGGAGAGCATCGATAAATCCTACGCCACAACGCTGGATCTGATGAAAACCTACCCGCAGATGAAAGGCGTTATCGGGTTTGGCTCGCTGGGTCCGATCGGCGCAGGCCAGGCGGTACAGAAAAAACGGGCGAAAGATAAAATCGCCGTGGTTGGGATCGCGATGCCAGCACAGGCCGCGCCGTATCTGATGCGCGGTGATATCAAGAAAGCGATGTTGTGGGATCCGAAAGACGCTGGTTACGCGCTGGTCACGGTCGCCGATCAACTGCTGCAGGGCAAAGAGGTGACGCCGGATCTGACCATCGACGGTTTAGGGAAAGCCGATGTCGACATGGAAAAGAAAGTGATTCGCTTTAATAAGATCCTCGAAGTCACCAAAGACAACGCACAATCGCTCGGTTTCTAAGGCTTTTTGCCAACACCAGGGAAACCCAACGCCGTTCGTCTGAACGGCGCTATCAATAAAAATTAACACTTAGCGCCCTTCGGGGCGCTCGCAGGGGTATTGTCCATGACAGACACCACCGCATTTATCACTCTTGAGAATATCAGCAAGCAATTCCCGGGCGTGCTGGCGCTGGATAACGTGAATCTGACGCTGAAAAAAGGCGAAGTTCACTGCCTGGCAGGACAGAACGGCTGCGGAAAAAGCACCATCATTAAAGTGATTTCGGGCGTTTATCAGCCGGAAAAAGGGGCGCAGATCCAGTTGGATGGAAAACTGTTCCACCATCTTTCTCCGCAGCTCTCTTCACATTATGGCATCCAGGTGATCTATCAGGATTTATCCCTGTTCCCCAACTTCAGCGTGGCAGAGAACATTGCCGTCAACCGCTACCTACCCGGCGGCGATATCTGGGTACGCCGCGGCGCAATGAAACAACAGGCGCTGGCGGCAATGCGGCGCATTGGCGTGTCCATCGATCCGGACAAAAAAGTCGAAAAGCTGTCGATTGCCGACCGCCAACTGGTGGCTATTTGCCGCGCCATTGCCGCCGAAGCGCGGCTGGTCATTATGGATGAACCTACCGCTTCGTTGACCCGCCAGGAGGTTAACGGCCTGCTGCGGGTGGTAAACGAACTTAAGGCAGATGGCATCTGCGTGGTGTTTGTCAGCCACCGGCTTGATGAAGTGATGGAAGTGGCGGACCGCATCAGCGTCATGCGTGACGGCAAGCTGGTGGGCACGTATCCGGCAAGCGAGCTCGACAGCCACGAGCTGGCGTTCCTGATGACCGGCCAGCGCTTTCATTACAGCCCGCTCCCGGAAAAACCGTCGCCTGAGCAAGAACCCCTGCTTGAGCTACGCAACCTGAGCCGTCGTGGAAAATATCAGGACATCAATTTGTCGCTGCGCAGCGGCGAAATCGTGTCGATTGTCGGGTTACTGGGCGCCGGGCGCACCGAGCTGTGCCTGAGCCTGTTTGGCATGACCCAGCCGGAAAGCGGTGAAATTCGGATCAACGGTCAGCCGGTCCGGCTGCGTAATAACCAGGATGCTATCCGGCATGGGATCGGCTATGTCTCGGAGGATCGCCTGACGCAAGGGCTTATCATGGATCAGTCGATCTATGACAACACCATCGTCACGGTTTACGACAAACTGCATACGCGCAGCGGTCTGCTGGACCATCGCCACGCGCAAAAACAGGTCGCCGGACTGATCCGTGAACTGAACATTAAGGTTTCCGATCCGCAACTGCCGGTAAAAACGCTGTCCGGCGGAAACGCCCAGCGTATCGCCATTGCCAAATGGGTGGCGACCAGCCCACGGATTCTGATCCTCGATTCACCCACCGTGGGCGTGGATATCGCCAATAAAGAAGGGATCTACCAGATCGCCCGCGACCTGGCGGAGCAGGGAATGGCGGTGCTGATGATTTGCGATGAGATCCCGGAAGCCTATTACAACAGCCATCGCGTGCTGGTGATGCGTCGCGGAAAGTTGGTGGCGGAGTTTAACCCGCATCGCTGCTCTGAACAGGATATTGCCGAGGTGGTAGAGGTCATCCATGAATAATAATCGTCTCTCCCGCTTAGCGGGACACCATGAATTTTGGCTCGGCCTGCTGGTGATTGCGCTGGCGGTCGGGCTGAGCATCAAAACCGATGAATTTCTGTCGTTAGGTAACCTGACGGATGTCGCCACCAGCTACGCGATCCTCGGCATCCTCGCCTGCGGGCTGTTTGTGGTGCTGATCTCCGGCGGTATCGATATTTCGTTTCCGGCGATGACCGCCATTGCGCAGTATGCGATGGCAAGCTGGGTTATTGCCCACGGCGGCAACTTCCTGCTGGCCCTGGCGCTGGCCTGCGTCGTCGGGCTGCTGCTCGGCTTGCTCAACGGCTTTCTCGTTTACTGGCTGCGCGTACCGGCGATCATCATTACCATCGCCACGCTTAACGTCTATTACGGTCTGCTGGTTTACGCCACCAAAGGCACCTGGCTGTACGGCTTCCCGGACTGGTTTATGAACGGCATTAACTGGTTTTCGTTCACCGCCGCCGACGGTTATGACTACGGGCTAACCCTGCCATTGTTGTGCCTGGCGGCAGTGATTGTCTTTACCGCCGTGCTGATGAACTTTACCCGCCTGGGCCGACAAATTTACGCGATGGGCGGCAACCGCGACGCGGCCTCGCGCCTCGGTATGAATCTGCTGAAGCTGCATTTCTACGTTTACGGTTACATGGGGATTCTGGCCGGGGTCGCAGCGGTTGTGCAGGCGCAAATCACCCAGTCGGTAGCGCCAAACTCGCTGCTCGGTTTCGAACTCACTGTGCTGGCGGCAGTAGTGCTCGGCGGCACCAGCATGAGCGGCGGACGCGGCACGCTGACCGGTACGCTGCTCGGGGTGATCCTGTTGGCCTTTTTGCAAAACGGCCTGACGCTGCTGGGCGTCTCATCTTACTGGCACACCGTTTTCAGCGGCGCCATCATCCTGGTCAGCATCAGCGCGACGGCCTGGAACGAAAAACGCAAACTGGCAAGGGAGCTCTAAGATGAAAACGATAGCACGCGTTTTACCCGGTGATGCCATCATCCGCCTGCAGTGCGTCATTATTATTGTCGTTGCCGTGATCTTTTCCGCGCTGCTGGGAAGCCGTTTTTTCAGCGCCGCCAATTTCCAGTCCATCGGCTCGCAGTTGCCGATCCTCGGTATGCTGGCGCTCGGCATGGGGATGACCATGCTTACTGGCGGCATCAACCTGTCGATTATCGCGGGCGCTAACGCCTGTTCGCTGGTCATGGCGGCGATCATCGTCAGTCAACCGGATAACCCGCTGTTTCTGGCGCTGGCGCTGCTGGCGGGCGCAGCGGTGGCCGTAGCGATCGGTGTCGTAAACGGGGCGCTCATCGCCTGGGTCGGCGTCTCACCCATCCTGGCGACGCTCGGTACGATGACGCTGATCTCCGGGTTGAACATTTTACTTTCCAACGGCACGGTGATTTCTGGTTTCCCGACAGCGATTCAGTATCTCGGTAACGCCACTGTCGCCGGTATTCCCGTCGCCCTGCTGCTGTTCCTGCTGGTTGCCGTCCTGCTATGGGTTTTGCTGGAGCACACCACGTTGGGGCGCAGCCTTTATCTGATGGGCTCCAACGAGCAGGCGACCCGCTACAGCGGTGTGAATACTGTGCGGGTGCAAATCTCGGTCTATGTCATTTCCGCTCTGCTCGGCTGGGTGGCGGCCATCTTGATGATGGCCAAGTTCAATTCGGCGAAAGCCGGCTACGGCGAGTCGTACCTGCTGGTGACCATTCTCGCCTCAGTGCTGGGCGGCATTAACCCGGACGGCGGCTTTGGGCGCATTATCGGCCTGGTGCTGGCGCTGGTGGTGCTGCAAATGCTGGAGAGCGGCTTTAATTTGCTGGGGATCAGTAGCTATCTGACCATGGCGCTCTGGGGCGCGGTGCTCATCCTCTTTATCGCATTACAGAATCGTAAAGCCTGATTTCAGGAGAAAAATGATGGCGAGTTATTTTATTGGTGTGGATGTAGGAACCGGTAGCGCCCGCGCAGGGGTGTTTGATCTCAACGGCAGAATGGTTGGACAAGCCAGCCGTGCGATTGAGATTTATCGTCCGCAGGCCGATTTCGTCGAACAGTCGTCAGACAATATCTGGCAGGCGGTGTGCAACGCCGTTCGCGATGCCATTAATCAGTCAGATATCAACCCTATTCAGGTCAAGGGGTTAGGCTTTGACGCGACCTGTTCGTTGGTGGTGCTCGACAAAGAGGGACAACCGCTGACCGTTAGCCCGTCGGGGCGCAGCGAGCAGAATATTATTGTCTGGATGGATCACCGCGCCATCACCCAGGCGGAACGCATCAACGCCCTGCACCACCGCGTGCTGGACTACGTTGGCGGTATTATCTCCCCGGAAATGCAGACCCCAAAGCTGCTGTGGCTGAAACAGCACATGCCGAATACCTGGGCCAACGCGGGCTATTATTTTGATTTGCCTGATTTCCTGACCTGGCGCGCCACCGGCGACGACACCCGTTCATTGTGCTCCACGGTCTGCAAGTGGACCTATATGGGCCACGAGGACAAATGGGATGCCAGCTACTTCCGCGAAATTGGCCTTGAAGATCTGCTGGAACACGATGCCGCCAAAATTGGCCGCTATGTTAAAACGATGGGCGAACCGTTGGGTCACGGTCTGAGCCAGCGCGCCGCCAGCGAAATGGGACTGATTCCGGGCACGGCGGTGAGCGTGTCGATCATCGACGCCCATGCCGGTACGCTCGGCACCCTGGGCGCCAGCGGCGTGTCGGGCGATGTGGCCGATTTCGATCGCCGGATCGCCCTGATTGGCGGCACCTCGACCGGCCATATGGCGATCTCTAAAGAACCGCGCTTTATCAGCGGCGTCTGGGGACCGTACTACTCAGCGGTGCTACCTGAATACTGGCTTAACGAAGGCGGACAATCCGCCACCGGCGCGTTAATCGATCATATTATTCAGTCACACCCGTGCTACGAAACGCTGCTGGCGCAGGCTACGTCGCAGGACCAAACTATCTATGAAGTGCTCAACGCGCTGCTGCGAAAAATGGCGGGCGAGCCGGAGAACATCGCCTTTTTAACCCGCGATATACATATTCTCCCCTACTTCCACGGTAACCGTTCGCCGCGCGCCAACCCCACCCTCACCGGGGCGATAAGCGGGCTGAAACTATCGCGGACTCCGGAAGATATGGCGCTACAGTATCTGGCCACCATTCAGGCCATCGCGTTGGGGACACGCCATATCATCGAGACCATGAACCAGAGCGGTTACAGTATCGACACCATTATGGCCAGCGGTGGCGGCACCAAGAATCCCGTCTTCGTGCAAGAACACGCTAACGCCACCGGCTGCGCGATGCTGCTGCCGGAAGAGAGCGAGGCGATGCTGTTGGGCGGCGCCATGATGGGCACGATCGCGGCGGGCGTTTTTGAGAGCTTCCCGGAAGCGATGTCGGCGATGAGCCGGATTGGCAAAACGGTGACCCCGCAGACCAACCGCATCAAACAGTATTACGACCGTAAATATCAGGTGTTTCATGAAATGTATCAGGATCATATGAAGTACCGCCAACTGATGCAGGCGGCGTCATGAGCCGCGCATGGCAACAGGCCACCGCCACCTGGACGCTGTATAGCGAGGCGCTGGCCGGACTGGCCGAACATCTGAGCGAGGCGCAGTGGCAGGCGTTAATGGCGGCGCTACGCACTTGCCGGGGGAAAATCGCCGTCACGGGCGTCGGCACCTCCGGCATCGCAGCGCGAAAAATCGCCCATATGCTGGCCTGCGTTGAACGTCCGGCGATCTACCTTAACGCCACCGACGCCGCGCACGGCGACCTGGGTTTTTTGGACGCGGACGATCTGGTCATTATGATCTCTCGCGGCGGGAACTCAGATGAGCTAACGCGCCTGCTGCCAGGACTCGCGGCGAAAAATGTACCGATTATCAGCGTCACCGAAAACGCTGACTCCGCCATCGCCCGCGCCGCCCGGCTGGTGATTTCAACAGGCGTTAAGCGTGAGGCCGACCCGCTAAACATGCTGGCGACCACTTCGATTATGCTGGTCATCGCCATTTTCGACGCCGCCTGCGCCTGCCTGATGAGCGAAAGTGGTTACTCAAAAGAGACGCTGTTGTCGGTGCATCCCGGTGGCGACGTTGGATTAACGTTACGCCAGACGCGTTAGCGTTTCCCGCTCCGCCGGCATCGGCGGGGCGTCTTTCAGACAACCGAACGATAAAAAAGCAAAAAATGCGCTTCAGGCGCTGCGTTTCACTCCTTCCTGACGCCCTGTACGTGAAAAATTCTGTGACCTTCCTCAGCAATCCTGACCTAAAGCATTTCATTCGTAATTATTATGGAAAAACTTTAGCTATTCTTATCAAACATACATTCGGGAGGTTCGACAGATGATGCCAACGCTTGCTCCGCCATCTGTACTTTCTGCTCCCCAGCGCCGTTGCCAGGTTTTGCTGACGCTTTTCCAGCCAGGGCAAATTGCCACCGCGGAAACATTCAGCGCGCTTAATGGCGTCGATGATGGGCTTGCCCGCGAAGATGTCACCGAAACGGGACGCGAGATCCAGCGCTATCATCGACTGAGCATCATTTCTGGCCCTGACGGTTGCTACCGGATCGAAGGTACAGCGCTCGATCAGCGCCTCTGCCTGCTGCACTGGCTGAGACGCGGCTTACGGTTATGCCCCAATTTTATTTCCCAGCACTTCTCGCCCGCCCTCAAGCGCGAGCTAAAGCAGCGGGGGATCCTGCGCACGCTCTACGATGACACCAACCTTCACGCGCTGATCAACCTCTGCGCCCGCCGTCTGCAAAAGCCGTTCGAGAGTCGCGACGTGCAGTTTTTACGCCTCTATTTGCAGTATTGCCTTTTGCAACATCACGCGGGCATTGCGCCGGAATTTAATCCGATCCAGCAGCGCTGGGTGCAAACCTGCGCCGAATATCAGCTCGCCCAGGAAATTGGGCGCCACTGGCAGCGACGCGTGCGACAGGATGCGCCGCTCACGGAGTCGCTGTTTATGGCGCTGCTGTTTTCGATGGTGCGCCTGCCCGATCCGATCCGCGACAACCATCAGCAAAACCGGCGGCTACGGCTGGCCATCGCCCGTCTGGTGCTGCGCTTTCGCGAACTGGGCGCGGTGCGGTTCAACGATGAACAAGGGCTGAACGATCAGTTATACATTCACCTTGCCCAGGCGCTGAACCGCAGTCTGTTCTCGATCGGTATTGATAACACCCTGCCGGATGAATTCGCGCGTCTGTATCCACGCCTGATGCGCACCACCCGCGAGGCTCTGCGCGGTTTTGAAGAGGAATACGGCGTTGCGTTTTCCGAAGAAGAGACGGGTCTGGTGGCGGTGATTTTCGGCGCGTGGTTGATGCAGGAAAATGATCTACACGAAAAGCAGATCCTCTTACTGACCGGCGATAACCGCATGCTGGAGCAGCAGATAGAACAGCAGCTTCGCGAACTGACGCTACTGCCGTTAAATATCAAACCGGTGCCGATGCGGACATTTCAGCAGGAAGGGTCGCCGCGCGGCGTCGCGCTGATCGTCACGCCTTACACCACGCCGCTGCCCCTGTTTTCACCGCCGCTGATACACGCGGCGGAGGCGTTAACGCCGCACCAGCAACAGCAGATCCGCAA
This sequence comes from Citrobacter sedlakii, assembly GCF_018128425.1. Classification (NCBI taxonomy): domain Bacteria; kingdom Pseudomonadati; phylum Pseudomonadota; class Gammaproteobacteria; order Enterobacterales; family Enterobacteriaceae; genus Citrobacter; species Citrobacter sedlakii. The sequence continues at coordinate 1,327,663 of NZ_CP071070.1, read as the reverse complement.
AATGCTGGAGTCAGGCTGAAGCCGTTACTTTTGGCCGCAGCGCCATCGCGGGCAGAGCCACCAGCGCCATCACCCAGAACACGCCGTTGCCCAGATGCTGATAGAGGAATCCGGCAAAGACCGTCATGATGGCGATACTGCCGCCCATCGCCACCGCGGAATAGACCGCCTGCAGGCGAATCACTTCACTCCCCTGCCGCGCGGCGATATAGCGCATCGCGGCCAGGTGACATACGGTAAACGTGCCGCAGTGCAGGATCTGCGCCACAATCAACCACGGCAGCGCGGTGGTCCAGCCCATCAGCGCCCAGCGAATCACGCCGCAGACGGCGGAAAGCAGCAACAGGTCGCGGGCGCTGAAGCGGCGGAACAGCTTTTTGCTAAGCGCGAAGATGACAACTTCCGCCACGACGCCAAGCGACCACAAATACCCTACCGCCGAGGCCGAATACCCGGCCCCCTGCCAGTAAATCGCGCTAAAGCCGTAATAAGCGGCATGCGCCCCTTGCAGCAGGCAAACGCAGGCCAGAAAGCGCCAGCTCTGGGTCACCAACGCTCGCCACGCCGGCCATCCGGCGCTCTCCTGCTGGCGGCTTTCTCCCTGCGGCGGCACGCTCGGACGCAGCAGCATACCGAGCAGCATGGATGCAATCCCCAGGGTGAGCATTACCAGAATCGCCCGATAATCAAACAGACTCACGAGTTTACCGGTTAGTGCCGAGCCGATCACAAAGGCGACTGACCCCCACAGACGCACCCGGCCATAGTCCATCGTGATCTGTTTTTGCCAGGTGTTTGCCAGCGCATCGGTTAACGGCACCAGCGGGGAGAAAAAAAGGTTAAAGCCGACCATCACGACCATCAGCCACGCCACGTGGGCGCCCGCCCAGAATGCCAGCGCGAACACCAGCGTCAGCAGCGCAAGGATGCGCAGCGCTGAAATCAACCGCGACGGGTCGCTGACCCGGGGGGCAATCAACAGGCTGCCAAGAAAACGGGCGATCAGTCCGGCGCCCAGCAGCAAACCGATGGTTTCGGGGGTTAACCCGGCGCCATTGAGCCAGACGCTCCAGAAAGGTAAGAAAATACCGTAGCTAAAAAAATAGGTGAAGTAACCGAGCGCCAGCCAGCGCGTGGAGTGCAAGACCATGATTCCCTCCCGTTTGGAGGCGATAGTCTGGCGATAAACGCAGGCTGACGCAAGTGAACATTAACAGCGGGATAACCTCTTTTTTGCCTTAATCAACGCGGATTTGCAGTCCAAAACGGCACGCTTCTCCCGCACTTAATACACGTAATCCCGGCTGTCCCGGCATGTGGTGGGCGTTAACCGGATGCGACTGCGGCTCAAGGCAGAGGAATGACCGACCCGGCATTCTGAACAGCATCAGCCAGGGAGTTTGCGCTGAAAGCGTGATCTTCATCACGCCATGTCGGATGACCGCCCGTCCTCCCCAGCCGGAATAGCCCACATTCAGCCAGCGATCCGCGCCATTATGCGCCCGGCTGAAATCCGCTTCTGGCGGAATGTCGCTGCGCCAGGCCAACGGCAGGTGCTGTTCCCCTTCCGGCCAGTAGCCGCTGGCGGAAAACTGCGCTGTACTTTGCGCGTCAAAAGCAAACCAGGGATGAAATCCACAGCCGTAAAGCATCGGTCGCTCACCCTGATGGGTTATCGAGAGCTGCGCCGCCAGCGTTGCGCCGTCGAGAGCGTAACGCAAGGTGGCCCAATAATCGTAGCCGCAGGGGTGCTGGCTTCGCAGACGCAAAACGCAGTGCTGATCGCCAGCGTCGGCCACCTCCCAGCGTTGACGCCAGCCGTCTCCGTGCAGCCAGAACGTGGGGTCAGCATCATGCAAGGGCAGTTGAACGTCGCCGTCGCGCTGGGAAAAACGGTTTCCCGCCACACGGTTAGCCACCGGCAACATGGGAAACAGCCCACCCGCGCCGTCGCCTGTATACAATACTGGCTGCTGATGTGGTAACGAAAACAGCGTCAGCAGCCTGCCTCCTTGCGGATCCACGCGCATCCGCAGATGCGCGTTTTGCAGCGTCAGCGCGGTGCTCATGAACGTGCGCTTTTCTGCTGCGCCGACGGGCTGGTTTTCAGCTGTTTAGCCGCCAACTGTTCTTCCAGCGCTTCCAGCGTCACGCCTTTGGTCTCCGGCACGTTACGCAGGATGTACAGAAAACCCATTGCGCAAATCACGCCATAGAGCAGGAAGCTGCCTGCCGCGCCGAGTCCGGCATTGAGCAGCGGAAAGGTATACGTCAACAGGAAGCAGGCGATCCACAGCGCCAGCGTCCCCAGCGACATCGCCAGACCGCGCACCCGGTTGGGGAAAATCTCGGAAAGCAGCACCCAGGTTACCGGGGCAAGGGTCATGGCATAGATCGCGATCGCCGCCAGTACCAGAACCAGCACCGGCCAGCCCATGATCCCCATGCCATACGCGCCCGCAATCAGCACATAGATGACAGTCAGACCGGATGCGCCAAACAACATCAGTTTGCGTCGACCAATTTTGTCGACCAGCGGCAGCGCGGCAAGCGTAAACACCAGGTTAATGATGCCGGTGGCGACGATGGATTTCAGCGTACCGTTAATGTCGAAGCCCGCAGAGGCGAAGATCTCCTGGGCATAGTTGAAGATCACGTTGATCCCGCACCACTGCTGGAACACCGCAAGCACCATCCCGATAACCACGATCGGCTTGATCTGCGGCTGTAGCAGCGTCGACCAGGCGACTTTATGGTTATCTTTACGCAGGGAGTGTTCAATCTCTTTCAGCGTCTGCCCGGCGTACTCCGTACTGCCAATCCGCTGTAGCATCGCGCGCGCCCGCTCCGGTTTCCCCGCTTTCACCAGCCAGCGCGGCGACTCCGGCACAAAAAACATCAGCACCAGAAACGCCAGCGCCGGAACAAGCTCGGCGCCAAACATCCAGCGCCAGCCGGTCTGACCGTTCCAGCTTTCCACGATGGCCTGTTGCGTCGCGCCTGGCGCGACGGGTTCGGCGATCAGCAGGTTGATCAGCTGCGCCGCGAGCACGCCGATCACAATAGTTAACTGGTTAACCGCCACAAAGCGACCGCGCTTTTCCGCCGGACTGACCTCGGCGATGTACAGTGGACTCAGGGCTGAGGCCAGACCGATCCCGATACCGCCGACGATGCGGTAAATAACAAACATATCGAAATTATGGGCAACGGCGGTTCCCCATGCCGAGGCGCTGAACAGAATGGCCGCGAGGATCAGCGGCATTTTGCGACCGAACTTATCGGCGCACCAGCCGGAAATCAGCGCGCCAAAAATACAGCCCACCAGCGCGGAACTCATTGCCCAGCCGGACTGCGCCGGATCGGTAATGGAAAAGTACGCTTCATAAAAGGGCTTTGCCCCACCAATGACCACCCAGTCATAGCCAAACAATAAACCGCCGCAGGCCGCAACCAGACAAATGGTCCAGACGTAGCCGATATTCAGGTGTGTCTGCGCATTATTCATGTTGATTCCTCTTTCAGGGAAACGCAGGGAACAGGAGGTTGTCGGTGGTGTTTCCACACCACCGGTTCAGGGTTTAGTTCCATAACGCCAGGGGGATGGCGTGGCGCAGGAGCAGCGCTTTGTCATGCGCCGGATTCGCCTGCAATAATGCGTCGAACGCCTGCTGGCTGGCGGTAAGATTGCCCAGCCCCAGATGCCCTAACGCGGTGATAAACAGACAGTGCTGTTGGTGCTTCGCCGCCGCGGGCGTATCAAGCACCACCAGATCCGGCAACGAAACGGCGAAGAAGTCCACCTCTGGCACGTTGTCGCGCTGAGTTTCAACCCAATGCAGGAAGCTCTGGAACAACCGCTCCGCAGCGTGATGCTCGCCCAGCGCCTTCAGCGCCATGCCCTGCCAGAACAAGTAATCCACCGGTTGATCGTTATAATAGCGGCCAGCATCAAGCGAACTGCCGCCGCGCGTCGCTCGCGCAAAATAGCGCTGCGCCTCGTCGTGATGCCCCTGTTGCTGCGCGCAGTAGCCAAGCAGATACCAAATGTCATTATCCGTTTGCCCCGGCAAACGCCCCTCGCCCAGGTTATGCGGATAGCTGAGCGCCTGTTGCAGCAGGTAGACCGCATTCTGGTACGCGCCTTCGCCGATCGCCGCCAGCGCCCGATGCATCTGGTTGATCAGGTACTGGCCGGTCGCCTTCCCTTCGCCCCCTTCCCAGGGATGGAATGCCCGCTCGCGCAGGACCTTCGCCGCCGCCTCGTAGTCGCCCAGTCCGTTCCACAGGCTGAGCAATTCCACAGTGAGATCGTCGCGCTGAAAAACAACGGACTGGCGGGAGACCAGTTGTTGCAGACGCTGTGCAGCAGGGGTAGCCAGCAGTTTGTCGAGGTAATCCCGTTCAAACAGGAAGCGGGCGTTGTCCGGCTCCAGCGCCACCGCCTGTGAAAGGTACTGTCGCGCCAGTACGGCATCCTGCTGTTTATTCCATGCGTAGATGCCTAGCAGACGATGCACCGGTGCGAAATCCGCTTCCTGCGCAAGCGTGAACTGCCAGCAGGCCAGCGCCGCATCGTAACGGCGTTTGCTGTACCAGAAGCAGCCGAGTAAATATTGCGCCCACGGGCTGTCAGGTAGCGTTTGCAGCATTTGCACTTCGTCGAGCGTATTCGGGAAGCGCACCCGGTTGTGCAGACAGGCGCGTGACCGATCAATCAACGACTGCGGGTTATCGCTCAGGGATGCGCGCCAGAGCAGCGGCAGCGTTTCCTGGCTGTCCAACAGCTCCAGCACGTCGCGCGCAGCGTCTTGCTGACCACAGGAGAGCAGCCAGCCCGCCAACTCACAGGCGTTAGTACCGCGTCGTCCCGTGATGGCAATCAACGCATCTTTCGTTGACTCGTCGCGGCTCACCGCCCAGCGCGCATAGTGCAGCGCGTAGCTGAGCGGATAATCGCGAAGCTGCTGATCGATCCAGGTCAGCGCGTCAGCTTCCCGGCCCAGCTTCGCCAACACCAGCGCCTTTAACCCCATCGCCAGGTTGTTGCTACCGTTAACGCGCAGGCTTTGATTGACTTTGTCCAGCGCGTCCGCGTAATTTCCCCGCCGCATCGCTATTCGCGCCAGCGACCAGAACGCGGCATCCCGACAGTTCCCGCTCCAGCTCGCTTTGAAGTAGTGATCCCATGCCGCGTCGAAATTCCCCTGCCGCTCCAGCGCGGCGGCAAGCAACATGCTGGCTTCGCCGTCACGCGGATTTTTGTTGAGCTTGTGCGCCCGCGCCAACGCGGCGCTCGCACACTGTGCCGCCAGCGTCCAGTCCGCGCGGTTTAGCGCCAGCGTACCCAGCGCGACGTTGTTGCGATAATCCAGCGGATCCACCTCCAGCGCCCGACGATAGTAATCCTCGGCATGACGGCTGGCATGGTTGTATTGCTCCAGGTGCTGACCAATAAAGTAGAGTTCCTCGGTATTGGAGAGCGCTTCCGGCATCGCCGGCGCCGTTGCTGCCGACGGCAGGGGAACCTCCCCGGCGATGTGTTCTTCGTATTTCAGCCATTCCCGTCCATCAGGATGGCTTACCGTCATCGTGATCCGATCCGGGCCGTTTTCCACGATCCGTGTCATCCAGCTCTGGCCCGGCGCCAGCGTCAGGGTGGTTTCATAAAAAGGCGCGCCCTCTGCGCTGAGCGTCACTCGCGCCTCATGCAGCGGCGCGATGGCGTAAACGCCAACCGACAGAGCGCCGTCTTCACGCACCAGACGGAGCGCCAGATCGGTGCTGGCATTCTGTACCATGCCCAGTTCGCTGTAAGGAAGGAAGTTCTGGACGAACACCTTTTCCTCATAAGGCGCAAGCCAGGTAAAATCCGGCTGGTTATCAGTGAAAACGCCGGTCATCAGTTCGATATACGGGCCGTTATCATCGGTCAGGTTACGATCCCAGGCGACGCCAAAATCGCCGTATCCCCAGGTCCACTGTTTTTTACCCGGTGAAACGTGATGATCGGCCACATGCAACAAGCCACCACGTTCACCGTGATGCCAGGCGCCGACAAAGTCATAGTCTGACTTTTCCGCCATGTAGGAGGTCGGAACCGGCACGTTTTTGTAGCGGGAGATATCCACGCCCGCCGAGTAATCGACTTTATAGTAGGTGCCGGTGGCGATCGGAAAAGCAGAAACGTCGCGCTTGCCGTGGTCAAATACCGCCGTCACGTCCGGCGGAAATACGCTCTGATGATCGTCCCCCCCCTTCACCGCCGGGTTAGCCCACCACAAAAAATGGCGCGGTGTCGCGTTGCCGTTGAATACCTTACCGGTGATTTCAATCAGCGCGCGATCCGGATACAGCGTAAAACCAGCCATAACCTGCAAACCGCGCATCGGCTCCACCTCGCCCATCCAGACGGTTTGTTCGCCGTTTTCACCCGCCTGGACGGTGAAATCCACCGGCATAAAGGTGGTGGGACGGTGGTGCTGCGGCCAGTTAAACTCAATGCCGCCGGAGATCCACGGCCCCAGCAAGCCGACCAGCGCGGGTTTCACCACTTCGTTGTAATAGACAAAATCGCGCGCCCGCACTTTGTCGTAAGCGCGATGAATACGTCCACCCAGCGCCGGTAGCAGCATGACGCGGATAAAATCGTTCTCCATCCACACGGCCTGATACTCACGCATCTCACGTTTGCCGGTCAGCGTATCAATAACGCCATACGGATACACGGCGCCGGAAGAGCCCTGGTAGACGCGCTTTTCAAGAAACATGGGGTTTGGATCTTCTTCCCCCACCGTCCAGGTCGGAAGTGATAAGGTTTCCTGCCAGACCTTAACTGAACCGTACATGCTGCCTCCACTCAATGAATAAAAGTAAAATATCGACTTAAGGCTATTGTGGTACAGTTAACTGGCGTTAAAATGCGCAACGCTCACGCAATATAGTTAAGGGAGTTAAGTGTATGCGCCATTTAGGCTACAACAATGCGCGGGTCCGGCAGGCAAACAAACAGCTCTTTCTGGCGCATTTATGGCGTGAGAAACAGCTCAGCAAGTCGCAGCTGGCGCAAATGACCGGCCTGTCGATTCCGGCAGTGAGCAATATTCTGCAGGAGTTAGTGGATGAGGGACGGCTCTGCCACTCCAGAGAAACGCTGAGCCAGCGTGGTCTGAGCAACGGAAGCTTTCACCTGCCCGAACGCGGGGCCTGGACGCTCTGTATGAACGTGACGCCGACCAGCCTCACCAGCCAACTGGCGGACGCCCGTCTGGTCGCCGTCGGCGACTGGCGGCACGAGGTAATCAATGCCGCCACGCCGAAAGACTTGCTCAGCGCTATAGCCCGCCACTGGCGCGTGTACCAGCAGCGCTATCCTGAGATCACCCTTAATCTGGCGCTGGGCGTGCACGGTCAGGTTGACCCGATTACCGGTGCGTCGAAAACCATGCCGCAGGCGCCGTGGAAAACCCCGGTAGAGATAAAATATCTCCTGGAAGAAATGCTTGGCGTGCAGGTTCGTCTTGATAATGACTGCGTAATGCTGGCGCTGGCGGAGAAATGGCAAAACCCGGCGGCCAATGAAGATTTCTGCGTGATTAACGTCGATTATGGGATTGGTTCTTCCTTTGTCATCAATGACAGCATCTGGCGCGGGAGCCTGTACGGCAGTGGACAGATAGGACACACCATTATTCATCCGGACGGCGTCGCCTGCGACTGTGGTCGCTACGGTTGCCTGGAAACCGTGGCCTCGCTGAGCGCGCTGAAAAAACAGGCGAGAGTGTGGATGAAAACGCAACCCATACCCGAGCTGGATCCGGAGACGCTCACCACGGACAGACTGATTGAAGCATGGCGGCAGGGTGACGTGCGTATTCAGGCATGGGTGGAACATGCGGCGAACGCCATCGGATTAAGCCTTTATAACTTCCTTAATATCCTCAATATTAACCAGATCTGGCTATACGGGCGTAGCTGTGCTTTTGGCGAAAGCTGGCTAAATACCTTACGCCAGCAAACCGGATTTAATCCTTTCGACCATGGCGATAATCCGCGGGCGAAAGCGACGCGGATCGGCTTTGGCACGTTGAGCCGCGCGCAGCAGCTTATGGGTATTGGCTATTTATACGTTGAATCGCAGTTGAGCGAGATTGACCCGGAGCGCCGCGGCGGCGAGGGAAGCGTGAGGGCATTTTATTCAGATAACCGGGCATCAGAGTGACGCCCGGCATAACGTCGCGACCGGATGGTCAGGCATGCGCCGCCATCCGGCATTCGCAGTGAATTACGCGTAAACCGGGAAGCGTGCGCAAATATCCAGAACGTTACCTTTCACGCGCTCAATCACCGCGTCGTCATTGATATTGTCCAGAACGTCACACATCCAGCCCGCCAGCTCTTTCACTTCCGCTTCTTTAAAGCCACGGCGAGTGACAGCCGGAGAACCGATACGGATACCGGAAGTCACAAACGGGCTCTTCGGATCGTTCGGTACGCTGTTTTTGTTTACGGTGATGTTGGCGCGACCCAGCGCGGCGTCAGCTTCTTTACCGGTCAGGTTCTTATCAACCAGATCCAGCAGGAACAGGTGGTTTTCAGTTCCGCCGGAGACTACCTTGTAGCCACGGTTCAGGAACACTTCCACCATCGCTTTAGCATTTTTCGCAACCTGCTGCTGGTAAACTTTGAATTCTGGCTCCATCGCTTCTTTCAGCGCTACCGCTTTCGCCGCGATAACGTGCATCAACGGGCCGCCCTGCGCGCTCGGGAACACGGCGGAGTTCAGTTTTTTGTACAGTTCTTCGTCACCGCCTTTCGCCAGGATCAGGCCGCCGCGCGGACCCGCCAGCGTTTTGTGGGTGGTGGTGGTCACAACGTGCGCGTGTGGAACCGGGTTCGGGTAAACGCCCGCGGCGATCAGGCCCGCAACGTGCGCCATATCGACGAACAGATACGCGCCGATGCTGTCGGCGATTTCACGCATTTTGGCCCAGTCAACGATACCGGAGTAAGCAGAGAAACCACCGATAATCATTTTCGGTTTGTGCGCTTTCGCCAGCTTCGCCATCTCTTCGTAGTCAATTTTACCGGACTCATCAATACCGTAAGGCACGATGTTGTACAGTTTGCCGGAGAAGTTAACCGGGGAGCCGTGAGTCAGGTGGCCGCCCTGCGCCAGGTTCATACCCAGTACGGTATCGCCCGGCTGCAGCAGCGCGGTGTAAACCGCGAAGTTAGCCTGAGAACCAGAGTGCGGCTGTACGTTAGCGTAGTCAGCGCCGAACAGTTCTTTCGCGCGATCGATCGCCAGTTGCTCAACGATATCGACATATTCACAACCGCCGTAGTAGCGCTTGCCCGGATACCCTTCAGCATATTTGTTGGTCAGCTGAGATCCCTGCGCCTGCATGACGCGCGGGCTGGTGTAGTTTTCGGAGGCGATCAGTTCGATGTGCTCTTCCTGACGTACTTTTTCCTGCTCCATAGCCTGCCACAGTTCGGCATCATAATCGGCAATGTTCATTTCACGCTTTAACATCCGCATCTCCTGACTCAGCTAACGATAAAATTTTGGCCTTAATTAGGCGGTCCTGTTGGACAACGGCCAACAGTATAACTGAATCATTCTGTGATAACAGGTCTTGACAAAGGATTTTACGCAAACGATTACCTCGGCATTCTATAAGGCTTTGCCGAATGAAGACCTTACGGTTTTCAACGGATTTCTTTTCAGGTTTGTGATGCAGATTTTTCACGTTGTAACTTTTGCAACGCAAAGTCACAAAGAACCATTTACAAAGCAGGGGTATTTTTTATAAGATGCATTTGACATACATCATTAAAGATTCAGATAAAGGAAGACCGTATGCTTGACGCCCAAACCATCGCCACTGTAAAAGCCACCATTCCCCTGCTGGTCGAAACGGGTCCCAAACTGACCGCCCATTTTTACGATCGCATGTTTGCCCATAATCCCGAACTCAAAGAAATCTTTAACATGAGCAACCAGCGCAATGGCGATCAGCGTGAAGCGCTGTTTAACGCCATTGCCGCCTATGCCAGCAACCTTGAGAATCTGCCCGCGCTGCTGCCTGCTGTGGAAAAGATCGCCCAGAAACACACCAGCTTCCAGATCCAACCGGAGCAGTACAACATCGTCGGCACGCATCTGTTAGCCACGCTGGATGAAATGTTCAGCCCAGGTCAGGATGTACTGGATGCGTGGGGTAAAGCCTATGGCGTGCTGGCGAATGTGTTTATTCACCGCGAAGCGGAAATCTATCGTGAAAATGCCCGTAAAACCGGCGGCTGGGAAGGGACACGACCATTCCGTATTGTCGCGAAAACCCCACGCAGCGCGCTGATTACCAGTTTTGAATTTGAACCCGTCGATGGCGGCGCGGTGGCCGACTACCAGCCGGGTCAATATCTGGGCGTCTGGCTGAAGCCGGAAGGTTTTCCGCACCAGGAGATTCGCCAGTACTCGCTGACCCGCAAGCCGGATGGCAAAGGCTACCGGATTGCCGTGAAGCGCGAAGACGGCGGGCAGGTGTCTAACTGGCTGCATAACCATGCAAACGTCGGCGACGTGGTGCATTTAGCCGCGCCTGCCGGTGATTTCTTTATGCAGGTCTCAACGGACACGCCGGTGTCGCTGATCTCCGCAGGCGTCGGTCAGACCCCAATGCTGGCGATGCTGGATACGCTGGCAACAGCGAAACACAGCGCCCAGGTTAACTGGTTCCACGCGGCGGAAAACGGCGATGTGCATGCGTTTGTCGATGAAGTGAGTGAACGGGGAAATACGCTGCCGCACTTTACCGCGCACACCTGGTATCGCATCCCGACAGAGACCGATCGCGCAAAAGCGGCATTTGACAGTGAAGGGCTGATGGACCTGACGGCGATGAAAGCGTCACTAACCCATCCGGCTATGCAGTTTTATCTGTGCGGTCCGGTCGGGTTTATGCAGTTTGCCGCGAAGCAACTGGTGGAAATGGGCGTGAAAAACGAAAACATTCATTACGAATGTTTTGGGCCGCATAAAGTGCTGTAACGCACAGCGGAAAAACCCGCAGGCCTGACAGGCGCCGCGCCATCAGGCACTGCGCCAGCCTACAGACAGACGCGGCTTAAATGGCCGCGTCGTCTTCCTCGCCGGTACGGATGCGTACAACCCGCGCCACGTCGAAGACAAAAATCTTACCATCGCCAATTTTGCCGGTCTGCGCAGTACGGATGATGGTATCGACACAGGTTTCCACGATGTCATCCGGCACGACGATTTCGATTTTCACCTTCGGCAGAAAATCGACCATATATTCCGCGCCACGATACAGCTCGGTATGCCCTTTCTGACGGCCAAAGCCTTTCACTTCTGTTACCGTCATCCCGGTGATGCCGACTTCAGCCAGCGCTTCACGCACGTCATCCAGTTTGAAGGGTTTAATAATCGCATCAATCTTTTTCATGGTGTTCCTGTTTTAATCGCGTAACCGGTTGCTAACCGTATCATAGCGTGCGTCCTGGTAGGGAGCTACTCTTTAAAGTCGTTGGCATCAAGCTCGTGACGGGAGAGCAATTTATAAAACTCCGTCCGGTTGCGTCCCGCCATGCGCGCCGCATGGGTCACATTGCCTCGGGTGATTTGCAGCAGTTTACGCAGATAGTTCAGTTCGAACTGATTACGGGCTTCGACAAAGGTCGGTAACGCGGTGTTTTCGCCTTCCAGCGCCTGCTCGACCAGTGCGTCACTGATCACCGGCGACGAGGTCAGCGCCACGCACTGCTCAATGACGTTCACCAGTTGCCGGACGTTACCCGGCCAGCTGGCGGTCATCAGGCGCTTCATCGCATCGGTGGAAAAGGCGCGCACAAACGGTTTATGCCGCTCCGCCGACTGACGCAGCAAATGATTCGCCAGCAGCGGGATATCTTCCGTCCGTTCGGCCAGCGCCGGGATCTTCAGGCTCACCACGTTGAGGCGGTAGTACAGATCCTCACGAAACTCGCCGCGCGCCATCGCTTTCGGCAGGTCACGGTGGGTAGCCGAAATAATACGCACATCAATGTCGATGTCGCGGTTGCTGCCGAGCGGCCTGACCTTGCGCTCCTGCAACACGCGCAGCAGTTTCACCTGTAACGGCGCGGGCATATCGCCAATTTCATCAAGGAACAGCGTCCCGCCTTCTGCGGCCTGAAACAGCCCTTCGCGGTTGCTGACCGCGCCGGTAAACGCCCCGCGCGCGTGACCAAACAGCTCCGACTCGAGCAGTTGTTCCGGCAACGCGCCGCAGTTAATGGCGATAAACGGTTTACTGCTGCGCGGGCTGGCATTATGGATCGCCTGGGCGAAGATCTCTTTCCCGGTGCCGCTTTGCCCGTTGATCAGCACGCTGACGTCAGACTGAGCCACCATCCGCGCCTGCTCCAGCAGACGCAGCATGAGCGGGCTGCGGGTAACGATTGACTCACGCCAACTGTCGTCGGTCGCCGGGGCGGACTGTTCCAGTGCTTCATCAATAGCATGGTACAGCGCGTCCTTATCGACCGGTTTGGTGAGAAAACTGAACACGCCTTTTTGCGTTGCGGCGACCGCGTCCGGGATCGACCCGTGGGCGGTAAGGATGATCACCGGCATGCCGGGCTGCACCTTCTGGATTTCGCTAAACAGTTGCATCCCGTCCATTTCATCCATGCGTAAGTCGCTAATCACCAAATCCACTTTTTCACGGTTTAGCACGCGCAGTCCTTCGGCTCCGCTCTCTGCTGTAACCACGCTGTAGCCTTCACTGGTCAGACGCATGCCCAACAGTTTAAGCAAGCCCGGATCGTCATCGACCAGCAGTAAATGCGCTGGTTTACGGCTTATCATGGCGATACCTCATCATCGGACGGAACCGGCGCGGCAGCTTTCTCTTCGCTGTGTCCCGCGTCAGGATTGTAACTTCCGGCAGGCTTACGGCTGGAAAGCCGGCGCTCGATGTCCGTCAGGTTTTCCAGTTTGCGCGTCGTCAGATCTAACTGCGCCTGCATGTGCTGTTGTTGCTGGCGCAGCGTATCAAGTTCGCTGTCGCTGGTTTGCTGCAGTTTGCTGTAGCGCTGGCGCTCTTCAGCAAGCTGAAGCTGGAGCGCTTGTCCGTCGCGCCAGATTTGATAAAGCGGGCGCACCTGCGAGGGGATCAGGGTACTGACGCCGTCAAGACGGGAAATCGTGTCGCGACGCTCCAGCGGCGTGATTTTGGCGTTCGCCAGCAGCACGCCGCGCTTAAAGGCGTTTTGCCAGCTGTCGTCGTTCAGCATTCGGGCTTCATTGCGTGACTGTACCGGCATCAAACGATCGGCGCAGTCAATGGCGCGCAGCCAGTACAGCGGATTGGTATCGGTCGCCGGGCCATGCAGCGCCCAGATATCGGTACAGTCGACCGACAGATAATCCGCCAGTTGAGTCGTAGGCAGGTTATCCTGCGCCGTTTCGCCCGCGTCATGTTTTACCGCCTGCGGTACACAGCCCAGCAGCGCCAGACAGGGTATTCCCGCCAGGATGACCCGACGGGACAGAATTCGTTGAAAAATGTGAAAAAAAACGTGTGGCATAGTTACCAGACTTATCTGTTTAGTCGTTTTTCGATGCAGAAAGCGGCAATTCGATTCGGAAGCAAACCGCTTGCGCAGGGTCCTCGACAAGATACAATTCGCCCTGCATACGGCGAATGCAATCTCTGGCGATACTCAGCCCCAACCCGCTGCCCTTCACGGCCCCTTTTCGTTGATGACTTCCCTGGAAAAAAGGCTCGAAAATCATGGTCTTTTCCGCTTCGGGAATTGGCGTACCGGTATTGCAGACGTCAATGTAAACCCGGTTTCCCTGGAAACGGCTACTGATACGAATGTTACCGGATTCGGCTCCGTAGTGCACCGCATTGGAATAAAGATTATCCAGCACGCTCATCAACAGCATCGGCTCCGCCAGACAGCGGTCAGCTGACAGCTCAACCGCGGTATGCATCATTTTAGCGCGAGCAGGCAAACTGTGAGCGGAAACGACCATATCAACCAAAGGTTCAATCTCAACGCTTTCCATCTCAACGGGGCTGTCCGCCAGCTTGCGGTTATAATCGAGTAGTTGTTCGATCAGTTTTTGCAGGTTGCGGCTGCTGTCGTCGAGGATGCCGACCACCTCTTTTTGCTCCGGCGTCAAGGGGCCTACCACCTGATCGGCCAACAGTTCCGTCCCTTCCCGCATGCTGGCGAGCGGCGTTTTCAGTTCATGGGAAAGATGACGCAAAAACTGATGGCGCTGAGACTCAAGCCAGGACAGCCGCTCGCTCAGCCAAATGATACGCTGCCCTACGGAACGAAGCTCGCGCGGTCCGGTAAAAGTGACGGTATTGCCAAGCGACCGCCCTTCCCCCAACCGGTTGATCATTCGCTCTATGCCTTTTACCGGCCCGATTATCATCCGCGTAAACAGCAATACCATTGCAAGACTGACCAGAAACAACACCAGCGCTTGCCAGCCGAAGAACTGGCCGCGTTCGGCAATCTCCTGTTGAAGCTGTTGCCCGCGCGAGAAAACCACGGTACGCGTGGCCTGCACCATCTCGGTATTAGCACTGGCAAAGGCTTCCAGACGCGCGGCAGCGGCGGTATCCGGCCCGCTGTTACGGCATTGCAGCTGCGCCAGATCGTTCAGATCCTGATGCAGCGCCTGATACAGCTTATCGTCTGGCAATACGCCGGCGTGGGCGTCGAGCATTTCGCTGTAGCGTTTGCGCTGGCTCTGGTACACCCTGGCAAGGGTTGGATCGTCAAGCACGCAATACTGGCGGTAGCTGCGCTCCATCTCCAGCGCTACGTTGGTCATAGCCTCGCTGCGGCGCGCATCGATAAGCGTCGTACGGTTGGTTAGCGCCGCCTGCGCGCTCAGGGCGTTCAGGCTTTGCCACGCCTGCCAGGCAAGAACCAGCAACGGTAACAGGATCAGCAGGAATGCCAGCGTTACCAACTGTCGTAATGAACGGGGGAAAACAGACCAGCGCTTCAATGCGTTACTCTCGCCAAACAGGAATAAGAGGATGCTAACTGAGGCAAACGTCAGATACAACAAAGCCGGGTAAAACCCGGCTTTGTTATGGAATAAGGCGGTGCCTAACTCGACGTTTCGCCCGATGGTTGATAAAGCATCGCTATTATCAGAAGTTGGACGGCAGGCACCTTGTTGTGCGTCATTCGAAGTTTATGTAGCACGTCCCGAAGGGGCTGACATAAGAAGGTGAATGAGCCACTGGTGAATATTATGCAGTAACTGTGCCAACAAATAAAACATTTTGTTAACACACTGAATTTCATGTTATTTATGTAAAATAAGCCCGCGCCCGGCATTGCTCATTTTTCACCCCGAGTGTCGCTTATTAGCAACACCTTAAGCACAACCTTTATACCGCCATAAAAATCAATAGGTTAAGCGTCTCCTTTTGACGACACTCACCTGGCTGTGTTGTCGTAAATTCGCGACACCCACTAAAAAGCCCGGTAAATATACCGGGCTCTTTGTGAAGAGGCTATTCAACAGGCAACGGCTTAGCCTAGCTGCTTACGCGCGTTGCGGAAGATACGCATCCATGGGCCGTCCTCGCCCCAGTTTTCCGGGTGCCAGGAGTTACTGACCGTGCGGAACACGCGCTCCGGGTGCGGCATCATGATGGTCACACGACCGTTTTCCGTCGTGACCGCGGTAATGCCGTTTGGCGAGCCGTTCGGGTTTGCCGGGTACGTTTCCGTCACCGTGCCAAAGTTGTCGACATAGCGCAGCGCCACCAGACCTTTGCTCTCCAGCGCGGCAAGATGGGCCTCATCGCGTACTTCGACGCGCCCTTCCCCGTGGGACACAGCGATAGGCATTTGCGAGCCGACCATCCCCTGTAGCAACAGCGACGGGCTTTGCGTCACTTCCACCAGGCTAAAGCGCGCTTCAAAACGGTCCGACTGATTACGCACAAAGCGCGGCCACAGCTCGCTGCCTGGGATCAGTTCACGCAGGTTCGACATCATCTGGCAGCCGTTACATACGCCAAGCGCCAGGGTCTGCGGACGATGGAAGAAAGTTTCAAACTCATCGCGCACGCGATGATTAAACAGAATGGATTTCGCCCAGCCTTCCCCTGCGCCCAGCACGTCGCCGTAAGAGAAACCGCCGCAGGCCACCAGCGCCTGGAAGTTGCCCAGTCCGGTGCGACCGCCGAGGAGATCGCTCATGTGCACGTCGATGGCGTCAAAGCCCGCGCGATGGAACGCGGCGGCCATTTCAACGTGGGAGTTCACCCCCTGCTCGCGCAGGACAGCGACCTTCGGACGCGCGCCGGTGGCAATGTACGGTGCGGCGATATCGTCATTAAGATCAAACGTCAGCGTCACGTTCAGGCCTGGATCGGCGTCGTTGGTTTTCGCGTCGTGCTCCTGGTCGGCGCATTCCGGATTGTCGCGCAGGCGCTGCATCTGCCAGGTGGTTTCTGCCCACCAGACGCGAAGCGTGGTCCGGCTTTCGCTAAACACCGTCTGGCCGTTAGCATTAATCACGAAACGGTCGCCCGACACGGCCTGACCGACATAATGGACGCAGTCACCGAGGCCGTATTGCGCCAGCAGCGCTTCAACCGCCTCACGATCCTCCGCACGCACCTGGATCACCGCGCCCAGTTCTTCGTTAAATAACGCGGCCAAATGGTCGCCGCCCAGCGTGGCGATATCGGCCTGGAGACCGCAATGGCCGGTAAAGGCCATTTCCGCCAGCGTCACCAGCAGACCGCCGTCGGAGCGGTCGTGGTAGGCCAGCAATTTACGCTGCGCCACCAGCGCCTGAATCGCGTCGTAGAAACCTTTCAGTTGCGCCACGTCGCGCACATCCGCTGGTTTATCGCCAAGCTGACGGTACACCTGCGCCAGCGCGGTGGCGCCCAGCGCGTTGTGTCCTTTACCGAGGTCAATCAGCAGCAGGGCATTGTCTTCGGTCGAGAGCTGAGGCGTAACGGTATGACGTACGTCCTCTACGCGGGCAAAAGCGGAGATCACCAACGACAGCGGCGAGGTCATTTCGCGCTGTTCGCCGCCTTCCTGCCAGCAGGTTTTCATCGACATGGAGTCTTTGCCTACCGGAATGGTCAGGCCAAGCGCCGGGCAAAGTTCTTCGCCTACTGCTTTTACCGCTTCATACAGACCGGCGTCTTCACCGGGGTGACCGGCAGCCGCCATCCAGTTCGCGGAAAGCTTGATGCGTTTGATGTCGCCGATCTGCGTCGCGGCGATGTTGGTCAGCGCTTCACCAACGGCCAGACGGGCGGAAGCAGAGAAGTCGAGCAACGCCACCGGCGCGCGTTCGCCGATAGCCATCGCTTCGCCGTAGTAGCTATCGAGGCTGGCGGTCGTTACCGCGCAGTTCGCTACCGGCACCTGCCACGGGCCGACCATCTGATCGCGGGAAACCATACCGGTAACGGTGCGGTCGCCAATGGTCACAAGGAAGGTTTTTTCCGCGACGGCTGGCAAATGCAGAACGCGCTTCACGGCGTCGGCAAGCGTGATGCCGCCGCGATTCAGGGCGTCGCCTTTCGCTTTGAGGGACTGAACATCGCGGGTCATTTTCGGTGTTTTGCCGAGCAACACGTCAAGCGGCAGATCGATCGGCTGGTTGTTAAAGTGACGGTCATTCAGCGACAGGTGTTTTTCTTCCGTCGCTTCACCAATGACCGCGTACGGCGCGCGTTCGCGACGGCACAGTTCGTCGAATAGCGGAAGCTGGTCGGCGGCAACCGCCAGCACGTAACGCTCCTGGGATTCGTTACACCAGATTTCCAGCGGGCTCATGCCCGGCTCGTCGCTGAGAATATCACGCAGCTCGAACTTACCGCCGCGCCCGCCGTCGCTCACCAGCTCCGGCATGGCGTTAGAAAGACCGCCCGCGCCAACGTCATGAATAAAGAGAATGGGGTTAGCTTCGCCCAGTTGCCAGCAGCGGTCGATCACCTCCTGGCAGCGACGCTCCATCTCCGGGTTGTCGCGCTGCACGGAAGCGAAGTCGAGATCCGCGTCAGACTGGCCGGACGCCATTGACGACGCCGCTCCACCGCCGAGGCCGATATTCATTGCCGGGCCGCCGAGAACGATCAGCTTCGCGCCAACGTTGATCTCGCCTTTCTGTACATGATCCGCGCGGATGTTGCCGATCCCGCCCGCCAGCATGATCGGTTTATGGTAGCCGCGCAGCTCCTCGCCGTTATGGCTGTTGACCTTTTCTTCGTAGGTACGGAAATAGCCGTTCAGCGCCGGACGACCAAATTCGTTGTTGAACGCCGCGCCGCCCAGCGGGCCTTCGGTCATGATATCCAGCGCGGTCACAATGCGCTCAGGCTTGCCGAAATCTTCTTCCCACGGCTGTTCAAAGCCAGGAATGCGCAGGTTAGAGACCGAAAAGCCCACCAGCCCCGCTTTTGGCTTCGCGCCGCGTCCGGTTGCGCCTTCATCGCGAATCTCGCCGCCGGAACCGGTCGCGGCCCCCGGCCATGGCGAGATTGCCGTTGGGTGGTTATGGGTTTCGACCTTCATCAGGATATGCGCCGCTTCCTGGTGGAAGTCATAGCGCCCGGTGGCATGGTCAGCAAAATAACGTCCCACGTCAGAACCTTCCATTACCGCCGCGTTGTCTTTATAGGCAGACAACACGTGGTCGGGAGTGTGTTCCATCGTGTTTTTAATCATTTTGAACAGCGACTTCGGCTGCGGCTCGCCGTCAATCACCCAGTCGGCGTTAAAAATTTTGTGACGGCAGTGTTCGGAGTTCGCCTGGGCAAACATGTACAGCTCGATATCGTTCGGGTTGCGCCCCAGCGTTGTGAACGCATCCTGCAGGTAGTCGATTTCGTCTTCCGCCAGCGCCAGGCCGAGACGCAGGTTGGCGTCGATCAGCGCCTGGCGGCCTTCGCCCAGCAAATTGACGCTGGCGACCGGAGCGGGCTCGTGATGGATAAACAATTTTTCGGCATCGTTTAATGAGGAAAAAACCGTTTCCATCATGCGATCGTGAAGCTCTGCGGCGACCTGCTGCCACTGTTCAGCGGTCAGCGTGGAGGCTTCAACATAGTAAGCCACACCGCGCTCCAGGCGATCGATTTGTTGCAGACCGCAGTTGTGGGCGATATCCGTCGCTTTGGAAGACCAGGGGGAGATGGTGCCGGGGCGAGGCGTTACCAGCAGCAGTTTGCCTTCCGGCGTATGGCTGCTCAGGCTCGGGCCATATTTCAGCAGGCGGGCAAGCTGCGCCTGCTCATCATCGCTCAGCGGCGCGTTCAGATCGGCAAAATGGACGTACTCGGCGTAAATGTTGTGGACCTGGAGGTTGGCAGCCTGAAAGCGCGCCAGCAGTTTGTTGATACGGAATGCCGACAGTGCAGGCGAACCACGCAGAATTTCCATCATAAGTCTCTCGTCTTCTAAGCTTTCGGTGTGCCCAAGTGGGGAAACGGGCGTCATTATAAAGAATCTGCGCCGCCGACGAAACCGTTTGCGTCGAAATAAAATTGGCGTCAATTTTTGCCAGACGGTGCGGCCAATCGTTCTAATTAGTTGCCAACTGACGCAAGTTTAAGCAAAATGCCGCTCACTGATAAATACTCCTGGTCTTACTATTCCTTTTCCTACACTGAGGCAACGCACGGTACAGAGAATTAACTAATTGAAAAAATTAAAGATTAATTATCTGTTCATCGGCATCCTGACGCTGTTGTTGGCCGCCGCGCTTTGGCCCTCTATTCCCTGGTCCGGTAAAGCTGAAAGTCGTATCGCGGCGATCCAGTCGCGGGGAGAGCTGCGCGTGAGCACCATTAACTCGCCGCTGACCTATTCAACGCTTAATGGTAAGCCCTACGGGCTGGATTATGAGCTGGCCGAACAGTTTGCCAACTATCTGGGGGTGAAGCTGAAGATTACCGTACGCCAGAACATCAGTCAGTTGTTCGATGACCTGGATAACGGCGATGCCGACCTGCTGGCTGCCGGACTGGTCTATAACAGCGAACGGGTTAAAAATTACCAGCCCGGCCCGACCTATTACTCGGTCTCGCAGCAACTGGTCTACAAAGTGGGCCAGTATCGTCCGCGTACGCTGGGCAGCGTGACGGAAAGCCAGCTGACTATCGCTCCCGGCCATGTGGTGGTTAATGATTTACAGACGCTGAAAGAGACAAAATTTCCTCAACTCAGTTGGCGAATTGAAGACAGAAAAGGCACCACGGAGCTGTTGGACGCCGTGCTTGCCGGTAAGCTGGATTACACCATTGCCGACTCTGTCGCCATCAGCCTTTATCAGCGCGTACATCCGGAACTGGCGGTCGCGCTGGATGTCACTGACGAACAGCCGGTCACCTGGTTTAGCCAACTGGACGATGACAATACGTTATCAGCCGCCCTGCTCGATTTCTTCAACAGCATCAATGATGACGGCTCGCTGGCGAGGCTGGAAGAGAAGTATCTCGGCCACGGCGACGATTTCGACTATGTCGATACCCGCACCTTCCTGCGCGCCGTTGAGGCCATGCTGCCCGACCTGAAACCCTTATTTGAAAAGTATGCTCAGGAAATTGACTGGCGTCTGCTCGCCGCGATCGCCTGGCAGGAATCACACTGGGATCCGCAGGCTACCTCGCCGACCGGCGTTCGCGGCATGATGATGCTGACCAAAAACACGGCCCAAAGTCTGGGTCTTACCGATCGTACCGACCCGGAGCAGAGCATCAGCGGCGGCGCGCGGTATTTACAGGACATGATGAGCAAGGTGCCGGAAACCGTGCCAAAGGATGAGCGCATCTGGTTTGCGCTGGCGGCGTATAATATGGGCTATGCGCATATGCTCGACGCGCGAACGCTGACGGCGAAAACCAAAGGTAACCCTGACAGTTGGACGGATGTGAAGCAGCGTCTGCCGCTGCTCAGCCAGAAGCCATATTACAGTAAGCTGACCTATGGCTACGCCCGCGGTCACGAAGCGTACGCCTACGTCGAAAATATCCGCAAGTATCAGATCAGTTTAGTGGGCTATTTGCAGGAGAAAGAGAAACGGGTCGCGGAAGAAATGAGACTGGCGGAAGAATATCCCGTGGTATCCCCTGCGGAATTCAGCAAGCAATCGCTGCCGCTCTCCTCCTTCCTGTCGCAAGCGTCCTCCGGCTATCTGGCGGATGCCCCTTCCTTGCTGCGCCTGCCGCAGAAAAAGGACGCAGAGTAAATTGACCGCGTCCTAGTCGGATGAAAGGTGAGCGCGTGATGCGTTTTTCAGGGCTTTAATTTCCTGACGACGCATGCGAAAGAAGTCGCTGAGCAGCGTCGCGCACTCATCGCGCAGCACGCCTTCGATAACCTCTACGCGATGATTCATTCCCGGATGGTGCAGCACGTCAATAAGTGAACCGGCAGCGCCGGTTTTGGCATCTCGGGCGCCAAACACCACGCGGCGGATACGGCTATGCACCATTGCCCCTGCGCACATGACGCACGGCTCCAGCGTTACGTACAGCGTGGCGTCAATCAGCCGGTAGTTCTGTAACACCAGTCCGCCCTGGCGGAGCGCCATGATCTCCGCATGCGCGGTCGGATCGTGGTGACCAATCGGGCGGTTCCAGCCTTCGCCAATCACGCGGTTGTTATGCACCAGGACCGCCCCGACTGGCACTTCTCTCGCGTCCCAGGCACGCTTTGCGAGGGTAAGCGCATGACGCATCCAGTATTCGTGGCTAAATTCAACGTCTGACAAAAGGGATACTCCGGTAGTCATAGCGGGCCGCATTATACACGGTAGCTATACTTTCAACTATTCCAGTTGCTGGAGCTCTCCGCGAGGCGTGACGCGCCAACGATGCTGGCAAAAATAGAGCAGCGGGTTGTCCTGTTTACTGTCGCTGTAGCCGCTGTACAGACGCAGCGGCGTACCGATTTGACGCTCAAGCTGCGCCACTTTTTCATGTCCCAGACAGCGCATCGTCAGCACCCAGCCGCCATAGCCGCGCCGCATCTGGCTGGCGATAAGATTAACCCGCGGCAGCCACGGCGTATCAAAATACACCTGCTCCACCAGCGACTGCGGCGAACCGGTAATCAGCCAGATATCGGCATCTGAACTGAGCAGATAGGTTGTCAGACGTTCCTGGACGAGCGGAAACGCCGTCACGCTTTCCCGAAACCAGCTCACAAAGTCTGCATGCAGCGTCTGCAGCCGCGCTTCGCTGTGCCCGAAGGTGCAGCCCCACAGCAGCAAACTCATTGGCCAGCGCGCTGCGCGCCCTTTTATCAGCAACGCGCCGGCAATGACCGGCAAAAGAGGCAGCACGAGCAGCGCGTTGAGAGGCTGGCGACGCAACAAATAGCGCAGGAAACTGCCGAACATGTCCTGCTGGTGCAACGTACCATCCAAATCAAAAAATACGACACGACGCGCGTTAGTGGTCAAACCTTACTCCTCTGGATCATTCAACGTCTGTCGTCAGGAAACGGAAACCTGACGATAACTCCTGATCTTAGCCTAACAGATAGATCGTCACTTTTCCGGCAACAATCATTTACCCAGGCGATCCGCAGACGAGTCGGCTAACGCCGCGCGTAAAAAGCCCTGATGTTGGGCCAGCTTCTCTCTCGCCGCCGTAGCGTTAAGACCGGTCAGCGCCATCAGAATAGCGGGTTTAACGTCATAGTCGGTTTGTTTGAGAAGCGCTTCCGCGTCGTCGCGCGCAATGCCCGTCGCCTCAACCACCATCCGACAGGCGCGATCGACCAGTTTGACGTTAGTGGCCTGCATATCCACCATCAGATTCTGGTAAACCTTGCCGAACTTCACCATCGCGCCAGTGGAGATCATATTGAGCACCAGTTTCTGGGCAGTGCCTGACTTCAGGCGCGTTGAGCCCGTGAGCGCCTCGGGGCCGACGACCGGCGAAATCGCGATATCGGCTTCGCGGGCAATGGGTGAATCCGGGTTACAGGAGATAGCCACCGTCGTGCAGCCCACGCCACGCGCATACTTCAGCGCCCCGATCACGTACGGTGTACGGCCCGAAGCGGCCAGTCCCACCACCAGATCCTGTGGCTTTAGGTTGATCGCGACAAGATCGTCTACCCCCAACTGAGGATTATCTTCTGCGCCTTCGACCGCTTTAAGCAATGCCCCCGGACCACCGGCAATCAGCCCGATAACCAGACCGTGCGGGACGCCGAATGTCGGTGGACATTCCGAGGCATCAAGCACGCCCAGGCGTCCGCTGGTCCCTGCCCCCATATAGATAATACGCCCCCCGGATTTCAACGCGTCAGCCGCGGCGTCGACCGCTCGCGCAACCTCCGGGAGAGTCGCTTTTACGGCTTCCGCTACCTGCGCATCCTGTTGATTAAAACGCTCAACCAATTTAAGCGTCGGCAGCGCATCAAGATCCATCGTTTGGGGATTGCGGGTTTCTGATACTAACGCGCCGAGATTCATATTTGCTCCTCAGGAATTTTTAATTCATATTTATCATTAATAATGGAATAGAATATTCACTAAGGCGAGCAAAATTTCAGTCTGTTGCGCCATTTCGTTTTCCGGGAGAGGTTATGAACTGTTTGATTCGTATTCGTCAGCGATATTCTGGGTTTGCGCAGAGTGATAAAAAGCTCGCGGACTATCTGCTCACGCAGCCGGATACGGCAAGACATCTTAGCTCTCAGCAGCTGGCTGCCGAAGCGGGCGTGAGTCAGTCAAGCGTCGTGAAGTTCGCGCAAAAGCTTGGCTATAAAGGTTTCCCCGCATTGAAACTGGCGCTCAGCGAAGCGCTGATGAGCGCGCCAGCCGCGCATTCTGTGCCGGTGCACAACCAGATCCGCGGCGACGATCCGTTACGTCTCGTCGGCGAGAAGTTGATCAAAGAGAACGTCGCGGCCATGCATGCCACGCTGGACGTGAATACGGAAGAGAAGCTGATCGAAAGCGTGAATCTGTTGCGCAGCGCCCGACGCATTGTGTTGACCGGCATCGGCGCGTCGGGTCTGGTAGCGCAGAGTTTTGCCTGGAAGCTACGAAAAATCGGCCTCAACGCGGTCGTGGAGCGCGATATGCATGCGCTGCTGGCGACGGTTCAGGCGTTGACGCCAGACGATCTGCTGTTTGCCATTTCCTACAGCGGAGAGCGCCGTGAGCTGAATCTGGCGGCGGATGAAACACTGCGCGTCGGTGGCAAGATTCTGGCTATAACCGGTTTCACCCCTAACGCCCTGCAGCAGCGGGCCAGTCACTGTCTTTATACCATTGCGGAAGAGCAGGCCACGCGCAGTGCCGCTATCTCTTCCACTCACGCACAGACGCTGCTGACCGATCTGCTGTTTATGGCGCTGGTACAGCAGGATTTAGAACATGCGCCGGAGCGGATACGCCAGAGCGAGGCGCTGGTAAAAAAACTGGTTTGAGCAAAGAATGCGCGTATAATGCCCGCCCGGTTTGTGATGTTATGAGAGTTTCCTGATGGCCCTGTTAATCACCAAAAAATGCATCAACTGCGATATGTGCGAGCCAGAATGCCCCAATGAGGCGATTTCAATGGGCGAGAGCATTTATGAGATTAACAGCGACAAGTGCACAGAGTGCGTAGGCCATTATGAAACGCCCACCTGTCAGAAGGTGTGCCCTATCCCGAATACCATTTTGAAAGATCCGGCGCATGTCGAAACGGAAGAGCAACTGTGGGACAAGTTTGTTCTGATGCACCACGCCGATAAGCTGTAACGGCTGCCTGAGACCCGCCTCCGGGCCTGATAAAACAGGATGCCGTTCGGCGAGTGAATATGCCGGATGACGGCAACGCTGCTTAACTTTCAATAATGACCGTGGCGCAGGCGTAATGGCGCTCATCGGCCAGCGTCACATGCATATGAACAACACCCAGTTTCTCTGCCAGCGCTAACGCTTCCCCCCACAGCCGCAGGCGCGGTTTCCCCAGCGCATCGTTGAACACTTCAAACTGATTAAACGCCAGGCCATTGCGGATACCGGTACCCAACGCTTTTGCCGCCGCCTCTTTCACCGCAAAGCGCTTGGCAAGAAAACGCACCGGCTGCTGGTGCGTCTGCCAAATCGCCCACTCGTTGTCGCTGAGCACCCGTCTGGCAAGGCGGTCGCCGGAGCGGGAGATCACCGCTTCGATGCGGGCGATCTCCACAATATCGGTGCCTAAACCGAGGATTGCCATTAGCCGCGCGCTTCCAGCATCAGGCGCTTCATTTCCGCTACCGCCTCTTTCAGGCCGCTCATGACCGCACGCCCAATAATCGCATGGCCGATATTCAGTTCATGCATTTCCGGCAGCGCGGCAATAGCTTTCACGTTGTGGTACGTTAAACCGTGGCCCGCATTGACCTTCAGACCGAGGCTTGCGGCAAAGGTCGCCGCTTTCGCGATGCGCGCCAGCTCCTGCGCCTGGTCAGCGTCAGTTTGCGCATCGGCATAGCAGCCGGTATGGATTTCAATGTACGGCGCGCCCACCTCGGCAGCGGCTTTGATCTGTACTTCATCCGCGTCGATGAACAGCGACACGAGGATCCCCGCCTCCGCCAGACGCTTGCAGGCATCACGCATTTTGTCGCGCTGCCCGGCGACATCGAGGCCGCCTTCGGTGGTCACTTCCTGGCGTTTTTCCGGCACCAGGCAGCAGAAATGCGGTTTGGTCTCCACCGCAATCGCCAGCATTTCTTCGGTCACCGCCATTTCCAGGTTCATCCGCGTGTCCAGCGTCTGGCGAAGAATACGAACGTCGCGATCGGTGATATGACGACGATCTTCGCGCAGATGGACGGTGATACCATCCGCGCCCGCCTGTTCAGCAATGAACGCCGCCTGCACCGGATCCGGATACGCCGTGCCGCGCGCGTTACGCAGGGTGGCAATGTGGTCAATATTGACGCCTAACAGTAATTCAGCCATGACAATCCTCGTTTTTTATTTTCGCTTCGGCATAAACTGCCGGAATAATTCGCGGCTCTTTAAAGGTTTTCCACCAAGATACGGCTTCAGCGCCATGCGGGTAAAGCGTTTCGCGGCGCGCAAGGTATCAGCATCGGGAAACTCGCGCTCCGCCAGCGCCCGCAACTGCCGACCGGTAAAGGTGCTGTTGTCGATCACCACGCTGGCGATAAAGCCTTTTTCCTCGCGGTAACGATAGGTCATTGTGTCATCCACCGCTTCACCGCTGCCGGCGCAGTGCAAAAAGTCCACGCCATACCCAAGGTGCCCGAGCAGCGCCAGTTCGAATCGACGCAGGGTCGGTTCGGGCGTACCGGTAGCGCCCGCCAGCGCCTGTATGCAATGCAGATAGTCGAAAAAGAGGGCCGAAAAACGGGTTTCGTGCTCAAGCACGCGGGCCAGCAGTTCGTTAACGTACAGACCACTGTATAAGGTGATACCGCTCAGAGGGAGGGCCAGAGAAACGGCTTCAGCGCTGCGTAGCGTTTTCACTTCGCCACGCCCGCCAAAGCGCACTAACAGGGGGGTAAAAGGCTGGAGAGCG
Source organism: Citrobacter sedlakii (assembly GCF_018128425.1). Taxonomy (NCBI): domain Bacteria; kingdom Pseudomonadati; phylum Pseudomonadota; class Gammaproteobacteria; order Enterobacterales; family Enterobacteriaceae; genus Citrobacter; species Citrobacter sedlakii. Next base: position 1,301,093 of record NZ_CP071070.1, on the reverse strand, counting down.
CCTTTCAGGTTCGAACGTTTAGATCGCGCGCCTTTGGCAACAAGGCGCACGCGACCCGACTCTTCCGTGAAGACGTCCAGCATCAGGCTGGTTTCGCTCCAGGGACGACTATGCAGGACAAATGCGCGCTGCCAGCCTTCCATCATACTCGTCGTCTGTGCAGGACGCAGGTTTAGAGGTCGTCGACATAACCGAGACTGCGCAGCGCGCGCTCGTCGTCGGCCCATCCCGATTTCACTTTCACCCACAGTTCAAGGTGAACCGGGGCTTCGAACATCTCCTGCATGTCTTTACGCGCTTCAATGCCGATGGTTTTAATCTTGGCGCCTTTGTTGCCAATAACCATCTTTTTCTGCCCTTCACGTTCAACGAGGATCAGCCCGTTGATGTCGTAGCCGCCGCGCTCGTTAGTCACGAAACGCTCAATTTCGACGGTGACCGAATAAGGCAGCTCAGCGCCAAGAAAACGCATCAGCTTTTCACGGATGATCTCAGAGGCCATAAAGCGCTGAGAGCGATCGGTAATGTAATCTTCCGGGAAGTGATGAATGGCTTCCGGCAGGTGTTTACGCACAATACCCGCGATGGTGTCGACGTTCATCCCGGTCTCAGCGGAGATCGGTACGATGTCGAGAAAGTTCATCTGACTTGCCAGGAACTGCAGGTGCGGCAGCAGATCGGCTTTTTCCTGAACGTTATCCACCTTGTTCACGGCCAGGATCACCGGTGCTTTGCCGTCGCGCAGTTTATTCAGCACCATCTCGTCGTCCGGGGTCCAGCGCGTACCTTCAACCACGAAGATCACCAGTTCAACGTCACCGATAGAGCTGCTGGCCGCTTTATTCATCAGACGGTTGATCGCACGCTTTTCTTCCATATGCAGACCGGGAGTATCGACGTAAATCGCCTGATATGCCCCTTCGGTATGGATGCCGACAATTCGGTGACGCGTGGTCTGCGCTTTACGGGAGGTGATCGAAATCTTCTGCCCGAGCAGCTTATTTAACAGGGTGGATTTACCCACGTTCGGACGTCCGACGATGGCTATAAATCCGCAGTAGGTTTTATCTTCGCTCATTCCAGCTCCAGTTTTTTCAGCGCCTGTTCGGCGGCAGCCTGCTCCGCCTTACGACGGCTCGAACCGGTGCCTACCACCGGCTCACTCAGGCCGCTGACCTGGCAGTGGATTGTAAATTCTTGATCGTGCGCTTCGCCACGAACCTGCACAACCAGGTACGACGGCAGCGGCAGATGGCGACCCTGTAAATATTCCTGCAAACGCGTTTTCGGATCTTTTTGTTTATCGCCCGGACTGATTTCGTCCAGACGGGTCTGGTACCAGTTGAGAATCAGTTTTTCGACGGTTTGAATATCGCTGTCGAGGAACACCCCGCCAATCAACGCTTCAACGGTGTCGGCCAGAATCGACTCACGACGAAAACCGCCGCTCTTCAGTTCTCCAGGCCCTAAGCGTAAACATTCGCCCAGATCGAATTCACGCGCCAGTTCAGCCAGCGTATTACCCCGCACCAGCGTTGCGCGCATACGGCTCATGTCGCCTTCGTCTACGCGCGGAAAACGGTGATACAGCGCATTCGCAATCACAAAACTTAAAATGGAGTCGCCAAGAAACTCTAAACGCTCGTTATGTTTGCTGCTGGCGCTGCGATGGGTTAATGCCTGCTGCAACAGCTCCTGATGAGTAAAAGTGTAGCCCAGCTTCCGTTGAAGCCGATTAATTACGATGGGGTTCATGCGATACCAATAAATAAATGCGTCAACAATTCAGCACACGAAACAGACCTGATACACAGGCTATTCAGCCAGCCGCAGAGCGACAGCTTTACTTGCCTGTATATGGGGAACCAACGCTGTTTCGTGTGCCGTGGCGACCAGGAGGCGCCAACCTTAAACTTCGGGGGAATATTCTATACACAACGACAAGGGATGTCGTTAGCCTGGGGGGAATTATCTAATAAATAATTCACGTTGCCGCCACATTGACGACAACGTGAACGCTAAACCGCGATCAGTGGATCCCGCCAATACGGCTCAAACGGACGCCGGTCGGCCATTCGCCTTCCTGCTTGTCAAAACTCATCCAGATTGCGGTTGCTTTCCCCACCAGATTAGCTTCCGGGACAAATCCCCAGTAACGGCTGTCTGCGCTGTTATCCCGGTTATCGCCCATCATGAAGTACTGCCCCGGCGGCACAATCCAGGTCGCCAGTTGCTGACCTGGCTGACGGTAATACATCCCCACCTGATCCTGCGCAATCGGTACGGTCAGAATACGGTGCGTGACGTCGCCAAGGGTCTCTTTGCGCTCGGCAAGTCGAATGCCGTTCTCTTTCGTTTCACTCTGCGGTACGTCAAAGAAGCCGCTGGTCGCCTCGCCGCCGTTACGACGCGAGAACGTCTGTACGAAATTGCTCGGCTGTACGTCGCTGTAGGTCACCGGTAAAGCATTTTCGCACGCCTGACCAGAGCGACAGCCAGGCTGAATGGTGAGTTCTTTGGCAACCGGATCGTAAGTCACTTTGTCGCCAGGCAGCCCAACCGCACGCTTAATGTAGTCGAGCTTCGGATCTTCCGGATATTTAAAGACCACGATATCGCCGCGTTTCGGATGACCGGTTTCGATCAACGTTTTCTGGTAGATCGGATCTTTAATCCCGTAAGCGAATTTCTCCACCAGGATAAAGTCACCAATCAGCAGCGTTGGCATCATTGAACCTGACGGGATCTGGAACGGCTCATAAATAAACGAACGCACGACCAGCACAATCGCCAGCACCGGGAAAACCGACGCGCCAGTTTCCAGCCAGCCGGGTTTCGGCGCCACTTTCTTCAAGGTGGCTTTATCGAGCGAATCACCAGCAGCGGCCTGCGCTGCGGCCTGACGCTCCCGACGTTTTGGCGCGAAAAAGAATTTATCCACGCACCATAAAATGCCCGTCACCAGTGTGGCAATCACCAGAATCAGGGCAAACATATTGGCCATGCCAACTCCTTAAGGGTTATTTGCTGTCTTTACCGACATGCAGAATGGCGAGGAACGCTTCCTGAGGCAGTTCGACGTTACCGATCTGCTTCATACGCTTCTTACCTTCTTTCTGCTTCTGCAGCAGTTTTTTCTTACGGCTGATATCGCCGCCATAGCATTTCGCCAACACGTTCTTACGCAGCTGTTTCACGGTAGAACGCGCAATAATGTGTGTGCCGATTGCCGCCTGAATCGCGATATCAAACTGCTGACGCGGGATCAGATCTTTCATCTTCTCCACCAGCTCACGGCCACGGCTCTGGGAGTTGTCACGGTGCGTGATCAGCGCCAGCGCGTCGACGCGTTCGTTGTTAATCAGAACGTCTACGCGCACCATATCGGAAGCCTGGAAGCGTTTGAAGTTGTAATCCAGCGACGCATAGCCACGCGATGTGGATTTCAGACGGTCAAAGAAGTCGAGCACGACTTCCGCCATCGGGATTTCATAGGTCAGCGCCACCTGGTTACCGTGGTAAACCATGTTGGTCTGCACGCCGCGTTTTTCAACGCACAACGTGATGACGTTCCCCAGATACGCCTGCGGCAGCAGCATATGACACTCTGCGATTGGTTCGCGCAGTTCATAGATGTTGTTCAGCGGCGGCAGTTTTGACGGACTGTCGACGTAGATCGTCTCTTTTGCCGTGGTTTCCACTTCGTAAACAACGGTCGGCGCCGTGGTGATGAGATCCAGATCGTATTCACGCTCCAGACGTTCCTGAATGATCTCCATATGCAGCAGCCCCAGGAAGCCGCAGCGGAAACCAAAGCCAAGCGCGGAAGAACTTTCCGGTTCATAGAACAGGGACGCATCGTTAAGGCTCAGTTTGCCGAGGGCATCACGGAAGCCTTCGTAATCGTCGGAGCTTACCGGGAACAGACCTGCGTAAACCTGCGGTTTGACCTTTTTAAAGCCCGGAAGCGCTTTGTCCGCCGGATTACGGGCCAGCGTCAGGGTGTCGCCCACCGGCGCGCCGTGGATATCTTTAATGGCGCAGACCAGCCAACCTACCTCGCCGCATTTCAGTTCGGTACGGTCAACCTGCTTCGGCGTGAAGATGCCCAGGCGATCGGCGTTATAGGTTTGACCGGTGCTCATGACCTTTACTTTGTCGCCTTTGCGCATGGTGCCGTTTTTAATCCGCACCAGCGACACGACGCCGAGGTAATTATCAAACCAGGAGTCGATAATCAACGCCTGCAACGGCCCTTCCGGGTCGCCCTGCGGCGGCGGGATATCGCGCACCAGGCGTTCCAGCACGTCGGTTACGCCAACGCCCGTTTTCGCCGAGCAGCGCACAGCGTCAGTCGCGTCAATGCCAACAATATCTTCAATCTCTTCGGCGACACGTTCCGGATCGGCAGCGGGCAGGTCAATTTTGTTCAGAACCGGCACCACTTCGAGATCCATTTCCATGGCGGTGTAGCAGTTCGCCAGCGTCTGCGCTTCAACGCCCTGCCCGGCATCCACCACCAGCAGCGCCCCTTCACAGGCGGCGAGCGAACGGGAAACCTCGTACGAGAAGTCAACGTGACCGGGGGTGTCGATAAAGTTAAGCTGGTACGTTTCACCATCTGAGGCTTTGTAATCGAGCGTTACGCTCTGCGCTTTGATGGTAATGCCGCGCTCACGCTCCAGATCCATCGAGTCGAGAACCTGCGCTTCCATTTCACGGTCAGACAGGCCACCGCAGATCTGGATAATACGGTCAGACAGCGTCGATTTACCGTGGTCGATGTGAGCAATAATGGAGAAATTTCGTATATTCTTCATAAATATGAATTTTTTAACTCGCTATGCTGATAAATTTTTCTTGATGGACACAGCGGTGGACACTCCACAGTAACTACCCCATCAACGACTGGCGTGCATATTACACTGTAGCGCCGAAATCGTCAGCATACGATCACTTGATTAACCTACGATGTAACATCTATAAGGCGTATCTTCTGTCCGGACCAGCTACTCTATACTTTTAGTATGACATTTGGCTGGAGATTTCTATGTGTGGACGTTTTGCGCAAGCCCAAACTCGTGAAGAATACCTGGCCTACCTTGCCGATGAAGGTGATCGCGACATCGCATATGACCCGGAGCCGATTGGTCGTTACAACGTGGCGCCCGGCACCAAGGTCCTGCTACTGAGCGAACGCGACGAGCAGATACACCTCGATCCGGTGTTCTGGGGATACGCACCCGGGTGGTGGGATAAAGCACCACTGATTAACGCCCGCGTTGAGACTGCGGCCACCAGCAGAATGTTCAAGCCTCTCTGGCAGCATGGCCGGGCGATCTGTTTTGCTGATGGGTGGTTTGAATGGAAGAAGGAAGGAAGCACGAAGCAGCCGTACTTTATTCACCGCGCCGACGGGCAGCCGATATTCATGGCTGCGATCGGAAGCATACCGTTTGAGCGCGGCGACGAAGCTGAAGGTTTTCTCATCGTGACATCAGCAGCAGATCAGGGACTGGTCGATATACACGACCGACAGCCACTTGTGCTTACGCCGGAAGCAGCAAGGGAATGGATGCGGCAAGATGTTGGGGGGAAAGAGGCAGAGGCGATAATTGCCGATGGTACAGTGCCAGTAGATAAATTTACCTGGCACGCTGTATCGCGTGCCGTGGGGAATGTGAAAAATCAAGGGGCTGATTTGATTATCCCGCTTTAACTTATTGTTTTCTTTCTAACAACTGCTTTATTGCTTCCAATTGAGAGGTTTGTCTTCGCATCTCCAGAAGGCGCATCGCTTCATAAGCTTCGATTCCAACTAATTGTTGATCTCCCAACATATCGAGGTCATTAATCAACATATCTACTTCTTCTTTAGTTATTGGCGTTCTCATGAAAGTCTCGCTTTGGTAATTGATGGTATACATTCATTTTATCTCACTCTCAGCAGATCGGAGTACCTTGTAGTATATCGAGGCGAAAGCTTCTCTCGCTTCATCTGCCATTGCTGCTGGATACCCTGCCCGGCGAAATAGAGCGTTCCCTTACCATCTTTGGCGTTGAGGTGGTCCAACACTTCCATTAGTTTTTCGCTGCCGGCACGCGGCGCATTATCATCAAACAGGTTAAGCTGCGCCACGCCCTGGCTGAAAAAGTCACCCAGCATCACACCCGCCTTTTGATAACGGTGCCCGTCTTTCCAGATTACATCAAGACAACGCGTGGCCGCGCCGATAATGTCCCTGCTGTCCTGCGTTGGTGTCAACAATTTGACGGAAGCGCTGTTACCGTAGTAAGGCTCATTGAGGGCAAAGGGTGAGGTTTTGACGAATGCCGAAATAAACCTGCAATACTGATGTTCCCCGCGGAGTTTTTCAGACGCACGCGCTGCGTAACTGCAAATAGCCTGCCTCATCTGCTCGTAATCAGTTACCCGATCGCCGAACGAACGGGAGCAGACAATTTCCTGCTTTGCTGGCGCATACTCTTCCAGCCCCAGGCATGATTCGCCACGGAGCTCTCTTACAGTCCTTTCCAACACCACGCTGAAATGCTTACGGATAAACCGGATGTCGGTGTCTGCCAAATCGAGCACCGTCCTGATCCCCATGGCCTCGAGTTTTTTAGCGATTCGGCGACCGACGCCCCATGTTTCATCAACCGGTAGCGCCGTCATTAATTTACGCTGCCGATCAACATTCGACAGGTCGACTACACCGCCGGTCTGCCTCAGCCACTTTTTCGCCGCATGATTTGCCAACTTTGCTGTGTAACACTGCTGTTCTACACTCAATCAAAAACCCAGTTACATCAGTACATCTGCCATATGCTGCCAGCATTAGAGGAGAGGTATATATGTTTCGGTTACGTCGCGGTAGAGGTGATTTTCTCTTTCATGTAACAGATTCTCAGGGGTTGCCACATTTAACGTTGACGGTTTATGCGTGCAGAGCCGAAAGGTACCATTCACCAGCCACAGTTAAGGCTTATCTCAGGCATCTTATGGCTTTTTTTTCCTGGGCTGGACAGGATGAAACAGTGAAACGCCAGCATTGGGATTTGCTGGGCAACAGTAGTCAGGTCCGTGCTGTGCTCGAACATTTCCTGACAACCCAACTGCACTGTACTTTATTTTTCGCACGCGATTTGTCAGGAGAAGATATTCGCAAGGTACAGGTTACTTGGGGAAAAGCCCACCGGATTAATCATCTGTTAGCTGCGCTGCGATCTTTTTATCAGTTGCTCATCTCGATGCAGCTGTATTCCCATCTTCACCCTCTTGATTTACCCCAAGCCAAAAATATGATTGCCGAAATCCGGCTACAGCATCTTGATGACTTTGTGAGAATACACCAGAGACCGCCGATGCCATCAGACAGTGGCATTGACCATTGGCGTCCTCTCAGACTGAGCTCTTCGTATTACAGAATTAAAGATAATCAATGGATCCCGGAGTATCTGGACGATCCGGAACTCATGGAGCATGTGCTGGCCTCAGGCGAACAGTGTGGCTGGAAGCTACAGGATATAGCGTTCGTGAGAATACTTTTCGATACGGGCTGCAGAATACACGAGGCCTGCGCGCTGACCATGCATGACTGGAAGGTCAGCGGTTTTCGCAACATGTTCATGTCGCTGAGTAAAGGCAGTCGTGGGAAGCGGGTCAAGAATATCATCATCACGGATAAAACGCTGAAGGTGCTGCTGCGCTATATCAGAAATGACAGGCCTGAACTGCTGCCATATCTCAACGGGCGCACCGCTTTACCTCCCGAAAATGTTCACCAGCTTCCGCTTTTCTGTACAAAAAGAGGTCATCCAATGACAGCGGACAACTTTAGACGTTACCGATGGACGCCTGTACTGGCCGCTGCCGGACTTAAGATACGCACCCACCAGGTTCGACACTGGTTTGTCACGATGGCACTGAACGAGATCCACCATAGCGCCGTTTCAGAGGCTGATCTTCTGCAGAAACGCAGCGCCCTGCAGGTATTAATGGGATGGAGATCCGATATGTTGCCAGCTTATGATCAAGCCCGACAGCGTCATGATTTGCCTTTGCTGGCAAGTGCAATACACACGTACATCGAAGACAAGCAGTTGGAGGCTCAGGCTGCTTGTGATGTGCCCGATGACAAGGAAAGTCTGGGCTCGCTGATGCTGAAAGAAATGCTGGAGGGTAAACTATGAGCGTTGATACTCAACCTGCTGCACGACGCAGCCATACATTATTTTCTGAACTTACCCAGCGTGAAGAACGGGGAAACTGGTTCAGGATTGAAGATTTACCGGGCTCCCGTACCGGGCGGCCTGCACTGAAAAGAGCGTTGATGCCTTACATTGATAATGTTATGGCTCAGCTGCTTGGTACTATGCCGATGAGCGATCAGTCGTTTCTTGGATGGGAGCAGAAATACCTGACATTTGATTTTTTCATCCGAAGCAGTAGCTATGCACTGGAGATTAAATACCGGTACATTATTTATTGTATTGAGGACGGACTCAGAAATAACAATAAAGAGTATATGTTAAAAATAAAAAAGCAGTGTTGCGCAGAAGATAAAGATATTTTCAACATTGTTGAAAGAATTAAGACCAAGGAGCCCATTACCGAATTCTCTGCATTCTCGAGCTCAATTCCATTCCTGTCTCAGGATGAGCGTAAAAAGGTTATTTACAAATTATATGACTTTTATAAAATGCAGGCCGAGCCCTTTAAAACCTCAGAAATATCAGAACAATTCGGCATAGATTTGCATATCATTTCTAGGTATGGACGCTGTTACGTTAGCGAACTGGCTGATCTTCTCCTTGACGAAGATGTTTCTGATGATTTAGCCTACTTTGAATGGAACAGAACGGTAACGACCTTCAAGTACTCACTGCAAAATACAGCAAGATCAAAAGAAATTGGCGAGAAAAAAGTGGTTCTTGCCATTGATTACTTAAGCCGGAATAACCGTGAAGTGACATATTCAGAAATAACCACCATAGTCTGCCTTGACCACAGGCTAGTTAAAAGAGTGGTAGATCAATGGGAAAAGTGCACTGATACCAAATTGGTGAAAAAAGATGCCTGGAAGACAATCTCTCTGGATGAGCTCATCGCCACACTCGACCCGGTTCTTCAGACAATACCGCTGACGTTTCTGGACTCGCCTGCAACAGGTAAACCAATGACCAATGCACAGATACGTATGATTTACGAGATTAAGCAACCGGGTCTGAGAAACACGGCATTTTTTATCATGGCGACCTGTTACAGTAACAGAAGAAATGACATTACTTTTTTTTATTACATGCCCCGGTTTCTTAACGCAACTGGCCTGGATGACATAGGCCAGTTTGACTGTGATACCTTTTTTGAGGCGTATCATCAAGGTGACCTTATCCCGGAAGACAATATAGGACAGAGGGCTAGAATAATTCAGACGTATTTTCGGTTACTCGTTAAGCAAAGCGATTATTTCAGCAAACTTAACACAGACCAGCGAGAAAAGTTTGCCCCCTTTGCACTGCCGCGCGTGTCCGACGATTTATTCTGGAAAAAATCCACCCTGCACAGAGCTGTCTCACAGGAACAAAAAAACAAAAGAAAGTCTAAAACAGCCGTCCTGCACCAGAAGTTTTATTTTCTTCGCGATTTTGTGGAAAGAAGGAAGTTGCAGATCAACAGGCTACATCAGGAGATACAAAAGGCGTTTAAGATATTTGAAAAGTCGGAGAAAAAGACGCCGCTGCTTTTTGAGTATACAGAATCTGTTGTCATGGAAAACAGAGGCGAACAGGCATATACGCACAGGTTTAAAGTCTGGGACGCAAAGCTATTGAGGCAGGCACATGAGCATGTCGCTGAAGCCAGAACATATCGATATCGTGATGCTAATCCGCATCATACTATTCACGACTCGGATGTAAAATTCACTACTTATGAGGGAAGCTACGATAAACATCACCAGCCCGTTGAAGGGCTGTGGTTCACTGAACTGATCACGCTTGCCGCGCTCACAGGCACTCCTTCGGCTGAAATCACTGACCGATACGGGGTTTCAAAGACGTCTTTTCAGGGCCCCATCACCACTCCCTACGGATATACAGCCAGCCGGTGGCAATACCTGTTGAGTAAAGAGTTAGGGCTGATATTTATTCCTGTTGAAATTTTGATGGTCGATGCTCTGTTGGCGCATTCTGTTGTTCAAATTATGTCAAAAACCGGGGCCAGAGCACATGAGTTTTTGCAGATAAGGTTAGTCCCAGAGCATCTTTATCGGATAAATCTGGCAGAAAATAAAGAGTGCATTTTATTTAACGCGGTTCCCAAAGGGAGATTAAAAGAGGAGCCTTTTTATATTGATAATAAGTGTATGGAAAGTCTTTATGAATGGTGGGGTTACCAAAGAAGCAGAGCGCAGACTTTTCCCGTTATTAAAGCAGCAGCATGCCTGGGACCAAAATTAAAACCCGCGAGTTACCTCTGGCAAAACGATGAAAGACATTTTACACAGAAAGACATTAACGGCGCACTTTCCGTTATGCTCCATGGGCTTTCCTTGAAAACGCCCACCGGACAATCTATAAAAGTCACTAGCCATCTGCTCAGACATAGCTTTGCAACAGAGATGCGTACACTGAATACGCCACTGGACGTACTGGCTTTGTTGATGAAGCAAAAAGATGTCAACGTTACAGAATATTATGCCAGGCATACACCCTCTCAGTTGGTCGAACTGCAGCAGCAAATTTTCACTCAGCGACATGACTTTTCCAGGCAACATATCCGCACGAAAGGCGATATTGCTCAGCAACTGACAGAGGCTGTCGGTAAGGTTGGAGCACTGATCCCTGTTACGGGAGGATGTTGTACGATTGCGAATGCGTGCCCGGCCAAGTTTGCCTGTATTGGCTGTGCAGGGAATGCCCCCGATCCCGCCAGACGCGATGACGTCCTTGTTTACAGAGATGCCTGGGTAAAGATGGCTGAGCTGGCCGGGCAACAGAATCTGCCGGCGGAAAAGAGAAAAGCTCACGAAATTATTGGCAGCTGTGACGACATGCTGGAAGAAATGGATTTGATTGAGCAGGTCGATACCATCAGGCGTAACCTGCAGTCCTCATCCTGACGCACAAAAGGTTGGCGGTATGACAAATAAAAATATGAGCGGTATTCATGCCTGGCAACGCAATCGCGTTGAAAACAGTGCGTCATTGGTTAAACGTGCGATTGATGTGCTCCTGTCAGGGGGGCTAAGAATCAGCCTGACGACAGTTGTTCTGGCTTCAAAAAGCGTAGATCCTACGGGAAAAGGCGTATCTGCTTCAACCATCTTGCGGAACAGGCAATGCCATGCGATGTACAAAAAACATGCAACACTGAGCGGCAGTAGCCAGAAAAAACGTACCATTTCGGACACTGAACTTAATGATCCAACAGCGTCAGAATTACGGAGAGCTTATCTTCTTGCGAGTAAGAGCAAAACAGCCCTGATTGCGAAGGTTATTTTGCTTGAACGTGAGCTTGAAAACTGTGAAATACAGAATATCACCCTGCGAGAGAAAATACTGTCACTACAGCTACCGCACCTGTAAGGCCAGTATTCATTTTCATTTAGCGACAGGCAGATCTGAATAGCGCGTAGTGTAAGCCGGTGACAGCATCTCACGTTTCATTGCCCAGGGCTTCTGGATGCCCTGACCCGCAAACCAGACCTTCCCATTCCCTGACGCGTTAATGCCGTCGATTACCGTCATGAGTGCCGCGCTATTAGCTTTCGGGGCGAAATTGTCAAACAAATTAAGCTGTGCTGTGCCGCGACTAAAAAAGTCAGCCAGCATGACACCCGCTTTCATGTAACGGTAACCTTCGACCCATATTCGATCCAGTGATTCTATCGCGGCACGAATGATGTCACGCGTATCATCAGAAGGTGCCAGTAATTTCACCGACGATTGATTTCCATAGTAAACTTCATTATCTGCGTGCGGGCTGGTGCGTAGAAAAACGCTAACAAAAGCACAAAACTGATGTTCACTACGTAATTTTGCTGCAGCGCGCTCTGCATAGGTGCAGACAGCCTGACGCATATCGGCATACTCGGTAATACGATACCCAAAAGAGCGGCTGCACATAATCTGTTGCTTATTTGGCGGGAATTCCTCAAGCTCCAGACACGGTTCACCACGCAGTTCACGCAACGTTCTTTCCAGAACAACGTTGAAATGCTTTTTGATTACCCACGGTGAGCTATTGGCTAAGTCCAGCGCTGTACTGATCCCCATAGCGTTCAGTTTTTTACTTATGTGCCTTCCTACCCCCCATACCTCCTCTACAGGTACGCGCTCTAACAGCTTGCGCTGACGTGATATGTCGGATAAATCAACCACACCTCCCGTTCCAGGCCATCTTTTTGCTGCGTAATTTGCTAATTTTGCTAACGTTTTGGTTTGCGAAGCGCCGACCCCGATCGTGAGCCCGGTATTTTTAAACACCTGGTTTCGCACGGTTTTGCCAAAATCTGTCAGCGACATGCAGTTGGCTACGCCCGATAAGTCGATAAAGGCTTCATCGATTGAATAGATCTCGATGGATGGCGACATCTCCGTCAGCGTCTGCATAACCCGTGCACTGAGGTCGGCATAAAGGGCATAGTTTGAGCTGAATATGTGCACTGCAGAGGGGAATGTCTTATTTTTCAATTTAAAAAATGGTTCTCCCATCGTGATGCCGAGCGCTTTTGCCTCTGCTGAACGCGAAATTACGCAGCCGTCGTTGTTAGAGACCACCACCACGGGTTTTCCCTTTAAATCCGGGCGGAACACTGTTTCACAGGACGTATAAAAGCTGTTGACGTCGGCCAGAGCAAACATCGTCATTGATGTGACTTCACTGAAAATGTCACTACGCCAAATATTTCCAGATCTTCTGGATGATGAAACGTAATGGGTGAGTAATTGCTATTGTGCGGTACTAGTTGTAAGACCGGATGAGTTCGTAGCTCCTTGACAGTAAACTCGCCGGCGACAGCAGCAATCACAATATCGCCATGGCTTGCAGACAGAGAACGGTCAATTACCAGAAGGTCACCATCCCCAATTCCAGCCCCTGTCATGGAGTCGCCGCTTACTTTAATAAAATACGTGGCGCTAGGATGGGCTATCAAAAGCGTATTGAGATTCAGCCTATCTTCAACATAGTCTTGCGCGGGGCTGGGAAAGCCACAAGGTACCCGTTCCGTAAAGAGAGGAAGAGGGATAGAGGGGGCAATCTCAAAGGGATAAAAAATCTTCATAATGAGAGACTCAATTTGACTGTGTTTATATACAGTATCACTGAGGTTTTAGCACGTTCAACCTTCTTCTAGCAGTTTTCTGGAACCGTTTGAAGTTGGGAGTAATTTAGATTTACCGTATGAGTCGTAAGGTGAGATTGTAGAAATCCACTACAAGTTTTTTGGTCCGCTGAGAGCGAGAAGCGGACCCTGAAATCAGGGCCCGCCTGTTTTTATCTGAGCATCAGCAGAGGCTGGTTGCTATCAGACAACATCTCTGTTGTGTTGCTGCCGATAAAGAACCTGCGTAGTCGTGAATGCCCATATGCCCCCATGACCATAAGATCAATTTCGTTTTCCTCGGCATAGCGGCACAGTGCCTGAGTCACGGTGTCGGCTTTAAGCAGACTTGCCTGACTGGTTATGCCAGCTCTTTGCAACAAAGAGTGAGCTGCCTCAAGCAATTCTGATTTTCCATTCACCATCACCAGGTGGCAGGCCAGGTTCAAAAATAACGGACTTACAGAAAGTCGACGCAAATTTTCCAGACTCGCTTCACTTCCGTCATAGGCGAACATAACACGTGAAGGAACCGAGAAGGTTTCGGGTACAATTAACACAGGATTTTTTTGCAGACGAATAACATTCTCAATATGGCTCCCGACCGGATTGGATGCCCCCCGGCGCCCCAGCACCATAAGACGCGTATCCCCCAGTTCAGCCAAAATCCCGTCCAGCGTGCCATGTTTTTGTAATTGCTGTGGTGCCGGTAATCCCGCCTTTGTCAGCAGTTCAGCACAGTTTTTCAGGATGGCTTTACCCTGCGTCATCAATAATCGGTTACGTTCACCCTCAAGGCGAACCAGCTCATCTGTAAAATGCTCCCGACTGTCTAAGCCAATGGTTCCTGTCAGGTCCGAAACCAAAGGCTGGTCACTTTTTTCCAGGACATGAAGCAGGGCCACCGATATCTTCAGCGCGGAGGCAGCCCAGGCCGCATATTCGCAGACTGCCTTTGTTGATGACGAGCCATCCACACAGGCAACAACGGTGTTGTTCATTTCATGACTTTCGGACATTAATGACCTCCCATTAATTTATCAACTTCTTCGGGTTTATCATGCACACCAAACCGGTCAACAATGGTACGGGTGGCATCATTCATCCCGCGTATCTCAACCTCAGCTCCCTCTCTGCGGAACTTAATAACCACCTTGTCCAAGGCACTCACCGAAGTGATGTCCCAGAAATGGGCGTGTGAAACATCTATCGTCACATTCTCAATCGCCTCACGGAAATCAAAGTGGCTGGTAAAGCGATCTGCTGATGCAAAGAATACCTGGCCGGTGACGGTATAAGTTCGACTCGTCCCTTCCGGAACTGAGGTTACACGCATGAAACGGGATACTTTCGTAGCAAAGTTGAGCGAAGCAATTAGTACACCGGTCAGCACGCCGAAGGCCAGATTATGTGTTGCCACCACAACTGCGACGGTGGCAAGCATAACCACGCTGGTTGAAAGGGGGTGTGTACGCAGGTTTGTAATGGAGCGCCAGGAGAATGTCCCGATGGAAACCATAATCATCACTGCGACTAGCGCCGCCATCGGGATTTGTGATACCCAGTCGCGCAGGAACACAATCAGGCAAAGCAGCACCACGCCAGCTGTGAGGGTTGAAAGCCGTCCACGACCACCGGATTTTACGTTGATAACGGATTGCCCAATCATCGCGCAGCCTGCCATTCCTCCGATAAAGGATGTGCAAATATTCGCGATACCCTGCGCTTTACACTCCCGGTTTTTGTCGCTTGGCGTGTCGGTCATGTCATCCACAATCGTGGCGGTCATCATCGACTCAAGCAGGCCAACCACCGCAAGCCCAGCAGAATAAGGCAGTATGATGAGCAGCGTATGGAGATTTAAAGGCACGTCAGGAACCAGAAAGACCGGCAGGCTGTCGGGGAGTTTCCCCATATCGCCGACGGTTCGCACATCCAGATGCAGCCACATGGCTATGACGGTCAGCACCACGATGCACACAAGCGGTGAAGGAATGGTTTTGTTGATATAGGGGAAGAGATAGATGATTCCCAGCCCTGCCGCAGTCATGGCATAAACATGCCATGTAACGTTGGTCAGCTCAGGTAACTGGGCCATAAAAATCAGTATTGCCAGTGCATTAACAAATCCCGTGACCACTGAGCGTGAAACAAAGCGCATCAATCCACCGAGCTTCAGGTAACCGGCTATCAGCTGGAATATACCGGTCAGTATGGAAGCTGCCAGTAAATACTGTAAGCCATGATCTTTCACCAGCGTCACCATCAGTAGCGCCATTGCACCGGTAGATGAAGAAATCATCGCCGGACGCCCGCCAAAGAAGGCCATAACGAGAGGAATACAGAACGCCGAGTAGAGACCCACCTGGGGATCGACACCGGCAATAATGGAAAAGGCGATCGCTTCTGGAATGAGTGCGAGCGCGACAACAACACCGGCCAGAACGTCACCACGGACGTTACCCAGCCAGTCCTTACGCGTCGAGGACAGCAACATAGTAATTTCTCAGTTTTTAGGTACAGTCAGCCCAGGAGGGCAACAATTTTACGTACGATAAAGCACACCCGCAGACGGGATGTTAATGAGTGCGTGCTGAGGCTCGCTCAGTACGACGGAGGAAGGAAAAACTCAGGGTGGCGTAATACGCATAACGGTTATCAGATTCTCCATAGCAGGTGGGTATTGCCTGTCAGTTGCCAGGGACAACTGAGAAACATAGGGCCTGAACTCAATCCAAAGCCGACAATACTATAAACTAACCACAGACAGGGTCAAACCTGGAACAACTTCTGTAAGGGCCATAAGCCATTTCTTGATTAATTGTACTTTTGATAATGTCCGCTTCTGGCACTGAGCGGTCAATCTAACAGGGCTGAAGTTCCGCTGTGAGCGAAAAGCGGACCTTGTCAGGTGAAAGATACCCATTATCTACTCTGGGAGATGGAACTGTAACAAACAAATGGAAGCCTGCGCGTGCCACAGGTAGATCTGAAATCCGTTCGCGCTCCCTATATACTGTGAGCATCCTTTTCCTGTTAACACATGAGGAACTCATGTTCTTTAAATCCCTGTTGGCGGTCATCGTTGGAGGGGCTGTTGGATGCGTGATTCGCTGGCTTCTGGCCGTGCGACTAAATACTCTTTTCCCAAACCTTCCGCCTGGTACCCTTATCGTCAATCTCACTGGCGGCTTTATTATCGGAGCTGCGATGGCCTGGTTTTTACGCCATCCACATATCGACCCCGTATGGAAACTGCTTATCACCACCGGACTTTGCGGAGGAATGACCACATTTTCGACTTTTTCAGCGGAAGTGTTTACATTACTTCAGTCAGGTAACTATTTCTGGGCGTTTGCATCCATGCTTATTCATGTAACAGGCGCAGTTATGATGACTGCTGCAGGCTTTTATCTCGTCACAATTGCAGGGTAATAATTATATTTCGGTAGAACGGAATGCGTTCCATTGAAAATGCCGCACAATTGTGCGGCTCATTCGCCCGAGCTCACACGTTTTTAGAGAGCATCTTACGGTTCGTGTGAACGGCCATAACGATACCAAAACTGGCCATCAGAACAATAAGCGCAGACCCACCGTAGCTTACCAGCGGCAGGGGAACACCTACGACGGGCAGGATACCGCTGACCATACCGATATTCACAAATACATAGACGAACAGTATTAACATTGCACTACCGGCCATAACGCGGCCAAAAACTGTTTGTGCCTGAGAGGCTATCCATAATCCACGTATAATCAGTGCCAGATACAGCGCAACCAGTATCAACACTCCCATCATCCCCAGTTCCTCCGCCAGCACAGCGAAAATAAAATCTGTATGCCTTTCCGGAAGAAAGTCGAGTTGGGACTGGGTTCCATGCAGCCACCCCTTTCCGTGAAGTCCACCTGAACCTATCGCTATCTTGGACTGGATTATGTGGTACCCCGCGCCCAGCGGGTCGGATTCTGGATCAAGAAGCATTAATACTCTTCTCCGCTGGTAATCGTGCATGAGGAAATACCATAACACTGGCAGAAACGCTCCGAGTGCCGCAAACGCCCCTGCAATCAACTTCCAGTTTAGTCCTGCCAGAAAGAGAACGAACAGGCCTGACAACGCGACCAGTATAGATGTTCCCATATCAGGTTGAATGGCTATCAGTAGAGTCGGAAATAGTATCAATAGTAAGGCCAGCACTGTGTTTTTCATGCCTGGCGGGCTGGTATCCCGGTTGATGAAGCGGGCAACCATTAGTGGTACTGCTATCTTGGCTATTTCTGAAGGCTGAAACCTGACAAAACCCAGGTCCAGCCAGCGTTGCGCTCCTTTAGATATCGCGCCAAAAGCATCTACTGCTATCAGCAACAAAATGCAGATCGTATAGAGGGCAGGTGCCCAGTTCTCATATAGCCTGGGTGGAATCCTTGCCATAACGATAAGAACGAAAAGACCCGCAATTATCTGTCCTGACTTACGGATCATCATTCCTTCATTCTGGCCACTGGCGCTCCAGATGACCATTTCGCTGTAGCAAAGCAGGGCAAGGATAAGGAGCATAAATACCGGGTCAATATGTAGTTTGTCCCACAGCGATTTACGCGGAGTATCAGAGGTCATAGTGATTACCTGAAAATAAAATGTCCGGCTGATGTGTAAGGGGCCGGACTATAAAATACAAAACGTAATGAGGCCACTCTGGTGGGATTGCTGCAAACTGTAAATTAGAGTGCAGAAAACTGAAGAATCAGGCGGCACAAAACAGTGAGCAGTAACCCGGTCATAACCAGAACTGACAGAAAAGCAGTCATGGCTCTTCTTCTAAAAAGCACCTTCTGGGAAAGGGGTAACTGAGTGGTGGATTTTACAGGGTTCATGGCGAAGTATCCTGAGTATCGGGAAGGTTAAACTTTGATCCACTCATAGAGGGCAAACAGGAGATACCTGTCTCAGCCCTCAGTGAGGCTGCAACATTAATCGTTAGCGGCTTTAATTAATCAGTCGTATGAAATTAATCCTTCAACATCCCACGAAAAACATAAACGTAACCTCAACAGCTGCCTGTTAGTCCTTGTTCTGTTAAGAAAACACAACGAAGAGCGCTCTTTACGGTTCTTTACCTGTGCGGATGAGAGACAGGATGATTTCGTGATAAAATATAAAGCGGTCTTATGTGTTACTAACTCCCTAATATATAAGATTAATTTGTATGAAATGAAACCATTGCAGCCTGTCACCTCCTTTTTTGCCAGGCTGCAATGGTTTAACTGGTTTCAATACTTTTTTACATATCTTTGGGAGGTATGAATGTCGAAGCATCCTTCAGGAAGGACCGGTAGGGTCATTAAGCCTGTTTCAGATTTCTTTAGTTCGCCCATAGCGGGGGGGGTCGTGCTGATCCTTGCCTCTCTCGCGGCCATCATAGTAGCCAATTCTCCATTGCGTGCAGGGTACGAGACTTTACTGGATACCAAAGCCGTTGGGTTGTCAGTAGAGCACTGGATAAATGACGCACTGATGGCGGCCTTTTTTATGATGGTCGGTCTGGAAATCAAACGGGAATTACTGATCGGGCAGCTGTCAACCTGGAGTCAGCGTGCGCTGCCGGGTTTTGCGGCAATAGGGGGAATGGTCGTTCCCGCCCTGATTTATGTCGGACTTAACCGCGCTCATCCCGATACGCTTGCTGGCTGGGCAATACCTGCTGCAACCGACATTGCATTTGCTCTTGGCGTGTTAGCGCTTCTGGGAAGTCGTGTCCCCCCATCCCTGAAAATATTTTTGTCTGCACTGGCGATTCTTGATGATATGGGCGCAGTGACCATTATTGCCCTCTTCTACACCAGCGACATCTCACTGGTAATGTTGGGTGCTGCCGCGGTTATGGTTGCGCTTCTGATTCTACTCAATCGCACCGGCGTAACCCGGTTACTTCCCTACATTCTGGCAGGGGCATTACTCTGGTTCTTCATGTTACAGTCCGGCGTGCATGCTACCATCGCAGGCATTCTGCTGGCTTTTAGTATTCCGTTAAGAACAAATGACAGAGATGGCAGAGTGCCACTCGACAGACTTGAACACATTATCAATCCCTGGGTCACCTTCCTGATCCTTCCTTTGTTTGGATTCGCTAATGCGGGCGTCGCGCTTTCGGGAATGACAATGGATGACCTGCTTTCCTCCGTCCCGGTTGGCGTTGCTATGGGGCTCTTTCTTGGTAAACAGGTGGGGGTTTTTGGTCTGTCCCTGCTTGCTGTTAAACTTGGCATCGCCTCCCGACCTGAAAACAGTAACTGGATACAGGTATATGGCGTATCCGTGCTTTGCGGGATTGGCTTTACGATGAGCCTGTTTATCGGAAATCTTGCTTTCGCCGGGAATGAGTTGCTGATCGACGAGGTGAAAGTAGGCGTTCTGGCGGGATCTCTTCTGGCCGTGATTACAGGTATGTTAATTCTGCGTTTCAGCAGCTCCCCTACATCAAGGTAGCTTTCAGGCGTTTGAACGACACAGGGTCTGTGTCGTTCAAATGTCATCATTCCGGTTGTTCATCACTACTTGCAACTGTAATAATTTCTGGCGGTGGTTAAGACTCTCGGATCCTGCGGCAGATTGCTATTTGTGTTGTCTTTCATTGTTAAGGCCTTGGGCTACTAATGGCGGGGAAAACCAATCCATTCTTTTCCTGATTCGTAATGCTCGAGTTTTTGTCCGCTTATGGCACTAAGCGGATGGGTGTGAAAAACTGCAAGGTCTGCTTTGAGCGAAGAGCGGACGCCTGCATCAAGTAAACAGGTGCCCGCTAATATGAAGTGAATAGATTACTTAACCCGCCTCCCCGTTTCGTCAGTGACCTTTTCACCATCCTCTTTCGTGAATGCTCCTTGCTGAGGCTCCGGCAGTATATCCAGTACGACTTCGGAAGGTCTGCACAGGCGGGTTCCAAGAGGAGTCACGACGATGGGACGGTTAATTAAAATGGGGTGTTCGAGCATAAAACCAATCAGTTGCTCATCGCTGAATGTCTCTTCTGAAAGTCCTAATTGCTCGTAAGGCTCCACATTTTTACGCAACAGACCACGGACTGTGATCCCCATATCTGCAATAAGTTTAACCAGTTCATCGTGAGCCGGGGGCGTTTCAAGGTAATAAATAATGCTGGGCTCATTGCCACTGTTGCGGATCATTTCCAGCGTATTACGTGACGTGCCACAGGCCGGGTTGTGATAGATGGTTATGTTGCTCATATCAGTATCTCATTACAAAGTGACAGAGAGCCGCAGCGCCAGCGCGGCCAGAGTGACAAACAGCACAGGCAGGGTCATGATGATACCCGTGCGGAAGTAATACCCCCAGCTGATGGTCATATTTTTTTGCGACAGGACGTGCAGCCACAACAGGGTCGCCAGACTGCCTATTGGCGTGATTTTGGGGCCTAAATCGCAGCCAATCACGTTGGCGTAAATCATCGCTTCCTTGATGACGCCGGACGCCATGCTTCCGTCAATCGACAGTGCTCCAACAAGAACGGTTGGCATATTGTTCATGACTGATGACAGGAATGCAGTCAGGAAACCCGTGCCAAACGTTGCCGCCAGCAGTCCCTTATCCGCCAGCACATTCAGAACCCCGGAAAGGTACTCCGTTAAGCCAGCATTGCGCAGACCGTAGACCACCAGGTACATACCCAGTGAGAACACAACGATCTGCCACGGCGCACCGCGCAGCACTTTTCCGGTATTAATGGCATGACCCTTTTTCGCAACGGCGAACAGCACTGCAGCGCCGACGGCTGCAATAGCGCTGACGGGGATCCCCATAGGCTCAAGCACAAAGAACCCGGCAAGCAACAGAACCAGAACAACCCAACCGGCTTTGAAAGTTGCGGGATCTTTAATCGCACTGGCAGGTGCTTTCAGTAGAGTGACGTTGTAGGTCGCAGGAATATCCCGGCGGAAAAACAGATGCAGCATACCCAGAGTGGCGGCGATGGCAGCAATATCAACGGGAAGCATGACGGATGCGTATTCCGTAAAGCCAAGCTGGAAGAAGTCAGCAGAGACGATGTTCACCAGGTTCGACACGATAAGCGGCAGGCTGGCGGTATCGGCAATAAACCCGGCGGCCATGACAAAGGCCAGCGTTGTCTGTTTGCTGAACCCCAGCGCGAGCAACATGGCGATGACGATGGGGGTCAGGATAAGCGCAGCACCATCGTTAGCAAACAGTGCCGCTACAGCTGCACCCAACAGGACAATCCAGGTAAACAACAGACGACCACGTCCGTTGCCCCAACGGGAGACATGCAGCGCAGCCCATTCGAAAAAACCCGACTCATCGAGCAGTAGACTGATGATAATTACCGCGATAAAGGTCGCGGTTGCGTTCCAGACTATATTCCAGACCACCGGAATATCACCCATATGGATAACACCAAATACCAAGGCCAGCGCAGCACCAATGCTTGCGCTCCAGCCAATACTGAGTCCCCCGGGTTGCCAGATAACCAGGATCAGTGTCAGCAAAAATATACTCCCTGCCAGTAACATTTCCGACTCCATTATATATGATTAAAAGAATGTGTTCGATTCATCTCAGCAGGATGATGCCGCTGATTTATCCAGCCACTGACGAACGTCTTCCCGCAGGCAGTGCCAGGATGTCGTGATGGTTTCTGCTGCCCATGCGGGCATATGTGGAGAAAGTCGGTAATGGACCCATTTCCCTTCCCGACGGTCCAGAACGAGCTCAGAATCCCGCAGAATTGCCATATGCCGGGAAACTTTGGGCTGCGACTCGGAGGTGGCCCCGCAAAGGTCACACACGCACATCTCGCCCGATTCCCTGAGAAGCATCACGATAGCCAGACGGGTTTCGTCTGACAGAATTTTGAAAAGCTGAACAGGCTGTAGCATTTTCGCTTCCGGTAAATTTAGAATACACATATGATAAAACATATATATTGATTTGAACATTATCGATTTTTGAGAGGAAGAAAAAATGGATCAGTTTCCAGCCCTGAATGCTGAGTGTTTCGACAGGCAGATCGCTGAGCGGCTTCAGCATCCGACACCACCACGTATCCTGATTCTGTATGGGTCAGTACGTCAACGTTCATACAGCCGTTTTGCTGCCGAGGAAGCAGGTCGATTGCTCATTGCTATGGGTGCTGAGGTCAAAACATTTAACCCGTCCGGCTTGCCTCTGCCTGATGATGCACCAGAAACTCACCCTAAAGTGACGGAGCTGCGCGAACTGGTGAGATGGTGTGATGGCATGGTCTGGAGTTCCCCGGAACGCCACGGGGCGATGAGCGCAATAATGAAGGCGCAAATTGACTGGATCCCTTTGTCAGAGGGCGCTGTTCGTCCTTCCCAGGGAAAAACGCTGGCGGTCATGCAGGTATGTGGCGGTTCTCAGTCCTTCAATGCCGTCAATCAGATGCGGATTCTGGGACGCTGGATGCGCATGTTCACCATCCCGAATCAGTCTTCCGTGGCGAAAGCCTGGCAGGAATTTGATGAAAACGGGCGAATGAAACCATCATCCTGGTATGACCGCATCGTGGATGTGGCAGAAGAGCTGTTCAAAAGCACGCTGCTGCTGAAAGGTCATACGGAGTACCTTGCCGATCGTTACAGCGAACGCAAAGAAAGCCATCAGGAACTGTCAGCCCGCGTCAATCAGGAGAAAATATAGAGTTCCTTGTATCGTGAACCCATCCTGAGTGAACTCAACAACGTCAGCTCCTGGAAAAAAGATGCCCGAGGTAGATGTTCCATCTGCTATGAGCCGTGAGCGAGGAACGGACATCTTTGTCTATAACAGGCAGCATGCTTTAACGATATATAGCATTTTGACTACATAATCTAACCAGTCGGGAAGATATACCGTGCGAAAAATTGCATTCGAAAAGTTTTGTATTCTTACAACTTTTAGCGTTAGGATGTGAGGAGTTGCCCGCCTTTGGGTTGCTACTTACCAAAAATACCAAAGCGGGGTGCTACCCCCGCTTTTTTTGTATCTGACTCTTTTCCTTCAACCGAAGCGGCAACCGCTAATCATTTGCTCTTCATTGATAAGACTCACAGCGATGCTGCAGCACAACATAAGCTGATAGCACATGAGGAAAGCTTACTTTCAGTAGGCCTCAAATGAAAATATATTGATCACTGTATAAGGCCAGCGTCTTTGTCTGCCCTATGCCAACGCCTACCGCAAGTCGTGTATTCCTGTAGACAGCTTCCTGCAGTTCCCTGCCGAAGTCTTCCAGCACACGGCAGTTACGCACACCAGTCAGATCACAGAACGCCTCGTCTATAGAGTAAATCTCCACCCGCGGCGCCAGCTCTTCGAGCGTGGTCATCACCCGCTGGCTCATATCCGCATACAGCTCATAGTTGCTGCTGAAGCAAACGACGCCTGCGCGCCGAATTTGATCTTTTAACTTGAAGTACGGCTCCCCCATCGCTATCCCAGCGGCTTTAGCTTCCGCGCTACGCGCAATCACGCAACCGTCATTGTTAGACAATACGACAACGGGCCTTCCCTTAAGATCTGGCCTAAACACCGTCTCGCAACTCGCATAAAATGAGTTCACATCAACCAGGGCAAACATCTTAACTCAGCTCAACCTCAGCAACTGGCATAACGTAAGCCGATGTTTTTCTAATGGTATAATTCATAAATCCTCCCTTGCATTGACACTGAGTTTTAAAACAGTATAAATACTGTATATCCAACCAGTAAAGTAAGGAGAAAAAATATGTTTGTTGAGCTGGTTTATGACAAGCGTAATGTTGAGGGATTGACGGGAGCCAGAGAGATCATCCTGGCTGAACTGACGAAGCGTGTGCATCGGATTTTCCCGGATGCAGAAGTGAAGGTGAAGCCGATGCAGGCAAACGGCCTGAATAGTGATGCCAGCAAAAGCGATCGAGAGAAGCTGAACCGTATGCTGGAAGAAATGTTTGAAGAATCCGATATGTGGCTGGTGAGCGATTAAACTATGGACATGGACTCCTTAATCATATCTGGGATCAGAATCTATTTCCCTAAACCCGGCGAACGCCTCCCCGCCCCTCCAGTCAATATGCGCAATTTTGCTATTAAAGGCACAGTAGGCGAACGTTGCTGCCTCCTGGCCTACATGCGAAACAGTTGGCATGTTCTCTCACTTCCTGAGTACGAAAATACAGGCTCTGCTATTATGGAAGCGGTAAGACAAGGAAAGCAGAATTGGATGTGATGAAATCCTCCTCAGTGGAACATGCTATCTTCAGGCATGTCCCACTGGGGGCTCAAAATTATTATTCCATTTTTGCCAGGCGCTCTTCAAGGTGCTCGATCTTATCGATAGCGAACTTTAGCGCCAGCAGCGTATCCATGGTAATGGCGTTGTTATCAAGGAAGATTGTAGTCTCCCCAATCTCATTTTCTACCGCATGACCCCATTCTGGATCGATATCGTCTTGTGCGTCCTGCACGATGATACCGCGGCGCTTACGTTCTCTTTCATCGGTTTTATATACAAAATCAACCGGCTTAACTTTTTTAACGTTTTCATACGACTGCGCCCCATCCGTATACTGCACGAGTTTTTTACGGTTTATGTCCGAAACGCCATTTTTAGTATAGTTAAACGCCCCGTCTTTATTAGACCCGGTTATATCGCCGTATATGTTAAACATATACCGGCTAAAATACCCACCATCGCCGCACACCGTGATAAGCCCAGATCCGAATTGGTCGTTTCCTGGCGAGTATTGGTGAAATCCTACCTTTGTTGGGTATCCGGTCGGAATTGCCGAAAATATATTAAGTCCGGTAGATAATTTATCGTAATTATTGCTTTCTGACATTACGTTAAACCCGCCGCGTGTGTTCGCCACCCATCCGGGGTTTAACTCAACCTCACCCCAATTCGAACCCAACTGGTGAAGCATCACCCGGCCCCAGCTAGTTGTTGAAGTGATTTCGATATTACCCTGATCGTCGAATGAGTAATGCGCGCTACTTCCGCCATCCGTTTTTACATCCAGATCGCCCCACGAACCAACACTACCGTCGGATGTTTGTCTAAAAGTCCCTTGCAAACTGGTGCTGGACTTAACCGATCCGCCCGCTTTGTATTCTGAGGAAATCAAGCCGCCTTTGTTATAAACCCCAGGTGTAACGGTGTTGTCGCTATTAATCACGCTCCACGATGTATTAGCCGCCGTAAAACCACCGGACGCGCGGATAATCCATACGCCGATAAAGTTGTTAGGGAACAGTCGATCAGTGATGCCGTAGCGACCATAAACCGGGCTTGACCTTGACGCATCCAGCTTAACAAAATTAGGTGCATTATCGACTTCTGTAGTTGATGACTGTTTTACCTGATACATATTAGGGACGCTTCCATATGCGTAAAGCGATCCAGTGCTTCCTGCTATATTTATCGGAGATATCCATCCACCCAAATCACCAACGGCGGGAACAACCTCACCCGTAATATTTGGCGCAGTCGATTGAGTTATTACTCCGTAATTACTTGATACTCCGCCGTCACCACGTCCAAATAGCTCAGTGTAAGACCCAGTTTGCGCGCCGTTAAGATCGGGAACACGAAATGTAGTTGTTCCGTTGCCGTTTGAGTATCTTCCGCGCATTTGCGGATCTGCAAGCCATACGGCATCGTCTACGGGCGTATGCATTTGAGCGTGCGCCCATAACTCAGGCCAGTCGGCGCGAATAAGTAATTGACCATCGGCGGTAACCGCATAAGCCGGAATAAATGCGCGGCTATGCCATAGCGTGGGCTGCCCTACCCCGTAGTTTTGCACGCCGTTCATTGTTGGGCCAGTTCCGCCGCCAGCGCCCACTAAGTTTTCAACCCATCTCTTGGTTGCTGCGTCATATGGATTTACCGGATCGCCAGCTAAGGGAGTTGACCCGAGCGGGCGAACGTTCAACCACGCTGCCGCCCTGTCTGCCAGATCTGAAAGGTTCAGCGATTTCACGAGCGATTCTACAGGGTTATGCGACGCCGATTCTTCCGCTGATTTGCGCGCTTTCTCCGAGTAATGAAACGCCGAGTAATCCCCATTCATTACAGGCACATCTTCAGGGTTAAGTGCATATTGACGGGCTAGTCCCTGATAACTCTCTGCATTGATTTCGCTCTGGGCCGCTTTAGTTTCCGACGATTTTGCACCTGTTGCGGCAACGGACGCTGTCTGCGCATCGGTTGATACCCTCTCAGCTGTATTAACGACGGTGGTTTTATCTGCATCTATCAGCTGTACATCCTGATTGATTTGAGATGCAAGCTGGTTGAGGTAATCGACATCCAGCGTACTTAGCGTCACTGCAATGCTCTTCCAGGATGGGCCTGAAAACGAAGTTCCATCCGGCAACCTGACTGTGATCTCCCTGTCTCCACTGAAAACCTGCTGCCAGTTCTGCTTGTCGTAGTTAAGCCCTCGCAGCGCCTCGGCACTCTGAGCTACCAGCGCGGCAGTCACCATGTTGAGCGCTACGCGCGGAACCGCAGACCATGCGGCGCCGGATTGTGTAGGCCCGGTGAATACGCTGACCAGCGCTAATTCGGTATCGCTTTCCACTGATTTAACAGGCAGGGTATATGGCACTCCGCCGACCGTAACAACGATAAAATCGCCTGCGGCAAGTTCTGTCGTGAACGCAGTGCCTTTACCGGTTACTGCATTGGAATTATTCGTCAGGGTGAGTGTTCCTGCGGACATGTGATTCTCCAGATAATAAAAAACCCGCCGGAGCGGGTATATGAGCGGTCAGGGAATGGGTGGCTATGGGTACAGCGAGGTATCAATACAGATAAATTTGTCCTTATAACGCCAGGCTGGAACGCCTCCGCCCTGCTGTCTGCCGTTTATCCTGGTTCCGTAAACAGTGTCTCCATACGCGCCAGCTGCCATCGCTCCGGTCAGAAAAATACCTGCGGCGGGGTCTATGGGAGCAATCCAGGTAGAACATATTCCGGGATTAACTGCTACCGGCCTCCCTGCTGCTACGGTAAATGCGGCGTTCTGATTAATCCCCTGTGGATTATTCAGCCGAAAAACCTGAAGAGGCCTCATATCCGTATTCCAGACCATTTCCTGCGCTGAGTTATAGACTGCCACGCCCCAGCCATGCTGGCTTTTAACGTGATTAGAAAATAAATAAATATCTCCTGAATAATTCGCATATGTAACCGTAATTATCCAGCTGCCGCCAGAATTACTCGGTATAAATATTCCGGCGCCATGCGGACCATCATGCCGGACAAAAAACATCAGGGATTTATTTGACGGGATTCCTGTATTGACAACGCCATTGCTGAAACGCACCTTCCCCATAAAATTTAATGGGGTTACGTCCGGGCTAATCCACAGGCTACCATCATTACGAAATATCTGTAATCCATAAGCCATTATTCATAAACCATCATTACCGGAACTTGTGATGAAACATCCGACCAGGTAACTGTATTACCATTAACGCTAACCGTAGGCGGAGGCGTTCCAAAAACCTCACCAAAACCAACATACCCAAGAGGATATGCCTTCAGGTTTTTACCTTTAACACCTGCATACGTCCGACTCCCGGAGGCGGGAGTCGTAATATAGTCAACAATAAAAACAGGAGAAAACGTACCGACCAGTTCAACACCGTACTGATCAAAGAGCTGAACGCCGTAGGCCATAATCCTCCCCATTGCACTGATAATTTATGAAATGTTCAGGTGATTTCCAGCCTGGAGCGAAACGCACGTTGAAGGTGTTTTTTGGCTTAACCCACATAGTGCCGTTTTTATCAATCCGGACATATTTAATCGGGACCGTAGCTGTGCGTTTTTCCGCTCCTGCCCCCAGGCGAGATGTATAGACAGCAGTGCAATCCACGGGGTGTACTCCCGCCATCATTGCATCAGGAACGCCAGCACATCCACTAATACTGGCCGACAACAACCCTAAGAACATTATTCTGGTCATAAACTCTTTGCCCCCTGTTATCAATTGTGCTTCTTCCCTGACCGGCGGTATAACCGTTCAGTTCGAAAGAGCCGTCCGCTTTCATAATCGTGCCTGTCATACCCGCTACGTAATTCGACGAATACCATGAGCCAACTTTGGCCAGCGTGAATTGCCCGTACTGAATGAGCGCATCATTGATAAATACCTGACCATTAACTACCGCAAATGGAGAATAAACATTGTCACCTGAACCAGACATCACCACGAACTGGTTGGCATTTATAGCAACGCGCGTAGTAACGGCTGTTCCGTTTATGGTGACCGCTACTGATAATCCGGCGTCATAATTTTGACCGTTATATTTAACCCCCGTTTTCAGGGTGTATATAGCAGAGCCGCCCGACGCATCAGTGTAGGCGGTCATTTTCTCCTGAATTGCTGCCTCTGTGCTCTCAAACTGCGCGGCAACGTCGGTTTCCAGCTGGGCCACGGATTTTTCAGCATCGGCGGCGACTTTTGAGGCCTGAATAATACCAGCCTTGTTCTCCCCATACTGCTCCCACTGCTGGTTCACATTATCGTAATCCGCAAGGGAATTCTGGAGGATCGCCTCAAGGCTGGTTTCCAACTGGCTCATTAATTCCTTGCCATCTTCCGCTTTCATGAAGCCATCGGCGATGTCCTTCAGGTAATCATTGGCCTGGTCATTCACCATACCCCTTACCCAACCTGTCCAGTCGGATTTATTACCGATACGATCTACCAGCCTGGCCCGATACCAGAATTGCTGTCCTGCGCTCAGCCCCATCTGCTGATAAAGATGCAACGGATAAGGAACAGCAGCTAATAGCATCGGATTTGAGCCATCCGGGCTGGCGCTATATTGCAGTTCGGTATTCAGCGTATCTCCTGTGTCAGCGGGGAAGGACCAGGTAATATTGATGCCATAAAGAATATTATCGGACGCCTCCAGCCCTACCGGTTTAGGTACGGCGCCCGCGCGGCCTGTCAGATGCGTAAGAGCGGAGGTTGCCCATAAACTCGACGCGCCGCCGGTATTGATGGCGCGCACGCGCACAAGGTAATCACCTTCGAAAATGCCTGCCACCTCAATATTTCGCAGCCCGGTCTGAGGGATGTTAATCCACTCATTATCCCCTCGCTTCCACTGAACCTGGTACGCAACAATATCCGCCTGCGTCTTGCCGTTTTTATCAAGTGGGGCATCCCACGCAGCCGTAAGCGTAGCCACTCGCTGCCCCTGGCGCACCGCGTCATAGCTCGCTACCGCGATATTAGTCGGCTGGTTGACGAGGCCGGTTGGAACCAGACTGATTGGCGGCGTGTCCAGGCGGGCATTGTTATCGACCGCATCATATTTTGATGCGTTATACTCGGTTCCGGTGATTGTGAAGGTGTTTTCTTCATCATCAAATTTTAGGTTCGTTACCCGGAAATACTGCAGTCGCAGCTGACCGGCATCGATGACGAATACAGCATTGGGTAACGGCGCTGCCGTGAAAGGAGTGGCGACCACCAGCTGTGTGCCGTTTACGGCCTGTATCACCCTGCTTTCAACGGTACCGCCCTGTGTGCGGATCATCAGTGTGTCACCCGCAACGGCACTGGTACCCCTATCGGTCTTCACAACCTTCAACCCGGCGTTATATCCGGTTATACGCCCGCCATAAACACGCCCTGAAAGGCGTTCGTCAGCAAATGCAAACACGGTACCCGGCACGTAGACATAGCCATCAAGCCCGGTCTGTAGCGTAATAATCCGGTCGAGTGAGTTGGAATACACCGCCCACCCGCCACGGCGCTGTGCTTCGCTCTCGCGCGTACAGCCGATTGCGGTGATCTGCGTCTGCTTAAACTTGAACTGCTTAACCAGGTCAGGGAACATCACCGCTGTTGTGCGGTCCTGATAGTGATTGTCAGGGTCGCTGAAGTTAATCAGCGCGCTGGAGAAGCGGGTCTTTTCACTGCCGCTCGAGTAAACAGGTTTGCCCACCACCGAAGCGCGGGTAAGGATTTGCAGCTTCGACGTATCCGCCGGCATGTCAGAGACAACATTGAACATGTTGTTGCCCCAGAACGTCATGCCATTGAACCCGGCGGCGATGTCTTTGATCACCTGCCAGGCGTCGGCCTGCGACTGGATATAAACGTCAAACATGAATCGCGGCTCTGTGCCGTTTCCGCCCTTCCCGTCCGGTACCTGCTGGTCACAGCGCTGGGCGATGCGGTAGAGCTCCCACTTATCCAGCATCTGCGCCGTGACGCGTCGGCCAAGTCCGAAACGTGGCTCAGTGAGCACATCGAACCAGATCCATGCTGGGTTATTCGTCCAGCCCCACTTAAACGTCCCGTCCCATGTGCCGCTATAGGTCCGCGCTATTGGATCATAGTTCGAAGGGATTCGGATGATGCGCCCCTTCGGCATGCAGGAAATCTTAGGGATGTTGTTGAATGACTTCGCGTTAAAAGACACGTACAGCAGCGCTGTGTGTGGATATCGCAGGCGAGCATCGATCACCTCAGTAATCGCTTGCACCTGCGTTTTGTTCTGCAACATCTGACTGGTGCTGTCGTCGGTGTCACGCACCACTCGAATTTGCCAGCTAGTGCTGGCTTTGGGAAGATTAATACGGTGGGTTAGTTCATAGAGCGAACTGAGCTTCTCTGTGACGGTTTTAGTCATGACTGTCGAGTAAGCGCCACCGTCCACCGCCAGATCAATATGGTACTGAACCGTAGTACCGACAATATCCCCATCGTTTTCCTGCTGCTGTAACCCAGGGATGCCAATACGTACCAACACCGCGTCAATCTGGGTGTTACTCAGTGCGCGGGTCCATGGGGTGGCCTTTGTCAGCGATACGCCAACCGTAGTTTCATTCTCGACAGCAGGGAATCCCGGTATTGGCGTCTGGGTCTGTGTGCCTGGCCGGAAATCCCATGACACATGTTCAAAATTCATCGTTCCGTCTGGGTTTCCCAACGGCGTACCGTCCAGGAATATCCGGGTCGCATCCAGGCCACCAGCAAACTCACCTTCCCCGAGCGCCAGCAGCATGCGGCAGCGCGCCATTGACTGCGCCGAATCGGGCTGTTCTACAGGTGTGTGCTGTTTCTGGCTCCCACCCTTTGCACCAGTGATCGCTTCCATATTACATCCATAAAAAAACCCGCCGAAGCGGGTTTAACGTTGATTGGTAGAGTGATCTTATTTCACACGCCACATTCTGTATTGGCCCCAGAATCCAACTTCTACAAGGTATTCCTGTTCCTGACCATTGGCATCGATATCAAGTGTTTTACGCATTCCCATACTTAAAACATTACATTCATTGCTTACACGGAGTTTGTGCGGGCCATTATTCAAATAGGCCGTCACGAACTGATTCTGCCTTAGCTTCGCAATATCGTTTCCATCGATTTGCACCAAAAACCTGCACGTACCACCACTGCCGCCACCAATAAATTGTTTATTCCTTGTGACAGTCACCTTCGTTTGCTCTACTCCCGGTTTAGGCACGACAATTTGCTTATCGATAATAGTTTCGGCTGGTCCATACGGACGAGCGCAGCCAGAAAGTAATATGACTCCGAGCAAAGGGAAAAGAAACTTTTTCACTATCATTACCTTATTTATCAAACGCCCCCACATAGTAGGCATAACATTTCGAAATTCAATGATGCCGATTAAGTTGGCGGTTAAATATCTTCAGCAACGATACCGGCACTAATTATTGCGCCGCCAATCTCCCGTTCGCCATAAAGCAGCGCCACAGGATTACCCATCGCCAAGGTATTCACCGCCCCGCCAAAGGCATAGCTTGGCTTGTTGTCGGGATCATCTCGTCCCTGAAGCCCTTTAGTCTGAGGTGAAAGCATTTGGTAGATACCGCCGGCCATCATCGATACACCGCCAGCAGCAAGGGTGGCACCAAAAGTTGAAAGTGCCCCACCACTAAAGTATGAGATCGCTATACCTGCCACGACCATAACAGCCCCCAAGATTGTCTGGAACACTCCTGCTTTCTTCGCCCCTTCCATTATCGGTGCGATGCGGATATCACTGTCACCACCAAGCTCCTTGAAATCTTGCACGCCGATGTTGCGTTTCCCGCGAAACACAGCGAAGGTCATGCCGTTTTTTTTGGCATTCATTAGATACTCTTCCAGTCCATCAAAATTGACGCAGAGAGCTTTGACTGCTTCAGCAGAAGTTTGCACAGCCAGTTTATGCACGCGCCCGAACCGGGCGCCCAGTGCGCCATACAGACGAATAGTAGTTAAACGCGCCATGATTTTATCTCCTTTGGTAGGTTCCTGTGACGGACGCATATCATCGTCCTGTCTTTGAAATAACCGCGCGCATACGGCGTGATGCAGGATGGCTGTCCGTACAGATGGTGAAGCAGCTCGCCTTCCTCGGTAATGATCCCCGCGTGGTTCCACTTACTGGATTCAACCTGCATGATGACCATACAGCCTGGCGAGGGCTCGCACTCAACGAATCCCTCTTTCTCCCAGTTATCAAAATAGAGGTTGTCCGGGTACTGGCTTTCCCACCATGGGTAATCGACGCGGAAATCGTTAAGCGTCACGCCTTGGGTGGCATGCCAATCCATTACCAGTCCCCAGCAGTCATTTGAGCCCAGGATAAACGGACGCCCGATAAGGGGTACCGCCTCCGGCATTATCTCAGCGTATTCGTCGCTATCCGGCGCGTAAATACCCCAGACCACGCCGGAGTTGTTGCATTGCTGGCGGTCCAGATCGGATGGAATGGGCCTTGCTCCATCGCCAGGATGGGAATGGATGACGCGCATAATCGTTCCGATATCTTCGGCGTTCGCCCAATGCTCGCCATCGATGCGGAAATGCTCTGTTGGATTTTCGTGGGTGTTTGGTACAGGAATATAGCGCTGGCGACGGCCAGACTGAATAACGAGTCCGCAGCTCTCGCGCGGGGATTCCTCCAGCGCATGAGCCCGGATAGCTGCCAATATGGTTTTATTCATTGCTACGTCCGGTTATCGGGTGAAGAGAACGGTTGCCGGAAAGCCGCCAAAGTCGAGAATTGCCGCGTTAGGATCTGCAAGGCCAGCGCCAAATCGTTTACGGCAGTCACTTAAGCAACCGCCACACACATCAAGGGCCGGATCTGATACCGGATTCCCCTTCGCGTCGAAATACGCCGTGCCGTTATATGAGCATCCGTCGCCGCTCCGGTACTGCCCACGTAGCGCCCATTCGCAAAGTGAGGTGATTTGTCGGGTTGGGATCACAAGGTTTTGCAAATCGGCCGGGCTACTGAGCGCCCAGGTTACCACCTCGTCGTCTTCAGAGGTTTTGGTATCAAGCCAGAAGGTCTGAAGCGTGAACATTGTCGAATCAGCTGTCGGGTTTACGCCACCAGGAAAATTCACGGCATCGAGATAAACCGCGTAAGTGTCGATAATGCTCACTTTGGCGTTAACCATATCCTTAAATTGGAGGCACAGCGCCGTGATATGACCGTCGAGGTTGGAAACGCTAAGAGACGGCTCTGCCGCCTGGTCTGTTGAGAGTGCCAGGCCAGTTATCTGAAACGGCCAGAAGTCATAAACCTTCCCGCCGAAAACTAGCGGCTTCGGCCCAAGCTTGTTCTCGTCACCGTTTGCCGCGTCTATCTCCTCATGCGTATGTGGGAATGGTGCGTAGTGAAAGCGGTGGACCCCGCCACTGAATTCTGAGGCGTCAACTTCAACCAAGCGTACTCTGCCACCCGGTGCCAGCATCGCTGCCTGATCGACTAATGCCATTATGCGTAAACTCCGTATGCGCGTTTGATAGTGAACGTCAGCTCAGCGAATTTGCTGCTGATCTGGTTTTTGCGAACAGAGTCGGCGACAACCCGGTATAATCCCTTCTCTTCGCCTGGAGGCGTTATGATGAAAGCTTTAACGGTGTGAGCCAGGAGAAAAGCACGCACTGCGTTTACCTCCGACTCACTGCCAACGTGCTTCATCGGTACCTGTATCGCCGTGGAGTTGATGCCATTTTCGGCCACCTGCTCGTAGCCATCGCCAAACTGCGCCGCTCGCACTGTCTGACTGTATTCAATCGCGCCAGCACCGAGCTGCGAGCGCCAGTTGTATGTTTCAACTGCCATATTTACTCCATAAAAAAGCCCCGCATTTGCGAGGCTTGATATTGGTTAAAAGCTTGGGAGGCAAGCAGCCCTATAAAACATCAACCCAAAACCCTTTTTCAACTTTGCGAATAATAATGCCGCAATCCTTCGCCATGCTATCAAGAACATCAGAAATTAGCTCCATTTCTGTGACTGCCTTTCACTTTCCGTAGTTATCAAAAATTTCCAGGCAGGCTTTATTTAAGCTTTCAATATATGGATGCAACCAGAGAATTTCATTTCTATTCAGCATTTCACTATTAGTGTAATCAATCCCTTTGGCCTCGCAGTCCCCTAGGTAATAGGCTGCAAATTTAAGCATTGTTGAAATTAAATCATAGACCTCATTCAAAACTTTATCTACATTACGATGAAACCTGTATTCCAATTTTGCGTTTAATATATCAGTGTGTAATTTTTCAGCGCAACCAATGAACGTTTCTTCATATAGTTTATTATTATTAAAACCAATTGCGCCAGTAATCCTTGTGGCACAATACTCTTCAATGACTGACAACCAACATTCACCACGAAGATGTTCATGGATATCAGAATATCTATGATTTAGTGCTCTACCCGGAAATGACCTATCTAGCGCGCCACAATTAGAGACATGACCGCACTCATGAGCAATGATGGAAAGGGCTTGCTGGAATGCATCACCACGAAAGTCATTGTCAATAATACCCTCAATAAAAGCCGCATTAAGAACAATAT
The DNA here is from genome assembly GCF_018128425.1 of Citrobacter sedlakii. Taxonomy (NCBI): domain Bacteria; kingdom Pseudomonadati; phylum Pseudomonadota; class Gammaproteobacteria; order Enterobacterales; family Enterobacteriaceae; genus Citrobacter; species Citrobacter sedlakii. The sequence continues at coordinate 1,265,879 of NZ_CP071070.1, read as the reverse complement.
GACTTTTTACCGTTCCGTTGCGCAAAACCATTGGCGTCATTGCAACACCAACAACTTCCCCCGATGAAGGTAGCAACTTAGTATCGGTTTCAATGCCGCGATCCAATGAAAGAAGCGCATTTTCGTAAAAATAACTTATGGTGACACCATCAAGATAACTAAGATCAATGAACTTAGATAATGCTCTTATAATCTCTCCAACATTATCACCCACCTTTCTTGCATCTTCCTCCTTATTATAACCAGAAATGCTCAGGTTAAATGCGCCTAGCTCTTTCCACCCATTTCGCTCCATGACAATCTCCATAAATATATGACTTCGCCATCATATCCGAGGGGTGGGTAAATCGCTATCGTCCTTTATTGAAGTTGTAGATTATGCCGCCAGGCTTAAGTTGCTTCTGTATTACTTGCAACGCAGCGTTCTGCATTTCATTTGCAAGCGCTCTCCCCATGGCATCTCCAGAGCTGGAGGATTGGATCGTTGCGGAACCACCAGCATCGACGTTAACGGTGGTATTAATGACCGGAGCCATCACCCCACCGCCTTGAGCCCGGACACCAAGGCGGCCAGCAGAGTCACGCGTCAGCGGCATGATAGCCTCCTCACCAGCCTCTGCGAATACACCACCCTTCGCAAACTTGGAAGCACCCGGGAAAGTGAAATACTGAGGTGAATCGTAGACACCGTTCACATACTTGCTGAGCCCTGGCGAATCATAGACGCCGCCTTTGGCGTTGAAGGTTACGCCAGCAGCGGCATTTGTATATGCCCCGCTGGGGGTGCTCCCGCCACTGCTTCCGCCGCTGATCCAGCCCATTGCAGCCTGCACTGCATAGGCAACCATCAACCTGTTTGTTACCTCAACGATCATCTTCAGCATCGATTTGCCGAATTCTTTCACTGAAGCTTTTCCGGTCGTCATGAGGCTGGTTAGCATGTCGCTCAAGCCGGTCAGCGTGGAACTGGCAACGTTCTTTACGGCGTCATAGGTATTCGTGGCGGCTTCAAGATATTCATTCCAGCCAGCAACAGCCCCTGCCTTCCAGTCGCCCCGTAATTTGTCCTCTTCGGCATAATATTTCCTGAGAGCCGCCAGTTCTTTTTTATAACCGGCATCGTCAAGCTTACCGCCACCGTTGAGCCAGCCCTGGCGAAGCTGCGCCTCTTCCATCATGCGCTGCGTTTGCCGACTGCTGAGGCCTGCACTATCACGCAATGCTTCGGTTTTTTCCGTCATCTGCGTGACGTATTTATTCGCTTGCTGCGCCAAGCCGTTAATCTTCTGCTGCGCCTCTACTTCCTTGTTCTTTTGATCAACCACCTTGGCGGCGTTCAGAATCACCTCACGGCTCGACAGTAAAGATTTTTCCTGAGCAGTCAGCGCGCGTGTTTTGGCTGCCTCATCCAATTCAGCAAATCGAGATTGCTGTTTACTGAACTCGGTGTTTTTAGCGTGGGTTTCACCGGTTTGTCGAAGCGTCTCGAGCGTTTCAGTTAACGTTCTGGCCTGGGCGCGGTAGTTCTCCAGAGTGCGATCGCCAGCTTCCAGAGTGGCTTTCGCCTCTTTGGTCTTTTTGGCTGAGTCCTGAGCAAGCTTCGAGACTGCATCTCTCGATTCGCGACTTGTTCCCCCTTCACCTGTCACTGCTGAGCCGCGAGCCTCACGTTCATATTTAGCCTGCGCGTTAGGATCGGTTACTCGCTTCCAGAGTTCGTTATAGCGTTTTTTATTCGCCTCAATTTCTTTGTCCGCTTCAGCCCCGGCCTTCTTCATGGCTTCTACATCCATGCCAAGAAAATTAGCCAGCGCCCCGCCACCAGGGATTTTTTCAGCCCAGCCAGCAATTGTGCCGGTGAATTTGGCGTCCAGTGAAGTAATGTTGAGGAAGAGGTCTTTAATCGAAGCTTTAACAAGTTCGAAGATATCGATGATCTGGTTTCCCCAAGCGCGCACGGTAACACCTATCTCACCAAAGGTGTCAGAAGCGCTCTTCTTCAGACTTTCCCACGTTCGACCGATATTATCGGTCGCGTTGTTGGTCTCCTCTGCGCGTTTTGCCATGACGCCAGCAAACAAGTTAATGGCTTCAGTAACAGCCGCTTGCTCACCCTTCTGCTTACGAAGCTGGATGATGTGCTTGATCATGGCCTCATCAACGAAACCATATTGCTCATTGAGGTTGGCCAGCCCTTTAACCGGGTCGCTGACAATCTTGCCGAAGTCGGCCATTGCCGTTTTGGTATCGTTTCCGGCCTTACCCATGAGGGTGATGGTCGTTGCGATCTGCCTCATCTGGCTGGCGGTATATTTACCAGTATCGTTCAGCGTAACCAGCGTATCGACGGTGGAACTGATCGATGTATTCGTCTTGCCGGCCACCTCCTCAGCGGCTTCGTTGAGCTGCTTCATTGAAGCGAAGCCAGCACCTCCCATCATGATGACCGAGCGAGCTACCTGGTCGAATTGCTCTGATGAATTGTATGCCGCGGCAGCCAGCAGGCCGATCGTACCAATCAGACCACCAAGTGCGATCGTGGTTGGGTTAATCATCCCAGCCATACTGCGGATGTATTCGCCGACACCGGACAGCGCCCCCTGAACCGATCCGAACTGGTCTTTAATCTGCCCGCCCTGTTGCAGCAGGATCAGGAACGGAGACTGACCGCCAGCCAGCTGCGTAGCGATATCGGTGAACTGTGCCGGAAGCGTACGCATCGCTGCGCTGTACTGGCCAACGGAGATTCCAGCGCGCCGGGCAGCAGCTTCCTGCCGGGATAGCGCCTCTGGCAGTACGTCAGCGACACCAGAGAGGCGCTCACGCGTCTGGTTAAGGATTGTGTTGAAGTGCTCGAACTGCGCGCCGTTAATGCGCCCTGCTTCGAAATGGGCTACCAGCTGTGCGTGTTGCTCATCCAGTGAATTAAACGCACGAATCGTCGGGTCGATTGAGCCCAGGAGATTCTTTAACGCGGCGGACTGCTTCTCTGCCGCCTGGGTAGCGGCTAATTCGGCCTGAGCGCGCGCCGCGGCTTCTCCGGTGTCGGTCAGCTTGAGACGGGTGTCGTCCAGGATTTTGTTGTAAGCCTGAAAGGTCTCGGTATCCAGGAAACCTTTGGCCTGAAATTTCCGCAGTGATTCTTGCTGCTCATCCAGGCGGTTTAAGGCCTTGGTAACCGGATCGATATTCTCCAGCAACCCTTTGAGCGCGTTCTGCTGCTCCTTGATACCTTCACTACCCTGTTTCGCAGATTCAGCACCAGCGCGGAACACACTATTCAGGTCATCGGCTTTATCTACGGCACCAGCAGCCGCCTCGCCGAGCCTATCCAGTTCATTGCTGGCTGTTTTCAGGTCGGATACATCGGCCCGCAAAGTAATCGAGGCGATCTGGTCAGTCATTATTTCGTCTCCTTGTGCATTACCTTGAGAGCCTCACTTTCCATAATCTGAAGATCAGCCATGCAGGTCGCCGCATCCTCAACCCCGTGTAACTCGAACATCCAGGGGAGAACGTTGTAATCCAGTCCAGTGGCCCCGCTCGCTCCGACGCGCCACTGGGTTGCCAGGGCAGAGAAGATGGTGAAAGACTTCCACACAGAGGACAGGATCCCCACCTCTTCCTCCACGTCCTCAGGCGTCAAACCAAAAGCGCTCAGCTCCGCGAGCGTCGGTCCCGGCGTATACAACGCTGCGGCGACCTGCCTCAGTTTTTTTCGCGAATCCCCATCAGCTCTTTGGTGTACGCCATGCCGATGCTGTCAAAAGCACGCGGATAGTTTTGCAGGAGAACAATAACGTTTTCGCGGGTGAACTCGTCAGGAAGAGCCCATCCTTCGACAATTTCCATGAGGTAGTCAGCTTGCGGCTCGATAACAGCCTTTTTACCTTCCGCAGCCTTTTGCATCTTCGCATCCATGGAGCGCAGCTCTTCAAGCGTTTTATGGCGGAAAGTGAACGTCAGCTTGCCGTCTTCGGCACCAGCGCGTGGAATGTTCGCGGTCACAGAAAAAGTTGGGTTGGGGATCAGAGAAAATTTGGTCATTACGGTTCCTAAAAAAGACTTTGGTTTCAGTAGCGAAGAAAGCCCGGCGTACCGGGCTTGAGTGGTTAGCTGACCGTGACGGCGCAAGCAGCAGAGGTGATAGTTTTACCCGCCGCGTCAGTGACTTCGCAGGTGTAAGAACCAGCATCACCGGATACCACAGATGGAATGTTGAACGTCGAGGCGGTTTTGCCAGGAATAGCGGTGCTGCCTTTCTTCCAAACGTAGGTGTAAGGTGCTGAGCCGCCCTTCATTACCACCGCCAGATCCAGCGCTGCGCCTGTGGCAACCGATTTGGTGGATGGCAGGTCGGTCAGGAACGCCAGCGGCGTCACGGATGAATCGGCGATCGGGTAAATCTGCATGTCCGATTCGAAGTTCATGCGCGCCTCGTTACTTTCCACGGCGTTGATTTCCGTGCGCGGTACGCGCTGGAACGATACCTTGGCTGAGTAGAAACGATCGGCTTTGCCGCGTGGGTTATGGAACCAGACCGCCGTTGTGTCGCTGGAGTCATCCAGGTCAATGAGGCGTTTGTAGATCGCCAGTTGAGGGTCGTGTGCAAAGGTGTAAACCTGAACCACCGCGTTTTTAAACGTTGGGATGGTTCGCGCTTTGTCATCTTCCAGGAACTGCACGCTGATGGTCTGCTGGTCACCACCTTCAGTCGATAGTGTCATCACCTGAGGCATGGTGATCCATGAGTCGATTTTGCGCAGCGTGCCCGCGCCAGTGCCTGCCGGGAATTTGGTGGTGTCGGTAGTATCGAATGCTTCCAGTACGATTTTATTACTGGTCACCGATTTTACGCGCAGCACCATGTTATCGAGCTTTAACCAGCCGGAACTCACCTGAACTACGTCACCGGCCAGAATGCCGGAGGCCGATGCAACGGTCAGTTCGCATTCCGTCGCGTTAGAGGCTGCGGTAAAGGTGATTGGGGCTTGATAGGCCTTGGCCACGTTCACACGCGAGCCGTTAGGGATTGCGAATGCCATAGCACTCTCCTGAATTTAGCTAATAAAAAACCCGCCATCTGGCGGGTCAGTAGTCAGCGCGGTACTGCATGCTGACGGGAATGGTGTAGGTTATGGAGCCACTGGACCCGTTGGGCGCCGAGGTTGGCCGGTCCTGGATGGGTTGTCTCACCTGCGGCGGCCCGTTGATGTAAACCGTCAGCTCACCGTCCACCAGCGGCAGTCCTTCAGGGAATGCATCTGCCACCGACTGGGCAAGCCCTCTCGCCTGGCTCACGCCTGAGCCTGCGGGAGTAATGATGTTTACCTGCAAGATCCCCTGATAGGTACGCATCAGACCTTCTATGTCCTGACCTACAGTTTGTGCAGGTAAAACATAAACACGGGCGTATGGCGCATCCGGTGGATCGAATACGATATTCGGCCAGGCGATCGGCAAGCCGAGAGAAGCCGAGATTATGGCTACCCGGCTCTCCAGCAGGTCAGCTATTCGCATGGACTGATCACCGACCATTGCGTACCTCGCTCATTGCCTCTCGGAAATATTGCGCAGCATCCAATGCGGTCAGTCCGACCATGCCGCCGGGCGCCTGATTCGAATGACCATTCTCCAGCGCCGGGGCATATGGCAGGTTATTGGTAAAGTAAATCGAGTTCACCTGCCCCACCCGGAACACTTCGAGCACCGCCAGCCCGCGGGAGTTGGAACCCTGCCCGGAAGCATCTGGGGTATCGTTCATCTCTGTAGGCTGGCTATCGAGCCCCACATACCAGTTATTTTTAAACCGCCCCCCGACATAACCATCTGGCTTTTTGATGTCCATCGAATCGTTGACACGCAGGCCTCGCCTGAGCCGCCCAGATTTTGTGAGGTTGGCCGGATCATCACGTAGCGCCGCGTTATGCTCTCGCACTGCGGTGTTATAGGCCGATGCCGTTTGATTGACTTTCCAAATTTCAGGCTGCCCAACAGGTGAAATGTCCACCAACCGACCGAGGATTTTGATACCCGTCCGGCGGACTACCTCCTCAATCTCCTGCTTTGAACCATCGACAAACAACTGAATGGCAGCCAGGAACGGCTGATTTACAGCACTGGTCATAATCAGGTCCTCAGCTGGATGTTGTAGGAAATCAGCACGTCTGCCGGCTTAACCGGATTCGGCTGAACCACGCGCCACTTTTTGCCGTCGATATCAATGAGGTCGCCAATGCGCACCTCCGTTTCAAACGTGGCCGCCAGTTTCTTATCGCCCGTAGCAATCAGTGAACCGTCGATTTCATGCGTGGAGTATTCGGTGATAACGCCGGTAACGGTCGCAGTAATAGGCTCGGTGATAACCTCTTTCCCGTAATGCTCGCGGGTGGTAGTACCTCCGCGAGTCAGTTGGTAGGCTTTGCCGTTCTCCGTCAGCAGCCGCGTTGCCGTAGCGCGCATGCGGCGATAGTCTATTGCCATGCTACCCCCTTTCGATCCGGACCTGGTTGCCGCCCACCACAAGCCCGCGCAGCGAGGAATAGAACCAAGGGAATGATGGAGTGGCCTTATTCGTTCCCGGCTCGTACTGCACAGAGACTGCCCCCTGTACGCTCTCAGCTATGACCGCGCCGCCACCGGAGGCCGACGGCGTGAGGTCAATCTCCTGCGACTCTATAGCCAGGCGGCATTGGGCATCAATCAGGCGCTGTGGAATAGCATCATCCGGAAGGTCCACACCATCGAAGCGCACGCCGGAGCGCGGCCATGATAGCGGCTGTGATGCGCTGGAGCGCTGACCACGCCAGGACCTTCCTTCCAGATAGTCCATCGCCTGCATCAGCATCTGGCTGCACTCGGCATCTTCGGCAGGAATGGTGTAACCGCGCGCGTCGGCAAAGATCCGCAGGTCGGACACGCTGGAATAGCTGTTAAAGTCAGGCGAATAGGGATCGGCAACCAGCATGGTTATTCCTCCAGACGCCAGTCCAGCGCCAGCCAGTTATCCACTTCGTCAGGATGAACATCTGCGCGCAGCGGGCCGCCTGGGAATTCTGGGGTGTCGCGAACCATGACCACCAGATTAATACCCTGCTGTTCCTGCTGCTGTTCCTGCTGCTGTTCCTGCTGCTGTTCCTGCTGCTGTTCCTGCTGCTGTTCCTGCTGCTGTTCCTGCTGCTGTTCCTGCTGCTGTTCCTGCTGCTGTTCCTGCTGGGCAGGGTTATTATCTGCGGACTGCTGAGCTGCAAGCTTTTCCGCTTCACGCTGAGCGCGCTGTTCTCTGGTTAATCCGGCCATTGGGCCTCCTGAAAAAAAGGGCCGAAGCCCCTTGGGTTAACCCATGATGATGGCGGAATGGCGTGGCGCCACGGATGCCACCCCCCATGCCAGCCCCACTTCGTAACGCACCTGGCGGTACTGGCGGTACAGCGCCACCTGGAAGGTGATGCCAGATTTCGGGTCGGTTACATTCATGACGTCATCAGCAGTATCGCCACCTTCAGGCATCGCCGGGGTACGGCTGGCCAGCAGGAATGCCCCGCGGTCGAACGCCATGTTCGGGGTGAACTCACTGAGTACGGTGATGGCCGTCTCGTCTGCCAGGTCTTGGCGCAGGCCCGGCGAGCTGATGGTGATGCTTGAGGACGTGGCCGCGACGACAAGATACTGGTTGTCGTCACCATCGAACTTCACTGCGGTGCCAACCGCAATACCACCAGTTCCGGCGGAGATGGCAATGATGATATCGCCTTCTTTTTTCGCACCGTTGACCTTATAGCCCGCTGCGGTGCTCTTCGCGGTGCGCTTGATGCTGAATGACTCATGGAGATTGAAGCCCATGATGCGACCGATAACGCCTTCACGCAGCAACTGGTCGGTTCCTGCCTCATTCGCTTTGAAGAGGACGGCCTGTTTACCGCGGATGGACGCCATCGCTTCGCCGCCAAGCACCATACGTAAATCGGTAGTTGGCGCGCCGTTATCCGTCAGAATCTGACGGGCCAGCGCAGCATCAGACAAATCGTCTTTAACACTGAACGGAGTATCTTTCGGCGTACCAACTGCGCGCGAGGAGTTGAAGTACAGCGCGGCCAGATCAGCATCAACTTCGTTGGCAAGAGCACGAAAAGCCTGTTTGAACTGATCTGCCAGAATGGTGTTGTAGGTTCCTGCTGGGCCAAGCGCCAGCTGCTCTTCACCATTCCATTTCACTGGGGCCATTTTGGATTTGGTAATTTTTACATCCACACCGCCGATAGTCTGATCACCTGAATTAGGTGCAGACGGCCCTGGAACGATATCCTCAGTGGTGGCCGGAGGCGCGACTGGTGCACGCACGGTCTGGTCTTTGGCAGCTGCATCTGCTTTCGCGTCACGCGCCACCGCAGGAATAAAACCAGTTTGCTCGCGGGACACTACATCCAGCGCGGTATAGATGGTCGGGATCAGACCAGTAAGGGTATTGCCTGCCATTTATGGCTCCTTTCGATTTAATCGACGATGCTGACGCCATCTTTCAGTGCTGATTGCTTACCAGCAGCGTCCAGGGAATCAAACGCATCGCGTTTCATGGTTTTCTGCCCGGCCTGATGCTGCGATTGGTGAGAACCACCGCCGCTGTTACCGGACGCTTTGAGGATGTAGTCTTTCTGCGGGTGCGACTCGACCAGAGATTCCAGAGCTTCATCGAAGCTGGCCAGCTCGCCAGGCTTGGTACGGGAAAACACCTTGTTGCCCTGGCCGTCGTAGGCCACAACCTTGCCGTCTTCGATTTTGAAATTCTGTCCGAAGTACGAACGCACGAACTCACTCGGGATCGCCATCTTCTCGGAGATGAATTTGGAGCCACCGAAGCGCCCGCCAATCATCTCGTCGTACAGTTGGCTTTCCAGTTGCTGAGCTTTTCCGTTCGCTTCGTCCAGCTGCTGCTGGAAGACCTTAGTGATCTCCGCCTTTACCTGGTCGACGGCACCAGCATCGATCAGCTTCTTCTGGTCGATTTTGGTCATCATCTCCAGGGCTTCGAGCGCCTTGGCCGGGTCACTGATGCCAGAGAATTTCGCGAGGTTGGCTTCCGCCGCTTCCTTCGCTTCACGGTGAGTTTTCGCCTCACCATTCAGGGAGGTGATTTTTGTCATCGCTGCGACCGCATCAAACGGGATCTCTTTGCCGTCATCATGGACGTACACAGGCATACCGTTTTCAACGACCACATTTCCGTTAGCATCAAGTTTCAGTTTCATTATTTTTGCTCCAGCCTTCCGGCCATACGTAATGGGTCATCCGACCCGGGCACCGCGTCGCATCCGCTCAGCGGCAGGCATAAAAAAAGCTGCCCGGAGGCAGCCTGTTAGATAAATTCGATGGTTATGTAACCGCGCAGCTTGCGGGAATAAATTTCACCCCGCTTTTGCTTGTGGATCCGTAACGGGTGTGGATGAATACAGGCGATACCACGTTTGACATCAGCCCATACACAGCTCTTTATCTCATTGCCATTAACGAACACCCTTCGCCTTCCACGACCATCTCCAACGTAGTGAAAATCTTCGTTACGCATACCCTATTCCTCAAACGCCGACGCATCCACGCGGCGCAGTTCGTCCAGGGTCAGAAACTCCCCGGCATCATTGAACATCTCAGGCACGGTGATTTTGCCGTCACGCAGCATCCGCGCGCGAGTAACGCCCAGCACCTGCTCCTGCCGTGCGTACGGTTGCCTGACGAGCCATTCGGCATAGCTGGTATGCGATGGCACCTGTCCATCCATCGAAGCGCGTGTGGCGCTGCTCAGTTCGCCAGAGGCTATCTGCAATTCCTCCCACGATTTAGTGATCAGAATTTCGCATGAGCGACAGCAGAAATGAATTTTGCCGGGCCCGCGCAGGTATGGGATTGCATGGCCCAGCGGCTTACCATCGAGCGAATAGAGTTTGCGATCTCGGATGATGCACCACTGGCTGGTATGGGTGTCCAGCGTCGAAGACCACTGCTTGGCCTTTACGATATCGCTGTTAGCCAGTGCAAATTCCTGGCGCGCTGTAGCGGCCACGTGGTTCACCGCCGTGCGGGTTACTACTGCAAGGTCACGACGTGAAACATTTATAACCCCGTCCTGGCGGTGGAGTTGCGGCGTGCCGGCGACCCGCTTCACAATCTGCTCGACGGTTTCACCCTGAAGAAATCCGGTGCGCACGGCACTGGTAATTTTTTCCAGCCGATCCGATTCGAGTTTCTTGCCCCACTCTTTCAGCAATCTCCCCTGAAAAGGTTGCGCCACCGCAGAGGCGTAGACCTGCTCTGGAGCAATGCTTTGCAGCGGGACGTGCTTAAGCACCTGGCCGGGAATGAGGCTGCTGAACAGGTCAAACTGATACCCGGTCTCATAATCAGCGTAACGCGTCAGTTCGCGCATCAGAGCAGCATTGACCGGTTCGTAGGCCTGCTGGTTTAGATCCCGCACACCAGCCAGTAGCGATGCAAGGCGGCGCGCGCTGTAGGTGTCGGCACGCTTACCCTCCAGCAGCACCAGCAGCCGGGCAGCCAGATCAGCATCCATCCTGTTTAGAAGCGCCACCATTCGCCGGGCAACGCCAGTGCCGTAGCGCGTCACGTAAAGCCCATGAGCTATTGTCTCATCCTGCAACCTGTCGTTTACCGAGCGAGCCATATCACACCTCGCCAGGTGGCGGTTCAGTTAATGATGCTGACTCAGCAAGCAACTCGCTCAGAACTACATCGGGATCAGCGTCGGCATCAATGAGGTTGAGTTTTTGCAGGGCTTTGATCGCATCAATACGACGAAGGTCACCGCCCTGGCGCAGCGACTGAATGGCCATCGCCGCTGGTGGATTAAACTCTTTCGACTCGACATCAAGCTCGGTGCGTACGTCAACGTTGCCGCCTTCCGCTTCACCGATGTACTCAGCCATAATTTGCAGGATATTGTCGATCGCATCTTCGAGACTTGTCGCCATGGTGTAGAGCGGTGACTGCTCCTGCATTTTCTCTTCAGAAGTCTGGTCTACCGATTTGGTAGAGGTATTTTCGGTGCGCAGCAACTTCGCGCCCGCCTGACGCATTTGCTCCACCAGCTCTGCCAGCGACTCTTTGCCTGCACCGATGGATGAGCCTGTATGTTCGACGTATTCCAGGCCCTGGGTGTTCCGATCGGAGAATGACGTGGCAGAGGAAGAGCCAATCACTAATTCCTGATTCTGCTCGAGACCGAATACTGTCAGTATCGGCACCCGGGCGACATGCAGAATGTTGTCCTGCTCGCTCTGGCTCTGCCAGTGCTTAATGTTCAGCAGGGCCATATTGAGCAATGGAGGTGAACCACACATAAACCCGGTGCGTTTGGTGTAGAGCGTGACCAGAGTGATATCCTGGCGGGATGTCTGCCACTCCTCGAATAGCGCCCAGTTCGCGGCACCGTCAGCATCTTTGGCCTTGCGGTAAATTTCCACCTTTCCAGGTGTCAGGTACCGTATTTGCTCGACCTTGGTCTGCCCGAAGTCGTCGCCGTCTTCGACCACAACCTCTTTGATACGCAGCGCAGTCAGCACCACTTTGCCGTCCACCATTTTCGACTTCCAGCCAATTACCTGGCGTGGATTGAGCATGGTGACATAGGGGCGCGCGCCGGTAGCTTTCTCTTCAGCTTTGGTTTTCACCTTTTCGGTGTCCACCCTGGGATAATCCACCAGCGCGTGGGAGAGTCCATACTGCATCGCCAGACCAAAGAATGCCTGCGCCCAGACGTCCAGGCGCGTCCCTTCAAGGTCGAAGTTTTTCGCATACTCTCGCAGCTGATCCGGCACATTCTCGGCAAGCTTAATAGGCTCGGCGAATACACGCCCGATGTTTTGCTTAATGGTCTCTTCGTAGGCTGGCAGAAGCGTGGCTACGGCCAAACGTTTTTTGTAGTCCTCCCTGTCTTCTTTCGGCCAGCGCGGTAGATATTGTTCGCCCAGCTGTCGCATATAGAGCGTGCCGCCCATCAGGGCATCGTTGATATCCCACGCCTCGACCATGTTCCCATAGTCCAGATTGGGTGTTGAGATGTCAGGCATGGAGTTAAATCCGTAGTTGAGTGACTTTTCCGGTCGGCTTGATGATCGGGAATTGCTTCACGATGAAATAGCCACCAGCATCATTGGGGTGATCGTTGTCGGCTGATTTATCCGGTTCGCCGTTTGCCGCCCATACCTGCTGCTCAAGGCTGTCGGTATAGACCGGGCAGCGAGCAACATTGACTTTGTAGCGGCGCTCGCCGTTGCCATTGCAGAACATGGCGTTCATGGAATTGATGCGATCCTTCACTGGCGGGTTGGCTGCGTTTACCACCACGCTGAATCCTGCCTGCTTGAGCTGCGCAATATCGGTGGCGCTGGCGTTATTGGACTTTCGTGAATCGCCGGAAGCATCCGGATAGATATAAATCTGCCTGGAGGCAACATAGCGCCCGCCCTCGTAGCGCCAGAACTCTTCCTGGATACGCTTTATCATGGCTGGCGTGTCATAAACTTTTACCAATTCGCGTACCGCGCGCGGCTCGCCATTGCGAAGCACGTGGACGATGGCCGCCATTTTGCCTACGTTAAAGTCCATGCCGATATAGAGCGGTTCGCCTGCCTGTTCTTCATCAGTACAGTTATTCAGTCGTCGATCGAACTGGTGATAGATGGTGCCGCTGGTCAGGTTGGTGAAGCGCCCCCTCAGATACGCCTTAATCAGCTCCGGCGGGTAGGAATTCATCAGCGAAGGGATGTAATCCGCGGGCAGGTTCTTCGCGTTGTCAAACGTGCTGGCCTGTATCAGACCGTACAGGGCTGAGAGCTCTGGCTTTTCACGTACTGCCTTCACGAATTGCTGGTAGACGAATTTGAACCCTTCTGGCGTGGTCGTGACGTCAATACCGTTACGCAGCCCATCAACCTTATAACGCATACGGGCAATGATTTTTCGCCAAGCCTGCTGCGCTTTGGCAGCCGCCATAACGTCCAGCTCATCCACCATCGCGTTACCGATTTTGAAGCCAACTATCGAGCCTGGCTTCTCCATCGAGCGGCAGATTGTGGTCCCGCGGAACCGTCGCCCCTCATAGAAGTGAACCTCTTTGTTCCCCTCATTGATTTTGACGCTCAGCCCCCAGTCAAAGGCCACCTCTTCGATCGTCGGGTAGAAGATGTCACGAATCTGCGGGTACGTCGGCGCGAAATAGCCCTGGTTGATTTTCGGATGCTCCCACATCCCTTTGCAGATACCACCACAACCCACCCACGTTTTACCGGAACCGAATCCGGCAACGTAGGCTTTAAACTTGTGCTCCATCGCGAGGAAGCGAGCCTGCGGGATGTTAAGTGTCGGGTTGATCCCCATCTTCTTCTCTCGCATCCACTACGTTGATATTGATCTGCACTGGCGTTGGTTCGTCATCATCACCATCACCGGCCAGCTCTTTGCGGAGTTTTTCCACCTCCAACTGCCGGCGGTCGATTTCAATTTGCTGGAGACGCTGCGCAAATTCGCTATCCGCCAGACCAAGCCGCTTCATTACCGCTTCGAACATTCGCTCACGGCTGATAGCGGTTATCTCGACGCCATTCTTCCCCAGCTTCACACCGGAATAAGCCAGAGCAGCAACAGGGGAGAGTTTCCGAGTGTCGGCGAAATACGGCTGGCCAATACCATCGCCGTTGCATCGCGGACATCCAGGGTTAGGCTCTCGGGTGTGATCGTAGCCATAGCCGCCAACATCGACGGGCTCGCGACTTTTCCGCTCAAGCGCTTCGAGGCGTTTCTCTTCGAACTCCACCATATCGCGCCATTGGTATTGGTAACCGAAGCCCCAGCAGTAACGACACGCGCCACGGCGATACTGCGAAAGCTGGTTTGCATCGAAGGTGGCGAGTTGCCACATCTGCGCCAGGACTTCATCGGCATCGGCAAGCGTACGCACAATGGAGGCTTTTTGCTGCTGCGCAATCGCCTGCGCAACGTTAGGATTCGCTATGAGTTGACGACCATAGTTTGGGTCACTATATCCTGCGCGTGCAGCGGCGGCAGTGGCGTTATTGTCCTTCAGGTATTCCGCGACAAATAAACGCTGTTGGGCAGTAAGACCGTCATCATCCACCAACTCTTTTGCGCATTTTTCCTTTTGCGCAGTGCGCAGTTTTTTCTGCGCAGGTTTTTGCGCAGTTGGTCTTTTTATGTATCGGCGGGCTGTTGCGTAATTCAGTCCCTGCGCTTCACACCAATCCTTCGGTGATACGCCGGTAGCGGCATTGTCGGACAGGAACCGTTGCTGAAGCTCGCCCCAGTCCGGTTTTGCCATTGTTTTACTCCGTTATTTTGATTCGATGGTCGCCATAAAGTGAAATACGCTTAAGCTTTCTCAGTGAATTGACGATAATGATTCCAGTGGCTGATAGAAAAGGAAGAACAATGATTAGATGTGTAACTCCCGCCTATAAAAAAATCTGGAATATTTGCGAAAATTCAGATCAAAGCGATAAGGCAGTGATTCTTATCGTTAACAGTGCTTGGGCAAAAGAAGTTGCCTTGGCTCAATTCAAAGAGGATGGGTACGACCCAATAAGCACCAAGCTGACTTCTATCAGAGAATGGATGACGCACGGCGGAGAGCTAAACCCATCGATAATGCACATTTCTCGCGATGGCATAACAAGGTTTGACGAAGGTAGAACTCGCGCGATCGTGGCTGACGAAAAAGGCTACCATGACTATCCGATCGCAACCACTTACCGCCACGCTATGAATCTCAAGGAGCACTGGGGCTCAGTATCGAGTGCAAAAAAGGTGTTTGATTTTACTGAGTGCTGGGATCGTATAGATAACGCGATAATCTTAGGAAATCCATAAATACTGGCATATGCGTTAAACGTATATGCACGTTTAAACCGATGAGGTACTCGCAACAGCACATTTCCAGCTTGTCTGTGAGTACCAGTGTTTATCTCATTAAAGGGAATAAATATGAGCATGCCGCAACCAATAGCTAACATGCTTTTGTTGCAGATGATGACCCAGCCAAAAGACATCAAACTTGCTGCAATCTATGCGTTAGGCGAAGGTAGATGCCAAGCGGATAACATTACCCAGGAACTACACAAATTAAGCCAAAGTGATGATATAGAGATTAGAATCGCAGCCATTAAGGCACTTGGTCGGTTATATCGATAAATACTGTGATTTCGCCATTACGATGGGTCTGCCCATGGTGATGGCAATAAAAAGCCTCGCGAATTCGAGGCCTGTCCCCTTAAAACCAGTTTGAATTAGTCATCATCCCTACGTAGATGAATTGAAACTGACTCCCCGCCACCGATAAATCCGCCATAATGGTCGAATGTTCCTTCGTGTTCCAATATAGCAACCACGGCGGCCGTCTCAGTGTTATTCATCCCGAGCTCATCTGCGATCTCTTGTTTTATCTCCGTCAAATCAACGACTTTCTTGCCAATGTTTTCTAACCGATTAATCATCCCACTCCAATCATCGTTAGAAATCTCAATGATTTCCGCATTAGCATTCATACCGACGGTAGGATCAATAACTACCCCATCGCTATTCCTTTTGTACTGAAAAATACCGGCCTGACCACCTTGGTAACCGCCTAATGTTTGTAATACTTTCATGTGCATCCATCTCCATACAGTAAGAATGGAAATATAATCGGCACACAAGTAGAAGATCTTTAATTTATAAACTCATTGCTTGCTTCTTATGGCAGTTCGCCTGCCACGTTTTGTTATGCGCCAGGATGTCGCGCTTCGTCTGCTTGTCCAGCACATCCCAGTCGTGAGCCGTGCCGTAGATGGGCTTAACCCAATCGCAGGCCGTGTCCACTACCTCAATCCTTGCGGATCCAGTTGTCGCGCAGCTCGCGATCAACATCGTCGCCACGCATATGGTTAACAGTCTGCTGTACATTACTGGCCTCTTTCGTTACTTCCACCCGGCGCTCTGCTACCGCTACCGTTGCTGCGGCGTTCTCTTCGGTGCGCTGCTTGTCTGCTTTGGCTTCCGCTGTGCTGGTGCCGCGCGCATGGCCGAAACCAAAAGCACCAGCGATAGCTGCAATCACCGCTGCGGCCAGCCCGATAATCATTTCAATTCCCATAGCAGCCTCACACCAGCACGGCTTTTGCCAGATTGAACCGACGACGGCGGTCATCAAGACCGTTTTTACCGCCGTTGATGATGATCGTGATACGTTCCACATCGCCGGAATACACAAGGCATCCGCTGGTGGCAAAGAACCACGCTGCGGAACGCGCTGCATTTTCGTCCTGCTCCAGCAACTCCGGCTGAGTAACCAGATCCAGTTTTAGCGCCAGGCCGCATTTGCGATAGTTGATTAACCCTGTGATTTGCTTCAGCCCGCGCCCGCGATATTTCCACCCGTCACCGGCAACCTGATTGCCCAGGTTCTTTTTGCCCCACTCGCCGCCGTAAACCAGGTTAGCAATCGCTTTCTGATTTGCCGGTTGCGTTGCCGTTCTGCCGAGCGCGGCGGCCTGCTGTGCCGTGATACGGTGCTTGCCGAATACGGGAACAAGACGATCGGCTGTGTAGTTCAGGCTTTCCACCAGCTTTTCATACCCGCCGGACTCATGCCCCATCTGCGCTATGAACATGGACTGATCGAGCGGCGCAGTGATGCCGAATTCTATCATTGCCGTGTCGATATGCGGAAACCAGCGCGCGGCCAGTCCGACGCTTATACCAGCCGCCAGCTGAAATTGTTGTTGATTCATTTGATTACCCCGATATTGAGGCAGGACAAAAAACTACTGACAAAGTGTGATGTAATGAATGCGAAACAGAGTTTGACTAAAGTCGATACTCCACCTCATTAGAACAACACCAGGCCTCGAACTTTCAGGGAAGCGGAGATGTCGCGCTTCCCTTTTTTATTTCTGAAGAATGTTGATTAAACGTGCCACGTTTCCCCGAGCCCACAGCACGGCGGCGCAAATCAGGATATTAATGATGACCACCATCCAGTGTGATTCCTGGTAGAGGCCGAACAGATAGCGGAATGGGATGCTGGCATAAACCAGTACAGTGAAATAAGCGAGTAGAGAAACTATTGGGCGATGCCTGGCACCATCACGCTGGTAAAACATCAGAGCGAGAACGATGACCGCGCAAATACCAGCATTGATCATCGCTGAAGGATCACTTGTTACCATTGCTGGCCCCTCCTCCGCGCAATCTCGAAAGCATACTGAACAAGCTTCCCAAATCCTGACTGTTGATGAAGGTAAGAAGTTTGATAGCCAACGCAGCCACTGCCACAGCGCCGAGAGCATCAAGCGGCCTGTCACTGTAACCTGTCCACTTGGCAAGGTACGAACCAACAAGCCCTGCTCCGAGAACGCCAACAATAAACGACGTCACGAAATAGCAAACCAACTTTATCCTGCTGATGTTTGCTGCTGTCGCTACGTAGAACACGGCCCCTGCGAAAGCGCCAAACACCACGCCATAATCAATACCGGTTGCGATGCCAAAAACACTGGCACCCATAAGCCCACCAGCGGCAACCGTAGTGCCAGAAACAGGATCGGACATTTAGCCCCCTCTATTGCTGTGAGTCCTCTCAGTACGAGGGGAAATAAAAAAGGCCGCCCGGAGGCAGCCTGATCAAAAATAAGTTTTTTAACCTGGTGGATCTAACGGACCAGCCAGGATACTGACTTCACTGTTGTGACAAATTGCATCATCCCGGGTTAAGTGCCATACGCCAGGTACAATTTCGCCGGTTGATATATCTTCGAACTCTTCACTCTTGAAATATGCCACCTGGACAGAGTCAACGTGCTTAATCCAGTAGAACCCTTCCTGCATAGGTCACCTCATCACTGATAGAGTAGACAGTATAGCGGTACGGCAACGTCATAGCAGACTGAATAATAGATGTGTTTAAACAAACCGGCATTAATATGAGGCACTCCATCCAACAAACCACCCACGGTTGTACGGATATTAACGGAGTGCTTTTGGATGAGCGCTGAACCCAAAGGTCAGTATTTTTACACCGCAATTTTGCAAAAAGCAGCGCCCATTCAAAACTTGAGCGGTAAGCGGGAATCGAACCCGCATCATCAGTCTGGAAGGCTGAGGTAATAGACATTATACGATGACCGCATGGTCCGCCATCGAGGATTCGAACCCCGAACCACAGAGGTAGAAGCTCCGTGCTCTTTCCAGTTAAGCTAATGGCGGAAAAAATTGACCAGTGAAGTCCACTGGTCATGGGTCATGCAGTTGTCTCTGCGAAACGGGTGTATCCCCACCCAGTGTTTTCAGTATCGAGAGCATTATCAAATGCCATATTAACTATAGCATCGCAGAAAAAAGTCATACTGATAATTCCCAATAACTCACTTCTGAAAGGCTCTATGGTTGTATTGCGTTGTACATAGCGCAAAAAATACCGATTGGCAGACTTAGAAATGGAAAACCCCGCACGATGGCGAGGCTTGAATTTGTTTGGTCGATGATTGAAGCTATGGCGACGATATCAGATTTACTCAAAATATATGCTATTTAATTGACTTTTGCAATACCCTGCTGTGAAAAGGTCGCTTTTTGTTGTGATCTTGTTTTCACCAGACAAAGCAGAGATTCGGTATCAAGCCTTTTAAAGAGGTGATACATTGTGCGCCAGTAATTACTATAGTTTTTGCTCCAGTTATCTGGCTTAACACCCACCAGCGCAGCCAGATCGCCATACTGATACACATCCTTACCGGCCAACTCAGCTTTCACATCCTGCGCCGCCAGCCAGATTAACTGGCGCAGCCGCTCCATCGTTTTCTTCGCCACCCGCTTACCTTCCAGTTGCTGACTGAACTGTTCCCACGCCGATCGAGTTATTACCACCTGATGGTCCCAGTTAATGTTCTCGCTGTAGTTCCATAGCAACCAGGCTTTCTGGTGCTCTTCGAGGGACAGCAGCGCGCGGCGCCATGATGCGGTTGAGTATTCAACTGGCTGCACCAGCGGAATTGCACTCCCTTTCGCCAATGATTGCTTGCCGGGGATCGGAGGGTTATTCAGCGTTATCAATTTTCCGGTCACTTCATCCCGGATGCGCTGTTTTTTTCGTGGATAGTTCTTCGTATCGAACTGGGCGTTCTCCAACCATGCCATCAGCTGCCCTTTCGTGGCGCCACTCAGATCTGCTGTCGCTACAATGAGCTGCTGGCGCACATATTCCAGATATTGTGTGTTCATTGCGTGGCTCCTGCTGAAAGGTAGATGCGAATAAAATTCCGGAGGATGCGGTAATCCACCAGCACCGATCCCCGGTAGCGGTAGATGCGAAGGCGCTGCCAGCGCGCGCGGAGTACCTCAAGCGTTTCTGGCTTCATGTGACCTCCCCGATGATAATTTGCCCGGTTTCTCCCCAGATTTTGGTAACCCGTCCGTCCCAGACATGGCTATCTTCGTCAAACACCGCATCCAGTAGAGCCTTTTCCAGGTTGTCTTTGTCAGGCTTTTGTTGGTGAGGCCGGCCGACATATTGCGCCCGCTTTGTCTTACTCCAGCTCTTTGGCATAGGGATGACGAACGTGACGTGATATCCGGACTCTGGCAGACGGATGCCCAACAACCGGACCTGTTCTTTATATGCCCAGTACGCTGCTGTTGCTGGTCGTTTATGCCATCGGTCACGCTGAGTCATTCGGGGCTTGCCAATCGGCGTAATTTCGTAAATTTTCATGCGGGCACCACCAGCCCGCGGCGGGCAACTTCAATCACTGTCAGAACAATCGCGCGGTCCATAAGCTGTCGACGCTCCTCCCTGTTCAGCTTATTCCCGTTATCAATGCTGTCATGACAGCAAACACAGAGCGCAGCTGTCGCACAGTCATCGGTTTTTAATCCCATGCCTTTCCCTTCGTTCCGGTGTGCCACCTGCATCCCCCATGCTCCACAAAGAACACAACGCTCTATCTGCCCGACGGCGGCGAGCCATTTTTTGCTGCGATAAATAGCCATGCTCACCCCCACGCCCTGTTTTGCCAGACGCGGCTCGGGCGAGGCGCTTTGTCGCCTTCCGGCAGCCGGGCGCTGACAGTCCAGGTGAGATAATCGGAGTTCAGGCTGCGCTCTACCTTCACACCGCGGCGCCGGTAGTTAGCCACCAGTTCGTCGGCCTGTTCGGTTGTGCAGTCAGAGTGATGGAACCAGCTATATTTCATCCCCATCACCCCGCAAAGCTCATAAGCTGGGAGGCGGCGTTTTCGGCTTCTTCTTGCGTGCGGAACGTGCGGGACAGTATCCAGCGCCAGAGAACGTCGAGCGCGGCTTTGTACAGCTGCTGGAACTCGGTTTCGTCCATATTGGCAAATGCAATGCTGCGAGGATGCTTGCGGAGGGTGCCGTCCGGTAGCTGGATAGCGTCGTAGTGGCCGGACTCGATGGTCACCCACGCACGATAGGCGTCAAAGGATTTGCAGGCACTGATGCTGCCGGCGCGCTTATCAGCGATGCGATCGAGATACTGTTCGGCGGCGTCAAGAAGTGCGCCCTCATTCCCACCATAGGAAGCCAGGAATTTTGCGTAGCCGGTCACCAGCTTGCGTTCGTTGGATGAGATCGCGCCGCCGGTAGGCTCCCAGTATTCGAAGCCCAGATTCAGCAGAGCGAAGAAGCGGCGATGAAACGCAGGATTGCGTACCTGTTTGAAGTCGGCCACCAGCACGGCGCCGAGCTTAATTTTTGATTGCAATAAATCGCTGGTCTCCGGCGTAGCCGGGATCAGGATCCCTGAGGACTGCTTAATGAGTTGTAACTGCGCCATGGTATTCACTCCGTGGCGCATCGCGGTCAGGTTGCTGGTTGTTCAGGCCAGCTCAAGAATTATGATTGCGTACGTAGTGACAAGTCAATTTTTAGAAGCCATTTCCCGGACAATTTCCATGATGGTTTCTTTTGACCAGTAAAGATCATCTCTGGATAACTTTCTGGGTGTTACAGCCCCCTCTCTGCTTGTAATAATATACCGTTCCTCTGCTCTAATCCTGAACGACAGAACCTCAAGCCCTCTTCCATCAGTAATGGTCACCCGAAAATTATCAGCAAGATCTGATTGAACTATATCCGCCACGTAATCCCCCTGAGCGACATACAGACGCAATTAAAAAATGTCGGCAGCAGCATCAAAGGTATACACATTGCGGTATTCGGATAAATGCGCGCCAGCCCTAAGCGCTATGTTAATAAAACCAATCGTCAGCGCTCTCCCAGGTCTCCTGGAGGATCATTTCAATTTGCTTTTTATCGTCCTTGGCAGCGCCATAAACATTAAGTCCATCAGATCCGGCTCGTCGAATCACCAGGCTGCAATCTTCATACTGATTGTTAAGCCGCTTAAGCAGCTCCTTCTCAAGTGCAGCCTCCGCACCGTCAGGAAGTTTTTTAGTGCGATCAATGGTTAACTCAACTTTCATTATTGCCTCCATTGCATATACTGTACTTTTATACAGTATACCTGTGAGAGCAAATGATCAACGTCTTTAAAGCACAAAATGTTAATTTTCTGTCAGGAGGTAAAAAAATAATCCGCCATATCCTATTGAACTCTAAGATTTTTTAGATGCAAATCCCTCCGACTGGCAAAGCCCGGGTAAATTGGCACGCACCTGTTCCATAGTGAAGGCAGAAAGAACTGATTGCTTACTCAACCACTTGCTGTGCATACTTATGACACTACACATTAACTCATTATCAGTTATAAGCGAGTTTCCTCTCCCTCAAGAACGATTTACGTCTCGTCCCTAGTCCATGATGTGAGTTTAGATCCGATCTACTTAAAGCGTAGAGGTAAAATATCATCTAAAATTTGTCAAAAACTCAACCTTTTCATAGATAAAATACAATAGCTTAAGTATAATCTGGATAACTTTGAGTTCAATTTATAGAATTGGAATTTTTGGGAAATGAAAAAAATATCCAGAAGAGATGCAAAGGCAACTTTCCTACGCGGATGGTTAAGATTTATTCTAAGCGTTGAAAGGAAAAAAAATAAGAAACCCAAAAAGGGAAGAGATGGGAATTTGCGTTTTACCGATGATACAACACCTATTCAAAATCAAGTTGTATCATTTATTGAAAATATTTCCGTCATCACAGAATATGACTCATCCATACTTCGTCGCGATGCGGAAAAAATATTAATCCCTAAACATTTTGATTTGTATGATAACCCTGAAAAATCTCTGTTATTCATTAGTGCCGCAGCAAAATTAATAGCACGAGGGAAGAGAAAATCATATACATTTAATTATAAGAAAAATAAGACTCACTGCTTAGGGTTAGAATGTCTTCTTGGTGTAGCGCTCACTGCAGCCAGACAAAACAACATTTATTTTAAAGATAGTACAATTCAAATTAATGGGGTTTATCCCAAAGATGAGCAGTATCTTGAAATCATTCGAGATATTGGGCTAGTAAAAGAAATAAGCAATGCAGATCCTGGAAAAGTACTTGATGCAACAGAAGCATCTAAGAAAGTCAATCCTAAGCAGAGAATATTTTCCGCTGATAGCATTGGGAAAGAAAATGCCTCAGCATTTGCTCATGACACTAAAAATATTACGGCTGAAAAATTCACCAAATACATTAACAGATGTCTCAACGACCACGAATTGAAACTTGTTAGTGATGCAGAAAAACATTTAACTTCGTGCATGGGTGAACTTCTCGATAATGCCGAAAGACACTGCGGGTTAGAACAACGATCTCGTTGGTATCTACGCGGATTTGTTAATAACAACGTAAAGAATCCAATTTGTGAAATAGCTGTATTTAACTTTGGACAAACTATTGATGAAACGTTTAACAATTTACCTGACAATCATTTTTCATTAAGTAAACAGGTTACTCCATATGTAAATAAACATATTAAAAAACGAGGTATGTTTAAAGAAGGCTTGATTACGGTTGCTGCTTTACAAGGGCGTGTAAGTTGTAAAAATGAGAAAGAAACAGATAGTTCAGGCACAGGAACTATTGAATTACTTAAACTATTCCAAGACATGTACGATAATCTGAAGAAAATGGGTCGTGACATCAAAGGTGGCGTAAAAATGACTTTGATATCAGGTTGTACACATATCAATTTCGATGGTTCCTATCAATTAAAACAAAAATTAGTAAATGATGCTGAAAGCGATATCTTTACATACCCATTTAACAATATAGGGCTTGAATCTGAACCGGATCGCACCTATCTTAAGCGTATGAAAGACGCTCGGTTCCCTGGTGTAATGATCAATATTCGTTTTCCTTTACCAGCAAACGCCACACAGCGGACTTGAGGAAAAGGTACATGAAAATGTCAGATATTATCATAGATTTCAATAGATTAGTTAAAGATAGCAATAAGAGACTTTTTGCTGGTCGTTCTAATGGACGACAAGCATTTAGTTTCTTTGGTATAGATGGCTTTTCAGTATCCAGTAACGATAGGTTATACCTATCAATACCAAAGGGAATTGTAGTATCAAGCTCATACTTTTTGGGTATGCTTGAGACTATTTTACCAAAGTTTGCATCCCCAAGTGAGTTTTACAATCGAACAATTCTTGATGGCCATGAATATAAAGAAGGGATGCTTTCGGAATTGGATCGTGCTGTAAGGAGAGGTTTGCATAAAAATGAACCTTTCTTTTAAAAGTATTATGTCTTTAAAAATGACAGCATTGTCTGTCATTTTTTTTGTTTTTCCAACAGCTTGCTCAGTTTATGCTTATTCAAAAAGCGAGACGGAACAACATGCTAAAAATGCTGTTTCAGAAAATTCATTCAAACCATTAGAGCCATATTTGAGTAAGACACCAACATCCATTTATTTTTCAGGGAACCAAAACCTAAATTTTTTAAAATGTGAGACCAAAGAAAACACCTTTCACAAATCCTTACTTTATAAAAATGGAAACACCTTAATTAATCATTATCAACATCAGGTTCCTACTACCTCTCAAGAAATATTCAATATCGTAGAATCTCCGGAAAACGAACCTGAATGGATATCCATCTTCATTTCACTCATTGCTGTAATTTCTTCTTTTGTTGTTCCTTATCGTTTACATCAAAAAGAAAGACATGAATCTATTAATGAGGGTTACTGGATACGGGAAGTAATTATGCCAAAGATAAATGATTTGGCTTTCAAAGTGACAGCAGCTTTTAAAAGTGCTATAACATTGTCTGAGGATGAATTTGTAGACACTTTGAGTAACTCTCTCCTTCCAAAATTAGGAGAACTCCGTGACTCATTGTACTTATTCAATGGTTTTAAATCGTTACAAGATGACATTGAAGTACTTGAAGGCATTTGCGATGAATTAGAAGAAAAGGTATCTGATAATATAGGCGCCCCTAATGAAACCAGAATAACTGATATTTCAATATTTCATACAAAGTTGATTACGAAGTTGATAGATACACATCGAAAAATTGGTTAATTTATCGACATAAATATTTTCACACAACGCCCATACAAATTAGAGAATGCCGTAAATTCCGGCATTCTCTAATATTCACTACTATACACAATTTTTCCAACACGCAGAAAAAATCTCGACCATCGGTAGGATTTATAAAAATCACTTTGATTTTATCATCATCAAATTATAATATTCTTTCAATACATAATATTTTAGAGTTAATATTTTATTAATATTTTTATTAGACCTGTTTAATATTCCCATACTTTTCCTTCTGCCTCAAGCACTCCATCAGACTCTAATCTTCCCCTTATCGATGCCAGCGTCACCCTGTGGCTTGTTATCAAGACCGCGACGGAGCATGTTAATAACGCGCAAATTTATTACATCGCCGCTTTCCAGAACGGCAGACAGAGCAGCATGAGCGTTGTCAGCCATAGCCTCCAGTTCTGCTATGCGCTTTTCAGCGACCTCCAGCGCGAGTTCTGCCTTGTTCGCCCACTCACCCTCAGATTCAGCCAGTCCGTGGTAATGACACTTTTCCGCCTCGTATGCGCTGGCGTAGCCGTTAGCTCTGTCCAGCTCATCCAGCAGCGCCTCATGACAGGCATTCCATGCATGCCACATGTAGGTGTAATGGGATCCGGGGTAACTACCGTCTTGATTGCGGTGCTTTTTAAGGATCCCCCACGGAAGAGCTCCAGATTGCTCAGCCCACCGTTCAAAGGCCTCGCGGGTTTTTTCTTCCTGCGCCGGTTTGTCGATGTTGCTCATTGGGCAGCCTCCTCAAACAAAACCTCACCTTCAATGCCGCCAACCTGATAAATAATCGAACCGTCCTCACGATATTCCATCGGTGCTGCGCTCCAGCCCTCACCGTTTAGATCGTCATCATCACCAACCTGTACAAAGCCACCGGCGACTACGCGTGCGAGGTACATTTCACCTTCAGTCCAGTACCCTTCGGTGTCCTTTAGGCATTTGATAAAAATTGGATTGCTCATGCATGCCTCCGTTCGAAATAGACATACTGGTTAACCGCGGTGATCGGCATTTCCAATTTTTCCGCTATCTCCCGGCGACTGATGCCCTCCTGGTGTAGCTCCCGCGCCAGTTCAATATCGGCCTGACGATATTTCGCTGACTGGTGGTAATCACCCCGCAAATACAGTTTGATGCCCTGCTCGCGCGCTTTTGAGCGTACCGCGGCCCCGGTTCTTCCAATCAGCCGGCCAATGTTTTCAACAGTCATAGTCCCGGCGCATTGCCGGATAATCATGATTTCTGCCCGAACCCACTTGCTCATAATTCTCCCCCTTCAAATCAATCCAGCGTCTTTGCGTTGTTTGTACTTAGCCATCAGCATCTCAGCCGGAGTCGGCCCGGCGGCCACTTTTGGTGCGGACAATGCGCGACGGATAGGTGGCACGGGCTTACCAGCCAGAACCCGCTTTTCCCAGTCATGCAGGATGTCGCCAGCGGCCCGGATAAGTTCCTTTTCGCTGAGTTGCCCCTCCGTTCCACGACGGCGCAACTCCAGGCAGACGTGGTAATACAGCGGGTTTTTATCCCTCCAGGGGAATTGCTCGCTGGTCGGATAGCGAAAAACCAGCTTTCGCCACCGCCAGTATTCGCTCATGATGTCGTCCACACTGATCCCTAGCGCGCCACTCCCCTCGCGGCACCACGAAATAAACTGACCTGGAGACGGCCAAAACGGAGACTGACTGGAGCGGGCTTTTTGCATACCGGCGGAAAGCTGTTCACGCGAGGTAATGCCTGACTCCGCGAAAGCGGCGATCCATTGCTGCTTCGCAACGCGAATATCACCGTCAGTGCGTAGGTTCGTCTGAGTGGATGCCGGAAATACCTGCATGAGGTTTTCAAAAAGCATATCCACCAGCTTTTCAGCAGCGGAATTCACCACTTTTCGCTCATTGCCGACCATGCGCGCCAGCATGTCGCCGTCACGATTTTCAATTGCACGATACAGATCAGGTGTCATAGAAATTTCTCCCATGCTTCAGGGCTATTCCAGTGCGGTCCTGTTTCGGATTTATTTGCTCTGACATCTGCGCGTTGCTTGCGAGTGGTGTCTTTACGCTGGAGGGTCAGGGTGTCCCATTTAGCTCGTAGCTTTGCGGGCGAAAGGATGTTTGAATGCCAGAACGCGTCTTTGCTTGCCCACTGAAACAGCTCGCAGATTTCACGGTGGCTGTGTCCGTCAAGTTCACGCATCAGGCGTATATCGTTAGCCCAGGCCACAAGACCGGGTTTCTTCGGAAAGGGTTTTACTTTTTCAAGCAGTGCGATGATCCATTCTGCGCACTGCTGGTCTTCAGCAGTTCCCCACTTGGTGAAATTGGGGGTGTAAATCGCAGCTTCAGGATGGGCAGATAAAAATTTCTTCAGGCGGTCGTCTGAGGACTCGTCAGAATCCTCGGACGATGATCTTTTAATATTGTTATTGTTATAGTCTTGGGTGTTTACCGTTTCCGGGAAAGTTTTTCCTGTTTTCGGGAAGACTTTTCCCGATTTCGGGAAGACTTTTCCCGTTTTCGGTTTGTCTAAAATCCAGGCTGATAGCTCAGTATTTATACCGACAATTTTCATCACGCCCTGTTTGTGACTAAAAATAATTCCACGCTCAGCCAGGGACCTGATCGCATCAGAAACATGCGAATCTGACAGCCCTGTAAGACCAGAAATTACAGTGTTCGTAACCCGATCCTGTTTTTTATTCCATCCGTAGGTAAGCCAGATCACCGCTTCAAGGCACTGCCATTCCCGCCCTGACATGCGAAGGCGCGGTTTAAGCTTCTGAATCTCGTTTGCGATCCTGGTGTACCCATTGGACAGGTCGGCCATGTGACCTCCTGTTTGCTCGGTTCTTATGGGAAAATTGATAACTTCAGCGGTATTTGACATACTCATCTCCGCAATTACCTACCGTTTTTGCACACGAAGACTGGCTGTGTTGGCGCACAACAGTCTTCACCCTCTCAGAACAGCCCCTGCTGCTTGTCGCGTTTAGTTCGTTTCGATTCGAACCGATCCGCCGGTAACGTTTGTTTCTCTGCCCATAATTTCGCGTGACGCAAAACATCATCAAAAATCCTCCCCTTACGGCTCGCCTGACTCATTCGCTTGTACATGTCGACAGCCTGAAATGCCCCCCCTGCGCCACTGCCGCAGTGAAGCCCTGCCGGATTAACTCTTCCCGGACGTGCTTTTCAATGAATTCCAGATGATTCATCGGATAACCTCACATGACACCCGGCGCGATTGCCGCCAGACCACTGAGAACCTGCCCCATAGCCTCGGCGGGCAACATTGCCAGCATCTTCTCGATACCCTCCCGGACCTCCTTCACCATCTGGTGCTGCGGCGCGCGAAGCATCAGCGCCCGTTTCGCTTCGCTAACCTCTTTCTCCATTGCTGCATAGCGCGCTATGAAATCGTCCTGCGGCGCCAGGCACCCGCGGAATTCAAGCGGAAGAACAGCAAGGATCGCCGGTGTCAGCTGGCGGATTCTTTCGCGCGCATATCCGGTATCACCGTCTAACCAGCGAAACAACTTTTGCCGCCTGCGACTCAGTTCTTCGGGAAAATCCAGCCCGGCGCCGCCCTGCCGCTTCCACTCCTCAACGATGATCCCGGCAACGACATCCTGGTTATCCAGTTGCGCCGCCCAGGCGCGAACGGCATCGCGGATCTGGTCGTGCTTATCTGCCGGGCTTTGCTGATTGCGATTTATCATCGCTGCCGGATGGAATCCGGTATTTTGGTGAAGTGATAGTGTTTGCACTGTTATGCCCTCGCTTCCTGCTTTGGCAACCCATCTGTAGGGTTTGGGTAAATGTCGCTGCGAACCTCATGAGGGGTTATTTTCCAATCAAGCAAGTTGCAGATTGGGATTACTCGATGCGCGGGAACTTCATGGTTTAGCCACAAGCTCACAGCCTGAGAGGTTGTGCCAAGTTTTCTGGCAATTTCCGTTTGGGTCATAACAGCACAAACACGCTGTTTAATTGATTTGGTCATATCCAGCCCTCTATGAATGAAAATTTAGATTACAGCATGAAAATAATATTTTCAATTGAAGCTGTAAATAATTTTTGCAATGCACTCTGAAAGGCTACCTTGTAGAATGGATGTTATGAAAACAGCACCTCATGAAGCTTTCGCATACCGACTTCAGCTCATAAGAGATAAGTTCGGTTGGAATATGTCCGACATAGCCCGGAGAGCCATGGTTACTCCCCAGGCAGTCCAGCAATGGTCTAAAGGAGAGTCCGCTCCCCGAGGGGAAAGACTGAAACGTCTTGCTGCGGCCACAGGCAAACCAGAGCACTGGTTTTTCATGCCTCCGGATGCTGGTGACGATGATCTGGAGATGCATGAACCCCCACGTCAATTGGATGAAAAAGAAACAGCCCTGCTTTCACTGTTTAACCAAATGCCTGAAGCAGAGAAACTTCGCCTGATTGTTCATGCTAAAGCCACACTAAAAGAGCTCGACCTCCTCAAGGATGATGTGTCCAGCATCATTCAAAGCATCCAGAAGTAAAAAACTACATAAATTTTTTTCAATGCAGTCAGTAACCTGGCTGCAATTGCACGCCTCAAATTGAAAATAATATTTTCAATTCACTTGCGCATTGTAAATATTATTTGTATCTTGATCCCATCGACAACAAGCGCATCGTTGTCAGGTGATAAACGTTCCGCCAGCCGGGCGATAACGGCAAGCAGAGGGATAAATCATGAGTGAGGTAATTTTTAGCTTTGAAAACTCCAGTGACGCAGTACGCGCTGGGATGTTGATGAATAAGGTGGATCCGTCACTGCGTTATGTGCAGATACGAGCAACTGTCTGCGTAACCTGGCATGCAAACATCGTAGCGGCAACTCAGGCCGTTCTGGATGCAAACATTCCATGCACTTTTCAATACTGGAATGACATTAAAAACAGTCATCGCAGAGATTAGAAAATGATTGATTTCGCCCGCAAGCCTGCACGTATTCAGGCTGTCAAACTTAACTATTTCGGAGTGATGCTTCGCCGCCTTTGCTACCTGCTGGCACAAAAAGGAGATCCGGATGCTTAAACAGTGCGGCTACTGCCGCAACCCCATTGATGAAGGCAAAGAAGTAAAGAGCACCCTTCTCTATCGCAACGGCTCACTGCTGGCGCGCAAAGAAAAGGAATATTGCTCTAAGCAATGCGCTGAATACGACCAGATGGCGCACGAAGCGTAATTAACTGAACTGAAATTTTAAATGAAAAAAATCGCCATTTATTTGGCGTGGGCTCTTACACCCTGAATAAACCAAAAGGAATATTTTATGCAAATCGTAACAATCGAAATGAACCTGAAAGCAGTTAATAAGAGCATTGCTTTATTCAATTGCGAAAAGAAAGTCTCTGGCGTTATTCACTCGAATTCTACTGGCGAAACTACCGTCGTTCTCGATGGTGGTTATGTGCTCGGAAAGTTCGACTGCCCTCACTGTGCTGTAGAAGCCATTTCACTGCTCACAGTTAAGGTGAGTGATGGGGATAAAGCGGGGTTTGGTAATTACCGCAGTTACAAGCTCGATTATTCAGAAAAATTTTATCAGACCATCCATTAAGAAAACGCCCACCGAAGCGGGCGTGCCCTGTCCGGTCTCACCGACCAAAGCGTACCGGACATAACAACCTGATATATCGGGGTGCTGTTAAGGCACCTCCATTCTACACGAATTGAGGATAAAACAATGAGTGGAACTAATCCTGTATTTTTAGTCCGCAAAGCAAAGAAATCATCAGGCCAGAAAGATGCTGTTCTCTGGTGCAGCGATGATTTTGAAGCGGTAAATGCAACACTGGATTATCTCCTGATTAAAACCGGCGCAAAGCTGAAAGATTACTTCAAAGCCGTCGCCACAAATTTCCCTGTTGTCAACGAGCTGCCGCCGGAAGGCGAGCTGAGCCTCACATTCTGCGATTACTATCAACTCGGCAAGGACAATATGACCTGGACGCAAATCCCCGGCGTTAACCTACCATCATCTGAAGCCGCCGTCGCAGCCCGTCAGCACATCGTTGACGGTGTTGATACCGAAACAGGTGAAGTTCTGGAAGACCACACAGAAACCTTTGGCAATGAAAAAGTAGAACCAGATAATTTTCGCCCGTTATCTCGCCTGCGCTTACCTCAGCGTTTGATTGCGCATCTGATTAATGACAAAGAAGAGAAAGAAATCACCGAAGCCCGGCATATTGAAATCGGGCAGATAGAACTGGATGAAAATAACGTCTTTGTTCAAAACCTTTTACTTGCTGTCTCTAAAGTACCTGCCATTAAAGATCTTTCTGCTCAAGGTGAATGGCAACTAATGAAAGCGTTTAAAAAAGCTTTCACTCCAGAACAGCAATATGTGGCAGATTCATTTGAAAAATTCATTACTGAATGGATTGATGGCAAAAATCCTCAGCTTATTAGTGATGTGAAAACGCATGTTCCTGATACGCCAGAACTGACCGTTGTCGCAACCATGCCCCTCCGTCACCGTGTTCTGGCTCAGTACATCGGTGACGGCGAGTACCTCTATCACGTCGATGCCGAGCAGAAAAAAGAAATTCTACGTCTCGAAATGGACACCGATAATTCATATGTCCAGAACCTGTTACTGGCCGCCGAGAATGTTGAGGCGTTCAAGAAAGCAGTTGAACACGACATTCATAAATCAGTGAATGCCGTAAAAACAGTATTCCCTGTCGACGGAAAAATTCCTGAGCTGGCGACTGTTATCCAGTTCCTCAAAATATGGTTCGATACCGAACATATCGATCGCGGTTTGCTCGTTAAGGAGTGGGCGAAAGGCAACCGTGTATCGACTATTCAGCGCACTGAAAGCGGCGCTAACGCTGGCGGCGGTAATAAGACCGATCGTCATCCGGATGTAAAGCATAATTTTGACGTTCTCGACATTGAAATAGCGCTCGCCACCCTGCCTATGGATTTTAATATCTATGAGTTGCCGGGCAGTGTTTACCGTCGCGCAAAAGAAATCGTTAAGAAAAAGGAAAGTCCGTTCAAAGAATGGTCCGCAGCGCTGCGCGCCACGCCCGGTATCCTGGACTATTCGCGCGCCGCTATTTTTGCTCTTATCCGCGGTACATCATCCGAATTGGTTAAATTTCCTGGACGGCTGCGGGCCTATATCAACGCAAGCCTGACCGAGAGCAATCACGAGAAACCTACGGCAGAAACTCTTGCGGCAGCCCGTCACACACCGGAAAAAGACGCAGTTGAAGAGGCCAACCGCCAGCTTGCCGCCGAACGCGGTGAATACGTCGAGGGCATCAGCGACCCGAACGACCCGAAATGGTTGAAGACCGAGACAAGCCAACCGGCCGCCGAACCTGCACTGGTTAAAAATGTTGGCAACGGAATTTTCGACGTTACCGCCCTGATTCAAGGCTCATCAACTCATGGCACAAAAACGGATCCGGAGGCCACCATTAGTGTGCAGGTTCAAGAAATTGTCAGTGATGAAAAACAGGCTGGTGATGCGGTGCAAGCAGGCGAAGGCGATCTGGCGACTGGTGAGGAAGCAGGTACCGTAGAGAACCAGAATCACGCTGAAACGAACCAGAATAATAATTCTCTTAGCCAATCTGAGCCTGAGATGCAGGAATCGCCACAGGAAGAACCTGAAGCGGTCGTTACATGGCCGGATTATTTCGAGCCGGGGCGTTATGAAGGCGTACCCAACGACGTTTATCACGCCGCAAATGGTATCAGTTCAACGATGGTGAAAGACGCTCGAGTGAGCCTGATGTATTACGACGGCCGCCACGTATCTAAAACCATCAAGAAAGAACGCTCCAAAGTTCTCGATATGGGAAATCTGGTGCATGCGCTGGCGTTACAGCCTGAAATTCTGGATGAAGAATTCAGCATTGAACCGGTTATCCCGGAAGGCGCTCTCACGACGACAGCAACGATCCGCGCAGTTATTGATGAACACAACGCTAACCTGCCGGCGCTGCTGTCCGCCGACGACATCAAAGCGCTGTTGGAAGAATACAACGCCACCCTGCAGCCGCAGTTGCCGCTCGGCGCTTCGCTGGAAGAAACCGGACAGAGCTACATGGCGTTGCCCGCTGAGTTTCAGCGAATTGAAGACGGTCAGAAACAAACCGCAGCGGCGATGAAAGCCTGCATCAAAGAGTACAACGCCACCCTGCCACCGCAGGTGAAAACCAGCGGTAGCCGTGATGCGCTGCTCGAGCAACTGGCAATTGTCAATCCTGATCTGGTCGCGCAGGAAGCACAGAAACCTCAACCGCTGAAAGTGTCCGGCACAAAAGCGGAGATGATCCAGGCAGTGAAATCCGTCAAACCTGACACAGTGTTCGCCGACGAACTGCTTGACGCATGGCGCGAAAACCCAGGCGATAAAATCCTGGTTACACGCCAGCAGTACGCTACCGCAATGGCTATCCAGTCTGCGCTCTATGCCCACCCTGAGGCAGGTAAGTTACTGCAAAACCCTACACGCGCCGTTGAAGTCAGCTATTTCGGCATTGATGACGACACCGGGCTTGAAATCCGTGTTCGACCGGATGTTGAACTCGAGTACGAAGGTCTGCGTATCGGCTTCGACCTGAAAACAATCAGCATGTGGGATGTGAAGGAAGATGCCCTGAAATCACGGCTTCACCGCGAAATAACCATGCGCGATTACCACCTCAGCGCCGGTATGTACTGCAACGTTGCCGACCTGGACAAATTCGCGTGGATCTTCGTGAACAAAGACGAGGGTTATCACTGGGTGGCTGTTGTGTGGGCTTCGGAATCACTGCTGGAACTCGGAAAGCTTGAGTATCGCCAGACGATTCGTTCCATCGCAAACGCTATGGACACTGGCGAATGGCCAGCACCGATAACAGAAGACTACACCGACGAACTGAACGATTACGACCTGCGCCGTCTCGATGCGCTTCGTGAAATGGCTTAAGGAGAAACACAGATGTCTACTTCAATCACCACAGCTGAAAACCAGACTCAGAAAATCGATAACGTTTCTATCCTAACGAACGGTGAACTGTTCAATCGTCTGCGTACACTATCAGAGGTCATGGCAAATAGCGGTAATTTCGTTCCGGATCACTTCCGTGGAAAGCCAGATGCATGCATGGCCGTTGTAATGCAAGCTGCACGCTGGGGCATGGATCCGTTCGCCGTAGCTCAGAAAACTCACATTGTAGGTAATTCCGGTGTTCTCGGATATGAAGCCCAGCTCGTCACTTCAGTGATTAACAGCATGGCGCCAACCAAAGATCGGCTGCATTACGAATGGTTTGGCCCTTGGGAAAGAATCGTTGGTCGGTTCGTGGAAAAAACCAGCCAGAAGGGAAATAAATACATCGCTCCAGGCTGGAGCATGGCTGATGAGGCTGGTGTCGGTATTCGCGTATGGGCAACGCTGAAAGGTGAAAACGAGCCTCGTGAACTGGTCCTTATGCTTTCTCAGGCACAGGTCAGAAACTCCACCCTTTGGGCCAGCGATCCGCGACAACAGCTTGCCTACCTGGGCGCAAAACGCTGGTCACGACTGTATTGCCCTGACGTCATTCTTGGCGTCTATACGCCAGACGAACTCGAAGAGCGGGAAGAGAAAATTATCAACCCAACGCAGGTGGCTCAAAGCATCACGATGCAGGAGATAAATTCTGAAAATACCCAAGCCACCAGCGCTCAGAAGGCAGATGTAAACACAGATGATATGGCCGAGAAATTCCGTAGCCGCATTGAATCTGCTGAGACGTTAGAAGATGCAACTGCTGTAGGAAACGATATCAACTCAGCGAAACCAGCGCTGGGAACGGCATTGTTCACGGAGTTGAAAAATAAAGCTACCCGCCGTTATCACCTGGTTAAGCATCGCGCCATGCTTGATGAAGCAATCAACAGTTTGCCACAGCCTGGCGCACCAGACGCTGCAGCATGCTTTGAAGTGGTAGAGAAAAAACTCTCCGCAGCGAAACGACATCTTGGCGATGAGTTGCACGATAAGTACCGCATAACTCTTGACGACATGAAACCGGAATACATGGGCTAATTGAATAGGGAGGGGTAACGCCCTCCCTCACAGGGGGGTTTATGCGCCTTATTAATCGCAGTAAGCAATCGCCGCTGGGCCGCCGGGCATGTGATGCAGCGCTGGCAAAGCATGTTGAACGATACGGTGACTATGGTCGCAACGACAGGAAGGAAACATACACAGTGAACGTGGACGGCGTGAAGATCTGGGTAGAAGTGGTCAACCGTCATAAGAGTTATGTGGCAACCGCTATGACTGGCATGCGCCGTCTGAGAACACTACCTGGTCGGTTTAACTGATAACGAATAATCAATAACGGCCCCGGTCGGGGCCACTGGAGAGATGATGAGCGAAAAAATTGAAGACTTCGATCTGATGAGCACCCGCGAAATTTGCTGCCAGTTGCGGATCTCCGCCAGAACACTGGAGCGTTATCGTAAGCGACCGAGCGACAGCAACCCGTTCCCGCCGCCGGACTGCTCCTACATGGGCGGATCTAATAAGTGGCTCAAAGCCAAAGTGCAGGAGTGGCAAGTGAGAGAAATGTCACGTCCAGTACGGCGTCCAATGTCTCACCTGAATCTGCCCCGCGACAGCAAGGGACGGATTATCCGGTCTGACGTGGCGTGAATTCCAATACGTCGGGCTCGATGATGCTCATCAGTCGAGCCCACCACTTACTGTAAGCCTCCCGCATTTCCTCTACATACGAATACTTGTCATAGACAGACCATACTCCCGGCAACTTGTGCCCCAACATGATCTCTGCGATATGTGGCTCTGTCAGGTCAGAAAAATTGGTGCGCGCAGTCCTGCGCAAATCGTGAATAGTGAAGTGCGGAACCTGCTCGTTATACGCCTTCAACATGAACTTAACCAGGTTGCTGCTGATGCTCATATGAAAACCTTCGCTCATCGGTTTGTCTTCATATTTCGAGAAAACAAAGCGCCCCGGCGCCAGCTCGATCGCCCGCTTTATCAAGGGGAGCATTTCAGGGATGATAGGACGGATTATCGGTTTCTTACTCTTCCGCCCTGTCTTATGGTTTTCCCATGGAACAGTCCAGATCCCTTCTTCAAAATCAAAATGTGCGACTTCAGCCTGCCGGAGTTCGCCGACCCTGCACGCCCATATCAGTGACAATTTATAGAGGATCTTGTTTCGCTCAATGAGCCGGGAATCCTCAATGGCTCGCCAGACAATCGCCAGTTCTTTGCGGTCCAGTGTTCGCTCGCCCATTTGTTTCTGGATGCCGAAATCACGACCAGACATTTCAGACAGTGGGTTAACCTCCAGCAACTGGCGTTTAACCGCCCACGAATAGCACTGCCGACCGTTACTTATTACGCGCCGGGTGATCTCGCTGTACCCTTGCGCCAGCCGGTCCAGAACCGTAAGCCAGTTGTGAAGCGTCAGCTGATGCGCCGGATATTTCCCGAGCTTAGGGAAGACGTGTAGCTCGAACGTACGCAGGATTTGCCCGGAGGTCTCTTTCTGAATGCAGACCATAGAATGCCATTCGCGGAAAAGCTCCTCGAATGTGTACTGACTGTTAATTTTGGCTTTGTCGAGATTTTGCCTGATGCGCGGATTCTCGCCGCGGGCAAGAATAGCGGCCCACTTCGTCACTTCGTCGCGAGCGGCTTTCAACCCGAATTCCGGGTAGCTGCCGATCGTCATCTTGTCCTGCTTGCCCAAGAAGCGGAATCGGTAGAAAAAGGTGACGGCGCCCTTTTTGGAAATGCGCACCCACAGACCGTCCCGGTCTGCCTTCTCCTCAACTTTGTCTCGTTCGCGCCCAAGGCACGACTTGAGATAACTATCTGAAATAGCCATGATTTGTCCCTGCGTGTGTCCATCAGAACGACCGGTTCCGTGTCCATCATAGAGTATGGACGCACTGGTGGACACAAAAACCATGACTTATGATGTCGCAGGTTGACTGTACATGCAACCAGTATTATTTTTGTGAAAGCTTATTTTATGGGGGTTTAGAAGGATATTTGTCGGAGGTTTGCGGAGGGTGTCGGGGTATCAATTATCGATGTGAGCAATGATCGAAAAGTTACGTATGTTCTTCATATAGAGTAATTATTGTGCCTTAACGCCCGCCGTGGCAGGCTTTGAGAAGTCGCTGTTCTGAGCTTAACGTCTGTTTAACTGAAACGCCGCATTCTACACTACAACGGTGAGGCGAGGAAATGTTCATAGAGTAAGGATAGCGGGAACGGGAAGCCGCCCTCCGGCAGAGACAGGATTAGCGACTTTCTGATGATGTGGCATCGACGCGAACAAGGCCAGGCGGGAGCGCGACATTCAGAATGACCGGCTGCCAGGATTCACGTTCAGCAAGCTGACGGGAAAAGCCTCGCGCAATCAAAAACCCGCCGACGCCACCGAGTACCGCGCCGCTTAGCGCAGCGAGATCGGAACCAAACAGCGCCTGAAAAAGGGAAGCGAACAAAAACAGCCCCACCAGCGGCGTCATATACACCAGGACGGCAGAGCCAAGCAAGCTGGCTTCAGCAATGCCCAGTTCCACTTTCTGGCCGGGTTCCAGCGGCGTGGCGCTGGGCACAACGAGCGTGTGCGTCGTCTGCGGCCCCAGCTTATTAAGTACGCGGCTGCCGCACCCGGCGCGTGACGCGCAGCTGTTGCAGGATGCTTTCACGTCGCAGCTTACCAGCGCCTGACCATCTTGCCAGGAGACGACGGTAGCCCACTCTTTGATCATTGCATCACCCCAAACTTAATGGTGTCGGCAATTCGCTTCGCCGTTTGCGGCGGCAGTTCACCCACAATGGTGATTTCGGCGTTATCACGCACGCTGGTGCTGACGGTCCGGCGACCGGTTCGCAGCATCTGATCGGTACTGGTTGGCGTCGCCCGGTTGACGTTGACAGAGAAGCTGAACAAACCGTCCGAATAAAGACGCGATTCAATCGGCATGTTGTCCATCGTCGGCAACGGTCGGCGACCGCTGGACACCTCGCTAAAGCCCTTCGGCAGCCAGGTTGGACTCCAGTTGAATTTCGCTTTTTCACCGGCCGGAACGGAGAGCAACGGCGGCAGGTTGGCTTTCGCCAGCATCTGCATGCTGTTTCCCACGTCCTGATTAACGGTGAAAGCGATTACCCGAAATTGTTCTAACGTTTCGCCATCACGGTCAAGCAGATCGACACGCATCGGCAGCTTGGTTTCAGTATCCATCCAGACGATATAGCTATAACGGGTGCCGTCACGCGCGACAACGCGAATCACTTCGCACAGGCGATCGGCGATACGGGTTCTGCCCACGGAAATGAAGTCGTAGTACGGGGCAAGGCGCTTGAAGTCGGTATAGATAAGCGATGGCAGAGAATCAACAATATAGTCGCCGTTCAGGGTGAACGGCTCAAGTCCGGGTTCGAAATAGCTGATTTCGTTTCCACGCTGGACAACTTCGCGGCGAGGGCCGTCCATTTGCAGCAGTTGGGCAAGCGGGCGGTTGTCCAGACGCGCGTGGCGATAGCGTAAAGACTCTACGCCTTGTTTTGTGATGCTGACGAACGACAGCTCGTAAGTGAGTGACTGGCTGGCCAGATTCATCTGCTGCAATAACGCCCCGGACGCAGCATTGGCCGAGGCGTTTACAGAAAAGAACAGGCTACCCGCCACAAGTGACATGGCAAACCAAAGTTGCTTCATTACTGCGATTGCGTTCCTAGAGTTTGAATTCCTGGCACCTGAACAGCGGCTTGCTGTGTTTGCGCCTGCTCAAACTGAAGCTGTTCGGAGTGCAGTCGACGTTGCAGTTCGTAATCCTGCAACATGGCATTAATTCGACGACGCTGCTCCTGTACCTGCTGCTGTTGACCACCGTTTGCGGTCGCGTCAGAAGGTACTCCCAGGCTAACCGGGCTGGCTTTGCCCATCATCGGCAGTGTGTTAAACACTGGCGTTTCGGGCTGCTGGGACGTTTCAGATTGCCCATTATAGTGCTGGACGCCAACAATAACTGCAAGCGATACGCATGCAGCGACCCCCATTTGGGTAAGTTGCGCTGCCCACGGGCGCATTTTTTTCCAGAACGGCATTTTTTGCCACTGGTGCGGTGCGGGCTGGGCCTCTGGAATTAATGGCGCCGTCTGGCGTACCGGCTCATCTTCAATGGCGGCCATAACGCGAGCGGAAATATCGAAATGAAGCACGTCAGGCGTGTCACCCCGCATAGAATCGCGGATCAGGTGGTAGCCTTCCCAGGTTTTTTGCATTTCCGGGTCGTGAGCCAGTTCTTTGAGCAGCTCACTGTCCAGCGTTTCGCCATCCATTAAAGCGGAAAGTTTTTCTTTCTGCATGCCTAATACCTTTTCCAGTATCCCGCTATCGTCAACGCCTGATAAGCGGTTGAACTTTATTATCAATAGCTTCCCGCGCCCTGAAGATACGTGAACGCACCGTACCCACTGGACAATCCATGATGGCCGCGATTTCTTCATAGCTCAGGCCATCCAGCTCCCGTAAGGTGATTGCCATACGTAAATCTTCCGGGAGGGACTCGATAGTACGGAAAACTATCTGTCTCAGTTCTTCTGACAACATTAAGTTCTCAGGGTTCGAAATTTCTTTCAGCGCACCGCCACTTTCGAAGTTTTCTGCTTCAATCGCATCCACATCACTGGATGGTGGACGACGGCCCTGAGCCACCAGGTAATTCTTCGCCGTATTAACGGCAATACGATACAGCCAGGTATAAAAAGCGCTATCTCCCCGGAATGAATCCAGCGCACGATAGGCTTTGATAAATGACTCTTGCACCACATCAGGAACGTCACCCGACGGCACATAGCGGGAAACCAGACTCGCCACTTTATGCTGGTAGCGCACTACCAGTAAGTTAAAGGCTTTCTGATCTCCCTTCTGGACCCGTTCTACCAGGACCTGGTCCGTTAACTGCTCGCTCATCCGAGGTAAAGTCTCCCCAAACCAAATTTCCACGCGTTCGCGAAACGCCACTCCATTAGCTGCACTGTGAGCAAGCAACAGGTTAGAGTGTCTCGTTTTTGTAAAGTTCCGTTACGCATCTGTTTTTTGAGTGTCAAGTTGTAGACGGTCATTATCTCTCATTATAAGTCTACCGAGTCTGAACAATGCACTATCTCATAAGAAATGCCCATAAACCGGTTGCAGAGTACCCCAACAGCTACTTTATTTCATCCTCTAATCTGGCGCTTACGGCCCGCTACGCAAAATATATCCTTAACCAGACATTTCCTTGCAATCCCGACTTCTGTTTAGCCAGCTCAACGGAACTGAAAATAAAACGTGCTGAAACGCAGGTTATGATGCTATGCTCGCCAGACACTGTTTAGTAAATTAAACAAAGATCATGAAAACCACTCCTGAACTTTCTTGTGACGTGTTAATTATTGGTAGCGGCGCTGCCGGCCTCTCGCTGGCGCTGCGTCTTGCAGAGAAGCATCAGGTCATTGTCCTGAGCAAAGGCCCGGTTAGCGAAGGGTCCACCTTCTATGCGCAGGGAGGAATTGCCGCCGTTTTCGATGAAACCGACAGCATCGATTCCCATGTGGAAGATACGCTTATCGCCGGCGCCGGTATATGCGATCGCCACGCGGTAGAATTTGTCGCCAGCAATGCCCGCGCCTGCGTTCAGTGGCTAATCGATCAGGGTGTGCTGTTTGATACGCAAATCCAGCCTGACGGTCAGGAAAGCTATCATTTAACCCGTGAAGGCGGTCACAGTCATCGTCGCATCCTCCATGCTGCGGACGCTACCGGTAAAGAGGTCGAAACCACGCTGGTCAGTCAGGCGCAGAACCATCCCAACATCCGCGTGCTTGAGCGCAGCAATGCTGTCGATTTAATTATTTCCGATAAAATCGGCCTGCCGGGCACGCGCCGGGTGGTCGGCGCCTGGATCTGGAACCGTAATAAGGAAAGCGTGGAGACCTGCCATGCGAAGTCGGTAGTGTTGGCTACCGGCGGGGCGTCGAAGGTGTATCAGTACACGACGAATCCGGACATTTCCTCGGGTGACGGGATTGCGATGGCCTGGCGCGCGGGCTGCCGCGTCGCTAATCTTGAATTCAACCAGTTTCATCCTACCGCCCTGTATCACCCACAGGCGCGAAATTTCCTGCTTACCGAAGCGCTGCGTGGCGAAGGCGCGCATCTTAAACGTCCCGACGGCACGCGCTTTATGCCGGATTTCGATGAGCGCGGCGAGCTGGCGCCGCGGGATATTGTCGCCCGCGCGATCGATCATGAAATGAAGCGTCTGGGAGCGGACTGTATGTTTCTCGACATCAGCCATAAGCCTGAGGCGTTTGTCCGCCAGCACTTTCCGATGATCTATGAAAAGCTGCTGGGGTTGGGCATTGATCTGACAAAAGATCCGGTGCCGGTGGTGCCTGCTGCGCATTATACCTGCGGCGGCGTGATGGTGGATGATTATGGACGCACCGACGTTGATGGCCTGTACGCCATTGGGGAAGTGAGCTATACCGGCCTGCACGGCGCTAACCGTATGGCGTCGAATTCGTTGCTAGAATGCCTGGTTTACGGTTGGTCGGCGGCAGAAGATATCGACAGACGCATGCCATACGCCCGTGGCGTAAGCGCCCTTCCCGCCTGGGATGAAAGCCGTGTAGAAAATCCCGATGAACTTGTCGTTATCCAGCATAACTGGCACGAGCTGCGCCTGTTTATGTGGGACTACGTCGGCATCGTGCGAACCACCCGACGCCTGGAGCGCGCCCTGCGGCGTATTACCATGTTGCAGCAGGAGATCGACGAGTATTACGCCAACTTCCGCGTGTCGAATAATTTGCTGGAGCTGCGTAATCTGGTGCAGGTCGCCGAATTGATCGTACGCTGCGCAATGATGCGCAAAGAGAGCCGCGGTTTGCACTATACGCTTGATTATCCGGATCTGCTGGCCGTTTCCGGACCGTCGGTACTGTCGCCACTACATACTCACATAAACAAATAAAACGCCTGGGTCAGCGCCGTGTAACCTTCTGAGTAACGCTGGTCTGGCCCGCGTATCACCAGCCTGTCGCTAAAGCATTCTCCCTGTTTTGGTGAAAAAGCCAACAGAACCCGATGCGGTAAACGCGCTTCATTTTCCGCAACGTCGGTCCTGAGCCTTAAATGCCAGCCCATGTCATGCGCCTGCTGCGTAAAAAGGCTGCCGGTCTTTTCCGGCAGGACGACGCAGAGAAAACCTTCTTCCGTAATCAGCTCCGCCGCGCAGGCTAGCAGCGCCGGGTGATCCAGCGTCGTGGTATAACGCGCCCGTTCCCGCTGCGGCGTCGCACAGTCGACGCCCTGCTCGTAATAAGGCGGGTTACTGACGATCAAATCAAACTTAACGGTTTGCCGGGAGGCCCAGCCCTGAACGTCTTCCTGGTGTAGGGTCAGCCGTCCGGCCCATGGCGACTGCAGAATATTCTCCTGCGCCTGTTCGGCGGCATCTACATCCAGTTCAACCGCGTCGACCGTGACGCTTTCATCGGTACGTTGGGCGAGCATCAGAGCCAGCAGACCGCTGCCCGTACCGATATCCAGGATCCGCTTTACCCCGGCCACTGGCGCCCATGCGCCAAGTAAAATACCATCCGTCCCGACTTTCATTGCACAGCGATCGTGAGCGACAAAAAACTGTTTAAAGGTAAATCCATTACGACGAAGAACGGATGTAGACTGGGACATGAATAACAAACCTTGCAGAAAAAACGGCGACAGCGCCGGGTAAAAACAATACCTGAGAAGCGATATCCATACAAACAGATGAAGATTACAGCCGTAACGTCTATAATCAGCGCCCCACACAGAGGTAGAACATGACTGTAACGACTTTTTCCGAACTTGAACTCGACGAAAGCCTGCTGGATGCCCTCCAGGAAAAAGGCTTCACTCGCCCGACCGCCATTCAGGCTGCCGCCATTCCGCCTGCGCTCGATGGCCGTGATGTGCTCGGTTCTGCGCCGACAGGCACCGGTAAAACGGCGGCATATCTGCTGCCAGCGTTGCAGCACCTGCTCGACTTCCCGCGTAAGAAATCCGGCCCGCCGCGTATCCTGATCCTTACGCCGACGCGCGAACTGGCAATGCAGGTCGCCGATCACGCTCGCGAGTTGGCAAAGCATACCCATCTGGATATTGCGACCATTACCGGTGGCGTCGCGTACATGAACCACGCGGAAGTGTTCAGCGAAAACCAGGATATCGTGGTCGCGACCACTGGTCGCCTGATGCAGTATATAAAAGAAGAGAACTTTGACTGCCGCGCGGTAGAAACCTTGATCCTTGACGAAGCGGATCGCATGCTGGACATGGGTTTTGCTCAGGATATTGAGCACATTGCCGGAGAAACGCGCTGGCGTAAGCAGACGATGCTGTTTTCCGCGACCCTCGAAGGCGAGGCGATCAAAGACTTTGCCGAGCGTCTGCTGGAAGAACCGGTTGAAGTGTCTGCCACTCCGTCCACGCGTGAGCGTAAAAAGATTCATCAGTGGTACTACCGTGCCGATAACTACGAGCATAAATTCGAACTACTGAAGCACTTGTTGAAGCAGGAAGACGCGACCCGCACCATCGTGTTCGTGCGTAAGCGTGAGCGTGTTCATGAACTGGCAGAGCAACTGCGTCTGGCAGGCATTAACAACTGCTATCTGGAAGGCGAGATGGCGCAGATCAAACGTAACGAAGGCATCAAACGTCTTACCGACGGTCGCGTGAATGTGCTGGTCGCCACCGACGTTGCGGCGCGCGGGATTGATATTCCTGACGTGAGTCACGTGATTAACTTCGACATGCCGCGCAGCGGGGATACCTATCTGCACCGTATCGGTCGTACAGGTCGCGCAGGGCGTAAAGGCACAGCCATTTCACTGGTTGAAGCGCACGATCATCTGCTGCTGCTGAAAATCGGTCGTTACATTGAGGAACCGCTAAAATCACGCGTGATTGATGAACTCCGCCCGACCACGCGAGCGCCCAGTGAAAAAATGACCGGGAAACCGTCCAAAAAAGTGCTCGCCAAACGCGCAGAGAAGAAAAAAGAGAAGGAAAAAGAGAAGCCGCGGGTGAAAAAACGTCACCGTGATACCAAAAATATTGGTAAGCGCCGTAAACCGAGCGCTAGCGACGTCGCGCAGCAGTCTGGCGAAGAATAAAAACGCCGTTTCTTTCTAATGATAAAAGCCGGCATTTGCGCCGGCTTTTTATTCTCTGCGTTGCCATCAGAAGTGCATTTTCAGTCCCAGTACGCCCTGTACCGGTTCTTCGATATATCGCCCTTGACGGTAACTAACCTCGCCATAGAACGTGGTATTTTCCGCCAGTTCCAGCGACGCTCCCGCGCCATAGCGTCCAGACGCCCCCTTCA
Organism: Citrobacter sedlakii; assembly: GCF_018128425.1. Taxonomy (NCBI): domain Bacteria; kingdom Pseudomonadati; phylum Pseudomonadota; class Gammaproteobacteria; order Enterobacterales; family Enterobacteriaceae; genus Citrobacter; species Citrobacter sedlakii. Next base: position 1,221,886 of record NZ_CP071070.1, on the reverse strand, counting down.
CATTATTATCAAAGCGTATGCCGTTAATGGCGACTTCGTTTGACTTCGCGGTTTCCTGAACCACTGCCGCATGGAAGTAAGGCTTCACTTCCGCGCGCCCCAGTGTGAACTGGCTACCGACGCGCGTACCGGCTTCCGCAATCAGCGAACGGGGCTTGCCGGTGTCCGCTTTCATGCCATTGCTGAGCGTGATGTTGGCCCGGTTTGCCTGAACGGCACTGGTACGGACATACGGCTCGGCATAAGTTTGTGCCGTCAGCCAATGACGATAACCGCTTTCCACCACGCCGCTCAGCGCATACTGATGCCAGTCGCCCCGGGTGTAACCTCCGTTGGTCATTTTCGCCTTCAGGTCGCTGTTCAGACGGTTGCCTTTCATTACGCCATCAACGTAAATCCCGGAGCGATCGAACCACGTGGCATACGCGCCCAGACCGTAGCTATTCAGGGTACTTTTCCCACCTCGCGCATGTCTTACCTCATTCGCAGAGCTGGACATCCAGACGCCGGTTAGCAGGTTTCCACGCTCAAATCGTGTGGTCTTATCCGCACCGATTTCAATGCCGTTTTGCTCCAGCCGATACGCCGCGCCATTGCTACTGTGAACGCGGCTGTTGCTGCCGGTGTAATGCCCCCATACACTTTTTTCCGGAAGATTATCCGCCGAAAGCGTTGAGCGCCAGGCACGGAAGCCATCCAGTTCAGCATTCACCACGCGCGTGATTGCCGACGCCATGTTGAGGATCGCATCCGTTGACGGCGTGGTCAGTTTATTTTCGTTACCGCCATTACCACCGGTATCGGGCTGCTCTCCACCGCCAGTACCAGGAATTTCTGTACCCGGTTGCTCTGTGCCTGGTTCTTCCGGCTCCGGTTCTTCAGGTTCCGGCTGCACGGTATTTCCGTTCGCCAGGCCCAGATACCAGATGTTACCCTCCAGTTGATCTTTACCTTGCTGGTGATAAAGCGAGTACATGTACACCCCCGCATCCAGCATTGCGACACGACGTTGTGCAGCGCTGACCAGCGTGAAGTCAATATTGCCCTCTTTATCATTCACCAGGTTGACGGTCAGATTGTCTGGATCGGCAATTTCCCGGCCTGAGTCATGGACGATGATATTGAACTGGCCAACGCCATTATCAATAGTGACAAAGTTCCCGTTACGTTCCGCCAATGACGTATTAAACAGAAACGATCCTGTCCCGCTCAGCGAACCGATCGATAACGCCGCATAATCGCCATCGCTGTCACGGAGAAACGAGACGATCCCTCGCTCCGACGACAGCGTATCGATTCGGGCAGGCAGCACACTGGTGGTATTGTCGTTTAAGTCAGTAATCGACAGAGTACCGCCTTTCAGCGTCAGGTCGCTGGCATATGCACCGGCTTCCATAATCATCTCGCCAGCCCCGTTGACAACCGTACTCCCCGTCGCCCGTGCGGAGGTATACAGCTGAAATGCTCCGCTGTTAACTACCGTGTCGTGCGCGGTGGTACCGCTTGCCAGAGTCATCACACTTGCGTCATTGAGGGTGGCGTTCCGCGCGCTCGCTGCGCCGGAAAGCCTCATCGTGCTCGTACCGTTGAGCGTCGTCCCGTTCGCCACGGTGTTTTCAGTCATGGTTAGCGCAGCGGTATCAAACAGCGTGGTATCCGTTAAGGCAGCATTGCCTTTGATATCCAGCGTACCGCTACCGGCGATTTGCGTATCGCTGGCCACCGCATTCATACTCATCAGCATCGTGCCGCCATTAATGACTGTCTTGCTGGCGCTGGCCGTTGAGTTCATATTTAAACGTCCGCCCTGCTCAACGTAAGTGTCTTCTGCTGAACCGGAAGCAGAGATATTCATATTCCCGCCAGATTGCACCCGCGTGTTTCGGGTCGAGGCATTGTCATGAAAACCCAAATATCCCCCGTTCGTGACCGTGGTGTTCTCCAGAAGCGAATGCTCTCTGATAAAAATTTTGCTATCTTTATTTACAACTGTATCGACACCATAAGAATTCCCATACATCGTTAATAACGATGTACCATTTAATACGGTATTACTTATCTGGCTATTATCGTAGGTGTAAATATACCCACCATCATCAACAAGCGTATCAGTGGCCGAGGCATCGCCATTGAGATAAAGCCGTCCATGTTGTTTAACATGCGTGTGAGTGGCTGTGGCATGATCGTTTAACGTCATATTACGATGCGTTGTGGTATATTCCGCCGTCGCCTTACCCGATAAGGTCACTGTACTGTTATCATTAATAATAGTATTACTTATTGACGCATTATCGTTAACATTTAAATAACTGATGCCGTTTAACGTGGTATTCGTCGCCGTCGCGTTATTGTTTAGAATGACAGTCGTGCTGGTTCCTTGCAGCACAGTATTATTTGCAAGAGTATTATCGTTCAGCGTCAGGAGACTGCGCCCCTTCAATGTCGTGTCTGCTAAGGAGACACGGTCTCCGGCAGTCAGATTACCGACATCAAGCAGAGTGGATTCTGCCTGAATAGCACCGCCAAGCGTTAACGTCTTCGATTTAGAAACGGACGTATTAATAATTTTGCCGCTGTCATTCAGTGAAACATCTTCTGTAGAAACCTTCAGACCGTCCTGAAGATATTCAGCACTGGCGTTAAACGCTGTACCGTATATAGCCGTCAGGCAAAAAAAGGCGACCTTATTGCGTCTCATATTTTTCCCAAAGATATTATTACAAATTTATAGAAATAACGTTGTCCGACTAAAGCAGACAGAAAATTGAAGTAGAGTTGAACGGAGGGTATTTCTTAATTGCGCGGATAATAGCCGTTTTCCCGCATGTTTATTTAAACCAAACCTAAACCACGAAAAAACTGACAAAACTATACTTACCAGCGCGAAAAATAACGTCGCTGATATATGTGTTGAATGAAGAGGAATAATATAAGTTTAATTATCGCCAAACTTTTAATCACGCCGGTGATTAATGCAAACAATAAAAAACCCCGGTCGCAGCGCGTGCCACCGGGGTTGATGAATCAGTCTGAGCAGTGTGCTTACAGACTTTCAGTAAAGGTACGAGCGATAACGTCGCGCTGCTGTTCCGGCGTCAGAGAGTTGAAACGCACGGCGTAACCGGAAACACGGATGGTCAGTTGCGGGTATTTTTCCGGATGCTTAACCGCATCTTCCAGCGTTTCGCGACGCAGTACGTTAACGTTCAGGTGCTGGCCCCCTTCCACACGCACTTCCGGTTTCACTTCCATCGGAATTTCGCGATATTCAATGTCGCCCAGTTTGTTTACTGCAACCACTTCGTCTTCGGCAAAACCTGCTTTTGCAACGATGCAGCGTGCTTCGCCTTTTTCGCTGTCCAGCAACCAGAAGGAATTCAGCAGGTCATCGTTAGCGGCTTTAGTAATCTGGATACCTGTAATCATGTGATGCCTCCCCGGCAAATTATTTGATTAGGGTTGGCCGTCTCGCGGCCAATTGGTAAAACCATTGTTGCTTGAGTGTATATATACCCCCCTGACACCCTTGATTCTTTGATTTAAATCAACAAAAACCACACCGCAAAAGTGGTGATACGATGAATTTATTGTTTTACATCAACTTACGCCTGACCCAGGCATAAACTTTTTACATAAATTTTCAACTTTATTAGAGGCATAGCGCACGCTGCCGGGCGACAGCAGTTTGCGCCATGCAAAGAAGCAGTTAAGCTATGTTGATTGAAAATTCGCAGGAGAGCGAGATGGCCACCGAATTAACCTGGCACGATGTGCTGGCTGAAGAGAAACAGCAGCCCTATTTTGTGAATACGCTACACACCGTTGCTGCAGAACGACAGTCAGGAATGACGATTTATCCGCCGCAAAAAGATGTATTTAACGCGTTTCGCTTCACCGAACTGGGCGAGGTAAAAGTCGTTATTCTCGGACAGGATCCCTATCACGGCCCCGGCCAGGCGCACGGGCTGGCGTTTTCCGTTCGTCCGGGCATTGCGCCGCCGCCGTCGCTGGTGAATATGTATAAAGAGCTGGAAGGCTCGATCCCGGGTTTTACCCGCCCCTCACACGGTTATCTTGAAAGCTGGGCGCGTCAGGGCGTGCTGTTGCTCAATACGGTATTAACCGTTCGGGCCGGCCAGGCGCATTCACACGCCAGTCTTGGATGGGAAACCTTCACCGATAAAGTGATCGCACTGATCAACCAGCATCGTGAAGGAGTGGTGTTCCTGCTCTGGGGATCGCACGCCCAGAAAAAAGGGGCAATTATTGATAAGCAACGTCATCATGTGCTGAAAGCGCCCCACCCGTCTCCGCTGTCGGCGCATCGCGGATTTTTTGGCTGCAATCATTTTGTTCTGGCGAATCAATGGCTGGAGCAGCGTGGCGAGAAGCCTGTTGACTGGATGCCGGTATTACCGGCAGAGAGCGAGTAAATCAGAGAATGCATGCCCGGCAAGCCCTTGCCGCCGGGCAACGTGTCGTTACGCTTTATTCTGACGCCACCATTCGGCAAGCAGTACGCCAGTCGCGACTGAGACGTTCAGACTTTCGACCTTCCCGGTACCATCGATCTTCACGCACAAATCGCTGGCATCATGCGCAGCGTCCGGCAGACCATCTGCTTCCTGGCCCAGCACAAGCACCACTTTTTCTGGCAAGGCAGTGCTGAACAACGGTTTACCTTGTTCGCTTGAGGTGGTCACGACGGTGTACCCCGCCTGACGGAAATCATCCAGCACATTCACAATACTGTCGCCGGTGATTGGCTGCACGTGCTCCGCGCCGCCTTCTGCGGTACGAATTGCCGCACCGGATTCCAGCAATGCTGCATCCTGCACCACGACGGCCTTCACGCCAAAATGGGCGCAACTGCGCATCATGCCGCCCAGGTTGTGCGGGTTAGACTCTTTTTCCAGCGCCAGCACGCAGTCCTGCGCCCCCGCCTGACTCACCCATTGTTTAACGGTGGTGCCGTTACGTTTTTTGATGAGGAAACAAACGCCGCCGTGATGTTCAGTACCCGAGGCTTTCGCCAGCTCCGCTTCATCTACCACGTGATACGCTTTGCGGTTCGCCGCCATCCAGCGTAGCGCTTCTTTAAAACGAGGGGTAACGCTCTGAATGAACCATGCGCGGACAATGGCTTCCGGACGGCTCTGGAACAGAGCCTGGCAGGCATTTTCGCCGTAAACGCGGGTCTCTTCCGCGCGCTGACGACGCAACACTTCAGGATCGATAAAACTTTTACCGCTGATCCCACCGTGATCGGCTTTTTCCGGCGTCTCGTCACCGGGAGCCCGGGACACAGTACGCCACGGCGAATCTTCACGCTTGCGATCGCGGTTCTGAGAGGGTCGTTCATCGCGGGCGGGGCGACGGCCACCGTCAGCACGAGATTTTCCTGGACGTCCGCCCCCTTTCCCGGTTCGCGGGTTATAGGTACGTTTATCAGAATCATCATCACTGCGGACATACATCACTTTGACCTTGCCGCTTTTGTTTTTCAATTCATCGTTCATGCTTTTCTCCACCAGCGCTGCGCGAAGCGCGCAGATTACCCGATGTACACTGAGTTAGCCATTATTTCATTTAAAAGCTTATGACTATTGTACTCATTGAATAAAACACATTGTTGTTTAAAACAGTCTCGTCGATAATATGTAACATATTGGAAACATATCGGCGTTCGTGCCGTTCATTATCCCTACTCATCCAGAGGTTAGTTATGAATACCGTTTGTACCAGCTGCCAGGCCATCAACCGCATTCCCGACGATCGGGTTGAGGATGCGGCAAAATGCGGACGCTGTGGTCACGACCTGTTTGACGGAGAGGTGATCAATGCGACCGGTGAAACGCTGGATAAACTGCTGAAGGACGATCTGCCTGTTGTGATCGACTTCTGGGCGCCGTGGTGTGGCCCATGCCGTAACTTCGCCCCCATTTTTGAAGACGTCGCCGAAGAACGCAGCGGTAAAGTGCGTTTCGTGAAAGTAAATACTGAAGCAGAGCGAGAACTCAGCGCCCGCTTCGGCATTCGCAGCATTCCAACCATTATGATCTTAAAGCACGGTCAGGTTGTGGATATGCTCAATGGCGCAGTGCCAAAAGCGCCATTTGATAGTTGGCTGAACGAATCGCTGTAATCTCGTCGGGGCGCATCTTGTGCCCCGTTTTTACCTCTGCGACAATGGCGTTTTTCGACGCACTTCTCAATCCCTAATGACTGAAAACGCTGTTCTTAAGCTTCGTGCTGAACGTCTTGCACGCGCCACGCGCCCTTTTCTCGCCCGCGGTAATCGCATTCGTCGCTGCCAGCGCTGTTTACTGCCGCTGAAACTGTGCCTGTGCGCGACCCTGGCGCCTTCGTGGGCGAAGAGTCGTTTCTGTTTGGTGATGTTTGATACCGAACCGATGAAGCCCAGTAATACCGGACGACTGATTGCCGATACGTTGCCGGATACCGCGGCGTTTCAATGGTCGCGAACCGAACCGCCGCAGGCGTTGCTGGATTTAGTGCAAGACCCCGCGTATCAGCCGATGGTGGTTTTTCCCGCCTCGTATGCCAGCGAAGAACGTGAAGTGATCCTGGCGCCCCCCACCGGTAAACCACCGCTGTTCATTATGCTCGACGGCACCTGGCCGGAAGCGCGCAAAATGTTCCATAAAAGCCCCTACCTCGACCACCTGCCGGTGATTTCCGTCGACCTGTCGCGCCTGTCGGCCTATCATCTGCGCGGCATCCATGCCGAAGGGCAATATTGCACCGCCGAGGTGGCTATCGCCCTGCTGGATCTGGCTGGTGATACCGACGCCGCAGGTGCGCTTGGCGAACACTTTAGCCGCTTCAAAACCCGCTATCTCGCAGGAAAAACCCAACATCAGGGAAGCGTCACAGCACAATTAGCAGAAAGCGTTTAAAATCATTCGGTCATCTCTACGTAAGGGAAACCGATATGAGTCAGCGAGGGCTGGAAGCGCTACTGCGACCCAAATCGATAGCCGTGATTGGCGCATCGATGAAACCCAACCGGGCGGGTTACCTGATGATGCGCAATCTGTTGGCAGGCGGCTTTAACGGTCCAGTTCTTCCCGTCACGCCCGCCTGGAAAGCGGTATTAGGCGTACTGGCCTGGCCGAACGTCGACAGTCTGCCTTTTACGCCTGACCTCGCCGTATTGTGCACCAATGCCAGCCGCAATCTGGCGCTGCTGGAAGCGCTGGGAGAAAAGGGCTGCAAAACCTGCATTATTCTTTCCGCCCCCGCGTCTTTACATGCTGAATTATTGTCCTGTGCCGCGCGCTATAAAATGCGACTGCTTGGCCCTAACAGCCTTGGGCTGCTCGCGCCCTGGCAAGGGCTCAATGCCAGCTTTTCTCCGGTACCGATTAAACGCGGTAAGCTGGCGTTTATCTCCCAGTCCGCTGCGGTGTCGAACACTATTCTCGATTGGGCGCAGCAGCGCGAAATGGGCTTTTCCTACTTTATTGCACTTGGCGATAGCCTCGACATTGATGTCGACGAATTGCTTGACTATCTCTCCCGTGACAGTAAAACGAGCGCCATTCTGCTTTATCTGGAACACTTAAGCGATGCCAGACGGTTTGTCTCTGCCGCTCGCAGCGCCTCGCGCAATAAACCGATTCTGGTGATCAAAAGCGGTCGCAGCCCGGCTGCCCAGCGTTTATTACAGACCAGCGCCGGAATGGACCCTGCCTGGGATGCCGCTATTCAGCGCGCAGGCTTGCTGCGCGTGCAGGATACTCACGAACTGTTTTCCGCGGTAGAAACGCTGAGTCATATGCGTCCTTTGCGCGGCGACAGGCTAATGATTATCAGCAATGGCGCAGCGCCGGCGGCGCTGGCGTTGGATGAACTTTGGTCGCGTAACGGCAAACTGGCCACGCTGAGTGAAGAGACGTGCCAGAAGCTACGCGATCTTCTCCCTGCGCACGTTGAAGTAGCTAACCCGTTGGATCTTCGCGATGATGCCAGCATTGCGCATTACACTAAAACGCTGGAATGCCTCCTCGCCAGTCAGGATTTTGACGCGTTGATGGTTATACACTCCCCCAGCGCCACCGCGCCGGGTACCGAGACCGCTCAGGCGCTGATAGAAACCGTTAGCCACCATCCGCGCGGCAAGTTTGTTTCGTTGTTAACCAACTGGTGCGGAGAGTTTTCCTCTCAGGAAGCCCGACGGTTATTTAGCGAAGCCGGACTGCCAACCTATCGCACCCCGGAAGGCACCATTACCGCGTTTATGCATATGGTGGAATACCGGCGAAACCAGAAACAATTGCGGGAAACGCCCGCGTTGCCCAGCAATCTCACCGCCAATACGACGCAAGCCCATGACCTGCTTCAGCAGGCGATTCACGAGGGTGCGACATCATTAGATACTCATGAAGTTCAGCCCATTCTTCAAGCCTATGGGTTGCATACGCTTCCCACCTGGATTGCCAGCGACAGTGCCGAAGCAGTGCATATCGCCGAGCAAATCGGCTACCCAGTCGCGCTCAAGCTGCGTTCGCCGGATATTCCCCATAAATCAGAAGTACAGGGGGTCATGCTGTATCTGCGCACGGCGAATGAGGTTCAGCAGGCGGCCAATGCTATCTTTGATCGGGTAAAAATGGCCTGGCCGCAAGCGCGCATACACGGTCTGCTGGTGCAAAGCATGGCAAACCGCGCGGGCGCGCAGGAGTTGCGCGTGGTTGTGGAGCACGATCCGGTGTTTGGCCCATTGATTATGTTGGGCGAAGGCGGCGTGGAGTGGCACCCTGAAGAACAGGCTGTCGTTGCGCTTCCGCCGCTGAACATGAATCTGGCGCGTTACCTGGTTATTCAGGGAATAAAAAGTAAGAAGATCCGCGGGCGTAGCGCTTTGCGTCCGCTGGATGTGGCGGGTCTGAGCCAGTTACTGGTGCAGGTGTCGAACCTGATTGTCGACTGCCCGGAGATCCAGCGACTGGATATCCATCCGCTGCTGGCCTCAGCCGGAGAGTTTACCGCGCTGGATGTCACTCTGGATATCGCGCCCTTTGAAGGTGATAACGAAAGTCGCCTTGCCGTGCGTCCCTATCCTCATCAATTAGAAGAATGGGTCGAGATGAAAAATGGCGAGCGCTGCCTGTTCCGACCTATCCTGCCGGAGGATGAGCCTCATCTTCAGCAGTTCATTTCCCAGGTCACCAAAGAAGATCTTTATTACCGCTATTTTAGTGAGATCAATGAATTTACCCACGAAGATTTAGCTAACATGACGCAGATCGACTACGATCGGGAAATGGCATTTGTCGCAGTGAGACGCGTTGAGCAAACGGAAGAAATTCTCGGCGTCACCCGCGCGATTTCCGATCCGGATAACGTTGATGCGGAGTTTGCCGTCCTGGTGCGTTCCGATCTCAAAGGGTTAGGATTAGGTCGTCGATTGCTGGAAAAATTAATTACCTATACCCGGGATCACGGACTCAGACGGCTGAATGGGATTACGATGCCTAACAATCGCGGCATGGTGGCGCTGGCTCGTAAGCTCGGTTTCCACGTGGATATCCAGCTTGAAGAGGGTATCGTTGGGCTAACGCTTGAGCTTGCGCCGCCCGAGGAATCGTGAGTAAGGTACTGGAAATGTTGACCACTTTAACGGGGACGGTGTTATCATTGCCCGCTTATGTCGTCTGCATAGCACAGAGGACCCTTCAATGAACAGAGAAGAAATGCACTGTGATGTTGTCAAAATTTAAGCGTAATAAACATCAACAACACCTTGCCCAACTACCGAAGATTTCTCAATCAGTTGATGATGTCGATTTCTTTTATGCTCCTGCCAGGTTCAGGGAGACTCTGCTGGAGAAAATAGCCGGCGCGAAGCAACGCATTTGCATCATCGCCCTGTATCTGGAACAGGATGACGGTGGCAAAGGCATCCTCAACGCGCTTTATGAGGCGAAACGGCAGCGGCCGGAACTCGACGTTCGGGTGCTTGTCGACTGGCATCGTGCGCAACGTGGACGAATCGGCGCGGCGGCATCGAATACCAATGCCGACTGGTACTGCCGGATGGCACATGAAAACCCCGGCGTCGACGTACCGGTCTACGGCGTTCCCATCAACACTCGTGAAGCCCTTGGCGTTCTCCATTTCAAAGGCTTTATCATTGATGACAGCGTGCTGTACAGCGGCGCTAGCCTGAACGACGTCTACCTGCATCAGCATGATAAATATCGTTATGATCGCTATCACCTGATCCGTAACGCCAAAATGGCTGACATCATGTTCGAATGGGTCACCCAGAACCTGATGCAGGGTCGTGGCGTTAATCGACTGGATGATACTCAACGTCCAAAAAGTCCGGAAATCAAAAATGATATTCGTCTGTATCGCCAGGAGTTACGCGATGCGGCCTACCATTTTCAGGGCGATGCGAACAACGATCAGCTTTCCGTGACGCCATTAGTAGGCCTGGGTAAATCCAGCCTGCTCAATAAAACCATCTTTCATTTGATGCCGTGCACGGAACATAAGCTTACGATTTGCACGCCTTACTTCAACCTGCCAGCGATTCTGGTGCGCAACATTATTCAGTTGCTGCGTGAAGGTAAAAAGGTGGAGATCATCGTCGGAGATAAAACCGCCAACGATTTTTATATTCCGGAAAACGAGCCGTTTAAGATTATCGGCGCTCTGCCCTATCTCTATGAGATTAACCTGCGGCGTTTCCTGAGCCGTCTGCAATACTATGTGAATACCGATCAGCTCGTCGTCCGTCTGTGGAAAGACGAAGATAATTCTTATCATCTCAAAGGCATGTGGGTGGATGACAATTGGATGTTGCTTACCGGGAATAACCTCAATCCGCGCGCCTGGCGTCTGGATCTGGAAAATGCGATCCTGATTCACGATCCTCAGCAAGAACTGGCGGCGCAAAGAGAAAAAGAACTGGATCTGATCCGTACGCATACTACGATCGTTAAACATTATCGCGATCTTCAAAGCATCGCTGATTATCCGGTCAAAGTCCGTAAACTTATTCGCCGACTTCGCCGGATTCGGATCGACAGGCTTATTAGTCGTATTCTGTAATCAAAACCCCGTCCTGTACGGGGTTTTCTGTATGGAGGTGCCGGTGCGTATACTTCTTGTTCTGAGCGTCTTTGTTCTTTCGGGATGTAGCCATCTGGCTCAGGACAGCTGGCACGGGCAGGATAAGGCTCAGCATTTTATCGCCTCCGCGATGCTTTCAGCCGCAGGTAACGAATATGCGCAACATCAGGGTATGAGCCGCGATCGCAGCGCCGCATTTGGTTTGATGTTTTCGCTCAGCCTTGGCGCGTCAAAAGAACTTTGGGACAGCCGCCCTGAAGGGAGCGGCTGGAGCTGGAAAGATTTCGCCTGGGATGTCGCCGGTGCAACCACTGGCTATGCCGTCTGGCAGCTGGCGCATCATAACTAAAGGCGCAGCCCTTTACCCTTGCGGTGCAGCATCAGCGAAACTAAAAACGCGACGATCGCCATCACTGTGACATACCAGAAGAAAGAGGTTTCCATGCCGACAGACTTCAGCGACAGCGCGACGTATTCCGCGGAACCACCAAACAGCGCATTCGCCACCGCATAGGAAAGACCAACACCCAGCGCGCGAACCTGCGCCGGAAACATTTCGGCCTTCAGAATCCCACTGATTGAAGTGTAGAAGCTGACAATTAGCAATGCGCACATGACCAATCCAAAGGCTGCGTAAGGCGATGTCACGTTCTGTAGCGCGGATAAAATGGGTACGGTAAACAGTGTCGCCAGCGCGCCAAAACACAGCATCGAGGTACGTCGACCAATTTTATCAGACAGGGCGCCAAACAACGGCTGAACAAGCATGTATACAAACAGAGCGGCAGTCATAATTCCGCTGGCCACGTTGGCATGCATCCCGGCGGTATTCACCAGATACTTTTGCATGTAAGTCGTGAAAGTATAGAAACAGAGGGAACCCGCGGCAGTGAATCCGAGCACCATGATAAATGCTCTGCGGTTTCGCCATAGTCCTTTCAGCGAGCCTGCTTCTTTCAGAGCTCGGGTTTCCTGCTTTGACGTTTCGTCAAGCTGACGACGCAGCCAGAGCGCGACCACGGCCAGTACTGCGCCTAACGCAAAGGGTATACGCCACCCCCATTCTCTGAGCGCTGCATCCTCCATGGTGTGCTGTAAGACTACTACAACCAGCAGCGCCAGCAATTGCCCACCAATCAGCGTCACATACTGAAACGAGGCATAAAAACCTTTTCGTCCTTCTACAGCGACTTCACTCATATAGGTTGCGCTGGTGCCATATTCTCCACCAACAGACAGCCCCTGAAACAGACGGGCAAGCAGTAACAGCGCTGGCGCCCATGTGCCGATGGTTTCATAACCGGGAAGACAGGCGATCACCAGCGATCCCATACACATCATACACACCGATAACAGCATGGATTTTTTTCGCCCATGTTTATCGGCTATCCGACCGAACAGCCAGCCGCCAATAGGGCGCATTAAAAAGCCTGCGGCAAAGACGCCTGCGGTCTGGAGAAGTTGAGTTGTGGTGTTACCCGAGGGGAAGAAGATGTGCGCAAAGTAGAGGGAACAGAAGGAATAGACGTAGAAATCAAACCATTCAACCAGATTCCCGGATGAGGCACCGACAATTGCCCATACGCGGCGACGGGTATCACTGTCGGTCAGTGACCCGTTCACAGTTACACTGCTTTCTGTCATTAGAATTGTACTCCTGCCAAAGATCTGATTGTGATCATCAGTTGTGTTTGCTGTCATTTTGGTAAATGAAATGTTATTCAATTGTTATATATTATTATGTGACAGGGGTCGAGGATTTAATTAGCAGTAGAAGGAATTCAGAGGAAGCTCAGTGTGTATGGGGGTCAGGACCCGACTTTTACCATAGCCTGACGGCAATCGGTCTGCAGAGCAGTTGGTCAACTTAGGCGCCAGAAGGATGCTTGTTCGCGGCGGATGTCGCTGCGCTGAGATGGCCTGTACCAGAAACGCAAAAAGCCCATCCGTCAGGATGGGCTTTTCACTTGTTTGATGCCTGGCAGTTCCCTACTCTCGCATGGGGAGACCCCACACTACCATCGGCGCTACGGCGTTTCACTTCTGAGTTCGGCATGGGGTCAGGTGGGACCACCGCGCTACGGCCGCCAGGCAAATTCTTTGTGCTCTGTACGCAATACTTTATCGCATCAGCGGCGCTGGCTGCGCAAACTATTGCGTACTTAACTCTGAATCAATGCTGAAAATCTCTCAATCCGCCAAAACATCTTCGGCGTTGTAAGGTTAAGCCTCACGGTTCATTAGTACCGGTTAGCTCAACGCATCGCTGCGCTTACACACCCGGCCTATCAACGTCGTCGTCTTCAACGTTCCTTCAGGAGACTTAAAGTCTCAGGGAGAACTCATCTCGGGGCAAGTTTCGTGCTTAGATGCTTTCAGCACTTATCTCTTCCGCATTTAGCTACCGGGCAGTGCCATTGGCATGACAACCCGAACACCAGTGATGCGTCCACTCCGGTCCTCTCGTACTAGGAGCAGCCCCCCTCAGTTCTCCAGCGCCCACGGCAGATAGGGACCGAACTGTCTCACGACGTTCTAAACCCAGCTCGCGTACCACTTTAAATGGCGAACAGCCATACCCTTGGGACCTACTTCAGCCCCAGGATGTGATGAGCCGACATCGAGGTGCCAAACACCGCCGTCGATATGAACTCTTGGGCGGTATCAGCCTGTTATCCCCGGAGTACCTTTTATCCGTTGAGCGATGGCCCTTCCATTCAGAACCACCGGATCACTATGACCTGCTTTCGCACCTGCTCGCGCCGTCACGCTCGCAGTCAAGCTGGCTTATGCCATTGCACTAACCTCCTGATGTCCGACCAGGATTAGCCAACCTTCGTGCTCCTCCGTTACTCTTTAGGAGGAGACCGCCCCAGTCAAACTACCCACCAGACACTGTCCGCAACCCGGATTACGGGCCTACGTTAGAACACCAGCCATTAAAGGGTGGTATTTCAAGGGCGGCTCCACGCAGACTGGCGTCCACGCTTCAAAGCCTCCCACCTATCCTACACATCAAGGACCAGTGTTCAGTGTCAAGCTATAGTAAAGGTTCACGGGGTCTTTCCGTCTTGCCGCGGGTACACTGCATCTTCACAGCGAGTTCAATTTCACTGAGTCTCGGGTGGAGACAGCCTGGCCATCATTACGCCATTCGTGCAGGTCGGAACTTACCCGACAAGGAATTTCGCTACCTTAGGACCGTTATAGTTACGGCCGCCGTTTACCGGGGCTTCGATCAAGAGCTTCTCCTTACGGATAACCCCATCAATTAACCTTCCGGCACCGGGCAGGCGTCACACCGTATACGTCCACTTTCGTGTTTGCACAGTGCTGTGTTTTTAATAAACAGTTGCAGCCAGCTGGTATCTTCGACTGATTTCAGCTCCATGAGTAAATCACTTCACCTACATATCAGCGTGCCTTCTCCCGAAGTTACGGCACCATTTTGCCTAGTTCCTTCACCCGAGTTCTCTCAAGCGCCTTGGTATTCTCTACCTGACCACCTGTGTCGGTTTGGGGTACGATTTGATGTTACCTGATGCTTAGAGGCTTTTCCTGGAAGCAGGGCATTTGTCACTTCAGCACCGTAGTGCCTCGTCATCACGCCTCAGTGTTAAAGTGAACCGGATTTACCTGGAACACACACCTACACGCTTAAACCGGGACAACCGTCGCCCGGCCGACATAGCCTTCTCCGTCCCCCCTTCGCAGTAACACCAAGTACAGGAATATTAACCTGTTTCCCATCGACTACGCCTTTCGGCCTCGCCTTAGGGGTCGACTCACCCTGCCCCGATTAACGTTGGACAGGAACCCTTGGTCTTCCGGCGAGCGGGCTTTTCACCCGCTTTATCGTTACTTATGTCAGCATTCGCACTTCTGATACCTCCAGCATGCCTCACAGCACACCTTCAACGGCTTACAGAACGCTCCCCTACCCAACAACACATAGTGTCGCTGCCGCAGCTTCGGTGCATGGTTTAGCCCCGTTACATCTTCCGCGCAGGCCGACTCGACCAGTGAGCTATTACGCTTTCTTTAAATGATGGCTGCTTCTAAGCCAACATCCTGGCTGTCTGAGCCTTCCCACATCGTTTCCCACTTAACCATGACTTTGGGACCTTAGCTGGCGGTCTGGGTTGTTTCCCTCTTCACGACGGACGTTAGCACCCGCCGTGTGTCTCCCGTGATAACATTCTCCGGTATTCGCAGTTTGCATCGGGTTGGTAAGCCGGGATGGCCCCCTAGCCGAAACAGTGCTCTACCCCCGGAGATGAATTCACGAGGCGCTACCTAAATAGCTTTCGGGGAGAACCAGCTATCTCCCGGTTTGATTGGCCTTTCACCCCCAGCCACAGGTCATCCGCTAATTTTTCAACATTAGTCGGTTCGGTCCTCCAGTTAGTGTTACCCAACCTTCAACCTGCCCATGGCTAGATCACCGGGTTTCGGGTCTATACCCTGCAACTTAACGCCCAGTTAAGACTCGGTTTCCCTGCGGCTCCCCTATACGGTTAACCTTGCTACAGAATATAAGTCGCTGACCCATTATACAAAAGGTACGCAGTCACCCCATAAAGAGGCTCCCACTGCTTGTACGTACACGGTTTCAGGTTCTTTTTCACTCCCCTCGCCGGGGTTCTTTTCGCCTTTCCCTCACGGTACTGGTTCACTATCGGTCAGTCAGGAGTATTTAGCCTTGGAGGATGGTCCCCCCATATTCAGACAGGATACCACGTGTCCCGCCCTACTCATCGAGCTCACAACCGGTGCGGTTTTGTGTACGGGGCTGTCACCCTGTATCGCGTGCCTTTCCAGACACTTCCACTACCACACTGGCTGATTCAGGCTCTGGGCTGCTCCCCGTTCGCTCGCCGCTACTGGGGGAATCTCGGTTGATTTCTTTTCCTCGGGGTACTTAGATGTTTCAGTTCCCCCGGTTCGCCTCGTTAACCTATGTATTCAGTTAACGATAGTGTGACGAATCACACTGGGTTTCCCCATTCGGACATCGCCGGGTCAAAGGTTCATATCACCTCGCCGACGCTTTTCGCAGATTAGCACGTCCTTCATCGCCTCTGACTGCCAGGGCATCCACCGTGTACGCTTGGTCGCTTAACCTCACAACCCGAAGATGTTTCACTTCTGATTGCGATAATTGAGAGACTCACGAACAACTTTCGTTGTTCTGTGTTTCAATTTTCAGCTTGATCCAGATTTTTAAAGAGCAAATATCTCAAACATGACTCGCAAGTCAGTTTTGAGATATAACGGCCGGCGACTTTCACTCACACAAACCAGCAAGTGGCGTCCCCTAGGGGATTCGAACCCCTGTTACCGCCGTGAAAGGGCGGTGTCCTGGGCCTCTAGACGAAGGGGACACAAAGTCTCAATCGCAAGACGCCTTGCTTCTCTACATCTATCAGACAATCTGTGTGAGCACTACAAAGGCAGGTTCTTTAAGGTAAGGAGGTGATCCAACCGCAGGTTCCCCTACGGTTACCTTGTTACGACTTCACCCCAGTCATGAATCACAAAGTGGTAAGCGCCCTCCCGAAGGTTAAGCTACCTACTTCTTTTGCAACCCACTCCCATGGTGTGACGGGCGGTGTGTACAAGGCCCGGGAACGTATTCACCGTGGCATTCTGATCCACGATTACTAGCGATTCCGACTTCATGGAGTCGAGTTGCAGACTCCAATCCGGACTACGACATACTTTATGAGGTCCGCTTGCTCTCGCGAGGTCGCTTCTCTTTGTATATGCCATTGTAGCACGTGTGTAGCCCTGGTCGTAAGGGCCATGATGACTTGACGTCATCCCCACCTTCCTCCAGTTTATCACTGGCAGTCTCCTTTGAGTTCCCGGCCGGACCGCTGGCAACAAAGGATAAGGGTTGCGCTCGTTGCGGGACTTAACCCAACATTTCACAACACGAGCTGACGACAGCCATGCAGCACCTGTCTCACGGTTCCCGAAGGCACAACCGCATCTCTGCAGTCTTCCGTGGATGTCAAGACCAGGTAAGGTTCTTCGCGTTGCATCGAATTAAACCACATGCTCCACCGCTTGTGCGGGCCCCCGTCAATTCATTTGAGTTTTAACCTTGCGGCCGTACTCCCCAGGCGGTCTACTTAACGCGTTAGCTCCGGAAGCCACGCCTCAAGGGCACAGCCTCCAAGTAGACATCGTTTACGGCGTGGACTACCAGGGTATCTAATCCTGTTTGCTCCCCACGCTTTCGCACCTGAGCGTCAGTCTTCGTCCAGGGGGCCGCCTTCGCCACCGGTATTCCTCCAGATCTCTACGCATTTCACCGCTACACCTGGAATTCTACCCCCCTCTACGAGACTCAAGCCTGCCAGTTTCGAATGCAGTTCCCAGGTTGAGCCCGGGGATTTCACATCCGACTTGACAGACCGCCTGCGTGCGCTTTACGCCCAGTAATTCCGATTAACGCTTGCACCCTCCGTATTACCGCGGCTGCTGGCACGGAGTTAGCCGGTGCTTCTTCTGCGGGTAACGTCAATGACTGCGGTTATTAACCACAATCCCTTCCTCCCCGCTGAAAGTACTTTACAACCCGAAGGCCTTCTTCATACACGCGGCATGGCTGCATCAGGCTTGCGCCCATTGTGCAATATTCCCCACTGCTGCCTCCCGTAGGAGTCTGGACCGTGTCTCAGTTCCAGTGTGGCTGGTCATCCTCTCAGACCAGCTAGGGATCGTCGCCTTGGTGAGCCGTTACCTCACCAACAAGCTAATCCCATCTGGGCACATCCGGTGGCAAGAGGCCCGAAGGTCCCCCTCTTTGGTCTTGCGACGTTATGCGGTATTAGCTACCGTTTCCAGTAGTTATCCCCCTCCACCGGGCAGTTTCCCAGACATTACTCACCCGTCCGCCACTCGTCAGCGAAGCAGCAAGCTGCTTCCTGTTACCGTTCGACTTGCATGTGTTAGGCCTGCCGCCAGCGTTCAATCTGAGCCATGATCAAACTCTTCAATTTAAGTTTGATGCTCGTGAATTAAACTTCGTAATGAATTACGTGTTCACTCAGAGACTTGGTATTCATTTTTCGTCTTGCGACGTTAAGAATCCATGTCACTTTGAGTGCCCACACAGATTGTCTGATAAATTGTTAAAGAGCAGTGCCGCTTCGCTTTTTCTCAGCGGCGCGGGGTGTGCATAATACGCTTTCCCGCTTGAGAGTCAAGCATTTATTTTTGCTTTTCTCTGTCGGCGTTCATCTCTGAACCCCGCTGACCCGGCGGCTTGCGTGCCGTTGTTCCGTGTCAGTGGTGGCGCATTATAGGGAGTAATTCTGAAGCTGCAAGGAGAAAGTGAAAATTATTCACCAACCGCTCACTTTCCAGGCAAATCACTCCCCGAACCTGAATTTTCGCCTGGTTTTTAAACAAAAACGAGCCGCAAGCGGCCCGTTTTTTGTATTTTGTGACTTACTGCACTGCCACGATCCGATCGCCATTCGCTTCCAGACGAATGGTTTTGCCTGGAATTAACTCGCCGGACAGAATCTGCTGCGCCAGCGGGTTTTCGATCTGTTGCTGAATCGCGCGTTTCAACGGACGTGCGCCATACACCGGATCATAACCATTTGCGCTAAGCAGCTTCAGGGCGTCATCAGAGATATGGATTTCATATCCACGCTCTTCCAGACGTTTATACAGACGCTGCAGCTGGATTTTAGCAATCGAGGCAATATGCTGTTCACCCAGCGGATGGAATACCACCACCTCATCGATACGGTTAATAAATTCCGGACGGAAGTTATGGCTCACCACGCCCAGCACCATTTCTTTCATATGGCTGTAGTCCAGATCGCCGAAGCGTTCCTGAATCAGATCGGAACCCAGGTTAGAGGTCATAATGACAACCGTATTGCGGAAGTCGACCGTTCTCCCCTGCCCGTCAGTCAGACGTCCATCGTCCAGAACCTGCAACAGAATGTTAAATACATCCGGATGCGCTTTTTCCACTTCGTCTAACAGGATGACGGAGTAAGGACGACGGCGAACCGCTTCGGTCAGATACCCGCCCTCTTCATAACCGACATATCCCGGAGGCGCACCGACCAGGCGAGACACCGAGTGTTTCTCCATAAACTCAGACATATCGATACGCACCATCGCATCGTCGCTATCAAACATAAAGTTCGCCAGCGCTTTGCAAAGTTCGGTTTTACCCACCCCGGTTGGCCCGAGGAACAGGAAAGAGCCAATAGGACGATTCGGATCCGCCAGCCCCGCGCGGCTACGGCGAATAGCATTCGATACCGCTTCTACCGCTTCGTTCTGACCAATAACGCGGCTGTGTAGCTCCTGTTCCATTCTCAGCAGTTTTTCACGCTCGCCCTCCAGCATTCTCGCGACAGGAATACCGGTCCAGCGCGCCAGCACTTCGGCAATTTCCGCATCTGTCACTTTATTACGCAGCAGACGCATCGTTTTGCCTTCAGACTGGGTGGCCGCCTCAAGCTGTTTTTCCAGCTCCGGAATTTTGCCGTACTGCAGTTCAGACATCCGCGCCAGATCGCCCACGCGACGCGCCTGCTCAATCGCAATCTTCGCCTGTTCTAACTCAGCTTTAATCGTCTGGGTTCCGGAAAGCGAGGCTTTTTCCGCCTTCCATTCCTCTTCCAGCTCAGAATACTGGCGCTCTTTGTCTTCCAGTTCTTCATTAAGCATGTCGAGACGTTTCTTGCTCGCTTCATCAGACTCTTTCATCAGCGCCTGCTGTTCCAGTTTGAGCTGGATGATACGGCGGTCGAGTCTGTCGAGCTCCTCCGGTTTGGAGTCAATTTGCATACGAATGCTGGAAGCCGCTTCATCGATCAGGTCGATGGCTTTATCGGGTAACTGACGATCGGCAATATAACGGTGTGACAATGTCGCCGCCGCCACGATAGCCGGGTCAGTGATCTGAACATGGTGGTGCAGTTCATAACGCTCTTTCAGACCACGGAGGATCGCGATGGTGTCTTCAACGCTAGGCTCAGCAACAAACACCTTCTGGAAACGACGCTCCAGCGCGGCATCTTTTTCAATGTACTGACGGTATTCATCAAGCGTGGTTGCCCCCACGCAGTGCAGTTCACCACGCGCCAGCGCAGGTTTCAGCATGTTCCCGGCGTCCATCGCGCCGTCCGCCTTACCTGCGCCAACCATGGTGTGTAATTCGTCGATAAACAGAATAACGTTGCCTTCCTGTTTCGCGAGATCGTTCAATACGCCTTTTAAACGTTCTTCAAATTCACCGCGGTATTTCGCCCCTGCCACCAGCGCGCCCATATCCAGCGCCAGTACGCGACGACCTTTTAATCCTTCCGGCACTTCGCCGTTAATGATCCGCTGCGCCAGTCCTTCCACAATTGCGGTTTTACCGACGCCCGGCTCACCAATCAAAACCGGGTTGTTTTTGGTACGACGTTGCAGTACCTGAATGGTACGGCGAATTTCTTCATCACGACCGATCACCGGATCGAGCTTGCCCTGTTCGGCGCGCTCGGTCAGATCGACCGTGTATTTTTTCAAGGCCTGACGTTGGTCTTCCGCCCCTTGATCGTTCACGCTTTCACCTCCGCGCATCTGTTCAATTGCCTGAGTGATATTGGCGGTTGTTGCGCCAGCCGATTTCAATAAATCGGGCAGTGTGCCGCGAGACTCAAGCGCCGCCAGAACGAACAGTTCCGACGAAATAAAGTTATCGCCCCGTTTTTGCGCCAGCTTGTCGCAAAGGTTAAGGACGCGCACCAGATCCTGCGACGGTTGCACGTCGCCGCCGGTGCCTTCCACCTGCGGTAAACGGCTCAGCGCTTCATCGATGGCGGTGCGTAACTGCCCTGCGTTAATACCCGCAGACGTTAATAAAGGACGAACCGAGCCCCCTTCCTGATTCAGCAAGGCGCTCATTAAATGTAAAGGTTCGATGAATTGGTTGTCGTGCCCCAGTGCGAGCGACTGGGCATCGGCAAGAGCAAGCTGGAATTTGTTGGTAAGACGATCCAGACGCATAACTCCTCCCATAACAGGTCAAATTTGCTACTGGAGATTAAATGAGGTCATCCCTCAATTATTCAAGGTTAATGACCTGAATTATGTGAAAAGAAAATTACGCGTACCGGATCGTCTTGATTCTTTAGGTTATATCAGCCAAATAAAACTTGCCATACGCCCCGTGGTCTTGTCGCGACGATAAGAGAAGAAAGTCTCATTTTCACTAAAAGTACAGCGATTGCCGCCGAATATTTGCTCAACGCCGACATTTGCCAGCCGTTGACGGGCAAGCTGATAAATATTCGCCAGATATTTTTCGCCATGCGGCGCAAAGGCTTCGTGCGCACGGGCGTCCTTAATACAAAACGCCTCACGCACCTCAGCCCCCACTTCAAAGGCTGTCGGGCCGATGGCCGGACCCAGCCACACCATAATATTTTCAGGTTTATCCGCAAAGCAGGCGAGCGTTTCTTCCAGCACCCCTGCACATAATCCGCGCCAGCCCGCGTGGGCCGCCGCGACTTCTGTTCCTGCCCGGTTGCAAAACAGTACCGGCAGGCAATCTGCCGTCATTACCGCACATACCGCGCCCGGCGTGTTGCTGTATGAGGCATCCGCACGTCTGGATGCGTAAGGGCCACCAGTCAGTTTCAGCACATCCTTACCATGAACCTGTTCCAGCCAGACGGGCATTGAAGGCAAATTGCCCGCAGCAAACAGCCGATTACGGTTCTCTTCAACATGCGTCGGGTTGTCGCCACAGTGGGCGCCCAGGTTCATCGCATCATAAGGCGGTAAACTTACCCCGCCGATACGGGTCGAACTGCATGCCGCCACGCCTTCCGGCAGTGGCCACTGCGGGACAATGAGCATACTCATAACCAGGCCACGTCATCCTTATGTTCTTCAAAATCCGCGCGCATGGCGTCGATAAGCTCAACCATATCCTGCGGAATTGGCGCATGCCATTCCATTTCGATACCGGAGATCGGGTGATACAAGCGCAGCATAGTGGCATGCAGCGCCTGGCGATCGAACTTGCGCAACGTGGAGATAAACGCCTCCGAGGCGCCTTTCGGCGGACGCGGGCGACCGCCGTATACCGGGTCGCCCACCAGCGGATGGGTAATGTGGGCCATGTGCACGCGGATCTGATGGGTACGCCCGGTTTCCAGACGCAACCTAAGACGCGTGTGCACACGGAAGTGTTCCATGATGCGATAGTGCGTGACCGCCGGTTTTCCCATCGGATGCACCGCCATGTGGGTACGCTTGGTCGGGTGACGGCTGATAGGCTCTTCCACCGTGCCGCCCGCGGTCATATGACCGATAGCGACGGCTTCGTATTCACGGGTGATCTCGCGCAGCTGAAGCGCCTCGACCAGACGCGTCTGCGCCGGAACGGTTTTCGCCACCACCATCAGACCGGTAGTGTCTTTATCCAGACGGTGGACAATACCCGCGCGCGGCACGTCGGCAATCGGCGGGTAGTAATGCAGCAAGGCGTTTAATACGGTGCCATCGGGATTCCCGGCCCCCGGATGCACGACCAGATCGCGAGGTTTGTTAATAACAATGATGTCATCGTCTTCATAAACGATATCCAGTGGGATATCCTGAGGCTCAAAGCGGATTTCTTCATCGATCTCCGCGTCAATAGCGACCTGTTCACCGCCTAAGACTTTTTCTTTCGGTTTGTCGCAAATTTTACCGTTGACCAGCACGCGCCGATCGAGAATCCATTCTTTTATGCGCGAACGTGAATAATCCGGGAACATTTCGGCCAAAGCCTGATCTAAGCGTTGACCGAGTTGATTTTCGGATACCGTTGCGGTGAGTTGTACTCGTTGTGCCATATACAGCTTCTTCGTTTAACGTTGGGTTTTACGGCTTTGCCGTTTAATATAGTGTGCTATTGTAGCTGGTCTTAACCGGGAGCAGGAACAGAGAATCTCCCGCAAAAACATTTTGAGGAAAGTCAAAACGTCATGACGCGCATGAAATATCTGGTGGCAGCAGCCACGTTGAGCCTGTTTTTGGCGGGTTGCTCTGGTTCAAAGGAAGAGGTGCCCGATAATCCGCCTAATGAAATCTACGCGACTGCTCAGCAAAAGCTGCAGGACGGTAACTGGAAACAGGCAATAACGCAATTAGAAGCGTTGGATAACCGCTATCCATTCGGCCCGTATTCCCAGCAGGTGCAGTTGGATCTCATCTACGCCTACTACAAAAACGCCGATCTGCCGCTGGCTCAGGCCGCTATCGATCGCTTTATCCGCCTGAATCCGACACATCCCAATATTGATTATGTCATGTATATGCGTGGCCTGACCAATATGGCGTTAGATGACAGCGCGCTACAGGGCTTCTTCGGCGTCGATCGCAGTGACCGCGACCCGCAGCACGCACGCGCTGCGTTTAATGACTTTTCCAAACTGGTGCGCGGCTACCCGAACAGCCAGTACACCACAGACGCCACTAAACGTCTCGTGTTCCTGAAAGATCGTCTGGCGAAATACGAATATTCCGTGGCGGAATACTACACCAAACGTGGCGCATGGGTCGCCGTGGTGAATCGTGTGGAAGGTATGCTGCGTGATTTCCCGGATACCCAAGCCACACGCGACGCTCTGCCGCTGATGGAAAACGCCTACCGCGAAATGCAGATGACGACCCAGGCTGAGAAAGTGGCAAAAATCATTGCCGCCAACAGCAGCAACACCTGAACCGCGATTTCGCAAGCAAAACGGCAGCCCAAGGGCTGCCGTTTTTTTATTCGTTTCGCATCACGTCAGGCCCGTTTTCCCGGTAACCTAACTCATCAACTATGGCCCGCTTTTCCCCTTTCCTCAAGTGAAATATCACCTTCTCCTGCGATGCCTCACAAAAAGGCTTCCTTGACAAAAAGTGACAAAATAATGTGATTCAAATCACACATTTTGACATTAGGAACGGTATGCTGAAATCACCAAGACGGGAAAGACAAGAGGTAAAATTTATGACAATGAACATTACCAGTAAACAAATGGAAATTACTCCGGCAATTCGCCAACATGTCGCAGACCGTCTCGCCAAACTGGAAAAATGGCAAACACACCTGATTAACCCACATATCATTCTGTCCAAGGAGCCACAGGGTTTCACCGCTGATGCCACCATCAATACACCAAACGGACATCTGGTCGCCAGCGCAAAACATGAAGATATGTATACCGCGATTAACGATTTGATCAACAAGCTGGAACGGCAGCTCAATAAAGTGCAGCACAAAGGCGAAGCGCGTCGCGCAACCGCGTCAGTTAAAGACGCAAACTTCGCTGAAGCAGACGAAGAATAGTCCCTTACATTGAGTGTATCGCCAACGCGCCTTCGGGCGCGTTTTTTGTTGACAGCATGAAAACAGTGCGGGTACTTTACTAGCGTCACTTAAGGAAACTGATATGCAACTTACGCCGTTCTTCTTCGCCTTCTTTTTTACCTTCCCCTGAACGGGAGGCTTTCGTCGTGTGAAAAAGAATGCGAAGACGAATAACAAGGCCTCCCACTCCGGGGGGCCTTTTTTATTGATAACAAGAAAGGCAACACTATGACATCGGAAAATCCATTACTGGCGCTGCGTGACAAAATCAGTGCGCTTGATGCAAAACTGCTGGCGTTACTGGCCGAACGGCGCGGGCTGGCGGTCGAAGTGGGTAAAGCAAAGCTTGAATCCCATCGACCGGTACGCGATATCGACCGCGAGCGCGACCTTCTGGACCGGTTGATTCAGCTTGGCAAAGCGCACCATCTGGATGCCCATTATATCACCCGCCTTTTTCAGCTTATTATTGAAGACTCGGTTCTTACCCAGCAGGCGCTGCTCCAGCAGCATCTGAATAAGATCAATCCCCATTCTGCCCGCGTGGCGTTTCTGGGACCAAAAGGCTCTTACTCCCATCTCGCCGCCCGTCAGTACGCCGCGCGTCATTTCGAACAGTTCATTGAAAGTGGTTGCGCGAAGTTTGCCGATATCTTTAATCAGGTCGAAACAGGACAGGCTGACTACGCGGTGGTGCCCATTGAAAACACCAGTTCAGGCGGCATTAACGATGTCTACGATCTCCTGCAGCATACCAGCCTTTCCATTGTGGGCGAGATGACGATTGTGATCGACCATTGTGTGCTGGTCTCCGGCACCACCGATCTCGACACCATCGACACGGTGTACAGCCATCCGCAACCGTTCCAGCAGTGCAGCAAATTCCTCAATCGTTACCCGCACTGGAAAATCGAATACACCGAAAGTACTTCCGCAGCGATGGAAAAAGTTGCGCAGGCGAATTCTCCGCGCGTGGCGGCATTGGGCAGCGAGGCGGGCGGCGTGCTGCATGGCCTGCAAGTACTGGAACGTATTGAGGCGAACCAGACGCAGAATATCACCCGCTTTATCGTACTGGCACGTAAAGCGATTAACGTGTCCGATCAGGTTCCGGCGAAAACCACGCTCCTGATGGCGACGGGCCAGCAGGCCGGCGCCCTGGTGGAAGCACTGCTGGTTCTGCGTAATCATCATCTGATTATGACTCGCCTGGAGTCCCGTCCTATCCACGGCAACCCGTGGGAAGAGATGTTTTATCTTGATATTCAGGCCAACCTGGAAGCGCCGGAAATGCAAAAGGCGCTGAAAGAGCTGGGCGAAATTACCCGCTCGATGAAGGTGCTGGGCTGCTATCCGAGCGAAAACGTTGTTCCGGTCGATCCTTCTTAACGTTCGATAAACGGCTTTTTCTTCATCCCTGCCACCCTCGCCGGCAGGGTGAAGATCGCCCCGGAAAGCGGATATTCCGCCACCTCCTCTTCGCTCATGTTTTCCCGCGTGGTGGTGATAAACAGCGTTTTCATGTCGTCGCCGCCAAAGCAGACCATTGTCGGACAACGCACCGGCAACCGGTATTCCTCAAGCTGTTCGCCCAGGGGAGAAAAGCGGGCAATCCGCCAGCCGTCGAACAACGCGCTCCAGTAGCAGCCTTCCACGTCCATTGCCGCACCGTCCGGGATCCCCTCCCCGGCCTGAAAACGACGGAACGCCTCACGTTTTCCCGGCTCGCCCTGCTCGTCCAGCGGCGCACGCCAGATCACGCCGTTTGGCGTATCAGAGGTATACATCCATTGCTTATCCGGACTGAACGCCAGCCCGTTATGCCCGTGGATATCACACTGAATCACCTTTGGCTTCAGGTAGTTATCGACGCGCATCAACATCGCGCCGTTATAGTCTCCGGGGCCCCAGAAGGTCCCGGCGTAAAAACGTCCGTCATGATCGGTGCCGCCATCGTTGAAACGCGCCAGCTGCGGGTTCGACGGGTTATCGCACACTTTTCGCTGAAGCAGACCGTTTTTATCGGTCAGCCAGATAGCATTACGCAACGCAACAATAAATCCGCCACGCTCGCGCAGCGCAAAGCATCCAACCTCTTCCGGGAACGCCAGAACGATGTGTTCTCCTGTCGTCAAATGGTAGCGATGGATCTCTCCTTCCAGAATATCCGCCCAGTAGAGCGCATTCTCGCCCGCACTCCAGGTCGGGCATTCCGGCAACTGTCCGGTATAGTCAAATAACACGCGTGGTTCAGCCATGACGAATCCCCAAATAAAAAACCAGCGGTAGTCCCGCTGGTTTTTCAGTATAACCCTCCTGGCGCTAACGATGCGGAAAAACCACCAGCGCATTCGTAGGCCAAAGGGCGTTACACGCTGGCCCGAATCAGACCAGCGTGAGGATTATTGTCGGCTGTCGTTGGCCTGTCGCAGTAAGGTACGGCTTTCCTGCTGGAAGCGTTTCGCGTAGTCCCCGAACCAGTGCTCGACTTTGCGGAAGCTGTCAATAAACGCCTGTTTATCTCCCTGTTCAAGCAGACCGATCGCCTCGCCAAAGCGTTTGTAGTAGCGTTTAATCAGCGCCAGATTGCTTTCCGACGACATAATGATGTCGGCGTACAGCTGCGGGTCCTGGGCAAACAGCCGCCCGACCATTGCCAGTTCGAGGCGATAGATCGGCGAAGAGAGCGCCAGGAGTTGTTCAAGCTGCACGTTTTCTTCCGCCAGATGCAGCCCGTAAGCAAAGGTCGCAAAGTGGCGCAACGCCTGGATAAACGCCATATTCTGGTCATGTTCTACGGCACTGATGCGGTGCAGTCGCGCTCCCCAGACCTGAATCTGCTCAAGAAACCATTGATAGGCCTCCGGGTTTCGCCCGTCACACCAGACTACCACCTGTTTCGCCAGGCTACCGCTGTCCGGACCAAACATCGGGTGCAGACCCACCACTGGCCCGTCATGGGCGGCAAGCATTGCCTGCAACGGCCCATTTTTCACTGAGGCCAGATCCACCAGAATACAGTCGGACGGTAAACGCGGCAGTCGAGCAATCACTTGTTCAGTGACATGGATAGGCACGCTGACAATCACCATCCCGGCATCCGCGACGATCTCCGGCGCGCGATCCCAGTCCTGCTGTTCCAGAATACGCACCTTGTAGCCCGACAGGGTGAGCATTTTTTCAAACAGTCGTCCCATCTGGCCGCCACCGCCGACGATGACCACCGGACGCAGCGTCGGACAAAGCGTTTTAAACCCTTTGTCGTTTTCGCTGGAATAGGACTCGCGCATCACCCTGCGCAGCACATCCTCAATCAGATCCGGCGGTACGCCCAGCGCTTCCGCTTCCGCACGGCGCGAAGCCAGCATAGCGGCCTCGCGCTCGGGGACATAAATAGGCAGCCCAAAGCGGCTTTTGACTTCGCCGACCTCCGCCACCAGTTCCAGGCGACGCGCCAGTAAGTCCAGCAGCGCCTTATCCACTTCATCAATTTGATCGCGTAATGCGGTCAATTCAGCCACCATAACAAACCTCTTAAGCCTTGCGCGCCGCCAGCTGGCCGTTCAGGTCTTTGTGAATTTCACGCAGCAGCGCATCCGTCGTTTCCCAGCTAATGCAGGCATCGGTAACGGACACGCCGTATTTCATATCGCTACGCGGTTGCTCAGAAGACTGATTACCTTCGTGAATATTACTTTCAATCATCAAGCCAATGATGGAACGGTTGCCATCTTTAATTTGCGCAACCACAGACTCCGCCACGGCAGGCTGACGGCGGTAATCTTTATTGGAGTTACCATGACTGCAATCTACCATCAGTGAAGGCCGCAGTCCCGCCTGCGCCATCTCTTTTTCGCACTGTTCGACATCAGCCGGACTGTAGTTCGGCGCTTTACCACCGCGCAGGATCACATGTCCGTCCGGGTTGCCCTGCGTTTGCAGCAGCGCAACCTGCCCGGCCTGGTTGATCCCCACAAAGCGGTGCGACTGGGCGGCGGCGCGCATGGCGTTAATCGCCGTCGCCAGACTGCCGTCAGTGCCGTTTTTAAACCCGACCGGCATCGACAGGCCGGACGCCATTTCACGGTGAGTCTGCGACTCCGTGGTGCGCGCGCCAATAGCCGACCAGCTAAACAAATCCCCGAGGTACTGCGGACTGTTTGGATCCAGGGCTTCTGTCGCCAGCGGCAGTCCCATATGAACGAGTTCAAGCAGCAACTGACGCGCAATCTTCAAACCCGCTTCAACGTCGAAAGAGCCATCCATATGAGGATCGTTAATTAACCCTTTCCAGCCAACGGTGGTACGGGGTTTTTCAAAATAGACGCGCATCACCAGGTAGAGGCTATCGCTGACCTCTGCGGCAAGGGCTTTAAATCGACGGGCGTATTCAAGAGCGGCATCAGGATCGTGAATAGAACATGGACCACACACCACCAGCAGACGCGGATCGCGCCCGGCGATAATGTCAGAAATGGTTTTGCGCGACTGGGCGATCTGCGCCTCTTGCGCCTGACTCAGCGGGAATGCCGCTTTGAGTTGTTCCGGGGTCATCAAAACCTGTTCGTCGGTGATGTGTACGTTGTTCAGCGCGTCTTTTTGCATGATGGCGATCCTGTTTTAGCTCGTTTGCGATAGTTGTCCTCAGCGAGGATGACGTAACGATAACACAAAGAGTAAAGATATCAACCCAAAATACGTAAAGTTTATTGTACAAGCACCTATAATACTGATTATGACGCGCACAGATTCGTACACTTTACTTTACATGCAATTCTGTCGCGGATTTTAAACTTAAATAAAATTGTACGATTACAGCAAGAAAGATAAAAAAAACCGTCCCGGCAATATTGATTAATAAGATTTAACTTAAGGACAAAACATAAATATCTTTGGCGTAATGACGCCTATGCAAAATAATGTTATTTTGCTGCAAACAATCAAGGATGTATTTAATGCGTTACGAAAGATACGGGTGAGGACGCCGCTCATGTTCTATTCTCACCGACTTCTGGTGCTGCTGATGCTATTGCTGGCAGGATCGCCGGTTTATGCTCAGGAATTACCCGATGACGCCAAAAATGTGCGTGCAATTGTCTCAGGCATTGTGAGCTATACGCGCTGGCCTGCGCTCTCCGCGCCGCCCAGGCTATGCATTTTCACTTCATCCCGTTTCGTTAGCGTATTGGGTGACAGTGACGATACCTCCCTGCCCTATCAACCTGTTATTATTCGTAACGAACAAGAGGCGCTGGTCGCACGTTGTGATGGCGTTTATTTCGGCAATGAATCTCCGGCCGCTCAGGTTGAATTAGCCAATAAATATCCCTCTAAGGCTTTGTTATTAATTGCGGAACAAAATGCCGAATGCATTATTGGCAGCGCCTTTTGTCTTATTATTCAAAATAATGATGTCAGATTCGCCGTAAATCTGGATTCTCTGGCGCACAGC
Organism: Citrobacter sedlakii; assembly: GCF_018128425.1. Taxonomy (NCBI): domain Bacteria; kingdom Pseudomonadati; phylum Pseudomonadota; class Gammaproteobacteria; order Enterobacterales; family Enterobacteriaceae; genus Citrobacter; species Citrobacter sedlakii. The sequence continues at coordinate 1,191,953 of NZ_CP071070.1, read as the reverse complement.
GGCGTCAGGGTCAATCCGGATGTACTGATGCTCGCACGGAATAAAAAGCATGGATAAGGATCTTTCCCGCACGACGCGTCCAACGTTTAAGCGAGCCTTGAGACGCATAAGCATGATCAGCGTGGTGGTGACCATGACGTTGATCTGGCTGTTGCTTAGCGTCGCCTCTGTGCTGACGCTGAAACAGTATGCGCAAAAAAATCTGGAACTGACCGCCGCCACCATGACCCACAGTCTGGAGGCCGCACTCGTGTTCGCAGACGATGCCGCAGCGACCGAAACGCTGGCGGCGCTCGGCCAGCAGGGTCAGTTTTCTGCCGCCGATGTACGCGATAAAAATGAGAACGTCATCGCCAGCTGGCGCTATAACGCACAGGAAACTGACGACAAACTCAGTGGTTACATCAGCCAGTGGCTTTTTCCATTGCCGGTCGCGCAACCTGTCTGGCATAACGGGGAAATCATTGGCGAAGTGCGGATAACCGCCCGTGACAGCTTAATCAGCCATTTTCTCTGGCTGTCACTGGCTGTCCTCACCGGCTCGATCCTGCTGGCGTCCGGTATCGCCATCCTCCTGACGCGCCATCTGCACAACGGCGTCGTCGTAGCGCTGCAAAATATCACCGACGTCGTGCACGATGTGCGTACCAACCGGAATTTTTCCCGTCGCGTATCAGAGGAGCGAATTGAGGAGTTTCACCGTTTTGCCCAGGACTTCAACAGCCTGCTGGATGAAATGGAAGAGTGGCAGCTGCGTCTCCAGGCGAGGAACGCCCAACTACTACGCACGGCACTGCACGATCCGCTGACCGGACTGGCTAACCGCGCTGCTTTTCGCAGCACGATCAACGCGCTCATGAATGATGACGCCGCCCGCAGTAGCTCAGCGCTGCTGTTCCTTGACGGCGACAACTTTAAATTCGTTAACGATACCTGGGGCCATGCGGCGGGAGACCGGGTTTTGATCGAAGTGGCTAAGCGACTCGCGGAATTTGGCGGCAACCGCCACCAGCCCTATCGTCTTGGCGGGGACGAGTTTGCGATGGTCCTCTACGGCGTACATTCCGAATACGAAGTGCAGCGCATATGCGCCGCGCTGGCGCAGGAATTTAACCGGCCTTTTGACCTGCACAACGGCCATCTGACCAGCATGACGCTGAGTATGGGCTATGCCCTGACGTGGGAGCACGCCTCAGCCGAAAAATTACAAGAACTGGCCGACCGCAATATGTATCTGGCCAAACATCAGCGTGTCGAACGCGTGATCAAATAATAAGGATTCCCCCATGCTGAAACGTCTTTTATCGCCTTTTGTTGTTGCTCTCCTCCTGACTGGCTGTCAGGCGCCGCAGGGAACGTTTACCCCGCAGCAGGTCGCTGCCATGCAGTCATACGGGTTTACCGAGTCGGCGGGGAGCTGGTCTTTGGGTATGTCGGATACCATCCTGTTTGATAAAAACGACTATAAGCTGCGTGCTGAAAGTCAACGACAGATCCAGACAATGGCTGCCCGTCTGGCCTCCGTTGGCCTGAAACATGCGCGCATGGACGGACATACTGATAATTATGGCGAAGACAGCTACAACGAAGCCCTGTCCCTGAAACGCGCCAACGTTGTGGCCGATGCATGGGCGGAAGGCGCGCAGATCCCGCGTAGTCATCTGACAACGCAAGGATTAGGCAAAAAATATCCTGTCGCCAGTAACAAGACCGCAAAAGGCCGTGCTGAAAACCGCCGCGTCGCCGTAGTCATCAGCACGCCTTAAGTCTTAGTCGGCTGACTGCGCCAGAACCCTGCGCGAGGCGCTATACCAGCGTAGCCAGTCGACCAGCATAAACAGCATCAAACTTAGCCCCAGAACCGGCATCGCCATGCCCAACGTAACCGCCAGCAACACTGACCCGACGCGTCCTCCGCCGTTCAGCATTAGCCAGCTTTCCAGCAACGTTTGCGCCGGACTGACCGCAGGGCGCGCAGGGCGACGTATCCACCACATCCGGTAGCCCAGCGCAATCATCACACAAAGCCCCACGCCAAAGCCTATCAGCAGCAGTTGATTAGGCAGGCCAAACAGAATGCCCATATGAAAATCCACGCCCCAGCGGGTCAGTTTTGCCATCAGAGGAAACTGCGTGAAGTCGATACTGTCGATAATCTGCAATGTGGTCGGGTTGACGGAAACGGCATCGACCTGGGTGGGCCAGCGACGATCGATTTCGCTGACCGTCCAGCCATGCTGCGTGTCTTTCGCCGGACGAATTTCCACTTCGCTGGCGTCAATTCCCGCCGCCTGCGCCGCCTGCAGCACAGGATCAAACAAGCGGATATCGACAGGCCCGGCGGACATGCTCATCGCGCCATGGTGTCCCGCATGTTCATTCTGCGCCGGACTGTGCCCGTGAAGCTGCGTATTCACCTGCGGCGTCAGCCAGCCAAACGCCGTACGCATCCGATCCACGTTACCGCCCGCCCATTGCGACCACGTCAGGCCAGTGGCAGAAAAAAGCAGCATTCCAGCCAACAGCAGCCATCCGAGCGAAACGTGCAGACGACGGTATTTCTGACGCGGATTGTTCAGGCGACGCTTTGGCCGCGTGAGATACCAGAGCAATGCCCCACCCAGTGCCGCTACCCACATCCATGAGGCGGCCAGCTCACTGTAAATACGTCCAACCTCCCCCAGCAGCAACGAACGATGGGCGTAATCTATCCACTGACGCAGCGGTAAAATCCCGCTGGTGCCATAAACCGTCATATCCCCTTTTATCGCCAGGGTAACGGGATCGATAAAAATAGCCCGATGCTCCGAGGCGGCAAGGCGTGGATCCGCAAACATGACCCGTGTCGTCCTCCCCGGCTCGAGTCCGGGACGAACGGCGTGCAGGGGTTGCGCATTTCCGGCGAACCGTTGAGCGGCGTCAATTTGCGCCGCCAGCGACTGCGGCTGACCTTGCGCAGTCCCTGTAAGCGCCTGCGCGTAGAGCGACGCTTCCAGCTGTGGCGTCGCGACATAAAGCGTGCCGGTCAGCGCGGCAATAAAGATAAAAGGCCCAACGAACAGACCAATGTAGAAATGGAGACGCCGCAGCAGGGTAAGCCATGCCGCGCGCGGTGTGCAGGTTGTCATACTTTTCCTCAGAAAAAGCAAAAAGGTGTCGTGACGCTTGCGCGCACAATCTTATTTTTCAGGGTCAGGAAGCAGTAGAGCAGCACGGAGGCGCGCGGGTATCAGGATACAGCCAGGGGAAAAAGTGCCAGTGGTTTACCGATGGGCGTGCTGGCCGGTTCATCTGCCTGAGCAACAGGCCACAGGGCAGAATCACCCGCGCCAGGAGCAGGCCCGGCACATGCGCCAGTAGCACACAGTAACCGCACGCTTCACCGTGATCGACAATAAGCGGGGTGAAAGACGAAACATCGTGATGCGGCGCGTGGTTCGCCGTCATGTCCATTTCATGGTGCATGCCCGGCATAGCGCGCATCGGATCTTTTTGCAGCGCGATGGAGATCGGCGGCGAGATGATTATCAGCAGGATCGCAAACAGCGCGAGCCATGCCGCGTTGCGCTGAACACCTGGCTGACGAAATTGCCCGATAACCACGATCCCTCCCGCAAGACACGGCAGGCATTGTAAATGATTTATGAATTAATGGTTAACGCTACGAGCTTTCGGGGATAAAAAAAGGGCCAGCCATCTGGCCAGCCCCTTCTAACAGGATGTCGCCTGAGCGATATCTTAGTTAAGACGCTCTTTGATACGAGCAGCCTTACCAGTACGCTCACGCAGGTAATACAGTTTAGCTTTACGAACGGCACCACGACGTTTGACAGTGATGCTGTCAACAACCGGAGAGTGAGTCTGGAAGACACGCTCAACGCCTTCGCCGTTGGAAATTTTACGAACAGTGAATGCAGAGTGCAGACCGCGGTTACGAATAGCGATAACCACGCCCTCGAATGCCTGCAGACGTTTTTTGGAACCTTCAACAACCCATACTTTCACTTCCACGGTGTCACCCGGACGGAAGGAAGGCACGTCCTGCTTCATCTGCTCTTGTTCAAGTTGCTTAATAATGTTGCTCATAATTTAATCTCTTATCCTGGGTAAACTGATATTCGGGGGCTTATGCCATCCCATCATGTTTATGTTGCCTGTGCGTGCTCTTTTTTGAACTCCGCCAGCAACCTTGCTTGCTCTTCAGTCAGAGCCAGGTTTTCCAGAAGTTCAGGTCTTCTAAGCCAGGTGCGGCCCAGCGACTGCTTCAGACGCCAGCGACGTATCTCAGCATGGTTTCCTGACAGCAATACTGCCGGTACTTCCATCTCCTCTAACACTTCAGGCCGGGTATAGTGCGGGCAGTCCAGCAATCCATCCGCAAAGGAATCTTCCGTTGCCGATGCCTCATGACCCAGAACTCCCGGAATGAACCGGGATACGGAGTCAATCAGTACCATCGCTGGTAGCTCTCCACCGCTGAGAACGTAATCGCCGATTGACCACTCTTCGTCAATTTCGGTTTGGATCACGCGCTCGTCTATGCCTTCGTAGCGACCACACACCAGAATCAGTTTTTGATTCGTTGCCAGTTCGCTGACGCCCGCTTGATCAAGCTTGCGTCCCTGAGGTGACAGATATATCACCTTAGCGCCTTCACCCGCCGCGCTTTTTGCTGCATGAATGGCGTCCCGCAAAGGTTGCACCATCATTAACATCCCCGGTCCGCCGCCGTAAGGACGATCGTCCACGGTACGGTGCCGGTCGTGCGTGAAGTCACGCGGACTCCAGCTCTGGATGTTCAGCAGGCCATTTTTTACTGCCCGGCCAGTTACCCCGTAATCGGTAATTGCACGAAACATTTCTGGAAACAGGCTAACGATACCTATAAACACAGCCAATCCCCATCACGCCGTCATTTACCGCTTATCCGGTGGTTTAAAAACCAGGATCCCAATCTACTTCGATAGTACGCGTAGTGAGATCGACTTTCTTGATAACCTGCCCATCGAGGAACGGCACGAGGCGTTCCTTGATACCAAACGCATCTTTCAGGTTTGCCTTAATGACGATGACGTCATTCGATCCGGTTTCCATCATATCGACGACTTTACCGAGATCGTAGCCTTCGGTGGTCACTACCTGGCAGCCCATCAGGTCTTTCCAGTAATAGTCACCGTCTTCCAGCGCAGGCAATTGCGAAGAATCCACGACAATTTCACAATTGGTCAGCAGGTTCGCCGCATCGCGATCGTCAACGCCTTTCAGCTTGATGATCAAATCCTGATTGTGGTGCTTCCAGCTTTCCAGCTGGACTTGCTGCCACTGACCCGCCTTCTGGATAAACCAGGGCTGATAGTCAAAAATGCTTTCAGCGTCTTCAGTGGAGGAAAACACTCTGAGCCACCCACGAATACCGTAAGACGACCCCATTTTCCCTAAAACAATAGGGTCTGCGGGCGCTTGCGCGGTGAGTTGTTTGCTCATCATGACCACCGTGACAGATTAAGCTGCTTTGTTTGCTGCTTTGATCAGCGCTGCTACGCGATCGGAAATGGTCGCGCCCTGGCCAACCCAGTGAGCGATGCGATCCAGATCCAGGCGAGTGCCTTCTTCTTTTTCGCTGGCGATTGGGTTGAAGAAACCTACGCGCTCAATGAAGCGACCGTTACGAGCGTTACGGCTGTCAGTTACAACAACCTGGTAGAACGGACGCTTTTTAGCGCCGTGACGTGCTAAACGAATAGTTACCATAACATCCTCTTGTGTGAATAAAACAACCGGGCCCCATCGAGGAACGGAGCCCGGCGTCATATTAAAAGCCCGAAAATTTTACTGATTTCTGGGGAAATTGCAATCAGCAGTTAATCACTCTGCTGCAAAAGGCCGTCGGCGGTGCAGCCAGTTCGACGCCGGCGTGCGCGCAGCCACCGGAGCGTACACGCAATACGTGAGGATGGCGAGCACACCCCGGCGCCGAAATGGCAAATGAGCCAGGCCGGAAAAGATCAGCGGCCAGGGAAGCCTGGCGGCATCATCCCCTTCATACTTCTCATCATCTTCGCCATCCCGCCCTTCTTCATCTTCTTCATCATGCGCTGCATGTCGTCGAACTGTTTCAACAGGCGGTTAACGTCCTGCACCTGCATGCCGCAGCCGGCTGCGATACGGCGTTTGCGGGAGCCTTTGATGATTTCCGGCTTCGCGCGCTCTTTCAACGTCATCGAGTTGATGATCGCTTCCATGCGCACCAGCACTTTGTCATCCATCTGCGATTTAACGTTATCGGGAATCTGGCCCATGCCCGGCAGCTTGCCCATCAGGCTCGCCATGCCGCCCATATTTTTCATCTGGCGCAGCTGCTCAAGGAAGTCGGTGAGATCGAAACCGTCGCCTTTTTTCAGCTTGGTCGCCAGCTTCTCGGCCTGCGCGCGGTCAACTTTGCTTTCGATATCTTCGATCAGCGACAGCACATCGCCCATACCGAGAATGCGTGAAGCAATACGATCCGGGTGGAAAGGCTCCAGCGCGTCGGTTTTCTCGCCCACGCCGAGGAACTTGATCGGCTTACCGGTGATATGACGAATAGAGAGCGCGGCGCCGCCACGGGCATCGCCGTCGACTTTAGTCAGCACCACGCCGGTCAGCGGCAGCGCTTCGTTAAACGCCTTCGCGGTGTTCGCCGCATCCTGACCGGTCATGGCGTCGACCACAAACAGGGTCTCTACCGGATTGATAGAAGCGTGAACCTGCTTGATTTCGTCCATCATCGCTTCGTCAACGTGCAGACGACCAGCGGTATCCACCAGCAGCACGTCGTAGAACTTCAGCTTCGCTTCCTTCAGCGCGCCGTTAACGATATCGACGGGCTTCTGGCCGACGTCAGACGGGAAGAAATCCACGCCAACCTGCTCGGCCAGCGTTTCCAGCTGTTTGATCGCCGCCGGACGATACACGTCCGCAGAAACGACCAGCACTTTCTTTTTGTGCTTTTCACGCAGGAATTTACCCAGTTTGCCGACGCTGGTGGTTTTACCCGCCCCCTGCAACCCCGCCATCAACACCACGGCGGGCGGTTGCGCGGCCAGGTTCAGGGACTGGTTTTCTTCGCCCATCGCCGCGACGAGTTCGTTACGAACAATTTTGACGAACTCTTGCCCCGGCGTCAGGCTCTTGTTGACTTCGTGGCCAACCGCTTTCTCTTTTACGCGATTGATAAACTCACGCACTACCGGCAGCGCAACGTCAGCCTCCAGCAGCGCCATGCGCACTTCGCGCAGCGTCTCTTTAACGTTGTCTTCAGTAAGGCGTCCACGGCCACTGATATTGCGCAGCGTGCGCGACAAACGATCGGTTAAATTATCAAACATTGTCTCTCGCCTGGGGTGGAAACGGTTGGTCGCTCATGCGACACAGGAACAGAATTTTGTCGCAGTATAACATGAAGCCGCCTTTGTTGTTATGCAACGGTTGGAGCAGCGGTCACGTAACGTTATACTGCTTCTCTTTCTCACTGGCTAATTGTCGACATCACTATGCCCGTTTTTGCTTTGCTCGCCCTTGTCGCCTATTCCGTCAGCCTCGCGCTGATCGTTCCCGCTCTGCTGCAAAAAAACAGCGGCTGGCGGCGTATGGCTATTCTTTCTGCGGTCGTCGCGCTGGTGTGCCACGCTTTTGCGCTGGAAGCCCGTATCCTTCCCGCAGGTGAAGGCGGACAAAATCTGAGCCTGCTTAACGTCGGGTCGCTGGTGAGCCTGATGATCTGTACGGTGATGACGATTGTCGCCTCACGCAACCGCGGCTGGCTGTTGCTGCCGATCGTGTACGCTTTCGCGCTCATCAATCTGGCTTTCGCGACCTTTATGCCAAACGAATACATAACGCATCTTGAAGCCACTCCGGGCATGATGATCCATATCGGGCTGTCGCTGTTTTCCTACGCGACGCTCATCATCGCCGCTCTTTACGCGCTGCAGCTGGCCTGGATCGACTACCAGTTGAAAAACAAAAAGCTGGCGTTCAGTAACGAAATGCCGCCGCTGATGAGCATTGAGCGCAAAATGTTTCATATCACGCAAATCGGCGTGGTGTTGTTGACGCTCACGCTGTGTACCGGCCTGTTTTACATGCACAACCTGTTCAGCATGGAAAACATCGACAAAGCCGTTCTCTCTATTGTGGCGTGGTTTGTCTATATTGTTTTGTTATGGGGACATTATCATGAGGGCTGGCGCGGCCGCCGCGTGGTGTGGTTTAACGTCGCAGGCGCAGGCATTCTGACGCTGGCCTATTTCGGCAGCCGGATTTTGCAGCAGGTCGTAAGTTAAGCCCTAAAAGGAGTCTCCCCTGGAACACATCTCAACCACCACGCTGATCATCACGTTACTCATCATGGTGGTCATCTCAGCCTATTTTTCCGGTTCTGAAACCGGAATGATGACCCTTAACCGTTACCGGCTGCGCCACATGGCCAAGCAGGGAAACCGGGCGGCAAAGCGGGTGGAAAAACTGCTGCGTAAGCCGGATCGCCTGATTAGCCTGGTGCTTATCGGCAACAACCTGGTCAATATTCTCGCCTCCGCCCTCGGGACCATTGTCGGTATGCGTTTGTATGGCGATGCGGGCGTGGCGATTGCCACCGGCGTGCTGACTTTTGTCGTGCTGGTGTTTGCCGAAGTGCTGCCAAAAACGATCGCCGCGCTCTATCCGGAAAAAGTGGCTTATCCGAGCAGCTTCCTGCTTGCGCCCTTGCAAGTATTAATGATGCCGCTGGTCTGGTTACTGAACACCATTACCCGGTTGCTGATGCGTCTGATGGGCATTAAAACCGATATCGTGGTCAGCGGTTCGCTGAGCAAAGACGAACTGCGCACCATTGTGAATGAATCCCGCTCGCAAATTTCTCGTCGCAACCAGGATATGCTGTTGTCGGTGCTCGACCTGGAAAAAATGACTGTCGATGACATCATGGTCCCGCGTAATGAAATTATCGGTATTGACATCAACGACGACTGGAAATCGATTGTGCGTCAACTGTCGCACTCGCCGCACGGACGCATCGTGCTGTATCGCGACTCGCTGGACGACACCATCAGCATGCTGCGGGTGCGCGAAGCCTGGCGGCTGATGTCCGAGAAAAAAGAGTTCACTAAAGAAACCATGCTGCGCGCCGCCGATGAGATTTACTACGTCCCGGAAGGCACACCGCTGAGTACCCAACTGGTTAAATTTCAGCGCAACAAAAAGAAAGTCGGTCTGGTGGTCAACGAGTATGGCGATATTCAGGGGTTGGTGACGGTGGAGGACATTCTTGAGGAGATCGTCGGTGACTTTACGACCTCCATGTCGCCTACGCTGGCCGAAGAGGTCACACCGCAGAATGACGGCTCGGTCATCATTGACGGCAGCGCCAACGTGCGTGAAATCAACAAAGCCTTTAACTGGCATCTGCCGGAAGATGACGCGCGGACAGTAAATGGCGTGATTCTGGAAGCGCTGGAAGAGATCCCGATCGCCGGCACCCGGGTGCGCATCGGTCAGTATGATATCGATATTCTCGACGTTCAGGAGAATATGATTAAGCAGGTCAAAGTGGTGCCGGTGAAGCCCCTGCGGGAGAGCGTGGCGGAATAAGACGCAGGATAGATAGGCCGGGTAAGGCGCAAGCCGCCACCCGGCGCTACAGATCACGCATTACGCTTTGGCTTTCGCTACCGTGACCATTGCCGCACGAATCGTACGACCGTTCAGCGTATATCCTTTCTGCATAATACCCAGCACGTTGCCCGGCGCGACCTCTTCCGACTCGACCATCGCAATGGCCTGATGCACGTTCGGGTCCAGCGCGACGTTGGTCTCGGCAATCACTTCAACACCAAACTTGCGCACCACATCCAGCATGGATTTGAGCGTCAGTTCAATGCCTTCGATCATCGCCGCCATGTCCGGATTAGCTTTATCAGCCACTTCCAGCGCACGATCCAGGCTGTCGATCACCGGCAGCAGCTCGTTGACGAATTTTTCCAGCGCGAACTTGTGCGCCTTCTCAACGTCCAGCTCGGTGCGGCGACGCAGGTTTTCCATTTCCGCTTTCATGCGCAGCAGACTGTCGCGTTCACGCGTCTGGGCCTCAGCAAGCTGCGCTTCCAGATTCGCAATTTTTTCATCGCGCGGATCCACCTGCTCAGCAGAAGCGTCTGATTCAACCGCCTCAACTTCTTCGTGCTGTTCCATGATAATTTCTTCCGGGGCTTGCCCCTCAGGCGTTTTCTGTTCTTTACTACTCATGAATTTCTCCGCGTTTTTTTCGCATTCATCTCGCTAACTTCGCTTATTATGGGGATCGGATTCAGGGTTTCAAGGGAAGCACTCACATTGTCATCAATCTTCGTTACAAGGACCTCGAAAAATGAATAATCATTTCAAGTGTATTGGCATAGTGGGACATCCACGTCACCCCACTGCTCTGACAACACATGAAATGCTCTATCGATGGTTATGCACGAAGGGCTATGAAGTCATTGTTGAGCAGCAAATCGCGCACGAGCTGCAGTTGAAAAACGTTAAAACCGGCACCCTGGCCGAAATTGGTCAGCAGGCGGATCTGGCGGTAGTGGTTGGCGGTGACGGCAACATGCTCGGCGCGGCGCGCACCCTCGCGCGTTATGACATCAAAGTGATTGGCATTAACCGCGGCAATCTCGGGTTTTTAACGGATCTCGATCCTGACAACGCCCAGCAGCAGCTCGCCGACGTGCTGGAAGGCCATTACATTGCGGAACAGCGCTTTTTGCTGGAAGCGCAGGTCTGCCAGCAGGATTGCCAGAAGCGCATCAGCACGGCGATCAACGAAGTGGTGCTGCACCCCGGTAAAGTCGCGCACATGATTGAGTTTGAAGTCTATATTGACGAGAACTTCGCCTTTTCGCAGCGTTCAGACGGGCTAATCATCTCGACCCCAACCGGTTCTACCGCCTACTCGCTTTCGGCAGGCGGCCCGATTCTGACCCCCTCTTTAGATGCGATCACTCTGGTGCCGATGTTCCCGCACACCCTTTCGGCTCGTCCGCTGGTGATTAACAGCAGCAGTACCATTCGGCTGCGTTTTTCTCATCGTCGTAACGACCTTGAGATTAGCTGTGATAGCCAGATCGCCCTGCCTATCCAGGAAGGCGAAGATGTGCTGATTCGGCGTTGCGACTATCACCTGAACTTAATACACCCAAAAGATTATAGCTATTTCAATACGTTAAGCACCAAGCTGGGTTGGTCAAAAAAATTATTTTAATTTCACGTCAGCCTCTTTACTGGATAAAAAACCTGTTTATACTGTATGTAATTACAGTTATGGTTTTTCATACAGGGAAACGGCTATGTTGGCACAACTGACCATCAGCAATTTTGCAATCGTTCGTGAACTTGAGATCGATTTCCAGAGCGGAATGACCGTCATTACCGGGGAAACCGGGGCGGGTAAATCCATTGCGATTGATGCACTCGGCCTGTGTCTCGGAGGCCGGGCTGACGCCGACATGGTGCGAGCCGGCGCCGCACGAGCCGACCTCTGCGCTCGCTTTTCTCTGAAAGATACGCCTGCCGCCCTGCGTTGGCTGGAGGCCAACCAGCTCGAAGACGGACGTGAGTGTTTACTTCGCCGCGTCATTAGCAGCGACGGACGCTCCCGCGGCTTTATCAATGGCACTGCCGTTCCTCTCTCTCAGCTTCGCGAGCTGGGCCAATTGTTAATTCAGATTCACGGCCAGCATGCCCATCAGTTGCTGATCAAACCTGAGCACCAGAAATCACTGCTCGACGGCTATGCCAATGAATCCCAGTTGGTGCAGGACATGGCTTCGCGCTACCAGTTGTGGCATCAAAGCTGCCGCGATCTGGCGCATCATCAACAGCAGAGCCAGGAACGCGCCGCGCGCGCCGAGCTGTTGCAATATCAACTCAAAGAGCTTAACGAATTTAACCCGCAGGCGGGTGAATTTGAGCAAATTGATGAAGAGTACAAACGGCTGGCCAACAGCGGCCAGCTTCTCTCTACCAGCCAGAATGCGCTGGCGCTGCTGGCGGATGGCGATGATGTTAACTTGCAAAGCCAGCTGTATACCGCGAAGCAACTGGTCGGCGAACTGGTCAGCATGGACAGCAAACTTTCCGGCGTGCTGGATATGCTGGAAGAAGCGACTATTCAGTTAACCGAGGCCAGCGACGAGCTACGCCATTACTGCGATCGTCTGGATTTAGATCCTAATCGCCTGTTTGAACTTGAACAGCGTATTTCAAAACAAATCTCGCTGGCGCGTAAGCATCACGTCAGTCCGGAGGCGCTGCCGCAGTATTATCAGTCTCTGCTGGAAGAACAGCAGCAGCTTGACGATCAGGCTGACTCGCTGGAAACGCTGACGCTGGCCGTTAACAAGCATCATCAGCAGGCGCTTGAGTCCGCGAAGGCGCTACATCAACAGCGTTTGCACTATGCACAGGAGCTAAGCACGTTGATTACCGAGAGTATGCACTCACTCTCTATGCCGCATGGCCAGTTCACTATTGCCGTGAATTTTGACGAACATCATCTGAGCCTTGACGGCGCGGATCGCGTGGAGTTCAGGGTCACGACGAACCCCGGACAGCCCATGCAGGCAATAGCAAAAGTCGCCTCCGGCGGCGAACTGTCGCGTATCGCGCTGGCGATCCAGGTGATCACCGCCCGTAAGATGGAAACCCCGGCGCTGATTTTTGATGAAGTGGATGTCGGGATCAGCGGACCAACCGCCGCCGTCGTCGGCAAACTTCTGCGCCAGTTGGGAGAATCCACCCAAGTGATGTGCGTGACGCACCTTCCACAGGTGGCCGGCTGTGGTCATCAGCATTTCTATGTCAGCAAAGACACTGACGGTGAAATGACCGAAACCCATATGCAGCCGCTGGACAAACGCGCGCGTCTGCAGGAACTGGCGCGACTGTTGGGTGGTAGCGAAGTGACCCGCAATACCCTCGCAAACGCGAAAGAACTGCTGGCGGCATAAACTTTTTGGCCCCTTAACGGTCAGAGTAGACAACAAAAACGCCGACAGACCCGTAAGCAAAAGGTTTTAAAGTGGTGAAAGGTCTATTATCATCGGCATATTACATATGAGCCACGTACTGCTCGGGCCCGAAAAGGAATCAAATCACTATGCGCTGTAAAACGCTGACTGCTGCCGCAGCAGTATTATTGATGTTGACCGCAGGCTGTTCCACTCTGGAGCGAGTGGTTTACCGCCCTGATATCAACCAGGGGAACTACCTGACCGCTAACGACGTATCGAAAGTGCGCGTCGGCATGACTCAGCAACAGGTTGCCTATGCGCTGGGAACGCCAATGATGTCCGATCCGTTTGGCACAAATACCTGGTTCTACGTGTTCCGCCAACAGCCGGGACATGAAGGCGTAACGCAACAAACGCTAACGCTGACCTTTAACAGCAGCGGCGTGTTGACCAACATTGATAACAAGCCGGCATTGACCAAAAACCCCTAAACCAGGCTTGAGAACGTAAATCAAAATGTTAAAAGGTGCTCAATGAGCACCTTTTTTGTCACTGGCAGCGTTTGCCGACTGAAAGTATCGCGCCCCGCCGTATATAGCCTACTTATTGGCAGACTTCTCCGCCCGCTGTCTGCGCAACTCTTTCGGGTCGGCAATCAGTGGGCGATAAATTTCAACCCGATCACCCTCCTGCAGCGTATCGCTCAACTTCACCGGGCGGCTGTATATACCCACTTTGTTTTTCGCAAGATTAATATCGGTGCGTAGCTCGAGCAGACCGGAAGCGCGAATGGCGTCTTCCACCGTCGCCCCGTCATGCAGCGTGACGCGCTGCAGATACTGTTTTTCCGGTAACGCATAAGCCACCTCGACAACAATCTTAGCTGGCACTGTAAACCTCTTTTGCGCGCACAGTGAATGCCTGCACCATATTGGCGGCCAACTCTTTAAAGATACGACCAAACGCCAGCTCAATGAGCTTATTGGTAAACTCAAAGTCGAGATGAAATTCTACCCGGCAGGCTTCCTGACTCAGTGGGGTAAATTTCCAGCCGCCAATCAGTTTCTTAAACGGACCGTCGACCAGATTCATCAGAATGCTCTGGTTACGGGTTAACTGATTGCGCGTGGTAAACGTTTTACTGATCCCTGCTTTGGAGACATCAACTGCAGCCGTCATCTGCCCCGGCGTGGACTCCAGAACGCGGCTGCCGGTGCAACCCGGTAAAAACTGGGGATAGGACTGTACGTCATTCACTAACTGATACATCTGTTCCGCACTGTAAGGGACTAACGCGGTTCGACTAATCTGCGGCATAGCTATTTCCATCAACAAAAATCGAACAAATAATAGCATTTATCCTACGGTAAAAAAAACGCTATCCCGCAACAGGGTACAACCCGGTTCATGCTAAGATAATCCCTTCACCCCCTGAGGACGAAATGGGGTGTTTTTCGATTCCAGTTTACCTATACTGAGCGGCACTATGACGAAGAAAAAAGCACACAAACCTGGCTCAGCCACCATCGCGCTTAACAAACGTGCGCGACATGAATACTTCATCGAAGAAGAATTCGAAGCGGGACTCGCCCTGCAAGGATGGGAAGTGAAATCCCTGCGTGCCGGTAAAGCTAACATCGGCGACAGCTATGTCTTGTTACGCGACGGCGAAGCGTACCTGTTTGGCGCCAACTTTACGCCAATGGCTGTCGCATCGACCCACGTGGTTTGCGATCCTACCCGCACCCGTAAGCTGCTGCTTAATCAGCGCGAGCTCGACTCGCTGTATGGCCGCGTTAACCGCGAAGGGTATACCGTGGTCGCGCTCTCTTTGTACTGGAAAAATGCTTGGTGCAAAGTCAAAATCGGCGTGGCGAAAGGTAAGAAACAGCACGATAAGCGTTCAGATGTGAAAGAGCGCGAATGGCAGCTTGATAAAGCCCGCATTATGAAAAATGCCGGGCGCTGACGCCTGCAGAATGTGACCAGCCCGACATTTTAGGCTGGTCACCTTTAATGACTCCCTGAAATCACAAAAATATATTCTCCCTGATCGTATAAATATATTTGCTGAATCGTTAAAATAACAAGAATATATCTTTAGATATATTTACAGTTATTGCATAGCCGAAGAACCCAATACTTCAAATAAATATTTTTTCTTCTTCTTAATCGTCTGAATAACATTACAGTTTATGCTTGTAATGACTTCCCCTTGCACAACAACCCTCCCTTTAAAACCTTATATTACAATTACATAAATTGTCATGCCGCTTTGCTTTAACCGTTTTCCATCCAGTAAAGTCCGTCTCTGAGAATATATTTTAGTGAACCTAAGCAAATCGTTAATATTACTTAAGTTGCAGAAAGAGATCTTTCTGGCTAT
This sequence comes from Citrobacter sedlakii, assembly GCF_018128425.1. NCBI lineage: Bacteria > Pseudomonadati > Pseudomonadota > Gammaproteobacteria > Enterobacterales > Enterobacteriaceae > Citrobacter > Citrobacter sedlakii. The sequence continues at coordinate 1,176,533 of NZ_CP071070.1, read as the reverse complement.
ATCATCTAATACGAAAGTACCAGTACATAAAAACAAAAGGTTATTCAGCACACAACAAGCCGCCATCCGAACGACCAGTAAACAGAAATCATCCGCGAGAATTCATCATAACGATGAACGAGGGCGCTCGTCTGCGTATTTTCCTGATGGGTGATTTTAAAAAATAACGCACTGCGCAAGCTATCAGGAGTGAATATATGCGTCTTCTCGCCGTTGTATCCAAGTTGACGGGCGTTTCCACCAATGTCGAAGCCTCTGAAGTCACACTTAATACCCCTTCCATAGTGAAGTTAAGCGCGCAACGTGAAGAAATCAGCCAGCTTGCTCGCGTTAATCAGGATTTGGTCATTACTTTTCATTCCGGTGAAAAGGTGACCATTAAAAATTTCTACGTCACTAACGATCAGGGCGCGAGCCAGCTGGTGCTGGAAGACGACAACGGAGCCTTGTGGTGGGTAGAGAACCCGGAAGCAGGACTGCAGTTTGAGCAGATCTCATCCATCGATGAGTTGTTAATCACCGCAGGCGGCGCAAATGAAGGCGCCGCTATTTGGCCCTGGGTACTTGGCGGCGTAGTCGCTGCTGGCGGGATCGCGGCAATCGCCGCATCGGGCGGCGGTGGTGGGGACGATGACGACGACAATGGCAGCGGTAACCCGGGCGGCGGTACAGACAATGGCGGCGGAGGCACCACCAACCCTCCACCGGGAAGTGTTGATACCACCCCGCCCGCATCGCCACTGATCACCAGCGCGCTGGATGCCGTTGCTGGCATCACCGGCGCCATTCAAAATGGCCAAACCACAAACGACAACCAGCCTGTGCTCTCCGGTACTGGCGAAGTTGGGGCCGTTATTACCGTTTATGACAATGGTCAGGTTCTCGGTACAACAACCGTAGACGCCTCGGGCAACTGGAGCTTCAAACCGCCGTCTTCGTTCGCCGATGGCGAACATGAACTGACGGTTACCGCAACAGACAAGGCGGGCAATACCAGCGTCGTGTCCGGCGATTTTACTTTTGTTGTGGATACCCAGGCTCCCGGCGCGATAACAGATCTGGCGATCTCCGCAGACGGGCTTGTGATCTCCGGGAACGCGGAGGCTGGCAGTACGGTAACCATTACCAATAGCGATGGTACGGCGCTGGGTACGGTAACCGCAGACAGCAATGGCAAATTTACTTTAACGCTCACGCAAGCGTTACAGAACGGAGAAGCGCTGACGGCTATCGCGATGGATAAAGCAGGGAATAGCGGACCTTCCGGCACGGTTACTGCGCCGGACTCTACCCCGCCACAGCCTGCCGGTAATCTTGACGTTTCAGACGACGGCACCACCGTCACCGGCACCGCAGAGCCGGGCAGTACGATCACTATTCGCGATCCGGCGGGTAATCCCATTGGTCAGGGCAAAACGGATGACCAGGGGAACTTCAACGTCGTGCTGGATACGCCGCAGACCAACGGTGAAACGGTGACCGTTGTCGTCACCGACACGGCAAACCTGACCAGCCCTCCGGCAACCGCCGTCGCGCCGGACACCACCCCGCCGCAGCCTGCCGGTAATCTTGACGTTTCCGATGACGGTACCACCGTCACCGGCACCGCAGAGCCGGGCAGCACAATTACCATTCGCGATCCGGATGGCAATCCCGTTGGTGAGGGCGTAACGGATGAGCAAGGGAACTTCAGCATCGATCTGAACACGCCACAAAAAAACGGCGAAACGCTCGCGGTGACCGCCACCGATGGTTCAAACAACACCAGTCAACCAGCCAACGTACAGGCGCCCGATATCACCGCGCCGCAAGCGCCGGTAGTGGTATCGATTGTTGATGATGCAGGCGATGTGAAAGGTGATCTGACCGCCGGGCAAAGCACCGATGATAATCAATTAACCTTCAGCGGGACCGGTGAGCCTGGCGCGACTATTACCATTCTGGACGGAGGGACGGCGTTGCCGGGGAGCGTTATTGTCGGCAGCGACGGTACATGGACGCTCACGACACCCGTCCTTGAAGACGGCAACCATAACTTTACCGTTACGGCGACCGACGCGAATAACCAGACCAGTACACCGTCCCCTTCTGTCACGCTTACGGTAGATACCAGCGCACCCGATGCGCCGTTTATCACCTCGCCGACCACTCCGGCGGCAACCAATCAGCCAGAATTACCCATTATCGGCACCGGCGAACCGGGCAGCACCGTTACGTTGTCTGATGGTAATACGATTGTCGGCACAGCGGTGGTTGATGGCGACGGCAACTGGACAATAACGCCTGCTCCGGCGCTAACGGAAGGTTCGTACACGCTGACCGCGGTCGCCACCGATCCGGCGGGTAACCAGAGTGAGCCTTCTGCGCCGATTGTTCTGGAAGTTGATACCACACCACCTGCGACTCCCGAAAGCGTGGTCATTTCTCAGGATGGCGGCACGGTGACCGGTACGGCGGAAACCGGCAGCACGGTGATTATTCGTGATGCCAACGGCGATGTCATTGGTTCCGGCGTAGCGACAGACGGCACGTTCTCCATTGCGATCACGCCTGCGCAAACCGGCAACGCCGGGCTGACGGCCACTGCCCAGGATACGGCGGGCAATACCAGCCCTGCGGCAAACTTCAACGGCTCCGGCAGCGGACTGCCGGTTATCAGCGCTGTGGTCGATGATGAGGGTAGCGTCCTGGGCGATCTGAGAAGCGGGCAAACCACCGATGACACCCTGCCCGGCTTGCGCGGTACCGCCACGCCAGATTCAACGCTCAATGTACTGGTCGACGGCGTAAATGTCGGCACGGTAACCGTTGACAGCACCGGGAGCTGGGTCTGGACGGCAACCGCGGCGCTGGGTGAAGATACACACACCTTCCAGGTTGTTGACAGTGCGAATGCGGAAAATGCCTCGGCGGTGGTGAACATCACCGTCGATCTCACCGCGCCCGCTCAGCCAGTCATCGGCAGCGTAACGGATGATGTCGCGCCGGGCACCGGCACGCTTGCCAGCGGCGATACCACCAACGATTCACGCCCGGCCCTGAGCGGTACCGGCACCGACGGCGAAACGATCTCCATTTACGATGGCGCCACGCTGCTCGGGCAGGTACAGGTGGAAAATGGCGTGTGGAACTTTACGCCGCCCACAGCGCTGGGTGAAGGCAGCCATAGCCTGACCATTACCGCCACCGATGCCGCAGGCAACGTCAGCGCGCCGTCAGCGGCGTTTGAGGTGGTTGTGGATACCACCGCGCCGCTCGTACCCACCATTACCTCCGCCACCGATGACAGCGATCCGCAGACCAGCATCATCAGCGACGGAGGCAGCACCAACGACACCACACCGACTTTTAGCGGCAGCGGTGAAAATGGCAGCATAGTCACTATCTTCGACAACGGCGTCAGGATCGGCACGGCCACCGTGACCAACGGTAGCTGGAGCTTTACCCCCTCCACGCTCAGCGACGGAACACACTCCATAACCGTCACCGCTACCGACGCGACAGGTAACATCAGCGCCCCTTCCGGGACGTACACCATCACCGTGGATACGATTCCGCCGCAGCCTGCCGGTAACCTGGACGTTTCCGATGATGGCGTCACGGTCACCGGGACCGCCGAAGCCGGTACTAGCGTGACCATCTACGCCAGCGACAATACGCCGCTCGGTTCCGCGCTGGTTCAGCCCGACGGTACTTTCACCGTTACCCTGAATACACCGCAGACTAACGGCGAGATTTTAACCGCTATCGTCACCGATCCGGCAAACCTGACCAGCTCTCCGGCCACCACCACTGCGCCTGACACCACCGCGCCGCTGGCTGCGGGTAATCTGGATGTTTCGGACGACGGCGTCACGGTCACCGGGACCGCCGAAGCCGGTACTACCGTGACCATCTACGCCAGCGACAATACGCCGCTCGGTTCCGCGCTGGTTCAGCCCGACGGTACCTTTACCGTCACGCTCGACACACCGCAAACTAACGGCGAGATCTTAACGGCTGTCGTCACCGACACGGTGAATCTGACCAGCCCACCGTCGACGACCATCGCGCCGGACATCACTCCGCCGCAGCCAGCCGGTAATCTTGACGTTTCCGATGACGGCGCCACGGTCACCGGCACTGCCGAATCGGGCAGCACGGTCACCATTCGCGATCCCGATGGCAATCCGCTGGGCCAGGGCACTACGGACGATCAGGGGAATTTCAGTGTCGACCTCGACACGCCACAGACCAACGGCGAGACCTTAACCGCTGTGGTTACCGATCCGGCGAACCAGGAGAGCACGCCAGCCTCTGTTACCGCGCCCGACACCACCGCGCCACTGCCGCCATCGAACGTGGAGGTGTCAGCGGATGGCAGTTCCCTGACCGCCACCGCCGAACCGGGCAGTCGGATCACCATTAAAGACAGCGAAGGCAATACTCTGGCGGTATCTGAGCCAGTTCCGGCGAACGGCACCGTTACCGTTCCGCTCACTCCTGCCGTGGTTAATGGCGAAACGCTCACGGTGACCGCCACCGATGGATCAAATAACACCAGTCAGCCCACCAGCGTGCAGGCACCCGATATCACCGCGCCGGAAGCGCCGGTGGTGGTATCGATTGCCGATGACTTCGGCGGGGTCAACGGTAACCTGGATACCGGGCAAAGCACCGATGACAACCGACTGACCTTCAGCGGTACCGGTGAACCGGGAGCGACCATCACCATTTTGAACGGCGGCGTGCCGCTGTCGGGTACGGCTATCGTAGACCCTGATGGCAACTGGACGCTGACCACAGACGTTCTCCCTGATGGTGAGTACACCTTCACCGCCACGGCAACCGACGGACAGGACCAGACCAGTCCCGCGTCCGATGCCGTCGTCATTACGGTCGATACCACCGCGCCTACGGCGCCGGTTCTGACCATTACCGACAATACCGGGGAAATTACGGGCGAGCTGACCAATAACGCCGTCACCGACGCCACGCAGCCAGTGCTGAGCGGAAGCGGTACCGCCGGAGACATCATTACGGTGTATGACGGCACAACGGCGATTGGCACAACCGAAGTCACCAACGCCGGTACGTGGAGCTTTACCCCGGCGCCAGCACTCAGCGAAGGCAGCCATACCCTCAGCGTCACCGCCAGCGATCCGCTGGGAAATACCAGCGCGAACTCCGCTGCAATCGTCATTACCGTCGATACCACCGCCCCCGCCACCCCGGCGCTGACCGTGGTCGACGGTGATGATGCGCCGTTAAGCAACGGCCAGGCGACCAACGAAACACAGCCGGTTCTCAGCGGAACGGGAGTCAACGGCGAGCGCGTTACCATTTACGACAAGGGTGTTGAGGTGGCCACCGTCACGATCGCCGACGGCGCCTGGGAATATCCTTCCGCCGTACTGGGCGAGGGTGAGCATGTGTTTACCATCACCGTGACCGATGCGGCAGGCAACGTCAGCGCTCCCTCCGCGCCAACCGGTATCGTGGTGGATACAACCGCGCCAGCAACGCCGAACCTGACGATCACTGATAACGTCGGCAGCCAGACGGGCTCGCTGGATAACGCGCAGTTCACCGACGATACGCTGCCGCTGCTGAGCGGAAGCGGCACCGCAGGCGACACCATCATCATTACCCTTGACGGCGTGGCGCTACCGCCGTTAATCATCGATAACGCCGGTAGCTGGAGCTATCAACTGACGACGCCGCTGACATCGGGTGACCACGTCATCTCGCTGACCGTCACCGATCCAGCGGGAAACAGCACCACATCACCGGATCGTATCGTGCGCGTGGACGCCCAGGCGCCGACCACGCCAACCCTCACGGTTAATGAGGACGGCGGGCCGCTGAGCAACGGCGGCCAGACGAACGATACCACCCCGACCCTGAGCGGAACGGGCGAAACGGGGAGTATCGTCACCATACTGAATAACGGCGTGGCGATCGGTACGGCAGAAGTCATTGGCGGCGCCTGGAACTTCACGCCGACCACTCCACTTGCCGAGGGCAGCTACAGCTTTAGCGTCACGGCGTCCGATGCAGCCGGGAACATCAGCCCGCCGTCGGCTGAGTTTGATTTAACGGTCGATACCCGCGCGCCCGATGCGCCGTTTATCACCTCACCGACCAGCCCAGCGGCGACTAACCAGCCTGAACAACCCGTCAGCGGCACTGGCGAACCGGGCAGCACCGTCACCCTCTCCAGCGGCGCAACCGTGGTCGGCACGGCGCTAGTTGATGGCGACGGCAACTGGACAATTGTCCCTGACGCGCCGCTTACCGAAGGTTCCTATACCCTCACGGCAGTCGCCACCGATCCGGCAGGGAATGCGAGCCAGCCTTCCGCCCCAATCACCTTAAACGTTGACCTTACCCCGCCCGCAACACCGCAGAACGTACTGATTTCTGACGACGGCGGCACGGTAACCGGCACTGCGGAAGCAGGAAGCACGGTGATCATCCGTGACAATAACGGCAACGTGATCGGCACCGGCGTGGCGACGGGCGGCAACTTCAGCATTGATATCACCCCGGCGCAAACCGGCACCAACACCCTGACAGCCACCGCGCAGGATGCGGCAGGTAACCTCAGTATTCCGGCTGACTTTGCCGGATCCGGCACGGGGCTGCCGGTGATTAGCGCCGTGGTCGACGACGCAGGCGGCGTGCTGGGTGAGGTGCGTGACGGAGAGACCACCGATGACACGTTGCCCGGCCTGCGTGGTTCCGCTACGCCAGACACATCCATTAATATTATTGTGGACGGGGTTGTGGTCGACACAGTCACTGTCGACGGCACGGGCAACTGGGTCTGGACAGCCACCACGGCGCTGGGTGAAGGCGAGCATACCTTCCAGGTAGTCGACAGTGCAGATTCAAGCAAAGCCTCGGCGGTGGTTACCATCACCCTCGACCTCACCCCGCCCGCTCAGCCAGTCATCGGCGGCGTGACGGACGATGTCGGGCCGGGTACCGGCACGCTCACCAGTGGCGACACCACTAACGATGCGCGCCCGACCCTCAACGGTACAGGAACCGACGGCGAAACAATATCGATTTACGATGGCGCCACGCTGCTCGGGGTAACGCAGGTGGTCAACGGCGTATGGTCCTTTACTCCAACGACGGCGCTGGGCGAAGGCAGCCACAGTCTGACCATTACCGCCACCGATGCCGCGGGCAACGTCAGTGCGCCGTCAGCAGCGTTTGAGGTGGTTGTGGACACCACCGCGCCGCTGGCGCCAGCGATCGCGTCGGCTACCGATGACAGCGATCCGCAAACCGGCATCATCGCCAACGGCGGCAGCACAAACGACACTACGCCAGCCTTTACCGGTAGCGGTGAAGAAGGCAGTACCATTACGTTCTACGACAACGGTGTAAACATCGGCACTACGACCGTGACCAACGGTAGCTGGAGCTTCACGCCGCCGGCGCTCGCGGCCGGTCCGCATGTCATTACCGTCACCGCCACCGATGCGATCGGTAACGTCAGCGCCCCGTCTGCGGAGTATAGCGTTACCGTGGACACCGCCGCGCCGCGCGCGCCGGTGATCCAGAGTGTCACCGATGACGCCGACCCGGGCACCGGCGTACTGGCGAACGGGCAAAGCACTAACGACAGCCAGCCGACCTTCCAGGGGACGGCGGAGCCAGGCGCAACCGTCACCCTCTATGATGGCGCCACCGTAATCGGCAGCGTCGTCGCTGGCACAGACGGCAGTTGGTCGCTTTCTCCGGACAGTCCGTTAAGCAGCGGCCTGCATAACCTGACCGCTACGGCGACGGATGCCGCAGGGAACGAAGGTCCGGCGGCATCCTTCACTCTGACCGTCGATACCCAGGCGCCATCGGCGCCGGTCATCAGCGCGGTCACCGATGATGTCGCCCCCAACAGCGGCACACTGGCAAACGGACAAAGTACCAACGATACGCGCCCAACGTTGTCCGGAACGGCCGAAGCCAACAGCACCGTTAACATTTTTGACGGTACGACCCTGCTCGGCACTGTGCAGGCAGACGGCACAGGCGCCTGGATCTTTACGCCGCCTACCGCACTCGCCAGCGGTTCGCATACCTTTAACGTGACCGCGACCGATGCCGCAGGCAACGTCAGCCCCGGCGCGGGATTTAGCCTGGTGGTGGATACCGTCGCGCCCGTGGCGCCCGCCATCGTCAACGTGACCGATAACGTCACGCCGGGTACGGGCGATCTCACTAACGGCCAGACTACCAACGATCCTCGTCCCGTCATCACCGGGACGGGCGAGCCGGGTAGCACCATTAACGTCTTCGACGGCAGCGTCCTGCTTGGCACTGCGGTAGTCAACGAAGGTGGTAGCTGGAGCTACAGACCAGACGGGCTGGCGCAGGGGACGCACACGCTACGGGTGACAGCCACCGACAGCGCGGGCAATACCGGTCCGGCATCGGCAAACTTTACCCTGACGGTCGATACCGCCGCGCCTGTCGCTCCGGTTATCAGCAGCGTGACCGATGACGCAGGCCCGGTGACCGGCAGCCTGACCAGCGGTCAGTCCACCAACGATACGCGCCCCACCTTTACCGGTACGGGCGAGCCCGGTACCACCATCAGCGTTGCGGATAACGGCGTGCCTATCGGCACGGCGACAGTAGGCAGCAACGGCGCCTGGACCTTTACCCCAACCAGCGATCTCGGTCAGGGCACGCATCCGCTAACCTTTACCCCAACGGACGCTGCGGGCAATACGGGTCCGGCGGCCAGTTTCACCCTGGCAGTAGACAGTGTCGCTCCGCTGGCGCCAGCGATCACCTCGGTGGTGGATGACAGCGCACCGCAGACCGGCAACCTGTCGCCCAATCAGAGCACTAACGACACCCGTCCGACGCTTAACGGAACGGGAGAAGCAGGCACCACGCTCACCTTCAGCGATAACGGAACGGTCATCGGCAGCGTCGTCGTGAGCGCCAACGGGACATGGAGCTTTACGCCGACCACGGCACTCAGCAACGGGCCGCACACGCTTTCCGTGAGCGCCGCTGATACGGCGGGCAACGTCGGCCCATCCAGCAGCTTCAGCCTGACGGTGGACACCCAAACGCCAGCCGCACCGGTCATCACCACGATCCTGGATGACGTCAGCAACAACACCGGCGCAGTAGGCAGCGGGCAAAGCACCAACGATACGCTGCCGGAACTGCGCGGCACCAGTGAGCCGGGGGCGTTTATCAATATCTACGATGGCGCAACCCTGCTTACGCCGACGCCGATTCAGGCGGATGCGAACGGGGCGTGGAGCTTTACGCCGACGACTGCGCTGGGCGAAGGGTCGCATAGCTTTACGGCCCAGGCCACCGACGCGGCGGGCAACGTCAGTCCGGCCTCGGCAATCTCCACCATTGTTGTCGACACCACGCCGCCTGCCGCGCCAGCGAACCTGGCGGTGGTCGCCAACGGCACCAGCGTTACCGGTACGGCGGAAGCGGGCAGCACGATTACCATCACCGGCAGCAACGGCACGGTGCTGGGTACCGGCGTCGCAGACGGCTCCGGCAATTTCTCCATTGTCATCACACCGGCGCAGGTTGGCGGAGAAACCCTGCAGGTGGTTGCCCAGGACCGGGCTGGCAACATCGGAACGGCAGGCAGCGTCGAAGCGCCGTTTACCGGTCTGCCAGGCGCACCGGTGATTGTCTCACTGACCGATGAGGTTGGTTCAATCACCGGGCTGGTGGCCAACGGTCAGGCGACTAACGACGCCACACCGCTGATCAACGGCACCGCACAGCCATCCTCAACCATCACCATCTACAGCGACGGCGTGGCGATTGGCACCACCACTGCCAACGCCCAGGGGAGCTGGTCGTTCACCCCGCCTGCCGGTATGGCTGACGGGGCGCACGCGCTGACCGCCACGGCAACCAACGCTAACGGCACCGGCACCTTTTCTTCCACCTTTAACGTCACGATAGACACCGTGACGGCTGCGCCCACCGGCAGCATCAGCGCTGACGGCGCCAGCATCAGCGGGACCGCCGAAGCGGGCAGTACGGTCACGATCACCCTCAGTACCGGCGAGACGCTCACCACCACTGCCAACAGTAGCGGTAATTACACCCTGACTTTCGACCGCAAACAGACCAGCGGGGAAAATATCAGCGTCAGCGCCACTGATGCGGTTGGCAACGTTTCAACCACCACCCAGGTTCAGGCGCCAACGCTCCCCATCGCCGCCAGCGATAACGTGGAGAACCTGACCATCACCACCGACGCCACCGTGACCACCAATGACTACAGCGACTACGGTTTGCTGCTGGTAGGCGCGCTCGGCAACGTGGCGAACGTGTTGGGCAACGATACGGCGGCGGTCGAGTTCACCGTCCAGGACGGCGGAAGCGCCAATCTGGTGATCGACGCCAGTACCACCGGGGTGGTGCTCTCGCTGCTCAATACCCAGGAAGTGGCGATCCAGAAATACGATGCGGCCACTAACTCTTGGACAACGGTCATCGACACCGCTCAGGCACAGTTCGCCAACCTGCTGACGCTGGGCAGCAGCGGCGTAACGGTGAACGTCACCGGATTAGAGGGCGGAACCTATCGGGTGCTGACCTATAACACCGCTCTGCTGGCGACGGGCTCTTACACTGCGCTGAACGTCAACGTCGAGCAGACCAGCGCAGGCGCCATCACCAGCGCGGAAACGCAAACCGGTAACGTACTGAACAACGACAGCGCGCCGCAGGACACCGTAGTGACAACGGTTACCAGCACTAACGGCAACAGCGTTACGCTCGGCTCCGGCAGCAGCGTCCTTCAGGGCGTCTACGGAACACTGACCATCAATCCGGACGGCAGCTACAGCTACGCGCTGAACCCGAACAGCCCGGCATCGGTGGTCGGTCGAACCGAAAGCTTCACCTACACTATCACCGGCGGCGGTAATACAACCTCGGCGAAACTGGTGATCACGCTGGGCAATGAGACTCCGGCCAGCAGCGTTACGGCTGTCGATAACGTCGCTACCCTGCCCTATGACACGCTGGTGGACGCCGTTAACAATGGTCCGTCTTCGCAGGGTGGTTTTACCGTGGTGAACGTTAGCCTCGGCAACGTGCTGGATGTTGGGGTGCTCGACAGACTGAGTAACCCGATAATCTTCGACGTTGAAGAAGGCACGACGCGTACCATGACGCTGCAATCATCGATAGGCGGCGTGGCGGTGGCGTCGAGTTTTGACCTCTATATCTATCGCTTTAATGATGTCACCCAGCAGTTTGAACAGTGGCGGGTAGAGCGAAACTGGCTGAACGCGCCGCTCCTGGGCGGTCAGTCCAATCCGTTGACCCTCAACCTCCCGGGCGGTGAATACCTGTTCCTGCTGAACCCGTCATTTGGCATCACGGCGCTGACTGGCTATACGCTGAACATCCTTGAGGATCATGTTTACAGCGTAGAAAGCCTGAGCACTACCACCCAGGGCAACGTGCTGAACGACGACGTCGCGCCAGACGGAACACTGGTGACCCAGGTGAACGGCGTCGCGGTGGCACAGACCGGCACCACGACGATTGTGGGTGCCTGGGGCACGCTGACCATTGATGCGCAGGGGAACTATACCTACACCCTGAAAAGCGGCCTCGGAGCCGACAGCACTTCCACGCCGGACAGTTTCGTTTATACGGTCCGGGCGCCAAACGGCGATACTGACACCGCTTCACTCAATATCCAGCCAACCGCCCGCGCGCTGGATGCCGTGAACGATGTCAGCGACACCCTGATTGCGCCGTCGGTGCAGGATACGGTGAGCTATCTGGACAGCAGTGTGGGTTCGGCGACATGGAACAACCCATTGTTCGGCACCGGCTCCGGTAACGGTAGCGGCACCTTCGTTGTTGACGCCAATACGCTGTTGCGCGCGCCAGTGCTGACTTTCGCGATAAGTAGTGGCTTATCTATCGCCAGCCTGAACGGAACCTGGTCAATTTATCAGGGGACAACGCTGATTCAGAGCGGCACCTATTCGGGGACTAACACGACGATCAACCTGAGCGCTCTGGATCTACAGGCTGGCACATACACGCTGAACTTCACCGGCAGCACAACCGGGCTGGGGATCCTGGGCTCATATACGGTGACGCCACGCGTTACCGGTACAACCATCGATCTGGATAATTTCGAAACCTCCGGTACGCATACCGTCAACGGCAATATCTTTGACGGCAGCGATGCCTCTGGTGTGCTGGATCAACTGAACACCGTCGATACGCGTCTGACGGTAACCGGTTTTAACGGCAGTACCGCGACGCTGGATCCGTATTCCAGCGGGACGACCACCATTCAGGGGCAGTACGGCTCTCTGCAAATCCGCGCTGACGGCTCTTATACCTACACGCTGAACAACGGCGTCGCACTCTCATCTATGTCCACGAAGGAGACCTTTACCTACAAACTGGATGACACCCGTGGTCATACCGACACCGCCACCCTGACGGTAGATATTGCTCCACAGGTCGTCAGCACCACGCAGAACGATGTCCTGGTGGGATCGGCCTACGGCGACACGTTGATCTACAACCTGCTTAACGCCAGCAGCGCGACGGGCGGAAACGGTACGGATACGTGGAGAAACTTCTCGCTGACGCAGAGCGACAAAATCGACATTGGCGACCTGTTGGTGGGCTGGAACGGAGATAACGCCACGCTCGGCAGTTATCTCAACGTCAGCACCAGCGGCGGCAACACCACGATATCCATCGACCGCGACGGCGCGGGGAGCACGTATCAGTCAACGGCACTCGTCACCCTGGAGAACGTACAGACCACACTCAATGAGCTGATTGAACAGAACCATATTGTGACCTGATAAGTACAAAAAACGACAACACAACGACCCCGGGCGCACGCCCGCCCGGGGCAAAAAGCAGCTTAGGGAAGTAAAAAAATGGGAAAACGACAGCTAACAGGTTGGTGGCTGGCGGGACATCTGTGCGCGTTCCCGGCGATTGCCGCCGAGGAACCGCCCCGCATCGCCCCACAGCAATGGGTTGAGCAGCAGGAACTGCCCTCGCTGAATGGACCAATGCCGCTCACCGGCGACAGCGCCGCGCCCGGCGAACTTACCCTTTCTCAGGCGGTCAATCGCGCTGTCTCCTGGCATCCGTCGATCGCCGAAGTGATCGGCAAACTGTATGCCCAAATCCAGCAGGTGGACGTCGCCAAAGCCAAATATTATCCGCAGATTAATGCCGGGATGAATAACGGGTACACCAACAGCTACTCCGACAGCGGATTCAGCCCGTCGCTGGTACTTTCCCTCTCGCAAATGCTCTACGACTTCGGCAAAGTCGCCAGCCAGGTGCGGGCGGAAAACGCAGGCGTCGCGCAGGAGCAGGCGAACGTACTGGTGAGCATTGATAACGTCGGCCTTGAGACCGCCTCCACCCTCGTACAGGTGCAAACCTGGCAACAAATGGTGGAAGTGGCTAAAGAGCAACTCGACGCCCTGAGCAGCATCGGCAGACTGGCGAACCAGCGTAACGACGAAGGCGCCAGCTCGCTTTCCGATGTGGTGCAGACCGACGCGCGCATTGAAGGCGCGCGCGCCCAGCTTGTTCAGTATCAGGCCAACCTCGAAAGTTCGCAGGAGACGCTGAAAACCTGGCTGGGCTGGAAAAACCTCAACGCCATTAGCAATGAATTCCCGGCGATGCTCAACCGCAGCTGCGAGCAGGCCACGCCGGATGACAAACTGGTGCCCTCAGTGCTCGCCGCGTGGGCGCAGGCCAACGTCGCTCAGGCGAATCTGGACTACGCCAACGCGCAAATGACGCCGACAGTCTCGCTGGAGCCGGAAGTGCGTCATTACCTGAACGATAACTATTCGGGCAGCGCCTCCATCGACCGCACCCAATATTCGGCATGGGTGAAAGTGGAGATGCCGATTTATCAGGGCGGGGGCTTAACCGCGCGTCGCAACGCCGCCAGCCATGCAGTGGAATCCGCCCAGTCCGCCATTCAGCGTACCCGACTGGATGTCCGCCAGAAATTGCTTTCCGATCGCAGCGAGGCAATGAATCTGGCGACATCGTTACAGATCCAAAAGCGCCAACAGACGCTGAGCGAGCGGACGCGGGAACTGTATCAACAACAATATCTCGATCTCGGTTCACGCCCCCTGCTCGATGTGCTGAATGCCGAACAGGAGGTGTATCAGGCCCGCTTTGCGCAGATCCAGACCGAAAGCCAACTGCATCAGCTCCAGCTTAACTGCCTGTACAACAGCGGACAGATACGCCGGGCGTTTGGCCTGGAAAACCGCACCATTCAGTCCGTGGAGATCCAGCCATGATCCATGCCGACATTCCGGCCAATGAGCCGATTAGCGCAGAGGCGCTGGCCAACTGGGCGCGAGCGATGAGCCATATCGCCGCCCATTATCGGATCGCCTGTTCTCCTGGCGCGTTACAGGCCAGCGCGCCGTGGTTTAAAGATAAAGCGATGCCACAAGCGCTTACCCAGTTAGCCCGCCAGGCCGGCCTTTCTTTTCAGCCGCTGACGCCAACCGGGCAATCCCTCAACCGCTGGCGACTGCCGGTAGTCATTCAGCTTCAGGATGGCGAACTGGTGCTGGTAGAACAGTTTGATGGCGATAACCAGCTCGATGTCTGCTTTGTTAATGGCGACCTGCAACGTAACCGGCTCGCCCTGAGCGAACTGCTGCCGACCATCCGCTTTATCATCGCGCTACGTCCGCTTTCGGCAGTGAAGGACAGCCGGGTAGACGCCTATGTTTCACGTTTCCGTCCCGACTGGCTGAAAAGCCTGGTGCTGAAAGATCTGCGGCCTTACGGCCCGGTGATGCTGGCGGCGCTGTTGATCAACATCTTGTCTCTGTCCGGGATCGTTTTTTCCATGCAGGTTTATGACCGGGTGATCCCGGCGCAGTCGTGGCCATCGCTGTACGTGCTGGCGGTAGGCGTGCTGATCGCAATGCTGTTCGGTTTTTTGCTGCGACTCGCGCGCGGACATGTGATGGATCTGCTGGGCAAACGCGCCGACATGCGGGTTTCCGATCGCGTGTTCAGCCACGCGCTGCGCCTGCGCAACAGCGCGATCCCCCGTTCGACCGGCAGCTTTATTTCTCAACTGCGCGAGCTGGAACAGATTCGTGAAATGGTCACCTCCTCTACCCTTTCCACGATCGTCGATCTGCCCTTCTTCTTTCTGTTTATTGTGGTTCTGGCGATCATCGCCCCGCCACTGGCATGGATCGCCCCGGTGGCGGCGCTACTGATGATACTTCCCGGCCTGCTGCTGCAAAAAAAGCTCGCGGTGCTGGCGAACCAGTCGGCGCACGAAGCTACGCTGCGCAACGCCGTACTGGTGGAGAGCGTGCAGGGGCTGGAAGACATTAAACTGATGCAGGCAGAGAACCGTTTTCTGCAGCAGTGGAACAGCTACATCCGCATCACCGCCGAGTCGGGCCTGCGTACCCGTGAACTGTCGCAGGGGCTGATCAACTGGGGGGTGACGGTGCAGGGGCTGGTGTACGCGGCGGTGGTCATGTTCGGCGCGCCGCTGGTGATCGACGGCACGCTGACCACCGGCTCGGTCGTGGCCGCCTCGATGCTCGCCTCCAGAATGATCGCCCCGATGGGCAATCTGTGTGGGGTGCTGGCTCGCTGGCAGCAGGTTAAGGCCGCCAAAAAGGGGCTGGACAGCATTATGGAACTGCCCACCGAGACCCAGCGTGACGAGACGCTGGTACATCAGGAGATCTTCCACGGCCATTATCTGTTTGAGAACGCGCAGTTTCGCTATCACAGCGAAGATCAGCGGGTACCGCTGCGCATCAACCGGCTGGAGATTGCCGCCGGTGAGCGCATTGCCGTGCTGGGGCGCAACGGCGCGGGGAAGTCGACGCTGCTACAGGCGCTGGCGGGCGGCGTGGATCTGGTCGAGGGCGATGCCCGTCTCGACAACATCAGCCTGCCGCACATTGATATGTCGGACTTGCGCCGCAACGTTGGCCTGCTTAGTCAGAACGCCCGCCTGTTCTTTGGCACCCTGCGCGAGAACCTGACGCTGGGCGCGCCGCACGCCAGCGATGACGAGATTTTTTCCGCGCTGGCGATCTGCGGCGCGGCGAACTTCGTAAAACGTCTGCCAAAAGGACTGGATCATCCGATTATGGAAGGGGGGACGGGCCTTTCCGGCGGGCAACGCCAGTCGATTTTGCTCGCACGGATGCTACTGCGTTCGCCAAATATCGTCCTGCTTGATGAACCCACCGCCTCGCTGGACGAGCATGCCGAGCGCGAGTTTATTCAACGTCTGGGGCAGTGGCTCGGCAATCGCACGCTGGTTGTTGCCACCCATCGCGTACCGGTGCTGGAACTGGTAGAGCGGGTGATCGTGCTCAAAGAAGGGCAACTGGTCATGGATGCGCCTAAAGCCCAGGCGCTGGGACAGAGTCGTATGGCCGCACAGGCTAACGCACGGGAGTGGAAAAATGAAAACCAGTCAGCCTGATCCTACGCTTGACGCCCTCGACGACAGCCGCGAGCGAGAATTTTCAGGGGCCAGTCGGATTATCTGGCTAACCGGCATTTTGTGCCTGATGCTGGCGATTTGGGGATGGTTTGGCGTGCTGGATGAAGTATCGACCGGCACCGGGAAAGTGATCCCCAGTTCCCGTGAACAGGTATTGCAGTCGCTCGACGGCGGCATCCTCGCGGAACTGGTTGTGCATGAGGGCGATCAGGTGCAGGCCGGTCAGGTGCTGGCGCGCCTTGACCCGACACGTTCCGAATCCAACGTCGGCGAAAGTGCCGCCCGCTATCGCGCGTCGCTGGCCTCCAGCCAGCGTCTGACCGCAGAGGTGAGCGACCAACCGCTGGTCTTTTCCGACGAGCTGAAAGACTGGCCGGAACTGCTCGCCTCGGAAACGCGGCTTTATAACAGCCGCCGCGCCCAGCTTGCCGATGCGCAGTCAGACCTGAAAGAGGCGCTGGCGCTGGTGAATAAAG
The DNA here is from genome assembly GCF_018128425.1 of Citrobacter sedlakii. Lineage (NCBI taxonomy): Bacteria > Pseudomonadati > Pseudomonadota > Gammaproteobacteria > Enterobacterales > Enterobacteriaceae > Citrobacter > Citrobacter sedlakii. Next base: position 1,159,523 of record NZ_CP071070.1, on the reverse strand, counting down.
AGCTGGCGATTACCGAACGGTTGGCAAAAAGCGGCGCCGCCAGCCACGTTGAAGTACTGCGCCTGCAGCGGCAAAAAAGCGATATCGGGCTGAAGCTGACCGACTTGCGCTCACAATATTACGTCCAGGCGCGCGAGGCGCTTTCCAAAGCCAACGCGGAGGTCGCGATGCTCGCCGCGATCATCAAAGGGCGGGAAGATTCGGTAACGCGTCTGACCGTGCGCTCGCCGGTTCGCGGTATCGTGAAGAACATCCAGGTCACCACCATTGGCGGGGTTATCCCACCAAACGGCGAGATGATGGAGATTGTGCCGGTCGACGATCACCTGTTGATTGAAACCCGCCTGTCGCCGCGCGATATCGCGTTTATTCACCCAGGACAACGCGCGCTGGTGAAAATTACCGCCTACGATTACGCCATTTACGGCGGGCTGGAGGGCGTTGTAGAAACCATTTCGCCGGACACCATTCAGGATGAGGTCAAACCGGAGATCTTCTACTATCGCGTCTTTATCCGCACCGAACAGGACTATTTGCAGAACAAGTTGGGTCGACGTTTTTCCATCGTTCCCGGGATGATCGCCACCGTAGACATTAAAACGGGTGAAAAAACCATCGTCGACTATTTAATCAAACCGTTCAACCGGGCCAAAGAAGCGCTGCGCGAACGCTAACTGCCTGACGGACAGCAAAATGAGGGGCTGGTCACGACTGTCTCAAGTCTGTTATACTTATCTTCACACATTGGGGCTGATTCTGGATTCGACGGGATTCGCGAAACCCAAGGTGCATGCCGAGGGGCGGTTGGCCTCGTAAAAAGCCGCAAAAAATAGTCGCAAACGACGAAAACTACGCTTTAGCAGCTTAATAACCTGCTCAGAGCCCTCTCTCCCTAGCTTCCGCTCTTAAGACGGGGATCAAAGAGAGGTCAAACCCAAAAGAGATCGCGTGGAGGCCCTGCCTGGGGTTGAAACGTTAAAACTAATCAGGCTAGTCTGGTAGTGGCGTGTCCGTCCGCAGGTGCCAGGCGAATGTAAAGACTGACTAAGCATGTAGTACCGAGGATGTAGGAATTTCGGACGCGGGTTCAACTCCCGCCAGCTCCACCAAATAAAACAAGGGGTTACGTGAGAACGTAGCCCCTTGCTCTTATCAATGTCCACTTCGCGTCCACTTAAAAATTGATGGTAGGAAAATGGCCATTCTCTGCCGTCAAAAGTTACAAGCCTTTTTTAGTATCTTACTCATTGCTTTAGTGGCAGCATCACGTTGCATGTCACCCCAACTTTCATAAGACGTGTTATTAACAATAAAGCTTTCCCACTCATCGTCAGGAATGGCTTTGAAATCTTCAGCAGATTCAACATGAAAACCGGATTTTTCGAATAAATCCTCAATCGAGGTAAATAAAGAGCATTCACTTAAAAATTCAGGGTTAAACAACTCACTAAAACTCAATTGCTTAGTGTTACTAGCTTCTTCTAGGTTTCTTTGTAATTGTTTGATTTGATTGCTGAAATTTTTAGACATATAAACTTCCTTTTGTTATAGAATTTTCAGGATTTGGCGTAGCGAGGTTATTATATTTTTATATTTCGTCACAAACCATGGTGATACATGTCAAGCATCACATTTATGGGTTTTTTGTTGCCTGTGATTTATATTACTATAAATCAAATAGTTAGAGAGGCACTTTGCTATAAATGGCGACAAAATGGCGGCAAGCGTTTCGCATTACCATCTTTCGTTGTCCCAACGCCCGTTCTTTTCTGTATTGGCATGGCAGAAACCATCAAGGTCAGGGAAGAGAGTAAGTTGACGAACATCAAAAGTACCTTCAAGAAGCCGTAAAAACTCTTCTTTCATACTTGCCGTGATAGCAATTGGAAGATAGGCATCTTCTGAATGATCAAAATCGAGGCTTCCCATTGGGTCATTACTCACGATGCTATACATAAATTGCGCGCTTTGCGCTGCAATTCTTTTGGTCACCGCAGGAGGCTCCCATGTTGTAGCACCACCATTGCTCATCCCTTTCTCAAATATCTGATCATAGTTGCGCTCTTCTGTTTCACCTTCCTGCCCATATATAGAATCTGAATGAATCCCAAACAACAACCCTGGCTTTCCTCTCTCTGATTGACAAGCGAACCACAATGCAACCAGCATATTCCTTGAAAAATCTATTAGACGAGTAGCTGCACCATGGTGCTGAAGCTTAGCAAGTACTTCGAAATCCGCTAAACGTCTTCCCTCTTCATACCCATAACCCTTATGGCGAGCTTTTCTTAACAACTCAACCTCGTAGTTTCTCATTCTTCGTTCAGTGACATTCCGGTGAGTAAATTTCAACCGTCTATAAGCAGCACTGTGAATCGCCCAATCAACATTTCCCTGCCCTCTCCACATATATACATTCATACGATTAGCAGCATGATCTTCCGTTATTTCAATTAGTTGGCCTAAATTCCTAGGCGCTTTGATTCTTCCAAATAATTTAGTTTCAATTGAATCCACTGTCGTATCCCCAATAGTGGTGGCTATTGCTTTTAGAACCAGCTAATTCTTTCTTTACATAGCAGGTCAGGCATTCGTATAAACATATCTAACCTTTTCTAAACCTAGTAAAACGCTTCAAGGATCCCCTTCGCTGGGTTAACCTACTAAACAAATGGTTATGAATCTATAGGATGGACAGGTATGAGTGAGCCAAACAACACGGGAATCGATCAATTCAAAACAGTTACTACAGATGATTTTTTCAAGTTCCTTGACAAAAACTCTGTGACTACTAACTGCCCAATGTGTGGAAACGGTACCTTCATTGTTTCAGAAACGATAAAACAAGACCTTCTTACTCCTCACAACAAGGTCGCCTACACTACCCTTTTCAGGCATGATACTGTCATTCCCACTGAGCATAAATTGAACTATTATTACCTGCTTCATTGTGAGAAATGCGGATTTAATATCACTTTTTCCGCTAACACAGTTTACAAATGGTTATCTGAGCAGCAAACAAAGGAAGGCAAGGAAGAAACAAATGGCTGATAATAACGTACATCAGATCGATGAAAGGCGACGGACGAGCAGAAATGGTAATGGAGGTGATGGTATGTCAGGGGATCTGGAAAAGAGAGTTGAAAAGCTGGAGGCCAGCATGAGCGAAATCAAACAGGATCTGGCAATACTCAAAACACGCTCTGAAAATTTCAGCACAAAATCGGACCTATGAATCGCCACGGATAACCTAGACACTTCTGAGTCGTTGATAATATAGGTTTTCATATTCAACTGGTGGCATCTGCTCGCTCGAACCATGCCGACGCTTACTGTTATAAAACATTTCGATGTAATCAAAAATATCGCTTCTGGCTTCGTCTCTAGTTCCGTAGATCTTTTTCTTAATCCGTTCGCGCTTCAGTAGCTGGAAAAAGCTTTCCGCAACCGCATTGTCGTGGCAGTTTCCGCGACGGCTCATGCTGCCTTCCAGACCGTGTGATTTCAGGAACGACTGCCACTCATGGCTCGTGTACTTGTAAATAGACCCGTTTTAGTTCCAGGCATTTTTTGAGATTCCGGCCAAATAATGGTGTTGTCGATATTCCTCTGGCGTCATATTGTTGAGTGATTCATGCGGGCGTTCACAGTTATATTCTGACACCCATCTTTCCGTGATTTCCCGCACTTCATTCAGCGTTCTGAACAGATAAAAATCGAGTATTTCTGTACGGTATGTTCGGTTAAAGCGCTCAATAAAAGCGTTCTGCGTCGGCTTACCCGGCTGAATAAATTCCAGTTTTACTGCATGTTGCTCTGCCCATTCAGCAAGTACAAGTGAGATAAATTCCGGACCATTATCCATGCGTAGCATGGCCGGATAGCCGCGATTTGCCGCGATCCTGTCGAGTACCCGGACGACGCGAAGAGCTGGCAGATTCAGATCGATTTCAATCGACAACGCCTCACGGTTAAAGTCATCAACGACATTGAACGTGCGAAAACGACGGCCACAGACCAGGGCATCATGCATAAAATCGACAGACCAGCTCTGGTTCAGCGCTTCCGGTGTGGCCAGTGGCGAGGGATTACGTACTGGCAACCGTTGTTTGCCTTTACGGCGAAAATTCAGTTTCAGCAGACAATAAATACGATGGATCCTTTTGTGATTCCACGGGTATCCCTGCCGCCGCAGAACCTGGAAAAGTTTTGGAAAACCGTACCGTGGGTATCGCTCTGCCACTGCCTGCAACGCGACAATAACGGGTTCGTCACGCGTGGTATCCGGACGGTAATGGTAAACCGTTCTGCTCAGGTTAAGACTCCGGCAGGCCTGACGGATACTGAGTCCAAATGTCGTTATCAGATGAGTGACCAGCTCACGCTTAAAGGCTGGTTTTAAAGCTTTTTTTCGATAACGTCTTTCAGCGCCCGGTTCTCAAGGCTCAGGTCGGCAAACATCTGTTTGAGACGCCGATTCTCGTCCTCAAGATCCTTGATCTTTTTAATATCAGAAGCCTCCATGCCGCCGTATCGGGACTTCCAGTTGTAGTAGGTGGCTTCAGATATACCAGCCTCCCGGCAGACATCCTTAACAGTTCGTCCGGCTTCAACCGATTTGATTACGGCAATGATCTGATGCTCAGTAAAACGGGCTTTACGCATAGCGATCTCCTTTGTTGGCAGATTGATTATGCCGGAGGATATCTAAATGTGAATGGCACGATTATGCGGGATACTTACACACTTATCAGTCAATGAAATCTTCTGGCGAAACCCCGTCACATGCCATTTTCTCAAGTAATCCTTGTGCTCTTTTCATTTTCAACTTACGCACTTTTTTCTCACCAATCTCCTGATAGTATTCTTTACGACGTTCGTTGACCACAGTCCTGAATTTTTCCAAAAGCTGCTCAAGTGTTTTAATGTCAGTAGTTGCGGCTTCCGCTTGGATTTTTTTATACATATACATCACATGAAATTTATCAATCATTTTTGCTCCCTGGATAGACAAATAAGATATGTTATCAGCCCCAAGAAGGGGCCGATAAACATCAGAACATATCAACATATTGATTCCGCCAGAACAGTGTAATGCATTTGGCTAATGCCAGCTTAATCTCTTTAAAGTCAACTTCAGATATTTTTTTCAGCAGCGTTCTTTTTCCATGCTTTTTTTTCAGAAGATGCTTCTCAGCATTCCTCATCGCCAGATCTATTAGCCTACAGACAAACTCATGATCCATTACATGCGTTATAATCATATTACTGGTTGTTTTATCCTTTGAGTTAAAAAGCTCCGCATAGATATACAAGGACACAACATAAAAGATTTCAGTAGTTTTATTTTTAAATGTATTCTTTTTTTATTTCCTCTTTAGTTTAATATTGAAATAGCAAAATATTTGTATAAGTATTAGCGGTATACACACTTATAGACATTCCAAAGCTGACGAAGGTGTTGTTTTACTTTCGCATAGTTAACGCTCCTGGTGATTTGGACCAGCGTTCACGCTGGAGTACGGAACTGCTGGCGATAAAAATCAAAAAGATAACCGGATGTCAGTTACATCCAGGAACCGTTCGCCGCTGGTTGCCATCAGCCGGGCTGGTGTGGAGCAGGGCAATAAAAAGACGAAGACTGGGCGCTTATGGACGTACGTTCGCGACGACCGCAACGCCGGATCAGCGCTGGCACCCGCAGTGTGGTTCGCTTACAGCCCGGACAGAAAAGGCACCCACCCTCAGACCCATCTTGCCGGCTACAGCGGCGTACTGCAGGCGGATGCCTACGCCGGGTTCAACGAGCTTTACCGCAATGCCCGGATAACGGAAGCCGCCTGCTTGGCACATACCCGCCGCAAGATCCACGATGTACACGTTCGCACCCCGTCAGCCCTGGCAGAGGAAGCCTTGAAACGGATCGGCGAGTTGTATGCCATCGAGGCGGAAATAAAGGGAATGCTGGCAGTACAGCGTCTTGCCGAACGTCAGCAGAAAGCTAAACCGCGACTGAAATCCCTGGAAAGCTGGCTGCGTGAAAAGATGAAAACCCTGTCGCGACACTCAGCGCTGGCGAAAGCGTTCGCTTACGCTGTGAACCAGTGGCCGGCACTAACGTACTATGCAGACGATGGCTGGGCAGAAGCAGATAACAACATCGCTGAAAATGCCCTGCGGATGGTCAGCCTGGCCGTAAAAACTACCTGTTCTTCGGCTCAGACCATGGTGGTGAGTGGTGAGCGCAGAGTGTTGTTATACAGTCTGATCGGGACGTGCAAACTGAACGGAGTGGAGCCAGAAAACTACCTCCGCTATGTCCTTGACGTCATTGCTGTCTGGCCAGTCAACCGGGTCAGCGAGTTGCTGCCGTGGCGGCTCACACTGCCTTCCAAATAGCCAGCACTCGTCGATACGGTTATCGCGGTACGCTTACTCATGCTGAGCGGTTATGGCTGGCGCTTCACGACACGATAACGCGCAATTACCAGTGCCGTTCAATGTGGCAACTGTTAAAAATTATGGAATCTGTGAACCCACTCCCGGGGGGGAAACATGAGCAGGCAAAAGTGTAGCGGTACTCGGCGCAGCTATTTAGTTTCCGGAGAGTGCATGCCATCCCCGTTTCATGGTTTCAGCTCGGGTGTTTTGATATAAGCAACCCTTTATAGGTCTCAATTTTTCCATCCTTCTTCAGAGCCGCCAGTGCCTTCATTACCGTGCTGCGGGACAGAGTGGTTTTTTCCGTAATGTAATCCGACGCCGTTCTGCGACTGCGGATCGCTTCAGGCTCCTGCATCAGTCGCTCAAGACAGTATTCAATAATGTCCGTTCCTGACATTCCGGTCATGTTGGTCAGGTAATCCGTCATCAGTGACGTAACCTTCATCTGATGCAGGGCGATATATTTCCACAATGACTGTGTTTCAGCCACTTCCCGGACGACAGACAACGGGACATATTCACAGCGAATATCCGTCACCGCCCGAAAACAGAGCGGGAAACTGGGATACAGACTTTCGTCGTACAGCAGGCTCAACCCGATAATCATCGGCGCGCAGATATTACTTAGCAGCAGGCTATCCTTTTGCCGGAGCAGGGCGACGATGCCGTCGTGAAATATCACGCAGGACGGTTCACGTTGTGTGTGCAGGAAGAAATACCGGCTCTTTTTTATGACATCGATATTTTCCGGCAATGTCAGGGATGAAATCAGCTTCTGCAGTACGGGGTCGTTAAACATGTCAGGCTTCCGGGGAGGATCTGTCGTGAATACCTGGCGGACAGGGATAGTCAGTGCCTGAACCCCATTTCCGCAGACTGGCGGGCGCAATAATACCTGAAGCAGCTCGTCAGTCTGAACTATATACCAGCCGGCATATTCCGCCAGTGCTGACCGGGAGGCACTTCCTCCCGGTATGTCGTTATCACCAGCTCCAGGTGATGCCGGTATTCACCTGCCACGGGCTTTCGGTATCATGGCCTTTCGCATAGTTTGCGTCGACGTACGCCCCCAGACTCCGGGTGAACTTCACATCCGCCCCCAGCCCCACTATCCCTTGGCTACCGCCAGTGCTGTCATCCACTGCCACACCGTTAATCCGCATGGTGTTGTTATCCGCCGTTTCTTTTGCCACTGCCAGATGCAGGTACGGCTTCACTTCCACATTATGCACGCTGAGGCGGGTTCCGATATTGGCACCACCTTCCATACGCAGGGAGCGATAATTGCTGTCCTTCGCATGCAGTCCGTTAGACAGGGTGTAGTCCACGCCGTCATAGTGAACGTAAGATGTCTTTACATAGGGTTCGACAAACATATCCTTATTCTGCCAGTGATACCCGGCTTTCAGGGAGCCGCCGTAACCGTTAGTGCTGTAATGACCGTGTGCGTACCCGCCATCAGTGGAAATCACATCCATGTCATTCTTCTGATGTTCACCTTTCAGGGTTGCGTCCATAAACAGACCGTTGTTCAGACGCCAGGAGCCATACAGTAATACCCCGTAGCTGTCAGCATTTGTACCCGCACTGCCTTCATCGTGCATATTGATGTCAGAGAAACCGCGTATGAAGGCGATCCCGGCCAGCAGGTTCCCGTTGCTGAGCTCGACACGTTTGTCCATACCCAGCATAAAGCCGTTATTGGTCTGGTCAAAACCGGTACTCGCAGTATCCATCTGCTGGCGGTGGTAACCGCCATAGTAGCTGCCCCACACACCATTGTCTTTTTGCCCGCCAGATGTGGAACCAGTACGGCGCTCGTTATCCATACGCAGACTTAGTGCCTCCTCTTCGTCATGCCAGAGATTCACGGCAGCGGCGCGGGAATTTATCACCGACTGGGAACCGGTGGACAGTTCTGGTATCGGGTCAGGTATCGGGTCCGGTGTCGGTGTCGGGTCCGGTGTCGGTGTCGGGTCCGGTGTTGGTGCCGGGTCCGGTGTTGGTGCCGGGTCCGGTGTCGGTGCCGGGTCCGGTGTCGGTGCCGGGTCCGGTGTCGGTGCCGGGTCCGGTGTTGGTGCCGGGTCCGGTGTTGGTGCAGGGTCCGGTGTTGGTGCAGGGTCCGGTGTTGGTGCCGGGTCCGGTGTTGGTGCCGGGTCCGGTGTTGGTGTCGGGTCTGGTGTCGGTGTCGGGTCCGGTGGTATGGTTCCGCCACCCAGCACCACATCCGTGGTGCCATCGGCATTGTTCACCGTATAGGAGGTATAGCGGTAAACCCCCACATCCGACTCCACGGGGTTGAAGGTGGCGGCAGAAGCATCATCGACATGAACGATAACATCACCATGCATGTCTCCGGCAGCCCCGGAAGAGTTTGAGGTGACACCGGTATTAAAGGTCCCGGATGCTGTACCTGCCGTCAGAACATAGGCCGCGCCGCTATTGGCATCCCAGGTTGAATAGATATTAGCAGGTGCATAAGAGGCTGCACTGAGTGAGCCATTTGTGGATGTAATGCTTTCCAGGGTTCCGGTCGTGATATTACCGCCATTCATAATGATGGTGCTGTTGCCGCTCAAAGCGATGCCATCTGCTGTGGATTCTGCGGTGTTTGTCCAGACGGACCCGTTGCTGAGATCCAGGTTCAACGCTCCGGCACCATCTGTTTTGGCGGTATTACCGTGCCAGGCTGTGCTGTCTATTCTGACTGTCTGGTCATATTTGGACTCCTGCAGGATGGTTCCGGATGCTGAAGATGCGGTAAAGCTGATATCGGCTGCTTTAGTACCGGCTGAAATATCCAGCAGGTTAGTGACTCCCGTGACGGTTGAGTTATCGACATTAATGACAGTGCCCGATACTGGTATGACATATTTCGGGTCTGGCCCGATAAGAATGGCAGTATCTCCGCTTACCTGCGAACCGCTGAGAATATTTACGGTGTTGTTATTCGCGCCAACCATAATACCCACCCTGGAACCGGAAACAGACGAATCATTCTGTGCTGACAGAATGGCATTTGTGCCCTCCAGAATAATTCCCTTGCCATTATGGCCATCTCCTGGGGCATAAACTGATGAATTATCAATGACGATAGTCGTATTTGTTGCGCTGCTACCATCTCGAATGCCGGCCATATGATACGCATACTGGTCACCACCTACAGTAATGTCGCTGCCGTTGGTTAACCAGATTTGATTATTGTCAGAGTTTTCCACATCTATACCCACCACTCCGGAGTACCATCCGGATTCCCCTCTGGCGCTATAGCCGGATATGTGGGCACTGTCCAATGTCACTGAATTATTCCCTGACAACCAGTTGACTAAAATACCGCTGGTATGGCCAGCATAGGAGCCGGTTACGTCATCAACCTCATCGGTTGCATAGATTGAGGTTCCTTCCAGTACAACAGTGCTTTGTTCTGCGTGTTTGAGTTGAATTGCCCCCGCACATCCGGAACAATTTATTACAGAGTACCGGTCAGACAGAGCCGAATTCGTCGATGTGATAAATATTCCGCTATAGATATTACTGGAGACATTCGCCCGGTATATCATTGATTCCGTCATTTCTATATCTGCGCCATTACTGACAATACCGGTGGCGGTGGAGTATGCGATATGCACCTCACTTCCCTGCCGTGCATCAATCCCGGCATCACCGGGTAGTGAGGAGTGATTCTTAACATCATTATTGACGGTGGATTGATAAATGTTGGCTATCTCGCCAGTATTAATAGTTATACCATCAGATATATTCTGGTTATAATAATATTCTGCCAGAACCTCCCCTGAGGGCAGGGTCACGGCTATAGCCGTGATAAGTGTATTTAATTTAAATAAATTCACGATATGAGTTTTAAGTTAAATTTGAGAGTTACATTCAGCAATTCAATTCAATTCACATAAGCTGTGAAATGACGCTATAATCATACAACAGAACATTCTTAGATACAGAGAGATAAATAATGCATTCTTGGGTGTATTTTTGCATCCAGGAATGCATTATTTATCGGGGGAATACTTTTGCTATTGGATGTTCACTCGCTAACATTCCCCTTTTCAGGGAGGCATGTCATGTTTACACTAACAGGATGTACCGGAGACAGGTTTTATCTTCAGGTAGTTGAATATCTTCTTGATGGTTTATCTGCCATCAGTTCCTGGCATGAATTCTATATTATCTGTGCCTGGGGTAACTACTCTCTTGACGAACTGGAAAGTACACTGGCATGTATCAGAAACCAGCCCTCCGGCCGGATAAGGCTTATCATGATGTATTCAGGGAGCATGTATTCAGAAAAGCAGGGCCCCTGCACCTTCTGTCCGGGGACGAAACGCTGGAGGATATGCTGGGTGTGTTTTCATGGCGCTCGCAAAGGTATATCAGAATAAAAACGGGAGGGTTAACATCGCAAGAAAAACGAGTGCTTAACGTTTTCTGGGTGCTGAGGTCACAGAAGGCAGTAAGCGGGTATTTATGCTGTAGCCAGAAAACCATCAACCAGCATAAACCTGGTACCATGAAAAAACTGAGGCTAAAGAATCGTACTGATTTTTTGCGGTTTATTATCTCTTTGTAGTGGCACAATAAATTTGTGCCACCTGATTAAAGGTTATATCCTCACCTCAACACAAAACGGGTGACTCAAAGAACAAGAGAACTAAACGCACGTTCACCCATGAGTGCAGCCTTATAGTCCTCGATAAACTTGATTTTGAACACAACACCCACAGAGAATGACTTCAGGCAGTTACAATCCCCTTCCAGGACAACGGTGTCTGATCCTACCCGCGTAATGTGGACACTGCCCTAAGCGAGATTCTGGTTTTCAAATTGTTCCGGACTGAGACCGCCGCAGTCACTGTGGCGACGCCAGCGATTGTAATCGCGCTCAATATAATTAAACACTGCTGTCGGCATTATTTCCCGGCTGGCAAAGTCCTCTCCGTGGATACGTTCCACCTTCAGCGTGTGGAAGAAGCTTTCCGCACAGGCATTGTCGTAACAACAGCCTCTGGCGCTCATACTGCCCCGCAGATTATGGCGTTTCAGTAAGCTCTGGTAATCCGTTGAACAGTACTGACCGCCTCTGTCTGTATAAACGATGACATTTTCAGGGGTTTACGCCGCCACAACGCCATCTGTAACGCATAGCAGGCCAGCTGTACTGTCATCCACGATGACATCGACCAGCCAATGACTGATCGCGATCACAGATCGATAACCACGGCCAGATAATGCCAGCCTTCACCGGTGCGAAGATACGTGATGCCCCCACCCACTTCTGATTCGGGCCGCTGGCGTAAAAGTCTTGCTTCAGCAGATTCTCTGTTACTGGCAGACCGGGCTGAGCCGACGCGAGGCTTTTGCCCGCGGTCCCTGCCGGCGCAGGCTGGCCGCTACGGTTTTTATGTTATACACCCGTCCCTGAGCACGAAGCTCATCCGTCAGACGCGGCGCGCCATAGCGCTGTTTAGCGTTACTGAATGCCTCCCGGACGACGTTATCACAGACAAGGCGGAACTGCTGACGCCGGTTTATCTGATGATGACGCTGATACCAAACGTACCAGCCGCTACGGGCAACCTGAAGTACACGGCACATGGCTTTGATACTGAACTCAGCCTGATGTTTTTCGATGAAGACATACTTCATTTCAGGCGCTTCGCGAAGTATGTCGCGACCTTTTGGGGAATGGCCAGTTCCTCATCCCGTTCTGTCCTCACGGCGAGGCCTTTTCGAAGGCCTCCGGGCTGACGCCATCAAGGTGGCTGTGGCGTCGGTTACGGTTGTAGAACACTTCAATGTAATCGAAAATATCCGCCCGGGCCATGTCCCGGGTTTTATATATCCGCTTCCTGATGCGCTCTTTTTTGAGTGAACTGAAGAACGATTCTGCCACTGCATTATCCCAGCAGTTGCCGCGACGGCTCATGCTCGGTACCAGATTATTGGCCCGGCAGAACCGCTGCCAGTCATCACTGCCATACTGACTGCCCTGATCGCTGTGCACAATGACGTTTTCTTCAGGTTTACGTCGTCAGACCGCCATCAGCAGCGCATCCAGTGCCAGCTCGCGTGACAGTGTCGGCTTCATCGACCAGCCCACCACATTACGGGCAAAAAGATCGATAACCACTGCCAGGTACAGCCAGCCCTGCCAGGTGCGGATGTAGGTGATGTCGGTGACCCACACCTGATTGGGCTTCACTACAGTAAATTCACGCCGCACGCGATTGGGCGCTATCAGTGACGGTCGTCCTCGGGTTCCGCGTGGCACTTTATAACCATGTATAGCCTGGAGCCTGTTTTTCCTCATGATTTTGGCAACCCGGTTTCTGCTGTACACTTCGCCAATTTCGCGAAGATCGCCATGAACCCTGCGATAACCGTAAACTCCACCACTCAGCCTATAGGAGTCGCGGATGAGTTCCAGCAGTCGCTGGTTATCCTTTTCTCCGGCGGATACAGGGTTATGGAGCCAGACATAAAATCCGGCACGGGCAACCTTAAGGACCCGACACATCGTAACAATCGACCAGATTTCACGGTGATCGTTGATAAAGCGGTACTTCAGTCGGGCTCCCTTGCAAAGTACCGCGCTGCCTTTTTTAGAATATTCCGCTCTTCCTCAGTGCGTTTAAGCTGTGCTTTCAGCCTGAGAATTTCTGTTCTGGCATCAAGTAAATCCTGTGCCTGCTGCCCACTGTTGTCAGGCTTAACAGCCCGGAGCCATTTATAAAGGCTGTGCGCCGACACGCCGAGCCGTTCAGATACTTCAGCGATGGAATAGCCCCGCTCGGTGATCTGGCGGACAGCCTCTTCCTTAAATTCAGGGGTAAAACGTGGTGTGCCCATAGACTCCTCCTATGCTCAAACTATAGGGCAGATTTGTCTACGAGCTCGGGGGCACTCCAGTATATTAAAAATTAATTTATGGTGGCTATATTAATCTATGATTCACCATTTGCCCTTTCATTCTCAGAACAATATAACCATTCAGAAACATTAATTATAGCCTCCGGATGCGAGTGTGTTGAGTGTATTAATATACCATCATTCTGTGGAGCAAATTTAATAACTTTATGATCTCCAGCTGGAGTTTCAGATGATGCAATAAAAACTTCCGGGCAAAATATTAATCGCAAATCTCCATAAGCTATGGCCTTAGCTACAGCCAACCAAAATGAAAAAATCGCAACTGGTATTGCTGCAATAAGTAAAACATGAGGAACATCCTTTGATGGTTTCAACCTTTGCCAAATGTGAGAAATAGAAGTTAAAACAAAGCTTACTAATAATACTATAATCCATGATTTTTCTTCAGGATAGAAGAACCATATTAATACACTCATGGAAATATAAAATAGGTAGCTTAAAACTGCTGACCAATGTGTTAGCTTTTTATGACTTACTTGAGCTTTTTTTAGCTGGGAAAGAATTGCAAAACACCCTTCGTGAAGTGAACTTACAAATCTTAGGCCTGAATCGGCTTCATCACCAATTGCGTGATAAATTTCAACATTCCTAAAATCAACCGCTTCACAGTGCTCGCCACTCTCAACTTCCTGCAAAAATTCTTTTTTATATTTTTTGGAAATTATAATTTCTGCAAATATTGAAACGAAAAAAATTACTGCAGCATAATTAATATTATATAGATTCAAAGGCACTAAAAATGCTGCAAGTAACAATTGAATAGCCAAAGTTCCGCTAATATCAATAAGATTAATTAAAGTACCTGACGTTCTTTTTATCCTACGTCGAAAGATGAACGGTGGTGACAAAAGACATACGCCTTGAATTTTTTTTGTAATATCACTTCGTAAATAAGACATTTCTCTTACAATAGCTGCCCCATGGCTATGTGCAATAATATAATTGTATTTTGCAGGAGAGTTATCAATATGCATTCCTAATTGATATGCCGCTTGTTTACGAGAGGATGCAGAGTTTTTGCCATCCCATTTAAATCGAGATATACCAATATTGGGATTCCTTGAGTTAATTGATTTGCACATTTTCGACTCAGGTTGTGTCCAAGTTGCATTCGTCTCGAATGTTCCATGAACAAGGTGAACAATAACATCTTCTGATTCAGCATTAGCAATATCATTCTCGGTTGTTGTTTTAGTCGAGGGGAATATAAAACGCCATGCCGTTGAAATCCCTTTTTGCCAGACAACATAATGGACGAGTGCAACGATTAGTATTATTGCGACTGGAATAGTTACAAGGCCTATGGAAATAGTTTTAATTATATACTGAAGAACTCCTTTATTATGGGTGAAAAAATAATATGCTACAGAGGAAATAAAGAGCACTAACATAGCCAACATTATCCCAGACAAGCCAAATAATATAATATATTTAATAAAATCGTGATTTCCCATTGAATTGCCTTCTATTTGGATAATCGATTATTTAACCTTTCGATTTTGTGGTTTCAATTTGAGGTTCAAACAAGAACATTGCTCGCTAGCAGTTATAAGTGAATCACTGTTAAGCGATCGTAATTTCAGCTATAGATGATCTGAACTACATGAATGCTGACTCACTAGCCTATTTTACATAATTGTGTGGATGTCTGCTATTGGAACTGACCAGCCCTTCAGGCTGCCAGTACCCGCATTTTTAATGAAGGAGTTCACATGCTAAATGTCATCGACGAAGATTTTATCAAGCCCGAGAGCATCGACACCGTTCTCCCTTTCTACCGCGAACTCATCGCGGCCACGACAGAAGGGCCCCTGTGTATTGCTTATAATTTGTACTGGAATTAAAAGGATCCGGGGCATTTTATTTTCATTGAAGAGTGGCCTGACCGGGCAGCACTCGATACACACTGCACCAGCGAGCATTTCACTCGGCTTGTTCCCTTGATTGATCAACACACGCGTAAGGCTGCGCAGTATATTCTGATGGATGTTCGGGTGGATCCGGAGAGATAAAGACCATTCCTGGCATGAAACGGGCAAGCCTTGGGCGTATCCAGAGATTTTCATTTTTATTAGTTGATATGGATTAGCTAAATAGAGAAATGATTTCTTCCTCCCAAAAACGCACAATCTTATTCTCATATGGCTGGTAGAAGTCTGTTACTTCGTATCCAAATGTTGTTAATAAAGATTGCAATTCATACCATACATCAGAGGGTTCACCTTTGAACCATTCTGATTTCTGTTCATCCCAGAATTCGACCGACGGTCCCAGTTCTTCATGAAGCATTGCTTCTAACGCTGATAGTTTAATACCTAATGAATCTGGAATAAAAAAGGCCACCTCGAATCCAATCTTGGGATCCCCCGTGCGAAGTTGCTTGAGCCGCAACATCGGATTACGCTTAGTGAATCCCACTTTGTAACGACCGTAGTCACTGGCAGTCATGAAAACGTATATCCATCCACCATTCATCACTATTTCGCCCTCCGTCATCCTCACCATACTCGTTTAAAGTATGCCCTAATAATCAGGATGTTGTAAAATAATTGACCCGCAAGTGATTTACTCCACATCAGTTAATAAAGACCGATGTTAACAATGTCCGCTTCTGGCACAATGCTGACGGGACATGAGCACTCTCGGAGTTCGGACCAGAAATGGAATGGCCTGAATAAGAAGGGTAAGTCTTATAACGAAAAGGCCGCGAAAGCGGCCTTTTTTTAGTCCGATGCAACCTAACTAGACTGTTGAAACGGCAGGCTTTGAAGTAATCTCACGCAAGACGTTAATCAGCTTGCGGCCACATTTTAAGTGCGGCATTCCCTAGCAACGCACCACGGGCGAGAATTTGTTCCTCATCCCATCTGTCTTTAACGGTCAGAGGCACGTTCAAACGCAAGCTGGTATGTGCAAGAAAAGCATCGCGTTTCTTTAGAAAATCTGAGTGTTGGAGGGATCGATTCACGCTGAGGTTAAGTAACGTAAGATTTCCCAAAGTTGCAATTACTTGCTGCCGTTTCTGCACCAGTTCCTGATCAGGCGTCAGCTCCGCACCTGCAAGAACTATCTGAGCAACCGCTGATGCTTCTGTATCCGTAACAGATTGCCCATTTTCGAGAGGCCAGTGAGAGAACCACTGTTGAGGCATAAGGTGATCGATATCAAGGCTGGAAAGTTTAGGAACATCTGGTTCCTCTGTTTTAACCTGACGGCGCAGTTCCCCTTCAAGCTCTGTCAGCATCATACGCATCTTCGGCGTATCAAGCCTGCCAGGATAAAGCTGTGCGGTGATACAGGCATTAAGGAATTCTGAATCAGTCGGCCAGCGAGAAGCCTCGCCATTCAAATTCTTAAGGCTGTAACGTAGCTCAACACTGGAAACGGCAGTTTTAGCCAGGTGCCGTAAGACAGCCATGAATACGTTATTGTAGTTCTTAGGTGTCAGCCCACACACGGCTCTTCGTACAACATATGAGACTAGATCATTAAACATGATTGTCTTTTCGGTATCAGAGATATCAGTGACTGAAATCAGGAGCGCAAGAGGATGAATAGTCGTCACGTCATAGGCTGCAATACGACGGCCAAAGCGCGCGACAGGAGTCGTACCACTATCTCCGATCAGTTCTTTATATTGATTAGCATAGCGAGTGAGAAGCGCGACCTGCTGATCGGCGCGGCGCGCAGGCATATCCTTAGACACAAAGTCCCGGAATTCATTGTAAAGGCGCGACAAATCCACCTCACTGCGTTTTTCAGCCTGTAGCGTGGCGTGAATTAACCATTCCAGTCGGGGTTTATAAATACGACCACGGCGTTGATTTTCAGTCCAGTAGGGATCTTCAAAAGACTTCCAGTCATTCTCATACAACATCGCAGCATCAATATCGTCACTTACAGCGCGCATAAAGATGTAATTGCGAATGAGATCAGTTGCATGAAGTTCTGCCCCACGGCCATTTAACGTTTCAAAAATGATTTGAGCATCATCTCCTTCCTCCAGGGTGATGTTGATCATTTTGAGGTCAGTCAGGACTGCATTAATCAAAGCCTCTGCATTTGAGGCTACAGGGTGCCCTTCCGCGTTGATGAACTGAATAAAAGCGTCACTAAAGAACCATAATGCTTCCAGTGAGGGTGGGTGGCTGAAATACTTACGCAGGGTCCCGTGTTGTGTGAAGTTTTCCGGATAGACCTCGCGAAGAGCTTCGACTGAGTCAACGTTGAGACTTTTAATAAAGTCTTTTTGATCACGGAATGTCGGCCAAAGTTTGAAACGTTCAACGTCTACATTACGCATAGTCTCTTCGTTTATGTTGCGTAAACAAGGCAATACGATCTTCTCCAGGCCGGAAAGTCCTGTTGCCCGAAGAGCAAGACGGATGGAAGCAAGAACATACTGAAGTGTGGTGAGTCGCTGCTGGCCATCAATGATGTGTGACGTATCCACCCCCAATAGGCTGTCTTTGGATTGTGGTTCGAGCACGATGGCCCCGAGGAAGTGAGGCGTTGGTTTTGTTTTAGAAAGTCTGCTCTCAGCCTTATCGATAATATCTTCTAATAAAGCTGACCATTGGTCTCTTAGTGTCCATACATAGGCTCGTTGATAAAATGGAACGCAATACTGCCGACGATTCTGGAAGAGTTGATTGACGGTAAGCGGCTCTGATTTCATGGGGTTCCTATAATAACGTTAAGTATTTTAAGAGCTTAAGAAACGTAAGGTTGCCACCACCTATTCAGGTAACAAGCTCCTGTAGAAGTCAGTTAAGATATCGAAGATTATTGGTAAGCGTAAAGTGATAGCCGCATTGACGGTTATCACTTTACGCTTACCCTGTATCGCCGTCGATTATTAGTATGTATTTGATGAGCATGGTCTACAGGCCAGAAAATTCAAGAGAGTGAATTATCCGACAGAAACGCTCACTTCAGGAAACGAACGACAAGCATTCAACTTCCACCATAGCCTCAACCAACACGCAAAACCCAGCTCTCAACAATCAACTTAAAAATCATGACGTTACAAAAACCCCTTCCATATCAACATCATCACCACTCTTTTTGCGCCTTCCCTTCCCCGCAAAAAATCAAAATCCCCAACAAACTCAACCCCCCCCCCACCAATTACAAGGACGCCAGCCCAAACAATTATCCGGATACGTCCGGTGAAATACAGAAAGCCCGCATGGCACAAGCCCTGCGGGCTTTTTTGTGTCTGACGTTGTCCGAGAACATCCGGCTAAATCCGGTGATTATTGGTATACGTTTAGGTATACGGTATGATGTATACCTAAAAGCCTATACTAATTCTTGAAGGAGCAGCCACAGTGGCACGGACAACACGCCCCTGACCAATACCGAAGTTCTGCGCGCCAAAGCGTTAGAGAAGGATCTAACACCGCATGATGGGGATGAACTTTTCCTGATAGTGAAAACCAGCGGCAAGAAACTCTGGCGCTTTCGCTATCAACGTCCAGCAACAAAACAGCGAACAATTATGGGACTTGGTGTTTTCCCCGCCCTTTCGCTTGCTGATGCTCGAGGATTAAGAGCGGATTACCTTGCCTTATTGGACAAGGGAATCGACCCGCAAATTCAAGCTGAAGTTGCGGAGGAACAGCAGCAAATCGCTCTGGACAGTATTTTTTCGACGGTCGCTGCTAACTGGTTCAATCTCAAAAGCAATAGCGTCATCCCTGATTACGCAAAAGACATTTGGCGTTCACTGGAGAAAGATATATTCCCTGCCATCGGTGAGATCCCCGTTCAGCAAATCAAAGCCCGAACATTGATTGAAGCACTTGAACCAATCAAAGCTCGTGAGCGCTTGAGACTGTACGTCGACTGGTGCAGCGTATTAACGAAATCATCATCTACGCCGTCAACACTGGCCTGATTGATGCAAACCCGGCATCTGGTGTCGGAATGGCGTTTGAGAAACCTAAAAAGCAAAACATGCCGACGCTCCGGCCAGAAGAATTGCCGAAGCTGATGCGTTCTTTGGAGATGTCGAACCTCTCCGTTTCAACTCGCTGTCTCATTGAATGGCAGCTCCTGACGCTTGTGCGCCCTTCTGAGGCCTCCGGCGTTCGGTGGGTAGAGATCGATCTCCATGCGAAGCTCTGGACTATTCCAGCCGAACGGATGAAAGCTAAGCGGGAACATATTGTTCCTTTATCACCACATGCATTAGAGATTCTGGATGTAATGAAGCCAATCAGCGCTCATAGGGAACATGTTTTCCCTAGTAGGAATGATCCAAAAAAATCAATGAATAGCCAAACTGCTAATGCCGCTTTAAAACGCATTGGCTATGATGGTAAGTTAGTTGCTCATGGACTACGCTCAATTGCAAGTACTGCCCTCAACGAGCAGGGATTCAATGCAGATGTTATTGAGGCGGCTCTAGCTCATTCAGATTAAAATGAAGTACGCCGTGCTTACAATAGGTCTACTTACTTAGCTGTGCGCTATGATTTAATGAACTGGTGGGGACTGTTCGTAAAGAAATCACTTTTGCATTGAGTTACATTGGTAAACTTAAAAGGATCGTAATTATGGATTTTATTTCAGAATTGGATGAAATAATTATTCTCGGGACGCAAGGTCATATTGAATCTTCAATTCTAGGCATGGATACCGAAGCTTTCTATGAGTTTACTGAAACTCTATATCTTGTTACCAGACATTATTTTAATATAAATCCACATAAAAATGAAAATTTTTCATTTATAGCAAACACCTCTTTAAGCGGTGGTCGTCATCCATGTTCCGCCGCAGAATGCCGAATTAATAAAATATTACAAGTAGCATCATTCTCTGCACTCTATAGCGATGAAGTTTATATTCAAAATCCGTTTGAAAAAATCATTATAGACGGAGTCGAAAACGTCAACAGCATGTCAAAGCAAGATGTTATTGCTGGTATATACAACTACCTTTATCTAAAACCATTAATTAAAAGAGGCATAATCAAATACGCACTTAATAAAGTCGCATTATGCCACGGACACGGACTGTCATTGGCCACCCCGCTTTCTGAAGAATTAATCAAAAAAGAGAAGGAGTTATATGAATTACTTCATGAAGAATTAATTCACAAATGCACTGTTAGTTTTGATATTACTGCCGACGGTACTCCTTTCTTTGAGATAAAAGGGCCAGATAGTTTTATCGAGCATGGAGTAATGTATTTTCATCTCATGGAACCAGTTGGTGATTATATTAAATCACTCTTCAATAAGACTTTACCCTATATATTTTCAATGAAAGAAATAGCTCAAGAACAGATCCTTGATTTAATCATATCACCAATAATTAAAGACTTATCAGAACAAGAGTGGCACACAAAATTTTATGGCACATCATATTTATGTGACAACCAGCAGCAAATTAAAATAGCAACAAGTACCAACCCCTCCATATACAAAGTAAACTCAACAAGTTTCAACTCTTCAATTGAACACTACCTACCAACAATACAAAGTAAAAATTTAGAAAACATACTGAAAATTAGGGAGAAAGAAGAAGAGTCGTTCAAGGTTTACAGAGACAAAGTCAATAATTTAATTAGAAAGAGTACATATTGGGAACAAAGAGAGATTTCTGAAATATTTAGAGACCAAATTCTCCCTGAGATCAACATTATTGAAAAAAAAGTAAGTGACTGGAAGAAAAAAACCAAAGCTGGGATAAGAGATAAAATCATTATTGGTTCTGGTACTGTTTCTTTCGGGTTATATGCAGGAATTCTACCAAATGATCTTAGCCACTTACTGGCTGCTGTAGGAGGTGGAGCAGCAATTATTAGCACTGCCGTTGACTATACTAAAACCATAAGAGGGAAAAGTGAGGCTAGATCAAATGATTTGTACTTCCTTTGGCAAATGAAAAATAAATGATGCACTTCGCGCGCAATGCTCTCCCCGCCACGCCTACCCGCTTAAGGGGGCGTTTTTAATGCAGGTGCAAAGGTGGCCTCAGGCCACTCCGCAACTGGCGCAGGCAGGGAGTGCTGGGGCGGGAAAACACATGCAAAACCATGCACCTTATGGATGCATGGCTTATTTCATTAAAAATAGCGGGATTTACGGGAATTTTTTGACGGGCTACCGCGCGGCCAGTCCGGCGCGTCGACGGGCGAAAATCATGCTCTGTGCAGGGGTAAATTTTTCACGATTATCATCCCGCGAAGGCGCGTCAGGCCTATATCCGATGGCCGTTAAAATATCGCTGTCCTGTGCAGAATAATTAATGTCATTTCCTGCGGCCAGCCAGACGGAAAGGGGCTCACGGAGATATGCCATCGAACGGTCAAGCGCGCGGTTTTTTATCATCGCGGGCTGGTTCTTAATCCCCATCAGCTCCGGTGCCAGTGCGGCGGTCAGCTCTGCGTGTAAATAGACCCGTTTTAGTTCCAGTCATTTTTTTGAGATCCCGGCCAGAGTGACCCTAGCCCAAATTCAGTGCAGTGCTAAATCAGAGAGCTTCGTCTTTCCGGGAGGAGATCAGGAGCTTAGGCTCAGACAGGAAAAATCACGTACAGCTTGTCTAATTAGTATGGATAATGCGACGTTTTGGAAAATGGTGTTTTCATAGATTATGTTCAGATTATAACCGAGAGTCCTGTCTGCAAATGGTAACAGGAGATTATTATCAGCTAATCGCCAAAAAGCCCTCACATGAATGTTTTTAATCTTATTTATATAAGTTCTTATATTTTTGAAAGCGAGATAAGTGTCTTGACTGGTGATAACTTATCTTTTAACTTGTTAATTTCATCTCTATTTGCTTCTGCGAAATTTATGCCCATCTTTATTTCTTCAATATTTCTTACAAACATTTCCTTCACAAATAAAGGTATATGCTTATCATTTTCGATAAATGAACAGTGTTTTTTAAATTCCTCACCCTCATCTATTTCTTTTTCTTCTAAGGCCCCAAGACTGTTGAGCTTTTGGATGAGCACTGTTCTCATTACAATATCTAAAAGCATTGTTGCTTTCAATAGCAACGGCTCTGTAGGTGTTGGAAGTATCTCTCCCTTATATACAACATTGTCTGGTGTCAATACTCGTGTATTACCGTTAACAACGGTACCTCGGGTGCTAAGATCAAATCCACGGTGTACAATTGAATTCCTGAGCATTCTAAAATAGAATAAGTCGCTACCTACATTTATTTTTATATCTTCAGTTATGCCAGTTTTATTATCATCCATATAATCTATTAGTGAAAATATAGACTCAATGTATATGCCGTGATTAAATCTTAAGTGCCCAATATCTGCGGGCGCTGGGGTTTCAAGTAATGCTGACTGCGCATTGTTTATTTTCGTTAGATACCATTCGATCGAATATAATAATTCCATAGGGTGACCTTTTTTGTTATTAAGATCCTTGTATTTTTTTGAGATTAGAGCTTAATATTTTATTTGTAAACGATAAAACAGCCTTTGCGGGCATTTTATGCGAAGACCCGCAGGGTTGGAGTGACCTACTCCCCTCTAATTGATGTTGTGAGGGCTTACTAACATCCGCTTCTGTCACAGATCGGCCTGAATGAAAGATCACTCAGCTCAATTATAAGCGACAAGCCTTCAAAATCCACCAGAACCTCAAGCTGTACAAAAAATACCACCCACAACAATAAACTTAAAAATCAAATAGATAAATCCACTTCCATATCAACATCATCGCCACTCTTTTTTGCGCCTTCCCTTCCTCGCAAAAAATCAAAATCCCTAACAAACTCAACCGCCTCCCCCACCCATTACAAGGACGTGAGATTACAGCCGCTCGGTCCATTTACTCAACCGCGACTGGGGCTTGCCGTCGGCACTCACTGCACGGCCGTCCGGCAGCCAGCGCTCAGTCTCTTTTGTCAGCTTCCCGCAATCATAATATTGCCGCAGCGCCCGTGCGCCGTCGGGGTAAAATTGTTCGCTGCACTGATGCCTCAGACCATGTTGCCACTGTTCGCGCAGGTGCAGCGCGCCGGAGGGGTAAAAGCTGCGACATTCGCCATGCAGTTCGCCGTCATGCCAGTGTTCTTCCCGCACCAGCATTCCTTCTGGCGAATAATAGCGTGCGACGCCGTGAAGCCTGCCGTACTGAAACACCTGTTCCAGCGCCAGTTGTCCGTTAGGGTGCCAGTTCTCCATTTTGCCGTGCAGTAACCCCTGCTGATAACGCAGGATCGCCAGCAGTCGACCGTGCTCCTCAATGCGCGTCTCGCCGTTAAGCAGGCCGCCGCTCAGCCCGGCCTGAATGCGGGTACGATCCTGCTGAAGCTCCAGCGTTTCGTTCATCACGTCTCCGTCAGTTGATTTTCACCATCCCGCCTTTAATAATCAGCATGCCGCCACCGTCCACGGTCTGGGTGGCGCAGGCTTTGCTGGTCAGAGTCGCTTTTGCTTCCTGACTGATGGTTGCCGCTTTCTGGGTCAACGAGGCTTTTGCTTCACTGGCGATGTTGGTCGCGTCCAGCTTCAGGCTGCCCGAGGCGCTGGCGTTAAGATCCGCCCCGCTTTTCACTTTCAGGGTTTTGCCGCTCTCCAGGGTTAGCATGCCGCTGACCTTGATGGTCAAATTGCCGTCGACGTTAAGCGTGTAGTCGCCCTTCACCTTATGTGTGTCGTTGCCGTCGATGGCATGTTCCTGATCGCCCTTCACCGTCACGCTACGCTTGTCCTTCACCTCCAGGGTGTCGCTGCCCTTCTCAATTTTCACCGCACGATTGCCTTTTTTTAGGGTGACGGTTTCGTTGCCCTCTTCAACTGTGCGGGTGCGATCGTTTTTGACGCTCTGAATGTCGTCATGGCTGATAGTCGTTTTGCTGTCGTTGAGCACCGTAAGCTGGAAATCTTTCTGCGCCTGCATCGCCAGCAGCTCGGCGTCTTTTTTATCGTCAAAGCGCAGTTCGTTAAAACCTTTTGCGCTGTGGGTTTTAATGCCGGACTGGGTCTGGTTCGCCGGAAGGGCATACGGCAATGCATTCGCGCCGTTGTACACGCAGCCGGTAATGAGCGGCTTATCCGGGTCGCCGTCGATAAAGCTCACCACCACTTCCTGGCCAATGCGCGGGATAAACTGCGCGCCAAAGCCGTTGCCGCTCCAGGCGGTAGCCACCCGTAACCAGCAGGAGCTGGTTTCGTCGCTTTTGCCTTCTCTGTCCCACGAGAACTGCACTTTTACCCGCCCGAGTTTATCGGTCCAGATCTCCTCGCCACTTTTGCCGACCACCGTCGCCGTTTGCGTATGCATAAAGGGCTGCGGCGTCACGGCGAGCGGGCGATACGGCGTGGCCTTTGGAATGGCGGTAAAGCGGTTGCGATAGCGTTCACCATCGTATTCATGACTGACAGCGGTGACCAGCCAGTCGATGTTCAGGGATTTGTCATCGTGATCGGTTAAGGAAAACCAGTGTCCGGCCATCAGCGCCGCGCAGTCGCTTTCACCCACCAGCTGTTTGGCCTGCGCCTTCAGGGCATTGACCTTCCACGCCGCCAGCGCGTCGCCCTGCGCTTTTTCACTGAACCTGCCGGGGTGCTGATACTGCATGCCGCCCTTCTTCTCATCGGCCAGGGCGAACAGCGCGGCTTTCGGCTGCTCGTAGTTATAATCGCTGCTCTGGAACCCCTGCGCGGTGGCCTGCAAACGCAGCTGCGCCGAACGAATCATGCCGGTTTCCCGTGCGCCGCTCTGTGCCGCCTGATACTTCACCTTTTTGTCGCCTGCAATGGGCGGAAAGGCGCTGTTGTCATCCGCCAGCACCAGCGTGTGCTTACCTTGCACATGAGTGAAGAACCAGAAGATCCCCTCCTGCTCCAGCAGTCGCGAGACAAAATTGAAGTCGCTTTCGTTGTATTGCAGGCAATATTCCCGTTTTAATGGTGTGGTCTTGAGCTGAAATTTGTAGTCGGTAAACCCGGCGTCCTTAAACACCTTCTCGACAATCTCCTGCGCACTGAGGTTCTGAAAGACGCGGTTGTTGCTGGCAAGCGTCAACCACCACAGCCACGGGCGTAGCACAAACTGGTAGCGATCGGCGTTGCCGGTCGCCGGAAGCTGGTGCGCTTCGGCAATCAGTCCGTCATAGTCGGCGTTGTTGAGGGTGGCGGTCAGATGGGTCGCCAGCGCGGCATCGAGGGTTAACGGCGCGGCGGTGGTTCCCACGACGGTGGCGGTAGTCAGGCCGTTAAGCCGGGAGTCGGTGTACGCGGTCGCGGCGGTCAGGCCGGTCAGGGTTGGGGCAGTGAGTTTTATGATGGTGGTGTCGGGCATGGGGACCTCCTTGTTATCAAAATCATTATGACTCACAAACTTTAATATCGAAACGAAACCTAAACAATTACACATTAATAAATAAAAACCAATTTATAATATGATGAATGATAATTATATATAGATATCAACATCACCACAGAATAATATTAGCAAGTTGGTGAGCAAGTAACATCCCATGAAAAGCAATCATCAGATCAACATCGTTTGGATGTGACCAGGCATACCAAACATTTAAGGTGGTCGCACCGCCATTGTTAATTACATTATTATAGGGGTTAGGTACCCCAACTCCATTTATACCGTTGAGCCAATGAAAGCAGCCTTGACATGGACTTAATTCAACAAATAGCACAGCATTTGTCGTGTCAGGTATGATATATAGTGGCAGTCCATTGGCTGCTGTAAGTGCTGCTCGTTCAGCATGTCCCCCTAAAGCACCATTCCCCATACCCATAGCTAAACCACCTGCTGCAAATTGTGAATTACTATAAATAATAGCAAATGGCATTACCGCACCGAAAATATCATTTGCATTTGGTAAGCCCAATCCTGGATTTGCTTCCACAGCAACAGCGGCTCTACATGAAGCATTAGCAATTCCTAAACCTAAATTAGCCACTGCGTTAAAATGGATAGCTGTTTGACATGCCAATTCCTTTGCAATGGCATATCCTGCGTTTCCAGCATTTCCTGGAATTAACTCATGAAAAATAATTGGCATATAAACCCCACATATAACAATACCTACCCCATCACTTCCCCAACCACCAGGTTCTCAACATCTCTGGCCCCGACTCCCTTACATTTCTCCATCACCCTTTCGACCAACCCCTCATCCATATTCAACCTCTCTCCCGTCGCCACAAAATACCGCTGCGCTAATTTCTCCAGTTTCGCCAACACAATCCCTTTTAATATCTCCTCATCCAGCGCCCGATAGGCCACCGTGGTCATCCGCGCCAAAAACGCCGGACGGAAATGACGCAACAGCTCCTCGCGCAATGCCTCGTTAAACCGCTCGCTATTTAATTCAGAAGCAGGGGTATCGAGAATTAACTCCGCGCCGACGTTGCTGGTCGCCAGCATTACCGTGTTTTTAAAATCAACGATAAGCCCCGTGCCATCTTCCATCACCCCTTTATCGAAGACGTTATAAAACGCCTCCAGCACGTCCGGGTGCGCCTTTTCGATTTCGTCAAGCAGCACCACGGAGTAAGGACGGCGGCGTACCGCTTCGGTTAACGCCCCGCCGCTGCCATAGCCGACGTAGCCCGGCGGCGCGCCTTTGAGCTGGCTGACCGTGTGCGCTTCCTGATATTCAGACAGATTAATCGTGATGAGATTGCGTTCGCCGCCGTACAGGGCGTCGGCCAGCGCATACGCGGTTTCAGTTTTGCCGACGCCGGTGGGTCCCACCAGCAAAAACACGCCGACCGGCTTTTGCGGATCGGTCAGGCCGCTGCGGTAAGCGCGCAGCCGCTGGGCGATGGTTTCCAGCGCTGCCTGTTGCCCCATCACCCGCTCGCTCATCCGTTCGACCAGCGTGCGCAGGGCGTGGGCTTCGTCGGTGAGCATCTGCCCGAGCGGAATACCCGTCCAGCCGCCGATCACCGCCGCCACGGTGGCGGCATCCACGCAGTCCGGCACCAGCGGCACTTCGTCGCGCAGCTGGGCGGCGGCGGTTTCCAGCTTGCCGATCAGCGCCGCGCACTCCACCAGCGCCTGCTCCAGCTCGTCGTCTTCCGGCTGCGCGCTCAAATCCAGCATCCGTTGGCGGGCGGCCAGTAACTCGCCGACCCGCTGACGCTCATCCTGCCAGCGCTCTTCCACCTCCCGCGCCTGCAGCTGTAACTTCTGCGCCTGCGCCTCCAGCTCGCACAGCCGATCGTGATGATCGACGCCCACCAGCAGCTCGCGGTTCAGGCGCGCGCTCTCTTCTTCGAAGGCCGCCTGCTGCTGACGGATCTCTTCCAGCGCGGGCGGCACGTCATGCTGCGCCAGCGCCACCCGCGCGCAGGCGGTGTCGAGCACGCTGATGGCCTTGTCCGGCAGCTGACGTCCGGAGATGTAGCGCTGCGACAGGCGCACCGCCTCACGGATGGCGGTATCCAGGATTTGCACCCCGTGATGCGCCTCCAGCTTGTCGGCCACCGCCCGCAGCATCACCACCGCGCTCTCCTCGTCCGGCTCTTCGATCTGAATACGCTGAAAACGGCGGTCCAGCGCCGGGTCCTTCTCGAAATACTTTTTGTACTCCTGCCACGTCGTGGCGGCGATGGTGCGCAGCTCGCCGCGCGCTAATGCGGGTTTCAGCAGGTTGGCGGCGTCGCTGCCGCCCTCGGCGCCGCCCGCGCCAATCAGCGTGTGGGCCTCGTCGATAAATAAAATGATCGGCTGCGGGGATTTTTTTACCGCCTCGATCACCCTTTTCAGCCGCTGCTCAAATTCCCCCTTCACCCCTGCGCCCGCCTGCAACAGGCCGAGATCGAGCGCCAGCAGGGCCACATCGCGCAGCGGCGGCGGCACGCTGCCTTCAGCGATGCGCAGCGCCAGCCCTTCGGCGACGGCGGTTTTACCGACGCCGGGCGCGCCCACCAGAATCGGGTTGTTCTGCCGACGGCGCAGCAGAATATCAATGCACTGGCGGATCTCGGCGTCGCGCCCGATAATCGGATCGATCCGCCCCTCTCTGGCGTCGTGGGTGAGATCATAGGTGTACTGTTCCAGCACGTTCTCATCGCCAACCGCCGGGGCTTCGCCTGGCGCATTGCACACCGTTTCAGCGGAGCCGCGACACCAGATCTGCCACTGTTCTTCCAGCGTTTCGGCGGGGATCTTCAGCAGCAGCGGCATCCCCAGCGCCAGCTGGGCGCGCAGGCGCTCTCGGGTAAGTAGCGTCAGCAGCAGCAGCGCGGAACGTACGTTCTTCATCTGGCGGAGGGAGGCCAACAGCAGCGTCCCTTCCAGCAGTTCTGCCAGTTGTATGGAAAAGATCGGCATCCGCGTACAGCCAGTTTTGAACTGCGCCAGGGCGCGTCGGATTTCGTCGCGCAGCGCGTCGGCGGCAATCCCCGCGCCGCTGAGGCAGCACGCCAGATCGCTGTGCTCGTCGTCCAGCAGGGCCAGCAGCAGATGCTCAGGCTCCACAAACCAGTGTCCCTGCGCCCGGCTACGCTCCGCGGCCTGTTCCAGCGCGCGAAAGCAGATCGGGTTCAGTCGCTGTACCAGCGCTTTTAAATCCATGCGGCGTTCTCCTTAATCCTTAAGATGTTGTCGGTTGCAGAACGATGACGTTCCGCGCCCCCTGAGCTGCGCGGTGCGCCCGAGAAGCGGCGGGCGGTCGCGGGTTAACGTGGTGCCCAGCGTCAGCGCGCCGCGCATCATCAGTTCCAGCGACACGCCTGCGCCAAACCAGATTTGCCCCAACTGGCAGAGGGCCTGAAACCCCTCGCCGCCGGGCAAAAATGCCCGCCACTGCGTGGCGTCAGCAATATCCAGATATACCCGCAGCGCCGCATGCTGGTTCCAGGCGCGTCTGCCCGCCACGCTGTCGCGGCCCAGGCGGCTGCCGGTGCGCCCCTGCGACGCGGGCGGCAGCGTCTGCCAGCGTCCGATAAACGCTTCTGTGCGCAGCGTGACGTTAAGCATCGCCGCCGCAAGGGCGATAAAGCCCTCCGTCGATCGCCTGCGGTTCGCCAGCAGCCCGCTCTGCGCCAACAGGCGGGGCGACCCGCGTCCTTGCATGGTCGTCGAGTCAAAGCCACACAGCGCGCGCATGATGGCGAAGCCCGGCGCATGCTCCCGCGCGGCATAGGGTGTCGCCAGCCGCCAGAGGCTCAGGCTGCGGCAGTGGTGTTCAATCAGCCGCCGCTGAAACAGGTTGAGAAAATCCTGCGGCGCGGCGTTTTTGTCCTGGGTCGCCTGCTGCAGCCACTCCAGCCAGCCGTAGGGCAGCACGCCGTCGGCGCCGCCCGGTCCGAGGCTGCATACCCGCAGGCGGCCATCGCGCTGCACGCCGATCTCCGCGGGCGCAAAGGCCAGCCTATAGTCGCCGCACAGCTCGGGGATCTCTCCGCGCAGTTCAGCCAGCCTGACGTACTGCTCGAGCGAAAAACGCCACGGCTCGCGCCGCAGTCGCTCAGCTATACTGTCAGCGCCGTTTCTCCGGTATCGCGCCATAGCGGCAGCGCCTCCCCTTCATCCTGTAAGACACACTGTACAAAGCAGTTCGCCGTCGCGTTCTGCGCCAGATAGCGGGCGATAATCGCGGCAAACAACAGGCGACTGCTGGCGGTAAAGGCCTGTGGATCAAGCGTCAGCGTCACCCGAATACCGTTGCGCCAGCCGCGCCAGGCCTCGCCGCCGCGATGTTCGCTTACCCGCTCGCAGCGCAGGGCGCTGATACCGTTAATCTGTTGCCAGAAGGCAGGCGACGCGCCGGACGGAGCGTAGAGCGCCAGCATCTCCTTCAGCGACGCCCGCGCCGTTTCGCCTTCGGTGAGCGACAGGTGGTTGAGCGCCAGCGAAGAGACCAGCCGCCAGCGCGCGTCGTCCTGCGCAGCGGGGGCGGAAGGCGTTGTCGGCGTACCCAGCAGACGCACCTGCGCCACCGGGCCGGGCTGTTCGAAAGTGAGCGACGTGCCAGCCGCCAGCGTCAGGGGCGTCTCGCCGTTGCTGCACCATAGCCTGGCCGTCAGGCTGGCCTCTTCCGGCGGTTCCGCCGGGTCGAAGCGGCTGTCCACCAGGGTGAGCCACAGCGTATTGCCCTGCGCGCGATGGCGCCGCGCATGCCAGAACCAGCGGGCGTCGCTATGCCCCTGCGCTGAATAATAAGGCGGCACGCGCCACGCCGCGTCGCGGCTGCTCATCCACAGATCCTGGATACGATAGATCTGCATGGCGCTGTCGTTGTGATCCGCCACCAGCCGCTGTTCGCTGCGGGTATGTTCGGCGATCAGCGGTTCTGAGGTACGGGTAAATAAGTTGACCAGCGGCGCACAGCCGGTACGAATATCGCCCAGTTGCAAAGGCAGTGCCGTTTGCGGGGCGCGGTCAAAGGGGATCCACAGGGTCATCGCGTCGTCATCCGGCCCCGGCGGCAACGGCAAATCGAAATACATCAACGCCTGCGGACAGTGCATCCACGCGCTCAGCGCCAGCCCGCTGGCGGGGGTGGCGGCATCAAACGGCAAAATGCGCGCCGCGTTCTGCACGCCCACCGGCTGCGGGCGCCGCGGCCCGATAACGTGAGCGTAGAACAAATCAAAAAGCACAGCGTTAACCTGCGGCGAAGCGCAAAGATGTACGCGCAGCGAGGTCATCGCCAGCTGCGAAAAGCGGTGCGGCGCCAGGCAGCGCAGGCGAATGCGCAACGCGCCGCGCGCGTGGGGCTGCCCGCAGTAATGCTGCGCGGTCGCGGCATCGCACCATTCAAGCGAGTCAATCGCCACCGGCCACAGGGTCTGCTCCAGGGCGGTGCGCCACCAGACCGTTTTCCCCTCCGCGGTCAGCGCATAGAGCGGCGTTCCGGCGGACAGGACATAGCCGCGCGTCAGGTCGCCCGCCAGCGGATCGGGGGTAAAACAGGCGGTCGCGGTCGAGGGAAAAGGACGCATCAGGTGCGGAGAAAGCTGCTCCAGCAGCGACTCGCTCAGCTCGCCAAAGCCGTCGTCCAGCCGCTGGTGCAAGCGGGCGCTTTGTAGCGCGAAGCCCTCCAGCAACCGCTCAACGTGAGGGTCCGGGCAGTCAAACTCGCTTAAACGCAGGCGGGCCGCCACCTGCGGATGGCGACGGGCAAACTCGCCGCTGGCCGCACGCAGCCACCGCAGTTCTTGCAGGTAATCATCAAGCAGCCGATCGTCCATTGATCTTCCTTTGTATCGCCTATTGCCAGTTGCCGTTGCGCCAGCACAACTCCAGTAGCAGCGGCGCGTCGTCATTCCATAGCTGCGCGTCGATATGCAGCGCCAGCGTCTGCTGGCGCGCATCCTTCACGCTCACCGTCAGCGCCACGATCCGCGGCTCAAGGCGCAAAATCGCGCTGCGCAGCTGGCGACAGAACTGGCTGAGCGCCCGTTCGTCGTCCGCATTCAGTCCGTGCCATTCGGGCATGCCCCATACAAGCAGCGGCGGCAGCTCTTCGGCCTCCTGCGAGGCGCGGGCGTTGAACAGACGGATCAGTTCGCGGCGCACCGACTCACGCGGCGGGACATTCTCATCTCCCAGCCTGTCGAGCAGCGCAACCGGAACGGACGACGACATCATCATTTATCTTTCTGGTTCATCGCCATATCCCAGACGGAGGAGGAGTTCCCCTCTTTCTGCCCTGCCGATTTCTGGGCGGTGATTTCCCATTTAATTTTCGTGAAGTTCAGTGACATGGTCTCCACCGGCTTGCCGCCGGATCCGCCGCTGACGCTCAGGTGCGAAATAATGACGTTGCTTAAGGTGTAGACAATAAACGGCAGCATATTGCCGTTGTCGTTACGGCACAGCGTCAGCAACGCCGTGGGAATGACCTTCCCGCTGCAGCAGTATTCGTTAAGCACCGGGGTGGCGAGGTCGACAAACTTGGTCAGCGAGAATTCGCCGACGTGAGCGCGCCCGGAAGTGCGCTCGGTATTGCTGACGTCGTTGGTGACCTGCATCGCCACGTTATGGCTGTAGGACATGATCTCGATCTGCTTCTCAAACCCTTTCACCTGACTTTCGCCGGTAATGTTGTCCAGCTTTAAAAAAATCGCATCCATGGTTTATCTCCTTAACGATCAGGCCGCGGCCGGCGGCGGCAGTTCCGCCACCAGGCGAATCGAGGTAGTCAGCTCTTCGAGCTGGAAGTGCGGGCGCAGAAACACTACGGCGCGATAAACCCCCGGCTTGCCGGGCACTTCGCTGACGTCGATGCGCGCCTCACGCAGCGGATAACGCGCCTTGATCTCCTGCGGGGCGGTGTCGCGCAGCAGCACATAGTCGGCAATCCAGTTGTTGAGATAGCTTTCCACCTCGTCGCGGCTCATAAAGCTGCCGATCTTGTCGCGCATGATCACCTTCAGATAGTGAGCAAAGCGGGAGGCGGCGAGGATATAGGGCAGCATCGCCGAAATGCGCGCGTTGGCGTTGGCTTCCGGGGTGTTGTAGATCTTCGCCTGGTTGGTGGTCTGCCCGCCAAAGAAGGCGGCGGTATCGGTATTCTTCTTGTGGCACAGGGCGATAAAGCCGAGATCGTTAAGCTCCTTCTCACGGCGATCGGTAATGGCGATTTCCGTCGGGCAGCGCAGGCTGATGTCGCCGGAAGGGGTGGAGAACGTGTGCGCCGGAAGATGCTCCACCAGTCCGCCGCCTTCCGCGCCGCGGATCGCCGCGCACCAGCCGTAGAGCGCGAACGCCTCGGTGATCCGGTTAGCCAGCACCCAGGCGGCGTTGCCCCACAGGTATTTGCTGGCGTCCAGCCCGTCAACGTCCTCAACAAAGTTAACCCCTTCCACTGGCACGGTGTCCGGCCCATACGGCAGACGCTGCAACACGTGCGGCAACACCAGCGACACATAGCGGGAATCTTCGCTTTCGCGGAAGGAGCGCCATTTGATCAGCTCGCTGCTCTCGAAGATCTTCGCCAGATCGCGCGGCACGCTCAGCTCGGCGAACGATCCCATGTCGAACAAACGCGGGCTGGCGGCGGCGATAAACGGCGCGTGAGCGGCAGCGGCCACCTGCGAAATCTTCTTCAGCAGCGCCACGTCCTGCGGGTGGCGGCCAAATTCAAAGTCGCCAACCAGCACGCTGTAGGGGTTGCCGCCGAAAGTGCCGTACTCCTCTTCATACAGCTTCCTGAACAAGGTGCTCTGGTCGAATTCAACCGCTTTTTCCAGATCGTCCTGTAGCGCTTTACGCGAAACGTTCAACAGGCGCAGTTTCAGACGAGAGCTGGTTTCGGTATTCATCACAAACTGATGCAGGCCGCGCCAACTGGCTTCCAGCTTCTGCATATCGGGGTGGTGCAGGACTTCGTTAAGCTGAGCGCTGATCAGTTCGTCAATTTGCGCAATGCGATAGTTGATCATGGCGATGGTGTCGCTTTCCACGACCATGCCTTCGTCAAGAATTTGCGTCGCCAACTCTTCCAGCATGTCGCGCGCGTAGGTCTGCTGTAGCTCGTCGCGCGCCATGCGGCCTTCCTGAATGATACGATCCAGTACGCTTAGCGTGACCGTCTGCCCGCCGGTTTCAACCTGTTCCTGAACATTATCCATTGTCCGTCTCCTTTTCGGTTACGCGTTATCCACCGGAGTGTCTTTCGTTGCCGGGCGCAGCGCCTGTAGCTCGGTGTTGTCGGTGATCACCTTCTGCAACAACATGTCCAGATCGTCATTGCCGTCCAGCTTGGTCAGCAGATCGCGCAGACGCTGGCGGGCAAGAAGCAGGCGCTGGAGGGGCTTAATCTGGTTGATAATGTTGAGGGGCGTGAAGTCTTCGAAGGTTTTGAAATTCAGCTCGACGTTGAATTTGCTGCCATCGTTCGCCAGACGGTTGTTCACCTGCATCGCCAACCGGGGAGAGATGGACGCGAGCACGTCATCAAAGTTATCGCGGTCGATTTCAACGAACCGACGCTCGCGGAGTTTTTCCGGCGGGGAAATGGGCTGGCCGGATAAATCAGCCAGAATACCCACAACCAGAGGCAATTCTTTTTTCTCGATGGCGCCACCGGTTTCAACATCATAAGTAATTTGAACGCGCGGCGGCCTTATTCTGTTGAGTTTATGCTGAATGCTTTCTGCCATGATCAATCCTTTTTTATGCAAAAATATTCCTGATGTCAAAGATATGACACCTTTTAATTCGCGAGCACGACTCCTGAATAACGCTTTCTGTTATAAAAAACACAACAACAAATAAATTTCAACCTAATTTTTACTTATTCATCATGACATTCCCATTTGATTAAAATCAATCAACAAAAAATTAATATATAAAAATCAATAAATTACAAACAAACAAAAATCAAAAAAATATTTTTGGATGAAAACATTAGCTCTTTGAATATGTTAAATTTAACATTTATCTTTTGTATGCCGTGCCAAATAATGATTTAAATCAAAAAATCTTTTCCCTGCATTAACTATTTTCTTAGCGGGGATATAAAAGGATTTTATATGACTTCCAGCCTGTGCCGTTCGCTGTACATTATTTTATTCAGTTTATTCTGCATGCAAATTTGCGCCTGTTCATTGTGGCAATCCCAAGTGCAATTAAATGCAGTCACCATTGATACGGCACCCGATGCCAATGATAACGCGCCTGTCGCCGTGGATATTGTCGCTATTGCCGACGCCTCGCTGGTTCCCACCATTCAGGCGCTTTCGGCGGCACAATGGTTTAACGCCAGATCGCAGTTGCTGCGCGACGCCCCCGGCGGACTCCGCGTCTGGTCTCTGGAACTGGTGCCCGGTTCACGCTTTGTCGCCGAAGATAATCCGCTTCGCGGCGCGCCGGCGGAAGCGCTGGTGCTGTTCGCCCGCTACCGCAGTGAAGGCGATCACCGGTTACGGCTGGACAAACGGGATTCTCTGCATTTGCTGTTGATGACGGATGAGGCGGTTATCGCGTCTGCTCAAGGAAAGTAATATGAACGCAATTCCCGAAATGGTTTGCTGGTATGAAGGGATGGCGATGCTGCCCCAGCATTTTCAGTTACAGTCGCTGCGTAACGACGCCCTCGCTGCCGCCCTCGCCCACTGCGCCAACCCCTGTTTCTGGGGCGTCATCCGGATGGAAGTGGATGACGCGGCGCTGTGCGCAGGCATGCTGCGACTGCTACGCCTGGAAGCGATCATGCCCGACGGTCTGCCGGTGGACTACGATATCAGCCGCGATCCGCCGCTGGAATTTGACTGCGCCGCCCTGCTGCCAGCCTCTCCCGACAGCGCGCACGCGCTTTGGCTGGCCGTTGCTCCGGCAAACCGCGCGGGGATCTGGCAACTCATGAATACCCGCTATCGCTCCATTAACAGCGCGCCGCTGCCCGATCTCGCCAGCGGCGAGTTTCCCGAAAGCATTCCGCTCTGGCAGCCCGCGCCGCGGCTAATCAGCCAGCACGAACGTACCGACTCCGTCTGTCTGCCGCTGCTTCAGGTTGTTTATACCGAAGGCGGCTTCCGGCAAAACGACTGGTTCGCGCCCACGCCGGCGTTGAGCGAAAGCAGCTACCTGATTCGCCATACCCGTCACCTCTGTCTACAGGCGCGGGAAAAAATCCTTTTTCTTAGCCGGGAGATGCAGTTAGCGCAGCAGAATCAGCAGACCACCGACTGGCTCAGGCTGGCCCTGTCGCTGCAAAGCCTGCAGGGAGCATTGCCGCTGCTGGAGTGCCTGTTGAACAGCGGCAAGCCGCACCCGCTCGACCTCTGGCGCGCGCTCTGTCTGTTTACCGGCCAGACGGCAATCCTCAGCGAAGAGAAAACCCTGCCGCTGCTGCCCAGGTTTGACTATCAAGACATGCTGCCCGGCTTCGCCACACTCTTTACCCAACTGAACACTCAGCTTGCCCGTATCCGCCGTCGCCTGCTGCGGCTGCACTTCAGCCACCAGGAGAACCACTTCGCGTTGATGTTGCCGACGGGGATTAACGCCGGGGAACGGATAACCCTCGGCGTGCTGATGCCGCACAGCGGCACGCTGTCGGCGGAGTCCTGGCTCCGGCAAAGCCTGATTGCCAGCCAGCCGTTTCTGGCGATCCTGCGACGCCAGCGGATGCACGGCATGGGCATTACGCCACTGGCGGCAGAGAAGCGCGGAGAATGGGAAACCGACCCCGCCATCGCCCTGTTCTCGCTGACCCTCACCACGCAGTGGTTTGAAAAAGAGACGCCGCTGGTTATCGCGCCGCTACATGAAACCGACGTCATACCGGAACGGATTGTGCTTTACCGCCAGGAGGATCACGACGATGCCGATCGCGCCTGATATGCCCGCCTGTCGCCTGTTTGACGACGTATTTTCCCGCTGGCTGGCACAGTTTGAACACTGGAAAAGCACCATGCTTCCCCCGCCAGAACTGCACCGCGAGGCGTTTGACTACAGTTGCCAGACGGTGGCGGAATATGGCCGACGTTTGAACCTTGAGCTGGGCGCACCGTTCCATGCGCATATCGACGCCGCGGTTTATGCCCTGGTGGCGCTGATTGATGAAACCGTACTCTACAGCGACTGGCCCGCGCTGAGCTTCTGGCAGACGTGCCCGCTGGAATATCACCTGTGGCAGAGCCACAGCGCGGGCGATCGTTTTCCTCTGCGCGTGCAAACCCTGCTTGAAGCGCGCAACCCAGCCGAGCGCGATCTGGCCGCCCTCTACCTGCGCTGCCTGACGCTCGGCTTTGGCGTCAGACGCAGCGATTTTGATGCTCAGGCGCATCAGGAGACCTGCCGGCTACTCTGGCGCTTCGCCTTCCAGCAGGACGCGGCGGCTGACGGGATCGCAGCACGGCTTGACGCCAACTCACTGGGTTCGCCGCTACAGCTCCCGCTCCGCCGACGCTTACCCGACAACTCGCGCCTGCACCTGATTGGCATCATCGTGCTGCTGGCGCTATTGCTGTTAAGCCAGCGGCTTTGGCTGAGCATTGAAGACGCCATTGGCGCCACTACGCTGCCGACCTTTTCGATCGGCCAGATCTGCGGAGGGGATAAACCATGACGCAGCCCTGGCTGACGCTGGTGATTATCGTACTGGTTTTACTGGCGCTGACCTGCTGGGTCGTCTGGTGGCAATGGGACTACCGTAATAACGCCTTTAACCGCGCGCAGAAGGAGATACAGCGAGCCTGTGGCGGGCAGGATCGCTATGACAGTACGCGTATTTTGATGCTGGGCGACGAAGAAATGAATCGCCTGCTCTGTCGCAGTTGGTCACTCACCGACGGGCTGGAGCACTGGTTTGGACAGTGGTGGTTTAATCCGCAGTGCAGCCTGCTCTGTGTGCCCCAGGCCCTGCAAAACCCCGGCAAGAAACATCTTATCCGCCAGAACGAATGGCAAAAAACCCTTGCAGCGTTGGTAAGAAGCCGCCCCCAGCGCCCGCTCGATGCGCTGATCGTCACTCTGCCGCTGGAATCGCTGATCGGCGGCGATAACACCCGCGTTCAGTTGCTCAATAACTGCCAACAGATCCAACAGGTGTGCGGGCTAAGCCTGCCGATTTATCTGCTGATCGGCGGTCTTGAGAGCCTGGACGGCATGCAGGCGCTGCTGGAAATGCTGCCGGAGCAGGCGCGACGCAGTGCTATTGGCAGCCCCATTCCGGTGGCCCGGGAGGCTGTCTGGAAGCCGCAGTGGATCGACGATGCGCTGGACAACACCCGTCACGCCCTGCGTCAGGTAATTTGCGAACTCGGCGCCCTGAATGGGCAGACTCCCCCGTCGTTGTTTCGCCTGCCGGCGTCTTTTCTGCCCCTCGCCACGCCGCTGCATGATTATTTTGATTCGCTACTCAGCAACAATGCCCGTGACGAACCGCCGTTGCTGCGCGGCATCTGGTTCGTTGCCCGCAGCATAACGGACGATAAGCCGCAGATGCAGTTTTGCCAGAACCTGCTGGACGGGAAAATCGCCGCCGAACGCGGACTGGCGATGCCGGTTCGCCGACTGCTGCGTCTGAACCTGCGACGGCAGTTTGTTACCCTCACCTGCTACAGTTGCCTGTGCGTGCTGTGGCTGGCCGTGATGACCTGGCGCTGGCAGTATCAGCACACCAACGCCCTGCTGCTGCACGATCGCCTGCAACTGCTCGCCAGCCAGACCGCAGAACCCGGCGCGCCCGGCGAGCGTACAGCCGCTTTTTACTGGCGCATTCTCAATGCCATTCCGCAGTGGCAGTTCAGCTCCGTCGTCTGGCCGGGTTCGCTGTTCAGCCGTACGGACGGCAAGCTGCGCGAGACCCTGCATAGCGCCACCCTGACCAGCCTGCTGCTGCCCGCCGCTAACGGCGTCTGTCAGCAAAACCACGTCCTGAGCAACGAAGAGGACGCGCGGGAAGATCTGCTGCCGGACGAACGCTACCGGCAGATTGAGGCGCTGCTGGGAGAAACAAAGCAGATGGAGACCCGCTATCTGCCGCTACTTCAGCTATTGCAGGTAAAACAGCCGACAGTCACGACGCTGGCGAACGTCTCGTCCTCCATCTGGGGGGTCACCGTTGACGTTGATTCTTTGCCCGCGCAAGACAGCCTGAATGCGTTGTTCGCCACTCTCAACATCGCCCCTCTGCATCTGCCGGACGCCAGCGAACTGACCCGGCGAAACAGCGAGCTGTTTTCTCGTGAAACGATGCGCTGGCTGGAACAGAACTATGGGGACGCCAGTCTCGATGACAGCGAAGAACGGCTGGAGAAACTCCTGGCGCTGTTCAGTAACGATACGCGGATCACGCCACTGTTCGTCCGCTCGCTGGTGCGCCAGATTGGTCGTCTGCAGGCAACGCTGGCGACCATCAATAACCTGAGCCGCGACGCGGCGCACTCCCCTGTCCGGCTTCCCCTTGATGAGCTACTGACCCAGGCGCGCGGTCTGCGGCTTATCGACAATCGCGTCATTCCGCAATTGCTACGCCATGAAGCGCTGCTACGCCAGCGCTTCATGGCGCAAGTGGATGATTCGCGGCTGCATTTTTCTTCGTTAACCGAACAGTCACCAGATGGCAATTTCAGCGTTTCGCCGGATATTCTCGCCCTGCAAAAAAGTCTGCGCGATCTGCTCAACCACCCTTTCTGGCAGCGTGGCGTGGACCTGACGCCGATAGCCAGCACGGGCTATCCTGGCGTACTTCAGTTGCAGCAGGCACAGCAGTTGTTCAGCGGTTACCAGCGCTATGTCCAGCAATTGCCTGACAGTCTGTGGCGGCCAAAGCTGGTCGCGCTGGCGCAGAACGCGGTGGAGAACGCCATGAACCTGGCGCTGTATGCGGACGCGCCAGATTCGGCGCAAGGAAGCGCTGTCAGCATTGCCGATGCGGACCGGGTAATCGACGCCTTTAGTCAACTCGCCCGACCACAGCTCGCCGCCCGGCTGCGCCAGCAAATCGCAGCGCAGGTCATGGCGCGGGTGAGCCAGCAGGGCGGCGCGCTGCTGCCAAACATGGCGCCTCCCGCGATCGCCTACGCCACGCCGGAGCAGGCGCAGGCCAGTGGCGAACGGATCGCCGCCTGGTCGACGGCCCAGGCGGAACAGATCTCCGCCACGCTCACCCGCTATCAACAGGACGTCACCTGGCTTGACGGACAACGCCCATGGCTGTCGGCGGCGGAGAATCAGCAAATCGTCCGCTGGGTTAATTCCCTGAACGCCATGCAGCGTCTGCTACAGCAGGACCCGACCAGTCCCCCGGCGCAAATGACCACCCTCGCAACCGCGCTGCCGACCCTGACCGCGCAAAACTGCCAGAACGAACTGGCGCAGTTCACCGCCTCCGGCGGCAATGATTTTTACAGCCAGTCGCTGACAGCGCTGGTCGGCGCCGCGCAGCAAAACTGCCGTCAGCTGCGCCAGCAGGCCAGCGTCAGCACGACGCAGAAGATCTTCAACCTGTACAACGTCTGGCTGGCGGGGCATTTCCCGTTTACCGCCGTGCCGCACGCGCCGGACGCAGATGTTGATCGGGTCCGCGAACTTACCGTACTGCTTGATACGCTGCCGCCGGAATCTCTGACCGGACAGCCGCCGCTGATCCAACAACTGGCAGCGGCAAAACCGCTGCTGGCGGCTCTCGTCTCACCGAAGGGTGTTGCGGTACGCGTCCTCTGGCGCACCTCGCGCAATAACGAGTCCGGCGCAGATCAAATAGTCGACTGGCGGCTGAGCGGAAATCAACAGACTCTCAGCTACCCCGGCGGCGCAGAGGTGGATCTGCACTGGCGCAGCGGCGACGCTCTGAGCGTAAGCCTGCGCTGGGCGAAAAACTCCGCATGGCGGCCATTGCCGGGCGCATCACAGCCAGGCATAACCGTTGTCGGCGATACGGGGCGCTGGCGCTGGCAAGGCGCGTGGTCGCTGTTGCGAATGATTGCACAACAGCGCGTCGGCGGCGCACTGGCCCAGCCGCTGCCGCTGCGCTTCACCCTTCCCGTGGGCGACGGTCAACTGCGCGCAACGACCACCGTGTATTTACAGGTAGTGCTACTGGATGCGGAAGGTAAAGCGCCGTTGCCCTGGGTAAGGCTCACCGAACAAGGATTATCAGGAGAGGATTAATGGAACATATTGAAGCACTGCTGGCCCCTGTCCGCGCCGACTGCCCCTGCGGCGAGTCGATACGCTACTCGCCAGAGTTTGACCAACTGGTCGCCGCCCGCCAGCAGGATGACGAGACGCTGCCTACCGGCGTCTGGCAAAGCACGCCCCGGCGCGCTGACTGGGAAGCGGTCGCCCGCATTGCCAGCGAACTGACCGTCACGGGCAGTAAAGATCTGGTGATCATGGGCTGGCTCGGCGAGGCGTGGCTGCGCCTGCGCGGGCTGCTTGCCCTGCCCGATGCGCTGGCGCTGCCCGTACTGGCGCTGGAGCGTTATCCGACAGAGTTGCATCCACAAATTAAAGCGGGTGATTACGACTATCGCGCCGCGCCGCTTAGCTGGCTGGCGCAGCGCTACGCGCTGCTGGTGGCTGACGCGCCGCTGTTTTTATCCGAGGATGAGAGCGTGTCGTTGACGGGGTGGCAGCAGGGCAACGTTGCCAGATTTCTCTCCCCCGAGAAGCAGACGCCGATTGTGCAGGCGCTGGCGACAAGCCTGGAATGGCTGCAACGCCTGAACGCCGTCTGCCAGCACTGGCCAGAGGCTTCTGCCCCCTCGTTTACCCACCTGGAGCAAAAGATTAAAACCTGTCAACAGGCACTGGGCAGCGCACTGCCTGAACAGATACTGCCAGCCGCGCAACCAGCCGCACCGATGCCTGTCCATGGAGCGGCCTTCGGCAGCCGCGAAGAAGCCTATCAGATGCTCAGGCAGATCGCGGATTACTTGCAGAGCACCGAGCCGCACAGCCCGGTGCCCTACCTGCTGCAGCGCGCCTGTGTGTGGGGAAATACGCCGCTGCCGGAGTTGCTTAATGAACTGATCAGCGGCGATGAGGCCGCCCGCCGACTGTGGCGGCAACTGGGAGTCTTACCATGAGTTGTCCAGGAGTATGTAATGGCGCGACGCTGCAATGCTCGTTTGGCCTCGCGCCTTCCCCGCTGTGCGTAGTGCCCATCAGCCGTACTCTGGTAAACAGCGTGCCAATGGCGAATATCATGGACAACAAATCGTTCGTGAACATTTTGCCGTTCGGGATGTGCAGCAGTATGGCTAACCCGACCGTGGCCGCCGCGACCGCGGCGGCGCTCGGGGTGCTGACGCCGATGCCCTGCATTCCCGTGACCATAGCTCCCTGGATGCCCGGTTCGCCGACAATACTGGTGGGCGGCATGCCCGCCCTGACCGCGCAGTCGAAGCTGATGTGCAACTGGGGCGGCGTGATTCAGATTGTGTTTCCGGGACAGGTGACGACCATCGTGACGTAATTTTCCTGTTCACCTGGCGGGATAATCCCGGTTAATCCATGCGTGGTCCTCTTCCCAGGTGAACATCCATTTGCGCACCGGCCCGGCCATCACGTTGAGGTAATAGCTGTCATACCCGGCCATCGTCGCCACCGGATGGTAGCCCTTCGGCACCATGACCACGTCGCGGTTGTAGACCGCCATGCACTCGTCCAGCGTTTTGTCGTCGGTGTAAACCCGCTGCATGCAGAACCCCTGCTCCGGTTTGAGGCGATGGTAGTAGGTCTCCTCCAGGTAGGTCTCCTGCGGCGGGTTATCCGTATCGTGCTTGTGGCTCGGGTACGAGCTGGTGCAGCCCTCACTGGTCCACACCTCCACCACCAGCAGGCTGTCGGCGGGCTTGTCTTGCGGCAGAATGTTGTGCACGTAGCGCTGATTATGCCCCTTGCCGCGCGCCTCACCCTCGATATCCTGCGGGGCAATCAGCCGCGTCGGATAAGCGCCTTTGCCGGGAGCGGCGCAGACCGCCAGCTCCAGCCTCGTCAGCGCCTTCACCTGCACCGTATCCTGCGGGGTGACGTAAACCGCCCACGGCTTGATGCGCTCGAACGGGCTCATCCGCTCACCAATGTCGTTAAACTGCGCGGAAGGCGTGCTGACGGAGGCGCGCCCGGCCACCAGCACCAGACAGCGCTCTTCGCTGACTGCGGGCAGCGTCAGCTGCTGCCCCTCCTGAAGTTCATAGGCCTCAAAGCCAACATATCCCCACCCCGCGCTTTGCGGCGTCACGGACTGGGTGCGTCCCTCAGCGTTCGGCTGTTGCCAGCGTGATAACAGACGTGACATGACACCTCCTCAGAAAAGCCCGGCGTCGCGCGCCAGGCGGCTCAGGTTGTTATAGCCCAGACGGGCGTAGGTCAGCGGGTGAGCAATCGCCGGATCCTGCTCGGCCTCCACCACCAGCCAGCCGTGATAGTCCTGCGCCTTCAGCAGACGCATAATCGGCGGGTAATCCACGCAGCCGTCGCCCGGCACGGTAAACACGCCGCTCAGCACCGCGTCGAGGAAGCTGGTTTTACGGTTTTTCACGTCCGCCAGCACGTCGGCGCGCACGTCTTTGCAGTGGACGTGGTTGATGCGCGACGCCCAGCGCTGCGCCACCGCCAGCGGATCGGCCCCGGCAAAGGTCAGATGCCCGGTGTCCAGCAGCAGCCCGACCTCTTCGCCGGTGTGGGTCATCAGGTTGTCCACGTCGTCGGCGGACTCAATCACCGTGCCCATATGGTGATGGTAGGCAATCTGAACCCCCTGCCGCTGCGTATAACGCGCAAACTCGGTGAGCTTCTCGCCGTACTCCTTCCAGCGATCCTGTGGGAAGCGCGGGCGCAGGTGCACCGGCGTCTGCTGTTCGCCGTGAATGCAGCCGCTCACCTCCGCAAAGACCAGCACCTTCGCCCCCAGCTCGCGCAGCAGCGTCAGGTGCGGCTGCACGGCGGCAATCTCCTCCTCCACGCTGCGCTCCAGCAGGCGGCCGGAATACCAGCCGGAGACCAGCTGCAGGTCGTGGCGCTGCAGTATGGGGCCAAGCAGGCGCGCTTCGCGCGGGAACTTATTGCCCAGCTCGAAGCCGGCAAAACCGGCCTCTTTGCCTTCGCTCAGGCAGGTCTCCAGCGGCGTCTCCGCGCCGAGCGAAGGCAGATCGTCGTTCGTCCACGTCAGCGGGTTGATGCCCAGTTGTACACTCATTGTCGTCTCCATTATGCGTGCCCGCGCTCGCGCCACCAGGCGATAAGCTGCAGGTAGTTGTCCCGAATGCGCGACACCAGCTGCGCATCGTCGATATCGTGCTTCAGCCAT
Source organism: Citrobacter sedlakii (assembly GCF_018128425.1). Classification (NCBI taxonomy): domain Bacteria; kingdom Pseudomonadati; phylum Pseudomonadota; class Gammaproteobacteria; order Enterobacterales; family Enterobacteriaceae; genus Citrobacter; species Citrobacter sedlakii. The sequence continues at coordinate 1,115,456 of NZ_CP071070.1, read as the reverse complement.
GCGCGGGAAGCGTCGCCGAACAGCGTGCGCCCCACGGCAAACCCCTTCACCAGATCGTGCCCCGCCGCGGCGTTAAACCCGGCGCGCAGCTGTTCTGCCGGCGCGTCCAGCCCGAGGATCACCACCCCGCGGCAGTGCGGATCCCGGCGTTGGATAATCTCGCCGAGCGCCGCCCAGCCGTCGGCTGAGAGCGGCGGCAGCTTCCACCAGTCCGGGTAAATGCCCAGGTTGTAGAAGCGGGAGATGGCGCGCAGGTAGAGCTCGTCGCTGCGCGGCATGGTCGCGGGCAGGATCACCTCCAGCAGCAGCTCGTGCCCGGACCGGCAGCAGGCGCGGTAGACTTCGGCAATTTTCTGCTCCTGCTCCAGGCGCAGGCCGTGGGCATCTTCCGGATGGAAAAAGACCAGGCACTTCACCACGTGCTCCTGCGGCCAGCTGATAAGCTGGGTGCCGATATTGCCGTGCTCCATTTCCAGCGGACGGGAGCCCGGCAGCTCAATGGGCCGCCCGATCCACCACCCTTCACCGGTAATGGCGTTGAGCGCGTCCTGGCCAAAGGTGCCGTCGCACAGCAGACCGGCTTTACCCTCCAGCCCGGCGCGGCTCGCCGCCTCGCGGCTGGCCTGCAGGATCAGCTGCTTCAGGGCCGGAATGCGCCCGAGCGACGCGCCGCACTGTATAGCCATATCCTCAAGCTGGCTGCGGTGATCGAAGGCCATCACGCACAGCTCCGGCCACTCGCGGCGGCGAGTGGTGACCCGGTGCAGATGGTTCAGGCGCGGATCAAGATCCGGACGCGGCACATTCGCGGCGCGGGAGAGATAATCGTCCAGCTCGATTTTGCTCGGCATCGCCGGGGCGCAGCCGTGGCGCGAGACAACCAGCGCGCCGCAGGCGTTGGCGTAGCGGCACGCCTGCTCCCAGCCCTCGTCGTTCAGGTAGCCGCGCAGCAGGCCGGACATAAACGCGTCCCCCGCGCCGAGAACGTTCAGCACCTCCACACGCACGCCGGTCACCGTCAGGCCGTCGTCCAGCCGTGGCGGAATGGCACCGGTATAGACCGAGCAGCCGAGCGCGCCGCGCTTGCAGACCAGCGTAGCCTGACTCACGTCGCGCACCCGTTCCAGCGCCTGTAAGGTATCCGTGCTGCCGCCCGCAATGTGGAACTCCTCCTCGGTGCCGACAATGACGTCGAAGAGGTGCAGCACTTCCTGAAGTTCACGAGTGACCTGATCGGCCGCGATAAAGCGCGTTTCGCCGTCGCCTAAGGAGGTCAGCCCCCACAGCACCGGGCGGTAATCAATGTCCAGCACCGTGCGCACGCCGTGACGACGGGCGTAGCCCAGCGCCGTCAGCACCGCCTCGCGGGTCTGCGGATGAGAAAGGTGAGTCCCGGTGATGGCAAGACACCGTGCGGAAGCGATGTAGCTTTCGTCCACATCGCTGGCGGTAATCGCCATATCCGCGCAGTTATCGCGGTAAAAAATCAGAGGAAAGGTGTCCCGGTCTTTAATGCCGAGCAGCACCAGCGCCGTGAGGCGTTCTTTATCGGTAATCAGATGGCTGGTGTCGCAGCCCACCTGGCTTAACTCTTCCCGCAGGAAGCGGCCCATATGTTCATCGCCCACGCGCGCCAGCATCGACGAGCGCAGGCCCTGACGCGCGGTACCGTACGCCACGTTGCCGGACGATCCGCCGAGATATTTGGCGAAGCTCGACGCATCCTCCAGGCGGGCGCCAATCTGCTGGCTGTAGAGGTCTACCGCCACGCGGCCCATGCATATCACATCAAACTGCTTTTCCACGTTGATACCTCTTCAGACAATGTCGTTCACGTTCAGCCAGCGGCCCTGCTGGTGCGAGAGTGCGATGGCGTCCAGCACGCGCGACACCTTCCAGCCCTCTTCGAAGTCCGGCCACATCGGGGCGTCGGCGGCAATGCCGTCCACCAGGTCGCGCACCTCCACCGTTTTTTGATCGTTAAAGCCGATCCCGTGGCCCGCGCCCATGCAGAACGCGGCGTAGTCCGGGTGCGCCGGGCCGACCAGCAACGTGCGGAACCCCTGGCGGTTGACCGGATCGTCATGCAGATAGAGCTTCAGCTCGGCCATGCGCTCCTGGGTAAAGCTGATGGCGCCTTTCGTCCCGGTGATGACGTACGACAGCCCCATCTTGCGGCCACAGGCGACGCGGGAGGTTTCAATGACGCCCTGCGCCCCACCCGCGAAGCGCACCATCGCGTGGGCTTGATCCTCGTTTTCGACGGCAACCATGTCCGACGAACCGACCTTCGCCGGGCGTTCCGGGACCACAATCTTCAGGTCGCCGCAGACCTGCTCAATCTCGCCCACCAGGTACTGGGCCATATTGACGATGTGCGCCGCGAGGTCGCCCAGCGCTCCCAGCCCGGCGGTCTCCCTGAAGCAGTGCCAGTGAATGGGCGACAGCGGGTCGGCCATATAGTCTTCGTTGTGGGTGCCGTAGAAGTGGATCACCTCGCCAATCTCGCCGCGGGCGATAATCTCCTTCGCCAGCTGCGCCGTCGGGTTTTTCATGTAGTTGAAGCCCACCAGGGTTTTCACCCCTGCCCGCCTGGCGGCGTCGACCATCTCGCGCGCGTCGTGGGCGTTCAGCGCCAGCGGCTTTTCCGAGTAAACGTGCTTGCCGTGGCGGATCGCCTCCAGCGCCATCTCTTTATGGAGATGGTTGGGCGAGCAAATATCCACCACGTCAATAGCCGGGTCGGCCACCAGCGCCCGCCAGTCTCCCGTTGAACGGTTGAAGCCAAACGCCCGGGCGCGCTCTGCCGCCAGCGTCGGGTTTACCTCGGCCACCATCTCGCGCACCAGCCTGCCGCGCAGGTTGAACACCGTCGGGGCCTGGGCATAGGCGATGGCGTGCGCCTTGCCGATATACCCGGTGCCGATTAATCCAATACGTACCTCTTTCATCACGATCCTCACAGTGCGCCGCGACGGCTCTTGGCGTAGGTGTCGAACGCCACCGCCAGAACGATAATTAATCCGGTGATAATCTGCTGGTAGTAGGCCGAGACGTTCATCAGCACCAGGCCGTTAATCAGAATACCCATGATGATGGAGCCGATGATGGTGCCGCCGATGCGCCCGTAGCCGCCCATCAGCGAGGTGCCGCCAATCACCACCGAGGCGATGACGCGCAGCTCAAAGGAGATCCCGGCGACCGCCTCGGCGCTCCCCAGACGCGCGCTGAGGATGAAGCCCGCCAGCCCCGCCAGGCAGCCAATCAGCACGTAGACGCTGACCAGCACGCGCTTCACGTTCACACCCGCCAGACGCGCCGCCTCCGGGTTGCCGCCGATGGCGTAGACGAAGCGGCCCCAGCGGGTTTTGTGCAGCGCCAGATAGCCGCCAACGGCGACGATGGCGAAGATCCAGATCGGAATGGAGATGCCGAGCAGCTCCCCGCGCCCCCACCAGCGGTAGCCCTGATCGAAACCGGCGATCGGCGCGCCGTCGTTAATCACCAGGGTCAGGCCGCGCCAGATGGTCATCCCCCCGAGGGTGACGATGAACGGCGGCAGGCGCAGGCGGGTGACGCCCAGACCGTGCAGAAAGCCAATCGCCGTCCCCATCGCCAGGCAAATCCCCAGCCCAATCAGCCAGCTCATGCCGCCCCAGGCGTTCGGGTCAACGGTGGTAAAGTTGTCGCCTTTGATCACGTACGCCGCGGTCATGGCGCACACCGCCAAAATGGAGCCGACGGAGAGGTCGATCCCGGCGGTCAGGATGACGAAGGTCATCCCCACGGCCATGATCCCGTAGATGGAGACCTCGGTCAGGATGTTGAAAATATTGCGTTCAGAGAAAAAGTTGCTGTTCTGCGACTGGAAGAAGATCAGCAGCAGGATCATGAAAATCAGCACCCCGAAGCGCTCGAAGAAGGCGATGGGATCGATGCGTCCGGCGCGTTTGCCCGGGGCCTGCGTTTTAGAAATCATCTGCGTCATGAGAAACTCCGTTATGCCGCGTTCAGGGCGTTGTGGTTGATGGCCATCATCGTCATCAGCCGTTCTTCGTTAGCGTCGTCGCCGTGGATCTCGCCGGTCACCCGGCCTTCGCTGAGGGTGATGATCCGGTCGGACACCGCCATCACTTCAGGCAGATCGGAGGAGATCACGATCACCGCCACGCCCTTTTTCGCCATGTCAAACAGCACCTGGTGCACTTCCGATTTGGTCCCCACGTCGATGCCGCGCGTCGGCTCGTCGACGATCAGCACCCGAGGATTGAGCGCCATGCAGCGCGCGAGGATCACTTTTTGCTGGTTACCGCCGGAGAGCTTGCGCACCTCCTGCTCGCTGTTGACCATTTTGATCTGCAGCGCCTGGCGGTAGGACTCAATCAGGTCGTCCTCTTTGCGGGTGTTCACGAACCAGCGCCACTGCAGCAGAGACGAAAGGCAGGAGAGCGACAGGTTGTCGCGAATCGACAGCCCCAGCACTGCCCCCTCTTTTTTGCGATCTTCCGGCACCAGCGCCACGCCCTGATCGAGGGCATACAGCGGATCGCGCGGCTGGTACGGCACGCCGTCCAGCTCAAAGCTGCCCGAGGTAAACGCGTCCGCGCCAAACAGGCAGCGCGCCACCTCGGTGCGTCCCGCGCCCACCAGCCCGGCAATGCCTAACACTTCCCCGGCGTGGACGTGGAAGCTGATGTCGTGCAGGGCGATGCCGTGCGGATCCAGTGGCGGCTTTTCGCGGCTCAGCCCCTTCACCGCCAGGCGGACAGGTTTATCTTCATGGTGGGTTTCGCTGGCGGGACGACGGTTAAACGCCACGTCGCGCCCGACCATCAGGCGAATCAGTTGTTCGACGGTGGTCTCCGCCACCGCGCCGGTACCGGTGAAACGACCGTCCTGAAACACGGTGAAGCGATCGCAAAGTTGAAACACTTCGTGCAGACGGTGGGTAACGTAAATAATGCTGACCCCACGCCCCTTTAGTTCCCGCACCACGCGGTGCAAACTTTCCACTTCGCTGTCGCTCAGCGCGGCGGACGGTTCGTCCATAACGATCAGCTTCGCGTTCAGGGTTAACGCGCGGGCGATCTCCACCATCTGCTGCTGCGCGACGCTCAGGCGGGCGACGGGCGTGGTCGGGGCGACGTTCAGTTGCAGGTAATCGAGGATGACCTGCGCCTCCTGATTCACCGCTTTCTCATCAACGATCAGGTTACGCCTGCGCGGCTCGCGCCCGAGAAACATGTTCTCCGCGACGGTCATGTTGGGCAGCAGGTTGAACTCCTGATAGATGGTGATAATGCCCTTGTTCTGCCGCTCCACCGGGGAGTCATCCACCGGCAGCGTTTCGCCGTTGAACCAGATCTCCCCGCGCGTTTGCGGCTGCGCCCCCGCGAGCGCCTTCAGCAGCGTGGATTTTCCCGCCCCGTTTTCCCCCAGCAGGGCGTGAATTTCTCCGCTGCCGACGGTCAGCTGAGCGCTGCTCAGCGCCCAGACGCCGGAAAAGCTTTTCGCCAGGTCGGTCACTTTCAGTAAGGGTTGCGACATCGGTCTGCTCCTCCTTCAGAGTGCGCCGCCGCTCGCGCGGCGGCTGCGGATAGATCAGTTACCGGCCTCGCCGATGCGCTCAGCCTGCTGCAGGTTCTCTTTGGTGATCAGCGTCGGCGGGTAGTCAGCCCCGGTGATGGCGGTTTTGTCGCGCACGTTGGCCACCAACTGGCTCATCGCCGTTTTGACCGCAAAGCCCGGACGCTGATCCGCCGTCACCGCCAGCCAGCCCTCGCGCACGCGGGCCAGCGCTTCCGGTACCGCATCAAAGCCGGTCACCAGTATTTCGCCCGGCTTCACGCCCTGGCTTTGCAGGGCTTCAATCGCCCCCAGCGCCATATCGTCGTTGGCGGAGAGGATCACCTGCGGGCGTTTCGGCAGAGATGGCAGGACGCTTTCAACGATGCGCATCCCTTCTGAACGCATCCAGTTGCCGGTCTGATCGGCGACGATCTTGTATTTGTCCCCGCCCGCCTTCAGGCTGTCGCGGATCCCTTTGGTGCGTTCAATATTGGAGGAGGAGCCGGGCTGACCGGTGAGCAGTATGATCTCCGCCCCGTTGGGGAATTTGCTTTTCACGAAGTCGCCAATCGCCTGGCCGCCTTTGTAATTGTTGGCGCCAAAGTGCGGCACCTTCTTCTGACTGTCGACGGAGCGGTCAAGGGTGACGACCGGCAGCTTCGCCTCCTGAATTTCATCCACCGCGCTGGAGACCGCGTTCACGTCGTTCGGGGAGACGATAAAGCCCTGCGCCCCGCGGGTGATGGCGTTTTCCAGGTCAGCCACCTGTTTTGGTGAACTGCCCTGCCCGTCCAGCACCTGAAGCTGCACGCCCATCTCTTTTGCGGCCTTCACCGCCGTGCGCTGCATGTGAACTTCAAACGGCATCGCCAGATTTGGCGTACTGAAAACAATTTGCTCGTTTTCGGCGAGGGCGGCCCCGGACGTTACGGCGATGAGGGCGGCTACGATCAGTTTTTTCATTATTATGTCTCTCTGTGTAGGGTGGGTGTGTTTAGAGGACGATCTCGCGCTGGCTGCGCAGCGACTCCAGCGCTTTATCCGCGAGGTACAGCGCTCGTTCGCCGTCATCGCCGCTACAATCCGGCACCGCTTCGCCGCGCAGGACCGCAACAAAGTGTTCCCATTCCGCGGCGTAAGCGGATTTGTAGCGCTGGAGGAAGAAGTGTTCCGGCAGCGCGCTGGTGCAGCCCTGTTTTCCGTAGTGCTGCACCTGGTTTTCAAGGATATTGCCCGCGCAGAGCAGCCCTTCGGAACCGTGCAGCTCCAGACGCTGGTCGTAGCCGTACGAGGAGCGGCGGCTGTTGACGATGGTCGCCATCGCGCCGGAGGCGTATTTGAGAACGATAAATGCGGTATCGATATCCCCCGCCTCGCCAATCGCCGGATCCACCAGGTTGCTGCCCTGGGCATACACCGACACCGGCTCTTCGCCCATGATGAAGCGCGCCATGTCAAAGTCGTGAATGGTCATGTCGCGGAACATGCCGCCGGAGACGCGCACGTACTCCGCAGGCGGCGGAGACGGATCGCGGGAAATAATCAGCAGCGATTCCGGTTTGCCGATGCGCCCGGCCTGGGCCTCGGTTTTCACGCGGCGGAACTGCGGGTCGAAGCGGCGGTTAAAGCCGATGAACAGCGGCACGTCGTACTCTTTGACCACCTTCAGGCAGTCGCGCACGCGGGCGAGGTCGAGGTGTACCGGCTTTTCGCAGAAGATGGCTTTGCCGTGACGGGCGGCCAGTTCAATCAGATCCGCGTGGGTATCCGTTGCCGAAGCAATCAGTACGGCATGAACGTCAGGGTCGGTCATCGCCTCCTCCAGGCTCTGCTGACGGGCCTGATACTGCATGGCGAGACGGGTGGCAAATGCCTGATTCGGGTCGACCACCGACCACAGCGTGGTCGCACTGTGGCTGGCGATGTTAGCTGCATGTACCTGGCCGATTCGGCCAGCGCCCAGTAAAGCAATGTTAAACATAACGGCTCCCGGTGTTGGTGAATGCAATGAACTAACGACCCTTTAAATAAAACATTTATTTCATTTTTATAAATAGTGAAAATTATGTTTTTGAGTGCGAGTTAACAGTTTTGAGATGAACGAGATAATTTTTGTTATCAATCTCACAACATGAGCGGCGATATACGGAAAGAACATCGCCCTCTCCCGGATGGGGAGGGCGCGGAAAACACAGGAAGAGAAAATGAAATGAAAATTTCGTTACGACGGGAAAACTAATACTGACGCGCTTTTTTTACCTGCGCTTGCGTCAACGCGGCGGCTTCGCGCACCGCGGGCGAGTCTGCCACCTGCGCATCGCCGGTTCGCCACCACGAGGCGTAATCGTGGGTCATGGTCTTCGGCAGCACCTTAATGTCCAGCAGCGTCGGGCCAGGATGGGCGCGGGACGCCACCAGCGCCGCCAGCAGGCCTGGTTCATCGTGTACCCGCCACGCGCGGCAGCCGTAACTTTCCGCGTTTTGCGCGAAATCGACCTTCACCAGCGGTCCGTCAAGTTGCCCGGTTTCCGGGTTACGTCGGCGATTTTCGGTGCCAAAGCTTCCCATACCGTGCCCCATTTGCAGGTTGTTAATGCAGCCGAAGCTGGCGTTATCAAACAGCAGAACGGTGATCTTAACGCCCTCCTGCACCGCGGTTTGCAGCTCGGAGTGCAGCATCATGTAGGAGCCATCCCCCACCATGGCGTATACCGGCTGTTCGGGGCTCGCAAGCTTCGCGCCAATGGCTGCCGCTATTTCGTAGCCCATGCAGGAGTAGCCGTACTCAAGGTGATAGGTGTCGGGCGTTTTGACCTGCCAGAGGCGCTGCAAATCTCCCGGCAGCGATCCGGCTGCCCCCACCACGATGGCGTTGTCTTCAACATGCTGGTTGATCAGCCCCAGCACCCGCGTCTGGGTCAGCCGGGTGTTGAGCGTCTCGCCGTATTCCGCCAGCTGCGCGTCCAGGTGTCCCGCCACCTCGGGCGCATCTGCCGGATGCCACTGGCGATCCCACAGGCGGCGGCACTCGTCGCGCCAGGCGGTTTTCGCCTGAGCAATCTCCTCCCCCCAGCCGCTGCGGTAATCCTTCAGCGCATGAGTCAGGGCCTGCAGCCCGGTCCGGGCATCGGCAACCAGCGCGGTGGCGTCCAGCTTCAGGGCGTCAAATTCGGCCACGTTCAGCAGCAGAAATTCGACGTCCGGATGGGCAAACAGTGCCTTGGAGCCGGTGGTAAAGTCGGTCAGGCGCGTGCCGACGCCAATTACCAGGTCGGCCTGTGGCGCAAGCTGGTTGGCCGCCAGCCCGCCGGTGACGCCAACCCCGCCCAGATTAAGCGGGTGGTCACTGACCAGCGCCCCCTTTCCGGCCTGGGTTTCGGCAAACGGCAGATGCAGCGTCTCGACAAATTCGCGCAACGCCTCATGCGCGCCGGAATAACGTACCCCACCGCCGCACACCACCAGCGGGCGACGCTTACGGGCAATCAGTGCCCGCGCGTGTTCAAGCCGCTGGGAGTCGGGCGGTCGACGTTCAATGTGATGCACGCGACGGGCAAAAAAGCTCATCGGATAATCCCAGACCTCGCCCTGTACGTCCTGTGGCAAACAAATGGTCACCGCGCCCGTATCCGCGGGGTCAGTGAGTGCTCGCATCGCATTGAGCATGGCGCTCATCAGCTGCTCCGGTCGGTTGATGCGGTCCCAGTAGCGGGAGACAGGACGGAAGCAGTCGTTGGTGCTGATGCTGAGATCGTGATACTGCTCAATTTGTTGCAAGACCGGGTCCGGCTGGCGGCTGGCGTAGATATCTCCCGGCAGTAGCAGCAGCGGGATGCGGTTCGCGGTGGCCGTAGCTGCAGCGGTCACCATATTGGCGGCGCCCGGCCCGACGGAGGAGGTGACGGCAAAAATACGCTGACGGCGATGCTGTTTGGCGAATCCCGTCGCCATATGGGCGATGCCCTGCTCGTTGCAGCCCTGCATTACCTGCAGATGGCCCGGATCCTGCTCCAGCGCCTGGCCGATACCCAGCACGTTACCGTGTCCGAAGATAGTGGCCACGCCCTCCACGAAGGGCGTTTCGTTGCCGTCAACGCTGACATACTGTTGATTAAGGAACCGGACCAGCGCCTGGGCCATGGTCATACGTTCGGTTTGCATAACACCTCCTGTCAGCCCAACGTCGGCATAGAGAATGCCGCGCCGCTGTCCTGCTGCATTTCCGGCCAGCGCGCGGTAATGGTTTTCATGCGGGTGTAGAAACGCACGCCGTCGTTGCCGTGGACGTTGAGCGCGCCAAAAATCGAGCGCTTCCAGCCGCCGAAGCTGTGGAACGCCATCGGCACCGGGATCGGCACGTTGACGCCCACCATACCCGCCTGCACCTCTTCGCAGAAGCGGCGCGCGCAGCCGCCGTCGCGGGTGAAAATGGCGGAGCCATTACCATATTCATGGCGGTTAATCAGGTCCACCGCGCTGGCATAATCTGCTACGCGCACCACAGAAAGCACCGGACCGAAAATTTCTTCTTTATAGATGGTCATCTCCGGGGTGACGTTATCGAACAGCGTCGGCCCGACGAAGTAGCCCTGCTCGTGGTCCTGCACGCTAAAGCCGCGGCCGTCCACGCGAAGCTTCGCCCCTTGCGCTTCCCCGCTGTCGATGTAGCCCAGCACCTTGCTGCGGTGCGCGGCGGAGATGAGCGGCCCCATTTCGTTTTCCGGCGTCTGGTCCAGACCCGGCCCAACGCGCAGTGCGGCAATCTGTTTTTCCAGCCGGGCGCAAAGGTCATCAGCGGTTTTATCGCCCACCGCCAGCACCACCGAGAGCGCCATGCAGCGCTCGCCCGCCGCGCCGTAGGCCGCCCCCATAATGGCGTTGGCCGCCATCTCCATGTCGGCATCCGGCATTAAAATACAGTGATTTTTCGCACCGCCCAGCGCCTGACAGCGTTTGCCGTGGGCGGAGGCGGTCTGGTAAATGTATTCCGCAATCGGCGTGGAGCCGACAAAGCTCACCGCCTGCACGCGCGGGTCGGTCAGGAGCACGTCAACGGACTCCTTATCCCCCTGCACCACGTTGAACACGCCGTCCGGCAGGCCGGCCTCTTTCAGCAGCTGCGCCAGCGCCAGCGCGAGAGAAGGATCTTTTTCCGACGGCTTCAGTACGAAGGTGTTGCCGGTCGCCAGCGCAATCGGGAACATCCACATCGGCACCATCGCCGGGAAGTTAAACGGCGCGATCCCGACGCAGACCCCGAGCGGCTGCATCAGCGAGTGGCTGTCGACGCCGGTACCGACGTTCGCAGAGTGTTCCCCCTTTTGCAGATGCGGGATGCCGCAGGCAAATTCCACCACTTCCAGACCGCGGGTCAGTTCCCCCACCGCGTCGGAGAAAACCTTGCCGTGCTCTTCGCTGATGATGCGGGCCAGCGTTTCCATGTGCTCTTCGAGCAGCGCCTTGAAACGGAACATCACCCGCGCACGCTTAAGCGGAGCCTGGCGTGCCCACGCGGGAAAGGCCTGCTGCGCGGCGGCAACCGCCTGCTCAGCCTCCTGCGCCGTACTCATCACCACCTGGCGGATCTGCTCGCCGGTGGCCGGGTTGAAGATCGCCTGAACGCGCTGGCCTGAACCGGTGACACATTCGCCGTGAATAAAATTCGCTACCGTCTCCATCCTTAACCTCTCGCTGTGGGTTCGTGATTGTTACCTGAACGCTCTTTATGAAATCACTATATATGAAATAAATATTCCATTTTAAGTTGAAATAAAACAAATAGTGATTATTGTGATCAAGGATGGATTTTTATGTTAACAGCCGCAATACGCAGGATAAGCCGATCTTTCGAGGTTTTCAGAGAGGGAAAAGCGTGAATCTTCTGTTTCATTTTTGCCGCGAATCGGACGTCCGACATTTAAAAGAAGCGGCTTTACGTTTAGAATCAGAAAACTAACCCAGGGGGATCAATGAGTACCGCAACCAACCTGAACGAACTGCAACAGCAAATCCGCGATCGCTACGACAGCCTGAGCAAAAGGTTGCAGCAGGTGTCCCGCTATGTGCTGGATAACACTAATAGCGTGGCCTTTGATACGGTCGCTGTCATTGCCGAGCGCGCCGGAGTGCCGCCCTCCACGCTCATCCGCTTCGCCAACGCCTTTGACTTCACCGGTTTCAATGAAATGAAACAGCTGTTTCGCATGAACCTGGTTGAAGAGACCGCCAGCTACAGCGACCGCGCCCGCCTGTTTCGCGAAATGGAAAGCGAAGCGGTGCCGGAAACGCCGCTGGATATTTTGCAGGAATTCGCCCGCTCAAATGCGCAGGCGCTACAGCAGCTTGCCGCCCGTGCCGAACCGGCAATGCTGGAACAAGCGGTGCAACTGCTGGCGGAAGCCGACACTATCTATGTCGCCGGTTTACGTCGCTCGTTCAGCGTTGCCGCTTACCTCACCTACGCCCTGAGCCATCTGGCCTGCCGTCCTATACTGCTCGACGGGATGGGCGGGATGCTGCGCGAACAGATCAACCGTATTAGCTCACGCGATATCGTGGTTTCCGTCAGTTTCTCGCCCTATGCGGAAGAGACGGTGATGGTGAGCGAAACCGCGGCGAAGGCCGGCGCGCGTCAGATTGTCATCACCGACAGTCAGATAAGTCCACTGGCCACGTTCAGTGAACTCTGCTTTGTGGTGAAAGAGGCGCAGGTTGACGCGTTTCGCTCCCAGTCCGCAACGCTGTGTCTGGTACAGTCGCTGGTCGTGGCGCTGGCTTACCGGTTGGGCGACAAGGGAAGCGCCTGACCGTAAACCGGTAAAAAACGCGTTCTTCGCTCGCACGTTAGCGTGGTTCCATCGACAAGGCGCTGGCGCTGGCAGGGTCGAAAAGGGAAAGGCTTTCTATCTGATCCAGCATAATCACCTTGCGGAAGTCCATTGCGCTTCTGGGCTCTGAATCCAGCGTAATGTCATGCTCGGCGTACCATTTGCTGTAGTTGTGCTCAATGCACAGGTTCATTTTTTCCCCGTCACGATAGCCGCTCAGCATTGGAATCAGCACGATGTTGGCCGTTTTTTCATATTCCAGCGTGGCGGTATGGATCATGCCGATATAAATTCGCCGCGATTTGAGCGTCACCAGCGCCAGTTCCCCTTGTTCCATACACTGATACAGCAGCTGTTCAATACCGCTCGAGCGCGCCAGACGCTTATACAGCGTTTTCCGGTCTTCACCGTCCAGCCTGGCGCTGCCCGCCCAGTTAGAACGATAAAGGCAAAACAGGATGGCAAAGGCCAGCATCACCACCACCGGCGCCTGGATGCCGAGAAAGCTCCAGTTCATAAATTCAATTTGCCAGTCGGCATATTTCTGCGAAGTGATCTGAAAGGTATTGTCAGCGGCGGAGAGCGCCAATAACAGCAGCCAGAGCAGCCCGGTAGCAAGGACGCCCTGCAACACAAAAATGCAGCCATACAGCGCCACCAGAAAATAGACATCCCAGCCAAACGATCGTTTGATCTTAAAACGTGTGGACAGATCGCGACTGGTGTACCAGTATCCGCACACCATCAGCACCATAAATATCGCCGTTCCCATGTCATGCCCTCTTCAGCGCGTTAACATGACGCTGGAAATCGTGTTGCACTTCTCTGCTTTTAAAATTAACCGAGGCATTACCGTCCTGGTCGATAATAATGCGGTCGCCATCCTCCACCGCTTCGATTATTTCCTGATGGCTCATCACCTGTAACAGCGACTCCGGGCTGGAAAAAATGGACATAAACAGGCGTTTCATTACGCAACCTCCTCATAAACAAAAAGGATAAGTCTGGTCGGCATTCGCAGCGGCTGCCTTAAGGTTATGCTGAAAAGCCCTGGTTACGTCATGCGATTAGTACAACGCGGCGCGGCCAGCGCGTGCCGTTGCGTGCGCGCTGGGTTAATTCACCCGCCATACCGCTTAATAATTTCGTTGCGCAATCATTAAAAAAATATTAGTAAAGTCCGAATACATACTTTCAGAATAATCAGCTTGCTTTTAAGAATTTTATACGTATATTACGATTCGCTAACATTATCCGTACAAAGAATGATCCTGCTGGAGTCCATTACAGCGGCACGTTCGCCCGTCATGTAGCCAGCGCCGTTAATGATTTTAAGGAAAAAACATGTATGTTCTTGCATTGATCTTCGCGCTTGCAGGCGGAGAGTCAAAGAGTGAAGTGATTGGCGCATACAGTACCCTCGCGCAATGCGAGGCGGCATCCGAGACAAAATCGTCCCCCACCCAATGCTTCTTTCTCGACCCGGAAAAAGGGTTAGTGGATGTGAAACAGAGCGATCGTTCAGCAACGCAAAAATAAAGCGAATTGTAATAATCGTGATATCAATAAATATCCTCTTAGCGTCAACGCGATTATTTTATTTTGTGTATGGATGCATTTAGCGTTCAGAAATCATTATTTTCATTTACAGTTTTTTCTTAAAGCCAGCGCTTCGTTGACCTGCCATGCTTAATCACGCATTTAACTGATAACGTTAAGCGAGGATATTATGAAAAAAACAACGATCGCCTTATCTGCTCTTCTGCTGGCTTCCCCAGTTTTTGCCGCGACCACACACGCCACCGATAATGACGTAGCCGCCGCGCACGAAAATGCCAATACCGCCAAAGAGAAACTGCACCAGGCGCAAAACCAGGGTGAAGAACAGCAGCTAAAAGCAAAACATGCAGCCGAAGGCACCCGCAACGACCTGAGCAGTAAAGTTAGCGAAGGTTCTCAGGAAGCCTGGAATAAAACCAAAGAAGGCACCGAGAAAGGCTGGAATGCCACTAAAGAAGGCGCAGAAAAAGGCTGGAATAAGACCAAAGAAGGCGCCGCCTCGGTTGAGAAAAAGGTCAGCGAATAATTCTTCTCCCCTGACTGAAGCCGCGAAAGCGGCTTTTTTTATTTCAGGCCGCAGAACATATTTTTCGTGCGTTCCCGCCAGGTTAAACGCTAATGCGTCATGACCAGAAACCGCACTCTTACGCGTAACCCGCCCAGTGTTTCGCTGCGAGTCAATTGCGGATGGGTGCGGTGTAGCCGGGCAATATCATTGACCAGCGCCAGGCCGATCCCCGCGCCGGGCTGGGAGCCTGCGTTTTCCAGCCGGTGAAACGGCAACAGCGCCTGGGGGATCTGGTCGTCGTCTATTCCCGGCCCGCTGTCCTCTACCACCAGCACCACGGCCTCGCCCTCGCGGTCAAGCCTTGCCGTCACCGTTCCCTGCGGCGGCGTGTATTTCAAGGCATTGTCCAGGAGATTACCGCACAGTTCGCCCAGTAAGACCTCATCCCCCTCCATCCAGACCGACGCCTGTACGCCCTCGTAGCCGAGATCGATCTGTTTACTGCGCGCCTGCGCCAGTCGGGTAAAACAGCTTTGCTGCACTACGGCGAACAGATCTACCGGCGCAAACTGGCGCTCGCCCTGCTCTTTGCGCTTTACCGCCGAAAGCTGCAACAGCCTTTCGGTAAGCAGAATGGTATTGTCCAGCGTTGTGCTCATCGCCCGTAAGCTCTCGTACCATTGCTGCGGCTCCCGGCTCGCCAGCGCCACCGCCGCCTGGGTTTTCAACACCGCCAGTGGCGTTTTTAACTGATGAGACGCGTCGGCGCTAAAACGTTCCTGACGCGAGATCAGCACGCGCAGCCGGTCAAGGTAACGGTTGAAGGCCACGATCAGCAGGCGAGTTTCCGACCACGGCAGCAGTTCCGGTAACGGCGTGAGCAACCCCGGCTCACGGCGGACCATCAGCGAAGAGAGCTGGCGCATGGGTTTGAGCACCCGACGCAGCAACCAGCCGACCAGCACCAGCGTCAGCAACACCAACAGCCCCTGCGTGACCCAGGACGAAAACAGCAGTTGTCCCGCCAGATAGCGCCGGGACTGTAGCGTTTCGGCCACGTAGATTTCCGCCATTCCGACGATCCCGCCTTCGTTCACCGGCTGCAGCAAACGCGCGACGCGTATCGCCTGCCCGCGATATTGGGTGTGATAAAACCACGCCAGCGCCGGATAAAGCCGGGTTCGCGAGGTCGCAGGCGGCATCACGGGCATATCGTCATAGCCGGAGATCACCCGCCCCGCCGGATCCACCACTTTGTAATACAACCGATCGTTCATGTTGAGCTCAAAGCTGTCCAGCACCACCCACGGAACGTTGACCTCCAGCCTGCCGTTACGCACTTCCAGCCGTTCCGCCACCGTGCGTGCAGAAGAAAGCAGCGTGCGATCATAGGCCTGGGTCGCGGCCTGTAGCGCGCTGACATAGCTGTTAAATGCCGACAGTCCCCACAGCAGGAGCAACGGTAGCCCCAGAAACAGCAGCAGTTGCAGGTACAGCGACTGCGGTTTAACCCACCTCATCGCCGCACTCCAGCACGTAGCCCAACCCGCGCAGGGTTGTGATTCGCACGTTGCTGCCGTGTAGTTTTTTGCGCAGGCGATGAATATACAGTTCGATGCTTTCCGGGCTGACTTCATCGTTCAGACTGAATACCTGTTCAAACAACTGCTGACGCGACACCGGGCGCGTTCGCCGGTACATCAGCACCGTCAGTAGCGCCAGCTCTCGCGGGGTGAGCGCCAGCGGCTGCTGCTGAAGCAAAAAATACCCCTCGTCGTGAAACGCCAGATCGCCCAGTTGCTGGAGCTCCTGCACCTGGCCCGCACTGCGCCGCAGCAGGGCGCGCAGCCGCGCGTCAAGCTCCTCCAGCTCAAACGGCTTGGGCAGGTAGTCATCTGCGCCGACGTTCAGCCCCTTTACCCGATCCGCCACCGCGCTGCGTGCTGTTAACAACAGGACGGGCAGCGTCTGCCCACGTTTGCGCAGACGCTGCACCACTTCCAGCCCGTCAATACCGGGCATATTGATGTCCAGCACCGCCAGCGCATAGCTTTCGCGGTGCAACAGATGGTCGGCAGCCAGTCCGTCGAACACGCAGTCCACGGCGAACCCGTTCTGCACCAGCGCTTTTTCCAGCCAGTGAGCCAGCTCACGGTTATCTTCCGCCAATAAGAGACGCATATCACATCCTGTAAAGTTTCTGCCGCAATGAAAGGGAAATGAAAGGTTAATGTTTTAACAATCACGCAACCGAACTGCTACATGCAGGTTCACATAATCAAAAAAATGTTGTTCCAAACCCTACTATCCGGGCATCCGGCGTGAGGATAAACAATGAAAAAACAATTACTTCGTACTCTTACTGCAAGCGTTTTACTGATGAGCACCTCTGTACTGGCGCAGGACGCGCCGTCACGTACCGAATGTATCGCCCCGGCGAAGCCCGGCGGCGGCTTTGATCTTACCTGCAAACTGATCCAGGTAAGCATGATGGAAACCGGCGCTATCGAAAAACCGATGCGCGTCACCTATATGCCCGGCGGCGTCGGCGCGGTGGCCTATAACGCCATCGTGGCGCAGCGTCCGGCCGAGCCCGGGACAGTGGTCGCCTTCTCCGGCGGCTCGCTGTTAAACCTGTCGCAGGGGAAATTTGGCCGCTACGGCGTTGATGATGTGCGCTGGCTGGCGAGTGTGGGCACCGACTACGGCATGATCGCCGTACGCGCCGACTCGCCGTGGAAGTCGCTGAAGGATCTGCTCACCGCCATGGAAAAAGATCCCAACAGCGTGGTAATTGGCGCAGGCGCGTCTATCGGCAGCCAGGACTGGATGAAGTCGGCGCTGCTGGCGCAACAGGCGAAGGTCGATCCGCACAAGATGCGCTATGTCGCCTTTGAGGGCGGCGGCGAGCCGGTGACCGCGCTGATGGGCAACCACGTGCAGGTTGTCTCCGGCGATCTCAGCGAAATGGTGCCATACCTGAACGGCGACAAAATTCGCGTGCTCGCGGTGTTCTCAGAAAATCGCCTGCCGGGACAGTTGGCTGACGTCCCGACCGCCAAAGAGCAGGGCTACGATCTGGTCTGGCCGATCATTCGCGGTTTCTATGTTGGCCCGAAAGTGAGCGACGCCGAATACCAGTGGTGGGTGCAGACGTTCGAAAAGCTGCAGCAGACCGAAGAATTTAAAAAGCAGCGCGATCTGCGCGGCCTGTTTGAATTCAACATGACCGGCAAAGCCCTTGACGAGTATGTCAAAAAACAAGTTACCGGTTACCGGGATCAGGCCAAAGCCTTCGGCCTGGCTAAATAAACGCGGAGGCCTCCATGAGCGATCGTATTTTCGCCGGGATCTGGCTGCTGCTCTGTATCGCCGGGCTGTTTATCGCCTGGCAGATCCAGAGTGAATACAGCTACGAGCCGGTCGGCCCACGCCCGTTTCCTCTGGGGATCATTGGCCTGATGGCGCTGTGCGCGCTGGCGCTACTGCTGCGCCATCCGGATGTGGTGGACTGGCCACGCCGTCACGTGCTGCAAAAGCTGTTGACGATGGTCATCATCCTGTTGATGTACGCCTGGGGCTTTGAATGGCTGGGCTTTCCCGTCGCCACCGCGATCCTGACGCTGGTCATTGGCCTGCTGTTCGGCGCCACGTTACCTGCAGCGGGGATCTCCGGCGTGATCCTCGGTGTGGCCCTCTGGTACGCCTTCGACCGCCTGCTCGACGTCACCTTACCGCTCGGCGCCTGGCTGAGTTAACGGAGAAACGATGGATACCTGGATATATCTTTCTCAGGGTTTCGCGGTGGCGATGACCCCGGAAAATCTGCTGATCGCGCTGATTGGCTGCTTTGTCGGCACCATTGTCGGATTGCTGCCCGGACTTGGGCCAATCAACGGCGTGGCGATTTTGCTGCCGCTGGCCTTTGCCCTGCACCTGCCCGCCGAGTCGGCGCTGATCCTGCTGGCGACCGTGTACATCGGCTGTGAATATGGCGGGCGCATCTCGTCGATTTTACTCAACGTACCCGGCGATGCGGCGGCGATCATGACCGCCCTTGACGGTTACCCGATGGCGCAACAGGGGCGCGGCGGCGTCGCGCTGTCGATTTCCGCGGTCAGCTCATTCTTTGGCTCGTTGATCGCCATCGGCGGGATCATCCTGTTCGCGCCGCTGTTAGCGCAATGGTCCCTGGCGTTTGGTCCGGCGGAATATTTCGCGCTGATGGTGTTTGCCATCGCCTGCCTCGGCAGCATGATGGCACAAAACCCGCTGAAATCGTTTCTCGCCGCGTTGATCGGACTGGGTCTTGCTACCGTCGGCGTGGACGCTAATACCGGGGTGTATCGCTTTACCTTTGACAGCGTTCACCTTTCCGACGGCGTTCAGTTTATTGTCGTGGTGATCGGCCTGTTCTCAGTGTCTGAAATCCTGTTGATGCTGGAGCACACCAGCAGCGGACAAACGCTGGTCCGTAAAACCGGACGGATGATGTTTAATCTGAAAGAAGGCGTTCAGTGTGCCGGCACGACGCTGCGCTCGTCGGTGATAGGTTTCTTTGTCGGCGTGCTGCCCGGCGCGGGCGCGACGATTGCCAGCGCCATCACCTACATGACCGAGAAGAAAATCAGCGGCAACAGCGACAGCTTCGGCAAAGGCGATATTCGCGGGGTGGCGGCGCCGGAAGCGGCAAACAACGCGTCGGCCTGTGGCTCGTTTATCCCGATGTTAACGCTGGGGGTTCCCGGTTCCGGCACTACCGCGGTGATGATGGGCGCGCTAACGTTGTACAACATCACACCCGGCCCGGCGATGTTTACTGAACAACCGGACATCGTCTGGGGGCTGATCGCCGCGCTACTGATCGCCAACGTGATGCTGCTGGTCATGAATATCCCGCTGATCGGCCTGTTTACTCGCATGCTAACCATTCCGCTGTGGTTTCTGGTCCCGGCGATCGCCGCTGTTTCAGCGGTTGGCGTGTACGCGGTCCACAGCACCACCTTCGATCTGGTGCTGATGGTGGCGCTTGGGGTGCTGGGCTATATTTTGCGCAAGATGCATTTCCCGATGTCACCGCTGATCTTAGGCTTCGTCCTCGGCGAAATGCTCGAACAGAACCTGCGCCGCGCGCTGTCCATCAGCAACGGCAATATGGCTATTCTGTGGGAAAGCGGCGTGACCAAAACCCTGCTGGTGATGGCGGTGGCAGTGATTATTGTCCCTCCCGTGTTACGCATCATCCGTAAACGCCAGGCAAAGCCGCAGATTGAAGTTGGCTAATCCTGCGGCGCGGCAACTGCCTCGATCCGTTCTTCAAGATAACCGAAGAACGGATTCGAGGTGACGCGCATCAGTGTGTCTGCTCCCACCAGCAGCGTGCCAGTCTCACCACGCAACGCAATCGTCCCCATACTCAGCCCATAGCGGTTTATCTGCTCCGGTTTCAGGCCATACAGGGAGTCGGTCACGGGAAATGGCACCGCTACGTGCGACAGGGAATACATCTCCTGCGGCCAGACTTCATGCAAAGGCTGAATCTTTTCTTCCTGATTCCCGGCTGCCGTGTCGCGCGCCACAACCGCCAGCGTGTCTGCCGCGGCGTTAGCGATGACCGTGGCGCGGTAAGCGCGCGGCGCTGGCGGCAACAGCGTGGCGGCAGCGGTGTAAGAAGACGTTCGCAACAGCGGGCGCAGACTGGCAGCCTGGTTGATATCGAACAGCACCAGTTCGCTGCCGTTTGCCGGAAGATAACGATACAGCGAGTCCACTACCGCGTGGGTGCTGACGGTGGAGTCCATCACTGACTGAAAGGTCAGCACCGGCGGCAATGCCGTTAAACGGCGGCGCTTCGCGTCGTCGACGAGCTGCGTTTGCAGCGCGCGGGTCAGCAGATACGACTGGCGCGCGGCATTAACCGGAAACGAATTGTATTTGAAAGGATTATATTCAGGCGTCACGTTGAGCCACGCCGCTTTGGCAAACGCCGGAAACCATGCCGGAAGACCGGCCAGTCCGGCAAAACGGGCGAAAGCGGTGACGCCAATCATCGGCGACAGCAGCACTATCTGGCTGGGACGCCGCAAAGACGCGTCCTCGAGGCTGTCGAGCGTGTATTTCATTGCCAGCGCACCGCCGTTGGAGTAACCCACCAGATGCAACGGCAGGTCACGACCCCCAAGCCGCGTCGCTTCCCGTATCGCCAGCCGCGTCGCTGCCAGCCAGTCCTGCCATGCCACGTCAGTCAGCGCTCCGGGGGCGGTGCCGTGTCCGGGCAAACGCGGTACGACGACGATATACCCCCACTGCCGGTAGCGCTGCGCCACGTGCTTCAGGCTGTACGGCGAGTCGGTTAAACCATGCAACATGACCACCGCGCCACGCGGCGCCCCCTGCGGCAGCAGGACGAATGAACGATTTCCGTTCGGCGTAAACTGCTGAGGATAAACCCGGCTTCCGGCCCAGTAGCGGTTGATCGGCGTTTGCTGTTCGGCGCCGAGCTTGTCGCTGATCTCGACTTTCATCGCGTCGAATAAGCGCGCCTCGTGCGCCTGATATTGCGCGAAGGTGGCGCTCTCCAGCGCCTTCGCGGACATTTCCTCGCCATGCCAGGTATGCCAGAGCTGAAGGTCGGGACCGCGTTCGGTCTGATAAACCCGCACGCCGAGAAAGAGAATCAGTACCGCCAGCAACGTCAGGGAGACGTGCTTAATCAGCGCGATCAGTCCGGCGCTTACCCATTTCAGCCGACGAAAGCCGTGTTTAATCATGACGTTAATCCCGTTGTGCTGCGTACCTGACGCGCGATAAACGGCGTTAGTTTAGGCTAACTCACGGATTCCTCAATCTTTTCTTCCACACTCTGTCCTGTCGTCGGCGTCAATCAGAAACCCGAAATGTTAAATATTTGTAGCTTAAGATCACAAAAAACACACATTAGCGATTATTTTGTGCGCGTTTATTAAAAATGTAGATATTTTTAATTTATGGCTACGAAATGAGCATCACCCTGACTCCCCGACGACTCACAGAGAGGAATGTTTCCGATGAACGCACTGACCGCCGTAAAACCGACTCCTGAAGACACCGATCAACGCTATAGCGGGTTCACCCTGACGCCTTCAGCCCAGTCTTCTCGACTGCTGGAGCTGACTTTTTCCGCCCCAACCACAAACGCGTTCCTCACGCAGGTAGCGCAGTGGCCGGTGCAGGCGCTGGAGTATAAATCCTTCCTGCGCTTTAAGGTCGCGAAGATCCTCGACGATCTGTGCGGCAATCAGTTGCAACCGCTGCTGCTGAAAACATTGCTGGATCGCGCCGAAGGGGCGTTACTGATCAATGCTGAAGGGATCGATAACGTTAGTCAGGCCGACGACATGGTCAAGCTGGCGACGGCAGTGGCGCATCTCATCGGGCGCTCGAATTTCGATGCGATGAGCGGCCAGTACTATGCGCGCTTTGTGGTCAAAAACGTGGACAACTCTGACAGCTATCTGCGCCAGCCGCACCGGGTGATGGAGCTGCACAACGACGGGACTTACGTTGAGGAGATCACCGATTTTGTGCTGATGATGAAAATCGACGAGCAGAATATGACCGGCGGCAACTCGCTGCTGCTGCATCTCGACGACTGGGAGCATCTGGAAGAATACTTCCGCCATCCGCTGGCGCGTCGCCCAATGCGCTTTGCCGCGCCGCCGAGCAAAAACGTCAGTAAGGACGTGTTCCATCCGGTGTTTGACGTGGACCCGCAGGGTCGCCCGGTGATGCGCTACATTGACCAGTTCGTCCAGCCGAAAGATTTTGAGGAAGGCGTCTGGCTGAGCGACCTTTCTGATGCGCTGGAAACCAGCAAAAATATTCTTTCCGTCCCGGTTCCGGTGGGCAAGTTCCTGCTGATCAATAACCTGTTCTGGCTACACGGGCGCGACCGTTTTACCCCGCACCCGGATCTGCGCCGTGAGTTAATGCGCCAGCGCGGCTATTTCGCGTATTCCGCCCACCGTTACCAGACGCATCACTAAGTGGGAAGGAAGAGCGGATGTATGATTTTGTGATTATCGGCGGCGGCATTATCGGCATGTCGACCGCCATGCAGTTGATTGACGTTTACCCCGACGCCCGCATTGCGCTGCTGGAAAAAGAGTCCGGCCCGGCCAGCCACCAAACGGGCCATAACAGCGGCGTGATCCATGCTGGCGTTTACTACACGCCAGGCAGTCTGAAGGCGCAGTTTTGCTTTGCCGGAAACCGCGCCACCAAAGCCTTTTGCGATCAAAATGGCATCCGTTACAACACTTGCGGAAAAATGCTGGTCGCGACCTCGGAACGGGAAATGGAACGGATGCGCGCGCTGTGGGATCGCACCGCCGCCAACGGTCTGGAACGCGAATGGCTGAACGCCGATGCGCTTCGCGAGCGTGAACCCAACATCACCGGCCTGGGCGGCATTTTCGTGCCGTCGAGCGGGATCGTCAGCTATCGCGACGTCGCGGCGGCAATGGCGAAAATTTTCCAGGCCAGAGGCGGCGAGGTGATCTATCACGCGGAGGTCAGCGCCCTGAACGAGCATGCGGCAGGGGTGGTGGTGCGAACGCGGCAGGGTAAAGAGTATCACGCCGCCACGCTGATAAGCTGCGCGGGGCTGATGGCTGATCGGCTGGTGAAAATGCTGGGCGTCGATCCGGGTTTTATCATTTGCCCGTTCCGTGGCGAATATTTTCGCCTGGCGCCAGAGCATAATCAGATCGTCAATCATCTCATCTACCCGATCCCCGATCCGGCGATGCCGTTTCTGGGCGTTCATCTTACCCGCATGATCGACGGCAGCGTCACCGTTGGGCCAAACGCGGTGCTGGCCTTTAAACGTGAAGGCTATCGCAAGCGCGACTTTTCGCTGGCCGATACGCTGGAGATCTTCGGCTCCGCCGGCGTTCGCCGCGTGCTGCAAAAAAACCTTCGTTCCGGGCTTGGCGAAATGAAAAATTCGCTATGCAAAAGCGGCTATTTGCGGCTGGTGCAGAAATATTGTCCGAGCCTGACCCTCGCCGATCTGCACCCGTGGCCTGCGGGCGTCAGGGCGCAGGCGGTATCGCCGGACGGCAAGCTGATCGACGATTTTCTGTTTGTGACCACACCGCGTTCTGTTCACACCTGCAACGCGCCTTCGCCGGCAGCGACGTCGGCCATGCCTATCGGCGCGCACATCGTCAGCAAAGTGCAAACCCTGCTGGCCAGCCAAAGCAACCCCGGGCGCACACTGCGTGCGGCGCGCAGCGTGGACACCTTACACGCCGCCTTTACCCGTTAACCATTTTTACGACAGGAAGCCCCTATGCAACTTAATGATTCTGGTTTGTTCCGCCAGCAGGCATTTATCGACGGTCGCTGGCGCGACGCCAGCAGCGGCGAAGTGATTAGCGTTGTCAATCCCGCAAACGGCCAGACGCTGGGTAGCGTGCCAAAGATGGGCGCAGCGGAAACCCGCGAGGCCATTGACGCCGCAAACCGTGCCCTGCCCGCCTGGCGCGCGCTCACCGCCAAAGAGCGGGCGACATTTTTGCGTCGCTGGTTCAATTTGATGCTGGAGCACCAGGACGATCTCGCCCGTCTGATGACCCTGGAACAGGGAAAACCGCTGGCGGAGGCCAAAGGGGAAATCAGCTATGCGGCATCGTTTATTGAATGGTTTGCCGAAGAGGGCAAGCGGATCTACGGCGACACGATTCCGGGACATCAGGCCGACAAACGTCTGATTGTCATCAAGCAGCCGATTGGCGTGACGGCCGCGATCACCCCGTGGAATTTTCCTTCGGCAATGATCACCCGAAAAGCCGGTCCGGCGCTGGCGGCAGGCTGCACAATGGTGCTGAAGCCCGCCAGCCAGACTCCCTTTTCCGCGCTGGCGCTGGCCGAGCTGGCGAACCGTGCGGGGATTCCAGCGGGCGTGTTCAGCGTGGTGACCGGGTCGGCAAGCGCGGTAGGCAACGAACTCACCGGCAATCCACTGGTGCGCAAACTGTCGTTTACCGGCTCGACGGAAATTGGTCGACAGCTCATGCAGCAGTGCGCCAGAGACATTAAGAAAGTGTCGCTGGAGTTGGGCGGCAATGCGCCGTTTATCGTTTTTGACGATGCCGATCTCGATAAAGCCGTCGAAGGCGCGCTGGCGTCGAAGTTTCGTAACGCCGGACAAACCTGTGTCTGCGCCAACCGTCTGTACGTGCAGGAGGGGGTATATGAACGCTTTGCAGAAAAATTGCATCAGGCGGTGCAAACCTTGCGCCTCGGTGACGGCCTGGATCCGGAGGTGACCACCGGGCCGCTGATTGACGACAAAGCGGTCGGTAAAGTCCAGGAGCACATTGCCGACGCGCTGGCGAAAGGGGCGCGGGTGCTCACCGGCGGCGAGGCGCACGCGCTGGGGGGCAATTTCTTCCAGCCCACGATTCTGGTGGACGTACCGGCCAGCGCGAAGGTCGCTAAAGAAGAGACGTTCGGTCCGCTGGCGCCGCTGTTCCGCTTTCGCGACGAAGCCGACGTCATCCGCCAGGCGAATGACACCGAATTTGGCCTTGCCGCTTACTTCTACGCTCGCGATTTAAGCCGCGTTTTTCGCGTCGGTGAAGCGCTGGAATACGGCATTGTGGGAATTAACACCGGCATTATCTCCAACGAAGTCGCGCCGTTTGGCGGGATCAAAGCTTCCGGTCTTGGCCGTGAAGGATCGAAATATGGCATCGAAGATTACTTAGAAATCAAATATATGTGCATCGGTCTGTCATGATCTTTTTTGTCCGGAACGGGCATCGTTGAAAGCCGGATGCCCAGTCTGTATCAGCAACGCGCCATCCGGCAAGCGGGCAACATAACAATAACGGGGTAAAAGTATGGGGCAACTGTCGCAATCACATGATTTAGGGGGCGGGCTGAAATCACGCCACGTCACCATGCTGTCTATCGCCGGGGTTATTGGCGCCAGTCTGTTTGTCGGCTCCAGCGTCGCCATCGCCCAGGCCGGTCCTGCGGTGCTACTGGCCTATCTGTTTGCCGGGCTGCTGGTGGTGATGATAATGCGAATGCTGGCGGAAATGGCCGTCGCCACGCCGGACACGGGGTCCTTTTCCACCTATGCCGACAAGGCCATCGGACGTTGGGCAGGCTACACCATCGGCTGGCTGTACTGGTGGTTCTGGGTGCTGGTTATTCCGCTTGAAGCCAATATTGCGGCGATCATTCTTCATTCGTGGATACCGGGGATCCCCATCTGGCTGTTCTCGCTGGTCATCACGCTGGCATTAACCGGCAGTAATTTGCTGAGCGTCAAAAACTACGGTGAGTTTGAGTTCTGGCTGGCGCTGTGCAAAGTGATTGCCATTCTGGCCTTTATCGCGCTGGGCGCGGCGGCGATAAGCGGCTTTTATCCCTGGGCCGAGGTTGACGGCATTTCGCGCCTGTGGGATCACGGCGGCTTTATGCCCAACGGTTTTGGCGCGGTGCTGAGCGCAATGCTGATCACCATGTTTTCCTTTATGGGGGCGGAAATCGTGACCATTGCCGCCGCCGAATCGGACACGCCGGATAAGCACATCGTTCGCGCCACTAACTCGGTGATCTGGCGAATCTCACTCTTTTATCTCTGCTCTATCTTTGTGGTCGTGGCGCTGATCCCGTGGAATACGCCAGGGTTGAAGGAGACGGGATCGTATCGCTCGGTGCTGGAGTTACTGAATATTCCGCACGCCAAACTGATTATGGACGCAGTGATCCTGCTGTCGGTGACCAGCTGTCTGAACTCCGCGCTGTATACCGCTTCCCGTATGCTCTATTCCCTGAGCCGCCGCGGCGATGCACCGGCGATAATGGGGAAAACCAACCGCAGCAAAACGCCTTACGTGGCGGTGCTGCTGTCGACCGGCGCAGCGTTTCTGACGGTGATTGTGAATTATTACGCGCCCGCGAAAGTGTTTAAATTTCTGATCGACAGTTCCGGCGCCATCGCCCTGCTGGTTTATCTGGTGATCGCCGTGTCGCAACTGCGGATGCGTAAAATCCTGCTGGCGGAAGGCGGCGAACTCACCCTTAAAATGTGGCTGTATCCGTGGCTCACCTGGCTGGTGATCGGTTTTATCTGCTTTGTGCTGGTGGTGATGCTGTTTCGGCCCGCGCAGCAGCTGGAGGTGATTTCCACCTGTCTGTTAGGTATCGGTATCGTTTGTACCGTACCGATTATGTCGCGCTGGAAAAAGCTGGTATTGTGGCATAAGTCACCCATGCACCCTACCCGGTAGCGCTGATCCCTGCGCAGACCGGGCGTTCTGTTCAGGAGTAAGACCATGACCGCCATTTCGCATCCGACGGCCATTGATGGATACCGCTGGCTCAAGAATGACATTATTCGCGGTGTGTACCAGCCGGATGAAAAGCTGCGCATGAGCTTACTCACGTCACGTTATGCGCTGGGCGTCGGCCCGCTCAGAGAGGCGCTGTCTCAACTGGTGGCTGAGCGGCTGGTTACGGTGGTGAATCAGAAAGGCTATCGGGTCGCGTCGATGTCCGAGCAGGAACTGCTCGATATCTTCGACGCCCGCGCCAATATGGAGGCGATGCTGGTCGGGCTGGCCATTGCGCGTGGCGATGATGAATGGGAAGCAGAGATCCTGGCGCGGGCGCATATGCTGAGCAAACTGGAAGCCAGCCACGCCAGCGAACAACTGCTTGACGAGTGGGATTTACGTCATCAGGCGTTTCATACCGCCATTGTTGCCGGATGCGGTTCGCGCTATCTGTTGCAAATGCGCGAGCGGCTGTTCGATCTGGCAGCACGGTATCGCTTTATCTGGCTGCGCACCACGGTACTGTCGGTAGAGATGCTTGAGGATAAACACGAGCAACATCAGGCGTTGACAGAGGCGATTCTGGCGCGCGATGCCGGGCGCGCCAGTGAATTAATGCGCCAGCATATGCTGACGCCTATTCCCGTTATTCAGCAAGCCATGTCCGGCAAGCTGCGAATGGAAAAGCCGTGACTGCTTTTATTCTTCCGGAATACGCAGAACCTGTCCGGGATAAATTTTATCCGGGCTGCTCAGCATCGGCTTATTCGCTTCGAAGATTTTATTATACAGATTAGCGTTACCATATACCTGTTTAGAAATAGCGCTTAAGGTGTCGCCGGATTTCACCGTATAGAACTGACTTTCCGCAGCGGGCGCGGCGGTTTTCACCTGATCTTCTACGCTACCAATACCGGAAATATTCCCGACCGCAATCAGGATTTTTTCTTTCGCTTCCTGACTCAGGCCGTCGCCGGTTACCGTCGCTTTACCGTCGGCAATTTGCACATTCACTTTATCGGCATCCGGAATACCGGTTTTGTTCAGGTGATCCTGTACTTTTTTCGCTAAATCGTCTTTATCGTGATTACCGGTTACGGCATCCCAAAGTTTCTCGCCAGCGTCTTTTACAAAGTTGAAAAGTCCCATATTCACCTCGATTGTTTGCAATAAACACACCCGAAGTGTAGCAGAAAGTTTCGCTTAAAATTCCGAAAGCCATTAAGAAACGAAGCCCGGCTGGCAGAATGCCCCGGGCGGGTAACAGGTTAAGAAAGACCTTAGCTACGGGT
This sequence comes from Citrobacter sedlakii, assembly GCF_018128425.1. NCBI lineage: Bacteria > Pseudomonadati > Pseudomonadota > Gammaproteobacteria > Enterobacterales > Enterobacteriaceae > Citrobacter > Citrobacter sedlakii. The sequence continues at coordinate 1,087,366 of NZ_CP071070.1, read as the reverse complement.
TTGCACCCAGAAGGCGTGGATCAGACCCGGGATATAGCCCAGCAGGGTCAGCACAATATTCAGAATAAAGGCCCAGCCAAACCCCTTACCTAACAGAACGCCAAGCGGCGGTAAAATAATGGTAAATACAATTCTCCAGAAACCCATACACACTCCATACATGCAAATTAATCTTTGTTTAAAAAGAGATTTTATCTCTAAGCATAGTAATTTTACGCCAACCCGCCAGTTTCGCCTTTCGCTTTTACCCTCTTTTACGCTCTTTACACTGGCGCTCTTTTTACCATTACTTTAGAATTTACTTAACTTAGCAAAAACTAAATTAACCATGAACGATCTTGAACAGCTTCAGGCCAGCGCTGAACAGGCGGCGGCCCTGCTTAAAGCAATGAGCAACCCTAAACGTTTGCTGATCCTGTGCATGCTCTGCGGTTCACCTGGCACCAGCGCGGGCGAGCTGGCGCGCATCACAGGGCTTAGCGCGTCAGCCACCTCTCAGCATCTGACGCGAATGCGCGATGAAGGGCTTATCGACAGTCAGCGCGACGCCCAGCGTATTCTCTATTCCATTAAGAACACGGCGGTGAATGCACTCATTGCCACACTAAAAAACCTTTATTGTCCATAAGGAGTGAACATGGCTATCGGGACACTTACCGCGCGTGAAGCGCAGGCGCGTATCGCCGCAGGCGCAAAACTGATTGACGTTCGCGACGCCGATGAGTATCTGCGTGAACACATACCGCAGGCGGCGCTCGCCCCGTTGCCCACGCTGGAGCAACACGGTTTACCCGCGCAGCTGCGAAGCGAGCAGATTATCTTTCACTGCCAGTCGGGCAAGCGCACGCAAAACAACGCGGCAAGGCTGGAAGCTGTCGCCGCGCCGGCAGAAGCCTGGCTGCTTGAGGGGGGGATCGAGGGCTGGAAAAACGCCGGATTACCCACAGTGGAAGATAAATCGCAGCCGTTGCCTTTGATGCGTCAGGTGCAGATCGCCGCAGGCGGGCTGACACTGGCAGGCGTGGTGCTGGGCTATACCCTGAGCAGCGGCTTTTTTCTGCTGAGCGGCTTTGTCGGCGCGGGATTAGTCTTTGCCGGATTAACCGGCTTTTGCGGCATGGCGCGCCTGCTTGATAAAATGCCGTGGAATCGTCGCGCTCACGCGCCTGAGTGAAATAAGCGGTGAGCATTGTCTCACCGCCGTTGTGATTAGATCAGGAAATCGTCGAGGGATTTTCCTTCCGCCAGCGCTTTGGCGATCGGTTTCGGCGTACGCCCCTGGCCGGTCCAGGTTTTGCTTTCGCCATTTACATCGGTAAAGCGATATTTCGCCGGGCGCGGTTGACGTTTTTTAGTCACGCGCACGTTCGCTTTTTCACCGGCAAATAACTCCTCCGGGTTAATTCCCTCGGCTTTCAGCAGTTCCAGCCACGTCTTAATTTTCTCCTGCTGTTCCTGACGTTCACGCTGTAACTGTTCTTCTTCTTCGCGTCTTTCTTTAGTGACCACCCTGAATTTCTCGAGCATTTCTTCAAGGACGTCAATGGAGAATTCGCGGGCCATTGCGCGTAATGTGCGAATATTATTTAAGTTATGTAACATCACATTCATAATAATTAAAACCTTATAACGCTAAAACATATGTATTACGCCGGGTAGTGTATTCGATCATAAAATCATTTTCCAGAGGTAATAATACCACGGGTATTATTCCGTTCTCATTCTCTGGCGTGCCCATCACCCTATTCTTTAATGCTTTCTGAATTATATTCAGACTAATTTTTAGCGCGCCGTATGCGCTAGCGGAATATGCTCAGGCGCTACCTTTGTCAAATTTTCGCTTATAACAAACTTTGCCGTCAGGCATTTTATAATAACCCACTGATTTTTAATGATTTCCACTCTATGAACAACGAAAACTCCACGCAACGCGCTAAACGCGCCGCCGCAGAGTATTTTATCGACAAAAAGCCATAAAATAAAAAGATTTCTCTAGTTGATAGTTACAAGGCAGCCATATAATCTATCATTAAGCGAAAACACTGCCCAAAACCACTACGCAAAGCTTGTTTGCTATCGATTTTATCCTCTTTTGACAGGAGCATTAGCATGTTCTCACCGCAGTCACGCTTACGTCATGCCGTCGCTGACACGTTTGCGATGGTTGTTTATTGTTCTGTTGTGAACATGTTGATTGAGATCTTTCTTTCCGGGATGACCTTTGAACAGTCTCTGTCATCGCGACTGGTCGCTATTCCGGTTAATATTCTGATCGCCTGGCCGTACGGTATGTATCGCGATCTGTTTATGAAAGGCGCGCGCCGTTTAAGCACCGCGGGCTGGATGAAAAATCTGGCGGATGTGCTGGCGTATGTAACCTTTCAGTCGCCGGTATACGTAGCGATCCTGCTGACAGTGGGTGCAGACTGGCACCAGATTACAGCAGCGGTGAGTTCGAATATCGTGGTATCGATGATGATGGGGGCGGTGTATGGCTATTTTCTCGATTACTGCCGCCGGCTGTTTCGGGTTAGCCGTTACCAACAGATCAAAGCCTGAAGCGTGAGCGACTGGCCTTGCCAGTCGCTCAATTATTTAGCCTCGCCAAACAGCCCATTTAAATATCGCTCAAGCGCAATACGCGAACTAAAGCCGTGCGGAATACCGTAATGTTCATGGGTCTCGCCGGCTAAATAAAGCGGAAAATGCTGGTAATGATCGCAGGTTTTTATTTCCGACGCAGGTTCCGCCAGCGATGAACTGCGCTCTTTCAGGGTAGGATGAATCACCAGCGCCGTGCGTCCCATGCGCGCTTCACGATTCACATAAACATAATTTTCGCCACGTCGATAACCGTACGCTTTCTGTGTCACCACATCGACGGTAAACCCCACTTTTTCAAGTACGCGCGCCACCTCGTCAGGTCGTAAATACATATATTTTCCTCGTTATCTTTTACTGCGGGCTTACCTTACCTGATTCAGCATTAGCAACGCTTTCAGAAAAGTCCATAAACACGCGATAACGCCGTGATGCGTCTCAGAAGTTAAAAATATGAACTAAACTGAAAAGCGACATCGAAATCACTGGAGGATCATATGTTTAACAGACCGAACCGCAACGATGTAGATGAAGGCGTGCAGGATATTCATAATGACGTCAACCAGTTAGCGGATAGCCTGGAAGCCGTGCTGAAGTCATGGGGTAGCGATGCGAAGGACGAAGCGGAAGCCGCGCGGCGTAAAGCGCAGGCGCTGCTGAAAGAGACCCGCGCGCGGATGCAGGGTCGTACCCGCGTTTCGCAAGCGGCACGTGACGCCGTTGGCTGCGCCGATACCTTTGTACGTGAGAAACCGTGGTGCAGCGTCGGAACGGCGGCGGCCATTGGGATCTTTGTTGGCGCGCTGTTAAGCCTGCGTCGCTAACCGCGTGACGCTTGTCCGGCCTGCCTGCACAGTGGGCCGGATAAGATTTTCCCCCGTTGCTCTACTACCCTCCTCCCCTTTTGCCCCTTTAACATCGACGCCAGCGACCGAGCGCCTTTAACGTCAATGACCCACTGGATACCGCCATTCGACTCACTTGCGCCCATAGCAGCCCATTCCCGCTGAGCTCATCATCAGGACCACCATCAATCGGAATTTCCCATATCTTGTATGGTTGAAACTTATTTCAACTACATCTAGTATTCCCTTTATCAACTCACACTCAACCGACGCGTCACATCGCGCCGTTCTTTTCATTTTAAATGGAAATACGAATCATGCGCATTACTATTTACACTCGCAATGACTGTGTTCAGTGCCACGCCACGAAACGGGCGATGGAAAGCCGGGGCTTTAACTTTGAGATGGTAAATGTCGACCTGGAACCCGACGCTGCGGATACGCTGCGCGCACAGGGCTTTCGCCAACTGCCAGTCGTCATTGCAGGAGACATCAGTTGGTCGGGATTCCGCCCGGACATGATCAACCGCCTGCATCCGGAACCACGCGTGGCCAGCGCATGAACCCGCTCGTCTACTTCTCCAGCAGCTCCGAAAATACGCACCGTTTTATCCTGCGTCTGGGGCTGCCCGCCATTCGCATTCCGCTGAATGAACGCGAGCGTATCCGGGTAGACGAGCCGTACATTCTGGTAGTGCCCTCCTACGGGGGCGGTGGTACGGCGGGGGCGGTCCCCCGGCAGGTGATCCGCTTTTTAAACGATGAACACAACCGGGCGCTCATTCGCGGCGTCATTGCCTCGGGCAACCGCAACTTTGGTGAAGCCTACGGTCGCGCAGGCGACGTGATCGCCCAAAAATGCGCCGTTCCCTGGCTTTATCGCTTTGAGCTAATGGGTACGCCAGCCGACATTGAGAACGTCCGAAAAGGAGTAAGCGAATTTTGGCAACGACAACCGCAGAACGCGTAATGCAGGAAAAACGGGACTACCACGCGCTGAACGCGATGCTCAATCTGTACGATAAAGCAGGCCGTATTCAGTTCGAAAAAGACAGCGAGGCGGTGGATGCTTTTTTCGCCGCCCACGTTCGCCCTAACGCCGTGACGTTCAGCAGCCAGCAGGAACGACTCGACACGCTCGTTAACGAAGGCTATTACGATAGCGGCGTGTTGAGCCGCTACGATCGCCGGTTCGTGCTGGATTTGTTTGCCCACGCTCACGCCAGCGGTTTTCGCTTTCAAACCTTTCTCGGGGCGTGGAAGTTTTACACCAGCTATACGCTGAAAACCTTCGATGGCAAACGCTATCTGGAAGACTTTGAAGACCGGGTGGTGATGGTGGCGTTGACGCTCGCTCAGGGGGATGAAACGCTGGCCACGCGGCTAACCGACGAAATGCTCTCGGGGCGCTTTCAGCCCGCCACGCCGACCTTTTTAAACTGTGGAAAGCAGCAGCGTGGCGAACTGGTTTCCTGCTTCCTGCTGCGCATCGAAGACAATATGGAATCGATTGGCCGGGCGGTGAACGCCGCGCTCCAGCTATCAAAACGCGGCGGCGGCGTGGCGTTTCTGCTCTCTAACCTGCGGGAAGCGGGCGCGCCGATTAAGCGCATTGAGAATCAGTCCTCCGGGGTGATCCCGGTCATGAAGATGCTGGAAGACGCGTTTTCTTATGCCAACCAGCTCGGCGCGCGTCAGGGGGCGGGGGCAGTATATTTGCATGCGCATCACCCGGATATCCTGCGCTTTCTTGATACCAAACGCGAAAACGCCGATGAAAAAATTCGCATCAAAACGCTCTCACTCGGGGTGGTGATCCCGGACGTGACCTTTCGGCTGGCAAAAGAGAACGCGCAAATGGCGCTGTTTTCTCCTTATGACGTGGAGCGCATCTACGGCAAACCGTTCGGCGATATCGCAGTTAGCGAGCTTTACGATGAGCTGGTCGCCGACGCGCGGGTGCGCAAAACATACATTAACGCCCGCGACTTCTTCCAGACGCTTGCGGAAATTCAGTTCGAATCCGGCTATCCGTACATCATGTTTGAGGATACGGTAAACCGCGCGAACCCCATTGCTGGCCGTATTAATATGAGCAACCTGTGCTCGGAAATTTTGCAGGTTAACAGCGCTTCCACCTATGATGAAAATCTCGACTACGCGCAGGTCGGCCACGACATTTCCTGCAATCTTGGCTCGCTGAATATCGCTCATACTATGGATTCGCCAGACATCGGGCGCACCGTGGAAACGGCTATCCGCGGCCTGACAGCGGTATCCGATATGAGCCACATCCGTAGCGTGCCGTCGATAGAGGCGGGCAACGCCGCGTCACATGCGATCGGGCTTGGGCAAATGAACCTGCACGGGTATCTGGCGCGCGAAGGCATTGCCTACGGCTCACCGGAAGGGCTGGATTTCACCAATATTTACTTCTACACCATCACCTGGCATGCGCTAAACACCTCGATGCTGCTGGCGCGAGAGCGCGGTCAGACCTTTGCCGGATTCTCACAATCGCGTTACGCCAGCGGTGAATATTTCACCCAGTATTTGCAGGGCAACTGGCAGCCGAAAACAGAGAAAGTTCGCGCGCTGTTCGCCCGCAGCGGCATTACCCTGCCGACGCGCGAAATGTGGCAACAATTGTGCGACGACGTGATGCGCTACGGCATTTACAACCAGAATTTACAGGCGGTGCCGCCCACCGGCTCGATTTCGTACATTAATCATGCGACTTCCAGCATTCATCCGATTGTCTCGAAGGTGGAGATCCGCAAAGAGGGCAAGACCGGGCGCGTTTACTACCCTGCCCCGTTTATGACCAATGAAAACCTGGCGATGTATCAGGATGCGTATGAGATCGGCCCGGAAAAAATCATCGACACCTATGCCGAAGCGACGCGCCATGTGGATCAGGGGCTGTCGCTGACCCTGTTTTTCCCGGACACTGCGACCACTCGCGACATTAACAAAGCGCAGATTTACGCCTGGCGAAAAGGCATTAAGTCGCTGTATTACATCCGGCTGCGCCAACTGGCGCTGGAAGGCACTGAAATTGAAGGCTGCGTCTCGTGCGCACTGTAAGGAGAGCGGAATGACATTAACACGCGTGAGCGCCATTAACTGGAACAAGATTCAGGATGACAAAGATCTGGAGGTGTGGAATCGCCTGACCAGCAACTTCTGGTTGCCGGAAAAGGTGCCGCTGTCGAACGATATTCCGGCATGGCAAAGTTTAAGCCCGGCGGAGCAACAGCTCACTATCCGCGTCTTTACCGGGCTGACGCTGCTCGACACCATTCAGAATATCGCTGGCGCGCCGTCGCTGATGGCCGATTCCCTCACTCCACACGAGGAGGCGGTGCTGTCGAACATCAGCTTTATGGAAGCCGTGCATGCCCGCTCCTACAGCTCAATCTTCTCGACGCTCTGTCAGACGAAAGATGTCGATGCCGCCTACGCGTGGAGTGAAGAAAACGCGCCGCTCCAGCGCAAAGCGCAGATTATTCTGGCGCATTACGCCCACGGCGAACCGCTGAAAAAGAAGATTGCCAGTGTTTTTCTTGAGTCTTTTCTGTTCTATTCCGGCTTCTGGCTGCCAATGTATTTCTCCAGCCGCGGCAAACTGACCAACACCGCCGATCTGATCCGCCTCATCATCCGCGACGAAGCGGTGCATGGCTATTACATTGGCTATAAATACCAGAAAGGGCTGGAGAAACTGCCGGAACCGACGCGTGAAGAACTGAAGAACTTCGCGCTGGATTTACTGATGGATCTGTACGACAACGAAGTCCGCTATACCGAAGAACTGTATGCCGACACCGGCTGGGCGGAGGACGTGAAAGCGTTTCTCTGCTACAACGCCAATAAGGCGCTGATGAACCTCGGCTATGACGCGCTGTTTCCGGCAGAGATGGCGGAGGTTAACCCGGCGATTCTCGCGGCGCTGTCGCCAAACGCGGATGAAAACCATGACTTTTTCTCCGGTTCAGGCTCATCCTACGTTATGGGCAAAGCCGTCGAAACCGAAGATGAAGACTGGAATTTTTAACGCAAATTATCTTAAAAATAGCCCGACAGTTTTCGGGTAAATATTTTTACGGATCGCGTTTTTATCACACAAATATCGTTGAGTGAACTACACTCATTCACTGATGCCTTATTCGCCTGAATGCTTCCTCATCCAGGCGAATTTTGCCTGTCCGTGTCCACAAATATCATTTTTTTACACTTGCGATCAGCCCTTATATCACGGGGAATTCCGGCAAATTCCCCCTGGGGCTATTTCACCAATTCACACATTCAGGGTTGTCTCAGATTCTCAGTATGTTAGGGTAGAAAAAAGTGACTATTTCTATCGGGTAACATATCGACATAAATAAATAACGGGAATCTTTCTATTGCATGGCAATTAAATTAGAAGTTAAGAATCTATACAAGGTATTTGGAGAGCATCCGCAACGCGCCTTCAAGTATATTGAAAAAGGACTTTCGAAAGAGCAAATTCTGGAAAAAACAGGGCTATCGCTTGGCGTAAAAGACGCCAGTCTGGCCATTGAAGAAGGCGAGATATTTGTCATCATGGGATTATCCGGTTCGGGTAAATCCACAATGGTACGCCTTCTCAATCGCCTGATTGAACCCACCCGCGGACAGGTACTGATCGACGGCGTGGATATTGCAAAAATATCCGAAGCTGAACTTCGCGAGGTGCGCAGAAAAAAGATTGCGATGGTCTTCCAGTCATTTGCGCTGATGCCGCATATGACCGTGCTGGATAATACGGCTTTCGGCATGGAATTAGCAGGCGTCTCCGCCGAGGAACGCCGGGAAAAAGCGCTGGACGCCTTACGCCAGGTCGGTCTGGAGAATTACGCGCACGCCTGGCCGGACGAACTTTCCGGCGGCATGCGTCAGCGTGTTGGTCTGGCCCGCGCCTTAGCCATTAACCCTGACATTTTATTAATGGACGAGGCCTTCTCCGCCCTCGACCCGTTAATTCGTACCGAAATGCAGGATGAACTGGTAAAACTGCAGGCAAAGCATCAGCGCACAATTGTGTTTATTTCCCACGATCTCGACGAAGCGATGCGCATTGGCGACCGTATCGCCATTATGCAAAATGGCGAAGTGGTCCAGGTCGGTACGCCGGACGAAATTCTCAATAATCCGGCCAATGATTATGTGCGCACATTCTTCCGTGGCGTTGATATTAGCCAGGTGTTTAGCGCGAAAGATATTGCCCGTCGCAGTCCGGTGGGGCTGATTCGTAAAACGCCAGGTTTCGGCCCGCGTTCGGCACTGAAATTATTGCAGGATGAAGACCGGGAATTTGGCTACGTAATTGAGCGCGGAAATAAATATGTGGGCGTGGTTTCCATCGACTCATTAAAAGCCGCATTAAGCCAGACTCAGGGGATCGAAGGCGCGTTAATTGACGAACCGCTGGCCGTTGATGCGCAAACTCCGCTTAGCGAGTTGCTCTCTCATGTTGGACAGGCGCCGTGCGCGGTGCCGGTTGTCGATGAAGAACAACAGTATGTCGGCATCATTTCAAAACGCATGCTGCTACAGGCTTTAGATCGCGAGGGGGCAAATAATGGCTGATCAATCGAATCCGTGGGATACCGCACCGGCGGCCGATAGCGCCGCTCAGTCCGCCGACGCGTGGGGCTCGGCGGCCAGCACGCCGACCGACGGCGGTGGCGCAGACTGGCTGACCAGCGCGCCCGCACCGGCGCCAGAGCATTTTTCTATTCTGGATCCGTTCCATAAAACCCTGATCCCGCTCGACAGCTGGGTCACACACGGGATCGACTGGGTCGTAACCCATTTCCGTCCCGTTTTTCAGGGCATACGTGTCCCGGTGGATTACATTCTTAACGGCTTTCAGCAACTATTGCTGGGTATGCCTGCGCCGGTAGCGATTGTTATTTTCGCCCTGCTCGCCTGGCAGATCTCCGGCGTTGGGATGGGCGTGGCGACGCTGATCTCGCTGATCGCGATCGGCGCGATCGGCGCCTGGTCGCAGGCGATGATTACCCTGGCGTTGGTACTGACCGCCCTGCTGTTCTGCGTGGCGATTGGCCTGCCGATGGGGATCTGGCTGGCGCGCAGTCCGCGCGCGGCGAAGATTGTCCGGCCACTGCTCGACGCCATGCAGACCACGCCGGCGTTCGTGTACCTGGTGCCGATTGTGATGCTGTTCGGTATCGGCAACGTGCCAGGCGTGGTAGTGACCATTATCTTTGCGCTGCCGCCTATTGTCCGTCTGACCATTCTTGGGATCAACCAGGTGCCGGCGGACCTGATCGAGGCATCACGTTCGTTCGGCGCCAGCCCGCGGCAGATGCTGTTTAAGGTTCAGTTACCGCTGGCGATGCCGACCATTATGGCTGGCGTCAACCAGACGCTGATGCTGGCGCTGTCGATGGTGGTTATCGCCTCGATGATTGCCGTCGGCGGTCTGGGTCAGATGGTGCTGCGCGGTATTGGCCGTCTCGATATGGGGCTGGCGACCGTCGGCGGGGTGGGGATTGTGATCCTCGCCATTATTCTTGACCGCCTGACTCAGGCCGTCGGTCGCGATTCCCGCAGTCGCGGCAACCGTCGCTGGTATACCACCGGCCCTGTCGGGTTACTTACCCGCCCATTTACAAAATAAGGAACAACGATGCGACATAGCGTACTTTTTGCCACAGCGTTTGCCACCCTTGTCTCTACCAGCACGTTCGCGGCTGACCTGCCGGGCAAAGGCATTACCGTTCAACCGGTACAGAGCACCATCACCGAAGAAACTTTCCAGACGCTGCTGGTGAGCCGCGCGCTGGAAAAACTGGGTTACACCGTCAGCAAGCCGAGCGAGGTCGACTATAACGTCGGCTACACCTCCATCGCCTCTGGCGATGCCACCTTTACCGCCGTGAACTGGCAGCCGCTGCATGATGATATGTATGCCGCAGCAGGCGGCGACAAGAAGTTTTATCGCGAGGGAGTCTTTGTTACCGGCGCGGCGCAAGGGTATCTGATCGATAAGAAAACCGCCGAGCAGTACAACATCACCAATATCGCCCAGTTAAAAGATCCGAAGATTGCAAAGATTTTTGACACCAACGGCGACGGAAAAGCGAACATGATGGGCTGCTCGCCGGGCTGGGGCTGTGAAGCAGTAATTAATCACCAGAACACAGCGTTCGATCTGGAAAAAACCGTTGAGGTCAGCCACGGTAACTATGCGGCGATGATGGCCGACACCATCACCCGATTTAAAGAGGGCAAACCGATTCTGTATTATACCTGGACGCCATACTGGGTGAGCGACGTTATGAAGCCGGGCAAAGATGTGGTCTGGCTGCAGGTGCCGTTCTCTTCCCTGCCTGGCGAGCAGAAGGACATTGATACCAAATTGCCTAATGGTGCGAACTATGGCTTCCCGGTGAACACCATGCACATCGTCGCCAACAAAGCCTGGGCCGAGAAAAACCCGGCGGCGGCGAAACTGTTCGCGATCATGAAGCTGCCGCTGGCGGACATCAACGCGCAAAACGCGATGATGCATGCGGGTAAAGCCTCAGAAGCCGACGTTCAGGGTCATGTGGACGGCTGGATCAAAGCCCACCAGCAACAGTTTGACGGCTGGGTGAACGACGCGCTGGCCGCACAGAAGTAAGGTTTACCTCTTGCCGGATAAGGTGCTCAAACCCCTTATCCGGCACAGGCAATTATCTCTCCGGCGTCTTTTTATAACCCATCAGCATGAGCACCAGGCTTTCCCGCGAGTCTGCATTGTTGAACTGATAATGATTCCCCTGGCGATCGCCGCCGATATACCACGCAATTTCCGTTTTCCCCTCGGCCAGCGCCTTGCGCACGGCTTTGTCCACGTCCACCATCCGGTATTCTTTCGCGTTATTAAGATACAAGACGGCATCTGAACGATAGTGACAGGCCGGGCGATTTTGCCAGGTGACACTGTGCGGATCCCAGTCGCTGCTGGTCGGATAGAAGAAGATTTGATCCGCGCCGTTGCTCTCGACCTTGCCGCCATAAATACGGATGCGATATTTAAACAATGATGGATCCTGCCCCGCCGGTAGCGCCGGGATCGCGAATTTCACCAGCGTCATGGTTTCCGGGTTATGCGTGCGCCCGCCGTTTTGCCAGTTATCCTGAATCAGCAGCTTTTCCGCCGCATTGGTTACTGTCTCCGGCTGCTCGCTGCTGATCCACGTCGCCATTGCCTTTTCATAGCGATACGGTACGTTCAGCCCGCAGTCCATACCGTTGTTCATGCACAGTTCCGTCATAAAGCGCGCGCCGTCCTCCGTCCAGCCGTTCATAAAGTCGGCATGTGCGGTGTAGATGCTTCCCCAGCGTTCTTCACGCTCGTCGCCGTTCATGATCGGGTCGAGAGAAAGCTGCGCTTTTGCGGTGTCCAGCGACGTAATTCCCGGGATCACATACGCCACGTTCATGTTTACCGTCGGGATTTTCACCGGATAGCCGGACGGACACTGACCGTTGCTGTCATAGGCGGCGTTTGGCATACCATGACCGGGTTTCAGGTGAATACCGTCCCAGCAGTCAGGAAACTGGATGCCAATGTTGAACTGTACCGCGTCCCCCGCTTTACGCAGACCGCATACTTCTCCGGCTTTGGTGGTATAGCCTTTCCCGTTGGCGCACAAAAAAGTAATGCGGGGATTTGGCGCCGCGCCGTGGTGATCGCCCGCCAGCAGTGAAAGTCCCGCCGGAAACGGATGCAGCGGATACTCTGTCGTATTTTTGGCCTGATAGTAGGTTTTTTGATAGGCAGGCGGCACTACCGTCCCGTTCGGCAATTTCAGCGACGGGGCCCAGTACGCGGAGCTGTCCGCTTTATTATCGCAAGTGGTTTCTTCCTTCGCCCGCAGCGTCGGGTAAGTGGATACCGCATCGGTATGGGTATTACCGAAGAAGTCATGCCACATCGCCTGGTTCGGCATGCCAAACATCATGATGGCGTCATCGCCCAGCGAGTGGCTGTAGCCGCATACCACATGCGCCTGCGGTGCGGCATATGCGGGCGCTATTGCGGCGGTCATCAATAGGGAAAGTCCTGTCAACGTCGTGCTCAGTTTCATCGTCATCTCCTGTGATGAAAAAGAACATTGGTAACAGAGCGACGCGCCGCCACCGAACGCTTTCGCGACCGATTTTCTTCAGTTTGCCGGTTTCCCCCTACGCTTCGTGAAAAACGCACAATCGATCACCTCGCGATGTGCCAACAATCATTGACTTCCGCTATGATTGATTCCCCTGGAAATCATCACCTGACTGACGATAACAAACATAATGACAAAAAATACTCACCCGCTTAGCCCGGCGCTGATCGTGCTTATGTCGGTAGCGACGGGCCTGGCGGTTGCCAGCAATTATTATGCGCAGCCGCTGCTCGACACCATCGCCAACAATTTCTCTCTATCTGCCAGCTCTGCGGGATTTATTGTCACCGCCGCACAGTTGGGCTATGCCGCCGGCCTGCTGTTTTTGGTGCCGCTTGGCGATATGTTTGAGCGCCGGACGCTGATTGTCTCGATGACGCTGCTGGCCGCAGGCGGAATGCTCATTACCGCCAGTAGCCAGTCGCTGACGATGATGATCCTCGGCACCGCGCTGACCGGGCTGTTTTCGGTGGTCGCCCAGATTCTGGTGCCGTTGGCGGCGACCCTCGCCACACCGGACAAGCGTGGTAAGGTGGTCGGCACAATTATGAGCGGATTGTTGCTCGGTATCCTGCTGGCGCGGACGGTGGCGGGCTTACTTGCCAGTCTCGGCGGCTGGCGCACCGTATTCTGGGTAGCCTCTGCGCTTATGGCGCTGATGGCTGTCGCCCTGTGGCGCGGCTTGCCAAAAATGAAGTCAGAGACGCATCTCAATTATCCGCAATTGCTCGGTTCGGTATTCAGCCTGTTTACCCGCGATAAATTGCTGCGCACGCGCGCGCTGCTGGGTTGTCTGACCTTCGCCAACTTCAGCATCCTCTGGACATCAATGGCCTTTTTATTGGCGGCGCCGCCGTTCAGCTATTCCGAAGGGATGATAGGCCTGTTTGGGCTGGCGGGCGCCGCGGGTGCGCTGGGCGCGCGTCCGGCGGGCGGCTTCGCCGATAAGGGGCATTCTCATCTCACCACCACCTACGGTTTGCTGTTGCTGCTGCTTTCCTGGCTCGCTATCTGGCTGGGGCACGCCTCGGTACTGGCATTGATCGTCGGGATTCTGGTGCTGGATCTCACGGTGCAGGGCGTACACATTACCAACCAGACGGTGATTTACCGGCTCTACCCGGATGCCCGTAACCGACTTACCGCAGGCTATATGACCAGCTATTTTATCGGCGGCGCCGCCGGTTCGTTAGTTTCAGCCTCTGCCTGGCAACATGCCGGATGGGCAGGCGTGTGCCTGGCGGGAACCACCGTTGCCGTACTCAACTTGTTGGTCTGGTGGCGAGGATTTCATCGACAGGAAGCCGCAAATTAATCGGTTAGCGAGCGTTTACCTCTGTTTCGGCTCCTTAGGGTGTTAAGGAGCCCCCCAGTCTGTTAAGGTTATAGCAATCATTTACCCTGGTTATTTTAACATTGGTGATATCGCATAAATTTCTATGGAAAGCCCCACTCCCCTTTCCGAACCCAACCCGGCGCCATGCATGGAAGGATTCACCGAAAGCTTATCCACCGTCATGAGTAACCTGCCCGCCGCGTTTTCCTATCCCCATTGTCGGGTGCCCTGAGCTACGGATTAGCCTCAGAGGCGCTGGCGATTTTATAACCCGTAAGAATCATTTTGCTTTAATAATACATTTACTTTATTTGTCACTGTCGTTACTATATCGGCTGAAATTAATGAGGTCATGCCCAAATGGATAGTTCGTTTACGCCCATTGAACAAATGCTAAAGTTTCGCGCCAGCCGCCACGAAGACTTTCCGTATCAGGAAGTGTTGCTCACCCGTCTTTGCATGCACATGCAGGGCAAGCTGCTGGAAAACCGCAATAAAATGCTGAAGGCTCAGGGGATTAACGAGACGTTGTTTATGGCGTTGATTACGCTGGAGTCTCAGGAAAACCACAGCATTCAGCCTTCTGAACTGAGTTGTGCGCTGGGTTCGTCCCGTACTAACGCAACGCGTATCGCGGATGAACTGGAAAAGCGCGGCTGGATCGAACGCCGCGAAAGCGACAACGATCGCCGTTGCCTGCACCTGCAGTTGACCGAAAAAGGCCACGAATTTCTGCGCGAGGTGTTACCGCCGCAGCATCACTGCCTGCACCAGCTGTGGTCCTCCCTTAGCACCGCAGAAAAAGATCAGCTTGAGCACATCACCCGTAAGCTTCTGACGCGTCTCGATCAGATGGACCAGGATGGCGCCATTCTTGAGGCGCTGAGCTAACGCGTCGACTCGCTCAATAATCCAGATTAAGAAAGAAAACTGACTGGCCAGCACCCGCGCGTGCTGGCCTTTCTGATAAACAGTTCGGCCAAGCCGACAAAAAATAAGATCGTGGAGAACAACATGAGCGCAAATGCGGAGATGCAAACCCCGCAGCAACCGGTCAAAAAGAAAAGCAAACGTAAAAGTACGCTGATTCTGCTGACCTTGCTCTTTATCGTTATTGCCGTGGCATATGGGATCTATTGGTTTTTAGTATTGCGTCATTTCGAAGAAACGGATGATGCGTACGTGGCAGGGAACCAGGTTCAAATCATGGCGCAGGTATCCGGCAGCGTGACGAAAGTCTGGGCGGATAACACGGACTTTATCAAACAGGGCGATGTCCTCGTCACCCTCGACCAGACGGATGCGAAGCAAGCGTTCGAAAAGGCGAAGACCGCGCTGGCCTCCAGCGTTCGTCAGACGCATCAGTTGATGATCAACAGCAAACAGTTGCAGGCGAACATTGACGTGCAAAAAACCGCCCTCGCCCAGGCGCAAAGCGACTTTAAACGTCGCGTGCCGCTGGGTAACGCCAACCTGATTGGTCGCGAAGAACTGCAACATGCCCGCGACGCGGTTGCCAGCGCCCAGGCGCAGCTTGACGTCGCCATACAGCAATATAACGCGAACCAGGCGATGATCCTTAACAGCAAGCTCGAAGATCAGCCTGCTGTTCAGCAGGCGGCGACCGAAGTGCGTAATGCCTGGCTGGCGCTTGAACGTACGCGGATCGTTAGCCCGATCACCGGTTATGTTTCTCGACGCGCCGTACAGCCCGGCGCTCAGATCAGCCCGACAACGCCGTTGATGGCCGTTGTTCCGGCCACGAATCTGTGGGTCGACGCCAACTTTAAAGAAACCCAACTGGCGCATATGCGTATCGGCCAACCGGCAACGGTGGTCAGCGACATCTACGGCGATGACGTTAAATACACGGGTAAGGTCGTCGGTCTCGATATGGGGACAGGCAGCGCTTTCTCCCTGCTGCCCGCGCAGAACGCGACCGGCAACTGGATCAAAGTGGTACAGCGTCTACCGGTTCGTATCGAACTGGACGAGCAGCAGTTAGCCCAGCACCCGCTGCGCATTGGTTTATCTACGCTGGTGACCGTCGATACGGCTAACCGTGACGGACAGGTACTGGCAAGTACCGTGCGCAGCACACCGGTTGCGGAAAGTAACGCTCGCGAGATCGACCTTGCGCCGGTGAATAAACTGATCGAAGAGATTGTGCAGGCCAACGCCGGCTAATTCCGAGGTGCGTGTTATGCAACAGCAAAAACCGCTGGAGGGCGCGCAGCTCGTCATCATGACGATTGCGCTGTCGCTGGCGACATTCATGCAGGTGCTGGACTCCACCATTGCTAACGTGGCGATCCCCACCATCGCCGGGAACCTCGGCTCCTCCCTGAGCCAGGGAACGTGGGTGATCACCTCCTTCGGGGTGGCGAACGCCATCTCGATTCCTATTACGGGCTGGCTGGCGAAGCGCGTCGGGGAAGTGAAACTGTTCATGTGGTCTACGGTGGCGTTTGCCATCGCCTCGTGGGCATGCGGCGTCTCCAGCAGCCTGAACATGCTGATCTTCTTCCGCGTGGTTCAGGGGATCGTCGCCGGGCCGCTGATCCCACTCTCCCAGAGCTTACTGCTGAATAACTACCCGCCCGCCAAACGTTCTATCGCGCTGGCGCTGTGGTCGATGACCGTCATCGTCGCACCGATCTGCGGCCCGATTCTGGGTGGCTACATCAGTGACAACTACCATTGGGGCTGGATCTTCTTCATCAACGTCCCCATCGGGATCGCGGTGGTGCTGATGACGCTGCAAACCCTGCGCGGTCGCGAAACCCGTACTGAGCAACGACGGATTGACGCCATCGGTCTGGCGCTGTTGGTGGTGGGTATCGGGAGCTTGCAGATTATGCTCGACCGGGGCAAAGAGCTGGACTGGTTCGCCTCGCAGGAGATCATCATTCTGACGGTGGTGGCGGTGGTCGCCATTAGCTTCCTGATTGTCTGGGAGCTGACCGACGATAACCCCATTGTCGATCTCTCGCTCTTTAAGTCGCGCAACTTCACTATCGGCTGTTTGTGTATCAGCCTTGCCTACATGCTTTACTTCGGGGCGATTGTGTTGCTACCGCAGCTTTTGCAGGAGGTCTACGGCTATACTGCGACGTGGGCGGGTCTGGCCTCGGCGCCCGTTGGGATAATCCCGGTGATCCTGTCGCCGATTATTGGCCGCTTCGCGCATAAGCTGGATATGCGCAGACTGGTGACGTTCAGCTTCATTATGTACGCCGTCTGCTTCTACTGGCGCGCCTACACGTTTGAGCCGGGAATGGACTTTGGCGCTTCGGCCTGGCCGCAGTTTATCCAGGGCTTTGCGGTGGCCTGCTTCTTTATGCCGCTGACCACCATCACGCTGTCGGGACTGCCGCCTGAACGCCTGGCGGCGGCATCAAGTTTGTCGAACTTTACGCGAACGCTGGCAGGCTCCATTGGCACCTCGATCACCACAACCCTGTGGACCAATCGGGAATCAATGCACCATGCGCAGTTGACCGAGTCGGTGAACCCGTATAACCCGAACGCCCAGGCAATGTACGATCAGCTTCAGGGCATGGGGATGACGCAGCAGCAGGCGTCAGGCTGGATCGCCCAGCAGATCACTAACCAGGGACTGATCATCTCGGCCAACGAGATTTTCTGGATGTCGGCAGGCATCTTCCTGATATTGCTTGGCCTGGTCTGGTTCGCCAAACCGCCCTTCGGCGCAGGTGGCGGTGGCGGCGGCGCGCACTGATTAAAAAGGCCAGTTCAGATGAACTGGCCTTTTTTATGCCGGGCGGCGTTTATCCGTAGTCGACCGGGTAAGGCGCGTAGCCTTGCTATCCGGCAACGCAACTAGATATGCAGCTCCTGCAATTTTTCTTTCGGTAGCGCCAGTTCTTCGTTGCTGTTGACGCGAACGTCGCGCTCCAGAATGTGGCGGGCAATCTCCTGCGCTTCGCTCAGCGAATGCATCTGGTACGTGCCGCATTGATAGACGTTCAGTTCCGGGATCTGATTCTGATCCTGCACTTTCAGTACGTCAGCCATCGCCGCTTTCCAGGCATCCGCCACGCGCTGCTCGTCTGGCGTACCGATCAGACTCATGTAAAACCCGGTGCGGCAGCCCATCGGCGAGATGTCGATAATCTCAACGCCGTTACCGTTGAGGTGATTACGCATAAAGCCTGCAAACAGATGCTCCAGCGTGTGGATCCCTTTCTCCGGCATCACCTCTTTGTTGGGGATGCAGAAACGCAGGTCAAACACGGTAATTGCGTCGCCGTGCGGGGTGTTCATCGTTTTCGCAACGCGGACGGCAGGTGCTTCCATCCGGGTATGATCGACAGTGAAGCTATCTAACAACGGCATTTAGCCACCTCCGATATTATTTTTTAAAATAAACTGAACTCTTCGTTTCGGGGCGAGTCTGAGTATATGAAAGACGCGCATTTGTTATCATCATCCCTGATTTCAGAGATGAAATTTTGGCCACTCACGAGTGGCCTTTTTCTTGTCTGTCAGGCCTGTTTTTCCAGCCAGCGTTCAAAGGGTTCGCTGTCCGCCGCTTCCACCTCACGTTGACGCCGTAAAGATGCCTCGCGTTCAGCGATAAATTCTTCTTCCTGCAAGATCTCCAGCGGCTCTTCGCGCAGCACATTACGCCAGGCTTCGCCCAGCGCTTTACCGGTGCCGCCAATCCCGTTGTCGATCATCGAACGCAGGATCCGCGCCGAAAACGTCAGTTCCGGGTTATCAAAACAGGCGACCAGTTCGTCGCACACTTTCTGATAATCCTCTCCACCGTGAATGCTGTCCAGCGTTTGCGCTACGCGTTTGAGATCGCGGAACAGATCTTTTCCGACTTTCGTCAGCGGGAACTGCGCGGTTTCGCAGCCAATCCCCAGCGTCAGCCCCGGCTTGCGCCCTTCCAGGATCACCCGATTCCAGTTGGTACGCGTACACTGCAGCTCGCCGCTGCTCATCTCCGGCGCGTCGGCCAGCACGCACCAGACCATAAACAGATCGAGGAAACGCACCTGTTGCTCGTCAACGCCAATTGGCGAGAAGGGATTGATATCCAGCGAGCGAACTTCAATGTATTCAATGCCGCCGCGCAGCAGTGCGTCTGAAGGCGACTCTCCGCTACGGGTCACGCGTTTGGGACGGATTGGCGCATACAGCTCATTTTCGATTTGCAGCACGTTGCTGTTGATCTGCAGTCGCTTACCGTCTTTCTCGATACCAATGGCCGCGTATTCTTCTGACGGCGTTTTGATCGCGCGTTTCAATCCTGCCACATAGTCGTGCAGATCGTTAAACGTAATACCGAGATTACTTTGCGATTTATTGGTATAGCCGAGATCGCTCAGACGCAGCGAGGTCGCGTACGGCAGGTAGTACATGCCGCAGTCGGTTTTCTCGAAGGGCAGCGTGGTCGGTTTCCCCTGCAGGAAGGAAGAACAGATCGCCGGCGACGCGCCAAACAGGTACGGAATGACCCAGCCGAAGCGATAGTAGTTGCGGATCAGGCGAAAATAGCCAGCAGAGATTTTCTCTTTTGCCGCTTCGCCGTCCATCTCGCCGCACTTCGCCTGCCAGAACGCCATCGGCAGGGAAAAGTTATAATGCACGCCGGAGATCGTCTGCATTAGCGCGCCGTAACGGTTTTTCAACCCTTCGCGGTACAGTGTTTTCATCCGCCCGACATTCGAGGTGCCGTACTGCGCCAGTTCGATATCCTGCCCTTCCGCGATGTAACAGGGCATACTCAGCGGCCACATGCGCTCATCGCCCAGTTTTCTGGCGGTGTAGCGGTGCAGATCGCGCATGAACGTCAGCATATGCTGAATGTCACCGTCCACCGGCGTAATGAATTCCAGCAGCGCTTCGGCAAAATCCGTGGTGATCCATTTATGCGTCAGCGCCGAGCCCAGCGCTTCCGGATGCCCCGTTGTCGCCAGGGTACCGTCAGCATTCACGCGCAGCGTTTCGCGCTCCAGTCCGCGCTGTATGCCTTTTAGAGCCTGTGGATGTCTTTCCAGCCAGGTCAGAGCCTGTGATACGTCCGGGATCAAATTGACCTCCCGCCTGTCAAAATCGTTTTAATTAGCATAATTGTAGTGGTTGCCCTGAAGGCTATTCCAGGCACAATTAGTGCCACCATAAAGAGCCCTGAATGGTTGCAGCCGCGACGACAATATAGCGCAGCGCTTTGCCAAGGCATAAAAAAAAGAGCACTGGTCCCCACGGGAGGCGCATCCACCCCGCTAACAGGCACAGTAAATCGCCCACTACCGGCATCCAGCTTAATAATAGCGCCACCGCGCCATAGCGATTAAGCCAGCCTGTTGCTTTCTCCTGCCAGCGCGATGTTTTGCGTAGCGGAAAGAAACGCCCAAGGATAACGTTAGTTAGCCCTCCAAGGCTATTACCCATTGTTGCTGTTATGACTAAGACCCAGGGATGAGAAATCCCGGAAAGCAGCATGGCAACCAGAACGACCTCAGAGTTGCCAGGCAACAGCGTCGCACTGAGAAAACTGCTGGCGAACAAAGAGAAGAGCGACAGTACGTCACTCACAGCAAACGCACATCCACGACATCCATGCCTGCGGCGCGTGCTGCCTGCACGCCAAAATCAGCGTCTTCAAATACCACACAGCGAGCCGGAGGCACGCCCATGCGTTCTGCGCAAAGAAGAAAGGTATCCGGCGCCGGTTTATGGTGCAGTACGTGGTCAGCGGCAATCACGGCGTCAAAATAACGACGCAGGCCCAGGTGCGCCAGCAATGCTTCGGCAACGGCGCTTTCACTGCCGGTGCCAACCGCCATCGGACGACGACCATGCCATGCCTTCACAACGTCGACCAACGGCAAGGGTTCGACGCTGTCGAGCAACATGCGTTTTACCGCCGCGGTTTTTTCTTGCGCCAATGCGTGCGGATCGAGGTCCGCCTGGTTCAGTTCAATGATCGCCTGCGCGATACGCCAGGTCGGTGAACCGTTAAGCGCGATCATCGCCTGAAGATCGAAATGCATACCGTAACGGCCTAATACTTCGTCCCACGCCTTACGGTGTGTCGGCTCAGTATCCAGGATGGTGCCATCCATATCGAAAATCAGACCCGCATAACGTTCGTACATTGTGTTCTCGCAAACCGTAGAAACCAGACGTTATTTTATCGTAATGGCGGGATTTTGTCGCTGACGGCGAAAGTGAGGATTGATCAGGGAAGAAGAAGCAATTGAAACGGGAAGTATGGGGATTATCTCAGAGAAGATGGTGCATCCGTGAGGATGACTCGGCTGCGCCTCGCCCTTCGGGCCATTGCTCAAGCAACGTTATCCTCCCTGGTGCTTACGGTAAATCCGCAGCCCCTGAAACAACAGCGTAGTTATTGTTTCGGAGAAGATGGTGCATCCGGGAGGATTCGAACCTCCGACCGCTCGGTTCGTAGCCGAGTACTCTATCCAGCTGAGCTACGGATGCATCGGAATACTTGCTTTACTGCCGATACTGATATGACGGCTGGCGTTATATCAACGCAAGGAATGGTGCATCCGGGAGGATGACTCGGCTTCACCTCGCCCTTCGGGCCGTTGCTTAGGCAACGTTATCCTCCCTGGTGCTTGCGGTAAAACCGCAGCCCCTGAAACAACAGCGTGGTTATTGTTTCGGAGAAGATGGTGCATCCGGGAGGATTCGAACCTCCGACCGCTCGGTTCGTAGCCGAGTACTCTATCCAGCTGAGCTACGGATGCATCGGAAAACTTATTTTACTGCCGATACTGATATGACGGCTGGCGTTATATCAAGCAAGGAATGGTGCATCCGGGAGGATGACTCGGCTTCGCCTCGCCCTTCGGGCCGTTGCCTGGGCAACGTTATCCTCTCTGGTGCTTGCGGTAAATCCGCAGCCCCTGAAACAACAGCGTGGCTATTGTTTCGGAGAAGATGGTGCATCCGGGAGGATTCGAACCTCCGACCGCTCGGTTCGTAGCCGAGTACTCTATCCAGCTGAGCTACGGATGCATCGGAAAACTTGCTTTACTGCCGATACTGATACGACGACTGACGTTGTATCCAGTAAGAGATGGTGCATCCGGAAGGATGACTCGGCTTCACCTCGCCCTTCGGGCCGTTGCTTGGGCAACGTTATCCTCCCTGGTGCTTGCGGTAAAACCGCAGCCCCTGAAACAACAGCGTGACTATTGTCTCGGAGAAGATGGTGCATCCGGGAGGATTCGAACCTCCGACCGCTCGGTTCGTAGCCGAGTACTCTATCCAGCTGAGCTACGGATGCAAATGGCGGTGAGGCGGGGATTCGAACCCCGGATGCAGCTTTTGACCGCATACTCCCTTAGCAGGGGAGCGCCTTCAGCCTCTCGGCCACCTCACCACACGCCTCTTACGAGTGCGTCGAAGAACATGTTTCTGCTCATCGTCGCTGCGTGGCGCACATATTACTTTCTGGGACTTATAAGTCAAACAATTTTTCCTGCGCTTTTATCGTTTGCACACTTCACGCTCAATTAGTCTGCAAAAACGGCAAAAAGGGTGTTTTATCAACAAACAAATCGGTTTACATGGACTCTGGCTGCCCCGACAACCCCAGGAACACGCTCAGATGATAGAGATAGAAAACAAGGAAAACACAGGAAGGACAGGTTGCGTCTCACCCATCCAGATGAGACGCGGAAACCTTAGTAACTGGACTGCTGGGATTTTTCAGCCTGGATACGCTGGTAGATCTCTTCACGATGGACAGAAACTTCTTTCGGGGCGTTTACGCCGATGCGTACCTGGTTGCCCTTCACCCCTAAAACTGTCACGGTGACCTCATCGCCAATCATGAGGGTCTCACCAACTCGACGAGTCAGAATCAGCATTCTTTGCTCCTTGAAAGATTAAAAGAGTCGGGTCTCTCTGTATCCCGGCATTATCCATCATATAACGCCAAAAAGTAAGCGATGACAAACACATTACATGTAAGCAGTCACGGCATCACATTCTGTTAAACCTAAGTTTAGCCGATATACACAACTTCAACCTGACTTTATCGTTGTCGACAACGTTGATGCAAACGCCGCGGAGTACCTGTCCGCGGCATCGGCTAACGCTTATACACCTCATCCTTCAAGCTGCCTCTGCGTTGGCAGCGCGCATTTCCCCCGGTCGCCTACTCGCTGTTCGCTCCCGGGACGCATTCACTTGCCGCCTTGACGTAGCATGAATGATTTTGTGTATATATTTTATAGTTTTGCGCTGACCCAGGCTTGCACACTGGCTAACGCTGCAGGCAGAGCAGCCGCGTCCGTACCACCGGCTTGCGCCATGTCCGGACGACCACCACCCTTACCGCCCACCTGCTGAGCGACCATACCTACCAGTTCCCCTGCTTTGACACGGTCGGTCACGTCCTTAGACACGCCAGCAATCAGAGAAACCTTACCTTCTGCCGCCGTAGCCAGCACGATAATGGTGGAACCCAGCTGATTTTTCAGATCATCAACCATGGTACGCAACATTTTCGGCTCGACGCCGGCAAGCTCACTCACCAACAGCTTAACGCCATTGATATCAACCGCCTTGCTGGAAAGATTCGCACTTTCCTGCGCGGCAGCCTGTTCTTTCAGCTGCTGAAGCTCTTTCTCCAGTTGACGGGTACGTTCCAGTACGGAACGAACTTTATCGCCCAGATTCTGGCTGTCGCCCTTCAGCAGATGCGCAATTTCGCTTAAACGATCGCTTTGAGCGTGAACGGAAGCAATGGCGCCTTCACCCGTTACCGCTTCGATACGACGAACGCCCGCTGCGGTACCCGACTCGGAAACAATACGGAACAAGCCAATGTCACCGGTGCGACTGGCGTGCGTACCACCGCAAAGCTCGGTAGAGAAATCGCCCATGCTCAGCACGCGAACACGCTCGTCATATTTCTCACCAAACAGCGCCATCGCGCCTTTCGCTTTAGCGGCGTCCAGATCCATCACATTTGTTTCCACCGGCAGGTTACGGCGGATCTGCGCATTCACCAGATCTTCGACCGCACGAATCTCCGACGGTTTCATCGCTTCGTTATGAGAAAAATCAAAACGCAGCAGTTTATCGTTCACCAGCGAACCTTTCTGCGCAACGTGCGTGCCCAAAACCTGGCGCAGCGCGGCGTGCATCAAGTGCGTCGCCGAGTGATTCAGACGAATACGATCGCGACGCGCTTCGTCCACGTCAGCCTGTACTGCATCGCCCACTTTCAGAGAACCCGCAGACAACGTGCCGAGATGACCGATCGCCTGACCATATTTTTGCGTGTCGCTGACAGCAAAGGCAAAGCCTGCGCCTTTCAGTTCGCCTTTATCACCAACCTGACCGCCGGACTCGGCATAGAATGGCGTCTGGTCCAGAACCACAACCGCGTCCTGACCAGCGTTGATTACGTCAACCGCTTTGCCATCCACAAACAGTGCGGTGACCTTGCCGTTCAGTTCCAGATGGTCGTAGCCTTTAAACTCAGACGCGCTGTCTACGCGGATCATCGCGTTATAGTCAGCGCCAAAGCCGCTGGCTTCACGGGCGCGCCGCCGTTGTTCTTCCATCGCCGCTTCAAAACCCGCTTCATCCACTTTGATGTTGCGCTCGCGGCAAACGTCTGCCGTCAGGTCAACCGGGAAGCCGTAGGTATCGTACAGACGGAAAGCCGTTTCACCGTCCAGCGTGTCGCCCGTCAACTTCGCCAGTTCTTCGTCCAACAGCGCCAGACCGCGCTCCAGAGTACGGGCAAATTGCTCTTCTTCGGTTTTCAGCACCTGCTCAACCTGAGCCTGCTGGCGCTTCAATTCTTCACCCGCCGATCCCATGACGTGAATCAGCGGACCGACCAGCTTGTAGAAGAACGTCTCTTTCGCGCCAAGCATGTTGCCATGGCGCACCGCACGACGAATGATGCGGCGCAGCACGTAGCCGCGGTTTTCGTTCGACGGCATCACGCCATCGGCGATCAGGAATGCGCAGGAACGAATGTGGTCGGCGATAACGCGCAGCGACTTGTTGCTCAGGTCGGCGGCGCCGGTCACTTTCGCCACCGCCTCAATCAGCGTGCGGAACAGGTCGATTTCATAGTTCGAGTTAACGTGTTGCAGAACCGCGGCAATACGTTCCAGCCCCATACCGGTATCGACTGACGGCTTCGGCAGCGGCTCCATTGTGCCGTCAGCCTGGCGGTTAAACTGCATAAAGACGATATTCCAGATCTCAATGTAGCGATCGCCGTCTTCTTCCGGGCTGCCCGGAGGCCCCCCCCAAATGTGATCGCCGTGGTCGTAGAAGATCTCGGTGCACGGACCGCATGGACCGGTATCACCCATCTGCCAGAAGTTGTCGGACGCATAGGCCGCACCTTTATTGTCGCCAATGCGAATAATGCGTTCGCGTGGAATACCGACTTCTTTTTCCCAGATTTCATAGGCTTCGTCGTCTGTTTCATAGACGGTCACCCACAGGCGCTCTTTCGGCAGGGCGAACCAGTTTTCACCGGTCAGCAGTTCCCATGCATACTGGATGGCATCGTGTTTGAAATAGTCGCCGAAGCTGAAGTTGCCCAGCATTTCGAAGAATGTGTGGTGACGCGCAGTGTAACCGACGTTTTCCAGGTCATTGTGCTTACCGCCCGCGCGCACGCAGCGCTGGGAAGTGGTCGCGCGGGAATAATTACGCTTGTCGAGGCCAAGGAAAACATCCTTGAACTGATTCATCCCGGCGTTGGTAAACAACAAAGTGGGGTCATTGTTTGGTACCAGGGAGCTGCTGGCAACTACCTGATGTCCCTTACTATGGAAAAAGTCGAGAAACGCCTGACGGATCTCAGCGGTGCTCTTGCTCATAATTATCCTGAAATCAAGCTACACGTCATCTTTCAAACCGCCTCTGTACTGGCTGCGAGCTTCCTCGCCTGCCGCCCTGATGCGGCTTGAATGACGTTGTGTATTTAAGGAATATTCGTCGCGAACGCAGGTTACCGCAAAGCAACCCATGCCCGAACGGAAAAAGTGGGAATAAGATAAGTTTTCTTTAGTGGGAAGTAAAATCCCGTATGCGCTCAATCGTCAAAATTTCGCCATATCTCCTGGATATCCTCCATCAGATAGCCGCGATAGAGTAGAAAGCGCTGTATTTTTACCTTTTCTGAAAATACCGCGGGCAGCGGTTCGCCGTATTTGCGGGTAGCCTGATCGCGCGCGAGGGTACACCAGTCAATTTCACATTCGCGCAGCGCCTTTTCGATAGCTTCCCGGGCAATGCCTTTCTGGTTGAGTTCCTGGCGGATGCGCGCCGGGCCATCCCCCTTCCGGCTACGGCTGGCGATAAAGCGCGAAACGAAGCGGCTGTCATCCAGATACCCGTGCTCATGGCACCAGGCTACCACCCGTTCGTAATCCTCTGCCGTGGCATCAATCTCCTCGGGGCCGTTTTTCCCCATGACCGGCGCGGCCAGTTTGCGGCGTAACTCCTGTTCGCTGTGATCGCGCACAGCCAGAATGCGGACAGCGCGATCGAGCAGGCGGGCATAAACGGGTCGGCGTGGTGTCGGTTCGCTCATAACTCCCTTCAGATTCAGCAATGCAAAAGGGCCGCATAAATGCAGCCCTTGAGTGTAACTTAACCTTTTGCCGAATGGCGGTTTCGCGCGATCCGGCTTACGGTCGCCTGAAGATTAAAAATCTTCGTTGGTTTCTGCAACACCTTCACCGTCATCAACGGAGAAATCTGGCGTTGAGTCCTGGTTGTTGAGCAGCAGCTCGCGAACCTTTTTCTCGATCTCTTTCGCGGTAGCCGGGTTTTCTTTCAACCAGGCGGTCGCATTCGCTTTACCCTGCCCGATTTTCTCACCGTTGTAGCTGTACCAAGCACCGGCTTTCTCAATCAGCTTCTCTTTGACGCCCAGATCAACCAGTTCGCCATAGAAGTTGATGCCTTCACCGTAGAGGATCTGGAACTCTGCCTGTTTGAACGGTGCGGCGATTTTGTTCTTCACCACTTTCACGCGGGTTTCGCTACCCACCACGTTATCGCCCTCTTTCACCGCGCCGATACGGCGGATGTCCAGTCGAACAGAGGCGTAGAATTTCAGCGCGTTCCCCCCGGTAGTGGTTTCCGGGTTACCGAACATAACGCCAATTTTCATACGAATCTGGTTGATGAAGATCAGCAGCGTGTTGGACTGCTTCAGGTTACCCGCCAGCTTACGCATCGCCTGGCTCATCATACGCGCCGCGAGGCCCATGTGAGAGTCGCCGATTTCACCTTCGATTTCCGCTTTCGGCGTCAGGGCCGCGACGGAGTCGACAACGATAACGTCTACAGCGCCAGAGCGCGCCAGCGCATCACAGATTTCCAGCGCCTGTTCGCCGGTGTCCGGCTGAGAACACAGCAGGTTGTCAATATCAACGCCCAGCTTGCGCGCATAGATTGGATCCAGCGCATGTTCCGCATCGATAAACGCACAGGTTTTCCCTTCACGCTGCGCAGCGGCAATCACCTGCAGCGTCAGGGTGGTTTTACCGGAAGATTCCGGCCCGTAGATTTCGACGATACGGCCCATTGGCAGACCGCCCGCGCCGAGTGCGATATCCAGAGAAAGCGATCCGGTCGGGATGGTTTCCACATCCATAGAGCGGTCTTCACCCAGACGCATGATGGAGCCTTTACCAAATTGCTTTTCAATTTGGCCCAGTGCTGCCGCCAACGCTTTCTGTTTGTTTTCGTCGATAGCCATTAACTACTCCTGTCATGCCGGGTTCCGCTTGCGCTTAACCGGATAGTGAATTCTGTACTGTTGAAACAATTATACTGTATGCTCATACAGTATCAAGTGTTTTGTAGAAATTGTTGCCACAGCGTACGTAACGCATAGAGGGTCGCCTGTCGCCGCACGGCATCGCGGTCGCCACTGAAGCATTCCCGCCGGGTAATCCCCTCTCCGCGCGCGCTGGCGAAAGCGAACCAGACGGTGCCGACGGGTTTCTCTTCACTGCCGCCATCCGGCCCGGCAATGCCGCTGATTGAAACCGCATAATCAGCGCGGGCGGCTTTCAGCGCGCCTATCGCCATTTCTACTACCACTGGTTCACTGACCGCGCCATGTTGGGCAAGCGTCTCTTCCCGTACGCCGATCATTTGCGCTTTCGCTTCATTACTGTAAGTGACAAAACCGCGTTCAAACCAGGCGGAGCTGCCAGCAATATCCGTAATGGCCTTCGCCACCCAGCCGCCCGTACAGGATTCCGCTGTTGTCACCGTCGCGCCGCGCGCGTTTAACGCCATTCCGACCTGTTCGCTTAACTGCATCAGTTCACTGTCAGTCATTTCGGCCTCTGTCAGTTAAAAATCCTGCCGGACAAGATAGCACTTTCCCACCCGAGATGGGGACGAGGTGATGATTTTACGAGGGGGATTCAGAAAAAACGTCCAGATATAACATACAGGAGACAGCATTGCCTTATCCGGCCAACAGCAAGCCGGGTTAGCCGGATAAGTTGTCAGGGCCGCCATCCGGCAGCCAGGACGATTACTGGACCCGCGCCAGCGCTACCGCCTGTCCTAACTGCCAGACCGCCATCGCATAATGGGTACTATGGTTGTAACGGGTAATCGCGCAGAAGTTTGGCAGGCCGTACCAGTACTGATACCCGGTGCCAATATCCAGACGTAACAAGCTTGCTTCGCGATGGTTACCCAACGGCTGCTGCGGCGTTAAGCCCGCGGCGGCAAGCTGCGACACGCTGTATTTTGTTTTGAAGCCATTGGCCAGTCCCGGCGCCTGACCGTTGGCCATCACCGCCACCGTATCGCCTTTCACCCAGCCGTGTGCTTTAAAGTAGTTCGCTACGCTGCCGATGGCATCGACCGGATCCCAAAGATTGATATGGCCGTCGCCGTTAAAGTCCACCGCGTACTCTTTATAGGACGACGGCATAAACTGACCGTAACCCATGGCCCCGGCGAAAGACCCTTTCAGATCCAGCGGATCGTCTTGTTCGTTGCGCGCCATCAACAGGAAGGTTTCCAGCTCGCCAGAGAAATACGCCGCGCGACGCGGATAGTTGAAGGAGAGCGTCGCCAGCGCGTCAAGAATGCGCGTTTTCCCCATTACGCGGCCCCAGCGGGTTTCCACGCCGATAATGCCGACGATGATTTCCGGCGGCACGCCATACACCTGCCAGGCGCGGTTGAGCGCATCTTCATACTGATTCCAGAATGCCACGCCATTTTGCACGTTATCCGGCGTTATGAACTGTTTGCGATAACGCAGCCATGCGCCGTTAGGGCCGGCTGGCGGCTGCGTGGTCGGCGCCTGCCTGTCCATCAGGCGCAGCACATAATCCAGGCGTTTCGCCTGCGACAGGATCTCCTGCAACTGTTGGCGATCAAAGCCATGTTTGCTGACCATCTTATCGATGAACTGCTGCGCATTGGGGTTATTGGCAAAATCGCCGCCCATCTGCATGACATTGTGCTGAGGCTTAAGCAGGAAGCCGCCAGACGGCGTCCCGGTGGTCGTTTGAGTCTCTTGCGGTTTCGGTTTGCTGCTACAGGCAGCCAGTAACACAAAAAGGGGAAGTAACGCTACATAACGACGCTTGAACATGTGACATCCATTAACCAGATTCAGCCAGAGGAAAGTATGGTAAAGCATCCTCCGTCCCACAAGGAAGCGCGAGACGCGCTCCTTCACATAATTTACCTGTTCGCCCTCTTTACTCCTTCTTTTTCTGTTCCGATTCGCACATAAACTTTCAATTTAAAATATTTTACTTTCATTTTGAGATCAAAATAACACTTTTAAATCTTTCAATCTGATTAAAATAAATCACCAATTGGCAAGATAACAACAATCCCTACAGGAGAGAACAATGATCGACACCATTACACATGGAGCAGAGTGGTTCATCGGGCTGTTCCAGAAAGGCGGAGAAGTGTTTACCGGCATGGTGACCGGCATTCTTCCGCTGCTAATAAGCCTGCTGGTCATCATGAACGCGCTGATCAACTTTATCGGCCAGCAGCGTATAGAACGTTTTGCCCAACGCTGCGCCGGAAATCCGCTGTCCCGTTACCTGATTCTGCCGTTCATCGGTACGTTTGTGTTCTGTAACCCTATGACCCTGAGTCTTGGTCGTTTTATGCCAGAGAAATACAAGCCCAGCTATTACGCGGCGGCATCCTACAGTTGCCACTCCATGAACGGCCTGTTTCCGCATATCAACCCCGGCGAACTGTTCGTTTATCTGGGCATCGCCAGCGGTTTAACCACGCTTGGCCTGCCCCTCGGCCCGCTTGCGGTGAGCTATCTGCTGGTTGGTCTGGTGACTAACTTCTTCCGCGGCTGGGTCACCGATCTCACCACCGCGATTTTCGAGAAAAAAATGGGTATCCAGCTTGAGCAGAAAGTGCATCTTTCAGGAGCAACATCATGACGCGTATTCGTATCGAAAAAGGCACCGGCGGCTGGGGCGGCCCGCTTGAACTGGATGTCGTCGCAGGTAAGAAAATCGTCTATATCACCGCGGGCACGCGCCCGGCGATTGTCGACAAACTGGCAAGCCTGACCGGCTGGCAGGCGGTCGATGGCTTTAAAGAGGGCGAACCGCCGGAAGCGGAGATTGGCGTGGCGATCATTGACTGCGGCGGCACCCTGCGCTGCGGAATTTACCCGAAACGCCGTATTCCAACGGTAAACATTCACTCCACGGGGAAATCGGGGCCGCTGGCCCAGTACATCGTCGAAGACATTTACGTCTCCGGCGTGAAAGAAGAAAACATTAGCGCGATCGGCGATGCAGAAGCTGCGCCGCAACCGACAAGCGCCACGCCTCCGGGACGTGATTACGACCCCCATAAAAAGATCACCGAACAGAGCGACGGCCTGCTGGCGAAAGTCGGCATGGGAATGGGCTCAGCGGTAGCCGTTCTGTTTCAGTCTGGTCGCGACACCATCGACACGGTACTGAAAACCATTCTGCCGTTTATGGCGTTCGTCTCCGCCCTCATCGGCATCATCATGGCGTCGGGACTTGGCGACTGGATCGCCCACGGTCTGGCGCCGCTAGCCAGCCATCCGCTGGGGCTGGTGACACTGGCGCTGATCTGCTCCTTCCCGCTGTTGTCGCCGTTCCTCGGCCCGGGCGCAGTGATCGCCCAGGTGATCGGCGTGCTGATCGGCGTGCAAATTGGTCTGGGCAATATTCCGCCGCATCTGGCGCTGCCAGCGCTGTTCGCCATTAACGCCCAGGCGGCCTGCGACTTTATTCCGGTTGGCCTGTCGCTGGCGGAAGCCCGTCAGGATACGGTGCGCGTCGGCGTGCCGTCGGTACTGGTCAGTCGCTTTCTGACCGGCGCGCCAACGGTACTGATCGCCTGGTTTGTATCCGGCTTTATTTATCAATAAGAGGTGTTGAGATGACCGTCATTTACCAGACCACGATTACCCGCATTGGCCAGAGCGCGCCGGATGCGCTGTGCGACCAGATGCTGATTACCTTCCGCGAAGGCGCGCCGGCGGATATCGAAGAGTTTTGCTTTATCCATTGCCATGGCGAACTGAACGGCACGCTGCAACCCGGCGCGCAATGTGAACTGGGTCAGCATCGCTATCCGGTCACCGCCGTCGGCAGCGTGGCGGAACAGAATTTACGTGAACTGGGGCATATCACCCTGCGCTTCGACGGACTGAACGAAGCGGAATTTCCCGGCACCGTGCACGTCGCGGGCCCCGTACCGGACGATATCGCGCCGGGCTGTATTTTGAAGTTTGTCGCTTAAGGAGAGAAAAATGAATCAGGTTGCCGTTGTCATTGGCGGAGGACAAACCCTGGGGGCGTTCCTGTGCCATGGGCTTGCAGCAGAAGGGTATCGCGTGGCGGTTGTCGATATTCAAAGTGATAAGGCCGCCAACGTCGCGCAGGAGATCAACGCCGAATATGGTGAAGGTATGGCTTACGGCTTCGGCGCCGACGCCACCAGCGAACAGAGCGTTCTTGCGCTCTCTCGCGGCGTGGATGAAATCTTTGGGCGCGTGGATCTGCTCGTCTACAGCGCGGGGATCGCGAAAGCGGCGTTTATCAGTGACTTCCAGTTGGGCGATTTTGACCGCTCATTACAGGTGAATCTGGTCGGATATTTCCTCTGTGCGCGTGAATTTTCCCGTCTGATGATTCGTGACGGTATTCAGGGACGCATTATTCAGATCAACTCTAAGTCCGGTAAAGTCGGTAGTAAGCATAATTCCGGCTACAGCGCGGCGAAGTTCGGCGGCGTCGGATTAACCCAGTCGCTGGCGCTGGATCTGGCGGAATACGGCATTACCGTACATTCGCTGATGCTGGGCAACCTGCTGAAGTCGCCAATGTTTCAGTCGCTACTGCCGCAGTACGCCACCAAGCTTGGCATTAAGCCGGACGAGGTGGAACAGTATTATATCGATAAAGTCCCGCTCAAACGCGGCTGCGATTATCAGGATGTCCTGAACATGCTGCTGTTCTATGCCAGCGCGAAAGCGTCATACTGTACCGGACAATCAATCAACGTCACTGGCGGACAGGTGATGTTCTGATAGTCACATAGCCCGGTGGCGCTACGCTTACCGGGCCTGCAAACCCCGGGTCTGTTAGCCGGATAAGGCGTCACCGCCATCCGGCATTCACGTAAGGAGCACACGATGATTTCCGCACTGATTACCGTCGCCGTTATCGCCTGGTGCGTTCAACTGGTACTGGGCGGCTGGCAAATCGCCCGTTTCAACCGCGCGTTTGACCAGCTATGCCTGCAAGGCCGGGTTGGCGTAGGACGTTCAGGCGGACGTTTTAAGCCCCGCGTCGTGGTCGCCATCGCGCTCGACAAAAATCAGCGCGTAACCGATACGTTGTTTATGAAGGGACTGACAGTATTCGCCAGACCAATAAAAATTCCTGCTCTGCAGGGTAAACATCTTAATGAATTACAGCCTGATGTGATCTTTCCCCATGATCCGCTGTCGCAGAATGCACTATCATTGGCGCTTAAACTGAAACATGGATAATTTCGTTGTGAATGCTAATAGCTTGCGAAATTATCATTTCGAAACTTCAATTCAGGGTAATCACGCCTATGAAACCTCGTCAGCGTCAGGCTGCCATTCTGGAGCATTTGCAAAAGCAGGGGAAATGCTCGGTTGAGGAACTGGCCCAGTACTTTGACACCACGGGCACCACCATTCGCAAGGATTTGGTCATTCTGGAAAATGCCGGTACCGTCATTCGCACCTATGGCGGCGTAGTGTTAAACAAAGAAGAATCCGATCCGCCTATCGATCACAAGACGTTGATCAATACGCATAAAAAAGAACGCATCGCCGAAGCGGCTGTCAGGTTTATCCATGATGGCGATTCGATCATTCTGGATGCCGGAAGCACCGTATTACAGATGGTGCCAATGCTCACCCGCTTCAGCAATATCACCGTCATGACCAACAGCCTCCATATTGTTAACGCCTTGTCAGAGCTGGACAATGAACAAACCATCCTGATGCCCGGCGGCACCTTTCGTAAAAAATCTGCGTCATTTCACGGTCAGTTGGCAGAGAACGCCTTTGAGCAGTTCAGTTTTGATAAACTCTTTATGGGCACCGACGGCATTGACCTCGACGCAGGCGTCACCACCTTTAACGAGGTCTACACCGTCAGCAAAGCGATGTGTAACGCCGCGCGCGAAGTCATACTGATGGCCGACTCGTCGAAGTTTGGCCGCAAAAGTCCCAACGTTGTTTGCAGTCTGGAGAGCGTCGATAAGCTGATTACCGATGCCGGTATCGATCCGGCGTTTCGTCAGGCGCTGGAAGAAAAAGGGATAGACGTGATCATAACCGGAGAAACAAATGAGTGATGCACTACTGAACGCTGGCCGTCAAACACTGCTGCTGGAACTGCAGGAAGCCAGCCGCCTGCCGGAACGCCTGGGTGACGATTTTGTTCGCGCTGCCAACACCATTATCCACTGTGAAGGCAAAGTGATTGTCTCGGGTATTGGCAAGTCCGGGCATATCGGCAAAAAAATCGCCGCAACCCTCGCCAGCACCGGCACCCCTGCCTTTTTCGTTCATCCGGCGGAAGCGCTACACGGCGATCTCGGGATGATAGAAAGCCGGGACGTGATGCTGTTTATCTCCTATTCGGGCGGCGCTAAAGAGCTGGATCTGATCATCCCGCGCCTGGAAGACAAATCCATTACCCTGCTGGCGATGACCGGCAAGCCGAACTCACCGCTGGGTCTGGCGGCCAAAGCCGTTCTGGATATTTCGGTCGAACGGGAAGCCTGCCCGATGCACCTGGCCCCCACGTCCAGCACGGTGAACACCCTGATGATGGGCGACGCGCTGGCAATGGCGGTGATGCAGGCGCGCGGCTTCAATGAAGAGGATTTTGCCCGCTCGCATCCGGCGGGAGCGCTCGGGGCGCGTCTGCTGAATAAGGTGCATCATTTGATGCGGCGCGACGACGCGGTGCCGCAGGTTCAGTTGTCCACCAGCGTGATGGATGCCATGCTCGAATTAAGCCGTACCGGACTCGGCCTGGTCGCCGTCTGTGACGCGCAAATGCAGGTCAAAGGCGTCTTTACCGACGGCGACCTGCGCCGCTGGTTAGTGGGCGGTGGCGCGCTGACCACGCCAGTCAGCGAAGCGATGACCCACAATGGCATTACGCTTCAGGCCGACAGTCGCGCTATCGACGCCAAAGAAATCCTGATGAAACGCAAAATCACCGCCGCGCCGGTGGTTGATGAAAACGGCAAGCTCACCGGAGCCATCAACCTGCAGGATTTCTACCAGGCCGGGATCCTGTAGCTGCTTTTATTTTTCAGGCTGCAAATTACATCAGAGTATGCGATTTGCAAGTCCTGATGGGCTTAAAGGATATGATTCACCGGGATTACCCTGTTATGTCCTTGAGCAGTCTATTGTGCGCCGCGGAGATACCGCGGCCATACTCAGTATTACCGCTGAGGTATTAGCTGAAATTGACCTCAATTTTCTAAAATAGAACTTAAAAGATTAAAACAAATAATTTAATCTGGTTATACACTTGTGGGAAAACATCTATTTGCATTGCATCTAATGCTTATGTTTATAATAAGAAGAATTAATTTTTACTTCTGAGTAATAACAATGAATATTGCTCACATCAATAAATTACATTCTTTCATGAAAAATAAATATGATTCATATTTTTGAGTACGCAAACTCCAGCATCCTAAAAAAGGAGAAATAAATGCCAATCCCAGCTTATATGTGGCTTAAGGACGATGGCGGCGCTTTAATTAAAGGTGGCGTAGATGTTAAAGACAGGGACTACACAATTGAAGTTAAAGGATTTCACCATAACCTCATGATCCCTACTGACAACGCAACCGGCAAAGTAACCGGGACACGCATGCATTCACCGATGCTCATCGTAAAAGATTTCGACTGCTCCAGCCCTTATCTCTATAAGGCCGTAGCAACCGGGCAAAAACTCCAGTCCGCAGAAATTAAATGGTACCGTATTAACGATGCCGGAATGGAAGCTGAATACTTCAACATGTTACTTGAAGGAGTGCGTATTGTGTCTATTTCCCCAGCGATGGCCACAGGAAATAACCTAAATGAGAACCACATGGAAACCGTGGAAATGCGTTACGAGAAAATCACCTGGAAGCACAACGACGGAAACATTATTTTCACTGATTCCTGGAATGACCGACAGACAGTCTAAGCATTTGGGGCAGAACGCCCCTTAATCATACAACCAGCGGCCAGCCTTTGCGGATTCAATGATCATTTCAAGGGTGAGCGATTTAAGCTGCCGCCCAACCCATTCCTTTTTGCGCTTCCACTGCCACCAGTACAGTTCCGGCATAAAGTAGTTGTCCAAATTAAAATTACTGTGCTCGATGCCATAGCGGGTGAACAG
Source organism: Citrobacter sedlakii (assembly GCF_018128425.1). Lineage (NCBI taxonomy): Bacteria > Pseudomonadati > Pseudomonadota > Gammaproteobacteria > Enterobacterales > Enterobacteriaceae > Citrobacter > Citrobacter sedlakii. The sequence continues at coordinate 1,051,407 of NZ_CP071070.1, read as the reverse complement.
GTCAATGAGCATATCTTCGAGATCTTCTGGCACAAAATTAAAGTATTCCTGCAGCGCCCACTCTTTCTGAGCAGGGCGTTTGCGCTCGCTGTAGTTCTCGGTGACGTAACTTAAAAATTCTTGTTCATCAGGTAATAGCATTAGAAATAGGTCCATGCGATCCGATCCTTCGGCCGCGCTATCTGGTTGTATTTGTTTCTCGTCTCTTGGGCAACAAGGGCGAAAATAATGACTGCCTGAGCATAGCCTACATATGGAACGGCTCTGCCTACTGCTGAGCCAATCTTGTTTGTATAACTTTTTCTGCCCATGCCGATAGTGGTTTCGCCTCTCAATCCATCCGGAAAGCGGGCATCTTTAAAAATCCGACGGGCTAGTTTAGAGGCTACGCTGGTGCGAGAACCTGTCGCCCCCAAAACCTGCCGTTTAGGCAGCAGAGGTAGCCCCGCCAAAATAGTAGCAGCGGTCTCAACTGATACTCCCAAATGGTTTGCAAGCCCTTCCGCAAAGATAAGCCAGAATAACTCCGTTGGCGTTACGTTCTCGTTGCCGTGATAAAAATATGTGCCGCCCAGTTCTTCTACTGTATCCATCTCTTCATCCCTGTTAGTCGCTTGCAATACAATAAGTCCTTATAACTACCAGATACACCGTTGTATTAAACAAGCACTATAAAAATGTGAATCGGACCAGAACGTCCCCGCGCGTACTCTAACTTTTCAACCCCAGACGCTTCGCCAGCCGGTGCAGGTTGGCGACGTCCATTTCTAACGCCCGGGCGCTGGCCGCCCAGTTGTGATGATGCTGCGCCAGCGCACGGCGGATCGTCTCGCGCTGAAACGACTCGGTAGCATCACGCAGATTAACCGCCTGCGGCATCTCCGGCGCAACGTCTGTTTGCGAAGCGGGGGCATCGTCCAGGCGAGCGAAATGCTGCGCTTCCAGCACCACTTCATCCCCGGCCCGTGTCGCCCGCGCCAGCACCACTGCGCGGTGAATCGCATGCTCCAGCTCACGGACGTTACCCGGCCAGGCATAGCTCAGCAGATAATTTCGCGCCCCCGGACTCAGCGCCACCCGGGAAAGACCCAGCCGCAACCGGCACTGCTCGCAGAAATAGCCCGCCAGCAGCACCGCATCCTCCCCGCGCTCGCGCAGCGGGGGAACGGACAGCGGAAAAACGCTCAGGCGGTGGAACAAGTCAGCACGAAAGCGCCCTGCCATCACCTCTTCGCGCAGGTCGCGGTTGGTGGCCGCCAGTACGCGTACGTCCACCCGCAGACTGCGATCGTCGCCAACCCGCTGAATATCGCCGTACTGTAAGACGCGCAAAAGTTTGGCCTGCAACGCCAACGACAGCTCGCCGATCTCATCCAGAAACAGCGTGCCGTTATCGGCCATTTCAAATTTCCCGCTACGGTTGCTGATGGCCCCGGTAAACGCGCCTTTGACATGACCAAACAGTTCGCTCTCCGCCACGCTTTCCGGCAACGCGGCACAGTTCAGATACACCAGCGGATTTACCGCGCGCGGCGAACCTTCATGAATCGCTTTTGCCACCAGCTCTTTCCCGGTACCCGTTTCGCCGCTGATCAGAACGTTGAGATCGGACGCCGCCACAATCTCAATCTCTTTTTTCAACTGCATCATGCCGGGCGACAGGCCAATCATCTGCGTCTCTTTTACCTGGCCGAAATCGGTCGTCGAACCGGGCAGCATATTCTGACTTTCCAGTTGTTCAATCAGCAGCGCATTGCTGAGCGCGCCAGCGGCCAGCGCGGCGATAAGGCGGAGCTCCTCATCGCTGAAAACGTCAAACTGGTCGGGCTCCATACCATCAAGAGTTAGCGCGCCGATCAGGTTTTGCCCGGCAAACAGCGGCAGGCCGATGCAGGCATGCACTTTTAAACTCTCCTGACCGGGAATCAGCCCATCGTAGGGGTCAGGCAGATCGCTGTCTGCGGGAAAACGCACCACGTCCCCGGCGCGGGCGATGGCTTCCAGACGCGGGTGACCTTCCAGGGTAAAGCGCCTGCCCAACACGTCCTGCGCCAGACCGTCGATCGCCAGCGGAATAAACTGGCGCGCCTCATAACGCAGCAGCGCGGAAGCATCGCACTCCAGCACCTGGCGTAGCGTGGTTATCAGGCGCTGAAAGCGATCCTGATGCCCGACGCCGCGCTGTAATTCGATGGCGATCCCCGCCAGTACGTCAACGGAAAAACTCATGGCTACCTCATTGTCATTTTGACAATACATAATGTCATATTGACATCATTAATCATAGTCTTTTTGACTATCACTATAAATATAAAAAATAACAAATCATTAAAAATCAAAGAGATAAATAGTTGGCACGTAACCTGCAATAAGCAAAGCAACACTTTTGAACAACGCTGAATTAATTGAGGTTGCTATGTCTATTCTGGTTAAAAATAACATTCATTGGGTTGGCCAACGTGACTGGGAAGTACGCGATTTTCACGGCACCGAATACAAAACGCTGCGCGGCAGCAGCTATAACAGCTATCTGATTCGCGAAGAAAAAAACGTACTGATCGACACCGTTGATCATAAATTCAGCCGCGAATTCGTACAGAATTTACGGGGTGAAATTGACCTTGCGGATATCGATTACATCATCATTAACCACGCGGAAGAAGATCATGCCGGGGCGTTGACGGAGCTAATGACTCAGATCCCGGACACGCCAATCTACTGCACCGCCAACGCCATCGATTCGATCACCGGCCATCACCATCATCCGGAATGGAACTTTAAGGTAGTGAAAACTGGCGACACACTGGATATCGGCAACGGCAAACAGCTGATCTTCGTCGAAACCCCGATGCTGCATTGGCCGGACAGTATGATGACCTACATGACCGGCGATGCGGTGTTGTTCAGTAACGACGCCTTCGGCCAGCACTACTGCGACGAACGTCTGTTCAATGATGAAGTGGATCAAACCGAACTGTTTGAACAGTGCCAACGCTACTACGCTAACATCCTGACGCCGTTCAGCCGCCTGGTGACGCCCAAGATCACTGAAATCCTCGGCTTTAACCTGCCGGTCGATATGATCGCCACCTCCCACGGCGTGGTCTGGCGCGATAATCCCACGCAAATCGTTGAACTGTATCTGAAATGGGCGGCGGACTACCAGGAAGATCGCATCACTATCTTTTATGACACCATGTCTAACAATACCCGCATGATGGCGGATGCCATCGCCCAGGGGATTAACGAAGTTGACCCAAACGTGGCGGTAAAAATCTTTAACGTCGCCCGCAGCGACAAAAACGAAATCCTGACCAACGTCTTCCGATCCAAAGGCGTACTAGTCGGTACCTCGACGATGAATAATGTGATGATGCCAAAAATCGCCGGACTGGTGGAAGAGATGACCGGCTTGCGCTTTCGTAACAAGCGCGCCAGCGCTTTTGGTTCTCACGGCTGGAGCGGCGGCGCGGTTGATCGTCTCTCTACCCGCCTGCAGGATGCCGGCTTTGAGATGTCCCTGAGCCTGAAGGCGAAATGGCGTCCGGATCTGGACGCGCTGGAACTGTGCCGTCAGCACGGGCGCGACATTGCCCGTCAGTGGGCGCTCGCACCGCTGCCGGAAGCCGCGCCGAAAGCGGTAGCAGCAGAAAGCGCGCCAGTTGAAGCCCCTGCGACCGCCGATCTCGGCCCCTGCATGCAGTGCAGCGTCTGTCAGTGGATCTACGACCCGGAAAAAGGTGAGCCGCTGCAGGACGTCGCACCGGGTACGCCGTGGAGTGAGGTTCCGGACAACTTCCTGTGCCCGGAATGCTCATTAGGTAAGGACGTGTTCGACGAGCTGGCGACGGAGGCAAAATGAACCGGGGAATCGTTATCATTGGTTCGGGCTTTGCCGCCCGCCAGTTAGTGAAAAACATCCGTAAACAGGACGCGGAAATCCCGTTAACCCTGATTGCTGCCGATAGCATGGACGAGTACAACAAACCCGATCTCAGCCATGTGATAAGCCAGTCGCAACGCGCCGACGATCTCACCCGCCAGTCGGCGGGCGAGTTTGCCGAACAGTTCAACCTGCGCCTGTTCCCGCATACCTGGGTGACCGACATCGATGCCGACGCCCACGTGGTGAAAAGTCAGGATACGCAATGGCAGTATGAAAAGCTGGTCCTTGCCACGGGCGCGGCAGCCTTTGTTCCGCCCGTCCCGGGACGTGAGTTAATGCTCACGTTAAACAGCCAGCAAGAATACCGCGCCTGTGAAACGCAGTTGCGCGACGCCCAGCGGGTGCTGATTGTCGGGGGCGGTCTTATCGGCAGCGAATTAGCGATGGATTTTTGCCGTGCGGGCAAGGCGGTCACGCTGATCGACAACGCCGCCAGCCTTCTCGCCTCGCTGATGCCGCCGGAAGTGAGCAGTCGCTTACAGCACCGGCTTACCGACATGGGCGTGCATCTGCTGCTGAAGTCACAGTTACAGCGTCTGGAAAAAACCGCCACCGGTATTCGCGCCGCGCTGGATCGCGAACGCAGCATCGAAGTGGATGCCGTGATTGCCGCCACCGGCCTGCGACCGGAAACCGCGCTGGCGCGCCGCGCCGGTGTGAACGTGAATCGCGGCGTCTGCGTGGATACCTGTCTGCAAACCAGCAACGCGGATATTTATGCCATTGGCGACTGCGCAGAAATCAACGGTCAGGTACTGCCATTCCTGCAACCGATACAGCTTAGCGCAATGTACCTGGCGAAAAACCTGCTCGGCGGCAACGCGCCGCTGAAGCTGCCCGCCATGCTGGTAAAAGTCAAAACCCCGGAATTGCCGCTGCATCTTGCCGGAGAAACCCAGCGACGCGATCTCGCCTGGCAGATCAGCGCGGAATCCGACGGAATGGTGGCAAAGGGGATGAACGAGGAAGGGCAACTTTGCGCCTTTGTCGTGAGCGAAGATCGCATGAAAGAGGCCTTCGCCCTGCTGAAATCGTTGCCGGCGTAACGCCTGCCGCGTCCTCCGGCCACAATGCCCCTGCTTTATTAACCTCACGAACACGGACGTTCATTATTGCTTGTTGCTTTGCCCCGGCAGTCCCGGGGCTTTTTTATTTATGCCGCGCCAGCCAGCGCGCCGCCGCAATTACGCCCTGCCCAAACGAAAGTCCGCCATCGCCCGCCGGGAGCTGCTGCGGAAACAGCAGATTAAAATCAGACAGGTGAACCGTCAGTCGCGCCCGCAACAAACGGTTGTGCATCACGCCGCCGCTAAAGACCAACGTGGAGATCCCCCGCGCAGTGGCCTGCTTGCGCATCATCGTGGCAAACCCTTGCGCCAGCGCGTCATGGAATGCCCATGCGCGTTCTGCCTGCGGGGCTTGCCAGTCCAGCCATTGCCGCCAGAAGGTCACCAGATCCAACAGGTTTCCGCTCAACGGTAACGTCACCGGATGTGAAACATCATCGCACTGAACGGCCAGCGCTTCCAGCGCACAGGCGGCTTCGCCTTCATAGCTGAGCGACGTGGGCGCGCAGCCCAACGCCGCCGCCACAGCGTCAAATAAGCGACCACAGGAAGAGGCCAGCGGCGCGTTGATCCCTCGCTCAATGGCGCGGGCCAGCGCGGGCCAGTTCTGCTGCTGCGCCGCGGCGGTTTCTGGCGACTGCTGCCAGTCAGGAACAAACTGCAGGCACTGGGCGAGCAGATTGCGCCAGGGCTGAATCGCGGCGAGATCGCCCCCCGGGAGCGCCACGGCTGGCAGCCCGCCGAGATGTTCACAGTCCTGGTAATTTACCCGCAGACATTCGCCGCCCCACAGCGCGCCCGCCTCTCCCATGCCGATACCGTCCAGGGTCAGGGCGATAACATCGCCGCCGTCCAGCGGCCAGCCGTGTTCGGCCAGACAGGCCGCCGCATGGGCGTGATGATGAAGCACCGTTTCCGTCGGCAACGCCATCTCGCCAGCCCACTGGCTGGAGACATAACCCGGATGGGCATCGCAAACCAGCCTCTGGGGCGTAAAGTCGTAGATGTTCTGGATCAAGCGCAGCGCCTCGCGCCACTGGCTCTGGATGCCATCATCGCTCAGATCGCCCAGATGTTGGCTGAGAACCGCCTGCCCGCCACGCACCAGACAGAAGGTATTTTTCAGATCCGCCCCCAGGCACAACATCGGCGGCAGGTCGCGAAATCCCGGCGGCAGCGTCAGCGCGTCCGGCACATACCCGCGCGAACGCCGCAGCATTTCACCGCTTTCGCGTACCACCGAATCGTCCATTCGCTGCACAATGTCGCGGTTATGCAGCAGGAATCCGTCGGCGATGGCCTGCAAATCGTCCAGCGCCTGCGTATTGGTGATGGCTGGCGGCTTGCCGCTAAGGTTGCCGGAGGTCATGACCAGCGGAAAACCCAGTTCCTGTAACAGCAGATGTTGCAACGGATTGGCTGGCAGCATGACTCCCACTTCGTTGAGGCCGGGGGCTATGGCCTCGCATAATGCAGCCACGTGCCGTTTGTCGATCAGCACAATCGGTGCGGCGGGCGTGCGCAACACGTTGCGCGCCGCTTCCGGCAGGCCACGATCGTCAGGCAACATCACCGCCAGCGGTTTCGCCGGACGACGCTTACGCATGCGTAGCGTGGCCACCGCCCGGGAATTTCGTGCGTCGCAAGCCAGATGAAATCCGCCAATGCCCTTAACGGCAACGATTCCCCCCGCTTTCAGCACGTTGACCGCCGTTATCAGCGCGGCGTCTTTTTCTGCACGTTCTTCGCCGCTCCGCCATTCAAGGTGCGGACCGCAGGCCGGACACGCCACCGGCTGGGCGTGAAAGCGACGGTCATGGGGATCGCGGTACTCTTTTTCACATGCTGGACACAGCGGAAAGGCCGCCATGACGGTGTAAGGACGGTCGTAGGGCATCGCGCGAATAATCGTAAAGCGCGGACCGCAGTGCGTACAGTTGATGAAGGGATAACGGTAGCGCCGTTCGCCAGGCACGTTCATTTCCGCCAGACATTCCGGGCAGGTCGCCGCATCGGGCACGATCTGCGTGTTCATGGCGCCGCCCGCGCTTTGTCGGATGGTAAATTCCGCAGGAGGCAGCGACCAGGTAAACGGCTCTCTCTCTACGCTGTCAATGCGCGCCAGCGGAGGACAATGTTTGTGAAGCGCGGTGATAAATACTGCGGGGTCTTCCTGCAAACGCACCACCACGCCGTCGCCATCGTTGCAGACATCGCCATGCAACTGCAGATGCTGCGCCAGTTGCCAGACAAAAGGGCGAAATCCAACGCCCTGCACTTTGCCCCGAATGCGCAGCGCTACGCCAGCATGGTTGATTGTTTCCATCGTCTTCTCTCACCGTGATCCGCACTGTACCGGAAGGCGGCTTCGCCTTCTCCGGCCCACCTATTGTCGCGCTTGCGGGCCTGATAAACGCAGCGCCATCAGGCATAAAAGCTGAACTATTTTACGCGGATTTTCAGCGATCAGAACAGCAAAGACGCAGAGGAATCCAGCGCGGCGCGGCGACGTTTTTCCGCACTGAGCTGCTCGAGCTTATTGCGGTCAACGCAAATCAGCGCATGGGTCGGGCAGGCTTCCATACACGCCGGTCCCGCTTCGCGGTGATGGCACAGGTCGCACTTGTTGGCTTCCGCTTTTTCCGCACGAACATTCAGCCCTGCTCCGCTGTTGCGAACAACCGGACGTACGACCACTTCCATCGCGCCATACGGACAGGCCACCACGCAGGTTTTACAACCAATGCAGCGCTCTTGCATCACGTGAACAAAGCCTTTGTCGCGGCTGATGGCGCCGTTCGGGCAGACATTGGCGCAGGGTGCGTCTTCGCACTGGCGGCACAGCGTCGCGGTAGAAACATTTACGCCTTTAATGACATGAATGCGGGGTAAAAAGGTTTCAGGGGTCAGGGACGCGCAGTCCTGGTTTTCCTGATGGGAGACCACGCAGGCCACTTCACAGGTACGGCAACCAATGCATTTATTGGCGTCTGCAATGATGAAACGGTTCATCAATTTCTCCAGCAATGACAGTTCGTGCGCCTGAGCATTCACAAATCATGCCAGTTTTTATCTTATTGTTATATATAATAATTTAAAAAAATCAGCCCACCAGAAAGGTGTCATCGTCACGAATGACGATGACGGATGACAACCCTTACTGACCCGAGCGGGAAATCAGGGAATCACGCGGGATAAGCGTACCGGTAAAGGTTTTCGGCGGCGTGAACGCCCCGCCATCGAGCATAAAGATGAGACGCCCCATGGTTTCCTGAATCATCTCGGTCACCGGGATCTTCACGCTGGAAAGCGCCGGAAGGGTATACGGCGCCAACGCAATGTCATCGAAACCGATCACCGACACCTGCGCCGGTACCGCCAGCCCGCTGTCGTGTAGCTGCTTCATCGCGCCGATCGCCATGTCGTCATTACTGGCGACCAGCGCGGTAAAGGCCACATTGCGCGAAAGCAGCGTTTTTACCCCCGCCGCGCCGCAGGCTGGCGTCCATTTGCCTTTGACGATCAGTCGTTCGTCGACGGCGATACCGTGTCGGGTCAGCGCGTCTTTATAGCCTGACAAACGCTCAACCCCGGTGGGCGAATCCATCGAGCCGGTAATAAAGGCGATGTGCCGGTGCCCGGCAGCAATCAGTTCCGCCACCGCGTTGAAACTGGTTTGCTTGTGATCGCACCAGACGCAGTGGCTGCTGTTTTTACGCAGCCGGCGGTTCAGCACCATAATCGGTTGCGAATGGCTATCGATGATCTCATCGATCTCATCGACGCTGAGAAAACGCGGATAAATCATGATCGCGTCGCAGCGCAAATCCAGCAGGTACTGAATCGCCTGGCGCTCTTCCCTGGCGCTGTGTTTACCATCGGCCAACAGCAACTGACGTCCTTTGTCCTCCGCCATCCGCGCGGTATGAAACAATAGCTCGCTAAAATAGACGCCATAATAAAGGGTATTGGTCACCACCAGGCCGAGCGTCTGGGTGGATTTCGCCGCCAGACTGCGCGCCAGAAGATTGGGACGATAACCGCTTTCTTCTACCGCCTGAAACACGCGATCTTTTGTCTCCTGGCTGACGTAGCCATTCCCTGAAAGCACCCGCGAAACCGTCGCTTTCGACACCCCGGCCCGCTTCGCTACCTCCAGCATCGTCGTCATATTTTATCTTCCTTTTCCCGCAATGTGACGCAGTGTACTGCACCGCTGCGTGGTTGTCCCTGATGGTAAAACAGAGGCAAAAAACATAAGTGATAAAAGTCACATTTATGAAAAATAGTAATTTTTATCTATTGCCAACCAAAGACAAACTATTAATGATTTTGTGGAACCGGTTTCTCATAAGCGTTTCATAACCGACGCTCGCTCACCCGACCGTACGGCATAAATTAAACGTACCCTACTGATAAAACAGGATAAAAATCCTATGTCAAAAAACTATGCAGCGCTGGCGCGCGCCGTGGTGACGGCTCTGGGCGGCGTCGACAATATCAGCGCAGTGACGCACTGCATGACGCGCCTGCGTTTCGTGATCAAAGATGATTCGCAGGTTGACGCCGCCACGTTGAAATCCATCAGCGGCGTACTCGGCGTTGTTCGCAGTGACAACCAGTGCCAGGTGATCATCGGCAATACCGTGTCCCAGGCTTATCGCGACGTCGTCAGCCTGCTGCCGGGCGAAATGCAGCCCGCAGAACCCGAAGGGAAACCGAAACTGACGCTGAAGCGGATAGGCGCGGGGATCCTTGATGCGCTGATCGGCACCATGTCGCCGCTGATCCCGGCGATTATCGGCGGATCGATGCTGAAACTGCTGGCCATGATCCTTGAGATGACTGGCGTACTGGAGAAAGGCTCCTCCACTCTGACACTTCTGACGGTGATTGGCGACGGCGCGTTCTTCTTCCTGCCGCTGATGGTCGCCGCGTCCGCCGCCATCAAATTCAAAACCAATATGTCGCTGGCCATCGCGATTGCGGGCGTGCTGGTGCATCCGAGCTTTATCGACCTGATGGCGAAAGCGGCGCAGGGCGAGCATGTGGAGTTTGCCCTGATCCCGGTCACGGCGGTGAAATATACCTATACGGTCATCCCGGCGCTGGTGATGACCTGGTGCTTGTCGTACATCGAACGCTGGGTCGATCGCATTACGCCTGCGGTCACCAAAAACTTCCTTAAACCGATGCTGATCGTGCTGATTGCCGCCCCGCTCGCTATCGTCCTGATCGGGCCGATTGGCATCTGGATCGGAAGCGCGATCTCTGCGCTGGTCTACACCATTCACGGCTATCTTGGCTGGCTCTCCGTCGCCATTATGGGGGCGCTCTGGCCGCTGCTGGTGATGACCGGGATGCACCGCGTTTTCACGCCGACCATCATTCAGACCATCGCCGAAACGGGCAAAGAAGGCATGGTGATGCCGTCTGAAATCGGCGCGAACCTGTCATTGGGCGGCTCCTCCCTTGCCGTGGCATGGAAAACTAAAAACCCGGAGCTGCGGCAGACCGCGCTGGCCGCTGCCGCCTCCGCCATCATGGCGGGCATTTCCGAACCGGCGCTGTACGGCGTGGCGGTACGTTTGAAACGTCCGCTGATCGCAAGCCTTATTAGCGGCTTTATCTGCGGCGCGGTCGCCGGTATGGCGGGGCTCGCCAGCCACTCCATGGCGGCGCCGGGCCTGTTTACCAGCGTACAGTTCTTTGATCCCACCAATCCGATGACCATTGTCTGGGTGTTTGGCGTCATGGCGCTGGCGGTGGTGCTGTCATTCGTGCTGACGCTACTGCTCGGCTTTGAAGACCTCCCCGTTGAAGACGCTGCCGCGCAGGCGCGGAAACACCACGGCGCCCAACCGAACACTGCAAAAGAGGCCAGCGTCTGACTGGCATTAACTGAGGTTTACTATGTCTGTATTTCCGCAAGGATTCTTATGGGGCGGCGCGCTCGCCGCTAACCAGTCTGAAGGGGCGTATCGCGAAGGCGGCAAAGGGCTGGCCACCGTTGATATGATCCCGCACGGCGAGCATCGCATGCCGGTTAAGCTGGGTCTGGAAAAGCGTTTCGAACTGCGGAATGACGAGTTTTACCCAAGCCATGAGGCGATCGACTTTTACCATCGCTACAAAGAGGATATTGCGCTCATGGCGGAAATGGGCTTCACCGTTTTTCGCACCTCGATCGCCTGGAGCCGCATTTACCCGAACGGCGACGAACTGACGCCCAACGCAGAGGGAATTGCCTTTTACCGCGCCATTTTTGCCGAATGTAAAAAGTACGGTATCGAACCGCTGGTCACTCTCTGCCACTTCGACGTGCCAATGCATCTGGTCACGCAATACGGCTCGTGGCGCAACCGCAAAATGGTGGACTTCTTCACCCGCTACGCGCGCACCTGCTTTGAAGCGTTTGACGGTCTGGTGAAATACTGGCTGACCTTCAATGAAATTAACATCATGCTGCACAGTCCCTTTTCGGGGGCCGGTCTGGTGTTTGAAGAAGGCGAGAATCCGGATCAGGTGAAATATCAGGCCGCCCATCATGAGCTGATCGCCAGCGCGCTGGCGACCCAAATAGCCCATGACATTAACCCGCAGAACCAGGTGGGCTGTATGCTGGCGGGCGGTAATTTTTATCCTTACTCTTGCAAACCGGAAGACGTATGGATGGCGCTGGAGAAAGACCGCGAAAACCTGTTTTTTATCGACGTACAGGCGCGCGGCGCCTACCCGGCTTATTCCGCTCGCGTGTTTCGCGAGAAAGGCGTGGTGATTGAGAAAGCGCCGGAAGATGATGCGATCCTGAAAAATACCGTCGATTTCGTGTCGTTCAGCTACTACGCCTCGCGTTGTGCGTCGGCGGAGATGAACACGCAAAACACCCGTGCGGCTAACGTGGTTAAATCGCTGCGCAACCCCTATCTTCAGATCAGTGACTGGGGCTGGGGCATCGACCCGCTCGGTCTGCGCATCACCATGAACATGATGTATGACCGCTATCAGAAGCCGCTGTTCCTGGTGGAAAACGGCCTCGGCGCCAAAGATGAGATCGGTGTGAACGGTGAAATTAACGACGATTACCGTATTAGCTACCTGCGTGAACATATCCGCGCCATGGCCGACGCTATTGAGGATGGCGTACCGCTGATGGGCTACACCACCTGGGGCTGCATTGACCTGGTGTCTGCGTCGACCGGTGAGATGAGCAAGCGCTACGGTTTTGTCTACGTCGACCGCGACGACGCCGGAAACGGCACCCTCGAACGAACCCGTAAAAAGTCGTTCTGGTGGTACAAAAAAGTGATTGCCAGCAACGGCGAAGACCTGGCGTAACCAGATTGCCGGATGACCCTTATCCGGCAGTTCCTTCCCTTTCGTTACATCTCTTGCATTTAAATTACGGAATCCGCCTTCCAGTTTCAGGTTTGCCCCGACGCATTTTTACTGGCATTTTATACAGTAATCACATCCACCGTGGTAACAAGGAATCGTTTATGACGTTTGAAACTGACACGCATAATGCCGCAATCAGTAAACCGTTTCGTCGCTTAAAAGTCAGCTATGTCCGCAAGCGGCATGAAGATCGTAAAACCGGTAATACGCGGCGCTACAGTCGGCACGCATCGTTGACCATCAACGGAGACTGGCTGGAACAGGCGGGGTTTCCCACCGGAACGATCGTTAATGTGGCGGTAATGCACGGAAAACTGATTATTGAGCAGGCGAAAGAGTAAAGAGCACGGCATAGCGCGGAGACAACCACAGAAGCCTGATGATGTTTCGCTTATCCGCCTGACGCACTGAATTGATGGAGAACCGTTTGCCGGATCAGGCGCTGACAGCGCTATCCGGCAATGTGCTTTCGCGTTTTCAGTCGCCTGAAATCACGCCTCCTGCGTCTCAAGCTGAGCGAAACCGCCGTGCCCTTCCCATCCGGCAAGGCGTTGATAGACGGTTTCCACCGCATCCTTGATCGGCTGGGTCATCGGATAATAAAAACCGACGATATCCGGCTGAATGCCTAAGAATATCACTTCGCCGACATCGTCTCTGAGCTGGTCGATGAGATAGTTCAGCGGCATATTATGGGTGGTCATCATGAACATTTCGGCGATGTCATCAGGATCGATAACGCGGATCTCTCCGGGATTCAGTCCCATATCGGTCGCGTCGACAATCAGCAGGCGATCCGGTCGCAGCTCGCGGATCGCCACGATGTCGTTTTCTGGCGCGCTACCGCCGTCAATCACGACCCAACCTCCCTGTGGCTGGGCGGCGCATTTCTCCGCCAGCAGCGGACCCGCGCCATCGTCGCCCATCATACTGTTACCGACGCACAATAAAACATCAGTCACGCAGCCTCCTCACCATCAGATAAATGGCGCTTTCCTGGTGAATATCATGCAACATGCCGAGCATTTGTTTACTCCACGCCTGCTGCTGCGGAGTTTGCCGCGCGAGCGCATTGTCAAACGCCCGCGCCAGCATTTGCACATGATTAAAATCGATCACGATCTCGCCGTACTTCGGCACCCCTTCCATTTTCCGCCGAGCTTCGCTGCCTGCTTCCAGCGTGGCAATCCATGCAAGATACGCATCCCATGGGCAGGTCAACGCCGCCTCCAGGCAGTCGATGACCCCCAGGTGGTGACCAATCGCCAGGCTGTAATAGACAACCTGCTGCGCCTCGGCGGGCGTTGCATCGTTCTCATCAATAAACTTACGGCTCAGTTGACTGAACACCACCGTTTCACTCATCGGATGCGAGCCTCCTCAACAACCTGGTTCAGATGGGTAACGATCTCGGTCAGGCGCGGATCGTTTTCCGCCTCCAGCCAGCGCGCCACCTGATGCTCTCCTTTACCTAACTGGTTGAGATAATCGTCGGCGATCTGTCGCCCATAACGGTAACCCGCCAGCCGCCGCGCCGCGCGATCCACCTTCACACGCAGCGGCTGCACCATGTCAGGATGCAAAATTTCCGCCGCCTGTTCGTCACATTCCCCCGGCGCGCGCGCATGGATTTTTTGCTCCAGCAGCCCCAGCGCCATCGCAAAACCGTACAGCGTTGCCGCAGGGGTGGGAGGACAGCCCGGAATGTAAACATCGACCGGCACGATTTTATCGGTACCGCCCCAGACGCAGTACAGGTCGTGGAAAATCCCGCCGCTGTTGCCGCAAGCGCCATAAGAGATGCAAATCTTCGGGTCCGGCGCGGACTGCCATGCGCGCAGCGCAGGAGAACGCATCGCGCGGGTCACCGCGCCGGTAAACAGCAGTATATCCGCATGGCGCGGCGACGGAACTACCTTGATGCCGAAGCGTTCGGCGTCAAACAACGGTGACAGGGTGGCGAAAATTTCTATTTCGCAGCCGTTACAGCCGCCACAGTCCACGCGGTAAACGTAAGCCGAACGCTTGATGTTTTTCAGTAACGACGCCTTCATGCTGGCGATGGATTCGTCCACCGTCATCGGCACCGGAATGCCGTTGGCGTCGCGTGGGCCTAATAATGTGCTCATCAGCTGGCCTCTTTCATATGGCGAGTCAGTTCAATACGGTCGGACGGCACCAGGCATTTCTGACGCTTGCAGTCCGGGCAGGTCTCAAAACTTTCACGGTGATGCTCCGCACGGCTGTCGCCGTTATGCTTCAGCAGGGCGATGGCGTAGTCGATCTCCTTTTGCACCGCGAAAGGACGGTTGCATACGCGGCAGTTGCACAGCGCAAAGCGAGACTGCTGCAGGAAATCCTCTTTTTTCCACACCGCCAGTTCATATTCCTGAGAAAGCCGGATCGCCGCCGTCGGGCAGACTTCTTCACAACGCCCGCAGAAAATGCAGCGTCCGAGATTGAACTGCCAGGCCAGTTCATTAGCGGCCAGATCGGTTTCAACGGTCAGCGCATTCGACGGACAGGCGTTAACACAGGCCGCGCAGCCAATGCACTGCTGCGGGTTGTGCTCCGGTTTGCCGCGGAAATTTTTATCAACCGCAATCGGCTCCAGCGGATAAGACGACGTCGGCGCGCCGGTTTTAATCACTTTTTTGATAAAGGTAAACATGGCGACTCCTTATTTCAGCGGCGAGTTTTTACGCTCAATGCTGTAGCGCTCAAGTTCTTTGTACGGCACGACCTTGCTTTTCTTCTTGCGCACATCAACCACGGTCATGCGGTCGGTACAGGAGTAGCAAGGATCGAGGCTACCGATAATCAGCGGCGCGTCGGAAACGGTGTTGCCGCGCAGCATGTAACGCAGGGTCGGCCAGTTGGCGTAGGTTGCCGCACGGCAGCGCCAGCGGTACAACTTCTGGTTGTCGCCGGTCATGCTCCAGTGGATATCATCCCCACGTGGCGCTTCCGAGAAGCCCAGCGCGAAGCGGTGCGGAATGTAGGTGAACCCTTCCACCATCAGCGGGCCGCCCGGCAGGTTGTCCAGGCCGAAGTCGATCATGTTCAACGAAGTGTAAACCTCGTTAATACGCACTTTCAGACGAGAAATCACGTCGCAGCCTTGCTCACTGTGGACTTCCATCGGCAGCAGACCGTAACCAACGAACGGGTGATCGGCGCGGGTATCACGGGCATGACCGCTGGCGCGCACCATCGGGCCGACGTTGCTGAAGTCGCGGGCAATTTCCGGGTCAAGACGACCAATACCCACGGTGCGCTGCTCCATGTTGGGCGTGCTGAGCAGCATATCCACCAGTTCCTGTACGTCGCGACGCATCTGCTGGGCCAGTTGACGGGTCTGGATCATGTCGTCCTTCAGCAGGTCACGACGAATTCCGCCGATCAGATTAAGACCGTAAGTTTTACGCGCGCCAGTGAGGATCTCCGCCATTTTCATGGAGGTTTCACGCACGCGGAAAAACTGCATAAAGCCGGAGTCAAACCCGGTGAAGTGACAGGCCAGACCGAGGTTCAGAAGATGGGAGTGCAGACGCTCCACCTCCAGCAGAATGGCGCGGATCATCTGCGCGCGTTCCGGCACCTGAATGCCCATCGCGTTTTCAACGGAAGTGGTGTAGGCGGTGCTGTGAGCGAAACCGCAGATACCGCACACGCGATCCGAAAGGAAAGTCACCTCGTTGTAACCCATACGGGTTTCCGCCAGCTTTTCCATGCCGCGGTGGACGTAGAACAGACGGTAGTCAGCGTCGATAATGTTTTCACCGTCAACGAACAGACGGAAGTGTCCCGGCTCGTCAGAGGTGACATGCAGTGGGCCGATCGGCACCACGTTGTTTTTCTTGTCGCCCAACTCGTTGATAAACTCGTAGGTTTCAGCGTCGGTCGTCGGCGCGGGGCGCTGGCGATAGTCCATGCTGTCTTTACGCAGTGGGTAGAGTTCGTCCGGCCAGTCGTCCGGCAGCACCAGACGGCGCTCATCCGGCAGGCCGACCGGGATCAGCCCGTACATATCGCGCACTTCGCGCTCGCCCCAAACGGCAGCGGGCACGCGCGGCGTAACAGACGGATATTCCGGTTTGTTCGGGTCCACTTCCACACGCACTGTGATCCAGCACTTCTGGCCCTGCTCCATCGACAGCACGTAGTAAACCGCGTAATGCCCGCACAGTTGGCGTTCGTCATTACCGAATAAGACCGAGAGCCAGCCGCCCTGTTTATAGTAGAGAAACTCAACCACTTCCGGCAGGTAATTCACCTTCACGGTAAGGGTGAGCTGATCTCGGGTCTGCCAGGCTTCGTCCAGCACCACGCCAGGAAAAGCCTGGTGCAGCGCCGCAAGGTAGTGTTGACCTAATTTTTCTTCAGACATGCTCAAACTCTCTTCAATCACGCCACCAGCAAGGAGACGAACGCTAAAAACGCAAACCCAAAACCGGCCCAGGTCACGCGGGAAGTGGCGCAAAAACGCAAACGCGCCATGCTGTTTTCGAACAGGGCGATCGCCAGCACGCCGATGAACAACTTGGCGACGGCAATCACCAGCGCCAGCAGCAGACCGCCCATGCTGAACGTTTCCATTTGCCCCCACGGCAGGAACACGCCGACGAACATCTGCAACACCACCAGTTGCTTGAGGCTGATGCCCCATTTCAGTACCGCAAAGCCGCTACCGCTGTATTCCGTCAGCGGGCCTTCCTGCAACTCCTGCTCCGCTTCCGCCAGGTCAAACGGCAGTTTGCCCATCTCGATAAAGGTGGCGAACGCGCAGGCGCACAGCGCGAGGATTAGCGGGATACTGCGGGCCGCAGGCCAGTGGTAAATCGTATCGGTGATATTGCTGATGTGGGTGGAACCCGCCACCTGCGCGGCGACCCACAGCCCCAGCAGCAGAATCGGTTCCACCAGCACGCCGAGCATCGCTTCACGGCTGGCGCCGATGGCGGTGAACGGACTGCCGGTATCCAGACCGGCGATGGCGAAAAAGAAACGGGCGATGGCGAACAGGTAAATCAGGGTGATCAGATCGCCCAGTTGCGGCAGCGGCGAACCGACGGTCACCACCGGCAGCGCGGTGGCGATAGTCAGCATCACGCCAACCATCACAAACGGCGTCAGACGAAACACCCAGCCGGAGTCGGCAGGGGAGATGCTTTGTCGACCGAGCAGTTTGATAATGTCGCGGTACTCCTGCAGAACGCCCGGCCCGCGGCGATTGTGCAGACGGGCGCGCGCCACGCGGGTCACGCCGGACAACAGCGGCGCAGCGGCAAATAACACCAGCGCCTGAATTAACGGATATAAGACACTCATTCTCAGGCTCCTCGTGAAACCACAATCACCACCAGTACCGCCAGTTCAATCAGCGCCAGGCGACGGAACAGCAACGGCGCCGCCGCGTTCTGCCAGCCCGGCACCAGCGAAACCGGATTCAGCCATTTGCGCAGTTTGAGGACGGGCGCGAAAGCCTCCTTCACCGGCATGGCAAAGCCGTGCGCGGTAATGACCATCGACTGCTCATGATCGTAACCGCAGACCCACGCCGCACCGCGCGAACGTGACGGCAGGCGGTTGCCCTTAAACATTGCCATGATGATGAACGGCAGCAGCGGACAGGCGATCAGCAGCAGTGCGATCATGGGTTGTGAAACCGTGGTGTTCGCCGTTTCCAGCGGTAGCGGAACGGCTGTGGCGATCATCGGCAGCAGCCACGGCGCGGCGACGCCGCCCAGCACGCAGCAAATCGCCAGCGCCACCACGCTTACGCCCATCAGGATCGGCGCACAGCAGGCGTTTTCCGCTTCTTTAGTGCGCGGTGCGCCAAGGAAGGCGACGCCAAACACTTTCGCCATACACATCACCGCCAGCGCGCCGGTAATCGCCAGGCCAACCGCCAGCAGCGGCCCCAGCAGGCGACCCACAAAGGCCCCGCTGTTACCCAGTTTGAAGAACGATTGATAGATCACCCACTCGCCTGCGAAGCCGTTCAGCGGCGGCAGCGCGGCCATCGCCATCAACCCCACCAGCATCGCGACAGAAATGACTGGCATACGCTTACCGATGCCGCCCAGCTTTTCAATGTCGCGGTGACCGGTACGGAACCAGATGCTGCCAGCCCCCAAAAACAGTACGCTTTTAAACAGGCTGTGGTTCACCAGGTGATACAGCCCGCCGGTCAGCCCCAGCGCGATTAACGCCGGTTGATTCAGTGCAATGCCGGTGATGCCCGCGCCGAGACCGAGCAGGATAATGCCGATGTTTTCCAGCGTGTGGTAAGCCAGCAGACGCTGGATGTTATGTTCCATCAGCGCATACAGACCACCGACAAAAGCAGTGATCATCCCAAGCACCAGCAGCGTAACGCCCCACCACAGCGGCGCGTTGCCGCCAATCAGCGACAGCGACAGGATGCCCAGCAGTCCGACCTTCATGACCACGCCAGAGAACAGCGCCGCGGCTGGCGCGCTGGCGTTTGCGTGCGCCTGCGGCACCCAGCCGTGCAGCGGAATAATCCCTGCCAGCAGGCCAAAGCCGATGACGCCAAGCAGCCAGATATCCGAGCCCAGCGGTAGCGTCTGGGTGCGCACGCCCAGCAGACGCAGTTCCAGCGTGCCGTAGCGCTGCCACACCAGCCAGCAGGCGATCGCCAGCAGCAGCGTACCGAGACGCCCCAGCGCAAACCACAGCTTGCCCTCTTTAGTGCATCCGGTCAGGAACACAGCGCACAGCGCCATAATTTCCGCCATCACCACCAGTGTGCCGAGGTTACTGGCCACCACCGCGCAAACTGCCGCCGCCATCAGCAGGTTCACCAACAGGCCGTTAGCGTTAACCTGCGGGTGACGATGCCAGTCGATGTTATAGAGGCTGACGAACAGTCCGCACAGTCCGAGGGTGATCAGCCAGATCGCATTCAGCGGGGTGATTTGTACGCTATGACCGATCGCCGGCATAAGGCCGCTGACGGCAGTTGCGCTGATGAGCACCGTAAAACCCGCGCCAGCCGCACACAGGCTGCCGACCGCACCGCCAACCCCGGCGATCCAGCCGCTCAGCGCTTTATGAAACGAAAACAGAAATGCCAGAACCGCGGCGGCGGCGAACCAGGCCACGCCGCTGGTGACTAATGAAATTGCGCTCATTTTGCATCCCCACTCTGAGCCTGCTGAAACAAGGTGAGATCGCCGAAATCGGTGTTAAAGGTCAGCTCACGCTTACGTTTGCTGGCGCGGGCGATATCCATGTTATTTACCAGATGCAGGGCTTTGGTCGGACACATCCGCACGCAGGCCGGGCCTTGTTCGTCGAAGCTGCACAGATCGCACTTCACCGCGATAGCCCGTACGCCAGGCACCCAGTCCAGCAGCGTGCTGACGCGAGCCGGCGCGGGTGGCGCGGGCGGCGCTTTTGGTGTATTCGCGTTCGCCGGAATGTGCAGCGGTCGGCTGCCGGAAAATTCAATGGCGCCAAACGGGCAGGCGATGCCGCACAGTTTGCAGCTGACGCACAGGCTTTCATTAAGCTGTACGGCGCCATCCACCCGGTTAATGGCGTTAACCGGACACACGGTGGCGCAGGGCGCGTCTTCACAATGGTGGCACAGCTGCGGCGCAGATTCTTTTTCGTTAAGCATCACTTTCAGGCGCGGCATAGACTGCAGGCCGTGCTGGCGATGCGTCTCTGAACAGGCGGCTTCACAGGTGTGGCAGCCGATACAGAGCGTGGAGTCAGCAATTACAAAACGATTCACCAGGCATTCCTCAGGTGATAGTCATTTTTGACGAAAAGATGGCGATGAAATGTCACTTTCGACACTTATCGACACATCTGTCCCTAAAAATTCCCGTGACGACACGTACGGCGACGTCACGATGTCAAACGGGTCGTGTCCCGGTCTTACGCTGCCGGGCTTTCACCCGCCGCCAGTTGGCTCAGATTGATCGGCGAACCGCTCTCGACGGCGGCATACAGACGGTCATAAACGCTGGCGATTTTGTCGAGATAGTGTTCCAGCACCTGCTCGCGGTCGCGGTTGCTGATCCGACCGTCCACACTGCCTTCAATGCTGAGCTGGGCTTGCGCAATCAACTGTTTATCTTCACCGTCTTTCGTTTCGACGTAGTATTCAATGGTGTGGCTGTTAAAGCCCTCCGCCATCGTCACGTAGATGCGAAAGTGTTCGAACAGGACGAAGCACAGGTCTTTATCCGGCGCGCAACTCATCGCATGATGCAGCCGCGCTTTTGACAGGGTGATCCCCTGGACCAGCGAATTGCAGTAAATATGCCACTGGTCCTGTAGGCGACGATGCCGCTGCGCGATGTAGTCGGCTTTTTCGCTTATTTCCCAAATAGTCATGACAGGTTACCCGTTTAACTGAGATAGCCAGCCATAAGCATATTCCATGCCACTTTTTAACTCTTTGTTTTTAATAATTTTTAAAATTCACCCTTCGCTTTCGTCGCGCGAATGACATGTCATTTCGTCATCGTCGTCATCAGCGAGCCTTAACAATAATCATGCTGGCACGCTTATTGCTTAACCCTGGCCATCACATCGGGAGGCAACATGCACGAAATCACCCTTTGCCAGCGGGCGCTGGAATTGATCGAACAGCAGGCCGCTGCGCATGGCGCAAAACGCATAACTGGGGTCTGGCTCAAAATTGGCGCATTTTCTTGCGTTGAAAGCAGCGCTCTCTCCTTTTGTTTTGATCTGGTATGCCGTGGCACTGTTGCGGAAGGTTGTAAACTGCACCTCGAACAGCAAGAAGCCGAATGCTGGTGCGAGTGCTGTCAGGAATACGTCACGTTACTGACCCACCGCGTACGCCATTGTCCGCAATGCAACAGCGATACGCTACGCATCGTGGCAGACGACGGATTACAGATTCGGCGAATTGAAATTGATGGAACAGAAGATTAAGCCGGGCGGCGGTTGCGCCTTATCCGGCAGAAAGCCTGTAACAAGAAAGAGACCAGGAGTGAGCAATGTGTACAACGTGCGGTTGCGCTGAAGGCAACCTTTATATAGAGGGTGATGAGCATAACCCGCATTCGGCGTTTCGTAGCGCGCCTTTTGCCCCGGCAGCCCGCCCGGCGCTGAATATTACCGGTATTAAAACGTCTGCCTTCACCCCAAGCCAGAGCGAAGAAGGCGATCTGCATTACGGACACGGTGAAGCCGGCACCCACGCGCCGGGCATGAGCCAGCGCCGCATGCTGGAAGTAGAAATCGACGTGCTGGATAAAAATAACCGTCTGGCCGAGCGCAACCGCGCCCGCTTCGCCGCCCGTCAACACCTGGTGCTCAACCTCGTCTCCAGCCCTGGTTCCGGTAAAACCACCCTGCTCACCGAAACGCTGATGAAGCTGAAAGACCGGGTTCCGTGCGCGGTCATTGAGGGCGACCAGCAAACGGTCAACGATGCCGCGCGCATTCGCGCGACCGGCACGCCAGCGATTCAGGTCAACACTGGCAAAGGCTGCCATCTCGACGCACAGATGATTGCCGACGCCGCGCCACGCTTACCGCTTGACGATAACGGCATCCTGTTTATCGAAAACGTCG
The DNA here is from genome assembly GCF_018128425.1 of Citrobacter sedlakii. NCBI lineage: Bacteria > Pseudomonadati > Pseudomonadota > Gammaproteobacteria > Enterobacterales > Enterobacteriaceae > Citrobacter > Citrobacter sedlakii. The sequence goes on along the minus strand of NZ_CP071070.1, from coordinate 1,029,408 downwards.
GCAACCTTGTCTGTCCGGCCAGCTTCGATCTCGGCGAACGCCACAAGGTCGCGGTGCTTTCCGTTACCGAAGGTGAAGACAAGCCGCTGAAATACCCGCATATGTTTGCCGCCGCCTCGTTAATGCTGCTTAACAAAGTCGATCTGCTACCGTACCTCAATTTTGACGTAGAGAAATGCATGGCCAGCGCCCGGGAAGTCAACCCGGACATCGAGATCATCCTCATTTCCGCCACCAGCGGCGAAGGGATGGAGAAATGGCTCAACTGGCTGGAGGCACAGCGATGTGCATAGGCGTTCCCGGCCAAATCCGCGCCATTGACGGTAACCAGGCCAAAGTCGACGTCTGCGGCATCCAGCGCGACGTCGACCTGACGCTGGTCGGCAGCCATGACGAAAACGGCGCGCCGCGTCTCGGTCAATGGGTACTGGTGCACGTTGGTTTCGCGATGAGCGTCATCAACGAAGCCGAAGCGCGCGACACCCTCGACGCGCTACAAAACATGTTTGATGTAGAGCCGGACGTCGGCGCTTTGCTGTACGGCGAGGAAAAATAATGCGTTTTGTTGACGAATACCGCGCGCCGGAACAGGTGATGCAGTTGATTGAGCACCTGCGCGAACGCGCCGCGCTGCTGCCTTACACCCCTGAACGTCCGCTGCGCATTATGGAAGTCTGCGGCGGTCATACCCACGCAATCTTTAAGTTTGGTCTCGACCAGTTGCTGCCGGATAACGTGGAATTCATTCACGGCCCGGGCTGCCCGGTCTGCGTACTGCCAATGGGGCGAATCGACAGCTGCGTTGAAATCGCCAGCCACCCGGAGGTGATTTTTTGTACCTTTGGCGACGCCATGCGCGTACCCGGCAAACAGGGATCGCTGTTACAGGCGAAAGCCCGCGGCGCGGATGTGCGCATCGTTTATTCGCCGATGGATGCCCTTAAACTGGCGCAGGAAAACCCGACGCGCAAAGTGGTGTTCTTCGGTCTGGGTTTTGAAACCACCATGCCAACCACAGCCATTACCTTACAGCAGGCGAAACAGCGCGATGTGCAGAACTTTTACTTTTTCTGTCAGCACATCACCCTCATTCCGACGCTGCGCAGCCTGCTTGAGCAGCCCGACAACGGCATCGACGCGTTCCTCGCGCCGGGCCACGTCAGTATGGTGATTGGCACCAACGCCTATGATTTCATAGCACATGAGTTCGATCGTCCGCTGGTGGTCGCCGGATTCGAACCGCTTGATCTACTGCAAGGCGTAGTGATGCTGGTTGAGCAGAAAATAGCGGCCCACAGCCAGGTGGAAAACCAGTACCGCCGCGTGGTGCCCGACGCCGGAAATCTGCTGGCGCAGCAGGCGATCGCCGAGGTGTTTTGCGTGACCGGCGACAGCGAGTGGCGCGGTCTGGGGGTGATTGAATCGTCCGGCGTGCATTTGACGCCTGATTATCAGCGTTTTGATGCTGAAACCCACTTCCGTCCAGCGCCGCAGCAGGTTTACGACGACCCGCGCGCGCGCTGTGGCGAAGTGCTGACCGGCAAATGTAAGCCGCATCAGTGTCCGTTGTTTGGCAAAACCTGTAACCCGGAAAGCGCATTTGGCGCGTTGATGGTGTCTTCAGAAGGCGCATGTGCCGCCTGGTATCAGTATCGTCAGCAGGAGTGTGAAGCATGAACAGCGTACAACTCGCCCACGGCAGCGGCGGACAGGCCATGCAGCAGCTGATTAACAGCTTGTTTATGGAGGCCTTCGCCAACCCATGGCTCGCCGAGCAGGAAGACCAGGCGCGGCTGGAACTGGCGCAACTGGTGGCCGAAGGCGATCGGCTGGCCTTTTCGACCGACAGCTACGTTATTGACCCGCTGTTTTTCCCCGGCGGCAATATCGGCAAGCTGGCGATCTGCGGCACCGCCAACGACGTGGCGGTCAGCGGCGCTGTTCCGCGCTATCTCTCCTGCGGCTTTATTCTTGAAGAAGGCCTGCCGATGGAGACGTTGAAAGCCGTGGTGAGCAGCATGGCGGCGACCGCGCGCGAAGCAAATATCGCCATCGTCACCGGCGACACCAAAGTCGTGCAGCGCGGCGCGGCGGACAAGCTGTTTATCAACACCGCCGGAATGGGGGCGATTCCTGCCAGCATCCACTGGGGCGCGCAAACCCTGTCTGCGGGCGATGTGCTGCTGGTCAGCGGCACCCTTGGCGACCACGGCGCCACTATCCTCAACCTGCGCGAACAGCTCGGGCTGGACGGCGAACTGGTCAGCGACTGCGCGGTGCTGACGCCGCTGATTCAGGCCCTGCGGGATATTCCGGGCGTGAAGGCGCTGCGCGACGCCACCCGCGGCGGCGTCAACGCGGTGGTCCATGAATTTGCCGCCGCCTGCGGTTACGGCATTGAGCTGTCCGAATCCGCACTTCCCGTAAAGCCTGCCGTTCGGGGAGTATGCGAGCTGCTGGGGCTGGACGCGCTCAACTTTGCCAACGAAGGCAAACTGGTGATTGCCGTGGAACGTGATGCGGCAGAAGCAGTGCTGGCGGCGCTGCATGCGCATCCGCTGGGGCGCGACGCCGCGCTGATTGGTGACGTGGTCGAGCGTAAAGGCGTGCGGCTGGCGGGTCTGTACGGCGTGAAGCGAACGCTCGATCTCCCGCACGCCGAGCCGCTGCCGCGGATCTGTTAAGTTCGTTATGTTGCCGGATGACGCTAAATGCTTGTCCGGCCAGTACAAGCGGGTCGACCCAGTGGCCCGCAATAAACGCAAAAGAATACCTATAATTTAACTCACTTTTCTCACCGCGCAGCGGTACTTTCCTGGAAAAGCAACATGTCGTATACACCGATGAGCGATCTCGGGCAGCAAGGATTGTTCGATATCACTCGTACATTATTACAGCAGCCCGACCTGCAATCGCTGAGTGAGGCGCTTTCGCAGTTGGTAAAGCGCTCTGCGCTTGCCGACAGCGCGGCGATAGTGTTGTGGCAAGCCGAAACGCAGCGCGCATCGTATTACGCCACGCGCGAACAGGGTAAACCCGTCGCTTATGAGGATGAGACGGTGCTGGCTCACGGGCCGATTCGTCGGATCCTCTCCCGTCCTGACGCCCTGCACTGTCACTATACCGAGTTCAGCGAGACCTGGCCGCAGCTGGCATCCGGCGGTCTGTATGAGCCCTTCGGGCATTACTGCCTGCTGCCGCTGGCGGCGGAAGGACGCATTTTCGGCGGCTGCGAGTTTACCCGCCGTGAAGAAAGTTCCTGGAGCGAAAAGGAATACCAGCGCCTGCAAACCTTCACCCAGATCGTCGGCGTGGTGGCAGAGCAGATCCAGTGCCGGGTAACCAATAACGTCGATTACGAACTTCTGTGCCGGGAGCGCGATAACTTCCGTATTCTGGTCGCCATCACCAACGCGGTGCTCTCGCGTCTGGATATGGACGAACTGGTGAGCGAAGTCGCCAAAGAGATCCATCATTATTTCAACATTGACGACATCAGCATCGTTCTGCGCAGCCACCGGAAAAACAAACTCAATATCTATTCCACGCATTATCTCGATCAGAATCATCCCGCGCACGAACAGAGCGAAGTCGATGAAGCCGGTACCCTGACCGAACGGGTGTTTAAAAGCAAAGAGATGCTGCTGATCAACCTCAATGAACGGGATGCGCTGGCGCCATATGAACGGATGCTGTTTGAAACCTGGGGTAATCAGATCCAGACGCTGTGCCTGTTGCCGCTGATGTCAGGCAATAGCATGGTCGGGGTGCTGAAACTGGCGCAGTGCGAAGAAAAAGTGTTTACCACCGCCAACCTGAAGTTGCTGCGCCAGATTGCCGAACGTGTGGCGATCGCCGTTGATAACGCGCGGGCGTATCAGGAAATCCACCGTCTGAAAGAACGTCTGGTGGACGAGAACCTGGCGCTGACCGAACAGCTCAACAACGTCGACAGTGAGTTCGGCGAGATCATCGGTCGCAGCGAGGCAATGTACAGCGTGCTGAAGCAGGTAGAGATGGTCGCGCAAAGCGACAGTACGGTGCTGATCCTCGGTGAAACTGGCACCGGGAAGGAGTTGATTGCCCGGGCGATTCATAACCTGAGCGGCCGCAACGCACGCCGGATGGTGAAAATGAACTGCGCGGCAATGCCCGCCGGACTGCTGGAAAGCGATCTGTTCGGTCATGAGCGCGGGGCGTTTACCGGTGCCAGCGCGCAGCGGATAGGCCGTTTTGAGCTGGCGGATAAAAGTTCCCTGTTTCTGGATGAAGTGGGCGATATGCCGCTGGAGTTGCAGCCGAAACTGTTGCGCGTGTTACAGGAGCAGGAATTTGAACGGCTGGGCAGCAACAAACTGATCCAGACCGATGTGCGCCTGATTGCCGCCACTAACCGCGATCTGAAAAAAATGGTTCTCGACCGCGAGTTTCGCAGCGACCTTTACTACCGGCTGAACGTTTTTCCGATCCAGTTGCCGCCGTTGCGCGAGCGCCCGGAAGATATTCCACTGCTGGTCAAAGCGTTTACCTTCAAGATCGCCCGCCGTCTGGGACGCAATATCGACAGCATTCCGGCGGAAACCCTGCGTACGCTTAGCAGTATGGAGTGGCCGGGTAACGTACGTGAACTGGAAAACGTTATTGAGCGCGCCGTACTGCTCACCAGAGGCAACGTGCTCCAGCTCTCGCTACCGGATATGGGAATGCTCACGCCTCACACGCCGCCGGTGGCGACCGAAGTGGCGCAGGACGGCGAGGATGAGTACCAGTTGATTATGCGCGTATTAAAAGAGACCAACGGCGTGGTTGCGGGGCCGAAAGGCGCAGCCCAGCGTCTGGGCCTGAAGCGCACCACCCTGCTGTCGCGCATGAAAAGACTGGGGATTGATAAGGACGCGCTGGTGTAAGAGGCCATTGACGAATAAGGCGCATGCGCCTTATTCGTCCTACTCGTTCAGCCCTCTTCCCTGCGCTTCTTACGCTGAAATTTTTCGGGCAGCGCCGGAACGGGACGTTTATCGTCAATCAAATGCTGAACGGTGAGGATCGGATGCCGCCAGAGCATTCTCGGCCCCGCCCAGCGCATGATCTGCTTCATTTCCTCGCGCTTAGCGGGCTGGTAACAGTGCACCGGACACTGTTTACAGGCCGGTTTTTCCTCGCCAAACACGCATCTGTCCAGCCGCTTTTGCGCATAGGCGAACAGCGCGTCATAGTGCCCTGATTCGTCAGACGCCTGCGGACACTGGCTTTCGTATAGCGCGATCATCTTTTTAATCGTCAATTTTTCACGAGCAATACGCTTGCCGGTCATGATGTGCCCTCCGCGGCATTAAGATGCATATATTCTACAATTTAACTATTCACGACACTATCCCCCGAAGGTGACAGGTTCCTCACCGGTCAGTCAAATAAGAATTATTTTCATTTAACTGTATCTTATCTATACCTTGTGCTATATAACATAGCAAAGGCTATATTCGATGAATAATTAACCACTTTATTATGAGGGATACTATGCCGCACCTGCCCCGTTTAACATCGCTCCTGTTCACTGGCGCACTTGCCGTTTTTGCGCTGTCACCTGCGTATGCAAAAGAGAAATTCAAAGTCATTACCACCTTCACGGTGATCGCTGACATGGCGCGAAATGTCGCGGGCGATGCGGCAGACGTCAGCTCCATCACCAAGCCCGGCGCAGAAATTCATGAGTATCAACCCACGCCTGGCGACATTAAACGGGCACAAGGCGCGCAGTTGATCCTCTCTAATGGCCTGAATCTGGAACTGTGGTTTGCCCGCTTTTACCAGCATTTGGACGGCGTACCAGAAGTCACGGTCTCAAACGGCGTGAAGCCAATGGGCATCAGCGAAGGTCCCTATAACGGGAAGCCTAATCCGCACGCGTGGATGTCGGCAGAAAACGCCTTAATCTATGTCGATAATATTCGCGCTGCACTGGTGAAATACGATCCGGACAACGCCGCGGTTTACCAGAAAAACGCCGAGACCTATAAAGCGGAAATCCGCAAGGCGCTGGCTCCGTTACAGGCCGAACTGGCGAAGATCCCCGCCGACAAACGCTGGTTGGTCACCAGCGAAGGGGCTTTCTCTTACCTTGCGCGCGATAACGGGCTGAAAGAGCTTTATCTCTGGCCAATCAACGCCGATCAGCAGGGCACGCCGAAGCAGGTGCGCAAAGTGATCGACGCCATCAAAGCACACCACATCCCTACGGTATTCAGTGAAAGCACCGTCCCGGATAAACCTGCCCGCCAGGTGGCGCGGGAATCCGGCGCACACTATGGCGGCGTGCTGTATGTCGACTCCCTGAGCGCGGCAGACGGTCCGGTTCCGACCTATCTCGAGCTGCTGCGCGTCACCACTGAAACAATCGTCAAAGGGATTAACGACGGTCTGAGGAGCCAACCATGAGTCCATCTGCGATTACCGTGAATCAGCTGACGGTGACGTATCGCAACGGTCACACCGCGCTGCGGGATGCCACGTTTCAGGTGCCGGGCGGCTCCATCGCCGCGCTGGTCGGGGTGAACGGCTCGGGAAAATCGACGCTGTTTAAGGCGCTAATGGGCTTTGTCCGGCTGGCTGCAGGGAATATCGCCATTCTGCAACAGCCGGTGAGCAAGGCGCTGAAGCACAATCTGATCGCTTATGTGCCGCAGTCCGAAGAAGTGGACTGGTCTTTTCCGGTGCTGGTGGAAGATGTGGTGATGATGGGACGCTACGGTCACATGGGCTGGCTGCGGCGAGCGAGCGCGGAAGATCATGCGCGCGTCGATGCGGCGCTGGCACGGGTAGATATGCTGGCGTACCGCCACCGCCAGATTGGTGAACTGTCCGGCGGGCAAAAAAAACGCGTATTTCTTGCCAGAGCGATCGCCCAGGAGGGTCAGGTGATCCTGCTGGATGAACCTTTCACCGGTGTGGACGTTAAAACCGAAGCCCGCATTATTGCGCTGTTGCGTGAACTGCGCGACGAGGGGCGCACCATGCTGGTATCGACGCATAATCTCGGCTCGGTAACCGAGTTTTGCGATTACACCGTGATGATCAAAGGCACGGTGCTGGCTAGCGGCCCTACCGATACCACCTTTACCGCCGAAAACCTGGAACTGGCGTTCAGCGGCGTTTTGCGACACGTCGCGCTCAGCGGCGGCGAAGAACATATCATTACTGATGATGAACGCCCGTTTATCGCCCGCCGTACGGTTGAGGGAGGCCAATGATGAACTGGCTGACCGAGCCGTTTGGCTATCAGTATATGCTCAATGCAATGTGGGTCTCGGCGATGGTCGGCGGCCTGTGCGCGTTTCTCTCCTGCTATTTGATGCTCAAGGGTTGGTCGCTGATTGGCGATGCGCTGTCGCATTCGATCGTGCCCGGCGTCGCCGGGGCGTATATGCTGGGTCTTCCCTTCTCTGTCGGCGCGTTTCTTTCCGGCGGCCTGGCGGCGGGCAGTATGTTGTTTCTTAATCAGCGCTCCCGGTTAAAAGAAGACGCCATTATCGGTCTGATTTTTTCCTCATTTTTTGGCATCGGACTGTTTATGGTGTCGCTAAACCCGATGTCGGTGAATATTCAGACGATAATCCTCGGTAACGTGCTGGCTATCGCGCCGGAAGACATTCTGCAGTTAGCAATTATCGGCGTGGTTTCTTTGCTCATCCTGTTGTTAAAGTGGAAAGACCTGATGGTCACCTTCTTTGATGAAAACCACGCCCGTTCGATTGGCCTGAACCCGGGTCGTCTGAAGCTGCTGTTTTTTACCCTGCTGTCGGTGTCGACCGTTGCCGCCCTGCAAACCGTTGGAGCCTTTCTGGTGATCTGCCTTGTGGTAACGCCCGGCGCAACGGCCTGGCTGTTAACCGACCGCTTTCCACGTTTACTGACTCTCGCTGTCGCCATTGGCGGCCTGACCAGCTTCTTCGGCGCCTGGCTCAGCTACTGGCTGGACGGCGCCACCGGAGGAATTATCGTGGTCCTGCAAACATTACTGTTTTTGCTGGCGTTTATTTTTGCGCCGAAGCACGGACTGCTCGCTAACCGACGTCGCGCACGTCTTAAGGAGCCGTCATGTTCTTAAGCACACTGCTTGAGCCTTTTCAGTTCGACTTTATGCTGAACGCCCTTGCCGTTTCCGTCATTGTCGCTATTCCCTGCGCGCTGCTGTCGGTCTTTCTGGTGCTGAAAGGCTGGGCGCTCATGGGTGATGCCATGAGTCACGCGGTGTTTCCGGGTATTGTGCTGGCGTATATCGTCGGTATGCCGCTGGCTATCGGCGCGTTTATCGCCGGGCTGTTTTGCGCTGTCGCCACGGGCTTTCTCGACGATAACAGCCGCATCAAACGCGATACCATCATGGGGATCGTATTCTCTGGTATGTTTGGCGCAGGGCTGGTGCTGTACGTGTCAATTCAGTCTGAAGTGCATCTGGACCATATTCTGTTCGGCGACATGCTTGGGGTATCGCTGGTCGATATTCTGCAAACCGCGCTTATTGCCCTGGGGATCGCGCTGATTATCGGCGTAAAATGGAAAGATTTGCTGCTGCACGCTTTCGATCCCCATCAGGCGAAAGCCTGTGGGCTGAACACCACGCTGCTGCATTACGGTCTGCTGTGCATGATCGCCCTGACCATTGTCGCCACGTTAAAATCGGTCGGCATTATTTTGTCGATTTCTCTGCTGATCGCCCCTGGCGCGATTGCCATTCTGCTCACCCGCCGTTTTGGCCACGCGCTGTTGCTGGCGGTGTTGCTGTCGACGATCAGCGCGTTTCTCGGGGTCTATTTATCCTTTTTCTTAGACAGCGCCCCTGCGCCAACGATTGTTGTGCTGTTTACGGTGATTTTTATCGTCGCGTTTATTTATTCATCCCTTCGCGATCGGCGATCTGAAATGCGGAGCCGCCAGCCCGTCTGATTTCGTGGCATAAAGAGGAACGCGACGTAGCGCTCCTCTTTTACGCTGACAAAATCGTTGAATGACATCGTTCGTGACCAAATTCACAATTGAATGCACAAAGATTAGACAAAAAGAGAAAATAACATAATGTATATTCGTGACTAATGGAGAACGTACATTATGAACATCCTGACCACATCTTATAAAATGTCCAAATGGTTTAATATTGACACCGTTATTGTCAATCACCGTCCTTAACGCCACATACGCCTCCACCGCAATATCATTGCAGGCTATTTATTTAGCCAGTAACTGATATCCCATACTTGTTTTTATGATTTCTGTTTCACCGCAGCGGTTTTGACTCGCCCTGATAAATTGGCGAAGGTCAGTCGTTTCGGCGATCTACGGTTAATCATAAAGACGAATTCGTATTGCGTCAGAAAAGTGGTTTTCATATTTCATGAATAACCCCGGGAATCGCACGCCCAAAATAAAGATTAAAGGATGACATCATGAATAACTTTAAACATCTGCCAGAACCTTTTCGTATTCGCGTTATTGAACCGGTAAAACGCACCACCCGAGAGCATCGTGACAATGCGATTATTAACGCCGGGATGAACCCCTTCCTGCTGGATAGCGAAGATGTCTTTATTGACCTGCTGACTGACAGCGGCACCGGCGCCGTCACGCAAAATATGCAGGCGGCAATGATGCGCGGCGATGAAGCTTACAGCGGCAGCCGAAGCTATTATGCGTTATGCAAAGCGGTGAACGATATTTTTGGTTATCAGTACACCATTCCAACGCACCAGGGGCGCGGCGCTGAACAAATCTACATTCCGGTGCTAATCAAAAAACGCGAGCAGGAAAAAGGCCTCGATCGCAGCAAAATGGTGGCTTTCTCCAACTATTTCTTCGACACCACCCAGGGTCATAGCCAGATTAACGGCTGTACCGTTCGCAACGTCTACATTAAGGAAGCGTTTGATACTGCCGTTCGCAATGACTTTAAGGGTGATTTTGATCTGCAGAGTCTGGAGCATGAAATTGAAACCGTCGGCCCGAATAATGTCCCTTATATCGTGGCGACCATTACCTGTAACTCGGCGGGTGGCCAGCCGGTTTCGCTCGCGAACCTGAAAGCGATGTACGCTATCGCGAAGAAGTACGATATTCCGGTGGTAATGGACTCGGCGCGCTTTGCGGAAAACGCCTGGTTTATTCAGCAACGGGAGCCGGGTTATCAGGACTGGACCATTGAAGAGATCACCCGCGAGACCTATAAGTATGCGGATATGCTCGCCATGTCAGCGAAGAAGGATGCCATGGTGCCAATGGGTGGGCTGCTGTGCATTAAAGACGACAGTTTCCTCGATGTGTATACCGAATGCAGGACGATTTGCGTGGTGCAGGAAGGCTTCCCGACATACGGCGGGCTGGAAGGCGGCGCAATGGAGCGTCTGGCCGCGGGCCTCTACGATGGGATGAACCAGGACTGGCTATCCTACCGCATCGCGCAGGTTCAATACCTGGTAGACGGCCTGGAAGCCATCGGCGTGACCTGTCAGCAAGCGGGCGGGCATGCGGCATTCGTCGACGCCGGTAAGCTGCTGCCGCATATTCCTGCTGAGCAGTTCCCGGCCCAGGCGTTGGCCTGCGAACTGTATAAAGTCGCGGGCATTCGCGCCGTCGAGATTGGGTCATTCCTGCTTGGCCGCGATCCGAAAACCGGCAAGCAGCTACCGTGTCCGGCCGAGCTGCTGCGCTTAACCATCCCCCGCGCGACGTACACCCAAACGCATATGGACTTTATTATTGAAGCGTTCGGACACGTCAAAGATAATGCCCATAATATTAAAGGGTTAACCTTCACCTACGAGCCAAAAGTCTTACGTCACTTTACCGCGCGACTCGCGGAAGTGTAATTAACCCTGACGCCAGCGGCGTTATCGCCTTGATAACGCCGCTGGCGAATTCATGCCTGGCATTATTGATATTCCTGACGACAACACCTAATTAGCCGTTATCATTAAGGGAACGCCATGGACGAAGACGCAAATAAAAAACACTCCTCATTTTGGGGAATTATGGTGATTGCCGGCACCGTTATTGGTGGCGGGATGTTTGCTTTACCGGTTGACCTTGCTGGCGCGTGGTTTTTCTGGGGGGCGTTTATTTTAATTATCTCCTGGTTTTCCATGTTGCATTCCGGGTTATTGTTATTAGAAGCCAACCTTAATTACCCCGTAGGATCCAGCTTTAACACCATTACGAAAGATTTAATAGGCGCGAAGTGGAACATCATCAGCGGCATCACCGTCGCTTTCGTGTTATATATTTTGACCTATGCCTATATTTCGGCGAACGGGGCAATCATTAGCGAAACCATTGCGATTAACACCGGCACACATGTGAATCCGAGGATCGTGGGCATAGGTAGCGCAATCTTCGTCGCCAGCATTTTGTGGATCAGTTCTCTCGCCGCCAGTCGCATCACCTCTTTTTTTCTCGGCATTAAGATCATTGCCTTTATCGTGGTGTTCGGCTCATTCTTCTTTCAGGTTGACTATTCCATTCTCAGGGACATCGCCGAGCCACAGGCCAATCGCACCTATCTGCCCTATATTTTGATGGCGGTTCCGGTCTGCCTGGCTTCGTTCGGTTTTCACGGCAATATTCCCAGCCTGATTATCTGTTACGGCAAGAGAAAGGATAAGCTGATCAAAAGTATCGTCTTTGGTTCACTGTTGGCGCTGGTGATTTATCTGTTCTGGCTGTACTGCACGATGGGCAATATTCATCGCAGCAACTTCAAGGAGATCATCGCCTCAGGCGGCAATGTTGATTCGCTGGTAAAGTCATTTTTAGGCACTAACCAACATGGCATTATCGAGTTTTTTCTGCTGATCTTTTCTAACCTTGCGGTAGCCAGTTCATTCTTTGGCGTCACGCTGGGGCTGTTCGACTACCTGGCGGATCTGTTCAAAATCGACAATTCCCCCCTCGGGCGATTCAAAACCCTGCTGTTTACCTTTTTACCTCCGGCTGCGTTGTACCTGCTGTTCCCAAACGGTTTTATCTACGCGATTGGTGGAGCCGGGCTGTGTGCCACCATCTGGGCGGTTATCGTGCCGGCATTCCTTGCGCTGAAATCGCGTGAACGCTTTCCGGATAAAATGTTCACCGTATGGGGCGGCAGAGCGATCCCCATGGTGGTGATCTTGTTCGGCATTACGGTCATTCTTTGCTGGTTCGGCAGCACCTTTAACCTCCTGCCACGGTTTGGCTAAACCGAAATGGAATGAGGATCGAGAAGTCTCGATCCTCGCTTTCCCTGAGTTGCTTATCTCCGTTATCATAAGCCCCTTATGTGATAACAACGAAAACGAAAAGCATCGCAATCCGTTTAAATTCAGGGAACTGGACACAACTTCATGAGTACAATCGATAATCTCGACGCCCATACCCCCATGATGCATTGGTGTGTTAATACTGATTACTAACGATTATTTTCCACCAAAGCATAAAAACCACATTTTAACCTACACTTTATTAAGTGCCTGATTTTACGTATATTGTTTGCTATCTTCATCCAGCGTTATACTCTCTCTGTTTTTCCATCCCTCTAATAACACAGGGCATCTCCATGAGCCGATACCATGTATCCAGCAGTGAAGGCCAGTATGAGAAAGACTCTGGCGAACAAGTTTTGGCTAACAAGCTGGGGATCGCGACTTCTGATGAGATGAATGAGGCTGAACTTGTCCTGTTAGAACAACTCTACCAGTCCGTTTTTGAAGAACAGTTTCCGGAAGGACAGCTCAGCGTCGCCATGCTAAAACGCTGGCACCACCGCTGGTTAGGTAACATCTACGAGTGGGCTGGGCAAGAAAGAACGGTTAACATCAGCAAAGGCGGCTTTATGTTTGCGACCTCAGCACTGTAGCCAAAACTGATGAACGATTGTAAGTATCCCGCATAATCGTGCCATTCACATTTAGATATCCTCCGGCATAATCAATCTGCCAACAAAGGAGATCGCTATGCGTAAAGCCCGTTTTACTGAGCATCAGATCATTGCCGTAATCAAATCGGTTGAAGCCGGACGAACTGTTAAGGATGTCTGCCGGGAGGCTGGTATATCTGAAGCCACCTACTACAACTGGAAGTCCCGATACGGCGGCATGGAGGCTTCTGATATTAAAAAGATCAAGGATCTTGAGGACGAGAATCGGCGTCTCAAACAGATGTTTGCCGACCTGAGCCTTGAGAACCGGGCGCTGAAAGACGTTATCGAAAAAAAGCTTTAAAACCAGCCTTTAAGCGTGAGCTGGTCACTCATCTGATAACGACATTTGGACTCAGTATCCGTCAGGCCTGCCGGAGTCTTAACCTGAGCAGAACGGTTTACCATTACCGTCCGGATACCACGCGTGACGAACCCGTTATTGTCGCGTTGCAGGCAGTGGCAGAGCGATACCCACGGTACGGTTTTCCAAAACTTTTCCAGGTTCTGCGGCGGCAGGGATACCCGTGGAATCACAAAAGGATCCATCGTATTTATTGTCTGCTGAAACTGAATTTTCGCCGTAAAGGCAAACAACGGTTGCCAGTACGTAATCCCTCGCCACTGGCCACACCGGAAGCGCTGAACCAGAGCTGGTCTGTCGATTTTATGCATGATGCCCTGGTCTGTGGCCGTCGTTTTCGCACGTTCAATGTCGTTGATGACTTTAACCGTGAGGCGTTGTCGATTGAAATCGATCTGAATCTGCCAGCTCTTCGCGTCGTCCGGGTACTCGACAGGATCGCGGCAAATCGCGGCTATCCGGCCATGCTACGCATGGATAATGGTCCGGAATTTATCTCACTTGTACTTGCTGAATGGGCAGAGCAACATGCAGTAAAACTGGAATTTATTCAGCCGGGTAAGCCGACGCAGAACGCTTTTATTGAGCGCTTTAACCGAACATACCGTACAGAAATACTCGATTTTTATCTGTTCAGAACGCTGAATGAAGTGCGGGAAATCACGGAAAGATGGGTGTCAGAATATAACTGTGAACGCCCGCATGAATCACTCAACAATATGACGCCAGAGGAATATCGACAACACCATTATTTGGCCGGAATCTCAAAAAATGCCTGGAACTAAAACGGGTCTATTTACACGATTTCGTCCCCAAGTATCTGTATCCTTACGCGGCATGGACGAAAACCAACTAATCACCGCCATCGCCATAACCCATGTAGAGCTAATACTCTTCCATAGATTCAGAGAGGGAAACGGAGGCTTATCGCGACTATTAGCCGACGTGATGGCCGTTAAGGAAGGATGTAAATCACTGGTTTATCATAGCGGGGAGCAAAATGAAGCCGATATATATCAGCAATCGATGCAGGCTTATCAATAAACTACGAGCCGATGAGGCACAGGGTCAGATAAGCATAAAGAAGTAATGAAACCGCAAGACGTAAATACGCAAATTTTTGCGCGTAGGTTCAGCGGAAGCTTCTATCCTCGAGGAGGACTAGCCTATCTCATTAACAGTTAGGTGCTGCTATTGAGCGAATGATATCAGCACGAGACAGCTTAGCATAACTTGTATGAATATTCATAATTACTCCTAAAAGAAGGAATAGGGGTGAAATCCATTGTAAAAGAATTATACTAAATCTCAGTATAAACTCATATCATCCCCCATCAAGAACTCAATTTCAGACAAGCTTTTCCAGAGATATCCAAACATGAAACAATAAACTAAAATTATACATTATCAATTAGAAGTTGCAGAAAAGCTATCATGTCCTCCCCACGTTCGGGGTGGACGCATTCATTCCTAATTAGATTGAAAACTTCAACTTTTAAAAAGGCTTTATCTGTAAATCCATCCTGAATAACAGACTCAATATATTCGGAGAATGAATCAATTATATCATCATAAGCATTCCTAGTACGTGGATTAGAATACCAAACGGCAAAGTGTTCTAACCAAGACCTGAAATTAGCATTTAATACATCTCTCTCATATCTTTCTCGAATTTTGAAAACCCTATCCCAATTTTCAGCATAATCCTGAGAATCACCAACAAAACCAATAATCCATTGGGGCAATCTAATAGCTCTTTCAATTCTTCCAGCAAAAGGAATACTTTCAGCTAAGCTAATATTGAACACGGGACCATTATATGGGTCAATACAATGCAACCGTGATTCATGCTCATCTATCAGAATATCAGTATCTTTTTTGAAGTCAGAATTGCATTCGCTGCACATTGGTGGAAGGTTACGTAAATCAGCGCCTGCAAAAGGATACTTTGAAATAGGCATATAGTGATCAAGAGCATGCCTTGGAGCACCAGGGGCTCTTAAATGTCCAAGGCCGCAAAAAGGGCATACATGGCTGGGTACGCTAAAATAGATTGATTCATAATGCAAATCACGTAAACTTTTCTCACGAACAATTATACTACTCAATTGTTTCTCAAAGAGAAAGCGAAACAAGTCGTCTATAATTACTCTGATAACGTCAGGGAATGTATCAATTTTAGGACATACTGCATCATTACTGAAAACTTCAGGCAAAGACGTTTGCTCGCGCATAGCAACCAGCAGAGCCTCCTGATGTTGTCGCTCTAAATTAGCATACTCACGCCAAAACACAGTAAGTCTATCTCGGATACCACGTCGGTTACGCAATAACTCTCTGTGTTCAAGCGGTATATTTCTCGGCCAAGAAACCATTCTTTGTCCAGAAAGAATATTGGTCATACCTTCATTTAAAATGCTAACTATAGCAGAATTTAGCCAGTTTTCGGCAAGTGCATTAGGTGAATAAGTAAACAACATTAGATATTCTTCTTTAACATTCTTAGGTGGTTTGCCAAAAAAGCCTTCTCTACAGACTGTCCAAGTTCATTAAGGTTTTCTTCGATTTCTGATATATTATCAGATTCGAGTAACTCATTTATTTTTTCTTCAGCGATCTTTGAAATCGGTGGGTTAATGTCAAAACAACTTTCAAGAATCCGATCAAATGCCGCTCCAAAAGTCTCTATTTTTGGCTCATCAACTTCAATTTTCCCGTTTGGACGAGAGAAAATTAAAATTTGGTTTTTAGGCATATCAGATGGAACAAAGGGAGCATGAGAAGTCAAGAGCATTTCTTGTTTTGCTCTTTCTCCACCTAAATCCATAAGGCGCTGTACAAATTTAACTCGCCATTGTGGGTTAAAATGTGACTCTGGCTCATCAAGTAAAAAAAGAGCATTCTCTTCGGAGATCATCGCATATGTTCCCAGAATCAAAGCCTGTTGATGTTCCCCATCAGATAAAGAAACATAGTCAACCGCATTTCTGCTATCCTCTAGAGGCCAAAAGCGAACTTCTTCAAAACCAAATACCATATCCTCTTGCTGCGGCACAGGTAGTCTTGATGCAAACCTTCTCTCTTTTACTGCCCGCTCTAATCTTTTACGAGCAGGTCTAGGTATAGCCAAATCATTTAGTAATGCAAGCTTATGTAAATCTCGATAGAGCGAGAAAGCGTCGTTCCAAAAATGAGAGAACGCGTCCCTTGTGGCTTGCGTAATAAAAAAATCAAAAGTGTAAGTTTCAGTCTTCGCATCCTCACTCCAGCACGTAGCTGTATTCTTCAGAGATTGAATGATATTTTCAAGTTCGGGTGTAAGCTGGATACCTTTTCTTCCTGAAATTAATGACTGCGATTTTGAAACTTTGTTAATGACAGGATGAGCAAGACGAACAACGCATCGACAAGAAGCTAAATCTGAAATTCGAGCGTGAGCTAAAATTTCCTTACGCGATTTTTCCTCTCCAAGCATCAGGTTCGAGAACAAAACTTCAAGGTTGGTACTATAATCTATTAGCACTAGCCGATTATCAGCTACTCTAGCTTTTGTTGAATCACCTAAAGCAGCACGAGCTACATCTTCAGCATAACCACTCCTACTAACTAGAAATGGTAAACTTAAAGTTTCATTGTCACCCGAGGTGTAACCAATAATAAGTGATGGTAAAAATTTCCCAAATTGTTTAGTACCCGCCTTAATGCTAATTTTTTTATCGCTATAAAGTAATTCAACTGGGCCTACGCCGCGCCCTTTTTTTGTCCTAAATAGAGTAACCTCAACAGGCTCACTATTAATATCTGGTCGAATTAGATAGGTTAGTTCAAAAATAACATCATCATTAGCGCTCTTACGCTCTTCTGTAGGGGCGTGTTCAAACCATGCTGCTTGAAAAATCTCAGCTAAAAGTTGTAAGAACTGAGATTTCCCCGATCCATTAGGTCCAATGAGGCAAATAGGCGCAAACGAAGCATCCATTTTCCCATCGTCCCCGCGCCCAAACCAGACATCCAAACCGTCAAACAGGCCTGCATTTGCAGAAGAACGTTCAATTTTTAAACGACGGAGTCTCATTTTCTCACCCGCTTAAGATACATACATTTTGCATCTTTATCGAAAAATTGTTGTAGCTCAGGTTCTTCTTCAGATAATAAAGAAAAAAGGATATCGCGCATAGTGTCATGCGGAATTGGAGTTCTTTTGGCTACCTCATCGAAGGGAAGACCTCTATCTGGCCAACTTTCACTGTCTTGTAAAAGGCGAGCTTTAGGATCACTTATCATAGGCTTATTTTTGCTATTTCTTGATTTTGATGTTTTAGGGACCGAAATTCTCTCTGATACTATTCTGGAGAGAAGTAATTCTGCAACCTCATCATTTGAATCTTGTATTGTCAGATTTCCTTTAAAAGCACTTAAAAGAATTCCTGCATCTAGCTTAGAAAGCTTTTCATTGCAGAGATTACAATCAACGACTACTTGATCTAGCCACAACAAATTATTTTTAATGCGGCGCACAATTTCAGCTTGAATTTTTTTATTTGGTATTGGTATTGATATATTGCCTATCAAACTCTGATTGACGGTTTTCTGACCAGCGCTCGATACGAACGAAGTCTCGATAACATTTCTTATTTTATCTGTTGAGAAGAAATATTCAATATATTCAGGAATGACCTTTTTTGTATCTAGAGAATACCGTATAAAATGATCACAAAAAGCCCATTTTTCTTTTGAATTCCATGTTAACATTCTACCGACTAAATTCTCGCTGCCATTTACCCTTATGCAAAGTAAATCACCGTCATGCAACGTGAATTTTTCTTCTTCAACTTCAGTCAAATCTATCGTTCTAGGAGACTCACCTATAAATTTAGCATTAGACAAATCTGATAATCTAAGAACATTTATTGGTCTTCCTGTATCTCCACGACGCTTGCTAATTCCATTTTGCGCAGAGATCGCTAAGTCTTTTAAGCTAATTTTATCAACGTTAATAGTTGATTCACTATCAAATAAATTCGTTAGCAATATAGATTTAAACCTATTAATTAGTGCAGGAATCTTATCTAATTCATATTTAGCATTCGCCGTACGAGATAACAAACCACTAACTTTTTCAACAATACGTTTTTGCTCAGCAAAAGGTGCTATAGGAATGGCTATTTCACCCATACGCTGCCCGGACAACTCAAGAAAAGTTGAACCGCCAGCTAAACTCTCAGCATATTGTTTTGAGCTTAACAAATAGTAACGGACATATTCAGGGAGAATATCTTTCTTAAGTAAAATATTTTTAAAACCCTGACTAGTAGATAATTGTTTTGCAGCGATTACGCAATATCCAATTGGTGCTCTTGAGGAGAAAAGCACAGTTCCAATAGGTAAAAGCGTTGCCCCACATGAAGCATAGCCTATTTCAGATAAATCTCTACGACCATGACTTATGTAAGCATTTGAATAACCAGTGAGATCTGCAGGAGTAATCCACGGAATCCCATTTTTGGTGAAGTTATCTGGAACTTTACTTGAAGGGGTTCCTCCCCCAACGACCTTTGCAATCCGGGAGATAGTTGTCCATTCCCAGTTTTTAGGAACAATCCAACGAGCTTCACTCATTCTCTACACCTTTTATCATGTAGCAAATCCGTAGTTTTGTATTCGTAAGTTGATTTTTGTTTTTTAACATTTCTATTTTCTCTTACTTAGAATACATTCAAATATGAAAAATGTGTTTCTATATAAAATCATATTTGGATTTGAAAATTAGTTACTATTTTTGGACTCAACAATTTCATTAGCTACTGCCTCGATCTCGAGTAAAGCAGAATTAAGATGCTCAATAATTGAGGCTGCAATATTATCGAGATCAGTCATTTCGTCCTCAGATTCATCATCACGAAGCCAAGAAATATTTAAGTTTCCATCTCGCTTATCAATTTCTTCTCTGGTAAAACACCTAAATCGACCTTTCTCACCAAGATCTTTACGATGAGATAATCCAAAAGGATCTTCACCAAAACATGTAACAAAATCATCAAAATCACTTAGTTCAAGTGGTGATGTTTTTCCAAACCTCGGCATATTTGAACGCATATCATAAATCCATACCCTCTCAGTACCTTTAGAATTATCGGTATTTCTAGAAAAGAATAGGACGTTCGTTTTCACACCTGCAGCATAAAAAATACCTGTAGGAAGACGAAGGATAGTATGTAAGTTACATTTCTCCAATAATTCTTCTCTAACTAAGCTACCAACCCCTTCCTCGAAAAGAATATTATCGGGCAAAATAACAGCAGCTCTTCCCCCTTTTTTTAAGCCTAAATATATATGCTGCAGAAAAGCAAATTGTTTGTTGGTGTTTGGAAAAGGAATATCATCTCGGAGTGGACGTTTACTCCCAGCTTTGCTACCAAAAGGTGGGTTTGCTAAAATAACATCAGCTGCTTCAAGTTGAGAAGCATCTTCAGTAAGAGCATCACCATAGATAATATCTGCGTCCAATCCGTGTAAGAAAGTATTCATCAAACAGATGCGACGAGTATTTTTTTCTATTTCAACACCATAATATTTTGGTTTATTATTTTTGTATTGTTTTTCCGTATAATTTCTACGAATATACCCGTCTGCAGAAACTAAAAAGCCACCACTTCCACATGCCGGATCCTGTATTAACTCTCCAAGCTTAGGTTGCACCAAGCTAACTATAGTTTCAACTAAAGGTCGCGGTGTGAAATATTGACCCGCTCCAGATCGGGTGTCTTGGGCACTTTTATCAATTAATCCACTGTAAAGATCTCCAAAGCCGTCCTTACCAACCTGATGCCATTCTATTCGTGAAATGCCATCGATAACGGCTTTAAGATTTTCTGAATGAGAAAACACCGTAGTTGGAAAAGCATAAATCGCCTTGATCACGTCATTTTCAACAGATGCCCCTAAATGGGTTAGCATCTCTTGATAGAATCCTAAGAGCCCGTCTTCATGATGAGCAGCAAGGTCAGCCCAGCGGAAGCCTTCCGGAAGAAGTTTTTCTGTGCCGTTTTCTTGAGCAATTTTGAGAAAAAGCAAATAGCTTAGCTCTGATACATATTGATAATAGGTTATACCATCCCCTCGCAGGATGTTGCACAACCCCCAAATTTTTTGAATGATGTTTTCTTGTTTCATTTGAATCTCAGACTGGGACGTTTTGAGTTTTTAGTTACTGTTAGTCTGCCATAATCCACATAACGTATCCATTAAACACCACTAGGAACCTAACCTAAAGTCCTTTCACGTCGTCCTTGACCTGCCCCCAAGATTAGATATAACACTCAATTAGTAATGTCGGTTGATTTACTTCCGTATTCTCCGTTTCGCCATCCCACGGTGAACTGTGGATGTATCTGAAAATGCAGGGAAGAATGGGACCGGCCGTCGTTTTAGTCCTGCTACCATGCGCTTTTAATTTATCTTACATGAACAACATCTATGAACCCATTCTGCGTCGGCTTACCTAGCTGAATAAGCCGCGGCTCAACATTATGTTCTAATGCCCACTAGGCTGTGTCCCTTAATCACATGAGCTATAGTAACTCCCTGTTTCCACTACACATTTAACTATGCCTCGCTACGACATTCCCGATGAAGCATGGGCTCTTATCCAGCCCTTACTACCTGCTGAACCAGCAATACCTCGGGCCGGACGCCCCTAGGCAGAACATCGTATGATCATCAACGGTATGTTCTGGGTACTATGTTCAGGTGCACCATGGCGCGATTTACCGGAGCGATATGGTCCATGGAAGACCGTTTATAACCGTTTTAACCGGTGGTCGAAGTCAGGAGTGATTAACGTTATTTTCAATAAGTTACTTTCATCTCTTGATGCTCATGGCCTCGTTGACTGGTCAGCGACGGCGCTGGATGGCAGTAACATCCGCGCACTCAAATGTGCCGCTGGAGCGCAAAAAAACATCCCGATATCACCGGTGATCGTTGCCTGGGTCGCTCTCGCGGTGGTTTTGGTACCAAAATCCATCTGGCGACAGACGGAAACGGTCTGCCGTTAAACATCGTATTGAGCCCCGGACAAGCGCATGAAAGCCAGTTCGCACAACGTCTGCTGGACGGCATTGGTGTTCAACGCCAGAACGGCTGTATGAAGCGACGTGGTCATACCGTACTGGCTGATAAAGCTTACTCCGGACGCGAATTACGTAACGAGCTGAAAAACAAAGGTATAAAAATAGTCATCCCTCGAAAATCCAGTGAGAAACTGGCATCGGATGGTCGTTCACAGCTCGATCGTTCTGCATACCGGAATCGCAACGTTGTTGAACGTTGCTTTGGTTGCCTGAAAGAATATCGTCGCATCGCCACGCGCTACGATAGAACGGCAAGGAATTATCTGGCGATGGTGGAACTGGGCTGCATCAGACTGTTTTACAAAAGGTTATGCAATTAAGGGACACAGCCTAGTTCAGAGCACGGCAGGCGAACGCAGGGCCCTGATCTGTTCTTGCCTCCGCCGGATACCCTCGCTGAAGAATATTGATGATCTTTTCATCAGAAAACGCTTCTTCATGGGATAGGCCTCAGCGAACTGAATGGCCCCTTTAATGTTTTTTCTCAATCAAAAGATATGGATGGGACCAGTCAGTGACCTCTTCATATGAAACAAACCCATCGTGCTCCAGTGCGCAAATACCCTTATGACTGGCAACGTAATCGTACACCGCCTGACTTTCCAGCCCCTGTAACATGTGCGACAACAGCTTTCGGCGCATCATATCTGACTTCCTGCGTTTACGCGCTGCCACATCTTTATAGGTAATGTTAAACGGTTGCCCTACTGCATTGGTCACGCAACGCCCGTAACGGTTGGTTTTAGCAGTGCCTTCGTAATGATCCAGCAGTAAAGCCAGATCTCGCCTCAGGGGTTTTAGAAGGTGCTTCCAGCGTTTTAGTACCCGTTCAGCCTCTTCCTGACCTAACTCACGGTTCAGCAAGCGTCTGGTACTGGATTTAAGTGATAGCGTAACGAACCCGGCGTTGAATACGCTGGAGAACCTAAATTGCTTTACCAGCTCCTCCACGACACACAACACCCGGCAGATATATTGAGTTTCCAGTACCTCCAGCGACTTGGCCGAAATGCCAATACTCAGCAGCTCATGCCGTAGTATCTCAAGCTGGCATCCCTTGATGTCATAGTTCACACCACGTGCCAGACACGCCCACTTCATTTTAGACGGTAGAGTCTGGAAGCCTGTACCAACCTCAAAGGATCTCCCGCCGATGTACGCTGTTTTATACGACTGCCTGTAAGAAACCGTTAGCGGTGATTCCTTCACCAAATCCACGCCTGTTTCAGCCAGTCGCGACAGGAAGTTGAAAATGAATATTTTGTTCTTCTTCGTGGGATTCTCGTTATAGTAATCCATCAATGCATCCAGATTGATTTCAAGCGGCTCAAGGTTGTCCCATACACTCACAACCCGTTCCCTGAAAGCAGCGTTAGGGATATCGCGTTTAGACTGCTCATGTTTGGCATGCTGCCCACGATCAATGGCAATCCCAATCAGCTCATCAAATGAGTAACTTTTACGCTTGGTGAAAATATCCGTCAGATAATGGTAGCGATCCTTACGGCTAAGGTATGCCTCTCGGTCGTTGCCAAACAACTTACGCAGGAAACGTTGAGAAACAGCATATTCCCGGCATAAATGATTAGTATTTGAATACCCGGTTAGTTTTATGATTCCCGCGCTTGCCAGTGCCTCCATTGCACGTTCATGCGTAGGCCCACTTTTCTTAAATACTCCGGGAAGTTTCTCTCTACCCAGCTCAAATGGTACTGGCACAGAATAAGACCATTTTTTATTCGCTTTGATCTTTGCTTTCTTCTTGTTCTTATGACTACAGGTAGCAACACAAATAACGTGCTGGAGAAATACTGCAATATTACGATAAAAGGGGCGCCGTAAACTTGGCACACCATTATAAGGAATATTGAAAACGACCGATTTGAAATAGTCCAGCGTTGAACCTGTCACAAGGATATTGTTACGCGTAATGTATGGTTCCATAATCCACCTGTATATAGAGATCAAAGCACCATGCCCTGACCCCATTTATTTACAACTGAATTACTCAAATCTTGTGTGAACCCAACAAGATTCAGATGCTGGATAATGATCATAATATTGAATCGCCACGGGTTTAACAGACACCCCAGAGTCATTTAAGATGACTTAAAGAGAGGTGCCCATGAGCGGTAAGCGTTATCCTGAAGAGTTTAAAATTGAAGCAGTCAAACAGGTTGTTGATCGTGGTCATTCTGTTTCCAGCGTTGCAACTCGTCTCGATATCACCACCCACAGCCTTTACGCCTGGATAAAGAAGTACGGTCCGGATTCTTCCACTAATAATGAACAGTCAGATGCTCAGGCCGAGATCCGCCGACTCCAGAAGGAGTTAAAGCGGGTTACTGACGAACGGGATATATTAAAAAAAGCCGCGGCGTACTTCGCAAAGCTGTCCGACTGAGGTACGCCTTTATCCGTGACAACAATCGTTGCTGGCCTGTCCGCCTGCTCTGCCAGGTGCTGGATGTGCATCCAAGTGGGTTTTACGCCTGGCTTAAGCAGCCACATTCACGACGGTATCATGCTGACCTGAAGCTGACGGGACATATTAAGCAGTTCTGGCTGGAGTCGGGCTGTGTTTATGGCTATCGCAAGATCTATCTCGATCTGCGGGATTCCGGGCAACAATGCGGTGTAAACAAAGTCTGGCGGTTGATGCAACGTGTGGGGATAAAGGCTCAGGTCGGATACCGAAGTCCACGGGCGCGTAAAGGTGAAGCCAGTATTGTGACGCCCAACAAGCTCCAGCGGCAGTTCAACCCGGAAGCACCGGATGAACGTTGGGTTACGGACATAACCTACATCCGAACCCACGAAGGCTGGTTGTATCTGGCCGTGGTGGTTGACCTGTTCTCCCGAAAAGTTATCGGCTGGTCAATGCAACCCCGAATGACAAAAGAGATTGTCCTGAACGCATTACTTATGGCGGTGTGGAGGCGTAATCCTCAAAAGCAGGTACTGGTTCACTCTGATCAGGGCAGTCAGTACACGAGCCATGAGTGGCAGTCGTTCCTGAAATCACACGGTCTGGAAGGCAGCATGAGCCGTCGCGGAAACTGCCACGACAATGCGGTTGCGGAAAGCTTTTTCCAGCTACTGAAGCGCGAACGGATTAAGAAAAAGATCTACGGAACTAGAGACGAAGCCAGAAGCGATATTTTTGATTACATCGAAATGTTTTATAACAGTAAGCGTCGGCATGGTTCGAGCGAGCAGATGCCACCAGTTGAATATGAAAACCTATATTATCAACGACTCAGAAGTGTCTAGGTTATCCGTGGCGATTCATAGTGACGATGCAAAAAATCTTGTCATAGATATTGCCAGAAAGACAATAGAGAAAGGTATGACACTGGATAGGGATGTACGTATTTCTGTAGAAAATGTCAGAACAATTAGCCATGAATCAGGTCTGGATGTTTATCAGTGTGCTGCTGATTTAACGTTCACAAAACCTGATCTACAAAACTCTTTACCAATAACTTACCGGATACAGAAAACTGATGAGGGAAAAGGTCGGTTCTATATAAACGTTTCCGGACTATAACATTAACCAATGCCTATATTTCCCTTTGAAAATCGACTTTCCACTTAACTTAAAAGGATATTTCATGGTAAAAACATCACATATTGAAATATATATAATCACCCTCATATAAACGGCATGAAAATAAACTGAATTTAATAAATAGATAATGAAAATAGATGGCAACCATTGTGAAAGAGGCCTCATAATTGAACGCTACCTTATTAAATATTAAGGTTAGCATATTATAAATATCTATAACACCCAATAGAATAATAAATATACCCACTATAATGGGCCTGTCAACATAAACTGTGTGAGGCCCATCTTTAACTGATGGAAAAAGACATGCAACTAATATCATCTGATATTTAACTGTCCCTCACATCACTTCTTTTTTTGTTTTTTATTTTTTATTTTTGTTTTTTTCTTTTTTTCCACTTTATTAATTTTAACAGGCTTATTTTTTGACTCATACGGTTTCAATAATGATTTGTATTTTTTTAAATCACTAATATCAATGGGGGTTCCATCCGCGAGGACTGAATAAGCATGAACCAACTCTTTGTTTATGAAATTAAATACAATTCTTGATACTTCTTCCCCTTCAATTTTATATTTTTCAACTAATTTATATACTTTTTCCTTATCTCGCTCTAATGCAGCCCGAACCTCATCAGCTGAGCTATTAGTGAAATTGATCAGAATCTCTTGCTTTTCATCGCCACATGGTAAATCAAACATTAGCGTAAAGACGCTGTCTCCTTTTGACCTATTTTTAAATAGTGCATTTTCCAAACTAGCCCAAAACTTGTCAGTTAGCCTATCCAAAAAAGAATCTATAAATTTCATTCCAATATAACCAATGGCAACTGACAAGACAGTCATTGGCTCAAGAGCTTTTTTGAAATCAAATTTTAAATTAGTTTCCGGATCTACTATGTTTTGCAACTCGTTTAAAGTTTCAAGTACTTCATTATCGAAGCTAATGCTTCTATCATAAATGATGTTTATTTTACCTTCATCGTATTTATGAAGTGCAAGACTTTTACCTTCAGTTTGAGTATTTGGATTTGATTTATTCACATCATCGATATCAAAAAACTCAAACGTCACATATAAACTATTTCCTATTATATGGGAATCTATTCCACGAGCAATGGGAGGATTTCTGAAGTCATGCTCATTATGACTTGATGCAATCATACTTCTGGATTGTTCATCAAGTGATTTTAGGGAGCCAAATGTTAATGACTCTCCATGTTTATCTATATTTGTATTGGCGACCACAGTACTTCTTCTTTCCATGTCTAATACACCTTTAACATTTCATTTAATATAAGATTACTGAAGCACTTTTCCACTGCGCCCAGAATCACTTGATAGATCCTACAACTAGCCTAATGACTCTATCGATGACTTATTCTAAGACCTATAGTAACAACAGTCTAGTTGCATATGCTGATTCATATCACACAACAATGATTTTGGGGATCAATCCATCATTACATCGGTACTTAAGCTATTTATCTCCTAGCCCTCTCATTATAGCATTGAAAAATACCCAGAAGTTAACTTCGTGTCTAGATAAATCATCATTATCACTTACTTTTTTATTTTGAGCCTTTTAACGTTTTCTAAAACTATTTAGATGGTAAAATAATAAATAATATACCATGTTTTTTTTTCGAACCAGACCGAATTGGTTTCTGGCAAAAAAAGGATATAAATTAAAAAACAAGATTAATGAAAACAAAAAAAGCACTTTAAAAATTTAAATAAGTTCAATATTCAACAAATAATAAATCCATATATTCAGCCCAAATTTGTAACCACTTCTTACACTCCGCATCATACTTATACAAATTATAAATCCCTTCAACGCCGCCACGTGTATGCCCCAATATGGCCTCTGCTACCTCATTTGGACACTGCAAACGAGATAGCCCAGTTCGTACTGTACGACGCAGATCGTGTGGCGTCCAATGAGGTATATCAAGCATCTGACCGTTTTCACGTAGACGCCATGAGTTTTCAGTTAGATACTTCTGCTGAATTGGCTTCTTTGTGGCTTGCGAAGGGAATAGATATTTATCAGAGGTAAGCCGTAGTACTTTGAGAAAGTCGATTGCCTGATCAGATAACTGTACGTAGCGCTCTATCCCTGTTTTAGTTTCTCGCAGATGAATAGTGCCTTTTTCAAGATCAACATCCTTCCATGCCATATTGCAGACTTCACCTGTACGACACCCGGTCCAGAGAGTCAGACGTAACACGTTTTTGATCGTTGGCGTATAAGCAGAACCCGGAAGCCACTTAAGGAATTTAGCAAGCTCGTCCTCACTCAGTACTCGTGTTCCACGTCCATTTGTGAGCTTGATTCTGGTCTGTCGTAAGCTGGATTTTGCTAACAACGCTGGATTCGCAAAACTGTCATCAAAGCGCCCAAGGCCAATTGCAAATTCATAAGCGAGTGAAAGCTCCCTCAGAACATTACCAGCCTGTACGGTTGCACCTCGGGCTACAATGCCATTAATTAAATTGATGACATCCTGACGCGTAATCTCAGCAGCATTTCGGGTTCCTAAGCTTTTAACAGCGTCACCATAGAGAGTACGACGAACCTCAGCCTGCCCTTTCGGCTTTCTGGCACCGGGAATGACCTTCCCGTCCTTCGTTTTACGATCCTCGATACGTTCGGTAAGATACAGTTCAACTAATCCCTGTATGGTCAATTCAGGAATCTTAGCCTGTTCAGCTTCAATCGCACGCTGGAGCTTAACTTGTTTGAGTTCAGTCGCAGGACACCGACCTTCCTGTCGGAGAAGCTTTAATTCGTGGAGTTTAAGACGTGCAGCGGCGAGAGAAGTCTGCGGGAAGTTACCAATTTTAACCTGAGCAAGCTTGCCAGTCAGAGGGCTTGTGTAACGGTAGAAAAAAGACTTAACCCCAGTTGCACCGCAGGAGACACGTAAGCCACGATTTTCGCCTATATCAGCCTTATCTTTGTCGCCAGGCTTCATCATTTCTACCGCTTTAAACGAAAGTGACTTTCCCTCTTGTTTTCCTGCCATAAAGACTCCGTTATCATGCACCTTATGCAGTCATGAACATAAATGTAGGTTGCGTTGTATGTGCCCATATTTTACCAGGCCATAGGTTGGCAAGCTACACTTTTACCTACATTTAAATGTAGGATTTCATGATATCCGATGAGACAACGTGAAACCTAATGATAACCATAAAATACACTAACTCATTAAAAATTAAGAAAATGGACATCACAAACCGATGAGTACAATAGAAAATTTAAACTCGCACACACCAATGATGCAGCAGTATCTCAAGCTGAAAGCCCAGCATCCTGAGATCCTGCTTTTTTACCGCATGGGTGACTTTTACGAACTGTTTTATGACGATGCGAAACGTGCGTCGCAGTTGCTCGATATATCGCTGACCAAACGCGGCGCGTCGGCGGGCGAACCGATTCCAATGGCGGGCATCCCCCACCATGCCGTCGAAAACTATCTCGCGAAGCTGGTCAATCAGGGCGAATCAGTCGCTATTTGCGAACAGATTGGCGACCCGGCCACCAGCAAAGGTCCGGTTGAACGTAAGGTGGTTCGCATTGTCACGCCAGGCACCATCAGCGATGAAGCGCTGTTGCAGGAGCGCCAGGACAACCTGCTGGCCGCCATCTGGCAGGACAGCAAAGGCTACGGCTACGCGACGCTGGATATCAGCTCCGGGCGCTTTCGTCTGAGCGAACCCGCCGACCGCGAAACGATGGCTGCCGAGCTGCAACGCACCAACCCGGCAGAATTACTGTACGCGGAAGATTTCGCCGAGATGGCGCTGATTGAGGGGCGCCGTGGGTTGCGTCGTCGCCCACTATGGGAATTCGAGATTGATACCGCTCGCCAACAGCTTAATTTGCAGTTTGGCACCCGGGATCTGATCGGTTTCGGCGTCGAAAACGCGCCGCGTGGGCTTTGCGCCGCAGGATGCCTTTTGCAGTATGTGAAAGATACCCAACGCACCTCTCTGCCGCATATCCGTTCCATCACCATGGAGCGCCAGCAGGACAGCATCATTATGGATGCCGCTACGCGTCGTAATCTGGAAATCACCCAGAATCTGGCGGGCGGCGTGGACAATACGCTGGCCTCGGTGCTCGACTGCACCGTGACCCCGATGGGCAGCCGTATGCTCAAACGCTGGCTGCATATGCCGGTGCGCGACATCAACATCCTCACCGAACGTCAGCAAACTATCGGCGCGTTACAGGATGCCACTGGCGACCTGCAACCGGTGCTGCGTCAGGTCGGTGATCTGGAGCGTATCCTCGCGCGTCTGGCCCTGCGAACCGCCCGTCCTCGCGATCTCGCCCGTATGCGTCACGCCTTCCAGCAGCTTCCGGAACTG
The DNA here is from genome assembly GCF_018128425.1 of Citrobacter sedlakii. Taxonomy (NCBI): domain Bacteria; kingdom Pseudomonadati; phylum Pseudomonadota; class Gammaproteobacteria; order Enterobacterales; family Enterobacteriaceae; genus Citrobacter; species Citrobacter sedlakii. The sequence goes on along the minus strand of NZ_CP071070.1, from coordinate 1,000,021 downwards.
CGCGCGCAACTGGAGTCGGTAAACAGCGCTCCCGTGCAGAGGCTGCGCGAAAAGATGGGCGAATTTGCTGAACTGCGCGATCTGCTGGAGCGCGCCATCATCGACGCGCCGCCGGTGCTGGTCCGTGACGGCGGCGTTATCGCACCGGGCTACAACGAAGAGCTGGACGAATGGCGCGCGCTGGCTGACGGCGCGACCGACTATCTCGACCGGCTGGAGATCCGCGAGCGCGAACGTACCGGACTGGACACCCTCAAAGTCGGTTTTAACGCCGTACACGGTTACTACATTCAGATTAGCCGCGGGCAGAGCCACCTGGCGCCAATCAACTACGTCCGCCGTCAGACATTGAAAAACGCCGAGCGCTACATTATACCGGAGTTGAAAGAGTACGAAGATAAAGTGCTCACCTCTAAGGGCAAAGCGCTGGCGCTGGAAAAACAGCTTTATGACGAACTGTTCGACCTGCTGCTGCCACATCTGGCAGATCTGCAGCAAAGCGCTAATGCGCTGGCGGAACTCGACGTGCTGGTGAACCTGGCAGAGCGCGCTTACACGCTCAACTATACCTGCCCTGTCTTCACCGATAAGCCGGGCATTCGCATTACCGAAGGCCGTCATCCGGTGGTTGAGCAGGTGCTCAATGAGCCGTTTATCGCCAACCCGCTGGATCTCTCGCCGCAGCGGCGGATGTTGATTATCACCGGGCCGAACATGGGGGGTAAAAGCACCTATATGCGTCAGACCGCGCTGATCGCGCTGCTGGCATACATTGGCTGCTATGTGCCCGCCCAGAAAGTGGAGATTGGTCCGATTGATCGCATCTTCACCCGCGTCGGCGCGGCAGACGATCTGGCTTCCGGGCGTTCCACCTTCATGGTGGAGATGACTGAAACCGCCAACATTTTGCATAACGCCACCGAGAACAGCCTGGTGCTGATGGATGAAATCGGACGCGGCACCTCCACTTACGACGGCCTGTCGCTGGCATGGGCCTGCGCGGAAAACCTGGCGAATAAGATCAAGGCGCTGACGCTGTTTGCGACACACTACTTCGAGCTGACCCAATTACCGGAAAAAATGGAAGGGGTAGCCAATGTCCATCTGGATGCGCTGGAACATGGCGATACCATCGCCTTTATGCACAGCGTGCAGGACGGCGCGGCCAGCAAAAGCTATGGTCTGGCGGTAGCGGCGCTGGCGGGCGTGCCGAAAGAGGTGATTAAGCGCGCGCGCCAGAAGTTGCGCGAGCTGGAAAGCATTTCGCCGAACGCTGCCGCTACGCAGGTCGATGGCACGCAGATGTCCCTGCTGTCGATGCCAGAGGACACCTCTCCTGCCGTGGAAGCGCTGGAAAATCTCGATCCGGATTCGCTGACGCCGCGCCAGGCGCTGGAGTGGATTTACCGGCTCAAGAGCCTGGTGTAACCGTTATCGCCCGGTGGCGTTGCGCTTATCGGGCCTACGGCGTTAAAAATTCGTAGGCCCGATAAAGCGTCGCTGCTATCCGGTTCTGTATTAACGTTTATCTTCCGCCAGCAACGGAGGAATAGCGGGCACCATCGGCGCGTCGTCGATATCCTTCTGCGTCATGCGAAACGCCTCGGGATAATGCTCGCGGCGGGTACGGCGTAGCGGTTCGGTATCGCGCCAGGTATACAGGCAATGCTGACACTGGTAAACCGTCCAGACCCCCTTCACCGGCGAGGTCGCCATCACTTCAATCTGCTCATCGGCACAACGTGGACAAATCATCTGCTCCTCCTTATTTACGGTTAGCCAGCATGGCGGTCAGTTTCTCCGCCCAGGCTTTGGTTTCCGGGAGATCGCAGACCGGCTGGCTGTAATGTCCGCGGTTGTCCGGCGCAACCGGCGTGGTGGCGTCAATAATCAGCTTGTCGGTGATCCCCGCCGGACTTGAACCGGGATCCAGCTCCAGCACCGACATATTCGGCAACTGCACCAAATCTCCCGCTGGATTGACCTTCGACGACAGCGCCCACATCACCTGCGGCAGGTTGAACGGATCGACATCTTCGTCAACCATAATCACCATCTTCACGTAGCCGAGACCGTGCGGCGTGGTCATCGCGCGCAGGCCCACGGCGCGGGCAAAACCGCCGTAGCGCTTTTTGGTCGAAATAATCGCCAGCAGGCCGTGGGTGTACATCGCGTTTACCGCCTGAACCTCCGGGAATTCCGCTTTCAGTTGCTGATACAGCGGTACGCAGGTCGCCGGTCCCATCAGATAGTCGATTTCAGTCCATGGCATCCCGAGATAAAGCGACTCAAAAATCGGTTTGCTGCGGTAAGAGACTTTATCAATACGCACCACCGTCATATTGCGTCCGCCGGAGTAGTGGCCGGTAAACTCCCCGAACGGCCCTTCGATCTCGCGCTTACGGCTTTCGATGACGCCCTCGAGGATCACTTCGGAGCCCCAGGGTACGTCAAAGCCGGTCAGCGGGGCGGTGGCGATGGGATACGGGCTTTCGCGCAGCGCGCCGGCCATTTCATACTCCGACTGATCGTACTTCAGCGGCGTGGCGCCCATCAGAGTGATGATCGGATCATTACCGAGGGTAATCGCAATCGGCAGATCCTCACCGCGCTCTTCCGCTTTATGCAGATGCAGCGCGATGTCATGCATCGGCACCGGTTGCAGACCAAGTTTGCGCTTGCCTTTGACTTCCATGCGGTAAATCCCGACGTTTTGCTTGCCGAAGTTGTCCGGGTCAAGCGGATCGCGGGAGACCACGCAGGCTTTATCGAGGTAAAAACCGCCGTCACCGTCGTTCAGTCGAAACAGCGGCAGGATGTCGAAAAGGTTGATCGCATCGCCGTCGACGGTGTTTTCCGCCCATGCCGGATTCGCCCGGCGTTCCGGCGCAACGGGAAAGTGATCCCAGCGACGAATAAACTCATCTATTTGCTTTTTTACCGGCGTATTCGGTGACAACCCCAGTGAGATCGCGTGGTTCTGCCACGAACCGATGGTGTTCATCGCCACGCGCGCGTCGGTGAAGCCACGAATTTTATCAAACCACAGCGCGGGCGCGCCGTCGCCAATACGTCCGGTGGCGTTAGCGGCTGCCGCCAGATCCGGCTCGGCGCTCACTTCTTCACCGATCTTCAGCAGTTGCCCTTGCTCGTCCAGCGCCTGTAAAAAGCTGCGTAAATCATCAAATGCCATTATTCATTCTCCTGAGAAAAATTCCGCTCCTGCTGCAACCCTTGCCAGCGGCGGGCGTGGGGATGCTCAAGCGCGAACTGGTCGAGTACGCGCGCCACGATATGCTGAGTGATGTCATCTACGGTTTGTGGATGGTTGTAGAACGCGGGCATCGGCGGCACCATCGCCACGCCCATGCGGGATAAAGCAAGCATGTTCTCCAGATGCAGGGTGCTAAGCGGCATTTCGCGCGGCACCAGCACCAGTTTGCGCCCCTCTTTCAGCACCACGTCGGCAGCGCGCCCCACCAGGCCTTCGGCATAGCCTGCGCGAATACCGGCCAACGTTTTCATACTGCACGGAATGACGATCATGCCGTCGGTACGAAAAGATCCCGAGGAGATCGTTGCCGCCTGATCCGCCGGGCTATGACAGTAATCAGCCAGTGCCGCAACGTCCCGCGCCCGCCAGGGCGTTTCCAGCTCAATGGTGGTTTTGGCCCACTTTGACATCACCAGATGCGTTTCCACCTCCGGCATCTGCCGCAACACCTGAAGCAGCGCCACGCCAAGCGGCGCGCCTGTTGCGCCGGTCATCCCAACAATCAGTCTCATTCATCGCCTCAATATTGTTCGTATACGAACGTTTTCATTAAAATACGCCAGCGATGAAGTAACAACAAGATCCTGAAAATTGCACCGCACGGATCGCTTAAAACGGCTGCATTAAAAAACCGGTAAGAAACCGCTATGATAGAAGCCGATACGCAAACCGGAGTTCCTATGGCGTTACGAAACACAGCGTTTCACCTGTTACGGCAACTTTTTCAGCAGCATACCGCACGCTGGCAGCATGAATTACCGGAGCTGACCAAACCTCAGTACGCCGTCATGCGCGCTATCGCCGAGCGACCTGGCATTGAGCAGGTCGACCTCACCGAGGCTGCGGTAAGTACGAAAGCTACGCTGGCGGAGATGCTAAGCCGAATGGAAAAACGCGGGCTGGTGAGGCGAGAAAACGATCCGCTGGATAAACGTCGACGCTTTGTGTTTCTCACTGCGCAAGGCGAAGCGTTGCTGACAACGACGATGCCGCTGGGCAACCGCGTGGATGAGGAATTTCTGGGGCGGCTAAGCGAAGAAGAGCGCGAACAGTTCACGCGCCTGGTGCGTAAAATGATGGAATGATTTTCCTGACGCGGCTCACGCCTTATCCGGCCTGAAGCCCGTTCCCCTGGACTTGCCGGACAATCCCCAAAAAAAAGACCAGCCTCACAGAGACTGGTCTTTCTTGATGGAACTTTGCTTACTCGCGGAACAGCGCTTCGATATTCAGTCCCTGAGTCTGCAAAATTTCCCGCAGACGACGCAGACCTTCAACCTGAATCTGACGAACACGTTCACGCGTGAGACCAATTTCGCGGCCCACATCTTCCAGTGTCGCAGCTTCATAACCCAGCAGACCGAAACGACGTGCCAGCACTTCACGCTGTTTGGCGTTCAGTTCGAACAGCCATTTGACGATACTCTGCTTCATATCGTCATCCTGCGTGGTGTCTTCCGGACCGTTGTCTTTTTCATCGGCCAGGATATCCAGCAACGCTTTTTCGGAGTCGCCACCCAACGGGGTGTCCACCGAGGTAATGCGCTCGTTAAGACGAAGCATACGGCTAACGTCATCAACCGGTTTATCCAGTTGCTCTGCGATTTCTTCCGCGCTCGGTTCGTGGTCCAGCTTATGGGACAACTCACGGGCGGTACGCAGGTAAACGTTCAGCTCTTTTACAATGTGAATAGGCAGTCGAATGGTACGGGTTTGGTTCATAATCGCCCGTTCAATCGTCTGGCGAATCCACCAGGTTGCGTATGTTGAGAAGCGGAACCCGCGTTCCGGGTCAAACTTCTCGACGGCACGGATAAGCCCCAGATTGCCCTCTTCGATCAGGTCCAGCAACGCCAGACCACGATTGCCGTATCGGCGGGCAATTTTCACCACCAGACGCAGGTTGCTTTCAATCATCCGACGGCGTGAGGCAACATCTCCGCGCAGTGCGCGACGCGCGAAATACACTTCTTCTTCGGCTGTTAGCAGTGGCGAATATCCGATTTCACCAAGGTAAAGCTGAGTCGCGTCCAACACACGCTGTGTGGCCCCCTGCGATAACAGCTCCTCTTCAGCCAACTCGTTATCACTGGGTTCCTCTTCAACTAAGGCTTTTTCGTCAAAAACCTCAACTCCGTTCTCATCAAATTCCGCGTCTTCATTTAAATCATGAACTTTCAGCGTATTCTGACTCATAAGGTGGCTCCTACCCGTGATCCCTTGACGGAACTAGCAAGTGTCAGCCAGGTTCCGTCGATTTATCGCTGCGGTAAATAACGCAGCGGGTTTACGGATTTCCCCTTGTAACGAATTTCAAAATGCAAGCGTGTAGAACTGGTTCCGGTGCTACCCATGGTCGCTATTTTTTGCCCCGCCTTCACTTCCTGTTGTTCCCGGACCAGCATTGTATCGTTATGGGCGTAGGCACTCAGGTAATCATCGTTATGTTTGATGATAATAAGATTACCGTAACCGCGCAGCGCGTTACCGGCATACACGACGCGGCCATCTGCGGTCGCGACAATTGCCTGTCCTTTGCTGCCTGCAATGTCGATCCCTTTATTGCCCCCTTCGGTAGCGCCAAAGTTTTCGATCACTTTGCCTTCCGTCGGCCAGCGCCATGTTGAAATTGGCGAACTGGTAGACGTACTGCTTGCAGTCGATTCGGTTGTGCTAACCGCCGGAGCCGTTACAGGCGCTGTGACAACTGTCCCAGCAGGCTTGTTGTTAGGCAACATTTTGTTAGCACTTTGTTCACCTGAATTCTCAGAATACGTAATTGTCGGTTTCGACGCAACAGCGACGGCGGAATTTTGTGCAGGGTTGGTCACAACTCCTTGCGCGGCCGCATCGGCCTGGGTGATCGCATTTCCGCCCGTGATTGGCGCACCGGACGCGTTGCCGACCTGGAGGGTCTGCCCAACATTCAGGCCATACGGGGCCGGAATGTTATTCCGTTGCGCAAGATCGCGGAAGTCGTTGCCGGTGATCCACGCGATATAAAATAGCGTATCGCCCTTTTTAACGGTGTAGGTACTGCCGCCGGTATAGCTACCTTTCGGAATGTTCCCATATTGACGATTGTACACAATACGACCGTTTTCCATCTGAACGGGTTGCTCCGCAACGGGCTGGATTTGCGTCGGTTGACTCACCGGACGCTGGACCGGCTGAATTTGCGGCATTTGCTGCTGTGCGGTATTCGCGCTCCCCATTGTCGGCGGGGGCGTAATCAGCATCCCAGAATTCGTGTTCGCAGGGGCGCTGCCATTAACGGAACTGACTGGCGCTGGCGGATTAGAGGAATTTGAACAGCCTGCCAGCCATAACGAAACCAGTGACAATGCCGCGATGCGGCTGACGGTGAATTTTGGGCTTCCCGCGCTCATTTATCCCCCAGGAAAAAATTGGTTAACAACCAGTGACATAATAACCATGAAAGCACTGGAAAACGTCTTCACAATACGCTGACCTGTTGCAAAATAACCAGGAAAACTCCAGGTATTCAGGCCGTTTTCTATGCCAGTTCGCCCTTGACCAGGGGAACAAAACGCACGGCTTCCACGGTGTCGATAATAAATTCGCCGCCCCGACGACGCACCCGTTTCAGAAACTGATGCTCATCGCCCACAGGCAAAACGAGAATGCCGCCCTCGTCCAGCTGCGTCATTAACGCAGTCGGGATCTCCGGCGGTGCTGCCGTCACAATGATAGCGTCAAACGGCGCACGTGCTTGCCAACCTTGCCATCCATCGCCGTGACGAGTTGAAACATTGTGTAAATCAAGCTGTTTCAGGCGACGGCGCGCCTGCCATTGCAGCCCTTTGATGCGTTCGACCGAGCAGACATGGTGCACCAGATGCGCCAGTATCGCCGTCTGATACCCGGAACCCGTGCCGATCTCCAGCACCCGCGACTGCGGCGTCAGTTCCAGCAATTCGGTCATCCGCGCGACCATATAGGGCTGCGAGATCGTCTGCCCCTGTCCTATCGGTAGCGCGATGTTATCCCAGGCTTTATGTTCAAACGCTTCATCGATGAATTTTTCGCGCGGCACGGCGGCTAGCGCCTCAAGCACATGCTCATCGCGGATCCCCTGCCCGCGAAGTTGATCAAGAAGCGTCTGTACGCGTCTGCTTACCATTGCGTGTCAACTCCCACGCTGTCTAACCAGTCAGAAACCACATCATGCGCGCTGTGCGCGGTTAAATCCACATGCAGCGGCGTAATGGAGACATAACCGTCCTCCACCGCGGCGAAATCGGTGTCAGGCCCGGCGTCATGCTTGTCGCCCGGCGGGCCAATCCAGTACAGCGTATTGCCACGCGGATCTTCCTGCGGGATCACTTTATCCGCCGGATGGCGGCTGCCGCAGCGGGTTACGCGGATCCCTTTGATCTGATCCAACGGCAGGTCCGGGACGTTGATGTTCAGGATCCGTCCTGTACGCAGCGGCTCACGGCTTAATGCGCGCAGGATACGGCAGGTGATGGCGGCGGCGGTCTCGTAATGCTGATAGCCGTCCAGCGAAACGGCCAGCGCCGGAAAACCAAGATGCCGTCCTTCCATCGCCGCGGCGACGGTCCCCGAGTAAATCACATCATCGCCGAGATTCGGCCCGGCGTTAATCCCGGACACCACGATGTCCGGACGCGGACGCATCAGTGCATTTACGCCCAGATAAACGCAGTCAGTGGGCGTACCCATTTGGACCGCAATGTCGCCGTTATCAAAGGTGAAGGTGCGAAGCGAAGATTCCAGCGTTAATGAGTTCGACGCGCCGCTGCGGTTACGATCCGGGGCGACGACCTGTACGTCGGCAAACTCCCGCAGCGCTTTCGCCAGCGTTTGTATACCGGGTGCGTGGACCCCGTCATCGTTACTCAGCAATATGCGCATAATCACCCATTGTGTTAATCAGTTCCCTCACTACGCTGGTGGCGAAGCTCCCCGCAGGTAGCCAGAAACGCAGTTCGACGGTGACGTCGTCCCACCAGTTCCAGCGCATCTGTTGCGGATAAAGCAGCATCGCCCGGCGCGCCGCGTCTACTTTTTCACGCACCAGTAATTCCTGTAACTGCGTTTCTTCCGCGATAGCGGCCTGTTCAAACGCCAGCGCATCACGCTGGGTTCCCCATTCACCGCGACCGGGAAGCGAAGCCGTAATCATCAGCGCTTTAGCGTCGACGCGAGCCTGTAATTCCGCCCTCTCTTCCAACGTCGCCACGAACCAGCTTCCGCGTCCCGCTAATTGTAGCGCATCGCCGTCAACAACTTGATTAAAGTCTGGTTTTTTCAAACGCTCGCTGACAATTTGATTAAACAACGCACTACGGGCCGCCGACAACCAAAAACTGCGTTTATTGCGATCGCGCACCGGCGCATCGCTTTGCGCCCAGCGCAGCGCGCCCTGTATGTTACTGCCGCCAATGCCGAAGCGCTGCGCGCCAAAATAGTTGGGCACCCCCGCCTCATTAACCGCCTTCAGACGGGATTCCACCTCATCACGCTGACTGATGTCGCGCAGCACCAGCGTAAACGCGTTACCCTTCAGGGCGCCTAAACGTAGCTTACGCTTGTGGCGCGCATACTCCAGCACCTTGCAACCTTCCAACTGGAAGGCGCTCAGATCCGGCATCGCTTTGCCTGGCACGCGCGCGCACAGCCACTGTTCGGTGACGGCATGCTTATCTTTTTGCCCGGCAAAGCTGACTTCCCGGGCGTGAATTTTCAGAAATTTCGCCAGCGCGTCCGCGACAAAACGGGTATTGCAGCCGTTTTTGAGGATCCGCACCAGGACATGCTCACCTTCACCGTCGGGCTCAAAACCTAAATCTTCCACAACCACAAAATCTTCCGGGTTGGCTTTCAGCAGCCCGGTGCTCTGCGGTTTGCCGTGGAGCCAGGTGAGATCGTCAAACGCTGTCATTTCACCGCCTTTATCAGTAACGCGACCGCCTCACAGGCGATCCCTTCCCCCCGTCCGGTAAAGCCGAGTTTTTCCGTGGTGGTGGCTTTCACGTTAACGTCATCCATGTGACAGCCGAGATCCTCCGCGATAAACACGCGCATCTGCGGAATGTGCGGCAGCATTTTTGGCGCCTGGGCAATAATCGTCACATCAACGTTTCCGAGGGTATAGCCTTTGGCCTGAATGCGACGCCAGGCTTCACGCAGCAATTCACGGCTGTCCGCGCCTTTAAATGCCGGATCGGTATCCGGAAACAGCTTGCCGATATCCCCCAGCGCGGCTGCGCCGAGCAGCGCATCGGTCAGCGCGTGGAGCGCGACGTCGCCGTCAGAATGCGCTAACAGGCCCTTCTCATACGGGATGCGCACGCCGCCAATGATAACCGGGCCTTCGGCGCCAAAGGCATGTACGTCGAAACCGTGTCCAATTCGCATTACGCTATCTCCTCATGGTTTTTTCGGGTCAGATAAAATTCAGCCAGCGCTAAATCTTCCGGACGCGTTACTTTGATATTATCAGCCCGCCCTTCAACAAGCTGTGGATGGAAGCCGCAGTACTCCAGCGCCGAGGCTTCGTCGGTAATGGTCGCGCCTTCGTTCAGCGCGCGGGTCAGACAGTCATGCAGCAGTTCACGCGGGAAAAATTGCGGCGTCAGCGCATGCCATAGATCGGTGCGTTCGACGGTATGGGCGATGGCCGCAACGCCCGGTTCGGCGCGCTTCATCGTGTCGCGCACCGGGGCGGCAAGGATCCCGCCGGTGCGGCTGGTTTCGCGGATCGCCAGCAGGCGGGCGAGATCATCCTGATGCAGACAGGGGCGCGCCGCGTCGTGCACCAGCACCCATTCTGCGTCGCCTGCGGCGCGAAGCCCGGCCAGAACGGAATCGGCACGCTCATTGCCGCCGTCCACCACGGTGATGTGCGGATGTTGCGCCAGCGGAAGTTGTGCAAAGCGGCTGTCGCCTGGGCTGATGGCAATGATCACGCGGGTGACCTGAGGGTGCGCCAGCAGCGCATGGACCGAGTGTTCGAGAATGGTTTTATTGCCGATCGAGAGGTACTGCTTAGGACATTCAGTTTGCATACGGCGGCCAAAGCCGGCCGCCGGCACCACGGCGCAAACATCCAAATAAGTGGCTGCCATGTTAAATCCCTGGATGGTTTATCGAGTATTTTGCCCCGCAGTTTGCGCGCGTTTAGACGCGTCGGGCACCAGGCGATAAAACGTTTCGCCCGGTTTCGTCATGCTGAGTTCGTTGCGTGCGCGTTCTTCGATAGCTTCCTGACCGCCATTGAGATCGTCAATTTCGGCGAAAAGCTGATCGTTACGCGCTTTAAGTTTGGCGTTCGTCGCCTGCTGCGCCGCCACGTCATCGTTGACGCGACTGTAGTCATGTATACCGTTCTTACCGAACCACAGCGAATACTGCAGCCAGACCAGTAAAGCCAGCAACAGCAGCGTTAGTTTACCCATCCTGCCCCCTGAAAAACGGCACTATCATCCCATACTTCCACAAACGACTCTATGCTGTGGGCGGGAATGCCGCGACAACGCGGGCAAATGTACCACATTTGCCCTGCATAACGTATACCCGGCACCCCGGGAACATCATCTCATTGTTGGTTACGGTTTGAATTATGGACAGCGGTCGCGCTTTAGCCCAGCAGCCACAAAAACAGTGCGCCGAACATCGCGCACACCGTCAGCAGCGTGGCGACAATGCTGTAGCGCAATTTTCCGTTGAAGAGGGAATGTTGGGCGATGCCCACGACAACCGCGACGGGCATCAGCGCCAGAAAGAATGGCCAGGTATAGATGAAGAAAAACAAGGTGTTAGGGCCATACACCAAAAAAGGGATCCCCAGCGCCAGCAGCCATGACGCGAATCCCACCACGGCGCCGGGCAGCGACCAGGTGGTTTCGTCATCGGCAGAAAACGTTTCGGACGCCGGGAGGGTGATGTTCTGGCTATTACGCATATCGAATCCTGTAACCTTGACTGACCGGGCAAACAGGTCAGGTGTCTCAGGATCTGATAATATCGTCCTGTCTCAGCAGGTCTAACAATTGACTCACCAAATTTGTTACTAATTGTTCACCATTCAGATGAATCTCTGGCGATTCAGGGGCTTCGTAAACCGCATCAATACCGGTAAAGTTGCGCAACTCACCGGCGCGCGCCTTCTTATATAACCCCTTTGGATCGCGCGCTTCACAGGTTTCCAGCGGCGTATCGACAAACACCTCAATAAAACGCCCTTCGCCTACCCGCTCACGCACCATCCGCCGCTCCGCCCGGTGCGGCGAGATAAACGCTGTCAGCACCACCAGCCCGGCATCCACCATCAGATTCGCTACCTCGCCGACCCGACGAATGTTCTCTTTGCGGTCGGCATCGCTAAAGCCCAGGTCGCTGCACAGGCCGTGGCGCACGTTATCGCCATCAAGCAAATATGTGCTGACGCCGAGCGCGTGCAGCGCTTCTTCCAGCGCGCCGGCCACCGTCGATTTTCCCGACCCAGAAAGCCCGGTAAACCACAGCACAACCCCACGATGACCATGGCGTTGCTCACGCTGGTGCGGCGTAACGGAATGCGCATGCCAGACGACATTTTCGTCATGCTGCGCCATTATTTGCCCTCCAGCAGATCGCGCGCGCCCCAGTGGGGGAAGTGACGGCGCACCAGCGCATTCAGTTCCAGCTCAAAGTCGCTATACCCGGTTGAGGCTGTCGCTGCCTGCGCAATGGGCTCACGCACCATGCCCGCCCCGACGGTAACGTTGCTGAGACGGTCGATAAAGATCAGTCCGCCGGTCACCGGATTCTGCGAATAGGTGTCCAGTACCAGCGGTTCGTCAAAGGTCAGATTAACCAGGCCAATGCCGTTCAGCGGCAGGTTTTCCACCTCACGCTGGGTCAGGTTGTTGATATCTACCTGATACTGCACGCCGTCAATGCGCGCGCGAGTCTTTTTGCCGGCAATTTTGACTTCGTAGCTCTGACCCGGCGCCAACGGCTGTTCTGCCATCCACACCACATCTACAGCGGCGCGTTGTACGGCAGGTAACGTGTCGCCCGCATCCAGCAGCAAATCGCCGCGGCTAATATCGATTTCATCTTTTAAAACGAGGGTGATCGCCTCACCGGCAAACGCCTGCTCCAAATCGCCGTCAAAGGTGACGATGCGGGCCACACTGGACTCCACGCCGGACGGCAGCACCCGAACGCGTTGACCCACGTTGACGCTCCCGGAGGCCAGAGTGCCGGAGTAACCGCGAAAATCAAGGTTCGGACGGTTAACGTACTGCACCGGGAAGCGCATTGGCTGGTTGTCCACCACCCGCTGGATCTCAACGGTTTCCAGCACTTCCAGCAGTGTCGGGCCGCTGTACCACGGCATGCTCTCGCTTCGGGAAGCCACGTTGTCGCCTTCCAGCGCAGACAGCGGCACAAAGCGGATATCCAGATCCCCCGGCAACTGCCCGGCAAAGTTCAGGTAATCTTCCCGAATGCGCGCAAAAGTCTCTTCGCTGAAACCGACCAGATCCATTTTGTTGATCGCCACGACCAGGTGCTTGATCCCCAGCAGCGTGGAAATAAAGCTATGGCGGCGGGTTTGATCCAGCACGCCTTTTCGCGCATCGATCAGCAGGATCGCCAGATCGCAGGTGGACGCGCCGGTCGCCATGTTACGGGTATACTGCTCGTGCCCAGGCGTATCGGCGATGATAAATTTGCGCTTCTCGGTGGAGAAATAACGGTACGCGACGTCAATGGTGATCCCCTGCTCGCGTTCAGCCTGTAGGCCATCCACCAACAGCGCCAGATCCAGTTTCTCGCCCTGCGTCCCGTGACGTTTGCTGTCATTATGCAGCGATGAGAGCTGGTCTTCGTAAATCTGGCGGGTGTCATGCAGCAGACGACCAATCAGGGTACTTTTGCCATCATCCACGCTGCCGCAGGTTAAGAAACGCAGCAGGCTTTTATGCTGTTGGGCGACCATCCAGGCTTCGACGCCGCCTTCATTGGCGATTTGTTGTGCAAGTGTGGTGTTCATGGCGGCTCCTTAGAAATACCCCTGACGTTTCTTCAGCTCCATAGAGCCTGCCTGGTCGCGGTCGATGACCCGCCCCTGACGTTCGCTGGTGGTCGAAACCAGCATCTCTTCAATAATTTCCGGTAATGTCCGGGCGTTCGATTCAACCGCGCCGGTCAGCGGCCAGCAGCCGAGGGTGCGGAAGCGCACCATCCGTTTTTTGATCATTTCCCCCGGTTGCAGGTCAATGCGATCGTCGTCGATCATCATCAGCATGCCGTCGCGCTCCAGCACCGGACGCTCAGCCGCCAGATACAGCGGGACAATCTCGATGTTTTCCAGCCAGATGTACTGCCAGATATCCTGTTCCGTCCAGTTAGAAAGCGGGAAGACGCGGATGCTCTCGCCTTTGTTAATCTGGCCGTTATAGTTGTGCCACAGTTCCGGGCGTTGGTTTTTGGGATCCCAGCGATGAAAACGGTCGCGGAAAGAGTAAATGCGCTCTTTAGCGCGAGACTTTTCTTCGTCACGACGCGCGCCGCCGAACGCAGCGTCAAACCCGTACTTGTTCAACGCCTGCTTCAAGCCTTCGGTTTTCATGATGTCGGTATGTTTGGCGCTGCCGTGGACAAACGGGTTAATGCCCATCGCTACCCCTTCCGGGTTTTTATGCACCAGCAACTCGCAACCGTAAGCTTTCGCGGTACGGTCGCGGAATTCGTACATTTCGCGGAACTTCCAACCGGTGTCGACGTGCAGCAGCGGAAACGGCAGCGTTCCCGGGTAAAACGCCTTACGCGCCAAATGCAGCATGACGCTGGAGTCTTTACCAATAGAATAGAGCATTACCGGGTTGGAGAATTCTGCCGCCACCTCGCGAATAATATGGATGCTTTCCGCTTCCAGCTGTCGCAGGTGGGTGAGTCGTTTTTGGTCCATAGCCGTTCCTTTACAATACCGCTACTGTCGAGCGCGTCAGATAACCCGACTATAGGGAGCGCAGCAGAACGAATGAAATTACGAATTGGAATGAGTAGTTCCTCAAAGGAATAACGATCTGGGAAAGTACATATCAAAAAGTGCTTAAGCCAGCGGTTTTTCGGGCATTTCAGAGCAAATGAAATTGTGTTAGTCGGGCCGCGGTTTCATACTAGGCGGGTTAAAATTTTTGCTTTGTATTCAGGGCGTCTCCCTGGCAGGCTATTTAAGGACTCACTATGTTTTCCGCAACGCGCCGTTTTGTCGCCATCCTGGCCCTCGGCGTCTGCTTTATGGCTCCCGCACAGGCGTCAGCATCGTCACCTGGCGATTTTGCGACATTACAAACCCGGCATATTGCGACCGTCTTTCCCGGTCGAATGACGGGTTCCCCGGCTGAAATGCTTTCCGCTGACTATTTACGTCAGCAGTTTGCGCAAATGGGGTATCGCAGCGATATTCGTACCTTTAACAGCCGTTATATTTATACCGCGAAAGATAACCGCAAGAACTGGCATAACGTGACCGGTAGCACCGTGATTGCCGCCCATGAAGGCAAAGCGCCGCAGCAAATTATTATCATGGCGCACCTGGATACCTACGCCCCGCAAAGCGACGCCGACATCGACGCGAATCTGGGCGGGTTGACCCTACAGGGCGTGGACGATAACGCCGCGGGTCTGGGCGTGATGCTCGAGCTGGCCGAACGGCTGAAAGATGTCCCCACCGAATACGGCATTCGTTTTATCGCCACCAGCGGCGAGGAAGAAGGCAAACTCGGCGCGGAAAATCTCCTCAAGCGTATGAGCGCAGCGGAGAAGAAAAACACCCTGCTGGTGATTAATCTCGATAACCTGATTACTGGCGATAAGCTGTACTTTAATAGCGGACAGCGCACTCCGGAAGCCGTGCGCAAATTAACCCGCGACCGGGCGCTCGCCATTGCCCGCCGTCACGGCATTGCCGCGACCACCAATCCGGGGATGAATAAGGATTACCCGAAAGGCACCGGCTGTTGTAACGATGCGGAAGTGTTCGACAGAGCCGGAATTGCGGTGCTTTCCGTTGAGGCCACGAACTGGAACCTCGGTAAAAAAGACGGGTATCAACAGCGCGCGAAAACGGCGTCCTTCCCGGCAGGCAACAGCTGGCACGACGTTCGCCTGGATAACCAGCAGCATATCGATAAAGCGCTTCCCGGACGCATTGAGCGCCGCAACCGGGACGTGATGCGTATCATGCTGCCGCTGGTGAAAGAGCTGGCGAAAGCGTCTTAAGTTTCCCATATCGCCTGGCCCTGACGCACGCAGGGCCAGTTGCCAGTCTCCATGACCACAGATCGCCTTCACGCAATTCTCTGGCGCCACACTAATTTTTCAGGAAATAAAACTGTTATTAAGTAGCAGGAATACGGAATTATTATTTGAAAATTTCTACCGAAATAGTCAGCGCTGTAAAATGAGAGAAGAGAAAACCCAATAATCACATTGAAGAATCGTTATAAAAAAGCAATTTAACGCAAAGTAAATCGATGACGAGTAATGTGATGTGAAGGGTGCATTTTGCCAACGGGAATAGCAAACTGCAAAAAGCCGGATAACGTCAACAATTTATCCGGCCCGGAAGTAATTGCGGTACGCGGTATAACCAGGGCGTTATTTGAGCCCCATGGACTGTTTCATTTGAACCAGCGCCGCCGCACCTTGCTTACAGCCTGCATCCTGGTTTTCCGCCGGTAATTCCGCAAGTTGTTTTTTAGCCTGTTCCAACTGCGGTTTCATGGCCTCCATTTGTTGTTTAGCTTGTTCGCTGGATTTTGACGCTTCAACAATTAATGTATCAACATCGTTAAAATATTGCTGACAGGTTTCGGTGATTGCTGCAAAAGAAGTGCCGGACACCAGCGTCAGTGCCGCAGCAAAAATGATTTTTTTCATCTGTTTTGTCCCTCAGTGTTAAAATGACGTTACTGCCTCCGGCAATAACGTTATCAAGAGTAATGCAAACCAGAGGGTAAAACAGCTTCAGACATTATTTTCAGATTATTCATTTTAGTTTTCGGCAAACAGATCACAGTTCGACGCCTGACGACATTTTTAACCCTGTCCCTCAGATGAGAAGAGGCTGATAAGAAAGACTGGCATTTATAAAATAATCAATTCTTTCAACTTTTTACCCATCTTCCGCTCTAAAGAGTACTTTAGGTTAAAAACACTTTTGTTGCTTATTCTGACTATTTCCGCCACTTCCTGGGTGCTGTAACCGGAAAGGAGTAAATGCAGGATCTTTACTTCAAGACCCGTCGCCCTCGTTATCTTTTGGCTCTGGTTCATTGAAACCATACGTCCGGACTTGCGCAATGCTAACGGCTTATAAGTTCGTACAGTCAATACATCAACGATACACGTTTCCTTATGTTTCCAGTAACCGGCAAGAGGCTCCATCGTTTGATCGCTAAGCAAAATTATCTTCATCGGCACTTTTTTCAAATGATTCAGCCATGCATCGTCAGAAAATAGAGAAAGATAATAATGGGAAAAATCAACAAAAATCATCCCACCCGAATGAATATTGTAATAATTATCCTTCAGCAAGAGAGTTATTCCTTTTTCCAGTAGGAAATTCCCTATAGGCCAGATAATATATTGACTCTCCATGCAATTGAGCATGCGCACGTTAAAAGTATCGGTCATATTACATTGCCAGGCACAGCTTTGGCATTTAATGGGGTAATCTTTATGGTAGTTCACAATGCGTCCATTATGGAGAAATAACATTCCTTATCTAAATATTATTGTTTTATTTGTTGCTATTCTAGATATATTTCACTTCTCTATTATTATGAAAAACATGGATTATTCTGATGCTTCGCAGAAAAGTATCTCGAGGTCATGCGATACTGATATTGCTTTTTATCCTGTTTACCAGGATTCTTTCCAGACAATTTTAGGATTATTGCTGGCGATGGCTCGGGTTTATGTAAAGGTAAATAGCACAAAATGTTAAATGTGTTTCACAAAATGCTTCGAAAATGAAAGCAGCTCTCGCTCTGTGGGGCTAAAAACACCTGGCATCACAAAGTATCATTGCTTTTTTGTTTCCACTTTTTTAACTTTTAGGCGTTCGGGTGCTTAACGGGAAACGGGCTTTTCTTAAATTTCCGCTATTTTCTGTATGTCAACGTAAATATATTTCGATAAAGAAATATGTTTACTGTTTGTTCATACTCGCTTCATTATGGTTCTCTTCGAAAATAAATTAATTGTGAAGGTACATTTTGAAAATAAAAGAAATACCCGATATCACTCACTGTGTAGGTTGTGGGTTACATTGCCCAACCAGCGATCAAAAGACCATTTGGGCTGTACTTTGTGAAAATAAAAAAATAATCATATGGCCTGAGGACAACTATTTTTTCTCGGCATCACTGCATCATTTAGTCTTCAGAAAATACGCGTGCAAATTACCAAGGGGCGTTATCTTTGTTGATTTTTGCATTGAGAATCTGCCATTGTTCATCGACATTGCCTGGCTGGAAAAACTTAAAAATTTTGAGATGAGCATTGTACTGGTCACCGACCGGTCAATGAAGTCAATGGCCAGGTACTGGTTTAACAGAAGAAAAGAGATTATTGCTATACTGGTGGCAGGCAACGAACGCGCCTCCTTTATGAAGGACGCAGAAGATATCTTACGCGGAAAAAAGGTGAAACCTAAAGGTATTGTTGAAATAACAGAAAATGAAATGCAAGTTTTAAGGATGTTTGGAAGTGGGCACTCAACGTCTTTCATCGCACAAAAACTCAACTGTTCTGTTAAGAGTGTTTATAATTACCAATACTCGCTGTGTAAGAAACTGGGTAATTTAAAACGCTTAGAGCAGTTACGTCTGAAACATCGGGTCAGCTGGTAAACAAACCGGCACAACGTACCGGTTTGTTGTTCAGAAGAGATAACATGGATGATTAGAAGCTGTAACGGAATCCAAGATTCGCCTGAACAGGGTCTTCTTGCTTATTCCCTTTTGCATAATCAAGTTCGGCAAACAGTGAAAGCTCCTTGTTGAAGGACGCACTTACCCCGATACCCGCTTTTCCCAGGTCACCGGAAAGATTGGTGGTAAACGTATTGCGCTGGTTAATTGTCGTACTGTTGTTGTCGACATATTCATGCACCCACGCCGCTTTGAAATACGGTGTAATAGATGTCCCTTTGTTTAGCAAGAAAGTGCGTCCAAGATTAAAACCAGCTTCTGTGGTCAGCGAATCCTGATCGTCAATGCTGCCTTTCATGCCATTATTCAGTTTGATATCCTGACCTTTAACCTGAATTGCGGCAACCTTTGCATACGGCTCAAACCAAAAATGGTTCTGGAAATGGATGCTCTTACCCACTTCGATCGCTGCGCCCAGAGCATGTTGACTGTAATCGGCCGAAATACCGCTTCCATTTGTCGATACTGCATTTAAAGCGTTATCAAAATGGTTGTACTTCAGTATGCCATCAACATACCATCCCTCGTTGTGAAACCAGGTGGCCTGTGCGCCAACGCTAAGGCTATCAATACGGCTTACGCCCCCTCGCGCGTGCTTCACCTTACCGCTGTTATAGCTTGTAAACAGACCAACACGTGTTTTGGCGCCTTCGGTTGCCATTATTTGGTCAACGCCTAACTCTATTCCTGATTGCTCTAGTTTAAAGTCAGTATGCCCGCTGTCGATATTTGAGTTTCCACCCGTGAAACGCACCCATGCGCCATTGTCACCTTCCGTTTTCTCCGCCAGGCCTTGCCGGAAGCGTAAATTCTGCATCTCGTTTTTAAACATGATAACGGGCGCCGCTGACATAGAAAGCACAGCATCCGTCGCGGGCGTGGTTTTCGGCTTGTCCGTGATGGACGGAATTTCCTGACCCGGATCAGGTGTAGGATCGACAGGTGTCGGGGTTTCTTCGCCCGGTTCAGGAGTCGGAGTTTCTTCTCCCGGTTCTGGCTCCGGAATTTCGACTACAGGCTCTTTTTCTGCTGCCAGATACCAAATTTTACCGGTGTCTTCATCTCTTTCATAAAGCGAATACATGTAGGTACCGCCGTCAATGGCATTAATATTGGTACCGGCGAGCGTGGCAAGGCTAAAACTCGCTCCACCGCTTGCATCGGAAATAATATCAAGGCTGCGTCTATCCGGCTCTGTGATCTCCGCACCTGAATCGGCAACGGTAACGTTATGGTTGCCGGTACCCGTGGTGATGTTCAGGTAGTCCCCTTTGCCGCCTTCTAAAGAGGTATTGAAGTAAAAATGTAAATTGCCAGACAGTGAGTCAACATTCAGTCTGGAGTAAATAGCCGCACCGCTGGTGGCATCGCTGCCAGTGTAATACCTGACATTACCTTGTCCAGACAAGGCCCCTACGGTTGCCGCGTCACTGTCACTGCTGTTGGCAATAATCAACAATGTTGAATCGCTGCCATTCAGCGCTACGTTATCTGCCCTCGCCCCGCCATCAGCGGATGTCGAAAGCTGCAATTGCCCCCGGCCATTAACCTGCGTTGCTCCTGTCATTGTTGCGCTATTCGCCAACCAGGATTTCGCGCTGCCGTTAATGGTGACATTTTCCGTGGTCGCATTACCATACACCGTCTGTATCGCCGCATCGTTCAGCGTCACATTATTCGCTGCAGAGCCAGCGTAAATAGTCTGTACGGCATTATCATTCAGGGTGACGATGTTAGCCGTACCGCCCTGTTGTAATACCTGCGCCCCGGTACCAAACAACGTCGTATTATTGGCGACGCCGGCAATGGCTGATGTATCCGAACCGTTGATAAACAAGTACTGAATGCCACCGCTGTTGATGGTTGTATCATTCACTACGCCGCTGTTATAGACATATTGACGTCCATCTTCATTGATGGTCGCGCTATTTGCGATACCTGATAAGGTCACATACTGGATGCCGCCGTTAATCTGCGCATTACTGGAGACTCCAGACTGCTGAGCATATTCGTAGCCGCCTTGATCAATAACGGTACCGCTGCTGCTGCCACCTTCGTAGACAAATAATTTCCCGCCATCACTGACGTTATTATCTATGGCTTTACCAGTACTCCCGGTGTTTCCACTGTTAGAAACATAAGCGGTCCCCCCTTCCAGATGAGAATTTTGCAGCGTGCCACCATCATATACGCGTACTAAGCCGCCACTTTTAATTTTTATATTGGATGCGGTAGCGGGTACTGTACTATCAAAACCACCATTCGCTATTTTTGAGACCTGCGTGATGTAAACTTCGGCGCCCGAGTTGACGATAGAATCTTCCATAAAACCGAGCACACTCATCAGGCTACCGCTCAACATATTGACGTTCATTGCCGTGCCAGCGTAGCCATTAACCCCACCATAGTTATATGCGCCAATTTCGATGCAGCGATTTGCGTCAAGATCGCCAGTCACCGTTGCAGAGCCGCCATACGATACGCTGGTGCGGCTACCGCAAAATGTCGCGGCAAAGGAAGATTGCGATAATGATATCGCCGTCAGAAATGCAAGTGTCGTCAGTTGTGTTTTAAGCTTCATCATTTAATACCATGCGTGTGATACAGATAAAAATAAAAAAAACGCCCCTCTTGCGTAAAATACTTGGGGATTTTTAGCGGGTAATAGCGGGAGGGAAATAAAATGATGCGACTGATACATTAAAAAAATCAGCAGGTTGGAGTTCCTTCCTATATATACCATCCCCTAATTGCTATGGTATGGAAAAGAATAAAACTAAGCAAGATGGTGATATAATTACGAAACGTGATTTTTTATGGAAAAATCCTAACCTAAATGAGTTATCGCCAATAAATATAAATTTTACATATTGCAAAAACAGTTAGATAAAATTGCAGATGCTTTTTTTGGCTGAATTTTCTTAACTACTCCAGGAATATTGCTCTCTTTTTATGAGATAACGAAATTTCACTTTCAGCACTTTTTGCTAAAGTATCGTGACAGGCTGGAAGAGGGCAGACATTTTCGGGAAAATAAGCGGGCGCCTGATGGCGGGATACCGTGACGAAAGTCCCAGAATTTTAGTCCTGTAACAACATGGTTATCGTCAATGAATCCCCGCTTTCGCAGGGATCTGTCAACACATAACTCACTGGAGTATCAAGAGTTTTTCATTGAATGCTTTACTGATTATTCCATAACATCAAAACGCAGTGGTTGAGTGGTATTAGAATATGGAATAAAAGGACCTGTAGGCTTTCTTATGTTTCAGCAGGGCAAGTATTATGGTGATTCAACCTTCCTGAAGAAATTACCCCTCGTGCAAACCGCATTCGCGTTTCAGGCCAAAGAAGCGGGTTTCTTCTTCTGCCATCCCCGGCTCCCACTTGCGGGTAGTGTGCGTGTCGCCCACCGAGAGATAGCCTTCATCCCACAGCGGGTGGTATTTCAGGCCGTGCTTTTGCAGGTACTGGTACACCGTGCGGTTGTCCCAGTCGATGATGGGCAACACCTTAAACACCCCACGCTGAATGGCCAGCACCGGCAGATGGGCCCGACTCCCGGACTGCTCGCGACGCAAACCGGCAAACCACGTTTGCGCGTTCAGCTCTTTTAGCGCACGGTTCATCGGCTCGACCTTGTTAATCTCATTGTATTTCTCAATGCCCTCAACGCCCTGCTCCCAGAGTTTTCCGTAGCGCGCCTCCTGCCAGGCGGCGCTTTCAGTCGCGCGGTACACCTTCAGGTTCAGCTTAAGCTTGTCCGTTAACTCATCGATAAAGCGGTAGGTTTCCGGAAACAAATAACCGGTATCAGTGAGGATCACCGGAATGTCCGGGCGGATCTGATTGACCAGATGCAAACTGACCGCCGCCTGAATGCCAAAGCTGGACGACAGCACGTATTCATCGGGCAGATTTTCCAGCGCCCAGACCACGCGGCCTTCTGCATCCCGTTTTTCCAGCTGGCTGTTGATTTCTGCCAACGCCATAACACGTTCAACTTTTGGCAGATCGTTCAGGGCGTTTAGATCGAGTATGGACATAAGAACCTCGTTTGCCTGTATTGCCGGGCGGCAATGACGTTTGCCCGGCCTGAAAACCTAAAGGCCCGGTAAGCGAAGCGCCTCCGGGCAAAGGCGTGGTTATTCCCAAAAATCCCGCGCAGGATCGCGCACCGGGCGAATAATGCCCGCACGCACCGTAAAGTCGCCGAAGCCTTCACCCGCTTCGCGCTCTTTCACCCAGCGCCCGATCAGTTCATCCAGCGAGGCCAGAATCTCCGGCTCGGTGATATTCTCTTTAAACATGCGGGGAATACGCGTTCCGATGCGATTGCCGCCCAGATGCAGGTTGTAACGACCCGGCGCTTTCCCGACCAGCCCCACTTCCGCCAGCATGGCGCGGCCACAGCCGTTCGGGCAACCGGTCACGCGCATAACAATATGCTCATCGCTCACCCCATGCTTCGCCATCAGCGTATCGACCTTATCAATAAAGGTCGGCAGGAAGCGTTCAGCCTCTGCCATTGCCAGCGGACAGGTCGGGAACGAGACGCAAGCCATTGAGTTTTCCCGCTGCGGCGTTACGGCATTCATTAAGCCGCTCTCCTGCGCGATCTTCTCTATTTTCGCTTTTTCGCTCTCCGGCACGCCGGCAATAATCAGGTTCTGGTTAGCGGTAATGCGGAATTCACCTTTATGGATCTTTGAAATCTCAAGCAGACCCGTTTTCAGAGGACGGCCCGGATAATCCAGAATACGGCCATTTTCAATAAACAGCGTCAAGTGCCAGTTATTGTCGATGCCTTTTACCCAGCCGATACGATCGCCGCGACCGGTGAATTCATACGGGCGAATCGGCGCAAATGTGATCCCCGCGCGACGTTCAACTTCCGCTTTAAATGTCTCAACGCCCACGCGCTCCAGGGTGTATTTGGTTTTCGCGTTTTTACGGTCGGTACGGTTACCCCAGTCGCGCTGGGTGGTGACCACCGCTTCCGCCACCGCCAGCGTGTGCTCCAGCGGCAGGAAGCCGAACTCGCTCGCGGTGCGGGCATAGGTTTTCTTGTTACCGTGTTCGATGGACAATCCGCCGCCCACCAGCAGGTTAAAGCCCACCAGCTTGCCGTTTTCCGCCACGGCGACAAAGTTCATGTCGTTGGCATGCAGATCGATATCATTCTGCGGCGGGATCACCACCGTGGTTTTGAACTTACGCGGCAGATAGGTCTGACCGAGAATCGGTTCTTCATCGGTGGTCGCGACCTTTTCCTGATCCAGCCAGATCTCCGCATAAGCGCGGGTGCGCGGCAGCAGATGCTCAGAGATTTTCTTCGCCCACGCGTAGGCTTCGGCATGCAGCTCAGACTCATACGGGTTCGAGGTGCAGAGCACGTTGCGGTTCATGTCGTTGGCGGTCGCCAGCGCATCCAGTCCAACGGAGTGCAGCATCTGATGCACCGGCTTCACGTTTTTCTTCAGAATGCCGTGGAACTGGAAGGTCTGACGGTTGGTCAGACGGATGCTGCCGTAAATC
Source organism: Citrobacter sedlakii (assembly GCF_018128425.1). Taxonomy (NCBI): domain Bacteria; kingdom Pseudomonadati; phylum Pseudomonadota; class Gammaproteobacteria; order Enterobacterales; family Enterobacteriaceae; genus Citrobacter; species Citrobacter sedlakii. Next base: position 976,228 of record NZ_CP071070.1, on the reverse strand, counting down.
GTGTTTTCAGCCGCGAACTTGTCGATCGCCTGCCACTGTTTCGTGGTGATGACGCCGCCCGGCAGACGGCAGCGCAGCAGCATCGCGTGACGCGGCTCCAGCTTCTGCTCGGCGCGCTCGGCGCGGATATCGCGATCGTCCTGCTGATACATACCGTGAAAGCGGATCAGCAGGAAGTTGTCGCCTTTAAACCCGCCGGTGAGACCGTCATTCAGATCTTCAGCAATGGTGCCGCGCAGGTAGTTGCTTTCCAGCTTCATGCGCTCGGCGTCTGACAGTTTACCTTCGACCACCAGTGGTCCTGGATGTTTTTCGCTCATTAGTAGACATCTCGCTGATAACGGCGCTCTACGCGCAGCTCACTTAAAAATTCATCCGCTGCTTCGGCGTCCATCCCGCCGAATTCAGCAATCACGTCCAGCAGTGCCTGCTCAACGTCCTTCGCCATGCGATTGGCGTCGCCGCAGACATAAATGTGCGCGCCGTCGTTAATCCAGCGCCACAGTTCTGCGCCCTGTTCGCGCAGTTTGTCTTGTACGTAGACTTTTTCTTTTTGATCGCGTGACCAGGCCAGATCGATGCGCGAGAGCACGCCCTCTTTAACGTAGCGCTGCCATTCCACCTGGTAGAGGAAATCTTCGGTAAAGTGCGGATTGCCAAAAAACAGCCAGTTTTTCCCCGGCGCTTCATCCGCCGCGCGCTGCTGCATAAAGGCGCGAAAGGGGGCGATGCCGGTACCAGGACCGATCATAATGACTGGCGTTTGTGGGTTTTCCGGCAGACGGAAATTATCATTGTGTTCGATGAACACGCGCACTTCGCCTTCTTCTTCGACACGATCGGCGAGGAAACTGGACGCACCACCGGCACGGGCACGGCCTTCCACCTCATAACGTACCGCGCCGACGGTAATATGCACTTCGCTTTCCACTTCCGCCTGCGATGAGGCAATGGAATACAGGCGCGGCGTAAGCGGACGCAGCAGGCCGATCAGCGCGTCTGCGTCCAGTTGTGCCGGTGAGAAGCGCAGCATGTCGACAATCGGCGTCGTCGCCGCGTAGTGCTGCAACTGCGCCTTATCGCCCACCAGCGGCAACAGGGATTCACTGCGCGTTAGCGTGGCGTAGTTTTCAACGATATTGGCGGTGTTGACCGTTAACTCAAAATGCCACTGCAACGCCTCCGACAGCGGGAGGTTTTTCCCGTCGACCGTTACGGGTTCATCGCCTTTCAGCCATACCAGCTCGACAATCTCTTTAATCAGCGCCGGATCGTTCTGATACCAGACGCCCAGCGCATCGCCGGGCTGGTAACGCAGGCCGGAATCGCCAAGATCGATCTCGATATGGCGCACGTCTTTTTCTGAATTGCGCCCGGTAATCTTTTGATTGACCGAAAGCGATGCGCTGAGCGGCGCTTCTTTGGTGTAGGGGCTGGAGTGAATTTCGTTAACCGCACCACTGGCAATGACCTGCGAAGGGGCAGCGACCGGCGCACGGGATTTCAACACGTCAACCACGCGCGCACGCCATTCTGCGGCGGCGGGCTGGTATTCGACGTCGGCATCCACGCGATCCAGTAAACGCTCACCGCCCAGTTCCGCCAGCCTGCTGTCGAAATCTTTCCCGGCCTGGCAGAAGAATTCATACGACGTATCGCCAAGACCGAACACGGCAAAGGCGGTATTTTCCAGCTTCGGCGCTTTTTTCGAAAACAGGAACTTGTGCAGCGCGACGGCTTCTTCCGGCGGTTCCCCTTCTCCCTGCGTGGAAGCCACAACAACCAGCAGCTTTTCATTGCCGATCTGTTTGAATTTGTAGTCGCCTGCGTTGACCAGCGTGACGCTGAGTTTAGCCGCCAGCAAATCATCACGCAGCGCTTCCGCGACACGACGCGCGTTGCCGGTCTGGGAAGCGGAAATCAGCGTGATGCCCGGCATTTCAGCGACCGGCGCAGGCGGTGACACGGCTGCGCCCGGCTGCTGATTCAGCATGCCCCAGAAATAGCCAGAGACCCAGGCAAGCTGCGTGGGCGAGAGATCGGTTGTGGCCGCCTGAAGGCGCGCCAGCTGCTCCGGGTTCAGCGGAAGCAAAGCGGAAGGTGGGGCCTGTGTCGTCATGCGTCGTTATGTTCCAGTAAGCAAAGCGGATTTAAGCGATAAAACCCAAACTGAGGGTAAGGTTAACGGCGGGGATAATAACAATTAAAGAAGGGTTGGAAATATCAAATAACCAAATGGACTAACCTGTTTTAGTTATCGTTATTAACAATAAAAGTGATTAAATAACCCGCTGAAATATATAGAGATACACATTATTCAGCGCGTCAATTCCGTAATCAACGCGTCATGGCCGCTTTAGTTAATGCGAAAAAATGTACTTTGCTGTACCCTACGGCGGTTTTTGCCTGACTGAGAATTTAAGATGACCACCACCCTGTTTAAAGATTTCACCTTCGAAGCCGCTCACCGTTTGCCGCACGTCCCGGAAGGACATAAATGTGGTCGTCTGCACGGGCACTCTTTTATGGTGCGCCTGGAGGTTACCGGCGAAGTTGATCCGCACACGGGTTGGATTATTGATTTTGCAGAACTGAAGGCGGCGTTTAAGCCAACCTATGACCGTCTGGATCACTACTACCTGAATGATATTCCGGGTTTGTCGAATCCCACCAGCGAAGTGCTGGCGCAGTGGATTTGGGAACAGGTAAAACCCGCAGTACCGTTACTGAGCGCGGTGATGGTAAAAGAAACGTGTACGGCAGGCTGCGTCTATCGCGGCGAATGATCCTTGAAAGAAGCCGGATAGCGGCGCGAAGCGCCTTATCCGGCCTGCACTGTGACGTCTGACGCAGTTGTCAGGCAATGTTCAAATATTTATGCGTTTGCATCGACAACCGCCAGTTGCGGGCGATACAGGTTTCAATGCACAGTCGGGTCGCATCGTCTTTCTGGCTGATGGGTTGGAGTGCGATAACGCGCTGCTTTTCGTCCGTCAGCGTCGCCAACAGTTCGTCCAGCGCTTCAATGTCACGCACACGTCCCACAGGATGTTTGATTTCATCAGCACGCTCAAGCGCTTGCGACAGCACGTCGTAACCGCCACGCATATTCACTTTTGGTGAGACCGTGACCCAGGTTGAGTGAGAACAGCGCACTTCATGAGTGCCGCTGGTTTCTATCTGGCAACTAAAGCCATTCTTTTCGAGCAGTTCGGTTAGCGGCATCAGATCGTGAATGCAGGGTTCCCCTCCTGTGATCACCACATGGCGAGCCGTCCAGCCCTGTCGACCAATGATGGCAAGCAGATCTTCTGCACTGCCTGCCCCCCATTTATCGCTCTCTTTAGTTTTCGCCAGAATGCTGAACAGCGACACTTCCCGATCCGCGAGCTTATCCCATGTATGTTTGGTATCACACCAGGCGCAGCCAACCGGGCATCCCTGTAAGCGAATAAAAATAGCGGGAACGCCGGTAAAATAACCCTCGCCTTGCAGGGTCTGGAACATCTCGTTAATCGGGTACTGCATAGTCATCTCTGTAAGGGGAATAAACGTTAAGTATCGCAGATGTTGCCCTTAAGGTCATGTGCGAGAGCTGCTTTACCGCAGGCATAAAAAAACCCGCCGAAGCGGGTTTTTTAGAAGAACGAAAGTTCAGGATTACGCCTGGCCTTTGATCTCTTTACGACCGTTGTACGGTGCTTTTTCGCCCAGCGCTTCTTCGATACGGATCAGCTGGTTGTATTTAGCAACGCGGTCAGAACGGCTCATGGAACCGGTTTTGATCTGGCCAGCAGCAGTACCTACAGCCAGGTCAGCGATGGTCGCATCTTCAGTTTCGCCAGAACGGTGAGAGATAACGGCAGTGTAGCCCGCGTCTTTCGCCATCTTGATTGCAGCCAGGGTTTCGGTCAGAGAACCGATCTGGTTGAATTTGATCAGGATGGAGTTAGCGATGCCTTTCTCGATACCTTCTTTCAGGATCTTGGTGTTAGTCACGAACAGGTCGTCGCCCACCAGCTGAATTTTGTCGCCCAGGACTTTAGTCTGGTATGCGAAACCGTCCCAGTCAGACTCGTCCAGACCGTCTTCGATAGAGACGATCGGGTACTGCTTGGTCAGTTCTTCCAGGAAGTGAGTGAATTCTTCAGAGGTGAACGCTTTGTTGCCTTCGCCAGCCAGAACGTATTTACCGTCTTTGTAGAATTCAGACGCTGCGCAGTCCATCGCCAGAGTGATGTCTTTGCCCAGCTCGTAGCCAGCCGCTTTTACCGCTTCAGCGATAACAGCCAGTGCTTCGGCGTTAGAACCCAGGTTCGGCGCGTAACCCCCTTCGTCACCCACCGCAGTGTTCATGCCTTTGCCTTTCAGCACTTTTGCCAGGTGATGGAAAACTTCAGAACCCATGCGGATGGCTTCTTTAACGGTTTTCGCGCCAACCGGCTGAATCATGAATTCCTGGATGTCGACGTTGTTGTCAGCGTGCTCGCCACCGTTGATGATGTTCATCATCGGAACCGGCATGGAGTATTTGCCCGGAGTACCGTTCAGTTCAGCGATGTGCTCGTACAGCGGCATGCCTTTAGAGGCTGCAGCGGCTTTGGCGTTAGCCAGAGATACCGCCAGGATTGCGTTCGCACCGAAGTTGGATTTGTTTTCAGTACCGTCCAGATCGATCATGATCTTGTCGATACCAGCCTGATCTTTGGCGTCTTTGCCAAGGATAGCCTGAGCGATCGGACCGTTAACCGCGCCAACTGCTTTGGTTACGCCTTTACCCAGGAAACGGGATTTGTCGCCATCGCGCAGTTCCAGCGCTTCGCGGGAACCCGTAGAGGCACCTGACGGGGCAGCAGCCATACCGACGAAACCACCTTCCAGGTGTACTTCGGCTTCAACAGTCGGGTTACCACGGGAGTCGATGATTTCACGACCGATGACTTTAACGATTTTGGACATTAGGTTTTCCTCGAGTCACTAGTTAACTAAAACTCCAGACAAACAACGCGTACCTTTGGTACGCGTTGCCGTTCTAACTTGTTTACTTCTTACTTCGCCTGACGCTTCTGATACTCGCTGGCGGCCTTCACGAAGCCTGCAAACAGCGGATGCCCGTCACGCGGCGTTGAAGTAAATTCCGGGTGGAACTGGCAGGCAACGAACCACGGATGGTTAGGCACCTCGATGATCTCGACTAACTGATCGTCCCCGGAGCGGCCCGCAACGCGCAGACCCGCAGCTTCAATTTGTTTCAACAACATGTTGTTGACTTCATAGCGGTGACGATGGCGCTCGGTGATGACTGGCTGGCCGTACAGCTGGCGAACCACGCTATCGTCGGACAACTGGCAAGCCTGTGCGCCAAGACGCATAGTACCACCCAGATCGCTTTTCTCGGTACGGACCTCGACGTTACCGTCTTCGTCGCGCCATTCCGTAATCAGCGCCACGACAGGGTACTTACAGTCTGGCACAAATTCCGTAGAGTTCGCGTTTTCCATTCCCGCTACGTTGCGCGCAAATTCGATCAGCGCAACCTGCATACCCAGGCAAATGCCGAGGTAAGGAATATTGTTCTCACGCGCATAGCGTGCAGTGGCGATCTTGCCTTCAACACCACGGTAGCCGAAGCCGCCAGGGATCAGGATAGCATCCAGATCTTTCAGAATTTCAACGCCGCGCGTTTCAACATCCTGCGAATCAATCAGCTTGATGTTGACGGAGACGCGATTCTTCAGACCACCGTGTTTCAGCGCTTCGATAACCGACTTATAGGCGTCCGGCAGTTCAATGTATTTGCCGACCATACCGATAGTCACTTCGCCGCCCGGATTGGCTTCTTCATAAATTACCTGTTCCCATTCAGACAGGTTAGCTTCCGGACAGTTCAAGCTGAATCGTTTACAAATATAATCGTCCAGACCCTGAGATTTCAACAGGCCCGGAATTTTATAAATGGAATCGACATCTTTCATTGAAATAACGGCTTTTTCAGGCACGTTACAGAACAATGCAATTTTCGCACGTTCGTTTGCCGGAATCGCGCGATCGGAACGGCAAACCAGGATGTCTGGCTGAATACCAATGGAAAGCAGCTCTTTAACGGAGTGCTGTGTCGGTTTGGTTTTTACTTCACCAGCCGCCGCCATGTAAGGCACCAGCGTCAGGTGCATGAACAGCGCATGTTCACGACCAATATCGACCGCCAGCTGACGAATCGCTTCGAGGAAAGGCAGGGATTCGATATCCCCTACGGTACCGCCGATTTCAACCAGCACAACGTCATGCCCTTCGCCACCGGCAAGGACGCGTTCTTTAATGGCGTTGGTGATGTGTGGGATAACCTGCACGGTTGCGCCCAGATAGTCACCACGGCGCTCTTTACGCAGAACATCAGAGTAGATACGGCCAGTCGTAAAGTTGTTACGACGGGTCATTTTAGTACGGATGAAACGCTCGTAGTGGCCAAGATCCAGATCGGTTTCAGCGCCGTCTTCAGTAACGAACACTTCCCCGTGTTGGGTTGGGCTCATGGTGCCAGGATCGACGTTGATGTACGGATCCAGTTTCATCATGGTCACATTGAGGCCACGGGCTTCAAGAATGGCTGCGAGGGAGGCTGCGGCAATGCCTTTACCCAGAGAGGATACGACCCCGCCGGTCACAAAAATATAGTTCGTTGTCATGCTGAACCTGAGAAGTTAGGGTGAAACGATGGAATAACCAGGACGGGAAAGTAGTATACCCGAACACAGCGAGCGCCACAAACTTTCATTCTCCGTCTCCTTCCCAGGCCAGGACTATCATAAGGAGTGAGAAAATAGCCCCTTTTGGGTAAATGTTTTTGACGCAAATCAAGCGCTTGTCATTTAAAAAACCGCACAAATAGCGCTTGTTCGCAAAATTCCGTTAGAGATCAGTTTCCTGGCGTTTTACTTCCTGCCACACGTCTTCCATGGTTTCCAGATCGACTCCTGTCATTTCCAGGCCGCGCGCCGCAACAATCCGTTCGACTTCGCGAAAACGACGCTCAAATTTCTCGTTGGCTTTTTGCAGGGCAATCTCGGCTTTGGTCCCCAAATGACGCGCCATATTGACGGTGGCAAACAGCAGATCCCCCATTTCTTCCTCGAGTTTAGCCTGGTCAACCACCGCCTGTCGGGCTTCATACATCACCTCGTCGATTTCTTCATACACTTTATCGACGACCGGCCCGAGCGTGGTCCAATCAAACCCGACGTTTGAGCAACGCTTCTGGATTTTCTGCGCCCGCATCAGCGCGGGTAAGCTGCGCGGGATATCATCCAGCGCGGAATGCTGCGCTTTTTGCGCCCGTTCTTCGGTTTTGATCTGCTCCCAGCGAGTCAGGACTTCCGTACTGTTGCTGGCGGAAACGTCCGCAAAAACGTGCGGGTGACGGCGTTCGAGTTTGTCGCTGATGGCAGCGCAAATATCATTGAAATCAAAGCGCCCTTCTTCCTGCGCCATTTGCGCGTAAAACACCACCTGAAACAGCAGATCGCCCAATTCGCCGCGCAGATCGTCAAAGTCTTCGCGCGCAATCGCGTCAAGGACTTCATAGGTTTCTTCCAGCGTATAGGGCGCAATGGTGGCAAAAGTCTGTTCTTTGTCCCACGGGCAGCCGTTTTCCGGGTCGCGCAGGCGCTGCATGATGTTAAGCAGGCGATCAATTTGTGTCATGGGTATGTCCTGAACCTCCAGGCCCGTCAAGCCAAACGCTGTCGGGCAAAAAAAAGCCGGATGGCGGCGTACCGCATGATCCGGCCTGTATTATCGTTAATTGCCGTGCAGACGACGCGCGTCAATCACATCCGGCACCTGGTTGAGCTTGCTGAGAACGCGCCCCAGCACCTGCAGGTTGTAGATTTCGATGGTCATATCGATGGTCGCCAGTTGCTGCTTCGTGTCGCTGCGGCTGGCGACGCCCAGCACATTGACCTTTTCGTTCGCCAGAATGGTGGTGATATCACGCAATAACCCGCTGCGGTCGTTAGCCTGAACGCGCACCACCAGCGAGTAACCGGCCGAATAGCTTTCGCCCCACACCGCATCCACAATCCGCTCCGGCGCATGCGCGCGCAGTTCCACCAGTTGTTCGCAGTCGGCGCGGTGAACGGAAATCCCGCGCCCCTGAGTGATGAATCCGACGATCTCATCGCCCGGAATCGGCTGGCAGCAACGCGCGATGTGGTGCATCAGGTTGCCAACCCCTTCCACCACAACCCGACCGTCGTCTTTCCGGCGATTCTGCGGCGCGTAAGTTTTCTGCTGAAGCTGTTTCAGCGCAGCGGCATCTTCTTCAGCCGCGCTCGGTTTGTTGAACTGCGACTGCAGGAAGTTGACCATCTGGTTAAGGCGGATATCGCCGCCGCCGATCGCCGCCAGCAGTTCCTCCAGCTCGTTAAAGTTGTAGCGCGGCAGCAGCAGTTTTTCCGCCTCTTTCAGGCTGATCCCCAGATGCGACAGCTCATCGTCAAGGATCTGGCGACCGGCAAGGATATTCTTGTCGCGATCCTGCTTGCGGAACCAGGCGTGGATTTTTGAGCGTCCGCGGCTGGTGGTGACATAGCCCAGGTTCGGGTTAAGCCAGTCGCGGCTGGGGTTCGGCTGCTTCTGGGTGATGATTTCGATCTGATCGCCCATCTGCAACTGATAGGTAAACGGCACGATACGCCCGCCAATTTTCGCCCCGATGCAACGATGCCCCACGTCACTGTGAATGTGATAGGCGAAGTCAAGCGGCGTGGAGCCCGCAGGTAAGTCGACCACATCGCCTTTTGGCGTAAACACATACACCCGGTCGTCAAAAACCTGGCTGCGCACTTCATCGAGCATTTCGCCCGAATCCGCCATCTCTTCCTGCCAGGCGATCAGCTTACGCAGCCAGGCGATGCGATCCTCATGACCCGAACGCGCGCCGCCTGCCACCGCCCCTTCTTTATACTTCCAGTGCGCGGCGACGCCCAGCTCGGCATCTTCGTGCATCTGTTTGGTGCGGATTTGAATCTCAACGGTTTTACCGCCCGGCCCCAGCACCACGGTATGAATAGACTGATAACCGTTTGGTTTTGGGTTAGCGACGTAGTCGTCAAACTCATCCGGCAAATGACGATAGTGGGTGTGCACAATGCCCAGCGCGGCGTAGCAGTCCTGCAAACGCTCGGCGACGATACGCACGGCGCGTACGTCAAACAGCTCGTCAAACGCCAGATCTTTTTTCTGCATCTTGCGCCAGATGCTGTAGATATGTTTCGGACGTCCGTAAACTTCCGCCTTCACGCCTTCGGTTTTCATTTCGGCGCGCAGATGGCCAACGAACTCTTCAATATAGTGTTCGCGATCGATACGACGCTCATGCAGCAGTTTGGCGATACGCTTGTATTCCGCCGGATGCAGATAGCGGAAGCAGTAATCTTCCAGCTCCCATTTCAACTGACCAATACCCAGACGGTTGGCCAGCGGAGCGTAAATGTTCGTGCACTCTTTCGCCGCCAGCACGCGCTCATCTTCCGGCGCGTCTTTCACCTCACGCAGATGGGCAATACGTTCGGCAAGCTTAATGACCACACAGCGGAAATCGTCCACCATCGCCAGTAGCATACGGCGAACATTGTCGACCTGCTCGGACGAAACGGAGTCGGTGTGCGTGGCTTTAAGCTGGCGAATCGCCGCCATGTCACGGACGCCATGGATCAGGTTGACGATCGATTTGCCCACGCTTTCGCGCAGGACGTCTTCGCTGACCACGTTGGCGTCGGCTAACGGGAACAGCAGCGCCGCCCGCAGCGTGTCGATATCCATACTCAGCGTCGAAAGGATTTCCACCATCTCGACGCCGCGCCACAGCAGCAGTTCCGCGTCCGGATGCCCCTGTGTCTGTTGCAGGCAATACGCCCAGGTTTCGGCTAAGCGTTCACACGACTGCTGGCTGGCGATCCCAAGACTTTCGATCCATTTTTTCGGATCAAATTCCCCAGCTTTATTTAGATGTGCACTTCTTACCGCAACCATTGTCCTCTCCTTAAGGGACCGGGCCTGCCGAATTCAGCAAGCCGGAAGTTATTACTTGCGCTCAAACAGAACCATTGATTCCAGGTGCCCAGTGTGCGGGAACATGTCGAGCATTGCCAGCCGCTGAATTTGGTATCCCGCACGTAATAATTCGTCACTGTCCCGCGCCAGCGTGGCAGGGTTACAGGATACATAAACAATGCGGTCAGGCTGTAATTTTACAAGATGCTGCATCACGCCCGCCGCCCCGGCGCGCGCAGGGTCCAGCAGGACCTTGTCGAAGCCGTTTTTCGCCCACGGCTGTTGGGTTACATCCTCTTCCAGATTGGCATGAAAGAATGTCACATTCTGTAATGCATTTTGCCGCGCGTTTTCACGCCCTTTCTCAACCAGCGCGGGTACGCCTTCGACGCCCACTACGCTCGCCGCCAGCGTCGCGAGCGGCAACGTGAAGTTGCCCATGCCGCAAAAAAGGTCAAGCACGCGATCGTCCGGCTGTACGTCAAGCCACGCCAGCGCCCGGGCCACCATCTGCTGATTCACCCCTTCGTTGACCTGGATAAAGTCGCGCGGACTAAAGTTTAAGCGTAGCCCGTTTGACTCGTACCAGGGCGTTTGCCCCGAAACGGACTCCAGTATCTCGCTAGCGGGCGCCAGATAAAGCGCCAGTTTCTGTGAATGCGAAAAGCGTTCCAGTTTTTCCCGGTCATGGGCACTTAATGGCGCCGTATGGCGCAAGATCATCAGCGTGCCGCTGCCCGCCTGCACCAGTTCGACGTGCCCCAGATGGCATTTTCCCTGTAATGTCTCCAGACATGCCCTGAGGTCAGGCAACAGCGCCTCAAGCTGGGGCGCCAGAACAGGGCACCGGGTGACGTCAACAATGTCGCTGGACGCCGACTGGCGAAAGCCCATCTGCAGTTGCTGGGTTTTCGGCGGGTAATGGAGGCTTAAGCGCGCGCGACGGCGATAACCCCACGGCTCCCCGGCGATGACCTCCGCCACGTCATTTTTCATCAGGCGCGCTAACGCGGCGCATTTGCTGCGCTGTTGCAGGGCAACGCTGGCGTGCTGCTGCTGGCAGCCGCCGCAAACGCCAAAATGGGGGCAGCGCGGCGCGACGCGCTCAGGGCTTTCATTTAACCGGCGCTTCACTTGCGCTCTGGCGTACTGTTTTTTATCTTCAGTAATGACCACCTCCGCACTTTCCTGCGGCAGTAATCCTGGGATAAACAGCGCCTTTCCGTTATGCCGCGCCACGCCCTGACCAAAGGCATCCAGGTCAGTGACTGTAACGGTTATGATCTGGCGCGTCGTCACGCGCCGTTTTGCAGAGTAGAATTGCGCCATCGACGAGATTATTCTCAAATTAACAGTGTGACCCTGATTGTCCCATAACGGAACTCCATGACCAACTACAGCCTGCGCGCTCGCATGATGATTCTGATCCTGGCGCCGACCGTACTGATCGGTTTATTGCTAAGTATCTTCTTTGTCGTTCATCGCTATCACGACCTGCAGCGTCAACTGGAAGATGCCGGCGCCAGCATTATTGAGCCGCTCGCCGTCTCCACTGAATATGGTATGAATCTGCAAAACCGCGAATCTATCGGCCAGTTGATTAGCGTTCTGCATCGCCGCCATTCAGAGATCGTGCGGGCGATTTCGGTCTACGACGAAAATAACCGCCTGTTCGTCACGTCGAACTTTAATCTTAACCCGTCAGAGCTCCAGCTTCCGCCGGGTCTGCCGTTTCCACGCCGGTTGAGCGTGGAACGCCATGGCGACATTTTAATCCTGCGAACGCCGATCGTGTCGGAAAGCTATTCACCGGACGAGTCTGCGTTAACCGACGCGAAAAATGCGCATAATATGCTGGGATATGTGGCGCTTGAGCTGGATCTCAAGTCTGTTCGCCTGCAGCAGTATAAAGAAATTTTCATCTCCACGGTGATGATGCTGTTCTGCATCGGCATCGCGCTCATTTTTGGCTGGCGCCTGATGCGCGACGTGACCGGGCCTATTCGTAACATGGTCAACACGGTGGATCGCATTCGTCGCGGGCAGCTCGACAGCCGGGTTGAAGGTTTCATGCTGGGTGAACTGGACATGCTGAAAAACGGCATTAACTCCATGGCGATGTCGCTTGCCGCCTATCACGAAGAGATGCAGCACAACATCGATCAGGCAACCTCCGATCTGCGTGAAACGCTTGAACAGATGGAGATCCAGAACGTTGAGCTGGATCTGGCGAAGAAGCGCGCCCAGGAAGCCGCCCGCATTAAGTCCGAATTTCTGGCCAATATGTCCCATGAGCTACGCACGCCGCTTAACGGTGTCATCGGCTTTACTCGCCTGACGCTGAAAACAGAGCTGAACACCACCCAGCGTGACCACCTGAACACCATTGAGCGTTCGGCAAATAATCTGCTGGCGATCATTAACGACGTGCTGGACTTTTCCAAGCTGGAAGCGGGCAAACTGATTCTGGAAAGCATTCCCTTCGCCCTGCGCAATACGCTGGATGAAGTGGTGACGTTGCTGGCGCACTCGTCCCACGATAAAGGCCTTGAGCTGACGCTTAACATTAAAAATGACGTTCCGGACAACGTCATCGGCGACCCGCTGCGCTTACAGCAGGTGATTACCAACCTGGTCGGCAACGCGATCAAATTTACCGAAAGCGGCAACATCGATATTCTGGTCGAGAAACGCGCGATCAGTAATACCAAAGTCCAGATAGAGGTCCAGATTCGTGATACCGGTATCGGTATTCCTGAACGCGACCAGTCACGCCTGTTCCAGGCCTTCCGTCAGGCCGATGCCAGTATCTCCCGTCGCCATGGCGGTACCGGGCTGGGGCTGGTGATTACACAGAAGCTGGTCAATGAAATGGGGGGAGATATCTCCTTCCATAGCCAGCCGAACCGGGGCTCGACGTTCTGGTTCCATATCAACCTGGATTTGAATCCGAACGTGGTCAGCGATGGCCCGGCCACTGGCTGCCTGACCGGGAAGCGCATCGCTTACGTTGAGCCAAACGCCGCTGCCGCGCAATGCACTTTAGATATCCTCGCGGAAACGCCGCTGGAGGTGATTTACAGTCCTTCGTTCTCCGCGCTGGCGGTAGAGCATTACGACTACATGCTGCTGGGCGTCGCCGTGACCTTCAACGAACCGCTGACCATGCAGCATGAACGCCTGATTCAGGCGACGGAAATGACCGACTTCCTGATGCTGGCGCTGCCGTGTCACGCGCAGGTTAACGCGGAAAAACTTAAGCAAGACGGCGTGGCGAGTTGTCTGTTAAAACCGCTGACCTCAACGCGCCTGCTGCCCGCGCTGGTGGAGTTGTGCCGCCAGAATTACCATCATGACGCCCTGCCATCCGACGAAAACAAGATCGCCATGACGGTAATGGCGGTAGATGATAACCCCGCTAACCTGAAACTGATCGGCGCCTTACTGGACGATCTGGTGCAGCACGTTGAGCTTTGCGACAGCGGCCAACAGGCGGTGGATCGCGCCAGACAGATGCAGTTCGACTTGATCCTGATGGATATTCAGATGCCGGATATGGACGGCATTCGCGCCTGTGAGTTGATCCACCAGCTTCCTCACCAACAGCAAACGCCGGTGATTGCCGTGACCGCACATGCGATGGCGGGTCAGAAGGAGAAGCTGCTGAGCGCCGGTATGAATGATTACCTGGCGAAGCCGATTGAAGAAGAAAAGCTGCATAACCTGCTGCTGCGCTACAAACCGGGCACCGGCGTCACCACGCGGATGCTGACGGCTGAGCCGCCCGAGCCGGTTTTTAATCCAAACGCGACGCTCGACTGGCAATTGGCGCTGCGCCAGGCGGCAGGAAAACCGGATCTGGCGCGCGATATGCTGCAAATGCTGATCGATTTCCTGCCGGAAGTGCGTAACTGCATCGAAGAACAACTGGTCGGCGAAAACCCGGATGGGTTAGTCGATTTAATTCATAAGCTGCACGGCAGCTGTGGCTACAGCGGGGTTCCACGGATGAAAAATCTCTGTCAGCTGCTGGAAGGCCAGTTACGTAACGGTACGCCCGAAAGCGAACTGGAACCTGAATTCCTCGAACTGCTCGACGAGATGGACAACGTGGCGCGCGAAGCGAAGAAGATACTGGGGTGACTGTCTATTGACGGAAAGTAATGTCAGCGGCTTACCGGGCCTGGGGACAGGATAATTGCAGGCCTGATAAGCGTTGCGCCATTGGGGAAATTAGCCTGAAAGCCGCCCAATCTTGATCGTTGCAGCCACATTTCGCGCCGTCATCCGCACGTTGTCTTCCGCATTTTTCAGGGCGTCGTCCAGAGTACAGATGCAGTAAATGACGCTGAACACCGCATCCAACCCATGTTCGTGCACCACGCCAACGTCCGCGGTCAGGCTGCCGGCAATCGCGATCACTGGCTTGTTATAGCGTTTTGCCACGTTCGCCACGCCAACCGGCACCTTACCGTGAATGGTCTGGCTGTCGATGCGCCCTTCGCCGGTAATCACCAGATCGGCGTCGGCGACGCAGGCATCGAGATGCAGCGCGTCGGTCACAATCTCAATGCCGCGCCGCAGCTGCGCGCCGCAGAATGCATACAGCGCCGCGCCCATTCCCCCTGCCGCGCCGCCGCCCGCAAGCGTAGAGACATCCACATCCAGATCGCGGGCGATGAGCTGCGCATAATGTTCCAGCGCCCGATCCAGGCGCACAATCATCTCCGGCGTCGCCCCTTTTTGCGGCCCGAACACCGCCGAAGCGCCCTGCTTACCGGTCAACGGATTGGTGACGTCGCACGCCACCTCAATGCGACATCCGGCCAGACGCGGGTCTAACTGGCTAATATCAATGCGGTCGAGGGTTTCCAGCGCCGCGCCGCCCTGGGCGATGTCAACATGCCGGGCGTCGAGCAGTTTTGCCCCTAACGCCTGAACCATACCCGCGCCGCCGTCGTTGGTCGCGCTGCCGCCAAGCCCGATAATGATATGTTCCACGCCCGCGTCCAGAGCATGTCGAATAAGCTCTCCGGTACCCCAGGAGGTGGTTTTTAACGGATCGCGCCGATGGGGAGGAACCTGCTCCAGCCCGCTGGCCGCCGCCATTTCAATAAAGGCGGAGCGCGCATCGCCGGATAACCCATAAAAAGCCTGCGTCGGCTCGCCCAGAGGCCCCATGACCTCAACGTCAACAATGCGTCCCGCCGTCGCCGCAACCATGGCTTCAACCGTTCCTTCACCGCCATCAGCGACCGGCAGCTTGACGTAATCCGCATCGGGCCAGATCTCGCGAAACCCCTGTTCAATGGCGCTAGCCACCTCAAGAGCACTCAAACTTTCCTTATATGAGTCCGGTGCGATCACTATTTTCATAAATCGTCCTTACGCATGTTGACTCTGTTAAGCATATACCCGTCATACTACAAATAAAAAAATGGCCGGTCCGAAAGGGGACCGGCACAGGTCTTAACGCACCATGCAAGGACGCTTGTTATCAAAGGTCCAGTTCGGAATCAGATACTGCATGCCCATCGCGTCGTCACGCGCGCCTAAGCCGTGTTTCTGATACAGCTCATGCGCCTTCATCACCTGATCCATGTCGATCTCAACGCCCAGTCCCGGTTTCGCCGGAACCTGAACCATACCGCCTTTGATCTCGAACGGTTCTTTGGTCAGACGCTGGTTGCCTTCCTGCCAGATCCAGTGAGTGTCGATAGCGGTGATCTTGCCCGGCGCGGCGGCCGCGACATGGGTAAACATCGCCAGTGAAATATCGAAATGGTTATTAGAGTGCGAGCCCCAGGTCAGACCAAACTCGTGGCACATCTGCGCCACGCGCACAGAACCTTGCATCGTCCAGAAGTGCGGATCCGCCAGCGGAATATCCACGGATTGCAACGACAGAGTATGGCCCATCTGACGCCAGTCGGTTGCGATCATATTGGTCGCCGTCGGCAAGCCGGTAGCGCGACGGAACTCCGCCATCACTTCGCGTCCGGAGAAGCCCTGCTCGGCGCCGCACGGATCTTCCGCATAGGCCAGCGTGCCTTTCAGGTACTTACCAATTTTAATCGCCTCATTCAGCGACCATGCGCCGTTCGGGTCGAGCGTCACCCGCGCCTGCGGGAAGCGTTTCGCCAGCGCCACGATGGACTCGGCTTCTTCTTCTCCGGCCAGCACGCCGCCTTTCAGTTTGAAGTCGTTGAAACCATATTTTTCATACGCGGCTTCCGCCAGGCGCACCACCGCATCCGGGGTCATCGCTTCTTCATGGCGCAAGCGATACCAGTCGCATTGCTCATCCGGCTGGCTCTGGTACGGCAGCGGCGTCGCTTTACGGTTACCGACGAAGAACAGATAACCGAGCATTTCCACTTCGCTACGTTGCTGACCGTCGCCGAGCAGTGACGCCACGTTAACGCCAAGATGCTGACCCAACAGGTCAAGCAGCGCCGCTTCGATACCGGTCACCACGTGAATGGTGGTACGCAGGTCGAAGGTCTGCAAGCCACGACCACCCGCGTCGCGATCGGCAAATTCATTCCGCACCGCGGTTAACACATTTTTGTATTCGCCCAGCGTTTTCCCCACCACCAGCGGGATCGCATCTTCCAGTGTCTTACGGATCTTTTCGCCGCCAGGAATTTCACCAACGCCGGTGTGGCCAGAGTTATCTTTGATAATGACGATGTTACGCGTAAAAAACGGAGCGTGCGCGCCGCTCAGGTTCATCAGCATGCTGTCGTGACCGGCAACCGGGATCACCTGCATGGCGGTAACAACGGGAGTGGTAAATTGTGCGCTCATAATCTTGTCCTTTTCAAAATCAGTGACGACCGAAAACGGGGCGTTTGCGGTCAAAAGTCCAGCCGGGGATCAGATACTGCATCGGGCCTGCGTCATTGCGCGCGCCGCCGGGCAGCTTTTTGTACGCTTCATGCGCCTTATGCACCTGATCCCAGTCCAGCTCAACGCCCAGCCCGGGCGCGTCCGGAACGGCAATTTTGCCGTTTTTGATCTCCAGAGGATGTCGGGTCAGGCGGCAATCACCCTCCTGCCAAATCCAGTGGGTATCAATGGCGGTCGGTTTGCCTGGCGCGGCCGCGCCAACGTGAGTAAACATCGCCAGAGAGATATCAAAGTGATTGTTGGAATGGCAGCCCCAGGTCAGGCCCCAGTCGTCACACAGTTGCGCCACGCGCACCGCGCCGGAAAGCGTCCAGAAATGCGGATCGGCGAGCGGAATATCAACGGCGTTGAGCATCACCGCGTGGCCCATCTCGCGCCAGTTGGTCGCGATCATGTTGGTTGCGACCGGCAGCCCGGTCGCCCGACGGAATTCCGCCATCACTTCGCGACCAGAGAAGCCCTGTTCCGCGCCGCAGGGATCTTCCGCGTAGGTCAGCACATCGTTCAGCCCTTTGCATAACGCAATGGCTTCATCCAACCGCCAGGCGCCGTTCGGATCAACGGTGATACGCGCATCCGGAAAACGTGTTTTCAGCGCACGGGCAGTTTCAATCTCCTGCTCGCCCGGCAGAACGCCGCCCTTGAGTTTAAAATCTTTAAAGCCGTAGCGATCCTGCGAGGCTTCCGCCAGACGCACGACCGCGTCGCGGGTTAATGCTTCCTGATGGCGCAGATGATACCAGTCGTGGTTCCCCGGGGTGTTTTCCAGATAGGGCAGATCGGTTTTTGTACGATCGCCGATATAGAACAGGTAACCCAACACCGTCACCGCATCGCGCTGCTTGCCAGGCCCTAACAGCTCGCAGACTGGCACATTCAGCGCTTTGCCCAGCAGGTCGAGCAGCGCCGCTTCCAGCGCGGCGACCGCGTTAACGCGCAGTTCAAACGTCCACGCCCCTTTGCCGAAGGTGTCAAAGTCTGCAGCCTGGTTGCCTTTATGTACCTGCTGAACCACTTTATTCAGTCGGGCCACCTCCTGACCGAGCACCATCGGAATGGCATCGACCAGCGTTTGATAAATCACGTCTCCGCCCGGCGCCTCGCCAACGCCGGTATTCCCGGCGTTGTCGGTGAGCACCACGATATTTCGGGTGAAGTACGCGTTATGCGCGCCGCCGATGTTCAGCAGCATACTGTCATGTCCGGCCACCGGAATGACCTTCATGTCGGTGATAACAGGACTCGATTGCGTTGTCATGATCATTGCCCCGCAACAGGTTTCAGTTCGACACGTTTAATATCACCCACCAGCACCAGGTAGCTCAGCACCGCGACCAACGCATGGATCCCCACGTAGATCAGCGCGCCGTTGAAGGAGCCGGTCGTGCCGACAATGTAGCCGATGGCGATAGGCGTCACGATACCGGAGATGTTGCCGAACATGTTGAACAAACCGCCGCTCAGACCGCTGATCTCTTTCGGCGCGGTGTCCGCCATTACCGCCCAGCCCAGCGCGCCAATCCCTTTGCCGAAGAACGCCAGCGCCATAAAGCCGATGATCATCCACTCGACGTTAACGTAGTTACAGAACACCATCACCATCGACAGCAGCATCCCCATCACAATCGGCGTTTTACGGGCGATATTCAGCGAGCCGGTACGGCGCATCAGCCAGTCGGAGATAATGCCGCCCAGTACGCCGCCAACAAAGCCGCAGATGGCGGGAACCGAGGCCACAAAACCCGCTTTCAGTATCGACATGCCCCGCGCCTGCACCAGATAAACCGGGAACCAGGTGATAAAGAAGTACGTCAACGCATTGATGCAGTACTGGCCGATATAAACCCCGATCATCATGCGTGAGCCCAGCAGTTGCTTGATCTGTCCCCATTTCACGCTGAACGGCACTTTAGCTTTGTTGCTCTTCTGATCCATGTTGATCAGCGCGCCGCCCTCTGCAATGTACTCAAGCTCTTTCTGGTTGACGCCCGGATGCTGGTTCGGCTCGTGGATCACCTTCAACCAAATGAAGCTGATGACGATACCCAGTCCGCCCATGAAGAAGAACACGTGCGACCAGCCTACTTCGTGGGTCAGCCAGCCCATGATGGGGGCGAAAATAACGGTGGCAAAGTATTGCGCGGAGTTAAAAATCGCCACCGCGGTTCCCCTTTCCTGCGCCGGGAACCACGCTGCGACGATACGGCTATTGCCCGGGAAAGAGGGCGCTTCCGCCAGACCGACCAGGAAACGTAGCGTAAACAGCGCGACGATAATGCCGAAGCCGCTAAAGATATCGACGAAGCCCTGCAGGAGGGTAAACATCGACCAGATAAAGATGGACCAGAAGTAGACGCGTTTGGAACCAAAGCGGTCGAGCAGCCAGCCACCCGGAATTTGACCGATAACGTAGGCCCATGAGAACGCAGAGAAAACGTAACCCATACCGACCGGATCGAGGCCAATGTCTTTGGCCATCTCGGAACCAGCGATGGAAAGCGTCGCGCGGTCGCCGTAGTTGAAGGATGTGACGATAAACAGCATCACCACTATCCAGTAGCGGGCGTTAGTGCGTTTTTCCGCACTGCTCGCAGCCTGACTTAATGAACTCATTGTTGCACTCCTGAATTTTCGCGTTAGTCACGCTCACTCTGAACTGCACAGCCGGTAGGGAATCAGAGGTGACGTTTCATACATGGCAGCTTTTTGTAGGTCGTTCGCCTTGCGTACTGCTTTTTTATAACTGGCAGGAGAAGTATAAAAAGCGCCAGGAGGTTGCTCACCGTGCAACAACACAACATTTCAGGGGGATAACGCGTCGGTTTGTGGCAAAAGCCCAGGGTAATGGAAGCGACTTCACGGAAATGAAAAGCAGTCAGGGAATTCGCCCGGCAGGAGAGGCAGAAAAGGCAGGAGTGTGAATCAGGTCGCTTGACCCTATGAAAACGTCAATAAAAACCCTTTCGTCTGAAAGGATTTTAGGCATTTGCCCGATGCTAACACGATTCAGTTTTGACTAAACTGATTTCAGGTTGTCCCCCTTGCTTACTGGCGCAAGCGGGAGTCCCTCCCGGTAGGGGGAGGGTTTACTCTCACGATAAAAGCGTACCCCACTGTTCCACCCAGGGATTCGATTCGCTTTCGGGTTCCGGATGTTCGCTGGCATCAATCAACAGCATCTCGCCGACGCGCTGCGCGCGCTGTTCCTGCAGCAGGGCATCAAATTGTTTGCCGCCGTTACAGAAATTCACGTAACTGCTGTCGCCCAGCGCGATAACGCCGTAGCGCAAATTGGGCTGAAACCCCAGATTATCCTTTATGCCCTGAAACAGCGGCACGATGCTGTCAGGTAAATCTCCCTGCCCCGTTGTGGAGGTCACCACCAGCGCGACGTTATCCTGATAGTTCTGCCAGTCGCTCAGTTCAGGATCTTCATAAACGGTCGCCTCATGTCCCTGCGCCGTGAGGATCGCTTCGGCTTCTTCGGCAACCAACAGCGAGTTTCCGTACATCGTCCCGACAAAAATGCCTATTTTCGCCATGCTTACTGACTCCCTGAGTTACGAATTTACGCCTTCATCCTGACCTGCCGATGCGCTTAACTCAACCCTTTCATTGTCGGGGAGACATCCTCGCCAGCCAAAATGCGCCAGCGCCTGCATCCAGACCGCATCCAGCCCGGCGCGAATCGTCAGCGGCTCGCCGGTAAAGGGATGAGTCAGAGAAAGCGCGCTGGCGTGCAGCATGAGACGATGGCAGCCGAAATGTTCCGCTGCGCTGCGGTTTTGCCGCAGATCGCCATGCTTGCTGTCGCCGATAATCGGATGACGCAAATGCGCAAGGTGACGCCTGAGCTGATGCTTGCGGCCGGTTTTTGGCTCTAACGCCACCAGACCGTAACGCGTCGTTGGATACCGCCCGGTTGCCACCGGCATTTCTACGGTCGCCAGACCGCGATAATGGGTCACCGCTGGCTGCGGCTCTTTATCCTCGCGGGCAAATTTATCGGCGATTTTGTCCCGTTCTTCTACCAGCGGATAGTCGAGCACCGCGTCGTCCATCAGCCAGCCGCGTACAATCGCGTGGTAGCGCTTTTGGATCTGATGCTGCTCAAACTGCTGCGCCAGCCGTCGTCCGGCTTCGCTGGATAACCCCATCAGCAGGACGCCGGAGGTGGGCCTGTCGAGACGGTGGGCGGTAAAAACGTGCTGACCAATCTGATCGCGCACGGTCTGCATCACCACCACTTTTTCATCGCGATCGAGCCAGCTGCGGTGTACCAGCCAACCGGAGGGTTTATTGACCGCCACCAGCCATTCGTCCTGATACAGAATCTCCAGCATCAGGATTTATCTTGCGCAAACAGCGCATCCAGCGCCTGCAGCGCGGCGATCAGAACCTCACGCTGCGGATGATCGGCGCTCAGCGCCACTTCGTAGTACGGCGCGACGGCAAAAGCCTCAGGCAATGGCTGGGCGCTGTCCAGCAGGGCATGCATCCGGGGGATCAACACCCATTGCAGCCACTCGAGCGGCTCCATGGTATCCATGCAAAAAGGCTGCGTACTGGTAAACAGGTGGGCTTCGGGTTCATCCATCCGCCAGTGTTGATGCTCGCGCAGCAGCGCTTCCAGTGCGTGAAGCTGCTGACGCACACGGTCATGAGTCGTCATGAAGTCACCTCAGTAAAGAAAAATGTGGCGCGAAGAATACCACCAGTAAAAAAAGAAATAAAAAAGGGAGCACTGTAAAAACAGTGCTCCCGGTTCGTTTCGCAGCATTCCAGCTACTTTTAGTGCTCCCTGCTCATCCTTGACAACTTTTCCAGCGGTCTTGCGACCCGTTGTTCATCCTGAACGTGCGCATCCTGCTCACACCACCCCGATGTGAAAACTTCATCCTGAAGTGTCCTGGCCTTCCTGACCCACCGACCATCCTGACCGGCTCTCGTTCTCCTTCCTGGAGGTGTCCTTTAACGCCTTCCTGCGTTTTCCACTTTGCTTCGTCCTGAAGCCTTTCCTTGCAACACCGTCCTGGTGTGTCCTGACAAAGCGCCATCATCCTGATGTTCGCTTTGTTGTGCGACTCCCTGTCGACGTACATAGAATCGCCTTTTTTACGCCGTCTTACAAGGGACTTACAGGCAATGCCTTAAGGAAAATTTCATATGAAAGTTGACACGAATTAGTTAACCTTCTGATTTATTAGGATATTGATAATTCTTATGCCCTTAAGTCTTCACTTATCACCTGGCGATCTCCTACAGGGCGTGTAAGAGATCTCTCACAACATTACCAGGTAAATGGATTACAGAACAGGCTTAAGCTGAGTAAGGAATTCCGCAAGGGAGGGAGCCAGAACGGTGCGTTGCCGCGTTCCCAGCGTTTCTTTGATGACATCACCAGACAGATTACACACTGAAATCACCTCCAGTTCATTTTCCTGGGTGGCGATGAACAGCGTCGGCGGCAGCTTCAGACGTTTTTGCGTAACCAGATGACCAATCAGGTTTTCCTGAACCCGACGGAAATCGTCAGCGCTCCAGGTTTGCAGCAGCGTCAGCGTTTCATTGTGAAACTGTGCGGGCATATCGCCGGCAAACTGCGTGGTGTAAAACGCGTGAAAGGCAGGTTGTATCACAATATCAAAGGCGCGTTCAACCGCGTTTACATTCGACTCGCCCTCAAACGGCTGCGGCTGCCAGTAAACCGCGTCCTGAGTAGAGGAAATGATGCAGGGAGAAGGCACGCCATACAGCTCCTCGCTCATCGGCCAACTTTGCTGTTTTTCATGCCATGCGTCGCAATAACGCGTCGTAAAAGCCTTCAGGGCCAATGCAGTCTGTTCGTTCACCGGTTTCTCTCATCATAAAAGCCAGGATACACTGGAGCCATAGTGTATCTGGTTTACGACGGTGAAACATGTCTTCTTATGAAAACCATCAGGCGCTTGACGGCCTGACTCTTGGTAAATCAACCGATTACCGGGATAATTACGACGCCAGCCTGTTACAGGGCGTTCCCCGCAGCCTCAATCGCGACCCGCTCGGCCTCCACGCTGACCGCCTGCCCTTTCACGGCGGCGACATCTGGACGCTGTACGAACTGTCGTGGCTGAACGCCAAAGGCCTGCCGCAGGTCGCGGTCGGGCAGGTGGAACTGGATTACGCCAGCGTTAACCTGATTGAATCCAAAAGCTTTAAGCTCTATCTCAACAGCTTTAACCAGACCCGTTTTGACAGTTGGGACGCGGTGCGCCAGACGCTGGAAAACGATCTCAGCGCTTGCGCGCAAGGACAAGTCAGCGTCGCGCTGTACCGCCTGGATGAGCTGGAAGGCCAGCCGATCGCCCATTTTCATGGCGCCTGTATTGACGATCAGGACATCAGCATCGACAACTATCAGTTCACCACCGACGCACTGCAGGATGCCGCCAGCGGCGAAAAAGTCGTAGAGGAGACGCTGGTCAGCCATCTGCTGAAATCCAACTGTCTGATCACTCACCAGCCGGACTGGGGCTCCATTCAGATCCAGTATCGCGGCCGGAAAATAGATCGCGAAAAGCTGCTGCGTTACCTGGTTTCCTTCCGTCATCATAACGAGTTTCATGAACAGTGCGTGGAACGCATTTTCAATGACCTGCTGCGCTTCTGCCAGCCGGAAACCCTCAGCGTTTACGCGCGTTACTCCCGCCGTGGCGGACTGGATATTAACCCATGGCGGAGCAATACCGATTTCGTTCCTGCGCTCGGCAGACTGGTTCGCCAGTAAATTATTTCACCGTTTTGCGTGCCTGATTCCGCACTCAAGGTTGTGAAAGATCATAAGCCAGGGCTATTGTAATCAACAGGGAATGACGTTTTGCGTCCCATAAGGAGTTTACTTGATTACACATATTAGCCCGCTTGGCTCAATGGACATGCTGTCGCAACTGGAAGTCGATATGCTTAAACGCACGGCCAGCAGCGACCTGTATCAACTGTTTCGTAACTGTTCGCTTGCCGTCTTAAACTCCGGCAGTCTGACTGACAACAGCAAAGAGCTGCTGTCCCGCTTTGAAACCTTCGACATCAACGTGCTGCGCCGCGAGCGCGGCGTGAAGCTGGAGCTGATCAACCCACCGGAAGACGCTTTCGTTGACGGACGTATTATCCGCGCGCTACAGGCCAACCTGTTTGCCGTGCTGCGCGACATCCTGTTTGTCAACGGACAGATCCATAACGCGGGTCGTTTCCAGCATCTGGATCTCGAAAGTTCGGTACACATTACCAACCTGGTGTTCTCCATTCTGCGTAACGCCAGAGCGCTACACGTGGGCGAAGCGCCAAACATGGTGGTGTGCTGGGGCGGCCACTCGATTAACGAAAATGAGTACCTGTACGCCCGCCGCGTCGGCACGCAACTGGGTCTGCGTGAACTGAACATCTGCACCGGCTGCGGGCCGGGGGCAATGGAAGCGCCAATGAAGGGCGCGGCAGTGGGTCACGCCCAGCAGCGTTACAAAGACAGCCGTTTTATCGGCATGACCGAACCGTCGATCATCGCCGCCGAACCGCCAAATCCGCTGGTCAACGAACTGATCATCATGCCGGACATTGAAAAACGTCTGGAAGCGTTCGTGCGCATCGCCCACGGGATTATCATCTTCCCGGGCGGCGTCGGTACTGCGGAAGAACTGCTGTACCTGCTGGGGATCCTGATGAACCCGGCGAACAAAGATCAGGTGCTGCCCCTGATCCTCACCGGCCCGAAAGAGAGCGCCGACTACTTCCGCGTTCTGGACGAGTTTATCGTGCACACGCTGGGTGAAGCGGCGCGCAGTCACTACCGGATTATTATCGACGATGCGGCGGAAGTGGCGCGTCTGATGAAAAAAGCGATGCCGCGGGTGAAAGAGAACCGTCGTGACACTGGCGATGCCTACAGTTTCAACTGGTCGATTCGCATCGCGCCGGATCTGCAAATGCCGTTCGAACCGTCCCATGAAAATATGGCTAACCTGAAGCTGTACCCTGACCAGCCCGTTGAAGTGCTGGCGGCAGACCTGCGTCGCGCGTTCTCCGGGATCGTCGCGGGTAACGTGAAGGAAGTCGGCATTCGCGCCATCGAGCAATATGGTCCTTACAAAATCCATGGCGATAAGGCGATGATGCGGCGCATGGACGATCTACTGCAAGGGTTTGTCGCGCAACACCGTATGAAGCTGCCTGGCTCTGCATACATTCCCTGCTACGAAATCTGCGCCTGAGGCGAAAAGTCCTGAACGAACCGGAAACGGCTGCTGGCCTTTCCGGTTTTTTTATTGATACCAATAAGATAGCCTCGCCAATTAATTAGTTTCACTTATAAATCATACTCATTATTTTTATACGCAAACGATTACCCGCCCTGAGATACCGCGTTTTATCATTCTTAACTTTGCTTAGGCATCAGAAACCACCAATAAATGGCACTTTTACAGCGTAACCTCCGCATCTCTCGGGGAAAACTTCCCGTCGCTGTATCGTTAATGCTAGCCTTCGCGCGCGTAAATTCGCTTTGATGATTTTTTGACAGATTAATGATCCAATTTTATCCACATTAAAGGTGGATTATTGCATTTGGGATCGCGATCACTGATAGATTCATTGGTTATCTGTATCTTTCCGCCCGCAAATTATTACGGCGAAAAATTATATAAAAATCGTCTTTGATGAAATTTCGTTTTACGGTCGGGACTTTTTTCATTGGATTAGACCAGCAACCTGACTTTTAGCATCCTCCAGGAGAAATAGATGGAAACCACTCAAACCAGCACTATTGCTTCGATTGATTCCCGAAGCGCATGGCGCAAGACAGATACCATGTGGATGCTGGGCCTTTACGGCACGGCTATCGGTGCGGGCGTACTGTTCCTGCCAATCAACGCAGGCGTCGGCGGCATGATTCCGTTGATCATCATGGCGATTATCGCTTTCCCGATGACCTTTTTTGCCCACCGCGGCCTGACCCGCTTTGTTCTGTCCGGTAAAAACCCGGGCGAAGACATCACTGAAGTGGTTGAAGAGCACTTCGGTATCGGCGCAGGTAAGCTGATTACCCTGCTCTATTTCTTTGCCATTTACCCTATCCTGCTGGTTTACAGCGTGGCAATCACCAACACGGTGGAAAGCTTTCTGACGCATCAGCTGGCTATCACGCCGCCGCCGCGTGCGATTCTGTCCCTGATCCTGATTGTCGGTATGATGACTATCGTGCGTTTCGGCGAGCAGATGATCGTGAAAGCGATGAGCATCCTGGTGTTCCCGTTTGTGGCAGCGCTGATGTTGCTGGCTCTGTATCTGATCCCGCAATGGAACGGCGCGGCGCTGGAAACGCTGTCCTTTGATACCGCCGCCTCTACCGGCAACGGCCTGTGGATGACCCTGTGGCTGGCGATCCCGGTGATGGTCTTCTCCTTCAACCACTCGCCGATCATCTCCTCTTTCGCGGTAGCGAAGCGTGAAGAGTACGGCGACGGCGCCGAGAAAAAATGCGCTAAGATTCTGGCGTTCGCCCACATCATGATGGTGCTGACGGTCATGTTCTTCGTCTTCAGCTGCGTACTGAGCCTGTCCCCGGCGGATCTCGCCGCGGCGAAAGAGCAGAATATCTCGATTCTGTCTTACCTGGCGAACCACTTTAACGCGCCGATCATCGCCTGGATGGCGCCGATCATTGCGATGATCGCCATCACGAAGTCTTTCCTCGGCCACTATCTGGGCGCGCGTGAAGGCTTCAACGGCATGGTTATCAAATCTCTGCGTGGTAAAGGTAAATCCATCGAGATCAACAAACTGAACCGCATTACCGCGCTGTTCATGCTGGTGACCACCTGGATTGTCGCGACGCTGAACCCGAGCATTCTCGGTATGATCGAAACCCTGGGCGGCCCGATCATCGCGATGATTCTGTTCCTGATGCCGATGTACGCGATTCAGAAAGTACCGGCAATGCGTAAGTACAGCGGCCATATCAGCAACGTCTTCGTTGTCATCATGGGTCTGATCGCTATCTCCGCAATTTTCTACTCTCTGTTCAGCTAAGTTTTACAGCGCCGCCTGTGGGCGGCGCGTCCTCCCGAGCTTTATTTAATGGAAGTCCTATGATTAGCGTCTTCGATATCTTCAAAATCGGCATTGGCCCTTCCAGTTCTCATACCGTTGGACCAATGAAGGCAGGCAAACAGTTCACGGACGATCTGATTGCCCGCAACATGCTTACCGATGTCACCCGCGTCGTGGTGGATGTTTATGGCTCTCTGTCTTTGACGGGGAAAGGCCACCACACCGATATCGCGATTATTATGGGTCTGGCGGGAAATCTGCCGGACAGCGTCGACATCGATGCCATTCCGAGTTTCATTCAGGATGTGAATACCCACGGGCGTCTGCTGCTGGCAAATGGTCAGCATGAGGTCGAATTCCCGGTGGATAAGTGCATGAATTTCCATGCCGACAACCTGTCCCTGCACGAGAACGGTATGCGCATTACCGCGTTGGCAGGAGAAACCGTCCTCTACAGCCAGACTTATTACTCCATTGGCGGCGGCTTCATCGTCGATGAAGACCATTTCGGTTTACCGAACAGTGCGCCGGTCGAAGTGCCCTATCCATACAAATCTGCCGCCGATCTGCAAAGACATTGCGCAGAAACCGGGCTCTCGCTTTCCGGCCTGATGATGCAAAACGAACTGGCGCTGCACAGCAAAGAAGAGCTGGAACAGCACTTTGCCAACGTCTGGGAAGTGATGCGCAGCGGTATTGAGCGCGGCATTACCACCGAAGGCGTTCTGCCCGGAAAATTGCGTGTGCCGCGTCGTGCGGCGGCGCTGCGCCGGATGCTGGTCAGCCAGGATAAAACCACGACCGATCCAATGGCCGTCGTGGACTGGATCAACATGTTCGCGCTGGCGGTCAACGAAGAAAACGCCGCCGGTGGGCGCGTAGTCACCGCACCGACCAACGGCGCCTGCGGTATCGTTCCGGCGGTGCTGGCGTACTACGATAAGTTCATCCGTGAAGTGAATGCGAACTCGCTGGCCCGCTATATGCTGGTTGCCAGTGCGATTGGCTCGCTGTACAAAATGAACGCCTCCATTTCCGGTGCGGAAGTAGGCTGCCAGGGCGAAGTCGGCGTGGCGTGCTCTATGGCGGCGGCGGGTCTGGCGGAACTGCTGGGCGGCAGCCCGGCGCAGGTGTGCATTGCGGCGGAAATCGGCATGGAACACAACCTCGGTCTGACCTGCGACCCGGTCGCGGGACAAGTACAGGTGCCGTGCATCGAACGTAACGCGATCGCCTCGGTGAAAGCGGTCAACGCGGCGCGTATGGCGCTGCGTCGCACCAGCGAACCGCGCGTCTGCCTCGATAAAGTGATCGAAACCATGTATGAAACCGGAAAAGACATGAACGCCAAATACCGCGAAACCTCCCGCGGCGGTCTGGCGATGAAAATCGTCACCTGCGACTAACGCCTGCCGTCTGCCCGGTGGCATAGCGCTTACCGGGCAAACCACGCCAGGCTCGCCTCATTTCGCCGTGAATGTTACCCTACCCGCAGGTTGTAAAGGGAGAACACCGTGGCTGTCCATCTGCTTATTGTCGACGCGCTCAATTTGATTCGCCGCATTCATGCCGTGCAGGGTTCGCCGTGCGCGCAGACCTGCCAGCACGCGCTGGATCAGCTGATTCTCCACAGCCAACCCACCCACGCCGTGGCGGTATTTGATGATGAAGCGCGAAACAGCGGATGGCGTCACCAACGGCTTCCGGATTACAAAGCGGGTCGCCCGCCAATGCCGGATGACCTGCATGACGAGATGCCCGCTCTGCGTGCCGCCTTTGAACAGCGCGGCGTCGCCTGCTGGGTATCTGACGGTCACGAAGCTGACGACCTGGCGGCAACGCTGGCGGTGAAAGTCACTCAGGCCGGTCATCAGGCCACCATCGTGTCGACAGACAAAGGTTATTGCCAGCTTCTCTCCCCGACGCTGCGCATCCGCGACTACTTTCAGAAGCGCTGGCTGGATGCCCCCTTCATTGAAAAAGAGTTTGGCGTCTCGCCCCAACAGTTACCAGACTATTGGGGACTGGCGGGGATCAGTAGCTCAAAGGTGCCCGGCGTCGCCGGTATCGGTCCGAAAAGCGCCACGCAGCTGTTGGCGCAGTTTCAGACGCTGGAAGGACTTTACGCACACCTGGCGGAAGTGCCGGAAAAGTGGCGTAAAAAACTGGATGAGCATAAAGAGATGGCTTTTCTCTGTCGCGATATCGCCCGACTGCAAACGGATTTACAACTCGACGGCAACCTGCAGCAGCTACGGCTGGTCAAAGCGTAGTGATTGTAATTATTCCTCTATGCGCAAACCGTAAGTTTTAAATTTCTCCAGCACCACGGCAATCTCTGCATCTGATAACACGGGCACCGGGTCAACCACCGCCAGCGTACTCATGTACAGTTGCGCTAACACTTCCACCTCATGCGCCAGCCACAGCGCTTTTTGCAGATTCGCTTCGCAGGCGATCAACCCATGATGCTGCAACAGCGTGGCTTTACGATTTTTCAGCGCGACGGCGACGTGCCCGGAAAGCTCACGGGTGCCAAAGGTCGCATAAGGCGCACAAGGAATGGTATTCCCCCCCGCTGCGGCAATCATGTAATGAATAGCCGGGATCGGGCGGTTAAGGATAGAAACCGCGGTGCAATGAATCGCATGGTTGTGGACCACGGCATTCGCGTCCGGGCGCGTCTGATACGCCGCCAGATGAAAACGCCATTCGCTGGAGGGCAATTTCCCCTCTTCATAATGGCCGTCGTTATCGACAAAGACGATCATATTTTCCGTCATGCGTTCGTAAGGAATGCCGCTGGGGGTAATTAACATGCCGTCCTGATAGCGCGCGCTGACGTTTCCCGCCGTTCCCTGATTAAGCCCCAGTCGGGTCATTTCTAAACAGGTTTCAATAATTTCACGGGATAATTGCGTTCTTTCCATCTTTGTTCTCCGGGTAATCGGTTCAATGGCTGATTTTTTTGCGCATCTTATTTTTGTCTTACGCGCTTAATTAATTTCATTTCCACTTTTACGGTTTCTTTCACTGGTCGTTCATCAATTGCACTGAGCATCATGTCCACCGCCTTTTCAGCCCAGGCGTTTTCATCCTGCTGCATCGACCAGACGTTATTCGACAGAAACCCAAGCATCGGATGTTCGTCAAAGGTGCCGATATTGATGTCAGGCGGCACGACGCCAACGCGATCGCGGATCGCTCTCACCGCCCCTTCGAGAACCGGCAATGAGGACGCGATAAACGCTTGCGGGCATCCTTGTTCATCCATCAGCGTTTGCATGATCTCGTAACCGCCTTCCGGGGTGTTTACCGGCCCTTCGCGCACCCAGTCACGATGGTGAATGCCTTTTTCTCTGAGTGCGTTCAGATAACCGTTAAGACGGTCGCTGATACTCGGTAAACCGGTATCGCCCACCAGAAACCAGACCGGCAATTTTTCTGCGTCCAGTAATTGCCGGGTTAATTGCTCACCGCCCGACATATTATGGCTTTCCACCAGCGCGTTATCGGTATATTTAAAATCACGATCCAGCAATACCATCGGTTTTCTCACCTGGCGTAAATGGTGCTGCTGATTTTCCAGGGTCGAAGGCACAATAAACAGACCATCGACATTACGGGCGATTAACGCTTTCGTTAACTTATTTTCGTAATCCACATCGTCATAGGTACAGCTGATCATCAACTGGTAGCCGGAACGCCGGCAGCGCTGTTCCAGCTTTTCTGCCAGCGTGGCGAAGAAGACGTTAGAAATATTGGGAACAATGAGTCCCAGGGTATACGTTTTATTTAGCTTAAGGCTACGGGCGGAATGGTTAATGACATATCCATAGCGCTCCACATATTCGTTTATTCGCGTTTGTGTCTTGAGGCTGATGCGATACTGTTCAGCTTTTCCATTTAGCACCAGTCTCACGGTCGTTACCGATAAATTCAGATCGCTGGCTATCTGTTCTACTGTCTTAGCCATGTCATTGCCCCAGTCACCGTCCAAGCGTCAATTCACAATCATAAAAGCATTTTACACTTTTGTCTTACCGCATCAGTCGCTTAAGCGTGAGCCGGCGGGCGTTACGCATAAACGGGGGCGCAGGCCTCGCCCCCCACGGCCTTACTTTTTGCCAAACGGATGCAACAGCTTGTCAATTTCCGGCGTATTGATATTTTGCGCACTGACAAATTTCACCGGAATGTCGATCTCTTTCGGCACCGTTTGGCCAGAAAGCGCCGCATTCAGCGTTTTGATCCCCTGATAGCCAATTTGAAACGCATCCTGCACCACAAACCCCTGAATCACGCCAGCATTCAGGAAATTGATAATCGCCTCAGTGCTGTCGAAGCCAATGACTTTCACTTTGCCTTTCAGGTTCTGGCTGTCGATGGCGTTGGCGACACCGAGCGTTGATCCCTCATTCGTGCCGTAGATCCCCGCCAGATCCGGGTTCGCCTGGATCATATCGATGGTTTTATCCATCGCTTTTTGCGGATCGCCATCGCTGTACTATACCGGCAGCACCTGAATATCCGGGTACATCTCCTTCATGCGCGCAATGAATCCTTCCGAACGTTCAATCGCCGACGACGTCCCCGCTACGTGGGCGATAATGCCAACCTTGCCTTTCTTATTCACCTGCGCCGCCAGCGCGTCGGCGGCTTCCGCCCCGGCTTTGCGGTTATTGGTCGCCACGAAGCTCACCGGAATATCAGAATTAACGCCAGAGTCAAAGGTCACCACCTTGATACCGCGTGAATTGGCGGTTTCTACCAGCGGCGCCAGCGCGTTAGCGTCCAGCGCCGCCAGCAGCAGGCCGTTGGGCTTCTTCGCCATTGCATTTTCCACCAGTTGAATTTGCTCGGCGATCTGAGTTTCATCGGCAGGGCCGACATAGCTGGTTTTATCGCCCAGCTCCTTCGCCGCCGCTTCGGTCCCCATTTTCACGGTTTGCCAGAATTCATGCTGGAAACCTTTACTGATCACCGGAAGATTTAAATCTTTCGCCAGCGCGCCGGAAGAGATGCACGCCAGCAGGGATAACGCATAAACAAGATGCCTGGTTTTCATTATGTGACTCCGTTGTGAGTGTCTCACCCTTTACGTCAGGGTCTGTATGCCCCGTGACTGCCGGGAGCGTAAATCAACGAATTTTTTTGCGTAAGGTATCAAGGTACACAGCGGCCACCACCACAATGCCCATCGCCACCATTTGCCAGAACTGGGAAACGCCCATCAGGTTCAGGCCATTTTTCAGTACGCTCATGATGAACGCGCCAATGATAGTGCCGCCGATGGTGCCAATGCCGCCCATCAGGCTGGTGCCGCCGATAACGACTGCCGCAATCGCCTCCAGTTCATAGCCGACGCCAACCGTAGGCTGTCCGGAGTTCAGGCGTGAGGCCAGAATGACGCCCGCGATGCCGGTCAGTAGCCCGCAAAAGGCGTAAACGAATATTTTGACCCGCTGGACCTTAATACCGGAGAGATGCGCCGCCACCTCATTGCTGCCGACGGCATAGACATAGCGGCCAATCACCGTTTTCTTGAGAATGTACCCGGCCACCAGCGCCACGATAACGAGATAAAACACCGGATACGGCAGCACGTCGAACAAACGCCCCTGGGCCAGCAGCTTAAAGGTGGGGTAATCGGCAAAATAGATTGCGCGGCCATCCGTCATCACCATATTGATCCCGCGAACGGACATCATCAGCCCGAGGGTGGCAATAAACGGCGGGATGGTCATTTTGGTGACCAGCAGGCCGTTGACGTAACCGCAAAGCCCTCCGGCAATGACGCCCGCCAGAATACAGACGGGCAGCGGCAGCCCGAGGGTGGCGCAAATTCCCACCGCGACGCCGGAAAACGCCACCACTGAGCCTAATGAAAGGTCGATTCCTGCGGTGATAATCACAAAGGTCACGCCAATCGCCATAATGCCAATCACCGAGGTTTGTAACGCGATGGTCATGATATTTTCGGTATTAAAGAAAAAGGGCGAACTGAAGCTGAAGAAAATGATCAGAATGATCAGACTCAACAGCGGCGCGAGGCGCATCAGTAGCGCTTTGTTAACTTTTAATTTCTTATTATTCGTAGCAGATGAGGTGACAGAGATGGTCATGATTTAATCCTCTAACGTCGCGAACTGCATGATTTTTTCCTGTGTGGCGTTATCGGCAGTTAATTCACCGGTAATACGACCGCTGCGCATCACTAAGATGCGATCGCACATGCCTAACACTTCCGGTAATTCAGAGGAAATCATGATTATCGATTTACCTTTCGCCACCAGGCGATTCATTAATTCATAGATTTCCAGTTTTGCCCCGACATCAATTCCCCGGGTTGGCTCATCAAAAATGAGAATTTCAGTATCCTTACACACCCAGCGGGCAATAATAATTTTTTGCTGGTTCCCACCACTTAAATTAATGGCTGCCTGTTCGAGATGCGGCGTTTTTATTCTGAGCGCGTTTACCTGCTCCTCGCTGATTTGCTGGCAACGTCGGGTATCAACATTGCCAAAGCGGTCAGAAAACTCAGGGTAATTGCCCAACATAATGTTACGCTCGACGGAAAGATTGAGCGCCAGCCCTTCCTTCTTGCGGTCTTCCGTTAAATAACAAATACCTTGCGCGATGGCATCGGCAATATCGTTAATCACGATCGCTTTGCCGTGGAGCTTTATCGTCCCGGCATCGACCGGATCGGCGCCAAAAATCGCCCGCGCCAGTTCGGTTCGTCCAGCCCCCATTAACCCGGCGAAACCAAGAATTTCACCGCGGTGAAGGGTAAAGTGAATATCGTTCAGCACGCCTTTTCGCGTTAACCCGCAGACCTCCAGCACCGGCTCCCGGCGCGCCTTTCGCGCGCGAGGGGGAAAGATATTGCCCAACTCGCGGCCCACCATCATCGCTATCAGATCGCTGATTTTTACCGTTTCATACTCCACGGTATCGATGTACTGACCGTCGCGCATCACGGTGGCGCGATCGGCGATCAGCGCCAGTTCCTCCAGACGGTGCGAGATGTAAACAATGCCGGTCCCCTGCGCCTTGAGCAGTCGGGTAACGCGAAACAGGCTCTCAATCTCCGTTTCGGTGAGCGCCGCGGTGGGTTCGTCCATAATCAAAATTTTGGCGTTAACCGAGATCGCTTTGGCGATTTCCACCATTTGCTGCTGCGCGACCGTCAGGTCTGAGACCAGCGTATCGGGGGCAATATTCAGATTGAGCTTTTGCAAAATATCCGTCGCCGCCTGGCGCTGCTGTTTTTCATCCAGCCGCCAACGGTTATTTTTACAATACTCGCGGCCAATAAAAATATTCTCTTCAACGGTTAATTCAGGAAATAAATTAAATTCCTGATGAATAATGGTGATGCCAGCATTTTGCGCGCTAAGCGGATCGCTAAACGCGATCGGTCTTCCCTCAAAGATAATCTCTCCTTCGTCCGGTTGATAAACGCCCGCTAAAATTTTCATTAGCGTTGATTTACCCGCGCCATTTTCACCTAATAGCGCATGGACTTCGCCTTTACGGAGCGTGAAATTCACATTACTCAACGCTAATACGCCGGGAAAGCGTTTCGTAATATGATTCATCTGTAAAAATGTTTCGGACATTGCTGCTTTCCTCAATAATCAGAAACCGCAGGCTGTAAATCAGGCGAAGTACGTTCTCAGGGCCACCCCTTACCGCGAATGTGAATTCTTCCTGAAAACAGTGATACGTCACGTTGGCTCAATGCTGAATATTGCTAACTCGAGTTAGCGATTTGCCTTTTAAAGCTATTTTAGCCACCCCAAATAGCCAAATTATTTGGCGTGAATTTGTGACGCCGGGCAGACTCTTTATTTTAACCAATTGAAATAGATTGATTTTTATAGAAATCGTCACGCGCTTTAATTTGACGTAGATCGAATTTTAACCACTTCTCGTGAAGTTTCTCACAATCCCGTCAGAAAAAAGTTGTGTAAAAAACCTGCCAATACCTAAGCTAACTCGAGTTAGCAAAATCACATTTTTTCAGCCGACTGCCACGGTGGCGCCTCTCTTCCGCCTGCGCAGCGCGTCTAAACGAAGATGAGGAACCACGCATGAAGAAAATGTCCCTGCCAAAAATCGGTATTCGTCCGGTGATCGACGGACGCCGTATGGGCGTTCGCGAATCACTGGAAACCCAAACCATGAATATGGCGAAAGCTACCGCCGCTCTGCTGACGGAAAAGCTGCGCTATGCCTGCGGCGCGCCCGTCGAATGCGTCATTGCCGACAGCTGCATTGCCGGGATGGCGGAAGCCGCCGCCTGCGAAGAAAAATTCAGCGGCCTGAACGTCGGTCTGACAATCACCGTCACCCCGTGCTGGTGCTACGGCAGCGAAACCATCGATATGGACCCAATGCGTCCAAAGGCTATCTGGGGATTTAACGGCACTGAACGCCCGGGAGCGGTGTATCTGGCTGCGGCGTTGGCGGCCCATAGCCAGAAAGGGATCCCGGCGTTTTCCATTTACGGTCAGGATGTGCAGGATGCAGGCGACAGCGCCATTCCTGCCGACGTGGAAGAGAAGCTGTTGCGCTTTGCGCGGGCAGGACTGGCGGTGGCCAGCATGAAGGGCAAAAGCTACCTCTCGCTGGGCGGTGTCTCGATGGGTATCGCCGGATCGATAGTCGATCATAATTTCTTTGAGTCCTGGCTCGGCATGAAGGTGCAGTCCGTTGATATGACCGAACTGCGCCGCCGTATCGATCATAACATTTACGACGAAGCCGAACTGGAAATGGCGCTGGCCTGGGCCGATGCCCATTTCCGCTTTGGCGAAGATAAAAACGCGAAACAGTACCAGCGCAACGCTGAACAGAGCCGACACATCCTGCGCGAAAGTCTGCTGATGGCAATGTGCATCCGCGACATGATGCAGGGCAACAGCAAGCTGGCGGAGAGGGGACGCGTGGAAGAGTCCCTCGGCTACAACGCCATCGCGGCAGGTTTTCAGGGACAGCGCCACTGGACCGATCAATACCCGAACGGCGATACCGCCGAAGCGCTGCTAAACAGCTCCTTTGACTGGAACGGAGTCCGCGAACCGCTGGTGGTCGCCACTGAAAACGACAGCCTGAACGGCGTCGCGATGTTGTTCGGCCATCAACTGACCGGCACGGCGCAGGTCTTCGCTGACGTGCGTACCTACTGGTCGCCGGACGCGGTTAAACGCGTCACTGGCCATACCCTCAGCGGTACGGCGGAACACGGCATCATCCACTTGATCAACTCCGGTTCCGCTGCGCTCGACGGCACCTGCAAACAGCGGGACAGTGACGGCAACCCGACGCTGAAACCGCACTGGGAGGTGACGCAAGAGGAAGCCGACGCCTGTCTGGCAGCCACCGAATGGTGTCCGGCGATCCACGAGTATTTTCGCGGTGGCGGCTATTCGTCACGCTTCCTGAGCGAAGGCGGCGTCCCGTTCACCATGACCCGTGTGAATATCATCAAGGGACTAGGGCCGGTATTGCAAATCGCCGAAGGCTGGAGCGTGGCGCTACCGAAAGCGGTTCATGACACACTCGACAAGCGTACTGACTCCAGTTGGCCGACCACCTGGTTCGCTCCGCGGCTGACCGGCAAAGGACCGTTCACTGACGTTTATTCGGTCATGGCAAACTGGGGCGCAAACCACGGGGTGCTCACCGTGGGACATGTTGGCGCTGACTTCATTACCCTCGCTGCAATGCTACGTATTCCGGTCTGTATGCATAACGTGGACGAAGCGAAAATTTATCGCCCTTCCGCCTGGGCCGCGCACGGCATGGACATCGAAGGTCAGGATTACCGCGCCTGCCAGAACTACGGGCCGCTGTATAAGCGTTAAGATTCGACGTGGGCCGGATAGCGTAATGCCATCCGGCAACGGGAGTCCTTATGAAAAATGACGTTATTCTGGTTCTCGACTGTGGCGCAACCAACGTGCGGGCGATAGCCGTCGATCGGCAGGGCAAGATTATCGCCCGCGCCTCGGTGCTTAACGCCAGCGAGGCGGCCACTGAAAACAGCGCGTGGCATCAGTGGTCGCTTGACGCCATACTGCAACGCTTCGCCGGGTGTTGCCGGATGCTGAGCGGCGAACTGTCCGCCTGCCGGGTTCGCGGCATTACGGTGACCACCTTTGGCGTTGACGGCGCGCTGGTGGATGCGCGCGGCGAACTGCTGTATCCGGTAATTAGCTGGAAATGCCCGCGTACGGCGGCGGTCATGGACGCCATCGGCCGTTTTATGCCGCCACGCCAGCTTCAGGCGATTTCCGGCGTGGGCGCATTCAGCTTTAATACCCTGTATAAGCTGGTGTGGCTGAAAGAGAATCACCCTGCGCTTCTGGCGCAGGCGCATGCCTGGCTGTTTATCTCCTCACTGATTAATCAGCGTCTGACCGGCGAATTCACCACCGATATCACAATGGCCGGCACCAGCCAGTTGCTGGATCTTCACCAGCGCGATTTCAGCGGCGATATTTTGCAGGCCGCCGGTTTGACGCGCGCGCTGTTTCCCCGGCTGGTAGAAGCGGGTGAACGAATCGGCTTGCTGCAGCCTACCGCTGCGACGCTGCTGGGACTGGCGCCGGGCGTTCCGGTGATCTCCGCCGGACACGACACTCAGTTTGCCTTGTTTGGCGCGGGCGCGGCGCAGGACGAGCCGGTGCTCTCCTCCGGCACCTGGGAAATCCTGATGGTACGCAGTCGCCAGGTCGATACCGCGACGTTAAGCCGCTATGCCGGATCAACCTGTGAACTGGACAGCCAGAGCGGATTGTATAACCCCGGCATGCAGTGGCTGGCCTCCGGCGTACTTGAATGGACGCGCAAACTGTTATGGACGCCCGACACGCCCTGGCAAACGTTAATTGATGAGGCACAGCGTGTACCGCCTGGCGCTGAAGGGGTCAGAATGCAGTGTGAACTGCTTACCTCCCCGCTGGCGGGCTGGCAAGGGGTAACGCTCGCCACCACCCGCGCGCATTTATACCGCGCGGCGCTGGAAGGCTTAACGGAACAGCTTCGCCAAAACCTGCATATGCTGGAAAGCATCGGGCACTTCCGGGCAACGGAGCTTCTGCTGGTGGGGGGAGGAAGCCGCAACCCGTTGTGGAATCAAATCAAAGCCAACGTGCTGAACCTCCCCATTAAGGTGCTTGACGACGCGGAGACCACCGTCGCCGGGGCGGCGATGTTTGGCTGGTATGGCGTTGGCGAATTTGCCAGTCCGCAGCAGGCGCGCGAGCAGGTGCGCTACCAGTACCGTTATTTTCATCCTCAGTCACCCTATCCGTCACACTAAAGGAGTGGTTCATGCTTAAAACACTTTCTCCATTAATCTCGCCTGAACTGCTCAAGGTGCTGGCGGAAATGGGACATGGCGACGAGATCGTTTTCTCGGACGCGCACTTTCCGGCACACAGCATGGGGCCGCAGACAATCCGCGCCGATGGACTGCAGGTTAGCGAATTATTGCGGGCAATCATTCCACTGTTCGAGCTGGACAGCTATGCGCCACCGGTGGTGATGATGGCGGCGGTTGAGGGTGATACCCTCGACCCGGATGTTGAGACCCGCTATCGCGATG
Source organism: Citrobacter sedlakii (assembly GCF_018128425.1). Taxonomy (NCBI): domain Bacteria; kingdom Pseudomonadati; phylum Pseudomonadota; class Gammaproteobacteria; order Enterobacterales; family Enterobacteriaceae; genus Citrobacter; species Citrobacter sedlakii. The sequence continues at coordinate 937,557 of NZ_CP071070.1, read as the reverse complement.
CCCTTTCGTTGCAAATGCCTTGCCCTGACATTGTGCGCATCGATCGCTTCGCTTTTTACGAACGCGCGCAAAAGGCTTTTGCGATCGTCATCACCGGCGAGCGCGCCAAATACGGGAATATTCTTTTAAAAAAAGGCGTAACGCCGTAATCTCACCCGCGGCAGAGTTTTCCGGACGGTGAGAGGGTCAGCGATGAAAGCGGTACGTCAGCAAGCGATAGTGCATCTGCTTAGTCAGCATCAAAGCCTGACCACTGACGCGCTGGCCGCGCTGCTTAATGTCAGTAAAGAGACCATCCGCCGCGATCTCAGCGCGTTACAAAGTCAGGGCAAAGTGTTGCGTAGCCACGGACGGGCAAAAAGCATTCGGCGGGAAAACGGCGATAACGGCGATCCGTTTTCTCTTCGTCTGAAAAGCCATTACGCCCACAAAGCAGACATTGCCAGAAAGGCGCTCGGCTGGATAGAAAACGGTATGGTCATTGCGCTGGATGCCAGTTCAACCTGCTGGTATCTGGCGCGGCAGCTACCGGATATCGACATTCAGGTGTTCACCAACAGTCAGCCAATCTGCCAGGCGCTAGGCAAGCGCGAGCGCATTCAACTGATTTGTTCTGGCGGTACGCTTGAGCGTAAACACCGTTGTTATGTGAATCCCTCACTCATTTCTCAACTGAAAACGCTGGAAATTGATCTGTTTATCTTTTCCTGTGAAGGAATCGACCGCCACGGCGCGCTGTGGGATTCCAGCGCTTTTAACGCTGAATATAAATCCGTACTGCTGAGTCGCGCCGCGCAGTCGCTGCTGCTGATCGATAAAAGCAAATTCAACCGTTCGGGAGAAGCCCGGCTGGGTCATCTGGATGAGGTGACGGCTATTGTTTCAGACGTGTCGGCGAGATAGCGCCAAACGAGGCCTCCTCCGGCGTAGTTTTAGCGTTCGTCGCGACGCCCGCCTACCGCCGCCCACAGGCGACGCACGTGCACCGTGACTTCTTCGCGATCGTGATAGAGCTGACGCGCCTGGATCTGCGCGTTCACGCCATGTTCATCCAGTTGCGCCTGAATATACGCCAGGTTCTGGGAGACTTCTTCATAGCGTTTTTTCATCGGCAGCTTGAGGTTAAAAATGGTTTCACGACACCAGCCATTCACCAGCCACTGCGCCATCAGCGCCGCCACTTTCGCCGGTTTCTCCACCATATCGCACACCATCCATGAGATGTTGTTACGGTTTGGGCGATACTTAAAGCCATCTTCCCGCAGCCAAGTCACCTGTCCGGTATCCATCAGGCTTTGCGCCATCGGACCGTTATCGACCGAGTAAACCCACATGTTCCGCTTCACCAGCTGATAAGTCCAGCCGCCGGGGCAGGCGCCTAAATCTACCGCATACATCCCGTTCGCCAGACGCTCATCCCACTCATCTTCCGGAATGAACACGTGCAGCGCTTCTTCCAGCTTGAGCGTCGAGCGGCTTGGGGCGTCGGCGGGAAACTTAAGGCGCGGAATGCCCATGTAGTACGGAGAGTTATTTGAGGCATACGAATAACCGGTATAACAGCATCCCGGCGCGATAAAGAAGACGTGGACCACCGGACGCTTCGGCGTTTCATAGTGCGTCAGAATGCCTGCGTCACGCAGCGCGGCGCGCAACGGCACCGTAAACTTGCGGCAGAACTTCATCAGTTCTTTGCTTTCATTGGTGTCCGCCACTTCAACCCGCAGATCGCCGCCCTTCTCGACCACGCCCTGCAGCATACCGACGATCGGCGTGATCCTGTCTTCCGGCGGCAAATGCTGCAGCAGCTCGCCCACCACAAACCACTGGCGGGTGAAGATCAGTGAACTGAACGGCAGCTCGCTGATAATTTTTTCCGCATCATCGGCCTGATAACATTCATAAATGACATATCCCGCGTTTTCTTTAACGCGCGCAAAGCCAAACAATTCGCGACGTCCCGCTTTATCGGTAATTTCCGCAGCGCACTCTTTTTCAAAGCCCGGGCGACACAACAACACCACTTTATTCATGAACAACGCCCTTACGCTTCAAACGAACGGCGCCGATTAACATCAACACCCACCCTGCCAGGAAACTCACCCCGCCAACCGGGGTCACAAACGCCCACAGGCGCAAATGCGACAGCGCCAGGCAATATAAGCTGCCGCTAAACAACACAGTGCCTAACGCCAGAAAAACGCTACTCCAGTAGAACCAGATGCTGATGCGGCGCTGCATCGCGACCGCCAGACCGAAGATCGCCAGCGTATGAAACGCCTGGTATTGCAGACCGGTCTGGATCCAGCCCATCTCAACCACACCAAGGGTTTTGCTTAGCACGTGCGCCCCGAAAGCGCCCAGAGCAACATAGATAAAGCCACTGACAGCGGCAAAAATCAGCATAAAACGGCTGGTCATGGTAATACCCTAAGTAAGTTATTGTTCGTAGCGAAAGCGGAATTTCTCTTGTTCAGCCGCCGCTTTCGCCAGGATCCACTGACGGAAGGCGGCTATTTTACCCAGTTCTGCCTGACTGTCATGACAAACCAGATAAAATGCGTTTTTACTCACCAACACATCGTTAAACGGACAGACCAGACGTCCGGCCTCAATTTCCGATTGCGCCATCACGTTATTCGCCAGCGCAACGCCCTGACCGTGAATCGCCGCCTGCAGCACCATCGCGCTGTGGCTGAAGATCGGCCCCTGCTGGACGTTAATATGATTCAGGCCCAGCTGGCGCGTATAGGTTTGCCAGTCGCGGCGCGAGGCGTCATGCAATAGCGTGTGCTTCGCCAGATCCTCTGGCGACTTCAATGGCTTATCCCCCGTCAGCAGCAGCGGCGAACAGACGGGCAACAGATATTCTGCGTACAATTTTTCGACGCGCAAGCCCGGCCAGTTGCCGCGACCATAAAAAATCGCCACGTCGACATCGTCCGACAGCTTGTCTTCCTGACGGTCCACCGCCTGGATCCTGACGTCGATTCCCGGATAAGCTGAGTTAAAGCTAGAGAGTCGGGGAACCAGCCACTGGATCGCAAAACTGGGCAATAAACTGACCGTCAGCGCCCCTTTTGCGCTTCGCGCCTGAAGTTTACGCGTCGCTTCGGTTAATTGCGAAAAAATCTCTTTGATGTCGAGGAAGTAGCTTTGGCCTTCCTCGGTGAGAAGAAGAGAACGGTTGCGTCGCCGAAACAGTTTAAGGCCCAAAAAATCCTCAAGTGACTTGATTTGGTGGCTTACTGCGGCCTGCGTCACAAAAAGCTCTTCTGCTGCGCGAGTGAAGCTGAGATGCCGTGCGGCGGCATCAAAAACACGTAATGCGTTCAGAGGTGGAAGACGTTTAGACATGGCTATTAGACTTTGATGTTAAAACAATTTAACAATTAGATTACAAGCTGTAACCTATTAGTTTTTTTTATCTGAGCCATTATAATTTGTCCGTTGAGGAACTACCAGCAAATACCTATAGTGGCGGCACTTCCTGAGCCGGAACGAAAAGTTTTATCGGAATGCGTGTTCTGGTGGGCTTTTGGCTTACGGTTGTGATGTTGTGTTGTTGTGTTTGCAATTGGTCTGCGATTCAGACCACGGTAGCGAAGCTACCCTTTTTCACTTCCTGTACATTTACCCTGTCTGTCCATAGTGATTAATGTAGCACCGCCAAATTGCGGTGCTTTTTTTTACCTGTCCGCTACGGATTAGTCTTCCAGCGCGACCATCTCTTTCACGTCAGTACGGTTGATCTGCTGTTTGTTGCCGTTAGCGTCTTTGTAAGAAATCATCCCGGTATCGTTATCGGTCTGCGGTTTACCGTCAGACACGATGCTGCGACCATCGTTGGTGTGCATTACATAGTTCGGACCGGAACAGGCGCTCAGGGCAAAAGTCAGCATACATGCAGAAATAATTGCGGCAGTCTTTTTCATCTTCTTCTCCTTAAAGCTGTTTATGCTATTAAAAACGTACTCCGTAACAGGCAGAAACATTTGCCTAACACTATTCAGCATAAGACACTGGTCTGATTTCGCCAGGTTATCCAGAAGATTCCTGGTGACAGGCAAGCCTTGTCACGGCGGCAAAATTGCGCCACGATCGGCTGACTGAACTGAGGAATACCATGAACGCTTTCAATCCCGCGCAGTTTCGCGCGCAGTTTCCCGCACTGGCCGACGCCGGGGTTTATCTCGACAGCGCCGCCACGGCGCTGAAGCCACAGGCCGTTATTGACGCGACGCAGCAATTCTACAGCCTGAGCGCCGGAAACGTGCATCGCAGCCAGTTTGCCGAAGCTCAACGCCTTACCGCGCGCTACGAAGCCGCCCGGGAGCAGGTCGCACGGCTGCTGAACGCGCCGAATGACAAAACCATCGTCTGGACTCGCGGCACCACCGAGGCCATTAACATGGTGGCGCAAAGCTACGCTCGCCCCCGCCTTCAGCCTGGCGATGAAATCATCGTCAGCGCCGCCGAACATCACGCCAATCTCGTTCCCTGGCTGATGGTGGCGGAGCAAACCGGCGCGAAAGTGGTTAAATTGCCGCTCGATGCGCAATTTTTACCGGACGTTGAGCGCCTGGCGGAGAGAATAACGCCGCGTAGCCGCATCCTCGCGCTGGGACAAATGTCGAACGTTACCGGCGGCTGTCCGGACTTAGCCCGCGCCATTACCCTTGCCCATCGTGCAGGCATGGTGGTCATGGTGGATGGCGCGCAGGGCGTGGTCCATTTTCCCGCCGATGTACAACGGCTCGACATCGACTTCTACGCGTTTTCCGCGCATAAGCTGTACGGTCCGACGGGAATTGGCGTGCTCTACGGCAAACCAGAACTGCTGGCGGCCATGTCGCCGTGGCTTGGCGGCGGTAAGATGATCGACACCGTCAGCTTTGACGGCTTCACTACTCAGGCCGCGCCGTGGAAGCTGGAAGCTGGAACGCCTAACGTCGCAGGCGTCATCGGGATGAGCGCGGCGCTGGAATGGTTAGCCGATACCGATACTGCCCAGGCGGAAAACTGGAGCCGCGGGCTGGCGACGCTGGCGGAAGACGCGCTGGCGAAGCGTCCCGGTTTTCGCTCCTTCCGCTGTCAGGACGCCAGCCTGCTGGCCTTTGATTTTGCAGGCATTCACCACAGCGATATGGTCACGCTGTTGGCGGAATACGGTATCGCCCTGCGCGCCGGACAGCACTGCGCCCAGCCGCTGCTGGCGGAAATGGGCGTAACGGGCACCCTGCGCGCCTCATTTGCGCCGTATAATACAAAGAGTGATGTGGATGCGCTGGTCAACGCCGTTGATCGGGCGCTTGAGCTATTGGTGGATGAATGACAAGCCCAATGTTTGCCGGACACCCGTTCGGCACAACCGTGAATGAAGAGACGCTGCGCAAGACCTTCCTGCCGCTCAACCAGTGGGAAGATAAATACCGCCAGTTGATATTACTGGGAAAACAGCTGCCGACGCTGCCCGACGATCTCAAAGCCCAGGCGAAGGAGATCGCGGGCTGCGAAAATCGCGTCTGGCTGGGTTACACCCGTGGAGAAAATGGCGCGCTGCACTTTTACGGCGATAGCGAGGGGCGGATTGTACGTGGACTGCTGGCGGTGTTGCTGACGGCAGTCGAAGGGAAAACCGCGGCGCAGCTGCTGGCGCAGTCACCGCTGGCGTTCTTCGATGAACTGGGGTTGCGCGCGCAACTGAGCGCGTCGCGCAGTCAGGGGCTGAACGCGCTGAACGAGGCGATCATGGTCGCGGCCCAGGAAGCCGGATCTTAACGAACCGTAGGCAAAATAAGCGCAGCTTCATCTCCCTGATTGCCGGCGCCATTTCGGATCCCACTAAGCCTGACGCGCCGCCTTCGCCATCATTTTCTTCAACGCATGAGAGACCGCGACAAAGCCAAACGTGGCGGTCACCATCGTCGCCGCGCCGAATCCCGATGCGCAGTCCATCCGTTTGGGTCCTTCCGCGGTCGCTTTCATCGCGCAGACGCTGCCGTCTGACTGAGGATAAACCAGCGCCTCAGTGGAGAATACGCAGTCAACGCCCAGCTTACCCTTGCTGTTTTTCACCACCCCAAAGTCGCTTTTCAGCCGCTCGCGCAGCTTTGCCGCCAGCGGGTCCTGAATCGTTTTCGCCAGATCCGTCACCTGGATCTGAGTGGGATCGATCTGTCCGCCCGCGCCGCCGGTGGTGACCAGCGGAATTTTGTTGCGACGACAGTACGCGATCAGCGCCGCTTTCGGCCGCACGCTGTCAATGGCGTCAATGACATAGCTGAAGCCTGCGCGCAGATATTCCGCGACATTATCCGGCGTGACAAAGTCATCGACCACGGTGACCCGGCATTCCGGATTGATCTGACGAATACGTTCTGCCATGACGTCTGCTTTCGCCAGACCAACGTTATCGCGCAGGGCATGAATCTGGCGATTCGTATTGGTGACGCAGACGTCATCCATATCAATAAGGGTAATGGCGCCGATGCCCGTACGCGCCAGCGCCTCTGCCGCCCACGAACCAACGCCGCCAATCCCGACCACGCAAATATGCGCATCGGCAAACAGTTGCAGCGCTTTTTCACCGTACAAACGCGCCGTGCCGCCGAAGCGCTGACGCCAGGCATCACTTATTACTACTGACATACCACCTCAGAATTAAAAAGGGCGAGGTTATCCCTCACCCTGTCTGATCCATAGAAACAGCGCTCAGAATACCATATTCAGCCGCTAAACACGTTACCAGCGCCAGGCGCGCTTTTCAGCACCCAGACGCGACCATAGTGGTTATACCAACCTGCGCGATGTCCGGCGTCCGGACCAATTCCCTGATAAATGTCGAAGTGCTGGCCTTTTATCGCACCGCCGACATCCAGCGCCACCATCAGACGTAGCTCATACTGGCCGTTGAATTTGCCGTTGATGTCGAGCAGCGGGACTTCAGCGAGCAATGTTGTCCCCGGCGGGATAATGCTGCGGTCAGAGGCAACGGAAGCCCGGCCAATCAGCGGCACCGCGCTTGCGCCTTTCACTGGCGCGAAAGACTGCGGCTTAAAGAAAACAAACGACGGGTTTTGTTCCAGCAGTTCGCGGACTTCCGCTTCGCTGTGCGTTTCCCCCCAGTGACGGATCGCCTGCATCGACATGTCTTCCCGCTTCACTTCGCCGCGATCGATCAGGACCTTACCGATACTGCGATAAGCATGCCCGTTTTTCCCTGCATAGCTGAAGAAATTAAGCGGGGAGCCGTCGCCAAAATCGATATAGCCACTGCCCTGCACATCCATAATGAAGTTATCCATCAAAGAATTGCTGTAGGCAAGAATGTAATTGTCGCTCAGCGCGCCAGCGTAAATCTCTGCGCGAGACGGCAAGCGTCCGCGTTTTGGCGGCATACGGTAAATGGGATACTGGAATTCGCCCTGACGCGTGTGGCGCGCCTGAACAACTGGCGTGTAATAACCGGTAAACTGGACGTTGCCGTAGTTATCGGCTCCTTCCATCTGCCAGGCGTCGATTCCAAACTGGCGCATGGTACGGGTATCGCCGCCGGAACGTAGCCAGTCCTGAACGGCGTTATAGACGCTGCTCTGACTGCCGTACAGGCGCGGAGAGGCACTGCGGATCTGGCTCACCTGCTCGGCAAAATCACCGGCGTTGATGGGGGCGCCAACGGCGTCAGGCTGGTTCACCAGTGAGAAAGGCTGGGTAAACTTCCCGTCTTTATACTGCTGTCCGCGATCGGTCGGTTTAGAGGAACAGGCAGCAAGCATAGCAACCACCGCCCCCAAAAGAAGATAACTTACCCAACGTCCTTTCATTGTTCTCATCTTTTCGCTGTCATTCATACGCAAAGAAGATAACAAACCCCGCCAGCTAATGAAACGAGCAGGGTTACCCTGACGCAAATTCCGCGCAAAATTTAAACTGAAATGCCTTGTTTTTGTTCAATTTCGCCCTTAAACCGTGATCCAGGTGAAAAAAGGGTTGCATGAAAATGTTAGCAGAGTATAGTGCGCATCCACGGACGCGGGGTGGAGCAGCCTGGTAGCTCGTCGGGCTCATAACCCGAAGGTCGTCGGTTCAAATCCGGCCCCCGCAACCAATTAAAATTTGATAGCAGTGCTTTCTGCACAGCAGAAGACGGACGCGGGGTGGAGCAGCCTGGTAGCTCGTCGGGCTCATAACCCGAAGGTCGTCGGTTCAAATCCGGCCCCCGCAACCAATCAAATTTGACAGAAGTGCTTTCTGCACAGCAGAAGACGGACGCGGGGTGGAGCAGCCTGGTAGCTCGTCGGGCTCATAACCCGAAGGTCGTCGGTTCAAATCCGGCCCCCGCAACCAATACTAAACACCTTAACGGGTGTTTTTTTGTTTCTGCGGCCCGTAAAAGGTTTTTCTGGTGACCAAACGCGGCCGGGCGGCGACACCTGCGCCTTCTCCGCCCTCTCTGTTTATCCTCTTCTCGCCAATGTTGCCCCGTCGGCAAAATAGGCTTTGATCCCGGCAAGAATCGACTCGGCCACTTCCTGCTGGAACTTTGCGGTTTTAAGCTTGCGTTCTTCTTCAATATTACTGATAAACGCCGTTTCGACGAGAATCGACGGAATATCCGGCGCTTTCAGCACCGCAAACCCGGCCTGTTCGACCTGATTTTTATGCAGATTGTTAATCTTGCCGAGCTTGTTCAACACCGCTTTACCAAATTTCAGGCTGTCGGCGATGGTCAGCGACTGCACCATATCGAACATCGTATGGTCGACGTAGCGGTCACCGCTTTTGCTCACGCCGCCAATTAAGTCCGAGGCGTTCTGCGTTTGCGCCAGATATTTCGCTGCCGTACTGGTCGCCCCTTTGGTGGAAAGCGCGAATACCGATGACCCGCTGGGCTGGCGGCTGGTAAAGGCGTCCGCGTGAATCGACACAAACAGGTCTGCGCGCTGTTTCTGGGCCTTCGCCACACGCACCTTCAGCGGAATGAAGATATCTTCGTTCCGCGTCATGTAGACCTTCATATTGCCTTCTCTTTCGATCAGCGCGCGTAAGCGCCGGGCGATTTGCAACACCACGTCTTTTTCACGCGTTTTGTATTTGCCGACCGCCCCGGAGTCTTCTCCGCCGTGTCCCGGATCAAGCATGATCACAATCGGGCGATCGCGCCCGGCTTTCCCCGGCTGCGGCCCGCTCTGCGCAGGCGGTACCTGTTTATCCAGATCGCCCTTGTTGTAATCTTCCAGTAGCGCCAACAACGGATCCTGCATATCCTGCGCATTGACAGGATAAAGATCCATGACCAGACGCTCTTTAAACCCGGCAACCGGCGCCAGCGCGAACAGCTGCGGCTTCACGTTTTGCTTTAGTTCGAACACCATTCGGACGGTCTGCGGGTCGAATTGTCCTACCCGCGCCGACTTGATATAAGGATCATCAGGACGAATTTGCGCCCCCATGCCTTTCAGCACCGAGTTCAGATTTACCCCTTCAATATCCACCACCACGCGCTCAGGATTGCTCAGGGCAAACTGTTTGTACTTCAACTGTCGGTTCGACTCCACCGTCACACGGGTGTAACTCGACGCTGGCCAAATACGAACCGCAACGACCTGACTGGTGGCAGCCAGGCCGACCTGACTGACGCTCAATAGCCACATGGCGCCCGCCCCTTGTAGTAATCGACGGCGGCTGATGGGTGGATGTGATCCCGACATGCTTCTCCCGAGCAAAGTAAATCTTAACGGTGTTGAGTGAGTAAACGTCCAAATTGACCGGAAACTTTAGCGAATGACGCATAATCTGTCATCAATAAAAGGGTAAACATTCTTTTGGTATTCACGGTATTACTGAGAAAAAACTTTGCCCGGATTAAAATTTGCGCTTGCGCATGGCGAAGAAACAGAATAAAAATACAATAATTACGAATAATCATGCAGTGAGGGTAGGCCGTGGTGAAGGAACGTAGAACCGAACTGGTACAGGGATTCCGCCATTCTGTTCCCTATATCAATACCCATCGGGGAAAAACGTTTGTGATTATGCTTGGTGGCGAAGCCATTGAGCATGAAAACTTTTCCAGTATTGTCAACGACATTGGCCTTCTCCATAGCCTTGGCATTCGCCTGGTGGTGGTGTATGGCGCGCGTCCGCAAATCGACGCCAACCTGGCCGTACATCATCATGAGCCGATGTATCACAAAAATACGCGTGTCACCGACGCCAAAACACTGGAACTGGTTAAACAGGCAGCGGGCACCTTGCAGCTGGATATCACTGCGCGCTTATCAATGAGCCTGAACAATACGCCGCTCCAGGGCGCGCACATTAACGTGGTCAGCGGGAATTTCATTATCGCGCAGCCGCTGGGCGTCGACGATGGGGTCGACTATTGCCACAGCGGACGCATTCGCCGTATTGACGAAGAGGCGATCCACCGGCAGTTAGACAGCGGCGCGATCGTACTGATGGGCCCGGTCGCGGTCTCGGTGACTGGCGAAAGTTTCAACCTGACGTCGGAAGAAATCGCCACCCAACTGGCGATCAAGCTGAAGGCAGAAAAGATGATTGGCTTCTGTTCGTCTCAGGGCGTGACCAACGAGGACGGCGATATCGTCTCTGAACTGTTCCCCAACGAAGCGCAGGCCAGAGTTGAGGCGCAGGAAGAAAAAGGCGATTACAACTCCGGCACCGTGCGTTTTCTGCGTGGGGCGGTGAAAGCTTGTCGCAGCGGCGTGCGCCGCTGTCATCTGATTAGCTATCAGGAAGATGGCGCGCTGTTGCAGGAGCTGTTCTCCCGTGACGGCATCGGGACCCAGATCGTAATGGAAAGCGCCGAACAAATTCGTCGCGCGACCATAAACGATATCGGCGGCATTCTGGAACTGATTCGCCCACTGGAGCAGCAGGGGATCCTGGTGCGCCGCTCACGCGAACAACTGGAGATGGAGATCGACAAATTCACCATTATTCAGCGCGATAACATGACCATCGCCTGCGCCGCCCTGTACCCCTTCCCGGAAGAAAAAATCGGCGAGATGGCCTGCGTGGCGGTGCATCCGGACTACCGTAGCTCCTCGCGGGGAGAAGTTCTGCTGGAACGCATTGCCGCCCAGGCAAAGCAAATTGGCCTGAGCAAGCTGTTCGTACTCACCACCCGCAGCATTCACTGGTTCCAGGAGCGCGGCTTTACGCCGGTGGACATTGATTTGTTGCCGGAAAGCAAAAAAGAGATGTACAACTACCAGCGGCGTTCAAAAGTGCTGATGGCGGATTTAGGATAAGCGGGGGCCGGAACGCGCAACCGCTTCTCCGGCCAGACAGTTAGCCTTCGCCATTGAACAACGCGGACAAACCGCTTCGGCGTTCGGTGCGGGTGGCCACCGCGCTGCTCAGAATGCGCTCATCGGCATACAGCGATAGCCGCTGGCGCGCGCGGGTTACAGCAGTGTACACCAGTTCGCGGGTCACCACCGGCGAGCGCTGGGTGGGCAACACCAGCGCCGCATGGTCGAACTCCGATCCCTGCGATTTATGCACCGTCATTGCCCACGTTGTTTCATGCTCCGGCAGGCGGCTGGGCTGTATGTCTTTGATGCTGCCGTCCGGCATCGCGAACCAAACCCGTAAGCCGTCCCCGCGCTCAAGCGCAATGCCAATATCGCCGTTAAACAGCCCCAGCGCGCTGTCGTTGCGGGCAATCATAACTGGCCGCCCTTCATACCAACGGGAATGCGGCAGACGGCGAATTTTCCGTTTCTGCTGCATAGCCTGCTCAAGACGTTCATTCAGTCCGCTGACGCCAAACGGCCCTTCACGGAGCGCGCAGAGCAACTGGAATTCATTGAAAGCCTCAATGATTGCGTCTGGTTCCGCACGCTGTGAAAGCAGTTGCAGATAGCGTCCGTAGCCGCGCAGCGCGTCATCAAGCATAGCGCTGTAGTCTTCCCCGCTCTGCAATATCCGTTTCTCAATATCTGCAAAATCCTGCTGAAAGACGGTGTTTATCGCCGCCTTATCGCCCCGGTTGATCGCCGCCGCCAGTTGGCCAATGCCGGAATGGCTGCCAAAGCGATAGCTTTTTTGCAACAGACACAGGCTGTCCCGCAGGGAAGCGGCTTCAGTACCGGTACCTGCCGGGACGGGCATACCGGTCAGGCGGGTCAACTGTTGCGCCCGCTCCGGCGTATAACCCGCGTTCACATACGCGCAGATATCACCGAGCACCGCCCCTGCTTCTACCGACGCCAGCTGGTCGCGATCGCCGAGGAAAATCACCCGCCCATGCGGCGGCAACGCGTCAATCAGGCGCGACATCATCGGCAGGTCAATCATGGACGCTTCATCAACCACCAGCACGTCCAGATGCAACGGGTTACCCGCGTGATGGCGCAAGCGCTGACTGCCCGGTTGGGCGCCCAACAGCCGGTGCAGCGTGCTGGCCTCTTCAGGAATGCGTTTTTTCTGTTCGTCTGTCAGCGGAAGCTGGCGCAGGGCCTTGCCTAATGATTCGGTCAGCCGCGCTGCCGCTTTGCCCGTCGGCGCCGCCAACCGGATGCGGCATCGCTCGCCGTCCGCCAGTTGAATTAACGCCGCCAGCAGTCGCGCCACGGTTGTGGTTTTTCCCGTCCCCGGCCCGCCGGAAATCACCGAAATCCGCCGGGTCAGCGCGACCGCCGCCGCCACTTTTTGCCAGTTAATGTCATCAGCGTCCGGAAATAGCGCTTCCAGCGTTTGCGACAACAGGGCTTCATCCACCGCAATGGGCTGATTTACTTCGCTAAAGAACCGCGCTACCGTCCGTTCGTTACACCACATGCGATTCAGATACAAACGTTCGCCGTAGAGAATCATCGGCGAGGGATGCTCGCCGCGGCTGACCGCGCTGGAGGCCAGCAGACATTCACGCCAGTCTGCTGGCTCGCCGATCTCACTCAGGCAGGCGGCCAGCACCGGTGGCAGATCATCCTTCTGCGTCAGGCGCGCAAGCGGTAAACAGACGTGCCCCTCTCCGGCGTCCCGACTCAACAGCGCCGCCGCCAGCGTCACGGCAGGCTCATTCTCGCCAGTTACCGCCAGCGCAAACTGCGCGTCCAGCGGGCGAAGCTGTTTTTGTTCCACAGCGTCGAGCAGTCGCTCCTGTAACGTCATCGCGTCTCCTCCTCTGTCACACCCGCAAACATCTCATCCATGCGGGTAATCAGCTCGCTGTCAGGGCGGGTAGTGAAAATCCCCTGCTGCGGCTGTTCGCTGTCCACTCCGCGTAAAAACAGATAAATCACGCCGCCAACGTGGCGCGTATAGTCATAATCCGCAATGCGATGTCGCAGGTAGCGATGCAGCGCAAGGGTATAAAGCTGATACTGTAAATCGTAGCGGTGTGCCTGCATTGCCGCCGCCATCGCTTCCGGCGTGTAGGCCTGGCTATTGTCGCCCAGCCAGTTTGACTTATAGTCCAGCAGGTAATAGCGGCCTTGATGACGAAACACCAGGTCGATAAAGCCTTTCAGCATCCCACGAACCTGTGTGAAATCCAGCGGCGGACAGCCCGCCGAGAGCGGATCATATTGACGAATAAGCGCATCAAGTTCCGCAGCGACCAGCGGCTTGCCGATCGGCAGATAAAACTCCATCTCAACCTGTTTTTCACGCGCCGAAAGCTGGTTCAGGCTGACGCCCGTTTCATTGAGGGGGGTGCGTAAAATCGCCGCGATCCACTGGGTAAGCGTCGGTTCCCAGTGCGCCTCATAGCCGCCCAATTCAAGCTTTTCCCGCACCCAGACGGGATCAACCGGCTGGGTAAAGTCGAGATCTTCAAACAGGCTGTGCAGGAACGTGCCCGGCGACGCGCCGCGCGGAAACTGGTGCGGCGTCAGTTCAGGGGCGTCCACCACCTCGCCGACGCCTGCGGCATCGATATCCAGTCGCGGCATAAGATCCTGAGCGATGCCGTGTCCGCGCTGCTGCAGGCCGGAATAACTGGTCACACGCCAGCTATCGCCGGGGGTACGCAGTACATGACGAACGCTCAGCGCCGCCTCGCTTTCCGCGAAGGCTGGCAGTGACTCAGGACGGATCACGTCCGGGGCCCGGCAATGAATATGCTCATCGCACAGCGCTTCAATCGCGGCGCGAAGCCCGGCGGCGTCTTTCGGCTCGCCTTTTTGCAGCAGACGGCCAAGCGCGCTCAGATGCACATCGGTATCGCCTTTTTTGTCGCCCCGGCGGCGCACCAGAGGCGCAACGCCCAGGCTACAGTGCCAGACGGAACGGGTCAGCGCCACGTATAGCAACCGCAGATCTTCCGCCAGCCGCTCGGCTTCGGCCAGCGCAATGCTCTCTTCCGCATGGCTGAGATCCAGTACCGCTTCAAAGGACTGACGGTCATGGTAAAACGCCTGATCCTGAACGCGAAAGTGGGTGATAAACGGCAGCCACACCAGCGGGTATTCCAGCCCTTTCGATTTATGAATGGTGACGATTTGCACCAGATGCTTATCGCTTTCCAGACGCATCTGCTGGCTGGCGGCATTGTTGTCCGGCTCAAGAATATGTTGAGAAAGCCAGCGTACCAGCGCATGTTCGCTCTCCAGCTGCGACGCCGCCTCCTGCAATAGCTCGCTGATGTGCAGGATATCGGTCAGGCGACGTTCGCCCCCCGCCGTTGCCAGCAGGTTTTCCGCGATATGACGCGCCGACATCAGCGCGCGCAGCATCGGCATGACGCCGCGCTTCTGCCAGATCTGACGATAACCGACAAACTCTTCCACCACCCGATCCCAGGCGCTTTCGCTTTGATTAAGCGTTTCGATATCACGGGCGTTCAGTCCCATCATCGAAGTAGCTAACGCGCTACGTAAGGTATTTTCCCGCTCCGGGTTCATGACCGCCTGCAGCACCCAGAGCATTTCCTGGGCTTCCAGCGTGTCGAACACGCTGTCGCGGTTGGATAGATAGACAGAAGGAATGGCAAGCAGGGTCAGGGCATCGCGCACCAGCGCGGCTTCCTGGCGGCTTCTGACCAGTACGCTAATATCGGACGCGCTCACCGCTTGCGCGCGCTCACCGCGGATGAGCAGAGCGTCGCCACGCTGCCCGGCTTCCAGCCAGTCGCGGATTTGCGCAGCGCAGACCTGCGCCATGTAGCTCTGGTAATCCCCCACGCCGCAGCCTTCCCCGTCCATCAGCCACATTGTCATCGCGGGCTGTGCTTCGCCACGAAACTCAAAGCGCAGCGACTGGTTTTTTTCGGCAGACTTAACTGGCTGGAACGGAATCTCACGAAACATAAAGGCATCGTCCATCTGGCCGAACAGTCGGTTAACACTGTTGACCATTCCTGGCGCGGAACGCCAGTTGGTATCGAGCGTATAGTGCGCGTTCACTTCGCTACGCGCTTTCATATACGTGAAAATGTCCGCACCGCGAAATGCATATATCGCCTGCTTCGGGTCGCCGATCAGTAACAGCGCCGTCTCCGGCTGCCGCTGCCAGATACGGCGGAAAATTCGGTATTGCTGAGGATCGGTGTCCTGAAATTCGTCGATCATCGCGACCGGAAAACGGGTACGAATGGCGGCCGCCAGCGCATCGCCGTTCTCACTGCGCAGCGCGGCGTCCAGCCTGCTGAGCATGTCGTCAAACCCGAGTTCGCCGCGGCGGCGCTTTTCGCGGGCAACCGTTTCACGAATTTCCGCCAGCGCGCGCGTGATCACCAAATCCCGGATGGTCAGAGGCTCCGCCAGCAGTTCATCAATGGCGACAAACAGCGGATGTTCCGGCACGACGCCGCCCGCTTTGGTCCGTTCCTGCAAAAAACGCTGCGAAAATTTCTCCAGCGCGTCCGGGAGCTGGTAGCTCAGGGTCTCTTCCTGCGCCCAGGCGCTGATCTTTTCGATCCATTTTCCCTGATTACCACGATTAAATTTGCGCCGGTCAATGCCAGAGGATTCCAGCAGCCCCTCCAGTTGATCGACTGATTCACACCACTTTTGCTTGAGCGCGTTGATCCGTCCGACGATGGCGTCATGACGGGAGGCCAGCGTTTCGTCATCGGGCGGCGGCGCTTTAATGACCGGCGCTTCCCCCTGCAAATAGCGATTGATATCGGCAAGCAGCGACTTAGGGCCTTTCCAGGTCTCAAATACCACCTGAGCGATTTCACGCGGTAAGGGGTAGCAGTGGCGACGCCAGAAATCCGCGCACGCCTGATAGCGCAGCAGGGATTCGTCCTCAATCAATTGCTGTTCAAACAGCATGCCGGACTCAAAGGCATTCAGGCTCAGCATGCGCTGACAAAAACCATGGATAGTAAACACCGCCGCCTCGTCCATCTGCCGCTCAGCCAGCAGCAGCCACTGGGCCGCCTGTTCGGTATCGGCGATCTCATCCAGCAGGCTGGCATAAAGCGGGTTATCGGTGGACTTGCGCAGGCAGGCGATACGCAGCTCATGAATATTGCTGCGAATACGGCCGCGGAGTTCTTCGGTGGCGGCCTCGGTGAAGGTCACCACCAGGAGTTCTTCCACGGTGAGCGGACGAGGAAAGGCGGCTGTACCGCCGAGTCCGAGCAACAGGCGCAAATAAAGCGCTGCGATGGTAAAGGTTTTGCCGGTCCCCGCCGAGGCTTCAATCAGGCGCTCGCCCGTAAGGGGCAAGCGCAGGGGATCAAGGGACTCGGCAACATCATTCATTCTTATCACTCATCAGGGGCAAAGTTTGCTGCAACGCGCTGACGTTATCCCACACTTTCCAGCCTTCCGGGCGGGCGTAACCCGCCTTCCCGCTCTGACCACCGGAAATTTGCGACAGTATCGCCATGCCTTGCGGCGCGACCACCGCCTGATGGAAGAAATCCGCGAGCTTCTGTGGCGTCAGCAGTTTTATCTGGGCGACGATTTTATCACGCGAATCGAAACGCATATTGCCGCGATCGAAATCTTTGCTGATTTTCGATGCTTCTTCACCCAGCGTCTGCGGCGCCTGCACCATTTGCGCAATGATCGCCTGCTGGATCTGCACAAACTCTTCCGGCTTCATTGCCCGTAGTTTTGCTTCCGCTGTTGGGAAAAACGCTTTATAACGCTCCCACAAATACTTAGGTTGTTTGTCGCTGCTTTGCAGGAGGAAACCCATCCCCCATTGACGCCCTACGCTCATCGGGAAAGCGAATACCGCGTAACCCAGTTGTTCTTCAGTACGAAGCTGATGGTAAAACCACGGCTGCACAATCTGACCGAGCATCGCACTGTAGGCCGAGCTGGCATACTCGTCGTAGCCCGTGGGCACAAAAACCGCCGCCAGTGCGGAGTCTGTACTGCTGCCCGCTTTTTCAAAAATCACGGACTGCTTTTTATCGACCACCACATCTTTATTACGACACCACTCTGAGCCGTTCGCGCCCAGCTGTTTCTGGATATCGCGCGCCATTGACGTCACCTGCGCCTCGCTCATGTTGCCGATGACCAGGAACTCCGGACGCGCGCCGGTTTTTAACGCCTCACGATACTCCATCACCTCTTTCAGCGTGATTGACGGCAGCAGCGCGCGACGCTCATCGCGGGTGAAATAAGGCACCTGCGAGATCATCTGCACCGGCATGATGGCTTGCTCGTAAGCTTTACCTTTCTCAGCGGAATCCATCATCTGGCTGTACCAGGATTTCGCCTGTTCCAGCTGTTCTTCCGTCGCGCTATAGGTGAAATACCCTTCAAGCAGCGCCTTGAAAAGCTGCGGCAAGCGCTGCGTATAACCGTCGGCATTCAGCATCAGACCATTATTCGCGTTCGTGGAAAAGCCGATCCCGCCGACGGAGGCCTGGTTGCTTAACTGATCGAGCGCGATCCCCGCCAGATAATCATTCAGGGCAAACATCACCTGATTTCTGGCGCTGTCCATCGCTTTAGGGTTGCGCAAAATGACGCTGACGTCCGCCCTGGGTTCGCTGGCAAAGTGCTGGCTTGGCGCGTAAACCACTCGCAGCGCCGGCTCATCGACAATCAGCGCCGGGCGGGGGTATGACTTTTGCGGTTTAGTCAGGGTGAAATCGTCAGGAATATAGGGGTTAAGTTCCGGCAGCGACAGGGTAATGCCCTGCGCTTTTTTCTGCCATGCGGCAAACGTCTGCTCGCTGATTTTATCAACCTGATACGGCGCATCGACAAAGTAAGCGGTTTTATTGTGCGGCTCTTTCGGGCTGATGTACCAGATACGCGCATTTTGCGGCGTCATCATGCCAAGACGCGCATTTATCGCTTTGGCGTCGTAACGATCGGCAATGTTTACGGCGTCGAGAGTATGCGCCACCGGTACGCGGATCATGGTATCCGCCAGCCACTCGACGTAGTCCATATCGCGGGTAATTGACGGATAACGGAAGTCGAGGTCAAGTACATGCGCCAGTTCGTCAAAGTAGCGCTTATCAATTCCCTTTTCACGCAGCAGATTGAGGTAACTGAAAATAGCGGCGACAACCTCTTCGCGTTGGGCCAGCCCTTTGTCGGTCAACGTGGCCGAAATTGCCAGCACGCCGCTGTTGCCATTCACTACCGGATCGGAGTCCGCGCGAATACCTTCCACCAGTCCCTGCTTTTGTAGCCAGTCAGAAAGCGTGCCTGGCGTACGATTACCGATCAAATATGCGATCAGTTCGTCCGTTTTGCTGCGAAACTGCGCGCTGTTATTGTCGATGCGAAACTCGACGCGCAGCACTTTTCGCGGCAGCGCGGGAACGTAGTGGATGATAATCCCTTTTTGCGCGTCGGTGACCACCGGGACGGTGATAGCCGGTTTTTCGATGTTTTTATTCGGCACCCGACCATAGGTTTCAGCAGCCATCTTCGCCAGCTCCGGCAGCGGCTTATTGCTGTATATCACCGCTTTCATGAGGTTGGCGGAGTAATATTTTTTATGGAAGTCGACCAGCGCCTGTTGCACCGGGTTTCCGGGTTTATCGCTCAGGGTTTCCAGGTTTCCACCGGAAAAGCGTGAGCCCGGGTGCGCAGGGTTGATGGTTTCTGCGCTGACCTGCGCCATTCGCATCCCGTCACGGGTACGCGCCATCGTCAACTCTGCGTTCACCGCGTTGCGTTCACGATCCGCATATTTTTTATCCAGAAGCGGTTGTGCGACGGCGTCTGACAATCGATCAACGGCTCCGGCCAGAGCGTCGTTTTCGACTTCCAGATAAAAAGCGGTGCGATACGGCGCGGTGCTGGCGTTATGGCTGCCGCCGTGCAGTTTGAGATATTCAGCAAGGCTGTCGGCCTGAGGGTATTTTTTCGATCCCATCAGACACATATGCTCAAGATAGTGCGCCAGCCCCTGATGCGCCTCCGGATCTTCAAGCGAACCAACGGGTACCACCAGCGCAGAGAGGGATTTTACCGCCTGCGGATCGGATACCAGCAAAACCACCATGTCATTATCCAGACGCACGGCCTGATACTGACGGGTATCTTTGTCGCTTTTCCGGATAGTTTCCGCTATGGGTTGCCAACCGGTGTCTGCCTGACTTAAGGGCGCCCAAAAGGCGACGAACAACAGTAACGCTTTGAACCAGGTGCTGCGGGGCATTCAAAAACCTCATCATTAACTTTCTTTCAGCGCAAAGACACGCCGTTTGCGACTCCGGGCAGGGCAACGCATCTTAAAGGAAGCCTTTAAATTGCGCAATTTTTATACAATCATGACGACTGATTAAATCTGAAAAGCGGAAGCAGGTAACGTTGCGACTGCGCGAGTATCATCTCAAGCGTGTCTGGCTCCAGTTGCCGCCACAGGCGCTGATACCAGATATCATCGCCTTCGCCACGCACGATCATATTCCCTTCGTAAGCCTGCAAAAACTTCGTGCGGGCCTTCTGGCGCGTGTCGTCGTCCTCTAACATGGCATCATTTGCCGCGTCGTAACAGGCTTTTATCCACGCGCCGCCGCTTTCCGGCAGAACCAAAAGCGGCGCGGACATCCCTTCGCGATAGCCTTCAATCAGTTGCGCAAGGTAGCCTAACGCCTGCTCTTTTTCTAACGGCGGGAAGCGCCATTCGCCGTCTTTTCGCAAAAACAGCCGACTTTCGCCTTTTCCCCCGCAGGCACAATAGACAAGGTGTTCGAGCCAAAGTTGCACGCCCTGCGAAACGCTGATTAGGGAAGGCCGCCAGCGTAACAGGCCGTCCTCCTGCACCTGCGGCAGCCAGCCGGTCAACTGGACGCCGTGACAGTCGAGATCGATTTCCAGACTCTGACTCGGCTGGCGACAGGCAATAATTTTGTCGGCCAGCGTCTGCATTTCCTGATGCTGAGCTTCCCAGAGAATTTCGCCAAACGCCCCGTAAGGCAGATCGCCCGCCGCGCGGAAACGACGGAACAGGCTTTCCGCATCGCCCTGCTCGACCAGCGCGTTCAGCAACTGCTGGTTGAGCTGATAACGGCTTAAACCTTCCAGAGTAAAAGGCTCCGTGTCCGGAATATCACTCTCCTCAGCACGAAAATTAACCCGCAATCGCATCTGGAAAAACGCCCGTACCGGATGCGCCCAGAAACGCTGAAGCGTGTCGAGATTCAACGTATCCGGCATCGCAAATTCCAGCGGCTGGACAAAATCGCTATGGGCCTTTCCGCTACGGCTGGCCGCTGGCAACCACTCGCTGGCGTAGCTCTGCAACTCGCCAGGCTGGAAGTTCTGCGCGTCAAACGGCATTCGCGTATGCAGACAGGCAATATGTGCTTTCACCCGCGCCTCGCTTTCATCGCAGGTCAGCGCCTCGTCGCCCGGCAAATAATGGCTTTGTCCGATATAGTCAAGCAGTTCCTGCACCAGTACCGAAGGAAAGCGTTCACTGTTATCCTGAATGGAGCGCCCGATGTAGCTGATATACAACGTCTGTTGGGCAGAAATTAATGCTTCCAGGAATAAGTAGCGGTCATCATCCCGACGACTGCGATCGCCACGCATTGGCTTCTGGCTCATCAGGTCAAAACCAAGCGGGGGCAGCTGGCGTGGGTAAATGCCGTCGTTCATTCCCAGCAAACAAACCACTTTGAACGGGATGGACCGCATCGGCATCAGGGTACAGATATTCACCGGGCCGGCCAGGAATCGCTGACTGATTCGCTCCTGATCCAGTCGCTGCGCCAGTTCATCACGCAGTAGCGAAAGCGGTACCGCATCGCCATATTCCGCGCCTATTCCTTCGGCAATAATCGTCTGCCACTGCTGCTCTATCAGCGTCATGGCGGCTTCCGTTTCGCTGTCCGGCTGGAAAAAATCGTTGAGCATGTCCCGGCAAACGGGTAACCACTCCTCCAGAGGCCGCTCCTGCGCCAGTCCACGTCGCCAGATGTTGAGCTGCATCAGCAGAGACGCAAGATGCCCAACCAGTTCCGCAATCAGCCCGCTGGATTCGTCATACGGCAGGACGGACTGCCATTCGCCCTGCGCGCTTTCCATCGCGTAGCCGAGCAGCATTCGCGTCAGGCCAAATCGCCAGGTGTGCTGCCCCGTCGCCGGAAGCGCCAGCTCCCGTACGTTATCGTCATCAATCCCCCAACGGATGCCGGATTCGTTAACCCACAACCGCAGATAGCGCAGCCCTTCTTCACTGATATTAAAACGCGCCGCCAGCACCGGCACATCCAGTAACGCCAGCACATCTTCAGAAACAAAGCGGCTGTCAGGCAGTGACAGCAGACTGATAAACGCCTGCAAAACCGGGTGAGACTGGCGGGCGCGGCGATCCGAAATGGCATAGGGCAGATAACGCTCAGGCGGCGCGCTGCCAAATACCGCCTGAATAAACGGGCTATAGCTGTCGATATCCGCCACCATTACGATAATATCGCGCGGGGTCAGCGAGGGATCGGCCTCAAGCATTGCCAGCAGGCGATCGTGAAGCACTTCCACTTCTCGCTGCGGACTATGACACACGTGAAAAGTAACGCTGGTATCGTTCGGGTCAAGCCGACGCTTACTGTCGCTGCGCGAATATTCTTCCAGATTCACGCCCGCTACCGCGCGGTTCTCCAGCTCAAGGATATCGGCCTGAATAGCGTGCAGCAGGTTATCCGGCGTGACGTCGACGAACGCATCCAGCTCCTGGCTGTTTTCCAGTTCGGAGAGCAGGTAAATATAGTCTCGTCCCAGCTTCCCCCATGACGCCAACATTGGATTGCCGACGTCCTGTTCTCCGTCGCGGTTAAATAAGCTTTCGGCTTTCGCATTATCACGAAACAACGGTAAATGGCGCTCTTCGAAGCTGTGCCGCCGTTGACGCGCCAGCAGCTTTGCCAGCCAGGCCGGATCTTTAATATCACCCCAGTAATAACGGCAGGGATTGGTAAAAAGTAAATGAATGTCGATATGTTTACCGAGGGCCTGCAGCGCCTGCAAATAGACGGGCGGTAGCGCGGAAATTCCGCAGATAAACACCCGAGAAGGCAGCCCGGGCGGACAGGAACTGGCGCTGTCAAGAGTCTGAATGAAACGCTGGTAAAGGTTAGCGCGGTGCCAGCGCGGTTGTCCTAACTCCGCGGTGTATTCCACCAGCGCCTTCCACAGCGGCGCCTGCCAACGTTGAGCCTCGCCCAGCCCCTCAATCCTGCGACCTGTTTCCCACTGCGTCAGCCAGTCAGGACGGTAAACCAGGTACTGGTCGAACAGATCCGCCGCGCGCGAAGAAAGCTGGAATAGTTTGCGTTTGTCACTGTCGTCCGTCAGATAGTGGCGCAGCAACGCGAAGTCGTCTTGCTCCAGAAGCTGTGGCAACAGCGTCATAAGTTTCCAGCTCATGCTCTGTTTGCTAAATGCGCTCTCTTTAGGAATTTCCGGCAACACGCGAACAAACATGTCCCAGATAAAACTCGCCGGCAGGGGAAACTCGATATTGGCGGCGATGCCAAACTTCTGCGAAAGGGTCATTTGTAACCACTGCGCCATACCGGTGCTTTGCACCAAAATCATTTCTGGCTCGAACGGATCGTCCAGCCGCTCGCGCTCGACGATAAACTCCATCAACGCTTCCAGCACATCCAGACGGTTTGAGTGGTAGACCCTTAACATAGAGACTCCTGACAACTAACGATTAGGGCAGTGCAGACGCGTCATCGCGCCCTGTCTGCCCAGCGGTGAAACCAGCTGAACGCTGATGCTGACACATCCGGCCTGCGTTGTCTGCATCCGGTTAACCCGCCAGTTATCAGGTGGCGATAATGGCCGCAGTTGCGTTTGTCGCCAGGCGAGTCGCCACTGTTGCAGATACTGGCCGTTCACGACAAAACTGTTCATTAGCGCACGCTGATACCCGGAAAGCGCGGTGACCACCATGACCATCAACAGCATGGCTAACAGCACGTCAGGCAGGCTAAAACCACGCTGGCGGCTCAGGGAAGCTGGCATAGCGCAACCTCCCGCAGCGGGCAAAAATCGCTCCAGCCAGACGGAGAAAACACGACGCTTTCTTCGCGCTGTTCCGCTTGTCGCCATAATGATGTCCCCTGCCAGCTTGCAATAAGCAGCGCGCGTTTTCCATCGATCTGACGCAGGCAGACGGGAACCCTTTCCGCCGCATAATACCGACACTGTTTTTCAGCGCCTGTGCCCCAATGCTGCATTCTGCCCCACTCTATGGCTGACTGCACCAGCGCCTGACGCTGTAAGGCCTGGCTTTCCAGCGCCACGCGCCGGGAAAAATGCGTTTGCTGCTGGTTTAGCCCTTGCAACAGCAGGCTCCCAAGCACCAACAGCAACAGTACCAGTGCAAGAGAAGAGACGCCTCGCTCACGGTTCACAGATTAAATCCCGTCACGCTATACAACACGTCAATCGCCATCCGCGGACGGGCCCGGCTCTCGCCGCGCAACCGTAGGGTCAGTTCGGGCGCAAAACCAGCAGTGTCTTGCCGTTCAACCACAAACCCGGTGATCTGAACGGTGTCTGGATCGGTCATTTTATCCCAACCTTTGTCGGTACAGCTTCTTGCCCCCCGCAATGTTTCCAGTGCGCTACCGCTAAGACGAAACCCAATCTGTTCGGCGTCTTTTAGCGGCTCGCGCTCCCAGATACCGTTACCGTTGGCATCCCACTGCGCGATGACGCATTGCCCCTGTTGGGCAATAAACAACCCTTTTCCCTTGCAGCTACCATAACAATACCCGGCTCGCTGAAGATGCTTCGCGACGGTATACACCCGCTGCCACATATCGTCTTCCAGCGAAAGCCTTCGGGTATGCTGCAAAATGTCGCGCTGTAACGCGGGCAAAAAGCGGGCGGCTCCCAACAGCAGTACACTACCGATGGCCATCGCGATTAAAACTTCGAGCAATGAAAATCCGCGTTCGTTCATCGGCAGGCCTCGGTGTTGTCGCGCTCGCACAAGCGAATGCGCCCCCACGGCGACACAACCAGACGCCATTCGCCCGCCGGGTTTTTCAGGCGGATATGTCCGGCCCAGGCAGTGTTGCGCAGGCCAAAGAAGGCTAGCGACGGCGTGATCTCCGCGATGGCGATGTCGTGCCAACGCGGCGTAAAGACCAGCGCGGAACGTGGCAGACAGGTCGTTTGTTGGGCAAGCGAACTGACAAGACACTCTCTTTCCTCCTCCCTGATGACGGCAATGGTATGGTCGCGGTTATGCCAGTTGGCATCTTCACGCAGTTGAAGCAAATAATCCCGCAGTTCGCAGGCGGTCTGCCATAAGCGCTGCTGTTGCTGCCAGCGTTGCCAGCCATACAGTCCCGTTGCACTCAGGCTGACGATAATAAGCATCGCGACCAGCATTTCGATGAGCGTATAACCCTGCTGTTTTTTCATAGCGGCAGTATGGCCAGGCGAAAAATAAAAACGAGGGGAGAAAGCGGATTATTCGGCGCGTTACGAAGAATATTTATGGCGTTGCAGCAGATTGCAGAATCGTTGGAATCCGCGCCGAAAGAACGGTAACAGGATAAAAAAAACCGACGCACTGTGGCGTCGGTCATGACAGGATAGCAAGGGTCAGATAGCCACGGGCGCTTTGATGCCGGGATGCGGATCGTAGCCCTCAATATCAAAGTCTTCAAAGCGATAGTCGAAGATCGATGCCGGCTTACGCTTGATCACCAGTTTCGGTAGCGCGCGCGGTTCACGGCTTAACTGCAAGTGCGTTTGCTCCATATGGTTGCTGTACAGGTGGGTGTCGCCACCGGTCCAGACGAAATCGCCCACCTCCAGGTCGCACTGTTGCGCCATCATATGCACCAGCAGGGCGTAGCTGGCGATGTTGAAAGGCAGGCCGAGGAACACGTCGCAAGAACGTTGATAAAGCTGGCAGGAGAGCTTGCCGTCCGCCACATAGAACTGGAAGAACGCATGGCAGGGCGCCAGCGCCATTTTATCCAGTTCGCCGACATTCCAGGCAGAAACGATGATACGGCGCGAATCGGGGTCGTTTTTCAGCTGATTCATCACCGTGGTGATCTGGTCGATATGACGGCCGTCAGGCGTCGGCCAGGCACGCCACTGCTTGCCGTAAACCGGACCGAGATCGCCATTTTCGTCCGCCCATTCATCCCAGATGGAGACATTATTTTCATGCAGATAAGCGACGTTGGTGTCACCCTGCAGGAACCACAGCAGTTCATGAATGATCGAGCGCAGATGGCAACGCTTTGTCGTCACCAGCGGGAATCCTTCCTGCAGGTTAAAACGCATCTGATGACCAAAAATGGAAAGCGTTCCGGTTCCGGTGCGGTCGTTTTTCTGTGTGCCTTCATCCAGCACTTTTTGCATCAGTTCTAAATACTGTTTCATGGTTCCTCAGGAAACGTGTTGCTGCGGGCTGCGGCGGTAAGCCCAAACCATCATGATCACACCAGCGACAATCATCGGAATTGAGAGGATCTGCCCCATGCTGATGTACTGTACCCATTCGCCGGTAAACTGCGCATCCGGCTGGCGAAAGAATTCCACGATGATACGAAACGCGCCGTAACCAATCAAAAACAATCCGGATACGGAGCCCATCGGTCGCGGTTTACGAATAAACAGGTTAAGAATGATAAACAGGACTATCCCTTCCAGCACCATTTCATAGAGCTGGGAAGCGTGGCGAGGCAGGACGCCGTAGGTGTCAAAAATGGACTGCCACTGCGGATGCGTTTGCAGCAGCAGAATATCCTCGGTACGCGAGCCAGGGAACAGCATGGCGTAAGAGAAATCAGGGTCCACACGCCCCCACAGTTCGCCGTTGATAAAGTTGCCCAGACGGCCCGCGCCCAGGCCAAACGGGATCAACGGCGCGATAAAATCAGAAACCTGGAAGAAGTTACGCTTTGTGCGTCTGGCAAAAATGATCATCACCAGAATCACGCCGATCAGGCCGCCGTGGAAGGACATGCCACCGTCCCAGACGCGGAACAGATACAGGGGATTTTCCAGAAACAACGGGAAGTTATAGAACAGCACGTAGCCAATACGTCCGCCGAGGAATACCCCGAGGAAGCCTGCATAGAGTAAATTTTCGACTTCATTCCTGGTCCAGCCGCTGCCCGGGCGGTTGGCACGCCGCGTCGCCAGCCACATCGCAAAAATGAACCCCACCAGATACATTAAGCCGTACCAGTGAAGCGCGACGGGTCCAATTGAGAAAATGACCGGATCGAATTCCGGAAAATGCAGATAGCTACTGGTCATCTGTCACCACAAGTTCTTGTAATTTTGCTGAAATAAGTCAGCGCGCGAGATGCACGCCCGCAGGTTACAGGCGCTCCGAAGGTGCGAATAATAGCATAAGGGGCGCGCGGCAGTTGCGTCGGGTTGTAAAAGTTCTGTCAGGCAACGGACAAACGCACTGGAAACAGATGCGTAATCACAGTCCGCCGCGGATCAAACCGCCGACCCCACGCCGCTCCATAAAGGCTGCGACCTGATGCCGGACCTCCGTCGCCAGCTGCGCCTCCAGACTGCGCCGGGCGAGCACCTTCGCGTCTTCGAAATCGATATGGCGAAGCAGGTATTTCACTCGCGCTACCGAACGGCCGTTCATCGAAAGATGGCGGAACCCAAGACCAATCAGGATCGGTACGCACATGGGATCCCCGGCCATTTCACCGCACAGGCGCAGATCAATGCCGCTTCGCTCCGCTTCCTGCACGATCATTGCCAGCGCGCGCAACATGCCTGGATGCAGGCTGTCATAAATACTGGCGACGCGCGTGTTATTGCGATCTACCGCCAGAATGTACTGGGTCAGATCGTTCGTGCCAACCGAGATAAAGTCGATGCGACTGGCAAGATGCGGCAGCATAAACACCATTGACGGCACTTCAAGCATGATGCCGATCCGCGGTTTAGGGATCGCGTAACCGATCATCTCTTCCACTTCGCGCCCGGCGCGATCGATCAACCGCCGCGCTTCATCCACTTCATCAATGCTGGTGACCATCGGCAGCAAAATGCTCAGGTTGCCCGTTGCCGCGTTGGCGCGGAGCATCGCACGCACCTGGATCAGGAAGATCTCCGGCTGATCGAGCGTAATGCGGATCCCCCGCCAGCCAAGACACGGGTTCTCTTCGCTGATCGGCATATACGGCAGCTGTTTGTCCGCCCCGACGTCCAGCGTACGCAGCGTGACCGGCTTGTCGTTAAACATTTGCAGCATGCCCTGATACTGCGCGACCTGCTCCTCTTCAGACGGAAAGCCGCTTTGCAGCATGAAGGGTATTTCGGTGCGGTACAGGCCAATACCGTCAATGCGGCTACCGAGTTTTTCTTCATGCTCCGGACTCAGACCGGCGTTCAGCATCACCTTAACCCGTTCGCCGCTTTTCAACTGCGCAGGCTGGTTGACATCATCTTCCGCCAGACGGCTGAGCGCGATCTCCTCGCTGACAAGTCGCTGATATTCCTGGATCAATACCGGTTCAGGATCGACCAGTAGTTCGCCACGATAGCCGTCCACCACCAGCGTGCGCCGATGCAGTACCGAAGGCTGAATATCGGCCCCCATGACGGTCGGGATCCCCAGCGCGCGAACCATAATCGCCGCATGTGAGTTGGCGGCGCCGTCACGAACCACAACGCCTGCCAGTCTGTCCTGCGGCAGCTCCGCAAGCGTCGCGGCGGAAAGCTCATCGGCAACCAGAATAAAGCGCTCCGGCCAGGCGTTTGGCCCCTGGATGGCGTCATCGAGATGGAACAACAATCGCTGGCCGAGCGCGCGCAGATCGCCCGCACGCTCTTTTAAATAATTGTCACTCAGCGCCGCAAACTGTTCGGCAAACTTCTCGATAATCGTTTTGACCGCCCATTCCGCCACCGCGCCTTTATCGACTTCGGCGAACAGCTCCCGCCGCAGCCGGGCATCAGAGAGCAGGTGCGAATAGAGATCAAATATCGCCGCCGTCTCTTTTTGCGCGCCAGCCGCATAGCGTTTACTGTAACGGCGAAATTCGTTCGCCGCTTCTTCGAGCGCGCCGGTCAGACGCTCGCGCTCTAGCGCCGGATCCAGAGTGGAAGCCTGATACACCTGCTCCATCAGCGGCAGCGTTGCGTCCTGCCAGCCTTCGGCAATGGCAATACCTGGCGAGGCGGGCAGCGCGCGGATGCGCGTCTGACGGTACTGACCGAACAGCGCGGTGAGCTGAGACTGTGAAAGAATGGCCGCCATCTGGGTGGCGAGCGTGACGAGGAATGATTCTTCGCTTTCGTCGTACTGGCGCAGCTCGCGTTGCTGAACCACCAGCACGCCCAGCAGTTGTCGCCGCTGGATGATCGGCACGCCAAGAAACGCGCGAAAGCGCTCTTCTTTAACTGAGGGAATGTACTTGAAACTGGGGTGTTTTTGCGCATCGGCAAGGTTGATCGGCTCCGCCAGCCTGCCTACCAGGCCGACGATCCCTTCATCGAAGGCGAGCGCAACCGTGCGACCTCGCGGTTTTTTTAGCCCCCGGGTCGCCATAAGGTAATAACAACGTCGATCGTGATCGGCCAGGTAGACCGAACAGACCTCAGTATCCATCGCCAGACAGATGTCGGTGACCAGGATGTTCAACGCTTCATTCAGACGTGGAGCACTGGCCACCTTTTCGACTATTTCGCGCAGGCGGGTGAGCATAATTTGCGTGGCTTAACCTCTTTTACGTCGATAAGCAGGTGCGCTTTGCGGCTTCGGCGTCGCTTCCTGAAGCGCCATCACGACACTTGCGAACTCTTTCATCACCCTGCGGTAAACATCACGTTTGAATGAAACCACTTGCCGAACCGGGTACCAGTAGCTTACCCAACGCCAGCCATCGAACTCAGGTGTACTGCTGGTTTGCATGTTGATTTCCGCGTCCGCGCTCATCAACTGCAAAAGAAACCACTTTTGCTTCTGGCCGATACAAACCGGCTTTGTGTCCCAACGCACCAAACGTTTCGGTAACTTGTAACGCAACCAGTTGCGAGTAGAAGCCAGGATCCGCACATCTTTACGGCTTAACCCAACTTCTTCAAACAGTTCCCGGTACATCGCCTGTTCTGCTGATTCTCCAGGGTTGATTCCGCCTTGCGGGAATTGCCAGGAGTGCTGACCAAATCGCCGGGCCCACATGACTTGCCCCTGACGATTACAAATTACGATACCTACATTTGGGCGGTAGCCATCGTCATCAATCACCGGACTACCTCAACGTAAACCTTATATATGAATGATTGTTTCACACTCCTGACAGGCGGTAAACCATTGTGTTAGCGACCTGCGTATCTAATAACAATTGAATAACTCACAGTTAAGAACGAAGTTATAAACAGAAACTGGCATTTTTGACCGATCTTATTCACCTTTTCTGTGGATAGAGTTGTGAAAAAGTATGGAATTACTCCGGGAAAACCCAGAACAGTCTGAATAAACGCCCTGACGGGGTAAAAAAATAAATGCGGTTATTCATGCGGTTACTTCACTTATTTACCGGTTCCCCGATAAAAAAGTGATGTCCATCACACCAACGATCCTCGGGCTGATGAAAGATCGAACAGCGTCGGTTTTATCCACAGATTGTGCCAATAAGTTAAACACAATTTGTGTGAAAATTCGATTTTCCCCGCACGTCAAGGCTGTAAATGGAAACAGTAGTCGCGGTTTTTCACAGTTATCCCATCTTTCTGTGGATAACATGGTGTAAGATCCTGTTTATTTTCAGTGACCAGAATTGGAAAACCGGTTTTCATGTTGCGCAACTCACCGCTCTGTCATCTAAAAAGCACGTTAAATCATAGGATTGAACAGAAGGGGCGGAAAACGATAAACTTCTTTTCTGCGGTATAAATCCGTTGTCTATTTTTTCACCTAAGGTATCTCGCTATGTCCGCTCTCCAGCCGTTACGTTTTCCACCGGAATCAGAAGCGCTGCTACTCCAGCAGGCGCAGCAGATTTCAGGCTATACGCTGGGTGAACTGGCCGCGCTTGCCGGGATGACAACGCCAAAAGATCTCAAACGCGATAAAGGCTGGATTGGCGTTTTACTGGAGCTGTGGCTGGGAGCCAGCGCGGGCAGTAAACCTGAGCAGGATTTCGCGGCTTTAGGTGTGGAACTGAAAACGATTCCTGTAGACAGTCAGGGACGCCCCCTTGAGACCACCTTCGTCTGTGTCGCCCCGCTCACCGGCAATAGCGGCGTTACGTGGGAAACCAGCCATGTGCGGCATAAACTGAAGCGGGTGTTGTGGATCCCGGTAGAGGGCGACCGCGCCATCCCGCTCTCCTTGCGGCGTGTCGGCTCCCCTGTGCTGTGGAGTCCGGACCCGGACGAGGAGCGCCAGTTGCGTCTCGACTGGGAAGAGCTGATGGATATGATTGTATTAGGCCAGGTGGAACGAATTACCGCCCGGCATGGCGAATTTTTACAATTGCGCCCCAAGGCCGCCAACGCCAAAGCGCTGACCGAAGCCATTGGCGCGCAGGGCCAGCCAATCCTGACGTTGCCACGCGGTTTCTATCTGAAAAAGAACTTCACTCGCGCCCTGCTGGAACGCCATTTTTTGTTACAGCTGCGTTAGACTTTCGCCTGTCGTGGTAGAGGCATATAATTACCGCTTCTTTTTTTGGCAGGACTTTGCTCAATGTTATTTGCATGGATAACCGATCCCAACGCCTGGCTCGCGCTCGGTACGCTGACGCTGCTGGAGATCGTGCTCGGGATCGATAATATTATTTTTCTCTCTCTGGTCGTTGCAAAACTTCCTACCGCGCAGCGTGCGCATGCCCGACGCCTCGGTCTCGCCGCGGCGATGATCATGCGTCTGGCGCTGCTGGCTTCCATTGCCTGGGTGACACGCCTGACGAATCCGCTGTTTGAGGTTTTTGGCGAGGAAATCTCCGCACGCGATCTCATTCTGCTGCTCGGCGGTCTGTTCCTGATCTGGAAAGCGAGCAAGGAGATCCACGAATCCATTGAAGGTGAAGAAGAAGGGCTGAAAACCCGCGTCTCCTCTTTTCTGGGGGCGATCGTGCAGATTATGCTGCTGGATATCATCTTCAGTCTGGATTCGGTGATCACGGCGGTAGGGTTGTCCGATCATCTGTTCATCATGATGGCGGCGGTGGTGATAGCCGTAGGCGTGATGATGTTTGCCGCGCGTCCCATCGGCGAGTTTGTCGACAGACACCCATCCGTGAAGATGCTCGCGCTGTCGTTCCTTATCCTGGTTGGCTTTACCCTTATTCTGGAAAGTTTCGACGTTCACGTACCGAAGGGCTACATCTATTTCGCCATGTTCTTCTCTATCGCGGTAGAGAGCCTGAACCTGCTGCGAAACAAAAAGAACCCGCTGTGATCCTCCCTTTCGCTCCCTACGGGGAGCGAATGCCTTCTCCGTCCTTTCACAGATTAAGATTTTACTGCTTTCCCTGAGCATAACTTCACGTTATTACTAGACTATTATCAGACGAATGCCACGTGAGGATAAATGGATGAAAAAATGGGCAGTAGTAATTTCCGCCGTAGGACTGGCTTTTGCCGTTTCCGGCTGCAGTAGCGACTATGTCATGGCGACCAAAGATGGACGTATGATCCTGACCGACGGAAAACCGGAAATAGACGATGATACCGGTCTGGTGAGCTACCACGATCAGCAGGGTAACGCCATGCAAATTAACCGCGACGACGTTTCTCAAATCATTGAGCGTTGATGGTTGAGGTCAGCATTCACGCTGGCCTTAACAATTTTTCTTCCCTTTTTCCCTTCCCTCAGCCATTTTTATCATCCTTATGTCGTGATTATAAAAAGGAAACGGCTATGCACTATCACCGTATACCCCACAGCTCACTTGAAGTCAGTACACTGGGGCTGGGCACAATGACGTTTGGTGAACAAAATAGCGAAGCCGATGCACATGCACAGCTCAACTATGCCGTCGCGAATGGCATTAACCTGATCGACGTTGCCGAGATGTACCCGGTCCCGCCGCGACCGGAAACCCAGGGACTCACCGAAACCTACGTTGGCAACTGGCTGGCGAAACAGGGCTGCCGCGAAAAGCTGATTATCGCCTCGAAAGTCAGCGGTCCGGCGCGCAATAACGACAGCGGCATTCGGCCAAACCAGGCGCTGGACCGCAAGAACATTCGTGAAGCGCTGCACGACAGCCTGAAGCGGCTGCAGACCGATTATCTGGATCTGTACCAGGTACACTGGCCCCAGCGTCAGACCAACTGCTTCGGCAAGCTCGGCTACAGTTGGACGGACACGGCGCCGGTGGTCTCGCTGCTGGATACGCTGGATGCGCTGGCCGAATTTCAGCGCGCCGGAAAGATTCGCTATATCGGCGTTTCCAACGAAACCGCTTTCGGCGTGATGCGCTATCTTCATCTGGCGGATAAACACGACCTGCCGCGCATCGTCACCATTCAGAACCCGTACAGTCTGGTTAACCGCAGCTTTGAAGTCGGCCTGGCGGAGGTGAGCCAGTACGAAGGCGTCGAGCTGTTGGCCTATTCCTGCCTCGCCTTTGGCACCCTGACAGGTAAGTATCTGAACGGCGCAAAACCCGCTGGCGCGCGCAATACCTTATTCAGCCGCTTTACCCGCTACAGCGGCGCGCAGACCGAAAAAGCCGTGGCGGCCTATGTGGATATCGCGAAACGCCATGGTCTGGATCCGGCGCAAATGGCGTTGGCATTCGTTCGCCGTCAACCGTTTGTCGCCAGCACCCTGCTGGGCGCCACCACGATGGAACAGCTACACGCCAATGTTGAAAGCCTGCATCTGGAATTAAGCGAAGAGGTGCTGACGGAGATCGAAGCGGTGCATCAGATTTATACCTATCCGGCACCGTGACGATTAGCGCCCGGCGGCGTGACGCTTATCCTGCCTACAGGGACGAAGTAGGCAGGATTAAACACAGCCGTTATCTTTAGCGCGATGACGCCTGGCGACGCTGCCAAATCCACAGCGCGGCAATCGCCAGTGCGAACAGACCGCCAAACCCAATGCCGACGGCAACGACCGGGATCCCAACCCATACCGCCAGTGAGTACAACCCCAGCATCAGCAGCATCGCGCTGTTTTCCCCGAGGTTCTGCACCGCAATGGCGTTGCCCGCGCCGACGCTTCGTTTACCGCGCTCCTGCAGCAGAGCGTTCAGCGGCACCACAAAGAAACCGCCCAGAATGCCGATCAGCATCAGCAGTCCATAAGCCGGAAGCAGCGCGTGTTGCAGAGAGAAAATCAGTACGACCACGCCGATCAGGATCCCCGCAGGCATGCAGCGCGCGACGGTTTCCAGGGTAACCAGCCTGGCCGCTGCGCCAGCCCCCGCCACGATACCGATGGCAACCATCGCATTCAGGTAGGTTGGCGTGGCGTTATCGGCGATCCCCAGCGCGACCGGCACCCACAGCACCAGCAGAAAACGCAGCGTCACGCCAGCACCCCAGAACAGGCTGGTGCCAACGAGGGAAAAACGCGTTTCGCCATTGCGCCACAGCGACGCGCAAGCGCAGAAAAAACTGCGGGTCATCTTCGCCAGATGCCAGGACTGTCCGGGACGCGCAGCCGCCAGCTTTGGAATGAACAGGTTTGCCACGACCGCCCCGGCGTAGGCCAGCGCGCAGGCGACCAGCGCGGCGATCACATGCCAGTCAGCCAGCACGCCGCCCGCCACCGAACCGAGCAGGATCGCGGCAATAGTAGAGGCTTCCATTAAGCCATTGGCCTTCACCAGCTTATCGCCGGTAGTCAGTTCGCCGAGAATACCATATTTCGCTGGTGAGTAGGCCGCCGCGCCAATCCCCACCAGCGTATAGCCGATAAACGGGTTGAAGCCGAAACAAATACTTGCCGCTCCCAGCAGTTTCAGGCCGTTGGCGAACATCATCACCCGACCTTTGGCGAAGCTGTCAGCTACCTGCCCGACAAAGGGCGCAAACAGAATGTAAGCACCCACAAACACCATTTGCAGGATCGGCTGACTCCAGTCCGGATAAAACTGCGCTTTCAGCAGCGCCAGTGTGGCAAACAACAGCGCGTTATCGCCAAACGCAGAGAGAAACTGCGCGGCAATAACCGACATCATCCCTTTCGACCAAATCGAGGTGTTAGTATGCACTGACTCACCCATGTTGTTGTTCCGCTTCATCGACCCAGCTTTTCAGCGTAACAAAATCCGGCTTACCGCTTCCCAACAGCGGCATTTGTTTCAGATAGCGGATGTCGCGCGGCACCGCCAGTTCCGGAACGCCGTGCGCCCGGGCGTACTGCTGGAGTTTGTCGCGGGTCAGTTCGCTGTCGGTAGTAAAGAGCACCAGCGCCTCGCCTTTGCTGGCGTCGCTCTTGATTGCCGTGGCGTGCATTTTTTCCGGTGAAACGCCCAACGCCACCTGTTCGACCATCTCCAGCGACACCATTTCGCCCGCAATTTTGGCAAAACGCTTCGCGCGCCCCTGAATCTGCACAAACCCCTGTTCGTCAAAACGCACTATATCGCCGGTGTCGTACCAGCCGCGCTCCAGTTCTCCCTGCGCATTTTCCGCTGTCGGCACCTCGAGCACGCCCGGTTTTTCCACCCGCAGATAACCGTTCATGATATTCGGTCCTTTCAGCTGTAACCGTCCGCCGTCGTCAATGCCAGGCACCGCAAGCAGGCGCGCGTCCATTCCCGGCAGGATCCGCCCCACGGTGCCCGGTTTCGCCGCCATCGGTACGTTAATGGAAACCACCGGCGCGCATTCCGTCACGCCGTAGCCCTCAAGGATGCGCAGACCAAACTTATCCTGCCAGAGCTGCTTCGTACTCTCCTGCAGTTTCTCCGCGCCGGCCACCACGTAGCGCAGGCGATAAAAATCATACGGGTTCGCAAAGCGCGCATAGTTGCCAAGGAACGTCGAGGTGCCAAACAGCACCGTACAGTTCCGGTCGTAAACCAGCTCCGGCACAATGCGGTAATGCAACGGACTGGGATAAAGGAATACTTCCGCGCCAGTCAGCAGCGGCGTGAACAGCCCCACGGTCAGACCGAACGAGTGAAACAGCGGCAGCGCCGACATAAAGCGGTCGTTAGCGGTAAAATCCGCGATGGTTTTGATCTGCTCAACGTTAGCCAGCAGGCTTTTGTGGCTATGGACCACGCCCTTTGGGTGGCCCTCAGACCCGGAGGTGAAAAGGATCACCGCCGCCTCTTCCGGTTGCTGTTTCACCTGCGCCAGACGCGGCATCAGCAGGTGGGCGAAAATCCACACCTTGTCGGCGGGGGTGACGTCCGCTTTCAGGTCTTCCAGATAAACCCAGCGCACCTGAGTCAACTGCTCCGGCAGGTGCCAGAGTTTGCCTTTATCGAGGAACTGGCGGGAGGTGAAAATGGTTTTAATCTCTGCGGCGGCGATCGCGCTGCTTAGCCCTTTAACACCCGCCGTGTAGTTCATCATCGCCGGAACACGGCGACGCGAGACCGCGCCGAAAATCACCGCCGCGCTGATGGCGGCGTTCGGCAGCATCAGGCCGATCCTTTCGCCCTCCGCGCTGTATTTTTCCAGAATACGCCCGACAAACAGCGTTTTGATGAGCAGTTGCCGGTAGCTGTCCGGCTTGAAGTTGATGTCTTCAATACACTTTTTGCCCGCGCCATAGCGGTATTTTGCCGCCAGCAGCGATTCGTACAGGGTTTCACGCGGACGCACCGCCATCCGCGCTTCCATCATTTTTTGATGCAGCATTTCGCCAGCGATTCTGCGGCGATCGCGCGCACGCGGCGCGTCCGGCATCGGCAACTGGGTTGGCGGCAGGATATGAAGCTGAATGCGCGGGAAAAAACGACGTTTGACCAGCCCTTTCAGGCGACTGAAATGGGTAAGTTCCGCGCCTTCAATACGTACCGGCACCAGCGTGGCGCCGGATTTCGCCGCGACGAATCCGGCGCCGTCGTAGATCTTCATCAGCGAACCGCTCACCGAGATACGCCCTTCAGGGAAGATCACCACCGGACGTCCCTGCTCAATCAGTCGCACCAGATGTTTGATGGCCATCGGTTTGGTGGGATCGAGAGGCACGAAATCAATCAGCGAGGTCAACCAACGCATATACCACTGCTGGCTAATCGAGGTATACACCGCAAAGACCGGGCGCACCGGCAAGAACAGCGCCAGCAGGATGCCGTCAATAAACGAAACATGGTTCGGCGTGATTAATACCCGCTCTCCGTGCAGTGCCTTCATATCGCCCGTGACGCGTACCCGATAGAGCACACGGCACAAGCTGCGGAAAAATCCAAATAGCATTTCAACTCCCTTTGCCGAGGATTCGGTTAAATAATGGTGGCAGATTACACGATTAGGGCAACGGGAGCGACACAGAAAGTCAGTACGAAAAAAAACCTGCGCATCCGCGCAGGTTGGTGCAAGAGACAGGTACGAAGAGCGTACCGAATAATCTCACCAATCAATACCTCTGGGATCTTGATTGTGGTCCGACGCTGGCCGCTTCGCCAGCAAGAAAACGCAAAGGAATGAAGGGAAATGCAACGAGTTGTGTAAATTATCGGTTACTGTTACAGAATGGCTGATGGGCAAAAAAAAAACCTGCACATCTGCGCAGGTTGGTGTAAGTCATGTGGTCAACCCGAAAGTCGACGCCACCTATCAATACCTCTGGGATCATCACTGTATCAATGCGCGGCGAACGCTCGCCAGCGAACAAACGCAACAGCCTTTCGCAAAGTGTAACTAAAGGTTTGTATTGTCGGCACTGAGTCGTCTATCTCCTGGCCTTGCTCACATTTGCGGCGTTGTCGCGGGCGAACCGCTTGAACCGTCGGGCGTTTTCCGTAACACTGACAGAATGTAAGCGTTTACCCTCAATAGGTACTGTCATGGCGACCATAAAGGATGTAGCCCGACTGGCTGGTGTTTCAGTCGCCACCGTTTCTCGCGTTATCAATGATTCTCCCAAGGCCAGCGAGGCCTCGCGCCTGGCGGTGACCAGCGCGATGGCGTCGCTCAGTTATCACCCCAATGCAAATGCGCGCGCGCTGGCGCAACAGTCCACCGAGACCGTGGGTCTGGTGGTCGGCGACGTGTCTGACCCCTTTTTTGGCGCAATGGTGAAAGCCGTCGAGCAGGTCGCCTATAACACTGGCAATTTTTTACTGATCGGCAACGGCTACCATAATGAACAGAAAGAGCGACAGGCGATTGAACAGCTTATCCGCCACCGCTGCGCGGCGCTGGTCGTACACGCCAAGATGATCCCGGACGCCGATCTGGTCTCGTTAATGGAGCAGATGCCCGGCATGGTGCTGATCAACCGCATTCTGCCTGGCTTTGAACAGCGCTGCGTCGCCCTTGACGACCGCTACGGCGCCTGGCTGGCGACGCGTCATTTAATTCAGCAGGGTCATACCCGCATCGGCTATCTCTGCTCCAATCACTCTATTTCAGACGCCGAAGATCGTCTTAAAGGCTATTACGACGCCCTCGCAGAGAGCGGAATTCCGGTTAACGACAGGCTCGTCACCTTCGGCGAGCCCGACGAGAGCGGCGGCGAGCAGGCGATGACCGAGCTATTGGGTCGTGGCCGAAACTTTACGGCGGTCGCCTGCTATAACGACTCGATGGCGGCGGGCGCAATGGGCGTACTCAACGACAACGGCGTGGAAGTGCCATCGGAGATCTCACTGATTGGTTTCGACGATGTGCTGGTGTCCCGCTACGTCCGCCCACGCCTGACGACCGTGCGTTACCCTATCGTCACCATGGCGACCCAGGCGGCGGAACTGGCGCTGGCACTGGCGGAAAAACGCCCGTTACCGGATATCACCCATGTCTTCAGCCCCACGCTGGTGCGCCGTCATTCTGTGGCCTCGCCAGCCGAAGCGGGACAACCGTCATTAAACGAGTAATCAGGAAAGCGTCATGACAACAATGCTGGATGTTTCCCGCCGCGCTGGCGTGTCGAAAGCCACCGTGTCCCGCGTGCTTAACGGCACCGGACAGGTTAAAGAGAGCACCCGACAGAAAGTTTTTAAGGCGATGCAGGCGCTGGACTACCGACCCAACTTTCTCGCCCGTTCGCTGGCGCATCGCACCAGCAACAGCATTGGCCTGGTGGTATCGACCTTTGACGGTTTCTATTTTGGACGCCTGCTGCAACAGGCGTCCCGGCAGACCGAGTCCCACGGCAAACAGCTCATCGTGACCGACGGCCACGATACGCCGGAGCGTGAACAGGAAGCGGTGCGGATGCTGGCCGACCGCCAGTGTGACGCGATTATTCTTTACACCCGCTATATGAGCGAGAAAGCGATTCTGGCGCTGGCGGACGCCATCCCGATGCCGTTGGTGATCATCAACCGGGAGGTGGCCCTGGCCCGTGAGCGCGCAATCTTTTTTGAACAGGAAGAGGCGGCGTTTCAGGCGGTCGATTACCTGATCTCGCAGGGGCATCGGGAGATCGCCTGCATTACCGTACCCGGCCATACGCCGACCGGAAAGTCACGTCTGCGTGGCTATCGTAAAGCACTGGAGAAAAACGGTATCGCCTGGGATCCGGCGAAAGTGAAGTATGGCGACGCCAGCATGACCCGCGGCTACGACGCCTGTCATGAACTGCTTGCGGAAGGGATTAAATTCAGCGCCCTGTTCGCCTGTAACGACGATATGGCGCTGGGCGCATCCAAGGCGCTGCATCAGGCCGGGTTACGCATCCCTCAGGATGTGTCGCTGTTTGGTTTTGACGATGCCCCGAGCGCAAAATGGCTTGAGCCGGGGTTATCCACAGTTTATTTGCCCATCGACACCATGATCACCACCGCCATTGACCAGGCGATCCGCATGGCGAACGGCGAAGCGGTGGCCCCTATCCCACCGTTTACCGGCACATTAGTGCTGCGCGATTCGGTGACGACCGGGCCGTATTTTACCGGCGGCAGCCAGCCGCAGGCCGGATAACGCGCTTGCGCCGCCTCCGGCAAATTCGTCAGATGCGTTCCAGCGCCAGCAGTTCGTCTATTGTCTGCCGACGCCTGATCAGCCGCGCCTGGCCGTTATCAAATAACACCTCCGGAAGCAGCGGGCGGCTATTGTAGTTCGACGACATCGACGCGCCATAGGCTCCCGTATCATGTAACACCAGGTAGTCACCGGGGACAACCGCTGGCAGCGCGCGAGTTTCGACTTTCCCGCCCTCCTGTTGGGTAAAGACATCCCCGGATTCACACAGCGGCCCGGCGACCACCGTTTCCACTTGCGGCGCGTTGGCAAGCGAGCGTCCATCTGCCGCCAGCGCGGAGATGTGATGATAACTGCCGTACATCGCCGGGCGCATGAGATCGTTAAAACCCGCGTCCACCAACACAAAATGACGGCTGCCCATCTGTTTCACGCTGCGCACCTGAGTCACCAGCACGCCCGCCTGGGCGACAAGAAAACGTCCCGGCTCGATCTCCAGTTTTACAGGGTGCCCGAGGTGACGGGCGATTTGCTCACGCGCGGCGTTCCACAGGCCAAAATAGTGCTGCGTGTCCACGGCTTCTTCGCCATCGTGATACGGAATCGACAGCCCGCCCCCCGCGGAGATCGCCTGCAGATCCTGGCCAAAATCGATCACCTGACGCACCATCGCTCCACACACCTGTTCCAGGTGGCCGTAATCCACGCCGGAACCGATATGCATATGGATGCCGACCAGTTTCAGCTGATGGCGCTGCATGACGGCCAGCGCCTCGGGCAAATCGCTATGCCAGATACCGTGTTTACTGTTTTCGCCGCCAGTGTTGGTTTTTTGGCTGTGACCGTGACCAAACCCCGGATTAACACGCAGCCAGACGCGATGCCCCGGCGAGACCTGACCAAGCTGGTCCAGCATGTCGACGGAACCGGCATTCACCGGGATGCTGAGTTCGCTGACGCGCGACAGCGTCGCGTTATCAATCACATCGGCGGTAAAAACGATATCGTCCGGATGCGTCTGCGGATCGTAACCCGCAGCCAGCGCGCGCTCGATCTCGCCTAATGATACCGAATCCACCTTCACGCCCTGCTCACGCATCAGACGCAGAATA
The DNA here is from genome assembly GCF_018128425.1 of Citrobacter sedlakii. Classification (NCBI taxonomy): domain Bacteria; kingdom Pseudomonadati; phylum Pseudomonadota; class Gammaproteobacteria; order Enterobacterales; family Enterobacteriaceae; genus Citrobacter; species Citrobacter sedlakii. The sequence continues at coordinate 897,059 of NZ_CP071070.1, read as the reverse complement.
TGAATATTCGAGCAGGCTTTCTGCGCGAAGCGGACAACATCAAACTGTTGCAGCGCGGCAATCTGGCGGCGAACGATCTGCGCGTCATACACCCATACCGGGCAGCCAAACTCGGCGGGCAGCCTGAGCAGGTTTTCAGCGGTCAGGTCGGTATCAGAGGCATTAAGAGAATGTGGCATTTCAGGCTCCGGACATCATGTTTTTACGGATTACGCCACATCCTGAAGACAATAAAAAATATCGTTTCATACGTATTCTATGCAAAACTGATATGGATTAACTTCAGCGGGATGATTATGGCCAGCGTTAACTTACGTCACATTGAAATTTTCCATGCGGTGATGACCGCCGGGAATCTCACCGAGGCTGCACGGTTGTTGCATACCTCACAGCCGACCGTCAGTCGCGAACTGGCGCGCTTTGAAAAGGTGCTTGGGCTTAAGCTGTTCGACCGCACCCGGGGGCGTCTGCATCCGACGGTTCAGGGATTGCGATTGTTCGAAGAGGTACAGCGTTCCTGGTATGGGCTGGATCGCATTGTCAGCGCGGCGGAAAGCCTGCGTGAATTTCGCCAGGGGGAACTGTCGGTTGTCTGCCTGCCGGTCTTTTCCCAGTCGCTGTTGCCTGCGCTGGTCCAACCGTTTCTCGCGCGTTACCCGGACGTAAGCCTGAATATTGTGCCGCAGGAGTCGCCGTTGCTTGAGGAATGGCTCTCTGCCCAACGCCATGATCTGGGATTAACGGAAACCCTGCACACCCCGGCGGGCACCGAGCGGACGGAATTATTCTCGCTGGACGAGGTGTGCGTACTGCCGTCGGGGCATCCGCTGGCGGAAAAACCCGTGTTAACGCCGCAGGACTTCCACGGCGAGCGCTATATTAGCCTTTCGCGCGCCGACAGCTACCGCCAGTTACTCGACGCGCTGTTTAACGAACATCAGGTTAAACGACGCATGGTTGTGGAAACGCACAGCGCGGCGTCGGTTTGCGCAATGGTGCGCGCCGGTGCAGGTCTGTCTATCGTCAACCCGCTTACCGCGCTGGATTATGCCGCAAGCGGCGTGGTGGTTCGCCGGTTCAGTATCAGCGTGCCGTTTACCGTGAGCCTGATTCGTCCTCTTCATCGCCCTTCGTCAGCGCTGGTGGACGCGTTCAGCCGCCATCTGCAAACCGGTCACGCCCTGTTTACCCGCGCGCTGGAAAAAATTTCCGCGCCGGTTATGACAGCATAAACGCGACGGCGTCCGCGGCGTGAATGGCGGCGGTGTCAAACACCGGAACGGGGCTTCTTTCGGCGGGGACCAACAGGCCAATCTCCGTACAACCGAAAATCACGCCCTGCGCGCCCTGAGACGCCAGCTGCTCAATGACCTGCACATAATAGTCGCGTGACGCGTCGCTAAACTGTCCGAGGCACAGCTCATCAAAAATGATGGTGTTGATCTTCGCGCGATCTTCCGCCTCCGGCACCAGACATTCGATAGCAAACTGCTGTTCCAGACGTCCACGGTAAAAATCCTGCTCCATCGTGTAACGCGTCCCCAGCAGCGCCACGCGACTCAGTCCTTGCGCTGCAATCGCGCGTCCGGTCGCATCGGCAATATGTAAAAAAGGCAGCGTACAGCGTGACTCAATGGCGTCCGCCACTTTGTGCATCGTATTGGTACATAAAACGATCCCTTCTGCGCCCGCTTTTTGCAGACCCAGCGCCGCATCGGCCAGCAGCTCGCCCGCTTTATCCCATTCACCGCGATGCTGACAGGCTTCAATGTCGTGAAAATCAACGCTATGCAACAGCAGGCTGGCGGAATGAAGGCCACCGAGGCGCTGTTTGATCCCTTCATTGATCAAGCGATAATAAGGGATGGTTGATTCCCAACTCATACCGCCTAACAGTCCAATTGTCTTCATAACCTGCTCCTTTATCAGTGAGGAAAAACCGGGAAAGTAAACCATAAAAAAAGCGGCTGTTAAGCCGCCTTCATAGTGACAAGTCTCGCAACGTTATTCCAGTACCGGCATCATCTGCGCCGAACGCGATTTGATCGCTTCACGAAGCAGCACGCCGCCGCAGGCAAACATCCCGCCAAGCAGCATGGCGAGCGTGATAATCATCAGCCTGCCCGGTCCATCTTTTCGGATCGGCAAAGAAGGCGACATCTGGTATCTGAACGGCGCAAATTTCACGTCATTGAGGCTGACCTGTTGCAACTGACCCAGCAGATACTCACGGTTCTTAAAGTCTGCGTTCAACTCCGCGACATCTTGTAGGGATTCTTCAATCTGCAATTTTCTGGCGATACCGTTAGCGCCCAGCGTAACGGAGTAATCGGGATCGTCTTTTACCGCCTGGCCGTTACTGAACACCGGCTGCTTGATACCCGCCGCGTTGGCCACCTCCAGCGAATAGCTCAGACGCTGCAAATTGGTGTTATGCGCATTCGTCAGGCGGACGTGATCCAGCGCCAGTTGCTCTTTCATGATCCGCGTTTTTAACTCCAGCGCATTGCGCACATTTTGCATGGTTTCTTTCTGCACAATTGCGGAAACCCAACCGATATACCCGTCAAGGACGGTTTGCGCATCTTTCGCCGTGGGCGCAGTAAAACTTAATGTCCAGGCGTCATATGGCATTTTGTCGGCATTTTTTGCCGTCGCATTGTTCGTCACTTTTAGCTTTTCGGATACGTTGACCACGGCGCGATGTAAGGCCAACGGATCAATATCCGCGTCTTTCAATTGGCCCATGACATAAGGCGAAGTTTTAAGATACTCCTCAAGCAACGACTGCGACTGGAGCTTTTTAATAAACAGATTAAACACATCGCCCCGCGAGATGTTTATTTCAACGCCCAATATCTGTAAATCTGCCAGCGTTTGCCGCAGGTCATACCATTGCGTTTGCTCTGCCGGGGTGACAACAGACTGGCTGGTCCATTTTTGCGGTAAAAGCCATGAGACTGCCGCGCCTAACAGCGCACAGGCGAAAACAACGGCAATAATATGATTTTTAGCGGAAAAGAGGATTTCTACGAGTCTCAGCAGATCGATCTCGTTTTGCCTGACCGCAGGCGGCGCGTAGTCGGCAAAATTAAGTTCCGTATTTTTCTTTATATCCATTGTCGACATATCGGTTCTTCTGATCTTATTAAAATGAAATATAAGCATAAAATGTCACTGACGACGCTTATCATATAAGAACATAAGATTTTTCTGAACAAAATCTTTATAAATTTGCTACCTCCCCACCATTATTGGCAGTATTTCAAGATTGACTTTCAAATAAAGTCAATCTATGTATAGCGCCGCTCACCCCGTGTATTTCTGACCTGCCCGATACGAGCCCCGCTGTTACGTGGGTTAAAATCCTGACTTATTCAAAATTAATCGCCGCTTTAGCTTTTCCCGGCGCATGGAACGTCCTTAACGGCAAGGCACAAACTTGTGATCCACTTTCCACTTCGTTCCGACAGCCGTTTTCTTTTTCGGCTGGCTGCGCTAATTTAAATGAAACACCGTTTCAAACATTAACAGGATCCGTGCATGTTTATTTTTCATAAAGAGACAACGCTGGAAGATCTGGGCAATGGCGTCACCCGCCGGATTCTCGCCCATGACGGCAAAATGATGGCTGTAGAGGTCAACTTTGAAGAAGGGGCCGTGGGCCCGCTGCATAACCATCCCCATGAACAGTTGACCTATGTCCTGTCAGGCGAGTTTGAATTCACCATCGGCGACGAAAAGCACGTCGTCAGCGCAGGGGATACCCTTTACAAAAAGCCTCACGTAATGCACGGCTGCGTTTGTCTCAAGCCTGGCACGTTGCTCGATACCTTCACGCCAGTGCGTGAAGACTTCCTGAAAGCGTAAGCCCGCGCCGTCATCGTCCACCAGCCGACGCAGCTCACAAACCTTCCTGCAGGAAGGTTTTTTTTGCCTCCTCGCCCACAAATTAGCTCACTAATAATTGCTAATAATATTAGTTTTTATAACCTTGAGGCGCGTCCGGTTTCCGCAAATGTCGATAGCGCAGCGGCAATCATGACGTATTTATGTCAATTATGATGAGCATCTCACCTATTTGAAACACCGTTTCGACTTTGATCACATTTCCACCATTATGTGAATGACGACGAAACAAATAGCAATAAAATAAATTAAAACGATGTTTTACAAATCAAGAACGGCGGTTCATTTAATCGAGCCGCGCTGAGGGTTGAGATTAATAAAGTATTCTAAATCAGTGACTAACAAGGAAGGCTGACAGAACGAATACGCAGAGAACACAGGCGACTACGCCGTCTTGACCGGGCGTGGTCGGTAACATCCGGTTCCATTTTTTACTAATCATCGTCAGGTAGGTCGCTATGAATGAAAACAGGATGCTTGGGCTGGCATGGATATCACCCTATATCATCGGGCTGATTATCTTTACCGCCTTTCCGTTCGTTTCATCTTTCTTCCTCAGTTTTACTGAGTACGATTTGATGAGCCCTCCGGTGTTTAACGGAGTGGAGAACTATCGCTATATGTTTACCGAAGACACGCTGTTCTGGAAATCGATGGGCGTGACCTTTGCCTATGTCTTTTTAACGATCCCCTTAAAACTGGCCTTTGCGTTAGGGATTGCGTTTGTTCTGAACTTTAAATTACGCGGCATTGGCTTTTTCCGCACCGCCTATTATATCCCGTCGATTCTCGGCAGCTCCGTGGCTATCGCCGTATTGTGGCGCGCTCTGTTTGCTATTGACGGTCTGCTGAATAGCTTTATTGGCGTATTTGGATTCGACCCAGTGAACTGGCTCGGCGAACCGTCGCTGGCGCTGATGTCCGTTACCCTGCTGCGCGTCTGGCAGTTTGGCTCAGCGATGGTGATCTTCCTCGCGGCGTTACAGAACGTACCGCAGTCGCAGTATGAAGCGGCAATGATCGATGGTGCGTCAAAATGGCAGATGTTTATGAAAGTGACCGTACCGCTGATTACGCCGGTGATTTTCTTCAACTTTATTATGCAAACCACCCAGGCGTTCCAGGAGTTTACCGGCCCGTATGTCATCACCGGCGGCGGTCCGACCTACTCCACCTATCTGTTCTCGCTCTACATCTACGACACCGCGTTTAAATACTTTGATATGGGCTACGGCGCAGCGCTGGCCTGGATCCTGTTCCTGGTCGTTGCGGTGTTTGCCGCCATCGCCTTTAAGTCGTCGAAATACTGGGTGTTCTATTCTGCCGATAAGGGAGGCAAAAATGGCTGATATTCAGGAAATTACATCAGCACAGAGCGTGGCTGAACGTGAAGTGGCGCGTACCCTGCGCCGTGAGAAAATCAACGCCACCGTTCGCTACATCATTCTGCTCTTCGTCGGCCTGCTGATGCTGTATCCACTGGTGTGGATGTTTTCGGCGTCGTTCAAACCGAACCACGAGATCTTCACCACCCTCAGTCTGTGGCCCGCGCACGCCACCTGGGACGGTTTTGTGAACGGCTGGAAAACCGGTACGGAATACACCTTTGGCCATTACATGCTGAATACCTTTAAGTATGTCATCCCGAAAGTGATTTTGACCATTATCTCTTCCACCATCGTGGCCTACGGCTTTGCCCGCTTTGAGATCCCGTGGAAGAAATTCTGGTTCGCTACCCTTATCGCCACCATGCTGTTGCCGAGCACTGTATTGCTGATCCCGCAGTATCTGATGTTCCGCGAAATGGGCATGCTGAACAGCTATATGCCGCTGTACCTGCCGCTGGCCTTCGCCACTCAGGGGTTCTTCGTCTTCATGCTGATCCAGTTTTTACGCGGGGTGCCGCGTGATATGGAAGAGGCGGCGCAGATTGACGGCTGTAACTCCTTCCAGGTGTTGTGGTACGTGGTGGTGCCCATTCTTAAACCGGCGATTATCTCGGTTGCGCTGTTCCAGTTCATGTGGTCGATGAACGACTTTATCGGGCCGCTGATCTATGTCTACAGCGTGGATAAATATCCGATCGCACTGGCGCTGAAAATGTCCATCGACGTCACCGAAGGCGCGCCGTGGAACGAAATTCTGGCAATGGCGAGTATCTCCATTCTGCCATCCATCATCGTCTTCTTCCTGGCACAGCGCTACTTCGTACAGGGCGTGACCAGCAGCGGAATTAAAGGTTAAGAGGGAAATACCATGGCTGAAGTGATTTTCAACAAACTGGAAAAGGTGTACTCCAACGGCTTCAAAGCGGTACATGCTATCGACCTTAAAATCGCCGAAGGGGAATTTATGGTGATCGTCGGGCCATCCGGCTGCGCCAAATCCACCACCCTGCGAATGCTGGCAGGGCTGGAGACCATTAGCGGCGGTGAAGTGCGCATCGGCGATAAGATCGTTAACAATCTGGCGCCAAAAGAGCGCGGTATTGCGATGGTGTTCCAGAACTACGCGCTTTACCCGCACATGACGGTGCGCGAAAACCTCGCCTTTGGCCTCAAGCTAAGCAAAATGCCAAAAGATCAGATTGACGCGCAGGTGAATGAAGCCGCGAAGATCCTCGAACTGGAAGAGTTGCTTGACCGTCTGCCGCGACAGCTTTCCGGTGGTCAGGCGCAGCGTGTGGCGGTTGGCCGGGCGATTGTGAAGAAGCCAGACGTATTCCTTTTCGACGAGCCGCTGTCGAACCTCGACGCCAAGCTGCGCGCCTCTATGCGCATCCGCATTTCCGACCTGCACAAGCAGCTAAAGAAATCAGGTAAACCGGCGACCACGGTTTATGTCACGCACGACCAGACCGAAGCGATGACCATGGGCGACCGCATCTGCGTGATGAAGCTCGGGCATATCATGCAGGTCGATACGCCGGATAACCTTTACCACAAGCCGAAAAACATGTTTGTGGCGGGCTTTATCGGCGCGCCGGAAATGAACATTCGCCCCAGTAAACTGGTGGATGAAGCGGGACGTCTGGCGCTGACCATTGGCAACGAAACGCTGCCCCTGAGCGAAACGCTGCAGGAAAAAATTTCCGCCAGCCAGGGGCAGGACGTGTTTTACGGTATTCGCCCGGAATTTGTCGCGCTTTCTGACGAGCCGTTTACCGAAGGAAGTTGCAGCGGTGAGATGGTGCGCGTGGAAAACATGGGACATGAATTCTTCGTCTACCTGAAGGTGTCTGACTACGAGCTGACCGCCCGCATTCCTTCGGATAAAGCTAAACCGATGATTGAAAAGGGACTTCATCGTAAGGTGTATTTCACGTTCGACATGAATAAGTGTCATATCTTTGACGCAAAAACTGAACAGAACATCTCTCTCTGACTGGAGTTATAAAAATGAAAAAAGTGCTTTTAAGCGCCGCTATCTCCGCTACCCTGGGTCTGACTGCTATGCCTTCTATGGCGCAAAACGTCGATTTACGTATGTCCTGGTGGGGCGGCAATGGCCGCCATCAGGTGACGTTGAAAGCCCTCGAGGCGTTCCACAAGCAAAACCCGGATATCAACGTTAAGGCGGAATATACCGGCTGGGACGGTCACCTGTCGCGTCTGACGACGCAGATTGCGGGCGGCACTGAGCCGGACGTGATGCAGACCAACTGGAACTGGCTGCCGATCTTCTCGAAAACCGGTGACGGCTTCTACGATCTGAACAAAATGAAAGAGGTGATCGACCTCAGCCAGTTCGATCCGAAAGAATTACGTTCGACCACCGTGAACGGCAAGCTGAACGGCATTCCGATCTCCGTGACCGCCCGCGTATTCTATTTTAATGATGAAACCTGGAAAAAAGCGGGTGTCGAATACCCGAAGACCTGGGATGAACTGATGGCGGCGGGGAAAGCGTTCGAGAGTAAACTGGGTAAGCAATATTATCCGGTGGTGCTTGAGCATCAGGATACGCTGGCGCTACTGAATTCTTATATGATTCAGAAATACAACATTCCTGCGGTCGATGAGAAAACCAAAAAATTCTCTTACAGCAAAGCGCAATGGGTGGAATTTTTCCAGACCTATAAAAAGCTGATCGACAGTCACGTGATGCCGGACACCAAATACTACGCGTCATTTGGTAAGAGTAACATGTACGAGATGAAGCCGTGGATTCAGGGTGAATGGGGCGGTACCTATATGTGGAACTCCACCATCACCAAATACTCTGACAACCTGAAGCCACCGGCGAAGCTGGAGCTGGGTAATTACCCGATGCTGCCGGGCGCGACCGATGCGGGTCTGTTCTTTAAACCGGCGCAGATGCTGTCAATCGGTAAGTCCACCAAAAACCCGGAAGCAGCAGCGAAACTGATCAACTTCTTACTGAACAGTAAAGAGGGCGTCGAGACGCTGGGACTGGAGCGCGGCGTGCCGTTGAGCAAAGCGGCAGTCGCGATCCTGACTCAGGATGGCACCATCAAAGAGGACGATCCGTCGGTAGCGGGCCTGCGTCTGGCGCAGTCTCTGCCGGCGAAACTGACCGTATCGCCATACTTTGACGATCCGCAGATTGTTGCGCAGTTCGGCACCTCTTTGCAGTATATCGACTACGGTCAAAAAACGGTGGAAGAAACGGCAGCGGACTTCCAGCGCCAGGCCGAACGTATCCTGAAACGCGCGATGCGTTGATATCAACCTGCCGGGTGGCGGCTTCGCCTACCCGGCCTACAAATTGTGCGTTGATGTAAAACGCGCGCCAGTGCCTGCCATAATCGGTAGGCCCGGAAAGCACAGCGCCACCGGGCAATAACCTCACACCCCAATATTTCTTAACTTCTCACCGGCCATCAGCTTACGTTCAATATGTTCCAGGGTGACGTTTTTGGTTTCCGGAATCAGCCAGAAGGTAATGCCGATAAACGCCACGTTCAGCGCGGTATAAAGCCAGAAGGTGCCCGCAGCGCCGATGCTGTCGAGCAGGGTCAGGAAGGTTGCGCCGATAATCATGTTCGACACCCAGTTCGTGGTGGTTGAGCAGGTAATACCAAAGTCGCGGCATTTCAGCGGCTGAATTTCCGAACACAGGATCCATACCACCGGCGCGGCGCTCATCGCATAACCGGCAATACACATCATGGTCATGCCCACGGAAAGCCAGGACAGGCCGCTTGAGGCTGTGCCGTTATCAAACTGCATCAGGCAGTAACCCAGCACCAGCGTACCGAGCGCCATCACACTGAAGCCGATTTTCAACGCCGGTTTACGTCCGGCTTTATCAACGGTGAACACCGCAATAAAGGTAGCGAACATAAAGGTCAGACCGACCACCAGCGTGGCGATCATCTGCTGTTCGGTAGTGGTAAAACCCGCCATTTTAAAAATGCGCGGCGCGTAATACATGATGATGTTCATACCGGTAAACTGCTGCATCGCCTGCAATAACATGCCAAGGAACACCGCCCTGCGCACATTACGGTTGACCCTGAACAGTGCCCAACCGCCCTGCTTCAGCTTCAGGCTTTCCCGAATCTCATTTAGCTCCTCGCGGGCTTTTTCCGACGTATCACGCAGCATACGCAGTATTTCTTCGGCTTCAATATGACGACCTTTTTGCGCCAGCCAGCGCGGACTGTTAGGCAGAAAAACCACCAGCACGATCAGCACTACTGCCGGCAGCGCCAGCACGCCCAGCATTGCGCGCCAGTTGCCACTGTAGCTGAACGCAGTATCGGATAAAAACGCCAGCACAATGCCCAGTGTAACCATCAGTTGATACATGCTGATCATCTTGCCGCGTACATGTTCACTTGCCATTTCAGACAGATAAAGCGGCGCCGTGTACGAGGCGATCCCTACGGCGACGCCCAACACCACGCGTGCGACGATCAGTATCTCTACGCTGGTAGCGAACGCCGATCCCAATGAACCGACGACAAAGAGGATCGCCCCGGCCATCAGGCTGTATTTACGCCCCAGCCGGAAGGAGAGCCAGCCATTGAACAACGCGCCAATCGCCGCGCCGAGCATCATGCTGCTGACCACCCACTCCTGCAGGCGACTGGTCAACACAAAGTGATCGGTGATAAACGGCAACGCGCCGGCAATCACCCCAATATCCAGACCAAAAAGCAAACCCGCCACGGCAGCCGAGACGGACACAAACAGGTTCATGCGGCGCGTATCGCGCAGCGTTAAAGCAGAGTCATTATTGATTGAAACCATTTTTTCCTGCCACAACAGAGTAAGACATGATCAAAAAGTACGGTATTCGTCAGCGAGGTGTCAGGCAGGAAACGGCATAAACATGGACGAAATGGCTACGCAGTAGCGTTATGTGATGGACATTACACTTTCAAAAATATTTGCTTATCTGGCTGGATTTTATATCTTTATGATTATTAATGCTTTTAATAAATAACAATGAAAACTGCCCGTGTGGCGTATGGATTAATGACTAATCTGAGTATGGACTATGCTCACGAAGTGATAAAAAAAAACCCTGCCCGAAGGCAGGGTTTCAGCGCTCACGCCAGACGGATTAACGCGCCAGCCAGCCGCCGTCAACCGCGACGGTATAGCCGTTGATATAATCAGATGCGCTGGAAGCCAGGAAAACCACCGGCCCCATCAGATCGCTTGGCAGACCCCAACGACCCGCCGGAATACGGTCGAGAATTTCCGCGCTACGCTGTTCATCAGCGCGCAACTGCTGGGTATTGTTGGTCGCCATATAGCCAGGGGCGATCGCGTTCACGTTGATGTTGTGCTTCGCCCACTCGTTCGCCATCAGACGGGTCACGCCCATCACGCCGCTTTTTGACGCGGTATAAGACGGTACGCGAATGCCGCCCTGGAAGGAAAGCATCGAAGCGATGTTAATGATTTTGCCGCCGTTGCCCTGCGCGATGAAGTGCTTCGCCGCAGCCTGAGACATAAAGAACACGCTCTTAATGTTAAGGTTCATCACGTCATCCCAGTCTTTTTCGCTGAAGTTGATTGCATCTTCGCGACGGATCAGACCGGCGTTGTTTACCAGAATATCGATATGACCGAATTCAGCCACCGCGCGCTCCAGCAGCGCCGGAATGCCGTCGATCTGACGCAGGTCAGCGGTCAGGCTTAAAAAGCGACGTCCCAGCGCAGTAACGCGTTCGATCGTTTCCGTCGGTTCAACGATGTTAATCCCGACGATATCGCAGCCCGCTTCCGCCAGGCCGAGCGCCATGCCCTGGCCCAGGCCGGTGTCGCAACCGGTCACTACCGCGACTTTACCTTCGAGTGAGAATGCATTCAAAATCATTGTAAATCCTTAATATTATTCATGCCTGTCACGGACAGGCGTTGTACGCGCCCGCGACTAGCGGAGATCTTTTACCGCAACGTGATCCATGTCATCGAAGACCTGGTTCTCACCCACCATTCCCCAAATGAAGGTATAGGCTTTGGTACCCACCCCGGAGTGAATCGACCAGCTCGGAGAAATGACCGCCTGCTCGTTGTGCATTACGATATGGCGAGTTTCCTGAGGCTGCCCCATCATATGGAAGACGCAGGTGTCTTCTTCCATATTGAAATAGAAGTACACTTCCATGCGGCGTTCATGCGTGTGACACGGCATGGTATTCCACAGGTTACCCGGCGCCAGTTCGGTAAGCCCCATGCTGAGCTGGCAGGTTTCCAGCACATCCGGCACGAAATATTTATTAATAGTGCGGCGATTGCTGGTGAGATTGTCACCGAGCGTGACCGGCGCAACATCGGCTGGCGTCACTTTTTTGGTGGGGTATGTGGTGTGTGCCGGAGCGCAGTTGTAGTAGAACTTGGCGGGCGTAGCGCTGTCGACGCTGGCGAAAACCACTTCCTTCGCCCCTTTGCCGACATACAGCGCGTCGCGATGGCCGATTTCGTAGCACTGGCCGTCAACGGTAATGGTGCCCGCGCCGCCAATGTTGATCACGCCCAGTTCACGACGCTCAAGAAAGTAGGTCACACCCAGTTGTTTACCGACTTCGCCGCCGACAGACACCGTTTTCGCCACAGGCATGATGCCGCCAACGATAATGCGGTCAATGTGGCTATAAACCATGGTGTATTCGTCAGCCACGAACACTTTCTCAACTAAAAACTCTTTGCGTAGCCCCTGGGTATCCAGTGTTTTGGCGTGCGCGCTGTGAATACTTTGTCTTACGTCCACATTTACCTCCAGTATGAACCGAGCCGGAATTCCTGTACGGAGAGCGAAACGCTGTTCCGTTTTACATTATGGCTCATGATATCCCTCCGGGAACGGCTTTTCAATTACAAATAAAACATCGTTTCACTTTTTCTGCATGTTATTATCAAAAGTGTAAGTGCGATCACGCTCGTTTTCTGAAATTGCGTCACAGTTTAGAAAAATCCTATTTAAAAACAAAAGGCTATATAGGGAGTGGTAAATATACCCCCCTCGTTGATTCCCTAAGTCCGTGAAATCCATCCGCTTTATTTTTGCTTTTTCGAAGTAAAGTGCGCTGTCAATCACATACAATGAAACAGCGTTTTGATATTTTGATACTCGCTTTTTAAACCTATCATAAATCTGGGTACTGCCGCGGGTCTTTTCCCCCGCCACGGTAAAAAGGAGTGCATCATGGCTAAAGGCATGCGGGTCAAACTGAACTATGAGGTCAGTCGCGATCCGGATACAGGCGTGGAAGTTACGCGTCTGACCCCACCGGAAGTAACGTGTCACCGAAACTACTTTTATCAAAAATGTTTCTTTAATGACGGTAGCCACCTGCTGTTCGCTGGGGAGTTTGACGGCCACTGGAACTACTATTTACTCGACATTGCAAAAGCCGAGGCCGTTCAGTTAACCGAAGGCGCGGGCGACAACACCTTTGGCGGCTTTTTATCTCCGGATGATAGCGCGCTGTATTACGTGAAAAACGATCGTACGCTGTTTGAAGTCAATCTCAGTACCCTGGCCGAGCGTGAAGTGTATCGCGTACCGGATGAATGGGTCGGCTATGGCACCTGGGTGGCAAATAGCGACTGTACGAAGCTGGTCGGCATTGAGATTGCCAAACGCGACTGGACGCCGCTGAACGACTGGAAAATCTTCCACGACTTTTTCCATAAAGGTCCACACTGTCGCTTGCTGCGGGTGGATCTGAGAAGTGGAGAAAGCGCGGTCATTCATGAAGAAAAGATCTGGCTGGGCCATCCGATCTATCGCCCCTTTGACGACAATACCGTCGCGTTTTGCCATGAGGGACCACACGATCTGATCGACGCGCGGATGTGGCTGGTTAACGAAGAGGGTAGCAATATCCGCAAAGTGAAAGATCATGCAGAAGGCGAAAGTTGCACCCATGAGTTCTGGGTGCCAAACGGCTCCGCGTTGGTGTATGTTTCCTATCTGAAAGGGCAGCAGGGACGCACAATTTCCAGCTATAACCCCGACACCGGCATCAATGAAGACATTATGCCAATGCCAGCCTGCTCGCATCTGATGAGTAACTTTGACGGCACGTTGCTGGTCGGCGATGGCTCCGGTACACCGGTAGACGTCAAAGACACTGGCGGATACACCATTGATAACGACCCCTATTTATACGGCTTTGACGTGGCGAAAAAAGCCTATTTCCGGATTGCCCGTCACGATACCTCATGGGCGACAGTCGCTAACAGCCGCCAGGTAACCCACCCGCATCCGTCGTTTACTCCGGACGATCGCGCGGTATTATTCAGCTCTGACAAAGACGGCAAACCGGCAATTTATCTCGCCAGACTGCCCGAACAACCGGAATTATTGCGACTGTGAGATTGAGCGCCTGTTCCGCAGGCGCGACCTGTGTGCTTCTGTAACTGGCCTTGCCCTCCTCCTGGAGGGCTTTTTTTATGGCTAACTTTGCTGAATGTTCGATGGGTTTATTTCGCGGTGATGCCTGGCGCCCCCGGCAATAACGAAAAAACCCCGGCTGACTGCGCCGGGGGAATAAGACAATGAGGGTACCGCTGAATCAGAACGAATAAGCGACGCCCACACGGAAGCGGGTCTGACGTTCGTCAGAGGTTTTCACCCCCACGTTCCCCACTTCGACATAAGGCGCCCAGTTTTTATCCCATTTATACGCCAGCTTGGCGTTGTATTCGTTGGAGTAGGTTTTGTTGTTATTGCGAATTTCGCCTTCAGTACTTTTGGCGTAAACATAGTTTAGTTCGGTACGCCAGTCGCCCATGACCCAACCAATCCACGCATCGCCACGGTTAACTTTGTCATCGTCTTTATTATCGCTTGACGGATAACGTGTGTATTCATAACGGTAACGCGCCGCGACATAAAATCCATTTTCGAAGCTGTACTGCACGTGAATGTTCGGCTTGTAAATGGTGCGGCTGTCGGTGCTTTCCAGCGTCATCGCCGGTGTGATGGCAATATTGTCAGTCGCCTTCCAGCGCCAGCTCAGTGAGTCTTCGTGGCCGTTACCCACAACGTCAGAGAATGGCTGATCGGCTTTATCTCCGCCAGATTTCCATTTTGCTTCAACAGAAAAACCGACGCCGTTATCGAAACGGTGCGACACCGCCACACGGTCGGCGTTGGTGCCGCTATCAATATACTCATGACGCAAGTCGACAGTCACCGCTTGCGCGGCAAACGACGCACCAATTAATGACGCAAGGCCCAGAGTTTTTTTAAACATATCCTATCCTCAAATTAAAATGATGTTTCTTTTTTATGGAATTGCATTTTATTTTTTTGACACCATCATTTTAGTGATCGCGATCGTAATTATTTGTTTCAAAAAAAATGGACGTCCGTGGCGTGATGAATATCAAACAAAAAAGCCTTCCAACGCCATAAATAACGATTACGGTCACGTTTTAATTTAATTAAAACTCATCCCGGGAATTTAATTTAAATAAATAAGCATTAAAAACAAGAAATTACAGAATTACACGCTTAATAACCTGCGTTACTTTATGATTTATAACTATCAACCGATTGATTATTATAAAACAGGGTCTGTTTGAAAAATAAAGGATGGGTTTCGAAAACAGCAGATGTTTACGGATAGGATTTTACTTATTTCAAAACAATGCGCGTGAATGCCGTCACATTTTATATAACGGCATTAAAGGGATTAATATAAAAAAGGGAAAAGAAATGAAATTAATCGTTAATCGCGCTCAATAGCTAACGCGACGCCTTGCCCACCGCCAATGCACAGGGTCGCCAGGCCTTTCCGGGCGTTCCGCTTGACCATCTCATGGACCAGCGACACCAGAATCCGGCAGCCGGACGCGCCGATAGGATGCCCCAGCGCAATCGCTCCTCCGTTGACGTTAACCCGCCGCTCATCCCATTCCAGCATTTTCCCGACGGAAAGCGCCTGCGCCGCAAACGCTTCGTTCGCTTCGATTAAATCCACATCGGCCAGTTGCCAGCCGACCCGCTCAAGACAGCGGCGAGTGGCATAGACCGGCGCAATCCCCATCAGCGCAGGGTCTACGCCAACGCTGGCGAACGCACGTATACGCGCCAGTACCGGTAAGTTTAACGCCTGAGCTTTTGCTTCGCTCATCATCATCACCGCCGCCGCCCCATCATTGATCGATGAAGCGTTGCCGGCGGTCACGGAACCACGTAAATCAAAAGCCGGATCGAGCCTTGCCAACCCTTCTGCGCTGGCGTCGGTTCGCGGCTGTTCGTCGGTATCGACAACCACGGTTTGCCCGTTACGCTGCGTTACCACCGGCACGATCTCGGCTTTAAAACGCCCGGCGTCGATCGCCGCGCGCGCCTTTCGTTGTGAGCTGAGCGCATAAGCATCCTGCAATTCACGGCTGATACCGTATTCCCGCGCCAGATTTTCGGCGGTGACGCCCATATGATAATCATTGAACGCATCCCACAAACCATCATGCACCAGGCTGTCCACCAGTTGGCTGTTGCCAAGTTGCGCGCCCGTTCGGCTGTCGGTGAGTACATGCGGCGCCCGGCTCATATTCTCCTGTCCACCAGCAATCACAATGTCGGCTTCACCGCACTGGATCGCCTGTGTCGCCAGATGCAGCGCCTTCAGCCCGGAGCCGCAGACGTCGTTAATCGTGATAGCAGAAACCGTGTTCGGCAGCCCGCCTTTAATTGCCGACTGACGCGCCGGGTTTTGCCCAGCCCCTGCGGTAAGCACCTGGCCGAGGATCACTTCGTCAACGGCATGCGCATTTACGCCGCTGCTGTCGATCAACGCCCGAACCACCATACTGCCAAGCTCCACGGCAGAATGACGCGCCAGCGTTCCCTGAAAGCAACCAATGGGCGTGCGTAACGCCCCCACGATCACAACCTCTTTCATTACGACCTCTGCGCAAAAGAACACCGCAATAGTAGAGGATTGTTAAAAATAGTTATCTTGATTGTTTAAGAAAGGTGAGTTTTATCACAAAGGAAATCCTTCTGCCGCCTTCACTCCCCCATACCACCCTGCTGGAGATGGTATCTCAACCAGCTTCCAGCCGCGCCAGGCGGAGATTTTTTATTCCAGAGCAGATCGATTGAGATTGCCCTGGGCCAGCCGGGCACATCCAACTGCACCAGCGGTTTTTCCGCCGCAAACTCTTCAACAAGCGCACAAGGTAGCGCGCACCAGCCAAACCCCTGTACAGCCATACTGAGTAACAACAGATAGTTTGGCGCGGACCACACCGGGCCACGGGCAAGCTGGGCGCCATTATCCAGATACGTGTTAAGCCGCAGCTCGCGCCAGGTATGCAACCTGTCCCACTCAACTTTTTCCTCACCGGCCAGGGGATGTGAGGCGGCGACGTAAAGGCCCATCCAGGTTTGCATCGGCAGGCGGGTCGCACCAATGTCGGTAGGATAATGATCCTTCGCTTCCGTCAAACCGACCTGCGCCCGTTCTTTTTGCAACAGGTCGATAACGTCGACATCTTCACCAATCAGACACTCAAATTCCGTATGAGGAAACTGGCGGTCAAACTGCGCCATCAACGCTTCGAGAACGTCCGGATGCAGGGTATCCGAGAGAACAAACGTCAGGCGCGCTTCGGTCTTGCCTGCCAGCGACAGCGCCACCTCATCCAGCCGATCGCTGGCGGACAAGATAGCCTGAACGTAGCCGAGCACTTTCTTACCTTCTTCGGTAAGTACCGGCTGGCGCGAGGTGCGATCGAACAACGTAATGCCAAGATCGGCCTCAAGATGTGCAATCGCTGTACTGACGGTGGACTGACTTTTGCGCAGCCTGCGCGCCGCCGCGGAAAACGATCCGCAGGCAACCGTCTCGACAAACGCGGTCAGTGCTTCAGGGGAATAACGCATGAACTATCTACTTTATCGATGGATTCTATCTTTTAGATATCACATTAAACGATAAAATGCTCGCCATTCCCTGTTCCGGGCGTTTTTCAAAAGGTGAAGTATGCAACACAACGATATTCAACGCAGATCGCTACTGGAGCGCGTTTTTCACGCCGTCTGTTTTGAGGGGATCGCCACGGCGATCCTCGCGCCCACAGCCGCATGGTTAATGCAGCGTTCGGTGCTGGAAATGGGAGGATTGACGATCCTGCTGGCGACCACGGCGATGATCTGGAATATCATTTATAACGCTTTGTTTGATCGCGTCTGGCCCGCGCATCTGCTCAAACGCACAGCCAGAGTGCGGGCGCTCCACGCGCTGGGTTTTGAGTGCGGATTTATTGTGATCGGCGTGAGCATCGTCGCGTATGTTCTGCGCGTCAGCCTGCTACAGGCGTTTACACTCGAAATCGGTTTCTTCCTGTTCTTCCTGCCCTATACCATGTTGTACAACTGGATGTATGACACCCTGCGCGCGCGGATTGTGAAGCGTCGCCAGCAGCGCGTTACTGCCTGATTATTCACTGAATTGCCGGGATCCTTGCGCTTCCGGCAGTTTCTGCCGCCATACCCCCTTCCCTTCTCTGCTCACTCATTACGCCCATTTATGGTAAATTGCGCTTCTTTTTGTTTAATTTATAGTTGATACGTTCAAATAATGTCGAAAATTTGGTCAAAAGAAGAAACGCTCTGGAGCTTCGCCTTATATGGTACGGCCGTGGGCGCTGGAACATTGTTTCTGCCTATCCAGCTCGGTTCGGCAGGGGCGATTGTTCTGTTTATCACTGCGCTGGTCGCCTGGCCGTTGACATACTGGCCGCACAAAGCGTTGTGTCAGTTCATTCTCTCTTCAAAAACGTCCGCGGGCGAAGGCATTACCGGCGCGGTGACGCACTATTACGGTAAGAAGATCGGCAGCCTGATCACCGCGCTGTACTTTATCGCTTTCTTTGTCGTGGTGTTGATCTATGCCGTCGCCATTACCAACTCACTGACCGAACAATTAGCCAAACATATCGCCATTAACACCGGCGTGCGGATGGCGGTCAGTTTTGGCGTGGTGCTTATCCTGAACCTGATTTTCCTGATGGGCCGTCATGCGACGATTCGGGTAATGGGATTTCTGGTTTTCCCGCTTATCGCGTACTTTTTATTTCTCTCGTTGTATTTGACCGGCAGTTGGCAGCCCTCGCTGCTCACCGGACAAATGGCGTTTGATCAGCACACGCTGCATCAGGTATGGATCTCCATTCCAGTGATGGTTTTCGCTTTTAGCCATACGCCCATTATTTCGACGTTTGCCATCGACAGACGTGAGAAATATGGCGAGCAGGCCATGGGTAAATGCAAAAAAATCATGAAGGTCGCGTATCTGATCATCTGCCTGAGCGTGCTGTTCTTTGTCTTTAGTTGCCTGCTGTCTATTCCCCCTTCCTATATAGAAGCGGCGAAAGCAGAAGGCGTGACGATCCTTTCGGCGTTATCAATGATGCCCCATGCCCCCGCCTGGCTGTCGATTTCCGGTATCGTGGTCGCCGTGGTGGCCATGTCGAAGTCTTTCCTGGGTACCTATTTTGGGGTGATTGAAGGGGCGACCGAAGTGGTCAGAACCGGTTTACAGCAAGTTGGTGTGAAGAAAAGCCGCGCCTTCAACCGCGCGCTGTCGATTCTTCTGGTTTCCGCCATCACCTTCGTGATTTGCTGCATCAACCCGAATGCGATCTCAATGATTTATGCCATTAGCGGACCGCTGATCGCCATGATTCTGTTTATCATGCCGACCCTGTCGACATATCTCATCCCGGCTTTAAAACCCCATCGCTCACTGGGCAATCTGATCACCCTGATTGTCGGGCTGCTCTGCGTGTCGGTCATGTTTTTCGGCTAGTTTCAGACGGCCCGCAAGGGCCGTTATTCCTCATCACTGCACAGCAGTGAGGGCGCGCCGATAGTGGAGAACGCCCATCCTTCCTTCCACGACTTTATCACCAGCGAAAACGTCGTATCGTCGGTCAGGTAAATGGGCGGCATCGCTCTGATCCCGGCGGTCTGCAATAGCTCATCAGTGGGAAAGCGTACCAGTTTATTCGTATGAAGAATGTAATTGTCGCGCACGTTCTGATAGGTGAAATAGGCTATCCGGCTGACTTTATAATGCGCATCGTTGTGCATTACCAGTTCGCCGGTCACAATCACCACCCCCTCTCCGCCCTGCATTTGAAAGTCCAAATCCCCTTTGAACATTTCATCATTCACCTCCCAGACCACTCGCCCGTTACAGTTAATATGTGGCTGGCGCAGTTCTGAGTACCAATAAGCCGCCCCGGTCGCGAGAACCAGGAGAATAACCAACATCAGCGAGATCGTTTTAGTTTTCATTATGAATGGAGTACCAGGTTGTGCATTGCGCGGCGGGATCGAGTCGAATATCCGTTTGACAAACGATAGCGCCAATATTTTTCGCCTTGCTCATCCCTGAAATAAAAACAAAACTATGATGATGACAAATATCTTTATTTCGCCCCATAAACTGCACATACCGTGTATCTAATGCCCTCTTACCATGTAATAACACTGTGCACGAAGATATTGAGGTTGCATCAAGAAGTGTATAAGCGGAAAAAAGGGATTCCGCCGGGGTAAATACCGCCACCGAAACCCCGACGCTGGCCAGTAGCGTCGACACCAAAAGCGTCCCGGTAATGAATGTAAGCTTAAAAAAGGAACGTTTTCTGTCGGGGGGAGATTCTGCATGTAATTCCCTGTCAACATTTCCCACGCCTTCCGCAGGAGAAACATCTGTGCAATGAACATTTGCTGAAATCATTATACCGCGGCGGGCAATGGTTTTAATCAGATCGCGTGAAAGCCCCACTTCCGCAAGAGCATTACGTAACGTTAAAACCGTCTGATATAGCGTATTCATTGACGTGATTGTGTTCTTCTCTCCCCAGCCTACTTCAACGAGTTGGTTTTGTGGGATAACCGCCCCTTCATTTTCAATTAAATATAAAAGAATAAAACAGGCGGGTGTTTGCAGCGTGACGCTTTTTTCTGTGATTTTATTGGTTAAGGAGCGGTCACCCGGGTGAAAGTCAACCAGGTTATTAATAGTGTAACATATTGTGTGTGTGGAATTCTCAAGCACCGTGTGCATACTCGCATTTACATGATGAATATCATGCTACAAAAATCTTAAAAAGAGATCACCCTATATATAATAGATGTGCAAACACGATCATGCAATTTCCAGTAAAATTGTTATAAATCAAGAGCATTAAGTTTTAACTGGATCACAAATTCTTAATTAAGACCATTTTAGATGCGTAATGCGGAAGCTCCCGATATCATAGCCTCAGGTTTAAAAAACAAACAGACTGATAAACAAGGCTTTATAATTTAACGCAAGCACAATGTAACAAATACTTCAGACATTGTAACAGATGCTCAACTTTTAACGATAAATGCTATCTGCGGCTATAAAACCAACATTTTTGCAATATAACAATTCCTGGTGGATGTAGCAAAATTCCTGGGTGGCTTTTTGCACGTCTTTTACGCAACCGGATAACACCGCTCAGAATTAGACTAAACGCATTTTTATGTCTACAGCTAAAAACTGTTTTTTTAGGAATAATAGCAATAACGTAATTTTAGGATTTTTACTCTATCGAATACACATTTTGTAGAGTATTGACATGTTTTAAAACGGATGAAATTATCAAATTATCACGGATAGGGGGGCTCTCAATATGGGGCTGGATGAAAAAATAAAAAGACTTACATGTAGTAGTTGTACTTTGCATTGTAAAATAATGCCAGAGAAATCGCCACGTTTACAATATTGCGCCAATGCCTGTTTTTGCATGTGGCCTGAAGAAAGCGTCTATTTTAATAAAGGCATTATTGAAGGTATTTTAGCGAATAATCACAACGCCAGGTTAAGTGGGTATATTTTTGTCGATTTCTCGATCAGCTTTTTACGCCTGTTTTTGGACAAAGAGTGGATTGAATATCTGGCAAGTACCCGTATGGGCATTATCCTTGTTAGCGACAGAAATATGCAGTCGCTGGCAAATTATTGGCGGAAATATCATCCTGCGGTATCCGCCATCATTTATCATGATGATGGACTGGACGTGGCGAATGAAAAAATCCGTCAGGTGTTTATCGGGCGTCATCTGTCGTTCACTAAGGGTAATACCCTGACGCAGATGGAATTCACCATCCTGGGCCATATGGTCGCGGGCAGTACGCCGCATCAGATTTCCCAGGCGCTTGATATGGATATTCGCAGCGTATATGCCTACAAACAGCGCATCGAAAAACGCATGGGTGGACGGATCAACGCATTGTTTATCCACTCTCATTCCGTTTCAGAAGACAAAAATGTCTATTCTGTACTGATGAAAGAGAGTGATTGCACAACGGGACCTTTGCACAGACGTAATTGAGCCCTGGCTCAGGGAAGAAAAGGGACGGGAGTCACCAGTGAGTTATTACGAAGAAGAAACGCGCGCGCTGAGCACGGTACTTATTTTTCTTTATGGGGGGGATGGCGAACGGGCTTATCAGGAACTGACGGCTGCGCTGCAGCAACTGACATTTCCGCCCTCGGTCCGGCGCCTCTGCGAAGAAGCGCTGCGGCAACACGCCGATGCGAAAGGCGTTATCTGCCTGCTTCAGGCACTGGAAACGATCAGCGGCTATAAACATATTGAACGTTATATTTTTCAGCGAAATCAGCACACGGTGTTTGGCTGAATGACGGGCCGGGACGGGATTCCCGGCTATTTTATATAAGAGTCCAGTACTTTGAGGATCACGTCCAGATCCGCCTCACGCTTTTCTTCTTCGCTCTGATGCACAATATGCTCTGTGAGATGACCTTTAATCACTTCCCGCATTAAACCATTTACCGCCCCGCGAATTGCGGCAATCTGCTGGAGTACGGCAGCGCATTCGTGCGGCTCATCAAGCATTTTCTTCAGCGCAACCACCTGCCCCTGGATTTTACTGGTACGGGCTTTTAGCTTTTGTTTATCACGAATAGTGTGCGACATAGCAACACCTCCTTAACATAAAACAAGGAAGATTATAGCATTACGCATTTACTGGGGGGTAGTATTTGGTACTGGGGGGGAGTAGAATTCGTCGAAAATAGTCAACCAAGAATCATTATCATGGGTGAATTCACAACGCTTCTTCAGCAAGGCAACGCATGGTTTTTTATTCCCAGCGCCATACTCCTCGGCATTTTGCACGGGCTGGAGCCGGGACACTCCAAAACGATGATGGCGGCGTTTATTGTCGCCATTAAAGGAACCGTCAAACAGGCCATCATGCTGGGACTAGCGGCAACGGTTTCCCACACGGCGGTTGTCTGGCTTATTGCCCTCGGCGGCATGACTCTCAGCAAAGCGTTCACCGCGTCCGCCGTTGAACCCTGGCTTCAGTTAATTTCATCGGCCATCATTTTATCAACCGCGGGCTGGATGTTCTGGCGGACGTGGTCCGGTGAACGCAGTTGGTTAGCCGACATGCAGCACGCTGACGATCGCCATCATCATGACCATCAACATGCTCACGATCACGACCATCATCACGATCACGCCGGGCTGGAAGGGTTAACGGCAGGGTCGAAGGAATACCAGGATGCCCATGAACGAGCCCATGCCCGAGACATTGAGCGACGCTTTCACGGCAAAAGCGTCGGCAATGGGCAGATCATCCTGTTTGGTCTGACCGGCGGGCTTATTCCCTGTCCGGCGGCTATTACCGTTCTGCTGATTTGTATTCAGCTTAAGGCATTTACGCTCGGCGCGACGCTGGTACTCAGTTTTAGCCTTGGGCTGGCCTTAACCCTGGTAACAGTGGGCGTAGGGGCTGCGATTAGCGTTCATCAGGTAGCAAAGCGCTGGAGCGGAATGGGTACGCTGGTGAGAAAAGCGCCTTATTTTTCCAGCGCGCTGATAGCGCTGGTCGGGCTGTATATGGGGATCCACGGCTATTTTGGCGTTATCCAGACGGCCTGACCGTTGTACACGAGCATCAGCGCATGCCTGGTGCTCATTAAAATTTCCAGAAAACAAACGCCGCGCCAGGTTAAATGTTACGCAACTGTTTTATACAGAAAAAACAATTGCTTCATGTGCATGGCAATCCACGATGCCCCGCTACCTGGCACAGACATAAACGACCAACTGACCGGCGTAAAGCTGACTGTCACGTACTCACATCAAAAATGGCATCGAGCGTTAATTCACAATAATTTGATACGGATCACTTAGCTCTTTCTGGAAACCAAATTAAAAGAGTTCCAAAAAAAGAGAATTAAAGCACGAAAATTCCTAATGCACTCTTATAGCAAACTCATAGTTCATCATGAAATAATTAAATTTCATTTACTCTATCATCTTAAGGAAATCGTTAAACCATAGATACCGCGATAAGTTACGCACCACCTTCCTTTACCTGTACCATCAAAACTTCAATACAAATTAACGATGAAAGGAAAATTCCTAATATCGATGTAATCAATACATTTCCAATATTCAATAGTTAACAGCTATCAAGAAGTTATGCGTCATTCGTTTTAAACGATTTTCCATAATAAGAATATTCTCGGTAGTATTAACTTAACAAAAATCAAAGGCAGAAATATAAATCGCGCATCCTGGCAAAAAAGGGGTGAGGGTTGGCGCATCAAAAATAACACGACTAAGAATATTACCAAAAATACTGACCGACCGTGTCGAACAGTGATTTAAACGCAGAATATATAAGCTCAGTGTCATCAATAAATGTCGCTGGGCCGACAAATACCTTGTATCTGCAAGGTAGAACATGACCACTGAGCAAAATGGAGTATAAAAAATGAAAATGAATCGTGCGTGCCTTGCAGCGCTGGTTGCCACTGCGTTTTTAACAACAAATGCGCTTGCCTCTGATAATACCATCACCTTTATGGGAGAAGTGACTGACGAGACATGTTCAGTCTCGGTAAACGGATCAGATGCCTCGCCGGTAGTCCTGTTACCTACCGTAACCGCATCGGTGCTTAATGCAAACCAGGTCGCGGGCGAAACCACGTTTGATATCGGCGTCAGCGGCTGTACCGGCTCTGCCTCGGGTATCAATATCTCAACGGTATTCGTCGGCAATAATATTAGCGCCACCACCGGAAATCTTGCCAGCAACGGCACGGCGACTGACGTCGAAATTCAGATCCTGGACACCAGCGATACCGAAATTGATTTCCGTAATGCCTTTACCGGTACCGGAGATTTATCCCTCGCGGCAAATGAAACCTCTGCCACGGCGACTTACAAAGCACAATATTATACTGGCGGCTCCGCAACCACCGGTACCGTTCAGGCTTCAATGCAGTACGCCGTTTCCTATCAATAATATTTGATGGCGGGAATATATGCCCGCCAGTTTACTTCAGAGAAAATATGATGCGTGCTACTCAGCCAGCTCGATTTCTTATTTCCGCTTGTCTGACACTGTTATTTTTCGCGTGGACTGTCCCACTCAACGCCAGTATAACAATGACCGGCACGCGCATTATTTATAATGGCTCTGTAAAGTCGACTGACGTCCATCTTAAAAATAAAGACGCCATTCCTTATGTCGTTCAGACCTGGTTTGATAACGGAAATATGGCCGACGGCCCGGAAAAATCTGTGCAGGTGCCGTTTATTGCCACACCCCCCGCATTTCGTATTCAACCGGGCGAAGGACAGGTTATTCGCATTGTCTACACGCAGGCCGAATCACTGCCTCAGGACCGCGAGACGCTGGTCTGGTTCAACTTTATGCAGGTTCCCCCTGCGAACATCGGCCAGCAAAAAGCCGGTGCGGAGAGCCAGAACAGTCTGCTTATCATGTTACGAAACCGGGTAAAACTGTTTTACCGTCCGGTTGGTCTGAGCGGAAACCCGCAAAAAATGCTGGAAAATTTACAGGTTTCCCGGACAAGGAGGGGGAATCAGTTCGCTGTCGCGATCAAAAACAATCAGCCGTATTACATCACCGTCGCAGGTCTGCAGTTGAGCAATGCTGCAAACGTGCTGAGGCCCACAAATGACATGATCGCGCCATTTACCAGCGAAACCTACGTTTTCGCGCGCGCGCCGCACACGGAAAAGGCGCGAGTACGTATCACCTTGATCAACGATCAGGGAGCGAGAATCAGTGAAGACTACCCGCTTTAACGCCCCAATTGCATCCTGTTTCGGCCTGGCGCTTCTGCCTGCCGCGACACACGCGGAGTATTACTTTGATCCCGCGCTGCTCCAGGGATCCGGTTATGGGAGGTCGTTGGATCTTGCCCGCTTTAACCAACGTAATGACACCCTGACCGCGGGCGACTATGTGCTTGACGTGTATCTCAATAACCAGCTTATTCGCCACCAGGAACCGGTCAGACTGATCGCGACCACGGGTGAGCATTCACAGGTTATGCCCTGTCTCTCCGCGGAACTGATTGCGGCAAGCGCGATACGGGTTACGCATTCCGTCACGACAGAAGCTTGTCTGCCCATCGATAAACTGGCGCAGAATATTCACTGGGAGCTTGATACCCCCCGCTTGCGCCTGAACCTGACAGTGCCGCAGGTGGGCCTGCGCCATTCGCCGCGGGGGTTTATTCCGGTATCGGAATGGGATGCCGGGGAAACGGCGCTGTTTATACGTCATAACACCAATTTCTATCACACTGAAAATACCGACAACCACCTGCGCTATGACTATTTGTGGAGCAATATCAACGGCGGATTTAACCTCGGCCTCTGGCAGTTTCGCCACCAGGGTAACCTGCGCTACGCGGACGACAGCCTGACCGGTAGCCACTATAAGTACAATGCCGTGGCGACTGTCGTGCAGCGCCCCCTTCCGTACCTCAACAGCGTAGTGGCCTTTGGCGACAACTACACCAACACCAGCCTGTTTGGTAGTCTGTCGTTTAACGGCGTTAAACTCGGCACAGACCAGCGGATGTGGCCACAAGGCAAGCGTGGCTACGCGCCGGAAGTGCGTGGCGTCGCCACCACCAGCGCCCGGGTCGTGGTGCGTCAGCAGGGCCAGGTTGTTTATGAAACCACCGTTTCGCCTGGCGCGTTTGTGATAAACGATCTCTACAATACCCGCGGCAAGGGCGATCTGGCGGTAGAAGTTATTGAAGCTAACGGGCAAATATCGAGCTTTACCGTCCCCTATTCCGCCGTCCCCGACTCCATTCGCCCCGGCAACTGGAACTATGAGCTGGCGATGGGGTACGTGCGTCACTATTACAGCGTCGAGAATAAATTCCTCGAAGCCGTATTACAGCGCGGGATGAGCAATGCCCTGACAGCAAACGTCGGTTCACGGCTGGCGGAGGACTATCAGGCATTCCTGCTGGGTGGGGTTATGGCGACGTCGGTTGGCGCATTTGGTCTGAATACCATCTATTCCAGTGCCCGCGTCGAAAACGACGCCAACGAGCACGGATGGCGCATTGAGGCCAGCTACAGCAAAACCTTCACCACCGGCACCAATCTGGTGCTGGCTGCTTACCGCTATTCCACCAGCGGCTATCGCGATTTACAGGATGTGCTCGGTGTGCGCCGCCAGGAAAAAAACGGTACCACTTACTATTCTGACACCCTCCACCAACGCAACAATTTTTCGGCGACGCTCAGCCAACCGATGGGTGACTGGGGCATGATCAGCATAACGGGCAGTACCTCTGACTATTACCACAACGCCTCACGTCTCACCCAGTTACAGTTGGGCTACAGTAACAGTTGGCGCAACATTACCTTCAACCTCAGCGCTGCAAGACAGCGTAGCACCTGGTTTAACCACTATACCTCCAGCGTCAACGATCGTGATTTCGATCGTTCAAACCGGGAAAAATACACCGAGAACACGCTTTCGCTGGGCATTTCTGTCCCTTTCGACTTTGGCGCCAGCCGCAGTCAGCTTAACCTGGACATGAACCGTAGCCGCGACACCCGCACTGCCACTTTGGGCATGAGCGGCACCAGCGGAGAAAAGAGCAAGACCTCATGGTCACTGTACAGCGGTATCGAACACAACGATAACCGCGATAACAGCGCAACCTGGGGTGGAAATATTGAGCAGCGCACCGCCGCTGGCGCGTTCCGTGCCTATGCCTCGAAGGGTGATAACTATCAGCAATATGGCCTGGGAATGTCCGGGACACTGGTCGCGCATCGTGGTGGGATGACTGCCGGTCCCTACACCAGCGAGACCTTTGCGCTGGTCGAAGCGCCGGGCGCACGCGGAGCGGAAGTGCGTAACGGTCAGGGCGCAACGGTAGATCGCTTTGGCTACGCCCTGCTGCCTTCACTGACGCCGTATCGCTATAACACTATCAGTCTGGACAGCCAGAATATGGCGGATGACGTTGAGCTTCAGGGAGGCAGTAAGCGGATTGTGCCCTACGCTGGCTCCCTTACCCGCGTCACCTTCGCCACCACGTACGGTAAAGCCACGCTCATCAACACCACCTTACCAGACGGCACACAGCCGCCGATGGGCGCTGACGTGATTGATGGCGAAGGCAACCCGGTCGGGATCCTCGGGCAGGGTGGACAGGTTTACGCCCGTCTCGCGGCGCAGTCTGGCGTGCTGTTCGTTCAGTGGGGAAAGGGTCAGAACCAACGTTGCCAGATCGAGTATCAGCTTCCCACACACACCGACGCTCCGCTTTACTCGCTTTCGCTTCCTTGTCGCCTGGAGCCCCGCTCATGACACTACGCAACCTTTGTACTGGACTCTGTCTCTCTCTCGCGCTGATGCAGCCCGCGCTGGCGGCCTGTAAACGCGTCACAACGGCCAGCGATGTTTCACAGGCGGCGAAAGAGGCAGGCTATTATGGCGCCAGTTGGGGCGGCGTGGGCGACAGTGAAGTTCGCGGCAAGCTGGGGCTGCCCGGTGTCATTACCTTGAGCAGCGGCGCAGGGTTTCAAACTGAAGGCACACTACTCGCCAGCGCTACCGCCAGCTTTGTCCCCAGTGGCCGCACGCAGGGTGTCAACGCTAATCAGGTGATGTTCCGCTGCGACGTCTCGGAAATCGGCAAAGTGTATGAGTACTACGCCACTAACGGTGACGATGCCTGGGGAGGACGGGAAGCGGTGCCGGGCATTGACGGCGCTTACTACACCTATGTGAAAAACGTCGCGCTGCGTATGACCAACCTGAAAACCGGTCAGTATTACTCGCGTTACTGGCAAAGCCGTCTCATCCCGGAAAGCGAGATGTTTAATGACGGTACTTACCTCTACATTCCGGGTAGCGCGTTCAGCGATGTGTTTGTGGAACTTATTCGCGTCGATGACAGTGCCAAAGGAGTGAACGGTTCGAATCGCTATGGCTATACCTATGCAGGCCCGGCGGGATATATCGCCTTTCATGGCGGCGGTATGAGCTCTGGCCTGTATGAAGGGGCTGACAGCAGAACCCATTACGACGGCTGGGGCGCGATGCAGTGGCCAGGCGGCTGGGCGTTAACCAATCAGACCTACTTTGTCCGCGGCGCGGCCTGTCGCATCAATGATTACCCGGCCATTGTGCGCCTTCCGCCAATCAGCGTAGGTGAACTGAGCGCCGGAAACAGTGCCCAAACACCCTTTTCCGTCAGCCTGGAATGTGAAACCGGCGCGCGTTCAGGTACCTCGGCATCGACCACCAGCAATGCCTGGGTCGCGATGGGTTTTCTGGTGAACAGCCCCACGGCGGCCAGCGCGGCGAATCAATTGGGTCTGAAAACCGCCTCAGGCGCGTATACCTGGCTCCTTGATAACCACTACGGCGCCAGCGGCGTCGCTTCCGGCGTAGGTATCCGACTGTATAGCGAGAAAATGAGCGGCAGCGCGCTGAATCTGCTTCCCAACCTTACCGCTATGGCGACGGGTAATGCCGGAGGATGGTACGGATACGCCGACCTAACGACGCAGACATCAAGCGGGTCAACCCAATTCTACACTGGCAATTTTACCGCCTCGCTGGAGGCTATCCCTGGAGAACCCCTCACGATAGGATCCGTCTATGCGCAACTTCAGGTGGTGGTTAGTTTTCAGTAACGCGCTGCTGATGAGCCAATCCGCGCTGGCGGCGGTGAATACTGAAGTCACCCGCGTGGTATTCAACGCCGGTGATGAACGCTATTCGCTGGGGCTGGCGAACTCGCTGCAACAGCCTGCGCTGGTGCAGGTCTGGACGGATAAAGGCGATCCGTCCAGCCAGCCGGACAGCGTGATTACCCCCGTCGTGGCGGTGCCGCCTGTGTTTAAAATGCAGCCTGGGGAGCTAAGAAGCGTCACGCTCCGGTTAACCGGGGCGTCAGAATTACCACGCGACCGCGAAGCGCTCTATTGGCTGAATATTTATCAGATCCCGCCGTTGACGGAGCGCGACGCGCTGACGGCGCAAAAAATCGTCCTGCCACTGCGCATTCGCATGAAGGTGTTTATTCGCCCGCGCGGCGTGAGCGTCTTGCAGGAAAGTGACGGAACAGCGCTGCGTTTTGCCTGGTCGACGTCGCTAAAGCAATTGCACATCAGTAATCCGACGCCCTGGCATTTTACCTTTGCCGGACTGAGCTGTGAGGCGGGAAGCGCGAGCGGTGTAATGATTGCGCCACGATCGTCGCTGACGCTTCCGCTCGCAGGGCGCAATCCGCCGTGTACTACTGTGACATATGACATCATTAACGACGCGGGTAACCACTGGAGCTACACGCAGCCCGCGACGATAATACCGTAACGCAGACCTCCCCGGTCGGGTTAGCCCGTTACGCGCCCTGCCATCACTGCGTAACCGCGCCCCTCTCATGCGCGTATGTCGTCATACTCCCGCGTCTTATCAAACTCGTGCTTCGCAAACGGGCAAAGTGGGATCACCTTACGGTTCTCGCGGCGCATTTTCTCCACGACTTTTGCCACCAACTGTTTCCCGACGCCCTGCCCTTTCAGGCTGGCATCCACATCGGTGTGTTCGATAATGCTTAAATGCTCTCCAGTCGGCACAAAGACAATTTCGGCGACCTGGTTACCCTGCGCATCATTCACGTAAAATTTATTGTGACCCTCAATTATTTCCATCTTTCCCCCTACTTATGACGATATTGCAGCGCGCCGCTTGGACAGGTGTCGATAACCTGCGTCACGATCTGGACATCCACCTCGTCAGGCATAATCCACGGCTTACGCTTCAGGTTAAAAAGCCTGCTATTGCCGCGGACGCAATTTCCCGAGTGTTGGCAGAGGGCCGTATTAAAATAGACATCAATTTTCTCGCCGGTGTAGACACGGTAACCCGCATCTTGAAGATCTTTATCCATGACATTGCCTCGTTATTCGTCTTATTGCTAAGCATAGCGCCGAAATAGCCTTACTTGCTCTCTAATTTTCGAATGAGTAAGTCCTCACCACAGACAGCGCCTTCCAGACAAAAATCTAAATATAAGATTTTTTAAGATGTTTTATTTGATATTTCAGAGCAATTAAGAAATTTTCCCCTGACGGATTAATTTTGACCGCCTCACCCGGACAACTCATTCAAAAAACTCGCCATAAAAGGCAAAAAATCAATCAAAAAAACTCATCAATATTCCTGTTTTAAACCCAGGCTTCGCTGGCTGCCTTTTAACTTGTCTTAAATCGCGTGGTTAAAACAGAATTTCAATTCCGTCAAGAAAATGCAGTTGATAATCTGATGGGCAATGGATGTGTATAAACGAAAGGATATCTCATATGTTAATAAATTGCTTTATATAATAGAGACATATGTAAATAACAGCGATAAAAACATTAGTTTCATAAATGATACCAACTACTGTATTCGCATATTTTATATGTAATACTATGTTCAGACTTTATCTACACTTAAGTATCTTTCTGTCTAACTTCCCCCATCGTGAACATATATGTACTGGATAATCAACGATAATATTGAATTCAGACCCGACAGTAAAAAGTTAATTTCAGTGTCAAATCCTGAACTTAACGTGGTTTTGACAACGCCCGCCAGTCGTTGTCTGCTTTTGCTGCTCGAAGCGTCTCCGGACGTGGTTACCCAGCAGGAGTTCTTCAAGAAGGTATGGGAAGATGAAGGTATGCTGGTTCCGGCGAACACCCTTTACCAGAATATCTCTATCGTTCGTCGCGGCCTGCGCGCCGTCGGGGAAACAGATCGTATTCTGGTCGCCACGGTGCCACG
Organism: Citrobacter sedlakii; assembly: GCF_018128425.1. Lineage (NCBI taxonomy): Bacteria > Pseudomonadati > Pseudomonadota > Gammaproteobacteria > Enterobacterales > Enterobacteriaceae > Citrobacter > Citrobacter sedlakii. Next base: position 865,550 of record NZ_CP071070.1, on the reverse strand, counting down.
TAAAGGTTTTCAAATTGATAAAAGCGTAAAAATCACCCGCATCGCGGCGAATCAAATGGCAGAAGCGCCCGTGGATACGCTGGCAGGCGAAGACGAACTGGACGTTGACGATAAAACGGAAGCTGTTGCGCCGTACGAGCCAGAACCCGCATCCGCACCCGCGGTACAGGCCAAAGAAACCGCCAGATTGCCGCGCGTCGCCAGCATTTTGCTCATCGCCGCAGCGTTTCTCATTGGCGCGGTCGGCGTGCATTTTTTCTGGCATGTGACCGACACAAAACCGTTTTTTAAAGATTATGCTTTCGTCGAGCAGGTTCAGGGCTGCCGTTTCTATACCAAAGACGACAGCCACGACAATAAAAGCAATTATGCACGATTTAAGTCCCTGATCCTGAGTTCAGGGCTCGACTGCAAAAAGTTCCCCTGGGTTTACTTCCCGGTATCCAAAACCTCCCCCGGTCTGTCGGTCTTTGTCTGCCGGAAGGAGTACGTAAAATCTCCGGTAGCAGGTTGCATCACTCTCTCTTTCCGAGGAGTCGAAAGTGAATAAAAAAACAATAATAACGATCAGCGCGGTGTTTTTAGCTGCCGGAATGCTCGTCGGCGCGTTATATAACGTGTTTATGTACAGATATCACAATAAACAAGAATGTTCTGCCTCTGTGGTGGTATTTTATAACAACGTCCGCGCGAACATTACGCTGAACTATATGTACTCGCTGGACAACAAAAATGGCATTGTGGCGGTCAGCGGAACCTATTTAGAAGACGGTAAGCTCAAAGGCCGGATCCGCCGGGATGTTGCATACGACTGGAATGAAAACCAGGATTCGTATCACCTCCACTCAACCCGAATCAATAAATTTGAAATTATTGAAACCTTACCGGATGAACTCCTGGCCGATATTCTGCCTGATTTTTACGTCTATCCGGACAAAAACGTGAGCTACTCCATTCTCAACCAGGGCGTTCATGGCTTTTTGTTCACCATTGGTCAGCGCCCGCTCTTTTATTGCGCGCGATAGCCTCACTCAGGCACAGCCCTGTTGTCCACAGGGCTGACGCCATTAAAACAAAAAACCTTCTTCCAATAGATTTTCTTTGATTAATAACAGATCGTGAATTTTATTACCGCCAAGTTTTTTACAGGCGATATTGCGATAGGTATATACCCGCTTAGGCGGTAGCGAGAGCGATTTGGCGATCAGATTGATATCTTTTCCTTCCAGTGACTCACGAATGATAATCTTCTCTACCCGGTTAAGTAGATGATTTTTAATGGCTTTACTTTTCTTCATGTTCACCAGGCGCGTTATCGCCATCATCAGGGCCGAAAGCGACTCTCTGGCGTTGATGATCATATCCGCGTCACAAATTAAGGCATTTTTTTGCGCGTTTTGAATAATCATAAGCTTGCATGTCTTGTTCAGCCGAGGAATATCCTTTGCACAACATTTATTATTCAGATGTAGATGTAAAATAACCGTATCGTCAAACGTCAATTGGTCAACAGGCAAATGATGTATGGTCTCTATCATGATGTCCATGTCTGCATCTTTTGCTAATAAGACGATTCCTTCCTGCAAGTAATTATCGTTGCTTATGATATATATAGCCATAGTTTTATTGCCGTATTAATAATTCATTATTAAATTAGTTTTTTGCCTTGTTAAATTCACCTTTAGCGAGACATGGTCAAATTGTATGCGGAGAACCACAGATAACGTAATTAAATAGTCTTAACTGGCGTGATATAACTAACCGATTGAAAAATCATTAATAAAATAATTTTTTTAAGCGTTCTTAAACACGTTTTGCTGGACTTGTCGCTGTATTCTGCGGCTTTCTCTATGCTATGTTGTGCCACACGGGGAGATGCGTAGCGAACAGGAAGGAAAGCAACATGGCCAGGCGTATCGATTATCTGATTGAGAAATATCAATTCACCGAGATCAATGAATCGCCGCGTATTGCCAGCCAGTGGAAGGACGTTCTGGCAGAGTGTCAGCAGGAGCAGGCGGGCGTTGAAGAACGGCTCCGGATTGCGTTGCTCAATGTCGATTACGTCACCAGCTTCGAACTGCCCTTTCGTTTATTGCTCACCCGCACACCACAGCTCATCGATAAGCTGCGCAAGGAATTCTCGCTTACCCAGAAAAGCGTGCTGATCAATGAAAAGCGTCGCGGGCAGGTCTATAGCATCAGCGCCGATCTCAGTCGCGTCCCGGACGCGTTTCGCTACCGCTTATCCTCCCGCATTCGCCGTATGGACGATCAAACCCTTACTACCGCGCCTTATCAGCAGGTGGCCAGCGAGACAAAACAGCCTGAAGATCGTCTGCGTCTGGCGCTGGAAAGCGGACTGGCGGTAAACGCGCTCGACGGACTTTTCTGGCTGGGCATCCAGCGTATCGCCGCCGATATTCAGCGCCTGCGCGCGTCCGGTATGCCCATTCAGACAACAGACGTGGAGGTGTTTGACACCCTGACGGGAACGGTGCGCACCATCACGGCTTATCATCTTTAACCAGTCGTCTCAGTTGTAGTCCAGCACGAAGGTTGCGCTGCTATTTGCCGAACCCGCCGTCACCGTTGCGCCGGTCTGAACATACTGGGCGATAAAATTCACCGGCGTCGCCGCCGATGCGCTGGAGGCCGTCATATGCTTCACGATCGGCGACACCGCGTCGTTGAGCGTCACCCGCGTACCGGCAGCCGGAGCGCCAGCACCGTTATTACCATAGCTGAGTCTGACCCCCACCCCCTCCGCGCCGCCCGACGTACGGACAACCGCCAGCGCGTCGCGGCTGCCGCTTACCGCTGGCGTACCAAAAAAGCCGATCCGCAGTTCAACAGGCGCAGTGCAGTAAACAGGGATGGAAAACGCCGTCGGCGTTCCGCCCGTCGTCCCTTCGCCGGTGAAATCCGTCCGCTTCACTTTCCCCAGGTTGACCTTGATACTGCCGGTCGCGACGCGACAGCTGCCGCTGTTGCCGATGTCCACGTTCATCGCCGCCAGATCGAGGCTCACGTCATGCGTGGACAGCGTCCCGTTGCCACCACCGTTGTCACTCAGCGTCAGAGTGCCTACCCCCGGCAACGCGCCGGAGGAGGCGTGGTTATTACTCACCAGTTGAATATCGCCCGTTTTATAAAACGTGACGAACGGGGTGACGGTGATCTCACGCGCCGACAGCATGGCCGGCAGCGTTGCGCTGTCGCAGACCACCGTCGACGAACCGGCGGTGATAAAGGTTTGCGGCCCGCCGTCACACTGAAAACTTAATGAATAACCAATACCTGGCAGCGAGGCGCTGAACACCGCATGTCCGTTGATCGTGGCAATGCTTTGTCCCTTCTGGTTATACACAATCTTCTTCAAAGACGATGCCGCATTTTGCCGGTCGCAGGTGAAGTGAATACCGCCGCCGTTAGCCTGCATCGTGGCGCTCATTTGCATATGGGTACCTAACGCCGGTAAGTAACGAATATTATTAAAGTTAATCGTCATCTGGCGGGTACTGGCCTGGCAAGTTTCCGCCCATGCGTTTTGGCTGACTGTTCCCGCCAGCAGCAACAGTCCGGTGATGATGCGAATAATGACTGACATGACAACGTCCTCGTAATTCAGAGACAGGGGCCAGAGATAGCCTTGACCGTTTTATGCGCTTGCGACTCGTCAATATGAAAATGCAGCACGCAGCGACGCGCCACGCCGCCCTCATCCCATCGCGCTTCCAGAACGCCGTTGCTGGGAACGCCGCTCAGATAAACCTGGCCGCGTTCAGCGACGATACCGCTCATCGCCCCTTCATCACCCTGAACCTGTGCGCTGGCGCCAAACGGCAGCGAATGCCGACCGTGATGCAACGTAAACAGTACGCGATGGCCAATATGGGTTTGATAACGGGCTTCAACCACCGCGCCGCCGCCGGGGATCACCGTCGCCCCCTCCATTTCCACGTCGGCATCGTCTGACAACGACGCCGAATCGAGCGTGATCACGTTTTTGTGATAGGGCGTCAGCGTGGGCACCACGGCATACCCGCGCCAGTCGGTATGAACGTTATTGCCGTTCTGAATCGCAACGTTCGTCGCCCCCGGCGCCCGAACGATGGCGAAGCTGTCACCGACATTCTGGCCCAGGGTAATGCCATGGGGATGAGCGATAACAGACCCCGAGGCGCCCCAGGTAAGCTGGCTGCTGTCAGGATCGCGACGATAGCCTATTTGCGTGGTGGCGTAGCCACCGTGGTATTCCAGCGAGGCGCTGCTGTTGTTCCCTTGCCCCTGGTTGGCGTATCCCTGTTGCAGGGCGTAATTCAGATTCGCCTGTCCTGGCACCGAACCATACATCGCCAACTGGTGCGAGGTGTCGCCGTGATTATCCGTCGCGGTGTTGTAACTAACAGCGTTGTCGGACAACGCGCCGCCCAACGGAATAGTCATGTTGAATGACCACGAACGGTCAGCCTCCTGATGCCCTGCCGACCGGGTGTAAAAATACCCCAGACTCCAGAAAATGCTTTTCCAGGCGCTGTAATAGCCAGCATGCATCGTTTGTTCGCGCTGGTCGCTGTGCCAGTACGCCTGGGCATAGGCAGAAAGGGAAAGACTCCCCACCTCGCCCAGAGACTGGTTAAGGGCGATTTCCTCGCGACTGCGCTTGTTCCAACGCGGTCCGTCGCGTCGCTCCAGCGTCACCGCCTCGCTCAGATCATAAAAGCCGCTGGAAGAGTAACGATAGCTGGCGAGACTGAAAGAGGTGCCAGTGCCGGTGAAATTCTTCTGGTACTGCGCACGCACCGAATAACCAGCGTAACGTTTTCCGGACGGCGTTGCGGTAGCCGCCCAGGTGGTATCCGCGCCCAACGCGCCCAGGATGCCTAACCCATGTCCGGCGCCAAGGGCAACCGCATGATAATCCTCCGCCAGTTGCGTCCCGCCATACAGCATCAACTCATCCGGCAGACCGTAAAAAAGCGTGCCCTGCATAAACAGAGGGGAACGGCTGTCATCGCCGCTGGCATGATACCGCCCTACGCTGAGGCTGTATGTCGTTAACCCCTCGCGCAGCATAAACGGCACCGCCGCGAACGGCTGCGTCCAGCGGCGCTCAGTACCGTTGCTCTCTTTAACGTTGATCTCCAGATCGCCGCTTTGCGCGGTGGGATAGAGATCTTTTATGGCGAACGCGCCCGGCGAGACGTAGGTTTCGTAAATCACATAGCCGTGCTGGGAAAGGGTTACTTTCGCGTTACTGTGCGCGACGCCGCGAATCACCGGAGCAAAACCGCTCATGCTGTCCGGCTGCATGTCGTCTTTCGACATCAGTTGCACCCCACGAAACGGTACGCTGTCAAATACCTCGCCGCTGGTGTAAGTATCCCCCATGCGCAATTGGCTTTTCAGCGAACGAATATCCCGCTGCAGCCAGGTGCTCTGCGCGTCCCAGCGGCGAGTTTTGTCATACTGCATTGACGAAATATTGCGCAACCGCCACGCGCCAAGATTCACGCCACTGCGTAAATTCAGATAGCTGGAACGTCCATCAGCGTCGGATTGACGGGTTTGCGAACCGTTGAAGGTGTAATCCACAAACGCGGCCGGGATCCCGTCATCCCAACGGGCGGGATCAACGTAGCCCCGGCTCATGATCTTCATCGCCGCTTGCGGAATACTGAGGTTAAGGCGCTGGGTCGAGAACTCAAACCGGCTGCTGGCATCGGGAATGTACTGTTCTATGCGGGTAAAAGTCTCCCCTTCACGCAGTCGGTCGAAAGCGGAAAACGCGCTAACGTTAACACCGTATTCCTCCAGTTGTGCGGCAGTAAGGACTGGCCGCAGCGTCCCGTTATCCTCGACAAAGGTGACGTTCTCCTGCGCGATCTGCTGGTCATTGACCCAGATGCCGACAGGATACGTTCCCGGTTGCTGTCCCCCCGCTTTGGCAAAGTAATGCAGATCCGCCATTTTTTGCTGCGGATCGCTTAACTCCAGCGCGGCCGGATCAAAATAATCATCGGCCCAGGCCAGCCGCTGATGCAACAACAGTATGATCACCGTCGGCAGCGTGGCCAACAGCAGGCCAGACCGGTTACAGGAGGCAGAATAAATGCGTTCTTTCACGGTGCTGTCGCCCGGCATCGTTCGTTGTTAGCGTCACTGCTGCGCATAGTCGGTCACGCCGCCAAAATCGTTGATCGCACGCCATTTCACCGTTCCGTGGTTGTTAACGTTCCACGTCCGGGTACTGAAAGGCGCCATCATTCCCGGCTGAGAAATGTCGTACCCGCCCACCGACAGAGAGAAAAAAGAGACGTAATACGGCGTGGGATTCGTGGCCGCTAACTGGTTTCCGTTCTGGCTAAATGTCAACGTTTGCCAGGCCTGGTTAGCCTCTCCTTTCAGCCCGGCAGGGCGATAAAAGAGTTTGAAACGTGATTTGACGTTAATCTGCAACTTGTTGACGTCATCTTTTTGCGACGGCGCAATGCTTTTGATACTCAACCAGAAGACGGATTCCCGATCGGCAGGCAGCTCGCCGCCGGTAAAAGTAATACGCAGCACGTTCTGCTGCTCAGGCTCAAGCCGAAACAGCGGCGGCGTTACCACAAACGGCACCGGACGCGGGTCGCCCTCAGCGACATTATCGACAAAGGATTGCACCAGATACGGTGTTTGCGTATCGGCATTGGTTACCGTCATCGACGCCTCCCGCTTCCCTTCCTGATAAATTACGCGGGTTCCTCCCATCACGATGCCAGCCTGAGCCGTTATGCTAAGCAGTAATAAAGATGCCGACAGAGCGGCAAGAATGTGTTTCATTGCGAATAACCATCAGGAAAAAGAGAACAGGAACGCTGACCGGGCAGGCATTACGCCTGCCCAAACGGGAATCAGTTGTAGACCATCAGAAACGTCGCCGTCGCGTTTGCGGGACCGGCGGTCACCGTGGTCGTGGTGGCCCGATAATCCGCCAGGAAATCCAGCTGAGCTTTTGCACTGACCGGCGCCACGGCTTCCGATAACTGACCCAACTGAATTTGCGATGCATTACTGGCGTTATACAGTTTTATCGCAACGCCGGTTGCCGCAGTGCCTCCTGCAGAACCGGCTGCCACTTCCAACAGCGTGGGATCCGTTTTATCTTTTTGCCCGTCAAATAATACCGCCACCGAGGTAACGGATGCCGGGCAATTATCCACATTGATGCTGAACGGTTTTTTTGTCGTCTCATCACCCACGCTGGTGAAATAGCTTTTCGCCCAATGGCCCAGATCGACATGCAGATTTTTTGAGGTCGAGGTGACATTGCACGAGCTGTCAACAATCTCACCGGTAAATTCAACATTGCCACCGGCTCCCTTAAAAGTCGGTACACTTCCAGCGGCACTGGCTGCGCCAGAGAGGAATACACTGACCAACACGGCAGTTGCTTGAATACGCTTTTTCATTATCTTGCTCTTTTGTCACATATAATTAATGTTTACTTTCACCGAACACTGAATGTCCAGTATTCCTCCCTTCGCGTTGTCCTGCTAATAATATTCACAATCCGTTCGTGATAATACGAGGTATAAGGTATTGCAGTAGCCTGACAATGCATTAACATTGCCGCTAATATAGAGACAGTGGTAAGCCCCACTTAAGATTAAATAAATATTATTTTGCCTTGATACAAAACGCAATAAAATAAAATTTAGCAAGCTAAGAAAAAATAAAAGTCAGCATTAATATTTTTGTTAATATTTTTTCTTGCTGTATCAGCAAGAACAATACCATCAGCATAAGTAAACATAGTTGCAACAAATAGCCCTATATCTGATCATCTTCATGCTGAAAAATTGCGCAATAACGTAATACCGTACTCAAAATTAGGATTAATCCTAATACGCATTATCTGTATTGCGTTCGCCCAGGGCATGACAGCCTTAAACTGCGGGTAGCGTTCCAGTAAGTACTGATAAAGAGGTGTAGCAGAGCAATGTATCACCCGATATGACGCTCGCGATGTTGCGGTCGGAGCATGCCCGGTAAAGTCAGTTTCACTACGATATTAGTTGCCTGCGTTATTATTTACTCGCCTGGTGCCTTTTTGTTGCAAAGTATTTCTTCAACCTGACAACCTATATTGTGCTGGCGCTTTGCGTTAGGGTAAATATACCCACTGCGCAAAATTCCCCCTAACAAAGCAGCCTGGTGAATCGTTACGCACGCCAACAACTTTTTTGAATGAAAATAGGCTATTACAAACACCCTGATTAAATAACCTGCAAGAAATGGTGGGTAACCTCCCCCTGTCGACGGTGAAGAATACACGTTTATCCGGTAACTTTTTAGCGTTAAGCGGGAATCATCCTGGTCATGATAAAATATGATTTTTGCGCCGATTCCCCCGCTTGTGCTTATTATGACTATTCTCAGGCTGTTTTTTGCAGTATGGTTTAATCATTGTTGTAGTATTGCAGTGAATGCTAGCCAGGCTGCCATAATGTTCTTCGTATTCACTGAAGTCACTTGCACCCTATTTGCCTGGTTGTCGGGATCTCCGCCCACGAAAAACGTGGTCGTTGCGTATACCGATTAAAGGCCAATACATTTGGCGCGGTTGGTATGTTTATATCAACCACAGGGGCTTCTGAGTTCATCATCCAGAGGAGTAAGAATGAACAGGACGTGGAAACCACCCGGAAAACCGTTTTTTTTCAGTCTTAAACATCACTACACCGCAAGATGTCCGAGGAGGCTTTCCCCAGGGAATGGCAATACGTCATGACCTAACGAACAACCGCCGTTTTAACTATCCGGTTCAGCGCAGCAGGGGCCAGGCGATTTTTACCCCCGACAAAGTGCCTATAAATAACGAGTAAAACCGGAAGAGCCATTGGATTGATGGTGATGAGCAGAACAGTTGCATGCCTGCAAAAAAAAGGGAACCTAATGAAAAACAGCGCCGATAACAAAAAAAGGAACTTCCTGACTCAGAATGAAATAGAGTCGCTTCTCAAAGCAGCCAATACCGGACCTCACGCTGCCCGCAATTACTGCCTGACACTACTGTGTTTTATCCACGGGTTTCGTGCCAGCGAAATCTGCCGTCTGCAAATTTCAGACATTGATATCAAATCAAAGTGTATTTATATCCATCGACTGAAAAAGGGTTTCTCTACCACCCATCCTTTATTAGGTGAAGAAATCCAGGCGCTGAAAAACTGGCTGGATATTCGCGGAACGTATCCGCACTCCGACAGCGAATGGTTATTTTTATCACGAAAAGGAAACCCGCTTTCTCGCCAGCAATTTTATCAAATCATTTCCGCATCTGGCGATAACGCCGGACTGCCGCTGGAAATCCATCCGCATATGCTTCGCCACTCCTGCGGCTTCGCCTTAGCCAATATGGGAATCGACACCCGCCTGATCCAGGACTACCTCGGCCACCGTAACATCCGCCACACCGTCTGGTACACCGCCAGCAACGCCGGGCGTTTTTATGGTATCTGGGACGACACAAAACTTAAACAACGTAACGCTCTTTCACTCTGATAAAGCTAACGCCATGGATGGTGTTAAAAAATAACCTTCTGCTTACCGAAGTTTAATCAACATTAACCCTATGTTAATTATGATTATCGTTCAGGCATGTTCATGTAATTAATAATTGCGATACTTATTATATCCTTGTAATCACTCTGGATATCAGATTTTTATTAATCCCAAGGTTAAACCATTCAGCTTATCTTCTTTCGCTGAAAATATCGGCAACGCGAACTATTTTCCTTTTATTTTTAACCACCTGACATTAACGCCTTCGGGTTCGGTTGTGGTAATCCTTAAAATAAATAAAAATAAGATTTATCATGTGGCAATGATTTCCTCATGTGTAAAAGTAATGTAATCACCATTTTGTGATTATTTCCCCGCATATAATACGCCTTTAACATCGTCGATTATTTTTTAATCGTCATGGTTTTTTACAGGTGTTCATTAGCAGAAACCCATTCAGGAGTAATGTATTGTGAATCGACGTCGTTATCTTACCGGCAAAGAAGTTCAGGCGATGATGCAGGCCGCTCGTCACGGTCCGACCGGAGAACGGGATTATTGCCTTATTCTGCTGGCATTCCGTCACGGGATGCGGATCAGTGAACTCCTCGACCTGCATTACCGCGACCTCGATCTTCATGAGGGGTGAATCGCCACGGGTTTAACAGACACCCCAGAGTCATTTAAGATGACTTAAAGAGAGGTGCCCATGAGCGGTAAGCGTTATCCTGAAGAGTTTAAAATTGAAGCAGTCAAACAGGTTGTTGATCGTGGTCATTCTGTTTCCAGCGTTGCAACTCGTCTCGATATCACCACCCACAGCCTTTACGCCTGGATAAAGAAGTACGGTCCGGATTCTTCCACTAATAATGAACAGTCAGATGCTCAGGCCGAGATCCGCCGACTCCAGAAGGAGTTAAAGCGGGTTACTGACGAACGGGATATATTAAAAAAAGCCGCGGCGTACTTCGCAAAGCTGTCCGACTGAGGTACGCCTTTATCCGTGACAACAATCGTTGCTGGCCTGTCCGCCTGCTCTGCCAGGTGCTGGATGTGCATCCAAGTGGGTTTTACGCCTGGCTTAAGCAGCCACATTCACGACGGTATCATGCTGACCTGAAGCTGACGGGACATATTAAGCAGTTCTGGCTGGAGTCGGGCTGTGTTTATGGCTATCGCAAGATCTATCTCGATCTGCGGGATTCCGGGCAACAATGCGGTGTAAACAAAGTCTGGCGGTTGATGCAACGTGTGGGGATAAAGGCTCAGGTCGGATACCGAAGTCCACGGGCGCGTAAAGGTGAAGCCAGTATTGTGACGCCCAACAAGCTCCAGCGGCAGTTCAACCCGGAAGCACCGGATGAACGTTGGGTTACGGACATAACCTACATCCGAACCCACGAAGGCTGGTTGTATCTGGCCGTGGTGGTTGACCTGTTCTCCCGAAAAGTTATCGGCTGGTCAATGCAACCCCGAATGACAAAAGAGATTGTCCTGAACGCATTACTTATGGCGGTGTGGAGGCGTAATCCTCAAAAGCAGGTACTGGTTCACTCTGATCAGGGCAGTCAGTACACGAGCCATGAGTGGCAGTCGTTCCTGAAATCACACGGTCTGGAAGGCAGCATGAGCCGTCGCGGAAACTGCCACGACAATGCGGTTGCGGAAAGCTTTTTCCAGCTACTGAAGCGCGAACGGATTAAGAAAAAGATCTACGGAACTAGAGACGAAGCCAGAAGCGATATTTTTGATTACATCGAAATGTTTTATAACAGTAAGCGTCGGCATGGTTCGAGCGAGCAGATGCCACCAGTTGAATATGAAAACCTATATTATCAACGACTCAGAAGTGTCTAGGTTATCCGTGGCGATTCAGGGCGTATTAATATCCGACGGCTGAAGAATGGTTTTTCAACCATTCACCCGCTGCGCTTTGATGAACGCGAAGCCGTCGAACGCTGGAGCCAACAGCGCGCGAACTGGCGTGGGGCAGGCCGCACCGACGCGGTGTTTATTTCCCGCCGGGGTACGCCACTGTCGCGTCAGCAGGCGTATCGCATCATTCGCGCGGCCGGAATTGATGCCGGTACCGTCACCCATACCCATCCCCATATGCTCCGCCACGCCTGCGGTTATGAACTTGCCGAAAGGGGGACGGACACGCGACTTATTCAGGACTATCTCGGCCATCGCAATATTCGCCATACCGTGCGTTATACCGCCAGTAATGCCGCGCGTTTTGCCGGATTATGGGAGAGAAACAATCTGATAGACGAAATTTCACAAGGGAAAAAGAAATAAACTAAATCATTGAAAAGGAACACAAAAGTCTAGACCGAACAGGTCAATTGGGGCCAAACTGTTTATATCATAAAAAAATTTAGTTAAGCATTGCAACTAACAAGTTAAGATTTATCTCAAATTCCATGTTATCTCATTGATTAACCAATCATTATATTAAGTCTTTTTTCACAACATTCTTCCCCGACGGATGGCTTCTCACCGATTTGTCTTCTCACGTCTTTTCAGATCTCGCTTGCTGAACAAATTAAAATATCAGTTTTTTACACTTCAAATACTTCAAACACCAATACAAAAAATTAAAAAACACCACAAATAAACCATCCAAAAGCCATTTATCCCGATGAGTCAAAATGGCCCCAATTGTCTCATAAATTGGGTAAAAACTGTGCAGAACCGGCAGTCGCACCATTCGGCTGAAATAGGGAATGCCTGGAAGGCACAACGACTGCCCATTTCGGTTCGTTACATCGATTTTGTTTAAAGGAAAACAACATGAAAATTAAAACACTGGCAATCGTTGCTATGTCAGCACTGTCCCTGACCTCCGCGGCGGCTCTGGCCGATACCACCACGGTGAACGGCGGTACAGTACATTTTAAAGGGGAAGTCGTTAACGCAGCCTGCGCCGTTGATGCCGGTTCTGTCGATCAAACCGTTCGTCTGGGCCAGGTGCGTTCAGCAAAACTGGCGACGGCGGGGAGCACCAGTTCCGCAGTGGGCTTCAACATTCAGTTGGTTGATTGCGATACCAGCGTCGCCACCAAAGCGTCTGTTGCGTTCTCTGGCGCAGCGGTTGACGCCACCAACACCACCGTACTGGCGCTGCAAAACTCCGCCGCCGGTAGCGCAACCAACGTAGGCGTGCAGATCCTCGACAGTCAGGGCACCCCGCTGGCGCTGGACGGCGCAACCTTTAGCGCGGCGACAGCCCTGAATGACGGCCCGACCAACATCCCGTTCCAGGCGCGTTACTACGCGACAGGCGCTGCGACTGCCGGTATCGCAAACGCCGACGCAACCTTCAAAGTTCAGTACGAATAATCCCTCTGACAGGGACGCATTCAGGGCCAGGACGGCCCGTTATCCGCAACAGGACTGAGGTGATAACGATGCAATGGATGAAATCAGGTCTGCTGATCCTTCTGTTTCCCGTTTGCGCGCTGGCCGGGAACAAATGGAATGTGACGTTACCCGGCGGGAACTTACGTTTTCAGGGGGTCATTATCGCCGAATCCTGCCGCGTCGAGGCAGGCGACAGGCAGATGACGGTACAGATGGGACAAATCAGCAGTAATCGGTTTCATGCGCCAGGTGAAGATACGGACCCGGTGCCTTTTGATATTCATCTTCAGGATTGCAGCACTTCGGTAAGCCAACGTGTCGGCGTGGCGTTTCATGGCGTAGCCGATGGTAAAAATCCCGACGTGCTCTCCGTGGGTGAAGGACCCGGGATCGCGACCGGGATCGGCATCGCGTTATTCGATAAAGACGGCAGTCTGGTGCCGCTTAACAGTCCGCCGCTGAGCTGGACACGACTTTATTCCGGGCCAACGACGCTGCATTTCATCGCGAAGTATCGTTCAACCGGACGCCAGGTAACCGGGGGGGCCGCGAATGCCCAGGCCTGGTTCTCTTTGACCTACCAGTAATTAACCCGCAGAGAAACGGAATACAGGAAACGACGGTGAGTATAACAAGGGTAAACATGAACAAAACATGGGCTATGACGCGCGGCCTGCTGGCCGGGTTACTGCTGGTCGCCACCCTGGGCGTGTCTTCTCAGGCTGACGCAGGCGTGGCGCTGGGCGCGACCCGGGTGATTTATCCGGCGGGCCAGAAACAGGTTCAGCTCGCCGTCACCAACAATGACGACAGCAGCACGTATCTGATCCAGTCGTGGGTGGAAAACGCCGACGGCGCGAAGGACGGACGCTTTGTGGTCACGCCGCCGCTGTTTGCCATGCAGGGAAAGAAAGAGAACACCTTACGCATTCTTGACGCGACCAATAATCAGTTGCCGCAAGACCGGGAAAGCCTGTTCTGGATGAACGTAAAAGCGATTCCGTCGATGGACAAGTCGAAGCTCAGCGAGAATACCCTGCAACTGGCGATCATTAGCCGCATCAAGCTCTATTACCGTCCAGCCAAACTGGCGATGTCACCGGATGAGGCGCCAGCAAAGCTGCGATTTCGCCGCGCGCCGGGCACGCTGACGCTGATTAACCCGACGCCTTATTACCTGACGGTCACCGAACTCAATGCCGGCACCAGGGTGCTGGAAAACGCGCTGGTCCCGCCGATGGGCGAAGCCCAGGTGAAGTTACCGGCCGATGCGGGTCGCGAGATTACTTACAAGACCATAAATGATTATGGCGCGCTGACGCCGCGTATGACAGGCGCAATGCAATAACGAACGGGGAAACCTGCGAGATCCCCTGAACAAAAAAAGAACTGACAGCCGGGCGATTTCGGACCGGAGGGACTATGTCATATCTGAAATTTGGACTCGAACGTTTGGGGTCCCGGCGTAGGCGGCATGACGCCACGCGTTTGGCTGGCGCACAGGCGCTGCTCCCCTTTGCCCTTTTGCTTGCCTCGCACTCATTTTCCGCGCAAGCGGAGCTTTATTTTAACCCGCGTTTTCTGGCGGACGACCCTGCGGCCGTGGCGGATCTTTCCGGCTTCGAAAAGGGGCAGGAACTGCCGCCGGGCACGTATCGCGTGGATATTTACCTTAACAACGGGTATATGACCACCCGCGATGTCACCTTCAATGCCAGCGAAAATGGTCATGGGTTAGCGCCATGCCTGACGCGCGGCCAGCTTGTCAGTATGGGGTTGAACGCCGCAGCCGTCAGTGACATCAACACGCTGGCGGCTGACGCCTGTGTGCCGTTAACCGGGATGATTAAAGACGCCACTGCCCGTTTAGACGTGGGGCAACAGCGGCTGTACCTGACCATCCCTCAGGCCTTTATGGGAAGCCAGGCGCGCGGTTATATCCCGCCGGAAATGTGGGATAACGGCATCACCGCCGGGCTGCTGAACTACAACTTTACGGGTAATAATGTCGAAAACGATGTCGGCGGCAGCAGTCATTACGCGTATCTGAACTTGCAGAGCGGGCTGAATCTTGGCGCCTGGCGTTTGCGTGATAACACCACCTGGAGCTACAGCAGCGGCGGAAGTGCATCCAGTAATGAAAACAGGTGGCAGCACGTCAACACCTGGCTGGAGCGGGATATCACGCCTTTACGTTCACGACTGACGCTTGGCGACAGCTACACCAACGGCGATATTTTCGACGGGATTAACTTCCGTGGCGCGCAGTTGGCCTCTGACGACAACATGCTGCCGGACAGCCAAAAAGGGTTTGCCCCGGTGATCCACGGTATTGCCCGCGGGACGGCGCAGGTATCCGTCAAACAAAACGGTTATGAGATCTACCACAGCACGGTGCCGCCGGGACCGTTCACCATTAACGATCTCTACGCGGCTGGCAACGGCGGCGATCTGCAGGTCACGATCAAAGAAGCCGATGGCAGCAGCCAGAATTTCACCGTGCCCTATTCGTCGGTTCCGGTGCTGCAACGTGAAGGCCATACCCGTTTTGCCCTCACCGCCGGGGAATACCGTAGCGGTAACGATCAGCAGGAAGAACCTAAATTCTTTCAGAGCACCCTGCTGCACGGGCTTCCGGCTGGCTGGACGCTGTATGGCGGCACCCAACTGGCGGATCGCTATCGCGCCTTCAACCTCGGGGTCGGTAAAAACATGGGAGAGTTGGGCGCGCTGTCGGTTGACGTGACACAAGCCAATTCCACCCTGCCCGATGACAGTAAACATCAGGGTCAGTCGGTCCGTTTTCTCTATAACAAGTCGCTCACCGATGTCGGCACCAACATTCAGTTGGTGGGCTATCGCTATTCCACGCAGGGGTATTACAGCTTTGCCGACACCACCTACAAGCGGATGAGCGGCTATGACGTGCAGACCCAGGATGGCGTGATTCAGGTGAAGCCCACGTTCACCGATTACTACAACCTTGCCTATAACAAGCGCGGCAAGGTGCAGGTCAGTGTCACTCAACAGTTAGGCCGCACCGCCACGCTCTATCTGAGCGGCAGCCATCAGACTTACTGGGGCAACGACAGCGCCGACGAACAGTTTCAGGCCGGACTGAACGCCGCCATTAACGACAT
Source organism: Citrobacter sedlakii (assembly GCF_018128425.1). NCBI lineage: Bacteria > Pseudomonadati > Pseudomonadota > Gammaproteobacteria > Enterobacterales > Enterobacteriaceae > Citrobacter > Citrobacter sedlakii. The sequence continues at coordinate 849,495 of NZ_CP071070.1, read as the reverse complement.
CAACTGGACACTGAGCTACAGCCTGACCAAAAACGCCTGGCAGGACGGACGCGATCAGATGCTGGCCATCAACGTCAATATCCCGTTCAGTCACTGGCTGCGATCCGACAGCAAATCCGTCTGGCGCCACGCCAGCGCCAGCTACAGCATGTCCGACGATCTTAACGGTCGGATGACCAACCTCGCAGGGCTGTACGGCACGCTACTGGAAGACAATAACCTGAGCTACAGCGTGCAGACCGGCTACGCGGGCGGCGGCGAGGGCAACAGCGGCGGCAGCGGCTATGCCGCATTGAGCTATCGCGGCGGCTACGGCAACGCCAACGTCGGCTATAGCCGTAGCGACGGCATTAAACAGCTCTACTACGGCATGAGCGGCGGCGTGCTGGCGCATGCCAACGGCGTGACGTTCAGCCAGCCGCTAAATGACACGGTGGTGCTGGTGAAAGCGCCGGGCGCGGAAGGCGCGAAAGTGGAAAACCAGACGGGTGTCCGCACCGACTGGCGCGGTTATGCCGTTCTGCCGTACGCCACGGAATACCGGGAAAACCGCGTCGCGCTGGACACCAACACCCTTGCGGACAATGTCGATCTTGACGACGCGGTGGTCAGCGTCGTGCCGACACACGGTGCGATTGTCCGTGCGGAATTTAAAGCCCATGTCGGGATGAAGCTACTGATGACGTTGATCCACAACGGCAAACCGGTTCCCTTTGGCGCAATGGTGACATCGGAAAGCAACCAGAGCGGCAGCATCGTTGCCGATAACGGCCAGGTTTATCTGAGCGGAATGCCGCTTGCGGGGCGCGTGCGGGTGAAATGGGGCGACGGCGCGAACGCCAGTTGTGTGGCGGACTACCGTCTCCCCGCCGAAAGCCAGCAACAGTTGCTCAGCCAGCTCACGGCGGTATGCCGTTAAGGACATGAAGATGAAAAAACGCTTTTACCTGCTGGTCGCGGTGCTTTCGCTGGTCGCCGCGAACACCCGGGCCGCTGACAGCACGATCACCATCAGCGGCTACGTCAGAGACAACGCCTGCGCCGTGGCGGGGGAATCAAAAGATTTCACCGTCGACCTGCTGGATAACGCCGCGAAGCAGTTCAGCAGCGTCGGCGCGACGACGCCGCTGGTGCCATTTCGGATTGTGCTGTCCCCCTGCGGCAGTTCAGTAACCGCGGTGAAGGTGGGCTTTGTCGGCGTCGCCGATAACGACAACACCAGCCTTTTAAAGCTTGATAGCGGCGCGTCAGCGGCGGCGGGAATGGGCGTGCAGATCCTCAATGGCCAGCAGACGTCGCTGCCGCTCAACGCCGCTTCCTCCGCTATTCCGTGGACCACATTGACGCCCGGACAGCCTAACACGCTGAATTTTTACGCCCGTCTGATGGCGACACAGGTGCCGGTAACACCGGGACACGTTAACGCGACAGCAACATTTACTCTCGAATTTCAGTAAGCGGAGGCTCTGATGAAATGGTTTCAATCCGGCTGGCTGTTAACGGTACTGCTGGCGGTCTCCCCAACGCCGCACGCCGCCGACGTGACCATCACGGTAAACGGCAAGGTGGTGGCGAAGCCCTGCACGGTCTCTACCGTCAATGCCACCGTCGATCTTGGCGATCTTTACACCTTCAGCCTGGTGTCTGCCGGATCGTCTTCAGCATGGCACAGCGTGGCGCTCGATCTCAGCAACTGTCCGGTTGGCACCTCGCGCGTGGTCGCCAGCTTCAGCGGTACGGCTGACAGCACCGGCTATTACAAAAACCAGGGCACCGCCAGCAATATCCAGCTCGAATTACAGGACGACAGCGGCAATACCCTGAACACCGGCGCAACAAAATCAGTACAGGTGGATGACGCCTCGCAGTCCGCCCGTTTTCCCCTGCAGGTTAGAGCGCTCTCGGTGAACGGCGGCGCGACCCAGGGGACGATTCAGGCGGTGATTAACGTGACTTATACCTATGCCTGAGCAGGAGAAAAAGTTGATGAAAAAAGTGTTCGCCCTACTTACCACCCTGCTGCTGTTGGGCTGGTCGCTCAACGCCTGGTCCTTCGCCTGTAAAACCGCCAACGGAACGACCATCCCCATTGGCGGCGGCAGTGCTAATGTCTATGTCAATCTCGCGCCTGCCGTCAACGTCGGGCAAAACCTGGTGGTGGATCTTTCAACGCAGATTTTTTGTCATAACGACTACCCGGAAAGCATGACCGACTATGTGACCCTTCAGCAGGGTTCCGCCTACGGCGGCGTTTTGTCGAGCTTTTCCGGTACCGTCAAATATAATGGCACCAGCTATCCGTTCCCGAGCACCAGCGAAACCGCGCGGATCATCTACAATTCGAAAACCGATCAGCCGTGGCCGACCATTCTCTACCTGACGCCCATCAGTTCCGCTGGCGGGGTGGCGATCAGCGCGGGTACGCTTATCGCAAAGCTGATCCTTCGCCAGCGAAACGACAAAAACAGCGACGACTTTCAGTTTGTCTGGAACATCTACGCCAACAACAACGTGGTGGTGCCCACCGGCGGCTGCGACGTTTCGGCCCGCAACGTGACGGTGACGCTACCCGACTACCCCGGCTCTGTAGCAATCCCGCTAACGGTCTACTGCGCGCAAAGCCAGAATCTGGCGTATTACCTTTCCGGCGCCACCGCGGATGCCGCAAACTCGATCTTCACCAATACCGCCTCGGCCACGCCGGCGAAAGGAGTAGGCGTTCAGCTTACCCGCAACGGCAGCATCGTGCCCGCCAACAGTACGGTCTCTTTAGGTACGGTAAGCACCTCCGCCGTCAGTCTCGGTCTCACCGCCAACTACGCACGCACCAGCGGACAGGTCACGGCAGGCAACGTACAGTCAATCATTGGGGTGACGTTTGTTTATCAGTAACGCAGGCGGGTTACGACAGGATTATGTTCTGTCGCCCTGCGCGTTCGCTGCCGAGGGAGTGGCGAGAATGATGACGCCAGAGCGCGGGCATCTGACGCGTCTGCATCCGCAAACGCTGGTGATGACGCCGCTGCCGGCGCTGGCGTCGGCACGCCGGATAGTGGTGTTTTTACCGGAGGATCCTTTCTGGCTGCTCACAACGCTGCAACAGGCGGCCCTTCTGCTGGATCAGGCCGCCACGCCGTTGCCGATGCTGATCCTCAGCCGCTGTCCGAATGGTTGGCTGTGGCACACGCTTCTTCATCTTGTCGCCGACCGCGCGTTGCTGTCCGAAGTGCGCGCCGCCTCGTCCGACCTGCCCGCCCGCTGTATTGCGGCGCTGCTTCGCGGTCACGCTTTACAGGCGTATCCGCCCCTGCCGACGCTGGCGGAAAAGGAGGCGTTGATTCGCCATAAACCCGCCGCCGGCCTCAGCAAACCGGAACTGATCACCATTCTCGATTTACTGCACGGCGCCAACATTGCGGAACGGGCGCTGCACCGTGGCGTGAGCCAAAAAACCCTTTATAACCAGAGAACTTCAGGACTGAAAAAGATGGCGGAACATCACCCGCAGCTGGCGGCGAATTTTCCCGGTCACCCGGTGACCGCGCAGAATAAAATAGACGGCGAAGATCTCTCTGCTTTTGAGCGTGAGTTTGTGCATGCAATCCACTGCAGGGATCTTTTTCCGGTTTTCCAGCCCATCGTGGATGACGAACAGCGGCTACAGGGTATGGAGATCCTCTCGCGCTGGCGGCGCGACGGGACGATTCTCCAGCCCGGCGCGTTTTTGCCAGAGATACAGGCCGACTATGCCTGGCTGGTGCTCACCGCCTTTGTTCTGCAGGAGGCCGTGCAGAAGATCAATCGCTATCCAGGCTCGTTTTATTTCTCCATTAACATACCGCAAGCGATTGCCGGTCACATCCATCTTCCCCGCATGCTGGAAACCGCACGTCAACAGTTGCGCCAGCCCCGACATGTCGACAGGCTGGTACTGGAATTTGCTGAAACCATTGATTTCCGGTTACAGGCTCACGCCGCCGCCAACATTGCAGAGTTACAGCGGCTCGGTTTTCGTATTGCGCTGGACGACTGTTATTCGCAGGGTAGCGTGTTTTTTCCGGTCAGACAGATCCGCTTTAACGAATACAAGCTGGATATGAGCATTGTCAACGAGATGCAGCACGATCCCCACGCGCTGGCGCTGATCAAAAGTCTGCATTATTACTGCAAGCTGACCGGCAGCCGCTGCGTTGCCGAAGGCGTGGACAGCGACGAAAAGTTCAGGATGCTGAAGGCGCTGGGTATCGATCGTTTTCAGGGCTACCTTATTTCCCCGCCGGTGAACGGAATGGAACTGGAGGCGTTGATGCTGCGAGAGCGCGAGGAACGGGACGTGTGTGAAGATAAAGCCGACGCATAAGGCGTCGGCCCATTGCGGCCTCATCCGTGGCGAACCTTGCGCGTGAGATAATCACGACCCGCAATGAAAATTCCTGGAGTGATGCCGATTCCCTTGTCCCGGCGCGGTGATGCGATAAAATCCCCCTCTTTGCCTCAGGAGTTGTTGCGTGAAACCGGAAAAGCGAGAACGTAGAATTTCCATCATGCCGCTCGGCAATCCTTTCCCTCCCCGTCACTGTTCCCTCTGTCCTAAAGGCACCGCGATTGACCGTAACAATGAACGAGGGTTGATCGACAAGAGAAGACGATTTGCGCCAGGCGATATCATCGCCTCACAGGGAAAACCGGCAGCGTCGCTGTTTGTTATTCATGAGGGGTACTGCACCGCTCAGGTAGAAATGAATAACAAGGCGGTGGTCAGTCGTTTCTTTCTGCCAGGCGACATCATGGCGCTCGATGCGATAAACGATGGGCGCTATCTTTCGACACTTAAAGCCGCCACGGCTGCCGAGATTTGTCATATCAATCTTTCCCGCTTACTTGAAACCGCCGCTAACGACCCTACGGTTGCGGCGTCGGTGATTAAATTTCTCAGCCATGACAGCGGCTTTATGGTGGAAAAGCTTCAGCGCTACGCCAATAAACATGCCGACGCGAAACTTGCCGCCTTTCTGGTGGAATTCTATGAAATGCATTTGCGAATTGGCCGTCCGGAAACGACGCTGCGTCTGCCTTATTCCCGGGAAGATATCGCCAGTTATCTGGAACTTAAAATAGAAACAGTGAGTCGGTCATTAAAAGCGCTTGAACACCTTGGACTCATTAGTCTGCATCGCGTCCGAACGGTCACGCTACATAGTTATCTGGGGTTAAAGAGTCTGCTTTAAAGGATTCCCGTCCGTCACGACACGGAGTGTCATTTTCTGCCCACCTCAAACTGTTTCTGACGTTTATAAATCTCTTGATCAGTAACAGCCTGCGACATAAAAACACGCGCAAATATCGGAATATTCTCCAGTTCTCCCGAAAAACATAAGAATTTTCCGATCTTAAATAAAATTTATCATATTTTTAACAAAAAATAAGCATTTAAAAACGTTTGCGTTATAAATCTGTATCATTATGTTTTATAAGAAATTTCCTGGTCTTTGCGCTCACTGACTTTTTGATTTTAATCAAAAAGTCAAAACAGGCCAAAAATCTATTTCAGTGTTATTTTTAGAGAAAAAACCTAATACAAACTTCTCTGCCAAACAAAGATACTACACAAAACCCTTTATCGCCGTTATTGAATGGAAAATTCCTGGCTTTTTTATTATTCATAAAATTTATCGACTGTTGAGTACACATATATTTCAAAAGATAATTTTTATCGCGGCAATTGTTGTTCGCAAATAAAGGATCTGCTGGCTTCCATTTTATAAACAGACGCCCGCAGAGAATAAGTTCTTAGGAGAAGACAAAAATGAAAAAAATATTACTGGTTGCCTCTCTGGCTTCTGTTTTTGCGGCAGCAAATGCGACGGCTGATGTAACGGCCTCTGCGACCGCCTCATGGGATGCTACGGCAACGAAAGATACCAAAAGTATGCTGGTCGTTACCCCGCTTAATTCCCTGACCTTTCAGTACGCCGAAGGGTTAAATGCGTTTAATTCCCAGGACGGCGCGTTTGATATTACCATTCAGGGTCAGGACACCGCGACTGACTTTGAACTGACTGCTCAGGTTATTAGCAATACGCTGACCAACGCCAGCGGCGATGCGTCAACGCTTGACGTAGGCGTTGCGTGGAATGGCACCGCGCTTTCCAGCGCCAGCGAGACCGTTCTGGTCAATAAATCTAAAACCTCTGGCCTGGAAAACTTGCTGGCGGAAGGCGCATACAATGGCACTGAGCGCGTCAGCGACCAGTCTAATTTCAAATTTACCATTGCTTCCGCAACGGTCGACGGCACCACCCCGGTAACCGACTATTCCACTCTGCCGGACGGCTACTGGAGCGGTGATGTGAAAGTTCAGTTCAACGCAACCTGGACGACGCCGACCACGACGCCTTAATCGTGATGATAACGAATTCGGGAGAGTACTCTCCCGAATTTTTCAGGGACAATTATCATGAAGAAATATTTTACCGCCGCTATTTTCACAGGTGTTTTCGCCCCCTTTTCAGGTTGGGCAATTAACGTCGGTGATATCACGTCGATAATGACGTCCACGGAGAGTTCATTATCGAAAGAGATCACCAATACGACGGATTCCGCCCGCTTTGTTAGCGTCTCGGTAAAACAATTGTCATCGCCCCTTGCGGATGGCGTCGAGATTAAACCAGCGCATAACGGCGAACTGCTGTCCACACCCGCGAATCTTATCCTCCCTGGACAGGCGACGGATGTGTTCCGTTTTTTCTATAAAGGTCCGGAGGACGACACCGAACGCTATTATCGTCTGCAATGGGTTGACGAGCCGGTCAGTGAAAATGCTGAAACCAAAGCCAATAAAATGGCGGTAGCTACCGCTTCCGCGCAGATTGGCACCATTCTGGTCGTCGCGCCGCGTAAAGAAAATTTTAATTACAGCCGCAGCGGTGATGTTATTAGCAATACCGGCAATGTCTCCTTTCGGGTCATCGCGTATGGCGCCTGTAAAGACAAGGCACGCGAGAATGGCAAAGGTTGCCGCGAGCGTTATTACGTCATGCCGGGAACAAAAATAAAGCTGCAATATACCGACGTAAACCATTCACGTTCACATATTGGGATCTGGCACGGTAAGCGATTTATAACGGTCAAATAATCACCGTAATCGGATTAATACGGATAAAGACTCTACACCGGAATGTAAGGAAGCGAATGACAATGAAATATTTTGTCAGGGGAAGCGTTACCCTTTTAATAGTGCTGACACCGATTATCGTTTATTCAGCGCCGACGAAAGTGGGTAAGTATATTATCCCAGGCGCTTTCTCGCGTTCTCTGGAACAGGGAATGACCGTTCCGGTTTATATTCGTTACAATGAGACTGACGAAAAAAGTCAGCAGAAAATTGCCGATGCGATCATCTCGCTCACGGATGGCAGCATTACCGTGAAATCAATTGCCATTGCGGAATTACCCGACAACGCCGTGTTATCAAGAAAAACCCGCATCATGGTGGAAGGCCTTCGCGATGTGAAATTTCGCGATAACACCGTTATCGATCTGTCGGCTGATGCACGCCTGAAGCTGAATATCGCCTCCTTTCATCTGGAAATGATTGTCAGTAAGGATGCGCTGACGGAGGCCATCGTTGCCCGAAGCAGTCTGCTTGGCCCCTCCAGCGTCGAGACGCTTTCCAACGTGCTGAACTACAACGTCGGGACGTATTACAACGATTATCGAACCGGCAACAGCTCGCGAAGCTATCTTACTATTGATAATACGGCCTCATTACGTGAGCACCATTTAAATATTAATGGCTCGTTCTATGGGATTGGCGACAGCAATAACACCAGCAAACTGTACCGTGCGATGTACGAACGCGACTACCAGGGCTATCGGCTGGCATTGGGTATGCTTGATACATGGAACGTGCAGTCTGTAGCCAGCCTGAACGCGTTAAATGGCGGTAAAATTTACGGCGTTAGCTACGGCAATAAAGGGAGTACGGTTATTGAGAAAAATTCCCTCTCCTTAACCCCAATTACCGTATTTTTGCCCGCGGCAGGTGAAGTCCACGTATTAAGAGAAGGGCGACTGCTGAGCGTACAGAACTTTAATATGGGCAGCTATGAAATCGACACCAGCCGTTTTCCGTACGGCGTATATGACGTCACGGTCGAGGTGGTGGTGAATGGCCGAACGGTAAACAGCCGCGTCAGCCGGGTGAATAAAATCTTCGCCCGACAGCAAACCGCTGGAATACAGGGGTTGAACTGGCAACTCTTCGGCGGCTCGCTGGATTACGATCGCGTGAGTTATAAACGCAATCACTACCGGGATGAAGGGAGTGAGCAAACCTGGATCGCAGGCGGCGCCGCATCAATGACGCTGGCCATTTTGTCTGGCTTAAATCTGAAAACGACCGTTTACGGTTTTGGCAACAACGCGGTCAACGAAACCGATGTGACGCTCAATGTGAATGAGTACGTTAGCCTCGGCAATCAGACGCTTGTCGCTAACGATTCTTCCTGGCGAAACGTCAGTAATATCAATGTGACGATCCCCGGTGGCTACGGGTCGCTGTGGGCGTCACGCGAGGACAGTAAAATTGGCGACCAGCTACCGGTCCAGGAGCGCGATAACTATTCTGTCGGCGGGACGCTTAATCTCGGAAAATTTATTCCCCACGGCGGTTCGTTAACGCTAAGCCAGACGGAAAATCGCTATTCTGGCAACAAGTACCGGAACCTGGATTACAGCACCACCCTGTATTCTGGCCGATACGCCACGATAGGGCTCCGCGCCGGGATCCAGCGTTATTACTACAACAATAGAAATGATGATGGTCGGCAGGAACGCTACGTCAGCCTGGATTTTTCATTACCTCTGGCTTCCTGGTTAAGTATGGGCGTTTCGCGGGACCGCTACGGCAGCACCCAGGGGAACCTCAGCGCGCGCAAACAGTTTACTGAAGGCACCATCCGGTCAGTTGGGCTGTCTGCTTCGACGCGCCTGAGCGGCGAACAACATTACGATAATAATTATTCGCTTAACGGTAATATGAGTTACGCCACGAAATACAATTCCGGAATGCTGTCCGTTACGCGCGCAGCGGATAATTCGACGAATATGAACTTTTCGTCACAGGGGTCGGTGGCGTGGAGCGGGAAAAACGTGGCGCTGAGCCAGGAACGCCAGCGCGCAGGGATCATCGTCAACACCGATTTGGCTGGCGAAGGGCAACTGGCGGCCAAAATTAACAATCGTCATTATCTCCTGAGCGGTAAGTCAAACTTCATCGCCCTGCCGCCCTATGCGCAGTACAGAATGGAAATACTCAATGACAGAAATTCAGAAGACAGCTTCGATATTGTTTCCGGGCGTACCCAGGAATTGACGCTTTATCCGGGCAACGTCGGCGTGATCAATCCGGAAATAAAAAGCATGGTTACGGTATTTGGCCGCATCCGCTACCCGGACGGCCAACTGGCGACGAATACCGATATTCATAACCATATCGGCAAAACGCGCACCGACGCAAAAGGTGAATTCGCCATTGATATCGATAAAAAATATCCAGTAATCACTCTTGTTTCGGCGAATGGCAGCCTGTGTGAAGCCGATCTCGATCTGGACAAAGCGCGCGGCGCGGCATGGGTAGGCGACGTGAAATGTACGGCGCAAACCTCAATGGCACAACGGTGAGGCTAAATTGATGAACAAAACACTCCACCTTATTCTTGGCTGCGCGCTGGCGTCAGTATCCCCTTCTCTCTGGGCATTAACAGCATCAACGCAGGCTGCGGTGAGCAGCAATATTTTATTTATCGAAAACAATATTGATAACGAATATTTTATAACGCCATCTTCGCTGGATCCGCGCATAAGTGGTTCAAACACCTGGGTGAAATACGGTGACAACCAGGTCAGTCTTGGCTATATGGGTATCGTGGGTTGGGTCAGCAGTACCAGCTATTACCGGGATATGTGGATTGACGATTCGCCGGTGAGTGAACCCTTTAACGGCATTCGCTGCACAACGGGCGCGAATTGCCCTTCTTCTGGTTATATTGCGGCTGATTTAACGGATCAATATGGCTTTTACCATACGAAAGCGACCGGGGCGGGCATCGCTGGCGGATACTATGGTTTTGCTTCATTTACTGACTCGGCATTTGACTATTTTCGCTCAATGACTGTCGGCGCGTCGGAAACGCTGAAACTGAATTTTTGTCGCACCACGGTGGATTATGACTATGCCGCCGGTGCGCGTTGTAAAGACCAAACCAGCGGTAACTGGTATATCCGGCCTTATACCATTAATAAAATAGGTCATTTATCGCTCGAGTCGACAAACGCGTTTCAGGAATTGTGGATTGCCAGTGATGGCACGCCGAGTATTACGAAGGACTCCGGCTATTGTGAACTGGGTGTGGTGAGCAGTGTCGATGGCGTAATTTGTAAGATGGTGAGCTATGATCTCCAGCAAACATCGAACCTCACAGCGTCGCTGACGTTCAGAGCCTATATCGACTCGGCGATGCTGGGCTTTACCCCTGCGGCATCAGCGGTCAAGTATTCAGGTAACGGTTCAAACTGGTATAACTACAGTGCAACCACCGCCTATTACAATGTGCTGACGACCTCCGGAGACTATATCTATATTTTTCTGTCGAAAACGTTTTTGAAAGGCCTTGTCGACTCAGGGTTAAGCATAACCAATAGCCAACCCTTCACGTTTGGCTTTTACAATAGCTTAACGCCGGAGTCTGGCTATTACCAGTTTACGCCTTCGTTACAGCTCAATATCGTACCGAAAGAATATGGCATCAGCATTACCTCCACTGATAACACGACATCGGCACAGGGCAGCGGCACGATTGGAGATGCAGATCCTATAGAAATGAATTACACCGTTACCGTTTCCGGGCCGCGGCAGGCCGATACCATTACCGCGCAGGTTATCGGCGACAGCACCACGGTCAATGGCGTGCCGTATTGCCTGTTTCAGTCGGCGCAGGACGGGCTTTCTGTTCCTGTTCCCGCCTACCTGCAATACAACAGTGAGTCGGGCGGGGTAATACAAAAGCGTAACAGCTGTAACGAAGCGCCGATTTCGATGGCCGACGCACAGTGGCAACAAACACCATGGGATGTGAATAACACTGATGACGGCAGTTTTTTTACCACTGGTCTGACACTGTTATTTCCCATGAATGATTCACGTTCAATGCTTACCGTTGCCGGGGCGGACTGGGAAGGGGTGGTCAGCGCAACCGGTGAAATTAAAGTCACGGCAAACTGGCTGGGCGTAACGCCATGAAACGCGCTCAAACAGGGAAACGAGGTCTGTGGCTGGCAATCATGCTGATGGTCTTTCCGGTCCATGCTGTTTATCTTGAGTCGACTATTTATGAAATGCCTGCCGATAAGTCCTTTATCAGCAAGCGGATTTACAACGATAGTGATAAACAAAACGTTTACAGCATTAGCGCGGTGAAAATCGACAAGCCGGGGCCCGGGGGCGAAAAGCGAAGCCCAATTGCCGATGGCGAACTGCTTTTTACGCCGTTAAATTTCTCACTGGCGCCCGAGTCTGGTGAGTTCTTCAAGATCTTTTATCGTGGGCCTGCGGATGAAACGGAGCGCTATTACCGCATACTGTTTCGCGAGCTCCCTGTTACCCTGTTAACCGATCGCGAACATGGCAAGAAGAGCGAAGCGATACCTGCGGTCGCAATTGATACGATCCTTGTCGTTCGGCCACGAAAAATTAACTTCCAGTATCACCTTGATGAACAGAGAGGGATACTGAGAAATACCGGTAACACGTTTTTTAAAATCATTCTTCATCAGGGTTGCCACTCGACGGATGATGAGGCTGAAATGCGCTATCTCCTGCCAGGAGAAACATTCAACAGCGCTCAGCTGAGAGCAAATAACAGAAAATTTATCGTCGCCTTAAACAGGTATCATCCTGTGGGTAAGGCTTGCCAGAGGACGCCGTAATAACCCCTTATTACGCGGCATCAGTATGAAAAATCTCATGGCAATTAACCTGAGTGTGTAAGGTCTATAACGGAATAATTCATTTTAAACAATGATTTTAATTCCCTTTAACAAACAAACTTTATAGATTTTTCTGAAGCTTCTTGATTATTTTTAAGTCAATTGTATGGTCAACTGCACTTTTGGTAAAACTTTTAAAACACACTAAAACACAGGGGTTATATTTTTTATACTCAAGAGAAATTTATGTTTTGAGTTTTATATTTCATTTGTGCCTGTAATTTTCGTAACGCCCTGATTTTGTTGATAAGAGTCAGACTCTATCGCTGCTTTGTATTTATTAAAAAGAGAAAATGCGCGTTTTATCACTTTCTCCCGGAAGACGAGGTAGACGCTATACAATAAATTCACGCTGGTAATAGCTATGAATACTAAAAAAATTTTCCTGTTAAGTTATGACATCTGTCTTTTTTCTGGAATTAAGTCCTGGTTACCTAATTTAGTACTGGTTGATGTTCAATCAGTAACCAATGAAAGACAGCAACACTTACCGCAATATCAGTCCTGTTTGTTGATCATCGACAACAGGCTGCCTTTATTTTTCGTCAACAAGTGGATCCAACAAAACAGCAGCTTATTTAACCACATACACAGTATTGTCCTAAAGATGAGTAAGCATGACTGCTTTCATCGCGGTTATGAAAATGTCGACACTATAGATGCGAAACTGGGTGTGAATAGCGTGATAAATGCATTACATAAGAAGGCATTAGCGAGCCATGAATCCACCTTTAGTCTCGAAAATCTATCGGTTGCCCATTTCCGCTTAACGCATTTTGAAAAAGAAATGCTCAATGCCTCTTTTAGCCGAGGGGAATTGAATAATTTTTGCGTCGCGAATGCTGTGAGTCCGAAAGCGCTGTACCGGTATCGGGATAAAATTAACGCCCGACTGGGTTTTCGTTGTTTCAATGAGTCAGTTATCTTTTTATCCCGAAACGGCTTATTGAACGGCTTCACAGACTCGCCGGGCAACGCGCAATGTCTTGATTATGACGAACTGAACGCCAGCAGGCTGAGCATGGCTATTGTGGAGGAAGAGATCATCCCTTACTACCAGCCGATCGTTAATCAGAATGGCGATATGTGCGGTGTGGAAATCCTGGCTCGCTGGCCGCAGGGGCACCACTACGCTATTTCGCAAAAAGAGTTTATTCCTTTAGCGATCAACAGCGGTCTGATCTTCGAATTGACCAGCTATCTGATGGCGACCGTCGCCCGCGATCTGATCTCCGCAAAGAGGATCATCAAAAATGAGCTGCTTATCGCTTTTAATATTGGTCCTTCCGGCTTAAGCAACCCTGTTTTCTACTGGGAATGCCTCAATTTTCTGGAGCAAACCCAACATTTACCCATAAAGCTGATGATTGAGATCACTGAAGACCAGGCGTTGAATATTACCCCGGCCATTAAAGAACTCATCCGCTCTCTGCGAAACCGCGGCGTACTGTTCGCCCTCGACGACTTCGGCACCGGTTATGCGAATCTTTACTATCTGAACGAGCTGGAGCTGGACATTATCAAAATTGATAAAACATTTATCAATAATATTAAGGATGGCGAACAGCGGGTTCCGATGCTGGAGTCAATTATTCACCTTGCCAACATCCTGGGTTTACGCACGGTCGCTGAAGGGGTTGAGCATGAGTACCAACACCGCTGGCTGGTCAACAATCACATTCATTTTCTGCAAGGCTATTACTTCCTGCCGCCAGTGCCTTTTGCCGATTTTCTTCGCTATCAACGGCGTGAGGAAAGCTCATGGCAATACAACGTAAATCAGTGTGGATGCTGAGCTATCTCCGAAAGGAGATAGCTGCCTTTGCATGATGATATTAATGAAGCCCACCTCTTTTTCAGCCTATCCGCTGCGCGGGTCATCCTGGCGACGATTGTCATAAGGTGAGCTTCTGCCTGTTAACGACGCGTCAAATCGATTCTGCGGCGGGCATACACCGTTTCCAGAGGCATGTGTATGTGATATACCGCCAATGCCCCCTTCCTTGATTTAAGCATCTTCTTCGTCACCCCGTTTATCTCCCCCGAATCGACTCGCTTATAAATTTCTGCTGAACTCAGCATGAGCTGCTTTTTCAGGATGGCCAGCAAGTTAACCTGAAAAGCACGGGGGATCCGGATACAAACGCTGACCCATTGTCGAGGGAAAATACTGACCGGCCACTGCTCCTGAATATGAAAATCAGGTTTGCCCGACAGCCTCGCATTGTTCCGCTTAAGAATCGCTTTGTTATGCGCAAAGTTTTCAACCGTATCCGCATCATTGAGCAGGAAACGGCGATAAAGCTCAGGATCTAATTTGTTGACATTGAGCCGCGAGAACAGAGCGATATTCCACGTACATTCGCAATGCGTACATTTATAAATACTCCAGACGTCCAGTCTCTTTTTTTGCGAATTGATTCTGAATGCCCCGGCGGGCGTGAACTCTCGTTTGATGTTGCAAGACGGGCAGCGTTTTGCAATGCGCTGGTGCCCAACAGGAGTGACAGTCCATGTGACTTTCATAACGTACCTTTTTTAACCCGTACAAATTCGGATCCGTATTGAACGAACCATGTCTTTGTGTACGAAAAATATTTATTTGATATTTTTCAGTGGGTTAAAAAAAGATGTCCAATGCCACTCCCTGTCTTTGGCAAAGCGATACGCTGAGACTAGCAAAGCGGTCATCATCGGGTATATGCGTTCAATCAATATTCATGATGGTACCGCATGGGGACATGGAGCGAATGACATGTTTGCACAGGCTAACGCCTGAGCGGTTTCGCGCTGAGATCACACTTTAAAGGATTCGCTATATCCGCACAAAAAACCTGTGTTACCATTCACTCCGTAAATACCATTCAACGTCACCCGAGGCTTTGATGCTGGAGAATGTAATCATCTGATAATCAGCTCCCCGACCTTTCAGGCCGGACTGATTATCAATGCGCCGAAATCGAATGCGGACACCGCTGTGTGTTTGCACGTTTTGCACATGATGATTAAACAGGTTTTCCAGTATGAATTTATCCCGTCAGGAACAACGTACCCTACACGTTCTCGCTAAAGGTGGACGTATTACGCACGTCCGCGATACTTCTGGCCGCGTTACCTCTGTTGAATGCTACAGCCGCGAAGGGTTGTTGCTCGCCGACTGTACGCTCGCCGTCTTCAAAAAACTCAAAACCAAAAAGCTGATCAAGTCCGTCAACGGTCAGCCTTACCGCATCAACACCACCGGGCTGAACCACGTTCGCGCCCAGCCTGATAATCGCTAAGGAGAGGATGATGAATATCAGCGCTGTTATTGTCGCTTCAGGACGCATTCGACTTTCACCTGATGAAGGCAAAATCCCCTGGGATGAACCCGCCTTTAGCCAGCGCATGCTGGAAAACCATCTGTCCCAGGAACATGACTGGGCCAGCCGCAGACTGTCGGTGATTGAACAACAGGTTGCGTGGATTGCCCGTCAGCTCCCCTCAGGCGCACGCATTCTGGACCTTGGTTGCGGCCCCGGTTTTTACACCCGTTTGCTGGCCGAACGCGGCTTTAGCTGTACCGGCGTGGATTTCTCGCCGGCTTCTATCGAATGGGCTCGTCAACAGGCGCAGGCCGCGGGGCTGAAGATTGATTATGTTCAGCAGGATGTCCGGACATATCGCCCGCAAGAATCGTTCGATTTCATCATGATGACGTTTGGGGAACTGAATGTCTTCAATGCCGCAGACGCAACCCACCTCATCGGTCAGTGCGCGCGATGGCTTACGCCGGGCGGAAAACTCCTCGTGGAAGTACACACCTTCGACGAGGTGAAACGTCAGGGCATGGCCCCTGCAAGCTGGCAGCGTTGCCCGCAGGGACTGTTTCTTGCCGATCCTCATCTTCTGTTGACAGAAAATGACTGGGATGAAGAGACACGGACCAGCTCAACCCTGTTCTGGGCAATTGAAGAAACAGGTCGGACGACCCGTTTCGGTAATCAAATGAAGGCCTGGCGTGATGAGGAGTACCTCAGCCTGCTTGCTGACGCAGGTTTGAACGTGCTTCAGCGACCTGCCGGCGCCGACTGGCCAGTCAGCGAGACCTTCGCGGACAAACTTTTTGCGTTGCTGGCAGAAAAAGCACACGCGACGGCGAACGTTTCACCGAATACGCATGACATACAAGGAATTAACTAATGGATATCCCACGTATTTTTACGATTAGCGAAAGCGAGCATCGCATTCATAATCCGTTTACAGCAGAAAAGTACGCCACGTTAGGTCGCGTATTACGTATGACTGCGGGCACGCACATTCTCGATCTCGGCAGCGGTTCAGGCGAGATGCTCTGTACCTGGGCGCGTGATCATGGCATTACCGGCCTCGGCATTGACATGAGCCCACTCTTCACTGCACAGGCAAAGCTGCGCGCAGCGGAACTTGGCGTCAGCGAGAGCGTGAAATTTATTCATAACGACGCATCCGGTTACGTTGCCGACGAAAAATGCGATGTGGCGGCCTGTGTCGGCGCCACCTGGATCGCGGGCGGTGTCGCCGGGACGGTCGACCTGCTGGCAAAAAGTCTCAAGCCCGGCGGGATCATGCTCATTGGCGAACCCTACTGGCGTAAGGACCCTGTATCGGACGAGGTGGCTGTCGCCTGCGGCGTGGGCAGCGTGGCCGATCTCCTCACCCTGCCCGACCTTGTCGCCTCTTTCGCCGCAAGAGGGTACGACATTGTGGAAATGGTGCTGGCGGACCAGGAAGGCTGGGACAGGTACGAAGCCGCGAAGTGGCTGACCCTGCGTCGCTGGCTGGCGGAAAACCCCCATGATGATTTCGCGCAGGAGGTCCGGGCGGAATTGTCTGTCGCCCCTAAGCGTCATGTCACCTATAGCCGGGAATATTTTGGCTGGGGCGTGTTCGCTTTGATTGCCCGATAACCTGAAACAGGCGGTGTGGTTTTCACTGCACCGCCATCATGTCAACTGAGAATATTCCCCAGGCTTCGCAGACCGCAAAGCGATTTTGTCTTGGGCAAAGAGGCGAGATAAACAATATTGATGCATTCTCTATCTTTTTGAAGGCTAACAAAGCAGACTATACTTATCCACCCATTCATCCCAGAGGCAGTAACTGACGTGAAGGATACGTATTACAACGATACAAGGATCAATGCGTTAATCCAGAATGAGCTGAATAAGTTCTTTGAGGACTACAACGGTATCATCTACGCCTACGCGATAATGAACAAGAAAGACCCTTCACAGATGCGGATAATTAATAATAATCCGGCATGGTTCGACATCTACCTGGAAAGAAAATATCAGTTTATAGACCCTGTTATTATTCGGGCTTTACGCTGTGTGGAAGATTTCTTTTGGGAGAACAAGGTCATCTTGTCTGGCGGATACAACCTGACGCGCATTTTCAACGAAAGTTCTGAACATAACATCTACCAGGGGCAGACATTTCCACTGCATGACTACCTGAATAATCTGGTGGTGTTATCCATCATCAGCCAGGAAGATTCCGGCGTGGACATGGAAAAAAATCGTTCACATTTTATGCACTTTCTTATTCAGTTGCATCAGAAGACGCTCAATCTCTATAGTAAAGTGGATCAGAAAAAGAACGTTTTCTTGTCGCCACGTGAACGGCAAATTCTTAAATGGGTTAGCGCCGGAAAAACATACGCCGAGGTGTCGGTTATTTTGTCCATTACGGAACGCACCGTGAAATTCCATATGAGCAACGCAATGAAAAAACTCGGGGTGAACAACGCCAGACATGCGGTAAAACTGGGGATGGAGCTCAGATTGCTCGACAACTGAGCCCCGGCGCCCGTTATATACGAAGCAGTTGCTGGAGCATTTCACGAAGCCAGTCGCTGTTCTTGTCTTTGCGAATGATGTCTTCCACGGCGCTTACGCTGGCAGGCATAAAAATATAATAGATTGTTTCCCCTTTCTCAGAAAGTCCCTTCTGAATAACCTCTACTTTCCAGTTCGCATGACGAAAAATGGCATACATGCCGCGGCTGGCAACAGCATACATTCCCCGATATTGTTTCTTCATACAGTAAACGATCATTGCCAGAAACAGCGCCTTACTGGTGGGCATACTGCGCAAATTTCCGTTGTCGCGTCGTTCTTTATCTAAAAACAGTCGGCTGACTTCACAGCAGGGAATATCGGTAGGAAGACTAATATCGTCAAAGTAATCATGGAATATTTCGCTGATCATTGTCGGCTGGGTCGCATCGATAAATCGCGCGCCGCAAAGTAATTGCCCGTCATGCATGCCCAGCAGGTAAGTCGTTTTTTCGTTGTCAAATTGATCCTTTTCCATGCCGTTAATGCATTCGACTTTCCAGTCGAGCCGCTCGCGAAATGTTCTTCGTCTGAGCCGGTAGAGTTCGGAGGCAAATCCTGGCGGCAATTCATCGTAATCATGCAAAAAAAACTCAACAACAGAGTTCATCCAGTTATTCCTGATAATCACACACTGAAATTATTATCCCCTGTCTTTTAGGACAGCTTTTTTTTATGTCGGGTCTTCCTTATACTTAAAAAATACCTGACCAACAGCACTCGCAATGCTAACTGGTCAGGGGGTCAAAGACCAACGCAACACCAGGGATAAATCCACACGGGATTATCTTACATTTAGCGTCCCGGGTACAGAATGTTAGAAGCACTTAGCGTATAAAAAACCAATAAAGTACGAAAAATATCAAATAACTATAATTAATCTGTTGCCCCTTGTATTTTCAAGGGGTAATATTTTCTGTTGCTTTAGCAAAAATAAACGCCACTGACTCTCCGTTTCTCTCCTCTCCACAAGCTTTCTTTTCGTCACCGTATGACTCTGCGCGGCAATCACCGTCATAAGCTGAATGCCGACTCTCGCCGTTATCTTACTGAGTAAACAGACAGTTACCCGTTATTATCACGCAAAACACCAGGGGTTACCGCACGGTGTCGCTTATCCGTTCTATTGACATCTCCTATTGTACAGCCTGGCGATGGGGGCGTAGCGTTTTCCCCGTTAGAGACAGACGGTGAATCGATAAAGCCTGCCTGTCGGATTATGGGCTGTGTCCTATAATCTTGTGGAATATCACTACAGGAGTGACCTCATGGCATTTGTAACGACAGACGACAGTGTAAAGATCTTTTATAAAGATTGGGGAGATAAAACAGCCCAGCCCATCGTGTTTCATCACGGTTGGCCACTAAGCGCCGATGACTGGGATAATCAGATGTTGTTCTTCCTGGGACAAGGTTACCGCGTCATTGCCATTGACCGTCGCGGTCATGGTCGATCAGATCAGGTCAGTGAAGGGCATGATATGGATCATTATGCTGCTGATGTTAATGCCGTTGTTGAACATCTGGATCTGAAAAATGCGATTCATATCGGTCACTCAACCGGCGGTGGGCAGGTTGCCCGCTATGTCGCGCGCTTCGGACAACCCCAGGGACGCGTGGCGAAAGCGGTGCTGATCAGTGCGGTACCGCCGTTAATGGTAAAAACAGCGGCGAACCCGGAGGGCACGCCTGTAGAAGTATTCGACGGATTCCGTAAAGCGCTGGCCGCGAATCGTGCTCAGTTCTATCTTGATGTGGCCTCCGGTCCTTTTTACGGCTTCAACCGTGAAGGGGCTGACATTTCCCAGGGCACTATTCAGAACTGGTGGCGCCAGGGCATGATGGGAAGCGCAAAAGCCCATTACGAAGGCATCAAGGCATTCTCTGAAACAGACCAAACGGAAGACCTCAAAGCCATCACGCTTCCGGTACTGGTGATGCAGGGCGATGACGACCAGGTTGTGCCCTATAAGACCGCCGCACTTATGCAGGATAAATTGTTGAGCAACAGTGAACTGCGTATTTATCCGGGCTATCCACACGGGATGCACACCACCCATGCGGATGTCATTAATGCTGATATTTTGGCTTTTCTTCGCAAGTAAGCGATGACCGTACCGACTCCCGGAGCAGGTGCAGGCAGGTGAGTTGATATTCTGCCGCTCCTCCGTTGTCAGACCCAATACAAGGCGCACGTTATTCCGCAAGCGTGCGCTTTTTTGCGTGCGACAAATCCGCGCCCTTCATCTCCCACAAGATTTATCCTTCGCGTTCACTTTCCTTATTTTTATAATCCGAACCAACAGCATAATGCAATGTATTGTTCTACATAGCATTTTCGCTACCATACAGACCGTACAACTGATTTTGAAAAACGGGACGATAAAACAGTCATTGCAGCTACTTTGATATTTTCTTGCACAGCAATAGCAGTTGAAAGCACCCGTATTGCCGGTAACACTATTACCTTCATTGTGCCCGCAGCGGATACCCCAGTAATGTGACCAGAGCGCGCGTATATGCCCATCAGCAACGGTATCCCCACCAGTTCCATCGTCGTCAGCGTTTATATCATCCATGAGATTATCGTGCCTGCTTGACCATTTGCGATTCGCAGCTTAAGCCAACCGGTTCGTGCGGCAATCTTTCCGTTGAGATGAAAAACAAAACGGGAGCAATGAGCGCTTTGTATTGCAGCAGCCCGCGAGAACAGTCTGTATAAATCGCAGCCCTATGACTGGCGCAGCAACGGCCTCATCCTGTGATCGCGAAAATGAACTCGCCGCTAAAAATATCCGTTTTAAACGCCAGTTGGCGGGACAAGCTGAAGCGCTGGCGCGCCTTCAAAAGGCCATGGCACAGTTCACGGCGCGCCTGACGTCGAGAAGGAAACATTTCTACAGCCGTCAGGCTTGACGCAACTGAAGTTTTTCAACGTCACGTTGTTGCAGTGCCGCTTGCCATCTCCTCTTTTACTTCACGAATTTACTGACCTCCGGAGGTACCTTATTGAGAGTTTACCCATGAGCAGTTGTACCAGTCTATGAGCGACTGCGAATCTTATGTTAATAAATTTTCGTTAGTAATAATTGATAGTGAATGTCAGCGCTGACTCCGCCGAACCTGGAGTCACCTGCCCGCCTGACTGTATATATCTGGCCTGCAGAGGGATACGTAATTGCGTCACTCCCGTATTTCCGGTTACGGGGCCCAGAGGGTCAAAACCCGTTCCCATTGTTATCAAGCTGGTATCATTTTGCTTTCGGACCTGCATATCTATCCCCGTTGCGCTGCCGGTTCCTGATTTGAGACAGAATGAATCAGGGGTAGGATTGCCATAAACGGGATTAATCAATAAGCTCATTTGGTTATTTGCCTGAAAATATCCAGGATAATTCCCCGGGCAGTTATCTAACTCAATGTTGAAATCCACCCACTGACTGGTGCTTCCCACACCGGTGAAATCCGTCGTTTTATAGTTTCCCATCGGCACAGCCACATCAGGTGTCTGGCATGTGAACGGAATAATATTCACTGAGCCGCTAAAAGATACAGTTCCCATCGTTATTTTCTTTCCGTCATAGGGGGTACCATCACTCTTAAATATCATACCGTATATGCCAAAAGTGGGCAGGTCACTCCCAGATAAAACTCCTGGCTGTAAGAGGGAACCGTTAATCAATGATATAATATATCCACCACTATAATTGCCTCGTAATTTGGCGCTTGAGTCAAACCATACCTTATCTACTGTATTAACCGCCATGCCTGGCGGTGAAGCAAGTGCAGTAGATAATCCGACCCCAAATGCCGGAGCATTCATCGCAACGACACTATAATACCTCATCGCCCCCAAATTAAAAGAGTAAGAGTTACCATATGAATTTAATGGTTCAAGAAAAACATACATATCATAACTTGAAGAGTCTCCACTAGTTACGTGACAATTATAATAGTTAACTAGAGTGATCGGAATGAAATAACCTGCATATACTGGGACAGACGAAGAATGGTCTACACCGGGTGAAATACTATCTCCACGCAATACTATCTCCCTGTGGCCAATATTCGTGTCGTCACAAACAGGCGCAGCTAAGGCCACAGACGGGAAATGCATCATGATGAACAATAAAATTACAAGTAACATTTTCATGCTACTGCGTGACAGAAATAACAACGCATTCAGTAACATTCCAGAGCCTCTTTCTTCATATTAATTGCTGAATCTTCTTCGGAAACGATGACTTTCATTTTGCACTCCCCCTGATTACCGGCCTTCAGTTTGAGAATATGAGTGCCTGGCTCAAGGCGAACAAATATCTGCCCGGCCTGGCCGACGATCGCAATATAATTACCCTTCTCACTGCTGACATCAGCGCCGAAGGGGACTGGTTCTCCTTTCCATCGGGCAGAAATCAGTACGGGGACCCCTGTTTGCGTATTATATTTAACCTTTACAATAGCACCGGCGTAGGGGGCCACCTTACGTGACGTGCTATCAAAGCCGACATTATTCGTCGCATCCTTTGGATCGATGGCCACTTCATTCATTTCATACGCATTCAGATAAGGCACCGCTGCATACCCGGCATTATCAATGCTGATACCAGGGTAAGAGGAAACCCGGGCGCCTTTGGCTCCTCTGGCTTCAATCAACGCCCAGGTATCTGAGGTGTAAGGGCTGAGGGTTGCGCCACCGGAATGCAGGATCACGGACCCATTCGCACCAAATGACTGGCTCTGATAGTGATTACCAACGCTGCTGCTGCCATTAAGGTACGTATACGGTGTTCGCCACTGCCCGTTAACATACAGACTGCTGCCGGTTGCGCCGCTGGTATTGCGGGCTGTTACCCCATAGCTGTACTGGTTGTCTTCGCCGGCACTTCCGGACAGGGAGGCCGCCTCAGACCAGGATCCATCATTGTTGCGCCCTGTTTCCAGACGCGCGGATGGAACATGTGTATCTCCGGCAGTACCCAAGGGGAAGCTCAGGGACAGAAGCCAGCTGGTATCACTTTTGCCGTACCAGGTGTATGTCCGGTTGACATTTAATCCGTAAGTGATGGAATTCCAGCTATTACTGTAACCGACCTGGAATTGTTTATCGGTATCCTTACTGTTCCAGTAATTCTGTAATGACGCACTTGCATAGAACTGTCCCAGGCCTTCTGGAAGAGACTGGCTGGCAGTCAGGGTATAGCGGCTTTTGGAACGTTTCAGACGCTGTTCATCGTAACCACGCACCAGCATTTCTTTTGTCATCATGGCTGTTGCCAGATCGTAATAGCCCTGCGTTGAAAAACGATAGGTTGCCAGCGTCAGATTGGTGCCCGACCGGGGGATAAATTTTGAATAGCTGAGTCGGTAGCTCTGTCCGGATGACGTTTTATGGCCATATTCCTGACCGTTCGGATTTCCTGAGAAAGAAGCATGCGACTGGGTGATATCCAGAGAAATCGCCCCGGCCTGGGTTCCTATTGCCATACCGGCCTGAGCGGCATAATAACCGTCGCTTTGTTGCCAGCCAGTATAGCCCGTCAGGTAATTTGACAGGCCATGCTGCCAGGTTGCCTCATAAAACTCCGGTTTATCTCTAAGGTTAAGCTGGCGTAATTTGCCCGCCGTAAAGGAATAGCGGTACGACCCCGGTCTAATCAACTGCGGCATCGCGGTATACGGGACCAGAAAAAAGTTTTCATTGCCATCTGCTTCCCGAACGGTCACGGCCAGGTCGCCACCAAACCCCGTCGGATAAAGATCGTTAATAACGAATTCACCCGGGGAGACAGTTGTCTCATAAATGATGGCGTTATTCTGGCGTACAGTGACTTTGGCGTTCGTTCTGGCCATCCCCCTGATTTCAGGCGCATAGCCCCGCTGCGAAGTTGGATACATGCGCTCATCGCTGGCAATTTGCATACCGGAAAATGGCAGGGAGTCAAAAACCCTGCCTGTGGTATTAGACTGGCCGACAAGCAAGCGGCCTTTGATAAATGGAATATCCCGCTGAGCATACGTGTTCAGAGACTGATAATCCTTCTTTCCGTCATCTAACCAGGAATAGGAGCCATTATGACGGAAATACCATGCGCCAAGATTAAATCCGGTATTCAGCGAGGCAAACATCGATTTATAGTCATAATGACTGGACTGACTTGTCCAGGCGTTCAGCCCGTAGCTGAGAAATGCTGCAGGTATACCGCTATCCCAGAGCTCCGGGTTCACGGAACCACGCGCAGAGCGATGAACATATTTTTGCGGCAACGTAATATCCAGTACCTGCTCTCCCGCATCGAATTCGACCCTGGCATTCGGGATGCCGGATAAGATTTCAGTGCAGCCATCAGAATCGGGTTGCCGCACTGTGTCGGTCTCATTCATTCTTTCCCAGGCCAGAGGGATGACTTTCAGTAATTCCGGCGTAATACAGACGTAACCAGAATTATCCGCCCGGCTTTTGATCTCGATATTTTCATTCCCTATCTCACTACCATTTATCCGAATGGTGGCATAATATTTCCCAGGTAAAAGAAAACCGCGCTTTGAAAAGCGGCTGGTATCGACGGGTTGATTATTTTGTAACATCAGCACATCACTGATAAATTCAACGTCCCCGGTCCCAGGGTCAGGTAACACTTCTGTGTGAAGATTCCCGGGCAGCGCTTCAGTGTGTTCCATAGCTTCAGATGAATGCGGTATACTGCAAAAACCAGCAATAGCTGCTGCAAGTAAGTTCTTGCGGAAATATTTATTATGGTTTTTCACGTTATATTCCCTGTCAAACAGACGTTTTATTTAACTGCAGCAGATTTCTCAGTGACTGCCCCATAATCATTGACGACGTTAAAGTGAATCATTTGGCCATGGCTTACCTGCAACGGAAAGAATTCAGCTTCAAAAGGTGCTATCATTTTCCCTTCTGTCTTTTTTCCATTCGCTTGTACGCCAGACACAGATACATACCAGGGCGTTTTATTCGTCGCCTGTAATTTCCCCTCTACGGTTTTCCATTCGAGCTTATCCGGGGCTTCAAGGGATATTCCCTGCAGTGCTTCCGGCCGATAAAAAAGTTTTATCCGGGTACGAAAGGCAATTTGTAAAAAATTCTCATCTTTTTTGGAACTGTTACGTGCAGGCACCTCAAGCACATTAAGCCAGAATACAGACTCTTTATCGGAAGGAAGCTGTTTTCCGGTAAAGCTGATCTGTAGTGTCTGACCTTTGCCGGGATCAACACGGTTTATAGGTGGCGTCACAATAAACGGGGCCGTGCTGGTATCCGGTGATTTGCTCATAACGCCATCATCGATCCAGCTCTGGATAAGTACGGGGGATTTACCATTATTATTAAGTTTCACACTGACAGAGCGCTCCCCCTGAGAATAGATCACCCGGGTACCGGTAATAACGATACTGGCTTTTACGGGGGCGCTAAGTAACACCAGATAAAGCATGAACAGTGAGCTGAGTGTCAGAATAGAAAAAAAGTTATGCTTCCGTTGCACAGGCATAAATCCACCCTCTGTGAAAGGGAGCCTGGGCTCCCCTGATTAATGAAGTACGTTGAATTACATGTACTGAATGGAGTAAACCACCTGGCTGATAACTGTCCCGGCAGTGGTTGCAGTATCAGCAAAGTACTCAACCGAATAAGGCAGGTTCGCACTGCCAGAGGAAACATCAACATAAGTAGTGTTGGCAGCCTGATTTCCGTTACCCGCCACGATGACATCTCCATTCGCAGAGGATTCATCGCGCAGCTGCAGACTGACACCGGTTGCCGTTCCGGTCTTATTCAGCAGATGTCCGCTTGGTAAATCCACGGTCGGACCTGCTTCAAAGAACGCGGAGGCGTTTTGCAGAGTGCCCTGGCAATTAGTCAGAGCAATATTAAATCCCGTACGCCCCGCGGTCTGGCCTGCAGTAGTCAACTGGTTGGTACCAACGGTAGGCAGAATAACCGTTGCATCTGCACCCTGTGTATCAACGACGGCATCACAGGTAGTGGCAGTCAGTTGACCATTAAAGGTAATGGTTCCTGTCGATGCAGCATTCGCAGAATTTACAGTTGCACCCAGAACAGCAAACAGCGTTAATGCAATAGCACTTTTTTTCATGTCTATATCCTTTGAACATATTTATATACGATAGAGTTGTAATAAGGAGATGCGAAAATATCCTTATCAAACCACTTACTTAAAAGGTGAACATCACCAGGTACTACAAAAAACATAAGGCGTTGAGTTATTAAAACTCTCAGCATTAATCGTAACAGCTTTTCAGACAGATATTTTTTCAATAAAACGTAATGAGTTGCTACACCTGCCCTGCACTAATTTGTTTTAGTGCGCTCACCACAAAATGGGCTTCACCGTCACCATTAACCATCATCTTTTGATATGCGGAGCGTTTGTAATGACTGGTTTTTTTAACCCCGACTTCATATCTGAAAGCGTTGAACTGATACCCTGTTAAATTAAAATAATTAAAAATAACCTGCTCCTCTTTCTGAGTAAGTGATATGTTTGTCATACTGCATATCCTCCCATATCTCTTAATCATCTCTAACATCCGCCATATCGAAAGACTTCTGTTTATTACCAGCGCCCCCTTATAATAAAGGATCATTTCTCTTTTACCGATAGTTCTCAGAGAGTAAATCACGTTGGAGCTAAAATATGTTGCGAACTTCCTGATAAGGTTTAAGTCATCCACTGCCAATATAATGATACTATTTCCAGTACGGACGTCATAAACGATGCTATCAGAAAAGAATTCCTGCTGTTTGTGATGTATATAATGACAGTACACATTCAGATATTTTGTCTCTTTTAATAAGAACTCCAGTCCATTAAGATAAAAATAATCATCGGATAAAATTATAACGGTTTTTTTTACTGCCATGGAGTCATACCTGTCAGCGGTAAGTTTTCATAAATTCACAAAAAGCAGGTACGGGTAAAGGTCGGGAAAATAAGTAACCTTGCATAAAAATGATCCCAGCCGACTTCAACGCCTCTTTTTGAAAGTGATTTTCTACACCTTCTGCAACAACATCCACGCTACAGATAGATGATATTTTAACAATACCATCAATCAGTTTACGATAAACTAATCCCAGGTTTCCTTTTACCTGTGTAACCAAACGATCCAGCTTTAGGGTTGTTACATTATTCACCCCAAAGAATTTTAGGGCAGCAGTGTTCATCCCTACATCATCAATAGCGAACTTCACTCCGATAGAATCATAGAATGCGATTGCATCCAGAATATCATTGGTCGCATCAGTGATATTCCGCTCCACAATCTCCAACAGGATCACGACATCTGTTTTGAAGTAACTCCTGAATTTCATTACAGCATTCCTGATGGTTTCAGAGTTGATCTGGCCACAGGTGATGTTCAGAGAAAAAACAAAACCCGACGGGATTTCGTTAATACCATCATTTTTCCTTAAGGTTTCAGCTGTTTTTAATAAAAGCTCTCTGGCGTAATAATCCGCACGCTCAGGTACCTCAAGCTCTTCAATATGCAGCTGATTCAGTATGTATCCTTTTTTTGTTTTTACTCTGCAGAGAATTTCAGCTCCTACGATACAATTTTCATAAGTATTAATAACAGGCTGAAGGAAAGGCGTAACATCCATTACACAATTGTAAGAGCATTTATTTTCAAGTGTATCTTTTATTTTCTGCATGTTACCTACTCTTCCTTTTCACTGCTCGCTTGTTATGCCACTCGTTTGTACCAGCGTGGCTCTCTGCAATGTATCAATCATAACCTTCCCTTGCGTCATTTGATATATTATATTGAAGAATATAGAAATTTTAGTTAATTAATCTGTTTATATATGGATTTACAATTTAAACATTCTATTTTATAGATTCCAACCCCTCAGTTAAGTTATTTTTACGAACTTGTAGTTTATATGTGAAATAAACATAACGAAGCTGTCAGTTTATATTGTAATGCTATAATTATCTTAAATTTATCTTAAATGGCACCTCTCTTTATATTCACGTGACAGATGAATTAAATATGCTAGACTCTGCACCAAAAACAACAACAGCACTATTTCATGCGGGTATTATGCCGGTAAAAGTGCCATAGCTATGATCTGAGGTATAAGGACGGGGTATGCTCTATATAATTAATGAGAATATTGTTTATGATGACGTTCAAAGTTCTTTAACTAACTGTAATAGTTATGACTCCATTATTCTCCCTGCAACAGCGTCCCGGTTACTGTCGCTGTTTATCAGATATCAGGGTTCGACATTGGCACGTGAAGAGATTCTGAATTGTGTATGGGATGAATATGGGTATAAGACATCAAACAATACGCTCACACAATATGTATCTCTGATTAGAAAAAACTTCCAGTTGCTTGGTGAACCAGCAGATATCATCATTACTATTCCTCGCACCGGATTTGTGATGAAAAAAGAAGTAAAAGTGCGAATGATAGAATCCGAAAATGAAAAGCAAGATCTTTTGCTTACGAATACAGATTCTTTTAGTAAAGATTTATTACCTGAAACCTTAGAACAGGTAATGATTCACTCAAATATAGAACTTAAAAATGAAGGGGAAAGAACGAGTGGTTTAACAAATAAAAGTAAAAAGTTAGTATGGCTTCATGGTTTTAATGCTTTGTCATTAATTATGCTATGTCTTATTTGTTATTATATTTCGCTAAACAAAAACGAGATGAAAGTAGCCAGAGTCTACCTTGCCGGTATGATTGACAGCTGCCCGATATATATGTTTTACAGAAGTTCATATGAACTCCTGCCCAAGAGAGTCACCTTAACTGAGAAGATGGCCAGATCAAAACTACCGTGTCTTACGGGGAGTTTTTATATCTTCCAACAGGAGGATAGCCTGATTTTTGATGAGGTAGGACGACAATTCATCAGCAGATGTAGTTATCAGGCTGGCAAAAAGAACAAGCTATCCAGCTGTAAGAGCGTATTTAATCATGAATAAAAAATATAAATTTTTCACCATCTTTTTCTTTGTGATACTATCCATTATACTTGTTACAATCAGCAACATGACTAAAAGTGGAAATATCAACTGCACTGGTACCTTACAAATGAATTCACCTGATGAACATGAATATCTTTTTAATGGAACTATCAGTGTGGTGATACGACAAGGTACTGAAAGTGTGATCAGTATTTTCGGCACATCGATATCGACAAAGCAATCATCTCCTATCAATACCCACCTTGTAAATCGGGATATAACATTCAAGGTCCTGAGTAGAAAAAAAAGTGATTTTTACATAAGTAATTTGAAAACCATTGCTCATCCTAGTGATAGCATGACGGAGGCAGAAGCCTCAGGGCTGATTTTCGACATGTTTGATCTTGAACACAACCGGCTCACCGTTCGACGATATCTCAATGCCTTTGTTTTTGGTGATGTCCCTCTTCCTTTATTTATTTGTTTGAAAAAAAGATAAAGGAACCTAACCCTACACCTGATCCATTTGGTTCAAAATTTCGATGTCAATACAGTAAGGCAGGTTGAAGATTAATTTCCAGCTGTTTCGTCTTCATAGGTAATTTCATGGTGGAGAAGAACGGGGCTGGCTTCAGAATGAGCCGATGGCTTGCAGGTCGGCTCATGTATGAATTAGGACTGACCAGTTGTCAGCAGCCCATTCATCGGGACAAGTACAGTGGTCATGAACACATCGTTATCACAAATCATCTTTTTGCGACAGGACAGTCATAGCGACGCTGATACCTCTCGCGCATCATGTCCTCAAACGAATTTTCAGCATCCTGTCGACGGCTAAGCTTTCGTTCAAGAGAAGGTGCGTTGCCAGTGGGTGGCCACCACCATCGTCCTGTTCGGTGGGCTTGTCTTTGTCTTTTTCAGTTTCAACCTGACGCGCAGTCAGTTTCATTGGGCGACGCTACGAGGAAGGGCTATTGTCCCCCCATCTAAATCCTCGTATTAATATTGACCCTGGGGGAGTACTGTTGAGTTCAAATGACTAATAGAATGCTATAACTACTGATTTATAAAGGGAAAATTGAGTTGGGCAGACTTCAGAAGGCTTGAGGCTGGAGCGGGCGAAGGGAATCGAACCCTCGTATAGAGCTTGGGAAGCTCTCGTTCTACCATTGAACTACGCCCGCTTAGATGAGCGTAAAGCATTATAAACCTTACGCTCTTGTTGGCAAGGGACAATCTGCTGACTGGCGATTAATTCGCCGTCAGCATTTCGGCGGGCTACCCTGCGGCGGCAGATAGCGCAGCGGATCGATGGCCGTGGCGCGATAGCGGATCTGGAAATGCAGTCGCACCGACGCCGCGTCAGTACTGCCCATTGTGGCAATCTTCTGCCCGGCCTTCACGCTCTGCCCGTTATTGACCAGCATTGTGTCGTTGTGCGCATAGGCGGTAATGTAATCTTCACTGTGCTTGATCATAATGAGATTACCGTACCCGCGCAGTTGGTTACCGACGTACACCACCTTCCCTGCGCCTGCGGCGTAAACGGGCGTGCCACGGGCGGCGGCAATATCAATTCCTTTATTGCCCCCGTTAGCCGTTGAGTAAGGCAATATCACTTTCCCGCTGGCAGGCCAACGCCAGCAGCGCTGTCCAACAGGCGGCCATGATGACTGGGGTACGGAAGAAGACGGTCTGACGGCTGCCGTTTTGCTGGTCGATTTTTTACTCGTTTTGGCGGAAGCCTTTTTCGAACCGCCAAGCCTGAGTTTCTGCCCCACTTCGATGGTATAAGGCGGCGAAATACCGTTCAGGCGCGCCAGCTCTTTAACGCTGGTCCCCGTCGAACGTGATATACGGTAAAGCGTATCCCCCCGTTTAACGGTGTAAACGGCGCCAGAATACGATCCAGATCCGGATGATTTATTTCCTGAACAGCCCGCAAGCAGCAATCCCACACACAGCAGCATCGCCATACCCAGACCATTTAACTTCAGGCGTCCTGCGCTCAAAACACATCCTCGCAATATAATCAGACGCTTTATCATAGCAGCCATAAGGCCGATGCCAAATTTATTGCGTAAGGACAGAACAATCAAGACCATTATTGTCTTATATTTCTGGCTGCCAGGGCGTGTTTTGGTAATACTTAACCCGCAATTCTGCGCTACTCTGGTTCTCTGAATACAAGGTTCAGCGCATTGCCGAATCGTTATCGCTTTTCAGGAGTTTTCATGACCGGGGAACATGTCATTTTACTGGATGCGCAGGATATTCCTTCCGGCACGCTGGAAAAATACGCCGCCCATACCGCTCACACCCCACTGCACCTCGCGTTTTCTTCCTGGCTGTTTAATACCGACGGGCGATTTCTGGTCACTCGCCGTTCGTTACTGAAAAAGGCGTGGCCAGGCGTATGGACGAATTCGGTATGTGGTCATCCCCAGCAGGGCGAAAGCACAGAGGAGGCGATTGTTCGTCGTTGCCGCTTTGAACTTGGCGCGCAAATCAGCCGTCTGACGCCGGTTTATCCTGATTTTCGCTATCGCGCCGCCGACCCGAACGGGATCGTCGAAAATGAAGTGTGCCCGGTCTACGCCGCGCAGGTAGTCGGCGACATGGCGGTAAACAGTGAGGAGGTGATGGAATATCAATGGTGCGATCTGGAGAGCATACTGGCTTCCATTGACGCCACGCCGTGGGCGTTCAGTCCGTGGATGGTAATGCAGGCGTCAAACAGCGCAGCGCGCCATTTGCTTCGGGAATACTGCCAGCGCTAAAGGTTATTGAATGGCGTAACGCTTACCCGGCCTACAGAACAAATGCCGCAGGCCGGATAAGGCAAAATCGCCATCCGGCAACTCAATGCTTACTTAACCGGACGCATCGCCGGGAACAGGATCACGTCACGAATAGTATGGCTGTTGGTAAACAGCATGACCATACGGTCAATACCGATACCCAGACCCGCCGTTGGCGGCAGGCCGTGCTCCAGCGCCGTCACGTAATCTTCGTCGAAGAACATCGCTTCGTCATCGCCCGCCGCTTTCGCGTCAACCTGATCCTGGAAGCGTTGCGCCTGATCTTCTGCGTCATTCAGCTCGCTAAATCCGTTACCGATCTCACGTCCACCGATAAAGAACTCAAAACGATCGGTGATTTCCGGGTTCACATCGTTGCGACGCGCCAGCGGCGACACTTCCGCCGGGTACTCAGTAATAAAGGTCGGCTGAATCAGATGCGCTTCCGCCACTTCTTCGAAAATCTCGGTCACGATTCGGCCCAGACCCCAGCTTTTCTCAACCTTAATGCCGATAGCCTCAGCAATGGCTTTTGCCGAGTCGAAGTTATCCAGATCGGCCATCTCGGTTTCCGGACGGTATTTCTTGATCGCTTCGCGCATGGTCAGTTTTTCGAACGGCTTGCCGAAGTCGAACACGTCGTCGCCGTAAGGTACCTGGGTGGTGCCCAGAACGTCCTGCGCCAGAGTGCGGAACAGCGACTCGGTCAGTTCGATCAGATCTTTATAGTCCGCATACGCCATGTAGAGTTCCATCATGGTGAACTCTGGGTTGTGACGTACAGAAATCCCTTCGTTACGGAAGTTGCGGTTGATTTCGAACACACGCTCGAAGCCGCCGACCACCAGACGCTTCAGGTACAGTTCCGGCGCAATACGCAGGTACATGTCGAGGTCCAGCGCGTTGTGATGGGTGATAAACGGACGCGCAGACGCGCCGCCAGGGATCACCTGCATCATCGGGGTTTCAACTTCCATAAAGCCGCGTCCCACCATGAACTGACGAATCCCCGCCAGGATCTGCGAGCGGATTTTGAAGGTGTTGCGAGACTCGTCGTTAGAGATGAGGTCCAGATAGCGCTGGCGATAGCGCGCTTCCTGATCCTGCAAACCGTGGAACTTGTCCGGCAGCGGACGCAGCGCTTTGGTCAGCAGGCGTAGTTCTGTGCAGTGAATAGACAGTTCGCCAGTTTTGGTCTTAAACAGCTTGCCTTTCGCGCCAAGGATGTCGCCCAGGTCCCATTTTTTAAACTGCTCGTTATAAACGCCTTCCGGCAGATCGTCACGGGCGACATACAGCTGAATACGTCCACCGACGTCCTGCAGCGTAACGAAAGAGGCCTTGCCCATGATACGACGAGTCATCATACGGCCTGCGACGGATACCTCGACGTTCAGCGCTTCCAGTTCTTCGTTCTCTTTGGCGTCGAAGTCAGCGTGCAGTTGGTCTGAGGTGTGATCGCGTCGAAAATCGTTCGGGAAGGCGATACCCTGCTCGCGCAGGCCAGCCAGCTTCTCGCGGCGCGTTTTCAGTTCATTGTTAAGATCGGCTACCGCGTCAGCGCCCTGTGCGTGTTGTTCAGACATGTTGGTTCCTCATAACCCTGCTTTCAAACTTGCTTCGATAAATTGATCCAGGCTGCCGTCCAGCACCGCCTGCGTGTTACGGGTTTCAACCCCGGTACGCAAGTCTTTAATGCGGGAGTCATCAAGGACGTAAGAACGAATCTGGCTACCCCAGCCGATGTCCGATTTGTTGTCTTCCATCGCCTGCTTCTCGGCATTTTTCTTTTGCATTTCCAGTTCATAAAGCTTCGCTTTCATCTGCTTCATGGCCTGGTCTTTGTTCTTGTGCTGAGAACGGTCGTTCTGGCACTGGGTCACAATCCCGGTCGGGATGTGGGTGATACGCACCGCTGATTCGGTACGGTTAACGTGCTGACCACCCGCGCCGGATGCGCGGTAAACATCAATACGCAGATCCGCCGGGTTGATTTCGATATCAATGTCATCGTCCACTTCCGGGTAAACAAACGCGGAGCTGAACGAGGTGTGACGGCGACCACCGGAATCGAACGGACTTTTACGCACCAGGCGGTGAACGCCGGTTTCGGTACGCAGCCAGCCGTAGGCGTATTCACCTGAAATTTTAATGGTGACGGATTTGATACCGGCCACTTCACCTTCAGACTCTTCAATGATCTCGGTCTTGAATCCGCGCGCTTCCGCCCAGCGCAGATACATACGCTCCAGCATGCTCGCCCAGTCCTGCGCTTCAGTACCGCCGGAACCGGCCTGGATATCCAGATAACAGTCGGCGCTGTCATATTCACCGGAGAACATACGACGGAACTCCAGCTGCGCCAGTTTTTCTTCCAGCGTATCAAGTTCAGCTACGGCTTCGTTAAACGTTTCTTCGTCGTCGGCCTCTACAGCCAGTTCCAGCAGGCCGGAAACGTCTTCCAGACCCTGAGCCATTTGATCGAGAGTGTCGACAATGGCTTCCAGCGAGGAACGTTCTTTACCCAGCGCCTGTGCGCGTTCGGGTTCGTTCCAGACGTCCGGCTGTTCCAGCTCGGCGTTTACTTCTTCCAGACGCTCTTTCTTGGCATCGTAGTCAAAGATACCCCCTAAGAACGTCCGAGCGCTCCGTGAGGTCCTGAATGCGGTTTTTTACCGGGTTAATTTCAAACATGGTCTGATTTCTTTTATTGGACTCGTTAAAATGCGGTGATAAGAGCGGGATTGTACCGAATCCACGCTCTTTTTTATAGGTATTGCTGACGCTAAATTGGCCAGATATTGTCGATGATAATTTGCAGGCTGCGGTTACCACGAAACTCGTTGATGTCGAGCTTATAGGCCAGTTCCACTTCGCGCACGCCGTTGTCCGGCCAGCAGGTGGTGTCGACGTTAAAGGCGATACCGTCCAGCAGCGGCCCGCCGCCAACCGGCTCCACCATCACCTTCAGGTGCCGTTCCCCCACCAGACGCTGCTGGAGCAAACGAAAACGCCCGTCAAACAGCGGCTCCGGAAACATTTGCCCCCACGGGCCTGCGTCGCGCAGCATCTGCGCCACTTCCATCGTCATCTCAGCCGCGCTGAGCGGGCCGTCGGAAACCACTTCGCCCTGCAGCAGAGAAGGATCCAGCCAGTCAGTCACCAGCTCGCCAAAGCGTTGCTGAAACAGCTCAAACTGCGATTCCTCCAGCGACAATCCCGCCGCCATCGCATGGCCGCCAAATTTGATCATCAGCCCGGGATGCAGCGTATCTAACCGCTCCAGCGCATCGCGCATATGCAGCCCCTGGATCGAGCGGCCAGAACCTTTCAGTGTGCCGTCGCCCGCAGGCGCGAAAGCAATGACCGGACGGTGAAAGCGCTCTTTAATGCGTGACGCCAGGATCCCGACCACCCCCTGATGCCATTCGGGATGGTACATCGCCAGGCCGCCCGGCAGGGCGTCGCGACTGCGTTCAAGCTTCTCGCACAAGGCCAGCGCTTCCGCCTGCATTCCCTGTTCGATCTCCTTGCGCGTCTGGTTTAGCGCGTCCAGTTCATTCGCCAGCACGCGTGCTTCGCCAATGTTGTCGCACAGCAGTAACGCCACGCCGACGGACATATCATCCAGCCGACCCGCGGCATTCAGACGCGGTCCGAGTGCAAAACCCAGGTCGCTGGCGGCCAGCTTTTGCGGGTCGCGATTCGAGACTTCCAGCAGCGCTTTGATTCCTGGCCGACACTTCCCGGCGCGAATCCGGCTTAGCCCTTGCCACGTCAAAATACGGTTGTTGGCGTCCAGCGGTACCACGTCGGCGACGGTGCCGAGCGCCACGAGATCCAGCAGTTCCGCCAGATTCGGCGGCGTGATACCGCGTTCGTCAAACCAACCCTTATCACGCAAAAACGTGCGCAGCGCGAGCATCAGATAAAACGCGACGCCCACGCCCGCCAGCGACTTCGACGGGAAGTCGCAGTCACGCAGGTTTGGGTTGATAATGGCCTGAGCGGCAGGCAGCGTCTCGCCCGGGAGATGGTGATCGGTCACCACCACCGGTATCCCCAGCGCGCTGGCGTGATCGACGCCCGCATGAGAGGAGATGCCGTTATCAACAGTGACAATAAGCTGTGCGCCGCGAGCGTGGGCCTGATCGACCACTTCCGGACTCAGACCGTAGCCATCTTCAAAGCGGTTCGGCACCAGATAGCTGATGTTATCGCAACCCAAGGCGCGCATACCCAGCACGCTCAGGGCGGTACTGGTCGCGCCATCGGCGTCAAAGTCGCCGACCACGATAATCCGCGTCCCCTCGCGAAACGCGTTATAGAGGATCTCCACTGCTTTTTCGACGCCGCTTAGCTGCTGCCAGGGCAGCATGCCTTTTACGCTGCGTTCCAGATCCCGTGCGCTACGTACGCCGCGGCTGGCATACAAGCGGCGCAACAATGGCGAGAGGTCGGAAGGCAGTTCCGCCGTCTCATCGACCTCACGCCGACGAAGCTGTATCTGTTGTTTCACGCGAATTACTTACCGCTGGTCTGTTTCTGATGCGCGTCGAGGAACGCCTTCATCTCTTTCGGTCCCTGGTAGCCGGGAACCACATAGCCGTTATTCAGCACAATGGCTGGCGTCCCGCTGACGCCAAACTGCACGCCCAGCGCATAATGATCGGCAATATCCACGTCGCAGGTTGCCGCTTTCACGCCCTTGCCTGCCATCGCTTCGTCGAAGGCTTTGGTTTTGTCCTTCGCACACCAGATCGATTTCATATCCTGCTCAGCCTGGCTTTTCAGCCCCTGGCGCGGGAAGGCCAGGTAACGCACAGTGATCCCCAGCGCGTTGTAATCTTTCATCTCTTCATGCAGCTTGTGGCAATAGCCGCAGGTGATGTCAGTAAAAACGGTAATAACGTGTTTTTCCTGCGGCGCTTTATAGACGATCATCTCTTTTTCCAGCGCGTTCAGGCGCTTCATCAGCAACTGGTTGGTCACGTTTACCGGACTCGCGCCGCTGACGTCATACATCGGCCCCTGAATGATGTGTTTACCGTCTTCGGTGACATACAGTACGCCGCTGTTTGTCATCACCGTTTTCATCCCGGCAACCGGTGCGGGTTGGATATCGGTGCTCTGTACGCCCAGTTTTGTGAGCGACTGGCGAATCGCGGCGTCGTCAGCCTGCGCCAGACCAGAAAACGCGGCGGCCAGCAAGGTGAACATCATTAAACCTTTTTTCATATCTTTTCCTGTTCTTTCAGCCATCACGCTCTGGGGTGATGCTGTTGATGAAGTTGACGCAAGCGCTCGGTCGCGACGTGAGTATAAATCTGTGTGGTGGAGAGGTCGCTGTGTCCCAGCAGCATCTGCACCACGCGCAGGTCAGCGCCATGATTGAGCAAATGCGTGGCAAATGCGTGACGCAAAACGTGCGGCGACAGTTTCTCGCTGTCGATCCCCGCCAGCACGGCATAATGCTTAATGCGGTGCCAGAAGGTCTGGCGCGTCATCTGCTGCGCGCGCTGGCTGGGAAACAATACGTCAATGGAGGCGCCGTTAAGCAGCCATGGACGCCCATGTTCAAGGTAAGTCTCCAGCCAGTACACCGCTTCCTCGCCCAAAGGAACGAGGCGTTCTTTGTTGCCTTTGCCAATCACGCGGACCACCCCCTGACGCAGGCTGATGTCACTCATTGTCAGCCCCACAAGTTCAGAAACACGCAATCCGGTGGCATACAGAATCTCGAGCATCGCTTTATCGCGTAACTCCAGCGGTTGGTCAACCACCGGCGACTGTAATAATCTCTCAACTTGCGCTTCGCTAAGATCCTTCGGCAAGCGCTGCGGAAGTTTGGGCGACGCCAGCGCCGCGCTCGGATCGTCTGCGCGAATCTTTTCCCGATACAGATACTGGAACAGACGACGCACGGCGCTCAGCAGTCGCGCCGTACTGGTCGCTTTATAGCCACCGTCCATCCGCTCGGCCAGCAGCGCCTGCAGATCGTCGCTCTGAGCGGTTTCCAGCGACGCGTTACGGTGCGCCAGCCACTCCACCAGCATAGTGAGATCGCGACGATAGGCGCTCAGGGTATTTTCCGCCAGATTTTTCTCCAGCCACAGCGCATCAAGAAAGTGTTCAATGCGCGCGAGATCCTTTTCCACATCAGCCTCTTTGATTTTGCAAGCCGCCATTATGACTCAATGGTATGGGTTCTGGTACACTACGCCTAAAATCAAAGCAAATATTGAGACGTTTACGCGATGAATATGGGTCTTTTTTACGGTTCCAGCACCTGCTACACCGAGATGGCCGCGGAGAAAATTCGTGACATCATCGGCCCGGAACTGGTCACCCTTCATAACCTGAAAGACGACGCACCTGCCCTGATGGAGCAGTACGACGTGTTAATCCTCGGTATTCCTACCTGGGATTTTGGCGAAATTCAGGAGGACTGGGAAGCCGTCTGGGATCAACTGGACACACTCAACCTCGAAGGCAAAATTGTCGCGCTCTACGGGATGGGCGACCAGTTAGGCTACGGCGAATGGTTCCTTGACGCGCTGGGCATGCTGCATGACAAGCTGGCGACCAAAGGCGTAAAATTCGTCGGCTACTGGCCTACCGAAGGTTATGAGTTCACCAGCCCAAAACCGGTTATTGCCGATGGTCAGCTGTTTGTCGGTCTGGCGCTGGATGAAACCAACCAGTACGACCTTAGCGACGAGCGGATCCAGACCTGGTGTGAGCAAATTCTCGGCGAGATGGCGGAACACTACGCCTGAATGAGCTCAGTCTGACGGCACAGGGTTCTGCCTGTCCGTCAGCGTTATCGTTGCATTGACTGTTGCAGCATCAGCCGACATAAATCCCGCCACTCCGCTTCATCCATGCTGTCCGCTGCAAGCCACAAATGCTGGCGCTTCCCGCTTTCTGAACGCAGGCGCAGCATCATGCCGGTTTTGATGATCCAGGGCGCGCTGACGATTGTCCATTCACGCCCTTGCCATCGAAGCCGACCGTCCATTAGCAGTTTCACCTCGCCCTGACAGGCGTTTATTCGACGCTGACTGCGGACGCAGTCAAACACCACCAGCGACAGTAAAATCATCCACAGCGGGGTGTAGCTCAGCGGCCAGGGCATTAACAAAATCGCCGCGGCCACCAGCCCATGCAGGAGCAGCGACAACCACTGCGCGCGCCACGAGACGCGGAGATCAGATTGCCACAGGACCACGATCCCGATTCCGTGTCTGGATGAGTCGTACCATCTGTTCCAGCTCAACATCCGCTGGTTTACCGTGGTTCATTAACCAGTTGAATAAATCGGGATCGTCGCATTCCAGCAGACGGACAAAAATGCGTTTTTCATCATCGCTTAACGTATCGTATTCATGTTCGAAAAACGGCATGATGGAAATATCGAGTTCACGCATACCGCGACGGCATGCCCAGTGAATACGTGCTTTGTTGTTAATATCCATGTTCTTCTTCCTGTCTTACGAAAATGAACGACCCGGCTATTGTAACGTGTTTTTCATCATAATTTACGGGAATATCAGTATTCGGAAGCACGATCGCTAATTAAAACCACAAAGAGACAATGGGTTCATTGTTTCTGGATGACGCCTCGCAATGCGAAAAATAAGGCACAAATGGGATGAGTAAAGCGCTTGCATTAGGCACTGGCTCTTTTACCATTAGTCATTATTACTGCGTTAAGCAAATCAGGACATTATTATGGCATTTACTCCATTTCCTCCCCGTCAGCCGTCAGCCTCCGCGCGTTTGCCGCTGACGCTGATGACGCTTGATGACTGGGCGCTGGCTACCATTACCGGCGCCGACAGCGAAAAATATATCCAGGGTCAGGTCACTGCCGACGTGAGCCAACTGGATGAGCACCAGCATGTTCTGGCGGCGCATTGCGATGCTAAAGGCAAAATGTGGAGCAACTTGCGCTTGTTCCGTGACAACGACGGTTTCGCCTGGATTGAGCGCCGCAGTCTGCGTGACGCTCAGCTCACCGAACTGAAAAAATATGCCGTGTTCTCGAAAGTGGTTATCGCGCCGGATGACGAGCGCGTGCTGCTCGGCGTTGCTGGTTTTCAGGCGCGTGCGGCGCTGGCGAACAGTTTCAGCGTACTGCCGGACGCCGAAAAGCCGGTTGCTCGTGATGGCGTTACCACGCTGTTATGGTTTGAACATCCGGCAGAG
Organism: Citrobacter sedlakii; assembly: GCF_018128425.1. Taxonomy (NCBI): domain Bacteria; kingdom Pseudomonadati; phylum Pseudomonadota; class Gammaproteobacteria; order Enterobacterales; family Enterobacteriaceae; genus Citrobacter; species Citrobacter sedlakii. The sequence continues at coordinate 809,603 of NZ_CP071070.1, read as the reverse complement.
CGTTTTCTGTTGATCACCGATGCCGCAACCGCGGAAGCCGTCAGCGAAAAATTGCGCGGCGAAGCAGAACTGAACAACAGCCAACAATGGCTGGCGCTGGATATCGAAGCCGGTATTCCGGTCATTGACGCGGCAAACAGCGCGCAGTTTATTCCGCAGGCTACTAACATTCAGGCGCTGGGCGGCATCAGCTTTAAAAAAGGCTGCTATACCGGCCAGGAAATGGTCGCCCGGGCGAAATTCCGCGGCGCCAATAAGCGCGCGCTGTGGTATCTGGCCGGTAAAGCCAGCCGGGTCCCGGAAGCGGGTGACGATCTGGAATTGCAGATGGGTGAGAACTGGCGCCGCACCGGCACAGTGCTCGCTGCGGCGCAGCTCGACGATGGTCAGCTGTTGGTGCAGGTGGTGATGAACAACGACATGGAAGCTGACAGCGTATTCCGCGTTCGTGACGATGCCAATACGCTACACATCGAACCGCTGCCCTATTCGCTGGAGGAGTAAAAACCGACCCAGTGGCGCGGCGTCTGACGGCGCTGCGCTTACCAGACCTACCGCTCGGTTAGAAGCCGGATGAGGTGCTCACCGATATCCGGCATACAAACTACGCCTGACCGACGTACAGATAAATCGCGAGGAAATGGCAGACGCTGCCGCCGAGTACAAAGCCGTGCCAGATGGCATGGTTATAAGGTATGCGCTTACATACGTAGAAAATAACGCCCAGCGAGTAGACCACGCCGCCGACTGCCAACAACGTCACACCGCCTGCCGCCAGCTTGATCGCCAGTTGATACACGACAATCAACGACAGCCAGCCCATCGTCAGATAGGTCACCAGCGACAGCACCTTAAACCGGTGCGCAATTGTCAGCTTGAACAAAATGCCCAGCAGCGCCAGACTCCAGATCACAATCATCAGACCACGCGCCAGCGGTGAGTCCAGTCCCACCAGCAAAAACGGCGTATAAGTACCGGCAATCAACAGATAGATCGCGCAGTGGTCGAATTTCTTCAGCCATACTTTGGCGCGCTGATGTGGGATGGCGTGATACAACGTGGAGGCCAGAAACAGCAGAATCATACTGCCGCCATACAGACTGTAGCTGGTAATCACCGTGGCGCTGGCGTTCATATCCACCGCCTGAACCAGTAACAGCACCAGGCCGACAATACCAAACACCAGCCCAATACCATGACTGATGCTGTTGGCGATTTCCTCTGCCAGTGAATATCCCTGTGCGATTAATGGCTTTTGAACCATAGCTTACTCCGGAGAAACGAACATATTCGTGATTGCTCCTCTAGCGTAACTGAGAATAGTTCCAGTGAACACCTGTTAGCTAAAATATTTCCACTTTTAAATTTAATCAATAAATATCAATGACTTGAATTTACCATTTCAACTTACAGCTGTTCGGTAAAATCAAACACATTTAAAATCAATCACATAAAACTGCTTCTCATTTGGGTAAATGTCAGCGATTACCTGCTTTAGCTCATCAAGCGTCATATTTTCCTGTCGTGCATGTTCTTCCGTCAGCGTGTCCAGCGTCACTGTCGACGTCCCCACCACGTTAATCGTGCAAAAATAACCATCATCTTCATAACGCCCCACCCGCAGAACATCGCCTGCTTTAAAGTGCGCTTCAGAAGCATCGCGAATGGTGATGGTTTTCCGGCCTGCCAGAATATCGTCCTGGAAGCGCTGAAAAAAAGTGATGTCATTGGACTGCATGTTATTATTTCCTGAAGATCAAGTCAGATGAGTGAGTTTTGCCATTGTGAGTATGTTCTCCCACGCCGCCGTCGCCAGTCTCAACAATATCGAGATGTTGGTCTACAACTATGTCATTAAAAACCGTGACAAAGTGATCTACATGACCATCCGCGAGCTGGCCGACGCGGCAGGGGTTTCCACCACCACCGTGTTACGCTTCTGCCGCAAACTCAGTTGCGAAGGCTACTCAGAATTTCGCGTACGTTTTAAATTATATGTAGAGCAAAATGAACCGCAACAGACAAACTTTGGCGCCAGCGAAATCATTAGTTTCTTTAAAGGCGTAAATAATGACGAATTTGATCAGTTACTCGATCGAGCCGTCGAGATAATATTGTCTTCTGAACGCATTATATTTGTCGGTGCCGGGACGTCCGGCGCCTTAGCGAAATACGGCGCGCGTTTTTTCTCGAATGTGGGTAAATTCAGTAACCATATTGACGACCCTTATTTTCCGGTCACTAACGATATGGCGCGTAATGCGCTGGCGATTGTGCTTTCAGTTTCGGGCGAAACCGAGGAGATCCTGCGTTTTGCCAGCCAGTTCAGCCTGCATAAGTGTAAGGTCCTGTCGGTCACCAGCCATGAACATTCGCGCCTGGCAAAACTGGCCGACTTTAATCTCTCCTGGCACGTCCCGCAAACCCGTATTGGCGGCGTATACGATATTACTACGCAAATTCCGGTGATTTATATTCTTGAGACGCTTGGTCGCAAGCTGGCAAAAAAATTAGCGTAAAAACAGGGTGTTTTTTGGTGGTAACAAATTACCGCTGCGCTATTTTGTTATATCGTGACATTTACCTTCCCTTTGTTAGACTCAAATCCGTTTGTATGAATTTGAGATAACCTGACGATGAACACACTCACCTTACCGAAAGATTTTTTATGGGGCGGCGCAGTCGCAGCGCATCAGGTGGAAGGCGGCTGGAATAAAGGCGGCAAAGGACCGAGCATTTGTGATGTGCTGACCGGCGGCGCGCACGGCGTACCGCGTGAAATCACCCGGGAAGTGGTGCCGGGCAAATACTACCCGAATCACGACGCGGTGGACTTCTATGGTCACTATAAAGAAGACATCAAACTGTTTGCCGAAATGGGCTTCAAATGTTTTCGCACATCGATTGCCTGGACGCGCATTTTTCCACAGGGCGATGAAACGCAACCCAATGAAGAGGGGCTGAAGTTTTACGATGACATGTTCGATGAGTTGCTTAAGTACAACATTGAACCGGTCATCACCCTCTCCCACTTTGAAATGCCGCTGCATCTGGTAGAGCAATACGGTGGCTGGACGAACCGTAAGGTGGTCGATTTCTTTGTTCGTTTCGCTGAAGTGGTGTTTGAACGCTACAAGCACAAGGTCAAATACTGGATGACCTTCAACGAGATCAACAACCAGCGTAACTGGCGCGCGCCGCTGTTTGGCTACTGTTGCTCCGGCGTGGTATATACCGAGCATGACAATCCGGAAGAAACCCTCTATCAGGTGCTGCATCATCAGTTTGTCGCCAGTGCGCTGGCGGTGAAAGCGGCGCGGCGCATCAACCCGGAAATGAAGGTCGGTTGTATGCTGGCCATGGTGGCGCTGTATCCCTTCTCCTGTAAGCCGGAAGATGTGATGTTCGCTCAGGAGTCGATGCGTGAGCGCTATGTTTTCACCGACGTCCAATTACGCGGATATTATCCTTCTTACGTGCTGAACGAATGGGCGCGCCGCGGCTTTACCATTCACATGGAAGAAGGCGACACGGACATTTTACGTGAAGGCACCTGCGACTATTTAGGCTTCAGCTACTATATGACCAACGCGGTGAAAGCGGAAGGCGGCAGCGGCGACGCCATTTCCGGCTTTGAAGGCAGCGTGCCGAACCCGCACGTGAAAGCCTCTGACTGGGGCTGGCAGATCGATCCGGTGGGTCTGCGTTATTCCCTCTGCGAACTGTACGAGCGCTATCAGAAACCGTTGTTTATCGTCGAAAACGGCTTTGGCGCTTACGATAAAGTCGAGGAAGACGGCAGCATTAATGACGACTATCGCATCGACTACCTGCGCGCCCACATCGCGGAAATGATCAAAGCGGTGACTTACGATGGCGTGGATCTGATGGGTTACACCCCGTGGGGCTGCATCGACTGCGTCTCGTTCACAACGGGTCAGTACAGTAAGCGCTACGGCTTTATTTACGTCAACAAACACGACGACGGTACCGGCGATATGTCACGCTCACGCAAAAAAAGTTTTGAGTGGTATAAAAAAGTGATTGCCAGTAACGGCGAAGAGCTTTAACCCTTTACGCCGGGTGGCGGCTTCGCCTGACCCGGCCTGGACAGGGCCGCGGTGGGACTTACTTCCCCCCGGCCAGTTCCAGAAAACTCCCCGTCACGTATGACGCCTTCTCACTTAATAGCCAGACGATCGCCTGCGCCACCTCTTCCGGCTGACCGCCGCGCTGCATTGGCAGCATTGACTTCACTCGATCCACCCGCCCGGGCTCGCCGCCGGAAGCATGAATATCGGTATAAATCAGTCCAGGACGAACGCAGTTGACGCGGATGCCCTGCGCCGCCACTTCCAGTGATAATCCCGTCGTAAGGGAATCGACGGCGCCTTTTGACGCCGCATAATCCACATATTCCCCCGGTGCGCCTAACCGTGACGCCGCAGAGGACACATTCACAATCGCCCCGCCTTTACCTCCGTGCCTGAACGACATGCGTTTAACCGCTTCACGACAGCAGAGAAAATACCCCGTCACGTTAGTTGCCAGCACGCGGTTGATCCGCTCAGCGGTCAAATACTCAACCGTGCTTTGTTCAAACAGGATACCTGCATTATTGACCAGCGCGGTTAGCGGCTCGTTTTCACTATCGATAGCGGCGAACATCGCCACGACCTGCGCCTCGTCGCTAATGTCAGCGCGCAGGGCAAAAGCCTTGCCGCCCGCGGCCGTTATCGCCTGTACGACCTCGGTTGCCGCGCGGATATTATGATGAAAATTCACGGCGACGGTATAACCTTCGCACGCCAGTTGCAGCGCGGTGGCCCTGCCAATTCCCCGACTGGCGCCGGTGACCAGTGCAATTCCCATACTCTTTCCCCCACAAAAAAGCCGAGCGGCAGTGACGCTCACCCGGCCTACAATGTCACTGACACAGCGGAATGATTACTGGTATTCGCTCATCGGTACGCAGGAGCAGAACAGGTTACGGTCGCCGTAAACATCATCAAGACGCTTCACGGTCGGCCAATACTTATTCGCCACCCCCGCCGGGAACACCGCGACTTCGCGGCTGTAGCTGTGATGCCATTCTGCCACCAGCTCGTTCTGGGTATGCGGCGCGTTCACCAGCGGGTTATCGTCCAGCGACCACTCACCCGCTTTCACGCGATCGATCTCCGCACGAATCGCCAGCATCGCATTGATAAAGCGATCCAGCTCGACCTTACTTTCAGATTCCGTTGGTTCCACCATCAACGTGCCCGCTACCGGGAACGACATGGTCGGCGCATGGAAGCCGTAGTCGATCAGGCGCTTAGCAATATCCAGTTCGCTGATGCCCGTCTCTTCTTTCAGTGGACGAATGTCGAGAATACATTCGTGCGCCACGCGACCGTCGCGGCCGGTATACAGCACCGGGAACGCGTCTTTCAGACGGCTGGCGATATAGTTGGCATTGAGAATCGCCACCTGGCTTGCCTGCTTTAAGCCCTCCGCGCCCATCATCCGGATGTACATCCAACTGATCGGCAGAATAGACGCACTGCCAAACGGTGCGGCGGAAACCGCGCCCTGACGAGTCAGCATTCCTTCAATCTGTACCACGCTGTGGCCCGGCACAAACGGCGCCAGGTGCGCTTTCACGCCAATCGGCCCCATGCCCGGGCCGCCGCCGCCGTGCGGAATACAGAAGGTTTTATGCAGGTTAAGGTGCGAAACATCCGCGCCGATAAAGCCTGGCGAGGTAATGCCAACCTGAGCGTTCATATTCGCCCCGTCAAGGTATACCTGACCGCCAAACTGATGAACGATCTCGCACACTTCACGGATCGTCTCTTCATACACGCCGTGGGTGGAGGGGTAGGTCACCATGATGCAGGAGAGATTTTCGCCCGCCTGCTCTGCCTTCGCGCGCAGATCGGCAAGATCGATGTTACCGTTCTTGTCGCAAGCGACAACCACAACCTGCATCCCTGCCATTTGTGCAGAGGCCGGGTTAGTACCGTGGGCGGAGGCCGGGATCAGGCAAATATCACGATGCCCTTCGTTACGGCTTTCATGGTAATGACGAATCGCCAGCAGACCAGCATATTCCCCCTGCGCGCCGGAGTTTGGTTGCATGCAAACGGCGTCATAGCCGGTCAGTTTCACCAGCCAGTCGGCAAGCTGGCTGATCATCTGCTGGTAACCTTCCGCCTGCTCCGGTGGACAGAACGGATGCAGTTCAGCGAATTCCGGCCAGGTGATTGGGATCATCTCTGCCGCCGCGTTCAGCTTCATCGTGCAGGAGCCCAGCGGGATCATCGCCTGATTCAGCGCCAGATCTTTGCGCTCAAGCGAGTGCATGTAGCGCATCATTTCGGTTTCGCTGTGATAGCGGTTAAATACCGGATGACTCAGGATCGCGTCGTCACGCAGCATACTTTGCTGAACAGAGCGGCTGTCATGGGCGACGTCTTTGTCCAGTGCGTCTACGTTCAGACCGTGATCGTCGCCGAGCAGGACGGTAAAAAGTTGCTCTACGTGTTCACGGGTTGTGGTTTCATCCAGAGTAATGCCCACTGCGCTGATGATATCACTGCGCAGATTAAATTCTGCGGCTTCCGCACGCGCCAGCACCGCGGCTTTATCTGCCACTTCCACACACAGGGTATCGAAGTAGTGCGCATGACGCAGTTTCAGCCCTTTTTGCTGCAAACCTGCCGCCAGAATATCCGTCAGGCGGTGAATACGATTTGCGATACGTTTCAGGCCAACCGGACCGTGATATACCGCATACAGGCTGGCAATATTCGCCAGCAGCACCTGTGAGGTACAGATGTTGGAGTTGGCTTTTTCACGACGGATGTGCTGTTCGCGCGTCTGCATCGCCATGCGCAGCGCGGTGTTACCCGCCGCATCTTTCGATACGCCAATGATTCGGCCCGGCATGGAGCGTTTAAATTCATCTTTTGCCGCAAAGAAGGCTGCGTGTGGACCGCCGTAGCCCATCGGCACGCCAAAGCGCTGGGCGGAGCCGAACACAATGTCCGCGCCCTGTTTGCCCGGCGCCGTCAACAGCACCAGCGCCATAAAATCGGCCGCGACGCTGACAATCACCTTCCGCCCCTTCAGTTCGCTAATCAGCGCGCGGTAATCGTGCACTTCGCCGGTGGTGCCGACCTGCTGCAACAGCACGCCAAAGACGTCCTGATGATCCAGCACCTTTTCGGCGTCATCGACAATCACGTCAAAACCGAAGGTTTCCGCACGCGTCCGCACGACATCCAGCGTTTGCGGATGGACGTCAGCGGCGACGAAGAAACGGTTGGCGTTCTTCAGTTTGCTCACCCGCTTCGCCATCGCCATGGCTTCTGCTGCGGCAGTCGCTTCATCGAGCAGCGAGGCAGACGCCATATCCAGACCGGTCAAATCCAGCGTTACCTGCTGGAAGTTGAGCAGCGCTTCCAGACGGCCCTGAGACACTTCCGGCTGGTATGGCGTGTAAGCGGTGTACCAGCCCGGGTTTTCCAGCATATTGCGCAGGATCACCGGCGGTAACTGCACGGCGGTGTAACCCATACCAATGAAGGAGGTGAAGCGCTTGTTACGTCCGGCGATGGCTTTTAATTCAGCCAGCGCTGCATATTCTGTCGCCGCCTCGCCCACCTGCGGCGGTGTGGCAAGCTGAATATCTTTCGGCACAATCTGGCCGATCAGCGCATTTAACGACTCGGCGCCAACCGTATTCAGCATTTCTTGCTGCTGCGCGGCGTCCGGTCCGATATGGCGTTCAATGAAAGCGCCGCTGTTTTCAAGCTGGCTTAACGTCTGTGTCATGGGCGATGGTTCCTGAAACGTGCAGTGAATCGTGATTGTCTTTAACTCAATTGCCCGGTGGCGATACGCTTACCGGGCCTGGGCGTATAAAACGAATATGCAGAATCATTCGCGTTGCAGGAGGGCGGCGACGCAGAGGATCCCCAGGCGCTTAGGTGAGTCAGTGACCGGGGTAAGCCACGCCTGCAGCGTGAAGGATGCAGCGTAATTACTCGTCTTCTAACAATGCTTCGTACGCCGTGGCGTCCAGCAGCGAATCCAGTTCGCTCTCATCGCTGGCTTTGATCTTAAAGATCCAGCCCGCGGCATACGGCTCGCTGTTGACCAGCTCCGGAGAGTCGCTCAGCGCGTCGTTGACGGCCACAATCTCGCCGCTCACTGGCGCGTAGATGTCAGACGCCGCTTTCACGGACTCGGCCACCGCGCAGTCGTCGCCTGCGCTGACCGTCGCGCCCACTTCCGGCAGGTCAACAAACACCATATCGCCCAGCAACTCCTGAGCGTGTTCAGTGATGCCAACGGTGTAGGAGCCATCTGCTTCTTTACGCAGCCATTCGTGTTCTTTGCTGTATTTCAGTTCTGCGGGTACGTTGCTCATCAATCAATCTCCAGAAAAGGATGAATCACGCGACGGCTTTGCCGTTGCGCACAAAGACAGGTTTAGTCACTTTTACCGGCATTTCACGGTTACGGATCTGCACAATCGCCGTCTCGCCAATGCCTTCCGGCACACGCGCCAGCGCAATGCTGTAGCCCAGCGTCGGAGAGAACGTACCGCTGGTGATGATGCCTTCTTGTTGATTACCCTGGGCATCGGTAAAGCGGACCGGCAGCGCAGTGCGCAGCACGCCTTTTTCCGTCATTACCAGACCGACCAGCTGTTCGGCGCCTTTTTCACGCTGCATCTCCAGCGCTTCACGACCGATAAAGTCGCGCTCAGCCGGTTCCCAGGCGATCGTCCAGCCCATATTGGCCGCCAGCGGGGAGATCCCTTCGTCCATCTCCTGACCGTACAGGTTCATGCCCGCTTCCAGGCGCAACGTGTCGCGCGCGCCGAGGCCGCACGGTTTAACGCCAGCATCGACCAGCGCCCGCCAGAAATCGGCGGCCTTTTCATTCGGCATCGCAATTTCATAGCCCGCTTCGCCGGTGTAGCCGGTGGTTGCGATAAACAGATCGCCCGTCTGGACGCCGAAAAACGGTTTCATGCCTTCTACCGCCTGACGCTGTTCGTCGGTGAACAACGTGGCGGCTTTCGCCTGCGCGTTCGGCCCCTGAACGGCAATCAGCGACAGGTCATCACGAACGGTGATCTCAATGGCGTAAGGTTCGGCGTGTTGGGAGATCCAGGAGAGGTCTTTTTCGCGGGTGGCGGAGTTGACAACGAGGCGGAAGAAATCTTCGGTAAAGTAATACACAATCAGGTCATCGATGACGCCGCCCGACGCGTTAAGCATACCGGAATACAAGGCTTTCCCGGTTTTGGTGAGCTTTGCCACATCGTTCGCCAACAGATAGCGCAAAAACTCCCGGGTGCGGCTGCCGTGCAAATCGACGATGGTCATGTGCGACACATCGAACATGCCGGCATCGGTGCGGACCGCATGGTGCTCATCAAGCTGAGAACCATAATGCAGCGGCATCATCCAGCCATGAAAATCGACCATGCGCGCGCCACATAGCGTGTGTTGTTCGTACAAAGGAGTCTGTTGAGCCATCTTGTCCTCATTGAATAAGCGGGGCTGACAACCATTTCGCCGTGACAATATTCACCACGAAACCTGGCACCGGAGCCCTGTCCCGACCCCGACGCAAACGTTCTCTTTGACTCTGAACTTACCACCGAAACTGACGCTTAACCATAAGGCAAAATTAATCATCACATTAGCTTATGACCAAAAATCGCCAGCAGCACAGAAAAATAAAATACTGCTTAAACGCCCTTCTGTCTGTGTTTTATTTTTAAAATTGCGCACCCTCTACGCAGAATGAAACATTTAATGTGGAAAAATTATCAAAAATCACGCAGCGTAAAAACACTTTCATTAGAAAAAGTAATGCGAAAACGAGGGTGAAATTAGTTTATTTCAAATGAGCGAAGGTTCCCGGCGAAGACGCCGGGAGAGAGAAGTGTGACGGGTCTCAAACTCTGAGAATCGGGACGATTCTCAGCGTAGCCATTCGGGAAGATCGTTCAGGCCCATCGCCTGACGAATCAACTGCGGTTTTACGCCAGGAAGGGTATCGGCCAGCTTCAGACCGATATCCCGCAGCAGTTTCTTCGCCGGGTTCTCACCGGCAAACAGTTCGCGGAAACCCTGCATACCCGCCAGCATCAGCGCGGCGCTGTGCTTGCGGCTGCGCTCGTAGCGACGCAGATACAGATATTGACCGATATCTTTGCCCTGACGATGCAGGCGCTTGAGCTCCTCAATCAGTTCTGCGGCATCCATAAAACCAAGATTCACGCCCTGACCGGCCAGCGGGTGGATGGTATGGGCGGCATCGCCGACCAGCGCCAGCCGGTGCGCAGCAAACTGACGCGCATAGCGCCCGGTCAGCGGAAACGCCTGACGCTCGCTTTCCACACGGCACAGGCCGAGACAGTTATCAAACGCGATGGTCAGCGCCTGGTTAAACGCGGCCTCATCAGCCTGCTGCATCCGTTCCGCCTCTTCAAGCGAAAGCGACCAGACGATAGAACACAGGTGCGGATCGCTAAGCGGCAGGAATGCGAGAATCCCGTCGCCGTGAAACACCTGACGGGCCACTGCGCCGTGCGCTTCTTCAGTACGAATGGTGGCGACCAGCGCATGGTGACGATAGTCCCAGAAGGTTAGCGGAATGTCCGCTTTATTACGCAACCACGAATGCGCCCCGTCGGCGCCAATGACCAGACGCGCGGTGAGCATCGTTCCGTCCTTCAGGGTCAGGAAGGTTTCGTTTTCACCCCACGCCACCTGTTGTAACTCCGCTGGCGCCAGCAGCGTGATATCGGAAGACTGTCGGGCCTTTTGCCACAGCGCGTCGTGAATGACAGCATTCTCGACGATATGACCGAGATGGCTGTAACCCATACTTTTGTCATCGAACGTGATACGGCCAAAGCTGTCTTTATCCCAGACTTCCATTCCGTGATAACAGCTCACACGGTGAGAAACGATCTCTGACCATACGCCGAGACGGCTCAGCAGTTTTTCACTGGCGGCGTTGATGGCCGACACGCGAAGCGCTGGCGCCGCATCCGCTGCCAGAGGCTGCGGTTCACGCTGCTCAAGAACCGCGACGCGCAGTCCGCTGCCCTGTAAACCACAGGCGACAGCCAGGCCAACCATACCTCCACCAACAATTGCTACATCAACACTTTGCACTGTTTACTCCTGGTCAAAAAAACGTCGTTCGTCTGTTGCAGACCTGATAAAGCCCTCATTCAGGCATTTTAACGCGCATCGTGCCGGATGGCGGTTCACTTATCGCGCAACCCAGCCAAGCGTGCGCTTCACCAGAGCGTCACGGGCGGGTGGAAACAGCTCCATAGCCATTAACCCGACGTTGCGCCCAACCACCAGCGGTATCCAGCGATTGGCAAACAGATGCACCATGCCGTCGGTCACGCCGACCGTGGCGTTCCGGTCTTGCTGGCGGCGCTGCTGATAGGCGGAAAGCACATTGTAATCGCCGATATCCTGCCCCACAGACTGCGCCCGTGTCAGGGTTTCAGCAAGACTCATCACATCGCGCAGCCCGAGGTTAAACCCTTGTCCGGCGATTGGATGCAGCGTCTGCGCCGCATTGCCCACCAGTACGGTGCGATGGGTAAACGCTTTCGCCGCCGTAGTCAGCGCAAGCGGATAAGCATTACGTTTGCCCGCCAGCGTGATCCGGCCAAGCCGCCAGCCGAATGCTGTCTGCAGTTCGCGGCAAAAACGTTCGTCAGACCAGGCCAGAATCTCGTCGCGCTTTTCCAGCGGGTGACACCACACCAGCGAACAGCGGCCTTCAGACATGGGCAGCATCGCCAGCGGACCATGCGCGGTAAAGCGTTCAAAGGCGCGGCCGTCATGCGCAAGAGACGTGGCGACGTTCGCTATCACCGCCAGTTGCTCATACGGTTCCTGCTGCCAGTCAACGCCACACGCGCTTGCCAGCGCTGAACGCGTGCCGTCGGCGGCAACCAGCAGGCTACCGGTAACCGTCTGACCGTTTTCCAGCGTCACGCTCACCTGCTCCGCCGTGCGCGATACGCTGGCGACCCGATCCGGGCAGTGCAGCGTAACGCCAGACGCTTTGCGCAGCAGGGCAAAAAGCCGCAGCCCTACGTCGTGCAGTTCAACCACCTGCCCCAGCGCCGGGAGGCGATAGTCCTCAGCGTGAAGGGTAACAAATCCGGCATGACCGCGATCGCTGACGTGAACGCTCGTGATAGCGGTCGCGCAGTCGGCAATGGCCTGCCACACGCCTATTCGCGCCAGTTGCTGGCAGGTACCTGCTGCCAGCGCAATCGCCCGGGCGTCGAATCCGGGGTGGCCATCGGCCTCCGGCGCCGTCGCTTCAATCAGATGTACCGGCAGCGTCCCATGACTGAGTTGCGAAATAGCCAGCGCCAGCGTCGCGCCGACCATGCCGCCGCCCACGATAATCACGCTCATTGCTGACGCGCCGCCGCCATCAGCGCTTCAATCTCGTCCGCTTTTTTCACGACGCTGGCGGTGAGATTCTCGTTGCCGTTTTCGGTGATCAGGATGTCATCTTCAATACGAATGCCGATGCCACGGTATGCGTCAGGCACATCGGCATCCGGAGCGATATACAAACCCGGTTCAACGGTGATGACCATCCCCGGTTCCAGAATCCGCGAGCGATCCTGACCGTATTCGCCAACATCGTGCACATCCAGACCCAGCCAGTGACTCAGGCCATGCATGAAGAACGGGCGATGAGCGTTGTCGGCAATCAATTGCTCCACCTCGCCATGCAGGATGCCAAGCTTCACCAGTCCGGTGATCATAATGCGCACCACCTCGCCGGTGACCGCCTGAATGGACGTTCCCGGACGGAACAGGCGCAGGCTGGTTTCCAGCGACTCGAGCACGATGTCATAAATTTCACGCTGGGCCGGGGTGAATTTGCCATTCACCGGGAAAGTACGTGTGATGTCCCCCGCGTAGCCTTTGTATTCACATCCCGCATCGATCAGCACCAGATCGCCGTCGCGCATTTCGCTTTCGTTTTCGGTGTAATGCAAAATACAGCCGTTTTCACCGCTGCCAACAATGGTGTTGTAAGAAGGATAACGTGCGCCGTGGCGGTTAAATTCGTGATGGATTTCACCTTCAAGCTGGTATTCGAACATACCGGGACGGCACTTTTCCATCGCCCGGGTATGCGCCAGCGCGGTGATTTCGCCGGCGCGACGCATGACGGCGATCTCTTCTTCTGATTTAAACAGGCGCATTTCATGCACCATTGGACGCCAGTCGGTCAGGGTTGCCGGTGCTTTCAGATTCTGCCGCGACCCTTTGCGCAGTTTTTCCAGCGCAGAGAAGACGATCTCATCGGCATAAGCGTACGCGCCCTGCGCGTGATAAACCACGTCCAGCCCGTTAAGTAACTGGTACAGTTGCTGATTAATTTCGCTGAAGGCCAGCGCGCGATCGACACCCAGTTTTTCCGGTGCGGCATCCTGCCCCAGACGACGACCAAACCAGATTTCTGCGGTCAGATCGCGCACGCGATTGAACAGTACGCTGTGGTTATGGGTTTCGTCGCTCTTGATCAGCACCAGCACAGCTTCCGGCTCGTTAAAACCGGTGAAATACCAGAAATCGCTGCTCTGGCGATACGGGTACTCGCTGTCTGCGCTGCGGGTGACTTCGGGTGCGGCAAAAATCAGCGCGGCGCTGCCTGGCTGCATCTGCGCCAGCAGTGCCTGGCGACGACGTTGGTATTCCTGCGGTGTCATGACGTGGCCTCCGTTTTCGTTATCTTTTTAGTGTAGCGTCGGTTTTCGCACTTCCGGTGCGGTCGGCTGCTGTCGGGTAAAAGTGTCGTGACACAGCAGCGCGGCAACGCGCACGTACTCGATGATCTCCTCGAGGGACATTTCCAGTTCCTCCTGGTCTTCATCTTCGTCGTAGCCAAGTTGCGCGATATTACGCAAGTCGTCGATGGCTTCACCCGTTTCGCCGGTGACCTTATCCAGTTTAGGCTGCGTCACGCCCAGACCGAGCAGGAAATGGTTGACCCATCCCGCCAGCGCGTCGGCGCGATCGAAGACGCTCACGTCATCGCCTTCAGGCAGATAAAGCTGAAAAAGGAAGCCGTCATCTTCCAGCGCGTCGCTGGTGGCCGCGTGCATTTTGCGCAACGCCTGAGCCAGTTCATGACCGAAGGCCAGTCCCTCGTTCGTCAGGTCGTGAAGCAGCGGCTGCCATGAGCTGTCGTTGTTGCCGCCGCAAATCATCCCGCTGATTAAACCGTGCATTTCGGCTGGTGTCAGGCCAGCCCCTTGTTGGTTCAAATACTGGTTCATTTCGTTGTAACCAGGCATTTCGTTCTGTATAGACATACGCATTCGTCATCAAAGGGAGGATATTCATGATATGCTACCACTTTGGACCCTGGTGATACCAGAAAAGGGCTTGTATCTTCACACCAGGGTAGCTATAGTGTCGCCCCTTCGCGGACCCCGGGTCTGGAGACGAAGGCAGCGCAGTCAATCAGCAGGAAGGTGGCATGTCTGCACAACCCGTCGATATCCAAATTTTTGGCCGTTCACTGCGAGTGAATTGCCCGCCTGAACAAAGGGATGCGTTGAATCAGGCTGCGGACGATCTGAATCAGCGGTTGCAAGATCTGAAAGTTCGCACTAGAGTCACAAATACTGAGCAGCTGGTTTTCATTGCCGCACTGAACATCAGCTACGAATTAACTCAGGAAAAAGCGAAGACCCGCGACTACGCGGCGAGCATGGAGCAGCGTATTCGGATGCTACAACAGACCATCGAACAGGCACTGCTTGATCAGGGTCGCATAACCGAAAAAACGGGCCAAAATTTTGAATAACACTTCCCGGTTGACTATGGTACAGTGACCGTGAAGAAAAAATTTCTCTGAGATGTTTGCAAGCGGGCCAGTCCCCTGAGCCGATATTTCATACCACAAGAATGTGGCGCTCCGCGGTTGGTGAGCATGCTCGGTTCGTCCGAGAAGCCTTAAAACTGTGACGACACATTCACCTTGAACCAAGGGTTCAAGGGTTACAGCCTGCGGCGGCATCTCGGAGATTCCCCTTCTTAAATCTGGCGACAGCCATGACGCTACATTCTGAACTTTCCTTATCCAGACAAGACATTCGCCGTATGATCCGGCTACGCCGTCGCGCCCTGACGCCATCACATCAACGTGAATCTGGTCAGCGCGCCGCTACCCGTATGCTTGCTTATCCTCCGGTGGTGATGGCGCATACGGTCGCCGTGTTTTTATCCTTTGATGGCGAACTCGACACACAGCCGCTGATCGAGCAACTCTGGCGCGCGGGCAAGCGCGTTTATCTGCCGGTTCTTCATCCTTTCAGCCCCGGCAATCTCCTGTTTTTACACTATCACCCGCAAAGCGAACTGGTGACAAACCGTCTGAAAATTCAGGAACCTAAGCTCGACGTACGCGACGTACTGCCGCTTGCGGATCTGGACGTGCTGGTGACCCCGCTGGTGGCGTTTGACAAACAGGGTCAGCGATTAGGCATGGGCGGCGGTTTTTACGATCGCACGTTGCAAAACTGGCAGCAGCATGGTTTTACGCCAGTGGGGTATGCGCACGATTGCCAGGTTGTAGAAGCCTTGCCCGTTGAGAAGTGGGATGTTCCGCTACCTGCGGTGGTGACGCCGTCGAAAGTGTGGGAGTGGTGAAAAAACCGGGTGGCGGCTGCGCCTTACCCGGCATGAAGATAGTATTGTTCATATTTCATACTTTTTTCACGCTACTATGCGATCGTTCCAGCGGTCTTTATACATAATGTTTCCGTCCGTATACTTCCATGTAATTGTTTCATAACGGAGATTTATTTCTTCGAGATGCATATTAGTCATACCACTGGGATGCAAATTAGGCGTTATTGCAGTAATTTTCACATTCTCTAAGAGCATATTGAAATACTCAACTTCGATACCTGCATCATTAATCTTGTACATTTTTATCGTGGCTGATTTGAGCGTTCTTCCTTCACAAAGCGCCCGAAATAACAGTGGCGTTGTTTTATCAAATTCTTTCTGGAACAGAACAGGCGCATGGAGTCTGGTACCTGTCAGTCTTCCTGTATGCTGATCTGTAGGTAACCAGACATGATGGCTCACTGATCGTAATTCTATAGAACCGAGTCGGGTTGGCATCAAACAAGAACCCGTGACCGGGGAACCATTTTCATCTGTTAACCATAAATATGCAGGATTTGACATAGTATAAAACCCTCAATTAATTATTTCCATTTAAACCAAAGAAAGATATGTATACCGATGATCAGTAGAATATATAAGCCCATCAGTGTAATTGCGAAATCAGGAAAAAATGACACTGCTACCATGCTCAAAACAACAATCGACAGCAACCATCCCGCAGACCAGAAAAAAAGGAAAAGCTCTTCCTTCAACCATTTTATAAAGTAACCCATATAATCACTTCACCAACCTGATGATCAAATCAACTAACGCATCATCTGTAATAAAAGCCGGGTTTAAATATGGGTTCTTCGTAATGACAGGCTCTATGAATAAATACATCATTTCCAGATGATACTCATATAAAGCCTGATAATAGTAGACATTAAACCTCTTCAAATTATTCGCACTTATTGATGCCTGTTGAACTAACCCATAAATGTTCAGTGCCATTGCCGTTGTTGTTACACTGCCTTTTAGCATAAGCGAGCGTAACCTCGATATACGACTGTACACCAGAGCATTAAAAGTAAAACTTTGACAGATTGCGACCGCCACGGAGGAGATCAATAATCTATTGGTTAAACCTGTTGTTGAAATATGAACCCCTGCACCTACAAGTTTTCGTACTATATTTTGCACCTGCCCTTCTTTTTTATTCTTGAAATGAATCTCTATATAGATCCGCATCATTAGAAAAATAATATTGCGATCCTTTACGAGTTGAATAAGACCAGAAATAAACCTTACATCTTCATGTTTGAGTCGAGTGCAAACGTCCTGATAGTTTTCCATAAAACAAGAAGAATAATATGTAGCACGAGTAAAACCATCACCCATTTGTTTCAATGTATCGATAACATTTTTTTTCACTCCAGTCAGTGCACTTTCGAGCTTCAAAGCGAGAATTTTTTCAGCTTCTATTGATGTAATGATTGAGTCACTATAATACATAACCATCCTTCAATAATATTCATTAAATAGTAGCATGAATTGTTACAGTCAAAGGCTTTCAACACGCTGTCTGTATTTAACATCAGGTTATACTAAAAAAGGGTTATTCACGCTTATGTCATCTTTTTTCAGAATAAGGCCCGAAAAGGGCAAAAATAGCTGCGCTTGCTGAAGACAGGAAAGGGGACTTGTCCAAATGCCGGATGGCGGCGATGCCTCACCCGGTCTGGAGTTCATGATTCGTGGTTTGCGGCTTGCGGTTATTCCAGGCCCGGTAAACGTAGCGCCTCCGGGAAAAATCATCAGCAATATCAATAGATTAATTTTGCGAGTCGCCTTCCAGAATACCCTCTTGTCAGCGTCATGGTTAAGCGGTATCTTCTTGCCGCACCTGCAAAATCAGGTGCCGGAATTAGCCTTCTGAAAATCATACTGGCGATATATACTTCTATGTCGTGCGGCTGGTCTCGCCTCAATGGTGGGCCGGTCGGGGGCGTCGCAAGACGCGCCGGTATCCAGTATGACCGGTAAGGCTAACTCCGTCCGGCACCACCACCCGCGAGATTAGCCTCTCCAGTGGTGGTTTAAATACGACATACTGGAGACGTCCCTAATGGACACTACCCCGCTTTTTTCACACTCTTTATTTACCCTGCCGTTTAACCATGCCACGGATTTCACCGAACTGGCGGATAACTGCGAGCGCTTTACAGAAGCGTTGGTCGAATGCCATAACCCGGTGGAGAAACTGGCTATCTGCGCACGTCTGTCCGCCTGTCTCGCGTTGTTACAGCCCACGCTAACCGAGCCTGTGCCCGCGCATTTGAAAGACAGCCTGACGGTTGACACCTTGCCGACGCGTTTTCCTCTTTTCGCGCCGGAAGCGGATCAGACCGGACGCTACTGCCAGCTGTTAACGCAGTTGTTGATGAGCAAAACGCTTTCCGCGGAGATGGAGCGGGTAGCCGGTGATTTATTGCAGGATCTGGTCATCTTTTTTGCCGATACGCTAAAAGCGCCACGCTGGCTGAAAACCGAAGAAGGGTTGGTGGACCTGTAAAAAAAAACCGGGTGGCGGCGACGCCTTACCCGGACTGGAGCTTGACTCTGTATCAGGCCCGGTCAGCGTTAACGCCACCGGGCATTCTGGATAATCAGTACAGCAGACGTGCGCGAATGGTGCCTGGAATGGCTTTCATCGCCTGCAACGCTTTTTCCGCCACGTCTTCATCCGCTTCAATATCAATCACCACATAGCCCATTTGCGCTGAGGTTTGCAGATACTGCGCAGCGATGTTCACGCCCTGCTCAGCAAAGATCTGGTTAAGCGCAGTCAGTACGCCCGGACGGTTTTCGTGGATATGCATCAGGCGACGCCCACCGTGCAGCGGCAGCGAGACTTCCGGGAAGTTCACCGCAGAAAGCGTGGAGCCGTTATCGGAGTATTTCACCAGCTTACCCGCCACTTCAAGACCGATATTTTCCTGCGCTTCCTGCGTGGAACCGCCGATGTGCGGCGTCAGGATCACGTTATCGAATTCACACAGCGGCGAGGTAAACGGATCGCTGTTGGTCGCAGGCTCGGTCGGGAAGACATCGATTGCCGCCCCGGCCAGATGTTTGGTTGCCAGCGCATCGCACAGCGCCGGAATGTCGACGACCGTACCGCGCGCGGCGTTGATCAGCAGCGATCCGGGTTTCATCAGGGCGATCTCTTTCGCGCCCATCATATTTTTCGTGGAGGCGTTTTCTGGTACGTGCAGGCTGACCACGTCGCTCATATTCAGCAGGTCAGAAAGATGCTGCACCTGGGTCGCATTACCCAACGGCAGTTTGTTTTCAATATCATAAAAGAAGACATGCATACCCAGCGATTCCGCCAGGATCCCCAGTTGCGTACCGATATGGCCGTAACCAATGATCCCCAGCTTTTTGCCACGCGCTTCGAACGAACCGGCCGCCAGTTTGTTCCACACGCCGCGGTGCGCTTTGGCGTTGGCTTCCGGCACGCCGCGCAGAAGCAGCAAGAGTTCACCAATCACCAGTTCCGCAACCGAACGGGTATTTGAGAACGGTGCGTTGAACACCGGAATACCGCGCTTCGCCGCCGCGGACAGGTCAACCTGATTGGTGCCGATGCAGAAACAGCCGATGGCGACCAGTTTTTCCGCTGCGTTGATCACGTCTTCAGTCAGATGGGTACGGGATCGCAGGCCAATGAAGTGGGCATCACGGATGGACTCTTTCAGCTGTTCAGCATCCAGCGCCCCTTTGTGAAATTCGATGTTGGTATACCCTGCCGCACGAAGGCTATCCAGCGCCTTCTGGTGCACGCCTTCAACCAGCAGAAACTTAATCTTGTCTTTCTCCAGCGATACCTTTGCCATTTCCCCGACCCTGTGTTTTATCTGATGTTGTGTGTGCGGATTTCCATCCGCCTTTCAACATATCAAAAAAAATTATTGCGGCAATATGAACGTTTGCGTCGACTTGCTGAAGAAATATCATGCAGCGGGAAATACCAGAGGAAAATGCTGGAGATAACTTTTTCTTTGGTGAGTTCAGCAGGGCAAACGATAAAACGTGACAGAAGTCACCAAATTTGCCCTGCGGAAATTTTTTAACAGGAGACGGACGCCCCCTGTCAGATCATTTGGTAATGGTTTTTACGCCGTCGGCAGTACCGATCAACGCCACATCCGCGCCACGATTGGCGAACAGACCGACGGTCACCACGCCTGGAATAGCGTTGATCGCGTTTTCCATCGCCACAGGGTCGAGGATCTCCATGCCGTGGACATCAAGGATCACGTTACCGTTGTCGGTCACCACGCCCTGACGGTATTCAGGACGGCCGCCCAGTTTTACCAGTTGACGCGCGACCGCGCTGCGCGCCATCGGGATCACTTCGACCGGCAGCGGGAAGTTGCCAAGAATATCCACTTCTTTCGAGGCGTCGGCGATGCAAACGAACGTCTTCGCCACCGAAGCGATGATTTTTTCACGGGTCAGCGCCGCGCCGCCGCCTTTAATCATCTGCATATGCGGGTTAATTTCATCCGCACCGTCGACGTAAACGCCGAGGCTGTCCACTTCGTTGAGATCGAACACAGGAATGCCGAGGCTTTTGAGTTTTTCGGTGGAGGCGTCCGAGCTGGAAACCGCGCCTTCAATTTGTCCTTTCATGGTGCCCAGCGCATCAATAAAGTGTGCGGCGGTTGAACCGGTTCCCACCCCCACAATGGTACCTGGCTGTACATACTGAAGTGCCGCCCATCCTACCGCTTTTTTCAGTTCATCCTGCGTCATGATCGTATCGCCTGTGATATGGAAAAATTCACGCGCATTATAGACGATTGCGCGGAAAAATCTTCCCGCCCCGCTCTCACGCTGCGGATTTCGTCTTTACCGGGGGCGAAATTATGTCATAGTGCAGAACAAGCAATAATTTTCAGGAGTGGGTCAGAGCAATGAAACGTCCGGACTACAGAACATTACAGGCACTGGATGCGGTGATACGTGAACGCGGGTTTGAACGCGCGGCGCAGAAGCTGTGCATCACCCAATCTGCGGTATCACAACGCATTAAGCAGCTTGAAAATATGTTCGGACAGCCGCTACTGGTGCGCACCGTTCCGCCGCGTCCGACCGAGCAGGGGCAGAAACTGCTGGCGCTGCTGCGTCAGGTAGAACTGCTGGAAGAGGAGTGGCTCGGCGATGAGCAGATCGGCTCTACGCCGCTGCTGCTGTCGCTGGCGGTTAACGCCGACAGTCTGGCGACCTGGCTGCTGCCTGCGCTGGCGCCTGTGCTGGCCGACTCCCCTATCCGCCTCAATTTGCAGGTGGAAGATGAAACCCGAACCCAGGAGCGTTTGCGTCGCGGTGAAGTGGTGGGCGCGGTGAGTATTCAGCATCAGGCGCTACCAAGCTGTCTGGTCGATAAGCTCGGGGCGCTGGACTATCTGTTTGTCGGCTCGAAACCCTTTGCCGAGCGCTATTTCCCAAACGGCGTTACCCGTTCAGCGCTGCTGAAAGCGCCTGCGGTGGCGTTTGACCATCTCGACGATATGCATCAAGCCTTCCTGCAGCAGAACTTCGACTTACCGCCTGGCAGTGTGCCGTGCCATATCGTTAACTCCTCGGAAGCCTTCGTCCAGTTGGCGCGTCAAGGCACCACCTGCTGTATGATCCCGCATTTGCAGATCGAGAAAGAGCTGGAAAGCGGCGAACTGATCGACCTCACGCCGGGACTGTTCCAGCGTCGGATGCTTTACTGGCACCGCTTTGCGCCGGAAAGCCGGATGATGCGCAACGTAACCGACGCCCTGCTGGCCTACGGTCACAAGGTGCTGCGCCAGGACTGACGCACTTTAAGACCCCGTGTAAAAATGCCTGAGTTCGTCAAATTGCATGGCAAACTCAATATAGCTCATCAGCGCGGGGGAATTCAGCTTACGGCTGGGGTAAACCAGCCAGAGATCGTTTCCCGCCACCGTCCATTCCGGCAGCACCTGAATTAGCTCGCCTTTTTCGACGCGATCTTCCAGCATAAATGCCGGTAGCAAAGTGATCCCCGCCCCGGCAATCGCGCTTTCACGCGCATAGACCAGGTTATCCGTCAGATGCAGGCGATCGGGTACGTGTTGATAATCTTCGTCCCCGCGATGGAATACCCACTCCGTCCACGCCTTGTGGGTAATGCACTGATGTTCCGGCAGTTGCCGCGGATGAGTCAGTTGCGCAAACCGCGAAAGGTAGTCCGCCGACGCCAGCAGGTAACGCGGGCAATGGCCTATCATCCGGCCAATCAGCGTCGAATCCTGCGGCCTGCCGGTGCGCAACGCGACATCGAACCCGCTGTCGACCAGATCCAGCATTTCGTCAGAAATCGAGACTTCAAGGTTCACGTCGGGATAATGCTGTTGAAAGCGGGCGTTCAGACGCGCCAGCAGCGTCGCGCCGATGCCCGCCGGCGAGGTGATGCGCAACCGCCCGCTGGGGTTGTCGCGCAGACGTTGCACCGCGTACTCCGCGCGTTCGCTGGCAGCGAGGATCTCCCGGCAGTGCACAAGATAGTGTTCGCCAGCATAAGTCAGGTTCAGCTTACGGGTGGTGCGGTTGAGCAAACGGATGCCGACCTGCTGTTCAAGCTGGCTGATGCGCTGGCTGACACTGGACTTCGGTAGCCCCGCCTTCTGCGCCGCCGCGGTAAAGCTGCCGTTTTCAGCGACCAGGGCGAACAGCGCCATATCCTGCAAATGCTTAAACATCGTGTTCACCCCGCCGCGAACATTATCCCTGCTCGCCCATCATCTCTTTGACCAGCTCGACGCAGCGCAGGAAGCGTCCGTCGTAATCGGCCTCCTCAACGTGGACAAAGTCGATGTTGTTTTCGCGCAACATCTCCACCAGCAGGGTCTGGAACTCTTTACGATCCACAGAACTGCCGAGGCTACGCAGGCCATCGGCCACCCACGGCGTGTTATTTTCCAGCAGGATCACAAGGTCAAAGCGATACTCGTCTATCAGCGCCTGCACAAACGGATGCTCCCGCCCTTCGTACTTTTTGCAGAACGCCTGGGTCGTGACGAAATCGGTGTCGATAAACGCCACTTTGTTTGCGTATTTGACCGCAAAATCAATGTATTGCGCATGTCCGAGCGCAATCTTGTCGTAGTCGGAATACTGAAGCGCCATTTCGTCGCCGCCAAGATGGGAAAAGACGTAGTCACGCCCGTATTCCCACGCGCTGGTGGTGTTGAAGATATTCGCCAGCTTGTTGACCAGCGTCGATTTGCCGCTCGACTCGCCGCCCAGTACCGCCACGGTGCGCACGAAAAACGGCTTTACTTCCGTCGGGATGTATTCCCAGTAGCGGAACGGGTTTTCACGGATTTGCGCGCCGCTAATGCTCATAAAAGTGCGTTTCGGATCGATAAGCACCGTTTCGATGCCCAAATGTTCCAGATACTGCGGCGCGTCGGCTTCTTCAGAGGTATAGATCCAGTTGGGCTGAATGCCCTTATCAGCCATAAACGTTTTGATGCCGCGACTCCACACATCCCAGCCGTGGGGATACGGCTCCATGCCCTCTTCGTTGAACGCATGAATACGAATGTTCTTCTGATATTTAAAGGTCTGGAGTAGCCAGCGCAGCCGATCCGGCACCGTTGGCTGCTGGGACATGGCGCTGTCTTCAAACAGTTCGCGGTCGCGGGTATCGTCGTAACCCATGATGATATGCAGCTCGTCCACCTGGCTACAGGCACGCTGAATCAGATAAATGTGCCCGGTATGCAGCGGGTAGAACTTGCCAAACACCACGCCGATGTTTTTCTGCTGGCGCGGAAATTCCAGACCGAGAAAGCGGTGCAGCGCCTCCAGCTTCTGCGCGCTGGGGCTTTTGATTTTTGCGTTAAGAAGCTGGCTGAGATACCCCTTGGTCATGCCGCTGGCATCCGCCACTTGTTGCAGGGTACAGCCCTTCTGCTTGATGGCGGTTTTGAGATAGTCGAACGATGACACAAGAGCCTCCTGCTGGAAAAACGACGGGTCTTAATTATAAATCGTCAAACACGCTTAGCGCGTCAGAAAGTTTTTTAACGCCGAACACCTGCATCCCTTCCGGCGGTTTTTTCGGCACATTCGCCGCAGGCACAATCGCCCGACGGAAACCGTGCTTTGCGGCCTCGGAAATACGTTCCTGTCCGCTCGGGACCGGGCGGATCTCGCCCGCCAGCCCCACTTCGCCGAAGACCACCAGGTCCTGTGGCAGCGGTCTGTCACGCAGACTGGAGACCATCGCCAGCAGCAGCGCGAGGTCGGCGCTGGTTTCGGTGACTTTCACCCCGCCCACTACGTTAACAAACACGTCCTGATCCGCCATTTGCAAACCACCGTGGCGATGCAGTACCGCCAGCAAAATCGCCAGCCGGTTTTGTTCCAGACCAACCGCCACGCGGCGAGGGTTCGCCATCATCGAGTGATCCACCAGCGCCTGAATCTCTACCAGCAGCGGGCGCGTACCTTCCCAGACCACCATCACCGAACTGCCGGAGGTAATTTCGTCGCCGCGGCTTAAAAAGATGGCGGATGGGTTGCTGACTTCCCGGAGCCCCTGTTCAGTCATCGCGAAAACGCCAAGTTCATTGACCGCGCCAAAACGGTTTTTATGGCTGCGCAGGGTACGGAAGCGGGAGTCCGCGTCGCCGTCGAGCAGTACTGAACAGTCGATGCAATGCTCCAGCACTTTCGGCCCCGCCAGCGAACCGTCTTTGGTGACATGCCCGACCATCACAATCGCCACCCCGCGCGTTTTGGCAAAGCGCGTCAGGTAGGCGGCGGTTTCACGCACCTGCGCCACGCTGCCGGGCGAGGACTGAATGTCCGCCATGTGCATCACCTGAATGGAGTCGATCACCATCAGCTTCGGCTGTTCTTCTTCCGCAATCAGGCATATCTGCTCAATGCTGGTTTCCGACAGCATGTTGAGATTGTTGGTCGGCAGGCCGAGACGGTGCGCGCGCATCGCCACTTGCTGTAACGACTCTTCACCCGTGACGTACAGGGTTTTCATCTGCTCGGCGAGTTTACACAGCGTTTGCAGCAGCAGCGTTGATTTCCCCGCGCCGGGATTACCGCCAATGAGGATGGCGCTACCGGGAACGACGCCGCCGCCCAGTACGCGATCGAACTCTTTAAAGCCGGTCGAAAAACGCGGTAGCGCTTCCAGGCTGATATCGGAAAGTTTTTGAACTTTCGCCACGCCCGCGCTGCCGGCGTAACCGCTGAGCCGCTCGTTACGCGCCACCGTTGGCGATGCGGCGAGACGCACCTCAGTGATGGTGTTCCAGGCGTGGCAGGCGCTGCATTGCCCCTGCCAGCGTGGATAATCCGCCCCGCATTCATTACATACAAAGGCGCGTTTTGGAGCTTTTGCCACGGGTTACCTCGTTATTTCTGATTCATGCTGCCAGAAAGAATGCAAAACACGCCCATCAGATCGGCGTGACGGATGGTGATTTCCGTTTTCTCATTCACTTTCGGCTTGGCGTGGTAGGCTATGCCCAGCCCCGCCGTTTTGATCATCGGCAGATCGTTCGCGCCGTCGCCAATCGCCACCGTTTGCGCCATGGGGATCTCATACTCCTGCGCCAACCGGGTCAGGGTATTGGCCTTATATTGCGCGTCAACGATATCCCCCGTCACGTGTCCGGTGAATTTGCCGTCTACGATCTCCAGTTCGTTCGCCACCACGGCGGTTAAGCGCAGCTTTTCACGCAGATACTCGGCAAAAAAGGTGAAGCCGCCGGAGGCGATCGCCACCTTCCAGCCCAGCGTTTCCAGCTTCAGCACCAGTTGCGTCAGGCCGGGCATGAGCGGCAGCGTGTCGCGCACCTGATGCAGGATGTTAGCATCAGCGCCTTTCAGCGTCGCCACGCGACTGCGCAGGCTGGCGGTAAAGTCCAGTTCGCCGCGCATCGCGCGCTCGGTCACTTCCGCGACCTGTTCGCCGGTACCGGCCAGTTTTGCGATCTCATCAATGCACTCGATCTGGATCGCGGTGGAGTCCATGTCCATCACCAGCAAACCTGGCGTCCGCAGATGCGGTATTTTACCCAGTGGCGCGACGTCCAGTTGCGCATCATGCGCCAGCTTCGTGGCGCGCGGTGTCAGCGACCCCGCCAGGCGGATCACCTGGTAGTCTTCCACGCACCAGGCTGCGACGATCACCATTGCCGCGCCCAGCTTGCTCTGGTACTGGGTCAGTCGTTGTTTATCCAGCCCGCGACCATACAGCAGCCAGCCGCTACGTCCTGCGTGGTAATCCAGTGGCATCACCTCGTCACCACTTAAAGAAAGGGGCAAACCTGGCCATAAAGAGACATCTTCAGGCAAATCGCACCAGGTAATGTTAGGCATTAAAGCTCCTGTAAAATCGTTCGGGCCGGGAAGGTTCCTGGGGAAAATAACGCATGAGGCTACCTTGTATCCATCGCTTCTGGCAACATTAAGCCTCAAATTTTCAGCAGGTGGAATATGGCTCGCGCAAAACTGAAATTTCGGCTTCATCGTGCAGTGATTGTATTGTTCTGTCTCGCACTGCTTGTCGCGCTCATGCAGGGGGCGTCCTGGTTTAGTCAAAACCACCAGAAGCAACGCAATCCGCAGCTTGAAGAACTGGCCCGCACGCTGGCGCATCAGGTCACGCTGAACATCGCGCCTTCTATGCGTACCGAAACGCCTGACGAAAAGCGTATCAAAAGCATATTGCAGCAATTGACCCATGAAAGCCGCATCCTTGACGCCGGGGTTTATGATGAACAGGGCGACATGATTGCCCGCGCGGGTGAAAGCGTAAACGTGCGCGACCGCCTGGCGCTGGACGGCAAAAAAGCCGGGGGCTATTTTAACCAGCAAATCGTCGAACCCATTCAGGGAAAAAATGGTCCGCTGGGCTATCTGCGCCTGACGCTGGATACCCACACCCTGGCGACCGAAGCGAAACAGGTGGATAACACCACCAATATTTTACGCCTGATGCTGCTGCTCTCGCTGGCGATTGGCGTGGTGCTGACCCGAACATTGCTGCAGGGTAAACGAACGCGCTGGCAGCAATCCCCTTTCTTGCTCACCGCCAGTAAGTCGGTACCGGAAGAGGAAGAGAGCGAGAAAAAAGAATAAATTCTGTAAAGGAAAACGCTATGTCTACACTTCGCCTGCTTATTTCTGACTCTTATGATCCGTGGTTTAACCTGGCGGTAGAAGAGTGCATTTTCCGCCAGATGCCCGCCACCCAACGCGTGCTTTTCCTGTGGCGCAACGCGGATACGGTGGTGATTGGCCGTGCGCAAAATCCGTGGAAAGAGTGCAACACACGACGGATGGAAGAGGACAACGTGCGCCTGGCGCGTCGCAGTAGCGGCGGCGGCGCGGTGTTCCACGACCTCGGCAATACCTGTTTTACCTTTATGGCGGGCAAGCCGGAATACGATAAAACGATTTCGACTTCAATTGTTCTTAACGCCCTCCATGCGCTCGGCGTGACGGCGGAGGCCTCCGGGCGTAACGATCTGGTGGTCAAAACGCCGGACGGCGATCGTAAAGTCTCAGGTTCAGCCTATCGCGAAACCAAAGATCGCGGCTTTCACCACGGCACGCTACTGCTGAACGCCGACCTCAGCCGTCTGGCAAATTATCTGAACCCGGACAAAAAGAAGCTGGCGGCTAAAGGGATTACCTCGGTTCGCTCCCGCGTGGCGAACCTCACCGAACTACTGCCTGGGATCACGCATGAGCATGTCTGTCATGCAGTCAGCGAAGCCTTCTTCACTTACTATAACGAACGCGTTGACGCGGAAGTGATCTCGCCGGATAAAACCCCGGATCTGCCCAACTTTGCTGAAACCTTTGCCCGCCAGAGCAGTTGGGAGTGGAACTTCGGCCAGGCGCCAGCGTTCTCTCATCTGCTGGATGAGCGCTTTACCTGGGGTGGCGTGGAACTGCATTTTGACGTAGAGAAAGGTCATATCACCCGCACACAGGTGTTCACGGACAGTCTTAATCCCGCGCCATTAGAGGCGCTGGCAGCACGTTTGCAGGGGTGTTTGTATCGGGCGGATACATTGCAGCAGGAGTGCGATGCGTTGAGGGGAGACTTCCCGGAGCAGGAAAAGGAATTACGGGACGTGTCGGCATGGATAGCGCAGGCAGTGCGTTAAGCGCGTTCTGATGCCTCACCCTGCCCCTCTCCCTTACAGGAGAAGGGCAGGAAAGAGCATTACGCTTTATCGCCCAGCAGAACAGATTCCAGCGCGATTTTAATCATATCGTTGAAGGTGGTCTGACGCTCAGCGGCGGTGGTCTGCTCGTGAGTACGGATATGGTCAGACACGGTGCAGATGGTCAGCGCTTTCGCGCCAAATTCCGCCGCGACGCCGTAAATGCCCGCCGCTTCCATTTCCACGCCCAGGATGCCGTATTTTTCCATCACGTCGAACATTTCGCCGTCCGGGGAGTAGAACAGATCCGCAGAGAACAGGTTGCCTACGCGCGCGTCAACGCCCAGCGCTTTTGCCGCATCAACCGCGTTACGCACCATATCAAAGTCGGCAATCGCCGCGAAGTCATGATCTTTGAAACGGATACGGTTCACTTTGGAATCGGTGCAAGCCCCCATACCGATGACCACATCACGCAGTTTGACATCGTGACGCACGGCGCCACAGGAACCGACGCGGATGATTTTCTTCACGCCGAAATCGGTGATCAGCTCTTTGGTGTAGATGGAGCAGGACGGGATCCCCATACCGTGGCCCATCACGGAGATTTTGCGGCCCTTATAGGTCCCGGTGAAGCCCAGCATGCCGCGAACGTTGTTCACTTCACGCACGTCCTCGAGGAAAGTTTCTGCAATGTGCTTCGCGCGCAGCGGGTCGCCAGGCATCAATACGACGTCAGCGAAATCACCCATTTCTGCATTAATGTGAGGAGTTGCCATCTTTCAGTTCCTTTTAATTTGATTTTTTGCCCGGTGACGCGGCGCGATCCGGGCCTACGGTGTTGTAGGCCGGGTAAGGCGCAGTCGCCGCCCGGCAATGACCTCAGAACATCGCCTTGCCATATTCCATGTCAGACGTGCCAAAATATTTCGCAATGGTCTGGCCGATATCCGCAAAAGTTTCACGGTGTCCCAGTGAACCGGGTTTCACTTTCGGGCCGTACACCAGCACCGGGATGTGCTCACGGGTGTGGTCAGTACCGGTCCAGGTTGGGTCACAGCCATGATCCGCGGTCAGGATCAGAATGTCATCTTCCCCTACCAGTTCCATCAGCTCCGGCAGGCGGCGGTCAAACAGTTCCAGACCCGCAGCGTAGCCTGCGACGTCGCGACGGTGGCCCCAGGAGGAGTCGAAGTCCACAAAGTTGGTGAAGACAATCGTGTTGTCACCCGCGTCTTTCATCTCTTTGACGGTCGCGTCGAACAGCGCGTCCAGACCGGTCGCTTTCACTTTTTTGGTGATGCCGCAGTTAGCGTAGATATCCGCGATTTTACCCACAGATACTACCTGACCGCCTTTCTCGTCGACCAGCTTTTGCAGCACGGTGGGGGCAGGAGGCTCAACGGCCAGGTCGTGACGGTTACCGGTACGCTGGAAATTACCCGCTTTGTCGCCGATAAACGGACGCGCGATCACGCGGCCAATGTTGTAGCCGCCTTCGGTCAGCTCTTCACGGGCGATTTCGCACAGCTCGTAGAGTTTATCCAGACCAAACGTCTCTTCGTGGCAGGCGATCTGGAACACGGAGTCAGCAGAGGTGTAGAAAATCGGCTTGCCGGTTTTCATGTGCTCTTCCCCAAGCTGGTCCAGGATCACAGTACCGGAAGAGTGGCAGTTACCGAGGTAGCCCGGCAGATTGGCGCGCTTCACCAGCTTATCAAGCAGTTCCTGCGGGAAGCTGTTCTCGTGATCCGAGAAGTAGCCCCAGTCGAACAGCACCGGTACCCCGGCGATTTCCCAGTGACCAGACGGCGTATCTTTACCGGAAGAAAGTTCGTGCGCCCAGGCGTAAGCGCCAATGACTTCCGCATTCGCGTCCATTCCGGCCGCGATTTTTCCGGTTGAGCCTTCATGGGCTTTCACCAGACCCAGGCGGGTCAGGTTCGGTAAATTCAGCGGGCCTTTGCGACCGTTATCCGCTTCGCCTTTAGCACAGGCTTCTGCGATGTGTCCCAGAGTATCGGCGCCTACATCGCCAAAGCGATCGGCATCTTCCGTTGCACCAATACCAAAGGAGTCCAGCACCATAATAAATGCACGTTTCATATTGTTCTCCATACATCTGCGCTGTAAAAAAGCGATCAGATCAGTATACCGCTATTCGGTAATACGACGATAGACCGTTGGTGTAATTTCAGGCGCGTTGTCGTCAAGGATAATTGCCGCTTTGACCGCTTTCGCCGCATCCTGCCAGCTGGTTTCATCTTTGGCATGAATCACCGCCAGCGGACGTTGGCCATCAACGCTGTCGCCCAGACGGACCATATCGGTGAAGCCGACGCTGTAATCAATGGTGTCGGATGCCTGACGACGACCGCCGCCCATCGAGACCACCGCCATGCCGAGCGCGCGGGTATCCATCGCGCTGACGAAGCCTTCGGTATCGGCATACACCGCTTTGCTGAGCATCGCGGTTGGCAGGTATTTCGCGTAGTTTTCCACGAAGTCGGTCGGGCCTTTCTGCGCCGCCACCATGCGGCCAAAAATTTCCGCCGCTTTGCCGTTGTCCAGCACCGCCTGAAGCTTCGCGCGGGCTTCCGTATCATCTTTGGCAAGCTTGCCGGAGATCAGCATCTCCACGCACAGCGCCATAGTCACGTCGAACAGGCGTGGGTTGCGATACTCGCCCGTCAGGAACTGCACGGCTTCACGCACTTCGACAGCGTTACCGGCGCTGGAAGCCAGCACCTGGTTCATGTCCGTCAGCAGTGCGGTGGTGCGCACGCCCGCGCCGTTGGAGACGCCAACGATCGCTTCGGCCAGCGCCTCAGAGAGTTCATAGGTTGGCATAAACGCGCCGCTGCCCACCTTCACATCCATCACCAGCGCGTCCAGACCTTCCGCCAGTTTTTTGGCAAGAATCGAGGCGGTAATCAGCGGGATCGAATCTACGGTTGCAGTGATATCGCGGGTCGCGTAGAAACGCTTGTCTGCCGGCGCCAGAGAGCTGGTCTGGCCGATAATCGCCACGCCAACGTCTTTAATAATTTTGCGGAAGCGGTTGTCATCCGGGAAGATATCGAAGCCCGGAATGGCTTCCAGCTTGTCGAGCGTACCGCCGGTATGGCCCAGGCCGCGCCCGGAGATCATCGGAATGTAGCCGCCGCAGGCTGCCACCATAGGACCAAGCATCAGCGACGTCACGTCACCCACGCCGCCGGTGGAGTGTTTGTCCACAATCGGGCCGTTAAGGTTGAGGCTTTTCCAGTCCAGAACGGTTCCTGAATCTCGCATCGCCATGGTCAGCGACACGCGCTCAGGCATCGACATATCGTGGAAGAAAATGGTCATCGCCAGGGCAGCAATCTGTCCTTCAGAGACGGTGTTGTCACGAATGCCGTTGATAAAGAAGCGGATCTCTTCGTCGCTCAGGGCAAGACCATCACGTTTTTTACGAATAATTTCTTGTGCGAGAAACACGGTAACCTCCTCAAACCAGGCCGGGCTCGCTACGCGTCGCCCGGCAATTCAAATCTTAGTAGCTGCTTGCGCTCTTACCGTCGCCGTGACCCAGCGCTTTCAGCAGGCTGGCCAGCAGGCTCGACGCGCCGAAGCGGTAGTGACGGGAATCCGCCCACTCAGCGCCAAACAGCTCGTCGGCAATCGCCAGAAATTTCTGCGCGTCTTCCGCCGTACGTACGCCGCCCGCAGGTTTAAAGCCCACGGTTTTTTCGACGCCCATATCACGGATCACTTCCATCATGATGCGCGCGCTTTCCGGGGTTGCGTTGACCGGCACTTTACCGGTAGAGGTTTTAATGAAATCAGCCCCGGCTTTGATAGCGATTTCAGACGCTTTACGGATCAGCGCCTCTTCTTTCAGTTCGCCAGTTTCGATGATCACTTTCAGCAGCACGTTTGCCGCCGCGCACGCGTCTTTACAGGCTTTCACCAGATCAAAGCCGACCTGCTCATTACCGGCGATCAGCGCGCGGTACGGGAACACCACGTCAACTTCGTCTGCGCCATACGCGATCGCGGCGCGGGTTTCCGCCACGGCGATCTCAATGTCGTCGTTGCCGTGCGGGAAGTTGGTGACGGTCGCGATGCGGATCTCCGGGGTGCCCTGCTCTTTCAGGGTTTTACGCGCAATGGGAATGAAACGCGGGTAGATGCAGATGGCGGCGGTGTTGCCGACCGGGGTTTTCGCCTGATGACACAACGCGATCACTTTTTCATTGGTGTCGTCATCATTCAGGGTAGTCAGATCCATCAGTTTCAGGGCACGCAGGCTGCTTGCAGTTAAATCGCTCATAACATTCTCCAACGGCATCGCCGTATCAATTCTCACCTTGCGGGTTTGTTAGTATTCTAACATCCACCCGCGATTACACTTCGATATACATCACAGTTAATGAAAACTACGTACAAATTTGCATTACTGTAATGAGATCAAATTCAAATAAATGACCTCTTCTGCCGCGATCTTCTTCGCACAGGCGCATCAGGATCAAAAGCCGCGTCAGCGCTTCTTTCTACAATGCCCGCACGCCCTTCGGCATAAAAAGGAATCACGATGACCACGAGCAACGAAACCGCGCTGCAACAGCGCTGCCAGCAAATCGTCACCAGCCCGGTGCTGAGCCCGGAGCAAAAACGGCACTTTCTGGCGCTGGAGGCCGAAAACAATTTGCCTTATCCCGCGCTGCCCGCCGGGGCGCGCCAGGCGCTGGACGACGGGGTCATTTGCGATATGTTTGAAGGCCACGCGCCGTTCAAGCCCCGCTATGTGCTCCCCGATTACGCCCGTTTTCTGCGCAATGGCTCCGCCTGGCTGGAACTGGAAGGCGCGCAGGATCTGGACGATGCGCTGTCGTTACTGACCATCCTTTATCATCATGTGCCGTCGGTAACCTCCATGCCGGTTTACCTCGGTCAGCTTGATGCGCTGTTGCAACCCTATGTTAAAATTCTAACACAAGACGCGATCGATATTCGAATAAAACGTTTCTGGCGCTATCTCGACAGAACCCTGCCAGACGCGTTTATGCATGCCAATATCGGTCCTGCCGATACTCCCATTACCCGGGCGATTTTACGTGCTGACGCAGAGCTAAAGCAGGTTGCGCCAAATCTGACCTTTATCTACGATCCAGACGTCACTCCGGACAATCTGCTGTTGGCGGTAGCAGAAAACATTTGTGAATGCAGTAAGCCGCATATTTCCAATGGCCCGGTGAATGATAAAATTTTCACAAAAGGGCAGTACGGCGTGGTGAGCTGTTACAACTCGCTGCCGCTTGGAGGCGGCGGTAGCACGCTGGTGCGTCTTAACCTGAAGGCCGTGGCGGAGCGCAGCAGCTCTGTTGATGACTTCTTCACAAATGCGCTTCCTTACTATTGCCGCCAGCAAATCGCCATCATTGATGCCCGATGTGAATTCCTCTATGAAAAATCACATTTCTTTGAGAATAGCTTCCTCGTGCAGGAAGGACTGATCGATCCACAACGTTTTGTACCCATGTTCGGTATGTACGGTCTGGCGGAAGCGGTAAACCTGCTGTGCGAAAAAGCGGGCATGCGTGCGCGCTACGGAAAAGCGGAAGCGGCTAACGAACTGGGCTATCGCATCAGCGCTCAACTGGCGGAATTTGTCGAGAATACGCCGGTAAAATATGGCTGGAAGCAGCGCGCAATGCTGCATGCACAGTCAGGGATTAGCTCTGACGTTGGCACCACGCCGGGCGCGCGTCTGCCCTATGGCGACGAGCCAGACCCGATCAGCCATCTGCAAGCCGTCGCGCCGCATCACGTCCATTATCATTCCGGGATCAGCGACATACTGACCCTGGACGAAACCATCAAACGCAATCCACAGGCGCTGGTGCAGTTGTGCCTCGGCGCGTTTAAGGCCGGGATGCGCGAATTTACCGCTAACGTCAGCGGCAACGATCTGGTCCGGGTGACTGGCTACATGGTGCGCCTGTCGGATCTGAAAAAGTATCGCGCTGAAGGTTCCCGTACCAATACCACCTGGCTGGGTGAAGAGGCCGCGCGCAATACGCGTA
Organism: Citrobacter sedlakii; assembly: GCF_018128425.1. NCBI lineage: Bacteria > Pseudomonadati > Pseudomonadota > Gammaproteobacteria > Enterobacterales > Enterobacteriaceae > Citrobacter > Citrobacter sedlakii. The sequence continues at coordinate 775,604 of NZ_CP071070.1, read as the reverse complement.
TTCTGGAACGACAACCCCGGGTGATCGGTCATGAACAGCAGATGCGCTTCAGTCAGTAAGCTGATCCCCTTCTCCTGCGTTGACGGGCCCGGAAGTCGTCTGGCCCTGTTTTTACAGGGCTGTAATCTGCGCTGTAAAAACTGCCACAATCCATGGACGATGGGACGCTGTCACCACTGCGGCGAGTGCGTGGCGCAGTGTCCACATCAGGCGCTGAGCGTCAGCGATGGAAAAGTCATCTGGCACGCCGAACATTGCCAGCAGTGCGACACCTGTCTGAAGATGTGTCCACAACAGGCGACGCCGATGGCGCAGAGCATGAGCGTTGACCAGATGCTGACCCACATCCGCAAGGCCGCGCCGTTTATTGAAGGCATTACCGTTAGCGGCGGCGAAGCCACGACCCAGCTGCCGTTTATCCTTGAACTGTTCACCGCGATGAAAGGCGATCCGCAACTGGCATCGCTGAGTTGCCTGGTGGACAGCAACGGGCAACTCAGCGAAACCGGCTGGCTGAAACTGCTGCCCGTGTGTGAAGGCGTGATGCTCGACCTTAAAGCCTGGAGCAGCGAATGCCACAGGCGGCTTACCGGTCGCGATAACGCGCAGATTAAGCATAGTATCGTGTGGCTGGCAGAGCGTGGAAAGCTGGCGGAACTGCGGCTGCTGGTGATTCCGGGACGGGTGGATTATATGCAGCATGTCGATGCGCTCGCCGCGTTCATCCGACAGCTTGGCGATGTGCCGGTGAGGCTAAACGCCTTTCACGCGCACGGGACGCATGGCGAAGCCAGGACATGGGCAAGCGCAACGCCAGAGGACGTAGAGCAACTGGCCGATGCCCTGCGCGAGCGCGGCGTAGAAAAATTGCGCTTTCCTGCGTTATATCTGTGAATATGCCGGGGGCGCATAGAGAATATAGCGTGCGGCATCTGACCCCAGGATATTCTCAACGTTGTCACATCAGCAACAGGTTGCGTTCACCCTACGGGAAGTGCTTCTCTACCTCTTCAGCACATTTGAACACTGAGCAGCGACAACGATATTACACATCAAACAACGCCGTGGTATTGCGGTACAGCGCGTCAGCGATCACGTCCGCAGGTTCCGGGCGCAGTTCGCAAAGCGCATCAAACACCTTAACCGCCTGTTCCGGGCGGTTTGGCTGGCCCTGAAAACCATTAAGCGGCATGTCCGGGGCATCGGTTTCCAGCAGTAGCGCCGTCAGCGGCAGTTGCGCTATCACGTCGCGGGTTTTGCTGGCGCGCGGATAGGTGATCGTGCCGCCGACGCCAATCCGGTAACCCAGTTGCACAAAACGCTCGGCTTGCTGAAAACTGCCGGCAAAGCCATGGACTACGCCGGTGCGCGGCAGGTTCTGACGTTTCAGATGCATCGCCAGCTTGTCATGGGTGCGACGGGAATGGAGGATCACTGGCAGATCGTAGCGTTTTGCCAGCTTTAGCTGCGCCTCCAGGATCTGTTCCTGCCTGTCGAACCGCGGGTCGTCGCGATACAGATCCAGGCCGATCTCTCCCACCGCCACCACTTTTGCCGGACGATCGTCCAGAACCTGCTGTAAGCGTTCCAGACCGTCATCCGCATGCTGTTCGATCACTATCGGGTGTAGCCCCAGCGCGGCGTATAGCGGTACGAAGCGTTCTGCCAGCGCCAGTACGCGGGCAAAATTGGCCGCCTCTGTCGCTGGCACAATAATCTTCTCAATACCCGCTGCGCAAGCCCGCTGCAGGCTGGCGCGCTCATCGCCGGTAAACGGCGGAAAATCAAAGTGACAATGGGTATCGATAAAACGCAAACTCACGCCAGATCCTCATCAGTAAACAGTGTGTCATTGGCCTGCGGCGCTGCGGACACCGCCGCCACATGGGTATCGTTGGCGACCGGTGCGGGAGGCACCACCACCGGGCCAGGCGTGACAATTTTCGGAAGATGCCGCAGCAAAGGCGGCTCTTCGGCCAGCATTTTACCGACCGTGGCGAGAAAATAACGGCCACATAGCCGCCCGACTTTATAATCTTCGCGCAACGCCGGAATGCGGCTGCCCAACGCCATGCTTTTTAATGGCTTCGGCGGATAAATTTCAAAAAGACGGATCCTGCCCGGCGGCTTTTCAATGAAACGCTGGATGTCGGTGTAACTTGCCTCATGATGCTGCACCAGATTCACCAGCGGCTGCAGGCTGCTCTCGCCCAGCCAGCGCTCCATGCGCTTGAACCATTGCGGCGTGTAATACATTTGCGACGGCACGGTGCGGATCACCACCACCGTTTGCGCCCCTTGTTTCACTGCTTCGCGAACCGGGATCGCATCGCTAATCCCACCGTCCAGGTAGCTGACTCCTTCCAGCGACACCCCGGTGCGATAAAAACCGGGGATTGCGCTCGACGCGCGAATGATATCCAGCCAGTTCTGCTTCGTCGGCGTGAAGTAACCGGGCGTATAGTCATCGCCACGGCAGGCGCACATATAAAAATGTTTGCCGCTGTCGAACAGCCGGGCGGCGGTATCCATTTGCAGCGGCATCTGGCTGGCGGTCGCCTCCACCAGCCAGTCAAGATCGATAAGATTGCCTCCACGCACAAAGCGCAACGGATCAAAAAATTCTTTGCGCGTGGTGTAACGCATGATGACTTTGCGCCCATAGCCAGGTTGATTACAGAGGTAGGCTGAAAGATTTTGCGCGCCTGCGGAGGTGCCGTAGTAGAGATCGAACGGATTAAACTGCGCGCGCATAAATTCATCCAGCACGCCTGCGGTAAAGATGCCGCGCTGTCCTCCGCCTTCACACACCAGCGCCAGACGGCCCGGCTTGAACGGTCTTAATGACAACGGCGCAATATTGCCGAGCGTGACGGGTATACGCTGCCCCACCTCTGCCTTCCTGTTATTGTTATGCTTAAGGGAGCCAAAGTAACGCAAATTGACCGCGGCGAAAACAGAAAAAGCCAGTCCACTGGACTGGCTTCGTTGCAAGTTAGCGTTACGCTTTCACGCACTAGGGTCGTTTACGGCCCATAAACAGGCTGACCAGGAACAGGATGATACCGACGACGAAAACAATTTTCGCTGCGCCTGCAGCTGTACCTGCCAGTCCACCAAATCCCAGAGCGGCGGCAATTAACGCGATAACCAGAAATATAATGCCCCAACGAAACATAAGCCTCTCCTTTACCATAGTTAATGTCGACCGCTTGTTATGAGCGCTCAGGCTACTCATTCGCGATATTTTTAGTGTGGTGCACATTACGCCTCCCGACAAATGTCAGGAGGTCGAATACGAAGAATTACTGAGCTTTCAGATCGTTCTTGACGCTTTTCACGCCATCAACGGCTTTTGCGATGCTCTCAGCGCGATCGATTTGCGCCTGCGACTCTACGGTTCCGGACAGCTGGACAACACCATCGGTGGTTTCCACTTTCACTTTTCGGGAAGGAACAATGTCATCCGCCAGCAGTTTGGCTTTGATTTCACTGGTGGTTGCCGTATCACCGGCATAGCCTTTCACTGAACTCTCTTTACCGTCGCGAACGTGCAGTTTGTCGCTCACCGAGGTCACGCCTTCCACGCCTTTCGCCACTTTCACGGCTTCTTCAGCCTGTGCCTGACTTTCGACGAAGCCGCTCAGGGTCACCACTTTCTGATCGGTTTTGACAGAAATATCGGTGCTCTTAATATTTTCATGATCCACCAGTGCCGCTTTTACTTTTGCGGTAATGGCGCTGTCATCCATGAAATTACCGACTTTATTCATAGAGCTATCGACTTTTTGCCCTGCGCTTTCGGCCCCGGCTTGCGCTTTGTCCATGGTAGCGTTTTCTGCATATGCAGAACCCGTCGCCACAGCAGACGTCAGCATTACGGCCAGCAGAGTTTTAGAAATCTTCAGTCTTGTCATAGTCATCGATCTATTCCTGTATGTTTGCTCGTAATTTGAGCTCCGGCAACACGGGGTTGCATTGCTGAATGGGGTGACAAAACATCACCCAGTCAGAAGTCAATGGCAGCGGTCACATTCACAACGTGTGAAGCAGTGCTGTCGAAGGCCCTTCCGTTTCAGTTATTAATATCGTGGCCACAATCAACATCAGCTTTAAGCACTCCACTTCACGCATTGAACGGTATTTAAAGCCAATATTTATGTCATCACTTTGTTAAATATAGATCACAATTTTGAAATCGCGCGGGGAATTGCGCAAAAAATCGGCAAACATAAGCAAAAGAGAGGGATTTAAGAACATTCCGCAAGGGACTAAAAAGGCAGGGAAAGTGGCAGAGCGCAGCATTGCCGCGCTCTGAGAGGGAGATTAGTGCTCGCGAGTCTTACGGAACTGAACATCAGGATAACGTTCCTGCGTCAGGTTGAGGTTAACCATCGTTGGCGCAATGTAGGTGAGGTTGTCACCGCCATCCAGCGCCAGTTGAACTTCATTTTTACGTTTAAACTCTTCGAACTTCTTCGCGTCAGCGCATTCCACCCAGCGAGCGGTCGCCACGTTGACGGATTCATAAATCGCTTCAACGTTGTATTCGCTCTTCAGACGCGCAACCACCACGTCAAACTGCAGCACACCGACCGCGCCGACGATCAGATCGTTGTTGGCGATAGGGCGGAACACTTGCACCGCGCCCTCTTCCGACAGCTGGACCAGCCCTTTCAACAGCTGTTTCTGCTTGAGCGGATCTTTGAGGCGGATGCGGCGGAACAGTTCCGGCGCGAAGTTCGGGATACCGGTGAACTTCATCATCTCACCCTGAGTAAAGGTGTCGCCGATCTGAATGGTGCCGTGGTTATGCAGGCCAAGAATATCCCCCGGATACGCTTCTTCAACGTGTGAACGATCGCCAGCCATGAAGGTCAGCGCATCAGAAATCACCACGTCTTTACCGATGCGCACCTGACGCATTTTCATGCCTTTTTCATATTTTCCGGAAACGACGCGCATAAACGCCACGCGGTCGCGGTGTTTCGGATCCATGTTGGCCTGAATCTTAAAGACAAAGCCAGTGAACTTCTCTTCTTTGGCTTCCACGGTGCGGGTATCGGTTTGACGCGGCATCGGCGCTGGCGCCCACTCCACCAGACCGTCCAGCATGTGGTCAACGCCAAAGTTACCCAGCGCGGTACCAAAGAAGACCGGCGTGATTTCCCCGGCGAGGAACAGTTCTTTGTCGAATTCGTTAGACGCGCCCTGCACCAGTTCCAGTTCATCGCGCAGCTGCTGCGCCAGATCGTCCCCCACGGCGGCGTCGAGATCCGGGTTGTTCAGCCCTTTAACAATGCGCACTTCCTGAATGGTATGGCCTTTCCCTGTCTGGTACAGATACGTTTCGTCTTTATAGAGGTGATACACCCCCTTGAACAGCTTGCCGCAACCGATCGGCCAGGTGATCGGCGCACAGCCAATTTTCAGCTCGTTCTCAACTTCGTCCAGCAGTTCCATCGGGTCGCGGATGTCGCGGTCGAGCTTGTTCATAAAGGTCAGGATCGGTGTATCGCGCAGACGGGTGACCTCCATCAGCTTACGCGTGCGATCCTCGACGCCTTTCGCGGCGTCGATAACCATCAGACAGCAGTCCACCGCCGTCAGCGTGCGGTAAGTATCTTCCGAGAAGTCTTCGTGCCCCGGGGTGTCCAGCAGGTTTACCAGGCAGTCGTGATACGGAAACTGCATTACTGAGGTGGTAATAGAGATACCACGCTGCTTTTCCATTTCCATCCAGTCGGATTTCGCGTGCTGGCTGGAACCACGGCCTTTAACGGTACCCGCAGTCTGGATAGCCTGTCCGAACAGCAGCACCTTCTCGGTGATGGTGGTTTTACCGGCATCCGGGTGAGAAATAATGGCAAAAGTGCGGCGCTTGGCCACCTCCTGCAAATAAGGAGACAACGTCATAATTCATTCTTCTTGGTAAGCGCGGCGTCGCGCCGCGCATGTTGAATACGAAAAATTGCGGCTATTTTACCCATCAACGGGGGGGAGGCAATCAGTGTTTACACAGGAGTTGCTCCAGTTCGGCTAATGACGTCACGGTCCAGGTCGGTTGTATGCCTTCTGGCTGCTCGCGATGATGCGCATTCAACCAGCATGTCGCCAGCCCGGCATTGATACCGCCTAGGATATCAGATGCCGGGGTATCGCCCACCATCAGTACCCGGGAACGGTCCGGATTACCGGCCTGCGCCAGCGCGTAATCGAAAATCTTCGGGTCCGGCTTCGCCACGCCAACTTCTTCTGAGATGACCAGCAAATCAAAATAATCGCGCAGACCGGTCCGCTCTAAACGGATCTGTTGCAGGGCGGTAAAACCGTTGGTGATGATGCCAAGCCGGGCATTGCCGCGCAGGGCATTAAGCAGCGATACAGCGCCTGGCAGCGGCGCGCAGATCTCCGCCATCGCATTTATAAAGGCGTCGTTAAGCTGCCCCGGCGCCACGTTGAGCCGTTCCGCCCAGCTTTGAAACCGGGCATGCTGAAGCTGTAATGAGGTGATCGCGCCGTTTTGGTAATCCACCCACAGTGGTTTATTGACGGCCTGATAGTCCTGAAAATCCTCAGCGGTAAAGGTGATGCTATAGTCGAGAAACATCCGCTGTAAGCCGGTAAACGAGTCAAACGTAAACAGCGTTTCGTCGGCATCAAAGAAAATCCAGTCCCACTTCATCATTACACCTTCTCTTACATACTGATTGGCAGTGCCATTATGATGGCGTCCTCGCGACCGTCGGCGGTCGGGTAGTAGTTGCGGCGAATCGTTGCCTCGTTGAAGCCTAAGCTTTCATACAGTGCGATGGCGGCAACGTTGGAGGCGCGAACCTCCAGCCACAGCGTCAGGACGCCGCGTTTTTCCAGCTCATCAATGAGGTGTTCCAGCAGCGCTTTCCCTACGCCCTGACGCTGAAAGTCGGGATCGACCGCGATATTGAACAGCGTCGCTTCATCGACTACCACCTGCGTGATGGCAAATGCGGCCATGCGTCCGTCTATCGTCAACTGATAGTTGAGATAACGTTCCCCCTGATTACTGGTAAATGTCTGTTCACTCCAGGGAAACGCGTGGGCGCGCTTTTCAATCTGAAACGCCGCGGGTAAGTCACGCTGGCTGAGGGAAGAAATCGTGTTCATGTGTGCAGATTTGTCGCCATAACGCGGCGCGCGCGGGCGCGCTGGTTTGTAGTTCATTAAATGAAGGCGTTGAAATCACCGCCCCTTCCAGCGTGACGGGCGCATCGTTGCCGAGACGCCAGCAGTGGCAGCGGCTCCCCTGCGGCAGCATGACCACGCGGTCGGGCGTCAACGGTAATACCTGATCCGGCGTTAGGCGCAGCGCGCGAAGAATATCGCGCATCAGCGGTTCCGTCAGCGCGGGGAGATCGTCGCCAACGATCACCAGGCTGACGTGCCGGGGAAGCGTAATCGCAATCTCGCCCTGTAAAGCGCCAGGGCGACGCAGTGACCACTGGGTGATACCCAACTGTTGCAATTGCCAGTCTCGCCGCGATGTCATGTAAAACGCTCCTGTCTGTCAAGGGCGCAAATATAGCAAATTCATCGAAACTGCGCCAATTACGCTCTATAATCCCCGGCTGATTAACTTAAGGAGCCTTCCATGTCTGCTTTTACCCCGGCAAGTGAAGTCTTGCTGCGCCACAGTGATGATTTCGAACAAAGCCGTATTCTGTTTGCCGGAGATTTGCAGGATGACCTGCCCGCGCGTTTTGCCAGCGCCGCCAGCCGTGTGCATACCCAACAGTTTCACCACTGGCAGGTGCTAAGCGGCCAGATGGGCGACAGCGCCCGTTTTAGCCTGGTAGCCCAAGCAGAAGACGTGGCCGACAGCGATACGCTGATCTACTACTGGCCGAAAAACAAACCGGAAGCCCAGTTCCAGCTGATGAATCTGCTGTCGCTGTTGCCGGTGGGCACCGATATTTTTGTCGTTGGCGAAAACCGCAGCGGCGTGCGCAGCGCTGAACAGATGCTGGCGGAATTTGCGCCGTTGAACAAAGTCGACAGCGCCCGTCGCTGCGGTCTGTATCATGGCCGTCTGGAAAAACAGCCGGTCTTTGACGCAGAAAAATACTGGGGCGAATACGCCGTTGACGGCCTGACCATCAAAACCCTGCCGGGGGTGTTTAGCCGCGATGGTCTAGATGTGGGCAGCCAGTTGCTGCTTTCCACCCTGACGCCGCATACCAAGGGTAAAGTGCTGGATGTCGGCTGTGGCGCTGGCGTGCTCTCCGTCGCGCTGGCCAGCCACTCGCCGAAGGTGCGCTTAACCCTGTGCGACGTTAGCGCACCCGCGGTTGAAGCCAGTCGCGCAACGCTTGCCGCCAACGGCATTGAGGGTGAGGTGTTTGCCAGCAACGTCTTTTCTGAAGTGAAGGGTCGGTTTGACATGATCATCTCCAACCCACCGTTCCACGACGGTATGCAGACCAGCCTGGATGCGGCGCAGGCGCTGATTCGCGGCGCAGTGCGCCACCTGAACAGCGGCGGCGAGTTGCGTATCGTCGCTAACGCCTTCCTGCCCTACCCACAGGTGCTGGACGACACCTTTGGCTTCCATGAGGTCATCGCTCAGACCGGTCGCTTTAAGGTCTACCGTACCGTTATGACCCGCCAGGCGAAGAAATAGTCTGGTCATCCCTGGCCGGATTAAGGTGCCTGCGCACCGTCCGGTATGGTTTACAGATGCCGGATAACGCGTTGTTTATCCGGCCTGCGTTCAACGCTACGGTTAGCGCCCATTTTTCCAGCAATTGAGCTTGCGTGCGCAATTAACTATTGACGAAAAGCTGAAAACCACTAGAATGCGCCTCCGTGGTAGCGATTCTTTTCAAGAATCGATGGTATGCGAAGGTGGCGGAATTGGTAGACGCGCTAGCTTCAGGTGTTAGTGTCCTTACGGACGTGGGGGTTCAAGTCCCCCCCCTCGCACCATAATCCACGTTGATATTGCTCGCACTGGGCGAAGGTGGCGGAATTGGTAGACGCGCTAGCTTCAGGTGTTAGTGTTCTTACGGACGTGGGGGTTCAAGTCCCCCCCCTCGCACCAACGAGGCGATATCAAAAAAGTAAGATGACTGTGCGAAGGTGGCGGAATTGGTAGACGCGCTAGCTTCAGGTGTTAGTGTCCTTACGGACGTGGGGGTTCAAGTCCCCCCCCTCGCACCAATTATCTTACGGCCTTCCTTCTGCTGTTCCCTGTTGTTTATCCCTGATTCAAATTCATCATTACCAGCATCATTCCACCGATCAACGCAACGCATGATGGCAACAGAACAAAATGCCGCAGGTGTTTGTGATACAGCATCACCGGAGTGAGTAATAGCCCTAATACAATAATGGTCTTCCAGACCTCAAGGGAAAGATCGGCAAACGCCAGTCCGGCAATCACGATCCCCGGCAGTAATACTCCCCAACCACTGCCCAGCGCCCGTTGCAACATGGTTTCACCTCTCACACTGATAATGATAACCAATATCATATGATAAACTTTCTCATTTGTCAGCACGCCGTTGCACACCCTGACATCAGCTTTACTTAAGCATTGATGACATGAATTCTTTAAGGTGATAAATTGCGCAGCGGTAAACATAGAAAGCAAATACCTCTTACTTTGAGCGAGCGACTTCTCGCTTTTTTCACGTGGCCTGAACAGTGTAATTGTTAGATAAACAATGAATTAAGACATGACTGCACAATCCTGGCTTTCCCTGCGCGCTAAAAAATATCAGCTCTCTCTCCGTCTGTTTTTGTTTCTTAACGCCGTTTCCGCTTTGTTTGCTATCGCTTATCCGATCTATCAGATTAAAACCGTCTCAGTGCCGGGTATTGTTATTCTGGCGCTGAGCGCGGCCCTCCTCGCGTGGCACGGTAGATACGCCAATCAAAGGATTAATTTACCGATCGTTTCTTTCGCGTTTGGCGGGCTATGGGCGGCGCATATTACGTTGAAATACACCGAGCTCCCGTCTCCGGACGACACTTTCCTGCTGATGGCGCTACTGACTGTTTTATTCATCGGATCTATTTCATTTGCCAATAATATTGTCGCTTTTACGCTTCACTCGCTGCCCTCCGTACTGGTCTGCCTGTGGTTAAACGGCAATGAACAGGGCCTGCGGATCCTCTATTTCCTGGCGTTGCCCATGGCGGGAGTGGCGATTCAGCATGCAATCCAAAAACGTTACGATGATTTCGCCCAGCAGCTGATGTACAAACTGTTGGCGGAAAAAGAGACGTTGAACGACCTCAGCATGCTCGATCCTTTAACGGGGTTATACAACCGGCGGGGACTTCAACACCGTCTGGAGACCCTTCTTGAGACGGATACCGATGAGCATTACGTGTTGCTGATCGATATCGACCATTTCAAAGCCTACAACGACCATTACGGACACATGATGGGCGATCAGGCGCTGATGCGCGTATCCGCGGCTATTCGCGACGCCGTACGTTCGCGTGATGTGGTTGCTCGCTTTGGCGGCGAGGAATTTATGGTGTTGCTGACGGCAGCCGATCCGCAGCAGGCGCATGCCGCCGCTGAGCGTATTCGTCAAAGTGTGTATGACCTTAAGATCCCACACATGTTTAATGAAAGCGTCGCGACCAACGTCACGATCAGTATCGGTATCGCGCCGCTGACAGGCAGAGAGATCGAAAGCGCCATTAGCAGTGCGGACAAAGCGCTTTATAAAGCCAAGCATCTGGGACGTAACCATATTTTAGCCAGCAGCGATCCCGGTATCGCCTGACGCGGTATGGTGTAATCGTGCGGCGTGAGAAGCAAGCCTGACAAAGCGCTTGCTATCGGTTATGCCTATAGCTAGGATTAGCAATCATTATCATTTAGATTATTATCCAGACTATGGCTTATCGTTCCGCATCCGTCATTGATAACGTCATCTGGCGAGCGCCTCTGCAGCCGCAGCGCCCTTCGCTGGCGGAGGCCGTACGCGCAACTATCGCCCAGACACGCGAACACCTGCTGGATTTCATTCGTCTGGACGAACCTGCTCCCCAGTCTGCTATGACTCTGGCGCAATGGTGTCGACCAAATGAGCTGCAGTCATTGCTGGCGGTCTATTCCGACCATATTTATCGCAACCAGCCCACGCAGCCGCGAGAAAACAAGCCACTGCTATCGCTGTGGGCGCAGTGGTATATCGGTTTGATGGTGCCGCCGCTGATGCTTGCCTTATTAACGCAGGAAACGGCCATTGATGTTTCTCCCGAGCATGTGCACGTGGAGTTTCATGAAACGGGTCGCGCCGCGTGCTTCTGGATTGACGTTCATCCGGATCGTCAGGCGACGGAATGCTCTCCACAGATGCGCATTGAAATCCTGATCAAACAGGCGTTAACGCCTGTCGTCCAGGCTCTTGAGGCCACGGGCGAAATTAACGGTAAACTCATCTGGAGCAATACCGGTTACCTTATTCACTGGTACCTCAACGAGATGAAACCGCTGCTTGGCGAAGAGTTACTTCACGCGCTTCGCCATGCCTGCTTCTTCGAAAAACAGCTTTCCTGCGGCACTGATAACCCACTCTGGCGGACCGTTGTCCCGCGCGAAGGCGTACTGGTACGCCGCACGTGCTGCCAACGTTACCGCCTGCCCGACGTGCAGCAATGCGGCGACTGCACGCTGAAATAAGCCGGGAGCTTTCGCTCCCGGACCGTTATAACGCAATCTGCTCGCTTTCGGCGTCAGTTCGCTGCGCTTCTTCCGCTTCCTGCGCCAGTAACTGCTTCTCATATACCTTAAAGAAGGGGAAGTAGATAATGGCGGAGACCAGCGCCAACAGCACCACCAGGATCGCCGCGCGATAATCCCAGCCTAATGCCCATGCCGCCCCCACCGGCGCTGGCGCCGTCCACGGCACCACCGAAATAACCCGACCAATCAGATCAAACTGCATGGCTGCCCATGCGATGATGGCGTTGACCATGGGCGCCAGCAGAAAAGGAATGAAGAACACTGGATTCATCACGATGGGCGTACCAAATATCACCGGTTCGTTGATATTGAAGATGCTGGGTACCACGCTTAAGCGACCAATCGAACGCAGATGTACGGAACGGCTGCGAAGGTAACAAATCACCAGCCCCATCGTCGCTCCTGAACCGCCAATGACAATGAAGAAGGTCCAGAACGCCTCCATAAAAATGTGCGGTAACGGCGCGCCCTGCGCCAGCGCCGTCTGGTTCATGCCGAGATTGGTCAGCCAGAACATTTGCAGCATCCCGGAGACGATCGCCGCGCCATGGATGCCCGCAAACCACAGCAGATGCCCAATCAGCACCGCCAATAAAATTGCCGGCAACGAATCGGCTGCCGAAACCAGGGGTTTAAAGATGGCCATGATCGCCTGCGGGATCAACATGTCGAACTGCGCCTGGATCAGCAAGCTGAGTGGATACAACGTCAACACAACGACCAGCACGGGGATCAACAGATCGAAGGAGTTTTTGATCATCGGCGGCACCTGATCCGGTAAGCGAATACCGATGTTATGCGTCTTCAGAAAACGCATCATCTCAACGCAATAAATCGCCACCAGAATCGCCGTAAAAATACCTGTACCGCCAAGACTGTCAACCGGCAACGTCCCCTTCGTTTTTGGCGCAGCGATCAATAAAAAAGCCATAATCGCCAACATTGCGCACATAAAGGGATCAAGCTGATGTGACTTCGCATAGTGTTTTCCGAGGTTGTACGCAATCGCCGCGCAGATGTAGATAGACATGATCCCCATCGTCATATCGAACGGGGTAAGGATTTGTCCTTCAAACTGCTTTGCCAGATCCAACCAGCCTCTGGCAAAACCCCAGGTGGTGTCGGGGGAAAACGGCGGATAGGCGAAAACCAACAGAAACGATCCAACAATCATAAACGGCATCGCAGAAATAAAGCCGTCGCGAATAGCCATGACATGACGTTGTGAGGAAATACGCCCTGCGACAGGGCTGACGTAGTTTTCGACGAACCGGAAAATCACATTAAAGACTGCATGGTTGGTAGATTTCATAAGTGGCTCTTTTTATGTGATACAGAGGAAGTGACAACTGCAGTATTAATCGCCCTTTCCTGTACTGCAACCGGTTACGGTAACCGGTTTCCGTGAATGTGAAGAGGATCGAAAAAACGTCTATGTTACTGGTTTGTTACATTAAAATATTTACAGCGGCGCCTGTCTTATGACAAATTACGCCAGCGGTTTTGCACACACTGGAAAACCGTCGAATGGTGTCAGGAGAAAAGAATGAGTTTGCAATCCGTACGGCAGTTTCTGGCCGAACATGCGCCCGATATTGAAATCATTGAATTAGACCAAAGCACCGCCACGGTTGATCTCGCGGCAAAAGCGCACAATGTGCAACCGGGACAGATCGCAAAAACCCTGTCGCTAAAAGTCAAAGACACGATCGTACTGATCGTCGCGAAAGGCGACGCGCGACTGGACAATAAAAAACTTAAAAGTACCTTTGGCGCGAAGGCCCGAATGCTCAGTTGTGATGAAGTGGTGAACGCGACGGGTCACCCGGTTGGCGGCGTTTGCCCGTTTGGCCTGGAGACGCCGTTACCGGTTTATTGTGATGTGTCGCTAAAGACGTATACCGAAGTGCTTCCCGCCGCTGGCGCAATCCATAGCGCTATCCGCATTTCACCAGAACGGATGGCTGAACTGACCTCAGCGACCTGGGTGGATGTCTGCCAGTGAAGGTCAACCGTGCGCATTACTCTTAAGAGAAGCGCGATTCCCGCGCCTACAGCAGAATATCCGCCGCGTTCAGCAAACCGGCGTCCGAACTGACGCCCAGTTTCGACATCACATTAAATTTATGCGCCCGAATGGTTTTAATATTTCGCTCAAGCTCAACGGCGATTTCAGGCATAGAGTAACCGTGGGACATAAAACGCAAAATTTCACGCTCAGTAGGGCTGAGCATCCGGCTCTGTGTGAGATACCAGAGATTATGATTACTTTCATTAATTCGGCGGGTACCGCTAAGCGCCGTAAATAATGCTTCCTGTAATACCGGCAGCGACGCCTCTTTACTGAGAACGCCGTCCAGCGGCGACGGCGACAGCGCGCCGATTAATCGCGCTTCGACGTTATCATCGGCAATCACCAGACGTCGCATACGGGGAAAATTGGTGGCCAGTTCAGCCAGACACATTAACCCCATCCGGCGATCTTTTCTGATTGAAGAAAGCGAGAAAATAACGGCAGAAAATGTCGTTGTGTTCATCGCCTGTAGAAATTCATCTCGTGTCGAGTAAAGGTGCAGTTTATAGTGATATTCAGTATTTGTTTTAAATAAATCCTGAATACCAATACCGCTCATAACACATTTTTCTATGAGTGCGACATTTCCCGCATAGCTTCGGTTTTCCATTCTGGCGTATCTCCATATACAGAAGGTAAATTCAGCTCTCTCGCTCCTTGAGAACTGTTAATCCAGGCGTACATCTCAGCGTTGCTGTTGATTGATAAACGGCGCATCGCGCTATTTTTCTGGGCGCTGATGGTTTTATTACTTTTCTTTAGCAGCATCGCGATCTGATTGATGCCCCATCCCTTGCCTAACAAGCGCAGCACTTTTCGCTCGGAGAGCGTTAAAATAATAGAACGCGAACCAAATTCCGCGTGCTCGACGTGTTCTGGCGACAGCAACGTTTTGCTCACGCTGTCAGGATGTTTGCTGCCTGCACGCAAGGTGTTGACCAGGTTTTCAATCGGTTCCACATCGGACAGCAGCGTACTGGATGGGCACATTAGCAATTCCACCGCCTGCGGATACCAGGCGCGTGAGACGAGAAAAACCCAATGAATATCGCGATACTGAGAGATCAGGGTGGAGAACTGTTCACAGATAGTGCGCGGATGGCGGCACTCTCCGGTAAGATCGGCGATGACAACGTTAGAACGACGAAGTTGTAATAACGTAAGTTCGTCGACAGCGCGACAGGTGGAGACATCATATTCCGGGAAATGCCGATGCATCACCCCATTCAGTCCAGCCTGAATGACCGGTACTTTGCTGATAATAATTCCGTTTTTGCAGCATCCTGGCAACATATATCCTCCACATCCCATAGCCGTTATCGCCCTGTTATTTTTGCAATTTGCGCAGAAAAACATTATTCAACGCAATACAAATAAACATAACAATAATCAGTATGAATTGTTAATCCCTGGTTTTCTTTCAGAATTCATATGGGCGATTATACAACTATCCACGTAGTATAATGCAATCCTGCCCCGTCAATATTTAACCATAAATCCAGAATGAGACATTAAAATATTCTTAAATTATAAATTAGCATTACTAATCCTTTTTGAGATAACGGATTTGTTTCATTAATTCACGAAATGCTTTAGGCGACATATTTTCATTTTTTTTAAAGAAACGCGAAAAGTAAGTCACATCGCTAAACCCCAGGTAATCTGAGATCTGGTTGATGGTCATGCTGGTATATTGCAGACTGCGTTTGGCTTCCAGCATGATGCGCTGATGCACGACGATTAATGCACTGCAATTATGAAATTCACGGCATAACTGATTAAGGTAATTCGCAGAGAGTCCCACCCGACGCGCATATTCCCCCAGCGGCAGGTGCTCGCGATAATGACTTTCGATCTGGCGCGCAAAAAGACGCATTGCGCTACGTCTGCGCGCCAGTTTGTCGTCCTGTTGTATTGCCGGTCGATGTTGCCGACGCAGCCAGACCAGTAGCGCGCTCAGCAAGGCAAACAGCATCATTTCCCGCGCCTCATGATCCGTCTGGTATTCCTTACGTAACGCCGAAAACAGGCTGTGAATATGGCCACGGGAGTGTCCCACCGGCACGCACTGCGGGGCGCTGAGCAAAGAGAGCGGCTGTGGAAACTGCGCCTCCAGGCGGCTTATCAGCGGCAGGGCAAGCGAGAGCACATAGCCCTGGGTTCCCGGTGAGAAACGAAAGCCATGCACGCACAGCGCAGGCACCACCTGCAGGCAGGGCTCCCGCATGAGCGTCGAGAGTCCTTCAACCTCGATCGTCGCCTCCCCCCGGTGCAAATAGAGAAGCTGGACAATCTCGGCGTGCTGGTGCACCCGGATGTGCCATTCATGCAGGCTGCTGCGCTGATGGATCGACTCACAGTGCAGCAATTCCGGCGTCGGCCACCCCTGTTGTTCGCCATACAGTTTGAAAACGGGAACCCCATCAGTGAATGGCATCTTCTCTCCTTCTCGTTAACCCACTTTTTCGTATGGCAGCCCGACGTAGTTTTCCGCAATGGTCGTCAGTCCGGCGACAGACCCAAGATAATATTGCCGATCCGCCTCCTGCATCTTGCGGTCGAAATCGCTCTTGTCCTGAAAATCATGCAGCAGGTGAGTCATAAACCAACTGAATCTTTCCCCTTTCCAGACCCGGTTAAGGGCCAGGCGTGAATAGCTTGCCAGCAGGTCGCCCCGCCCATGCTGGTAATATTGCGTCAGAATACGCCATAAATAGTTCACATCCGAGGCGGCAAGATTCAGGCCCTTCGCCCCGGTGGGCGGAACGATATGCGCCGCGTCGCCAACCAGGAACAGCCGACCATACTGCATTGGTTCCACGACGTAGCTGCGTAGCGGCGCGATACTTTTTTCCAGTGAGTGACCCGTCACTACCTTTTGCGCTAATCCGTCCGGCAGCCGCCGTTTGAGTTCGTCCCAAAAGCGCTCATCGCTCCAGGCCTCAACCTGCTCGCTAAGCGGCACCTGCAAATAGTAACGGCTTCTTGTTAGTGAGCGCTGACTACAGAGCACGAACCCGCGTTCATGATGGGCGTAAATCAGCTCCGGATTCACCGGTGGCGTGTCGGAGAGCAGCCCCAGCCAACCAAAAGGCCAAAGACTTTCATACTCGCGGATCGCCTCGCGCGGAATACTTTGCCGCGAGACGCCGTGAAAGCCATCGCAACCGGCGATGAAGTCACAATCCACACGACACTTCTCCCCCTCCTTTTCAAACGTGACGTACGGGCGATCGCTTTTGGCGTCGTGAATGTCTACCTGCTGCACGCCATAAATCGTGGGCGCTCCACATTCGCCACGTTCCTGCATTAAGTCCCGCGTGACTTCCGTTTGGCCGTAAACCATCACGCTTTTTCCACCGGTTAATTCGCTCAGCGCCACGGGGATACGTTTACCGTCGAAGATAAACTCAACGCCATGATGTACCAGCCCTTCATTGTCCATGCGTCGGGCGGCTCCCGCTTCGCGCAAAAGATCTACGGTCCCGCTTTCCAGAATGCCCGCGCGGATCCGGCCAAGCACATACTCCGGCGTCTGGCGTTCAATGATAAGCGTGCGGATCCCCGCCTTATGCAGCAATTGCCCGAGCAACAGGCCGGAAGGCCCTGCGCCAATAATGGCGACCTGAGTTTTCATCGCGTCCCCCAGCTGATAGTTGATTATTTGTTTAAACAATGTTGATTAAAAGTTTCAAATTGCATTTTTGATAAGCACGCGACGAAAAAGAAGGTCAAAATGCGGACAAAAATTGCACTTTTCACCGATTTGATAAAAGTGTGGCGCAGTTCAAATTCTCATCTGCAGAGAACTGGCTCTTTTTTCAACATAAAGATTGATCTCAGCGGGAGCCAAAAAACGTCCGCTTCATGATACAAAGAAGTCTTTCGTCATCAGTCAGTACGCAACGCGTCTTTTCAGTCAGGGCGAGTCATGCAAGAAGAGCAGTCATTTCAGCGAACGGTTACACGGTTGTGCATTCAGTGCGGGCTTTTTTTACTGCAACACGGTGCGGAAAGCGCGCTGGTTGATGAACTCTCCACCCGCCTCGGCCTGGCACTGGGCATGGACAGCGTGGAAAGCGCTATCTCCTCAAACGCCATCGTCCTGACCACCATCAAAGACGGGCAATGCCTGACCTCAACGCGTAAAAACCAGGACCGCGGGATCAACATGCATGTGGTCACAGAGGTTCAACATATTGTGATCCTCGCTGAACATAAGTTGCTGGATTACAAAGGCGTCGAGAAGCGCTTTAGCCAGCTCAGACCGTTACGTTACCCGCGGTGGCTGGTCTCGTTGATGGTCGGCCTGTCCTGCGCCTGTTTCTGTAAGCTGAACAACGGCGGCTGGGACGGCGCGGCGATCACCTTCATCGCCAGCATGGTCGCGATGTATATCCGACAGCTGCTGGCGCACCGCCATCTGCATCCGCAGATTAACTTTTGTATTACGGCATTTGTCGCCACCACAATTTCCGGTTTATTGCTGCACCTGCCGGCCTTCCGCCTGACGCCTACGGTGGCGATGGCCGCCAGCGTCCTGCTGCTGGTGCCTGGTTTTCCACTGATCAACGCCGTAGCGGATATGTTCAAGGGGCACATCAACACCGGGCTGGCGCGCTGGGCTATCGCCAGCCTGCTGACGCTGGCGACCTGCGTGGGGGTGGTGATGGCATTAACACTGTGGGGGCTTCGCGGATGGGTATAATCGATTTTATTCTCGCGCTGATGCAGGACATGGTGCTTTCCGCCATACCGGCGATGGGTTTCGCGATGGTGTTTAACGTGCCGCACCGCGCGCTGCCCTGGTGTGCGTTGCTTGGCGCACTCGGACACGGCTCGCGCATGGTGATGATGAGCGCGGGTTTCAATATTGAGTGGTCGACTTTTGTCGCCTCACTGCTGATCGGCAGCATCGGCATTCAATGGTCGCGCTGGTATCTGGCGCATCCAAAAGTATTTACCGTTGCAGCGGTGATCCCGATGTTCCCCGGCATTTCCGCCTACACGGCGATGATTTCCGCGGTAAAAATCAGCCACTTTGGTTACAGCGAGGCGCTGATGATCACGTTGCTGACCAATTTCCTCAAGGCGTCGTCGATTGTCGGCGCGCTGTCGATCGGCCTGTCGGTACCCGGCCTGTGGCTTTACCGCAAGCGTCCACGCGTATAATCCTGGCGGCAGGTTCCTCCCTGCCGCTCGCCCGCCCCGTTGTGTTACTATAGAAGCAGAGTCCCTTCTCGGTTGCAGTCCGTATTGAGAAACGTTATGTCATCCAGAATTTTAACCCCGGACGTCATTGGTATTGACGCCCTATTACATGACCACCAGACGGTGCTGGCAAAATCCGAAGGCGGCGCGGTAGCGGTGTTCGCCAATAACGCCCCGGCCTTTTACGCAGTCACCCCGGCGCGTCTGGCGCAACTACTGGCGCTTGAAGACAAACTAGCCCGTCCGGGTTGCGACGTGACGCTGGACGCTCAGCTGTATGAAGAGCCGCAGCCGGTGCCGGTTAGCGTGCCGCTGGGGAAATTTGCGATGTATCCCGACTGGCGTCCGGACGACGACTTTCAGCGTCAGGCCGCGCTTTGGGGCGTGGCGCTACGCGAGCCGGTCACCGCCGAAGAGCTGGCCGCGTTCGTGGCTTACTGGCAGGCGGAAGGTAAAGTCTTTCATCATGT
The DNA here is from genome assembly GCF_018128425.1 of Citrobacter sedlakii. Taxonomy (NCBI): domain Bacteria; kingdom Pseudomonadati; phylum Pseudomonadota; class Gammaproteobacteria; order Enterobacterales; family Enterobacteriaceae; genus Citrobacter; species Citrobacter sedlakii. The sequence goes on along the minus strand of NZ_CP071070.1, from coordinate 756,103 downwards.
CCAGTGGCAGCAAAAACTGGCGCGCAGCGTACAGATAGGCCGCGCCAGCAACGGCGGGTTACCGAAGCGCGACGTCAACACGGTCAGCGAACCTGACAATCAAATTCCACCGGGTTTTAGAGGGTAACAATGAAAAACGTTGGCGATCTGATGAAACGTCTGCAAAAAATGATGCCAGCACACATCGAACCTGCATTCAAAACGGGTGAAGAGCTGCTGGCATGGCAGAAACAGCAAGGTGAAATCCGCGCAGCGGCGCTGGCCCGCGAAAACCGGGCGATGAAAATGCAGCGTACCTTTAACCGTTCCGGCATTCGTCCATTGCATCAAAACTGCTCCTTCGATAACTATCATGTTGAATGTGAAGGACAGATGAACGCGCTCAGCAAAGCGCGCCAGTACGTTGAAGAATTTGACGGCAACATCGCCAGCTTTATCTTTTCGGGCAAGCCGGGAACCGGAAAGAATCATCTGGCGGCAGCCATTTGCAATGAACTGTTGCTGCGCGGCAAATCGGTGCTGATCATTACCGTCGCGGATATTATGTCCGCGATGAAAGAGACCTTCAGCAACCGGGAAACCAGTGAAGAGCAGTTGCTAAACGATCTCAGTAACGTCGATCTGTTGGTGATCGACGAGATCGGCGTACAGACAGAGTCACGCTACGAAAAAGTGATCATTAATCAGATCGTCGATCGGCGCTCTTCCTCCAAGCGTCCGACCGGCATGCTCACTAACAGCAACATGGAGGAAATGACCAAATTGCTGGGCGAGCGGGTGATGGATCGTATGCGGCTCGGCAACAGCCTGTGGGTGATCTTCAACTGGGACAGCTTTCGCAGCCGGGTCACCGGTAAAGAGTATTAATAGCCTGATGGGCGGGTTCTAAGACCATTCTTACCTTTCACAGCGCTATACTGCGCTAAACGTGCCTGATGGCGCTACGCTTATCCGGTCTGCGATTCATGTCATCAGGCCGGATAATCCGCCATACCGATAACTTCCTTACATGAGTCAGTATGATGAAAACAGCTAAATACCTTCTGGGCTGCGCGGTAACCGCCAGCGTGTTTATCGCCACCAGCACCTTTGCCGCCTCCTGGCAGGAGTCGCTTTCCAGCGCCGCCAATGAACTGAGCAAGCAAAGCGCCTCTTCTTCCCAGAGCGGAACGTCGCTTTCTTCCCTGACCAGCCTGCTTAACGGCGGCAATCAGGCGCTGAGCGCGAACAATATGAACAACGCCGCAGGTATTTTACAGTACTGCGCGAAGCAGAAACTGGCCTCGGTAACCGACGCGGAAAACGTGAAAAATCAGGTACTGGATAAACTCGGGCTGGGCGCGACAGAGCAGAAGCAGGACACTCACTATCTGGACGGCATTCAGGGTCTGCTGAATACCAAAGACGGTCAACAGCTTAACCTCAACACTATCGGCAGCACGCCGCTGGCGGAAAAAGTGAAAACGAAAGCCTGTGACCTGGTGCTAAAGCAGGGAATGAACTTCATTTCCTGACGCCAGAAGCCGCGTTTCAGCTGTCTCCCGGCTGGCGCGGCGTTTGCCGCTTCTTTTTTTCCTTCTCCCCCCTCTCGTCCCCCGTATAGCGGGAAGTGACGGCGATCAAAAAAGTCTATTTCTAAACCAATTCTGAATAACATCGCATTAATATGTCACTAGAATTGCAGCTAAGTGACAACCCCATTACATTGTACTTCCTGAAAAAAGATTCACTGCCAGCCAACGCCTGGTTAAGCGCCTTTTTGCAAGAAGGCTATTCGTGAGGATCGTCTGTTGTCTGAGTTACTTTCCATCGTTCTGTTTCTCGCTTCCGTATTCATTTATGCGTGGAAAGCGGGTCGCAACACCTGGTGGTTTGCCGCAACATTAACCGTGCTGGGGCTGTTTGTGATTTTAAATATCACGCTCTACGCCAGCGACTATTTTACCGGTGACGGCATTAACGACGCAGTGCTCTACACGTTGACCAACAGTCTGACGGGCGCAGGCGTGGGCAAGTACATCCTGCCAGGCGTCGGCATTGCGCTGGCGTTAGTGGCGGTCTTTGGCGCGCTGGGCTGGGTGCTGCGCCGTCGTCGCCACCACCCGCACCATTTTGGCTACAGCCTGCTGGCATTGCTGCTGGCCCTCGGTTCAGTGGATGCCAGCCCGGCCTTTCGCCAGATCACCGAACTGGTAAAATCCCAGACCCGCGATGGCGATCCTGATTTCGCGACATACTATAAAGAGCCTGCGAAGCGTATTCCTGACCCGAAGCTGAATCTGGTTTACATCTATGGTGAAAGCCTCGAACGTACGTATTTCGATAACGATGCTTTTCCGGATCTGACCCCGGAACTGGGGGCGCTGAAAAATGAAGGGCTGGACTTTAGCCACACTCAACAACTGCCGGGCACCGACTACACCATCGCCGGAATGGTCGCTTCGCAGTGCGGCATTCCACTGTTCGCCCCGTTTGAAGGTAACGCCTCGGCGTCCGTTTCCAGTTTCTTCCCGCAGAATATTTGTCTGGGGGATATCCTGAAAAACTCCGGCTACCAGAACTATTTTGTCCAGGGCGCCAACCTGCGTTTTGCCGGAAAAGACGTATTTCTGAAATCCCACGGCTTTGACCATCTGTATGGCGCGGAGGAGTTAAAAAACGTGGTGGCAGATCCGGCCTACCGTAACGACTGGGGCTTTTACGACGATACGGTGCTGGACGAAGCGTGGAAGAAGTTTGAAGAACTGTCCCGTTCCGGCCAGCGTTTCTCACTGTTTACCCTAACGGTCGATACCCATCACCCGGATGGCTTTATTTCGCGCACCTGTAATCGTAAGCGCTACGATTTTGACGGTAAGCCGAACCAGTCATTCAGCGCGGTAAGCTGCAGCCAGGAAAACATTGCCGCCTTTATCCAGAAAATCAAAGCGTCACCATGGTTTAAAGACACCGTAATCGTGGTCTCTTCTGACCATCTGGCTATGAACAACACCGCATGGAAATACCTGAACAAGCAGGATCGTAATAATCTGTTCTTTGTGCTGCGTGGCGACAAGCCGCAGCAGGAGACGCTGGCGGTCAAGCGTAACACCATGGATAACGGCGCAACGGTGCTGGATATTCTCGGCGGCGATAACTTTATCGGTCTTGGCCGCAGCAGCTTATCCGGTCGGTCCTTGTCCGAAATCTTCCTTAACAGCAAAGAAAAAATCCTGTCGATGAAGCCGGACGTTATCCGTTTGTGGAACTTCCCGAAAGAGATGAAAACGTTCACCGTCGATCGGGATAAAAACATGATCGCTTTTTCCGGCAGTCATTTCCGTCTGCCGCTGCTGCTGCGGGTCTCCGACAAGCGCGTCGAGCCGCTGCCGGAAAGTGAATACTCCGCACCGCTGCGCTTCCAGCTTGCCGATTTCGCCCCGCGAGATAACTTCGTCTGGGTCGATCGCTGCTACAAGATGGGCCAGCTGTGGGCGCCGGAACTGGCGCTTTCGACTGACTGGTGCGTGTCGCAAGGACAGCTTGGCGGTCAGCAAATCGTACAACATGTCGACAAAGCGCAGTGGAAAGGCAAAACGGCATTCAACGAGACCCTCATCGACATGGAACGTTATAAAGGCAACGTCGACACGCTGAAGATCGTTGATAACGACATCCGCTACAAAGCCGACAGTTTTGTCTTCAACGTGGCTGGCGCGCCGGAAGAAGTGAAGCAGTTCAGCGGGATTTCCCGCCCGGAATCGTGGGGACGCTGGTCGAACGCCCAGCTCGGCGATGAGGTGAAAATCGAATACAAGCAGCCGCTGCCGAAAAAATTTGACCTGGTGATCACCGCGAAGGCATTCGGCGACAACGCTAACCGCCCAATTCCGGTGCGGGTTGGCAAGCAAGAGCAGACGCTGGTATTAGGTCACGACGTCACCACTACCACGCTTCATTTTGAAAACCCCTCCGAGGCGGATACGCTGGTGATTGTTCCGCCTGAACCGGTTTCCACAAACGAAGGCAATATCCTCGGCCACTCACCGCGTAAGCTCGGTATTGGGATGGTGGAAATCAAAGTGGTTAACGGCCAAAGCTAACATTATCAGGCGGGATAATATTCCGCCTTTAACCCTTAAATACAAAATATAAACCTATAAAAAAATAAAAAGCCAGTCATAATAACCTTATAAATAGAAATTATATTTATAAATATCCTGCAGAAAGATAATCCCTTACGCTTTCCCGACATTCATTTTCAGGGCAAGCGAACGCGCCGGTTATCATGCTTACAGGTTATAAATTCGAATCTATCCGCGTTTTACAAAGTGAAAACGTTATCGCCTGGGAGGTGTTGTCCACCGCCCCTGATGAGGTAGACCTGGAGCATTTTTTCAGTCACTTATCGTTGCAGGACAGGTTCAGCCTCTTTTTTGCTCAGCTCACTCACGTCCTGCAAACAACGCAGACGGGTAAATATTATCTCAACGCCAGTGAGGATGTGCTGCTGAGCGAGGGGTTCATAGAACGCCTCGCAGCGGAAGTGCATCAGCCGGAAAAGATTGCCATTGAACTCACAGACCTTGAGCGTCTCCGCGCGCTCAGCCCTGACGAAAGCCGCAGGCTACGTGAGCGCATCGCCACCCTTCGTCAAATGGACATTGCCGTCTGGGCCGACGATGTCCATGACGACATTCTCACCTGCCTGCTCGAACAGGCCTACGCCTTTTCCGGTGCGAAAATCGACAAACACGCCTTCTGGGCCGGTCGCGAACAACAAACTCCGCTGTTGAAGTTGGCCCAGCGTTGCCGACAGATTGCGGAAGAAGTGCTGATAGAAGGCATTGAGACCGTCAACGATTACGAATTAGCCTGCCGCTCTACGGCGCATTACGGCCAGGGTTATCTGTGGAATAAACCAGCACTATGATTCCCTCATTTGCAGAGCGTTATCAGCTCATTGTATACAGCGACAACTACTATCTCTGGTCAGGATTACGCCACTTAATCCGCGAGATGGGCGAACCACAACTGTCGATTGCCTGGCACAACGATCTCTCCAGTAAGAGTCTGTTTCTGCTACGCGAAACGATGCTTAACGACGCCAGCAGCAGAAGATGGTTGGTCGTCACCCCTGACAACCGTCTGCGCGAAGTGCAGCAAATCCTGCCGCCTGAAAACGTCTGCGTAATCCGTGACACTCTGACGCTAAAGCAGTTTGCCAATCATCTCCGTCACCCTGATTTTCGCCGCACGATCCAGAAAGATGCGCCACTGACCCGAACAGAAGTGAGCGTTTGTTTATTGATCATTAAGGGATTTTCCACTGTGAAAATTGCCGAAATGATGAACAAATCGCCGAAAACCATTTACACCCATAGACGCAACGCGATGGTCAAGTTTCATTGCCATACGCTGGCGGAACTGCATCGAAAAATGCATCTGATGGAAAGCCGTTCGCTTTACCTGTCATCGTAAGGACGAAAACATGAAAATTTCTTCCCGCGCGCTCCCGGCGCTTTGTCTCAGTTTATCCGCACTTGTCGCGCCGCTGGCGTGGGCTGACAGCACGGCCAGCGCCACGCTGCACGTCTCGCTGGAGGTGCTGAAGTCCTGCACGCTGCAGGCTAACGATCTGAATTTTTCTCGCCACGGTTCCGACGAAACCAACGAGATTCAGGCCAGTACGCAGCTCAGCGTGCTGTGCACTAACGGTACGCCGTTTTCGCTTTCTGCCGCCAGCGCCGACAGCGAAAACGATGGAACATTCTGGCTGAAAGCAGAAGACAGTAGCCTCGGCGCGAAAAATATCGCCTATAAACTGTATGCCGACGAAAGTAAGAAAACGCCGGTAAACGCCAGCGGCGGCATCGAAGGCACGGGTAACGGTCAAACGCAGTCAGAAACCCTCTACGGCGTCATTGAGGCTGGCGCGCTGGCCGAGGCCAGAGCCGGTTTATACAGCGATGATGTGACGCTGAATCTGGTGTACTAATATGCGCTGGCTATTTCTGTTGACGCTGTTTTGTCTGGCTATCCTCGGTTTGTTAAGCCGTTACGCCGAGTCCGCCACGTTACAGGTCGCCCCCGTGACGCTGAATCTTAACCCACATCAGCGCGCCGCCGCCCTGTATCTCACCAACACAGGCGATACGCCGATTCACGCGCAGGTGCGAATCTATGACTGGACGCAGGACGACGGTAAAGACGTCCTCACGCTGACCGACGACATCGTCAGCAGCCCGGCGGTGGCCTCACTGGAGCCCGGACAACAGCAACTGGTGCGCATCGTGGTACTCAACCCAGGCTTACACGCGCATGAACAGAGCTTTCGCCTGCAGATCGACGAACTGCCAGGGCTTTCCGCCGCTGGCGCCAGCCATACCGGCGTCCATTTTCTGTTGCGCTATTCGATCCCTCTGTTTATCGCAGCGGAACACAACGCGGCGCTGGATGACATTTCGCAGCTCGCCTGCGCGCAGCAAGAGAAGGATATCTGGTGCCAAAACCGCGGAACATCGCATATTCGTCTGAGTAACGTTCAGGCGCTGGCGAACGATGGCCACCCCATAGAAACACTCCCGGGTCTGGCGGGTTATGTACTGGCAGGACAGCGGTTCATGCTTCCGTTTAAACGCGATCACCGTCGCCTGCTATCCGCCCTGCGCGCCTATCTGAATGAAAATACTGAAGCCAGCCTGCTTAAGGTACATCCTGCTGCTGTGGCTACTGCCCATGACACTCCACGCTGAACCCTCTGCGAAAACCACGCTGTACCTGTCCATTACCGTTAACCATTATGTTCACGACGGACTCTGGGCGGTACGCGTTGAGGATAACGCTCTCTGGCTCGCCAGCCGCGACGCGAAATCTCTGGGGATCGCGTTGAACGATGACAGTCGCCCCTGGATCAATCTCGCTTCTCGCAAGGACATTAAGGCGGAGTTTGACCCTCTGCAACAGCATCTGTCGTTAACGCTCAAACCGTCGGCATTAAACCATCGTCAACATCTGGTCAGCCAGCCGCCCCCGTCGTCACAGGTGCTGCCGCAGGCGGAAACCATGGGGACGCTCTCTCTCGACTATTCACTGTACGCCAGCGAAAGCGCAACGGAACGACAGGCAAGCGTCCAGAGCCGGATGCAAAGCTCCGGATGGCTGCCTGGCCAACTGAGCAGCAGCATGAACAGCCGCATTCAGCAGGGGCAGAATGACGCGCGCACCCGCCATACCCGTCTGATGACAGCCTGGCAATACGATATGCCGCAGTCGTTAACCAGCCTGACGCTCGGTGACGCCATCACCACCGGGGTAAGCTGGAGCCGCCAGGTACGGTTTGCCGGGCTGCATCTGTCGCGCAACTTTCAGCTTGATCCCCGGCTGAATACCGCGCCACGGGCAGAATTCAGCGACAGCGTGGTTTTGCCGTCAACGGTCGATTTGTACATTGACGGCCTGCGACAAAGCCGCCAGCGGGTCGCGCCGGGCAACTACGTTCTGGATACGATGCCGACCTTTTCTGGTCGCGGGCAGGCGCAGGTGGTGATCACCGACATCAACGGTCAGCGGCGAGAGGTCACTCTTGACGTATACGGTACGCCAGACATGCTGGCGAAAGGGATGAGCAGCCATTCGCTGGATATCGGTTGGCTACGGGAAAATTATGCCGAACACTCAAACGATTACGCCGCATCCCCGCTACTGGATGCGGGATGGCGCTACGGGGTCAGCAACCAACTGACGCTGGGCGTCCATAGCGAGCAGCATCGACAGGCGCACAATATCGGCATCGCCAGCGACTGGCTACCCTCGCCACGCGCCGGGGTGCTCAGCGGTCATCTGGCGACCAGCCAGGGAAAGGTGGGCAACGGCGTGAAATGGGGGCTGGGCTATCAGTGGAACGCGCAGGGCAGCGGTTTTTCGCTGAACACCAGCCGCAGCAGCGACGACTGGTCTGATATTGCCCGGGTCAGCGGAAGTCTGCCCGTCAGCCGCAGCGACAGCCTGTGGCTCAGCCAGGCGTTACCGGACTGGGGCACACTCGGTGCGGGCTGGGTGCGGCAGGACAGCGTACGCTACATCAATGCCAGTTGGTCGCGTACCTTTGATAACCGGATTTCTGCCACGCTGGGCTATAGCCATTCACTCAGCAATGGCGACAAAACCGTTCAGCTTCTGCTCTCTTTGCCACTGGGAAGGCGGGACACGGTGTCGTTCCAGACCCGCCAGACCGCAACTCGCTGGGATTATCGCCATCAACCTGATGACCTGCAGGGCGGCTGGTCCTGGCAGCTTGCCCGCAGCGACGGTCAGCTCAGGCAGCAGCATGCGGAACTTGGGCATTTGAGCCGCTATGGCGAATGGCGCGTTGGTCTGGATCGCGACAACCGCGAGAACAGCCGCTACCTCACCGGCGAAGGCTCCCTGATGCTACTGGAAAAACACGCCTATGCGCTGCGCTACAATCAGCAGGGCATGGCGCTGATCACCACTAACGGAATAGGTCATATCCCCATCGCCATCGAAAACCGGCCTGCGGGCGAAACCGATGAAAATGGCTTTCTGCTGTTGACCGATCTGCCTCGCTACCACCAGAGCAAAATTACCCTGGATCCGCTGAGGTTGCCGCCGGACGTGGTGACGCCGGTGACGGATATCCACGCCGCGCCGGGCGTCACCGAAGCGGTGAAGGTCGACTTTCACGTCCACCGTTCGCGGTTAGTCACGGCACAGGTAGTGGATAAACAGCGTCATCCGCTTCCGATGGGCAGCAGGGTCAATACTCCCGACGGCGCCACGATTGTCGGACGCGACGGGTTTATCTGGCTGGAAAATCCGCCCATGCCGGGAAAACTGGAGATACAACAGCCAGCAGGACGCTGCCAGATCCGTCTGCCCGCCTCTGAACCGCAGGCTGGTCCGGTTAATCTGGGAGAGCTGTCGTGTCTGTAAGCCAGCGCCCGCTGTTCGCGCTACTGCTGTTTATTCTGTCGGCTTTTAACGCCAGCGCCAGCAAATGCTGGATAACCCAGGGCGCAGGCGTCACGTTTGGTACGCTGGTGACCGGCAGCGCCAGTACGACACATGCCAGCGTCCATTTCAGTTGCTATGCCGATTTCGGCGAAACGCGCTACTTCAACGTCTGCCTGAGCAGCCTTGAAACCAGCCCGTTTAAGATGACCTCCAACGGCGATGAGGAAGGCAAGGCGTACACGATGCTGTTTAACCTGTACAGCGCCGTGGATAATACCCGGCCGCTTACCGCGCAAACGGCGGGTCGCGCGCTGCAAACGCCGCTAACGGTGGGCGGCAATCAGGTCGGCAGCGGCAGTTTTCCCTTAAACGCGGAGATCCCCGCCGGGCAGAACAACCTGCCGGTGCGCAGTTATTTTAACTATGCCCTCGGACTGAAATTAACGTGGAATAGCGCCACCCGCCCCGAGGCGCTCACTGCCTGTCAGGACGGCGTATCACAAGGCGAAGCCATCGACAGCGCCTCACACGCCAGTGCAACTCTGTCAGACAGCTGTTTCATCCAGAATGTCTCGCCGCTCAACTTTGGCGTGGTAAACAGCACCGCATTACGCGGCCAGGTGAACTCAACGGCATCGATCCGTGCCCGTTGTCCTGTCGGCACGCGCTATTCCCTGGGGCTTAGCGTCGGAGAACATGCGCGCGGGCAAAACCGCCAGATGTGCAATTCGCAACAGCAATGCCTCACGTACAACCTCTGGCAGGATGCCGCCATGAGCCGCCCCTGGGGAGACCAGATCGGCAACAATACGCTGGAAATGGACCATCATAACGGCAGCATTCAGGATGTGACGGTGTACGGCAGCGTACCGGCGCAAACCTTAACCGGCACAGGTGAGTTCAGCGACGATGTTGTCGTAATGCTCACTTATTAATCTGTTTAATACCGGCCTGGATCAATGTTACCGATAACATTTAGCGTTAAAATTATTCACGTACTAAATAAATACACCGCTACTCTTTCACCCGGACTACCAATAATCCCATGAAATACCTGCTTGCAGACATGCTCGTTTACGACAACGAGGATGGTACGCTTACACTCCAGAATGACGCCGCTGCGGAAAGTCAGTCGTTAACCTGCACCGCGCAGACCATTCTGAATCTGCTGATCGACCACCACGGCATGGTGGTTGAACGCGAGACGTTCCTGCAGGAGGTGTGGGATAACCGCGGCCTGCACGGCTCCAGTAATTCACTAAATCAATACATCAGTATCCTGCGTAAAATGCTGGCGACGCTGGTGCCCGACAGCCTGTTTATCGTCACGGTGCCGAAAGTGGGGTTTATGCTCAGCGCAGATATGCCCGTGATCCCTCTCGACACAGAAACGCGCGAAAGCGCCCCCGCGTCCCCCCGCTCCCCGCGCATAACCGGGTCGTTGATACTCGTGACGCTCATCGTGACGGGGTTATGTCTCGCGGCATTGTTCTGGAATGCGCATCGTCAGCGTGCAGAATTGTTTCTGCTCAGCCACATTGATACCTGTCCGGTTTACAGCTTCACTCCCTTCCCTGACGGCTTTCGCGAACAGGCGGATGCGCTGCTGGCGCAGATACAAAAAGCCGGTGAATTTCGCTGTCTGCCCGACTCGCTCTTTTATGTGCACATTCAGGATCCGCTGCTGTATGGCGATCAAGGACGGCTGGTGCTCTCGCAGTGCTCGCGCTTTCGCGGACACACCAGCAGTTGTCAGACCTTGTATTACTATGAGTGGTAGACCGTGAAACAGAAAAAAAGGATCTTCGCCGTTCTTGCCCTCAGCCTGCTGGTGATTCTGAGCACCTGGCTGTGGATCAAACACAGTGAGCAGTTGGCCATGACCTGTCAGGGAGGCCTGGTCTTTAAGGATCGGCGGGCAGACAACCCGTTTACCTTTGAAGGCGTCGTGGTGATGCATTTCACGCCCGACGGCACCGGTTATTTCAGTCTGAACGGCGATATCATGAATAAGCAGAATCACTGGACAGTGTCGCGCCAGCAGAATTTCAGTTGGAAGCACATCCATGACGCTTTTTACCAGTTGCAGATCAATCAGGTTGAACGGTTCGGTCATGATGACGTGCCCGCGGGGGTGTTCGAAAAATACGCCCTTGGGATAACGCAGGACCAGAAGCGCCTCTTAAACATTCAACGAACGCCTGATGAGGCGGTTGTCATCAGCAACTATTACTCGCCGCTGCTGGTCTGTGCGGGATAAAAAGACAGCGCCCCACACTGCTCCGGGCGCTGTATGGCAACAGCTAAAACGTTATCACGCCCTTGATCAGTTCCCGGTTATTGATCACTTCACGTTCGAAGATCCCGGCAAGCTGGCTGAACGGATAGCGATGCGTCAGCATCATCTCAGCGGTCAGCTTGCCTTCCGCCATCAGGCGCCCCACTTTGGCAAAATCTTCCGGAGTGGCATTACGGCTGCCCATCAGGGTGGTCTCTTTCTTGTGAAATTCCGGATCGGAAAACTGAAGATCGCCTTTGAACAAACCGACAAACACAATCGTGCCGCCGTGACGAATCAGGTTAACGGCGTTATTCATCGCGTGCGCGCTGCCAGTGGCATCCAGTACCTTCTGTGCCAGCGCGCCGTCAAATTGCGCTCGCAGCTGCGCGTCAAAGTCTGTGGCCGACGGATCCACCACCGGCAGCCCCAGGCGGGTGGCGACATGTTCGCGCCGGGCTGGGCTGGTATCCGCCACCACGACCTGCGCGCCATCCGCTTTGGCGATCGCCGCTGCGCCCAACCCGATCGGACCCGCCCCCACAACCAGCACCTGCTCGCACGGCGCAATTGCCGCCCGTCGAACCGCATGCGCGCTGATGGCATAAGGCTCAATCAATGCCGCCGCTTCCGGCTCAATATCTTCCGCCAGCAGTAAATTCGTTTCCGGGACGCTGAGATACTCGCCAAAGCCGCCGTCCTGGTGAACGCCGATAACCGAAATATGTTCACAGCAGTTTGTGCGACCGCTCAGGCAAGCGGGACACTGTTGGCAGGCGACGTAAGGGATCACCGCCACCTGTTGACCGACCTTAAGATGAGTCACCTTTTCGCCGAGCGCGACAATATCCCCACATATTTCATGGCCTAATACACGTGGATAGTTAAAAAAAGGCTGGTTCCCGCCCCAGGCATGGATATCGGTACCGCAAATACCGACAGTTTTTATTTTAATTAACGCCTCATACCGCGCCGGAATCGGAATTTCTGTTTTTTTCACTATTAATTTTTTGGGTTCCTGACAAATCAACATCGTCATTGTGGACATAATCATGCACTCCGGTTTTTTCGTTGCTTCAGATATTGATGAAAAGCGAAATAACGGCGTAACCGGAAAGCTAATTTGTGAAACTCTACGCATTAAAATGTTTTAAATCGGGTTTTAATGCGCAAAAAGGAGGAAATAATGAGCCGTTCACAAAATTTACGCCACAATGTAATTAATCAGGTAATCGACGATATGGCGCGCGGCCATATTCCCTCTCCGCTGCCGTCGCAAAGCGCGCTGGCGGAAATGTATAACATCAGCCGAACGACCGTGCGCCATATCCTTCATCACCTGTGCGCATGCGGCGTACTGACGCCGGTGGCGGGTGATTACGTCATCGCCCGCCGTCCGGACGCCGACGACGGTTTTGCCTGCACAACGGCGTCGATGGCGGAGCAAAACCGGATATTTGAGCAGGCGTTTTTCACCATGATCAACCAGCGTCAACTGCGCGCGGGCGAAACCTTCTCTGAACTTCAACTGGCGCGCGCGGCGGGCGTAAGCCCGGTCGTGGTGCGGGAATACCTTTTAAAATTCGGGCGTTATAACCTCATTCAAAGTGAAAAACGCGGCTACTGGAGTATGAAGCAATTTGACCAGTCGTGGGCTGAACAGCTTTTTGAGCTACGGGAGATGCTGGAGACGCACGCATTGCAGCATTTTCTCAATCTACCCGATGACGACCCGCGCTGGTTACAGGCCCGAACCTTGCTTGAGCGCCACCGGACGCTGCGCGACAGCATCGGCAGCAGCTTTCGCATGTTTTCCCAGTTGGACCGGGATTTTCACGCGTTGCTCCTTTCCGCTGCAGATAATATATTTTTTAATCAGTCACTTGAAATTATCTCCGTGATCTTTCATTTCCACTATCAGTGGGACGAGCGTGACCTGAAGCAGCGCAATATCATCGCCGTCGACGAACACATGACCATCCTCAGCGCATTAATCTGCCGAAGCGATCTCGATGCCACGCTGGCACTGCGTAACCATCTGAATACCGCGAAACAATCGATGATTCGCTCAATCAATCAGCGTGTCCAGGAGACGTATTAAAGACAGATTAAAAACAGGATTCCGGAACCCACCGCACGCTTTTATCAAAATAAAAACGCGGAAGAAATATCCCTTACCTATGCTCACGAACTGTCGACGTTATTAAAAAAGCATTGTGAGCGGCGGGGATAAAATATTCCTTTGCCGATCGTTTACATGAACGCTGCGCGACACGATGTCCCGCAGAAAATAATAAACACAAGTAATGGGAGTTCGGCGTGGAAAAAGACAATATTACCCTCGACCCGCGTTCTTCATTTGACAAACCGGCCACTGCCGATATTACCGTCCCGCCTGAAGGCATGGTACAACGCAGCAGTCGAATAAAACGTATTCAGACCACTGCAATGATTTTATTATTTTTCGCAGCGGTGATTAATTATCTTGACCGTAGTTCGCTGTCGGTGGCGAACCTGACGATCCGGGAAGAGTTAGGGCTAAGCGCCACCGAGATCGGCGCGCTGCTGTCGGTCTTTTCTCTGGCCTACGGCATCGCCCAACTTCCCTGCGGCCCGCTGCTGGACCGCAAAGGGCCACGCATTATGCTCGGCCTCGGCATGTTCTTCTGGTCGCTGTTTCAGGCGCTTTCCGGGATGGTGCACAGCTTTACGCAGTTTGTGCTGGTGCGCATCGGCATGGGGATCGGCGAAGCGCCGATGAACCCGTGCGGCGTGAAGGTCATCAACGACTGGTTTAACATCAAAGAACGTGGTCGACCAATGGGCTTTTTTAACGCGGCATCCACTATTGGCGTAGCCATCAGTCCGCCGATTCTGGCGGCAATGATGCTGGTCATGGGCTGGCGCGGCATGTTTATTACCATCGGCGTGCTGGGTATTTTTCTGGCCATCGGCTGGTATATGCTGTATCGCAACCGCGAGCAGGTGGAACTGACCGCCGTCGAGCAGGCTTATCTGAACGCCGGGAGCGTCAACGCCCGTCGCGATCCGTTGAGTTTTGCCGAATGGCGCAGCCTGTTCCGCAACCGCACCATGTGGGGCATGATGCTCGGCTTTAGCGGCATTAATTATACCGCGTGGCTGTATCTGGCCTGGCTGCCAGGGTATCTGCAAACGGCCTACAGCCTGGATTTAAAGAGTACCGGGCTGATGGCGGCGATCCCTTTCCTGTTCGGCGCGGCGGGGATGCTGGTCAACGGCTACGTCACCGACGGGCTGGTAAAACGCGGAATGCAGCCAATTAAAAGCCGTAAAATCTGCATTATCGCCGGGATGCTGTGCTCTGCGGCCTTCACCTTTGTGGTGCCAAACGCCACCACCTCCATGAGCGCGGTTCTGCTGATTGGCATGGCGCTGTTCTGTATCCATTTCGCCGGGACTTCCTGTTGGGGTCTTATCCACGTGGCTGTCGCTTCACGGATGACCGCGTCGGTGGGCAGTATCCAGAACTTCGCCAGCTTTATCTGCGCCTCGTTCGCGCCGATTATTACCGGTTTTATCGTTGATACCACCCACTCATTCCGCCTGGCGTTGATTATTTGCGGCTGCGTCACCGCAGCAGGCGCGTTGGCTTACATCTTCCTGGTTCGCCAGCCAATTAGCGATCCCCGTAAGGTGTGAAAGGCAATATACTGAGCGGATGAAAATACACTGCCGCCCCACCACACTTGCTGATACCGCCGACCTGCCCGCTATTGAGCGCTCGGCAGGACGGCGCTTTTTAGCCGTTCCTGCGCTTGCCTGGATCGCTGACGACACCATTATGACCGTGGAGCAGCATCGGGAATATGTCTTAGCCGGAATGAGCTGGCTGGCAGAGACCGACGGGCATACCGTTGGCTTCCTGCTCGCAGAAGCACAGGAGTCTTCGTTGTATATCGCAGAGTTTTCGCTGCATCTCGACTGGCAGGGGAAAGGAATTGGTCGTCAGTTGCTCAACGTTGTCAGACAATGGGCTGATGAACAGGGCTATACCGCGATGACGTTGACCACGTTTCGTGACGTGGCGTGGAACGCGCCGCTGTATGCCCGGCTGGGCTTTGAGATGCTCGACGAGGACTCGCTGCCAGCCGCATTGCGTCAGAAGCGAGAAGCAGAAACGGCGCGGGGTATCGCCCGTGGATCCCGCTGCGCCATGCGCCTGCGTCTGAGGTAAACGTCCGAGGGCGGCTACGCTTTTCCAGGCCGACGCTTACCCGGTAGGCCGGTTAAGCGCAGCGCCAACCGGCGGCGTTCCTTCGCCACCGGCTTTACCGCTTAAAACGTTTCCCAGTTCTCGCCGGTATCCGCCACAACGGCCTTACGCGGCTGAACGGGCGCCGACACCGGTTTCACGCTGGCGGTTTCGCGCGCGCGCTGCTGCTCCTGTTGGATGCGGAACACGGCGACAGCCTGAGTCAGGCGGCTGGCCTGCTCTTCCAGCGCTGCAGCCGCCGCTGCGGACTCTTCCACCAGCGAGGCGTTCTGCTGCGTGACGCGATCCATCTCCGCCACGGCCAGGCCGACCTGATCAATCCCACGGCTTTGTTCGTCAGACGCGGAGGCGATTTCGCCCATAATGTCGGTTACGCGCGTGACCGCGTTCACGATCTCATCCATCGTTTCGCCCGCGCTTTCCACCAGCGTAGAGCCAACGTCAACACGGCTCACCGAGTCTTCGATCAGGCTCTTGATCTCACGCGCCGCCTGGGCGCTACGTTGCGCCAGATTACGCACTTCACCGGCGACCACAGCGAATCCGCGGCCCTGCTCGCCTGCACGCGCCGCTTCGACCGCCGCGTTAAGCGCCAGGATGTTGGTCTGGAAGGCAATACCATCGATCACGCTAATAATGTCGGCG
Source organism: Citrobacter sedlakii (assembly GCF_018128425.1). NCBI lineage: Bacteria > Pseudomonadati > Pseudomonadota > Gammaproteobacteria > Enterobacterales > Enterobacteriaceae > Citrobacter > Citrobacter sedlakii. The sequence continues at coordinate 739,970 of NZ_CP071070.1, read as the reverse complement.
ATTTTTTGCGAACTGGAAGCGATATCGCGCATGGTCTGCACCACGTTGTCCACCACTTTGCCGCCTTTTTGCGCCGTCTCGGAGGCGCTAAGCGCCAGATGGCTGGCCTGACGGGCGTTTTCGGCGTTCTGCTTCACGGTAGCGGTCAGTTCTTCCATGCTCGCCGCGGTCTCTTCCAGAGACGCCGCCTGTTGTTCGGTACGGGAGGAGAGATCGTTGTTGCCCATGGCGATTTCACTGGCGCCGCTGTAAATCGCGTTCGCGCCGTTACGCACATCACCCACGGTCCGCACCAGCTCGCCCTGCATATGGCGCAGGCTCTCCGCCAGTTGGCCCATTTCGTTAGAGCCTTCCACATCAATACGCTTCACCAGATCGCCGCTGGCGATATGGCGAATACTTTCAATCAGCCGGTTCATCGGCGCAATCAGCGACAGCTTAATGCCAAACCAGACGGCAAAAATCACCACCAGTACCGCGAGCAGCACGCAGCCAAGCACCCACATCGCCTGATTGTAAGAATTGTTGTTGTCCTTGACCGCCTGGTCATAAAGTCGGTCGTTCTGCTCAAGATAGCTCACATACTGCTTCTCAAAAGCGTCCTGATATCCCTGGGTTGGCTGATCGAAAAACGCGTTGATATTACCCGCGCCGAGCAGTTGTATAAGTTCAGCCAGCGCGTTGTGGTAAATATCGTAATTGCGTTTGATCTCAGCCGAAGCCGCTTCGCTTTGGCGCGGGTCACGCGGCAACGCTTCGTAATCGGCCCAGTTTTTTTCCGCCTGTTTCAGCGACGCCGTGGCTATCTGCATCAGATCCGCCACGGTCGCGCCGCTACCGATGTTGTTCTGATCCATCATGTAACGGATACCCGCGCGGTTCAGGGTATTGCGGGTCTGCAACAGCGCCACCCAGCTACCGTTTAGCGTGGACTGTTGCTGGCGAATAGTTTGTAAAACGGTGAAATTCTCTTTGTCATTCTTCAATGCGTTAAAGAACAGACCGCCTGAGGTGAGTTGTAAAAGGCCAAACAGCGCCAGGACCAGCAATAAGCTGGTCACAATCTTGATACGTTTTAACATGTTTTCTCTTTCCGCTAGACAGATACTCTGGTTTTCGGCCTGGAATGAGAAAACTTTATGGAACCGCGGGCGGTATCACAGGAAATTTGCTTAATTAACTGACAATAACGGTGATGACCCACTCTGCAAACGGGCAGCGGGCGGCTGCCCGCGTACGTTACAGCAGTGCTGAAATCTCCTCATACAGCGTGCGTGGGATCGTCACGCCTGCATCCTGGCATGTTTGCCGCGAGATGAAACGACGCTCACCCGGCAGCCGCGCCCCCTGCGCCTGCATTGAGGCAAACAGCGTTTCAGCACGATCCAGATGTACATGGGCTTCCGCACCCAGAAACCGTTCAGGATCAAGCGCCAGGATCAGCTCGCCGCCGTACGGCAAACCGCCTGCGCCATCGTCCCAGGCCAGCGACTCTGCGCTGGTCATATCGCCAATCAGCGGCCCGGCCAGCAGCTCCACCATCGCGGCGAAGGCGGAGCCTTTATGCCCGCCAAACGTCAGCATCGCGCCATCCAGCACCGCCTGCGGATCGGTAGACGGTTGCCCTTCACTGTCGATTCCCCAGCCTTCGGGTATAGGCTTTCCGGCTCGCAGATGAAGCTGAATTTCACCGCGCGCCGCCGCGCTGGTCGCCATATCGAAAATATACGGAGGCTTGTCTTTTCGCGGCCAGCCAAAGGCGATGGGGTTCGTACCAAACAACGGACGTGTACCGCCAGCCGGCGCGACCCAGGCATGGCTTGGCGTACAGGCGTAGCCGACCAGCCCGGCGTCGGTGAGCGGTTCGATATCGGCGAACAGCGCTGAGAAATGCACACAGCGATTAATGGCCAGCGCCGCAATGCCGCAGGTTTTGGCTTTGCAAATCAGCAGCGGCAGCGCCTGTTCATAGGCCACCAGCGAAAACGCGCCGCCCGCGTCGGCTTTGACAATCGCGGGGGCCTGATCGGTAATGACCGGACGCGCATCCGCAGAGACTTTTCCCTTACGCAGGGTGTCGACAATCCCCAGCAGCCGCCACAGGCCATGTGACGCGCATCCGTCGCGTTCACCCGCCGTGACGTTACGCGCGATAGCATCTGCATGTTCAGCGCTAAAGCCGTTTTTACATAACACTTCGCGTGACAGCGCATAGGCCTCAGAGAGTGCGAGGGTGACGTTTTCCATGTTCTTCTCCTTATAAGGGTGTCGGCAATAAGCGTAGACCCTTATTGCCCGAGGCCACAGTATTTTTCATTGTGATCTCAGTCACATAAAATCAATCCCTTAACGGTCGTCTTTACCGCTTACTGACACTTCTGACCGCTTAACTCAACATTTGACCGCTTACCCATTTACCTTACTTTACGCGCGCGTACCTCTGGCAAGATCGCTCCACCTTAGTCGTCATTTTTTCTCCTCAAACGCAACGCAAACCCAACGGCTTCGGCCAATTATTCATCTTAGAAAACCAGGTTTTACTATGGATACTAAAAAGATATTCAAGCACATACCCTGGGTGATCCTCGGGATCATCGGGGCCTTCTGCCTCTCGGTAGTGGCCTTACGTCGGGGTGAACACGTCAGCGCCCTGTGGATCGTGGTCGCTTCCGTGTCGGTATATCTGGTGGCTTACCGCTACTACAGCCTGTACATCGCCCAAAAGGTGATGAAGCTTGACCCTACACGTTCAACGCCTGCAGTCATCAATAACGATGGCCTGAACTATGTTCCGACCAACCGCTACGTGCTGTTTGGTCACCACTTTGCCGCTATCGCTGGCGCGGGTCCACTGGTTGGGCCGGTTCTGGCGGCGCAGATGGGCTACCTGCCGGGTACGCTGTGGCTGCTGGCGGGCGTGGTGCTGGCCGGGGCGGTGCAGGACTTCATGGTACTGTTTATTTCTTCACGCCGTAACGGCGCGTCGCTTGGCGAGATGATCAAAGAAGAAATGGGCACCGTGCCGGGGACCATCGCCCTCTTTGGTTGCTTCTTAATCATGATCATCATCCTCGCCGTCCTGGCGCTGATCGTGGTCAAAGCGCTGGCGGAAAGCCCGTGGGGCGTCTTCACCGTCTGCTCAACGGTGCCGATCGCGCTGTTTATGGGCATTTACATGCGCTTTATTCGCCCCGGTCGCGTGGGTGAAGTCTCCGTGATTGGTATCGTTCTGCTGGTCGCCTCGATCTATTTCGGCGGCGTGATCGCGCACGACCCGTACTGGGGCCCGGCGCTGACCTTTAAAGACACCACCATTACCTTCGCGCTGATCGGCTACGCGTTTGTTTCCGCACTGCTGCCGGTCTGGCTGATCCTCGCGCCGCGCGACTATCTGGCGACCTTCCTGAAAATCGGCGTTATCGTCGGTCTGGCGCTGGGTATCGTTATCCTGAACCCGGAACTGAAAATGCCTGCGATGACTCAGTACATCGACGGCACCGGCCCGCTGTGGAAAGGCGCGCTGTTCCCGTTCCTGTTCATTACCATTGCCTGCGGTGCGGTCTCTGGCTTCCACGCGCTGATCTCGTCCGGTACCACACCGAAACTGCTGGCCTGTGAAACCGACGCGCGTTTCATTGGTTATGGCGCAATGCTGATGGAATCCTTCGTAGCGATCATGGCGCTGGTTGCGGCATCCATCATCGAACCGGGTCTCTATTTTGCGATGAACACCCCGCCTGCGGGCCTGGGCATCACCATGCCGAACCTGCATGAAATGGGTGGCGAAAACGCGCCGCTGATTATGGCGCAACTGAAAGACGTCACCGCACACGCGGCGGCCACTGTCAGCTCCTGGGGCTTCGTGATTTCGCCAGAGCAGATCCTGCAAACTGCGAAAGACATCGGTGAACCGTCCGTGCTGAACCGTGCTGGCGGCGCACCGACGCTGGCGGTAGGTATCGCGCATGTCTTCCACAAGGTGCTGCCTATGGCGGATATGGGCTTCTGGTACCACTTCGGTATTCTGTTTGAAGCGCTGTTCATCCTGACCGCGCTGGACGCCGGTACCCGTTCTGGCCGCTTCATGCTGCAGGATCTGCTGGGTAACTTCGTGCCGTTCCTGAAGAAAACTGACTCTCTGGTCGCCGGCATTATCGGCACCGCGGGCTGCGTGGGTCTGTGGGGCTACCTGCTGTACCAGGGTGTGGTCGATCCGCTGGGCGGCGTGAAGAGCCTGTGGCCGCTGTTCGGTATCTCTAACCAGATGCTGGCTGCCGTGGCGCTGGTTCTCGGCACCGTGGTGCTGATCAAAATGCAACGCACCAAATACATCTGGGTCACCGTGATCCCTGCGGTCTGGCTGCTGATCTGCACCACCTGGGCGCTGGGTCTGAAACTGTTCAGTGACAACCCGCAGATGGAAGGCTTCTTCTACATGGCTAACCAGTACAAAGAGAAGATTGCCAACGGTGGCGAGCTGACCGCTCAGCAGATCGCCAACATGAACCACATTGTTGTGAACAACTACACCAACGCAGGCCTGAGCATTCTGTTCCTGGTGGTGGTGTACAGCATTATTTTCTACGGTTTTAAAACCTGGCTGAAAGTGCGCAACGTGGACAAACGTACCGATAAAGAAACCCCGTACGTTCCGGTTCCGGAAGGCGGCGTGAAGACATCTTCACATCATTAAAAACCGAGACCGGGTGGCGCTGCGCTTACCCGGTCTACGTATGATGAGCGCCGCAGTAAAGTAGGCCGGATAAGGCGTTAGCCGCCATCCGGCTTAATTCATTACAGGTATAAGACAATGTTTGGTAACTTAGGGCAGGCAAAAAAGTACCTCGGCCAGGCGGCGAAGATGTTGATTGGCATTCCAGACTACGACAACTACGTCGAGCATATGCAGACCAATCATCCCGATCAGCCGTACATGAGCTACGAAGAGTTCTTCCGCGAGCGCCAGCAAGCACGCTACGGCGGCGACGGTAAAGGCGGCATGCGCTGCTGTTAGAAGGAGAAGTGAATGACCCCGATTGCAGTCACCCTACTCACCGGATTTCTTGGCGCGGGTAAAACCACCCTGCTGCGCCATATCCTTAACGAACAGCACGGCTTTAAAATCGCTGTTATCGAAAACGAGTTCGGCGAAGTCTCCGTCGACGACCAACTCATTGGCGATCGCGCCACGCAGATAAAAACCCTGACTAACGGCTGTATTTGCTGCACCCGCTCCAACGAGCTGGAGGATGCGCTGTTGGACCTGCTTGATAATCTTGATAAAGGCAACATCAGCTTTGACCGGCTGGTGATTGAGTGCACCGGCATGGCCGACCCCGGTCCGATCATTCAGACCTTTTTCTCCCATGAGGTCATTTGCCAGCGTTATCTGCTGGACGGCGTAATTGCGCTGGTCGATGCGGTTCACGCCGACGAGCAGATGAATCAGTTCACCATCGCCCAGTCCCAGGTCGGTTACGCCGACCGTATCCTGCTGACCAAAACCGACGTGGCGGGCGGGAGTGAAAAACTGCGCGAGCGGCTGTCGCGCATCAACGCCCGCGCCCCGGTATATACCGTGACGCACGGCGATATTGACCTCTCTCTCCTGTTCGATACTAACGGCTTTATGCTGGAAGAGAACGTGGTCAGCGCGACACCACGCTTCCATTTTATTGCCGATAAGCAGAATGATATTTCTTCCATTGTGGTGGAACTGGATTACCCGGTAGATATTGGCGACGTTTCGCGCGTGATGGAAAACCTGCTGCTGGAATCCGCCGACAAACTGCTGCGCTACAAAGGAATGTTATGGATTAAAGGCGAACCCAACCGCCTGCTGTTCCAGGGCGTACAGCGTCTGTACAGCGCCGACTGGGATCGCCCTTGGGGCGACGAAACACCCCACAGCCAGCTTGTGTTTATTGGTATTCAATTGCCGGAAGACGAAATCAGAGCCGCATTTGCGGGGCTGAAGAAGTAATATCTCCCTGCCCGATGGCGACGCCTGTCGGGTCTGGCCCCACAGGCCGGAGAAAGCGTTTACGCTATTATCCGGCGCCTTCCCATGTAAGCCCGAATCACTCCACCACAAACCGCGTTGCCGCAAAGCAGTTCAGTACCCGGTGTACCAAAAACACCATCGTCAGCGTTACCATCAGCGCCACGGTGACCGAGGTGATGCGGTACAGATCGCTGAACACCAGGTCGCTGTCCGGGTGCAGGTTCTGACCGAACATAATGCCGATGGTGGTGATACTGGCGAAGCCCACTCCCGCACCGACCTTTTCCATCACATGCAGGCGGGCGCTGAAAGCCAGGCCGAGCCCAATCAACGGCATCATGAGCAGCATGTGGTTGCTGAAGTCATAAATAATCAACTGCACCACCAGAATGTACAGGCAGGCCAACACGACGCCCACCACGCGCCAGATAGAACTGATCACCGCGCCACGATAGTGCATGGGAAAGAGAATCAAAATGCCCGCCATCAGCGCCGACAGGGAGTCACTGAGATCGCAAATCTGGAAAACCACAAAGATCATCGTCGCCACGCTGCCGGAAAGCAGCGACTCATGACGAACCCGGGCAGCGTCTTTGTCAATACGCGGCGGCGGCTGTCGCGGTTCCACATCGGGAATCAGATAGTGCAGCAGCGCGCTCAGCGCCACGGCCATCACGCAGGCTTCCATATTGGAAAACATCAGCGTATGCCAGTTCGTGGTGGGATAGCTCATAAAGTTAAGCATTGTACTCTGGCAAACCACCCCCATTGAGCCGAGCAGAAACAGTGGCCCCTTGCTCATAAAGCGAAAGCGCATCACGTACAGAGCCAATACCACCAGCGTCATAATAAGCGGCCATTGCGAAAGATAACCGACAATCAGTACCATTTCGACGCAGTTCACCGCTGCGCTGAACACAAACTGCGTCGCCACGTGACGGTTAAACACCGGCACCAGCGACATCAGCATTAGCGGATAGACCACAAAAAACACGCCGTACTGAACGTTGTAAAATGTGGAAACACTGAGGGCAACCGTTCCGGCGACGGCGATGCGTACGGTCTGGCGAAAATCGTTGGCCGTGTAAACAATCTTCCCGTGCGGCGTAAACACCTGTGCCAGCGTATTTATCGAGGCCAGAGAGCTAATAAACATAGTGCAGCCAGCTTACCAGGTGGATCTGCGCCCCGGCGAAGGTGCGGGCAAACGGCCCTTCACTGTTATACAGTTGCACTGTGGCGCGCGCCCCGGTCGGTAACGGTTTTTCCAGCGGCTTGTCCAGCGCCACATGGATGCGCATCCGCTGGGCATCACGTACCCAGCGTGTGGACTGCTCCGGCTGCGACAGTTGGCCATTCACATCCTCCTGCCCCGCCAGGATCCCGGCATCGCTGCTTGTGACGTGAGCGGGAAACACGTTGCCCGGCAGTGCGTCAAAGACCACGGCGGCATCGGTGCTGGTCTGAGTATGGCGCAGGCTCTTCTCGCGAAAGTCGGCCACGATATCGGTCTGATTGCTGACCAACGCCAGCAGCGGCGTGGCGGCAGTGGCATACAGGCCGGGGTTTAACTGCAGATTACTCACCGTACCGTCGGTCTCGGCTCTGACCTTCGTCCAGCCCAGGTTCAGCTTCGCCTCGTCAAGCGCGTTACGGTATTTTTGAAGCGTGACGTTACGACTGTCGTCGCGTTCGCCACGCTGGATCAGCAGGTTCTGAATATTGGCTGTCAATGCCGATACCGACTGTTCGCTGGTTTGCCAGGCGGTGCGGACTTTGTCGAGATCCGCCTGAGAGACGTTCTGCATCGCGCTCAGCTTCTGGTAGCGATTAAGCGTAAGTCTGTCGTTGTGGGCGGTGTATTGCGCGGTGCGCAGGCTCGCGCGCGCAGCGGCGATCTGCGCATCCAGTTGCTGATTGCTCAGTTTCGCCTGTTCCAGAGCGATCTGCGCAGCCTCAACTTTATTAATAAACGGTGTCGGGTCGAGCTCATACAGCAGATCGCCTTTTTTCACCTGGCTGTTGTTGTGTACGTAAACGTGGGAGACGTAACCGGATACCCGGGAAGAAACCGGCGTGACCACGCGCATTACGGTGGCGTCCGGCGTCAGTGGGATCCAGATATCGGCAACAATAAACCAGGCGAATATCACCAGGAAAGCGGCAATACTCACCCTTACCCAACGGGCAAATTTTTGTTCTGGTGTCATCATTTTTAGCGTTGATTATCTTCTTCGCGGATTGTCCGCAGATTGCAGGCGATTTGATTAAGTGTGGCGCTGAAAAGGGCAAGTTCCGCTTCCGGGATGGTGCAGGTCACGCGCTGCTGATACGTCTCGATCACCCTGTTGAGTTCACGCAGAACCGCGCGACCGTTGTCCGTCAGGGTGAGCAGGCGAATACGCTTGTCCCAGGGCGATATGGAACGTATCAGATAACCCCGTTTTTCCAGCTGCGCGAGCGTGCGCATGAGCGGCGGCAGTTCAATACCCTGCATTTCAGCCAGCTCGCTTACCGAGACGTTATCGCCCAGTTGATGCAATTGCATCAATACCGTCCAGCTTGACTGCGTCAGACCGGTGTCGGTGATGGCGGTATCAATAATGGCGCGCCACTGACGCACCACCATCGCCATGCGCATGCCCATCGGACGGCGGGCAAACAGTTCGTCTTCGGTCATAGCACTTCCCCTCTTAGCTGAGGGGAAAATAATACTTATCAGGATAAGTATCAAGAAACAGGCCGGGTATTCGCATGAATTGATAAATATCATGAATGTATTAAGAACGACGCTGTGCGCGTCGCCCTTATTGATTTTACGGGCTTTTAGATCTCATCCCGCCGTAAGCCAATATCTTTGAGCCGTTCATCATTCATCTGTTGCAAAATGCGTCGCGAGTAAACCCGTAAGCGCCACGCTTTATACGCCCGCCAGATCAGCATAAATCCCGCAAATGGCCGTTTTGCCCTGTTCTCGTAAAATTCCATTCTCCACCTCCGCATTAACCTGAGGCTTTATTCTGGCGGGGGGCGATTATTTAATACAGATTCAAAAAACACTTTTCTTTAACATACAGATTGACTAAAAATACGTCTGAACTGCAAAAAATGCACCTGTCTGTACTGGTTTTGAAATCTGTATGGCATTTATAAGGGATACAGCATGACGCGTTATCAACATCTGGCCAATCTGCTGGCTGAACGTATTGAGCAAGGTTTATATAGTCATGGAGAAAAATTGCCGTCAGTGCGCAGCCTGAGCCAGCAACATGGCGTGAGTATCAGCACTGTGCAACAGGCGTATCAGCGCCTGGAATCGCAGCAGCTCATTACGCCACAGCCGCGGTCGGGCTATTTTGTCGCGCCGCGCAAAGCGCAGCCGCCGGTCCCTCCGATGTCACGACCGGTACAGCGTCCGGTGGAGATCACCCAGTGGGATCAGGTGCAGGATATGCTGGAAGGGCATCACGACGCGTCCATTATTCCCTTTAGTAGCGGCATCCCGGACATCAGCCAGCCAAGCCTGAAGCCGCTCTGGCGCGAGTTAAGCCGCGTCGCGCAGCACAATCTGAGCGCGGTGCTGGGCTATGATGAGCTATCCGGCTGTCGCGAACTGCGTCAGCAAATCGCGCGACTGATGCTCGACGGCGGTTCCGTGGTCACCGCCGAAGATATTGTCATAACCAGCGGCAGCCAGAGCAGCATGTCGCTGGCGCTGCTGGCGGTGTGTCAGCCGGGGGATATTGTCGCCGTGGAATCGCCCGCATACTACGGCACCATGCAGCTTCTGCGCGGTTTAGGCATCAAAGTAATTGAAATTCCTACCGATCCGGATACAGGGATCAGTATCGAAGCGCTGGAACTGGCGCTGGAACAATGGCCGGTCAAAGGGGTCATACTGGTGCCAAATTGCAATAATCCGCTTGGGTTTATCATGCCGGATGCGCGTAAGAAAGCGGTACTGGCGCTCGCCCAGCGTCACGATATCGTTATTTTCGAAGACGATGTTTACGGCGAACTGGCCTCGGAGTACCCTCGCCCGAAAACCATTCACGCCTGGGATATCGACGGACGGGTGATTCTGTGCAGCTCGTTTACCAAATCGGTCGCGCCGGGCCTGCGCGTCGGTTGGGTGGCGCCTGGCCGTTACCATGACAAGCTGCTGCATATGAAGTACGCCGTTATCGGCTCCAACGTCCCGGTCACCCAACTGGCGGCGGCCGCGTTTGTCCGGGAGGGTCATTATCACCGTCACCTCCGGCGAATGCGCCAGATTTACCAACGCAACATGGAAGTCTACACCTGCTGGGCACGGGAATATTTTCCCGGCGGCATCTGCATCACGCGGCCAAAAGGCGGTTTTTTACTGTGGGTTGAATTACCAGAACAGGTCGATATGGTCTGCGTGGCGAAACAACTCTGTCGACTGAGAATCCAGGTTGCGCCCGGCTCCCTGTTTTCGGCATCAGGTAAATACCGCAACTGCGTGCGCATCAATTGCGCGCTACCACCGGACGAGAAACACCGGGAAGTGATGCAAAAGCTTGGCGAGGCGATTAAGGTGGCGATGGACTAGCTTCTGCCACCCGCTACGCGTTGCCAGTCGGGCGCCCCTCAATGCGCCACGTTTTGTATCTCTTCCGCAGAGAGCCCGGTCAGACGCTGCACCGTTGGAGGTTCAATCCCCTCCGCGAGCATCATTGCGGCAATACGCCGGGCTGCTGCGCGCTGGCCTTCGGCCAGCCCTTCCTGTTTGCCTTCCTGTTTACCCTGCTCCATGCCCTGGCGGATCCCTTTTCTGAGAATCGCATTACGAAATCTTTCTGCAACCGTCATTAATCGCTCCTTGTGTTGAGGCACCCGCTGCGCCATCTCTTCCAGAAAGACGCTGAACCGTGGCGTATAACCGTGCTGTCTTTGTAAATAATTAAACAGCGCTTTCAACTGTCTGTCATTAGCGCAACCGGTAACGAGTAGCGATGCCAGTTGTTCTACCAGCCCCAACAGATCGCGTCTGCGAATATGCTTTTGGACCAACTCCAGTAACGCCATCCGCCGATGCTGCATAATTTCATCGTCCGGGATCACCGTGATATCCACCAGAGGGAACGCGGCGCTATACAGTTCACGCGCCAGCGCAGGATCGGCAAAGTCATCCAGCCAGTTCAGGGAGAAGGGATAAGGGCTTTCCGCGCCGTGATAAAACAACATCGGCACCACCAGCGGCAGCCGCTTATGTCCGGCGTCTAAATGCTGTTGCATCGCCGCGATGGCGTAGCGCATCAGCCTGAATGCCATATGTGCATCAGGCGTGCTTTGATGCTCGATAACCACATAGATATACCCCTCGCCTTCATCGGTGTGTACCGACCACAGCACATCTGAATAATACGCCCGCAGATTGTCTTCAATAAAACTGGTCGGCTCCAGCTTCAGCGTCTGCAAATCGCACAGCGATCGCAGCGAAGCCGGAAGGTGAATATCCAGAAAATCACGGGCGGTATCCGGATGGCGCAGAAAGGTCTTAAACACGGCGTCATGCGGGGTGGATGTGTTTGATTTGCTCATGGCGGTCCGTCACCTAAAAAATTTACCGCCACGTTACCGTGCCGCCTCCCCCGTTTCATGCGCCACTTTTCTTCTCTGCGAAACGCCTCCAGAGAAAAAGTCCCCCCAGATGTAACAGCAACATGTTCGCGGAATGCGCTACGCAAAAACCACACAACGTCGGCGATTACGACGTTTCCGCCGTCCGGCCTGTGGTATAACTCATCATTATCAACAGGAGAGGCTGACCGTGAACCGCACCCGAAATATTTCGCAATCATTCTGGCGTGACGAACAACTGCCGTGGCTGGAATTGCGCAGTACCAGACGCAGCCATCAGGCCTACAAGCGCCATTACCACCCGCAACTGTCGGTTGGCGCGATCCTGGAAGGAGAAACCCGTTGCGTCAGTCACGGTGTAGAGTACCGCCTGCAGGCAGGCGATCTGATTGTGATCCCGCCGGATGCGCCACACAGCTGCAACCCGGTAGACGGACAGTGTCGCAGCTATCATATGCTCTATCTGGACGCAGACTGGTGCCGTGCGCAATTCGTTGGCGTGACCGCCAGCGCGCGCCTTGTCGCCCCCGCGCCGGTCATTCGCAGCCCGTCGCTGTTTGCCGATTACCTTACGCTGGTCACGTTCATGGCGCGCCGGCAGACGGCGGCGGTAGCGAGCGCCGTCCAGCGTCTGCTGCGCCAGCTCCCCTTGCACATTGGCACGACAGATACTCCACGCGCCAGCAGTCGCTATTTACTGACACGCCTGCAAAGCGATTTGCTTTCTCCACCGTCGCTGGATGAGTTAGCCCATGAGTGCCAGATGCGTAAAGAGACGCTGATCCGCACCTTTAAACAGGATGTCGGCCTGACGCCGGGCAGTTACCTGAACATCGCGCGCATCGGTTACGCCCGCGCGCGTTTACGCGCCGGGGAGACGATTGCCGACGTCAGTTACCAGAGCGGATTCGCCGATCAGAGTCATTTTCATCGCACCTTTGTCAGCTATACCGCCGCCACGCCGCGACAGTATGCGTCGGGGCGATCAATATCAGACAATAATTAGCGCCGGACAAAAGGTAGGGTGATCTCAGGTTTACTGTCTGAGGTCACTATGGAACGCTTCTCTGTTCTCTTTCCGTCGGCATTCCCCGCGCTGGCGTTGGCACATTTTGTGGCGCTGCTGAGTCCGGGTCCCGACTTCTTTTTACTGGTCGGCTATGCGGTCCGCTACCCATTGCGGGGTAGCGCCGGGCTGTGTGTCGGGATTGCCGCAGGCAATGGCCTGTACATCCTGCTGGCGATTGTCGGCTGGGGGATCCTGCGCCAGCTGCCGCTCCTGTTTACCGTCATTGAACTGCTCGGCGCAGTGTATCTTCTGTGGATTGGCGCCCTGCTGCTGCGAAGCCGTCCGCAGACGTTGTCCGGTTCCGGCGCTGAAAACGCTTACCCGGGTTTTCACCAACAGCTGCTGTTGGGGCTGGGCTCCTCTTTGCTCAACCCAAAGAACGCGCTGTTTTACCTGGCGCTAATGACAGCGTTGCTTGGCCCCGGGGTGACGCTGGTGCAGCAAACGGTAAGCGGCATCTGGATGACCAGCGTGGTGCTGGCATGGGATATACTGATCGTCACGGTTATCGCTCTGCCAGCCGTCCAGCAGCGCTTCACCCACGGGTTACTGTGGATTGAGCGGGCCGCTGGCGCCATCTTGTGCGTTTTTGGCGTGGGGATTGTCGGACGGTTTATCTGGCCGCTGATTGTCGCTACGCCGAATTAACCCGCAAAACTCTTTTGATTACCGTCAAATTTTAATTACACTTAATGTGTATATTTTCCACTCAACTTACTTTTCCCGAGGTGTGATGTGCTGAATGTCATCTGTAATCGACACACTTTCTGACGTGAGTCAGTGGTGTTTTCCTGTCTGTGTTTATGCGCGGACAGCGCTTTTGATTACATGAAATTCAGTCCATCCGCAGTCTGTTTGCGCCCGTTCTCTGCCTGACGTCCCTGTGACGGTATTGAATTTCGTTGTTCCCGCTATGGGTTGTTCCACATGGAGTGCGTTTACGATGTCACGGATTTCTCACTTTTTCTCACGACACGCCACGTCGCTGTTTTTTCCGATGGCGCTGATCGTGTATGACTTTGCCGCTTATCTGTCGACGGATTTGATTCAGCCTGGCATCATCAACGTCGTGCGCGATTTTAACGCCGACGTCAGCCTTGCGCCCGCGGCGGTCAGCCTTTATCTGACCGGCGGCATGGTGTTGCAATGGTTGCTGGGGCCGCTTTCGGATCGCATTGGCCGCAGGCCGGTGCTGATTACCGGCGCGCTGATCTTCGCCCTCGCCTGTACCGCCACGCTGTTCACCACCACCATGACGCAGTTTCTGATCGCGCGCGTGGTACAGGGCACCAGCATTTGCTTTATCGCGACGGTCGGCTACGTCACGGTTCAGGAAGCCTTCGGCCAGACGAAAGGCATTAAATTGATGGCGATTATCACCTCTATCGTTCTTGTGGCGCCTATTATCGGCCCGCTTTCCGGCGCGGCGCTGATGCACTTTGTCCACTGGAAAGCGCTGTTTGGTATTATCGGCGTGATGGGTTTTCTTGCATTTATTGGCCTGTTGCTGACCATGCCGGAAACGGTCAAGCGCGGCGCGGTGCCGTTCAGCGCGGTCAGCGTGCTGCGCGACTTCCGCGATGTGTTCCGCAATCGTGTGTTCCTCGCGGGCGCCGCGACGCTGTCGCTCAGCTATATCCCGATGATGAGCTGGGTTGCCGTTTCGCCGGTGATCCTGATCGACGCTGGCGGCATGACCACCTCGCAGTTTGCCTGGGCGCAGGTGCCGGTGTTCGGCGCAGTGATCGTCGCCAACGCCATCGTCGCGCGCTTTGTTAACGATCCCACCGATCCCCGCTTTATCTGGCGCGCGGTACCTATCCAGCTTAGCGGACTCGCGGTGTTGATTGCCGGAAACCTGCTCTGGCCGCATGTCTGGCTGTGGTCGGTGATCGGCACCAGCCTGTACGCGTTTGGTATTGGAATGATCTTCCCGACGCTGTTCCGCTTTACGTTGTTTACCAACAATCTGCCCAAGGGCACGGTCTCGGCGTCGCTGAATATGGTGATCCTGCTGGTGATGGCCGTCTCCGTCGAGGTTGGCCGCTGGTTGTGGTTTAACGGCGGGCGAATCCCGTTTCACCTGCTGGCGGTAGCGGCTGGCGTGGTGGTCGTGTTCACATTACGAGGTTTGCTCCATCGCGTTCGCCAGCATGGCGAAACCGAGCTGGCGCTTGAGAAATAAAGCAAGCCGGATGGCGGTGCAGACCCCTTAACCAACCGACAGGGTTCGCAGGTGGGTTAAGCGTCAGCGCCATCCGGTAAGGGAATCACTTTACGCGATGCGCGCAAATCCGGCGTCGAGATCGGCAATCAAATCTCCCACCTCTTCCAGCCCGATATGCACCCGCACCAGCGTTCCGCTGAAGTCCACGTCCCCTGCCGGACGGATGCTGTTTAGCTCCTCCGGCTGATTCGCCAGAATCAGCGATTCAAAGCCGCCCCAGGAGTAGGCCATATGGAACAGCGAAAAGTTATCAAGGAACGCGGCCAGTTGCGTGTCCGACAGGCGTTTTTTTAGTACAAAGGAGAACAGGCCGGAGCTGCCGCTAAAGTCACGCACAAAGTACTCGTGCCCCGGGCATTCCGCCAACGCCGGATGGTTCACGCGCGCCACTTCCGGTCGCGCCGACAGCCAGCGGGCAATCTCAATACTGCTCTCCTGATGCTGCTTCAGGCGGACCGACAGCGTACGCAGGCCGCGGCTGCCGTTATAAGCGGTATCTGCATCCAGCGTCTGCCCCATCAGATACGAATTCTCACGCAGACGCTCCCAGCAGCGGGCGTTGGACACCGCCGTACCCAGCATACCGTCTGAATGACCGATGGTGTACTTGGTTCCTGCCTGAATCGAAATGTCCACACCATAGTCCAGCGCCTTAAACAACACGCCAGCCGCCCAGGTGTTGTCGATCATAATGACGATCTCCGGGTTCACCGCGCGGATCGCTTTTACCATCCCCGGAACATCCTGCACTTCCATGGTGATCGAACTGGGTGATTCAAGAAACACCACTTTGGTTTCCGGCCGGATCAGTTCGGCAATTCCCGTGCCGATCATAGGATCGTAATAGGTGGTTTCGACATTGAATTTACTGAGGATCTTATTGCAGAAATCCTGGGTCGGCTCATACGCCGCGCCGGTCATCAACAGATGATCGCCTCCCTGTACAAAGGCGAGGATCGCATTGGTCACCGCCGCCGCGCCGCACGGATAGAGCGCGCAGCCGACGCCGCCCTCCAGTTCGCTCATCGCCTTCTGAAAGGCGAAGTGAGTATACGTGCCGCGACGCCCGTAAAACAGTTCGCCGTTGGCGCGATTGGCAGTGGCGAATTTTTTGTCTTTGACGGTATCAAACACCAGCGAGGAGGCCCGCTGGATCACCGGGTTCACCGCTCCCTGGGTATAGCGCTTATCGCGTCCGGCGATGATTAACTGCGTTTCAAGCTTCATTGAATCTTTCATATTTTTTATCCTTCATCCGTACGCAAACTTATACCGTCGCCGTGTCAGGGTTAATCCCGACACTGGCCTGTTTCTTTCCCGCGAAGCGCTCAACAATCTGCGTCGCGTTTAAATCGTGAATGACGTTAATCAGCGTTGCCGGAGCATCGGTAATGGTACCAAGCACCACCAGCATCGGAATTGCCTCCATCGGCAGCCCCAGCGTGGTGACGATAAAGATCTCGCCGAGAAACGCCCCACCCGGCACGCCGCCAACGATAATCGCCGACAGCACGGCAATCAGCATGGTCAAAAAGAAGGTCTCGGTGGTAAATTCCATCCCCAGTACTGAATAGATAAAGACAATCTTCAGCGCCGCAATCATCGCCACGCCGCCCTTGTTCAGGTTGACCAACAGCGGCACGGAGACATCAACAATTTCCGGATTAATGCCCATCGCCTTGCCCGCGCGCAGGGTCACCGGTAACGTGCCCAGCGAGGAACAGGTGCCCAGCGCGGTCACGGAAGGCTCAATGGCGTGGCGCCAGAAGGCTTTTACCGCCGGAACGCCCCCGCCGATGTACGAATAGAGTATTGAGCCAAAGACGTAATACACCAGGGTGGCGACCATAAACAGGCCAATTGCCCGGGCGAAGGTCAGCAGCAAGTCGGCGTCCTGGCTGGCCATCGTCGCCGCGAAGTAGCAGCCAAGCCCAACCGGCGCGACCTTCATAATGATCGACACGATCTTCATGATCACCGTGTTGGCGTCTTCCAGCAGCGACGCGATGCGCTTACCGGCCTGCTCCGACTGACCGATAGCGATCCCGGCAACGATCGCCATGACGATCAACGCCAGAATATTCGACTTGGAAAACAGGCCGATAAAATCATTGGTGGTGATCATACTGACAAAATCCATCTTGCCGCTGCCCGCCTGCACGGACTGGGACAGATCGATAGTGACGCCCTGCGCCGGGTTGTACCACAGCGCCAGAGCGACGATCCCTGCCGCGGGTATAAACGCCATCGCAATAGAGACGATAAAAATAACCGCCATAATGCGCCCCAGACGCTTCAGGTCGGTCATGCTGGCAATAGAAGACATCACGCTAATGCCAACCAGCGGAACAATAATCATAAACAGCAGGTTCAGGAAAATCTGACCTATTGGCTGAAGTTGACTGGCAACCGCGGGGGCATAAATACCGAATACGCCGCCGGCCACCAGTGCGAGTAATAAGATAATTGACGATTTATAGGGTTCGAGTCGTGACCACATACGAGGCACCTTTCATTAAAATAGAATATAAAATGAGAGTAAATTCACAATTTGATGGGGTTCCGATTTTTCCTCCTTATTATTTTGTGACCTGACTCACTTAAGTTGTTATTTTTTCATTTTGTCAGCACGTTGTTTCCTGTGATTCAATAGTTGCATGTTTCAGAAAGGAATGTAACGGCATATTCGTACCGTTTTTGCAAATCACTTGTGAATAAAAGGAAACAATGAGCGCGCCCATTTCACTCAAGCATTTAGAGTTTTTTGTCCGGATTGTCGACTGTGGCGGCTTATCTGAAGCGGCGGCGCAGCTTAACGTTTCGCCGTCGGCGGTAAGTAAAAGTCTGGCAGCAATGGAAGATACATTAGGAACGACCTTAATTAAGCGCACCACCCGCAGTATTACCCTGACCGACGCAGGACACTATTTATTTAATCGCGCCAATAAATTACTGAAAGAATTTGATGAAACGTTGAATACCACCTCTGGCTATTATCACAATCCTCAGGGGGAATTACGTATTACCTGCTCTATTGCCTTTGGTTATTCCCGGCTGGTCAATCTGGTGGATAAATACCGCACCCAGTTTCCCGACGTGAATCTGTATATCGATCTCAACGATAATTTTATCAACCTGAACGATACTGACTTTGATATTGCGCTGCGCATCTCCACCGCACCGCCGCAAAACTATGCGATGCGCAAGCTGGTGCCGATCCGCTGGGCCTGGTGCGCCTCACCGGGCTATCTCGCCAAAAAAGGGATGCCGCTGCGGCGCGCCGATCTGGTGGATCATGACTGTCTGGTTTACCCCGGCCTGACGCCAACCGTAAAGGTCGCCGACGAGCAGGATCGGCTGCATCAGCTCAAACTGCATATGCCGATTCAGGCCAACAGCAGTCTGGTGCTGCTGAAATCGGTGCTGGAGGATCAGGGCGTGGCGTATCTGCCCACCTACCTGATTGGCGATCATATCCAGAAAGAAGAGATCACCCCGCTGATGCTCGACGGTACGATCGCCTGCGAAACGCACACCCTGTACGCACTTTATTTCCCCAGCAAATACAGTAACCCAAAGGTACGATCGTTTATCGATTTTCTGGTGGCGGAACTCGGCGCTCTTCCGGCCTGGGACAACTGGATCCCGGGCTGAGTACGCGTTGCACAATCCCACTGTCTGCCTCTATCCTTAAGCGTATGAATAAAATCGCTGAACTTAAACGCGCCAAAATGCTGGCGCTCTCGTTGCTGCTGATCGCCGCCAGCACTTTTGTGGTCACGCTTTTTCTGCCTCCCGGCTTCTGGGTTAGCGGAATCAAGGCCATTGCCGAAGCGGCGATGGTCGGCGCGCTGGCGGACTGGTTCGCGGTCGTGGCGCTGTTTCGCCGCGTGCCGCTGCCGTTTATCTCGCGCCATACGGCGATCATCCCACGCAATAAAGATCGCATTGGCGAGAATCTCGGCCAGTTCGTCCAGGAAAAATTCCTCGATACTCAGTCGCTGGTGGCGTTGATCCGCCGCCACGAACCGGCGCTGTTGATCGGCAAGTGGTTTAGCCAGCCGGACAATGCCCAGCGGGTCGGCCTGCATTTATTGCAGATCATGAGCGGTTTTCTGGAACTGACCGACGACGCCCGCATTCAGCGCCTGCTGAAACGCGCAGTACATAAAGCCATCGACAAGGTGGATCTCTCCGGTACCAGCGCCCTGATGCTGGAAAGCATGACCAAAAACGATCGTCATCAGGTGCTGCTCGACACGCTGATCGCCCAGCTTATCGCCCTGCTGCAACGCGACAGCTCACGCCGGTTTATCGCCCAGCAGATCGTGCGCTGGCTGGAAACCGAGCATCCGCTGAAAGCGAAAATTCTGCCGACCGAATGGCTCGGCGAGCACAGCGCCGAACTGGTTTCTGACGCGGTGAATTCGCTACTGGATGACATCAGCCAGGATCGCGCTCACCAGATCCGCCATGCTTTCGATCGCGCCACATTCAAACTTATCGATAAGCTGAAAAACGATCCGGAAATGGCGGATCGCGCCGAAAGCATTAAAGAGTACCTGAAGGAAGATGAAGCCTTTAACCGCTATCTGGGCGAGCTGTGGGCGGATCTGCGCCAGTGGCTGAAGAACGATATCAACGCCGACGATTCGCGCGTCAAACAGCGGATCGCCAATGCTGGCCAGTGGTTTGGCGAAACGCTGATTGCCGACGATGCGCTGCGCGCGTCGCTTAATGGCCATCTGGAACAGGCTGCGCATCGGGTTGCCCCAGAGTTCGCCAGCTTTCTGACCCG
This sequence comes from Citrobacter sedlakii, assembly GCF_018128425.1. Lineage (NCBI taxonomy): Bacteria > Pseudomonadati > Pseudomonadota > Gammaproteobacteria > Enterobacterales > Enterobacteriaceae > Citrobacter > Citrobacter sedlakii. The sequence continues at coordinate 720,265 of NZ_CP071070.1, read as the reverse complement.
CCACATCAGCGACACGGTAAAAAGCTGGGACCCGCGCGATATGTCGCGGCAGATTGAACTGAATATCGGCAAAGATTTGCAGTTTATCCGCGTCAACGGCACCCTGGTCGGTGGTACCATTGGGCTGGTGCTTTATCTGTTATCCCACGCCCCGGCTCTGATGGGCTTTTAAGGAAATACTATGGCTGATCTCACTCTTTCCGCAGCGGAGCGCGAGCGCTTGCGCGACGAGCTGGAGCGCTACTGCCGCGATCAGTTCGATCTCCACCTGGAGCAGTTCGACGCTGAGTTTTTTATCGATTTTATTATCGATAAACTGGGCCCCGCCTTCTACAACGCCGGCATTGAAGAGGCGATCCGCACTCACCTTGCGTGGAATGAACGGATTCAGGAGGAGATGGATCTGAAAAAGATCCTCTAGCGATGCCGTCTCAAAGCGATCCGTTTGACGGTTAAGAAGTCGTTAAGATCTTTGCCTAATACTGGACGTCTGTTCGCCGTTCAGGGAAAGATCGCTTATGAAAAGGATTGTCTGGCTGTTAAAACGCCCCGTGGCCGGGTTTGTCGTGTTTGCTGGGGTTATCGCCGCAATGGGCTTCATGCTCCTTACCGGGGCGATGGCCGATGCCGAACGTCCGGACTCTTCTCTACAGCACTATCGCGCCACGATTGATGGCAAAGAAATTGCTGGCATTAAAAACAACATCTCTTCGCTCACCTGGTCGGAAAAAAGCGACACCCTGTTCAGCACCCTGAACAGACCCGCCACCCTTGTTGAGCTGACCAAAGAAGGTGACTTACTGCGCACCATCCCGCTCGATTTTGTGCAAGATATGGAAACGATCGAATACGTCGGCGACGACACCTTCGTGGTGAGCGATGAGAAAAACTACACCATTTACGTGATCACCGTAAATGAGCGCTCAGAGGTGAAAATCGTCAAAAAAGTGCAGTTCGCTGTGCATGACACGCCGACCAACCGCGGTTTTGAAGGACTGGCCTGGTCACGAAACGATCGTACCTTCTGGTTCTTTAAGGAGCGTAAACCGATTGAGATTTACACGGTTCGGGGATTACTGCGTAATGATGAGCTCTCGATTAGCCGGGATCTCGCGCTGCAGCGCAATCTGGCGGTAAAAGACATTTCCGGCGCAGAGTTTAATTCACAAAATAATACCTTGTTGATCCTTTCTCATGAGTCACGAACGCTAAAAGAGGTGACGCGGGACGGCGACGTGATTGGCTCTCTGTCGTTGACCGGGGGCCACCACGGGCTGGCAAAGACTCTCCAGCAGGCGGAAGGGATTGCGATGGACAACCAGGGCACGATCTTTATCGTCAGCGAACCGAATCTGTTTTACCGCTTTACGCCAGAGCCCGCACACTAAATTCACATTATGCCTTACCCGGTTGTTAAAAATTTGTTACTCTCACTCTTACCACGCGAATCATCACACAGGGTACGGCATGAGCCAACAACCGCATCATCTCGCTGACCGTTTTTCTTTTAGCACCGCTCTGTTTGGCATGATGGTTTTAGCGCTCGGCATGGGCATAGGCCGCTTTTTGTATACGCCTATGCTGCCGGTACTGCTGGCTGAAGGACGCTTTAGTTTTAGCGAACTGTCGTGGATCGCCAGCGTCAACTATGCGGGCTATCTGGTGGGAAGCCTGCTGTTCTCTTTTGGTCTGTTCCATCTGCCGGGACGGTTACGCCCGCTGCTGTTCACCTCCGCCGTCGCCACCGGCATATTGATTCTGGCGATGGCGGCGCTGACACATCCGGTCGGCGTGATGCTGGCGCGTTTTCTCGCCGGGGTCGCCAGCGCCGGAATGCTGATTTTTGGCTCGACGCTGATCCTGCAACATACCCGTCATCCGTTCGTTGTGGCCTCGCTGTTTTCCGGGGTCGGCGTGGGCATCGCGCTGGGCAATGAGTATGTTATCGCCGGGCTTCAACTGGCGCTTACCTCGCAGACCCTGTGGACAGGGGCCGCCGCCTTCTCCGGCCTGCTGGTGGTTTTGCTCGCGCTGCTGCTGCCTTCCCGCGCTCATGCGATACCGCCCGCGCCACTGGCTAAGGCAAAGCATCAGCCAATGCGCTGGTGGTTACTGGCGATACTCTATGGCCTTGCCGGGTTCGGCTACATTATTGTTGCCACCTATCTGCCGTTGATGGCTAAAGACGCGGGGTCGCCGCTTTTAACGGTACACCTGTGGACGCTGGTGGGCCTTTCGATTGTGCCGGGCTGCTTCGGCTGGCTATGGGCCGCAAAACGCTGGGGCGTTCTGCAATGCCTGACGGCAAACCTGGTGATTCAGGGTGCCTGCGTGCTCCTCACCCTCGCCAGCGGCTCGCCGACGCTGCTGGTGCTCAGCAGTATTGGTTTTGGCGCGACCTTTATGGGCACCACTTCGCTGGTGATGACCCTCGCCCGTCAGTTGAGCGTGCCCGGGAATCTCAATCTGTTGGGCTTTGTCACGCTGACTTACGGTATTGGGCAGATCCTCGGCCCGCTATTAACCACCTTTTTCGCCAGCGGAACAGAGGCCATTACCCGCGCAACGCTCTGCGGCGCGCTGGCGCTAATGATTGCCGCATTAATCAGTGTCGCCCAGCTTTATCAACAAAAGCGCTTATTACGCTGCCGCGCAAAATAATCCCCGGAGTCATAAAAAGCGGCCTGGATTATTTTCGAAACGCGATGAAGCCATTCCAGAAGTTCCGAAAGAATAAATCCGTGATTATTTTATGGGTGGTGATAATCGGCGAAGGAAATATGATGACGGTACATCCCCACATCATTATCGTTATCATCACGACGGCCAGGGTCAGGCCCATTGTAAAAGCGCTAATACAGTCCACGGAACGGCAGAGCGGCAAAGGCAACGTCTGAAAACCTGCGCTTAATTTTCCGCGCCGTGCTTAAGATCGTCTTCGTGGACGGTGCGGTGAAGCATTAACGCTTCGGCAATAATATCCTGCTTACTTTTCCGCGTTTCCAGCGCCAGCGCACGAACATAGTCCCAAAGGGTTGACTCTACGCGGGCGCTCAACAGAACCATATTTTTAGAACGCGTGCCTCTGGCTTTGCGTTGATCGGGATAATCGCGAGAAGGCATTGTCATCTCCTGAAGGCGGGTGGTCTTAACAGGAGAGGAATATGCAGTTAGCGGAAAAGCAAGTCAACGCACAAAAATTCATCAGCCAGGTAATTTAATTGTTAATAAATCGCCTCAAAATGGAACGCTATTTCAAATGAAAGGGAAGACTGGCAGCCTTTATTTCGTCACGATTCCTTTACACCCTGACCTTTATTCTACGTCGGCCTGGTGTAAATTAGCATGGATAAAATGTGGACCGACAGTGGAAAATTCCTGTTCGCCAATAAGTTACTCCTCAAATAAATGTTTACATTGCGCGGAATAACCGGAGTTTTTAGAGGGGCTTAAACGATGCTTACCCCATCATTTTTGTAGTGAGCCTCACAATATTCTGCCCCCAGACGTCTTACCACTGCTGCTTGTCGCGCTGGAAAGGTAAACAAGACGTAAACGGCAACATTTTTTAAAGACGCAAATTAAGTGCCTTCAGTTTGATTTAAGTCAATTTTCAAGAGACACATTTGCCAATTTTTGGTAAGAATCTGATGAAGCGCACAAATAACCGCCCTTGTTGTACAGGAATTTTTACGCGTTTGCCTGTCCATCTCTCTGCGGAGTGGCATTGACATAAAAAAGCTGCTGGTCCGCCCTGAAATTCCCCGGCGGACCGTTGTCCACTGCGGGCTGTCGTTATCTTTCCCGCATGGCTTCTTTCGCCTTGTTCAGCGGTTTCAGCAGATACTCCAGCACCGTTTTATTGCCGGTTTTGATATCCACGGTGGCAATCATGCCGGGAAACACCGGAAAGGCTTTTTTCTGTTTATTAATTAACTGATTGCTGTTGGTGCGAATGTAAACCCGGTAATAGTAGAGATCGCGTTTGACTTCATCCTGAATCGTATCCGGCGAAATGAGCGTCACCACGCCGTTGATGCCGCCATAAATGGAGTAATCGTAAGCGGTAATCTTTACCATCGCTTCCTGTCCCGGATGGATAAACGCAACATCGCGCGGCAGGATTTTCGTTTCAATCAGGATCTGATCGTCTAACGGCACCAGGCTCATCAGCTTGCCGCCTGGGGCGATCACACCGCCAACGGTCGTGACGTCAATATCTTTCACAATGCCGCGTACGGGGGCGGTAAAGGTCAGGCGGGTCAGCGAATCTTCCCGCCCGCGCATCACTGACCGCTCGGTCTCGATTTCAGCGTTGGCCTTCGCCAGCTCTTCACGGGCGCGCACGTAATACTGGGTTTGCAGCTCGGCGATCTTATTTTCCATCTCATTCTTTTGCCGGCGCAGGCGCAGCACTTCCACCTGGCTGGCTGCGCCCTGTTTGATCAGCGGTTGGGTGAGCGCCAGCTCGCCGTCAATCAGCGCGATGCCCTGCTTCAGCCCCTGGATCCCTTTTTCCAGGCTTTCACGTCGGGACAGAAACAGCGCGCGCTCCTGGTTTATCAGCGCCGTCTCGTTGTTCAGCTCCGGCGGGAATACCGGCTCGGTGCCGTTCACTTCCGCCGTCAAACGCGCCGAGGTCGCCAGCGCCGCATGCAGTTTCGATTCGCTCTCCTGCACGCCGGACTCGGTTTTCGTCCGGTCGAGCTGCGCCAGGACTTGCCCTTTTTCCACAATGTCGCCTTCACGCACGTGCAGTTTGTAGATAATGCCGCCTTCCAGCGACTGGATCTCCTGCTCGTGGGACGATGGCACCACTTTGCCGCTGCCGGTGGTTACTTCATCCAGATGAAAGTAGCTCGCCCAGGCGACAAACGCCGCCAGCAGGGCAAACAGGAACCAGACGATCAGGGAAGAGCGCGGCAGTTTTGGCTCGCTTAGGCGACTGTTAAAACGGTTTACATCGCGCATTTTATGCTCTCCCTGGGTTGTTCGACGGCATCCGGGTCACATTGCCTGTCGTCGGCGGCGTCATACCGTGTTTATGCAAAATGGCGTCACGCGGGCCGTCCATGACAATACGTCCGTTATCCAGCACGATAATGCGATCCACCAGTTCAAGGATCGGCAAACGGTGCGTCGCCACCACCATCGTTCGCGTATTGCCCAGCCAGTTCTTCAGGTGCTGAATAAACTGGCTCTCGCCAATTTCATCCAGCCAGGCAGTGGGCTCATCCAGCAGTAAAATATTCGGCGACGTCAGCAGCGCGCGCGCCAACAGCAGCGCCTGACGTTGTCCGCCCGACAGTCCGGCGCCGCCTTCGCTGATCACATAGTTCAGCCCGGTTTTCTGCTTGCGCACAAATTCGAGCGCGCCGCTGATCGCCAGCGCCTGCTGGATATCGTCATCGGTCGCCGTGGGGTTACCGAGCGTAATATTGTCGTGGATGGAGCCAAAGAACAGGCGCGCCTGCTGGCTCAGCAACTGCATATCGCGGCGCAGATCCGCCGGGTCAAGGTGATTGAGCGCGATATTGTCGAGCAGCACCGACCCCTGCTGCGGTTCCTGCATACCCGCCAGCACCTGCAGCAACGTACTTTTACCCGAGCCGTTGCGACCGAGCAGCGCCACGCGCTCCCCGGCGTTGATATTCAGCGAAGGCACCGTCAGCACGTTAACTTTCTCTTCTTCGTCGTAGTAAAACGCGACGTTTTCCAGTTGATAATGCCCGCGCAGGTGCGCTTTATGTACTTTCTTGCCCTGCTGCGGCTCATCAACCGGACGCTGCATCAGCTCATCCAGCCCCTGTAACGCCACCTTCGCCGACTGCCAGCGCGACAACACGCCAGAGATTTGCGACAGCGGCGCGATAGTGCGCGAGGCCAGAATCGAGGTCCCGACCAGCGCGCCCGTGGTCATATCACCAGCAATGACCAGATAACAGCCAATCAGCAGCACCACCGCATAGACAATGGACTGCACTTCCTGGGTCCAGGTCAGCAACAGACTGGTCAGCCAGCGCTGGCGCATGCCGACGTCAGCGGCCACAAAGTTGGTGTTGTTCCACTGGTTCTGAAAACGCTGTTCGGCGCGCATCAGTTTGATATCTTCAATGCCCTGTACCGCTTCCACCAGCGTGGCGTTACGGATAGCCGACTCGCGCATCCCCTCGCTGGACAGCCGCCCCAGCGGACGCTGCACCAGCAGGCCGGGGATCAGCAGCAGCGGAACCGCCATCAGCACCACCAGCACCAGCGGACCGCCAATCATCCATAAAATGAAGACAAACAGCAGGAAGAAGGGCAGATCGGAGAGCGCGGCGATGGTGGTTGAGGTGATCAGCTCACGCACCGACTCCAGTTCGCGGATCTGGGCAATAAACGATCCGGTGGATTTGGATCGCGCGCCGTTCTTAATCCGCATCGCATGAGCAAAAATGCGCTCTGAAATACGCAAGTCGGCCCGCTTGCCCACCACGTCAGAAATATAGACGCGCAGCATACGCATAATAAATTCAAACAGGATCGCCAGCATTACCCCGCCAAACAGCACCCACAGGGTAGTTTCAGACTGCGAGGGCACTACGCGGTCGTAAACCTGCATCGAAAAAATCATGCCAGAGAGCGCCAGCACGTTCGCCACCAGCGCAACCACCATAATGTCGATATAGCGAGGCCAGTCTTTTAACGCCAACTGCCAGAACCAGTTTTTCTTATACGGCTTAATGTAATCATCAACGCGCGCGTCAGGCGTGGATTCCAGCGGACGTAAAATAAATAACGCTTTCAGTCGCGCGCTTAATTCATCGCGCGGTAATACGGTTTCCAGCCCTTCATCGCCGCTGAACTGCAGGCTGATATTCCCGTCGTTGTCCATGCGGGTAATGACGGCGATTTGCCCTTCGCTAAATTCCGCAATCAGCGGCAGACGCCACGGATCGAGATGCGAGACTTTCGCTGCGACCCTGCGCAAACCCAGCCCCAGTTGGCGCGCCATATCTTTTAACACCAGCTCGCGCGGGGAGTCAGTTTCATAGTTTATCGACACCCGAACATGCTCCTGCGAGTAGTCGAGACGATAATGTTGCGCCACGCCGATCATAGCCTGTAACCAGGGTTCATATTGCGACTGCGTGTTCATAGCATTCTGTTCCTGTTCTGCGACATTGCGCCGTAACGGAATTGCGTGAGGAATAACGGATTGTGTGCTCATACTCGTTTCTGCCGCAGCGCGATAAACCTGTTATCCACTCTGCGCTGTTCATTTTTTAGTCTAGTGCGTATTTACCGCGAAGTGTGCCGGGGGAAGCGATTCCCCCGGACGTCGGTTATTACATAATCACCAACTGATGGTTTGCCAGCAGGGTGGCGAGGTCGGTTTGTACGCCATTCAGGGTGACCACGGTGGTGGAGGCGGAGACCCCGCCCGCACCGTCAAGATCCACATGAATTTCGGTGTTGCTGCCGTTCTGCACCACGCGGACGTAGTCTTCGATATTCCCCGCCTGGGCATCCAGCGTCGCGACGCTGTTGACGTAGGTGGCTGACCCGCTGCCGGTGTAGCCGCTGCCGGATAACAGTTCGCGCAGGTCGATACGATCGGTATCCGCCGTCCCTTCCCAGGTGCCGACGGTAAAGCCGTTGACCACGTCGCTGCCGTTGCCGCCAGTGGCGTCTGAGGCGTTGATCAGCTTGTACAACAGGGTATCGTGTCCGCCGTTGCCAATATTGAAAGTATCGTTACCGCCGCGCCCGTTGAAGACGTTTTCGCCGGTGCTGCCGGTAAAGACATCGTCACCGTTGCCTCCGGCAATCCCTTCAATGTTGACGAACTGTGCCTGACCAAAACCGGTGTTCTGCATCGCGCCGTTGCTGAGATCGATGTTCAGCGCAGCGCTGCCCGCCAGCGTGTAATCCACCATATCCATCCCGCCCTGTGCGGTCCAGACGTCCACATCCGACACGACGCGACTACCGCCGCCGCCGTTATAGATATGGGTGCCCGCGGTAGCGTTCAGCGTATCGTTGTAGCCGGTACCAACAATTCCCACGGTATTGCTGCCGTCGGTCGCCGCCAGTGCGCTATTCGTCGCTGACGCGCCGTCTTCCGCTGTCAGGACGTACGCATGGTTCTTCTCCACCGCCGTCAGGCCGCCCCAGGAAGCGTTGACGTTTTCAACCGTGTTCACTACGCCGGAAGCGTCAAACGTCGCCGACGACACGCCGCCGTAATCCTGACCGTTCGCCAGCAGCACCGCGCTGTACGACTTGCTGGCGTCCAGACCGTAGAAGTAGACCAGACCTGACGAGTCGTTCATGTTCACGCCGCCCTGCGGGTTAATCACCTGCGAGCTGACCACCTTGCCGGTGCTCTCATCCACCAACAGCACGGTATTGCCATAGAAGGCGTTAATCCCGTTGGCATCGGCAATACGCAAAATCATGCTCGTGCCGTTGCTGATGGTGCTGGTGTTCTCGATGTATTCCGTTTTACCGCCCGCGGCGCGGAACACCACCAGATCCTTGTCGCCGTCATAATCCAGGTCCAGCGTCAACGCGCCAGTGGTGATGTTGGTGCTGCCCTGGTTCGCGCCGGTTAGCAAAGTCTGAGAAGACCAGTCAACCTGGTTGCTGCCGTTCACGCCGTTGTTGGTCCACAGCAGTCCCACGTTGCTGGTATTGGTGGCGATGGTCGATCCCGCCGCTCCGGCGATTTCGATCAGATCCATCCGGCCATCGCCGTTCCAGTCCACCGCCAGCGAGGACATACTGTTCACGCTGTCGCCCAGCGTCTGCACGTTTGACCCTACGCCCGCGCCGTTGGCCGCCGCGGTGAGTTTGCCGGTGCCGTCGTTATAGAAGATGGCGCTGGTGGCGCCGCCTTTGGCGGTCAACCCGGCAACAAACAGATCCATATAGCCATCGCCATTCAGATCGGACCAGGTTAGCGTGGTGTAATGGTTATCGGATGCGTTATCCCCGTTGAACACATCCGTGATCAGTTGGGTATTGGTCAGCGTCATATTGCCGTTAGCATCCACGCCGTTGGTTACGATCGCCAGACGGGAGTTGGAGCTACTGGTGCCCCCGGCCGAAGTCGTACTGGTGCCTGAGGTTGCGTGATAGGTAATGTCCACGTAACCGTCGTTGTTCAGGTCAACGCCCGATACTTCACGGTCCGGCGTCGGGTTACCGCCATTGGTCGAAGCCACGCCGTCCTGCGAGTTATTGGTATAGACATAAGCGCCGGTCTTATCAAACCCCATCACGGTGCCGTCGGTGTTGAGTACAAACCCGGAGTCATAGCCGCCCCGTCCTTCAGAGTCGTTCGGCGTTTCGTCGCCGTAGACCATATCCACATAGCCGTCGCCGTTGATATCGATCCCCATTGCGCCGCCGTACCAGCCGTAGACGTTGCCGTTCGGATCGTTAGTCTGGCCCGACACGCCATAAGCGCCCACCTGGAAGGCGGTATAGCTGCCGTCGGCGTTGTATTTGAACGACTGCTGTCCGTTGGCATAGCTGGTGTCCGCGCCGAGAATATCCATCAGGCCATCGCGGTCGAAATCGATAAACGACGACTGCTGCTGACGATCTGGTCCGCTGATCGCCACCGAGTCAAACGAGCCCAGGGTAGTCGAATCCGTCGCGTTCTGGGTAAAGACCGTCGAGTTACTGAGGATACGCCACGTCCCATCTTCGCCCAGGGTTAGCGCGGTACCGGTATCTTCCGAAGAGGCCGCGGATGACGTAAAGGTGATGGACGGCGTTGGCGAAACCGTCAGCTCACCAGTGGTGTCGTCATGGGTAATCTCCGTGCCATCGGCTTTAAACAGCGCGGCCTTCACGTCGTAAGTGCCCAGCGCCAGCGCGTCGCTGTTCGGGAGCTGCACATACCAGGTGCTGTTTTTCGGGTCAATGACCACCGCGCCGTTGCGTGAGCTATACACGACGTTATTGATCGTCACCTCCACGTATTCGCCCGGCAGGATTTCAAAGTCCACGCGCCCTGTAATAATCGGTGTGGTATCCAGCGTATTCTGGGTATCGGCATACATTTTGAGGTCGACAGTGAAATCAAATACCGGCGACTGCGCGCCTTCGTTGCCAGCGGCATCGACGACAACCGCATAGAACTCCCCTTTTTCGCCGTCAACCAACGGTTCGTTCAACTGGAACGTCCAGTCGGTGCCGTTGACGTCCGCTTCGCCGACCAGTGTGCCGTCGGCGCGGTAAATACGCACCATTTCCCCGGTCAGCAGACCTGTCGTCAGCGTGCCGTTCAGCATCGGCATACGATCGTCGGTTGTGGTGCCTGCCGCGAACTCGCCGCGTGAAGAGGCAACGTCGTCGGTATAACTGTGGATATTCGCCGCGTTGGTGGATGCGGTCAGATCGACGGTGACAACCTGGTTCGTTGTCTCGCCCACGTTGCCCGCCACATCGACAACGCGGACCTGGTAAGTCTGATCGCCTTCCGGCAGCGTGCGCGAATCGACATAATGCCAGCTGTTGCCGTTCGTCACGACATCATGCCAGGTCAGGCCGTTATCGACGCTAATCTGTACGCGATCGCCTGCGGCAAGCGGCGCGCCAAGGGAGCCGCTGAGGGTCAGCGAGGTATCGTTGGTCAGGAAGTCGCTGCTGCTGTAACCGGTATCCGTAGAGATACTGTCGATGCTGACCGTGATCGCGCTGTCCGGCGGGGTCAGATCGACGGACACCTGCTGGTGCGCGGTCGCGCCAATGTTTCCGGCGGTATCGATCACGCGGACCCAGTAATCATGAATGCCTTCGCCCAGCGTACGCCCATCGGCAAACGACCAGCTATTGCCAATCACCGTAACGTTCTGCCAGGTGGTGCCGCCATCAAGGCTGATCTGGACGATCTCGCCCGGCGCCAGCGTCGCGCCCAGCGATCCCTGCAGACTGAGCGAGGTGTCTTTCGTAATAAAGTCACTACTGCTCAGACCACTGTCGTCCGTAATGCTGTCAAAAACGATGGTTTTCGTCGCGTCCGGTACCAGAGTATCCACGGTCACCGTCTGGCTGGTGGTCGCGCTGACGTTACCCGCCTGGTCGATCACGCGCAGCTGATAAATATAATCGCCGTCGGCGAGCGTGCGCCCATCGGCAAACGACCAACTCAGTCCGCTGACGCTGACGTCAGTCCAGGTGTTGCCGCCATCAAGGCTGATCTGCACATGTTCACCGCTGGCGATCGCCGCGTTCAGCGAGCCTTGCAGGGAAATCTGGTTGTCATGCGTAATGTAATCGCTTGTCGACAGCCCGGTATCCTGGGTGATCGCATCAACGGAGATCAGCGTTACGGCTGGCGGCGTGGTGTCTACCCGCACCGACTGGCTGTCGACCGATCCGACGTTACCCGCCGCATCAATCACTCGCACAATGTACAGATAACCGCCGTCCGCCAGGCTACGACCGTCGGCGTAAGACCACTGTGTGCCGTTCACCAACAGATCGATCCAGGTTGTCCCGCTATCAAGACTGATCTGCGCGGTTTCGCCACTGGCGAGCGATGCGCTGAGCGAGCCGTCCAGTACCACCAGATTGCTGTTAGTAATGAAGTCGCTGCCGCTCAGGCCGCTGTCGCCCTGCACGGCATCAATGTTGATGATCTGGGCTGGCGCGGTCAGATCGACGTTCATTACCCGATCGGCGCTGGCGCTGTTGCCAATGGTATTGCTGACCTGCGCATTTACCGTATACGCCGTGCCGTCCGCCAGCGCGGCGACGTCGACGCTGCTCACTACGCAGCTCCACTGTCCGTTGCTGTCGACCACCGCGGTATAGCGATTGCCGTTAAGCGTGATGGTCACCGTCTGACCGGCAGGCGCGTCCGTCGTACCGCTGAGAGTCAACGGAGCACCTTGCTCTGCGGCATTGATCACATCATCGGTGCTGATGGCATCAATGGCGATAGTCGGCACATCACCGTTCAGGATCACGTTGTGCGTGACGTTACCTGCATTACCCGCCGCGTCGTTAACGGTGACGGAGATGACATAGTTACCGTCCGCCAGGCCGGTAAAATCGCCCGCCGGGACGAATAGCGACCAGTTGCCGCTGGTATCTACCGTCGTCTGATACGTGTGCCCGTTAAAGGTCAGGGTTACCGTCTGTCCCGGTTCGGCAGTTGTGGTGCCGCTGAGGGTCTGTCCGGCTCGTTGCTCGCCACTGTTGATGATGTTGTCGCCCGCCACCGTATTGACGGTAATAACCGGCACGCTGGCATCCACTGTCAGATTATGGGCAGCCTGGCTTTCATTTCCCGCCTTGTCGCTGACGACAGCGGAAACCGTCAGCGGACCATCGCTTAACCCGGCCAGATCGGTGGCAGGCACGGTGACGCTCCAGGTGCCGTTCGCCTGCACCTGCGCGGTGTAATTAGCGCCATTCAGCGTTACCGTTACGGTCTGCCCCGCTTCTGCGCTGGTGTTGCCTTGCACGGTAAGCGGCTGCTGCTGTTCCGCCGCGTTCAGTACGTCATCCGCGGAGATCGTGTTGATGGAGATAACCGGCGCATCGGTGTCGATGCTGTAGTCGCGGGTGGCCGATGCGCTGTTACCTGCCACATTGCTGACGCTGGCCTCCACGCGGGCGCTGCCGTCAGTCAGGGTGGATAAATCCGCATCCGGGACGACCAGCGTCCATGCTCCGTTACTGTCAACGCTGGCGGTATATGTTTTGCCGCCAAAGGTGACGGTGACGTTCTGGCCGGCTTCCACGTTTGTGGTGGTGCCGGAAAGCGTCAGGTCCGCGCCCTGCTCGGCGGCGTTGATCACGTCGTCGGCGGTCACGCTGTTAATGGTGATGGCCGGTGCGGCGGTGTTGACGTTCACATCATGGGTGGCCGAGCCGCTGTTGCCTGCCGCGTTGGTCACGGTCACGGACACAGTGGTGGTGCCGTCGTTCAGGGCGGTGATATCTGCCGCCGGGACGCCGATGCTCCAGTTGCCGGATGCATCCACCACCGTGGTGTAGGTTTTGTTGTTAATGGTGACGACAACCGCGTCACCTGCCGCCGCACCGGTGACGGCGCCGCTGACCAGCTGCGTCTGGCCGTGTTCGGCGCTGTTGATGATATCGTCGGTCGCCACGGTGTTGATGGTCACCACCGGCGCGGCAGTGTCAACGGTCAGGGTATGGCTGGCCGAACCGGTGTTACCGGCGGCGTCGGAGACGGTTGCGGTGACCGCACCGCTGCTGAGCGCAGGAACATCCGCTGCCGGAACGGTCACGCTCCAGCTGCCGTTAGCTTCCACCTGGGCGGTGTAACTGTTGCTGCCAATGGTAACAGTCACCACCTGGCCTGCCGGAGCATTAGTGGTACCGCTGATGACCAGATCCGCCTGCGCTTCCGTGGCGTTCAGGATATCGTCTGCCGCGATGGTGCTGATGGTAATCACCGGTGCCCCCGTATCCACGCTGTAGTCGTGGGTGGCTGACGCAGAGTTACCTGCGGTGTTGCTGACGCTGGCCTCCACGCGGGCGTTGCCGTCGGTCAGGGTCGCCAGATCCGCAGCCGGGACGACCAGCGTCCAGTTGCCGCTGGTGTCAACGCTGGCGGTGTACGTCTTATTGCCAAAGGTGACGGTGACGTTCTGGCCGGCTTCCACGTTTGTGGTGGTGCCGGAGAGCGTCAGGTCCGCGCCCTGCTCAGCGGCGTTGATCACGTCGTCGGTGGTCACGCTGTTAATGGTCACCACCGGTGCGGCGGTGTTCACCGTCACATCGTGGGTGGCAGTACCGCTGTTGCCTGCCGCACTGGTGACGGTCACGCTGATGGTTGCCATACCGTCGTTCAGGGCGGTGATATCCGCCGCCGGAACGCCGACGCTCCAGTTGCCGGATGCATCCACCACCGTGGTGTAGGTTTTGTTGTTAATGGTGACGACGACCGCATCACCCGCCGCCGCACCGGTGACGGCGCCGCTGACCATCTGCGTCTGGCCGTGTTCGGCGCTGTTGATGATATCGTCGGTCGCCACGGTGTTGATGGTCACCACCGGGGCGGCAGTGTCAACGGTCAGGGTATGGCTGGCCGAACCGGTATTACCGGCGGCGTCGGAGACGGTCGCGGTGACCGCACCGCTGCTGAGCGCAGGAACATCCGCTGCCGGCACGGTCACGCTCCAGCTGCCGTTCGCCTGCACCTGGGTGGTGTAACCGGTGCCGCCAATCGTCACGGTCACCGTCTGACCCGCCGGAGCAGTGGTGGTGCCGCCGATCAGCAGATCCGCCTGCGCTTCGGTGGCGTTCAGGATATCGTCTGCCGCGATGGTGCTGATGGCGATCACCGGCGCCCCCGTATCCACGCTGTAGTCGTGGGTGGCCGATGCGCTGTTACCTGCCGCATTGCTGACGCTGGCCTCCACGCGGGCGCTGCCGTCAGTCAGACCAGCCAGTTCCGCAGCCGGGACGACCAGCGTCCAGTGGCCGTTACTGTCAACGCTGGCGGTATATGTTTTGCCGCCAAAGGTGACGGTGACGTTCTGGCCGGCTTCCACGTTTGTGGTGGCGCCGGAGAGCGTCAGGTCCGCGCCCTGCTCGGTGGCGTTGATCACGTCGTCGGCGGTCACGCTGTTAATGGTGATGGCCGGCGCGGCGGTGTTCACCGTCACATCGTGCGTTGCAGTACCGCTGTTGCCTGCGGCACTGGTGACGGTCACGGACACAGTGGTGGTGCCGTCGTTCAGGGCGGTGATATCTGCCGCCGGAACGCCGACGCTCCAGTTACCCGCCGCGTCCACCACCGTGGTGTAGGTTTTGTTGTTAATGGTGACGACGACCGCATCGCCCGCCGCCGCACCGGTGACGGCGCCGCTGACCAGCTGCGTCTGGCCGTGTTCGGCGCTGTTGATGATGTCGTCGGTCGCCACGGTGTTGATGGTCACCACCGGGGCGGCGGTGTCAACGGTCAGGGTATGGCTGGCTGAACCGGTGTTACCGGCGGCGTCTGCCACGCTGACTGTCACTGCCCCCGTTGTGATGGAGGCCACGTCCGCTGCCGGAACGGTGACGCTCCAGCTGCCGTTGGCCTCCACCTGGGTGGTGTAACCGGTGCCGCCAATCGTCACGGTCACCGTCTGACCCGCCGGAGCAGTGGTGGTACCGCCGATCAACAGATCCGCCTGCGCTTCGGTGGCGTTCAGGATATCGTCTGCCGCGATGGTGCTGATGGTAATCACCGGTGCCCCCGTATCCACGCTGTAGTCGTGGGTGGCCGACGCGGAGTTACCTGCCGCATTGCTGACGCTGGCCTCCACGCGGGCGCTGCCGTCGGTCAGGGTCGCCAGTTCCGCAGCCGGGACGACCAGCGTCCAGTGGCCGTTACTGTCAACGCTGGCGGTATATGTTTTGCCGCCAAAGGTGACGGTGACGTTCTGGCCGGCTTCCACATTTGTGGTGGTGCCGGAGAGCGTCAGGTCCGCGCCCTGCTCAGCGGCGTTGATCACGTCGTCGGCGGTCACGCTGTTAATGGTCACCACCGGTGCGGCGGTGTTCACCGTCACATCGTGGGTGGCAGTACCGCTGTTGCCTGCCGCACTGGTGACGGTCACGCTGATGGTTGCCATACCGTCGTTCAGGGCGGTGATATCCGCCGCCGGAACGCCGACGCTCCAGTTGCCGGATGCATCCACCACCGTGGTGTAGGTTTTGTTGTTAATGGTGACGACGACCGCATCACCCGCCGCCGCACCGGTGACGGCGCCGCTGACCATCTGCGTCTGGCCGTGTTCGGCGCTGTTGATGATATCGTCGGTCGCCACGGTATTGATGGTCACCACCGGGGCGGCAGTGTCAACGGTCAGGGTATGGCTGGCCGAACCGGTATTACCGGCGGCGTCGGAGACGGTCGCGGTGACCGCACCGCTGCTGAGCGCAGGAACATCCGCTGCCGGCACGGTCACGCTCCAGCTGCCGTTCGCCTCCACCTGGGTGGTGTAACCGGTGCCGCCAATCGTCACGGTCACCGTCTGACCCGCCGGAGCAGTGGTGGTGCCGCCGATCAGCAGATCCGCCTGCGCTTCGGTGGCGTTCAGGATATCGTCTGCCGCGATGGTGCTGATGGCGATCACCGGCGCCCCCGTATCCACGCTGTAGTCGTGGGTGGCCGATGCGCTGTTACCTGCCGCATTGCTGACGCTGGCCTCCACGCGGGCGCTGCCGTCAGTCAGACCAGCCAGATCCGCAGCCGGGACGACCAGCGTCCAGTTGCCGCTGGTGTCAACGCTGGCGGTGTACGTCTTATTGCCAAAGGTGACGGTGACGTTCTGGCCGGCTTCCACGTTTGTGGTGGTGCCGGAGAGCGTCAGGTCCGCGCCCTGCTCAGCGGCGTTGATCACGTCGTCGGCGGTCACGCTGTTAATGGTCACCACCGGTGCGGCGGTGTTCACCGTCACATCGTGGGTGGCAGTACCGCTGTTGCCTGCCGCACTGGTGACGGTCACGCTGATGGTTGCCATACCGTCGTTCAGGGCGGTGATATCCGCCGCCGGAACGCCGACGCTCCAGTTGCCGGATGCATCCACCACCGTGGTGTAGGTTTTGTTGTTAATGGTGACGACGACCGCATCACCCGCCGCCGCACCGGTGACGGCGCCGCTGACCATCTGCGTCTGGCCGTGTTCGGCGCTGTTGATGATATCGTCGGTCGCCACGGTGTTGATGGTCACCACCGGGGCGGCAGTGTCAACGGTCAGGGTATGGCTGGCCGAACCGGTATTACCGGCGGCGTCGGAGACGGTCGCGGTGACCGCACCGCTGCTGAGCGCAGGAACATCCGCTGCCGGCACGGTCACGCTCCAGCTGCCGTTCGCCTGCACCTGGGTGGTGTAACCGGTGCCGCCAATCGTCACGGTCACCGTCTGACCCGCCGGAGCAGTGGTGGTGCCGCCGATCAGCAGATCCGCCTGCGCTTCGGTGGCGTTCAGGATATCGTCTGCCGCGATGGTGCTGATGGCGATCACCGGCGCCCCCGTATCCACGCTGTAGTCGTGGGTGGCCGATGCGCTGTTACCTGCCGCATTGCTGACGCTGGCCTCCACGCGGGCGCTGCCGTCAGTCAGACCAGCCAGTTCCGCAGCCGGGACGACCAGCGTCCAGTGGCCGTTACTGTCAACGCTGGCGGTATATGTTTTGCCGCCAAAGGTGACGGTGACGTTCTGGCCGGCTTCCACGTTTGTGGTGGCGCCGGAGAGCGTCAGGTCCGCGCCCTGCTCGGTGGCGTTGATCACGTCGTCGGCGGTCACGCTGTTAATGGTGATGGCCGGCGCGGCGGTGTTCACCGTCACATCGTGCGTTGCAGTACCGCTGTTGCCTGCGGCACTGGTGACGGTCACGGACACAGTGGTGGTGCCGTCGTTCAGCGCGGTGATATCTGCCGCCGGAACGCCGACGCTCCAGTTACCCGCCGCGTCCACCACCGTGGTGTAGGTTTTGTTGTTAATGGTGACGACGACCGCATCGCCCGCCGCCGCACCGGTGACGGCGCCGCTGACCAGCTGCGTCTGGCCGTGTTCGGCGCTGTTGATGATGTCGTCGGTCGCCACGGTGTTGATGGTCACCACCGGGGCGGCGGTGTCAACGGTCAGGGTATGGCTGGCTGAACCGGTGTTACCGGCGGCGTCTGCCACGCTGACTGTCACTGCCCCCGTTGTGATGGAGGCCACGTCCGCTGCCGGCACGGTCACGCTCCAGCTGCCGTTCGCCTCCACCTGGGTGGTGTAACCGGTGCCGCCAATCGTCACGGTCACCGTCTGACCCGCCGGAGCAGTGGTGGTGCCGCCGATCAGCAGATCCGCCTGCGCTTCGGTGGCGTTCAGGATATCGTCTGCCGCGATGGTGCTGATGGCGATCACCGGCGCCCCCGTATCCACGCTGTAGTCGTGGGTGGCCGATGCGCTGTTACCTGCCGCATTGCTGACGCTGGCCTCCACGCGGGCGCTGCCGTCAGTCAGGGTCGCCAGATCCGCAGCCGGGACGACCAGCGTCCAGTTGCCGCTGGTGTCAACGCTGGCGGTGTACGTCTTATTGCCAAAGGTGACGGTGACGTTCTGGCCGGCTTCCACGTTTGTGGTGGTGCCGGAGAGCGTCAGGTCCGCGCCCTGCTCAGCGGCGTTGATCACGTCGTCGGCGGTCACGCTGTTAATGGTCACCACCGGTGCGGCGGTGTTCACCGTCACATCGTGGGTGGCAGTACCGCTGTTGCCTGCCGCACTGGTGACGGTCACGCTGATGGTTGCCATACCGTCGTTCAGGGCGGTGATATCCGCCGCCGGAACGCCGACGCTCCAGTTGCCGGATGCATCCACCACCGTGGTGTAGGTTTTGTTGTTAATGGTGACGACGACCGCATCACCCGCCGCCGCACCGGTGACGGCGCCGCTGACCATCTGCGTCTGGCCGTGTTCGGCGCTGTTGATGATATCGTCGGTCGCCACGGTGTTGATGGTCACCACCGGGGCGGCAGTGTCAACGGTCAGGGTATGGCTGGCCGAACCGGTATTACCGGCGGCGTCGGAGACGGTCGCGGTGACCGCACCGCTGCTGAGCGCAGGAACATCCGCTGCCGGCACGGTCACGCTCCAGCTGCCGTTCGCCTGCACCTGGGTGGTGTAACCGGTGCCGCCAATCGTCACGGTCACCGTCTGACCCGCCGGAGCAGTGGTGGTGCCGCCGATCAGCAGATCCGCCTGCGCTTCGGTGGCGTTCAGGATATCGTCTGCCGCGATGGTGCTGATGGCGATCACCGGCGCCCCCGTATCCACGCTGTAGTCGTGGGTGGCCGATGCGCTGTTACCTGCCGCATTGCTGACGCTGGCCTCCACGCGGGCGCTGCCGTCAGTCAGACCAGCCAGTTCCGCAGCCGGGACGACCAGCGTCCAGTGGCCGTTACTGTCAACGCTGGCGGTATATGTTTTGCCGCCAAAGGTGACGGTGACGTTCTGGCCGGCTTCCACGTTTGTGGTGGTGCCGGAGAGCGTCAGGTCCGCGCCCTGCTCAGCGGCGTTGATCACGTCGTCGGCGGTCACGCTGTTAATGGTCACCACCGGTGCGGCGGTGTTCACCGTCACATCGTGGGTGGCAGTACCGCTGTTGCCTGCCGCACTGGTGACGGTCACGCTGATGGTTGCCATACCGTCGTTCAGGGCGGTGATATCCGCCGCCGGAACGCCGACGCTCCAGTTGCCGGATGCATCCACCACCGTGGTGTAGGTTTTGTTGTTAATGGTGACGACGACCGCATCACCCGCCGCCGCACCGGTGACGGCGCCGCTGACCATCTGCGTCTGGCCGTGTTCGGCGCTGTTGATGATATCGTCGGTCGCCACGGTGTTGATGGTCACCACCGGGGCGGCAGTGTCAACGGTCAGGGTATGGCTGGCCGAACCGGTATTACCGGCGGCGTCGGAGACGGTCGCGGTGACCGCACCGCTGCTGAGCGCAGGAACATCCGCTGCCGGCACGGTCACGCTCCAGCTGCCGTTCGCCTGCACCTGGGTGGTGTAACCGGTGCCGCCAATCGTCACGGTCACCGTCTGACCCGCCGGAGCAGTGGTGGTGCCGCCGATCAGCAGATCCGCCTGCGCTTCGGTGGCGTTCAGGATATCGTCTGCCGCGATGGTGCTGATGGCGATCACCGGCGCCCCCGTATCCACGCTGTAGTCGTGGGTGGCCGATGCGCTGTTACCTGCCGCATTGCTGACGCTGGCCTCCACGCGGGCGCTGCCGTCAGTCAGACCAGCCAGTTCCGCAGCCGGGACGACCAGCGTCCAGTGGCCGTTACTGTCAACGCTGGCGGTATATGTTTTGCCGCCAAAGGTGACGGTGACGTTCTGGCCGGCTTCCACGTTTGTGGTGGCGCCGGAGAGCGTCAGGTCCGCGCCCTGCTCGGTGGCGTTGATCACGTCGTCGGCGGTCACGCTGTTAATGGTGATGGCCGGCGCGGCGGTGTTCACCGTCACATCGTGGGTGGCCGAGCCGCTGTTGCCTGCCGCACTGGTGACGGTCACGGACACAGTGGTGGTGCCGTCGTTCAGCGCGGTGATATCTGCCGCCGGAACGCCGACGCTCCAGTTACCCGCCGCGTCCACCACCGTGGTGTAGGTTTTGTTGTTAATGGTGACGACGACCGCATCACCCGCCGCCGCACCGCTGACGGCGCCGCTGACCATCTGCGTCTGGCCGTGTTCGGCGCTGTTGATGATGTCGTCCGTCGCCACGGTGTTGATGGTCACCACCGGCGCGGCAGTGTCAACGGTCAGGGCATGGCTGGCCGAACCGGTATTACCGGCGGCGTCTGCCACACTGGCGGTTACGGTTCCTGTGGCGATGGAAGCCACATCCGCTGCCGGAACGGTGACGCTCCAGCTGCCGTTAGCTTCCACCTGGGCGGTGTAACTGTTGCTGCCAATGGTAACAGTCACCACCTGGCCTGCCGGAGCATTAGTGGTACCGCTGATGACCAGATCCGCCTGCGCTTCCGTGGCGTTCAGGATATCGTCAGCGGCGATGGTGCTGATGGCGATCACCGGCGCGCCCGTATCCACGCTGTAGTCGTGGGTGGCCGACGCAGAGTTACCTGCGGTGTTGCTGACGCTGGCCTCCACGCGGGCGCTGCCGTCAGTCAGGGTGGATAAATCCGCAGCCGGGACGACCAGCGTCCATGCTCCGTTACTGTCAACGCTGGCGGTGTACGTCTTATTGCCAAAGGTGACGGTGACGTTCTGGCCGGCTTCCACGTTTGTGGTGGTGCCGGAGAGCGTCAGGTCCGCGCCCTGCTCGGCGGCGTTGATCACGTCGTCGGCGGTCACGCTGTTAATGGTGATGGCCGGGGCGGCGGTGTTCACCGTCACATCGTGGGTGGCCGAGCCGCTGTTGCCTGCCGCACTGGTCACGGTCACGGACACGGTGGTGGTGCCGTCGTTCAGGGCGGTGATATCTGCCGCCGGAACGCCGATGCTCCAGTTGCCCGCCGCGTCCACCACCGTGGTGTAGGTTTTGTTGTTAATGGTGACGACGACCGCATCACCCGCCGCCGCACCGGTGACAGCGCCGCTGACCAGCTGCGTCTGGCCGTGTTCGGCGCTGTTGATGATGTCGTCCGTCGCCACGGTGTTGATGGTCACCACCGGGGCGGCAGTGTCGACGGTCAGGGTATGGCTGGCCGAACCGGTGTTACCGGCGGCGTCTGCCACGCTGACTGTCACTGCCCCCGTTGTGATGGAGGCCACGTCCGCTGCCGGAATGGTGACGCTCCAGCTGCCGTTGGCCTCCACCTGGGTGGTGTAACCGGTGCCGCCAATCGTCACGGTCACCGTCTGACCCGCCGGAGCGGTGGTGGTGCCGCCGATCAGCAGATCCGCCTGGGCTTCCGTGGCGTTCAGGATATCGTCTGCGGCGATGGTGCTGATGGCGATCACCGGCGCACCCGTATCCACGCTGTAGTCGTGGGTGGCCGACGCGCTGTTACCTGCCGCATTGCTGACGCTGGCCTCCACGCGGGCGCTGCCGTCGGTCAGACCAGCCAGATCCGCAGCCGGGACGACCAGCGTCCATGCTCCGTTACTGTCAACGCTGGCGGTATATGTTTTGCCGCCAAAGGTGATGGTGACGTTCTGGCCGGCTTCCACGTTTGTGGTGGTGCCGGAGAGCGTCAGGTCCGCGCCCTGCTCGGCGGCGTTGATCACGTCGTCGGTGGTCACGCTGTTAATGGTCACCACCGGCGCGGCGGTGTTCACCGTCACATCGTGGGTGGCCGAGCCGCTGTTGCCTGCGGCACTGGTGACGGTCACTGATACAGTGGTGGTGCCGTCGTTCAGGGCGGTGATATCTGCCGCCGGAACGCCGATGCTCCAGTTGCCTGCCGCATCCACCACCGTGGTGTAGGTTTTGTTGTTAATGGTGACGACGACCGCATCACCCGCCGCCGCACCGGTGACGGCGCCGCTGACCATCTGCGTCTGGCTGTGTTCGGCGCTGTTGATGATGTCGTCCGTCGCCACGGTGTTGATGGTCACCACCGGGGCGGCAGTGTCGACGGTCAGGGTATGGCTGGCCGAACCGGTGTTACCGGCGGCGTCTGCCACACTGGCGGTTACGGTTCCTGTGGCGATGGAAGCCACATCCGCTGCCGGAACGGTCACGCTCCAGCTGCCGTTAGCTTCCACCTGGGCGGTGTAACTGTTGCTGCCAATCGTCACGGTCACCGTCTGCCCTGCCGGAGCGGTGGTGGTGCCGCCGATCAGCAGATCCGCCTGCGCTTCCGTGGCGTTCAGGATATCGTCTGCCGCGATGGTGCTGATGGCGATCACCGGCGCGCCCGTATCCACGCTGTAGTCGTGGGTGGCCGACGCAGAGTTACCTGCGGTGTTGCTGACGCTGGCCTCCACGCGGGCGTTGCCATCGGTCAGACCAGCCAGATCCGCAGCCGGGACGACCAGCGTCCATGCTCCGTTACTGTCAACGCTGGCGGTATATGTTTTGCCGCCAAAGGTGACGGTGACGTTCTGGCCGGCTTCCACGTTTGTGGTGGCGCCGGAGAGCGTCAGGTCCGCGCCCTGCTCGGCGGCGTTAATCACGTCGTCGGCGGTCACGGTGTTAATGGTCACCACCGGCGCGGCGGTGTTCACCGTCACATCGTGCGTTGCAGTACCGCTGTTGCCTGCGGCACTGGTGACGGTCACGGACACAGTGGTGGTACCGTCGTTCAGGGCAGTGATATCCGCCGCCGGAACGCCGACGCTCCAGTTGCCCGCCGCGTCCACCACCGTGGTGTAGGTTTTGTTGTTAATGGTGACCACTACCGCATCGCCCGCCGCCGCACCGGTGACGGCGCCGCTGACCATCTGCGTCTGGCTGTGTTCGGCGCTGTTGATGATGTCGTCCGTCGCCACGGTGTTGATGGTCACCACCGGGGCGGCAGTGTCGACGGTCAGGGTATGGCTGGCCGAACCGGTATTACCGGCGGCGTCTGCCACGCTGGCCGTTACGGTGCCGCTGGCGAGGGACGCCACGTCCGCTGCCGGAACGGTGACGCTCCAGCTGCCGTTTGCCTCCACCTGGGTGGTGTAACCGGTGCCGCCAATCGTCACGGTCACCGTCTGACCCGCCGGGGCGGTGGTGGTACCGCCGATCAGCAGATCCGCCTGCGCTTCGGTGGCGTTCAGGATATCGTCTGCCGCGATGGTGCTGATGGCGATCACCGGCGCGCCCGTATCCACGCTGTAGTCGTGGGTGGCCGATGCAGAGTTACCTGCGGTGTTGCTGACGCTGGCCTCCACGCGGGCGCTGCCGTCGCTCAGACCAGCCAGATCCGCAGCCGGGATGACCAGCGTCCATGCTCCGTTACTGTCAACGCTGGCGGTATATGTTTTGCCGCCAAAGGTGACGGTGACGTTCTGGCCGGCTTCCACGTTTGTGGTGGCGCCGGAGAGCGTCAGGTCCGCGCCCTGCTCGGCGGCGTTAATCACGTCGTCGGCGGTCACGGTGTTAATGGTCACCACCGGCGCGGCGGTATTGACCGTCACATCGTGCGTTGCAGTACCGCTGTTGCCTGCGGCACTGGTGACGGTCACGGACACAGTGGTGGTACCGTCGTTCAGGGCAGTGATATCCGCCGCCGGAACGCCGACGCTCCAGTTGCCCGCCGCGTCCACCACCGTGGTGTAGGTTTTGTTGTTAATGGTGACCACTACCGCATCGCCCGCCGCCGCACCGGTGACGGCGCCGCTGACCATCTGCGTCTGGCTGTGTTCGGCGCTGTTGATGATGTCGTCCGTCGCCACGGTGTTGATGGTCACCACCGGGGCGGCAGTGTCGACGGTCAGGGTATGGCTGGCCGAACCGGTGTTACCGGCGGCGTCTGCCACGCTGGCCGTTACGGTGCCGCTGGCGAGGGACGCCACGTCCGCTGCCGGAACGGTGACGCTCCAGCTGCCGTTGGCCTGCACCTGGGTGGTGTAGCCGGTGCCGCCAATCGTCACGGTCACCGTCTGACCCGCCGGGGCGGTGGTGGTGCCGCCGATCAGCAGATCCGCCTGCGCTTCCGTGGCGTTCAGGATATCGTCTGCGGCGATGGTGCTGATGGCGATCACCGGCGCGCCCGTATCCACGCTGTAGTCGTGGGTGGCTGACGCGGAGTTACCTGCCGCATTGCTGACGCTGGCCTCCACGCGGGCGCTGCCGTCGGTCAGGGTCGCCAGATCTGCTGCCGGGACGACCAGCGTCCAGTTGCCGGTGCTGTTGACAGTTACCGTGTACGATTTGCCGTTAAACAGCACGGTGACGTTCTGGCCGGCTTCCACGTTTGTGGTGGTGCCGGAGAGCGTCAGGTCCGCGCCCTGCTCGGCGGCATTGATCACGTCGTCGGTGGTCACGCTGTTAATGGTGATGGCCGGCGCGGCGGTGTTGACGTTCACATCATGGGTGGCCGAGCCGCTGTTGCCTGCGGCACTGGTGACGGTCACTGACACGGTGGTGGTGCCGTCGTTCAGGGCGGTGATATCCGCCGCCGGAACGCCGACGCTCCAGTTACCCGCCGCATCCACCACCGTGGTGTAGGTTTTGTTGTTAATGGTGACCACTACCGCATCACCCGCCGCCGCACCGCTGACGGCGCCGCTGACCAGCTGCGTCTGGCCGTGTTCGGCGCTGTTGATGATGTCGTCGGTCGCCACGGTGTTGATGGTCACCACCGGGGCGGCAGTGTCGACGGTCAGGGTATGGCTGGCTGAACCGGTGTTACCGGCGGCGTCTGCCACGCTGGCCGTCACTGCCCCCGTTGTGATGGACGCCACGTCCGCTGCCGGAATGGTGACGCTCCAGCTGCCGTTGGCCTGTACCTGGGTGGTGTAGCCGGTGCCGCCAATCGTCACGGTCACCGTCTGACCCGCCGGAGCGGTGGTGGTGCCGCCGATCAGCAGATCCGCCTGCGCTTCCGTGGCGTTCAGGATATCGTCTGCGGCGATGGTGCTGATGGCGATCACCGGCGCCCCCGTATCCACGCTGTAGTCGTGGGTGGCCGACGCAGAGTTACCTGCGGTGTTGCTGACGCTGGCCTCCACGCGGGCGCTGCCGTCAGTCAGGGTGGATAAATCCGCAGCCGGGACGACCAGCGTCCAGTTGCCGGTGCTGTTGACAGTTACCGTGTACGATTTGCCGTTAAACAGCACAGTGACATTCTGGCCAGCTTCCACGTTTGTGGTGGCGCCGGAGAGCGTCAGGTCCGCGCCCTGCTCGGCGGCGTTAATCACGTCGTCGGCGGTCACGCTGTTAATGGTCACCACCGGCGCGGCGGTGTTGACGTTCACATCGTGGGTTGCAGTACCGCTGTTGCCTGCCGCACTGGTGACGGTCACTGACACGGTGGTGGTGCCGTCGTTCAGGGCAGTGATATCTGCCGCCGGAACGCCGATGCTCCAGTTGCCGGATGCGTCCACCACCGTGGTGTAGGTTTTGTTGTTAATGGTGACGACGACCGCGTCACCCGCCGCCGCACCGGTGACGGCGCCGCTGACCAGCTGCGTCTGGCCGTGTTCGGCGCTGTTGATGATGTCGTCCGTCGCCACGGTGTTGATGGACACCACCGGCGCGGCAGTGTCGACGGTCAGGGCATGGCTGGCCGAGCCGGTGTTACCGGCGGCGTCTGCCACGCTGGCCGTCACTGCCCCCGTTGTGATGGAGGCCACGTCCGCTGCCGGAATGGTGACGCTCCAGCTGCCGTTTGCCTCCACCCGGGTGGTGTAACTGGTGCCGCCAATCGTCACGGTCACCGTCTGACCCGCCGGAGCGGTGGTGGTGCCGCCGATCAGCAGATCCGCCTGCGCTTCCGTGGCGTTCAGGATATCGTCTGCGGCGATGGTGCTGATGGCGATCACCGGCGCATCGGTGTCGATGCTGTAGTCGCGGGTGGCTGACGCAGAGTTACCTGCGGTGTTGCTGACGCTGGCCTCCACGCGGGCGCTGCCGTCGCTCAGACCAGCCAGATCGGCAGCCGGAACGACCAGCGTCCAGGTGCCGGTGCTGTTGACAGTTACCGTGTACGATTTGCCGTTAAACAGCACGGTGACGTTCTGGCCGGCTTCCACGTTTGTGGTGGTGCCGGAGAGCGTCAGGTCTGCGCCCTGCTCGGCGGCGTTGATCACGTCGTCAGTGGTCACGCTGTTAATGGTCACCACCGGCGCGGCGGTGTTCACCGTCACATCGTGGGTGGCCGAGCCGCTGTTGCCTGCCGCACTGGTGACGGTCACGCTGATGGTTGCCGAGCCGTCGTTCAGGGCGGTGATATCTGCCGCCGGAACGCCGACGCTCCAGTTGCCGGATGCATCCACCACCGTGGTGTAGGTTTTGTTGTTAATGGTGACGACGACCGCATCACCCGCCGCCGCACCGGTGACGGCGCCGCTGACCAGCTGCGTCTGGCCGTGTTCGGCGCTGTTGATGATGTCGTCCGTCGCCACGGTGTTGATGGTCACCACCGGCGCGGCGGTGTCGACGGTCAGGGTATGGCTGGCCGAACCGGTGTTACCGGCGGCGTCTGCCACGCTGGCGGTTACGGTTCCTGTGGCGATGGACGCCACGTCCGCTGCCGGAATGGTGACGCTCCAGCTGCCGTTGGCCTGCACCTGGGTGGTGTAACCGGTGCCGCCAATCGTCACGGTCACCGTCTGCCCTGCCGGAGCGGTGGTGGTGCCGCCGATCAGCAGATCCGCCTGCGCTTCCGTGGCGTTCAGGATATCGTCTGCCGCGATGGTGCTGATGGCGATCACCGGCGCGTGGGAGTCCAGGGTGACTGTATGGCTCGCACTGGCCGTGTTGCCACTGACGTTAGTCACGCTTACGCCGATCTGTTCACGGCTGTCGGTCAGTAAATCCATCGCCGATGACGGTACAGTCACGCGCCAGGAACCGTCCGCCTGAACCTGTGCCGTAAAAGTCTGGTCAGCGAATTTCACCACCACAGTTTGACCCGCTTCCACGCCCTGAGTCTGCCCTGAAAGCAGCAGGTCTGCGCCTTTCTCCGCGGCGTTAATGAGATCGTCTGCGGCAACGGTATTGATCGTAATTGCCACCGGATCAAGATCCAGCTCAACCGGATGATCAACGGACACGGGATTGCCCCAACCATCCTGTGCGCTGGCCGTTACGGTCAGTTGCCCTGCGTTCCAGTTTTGCAAGTCGCTTGCCGGAACACCAATCTGCCAACCCCCATTGCTGCTCACCACCGCCTGATAATTCACGTTATTGATAGACACAGTGACCAGCGTACCCGCTGCCAGATGGCTGCTGCTACCGCTCACCACCAGATCCTGATGGTGTTCGATGGCGTTAACAATGTCGTCGCCAGAAAGCGTATTTATACGCAGGCCCGGCAGCGACGCATTAATGCTGATATCGCGATCGCCGGTCCCGGTATTGCCGTGACTGTTGGTTACGGAAGCGGTAAAGGTGAGGTCGCCATCGCCAAAGTGTTGCAGGTCGTTGGCCGGAATGGTCACCTTCCAGCTCAGATCATTTTCCACGGTAGCGCTGTAGCTTTTTCCGCCGACCTGAACGGTGACCGTATCGCCCGCCGCGGCATGGATGACACGACCGCTTAAAATCTGGTCGCTTTGCGTTTCCGCGTGGTTCACCAGGTTGTCGGTGGCGAAGTGATTAATGACCACCTGCGGCAGCGCCGTGTCGACGAGGAAGGATGCGCTGGTCGTGCCGCTGTTACCGGTGGCGTCCGTGCCGCTTACGGTGACATGATAGAGGGTATTGGCAAGGTTCAGTACATCAGAAACCGGCACCTGAACAGACCAGACGCCACCGTTGACCGTTGCGGTATAGGCGATATTGTTGAGCATCACGGTCAGGGTGCTGCCGTCCGCGAGAGTACTGGCGCCGCTTAAGGTCAGCGGCTGCATCGACTCCTGGGCGTTAAGTACGTTGTCCTGGCTAATAGTATCGACGGTGATCCCGACGGCCAGGCTGTTGAGAGTCACATCGTGGGTGGCTGTGCTGGTATTGCCCGCCGCATCGGTCACCGTCACGGTAATGGTGTGCTGCCCGTTGCTCATGGAATTAAACAACGAGGCCGGAACGCCCACGCTCCAACTGCCGTCTGCCTGTACCACGCCAGTAAAGGTCTGATCACCAAACTGAACGGTCATGACGTCGCCGGGCGCGGCGCCGTTCGCCATTCCTGAAATCAGTTGAGCGACATCCTGCTCATCATCATTAAGGATATTATCGCCAGCTACGGGATTGACTGTCAGGATCGGCGCGGTGGTGTCGACAGTCAGTTGATCGGAGAAATCCGCCGCGTTCCCGGCTTTATCGCTCACTGAAACCGTCAAAGAATGGTCGCCATTCGCCAGCGCCTGAACGTCTGCGGCGTCCACCGTCAGCGCCCAGGTCCCCTCGTTCGTCACAAGGGCGGTATAGGTTTGGCCGTTCAGCGTCAGTGTGACCGTCTGCCCGGCTTCGGCAGTGGTTTTTCCGCTTAATGCCAGGGACGCGTTGTGCTCAACGGCATTGAGGATCTGATCAACGGCGATGCTATCCATCGACAGCAGCGGCGCCTGTGTGTCGACAGCAATCACCTGAGTGCCCGTCACCGTATTGCCCACCGCATTCTGACCGCTAACGCTCACCGTCCAGCTCCCGTCAGCCAACGCAGCGGCATCCGCCGCCGGGACGTTGATCTGCCACTCCCCGTTCGCGTCGACGCGGGTGAGATAGCTTTTACCGTTTAGCGTGACGGTCAGTTGCGTGCCCTGCGCCAGATGACTGCTACTGCCTGACAGCGTAAACCCGGCAGACTGTTCACTGGCGTTAATCACATTATCGTTAGCCGTTGTCGCCAGCGTGAGGGTTGCCTGCGTGGTATCGACATTGACCGTAATATTGCCCGCTGAGGTGGACTCGCTACCGTTGATTTGCACGACAGACCAGGTATGTACGCCGTCGGTCTGCGTGGGCAGCAGTACCGTCCAGACCCCATTTGCATCGACCATTGTACTGGCGATGGTGTTGCCGTTGCTGTCTTTGATTTGAATTGTCGCGCCCGGATGGCCGGTCCCGCTGAAGGTCGGCGTGTTATCGTCGGTGGTGGCATTGGCGGTCAGACCGCCCTGTTTGTCGCCCTGATTATCGGTGACCATGTAGGTTGGCGTATTTTTGGTGTTATCAACGGTTTCAGTTTCGGTCACTGTGACTGTTTTCGTTTCACCGCCATCATCATTAGCCAGCAGCGCGCCAATCGCGCCGCCGCCCAACGCGGCACCAGCCAGCCATGCCCACGGAAAATCATTCTCTTCGCTGGCGGCTTCCGCCATCAACGGTTCGATGCTGTCGATCGGCGTCGCATGCGCCGTCAGCTCAACCGCGTCCAGGCTGGCAACATTGCCCACATCGTCAAAGGTCACGTGGGTCAGTCCCGTTTCATCATTGAAAACCAGTTCAGAGTGCAGTTTCGACTCGGGATCTTCGGTGAAATAGCCGCTGCAACGAATCACGCTGCCGTCTTTCATGTAGATCAGCAGGTCGTTGCCCTGGCGGACGTAGCGGGCCACATCCTGAGCGGAACCGAGGATTTCGATCACGGAAGCGCCGGATACTGCGACGGAAAGGTTGCCTTCGCCCGACAGGACGGTTTTTTTCGCGGTGTGACGATTGATAATGTTTGCGGTTTTTAATGTATTCATAGTCTGGCTCATAAAGGTCAGTTAATCAGTACTACGCTTGCGGGTCGCGTCCCTGAGGTCATGGTGCTGCGAGTAAAATGGATTAGAGATCGGGCAATTTTTTAGATGCCTGTTTTTCAATCCCGATAAGGGGCAACAGGTTGTCGACTGCCGTCGCGTACTGAATGGCGGCGCTCCAGCCGTCGTATTCAGCATTAATGCGTGAAGATTGCGCCTGCCAGACGTCCTGTTCGACGCTCAGCAGGTCGTTGATGCTTTTTTTGCTCAGGGTGTATTCGTTTTTGTAAACGCTGCGGGTTTGCATGGCGTTAACCAGCTGGAATTTGCCGGCATCTTCACGACCGCGTGCGCCTTTCCAGTCCGCCATTGCCGATGAGGCTTTTTGCAGAATGTCGAATCGCGCTTTTTCTTCTTCTGAAGCGGCCATCGCCTTTGCCCCCTGCGCCTGATCAACGCGCGCGGAAACCGCACCACCCTGATACAGCGGCGCATCCACGCTGAGCTGGATTTGATCGTCCCAGTAGCCGCGATTGTCAGATTCATAACGGGTGCGTCCCGCTTTCAGGCTGAGCGTGGGCAGATGTTGGGCTTTCGCCCGATCAATGCCGTGCTGTGCGGATGTCACCATAGCGCGTGCGGACAACACGGCAGGGATTCTGGAATAATCGATATCGTCAACGGCGACCTGTTTGGCTTCCAGGTTCTCCGGCAGACGGGCGTAACGATGGGCGCTGATACCGGTCTGTACCGCCAGCACCGCTTTCGCTTTTTGCAACGCGGCGTCGTACTGCTCCAGCGTCGCTCGCATCCCGGCAATGCGGGTCTGGGTTTGCAGATCGTCAGAGGTCGAGCTAAGACCTGCGCCAGCGCGCAGCTGCGCCAGATGCTGAATTTTCTCCAGCGCGGCGATGTTCTCCCGCGCCGCATTCACTAAGGCGCTATAGCGTTTCACTTCGACATAACCCTGCGCGGCTTTTTCCGCCACTTCCGAAAGGGTCGCCATCAACTGATAGCGATAACTTTCGTATTGCGCTTCCGACTGGGCAATAGCGCTATTGGTTTTACCAAAGTCATACACTAATTGCGTAACGGTAATTCCCCAGGCTGCGGAATTATTTAACGAGCCACTGGAATCCGTTGTCTGGCTGTGACCGGTACTCGCCGTTAAGCCAATTTGCGGCATCCAGCCGCTTTTCGCCTCTTTTGTCATTGCCTGGCCGATTCCCATTTGCGCGGCCTGACGGCTAATTGCCGGGTCGCGATCTAAAGCAAATAAAATACTTTCTTTCAGATTCGTCTCTTCAACATTCGCTAATGCCGCGAAGCAAGAAACAGAAGCGCCGCAAAGTGCAAGGGTTAACGTCACCAATGAAAAAACAAAACGCATACTCACAACACATATCCTAATTAAAATGGCTTTCTTCAGGCTGACCGATGCCTCCACACTTTTCTTTTTCAGAGCGATATGGAAAATAATGAAGCCTGCTATGAGATATGCCCTTATCAATGTGTTTTCAGCGCATTCCGCTGAATTTAACGGTCAGTCTCCCCTGAGCTTAAATAATGCCCACACTGATAACGACATATACCTGTCCGTGACAAACAAAGTTGAAAAACGTCATCATCACTACGTCTGCATGACATTTTTCAGCGTCCAGAAAAGACACTTCCCCGGGTATTCAGGGTAAGCGTTACCTATCGCTGGCATCACGGGTTGAAGAATATTCTGAGGTGTCGGGGTAAACGAGGAAAGAAAAATAACCTTAATTCATCTTAAATGATTTCTGATTGTAACCATGAAGAACTAAACCCAATAAAAACAAGAACATGATATTTCAACCAAAGATCTTAAACACTCTGAAAGGCCCTTTACTTGCTGAAATTTTGAACTAAAAAGCCATGGAGTGCGCAGAGATTCATCAGTATTGTTCATCCCTGACTAAAATTAAACCGGATCAGTTTTCAGGCGGATAACAAATTAGAAACAATATTATTCCAATCAGTTAGCATCCATGCCGAGGTGAGCGTGTTAATGCGGGAGATCAGGATGGGAGTAAAACGGTGTGGTTCTTCCGCTTACAGGTGAAAAGAAAGCGGTCGTACTTTTCGATCATCATTTGCGACTTGATGCCTATTTTGTCGCGATAGTCGTTGTATTCCGAGCCTTCAGAGAGCAGGAATGCGTATATTGTATAATTAAGTTCGATGATTGAAGAAATGAATTCACGTTTCGCCAGTTCGAGCGTTTCATCATGCAGGCGATAGTCGCTATCGTTAAATTTTTCAGCCTGCTCCATGCGATGTGAGATTTGATGAATAATCGCCGGATGCAAATAGTACTGCGTACAGCCCACTGTTTCTTCATAGGGCCAAACGTGAAGAATCTCCTCAATAATACGCTGGTCACGCATTCGCTGTTCGGACAACAGATTATTCGTACTAAACGGCGACGTCAGCAAATAGCGAATTGAAAGAAAAAGAAAGGTGCCAATGCTTAATGCACACAGCAACATGAAGACTTTTGTGTAGAACATGATATAGCGAGTCAGTAATTTTGGAAAAGCTATCCTAACGGCAGTCGCGATGGATTTATAGTTTTTTGGAACTGAAAAGTCCTAAATTTTCCAGTTAATGTGAAAATAATAAAACGTTACGGTAAACAGTCGGCTAAATTACCCCCATTATTTAGGATAATCTTAATGGCAGAACGAAATATCCTGGCGAATTTTCTGACATCGGCTTCTTGCCGGGTGGTGCGAAAACACCTTACCCGGCCTGCAGCAATGGGGCCACGGACGGCCTTATTTTCGATGCCAGTAGGCCGCCGCGCGCACCAACTGCGGGTCAAACGCATCGCTTTCGAAACGGCGGCTGAGGTTTTTGACCACCTTTCCTTCTCCGGTGACCCAGATAAAGTAATCTGCCGCTGGCACCGACAATTGCGCCAGTCGCGCATCAATCGCCTGCTCGTCGTGCGCCAGCCATTCGATGTTGAACCCGTCAAGATGCGCCAGGTAATCCCGATAAGCAGGATCGTTGACGCTCACCAGCGCGGTCACCGACGGCCTGACCGGCAAGCGGCTGAGCGCTTCCAGACGCCGACGCAGCGCGGGCATGCCTGACTCATCGCAAACATAAACCTGGTATGCATAATCCTCCGGCACCACCAGCGAACCACGCGGCCCGCCGATGGTCACCGTGTCCCCTTCGCGAGCCTGCATCGCCCAACGGCTCGCCACGCCGCCATCGTGAATGAAGAAATCCAGCGCCAGCTCATGACGCGCTTCATCGTAAAGCGGCGTGTAGTCACGGGACGCCGGGCGTGCGCCCTCTCCCCAGACAATGCCTTCGTCAGTGACCGTTGGAGGGACAAACGGAGCGCCAGCCTGGGGGAAAAAGACTTTCGTGTGATCGTCAAAGCCGTGTGAGCAAAAGCCTTTCAGCGCGTCGCCTCCCAGTACAATGCGTTGAAAGCCTGCGCTGATACGTTCCGCGCGCAAAACGGTAAGTTCGCGAAAACGCAATTCGTTGCGCACGCGTTGAGGATAACGTGAGGTGATGTCGGTCATGTCGCTGCCTTCGTGAAATAATCAGATATATCGAATTTAATTTTCAAATGATAATGATTGCTAATCAAGATGATTGCAAGCGATTTTTCGATACTGTTTTATAAAGCCTCACCCGCCACAAATAAGCATTAAATTCAATAGATTATAAAATTTTCATTGCACAGCTTGCCAAAATCAAGAGTTTAGATATAAATTAGATATATCTAATAAACATCAGGAGAAACCTATGCGACATCATCACGAGGGTTGCTGCAACGGCGAAGGGGAGCATCATGAGGGCTGCTGTTCCGGCGAAGGTCGCCACCAGGGCGGCTGTCACAGCGAAGGTCATCAACACGGCGGATGTAATGGCGAAAATCATCATCACGGCGGGTGTAACGGCGAAGGTCATCATCATGGCGGGTGTGGGCAACGTCATGGCAGAGGCGGTGGAAGACGCCAACGCTTCTTCGGACATGGCGAGCTGCGTCTGGTGATTCTGGATATCCTCTCCCGTGAGGCCAGTCATGGCTACGAGCTGATCAAAGCTATCGAAAATTTGACTCAAGGGAACTATACCCCCAGCCCGGGCGTGATCTATCCAACGCTCGATTTTTTACAGGAGCAGGGGCTTATCACCATTAGCGAAGAAGACGGCGGACGGAAGAAAATCACCCTTACCGCGTCCGGCGCACAATGGCTGGAGGAGAACCAGGAACACCTCGGACACATTCAGGCGCGGATCACTGCGCGTAATGTTGGCGCTGAACTGCGTAAGAATCCGCAGATGAAGCGGGCGCTGGACAATTTCAAGGCGGTGCTGGACCTGAAAGTGAATCAAGGGAATCTCAGCGACGCGCAGTTAAAACAGATCACTGGCGTGATCGACCGCGCGGCGCTGGAAATCACTCAACTGGATTAAGCAGGCTGCGCGTCGTCTTCCCTGACACGGAACACTTTCACCAGCTCTTTTAAGTGAAGCGCCTGCTCATTCAGTGACGCTGCCGCGGCAACGGACTCCTCCACCAGACAGGAGTTCTGTTGCGTGGTGGCGTCGATCAGGCCAATCGCGCTGTTGATCTGCGAAATTCCGTCGGTCTGTTCGCGACTGGCCTGGCCGATTTCCCGCAGGATCACGTCCATTTCCTCTACATTGCTCACCATACCGTTGATTAGCGCATTCGCTTTTTCGACCAGCAGCATTCCCTCCTGAGTCTGACCGGTGGAATCTTCAATCAGATTACGGATCTCGCTGGCGGACGAAGCGCTTTTCTGCGCCAACTGCCGCACTTCACCCGCCACTACCGCGAACCCACGCCCGTGTTCACCCGCACGCGCCGCTTCTACCGCAGCGTTCAGCGCCAGTATGTTGGTCTGGAAGGCAATAGAGTCAATCAGATTAATGATGTCGGACATGCGGTTAGCGGTTTCATTTATGACGCGCATTTTTTGCGTGACCTGATTCATCATTTCACCGTTGTTTTTCACTACGGTCGCCGCCCCCGCAGAGAGCTTCGTCGCTTCTCCGGTATGCTCCGCTGTGTTTTTCACCGTCGCGGTGATCTGTTCCATCGACGCGGCAGTTTGTTCAACCGAGCTGGCCTGCTCTTCGGTACGCGCCGCCAGATCCTGGTTGCCAGCCACAATCTGCGCCGCCGCGCTGGAAATATTCTCCGAGCCGTTTTGTACCTCCTGCACAATCTCTTGCAGGCGGTTTTTCATGGTCATCAGCGCCTGCAGCAATACGCCGGTTTCGTCCCGCTGTTCGCAGGCGATAGTGCGGGTCAGGTCGCCCTCGGCGATCGCTTCGGCAAACTGGACAGCGTCGTCCAGCGGTCGGGTAATGGAACGCACGATGTACAGCCCCATAACGCAACCAGCGACAATGCCTGCCAGCGCCAGGGCGACAAGCAGGATCCGGTTGGCTTTAAAATCGCTCTCCACTTGCTCGCCTGCTTTTAGCATCTGCGCGTCTTCGATGGCGATAAGCGCCATCACTTTATCTTTATACGCCTGCTGCACGTTTACCGTGGTGGTCATCATCTCCTGCATTGCCGCCTGACGGTTGTGACTTTGCACCGCCGCCTGGATACGGTGCTGCGAGGCAAGATACTGCTCACGCACGTCGCGAATGTCTGCTATCACCGTTTTCGATTTATCGTCGAGCGGCGCCGCGCTTAGCTCGTCCAGCAGAAGGCTAATCTGCTGGCTTATCGCGTCGAGCCGGGCCTGCGAAGCCCCTGTCCAACGCCCTTCTTCATCCATCAGCATCAGTTGTTGCGTACTGACATACTCCTGAAAATTGTCGATAAGTTTGTTGGCTTTTACCGTGATCGGATAATCGTCGATCAGGATGTTTTGCATACCACGATTCGCACGATCCAGGCTAAATATCGACAAACCGGAACTCACCATCATCAGCACAATAAACAAACCAAACGCGATAAATAACTTTGAACGAATTTTCACGTTACGCAAAAACATATTTCCCCTCCCGGAGATCGTTTTTCTCAGATAGCATTTCTTATCGGTCAGAATCTCAGTAACTTTATGATATTGATCAGTTTTTATTTTAAACGCTTTCTGATAAATCGCTTTTAACGATGAATAACGGTAGACCGATCGTTATATAAGCGTTTTTTATGCTTTCGTGAAATCTGGAAAACCGCCGGGCGACAATGAGAATAAAAATAATGATCTCACCCTTATGGGTTAATATTTAATATAAATTTAACATTAAATTCACAAAACGCTCACCCATTACGGTAAGCGTTGGCAGAGAAGAGAAGAGGCAGAGATGTGAAGAAATGAGGGAATTAATGCAGTACCGTCACGGCATCTTCCAGACGACTGGCGCGGTGTTTGACCATAGCGGATACCTGCGCGCTTTCTTCAACCAGCTCGGCATTTTTCTGGGTGATGTGGTTAAGCTCATCCACCGCGCGGGTCAGGCTGCTCAGCCCGTCGGCCTGTTCCGACGTCGCATGACTGATTTGCGCAATCAGTTGGGTGACGTTTTGCACCTGCGAAACAATGTCATCAATGGTGCGGCCTGCGGCGTGAACCTGCTGCGAACCGGACTGAACTTTGTCCGCGCTGGCGTCAATTAACTTACGGATGTCGTTCGCCGCACTGGCGCTGCGGCTGGCCAGATGGCGTACTTCTCCCGCCACGACGGCGAACCCTTTTCCTTGCTCGCCCGCACGCGCCGCCTCCACCGCCGCGTTAAGCGCGAGGATATTGGTCTGGAAAGCGATGTCGTTTATCAGCGTGGTGATGGTGCCTATCCGCTGGGTGCTGTTGGCGATGTCATCCATCGTTTTGATCACCGTATCCATGGCTTCGCCACCCTGAGTCGCAGCGCTGCTGGCGGCGCTCGACAGTTTGTCGGCAGCGGAGGCGGTTTCGGAGTTCTGCTTAACCGAAGCGGCCATCTGGTTCATGGTAGCAACCGTTTGTTGCACGTTATCAACCGTCTGGCGGGTGTGTTTATTCAGATCGTCATTGCCTTTCGCCAGCGTTTCGCTGCCGTTACGTACGCTCGACACCTGACTTGAGACATCGTTGATGAGCCAGCGGCACATCAGCCCAAGTTGCCCAACCGCGCGCAGCGTCAGTCCCAGTTCGTCACTGCGATTAAGATGCGACACGCTGTTACGCTCCCCGGTCGCGACTTTCAGCGCCTGCTTCGCCACGTTTTCGATCGGACGAACTATTTGTCCTTCAAAGATCGCGGTGCCGGCTCCCAGTGCCAGCGCACTCATCAGATACGCCAGCGCGGACGCGTCGGAGGCATACAGGCCTGCCGCGACCATCACGAACAACAGCGTCATCACGCCGCGTACCCGCCAGCGCAGCGGCAGAGAAGGGAGTTTTCCCAACCAGCCTTTGCGTACCACCAGCCCTTTATGAATGCGTCGGGCGCAGCGGTTTTCGTTCAGCGCCTGGTATAAAGGCTCCACCGCGGCGATCTCTTCTTCCGTTGCGCGGGTACGAATCGACATGTAGCCAGTGACCTGCCCTTCGCGAACCATCGGCACCGCGTTGGCGCGAACCCAATAATGATCGCCGTTTTTACAACGGTTTTTAACAATGCCGCTCCACGGCTCGCCCTGTTTCAGTGTGTACCACATATCGGCAAACGCAGCTTTTGGCATGTCCGGATGACGTACAAGGTTGTGCGGCTGCGCCAACAGCTCATTGAGCGAGTAGCCGCTAACAGTGACGAAAGTATCGTTAGCGTGTGTGATGTAACTGTGCAGATCGGTCGTGGACATGAGCGTCGTATCGTCATCCAGCGGTGTATTTTGCTGGGTAACGTAGAGATGAGAAGACATAGTAGCGTCCTGTGCAGGTTATCTGGTTGTTAACTTCGTGTCAGATGTTATTTCGGCGCTAACGGATTTATCTTTAGTTGTTAAATTTGATTTAGATCGCAATTTGCGATTAAACCTTATTATTTGTACGAATTCCAATTTGTTGATTTTGAATACTTTCGGGATGAAACTACCCGCACCTGCGAGCCCACCCGCACCACCATAGCGCAAAATCCGCCTCTTTTTTGTGCAGCGAGCGGGATCCCTCCTCGTCGTGAACTGATTAAATTCTGCTCAATATGCTACTTTTTGTTAACAAATAAGATTAAATATTGCGCATTTTCCTTATTTCCTCATGTTTATCCCGATTTTCGTCGGCCTCATTGGGATGGCGCAATCCCTGCAATACTTAAATCGGTATCATGTGATACGCGAGCCGCGGGAGCATATTTTGAACAGGTTACCTTCCAGCGCGTCGGCATTAGCCTGCAGCGCACACGCCCTGAATCTCATCGAAAAGCGAACGCTTGACCATGAGGAAATGAAAGCACTAAACCGAGAGGTGATTGATTACTTCAAAGAGCATGTGAATCCGGGTTTTTTAGAGTATCGCAAATCTGTTACCGCCGGCGGGGATTACGGAGCCGTAGAGTGGCAAGCGGGGAGTCTGAATACGCTTGTCGACACCCAGGGTCAGGAATTTATCGACTGTCTGGGTGGGTTCGGCATCTTTAACGTGGGGCACCGTAATCCAGTCGTGGTTTCCGCCGTACAGAATCAACTCGCGAAACAACCCCTGCACAGTCAGGAACTGCTTGATCCTTTGCGGGCGATGCTGGCAAAAACGCTCGCCGCCCTGGCGCCAGGCAAACTGAAATACAGCTTCTTCTCCAACAGCGGTACTGAATCCGTCGAAGCGGCGCTGAAGCTCGCCAAAGCGTACCAGTCGCCGCGCGGTAAGTTCACTTTTATCGCCACCAGCGGCGCGTTCCACGGCAAGTCATTAGGTTCCTTGTCCGCAACGGCGAAATCGACCTTCCGCAAACCGTTTATGCCCCTGCTGCCGGGCTTTCGTCATGTGCCTTTTGGCGATATCAGCGCGATGCGATCGGTCCTTAGCGAGTGCAAAAAGACCGGCGACGACGTGGCGGCGGTGATCCTCGAACCCATTCAGGGAGAAGGCGGCGTGATCCTGCCGCCGCAGGGGTATCTTAGCGCCGTGCGTAAACTGTGCGACGAATTCGGCGCGCTGATGATTCTGGATGAAGTGCAAACCGGCATGGGGCGCACCGGCAAGATGTTCGCTTGCGAACATGAAAACGTGCAGCCTGACATTCTCTGCCTGGCGAAGGCGCTGGGCGGTGGCGTGATGCCGATTGGCGCAACGATTGCCACCGAAGAGGTCTTTTCGGTGCTGTTCGACAACCCGTTCCTGCACACCACCACCTTTGGCGGAAACCCGCTTTCCTGCGCAGCGGCGCTGGCAACCATCAACGTGTTGCTGGAGCAAAACCTGCCCGCTCAGGCAGAGCAGAAAGGCGATATGCTGCTGGACGGTTTCCGCCAGTTGAGCCGTGAATATCCGGATCTGGTGCATGACGCGCGCGGCAAGGGGATGCTGATGGCGATCGAGTTTGTCGACAATGAGATCGGCTACAGCTTCGCCAGCGAGATGTTCCGACAGCGCGTACTGGTTGCCGGCACGCTCAACAACGCGAAAACGATCCGCATTGAGCCACCGCTCACCCTGTCCGTCGAGCAATGCGAGCAGGTACTGAAAGCCGCGCGCAAAGCGCTGGCGGCGCTACGGGTAAGCGTGGAAGAAGTGTAACGCAACAGTGCCGGGGGGCGGTATGGCCACCCGGCTTACGGGCAAGAAACCAATCCAGGCCGGATAAGCGCTATCCGGCTTTTTTTTATCTGCGGTGGCGCTTTTTTGAATCCCATCACAATCATCGCATTCCCCTTTTCCCTTTTACGGCGCGACGGCTAAATTAGTAACTCATCCGACCACATAACAATAATTTTACATACTGGATACTGCTATGAGCTACCCGTCGCTGTTTGCCCCGCTGGATCTTGGCTTTACCACGCTGAAAAACCGCGTGCTGATGGGATCGATGCATACCGGGCTGGAAGAGCACCCCGAGGGGGCTGAACGCCTGGCGGCCTTTTACGCCGAACGCGCACGGCACGGCGTTGCGCTGATTGTGACAGGCGGCATTGCGCCCTCCCTGTCCGGGGTGGCGCTGAAGGGCGGCGCGACGCTTAACGATGCCTGTCAGTTGCCGCAGCATCGCGTAGTCACTGACGCAGTGCACAATGAGGGGGGCAAAATTGCCCTGCAAATTTTGCACACCGGGCGCTACAGCTATCAGCCGCAGCTGGTCGCTCCCTCCGCGATTCAGGCGCCGATCAACCATTTTACGCCCCATGCGCTGTCTCATGATGAGATACTGCAATTGATTGAGGACTTTGCGCACTGCGCGCAGCTGGCGCGCGAAGCGGGTTATGACGGCGTAGAGGTGATGGGGTCGGAAGGCTATCTGATTAACGAATTTCTCGCCCTGCGCACCAATCAGCGCGACGACCAGTGGGGCGGAGAATACGCCAACCGCATGCGTTTTGCGGTGGAGGTGGTGCGCGCGGTACGCCAGCGTGTCGGCAACGATTTTATTATTATCTATCGTCTGTCGATGCTGGATCTGGTGGAAAATGGCAGCACCTTTGAGGAGACCGTCCAGCTGGCAAAGGCCATTGAAGCCGCGGGCGCGACAATCATCAACACCGGCATTGGCTGGCACGAAGCGCGTATTCCCACCATCGCCACGCCGGTACCGCGCGGCGCCTTCAGTTGGGTGACTCGCAAGCTGAAGGGGCATGTCTCTGTACCGTTGGTGACCACCAACCGTATTAACGATCCGCAGGTCGCCGATGCGATCCTCGCGCGCGGCGATGCCGACATGGTATCGATGGCGCGTCCATTTCTGGCCGATGCCGGGATCCTGTCAAAAGCGCAGTCGGGACGTGCGGATGAGATCAATACCTGCATCGGCTGCAATCAGGCCTGTCTGGATCAAATCTTCGCCGGAAAAGTCACCTCGTGTCTGGTCAACCCACGCGCGTGTCACGAAACCCAAATGCCGGTTCTGCCTGCGCTGCAGGCAAAAAACCTGGCGGTAGTCGGTGCGGGTCCGGCAGGGCTGGCCTTTGCCATCAACGCGGCGTCGCGCGGTCATCACGTCACGCTGTTCGATGTCCTGGGCGAGATCGGCGGACAGTTTAACATTGCCAAACAGATCCCCGGCAAAGAGGAGTTTTACGAAACGCTACGCTATTACCGGCGGATGATCGACGTTACAGGCGTTACGCTGCAGCTGAACCACGTTGTCACCGCGGACGACCTTCAGGCCTTTGACGAGGTGATCCTCGCCAGCGGGATCGAACCGCGCAGACCGCCAATTGAAGGCATCGATCATCCTTCAGTATTAACCTATCTCGACGTGCTGCGTGATAAAGCGCCGGTGGGCAACCGGGTTGCGATCGTTGGTTGCGGCGGTATCGGCTTTGATACCGCGATGTATTTAAGCCAGCCAGGCGAACCGACCAGCCAGAACATTGCCGATTTTTGCGTGGAATGGGGCATCGACACCAGCCTGAAACAGGCCGGCGGATTACGTCCGGAAGGGCCGCATCTCCCACGCAGTC
This sequence comes from Citrobacter sedlakii, assembly GCF_018128425.1. Lineage (NCBI taxonomy): Bacteria > Pseudomonadati > Pseudomonadota > Gammaproteobacteria > Enterobacterales > Enterobacteriaceae > Citrobacter > Citrobacter sedlakii. The sequence goes on along the minus strand of NZ_CP071070.1, from coordinate 678,976 downwards.
CGCGCCAGATCGTGATGCTCCAGCGTAAAGCCAGTAAACCCGGCGACGGGCTGGGGAAAACCACCGGCTGGATCCATCGCGCCACGCTGCTCGCGCGTGGGGTGAAAATGATCCCTGCGGTGAGTTATCAACGGATCGACGATGAGGGGCTGCATCTGCTGATCGGCGGCGAACCGCAGATCCTGAAGGTGGATAACGTCATTATCTGTGCCGGGCAGGAGCCGCGGCGTGAACTGGCCGAACCGCTGTACGCGGCCGGTAAAACGGTGCATTTGATTGGCGGCTGCGATGTGGCGATGGAACTGGACGCTCGCCGCGCCATCGCCCAGGGCACCCGTTTAGCGCTGGCGATTTAAGGCGCTACGCTTACCGGGCCGACGGGATAGCACTACGATGTAGGCCGGATAAGGCGTTGGCCGTCATCCGGCAATACGTTAACGACGACGTCCCAGTTTCACCGCTTTGAGCACCACGAATTTGTTGTTGGTGGCGACAGTGGCGCAGTTACCGAAAATCTTCTTCAGCTTGTGGAAATAGTCGAGATGCCGGTTGGCGACAATATACTGTTCGCCGTTGATCTTCAGGCAACGGCGGGCGTGATGAAACATCTCCCAGGCGATGTTATCGGTCAGGGCATGCTTTTGGTGGAACGGCGGATTGCAGAAGATGGCGTTAAAACGAAACGGTTCGACGCCAGAAAGGGCGTTGTTGATCATAAACTCGCTGCGATCGACCGCATCCGGCAGGTTAGTTTCTACGTTCAGGCGGCTGGACGCCACCGCCATCGGCGACTCATCAACAAACACCACGCTCGCCTGCGGATTTTTCGCCAGCAAGGTTAAGCCGATCACCCCATTCCCGCAGCCGAGATCGACAATCTCCCCTTCCAGGTTTTCCGGCAGATGCTGCATAAAAAAACGCGCGCCGATGTCCAGCCCGGTACGCGAGAAAACGTTGGCATGGTTATGGATGGTCCAGTCGGTACCGTCCAGCTTCCAGCTCAGGGTGTCCGGGGTGTCGGTCAGCGCAGGTTCGCTGAAGGTGCAGTTGATAAGACGGGCTTTTTTCCATGCCAGCGTGGTGGTGGTCGGTCCCAACACCTTTTCAAACAGTTCCAGCGTGGACGTGTGAATATCCCGGGCTTTTGCGCCAGCGATAATTCGCGTTTGTGGGGTAACGACTTTACGCAACGCGCGTAGCTGCTGCTCCAGCAGCGCCAGCGTTTTCGGTACTTTGATCAGCACCACGCCCGGCGCCTGCGGATACGCCACGGTGCTGTCGAGAAACGTAACGCTGGCTTCGCTGATATCGTTATGGCGCAGGTTTTCCCGCGTCGCCAGCTCGCTCAGATATGAGTCGCCAATGCTGTACGGCGTATGCGCCGCCAGCGCACAACTCAGCGCGCCAAAGGCGTCATTCAGGATCAGCACCGGGCCGCGAATTTCCGTATCGTCCAACTGTTGCAGCAGATACTCGTCCGCCGCTTCCCACGCCAGCAGTGGGTTAACGTCATCCGTCTGGGGAAAACGTTTTAATGTCAGTGAACGGAAACCGTTGTCTGTGTGGCTCATCGGCCCTCCTGAATGGTAAAATTTCGGCTTGTCCCTGAAAAGGGTGCGTGAGTATACAACATTTTCATTCAATGGCGTGGACCGTAATGAACCAACTGCCTTATCTCCAGGGTTACCCTGAACATTTGCTTTCTCAGGTGCGCACGCTGATTGCCGAACAACGACTGGGGGCGGTGCTGGAAAAGCGTTATCCCGGCACGCATGACTTCGCCACCGATAAGGCGCTCTGGCAGTATACCCAGGATCTGAAAAGCCAGTTCCTGCGCAGCGCCCCGCCGATCAATAAAGTAATGTATGACAATAAGATCCATGTGCTGAAAAACGCGCTGGGGCTGCATACCGCCGTGTCGCGGGTGCAGGGCGGTAAACTGAAAGCGAAAGCGGAAATCCGGGTCGCCACCGTGTTTCGCCATGCGCCGGAGCCGTTTTTGCGCATGATCGTGGTGCACGAACTGGCGCATCTCAAAGAAAAAGAGCACAGCAAGGCATTTTACCAGCTCTGCTGTCATATGGAGCCGCACTATCACCAGTTGGAATTCGATACCCGGCTTTGGCTGACGGCGCTTTCAATCAGGGAAACTGCGCGGTAGCGCACTGGCTTTGACACGTGGGCATGCTACATTGTCGGCAGATACCTTTTATGGAGCCAGAATGCGTTTATGATACGTTTCGCAGTGATTGGCACGAACTGGATCACCCGCCAGTTTGTCGATGCCGCCCATGAGACCGGCAAATATAAGCTCACCGCCGTTTATTCCCGCAGCCTCGAGCAGGCGCAAACCTTCGCCAATGATTACCTCGTCGAGCATCTTTTTACCTCGCTGGACGCGATGGCGCAGAGCGATGCCATTGACGCTGTGTATATTGCCAGCCCGAACTCGCTGCACTTCCCACAAACACAGCTTTTTCTGAGGCATAAGAAACATGTGATTTGCGAAAAACCGCTGGCGTCGAACCTGGCGGAAGCGGAAGCCGCAATTGCCTGCGCGCGGGAAAATCAGGTGGTGCTGTACGAGGCGTTCAAAACCGCCAGCCTGCCGAATTTCCTGCTGCTCCAGCAATCGTTGCCGAAAGTGGGCAAAATGCGTAAAGCGTTTCTTAACTACTGCCAGTACTCCTCGCGCTATCAACGTTATCTGGATGGCGAAAACCCAAACACCTTTAATCCCGCCTTTTCTAACGGCTCCATCATGGACATCGGCTTTTATTGCCTGGCGTCAGCGGTAGCGCTGTGGGGCGAACCGCACGGCGTGCAGGCGACAGCCAGCCTGCTGGACAGCGGCGTCGATGCGCACGGCGTGGTGGTGATGGATTACGGCGATTTCAGCGTAACGTTGCAGCATTCGAAAGTCAGTGATTCCGTTATCGACAGTGAAATTCAGGGTGAAGCGGGCGCACTGGTTGTCGAAAAGATCTCCGAATGCCAGAAAGTGTGCTTCGTGCCGCGCGGCGGGAAATCGCAGGACCTCACCCAACCTCAGCACATCAATACTATGCTGTATGAGGCAGAGGTTTTTGCAGCACTGGTAGAAACCAATGAAGTGAACCATCCCGGGCTGTCGGTCAGTCGCGTGACCGCCAAACTGCTTACGGAAATTCGCTGCCAGACCGGCGTGATTTTCCCGGCGGATGACGTCAGCCACGCGACCCCTGCGTAAAACATTGTAAAACAGATGTTACAGGCCATTGACGAAATGCGTGGCCTGTCATATTTTGTAACCTGCAAAGGGGAGTAACTTCATTGTCGGTTGATCGTCATTACGATGTGTGAAAAACCACATCCGGTCACCGGGCAACCAAACAGGAATGCGACAACGTATTCCTGTTTTGTTGTAAGTGAGACCTTGCCGGAAGGCGAGGTCTATGCATATAAAAAGCAGCGGCTGACGTCTTCCGACGTTGGCCGTTTTTTTTATGTGTAAGGAATGTCTATGAATACTGTCGGCACACCGTTGTTATGGGGCGGATTCGCTGTCGTTGTGGTGATTATGCTGGCTATCGACCTCTTGCTTCAGGGGCGTCGTGGCGTACACACGATGACCATGAAGCAAGCGGCAGCCTGGTCCCTCGTCTGGGTTACCCTCTCGTTATTGTTTAATGCCGCATTCTGGTGGTATCTGGTACAAACTGAAGGACGCGCGGTCGCAGACCCACAGGCGCTCGCCTTCCTCACCGGTTATCTGATTGAAAAATCACTGGCCGTCGATAACGTCTTCGTCTGGCTGATGCTGTTCAGCTACTTCTCGATCCCCCCTGCGCTGCAGCGTCGGGTGCTGGTCTACGGCGTGCTGGGCGCGATCGTACTGCGTACGATTATGATTTTTGCAGGGACCTGGTTGATAACCCAGTTCGAATGGATGCTGTATGTGTTCGGCGCGTTCCTGCTGTTTACCGGCGTGAAGATGGCGCTGGCGAAAGAGGACGAATCCGGCATTGGCGACAAGCCGCTGGTGCGCTGGCTGCGCGGACATCTGCGGATGACCGATACCATTGAGAACGAGCATTTCTTCGTGCGTAAAAACGGTCTGCTGTACGTGACGCCGCTGATGCTGGTGCTGATCCTCGTGGAGCTGAGCGACGTCATTTTCGCGGTCGACAGTATCCCGGCGATCTTCGCTGTGACGACCGACCCGTTCATCGTACTGACGTCGAACCTGTTTGCGATCCTCGGTCTGCGTGCGATGTACTTCCTGTTGGCGGGGGTGGCTGAGCGCTTCTCAATGCTCAAATACGGGCTGGCGGTAATACTGGTGTTTATCGGCATTAAGATGCTGATCGTCGACTTCTACCATATCCCGATCGCCATTTCGCTGGGTGTGGTGTTTGGTATTCTGGTTGTTACGCTACTGATCAATGCCTGGGTGAACCACCAGCGTGATAAGCAGCAGGCTTAAATCTGTTATGCCGGGTGGCGGTTTTCCTCCGCCCGGCGCGATCGCTTTTTGTTTATCATGTCACAATCGTGTTAATGATAAGTTATAAAACATGATCACAGCGAAAATTCCAGCATATTTCGCTTCCCGAAGCTTTATCTTTCCTTATACTCGACCATGCAAACACTTTGTTACATCCAGAAAGATGCGCCATCAGAGCGCACAGCGGATGAGCAACATCACACTGTAAGGATCGAGAAATGACTACGCAACGTACACCGGGGTTGTTCCAGCGCCTGGCGCAAGGGAGTCTGGTAAAACAAATTTTAGTGGGCCTCGTTCTGGGGATTCTACTGGCATGGATTTCTAAGCCCGCAGCAGAAGCTGTAGGGTTACTGGGTACACTTTTCGTCGGCGCGTTAAAGGCCGTCGCACCTGTCCTGGTTCTGATGCTGGTCATGGCGTCTATCGCCAACCATCAACACGGACAAAAAACCAATATCCGTCCGATTCTGTTCCTCTATCTGCTGGGCACCTTTTCTGCAGCGCTGGCTGCGGTCGTGTTCAGCTTCGCCTTTCCGTCCACGCTGCATTTAAGTAGTAGCGCCAATGACGTTGTGCCGCCGTCCGGCATTGTCGAAGTCCTGCGCGGCCTGCTGATGAGCATGGTCTCTAACCCTGTCGATGCGCTACTGAACGCCAACTATATCGGTATTCTGGTGTGGGCTGTCGGTCTGGGCTTTGCCCTGCGTCACGGTAATGAGACCACCAAAAACCTGGTGAACGATATGTCCAATGCCGTCACCTTTATGGTGAAGCTGGTCATCCGTTTTGCGCCGATTGGTATTTTTGGTCTGGTGTCGTCTACGCTGGCTACCACCGGTTTCTCTACGCTGTGGGGCTACGCTCAGCTGTTAGTGGTGTTGATTGGCTGTATGCTGCTGGTGGCGCTGGTGATCAACCCGCTGTTGGTGTTCTGGAAAATTCGGCGCAACCCGTATCCGCTGGTGTTCGCCTGCCTGCGTGAAAGTGGCGTTTACGCCTTCTTCACCCGCAGTTCCGCGGCTAATATTCCGGTAAACATGGCGCTGTGTGAAAAGCTGAATCTGGACCGTGATACCTATTCGGTGTCAATTCCTCTGGGCGCGACCATCAATATGGCGGGTGCGGCAATCACCATCACCGTACTGACACTGGCGGCGGTACATACGCTGGGCGTGCCGGTGGATCTGCCGACGGCGCTGCTGCTGAGCGTGGTGGCTTCTCTGTGCGCCTGTGGCGCATCCGGGGTGGCGGGCGGTTCACTGCTGCTTATCCCGCTGGCCTGTAACATGTTCGGCATTCCGAACGATATCGCCATGCAGGTTGTGGCGGTTGGCTTCATCATCGGCGTACTGCAGGACTCCTGCGAAACGGCGCTGAACTCCTCTACCGACGTTCTGTTTACCGCGGCGGCTTGCCAGGCGGAAGACGAGCGTCTGGCCAACAACGCACTGCGTAGCTAATGTGACATCCCCAGGCCGGATAGCGCTGCGCGTATCCGGCCTGTTTTTACAACCTGACTCAAAACGAAGGGTAATTAGAGGGTAACGCCGCTTTTAAAAATCGCCAACTCTCTGAAATCATTACGTTCATTGCAGGTCTGCTTGCCGTTGGCGAACTCAACAATGGTGTCGATAAATTCATCCAGCAACTGCGGCATCGCTTTACCGTGAATGAGCTGACCCGCGTCGAAGTCGATCCAGTGCTTTTTCTTCGCTGCAAGTTCGCTGTTGGTGGCGATTTTCACTGTCGGCACAAAACCGCCATAGGGCGTGCCGCGTCCGGTACTGAACAGCACCATATGACACCCCGCCCCGGCCAGTGCGCTGGTAGCCACTGCATCATTACCCGGCGCGCTCAGCAGGTTCAGCCCGTGCGTTTTCAGACGCTCGCCGTAACGCAGCACGTCCACCACCTGACTGGAACCTGCTTTCTGGGTACAGCCCAACGATTTATCTTCCAGCGTGGTAATGCCCCCGGCTTTGTTGCCCGGCGAGGGGTTTTCGTAGATGGGCTGGTTATGGGCCATAAAATACTGCTTAAAGTCGTTGACCATCGTCACCAGCTTATGGAAGGTTTCTTCGTCGCGGCAGTGGCTCATCAGCAGTTGCTCCGCGCCGAACATCTCCGGCACTTCGGTCAGCACCGTCGTGCCGCCATTGGCAATCATATAGTCAGAAAAACGTCCTAACATCGGATTCGCGGTAATACCGGAAAGCCCGTCAGAACCACCGCACTCCAGACCAAACTTCAGTTCGCTCAGTTTACCCGGTTCGCGCTTATCGTGGCGCATCGCTTCGTAAAGCTGATGCAGATGCGCAATCCCCGCTTCCACTTCATCGTCCTGATGCTGGCAGATCATAAAATGTACGCGTTCAGGATCGAACTCGCCCAGCGTTTCGCGAAACGCATCGACCTGGTTGTTTTCACAGCCGAGGCCAATCACCAGTACCGCCCCGGCATTCGGATGACGCACCATGTTTTGCAGCATAGTGCGGGTGTTGATGTGATCGTCGCCCAGTTGGGAACAGCCGTAGGTATGACTGAACAGGAAAACGCCGTCGGTGCCTTCGGCGTTATTGGTTTCCTTCAGGAAGCGATTCTGGATCTGCCGGGCGATCCCGTTGACGCAGCCGACGGTCGGCAGGATCCACAGCTCGTTACGTACGCCGACGTCCCCGCTGGCGCGACGGTAGATCTGCACATCGCGATCCGCGGGCTGCGGCGGGAGATCCTGAAACTCAGGTTGATAGCGATACGCATCCAGGTCGCTCAGGTTGGTGCGTGTATTATGGGCATGAATGTGTTCACCCGCCGCAATGTCCGCCAGAGCATGGCCGATAGGCTGCCCGTACTTAATGACGTATTCATCACGCGTAATATTGCTCAACGCAAATTTATGACCACGTGCGATAGCCTGACGTAGCGTTACGGTGTGGTTATCAACGTTCACTTCCGTGCCCTGCGCCAAATCGGCCAGCGCTACCGCAACGTTATCCAGCGCATGGATCTTGATGTATTGCATATCAACCCCGAACCTTAGTTGAGCTCAATGGCGAAGTAGTCACGCGCATTGTTAAAGCAAATGTTTCTTACCATCTCGCCCAACAGCTCAATGTCTGCCGGGGCTTCGCCCGCGTCCACCCAGCGGCCGATCATCTGGCACAGAATGCGGCGGAAGTATTCATGACGGGTATACGACAGGAAGCTGCGGCTGTCGGTCAGCATGCCCACGAAGCGGCTTAACAGGCCCAACTGCGCCAGTTGTGTCATCTGACGTTCCATCCCGTCTTTCTGATCGTTAAACCACCAGCCGGAACCGAACTGCATTTTGCCCGGCATCCCTTCGCCCTGGAAGTTACCGATCATCGTTCCCAGCACTTCGTTATCACGCGGGTTCAGGCAGTAGAGAATGGTTTTTGGCAGCAGGTTTTCTTCGTTCTGCTTGCTGAGTAATTTAGACAGTTCTTCTGCCATCGGACGGTCATTGATGGAGTCAAAGCCCACGTCCGGCCCCAGTAGTTTGAACTGGCGAAGGTTGTTATTGCGCAGCGCGCCGATGTGATACTGCTGGACCCAACCGCGACGGGCATATTCCGCGCCGAGGAACACCAGCACCGCCGTTTTGAACTGCGCCACTTCGTGTTCGCTCAGGGCGTCGCCCGCCAGACGGCGCGCCAGGATGCCGTCCAGTTCGGCTTCATTCGCCTCCGCAAACAGCACCACATCAAGCGCGTGGTCAGAGACTTTACAGCCGTGGGCGGCGAAATGATCCAGACGTTTGGTCAGCGCGCTTTGCAGATCGCTAAAGCGGCGGATGTCGGTATCGGACACTTCACCCAGCTTCGCCATGTAATCATTGAAGGTCGCCTGTTCAATGTTGAAAGCTTTGTCCGGACGCCAGCTTGGCAGCACTTTAATGGCGAAGCTGCTGTCCTGCGCCACCTTCGCATGGTGCTCCAGCGAGTCGATCGGATCGTCGGTAGTGCCGACCATTTTCACGTTCATTTGCTGCATGATCCCGCGCGCGGAGAAGCGATCCTGCGCCAGCAGGTCGTTGCACTCATTCCAGATCTCATCAGCGGTAGACGGTGACAGCAGCTTACCGGTGATGCCAAACGGGCGACGCAGTTCGAGGTGAGTCCAGTGATACAGCGGATTGCCGATGGTATGCGGAACGGTTGCCGCCCAGGCGTCGAACTTCTCGCGATCGGACGCGTCGCCGGTACACAGCCGCTCAGGCACGCCGTTGGTTCGCATCGCGCGCCATTTGTAGTGGTCGCCCTTCAGCCAGATGTCATACAGGTTCGTGAAACGGTAGTCTTCGGCGATTTGCTGCGGCGGCAAATGGCAGTGGTAGTCGAAGATCGGCTGTTCTTTAGCGTAATCATGATACAGGCGGCGGGCAAATTCGGTATCCAGCAGAAAATCTTCAGTCATAAACGGGGTCATTATCGTCTTCCTCTCATCGAGTGCGTCAGATTGCTTATGTTGCGATGCTGACAAAGTTATCACACCAATTTCCACTATCCGAAGATATTTTCGTGAGCCAGATCAATAAACCCTGACAAAAACGTTACCCTTCTGGAGGTAAAAACCGTCCCAGGCCGCGCCACGACTGGCCTTCCTGTAAAGAAATAATGACCCTGCTAAGAATAGCACTTTTGTGATGGCTCTCACCTTTTAAAGTTGTATGACAAGTTATCTTTCTGCCGTCGCGATACATAAGCTGACGGAATGCATTATTACCGATGAATTGATCATCGGATTGACCGGTACGGAAACCGAATGAGCACAACGACTTAATGGCAACGTTCGGGGAGTACCGGCTTTTTTCGGTTACGCCCTTCGTGAGAAGAACATCCTCCGCCCTACGCTGGATGATGGCCGCGTTCCTGGCGGAAATAACAAAACGATGAGGTTTTACATGCGTAAAATTAAAGGGTTACGTTGGTACATGATCGCACTGGTGACGCTTGGCACCGTGCTCGGGTATCTGACGCGTAACACTGTGGCGGCAGCTGCGCCAACTCTGATGGAAGAGTTACACATCTCCACCCAACAGTATTCCTATATCATCGCAGCCTACTCTGCTGCTTACACGGTTATGCAACCCGTTGCCGGTTACGTGCTTGACGTTCTCGGCACCAAAGTGGGTTACGCGATGTTTGCCGTATTGTGGGCCGTTTTCTGTGGCGCAACGGCACTGGCGGGTAGCTGGGGCGGTCTGGCGCTGGCGCGTGGCGCGGTCGGCGCAGCCGAAGCCGCGATGATCCCGGCTGGCCTGAAAGCCAGTTCTGAGTGGTTTCCGGCGAAAGAGCGCTCCATTGCGGTGGGTTATTTTAACGTTGGCTCCTCTATCGGTGCGATGATTGCCCCGCCGCTGGTCGTCTGGGCGATTGTGATGCACAGCTGGCAGATGGCGTTCATCATCTCCGGCGCCCTGAGCTTTATCTGGGCGATGGCATGGCTGATTTTCTACAAACACCCGCGCGACCAGAAAAAACTGACGGACGAAGAGCGTGACTACATTATTAACGGTCAGGAAGCTCAGCATCAGACCAACAGCGCAAAGAAAATGTCGCTGCTGCAGATCCTGCGCAACCGCCAGTTCTGGGGGATCGCCCTGCCACGCTTCCTGGCGGAACCGGCATGGGGTACGTTCAACGCGTGGATCCCGCTGTTCATGTTTAAGGTGTATGGCTTTAACCTGAAAGAAATCGCCATGTTCGCCTGGATGCCTATGCTGTTTGCCGACCTGGGCTGTATCGTCGGGGGCTATCTGCCGCCGCTGTTCCAGCGCTGGTTCGGCGTAAACCTGATCGTGTCGCGTAAAATGGTGGTCACCCTCGGCGCGGTACTGATGATTGGTCCGGGGATGATCGGCCTGTTCACCAGCCCGTACATTGCCATCATGCTGCTGTGCGTAGGGGGTTTTGCTCACCAGGCGTTGTCCGGCGCGTTGATTACCCTCTCCTCTGACGTCTTTGGCCGCAACGAAGTGGCCACCGCGAATGGCCTGACCGGGATGTCCGCCTGGCTGGCGAGCACCCTGTTCGCCCTGGTGGTCGGCGCGCTGGCGGATACCATCGGCTTTAGCCCGCTGTTTGCTGTGTTGGCGGTGTTTGACCTGCTGGGCGCGTTGGTCATCTGGACCGTTCTGCAAAACAAACCGGCCAGCGATGTCGATGCCGGTCCGCAGGTGAATAAACCGGCTACGCAAAGCTAACCTGCAATCCAGAGCCTGTGCCGGAGCGCTTTACCTGCCCGGCTGACCTAAGCCGCCTGCTCCAGGGCGGCTTTTTCGTCTCTGTGAGTGGAGCGAAACTCGCGAAAGTGGTATAACAAATAGAGTCTGCCGTATCATGCCTGGAGCGCATATGGAAATCACTGAACCCCGTCGTTTGTATCAACAACTTGCCGCTGACCTGAAAGAGCGTATTGAGCAGGGCGTCTACCTGGTGGGCGATAAACTGCCCGCAGAGCGTTTTATTGCCGATGAAAAGAACGTCAGCCGCACCGTGGTTCGTGAAGCCATTATCATGCTGGAAGTGGAAGGTTTTGTGGAAGTGCGTAAAGGTTCGGGTATTCACGTCATTTCTAATCAGCCTCGCTATCATCAGGCGGCCGACGAGTCGCTGGAGTTCGCCAATTACGGACCGTTCGAACTGCTACAGGCGCGTCAGCTGATTGAAAGCAATATTGCTGAATTTGCCGCGACCCAGGTGACCAAGCAGGACATCATGAAGTTGATGGAGATCCAGGAGAAAGCGCGTAACGAAAAGTGCTTTCGCGATTCCGAATGGGATCTGCAGTTTCACATTCAGGTGGCGTTAGCGACGCAAAACTCCGCGTTGGCGGCGATTGTCGAAAAAATGTGGACCCAGCGCAGCCATAACCCCTACTGGAAAAAACTGCACGAACACATTGATGCGCGCACCGTGGACAACTGGTGCGACGATCACGATCAAATCCTTAAGGCGCTGATTCGTAAAGATCCGAACGCCGCCAAACTGGCAATGTGGCAGCATCTCGAAAACACCAAAATCATGCTGTTTAACGAAACCAGCGACGATTTCGAATTTAACGCTGACCGTTATCTTTTTGCTGAAAATCCGGTGGTTCATCTTGATACCGCCGTCAACGCGGCAAAATAAACGTTCTTTCTCCGACAGGCGCGCCGCTGCGCCTGTCTGCACGCCTGACAGTAAGCGAAAGGTATAAAGTGTCAGCCTGTGTAAATCCTCTCGCCTCACTCCACTACGATAAGCAAAATCAGACCTCAGGGACGCGTAATTTCTATAACGGACTCCGTTGACCTTTGTTACAATTAGATGCAAATCGAATTTATGTTTGTTAGTGCTTGCTTACTTCACCACTTTACAGGGATTAGTTCAGGCCGTGACTTTGCGCCGTTCGCACACCATACAAAAAAGTTGATAAATGATGCGGCATAGCAAACTCCTGAAACCGGCGTGACGTTAACCGATTCACCAGGAATACTGAATGGAACTTTTGACCCAATTACTGCACGCTCTGTGGGCGCAGGATTTTGAAACTCTGGCCAATCCTTCCATGATTGGCATGCTGTATTTTGTTTTATTTATGATTCTGTTCCTGGAAAACGGGTTGCTGCCTGCCGCCTTTTTACCCGGCGACAGTCTGCTGGTTTTGGTCGGCGTGCTGATTGCGAAAGGCGCAATGGGCTATCCGCAAACCATTTTGCTGCTCACCACCGCCGCCAGCCTGGGCTGCTGGCTGAGCTATATTCAGGGACGATGGCTGGGGAATACCCGCACCGTGCAAAACTGGCTCTCGCATCTGCCCGCGCACTATCATCAACGCGCGCACCATCTGTTCCATAAGCATGGGCTTTCAGCACTGCTTATTGGCCGTTTTATTGCATTTGTGCGTACCCTGTTGCCCACCATCGCAGGGTTGTCCGGCCTTAATAATGCGCGCTTTCAGTTTTTCAACTGGATGAGCGGCCTGCTGTGGGTGCTTATCCTGACCACGTTGGGCTATCTGCTGGGCAAAACACCGGTCTTTCTGAAATATGAAGACCAACTGATGTCCTGCCTGATGCTGCTGCCGGTCGTCCTGCTGGTCTTTGGCCTTGCCGGTTCGCTGGTGGTCTTGTGGAAAAAGAAATACGGGAACCGAGGGTAAGGGATGCTGAAACCGCGCATAACGCTGAAGCAACTGGCCGTGTGTACCGCGTTCCTGCTGGTGCTGGGCAGTCTGCTACTGGTCTGGTCGGCCATTCGCCAGCAGGATTCAACTCTCGCGATCCGCGCCGTTCATCAGGGGGCAAGCGTGCCCGACGGTTTCTCTATCTGGCATCATCTTGACGCCAACGGTATTCGCTTTAAAAGCATCACGCCACAGAAAGATACGCTGCTGATCACGTTCGATTCCAGCGCCCAAAGCGCCGCGGCAAAAGCGGTGCTCGATAAAACCCTGCCGCAGGGCTATATCATTGCTCAGCAGGATAATGACAGCCAGGCCGTACAGTGGCTGTCGCGTTTGCGCGATACCCCACATCGGGTAGGATAATATCGCCAGAAATCCGAATCCCGTCACCCACTTTGGTGATTTCCCCGTTTAATGTCTATGATTAATAAAGCGGTGGGTCACTCCATCGCGTTGTCATCTGGATTCTCGTTCCTGACTTCACGGGAACGAATCACAATGGAAGGTTCAAGAATGAAACACCGCATCGCTTTAGCTATTACCCTTTTTGCTCTTAGTGCTGGCAGTTACGCCAATACGCTCTGCCAACAGAAGGAGCAGGATATTCAACGGGAAATCAGCTATGCCGAGAAACACAATAATCAACACCGTATCGATGGGCTGAAGAAAGCGCTCAGTGAAGTCAAAGCCAACTGCACTGACAGTAAACTGCGCGCGGAACATCAGGAAAAGATTGCTGAGCAAAAAGAAGAGATTACTGAGCGTAAACAGGATCTCGTGGAAGCGAAGCAAAAAGGCGATGCGGACAAAATTGCCAAACGTGAGCGCAAGCTGGCTGAAGCAGAAGCCGAGCTGAAAGAGCTGGAAGCTCGCGACTACTAAGCAACCCTAACCCCTTACTCATCTGGAGAAAAACTATGTCGAAAGATACTACTTCGGAACATCTGCGCGCTGAGTTGAAATCCCTGACCGATACGCTGGAAGAAGTGCTGAACTCCTCTGGCGAAAAATCGAAAGAAGAGTTGAGTAAGATCCGTAGCAAAGCCGAACGTGCGCTGAAAGAGAGCCGCTATCGTCTTGGTGAAACCGGTGATGCTATCGCGAAGCAGACCCGTGAAGCCGCTGCCCGTGCAGACGACTATGTTCGCGAAAATCCATGGACTGGCGTAGGTATTGGTGCTGCGGTTGGCGTAGTGCTGGGCGTACTGCTGTCGCGTCGCTAATTATGGCGGACACTCATCACGCGCAAGGGCCCGGTAAAAGCGTTCTGGGCATCGGGCAGCGAATCGTCTCTATTCTGGTAGAGATGGTGGAAACCCGGCTGCGTCTGGCGGTGGTTGAGCTTGAAGAAGAAAAGGCTAACCTCTTTCAGCTGCTGCTGATGCTGGGACTCACCATGCTTTTCGCTGCATTTGGTTTGATGAGCCTGATGGTGCTGGTGATCTGGGCCGTTGATCCGCAGTACCGGCTCAACGCGATGATTGCCACCACGGTCGTACTGCTGGTTCTGGCGCTGATTGGCGGCATATGGACGTTACGCAAAGCGCGTCAGTCCACGCTGCTTCGCCATACGCGGCATGAACTGGCGAACGACAGGCAAATTCTCGAGGAGGAGAGCCGTGAGCGGTAAAGTCGAACGTGCACAGCGTAAGGCCCGACTGCTTAGCGAGATCCAGCAGCAAAGGCTGGATCTTTCAGCCAGTCGCCGTGACTGGCTGGAAGCCACAGGCGCCTACGATCGCGGCTGGAACACGCTCCTGAGTCTGCGTTCATGGGCGCTGGTGGGCAGCAGCGTGATGGCGATCTGGACCGTGCGTCATCCAAATATGCTGGTACGCTGGGCAAGACGTGGATTCGGTGCCTGGACGGCCTGGCGGTTATTCAAAAAGACGTTGAATGCGTAGGCCGAACGCCTTCTGCCCGATGGCGCTTCGCTTATCGGGCCTCTCCTTTTTCCCCACTTATTGAGCGCATAACCCCCACTGGCACAATACGCCATCGTCGCTGTTCAGCACCCTATCTTATATTCATCAAAATTATTGAAGAAATTTGACAGTTTTCCTTGCTAACAATTCTCATTACTCACGTTTATGATTCTCTCCATCGACAGCAATGACGCGGAGTACCGCGCCATTGCGCTAAAAAACATAATCAGCAGCCTGAGTGGTTTCCTGGAGAGTAAAATGAAAAAATTAGAAGATGTTGGTGTACTGGTCGCGCGTATTCTGATGCCAATCCTGTTTATTACCGCAGGATGGGGAAAGATTACCGGTTACGCGGGTACACAACAATATATGGAAGCCATGGGCGTGCCTGGCTTTATGTTACCGTTGGTAATCCTGCTTGAGTTTGGCGGCGGCCTGGCGATTCTGTTTGGTTTCCTGACCCGCACCACCGCCCTGTTTACTGCCGGTTTTACGCTTCTGACCGCGTTTCTGTTCCACAGTAATTTCGCGGAAGGGGTGAACTCGCTGATGTTCATGAAAAACCTGACCATCGCTGGCGGCTTCCTGCTGTTGGCCATCACCGGTCCGGGCGCGTTCAGTATCGACCGCGTGCTGAATAAAAAGTGGTAAACGCACTATACTTGATGAACGTAAAACGAGGAGATCTTCTCCTCGTTTTTGCTATCCATACCTAATGGATTTCGCGTTGCTTCGAGTCGGCCTACAACGAAGCGTGTAAAGGAGAGAAACATGGGACAACTGATTGACGGCGTCTGGCATGACACCTGGTATGACACCCAATCCACCGGCGGCAAATTTCAGCGTTCGGTATCGGCATTCCGTAACTGGCTCACTGCCGATGGCGCACCCGGTCCTTCCGGTGAAGGCGGCTTTGCGGCGGAAAAAGATCGTTATCACCTGTACGTTTCGCTCGCCTGCCCGTGGGCGCACCGTACGCTGATCCTGCGCAAGTTAAAAAGGCTGGAGCCGTTTATTTCCGTTTCCGTCGTCAATCCCTTAATGCTGGAAAATGGCTGGACCTTTGACGACAACTTCCCGGCTGCGACAGGTGATACTCTGTATCAACACGAATTTCTGTATCAACTATACCTACACGCCGACCCGCATTACAGCGGTCGGGTGACCGTACCGGTACTGTGGGATAAAAAGAACCACACTATCGTCAGCAATGAATCCGCAGAAATCATCCGCATGTTTAATACGGCGTTTGATGCGCTGGGCGCCAAAGCAGGCGACTACTACCCTGCCGATCTCCGCGGTAAGATCGACGAACTGAACGGCTGGATTTATGACAACGTCAATAACGGCGTTTATAAAGCCGGTTTCGCCACCAGCCAGCAGGCCTATGACGACGCGGTTAACAAGGTCTTTACCCATCTGGCGCGCCTGGAGCAGATCCTCGGTCAGCATCGTTTTCTTACCGGCGATCGCTTAACTGAGGCGGATATTCGTCTGTGGACCACGCTGATCCGTTTTGATCCGGTGTACGTGACGCATTTTAAATGCGACAAGCATCGCATCAGCGACTATCTCAACCTTTACGGCTTCCTGCGCGATATTTACCAGATGCCGGGGATTGCGGAAACGGTGAATTTTGACCATATTCGCACGCACTACTTCCGAAGCCATAAGACCATCAACCCGACGGGGATCATTTCCGTCGGTCCGTGGCAGGATCTCAGCGAGCCTCACGGGCGCGACACCCGCTTCGCGTAACACCCTGCCGCCATCGCAGATGGCGGCGCTTCTTTCTTTTTCTGCCTACCTGGCCTCATTCCGTTCACAAATATTTACCCCCCGATCATTCGCAGCTATTCTTAATTTGATTGCTTTAAAAACAAGTGATTGACCCAAGGTTGAGGCGAAAATGGATTGGTATTTAAAAGTTCTACGAAACTACATCGGGTTCGGTGGTCGCGCCCGGCGCAAAGAGTACTGGATGTTTATTCTGGTCAACGTCATCTTAACGTTCGTTCTGGGCGTGCTGGATAAAATCCTGGGCTGGCAACGCGCAGGCGGAGAAGGCGTACTCACAACCCTGTATGGGATCCTCGTGTTTCTGCCGTGGTGGGCGGTTCAGTTCCGACGCCTGCACGACACCGATCGATCTGCATGGTGGCTGTTACTGTTACTCATTCCCGTCATCGGCTGGCTGGTTATTATTATCTTTAACTGTCAGGACGGTACATCTGGCGAAAACCGCTTCGGCCCGGATCCGAAAACCCTGCCATAAGAACCTAAAAAGGCAGAAAAAAACGCTGCCTTTTTAATTTTATACGGTAAATATTCTTTTTGTTGTCTGTGCGTTTATCCATTCACATCTTATTTATATCTAATCATATTATTATTAATACGAATATTAACATGAAATATTCCTAAGTTTGCATAATAAAAATGACCTCAGCGATATAGCGTGATATATTTCTGCGACTTTTTTTAGCACTAATAAGGATATTTAATGGATTGGTATATAGGTGTATTAAAAAATTATGCCCTTTTTACGGGACGTGCGCGCAGGAAAGAGTACTGGATGTTTGTGTTGATCAACATGATCATCAGCGCAATTCTGAACGTTATTCAAGCCGTTATCGGCATGGAAACGCCGTACATCACGATAATTTATAGCCTCGCCGTTCTGCTGCCGAGTATTGCCGTGGCGGTTCGCCGTCTGCACGATACCGAGCGCTCTGGCTGGTGGTTGCTGATTAGCCTGATTCCGATTGTCGGGGCGATTGTGCTTATCGTCTTTATGTGCCAGAACGGCACCG
This sequence comes from Citrobacter sedlakii, assembly GCF_018128425.1. NCBI lineage: Bacteria > Pseudomonadati > Pseudomonadota > Gammaproteobacteria > Enterobacterales > Enterobacteriaceae > Citrobacter > Citrobacter sedlakii. The sequence goes on along the minus strand of NZ_CP071070.1, from coordinate 661,562 downwards.
CCGGAAATAACCGTTTCGGCGCAGATCCTAAGCAGGGTGAGATTAATTAAGATTTTTCGGGGCAATATATTTGCCCCGAATTTCATTGTTCCAGCAAATATTACTTTCCAATAAACAGTTTCGGAATCTCACGCAGACACCAGGCTTTCGCCTCGCCCATACTGTCTCGCCGCCAGGCCATAATAATGTCGATCTCACTGGTCGATTCAGGACTGACAACCCGCAGTCGCCCTTCAGCGATATCGTGTTCCACCAACGGATAAGGCATCGTCGCCACCCCAAGCCCCGCCAGCAGCGCCTGACGCTTATCCTCAATCGTACTGACGGTAAGACGCGGCTGCTTATCCAGCAGTTGTACGGTCAACACCGGACGCTCGCGGGCGGTATCCGCCACCGCCACGCCGCGATATTTCACGCGCGTCACTTCAGAAAGCGGTTCTGGCTCCTGATGGATAGGGTGATCCGGCGCAGCCACATAAACATTCATCAGAGTGTATAATTTGCGCGAATTGATTTCTGACGACGAGCGAAAGTGCATGTCCGGGGCGATAACGATATCTGCCCGCCCCTGCTCCAGACGTTCCCAGGCGCCTGCCAGCACTTCGGTAATGACCGATAGCTGCGTGTTGGCTTTGGCCGCCAGCTTGTCGATAAGCGGGAAAAAGGACGGCGTCGGCACCAGCGCTTCCGTTACAATGGTCAAATGCGTTTCCCATCCCCGGGCCAACGCTTCGGCATCGGTAGTCAGTTTATCCGCCGCTTCGAGAAGAACGCGGCCTCTTTCCAGCAACATGCGTCCGACATTGGTGAATTTTGTGCGGTGACCGGAGCGGTCAAACAGCACCACATCCAGTTCCTCTTCCAGCTTCTGCATAGTGTAACTGAGCGCAGACGGCACGCGCCCCAGTTCATCCGCCGCCGCCGCAAAGCTGCCGCGACGGTCTATCGCATCCATCACGCGCAACGCTTCGAGCGTTAATGCCCTTTCTTTGGCCATATCGTTCTCATTCAGGAAATTTGAACATACCGGGCAGAATATCTGGCTAACAATGTAGCGTCCAGCCCCTTAACATAAAAGGGAGTAAAGAGAGGTCAAGAATTATGATTACTACCCGAACAGCCAAACAATGCGGACAAGCGGACTACGGATGGCTGCAGGCCCGTTACACTTTTTCCTTTGGACACTACTTCGACCCGAAACTGCTGGGCTACGCCTCACTGCGCGTACTCAATCAGGAAGTGCTGGCGCCAGGCGCCGCTTTTCAGCCGCGCACCTACCCGAAGGTGGATATTTTAAACCTGATTCTGGAAGGGGTTGCCGAATATCGCGACAGCGACGGCAACCATGTCCAGGCCAAAGCGGGCGAAGCGCTGTTGCTCGCCACGCAGCCGGGTATTAGCTACAGCGAACATAACATCAGTAAGGACAAGCCGTTAACACGCATGCAGCTGTGGCTTGACGCCTGTCCTGAACGCGAAAACGCGTCTGTGCAGAAAACCACGCTTGAAAAAGCGAAGCAACAGCTGATCGCCTCTCCTGACGGCGAGAACGGCAGTCTGCAACTGCGTCAGCAGGTGTGGGTGCATCATGTTGAACTGGAAGCGGGAGAATCCCTGCGCTTTCAACTGCATGGTCCCCGTGCCTATCTGCAGTCGATTCACGGTACGTTTCACGCGGTCACGCACGATGAAGCCCGCGAGGCGCTGACCTGCGGCGACGGCGCGTTTATTCGTGATGAAGCTAACATAACGCTCGTCGCCGATTCGCCGCTGCGCGCTTTGCTGATAGATTTGCCGGTGTAGCCGGTAAATGGAGTTGCTTATGAGTAAGAAAATCAAAAAACAGGCTGCCGCGAAACCTACCGCGGCAGCAGAAACCCCGGTCGCTTCCCGTCGTTTTGGCTACGAGGAGATGCTGACCGAGCTGGAGGCGATTGTCGCCGATGCCGAAGTGCGGCTCGCCGAGGAAGAGGCCACCGCCTGACCCCTTCCGCCTGTTGCCTCCCTTACTGCGCTTTACGGGCCATGATCTCGATGATCTGCTTGTCCGTTTGCTGCATAGAATGACACGCCAGCGCGCACAGGTTGGAAATGGACTGTTCCACGTTGTGCGCCACGATGCCTTCGTTGCCGGTTACCGCCGTGTCGTCCAGCGCCATCAACACGGCTTTCCACGCTGCCGACGCGCTGGTCGACACCTTCATCGCACAACTGTTTGACGCACCGTCGCAAATCATCCCACTAACGTCGCCGATCATGCTGCCGATCGCCATGGAGATGGTGCTGTAGCGCCCATCCACCAGCCACGCCATCCCCGCCGCCGCCCCCATTGCCGCCGTAGTCGCCGCACACAAAGCCGACAAACGCGGAAGCTGATGATGGATGTAGATCGCGCTCAGGTGAGAAAGCATCAGCGCGCGCGCCAGTTTTTCCTCGTCGGCGCCGAAATGCTCCGCCACCACCATCACCGGTACCGTGGCGGTAATCCCCTGATTGCCGGAGCCGGAGTTGCTCATGGCCGGCAGCGTCGCCCCTCCCATGCGCGCATCGGACGCCGCGCTGGTGCGGATAATAATCGCCGTAGAGAGATCGTTCGCCAGCAGTCCGCGCGCGCACTGTTTTTCCAGCGTCGCGCCGATGTGCAGTCCCCAACTGCCGCGCAGCCCTTCCTGCGACAGCGCGCCGTTGAGCCGGGCAGCGTCGAGAATGAAACGAATATCGTCAAACGGGACGTTATTCACAAACGCCAGAATCTCCTCGAGCGAGGTCGTGGACAACACCGCCAGCGGAGAGTCCTGCTCATCGCCGTCCGTCCGCGTGTCCTGAGCAAACTTCACGCCAGCGTGCGTTTCGATGCGCACGATGTTGGTATGTCCGCCGACGATGGTCACGCAGGCCCAACCGTCGCGGCTGTAGACCTTCGCACGGGAAAAAAGGATCTCGTCGCAGGGCTGTTGCAGCATCACCGATACCTTTCCGGCGCTCAGCATCGCTTTCGCGTCATGGATAGCTTGTGCGGAGGCGTCTTTCAGCACCTCCAGCCCGGCCTGACTGTTTCCGCCCAGCGCGCCGAGCGCGGCGGCGATAGGCAGTCCTACCATTCCGGTTCCGGGAACCGTTACGCCCAGCCCGTTTTTCATCAGGTTTGGCGAGACCCAGGCGTCGATACGTTCAACCGCGCCATCCAGTTCGGCAGCGGCAACCGCCGCCGCCAGCGCCAGTGAAATAGGTTCCGTACAGCCCAGCGCCGGTTTGACTTCCTCCTGTACGGCGAGGATAAAACGCTGCCACAACGGATTTTCTGTAGTCTCAAACATAACAACAACCTTCAAAGTCAATCAGGAGAATGCCAGGAACGGAGATACGCACAGCAGCAAACCGGTGACGATAATCAGATACAACGACGCCCCTTTGTATTTGTGCAGTGCAGGAACTTTGTAAACCAGCCAGGCCGGGATCAGACAGCCCACCATGCCGAAAATGGGGCTACAGATTGAGGTAAAGCTGAGCACCGGCGCATTGAGCACAATGGCGCTCCAGGCCAGTAAAATGGCGAACAGCATAATGCTGCGCTGCACCAGCGTTTCGTTGATCTTCTCGGCGGGCATTTTGCGGCGCAGGATGTTCATCACAATCCCCTGGGTAGCCTCACGAAAGCCCAGGTAAACGCCAAAGAACGCGGTCATTACGGCAAAAATATTGAGGATCACGCTGACCACTTTTACCCAGCCTGCGCCCGCGCCACTAATAAACTGTGCGGCGATCGCCAGCGCGGAAATGTTTTGCTCATAGGCTTTCACCGCTTCGTCATGGCCCATCGCCAGCGTAAAGGAGACGGCGTAGAAGAAAACGGTCACAAACAAAATGCCGAAGGCGATGTTCATCGCGCGCAGCGCTTTGTGGCGCGCGACCTCAATGGATTTTTCGCGGGAGCGATAGGAAATCACCATCGGGCTTAAGGTCTGAATAAACAGGATTGAGGTCAGGGTAAACGGCAGCGTGATGATCGCGTTTTTCACCAGCAGCGCCATCGGCGGCAGCGCGCCAATATTGTACAAATGCCACATCCCCACCATCGACACGCCCAGCGCCGCGACCACCAAAAGTTTGGTCAGCACCATACCGGTGGAGATTTTGAACAGCAGTTTCTCACCGCGCGAGGAGATGGCGACCAGGATGCAGATGAGCACCAGACCATAGAACGGGCTGTCGGAGAGTAATCCTTCCGTGACGCCAAAGGTATGCAGATAAGAGGCGCTGTCATTGGTGATTGCGGTGGAATAAACAAACATCCAGATCACCAGCATCACAAAATACAGCGCGCCCAACAAAATACCCCAGTTTTTGCCGAGGTAGCCGCTGATAACGCTCGGATAATCTTTACATTCCGGCGATTCCGCCAGGGTGTTAATAAACAGTCGTTGAAACAGATACATTGCCGGGTAGCCAATGACCGAAGAGAGCAGGAAGACCCATAACCCCATCAGCCCCACCTGGACCGGGAGAAAAACAATCCCCGCGCCAATTGCCATCCCGATACTCATAATGACCCAGCCGGTGTCGGTGCTGTCGAATTTGATCGCTTCACGCCATTCGCTTTCGGTCATACCGGCCCGGCGCGCCGGGCTGGAGGCACCAGGTATCACACTGCTGTTCGTTGCCGTTTCCATAAAATTCTCGCTCAATATGTAGGGTAAGTTTTTATATTTTTGTCGTGCCGCATCAGGGCGATACGCGGTACAGGTGTGCAGGCGAGTTGTTAGTATGAAAAAAATCATACGCCCGGGCGCAGAGAAAAACTTCACAAACAAACCCCTGTATTTTCCCTGCGTTAAGAAAAACTTTCCCCTTAATTGCATCTTAAAGGCATTAATTTCTTAATTTGATAGCGATCACAATAAAAAAAGCACACCGAAGTGTGCTTTTTTTTTACCGGACCGGGGCGTAGGCTAACTGCAAACCACCTTGATCGCCAGCCCGCCGCGTGACGTTTCGCGGTATTTGTCGTTCATGTCTTTACCGGTTTCGTACATAGTTTCAATGACTTTATCGAGCGACACGCGCGGCTGCGAAGTGCGACGCAGGGCCATGCGCGCGGCGTTAACCGCTTTTACCGCATTGATCGCGTTGCGTTCAATACAGGGGATTTGCACCTGTCCGGCCACTGGATCGCAGGTTAAGCCGAGGTTATGTTCCATGGCGATTTCTGCCGCAATGCACACCTGCGCCGGACTACCGCCGAGCAGCTCCGTCAGCCCTGCCGCCGCCATTGACGCCGCTACGCCGATCTCTCCCTGACAGCCCACCTCCGCGCCGGAGATCGACGCATTCATCTTATATAGCGCGCCAATAGCGCCTGCCGCCAGCAGGTAGCGGGCGATAGAATTGGCGTTCACCGGACGGCGAAACTTATCGTAGTAGGCCAGCACCGCCGGGATAATCCCGCACGCCCCGTTAGTGGGCGCTGTCACCACACGTCCGCCCGCGGCGTTCTCCTCACTGACCGCGAGGGCGAACATGTTGATCCAGTCGATAACGTTCATCGGATCGCTGGAAAGGTTATCGCTGGACACCAGCAAGCGCCGCAGCGCCACCGCCCGCCGCGGTACGTTGAGCGGACCGGGCAGTACGCCTTCGGTATTCATGCCACGCTCGATTCCGGCGTGCATAACGTCCCATATACGGGCAAATCCGTCGTCGATTTCCGCCTTACTGCGCAGCGCCAGTTCGTTTTGCATCATCAGTCCGGAGACCGACAGCCCGTTGCGCTCACACAGCCTGAGCAGTTCGCTCGCCGAATGGAAATCGTAAGGCACAGGGGCTTCGACATCGTGGGCCTGACCAAAATGCTCTTCATCGACGATAAACCCACCGCCAATCGAATAGTAGGTTTTACTCAACAACCGGCGCTGGTGTTCCCAGGCGCTGATGCGCATACCGTTTTCGTGACGGGGAAGCGTTTCGCCGTGAAACAGAATGCTGTCCGTCACCGGAAAATCAACGACATGCGCGCCTTCCGCCAGCGGCAGACGCCCGCTGCGAGTGACCGCCTCTATAAACCCGGGAATGGCGTCAATATTGACGTTTTGCGGACTGTTACCCGCCAGCCCCATGATGATGGCGGTATCGGTAGCATGGCCTTTTCCGGTCAGCGACAGCGACCCATACAGATCCACCGTGATGCGCGTTGTACGCAGCAAGTCACCGCTGTTGACCAGTTGATCGATAAAACGCTTGCCTGCATTCATTGGCCCTACGGTGTGGGAACTGGAAGGACCAATACCTATTTTAAAAATATCGAATGCGCTAATCATATCTACACCCTCGGAATGCCGTTCAGTGGAGACCAGGTTTGATACGCATTATGACCAGGGGCGATCGGCTGACCGCCCCGATAATGTTACATCGCCTGGGTGAAAGTCCGCGAGATGACATCCTGCTGCTGCTCGCGGGTGAGCGCGTTAAAGCGCACCGCATAACCGGAAACGCGAATCGTCAGGTTCGGGTAGCTTTCCGGATGTTCGATGGCATCCAGCAGCATTTCCCGGTTCATGACGTTGACGTTCAGATGCTGACCGCCTTCCACATGCGATTCATGATGGAAGTAGCCATCAAGTAGCCCGACCAGGTTGGTTTTCCGCACCGGATCTTCTTTGCCCAGCGCCGCTGGCACAATGGAGAAGGTGTACGAAATACCGTCTTTGGCATAGGTAAATGGCAGCTTCGCCACGGAGGTCAGCGAGGCGACCGCGCCTTTGCGGTCGCGTCCGTGCATCGGGTTGGCTCCCGGCGCGAACGGCGTACCGGCACGGCGTCCGTCCGGCGTATTCCCGGTTTTCTGCCCGTACACCACGTTTGAGGTAATGGTCAGAATGGACTGGGTCGGCACCGCATTGCGGTAGGTCGGCAACACCTTAATTTTCTTCATAAAACGTTCGACCAGGTCGCAGGCGATGCTGTCGACGCGCTCGTCGTTATTACCGTACTGCGGGTAGTCGCCTTCGATAACGAAATCGACCGCCAGGCCGTTATGGTCGCGCACCGGTTTTACCTTCGCGTATTTGATGGCGGAAAGGGAGTCCGCCGCCACTGACAGCCCGGCAATACCGCAGGCCATGGTGCGATACACGTCGCGGTCATGAAGCGCCATTAACGAGGCTTCATAGCTATACTTGTCGTGCATGTAGTGAATGATGTTCAGCGCGCTGATGTACTGCACCGCCAGCCAGTCCATAAAGTGGTCGAGGCTTTCCATCACGGTGTCGTAATCCAGCACATCGTCCATCAGCGGCGCGGTTTTTGGCCCAACCTGGATTTTCAGCTTCTCATCCACGCCGCCATTGATCGCGTAAAGCAGCGTTTTGGCGAGGTTGGCGCGCGCACCGAAGAACTGCATCTGCTTACCGATTACCATCGGGCTAACACAACAGGCGATCGCGTAGTCGTCGCTGTTAAAGTCGGTACGCATGAGATCGTCATTTTCGTATTGCAGCGACGACGTGACGATAGACACTTGCGCAGCGTACTTTTTAAAGGCCACCGGCAGCGCTTCCGACCACAGCACGGTAAGGTTTGGTTCCGGCGCGGGCCCCATAGTGTGCAGCGTATGCAGGTAACGGAAAGCGTTCTTCGTCACCAGCGTGCGACCATCCAGCCCCATCCCGCCGATCACTTCCGTCGCCCAGATCGGATCGCCGGAGAACAGGGTGTCGAATTCCGGCGTACGCAGGAAGCGCACCATGCGGATCTTCATAATGAAATGATCGATCAACTCCTGCGCCTGTTGCTCCGTCAGGATCCCCGCCTTGAAGTCACGTTCAATGTAGATATCGAGGAACGACGCGGTACGCCCCAGCGACATCGCGCCGCCGTTTTGCGACTTCACTGCCGCCAGGTAGGCAAAGTAGAGCCACTGCACTGCTTCCTGAGCGTTGCGCGCCGGACGCGAGATATCGAAACCATATTTTGCCGCCATCTCCTGCATTTGCAGCAGCGCGCGGCGGTGTTCCGCCAGCTCCTCGCGCAGACGGATGGTGGCTTCGAGATTTTGCCCCCACTCCAGGTTTGACTGGAGATCGGCGAACTGCAGTTCACGCTCGCGCACCAGATAGCGGATGCCGTACAGCGCCACGCGGCGGTAGTCGCCAATAATTCGCCCGCGGCCATAGCCGTCCGGCAGACCGGTCAGGACGCCGGATTTACGGCAGCGCAGCATGTCCGGCGAATAGGCATCGAAAACCCCCTGGTTGTGGGTTTTTCGTAGCTCGGTGAACAGGTATTCGAAGTGTGGGTCCATCTCGCGACCATAAGCCTCAAACGAGCTTTTGATCATATTGATGCCGCCAAACGGATGCAGAGCACGCTTGAGCGGTTTGTCCGTTTGCAGACCGACGATTTTTTCCAGCGACTGCTCGATATAGCCCGCGTCATGCGCGGTGATCGTCGTGGCGATGTTAGTGTCGAAATCAACCGGCGCATGGGTCGCGTTTTCGATGCGAATCCCCGCCATCACCTTTTCCCACAGCGCCGTTGTGGCTGGCGTCGCTTCCGCGAGAAAAGATTCATCCCCTTCATAAGGCGTATAGTTGTGCTGAATAAAATCACGGACATTAATTTCTTCTTTCCAGTCCGTACCTTTAAAACCCTGCCATGCGTCGGCGTACAGCATATCGCTGGTATCGATATTTACCTTCATGAAAAATAATCTCTCTACAGAACAACAATAAATTAAGCGAGTTCCACTGGCGCGTGAATACGGCCTAACTGGATCGCATCAAGCGCAATCATTTTTTCTTCATTGGTCGGAATAACGGCGCACATGACCCGGGCATCGCTGGCGGAAATAATGCGTTCGCCGTGGGAATTCGGCAGGCTATTTCTGTCACTGTCGAGCGTAACGCCCAGCACCGCCAGACGCTCTGCTACCAGGCGACGAATTAAGACCGAGTTCTCGCCGATACCGCCGGTGAAAACAATGCCGTCCAGGCGATGTAACGACGCTGCATGCCCGGCGATATGGCGGGCGATACGGTGGACGAACGTTTTGATCGCCAGTTGCGCCCGCGCGTGTCCTTCATGCCAGGCTTTTTCCAGCACTCTTAAGTCGGACGATAAACCCGAAATTCCCAGCAGACCGGACTCTTTGTTGACCACCCGCTCCAGATCGCTCAGGGTCTGACCGGTTTCGCTGGCGACCCACGCCATCGCCCCGAAGTCGACATCGCCGCTGCGGGTGCCCATCATCAGACCTTCCAGCGGCGTCATGCCCATTGAGGTGTCCACGCTCTGCCCGTTACGAACCGCGCAGACAGACGCCCCATTGCCAAGATGCGCCACCACCAGGCCTGAATCGTCATCAGCAAGATCCAGCAGCGCATGCGCCCGCAGAGACACATAGCGATGTGACGTGCCATGAAAGCCGTAACGCCGCACGCCGAGTTGTTCGTAATATTCCCACGGCAGGCCGTACAGGTAGGCCTCAGGCGCCATCGTCTGATGAAAACTGGTATCAAAAACAGCGACCTGCGTGACGCCGGGAAATAACTGCTGTGCGGATTCTATTCCGCTCAGATTCGCATAGTTATGTAACGGCGCTAACGGTGAAACCCGGCGGATATTGTCGATGACCTCATCGGTAATAATGGCCGACGCGGTAAAGATATTTCCACCGTGGGCGATGCGGTGGCCAATTAAGGCCACGCTGTCGTTTAAATTACGTTTTTCCAGTTCGAAAGCGATCGCCTTTAATGCCCCTTCGTAGCTGTGGTGAGCCAGCGTTGCTGGCTCTCCTCCGTTTACCGACAAGAAGGCGCTTTCAGTGTTAATGCCGTCAGCAATACCTGCCATTAAAACGTCGCAGTTTGTTGCATCCAGCACTGAAAACTTAATTGAAGACGAACCGCAGTTAATTACCAGAACTACAGGAAATTCAGTCATTTCACTACTCCGCTCATCCTGAGCCTAAGGCTTAAAACAGTTTGTACACGATGTTCAGGATGGTCAGCAGACCAATGACGGTGACAAACACGTTATCCAGACGGCCACGGTATTTCGCCAGCGAAGGCGCTTTACGAATGGCGTACATCGGCAGCAGGCAGAGCAGCGAGGCGATAATCGGCGCGCCCATCGCTTCAATCAGGTCCAGAATATTCGGGTTGGCATAGGCCACAACCCAGGTGGACCCCATGATAAAGATCATGCTGAGGGTATTGAGTTTACCCATCGAGACTTTAGTTTTATCGCCCTTATAGCCAAACTTAAGGATCAGACCGTTCAGCCCTTCCAGCGTGCCCAGATAGTGCCCGAAGAACGATTTGAAAATGGCGACCAGCGCGATAATCGACGCGCCGTATTCCAGCGTGGTCGCGAACGTTGACTTAGTACCGGACATTGAGGCGAAGTGGTTCGCCAGGTAAGAGAGCACAGGGATGTTCTGCGCTTTCGCATCCGCCATGTTTTGCGGCGAGAGCGTAAACAGGCAGCTGAAGGCGAAGAACATTACCACGGCGACCATCAGCATGCTGGCGCGGGAGATGATCTGTGAACATTTCTGCTCGGTAAAGTCGCGGCCAAAATCTTTCTCATACTCTTCGCGCTTCGACACCACGAACGAGGAGACGATCGGCGAGAAGTTGAACGAGAACACCATAATGGAGATACCGAGCCATACGGTGACCAGAATGCCATCGTGACCGGTCAGCGCGATGTTGCTCAGATCGACCTGATCGATCACCGCCGAATTCCAGTACGGGATCAGCGACAGTGAAATCAGCACCAGGCTGGCGATAAACGGCCAGACCAGATAGCTCATCACTTTTACCATCAGATCTTTACCAAACCAGATGACAAACGCCATCAGCAAGAGCAGGAACAGCGCCACAAAGCCGCGGTTCAGGGCTGGCAACTGCAACTGGTTTTCCCAGAAGGTCATGAAGGTGTTGGTAATGGTCACGCCGTAAATCCACAACAGCGGACAAATGGCGAAGAAGTAGAGGAACGTGATCACCACGCCGCCCGTCTTGCCAAAGTGCTCTTCTACCGTTTCCGTAATGTTACCGGACGGGTTCGAGCCGGACAGGCACAGGCGCGCCAGCGCCCGGTGGCAATAAAAGGCGATGGGGTACGCCAGCACCAGCATCAGTAGAATGGGGATCAGGCCGCCAAATCCGGCGCGAATGGGGAAGAACAGCACTCCGGCGCCGATGGCGGTACCAAATAATCCCAGTGTCCAGGTGGTGTCCGATTTACGCCAGGACGACTGTTTTGTCTGGCTGGATACAATGCTATCAGTAGTACTCATATCCTATCCTCAACGAAAAGATGAATAGCCGGTGTTAAGCGTCTGCTAAACCCGTTATTTGCGATACACGAGAAAGATCGATATTGCCGCCAGAAATAATGCTGACCGTTTTTCTGTTCTGGATATAGCTATCTAATTTCCCGCTTAATAAAGCGGCACAAGCCAGTGCGCCAGCGCCTTCTGTCACCACTTTATTGCGCTGAATTAAGGCAATCATGCTGTTGCGTATTTCGTCTTCGCTCACGAGGACTATGTCATCCACTAATTCACGCACAATTTCGTAAGTTAAATTACCCGGGCGGGAAACGTCACAACCATCCGCCAGGGTGCCGGTCGTTCGGTGCGTGGTTATTTCTCCGGCCTGATAAGATGCCGCCATACCGTGTACGTTTTCAGCCTGAACGCCGATAACTTTAATTGTCGGGTTAATGGATTTAATCGCGATGGCAATCCCGGCAATTAAACCGCCTCCGCCAATAGGCACAATGACGTTATCGACGTCATAAAGATCCTCCATGATTTCCAGACCAATTGTGCCTTGCCCGGCGATGACTTTCGGATCGTCATACGGTGGAATAAAAATACGGCCTTCGGTTTCTACAATTTCGCTGACCTTGGCGATGGTGTCGTTAAAGTTATCCCCGTGCAGCACCACCTCTGCGGAGTAGTCGCAGGTCGCGGCAACTTTTGATTTCGGCGCGCCTTTTGGCATCACCACTTTGCCGTCAATACCGAGCATCGCGCAGGAGAGCGATACGCCCTGCGCGTGGTTGCCCGCGGAACAGGCCACCACGCCCTTGCGTTTTTCCGCATCCGTCAGCGAACTTAATTTGTTAAACGCGCCGCGGATTTTAAAAGAACCGGTACGCTGCATATTTTCGAACTTGAGAAATATTTCACCTTTGCAGCGCTCACTAAAATAGTTCGAACGCGGCATGCCTGTTTTATATATTTTTCCTGCCAGGCGTTTTTTGGCTTCGAGGATATCGTCAATGGCAACCGGTAGATCGTAAGTAATGTGCATTGTAACCTCTTACTTATTGTAAAGTAATAAATGTCCGTGACCAACGGCTGAAATACAGCGCGATGGCGTTAGTATTGGATTAACTAAATTTAATTGGGTTAATCGATTTCAATTAATTGCTTTCGTCTGCGACCTTTATAAGATGAATACTCTTTCGCTAATTCCACCAACACCGAGGCGGCTTTTTTAATACGATAATTTTTAGACCATATTGCAGCATATCGCGCAATGGGTAATGATTCTTCTACAGGGAGCGTAATAAACTGGTTTGAACCAAAAGGCGCGGTCATGTCACATGGAATAACAGTTAAAAAATCGGCATTGAGAACAAGATTATAAATGGTGACGACGGAGTCGGTTTTAACGATGTTTTCAATACTGATGCCATTTCTTTGCAGGGTGGTGAGGAGTTCGCTGTAGTAGCCCATATTCGTTTGTGGCAGCACCCACTGTTCGTTTTGCAACGATTCCAGCGTGGTGGTGCCGGTGCATGTTCGGGACTTATTCGCCACCAGCACGAACTCTGACTCGAACAACGGCTCGACATGGAGATCCTGTAACTTCATTTCATCGCTGAGCGTGCCAATAGCAAAGTCCAGTCGTCCGTCGCGAATCGCTGGCAGAAACGAGGAGAGCTGCGCCTCATACATAGAGACCTGCGATTTCGGGTAGACCTCTTTGAACTTCTGGATCATATCGGACATAAAGGTAAATCCAATCAGCGACGGGAATCCGAAGGAGACGTCCACCACCGCGCTGTCGGTCATGCTGTTCATCTCATTCACCATGTTTTTCATCTCGCGAGTGATGGACTCTGACCACGAGAGTAAAACCTGCCCTGCGTGGGTTAAGGTGACGCCGGTGTTTTTCCGTACCACCAACTCAACGCCGAAATACGCTTCAATATCGTTAATGATTTTACTGACCGCCGGTTGAGTTAACCCTAATTCTTTCGCCGCAGATCCGATCGAACCACTTCTGATTACTTCCTGAAAGACCACCAACTGCTGAGTTTTTGGGAGAGCAAACGTATTCATATCGACCTGCGCAAATAACTTTGTTGACGGCGTGGAGTGTAACAAATTACGTAATGGGGGATATGTGCGACCACTCACAAATTGCCTTGCCATTATTTTATGAAGCTGGCAAATAAATTATTAAATTTATATTTTTCAAACATTTATATAATTACAATGTCGCTTTAGTCTGATTTTAGTCAAAAAAATAGGGGGGGATAACAATATTTTATGGCGATAACATCGATAAACTTGTGGTTATTTTCAAAATCGGCGAATGATGATATTTCAAGCAATTATCGTGCAATTAACGTTCAAATATGTCATTAAATTTAATGTGCAATTTATCAAATATAATTATATATAAAACATAAATGACGTTAAATATTGTGGCATATCACATTTTTTTGCCGTATTTGTTTGTAAATAAACATTACTTTTATCAATAATTAAATATAAGCATACAATTCATTATCATTACAAACAAACCATTAACACTAGTTTTTATAGATTTTATAGCAAGTAATTTTGTGAAGGCGATCGTTTGCTTTTTGTTTCTGTCGCCAAAACAACCAAAGCCAGCGTTTTGTGTTTCCTGTCACATAACGGGAAATCTCTTGCGTCCGATACGCTCCCCTGCCGAATGGTTATCCTTGTGGACAGGCATTCATCTGCCTCACAGAAGCAAAAACCCCGCCTGATGGCGGGGTCAGTAATGAGCTGAAGCTGACCGGTAAGGCGCTTTCTTTTGGGTTTAGCATCGTGGACAGGCATTCATCTGCTTCACAGAAGCAAAAACCCCGCCTGATGGCGGGGTTTCAGTAATGAGTTGAAGCTGACCGGTAAGCCGCTTTCTTTTGGGTATAGCGTCGTGGACAGGCATTCATCTGCCTCACAAAAGCAAAAACCCCGCCTGATGTCGGGGTTTCAGTAATGAGTTGAAGCTGACCGATAAGCCGCTTTCTTTTGGGTATAGCGTCGTGGACAGGCATTCATCTGCCTCACAAAAGCAAAAACCCCGCCTGATGGCGGGGTTTCAGTAATGAGTTGAAGCTGACCGATAAGCCGGGTTCTGTCGTGGACAGTCATTCATCTAGGCCAGCAATCGCTCACTGGCTCAAGCAGCCTACCCGGGTTCAGTACGGGCCGTACCTTATGAACCCCTATTTGGCCTTGCTCCGGGTGGAGTTTACCGTGCCACGGACTGTTACCAGCCGCGCGGTGCGCTCTTACCGCACCCTTTCACCCTTACCTGATCCCACGTGCGTGGGCCATCGGCGGTTTGCTCTCTGTTGCACTGGTCGTGGGTTTCCCCCCCAGGCGTTACCTGGCACCCTGCCCTATGGAGCCCGGACTTTCCTCCCCTCCGCCTGTCTCCCCCGAAAGGGACGACGACGAAGCGGCGACTGTCTGGTCAGCTTCGGCGCGAAGTATAGAGGGTTTACGCGCCCTTGTCACCCCGCGCTGCGCATTCCCATCGCCAGCGTGGCCGCAATATTTCGCGAAGCGCGGTAAATATTGTCAAATGCGCCTCGGAAGGCTTCTTCCAGCGTGCCGATGCTGCTTAATACGCTAAACACGGCATCAATACCGTGCTGGTGCACCACCGCGACGTCACGCGTCAGGCTGCCGGCAATACCTATCACCGGCTTGTGGTATTTCTTCGCCACGCTCGCCACACCGACCGGTACTTTTCCGTGAATGCTCTGACTGTCAATTCGTCCTTCGCCAGTCACCACCAGCGTACAGTCGTGGATATGCTCTTCCAGATTCAGCGCCTGGGTCACAATCTCGATACCGCTTTTCAGCTCCGCGCCGAGAAAGGCCATCAGCGCCGCGCCCATACCGCCCGCCGCGCCTGCGCCAGGAACCTCTCTGACATCCACCCGTAGCGATTTTTTGATGATATCGGCGTAATGGGCAAGATTGGCGTCCAGTTCGACAATTAACGCCTCGGTCGCGCCTTTCTGCGGTCCAAAAATTCGCGATGCGCCCTTCTCCCCCACCAGCGGATTGGTGACGTCGCAGGCAACGCGAATCGTGCAGGCGCGTAATCGCGGATCAAGACCCGAAATATCAATTGCGTTGAGGCTGTTCAGGCAGCCTCCGCCATAGCCGATCTCGGTGCCATTGGCGTCGCACAGTTTCGCGCCCAGCGCCTGTATCATACCCGCGCCGCCGTCATTGGTGGCGCTGCCGCCAATACCGATGATGATGTTTCGCGCCCCGCTTTCCAGCGCCTGCAAAATCAGCTCGCCCGTGCCGCGAGAGGTGGTGATCAGCGGATTGCGTTTTTCCGGGGGAACCAGCGCCAGTCCGCTGGCTGCCGCCATTTCGATAAACGCGGTTTTTCCGTCTCCTGACATGCCCCAGTTGGCATTGACCTTTTCCCCCAACGGGCCGGTAACCCAAGCGGAATGTTCAGTTCCCTGCGTGGCGGCAATCATGGCTTCAACTGTTCCTTCACCACCGTCGGCGACGGGAACAGAAACATATTGCGCATCCGGAAAAATTTCCCGGAATCCTTTTTCTATTGCCTGAGCTACCTCACTGGCAGAAAGGCTTTCTTTATAAGAGTCTGGGGCGATGACGATTTTCATAGGGGTAGCCTGTTACTGCATAACGCCAATTAGCGTTTCACTGTTCCGGCCTGCGCCAGGCAGGCCAGATTGCTGCGTGCCACGAGGCACGACGTGATTAGCGAGTGACTTCCACTTTCGCCAGTTTTTCGTAATAGCATGCCAGCGCGCTGTGATCGGCCGTCCCCAGCCCGTCCGCGCGCAGCGCCTGCATCATCTCCATCACCGCAGCGGTCAGCGGCAGCTGCGCGCCGACACCGTGCGACGTATCCAGCGCGTTCGCCAGATCTTTAATATGCAGATCGATACGGAAGCCCGGTTTGAAGTTGCGATCCATGACCATCGGCGCTTTCGCATCCAGCACGGTACTGCCCGCCAGACCGCCGCGAATCGCCTGATATACCAGGTCCGGGTTTACCCCCGCTTTGGTCGCCAGCGTCAGCGCTTCTGACATCGCGGCAATATTCAGCGCCACAATCACCTGGTTTGCCAGCTTGGTGACGTTACCCGCGCCGATTTCACCGGTATGCACCACGGATCCCGCCATCGCCTTCAGCAGATCGTAATATTTGTCGAAGATCGCTTTGTCGCCGCCCACCATGACGGACAACGTGCCGTCGATGGCTTTCGGTTCGCCGCCGCTGACCGGCGCGTCGAGCATATCAATCCCTTTGGCCTTCAGCGCGTCGCTGATTTCACGGCTTGCCAGCGGCGCGATCGAACTCATGTCGATCAAAACGGTGCCCGGCTTCGCGCCTTCAATAATGCCGCCTTCACCCAGCGCAACGTCTTTCACGTGCGGGGAGTTCGGCAGCATGGTGATGATCACATCACACTGCTCAGCGATCGCTTTTGCGGTAGAGGCGGTTTCTGCCCCGGCAGCAATAACTTCAGCAATCGCTTCAGGGTTACGGTCAGAAACCACCAGCGAGTAACCTGCTTTCAGGAGGTTTTTACTCATTGGTTTACCCATGATACCCAGGCCAATAAAACCAACTTTCATTGTCATATCACTATTCTCTCTTGTTGCGGTGGTGGTTATTTCTTAAAGGAATCTGCCAGCTTCTGCGTGGCGGAACGGAATACGCCCAGATCGCTGCCCACGGCCACAAACGTCGCTCCCCACTCCAGATAACGGCGCGCATCGGCTTCAACCGGCGCCAGAATGCCGCAGGGTTTACCGTTCGCTTTCGCACGGGCAAAAATGTGCTGAATGGCTTTCTGAACGTCAGGATGCGACGCGTTGCCAAGGTGGCCTAACGCGGCAGCCAGATCGCTTGGCCCGACAAAAATACCGTCAACGCCTGCGGTTGCCGCAATCGCGTCCACGTTATCGACGCCCTGCTGGCTTTCGATCTGCACAATGATGGTGATGTTCTTATTCGACTGCGCAAAGTAATCCGCTACGGTGCCAAACATATTGGCGCGGTGTGATACGGATACGCCGCGAATCCCCTCTGGCGGATAGCGGGTCGCCGCCACGGCGTTTACGGCTTCTTGTTCTGTTTCCACAAACGGGATGAGGAAATTGTAAAAGCCGATATCCAGCAGACGCTTGATAATCACCGGCTCGTTGGTCGGCACGCGCACAACCGGCGCGCTGGCGCTACCTTTTAATGCCATCAGTTGCGGGATAAAGGTTGAGACATCGTTCGGCGCATGTTCGCCGTCCAGCACCAGCCAGTCAAAGCCCGCCAGACCGAGCACTTCGGTGCTGATGGGGCTTGCCAGTGCCGACCAGCAACCGATCTGCACCTGATGCGCAGCGAGCGCTGCCTTGAATTTGTTGGGGAAGATGTCGTTATTCATCACGTTTACCTTGTCACTTAACCGTTATATAGAGAGTTTTATAAACCGACGGACGGGTCACTATTTATTTACCCAGACATTTAAGCCGGTATTTTATTATTGTTTGACATTTACCGATGCTAATTAAAATAACCGACGGGTGTAATAAGTTCGTGGTTCAGTATAATCAGCCGCGGTGTATTAGGCATTGTGCAAACGCTCATTAAAGAAACGAGCATTAAATATTATTTTGAGCATATGCACATAAGCCTGGGCGCTGATGCACAGATTTACGCTTTGCTCACCCTGCGGGCGTGGCGTTCGCCACAACGGGTGATCGCGATCACATTCTTATTCCAGCGCGCCTGACATGCTTATTTTATCAAAATGACATTCTCTTTTTTCAGGTTCACTGAACGAATTATTTTTAGCTGGAGAATACTGAGCAATGGCTAACATCGACATCCGACAGCAATCGCCGACGGCGTTTTATATTAAAGTTCACGACATCGATAATGTGGCAATCATTGTTAACGACAATGGTTTAAAAGCCGGAACGCGTTTCCCGGACGGGCTTGAACTGATCGAACATATTCCGCAGGGGCACAAAGTGGCGCTGGTGGATATTCCCGCGCATGGTGAAATCGTTCGCTATGGCGAGGTGATTGGCTATGCCGTTCGCAATATCGCGCGCGGAAGCTGGATCGATGAGTCCATGGTGGAACTGCCGAAGGCGCCGCCACTGCACACGTTGCCGCTGGCGACCAAAGTGCCGGAGCCGCTGCCGCCGCTGGAAGGTTATACCTTTGAGGGCTATCGCAATGCCGATGGCAGCGTGGGCACCAAAAATCTGCTCGGCATTACCACCAGCGTCCACTGCGTGGCGGGTGTGGTCGATTATGTGGTGAAGATCATTGAGCGCGATTTGCTGCCTGACTACCCGAACGTCGACGGCGTCGTCGGTCTGAACCATCTGTACGGCTGCGGTGTGGCGATCAACGCCCCGGCAGCGGTAGTGCCGATTCGCACAATTCACAACATTTCGCTGAACCCGAACTTTGGCGGCGAAGTGATGGTCATCGGCCTCGGCTGTGAAAAACTGCAACCTGAGCGCCTGCTGGAAGGTACCGACGATGTGCAGAGTATCCCGGTGGACAGCGCCAGCATCGTGAGCTTGCAGGATGAAAAACACGTCGGTTTCCGCTCGATGGTGGATGAGATTTTGCAGGTGGCTGAGCGTCATCTCGCGAAACTCAATCAGCGCCAGCGCGAAACCTGCCCGGCCTCTGAACTGGTCGTCGGGATGCAGTGCGGCGGCAGCGATGCGTTTTCCGGCGTCACGGCGAACCCGGCGGTAGGGTATGCCTCAGACCTGCTGGTTCGCTGCGGCGCCACGGTGATGTTCTCCGAAGTGACCGAAGTGCGTGACGCCATCCATCTGCTGACCCCGCGCACGGTCAACGAAGAGGTGGGCAAGCGCCTGCTCGAAGAGATGGCCTGGTACGATAACTACCTCGACATGGGGAAAACCGACCGCAGCGCCAACCCGTCACCGGGGAACAAAAAAGGCGGGCTGGCGAACGTGGTCGAAAAAGCGCTCGGCTCCATTGCCAAGTCAGGTAAGAGCGCGATTGTTGAAGTGCTGTCGCCGGGCCAGCGGCCAACGAAGCGCGGCCTGATATACGCGGCAACCCCCGCCAGCGACTTTGTCTGCGGCACCCAGCAGGTGGCGTCAGGGATCACCGTCCAGGTCTTTACTACCGGGCGCGGTACCCCGTATGGGCTGATGGCGGTACCGGTGATCAAAATGGCTACCCGCACCGAGCTGGCAAACCGCTGGTATGACTTAATGGATATTAACGCCGGGACCATCGCCACCGGGGAAGAAACCATTGAAGAGGTCGGTCAGAAGCTGTTTGCGTTTATCCTGGAGGTAGCCAGCGGACGGAAGAAAACCTTCTCGGATCAATGGGGCCTTCATAACCAACTGGCAGTGTTTAACCCGGCGCCGGTGACGTGACGCCTCCCTTCTCTTCTCATAAAGCATGCCCGGCGGGCGTGCTTTTTTTTCGCCCGTAATCTTTCGCAAACCTTCTTTTACTTTCGTAGCTTTCATTTATCCGATCGAAATCACATAAAAACATTACGAAAGCCTATACATTCTTTCGAAGAAGACAAACGAAAGATTTCGGAGGAAGGATGTTTATTATTTCCAGCAAGACCATGCTCAGGAAGGCCCAGCGCGAGGGTTACGCCGTACCGGCTTTCAACATCCACAATCTTGAAACCCTGCAGGTGGTCGTGGAAACCGCAGCAGAATTACGTTCACCGTTGATCGTTGCGGGGACGCCAGGCACGTTTTGCTATGCAGGCGTGAGCAATATCGTCGCCATCGCCGGGGAACTGGCGAAGTCATGGAACCACCCTCTCGCGATCCATCTTGATCATCATGAAAAACGTGAAGATATAGAACAGAAAGTCGCTGCTGGCGTGCGTTCCGTCATGATCGACGGCTCGCACCTTCCGTTTGCCGACAATATTGCCCTGGTGAAAAATGTTGTCGATTACTGCCATCGTTACGACGTTAGCGTCGAAGCCGAACTGGGCCGTTTGGGTGGACAGGAAGACGAATTGAACGTTGACGAAAAAGACGCGCTTTATACCCATCCGCAGCAGGCCAGGGAGTTTGTCGCCGGAACCGGCATTGATTCTCTGGCCGTAGCAATTGGAACGGCTCACGGCCTCTACACCGCCGAACCGCGACTGGATTTTGAGCGCCTGGCGGAGATTCGGCAACACGTGGATATTCCACTGGTGCTGCACGGCGCCTCGGGCCTGCCCACCGGGGATATCCAACGCGCAATCTCACTCGGCATCTGCAAGGTTAACGTTGCCACCGAACTTAAAATTGCCTTTTCCGATGCCCTGAAAACCTATCTTAGTGAGCATCCCAAGGCCAATGATCCCCGACATTACATGGTGCCAGCCAAAGCCGCCATGAAAGCCGTCGTGCGCAAAGTCATCGCCGACTGCGGCTGCGAAGGCAAGCTTTGACAGATAGCGCAATCGCATTCAATACAAACGAAAGATATCGGAGTCAGAAGTGAAAGAAATTATCTCGCGTCATAAAGCCGGTGAACATGTCGGGATCTGTTCTGTCTGTTCAGCCCATCCGCTGGTCATTGAAGCGGCCCTGCGCTTTGATCTGCACAGCGACAACAAAGTGCTAATTGAAGCGACCTCTAACCAGGTTAATCAGTTCGGCGGGTATACCGGCATGAAACCCGCTGATTTCCGCGATTTTGTCTATGGCATTGCCCAGGAGGTTGGCTTCCCGCGTGAGCGTTTAATCCTTGGCGGGGATCATTTGGGCCCGAACTGTTGGCAGGATGAACCCGCAGCGGATGCGATGGAAAAATCGGTGGTGTTGATTCAGGCCTACGTCGCCGCAGGATTCAGTAAAATCCACCTGGACGCCTCTATGTCCTGCGCCGATGACCCCACGCCGCTCGACCCGATGGTGGTCGCCGAACGCGCAGCGGTACTTTGCCAGGCGGCTGAAGCGACGGCAACGGAAGAACAAAAACGCCGACTGACCTATGTTATCGGCACTGAAGTTCCGGTACCGGGCGGGGAAGCCAGCAGCATTGGGACGGTTCACGTTACCCGCGCCGACGATGCCGCCCGCACGCTGGAAACGCATCAGGTTGCCTTTCGCGCTCGGGGGCTTGATGAGGCCTTAACCCGCGTTATCGCCATCGTCGTGCAGCCCGGCGTGGAATTCGATCACACCCAAATTATCCACTACCAGCCTCAGGCTGCCGAAGCGCTCACTACCTGGATCAAGGCCACGCCAATGGTTTACGAAGCGCACTCCACAGACTACCAGACCCGACAAGCCTACCGCGCGCTGGTTCGTGATCACTACGCCATTCTCAAGGTCGGCCCGGCCCTGACTTTCGCTCTGCGTGAAGCCGTTTTTGCGCTGGCGCAGATGGAAGACGCCCTGATTTCGCCGGAACAACGCAGCCGGGTGCTGGAGGTGATCGATGAAGTGATGCTTAACGAGCCTGGATACTGGAAGAAGTATTACCGGCCGACCTGGAGCCAGGCGATGGTCGATATCCATTTCAGCTTGTCAGACCGTATCCGTTACTACTGGCCGCACCCGCGTATTCGGCAAAGTGTGGAAAAACTGATCGCCAATCTGAGTGGCGTCTCATTACCGCTGGGATTAATCAGCCAGTTTATGCCTGTACAGTTTGAACGGCTGTCGGAAGGCGCGCTAACCGCCACGCCGCACAGCCTGATTATTGACAAAATTCAGGATGTTTTACGTGCATACCGGTTCGGTTGCGCGTCAGAAACAGCCTGAAAACCGGAGTCGCTATGAGCCAACTTTTTGTCCGTACTGGAATTCATTTTACCTCGCGCCAGCAGGCGCTCGCGCACATTGCCGAGGAGATGCTGGCCAAAGGCGTGGTGCATGACACGTATCCGCAGGCGCTTCTCGAACGTGAAGCAAACTTTCCAACCGGCATCGCGCTGGAACGCCATGCCGTTGCGATTCCACACTGCGAAGCGGTTCACGCCAAATCGCCGGCGATCTACCTCATCCGTCCCGATACTCCGGTGGCGTTTCAGCAGGCCGATGACGATGGCGAAATTGCCGTTTCGCTGATCATCGCGCTGATCGTTGAAAACCCGAAGGCGCAGCTGAAACTCCTGCGTCGTCTGTTTAGCGAACTGCAAAACCCGGACACCCTTGAAGCGTTACTGAGTGCCCCTGAAACAGCGCTGGCAGCCCGTTTTCAGGAAACTATCCTGATGCCTGAGCCTTGCGAACAGGCCTGATAATATACTGATAATAAAAGGAATACCCTATGAAACGTAAAGTGATTGTGGCCTGTGGCGGTGCTGTCGCGACCTCTACGCTGGCCGCGGAAGAAATTAAAGAGCTATGTGAAGCCAACGATATCACACTCGACCTGGTGCAATGTCGGGTCACGGAAATCGAAACCTATATGGACGGCGCCGATCTCATTTGCACCACCGCCCGCGTCGACCGCACCTTTGGCGATATTCCTGTCGTTCACGGTATGCCTTTTGTTTCCGGGGTGGGTATCGAAGCGTTGCAGCAAAAAATACTGACGATCCTCGTGGGGTGACGCCATGTTTAGCGAAATTATGCGTTATATCCTAGACTTAGGCCCAACGGTAATGCTGCCGCTGGTGATCATCATCTTCTCAAAACTGCTGGGGATGAAGCTCGGGGACTGTTTTAAATCGGGTCTGCATATTGGCATTGGCTTTGTCGGAATCGGCCTGGTGATCGGTCTGATGCTTGACTCTATTGGCCCTGCGGCGAAAGCGATGGCCGAGCAATTTCAAATCAATCTTCACGTCATTGATGTTGGTTGGCCCGGATCGTCACCCATGACCTGGGCCTCGCAAATTGCGCTGATCGCCATCCCGGTCGCGATTGGCGTCAATATTCTGATGCTGGTGACGCGTATGACCCGCGTTGTGAACGTCGACATCTGGAATATCTGGCACATGACCTTTACCGGTGCGATGCTGCATCTGGCGACCGGATCGTACTGGCTGGGGATCCTCGGCGTGATTGTCCATGCTGCCTTTGTTTACAAACTTGGCGACTGGTTCGCAAAAGATACCCGCGACTTCTTCGGTCTGGAAGGAATAGCTATCCCGCATGGCACCTCAGCCTACCTCGGTCCTGTCGCGGTACTGGTCGATACGGTTATCGACAAAATACCGGGCCTTAACCGCATTCATTTCAGCGCGGACGATGTGCAAAAACGCTTCGGTCCGTTTGGCGAGCCGGTGACGGTCGGTTTTGTGATGGGGCTAGTGATTGGCATGTTGGCAGGCTACGACGTGAAAGCCGTCCTGCAACTGGCAGTCAAAACAGCGGCAGTGATGCTACTGATGCCGCGCGTGATCAAACCGATCATGGATGGCTTAACGCCGATAGCCAAACAGGCGCGTAAACGTCTGCAAGCCCGATTTGGCGGCCAGGCGTTTCTGATTGGACTGGATCCGGCGCTGCTCCTCGGCCATACCTCTGTGGTTTCCGCGAGCCTGATTTTTATCCCGCTGACGATCCTGATTGCGGTGCTGGTCCCGGGTAACCAGGTGCTGCCGTTCGGCGACCTTGCGACTATCGGTTTCTTTGTCGCGATGGCGGTGGCGGTACATCAGGGCAACCTATTCCGCACGCTGATATCCGGCGTCATCATTATGGGCATCACGCTGTGGATCGCCACGCAAACCATCGGTCTGCATACCCAGCTTGCCGCCAATGCCGGGGCGCTGAAAGCCGGTGGCATGGTGGCCTCCATGGACCAGGGGGGATCGCCGGTAACCTGGCTTCTGATCCAGCTCTTTACCTGGCAGAACGTTATAGGGTTCGTGGTGATTGCCGTCCTCTATTTCACCGGCGTACTGCTGACCTGGCGTCGGGCGCGCCATTTTGCAGCCGCGGAGCAAAACGCAACGCTGACGGAAAGTCAGCCCACCGTGTAATTTCAGGGGAGCGTTCGCTCCCCCGTTATCTTTCTGGAGAATGTTATGAAATCAGTGGTGATTCACGCTGAGGGAGACGTGCGCGTTGAAGAACGCCCCATGCCCCAGTTGCAAAACGACGACGACGTGCTGGTGAAAGTCATCAGTTCTGGTCTGTGTGGTTCTGATATTCCGCGTATTTTTGCTAAAGGCGCGCATTATTACCCCATTACCCTCGGCCATGAATTTAGCGGCTACGTTGAATCGTATGGCAAGGGCGTGAAGGACATGCAGCCGGGCGACGCGGTTGCCTGCGTGCCGCTTCTGCCCTGCTTTCACTGTCCCCAGTGCGAGCGTGGTTTTTACTCGTTGTGTAAACAGTACCAGTTTGTCGGTTCGCGCAGTGAAGGCGGCAATGCGGAGTTCGTTGTCGTAAAGCGCGCCAATCTGTTCCGCTTACCTTCCGATATGCCTGTCGAAGACGGCGCGTTCATTGAGCCGATCACCGTTGGTCTGCATGCGTTTCATCTGGCGCGGGGATGTGAAGGGAAAAACGTTATCATCGTTGGCGCGGGCACCATCGGCCTGCTCGCGCTTCAGTGCGCAAAAGAGCTCGGTGCGAAAAGCGTCGCCGCTATCGACATTAATCCACAGAAACTGGCGCTGGCAACAGCGCTGGGAGCCACGCGGGTGTATAACAGCCGGGAGATGAGCGCAGCAGAGATTCAGGCAGCGCAGAACGACGCGCAGTTCGACCAGTTGGTGCTGGAAACGGCAGGCACGCCGCAGACCGTCTCACTCTCAATTGAAATTGCCGGACCGCGTGCGCAGGTAGCGCTGGTCGGCACGCTGCACCATGATCTGACGCTCACCAGTCACGTTTTCGGGCTGATCCTGCGCAAAGAGCTCACGGTGCTGGGCAGTTGGATGAACTACTCCAGCCCGTGGCCAGGAGAAGAGTGGGAAACCGCCGCACGCTTGTTGACCGAGAAACGCCTGCTGCTCACCCCGCTGATTGCCCATCGGGGTAACCCAGAGCGTTTCGCAGAAGCCGTGAAAGCGCTAAACGGCGCACCTATGCAGGGAAAAATCCTCCTGGACTTCTCCTGATCGTACGAGCCAGCAACCTGCGCTGGCTCACATTTACTTTCGAAATTTAGCGTTCACCTTTCGCAATCCTTCGATTAAACTAGTCACAGTTAATTATCAGGCAAATCAATATGAACTCATTTGAGCGAAGGAACAAAATTGTCGACCTGATTAATTCGCAGGGCAGCGTGTTGGTTCTTGATCTTTCGAATACCTTTGGTATTTCTGAAGTCACTATCCGTGCCGATCTGCGTTTGCTGGAGGAAAAGGGTCTGGTTACGCGGTTTCACGGCGGCGCGGCTAAACCCGGAAGTCATCTGGCGGAAGGCGATAATCAGGAAGTTATACTCGAGGACCGTTACCAGCTTGCCAGCGATCCGAAAAAGCGCATTGCTCAGTCAGCGGCGGCGATGGTGGAAGAAGGGATGACCGTCATTCTGGATAGCGGCAGCACCACGTTATTGATCGCCGAAGCGTTGAACCGTAAGAGCAACATTACCGTGATTACCAACAGCTTACCGGCGGCATTTACCCTGTCCGACAATAAAGACCTGACGCTGGTGGTTTGCGGCGGCACGGTAAGGCATAAAACACATTCCATGCATGGCACCATCGCCGAACGTTCGTTACAGGGCATCAGCGCAGACTTAATGTTTGTCGGTGCGGACGGTATCGACGCCACCAACGGGATCACCACCTTTAATGAAGGGTATTCGATAAGCGGAGTGATGGCCGCTGCGGCACACAAAGTTGTCGCCGTTCTGGACGCCACCAAGTTCAACCGCCGCGGATTCAACCAGGTTCTCCCCATGGAGAAGATCAACTGCGTGATCACTGACGATGGCATCAGTAAGCAGGATAAAGCGGCGGTGCTCAAAACCGGCGTTGAGCTTATTATTGTTTAGAGCTTCACTTAATAAAGGCAGGCCTGCGCCTGCCTACAGCGAGTCTACTTTTTATCCGGTTATACAAATTAAAAATACTGTTTAGTTTAAGATTATATCTTTAGCTTGATGGTATCTTATCCCGAAAGAAATTTATATAAAGATATTGCACAAAAATAATATTAAAAAGTCTTTTTTGAGATGAATCGCCCCCTCATATCAATAATATGAATATTTTTATTTGACTTATATTAAATAGACTGCTCACTTTTATTTAACCTTACACTTTCATTATGACTTAAAATCAACCAGTTATGAGCAACAGCATTAAGCATGAATTTTTAAAACCCCCTATTGACAGATCAATTAACCACCAGCCAAATAGACTTTACTAATATAAATATATTCCGAAAACATAACATTACGCCATTCTAAGCCGTCAGGAACTGTATAATCCTTAAAGCATGCAGATATATTGCCTAATGAAATATTTCATTGTATTTTAAGCAAGGATAAGGAATTAGTAATGAAACGCTATACGAAATCCGTTATTGCGGGTTTACTCACGCTTTCCGCAAGCCACGCGTGGGCGACAGATGGAACGATTGAATTTACCGGGCAAATATTAACCAGCACCTGTGAATTTGCTAATGGCGACACGGTTGATGTTGAACTTGGTCATTACGCCGCTTCTCAGTTCAAAACCGTTGGCGATAAAACGCCAAGTATTCCAGTCACTATCCCATTAAAAAATTGTCCAACTGACCCGTGGGAGCACGTTGATGGTGTTGAAGATGCGTCTTTCCAGCTATGGTTAGAAACACGAAATGGCGGAACGACCGGAACAAATGACGAACTGGTTGCGGTGACGGGTATGGACGAACCTGCGACGGGTGTCGGTATTCGTATCGATAACGACCAGGGGACACAAATGGCCATTAACAAACTCAACGATCCTAAAGTGTCTTTCCCTATTACCGGGGCGACGATGGATATCAATTTACTGGCTTATTACGTTTCAACCGTAGAGTCTAAAGACATTACGCCAGGTGAAGCAAACGCTTCGGTTGATGTCACTCTTGATTACCGTTAATCCCTTCATCATATCTCTTTATCCCTTTTTACAGGGATAAAGAGATATTAACATTTCAGGGAGTAAATAATGAAGAGACTGGCGACACTGGCATTTTTTATCTTGCTTACCACTCTGGCAAGCACGGCTTTCGCAGGGGGTATCGTACTGGAAAGGACGCGCGTTATTTATGACGCCAGTAAAAAAGAGGCCGCTCTGCCGCTCGCTAACCATAGCGAAAAAATGCCTTATCTGCTGCAATCATGGGTAGAAAATAGCAACAACAGCTCGCGCGGCCCGTTTATTGTCACGCCCCCACTGTTTCGACTTGATGCCGGAGAAGACTCTACGTTACGTATTATTAAGGCTGATGGACAGGTGCCTAATGACAGAGAGTCGATGTATTTTATCAATGTGCGAGCCATTCCTGCACAGAACAAAGCCGATCTCGCCAATACCAATACATTAACGTTAGTGTTTAAAACCCGAATCAAACTTTTTTACCGACCAAAAGGACTCAACGGTAAAGCCAGAGATGCTTTCAAAGCGCTCAAGTTTGGCATCTCAGCGAACCAACTGACTATTTATAACCCATCGGCATATCATGTCGTTTTTGCGGGATTAAGTTTAGACAATGTCAACCTCACAGACAAAATTGAATACATCGCGCCGCAGGAAAGAAAAATAATTGCCATCAATGCCACGACTGGAAGAACGGTGAAATGGGCGGCAATAAATGATTTTGGTGGCAGTACAGCGCCAGAAACACGCCTGATTCCATAAAACAGGCAACGCTTCAGTGATAAGGGAAATATGAGCTATAAGCGGAAAAAGGATTTAACGGAGAAAATCGATGTACTGTACGCAAAGAAATATTTGCGCCACTGCATCAGGTACTTTTTGCCGTTTACCATCACCAGCGGTTACCTGGTTTCAGGTACTGTTTTTGCCGATGACTATTTTTTCGACCCCGCTCTACTGGAAACCGCCAAAAGTGGTCAACGCCCCGTCGATCTGTCACTTTTTTCTCATAAGAATGCACAGCAACCCGGTGAATATTCTGTCGATATTTACATCAATAATAAAAAGTTGATGCAACGAACGCTGCCTTTTGTCATCGCAAATAATCACCAGCTTCAACCACAATTTACAGTAGGGCAACTACGCGAATTAGGCTTTAAAGTCGATGAGAATCCGGCATTTGCCAATGCTGATGACGGTACGCGCATTCCCGATCTCGCTAAAGCCGTTCCCGGTAGTGTTGCGATATTTGATTTTAACCACAGCAAACTCAAGTTAAGCGTTCCGCAAATTGCCCTTTATCGCGATGCCAGAGGCTATGTCGATCCTTCGCGCTGGGATAACGGTGTTCCGGTCGTTTTCACCAACTACAGTTTCACCGGTTCCAGAAGCCGCTACGACAATAACGAACAAAGTGAACGCCAGTACATGAACCTGCAAAGTGGCGCGAACTTCGGCGAGTGGCGATTACGTAACTACTCCACCTGGACGCACAATGAGGATGACGCTCGTTGGGACAGCATCAACAGCTGGTTGCAACGGGACATAAAGTCCCTCAGGTCACAGTTGGTGATTGGCGAAAGCTCAACAGACGGCGCCATTTTTCCGGGCTACCAGTTTACCGGCGCTCGCCTTTACTCCGACGACAACATGCTGCCAAACAGTCAAAAAGGCTTTGCGCCAACCATTCGTGGCATCGCCAATTCCAGCGCTATCGTCACGGTTCGCCAGAACGGTTATACCATTTACCAAAGCAACGTCCCTGCGGGCGCATTTGAGATTAACGATCTCTATCCCTCCTCCTTCGGGGGCGATTTGGACGTCAGTATCGAAGAAGCCGACGGGACAGTTCGCCATTTCGTTCAACCTTTCTCGTCGCTTCCCGTTATGCAAAGGCTGGGGCATCTGAAATACAGCCTTACTGCGGGTCGCTTTCGCGCCGCCCAATCAGCAGAGAGTAAAGAACCCCAATTTATTGAAAGTACCGGCATCTATGGTCTGAGCAACGCCCTGACGGTGTATGGCGGAATGCTAACCGCTGAAAATTATCGGTCGCAAACCGTCGGCGTTGGCGGCACTCTGGGTGAATTCGGCGCCGTTTCAGTGGATATTGGCAGGGCAGAGACGCAATTTGATGATGGCAATACCTTTGAAGGCTATACCTGGCGTACCCAATATATTAAAGATTTGCCAGAAACTGGCACGAATTTATCGCTGGGATATTATCGCTATACCAGCAATGGCTATTTTACGTTTTCTGATGCCAATGCAAAGAATATAAATAATAGTTACCGTCAAAAAAGTGAAGCACAATTCAGCATCAGCCAGACGCTACTCAACAGCATCAATTTTTATGTTTCCGGTTCTCAACGTACCTACTGGAACGACAGCCAAAAAGATAACAACTTCTCCGCAGGACTGAATGGCAGCCTCTACGGCGTCAGCTATAACCTTAACGGACAATTCACCGATTCAACGGACCGCGAGAGCGAGCGCTCCGTTTCGCTCAGTATTAGCGTACCGCTGGATCGATGGCTTTCCCATGCGCAGGCGACATGGCGTATTACGGAAGATAAAAATAAAGCGACGCAGCATGAGGTAGGAATTAATGGTTCGCTGTTGGATGACCATCGTCTGAGCTATAGCCTTAAGCAACGGCAAAGCGAAAATAACGACAACACCAGTAGCAGTTTTTCCGCAAATTACCGCTCCGCATACGGTACCGTCAGCAGTAGCTACGACTACAGTCCAGATAATCGCCAGCTCAGCTATGGCCTTTCTGGCGGCGTCGTTGCGCATTCTCATGGCGTAACGCTGTCCCAGCCGCTTGGTAATGCCTTTGCGCTTATTGACGCCAATGGCGCCGCCAATATACGGATTAAGAACTACCCGGGAATCGCGACCGACTATTTTGGCAATGCCGTTATCCCTTTTCTCACCCCGTATCAGGAAAACCGAATTACGCTGGACACGACCACCATGCCGGATGACGTTGACGTAACGGAAACAGCAAAAATCGTCGTGCCAGGTCAGGGCGCTGCCGTGAGTGCCTATTTTAGTGCGCAGACGGGGCGCAGAGTTTTACTCACCGTGACCGATGCGCAGAACACCCCTTTACCTTTCGGTGCTATGGCGAATAACCAGAGTGCGGGAACGCAAAGCATCGTGGACGAGGGCGGCGTGCTTTATCTCACTGGGGTTAATGAGTTGCCGCAAACCTGGACGATTCGCTGGGGTAAAGAAGCCAGCCAGCAATGTCAGTTTACTTATAGCCTGTCAGATAACCGGCAGAGCGCATCATCTGTTCTAAAAGACACAACGGTATGTCGTTAAGGGTGTATTCGATGAGAATTTATATTTTATCTGTGATTACCGCGCTTATCGCCCTGGCTTCTGCCTCACCGGCTCAGTCAGCGACAGGTATCTGCGAAGCGAATGGAAATTTTATGACAGATATCGCAACCGACTGGACAAAAGAACAGAATGTGACAGCTTCAGTCTGGCAGATCCCTTCGGCAGCCAGGGGCAGCGCCTATCAATTAGGATGCGACTGCAGTGCTAACACCAAGGTCAACCTTTATTATTCAACCGTCAGCGCAATAACCACCACCGGACATTTAAGTGGTTTTTATCGTTTAAACGACAGCCTGGACATTAAAACCGAGATCAACGATATCCCCAACGCAGGTACCGTACTTGTTCCCACGAAAATTGGTTCGCCCATCAAGGATACCAGCGGTTCTTACAGTACAAAAACCAGTAACAGCGTCTGTAATGACGATCCTGCCGAGCAAAGATCGTCAGCGATTTCATTTGGTATGGATACCACATTTACGCTGTATGTCCGCAAACCGTTTTTAGGCGAAATGATTATTCCTGACACCCTTGTCGCCTACATCCAGGCGGCATGGAGCAGCTCGTCGTCCTATCCAAAAACCTTCAATAATATTGCTGAACTGCATATCCAGGGGCGAATTACGGTTCCACAACACTGTAAGATTAATCAAGGAGACGTCATCCAGGTGAATCTTGGAACGATCAGTGCTGCGCATTTTACAATTAAGGACCAAATGCCTGAGCATTACACACCCATTAACTTCGACATTACCTATGACTGCGGGGATATGTCTGAAATAAAGAACAGCCTGTATATGTATATCGAGGGCAGCGATTTGGCCAGCCAATATGTGCTCGTCGCAAGACGCAGAGAGTCTGACAACGAGCCGGATGTGGGAATCCGCCTGGTGGATATCACCACCACAAACATAGATATTCCTTTTAACCCCGGCGCACTTCTGATGGACAGTTCCGGCAGCGGGACCGCGCATTTACAGGCTTACCCGGTCAATCTCACCGGGGGCACGCTTGCCGGAGGGCGTTTTAAGGGGACCGCCACCATTACCGTGGTGGTGAAGTAGCAGCGTTAGTCCTGCTGCTCCAGCGCATACTTATACAACGCGTTTTTCTTCACGCCGTGAATTTCAGCCGCCAGCGCGGCGGCTTTCTTCAGCGGCAGCTCCGCCTGGAGTAACGCCAGCGTGCGCAGGGCGTCGGCGGGCAATTCGTCTTCTTGCGCTTTATGCCCTTCGACAATTAATACCATCTCGCCCTTGCGGCGGTTTTCGTCCTCTTTCACCCACGCCAACAGCTCGCCGACCGGCGCGCCGTGAATCGTTTCCCAAGTTTTGGTCAGCTCTCGCGCCAGCACGACGTAACGGGCTCCTCCCCATACCGCCACCATATCTTCCAGACTGTCGAGCAGGCGGTGAGTCGATTCATAAAAAATCAGCGTCCGCGGTTCCGCTTCGAGGGCTTTGAGTGCATCACGCCGACCCTTTGATTTTGCAGGTAAAAAGCCTTCGTAGCAGAAGCGATCAGAAGGCAAGCCCGCCGCGCTTAATGCCGCAATGGCCGCGCAGGGCCCCGGCAGCGGCACCACGCGGATCCCCTGCTCACGGCAGGTACGCACCAGGTGATAACCCGGATCGTTAATCAGCGGCGTTCCGGCATCTGATACCAGCGCAATGTTCTGCCCTTCTTTCAGCTTTGCCACCAGCGTATCGGCTTTTTGTTGCTCGTTATGGTCGTGCAGGGCGAACAGGCGGGCGGTAATCGCGAAATGCTGCAACAGCAAACCGGTATGACGGGTGTCTTCAGCGGCAATTAAATCAACGGCTTGCAAAACTTCGAGCGCACGTTGGGTAATATCGGACAAATTCCCGATGGGAGTAGGTACAATAAAGAGTTGGCCGGGATATTTATCCGCCGATTCGTGTTGTTTCATTGTGTCGTCCGTATTGCCGATTTAATATTGAGCATTGCGTATAAAAAATATCACTGGATACAGTATGGTACCCTTAACATTTTCTCGTTTAAAAGCCGCGCGCTGTCTGCCCGTCATTCTGGCAGCACTGATTTTCGCCGGCTGTGGCACCCAGGCGCCCGATCAAAGCACTGCGCACATGCAGGGCAGCGCGCAAGCTGACTCTGGCTTTTATTTACAGCAAATGCAGCAGAGCGCAGATGATAGCAAGACCAACTGGCAATTACTCGCCATTCGTGCCCTGCTGAAAGAGGGCAAAAACCAGCAGGCTATCGAACTGTTTAATCAACTGCCGCAGAACCTGAACGACGCCCAGCGCCGTGAGCAGGCGCTGCTGGGGGCAGAAGTGAAGGTCGTGCAGCAGGACGTTGCCGGCGCGAAAAAACAGTTAGGCGAGATCGATATTTCCGCGCTGGATAAAAATCAACAATTGCGTTTCTGGCAAATCGGCATCGCCGCGGAACAGGGACAGCCTTCCCTGACGCTCCTGCGTGCGCTGATCGCCCAAGAACCACTGCTCGGCGCAAAAGAAAAACAGGCGAACATCGATGCCACCTGGCAGGCGCTGACCTCCATGAGTCAGGATCAGGCGAAAGCGTTGGTTATCAATGCGGATGAAAACGTACTGCAGGGTTGGCTGGATCTGCAGCGGGTCTGGTTTGATAACCGCAGCGATCCGGACATGATGAAAGCGGGCATTACAGACTGGCAAAAACGCTATCCACAGAACCCGGGAGCGAAAATGCTGCCGACGCAATTGGTGAATGTGCAGAGCTTTAAGCCAGCGTCCACCAGTAAAATCGCCCTGCTGCTGCCGCTGAACGGTCAGGCCGCCGTTTTTGGCCGCACCATCCAGCAAGGGTTTGAAGCGGCGAAAAACCAGGGCACGCAGCCCGTAGACGCGCAGCCAGCCGCCCAGCCCGCGCCGGTGGAGGCGCCTGCGCCAGCCGAACAACAGCCGCAGGTAACCGATGGCGTCGCCAGTCCGTCTCAGGCGTCGGTGAACGACCTGACCAACGAGCAGCCAGCACAGCAACCCACGCCGACCAGCGCCCCGCAAACAGCGCCTGCACAGCCTGTAACGGCAAGCGCGGCGGCGAATCCCTCCGCGGAACTCAAAATTTATGACACCAGCTCACAGCCGCTGACGCAGATCCTGAATCAGGTTCAGCAGGATGGCGCGAGCATCGTGGTAGGCCCGCTGCTGAAAAGCAATGTCGATGAGCTGATCAAGAGCAATACCCCGCTGAACGTGCTGGCGCTAAACCAGCCGGAAGCGGTGCAGAACCGCGTCAATATCTGCTATTTCGCCCTCTCGCCGGAAGATGAAGCGCGCGACGCCGCCCGTCACATTCGTGACGAGGGTAAACAGTCGCCGCTGCTGCTGATCCCACGCAGCGCGCTGGGCGATCGCGTGGCCAACGCTTTTGCTGAAGAATGGCTGAAGCTGGGCGGCGGTACCGTGCTACAGCAAAAATTCGGTTCTACCGCAGAGTTACGGATGGGTGTCAACGGCGGCGCCGGCATCGCGTTAACCGGTAGCCCGGTCGCCGCCAGCGCGCCATCGCAGCCTGGGGTGACCATTGGCGATCTGACCATTCCGGCGCCGCCAACCGAGGCCCAAATTACCGGTAGCGGCGGTCGTGTCGACGCAGTCTATATACTGGCGACACCGAACGAGATCGCGTTTATTAAGCCGATGATCGCCATGCGCAACGGCAGCCAGAGCGGCGCAACGCTTTACGCCAGTTCCCGTAGCGCACAGGGAAATGCCGGACCGGACTT
Organism: Citrobacter sedlakii; assembly: GCF_018128425.1. Lineage (NCBI taxonomy): Bacteria > Pseudomonadati > Pseudomonadota > Gammaproteobacteria > Enterobacterales > Enterobacteriaceae > Citrobacter > Citrobacter sedlakii. The sequence continues at coordinate 627,157 of NZ_CP071070.1, read as the reverse complement.
CCGTCTGGAAATGGAAGGCTTACAGTACAGCGAAATCCCAATGCTGGCTGGCGGCAATCCGTCGCTGATGCAACAGGCGCTCGGCGCGGTACGCAACGACTACTCTCTGGCGCGCATGTACGCGATGGGCGTTGACGCCTGGACGCTGGCGAACCATTTCTCGCAGATGCGTCAGGTTCAGGGCTTTGAAATCAACGGCAACACCGGCGCGCTGACCGCTAATCAGGACTGTGTGATTAACAGGAAGTTATCATGGCTCAAATACCAGCAAGGGCAGATCGTCCCGGCCAGTTAACGAGCAAACAGACCGGCGGCGCGTGGGAAGTCACCGCGCGACGCTGGCTCGAGCGCAAGGGACTGCAGTTTATCGCCGCCAACGTCAACGAACGTGGCGGCGAAATTGATCTGATTATGCGTGAAGGTAAAACGACCGTCTTTGTTGAGGTCCGCTACCGCCGCTCAGCAGCCTTCGGCGGCGCGGCGGCCAGTGTGACCCGGAGCAAACAACGCAAATTATTACACACTGCCCGCTTGTGGCTCGCGCGCCACAATGGGAGTTTTGATACTGTGGATTGCCGGTTCGATGTGTTAGCCTTCACCGGAAATGATGTTGAGTGGTTAAGGGATGCCTTTAACGACTGCTCATGATACTTAAACCAGTTCCTGCTTATAAGGCGTCATTGTTGCCGCCAGTCCGGGCGGACAGCGCGGAACACCCGGAGCGTACGTGTCGTACGTGCGGAGGGTGAGCGCTTGCCAGGGACAAATGGCAAATAAAATAGCCTTATAGCAGGGACTTAAGGATTCGCGTGTTAGACAGAATTAAAGTCTGCTTTACAGAAAGCATTCAAACTCAGATAGCTGCGGCTGAAGCGCTCCCGGATGCGATCTCCCGCGCCGCCATGACGCTGGTACACTCGCTGCTGAATGGCAACAAAATCCTCTGTTGTGGTAATGGGACATCCGCTGCCAATGCACAGCATTTTGCTGCCAGCATGATCAACCGTTTTGAGACAGAGCGTCCCAGTTTACCCGCTATCGCACTAAATACCGATAACGTGGTCTTAACTGCGATTGCCAACGATCGCCTGCATGATGAAATCTATGCAAAACAGGTCCGGGCGCTGGGACATGCGGGCGATGTTTTATTGGCTATTTCGACGCGCGGCAACAGTCGCGATATCGTAAAAGCCGTAGAAGCCGCCGTCACGCGTGATATGACGATTGTGGCGCTGACCGGGTATGACGGAGGAGAGCTGGCCGGGCTGTTAGGGCCGCAGGACGTTGAAATCCGCATACCGTCTCACCATAGCGCGCGCATTCAGGAGATGCATATGCTGACGGTAAATTGTTTGTGCGATCTGATCGATAACACGCTTTTCCCTCACCAGGATGATTAAGGAGTTTACATGAAGGCTTTATCGCCAATCGCAGTCCTTATTTCTGCGCTGCTGTTGCAAGGCTGTGTCGCTGCCGCCGTAGTCGGTACCGCAGCGGTGGGAACCAAAGCAGCAACCGACCCGCGTAGCGTCGGCACCCAGGTGGATGATGGAACCCTGGAACTGCGCGTGAACAGCGCGCTGTCGAAAGACGAACAAATTAAGAAAGAAGCGCGGATTAACGTGACGGCTTATCAGGGCAAGGTGCTGCTGGTGGGTCAGTCGCCTAACAGCGAACTGTCATCGCGCGCCAAACAGATCGCAATGGGCGTGGAAGGCACAACCGAAGTCTTTAACGAGATCCGTCAGGGCCAGCCAATTGGCCTCGGAACCGCCTCCAACGACACCTGGATCACCACCAAAGTACGCTCTCAGTTACTCACCAGCGACCAGGTGAAATCCTCTAACGTGAAAGTGACCACCGAAAACGGCGAAGTGTTCCTGCTGGGTCTGGTGACTGAACGTGAAGCCAAAGCCGCAGCCGACATCGCCAGCCGGGTGAGCGGCGTGAAGCGTGTCACCACCGCGTTTACCTTTATTAAATAACACATCAACCTGCCTACGTGATGGCTCACGTAGGCAGGGTAGCAATCCCACGTCACACTCGCGCAAGACAGCCGACAATCACCCCCGATATCGCCACCAGCCCCCCCGTCAGCCACAGCGCTTTTGCCGGGAATGCTTTGCGCAGCATGATCAGCGACGGCAAGCTCACCGCCGGAAGCGTCATCAACAACGCCAGCGCGGGCGCGGTGCCCATACCGGCCAGCATCATCGTTTGCACAATCGGAATTTCCGCCGCCGTCGGGATCACGAACAGGCATCCGGCTACCGCCAACGCGATGATCCACATCAGGCTGTTATCAATGGCGCCATCGGCGTGCGGAAACAACCAGACGCGCGCCGCGCCGAGAACCAGCACCGCCAGAATATAGACCGGAATAGTATTCCAGAACAGCGTCCACAGCGCTTTACCCCAACGCGCAAAGAACCCACCCTGCGCTTGCGGCGCGGCGATCTCGATCGGCAGATCGGTTTGCGCAGGCTCTTTCACCCATTTTTGCACCAGCGTCGCCACCACCAGCACCATTGCCAGCCCGGCAACCAGGCGAATCGCCGCGAAATGCCAGCCAAGCACAAAGCCCATAAAGACCAACGTCGCCGGGTTAAGCAGTGGGTTTCCCAGCCAGAAGGCCAGCGCGCCGCCCATTGACACTTGCTGACGGCGCATTCCTGCCGCCACTGGCGCGGCGCAGCAGGTACACATCATTCCGGGCAAAGAAAACAGCGTGCCAAACAGCGTACCGCGAAAGCGCGATTGCCCCAGCGTGCGCAGCAGCCAGTCTCGCGGGATCAACACCTGGATTAATGAGCCGAGAATCACCCCCAGCGCCGCCGCTTTCCAGACGGCGAGGAAATAGACCATGGCGTAATCCCAGGCTGCCTGCCACGGATTCGCATCCGCCTGCGCCAGAATGGATTGGCCGATACTGTGAGTTTCGGCGGCAGTAAAAGCTTTACCGTAATACGGTTGCCATTTCACATACCAGAGACCGACGATAACAACGAGAAAGAAAAGAGCGGGTTTCCACCATTGCATTGGCGTTGCCGCCTGAGATGAAGACTGACCAGTCATAGCATTCCCCAGGGAGTGTTAGAATATTTTGCCGGTGAATACTACGCCTTTGGGAAATGTTTGGAAATGTCGTTTTTTTGCCTGATGCCGAATGCCGGATAAGACGCAACGCGTTGGCTTCCGGCACGATGCGAAAGCCTATTGCGCCGCTTTTTCCCGCAACTGCGCAGAACTAAGAATTGTTACCCCCTCTTTTTCGGGCGCCAGCGCCTCTGCCAGCATCGCCCGCGCCACATCCCTCGCCTCTATCGACTTCCAGTTACCCGGAAGCAGCCGGAACAGCGGCGCAAAAAGGGTTTCGTTCATTCGATGTTTCGCCCGGTCCCCCAGCAGCATAGACGGGCGGACAATGGTCAGCCGCGGCCAGTCCTGCGCGATGAGCGCCTCTTCCATCTCCCCTTTTACCCGATTGTAGAAAAAGGGCGAGCGGGCATTAGCGCCCATTGAGCTGACTACCAGCATGTGCTGTGCGCCAAGCCGCCGTCCGGTCAGCGCGGTATCCACCACCAGCGTATAATCTGCATGGACAAACGCCTCTTTGCTTCCCGCCTCGCGCCGGGTGGTCCCCAGGCAGCAGAAAACAATATCCACCGGATCCGTCACCTGCGCCAGCGCATCGGTCAGTTGCGGATCGTGAGGATTGTACACGCCAGGCATGTCAGCCAGCGGACGACGCGTGGGTGCGGCAATCGAATGGATTCTCGGTTCATTAAGCAGCATTCTCAGCAGATGACCGCCTACCAGCCCCGTCGCGCCTGTAATCAATACCTGACTCATCCTCACCCCTTTACAGAATTGTCCAACTTGCACTCTCAGTCTCATCGACCAGACTTATTCATTCACAAGGTAATTATCCCTCATCATGGAAAATTTGCCTTATCCAATGCCAACACCGCGGAGGAAGCATGAGCAAGAAGATAGCCGTTTTAATCACTGACGAGTTTGAAGATTCCGAATTTACTTCACCCGCAGCAGAATTTCGTCAGGCCGGACACGAGGTCATCACCATTGAGAAGCAGGCGGGGAAAACGGTAAAAGGGAAAAAAGGCGAAGCCAGCGTCACCATCGATAAAGCCATTGATGATGTCAGCCCTGCCGACTTTGACGCCCTGCTGCTGCCCGGCGGCCATTCACCGGATTACCTGCGCGGCGACGATCGCTTCGTCACCTTCACACGCGACTTTGTGAACACCGGAAAGCCGGTTTTTGCCATTTGCCACGGCCCACAGTTACTGATCAGCGCGGACGTCATTCGCGGGCGCAAGCTCACCGCCGTTAAACCCATTGTGATTGACGTGAAGAACGCCGGGGCGGAATTCTTCGATCAGGAAGTGGTGGTGGATAAAGACCAACTGGTCACCAGCCGAACCCCTGACGATCTGCCGGCGTTTAACCGCGAGGCGTTACGTATCCTCGGCGCCTGACTGCCTTAACCAGTGAAGTTTTTTGCCAAAGCCCAGCGTGTTGTCGGTGAACTTGAGTTCATCCAGCCGGATCTCCCAGACTGGCGCTGACAGCATTCTGGCAACCGGAAAGCGGCGATGATAGGCGTTACGCGCCGCGTCGCTTTCTTCACCGTCCAGTCGGCGAATTTCACCTGTAAATTGCACACCGCGAATAAGCGCTACTGATTTGGGCTGACCGTTTACCGTCCCGGCGACCTTCGCTCGCGGCCCCGACATCTGCGCGTGGCGGGTTTTGTCTTCTGTCAGCAGGTAAAAAACCACCTTCTGCGCATCATAAAGGTAAAACGCGTTGGCGCACCAGAGTTCCCCTTCATGCTGGACGCACCAGGTCACAACGTGTTGTTTTGCCAGCCAGCGGCTAATCGCAGTGAGTGTTTCCATTGCTGTTCTCTTTTATACTGGGAGCCAGAAACGTAACACGCAGAAGGTCACGATGACACCCTGGTTTCTCTATTTGATCCGTACTGCGGATAATGCGCTGTATACCGGTATCACCACCGATGTGGCGCGCCGCTATCAACAGCATCAGAGTGGAAAAGGCGCGAAGGCGCTGCGGGGAAAGGGTGAGCTGACGCTGGCGTTTTCCGCGCAGGTGGGCGATCGCTCGCTGGCGCTGCGCATGGAATACCGCATTAAACAGCTCACCAAGCGTCAAAAAGAGCGCCTGGTGGCGAATGGCGACGGTTTTGCAGCGTTACTCAACGACCTGCAAACCACGGCGCTTAAAAGCGATTAAAGTGTTCGTGATACTCAACCCGCCCCGTCACGCCCTTCAGCGCATCTTCAGCTAAACGATGCACCTGGAACGCGCTCTCCGTGCCCGGCCAGCGGCAGTGTAGATCGTAATGGGCGGCCAGTTCAAAACCAAAACGGCTATACAGTGCCGGATCGCCCAGCGTGACGACGGCGGCATAGCCAAATTCGTTGAGGGAATCGAGTCCTTCGTAGACCAGTTGACGAGCCAGCCCTTGCCCACGGTAGTGTTCATCCACCGCCAGCGGCGCCATCCCCACCCATTGCAGGTCTTCGCCCTGTACATCGACCGGGCTAAACGCGACGTAACCCACCACCTGACCTTCGTCGTCCGTGGCGACCAGACCGAGCGTCAGAAAACCATCTTCACGCAGATCGTGAACCAGTTTTGCTTCCGCATCGCTTTCGAATGAACGACGCAACAGGGCATCAATCCCCGGCGCGTCAATTGGAATTTCTACTCGAATCAGCATGGTTCACCTACCGATGTCTGTTTGGTTTCCGGCGAGTGCTTCAGTCCCGCCTCAACAAAATCCGCCACCTGTAGCAGCAGCACGCGTAAGGCTTTTGGCATTTGCTCCAGCTCAATGGCGTCCATCAGGTTTTTCACATACAACCCTAACTCCGTATCCCCTTCAATGACCAGCCGACGCTGGAAAAAGAGCGTATCCGGATCCTGCTTACGCGCGGCGATCATCAGCAGATCGCTGGCTTCGGCGCGAAAACTGACGTCGGCCTGCGCGTGCTGACTGACGATCAGCTTGTCATTTTCAACAGAGGTATACCATTGAAGGCCAATATCGCTAACCGTAATGCTTAACCAACGGCCTTCGAGGAACGCCAGCTCCCCGTCTGCCAGCGCCTGGCGAAACTGCCAGCTCAGGACCTGTTCCAGAACCTGGCGCTTCAGCGCAAAGGGCGTCAGTTTAACCGGCACGCTCATCAGAGACGGACCAAAATGCACTAAGCGTGAACGCAGTTTATCTAACACGAGCTTTACTCCCTGTTTCCGTAGTCCTGCCATTTTGCCATATCAGATAAACGACATAGCGGCGTAAATCAACAATTGTATGCGTTAACCGTACCTCTTTATTGCTGATATCAATACGACTTTAACTGCCTTAAATCAAAAATTGTCGCAGCAAGGTTAACTAAAATCCCAGTTCGTTAACAATTATGCGTCCCAGGCGGCGCTACCTTCAGGATAAATTATGGAGCTGCTCTGCCCTGCCGGAAATCTCCCGGCGCTTAAGGCGGCCATCGAAAACGGCGCTGACGCCGTCTATATCGGGCTGAAAGATGATACCAATGCCCGTCACTTCGCCGGCCTTAACTTTACCGAGAAGAAACTGCAGGAAGCGGTGAGTTTTGTCCATCAACATCGCCGCAAGCTGCATATCGCCATCAACACCTTTGCGCATCCGGACGGCTATGCCCGCTGGCAGCGCGCTGTCGATATGGCGGCGCAACTGGGCGCCGACGCGCTGATCCTCGCCGACCTTGCCATGCTTGAGTATGCCGCAGAACGTTATCCGCATATTGAGCGCCATGTCTCCGTTCAGGCATCGGCGACCAACGAAGAAGCGGTGAACTTCTACCATCGCAACTTCGACGTCGCACGTGTGGTGCTGCCCCGCGTGCTGTCCATTCACCAGGTGAAGCAACTTGCCCGCGCCACGCCAGTACCACTCGAGGTCTTTGCGTTCGGTAGCCTGTGCATTATGGCGGAGGGTCGCTGCTACCTGTCGTCGTATTTAACCGGCGAATCGCCGAATACGGTAGGAGCCTGCTCCCCCGCCCGTTTTGTTCGCTGGCAGCAAACCGGGCAGGGACTGGAATCCCGCCTGAACGATGTGCTGATAGACCGCTACCAGGACGGCGAAAACGCCGGGTATCCGACACTGTGTAAAGGCCGCTATCTCGTCGGCGGCGAGCGCTATCACGCGCTGGAAGAACCCACCAGCCTGAATACGCTGGAACTGCTGCCGGAACTGCTGGCGGCGAACATTGCGTCGGTGAAAATCGAAGGACGCCAGCGCAGCCCGGCATACGTAAGCCAGGTGGCGAAAGTGTGGCGTCAGGCGATCGACCGCTGTCTGGCCGACCCGCAAAACTTTGCGCCGCAAAGCGCATGGATGGAGACGCTCGGCGCGATGTCCGAAGGCACCCAGACCACGCTTGGCGCGTATCACCGGAAATGGCAGTGAGAGAAGCAATGAAATATTCCCTGGGGCCGGTGCTTTATTACTGGCCGAAAGAAACACTGGAAGATTTTTATCAACAGGCGGCGCAAAGCAGCGCTGACGTGATTTATCTGGGTGAAGCGGTGTGCAGCAAACGCCGCGCCACTAAAGTGGGCGACTGGCTGGAGATGGCGAAATCGCTCGCCGGCAGCGGCAAGCAGGTGGTGCTTTCGACGCTGGCGCTGGTGCAGGCCTCGTCTGAGCTGAACGAACTGAAACGCTACGTGGAAAACGGCGAGTTTTTGCTGGAAGCGAGCGATCTCGGCGTGGTAAACATGTGCGCCGAGCGCAAGCTGCCGTTTGTCGCCGGACATGCGCTGAACTGCTATAACGCGGTGACGCTGCGCCTGCTGCTCAAACAGGGAATGGTACGCTGGTGTATGCCGGTAGAGCTTTCCCGCGACTGGCTGGCTAACCTGCTGGAGCAGTGCGATGAGCTGGGCATTCGCAACCAGTTTGAAGTCGAGGTGCTGAGCTACGGCCATCTGCCGCTGGCATATTCCGCTCGCTGCTTTACCGCCCGTTCGGAAGATCGTCCGAAAGATGAGTGTGAAACCTGCTGCATCAACTATCCGAATGGCCGCGACGTGCTCTCCCAGGAGAATCAGCAGGTGTTTGTACTGAATGGCATTCAGACCATGAGCGGCTATGTCTATAATCTTGGTAACGAACTGACGTCGATGCAGGGACTGGTGGATATCGTTCGTTTGTCGCCGCTCGACACCGGGACGTTCGCCATGCTGGACGCCTTCCGCGCCAACGAAAACGGCGCATCGCCGCTGCCGCTCGCTGCGCACAGCGATTGCAACGGCTACTGGAAGCGGCTCGCCGGGCTGACGCTGGAAGCCTGATAAAACAGCTCACTTTGTTAACAACATTCGCTAATCTTTAATGCAGTATGACAAGATTAACCGGAACAAAGTGAGCCGTTATGACTGACAAAACCATTCCATTCTCGGTGCTGGATCTGGCGCCGATCCCTGAAGGGGCCTCGGCCAAAGAGGCATTCTCACACTCGCTGGACCTCGCGCGTCTGGCGGAAAAGCGCGGCTATCATCGCTACTGGCTGGCGGAACACCACAACATGACCGGCATCGCGAGTGCGGCAACCTCGGTGCTGATTGGTTACCTGGCGGCGAATACCAGCACGTTGCATCTGGGTTCCGGCGGCGTGATGCTACCCAACCATTCACCGCTGGTGATTGCCGAGCAGTTCGGTACGCTCAACACCCTGTATCCGGGACGCATTGATCTGGGTCTCGGCCGCGCACCGGGCAGCGATCAGCCCACGATGCGCGCGCTGCGTCGTCATATGGGCGGCGATATCGATAACTTCCCGCGCGACGTGGCGGAGCTGGTGGAGTGGTTTGACGCCTGCCACCCCAACCCGCAAGTACGTCCGGTGCCCGGCTACGGCGAGCAGATCCCGGTGTGGCTGTTGGGTTCCAGCCTGTACAGCGCGCAGCTGGCGGCGCAGCTTGGTCTGCCGTTTGCGTTCGCCTCCCACTTCGCGCCGGATATGCTATTCCAGGCGCTACATCTGTACCGTACTCAGTTCAAACCCTCCGCGCGACTGGAAAAACCGTACGCGATGGTGTGCATTAATATCATCGCCGCCGACAGCACCCGTGATGCGGAATATCTGTTTACCTCAATGCAGCAGGCGTTTGTGAAACTTCGCCGTGGCGAAACGGGCCAGCTTCCGCCGCCCATTCAGAATATGGATCAGTTCTGGTCGCCGTCAGAACAGTACGGCGTACAACAGGCGCTGAGCATGTCGCTGGTGGGGGATAAAGCGAAAGTCCGCCACGGTCTGGAATCCATTCTGCGGGAAACGCAGGCCGATGAGATTATGGTTAATGGCCAAATTTTCGATCATCAGGCGCGTCTGCACTCCTTCGATCTTGCCATGCAGGTGAAAGAGGAACTGGTGGGGTAAACAGGGGTTTGCCCGGTGGCGCTACGCCTGCCGGGCATTATCGCTATTGATACACCGGCAATAAATTAAAGCTCGACAGCATATGCACCAGCGCGTTGCCCACGCCGAACACCAGGATCAGCGCAATCATCGGTTTGCCGCCCCAGACGCGGAATGTTGGGCTACCGAAGCGTTCACGTGATTTACGCGCCAGCAGCGCCGGGACAATCGCCGCCCAGATCGTCGCCGCCAGTCCTGCGTAGCCAATCGCGTACAGGAATCCGTTCGGCCACAGCAGGCCGCCCACCACCGGTGGAACAAAGGTCAACAGCGCGGTTTTGAAACGCCCCATCGCTGAGTCGTCAAAGCCAAACAGATCCGCAAGATAATCAAACAGACCAAGCGTGACGCCGAGGAACGAACTCGCCACCGCGAAGTTGGAGAAGACTACCAGCAGCAGATCCAGACTGCGGCTGTTCAGTACGCCGCTCAGCGCCTGCACCAGCACATCAATATTGCCGCCCTTCTGCTCAATGCCGATAAATTCCGGACGTGGAATATTGCCCATCGTCCCCAGCAGCCAGACGCTGTACAGCACCAACGCCAGCAGCGTACCGTAGACCAGACACTTCACAATCGTGCGCGGATCTTTGCCGTAGTACTTCATCAGGCTCGGCACGTTGCCGTGGTAGCCAAATGACGCCAGACAAAACGGCAGCGTCATCAACAGGTACGGCGTATAGGTGGCGTTGCTTTCCGCGACGTTAAACAGCGTGGTTGGGTTGACGTGCCCAAGCAGGCTGCCGAAAGTCAGGAAGAAGGTGATCACCTTCGCGCCCAGTACAATTGCCGTCATCCGGCTTACTGCTTTTGTACTCATCCACACCACAAACGCCACCAACAGCGCAAAGCCGAAGCCTGCCGCCCGAGCTGGCACATTCAGCGACATTTCAGCGAAGGTGTGATGCAGAATCGAGCCGCTCGCCGAAATGTAGGCATAGGTCAGAATATAAAGCACAAAGGCTATCGAAATGCCGTTGACCACGTTCCAGCCTTTACCCAGCAGGTCTTTGGTGATGGTGTCAAAGCTGGCGCCAATACGGTAGTTCAGGTTGGCTTCAAGGATCATCAGCCCGGAATGCAGCATGCAAAACCAGGTAAAGACCAGCGCTGCCATGGACCAGAAAAACCAGCTACCTGCCATAACCACCGGCAGAGAGAACATCCCTGCGCCAATAATAGTGCCGCCGATGATCACCACGCCGCCAAGCAGCGACGGTGACGTTTGGGTGGTGGTTAGTGTTGCCATACAGCCCGATCTCCAGTGAATTCTTTTGCGACTGAATTTTAATACGCTGCACTGTACCAGTACAATAGTACAAAGGGAATAAAAAAAGCCCCGATAATTTTATCGGGGCCTGTATCTTTTACTTTACGTTAGTCAGCGCGGGATTTACGCGTCACCAAAACGGCGACGGCTTGAACCCTCTTCACGACGTGGAGCACGACCTTCGCGACGCTCGCCGCTGAAGCGACGTCCATCACCGCGACCGCCTTCGCGACGCTCGCCGCCGAAACCGCGACCTTCGCCACGACCGCCTTCACGGCGTTCGCCACCGAAGCCACGACCACCGCCACGACGTTCAGTGTGCGGCTGTGCATCGCCCAGCAGCTGCATGTTCATCGGCTTGTTCAGGATGCGGGTACGCGTAAAGTGCTGCAGCACTTCTCCCGGCATGCCTTTCGGCAGTTCAATGGTGGAGTGAGAAGCGAACAGCTTGATGTTACCAATGTAACGGCTGCTGATATCACCTTCGTTGGCAATCGCACCCACGATATGACGCACTTCCACGCCATCATCACGGCCCACTTCAATGCGGTACAGCTGCATATCACCTACGTCGCGACGTTCACGACGCGGACGATCTTCTCGGTCGCCACGCGGACCACGATCGTTGCGGTCACGCGGACCACGGTCATCGCGGTCGCGGAACTCACGCTTAGGACGCATTGGCGCATCCGGCGGAACGATCAGGGTACGTTCACCCTGCGCCATTTTCAGCAGCGCAGCGGCCAGCGTTTCGAGATCCAGCTCTTCGCCTTCTTCGGTCGGCTGGATTTTCGCCAGCAGCGCACGGTACTGATCCAGGTCGCTGCTTTCCAGCTGTTGCTGTACTTTCGCGGCGAATTTTTCCAGACGGCGTTTGCCCAGCAGCTCTGCGTTCGGCAGTTCCACTTCCGGAATGGTCAGCTTCATGGTGCGTTCGATGTTACGCAGCAGACGACGCTCGCGGTTCTCAACGAACAGCAGCGCGCGACCCGCACGACCGGCGCGGCCCGTACGGCCGATACGGTGAACGTAAGACTCGGAATCCATCGGGATGTCGTAGTTGACGACCAGGCTGATACGCTCAACGTCCAGGCCGCGGGCGGCAACGTCGGTCGCGATCAGGATGTCCAGACGACCATCTTTCAGGCGTTCCAGCGTCTGCTCACGCAGCGCCTGGTTCATGTCACCGTTCAGCGCGGCGCTGTTATAGCCGTTACGCTCCAGCGCTTCCGCCACTTCCAGGGTCGCGTTTTTGGTACGAACGAAGATAATCGCCGCATCAAAATCTTCTGCTTCCAGGAAACGCACCAGCGCTTCGTTTTTACGCATGCCCCAGACGGTCCAGTAGCTCTGGCTGATGTCAGGACGGGTTGTCACGCTGGACTGAATGCGCACTTCCTGCGGCTCTTTCATAAAGCGGCGGGTAATGCGACGAATCGCTTCCGGCATGGTGGCAGAGAACAGCGCGGTCTGATGACCTTCCGGGATCTGCGCCATGATAGTTTCGACGTCCTCGATGAAGCCCATACGCAGCATCTCATCGGCTTCGTCCAGTACCAGACCGCTCAGGCGAGACAGGTCAAGGGTACCGCGTTTTAAGTGATCAAGCAGACGACCCGGCGTACCGACGACGATCTGCGGCCCCTGACGCAGGGCGCGTAACTGCACGTCATAACGCTGGCCGCCATACAGGGCTACCACGTTTACGCCGCGCATATGTTTAGAGAAATCTGTCATGGCTTCAGCAACCTGAACCGCCAGTTCGCGGGTCGGTGCCAGCACCAGAATCTGAGGTGCCTTCAGCTCAGGATCAAGATTGTTGAGCAGCGGTAAAGAGAACGCTGCGGTTTTGCCGCTACCGGTCTGGGCCATACCCAGAACATCGCGACCACCCAGCAGATGCGGAATGCACTCTGCCTGGATTGGAGATGGTTTTTCGTAACCCAGATCGTTAAGGGCTTCAAGGATAGGAGCCTTCAGGCCCAGATCTGCAAAAGTGGTTTCGAATTCAGCCATGTAGTACGTGTGCCTCAAAATTAATGGCGGCCAGTCTACATAACTCATCATGAAATTGATCTGCAATTTTCATTGAAAAGTGTGAACCGGCTCAAAGTAGGTGTATTAACGAACAACAACGCCCTCACCCGTGAAGGTGATGGCAATCAATAAGATTACGGGCTGATGTGTACGTCAGCTATTGCTGGTCCGATTCTGCCAGGTCATCTTGGTCCTGGCCCAGGAGCGATAATTCCAACAATGCATATCGGTGCTCAACAAAGTTATGAACGTTGTTAGCCACCGCCAGTTTGAACAGAGCCGTAGCGCTGTCCAAATCCCCCAGACTTAGGTAGTACTTACCTAAATAGAAGTTGGTTTCACTGAGATGCTCAGCGAGCGAGGTGTTATCCGTTGCGTCTGCCTTAAGCTTTTCCATTAGCGTGGATTCGCTAATGTCGCCCAGGTAGAACTCGACAATGTTCCATCCCCATTGTTCTTTATCCGATTTCTCGAAGCGCTGTTTTAACGCTTCTTTCGCCTGCTTCTCATCGAGCTTCTGCTCAGCGAGATAAAGCCACAGGCTGCGGAAAGGATCATTGGGATCGTCTTGATAAAACGCCAGCAGATCATCTTGCGCTAACTTGTCGCGACCGCCGTAATACAATGCGATACCGCGATTTAAGTGCGCGTAGTTGTAAGTTGGATCAAGCTCAAGTACAGAATCAAACGCTTCATAGGCAGCATCAAAATTGCCTGCCTGCGTTAAATATATACCTAAGTAATTGAATACTTCAGGCATATCCGGTCGGATTGCCAGCGCTTGTGAAAAATCATTTCGCGCTAATGCCCTCAGACCGAGACTATCATACAACACTCCGCGCTCATATAAAAGCTGCGCGCGTTCGTCATCGGTTAAAGCCCGACTGGCAAGGATTTGTTCCATGCGTGCCAGAATCACTTCCTGCTGCAAAGTCGGTTGCAATGGTACTGCGAGGACTTCACTCTTACGCCAGGCGGAGTTACTGCATCCTGCCAGCGTGAGTGCTGTCGCTACGAAACACCAGCGCAAAAAAGGCTTCATTTCCCACTCCCGAAGACAACGATTAACTGAACGTCCTGTCCACCGGCGGCTCAACAAGGCGTCCTGCCAGGTTAAACGCCCTCCGCAAAGCGGAGGGCAAAAACAACCTTACTCGCCCTGTTCGCTGGCTGGCGCTTCCGGCGCAGCAGCTGGCTGGGACTGCTCAGTGGCTTCTTTGATGCTCAGACGTACGCGGCCCTGGCGGTCAACTTCCAGAACTTTAACCGGTACTTCCTGTCCCATCTGCAGGTAATCGGTCACTTTCTCAACGCGCTTATCAGCGATCTGAGAGATGTGGACCAGACCTTCTTTACCGCCGCCGATGGCAACAAACGCGCCAAAGTCAACGATACGGGTCACTTTACCATTGTAGATACGACCCACTTCGATTTCAGCGGTGATCTCTTCGATGCGGCGAATCGCGTGTTTCGCTTTGTCACCGTCAGTCGCGGCGATCTTCACTGTACCGTCGTCTTCGATTTCGATGGTGGTGCCGGTCTCTTCGGTCAGCGCACGGATCACAGAACCGCCCTTACCGATCACGTCTTTGATCTTGTCCGGGTTGATCTTGATGGTGTGGATACGCGGAGCGAATTCAGAGATGTCGCCGCGCGGCGCGTTGATCGCCTGTTCCATCACGCCGAGGATGTGCAGACGCGCACCCTTAGCCTGGTTCAGCGCAACCTGCATGATCTCTTTGGTGATACCTTCAATTTTGATATCCATCTGCAGCGCAGAGATACCGTCGCGGGAACCCGCCACTTTGAAGTCCATATCGCCCAGGTGATCTTCGTCGCCCAGAATGTCAGACAGGACAACAAAGTTGTCGCCTTCTTTCACCAGACCCATCGCGATACCCGCAACGGCGGCTTTGATCGGCACGCCTGCGTCCATCAGCGCCAGAGACGCGCCACACACGGAAGCCATGGAGGAAGAACCGTTGGACTCCGTGATTTCCGATACCACACGCACGGTGTACGGGAATTTATCCATGTCCGGCATAACCGCCAGCACGCCGCGCTTCGCCAGACGACCGTGGCCGATTTCACGACGTTTCGGAGAACCGACCATGCCGGTTTCGCCGACGGAGTACGGAGGGAAGTTGTAGTGGAACAGGAAGCTGTCGGTGCGCTCGCCCATCAGTTCGTCAAGCACCTGCGCGTCGCGGGCAGTCCCCAGCGTCGCGGTAACCAGCGCCTGGGTTTCACCACGGGTGAACAGTGCGGAACCGTGAGTACGCGGCAGTACGCCAGTGCGCACGTCCAGACCACGAATCATATCTTTTTCACGACCATCGATACGCGGTTCGCCTGCCAGTACGCGGCTACGGACAACGTTTTTCTCGATGGCGTGCAGGATTTCACCCAGCTCGTTAACGTCCAGAGTGTCGTCTTCCGCCAGCAACGCATCGATGGTTTCAGATTTGATCACGTCTACCTGAGCGTAACGCTCCTGCTTGTCGGTGATGCGGTAAGCGTCGCTCAGACGAGACTCGGCCAGAGCAGCAACGCGCGCGTTCAGCGCTTCGTTTACGGCTTCCGGCTGCCAGTCCCAGCGCGGTTTACCGGCTTCTTTCACCAGATCGTTGATCGCCTGGATAACCACCTGCTGCTGTTCGTGACCGAACACCACCGCGCCCAGCATCTGGTCTTCGCTCAGCAGTTCCGCTTCGGATTCAACCATCAGCACAGCCGCTTCAGTACCGGCAACAACCAGATCCAGCTTGCTCTCTTTCAGTTCGTCCTGCGTCGGGTTCAGTACGTACTGGTCATTAATGTAGCCTACACGCGCGGCGCCAATCGGGCCGTTGAACGGAATGCCGGACAGGGACAGCGCGGCAGAGGCGCCGATCATCGCAACGATATCCGGGTTAACCTGCGGGTTAACGGAAACCACGGTCGCGATAACCTGGACTTCGTTGACAAAGCCTTCCGGGAACAGCGGGCGAACCGGGCGGTCAATCAGACGCGCGATCAGGGTTTCACCTTCGCTCGGGCGGCCTTCACGACGGAAGAAGCTACCCGGAATACGACCAGCAGCGTAGGTACGCTCCTGATAGTTAACGGTCAGCGGGAAGAAGTCCTGACCTGGTTTGGCTTTTTTCTGGCCCACAACGGTAACGAATACCGCAGTGTCATCCATGCTAACCATAACAGCGGCAGTGGCCTGACGCGCCATCATGCCAGTTTCCAGCGTAACGGTATGTTGACCGTACTGGAATTTACGAACGATCGGATTAAGCAAAATAATATCCTTTCCTGATTCTGGCGACCCTATGCTGAGTCGCCGTTAAGACCCGATCTTCTGCGCATCCTCGCGACTAATGACAACCCTAACCCGCATGATATTGGGTAAAGCCTCTCATTAGCCGCGCGAACCTCTGCAACGGAAGATCATTCATAGCAACAATACAATAGTTTCCAGTGAATTGCTGCCATCTGCTTGAAAAAAGGGGCCATGAAGGCCCCCTTTTTTGAAACTCGCAAGAATTAGCGACGCAGACCCAGACGCTCGATCAGCGCGGTGTAGCGTGCAACATCTTTACGTTTCAGGTAGTCGAGCAGTTTACGACGCTGAGAAACCATGCGCAGCAGACCACGACGGCTGTGGTGATCTTTTTTGTGCTCTGCAAAGTGACCCTGCAGGTGGTTAATCTGTGCAGTCAACAGAGCAACCTGAACATCGGTAGAACCGGTGTCGTTTGCGTCACGACCGAACTCAGAAACGATTTTAGCTGTAGCTTCAGTACTTAGAGACATTTTAAAACTCCAAAGTATTAAGAATGAAAGGACGCCGATCTCTAATTCAGCAGTCCCAGTGTACATCGCGTAAACTGTTAAAAAATTTACGCGACGTTAAGCGCCAGTATTCTACTCGTAGCGCCTGCTTATCGCAAGACGAACCCGCATCAGGCTGGGTATTCCACCACTAACCGACGAGGCGCCACGCGGCCTTCATCGTCGATCTCGCCCATGCCAATAAACTTACCGTCATCCCCTTCCGTCACGCGGACCAGCCCGTCCAGCGGCGCGCCCGCGGTGCGTACCGGATTACCATTTTTAAAGTAAACCGAGGAGGTTAACGGCAGATTAACGACCGGGTAGTCCGAGGCCGGACTGTCCATTGGCATCAGCAGCGGATCCAGCAGCTGCGCCGCCGGAATGCCCTGCTGCTCGGCTTGCGCCACCCGCTCACGCAGTTGTTCCAGCGTCACCATCCGATCAACCGGATAGTTGCTTACCGTCAGGCGGCGCAGATAGGTGACATGCGCCCCGCAGCCCAGCGCTTCGCCAAGATCGTCAATGATGGTGCGGATGTAGGTGCCTTTCGAGCAGTGCACTTCCAGCTCAAGCTCATTCCCTTCCTGGCGAATAAACAGCAGCTCGTAAACCGTTATCGGTCGGGCTTCCCGCGGTACTTCTATCCCCTGACGCGCGTATTCGTAGAGCTTTTTGCCCTGATACTTGAGCGCCGAGTACATCGATGGGATCTGTTCAATGTCGCCACGAAAGGTATCCAGCGCGGCGGCAAGCTGCTCAGGGGTAAACGTTACCGGACGCTCCTGCACGATTTGCCCGTCGGCATCGGAGGTGTCCGTTCGCTGCCCGAGACGGGCAATCACACGATAGCGCTTGTCAGAATCCAGCAGATATTGCGAAAACTTTGTCGCTTCTCCGAGGCAAATCGGCAGCATACCAGTCGCCAGCGGATCCAGCGCACCGGTATGTCCGGCGCGGTTGGCGTTATAAATGCGCTTTACTTTCTGCAGGACATCATTGCTGGACATGCCCTGCGGCTTGTCCAGCAGCAGGACACCGTGAATGTCGCGACCACGACGACGAGGACGACTCATTAGTCCTCCTTGCTGTCGTCCGGGTTCACACGACGCTCTTCGTCATGTTTTACCACGTTGGTCACCAGGTTAGACATGCGCATCCCTTCGACCAGCGAGTTGTCGTAGAAGAAGGTCAGTTCCGGCACGATCCGCAGGCGCATTGCCTTACCCAGCAGGGAACGGATAAAACCGGAGGCTTCCTGCAACGCTTTGATGCCCGCTTTCACTGCGTCTTCATCTTTGTCGTTCAGGAAGGTGACGTACACTTTGGCATACGCCAGATCGCGGGACATTTCGACACCGGAAACGGTCGTCATCATGCCCAGGCGCGGATCTTTAATTTCGCGTTGCAGGATAATTGCGATCTCTTTTTGCATTTCCTGCGCCACGCGCTGCGGGCGACCAAATTCTTTCGCCATAATCAATTCTCCAGACAAAAAAGGGAGCAATCAGCCCCCTTTTGAAATTCATGCCGGGTGGCGCTTCGCTTACCCGGCCTACGCAAAATTATCTTCTAAGTATTTTGGGTTGCAACAAGGCGGCAAGAGTGTGAATCCCCGGGAGCATAGATAACTATGTGACCGGGGTGAACACTCGTAGCCAACGCAGTTGCGGTCCGAAAGACGACAAAGATTATGCGATGGTACGTTGGATCTCGATAATCTCGAACACTTCGATCATATCGCCGACGCGAACGTCATTGTAGTTCTTCACGCCGATACCACATTCCATACCGTTACGGACTTCGTTGACGTCATCTTTGAAGCGGCGCAGGGATTCCAGCTCGCCTTCGTAGATAACCACGTTGTCGCGCAGAACGCGGATCGGGTTGTGACGTTTGATCGTGCCTTCGGTAACCATACAGCCCGCGATCGCACCGAATTTCGGTGATTTGAACACATCACGCACTTCAGCCAGACCAATAATCTGCTGTTTCAGTTCCGGAGACAGCATACCGCTCATCGCCGCTTTCACTTCGTCGATCAGGTTATAGATGACGGAGTAGTAACGCAGATCCAGGTTTTCCGCTTCGATCACTTTGCGCGCAGACGCATCGGCACGTACGTTGAAGCCAACCAGAATCGCGTTGGATGCTGCCGCCAGGGTCGCGTCGGTTTCGGTGATACCGCCCACGCCGGAACCGATGATCTTCACTTTCACTTCGTCCGTAGACAGTTTCAGCAAGGAGTCGGAGATCGCTTCCACAGAGCCCTGTACGTCGGCCTTCAGCACGATATTCACTTCGTGAACTTCGCCTTCGGTCATGTTGGCGAACATGTTCTCGAGTTTCGATTTCTGCTGACGCGCCAGTTTGACTTCACGGAATTTGCCCTGACGGTACAGTGCAACTTCACGCGCTTTCTTCTCGTCACGCACCACGGTCACTTCATCACCCGCAGCCGGTACGCCGGACAGACCGAGGATTTCCACCGGAATCGACGGACCCGCTTCCAGCACTTCCTGACCCAGTTCGTTACGCATCGCACGAACGCGGCCATATTCGAAGCCACACAGCACGATATCGCCTTTATGCAGGGTACCTTCGCGAACCAGAACGGTAGCAACCGGGCCACGTCCTTTATCCAGGAAGGATTCGATGACCGCGCCGCTCGCCATGCCTTTACGTACCGCTTTCAGCTCAAGTACTTCGGCTTGCAGCAGGATCGCATCCAGCAGCTCGTCAATGCCCGTACCGGCTTTTGCCGATACGTGGACGAACTGGCTTTCACCGCCCCACTCTTCCGGCAGAATGCCGTACTGGGACAGTTCATTCTTCACGCGATCCGGATCCGCTTCCGGCTTATCGATTTTGTTCACTGCAACCACCACCGGCACACCCGCCGCTTTCGCGTGCTGGATAGCTTCGATGGTCTGCGGCATCACGCCGTCGTCTGCGGCAACAACCAGAACCACGATATCCGTTGCCTGGGCGCCACGCGCACGCATGGAGGTAAACGCGGCGTGACCCGGGGTATCCAGGAAGGTGATCATGCCGTTGTCGGTTTCAACGTGGTACGCACCGATGTGCTGGGTAATGCCGCCCGCTTCGCCAGAGGCCACTTTCGTGGAACGGATGTAGTCCAGCAGGGAGGTTTTACCGTGGTCAACGTGACCCATGATGGTCACTACCGGTGCGCGCGGTTCAGCCGCTGCGCCGGTGTCACGGTCGCTCATTACCGCTTCTTCCAGCTCGTTTTCACGACGCAGGATCACTTTGTGGCCCATCTCTTCGGCAACCAGCTGCGCGGTTTCCTGGTCGATGACCTGGTTAATGGTGGCCATTGCGCCCAGTTTCATCATCGCTTTGATGACCTGAGAGCCTTTCACCGCCATCTTGTTCGCCAGTTCGCCAACGGTGATGGTTTCGCCAATCACAACGTCACGGTTAACGGCTTGCGCTGGCTTCTGGAAGCTCTGCTGCAGCGCGGAACCTTTACGCTTGCCGCCTTTACCGCCACGAACCGCTGCGCGCGCTTCTTCGCGATCGGCTTTAGACTCAGCGTGCTTGTTGCCTTTCTTCGCCGGACGGGCCGCTTTCGTGTTGCGACCGCGGCCACGGCCGCCTTCAACTTCACGATCGTTCTCGTCTTCAGCCTGGCGGGCATGCTGAGAAGTGGTGACGTGATAATCACTGGTGTCTTCAGTCGGCTCAGTGTTATCCGTCCATTTGTTTTCTTCCGCCATACGGCGAGCTTCTTCCGCTACGCGACGCGCTTCTTCTTCAAGCTTGCGGCGCGCTTCTTCTTCCGCTTTACGCTTCAGCTCAGCAGCTTCATTTTCACGGCGGGCTTTTTCGGCCTGGGCGGTTTTGGTCATATCGTCAGTCTGTTGATTGCTCACTTTGTCTTTTTCCGCAGCTTCACGTTTCGCTTTTTCAGCGGCGTCACGCTTAGCTTGTTCTGCGGCCTCACGTTCAGCTTTTTGTTGCGCCTCGCGTTTGGCTGCTTCTTCTGCCTCACGACGGGCTTGCTCTTCCGCTTCACGCTGCGCTTGCTCCTCCGCGGCGAGACGTTCAGCCTCTTGCGGGTCGCGTTTCACAAATGTGCGCTTCTTGCGGACTTCGATTTGTACCGATTTGCTTTTTCCACCGGTACCAGGAATGTTCAGGGTGCTACGCGTTTTACGTTGCAGCGTCAGCTTATCCGGGCCTGAGCCGTTTTCACGGTTCAGGTGCGCCAGTAAGGTCTGTTTTTCTTGTGCGGACACAGAGTCATCAGCAGACTTCGGGATACCGGCATCAGCAAATTGCTGTACCAGGCGTTCCACGGAGGTCTGTATCTCTGCGGCCAGCGTTTTTACGGTTACATCTGTCATGCTGTTCCTTCCTGCTACAGTTTATTACGCTTCGTCACCGAACCAGCAAATATTACGGGCAGCCATAATCAGCTCTCCGGCTTTTTCGTCGGTCAACCCTTCGATATCAGCCAGATCATCAATGCCCTGTTCGGCGAGATCTTCCAGCGTACAAACACCACGGGCAGCCAGTTTGAAGGCCAGTTCACGATCCATACCGTCGAGATTCAGCAGATCGTCAGTCGGTTTGTTATCACCGAGGCTTTCTTCCTGGGCCAGTGCCAGAGTGGTCAGTGCGTTTTTAGCGCGCTCGCGCAGCGCTTCAACGGTCGGCTCGTCAAGGCCGTCGATTTCCAGCAGTTCTTTCATTGGCACGTAGGCCAGCTCTTCCAGGGTTGCGAAACCTTCTTCAACCAGAACTGTTGCGAACTCTTCATCAATATCGAGATATTTGGTGAAGGTATCGATGGCGGCGTGGGCTTCAGCCTGATGTTTTGCCTGCAGGTCATCAACGGTCATTACGTTGAGTTCCCAGCCGCTCAGTTGCGAAGCCAGACGGACGTTCTGACCGTTACGTCCAATCGCTTGCGCCAGATTACCCGCTTCGACGGCGATATCCATGGTGTGTTTGTCTTCATCCACCACGATAGACGCGACGTCAGCAGGCGCCATTGCGTTAATGACGAACTGCGCCGGATTATCGTCCCACAGAACGATATCAATACGTTCGCCGCCCAGTTCGGTCGACACCGCCTGAACGCGCGCGCCGCGCATACCTACGCAGGCGCCGACCGGGTCGATACGCTTGTCGTTGGTTTTCACCGCGATTTTCGCACGGGAACCCGGATCGCGAGCCGCCGCTTTAATTTCGATCACTTCTTCGCCAATTTCCGGCACTTCAATGCGGAACAATTCGACCAGCATTTCCGGTTTGGAGCGGGTAACGAACAGCTGCGCACCGCGCGCTTCCGGACGGACTGCATACAGTACGCCGCGGATACGGTCGCCCGGACGGAAGTTTTCACGCGGCAGCATATCTTCACGCAGGATCACGGCTTCAGCATTATTTCCGAGATCCAGTGAGATGTTGTCGCGGTTCACTTTCTTCACTACGCCGGTGATGATTTCACCTTCGTGTTCACGGAACTGATCGACAACCATCGCGCGTTCGGCTTCACGTACTTTCTGTACGATAACCTGTTTTGCCGTCTGGGTGGTGATACGGTCAAAGGTGACAGATTCGATCTGATCTTCAACGTAGTCGCCCAGGTTCAGGCTTTCGTCTTCAAAACGCGCCGCTTCGAGCGTAATCTCTTTCGTCGGCTGGGTTACTTCTTCGACAATCAGCCAGCGACGGAAGGTATCGAAATCACCGCTTTTACGATCGATTTCTACGCGAACGTCGATCTCTTGTTCATATTTTTTCTTAGTTGCTGTAGCCAGCGCACTTTCCAGCGCTTCAAAAATCTTCTCGCGTGGCAGCGCCTTTTCGTTGGATACGGCTTCAACAACAGCCAAAATTTCTTTGTTCATCGCGGGCTTTTCACCTCAATCCAGACTGTTAAAAGTGGGGAACCAGGTTCGCCTTCTGGATATTACTCAGCGCGAACACTTCATCTTTTCCTTCGACTGTGACGGTAATCATTTCACCATCCACCGCTTTAATCACGCCCTGCCATTTACGGCGGTTCTGTACCGCCATGCGGAGTACCAGCGAAACGTCTTCACCCAGGAAACGCGCGTAGTGTTCAGCAGTGAACATCGGACGGTCGAGCCCCGGTGAGGAGACTTCCAGGTTATACGCCACCGTGATCGGATCTTCTACGTCCAGTACAGCGCTCACCTGATGGCTCACATCAGCACAATCATCAACATTGATGCCATCTTCACTATCAATATAGATGCGCAGTGTGGATGTGCGACCGCGAATAAATTCGATGCCGACCAGCTCGTAACCTAAGGCTTCAACTGGCGCTGTAATCATCTCTGTTAATTTTTGCTCTAATGTGGACAAGCCCACCCCCAAGACATAAAAAAAGGGCCTAAAGCCCAGTTATTCTGTAGTCAGATAACAAAAAACCCCGATAAATCGGGGCTTTAGATAACTGAACCCTATAACCGCAACTGCGGTCTGGAGAACCTTCCGAAAGAATTTTTTTCAAATCCAGCTACGAAGGCCTAAGTCTTCACAGTATATTTGAAAAAGAACTCTAAGGGAAAGTGGTTGCGGGGGCCGGATTTGAACCGACGACCTTCGGGTTATGAGCCCGACGAGCTACCAGGCTGCTCCACCCCGCGCCTGAAACGTGGCAAATTTTACTCGTTTTGGGTAAAAGATGCAAATACTGCTGGGATTTGGTACCGAGGACGGGACGTAAAATCTGCGGCTATTATATTGATTACTCCCCCATTGTGTCAACCTTGTTAACAGCATCCTCTCGCGACACGCCATCGGCGCGAATGGTGGAAAAACGCATGAAACACTTCCTGTCTTGCAAAAAAGATGTTTAAATGAAAACTCATTTATTTTGCATAAAAATGCAATAAGAGCAGAAAGCCGATCTCACCATCAGTCTATCAAGCAGGGTTTTATTTTATGACGACGATTCTCAAGCATCTTCCGGCAGGTCAACGTATTGGTATCGCTTTTTCCGGCGGACTGGACACCAGCGCAGCACTGCTGTGGATGCGACAAAAAGGGGCTGTCCCATATGCATATACTGCGAATCTGGGTCAGCCAGATGAGGACGATTACGATGCGATTCCTCGTCGCGCAATGGAATACGGTGCAGAGAACGCTCGCCTGATTGACTGCCGTAAACAGCTGGTTGCCGAAGGTATCGCGGCGATTCAGTGTGGCGCATTTCATAACACCACTGGCGGCCTGACCTATTTTAATACCACGCCACTGGGCCGCGCAGTAACCGGCACCATGCTGGTTGCCGCGATGAAAGAAGACGGTGTGAATATCTGGGGTGACGGCAGCACCTATAAAGGAAACGATATTGAGCGTTTCTACCGCTACGGTCTGCTGACCAACGCTGAGCTACAGATTTACAAACCGTGGCTGGACACCGACTTTATTGATGAGCTGGGTGGTCGTCACGAGATGTCTGAATTTATGATCGCCTGCGGCTTCGACTACAAAATGTCTGTCGAAAAGGCGTATTCCACGGACTCCAATATGCTCGGCGCGACGCACGAAGCCAAAGACCTCGAGTTTCTGAACTCCAGCGTGAAGATCGTTAATCCGATCATGGGCGTGAAGTTCTGGGACGAAAACGTGAAAATCCCGGCGGAAGAAGTCACCGTACGTTTCGAACAGGGGCATCCGGTGGCGCTGAACGGCAAAACGTTTAGCGACGATGTGGAGATGATGCTGGAAGCGAACCGTATCGGCGGCCGTCATGGTCTGGGCATGAGCGATCAAATTGAAAACCGTATCATTGAAGCGAAAAGTCGCGGTATTTATGAAGCCCCGGGGATGGCGCTGCTGCATATCGCCTACGAACGTTTGCTGACTGGCATTCATAATGAAGACACTATTGAGCAATATCATGCGCACGGACGTCAGCTGGGCCGCCTGCTGTATCAGGGCCGCTGGTTTGACTCACAGGCGCTGATGCTGCGTGACGGTCTGCAACGCTGGGTCGCCAGCCAGATCACCGGTGAAGTCACGCTGGAACTGCGCCGCGGTAATGATTATTCCATCCTCAATACCGTTTCAGAGAATCTGACCTACAAACCGGAACGCCTGACGATGGAAAAAGGTGACTCTGTATTCTCACCGGACGATCGTATCGGTCAGTTAACTATGCGTAATCTGGATATCACCGACACCCGGGAGAAGCTGTTTGGCTATGCGCAGTCTGGCTTGCTCACCGCCTCTTCCGCGACCGGTCTGCCGCAGGTAGAGAATCTGGAAAATAAAGCGAAGTGATCGGAATAGATGCTTTTCACCAGGCCGCGTATGCGGCCTTTTTTATACGTGGCGTCACCCTGTATACCGGATAAGCGTGGCGCCATCAGGCTTCGTGAATAATGTTGAATATCGGCGCAACCACTATTCGGCAGGCAAATGACCACAGACGGCAAGGGTCATAAATAAAAGACGAAAAAAAAGACGCTTTTCAGCATCTTTCTTTTGGAATATTGGTACCGAGGACGGGACTTGAACCCGTAAGCCCTATTGGGCACTACCACCTCAAGGTAGCGTGTCTACCAATTCCACCACCTCGGCACGAAAATCTTATTGTGGGATATCGCTGGTCGGCTTAGCCGGAGCCGCAGGCTGAGTTTGCTCGGTTTTCGCCGGCGCGCTCAGATTTTCCCACTCACTTCCTTTATTGGTTTTATTGCTGTTGATATTGCCCAGCACCAGACTGATGATGAAGAACAACGTCACCAGCACAGCCGTCATTCGGGTCATGAAGTTACCAGAACCACTTGAACCAAACAGCGTAGCGGAAGCGCCTGCTCCGAAGGAGGCTCCCATATCAGCGCCTTTACCTTGCTGCAGCATGATCAGACCGACAAGGCCAATTGCCACAATAAGGAAAACTACCAAAAGAGCTTCGTACATAATCAACCTGTTCCTTGCGGAGTTGCCGCATACCAATGCTTCAAACCAATAAAGCGGGATAAGCTACTGTTTCCCACTGAAGCGGGTGTGAATACTAACCAAAGCGAATGTCCTTCGCAAGGGCAATTTTAGGCCATTGTATCAACTGCGGAAAAAAACAGCAAAAGCATGCCATTTCTACCTGCAACAGGCGGCATTTGCCGCCTTTTTATGCAGTAAAAAGGACCTTTACACCGCCTTTACAGCCTCTGCGATACGGTGAGCGAATTCAGTGACCTGGGCTTCGTCCTCGCCTTCCACCATCACGCGGATTAACGGCTCGGTGCCTGACTTACGTAACAGCACGCGACCGCGGTTGCCCAACGCCGCTTCCACATCCGCCGTGATCGCCTTCACGGTTTCGTTTTCCAACGGATCGCCGCTGCCGGCGGTATAGCGCACGTTAACGAGGATCTGCGGAAACATTTTCATGCCGCTGCAGAGATCGTGAAGACTCATATGGTTACGCACCATTGCCGCTAATACCTGCAGTCCCGCCACAATGCCGTCGCCCGTGGTGGTCTTATCCAACAGAATGACGTGCCCGGAGTTTTCCGCACCGATACGCCAGCCTTTTTCCTGCATTTTTTCCAGCACGTAGCGGTCGCCTACTTTGGCACGGGTGAACGGAATGCCCAGCTGTTTGAGCGCCAGCTCCAGCCCCATGTTGCTCATCAGCGTACCGACGGCGCCGCCGCGTAATTGTCCCTGACGCAACGCTTCACGGGCGATGATATACATAATCTGATCGCCATCGACTTTATTGCCTTCATGGTCAACCATGATCACGCGGTCACCGTCACCGTCCAGGGCAATCCCCAGGTCGGCTTTTTCCGCGACAACGCGCGCCTGCAGAGCACGCACATCCGTCGCGCCCACTTCTTCGTTAATATTGACGCCGTTCGGTTCACAGCCAATCGCAATGACCTTCGCGCCCAGCTCGCGCAACACGTTGGGCGCAATGTGGTAGGTCGCGCCGTTCGCGCAATCGACAACAATTTTTAACTCATTCAGGCTCAGTTCATTCGGAAATGTGCCTTTGCAGAACTCAATATAGCGTCCTGCGGCGTCCACAATACGGCTGGCTTTACCCAGTTCAGCGGAGTCCACGCAGGTGATCTCTTTTTCCATTTCTGCTTCAATGGCTTCTTCCACCGCATCCGGCAGTTTGGTGCCATCAATAGAGAAGAACTTAATACCGTTGTCATAGAACGGATTGTGCGACGCTGATATCACAATGCCAGCCTCTGCGCGGAAAGTGCGCGTCAGGTATGCCACGGCGGGCGTCGGCATCGGGCCGGTAAATGAGGCGGATAAGCCCGCCGCCGCCAGTCCCGCTTCCAGGGCCGACTCCAGCATGTAACCGGAAATACGCGTATCTTTACCGATGATGATTTTACGGGAGCCGTGGCGCGCGAGCACTTTACCGGCCGCCCATCCCAGTTTAAGCACGAAATCAGGGGTGATCGGGGCGTCGCCAACGCGACCACGGATTCCATCGGTACCAAAATATTTACGGTTACTCATAGCGTTTGTTTTCCTTTGCGGACAATGTGGCTTCGACCACACGCATCGCTTCTACGGTTTCTTTGACGTCATGGACACGAATGATCTGCGCTCCCTGCATGGCCGCAATTACCGCGCAGGCCAGGCTGCCGCTCAGTCGCTCTGAAGGCCCGACGTTGAGCAACTGGCCCACCATCGATTTGCGCGACATTCCCACCAACAGCGGCAGATTAAAATGATGAAACTCAGATAAACGCGCCAGTAATGTATAGTTGTGGGAGAGATTTTTACCGAAACCGAATCCCGGGTCGAGTAACAATTTCTCTTTTGCGATACCCGCCCTTTCACAACGTGCTATCTGCTCAATAAAGTAGCGATTAACTTCAGCGAACACGTCGTCATATTTCGGCGCCTGCTGCATGGTTTTCGGTTGCCCCTGCATGTGCATTAAGCAAACGGGCAAACCGGTTTCCGCTGCGGCTTCCAGCGCGCCGGGTTCAGAAAGCGAGCGGATGTCGTTAATGATGTGAGCGCCCACTCTGGCTGATTCGCGGATCACCTCCGGCTTTGATGTATCCACGGAAATCCAGACTTCAAAACGCTGCGCAATCGCCTCAACAACCGGAATCACCCGCTGCAATTCCTCTTCCACACTGACATCAGCCGCGCCAGGACGCGTTGATTCGCCACCAACATCAATGATGGTGGCACCGGCGTTAATCATCAGATTCGCATGCTTCACAGCCTCGATCAGCGTGTTATGCGTTCCACCGTCA
This sequence comes from Citrobacter sedlakii, assembly GCF_018128425.1. Taxonomy (NCBI): domain Bacteria; kingdom Pseudomonadati; phylum Pseudomonadota; class Gammaproteobacteria; order Enterobacterales; family Enterobacteriaceae; genus Citrobacter; species Citrobacter sedlakii. The sequence continues at coordinate 599,261 of NZ_CP071070.1, read as the reverse complement.
GAGAAGGAGTCTGGAGTGACATTGAGAATGCCCATCACATGCGGATGGCTAAGATCAAGTGAAGTGCCCTGGGCGAAGAGTTGCATAATGTTATCCCTGGTATGAAATCATAAAAAACCCCGGAGCAAGCCCCAGGGTTTTCATTAACGCGCAGTCATCAACAATGGTATGACTTATTTGTCGCCTAACTGCTCTGACATGGTATTGCCCGGGTTCGGCGTACGGGGTTCATCAACCGGACGCGGCGCACGCGGGGTGCCATTGTTGTCAGAATTGTTAGAGCCGGGTTCTTCCCAGCCAGCTGGCGGGCGAACGTCACGGCGTGCCATCAGGTCATCAATCTGCGGCGCATCGATGGTCTCGTATTTCATGAGCGCATCTTTCATTGCGTGCAGGATGTCCATGTTATCGTTCAGAAGCTGACGCGCACGATTGTAGTTACGTTCAATCAGCGCTTTCACTTCCTGGTCGATGATACGCGCGGTTTCATCGGACATGTGTTTGGCTTTCGCGACGCTTCGACCAAGGAACACTTCACCCTCTTCTTCCGCATACAGCAACGGACCGAGTTTTTCCGAGAAGCCCCATTGGGTCACCATGTTACGCGCCAGGTTGGTCGCCACTTTGATGTCGTTTGACGCGCCGGTAGAAACGTGTTCAACACCGTAGATGATCTCTTCTGCCAGACGACCACCGTAAAGCGTCGAAATCTGGCTTTCCAGTTTCTGGCGGCTGGCGCTAATCGCGTCGCCCTCAGGCAGGAAGAAGGTCACACCCAGCGCACGACCGCGCGGAATAATCGTCACTTTATGCACCGGATCGTGTTCCGGCACCAGACGACCGATGATCGCATGGCCAGCTTCGTGGTAAGCGGTCGATTCTTTCTGCGCTTCCGTCATCACCATGGAGCGACGTTCCGCACCCATCATGATTTTGTCTTTCGCTTTTTCGAATTCAACCATGGAGACCACGCGCTTGTTGCCACGCGCAGCAAACAGGGCCGCTTCGTTCACCAGGTTCGCCAGGTCCGCACCGGAGAAGCCAGGCGTACCGCGGGCAATGATGGCCGCATCGATATCCGGCGCCAACGGCACGCGACGCATATGGACTTTCAGGATCTGTTCACGACCGCGCACATCCGGCAGCCCCACCACGACCTGACGGTCAAAACGGCCTGGACGCAGCAGCGCCGGGTCAAGAACGTCCGGACGGTTTGTCGCCGCGATAACGATAATACCTTCGTTACCTTCGAAGCCGTCCATCTCAACCAGCATCTGGTTCAGCGTCTGTTCACGTTCATCGTGACCGCCACCCAGACCTGCGCCACGCTGGCGGCCTACGGCGTCGATTTCATCGATGAAGATAATGCACGGCGCCGCCTTCTTGGCCTGTTCGAACATGTCACGTACGCGAGACGCACCGACACCAACAAACATTTCCACGAAGTCAGAACCGGAAATGGTAAAGAACGGTACCTTCGCTTCACCGGCGATGGCTTTCGCCAGCAGGGTTTTACCGGTACCCGGCGGCCCCACCATCAGAACGCCTTTCGGGATTTTACCGCCCAGTTTCTGGAAACGGCTCGGCTCGCGCAGGTATTCAACCAGTTCACCGACTTCTTCTTTCGCTTCATCACAACCTGCTACGTCGGCAAAGGTGGTTTTGATCTGATCTTCCGTCAGCATGCGCGCTTTGCTCTTACCAAACGACATGGCGCCTTTGCCACCGCCGCCCTGCATCTGACGCATGAAGAAGATCCAGACACCGATCAACAGCAGCATCGGGAACCAGGAAATAAAGATGGAAGCCAGCAGGCTCGGCTCTTCCGGTGGTTCACCCACAACCTTGACGTTTTTCGTCAGCAGGTTATCAAGCAGCTTCGGATCGTTAACCGGAATGTAGGTCGTGTAACGGTTACTATCTTTCTTGGTAACGTTGATCTCACGTCCGTTAATACGTGCTTCACGAACCTGGTCGTTGTTGACCTCTTGCAGGAAGGTAGAGTAATCCACCTTACGGCCATTAGACTCGCTGGGCCCAAAGCTCTGGAATACTGACATCAGCACAACGGCAATGACCAGCCAGAGTATTAGGTTTTTCGCCATGTCACTCAAGGGATTAACCTCTTATTACAACTGTGTTAAAAACAGCGTCAGGATACTCTATATCCAGCGTCTTTCAAACTTTCGTCTGAAATCGACCAGTTATGGTTTACGCCCGGTCGCTACAATATACACTTCACGCGAACGTGCGCGAGAAGAGTCCGGCTTACGAACTTTCACCTTCGTAAACAGGGAGCGAATTTCCCTTAGATACTCATCGAAACCTTCGCCCTGGAACACCTTCACTACAAAACTTCCACCCGGCGCTAGCACATCACGACACATTTCTAACGCCAGTTCCACCAGGTACATGGCGCGGGGGATGTCCACCGCCGGTGTTCCGCTCATGTTTGGTGCCATATCTGACATGACAACTTGTACTTTACTGTCACCCACGCGTTCCAGCAGCGCTTTCATCACTAGTTCATCACGAAAGTCGCCCTGAAGAAAGTCCACACCAACAATAGGATCCATAGGTAAAAGATCGCAAGCGATGATGCGGCCTTTGCCGCCAATTTGCGAGACCACATACTGTGACCAGCCTCCTGGCGCGGCACCGAGATCGACAACCGTCATTCCCGGCTTAAAGAGTTTGTCACTTTGCTGTATTTCATCAAGTTTAAACCAGGCACGGGAACGTAACCCCTTTTTCTGTGCCTCTTGAACATATTTATCGCTAAAGTGTTCCTGAAGCCAGCGACTCGAGCTGGCAGAACGCTTTTTACCTGTCATTTAACTTTCCCATCCGGGCAGAACATCGTTGCCATACGGCGTAAATTTCAACGCACTATTTGGTGATATATGGGAGATGGCGGTAGAATGACCCGTTTTCAATCCCAACGTAAGCAAAAATATACGATGAATCTGAGTACTAAACAAAAACAGCACCTGAAAGGTCTGGCACATCCGCTCAAGCCGGTCGTTATGCTTGGCAATAATGGTTTGACCGAAGGGGTACTGGCCGAGATTGAACAAGCGTTAGAGCACCATGAACTTATCAAGGTGAAAATCGCATCAGAAGATCGCGAAACCAAAACCTTGATCGTGGACGCTATCGTGCGCGAAACCGGCGCCTGTAACGTACAGGTCATCGGTAAAATGCTGGTGCTTTATCGCCCAAGTAAAGAACGTAAAATCTCGCTGCCGCGCTAAGAATATCCTGACGTTGAACACAAATTCTGTGTAAAACGAGGGATTTTCCGCTGGCAGGAGAGCAAAATGCCACGCTCTGTTCGTTGATAAAAGGCCGCTATGCGGCCTTTTTCCTTTCTTTACAATACATCAACATCTTGAGTATTGGGAAATTCTTACAGGTATTCGACCCTGGTGATCTCATACTCAACTTCGCCGCCCGGCGTTTTGATGACCACAACGTCATCCTGCTCTTTGCCAATCAGACCGCGGGCAATCGGCGAATTCACCGAAATCAGGTTTTGTTTAAAGTCGGCCTCATCATCGCCCACGATGCGCCAGGTCTGCTCTTCATCGTTATCAAGATTCAGCACGGTGACCGTCGCACCGAAAACCACGCGACCGTTGTTAGGCATTTTTGTAACGTCGATCACCTGCGCATTCGACAGTTTCGCTTCGATATCTTTGATGCGGCCTTCGCAAAACCCTTGCTGCTCACGCGCGGCGTGATATTCCGCATTCTCTTTGAGATCGCCATGTTCACGCGCTTCAGCGATAGCGGCGATAATTTCAGGGCGGCGTACAGATTTCAGAAAATCCAGCTCTTCGCGCAGTTTTTCTGCGCCGCGTAAGGTCATCGGAATAGCTTGCATTTGTTATACCTCTTAAACATTCCTGTAGGGGGGCAATGGTCCACCCCGGCTGTTAAGCCTGCCCCGGTATGGCGTCATACCCGAGCCAGAAGCAAAAAAATACCGACCCGGGCAAAAACCCAGGTCAGCTACAATTCTCAATTTGATACTCATTTTACCCTGGAGTTCCCTATGGGTCATCGTTTACTTTCCAGGGCATTGCGCCGTAGTATGACGGCTTGTTTCCAGGTTGTTAGCGCGAGATTATGCGATTTTCCAGATTTATCATCGGATTGACCACCAGTATAGCGTTCAGCGTCCAGGCCGCGAACGTTGATGAGTACATCAACCAGCTTCCTGCCGGAGCCAATCTTGCCCTCATGGTGCAGAAGGTTGGCGCGCCGGCCCCCGCGATTGATTATCATAGTCAACAAATGGCCCTACCTGCCAGCACGCAGAAAGTCATCACCGCGCTGGCGGCGCTGATACAGCTTGGCCCAGACTTCCGTTTTACGACAACGCTGGAGACCAAAGGCCAGGTCGATGGCGGCGTTTTGAAGGGAGACTTAGTGGCGCGATTCGGTGCCGATCCGACGTTAAAACGTCAGGATATTCGGAATATGGTCGCGAACCTGAAAAAATCAGGTGTCACGCAGATTACCGGAAATATCCTCATTGATACCTCGATTTTTGCCAGTCATGACAAAGCGCCGGGATGGCCGTGGAATGACATGACTCAATGCTTTAGCGCCCCGCCTGCGGCTGCGATTGTGGACCGAAACTGCTTCTCCATTTCGCTTTATAGCGCCCAGAAACCCAACGATTTGGCGTATATTCGCGTGGCGTCTTACTATCCTGTCACCTTCTTTAGCCAGGTGCGTACGCTCGCTCGCGGCTCCACTGAGGCGCAATACTGTGAACTGGACGTGGTGCCTGGAGATTTAAACCGCTTCACATTAACCGGCTGCCTGCCGCAGCGTGCCGAACCGCTGCCATTAGCCTTCGCCATCCAGGATGGCGCCAGCTATGCCGGGGCAATTTTAAAAGCCGAGTTAAAACAAGCCGGTATCAGTTATGGCGGAACGTTATTACGCCAGACGCAGGTCAATGAACCGGGAACCATTGTTGCCAGCAAACAGTCCGCCCCGTTGCACGATCTGCTTAAGATTATGCTGAAAAAGTCGGACAACATGATTGCCGATACCGTCTTTCGCATGATTGGCCATGCCCGTTTCAACGTGCCGGGCACCTGGCGCGCCGGATCCGATGCAGTACGCCAGATCCTTCGTCAGCAGGCGGGCGTAGATATTGGCAATACCATTATCGCCGATGGTTCCGGTCTTTCTCGCCACAACCTGATAGCCCCTGCGACCATGATGCAGGTGCTGCAATATATCGCACAGCACGACAACGAGCTGAACTTCATCTCTATGCTTCCGCTGGCGGGCTATGACGGCTCTCTGCAATACCGGGCGGGCCTGCATCAGGCGGGAGTGGATGGTAAGGTGTCGGCGAAAACCGGTTCGCTTCAGGGCGTTTATAACCTGGCAGGGTTCATCACTACCGCAAGCGGGCAGCGTATGGCATTCGTACAGTATCTGTCAGGCTATGCGGTTGCGCCAGCCGAGCAGCGTAACCGCCGAATTCCGCTGGTGCGTTTCGAAAGCCGGTTGTACAAGGATATTTATCAGAACAACTAGGCGGGCGGTAATGCCGGAGAAGCGAAGCGCCATCCGGCGCTTCGCATTACACAGGTTAACGCTTATAAATGAACTCAACGCCTTCTTCGTCGTCTTCGTCCCAGTCGTCATCCCAGTCATCTTCCGCTTCGTCTTCGACTTCCGCGAGCTGCTGGCGGTGGTAGTCATCCCACATGAATTCGACTTTTTCCGGCTGCTTCGCTTCTTCAGCCTGAACGATTGGATTCTCGATGATAAAGGTCATCACATCCCAACAGAGATCTTTCACGCCCAGTTGGCTGGCGGCAGAGATGAGATAATATTTACCTTCCCAGCCCAACGCGTCGGCGATCGCTTTCGCTTTCTCTTCCGCTTCGGCTTTATCCAGCAGATCGATCTTGTTGAACACTAACCAGCGCGGCTTGGACGCCAGATCCTGGCTGTACTTCTCCAGTTCGCCGATGATGATACGGGCGTTTTCCACCGGATCGGAACCGTCGATCGGATCGATGTTGATGAGATGCAGCAGAACACGGCAGCGCTCAAGATGCTTCAGGAAGCGAATCCCCAACCCTGCGCCTTCAGAAGCGCCTTCAATCAGCCCCGGGATGTCCGCGACCACAAAGCTCTTCTCATTATCCATACGCACCACGCCAAGGCTCGGCACCAGCGTGGTAAACGGATAATCCGCCACTTTTGGTTTCGCCGCCGATACTGCGCGGATAAAGGTCGATTTACCGGCGTTTGGCATACCGAGCATACCGACGTCAGCCAGCAGCATCAGCTCCAGTAACAGATCGCGCTTATCACCCGGCGTCCCCATGGTCTTTTGACGCGGGGTACGGTTTACGGAAGATTTAAAACGGGTATTCCCCAGACCGTGCCAGCCGCCTTTCGCCACCATCAGACGCTGACCGTGTTTGGTCATATCGCCCATGGTTTCGCCAGTGCCCTGATCGATCACGCGTGTGCCGACCGGCACTTTAATGGTGACATCTTTACCGCGTTTACCGGTACAGTCACGGCTGGCGCCATTCTGACCACGCTCCGCGCGGAAGGATTTCTCAAAACGGTAGTCGATCAGGGTGTTAAGGTTTTCGTCCGCTTCCAGCCAGACGTCACCGCCGTCACCGCCATCGCCGCCGTCCGGGCCGCCTTTCGGGATGTATTTTTCGCGACGGAAGCTGACACAACCGTTACCACCATCGCCTGCAACGACCAGAATCGTCGCTTCATCAACAAACTTCATTTTACTCTCCGTAAATCATTCGCCTGAGCGGGGTTGCGATACCACCGGTTCATGCTTGCGTAATCCGCCCCAAATTCGATGACCAATGGCGGAGTACATCGCGCCCGCAACCACGACAAACGCACCGAGATAACCTAAAAGGTTTAACATCGGTCTGGCGAAGAAATCGGGCCAGGCCACAGATAAAAGATCTGAAAATAACAAGGTAAACAGCGGGGTAAGCGTGATTAACGCGCTCACCTGCGCCGCTTGCCAGCGCGCCATCGCTTCCGCCAGGGCGCCATATCCTACCAGCGTATTCAGCCCGCAGAAAATCAAACAGGCAAGCTGCCAGTCGCTGAGCTGCGCGATCACCCCTGGCTTCGCCAGCGGCAATAGCGCTATCGTACATAAAGTGTACAGTAAAAACAGGATCTGCGGTGACGCCAGACGCCGCAATAATACCTTTTGCGCGACGCCATAACTCACCCAGACCATCGCCGCGCCAACGCCAAAAATGACGCCCCAGGTGTAATCGGTCAGTTTGGTAAAGATTTCGACCAGGCTGGTGTTGAAGAACATCACCAGCCCACTCAGCAGCATCATTGCGCCGATGATCTGCGTACCGCGCATTTTCTCTTTGAGAATAAATACGCTGGCAACCATCATACCAACCGGCGACAGTTGCCCAATAACCTGCGAGGCTGTCGGGCTAAGATATTGCAGGGAAGAGCTGAACAGAATGAAATTACCAAAAAGCCCGCCGGTGGCAATCGCCAACAGCACCAACCAGCGCGGCTTACGGAAAATTCGCAGCGGCGGCAGCTTGCGCTTCACCGCCAGGATCGCCCCCAGACCAACGCTGGCCATTAAAAAACGGTAAAACACGACGGTAGGAGGTTCCATCACCTCCAGCACTTGCTTCATCGCAATTGGCAAAGCCCCCCAACACATCGCGGTGGTGAGCGCCAAAAGAATGCCAATGCCAGCCTGCTGCTTCATGCCCGTTTCCCTGCAAGGGCTCGTGAGCCGAAAAGGAACGGTTTCACGAGCATATTTACCGGTCGTCGAATGTAAAAAGCCCCGCAACAGGTGCGGGGCTTTAATCCGTTACCGGACCACGAAAAACTTACTCAGCAACGATGCTGATGTATTTACGGTTGTTCGGGCCTTTAACTTCAAATTTCACTTTACCGTCTGCTTTAGCAAACAGAGTGTGGTCACGACCGCAACCTACGTTAGCACCAGCGTGGAATTTGGTACCACGTTGACGAACGATGATGCTACCCGCCAGAACGGTTTCGCCACCGAAACGCTTAACGCCCAGGCGTTTAGCTTCTGAATCGCGACCGTTACGAGTGGAGCCGCCAGCCTTTTTATGTGCCATTTAAATCTCTCCTCAGGTCTTAGGCGCTGATGCCAGTAATTTTCACATCAGTGAACCACTGACGATGGCCCTGCTGCTTACGATAGTGTTTACGACGACGAAACTTAACGATTTTAACTTTCTCGCCACGACCGTGAGCAACAACTTCAGCTTTGATTACGCCGCCATCAACGAAAGGAACGCCGATTTTGACTTCTTCACCGTTTGCGATCATCAGAACTTCAGCGAACTCAACAGTTTCGCCAGTTGCGATGTCCAGCTTTTCCAGGCGAACGGTCTGACCTTCGCTTACTCGGTGTTGTTTACCACCACTTTGGAAAACCGCGTACATAAAAAACTCCGCTTCCGCGCACACCTTTTGAATGATTCAGAGTGCGCTATAAATATTCACAATAGGGCGCGAATATTACGCAAAACGTGAGCCTTTGACAAGTGCTACAGTCAATACATGAAGAAAAAAAACACAACGTGTATGGTAACGTTTATCTGCGGCGTTTTTTCAGTACAATCAGCATTTATTTCTAACCCTAAACCCTAAGTTACCTTGATGTACTGTCAGGTAAACAGGGCGAAAAGCCCGGCTTTTGCGATGAATTTAGAAAAAATCAACGAGTTAACCGCGCAAGATATGGCGGGTGTCAATGCGACAATCCTTGAACAGCTTAATTCCGACGTCCAGTTGATCAACCAATTGGGCTATTACATTGTGAGCGGCGGCGGAAAACGTATCCGTCCGATGATTGCGGTACTCGCGGCGCGCGCCGTGGGTTATCAGGGAAATGCCCATGTCACTATCGCGGCGCTGATCGAGTTTATCCACACCGCCACCCTGCTTCACGACGATGTGGTGGACGAATCCGACATGCGTCGTGGCAAAGCCACCGCCAACGCCGCGTTTGGTAACGCCGCCAGCGTTCTGGTCGGCGACTTTATCTATACCCGCGCGTTTCAGATGATGACCAGCCTTGGCTCGCTGAAGGTACTGGAAGTGATGTCCGAAGCCGTTAACGTCATCGCAGAAGGCGAAGTGCTGCAGTTGATGAACGTTAACGACCCGGACATCACCGAAGAAAACTACATGCGCGTCATCTACAGCAAGACCGCGCGCCTGTTTGAAGCGGCGGCGCAATGTTCCGGTATCCTTGCAGGCTGTACTGGCGCGCAGGAAAAAGGGTTACAGGACTATGGCCGTTACCTCGGCACCGCTTTCCAGTTGATTGACGATTTGCTGGATTACAGCGCCGACGGCGAGCAACTTGGTAAAAACGTGGGTGATGATCTGAACGAAGGCAAGCCAACCCTTCCCCTGCTGCATGCGATGCGTCACGGTACGCCTGAACAAGCGCAAATGATTCGCACCGCCATTGAACAAGGAAACGGCCGACATCTTCTGGAACCGGTTCTGGATGCGATGAACGCCTGCGGCTCGCTGGAATGGACACGCCAGCGCGCGGAAGAAGAAGCGGATAAGGCCATCGCCGCCCTGCAGATCCTACCGGACACGCCGTGGCGCGACGCGCTGATTGGCCTCGCGCATATCGCCGTCCAGCGCGACCGTTAAACACATCCTCTCCATCCCGTATCGCGCGGGATGGATTCATATAAATTCCAGTAAATTTCTTTAATTATTTTGCTCATCCATAAACCCCTTGCAATAGCTGTAATAACTCCTGGCATATTCTGAATATTCGCTCTCTTTACATGAACTTTTTAGAACATTTGTTCTTGCGGCGTATAGTGTGTTTCTCAGGTTTATTGTTCAAAATTCCCATGAACAAGTTAAGGAGCGAGGGAAAAATGGAGAGCAAACTGATCGACTGGCATCCCGCTGATATCATCGCGGGATTACGCAAAAGAGGGACATCAATGGCGGCTGAATCGCGCAGAAACGGATTAAGTTCTTCGACGCTGGCCAATGCCTTAACCCGACCGTGGCCGAAAGGCGAACTGATTATTGCCAAAGCGCTGGGAACGGAACCGTGGGTGATCTGGCCGTCGCGCTATCACGACGCCAAAACGCACGAATTCATCGACAGAACGCGCCTGATGAGAGCGTCGCGTCGGGAGAAGCCAGGCACCGAGTGACACGGCAGAACGGTAGCCCCTTTCGCGATGGGGCTACCTGTTTATTCGTGACGAATGCGTCCGAATTACTCGCCTTTTACGCGCTCGATGTTCGCGCCCAGCGCACGCAGTTTATCTTCAATGCGCTCGTAACCGCGATCGATATGATAAATACGATCGACCACTGTGGTTCCTTCTGCAATACATCCTGCCAGCACGAGGCTTGCAGAAGCACGCAGGTCGGTTGCCATCACTTGGGCGCCGGAAAGTTTATCGACGCCGTGGCAAATCACGGTATTGCTTTCGATTTCCGCATGCGCGCCCATACGACTCAGCTCCGGCACATGCATAAAACGGTTTTCAAACACGGTTTCAGTAATGAAGCCCGTGCCTTCCGCCACCAGGTTCAGCAGCGTAAACTGCGCCTGCATATCGGTCGGGAACGCCGGATGCGGCGCCGTACGCACGTTTACCGCTTTCGGGCGTTTGCCATGCATGTCGAGGCTGATCCAGTCTTCGCCCACTTCGATATCCGCACCGGCGTCGCGCAGCTTCGCCAATACGGCGTCCAGCGTATCCGGCTGCGCGTTACGGCAGATGATCTTACCGCGGGAGATAGCCGCCGCGACCAGGAAGGTTCCGGTTTCGATACGGTCCGGCAGTACGCGGTACACGCCGCCGCCCAGACGTTCAACGCCTTCGATCGTAATCCGATCGGTCCCCTGACCGGAGATCTTCGCCCCCAGCGTCACCAGGAAATTCGCCGTATCGACAATTTCCGGCTCACGCGCGGCGTTTTCAATAACGGTGGTGCCTTCCGCAAGGGTCGCTGCGCACATGATGGTGACCGTCGCGCCAACGCTGACTTTATCCATCACGATATGCGCGCCTTTCAGTCGTCCGTCGACAGAAGCCTTCACATAACCTTCTTCCAGCTTAATGGTCGCACCCAGTTGCTCAAGACCGGTGATATGCAGGTCAACCGGACGTGCGCCGATAGTACAGCCGCCCGGCAGTGAAACCTGGCCCTGACCAAAACGGGCGACCAGCGGACCCAGCGCCCAGATCGACGCGCGCATGGTTTTCACCAAATCATACGGCGCGCAGAATACGTTGACGTCGCGCGCATCAATGTGCACAGAGCCGTTACGCGTCACTTTGGCGCCAAGCTGGCTCAGCAGCTTCATGGACGTATCCACATCTTTCAGTTTCGGGACGTTCTGGATCTCGACCGGTTCTTCCGCCAGCAGCGCCGCAAAGAGGATCGGCAGTGCGGCGTTTTTTGCACCTGAAATGGTGACTTCGCCCTGGAGCTTCGTTGGCCCCTGTACACGAAATTTATCCATGATGTTGTTCTCAGTTAAAATTCATCGTCGCTACCGGTATTTCTCCCGTAGCTCAAAAACCGTTAAGTTTGCGATCGCGCGCCCACTCTGCGGGGGTATACGCTTTGATGGACAGAGCATGAATGCGGTTGTCCGCAATATACTCCATCAGCGGGGCATAGATGGTCTGCTGTTTCTTCACCCGGCTCATACCGTCAAACATCTCACCCACGGCAATAACCTGAAAGTGACTGCCATCGCCGGAGACGTGGACTTCCTGGAGGGAGAGTGCGTTCATCAGCACGCTCTGGATTTCATTATTTTCCATGGGCTCTATATTCATCAGATAGTGAAAACAGCCCAACATCTTAGAGCAAAGTTGCGCTGTCATAAATAAGCAAAAGGGCGATCAACGTAAAGTTGCCTGATGGTGACGCTAACGCGTTGATCAGAACGACAGGAAAAGGCCGGATAGCCAGTAAGCTACCCGGCGCAAATTACAGGCGAGGAAGAACGTCCTCAGGCAGATTATACAGTTGCGCCAGGGTGTAAACTTTATCGTTCACCCCCTGCAACGAAACACGGGTGCCCTGCTTTTTTGCCTGATCGATAAGATGGAGCAGCAGCGCCAGCCCACCGGTATCGACGCGGGAAATCTGGCTCAGGTCGATACAGGTGACGCCTTGCATTGCCTCAACGCGCGCATCCCATAGCGGATTTACCACGTCCTGATCAAGCTCTCCCATCAGCGCCAGCGTATCGCCTTTACGCGTCCAACTGAGTGACTGCGTCATTACTTCTTCTCATCCAGCGTGATTTTCTGCTGTGCGATAGATTTCAGTTGCGCGGTCAGGCCGTCAATCCCTTTGGTTCGCAGCAGGTCGCTCCACTCGTTTTGTTTAGTGGTGATCATGCTGACGCCTTCGGCGATCATGTCATAGGCCTGCCAGTTGCCCGTCTGGGTGTTTTTACGCCACTGAAAGTCGAGGCGCACCGGCGGACGACCGTTAGGATCGATAATGGTGACGCGGATCGGCACGATCGTCGCATCGCCCAGCGGTTGTTCAGGCGCAATCTGGTAAGTCTGACCGTGGTACATCGCCAGCGCCTGTCCGTAAGCCTGCTTCAGGTATTCACGGAACGCGGCGAAATAGGCTTCGCGCTGCGCGGGGGTCGCTTCTTTGTAGTAACGGCCCAGCACCAGCGCGCCCGCATATTTCACCTGCACATACGGCAGCAGTTCCTGATCGACGACGTCGCGCAGGTAGTCCGGATTCGAACGGATTTTCGGCTGTTCATTTTTCAGTCTGTCGAACGTTTTCTGCGCCGCTTCGTTCATCAGCTTGTACGGGTTAGTTTGATCGGCTGCAGTGGCGGCGGTCAGTGGTGCAATCACCAGCAGAGCCACCATCATCAATCGTTTAAACATATGTCGAATCTCCTGAGATTAATTCGTTGTGCCCGCAGGCCCGTTAGCGTCATTATTGCCTTCGGCCGGCGCTGGCGCATCGCCAGAATTCTTATTGTCATCCCCCTTACTGTTGTAAAGGAACTGACCAATCATATCTTCCAGCACCATCGCGGATTTAGTGTCCTGAATCGTGCCGCCATCTTTGAGGATAGACGTTCCCAGCTCCGGGTCCTCAAAACCGACGTTCAGCGCCAGATATTGTTCGCCCAGCAAACCGGAGGTCCGGATGCTCAATGAGCTGGTGTCAGGAATGTGGTTATAACGTTCTTCGATATCCAGCGTGACGCGCGGTAAATAAGTTTTCGGATCTAACGAAATATCCGCGACGCGTCCCACGACCACCCCGCCAATGCGCACCGGCGAGCGCACTTTCAGGCCGCCGATATTATCGAAGGTCGCATAAATCGTGTAGGTCGGCTCTGTGCGCATCGACGTTACGTTTGCCGCTTTCAGGCAGACAAACAGCGCCGCCAGCAGCGCCGCTAATAAGAAAATCCCCACCCAAATTTCATTTTTTTTCGTTTGCATGAACTCAATTCCCAAACATCAAAGCGGTCAGCACAAAATCCAGGCCCAGAACGGCCAGCGACGAGTGCACAACGGTGCGTGTGGTCGCCCGGCTGATCCCTGCCGAGGTCGGGATCGCATCATATCCATTGAATAATGCAATCCATGTTACGGTGATGGCGAACACCACGCTTTTAATCAAACAGTTCACCAGGTCGAGACGCCAGTCGACGGCGTTTTGCATCGCCGACCAGAAGAATCCCGGGTCGATCCCTTTCCAGCTTACGCCGACCAGGGAGCCGCCCCAGATACCGACCGCGACAAACAGAATGGTTAGCAGCGGCAGCGAAATCACGCCAGCCCAGAAGCGCGGCGAAATCACCCGGCGTAGCGGATCAACGGCCATCATTTCCATACTGGACAGCTGCTCGGTGGCGCGCATCAGACCGATTTCCGCGGTTAACGCTGAACCCGCGCGTCCGGCAAACAGCAGCGCCGCGACAACCGGGCCAAGCTCACGCAGCAGCGACAGCGCCACCAGCATGCCAAGGCTGGTTTCCGCGCTGTAGGTGGTGAGCACCAGATACCCCTGTAGCCCCAGCACCATGCCGATAAACACGCCCGACACCAGAATGATAAGCATCGACAGGACGCCGACATTATAGAGTTGGCGCACCAACAGCGGCGCATGTTTACGAAATTCCGGTTTGCCGACCAGCGCATTGAATAACATTAACCCGGCGCGCCCAAACGAGCTGACGGTTTTGATACCTTTGTGTCCCAGCGTCGCCAGTGCATTTAACAGCATGTGTGGCTTAACTCCCTGTTCCGAGTAGATCAGAATGATAATCGCCCGCCGGATAGCGGAACGGGACCGGCCCGTCGGCAATACCGTCCAGGAATTGACGGACGCGCGGATCGGCGTTCTCCTGCAGTCCTTGCGCGCTACCGTGGGCGACAATTTTCTTGTCCGCCATGATCCAGGCGTGATCGGCAATGCTCAGGACTTCAGGCACATCGTGAGAAACCACCACGCAGGTGACGCCCAGCGCGCTGTTTAATTCAGAGATCAATTTAACCAGTACGCCCATCGTGATGGGGTCCTGCCCCACGAACGGTTCATCGAACATGATAAGGTCCGGTTCCAGCGCGATAGCGCGCGCCAGCGCGGCGCGCCGGGCCATCCCGCCGGAGAGTTCGGACGGCATCAGTCTGGCCGCCCCGCGCAGACCGACCGCTTCGAGCTTCATCATGACTGTACTTTTCAGTAACGGCGCGGGCAGCGTGGTATGTTCGCGCAGCGGATAGGCGACGTTATCGAAAACGTTCATGTCGGTAAAGAGCGCGCCCGACTGAAACAGCATACTCATCCGTTTACGCACCGTGTAGAGCCGCGAACGCGACATGGCGGGAATATTCTCGCCATCAAACAGGATCTCGCCCTTGTCTGGGGAAATTTGACCGCCGATCAGGCGCAGGAGCGTCGTTTTACCGATGCCCGATGGTCCCATGATCGCGGTGATCTTTCCACGCGGCACCGTCAGGGAGATATTATCGAAAATGCAGCGGTCGCCACGCGTAAAGCTGACGTCGCGCATATCGACTAAATTCGCCGCAGACTCACCCATTCATTCATCCTTTGTATTACGTGTTGATCAAAGCATGGCGTTGAATGGCGCCATGAACCCAACATATTTACAGAATATTACCTGCCCTGGTTAGCTAAAGCTGGCATTTGTTTTACTTTTTAGCTGCATAAAGTCAAAATTAAGACTTCGTTACGGTTTCCAGAGGATCCCGGTGACCGGCGAGTATACCTGAAGAAAGGACTTTAGATGCTTTTAGCAACGGCGCTGTTAATTATTGGTTTACTTCTGGTCGTCTACGGCGCCGACCGTCTGGTGTTCGCCGCGTCTATTTTATGCCGAACGTTGGGGGTCCCGCCGCTGATCATCGGCATGACGGTGGTCAGTATCGGCACGTCGTTACCAGAGATCATCGTTTCGCTCGCCGCCTCCCTGCACGGGCAGCTGGATCTCGCCGTTGGCACCGCGATCGGATCCAATATCACCAATATCCTGTTGATTCTGGGGCTTGCCGCACTGATCCACCCCTTTACCGTGCATTCCGATATTCTGCGTCGCGAATTACCGTTAATGTTGCTGGTCAGCGTAGTGGCCGGTTCCGTACTTTACGACGGTCAGCTAAGCCGTAGCGATGGCATATTTTTGCTGTTGTTAGCGGTGTTATGGCTGCTGTTCATTGTTAAAATCGCCCGTCTGGCCGAACGCCAGGGCAATGACAGCCTCACCCGCGAACAACTGGCGGAGCTACCGCGCGAAGGCGGGCTGCCGGTGGCGTTTTTATGGCTGGGCATCGCGCTTATCATAATGCCGATGGCCACCCGCATGGTGGTTGATAACGCCACCGTTATTGCCAATTACTTTGCGATGAGCGAACTGACCATCGGCCTGACGGTTATCGCTATCGGCACCAGCCTGCCGGAGTTGGCGACCGCGATCGCCGGCGTGCGTAAAGGTGAGAACGATATCGCGGTAGGCAATATTATTGGGGCGAACATTTTTAATCTCGCTCTGGTCCTTGGCCTGCCCGCGCTGCTGACGCCCGGCGAGGTCAACCCGCTGGCGTTTAGCCGCGATTACAGCGTGATGCTACTGGTAAGCGTCATCTTTGCATTACTCTGCTGGCGGCGCCCCCGCCAGTCCGGTCGCGGCGCGGGCGTACTGCTGACCGGCGGTTTTATCATATGGCTGGCGATGTTGTATTGGCTGTCGCCGCTCCTTGTTGGATAACTGGAAACAGATTATGTCGCACTTAGCGTTACAACCGGGTTTTGACTTTCAGCAGGCCGGTAAAGAGGTCCTGGCGATTGAACGTGAAGGCCTGGCGGAGCTTGATCAGTACATCAATCAGGACTTCACCCTCGCCTGTGAGAAAATGTTCAACTGCACTGGCAAAGTGGTAGTCATGGGCATGGGAAAATCGGGGCATATCGGACGCAAAATGGCCGCGACGTTCGCCAGCACCGGCACGTCCTCCTTTTTTGTGCATCCAGGTGAAGCCGCCCATGGCGATCTCGGCATGGTAACCTCGCAGGATGTGGTGATTGCCATCTCCAACTCCGGCGAATCCAGCGAGATTGCCGCGTTAATTCCCGTACTCAAACGCCTCCAGGTGCAGCTTATCTGTATCACTGGCCGGCCAGAAAGCAGCATGGCGCGTGCCGCGGATGTGCATCTGTGTGTTAAAGTACCGAAAGAGGCCTGCCCGTTGGGGCTGGCGCCGACCAGCAGCACCACGGCCACATTAGTCATGGGCGATGCGCTGGCGGTGGCATTGTTAAAAGCGCGCGGGTTTACCGCCGAGGATTTCGCGTTGTCTCATCCGGGCGGCGCGCTGGGGCGTAAACTTTTACTGCGCGTTAACGATATTATGCATACCGGGGATGAAATCCCCCATGTACGCAAAGACGCCAGCCTGCGCGAGGCGTTGCTGGAAATCACCCGTAAAAATCTCGGTATGACCGTGATTTGCGACGATGCGATGAAGATCGACGGTATCTTCACCGACGGCGATTTACGTCGCGTCTTTGATATGGGCGTTGACGTGCGCCAGTTAGGTATCGCCGACGTGATGACGCCGGGCGGTATCCGCGTGCGTCCCGGGATTCTGGCGGTCGATGCGCTGAACTTAATGCAGTCCCGCCATATCACCTCAGTAATGGTTGCCGATGGCGACCAGTTACTCGGTGTGTTACATATGCATGATCTCCTGCGTGCAGGCGTTGTGTAGCAATTCAAGGATAAAAGAAATGAGTAAAGCAGGTGCGTCGCTTGCGACCTGTTATGGCCCCGTTAGCGCTGAAGTCATCGCCAAAGCAGAGAACATTCGGCTGCTGATTCTTGACGTCGACGGCGTGCTGTCGGATGGGCTGATTTACATGGGTAACAATGGTGAAGAGCTAAAAGCCTTTAACGTACGCGACGGTTACGGCATCCGCTGTGCGCTGACGTCTGATATCGACGTTGCCATTATTACCGGGCGAAAGGCTAAACTGGTAGAAGATCGCTGCGCCACCCTGGGGATCACCCATCTGTATCAGGGCCAGTCTGACAAGCTGCTGGCGTTTCACGATCTGCTGGATAAGCTGGCGATTACTCCGGAAAACGTGGCGTACGTCGGCGATGACCTGATCGACTGGCCAGTGATGGAAAAAATCGGCCTGAGCGTCGCGGTCGCGGATGCGCATCCGTTACTGATTCCGCGCGCGGATTACGTCACGAAAATCGCTGGCGGACGCGGTGCGGTACGGGAAGTGTGCGATTTACTCCTGCTGGCGCAGGGTAAGCTTGATGAGGCCAAAGGGCAATCGATATGAGTAAAGCCAGACGTTGGGTTATCATTCTACTGTCGTTGGCCGTGCTGGTGCTGATTGGTATTAATCTGGCCGATAAAGACGATACCGCGCAGGTGGTGGTGAACACGAGCGATCCCACTTATAAGAGCGAGCATACCGATACCGTCGTGTACAGCCCGGAAGGCGCGCTGAGCTATCGTTTAATTGCGCAGAACGTTGAGTATTTCTCGGATGAAGCCATTTCGTGGTTTACTCAACCGGTATTAACCACCTTTGATAAGGACAAGGTCCCTACGTGGTCAATCAAGGCGGATAAAGCCAAGCTGACCGACGATCGGATGCTGTATCTGTATGGTCACGTTGAAGTCAACGCGCTGGTGCCTGACGCTCAACTTCGCAAAATTACCACCGATAACGCGCAGATCAACCTCGTGACGCAGGATGTCACGTCTGAGGATCTTGTCACGTTATACGGAACAACATTTAACTCCAGCGGACTGAAAATGCGCGGCAACTTACGCAGCAAGAACGCCGAGCTGATTGAAAAGGTTAGAACCTCCTATGAAATTCAAAACAAACAAACTCAGCCTTAATCTTGTGCTTGCCAGCGCCCTTCTGGCCGCCAGCATTCCAGCGTTCGCCGTCACCGGCGATACCGAGCAGCCGATCCATATCGAGTCGGACCAGCAGTCTCTGGATATGCAAGGTAACGTCGTCACCTTCACCGGCAATGTCGTCGTGACCCAGGGCACCATTAAAATCAACGCCGATAAAGTTGTCGTGACCCGCCCGGGCGGCGAAGAAGGAAAAGAGGTCATTGACGGCTTCGGCAACCCGGCCACTTTCTATCAAATGCAGGACAACGGGAAGCCGGTCAAAGGCCGCGCCTCGAAGATGCACTACGAGCTGGCGAAAGACTTCGTCGTGCTTACTGGCAATGCTTATCTGGAACAGCTCGACAGCAACATCACCGGCGACAAGATTACCTATCTGGTGAAAGAGCAAAAAATGCAGGCGTTCAGCGAGAAAGGCAAGCGCGTGACCACCGTTCTGGTACCGTCCCAGCTACAGGACAAAAATAAAGACCAGGCTCCGGCTCAGAAAAAGAGTAACTAATTCGTTATGGCAACATTAACTGCAAAGAATCTGGCGAAGGCCTACAAAGGCCGCCGCGTCGTGGAAGATGTCAGTCTGACCGTTAACTCAGGCGAAATTGTCGGTCTGCTCGGGCCTAACGGCGCGGGTAAAACCACCACGTTCTATATGGTGGTCGGCATTGTGCCGCGCGACGCCGGTAACATCATCATTGATGATGAAGACATCAGTTTGCTGCCGCTGCACGCCCGCGCGCGCCGCGGTATTGGCTATCTGCCGCAGGAAGCATCGATCTTCCGCCGCCTGAGCGTGTTCGATAACCTGATGGCGGTACTGCAAATTCGCGACGATCTTACCAGCGAGCAACGCGAAGATCGCGCCAACGAGCTGATGGAAGAATTTCACATTGAGCACCTGCGCGACAGCATGGGACAGTCGCTTTCCGGGGGCGAACGCCGCCGTGTCGAGATCGCCCGCGCGCTGGCCGCAAACCCGAAATTTATCCTGCTTGATGAACCGTTTGCGGGCGTTGACCCGATCTCCGTCATCGACATCAAACGTATCATTGAGCACCTGCGCGACAGCGGCCTGGGCGTTCTGATCACCGACCATAACGTCCGTGAAACGCTGGCAGTATGTGAACGCGCCTATATCGTCAGCCAGGGACATCTGATCGCCCACGGCACGCCAACGGAAATTCTCCAGGATGAACACGTTAAGCGCGTATACCTTGGGGAAGACTTCAGACTCTGATAGGGTAGAAGTTCGCGACGTTATAGCGGGGGAAAACGACTCTGAACATGAAGCAAGGTTTGCAACTCAGGCTCAGCCAACAATTGGCGATGACGCCGCAACTTCAGCAGGCTATCCGTCTGCTGCAGCTGTCCACGCTGGAACTTCAGCAGGAGCTGCAACAGGCGCTGGAAAGCAATCCGCTGCTTGAGCAAACCGACGTTCATGATGAAGTGGAAACCCGCGAAACGCAGGACAGCGAAACGCTGGACGCCGCCGACGCGCTCGAACAAAAAGAGATGCCGGAAGAGCTGCCGCTCGACGCCAGTTGGGATGAGATCTATACCGCCGGTACGCCATCCGGCACCAGCGGAGATTACATCGACGATGAGCTTCCCGTTTATCAGGGCGAGACCACCCAGTCACTTCAGGATTACCTGATGTGGCAGGTGGAGCTGACGCCCTTCTCCGATACAGACCGCGCGATAGCCACTTCCATTGTTGATGCCGTGGATGACACCGGGTATCTCACCGTCTCTCTGGAAGACATTCTCGACAGCATGGGCGACGAGGAGGTGGACATTGATGAGGTCGAAGCGGTGCTGAAACGCATCCAGCGCTTTGATCCGGTTGGCGTGGCGGCGAAAGATCTGCGCGACTGTCTGCTGATCCAACTGTCCCAGTTTGATAAGGCCACCCCGTTTCTCGACGAAGCCCGGCTGATCGTCAGCGATCACCTTGATCTGCTGGCGAATCATGACTTCCGCACCCTGATGCGCGTGACGCGCCTGAAAGAAGACGTGCTGAAAGAGGCGGTCAATTTTATCCAGTCGCTCGATCCCAGGCCCGGCCAGTCGATCCAGACCAGTGTACCTGAATACGTCATTCCGGATGTACTGGTGCGTAAGCACAATGGTCGCTGGACGGTCGAACTGAACGGCGACAGCATCCCCCGGCTGCAGATCAATCAGCACTATGCGGCAATGTGTAGCGGCGGGCGTAACGATGCCGACAGTCAGTACATTCGCAGCAATTTGCAGGACGCGAAATGGCTGATTAAAAGCCTGGAGAGCCGTAACGATACGCTCCTGCGCGTCAGCCGCTGTATCGTCGAGCAACAGCAGGCCTTCTTTGAGCAGGGCGAAGAATTTATGAAACCGATGGTGCTGGCGGATATCGCCCAGGCCGTCGAAATGCACGAATCAACCATTTCCCGTGTGACCACGCAGAAATACCTGCACAGTCCGCGCGGCATTTTTGAACTGAAGTATTTTTTCTCCAGCCATGTGAACACCGAAGGCGGTGGCGAAGCGTCCTCCACGGCTATCCGCGCGCTGGTGAAAAAGCTGATTGCGGCCGAAAACCCCGCGAAACCGCTGAGCGACAGCAAGTTAACATCTTTGCTGTCGGAACTGGGTATCATGGTGGCGCGCCGCACCGTTGCGAAGTACCGAGAGTCTTTATCCATTCCGCCGTCGAATCAGCGTAAACAGCTGGTTTGACCCAACCGATAAGGAAGACACTATGCAGCTCAACATCACTGGAAACAACGTCGAGATCACTGAAGCCCTGCGCGACTTCGTCAATACCAAGTTCGCGAAGCTCGAACAGTATTTCGACAGAATCAATCAGGTCTACATTGTGTTGAAAGTGGAGAAGGTCACCCACATCTCGGATGCAACCCTGCACGTCAACGGTGGCGAAATTCACGCCAGTGCGGAAGGTCAGGACATGTATGCCGCTATTGACGGCTTAATCGATAAGCTGGCAAGACAGCTGACCAAACATAAAGATAAACTGAAACAACACTAATTGTCCGGGCAGTTAGCGGGTGCAGGACGGCCTGTTGTGTACAACAACGGGCCATTTGTACAGTTAGCGCTCCGAACCTGTTTTCTCACTTGAAGGGGCAGGTTCTTAGGTGAAATTATGATAAATAACGATACAACTCTACAACTGAGCAGTGTACTTAACCAGGAATGTACACGCAGCGGCGTGCATTGCCAGAGCAAAAAACGCGCGCTGGAGATTATCAGTGAACTGGCGGCAAAGCAGCTAAGTTTGCCGCCACAGATCGTTTTTGAAGCGATCCTGACGCGGGAAAAGATGGGCAGTACCGGTATCGGCAACGGCATCGCCATCCCACACGGTAAAGTGGAAGAAGATACCCTGCGGGCCGTAGGCGTGTTTGTGCAACTGGAAACGCCGATTGCTTTCGACGCGATCGATAATCAACCGGTGGATCTGCTCTTTGCCCTGCTGGTGCCTGCGGATCAAACCAAAACGCATCTGCACACGCTGTCTTTAGTCGCCAAGCGTCTGGCGGATAAAACCA
Source organism: Citrobacter sedlakii (assembly GCF_018128425.1). Taxonomy (NCBI): domain Bacteria; kingdom Pseudomonadati; phylum Pseudomonadota; class Gammaproteobacteria; order Enterobacterales; family Enterobacteriaceae; genus Citrobacter; species Citrobacter sedlakii. Next base: position 577,195 of record NZ_CP071070.1, on the reverse strand, counting down.
TTTGTCGCCGGCTTCGCGCTGCGCAAAGCGATGAAGAGCTGTATCAAATCATCACTGACACAGAAGGTCGCCAGGATGATGAGTAAGCGCGTAAAACACTCCCCTTTTGACGTGGTGAGGAGAAACAGTACATGGTACTGATGATCGTCAGCGGTCGTTCAGGGTCAGGTAAATCTGTCGCCCTGCGGGCGCTGGAAGATATGGGTTTTTACTGCGTGGATAACCTTCCCGTGGTGCTGTTGCCCGATCTGGCTCGCACGCTTGCCGAACGCCAGATCTCGGCAGCCGTCAGTATTGACGTGCGCAATATGCCTGAATCCCCGGAGATCTTCGAGCAGGCGATGAACAACCTGCCCGATGCGTTCTCACCGCAGTTGCTGTTCCTTGACGCCGATCGCAACACTCTGATTCGCCGTTACAGCGATACACGTCGTCTGCATCCTCTTTCCAGTAAAAACCTCTCCCTGGAAAGCGCGATCGATCAGGAAAGCGACCTGCTGGAGCCGCTACGCTCCCGCGCCGACCTGATTGTCGATACTTCAGAAATGTCGGTACATGAGCTGGCGGAAATGCTACGCACCCGATTACTGGGGAAACGCGAGCGCGAGCTGACGATGGTGTTTGAGTCCTTTGGCTTTAAGCACGGCATCCCGATTGATGCCGACTATGTTTTCGACGTGCGCTTTCTGCCAAACCCGCACTGGGACCCGAAGCTACGCCCCATGACCGGTCTCGACAAACCCGTTGCCGCTTTTCTCGACAGGCACACAGAAGTACACAATTTTATTTACCAGACGCGCAGCTATCTTGAGCTATGGTTACCGATGCTGGAAACCAACAACCGTAGCTATCTGACCGTAGCCATCGGCTGTACCGGCGGGAAGCACCGTTCGGTGTATATTGCAGAACAGCTGGCAGACTACTTCCGCTCGCGCGGTAAAAACGTACAGTCGCGCCATCGTACGCTGGAAAAACGCAAAACATGACCGTGAAGCAAACTGTGGAAGTCACCAACAAGCTGGGCATGCATGCCCGGCCTGCGATGAAGCTTTTCGAATTAATGCAGGGGTTTGACGCCGAAGTTCTGTTACGTAACGATGAAGGCACCGAAGCCGAAGCCAACAGCGTCATTGCGCTGCTGATGCTGGACTCGGCGAAAGGCCGCCAGATTGAAATTGAAGCCTCAGGCCCGCAGGAAGTCGAGGCGCTGGCGGCGGTGATCGCCTTGTTCAATTCAGGATTCGACGAAGACTAAGTCTCCGGTTGACCGCAATTAAGATCTTCACAGAAAACGCCGCCCGGCGTTTTTTTATTCTCACGCTCTCCGTTTGTACATTTTGTGCGCTTTTTTCTCTAAGAATAACCTTAAGAAAACCTTAAGGCCGCTCGTTTAGGTTTCATTTACTTTGGTTGTCCATACTGGATTATTGTCAGTAAATATTTCCAGGATACCCTCATGATTCGTCTATCCGATCAGACACCCCTGGGCACCGGACGACATCGTAAATGTTATGCGCATCCGGATGATGCCCGGCGCTGTATCAAGATTGTCTATAACGGCGGCCACGGCGGCGATAAAGAGACACAGCGCGAACTGAAATACTACGCGCGTCTCTCTCGCTATTTGCAGGACTGGAGCGGGATCCCGCGCTATTACGGCACGGTGGAGACCGACTGCGGTACAGGATATGTATACGATGTGATTGCCGATTACGATGGCAAACCGTCTGTGACGCTCACTGAATTTGCTAAACAGTGTCGTTACGAGGATGACGTTGCCGTTTTGCGTCAATTACTGAAGAAGCTGAAGCGCTATCTGCGTGACAACCATATCGTGACCATGACGCTGAAGCCGCAGAATATCCTCTGCCATCGCATCAGTGAATCCGAGGTGGTGCCCGTCGTGTGCGATAATATTGGTGAAGGAACGCTGATCCCGCTGGCCAGCTGGTCGAAATGGTTTTGCCAGCGCAAGCAGGAACGTTTGTGGCAGCGGTTTATTGCCCAACCGGCATTGGCATTGGCGCTGGAAAGAAGCGCGGCGCCAAAAGAGTCCGCAGGTCTGGCGCTCTCTTCCCGCGAGGCTTAAAACGTTTAATATAACGCGTTGCGGGTCATAAACGACTCGCCACCCAACTGCCGCATCTGACGCAGTATCCATGCCTGACGGCTACGGACATACCCGGACGGCGCGGCGGCATTATAGCGCAGCGGATTAGGCAACACAGCCGCGAGCAGCGCCGCTTCCGACTGCGTCAACCGGCTGGCGGGCTTGCCGAAATAGCGCTGTGCCGCGGCCTCCACGCCAAAAATTCCCTCGCCGAATTCGGCGATATTCAGATACACCGTCAGGATCCGCTTCTTACTCCAGACGGTCTCGACACCCAGCGTCAGACCCGCCTCCAGACCTTTACGCAGCCAGCTTCGCCCGTCCCATAAAAAGAGATTCTTGACCGTTTGCTGTGACAGCGTAGAGGCGCCGCGTATGCGGTTCTCGTTGCGCTCATTGTGCGACAGCGCTTTTTCAATCGCGGCGACGTCAAACCCCCAGTGCGCCGGGAAGTGCTGATCTTCAGCGGCAATCACCGCCAGCCCCATCCAGGGGGAGATTTCATTCATATTCACCCAGTCGGAATGGGCGACATAGCCGAAATCCCCCTGTAGCCACGCGCTAATCTGGCGCTCCGCCATAACCGCGGAAAACGGCACCCGCGCCACGCTGAACAGCGCAATGCCGCCGCCCCAGAACACCGCGAGCACCAGAATAATGCGCAGAACCAGACGCCGCAGAAACGCGGTGATGCCTTTTTTCATTCCGTCAGAACCAGCACGCGCGACACCAGTTTTTCAATGCCAGACGCTGCCTCGGCGATATTCTGCGCCAGCATATACGCCGGTGTAGTGACAATTTTATGATCTTCATCGACGACAATATCATCAACCGGGCATGGCACATGCTCTGCGCCCATATCTTCCAGTACTTCTGCGGTATCAATGTCGGTACCAATGGTCAACCGCAGCGGGAAGCCGAAGATTTTCGGCAGCATCGCCGGGGCGATACACATAAAGCCGAGCGGTTTCCCCGACTGATGCATGGCGACAGCCAGCGCCGCAAGATCTGCGTCAACCTGACATTCACGGCCCTGGCTGGCGAAGGTGCTCAAATTTTTAGCCGCGCCAAAGCCGCCAGGAACGATCAGCGCATCCAGTTCAGCAGAAACGGCTTGCGAAAGCGGGCGTATCTCACCACGCGTAATGCGGGCCGCCTCGATCAGCACATTGCGGGTTTCCGCCATCGACTCTCCCGTCACATGGTTAACCACATCGGCCTGGGGCTTATCCGGCGCAAAGCAAACGGCCTGCGCGCCGCTACGGGCAATCGCCAGCAAAGTCAGCACCGCTTCATGAATTTCCGCGCCGTCATAGACGCCGCATCCGCTGAGCACTACGCCAATTTTCTTCATGCAAAATGTCCTTTTCCCTTCGTATGAAGCGCATTAATAATTGTGATTACACTGCCGCGCTTCACACATTTAACTGATTCATGTAACAAAACATTTAAGATTTGCTATCTTATCTGCGTGCGGCCTGAAAATGAGCGCTGCGCCTTTTGAGATAATGAGTATAACTTACGGCGCAGCCACGATTTCCCTGGTGTTGGCGCAGTATTCGCGCACCCCGGTCAAGCCGGGGTCATTTTTTTCCGCCGTTCGCCGCCACCCAGGCTTTCAGCACCGCCACGTCGTGCTGCCACTCCTGCTTCATCTCTTCTATCCATTCGCCGACGTTATCCTCCCAGGCCGGGAGATCCGGAGACTGGATCTGCTGCCCCAACTGTTGCAAATGACGCAGACCGACAGAGCCAGCGGCGCCTTTGATTTTATGTCCTTCTTCCACCACGCCTTTTTTGTCGCGCGCCGTCAGATTGGACTCCAGCACGCTCAAATAGCCCGGCATCATCTTTTCAAACACGGCGAGGCCATCGGTAATCAGCTTCGGTCCCACCAGCTCGATATACTGTTCCAGCATCGGAATATCTAACAGCGCTTGTGATTTACTGCTTTCTTCAGGTGTCACCGTGCTCTCCTCCTCGTTTTGCGTGTCCCAGTACTTCTTGATCATCGCGGTTAATGCCGGAACCGACAGCGGCTTGCTCAACACGTCATCCATTCCGGCATCCAGATACTCTTGTTTATCTTTCAGAACGTTCGCGGTCAGCGCCACCAGCGGCGGCAGATCTTCACGCGAATAGCGTTTGGTCAGCTCACGGGAGATATCAAGACCGGTCATGTCCGGCAGTTGGATGTCAAGCAGCACCAGGTCATACTCGCCCGGCGTGAACATCTCCAGCGCCGCTTTGCCCGTCATTGCCACGTCTACGCTGTTACCGAGTTTTTCCAGCACCGAACGCGCCACGATGACGTTGAGTTCGATATCTTCCACCAGCAGCACATGCAGCGCCGGCAGCGGCAGATCGTCCTCTTCAAACGCGTCTTCCACTTCTTCCGCGACGGCGGGCGCATGCACGGTCAGCGTAAAGGTGGAACCTTTCCCCGGCTGGCTGGACACGGTGATATCGCCGCCCATGTTCTTCGCCAGACGACGGGAAACCGCCAGACCAATCCCGGTGCCGGTGGCCGGTTTACCGCCGTGGCTGTCTTTCACCTGATAATACATGGCGAAGATTTTATCCTGCTCATCCTGCGGAATACCGATGCCGGAGTCCTGCACCTCAAAATGCAGGATATCGCCTTCGTCATAGCGAACCCGCACCGTCACCTGACCCTGCTGGGTAAATTTCACCGCGTTGCTGATCAGATTCCACAGAATCTGGCGCAGACGCGTACCGTCGGTCACCACCTTATGCGGCAGCGGCAGCGTCGGCTCCAGCACAAAACGCAGCCCTTTCTGCTGCGCCTGCAGACCGGAGAGGTTCTCCAGGTCGGCCATAAAGCTGGTGAAATCCACGGGCTGATTATCAAGCTGGACTTTTCGCCGCTCCATCTTATCCATGTCAATGATATCATTGAAAATATTTCCAAGCGTCACGGCGGAAACATGGATCGTTTTCAGGTATTTTTCCTGCTCGGCGGTCAGGTCGGTGTCGAGCAGAATGCGGCTCAGGCCGACGATGCCGTTCAGCGGCGTACGAAGCTCATGGCTAATAGTGGAGATAAAGGTGGTTTTGTCGCGGCTGGCGCGCTCAAGGGCATCCTGGTAACGCTTCCGCTCGGTAATATCACGGCCAAAGCCCATCAGACCGTGGCGTTTACCCACGCGGTCGTAGTACGGCACTTTGCGGATTTCAAAACAGGCTTTCCGTCCGTCCGGGTAGTCCAGCCACTGTTCGTAGGTCAACGACACGTTATGGCGGAACACTTTTTCATCGGTTTCAATGACTTTTTCTGCCGCTTCCGGCGAATAAACATCAGCAGGCTTTAAGTGCACCAATTGCTTTTCACTTTTGCCGGTCAGCAATTCCATCGCCCGGTTACAGCCGGAAAATTCTTTATCTTCGTTGCGATAAAAAACCAGGTCCGGAGATGCATCAAGGAATGACCGCAGAAAAGAAGACTGTTGCTCAAGCTGAATTTGCGCTTCCTCGCGCTCTTTGATCTCCACTTTCAGCTGTTCAAAGGTCGACTGACGTTCAGCTTCCGCCTTTTCGCGATCGGCGATCTCCTGATTCAACTGCGCGATATTATCTTTTAACTGAACGTTGAGCTTAAGGTCGCGCTCGCGCATCTCCTCCAGCTTTTGCACCAGCCGGGAAAGCCGCTGGCGTGACTCCTCCAGTTGCTCGACCACCACCGACAGAAAATAGACGGCCCAGGGAGTGATTAATAAACCAAAGAAGATGGAGCGGATGACGTCAATCTGTTCGACCCGGCCATGCAGCACCATAGTGACCGCCATCTGCACGACAATTGCCAGCACAACGAGCGCTAACGCCAAAAGCAGCGAAAAGCGCACCAGACCCAATTTCATCATTAGATCAACATAGTACTGCGCCAGCATACGAATTTGCTTCATCAGGAATTTCCTTTACGACAACCTGGCACAATAATACTCAATTCTGGGCGTGACGTTGAAGAATGTGCAAGAAATGCGAGCGCCCGTCATAGATCAGGCGTCGGGCGAAATCCAGGGGCGTCCAAGCGCCGACCCCTGAACGCCGTGTTCGTTAAGATAGCGATCCAACTCGACCATTCCGGTCCAGCGATTTTCACACCACAGCGGCGCCAACAGCGTCGGACGACGGGCGCTGGCGGAGATACGATGGTAAATCACTTCCGGCGGCGTATGGCGGATCATCTCTCCTGCCGTCAAGGTATAATCGTCCAGCGCAATGCCGGTCAGCCGCCCCGCTTCCCAGGCCTTCGCCATAATGCTGCCCGTGACAATATGCAGCGGGTGCAGCTTAATGCCATCCACCCCCGTCTCCACCACCCGCGCCAGCGTTTGCAGGCATTCACGCTGGCCTTCGCCCGGCAAGCCGACGATAAGATGCGCGCACACCTTCAGTCCGCGCTCGCGCGCCAGCCGGGTGGTGCGCTGGTAGCAGGCGAAATCGTGACCCCGATTAATACGATGCAGGGTTTTATCATGCGCGGTCTGTAACCCAAGCTCCAGCCACACTTCGTAGCCCTGGTCTTTATACTCACAGAGCAGATCGAGCACCGCATCCGGCACGCAGTCGGGACGCGTGCCGACGCACAGGCCGACCATGTTGGCCTGGCTTATCGCCTGCTGATACATCGCGCGCAACACCTGCACTTCGGCGAAGGTGCTGGTATAAGCCTGGAAATAAGCCAGATAGCGTTTGGCGCGATTGACCCGATGCGCCTGATGGGCAAGCTGTTCGGCGATCGATCGATGCTGCTGGGCTTCATCGGCAAAAGAGGCGACGTTACAGAAAGTGCAGCCGCCACGACCGATGGTGCCGTCACGGTTAGGGCAGCTAAACCCGCCGTGCAGCGTCAGTTTATGAACCTTTTGTCCATAACGACGCGAAAGATCCCCACCAAACATATTGACTAATTTCTGTAACTGCATAATCTGATAGACCGCCTCTTAAAAAGAGGCCAAAGCCTGCCATTTTTAGCCCCGTTCGGCGATGACCTGGATCAATCGCCACGGCGGGCTTTTATCAATTGCATATCCAGTCAAAATAAACGCTATTTCATTCATAAGCTGTTCAATTATTTTTCCTTATCTCCTTCCATTTTTTTTATCTTCTGACGCCGATTGCGCAAAAACAGTATGATGAATTGCCTTCACAGTGACAACCAGCACAAAACACTGCATCTCACGGGGAATCAAGCTGAGATAAGGGTTCACAGAGGGATATGACAGTGAGACAGATCACACTCCGCATCCCGTCTCTCCCACGTTAAAGCAATGTAAAAATGTCAGTAATTCCAGTAATTTCATTCAGATACATGCTGCGTAGCACATTTTGGCATAAATAAGCTTGCCATTTGACCTGTGTGTAGATTCCCGATAAGTTGGAAATCCGCTGGAAGCTTTCTGGATGAGCGCTGCGCTCATCATATTTATGCAGTAATTGAGATTCCCTCTGACAGCAAGTCCTCAAACTTGTTTGACCTACGCGAAAAGGATAAAGAGGGCGAATGCGAGGTAAGCGTAAGATGCGCAAACCCCGTCGCCATGCTCTTGGTGTGCCCGCGCGCAAACGGTGTCGGAAGGGGATCCCGCAGAGCCTGGGGAGGTTCACTGATATGTTGTACGATAAATCCCTTGAGAAGGATAACTGTGGTTTTGGCCTGATCGCCCACATAGAAGGCGAACCTAGCCACAAGGTAGTGCGTACCGCAATCCACGCACTGGCCCGAATGCAGCACCGTGGCGCGATCCTCGCCGATGGTAAAACCGGCGACGGTTGCGGCTTGCTATTACAAAAACCGGACCGCTTTTTTCGTATCGTTGCCGAAGAGCGCGGCTGGCGCTTAGCCAAAAACTACGCCGTCGGGATGATCTTTTTAAATAAAGATCCGGATCTGGCCGCCGCCTCTCGCCGTATTGTTGAAGAAGAGCTGCAGCAGGAAACCCTGTCAATTGTCGGCTGGCGTGATGTGCCAACCAACGAAGGCGTTCTCGGTGAAATTGCCCTCTCCTCTCTGCCGCGCATTGAGCAAATTTTTGTCAACGCCCCTGCAGGCTGGCGTCCGCGCGATATGGAACGCCGCCTGTTCATCGCCCGCCGCCGCATTGAAAAGCGTTTGCAGGACGACAAAGACTTCTACGTCTGTAGCCTGTCGAACCTGGTCAACATCTATAAAGGTCTGTGTATGCCGGCGGATCTGCCGCGCTTCTACCTGGACCTGGCGGATTTGCGTCTGGAGTCGGCCATCTGCCTGTTCCATCAGCGCTTCTCCACCAACACCGTACCGCGCTGGCCGCTGGCGCAGCCGTTCCGCTATCTGGCGCATAACGGCGAGATCAACACCATCACCGGTAACCGTCAGTGGGCGCGCGCCCGTACCTATAAATTCCAGACGCCGCTGATCCCGGACCTGCACGACGCCGCGCCGTTTGTTAACGAAACCGGCTCCGACTCCAGCTCCATGGATAACATGCTGGAGCTGCTGCTGGCCGGCGGGATGGATATCGTTCGCGCGATGCGCCTGCTGGTGCCGCCAGCCTGGCAGAACAACCCCGATATGGACCCCGAGCTGCGCGCCTTCTTCGACTTTAACTCCATGCACATGGAGCCCTGGGACGGCCCGGCGGGGATCGTCATGTCCGACGGTCGCTTCGCTGCCTGTAACCTCGATCGTAATGGTCTGCGTCCGGCGCGCTACGTCATCACCAAAGACAAACTGATCACCTGCGCCTCGGAAGTCGGCATCTGGGATTACCAGCCTGACGAAGTGGTGGAAAAAGGCCGCGTTGGGCCTGGCGAACTGATGGTAATCGACACCCGCGGCGGCCGTATTCTGCATTCCGCCGAAACCGACGACGATCTGAAAAGCCGCCACCCGTATAAAGAGTGGATGGAGAAAAACGTTCGCCGCCTGGTACCGTTTGAAGAGCTGGCTGACGATCAGGTGGGAAGCCGCGAACTGGACGACGACGCGCTCGCCAGCTACCAGAAACAATTTAACTACAGCGCGGAAGAGGTGGACTCCGTCATCCGTGTGCTGGGCGAAAACGGCCAGGAAGCGGTCGGCTCTATGGGTGATGACACCCCGTTTGCCGTGCTCTCCAGCCAGCCGCGCATTATTTACGACTACTTCCGCCAACAGTTTGCGCAGGTAACCAACCCGCCAATCGATCCGCTGCGCGAAGCTCACGTCATGTCGCTGGCCACCAGCATTGGTCGCGAAATGAACGTCTTCTGCGAAGCGGAAGGCCAGGCGCATCGTCTGAGCTTTAAATCGCCGATCCTGTTGTACTCTGACTTTAAACAGTTGACGACGATGAAAGAGGAACATTATCGCGCCGACTGGCTTGATATCACCTTCGACGCCACGCAGACCACGCTGGAAGAGACCGTGAAAACGCTCTGCGACACCGCCGAACAGATGGTGCGTAATGGTACCGTCCTGCTGGTGCTTTCCGACCGCAACATTGGCAAGAACCGCCTGCCGGTGCCCGCGCCGATGGCCGTGGGCGCGGTACAGACGCGTCTGGTGGAACAAAGCCTGCGCTGCGACGCGAACATCATCGTTGAAACCGCCAGCGCCCGTGACCCGCATCATTTTGCGGTGCTGCTCGGCTTCGGCGCGACCGCCATCTATCCCTATCTGGCATACGAAACGCTGGGCCGTCTGATCGACACCCAGGCGATTGCCAAAGACTACCGCACCGTGATGCTGAACTACCGTAACGGCATCAACAAAGGGCTGTACAAGATCATGTCCAAAATGGGCATATCAACCATCGCCTCTTACCGCTGCTCGAAGCTGTTTGAAGCGGTCGGCCTGCATGACGACGTGGTGAACCTGTGCTTCCAGGGCGTGGTGAGTCGCATCGGCGGGGCGGGCTTCGCCGACTTCCAGCAGGATCTGCTGAATCTCTCCAAACGCGCCTGGCTGGCGCGCAAACCAATCGCCCAGGGCGGCCTGCTGAAGTATGTGCACGGCGGCGAATACCACGCCTATAACCCGGACGTGGTGCGTACCCTGCAACAGGCGGTACAAAGCGGCGAGTACAGCGACTATCAGGAATACGCGAAGCTGGTCAACGAACGTCCCGCCACGACGCTGCGCGATCTGCTGGCTATCACTCCGGGTGACGACGCCGTGAGTATTGACGACGTTGAACCGGCCAGCGAACTGTTCAAGCGTTTCGACACGGCGGCAATGTCCATCGGCGCGCTGAGTCCCGAAGCCCACGAAGCGCTGGCGGAAGCCATGAACAGCCTCGGCGGGAACTCCAACTCCGGCGAAGGCGGTGAAGACCCGGCGCGCTACGGCACCAATAAAGTGTCGCGTATCAAGCAGGTGGCATCCGGTCGCTTTGGCGTAACGCCAGCGTATCTGGTCAATGCCGATGTTATCCAGATCAAGGTCGCGCAGGGCGCGAAGCCGGGCGAAGGCGGCCAGTTGCCGGGTGATAAAGTCACCCCATACATCGCCAAACTGCGCTACTCGGTACCGGGCGTGACGCTGATCTCCCCGCCGCCGCACCACGATATTTACTCTATCGAGGATTTAGCGCAGCTGATTTTCGACCTGAAGCAGGTTAACCCGAAAGCGATGATCTCCGTGAAGCTGGTTTCCGAGCCGGGCGTCGGCACCATTGCGACCGGCGTGGCGAAAGCCTATGCCGATCTGATCACCATCGCTGGCTACGACGGTGGTACTGGCGCCAGCCCGCTCTCCTCGGTGAAATACGCGGGCTGTCCGTGGGAGCTGGGTCTGGTGGAAACCCAGCAGGCGCTGGTGGCAAACGGTCTGCGTCATAAGATCCGCTTGCAGGTGGACGGTGGCCTGAAAACCGGCGTTGATATTATCAAAGCCGCGATTCTGGGCGCGGAAAGCTTCGGCTTCGGTACCGGCCCGATGGTGGCGTTGGGCTGTAAATACCTGCGTATTTGTCACCTGAATAACTGCGCGACGGGCGTCGCAACGCAGGATGACAAACTGCGTAAGAACCACTATCACGGACTGCCGTTCAAAGTGACCAACTACTTTGAGTTTATCGCCCGTGAAACCCGCGAGCTGATGGCGCAGTTGGGCGTCACCCGCCTGGTGGATCTGATTGGCCGTACCGACCTGCTGAAAGAGCTGGAAGGCTTTACCGCCAAACAGCAGAAACTGGCCCTGTCCCGTCTGCTGGAAACCGCCGAGCCTCATCCAGGCAAAGCGCTGTACTGCACGGAAAACAACCCGCCGTTCGATAACGGCGTGCTGAACGCGCAATTGTTACAACAGGCGAAACCGTACGTTGACGAACGTCAGAGCAAAACCTTCTGGTTTGACATTCGCAATACCGACCGTTCCGTTGGCGCGTCGCTGTCGGGCTATATCGCCCAGACGCATGGCGATCAGGGGCTGGCGTCTGATCCGATCAAAGCGCACTTTAACGGCACCGCGGGCCAGAGCTTCGGCGTCTGGAACGCCGGCGGCGTTGAGTTATACCTGACCGGCGATGCTAACGACTATGTCGGTAAAGGCATGGCGGGGGGGCTGCTGGCGGTACGTCCACCGGTCGGTTCAGCTTTCCGCAGTCATGAGGCGAGCATTATTGGTAACACCTGCCTGTACGGCGCGACCGGCGGTCGCCTGTACGCCGCAGGCCGCGCAGGTGAACGTTTTGCGGTGCGTAACTCCGGGGCAATCACCGTCGTGGAAGGCATTGGCGACAACGGCTGCGAATACATGACCGGCGGTATTGTCTGCATTCTCGGCAAAACCGGCGTGAACTTCGGCGCAGGCATGACGGGCGGTTTTGCTTACGTGCTGGATGAAGACGGTGAGTTCCGCAAACGCGTGAATCCGGAATTAGTGGAAGTGCTGAGCGTTGACGATTTGGCGATTCACGAGGAGCATTTGCGTGGATTGATTACCGAACATGTGCAGCATACCGGATCGCAGCGTGGCGAAGAAATTCTGGCGAACTGGTCAGCTTTTGCCACGAAGTTCGCGCTGGTGAAGCCGAAATCCAGTGATGTGAAAGCCCTGTTGGGTCACCGTAGTCGTAGCGCAGCCGAGCTGCGCGTGCAGGCGCAGTAAGAGGGTCTGGTCATGAGTCAAAACGTATATCAATTTATCGACCTGCAGCGCGTTGATCCGCCGAAGAAGCCGCTGAAAATTCGCAAAATCGAGTTCGTCGAAATCTACGAGCCGTTTTCTGAAGGTCAGGCCAAAGCACAGGCAGACCGCTGCCTGTCCTGCGGCAACCCGTACTGCGAGTGGAAGTGTCCGGTACATAACTACATCCCGAACTGGCTGAAACTGGCCAACGAAGGGCGTATTTTCGAGGCCGCCGAGCTGTCTCACCAGACCAACACCCTGCCGGAAGTGTGCGGTCGCGTCTGCCCTCAGGATCGCCTGTGCGAAGGATCCTGTACGCTGAACGACGAGTTTGGCGCGGTGACTATCGGCAATATCGAGCGCTATATCAACGATAAAGCGTTCGAGATGGGCTGGCGTCCGGATATGACCGGGGTACGTCAGACCGACAAACGCGTGGCGATTATCGGCGCCGGTCCTGCCGGGCTGGCCTGCGCCGACGTGCTGACCCGCAACGGCGTAAAGGCGGTGGTCTTTGATCGTCATCCGGAGATCGGCGGCCTGCTGACCTTCGGCATCCCGGCGTTTAAGCTGGAAAAAGAGGTGATGACCCGTCGCCGCGAAATCTTCACCGGCATGGGCATTGAGTTCAAACTCAACGTGGAAGTGGGTCGTGACATACAGCTCGACGACCTGCTGAAGGATTACGATGCGGTGTTCCTCGGCGTCGGCACTTATCAGTCCATGCGCGGCGGGCTGGAAAACGAAGACGCCGATGGCGTGTTTGACGCGCTGCCGTTCCTGATCGCCAACACCAGGCAGATCATGGGCTTTGGCGAAACCACCGACGCGCCGTTCATCAGTATGGAAGGCAAGCGCGTGGTCGTGCTGGGCGGTGGCGATACGGCGATGGACTGTGTGCGTACCTCTGTTCGTCAGGGCGCGACGCACGTCACCTGCGCCTATCGCCGCGACGAAGAAAACATGCCGGGTTCAAAACGCGAAGTGAAAAACGCGCGTGAAGAAGGCGTCGAGTTTCAGTTCAACGTGCAGCCGCTGGGTATTGAAGTCAACGCCAACGGCAAGGTGTGCGGCGTGAAAATGGCGCGCACCGAAATGGGCGCGCCGGATGCGAAAGGCCGTCGTCGCGCGGAGATCGTCGCCGGTTCAGAACACGTGGTCCCGGCTGACGCCGTCGTGATGGCGTTTGGTTTCCGTCCGCACAGCATGGAATGGTTGAAAGCGCACAGCGTCGAGCTGGACTCACAGGGCCGTATTATCGCTCCGGAAAGCAGCGATAACGCGTTCCAGACCAGCAATCCGAAAATCTTCGCCGGTGGCGACATCGTACGCGGTTCAGATCTGGTGGTCACCGCCATTGCCGAAGGCCGTAAAGCGGCTGACGGGATCATGAACTACCTGGAAGTTTAATCACCACCGCCCCCATCCGGAAGATAAGTCAGGGATGGGGGCTATCTGCAAGCCTGTACAGCGGAAAACGTCTTATAGCTGTTCAAGAATATACTGGAAATTACAGGTTGCTTTTACCATTCCCGTGCCTATATTTTTGGTGTTCACCGAAACAGTAATATCGTGCAAGGCTTTATCTGTTAGCGCAAAGGGCGAGGCTCTGCTTTGGACATGATTGTCATCGCATCCCAGTACACTCAACGTCACTCCTGTCCCCACAAAACGGCAGTACGCGCCGCGCGAATCATACTTGCTTTTATCGCATAGCGAACCGCTCTCCATTAAATAGGTTTGCAGCGAGGAGGTCACCGTCCCGCCTGTAGCATCAACAGCGAGAACGGTCTCATGCTTTACGATGTTGGGATCCCAGGAAATATCAAATGTGTCCACCGGTACTGTCGGGCATACCGAGTCGCGGGTCACTGGTCCCGTATAAAAGTTGCCACTCAAACGCATTGTCGATGTCGCCGATATTGTCGCTATCCATGGACAGCCATAGTTATCCGATTCAACCTCAACGCTGATGACGAGTTGACCACATTGCCATTTAGAGGTATCTATGCCGGGACAGCTTGAGTTCGATGCCGATGCAAAATCGACTATCGTCAGGACGGGCGCCTTTCCCGTACCCGACCAGGATGTTGCTGGAATGACTGCGCCTTTATGTGACACATAGGGAATTTTATAAGCCCCATAGGTAACCCCCTGAGGCGTGGCAACAGTAACATTTAACGTCGTCGGTCCACTATCAATTGTCCGATTACGCCCGTAGTAGATCGTTTCACTATTAAATTTTGAGTTCGCCAACTGATCCCCAGCCGCAGTCGCGGAAGGGGAAAATAAAGGTAAGCAAAGAAAAAATACGCTGATGCAGATAAATTGTTTCATCGTTATAAGTACTCAAAAGCAACGAGAGTTGTCGCACTGAAGGTTCCAGGCGTTATCTCCTGGCCTTCCACCGCCTGAATCCAGGCATTAAAATTCAATGTATTCAGCCCATCGCTCAGCATAAATTCATTTCCTGAAGCGCCGTTGATCTTCACCTGTGCGCCGTCTTCAGTCTCAATGCCGATGCCAATGCCGCTGGCGTCGGCGCCCCCTTCCAGCGCCAGAAAGCCGCTCATGCCGCTGACTTCCATACCGGAAAAACGCACGGAAACAGACTTGCTTGTCACTGTATTGCAGTCTTTAAGCTGTAAGCTGAACGCGACAGGCTTCGATCTCCCGCGGGTAGCCAGCTCTGGCGCGCTCAATGAGGGAAAAAGGACTTCTGTAAGCGTATTGCCGTTGACCACCAACGAGCAGGGCGATGACAGCAACCGACCGGTAAAATGAATTTTCGTCTCTGCGTTCACCGTCTGTCCCAATATTCCCCACAGCGCCAGCAAGCAGAGCGCATCTTTCACGACGCTCATTGATACTCCACCTTTATCGTTGCCCATGCCTCAAAGGAACCGTCCTTTAAGCTTGCCCCGCTCTTTTTCACCGGCACCGCTTCCAGCAACGGGAAAGTCAGTTCCTCAACCGACAGCACATCATTAATGGTGAAGGGTTGACCATTCTGTTTGATTTCGACACCCAGACCATCAACATCTGTTTCAATTGCCGCAGGATTAAAATCGCTGATCGCCCCACCGATGGTTAACGTCATTTGGTGGTTCCTGCCGGGATAGTTGCAATAAACATTAAGTCCAATCAGCGTCGTATAGTTGACGCCATCGATCTTCTCAATGGCGACATCACCGAAGCCGATCTCTATTGTCTCTTCATTGTTAACTGTGCATGTGGGTGGCGCGATCAGCGTCCCGCTGAATTGCAGGTTTTCCGCCGCCGACAGCGTAAAGCTGCTTAGCAGGAAGCCCAGGAGTATTTTTTTCATTGATAATCCACCACTAACGTTGCGGCCGCGCTGAATTCCTGTGCCTGAAGTTCGCTACCGCTCGCCTTAACCAACGCGGCCTCCAGCGGTATGCCGGACGTGGAAGCGTAGGTAAAATTCAGCCAGTTGCTGTTATCAAGGGGGACCAGCGTTCCGTCGCTGGCCGTCTGGATACGAATACCCAGCCCGCTGGCGCTGGTCTTTAATACCGACTCACCGTTTATCGTCACGGGTGCGCCCTGGATCTGCAATTTCAGGTAATCGGATACCCTTCCGTTACAGTTCAATGAGTACTTAACCGGCTGGATATACTCCGCCTTCCCCACTTCGGTCGTCAGCACGTCGCCAAACGTAACCGACCCGCCCGTGACGGTGCAGGGCGGAGCCGCGTTCACCAGCACGATCAATTTCATATTGACCGTTTTACTTTTCGCATTAACCGGGGCTATTCCTGCGCAAATGAATAACGTTAACGCCGCCGCCCCTATACGCGCCACGTTCTTCCTGCTGAAGACACTCACGATTTTCTGCTCTTCTCTTTATTGACTGTGCATTTCTCTGCTGAGCAGTTAAAAATCAGCGGCAAGCGAGCGCCATAATCATTCACGTAAGTAAGTACCGGCGTGTTACCCAATTCGGCGATACCGGCGACCATCATCTGGCTGGTCTGCGGCGCAATCACCATTGGCGTAAACCCTTTCGCCGTCTCGCCGTCCACGTCGCGACTGGCATCGCTCACTATGACGTAATAACCCGTGGTGTTATTCACCTGATACTGACCCCCTTTTTTCTCCAGCACCACGTCATACTGCCAGGGATTCATGGGATCGACTTTCGCTAGCGACACGGGGCGATAGAACAGCTTGATCCGCGTTTGCAGCGCAATTTGCAGCGTGTTGGGCGCATCGCTTTTGGGCGGGATCTCACGTACGTTGTAGAAAAATAAGCTTTCCCTGTCCTGGGGCAGCGCAGCTAAACCCGGCATTCCCTGAATCCTGGCCTGGCCGATACTTTTCGCTTCAATGCGCTGCACCGGCGGTACGACGGTCAGCGGCGAGCTGATCCGCACGCCCTTTTCGTCTTCGATCCACGACTGAGCAAGGTAAGGCATTTTCTCGCTGGCATTTTTTAAATCCACGCTGATGGATTTATCATCCCCTTTGAATACCAGTCGCGTGCGGTCCGGGGATACGGCCGCCTGCGCCGCGCCGATTGTGCCCATTGCGCAGCTCACCAACACGGTCAGAAGATGTCCTTTCATAAAATAAATCCTTTGTGATCAGTTTCGGGTTAAAAGCGCTTCCGGTTTTACGGAAGGCGCTAACCGGGTTTTCTGCTGTGTCATCGGGAGAACAGGTCGAGAGCCGGCTCTTTCATGACAGCCCCCTCGCTCCTGCAGGGAAGCAGCAGCCCGCTGTATAACGCTTTCGGCAACGGCGTCGGCAGCACGATTTCACATTGTGGCAGTCCGTCCCAGATAACCTGCATCCGCTCTGCCGCGTTGACGCCAATCAAATAGACGCTGCCGTCGCCGTCAACAATGCCCACCTGCTGGAGATGCTCGTTGCGAACCTCTGCGCCAAAAGGGGGATAATCACCGTTCTGCAACCTGATAACCGCCATCGCTTTTTCGCCGCTGATCACGTCCATATGACGGTAGCCTATTGCCCCTTCGGTTAGCGTCGCCTGCGCTACCGAATTAATCACTTCGGCATTTTCGGGTAATTCCGTCAGATCGATACGGATTTGATTGCGGTAGTAATCGTTGACATCGGTGAGCACCGCTTTACCAAAACCATTGGTGTACACCGGCGTATCGTAGCCACTGACCGGAATATCCGCCTGACTGTCAACGTTAACCAATAATCGGGTACCGCCATTCACGCCAGTACGGTGAAATGCGCCTCCGTACGGCGTTAACGTTGCTCCTCCCTGTAAGGAGAGCCCGCCGGAAAGGTATTCCCCTTCCTGATAATTCACGCTGGCATCCACATCGGCAAAATTAGCGGCATAGCGATAGTAGCCGTCCATCGTCGCACCGTCGTTGCTATGACCGGCGTTGATTTGGACGTTATTACGATCGTCGATGCGCTCGTAATACCCCACCTGATTGCTGTTATTGCCGTCGCTGAAGGAGCCGTTATAACTTAGCGTGCGGTCACTTCCCCAGGGGACGCTCAGCGAGACGAAAACCCCATCGTCGGTATCAGTGTCATAGTCGTTGCGATAACCATTGATCGATAAGCTGACATTGCGCATGTCGCCAACGTTGAAATAGTGGGAAACCGTCAGGTTATAGCTGTCTTCGTCCGGTCGGTTCCAGTAGGTCCGGTGAGTAAAATTCAGATAGGCGTTGACGTTAATCTCGGCAAAGTTCTGACTGTACGTCAGCGTATACATCTCTTTATCATGGCCGCTGCGCACCCGATCCTCATCCGCATACTGAGCATCCAGATAGTCATCCATCGTCATATAGTTCTCTTCCGAGAAACGAAAACCCGCGAAGGTCAGACGACTTTTCAACGCGTCAAAATCTTTAGCATAGCTGGCCCGAAAGGCGTTCCCGTGGATGATTCCCTCGCCATAAACGCTGCCTTCAGGCATACGCGCTCGCGAATGGGTCAGGTCGATCGACAGCGCCCCCAGAACCGCCATATCCCGCCCGACGCCGATCGCCAGCGCCTGGTAATCTTTTTCGCCGATCCCGCCGCTGTACAATGACCAACCGTTCGCCACCCCCCAGGACGCCTCCCCGACGCTGAACAGCGAACCCTGCAAATGACGGTCCCAGTCCTGCGGGCGGCCGATCGCCACTTTATAACGCACCTGTCCAGGTCGTGTCAGATAAGGGACAGACGCGGTGCTGACGTCATATTCCTGCACCTGACCGTTCTGTTCTTCAATACGTACGTGAAGGTCGCCGGAGACGGCCTCGTTGAGATCCTGAATGCGAAACGGACCCGCCGGTACCTGCGTTTCATGGATCACCCGTCCTTGCTGAGTAACGGTGACCCTGGCGTGCGTTCGGGCGACGCCGGAAATATCCGGCGCGTAGCCTCGCAGATTCGGCGGCAGCATCTGATCGTCGGTATTCAGACTGCCACCGATATAACGAAAGCTGTCAAAGATATCTGACGTTAGCGAATCTTCGCCAAATTTCAGCTGCGCCCCCAGGGACGGAATAGCACGATAGGCGTAATAGCGGCTCCAGTCCCAGTTACGGTCAGAATGAGCAGAAACCTCGTCATTTTCACGATCGTCCGCATCCTGATGCCAGTAATTGGCCTGCCAGTCGGCGCGCAAACGCCACGACCCTAGGTTTGCCCCCAGCGTACCATTCCCGCTGACGTCATATTCGTCACCTTTTGTATGCTCAGGGTGCTGCCACTGGCTATTAATATTGTAGTCGATGAATATTCCGGGAATACCTTCATCCCAGCGCGATGGCGGGTCCCAGTCTTTATCTGAATATTGGAGATAGGCTTGTGGGATTATAACCACCAGAGTCGACTTACTTAAATCCGTTTGAAATTCGACGCCATCGAGTTGATTAGGCATCAGGCAGCCGCCTGAATTTATCCAGCGTAATTTGTCGAGAACATCTGTTTTTAATCCAAATTGCGCAATCAATTCAGGGGGTAAACAGGGAAAAGTAACCGTGTTATCAGCCTGCGCTGTTATATAATTTACGATGCGTTCTTGGGCAATCTGGCTCTGATTTACCATCACCTGTAATGTGTATTTGCCCGGCATGACGTACCCTTTGCGGGAAAAGCGGTTGAGATCGAATTTCGAACCATCCTTAACGTCGAGAAACTGAGTATTAAACTGAATAGCATCTTCGGCGAAGCTATTTCCCAGATCGCCAATTAACGCCATACCGACGAGAAACGTTAGCGCATGCGAGCGAAATGATGAATAACGGCTCATCAGATATCTATCCCTGATAATTTAATGATAGCAAGCGAAATAAACCCTCAGACGATCTGATGGATGGCGAATAAAATTATCTTGATTGGTTTCTCTACGGCACGACTGCCGTAGAGAATGGCATACCTTACAGGTAGCTCACTGCGAAGTTCACGACACTGTTAAATTCACCAGTATCGATCGACGTTGCCGCGTCGTCCCCTTTTACCCATGCTTTGAAGTTCAGCGTCTGATCAGCCAGCCCTACGCCGCTGGCATCGACAGCCAGAGGCTGGCTATCAGCTTCGTCCAGCTTAATCTGTGCGCCTTTATAAGTTGCCAAAACGATACTTGATCCTGCCATTTCACCGTTCGCGCCCATTAAGGCGATATTGCCTGCACTCGTTGTGGATTCATTACCCGCCGCTGAGAATGTCGTCGACATGGTTTTCTCGGTAGTGAACGCACAATTTTCCAGTTTGATATGGAAATCAACTGCGGAAGACTGACCGCCTTTCAACAGAGAACCGGTGCCAATATGTCCCAGGTTAACGGTCTGATGCTCGTCGCCCACCGCAATCGAACATGGAGAATCTTCAATCGTACCGGTAAATGTTACGTTACCCATATTCGTACCCGCCGCATTAGCGAAAGACACGAACCCCATAATCATTGCCGAAGCAGCGATTGTTTTCACTACAGTTTTCATTCTTAATCCTTTAAACATTTAAAATAAGATGAGTATGATTAACACGCGTCTCCAATAAAAACATCGAAGCCGATGCAGAGTGCATACTCTTCACTCAGATAAGATTATTTTTGTTGATTTTCATTTTAGAATTCAGCAAAATGTAAAATGCGTACTGAAAATAACTAAATTTTATTTTCGCCACGCATTATTACCCATAAAAACCCCCAAACAAACCACTTTTAATGGTAGATAACTTACTAAAGATCTGTTTTCTTAATTTAAGGAAATCCCCATAAAAGAGATGCATGAAAAGATTAAAATAGCATCAGCCAGTGCTCAAACCCTGCACAAAAAAATAAATCTGACATATGACTATTACATTAATTCAATTTAACTTAAAGTTCGCTTAAGTAAAGAAATCATTGTTCACGGGGTTCGCGTATCACCCTTATTGATCATTGCTGTTTTTCAAATTAACACCATAAATATTAATGGTGATAAATTTCATATTAATACGTCTAACGCTATGCTTCTGGCATGATTGCACGGAATAACGTCGCAGAGGTAAAACGGGCGTCATACCCGATCCCCGAATAAAATAAAAAGATAATGATGATGTTTTAATTTGTTACGAGGTTATTAATTCAAAGTCATGATTGCCGCAAATGTGAAAATAAAAAAGTAATTGGCAACAATATTGCGGACACCTTCCGATTGTACCAGGGCCTTTAACGACATTTTTATACGGACACCTCCGGATACTGTCCGGCGGCAACGTTACTCTCCCCACGCTGGTCTCGCGGTGCCCCCGCAACGTATGTAAATCCGGACGGAAACGTTTGCATTCACCAGAAAAATGTATATTATGCGGCGGATTTTTTGACCAAAATTCAAGGAGGCGTTGTGTCGCAAGATAACAATTATAGCCAGGGACCCGTCCCACTGACGGCGCGGAAAGGTGTCATTCCATTAACGTTTGTAATGTTGGGATTGACGTTTTTTTCCGCCAGTATGTGGACCGGCGGCACGCTCGGCACCGGTCTTTCCTATCATGATTTCTTCCTGGCAGTTCTCTTCGGTAATCTTCTCCTCGGTATTTACACCGCTTTTCTCGGTTACATTGGCGCCAAAACTGGCCTTTCGACCCACCTCCTCGCCCGCTACTCATTTGGTGTGAAAGGCTCATGGCTTCCCTCCCTGCTATTAGGCGGGACGCAGGTAGGCTGGTTTGGGGTTGGCGTGGCCATGTTCGCAATCCCGGTGAGTAAAGCTACGGGAATTGACGTCAATATCCTCATCGCGGTTTCCGGCCTGCTGATGACCATGACCATTTTCTTTGGCATATCGGCGCTGACGGTGTTATCGATCATCGCCGTTCCCGCGATTGTCATCCTCGGCAGCTACTCCGTGTGGCTGGCTGTGGACGGAGTGGGCGGTCTGGATCACTTAAAAGCGATCGTGCCGCAGACACCGCTCAATTTTTCAGGCGCGCTGGCGCTGGTCGTCGGCTCGTTCATCAGCGCCGGGACGCTCACCGCCGATTTCGTCCGCTTTGGCCGCAACGCGAAAGGCGCCGTACTGGTCGCGATGGTGGCGTTTTTCCTTGGCAACTCGCTGATGTTTATTTTCGGTGCCGCAGGCGCCGCCGCGGTGGGCCAGGCTGATATCTCTGACGTTATGATTGCTCAGGGCCTGCTACTGCCCGCCATTATCGTTCTTGGCCTGAACATCTGGACGACCAATGACAACGCGCTCTACGCGTCGGGTCTGGGCTTTGCCAACATTACCGGGCTCTCCAGCCGCACGCTGTCAGTAGTAAATGGGATTATCGGTACGCTCTGCGCGCTGTGGCTGTACAATAACTTTGTCGGCTGGCTGACCTTTCTGTCGGCAGCGATTCCCCCCGTTGGCGGGGTGATTATCGCCGATTATCTGATCAACCGCCGCCGCTACGCCAACTTCCACAACGCAACTTTTGTGACGGTCAACTGGGTCGCCATCTTGTCAGTCGCGCTCGGCGTGGCAGCCGGGCACTATCTCCCCGGTATTGTGCCGGTGAATGCGGTCCTCGGCGGCGTATTCAGCTACATCCTGTTAACCCCATTCGCCAGACGAACCTTTGCTAACGCCCCGGAGGCCACCCATGCAGAATAATACGCTCACGATTCGTCAGGCCCGCTTGCAGGGGCAAGAAGGGCTATGGCAGATCGCGATTGAAAACGGACGATTCAGCCGTATTGAACAGCAGGAAACCGCCTCAGCGCCTGCAGGTCAACAACTTGACGCCGAAGGCGGGTTGGTGATTCCGCCTTTCGTCGAGCCGCATATTCACCTGGATACAACGCAAACAGCAGGTGAACCGAGCTGGAACCAGTCGGGTACGTTATTCGAAGGTATTGAACGCTGGGCAGAGCGTAAGGCGCTCCTCACCCACGAAGACGTTAAGACTCGCGCAATGCAGACGCTGAAGTGGCAAATGGCCAACGGTATCCAGCATGTCCGTACTCACGTTGACGTCTCCGATCCCACGCTGACGGCGCTTAAAGCGATGCTGGAAGTGAAGCAGGATGTTGCCCCATGGGTCGATCTGCAAATCGTGGCGTTCCCGCAGGAGGGCATTCTTTCTTACCCCAACGGCGAGGCATTGCTGGAAGAAGCGGTGAGGATGGGCGCGGACGTAATTGGCGCGATCCCCCACTTTGAATTTACCCGCGAGTATGGCGTTGAGTCGTTGCATAAAACGTTCGCGCTGGCGCAGAAGTACGACAGGCTGATCGACGTGCACTGTGACGAAATCGATGATGAGCAGTCGCGCTTCGTTGAAACCGTCGCCGCGCTGGCGCATCGTGACGGGATGGGCCCACGCGTTACGGCCAGTCATACCACGGCGATGCACTCTTATAACGGCGCGTACGCGTCCCGCCTGTTCCGTTTACTGAAAATGTCGGGCATTAACTTCGTCGCTAATCCGCTGGTGAACATTCACCTGCAGGGCCGTTTCGACACCTATCCTAAGCGTCGCGGCGTGACGCGGGTGAAAGAAATGCTGGAAGCGGAAATCAACGTTTGCTTTGGTCATGATGACGTTTTCGATCCGTGGTATCCGCTGGGCACCGCAAACATGTTGCAGGTGCTGCATATGGGATTACACGTCTGCCAACTGATGGGGTACGGACAGATTAACGATGGGCTAAATCTGATCACCAGCCACAGTGCGAAAACGCTCCACCTCCAGGATTACGGCGTGAAGGTAGGAAATTCGGCGAACCTGGTGATTTTACCGGCTGAGAATGGTTTTGATGCGGTTCGTCGCCAGACGCCTGCGCGCTATTCCATCCGCCGCGGAAAGATCATTGCCGAGACGGTTCCCAGCCAGACAACGCTGCATCTGACGCAGCCAGAAGCGGTCACGTTTAAGCGGTAATGTGCTGAAGAATATTGCCGGATAGCGGAGTCATCCCTGTCCGGCCTGTAAATGCATCCGGTCTAAACGGCCAGCAAACTGGCTCGTACCTTCACCACCACTTTCTTAATTTCGCCTGGCTCCCGAAATACGCATCCTGGCTTATGCGGCTCTCCCGGCATAAACACGGCGAACATCCCCGGTTGCAGGGTGACCGACTGTTCGTCTGCGATCTCACTACACAACTGGTAATCCTCTTCTTCATGCATTTCTTCGCAACGTCGCGCCGCGCCGTTCACGCCAAAGTGAATACGCTCTTTCCCTGCTAACAGCAGCTGGATATCGATATACTGCTCGTGCAGCTCCGCTTTCTTTTCCGTCGGCAACTGCGTGAAAAATTCCATTACATTCATAAAAATATTGTCGCTCTGCAGCGCATAGCGACCAGGCGCTTTTTCCTGCGGCCTTGCCGCCAGCGCGAGCGTCAGCGCATCCAGAAGCACAGGATGCAAACCTGCGTACGGTAACGAACGAACTTCACCCAATATCATAGACGTTCTCCTTGAGCCAGCAGCGCTGCGCCCAGTAACCCTGCATCGTGTCGGTAGTGCGCGGCGGATAATGCAACGTGATAGACCGGCGGTTGTTGGGCCAGAAAATCGCCGACCTGCGTCAGATAACCTTCCGCCAGTCCGACGCTGCCGCCCACCACTACCCGCTGGCAGTCGGTGATCGCTTTGACATCGGCGATCAGCCGCGCCAGTACTTTCGCCGAGCGCGTAACCAGCTGTGCCGCCTGCGCATCCCCTTCCGCCGCGCGTGCAAAAAGGGTTCTGGCGTCGCAACCAGCAAGATCGCCTTGCGCGGCGGCGGCAATGCCGCGTCCCGAGGCAATCGCCTCCACGCAGCCAATCCGACCGCAGCCGCACCGTGGGCCGTTCGGATCCGCCAGGGTGTGTCCGAGATGCCCGGCCAGCCCCCCGCTACCGGTCAGCAGTTTGCCGCCGCTCACCACCCCGCCGCCCACACCGGTCGACACGGTGATAAACACCATATCGCGGGTCGCATCGGCCAGCGCATGGTATTCCGCCCAAGCCGCTGCCTGCGCATCGTTGACCGCCAGGGTCGGTAACCCGGTGATCGCTTTTACTGTTTCAACTAGCGGAAAGTGTAGCAACCCGCCGAGATTTTGCGGATTAATCGCCAGCAGGCTACCGTCGCGAATTATCCCGGTTGACGCGACAGCAACCCGCTGCGCCTGCGCCTGCAGCGGCGCAATCAGTTCCGCGATCGCTTCGCGCAGGGCATCTGGCGTTTTACTGGCGGGCGTTGGACGTTCAATTCGTTCGCGGATCTGTAAATCCTCATCCACCCGGGCGGCGGCGAGTTTGGTGCCGCCAATATCAATCGCCAGCGTCGTCATAGCACCGCCTTTTTCAGCGCCGCGTTGTACCACCCGCAGATGTGTTCCAGACGCGTAATCGCAGACCCCACCGTCACCGCCCAGGCGCCGTGACGCATCGCCTCCGCGGCCTGCGCTGGCGTGTTGTAGCGCCCTTCGGCAATCACCCGACACCCGGCGTCGCTCAGGGTTTTGACCAGCGCCAGATCGGGCTCTTCTGGCGTTTCCGGCGTCGTGTAACCGGAAAGCGTGGTGCCAATCATATCCGCGCCCCGCTGATGGCAGGCCAGTCCGTCCTCACGCGACGCGCAGTCCGCCATCGCCAGACGCTGATGATGATGGATCCTCGCCAGCAGCGCGTCCACAGGAACCGGTCGCACGCGATCGGTACCATCAAACGCAATAATATCCGCCCCGGCCTGCGCCAGCGCATCGACATCGTCCAGAAACGCGGTGATGCGCACAGGAGAGTCGTCCAGATCGCGCTTGAGGATGCCGATAATCGGCACGTTCACCACAGCGCGCGTTGCCCGTACATTGTCGATGCCTTCAATACGCAGGGCGACCGCCCCCGCCTGTTCCGCCGCCAGCGCCATCGCCGCAACGATGTCCGGCTTATCCAGCGGACTGCCGGGAACCGGCTGACAGGAGACAATCAGGCCGCCGTTTGCGGCGATACTTTTATCCAGTTGAGCAAGTAACGACATACTTCTTCCCTTCCGAGTGTTACCCGGTACGAGACCGGGTAAATGGCTTAACTTTTACCTTTCGCTAACGCGCTTTTATCGCCGCCGAGCGGTACGGCGCCGCTGAACGGTTTGCCATCAATGGCGTCGTGCGTACGTAATGCTTCCGGGCGCAGCCAGCGCTGCACGCGGGACGGCATATCCAGGCCAATCAGCAGGATCACCACAAAGGTCAGGCTAAACGAGAGCGATCCCAGCGCGGTACCCAGATCCAGACGCTGGGCGATAAGCGCGCCGAGGATCGGGGCCAACGCGCCGCCCAATGCCCCCACGTTGTAGGTGAAGCCCAGGCCCGCCGCACGCTGATCGGTGTCAAAATAACCGCCGATCAGTTTCGGTAAGATCCCGGAGATCCCCTGCCCTAACATCTGCTGGAAAAACAGTAGCAAACCGAGCACCCAGACGTTTGTGCCGCCAATCGCAAACACCGGAATGATCAATACTTGCGAGGCCAGCAGGCTGCAGACGTAGGCTTTGCGCGTGCCAAGCCAGTCGCCGAGGAAACCGCCCACGCAGCAGCCGACCGCCGCGCCAAAGCCGCTAAAGAACAGCACGCGCGCCACGGTTGACGGATCGTACGCCAGTTCGGTTTTCAGATACGTTGGCAACAGCGCCTGGATAGGCCATGAATAGAGGAACGCAAACAGCACGACGACCATCAGCATCACCCCTGTCGGCCAGCGCTTGCCGCTGCTTTGCACCATGAAGCTGATAAAGATAACCGCACACAACAGGCCAAGCACGGCAACGATCGCCGCATTTTGCAGGTTGCCGGCAAAGCAGAACCACAGCGCTGTTGCCGCCGCGATCGTCATCAATACGTTGACGACGCGATGCTCGCCCCGATAGAGAATATCGACCATCGTGCGCACCGGCGCTTTGCCTTCATGCTTCTCTTTCCAGTCTTCGGCTTCCGGAATGTTTTTACGCAGCCAAAGGGCAAAGACGATTGGCAAAATGCCGATAAAAAACAGTGCACGCCATCCCCAGACAGGAACGACAAGGCTATAAACCTGTGCGGCAACCACCGCACCGACGGAGAAACCGGAAATCAGAAAGCCGCTGGCTTTGTTACGCAGATGTTTCGGCCAGCTTTCAATGACGTACGTGGCGCTGGAGCCGTATTCCCCCGCCATGCCCATGCCGATCACCAGTCGGGCGATAAACATGGTGGTGTATCCCGGCGCAAAACCACAGGCCAGGGTTCCCACAGAGAACATAATGATGCTGGTGACCATCGCCAGACGACGCCCGTAGCGATCGCCCATCGCCCCCAGCATCAGCCCGCCAAACCAGCGGGAAATAAAGGCCGCCGAAATCAGGCTTGCCGCCTGTACCGTCGTCAGCCCAAATTCGCTCTGTACTTCGGTCAGGACAAGGGCAATTAACACAAAGTCAAAACCATCCAACAAATATCCCAGCCATGCGGCAGAAAACGCCCGCCATTGGGCGCGATTGAGATGGCGATACCACGGGATGCTTTGGGTACACTTACTCATAACACTCTCCCGATAATTTTTGCTGTTATGCCGGACGGCGACGTTGCCTTATCCGGCCTACAGAGTATGTTTTGCAGGCCGGGCAAGCGAAGCGCCCCCGGCTTTTCACGGTTACGCCTTCTCTGCCAACAATTGCTGAGCCAGCGCCTTCAGTTCCGGTAGATAGCGTTCGTCTACCGGGGCAAACGGCTTACGGCACAGCGGGACGGACAGCACGTCCATGTAGTGCAGTACCGTTTTCAGCCCACGGAATACCCCGGTTTTTATCAGCAGATCGATAACCTGATTACACTCGGTTTGCAGTTGTTGTGCAGCCTGAATGTCACCGGCCTTGAGCGCCTTTACAATGCCCTGGTAGCGCCAGCCCATAATGTTATAGGTGCTGCCGATCCCACCATCCGCCCCGGCCAGCAGGCCGGAAGCAAAAATCTCATCGTAGCCGTTGTACAGCACCAGATCCGGATGCGCGCGACGGATTTGCTCCATCTGATACAGATCGCCAGAAGTTTGCTTCAGCGCGCCGACGCCCGGCAGCGTCACCAACGTGTTGATCTGATCCAGGCTGAGCTTCACGCCGCTGAGCGCCGGGATGTTATAAACCACCATGGGTAATCCCTCTGCCGAATCAATGATTGCCCGATAGTGGTCGCAATGCTCCTCAAAACTAAACGGATAGTAAAACGGCGTCACCGCGGAGACAGCGTCAAAACCATAGCGATGCGCCGCCCGGGCGAGCTGTTGGCTTTCCGCGGTACTCACCGTTCCCACATGGGCAATCAGCGTGACGTCGCCCTTCGCTTCTTCAGCGACAACTTCCAGTACTCGCTCTCTCTCCGCGATGCTCTGAACGAAGGCTTCCCCGGTCGACCCACCCACATAAAGCCCATCGATGCCCTGCGAGACAGTAAAGCGCACCAGACGGCGCAGACTGTCGATATCCAGTTGCTGTTGCGAATCGAAAGGGGTTAATAACGCTGGCATTACGCCTCGTAACTCTTTTGCCATACCGACCTCTGTCACTGTTAGTGTTATCTGATTGCATACCTTTATACCTGTTATACCAGATCAAATAAGCAGCAGTGCAATACATCGTGCTTATATTGCGATCTGCTTCACTAAAGGATCGTTATTTTTTTGATCGAGACTGTTGTCCGAGGGCGTGCCAGGTGGCGGAGACGCTATTGAGATGGGTTTGTAACGCACGATCGGCTTCGTCAGGATCGCGTTGACGAATCGCTTCGACGATCGCGATATGCTGCTGATAGCTAACGCTATTATGCTCATGAAGCTCGCGATCAGGTACCGTTGGACGCGCGGCGATCAGCCAGTCGAGCAAAGCGACATGGATCGCCATGAAAATCGGATTACCGGGGATCTCCGCCAGCACGCGGTGAAAATCCACGTCGGACCGGATAAACAGCGCGTTGTCATCCAGCGACTGGCTGTTGAGTTCCAGCGCTTTCGCCAGTAGATCGATCTGTGCGTCAGTGGCGTGCTCCGCGGCGTAGCGCACCAGACTCGATTCAAAAAACAGCCGCAGTTGTTCGAAGTGGGCAATGCCTCCGGGATGGGCGAGGAAATCTTTCGCCATGCCGGACAATTCGCTGATGATCGTGTCGGCGGAAGGACGGGAGACACGGGCGCGTTCACCATTGTTGATCTGCACCAGCCCTTTACGCTTGAGCGCCGCCAGCGCTTCACGCACCGAGGGGCGTCCCACGTTGAAGAACGCCATCAGCTCACGCTCAGACGGAAGCTGTTCGCCCTCGCCAAATTCCCGACGACGAATCATTTGTTCCAGTTCTTCTTCCACCATCTCAGAGAGCTTTTTCCGCGCCAGCGGACGTTTTCGCAGACTACGACCGATAAGGGCAGACGAATTTTCAGCTTGTGAATCAAATGTTTTCATAAGACCTGATCAGCACGTTACGGGAATGTATAGCAGCTTCATCCTAACACAGGATCGAAATAAGGGGGAAACAGGGCGGCAGGCATAAAAAAACAGGCTCTGACGAGCCTGTTTGACATCACTTCACCACGCGAAGCGCTGGTCGTCCACCGCGCGGCGGCGGATCGTTATCCGGATTGTCGTCGTCATCACGATCCGGCTTATCGCCGTCGATAACCGACATGACGGTTTCGCTCTCAGCGCCAGACGCCGCGTCATCATCATTCAGGCTGGCAACGTCTTCGTCGTACGCCGCTTCCGGTTCAAACATCGTTCCGGCGCCGTTTTCACGCGCATAAATCGCCAGCACTGCCGCCAGCGGGACGGAAACCTGGCGCGGTACGCCGCCAAAACGCGCATTAAAACGCACTTCGTCGTTGGCCAGTTCCAGATTCCCCACCGCGCGCGGAGCGATATTCAGGACGATCTGACCGTCGCGCGCATACTCCATTGGAACATGCACGCCAGGCAACGTCACATCCACCACCAGATGCGGCGTGAGCTGGTTGTCGAGCAACCACTCATAGAAAGCACGCAGCAGATAAGGACGACGTGGTGTCAGCTGTGACAAATCCATAGGCATTAACCCCGGCCGAGGCGCATTTCACGTTCAGCTTCGGTTAAAGAAGCCAGGAAAGAGTCACGTTCAAAGACGCGGGTCATATAGCCTTTCAGCTCTTTCGCGCCCGCACCGCTGAACTCAATGCCCAGGATCGGTAAACGCCACAGCAGCGGCGCCAGGTAACAATCGACCAGACTGAATTCATCGCTCAGGAAGTACGGCTTCTGACCGAAGACCGGCGCAATCGCCTGCAGTTCTTCACGCAGTTGCTTACGCGCGACGTCCGCTTCCGAGGCAGACCCGTTGACGATGACGTTCATCAGGGTGTACCAGTCTTTTTCGATACGGTGCATGTACAGGCGGCTTTCGCCACGTGCGACCGGGTAAACCGGCATCAGCGGCGGATGAGGGAAACGCTCATCCAGGTATTCCATAATGATGCGAGATTCCCACAGGGTCAGCTCACGATCCACCAGTGTCGGGACGCTCTGATTCGGGTTGAGGTCAATCAGATCCTGAGGTGGATTGTCCTTCTCCACGTGCTCGATCTCAAAACTCACACCTTTCTCAGCCAGCACAATGCGGACCTGATGGCTATAGATGTCAGTAGGACCAGAAAACAGCGTCATTACCGAACGTTTGTTGGCAGCGACAGCCATGAAAACCTCCAGGTATATTCAGAATTTTTACTGCTACCAGCCACCGCGTGGCCAGCCAGAAGTGATGTCACCCACATCGGACAGGTCATCATCGTTCAAAAAGCAAACAAAAAATGAGCAATACCCGATATTTGGGCAGAAAATTGGATGATAGTTTACCAGATTTTGTGACCTTTGTGGTGAGTCGATTCCGGAAATGGGGAAAAAGAGGGAGTTGTCAGGGGATTACGCCCGATTTATCCATAAAAAAACCCGCCGAAGCGGGTTTTTTCGCCAAGAGTCTTCTGCCTGAGGCAGAGAACCATTAACGTTTGGAGAACTGCGGACGACGACGTGCTTTACGCAGACCGACTTTCTTACGTTCAACCTGACGAGCGTCACGAGTAACGAAGCCAGCTTTACGCAGTTCAGAACGCAGAGACTCGTCGTACTCCATCAGAGCGCGGGTGATACCGTGACGGATCGCACCAGCCTGACCAGAGATACCACCACCTTTAACAGTGATGTACAGATCCAGTTTCTCAACCATGTCGACCAGTTCCAGCGGCTGACGAACTACCATGCGAGCAGTTTCACGACCGAAGTACTGTTCCAGAGAACGTTGGTTGATTACGATTTTGCCGTTGCCCGGTTTGATGAACACACGAGCTGCGGAACTTTTGCGGCGACCAGTGCCGTAGTATTGATTTTCAGCCATTGCCTATAATCCCGATTAGATGTCAAGAACTTGCGGTTGCTGTGCCGCGTGGTTGTGCTCGTTGCCAGCGTAAACTTTCAGTTTACGGAACATAGCACGACCCAGCGGGCCTTTTGGCAGCATGCCTTTAACCGCGATTTCAATCACACGCTCAGGACGGCGAGCAATCATCTCTTCAAAGGTCGCTTGTTTGATACCACCGATGTGGCCGGTGTGATGATAGTACACTTTGTCAGTACGCTTGTTGCCGGTTACAGCAACTTTGTCAGCGTTCAGAACGATGATGTAATCACCGGTATCTACGTGCGGAGTGTATTCCGCTTTGTGCTTACCGCGCAGGCGAAGAGCCAGTTCAGTAGCCAGACGGCCCAGAGTTTTACCGGTCGCGTCAACAACGTACCAGTCGCGTTTTACGGTTTCTGGTTTAGCTGTAAAAGTTTTCATTAAAAGCTTACCCAATAAATAAGTTACACGTTGGTGAACACCCAAACGTTTAGTCAGTTGAGGTTCACACGACAAAGTCCGGCAAACCTACCCCTTCGAATAGCCAATGCCAGCACACAAAAAGTTTCGGGAAAAAAACTTTCTTGTAACGTGGGGTCGCAGGATTATAGAGAAGTCGGGGTCAAAGATCGACCCCTTTTTGTGATTTGTGTAACGGTCATCCGCGCCGGAGGGCGAGCGTTCAGGGCATATGGTCCCGCTTGAGGTACTCCTCGCTCTGCATCTCCTGCAACCGCGACAAGCAGCGCTGGAACTCGAACTTCAGCCGCTCCCCCTGATAAATATCATATAAAGGCACCGCCGCGCTGATCACCAGCTTGACATGGCGTTCGTAAAACTCATCCACCAGCGCGATAAAGCGCCGCGCTTCGCTCTCCATCAGCGGCGTCATCACCGGCACATCGAACAGCATTACCGTATGGTAAAGGCGCGACAGGGCAATGTAGTCATGCTGGCTGCGGGCGTCGACGCACAGCGTATCGAACGACACCGCCAGCGTTTGGTTTTCGGCGCCCAGCGTCGGCAGCGGACGGTGATTGATTTCCAGCGTCGGCTCCTGCTCGCGCTTCACCCCTGCCAGCGCCAGCCACAGCGTATCCATCTGTTGCCGCGTTTCATCGTTAAGCGGTGAAAGCCACAGGTGCGCCTGGGTCAGGGTTCGCAGGCGATAATCAACGCCCGCGTCCACGTTCATGACGTCGCAATGTTGCTTAATGGCATCAATGGCGGGAAGAAAGCGTGCGCGCTGCAGGCCATTACGGTACAGCTCGTCAGGCGGAATATTCGAGGTCGCCACCAGCGTGATACCGCGGGCAAACAGCGCTTTCATCAGCCCGCCGAGCAGCATCGCGTCGGTAATGTCGGAAACAAAAAATTCGTCAAAGCACAGCACGTCCGTTTCGGCCTGAAAACGGTCAGCGATCGTTTCCAGCGGATCGCTCTGCCCCTGGAGCGCCGTCAGTTCTTCATGGACGCGCAGCATAAAACGATGAAAGTGCAGACGCTGTTTACGTTCGCCCGGCAGACTATGGTAGAAAAGATCCATCAGCCAGGTTTTCCCACGCCCGACGCCGCCCCACATATATAAGCCGCGCACCGGGACGCGCTGCGTCACTTCTCGTTTTCCCAACAGCTGGCCGACGCGGGCCATAAAGCCTTTCAGCGGGGCGGCTGGCGGCGTCTTCACCGTTAGCGCCTGATAGATCGCCTCTAGGCGGTTAACCGCCTCTTTTTGTACGTCGTCGGGTTGGTGGGTGCCGTCGTTAATGGCTTTCAGATAACGCGATGTGGGGGAAATGCTTTGCATGATGTTATTGTTATTCCTTGAAAATCGGTGTGCCGTCGTTCACGGTTGTCGAAAAAAAGGCCGTTCTACACTACGCGATATACACGTGGGATTCCACTTCTGCGGGATTAGCGGTTATAGTGGCTATATCAGGCGCGGGCATGGAGCCTAAAGCCAACACCCTACGGAAACAAAAGACAACGGGAGATGTTCATGACCTGGGAATATGCGCTAATTGGTTTAGTCGTCGGCATCATCATCGGCGCCGTAGCCATGCGTTTTGGTAATCGCAAATTACGTCAGCAACAGGCGTTGCAGTACGAACTGGAAAAGAACAAAGCTGAGCTGGAAGAGTACCGTGAAGAACTGGTGAGCCACTTTGCCCGCAGCGCCGAACTGCTGGACACCATGGCCCATGATTACCGCCAGCTGTATCAGCACATGGCGAAAAGCTCCAGCAGCCTGCTGCCGGAACTGTCTGCGGAGTCGAATCCTTTCCGTAACCGCCTGGCGGAGTCTGAAGCCAGCAACGATCAAGCGCCGGTGCAAATGCCGCGTGACTACTCTGAAGGCGCATCCGGCCTGCTGCGTAGCGGCGCAAAGCGCGACTGATCGCACATCGGCACGAAATTTTCCGGGCGCGCTCATTGCGCCCGCCTCTTCTCTCCCGTCCCGACTATCATTTAATCATTATCCGCATTGTTAGCTGACTGAAAATTCAATAACATCAACCTGTTTTGAATCGACTTTCCTTTCACTCAAGGTACGAGAGCAGGATCCATGAAAAAACACACCCAGCTGTTGAGTGCTTTAGCGTTAAGTGTCGGGTTAACTCTCTCGGCACCGTTTCAGGCCGTCGCCTCGATTCCCGGTCAGGTTCCGGGCCAGCCCGCGCTGCCGAGCCTGGCGCCGATGCTCGAAAAGGTGCTGCCTGCCGTGGTGAGCGTGAAGGTTGAAGGCACCGCCACCCAAAGCCAGAAAGTACCGGAAGAGTTCAAAAAGTTCTTCGGTGACGAACTGCCGGATCAGCCCTCGCAGCCGTTCGAAGGTCTCGGCTCCGGGGTGATCATCGACGCCGCGAAAGGTTATGTGCTGACCAACAATCACGTCATTAACCAGGCGCAAAAAATCAGCGTACAGCTTAACGACGGTCGCGAGTTTGACGCGAAGCTGATTGGCAGTGACGACCAGAGCGACATCGCCCTGCTGCAAATTCAGAACGCCAGCAAGCTGACGCAAATCGCTATCGCCGACTCCGACAAACTGCGCGTCGGCGATTTTGCGGTGGCCGTAGGCAACCCGTTCGGTCTGGGACAGACCGCCACCTCGGGTATCGTCTCCGCGCTGGGGCGCAGCGGGTTGAATCTGGAAGGACTGGAAAACTTTATTCAGACCGACGCCTCGATTAACCGCGGGAATTCCGGCGGCGCGCTGCTTAACCTGAACGGCGAGCTTATTGGCATCAACACCGCCATCCTCGCGCCCGGGGGCGGCAGCGTGGGCATTGGCTTTGCCATCCCCAGTAATATGGCGCGCATTCTGGCGCAGCAGTTGATTCAGTTTGGCGAAATCAAACGCGGCCTGCTCGGTATCAAGGGCACCGAAATGACCGCTGACATCGCCAAAGCGTTCAAACTTGACGTTCAGCGCGGCGCGTTTGTCAGCGAAGTGCTGCCGAACTCCGGTTCCGCGAAGGCAGGCGTGAAATCCGGCGACGTCATCACCAGCCTCAACGGTAAGCCGCTCAATAGCTTTGCCGAACTGCGATCGCGTATTGCCACCACTGAACCGGGCACAAAAGTAAAACTGGGCCTGCTGCGTAACGGTAAGCCGTTGGACGTGGAAGTCACGCTCGACACCAGTACTTCCGCCTCTGCGAGTGCGGAAATGATCGCCCCGGCGCTTCAGGGCGCGACGCTGAGCGACGGTCAGCTGAAAGACGGCAGCAAAGGCATCAAAATTGACAGCGTGGAGAAAAGCAGCCCGGCCGCCCAGGCTGGTTTGCAGAAAGATGATGTGATTATCGGGGTCAACCGCGATCGCGTCCATTCCATCGCCGAAATGCGCAAATTGCTGGAAGCGAAACCGTCAATCATCGCGCTACAGGTGGTTCGCGGTAACGAGAGTATTTACCTGCTCCTGCGCTAATGCGACTTAACCGGACATCAGCCCCGCGTGTGATGTCCGGTTAACTCGTGGTATGCTGCTGCCGTTTCCTTTATTAATGACGCCTCCATCATGTTTGTGAAGCTCTTACGTTCGGTCGCAATTGGTTTGATTGTCGGCGCCATTCTTCTGGCCGCCATGCCTTCGCTACGCAAAATCAACACCCTTTCCGTACCGCAATACGACAGCGCCGACGAGACGCCGGCGAGCTACAACTCTGCGGTACGTCGCGCGGCGCCTGCGGTGGTCAACGTCTATAACCGCAGCATGAACAGCACCGCGCATAACCAGTTGGAGATCCGCACGCTCGGTTCGGGCGTCATTATGGATCAACGCGGCTATATCATTACCAACAAGCACGTGATCAACGATGCCGACCAAATCATCGTCGCCCTTCAGGATGGTCGGGTGTTCGAAGCGCTGCTGGTCGGCTCCGACACGCTGACCGATCTGGCGGTCCTGAAAATCAACGCCACCGGCGGCCTGCCAACCATTCCGATCAACACCCGTCGCACGCCACACATTGGCGACGTCGTGCTGGCTATTGGTAACCCGTACAACCTCGGGCAGACCATTACCCAGGGGATTATCAGCGCGACGGGGCGCATCGGCCTGAACCCGACGGGACGGCAGAACTTCCTGCAAACGGACGCCTCGATCAACCACGGAAACTCCGGCGGCGCGCTGGTGAATTCGTTGGGCGAACTGATGGGAATCAACACGCTGTCGTTTGACAAGAGCAACGATGGTGAAACCCCGGAGGGGATCGGCTTTGCCATCCCGTTCCAGCTGGCGACCAAAATTATGGATAAGCTGATCCGCGACGGGCGCGTGATCCGCGGCTACATTGGCATTGGCGGTCGCGAGATTGCGCCACTGCACGCACAAGGCAGCGGGATGGATCAGATCCAGGGGATCGTCGTAAATGAAGTCGCCCCGGATGGCCCGGCGGCGCAGGCGGGAATTCAGGTTAACGATCTGATTATCTCGGTGAACAATAAGCCGGCAGTGTCCGCGCTGGAAACGATGGATCAGGTGGCGGAGATCCGACCGGGATCGGTGATCCCTGTGGTGGTCATGCGTGATGACAAGCAACTGACGTTGCAGGTCACCATTCAGGAATACCCGGCGACCAATTAATACGCTGCATCCGTCACGCTGCCGCTTTGTTGGCTATGGTCATTCTCCCCAGTCTCGTACTGTTCGTACGCTTCTGGGGATTCACTGACTTGCTGCCCCGACGCTACGTGAATGATTCGGGGTACAGAGAATATCGCCAAACCCAATCACAAAAAAACCGGAGTCTGCGCTCCGGTTTTGTCTTTTCTGGCTACGGTTCGCTTACTTGTTAACGAACTCTTCGCCAAGCTGAATGTCTTTCTTCAGCGTGTCCAGCATGCCTTCCAGCGCGTTCTGTTCGAATGCGCTCAGTTTGCCGATAGACTGGCGTTCTTCCACGCCGTTTTTACCCAGCAGCAGCGGCTGAGAGAAGAAACGCGCATACTGGCCATCACCTTCAACGTAGGCACATTCCACCACGCCTTTTTCGCCCTGCAACGCGCGAACCAGAGACAGGCCAAAACGTGCCGCCGCCTGGCCCATCGACAGGGTTGCGGAACCGCCACCGGCTTTTGCTTCAACCACTTCAGTACCCGCGTTCTGGATACGTTTGGTCAGGTCAGCCACTTCCTGCTCGGTAAAGTTCACGCCCGGGATCTGCGACAGCAGCGGCAGAATCGTCACGCCAGAGTGTCCGCCAATTACCGGAACTTCAACGTCGGTTGGCAGCTTGCCTTTCAATTCCGCGACAAAGGTGTTGGAGCGGATGATGTCCAGCGTGGTGACGCCAAACAGTTTGTTCTTATCGTAAACGCCCGCTTTTTTCAGCACTTCAGCGGCGATAGCCACGGTGGTGTTCACCGGGTTGGTGATGATACCGATGCAGGCTTTCGGACAGGTGGTCGCGATCTGCTGAACCAGGTTCTTAACGATACCTGCGTTAACGTTAAACAGGTCGGAACGGTCCATGCCCGGCTTACGTGCAACGCCTGCGGAGATCAGCACCACGTCAGCGCCTTCGAGCGCCGGGGTCGCGTCTTCACCGGAGAAGCCTTTGATTTTCACAGCAGTTGGGATATGGCTCAGATCAACGGCCACACCGGGAGTCACTGGAGCGATGTCGTACAGGGAGAGTTCTGAACCTGAAGGCAGTTGGGTTTTTAACAGTAGTGCAAGCGCCTGGCCGATGCCGCCAGCTGCGCCGAGGACTGCGACTTTCATCCTAAACTCCTTATTATATTGATAAACTAAGTGTTTGTTGCTCCGCGGCGGCGACCATAATCCACAAATACGATGAATACAATCACTCATACTCAATTATGTGTAGTCACGCGAATTTAGCTTTTATGCATTTAATTTACGTAATACGAGGACGCCAGCGCAGTCGAGCAACTTTCCAACAGGTGGTGACAATATACCCTACTGCCCGACCAAAACAACATCATTTTGATAACAATTAATTTACTTTTAAGCTTATTTGCGAGGCGTGACACAGGCATGTTTCTTGATAACGAAATTTGATAAAATTCCGCTCTTTCATAACATTATTTCAGCCTTCACTAAGGCAGACTGTTTGCATAAAAATTCATCTGTATGCATAATAATGTTGTTTCCATCCTCATACTACGGGTGACTTATGCGAAGCTCCGCTAAGCAAGAAGAGTTAGTTAAAGCGTTTAAAGCGCTGCTCAAAGAAGAAAAATTCAGTTCCCAGGGCGAAATCGTCCTCGCGTTGCAGGATCAGGGCTTTGATAATATCAACCAGTCCAAAGTATCCCGCATGTTGACCAAGTTCGGCGCGGTACGCACCCGCAACGCGAAAATGGAGATGGTTTACTGCCTGCCGGCTGAACTCGGCGTCCCCACGACCTCCAGTCCGCTGAAGAATCTGGTGCTGGACATCGACTATAACGATGCGGTGGTGGTAATCCACACCAGTCCTGGCGCCGCGCAGCTGATCGCGCGCCTGCTGGACTCGCTCGGTAAAGCCGAAGGTATCCTTGGCACCATCGCCGGTGATGACACTATCTTCACCACGCCGGCGAACGGCTTTACGGTGAAAGATCTGTACGAAGCCATTCTGGAGCTGTTCGAGCAAGAGCTTTAATCTCCTTCACCCCGCTGCGTTTCGCGGCGGGGAAAACCCGGCCACACCTCAATTCACCCGCTTTTCTGCTGCATCTGATTTAACAGTTAGTGCCTTTTACTGCCTAAAGACATTCACATAGTGAATACATCTCCGCTAAAACGCACAAATCGCCAAATTATATAATGTATTGATTTTATTGAAAAAGACACTAAATGCCTGCATTTTTAATGACGCATTGTTATAAAAATGTCGTTTTTAATCACTGACAAAGCAGCGAAACAGTTAGCGTGGTATTAATTTATCGCGTTATTAGTGTATACTCAGTTCTGTGATGAGGGTCACGAAACGAAGACCCCCAATAATAAAATTCGACGAGGTACTTATCATGAAAATCAAAACTACTGTTGCAGCATTAAGCGTTCTCTCTGTTCTTTCTTTCGGCGCTTTCGCCGCAGATTCGATTACCGCAGAACAAGCACAAAATCGCGAAGCAATGGGTTCTATCTCCGTAAGTGCGATCGGCTCAAACCCGATGGACATGCATGAAATGCTGAACAAAAAAGCCGAAGAAAAAGGCGCATCAGCGTATCAGATCACTGAAGCCCGCAGCGGTGACAACTGGCATGCCACTGCCGAACTGTACAAATAAACCCTCGTCGTCTAGTCCGACGACCTTGCCCCCGACTGTCGGGGGCTTTTTTATGCCTTAATGACGGACGTTGAAGCGCAACTGCCCTTCCAGCTCTTCTTCCGCTTCATCAAACAGCAGAATCAGCGCGCCATAGCGTCTGCGCAGCTTGTCGGGGAGATGCACAAACTCGATCTCCAGCGGCAGCGGCAGCTTTTCGCTCATAACGATATCCCACAGCGCATCGAGATCGTTCACGTTTTCGCTGGCGAGGCCAAACATCCGGGTAAATTCACGATAAAAATCGTTCTGATCCTCAATTTCATCAAAATCAAATGTATAGATGTTCATTTGTCGCCACCTTCCCGACGCCACCTCACTTACAGGCCGCCAATGTGCAGGGTTTTCACTTCCAGGAATTCGTCCAGCCCCAGCACCGATCCTTCACGTCCCAACCCTGACTCTTTCACGCCGCCAAACGGCCCCAGCTCGGTGGAAACAGCACATTCGTTAATGCCGATCATGCCGCTTTCAATGGCCTGCGAGACGCGGAAAACCCGCTGCAGGTTTTGCGTATAGAAGTAGGCGGCGAGACCAAACGGCGTGTTATTCGCTCGCTGAATGACCTCGTCTTCGCTGGTAAAACGGAAGCAGGCGGCAACCGGCCCAAAAGTCTCCTCGCTGGCCAGCTTCATGCCATCACTGCACTCCCCCAGCACCGTCGGTAGCCAGAAGTTACCGCCAGACGGATGCGCCTTGCCGCCCGCCAACACCTTCGCGCCTTTCGCCACTGCATCGTCGACGTGCTCACGCACTTTGTCGACCGCAGACGGCTCTATGAGCGGCCCAACCACTACGCCTTCGTCCAATCCGTTGCCGACCTTCAGCGCCTGTACTGCGTCCGCCAGCCTGCGGGTAAATTCGTCGTAGACGTTCTCCTGAATATAGAAACGGTTGACGCTCACGCATACCTGACCGGCATTGCGGAATTTATTGGCGATCGCACCCTGCACGGCGGCATTGATATCGGCATCGTCAAATACGATATAAGGCGCGTTGCCGCCCAGCTCCATCGAGACCTTTTTCATCGTTTCCGCCGCGTTTCGCACCAGCGTTTTCCCGACGGCAGTGGAACCGGTAAAGGAGATTTTGCGCACTTCATGGCTGGCCATAATCGCGTCGCTGATCTCCTGCGTATTGCCCGCCACGGCGTTGAGGACGCCATCCGGTACGCCCGCTTTCTTCGCCAGGGTAAGCAGCGCAAAGGCGCTTAGCGGTGTGTTATTGGCGGGTTTAATCACGCCGGTGCAGCCAGCGGCCAGCGCCGGGCCAAGTTTTCGCGTCAACATCGCCATCGGGAAGTTCCACGGGGTTATGGCCGCCACCACCCCCACCGGTTCACGGGTCGCCAGAATGCGCGATCCGGGTTTGACCGGCGGAATAATTTCACCGTTAGCGCGTTTAGCCTGCTCCGCAAACCACTGGATAAAGCTGGCGGCGTACTCCACTTCGCCTTCCGCTTCTTTCAGCGGTTTCCCCTGTTCGGTGGTCATTAACTGGGCCAGCCAACGTTTATTCTCAATAATCAATTCGTACCAACGGTACAAAATAGCCGAGCGCGCTTTCGCCGTTTTCGCTCGCCAGGCGGGAAACGCTTTGCTGGCGGCGGCAATCGCCTCCTCGGTCTGCTGTTTACCCGCTTTGGCGACCTTCGCGATTATCTCGCCGGTGGCCGGGTTCAGGACATCAAAGGTGGTATCCAGCGTTTTCCACAATCCATCAACCAGATATCCCGTCTGGAAAAGTTCGTTCTCCTGGAGCGTTTGCATGGTGTTTCTCCTTTCGATGTCATGGTTTTGCGCACATCGAATAAGTATAGCCATAAAAAAACCGACGCTTTTGGCGTCGGTTTCAGGTCAGCTATCGGTGAGCGCATGTTGATACTTGTGTAGCATGCCGGTCAGACGTTTTACCGGCTCGGTCACCTGCGGCGGCGCTTCCCAGACTCGCAGTTTTTCCTGATAGACGTTCAGCTCCTCCAGCAATTGCGCGAAGTAGCGTCGACGCTTATCGTCATTGCTGGCCGATATTACGTGATCCGCTGTACGGCGCAGCTGGCGGTGAAACGCTGACAGATCCTCGTTGACTGGAACAGGCGCGTCGCGCAGGCGCTGATGCGCAATGATCATCGTCAGGGCAAGACGGAATTTCGGCAGGTCGCCAGGAAATTTGTTCATCAACAAAAACAACTGCTGATAAAGCGCCGGAAGATGATTCTCTTTACGACGCACCACGTTGGTGGTCATCGCCGAGACCGCCGCAGAGACAAACTGGTTCAGCAGCACACGCCCGGTACGGGCGCGGGAGTTATCACGCACCAACAGGATAACCAGGAACGCCAGCACGCAGCCGACAATTTGCCCTAACGCGCTGTCGAGAAACTGACTGAAATGGAAGGTCATCGGGTTGTCCAGTACGATAATGTTAATGGTACTGGCAAGCGCACCCATCGATCCCAGCCGCCGCTTCTGTACTTCGATCCCGAGAAAGAACCCCAACACCGCAAGGCTCAGACACAGCAGCAACATGCTTTGCTGGGTATTAGGCAGGATCACCAGAAAGTAAAACGCCCCCAACGGCAGCGCCGCGAGCGTCCCGTAGATAAAATCGATCCCCACCATCCGCGGATTCGGCAAACGCATGGCGAGCGAGGTCACCACCGCGATCATGACCATTGCCCCGTTGCCGGAGGTCCAGCCGGTCCACAGCCAGAACAGGCTGCCCAGTACGCAGGAAATCGTGGTACGCCAGAAGTTGACCATCGCATGATGACGCTCGGCGGATTCCACTTTCACCACCGGCTCGCCCTCCAGGATCTCCTCCTCGGTACCGCTAATTTTGGTATTACCGATTACTCCCCGTTTAAGCAGCAGATAGCGCGTCGCCGCCCCGGCCCAGGTGTACAAGGTCACCGGCGTTTCGCGCTCGCCGGTCCACGCAATCACCCGACGCAGGCGTTTAAGCTGTTTATGCACGTCCTGCGCCGTTTCAACGGGCATATCGAAGAACTCCCGGAACGTATCGGTGATCGCTTCCGGTCGCGTATTCTGAATCAAATAGGTTTCGCAGGACTGAGTCACCATGGTCAGCGAAAGCGTGTTAATCGCCTTCAGACGGCGGTTGGCAAGCGCCCAACGCGATGATTCCATGTTCAGGTTACTGCGCATTCCCTCCAGCGCGGCGGTTCGCCGCACCAGATCGCCCCAGGCCTGATCCACTTCTTCGCTGTCGCCATGTTTGATACACAGCTGCATCAATTGGTACTGCGCGACCAGCAGGCTGTCCAGTTCGCGATCCACTTCCTGTTTGATGGATCGCGGAG
This sequence comes from Citrobacter sedlakii, assembly GCF_018128425.1. Classification (NCBI taxonomy): domain Bacteria; kingdom Pseudomonadati; phylum Pseudomonadota; class Gammaproteobacteria; order Enterobacterales; family Enterobacteriaceae; genus Citrobacter; species Citrobacter sedlakii. The sequence goes on along the minus strand of NZ_CP071070.1, from coordinate 535,014 downwards.
AAAACAGAAGATCCGCCATGATGGCGCAGACAATCCCGATGACGATTTCGCTACATCGTTCAACGGCGAACTGCGGCGTCAACAGCGGTTCCGGCTGAATGGTGATAACGATAATCAGGGCGGTATAGCCCGACAATCCCCAGGCATAGGAGTTTTCGATACGCACCAGCGACGATACCCAGGTGCAAAACCCCGCCCAGATACAGCACACCATAATCATCAGCAGCGGCGCGCGGATCATCGTCGTGATGATCACCAGGGCGGCAATACAACCGATGAAAGTCCCAATAATACGCAGCATCCCGCGATAGCGGATAGCGCCGGAATAGGGTTCGCCGCCAGCGGCGAAAGCCGGTCCCGCTGCGACGATAGCCGCGGTCAGAACGGCCCAGCGCGGCGTCTCAAGCTGAAAATGAAAGCCAACAAACAGCGCCAGTACGATGGCGCATGCCAGTTTAACCGCAAAGCGGATGTGCTGGTTGGCAATGGAAAAAATACCCATCGCGATTAACCAAACTCGCGCAGACGGTGCGCCATTTTACGGAAGAACGAGTCGTTGTTGGCGTCGCGATCCTGCTTACCGGTGACAACCACGGTGGCGGTCGTCCCGGCAGGCCACAGGTTCTCCTGCTGATCGTCAAGACGAATACGCACCGGCACGCGCTGCGCCAGACGGACCCATTCAAGGTTAGAATCGATGGTGGCCATACCTTTGTCGTCACGCGTGCTGCTGGCGTTGGTCACCCCCGCCGCCACGCTGTCCACCGTACCTTTCAGCACCGTGTTGCTGCCCAGCGGGGTGATCTCGGCGCGGTAACCCGGACGCACGCCTTCCAGTTTGGTCTCTTCCATATAGGCCAGCACGTAGAACGAGTTTTGCTTCACCAGCGCCACAGCGGTGGAGCCGCGGGTAATAAATTCGCCAGTATAAACGTTAAGGTTAGTGACCCAGCCGTCGGCCGGAGCGCGGATCACGGTACGCTCAAGATCTAATTTTGCCAGGTCGCGGGTCGCCTGCGCTTTCGCAAGCTGATGTAAGACGGTTTGCAGAACGTTATTGGCCTGGTCGATTTCCTCTCGTGACATCGCCTGTACGCCAAGACGGTTACGGCGGCTGGCCTCCTGACGTTTTTCCTGCGACAGCACCCGGTAATAGGCAACGTCGGCTTCTGCTTCTTCAAGCGCTTTCTTGTAGCGCGGCTGGTCAATGGTAAACAGCACCTGATCTTTCTTTACCAGCTGGTTATCATGCACATTCACGTTAGTGATCAGCCCGGAAACATCGGGCGCAATGGCGACCACGTCGGCGCTGAAGCGCGCGTCACGCGTCCACGGTGATTCGGTGTAATAGACCCAGGCGCGAAAAATAGCGATGAACGCCAGGATGACCAGAACGAGGGTAATGGCCGTACGGGAGAGTTTTCTTGTTAGTGTTTTCACTTCAACCTCAAACGAACAGGCGCGATATTAAGTAAAAGAGACAGCAATACAGCGCGGTATTGAACAGAGCCGGATGCCAGACAAAATCATAGATGCCCGTGGGCACAAGCACCCGGCGCACCAGCCAGAAAATCGCCAGTGACAGAAGCAATTCGAAAAATATCGGTGGGAAGGACAGACCAAACACCACGATAACGGGAAACAGACTCATGTTGACCTTGATTTTTTAGAGAGTGCAGGCGATACAGTTTTTAGCCGTGTCGCCGCGGAGAAGGGCAAGGAAAGCCAGGCGAGAGCGACGCAGCCGTTATTTGAATAATAATATATTAACGTAACTGTTATGCTGTTATCTATAATATGTGATCTAAATCACTTTTAAGCCAGAGTGAATAATGGAACGATTAAAACGGATGTCGGTGTTTGCCAAAGTCGTGGAATTTGGCTCCTTCACCGCCGCGGCCAGACAGCTACAAATGAGCGTTTCATCCATCAGCCAGACGGTTGCAAAACTGGAAGATGAACTGCAGGTTAAACTGCTCAACCGCAGTACGCGCAGCATTGGGCTGACTGAAGCCGGAAAAATTTACTACCAGGGCTGCCGTCGAATGCTCCATGAAGTGCAGGATGTTCACGAGCAGCTTTACGCGTTTAACAATACCCCTATCGGCACGTTGCGGATCGGCTGTTCTTCAACGATGGCACAAAATGTCCTCGCCGGACTGACCGCAAAAATGCTGAAAGAGTACCCCGGCCTGACGGTAAATCTGGTCACCGGTATTCCCGCACCCGACCTGATTGCTGACGGCCTGGACGTGGTGATCCGCGTGGGCGCGTTACAGGATTCCAGTCTGTTTTCCCGCCGCCTGGGGGCGATGCCAATGGTGGTTTGCGCCGCCAAACGCTATCTCGCGCAGTATGGCATACCGGAGAAGCCAGCCGACCTCGCAAACCACTCATGGCTGGAGTACAGCGTCCGTCCGGACAATGAGTTTGAGCTGATCGCGCCAGAAGGGATTTCAACCCGTCTGATCCCGCAGGGACGCTTTGTCACCAACGATCCGATGACCCTGAGTCGCTGGCTGACCGCCGGTGCGGGCGTCGCCTACGTCCCGTTGATGTGGGTGATCAACGAGATTAACCGCGGAGAGCTGGAGATCTTATTACCGCGTTATCAGTCCGATCCGCGTCCGGTTTATGCCTTGTATACCGAAAAAGATAAGCTGCCGCTGAAAGTGCAGGTCGTGATTAACTACCTGACCGATTATTTTGTCGATGTATCGCAGCTGTTTCAGGGAATGTACGGTCGGGGAAAAGAGAAAAGCTAAATTGCCCGATGGCGCAGTCGCTTATCGGGCACGCAGGAACACAACACGCCAGGCCGGATAACTCGCAACGTGCGGCCATCCGGCACGGCAGACCCGCGACTTACGCGGTGCCGCCGACGGTCAGGTTATCCACCTTCAACGTCGGCTGACCGACGCCCACCGGCAGGCTCTGTCCTTCTTTGCCGCAGACGCCGACGCCGTTGTCCAGCTTCAGGTCATTACCCACCATAGAGATCTGCTGCATCGCTTCGATCCCGGAACCAATCAGCGTTGCGCCTTTTACCGGTTTGGTCACTTTACCGTTTTCAATGAGATAGGCTTCCGAAGTCGAGAAGACAAACTTACCAGAAGTGATATCCACCTGACCACCGCCAAAGTTTGGCGCGTAGATGCCATATTCGACGGATTCAATGATCTCCTGCGGGGTGGATTTCCCCGGCAACATATAGGTGTTGGTCATGCGCGGCATCGGCAGATGTGCGTAAGACTCACGACGACCGTTTCCGGTTGGCGCAACGCCCATTAAGCGCGCATTCAGCTTATCCTGCATGTAACCTTTCAGAATGCCGTTTTCGATGAGCACGTTGTACTGGCCCGGCGTGCCTTCATCGTCAATCGCGACAGAACCACGACGATCGACCATCGTGCCGTCATCCACCACCGTACAGAGTTCAGAAGCGACCAGCTCGCCGACCTGTCCACTGAACACCGACGTACCACGACGGTTAAAGTCGCCTTCCAGTCCGTGGCCTACCGCTTCATGGAGCAGCACGCCCGGCCAGCCCGCGCCAAGCACCACCGGCAACGTGCCTGCCGGCGCGGCGACGGCGGAGAGATTAACCAGCGCCATACGTACCGCTTCTTTCGCCCATGCGTCTGCGCGAACCTCCCCGTCCAGATCCGCAAGGAACCAGTCATAGCCGAAACGACCGCCGCCGCCGCTGGCGCCGCGCTCGCGTTTACCGTCTTCTTCCACCTGTACGCTAACGGAAAGACGCACCAGCGGACGCACATCCGCCGCCAGCGTTCCGTCCGTTGCCGCCACAAGGATCAGTTCATAGACGCCGGTCAGGCTCGCGGTGACTTCCTGCACGCGCGTATCAGCGTCTCGCGCCACGCTATCGACACGACGCAGGATATCGAGCTTCTCCTCACGGGTCATGCTCTGGAGCGGGTCCACTGAGGTATAAAGCGCGGAGTGTTCCACTGCGCCCAGCGTTTTCACTTTCCCGTCGCCGCTGTCTCTGACAATGGTGCGCGCAGCCTGTGCGCTCTGGCTCAGCGCCTGCAGGCTGATCTGGTCAGCATACGCAAACCCGGTTTTTTCGCCGCTGATCGCCCGTACGCCCACGCCCTGGTCAATATTGTAAGAACCATCCTTAATGATGCGATCTTCTAAAACCCAGGATTCGTGATAGCTCGACTGAAAATAGAGATCGCCGTAATCGAGACGGCGTTCGGCCAGTTGGCCCAAAATGGCAAACAGATCCTGATGTTTCAGGCCGTTTGCTGCCAGCAATTGTTCACTTACCAGGTTCAGACTCATCGTTTTGCTACTCGTTAGTTGCTGCGTAGGAGAGCGCTATGCTAAAAAATTTACGCCGGATGGCGCTGCGTTTATGCGGCCTACGGAAACGTCATAATGTAGGCCGCTACGTTACCCTCCGGCAAGACTATGTACTGAGAGTGGGGTAATTCCGCGTCGCCGTCAAATCATTGCGTTTTTTCTTTCCGCGGCTGGCGCAGAACTTCGTTGATCTGCGGTTGATCGACCGGACCAGTGATGCGATAGCGCAGAATCGACACTTTGTTCCACAGCGGCCCAAGCACCTTACTGGCGGCAAATACCGCCGCGCCGACGATCGGGTTGACCGCAAACGCGGCAGCCACGCCCACCGTGGCAGAGATTTCCGGCGCCACGACCGCTTCAATGTCCAGTTCGCGTCGCACCAGATTAACCGATCCTTTCATAGCGATATCCGCTTCCAGGCCGTCCACCAGCGTATCATCGGTATGCAACACGCCGTCTTTAATCCACGCGGTACTGCGGATCGAATCAAAGTAGAACCCTTCGCTAAAGGTGTCGCTAAAATCAAAGCGCAGTTTACGCAGCAGCGCGTCTACGCTGAGCAAGCGCAGGAGCTGCCCGGCGTGGCCGGTGCTTAAGTCGGTGATTTCCCCTTTGCCCAGACGGGTACGAATAATCCCGTTGAGTGAGGCTTCATCTGGTTGCCACGGCGGATTGCGCCAGTGCAGATCGTAATCGACATTAAACGACGCGTTGCGCATCGGCGTGGTCACGCCAAAGAAGCCTGCCGCCGCATCAATCTTGTTGCCGCGCAGTTTGCCTTTAATCGAAGTGCGTTCGCGGCCAGGCGCGTTGACCCACTGGCCGTCCGCGGTGAGCCGGGCAAAGCCGGTGTCCAGCAACCCGTTGCTCAGGTTCAGCGTATCGCCGTTGATCGCCAGATCGGCATCGATGCGTCCATACTTCTGCCCCCATAACCAGCATTCGCTACAGCGCAGCTGCATGTCAGGCCAGCCGCGGAAACTGACGCGATCTACAGTGGCAAACGGCGTCGCGGGAGCGTCGTTTTTTTCTGCAGGTTTCGCTGTGGACGGGTTGTAATAAAGGTATTTGATATTCGCCAGCCACGGCGCGTTATTGCGCATCGCCAGCGTCGCATTGATCTCTCGCCCCTGCGCTTCAACGGTCGTTCCGTTCAGCGCTGGCTGCGAAACAATGCTCATGTTGTTCCACTGTTGACCGCCCAGCGTCAGCGCTGGCGTACGCAGGGTAATGCGCTGAGGAAACTTCGCGCTGCTGGTCACGTTATCCGCCGCACCTTTCTGGAATAACGCCAGCCATTCGGCGCCATCCAACGCGGGCAGATTAAGTTCGATACCTTCCTGTTCGGGCAGTGGCGGTGTGGTTCGACTTTCCGCCGTCCAGATGGCGCGGTCCAGGGTAAGCTTCTGACCCAGCAGCCAGCGGCTGTTGAAATGGTTCTCTTTGTCTGCGTTGCCGGTGAGGGCAAAGCTACGCAGGTCGCCGTTAGCGGTAATGTTAACGGGTAACGGTTCACCGGCTTTTTTATTCAGCGGCGCAGGTAAGCGACTACTTACATTTTTAAGATCGCCGTTCAACTCAACGTGGTAATGCGCGCCTGAACGATACGGCAGGTCAATCCCTACCTTTCCCTTCCACGCCACGCTGCCACCGAGCGCGTCATTCACCTGAGCAGGCAATACACCGGTACGGGTGGGCTGCCAGTTACCGTTGAGGTTCACCGCGACCTGATACGCTTTTGCTCCCTGGGTCGTGGAGAAATCGACGTTCAACGGTTGATTAAACCAGTTCGCCGTCATCGGCCCACTGTTGAGATCGCCATTGGTAAAGCTGAATTTACCGCTAAGGTTTTTCAGGGTGCTGTCGATCGGTTTTATCAACAGACTGTTGTCGCGCAACGTGACGTCGCCTTTCGCCGTTACCAGCTCGCCGTCGAGGGGAATATCCAGATGTAAGCGAGCATTCACATCGCCGCCAATTTGCAACTGCTCAAGAGCGGCGCCGAGCGACTCTTTAAGCGGCGTACCGTCAAAATACGGCCCCACTGCGTCGCCAGGCCCAGTGATATCGGCATCAATCAACAGTTTTTCTTTCGAATAGTCGGGGATGACCGCTGTCAGATTGGAGGCTTTTACACCACCTAAATCGACACCGTCGGTTTTCATCCACAAGCCGTCGTTAAGGAAATCCAGCTCGATATCCAGATTGGTTAGCGCAGGCCAGTCCGGCTGGAAAGCGAATTTGGCGTTACGCAGCGGCACCAGCACTTCAAACTGGCCTTCGTTATGTTTATAAGGGAACAGATGGGGGTTTCCGCCATAGACCAGCGTCGCGTTATCCGCTTCACCGCCCTGAATCGCCCCGCTGAGATAGTCCACCAGCGCTTTACCCATCAGGTTTTCCGGAAAATACCGCCAGGCCTGGGAGCCGTCGTCGGTGCTGATACCCGCCAGAATGCCCAGCCACGGCTCGTCGCCTGCGGGTTGCAGATAGCGGAAACCGCCGCGGGCATGTACCGCTTTGGCTTTAACGTCGATATCGCGCCCATCCAGTTGAAAACCTTTCTCATTCTTCAGCCAGTGCAGGGTCGCTACGCCATCTTCAATTTCTAACGGCGCGCGGAAAACCGTTTCATACGGCATTTTCGCCTGCTTCATAGCGGCGGTTAGCCGACCATCCTCAACGCTTCCTGAAAGGGTCCCGGAAAAATGCTCTGCTCCCGGCAACAGCTTCCACTGCTTCCACGCCAGATCGCGCCATGCAGCCTGAAAACGGGTCTTTTCGGTCGCATCAAGGGGGATATCCAGCGCCAGCGTGTCAATCGTTCCGCTCGGCTGCGTCGCCTGCCAGACTTCACCAAGCGCAGGCGAGAGCTTCGCCGCCACGGGGCGCAGCCCATCAAGGCCGGCTAAATCAAGATGGCTGGCGCGAATGCGTAGCTCGTCGCTACGTTTACCGTCCGCGCCGCCCACGTCCTGCTCAGGGATCCAGGCAAGCTGCAGTGCGCCGCTCGGCCAGCGCTTGCCGTCCATGGAGATGCGGGTATCTGGAATGGCGAACTGCCAACCGGGCTGTTCGCGACTGATATGCGCCGTCAGGTTATCGACTGCAAGCGTGTGGGTCGTGTTTTCGCCTTTCCAGCTCGCGCCGCCCTTTTTCAGCCAGACGTCGCCGCCAGCGATCTCTCCCTTGCTGATGTTCATCCAGCCCTCAAGACTAAAGCGCGCGGTTTCCAGCGCCACGTTGTCCTGCATCCATCGCCCCAACCACGGCTTGACGTCAATGTCGTCCGCCTGCAACCAGACGCGGCCATTATTCAGCAGTCCATCATCGTCGCGCAGGTCCATACGGACCTGCATTACGCCATGTTGACCGGTCAGGCTCGACAGGCTGACCTGCCCCTCCGCGCGGTGACGGTTTCGGCTGTTAAGCCAGGTCAACTGGGGGATAGCCAACTGGGCGCGCTGGCCTGAAAGGGTCAGAAAGCTAATCTGGCTGTCGCGGAGATCGAAGTGATCGAACTGACGCAGAAAAAGATCGCTGATGCGTCCCGCTTCAGGGGTATCCGCGTCTCCGCTACGTTGAATGGGGGTATTGGTGCGTAGGTTCAGTTGCCAGAACGTCAGATCGCGAAACTGCCAGCGCATATGCAGCAAACTTTGCCAGACATCCAGCGCCAGGGTGACGCGCTTCACCGCGAACTCGCCGCCGTCAGTTAGCTGTACGCGGATGTCCCGCGCTTCCAGCGTCGGACCAAAATTTTGCCAACTGGCGGTAAGCTGGCTGGCCTCCGTCGGTAAACCGGTCGCGGATTCGAACTTGGCGAGGATGGCAGGACGCCAGCTGTTGAGATGCGGCAGGGCCAGGCGCAGGCCACTGACCAGCAGCGCTACGATGACGACGAGCGCGGCTCCAGTGAGCAGTAATATCCCCGGCAATCGCCTCACGCGTCTCTCCTTGTCTGCCTGAAAGTGGCTCGCAAACTGCAAGCAAAGGGTGCCAGATGGCGGCGTGAACGCGTGATCTGGCCTACGTAAATGATTACATCATTACGACGTCGAACTGCTCCTGGTTATAGAGCGGTTCGATTTGCACTTTAACCTGTTTGCCAACAAAAATTTCCACTTCCGCCAGCGCGTGCGACTCCTCCCCTTTCAGGGCCTCCGCGACCGCCGGAGAAGCATAAACCAGGAAACGGTCGGAATCGTATGCATGATGCACGCGTACGATCTCACGCATAATTTCATAACACACGGTTTCCACCGTTTTCACCGTACCGCGACCGTGACAGGTTGGACACTCGTTGCAGAGCACATGTTCCACGCTTTCACGCGTGCGTTTGCGCGTCATTTCCACCAGTCCCAACTGTGAAAAGCCATTGATGCTGGTTTTCACACGGTCTTTGCTCAGCGCCTGCTCCAGAGAATGCAGAACCCGACGGCGGTGATCGTCATTATTCATATCGATAAAGTCGATGATAATAATGCCGCCCAGATTGCGCAGGCGAAGCTGGCGGGCAATGGCCTGCGTTGCTTCGATATTGGTGTTAAAAATGGTGTCGTCGAGATTGCGATGGCCGACAAAAGCGCCGGTATTGATATCAACGGTCGTCATCGCTTCGGTCTGATCGATAATCAGATAACCGCCGGACTTCAGCTCAACCTTGCGCTCCAGCGCCCGCTGGATCTCATTTTCCACATCAAAGAGATCAAAAATCGGCTGACGCCCGCTGTAATGCTCCAGCTTGCTGGTCATTTCCGGAATGTACTCGGCGGTAAACTCCAGCAGAGCCTCGTAGGTCAGACGGGAATCCACGCGAATGCGATCCAACTGCGCATCGGCAAAATCACGCAATACGCGCTGCGCCAGCGCCAGTTCGCCGTACATCTGATACCGCGTCTGCGGACGCTTTTTGCGCTCCATGACTTTCGTCCAGACACGCTTGAGGTAGGCGGCATCGGAAGCCAGATCGTCTTCACATACGCCTTCTGCCGCGGTGCGAATGATAAATCCACCCTGCTCGTCGCAATATTCCGCCACCACCTTTTTCAGTCTTTCGCGTTCGGCTTCGCTTTCAATACGCTGAGACACCCCAACGTGTGACGCGCCGGGCATAAAGACCAGATAACGGGAAGGCAGGGTGATGTCGGTGGTCAGACGCGCGCCTTTGGTGCCGAGGGGATCTTTCACCACCTGCACCATCAGATCCTGTCCCTGACGCACCAGTTCGGAAATGTCCCGTACGGTAAACTGTTTCTGCTCATCGCCCGCCACGCATTCGGTATGCGGCATGATGTCAGAAGCATGAAGAAATGCGGCTTTATCCAGCCCAATATCTACAAAAGCCGCCTGCATACCCGGCAGTACGCGACTTACCCGACCTTTGTAGATATTGCCTACGATTCCCCGTCGCGCCTCACGCTCAATGTGAATCTCCTGGAGGATCCCGCCGTCGATATACGCCACACGCGTTTCCGATGGCGTTACGTTTACCAACAATTCAGCCGTCATGTTTATCCCTTTTCTCACGCAGTGAGTTAAAATTGCTTAGCAACTCATACGTTTCAACCAGCGGTAAGCCGACTACGGCGTGATAGCTGCCATTTATCTTCCTGACAAAACAGCCACCCAGCCCCTGAATACCGTATGCACCTGCTTTATCCATCGGTTCACCGCTGGCGATATAGTCAGCGATATCCGCATCCGACAACGCTCTGAACGTCACGTCGGTCACCACCAGACAGTCGAGCACGTACTGACTGTCGGCCAGCGCCACGGCGGTCATCACCTGGTGCGTCTGCCCGGATAGCTTACGCAGCATTGTCGCGGCGTGTTCTGCATCGCGCGGTTTCTCTAAAACTTCACCATGAAGGATGACGATCGTGTCCGCCCCCAGCACCGGCAAATCGCGCGGGGTCTGCGTCACGCCTGCCTGTGCTTTTTCACGCGCCAGCCGAGAGACATACTGCTGCGCGCTTTCCCCTGCGCCGCGCATCTCTTCGATACCGGTAACGATACGCTCGAACGCAACGCCCAATTGGGTGAGCAGTTCCTGGCGGCGGGGTGAACCGGAAGCTAAGTATAGAGACGTCATAGAAACCTTTATTGCACTTATTGCACCGCGAACTGCTGGCGGATTTTACGCATCAGCAAGAACAGCCACGGCCAGAGCACGCCGTTGACTACACTACTCCAGAACACTTCAGGTCTGAAAGAGACGTTGATCACTAAAAACTCTGACCAGAAAACAATAATATCCACCACCAGCGAAAGCAACATCACCACCAGAGCCTGCTGCCAGAGCGCCAGATTGCGGAATAACTGAAATTTTAATGCGACCAGATACGCGATGATGCTCATCGACAGCGCCCGCACGCCAAGCGTGGAACCGCTAATCAGATCCAGTATGGCACCCATCACAAAGCCTGTGCCCACATTTACGCGGTGCGGCAGCGCGAGGATCCAGTACAGTAAAATGAGCAGCACCCAGTTTGGCCGAAAGACGATGATCTCCTCCGGCCAGGGCATGATTTGTAATAAAAGCGCGATGAGAAACGAGAGCCAGATAACCCAGCGACCCTGGCTACGATAGCTCGCCACTACTGACCTCCCGACGGACGCGGCTGAGGCGACGCAGGCTGCGGCGGCGTTACGGGCGTCGTGGCGATCCCGGTCGCTGGCGCGGGCATTGGCGCAGGCGGCCCCATCATATCCGGCGAGGGCAGCACCTGAGGCATCATCTGCGTCAGGCGCTCATTCGCCACGCGATGCACATCTTCCGGCGTCATGGGATTTGACCCGTTACGGTCGGCGCCCCACAGCAGCAGCAGATAGCGCAGACGCTGTAAACCGGCGGTTGGACGCGCTTGTATCACGGTATATGCCCGCTGTGTATCCAGCTTAACGGAGGAAACCACGGCCACCGGATAACCTTCCGGGAAGCGCCCGCCCAGCCCCGACGTCACCAGCACATCGCCGACGCGAATGTCGGTATTGGCTGGCAGGTGTTCGAGCTGCAAATCATCGGTGCAGCCGTTACCGGCGGCAATCACACGGATATCGTTACGCAGTACCTGAATCGGCAGCGCATGGGTCGCGTCGCAAATCAGTAATACACGGCTGGTCAGCTTCGCCACCGCGACCACCTGGCCAACAACGCCTTTATCGCTGATGACCGGCTGGCCTTCGTAAACGCCGTTCACGCTGCCTTTGTCGATAACCACCTGATCGCTGTAGGGATCGTTAACCGTCGAGATGACCTGCGTCACCATTTTTTGTTCATCCTGACGCAGCGGCGATCCCAGCAGCTCGCGCAGACGCGCATTCTCCTGTTTGTACTGCCCGAGCATCAGCAGCTCGCTGTTTTTCAGCAGCAGTTCCTGACGCAGCGCCCGGTTTTCAAGCTCAAGCTGGTCGCGCGAAGCCAGCGTTTGCGAGACGCCATCAAGCAGTTCACGGGGACCATTGGAAATAAAGTAGAAAGGACTGACGGCGGTATCCATGTACGTGCGGATTTGACTGAACGTACCCAGACGGCTGTCGGCGATAATGACGCCGAGCGCCACCAGCACCGCCAGGATAAGGCGAATCTGTAGCGACGGGCCACGGCTAAAAATTGGCTTCATAAGTTTGCGTATTCTCGTATCAGATTCGGCAAAGGCGCCAGACACGCCCCTGCCTGCATCCGATTACTCTTCGCTGAACAGGTCGCCGCCGTGCATGTCGATCATTTCCAGCGCTTTGCCGCCGCCACGCGCCACACAGGTCAGCGGGTCTTCAGCGACAACAACTGGAATACCGGTTTCTTCCATTAACAGGCGGTCAAGATTGCGCAGCAGCGCGCCACCGCCGGTGAGCACCATGCCGCGCTCGGAGATATCAGACGCCAGTTCCGGCGGGCACTGTTCCAGCGCAACCATCACCGCGCTCACGATACCGGTCAGCGGTTCCTGCAGCGCTTCCAGGATTTCATTGGAGTTCAGGGTAAAGCCGCGTGGAACGCCTTCCGCCAGGTTACGACCACGCACTTCGATTTCGCGCACTTCGTCACCCGGGTAAGCGGAACCGATTTCGTGCTTAATACGTTCTGCGGTCGCTTCACCGATCAGAGAGCCGTAGTTACGGCGGACGTAATTGATGATTGCTTCGTCGAAGCGGTCGCCGCCGATACGCACAGATGACGAATAAACGACGCCGTTCAGAGAGATAACGGCCACTTCCGTCGTCCCGCCACCGATATCCACCACCATGGAACCGGTTGCCTCAGAGACCGGCAGGCCTGCGCCGATAGCGGCAGCCATTGGCTCTTCGATCAGGAACACTTCACGGGCGCCTGCGCCCTGCGCGGATTCACGAATAGCACGGCGTTCAACCTGGGTCGCGCCAACCGGCACACACACCAGCACGCGCGGGCTTGGACGCATAAAGCTGTTGCTATGCACTTGCTTGATGAAGTGCTGGAGCATTTTTTCAGTCACGAAGAAGTCGGCGATCACGCCGTCTTTCATTGGGCGAATCGCAGCAATATTGCCCGGCGTACGGCCCAGCATCTGCTTCGCGTCATGACCTACTGCAGCCACGCTTTTCGGCGAACCGGCACGATCCTGACGAATGGCCACAACGGAAGGCTCATTCAATACGATGCCTTGTCCTTTTACATAAATAAGGGTATTCGCGGTACCCAGGTCAATGGACAAGTCATTGGAAAACATGCCACGAAATTTTTTCAACATACTAAGGGATAATCCTGAAAGCTGGGGCGGAAAACAAAATCCGCTTACTTTACCAACCACACGCAGCAGCGACAAGGCGCAAAAATCATCTGCTACGGTGAAAATTAGTGCAGTTCGTTTCCTCTGTTACAAATCTCTACCTGAGTCCCTCAGGGCTGAGCTTTTCAGCAGCAATCCTCGCTTTCATTTGCAACCTGTTTAAGGTCATTCACCTGCATATGTGCTGCAACACCCTGGCGAGCAGACAAGCACACCCCCATGAAAGCACAGCGCGCGTTATTCTACGTGAAAACTGAACAAACGGCAGGTCAAACCGAGTATCTTTGAGAATATTTTTTCACGTTTGTATCCAGCGGTTGGGAGGAGGCAAAGAAATCCCCCTGTCCGCCCGCAACGCCGCGGGCTGTCAGCGTCTGCCACTCGCCACGCGACCGTACGCCTGTCGCGTAAACCTGGGTATGGGTGCCCGAACAGGCTTCCACCAGGCTTTGCACCAGTAACTGGTTCTCTGTTCGCTTCTCAATGTTTCTGACCAATCCCGGGTGGAGCTTGAGTAATTCCACATTGAGCTCTTTGATCCAACTGGTGCTGACCAACGTTAAACCCGCCTGGGTTACCGCCACCCGAACGCCTAACGCATTCACCAGACGAATAACTGGCTGTAACCGGCTGATGTGTTGACCCACATCTGCCTCTGCAAGTTCAATAATTATGCGTTTACGTTGTGATTTTTCACACTGCATCAAGGTATCACGCAGCCAGCGTTGAAAACGCGGACGAATCAGCGACTCTACGGTGACCTGAATCGCCAGATTTTCTTCCGGCCAGTAGCCCAGGAGCGGAATGACCCGGCTGATCTGCAGACGGTCATACTCTTCCGACAGGCCGAACTGAAGCACCATCGGCATATATTCCGCCGAGCTAACCTCTTCATGGCCGTCAAAAATGCGGCACATCAGTTCCCGGTGGTGAACGCGCCCTTCACGGGTAACCGCTGGCTTTTGATAAATGCGCGGCCCGCCGCGACTGAGCATTTGTTCAATCAGGGTGCGCCAGCGTACGTTGCCGCGCCCTTTTTCCGGCAGCGTATCATCGTACACCGCCCAACTATTTCCGCCCTGCAATACCGCGTTGCGGGTGGCCGCTTCCGCATGTTCCATCACCTGTTCGGTCGACTGGCCGCTACGCCAGGCGCAAATGCCGATATGGAACATATCGTCGCGATCGAGCATTTTATTGGTTGGCAGCGCATCGACCGCTTTCAGAAGTTGCCCGGCGACGCTCTCCGCCTCTTTCAGGGTACGGTGCGGCAACAGCACGGCGAAGTCACTGCGATGGTAACGCGCCAGCAGCGCGCCCGGAAAGCGCAGGATAAAGGTGGATAACAAATTGATCAGGCTGAACAGTTCTTCTTCGGCGAGGTTGCGTCCCCAACTGTCACGCAGCAAATTGAAGTCCGGCAGACGAATCATCATCACCACCCCATGAGCGCCGACCTTTTCTTGATCGTCCAGCAGTGTCGCCAGTTGGTTATCAAAAAAGAGACGGTTGCTGAGGCCGGTTTTGGTGTCCTGAGCCGCGTACGAGCGAATAAGCGTATCGAGTCGGCTGCGTTGCTCCTGCGCGCTCTGGATCTCGGAGAGCAGCATGTCCAGCGCGCTGCTGGTGCGCGCCGGCCATTCATACACGCTGCCGCGAACATTCGGTCCGCGCTCGCCGTTCAGGATCCGCGTAGAACGCACCTCCAGTAGCTCCTGGCCGGAAAGTTGGCGCTGCAGCCAGCGCACCGCCAGAAACAGCATCAGGATAATAAAACCGATCGCCAGCGTGAGCGGCGCGGTGGTCATCAGCGAATGAAAATAATTCCCCATCGGATCCTGATAAACCAGATCCATCGTCATGCCCGGATGTTTTAACAGCGGTACCGACAGTTCCCGGAACATATTACTGGTGCCAACCGGACGGTAGCTGCTGGCGCGCGTCTGGGTAAAGATCGTTTTTTCACCCTGGCGCAAATCAAGCCGGACGATATCCGCAGACATCATCAGTTCGTTGATGTGTGGTGACAGCGCGTTGTAATCGCGCGAAACGAGATGCGTATCGATGGCAGTGGCGACCGCCTGCACACGATGACTCATTTTGTACTGGATGGCATTGTAAAAACTCAGCGAGCAGCCGATCAGGGTGACAAAAATGGTCAACCCGGTGAGTAGCGTAACAAAAGCTGAGAATTTCGTCGTTAATCGCATCCTTGTGTTAACTCCGCCAGTAAATTGCGACACGAAAATGCATAACCAAACGCGAAATCCGCCTGGTTGCGCAAAGAGTGAGTGCATACTACCAAATCAGGTGTATCTGGCAATTTATTGCGTTGAATCGACGTCACGTTTCAATTAGCGAGTATAGTCTTCAGGAATCATTTTCCAATCCACTACGCAACATTGAGGACAGGTTATGCAGGCTTTGATATTGGAACAGCAGGACGGTAAAACCCTCGCATCCGTGCAGACGCTTGAAGAAAGCCGGTTGCCGGAAGGCGATGTTACCGTGGACGTGCACTGGTCCAGTCTGAACTACAAAGATGCGCTCGCGATCACCGGAAAGGGAAAAATTATTCGTCATTTTCCGATGATTCCTGGAATTGATTTCGCTGGCACTGTGCGCACAAGCGAGGATCCGCGTTTTCATGCCGGTCAGGACGTTTTACTGACCGGATGGGGCGTTGGCGAGAATCATTGGGGCGGTCTGGCCGAGCAGGCGCGCGTCAAAGCGGACTGGCTGGTGGCGATGCCGAAAGGCCTGGATAGCCGTAAGGCAATGGTGATCGGTACGGCGGGCTTCACCGCCATGCTCTGCGTAATGGCTCTGGAAGAGGCCGGTATCCGTCCTGAAGATGGCGAAATCGTGGTGACCGGCGCCAGCGGCGGCGTGGGCAGTACGGCTGTCGCCCTGCTGCATAAGCTGGGTTATCAGGTCGTTGCCGTATCGGGTCGTGAAAGCACCCATACTTATCTGAAACAACTTGGCGTCCAGCGCATTTTGGGACGCGACGAGTTCGCCGAGTCTCGCCCGCTGGAAAAACAGCTGTGGGCAGGCGCGGTGGATACCGTTGGCGATAAGGTGCTGGCAAAAGTTCTGGCACAGATGAACTACGGGGGTTGCGTGGCGGCCTGTGGCCTGGCGGGCGGTTTTGCCCTGCCGACAACGGTGATGCCGTTTATTCTGCGCAACGTGCGTTTGCAGGGTGTGGATTCCGTGATGACGCCGCCCGCCCGCCGCGCCCAGGCCTGGGAACGACTGGTTCGTGACCTGCCGGAAAGCTTCTACGCGCAAGCCACAACGGAGATCGCGCTGGCCGACGCGCCGAAATTCGCCGACGCCATCATGAACAATCAGGTTCAGGGCCGTACGCTGGTTAAGGTTAAATAAGCCGTAGCGCTGCAAAAATTTACATTTAAATAACGAAATTTCTCAGCGCATTGACAGACTCCCTGCCATAGTAACTACGCGTTACGCGTATGCCGGGAGTCTGTTATGAAAAAATACCGTCCACTTACTGAAGCCGATGTCACCGCCGAATCGGCTTTTTTTATGCATCGACGCCAGGTGCTTAAAGCCCTGGGCATCAGCGCTGCCGCCCTCTCGCTCCCTACAACGGCGCAGGCCGATCTGTTGGGATGGTTTAAAGGCAACGATCGCCCCCCCGCGCCTGCCGGAAAGCCGCTCGACTTCAGTAAACCCAGCGAGTGGCAAAACAGCCTGCCTTTAACGCCGGAAGATAAGGTCACTGGCTATAACAACTTCTATGAATTCGGACTGGATAAAGCCGATCCGGCGGCCAATGCCGGCAGCATGAAAACCGATCCCTGGACGCTGAAAATCAGCGGAGAGGTCGCTAAACCCCTGACGCTGGACCACGACGCCTTAACCACCCGCTTTCCTTTAGAAGAACGCATTTACCGAATGCGCTGCGTCGAGGCCTGGTCAATGGTGGTACCGTGGATTGGCTTTCCTTTACATAAGCTGCTCGCACTTGTCGAACCCACCAGCAATGCCCGTTATGTGGCGTTCGAGACGCTTTACGCGCCGGACGATATGCCGGGACAAAAAGATCGTTTTATCGGCGGCGGGTTGAAGTATCCCTACGTTGAAGGCCTGCGGCTTGACGAAGCCATGCACCCGCTTACCCTGCTCACCGTTGGCGTCTACGGTAAAGCGCTACCGCCGCAAAACGGCGCGCCCATCCGTCTGACAGTGCCGTGGAAATATGGCTTCAAAGGCATTAAATCGATCGTTAGCATCAAACTCACCCGCGAACGACCGCCGACCACCTGGAATCTCGCCGCCCCGGATGAGTACGGTTTTTACGCCAACGTGAATCCGCACGTCGATCATCCGCGCTGGTCGCAGGCCACGGAGCGATTTATCGGTACGGGCGGGATCCTTGACGTTAAGCGCCAGCCGACCTTGCTGTTCAACGGCTATGGCGAGCAGGTGGCGTCGTTATACCGGGGACTGGATCTGCGGGAGAACATATAAGTGCGGCTGAATGCAAAACAGATTACCTGGCTGAAAATCCTCCTTCACCTGGCGGGAATTGTGCCGTTGCTTTGGCTGTTCTGGGCAATTAACAGCGGCGGGTTAAGCGCCGATCCGGTGAAAGATATTCAACATTTTACCGGTAGGACCGCTCTGAAATTTCTCCTGGCGACCTTGTTGGTCACGCCGCTGGCGCGTTACGCTAAACAGCCCTTATTGATACGCACGCGGCGTTTGCTGGGGCTATGGTGTTTTGCCTGGGCCACGCTGCATCTAACCAGCTATGCGCTGTTGGAGCTGGGCATTCAGAATCTGGGTTTACTGGGCCGCGAATTGATTACGCGCCCGTATTTGACGCTGGGCATTATCAGCTGGCTTATTTTGCTGGCGCTGACGCTGACCTCCACGCAGGCGGCGCAGCGCAAGCTGGGCAAACGCTGGCAATTACTGCATAACGTCGTCTATCTGGTGGCGATCTTCGCCCCTTTACATTATCTCTGGTCAGTGAAGGTTTTATCCCCGCAACCCGTTATTTACGCCCTGCTGGCGCTGGCGCTTTTAGCCTGTCGTTACAAGAAGTTTCGCCAGTGGTGGCGCTAGTTCAGCGAAGTGTGCTGTCGGTTACAAAACGCAGAGACTCAGATGTTATTTACGTGTTAGCGGTTGATTATCTTCCCTGATAAGACCAGTATTTAGCTGCCAATTGCTACGAAATCGTTATAATGTGCGACCCTGACCTCCCGGAAGGCGTTTTTAAGCCGCTGAAAGGGTGACAATCGCGCTTTGAAGGTATATTTTGTTTTTTGCCGGAGGATTGCCGCAAATCGCAGCATTTTGACCGACAAGTCTCACTTGAGGCGTAAAGGCGAAATAGTCCGACGTCCTGACAGGCAAACGCGCTGTTGCCGTTGGGACTCACGCTTTACAGACAGCGGTAACCCCTCTGTCACAATCACACTAAACAAAGAGTACGGAACCCACTCATGGATATTCGTAAGATTAAAAAACTGATCGAGCTGGTTGAAGAATCAGGCATCTCCGAACTGGAAATTTCTGAAGGCGAAGAATCTGTACGCATCAGTCGTGCAGCGCCGGCAGGCAGCTTCCCGGTTATGCAACAGGCTTACGCTGCGCCAGTGATGCAGCAGCAACCGGCTCTGTCTAACGCAGTTGCTCCGGCAGCAGAAGCGCCGGCAGCCGCCGCAGCGGAAATCAGTGGTCACATCGTACGTTCCCCAATGGTTGGTACTTTCTACCGCACCCCGAGCCCGGACGCCAAAGCGTTCATCGAAGTGGGTCAGAAAGTCAACGTCGGCGATACCCTGTGCATCGTCGAAGCCATGAAAATGATGAACCAGATCGAAGCAGACAAATCAGGTACTGTGAAAGCGATCCTGGTCGAAAGTGGTCAGCCGGTAGAATTTGACGAGCCGCTGGTCGTCATCGAGTAACGAGGCGAACATGCTGGATAAAATTGTTATCGCCAACCGTGGCGAGATTGCACTGCGTATTCTTCGTGCCTGTAAAGAACTGGGCATCAAGACCGTGGCCGTGCACTCAAGCGCGGATCGCGATTTAAAACACGTATTGCTGGCGGATGAGACGGTCTGTATTGGCCCGGCTCCGTCCGTAAAAAGCTATCTGAACATCCCGGCGATCATCAGCGCCGCCGAAATCACCGGCGCGGTCGCGATTCACCCGGGTTACGGCTTCCTCTCTGAGAACGCCAACTTTGCCGAGCAGGTTGAACGTTCCGGCTTTATCTTCATCGGCCCGAAAGCCGACACTATTCGCCTGATGGGCGACAAAGTGTCTGCGATTACCGCCATGAAGAAAGCAGGCGTACCGACTGTACCGGGTTCTGACGGCCCGCTGACCGATGATATGGATGCGAACCGCGCCCATGCGAAACGCATCGGTTACCCGGTGATCATCAAAGCCTCCGGCGGCGGCGGCGGTCGCGGTATGCGCGTGGTGCGCAGCGATGCTGAACTGGCGCAGTCCATTTCCATGACCAAGGCGGAAGCGAAAGCGGCTTTCAGCAATGACATGGTGTACATGGAGAAATACCTCGAAAACCCACGCCACATCGAAATTCAGGTGCTGGCGGACGGCCAGGGGAACGCGATCTATCTGGCGGAACGTGACTGCTCCATGCAGCGTCGTCACCAGAAAGTCGTCGAAGAAGCGCCAGCGCCGGGCATTACCCCGGAACTGCGTCGTTACATCGGCGAGCGTTGCGCGAAAGCGTGTGTCGATATCGGCTATCGCGGGGCGGGTACCTTTGAGTTCCTGTTCGAAAACGGCGAGTTCTACTTCATTGAGATGAATACCCGTATTCAGGTTGAACATCCGGTTACCGAAATGATTACCGGTGTCGATCTGATCAAAGAACAACTGCGTATCGCAGCGGGTCAGCCCCTGTCCATCAAACAGGAAGAAGTTGTGGTTCGCGGCCATGCGGTGGAATGCCGTATCAACGCCGAAGACCCGAATACCTTCCTGCCAAGCCCCGGCAAAATCACGCGTTTCCATGCGCCTGGCGGCTTTGGCGTGCGCTGGGAGTCCCATATTTACGCCGGTTACACCGTACCGCCGTACTATGACTCCATGATCGGCAAGCTCATCTGCTACGGCGAAAACCGTGACGTGGCGATTGCCCGCATGAAGAACGCCCTGCAGGAGCTGATCATCGACGGTATCAAAACCAACGTTGATTTGCAGACCCGCATTATGAACGACGAGCACTTCCAGAATGGTGGCACGAACATCCACTACCTGGAGAAAAAACTCGGTCTGAACGAGAAGTAAGTCAGCGTTAATGCGAAAAGGCCGGGCAACCCGGCCTTTTTTATTTCTGGGGATCGCCAGGCCCCATCATGTACAATCCCCGCTTTCTTCATCCACAAGGGACAAAAAATGGACAAACGTTTTGTTCAGGCCCATAAAGAAGCGCGCTGGGCGCTGTGGCTGACCCTTCTTTATCTTGCTGCATGGTTAGTGACTGCTTACTTACCAGGCGTAGCGCCGGGTTTCACCGGGCTGCCCCATTGGTTTGAGATGGCCTGCCTGTTGACGCCGCTGATCTTCATTCTGCTGTGCTGGGCAATGGTAAAATTTATCTATCGCGACATTCCGCTGGAGGATGACGATGCAGCTTGAAGTCATTCTGCCGCTGGTTGCCTACCTGGTTGTAGTATTTGCCATTTCGGTTTATGCCATGCGTAAAAGGCAGACCGGCTCATTTCTGAATGAATATTTCCTCGGCAGCCGCTCAATGGGCGGTGTTGTGCTGGCCATGACCCTGACCGCGACCTATATCAGCGCCAGTTCATTTATTGGTGGCCCGGGCGCCGCCTACAAATACGGGCTGGGCTGGGTTCTGCTGGCAATGATTCAGCTCCCCGCTGTCTGGCTCTCGCTGGGCGTCCTCGGTAAAAAGTTCGCCATTCTCGCGCGCCGTTATAATGCCGTGACCCTTAATGACATGCTGTTTGCCCGCTACCAAAGCCGACTGCTGGTGTGGCTGGCGAGTCTCAGCCTGCTGGTGGCCTTTGTCGGGGCGATGACAGTGCAGTTCATCGGCGGCGCGCGGCTGCTGGAAACGGCGGCGGGTATTCCTTACGAAACCGGGCTGCTGATTTTCGGGGTCAGTATCGCGCTGTACACCGCCTTTGGCGGCTTTCGCGCCAGCGTGCTGAACGACACCTTGCAAGGGTTGGTGATGCTTATTGGTACGATCGTTCTGCTGGTCGGTATCGTGCACGCCGCAGGCGGTTTAGGACACGCGGTTGCAACCCTCGAGGCCATTAATCCGCAACTGATCTCCCCTCAGGGGGCGGATGATATCCTGTCTCCCGCCTTTATGACCTCGTTCTGGGTGTTGGTGTGCTTTGGCGTGATCGGGCTGCCGCATACGGCGGTACGCTGTATTTCGTATAAAGACAGCAAGGCCGTGCATCGCGGGATGATCATCGGCACCATCGTGGTCGCGATCCTGATGTTCGGGATGCACCTTGCGGGCGCGCTGGGACGCGCGGTGATCCCGGACCTGACGGTGCCGGATCTGGTGATTCCCACGCTGATGGTCAAGGTGTTGCCGCCTTTCGCTGCCGGGATCTTCCTGGCTGCGCCAATGGCGGCGATTATGTCGACGATCAATGCGCAATTGCTGCAGAGTTCCGCTACGATCATTAAAGATCTCTACCTCAATATTCGCCCGGATCACGCGGAAAATGAGACGCGGCTGAAGCGTATGTCCGCGGCGATCACCTTGATCCTGGGAGCGCTGTTATTGCTGGCGGCCTGGAAGCCGCCAGAGATGATTATCTGGCTGAATCTGCTGGCGTTTGGCGGACTGGAAGCGGTATTCCTGTGGCCTCTGGTGCTTGGGCTGTACTGGGAGCGCGCAAACGCAACCGGGGCGTTGAGCGCGATGATCGTCGGTGGTGGGCTATACGCCATCCTCGCCACCCTGAATATTCAGTATCAGGGCTTTCACCCGATAGTGCCCTCGCTACTGCTAAGTCTGCTGGCCTTTCTGGTCGGAAACCGTTTCGGTTCCCCCGCACCACAGGCCGCCGTATTGTCTACTGATAAATAAAGAGTTTTGCCATGCCATGGATCCAATTAAAACTGAATACCACCGGTGCGAATGCGGAAGATCTGAGTGATGCGTTAATGGAAGCAGGCGCTGTTTCCATTACCTTCCAGGATACCCACGACACGCCGGTTTTCGAGCCATTGCCGGGCGAAACCCGCCTGTGGGGCGACACTGATGTGATCGGCCTGTTTGACGCCGAGACGGACATGAAAGAGGTGGTCGCGATTCTTGAGAATCATCCGCTGCTTGGCGCGGGTTTTGCCCATAAAATCGAACAGTTAGAAGATAAAGACTGGGAGCGCGAATGGATGGAAAACTTCCACCCGATGCGCTTTGGCGAACGCCTGTGGATCTGCCCCAGCTGGCGTGAAGTCCCCGACGAAAACGCGGTCAACGTCATGCTCGACCCGGGACTGGCGTTCGGTACCGGCACACATCCAACGACCTCCCTGTGCCTGCAATGGCTGGACAGCCTCGATTTAACCGGTAAAACCGTGATCGACTTCGGCTGTGGCTCCGGCATTCTGGCGATTGCGGCGCTGAAGCTTGGGGCGGCGAAAGCCATCGGCGTGGACATTGATCCGCAGGCGATTCAGGCCAGTCGCGACAACGCCGAACGTAACGGCGTTTCCGATCGCCTGGCGCTTTACCTGCCGCAGGATCAACCAGAAGCCCTGAAAGCCGACGTGGTGGTCGCTAATATCCTTGCTGGCCCGTTACGCGAGCTGGCGCCGTTAATCAGCGTCCTGCCCGTTACAGGCGGTTTGCTGGGCCTTTCCGGTATCCTCGCCAGCCAGGCGGAAAGCGTCTGCGAAGCCTATGCCGATCTCTTCGCCCTCGATCCGGTAGTGGAAAAAGAGGAGTGGTGCCGGATCACCGGAATAAAACAGTAATCCCTTTTTTCAATATGGCCTGTTAGCAGGCCTTTTTTTCGGCTTTTTACCTCTTCTCCATCGCCTTCCATTCGCTAAAATATTGACGTAACCAATTGAAGTTACACATATAAAAATCATATACATTCATTGGAAGAATACGATGAACCATTCTTTGAGCAAGGCAGCGCTTCTGGCGCTAAGTATCATGCCGTTTACGGCACTGGCCTCACACTGGACCTATGAAGGCGAAGGCGCCCCGGAGCACTGGGGTACGCTGAGTGAGGAATATAAAACCTGTCAGACAGGAATGAATCAGTCCCCTGTTAATATCGACCATACGGTCAATGCCCATTTGAGTCCGCTGGCTACCCACTATGTTGATGGCCCTGTCACGCTGATCAACAACGGGCATACCATTCAGGCCGGGTTAAAATCCACCACTGCGGATACCGTAACGATCGATGGCCAACCATTCACGTTGCAGCAGTTTCACTTCCATGCGCCGAGCGAAAACACCGTTCACGGTAAGCATTACGCCATGGAGATGCATCTGGTGCATAAAGATGCGAAAGGGGCGATTACCGTCGTCGCCGTCATGTTCGAGAAAGGTGCCGCCAATAGCGAGCTGGAAAAGCTGTGGGCGACGATGCCGGAAAAAGCCGCTCAGGACGTCAAGATTACCACCCAGATGGACCTGAACGCGCTGTTGCCAAAAGAGAAATCTTACTGGCGTTTCAGCGGCTCTCTGACCACACCGCCCTGCTCTGAAGGCGTGACCTGGATCGTTCTTAAGCAGCCGCTGACCCTTTCTGCGGCACAGCTGGAGAAGTTCAGCCACACCATGCATCATGACAACAGCCGCCCGGCACAGCCGCTGAATGGCCGCGTGGTGGTTGAGTAAACGACGACACCGTAAACGTTCATGCCTGAAATGAGAGCATAGTCACACTATGACCTGCTAATCTGCTGGTTAATTCAGCAGATTATCTTGTCAGCACCTGTGGTATCGAAGAAAAAATGAGAAGTTACGCAAAATAATACGCGTACAGAAATTCGACACATTTTTTTAATTTAATGATTTATAAAGCTAATTATTCAAGTCACCTTCGTTTAACGGTGATTCTTTGATCCATCTCAGAGGATTGGTCAAAGTTTGGCCTTTCATCTCGTGCAAAAAATGCGTAATATACGCCGCCTTGCAGTCACAGTATGGTCATTTCTTAACTCATGCGCATCGGACAATACCAGCTCAGAAATCGCCTGATCGCAGCGCCAATGGCTGGCATCACTGACAGACCCTTTCGGACGCTGTGCTACGAGATGGGAGCAGGATTGACCGTATCCGAGATGATGTCTTCTAACCCGCAGGTTTGGGAAAGCGACAAGTCCCGGCTACGGATGGTGCACGTTGATGAGCCAGGAATTCGCACGGTGCAAATTGCCGGTAGCGACCCTGTTGAGATGGCCGATGCCGCACGTATCAACGTGGAAAGCGGCGCCCAGATTATTGATATCAATATGGGGTGTCCGGCTAAAAAAGTGAATCGCAAGCTCGCAGGTTCAGCCCTCTTGCAGTACCCGGAATTAGTGAAGTCAATACTAACCGAGGTCGTCAGAGCAGTGGACGTTCCTGTCACCCTGAAGATTCGCACCGGCTGGGCTCCGGAACACCGTAACTGCGTAGAGATTGCCCAACTGGCTGAAGATTGTGGCATTCAGGCTCTGACCATTCATGGACGCACCCGCGCCTGTTTGTTCAATGGAGATGCTGAGTACGACAGTATTCGGGCAGTTAAGCAGAAAGTTTCCATTCCGATTATCGCGAATGGCGACATTACTGACCCGCTTAAAGCCAGAGCTGTGCTCGACTATACGGGGGCTGATGCCCTGATGATAGGCCGCGCAGCTCAGGGAAGACCCTGGATCTTCCGGGAAATCCAGCATTATCTGGACACTGGGGAGCTGCTGTCCCCCCTGCCTTTGGCAGAGGTTAAGCGCTTGCTTTGTGCGCATGTTCGGGAATTGCATGACTTTTATGGCCAGGCAAAAGGGTACCGAATTGCGCGTAAACACGTCTCCTGGTATCTCCAGGAGCACGCTCCAAATGACCAGTTTCGGCGCACATTCAACGCCATTGAGGATGCCAGCGAACAGCTGGAGGCGTTGGAGGCATACTTCGAAAATTTTGCGTAATGAAATAAAGAGCTGACAGAACTATGTTCGAACAACGCGTAAATTCTGACGTACTGACCGTTTCTACCGTTAACTCTCAGGATCAGGTAACTCAAAAACCCCTGCGTGACTCGGTTAAACAGGCACTGAAGAACTATTTTGCTCAACTGAACGGTCAGGATGTTAATGACCTCTATGAGCTGGTACTGGCTGAAGTTGAACAGCCCCTGTTGGACATGGTGATGCAATACACCCGCGGTAACCAGACCCGTGCTGCTCTGATGATGGGCATCAACCGTGGTACGCTGCGTAAAAAATTGAAAAAATACGGCATGAACTGATACTAATTAGTTAACTGTCTGATATAAAAGGCGCTACTCGGCATGGGGAAGCGCCTTTTTTATACGCATTTCTTGTGGAGTAGAGATGAAAACGGGAGTTGAACCACACTACTTTGGCAATGAATCGACGTCGGTCATTCACGGAGATGCGTTAGCCGAACTCAAGAAATTACCCACTGAAAGCGTCGACTTAATTTTTGCCGATCCGCCCTATAACATCGGAAAAGATTTTGACGGCATGCGGGAAGCCTGGGACGCGGACGTTTTCCTCGCCTGGCTGTTCGAATGCATTGAAGAGTGTCATCGGGTACTGAAAAAGCAGGGCACGATGTACATCATGAACAGCACCGAGAACATGCCATATATTGATCTCAAGTGCCGGAATCTGTTTACCATCAAGAGCCGGATCGTCTGGTCCTACGACAGCTCAGGCGTACAGGCGAAGAAATATTTCGGCTCAATGTACGAACCGATCCTGATGATGGTAAAAGACGCCAAAAATTACACCTTCAATAGCGAAGCGATTCTGGTTGAGACAAAAACCGGCGCTAAACGAGCGTTGATCGACTACCGTAAAAACCCGCCTCAGCCCTACAACACGCAAAAAGTCCCGGGAAACGTCTGGGAGTTTCCCCGTGTGCGTTACCTGATGAATGAATATGAAAACCATCCGACGCAAAAGCCTGTCGCCCTGTTAAAGCGGATCGTATTGGCCTCCTCAAACCCTGGCGATACCGTCCTTGATCCTTTCGCGGGCAGCTTTACCACCGGCGCGGTGGCGCTGGAGACAGGACGGAAGTTCATTGGTATTGAGGTAAATGATGAATACGTCAAGATAGGCCTGCGACGCATGAATGTGACCTCGCACTTCACCAGCGATGAGCTTGCGAAAGTGAAAAAACGGAAGACGAAAAATTTGTCGAAAAAGAGCCGGACGGGGCCCAAAACGCTCAGCGTCGTGACAAAGTAAAAGCATTGTAAGCCCGCTTTTCAGAGCGCATTTTTCGTGTATATTTCCAGCACGCTTGGGCATGAATACACAGGATTGGACAATGATTCGCAAGTATTGGTGGCTGGTTGTTTTTGCGGTCTCCGTTTTTATCTTTGATGCGTTACTGATTCAGTGGATCGAGCTTATCACCACGGAATCCGACAAGTGTCGCAACATGAACTCGGTGAATCCCCTTAAGTTGGTCAACTGTGCCGACCTGCAATAGCGTCACGTTTTTGAATTGGGGAAATGATTATATTTCCCCGTGAATATTGGTTGGTTTTATTAATTGCCTGACATTTCCGTCCGGGCTTAACATGCTTAATACGTTATCCACCAGCGCAGGCGCCTGCTCATAAAGATTATAACTGGCAGGGTTCATTAACCAGTTTTTAAGGATGCCGCTAAAACTGCCGCAAATAATGATTAAGGCCACGTCCAGATCAAGGGTTCCGGGTATCATGCCCTCCGCCATACAGGCCTGTAATGCCTCGCGTAACGCCTGCTGGTTAAAACCTATTTTCTCACGTATTTCCCGCTCAGATATCATGTCATCCTGAAATTCACATTTATGATATAAGATTTGTAATAAAGCCTGCTGTCGTGGAACTTCGGCAATATATTGCAATGCGACGATAAACTTCTCACGCAGTTGTTGTAACGGGTTTTCTGCATTCAGCGCAGTGACTCGTTCCTGAATAAGATCGCGCAAAGGGGGTTGCTGCTGCCACACTTCGTTAAACAACTGCGTCTTGTTGCTGAAGTGCCAGTAGATTGCGCCACGCGTGACCTGGGCGGCGTCGGCAATATCATTGAGCGTGGTGTTGCCTACGCCCCGTGCGGCAAACTGTGTAATGGCCGTTTCAATTAAATGTTGTCGCGTTTTAAGGGCATCAGCCTTGGTTTTTTTTGCCATGGAGTATCACATCAGAGTCGGAGTAATTATTACGCCAGTAAAGCCGTTCTGGAAAAGCCGACTGTAACATCTCAGACCCGCGCACACGAAATAAAAGCCTGATTGTGACGCACAAATCATTCAAATAAATAGAGTGCGCGAA
Source organism: Citrobacter sedlakii (assembly GCF_018128425.1). NCBI lineage: Bacteria > Pseudomonadati > Pseudomonadota > Gammaproteobacteria > Enterobacterales > Enterobacteriaceae > Citrobacter > Citrobacter sedlakii. Next base: position 507,368 of record NZ_CP071070.1, on the reverse strand, counting down.
TGTCAATAGATAAATTATTCACACAAGAAATGTATATTTCAAAATATATTAACTCGCAATAAAGAATGTCTAAATTCGACAGGGCAATACGGTAAGCCAGTGTTCCTTTTTTGTTTTTACGTGCCGTTGCGCCAACCTAAAAATAAGTATTACTTACATCGCGACCCAATAATTTGTAGGATAGCAAGCTGTTATTTTTTCGCGCACGTTACCGCCTTACCGTTATCCGGTAAATAACGAGCTATTGGTTTTTAAGGAACAGTAATGACGAAACATGCCAGGTTTTCACTCCTGCCCTCATTCATTATCATCTCTGCTGCGCTGCTGGCCGGTTGTAACGATCAGGGAGAGCAACAAGCGCATGCCAGCGAGCCGCAAGTGACCGTACACGTGGTCAACACCGCGCCATTAGCCGTGACCACAGAATTACCGGGACGCACCACAGCCTTCCGCATTGCCGAGGTTCGCCCGCAGGTTAGCGGTATTGTCCTTAAACGGAATTTCACCGAAGGTAGCGATGTCGAGGCCGGACAGTCGCTTTACCAGATCGATCCGGCAACCTATCAGGCCGACTATGACAGTGCGAAAGGCGAGCTGGCGAAAAGCGAAGCCGCTGCCGCCATCGCCCATTTGACGGTGAAACGCTATGTTCCGCTGGTTGGTACAAAGTACATCAGCCAACAGGAATACGATCAGGCCATTGCCGATGCGCGCCAGGCTGATGCCGCCGTCACAGCCGCAAAAGCCGCGGTGGAAAGCGCGCGTATCAATCTCGCTTATACCAAAGTCACCTCGCCGATAAGCGGACGGATTGGCAAATCAAGCGTCACCGAAGGCGCACTGGTGACTAACGGGCAGGCGACGGAACTGGCAACCGTACAGCAGCTCGACCCTATTTACGTCGATGTGACCCAGTCCAGCAACGACTTCATGCGTCTGAAAGAATCTCTCGAACAAGGCAGTCTGCACAAGGATAACGCCAGCAGTAGCGTCGAGCTGGTCATGGAAAATGGCCAAGCGTATCCGCTAAAAGGCGCTTTACAGTTCTCTGATGTCACCGTTGACGAAAGCACCGGCTCAATCACCTTACGCGCCGTGTTCCCTAACCCGCAGCACACATTACTGCCGGGCATGTTTGTCCGCGCGCGTATCGATGAAGGCGTTCAGCCAAACGCGATCCTAGTACCACAGCAAGGCGTCACACGGACCCCGCGCGGCGATGCCACGGTACTGGTCGTGAACAACGAAAGCAAAGTGGAATCCCGCTCCGTCATCGCTTCGCAGGCAATTGGCGACAAATGGCTGATAAGCGAAGGGTTACAGCCTGGCGATCGGGTGATCGTGAGCGGGTTGCAAAAAGCGCGTCCAGGCACCAAAGTGAAAGCCACGCCGGATACCGAAGCCCCTGCTGCACAAGCGGCGCAATAAGGTAAACGGACATGGCAAACTTTTTTATCAGGCGTCCTATTTTTGCCTGGGTACTGGCCATCATTCTGATGCTGGCGGGCGCCCTGGCCATTATGCAACTGCCCGTTGCGCAGTACCCCACCATCGCTCCACCGGCGGTTTCGATTTCCGCAAACTATCCGGGGGCAGATGCCCAGACGGTACAAGATACCGTGACTCAGGTTATCGAACAGAATATGAACGGTATCGATAACCTGATGTATATGTCCTCCACCAGCGACTCTGCGGGAAGCGTAACCATCACGCTGACCTTCGAGTCGGGTACCGATCCGGATATCGCTCAGGTTCAGGTTCAGAACAAACTGCAGCTGGCGACGCCGCTCCTGCCGCAGGAAGTTCAGCAGCAGGGAATTAGCGTTGAGAAGTCGAGCAGTAGCTTCCTGATGGTTGCAGGCTTTGTTTCCGATAATCCTCAGACCACCCAGGACGATATCTCCGACTATGTCGCCTCAAACGTTAAAGACTCCATCAGCCGTCTGAACGGCGTCGGTGACGTTCAACTGTTTGGCGCGCAGTATGCGATGCGCATCTGGCTGGATGCCAATCTCCTGAACAAATACCAGCTCACGCCGGTAGATGTTATCAACCAGTTGAAAGTGCAGAACGACCAAATCGCGGCCGGTCAGCTTGGCGGGACGCCCGCCCTGCCGGGACAACAGCTTAACGCCTCGATCATTGCGCAGACGCGCCTGAAAGATCCCGAAGAATTCGGCAAAGTCACGCTGCGCGTAAACAGCGACGGCTCCGTCGTGCGGTTGAAAGATGTCGCGCGCATTGAGCTTGGCGGAGAAAACTATAATGTTGTCGCTCGCATTAACGGTAAACCGGCATCCGGTCTGGGGATTAAACTGGCTACCGGCGCCAACGCCCTTGATACTGCCACCGCCATTAAGGCCAAACTGGTCGAGCTACAGCCCTTCTTCCCGGCGGGAATGAAAGTGGTTTACCCGTATGACACCACCCCGTTTGTGAAAATCTCCATTCATGAAGTGGTGAAAACACTTTTCGAAGCAATCGTACTGGTATTCCTGGTGATGTATCTGTTCCTGCAGAACATCCGCGCCACGCTGATCCCGACCATTGCCGTTCCGGTTGTCCTGTTGGGGACGTTTGCGGTACTGGCGGCATTTGGTTACTCGATAAACACCCTGACCATGTTCGGCATGGTGCTCGCCATCGGCCTGTTGGTCGATGACGCGATAGTGGTGGTTGAAAACGTCGAACGTGTGATGATGGAAGATAAGTTGCCTCCACGGGAAGCCACTGAGAAGTCCATGTCGCAGATTCAGGGCGCCCTGGTGGGGATCGCAATGGTGCTCTCCGCCGTGTTCATCCCGATGGCCTTCTTTGGCGGATCGACAGGCGCAATCTACCGCCAGTTCTCCATCACCATTGTGTCGGCAATGGCGCTCTCGGTGTTGGTCGCGTTGATACTCACACCTGCGCTCTGCGCGACGTTGCTTAAACCCGTCTCCGCTGAGCATCATGAGAAAAAGAGCGGTTTCTTCGGCTGGTTTAACGCCAAATTCGATCATAGCGTCAACCATTACACCAATAGCGTCAGCGGCATTGTCCACAACACCGGTCGTTACCTGCTAATCTATCTGCTGATTGTTGTCGGGATGGCGCTCCTGTTCGTACGCTTGCCGACATCCTTCTTGCCTGAAGAGGATCAGGGCGTGTTTCTGACCATGATCCAACTTCCTGCCGGGGCAACGCAGGAGCGCACGCAAAACGTGCTGGATCAAGTGACCCATTATTATCTGGACACCGAGAAAGCCAACGTTGAAAGCGTCTTTACCGTGAACGGCTTTAGCTTCAGCGGTCAGGGACAAAACTCGGGGATGGCCTTTGTGAGCCTCAAGCCCTGGGAGGAGCGTAGCGGCGAAGAAAACAACGTTGAATCGATTATCGCCCGGGCGACTCGCGCTTTCAGCCAGATCCGGGATGGCATGGTTTTCCCTTTCAACATGCCAGCAATTGTCGAGCTGGGTACCGCAACGGGCTTCGACTTTGAGCTTATCGACCAGGCGGGGCTGGGGCATAACGCGTTAACCCAGGCGAGAAACCAGCTTTTAGGAATGGTGGCTCAACATCCTGAAACGCTAGTACGCGTTCGCCCGAATGGGCTGGAAGACACTGCGCAGTTTAAGCTGGACGTCGATCAGGAAAAAGCGCAGGCGCTGGGCGTCTCGCTGTCCGATATCAACGAGACAATCTCTGCGGCGCTGGGCGGCTACTACGTTAACGACTTCATTGACCGTGGTCGTGTGAAGAAAGTCTATGTTCAGGCCGACGCCCAGTTCCGCATGTTGCCAGAGGACATCGATAATCTGTATGTGCGGAGCGCAAATGGAGAGATGGTGCCGTTCTCTACGTTTAGTTCGTCGCACTGGATTTACGGTTCGCCGCGTCTGGAACGTTACAACGGCCTGCCTTCAATGGAGATCCTGGGGGAAGCCGCCCCTGGAACCAGTTCCGGTGAGGCGATGGCCTTAATGGAAAGCATGGCTTCCAATCTTCCTGTGGGGATTGGCTATGACTGGACAGGAATGTCGTATCAGGAGCGGCTCTCCGGAGACCAGGCGCCAGCGCTAATCGCCATCTCGTTTGTCGTCGTCTTCCTTTGCCTGGCCGCACTGTATGAAAGCTGGTCGATACCTTTCTCGGTGATGCTGGTTGTGCCGTTAGGTATTGTGGGGGTATTGCTCGCCGCAACGTTATTTGGGCAAAAGAATGACGTTTACTTTATGGTTGGGCTGTTAACCACCATTGGCCTGTCCGCGAAGAACGCGATCCTGATTGTCGAATTCGCGAAAGACTTAATGGATAAAGAAGGCAAAGGCGTTATTGAAGCGACCCTCTCTGCGTCACGTATGCGTTTACGTCCAATTCTCATGACGTCACTGGCCTTTATACTTGGCGTATTGCCGCTTGCGATCAGTAATGGCGCGGGTAGCGGCGCGCAAAATGCGGTCGGGATCGGCGTAATGGGCGGCATGGTTTCAGCAACCCTGCTGGCAATCTTCTTTGTGCCTGTCTTCTTCGTGGTCGTCAGAGGACGTTTTGGACGAACCCGCCAGTAACCGTGTCAACAAAGGCGTCTCTGGACGCCTTTGTGACATTCTGCCTTGTTCTTACTTTATGAATCGAATCATTATTTTGTTCTGTCCGGCAGGGTGTCATTACGCTTTTACCTGTATCACCATAATTAAGCCGTTTGAAAATGATTTCTGGTATCACCTTTAATTATCTTTTTCTCTTCATTGATTTACTTTTCTGTTAGCTCTGTAAATTTCCTACTGCTCATTTACGAAATACTTTTCTATTACTCACCCTGTCGATATTCACGTCCGAAATTAGTATTTCGTTTTAGTGAATATGTTAAAAATATTTTGCTCCAAAATGTGGCTTACGTTTCATTTTCGCCCTATTTAAGGGCGCTGCATGTATTTAATCCTGTCTACACTCTGGATATTGCGTCGTGCACGCTGACGCAAAACCTGGCACTCCCTTTGCTTATAAGAGTATGGCCAGGCCACAGACAGGTTTAAAACGTTGCATAACGTTCTCCATAACAATAATTCTCGCCACACAGGATGCATTATGAAAAAGATGATGATCGCCACGCTGGCTGCCGCCGGCGTGCTGCTTACGGTTGCAAATCAGGTACATGCGGGTGCAACCCTAGATGCCGTAAAAAAGAAAGGCTTCGTACAATGTGGGATCAGTGATGGACTGCCCGGTTTTTCTTACGCCGACGCGGAGGGGAAATTCTCGGGCATTGATGTCGACGTATGTCGCGGTGTCGCTGCTGCTGTGCTCGGCGACGACAGCAAAGTGAAATACACCCCGCTGACGGCCAAAGAGCGCTTCACCGCGTTACAGTCCGGCGAAGTGGATCTTCTCTCGCGGAATACGACCTGGACCTCCTCGCGTGACGCCGGGATGGGCATGTCATTTACCGGCGTAACCTATTACGACGGCATCGGTTTTCTGACACACAACAAAGCGGGTCTGAAAAGCGCGAAAGAACTTGATGGTGCGACTGTTTGTATACAGGCAGGAACAGACACTGAGCTGAACGTGGCTGACTATTTTAAAGCGAATAAGATGAAGTATACCCCAGTGACCTTTGATCGCTCTGACGAGTCGGCAAAAGCGCTGGAGTCAGGACGTTGTGATACCCTCGCCTCCGACCAGTCTCAGCTTTACGCTCTGCGCATTAAGCTAAGTAACCCAGGCGAATGGATCGTCCTGCCGGAGGTAATCTCCAAAGAGCCGCTTGGCCCTGTTGTCCGTCGCGGCGATGATGAATGGTTTGCTGTTGTACGCTGGACGTTGTTTGCGATGCTTAATGCTGAAGAGATGGGCGTCACGTCGAAAAACGTTGATGAGAAAGCGGCTAACCCCGCAACGCCGGATATGGCGCATCTGTTGGGTAAAGAAGGGGATTACGGTAAAGACCTGAAACTCGATAACAAGTGGGCATATAACATCATCAAGCAGGTGGGTAATTACGCTGAGATCTTTGAACGTAACGTGGGATCGGAAAGCCCGTTGAAGATCAAACGTGGGCAAAACAATCTCTGGAATAACGGCGGCATCCAGTACGCACCACCCGTACGTTAAGCCGTTGTGCTGTAACGAGCGCCGCACAGGCGGCGCTCAGTCCAGAGTCATGGTTACCGAGGCTTGCTTATGTTCCATCGCCGCTCTCACGCAAAAGGATCGCTCTCCTTTTCTCATCCTGTGGTCCGCGCGTGGCTGTTTCAAATTATCGCCATTCTTGCGGTCGTCGCCGTGGTTATTTACCTTGTTCACAATACGATTAATAACCTGAGCAATCGCGGCATTACTTCAGGTTTTGCGTTTCTTGACCGTAGTGCCGGGTTTGGTATTGTCCAGCACCTGATTGACTATCAACAGGGTGATACTTACGGGCGCGTTTTTCTGGTTGGTTTGCTTAACACCTTGTTGGTTTCCGCATTGTGTATTGTGTTTGCCTCCGTTCTCGGCTTTTTTCTCGGGCTGGCACGCCTTTCCGATAACTGGTTACTGCGCAAACTGTCGACGGTGTATATTGAGATCTTTCGCAACGTCCCCCCGCTTTTGCAAATATTTTTCTGGTACTTCGCGGTGTTACGCAATTTGCCCGGCCCGCGGCAGGCTGTCAGCGCGATGGATGCCGTGTTTCTGAGTAACCGGGGTCTCTATATTCCCTCTCTGCAATTGGGAGAAGGCATACTGCCTTTTACGATCTCAATTGCCCTCGCCGTTGCGATTTCCGTTGGGCTGTTTCGCTTCAATAAAATGCACCAGACAAAAACAGGACAGTTACGTAAAACCTGGCCTACTGCGCTGGGGCTGATTGTCCTGTTGCCACTGCTCGCCCACTGGCTTTTTGGCGCTGCGCTTCATTGGGACATCCCCGAATTGCGGGGCTTTAACTTCCGTGGCGGAATGGTGCTTATCCCCGAACTGGCGGCGTTGACGCTGGCACTGTCGGTTTATACCTCGGCGTTTATTGCGGAAATCATTCGCGCGGGGATTCAGGCGGTACCGTATGGTCAACATGAAGCAGCGCGTTCGCTGGGGCTTCCAAACACGGTCACCCTACGTCAGGTCATTATTCCTCAGGCGCTGCGGGTGATTATCCCGCCATTAACCAGCCAGTACCTCAATATTGTTAAGAATTCCTCGCTGGCCGCCGCGATTGGTTATCCCGATATGGTTTCGCTGTTCGCGGGAACGGTTCTGAATCAGACAGGACAGGCCATTGAAACGATCGCCATCACCATGACGGTGTATCTGATCATCAGCCTGAGCATCTCACTGCTGATGAATATTTATAACCGCCGCATCGCCCGCGTTGAGCGCTAAGGAAGCATGATGACAAAAGTCCTGCTGTCACATCCCGCGCGTCCGGCCAGTCATGGTCATGGCCGAATCGTGGCCTGGGTGCGTAAAAATCTTTTTTCCAGCGTATTGAATAGTCTACTGACGATCTTATGCCTGTGGCTGATGTGGGAGCTTATTCCTCCCTTTGTAAACTGGGCGTTTTTGCAGGCCAATTGGGTCGGTTCTGCTCGTGCGGACTGCACGCAATCAGGCGCATGCTGGGTGTTCATCCATGAACGCTTCGGCCAGTTTATGTTTGGCCTTTATCCGCACGAGCAACGCTGGCGGATCAAGCTGGCGCTGTTTGTCGGGCTGGTCTCAATTGTTCCGATGTTCTGGAACAGGATGCCCCAGCGCGGACGTTATATTGCTGTCTGGGCAGTCATCTACCCGTTAGTGGTCTGGTGGTTGTTGTATGGCGGTTTGCTGGGGCTGGAGCGGGTTGAGACGCGCCAGTGGGGAGGGCTGACCCTGACCTTAATCATCGCCTCTGTCGGGATCGCTGGGGCGTTACCCTTAGGGATTCTACTGGCTCTGGGGCGCCGCTCCCATATGCCCGTTGTCCGGATCTTATCCGTTATTTTCATTGAGTTCTGGCGAGGCGTGCCGCTGATCACCGTCCTGTTTATGTCATCGGTTATGCTGCCATTGTTCATGGAAGAAGGAACAAGTATCGATAAACTCATTCGGGCGTTGGTAGGGGTGATTCTGTTTCAGTCCGCCTATGTCGCGGAAGTCGTTCGTGGTGGTCTTCAGGCGCTGCCAAAGGGTCAATATGAAGCGGCGGAATCGTTAGCTCTTGGCTACTGGAAAATGCAAGGGCTGGTCATTCTTCCCCAGGCCCTGAAGATGATTATTCCGGGCCTGGTCAACACCATCATCGCGCTGTTTAAAGATACCAGTCTGGTCATCATCATCGGCCTGTTCGATCTCTTCAGTAGCGTGCAACAAGCTACGGTTGACCCTGCCTGGCTGGGTATGTCCACCGAAGGCTATGTTTTTGCCGCTCTGATTTACTGGATTTTTTGCTTCAGCATGTCGCGCTACAGCCAGTATCTGGAAAAGCGCTTTAACACCGGGCGTACGCCGCACTGAGGATTCTATGAGCCAACTTTTAATGCCATCTGCCGACGCGATGATTACGCTGGAAAACGTTAATAAATGGTACGGGCAGTTCCATGTTTTAAAGGATATTAACCTGAGCGTAAGACAGGGAGAACGCATTGTTTTATGTGGTCCTTCCGGATCGGGGAAATCAACGACGATCCGCTGCATTAATCATCTCGAAGAACATCAACAAGGACGTATCGTTGTGGATGGTATCGAGCTGAATGAGGACATTCGTAATGTCGAACGCGTCAGACAGGAGGTTGGAATGGTGTTCCAGCATTTTAATCTCTTTCCGCATCTCACTGTTCTGCAAAACTGTACGCTGGCTCCCATTTGGGTACGTAAAATGCCGACAAAAGATGCCGAAGCCCTGGCGATGCACTATCTCGAACGCGTTCGTATAGCGGAGCATGCTCATAAATTCCCGGGCCAGATCTCGGGCGGTCAGCAGCAGCGCGTAGCGATTGCTCGCTCGCTGTGCATGAAACCGAAAATCATGCTGTTTGATGAACCTACTTCAGCGTTGGATCCTGAAATGGTTAAAGAAGTGCTGGATACCATGATTGGCCTGGCACAGTCGGGGATGACAATGCTTTGCGTCACGCATGAGATGGGGTTTGCCAGAACCGTGGCAGACAGAGTGATCTTCATGGACCGGGGAGAGATTGTAGAGCAGGCTCCACCAGATGAGTTCTTCGCGCATCCGAAATCAGAACGTACGCGAGCGTTCCTGTCGCAGGTCATTCATTAAACGCTTGTTTTGCCCGGTGGCGCCACGCTTACCGGGCCTATAGATTCATAGGGTTCCAAACGCAAAAAGGCCATCCTTTCGGATGGCCTTCTCACTTAATTGATGTCTGGCAGTTCCCTACTCTCGCATGGGGAGACCCCACACTACCATCGGCGCTACGGCGTTTCACTTCTGAGTTCGGCATGGGGTCAGGTGGGACCACCGCGCTACTGCCGCCAGACAAATTCTTTTCTACTGTGCCGAACTTTAACCTAATTAAGTGGTGCTGATACCCAGAGTCGAACTGGGGACCTCACCCTTACCAAGGGTGCGCTCTACCAACTGAGCCATATCAGCACGCTAAATTTGATGCCTGGCAGTTCCCTACTCTCGCATGGGGAGACCCCACACTACCATCGGCGCTACGGCGTTTCACTTCTGAGTTCGGCATGGGGTCAGGTGGGACCACCGCGCTAAGGCCGCCAGGCAAATTCTTTGTGCTCTTAAAACGAATCTTTTCCACTGATGCTGCGCTTGCGAACCTCAGTCACATACTTAGGTATGCTCCTTCCGTCGCTTCACTTGCCGCCTTGCCTCAGCGTAAAATCTTTCGTTTTCGCAAAATCTGTAATCAATGCTGAAAATCTTCTCAATCCCGCCAAAACATCTTCGGCGTTGTAAGGTTAAGCCTCACGGTTCATTAGTACCGGTTAGCTCAACGCATCGCTGCGCTTACACACCCGGCCTATCAACGTCGTCGTCTTCAACGTTCCTTCAGGAGACTTAAAGTCTCAGGGAGAACTCATCTCGGGGCAAGTTTCGTGCTTAGATGCTTTCAGCACTTATCTCTTCCGCATTTAGCTACCGGGCAGTGCCATTGGCATGACAACCCGAACACCAGTGATGCGTCCACTCCGGTCCTCTCGTACTAGGAGCAGCCCCCCTCAGTTCTCCAGCGCCCACGGCAGATAGGGACCGAACTGTCTCACGACGTTCTAAACCCAGCTCGCGTACCACTTTAAATGGCGAACAGCCATACCCTTGGGACCTACTTCAGCCCCAGGATGTGATGAGCCGACATCGAGGTGCCAAACACCGCCGTCGATATGAACTCTTGGGCGGTATCAGCCTGTTATCCCCGGAGTACCTTTTATCCGTTGAGCGATGGCCCTTCCATTCAGAACCACCGGATCACTATGACCTGCTTTCGCACCTGCTCGCGCCGTCACGCTCGCAGTCAAGCTGGCTTATGCCATTGCACTAACCTCCTGATGTCCGACCAGGATTAGCCAACCTTCGTGCTCCTCCGTTACTCTTTAGGAGGAGACCGCCCCAGTCAAACTACCCACCAGACACTGTCCGCAACCCGGATTACGGGCCTACGTTAGAACACCAGCCATTAAAGGGTGGTATTTCAAGGGCGGCTCCACGCAGACTGGCGTCCACGCTTCAAAGCCTCCCACCTATCCTACACATCAAGGACCAGTGTTCAGTGTCAAGCTATAGTAAAGGTTCACGGGGTCTTTCCGTCTTGCCGCGGGTACACTGCATCTTCACAGCGAGTTCAATTTCACTGAGTCTCGGGTGGAGACAGCCTGGCCATCATTACGCCATTCGTGCAGGTCGGAACTTACCCGACAAGGAATTTCGCTACCTTAGGACCGTTATAGTTACGGCCGCCGTTTACCGGGGCTTCGATCAAGAGCTTCTCCTTACGGATAACCCCATCAATTAACCTTCCGGCACCGGGCAGGCGTCACACCGTATACGTCCACTTTCGTGTTTGCACAGTGCTGTGTTTTTAATAAACAGTTGCAGCCAGCTGGTATCTTCGACTGATTTCAGCTCCATGAGTAAATCACTTCACCTACATATCAGCGTGCCTTCTCCCGAAGTTACGGCACCATTTTGCCTAGTTCCTTCACCCGAGTTCTCTCAAGCGCCTTGGTATTCTCTACCTGACCACCTGTGTCGGTTTGGGGTACGATTTGATGTTACCTGATGCTTAGAGGCTTTTCCTGGAAGCAGGGCATTTGTCACTTCAGCACCGTAGTGCCTCGTCATCACGCCTCAGTGTTAAAGTGAACCGGATTTACCTGGAACACACACCTACACGCTTAAACCGGGACAACCGTCGCCCGGCCGACATAGCCTTCTCCGTCCCCCCTTCGCAGTAACACCAAGTACAGGAATATTAACCTGTTTCCCATCGACTACGCCTTTCGGCCTCGCCTTAGGGGTCGACTCACCCTGCCCCGATTAACGTTGGACAGGAACCCTTGGTCTTCCGGCGAGCGGGCTTTTCACCCGCTTTATCGTTACTTATGTCAGCATTCGCACTTCTGATACCTCCAGCATGCCTCACGACACACCTTCAACGGCTTACAGAACGCTCCCCTACCCAACAACACATAGTGTCGCTGCCGCAGCTTCGGTGCATGGTTTAGCCCCGTTACATCTTCCGCGCAGGCCGACTCGACCAGTGAGCTATTACGCTTTCTTTAAATGATGGCTGCTTCTAAGCCAACATCCTGGCTGTCTGAGCCTTCCCACATCGTTTCCCACTTAACCATGACTTTGGGACCTTAGCTGGCGGTCTGGGTTGTTTCCCTCTTCACGACGGACGTTAGCACCCGCCGTGTGTCTCCCGTGATAACATTCTCCGGTATTCGCAGTTTGCATCGGGTTGGTAAGCCGGGATGGCCCCCTAGCCGAAACAGTGCTCTACCCCCGGAGATGAATTCACGAGGCGCTACCTAAATAGCTTTCGGGGAGAACCAGCTATCTCCCGGTTTGATTGGCCTTTCACCCCCAGCCACAGGTCATCCGCTAATTTTTCAACATTAGTCGGTTCGGTCCTCCAGTTAGTGTTACCCAACCTTCAACCTGCCCATGGCTAGATCACCGGGTTTCGGGTCTATACCCTGCAACTTAACGCCCAGTTAAGACTCGGTTTCCCTGCGGCTCCCCTATACGGTTAACCTTGCTACAGAATATAAGTCGCTGACCCATTATACAAAAGGTACGCAGTCACCCCATAAAGAGGCTCCCACTGCTTGTACGTACACGGTTTCAGGTTCTTTTTCACTCCCCTCGCCGGGGTTCTTTTCGCCTTTCCCTCACGGTACTGGTTCACTATCGGTCAGTCAGGAGTATTTAGCCTTGGAGGATGGTCCCCCCATATTCAGACAGGATACCACGTGTCCCGCCCTACTCATCGAGCTCACAACCGGTGCGGTTTTGTGTACGGGGCTGTCACCCTGTATCGCGTGCCTTTCCAGACACTTCCACTACCACACTGGCTGATTCAGGCTCTGGGCTGCTCCCCGTTCGCTCGCCGCTACTGGGGGAATCTCGGTTGATTTCTTTTCCTCGGGGTACTTAGATGTTTCAGTTCCCCCGGTTCGCCTCGTTAACCTATGTATTCAGTTAACGATAGTGTGACGAATCACACTGGGTTTCCCCATTCGGACATCGCCGGGTCAAAGGTTCATATCACCTCGCCGACGCTTTTCGCAGATTAGCACGTCCTTCATCGCCTCTGACTGCCAGGGCATCCACCGTGTACGCTTGGTCGCTTAACCTCACAACCCGAAGATGTTTCACTTCTGATTGCGATAATTGAGAGACTCACGAACAACTTTCGTTGTTCTGTGTTTCAATTTTCAGCTTGATCCAGATTTTTAAAGAGCAAAACTTCGCAGTGAACCCTTTCAGGTACACTCTGAAGTTTTCTTACGTAAACGTTCTACAGAATGGTGGAGCTATGCGGGATCGAACCGCAGACCTCCTGCGTGCAAAGCAGGCGCTCTCCCAGCTGAGCTATAGCCCCATCGTGTAGTCAGAACCTCTTTACCGATAATTCGTTTCCGGGCGCGGCGTGGTGAAGCGAAGCATACATCAGTATGCGAGCTTTGCCACAACAAAGCACGGGAGCGAATTTGGTAGGCCTGAGTGGACTTGAACCACCGACCTCACCCTTATCAGGGGTGCGCTCTAACCACCTGAGCTACAAGCCTGTAGAGGTTTTACTGCTCGTTTTTCATCAGACAATCTGTGTGAGCACTACAAAGGCAGGTTCTTTAAGGTAAGGAGGTGATCCAACCGCAGGTTCCCCTACGGTTACCTTGTTACGACTTCACCCCAGTCATGAATCACAAAGTGGTAAGCGCCCTCCCGAAGGTTAAGCTACCTACTTCTTTTGCAACCCACTCCCATGGTGTGACGGGCGGTGTGTACAAGGCCCGGGAACGTATTCACCGTGGCATTCTGATCCACGATTACTAGCGATTCCGACTTCATGGAGTCGAGTTGCAGACTCCAATCCGGACTACGACATACTTTATGAGGTCCGCTTGCTCTCGCGAGGTCGCTTCTCTTTGTATATGCCATTGTAGCACGTGTGTAGCCCTGGTCGTAAGGGCCATGATGACTTGACGTCATCCCCACCTTCCTCCAGTTTATCACTGGCAGTCTCCTTTGAGTTCCCGGCCGGACCGCTGGCAACAAAGGATAAGGGTTGCGCTCGTTGCGGGACTTAACCCAACATTTCACAACACGAGCTGACGACAGCCATGCAGCACCTGTCTCACGGTTCCCGAAGGCACAACCGCATCTCTGCAGTCTTCCGTGGATGTCAAGACCAGGTAAGGTTCTTCGCGTTGCATCGAATTAAACCACATGCTCCACCGCTTGTGCGGGCCCCCGTCAATTCATTTGAGTTTTAACCTTGCGGCCGTACTCCCCAGGCGGTCTACTTAACGCGTTAGCTCCGGAAGCCACGCCTCAAGGGCACAGCCTCCAAGTAGACATCGTTTACGGCGTGGACTACCAGGGTATCTAATCCTGTTTGCTCCCCACGCTTTCGCACCTGAGCGTCAGTCTTCGTCCAGGGGGCCGCCTTCGCCACCGGTATTCCTCCAGATCTCTACGCATTTCACCGCTACACCTGGAATTCTACCCCCCTCTACGAGACTCAAGCCTGCCAGTTTCGAATGCAGTTCCCAGGTTGAGCCCGGGGATTTCACATCCGACTTGACAGACCGCCTGCGTGCGCTTTACGCCCAGTAATTCCGATTAACGCTTGCACCCTCCGTATTACCGCGGCTGCTGGCACGGAGTTAGCCGGTGCTTCTTCTGCGGGTAACGTCAATGACTGCGGTTATTAACCACAATCCCTTCCTCCCCGCTGAAAGTACTTTACAACCCGAAGGCCTTCTTCATACACGCGGCATGGCTGCATCAGGCTTGCGCCCATTGTGCAATATTCCCCACTGCTGCCTCCCGTAGGAGTCTGGACCGTGTCTCAGTTCCAGTGTGGCTGGTCATCCTCTCAGACCAGCTAGGGATCGTCGCCTTGGTGAGCCGTTACCTCACCAACAAGCTAATCCCATCTGGGCACATCCGGTGGCAAGAGGCCCGAAGGTCCCCCTCTTTGGTCTTGCGACGTTATGCGGTATTAGCTACCGTTTCCAGTAGTTATCCCCCTCCACCGGGCAGTTTCCCAGACATTACTCACCCGTCCGCCACTCGTCAGCGAAGCAGCAAGCTGCTTCCTGTTACCGTTCGACTTGCATGTGTTAGGCCTGCCGCCAGCGTTCAATCTGAGCCATGATCAAACTCTTCAATTTAAGTTTGATGCTCGTGAATTAAACTTCGTAATGAATTACGTGTTCACTCAGAGACTTGGTATTCATTTTTTGTCTTGCGACGTTAAGAATCCATGTCACTTTGAGTGCCCACACAGATTGTCTGATAAATTGTTAAAGAGCAGTTGCGACGCGCTTCAGCGCTCTGTCGCGAGGTGGCGTATATTACGCTTTCCTCTTTCAGAGTCAACCCTGAATTTCAGGATTTTTCTCTTCGTTGTGACGACCATCTTGTGAAGCGTTTCACTTTGTCGTCTCAACGGAGGCGCATTATAGGGATCCCAATTTTTTGCACAAGCCTTTTTTCGATCTTTTTTTCCATTTGCTGCTTTTTCACTCCTTTCGTTTCATTCCTGCGCAATGTGACGCTTTTTTGATAGCTAAATCACTTGCACAAGGCCAGAAATGCAACCAAAGTCATCATTACTGTTCTCTTTATCTGAGGTAAACATGTCTGACGTATTACGCCCTTATAAGGATCTTTTTCCGCAGATCGGACAACGCGTGATGCTCGATCGCAGCAGCGTTATCATTGGCGATGTTCGTCTGGCAGACGATGTCGGGATCTGGCCGCTTGTCGCGATCCGTGGCGATGTAAATTACGTTGAGATTGGCGCACGCACCAATATTCAGGATGGCAGCGTCTTACACGTCACTCACAAATCGCCTTCCAACCCTGAAGGTAATCCACTGATCGTGGGCGAAGATGTCACTGTTGGACATAAAGTAATGCTCCACGGCTGCATTATTGGCAACCGCGTCCTGGTCGGAATGGGCTCGATTCTGTTAGATGGCGCGATCATTGAAGATGACGTAATGATTGGCGCCGGCAGTCTGGTGCCGCAAAACAAACGTCTGCAAAGCGGCTATCTGTATCTGGGAAGCCCGGTTAAACAGATCCGGCCTCTAACGGAAGATGAGAAAACGGCGTTGCGCTATTCCGCCAACAACTACGTGAAATGGAAAGACGACTATCTGACTCAGGACAACCAGATCCATCCCTGATCGTCTTCCTGCTGGGACTGGATCAAGGCTTCAGCCTCTTCTTCCAGATCCCAGCGGTGCTCACAAAAGTGAGCCAGCCACTCCTCCGCCGTTTCGCCACCAAAGCGTTTCGCCAGCGATTCCCCCTTTATGGCACACATTAACTGCATGCCATTCACCAGCGCCGGGAAGCAAACAGCGCATTCATCCACACGCCATTCCTCTCTGTCAGGAAACAGAATCGCCTGGTTCATGCAGACAACTCCTGCTTGAGGCGCGCAATCACCGGTTCGATTTCGGGTAAAATACCATGCCAGAGCAAAAAGGCATGAGCAGCCTGCCCTACCAGCATTCCCAGGCCATCGGCAACGCGCTTCGCGCCATGTTGTTCACACCACAAGAGAAAAGGCGTCCGTCCCTGCAGGTAAAGCATGTCGTAACAACAGACCGAGGGATAAATCAGCGACGCAGGGATCGCCGGGATCTCACCATTGAGTCCGCTGGATGTGGCATTGATGATCACATCAAAGTGAAGGTCTGCCAGTTCATCCATGCCCAACGCCTGCACACTGCCGGTATGCGCAAAGACCTTCGCCAGTTCCTGAGCCCGGGATGCCGTTCGGTTGACAATGGTCACGCCACAATCCAGAGAAAGTAACGGTAACAGAACCCCACGCGCTGCCCCGCCAGCGCCGATCAGCAAAATTCGCTGCCCCGGTTGAATAAAGGATAAACGTTCAAGATCGCTTAACAAACCGATACCGTCAGTGTTATCTCCGAGTAGACGACCATCCTCAAGTCGTTTGATCGTATTCACTGCGCCAGCCAGCGCCGCACGCTCCGTCAATTCATCCGCACGGGCAAAAGCCTCTTCTTTAAAAGGCACCGTGACGTTCGCCCCTTTGCCTCCCCCGGCAAAAAAAGCGTTTAACGTGTTAACAAAGTCATCCACGGGCGCCAGTACGCGACCATACGGGTGATCGATTTGCAACTGCTGCGCAAATTGCTGATGAATAAACGGTGACTTACTGTGTGCTATTGGATGGCCGAAAACAGCATAGGTTTCCATTCTCTTACCCCTGTCGAAACAGTTCGCCCGTTAATGCATCGCGAATTTCAGAAGGATTCAAACGACCGCCCGTTTCGCCTTCCACAATCGGGAAGGCGTCGCCGAATTGCGCCCGCACATCTTCCGTTGTGCGACACGGCGGCAGTCCGCTAAGGTTGGCGCTGGTTGATACCAGCGGTTTGCCATACGCCTTACATAGGGCGACCACCAGCGGATGATCTGTCACACGTACCGCCAGTGAATTGAAGCGACCTGTTAGCCAGCGTGGCGTGCTCTCAGGCGCAGGGAAAACAAAGGTTACCGGCCCTGGCCAACATGCAAATACAGCTTCACGCTGTGCTTCGGTGAGCATACTGTCGTCAATATATGGTCTGAGTTGTTCAAAATTTGCGGCGATCAAAATCAGCCCTTTGTCTACCGGGCGTTGTTTGAGCGCCAGCAGACGATTTACAGCCGTTTCGCTGTCGGGATCGCACCCGACACCAAATACAGCTTCCGTTGGATAGGCGATGACATTTTTATTATTAAGTTCCTCTACCGCTGCGGCGATAGAGTCTGTTGGCAGGTTATTATTCACTTTTTTGTTCCGCCGAAACCGGCTTTCCACATTGTTTACTGGCGCAGAAGTGCTTAACACC
This sequence comes from Citrobacter sedlakii, assembly GCF_018128425.1. NCBI lineage: Bacteria > Pseudomonadati > Pseudomonadota > Gammaproteobacteria > Enterobacterales > Enterobacteriaceae > Citrobacter > Citrobacter sedlakii. Next base: position 489,821 of record NZ_CP071070.1, on the reverse strand, counting down.
TTGCGCGGTTTTCTTTTCGATAAGGAGCGGATAGTGACACTCAGGGCACTCTCCAGCTATCGGTTTGGCGTTAATGACAAACTGGCATTCCGGATAGCGATCGCAGGAATGAAAGGTTTTGCCATAACGGGAACGCCGCTGAACCAGGTGACCAGTCAGGCATTGAGGGCAGGTTATTGCGGTTTCGTCTGGCTTATCAATCATCTCGGTATGATCACACTCCGGATAATTGCTGCAGCCGATAAACATACCAAATCGCCCCTGTCGTAGCACCAGCTCGGCGCCGCAATCGGGGCAGAATTTCCCCTCCAGAACTTTGACAATATGTCCGTCCGCCGTGGATTTCAGCGGACGAATATAGTCGCATTCCGGATAGTGAGAGCATCCGAGAAACGGACCGTGTTTCCCGGAGCGAATAACCAGTTCAGCCCCACACTGTGGGCAGGGCTCATTTTTACGCACCGCAAACAGTGCTGATTTAGCCATAACAACTCATGCTGGATTAAGATTGATTAATGCAGCATACCTTCATTCACTTCAAAGAGTAATTCTTCCATTTGCTGGTAGGCATTTTCACATCCTGGAATGTTAAACAGCACCATTAATATGACCCATTTCAGATCTTCCAGGTCGAATTCTGCGGTATCCAGCGCGAGTACGCGTTCAATCACCATTTCTCGCGTTTCGAGGTTTAGCACCTGAATCTGCTCGAGGAATAACAAAAATCCCCGACAACTGGCATCCAGACGATCGCACTCTTCTGGAGTATAAATACGAACAGAGAGAGGATCGGAAGCAAGCTGCATTGGCTCAGCAAGCCCTTCCTGATAGTCAGCCAGCTTTTCCAGCCACAGGAGTGCATTGTAGATGTCTTCACGATCAAAACCGGCGTCGGTAAGATCCCGTTCAAGTTTGTCCTGATCCACACGTAATTCCGTTTCGTTGTGGATATACGTTTCAAACAAATACATTAGTACGTCGAACATGGCATGCCCTCCTCAATCGGACATAGCCGCCGGGTACAGCTGCGATCCATCCTGCTAACTCCAGTTCGAGTAGCTGAGCCACTACCGCTGGCACAGGTTGGCCGGCACGTTCAGCGACGACGTCAACAGGTGTTACCTCATCTCCTACGTTAGCCAGGAGCTCGGGAAATGGCAATGCCGCAGCTTCGCGATCTGGTGAATAAAGTGAATTTTCAGGCTCATCTGGCAGCCAATGTAAGCCATACTGCAAATTTTCCACGATTTCCTCTGGCGAAGTCACAAGTGTGGCGCCCTGCTTCACGAGCCAATGCGGCCCTTCGCTTCCCGGGTTCCCTATTGGCCCCGGTAAAGCAAACACTTCCCTGCCTTGCTCTATCGCGCAGCGTGCAGTCACCAGAGATCCGCTGCGCTGCGCTGCCTCTACCACCAGCACGCCTTTGCTCAGACTGCTGATGATACGGTTTCGTCGGGGAAAATTGCGCGGGAGCGGGTGCATTGCCAGCGGAAATTCGGATACCAGCGCCCCGCCCGCGTCGAGCAATCGCTCTGCCAGATAGCCATGACTACGTGGATAGATAACCTCGAGACCGCTGCCCAACACAGCGATACTTTTACCCTGTGCCTGGATTGCCGCAGTATGCGCTATTCCATCGATGCCGCGCGCCAGTCCGCTGGTGATCGTAATTCCCCAACCTGCGAGCTTTTCGCAGAACATCCGCCCCCACCGTTCTCCGTACCAGGAAGGCGTACGGCTTCCCACCACCGCCAGCTGTACGTCATGAAGACAGGCAAGGCTTCCGGAAACAAACAGGGCACCAGGATAATCGTCAATAGCACGAAGTTGGGTTGGATAATGATCATCATCTGCCAGTAATAAATAATGATGAGGCGCCTCAAGCCAAAGCAGCGTTTTCTCCCGTTCTTCATCCGAAAGCGAGAAAAAGCGTTTAATCCAGGAGGGCGAAAACCCCGCGTTGCGAAGCACCGCGGCATCAATATGTGGCTGTGCGATAAGCCAGTGTGCGATGCGCAGCATCTCGTCGCCGCACAATTCACTCACCCGCATCAAACGTAGCCAAATCTCTGTACGGTTCATCCTTGTCCCCCTGCCACAGGCAGTCTCAGCAATCTTTGCGATTGGTCACTGATGCTGTCAATCAGAGGGGGATTTGTCTAGAATAGAGGTAATAATCTTTTCAACTCCTGAACACAACTCTGGATAACTATGTCAGTTTTGCAAGTGTTACATATTCCGGACGAGCGCCTTCGCAAAGTCGCAAAACCGGTTGAAGAAGTGAATGCAGACATTCAGCGTATCGTCGATGATATGTTCGAGACGATGTACGCAGAAGAAGGTATTGGCCTGGCAGCGACGCAGGTTGATATTCATCAGCGGATAATCGTGATTGACGTCTCTGAAAACCGCGACGAGCGCCTGGTACTCATTAACCCGGAACTGCTGGAAAAAGAAGGCGAGACCGGTATCGAAGAAGGGTGCCTGTCGATTCCGGAACAGCGCGCTTTGGTGCCACGTGCGGAAAGAGTGAAAATTCGCGCGCTCGATCGCGAGGGTAAACCATTTGAGCTGGAAGCCGACGGCCTGCTGGCTATTTGTATCCAACACGAAATGGATCATTTAGTCGGTAAACTGTTTATCGATTATTTGTCGCCGCTGAAGCAGCAACGTATTCGTCAGAAAGTTGAAAAACTCGACCGCCTGAACGCACGAGCTTAAGGACAAGAATCAACGTGTCAGACTCACTACGTATTATTTTTGCGGGTACACCTGACTTTGCAGCGCGTCATCTTGACGCGCTGTTGTCTTCTGGACACAACGTTGTCGGCGTGTTTACCCAGCCCGACCGCCCGGCAGGCCGCGGCAAGAAACTCATGCCCAGCCCGGTAAAAGTGCTGGCGGAAGAAAAAGGCATTCCCGTATTCCAACCCGCCTCATTACGCCCGCAGGAAAACCAGCACCTGGTTGCCGATCTGCACGCAGACGTTATGGTTGTCGTAGCGTATGGTCTGATTCTTCCCAAAGCGGTGCTGGATATGCCGCGGCTCGGTTGCATTAACGTCCACGGTTCCTTGCTCCCACGCTGGCGTGGCGCGGCGCCGATTCAACGTTCGCTTTGGGCTGGCGATGCCGAAACAGGCGTAACCATTATGCAGATGGACGTTGGTCTGGATACGGGCGATATGCTCTACAAGCTCGCTTGTCCGATTACCGCAGAAGATACCAGCGGTACGCTGTACGACAAGCTGGCAGAGTTGGGCCCGCAGGGTTTGATCGAAACGCTGAAACAATTAGCCGAAGGGCGGACAAAACCAGAAGCTCAAGATGATGCGCTGGTTACCCACGCTGAGAAACTCAGCAAAGAAGAAGCCCGAATTGACTGGTCGCTTTCCGCAGCGCAACTGGAACGCTGCATTCGCGCGTTCAACCCCTGGCCGATGAGCTGGCTGGAAATTGACGGTCAGCCGGTGAAAGTCTGGCAGGCGTCCGTTGTGGCTGCAGCCACCCAGGCTCAGCCCGGGACTATTCTGGACGCGACAAAACACGGCATTCAGGTTGCCACAGGCGACGGCATTTTAAATTTGCTCTCGTTGCAGCCCGCCGGAAAAAAAGCCATGAGCGCGCAGGATCTTTTAAATTCACGTCGGGAATGGTTCATTCCTGGCAACCGTCTGGCCTGACGGTCACTTCTTACTCCGCCCGGTGTCGCCGGGCATTTTTATTTTTGCGGTTATGAATAAGAAACTCAACTTACGCAGTATGGCGGCGCAAGCCATTGAACAGGTCGTCGAGCAAGGACAATCATTGAGCAATGTTCTGCCGCCGATGCAACAAAAGGTTTCCGACAAAGATAAGGCACTGCTGCAGGAGTTGTGCTTTGGGGTGCTGCGCACGCTGTCACAACTGGAGTGGCTGATCAGCAAGCTCATGTCTCGCCCAATGACGGGCAAGCAGCGTACCGTGCATTACCTGATTATGGTCGGATTCTACCAACTGCTGCATACGCGCATTCCCCCTCACGCCGCGCTGGCCGAAACGGTCGAGGGCGCAGTCGCCATCAAGCGCCCTCAACTGAAAGGCCTTATCAACGGCGTGTTACGTCAGTTCCAGCGTAAGCAGGATGAGCTGCTGGCGGAATTTTCTAACACTGAAGCGCGTTTTTTGCATCCTTCCTGGCTGCTTAAGCGCCTGCAAAAAGCCTGGCCGGAACGATGGGAAGCTCTTGTCGAAGCCAACAACCAGCGCCCACCGATGTGGTTGCGGGTAAACCGCACGCATCATTCACGAGACGCCTGGCTGGCACGACTGGAAGAAACAGGCATAACAGGCTTCACCCACCCGGCATACCCTGACGCGGTACGCCTGGAAACGCCTTCACCAGTGCATGCGCTTCCTGGCTTCGACGAAGGCTGGGTCACCGTTCAGGACGCTTCCGCTCAGGGCTGCGTCACCTTTCTTGCGCCGCAAAACGGCGAACATATATTAGATTTATGCGCGGCGCCAGGCGGTAAAACCACACACATCCTCGAAGCGGCCCCCGAAGCCGATGTTCTGGCCGTAGACGTTGATGAACTGCGGCTCTCTCGCGTTTATGACAACCTTAAACGTCTCGGGATGAAAGCGACCGTTAAGCAAGGCGACGGACGTTATCCGGCACAGTGGTGCGGCAAGCAGCAGTTTGATCGTATTTTACTGGACGCTCCCTGCTCTGCCACTGGCGTTATCCGTCGCCATCCAGACATAAAATGGCTGCGTCGGGATCGGGACATTGCCGAACTGGCGAAGTTACAGGCAGAAATACTGGATGCCATTTGGCCGCATCTGAAATCAGGCGGGACGCTGGTGTACGCAACCTGTTCAGTACTGCCGGAAGAGAACAGTCTACAGGTTAAAGCTTTCCTGCAACGCACAGCAGACGCCATTCTCAGCGAAACCGGTACGCCTGAACAACCTGGCCGGCAAAATCTGCCTGGCGCAGAAGAAGGTGATGGCTTCTTTTACGCTAAGCTAATCAAAAAGTGATGAGATAACGGGTCACGACTGATGAAAATAATCATTCTGGGCGCAGGGCAGGTTGGCGGCACACTGGCAGAAAACCTGGTTGGCGAAAACAACGATATCACCGTGGTCGATACTAACGGGGAGCGTCTACGAAGCTTACAGGATAAGTTCGATTTGCGCGTGGTGCAGGGCCACGGTTCACATCCTCGCGTTCTGCGTGAGGCCGGGGCTGACGATGCCGATATGCTGGTAGCTGTAACCAGTTCCGATGAAACAAACATGGTCGCCTGCCAGGTGGCCTATTCTTTATTCAACACACCGAATCGTATCGCGCGTATACGCTCTCCTGACTACGTTCGCGATGCAGACAAACTGTTTCATTCTGAGGCCGTACCTATCGATCATCTCATTGCCCCGGAGCAACTGGTTATCGATAGCATTTACCGGCTGATCGAATATCCCGGCGCACTGCAGGTGGTTAACTTTGCGGAAGGCAAGGTCAGCCTGGCTGTCGTTAAGGCTTACTACGGCGGTCCGCTGATCGGGAATGCCCTGTCAACCATGCGTGAGCACATGCCGCATATTGATACGCGAGTCGCGGCTATTTTTCGTCACGATCGTCCTATCCGCCCACAGGGATCAACCATTGTCGAAGCCGGGGATGAAGTCTTCTTTATTGCGGCTTCTCAGCATATCCGCGCGGTAATGAGCGAGTTGCAGCGGCTGGAAAAACCGTACAAACGCATCATGCTGGTTGGCGGCGGTAATATCGGCGCAGGCCTGGCGCGTCGCCTGGAAAAAGATTACAGCGTGAAGCTGATCGAACGCGATCAGCAACGGGCGGCAGAGCTGGCTGAAAAACTGCAAAATACGATCGTCTTTTTTGGCGATGCGTCGGATCAGGAGTTGTTAACCGAAGAACATATTGATCAGGTCGATCTCTTTATTGCGGTGACCAACGACGATGAAGCGAATATCATGTCGGCAATGTTGGCTAAACGGATGGGCGCAAAAAAGGTGATGGTGCTGATCCAGCGCCGCGCTTATGTCGACCTCGTTCAGGGGAGCGTCATAGATATCGCCATATCACCGCAGCAGGCAACGATATCAGCGTTACTCAGCCACGTCCGTAAGGCGGATATTGTAGGCGTTTCCTCTTTACGCCGTGGCGTGGCGGAAGCCATTGAAGCTGTGGCGCACGGGGATGAGAGCACCTCCCGCGTGGTGGGCCGGGTTATTGATGAAATCAAACTGCCGCCAGGAACAATTATTGGCGCCGTGGTGCGTGGCAATGACGTCATGATTGCGAATGACAATTTGCGCATCGAGCAAGGCGATCATGTCATTATGTTTTTGACCGACAAAAAGTTTATTACCGACGTCGAACGCTTATTCCAGCCAAGCCCTTTCTTCCTGTAACTGAGAAGGGTGCATTATTAGCACCCTTTTTAATCCACTGATTTGACAAGGTTAATTCGAACATTTATCTCATGACATAAATGGAAATTGCCTTAACATTTGTTAAACTTATTATCGTCAGCTGCTTGGGAGAATAAAAATGAGCATTATTAAAGAGTTTCGCGAATTCGCGATGCGCGGGAATGTTGTCGATTTGGCAGTGGGTGTCATTATTGGTGCGGCGTTCGGTAAGATTGTTTCGTCACTGGTTGCCGATATCATCATGCCACCGCTGGGATTATTAATTGGCGGGATCGATTTCAAACAGTTTGCCTTTACGCTACGTGAGGCGCAGGGCGACATCCCGGCTGTTGTGATGCATTACGGTGTGTTTATTCAGAACATCTTTGATTTCGTGATTGTCGCGTTTGCTATCTTCATGGCGATCAAGTTGATTAACAAACTCAACCGTAAGAAAAAAGAAGAGCCGGCGGCACCACCCGCTCCGACAAAAGAAGAAGTGCTACTCACTGAAATTCGTGACCTGCTCAAAGAACAAAATAACCGTTCTTAACTGCTCGCTAAAAGCAGAAGGCCAGTGGTAAAAAAGTGATTCACTTTCTTGCCACTGGGCTCCCAGTTCCCGCGATTGCCGTGTTTTCCTTTACGTAAATAACTGCCTTTCCCTTTCTTGTTCTTTTCCACGCGTTGCCTGAAAAGTGGGTCATGCAGTAGTGCCTCTATGGCGTTGTCTTTGATCTGCCCTTTCGTATGTTGATAACGGCTCATAATTACTCCAGTTGTAGGATTTAACGGCGCGAGTGTAATCCTGATGGTTGACTAAATCAACAGCCTGACTTTATTCCACTGGCGCCTTGCTCCAGGGCCTCGAGAATCGAACAGTAAACGCTACTGTGCGCCGTACCACAACAGGCGTCATTCAGTCGTTGCAGGGAACGCTGCATTGTTTGCAGTTCCGCTATTCTTGCTTCAACTTCTTTCAGCCTCTCCTGCACGATCCCTTTTGATTCCTGGCAGGTATGATGCTCGGGATCGATACGGATCGACAGCAGTTCGCGGATCGACTCGAGTGTAAAACCAAGCTGTCGCGCGTAGCGGATAAATTTCAGACGTTGAAGATCGTTTTCGGTATACAAGCGAAACCCACCTTCAGTACGGACTTCATGTTCCATCATCTGCTGCTTCTCATAATAGCGGATGGTGTCCGGCGTAACCTCGGCCAGCTTTGCTAACTCTCCAATACGATACATCTCTTCTCCTTTAACGCTCACTGATTTTATGCGACAGCTTTTTGGCATATTCACCGCGAAGAAATTCCGTACTCACCCCGGCCTGTCTGAGCTTGAGCTCCAGTAATGACAAACGACGACTGACTTCCTGATACTGAGGATCATCCTGTCGAATCCCGTTTAGCAAATCCAGCAGCGCAATCGCTTCTTTACGCTGTTCCAGTTCAGGGGGAAGACAGCCTGCATTTTTCAGTAAGCGATAGCCAGCGCGTAGTTCAGCCGGAACATGCGAGTCGTCATCCAGAATGAGCGGCTCTCCGCGTCCGGGCAGATGGTCAAATTCGCCTTTACTCTGCGCTTCAAGGATATGGCGCTCCGCCCACTGGTCCAGTAACCACATACAACGCTCCAGGGGATGAACAAAAAGAATACAAATTATTGTAGATAAGTGGGGATGCTGCGGATATAAAAAAACCCGCCGGAGCGGGTTTTTTTACGTTACTACAGATTACTCTGCAGCAGCTTCTGCTTTCGACTCAGAGCGATCAACCAGCTCGATGTAAGCCATCGGCGCGTTGTCGCCTGCACGGAAGCCACACTTCAGAATGCGAGTGTAACCACCGGCGCGGCTCGCGAAACGCGGGCCCAGCTCGTTAAACAGTTTTGCCACGATCTCGTTATCACGAGTGCGGGCGAATGCCAGACGACGATTAGCTACGCTATCAGTCTTGGCAAGAGTAATCAGCGGCTCAACTACGCGGCGCAGCTCTTTCGCTTTAGGCAGGGTCGTCTTGATGATTTCATGACGAACCAGTGAACCTGCCATATTGCGGAACATAGCCTGGCGATGGCTGCTGTTGCGGTTCAGTTGACGACCACTCTTACGATGGCGCATGACCTTATCCTTCTCAGTAAAACCTTAACCTGCGATCCGGTTACTCGTCAGCGATGCTTGCCGGTGGCCAGTTTTCCAGGCGCATACCCAGAGACAGCCCACGGGAAGCCAGCACGTCTTTAATCTCAGTAAGAGATTTTTTACCAAGGTTAGGCGTCTTAAGAAGCTCAACCTCAGTACGCTGTACCAGATCACCGATATAGTGGATAGCTTCTGCTTTGAGGCAGTTAGCAGAGCGGACAGTCAATTCCAGATCGTCAACAGGGCGCAGCAGGATCGGATCGAATTCTGGTTTCTCTTCTTTCACTTCCGGCTGACGTACATCACGTAAGTCAACGAAAGCTTCCAGTTGTTCAGCCAGAATGGTCGCCGCACGACGAATCGCCTCTTCAGGATCGATTGTGCCGTTGGTTTCCATTTCGATGACCAGCTTGTCCAGGTCGGTACGCTGTTCTACACGCGCTGCTTCAACATTGTAGGCGATACGCTCTACAGGGCTATAGCATGCGTCGACCAGCAGACGGCCGATTGGGCGCTCATCTTCTTCCGAATGAATTCGGGTAGAAGCCGGCACATAACCACGACCGCGCTGAACTTTGATACGCATGCTAATAGACGCGTTCTCATCGGTCAGGTGGCAGATCACGTGCTGCGGCTTGACGATTTCGACATCACCGTCGTGGGTAATGTCGGCTGCAGTCACAGGGCCAATGCCAGATTTATTCAAGGTAAGAATAACTTCATCTTTACCCTGAACTCTCACCGCCAGCCCTTTCAGGTTGAGCAGGATTTCCAGGATGTCTTCCTGAACGCCTTCTTTGGTGCTGTACTCATGTAGTACACCATCAATCTCAACCTCGGTCACCGCGCAACCCGGCATCGATGAGAGCAGAATACGGCGCAGTGCGTTACCTAAAGTATGGCCAAAGCCACGCTCTAAAGGCTCAAGGGTCACCTTGGCGTGCGTCGAACTCACTTGCTCGATATCTACCAGGCGCGGTTTTAGAAACTCTGTCACAGAACCCTGCATTGTGTCCTCTCTTTGGTACTAAGCTTTACTTAGAGTAAAGCTCGACGATCAGGTGTTCGTTAATGTCCGCAGACAGATCAGAACGCTCAGGCTTACGCTTGTACGTACCTTCCATCTTGCCAGCATCAACTTCCAGCCAGGTTGGCTTTTCACGCTGCTCAGCCAGCTCCAGAGCGGCTTTCACGCGAGACTGCTTCTTCGCTTTCTCACGAATGCTAACAACGTCATTCGGACTAACCTGATAAGAAGCGATGTTAACAACACGACCGTTTACCATAACAGCTTTATGGCTAACCAGCTGACGTGCTTCTGCACGAGTGGCGCCGAAGCCCATACGGTATACAACGTTGTCCAGACGACCTTCCAGCAGAGCCAACAGGTTTTCACCGGTGTTGCCTTTCAGACGTGCTGCTTCTTTGTAGTAGTTACGGAACTGACGCTCCAGCACACCGTAGATACGGCGAACTTTTTGCTTTTCACGCAACTGCACACCATAGTCAGACAGACGCGGTTTACGCGCACCGTGCTGGCCAGGAGCTTGTTCAATTTTACACTTGGTATCGATCGCGCGAACGCCGGACTTAAGGAATAAGTCGGTGCCCTCACGACGGCTCAGCTTGAGCTTAGGACCCAAATATCTTGCCATTTTCTTTCTCCAACAAACCTGGAAAACGAAGCGTTATACGCGACGTTTTTTCGGCGGACGACAACCGTTATGAGGGATCGGAGTCACATCAGTAATATTAGTGATGCGGAAACCAGCGGCGTTCAGAGCACGAATAGTAGATTCGCGGCCTGGACCCGGACCTTTAACCATAACTTCCAGATTCTTGATGCCGTATTCTTTAACGGCGTCAGCGCAACGCTCTGCTGCAACCTGAGCTGCGAACGGAGTGGATTTGCGAGAACCACGGAAACCGGAACCACCGGCTGTTGCCCAACCCAGCGCGTTACCCTGACGATCGGTAATAGTCACGATGGTGTTGTTGAAAGAAGCATGGATATGAGCCACGCCGTCAGAGACTTGTTTTCTTACACGTTTACGTGCACGAATTGGTGCCTTTGCCATTATTCAATCACCCCGATTATTTCTTGATCGGTTTGCGCGGACCCTTACGGGTACGTGCGTTGGTCTTGGTACGCTGACCGCGAACCGGGAGACCACGACGATGACGCAAACCGCGATAGCAACCAAGATCCATCAGGCGCTTGATGCTCATGCTGATTTCACGGCGCAGATCACCTTCAACGACAAATTTGGCAACTTCGTCACGCAGCGTGTCGATTTGTCCTTCAGACAGCTCACTGATCTTAACATTTTCAGCGATACCCGCTGCAGCCAGGATGGCTTTAGAACGGGTCTTACCGATGCCGTAGATCGACGTTAATGCGATCACAGCATGTTTCTGATCAGGAATGTTAATGCCTGCTATACGGGCCACTATGCACTCCTACTATTTAATATGTACGCACCATGCTGAAAAGCCCGTTTTCAGGATACTCAAATGGAAACGTACAGACATACAAAAGATTGGCTGGCTAATCTAGCCAGCTCAACCCAACTTTGCAAGAAAAATATGCGAATAAATCAGCCTTGGCGCTGTTTATGCTTCGGCTCGGCACTGCAAATCACACGGATGACACCATCACGCTTAACGATTTTGCAGTTACGGCATAATTTCTTGACGGAAGCACGAACTTTCATTTTTACTCTCCGTAACTTCTCGGGCGACCAATTAACGGCCGTAGCCTTTCAGGTTCGCCTTCTTCAATGCAGACTCATACTGACTGGACATCATCAGAGTTTGCACTTGAGCCATAAAGTCCATAATCACGACAACAACGATAAGCAGTGAGGTCCCACCGAAGTAGAACGGTACTTTCATTGCATCACGCATGAACTCCGGGATCAGGCAGATAAAGGTAATGTATAGCGCACCGACCAGAGTCAGGCGGGTCATTACTTTATCGATATACTTCGCCGTTTGCTCTCCCGGACGAATTCCTGGTACAAATGCACCGGACTTCTTCAGGTTATCTGCTGTTTCACGCGGGTTGAAGACCAACGCCGTGTAGAAGAAACAGAAGAAGATGATTGCAGACGCATAGAGTAACACATAAAGCGGTTGCCCAGGCTGCAAATACAGCGAAATTGTTGTCAGCCAGTTCCAACCAGTACCGCCCCCGAACCATGACGCGATGGTTGCCGGGAACAGAATAATACTGGAAGCGAAGATAGCCGGGATAACCCCCGCCATATTCACTTTCAGCGGTAAATGTGTGCTCTGTGCAGCATAGACACGACGACCTTGCTGACGTTTCGCGTAGTTTACCACAATGCGGCGTTGACCACGCTCAACAAATACAACAAAGAACGTCACTGCAAATACTAATACTGCAACCAACAGCAACACGAGGAAGTGCAGGTCGCCTTGACGCGCTTGCTCGATAGTATGGGCGATGGCTGGCGGGAGACCCGCGACAATACCGGCGAAGATAATGATTGAGATACCGTTACCGATACCTCGTTCAGTAATCTGTTCGCCCAACCACATCAGGAACATGGTTCCCGTGACCAGACTTACAACAGCGGTGAAATAGAATGCAAAGCCCGGGTTCATCACCAGGCCTTGCATACCAGGCATATTCGGCAGACCGGTAGCAATACCGATCGACTGGAATATTGCCAACACCAGAGTACCGTAACGGGTGTACTGGCTGATCTTACGACGACCAGACTCCCCTTCTTTCTTAATTTCCGCCAACGTTGGATGAACTACCGTCAGCAGCTGGATAATAATCGATGCCGAAATGTACGGCATAATACCCAGGGCAAAGATAGAAGCACGGCTGAGAGCACCACCAGAGAACATGTTGAACATCTCAATGATGGTGCCTCGCTGTTGCTCAAGCAGTTTGGCAAGTACAGCGGCATCAATACCAGGGATCGGAATAAAAGAGCCAATACGGAACACAATCAGCGCACCGATAACAAACAGCAGTCTGCGTTTCAGCTCGCCTAAGCCACCTTTGGCACTTTGAAAATCTAATCCCGGTTGTTTAGCCATCTGCTACTTATTCCTCGATTTTACCGCCAGCAGCTTCGATAGCAGCACGAGCGCCTTTAGTAACACGCAGGCCACGAACAGTTACCGGAGTAGTGACTTCACCAGACATGATCACTTTCGCGAACTCGATCTGGATACCGATAATGTTAGCCGCTTTCAGCGTGTTCAGGTCTACAACGCCGCCTTCTACTTTCGCCAGGTCAGACAGACGAACTTCGGCTGTAATCGCTGCTTTACGAGAAGTGAAGCCGAATTTCGGCAGACGACGGTACAGAGGCATCTGACCACCCTCGAAACCGCGACGTACGCCACCGCCAGAACGAGACTTCTGACCTTTGTGACCACGACCACCGGTTTTACCGAGGCCAGAACCGATACCACGACCCAGGCGTTTACCCGCCTTTTTGGAGCCTTCGGCCGGAGACAGAGTATTTAAACGCATCTCTTACTCCTCAACTTTAACCATGAAGGAAACCGCGTTGACCATACCACGAACGGCAGGAGTATCCTCACGTTCTACGGTGTGACCAATACGACGCAGACCCAGGCCAAGCAGCGTTGCCTTGTGTTTCGGCAGACGACCGATTGCACTGCGGGTTTGAGTAATTTTAATAGTCTTTGCCATGGTTTATTTCCCCAGAATTTCTTCAACGGATTTACCACGCTTGGCAGCGACCATTTCTGGAGAATTCATATTTTCCAGGCCATCAATAGTTGCACGAACCACGTTGATCGGGTTGGTGGAACCGTATGCTTTAGCCAGAACGTTATGAACCCCAGCAACTTCCAGAACGGCGCGCATTGCACCACCGGCGATGATACCGGTACCTTCGGAAGCTGGCTGCATGAATACACGAGAACCCGTGTGAACACCTTTAACCGGGTGTTGCAGGGTGCCGTTGTTCAGCGCGACGTTAATCATATTGCGACGGGCTTTTTCCATCGCTTTCTGGATCGCTGCTGGAACTTCACGCGCTTTACCGTAACCAAAACCAACGCGACCGTTACCATCGCCAACTACAGTCAGAGCTGTGAAGGAGAAAATACGACCACCTTTAACGGTTTTAGATACGCGGTTTACCGCGATCAGCTTTTCCTGCAGTTCGCCAGCTTGTTTTTCGATGTGAGCCATCTTACACCTCTACCTTAGAACTGAAGGCCAGCTTCACGGGCAGCATCTGCCAGTGCCTGGACACGACCATGATATTGGAACCCGGAACGGTCAAAGGACACATCTTTGATGCCTTTTTCCAGAGCGCGTTCAGCGACAGCTTTACCCACAGCTGCAGCCGCGTCTTTGTTACCGGTGTACTTCAGTTGTTCAGCGATAGCTTTTTCTACAGTAGAAGCAGCTACCAGAACTTCAGAACCGTTCGGTGCAATTACCTGTGCGTAAATGTGACGCGGGGTACGATGTACCACCAGGCGAGTTGCGCCCAGCTCCTGGAGCTTGCGGCGTGCGCGGGTCGCACGACGGATACGAGCAGATTTCTTATCCATAGTGTTACCTTACTTCTTCTTAGCCTCTTTGGTACGCACGACTTCGTCGGCGTAACGAACACCCTTGCCTTTATAAGGCTCAGGACGACGGTAGGCGCGCAGATCTGCTGCAACCTGGCCGATCACCTGCTTATCAGCGCCTTTCAGCACGATTTCAGTTTGAGTCGGGCACTCTGCAGTAATCCCAGCCGGCAGCTGATGGTCAACAGGGTGAGAGAAACCTAAGGACAGGTTTACTACATTCCCTTTAACCGCTGCACGATAACCTACACCAACCAGCTGCAGCTTCTTAGTGAAGCCTTCGGTAACACCGATAACCATTGAGTTCAGCAGGGCACGCGCGGTACCAGCCTGAGCCCAACCGTCTACGTAACCATCACGCGGACCGAAGGTCAGTGCATTATCTGCATGTTTAACTTCAACAGCATCGTTGAGAGTACGAGTCAGCTCGCCGTTTTTACCTTTGATCGTAATAACCTGACCGTTGATTTTTACATCAACGCCGGCAGGAACAACGACCGGTGCTTTAGCAACACGAGACATTTTTTCCTCCGATTAGGCTACGTAGCAGATAATTTCGCCACCAAGACCAGCCTGGCGCGCTGCACGATCAGTCATAACACCTTTAGAGGTAGAAACAACCGCGATACCCAGACCCGCCATAACTTTCGGCAGCTCATCTTTACGTTTGTAGATGCGCAGACCTGGGCGGCTGACACGCTGAATGCTTTCTACAACAGCTTTACCCTGGAAATACTTAAGAGTCAGTTCCAGTTCCGGCTTGGTGTCGCCTTCAACTTTAAAATCTTCGATAAAACCTTCTTCCTTCAGCACGTTGGCGATTGCCACTTTCAGCTTGGAGGAAGGCATGGTGACCGCAGCTTTGTTCGCGGCCTGACCGTTACGGATACGGGTCAGCATATCCGCGATCGGATCTTGCATGCTCATCTGTCTTTACTCCCGTGATTCAATTGGTGACAATTACCAGCTAGCCTTTTTCAAGCCTGGTACTTCACCGCGCATTGCGGCTTCACGTAGCTTGATACGGCTCAACCCGAACTTGCCCACATAGCCATGTGGACGACCTGTTTGACGGCAGCGGTTACGCTGACGAGACGGGCTGGAATCACGCGGCAGAGTCTGCAGCTTAAGAACAGCGTTCCAACGATCTTCGTCGGAAGCGTTCACATCAGAGATGATCGCTTTCAGTTCAGCGCGTTTCGCGAAGTATTTATCAGCTAAAGCTACGCGTTTTACTTCGCGTGCTTTCATTGATTGCTTAGCCATTCAGTAACCCTACCTTACTTGCGGAACGGGAAGTCAAAGGCAGCCAGCAGAGCACGGCCTTCTTCGTCAGATTTCGCAGTAGTGGTAATGGTAATATCCAAACCACGAACGCGGTCGACTTTATCGTAGTCGATTTCTGGGAAGATGATCTGCTCACGGACACCCATGCTGTAGTTACCACGACCATCGAAAGACTTAGCGGACAAGCCACGGAAGTCACGGATACGCGGTACAGCAATAGTGATCAGGCGCTCAAAGAACTCCCACATGCGTTCGCCACGCAGAGTTACTTTACAGCCGATCGGATAGCCCTGACGGATTTTGAAGCCTGCAACAGATTTGCGTGCTTTGGTGATCAGCGGTTTTTGACCGGAGATTGCTGTCAGGTCAGCTGCTGCGTTATCCAGCAGTTTCTTGTCAGCGATCGCTTCACCAACACCCATGTTCAGGGTGATCTTCTCGACCCGAGGGACTTGCATGACAGAATTGTAGTTAAACTCAGTCATGAGTTTTTTAACTACTTCGTCTTTGTAGTAATCATGCAGTTTCGCCATCGTACTACTCCAAATTACTTGATAGTTTCGCTATTAGACTTGAAGAAACGGACTTTTTTACCGTCTTCGAATCTAAAGCCTACACGGTCAGCCTTGCCGGTTGCCGCATTGAAGATTGCAACGTTAGAAACCTGAATAGCAGCTTCTTTTTCAACGATGCCGCCTGGTTGGTTCAGAGCCGGAACCGGCTTCTGGTGTTTCTTAACCAGGTTGATACCTTCAACAATGACCTTGCCGGAAGACAGGACATTCTTAACTTTACCGCGCTTACCTTTATCTTTACCGGTTAACACGATAACTTCGTCATCACGACGGATTTTCGCTGCCATGATTCGCTCCTTAGAGTACTTCTGGTGCCAGAGAGATAATTTTCATGAACTTCTCGGTACGAAGCTCACGAGTTACCGGCCCAAAAATACGCGTACCGATAGGCTGCTCGCTGTTATTGTTCAGAATAACGCATGCATTACCATCGAAGCGAATGACAGAACCGTCCGGGCGACGAACACCCTTCTTGGTGCGCACCACTACCGCCTTCAGCACATCACCTTTTTTGACCTTACCACGCGGAATTGCTTCTTTGATGGTGATCTTGATGATGTCGCCTACGCCTGCGTAGCGACGGTGCGAGCCACCCAGAACCTTGATACACATTACGCGACGTGCACCGGAGTTGTCGGCGACGTTCAGCATAGTCTGTTCTTGGATCATTTTAGTGCTCCGCTAATGTCAACTACTACTGAGACCCGAAATCAGGTCGTTAAAAAAGCCCCATATCGGGGGCGCGGCATTATAACACCGCTCAAACGATATGGGTAGAAAAAATAAACGGCCCATCGCTGAGCCGTTTATTCGTTGAGAATGCGTACTGTATTACAGAACCGCTTTCTCTACAACGCGAACCAGTGTCCAGGACTTAGTCTTGGACAGCGGACGGCATTCACGGATTTCAACCTTGTCGCCGATACCGCATTCGTTGTTCTCGTCATGTACGTGCAGTTTGGTCGTACGCTTGATGAATTTACCGTAGATCGGGTGTTTCACAAAACGTTCGATAGCAACAACAATGGATTTCTCCATTTTGTCGCTAACAACGCGACCTTGCAGAGTACGGATTTTATCGGTCATTACGCACCCGCCTTCTCAGTCAGTAAAGTCTTAACGCGTGCGACATCGCGACGCACTTGCTTCAACAGGTGAGACTGTTGCAGCTGGCCACTTGCAGCCTGCATACGCAGGTTGAACTGCTCACGCAGCAGGTTCAGCAGCTCGGTGTTCAGCTCTTCAACGCTCTTCTCACGCAGCTCTTTTGCTTTCATTACATCACCGTCTTAGTTACAAAGGTGGTTTTAATCGGCAGTTTCGCTGCTGCCAGCTTGAATGCTTCACGGGCCAGCTCTTCCGGTACGCCGTCCATTTCATACAGGACTTTACCCGGCTGAATCAAGGCAACCCAATACTCCACGTTACCTTTACCTTTACCCATACGCACTGCCAGCGGCTTTTCAGTGATCGGTTTGTCCGGGAATACACGGATCCAGATCTTACCTTGACGCTTAACTGCACGGGTCATAGCACGACGTGCTGCTTCGATCTGACGGGCAGTCAGACGACCACGGCCAACAGCTTTCAGACCGAAGCTGCCGAAGCTAACATCCGCGCCTGCAGCCAGACCGCGGTTACGGCCTTTGTGCATCTTACGGAATTTTGTACGCTTTGGTTGTAACATCAGCGACGCTCCTTATTTACGGCCTTTACGCTGCTGCTTTTTAGGTTGCGCAGCCGGTTTTTCCGGTTGTTCAACAGCAGCCATACCACCCAGGATCTCGCCTTTGAAGATCCATACCTTAACGCCGATTACACCGTAAGTGGTGTGCGCTTCAGAGGTGTTGTAGTCGATGTCAGCACGCAGAGTGTGCAGCGGTACGCGACCTTCACGGTACCATTCGGTACGTGCGATTTCCGCGCCGCCCAGACGGCCGCTAACTTCAACTTTGATACCTTTAGCGCCCAGACGCATTGCGTTCTGTACAGCACGCTTCATCGCACGGCGGAACATAACACGACGTTCCAGCTGAGAAGTGATGCTGTCAGCAACCAGTTTTGCGTCCAGTTCAGGTTTACGAACTTCGGCGATATTGATCTGTGCAGGAACGCCAGCGATATCCGCTACGACCTTACGCAGTTTTTCTACGTCTTCGCCTTTCTTACCGATAACGATACCCGGGCGAGCAGTGTGAATAGTCACACGGATGCTCTTAGCCGGACGCTCGATAACGATACGAGATACGGACGCTTTAGCCAGTTCCTTCGTCAGGTACTGACGTACTTTAAAATCGCTGTCCAGGTTGTCAGCGAATTCTTTGGTGTTCGCAAACCAGGTAGAGTTCCATGGTTTTACAATACCCAGGCGAATACCATTAGGATGTACTTTCTGACCCATTGCTAGTCTCCAGAGTCTCAGCGATCGGACACAACCACAGTGATGTGGCTGGTGCGCTTCAGGATGCGATCTGCACGACCTTTTGCACGCGGCATAATGCGCTTCATGCTCGGGCCTTCGTCTACGAAAATTTTCGTAACTTTCAGATCGTCAATGTCAGCGCCATCGTTGTGTTCAGCGTTAGCAATGGCAGATTCCAGAACCTTCTTGACCAATACAGCCGCTTTCTTGTTGGTGTAGGTCAGAATATCCAGAGCCTGCGACACTTTCTTACCGCGAATCAGGTCAGCAACAAGGCGGACCTTCTGAGCAGAAGAACGAGCATGGCGATGTTTAGCGATAGTTTCCATCTCTTCCTCCTACCTTATTTCTTCTTCGCTTTTTTATCAGCAGCGTGGCCGCGATAAGTACGAGTCGGTGCGAATTCACCCAGTTTGTGACCGACCATTTCATCGGTTACAAATACCGGAACGTGCTGACGACCATTATGGACAGCGATGGTCAAACCGATCATGTTAGGAAAGATCGTTGAACGACGGGACCAAGTGCGCAGGGGCTTCTTGTCTCCGCTTTCCACCGCTTTCTCTACCTTCTTCAGCAAGTGCAGGTCAATAAAAGGACCTTTCTTGAGAGAACGTGGCATGGCTTATCCTCTAAAATTATTTGCTACGGCGACGTACGATGAATTTATCAGTACGCTTGTTGCTGCGGGTCTTCTTACCTTTGGTCTGAACGCCCCACGGGGTTACCGGGTGCTTACCAAAGTTACGACCTTCACCACCACCATGTGGGTGGTCTACTGGGTTCATCGCGGTACCGCGAACGGTCGGACGAACACCACGCCAGCGTGCAGCACCTGCTTTACCCAGAACGCGCAGCATATGCTCAGCATTGCCAACTTCGCCCAGAGTTGCACGGCAGTCTGCTTCGACTTTACGCATTTCACCAGAACGCAGACGCAGGGTGACATAAGCACCATCGCGCGCAACGATCTGAACGTAAGTCCCTGCGGAACGTGCCAGCTGACCGCCTTTACCTGGTTTCATTTCTACGTTATGAACGGTAGAACCAACCGGGATATTGCGCATCGGCAGGGTGTTGCCTGGTTTGATTGCAGCATCAACGCCAGATTGGATCTGGTCGCCAGCTTTCAGGCCTTTAGGGGCCAGGATGTAACGGCGTTCGCCATCTTTGTACAGAACCAGCGCGATGTTCGCGGAACGGTTCGGATCGTACTCAAGACGCTCAACAACTGCCGGGATACCGTCTTTGTTGCGTTTGAAGTCAACAATACGATAAGCCTGCTTGTGGCCACCACCGATGTGACGAGTGGTGATACGGCCATTGTTGTTACGACCACCGGATTTGCTGTTTTTTTCCAGCAACGGAGCAAAAGGTTTGCCCTTGTGCAGCTCAGGGTTAACCACTTTAACTACGTGGCGACGACCCGGAGATGTCGGTTTACATTTAACAACTGCCATTGTATTACTCCTCCGACTTACTCAGCGCCGCCAACGAAGTCCAGGTTCTGGCCTTCTTTCAGGGTGACGTAAGCTTTTTTCCAGTCGCTACGACGACCGATACGCTGTCCGTGACGTTTAACTTTCCCTTTAACGACCAGGGTGTTAACGACTTCGACTTCGACTTCAAACAGTTTCTGCACAGCAGCTTTGATTTCTGCTTTGGTCGCGTCTTTAGCAACTTTGAGAACGATGGTGTTAGTTTTTTCCATCGCAGTAGACGCTTTTTCAGAAACGTGCGGTGCGCGCAGCACCTTCAGCAGACGTTCTTCACGAATCATGCCAGCATCTCCTCAACTTGCTTAACAGCATCAGCAGTCATTACGACTTTGTCGAAGGCGATCAGGCTAACCGGGTCGATACCCGTCGCATCGCGTACGTCAACCTTGTGCAGGTTACGTGCGGCCAGGAACAGGTTTTCGTCCAGCTCACCGGTGATGATCAGCACATCTTCCAGAGCCATGTCTTTCAGTTTCTGTGCCAGCAGCTTAGTTTTAGGCGCTTCAACAGAGAACTTCTCGACAACGATCAGACGATCCTGACGTACCAGTTCGGACAGAATGCTTTTCAGCGCGCCGCGGTACATCTTCTTGTTAACTTTTTGACTGTGGTCCTGCGGACGCGCAGCGAAGGTCACGCCACCAGAACGCCAGATCGGGCTCTTGATAGAACCTGAACGCGCACGGCCGGTACCTTTCTGGCGCCACGGTTTTTTACCGGAACCAGTTACTTCAGCACGAGTCTTCTGAGCACGAGTACCCTGACGAGCACCAGCTGCATAAGCAACAACAACCTGGTGAACCAGCGCTTCGTTGAAATCACGACCGAAGGTAGTTTCGGAAACAGTCAGCGCGCTCTGCGCGTCTTTCAATACTAATTCCATTGCTATCCCCTTACGCCTTCACAGCTGGTTTAACGATCAGGTCGCAGCCGGTTGCACCCGGGACCGCACCTTTAACCAGCAGCAGGTTGCGCTCAGCGTCAACACGTACTACGTCCAGGCTCTGAACAGTGACACGTTCGTTACCCAGCTGACCTGCCATTTTCTTGCCTTTGAACACTTTGCCCGGAGTCTGGTTCTGACCGATAGAACCCGGAACGCGGTGAGACAAGGAGTTACCGTGAGTCGCGTCCTGGGTACGGAAGTTCCAGCGCTTAACGGTACCTGCGAAACCTTTACCTTTAGAGGTGCCAGTTACGTCAACTTTTTTAACTTCAGCAAACAGCTCAACGCTAATGCTCTGACCTACGGTGAACTCTTCGCCTTCAGCCAGACGGAATTCCCACAGACCACGGCCAGCTTCTACGCCAGCTTTAGCAAAATGACCCGCTTCCGGCTTGGTTACACGGTTAGCTTTTTTAGCACCGGTGGTAACCTGGATTGCGCGGTAGCCATCGTTAGCCAGGTCTTTAACCTGAGTAACACGGTTTGCTTCAACTTCGATTACGGTTACTGGGATTGAAACGCCATCTTCAGTGAAGATGCGAGTCATGCCCACTTTTTTACCGACTAAACCAATCATTGTTTCAACCTCTCAATCGCTCGATGACCTGATTAACCCAGGCTGATCTGCACGTCTACACCGGCAGCCAGATCCAGACGCATCAGAGCATCAACGGTTTTCTCGGTTGGCTCAACGATGTCAACCAGACGCTTGTGAGTGCGGATTTCGTACTGGTCACGCGCGTCTTTGTTAACGTGCGGGGAGATCAGAACGGTGAAGCGCTCTTTGCGGGTCGGCAGCGGGATCGGACCACGGACTTGCGCACCAGTGCGCTTAGCAGTCTCGACGATTTCCGCGGTTGATTGATCGATCAGACGATGATCAAACGCTTTCAGGCGGATACGGATTCTTTGGTTCTGCATGAGACCAGAGCTCCAATTATTTTATAAACGAAAATGATTACTCCTCAGACCCATTACGATTGATGGGAGAGTGTAACCGTTCTTACGTAGCTCCCCGATTGGGAGCATTGTGAGATAACCAAATCGGTTACCCGAGGTTCAAATCGAACCTGCCGTCGATTAAGACAAGCCCGCGCATTATACGCAAATCTCAGCCTGACGCAAGCATCGCGTAGATATTAAACATTTTCCCCTGAATGCGAGCGGCCTTCAGCGTTGTATTGCAATGCAAACTCGGCTGACAATGACGGCGGAAATCCGCGCGCATATCCTGATAATGCCGCTTGTTCTCCGGCAGTCCTTCATTACAGTGGCGCTTTTTAGCTGGGAGATTGCCCAATGATAACCGCCCTGCCCTTTCTGCTTTGCTATGTTTCATCGACCCTGTATCTGGCGCTTTATGACTTACGCACCGGTTTGCTGCCAGACCGCGTCACCTGCCCTCTGTTGTGGATCGGGTTGGTTTTTCATCAATGCTTCTTTCCGGCACGGCTCGCCGATGCGTTATGGGGCGCCGTCGCAGGCTATATGGGATTTGCTGGCTTGTACTGGACTTATCGGTTTATTCGCAGACAAGAGGGGCTGGGTTATGGTGATGTGAAGTTTCTTGCCGCGCTGGGCGCGTGGCATGGATGGTCATCGTTACCGCTGTTGGTGCTTTGCGCATCGCTGCTTGCCAGCCTGTGCGTCGCAGTAGAGACGCTCATTTGCGGAAAGAGAGCGTTAAAAAACCCGCTGCCTTTTGGGCCATTTCTGGCGGCGGCGGGTTTCATCACTGGATGTCATCAATTGATGACTGGGGGTATTAGCTTGTGACCTGAATCTGCGATTGCAGGTAATTCTGGATACCCAGCTTAGCGATGAGATCCAGCTCGGTTTCCAGCCAGTCAATATGCCCTTCTTCATCCGCCAGGATCTCGATCATCATGTCCCGGCTGACGTAATCATGTATGGTATCGGCATAGGCGATGGCTTCACGCAGGTCTTTTGCCCCTTCAAGCTCGAGCCGAAGATCGGATTGTAACATCTCTTCGACGTCTTCACCGATACCCAGCTTGCCAAGATCCTGCAGGTTTGGGATCCCTTCGAGAAACAAAATACGCTCGATGTATTTATCGGCGTGTTTCATCTCATCTATGGATTCATGGTACTCGACATCATTAAGGCGAGTGAGTCCCCAGTTTTTGAACATACGGGCATGAAGAAAATACTGGTTAATCGCGACAAGCTCATTTCCCAATAGTTTATTGAGATAATTTATGATTTTAACATCACCTTTCATTTTATAGTCCCTCCGCTTCCACTCTCTTGAGCGTAGATGGGGCTACAGGGATGTCAAAAAAAAGAGTGTGACTCAGGCGATTTCTTTAAACTCTGGCATTTGCGTCAATTCGTCCTGCATGACTTCACGTGCCGCTCGTATACATTTACCGCATTGATTTCCGACAGGAATAAACTTACGTAACTGTTGGAACGATTGAGGATGAAACTGACGTACAGCCTGACGAATTTTCTTATCACTTACACCATTACACAAACAAACGTACATGATCGCTCCCGTTCAATTTCTGCGCAAAGTGTAAATGAGAATAGTTATGATTACAATAGCACAACTCTGCTTACGCGGCGGAAGGAAAGACAAATTTGCGAAGATTTGTGACAGCT
Organism: Citrobacter sedlakii; assembly: GCF_018128425.1. Lineage (NCBI taxonomy): Bacteria > Pseudomonadati > Pseudomonadota > Gammaproteobacteria > Enterobacterales > Enterobacteriaceae > Citrobacter > Citrobacter sedlakii. Next base: position 466,301 of record NZ_CP071070.1, on the reverse strand, counting down.
GCGTAGCAGGCAGCAAAAAGGGCGCCGAAGCGCCCTTTTCAGTTCAATACTAATTAATGAATAATTAGCCCAGAACTTTAGCAACCACGCCCGCACCTACAGTACGGCCGCCTTCACGGATTGCGAAACGCAGGCCGTCGTCCATCGCGATCGGGTGGATCAGGGTAACAACCATTTTGATGTTGTCGCCCGGCATTACCATCTCTACGCCTTCCGGCAGTTCGATGGTGCCAGTCACGTCAGTTGTACGGAAGTAGAACTGCGGACGGTAGCCTTTGAAGAACGGAGTATGACGGCCGCCTTCGTCTTTGGACAGAATATACACTTCAGATTCGAACTTGGTGTGCGGCTTGATGGTGCCCGGCTTCGCCAGTACCTGACCACGTTCGATTTCTTCACGTTTGATACCACGCAGCAGAACACCTACGTTCTCACCCGCACGGCCTTCGTCCAGCAGTTTGCGGAACATCTCAACGCCAGTACAGGTAGACTTCGCAGTCTCTTTGATACCAACGATTTCAACTTCTTCGCCCACTTTGATGATACCGCGCTCTACACGACCGGTAACAACGGTACCACGACCGGAGATGGAGAATACGTCTTCGATCGGCAGCAGGAACGGCTTGTCAATCGCACGCTCTGGTTCCGGAATGTAAGAATCCAGGAAGCCTGCCAGTTCGATGATTTTCGCTTCCCACTCTGCGTCGCCTTCCAGCGCTTTCAGAGCTGAACCACGAACGATCGGCGTGTCGTCGCCCGGGAAATCGTACTGAGACAGCAGTTCACGAACTTCCATCTCTACCAGTTCCAGCAGCTCTTCGTCATCAACCATGTCGCATTTGTTCAGGAACACGATGATGTACGGAACGCCTACCTGACGACCCAGCAGGATGTGCTCACGGGTCTGCGGCATCGGGCCATCAGTCGCGGCAACAACCAGGATCGCGCCGTCCATCTGCGCAGCACCGGTGATCATGTTTTTAACATAGTCGGCGTGGCCCGGGCAGTCTACGTGTGCGTAGTGACGGGTCGGGGTATCGTATTCAACGTGAGAGGTGTTGATGGTGATACCACGCGCTTTTTCTTCCGGCGCGTTATCGATCTGGTCGAATGCGCGAGCAGCACCGCCGTAGGTTTTAGCCAGTACGGTAGTGATTGCAGCGGTCAGGGTAGTTTTACCGTGGTCAACGTGGCCGATGGTGCCGACGTTAACGTGCGGTTTTGTACGTTCAAATTTTTCTTTAGACACGGCTATATTCCTTACTATAGCGCTCTCCCCTTATGGAGAGAGCACGGGACTTAGGTTTTAATCCTGTGGATTATTTACCACGGGCTTCGATTACGGCCTGAGCAACGTTGCTCGGTGCATCATCATACTTCAGGAATTCCATAGTGTACGATGCGCGACCTTTGGTCAGAGAACGCAGCTGAGTTGCATATCCGAACATTTCAGACAGCGGAACTTCAGCGTGGATCTTAACGCCAGTAACTTCAGATTCCTGACCGCGCAGCATACCGCGACGACGGCTCAAGTCACCAATGACGTCACCGGTGTTCTCTTCCGGCGTTTCTACCTCAACCTTCATGATCGGCTCAAGCAGAACTGGTTTCGCTTTCTTAAAGCCTTCTTTAAAGGCAATAGACGCAGCCAGTTTAAACGCCAGTTCCGAGGAGTCAACGTCATGGTAAGAACCGAAGTGCAGACGGATACCGATGTCAACAACCGGATAACCAGCCAGCGGGCCTGCTTTCAGCTGCTCCTGGATACCTTTATCAACGGCAGGGATGTATTCGCCAGGGATTACACCACCTTTGATGTCGTTGATGAACTCGTAGCCTTTCGGGTTGGAACCCGGCTCCAGCGGGTACATGTCGATAACAACATGACCGTACTGACCGCGACCACCAGACTGCTTCGCGTGTTTACCTTCGATATCGGTAACTTTCGCGCGAATCGCTTCACGGTAAGCAACCTGAGGTTTACCGACGTTCGCTTCAACGTTGAATTCACGCTTCATACGGTCAACGATGATGTCGAGGTGCAGCTCACCCATACCGGCGATAATGGTCTGGTTAGATTCTTCGTCAGTCCATACGCGGAATGACGGGTCTTCTTTAGCCAGACGGCCCAGAGCCAGACCCATTTTTTCCTGGTCAGCTTTGGTTTTCGGTTCTACGGCGATGGAGATTACCGGCTCAGGGAATTCCATACGCTCCAGGATGATCGGGTGATCCGGATCGCACAGAGTGTCACCGGTGGTCACGTCTTTCAGACCGATCGCCGCAGCGATGTCGCCCGCGCGAACTTCTTTGATCTCTTCACGTTTGTTAGCGTGCATCTGAACGATACGACCGAAACGCTCACGTGCGGATTTCACGGAGTTCAGTACGGTATCACCAGAGTTAACCACACCGGAGTAAACGCGGAAGAAGGTCAGGTTACCCACGAACGGGTCGGTAGCGATTTTGAATGCCAGTGCAGAGAAAGGCTCGTCATCGCTAGCGTGACGTTCAGCAGGCGTATCTTTACCGTCGTCCAGGATACCGTTGATCGCAGGTACGTCAACCGGGGATGGCAGGTAATCAATTACCGCATCCAGCATTGCCTGAACACCTTTGTTCTTAAAGGCAGAACCACAGGTAACCAGGATGATTTCGTTGTTCAGAACGCGCTGACGCAGAGCTTTTTTGATCTCTTCTTCAGTCAGTTCTTCACCACCCAGGTATTTTTCCATCAGCTCTTCAGACGCTTCCGCTGCGGACTCGATCAGGTTCTGGTGCCATTCTTCAGCCAGTTCCTGCATGTCAGCCGGGATGTCTTCATAGGTGAAGGTCACGCCTGCATCAGCTTCGTTCCAGTTGATGGCTTTCATTTTCACCAGGTCAACAACACCGGTGAACGCTTCTTCAGCGCCAATTGCCAGCTGCAGCGGAACAGGGTTCGCGCCCAGACGGGTTTTGATCTGGCCAACAACTTTCAGGAAGTTCGCGCCCATACGGTCCATTTTGTTAACGAACGCAATGCGCGGAACTTTATATTTGTTTGCCTGACGCCATACGGTTTCAGACTGCGGCTGAACACCACCAACTGCGCAGTAAACCATTACCGCACCATCAAGAACACGCATGGAACGTTCTACTTCGATAGTGAAGTCAACGTGCCCCGGGGTGTCGATGATGTTTACGCGATGCGGTTCATACTGCTTAGCCATACCAGACCAGAATGCAGTAGTCGCTGCGGAAGTGATGGTAATACCACGTTCCTGCTCCTGCTCCATCCAGTCCATGGTAGCTGCGCCGTCATGAACTTCACCGATTTTATGGTTTACACCGGTGTAGAACAGAATACGTTCGGTAGTAGTGGTTTTACCGGCGTCGATGTGCGCACTGATACCGATGTTACGGTAGCGTGCGATGGGTGTTGTACGAGCCATTTGATTCCTCGTTTATCTTTTAGGCGTTCAATTTAAGTAGCCCAAAGCGGGCTGCTTACTGGAAGCGCCCGCCTGGTGACTAAAATTCCGAAGGGATTACCAACGGTAGTGTGCGAACGCCTTGTTGGCTTCGGCCATACGGTGAACGTCTTCACGTTTCTTAACTGCAGTACCTTTGTTGTCTGCAGCATCAGTGAGTTCGTTCGCCAGGCGCAGAGCCATGGATTTATCACCGCGTTTACGAGCAGCTTCAACGATCCAACGCATTGCCAGAGCATTACGACGAACCGGACGGACTTCAACTGGTACCTGATAAGTAGAACCGCCAACGCGGCGAGACTTAACTTCGACAGTCGGGCGCACGTTTTCGAGAGCGACTTCGAAAGCTTCCAGTTCAGATTTACCAGAGCGCTGAGCCAGGGTCTCCAGCGCGCTGTATACGATTGTTTCGGCAGTAGATTTTTTACCATCTACCATCAGGATATTGACAAATTTAGCCAGCAGTTCTGATCCGAACTTCGGATCCGGCAGAATTTTACGCTGACCAATGACGCGACGACGTGGCATGGAAATACTCCGTTGTTAATTCAGGATTGTCCAAAACTCTACGAGTTTAGTTTGACATTTAAGTTAAAACGTTTGGCCTTACTTAACGGAGAACCATTAAGCCTTAGGACGCTTCACGCCGTATTTGGAGCGAGCTTGCTTACGGTCTTTAACGCCGGAGCAGTCAAGCGCACCACGAACGGTGTGGTAACGAACACCCGGGAGGTCTTTAACACGACCGCCACGGATCAGGATCACGGAGTGCTCCTGCAGGTTGTGACCTTCACCACCGATGTAGGAAGTCACTTCGAAACCGTTAGTCAGACGAACACGGCATACTTTACGCAGTGCGGAGTTCGGTTTTTTAGGAGTGGTAGTATATACACGAGTACATACGCCACGTTTTTGCGGGCATGCTTCCAGCGCAGGCACGTTGCTTTTTGCAACTTTGCGAGCACGTGGTTTGCGTACCAGCTGGTTAACTGTTGCCATTAAATAGCTCCTGGTTTTAGCTTTTGCTTCGTAAACACGTAATAAAACGACCTCATACAATATGAGGACGCCGAATTTTAGGGCGGTGTCGAAAAGGTGTCAAGAAATATACAACGATCACACAATCACCAGGCCAACTGGCTGGTGTGCTGGATCGTCAGTCTGACGAAATCAGTATAGCTAACCCTGACGACGCTGTCTGAAATTTGACCACCCAGGCCGCGGGCGTCAATGTCTTCTTTCAGTGCGTATACCGTTATGGGGGCGTTGTGCAGCGTTTCAAGGAAGTGAGAGCCTTCTAGTGCAGCAATAACGCCATCCTGGAGTAATAACAGCGCGTCGCCTTCCGCGAGTAAACGCTGCAGGGATGTGAAATCGGACTGCCACGGGGAGCGGTGTAAGGTATGCAGCATACGAGCCTCAGAATCTCAGGATCACATCGTAATGGCTCAGCTCCCGACGCAGCGCTTCGGGCTCGAGCGCGGTGGCTTCCACCACAAACGCTGCGTCATCGCCAAGCCCACGCTCGCGCAGCGAGGCGGCGCACAGCCAGCATTGTTCGATATCGTACAATCCCAGCAGCTTAAAGGTGGCGATATAGTCACGCGCCAGCACGACATCAGGTTTTTGCCCGGCAAGGATCTGGAACACGCCGTCACCCACGAAGAAGACGCCGGGATCATCCGTTAAAGCAGAGGTCGCCAGCAACGCGTCTAACCCCTCGCGGCCCGATGCGCTGCCATGCGGCGCGGTGGAAAAAACAAAAGCCACGCGTTTCATCAGAACTGTACCATGCGATCGCACGTTAACGAGGCTTCCGCCAGCGCGCCGAGGCCGCTTAGCGTAAATCCCGGCTGAAGATTAGCGGAGAGCAACCCAAGGCGGCCCGCTTCGCTTTCATCAACCACGCCGCGACGCAGCGCCGCGGCCACGCAGATATTGAGGGCAACGCCATGCTGCGTGTGCAGTTGCCGCCAGGCGCGAACCAGGTCAAATTCATCGCTCGCCGGCGAGGTCAACTGGTTGGCGTTATATACGCCTTCACGATAAAAGAAGACGCTGCTTAGCGTGTGGCCTTCTTCCAGTAACGCCTGAGCGAACTGCAGCGCGCTGCTCGCCTGCTGGGTACCATATGCCGGACCGGTAACCATGATGGCAAAACGCATTACTTGTCTTGCCCCTGGAAGTCGCCGCTTTTGAACTGGCGAATATAGAGATACACGGTGTGCTTGGAGATATTGAGACGATCGGCGACCTGGTTGATCGCATCTTTAATATCAAAAATGCCTTTCTCGTATAGATTCAGAACGATCTGGCGATTCTTGGCGTTATTAGACACATTACGATCGGCGTTCACCTCTTCGATGGTAAATTCCAGCGTCTGGGTGACCAGATCTTCAACAGAAGAAGCGAAGTTGACGGACGATCCGACTTCCGGCGTTTCAGGCGGAATAAAGGTATTCATGATTTGCGAGAACGGTACATCAAGGTTCATGTTGATGCACAGCAGGCCAATCACGCGATGCTCGCGATTGCGAATAGCAATGGTCACGGACTTCATCAGGACGCCGCTTTTCGCACGGGTAAAGTAGCACTTCGACACGCTGCTGTCCGCACCGGTCATATCGTGCAGCATACGTAACGCAAGGTCGGTAATCGGCGAACCGATTTTACGCCCCGTGTGCTCGCCGTTGGCGATGCGAATGGCGGAGCATTTCAAATCCTGCAAAGAGTGCAAAACGATTTCACAGTGGGAACCAATGAGCATCGCTAACCCGTCCACCACCGCTTCGTAGGATTTCAGAATATCAAAGTCGGTTTGATCGAAAGGACGTTGATCCAGTAAATCAAGCTCACTGGTTTCGTTGGTTAAAAGCGACCTGGACATGAAAAAAAACACTCCTTTTCAGGAGCCTGTCGTTATGTTTTCAGGGCAGGCTCATTAATTATGTGGATGGTTAAATTAATACAGTGGAGGTTCCACTTTCCACAACTAATTATATCCGGCCTGCAATAAAAAAACCGCCGCTCTGTTCGGCGGCGGTTCTCAGTTTTTATTTTTTAGCAGCATCTGCGGCTTTTGCGTCAGCTTCTGCTGCGGCTTCTGGCTTCGCATCCGCCTTCGGCGCTGGTTTGATATCCAGCAGCTCTACGTCGAATACCAGCGTGGAGTTAGCCGGAATACCCGGGACGCCAGTTTTGCCGTATGCCAGCTCCGGTGGAATGACCAGCTTGATCTTACCGCCTTTCTTGATGTTTTTCAGGCCTTCGGTCCAGCCTGGGATCACGCCATCCAGACGGAAGGAGAGCGGCTCGCCACGGGTGTAGGAGTTGTCGAACTCTTTACCGTCGATCAGCGTGCCTTTGTAGTTAACAACGACGGTGTCGCTGTCTTTCGGCGCTTCGCCGGTACCCGCTTTCTCGACTTTATAAAGCAAGCCGGTAGAGGACGTTTTCACGCCTTTCTCTTTCGCAAACTTGTTACGATACTCTTTGCCCTTGGCTTCGTTTTCAGTCGCGTCTTTTTCCATCTTCGCCTGAGCGGAAGACTTCACGCGGGCTTCAAACGCCTGCAGCGTTTGTTCGATTTCCTGGTCAGTCAGCTTGCTCTTATCGGCAAACGCGTCCTGGACGCCCGCGATCAGTTGCTCTTTATCCAGTTTAATGCCCAGTTTTTCCTGTTCTTTCAGGGAGTTTTCCATATAACGACCCAGCGAAGCGCCCAGCGCATACGCTGATTTCTGATCGTCATTTTTAAACGCCGCTTTGCTGTCAGCAGCCGCAGCCGGTTTTGCCGCTTCAGCAGCGAAGGTCATCGGGGCATGCAGCGCAACGGCCATCGTGGTTGCCAGCAGCGTGGCTTTAAACAATGATTTCATCCATATCTCCAGGGCCGGGGCATCTCACCCCGAGGTTAGCTTCATTTAAGAAGCGTACTATAAAGCGTTGTTAAACAAATCAACATAAGGACATGCCTTATTCTCACTTCTTTTCAGACTCTTTTTGTTTAAATTAGTTTCGGCGCGGCGCAATCAGGGCTGCGCTCAACGACAGAATTCAGTAGAATCCGCCGCAACCCGGGATAATCAATGAGGTGAATCATGCAGGATACCACGCTGGAAACTCGTCTGGCCGAACTGGAAAGTCGCCTGGCTTTTCAGGAAATCACCATTGAAGAGCTCAACGTGACGGTCACCGCCCACGAAATGGAAATGGCCAAATTGCGCGATCATCTGCGTCTGCTGACCGAGAAACTGAAGGCCAGCCAGCCGTCCAATATCGCCTCCCAGGCGGAAGAAACGCCACCGCCTCATTATTGAGACGTAAAAAAAGCGGGTTATATTCTATACCCGCTTTTTTTGCGCTCCGTTCATGTACAGCGCGCTAAATACCCTATGAATTTCTCGTCACAGCAAGATCCAGCCGACCCTGCGTGGCTTGAAAGACGACGGGATTAGTGGCAACCGCAGCCGCCGTGACCTTTACCGCCGCCACCGCAGCAGCCTTCGCCACCGTGCTCGTGACCGTGGTCATGGCCGTGACCGCCGCAGCAGCCGTCGTGACCGTGGTCATGATCGTGGTCGTGACCGTGTGCGCCATGAACGTGACCATGAGCCAGTTCTTCTTCCGTCGCTTCGCGGATCGCTACCACTTCAACGTTGAATTTCAGGTTCTGACCCGCCAGCATGTGGTTACCGTCAACCACAACGTGGTCGTCTTCCACTTCGGTAATTTCTACCGGAACCGGACCCTGGTCGGTTTCCGCCAGGAAGCGCATGCCCACCTGCAGCTCGTCAACGCCCATGAAGACGTCTTTAGGTACGCGCTGTACCAGGTTTTCGTCATACTGACCGTAGGCGTCGTTCGCGCCAACAGCTACATCGAATTTGTCGCCAACTTCGTGACCTTCCAGGGCGGTTTCCAGACCAGAGATCAGAGAACCGTGACCGTGCAGGTAGTCCAGCGGCGCACTCACCGGAGACTCATCAACCAACACACCGTCTTCTGTACGTACCTGATAGGCCAGGCTGACCACCAGGTCTTTTGCTACTTTCATGATATCTCCTGAGCGTGGGAAAATTGCTGGCGCAGATTGTAGCGGAAATCTGCACCCGTGTACCCTTTAGCTTAAAAAAACTCGGGGCATATCGCTAGTCCGGATGAAAGATCCCGATCACTTGCTCCTCTTTGCGCACATGATCGCGCGCATCTTTATCCGCTTCCCGCATTTGGTGACCGCACTTAACACACTCAACAATATCGATATTATTCTCGCGCCACATGGCCAACGTGTCCTGCGCCTGGCAGGACGGGCATTTCGCCCCGGCAATAAAACGTTTACGGATTGTCATACTGAACCTCTATTCAAATTCATCCCAGCCGTCCAACTGACGTCGTTCCTGCTGCATCTCGCGCTGAAAAATCTCCTCCAGCTCGCGCCTGGCTTCTCTGGCGCGCGAAATTTGTAGGGTATCGGCATGCATCGGAATAAGCTCCCGCAGCATTCGCATATCCAGCCGTCGGAAATGCAACTGCGCCCGCTGCGCCTGGTGAGGGTGCATGCCCAGCGACACCAGCGTTTTACGCCCGAGTTCCAGCGCGCTGGAAAACGTTTCACGGGAAAACTGCGTTACCCCTGCCTGTAATAACTCATGTGCTTCCACACGTCCGCGCGCTCGCGCAAGAATATGCAAATGCGGGAAGTGTTGCTGACAGATCTCCACCAGCTTCATCGTATCTTCCGGATCGTTGCAGGTGATAACGATGGATTCTGCCGCCTCCGCGCCCGCAGAGCGCAGAAGATCCACCTGCGTCGCATCGCCGTAATAGACCTTGTAGCCATATTTTCGCATCAGGTTTACGGCGCTGATATCCCGTTCCAGAACGGTAATACGCATTTTATTCGCCATCAGCAAACGTCCAATCACCTGGCCGAAACGGCCAAACCCGACCACAATCACTTGCGGCTTATCGTCATCCACCCACGGTTTTTCGTCCTCTTCATCCGGGCCGTTAAACTGACGCGAGAGCCATTTGTCGATAAGTTTCATTAGCATGGGCGTGGTCATCATCGACAGCGTGACGGTAACCAGCAATAGCGCCATTTGATCGCCCTGAAAAAGCCGCTGCGACGAGGCTGTAGAAAACAGCACGAAGGCGAATTCTCCCCCCTGGCTCAGGACGCCGGCAAACTGCATTCTTTCCGAGCTGCGAAGACCGTAGAGCCGCGCCAACCCATAGAGCACCAACGTTTTTACCGCCACCAGCACCACCACGCTTGCCACAACCCACGGCAGATGGGTGTACAGCACGCCCAGGTTGAGCGACATGCCAACCGAGATAAAAAACAGGCCGAGCAACAGTCCCTTGAACGGATCAATGGCCGTTTCCAGCTCATGGCGATATTCGCTTTCCGCCAGCAGCACGCCCGCAATAAACGTGCCCAGCGCCATCGACAACCCCAGCGCGTCCATAAATAAGGCAGAACCCAGCACCAGCAGCAGCGTCGCGGCGGTAAACACTTCGCGTACGCCGGACGCGGCGATGAAGCGGAACACCGGGCGCAATAAGTAGCGCCCGCCAATCAACATCCCGGCGAAAGCAAGCACTTTCATGCCAATCTTCATCCAGTCGAAATGCTCGTCGGCGGAACCGGCGAGCAACGGCACCAGCGCCAGCGCCGGGATCACCGCCAGGTCCTGAAACAACAACACCGAGAAGCCAAGTTGCCCCGACTCGCTGCGATTCATCCCCTTCTCGCGCATCAGTTGTAGCGCCATCGCGGTCGAGGACATTGCCAGACCGATACCGCCAACCACCGCGGCTTGCCACGAAAAATCCGTCAACATCAATAGCCCGGCGAGCAGCGCCGCGCTGAGCAACACCTGCGCCGCCCCGACGCCAAAAATCGATCGCCGAAGCTGCCAGAGTTTCGCCGGGTTCAGCTCCAGCCCGATAATGAACATCAGGAATACGACGCCAAGCTCAGAGAAATGCAGAATCTCGTCAACGTCGCTAATGAATCCCAGACCCCATGGGCCAATGGCGATACCCGCAAGCAGATACCCTAATACCGCGCCGATGCCGAGCCGTGAAGCCAGCGGCACCGCCGCCACCGCCGCGAAGAGGAACAGCACGCCCGCCAGCAATAAATCGGAACCTTCCATCAGCGGCCTCCCACGGGAACAGGCTGGGTAAGCCAGTCGCCATATGCTTTCGCATGGCTTTCCAGCGCTTGCGCGCTCTGCCGCCTGGCCCAGTAAATAATGATCGGACTCATCCAGTGCATCCGGCACATACCCGCCGTCAGCTCAAAGGGCCGCAGGACGTCGCTCATCGGGTAACGATTCAGAGCGTCATAGCGATAGGCGCTCTCCGGTTCGCCAGTGGTAATCACGCTGCGCCAGTACTTTCCCGCGAGCTGGTTCCCCCCCGGACCGCTGGCAAAGCCGCGGCTTAACACCCGATCCAGCCACTCTTTCAACAGCGCCGGGCAACTATAGGTATACAGCGGATGCTGAAACACAATCACATCATGCTCACGCAAAAGAGCCTGCTCATGCGGAATATCAATAAAAAAATCAGGATAGTGCGCGTAGAGATCGTGCACCGTTACGTTACTGAGCTGCATAGCCGGCTTAAGCAGCACCCGGTTCGCCACCGAGTCCTGAGATTCCGGATGGGCATACAGCAGCAACACCTTTGCTGGCTGAGACATCATCCCCCTCCCGGTTTTATTTCTGTTTTTGTGTCGCGTTGTTGTTTTGGGCTACCATTGCGCCCCAGTGCGGCAGAATGCCAGCACACTACATTATCATAATGATAAATTAACATAGTCAGAACATACGGCGCCTTATGATTGTTTTCTCCTCGTTACAAATTCGTCGCGGCGTGCGCGTCTTGCTGGACAATGCCGCTGCCACTATCAATCCGGGCCAGAAGGTCGGCCTGGTGGGCAAGAACGGCTGCGGGAAATCTACCCTGCTGGCGTTGCTGAAAAATGAAATCAGCGCCGACGCCGGAAGTTTTAGCTATCCTGGCAACTGGCAGCTGGCGTGGGTGAATCAGGAAACCCCCGCCCTCGCCCAGCCAGCGCTGGAGTACGTTATTGACGGCGACCGCGAATACCGTCAACTGGAAGCCCAGTTGCACGACGCTAACGAACGTAACGACGGACACGCTATCGCCACCGTACACGGCAAGCTGGACGCCATTGACGCGTGGACCGTCCGCTCACGCGCCGCCAGTCTGCTGCATGGGCTGGGGTTCAGCAACGAACAGCTTGAACGTCCGGTCAGCGACTTCTCGGGCGGCTGGCGTATGCGCCTCAACCTGGCGCAGGCGCTGATCTGCCGCTCCGATCTGCTGCTGCTCGACGAACCGACTAACCACCTCGATCTTGATGCGGTTATCTGGCTGGAAAAATGGCTGAAAGGCTATCAGGGCACTCTGATTCTGATCTCCCATGACCGGGATTTTCTCGACCCGGTAGTGGACAAAATTATCCACATCGAACAGCAAAACCTGTTCGAGTACACCGGCAATTACAGCGCGTTTGAAATCCAGCGCGCCACCCGTCTGGCCCAGCAGCAAGCGATGTACGAAAGCCAGCAGGAGCGCGTGGCGCATCTGCAAAGCTATATTGACCGCTTCCGCGCCAAGGCGACCAAAGCCAAGCAGGCGCAAAGCCGAATCAAAATGTTGGAGCGCATGGAGCTGATCGCCCCTGCGCACGTGGATAACCCCTTCCACTTTAGCTTCCGCGCGCCGGAAAGCCTGCCAAACCCATTGCTGAAAATGGAAAAAGTGAGCGCGGGTTACGGCGAGCGCATCATACTCGACTCCATTAAGCTGAATCTGGTGCCTGGCTCGCGCATTGGCCTGCTTGGCCGCAACGGCGCCGGGAAGTCTACGCTTATCAAGTTGCTGGCGGGCGAGCTCGCGCCGGTCAGTGGCGAAATCGGCCTGGCGAAAGGCATTAAGCTTGGCTATTTCGCCCAGCATCAGCTGGAGTACCTGCGCGCTGACGAGTCACCGCTGCAACACCTGTCGCGCCTGGCGCCGCAGGAACTGGAGCAGAAACTGCGCGACTATCTCGGCGGCTTTGGCTTCCAGGGCGATAAGGTCACGGAAGAGACGCGGCGTTTCTCCGGCGGCGAAAAAGCCCGTCTGGTGTTGGCATTGATTGTCTGGCAGCGCCCGAACCTGTTGCTGCTTGATGAACCGACCAACCATCTCGATCTCGACATGCGTCAGGCGTTGACCGAAGCATTGATCGAATTCGAAGGCGCGCTGGTCGTCGTGTCGCACGACCGTCACCTGTTGCGTTCCACCACCGACGATCTCTACCTGGTCCACGACCGTAAAGTCGAACCGTTTGACGGCGACCTGGAAGATTATCAGCAGTGGCTGAGCGAGGTGCAGAAACAGGAAAACCAGCCTGCTGAAGCGCCCAAAGAGAACGCGAACAGTGCGCAAGCGCGTAAAGATCAGAAGCGTCGTGAAGCCGAGCTGCGTACGCAGACCCAGCCGCTGCGCAAAGAGATCGCCCGTCTGGAAAAAGAGATGGAAAAACTGAACGCGCAGTTAGCGCAGGCGGAAGAAAAGCTGGGCGACAGTGAACTGTACGACCAGAGCCGTAAAGCAGAACTGACCGAGTGCCTGCAACAACAGGCCAGCGCCAAAGCCGGGCTGGAAGCATGCGAAATAGCCTGGCTGGACGCGCAAGAGCAGCTTGAGCAAATGCTGGCCGACTAACCACAGGAAACCACCATGACGCCGCTCATCACCAACGATATTACTTTCCGCAAGCTCAGCATCTTCATGACGTTTATGGAGAAAGGGAATATTGCCCGCACGGCGGAAGCGCTGGATATCAGTGGGGTGAGCGTGCATCGCGCGTTACATACGCTGGAAGAAAATGTCCGTTGTCCGCTGTTTGTGCATAAAGGTCGCAACCTGATCCCGCAACCGGCGGCCTGGACACTGCTGGAATATTGTCAGGAAGTCACTCAGCTTATGGCGCGAGGGCTGGAGGAAGCGCGTAAAACGGCGGGTGTCGGCCAGGGGCGCTTACGCGTCGGCACACTTTACTCGCTGACCCTGGAGACCGTTCCGCATCTGATCATGGGCATGAAGCTACGGCGTCCCGACCTCGAACTGGATCTGACGATGGGGTCGAACGAAGCGCTGCTTGCGATGCTGGAAGAAGGTACGCTGGATGCGATCCTGATTTCTATTTCGGAAAGTGAAATCGATCGCAATAGTCTGGAAGTGCTGCCGCTGTTTCATGACGACATCTATCTCGCCGCACCGTCAACGGCCACACTGGACAGCTCCTCGCCTGCCGATCTGCGCGATTACCGGGAACAGAAGTTTGTTTCTCTGGCGGAAGGCTTCGCCACCTATGCCGGCTTTCAGGAAGCCTTTCATATCGCCGGATTTGAACCGGAGATCGTGACCCGCGTGAATGACATTTTCTCGATGCTCAGTCTGGTGCAGGCGGGTGTCGGCTTTACCCTGATGCCGGGACGCATGAAGAAGATGTATGAGAATTCCGTACAGCTACTGAAGCTGGCGCAACCCTACCAGATGCAGCAGCTTATCGCGATTGTCTTCGCCCGCAACCGCGAGCGCGACCCGAATCTGCTGGCGCTCGCCGCTGAAGGACGAATGTACGCGCGCAGTCTGCAGGCTGGCGTTTGATTGCCAGTTAGCCTGAGGCCAATACATCCTGTAAGCAGGAGAAGCATCGCGCCAGCAGGCAACAATCACAACAACTGTACCCGCCGCGCCAGATGCACCGCCACGTCCACGCCGCTGCGCTCCAGCGAAATCGACTCCCCTTCCCACGCCGCCTGACGCGTCAGGCAGGTCAGCACGCCGCCGGGCGGCATCTCAATGGCTAACCGCGCCTCGCGTTCGTTCGCGGCAATGACCGCTTCCCGCCAGCGCACGGTGCGCGCCATGTTCATCGCCAGATCGTCGGCAATTCTTTCCGGCTGCCAGAGCACGCGCCCGGTGCTGCCGCTCAGATACGCGCAGCGCGGGCGTGCAAGTGTGACCGAGTTAAACGCCGCCGCCAGCTTCTGCGCCGGTTCCGCCAGCAGCTCGCAGTGCGACGGCACGCTCACGGCCAGCCGCTTTGCTTTGCTCGCGCCTTTTTCCAGAGCGCGTTTTGCCACCTGCGCCATCCCTTCATCGGATCCGGCAATGACAATCTGCGTTTCGGCATTCAGGTTAGCAATGTACGTTCCGCTACCCGCGATAAGCTGTTCCACCTGCGGCAGGGTTAAGCCCATGATTGCCGTCAGGCCGTAGCCGTGCGGCCAGGCCTGTTCCATCAGGTCGCCGCGCAGCGCCACCAGCGTCAGCGCGTCCGTAAATTCCAGCGCGCCCGCCGCCACCGCCGCGGGATAAGCGCCAATCGATAAACCGCTAACGATGTCAGGCGACACGCCGCGTCGCTCCAGCTCGCGCGCCCAGGACACGCCGGCAATTAACAACGAAAGCTGCACCGCGCGGGTGTGGGTTAACGAGGCTGCGCTGTCCAGCGTATCGACTTCCTTCCCCAGCACCTGACGTGCCTGTTCCAGCTCCGTTCCCGGCAGGTTTTGCAACATACCTTCATGCTGCGTGCCCTGACCCGGAAAGGTAAACAGTATTTTCATCACTCCTCCCTGCGCCATGGATCTGCCACCAGGCGTGGCCCACGGCGGGTTTTCAGCAGCGTTTTACCGTCGCGTAGCCACTCCGCCAGCGCGAATCCGCCTTCCGGCGTATCCACCTGCGTATCCGCCCGGCATAGCGCGCGGCTGAGCTGAAGCTGCCAGCCAGCAAATGCGTCAGGGGCAACGGCGTGCGGAGCGCGGATCAGCAGGTCGAGATCGCTGTCGGCATGGATCACCGGAATACCGGTCGCCAGCGCGTAGCCGGTGCTGCCGGTGATGCCCCACGTCCACGGCCACGACTGCTGAGCAAGCTGAAGCGCCACCTGTACCGGCGGCTGGGTGACAAACGGCGAACGCAGCAGTTCGGCGGTGGCGCACAGCTCTTCAGGCGACACCACGCGTAGCACATTCTCAGGCTGCACCCATCCGGCTGCCCGCTGGTCGCGGCGCAGTCCGCGCACGCCAACGGGAATACGGCCTTCGTTATCCACATCACGCCGTACCACCACCGGCAGGCCGGTATGCCAGGCTGATTCAGCCCAGGATTCGGTAATACCTTCCAGCGCGTCGCGCGAGGTAAGCCAGATAAGGTCGTGGGGGCGTAATGTTGTGGTCATAATTACATTCCTGACGTCAGCGAGATAAACAGCGGCAGCGACAGGATACACAGTACGGAGCTTAACAGCAGCACGGCTTCTGCATCCGGCGACTGCACGCCAAAGCGGTTACCGAACACCACGCCGAAGAAGCCCGCGGACAGCGCAATCATCAGGATAGCGGTGATCGCCACGGAGCCGTGCAGACCGAAGATTAAAACGATACCCCAGGCAATCGCCGGCTGGATCAGCAGCTTGGCGACGGTGGAGGTGATCACGATGGTGTTGATCTGGAGCTTACGGGCAGAGAGGATCACGCCGGTCAGGAACAGCGCCGCAGCGGTCGCGGACAGCCCCAGCGGTTTAATCGCCGCCAGCACCAGTTCCGGCATTTTGATGCCGATAGCGGACAGGATCACACCCAGCAGCGGGCCCATCACGATCGGTTTTTTAATGGAGCGCCACATCAGCACCGGCAGCATGGAGAGCGTTGAGCCGGAGTTATTGCCCTCGGCGCGCGCTTTTTCACGCTCCAGAATCAGCAGGCAGAACGGGGTCATCAGCACGGAACCACAGGCGATAGAGACCGCCACGGACAGTGAGGTGGAAGAACTTTCGCCCAGCACGCTGCCCAGAATCGGCAGGCCAAGCGCCGCATAGTTTGGCAGGGCGACGGTGAGCGTCAACACGGCCGCATCCTGCGGCGATTTTTTGAATACGCCGGTAGCAAGGAAATAGATCGCCGCGTAGGTGATCCACATCGCCAGCGTCAGTACCACAATCAGTGGCGACTGCGCCACGATACCCGCCCAGGGCGTCTGTACCGTCGCGCTGAACAGCGCCGCAGGTAATGCGAAATCCATGACGAAGATGTTGAGCAGGGAAACATTCTTGTTATCAACCATTTTGGCCTTCCCGGCCCAGAACCCCAGCAACATGATGATAAATATCGGTGCAAGAGCATGAACAATCACGTAAGTCATAAATCACCTGTAATGAAGAAAAAAGTTAGCACGGACGCGATGATTATTATTTTTCGGATGTAGCGGCCCGCGCGGGCGCAGCGCGTGCGCCCACGGAGCCGAACATTCGGCAGGTCTTAATTACTTACCAGCTGGCTCGCATACGTTCGCGTACGAGCGCCGAGCTGCGGCGGTTGTCAGCACCCAGACGGCTTTTCAGCGAGGTGTCCTGACGCGCGTCACTGATGGCCTGTTGCAGGGTGGTTTTCACCTGCGTCAGATCGTTATCGGATGGGGCATCCGGGTTGCTGATGTCCAGCAGGTCGGAAAGCAGCCCCAGCGTGGCGTAGTTGCTGATGTCATACGCCATGGGCGGAATGGTTGCCGCCAGTTTTTCCAGCGCGTCAACGGTACGCAGCGTAATGCGCGCCGCAGACTCTTTGCCCATCGCGTGGATCAGTACGCCTTTATCGTTAAAGGCAATCAGACGGTTAGCCTGGTAGCCGTGCGCCAGAAACGCGCCTGACATTGCCTTACCGACGATAAGACCAATCACCGGATGACCCGCCAGACGCGCGTTGGCGTAGGCGGCAGCGGCTCCCGCCAGCGCCTGGTGGATACCAAACGCCTCTTCGCGACGGCCATAGGCCTGGCTTGGGACGTCGATTACCGCCACTATCGGGCGCTTCACGGCTTTATCAGCATCCGCCGCGACGGTTTCGCTGACCACTTTTGCCAGCGTCCAGCCTTCCAGCAGACCGACTTCCCCTTTCGCCGCGCGCGGGAAGTGGTTGTTGGCATCCGGCACCACGGCGACAAAACGCACCGTATCACCGTTCAACTCACCGTCTGCCGCCTGCACGGACGGGCACAGCCCCTCGATACGTTTGGCGTTCGGGGCGAGCGTTTCCAGCCAGCGTTCGCCACGGCTTATTGCGTTACTCATCATTTCACCTCCCGGGCAAAAAGCGCGTTAATCTGTTCGGCATCGGCCTGTTTGCGGGTGTCGAAATTCGTCAGACGGTTCAGGTAATCGTCATAGTTATCGGTGCGATGTTTCGCCGGTACGCCTTTCGCGATGGCCTCGTTCATCGCGGCTTTCACCGCGTTCACGCCGTCGCCTACCAGCGCATCCACCAGCCCGCTTTCATAGCGTACTTCGCCGCCGGTCATGCTCCAGATAAACGGACGGTCGCGCGAGTCGTACTCTTCAACGCCTGCTTCCTGCTCGATAACCTGCGGGCCGTTGAGGCCGAGACGCGCTTCGCGGGTCACAATCAGGTAGCTGCACAGCGCCGCGGCGATAGACATCCCGCCGAAGCAGCCCACGGTTCCGGCCACGATCCCGACGACCGGGGTATAACGACGCAGGTCAACGATCGCGGCGTGGATATCGGCAATCGCCGCCAGGCCAAGGTTCGCTTCCTGCAGGCGTACGCCGCCGGTTTCGAGGCACAGTACCGCCTGCGTCGGAATGCCGTTGCGGTTATCTTCCGCCGCCAGCTCCAGCGCCGCCGCCATTTTGGCGCCGGAGACTTCGCCCATGCTGCCGCCCTGGAAGGTCCCTTCAATCGCCACGACTACCGCTGGCTGGCCGTTGATGGTCCCTTTCGCGACCACCATGCCGTCATCGGCCTGCGGCACAATGCCCTGTGGCCCAAGCCAAGGAGAGATAATGCCTTCAAACGGATCCAGCAGTTCGCGGTAGCTGCCCTCGTCGAGCAGCGCCTGCGCACGCTGGCGCGCTTTTAATTCGATAAAGCTGCTGTCATCACGCATGGCTCACCCCTTCAAACACCTGTTCAATACGAATGCGCGCCACGCCCGGCGTCGCGCCGAAGTCGTGGATGGTCAGTTTGCCTGCGGGCAGGCTGCTGACGGTTTCCAGGCGGCTGAACAACGCCTCCCAGCGTCCGCGGCTGTTGTCGACGGAGGTGGTGATATCAACGGTCAAGGTCTGGCCCGGTTCGGCGGTGAACAGCACCTCCATATCCCCGGAGCCGACGACGCCTGCCAGCGCCCTGCCGCTGACTTCGCGGCGGGCGGGCACGGTCAATGTAATTTTTTCCATAACATCCTCTTAATGCTTTGAATATGGCGTTTCGACGCGATCGAGAAACAGCGTGGCCGCAAGCAGGTCTGCGGCGCCGCCCGGTGAGGCGTTAAGCGTCAGCATCTGGCGGTCTAACTGCGCCAGCGCCTGCTGCCCCGCGAGGGTTGCGCATCCTCCGGCGTTCAGCACCGCCCGGGCGCCATTCTGCATGGCGTCAAGCCCCTCCATTCCGGCGCGCGACAGCACGCAGGTATCGGTGAGCGAGGTCATGATTGCCATCAGCGCGTCGAGTCTGGCGTTTGTTTCGCTGCTGCCGTTAAGACGGCTCAGGCGAAGCTGCGGTAGCGCGCGCTGCATGATGTGCGGAAACGCCTGCTGCGCCTCTTCACGCGCGCCGGGCACGCGGTAGCGGTGCGTGGCGCGTAACCCCTTGCTGAACACCTTCGGCGCCGCGTCGTCCGGGAGTTTTGCCAGCCGGGCGGCGGTGTTCGCGACGGCCTGCGCGCTGGCATCACCGCCCAGCATCGCCACCGCGCTCACCAGCAGCCCCAGCGCCCAGATCGCGCCACGGTGGGTGTTCACGCCGTCGGTAGCGGCCATCATCTGCCGCTCTCCGTCGCGACCGAGTCGCCCTATGGTTTGCCTGAGGGCAATATCCGCCGGACGCTGCCAGCTTTGCTGCGCCAGCGCCTGAAACGTGGGAGTCAGGCTGTGCGCGGAGCGCTCCATCAGCGCAAGCGATAAATCGTGGTGCGCGCCGTTCCCCCGACTGTCCACCAGACCGGGTTTCGGGCTTAAACGTGCTTCGTCAATCAGACACTGCGTGGCGGTTCGCGCCAGCCATTCGGCACCGCCTTCAACCTGGATCCGGGGC
The DNA here is from genome assembly GCF_018128425.1 of Citrobacter sedlakii. Classification (NCBI taxonomy): domain Bacteria; kingdom Pseudomonadati; phylum Pseudomonadota; class Gammaproteobacteria; order Enterobacterales; family Enterobacteriaceae; genus Citrobacter; species Citrobacter sedlakii. The sequence continues at coordinate 446,674 of NZ_CP071070.1, read as the reverse complement.
AGAAGTTTCATTACCAGCTCCGGAATTTCGCAGGTGGGTTGTACAGGCCGCCGGACCACTCAACGAGGTCGGCCACGCTGCCCGCCGCCAGCAGAGAGCGGGTGGCATCGGTGCGGCGAATCCCCATATCTTCCGGATAGACCACTTTGCCGCTCTGGCGCAGTTCCGCCACGCGTTTGGCATCCACGCCCAGACCGATATCGGTGATACCCGCCACGGCGGCGACCATGGCGCGACGCTCTTCCAGATCTTTCGCCCGGTAGAGGTAAGCAATCCCCTCTTCCGTCAGCACGTGGGTCACGTCATCGCCGTAAATCATGACCGGCGCCAGCGGCATGCCGGAGGCTTTCGCGACGTCAACGGCGTCGAGTTTTTCCACGAAGGTGGGTTTAACGCCCGCCTGGAAGGTTTCCACCATCTGCACGACCAGTTTTTTACCGCGCTGCATTGGGTCAGGCTCGGTGATCATATTCAGCCAGGCCGGCGTGGCGTGGCGGCGACCGTGCGGATCGTGGCCCATGTTTGGCGCGCCGCCGAAGCCGGAGAGGCGACCGCGGGTGACGGTTGAGGAGTTAGCGTAGCCATCAACCTGCAGCGTAGAGCCGATAAACATATCGACCGCGTACTGGCCTGCCAGCTGGCAGAAGGCGCGGTTAGACCGCATGGAGCCGTCGGCACCGGTAAAGAACACGTCCGGACGGGCGCGAATGTACTCTTCCATCCCCAGCTCACCGCCGAAGCAGTGTACGCTCTCCACCCAGCCGCTTTCGATTGCCGGGATCAGCGTCGGATGCGGGTTCAGCGTCCAGTGTTTACAGATTTTGCCCTTCAGGCCGAGCTGTTCGCCGTAGGTTGGCAGCAGCAGCTCAATCGCCGCGGTGTTAAAGCCAATCCCGTGGTTGAGGGACTGCACCTGATGTTCCGCGTAGATGCCTTTAATCGCCATCATCGCCATCAGGATGTGTTCCTGTTTAATCAGGCGCGGGTCGCGGGTGAAGAGCGGCTCAATGAAGAACGGCTTGTCGGCCACCACCACGTAATCGATCCACGAGCCCGGAATATCGACGCGCGGCAGATCACACTCGTCGTCCACCAGCTCGTTCACCTGTGCGATGACGATGCCGTCATGGAACGCGGCGGCTTCCACCAGCGCCGGGGTATCTTCGGTACTCGCCCCGGTATAGAGGTTACCTTTACGGTCCGCTTTAAACCCGGCAATCAGCGCCACGTTTGGCGCCAGGTCAACATACAGGCGGGAGTAAAGTTCGATGTAGGTGTGAATCGCACCGATTTCGAGCTGGCCATCTTCCAGCAGCTGCGAAATGCGCAGGCTTTGCGTACCGGAGAAGGAAAAATCCAGCTTGCGGGCGATGCCTTTCTCAAAGATATCCAGATGTTCGCTGCGGCCCACGCTTGGCATGATCATGTGCAGGTCGTGCACTTTTTCGGGATTCACTTCAGCCAGCATGCGGGACAGGAAATCTGCCTGCTTCTGGTTATTGCCTTCTAATACCACGCGGTCACCCGGCGCGATCAGTTTTTCCAGCATCGCGGTCAGGTCTGCGGTAGGCAGTACCTTGCCCTGCACCGGTACGGAAGCCAGACGCCGCTGCTTCTCAGTGCGGCGGGTATTCCAGACGCGTGCGGGTGTTTGCCCAGATAACATTATTAACCTCCTGATTCAGCTAATCATTTTGATTGCTTAACACGCTAATGAGTGTGCGCTCTGGTGAGAAAGTCATCAATTAAGCGTAGAGAGGGATCGTTAGCCTGAGAGTAATAATTGAAGTAACAATTTGTGATGAGGATCAACTACTCCATTCCAGACGCCATCCTGAGCTACGCATTTTTCATAAACACAACAGGCAAGTGGCGGTATAGTAGACGGCTGATAATGAGAGACCATCGCAGCCGTTATGAGCCAAATAACTTCGTCAGACCTTCAACTCACCGCCGTAAACTCGCGTGAATTTCGCCCAATGCGTGGTATTCGTAACCGCCATTTGCAGACCATGCTGCCGCGCCTGATCCGCCGCAAAGTGAATTTTGCCCCCCACTGGCAGCGGCTGGAGTTACCTGACGGTGACTTTGTCGATCTGGCCTGGAGTGAAGATCCGGCGTCCGCGAAACACAAACCTCGTCTGGTCGTCTTTCACGGTCTGGAAGGCAGTCTGAACAGCCCGTATGCCCATGGCCTGATTGAAGCGGCGCAAAAACGCGGCTGGCTTGGGGTGGTAATGCATTTTCGCGGCTGCAGCGGCGAGCCAAACCGCATGAACCGTATTTATCACTCTGGCGAAACCGAAGACGGCGCCTGGTTTCTACACTGGCTGCGTCGCGAATTTGGTCACGCGCCAACCGCGGCGGTGGGCTATTCGCTGGGGGGCAATATGCTGGCCTGCCTGCTGGCAAAAGAAGGGAAAAACATCCCGATAGAGGCTGCGGTGATTGTTTCCGCCCCCTTCGTGCTGGAAGCGTGCAGTTACCATATGGATAAAGGCTTTTCCCGCGTTTATCAGCGTTATCTGCTCAATTTGCTGAAGGCGAACGCGTCGCGCAAACTGGCGGCGTATCCGGGCTCCCTGCCAGTCGATCTTGCGCAGTTGAAATCCCTGCGCCGCATTCGCGAGTTTGACGATCTCATCACCGCCAAAATTCACGGTTTTGCCGACGCTATCGACTATTATCGTCAGTGTAGCGCGATGCCGTTACTCAACCGGATCGCCATCCCGACGCTGATCATCCACGCCAAAGACGATCCGTTTATGGATCATCACGTGATCCCCAAAGCCGACGATTTGCCGCCGCAGGTGGAGTATCAGCTAACGGAACATGGCGGGCACGTTGGGTTTATCGGCGGCACGCTGCGTCGCCCTGAGATGTGGCTGGAGGCGCGTATTCCCGACTGGCTGACAATGTATCTGGAGGTACCAAGATGATGATCCCCTGGCAGGAGCTCTCTCCCGAGACGCTGGACAACTTAATCGAAAGCTTTGTGTTGCGCGAAGGCACCGATTATGGTGAACATGAACGTTCACTTGAGCAAAAGGTCGCCGACGTTAAACGTCAGTTGCAGTGCGGAGAAGCGGTTCTGGTCTGGTCTGAATTGCACGAAACGGTCAACATCATGCCGCGTAAACAGTTCCGCGAATAAGCCTGTATCCTCGGCCGACTATAATAAAAAACCTAACCTACTCATGGAGTTGTTATGTCTGCCAAACATCCGGTGATTGCGGTAACAGGATCCAGCGGCGCGGGGACCACCACCACCAGCCTCGCGTTCCGTAAAATTTTTGCCCAGCTCAACCTGCGCGCGGCCGAGGTGGAAGGCGACAGTTTTCATCGTTATACCCGCCCGGAAATGGACATGGCGATCCGCAAGGCGCGCGATGCCGGACGGCATATCAGCTATTTCGGCCCCGAAGCCAATGACTTCGGCCTGCTGGAACAGACCTTCATTGAATACGGGCAGACGGGCAAAGGCCAGTCGCGCAAATATCTGCATACCTACGACGAAGCCGTACCCTGGAATCAGGTGCCTGGCACCTTCACGCCCTGGCAGCCGCTGCCGGAGCCGACCGACATCCTGTTTTATGAAGGGCTGCACGGCGGCGTGGTGACGCCACAGCATGAGGTGGCGCGCCATGTGGATTTGCTGGTGGGGGTTGTGCCCATCGTCAACCTGGAGTGGATCCAGAAACTGATCCGTGACACCAGCGAGCGTGGACATTCCCGCGAGGCGGTGATGGACTCCGTGGTGCGCTCAATGGACGATTACATCAACTACATCACGCCACAGTTTTCCCGTACCCACATCAACTTCCAGCGGGTCCCGACGGTGGATACCTCAAACCCATTCGCCGCACGCGGCATTCCCTCGCTTGATGAGAGTTTTGTGGTGATACATTTCCGCAATCTCGAAGGCATCGATTTCCCCTGGCTGCTGGCGATGCTGCAAGGTTCGTTTATTTCTCACATCAATACGCTGGTGGTACCGGGCGGCAAAATGGGCCTGGCGATGGAACTGATCATGCTGCCGCTGGTACAGCGCCTGATGGAAGGCAAGAAGATCGAATAAGCCTCAATGGCGGCTGGCCCGATTGTGCCATAAGGCAGTCGAGCGCAGCGCCATCAGGTAAAAATTATCAGGCGGCAATGACTTCATACGAGTGGGTAATATTCACCGCTTTTTCCAGCATCAGCGCCACGGAACAATACTTTTCGGCGGAAAGATCCACCGCCCGCGCCACCGCGGCGTCTTTTAAATCATGCCCCGTCACGATGAAATGCAGATTGATGTGGGTAAACAGGCGCGGCGCTTCTTCACGACGCTCGGAGGTCAGTTTTACTTCGCAATTGGTCACATCCTGACGTCCTTTTTGCAGAATGGAGACCACGTCGATAGCGCTACAGCCGCCCGCGGCCATTAACACCATTTCCATCGGGCTGGGCGCTTTATCTCCCGAATTGCCGTCCATCAGGATCTGGTGTCCGGAAGCTGACTCGCCCAGGAAGGTTAACCCTTCAACCCATTTCACACGCGCTTGCATATTTTTTTACTCCAGTGCGTCAATTTTCCTGACAGATTACGCGTACATAACAATTCTCGCAACGGAAGGCGACCTGCGTCATGCTGAAGCGAGACACCAGGAGACACACGGCTAAAGCTATGCTAAAACAGTCAGGATGCTACAGTAATACATTGACGTACTGCATGTATGCAGAGGACTTCACATTAAAGGCTGCTGTCCGTTATTGACAGCCTCTTCCCAGGAAGCGGGAAGCACATTTTTGCAACCCCAGAGACAGCGCCGTTTTCTGGCTCTGGAGACAGCTTATAACAGAGGATAATCGCGCATGGTGCTTGGCAAACCGCAAACAGACCCGACTCTCGAATGGTTCTTGTCTCATTGCCACATTCATAAGTACCCGTCGAAGAGCACGCTAATTCACCAGGGTGAAAAAGCAGAAACGTTGTACTACATCGTTAAAGGCTCTGTGGCAGTGTTGATTAAAGATGAGGAAGGTAAAGAAATGATCCTTTCTTATCTGAATCAGGGTGATTTTATTGGCGAACTGGGCCTGTTTGAAGAAGGCCAGGAACGTAGCGCATGGGTACGTGCTAAAACTGCATGTGAAGTGGCTGAAATTTCCTACAAGAAATTCCGCCAGTTGATCCAGGTGAACCCGGATATTCTGATGCGTCTCTCTTCCCAGATGGCTCGCCGCCTGCAGGTCACATCAGAGAAAGTCGGTAACCTGGCCTTCCTTGACGTGACCGGTCGTATCGCCCAGACGCTGTTGAACCTGGCGAAACAACCCGATGCAATGACCCACCCGGACGGTATGCAGATCAAAATTACCCGCCAGGAGATTGGCCAGATCGTTGGCTGCTCTCGCGAAACCGTTGGTCGTATCCTGAAGATGCTGGAAGATCAAAACCTGATCTCCGCGCACGGTAAGACCATCGTCGTTTACGGCACTCGTTAATCCCGTCGGAAATGGCGCGTTACCTGGTAGCGCGCTATTTTTGTTTTCCCGATGTGGCGCAGACTGATTTATCACCCTGAGATCAACTACGCACTACGTCAGACGCTGGTGCTCTGTTTGCCCGTGGCCGTCGGCCTGCTGATAGGCCAACTGCATCTGGGCCTGCTTTTCTCCCTCGTTCCCGCCTGCTGTAACATTGCCGGGCTTGATACGCCGCACAAGCGCTTCTTCAAGCGTCTGGTCATTGGCGCCTCGCTGTTTGCCGGGTGTAGCCTGGCGATGCAACTGTTGTTGGCGCAGGCGGTACCGTTACCGCTGATTCTGACCGGGTTGACGCTGCTCCTCGGCGTCACCGCGGAGTTAAGCTCGCTTCACGCCCGTCTGCTTCCCGCTTCGCTGATCGCCGCAATTTTTACCCTCAGTCTGGCGGGAAATATGCCAGTGTGGGAGCCGCTGCTGATCTATGCGCTGGGGACATTGTGGTATGGACTGTTTAACTGGTTCTGGTTCTGGTTGTGGCGCGAACAGCCGCTGCGCGAATCGCTAAGCCTGCTGTATCGCGAACTGGCAGATTACTGCGAAGCGAAATACAGCATGCTGACCCAGCACACCGATCCGGAAAAAGCCCTACCGCCGCTGTTGGTGCGCCAGCAGAAAGCGGTTGACCTGATCACCCAGTGCTACCAGCAAATGCATATGCTGTCGGCGCATCACAATAACGATTACAAACGGATGCTGCGCGCCTTCCAGGAAGCGCTGGATCTGCAAGAACATATCTCGGTCAGCCTGCACCAGCCGGAAGAGGTGCAAAAACTGGTCGAGCGCAGCCACGCCGAACAGGTGATCCGCTGGAACGCGCAAACCGTCGCCACGCGTCTGAGGGTGTTGGCGGATGACATTCTGTACCATCGCCTGCCCACGCGCTTCACCATGCAGAAGCAAATCGGCGCGCTGGAAAAGATCGCCAATCAACATCCGGATAACCCCGTCGGGCAGTTTTGCTACTGGCATTTCAGCCGTATAGCCCGCGTGCTTCGCACCCAGCGTCCGCTCTATGCGCGCGATCTGATGGCGGATAAACAGCGGCGGCTTCCGCTGCTACCGGCGCTGAAAAGCTATCTGTCGCTGAAGTCTCCGGCGCTGCGCAACGCCGGACGCATTAGCGTCATGCTGAGTATCGCCAGCCTGATGGGTACCGCGCTGCACCTGCCGAAGCCGTACTGGATCCTGATGACGGTACTGTTCGTGACGCAAAATGGCTACGGCGCAACGCGCGTACGCATTCTGCACCGTTCGGCCGGAACGCTGGCGGGACTTATCGTCGCGGGCGTGACGCTGCACTTTCATATCCCCGAAGGGTATACGCTGCTTTTAATGCTCTTCGTCACCCTGGTGAGCTATCTGATTATCCGCAAAAACTACGGCTGGGCGACGGTGGGGTTTACCGTCACGGCGGTGTACACCCTGCAACTGTTAACCCTGAACGGCGAACAATTTATCATTCCGCGGTTTGTCGATACGATCATCGGCTGTCTGATCGCCTTCGGCGGCACCGTCTGGCTGTGGCCGCAGTGGCAAAGCGGTCTGTTGCGCAAAAATGCCCACGACGCGCTGGAGGCGGACCAGGAGGCGATCCGCCTGATCCTCAGCGACGATCCGCAGGCGACGCCGCTGGCATACCAACGAATGCGCGTCAACCAGGCCCACAACACGCTGTTTAACTCGCTGAATCAGGCCATGCAGGAACCGGGATTTAATACGCATTATCTGGAAGATATGAAGCTGTGGGTCACCCACAGCCAGTTCATTGTCGAGCATATCAACGCGATGACCACCCTGGCGCGAGAACATACAATGCTGACACCTGATCTGGCCCAACGATATCTGCAATCGTGTGAAATTGCGCTCCAGCGTTGTCAGCAGCGGCTGGAATATGACGGGCCGGGCAGCTCTGGGGATGTAAATATTCTTGAGGCGCCAGAGATGCTCTCCCACGGGCCATTGAGCACGCTGGAACAGCATCTCCAGCGTGTGCTGGGGCATTTAAATACCATGCATACCATTTCGTCGGTGGCCTGGCGCCAGCGACCGCACCACGGGATCTGGCTCAGCCGCCGGTTGCGCGATATGAAAGGCTGACGCTCTATGCGGCCTATTCGCTTACGACTTTCGCGACGGCTTGCGCGAAACGCTGCATTCCTTCGTCGATATCCGCCTCTTCCACCACCAGCGAGGGAGCAAAACGCATCACCTCAGGGCCAGCGTTGAGCACCATCACCCCCGCCTCCGCTGCCGCATACAGGAAATCACGCGCGCGCCCCTTATACTGCGGCTTCAGTTCGGCGCCAATCAACAGGCCCATGCCGCGAATGTCGCTGAAAACGTCAAAGCGTTCATCGATCTGTTGCAGATGCTGAACAAATCTCTGCCGCTTCGTCTGCACCCCACTTAACACGGCTGGCGTACTGATGATATCGAACGCCGCCTCCGCAACCGCACAGGCCAACGGGTTACCGCCATAGGTAGAACCATGCGAGCCCACGTGAAATGCCGAAGCGATATCCTGGGTGGTCAGTACCGCACTTACCGGAAAACCGCCGCCCAACGCCTTCGCGCTGGTCAGAATGTCCGGCGTCACGCCATAGTGCATATAAGCGAACAGATCGCCGGTGCGTCCCATGCCGCTTTGTACTTCATCAAACACCAGCAGCGCCTGATGCTCGTCGCACAGCTTGCGCAGGCCTTGCAGGAATTCCGGCGTCGCCGCCAGCACGCCGCCTTCGCCCTGTACCGGCTCGACCACTACTGCGCAGGTGTGATCGTCCATCACCGCGCTGACGGCATGGAGATCGTTAAAGGGCACGTGAATGATATCGGCCGGTTTTGGGCCGAAACCATCGGAATACTTCGGCTGACCGCCCACGGAAACGGTAAACAACGAACGACCGTGGAACGCATTATGGAAGGCGATAATTTTGGTTTTGAAGGGGCTATGGCGGACGCATGCATAATGACGCGCCAGTTTAAACGCCGTTTCGTTGGCTTCCGTCCCGGAGTTCATGAACAGCACGCGCTCGGCAAAGGTGGCGGCGATAAGTTTCCGTCCCAGACGCAGCGCCGGTTCGTTGGTGAATACGTTACTGGTATGCCAGAGCGTTTCGCCCTGCGCTTTCAGCGCTTCCACCAGCGACGGGTGGCAATGACCGAGCGCGGTAACCGCAATCCCTCCGGCAAAATCGACATAGTCTTTGCCCTGCTGGTCCCAGACCCGGCTGCCTTTACCTTTCACCGGGATAAAGTCCGCCGGTGCATAAACTGGCAGAATGACTTCATCGAAAGTTGCGCGAGTTACTGCCGTTTGTTCAGTTGCCATCTCATGCCCATCCACTTATGCAAAAAACAATGTGAAATAATAATCACAAAATATGCATAAAAAATCACTAAATGGCAACCATAAATCATCGGTTAAGGAAATTAGCCAACAGTTGATGCCCCTGCTCGCTGAGAATACTCTCCGGATGGAACTGAACGCCCTCCAGATCCCAGGTCGTATGGCGAATCCCCATGATCTCCTGCGCCTCGCTCCAGGCGGTGACCTCGAAGCAAGCGGGCAGCGTGGCAGGATCAACAATCAGCGAATGGTAACGGGTTACCCTTAACGGGTTGGCTAATCCCTGAAACACCCCCTGCCCGTTATGGCGGACAGGCGAGGTTTTGCCGTGCATCACCTTCGCCGCGCGGACAATCGTTGCGCCGAAGGCCTGCGCCATCGCCTGATGCCCAAGACAGACGCCAAGCATTGGCAGTCGCCCGGCGTAATGGCGAATCGCCGCCAGCGAAATGCCAGCGTCATCAGGCGTACAAGGGCCGGGGGAGATGACGATTTTTTGCGGGCCAAGCGCGTCAATCTGCGGCAGCGTCAGCTCATCATTGCGCTTAACCAGCACATCCGCGCCCAGCTCGCAAAAGTACTGGTAAAGATTCCAGGTAAACGAATCGTAGTTGTCGATAAGCAGGATCATGGCGGCTCCGGTACAAGAAAACCGCGCTATTCTACTCAGTTTCCTCGACTTCGCTTACCCCTTTCCGAAATATCGCCTCCAGCGCGCTAAGGTCACCCATCGCCCCTTCCTGATTCGCCTGGTTCCAGCGATCGACCGGAATATCCCGCCAGTGCAGTAAATAGCCCGCGTGGATGGCCAACTGTTCAAAGAAAATACGCTGCGCCATACCACTGCCGATGCGGAACGGGTGCAGTACGTTGATCTCACAATAGTAATGCGCCAGGCGATTCACAAACTTCTCTTTGGGCAACCCAACCAGATACCCTTCTTCTTCCAGATCCTGCATCAGGGCGTTGCCTTCTTTCTCGATATACGCGAAATGGCAAAAGCGGGTATCGCCCTGATAAATATCGACCTCGCGCAATTGCCCTGCCCAGTCGAAAACATCCTGGTACAGCTGGCGATGGAGGGCGCATAAATGCGGTAGCCCTCGCTTCAGCGGACCAAGCTCAATGGTTGCCGCCCGCAGCGCCGTCAGCTCCCATGCCGCCTGCGTCAGCCGCTCCGCCTGGCGGATCCCCAGTCGGTTACGCATGACGTTCAGACCGGGGTAAAGATACGGATCGCGATCGTCGCCGATTTTAGCGCTCATAGTGCCTCCGGAGTTCGTCAAGGCGTGCCAGCGCCTCTGGCGCGGTTAACGTGACTAGCGGGCTGTCGACGCCCTCAAGGCGTCGGCTGGCCTGAAAATTGGTATTGCGCTGCTGCTCCCAGAGCCGGGATTTCTGTCTGTCGGTGAGTTTTTTCACTTTACGCCTCCCTGATAGTCTCGTGTCTGCCAAGTATAAGCGGCAAAACGCGGTTACGCAGGAAGGGGAAACAGGCGCGGGCATGAAACACCCGCGCCGAAAGGGATTACGGCAGGACTTTTGCGGAGAGGATAACGACCGGTTTTGTCGGCACATTCTGGTATGGACCCACATCTTTGGTCTGAACCTGAGAGATCTTATCGGCAACATCCATCCCTTTCACAACTTTACCAAAGACGGCGTATCCGAAGTCGCGCTGGCCGTGATCGAGAAAGGCGTTGTCGGCGACATTGATGAAGAACTGGCTGGTGGCGCTGTCCTTGTCTGCGGTACGCGCCATCGCAATGGTGCCTCGGGTATTACGCAGACCGTTGTCGGCTTCGTTTTTGATCGGCGGATTCGGCTTCTTCTGCTGCATCTGCTCGTTGAACCCACCACCCTGAATCATAAAGCCTGGGATCACGCGGTGGAACGTGGTGTTGTTATAGAACCCGCTGTTCACGTAATCGACAAAGTTCTGCACTGATACTGGCGCTTTCTGGCTGTTCAGTTCCAGTTCAATATTACCGGCAGAGGTTGTCAGCAGAACGTGCGGATCCCCTTTCGCCGCCAACGCCGCAGGAGAGAGAGCAGAAAGGGCGAAAACAGCTGCGACAGCCGCCAGGGTCGATTTGAGCATGAGAATTCCTTAACGAGAGCGGTAACAAAAAGCAAGTGCTTTGATTCTAAAGAGGCTTCAGAGACAAGGCCATCCCTTTACCTATTTTTACTTACCAGAAACATCTGTAACTTACTGACCGCCAGGCTATGCGTGATTTTGATCACAATAAAAAATGTAACGCACTTATTAATTGCCAATAAAAGTTTAAATGAATCACTAAAGCGCCTAAAATCTGCCCGCTCGTGGCGCAGTCAATGCGCTTTACTTTCTTATACACACAGTTTTCAGGTGCGTATCAACACAGGCCAGTCATGACTAACAGCAACCGCATCAAGCTCACATGGATTAGCTTTCTTTCCTACGCCCTGACCGGGGCGCTGGTTATTGTCACCGGGATGGTGATGGGAAACATCGCAGAGTATTTCAACCTGCCGGTTTCCAGTATGAGTAATACCTTCACCTTCCTGAACGCCGGTATTTTGATCTCCATTTTTCTTAACGCCTGGCTGATGGAAATCGTCCCGCTTAAAACGCAGCTGCGTTTTGGCTTTATCCTGATGGTACTGGCGGTGGCCGGACTGATGTTCAGCCACAGTCTGGCGCTGTTTTCCGCTGCGATGTTCGTGCTTGGCGTGGTAAGCGGTATCACCATGTCGATCGGGACTTTCCTGATCACCCAGATGTACGAAGGCCGTCAGCGCGGCTCGCGCCTGCTTTTTACCGATTCCTTCTTCAGCATGGCGGGGATGATTTTTCCAATGGTTGCCGCCTTTTTGCTGGCCCGCAGCATCGAGTGGTACTGGGTATATGCCTGCATCGGCCTGGTCTATGTGGCGATTTTCCTGCTGACCTTTGGCTGTGAATTCCCCGCGCTGGGCAAACATGCACCGAAAAGCGATACACCGGCAGTAAAAGAAAAATGGGGCATCGGCGTACTGTTTCTCTCCATTGCCGCGCTGTGCTATATCCTGGGCCAGTTGGGCTTTATCTCATGGGTACCGGAATACGCGAAGGGACTGGGAATGAGTCTGAACGATGCCGGTACGCTGGTCAGCAACTTCTGGATGTCTTATATGTTCGGTATGTGGGCATTCAGCGTCATCCTGCGTTTCTTTGACTTGCAGCGCATCCTGACGGTGCTCGCCGGTCTGGCTGCGGTTCTGATGTATCTGTTTATCACCGGCACGCCAGCGCATATGCCGTGGTTTATCCTCGCGCTGGGCTTTTTCTCAAGCGCCATTTACACCACGATTATTACGCTGGGCTCCCAGCAGACGAAAGTGGCGTCGCCAAAGCTGGTTAACTTTGTGCTGACTTGCGGCACCATTGGCACCATGTTGACCTTCGTGGTCACCGGTCCTATCGTGGCGCACAGCGGCCCGCAGGCGGCGCTGTTCACCGCTAACGCTCTGTATGCCGTCGTGTTTGTGATGTGCTTTATCCTCGGTTTTGTCACCCGCCATCGCCGTCACGAGGTGTCCGCGATGCATTAATTCAGTTGCCCGGTAGCGTAGGGTTACCGGGCATCCTGATCTTTCCTGAGACGGATAAAACGTAACGTGTTGTCGTCCGGTCCCCCTCCCTCTAAGGTCTTAGCGCCTCTCTTCGCCGGGAGTAGCTGGAGATGCTGAAAAACCCCTCATTTTGTATGTTATTTATACAATCGCGAAAAGTCTGACATTTCCGTGACTTATAAAAATCCTGACAAATCAGCAATATACCCCTTAAGGAGTATATAAAGGTGAATTTGATTTGCATCAATAAGTGGGGTTGCTGAATCGTTAAGGTAGGCATTAATAGAAAAGAAATCGAGGCAAAAATGAGCAAAGTCAGACTCGCTATTATCGGTAATGGTATGGTCGGCCATCGCTTTATTGAGGATCTTCTTGATAAATCCGACGCTGCCAATTTTGATATTACTGTTTTCTGCGAAGAACCCCGCAAAGCGTATGACCGTGTGCACCTGTCATCTTACTTCTCCCATCACACTGCCGAAGAACTCTCTCTGGTGCGTGAAGGCTTATACGAGAAGCATGGCGTGAAAGTGCTGGTCGGCGAACGCGCTATCACCATCAACCGTCAGGAAAAGGTGATCCACTCCAGCGCGGGCCGCACGGTTTACTATGACAAGCTGATCATGGCCACCGGCTCCTATCCGTGGATCCCGCCGATTAAAGGCTCCGAAACGCAGGACTGCTTTGTCTATCGCACCATTGAAGATCTCAATGCCATTGAGTCCTGCGCCCGTCGCAGCAAACGTGGCGCGGTAGTCGGCGGTGGACTGTTAGGCCTGGAAGCGGCCGGCGCGCTGAAAAACCTCGGCGTGGAAACCCACGTCATCGAATTCGCGCCAATGCTGATGGCGGAACAGCTGGATCAGATGGGCGGCGAACAGCTACGCCGCAAAATCGAAAGCATGGGCGTGCGCGTCCACACCAGCAAAAATACCAAAGAGATCGTCCAGACAGGGACCGAGGCGCGTAAGACCATGCGTTTTGCCGATGGTAGCGAACTGGAAGTCGATTTTATCGTGTTCTCCACCGGTATTCGTCCGCGCGATAAGCTGGCCACTCAGTGCGGTCTGGAGGTCGCTACGCGCGGTGGGATCGTGATTAACGACGCCTGTCAAACTTCTGACCCGGACATTTACGCCATCGGCGAATGCGCAAGCTGGAACAATCGCGTTTACGGCCTGGTGGCGCCAGGCTACAAAATGGCGCAGGTCGCCGTTGATCATATCCTTGGCAACGAAAACGTTTTTGAAGGCGCGGATCTGAGCGCTAAGCTGAAGCTGCTGGGCGTTGACGTGGGCGGCATTGGCGACGCGCATGGCCGAACGCCGGGCGCGCGTAGCTATGTTTACCTCGACGAAAGCAAAGAGGTCTATAAGCGCCTTATTGTCAGCGAAGATAACAAAACCCTGCTCGGAGCGGTGCTGGTGGGCGACACCAGCGACTACGGCAACCTGCTGCAACTGGTGCTGAATGCTATCGAACTGCCGGAAAACCCGGACTCCCTGATCCTGCCTGCCCACGCGGGTAGCGGTAAGCCCTCGATTGGTGTGGACAAGCTGCCGGACAGCGCGCAAATTTGCTCTTGCTTCGACGTCACTAAAGGCATGTTGGTCGCCGCCATCAACAAAGGTTGTCACACCGTCGCCGCGCTGAAAGCCGAAACCAAAGCCGGTACAGGCTGCGGCGGCTGTATCCCGCTGGTCACCCAGGTGCTGAACGCCGAACTGGCGAAACAGGGCATTGAAGTGAACAATAACCTGTGCGAGCACTTTGCCTATTCACGCCAGGAGCTGTTCCACCTGATTCGCGTCGAAGGCATCAAAACGTTCGAAGAGCTGCTGGCAAAACATGGGAAAGGTTACGGCTGTGAAGTGTGTAAGCCCACCGTCGGTTCCCTGCTGGCCTCCTGCTGGAACGAATACATTCTGAAGCCGCAGCACACCCCGCTGCAGGATACTAACGACAACTTCCTGGCGAACATCCAGAAAGATGGCACTTATTCCGTTATTCCCCGTTCTGCTGGTGGCGAAATCACTCCGGAAGGACTGGTGGCGGTGGGCCGTATCGCCCGAGAATTTAACCTTTACACCAAAATCACCGGTTCTCAGCGTATCGGCCTGTTCGGCGCGCAGAAAGACGATCTCCCGGAAATCTGGCGTCAGTTGATCGAAGCCGGTTTCGAAACCGGTCATGCCTATGCCAAAGCGCTACGTATGGCGAAAACCTGCGTCGGCAGCACCTGGTGCCGCTACGGCGTCGGTGACAGCGTGGGCTTCGGCGTTGAGCTGGAAAACCGCTACAAAGGTATTCGCACCCCGCACAAAATGAAGTTCGGCGTCTCCGGTTGTACTCGTGAATGCGCCGAAGCCCAGGGGAAAGACGTGGGCATTATCGCCACAGAAAAAGGCTGGAACCTGTACGTCTGCGGTAACGGCGGGATGAAACCGCGCCATGCGGATTTGCTGGCGGCGGATATTGACCGTGAAACGCTGCTCAAATATCTCGACCGCTTCATGATGTTCTACATCCGCACAGCGGACAAACTGACCCGTACCGCGCCGTGGCTGGATAACCTGGAAGGCGGCATCGAGTATCTGAAGTCCGTCATTATTGACGACAAGCTGGGCCTGAACGCCCATCTCGAAGAAGAGATGGCGCGTCTGCGCGAAGCCGTAGTGTGTGAGTGGACTGAAACCGTCAATACACCCTCTGCGCAGGTTCGCTTTAAGCACTTCATCAACAGCGATAAACGCGATCCGAACGTCCAGGTCGTGCCTGAACGTGAACAGCATCGTCCGGCCACGCCGTATGAACGCATCCCGGTCACTCTGGTGGAGGAAAACGCATGAGCCAGTGGAAAGACATTTGCCACATTGATGACATCCTGCCGGAAACCGGCGTCTGCGCGCTGTTAGGCGAGGAACAGGTCGCCATATTCCGCCCGTATCACAGCGATCAGGTGTTCGCGATTAGCAACATCGACCCGTTCTTTGAGTCCAGCGTACTTTCTCGCGGACTGATAGCAGAGCATCAGGGCGAACTGTGGGTCGCCAGCCCGCTGAAGAAACAACGCTTCCGCCTGAGCGACGGGTTGTGCATGGAAGACGAAAGTCATTCCGTCGCGCATTACGACGCGCGAGTGAAAGACGGCATTGTGCAGTTACGCGGTTAATTTTTTCGGGAGGCGCAACGCCTCCCTTTTTTGACGTTTTTTTCATTGTTAATTGTGTTCACAACGTCATTTGTGCGGCTGCGCAGAGGCTGAAGTGAAAAGGGATAATCAATACTATGTATACTGACACTATCAATAAATGCGCGGCTAACGCTGCGCGTATCGCACGCCTGTCGGCAAAAAACCCGCTGGGATTCTGGGTAAGCTCTGCAATGGCGGGAGCCTACGTTGGCCTCGGCATCATCTTGATCTTCACGCTGGGCAACCTTCTTGATCCTTCTGTACGACCACTGGTGATGGGCGCTACCTTTGGCATCGCCTTAACGCTGGTGATCATCGCCGGTTCTGAACTTTTTACCGGGCATACTCTGTTCCTGACGCTCGGCGTCAAGGCGGGCACCATCACCCACGGTCAGATGTGGGCGATTCTGCCGCAAACCTGGCTCGGCAATCTGGTCGGCTCCGTGTTTGTCGCACTGATGTACAGTTGGGGCGGCGGCAGCCTGCTGCCGGTTGATACCAGCATTGTGCACTCCGTGGCGCTGGCGAAAACCACCGCGCCAGCCACGGTTTTGTTCTTTAAAGGCGCGCTATGCAACTGGCTGGTATGTCTGGCGATCTGGATGGCGATTCGCACCGAAGGCGCCGCCAAATTTATGGCGATCTGGTGGTGCCTGCTGGCGTTTATCGCCTCCGGCTACGAGCACTCCGTGGCGAACATGACGCTATTTGCCCTCTCCTGGTTCGGTCACCATAGCGAAGCCTATACCCTGGCAGGAATAGGTCATAATCTGCTGTGGGTAACTCTTGGCAATACTTTGTCCGGTGTCGTATTCATGGGATTAGGTTATTGGTATGCTACGCCAAAATCGGAGCGTCCCGTTCCGGCGAAAATTAACCAAACTGAGAATCTGATCAGTGATTAAGGGGTAATGTCGTGGACCATTTGCCTATATTTTGTCAACTCCGTGACCGCGACTGCTTGCTTGTCGGCGGTGGTGATGTCGCAGAACGCAAAGCGCGGCTGTTGCTGGACGCGGGCGCGCGTTTAACGGTGAATGCGCTGGCGTTTGATCCGCAGTTCACCGTATGGGCAAATGAGGGCATGTTAACCCTGGTCGAAGGGCCCTTTGATGAAACCCTTCTTGACCCCTGCTGGCTGGTGATTGCCGCCACGGATGATGATGCGGTTAACCAGCGCGTCAGCGATGCGGCAGAATTGCGCCGAATCTTCTGTAACGTGGTGGACGCGCCGAAAGCCGCCAGCTTCATCATGCCGTCAATTATCGACCGTTCGCCGCTGATGGTGGCGGTCTCCTCGGGCGGCACCTCACCGGTGCTTGCCCGCCTGCTGCGCGAAAAGCTGGAATCCCTGCTGCCTCAGCATCTCGGCCAGGTCGCACATTACGCCGGAACACTGCGCTCACGCGTGAAGCAGCAGTTCGCCACCATGGGCGAACGCCGTCGCTTCTGGGAAAAATTCTTCGTTAACGATCGTCTGGCGCAGTCGCTGGCTAACACCGACGAAAAAGCAGTGGCGGACGTCACCGAGCAGTTACTTAACGAGCCGTTGGATCATCGCGGCGAAGTGGTGCTGGTGGGAGCAGGACCGGGCGATGCCGGCCTTCTGACCCTGAAAGGACTGCAACAGATCCAGCAGGCCGACGTGGTGGTGTACGACCGTCTGGTGTCAGACGACATCATGAACCTTGTGCGTCGCGACGCGGATCGCGTATTCGTCGGCAAACGCGCGGGCTACCACTGCGTACCGCAGGAGGAAATTAATCAGATCCTGCTGCGCGAAGCGCAAAAAGGCAAACGCGTGGTGCGTCTGAAAGGCGGCGATCCGTTTATCTTTGGTCGCGGTGGCGAAGAGCTGGAAACCCTCTGCCATGCGGGCATTCCGTTCTCGGTGGTGCCGGGAATTACCGCCGCCTCCGGGTGCTCTGCATACTCCGGGATCCCGCTGACCCATCGCGATTACGCGCAGAGCGTCCGTCTGGTCACCGGCCACCTGAAGACCGGCGGCGAGCTGGACTGGGAAAACCTGGCGGCAGAAAAACAGACGCTGGTGTTTTACATGGGCCTGAATCAAGCCGCTACTATTCAACAGAAATTGATCGAATTCGGTATGCAGGCGGATATGCCCGTCGCACTGGTAGAAAACGGCACCGCAGTAAAACAGCGTGTGGTGAAAGGCGAACTCGCACAATTAGGCGAGCTGGCGACGCAGGTAGAAAGTCCTGCATTAATTATCGTGGGTCGCGTCGTCGGATTACGCGAAAAGCTAAATTGGTTCTCCAACCATTAATACTGTCTGAACACAAAGGCCAGCACTGTCTGGCCTTTTTTATTGCCGTCAGGAATAAACGTCCGGAATCATACCTTCTTATAACCGCATGAATTTAAAGATATAAGCATCTTGCCCCGGTTTATTTCTCCATTCCCTTACTGACGCAAAAAATAGATTACGCTATCGTCGAATCCGGGTGGGGAAAATATATTCACCACCTCTATCATTAGTTAAAAATTATATTTTTTACATAGGAAATGTAAATGAACAAGTTTATTAAAATGGCACTGGTGGGCGCAGCGCTGGCTACCCTGACGGCATGTACGGGTCACGTTGAAAACCGCAATAAAACCTGCTCTTATGACTACCTGCTGCACCCAGCCATTTCTATTTCCAAAATTATTGGCGGCTGTGGTCCAATCGCAGAGTAATAGACTCTGAAAAATTGCGCAGATACAAAAAAACCGGGGCTTCCCGGTTTTTTCGTTTTTCGCGTGTTATTACGGTTTGGCGACAAACCCAATCGCTTCGTACACCGCTTTTAGCGTTTCAGAAGCCCTCGCGCTGGCTTTTTCAGCCCCTTCTTTCATCACTTTCTGCAGGAACGCTTCGTCGTTGCGGAAACGGTGATAACGTTCCTGAAGCTCGGTCAGCATGCCGGAAACGGCTTCCGCCACTTCGCCTTTCAGATGGCCATACATCTTGCCTTCAAAGTGTTTTTCCAGTTCAGGGATGCTCTGACCGGTGACGGCTGAAAGGATGTCCAGCAGGTTAGATACGCCCGCTTTATTCTGAGTATCGTAACGCACGACCGGCGGCTCGTCGGAGTCGGTCACCGCGCGTTTGATTTTCTTAACCACCGATTTCGGATCTTCCAGCAGACCAATCACGTTGTTGCGGTTGTCGTCTGACTTGGACATCTTCCTGGTCGGCTCCAGCAGCGACATCACGCGCGCGCCTGACTTCGGAATAAACGGCTCAGGCACTTTGAAGATCTCGCCATACAGCGCGTTGAAACGCTGCGCAATATCGCGGCTCAGTTCGAGGTGCTGTTTCTGGTCTTCGCCGACCGGAACCTGGTTAGTCTGATACAGCAAAATATCGGCTGCCATCAGCACTGGATAATCAAACAGACCGGCGTTGATGTTTTCGGCGTAGCGCGCAGACTTGTCTTTAAACTGGGTCATGCGGCTCAATTCACCGAAATAGGTGTAGCAGTTCAGCGCCCAGGCCAGCTGCGCGTGCTCCGGCACGTGAGACTGAACAAAGATGGTGCTTTTCTCAGGATCGATACCGCACGCAAGGTACAGCGCCAGGGTGTCCAGCGTCGCTTTGCGCAGTTGCTGTGCATCCTGACGCACGGTGATGGCATGCTGGTCAACGATGCAGTAGATACAGTGGTAGTCATCCTGCATGTTCACCCACTGACGCAGCGCACCCATGTAGTTGCCAATGGTCAATTCACCTGAGGGCTGTGCGCCACTAAAAACGATGGGCTTAGTCATTTTTCGATTCCTGATTTTCGCTATGCGGAAGCCCGAGAGCGGGCAGAAGTTCATTTATGCGGTCGTACATGAGGTCAGGCTGGCTCAGAGAGATCGGCTCGCCGTAGTTATAGCCGTAGGTGAGTCCTACTGACGGGCAACCTGCCGCTTTTGCAGCCTGAATATCATTACGCGAATCCCCGACAAAGAGCAATTGCTCAGGCGAAATACCGAGCTTACTTGCCACCATCAGCAGCGGATCCGGATGCGGTTTTTTGTTTTTCACGTCGTCACCGCCGATAACCACGCTGAAATATTTGCTGATATCCAGCGCGTCCAGCAGCGGCGCGACAAACGGCGTCGGTTTGTTGGTCACCAGACCTAACGGCAGCCCTTTCGCGTGCAGCGCGCCCAGCGTGTCGGCGACATCAGGGAATAAAAACGTCCCTTCTTCAGCCACATCGCCATAGTATCTGTCGAACAGCTTGCGCAGAATGCGGACCTGTTCTTCGGCGGGGATATCATCATCGACGGGGGGTTTGCCCTGGGACTGACGTAACGTGGCGCGCTCCTGACGGGCCCAGGCAAGCGCACGCGCCATTAATACGTCCGCGCCGTTACCTATCCAGGCGATCACGCGTTCTTCGCCTGCCGTCGGCAGTTCCAGCGCGTACAGCGCCATATCCACCGCGGCGGTTAATCCCGGCGCGCTGTCGACCAGCGTGCCGTCGAGGTCGAAGGCGACGCCCCGAATATCCTGCAATTTATCCATGACTTACCTTTGCCAGTTCACGGCGCATTTCATCAATGACTTTTTTGTAGTCAGGCTGATCGAAAATAGCGGAGCCTGCAACGAACATATCTGCTCCCGCCGCCGCGATTTCACCGATGTTGTTTACCTTCACACCACCGTCAACTTCGAGACGAATGTCGTAGCCGGACTCATCGATACGGCGACGCACTTCACGCAGCTTGTCCAGCGTTTGCGGAATAAACGACTGGCCGCCAAAACCCGGGTTTACGGACATCAGCAGGATCACATCCAGCTTATCCATCACGTAATCGAGATAACTCAGCGGCGTTGCCGGGTTGAAGACCAGACCCGCCTTACAGCCATGTTCTTTAATCAGTTGCAGCGTGCGGTCAACGTGTTCAGAGGCTTCCGGATGAAAAGTAATAATGCTGGCGCCTGCGGCGGCAAAGTCCGGGACAATGCGATCAACCGGCTTCACCATCAGATGCACGTCAATGGGTGCGGTAATGCCGTATTTGCGCAGAGACTTCAGCACCATCGGGCCGATAGTCAGGTTGGGGACGTAGTGGTTGTCCATCACATCGAAATGCACGACATCCGCACCGGCAGCCAGTGCTTGTGCGGTGTCCTCACCCAGGCGGGCAAAATCAGCCGACAGAATTGAGGGGGCAATCAAATACTGTTTCATCCGCTTCTCCTTGAGAATTATTTTTTCGCGGGTGAAACGACTCCTGGTTTGTACAGAGCCAGCAGTTCGTCCACCTTTTTACGTGTGCCGCCGTTGCTGCTTATACTGCGTCGCACTTTGACCTGAAAATGTTTTGCCGCTTTATACCACTCACGCGTATCGGGCGTGTCGTGGTTCGAAATTAGCACCGGGATCCGCTTACTGACCAGCTTTTCCGCCATCTGAGCCAGGTGCGCCTGCTCTTTGGGACTGAAGCTATTGGTGTGGTAAGCGGTAAAATTCGCCGTCGCCGACAGCGGCGCATAAGGCGGATCGCAATAGACAACCGAATTGCTATCCGCGCGATTCATGCACTCTTCATAAGAGAGGCAATGAAACTCTGCATTCTGCGCTTTTTGGGCAAAGTGATACAGCTCAGCTTCCGGGAAGTAAGGTTTTTTATAACGGCCAAAAGGGACGTTAAATTCACCGCGCAGATTGTAACGACACAGGCCATTGTAGCCATAGCGGTTCAGATACAGAAACAGCACCGCGCGACGGAAGGGATCTTCACTGGAATTGAACTCCTCGCGCAGTTGGTAGTAAACCTCAGCGAGATTTGTTTCGGGCGTAAACAGCTCGCGGGAAGCCTGCACGTACTCGTCGGTACGTGTTTTCACAATGTTGTAGAGGCTGATAAGGTCACTGTTAATATCGGAAAGGATATAACGCGAAAAGTCGGTGTTGAGAAACACCGACCCGGCCCCAACGAAGGGTTCGACCAGACATTCGCCTTTTGGTAAATGCCTTTTAATATCATCCAGCAGGGGGTACTTTCCCCCTGCCCACTTCAGAAAAGCGCGATTTTTTTTCATGCTGACTAACTAATTACACCTTCTCCGGCTGTGGAGAAAGCTCCGACAGCATCCTGCGCTTAACATTACTTGAGATCGGCTTGAACCTGATGCAACGGTTTAGCCCACGGATTTTTTGCCTGCACATCGGCTGGCAGCGTAGACACTGCGCGTTTTGCCTCGTCCTTCGAGGCATAGACGCCCGTTACAAGAACATACCACGGCTGACCATTACGCGTCGTCTGATATACCACATAGTTTTTCAGATTCTCTTTCTTCGCCCAACCGTTCAGGTTGTCGTAGTTAGAAGAACTGCTCAACTGCAGCGTGTAATGACCGGACGGCGCTGACTTGAGAGAACCGACGTTACCGGTGCTTTTCGTTCCACCGGCGCTCCCTGTCGTTGCCGCTGGCGTGGTCTGAGCCGGGGCGGCTTTCTGCACAGGCGTGGCGCTCGCCGTGGCCTTAGGCGCTGTCGTCGCGGCTGGCGCGGACGTTGCGGGTTTAGACGTTGCTGTCGGTTCGGTACGCTTCGGCTGGGTCACCGGCTTTGGTTCTGCTGGTGTCGCTTTCGCGGTTGCCTGCGGTTTCTTCGGCTCAATCACCGCCTGCTTCCGCTCCGGACGGGACGGCGTCGGACGTTCCGCTGTCGGCGCGGTTGCCGTCTGACGCGGCGCGTTGCCGTTACGAACCGGCGCCACGGTAGCGGGTTCAGTCGGCAGCGTCGAGTTCACCACCACATTGTTCATCTGTTCCTGACCCTGCGGCTGGGTCAGCGCATTATTCAGGTCACCCTGAACTTCAACACGCTGCTGGCCTTCTGCCGTGGCTGGCGCCTGACCCTGCGTTGGCGTTGAGGAGATCGGCGGCAAAGAGACGTCCTGCGGGGAATTCCCTGCGGTCTGCTCGGCGGATGTAGCGCCTGGCGCAGGCTGCGCCCCGTTAGCCTGGTCTGCGGCATTGCCGGAAAGATCGATGCTCTTTTCGCCTGAGGCCGTTTGTGCGTTGGAAGAAGGCGTGGATGGCGCTTTCAGCGCGGAGCCAATTCCAATGATCAGCAGCAACAGCACCAGCACCCCTACGCCCATCATCATGTACTGACGGGAAGCGGGTTTACTGGCCACTTTTTTACGCTTACGTGGACGACGCTCAACGCGTTCTTCATCCACACTTTCGTCATCGGATTCGTATTCTTCTGGTTCCGGCTCATCAAGACGCTCTTTGCGTCCGCGAGTGGGACGACGATCGTCCGCGTCCAGATCAACATCATCAAAGTTGATCTGCGGCTCACCGCGTTCAGAAGATTGACGAGAACGACCAGGGCGACGATCGCTGGGATCGGGTTTCAGCTCGTCTTCTGGTTTGAATTCATCCATTTAACACCCCACTCAAAGGTTAATGCTTACTACGTTGCACCAAACCTGAATTTAAATGGCCGATACGTGTGCCGTATCAGTCCGACCTTTCTTGTTGTTACGCCTGCTTGCAATCAGCGATAGCGTTAAGAACCACCTCATGCGACACTCCGCCGCGGACTTCACTTTTCCCTATCGCCAGCGGAAGCACTAAGCGTATTTCTCCCGCTAACACTTTTTTATCACGCAGCATGTGCGGCAGGTAAGCCTGCGCGGACATGTCTCGCGGACCGTGAACCGGCAATCCGGCGCGCTCAAGTAAGGTGATAATGCGCTGCGTCTCTGCTGGCGTAAACTGTCCGAGCCGTTCCGAAGTGCGCGCCGCCATTACCATACCTGCTGCGACCGCTTCACCGTGTAACCAATTGCCATAACCCATTTCAGCTTCAATAGCATGGCCGTAGGTGTGTCCCAGATTGAGTAAAGCACGTAAGCCGGTTTCGCGCTCGTCTGCTGCGACAACTTCGGCTTTCAGCTCACAACAACGACGAATACAGTACGCCATCGCCGGGCCGTCGAGACGCAGCAACGCATCCAGGTTTTCTTCCAGCCAGCGGAAAAATTCACCATCAAGGATGATGCCGTATTTGATCACTTCCGCAAGGCCAGACGCCAGCTCGCGCGCGGGCAGCGTTTTCAGGCAGTCGAGATCCACGACCACGGAGGCGGGCTGATAAAACGCGCCGATCATATTCTTGCCGAGAGGGTGGTTGACGGCGGTTTTACCGCCAACGGAGGAGTCAACCTGCGACAGAAGCGTCGTTGGAACCTGAATGAAGCGCACGCCGCGCTGATAGCTGGCGGCGGCGAAACCGGTCAGATCGCCAATCACGCCGCCGCCAAGGGCGACCAGTGTCGTATCACGACCGTGCGGTTTTTGCAGCAAGGCGGTAAACACGGAATCCAGCACCGTCAGGCTTTTATACTGCTCGCCGTCAGGCAGGATGACGCTATCAACGTTGACACCCGCATGTTCAAGTACGCTGCGAATCTTATCAAGATAGAGGGGAGCCAGGGTTTCGTTGGTGACCAACATAACCTGATCGCCCGATTTCAGCGGTAAGAAAGAAGCCGGTTCGTCAAACAAACCAGCCGCGATGGTGATAGGGTAACTACGTTCCCCGAGAGTGACGGTGATCCTCTCCATGACGCGACATCCACCTTAATAGCTAATACCCGCTTACCGAGTGTGTATTAAGAGCCTAATGGGCCAGGCTCAAGCCGGAATCAGTTGTTTTCCAGCATATGAATGATCTGATTTGCAACGACTTTCGCGCTCTGATCGTCGGTACGAATAGTGACGTCAGCAATCTCCTCATACAGTGGATTGCGTTCGTCGGCCAACGCTTCCAGAACTTCGCGAGGCGGCGCTTCCACCTGCAACAGCGGACGTTTTTTATCGCGCTGCGTACGCGCAAGTTGTTTTTCGATGGTCGTTTCGAGGTAAACCACGACGCCACGTGCGGAAAGACGATTACGGGTTTCACGTGATTTAACAGAGCCACCGCCGGTTGCCAGCACAATACCCTGTTTTTCCGTCAATTCGTTAATGACTTTCTCTTCACGATCGCGGAAGCCGTCTTCACCTTCTACGTCGAAGACCCAGCCCACATCAGCTCCGGTGCGTTTCTCAATCTCTTGATCAGAATCGTAAAATTCCATATTGAGTTGTTGAGCTAACTGGCGCCCAATGGTGCTTTTTCCGGCACCCATAGGCCCAACCAGAAAGATATTGCGTTTCTCTGCCATTTTTTCGGTACTACTAAGACTGATCGTTAATGATAAACCCGCTTCGCCGACACTGAGCGCAGCAGGACATGAACTGAAACCTCATAAGATATTGCGAGAGTCAGACTGAAAATTATCTCAATACTCAAGCGGGTTTGGCAACTGAATAAATCACCAAACCAGATTGTAGACAACCCGAGTCAGCGTTGCCGGACGGCGATGAGAAGTACCGACTCTCAAATCGGTACTCCTTGTATGCTAAATAGTTGCGCACGTCAAACCCCTGAAACGAGTTAAGTGCAAAAACACCGGTGTTTCATGCATAAATCATTCTGTCGAGACCAATCTGGGGGTAATGAAGACCACCAGTTCACGGCGCTCATTTTCTTTCCCGTCATGGCGAAAAAGCTGCCCAAGCCAGGGAATGTCGCCTAGCAACGGCACGCTGTCTTTACCGGATTTATTCTTACGCGAGAAAATGCCCCCCAGCGCCAGCGTTTCGCCGCTTTTCACCTCAACCTGCGTTTCGATCTCCTGTTTGTCGATAGCCAGCACTTCGCCGTCGGCCTGTTGCAGCACCTGCCCCGGCATGTTCTGGCTGATATGCAGTTTAAGGCGAATCCGCCCCTTTGCCAGCACCGTAGGCGTCACTTCCATTCCCAGCACCGCTTCTTTGAACTCGACTGACGTGGCGCCGCTTTCGCCGCTGGAAACCAGGTAGGGGATCTCGCTTCCCTGCTTTATGCTGGCGGGTTGTAAATGCGAGGCCAACAGGCGCGGGCTGGCGATGATATCAAGTTGCTGTTTTTGCTCCAGTGCGGAAAGCTCCAAATCCAACATGCGCCCATCTATTCGCCCGATATTAAACCCCACGCGCGCTGTCGCCGCGGCAACGGACAGGTCGCCCGCCAGGGCTGTCACCTGCCCTACGCTGCCCGCCTGCTGAGCGTCGGCCAGCGTCCATTTGACGCCCAGTTCGCGCAGGCTTTTCTCGTTTATGGTCACGATATGCGCCGCCAGTTCGACCTGCCCGACCGGAAGATCCATCTGTCCTGCCCAGTGTTCAAGCAATGCCAGCGCCGGTCGGGTGTCTCTGACCAGCAGCCGGTTGGTGCGTTTATCCACCGTGATGCTGCCCCGGGGGCTCAGCAGCGCACTCCCCGCTTTCGCCAACTCACCGGCGTCGGCATAGTGCAGCGGGATAGGGCGATTTTCCAGCGGCAGGCTGGCCTGTCGCCTCGCGTTTTCCGCTTCCCGACGCGCCGCCTCTGCGCTCCGCCAGTCGGCGGAATGGATATGCATAATCGAACCGTCCTGACGCAACACTAAACCCGCGCTTTTTACCACCGTCTGTAACGCCTGCTGCCAGGGCACGTCCGTCAGATGCAGCGACACCGCGCCGCTAACGTCCGGCGAGATCACCAGATTTTTACGCTCCTGCTCGGCAAGCGCCTGTAACACCTGGGCTACCGGCACATCATCCACCACCAGAGTGACGCTCTGTGCCTTTCCGGCCTGTGCCGGATACAATATGGCTAACAGTACCGCCAGTATCCAATGCCTCATCAACGTCTCCTTGTCTTTGCCATCGCCATTGCGGCGGGTCACATTCTGTTCCCGTCTGAACGGTTAACGTCTGCTCGTTGAGCTGAATGACCGTCCAGCCGGTATCAAGCACCGTATTCAGCTCAACCCGCCGCCATCGATGTTCGCTGTCGCGCAGCAGTCCAATATGTCGCTCCCCTTTTCCAACCACGCCCTGATACCGCCACTGCGCCAGTGTAGAGGAATGGCAGCGATCCTCTGGCTGGCGAAAGGGATCGCGCATCCCGGTCAGGAGCAATAGCGAGATAACCGCCAGAAGCCAGCGCCTGTTAGTCATGAAGCGACTCCAGCGTAAGCGTCAGCAGCAGTGCGTTTTTCTCCGCCGTCAGGGAAAAACCGTTGACCGAGATTCCGCGTTCTGCGAGATACGCAAATAGCGAAGGAATCGCCTCCCACTTTGCGCGCAGCGCCAGTTCTCCGCCCTGCGTCGATGGCTGCCAGTGGCGCAGACGCAATCCCGGCAACGCAATAGCGAGCGGGGAGAATGGCGCGGTATTTGCCGTCGTTAACGCAGGGATATGCGCCGCCGACTCTGCAAGGCGATGCAGGCTTTGCCAACGTTGAGCGTTCGCCGCCCGCTGCTGCGCCAGCGATGCACCGCTTTCCACGGGTGAAAGAAACAGGCAATACGCCGCCAGCGCGCTCAGGGCTAATGTCCAGCACGCCCAGCAAACGGCCCGTATCCGTGGCGATAACGCACACCAGAGATCAAAGAGCGCTGTCATGCGTATCTCTCTCTGTCAGGCGATATTCAAAGAGCCAGTGTCCCTGTTCGTTCTGACGCGTCCCGCCAGTGTGGCTGATGACAAAGGTCCGGGAGCCCCGCAGCGTTGTCTCCAGCGCGCTTAATGCCGCATAGGTCAGCGTTTTACCACTCAGCGCCAGCGTGCTTTGCCTGTACTCGATCTTTGTCAGCCAGGCCTGTTCAGGAAGATGCTGCGCCAGCGCGCGTAGCGCAGACTGCCACCGCCGGGTAGCCTTTCGCCGCTTCTCCTGCGCTATGGCCTGCTGCGTCTGCATCTGACGCCGCTGCAGATGCGGTTTTATGGCAGTCAGCGCCGCCGTCCGTTGGTTTTCAGCCTGCAATAACTGCGCATCTACCCGCCCGTTAACGTTTCGGGTGGCATACCCCATCATGCCCGCCGCGAGTGCCAGCGCGGCGGATGCGCCAAACATGACGCCCCAGAAACGCAGGCAGGCCCTGCGTCGGCGCTGTCGCCAGGGCAGAAAATTGACAGATGACGTCATGCGCGCGCGTCTCCCAGCGCAAGCCCAAGCGCGACGGCGAAGGCGTGGCCTTCTTCAGGGACAGGAGGCTGGCGAACTGAAATCGCCTGCCACGGATCAAACTGCGCTTTCGCACACAGCGCCACGGCGTCTGGCGTAAGGGAAAGAGACGCGGAAAGCCCATCGACTGACGCCACCTCCGCCACCGTTTTGCGCCCCCAGGCGTACCGCGTCGCCCAGAGCCACTGCGTCTCATCGCGCCAGGCCACGCAGGATTGCGTGGGAGGAAGAAAAGGCAGCAGCCGTTGCAGCGCGCAAGCATCTGGTGTGATAGCCGCGACCTGGATCCGGAGCGTTTGCGCGAGCGTTAACAAGGTGGAGACTTCTTTGTCCTGGGCGGCTGTGACCGTAAACGCGGGGGCCAGCGCATCTTCGCTGTAGTCAAAACGCAGGGCGTCCGGGTCCATATCCAGTTCGCGGGCCAGCGAGCCCGTCAGCCACGCTGTTTGCTCTCGTTCGCGTAAGGACATTGACGGTCGGGGAAATGTCTTTTGCCGCGTACGGCTGGCGGGAAACGAGAGATGAACCTGATGTCGCTGCGGCAGTTCACGGCTCCAGGCGTGGAGCGCCGCGGCAAGCGGTTCCGGGTCGTGCATGTGCCCTTCCTGCAAGGTGGATTGCGCCAATGGGATACGCCACCAGCGCTGAAGCGACCACCCCGACGCGCCGCGCACAACGGCCACCGCCAGCGCTTCACGTTGTTGAATATGCAAACCAATTTGCCAGATTTTAAAAGCCATCGCTGATGATCTCCTTATCACCCGTCGCTCTTACGGGTATATCAATGCGTCAGGCTTGCCTTTATACTACCGCGCGGTTGTTTATAAACTGCCCAAATGAAACTAAATGGGAAATCTCCAGTGAAGTTCGTAAAGTATTTATTGATCCTTGCAGTATGTTGCATCCTGCTGGGAGCAGGCTCGATTTATGGTCTGTATCGTTATATTGAGCCGCAATTGCCTGACGTCGCGACGCTCAAAGATGTACGCCTGCAGATTCCGATGCAGGTGTACAGCGCGGACGGCGAGCTGATCGCCCAATATGGCGAGAAGCGTCGTATTCCGGTCACGCTGAACCAGATCCCGCCGGAAATGGTAAAAGCGTTTATCGCGACGGAAGACAGTCGTTTCTATGAGCATCACGGAGTGGACCCGGTGGGGATCTTCCGTGCGGCCAGCGTCGCGCTGTTTTCCGGCCATGCGTCGCAGGGAGCGAGTACCATTACTCAGCAGCTCGCGAGAAACTTTTTCCTGAGTCCGGAGCGCACGCTGATACGTAAGATCAAGGAAGTGTTCCTCGCCATCCGCATTGAGCAAATGCTGAACAAGGACGAAATTCTTGAGCTTTATCTGAACAAGATCTATCTGGGATACCGCGCCTACGGCGTCGGTGCGGCGGCGCAGGTTTACTTTGGTAAGTCGATTGATCAACTCACCTTAAGCGAAATGGCGGTGATTGCCGGTCTGCCGAAAGCGCCTTCAACGTTCAACCCACTCTATTCGATGGATCGCGCGACAGCGCGCCGCAACGTAGTGCTGTCACGTATGCTGAGCGAAGGTTACATCACCCAGGCGCAGTACGACCAGGCGCGTGATGAGCCGATCGACGCCAATTACCACGCCCCGGAAATCGCCTTCTCCGCCCCGTATCTGTCCGAAATGGTGCGTCAGGAAATGTATGCCCGTTACGGCGAAAACGCCTATGAAGACGGATATCGCATTTACACCACGATCACCCGCAAAGTGCAGCAGGCCGCACAGCAGGCGGTACGCAATAACGTGCTGGACTATGACATGCGCCACGGCTACCGCGGTCCGGCGAGCGTGCTGTGGAAAGTGGGCGAAACGGTGTGGGACAGTAAGAAAATCACCGACACGCTGAAAGCCCTGCCAACCTACGGCCCGCTGCTCCCCGCCGTGGTCACCAGCGCGAATCCGCAGGAAGCCACTGCGGCGCTGGCGGATGGCTCATCGGTTGCGCTACGTATGGAAGGCATTCGTTGGGCGCGCCCGTACCGTTCGGATACCCAGCAGGGGCCGACGCCGCGTAAAGTCACCGACGTTATCCAGACGGGCCAGCAAATCTGGGTACGCAAGATGGGCGATGCCTGGTGGCTGGCGCAGGTGCCGGACGTGAACTCGGCGCTGGTGTCGATCAATCCTAAAGATGGCGCGGTACTGGCGCTGGTGGGCGGTTTTGACTTCAACCAGAGCAAGTTCAACCGCGCGACTCAGGCGCTGCGTCAGGTCGGTTCCAACATTAAGCCGTTTCTCTATACTGCAGCGATGGATAAAGGCCTGACGCTGGCGAGCATGCTGAACGATGTGCCGATTTCTCGCTGGGATGCCGGCGCCGGTTCCGACTGGCGTCCGAAAAATTCCCCGCCGCAGTATGCCGGTCCGATCCGTCTGCGTCAGGGTCTGGGACAGTCGAAAAACGTGGTAATGGTGCGCGCGATGCGTGCGATGGGCGTGGATTACGCGGCAGAATACTTACAGCGCTTCGGGTTCCCGGCACAGAACATTGTGCATACCGAATCGCTGGCGCTGGGTTCGGCCTCCTTTACGCCGTTACAGGTGGCGCGCGGCTATGCGGTGATGGCGAATGGCGGCTTCCTGGTCGATCCGTATTTCATCAGCAAGATTGAAACCGACCAGAACGGCGTAATTTTTGAGGCGAAGCCCAAAATTGCCTGCCCGGAATGTGATATCCCGGTGATTTACGGCGATACGCAGAAATCGAACGTTCTGGAAAACAGCAACGTGGAAGATGTCGCGGTCTCTGGCGAGCAGCAAAATGCCGCTGTGCCAATGCCAAAACTGGAGCAGGCAAACCAGGCGCTGGTGGCGCAGACGGGCGCGCAGGAATATGCGCCGCACGTCATTAACACCCCGCTGGCTTTCCTGATCAAAAGCGCGCTGAACACCAATATCTTCGGTGAACCCGGCTGGATGGGGACCGGCTGGCGCGCGGGCCGCGATCTTAAGCGTCACGATATCGGCGGGAAAACCGGAACCACCAACAGTTCGAAAGACGCATGGTTCTCCGGCTACGGCCCGGGCGTGGTGACGTCGGTATGGATTGGGTTCGATGACCACCGTCGCGATCTCGGACGTACCACCGCTTCCGGCGCGATAAAAGATCAGATCTCCGGCTACGAAGGCGGCGCAAAGAGCGCGCAACCGGCGTGGGATGCTTACATGAAAGCGGTACTGGAAGGCGTGCCTGAAGAGCCGCTAACCCCGCCGCCGGGCATTGTGACGGTGAATATCGATCGCAGCACCGGGCAGTTGGCTAACGGCGGCAACAGCCGGGCGGAATATTTCATTGAAGGCACCCAGCCAACGCAACAGGCGGTGCATGAGGTGGGCACCACCATTATCGACAATGGCGAAACGCACGAACTGTTCTGATCAAAAAAGGCGCTCCGGCGCCTTTTTTATTGTTGTCGATGACCCGTTCTGAACACCGTGTTAGCCATTTTTGCGGGAAAGCGCGTATCAGAGCCTTCCCTGTCCTTTCAGCCATTCACGCACCAGAAATAGCGCGCTCACGTTACGCGCTTCGGTAAAATCAGGATCTTCCAGCAGATCCATCAGATGCGCCAGCGGCCAGCGCACCTGCGGCAGCGGTTCCGGCTCATCCCCTTCCAACGACTCCGGATACAGACCTTCTGCCACCACGATGTTCATTTTGCTGGAGAAATAGGAGGGAGCCATGCTGAGCTTTTTCAAAAACGTCAGATCCTTCGCGCCAAAACCGACTTCTTCTTTAAGCTCCCGGTTTGCAGCCTCGAACACGCTCTCGCCCGGGTCGATCAACCCTTTGGAAAAACCCAACTCGTAGGATTCGGTTCCCACTGCGTATTCGCGAATCAGAATCACATGATCGTCAACAATCGGCACAATCATAACCGCTTCACGATTGGTAGGACGCATCCGCTCATAAACGCGGCGCACGCCGTTACTGAATTCGAGATCCACACTTTCCACGCTAAAAAGCCGCGATTGCGCGACTGTTTCGACATGCAGAATGGTGGGTTTTTGTAATGATTTGCTCATCGTGAGAATCTTTGCCGTGGAATCTACCGTCATTGTGCGATACGCAACACGGTTTCGGCAATGTGAATTGCCGTTTATTTACATCTTTGTAACCTAATAAAAATATAATTCCTATTTCAAATTAAAAGTCAATAGGTTGAAATACGTCCAGGAATTTGCTGATATTCCGCTTTTGCTGGTTTTGCTATCATCAGCATTCACTGGGATGCGCTGAAAAATGCTCAAGTTCAACTCCATGCTTGCCGATAGCCAACCACAGAATCACGTTTATTGTGACAGGGTGCGACTGACCACGCCTGACAGATTAAGTAAGATGGGGAAAGCATGAGCACCATTCTGATTTTTTTAGCGGCGTTACTGGTCGGCCTGTTGCTGGTCTGGTGGCGGGTCACTGTGCGCGCCAGGCGGCGTAAGCTGCCGTGGAGCCATGCGTTCTCTGACGCGGCGACCCGCAAGCTCACGGCGGACGAACGCAGCGCCGTGGAAAACTATCTGGAAAGCCTGAGCCAAATCCAACGGGTTCCCGGCCCGACAGGCGCCAGCGCGGCGCCGGTCTCCCTTACGCTGAATGCTGAAAGCCAAAACGTCATTATTCTGACGCACTCGATCACCCGTTACGGCATTACCACCGACGATCCCAATAAATGGCGCTATTACCTCGATTCCGTCGAGGTCCATCTGCCGCCGTTTTGGGAACAATACATTAATGACGAAAATAACGTCGAGCTGATCCATACCGATACCTTGCCGCTGGTGATCTCCCTGAACGGCCATACGCTGCAAGAGTATATGCAGGAGGCGCGCGGCTATGCGCTACAGCCAGCCAGTTCAACGCAAGCGTCGATCCGTGGCGAAGAAAGCGAGCAGATCGAGCTGCTGAATATTCGTCAGGAAACCCACGAAGAGTACGCGCTGAGCCGCCCTGCGGGATTCCGTGAAGCGCTACTGATTGTCGCCTCTTTCCTGCTGTTCTTTTTCTGCCTGATCACCCCAGACGTTTTTGTGCCGTGGATGGTTGGCGGTGCCGTTTTGCTGCTGGTCGCTGGCTTGTGGGGACTGTACGCCCCGCCGTCGAAATCAGCGCTCCGGGAGATTCACTGTCTGCGCGGTACCCCCCGCCGCTGGGGACTGTTTGGCGAAAATAACCAAGAGCAAATTAACAATATTTCGCTCGGCATTATCGACCTGGTTTATCCACCGCACTGGCAGCCGTGGATAACGCAGGACTTAGGCCAGCAAACGGATATTGATATTTATCTTGATCGCCACGTCGTGCGCCAGGGGCGTTTTTTGTCCCTGCACGATGAAGTAAAAAACTTCCCGCTCCAGCACTGGGTGCGCAGTACCGTTATCGCCGGTGGCTCTTTACTGGTGCTGATCATGCTGCTGTTCTGCATCCCGCTGGATATGCCGATCAAGTTCACGCTATCCTGGATGAAAGGCGCGCAAACCGTTGAGGCAACCAGCGTAAAGCAGCTTGCAGACGCAGGCGTGCGCGTGGGCGACACGCTGAATATTCGCGGTACGGGAATGTGTAATATTCATGCCAACGGCACCTGGAGCGCCCAGACGAATTCGCCGTTTATGCCGTTCGACTGCTCGCAAATCATCTGGAACGACGCGGCTGCGCTGCCGTTACCGGAGTCCGATCTGGTCAACAAGGCCACGGCGCTGTCGCAAGCGGTTAACCGTCAACTGCATCCTAAGCCGGAAGATGAATCCCGCGTCAGCGCGGCGTTACGTTCGGCGATTCAGAAATCAGGGATGGTGTTGATTGATGACTTTGGCGATATCGTGTTGAAAACCGCAGATTTGTGCGCGGCAGAAGATGAATGTGTGCGTTTGAAAAACGCGCTGGTAAATCTGGGGAACAGCAAAGACTGGAGCGCGCTGGTTAAACGGGCCAACACCGGTAAGCTGGATGGCGTAAACGTTCTGCTGCGTCCGGTCAGCGCGGAGTCGCTTGATAATCTGGTCGCCACCTCAACGGCGCCCTTTATCGCCCGCGAGACTGCCCGCGCCGCCCAGTCGCTGAACAGCCCCGCGCCGGGCGGATTTCTGATCGTCAGTGACGAAGGCAGCGATCTCGTCGATCAGCCGTGGCCTGCTGTTTCGCTGTACGATTACCCGCCGCAGGAGCAGTGGAACGCCTTCCAGCGTCTGGCGCAAATGCTGATGAAAACGCCGTTTAGCGCCGAGGGGATCGTCACCAATATCTATACTGACGCCAACGGCACGCAACACATCGGCCTGCACCGTATTCCGGATCGCTCCGGATTATGGCGCTATCTCGGCACCACGTTACTGATGCTGACGATGCTGGTCAGCGCCGTCTATAATGGTGTGCAGGCTTTCCGTCGCTATCAGCGTCACCGCACCCGTATGATGGAAATTCAGGCGTATTATGAAAGCTGTCTGAATCCCAAGCTCATTGCCTCTCCGGATAGCCTCATCTGATATCCTGTCTGCGCGACGGGATGTGCTACCCTGTCGCGCAACGCGTTTCACTCTGGAGAGTTCCCATGCATATGAATATTGCCTGGCAGGACGTCGATACCGTTCTGTTAGACATGGACGGCACACTGCTCGATCTGGCATTTGACACCTTCTTTTGGCAAAAACTGGTGCCCGAAACCTACGGCGCACAGCAAGGGATCTCGCCGCAGGAAGCGCAGGCCCATATCCGTCAGGAGTACCATGCGGTTCAGCATACGCTAAACTGGTACTGTCTTGATTACTGGAGCGAGCGTCTGGGGCTGGATATCTGCGCGATGACGACGGCGATGGGGCCACGCGCCGTCCTGCGCGACGATACAGTGCCTTTTTTAGAGGCTTTAAAAGCCTGCGGCAAGCGTCGTATTTTGCTGACCAACGCGCATCCACATAACCTGGCGGTGAAGCTGGAGCATACCGGCCTGGCCTCGCACCTTGATTTATTACTTTCCACCCACACATTTGGTTATCCCAAAGAGGATCAGCGGTTATGGCGCGCTGTTGCCGAAGAAACGGGACTGGACGCCGAAAAAACGCTGTTTATCGACGATAGCGAACCGATTCTCGACGCAGCGGCGACGTTTGGCATTCGTTATTGCCTCGGCGTGACGAACCCCGATTCTGGCGTAGCGGAAAAACAGTATCTCCGTCATCCGTCATTGAATGACTACCGCCGGCTGATCCCCTCACTGTTGTGAAGGAGACGCCATGAAAGAGAAGCCCTCAACTGAGGTCAGACTGGACAAATGGCTATGGGCCGCGCGTTTTTACAAAACCCGCGCGCTGGCTCGCGAAATGATTGAAGGCGGCAAAGTTCACTATAACGGGCAGCGCAGTAAGCCGGGCAAGATAGTCGAACTGAACGCGACCCTGACGTTACGCCAGGGCAATGACGAACGTACGGTGGTGATCAAAGGGATCACTGAGCAGCGTCGGCCAGCCAGTGAGGCCGTCGCCCTGTATGAAGAAACAACGGAAAGCGTCGAGAAACGCGAAAAAATGGCGCTGGCGCGTAAACTTAACGCACTGACGATGCCGCATCCGGACCGACGTCCGGACAAAAAAGAGCGCCGCAACCTGTTACGATTTAAACACGGCGACAGTGAGTGACTGTCGTCTGCAAGAGAGATGATTATGCCGCAACATGACCAATTACACCGCTATCTGTTCGAAAACTTTGCCGTGCGCGGCGAGCTGGTGACCGTATCGGAAACCCTGCAACAGATCCTGGAAAACCACAGCTACCCGCAGCCGGTAAAAACGGTGCTGGCTGAGCTGCTGGTCGCCACCAGCCTGCTGACCGCGACGCTGAAGTTTGCCGGTGATATCACCGTGCAACTGCAGGGCGACGGCCCGCTGAGCCTGGCGGTGATCAACGGCAACAATAACCAGCAGATGCGCGGCGTCGCGCGTGTGCAGGGCGATGTGCCGGAAAACGCCGATCTGAAAACGCTGGTGGGGAACGGCTATCTGGTGATCACGATTACGCCGGAAGAAGGCGAGCGCTATCAGGGCGTGGTCGGGCTGGAAGGCGACACTCTGGCGGCCTGCCTGGAAGATTACTTCCTGCGCTCCGAGCAGTTACCGACCCGCCTGTTTATTCGCACTGGCGATGTTGACGGTAAAGCCGCCGCAGGCGGTATGCTGCTGCAGGTGATGCCTGCGCAAAACGCTCAGGCGGATGATTTCGATCATCTGGCGACGCTGACAGAAACCATCAAGGCAGAAGAGCTGCTGACCCTGCCGGCTAACGATGTACTGTGGCGTTTGTACCACGAAGAAGAGGTGACCCTCTACGATCCGCAGGACGTGGAATTCAAATGCACCTGTTCGCGTGAACGCTGCGCGGGCGCGCTGAAAACCCTGCCGGACGCGGAAGTGGATAGCATCCTGGCGGAAGAAGGCGAGATCGACATGCACTGCGACTATTGCGGCAGCCATTATCTGTTCAACGCGATGGATATTGCGGAAATCCGTAACAACGCCTCCCCTGCCGATCCGCAGGTGCATTAATCCTCCTTTCTGAAAAACCGGATGGCGGCCTGACGCCCCATCCGGTCCTTTCGACAAATGCCTGATTTTTTATTTCGTGATGAATCGATATTTCGTATGTAAGACTTACGTAAATTTCTTACGTGAATGCGATTACACTCACAACATTTCCGTCAAAAACACTCTGTTTTAACGTTTTAGGAACATTTTCCACAACAAAAAGTCCTTTCCTGCCATAATAACCGCCGCTTCGTGACAGGAGTCACAGCGTTTTCAGTCAATCGTGATTTTGTCCAGATAAGTAAATCTATGAGCCTTGTCGCGGTTAACGACCCTCAAAAAACCTTACTATTCCAGGTAATACATATTGGCTAAGGAGCAGTGATATGCGCGTGAAACGATTAACCCCGCAAGATCTCAAGGCTTATGGTATCAACGACGTTCAGGATATCGTTTACAACCCCAGCTACGAAACGCTCTACCAGGAGGAGCTTGACCCTTCTCTGGAAGGCTACGAGCGTGGCGTTCTGACGAACCTCGGCGCCGTTGCCGTTGATACCGGTATTTTCACCGGACGTTCACCAAAGGATAAGTACATTGTCCGTGATGACACCACGCGTGACACGCTCTGGTGGTCCGACAAAGGAAAAGGCAAGAACGACAACAAACCGCTTTCCCAGGAAACCTGGCAGCACCTGAAAGGGCTGGTAACGCAGCAGCTCTCCGGTAAACGCCTGTTTATCGTTGATGCTTTCTGTGGCGCGAACGCCGACACCCGTCTTTCCGTTCGCTTCATTACCGAGGTGGCCTGGCAGGCACATTTCGTGAAGAACATGTTTATCCGCCCGAGCGATGAAGAACTGGAAGGCTTTGAGCCTGACTTTATCGTAATGAACGGTGCGAAATGCACCAACCCGCAGTGGAAAGAGCAGGGTCTGAACTCCGAGAACTTCGTGGCGTTCAACCTGACCGAGCGGATCCAACTGATCGGCGGAACCTGGTACGGCGGCGAAATGAAGAAAGGGATGTTCTCGGTGATGAACTACCTGCTGCCGCTGAAAGGCATCGCGTCTATGCACTGCTCAGCCAACGTCGGTGAGAAAGGTGACGTGGCAGTCTTCTTCGGCCTGTCCGGCACCGGGAAAACCACCCTCTCCACCGACCCGAAACGTCGCCTGATTGGCGATGATGAGCACGGCTGGGACGACGACGGCGTGTTTAACTTCGAAGGCGGCTGCTACGCGAAAACCATCAAGCTGTCGAAAGAGGCTGAACCCGAGATTTACAACGCGATCCGCCGCGATGCGCTGCTGGAGAACGTTACCGTTCGTGCCGACGGTTCGATTGATTTTGATGACGGTTCGAAAACAGAGAACACCCGCGTTTCTTATCCTATCTATCACATCGAGAACATCGTCAAGCCGATCTCTAAAGCGGGTCATGCCACGAAGGTGATCTTCCTGACCGCCGACGCGTTTGGCGTGCTGCCGCCAGTGTCTCGCCTGACGGCTAACCAGACGCAGTACCATTTCCTGTCTGGCTTTACCGCCAAACTGGCCGGTACCGAACGCGGCGTAACCGAACCGACGCCAACCTTCTCTGCCTGCTTCGGCGCAGCGTTCCTGTCACTGCATCCGACCCAGTATGCGGAAGTGCTGGTAAAACGCATGCAGGCCGCAGGCGCGCAGGCGTACCTGGTCAACACCGGCTGGAACGGCACCGGCAAACGTATCTCGATCAAGGATACCCGCGCCATCATCGACGCCATCCTGAACGGTTCGCTGGACGATGCGGAAACCTTCAGCCTGCCGATGTTCGATCTGGCGATCCCGACCGAACTGCCGGGGGTGGATACGCGCATTCTCGACCCGCGTAATACCTACGCGTCGCCGGAACAGTGGCAGGAAAAAGCCACCGCGCTGGCGAAACTGTTCATTGAGAACTTCGAGAAGTACACCGATACGCCTGCAGGCGCCGCGTTGGTCAGCGCAGGTCCGAAGCTGTAACTGACATGACCGGATGACGGCATACGGTACAGCGTTACCGGCTGTTACCACAACAAAGGGGAGGCTAAATGCCTCCCCTTTTTATGCCTCTTTCGTGGTTCCCTGGACACGCGCCACGGGAACGGGCAGCCAGGCGCGGATAGAAAGGCCGCCGCGCTCGCTGGTGCCGATTTCCAGCATACCGTTATGGTTGTCAACAATGCGTTGCACGATCGCCAATCCGAGTCCGGTGCCGCTGGTGCTGCGCGCGCTGTCGCCGCGCACAAACGGCTGGAACAGGTATTTCCGCTGTTCGGGCTTGATGCCCGGCCCGTCGTCTTCCACCTGAAACCACGCCCGATGCTGTTCCGTACCGCTGCTAACCTTAATCCAACCGTTTCCGTAGCGGGCGGCGTTCACCACCATATTGGCGAGCGCGCGCTTGATAGAGAGCGGGTGCATTTTCAGTTGAATGCTGCCTGGCTGTAGCGCGGTTTCAATTTCACGCTCGTAGCCGCTCTCCGCCGCCACAACCTCGCCGAGCACCGCATTGAGATCGGCCATTTCCATCGGCATCTCCTGGCCGGTACGCAGGTAGTCGATGAACTGCTCAATGATCGCGTTACACTCTTCGATATCTTTGTTGATCGACTCCGCAAGATAACCATCCTGCTCCCCCATCATCTCCGTGGCCAGACGAATGCGCGTCAGCGGGGTGCGAAGATCGTGGCTGACGCCAGCCATGAGCAGCGTACGGTCGTCGGCAAGCTGCTTCACCCCGGCCGCCATATGGTTGAAGGCGCGAGTTACCGAGCGCACTTCGGACGCGCCGTACTCACGCAGCGGCGGCGGAATAATCCCTTTACCGACCTGTAATGCGGCATGTTCAAGATCCACTAACGGTCGGTTCTGGATTCGGATAAACAGCCACGCCCCGCCTATCGCCAGCAGCATAATCGCCAGCGTATAGCGAAACAGCGGCGAGAAATCGCCCTGATGAATTTCCGTTAAGGGTACGCGCACCCAGATATTGGGTGACAGCCAGGTTTTCAGCCAGACGACAGGCGAACTCTTGTTAACCTCAACGCGCACTTCCGTCGGGCCGCCCAACTGCTGCGCCATCTGATGGCTTAAAAACTCATAATGTTGCGCCCAACGCAGCCCTGCCTCTTCGGCGGCCTCGTTGGAATAGAGAGAAATTCCCAGCTCACGGTAAATTTCCCGTCGAAAAGCGGGGGGCACCACCAGTTGCGTACCGTCCTCCAGTTGCAGCTTGTCGGTCATCAGCATACGCACTTCGTACGCCAGCACCTTGTTAAACTGCTGGAGGCTCGGCAGAATCGCAAAGTTCAGCACCACCAGATAGGTCGTCACCAGGCTGACAAACAGCAACGTGACGATGAGCAACAGCGTGCGGGCAAATGAACTTCGTGGCGAGAAGCGCATTCGCCTCATGCTTTAGAACCGTCCGGCACGAAAACGTAGCCCAGACCCCACACGGTCTGAATGTAGCGCGGATGCGCCGGATCCTCTTCCACCATGCGGCGCAGACGGGAAATCTGCACGTCAATGGAACGTTCCATCGCGGAATACTCGCGACCACGCGCCAGGTTCATCAGCTTATCGCGGGAAAGCGGTTCACGCGGGTGGCTCACCAGCGCTTTCAGCACCGCGAACTCTCCGCTGGTGAGCGGCATCGGCTCATCTTCACGGAACATTTCGCGGGTGCCGAGGTTCAGTTTGAACTTACCAAAGGCAATGACCGCTTCTTCCTGGGAAGGCGCGCCCGGCAGCTCGTTGGCCTGACGACGCAGCACCGCGCGAATACGCGCCAGCAGTTCACGTGGGTTAAACGGTTTCGGAATGTAATCATCGGCGCCGATTTCCAGGCCGACGATGCGGTCAACTTCTTCCCCTTTCGCCGTCACCATGATGATCGGCATCGGGTTGCTCTGGCTGCGCAGGCGGCGGCAAATTGACAGACCATCTTCACCCGGCAGCATGAGATCCAGTACCATAAGGTGAAAAGATTCACGGGTCAGCAGACGATCCATTTGCTCAGCGTTCGCGACGCTTCGAACCTGGAAGCCCTGCTCGGTAAGATAACGCTCCAGCAGCGCACGCAGACGCATGTCGTCATCCACCACCAGAATTTTATAGTTCTCTTGCATTGTTTGTACTCCCAAAGGTTCGCAACAATTGAAGGTATGTATTCTTAAAAAAGCTTACGTTCGTCACCAGCGAATTCTGGTATGAATTCCAGGCTAAATTGTTACAAAGCATATTTAACAGCAGCTTAAGTATACAATGAAACGTGTGGCACATTATTTATTCTGTTAGCAGGGTGACGTAATACGATTTGTGCGCATCGTCACAGACTTAAAGGTATTCAATAAGATGAAAACGCCCCTGATCACCCGGGAAGGGTACGAGAAACTGAAACAAGAGCTGAATTATCTCTGGCGTGAAGAGCGCCCGGAAGTCACGAAAAAGGTGACCTGGGCCGCGAGCCTTGGCGACCGCAGCGAGAATGCCGACTACCAGTATAATAAAAAGCGCCTGCGTGAAATCGACCGTCGGGTTCGTTATCTTACGAAATGCATGGAAAATTTAAAAATCGTCGACTATTCACCGCAGCAGGAAGGCAAAGTGTTTTTCGGCGCGTGGGTGGAGATTGAAAATGACGACGGCGATATCCGCCGCTTTCGTATTGTCGGCTACGATGAAATTTTCGGCCGTAAGGATTACATCTCGATTGACTCGCCGATGGCGCGCGCGTTGCTGAAAAAAGAGATCGGCGACCTTGCTGTGGTCAATACGCCCGGCGGAGAAGCCAGCTGGTACGTCAACGCCATCGAGTACGTAAAATAATCCGAGAGCGCCCTCCGCGACTGGCATTTTATCGTGCCAGTCCGTATAACTATCCCCTGATTTTTGATCCTAAAGATGAAGCCTATCCATGATGAACAATTCTTTCTGCCGCATTATTGCGGGTGAAATTCAGGCACGCGCCGAACAGGTTGAAGCTGCCGTTCGCCTGCTTGATGAAGGGAACACTGTGCCGTTTATCGCACGTTATCGTAAGGAAATCACCGGCGGTCTGGATGATACACAACTGCGTAATCTGGAAACCCGACTGGGCTATCTGCGTGAACTGGAAGAGCGCCGCCAGGCCATTCTTAAG
This sequence comes from Citrobacter sedlakii, assembly GCF_018128425.1. NCBI lineage: Bacteria > Pseudomonadati > Pseudomonadota > Gammaproteobacteria > Enterobacterales > Enterobacteriaceae > Citrobacter > Citrobacter sedlakii. The sequence goes on along the minus strand of NZ_CP071070.1, from coordinate 405,222 downwards.
TCCATTTCTGAGCAAGGCAAGCTGACCGATGAGCTGGCTAACGCCATCAACGGCACGTTAAGTAAGACCGAGCTGGAAGACCTGTATCTCCCCTACAAACCCAAACGCCGCACCCGCGGTCAGATCGCCATTGAAGCGGGTCTTGAGCCGCTGGCGGATCTGCTGTGGAACGATCCATCGCACGATCCTGACACGGAAGCGGCGAAATTTATCGACGCCGACAAAGGCGTTGCCGACAGCAAAGCCGCCCTTGACGGCGCGCGCTACATCCTGATGGAACGGTTCGCGGAAGACGCGGCGCTGCTGGCAAAAGTGCGCGATTATCTGTGGAAAAACGCGCATCTGGTTGCCACTGTGGTCAGCGGCAAGGAAGAGGAAGGCGCGAAATTCCGCGATTATTTCGATCATCACGAACCCATTTCCGGCGTGCCGTCTCACCGCGCGCTGGCGATGTTTCGCGGCCGTAACGAAGGCGTCCTGCAACTGTCACTGAACCCTGACCCACAGTTTGATGAGCCGCCAAAACAGAGCCACGGTGAGCAGATCATTCTCGATCACCTCGGTCTGCGGCTGAACAACGCGCCAGCGGACAACTGGCGCAAGGGCGTGGTGAGCTGGACATGGCGCATTAAAGTCCTGATGCACCTCGAAACCGAACTGATGGGCGCCGTGCGTGAACGCGCGGAAGACGAGGCGATCAACGTGTTTGCCCGTAATCTGCATGACTTGCTGATGGCCGCGCCGGCGGGCCTGCGCGCAACCATGGGCCTCGATCCGGGTCTGCGTACCGGGGTGAAAGTGGCGGTGGTGGATGGTACCGGTAAGCTGGTCGCCACTGACACCATTTATCCCCATACCGGCCAGGCCGCTAAAGCCGCGATGGTCGTCGCCGCGCTGTGTGAAAAATATCACGTTGAACTGGTGGCGATTGGTAACGGTACGGCCTCGCGTGAAACCGAGCGTTTCTTCCTCGACGTGCAGAAGCAGTTCCCGAAAGTCACCGCGCAAAAAGTGATTGTCAGCGAAGCGGGCGCGTCGGTTTATTCCGCCTCTGAGCTGGCGGCGCAGGAATTTCCGGATCTTGACGTTTCCCTGCGCGGCGCGGTCTCTATCGCCCGCCGTCTGCAGGACCCGCTGGCGGAGCTTGTGAAGATCGACCCGAAATCCATCGGCGTCGGCCAGTATCAACATGACGTCAGCCAGACACAGCTGGCGCGTAAGCTGGACGCGGTGGTGGAAGACTGCGTAAACGCCGTCGGCGTGGACCTGAACACCGCCTCCGTCCCCCTGCTGACCCGCGTAGCGGGCTTAACCCGTATGATGGCGCAAAATATCGTCGCCTGGCGCGATGAAAACGGACAATTCCAGAATCGTCAGCAGTTGCTGAAGGTAAGCCGTCTGGGGCCAAAAGCCTTTGAGCAGTGCGCGGGCTTCCTGCGCATCAACCACGGCGATAACCCGCTTGACGCCTCAACCGTCCACCCGGAAGCGTATCCGGTGGTAGAACGTATTCTGGCGGCAACCCAGCAGGCACTGAAAGATCTGATGGGTAACAGCAGCGAACTGCGCAACCTGAAAGCCGTTGACTTCACCGACGACAAATTCGGCGTGCCGACCGTGACTGACATCATCAAAGAGCTGGAAAAACCGGGGCGTGACCCGCGTCCGGAGTTCAAAACCGCGCAGTTTGCCGACGGCGTCGAAACCATGAACGACCTGCAGCCGGGGATGATTCTGGAAGGCGCCGTCACCAACGTCACCAACTTTGGCGCGTTTGTCGATATCGGCGTCCATCAGGATGGCCTGGTTCACATCTCTTCCCTGTCGAACAAGTTTGTGGAAGATCCCCATACTGTAGTGAAAGCAGGCGACATCGTGAAGGTGAAAGTGCTGGAGGTGGATCTGCAACGTAAGCGCATAGCCCTGACCATGCGTCTCGATGAACAGCCAGGAGAGACTCAGGCGCGCCGTGGGGGGACGAACGGGAACGAACGTCCCGCCGCGAAAGCCGCCAGACCGCGCGGTCGCGACGCGCAGCCGACAGGCAATAGCGCGATGATGGATGCGCTGGCGGCGGCAATGGGTAAAAAACGCTAACCCAGAAACCTGTGCCGGATAACGACGCGAATGCGTCTTGTCCGGCCTGGAGGACAATGTCGCGCTGTCTGCCGGAAAGGCGGTTAACCCGCCATCCGGCAACATTCAATTCTTCTTTTACCCCCGCACTAATATTTATCACATCGTTAACAGATGAAACGATAATTAAACATTAATACTGTTAATTTATTAATTCCTCGAATCATTTCACCTGCCGACAATAAATGTTGAGCCATGTCAAAGTTGACGCAAATTATTATTCAAACCAACATTCCGTCACATTTATTCTATTGATGATAGAAACCATTCTCATTATCATTGCATTGTTGATTATTTAATCTTTCCTTCGTTGGCTAATCAGCTGGTCTCATGCCGCGTTCCTCAGCCCCATGAGGTAATAACCAGTAAGCAAGATACAAGTAGGCTCTTATGCAATTTACTCCAGATACTGCGTGGAAAATTACCGGCTTTGCCCGTGAAATAAGTCCTGCATACCGTCAGAAACTGCTTTCCCTCGGCATGCTGCCGGGTTCCTCATTTAACGTGGTGCGCGTCGCGCCCTTGGGTGATCCGGTGCATATCGAAACCCGCCGCGTCAGCCTGGTATTACGGAAAAAAGACCTGGCGTTATTAGAAGTGGAAGCGGTTTCCTGCTAATACAGTGAGTCTATAACAATGAAAAAATTAACCATTGGTTTAATTGGTAATCCAAATTCCGGCAAGACAACATTATTTAACCAGCTTACCGGCGCGCGCCAGCGCGTGGGCAACTGGGCTGGCGTGACGGTCGAACGCAAAGAAGGCCTGTTTTCTACCACTGACCACCAGGTGACGCTGGTCGACCTGCCCGGCACTTATTCTCTGACCACCATTTCGTCACAAACCTCTCTCGATGAGCAGATTGCCTGCCATTACATTCTGAGCGGCGACGCAGATCTGTTAATCAACGTCGTGGACGCCTCCAACCTCGAGCGCAACCTGTACCTGACGCTGCAATTGCTGGAGCTGGGGATCCCCTGCATTGTCGCGCTTAACATGCTGGATATCGCCGAAAAACAGCAGATCCGGATCGACATTGATGCGCTGTCCGCGCGTCTCGGCTGCCCGGTAGTTCCGCTGGTGTCCACCCGTGGACGCGGTATCGAAGCACTGAAGCTGGCGATCGATCGCCACAGCAAAAATGAAAACGTCGAATTGGTACATTATGCCCAGCCGTTGCTACGTGAAGCGGATAATCTGGCAAACCTGATGGCGCAGACCATGCCTTCGCACCAGCGTCGCTGGCTCGGTTTACAGATGCTGGAGGGCGACATTTACAGCCGCGCTTACGCCGGGGATGCCGCGCAGCAACTGGACGCCTCGTTCGCTCGCCTGAGCGAAGAGATGGACGATCCGGCGCTACACATCGCCGACGCCCGCTACCAGTGCATCGCCGCCATCTGCGACGTGGTGAGCAACACCCTGACGGCGGAGCCCAGCCGCTTCACCACGGCGGTGGACAAAATCGTCCTCAACCGCTTCCTGGGGCTGCCAGTCTTCCTGTTTGTGATGTACCTGATGTTCCTGCTCGCCATTAACATCGGCGGCGCGTTGGCGCCCATCTTCGACGCCGGTTCTGTCGCCGTCTTTATTCACGGCATCCAGTGGATTGGCTACACCCTCCACTTCCCGGACTGGCTGACCATTTTCCTCGCCCAGGGGATTGGCGGCGGTATCAATACTGTTCTGCCGCTGGTACCGCAAATCGGCATGATGTACCTGTTCCTTTCTTTCCTCGAAGACTCCGGTTACATGGCGCGCGCCGCGTTTGTCATGGACCGCCTGATGCAGGCGCTGGGGCTACCAGGAAAATCGTTTGTTCCGCTGATCGTCGGCTTTGGTTGCAACGTCCCGTCGGTGATGGGCGCCCGTACGCTGGACGCGCCGCGTGAACGCCTGATGACCATCATGATGGCGCCGTTTATGTCCTGCGGCGCGCGCCTGGCGATTTTCGCCGTCTTTGCGGCCGCCTTCTTCGGGCAAAACGGCGCGCTGGCAGTGTTCTCCCTGTACGTGCTGGGCATTGTGATGGCAGTGCTGACCGGCCTGATGCTCAAACACACCATTATGCGCGGCGAAGCCTCGCCGTTTGTGATGGAACTGCCGGTTTATCATATCCCCCACATTAAGAGCCTGGTGATCCAGACCTGGCAGCGTCTGAAAGGCTTTGTACTGCGCGCCGGTAAAGTGATCGTCATCGTCAGCATCTTCCTGAGCGCGTTTAACAGCTTCTCGCTGGACGGTAAAATCGTCGACAACATCAACGACTCTGCCCTGGCTTCCGTTAGCCGCGTAATTACGCCCGTCTTCAAGCCGATCGGCGTACACGAGGATAACTGGCAGGCCACAGTAGGTCTGTTCACCGGTGCGATGGCGAAAGAAGTGGTGGTCGGTACGCTCAACACCCTTTACACCGCGGAAAACATTCAGGAAGAGGCGTTTAACCCGGCTGAGTTCAGCCTTGGCGGCGAACTGCTCGACGCGCTGGAAGAAACCTGGCAGAGCCTGAAAGATACGCTCAGCCTGAGCGTTCTGGCGAACCCGATCGAAGCCAGCAAGGGTGATGGCGAAATGGCGACCGGCGCGATGGGCGTCATGGATGCGAAATTTGGCAGCGCGGCGGCGGCTTACAGCTACCTGATTTTCGTCCTGCTGTACGTTCCGTGCATCTCAGTGATGGGCGCAATCGCTCGCGAGTCCAGCCGCGGCTGGATGGGCTTCTCCATTCTGTGGGGGCTGAACATCGCATACTCGCTGTCGACCCTGTTCTATCAGGTCGCCAGCTACGGCGAACATCCAACCTATAGCCTGGTGTGCATTCTGGCGGTGATTCTGTTTAACGTCGTGGTGATTGGCCTGCTGCGTCGGGCGCGGAGCCGGGTGGATGTTAATCTGCTGGCGACGCGTAAAAGCGCCAGCGCCTGCTGCGCCGCGTCGACCACCACCGGCGACTGTCACTAAGGGCTGAACGATGGCTTCACTGATTCAGGTTCGCGATTTACTGGCGCTGCGCGGGCGCATGGAGGCGGCGCAAATCAGCCAGACGCTGCATACGCCACAGCCAATGATCGACGCGATGCTGAATCAACTGGAAACGATGGGAAAAGCCGCGCGGGTTCAGGAAGAACCCGACGGCTGCCTTTCGGGAAGCTGTAAAAGCTGTCCGGAAGGCAAAGCCTGCCTGCGCGAATGGTGGACATTGCGCTAAACCCTTCCCCCAGCGCTAAAAACGATACCTTCTGCCCCGTGTCGTTTTTTGCGCGCTCCGTTCCGCGAAAATGAACCGCTTTCACCACGCGTGATGATTCCTTCGTCCTCTTTCGCAGGATGAACTTTTACCGGGTGCGGCCAGCAGCTCCGACGTTTACGCTTCCGTCCTCTGACTATTTACGTGACGGAACACCATAATGACCTCAACGCCGCATGATGCGATTTTCAAAACCTTTCTCCGCCATCCCCCTACCGCGCGGGACTTCCTTAAACTCCATCTGCCCGCAGCGGTGCGACACCTCTGCGATTTGAAAACGCTGAAGCTGGAATCGGGCAGCTTTATCGAGGAACAACTGCGGGCTTATTATTCCGATATCTTGTGGTCGCTTAAAACCCGCGAAGGAGACGCCTATATCTACATTGTTATTGAGCATCAAAGCACGCCGGATGCTCACATGGCGTTTCGGCTGATGCGTTACGCCATCGCGGCGATGCAGCAGCACCTGGACGCGGGGCATAAAAAATTGCCACTGGTGGTGCCGATGCTGTTTTATCACGGCACGGAAAGTCCCTACCCATTTTCCCTTTGCTGGCTTGATGAATTTGATAACCCCTCACTGGCAAGAGAGCTTTATGCCACCGCATTTCCCCTTGTGGATATCACCGTCATACCGGATGACGAGATCATGCAGCATCGACGAATGGCGTTGCTTGAGCTGATACAAAAGCATATTCGCACCCGTGACCTGCTTGGGCTGGTGGAAAAGCTGGCGACGCTGCTTGTTAAAGGACACGCTAATGACAAACAGCTTAAAGCGCTATTTAATTATCTCTTGCGTTCCGGCGACACCGATCGCTTTGATGAGTTTATTCACGCCGTGACCGAACGTTTACCCCAGCACAAGGAGAGGATGATGACGATTGCCGAAAGATTACGCCAGGAAGGCCATCAGCGCGGCCTGGAAAAAGGCCTTGAAAATGGATTGAAAAAGGGCATAAAAAAAGGCTTACGGTTAGGTAAACGCGAAGAAGCGCAACGCATTGCGCGCACCATGCTGGCGGATGGAATCGATCGGCGTACGGTGTCAAGGATCACCGGCCTGTCAGCCGCTGAAGTAATGCGATTAAGCCACTGATACCCTGCCCGGCGAGTGCGCGAGTGCCGGGCCTGGCAACAGGCATTACAGTGACTGTTTCAACGCAATCAGCGCTTCACAAAATGCCGCTGGATGAGAAATAAACGGGGCATGTGCCGCCTTCGTAAAGATCTGCGATTCACTCTGCGGCCACAGCGCATCCAGCACCGGCACAATCTTACGCGGCACCAGACCGTCCAGGTAACCGTACAGGCGCAGGAAAGGCACCTGCACGGCTTTCAGCGGTTCGCGCAGATCAACCGTTTTAAGGATCTCCAGTCCGCCGTTGAGCACGTCTACCGGCGGCATGGGCAACGCCAGCACCGTTTTCTTCAGCGCGCGGGCATCCTGGCGCGCCGACGCCGTGCCCATGGTTTGCAGCGCCAGAAAACGCTCAACCGTCCGCTGAAAGTCCTCACTTAGCTGCTGCTGGAAACCCGCCAGTACTTCAGGCTTGATCCCCGGCCAGCCGTCACGGGCGCTAAAGCAGGGAGAGGACGCCACCGTTACCAGCGCCTGCACACGTTCAGGACGCGTTAGCGCCACCTGGCTTGCCACCAGCCCTCCCAGACTCCAGCCCAGCCAGATCGCGTTCTCTGGCGCCTGTTTCAGTACGTGAACCGCCATCTCCTCAAGCGACATCGCGCCGAACCCCTGACTGCGCCCAAAACCGGGGAGATCGACCAGATGCAGCGTGAAATGCGAGCTAAGTTCCTCGCTAATGCAATGCCACACCTCCGCATTCAGTCCCCATCCGTGCAGCAGCACAAGATGACACTTTCCCTCGCCGCGGGTCTGCCACCAAATGTCATTCATCAGTTACTGTTCTCTTTTCACTTACAAGGATGAACCTATGCTAACAGTACCGGGATTATGCTGGCTATGTCGGATGCCGCTGGCGCTAAGCCGTTGGGGTCTTTGCTCCGTCTGCCAGCGGGCGACGGGCCACCGCGTCTTGCTTTGTCCGCGCTGTGGGCTGCCTTGCGCGCATCCAACCCTGCCCTGTGGCCGCTGTCTGCAAAAAACGCCGCCGTGGCAGCGGCTGATTATGGTAAACGACTATACGCCGCCGTTGAGTACGCTTATCCACCAGCTTAAGTTTTCCCGACGCGGGGAGATCGCCCCCGCGCTGGCGCGTTTGCTGTTGCTGTCAGTGTTACAGGCACGTCGTCAGAGCGGATTCATCCGCCCAGACAGACTGATTAGCGTTCCGCTCTGGTCGCGTCGCCACTGGCGCAGAGGATTTAATCAAAGCGAACTGCTGTGCCGACCGCTGGCGCGTTGGCTAAATTGTCCCTGGGACGATCGCTGCGTCACGCGCATACGTCCTACCGCGCCCCAGCATCATCTCAGCGCCCGACTGCGTAAACGCAACCTGAAAAACGCCTTTCGCCTTGAATTGCCGGTAAAGGGACTCCATATGGTTGTTGTGGATGATGTCGTCACTACCGGCAGTACCGTCGGGGAGCTCGCGAAGCTGCTTTTGCGCAACGGCGCGGCGACGGTCCAGGTATGGTGCCTGTGTCGAACCTTGTAGAGCCTCGATGATGGGCGTATTATAACCAACTAAAATAGTCAACTATTAGGCCATTACTATGATCCGTATTTCCGATGCTGCACAAGCGCATTTTGCCAAACTGCTGGCAAATCAGGAAGAAGGGACACAAATCCGCGTATTTGTGATCAATCCCGGTACGCCTAACGCTGAATGTGGCGTTTCTTATTGTCCGCCGGACGCCGTGGAAGCAACCGACACCGCCCTGAAATTTGATCTGCTGACTGCGTATGTTGATGAACTGAGCGCACCGTTTCTGGAAGATGCGGAAATCGATTTCGTCACCGACCAGTTAGGTTCTCAGTTAACCCTGAAAGCGCCGAATGCCAAAATGCGTAAAGTGGCTGACGATGCGCCGCTGATGGAACGCGTTGAATACATGCTGCAATCGCAGATTAACCCGCAGCTTGCCGGTCACGGCGGTCGCGTTTCACTGATGGAGATCACCGACGAAGGCTACGCCATCCTGCAGTTTGGCGGCGGCTGTAACGGGTGCTCCATGGTTGACGTCACCCTGAAAGAAGGGATCGAAAAGCAGCTGCTGAACGAATTCCCGGAACTGAAAGGCGTTCGCGACCTGACTGAACACCAGCGCGGCGAACACTCATACTACTAAGTCCGGCCTCCCTTTTGCCCGGTGGGCTACCGCTTACCGGGCCTGCTCACGCGTATCTGCCTTGCACATACGGCTGTTCATCCGTCATAAAATGCCCTTCTGCTACCCCAATAATTTGACCTGCCTCGCATAATTTAAATTTTGCCTACCGGGGTGATTTTCAATCACAACATGTTACCCGTATCATTCGCATGGGCACCCAACACACACATAACATCCGACTAAACTAAATAGTTCGAAGGAAATCAGTCACGGTGCCGTTACGTCTCTGTTCCCAGTTGGGACAACCGGAAATTGTCGTCTAAACACTGACGTTACCCATAACAAAATGAAAGGCCAGGTAAATCATGCCATTAGTCATCGTTGCTATCGGTGTAATCTTGCTATTACTCCTGATGATCCGCTTCAAAATGAACGGCTTCATCGCTCTCGTCCTGGTGGCGCTTGCTGTTGGATTGATGCAAGGAATGCCGCTGGATAAAGTTATCGGCTCGATCAAAGCGGGCGTCGGCGGTACCCTGGGAAGCCTCGCCCTGATCATGGGCTTTGGCGCCATGCTGGGCAAAATGCTGGCGGACTGCGGCGGCGCACAGCGTATCGCCACCACCCTGATTGCCAAATTTGGTAAACAGCACATCCAGTGGGCCGTGGTATTAACCGGCTTTACCGTTGGCTTCGCCCTGTTCTACGAAGTGGGCTTTGTGCTGATGCTGCCGCTGGTCTTTACGATTGCGGCTGCGGCCAACATTCCGCTGCTGTACGTCGGCGTACCCATGGCGGCTGCGCTGTCCGTCACCCACGGCTTTCTGCCGCCGCACCCGGGCCCGACCGCTATCGCCACCATTTTCCAGGCCGATATGGGTAAAACGCTGCTGTTCGGTACTATCCTGGCGATCCCGACCGTTATTCTGGCAGGTCCGGTATTTGCTCGCTGCCTGAAAGGCATCGATAAGCCGATCCCGGAGGGTCTGTACAGCGCGAAAACCTTTAGCGAAGAAGAGATGCCGAGCTTTGGCGTCAGCGTCTGGACTTCGCTGGTCCCGGTTGTGCTGATGGCGATGCGCGCCGTTGCCGAAATGGTCTTGCCGAAAGGCCACGCCTTCCTGCCGGTGGCAGAGTTCTTTGGCGACCCGGTAATGGCGACACTGATTGCGGTGCTGATCGCCCTGTTCACCTTCGGCCTGAACCGTGGTCGTTCGATGGATCAGATTAACGACACCCTGACTTCTTCGATCAAAATTATCGCCATGATGCTGTTGATCATCGGCGGCGGCGGTGCGTTCAAACAGGTGCTGGTTGACAGCGGCGTGGACAAATACATCGCGTCAATGATGCATGAAACCAACATTTCCCCGCTCCTGATGGCGTGGTCTATCGCAGCCGTTCTGCGTATCGCGCTGGGTTCTGCAACCGTTGCAGCAATTACCGCTGGCGGGATTGTCGCGCCTCTGATTGCCACAACCGGCGTGAGTCCAGAGCTAATGGTGATTGCAGTTGGCTCCGGTAGCGTGATTTTCTCTCACGTGAACGATCCGGGCTTCTGGCTGTTTAAAGAATACTTCAACCTGACAATCGGCGAGACCATTAAGTCCTGGTCGATGCTGGAAACCATTATCTCAGTCTGCGGCCTGATTGGCTGTCTGCTGCTGGGGATGGTGGTCTGATCGCTTTCTGTGCCGGATGGCGACACGAAACGTCGTATCCGGCACATCATCAGGACAGTAAAAACCCGTCTTTCGACGGGTTTTGTTTTACCTCTTCTTCGTGGCCGCGCGTCGCCGCTTGTCCAGATCCTTAATCAGTTTATTCACCTTTTCATCCGCAAACATCGCTTCAAGCGTGGCGGACAGCTTACGACGCCAGTTTTTGTACTGATAGCTGGTGCCCGGAATGTTCACCGGTTCCGCCATATCCAGCCAGTCTTCCGGCTGTAAACCCAACAGGGCGCTGTTACTGTCGGCGATATATCGCTGCATGCCGCGATTCAGCGTTGGCGTCATCGCCATCAGCGAAGCCTTATGCCCGGCGCGTTTAGGCAGACAGCCATACTTGTGCAGAGCGTCCAGCAGCCCCTGCTTCGCCAGCTCGCGGTCCTGATACAGGCCGCGCAGCACGACGTCGTCAGGATACAGCCCCAGCGTTTTACCAAGCGTCAGGTCTCCGCTTTCCCAGTAGCCTCGCAGCGTAGGAAGGTCATGCGTCGTCGCGACAGCCATTGATTGTTCCGGATACGCTTTCGGCGCACGGTAGGTCTTCTCATGATCGTTCTCGAAGTAGAGGACTTTGTACGAGTACACGCCGCTGTCACGCAGCTTGCCGACAATCTCCACCGGCACCGTACCCAGATCTTCCCCAATCACCATGCACTGATGCCGGTGGCTTTCAAGCGCCAGAATCGACAGCAGATCGTCGACCGGATAATGAACATACGCGCCGTGGTCGGCAGTTTCACCATACGGGATCCACCACAGACGCAGCATCGACATCACGTGGTCGATACGCAGCGCGCCACAGTTCTGCATATTGGCGCGCAGCAGCTCAATAAATGGTTCGTAAGCGCGCGCCGCCATAATATGCGGATCCATTGGCGGCAGCCCCCAGTTTTGCCCAAGCGGACCGAGAATATCCGGCGGCGCGCCAACCGACGCTTTCAGGCAATACAGCTCGCGGTCGCACCAGGTTTCCGCCCCGCCTTCCGCCACGCCTACCGCCAGATCACGGTACAGGCCGACCGGCATGCTATAGCCCTGGCTGGTTTCCCAGCACGCCGCAAACTGGGTGTACGCCAGCCACTGTAGCCAGAGATAAAAATCCACTTCGTCACGGTGTTCGTCACAAAAGGCTTTGACCGCCGGTGAGTCCACCGACTGATACGCCTGCGGCCAGACCGGCCACCCCCAGCGCAGTTCGTCTTCTTTCACCTGTGCGGCATGCAACGCATCAAACGCCGCCTGCCAGTAGAGGCTTTCACCTTCCTGCGCCACAAAATGGCGGAACGCCGCCATCTGCTCATCATCACGCACGGCAAAGCGTTTCCACGCCATGCGCAGAGCCGCCAATTTAAGCGCGGTGACGGTCGAATAATCGACCCATTCGGCCTCCCGCGCCTGCTTCAACGTTTGCTGCGTGGTTGGCATTTGCCACCATGCCTGCGCCTCTTCACTCAGACGGAAATCGTCGACCGCATTCACGTCAATATAAATCACGTTCAACCAACGGCGTGACGATGGGCTATAAGGGCTGGCGCTTTCAGGGTTGGCAGGATAAAGCGCGTGAATCGGATTTAATCCAATAAACGCCCCGCCGCGTTTGGCGACGTCAACCAGCATGGCTTTCAGATCGCCGAAATCGCCAATTCCCCAGTTGTTGTCTGAGCGCAGCGTATAAAGCTGCACGCACGCGCCCCACAATTTTTTACCGTCCAGTAATGCCTGCGGTTCATAACAGCGCTTCGGCGCGACGATGATCCGGCAATGGCTGCGCTGCTCCCCTTGCGTCAGCGTCAGCGAGTGATAACCGGGCGGCAGCTTCGCCGGCAGGGTGAACGCTTTGCCGCCTGTCGCATGGCCTTTGAACGGCTCGCCCTGTTCGGTCGTCAACAGCCAGCTAAACTCGCCTTTGCCTTCGACGGTGAGCGACATTTTTTTGCCCGCGGTAAACACCCTGACGCCCGGCACAGGCGTCGTCGCCTTCCCGGCGTCGGGGATACGGTGCATTGCGTCCAGCAAACGCCGCTTGGTTTCGGCGCCAATTGACTGCGGTTTGCCGTGGGCATTGATGTAATGGGGGCTGATCCCCGCCGCCAGCGCGGCATTATCAAGACGTTTGCTCTCCATCGCGCTCCCTTAGCGTTTGGCCTGCCAGATACGGGTCTGATAATCACGGATAGAACGATCCGAGCTGAACATGCCGCAGCGCGCAGAGTTCAGGATCGCCGCGCGAGTCCAGCCCTCCGGGTCACGGTACAGCACATCCACCTGCTTCTGCGCCTCTACGTAAGCGGCGAAATCGGCCATCACCAGATACGGGTCGCCGCCCTGCTTGCCGATGCTGTGCAGCATCGGATCGAAAGCGTGTTTGTCGCCGTCGCTGTACTTACCGCTTTCCAGCTCTTTCAGCACCGCATCCAGCAGCTTATCTTTCTTACGCCACTTCACCGGGTCGTAGCCTTTCGCCTTCAGGGCTTTCACTTCTTCCACGGTATGGCCAAAAATAAAGATGTTTTCATCACCAACTTTCTCGGCGATTTCGACATTCGCCCCGTCCAGCGTACCGACCGTCAGCGCGCCGTTCAGCGCCAGCTTCATATTGCCGGTTCCGGAGGCTTCTTTACCCGCCGTGGAGATTTGCTCCGAGATATCCGCCGCCGGGATCAGCATTTCCGCCGCCGACACGCAGTAGTCCGGCAGGAACACCACTTTCAGCTTATCGCCGACCTTCGGATCGTTGTTGATGGTGTCCGCCACTTTATTAATAGCGAAGATGATATTTTTCGCCAGGTAGTAGCCCGGCGCCGCCTTCGCGCCAAACAGGAATACGCGCGGCACACGGTCAGTCTGGGGGTTTTCGCGGATCTCTTTATACAGCGCCACAATATGCAGCAGGTTCAGATGCTGGCGTTTGTACTCATGCAGGCGCTTAATCTGAATGTCAAAAATCGCCTGCGGGTTAATCGCAATACCGGTACGCGCTTTTACAAACTCGGCCAGACGTACTTTGTTAGCCTGTTTGATGTCGCGCCAGGTCTGACGGAATTTCGCGTCGTCAGCGTACTTCTCAAGGTTGATCAACTGATCGAGATCGTTGGCCCACTCTTTTTTCAGCGTCTTATCCAACAGCGCCGCCAACTGCGGGTTGCACTGTTTGATCCAGCGGCGCGGGGTAATGCCGTTGGTGACATTGTGGAATTTGTTCGGCCACAGCTGGTGGTATTCGGGGAACAGATCTTTCACCACCAGATCGGAGTGCAGTGCCGCCACGCCGTTAACCGCAAAGCCGCTGACCACGCACAGGTTCGCCATGCGCACCTGTTTGTCATGCACCACCGCCAGCTTCGCCCAGACCTGCTTGTCGCCAGGCCAGGTTTTATCGACCAGCGTTTTAAAGCGGGTGTTAATCTCTTTAATAATCTGCATATGACGCGGCAGCAGCGCTTTTACCAGCTTCTCATCCCAACACTCCAGCGCTTCCGGCATCAGGGTGTGGTTGGTGTAGGCGAAGGTGCGGCTGGTGATCGCCCAGGCGTCATCCCAGCTCATCTGATGTTCGTCAATCAGCACACGCAGCAGTTCCGGGATCGCAATGGTCGGATGGGTGTCGTTCAGTTGAATGACTTCGTAATCCGCCAGCTCGTGCAGCTTACGCCCCGCCAGATGATGGCGACGCAGAATGTCGGCCACCGAGCAGGCGCACTGGAAATATTGCTGCATCAGGCGCAGCTTTTTGCCTGCGGTATGGTTGTCGTTCGGGTAGAGCACTTTGGTCAGTTTGTCAGCATCGATGCCCTGTTGCTCGGCACGCAGGAAATCGCCGTCGTTAAATTTGGTCAGGTTAAACGGATGCGCATGGGTGGCTTGCCACAGACGCAGCGGTTGCGCTACGCCGTTACGGTAACCCAGCACCGGCAGATCCCACGCCTGCCCGGTGATCGTAAAGCCAGGCTCCCAGCGCCCTTCCTTCGTTACTTTCCCGCCGATCCCCACCTGCACGTCAAGCGCTTCATTATGGCGGAACCACGGGTAGCTACCGCGATGCCAGTCGTCCGGCGCTTCCATTTGCTTACCGTCGGCAAACGACTGGCGGAACAGCCCGTACTGGTAGTTGAGGCCATAGCCGGTCGCAGACTGTCCGACGGTCGCCATGGAATCAAGGAAGCAGGCCGCCAGACGGCCCAGCCCCCCGTTGCCCAGCGCCGGGTCAATCTCTTCTTCCAGCAGGTCAGTGAGGTGAACGCCGTGTGCTTTCAGCGTCTCGCTCACCCCTTCATACCAGCCCAAATTCAACAGGTTATTACCGGTCAGGCGTCCAATCAGAAACTCCATTGAAATGTAGTTCACATGGCGCTGGTTTTTCACCGGCTTCGCCACAGGTTGGGCGCTGAGTAATTCCGCCAGCGCGCCGCTGACCGCCTGCCACCACTGGCGGGACGTCATCTCGTGAGCTGACAGTAAACCGAAACGCTGCCACTGACGCGTCAGGGCAGCCTGAAATTGCTCTTGATTGAAGGTAGGCTGTGACATAGGAATTCCGGGTCCTTTGGTAATAAAACAACGTTATCGCTAGTTTGCCTGGCTCATTGTTGACCTTCCTCATCCCACCCGGGATTAGACAGGGAGGAGTAGTGGGGATGAGCGCAAAAATGTGATCGAGGCCACTTTCGCGCATCCTTCCCTGCGGTTCAGCTTACCGTCACTTGCTTATTTTAACCCAAATTTGGTCTGGCCAGACCAACATCCGTGAATGGGGATGAATCGCCTGTCCGGTATATATGAGAATGTGTTACGACGTCTTTTATTATTACTGGAATGCAATAATAAAAATAGTTGAATTACCGATATAACACGCGCACACTTAAATAACTTTATTTCAATATATTATTTACACAAATATTTTATAAGGAAATAATATGGCTCATTTATCCTGGCTTACGCTAAAGGGAGAGTTACAGGGTGATATCTCGGCCCGGTGCGGCTCACGGAATTCGATTGGTAATAAATCTCAGGCCAGTCATATTGATCAGATAATGATTTACGCACTTGAGCATGAAACATCCCGCCAGCAAAATGTTTGCCATCATGAATTGCAAATCATCAAGCCCGTTGACCGTTCGTCGCCGTTACTCAACAAAGCTATAAATGATAACGAAACACTTGAGTGTGAGATCCATCTCTATCGGGTTAATCCGGAAGGGCATCAAGAGATTTATTATAAAATAAAGTTATTCAAAGCGCATATTTCTAGCATCAAAATGATAGTACCACATAATATTATTGAAAATGGTAACGAAGCACAGGAACGCGTTTGTTTTACGTATGAATCCATCAGTTGGGAACACTGTATAGCGAGCACCAGCGCTTTCAGTTTCTGGAACGACCGTCTTTTCTGAATCTGGACAGCTTATATAAGGGAATAGTATGCGTCACCGACCCTCTTCGTTATACAACACCGATCATTACAGGGAAGATCCACTACGCGATTCATCAGACTTCCGCTGGCATTCAATGAATCCTGCGCTGCGTGATATGGCTTTTATGGATGGTTCATTTATTACCCAACATCATCACATTCTCCTGCTGACCCTGGAAGAAGCGCAGCAAGTTATCGACGATTTGATGGGTGGCGTCGATCGTTTTTTTTCATATCGGGCAGGGCCTGGCAATATAAAGGATGGGCTGGATGCCTTTCGCAGTCTGTCAAAGCTCACCACCTGGTACAACCCTGCTAAGGAGTTGATGTTTAACTTTGATGTTTTGAAAATCAAAGCCATTGAATACAAAGTGGGCGGTAAAATCTATATAAAAATTACCGGATACCCCGGCTTACGGCGCATACTTACCGGTACTCGCTACGGCGCTAATCACCCCCAAATACTGGAAATGGCCATCGGTAAACGGGGGCTTTACCACAACATCCGCAACGGAGTCAGATATTGCATCTATTTTTCGCTGGCCTGGCGAGCTATCGAGCTCATTTTTAAGTCTGACTATAACCTGACTGATTTTCTGGTCGATATCACAATGGATATGGCAAAAGCTGTGGTTTCGGGAGTTTTGATTGGGTTAGTCGCAGGTATTTTGGCGTTGTTGAGTTTACCTATAATTGTTACAACCGGCTTTATAATTGCCATAGGCATAGGTCTCAATATTGGATTAAACATACTTGATGACAAGTTAGGGCTATCAAACGAGTTAAAGGGAAAGGTTCGGGATTATACGCTTCATCATATAAAAAGTTGTAATTACGAATTCCCCTCCCCTGACTCCCACTTATATTGAGGATGCTTATGCATAATTTATGGTTACGAATCATGGTCATTATTTTTATGATTTTCTGCATTATTTTTATAGATTTTTTATTATTTGGTTTAGTAATGACAGATTTTTTATCTTTAATTAAAGCAGGGGATATTATATCTTACAACAAAACATGTATACTTATTGGCGCGACTCCTTTAGTCATATATGTTGCATTAGCTATGATTCGTATTTTATTTAGTCAAGACGTAAAGTACAAAGCACTTCCCGACCCTTATGAAAAATGGGTGCTTCTTACCATTACCTTTTCTTTTATCCTTGGTCTCATTGCTGATTGCATTATCCCTTTTTTATTCATGGCGTTGTCTTACCATTCCTGCCCTCAGGACACGCTTCGCGATTATCATGTAACCGATATCGCGCTCTGCAAAACGCTCGTCGATAATCGTAGTTTCTGGTGATGATCCTTAAACAACGTCTGTTGCCAGGAAAATACTGCTGCTATTTCAAACCGTTTTCTGCTGCTTCGCCGCAGGGCATTTTCAATAATAATTTATCACCGTAAGTTACAATTAACGCGGTCACTTTCATGAATGCAAGTCCTTGCAAACTGTAATTATTCTTCAGCAAGAGTAAAAAAACCAACGTCATGCCGGGCAAACCAGACCCGACGCGGATTAGGCTTCAGAAAAATTTGTGATGCAGTGCAAATTAAGGCAGTCCATTACCGGACATAACTTGCAAAAGTTTCTAATCTGGCCGACCTTATAACCATTAATTACGAAGCGCAAAAAAAATCGCAGTTCCCCCCTTTTCCACAGTGAAGTGTTAACTATGTTGATTCCGTCTAAACTAAGTCGTCCGGTTCGTCTCGACCATACGGTGGTTCGCGAGCGCCTGTTGGCTAAACTTTCCGGCGCGAACAATTACAGGCTCGCCCTGATCACAAGTCCTGCGGGATATGGGAAAACCACGCTCGTTTCACAATGGGCCGCAGGCAAAACCGATCTCGGCTGGTATTCGCTGGATGAAGGTGACAACCAGCAGGAACGGTTTGCCAGCTATCTGATTGCGGCAATTCAACAGGCCACCAACGGACACTGCGCCACCAGTGAAGTGATGGTGCAAAAACGCCAGTACGTCAGTCTGACCTCGCTGTTTGCGCAGCTGTTTATTGAACTGGCCGAATGGCATCGCCCGCTGTACCTGGTTATCGACGACTACCACCTGATCACCAATCCGGTGATTCACGAATCCATGCGCTTCTTCCTGCGCCATCAGCCGGAAAATCTTACCCTGGTGGTGCTGTCGCGTAATTTACCGCAGTTAGGCATTGCCAATCTGCGCGTACGCGATCAGCTTCTGGAGATCGGCAGCCAGCAGTTGGCCTTTAATCATCAGGAAGCGAAGCAGTTTTTCGATCGCCGTTTATCCTCCCCCATTGAAGCGGCTGAAAGTAGCCGGATGTGCGACGACGTTGCCGGTTGGGCGACAGCCCTGCAGCTGATCGCCCTTTCTGCACGGCAAAATAATAACTCAGCCCACCAGTCCGCACGCCGACTGGCAGGAATCAACGCCAGCCATCTCTCAGATTATCTGGTTGATGAAGTGCTCGACAGCGTCGACGTCAGCACCCGTCATTTCCTGCTGAAAAGCGCCATTCTGCGATCAATGAACGATGCGCTGATCGTCCGGGTGACCGGTGAAGAAAACGGTCAAATGCGCCTGGAGGAGATTGAGCGTCAGGGTTTATTCCTGCAACGAATGGATGACACCGGCGAATGGTTCAGCTACCACCCACTGTTTGGTAGCTTCCTGCGCCAGCGCTGCCAGTGGGAACTGGCGACAGAACTGCCGGAGATTCACCGCGCCGCCGCCGAAAGCTGGATGGCGCAGGGCTTCCCGAGCGAAGCTATCCACCACGCGCTGGCGGCAGGTGACGCGCATATGCTGCGCGATATCTTGTTGAATCACGCCTGGGGTCTGTTCAACCACAGCGAACTGGCGCTGCTGGAAGAGTCACTCAAAGCGCTGCCGTGGGAAAGTTTGCTGGAAAACCCGCGTCTGGTGCTGCTCCAGGCCTGGCTGATGCAGAGCCAGCACCGCTACAGCGAAGTGAATACTCTGCTGGCGCGCGCCGAACAAGAGATCAAAGGCGTGATGGACAGCACCCTGCATGCCGAATTTAACGCGCTGCGGGCGCAGGTGGCGATCAACGACGGCAACCCTGACGAAGCGGAGCGCCTGGCGAAACTGGCGCTGGACGAACTGCCCATTGCCTGGTTCTATAGCCGCATTGTCGCCACCTCGGTGCACGGCGAAGTGTTGCACTGTAAAGGCGACCTCTCCCGCTCGTTGGCGCTGATGCAGCAGACCGAGCAGATGGCGCGTCAACATGACGTCTGGCACTACGCGCTGTGGAGTCTGATCCAGCAAAGCGAAATCTTGTTTGCCCAGGGCTTTTTGCAGGCCGCCTGGGAAACACAGGAAAAAGCGTTCCAGTTGATCAAAGATCAGCATCTGGAACAGTTGCCGATGCACGAGTTCCTGGTACGCATCCGCGCGCAGTTACTGTGGGCGTGGGCGCGTCTGGACGAAGCGGAAGCCTCTGCCCGCAGCGGCATTGAAGTGCTTTCCACCTTCCAGCCCCAACAGCAGCTCCAGTGTCTGGCCCTGCTGATCCAGTGCTCGCTGGCGC
Source organism: Citrobacter sedlakii (assembly GCF_018128425.1). NCBI lineage: Bacteria > Pseudomonadati > Pseudomonadota > Gammaproteobacteria > Enterobacterales > Enterobacteriaceae > Citrobacter > Citrobacter sedlakii. Next base: position 385,898 of record NZ_CP071070.1, on the reverse strand, counting down.
GCGGCGATCTGGATAATGCCCGCAGCCATCTTAACCGTCTGGAAAACCTGCTCGGCAACGGTCACTACCATAGCGACTGGATCTCCAACGCCGACAAAGTACGGGTAATCTACTGGCAGATGACCGGCGATAAAAAGTCCGCCGCTAACTGGTTGCGCCACACACCGAAACCGGAATTTGCCAATAACCATTTCCTGCAGGGCCAGTGGCGCAACATTGCCCGCGCGCAGATCCTGCTGGGGGAATTCGAACCCGCGGAAATCGTGCTTGAAGAACTGAATGAGAACGCGCGCAGCCTACGGCTGATGAGCGATCTCAACCGTAACCTGCTGCTCCTGAACCAGCTTTACTGGCAGGCCGGGCGGAAAAACGACGCCCAGCGCGTGCTGCTCGACGCCTTACAGCTTGCCAACCGCACCGGTTTTATCAGCCATTTTGTGATTGAAGGCGAAGCGATGGCGCAGCAGTTACGCCAGTTGATCCAACTGAATACCTTGCCGGAGCTGGACCAGCATCGCGCCCAGCGGATCTTGCGCGAAATTAACCAGCATCACCGCCACAAGTTTGCCCACTTCGACGAAGGCTTTGTCGAGCGTCTGCTGAACCATCCGGAAGTGCCGGAGCTGATCCGCACCAGCCCGCTGACCCAACGTGAATGGCAGGTGCTGGGGCTGATTTACTCCGGGTACAGCAACGAGCAGATCGCCGGCGAGCTGGCCGTCGCCGCGACCACCATCAAAACCCACATCCGCAACCTGTATCAGAAACTTGGCGTGGCGCACCGTCAGGACGCGGTACAGCATGCGCAGCAGTTGCTGAAAATGATGGGTTATGGGGTGTAGCGCGCCGGTCTTTCGCGGGCGTTAACATCATATATGTTCTGACGCGAATTGGTGCGCCTGGCAGGTAATGAATTCCGCAAACGACGCGACGCCAGGCGCGAGATGTCGCCCCTTCGGCGTCACCAGATAGATCGCCCGCTCCAGCGCCAAATCTTCAAATGGTAAAATCACGATATCTTTATGGTTGAACTGGAACAGGGTTAATCCGGTTGTAATGCTGACCCCGTAGTTGGCGGCAATCAGGCCCATCATCGTAGTTAGCTGCCGCACTTCCAGTTGATAATTAAAGCTCATGGACAGATTTTCGCAGAGCTTATCGGTGTACTGCCGAATACTGGTGCCGACACTGAAACCAATAAAGGGATAATCGCAAACCTGACTGAGCGATACCGAAGATTGTTGTGCCAGAGGATGTTCGCGATGACAGAGCAGATAAAATTTATCCGAGAACAATAACGTTGAATCGAACGTGGTCAACGAGGGTTGCCCGGCGGTTAATGCCATGTCCGCCTGACCATCAAGTAATGCCTTCAGACAGCGATCCCACTGGGTGTCGATCAATTTCACATTACTTTGCGGCACCCTCTTAGTGTATTTCACCAGTATTTCAGGTAGCCATTCCACCGCCAGCGAAGGCAACACCGCGAGGGTGATATCGTTATTATTACCTGCTACCCGGTCTTTGATTTCGCCCACGGCATCATCATGGCTCTGCACAATCTTGCGCGCCAGATCGAGAAAATGAATGCCATCCGCATTCAGCAACACACGCCGCGTATCCCTGTCGAATAGCCGGTAGCCAATCTCCTCTTCCAGTGATGCAATCAGAGTACTAAACGCGGGCTGAGAAAGGTTAAACCGCCGGGCCGCCTGAGTAAAACTATCAGCCTCGCTTAATATTAAAAAGGCCCTGAGTTGCTTAATCGAAAAATTCATTTCCTACTCCTGCCATCGAAATCATTAATTATTTTATCGGTTTTTAAAATGAATAAAAGGCAGTTAATTTCTTTTTATGACCCACCCCACATTAACCGCATTCCATTTCCGATGCACTACCCTGCCGCCACAAAAGTCATTTAAGCAAAACATACATAACAGACAGAGCAACCCTATGTTTACAAGGTCATTTTTATATTTAAGCAAATTAGCTATAGGGTTATTTTCATTTCAAATAGTCGCATTAAGACTTACAACAAATGACTCCATTGGATTTACAAATTAGTACCAACCGGCGCACTGTGATAAAAATTAATGCACTGCTAAAACATATATCCCCTGGGCATAATTAACATTGCATTTACTTTCATACTTTAGAAGCAGATAAATTTAATAAAAATATTAAGGAGAAACTCATGCTGGCGCTAATAGGTGTGCTTACCATAGCCACCTTATTATTTTTTATCATGTCTAAAAGGATGTCACCTCTGGTTGCCCTGATCGTTATTCCGGTGATTGGCGCGCTGGCTGCAGGTTGCGGAACAGATACCGCAAAATATGTGGTCGAAGGCATCACAAAACTGGCTCCGATGGCGGCGATGTTTGTCTTTGCGATCGCTTTTTTTGGCGTCGTGACGGATGCCGGGATGTTTGACCCTATCGTACGCGGTATATTGCGATTCGTCGGGACCAACCCGGTTAAAATCATCATCGGCACGGGCCTTCTGGCGCTCATCGCCCATCTTGACGGTAATGGCGCCGTGACCTTCTTAATCACCGTCCCCACCATGCTGCCGCTGTTCAATCGGCTCGGTATGGACAAACGGATCTTGCTTGGGATTGTTGCGCTCAGCGCCGGGGTCAACTTTTTACCCTGGACCGGGCCGATGATTCGCGCCTCTGCTGCATTGAACGTCACCACCCATGACCTCTTTATTCCGTTAATTCCAGCACAGCTCGCGGGCCTGACCTTTATGGTCATCATGGGCTGGTTCTGGGGTAAACGCGAAGAGAAACGCCTTGGCGCGGCCCACTTTGCTGCGGCCGCAGGCGATTTTTCGCATCATAAAGAACTGACCGAGCAGGAAAAAGTCCTGCGTCGTCCGCATCTTTTCTGGGTGAATATTGCGCTGGTTATTGCCGTGATCGGCACGATGGTGTTCACCCGCATCTCCCCCACCGTTGCCTTCATGATCGCCCTGACGCTGGCATTAATGATCAACTATCCGAATGTTGAAATGCAAAAAGAACGGATCAACGCCCACGCAAAAGCAGCGCTGATGATGGCCAGTATCCTGTTCGCGGCGGGGGCATTTACCGGAATCATGGGTGGTGCTGGCATGCTGAAAGCCATGTCCCATGCGGCGGTAGAGTTTATGCCTGAGGCACTGGCATCCCATATTCCGTTCATCGTCGGACTGATCTCGATGCCGCTGTCGTTGATTTTCGATCCAGACTCTTACTACTTCGGCATTATGCCTGTCGTCGCGCATACCGTGGATATTATGGGTATCCCTGCCATTCAGGTAGCTCAGGCATCAGTGCTCGGTCAGATGACCACCGGCTTCCCGGTCAGTCCACTGACTCCCGCGACCTTCCTGTTGGTCAGTCTTGCCGGTGTCGACCTCGCGGATCATCAAAAATTCTCCATCCCGGTCCTGTGGGCTGCCAGCGTCATTATGACCTTTGCCGCCGCCCTCACCGGCGTCTTCCCGATTTAACAGCACATTTCTTGTTAAGAATTAAGGAAATAAAATGAAAACCATTCGAATTGGTTCCGGCGCAGGCTACGCAGGCGACCGCATTGAGCCTGCGGTTGAACTGGCCGAAAAAGGGGAACTGGATTACCTGGTGTTTGAATGTCTGGCAGAGCGCACTATCGCCATTGGACAAAAACAGAAGCAGCAGGATCCGAACAAAGGCTATAACGAACTGCTCGAAGCGCGGATGCGCGCGGTGTTACCGACCTGTCACGCCAATAGTGTGCGGATCATCTCTAACATGGGTTCAGCCAACCCGCTCGCCGCCGGAAAAGTGGTGCTGAAAATTGCCCAGGAACTGGGGTTGCATGGCCTTAAAGTCGCGGTGGTCACGGGTGATGAAGTATTGTCTCTCATACAGTCGATGGACCTGACGCTGGACGAAGCCAGTGTTCCCGTATCTCGCTTTGAAAAAACCTTACTTTCCGCAAATGCCTATTTAGGTGCGGCGGGGTTACTGGAAGCGCTTGATTCCAGGGCAGATGTGGTGATTGCCGGACGCGTCGCCGACCCGTCGCTTTTTCTTGCACCGATGATGCATGAGTTCAACTGGGCCGCTGATGACTGGCATCACCTGGGCATGGGGACCTGTATCGGCCATCTTCTGGAGTGTGCCGGGCAAATCACCGGCGGATATTACGCCGATCCGGGGGTGAAGGATGTTCCTCATCTGGCACACCTCGGTTTCCCACTGGCTGAAGTCTGTGAAGATGGCAGCGCCACCATAACCAAAGTGGCGGGCTCTGGCGGACTGATCACCGAAGACACCTGCAAAGAACAACTGCTGTACGAGATTCACCGACCGGATCGCTATCTCACCCCTGACGTAGTCGCTGACTTCAGCCATGTGCGTTTTAGCCAATGCGGCCCGGATGAGGTGCGGGTGACCGGTGCGACGGGTGCGCCGCGTACCGAAACGCTGAAGGTTTCCGTCGGTTATCAGGACGGTTTTATCGGTGAAGGCGAAATTTCCTACGCCGGTCCGGGCGCGGTAAATCGTGGGCGTCTCGCTCTCGACATCGTGCGTGAGCGCTTCGCGATTTGTCACTTTAACGCGCAGGAAATACGTTACGACCTCATTGGTGTCAATGCGTTGCATGGCGAAACGCGCGGTCAGTACAGCGCCCCCTATGAAGTTCGCGCTCGTGTTGCTGCCCGCTGCGCCACTCGCGCGCAGGCGGTTATCGTCGGCAACGAAGTGGAAACGCTTTATACCAACGGCCCTGCGGGCGGTGGTGGTGTCATGAAATCGGTAAAAGAAATACTGGCCATGGACTCTACCCTTATTCCGCGTCACTGCGTTCAACACCATGTTACCGTACTGGAGAATAAATAATGAAATTACGTGAAATAGCGCATTCCCGTACCGGAGATAAAGGAAATATTTCCAATATTTCATTAATTGCCTGGCGTCCGGAAGATTATGCCACGCTGGCAGAACAGGTCACCGCCGAAAGAGTCAAAACCTGGTTTGGCGATATCGTACAGGGCGAGGTGATTCGCTATGAATTACCGGAACTCGGCGCACTGAATTTCGTGATGCATAAAGCGCTGGGAGGTGGCGTTACTCGCTCACTGGCGCTGGATATGCACGGCAAAGGGCTGAGCTCCGCGTTGCTGGATATGCCCATTTAATTCTTTTCGGACAAGAGGATCCTCACTGTTCGGCGGGGTTTCATTACTCCGCCAGGGGATCCTTGTCCTCAAAACAGCAAGTACACCATTATGCAAAACAAAAGAATAACGGCGGATAAATTCCGCGAACTATTACATGACGGCATGAGCATTATGTTTGGCGGCTTCATGGGCGTCGGGACGCCGGAATATCTGGTAGCAGAAATTATGCGCTCCGGTGTTAAAGCGTTGACGCTCATCGGCAATGACACCGCTTTTGTCGATAAAGGCATTGGTCCGCTGATTTCTAATGGCCAGGTCAAAAAAGTGATCGCCTCTCATATTGGCACCAACCCGGAAACCGGCAAGAAGATGATTTCCGGTGAGCTCGATGTTCAGTTAGTGCCGCAAGGAACGCTCGCCGAGCAGATCCGTGCTGGCGGCGCCGGGCTGGGGGGATTCCTCACGCAAACCGGGCTGGGCACAGTGGTGGAAGAAAATAAACAAACCCTGCTGGTCAACGGTGAGAAATGGCTGCTGGAACAACCTCTGCGCGCCGACCTCGCCATTCTTCTCGCCAGTCATGCCGATGAGGCTGGCAATCTCACCTATGACCTGACCGCCCGAAACTTCAACCCGGTAATGGCGCTGGCCGCCGACGTGGTTGTGGCCGAAACCCGCAGCATCGGGGCGTTGGGAAGCATTCCTCCCGTGCACGTCATCACCCCTGGTGCGCTGGTGGATTATCTGTTCATGGAGGCCCAGTGATGAATGCAAAAGAACGTATTGCCCGCCGCGTAGCGCAGGAGTTACACGATGGCGACGTCGTCAATCTGGGCATTGGCCTGCCAACGCAGGTCGCGAACTACCTGGCCGAGGATATTCAGGTCACGTTGCAGTCAGAAAATGGTTTTCTTGGCCTCGGCCCTCTGGACGAGGTGAATGCCAGCCTTGTCAATGCAGGCGGTCAGCCTTGCGGCATGATCCCAGGTGCGGCAATGTTCGACAGTTGCTTCTCTTTCGCCCTTATTCGCGGAGGACATGTTGATGTCTGCGTGCTCGGCGGTTTGCAGGTTGATGAACGCGGAAACCTCGCCAACTGGATGGTGCCTGGCAAAATGGTGCCCGGCATGGGCGGAGCGATGGACCTCGTGGCAGGAGCGAAAAAAGTCATTATTGCGATGGAGCATTGCGCAAAAAATGGCGAACCGAAGCTGCTACATCAGTGCAGTTACCCCTTAACAGCGGTCGGCAAGGTCAGCAAAGTCATCACCGAACTCGCCGTATTCAGCTTTGTGAACGGCGAAATGATCCTTGATGAAATCAGCGACACCATCACGCTTGATGAACTTCGTGCGCGCACGGAAGCGAACTTCCGTCTTAGTGCACACCTGAAAACATTGCAGCCTGCGGGGACTCTGGCATGAACGACTCGATTGTGATTGTGAGTGCGAAACGCACCCCTATCGGTAAATTTGCTGGCAGCCTGGCTGACGTCCCGGCGGTAATGCTGGGCGCGACCTGTGTCAGGGCAAACCTGCTGGACCTTCCATCAGATATCAACATTGACGAAGTGATCCTCGGCAACGTGTTGCAGGCCGGATTAGGGCAAAACCCGGCTCACCAGGTGACACATCACGCGGGCCTGGCGGAGAGCGTTCCGTCATTCACGGTCAATAAAGTCTGCGGTTCCGGGCTAAAAACCGTTGTGCTGGGCGCGCAGTCCATTCTGAGTGGTGATAATCAGACCTGTATTGTCGGCGGGATGGAAAACATGAGCGCCGCCCCCTACCTGCTGGCCCGCGCGCGCCAGGGATACCGTATGGGCAACGGTGAGCTGACAGACGTGATGATCCACGACGGTCTCTGGTGCGCCTTCAATGATTACCACATGGGGGTCACGGCAGAAAACATTGCCAAACGCTATAATTTAAGCCGTGAAGAGCAAGACCAGGTGGCGCTGGCATCGCAGCAAAAAGCGAAAGCCGCAATCAACGCCGGTTATTTCAGACAGGAAATCGTACCGGTGGCCCTGAAGCGTAAAAAAGAGGTCTGTCTGTTTGATACCGATGAGTTTCCACGTCCGGAGACCGATGCCAGTTCGCTGGCGAAACTGCGTCCGGCCTTTACAAGTTCAGGGACAGTAACTGCAGGCAATGCCTCCGGCATCAATGATGCGGCGGCGACGCTGGTCCTGATGTCCGAACGCGCTGCGCGCGCGCATGGGATTACGCCGTTGGCGCGCCTGAAGAGCTGGGCGTCGGCTGGGGTGGATGCCAGTATAATGGGACTTGGGCCGATCCCGGCGACAAAACGGGCGCTGGAAAAAGCCAAAATGACAGTCAGCGATCTGGATTTAATCGAAGCCAACGAAGCCTTTGCCGCACAGTATCTGGCGGTTGCGCGTGAACTCGACTTTCCGGAAGAGAAAGTGAACGTCAATGGCGGTGCGATCGCGCTGGGGCATCCAATCGGCGCAAGCGGCGCACGGATTCTGGTAACGCTGGTTCACGCGTTGCAGCAGCGCAATAAAACCACCGGGCTGGCAACGCTGTGCATCGGCGGTGGTCAGGGGATCGCCGTGATTGTTGAACGGCTGTAAGCGTGTCGTCTGCATGTCCCCGACACGCCAGGGACATGCAGTACGTTTAACACAGTTCCAGTTGAATATGGTTGTCCGAAATCACCTGCATAATGCCTGCGGGCGGCAGGGTGTCGGTATAAACGGCATCCACCATACTGATGCTGCCCATATTCACCATCGCGTTACGGCCAAACTTCGAATGATCCACCACCAGCATCACATGGCGGGAATTTTCAATGATCGCACGCTTAGTGCGCACTTCGTGATAGTCGAACTCCAGCAGCGAACCGTCGCTGTCGATGCCGCTGATCCCCAGAATGCCGAAATCAAGACGGAACTGCGAAATAAAGTCGAGCGTCGCTTCACCAATAATTCCACCGTCGCGGCTGCGCAATTCGCCGCCCGCGAGGATAATGCGGAAATCGTCTTTCGCCATCAGCGTGTTCGCCACGTTCAGGTTGTTAGTCACAATACGCAAATTGCTGTGACCGAGTAGCGCGTGGGCCACGGCTTCCGGCGTGGTGCCGATGTCAATAAACAGAGTGGAACCGTTGGGGATTTGCGTGGCCACTTTGCGCGCAATGCGCTCTTTTTCCGCCGTCTGAGTGGCCTTTCGATCGTGCCACGGGGTATTCACCGAACTGGACGGCAGCGCGGCGCCGCCGTGATGACGCAGAATCATGTTTTGATCGGCCAGATCGTTGAGATCGCGGCGAATGGTTTGCGGGCTAACGGAGAAATGCTCCACCAGCTCTTCGGTACTGACGTATCCCTGTTTTTTTACCAGCTCAATGATCGCGTCATGTCGTTGTGTTTGTTTCATTGTTATTCCCTGGAATCATGTTCGTTTTCGCGCATTCAGCGTGTCAGCCAGCGCCATCGCCAGTCCGACCGCCAGCCCGGCAATGTGTGCGCCATTCGCCATCGACATGCCGAAGAAATCCAGCCAACCGGCAACAATCCAGATTAACGCGAAAATAATCAGTCCGCGTTGCAAAAAGATACCGCTTTGCGGATCGCGTTCGCCGCGCAGCCAGACGTAGCCCATCAGCGCGTAGACCACACCGGACAGGCCACCGAACCACGGACCGCTGAATTTCTGCTGTACGTAGCCGCTCAGTAGCGCGCTGATCACGGTAATGACTATCAGCTTCCCGCTGCCAAGTCGCTTCTCTACCGCGCCGCCAAGATACCACCACCACAGCAGGTTAAAGAGGATATGCATCAGTGAGAAATGCATAAAGGCATGCGTGAAGTAGCGCCAGACATCAAACTTCAGTGACGGATCGAACGGCCAGGCCAGCCATACCATTACCGTCTGATCGCCCACGATATTTTGCACGATAAATACCACAACGCAGAGCGCCATGATAAACCAGGTGACCGGTCCGGCGCGCTCGCGCAGGGTGGCGAGAAACGGGAAGCGACGGTAGTGCAGGCCGCTGCCGGTATGCCCCGACTGCCAGCTGGCCGCAAGATAGCGCGGATCGGCAGGATTCTCCAGAAAACGCGCCAGCTCTGCCTGTACCCGTTCAGCCTGGGAGTCATCCGCCAGCCAGACATCGCTTTGCTGATGTTGTTGAATGGTCAGGATAACGCCCTGCGTCGCCATATAGTCGACAAAAGCCTGGGCCACGCGGGGGTTAGCAAAAGAAGTAATCATCAACATTGTTGCTGTCGCTTATTCCACACAAAAGAGGACAGTATATAGGCCCTTCTTCCTTCAGGCTGCATTTTGTTGGCTTAACCGCCATACGCCACTTCGGCGGGAAAGTTGCGGTGCCAGGCGTCAAAGCCGCCGTCTACGCTGTAGACCGCATCATACCCTTGCTGTAACAAATATTGCGCCGCGCCTTTGCTGCTGTTGCCGTGATAGCACATCACCATGACCGCCGTGTCAAAATCATGCTCGCGCATAAACGCGCCCAGCGTGTCGTTCGTCAGATGAAACGCCTGCGGAGTATGTCCCATTGCGAAACTTTGCGGATCGCGGATATCCACCAGCACCGCCGCGCCCTGATGCAGCTTCTGGTGCGCTTCTTCTACGTTGATACATTCAAACTGATCCATACATTCTCTTCTTTATCGTACAGGTTATTGCAGGTGACGTTTTTCAGGCATGTTACCGCGTAGTGTACGACCCGGCGGCAGTGAAACGCCATAATGTTATATGTATCACTGTAAATTGTTTATTCGATGTTACCAATAGCGCGTTTCTTTGCTATTATGTTCGATAACGAACATTTATGAGCTATAACGAAAGTGCAAGAGGGCAGCATGGAAACCAAAGATCTGATTGTGATAGGGGGAGGCATTAACGGTGCCGGTATCGCGGCAGATGCCGCTGGACGCGGTTTATCCGTGCTGATGCTGGAAGCGCAGGATCTCGCGTGCGCCACCTCTTCCGCCAGTTCAAAACTCATTCATGGTGGCCTGCGCTACCTGGAACACTACGAATTCCGCCTGGTTAGCGAAGCGCTGGCCGAGCGAGAAGTGCTGCTGAAAATGGCGCCGCATATTGCCTTTCCGATGCGTTTTCGTCTGCCGCATCGCCCCCATTTACGTCCGGCATGGATGATCCGCATCGGTCTGTTTATGTACGATCACCTCGGCAAACGCACCAGCCTGCCGGGTTCGACCGGTTTGCGTTTTGGCGCAGAATCCGTTCTTAAACCGGAAATCGTGCGCGGTTTCGAATATTCTGACTGCTGGGTGGACGATGCCCGACTGGTGCTGGCGAATGCGCAGATGGTGGTGCAAAAAGGCGGTGAGGTGTTAACCCGCACCCGGGCTACCTCAGCGCGCCGCGAAAACGGTCTGTGGATTGTCGAAGCAGAAGACATTGATTCCGGCAAAAAATACACCTGGCAGGCGCGTGGTCTGGTCAACGCTACCGGTCCGTGGGTAAAAGAGTTTTTCGACGAGGGCATGCATCTGCCTTCACCGTACGGTATTCGCTTGATCAAAGGCAGCCACATCGTGGTGCCGCGCGTTCATACCCAGAAACAGGCGTACATTCTGCAAAACGAAGACAAACGCATCGTGTTTGTGATCCCGTGGATGGATGAGTTCTCGATCATCGGCACCACCGACGTTGAGTACAAAGGCGATCCGAAAGCGGTGAAAATCGATGAAAGCGAAATCAATTACCTGCTGAAGGTGTATAACGCCCACTTTAAAAAACAGCTGGGCCGCGACGATATCGTCTGGACCTATTCCGGCGTACGTCCGCTGTGCGACGATGAATCCGATTCTCCGCAGGCCATCACCCGCGACTACACGCTGGATATTCATGATGAAAATGGTAAAGCGCCGCTGCTGTCGGTGTTCGGCGGTAAGCTGACCACCTACCGTAAACTCGCCGAACACGCAATGGAAAAACTGTCGTCGTACTATCAGGGTATCGGTCCGGCGTGGACCAAAGACTGCGTGCTGCCGGGCGGTGAGATTGGCGGCGACCGTGAAGATTATGCCGCTAAATTGCGCCGCCGCTATCCGTTCCTGAGCGAATCACTGGCGCGCCATTATTCCCGTACCTACGGCAGCAACACCAGACTGTTCCTCGGCGAAGTGACGTCGCTGGCGGATCTCGGCGAAGATTTCGGTCATGAATTCTACGAGGCGGAGCTGAAGTATCTGGTGGATCATGAATGGGTGCGCCGCGCGGACGATGCACTTTGGCGCCGCACCAAAGAGGGAATGTGGCTCAACGCTGAGCAACAGTCACGCATAACCCAGTGGCTGGCGGCGTATACGGAAAAACAGGCGCTGTCGCTGGCATCGTAAAACCAGCATTGGCGGATGACGGCTGCGCCCTACCCGGCCTACAACGCGCGTTGTAGGCCGGGTAAGCGAAGCCCCCGGCGCTATGCCTGTTACAGCCGAACCGGATCGATATGCCAGATGGTATCGGCATACTCTTTGATGGTTCGGTCAGAAGAGAAATACCCCATATTCGCGATATTGAGCATCGCTTTTGCGGTCCACTCTTCTGGGCGACCATACAGCTCATCGACCTTATCCTGACAATCCACGTAGCTGCGATAGTCAGCCAGTACCTGATAGTGGTCGCCAAAGTTAATCAGCGAATCCACCAGATCACGATAGCGTCCTGGCTCGTCCGGACTGAACATCCCGCTGCCAATCTGCGTCAGCACCTGATGCAGTTCTTCATCTTTCTCGTAGTACTCGCGCGGTTTGTAGCCCTGCCTGCGCAGTTCCTCCACCTCTTCCGCGGTATTACCAAAAATAAAGATATTCTCTTCACCGACGTGCTCCTGCATCTCGACGTTCGCGCCGTCCAGCGTACCGATGGTCAGTGCGCCGTTGAGGGCGAACTTCATGTTACTGGTGCCTGACGCCTCCGTCCCTGCCAGAGAAATCTGCTCAGAGAGATCCGCCGCCGGAATAATCAACTGCGCGAGGCTGACGCTGTAGTTCGGGATAAACACTACCTTCAGCTTGTCGCCAATCTGCGGGTCGTTGTTGATCACCTTCGCCACGTCGTTGATCAGATGAATAATATGCTTCGCCATGTAGTACGCCGACGCGGCTTTACCGGCAAAAATATTCACCCGCGGCACCCACTGCGCATCCGGATCGGCCTTGATCCGGTTGTAACGGGTGATCACATGCAGCACGTTCATCAGTTGCCGCTTGTACTCGTGAATACGTTTGATCTGTACATCAAACAGCGATTTCGGGTTCACCACCACGTTCAGTTGCTGCGCGATATACACCGCCAGCCGCTTTTTATTTTCCAGCTTCGCATGACGCACCGCGTGATTCACCAGCGGAAAATCGCAGTGCTGCTCCAGTTCGCTGAGCTGGCTGAGATCGGTACGCCAGGTGCGGCCAATGTTTTCATCCAGCACCTCAGAAAGTGACGGATTCGCCAGCGCCAGCCAGCGACGCGGCGTCACGCCGTTGGTCACATTACAGAAGCGGGTCGGAAAGATAGTGGCGAAATCGGCGAACAGCGACTGCACCATCAGGTTGGAGTGCAGTTCAGACACGCCGTTCACCTTATGGCTGACGACCACAGCCAGCCACGCCATACGCACGCGGCGACCGTTGGACTCATCAATAATCGAGGCGCGTCCCAGCAGACCGGTATCGTTCGGATACTGCTCCTGCAGGGTTTTCAGGAAGTAGTCGTTTATTTCAAAGATAATCTGCAAATGGCGCGGCAGGATTTTACCAAGCATATCCACCGGCCAGGTTTCCAGCGCTTCACTCATCAGCGTGTGGTTGGTGTAAGAGAAGACCTGACAGCAGACTTCAAACGCGTCGTCCCAGCTAAACTTATGCTCGTCGATCAACAGGCGCATCAGCTCCGGGATCGACAGCACCGGATGGGTGTCGTTGAGGTGGATGGCGATTTTATCCGCCAGGTTTTTGTAGGTTTTATGCAGTTGGTAATGACGGCTGAGAATATCCTGCACCGTGGCGGAAACAAGGAAATATTCCTGCCGCAAACGCAGTTCACGCCCGGAATAGGTAGAGTCATCCGGATACAGCACGCGCGAGACGTTTTCAGAGTGATTTTTATCTTCCACCGCCGCGAAGTAGTCGCCCTGGTTGAATTTACCCAGGTTAATTTCGCTGCTGGCCTGGGCGTTCCACAGACGCAGGGTGTTGGTGGCGTCGGTGTCATAGCCGGGGATGATCTGGTCGTAAGCGACCGCCAGGATCTCCTCGGTTTCAATCCAGCGCGTTTTCTTGCCTTCCTGCTGGATACGCCCGCCGAAACGCACCTTATAGCGTGTGTTGTGGCGTTTAAATTCCCACGGGTTGCCGTATTCCAGCCAGTAGTCGGGGGACTCTTTCTGCCGTCCGTCGACGATGTTCTGCTTGAACATGCCGTAGTCATAACGAATACCGTAGCCGCGTCCCGGCAGCCCTAACGTCGCCAGCGAATCAAGGAAACAGGCCGCCAGACGCCCAAGACCGCCGTTGCCCAGCCCCGGGTCGTTTTCTTCGTCGATCAGTTCTTCGAGATCGAGCCCCATCGCCTCCAGCGCGCCTTTCACATCGTCATAAATGCCTAGCGATAACAGCGCGTTGGACAGCGTGCGGCCAATCAGAAACTCCATCGACAGATAGTAAACCTGGCGAGTTTCCTGCGACAGCTGGGCCCGGTTAGAACGCAGCCAGCGCTCCACAAGACGATCGCGCACCGCAAACAGCGTGGCGTTCAACCATTCATGCTTATTGGCAATGACCGGATCTTTACCAATCGTGAACATCAGCTTATAAGCGATAGAGTGCTTAAGCGCTTCTACGCTCAGGGTCGGCGATGCATAGGTAAATGGAGCATTCATAATGGTGATTCCTGAATAACTATTTCAAGCGATAGTAAAGCTCGCGGTATGACTTCGCCGCGACTTGCCAGCTAAAATCCATCGCCATCGCTTGCCGTTGCACAAACCGCCAGAGCGAAGGTCGTGACCACAACACAAACGCACGCCGGATCGCCCGTAGCAGAGACCAGGCGTTGCTGTCCTCAAACACAAAGCCGCTGGCGATGCCGTCCGCCAGATTTTCCAGCGAACTGTCGGACACCGTGTCCGCCAGACCGCCGGTACGCCGCACCAGCGGCAGCGTGCCGTATTTCAAACCATAAAGCTGCGTTAAGCCGCACGGCTCAAAACGGCTCGGTACAAGGATAACGTCCGCGCCGCCCATGATGCGGTGCGAAAAAGCCTCATGGTAGCCGATCTGCACGCCCACCTGACCGGGATGTTCCGCCGCCGCGGCAAGAAACCCTTCCTGCAATACGGGGTCGCCCGCGCCAAGCAGCGCCAGTTGACCGCCCTGTTCCAGTAAACCCGGCAGCGCTTCCAGCACCAGGTCCAGCCCTTTCTGACTGGTCAGGCGGCTCACGACGGCAAACAGCGGTACTTTGTCGTTGACCTTCAGCCCCATCGCAATCTGTAACTGACGTTTGTTCTCGGCCTTTTCTTCCAGTGAATCCCGGGTGTAGCGCGAGGCCAGCAGCAGATCCGTCTCCGGGTTCCAGATTTTTTCATCCACCCCGTTCAGCACCCCGGACAGTCGGCCTTCACGGTGGCGCTGCTGCAACAGCCCCTCCATACCGTAGGCGAACTGCGGTTCAGTGATTTCCCGCGCATAGGTTGGGCTGACCGCCGTAATATGGTCGGCGTAGTACAGACCGGCCTTCAGGAAGGAGATCTGTCCGTTAAACTCCAGACCATGCATATTAAAGAACGACCATGGCAGTTCGATGTCATTCATATGCTGTGCATAAAACATACCCTGATACGCCAGATTGTGTACGGTAAAGACCGACTTCGCCGGGCGCCCGCGCGCCGCCAGATAGGCGGGCGTCAGGCCCGCGTGCCAGTCGTGCGCATGCACCACATCCGGGCGCCAGAACGGGTCAAGTCCGCAGGCCATCTCACAGCCCACCCACCCGAGCAGCGCGAAACGCAGCACGTTATCGGTATAGGCGTACAGGTTCGTATCGTGATACGGGCTCCCCGGACGATCGTAAAGATGCGGCGCATCGATCAGGTAAATCCCCACCCCGTTGTAATGGCCGAACAGCAGGCTGATCTTGCCTGCGAAGGTATCACGACGCGATACCACCTGCGCATCCGTAATGCCGCGCCGAATATCCGGGAACGCGGGTAACAGTACGCGGGCATCCACGCCGTCCGCAATTTGCGCCGCAGGTAACGCACCTAACACATCTGCCAGACCACCTGTTTTGAGCAGGGGGAACATCTCCGAACATACATGTAAAACCTGCATTATCGCTCCTGTTTGACGTGCAGTTTGCGCAGCATTTCGCGCGTAACTAAAACAATGCCTTCTTCGGATCGGTAGAAGCGACGGGCATCTTCTTCCGCGTTTTCGCCAATAACCATCCCTTCCGGGATAACGCACGCGCGATCGATAATGCACCGACGCAGGCGACACGAGCGCCCTACCCAGACTTCCGGCAGTAACACCGCCGAATCAATATTACAGAATGAGTTCACCCGTACCCGCGGGAACAGGACAGACTGCACCACCACAGAACCCGAGATAATACAGCCGCCGGACACCAGCGAGTTCAGGGTCATGCCGTGGCTGCCGGAGCGGTCCTGAACGAACTTCGCCGGCGGCAGGGATTCCATATGAGTGCGAATCGGCCAGTTCTGATCGTACATATCCAGTTCTGGCGTCACCGAGGCTAAGTCAAGATTGGCTTTCCAGTACGCTTCAAGCGTTCCGACATCGCGCCAGTATGGTTCCGATTCCGGGTCCGACTGCACACAGGACAACGGGAAAGGATGGGCATAGGCCATGCCAGCTTTCGTGATGGACGGGATAATGTCCTTACCGAAGTCATGGCTGGAGGCGTCGTTAGCGTCGTCCTGTTCCAGCAGCTCGTAAAGGTAATCAGCGTCGAAAATATAGATCCCCATGCTGGCAAGGGACTTCGTGGCATCCCCTGGCATGGCGGGCGGATTCGCCGGTTTTTCAACGAAATCGATAATCTTGTCGTTTTCGTCCACCGCCATCACGCCAAAGGCGCTGGCTTCTTCAATAGGTACCGGCATACAGGCCACGGTACAGCGCGCGCCCTTCTCGACATGGTCGATGAGCATACGCGAGTAGTCCTGCTTGTAGATGTGGTCTCCGGCGAGGATCACCACGTATTCCGCTTTGTAGCGACGAATAATATCAAGGTTCTGCGTCACGGCATCGGCTGTGCCGCGATACCAGTTTTCACCCTGCATTCTTTGCTGCGCGGGCAACAGGTCGACAAACTCGTTCATCTCTTCGCTAAAGAACGACCAACCGCGCTGAATATGCTGAACCAGAGTGTGAGACTGATATTGCGTGATCACGCCGATACGGCGGATCCCGGAGTTAATACAGTTGGATAAAGCAAAATCGATAATGCGGAACTTACCGCCAAAATGAACGGCCGGCTTTGCGCGCTTGTTCGTTAAATCTTTCAGACGGGTGCCCCGCCCGCCCGCCAGAATCAGGGCAACGGATTTCAACGGCAACTGGCGCGCCAACATTAAACGGTCGTTCTTCTCTAAACTCACCATGACTAACTCCTTTTTATCCTCTCTGGAACACACACAATCCGTGCGCAGGTCCCGGCCAGACAGCCGTAATCACCGGATGATCCTCACCGGCAAATGGGGGAACAGCGCGCCACTCCCCGTCAGGTAATACAATTTCAGCCACTTCAGTGGTGGCATTGATCGTGATGAGAAAACGGCCCGACAGCAGGATTTGCATCTGTCTGGCGCCGTTCTGCCACTCGTTTGCGCTTAAAGGCTGCGCGAAGCGGTTAAGCCAGCGCACATTGCCATCGCCCTCTTCC
Organism: Citrobacter sedlakii; assembly: GCF_018128425.1. Classification (NCBI taxonomy): domain Bacteria; kingdom Pseudomonadati; phylum Pseudomonadota; class Gammaproteobacteria; order Enterobacterales; family Enterobacteriaceae; genus Citrobacter; species Citrobacter sedlakii. The sequence continues at coordinate 368,810 of NZ_CP071070.1, read as the reverse complement.
CACCAGCGGTCGTCCACCAGCGCGGGGATTTGCTGGCGCAGATGTATCAACGCGGCGGTAAAGTCGATCAAACCGTCGCTTGCCTGCGACCAGTCCAGCCAGGTCAGCGCATTGTCCTGGCAATAGGCGTTATTGTTGCCGTGCTGGCTGTGACCCTGTTCATCGCCCGCCAGCAGCATCGGCGTTCCCTGTGACAGCAGCAGCGTCGTCAACAGCGCGTGAATGCTGTCGCGCCGACGCTCAACCACATCCAGCGTCCCGCCTAACCCTTCTTTACCATGATTATTACTCTGGTTGTTGTCGGTTCCGTCCCGATTTTCCTCTCCGTTCGCCTCATTGTGTTTCTGGTTGAAACAAACGCAGTCCCTGAGCGTGAAACCGTCATGGGCCGTCACCAGATTGACCGACGCGCTGGGCAGACGTCCGTCACGTTTAAACACGTCGCTGGAGGCGGCAACGCGTCCGGCGAATTCGCCGAGCGACAGGTTTTGCCGTAGCCAAAAGCGGCGCGTGGCGTCGCGAAAATGGTCGTTCCACTCCGCAAACGGCGGCGGGAAGTTGCCCACCTGATACCCGCCTTCGCCAATGTCCCACGGTTCTGCTATCAGCTTCACGCGGGAAAGCACCGGACAATTTTTGATGGCCGTAAACAATGGCGCATCCTGACGAAACGCCGGCGTGCGGCCCATGACCGACGCCAGATCAAAACGGAAACCGTCTACATGGCAGGTCTCTACCCAATAGCGCAGGCATTCGCAAGCATATGTCACCACGCTGGGCTGACTGAGATTCAACGTGTTGCCGCAGCCGGTCCAGTTGTGGTAATCACCATCGTCCCTTATCCAATAATAGCTACGGTTGTCGATTCCGCGCAGGGAGAAGAGAGGTCCGTCCAGATCCAGCTCGGCGCTGTGGTTCAGCACGATGTCGAGAATGACTTCAATACCGGCGTTGTGCAGCGCTTTGACCGCATCGCGAAACTCGTCGAGCGCCGTTTCGGGCGAACAGGCATAGGACGGATGCAGCGCAAACAGCGCTACCGGGTTGTAGCCCCAGTAATTCGAAAGCCCCAACCGTTGCAGACGCGGTTCGCTGGCGAAATGCGCCACCGGCAGCAGTTCCAGCGCGGTGATCCCGAGACGCTTAAAATGCGCGATCATCACCGGATGGCCGAGCGCCCGATAAGTACCGCGGATCGCCGCCGGGATCTGTGGATGCAGATACGTTAAGCCTTTGACATGGGCTTCGTAGATCACGCTCTTGCCCCACGGCGTGCGGGGTGGCGTATCGCCTTCCCAGTCATAGTTATCGGCGGTTACCACGCACTTCGCTGCGATGGCGACGTTATCGCGATGATCCGGTGCGTCATAACCCGCATGGAACAGCGGGTTGTCTTTAAAATCTCCCTCAACGCGCCGCGCGCAGGGGTCAATCAGCAACTTTGCCGGATTAAAGCGGTGCCCCTGAGCAGGCGCCCATGGGCCATGCACGCGATAACCATAGCGCAGACCGGGGCGCGCGTCGGGCAAATAGCCGTGCCAGATATCGCCAGTACGCGCAGGCAGATCGTAGCGCTGCTCGTTACCCTGCGGGTCAAACACGCACAGCTCGACGCGCTCGGCATGGGCGGAGAACAGCGTGAAGTTCACGCCATGCCCGTCATACGTCGCGCCGTGAGGCGTCGCATTGCCCGTCTCCAGTTGGCTCATTCCCCCTCCCGAACCAGCCAGATGGTCGCCAGCGGCGGCAGGGTGAGGCTCAACGACTGCGGACGTCCGTGGCTGCCGATGTTGTCGGTTTGCACGACACCGCCGTTACCCGCGTTGCTGCCGTGGTAATGCATCGAGTCGGTGTTGAGGATTTCACGCCATTTGCCCGGCTGATTTACGCCAAAGCGATAATCGTGGCGCGGCACCGGGGTGAAGTTACTGGCAACAATAATTTCGTTGCCGACCTTATCGCGGCGCACAAAAATCAGCACCGAGCGCGCGTTGTCATCCACCACCAGCCATTCAAAACCATAGCTGTCAAAATCGAGTTCGTGCAACGCTTTATGGTGTCGGTAAGTGTGGTTGAGGTCGCGTACCAGCCGCTGGACGCCATGATGCCAGTTGTCGCCCCCTTCCAGCAGATGCCAGTCGAGACTGGCGTCGTGGTTCCATTCGCGGCCCTGGGCGAATTCGTTGCCCATAAACAGCAGTTTTTTGCCAGGGAAGGCCCACATCCAGCCGTAGTAGGCGCGCAGGTTGGCGAACTTCTGCCATGCATCGCCCGGCATACGGTCGAGAATCGATTTCTTGCCGTGAACCACTTCGTCATGCGACAGCGGCAACACAAAGTTTTCGGTGTAGTTGTAGAGCATGCCAAACGTCAGTTTATCGTGGTGATACTGACGATAGACCGGATCCAGTTTCATGTAGTCGAGGGTGTCGTGCATCCAGCCAAGATTCCATTTGTACCAGAATCCCAACCCGCCCATGTCCTGCGGACGGGACACACCGGCGAAGTCGGTGGATTCTTCCGCCATGCTCACCGCGCCCGGCACTTGTTCGCCAAGGATCCGGTTGGTATTGCGTAAAAATTCGATCGCTTCCAGGTTCTCCCGTCCGCCGAACTCGTTCGGGATCCACTCTCCCTCTTTCCGGCTGTAGTCGCGGTAGATCATCGACGCCACCGCATCCACGCGCAGGGCGTCAATGCCGAAGCGTTCAATCCAGTACAGGGCGTTGCCGACCAGATAGTTGCTGACTTCACGGCGTCCGTAGTTGTAGATCAGCGTGTTCCAGTCCTGGTGATAGCCTTCCCGCGGGTCGCTGTGTTCGTACAGCTTCGTGCCGTCAAATTCCGCCAGGCCAAAGTCGTCGGAGGGGAAATGACCCGGCACCCAGTCGAGAATAACGTTCAGCCCGGCGTTATGCGCGGCGTTGATGAAATAGCGGAAATCATCGCGGGTACCGAAGCGACGGGTCGGCGCATACAAACCGGTGGGCTGATAGCCCCAACTGCCGTCGAACGGATGCTCGTTAACGGGCAACAGCTCAATATGGGTAAAGCCCATCCACTTCACGTACGGGACAAGCTGGTCCGCCAGCTCACGGTAGCTCAGCCAGAAATTGTTGTCGGTATGACGACGCCACGACCCAAGGTGCACTTCATAAATGGAAATAGGCGCATCGAATTGATTGGCTTTTTTGCGCTCTTCGGTTTGCTCAACCTTTTCCGGCAGCCCGCAAATCAGCGAGGCGGTATCCGGGCGCATCTGCGCTTCAAACGCGTAAGGATCGGCTTTCACGCGCAGATTGCCGTTGGCGTCGATCATTTCGTATTTATACAGCTGACCGTTCTGCGCGCCCGGAATAAACAGCTCCCAAATGCCGCTCTCTTTGCGCAGGCGCATCGGATGACGACGTCCATCCCAGTAGTTAAATTGCCCCACAACCGAGACGCGTCGGGCGTTCGGCGCCCACACCGAGAAGCGGGTTCCGGTCACGCCATCCATCGTATCCGCATGGGCGCCGAGGGTTTCATACGGACGAAGATGGGTGCCTTCCGACAGCAGCCAGGCATCCATCTCCTGAATCAATGGACCAAAACGGTAGGGATCGTCAATCAGGTTCTGCTGGCCGTGCCAGACAACCGCAAGCTGATAGCGAAAAGGATTTTTACGACGCGGTAATACGCCGCTGAAGAAACCGCGCGAGTCAAGGCATTCGAGTTTGCCGACTTTACGTCCGGTTTTCGGTTCAATGACCCACACTTCGGTGGCGTCAGGTAACAGAGCGCGGACTTCAAGTCCGGCAGGGGTCTGGTGCATTCCGAGTACGGAAAAAGGATCCGCAAAATGGCCTGCAATTAGCGCGTTAATCACGTCTCTATCGATACGAACGGACATGGTTGTCATCCTGTTTTACAGCCTCCCTTTCCCGCTGCTTGTGGCATCGGGCGGAGACGCTTTTTTAACTTTAACAGCGCAGCACAATTGTGCATCCTCTCTGCGCCGTCCTGGCTTCAGGCAAAACCGTAATACCGTGGAGGTATCAGGGCACCTTTAAAGAATAGCCAACGCTTTAATTAACTCCTGTGAAAAAATGAAACATCTGCGATTACTCCTGTATAACGCATAAAAAAGGGTGACTCAGCACCCTGGATAACACTTTGACAAATTTTTGCGGATCACCCGCAGGCCCGATACGCAAAGCGCGATCGGGCAATTCACGGTTACGCCAGTTGGCGCAGCATCCGGCGCAGCGGTTCCGCCGCGCCCCACAGCAGCTGGTCGCCCACGGTAAAGGCTGACAGGAACTCCGGTCCCATATTCAGCTTACGCAGACGGCCCACTGGCGTGGTCAGCGTACCGGTAACGGCCGCCGGGGTCAGTTCGCGCAGGGTTATATCCCGATCGTTTGGCACGACTTTGGCCCACGGATTGTGCGCCGCCAGCAGTGCTTCCACGGTCGGAATAGACACATCTTTTTTCAATTTAATGGTGAAAGCCTGGCTATGGCAGCGCAGCGCGCCCACGCGCACACAAAGGCCATCCACCGGGATCACGGAAGCGGTATTGAGAATTTTGTTGGTTTCCGCCTGGCCCTTCCACTCTTCGCGGCTCTGGCCGTTATCGAGCTGTTTGTCGATCCACGGGATCAGGCTGCCTGCCAGCGGTACGCCAAAGTTATCCACCGGCAGATCGCCGCTGCGGGTAAGATGGGTGACTTTACGTTCGATATCGAGAATCGCTGAAGAAGGGGTCGCCAGTTCATCCGCCACGTGGTTATGCAGTTGGCCCATCTGGTTGAGCAACTCACGCATATGCCGCGCGCCGCCGCCGGAAGCCGCCTGGTAAGTGGCAACAGACACCCAGTCCACCAGGTCGTTAGCAAACAGGCCGCCCAGCGACATCAGCATCAGGCTGACGGTACAGTTACCGCCGACAAACGTTTTGATGCCTTTATTCAGGCCGTCGTTGATGACATCCTGGTTAACCGGGTCGAGAATGATGATGGCGTCATCTTTCATACGCAGCGAGGAGGCGGCGTCAATCCAGTAGCCCTGCCACCCGCTTTCACGCAGCTTTGGATAAATTTCGTTGGTATAATCGCCGCCCTGGCAGGTCACAATAATGTCGAGCGCCTTCAGCGCCTCGAGATCGAATGCGTCCTGAAGTGTGCCGGTGGTGCCGCCAAACGTCGGCGCAGCCAGACCCAGCTGAGAAGTCGAAAAGAAAACAGGGCGAATGGCGTCGAAGTCGCGCTCTTCAACCATGCGTTGCATGAGAACAGAGCCGACCATACCGCGCCAGCCGATAAAACCAACATTTTTCATAGCGTTTTTTCCTGCAGAGATGTGTGCTGTGTATGCTAACCAGTGTCCTACTGGCTTATCCTTCACCATACAAAAAGCAGCCAAAGTCGCAAGTGAAATTAATCAATGATAGCGATGCCATCAGTAATGCGACTTATCCCGCTGCGTTAGCAAGCAGAAAGTCCGCGGCAATTATCAGGGAATTTGAGTTATGAATGAAATCATTTCAGCAGCAGTTTTATTGATCCTGATTATGGATCCGCTCGGTAATCTGCCTATCTTCATGTCCGTACTGAAACATACCGAGCCAAAACGGCGTCGCGCGATTATGGTTCGCGAGCTGTTTATCGCGCTGCTGCTGATGCTGATTTTTCTTTTCGCGGGCGAGAAAATTCTCGCTTTTCTCAATTTACGCGCCGAAACAGTGTCCATCTCCGGAGGGATTATCCTGTTCCTGATCGCCATTAAAATGATTTTCCCCAGCGCGTCGGGCAACAGCGCGGGGTTACCGGCGGGTGAAGAGCCCTTTATCGTGCCGCTGGCCATCCCGCTGGTGGCCGGTCCGACCATTCTGGCGACGTTAATGCTGCTGTCACATCAATATCCAAACCAGATGGGACATCTGGTCATTGCTCTGCTGCTGGCCTGGGGCGGCACGTTTGCCATTCTGATGCAGTCATCGCTGTTCCTGCGCCTGCTTGGCGAAAAAGGCGTAAACGCGCTGGAGCGCCTGATGGGGTTGATTCTGGTGATGATGGCGACCCAGATGTTCCTCGACGGTATCCGGATGTGGATGAAGGGGTGATAAAACGGCGGGGGTGCTACGGTTTCAACCTATGCAGTACTCAGGCCCGGCAAGCGCAAGCGCCACCGGGCACAGTAATCAGCTCAATAGCTGGAAGGCAATCATCCCGACGATCGCGCCGACAGTACCGAGGATGGTTTCCATCATCGTCCAGGTCTTCAGCGTTTGCGCTTCGGTCGCACCGGTGAATTTACCGAACAGCCAGAAACCGGCGTCGTTAACGTGGCTGACAACAATCGAACCGCCCGCGATACAGATAGACAATGCCGCCATCTGCGCACCGGAGAAGTTCAGTTGTTCAATCACCGGCATCACCAGCCCCACCGCCGTCAGACAGGCCACCGTCGCGGAACCCTGAATGATGCGCACTGCCGCGGCCAGTACGAAGCAGGTAATGGCAATCGGCAAGCCCATGCCGGTCAACGCTTCCCCCAGCGCCGGGCCCACGCCGGAATCCACCAGCACCTGCTTAAACACGCCGCCTGCGCCAATCACCAGCAGAATAATCCCCGCCGGCTGCAGCGCGTGACCGCAGATTTCCATTACTTTATCTTTTGGCATTCCCTGACGCATCGCCAGGCCATAGATCGCCACCAGACAAGCAACCAGAATCGCGGTGAACGGATGGCCGATAAATTCAAACCATTCGTAAGCCGTTGACCCTTCCGGTACAAAGCGCGCGGCGATGGTTTTCAGCCCCACCAGCACCAGCGGCAGCAGGATCAACGACAGGCTGAAGCCAAAGGATGGCATCTTGCCTTCGCCGAGGTGTGGCTCGGTAATATCGTCGGGTATGCGCAGCTCCACAAAACGGCTGATGAAGTTGCCCCACAGCGGCCCGGCGATAATCATTCCCGGAATCGCGGCGCACAGGCCAATCAGGATCATCCAGCCAAAGTCGGCGTGCATTTGTGAAGCCAGCAGCATCGGCGCAGGCCCGGGCAGCAGGAAGGCCGCAGCCGCCGCAACCCCGGCAAACAGCGGGATCACCAGCTTCACCAGATTGGTGCCGGTATGACGCGCCATCGAAAACGCGACGCTAATCAGCAACACGATCGCCACTTCAAAGAACAACGGCAGCGCGCAGATCAGACCGGCCAGGCCAATCGCATAGTGCGCGCGGCTGTGACCAAAGGATTTCAGCATCTTGACGGCGATCTGATCGACCGCGCCCGTTTCATGCAGGATCTTACCGAACATAGCGCCCAGCGCGACCACAATGGCCAGGAAGCCAAGCGTACCGCCCATTCCCTTTTCCATCGTCGCTGCAATTTTATCGAGCGGCATACCGGAAAAGAGCCCTGCGCCAATAGACACCACCATCAAAGCAACGAAGGCATGCATTCGCGCCTTCATCACTAAAAACAACAGCAGTAAAACGGAGCCTACTGCTGTTAAAACAAGCGTTAATGTACTCAAAACTTACTGCCTTTTAGTAATGACCTCGATGGTGCTTGCAACAACACCGTCCAGCGGCTGATCGATATCCACCACCAGCACGTCTTTCTCGTCAGCGTCCGGTTCCTGCAACGTGTCGAATTGTGTCACCAGCATCTGCGTTTTGAAGAAATGGCCTTTACGCGCCTTCAGACGGCTTTCAATGACGTCGAAATCGCCTTTCAGGTAGATAAAAGAAAGGTTTGGATTACCGTCGCGCAGGATGTCGCGGTAGTGTTTTTTCAGCGCGGAACAGACGATCAGCGACACTTTGTTGGTACGCTGCATGGCAAACGCGGCGTCGTTCAGCGCCTGCAGCCACGGTTTACGGTCGTCGTCATTTAAGGGTTCGCCAGAGGCCATTTTCTCAATGTTGCTACGCGGATGGAGAAAATCGCCGTCAAGGAACGCGGCATGAAGTTGATGCGCCACTTCGCTTGCGACAGCGGATTTGCCGCTGCCCGATACGCCCATCAGAACGTAAACGTGGTGATCATGGTTAGTCGTGCTCAAAGTGGTGCCCTCACAGTACAAAGTTCAGGAATTGTTACGGGTAACTGTTATCGGTAACATTGTCCGACCGGACAAACCTGGACGCAATGTCCAAACGTGCCAGAAGTGAATAAGTGTGAGCTACTTCAAATTTGTTGGCTTAAATAGATCCGCCCGGTGACAAGGTGAAACCTAAATCTAACATTTTCGGCGTCACGCTTTCACCACGGATGCGAGCCAGCAGGCGCTCTGCGCCAATGCTGCCCATCCGTTCACGCGGCGTCAGGACGCTGGCCAGACGCGGTTCCATCACCTGTCCAATATCATGACCGTGGAACCCGGCAATCGCCATATCACGCGGGATTGAAAGCCCCAGGCGCTGGCATTCAAACGCCGCCCCGACCGCCAGGTCATCGTTGGTACAGAAGATCCCGTCAAGCTGCGGATATTCGCGGCGCGCCTGGCGGATCAGTTCGATCCCCGACGAGTAAGATGAAGACTGCTCAACCATCACACTGTAAGGCACCAGGCCTGCATCCCGCATCGCCTGCTCATACCCCTTCTGTTTGATGATAGTACGTTCGTCGAGACGCGCGCCAAGATAGGCGATATGACGATGCCCGCGGGCAATAATCGCGGCAGTCATCTGACGGGCAGCTTCAAAGTTGTCAAAGCCGACGGCGATGTCCAGACACGGCGACTGGCTGTCCATCAGTTCAACCACCGGGATACCTGCCACTTCTATCATTTTCAGGGTGCGCGGAGTATGGGTACGTTCGGTCAGAATCAGACCGTCGATATTCCAGGAAAGCATCGACTCCAGGCGCTCCTGTTCCATTTCCGGCTTATAGCCGTAGTGCGCGAGCATAGTCTGGTAGCCGTGGGCATCCGTCACCGCCTCAATCCCGCGCAGCACTTCAGCGAAGACCTGGTTGGTTAATGAAGGCAGCAACACGCCGATCGCCCGGCTGGTGGCGTTTGAAAGAATATCAGGGGCGCGATTGGGAATGTAACCCAGTTCATCAAGTGCAGCGGCGATCTTGCCGCGTAGCGCGACGGAGACCTGCTCCGGGTTACGCAAAAAGCGGCTGACCGTCATTTTGGTCACGCCTACGCGGTCGGCGACATCCTGAAGTACGGGTCTTTTCTTTTTCATCGTCCTGAAAGATATAAAAGGGATAGATTTTCCCAGTTTACCACGGACGTGAAGAATTAATGACAAACGAAAAAAGCCGGATAGCGACGTTTTCACGTCGCATCCGGCCTGTAAGCCCTCGTTGGGCAGGGTGATGTCGATTTATACTGGCGGTAAGTCAAACAGCAGCACTTCACTATCGCTGTCGGCATGAATTGAGATCGCTTGTTCATCCCAAATCGCCAGACCGTCGCTGGTGGTCGCTTTGGTGCCGTTTATCGTCACCTCGCCTTTCACCACCTGGATCCAGACGCGGCGTTCTGCGGCAATCTGATGCACCGACTGCTCGTCTTTTACCAGCGCCCAGCGGTACAGTTCCATATCCTGATACACTTTCAGCGAACCGTCGCGGGCATCCGGCGACAGCACCAGTTGTTTCCCCTGCGTGGCATCGAAACGACGCTGTTCGTAACGCGGCGTTATGCCGGTTGTTTCCGGGATGATCCAGATCTGGTAAAGACGCAGACGATCCGTTTTGCTCGGGTTGTACTCAGAGTGACGTACCCCTGTTCCCGCGCTCATGATCTGGAATTCACCGGCTGGCACCTGCTCTTTGTTGCCCATGCTGTCCTGGTGTTCTACTGCGCCTTCCAGCACGTAGGTCAGGATCTCCATGTCTTTATGCGGATGGGTACCGAACCCTTGTCCCGCATCAATCACGTCATCGTTAATCACCCGCAGCGCCGAAAAGCCCATAAAGTTCGGGTCATAATAGTCGGCAAACGAAAAGGTGTGCCAGGAATCCAGCCAGCCATGATTGGCGTGGCCGCGGTCATTTGCTTTGCGTAAGTAGATCATTGTGTTCACCCCCAGATGTTTTCGATGGAGTCAGTGTGGACCCAATCGCGCTGCGATCATAGAGGGTGAAAATTGACTCCTCTGTTCAAAAAATATGAACAAGCATAGAGGAGCCGTAAACCTTATCTGGCAAGGGTAATGGTGGCCGGAGACGCCTGCTCAAACGCCCGTTCCAGGAGTTCGAGATTCGTCAAAACCTCAGATTCCTTGACGTAATTTGGCGCCCCCTGGGTAATCGTTTTGAACAGCGCATCATAAACGCGACCATAGTCCCCCACCTCCGGCGTGACCTCTTCGCGCACCGTCACACCGTCATCATTGACGTACTCCAGCACGCCCAGCGACTCATCGGCTGCAAACCCTGGTTCACCCGGCATGATGTTGGCCTTCAGGCTGGTTTCCTGCTGGTCGATGCCGTATTTAATAAACGAGCCTTTGGTGCCATGGACGATAAATTTCGGGTAATCGATTTTCACCAGATGGCTGGTTTTAACGATCGCTTTCAGGTCGCCGTAAAACAGCTGCGCCTCAAAGGTATCGTCCGGGTTCGCTTTGTTGCGCAGACTACGGATGTCATACGCGGCGTGATCCGGACGCCCAAACAGCGAGATAATCTGGTCCATAGTATGCACGCCGAGACCGTAGAACGAGCCGTCCTGCGGCAAACCCGGTTTGGTTTCCGCCACCGGTCGGTAGTAGTCGAAATGACTTTCGATTTCGACAATCTCCCCCAGCTTGCCGCTTTCGATGACTTTTTTGGCGGTCAGGAAGCAGGCGTCAAAGCGGCGGTTCTGATACGGCGATACCGTCAGTCCTTTGCTTTTCGCCAGTTCAAACAGCACCCTGGCCTCTGCCAGGGTTGGGGTGAAGGGCTTTTCGACCAGCACGTTTTTCCCTGCTTCCAGCGCACGCTTCGCGTATTCAAAATGGCTGTCGGCATGGGTACAGACAATCACCAGTTTTACCTGCGGGTCATTTAACACTTCATCAAGATCGCTGGTGAAATGGATATGAGAATAGATCGGCGCCTGTTCTTCCGGCTTCGCGCGGCGGCGGTAAATATGGGCGACGTGCCAGGTGTCTTTACGGTTGAGTACATAAGGAAGATGATAACGGGTCGTGCTTTTCCCAAAGCCAATAAATGCGCAATGTAACGTCATGAAGGTGTCCTTTTTAAGGTGATTGACTACACCTTAGCGCAAACCAGGGAAAGACGACACGTCAGAGCCCGAAACCGTTGCCGGATGGCGCTGACGCTTATCCGGCCTACAAAAGCAAAACCAAAAAATCAGCCGTCGCCGTCAGTTTGTTCACGGCAAGCGCGCAGGGCCCGGAGCGTACTTAATGTACGTGAGAAGCACGAGCACTTCCCCGGGACAAAATGACAAGTAAGCCAGGCTGAAACAGACCCCAAAAAAAAGCCAGCAGAGGCTGGCTAAAGTAATACTGGAAGCAATGTGAGCAATGTCGTGCTTTCAGGTTCTCCGCAAGGGTCTCCCTGAACGCAAAGCAATAATAATCATTCTCATTCGCAGTTGTCCAACACTTTTTGCAAATAAATGCATTTGACTGCAATGTGAAAGTCAATGATGTTAAAAGGGACTTTACCCCCGCCGGAGAGACAAGAATGAGCGAAATAGTGATACGCCACGCTGAAACCAGAGATTATGACGCGATTCGTCAGATCCACGCCCAGCCTGAGGTGTATCGCAACACGCTACAGGTTCCGCATCCCTCGATGGAAATGTGGCAGGCGCGACTGGCCGACCAGCCGGGCATTAAACAGCTTGTCGCCTGCATTGACGAGCAGGTTGTCGGGCATTTGTGCATTGAGGTTACGCAGCGCCCGCGCCGCAGCCATGTCGCCGATTTTGGCATCTGCGTTGACGCCCGCTGGCAAAACCGCGGCGTTGCCAGCGCGTTGATTCGCACGATGATCGATATGTGCGATAACTGGCTGCGGGTAGATCGCATCGAACTGACGGTGTTTGTCGATAATGCGCCAGCGGTGGCGGTCTATAAAAAGCATGGCTTTGACATTGAAGGCACCGGCAAGCGGTACGCCCTGCGCGACGGCGAGTATGTGGACGCGTATTATATGGCAAGAATAAAGTGACACATCGCCCGGTGGCGCTACGCCTACCGGGACTGATAAGACTGAAACGCAGGCCGGGTAAGGCGAAGCCGCCACCCGGCAACACGTTAATACCCCGCCGTTAAATCATCCACCGAACGTGGGTCGGAAGCCCCATACAGCTCGCCATCAGGTCCAACCATGATGCTCTGGGTGCTGCCCATCGCCTCTTTCAGCACGACTTTTTGTCCTTTTTGCTCCAGCAGCTTCAACGTATCCGGGCTAAAGCCTTTCTCCACGCGCAGCTCATCCGGTAGCCACTGGTGATGGAAGCGCGGCGCGTTGGTTGCCTCTGCAACGTTCATTCCAAAATCAATGCTGTTGACCACCATCTGCAACACCGTGGTGATAATACGGCTGCCGCCCGGGCTGCCCGTCACCAGCCAGGTTTTCCCGTCCTTCACCACGATGGTTGGCGACATCGACGACAACGGGCGCTTCTTCGGCCCGACGGCGTTGGCATCGCCGCCCACCAGTCCGTAGACGTTTGGCACGCCCGGTTTCGCGGAGAAGTCATCCATTTCGTTGTTCATCAGAATGCCGGTATTGCCCGCCACGATGCCGGTACCGAAGGTGGTATTCAGGGTATAGGTCACCGCCACTGCGTTGCCGTCTTTATCCACCACCGAGAAATGCGTGGTCTGATTGCTTTCATAAGGCGCGAGTTTGCCGGGGCGAATTTCGCTGGACGGTTTCGCTTTGTTGATATCGATCTTGTCGGCGATCGTTTTGGCATAGGCTTTGTTGGTCAGCGCCTGCCACGGCACTTTCACGAAGTCCGGGTCACCCAGATACTCCGAACGATCGGCATAAGCGTATTTTTCCGCTTCCGCCATAATTTGCATGGCGTCCGCGCTGCCAAAGCCATATTTCTTCATATCGACGTTTTCCAGGATGTTGAGGATTTGGACGATATGAATCCCGCCGGATGAAGGCGGCGGCATGGAGAAGATCTGATACCCGCGATAATCACCGCTAATTGGCGTACGCTCCACCGCTTTGTAGTTGGCTAAATCCTCTTTGGTGATAAGCCCGCCGTTCTTCTGCATCTCCTGGGCAATTTGATCGGCAATGGCGCCTTTATAGAACGCATCCGGACCGCTTTCGGCGATCATCTCCAGGCTTTTCGCCAGATTCTTCTGAACCAGCGTGTCGCCTTTCTTCAGCGGCTCGCCGTCCTTCCAGAAAATCGCTTTGCTGTTTTCATGGCCGGGAATAACTTCACTGCCGTACGTTTTCAGATCCTCCGCCAGCGCGTCGTTAACCACAAAGCCGTCCTGCGCCAATGTAATAGCCGGACGCACCACTTTGTTCAGCGGCATTGTGCCGTATTTTTCCAGCGCCAGTGAAAACCCCGCCACGGTGCCTGGCGTCCCGGACGCGAGATGCGAAGTCAGCGATTTTTTACTGTCGGGATTCCCCTGATCGTCAAGGAACATATCGCGCGTAGCGTTAGCGGGCGCCATTTCGCGAAAATCGATGGCGGTGGTTGTGCCCTCTTTCGTGCGCAGCAGCATAAAGCCGCCGCCGCCCAGGTTCCCCGCCTGCGGATGGGTCACCGCCAGCGCGTAGCCTACGGCGACAGCGGCATCGACGGCATTACCGCCCTGCCTGAGGATATCCACCCCCACCTTTGTCGCCATCGCATCCACCGAGGCCACCATGCCCTGCTTTGCGCGAACGGGATGGAATACATCCTCTTCCACGCCGTACGAGACCGGAGGCGGCGCTGGCGGCGCGGCTACCACACTAAAACAACTTCCTGAGAGCAGAGCAGCAATGGCTACCCGGCGCAAAAACGTCGGTTTCATCATCGTTATTCTCCAGAATTGAACGGGCAACGCCCCACTAAGCCTGGTGCATAACTCTGAAATAACCATCGTTTCGCCGGGAAAGGCGTAAACTTAAGAGATACCTCACACAGGAGGAATGACGATGAAACGACTCTTCATTTTGACAGCGCTACTGCCGTTTGCCTGTTTCGCACAGCCGATCAATACCATGAACAACCCGAACCAACCGGGTTATCAGATCCCCAGCCAGCAGCGGATGCAGACGCAAATGCAGTCGCAGCAGATCCAGCAGAAAGGGATGCTGAACCAGCAGCTCAAAACCCAGACTCAACAACAGCAGCAGCATCTGCAAACGCAGATAAACAGCAATCAGCAACGGATCCAGCAGGGCCAAATGCGTGAACAGCCGCTCCCCAACAGCGGCGGCGGGATGCTAAGCGGCGGCCAGAGCAGCAGTCAGAAGATGCTGCCCCAGCGGCAGAACGGCGATATGCTTAACCAGCAGAAGTAACGTCCGGACCGATAATATCAATGGCATCCGTACAGATGCAGTCCACGCCCCAGCGCAGCAACTCAGCGGCGCGCTGGGGTTTATTGACGGTGTACACCAGGATGCGCAGCCCGGCGTCTTTTAGACTGCGCACGCGCGCTTCATCGAGCAATTTATGATTGAGATGGATCGACACGCAGCCTAAGCGGGAGGTTAACTCGCGCCAGTCCTGGCGCCATTCGTCCAGCAACAGCCCGCGGGGCAGTTCCGGTGCCGCAACCTGCGCAGCCTCCAGCGCATCAATGTCAAACGATGAAAGCAATGGCGCGGTCATCCCCGCCCACAGCTCACGCGCGGCAAGGGCAATCACTTTTCCCGTCAGCGCCCCGGTGCCGGTGGTCGGTTTGATTTCGATATTGGCCATCATACCGTGTTGACGACAGCGGTCCGCCACATCCGCCAGCAGCGGCAGCGGTTCGCCTTTAAACTCCCCGCTGAACCAACTTCCCGCATCGACACGCAATAAATCCTGCCAGTTCAGCTCACCCGCCACGCCCCAGCCGTTGCTGGTTCGCTCGAGGTTATCGTCGTGCAGCAGAAAGATTTCGCCGTCTTTTGACAGCTTAGCGTCGAACTCAATCATGGTGTGTCCGAAACGGGCGCCCACGTCGATTGCTGCGAGGGTGTTTTCCGGCGCCAGTTTACCGCCGCCACGGTGGGCGACGATGCGGGGATACGGCCAGTTACTCATACACGTTGTCCTGTTTCACCGTCAAAAAGATGCAAATGATTTCCCGGTAGATGCAGCCACAGCGTGCTGCCTGCTTTCGGGCGTTGCTGATGGGTAAGGCGCACCACCAGCTTTTGCTCGCCCCAGCGTCCGTGGGCCAGATTGTCAGCCCCCAGCATCTCGAGGGTGTCCATCACCAGCGGCACGCCGCCTTCCGTCTGCGAGCTTAGCGCAATATGCTCCGGACGAATACCCAGCGTCATCTTACGCCCGGCGTAACCACGGTAGTCTCCCCCAATCGGCAACGCCATGCCACTTTCCAGCTCAATATGCGTGCCCGATCTGGTGATGCGCCCGTCCAGCAGGTTCATTGCCGGACTGCCGATAAAGCTCGCCACAAAGCGGCTGGCGGGTTTTTCATACACCTCTACCGGCGTGCCAATCTGTTCGGCGATGCCTTTGTTCATCACCATCACCCGCTGGGCAAGCGTCATCGCCTCAACCTGATCGTGGGTCACATACAGGGATGTCGTGTTCAGGCGACGATGCAGATGTTGCAGCTCGAGGCGCATCTGCACGCGCAGTTTGGCGTCGAGGTTGGAGAGCGGCTCATCAAACAGAAACACCGCCGGATCGCGCACGATGGCGCGCCCCATCGCCACGCGCTGGCGCTGGCCGCCGGAGAGTTCGCGCGGGCGGCGCTTAAGCAGACCATCCAGTTCCAGAATGCGCGCCGCCTCTTTCACCCGTGCTTCAATATGGCCTTTGCCCATCCCGCGAATTTTTAGCCCCCAGGCCATGTTCTCCTCCACGCTCATGTGTGGATAGAGGGCGTAGTTCTGGAACACCATCGCGATACCGCGATCTTTGGGCTCCATCTCGGTGACGCGCTGGCGGTCGATCCAGATATCCCCGGAGGACACGCGCTCCAGCCCCGCCACCATGCGCAGCAGTGTGGATTTTCCGCAGCCGGACGGCCCGACCATCACGATAAACTCCCCGTCCGCCACGTCGAGGGTGAGCGGCTGAATGACCTGGGTTTTGCCATCCCAGCTTTTGGTTACTGCCTGTAATTTTAAACCTGCCATCTTATTTCTCACTGTCCACTAAACCACGCACAAACGCACGCTGCATGGCTAAAACGATAACGACCGGGGGGATAAGGGTAAGCAGCATCGCCGCCATCACCTGATTCCAGAGGGTGGAGCCTTCGCCGGTGGCGATCATGCCTTTAATACCCGCCACGGTAGTGCCAAGATTAACGTCGGTGATAATCAGTAGCGGCCACAGATACTGGTTCCAGCCGTAGATAAAGGTGATGACAAACAGCGCCGCGAGGTTGGTTTTTGACAGCGGCAGCACGATGTCGCGGAAAAAACGCATCGGCGACGCGCCGTCGATACGCGCGGCTTCAATTAATTCGTCCGGCAGGGTCATAAAGAACTGGCGGAACAGGAAAGTGGCCGTCGCCGAGGCCATCAGCGGCAACGTCAGACCTGCGTAACTGTCGAGCATTCCGAGGTTGGCAATCACTTCCACCGTCGGGAAGATACGCACTTCCACCGGCAGCATCAGGGTGATGAAAATCATCCAGAAGAACAGGTTACGCAGCGGAAAGCGGAACCAGACGATGGCGAAGGCCGAGAGCATCGACACGGTGATTTTGCCCACCGTAATACCGAATGCCATGATGAAGCTGTTGAGCATCATCAGCCAGAACGGCGCGCTGTTGGCGCCCACGCCGTTGACCCAGATATTTTTCATGTTTTCAATCAAGTGTGATCCTGGGATCAGCGTCATCGGCGTGTCGAATACCGCCCGGTTATCCAGCGTCGCCGCGACAAACGCCACGTACAGTGGAAACAGGATGACTGCAATCCCCAGAACCAGCATGGTATGGCTGAAAATCGTCAGCCCGCGACGGTTCTCAATCATTGATAACGCACCTTACTTTCCACATAGCGAAACTGCACCACCGTGAGGATGATGACGAGGAACATCAGCACCACCGACTGCGCGGCGGAAGCTGACAGATCCAGCCCGGCGAAACCTTCGCGGTAAATTTTATAAATTAGCGTGGTGGTCGCCTGCACAGGCCCACCGGCGGTGGCGGCGTCGATCACCGGGAAGGTGTCGAAGAAGGCGTACACCAGGTTAACCACCAGCAGAAAGAAGCTCACCGGGGCAATCAGCGGCAACGACAGCCTGAAGAAGCGGCGCACCGGCCCCGCGCCGTCAATGGCGGCGGCTTCCACCAGCGAACGGGGAATCGACTGCAGCGCGGCGAAGAAGAACAGGAAGTTGTAACTAATTTGCTTCCAGACCGACGCAAACACCACCAGGAACATGGCCTGACCGCTATTCTGGGCGTGGTTCCAGTCATAACCGAATTCGGCCAAAAAATGCGTAATCAGCCCGCGCCCCGGGTTAAAGAGAAAGATCCACAGCACGGCGGCGACGGCGGGGGCGACGGCGTAAGGTAGCAGCATCAGCGTCTGGTACAAGCGGCTGCCGCGCACCACGTAGTCGACCAGCGCGGCGAAAAACAGCGAGGCCAAAAGGCCGCTGACGGTCACCAGCGCGCTGAATTTCACCGTCGTCCAGAAGGAATCGAGGTAGTAGCGATCATGGAACAGTGCGACGAAGTTATCCAGCCCGACAAACTGGCTGGACAGCCCAAACGGATCGACGCTTTGCAGCGAGTACCACAGCGCCTCGCCCGCAGGCCAGATAAAGAAAATAAGGGTAATTGCCAGCTGCGGCGCGACCAGAAGATAAGGCAGCCAGCGCGAGCGGAATACCGGACGAGAAGATGACATGAAAATTGGCTTTCCTGAACAGCGCCGGGCGGCGGCTTCGGCTTACCCGGCTTACACTCTTGTCGGCCCGGTAAGCTGAAGCCACCGGGCAACTCACATTACGATTTGGTCGACTGCTCGAAGCGGCGTAGCAGTTGATTTCCGCGCTCTACCGCAGAATCCAGTGCCTGTTGCGGGGTTTTCTTGCCGGTCCATACGCTTTCCAGCTCTTCGTCCACAATGGTACGGATTTGCGGCATATTGCCCAGACGCAGGCCTTTGGTGAACGGTAACGGCGGTTTGTTCAGCATCTGACGCGTAGCGATATCCGCGCCCGGATTTTTGTCATAAAAACCCTGTTCGCGGGTCAGATCGTAGGCAGCTTTGGTGATCGGCAGATAGCCGGTTTTCTGATGCCATTCAGCAGCGTTTTCCGGTTTCGCCAGGAAGTCGAGGAACGTCGCCACGCCTTTGTAGGTCTCTTTGTCTTTCCCCTGCATCACCCACAGGCTCGCCCCGCCGATAATGGCGTTCTGCGGCGCGCCTTTTACGTCGGCATCGTACGGCATCATGCCCACGCCGTAGTTAAATTTGGCGTAGTGACGAATGTCTGCCAGCGAACCAGAGGAAGCGGTGGTAATGGCGCAGTCACCGTTGTAGAACTTCTCGGTGGATTCGTCTTTACGTCCGAAGTAGCTGAAATCGCCCTTCTTATTGAGTTCCTGCAACAGGGTGATGTGTTTCACCTGCTCCGGCTTGTTAAATTCCAGCACCGCGTCAGTACCGTCAAAACCGTTGTTTTTGGTCGCCACTGGCAGACCATGCCAGGCGCTGAAGTTTTCGATCTGGATCCAGCCCTGCCAGCCGCTGGCGTAGCCGCACTTCATCCCTGCCGCTTTCAGCTTCGCAGTGTAGTCGGCCAGATCCTGCCAGGTTTTTGGTGGTTGTTCGGGGTCTAACCCGGCTTTTTGGAAGGCGTCTTTGTTGTAATACAACACCGGAGTGGAGCTGTTAAACGGCTGAGACAACAGGTGACCGGTTTTGGAATCGGTGTAGTAACCGGAGACGGTCGGCACGAACTGTGACTCATCAAAATGAATACCCGCGTCTTTGAACACCTCATAAACGGGCTTGATAGCCTTCGACGCCATCATCGTCGCCGTGCCTACTTCGTACACCTGAAGCAACGCCGGCGCGTTGCCGGTACGGAAGGCGGCGATGCCCGCGCTCAGACTCTGTTCGTAGTTGCCTTTGTACACCGGCACAATTTTGTAATCCGGATTGGCGGCATTAAAACGTTGCGCCAGAGAATCCACCTCTTTCCCCAGCTCGCCTTCCATAGAATGCCAGAACGGAATGGTGGTCACGGCCATAGCATTTCCCACGAATGCCAGGCTTAACGCCACGCCTAACGCTGTATGTCGTAACGATGTCATTCGGTTATCTCTCTTGTTGTGCCGGATGCGCGATATCACGCGTTTTTTGTTCGCGAGTTAACATGCCATGCGCGAATGACAGAAAAATAACCGTTTATTTACAAAAAGATGACAGCCAGGCGTCAACGGGATGATGGAAATATGAAAAGTGTTATGAATAAAAGCCGGGGGCGGCTTCGCCTTACCCTGCCTGGGGAGCACGGTGTTGTCAGCCCGGATGCTGCACGCATACGGGCTATATGTTAACAACGGAGACGCTGAACAATCTGTTCAAGCGACAAACGGCCTGCCGCCGCCTCCACCGTCATCGCCACAAAATCTGGATTAGCCTTCAGCGATATGCCGTTACGTTTGAGAAACAGTAGCGTAATAAAGAGCGCCGTACGCTTATTACCATCATTGAAGATATGACCGCGTGAGATTGCCAACAAATGCATTGCCGCAAGGATCCTGATATCGGTTACGCCTTCGTGCTCATATTTATTCAACACCCGGTACAGAAGGGCTTCCGCCCGACCGGGATCCGCCATTCCCGCCACACCGGGTGTGATGCTCAGCAGTTTGTCATGAAACAAAACGATCTCTTCCGCTGAGATAAATTGCAGAGTCATTTATCAGCCAGTTCCCTTATTTCACTGCCGTGAATCCCCATGATGGCATCAAATTCGGCATCCAGCTTCGCTGCCTGATAGCGCTCAAATTCTTCAGCGCTGATGATAACCGCGGGCTTATGCCCCCGACGCGTGATAGTTACTGGCGTTCCGGTCGCTGCGGAATCCAGCGCTGAGGCCAGATTCTGCCGTGCTTCGCTATAATTCATCGTACGCATAATCCCCCCTTTTAAGTACAAAATAATTGTACAACTAAAACGTACAAGAAACAAAAAGGCCGGGGGGCGGCTTCGCTTTACCCGGCCTGGGGAGCACGGTGTTGTCAGCCCGGATGCTGCACGCATACGGGCATGACAGGCGGTTACCCGCCGAGGTAAGCGCTGCGCACCGCCTCATTCGCCAACAGGGCGTCGCCCGTATCGGAGAGCACGACGTGACCGTTTTCCAACACGTATCCACGGTCAGCGAGCTTTAGCGCCTGGTTGGCGTTCTGTTCGACGAGGAAGATGGTCATTCCCTGCTCGCGCAGTTGCTCAATGGTGTCGAAAATCTGCTGGATGATAATAGGCGCAAGTCCCAGCGACGGTTCGTCCAGCAGCAGCAGGCGCGGCTGGCTCATCAGCGCGCGACCAATCGCCAGCATTTGCTGCTCGCCGCCAGACATGGTTCCCGCTCGCTGAATACGGCGTTCGTGCAGACGCGGAAACAGTTCATAGACCCCTTTGATGCGCTCCTGGAATTGGTCGCGCTCGGCAAAAAAACCGCCCATCGCCAGGTTCTCTTCTACCGTCATACGGGAAAAAACGCGGCGCCCTTCCGGGACAATCGCCACCGCTTCACGCATGATTTTGGCGGTTTGCCAGTCGGTAATGTCTTTGTCATCAAAGACAATCCGACCGCTGGTTGCGCGCGGGTCGCCGCACAGCGTACCGAGCAGCGTGGTTTTCCCTGCGCCGTTAGCGCCAATCAGAGTCACGATTTCCCCCTGATTGATATGCAAGCTCACCTCATGCAGCGCCTGGATTTTTCCGTAGTGGGCACTGACTTTATCAAAGGACAACATGACTTTTTCCATCTTAGGCCTCACCAAGGTATGCGCGGATCACGTCCGGGTTATTACGAATCTGCTCCGGCGTCCCGTTCGCCAGCGGCGTGCCCTGATTCACCACGTAAATCCGGTCAGAAATCCCCATCACCAACTTCATATCGTGCTCAATCAGCAAGATGGTGGTGTTGTGATGATTGCGCAGCTCAGCGATCAGTTCGTCCAGCTCTTTCGTCTCTTTCGGGTTCAACCCCGCAGCCGGTTCGTCGAGCATCAGAATGTCCGGTTGGGTCACCATGCAACGCGCGATTTCCAGACGACGCTGATCGCCGTAAGCCAGGTTGCTGGCCTGTCGGTTGGCGTGCTCTAACAAACCGATACGCTCAAGCCAGGTGGCGGCGCGGTCCAGCGCTTCACTCTGGGCCCGGCGAAACGAGGGTGTCTTCAGCAGACCGGAAAACACGCCGGTTTTCAGCTGTTGGTGCTGCGCCACCAGCAGATTCTCGATCACCGTCATTTCACGAAACAGACGTACGTGCTGGAAAGTGCGAACTACGCCCATACGGGCAATCTGCTGGCCCGGCAGCCCTTCAAGGTGCTGATCGCGCAGCATGATCGTACCGCCGGTCGGTTTGTAAAACCCGGTCAGGCAGTTAAAGACCGTGGTTTTCCCGGCGCCGTTCGGCCCAATCAGCGAAACAATCTCCTGGGGATGCAGTTCCAGATCAACGTTGTTGACCGCTAACAGACCACCGAAGCGCATCATCAGGCCGTTAACCGATAATAATGGCTGACTCATGCCTGCTCTCCTTTCGCTTCCCCGTTTTTCAGCTTCAACTGTGGACGGGTCATCGGCAGCAAGCCCTGCGGACGCCAGATCATCATCAGCACCATCAAACCACCCAGCATCAACATGCTGTATTCATTGAAATCACGCATCAGCTCGCGCGAAACCACCAGCAATACCGCCGCAAGGATCACCGCAAACTGCGAGCCCATTCCCCCCAATACCACAATTGCCAGCACAAACGCCGATTCGGCAAAAGTGAATGATTCCGGGCTGACAAAGCCCTGGCGCGCGGCGAAAAGCGTCCCGGCGAAACCGGCGAACGCGGCGCTGATGGTAAATGCGGTCAGTTTGATACGCGTCGGGCTCAGACCCAGCGAGCGGCAGGCGATCTCATCTTCACGCAAAGCTTCCCACGCGCGACCCAGCGGCATACGCAGCAGACGATTGATAACAAACAGGCTCAGCACCACCAGCAGTAACGCCACCAGATACAGGAAGATAACGCGATCGGACGGGTCATACTTCACACCGAAGAAATTGCTGAAGGTATCCCAGCCGCCTTCACGGGCGCTACGGCTGAACTCGAGACCAAACAGCGTCGGTTTCGGGATCTGGCTGATGCCGTTCGGCCCGCCGGTCACTTCGGTATTATTGAGTAACAGGATGCGGACGATTTCGCCAAACCCTAAGGTCACAATCGCCAGATAGTCGCCGCGCAGGCGCAGCACCGGAAAGCCGAGCAGGAAGCCGGCGGCAGCGGCCACCAGCCCCGCCAGCGGCAGGCAGGTCCAGAAACCGAGGCCGTAATAGTGGTTCAGCAACGCAAAGGTGTAAGCGCCAATTGCGTAGAAACCGCCGTAACCCAGCACCAACAGCCCGGACAGTCCCACCACTACGTTCAGTCCCAGACCGAGGATGATGTAAATCATCGTCAGGGTGGCGATATCCACCGTACCGCGCGACACCATAAACGGCCACGCGACGGCCACCACCAACAGCGCAATCAGAAACAGCTTCTGTTTAACCGTTGAGCCATCAATGGCCGGCAGAATGAACTTAGGCCCGGAAACGCTTTTCAGCCCTTTCTGGAACGCCGGACGCAGAAGCTGGAAGAAAAAAACCACTGCGGTGCCAATAAACACCCACTGCCAGCGGATGTCGGCAGCGATATCCACCACCAGCTTCGTGCCGTCAAGCTCCAGCTGAACGCCCATAAAGACGCCAGCCAGTACAAAGAACATGGCGGCAGAGAGCAGCGCCATTGCAAAATGCATCGGTTTCATACTTTCTCTACCTCCGGACGACCCAGAATACCGGTCGGCATCACCAGCAGCACCAGAATCAGCAGCGCGAACGACACCACGTCTTTATATTCCGTACTGAGATAAGCAGAAGAAAGCGCTTCGGCGACGCCGAGAATCAGGCCGCCAATCATCGCCCCCGGAATACTGCCGATCCCGCCAAGCACTGCGGCGGTGAAGGCTTTCATCCCGGCCATAAAACCGATGTAGGGGTTGATCACCCCGTAGAACTGACCGAGCAGAACACCCGCCACCGCCGCCATCGCCGCGCCGATCACGAAGGTCAGCGCAATCACGCGGTCGGTGTTGATCCCCAGCAGGCTGGCCATTTTCAGATCTTCGGCGCAGGCGCGGCAGGCACGTCCCATGCGGGAATAACGGATGAAAAGGGTCAATGCCAGCATGGCGAGGAAGGTGACGATCCAGATCACCAGTTGCATGGTGGTAATGCTGGCCGAAAAGTGTTCGCTGGCCCCCACAATCCACTGGCCGTTAAACAGGCTTGGCAGCGCGACATCACGCGAGCCCTGGGTCAGGCTGACGTAGTTTTGCAGAAAGATGGACATCCCAATCGCGGAAATCAGCGCAATCAGGCGCTTGGAGTTGCGCACCGGCCGGTAGGCCACCCGCTCAATACTCCAGCCGTAGGCGCTGGCGATGACGATCGCCCCGACAAACCCGGCCGCCACCAGCAGCCAACTGGTATCAATACCCATCATCATTAGCGCGGCGATGATCATGAATGAGACATAGCTGCCGATCATGTAAACCTCGCCGTGGGCGAAGTTGATCATGCCAATAATGCCGTACACCATGGTGTAACCAATAGCGATCAGCGCGTAGGTACTTCCCAGCGTGACGCCGTTAAACATCTGCTGCAGAAAATAGAGGAACTGCTCGGACATAAGGTAACCTTTCTCAACCCGCCCGTTTTGCGCGGGCGGTGGGATAACTTGTCTTCAGGAATTACTTCGCGGCGGTGGACGAACCGTCGGCGTGCCACTGAAAGACACCAAATTCAAATCCCTTCAGATCGCCTTTTTCATCCCATTTCAGCGGCCCAATCACGGTGTCAGCACCGTTCGCTTTTAAATCTTTCACCAGATCCAGCGGCGCTTTGCTGCCGGAACGGTCCATTGCGGTTGCCAGCGACTGCACCGCCGCATAGGTGATCCACACATAAGGACCGCTTGGATCTTTTTTGTCTGCTTTCAACGCATCGACAATCGCTTTGTTGGCTGGATCCTGGTCATAACGTTTCGGCATCGTCACCAGCATGCCTTCTGCGGCATCACCGGCGATGTTCGACAGCGACGCATTACCGACCCCTTCCGGCCCCATAAACTGGGTTTTCAGGCCAACCGAACGCGCCTGACGCAGCATTTGTCCCATCTCCGGGTAGTACCCGCCGTAATAAACAAAGTCGATGTTCTCTTTTTGCAGACGGGCAAGCAGCGCGGAGAAATCTTTTTCACCGGCGGTAATACCGTCGAAGAAGACAATATTGGCGTTCGCCGCTTTCAGGCCGTCCTGTACGGAGCGCGCCAGCCCTTCACCGTACTGCTGTTTGTCGTGAATGATGGCGATGCGCTGCGGCTTCACCTTCTCCAGAATGTATTTTGCCGCGGTCGGCCCTTGAGAGGAGTCCAGCCCGGCGGTACGCATGATGTGCGCATAACCACGCTGGGTCAGCTCCGGATTCGTCGCCCCCGGGGAGATCATCAGGATGCCTTCATCCTCGTAAATATCCGATGCAGGTTGGGTAGAAGAAGAACACAGATGGCCAATCACGTACTGAATGCCGTCATTGACAATTTTGTTGGCGACCGCAACGGCCTGTTTCGGATCGCAGGCGTCGTCGTACTCTACGCCCACCAGTTTGTCGCCCTTGATACCGCCTTTGGCGTTGATGTCTTTAATGGCCTGACGCGCGCCGTTAAATTCCATATCGCCCCACTGGGCGACCGGCCCGGACATCGCGCCCACAACGGCAACCTTGATCTCATCTGCCATTGCCGCCTGCGACATCGCTAATGCAATGACGCCTGCGATAACTGTTTTCGCATTCCGTTTCATACTGAATCCCCATTCGTGACGAAGTGTACTTATTTTTTATTTGTATGCGTAAAAAGAAGACTGTGTTTTTTTTGTACTACACTGTTTTTTACCAGTCTGATTAATGGTTTAGCGCAGTGTTTTTGACAAAAACAGAGTAAAACCCCTATTTTTCAGTCTATTAAGAACAGATAATATTCTGCTTTTCACCATAGATAAACAAAAAAAAGCGCGTTTGTCAGCATAAAATAACGGGACAAAGAGCCGAATAAATCACTACCTTCCAGGGGAATATCCTGCCTGTTTTTCATTCTCTGACGTTTCGCGCTAAGGTTGCGACTGACAAAAAACTAATCACCTGCCAAATGAATTAAAAAAGTGAAAGCATCCAGCTAAAAATTTTCGGTACACTGACGCTCTCTTTTGTGATTTGGACATGCTGTCGATGAAGCTGACCATCATTCGATTAGAACACCTTAGCGATCAGGATCTGATAGATCTGGGCAAAATCTGGCCGGAATATTCCGCCGCCTCGTTAAGCGTAGATGAAACGCACCGGATTTACGCCGCGCGTTTCAATGAGCGTCTGCTGGGCGCGGTACGCGTGACGCTAAGCGGAGCGCAGGGCGCGC
Source organism: Citrobacter sedlakii (assembly GCF_018128425.1). Taxonomy (NCBI): domain Bacteria; kingdom Pseudomonadati; phylum Pseudomonadota; class Gammaproteobacteria; order Enterobacterales; family Enterobacteriaceae; genus Citrobacter; species Citrobacter sedlakii. The sequence continues at coordinate 342,967 of NZ_CP071070.1, read as the reverse complement.
TGGATTCCCTGCGGGTGCGTGAGATCACGCGTCGTCGCGGCGTAGGGCAGTATCTTGTGGAAGAAGTCATACGCGATAACCCTAACGTCTCCTCCTGGTGGATGGCGGACGTCGGCGTGGAAGACCGCGGCGTGATGGCGGCGTTTATGCAGGCGTCGGGTTTTACCGCGCAGCAGGATGGCTGGGAGAAACGTTAAAAAGCCGGGTGGCGTCGCCATACCCGGCCTGCATATCGCTGTTCACTAATGCCGGTTAAGCGTAAGCGTCATCCGGCATTGAGGTTTTCGGCGTTTTCCCGGACGTTCCATACTGTAGAAAAACGACGGGAAAATTATTTGGCGTCGGTCGCCGTACCGTTAGCGTGCCAGTTAAAGACCCCGAACTCGAAGCCCTTCAGATCGCCCTTCTCATCCCATGACAGCGGCCCCATAACGGTTTCGACGGTATTCCCTTTCAGGTATTTCGCGATTTCCGCCGGATCATCGGACTGGTTCAGGCCCGCCTGCAGAGACTGCAACGCGGCGTAGGTGGTCCACACAAACGCGCCGCTTGGATCCTGTTTCTTCGCTTTGATCGCGTCCACGATGGGTTTGTTCGCCGGAACCTGATCGTAGTTCTTCGGCTTGGTCACCAGCAGACCTTCCGCAGACTCACCGGCGATGTTAGACAGCGAGACGTTCGCCACCCCTTCCGGCCCCATAAACTGGGTTTTCAGACCGGCGGCACGCGCCTGGCGTAGGATCTGCCCCATTTCCGGGTGATAGCCCCCGTAATACACAAAATCGATATTCTCTTTCTTCAGACGCGCCACCAGCGTGGAGAAGTCTTTCTCTCCGGCGGTAATGCCGTCAAAGAACACCACGTTCGCGTTGCCTTTTTTCAGGCCATCCTGCACCGCGCGCGCCAGCCCTTCACCGTACTGCTGTTTGTCGTGGACGATGGCGATGCGCTGCGGCTTCACCTTTTCCAGAATGTATTTCGCGGCGGTCGGTCCCTGATCGGAATCCAGACCAGTGGTGCGCAGCACCAACTGATAGCCACGCGCGGTCAGCTCCGGCGCGGTGGCAGCCGGGGTGATCATCAGGATGCCTTCATCTTCGTAGATATCAGACGCGGGTTGAGTCGATGAGGAGCACAGGTGACCGATGACATATTTAATGCCGTCATTGATAACCTTGTTCGCCACCGCGACAGCCTGTTTCGGGTCACAGGCGTCGTCATATTTTACCGCAACCAGCTTATTTCCCTTGATGCCGCCCTTGGCATTGATATCGGCGATGGCCTGCTCCGCACCGGTAAATTCCTGGTCGCCGTACTGCGCGACCGGACCAGACATCGCGCCGACCACGGCGACTTTGATATCTTCCGCCAGCGCCGGGCTGCTCATCATTAAGGCAATACATCCTGCCAGTAACGTTTTACCCTTCATATTCATCCTGAAGCTCCCCATTATTGTGGTTTTTGCATTTGTTATGATGTTGTTTGTCAGCGCATTATTCTGTTATATGAAATAAGAAAAGCATATGATAGCTATCTCAAGGGCTGCCTTTCGCGCTTTTGCAGCACACTATGCTAAACATACCGTTATTTACTGGCGTTTGAAAAGACTAAATTGCGGCGAATGTAACAAATGAGTGACAAAAAAAAACCGCGTCCTTCCGGAAGACGCGGGGGAGTAAAATACCGGATTACCAGCCAGCCGGAAGGTAACCCAGCGCAGAAGCAATGGCATACACGGCGCTGCACAGGTAAAGCAATACGATGAATCCCTGAATAACAGGATGAGTAATCCATGCCGGGCAGGTCCAGCCAGGCGTTACATCGCCGCGCTGACGCGCGCCTTTTAACATGAGAATGGGCATAATCGACAGAATCACGCCGCTGAACACCCCGGCGAAATAGAGCGCATTTACAAACGACACCATACCGCTGTAGGCAAGGATAAACGGCGGTACGGCCACCACCACCAGCACCAGAAAGCGCTTCAACGGTTGCGCATCATCGCCCAGGCGAAACTGATCGAAAATATTGGTCAGAAAGCTGCCGCCCAGCCCCCAGTACGAAGTCAACATGGCGCACAGCGCAAACAGGTTCGCCGAGAAGAAAGCCCACTCTCCCAACGCGCGTCCCCATGAGATGGTCGCCACATCGGTAATGTTATCGAGGCCGTTTAACATGATGACCGACATCGGCACCAGCGCCAGCAGGCTGAAAGTAATCGCCATTCCGGCCATAATCGCTTTTGGCAGTTTTTCCGGCTTATCGACAAAGCCGCGCGCCATTTCCGGCACGATGTACTGCGCGGAGAAGCAAAACGCTACCACGTTAAACACCGGCACCATGTACAGCCAGTTGCCGTCCAGCAGATAGCGTACCTGAGTAGTCTCTTTCAGCATCGTGGCGACGATCAGCACAGCGATCATGACGACCATCCCGATGCTGATAAATTTCTCCCCGCGACCAATTGCCTTCAGGCCAAGATAAAGCACGCCGGCCGCCGGAATAAAAAACAGCGCGCTGCCGAGCGCGGGCGAAATCCCCAATAACGAGTGCAACAGTTTGCCGCTACCGGTCATGTAGGCGATGAGCGCGCCGACGCTGTTGACGCAGACGGACATAAACATCATCAGCGCCCCAAACCGTCCGACGTAACGGTGCGACAAACCGCTGAGCTGTAGATGCTTGCGGGTGCGAAGGGTGGATTCTGCAACGTACAACATGGTGATGGTGGTCAGGCTGCCAACCAGCACCAGCCAGAACAACAGCGGCAGGAAACCCGCTTTGCTGGAGGCGTAAGCGATGGATAATACCCCTGCGCCGATGTTGGTGCCGACGATCATCGACACGCCCTCAACAAAGCTCAACGATTTAGCGGGTACAGCGGTACGCTCCCGACGCGTCAGCGCCGGAGAAAAGGTGGAGTTTTCAGACATAATATTTAATGAGATGGTCACTCCCTCCTTCCCGGTACTATGCTGAGGACAGGCTTTCATTCGGAGAACTATCATGGAAAACATTGCGCTCATTGGTATCGATCTGGGTAAAAACTCTTTCCATATTCATTGCCAGGATCGTCGCGGGAAGGCTGTTTACCGTAAAAAATTTACCCGGCCAAAGTTGATCGAATTTTTGGCGACATGCCCCGCTACAACCATCGCAATGGAAGCCTGTGGCGGTTCTCACTTTATGGCACGCAAGTTGGAAGAGTTGGGGCATTCCCCAAAGCTGATATCACCACAATTTGTCCGCCCGTTCGTTAAAAGCAATAAAAACGACTTTGTCGACGCCGAAGCTATTTGTGAAGCTGCATCGCGTCCGTCTATGCGTTTTGTGCAGCCCAGAACGGAATCTCAGCAGGCAATGCGGGCTCTGCATCGTGTCCGTGAATCCCTGGTTCAGGATAAGGTGAAAACAACCAATCAAATGCATGCTTTTCTGCTGGAATTTGGCATTAGCGTTCCCCGAGGAGCTGCCGTTATTAGCCGACTGAGTACCATTCTTGAGGATAATAGTTTGCCTCTTTACCTCAGCCAGTTATTGCTGAAATTACAACAGCATTATCACTATCTTGTTGAGCAGATTAAAGATCTGGAATCCCAGTTGAAACGAAAGTTGGACGAAGATGAGGTTGGACAGCGCTTGCTGAGCATTCCCTGCGTCGGAACACTGACAGCGAGTACTATTTCAACTGAGATTGGCGACGGGAAGCAGTACGCCAGCAGCCGTGACTTTGCGGCGGCAACAGGGCTTGTACCTCGGCAGTACAGCACGGGAGGTAGGACGACATTGCTGGGAATTAGTAAGCGAGGTAATAAAAAGATCCGAACTTTGTTGGTTCAGTGTGCCAGGGTATTCATACAAAAACTGGAACACCAGTCTGGCAAATTGGCCGATTGGGTCAGGGATTTACTGTGCCGGAAAAGCAACTTTGTCGTCACTTGTGCTCTGGCAAACAAGCTGGCCAGAATAGCCTGGGCCCTAACGGCACGACAGCAAACTTATGTAGCATAACGGCAGAAATACACCGGTTTAAAGAATTACTGATCTGGTTTTGCGAATACTGATATTGATGATACTAACGGCCCACCGGCCTGTTGAGGAACCTGTAAAACGGAAAGGCTCATTGAAGCCGTATATTTTCTGGAGGTTCATCAGGCGCGGAACTCATCAAGGCGCGGGAATAAAATCCCATTCAGACGCCGGATAGATTCAAGCAAGCCAACTTGTCGTCAAAATCGGTGTTGCAAAAACGGGAGTGACCATAGATTCCGTTTTACTCCGGCGACGAGCGCCGCCGGAAAAAAGGTGATATCAGGGTGATTAACCACTCACGCTGAACGGGAACAACTCAGTTGTCGTAGAGGCTTCCCTGCCGCTGCCTGCCGGTCCGGGTGCGTCAGCCCCGTAGCGCGCGGGTCAGAATATCCAGCGCTTTAGAGAACTGCGCATCCGGGATCGTTAAGGGATAAAGAAAACGTATGACGTTGCCATATACGCCACAACTCAACAGCAGCAGGCCGTTTTCCTGCGCTTTGCGCTGGACCTCGCGGGTAAATTCGGCAGACGGTTCGCCGGTTTGCGGATCGTTAAATTCCACCGCTACCATCGAACCGAGTCCCCGAACGTCAACAATCGCCGGGCAGTGCTCGCGCGCCTGATTCAGCACTTCTTTCAGATGCTCGCCCAGCTGGCTCGCCCGCTGGCACAATTGCTCTTCTTCAATGATGTCCAGCACCGCGTGCGCGGCGGCAACCGCCAGCGGATTACCGGCGTAGGTACCGCCCAGCCCACCGGGAGCAGGCGCATCCATTACCTCAGCACGCCCCACAACGCCAGAGAGCGGGAAGCCGCCCGCCAGGCTTTTCGCCATCGTCATCAGGTCGGGCTTCACGTCATAGTGCTGCATCGCAAAGACCTTGCCGGTACGGGCAAAGCCGGTCTGCACTTCATCCGCAATCAGCAGAATGCCGTGGGTATCGCAAATTTTACGCAACGCCTGCATAAACGCCGCAGGCGCGACGTTAAAACCGCCCTCGCCCTGAATCGGCTCAATAACAATGGCAGCGACCTGATCCGCGGCGATATCGGCCTTAAAGAGGCGCTCCAGGCTTTTGATCGCGTCCTCGACGGTCACGCCGTGAGCCGCGTTCGGGTACACAGCGTGATAGACCGAACCGGGGAAAGGCCCAAAACCTATTTTGTAAGGCGCCACTTTGCCGGTCAGCGCCATGGTCATGAAGGTACGTCCGTGAAACCCGCCGCCGAAGGTGATCAACCCCGGACGACCGGTATGGGCGCGGGCAATTTTGACCGCGTTTTCAACCGCTTCGGCGCCGGTGGTGAAAAACGCGGTTTTCGCCGGACCGTCGATCGGCGCAATGGCGTTGATGCGCTCCGCCAGCGACACGTAGCTCTCGTAAGGCACAATCTGGTAGGCGGTATGGGTAAACGCCTGAAGCTGTTTTTCTACCGCCGCGACAATTTTCGGGTGGCGGTGGCCGGTGTTAAGGACGGCGATCCCGGCGGCAAAATCGATCACTTCTTTGCCTTCAATGTCCCAAATTGTGGCGTTTTCGGCCTTTTCGACAAAGTAGTCGCACATCACACCAACACCACGGGGAGTCGCCTGCTGGCGGCGCTGATTCAGTTCTGAACTTTTCACCCTCGGATCTCCTGTTATGAATGTCACTTTATTGCAACAAATTCGAAACGATGACGTTTATTTACACAGGTGTTGGCCCTATAATCGAGTACCAATTCAGAATATCTGAGGGATCCAATTGCGGGCATTAGTGGGCGATCTCCTGTTGGTCAGACTCCAGCAGGAACAGGATGAATTCCTGCACAAACGGCTCTACAACGCGCTTCGCCGGGCGATTCTCGACGGTTCTTTACCGCCGCATAGCCGCTTGCCCGCATCGCGCGATCTCGCGGGCGAGCTCGGGATTTCCAGAAACACCATATTAACAACTTATGAACAATTGCTGGCGGAAGGATATGTGGTTTCCCGACGAGGAAGCGGGACATTCGTCGCACAAACCACCCCCGATACCTTTTTAACGGCGGCAGCCGGGGTGGAAAACAGTGAGACGGCCGCACAGGCATCCTCCGTTTCGCAGCGCGGCCATTTTTTGCTGCAGCACGTCAGCGCCAGCCCACGACAATGGGGAGCATTTATTCCCGGCGTTCCCGACGTCAATGCCTTTCCCCATCCACTTTTCAGTAAGTTACAGGCACGCATCAGCCGTCGACCGAAGCCGGAACGGCTGAGCTACAGCTGCAATGGCGGGACGCCGGAACTGCAACATGCGTTGGTGGATTATCTGCGCGTCGCCCGGGGTGTGCGCTGTCAGGCAGATCAAATACTTATCACGGAGGGGATCCACCAGGCTATCGACCTGGTGACGCGGATGCTGGCTGATACCGGCGACCTGGCGTGGGTGGAGGAACCCTCCTACTGGGGGATCCGCCATGTGCTGGCGATGAACGATCTACGCATTACGCCTGTCCCCGTTGATGCCAGCGGCCTCGCGCCGCCCGACAGGCCGGATGAAGCACCGCGTCTGATCTTCGTTACGCCCTCTCATCAGTACCCGCTGGGCGCGGTGATGAGTCTTGAGCGTCGTCAGCGGCTGCTGGCACTCGCCCGGCAGTACGGCAGTTGGATTGTGGAAGACGACTATGACAGCGAGTTTCGCTTTTCTGGACAACCGATCCCGGCGTTGCAGGGTCTGGTGCCGGATGCGCCAGTCGTTTATATCGGCACCTTCAGTAAAACGCTCTATCCGGGGCTTCGACTGGGTTATATGGTGCTGCCCCGCCCGCTGGCGCACGCCCTGAAAAGCGCCCATGCGGAGCTGTATCGCGGTGGGCATTCACTGATTCAGATGGCGCTGGCAGAGTTTATCAACGGCGGACATTATTCGGCGCACATCCGCCGTATGCGTTTGTTATACAGCCGCCGTCGCGCCTTTCTCACCGAGCTGATTGAACGTCACTGTGGGACGCGGGCGCTGTCGGATTTCAGCGATAATGCCGGGCTGCATTTGATCCTCAACCTGCCGGATGAGGTGGATGATGTCGCCGTCGCGGCCAGCGCCAATGCGCAAAATATTCTGGTACGTCCGCTTTCGCGTTATTACCTGACCGCCCAGCGCAAGCAGGGGCTGCTGTTGGGGTTCGCCTGTCTGACGGAAGAACAGATGGTGCCTGCATTCGCCACGCTGCTGGACTGTTTGCGTGACAACTGCCCGCAGGCGCTGTTGATGAACGCCTGAAAGCAAAACGCCCCAACCAATGTCGGGGCGTTTTTAGCTGCGCTTGCGGTGTTATGCTTCGATCGCGGCGCGCAGTTTTTTCATTGCGTTCTTTTCAAGCTGGCGGACACGTTCAGCAGACACGCCATAGCGGTCAGCCAGTTCCTGCAAGGTGGACTTGTTGTCTTCGTCCAGCCAGCGGGCGCGAATGATGTCCTGACTACGTTCGTCGAGACCTTCCATCGCGTGGGTCAGCTTGTTGGCCGCCTGATCTTCCCAGTTATCCTCTTCAATGCCGTCGGCAAAGTTAGAGGTTTTATCCTGCAAATACAGGACCGGGGCCATCGGCTGGCTGTCGGATTCATCGTCCGAAGACATGTCAAAGGTCATGTCCTGCGCCGCCATGCGGGACTCCATCTCACGCACGTCTTTGCTGGACACGCCCAGCTCGCGCGCCACCATTTCAACTTCATCCTGGTTAAACCAGCCCAGGCGCTGCTTGGTTTTACGCAGGTTAAAGAACAGCTTACGCTGCGCTTTGGTGGTCGCGACTTTGACGATACGCCAGTTACGCAGAACGTATTCGTGGATCTCCGCTTTGATCCAGTGTACGGCGAAGGAGACCAGGCGCACACCCACTTCCGGGTTGAAACGGCGCACGGCTTTCATCAGGCCGATATTACCTTCCTGAATCAAATCCGCCTGCGGCAGGCCATAGCCCGCGTAGTTACGAGCAATATGAACAACAAAGCGCAGGTGAGACAGGATCAGCGTCTTAGCTGCTTCCAGATCGCCCTGGTAATGCAGCCTTTCAGCCAGTGCCCGCTCTTCGTCAGCCGATAACATCGGCCACGCGTTCGCAGCCCGGATGTAAGACTCCAGGTTACCAACAGGGGCTAAAGCTAAATTTTGCATTTCTTTGGTCATTCAAATCCTCTCAATTTTTTATCGTCTGGCACTACCTGAAAGTCATCAGCAACAACCGTGCCAGCGTTAATGAGCAACGAGATTATCATTCACTCTTTTATCAGACCGTGATTTTATCCACAAGTTCCATGCAACGTTGTGTATAAATTGCGCACAAAATGTGACATGAAGATGAAAGCGGGGAAGAGGACAACGGAGACTCTTTCCCTGCGAACGGAAATCCATTGCAGGGAAAGATTATACCACGATTTTATTAATCGGGAGTAAAGTGGCGTAAATGTTGAACCGTGGCAAGCCACGCCGCCACCCAGCCGATCATCGAGCAAACCAGCAGCAATAACAGGCATTCATCGAACGATAACCCATTGAGATCAAACTTCGTTCCGAAAACCTGCGCCACTTCTGTCACTGCCGAAGACAGCCGCATCACCAAAATTTCAGATAAAATCAGTGAAAGAAACGCGCCGGAAAAGCCGAGCAGCGCGCCGCCGTAGAGGAACGGACGGAGAATAAATCCATCCGTCGCGCCAATCAGTTTTTGCACGTTAATGGTATCGCGACGGGCAAAAATGCTCAGGCGTACGCTGTTGCCGATCACCAGGAACACCGCTGCCACCATCAGTACGCCGATCATGGCTGATACGCGGCCCACCAGACCGGTCAGCGCCGCCAGGCGGGCAAACCAGCTGTCGTCCATACGTACTTCATCGATGCCGTTAATCTGCGAAATACGATCGCGCAGGGTATTAAGCGAATCGGTGCCCTGGAAATCAAGCTTCGGCACCACCACGGCCACCGCCGGGAGCGGGTTCTCTTCCAGCATGTCCAGCGCGCCGCCAAAGCCGGACCAGTTACGGAACTCACCCAGCGCGTCTTCCCGCGACAGGTAATTCACCTTGTCCACGCCCTGCTCGGCCTGAAGCTGCGCCACCACCCCCGCCGCCGCATCGTCATCCAGCGTTTTTTGCAGATAAACAGTGATCTGTGGAGACGGATAATACTGCGTCGCCGCCTGGTTGACGTTCTTGTAGACCATATAGCAAACGCTCGGCAGCGTCAGAGAGATGGCAATGACCATCACCGTTAAAAAGGTCGCCAGCGGTTTGCTTTTCAGATCCTGTAACGCGCCCTGGAACGCGTAGCGTACCTGCTCGTTGAAAACGTTGGTTTTCCGCGAGTTAGGCTTCGGCGACGGTTTCGCCCGCTTCGGGGTATTGCGGCCACCGTCGCCTGACGAACCGCCAGAGCGGCGCAGACGATCCAGACGCCCGCCGAACTGCCGGATATGATTCATCGCATCGCGCTTATTCATAAGCCACGCCTCCATGCAGGTGTCCATCGCTTAGCACCAGTTGGCGATAAGATCGGCGGGAAATCAGCCCGATGTCGTGGGTGGCCATCAGGACGGTGACCCCCACACGGTTAAATTCTTCGAACAAACGCAGGATCCCTTCCGACAACGCGTCATCCAGGTTACCGGTTGGTTCATCCGCCAACAGGACCGCCGGTTTATTGACCACCGCACGGGCGATACCCACACGCTGCTGTTCACCGCCGGAGAGTTGAATAGGGAAGTTTTTCGCTTTGTCCAGCAGCCCGACTTTATCCAGCGCCGCCGACACGCGGCGACGAATGTCGTCTCCGCTGGCACCGGCAATAATCAGTGGGATCGCCACATTGTCGTAAACGGTGCGGTCCATCAGCAGATGGTGATCCTGGAAAATCATGCCAATCTGCCGACGCAAAAACGGCACTTCACGATTCTTCAGACGGGTAATATCGTGTCCGCTGAAGATAATTTTCCCGGCGCTTGGCCGCTCAATCCCACAGATCAGCTTCAGCAGGGTACTTTTCCCCGCGCCTGAGTGGCCGGTCAGAAACGCCATCTCGCCCGGCTGCATGTGGAACGTGACGCCCTGCAGCGCTTGTCTCCCGCCGAGATAGGCCTTGCTGACATGTTCAAAGCGAATCATTGTTAATCCTCTCGGGCAAAAAGTGCCTCAATAAAATCGTCCGCCTTAAACGGACGCAAATCCTCGATACGTTCGCCCACACCAATATAGCGGATAGGAATGCCAAACTGGTCGGCCACCGAGAAGATCACCCCGCCTTTCGCCGTGCCGTCCAGCTTGGTCAGGGTGATCCCGGTTAACCCCACGGCTTCATGGAACAGTTTGGCCTGGCTTACCGCATTCTGCCCGGTGCTGGCGTCGATAGTCAGCATAACCTCATGCGGCGCGTCCTCGTCCAGTTTCTTCATCACGCGAACGATTTTTTTCAACTCTTCCATCAGATGCGATTTGTTTTGCAGGCGCCCTGCGGTGTCGGCGATCAGCACATCAATGTTACGCGCCTTCGCCGCCTGAATAGCGTCAAAGATGACGGAAGCAGAGTCCGCGCCAGTGTGCTGGGCAATCACCGGAATATTATTACGCTGGCCCCAGACCTGAAGCTGTTCCACCGCTGCGGCGCGGAACGTGTCGCCTGCCGCCAGCATCACCGATTTGCCCTGCTGCTCGAACTGACGCGCCAGCTTGCCGATGGTGGTGGTTTTACCGACGCCATTGACGCCCACCATCAAAATCACAAACGGCGTTTTGCCTTCCACGTTCAGCGGTTCATCGACCTTCGCCAGAATCTCGCCCATCTCATCTTTTAACAGACCGTACAGCGCTTCCGCATCACGCAGTTGCTTGCGGCTGGCGCCTTCGGTCAGGTTGGTGATGATTTTACGCGTCGTTTCCACGCCCACGTCGGCGATCAGCAATTGTTCTTCCAGCTCTTCAAACAGATCATCGTCGATTTTCTTCCCGCGGAACAGACTGATAAATCCGGAACCGAGGTTTTCTTTTGTTTTCAGAAGGCTGCGCTTAAGACGGGCAAAGAAACCCTCTTTGGTCGGTTTCTCCTGCTCCTGCGCAATCTCTTCAACCGGCGCGTCTTCTTCCGCTACCGGCACCACCAGCACCGCTTCTTCTGCGGCTTCTGCCGCCAGCGCCTGCGCTTCCCGCTCTTCATCGCTCAGCGGCGGCACGTTCTGCTCCTCTTCTTCTACCGCGTCAACGATCTCAACGGTTTCGGCTTCCGCCTGCCACTCTTCCGGAGAGATTTCTTCCGCGTTTACCTCTTCCGGCAGCGGCAGTTCTTCACGTACGGCGACCGCAAGCGGTTCCACTTCCGGTTGTGGCTCGTCTGCCACGGCGGGCGGTTCAGGCTCAACCAACTTCGGCTTTTCGCTCTCCTGAACCTGTTCGGTGACCTCAACCACCTCTTGTGCAAAGTGGTCTGTCTCTTCTTTGCTGTGCGCAGGGGATTCTGCTTCTACGTCAGCTGCCGTTTCAACAGGCGTGTCTGCCTGTCGTTGTTCCTCGACAACCTGCTGTTCTTCGGTTTTTTGTTCTTGTTCCTGCTCTTTTTCACCAAAGCCCAGCCAGGAAAAGAAGCCACGTTTTTTCTGTTTTGCCATCTGCGGTTACACTCCTCGCGGCTCTATATACATGGAAGCTAAAAAAATGATGAAATAGTCTATCACTTAACTTAATTTACATCACCGCCTGGAAAGACCGAATTAGGGCGGTTTGAGCAGCAGAAATGAAAAAACCGAATCACTCTGGCAGTGGCCAGATCCGCATTATTGGCGGGCAATGGCGCGGCCGCAAACTTCCGGTACCGGACAGCCCCGGCCTGCGTCCCACCACCGATCGCGTGCGCGAGACGCTGTTTAACTGGCTGGCGCCGGTAATGGTCGACGCCCGTTGTCTCGACTGTTTCGCCGGAAGCGGCGCGCTGGGGCTGGAGGCGCTGTCGCGTTACGCGGCGTCTGCTACCCTGCTGGAAATGGATCGCGCCGTCGCGCAGCAGTTACAAAAGAATTTAGCGACGCTGAAGGCAGGCAACGCAAATGTCGTAAACACGAACACACTGGCATTTCTGGCGCACACCGGTACGCCGCACAGCGTCGTGTTTGTCGACCCGCCGTTTCGCAAGGGTCTGCTGGAAGAGACCTTACGCCTGCTGGAAAACCACGGCTGGCTGGCTGACGAGGCGTATGTTTACGTGGAAAGCGAAGTGGAAAACGGTCTGCCGCCGGTGCCCAATAACTGGTCGCTGTATCGCGAGAAGGTTGCCGGACAGGTTGCCTATCGCTTGTATCAACGCGAAGCACAAGGAGAAAACGATGCTGATTAATATTGGACGTTTACTGATGCTCTGCGTCTGGGCTTTTTTACTCTGGAATCTGGTGCAACCGTTTCCGCGCCCGCTCAATATTTTTGTTAACGTCGCGCTGGTGTTTATGGCGCTGATGCACGGTATGCAACTGGCGCTACTGAAATCGACCCTGCCAAAAGACGGGCCGCAGATGAGCAACGGGGAAAAAGTGCGTATTTTCCTGTTCGGCGTGTTTGAACTGTTGGTATGGCAGAAGAAGTTTAACGTCAAAAAATGAGGCTGACAGCCGGATGGCATTTAATCCGGCCTGTGAACCACAAATTCGACAAACCGCGTTCCTTTAAAACTCAGCGTGCCTTTGTCGCCTACCGTCAGCGCGTGGTACTGCTGCGCGTCCAGGCGGAAGGTTTTTTCCTGTCCGCCGCGTAGCGGCTTAAAGCTCGCTTCGTATCGCATACTGGCGCCTGCGGGGGTGACCTGCTGCTGACGCGAGCGGCGGTCATTGAGCGGCTTTTCCCGCTTGTTGCTGACCATCATTGGCGCCTGTTGCAGGGGCGCAGCCTCGTTATCGGCTTTTTCCCGCCGCTGCTGCATAAAACGAAACGAGGCGGCAATGAGAATTAAACAATGATTAAAATAAAAAAGAGCGGTGGCTTACTCATACCTTTAACCCATCAGAAAATGCGGAAATCAGCATACCCTGACCGTTATGGTGTTGTCATCCGCCCTTACCCGCCTCTAAACTGAAGAGTAAGACCGTAAGCATACCGCTTACGAAAAAATAACGAATTCAAGGAACTAAGATGCTTTGGTCGTTTATCGCTGTCTGCCTTTCCGCATGGCTGTTTGTGGATGCTTCTTACCGTGGCCCCGCCTGGCAACGTTGGGTCTTTAAACCTGTCACGCTGCTCCTCCTGCTGCTGCTCGCCTGGCAAGCGCCGATGTTTGACGCTATCAGTTATCTGGTGCTGGCGGGTCTCTGTGCGTCGCTGTTAGGCGATGCGTTAACGCTCTTGCCACGTCAGCGTCTGCTGTACGCGATTGGCGCGTTTTTCCTTTCGCATCTGCTGTACACCATCTATTTCGCCAGCCAGATGACGCTTTCATTCTTCTGGCCATTGCCATTAGCGCTCCTGGTACTGGGCGCGCTGCTCGTCGCGGTAATCTGGTCGCGTCTTGAGGAGCTGCGCTGGCCGGTATGCACCTTCGTCGCCATGACGCTGGTCATGGTCTGGCTGGCCGGTGAACTGTGGTTTTTCCGTCCCACCGCGCCCGCGCTGTCGGCGTTTATGGGGGCGGCGCTGCTGTTCCTGGGTAACATTGTCTGGCTGGGCAGTCATTACCGCCGCCGCTTTCGTGCCGACAACGCTATCGCTGCGGCCTGCTACTTCGCCGGGCATTTCCTGATCGTCCGCTCACTTTATCTCTGATAGTGCTTGACTCTGGAGTCGACTCCAGAGTGTATCCTCCGGTTAATGAGAAAATTATCATCAACCGGAGGATGCCATGTCGACACCCGATACTAATGGCAAAAAAGCCCCACAATTTTCATCCTTCACACTCGCCCCGGCGCCGCAGAAAGCCGATGCCTGCTGCTGCGACGGCGCCTGCGACTCGCCGGAAACCGTCGCTGAAACGGTAAAAGGCGCCCGTTATAGCTGGAAAATCGCCGGTATGGACTGTGCCGCCTGCGCCCGCAAAGTTGAGAACGCGGTGCGCCAGATAAGCGGCGTGAATCAGGTTCAGGTGCTGTTTGCTACCGAAAAGCTGGTGGTCGACAGCGACGGCGATCTGCGTTCACAAATCGCGCGGGCAGTGCAAAATGCGGGCTATACCCTGCAAGACGAGCAGGCCAACGCCGCCGCGCCCGAGTCGCGCGTCAAAGAGAACCTGCCGCTATTGACCCTGATTGTGATGATGGCGGTCAGTTGGGGGCTGGAACAGTTCAACCCTCCGTTCGGACAACTGGCGTTTATCGCCACCACGCTGGTCGGGTTGTATCCCATCGCCCGCCAGGCGCTGCGCCTGATGAAATCCGGCAGTTGGTTTGCCATTGAAACGCTGATGAGTGTCGCCGCCATCGGCGCGCTGTTTATTGGCGCCACAGCGGAAGCGGCAATGGTGCTGCTGCTGTTCCTGATTGGCGAGCGGTTAGAGGGATGGGCCGCCAGTCGCGCCCGCAAAGGGGTCAGCGCGCTGATGGCGCTGAAACCAGAGGTGGCAATCCGCCTGCGCGACGGCGTACGCGAAGAGGTCGCCATCAACACTCTGCAACCGGGCGATGTGATTGAAGTCGCCGCCGGAGGACGCCTGCCCGCCGACGGAAAACTGCTGTCTGCGTTCGCCAGCTTTGACGAAAGCGCCCTGACTGGCGAGTCGATCCCGGTTGAACGCGCCAGTGGCGAGAAAGTCCCGGCGGGGGCGACCAGCGTGGATCGTCTTGTCACGCTGGAGGTACTGTCGGAAGCAGGTGCCAGCGCCATAGATCGCATCCTGAAGCTGATTGAAGAAGCAGAAGAACGGCGCGCGCCCATCGAACGCTTTATCGACCGCTTCAGCCGGATTTACACGCCCGCCATCATGGTCGTCGCCCTGCTGGTGACGCTCGTTCCGCCGCTGCTGTTTGCCGGTAGCTGGCAGGAGTGGATTTATAAGGGACTGACGCTGTTACTGATTGGCTGTCCGTGCGCGCTGGTGATTTCCACCCCGGCGGCGATTACCTCCGGGCTGGCGGCGGCGGCGCGTCGCGGGGCGCTGATCAAAGGCGGCGCGGCGCTGGAACAGCTAGGGCGTGTCACACAGGTCGCGTTTGATAAAACCGGGACGCTGACCGTAGGCAAGCCGCGCGTGACGGCAATTCATCCTGCCACGGGTATCAGCGAGCCTGAGCTGCTGGCGCTGGCGGCAGCGGTGGAACAAGGCGCAACGCATCCGCTGGCGCAGGCGATTGTACGTGAAGCGCAACAGCGGGCGCTTACCCTCCCCGCCGCCGACGGACAGCGCGCGCTGGTCGGTTCCGGCATTGAGGCTCGGGTCAACGGTGAGCGCGTCCTGATTAGCGCCGCCGGGAAACAGCCTGACGAGGCGTTTGCTGCGCGCATTAATCAGCTTGAACGTTCAGGTCAGACGGTCGTATTAGTGCGGCGAAATGACATCGTGCTCGGCGTTATCGCCCTCCAGGATACGCTACGGGACGATGCCCGTACCGCCATAAGCGCACTGAACGCGCTGGGGGTTAAAGGCGTCATCCTCACCGGCGACAACCCACGCGCGGCGGCGGCCATCGCGGAGACGTTGGGACTGGATTACAAAGCGGGACTCCTGCCGGAAGACAAAGTCCAGGCGGTCAGCGCGCTGAATCAGCAGTCGCCGCTGGCGATGGTGGGCGACGGCATTAACGACGCTCCCGCGATGAAAGCCGCCGCCATCGGGATTGCGATGGGCAGCGGTACCGATGTGGCGCTGGAAACAGCAGACGCTGCGCTAACCCACAATCGTCTGACCGGACTCGTGCAAATGGTAACGCTGGCACGGGCGACGCACGCAAATATTCGCCAGAACATCGCCATTGCGCTGGGGCTGAAGGGGATCTTCCTCATCACCACCCTGCTCGGCATGACCGGGCTGTGGCTGGCGGTGCTGGCGGATACCGGCGCGACGGTACTGGTGACGGCTAACGCGCTGCGACTGTTGCGTCGTCGGTAAAAAAAGCCCGGTGGCGCTTACCGGCCCTACGCGTAGCATGACGCGTAGGCCGGATAGCGCCATCCGGCTTTGTGTCTTACTGCATTCCCAGAAGCCCCGGCAGCCACAGCGAGATGGCGGGGATATAGGTCACCATTGCCAGCACCACCAGCAGCAGACCGTAGAAGGGCAGCATCGCCCGCACCACGTGTTCAATTTTCTGCTTACTTACCGCGCTGGCCACAAACAGCACCGACCCGACCGGTGGGGTAATCAGTCCAATCCCCAGGTTCACCATCATAATCATCCCGAAATGCACCGGATCGATCCCTAACGCATTGGTCACCGGCAACAGCACCGGCGTCAGGATCAGGATGATCGGCGCCATATCCATCAGCGTGCCAATCAGCAGCAGCATGATGTTGAGATACATCAGGATCACGTACTTATTATCGGAAAGCGAGGTGAAGAATTCGGTGATACGCATCGGCAACTGCATATAGGTCATCACCGCGCCAAACGCCGCGGCGAAGCCGATCAAAATCATCACGATAGTGACCGTTTTCACCGTCCGGCACATCAGTTTGGGCAGTTCATTCCACTGATAGTCACGGTAAATAAACATGGTGACGAAAAAGGCCCACAGGCAGGCCACCGCCGCCGATTCGGTGGCGGTAAAAATTCCCGACAATATACCGCCCAGAATGATCACTACCGTCATCAACCCCCACAGCGCGTCAATGAAGATTTTCACCGCCTGACGAAACGGGATCCGTTCACCTTTCGGGTAGCCACGCTTACGTGCAAAACAGAGGCACAGCCCCATCAGACACAGCCCGAGCAGCAGCCCCGGCAACACACCCGCGATAAACAACGTGGCGATAGAGACCGTCCCGCCCGCCGCCAGCGAGTAGATCACCGAGTTATGGCTCGGTGGAATCAAAATCGCCTGCACTGAACCGCTCGCGGTGACCGCCGCCGCGTACTCGCGCGGATAGCCCTTTTTCTCCATCTCCGGGATCATCACGCTACCGATGGACGCCGTATCCGCCACCGACGAGCCGGAAATCGCGCCGAAAAAGGTCGAGGCGACAATGTTCACCAGCGACAATCCGCCGCGAATAAAGCCGACGAACAGATAGGCAAAGTTGACCAGCCGCCGGGCGATTCCCCCTTCCGCCATGATCGCCCCGGCAAGAATAAAAAACGGGATCGCCAGCAGGGTGAACTTGTTGACCCCGCTGGTGATTTGGATCATCAGCGCTTCCAGCGGTAAATCGATCCACAGCGCGCCCGCAACGGCGCTCAGGCCGACGGCAAAGGCCACTGGCATGCCCAGCGCCAGCAAAATGGCGAGGGTGAATAACAAGATAAAGGCGTCCATTGTTCACCCCTTAACCGTGGTTGCCGATCGTCACGACCGGACGGTGTTCCTGTGAGCCAAAGAACAGGCGCTCAAGGACGAAGAAAATCAGAATTGCCGAACCGATGGGCAGCGGCAGGTAGCTTTCACCCGACGTCAGTATTGGGAATTCCGCCACTGGCTGCTCCCACAGCTCGACGCACAGCAGATAGCTGTACCAGAACATGATCAGCGAAATCAGCAGCATCAACAGATCCACCACCCGTGCGCAGGCGGTTTTCAGCACCGGCGGCAGACGGTCGGTCAGCATGTTCACCGCGATGTGCGATCCGGCGCGGTAGCCCACCGCCGCGCCGATAAAGGTAAAGGTCACCATGCAAATAATGGCGATCGGTTCCGGCCATGACTCCCCGCGATTCAGCACATAGCGCGAGAAGATGCCGATGGGGATGACGGTGGTCATCACCAGCAGCGACACCCCCGCCACGGCCATCGCCAGCAGGTACAGGCGATCCATCCACTTCAGGTACAGTTCGGACATATTTCCTCCGCAACGGGGTGGGATCACTTCACAGCCGCGATAGCGTTCATCAGATCCTGGTGTTTTTCGCCATATTGCGCGCGTACCGGCTCCGTGGCTTTCACAAACACCGCCTTGTCGATGTCATGGAACTGGACGCCGCCTGCCTTCATTTTTTCCAGCGCCTGCTGGTTATAGGCATCCCACAGCTTGCGCTGTTCAAACTGCGCTTCACGGGCGAGAGTGAGGATTTTTTGCTGCTGGTCGGCGTTGAGCTTGTCCCATTTCACTTTCGAATAGAGCAGCATTTCTGGGGTGATAAAGTGCCCGCTAAGGGTGTAGTTTTTGGCGACCGGCAGGTAGTTATGGGCAATATAGGTCGGCGGATTGTTTTCCGCGCCGTCAATCACGCCGGTTTGCATGCCGCTATACACTTCGCTGACGCCCATCGCCACTGAGTTCGCCCCCATATCCTTCAATGTCGCCAGCGCGACCGGACTGCCCTGAACGCGGATCTTCATACCTTTCAAATCTTCCGGTTTCGCTACCGGATTTTTGGTGATCAAGTTGCGGGTACCGGAATCCATCCAGCCTAAAAAGACCAGCCGCGATTTCGGGTTAGCAGTGAGCTTGTCGCCGATCTGCTTCCCGATATCGCCGTCGATCACCTTGTGCATATGGTCTTCGTCGCGGAACACGTACGGCAGGGTAAAGACTTCGATATCGGGCAGTATCGCCGCAACCGGCGCCATCGAGACGCGAATCATATCGATCGCCCCCATTTGCGCCTGCTCAATCATCTGTTTTTCATCCCCGAGCACGCCACCCGGAAAAACTTTGATTTCCAGCTCGCCATTGGTTTGTTGTTTTAATTTCTCGCCCATCTGCTGCACCGCCACCACGTTCGGGTAGCCTTCGGGATGGACGTCGGCGGCTTTAATCGTTTGCGCAGAAACGGCGCAGGAAAAAGCAGACAGGCACAGCACGGCCAGTAACGGCTTGAGGGTCGTTTTCATTACGTGAGCTCCAGGGTAGTGAGGTAAGCGTTAAAACAGTGTTTTAGTTTTGTACGCTTAAAAACTAGACTACGCCCTGAAAAGCGGAGGTGAAGCACCTCACAAAATTGTGAAGTTTTGAAACGATGGTTTAGAACTGTGATGTTTACATGATCTCGTTACGTAAACCGAGATGTAAACATCACAAGCTTTTATTCTTCAATATTATGATTTTTTAGGAATTCACGCCCTCTTTCAGATACGATGAAGGTCTGTCGAGAAGCTTCATAATCATTTATAACATCAACAAATCCTTCTTCTACTAAACGGTTCACGACTGTTGGTACATAACCGAATCCGGGTATATTTCGGGTCGACAGCACCCTATCCAGTACATACCAATTCCAGTCCCCCTCTTTCAGGGCCATAACTTTCAGAACACCTAACTCAATTTTTGAAATCATTTATTAAAGCCTCCGGATGGAATAATTCTGCATCTGTGATTCTGTAATCTGCAAGGGTAGCCGCATGCGCATTATTCCAAAGTATATAACCGTCGAGCCCCTTAGGCTCTCCAGTCTCCCATCCTAAATTACAGTAACGCTGAAATTCTCGACATTCATGGGTGAAATAATTGAGGTCAACTTTCTCGGGTTTAATTTCACCTTTGTTTATCTTATATAACCGAGCAATCATTACATCATTAGCAGGATCATGTTGAAAACGAGAAATATGCTTTTCTACCGTAGCGATACCTGCGCTGTCAATGATGACGCCTTCAGTGGTCAGATACTCTATTGGTCCCCCGGCTAACTCGGGGTCAAAAGTGCGTCCTGTTACCGGACCCTTTGCCCCAGAATACTTCATTTTTTCAATTGCCGGAAACTTCATCCTCCCCATCATTAATCCAGCCATCAACGACGCGCCAGTAATCAATAAACCCTGGTTATCCATCACCTGGTTGTAGCCATCAGGCGCTTCTCCTCCCAGTTTTTTCGCTGTCTCTTCGAAGCCGTCGATATTCCCGTTATAAATCCCGCCAGCAGCGAGAAGCCTACCGACAGACTTGCTATTCAACGTTGTTAACGCATTGACCGCCGTTTCACTTTTGACGGGTATAAACAAGCGGTTATAGTCAGCAGGGAACGCCAGATAGCCAAACTCCGTGTTAGCAATAAGATGTTTGCTGAGGATATATTCATAATTTACAACAATAGTTTCCGTATCTAAATTACCTGGCGAAAATAGATAATGGATACTTGATATGAAAACGCCTCGCAATTGAAGATAATAATATTTCTCCCATCGGCCATAGGCATTGATGCGGTAGAAATAAAACTCCATATATAACTGTTCGTTATTATTAATCGCATTCGACAACAATGGTGTGCTTTTATCGATCAGTTTCTTGAAACTTAGCCCATGCTGTTGCGAACCATTACCGGTACTGGTAAGACTATTCGTGAGCGAAAAAACATAAATTTCGTTCTCGTGACCGATTTGTCGACGGTTCCCAATTGAATCAGCGGTTCCACAACTGTCAGAAATAGCGCCTTGTTGTTCCCCTGCGATCGTCAGGTAAACAATACCACTCATTTCATCCCTTTATTACATGTTGAGGTAATACAACAGTGGCAACAATATCCCTGGAAATTAACTTTTACGCTGATAAAGAGATTCCGTATAGCGAAATAATAAATTTTTTCAATTTATCGGCAATAATAAGGATTATCTGACAGGATGAAATGCGTAATGTGAATAGAGTGGTTTAAATTATAGAAGGCGATTATTTTATCGGGACAGGTACAGCATGTCGCCGCTGCGGATAAAAGCCTTTGTCAGCGAGAGTAGCACGATCTGTTGAATACGGACGATGTGGAAGCACCGGAGCGTGCACGCAATACGAAAGCATTTTTCGCGAAGCTCCCCCTTCGGGCCGTCCTGAAGGGGGTTCAAAACGCTCACGCGTTTTATCTGAGCCCGGCGCAGATTCAAAGCGGCAAATGATTTAGCCTTTACGCAGCAGATAACGATAGGGTAGCGCCTCGGTTTCCTGAGCCAGCAGTTCATGCTCCATAAAGGTACAGAAGCCGGGGATGTCGCGAGTGGTCGCCGGGTCGTCCGCCACAATCAGCAGCGTTTCGCCGCTCTGCATACCGCGGACGGTTTTACGTACCATCATCACCGGTTCCGGGCAGCGGAGCCCCTGGGCATCAAGAGTGTGGTCGGGAGAGGTAAACAGATCGCTCATGGTGGTCTCATATACATAAAAACCGCCGTAGTTTACGCCCTGTTGCGCGCTAAGCCAATCAGGTTAACGATTGCGTGAAAAACAACCATTGCAAAGTCCCGCTAAAGCAGTATCATGCGGCGGCCTTACCCGGTTTAAGACGCGTTATTGTCGCAGCCAGTTTACCTTAAGGGCAAAATGGCAAGGAAAATAGCGTGAAGCACGTATTGGGTTCCCTCACCCCAAAATTAAAAAGGTACAATATGACGTCGTTCTCTCAATCGCAGCGCGTAAAAGCGTTGTTCTGGCTATCGCTATTTCATCTGCTGGTGATCACCTCCAGTAATTATCTGGTTCAGCTTCCCATTACCATTTTTGGTTTTCATACCACATGGGGCGCATTCAGCTTTCCGTTTATCTTTCTCGCCACCGACCTGACCGTGCGTATTTTTGGCGCGCCGCTGGCCCGACGGATTATTTTTGCGGTGATGATCCCGGCGCTGCTGGTCTCTTATATTATCTCGTCGCTGTTTTACATGGGCGCCTGGCAAGGATTCGGCGCGCTGGCGCAGTTTAATTTGTTCGTCGCCCGTATCGCCGCCGCCAGCTTCATGGCTTACGCGCTGGGGCAGATCCTCGACGTGCATGTCTTTAACCGCCTGCGACAGAATCAGCGCTGGTGGCTGGCGCCAACCGCGTCCACGCTGTTTGGCAATATCAGTGATACCCTCGCGTTCTTCTTTATCGCGTTCTGGCGCAGCCCGGATGCGTTTATGGCCGAGCACTGGATGGAAATTGCCCTCGTCGACTACGGCTTCAAGGTGCTTATCAGCATGATTTTCTTCCTGCCGATGTACGGTGTGTTGCTGAATATGTTGCTGAAAAGACTGACAGATAAATCCGAAATCCCGGCAATGCAGACGAGTTAAAGGTTCGTTTTCCGAGTTGTGTTAAGATGAACCCATGAGCCGTTATGGCCGTTTATCGAAAGGAAGAAGTCAATGCGCAATCTGGTTAAATATGTCGGGATTGGCCTGCTGGTGATAGGGCTGGCGGCCTGTGATAATAGTGAGACGAAAGCGCCTGCAGACGGTGCGGCGGCAGAAAGCCAGGCCACCGGTCAGCCTATTACGCTGCTCGACGGTAAACTCAGTTTCTCCCTGCCCGCGGATATGACCGATCAAAGCGGTAAGCTGGGCACCCAGGCGAATAACATGCACGTTTACTCGGATTCAACCGGACAGAAAGCGGTGATTGTGATTGTTGGTGACAACACCAGCGAAGACCTGGCGGTGCTGGCGAAACGTCTGGAAGATCAACAGCGCGCCCGTGACCCGCAGTTGCAGGTGGTAACCAACAAATCCATCGAGCTGAAAGGCCACACGCTGCAGCAGTTAGACAGCATTATCTCCGCAAAAGGCCAGACGGCGTATTCCTCTGTCCTGTTGGGTAACGTCGATGACCAATTGCTGACTCTGCAAATCACGCTGCCTGCGGACGATCAGCAGAAAGCACAAACCACAGCCGAGAACATCATCAATACGCTGGTTATCCAGTAACGTTCTACGCGGATGAAGCGGCCTCCTCAGACTCCTGCGGAGGCCGTTTTTTTAACCGCCACGTCAGCAACAGCGCAATGACCACCAGTCCCGCCGCCGCAAGGTAGATCACCGGGACACCCGCCCAGCTCATCACCAGCCCCGCCAGCGGTCCCGTCACCCCAAGCGACAAATCCATAAAGACCGTATATGTCGCCAGCGCCGCCCCCTGATTCTGCTGCGGCACCGCCTTCACCGCCACCACGCCCAGCGCCGGGAACACCAGTGAGAAACCCATTCCCGCCAGCAGCACGCCGACTTTCGCCATCCACGGCATCACCGCCACGCCGACCAGCAGCAGACCGACGATTTCGACGCTAAAGCAGATCATCGCCACGTTCAGACCGCCCAGGCGGTTAATGCCGTTGGGAAACAGCAGCCGCGTCCCGACAAAAGCGCAGCTAAATAAGGTCAGCGCAAAGGCCGCGCCGTCCCAGCCTTTGGCGTCATAAAACAGAGTGATGAACGTGGCGATCACCCCGAATCCGGCGGATGCCAGCGCCAGCGCCATACCGTACAGCCAGACGCGTCCAAGTACCGCGCGAAACGGCAGCGGTTTACCTTTGTTCGCTTTTACCGCCGGGCGCGGAACCGCCAGTAATACCGCCAGTAGCGCAACGCCCATGATGATCATCGCCAGTCCCTGCAGGCCGCCCCAGGCGTAAAACAGTACGCCAAGCGGCGCGCCCATCGCCATCGCGCCATACGTGACGATGCCGTTCCACGAAATCACCCGGCCAATATGCAGCGAACCGACAACGCCCACGCCCCACAGCGTCGATCCCGTACCGGCGAAGCTCTGTCCAATGCCCAGAATCACACGCCCCAGACACAGCAGCAGCAGACTGGCAACCGGCCACGGGCTGACGCTTGCGGCCAGAAAATAGCCCGCCCCGCTTAAAAAACAGCCGCACAGACCAAAAACGACGATTTTTTTCGGCCCGAGTAAATCGGCGTAGCGACCGGCATGAGGGCGGCTGAGCAAGGTAGCGAAATATTGCAGGCTGATAACCAGTCCCGCCCAGAACGCGCTAAATCCCATGACATCATGGACATAGCCGGGAAGTACCGCCAGCGGCAGGCCAATAGTGAGGTAGCTGGCAAAGTTAAACATGACAACAGAGACAATGCGCAGATTGAGGCGCAATCCAGTAAGCGCCGGGTCAGCGACAGGTTCGGGCATGGGGATCACCACGTTTTTACCACAGTGTTTCCCTTCTACCATGCAACGGCGGGAAAATCAGCATGAAGATTAGGATTATCGGCAGCAAGCCAGACGCTACACTTAATGAAAATCATAAACAGGACGTAACCATGACAACCCCCCAGCCCGACAAAACGGGTATGCATATTTTGCTCAAACTGGCTTCGCTGGTGGTGATCCTCGCCGGGATCCACGCTGCCGCCGATATTATTGTGCAACTGTTGCTGGCGCTCTTTTTCGCTATCGTCCTTAACCCGCTGGTCACCTGGTTCGTTCGTCGCGGCATCAAGCGACCCGTGGCGATCACCATTGTGGTGGTGGTGATGCTTATTGCCCTCACCGCGCTCATTGGCGTGCTCGCCGCGTCGATCAATGAATTTATCGCCATGCTGCCGAGCTACAATAAAGAGTTAACGCGCAAATTATTGTATCTGCAGGATATGATGCCTTTTCTCAATCTGCATATGTCGCCAGAGCGAATGCTACAGCGGATGGATTCGGAAAAACTCATGGCCTTCACGACCACCCTGATGACCGGGCTTTCCGGCGCGATGGCCAGCGTCGTGCTGCTGGTCATGACCGTGGTTTTTATGCTGTTTGAAGTCCGCCATGTACCTTACAAAATGCGTTTTGCCCTGAATAACCCTCAAATTCACATCGCGGGTCTGCACCGGGCATTGAAAGGAGTATCACACTATCTGGCGCTGAAAACGCTGCTTAGCCTGTGGACCGGGGTGATTATCTGGTTGGGTCTGGCGCTCATGGATATTCAGTTTGCATTGATGTGGGGCGTGCTGGCGTTTCTGCTGAACTACGTGCCCAATATTGGCTCGGTGATCTCCGCCGTTCCTCCTATGATTCAGGCACTGCTGTTTAATGGCCTCTATGAATGTTTCCTCGTCGGGGCGCTGTTTCTGGTGGTGCATATGGTGCTGGGCAACATGGTGGAGCCGCGCATGATGGGGCACCGTCTTGGCATGTCGACGCTGGTGGTATTTCTCTCATTGCTCATCTGGGGTTGGCTGCTCGGCCCGGTAGGAATGCTGCTCTCCGTACCGCTGACCAGCGTGTGTAAAATCTGGATGGAAACCACCAAAGGCGGCAGTAAACTGGCAATACTGCTTGGGCCGGGCCGTCCCAAAAATCGATTACCCGGCTAACGACGTTACCTACCAACCAGGGTAGTTTTATTCCCGGACGGGTGAACGTATTATAAGGCGCGCTTTTTGTTATCATCATGTTTCATTTAGCGCGCCGATGATCATAAAAAATAAAATAAATACTCTGCGTCAATGATTTTAAGGCAAATCAATTCACTACGAAATTTCATTTAAGTAAGCGTTAATTGACTGATCTCATGCAGTACCGCAGGATATTTCCCCGCCTGCATCGCATAATAATTACAGATTTTTCGTGACAATCCGCGAAAGTCATCATTTAAAATAAGCGGTATTATTGTTGCGTAAACCAATAAAGAAATGTGTTCGACGTTAATATAAATAGTTATTTTGATAGGGAGTTTTCATGAAACAATACATTAAGTGGTTTGCGGCGATTGCCGTTGTGGGCGCCCTGGCAGGCTGCGCGCGTACTGCGCCAATCGATCAGGTTCACTCAACCGTGAGCGCAGGCCACACGCAGGATCAGGTTAAAAACGCGATCCTGAAAGCGGGCATCCAGCGTAAATGGATCATGAACGAAGCGGGTCCGGGCGTGATCAAAGCGCGCCAGCAGTCTCGCGACCACGTGGCGGAAGTACGTATCACCTATACCGCGACCAGCTACGATATCAAATACGACAGCAGCCTCAATCTGCAGGCGTCTGGCGGCAAAATTCATAAAAACTACAACCGCTGGGTACGTAACCTGGATAAAGACATTCAGCTGAATCTGTCTGCCGGCGCGGGTCTGTAATTCAAAAAAATTCAATTCGGGCCGTTTTGGCCCGATAACCTTATCATTACCCTTTTAACAGGTTGTGCTCGCCATGTACGAACAGGACTCTCTCAGCGCACTGGATGCGATTACTGAAGCGCAGCGTATCGCCTTCGCCCCGATGCTATTTCAAACCGCGCTGTGTCTGCGAAATACTGGCGTGCTGGCCTGGCTTGATAGCCAGCGAAAAAATGGGGCGACCCTTGCCGAGATAACCGAAAATAGCCAGATAAATGAATATGCGGCCAGCGTACTGCTGGATATGGGATTAAGCGGACGTATTCTTACCTATAAAGAGGGACGGTATTATCTGGGAAAAATCGGACATTTCCTTTTGCACGACACCATGACCCGCGTAAATATGGATTTCACGCAGGACGTCTGTTATCAGGGGCTGTTCTTTTTAGAGAACGCACTGAAAGAGGGGAAACCGTCAGGATTAAAAGTTTTTGGCGACTGGCCAACGATTTATCCGGCGTTATCCCAATTGCCGCCATCGGCGCGTGAAAGCTGGTTCGCCTTCGATCACTACTACTCAGACGGGGCATTTGACGCGGCGCTGCCGCTGATATTCGCCAGCCGTCCTGCAACCCTGTACGATGTAGGTGGAAATACGGGTAAATGGGCGATCCGCTGCTGCCGCTACGACGAAAATATCGCGGTAACCCTATTAGATTTGCCACAACAAATTGCACTTGCCCGCGAAAATATCGAAAATGCAGGATTATCTCATCGCATCGACTTTCATGCGGTAGATATGCTTGGCGATGCGCCTTTACCTACAGAGGCCGATATCTGGTGGATGAGTCAATTTCTGGACTGCTTCTCACCCGAACAAATTGTCGCCCTGCTCAGCAACGTTGCACGCGTCATGAAACCCGGTGCAAGGCTGTGCGTTATGGAGCTGTTCTGGGATGCACAGCGCTTTGAAGCCGCTTCATTCAGTCTGAATGCGTCTTCGCTCTATTTTACCTGCATGGCGAACGGCAACAGCCGCTTCTACAGCGCAGAAAAATTTTATGGCTATCTGGACATGGCAGGGTTCCAGGTAGAAGCACGCCACGACAATTTAGGCGTTGGGCATACCTTACTGATATGCCAAAAGAAAAAATAACAAAGTAGCGTCACCACGCTACAGGAATCACCGGTTTACCGCGGACGCGCGTTGATGAAATTCTCTTTAAACATGACCGACTGGCGGGCGATGGCGCCAGGGCTCAGCGAAGCTAATCAGTGGCTGCAATGGTCACGGCATTCGCACGCCATCGATCCGGGCGCGGCGCAAGGCAAGTTAAGCGAGCTGCCGATGATGACCGCTCGCCGCCTCAGCTCCGGCAGCAAACTCGCTGTAGAGTGCGGACTGACGATGCTGCGCCGTCACGCTATCGACGCGGTGCTGTATACCAGTCGTCACGGCGAACTGGAGCGCAATTACCGCATTCTGCACGCACTGGCGAACGAACAGGCGCTTTCACCGACCGACTTCGCCCTGTCGGTGCATAACTCCGCCGTCGGCAATCTGACTATCGCGGCCAAACAGCCTGTCGTCTCTTCCTCGCTCTCAGCGGGTCGTGACACTTTCCAGCAGGGTCTGTGTGAAGTGATTTGCCTTTTGCAGGCGGGTTACCAACGGATATTGCTGGTTGATTTCGACGGATTTCTCCCCGAATTTTACCATCCGCACCTGGCGGAAAACATGCCGACCTGGCCCTACGCGGTCGCGCTGGTATGCGAAGCAGGCGATGACTGGCACTGCCAGACCCGTCCGGCCCTTGCGGGCGCGGAGACAACACTTCCGCAAAGCCTGCTGTTTTTACAGCACTTTTTACAAGACGCCAACGCCTTTACGATCCCCGGAGAGCGCATGCAATGGCACTGGAGCCGCGCATGAACGGCGTTTTTACCTCTCTGAACCGGCTATGGCGCATCGCTATGACCGGCTTCTGCTTCGCCCTCTTTGGCCTCGGCGGTCTGCTGCTTTCTGTCGTCTGGTTTAACGTTCTGTTAGTTTTCGTGTGGGATAATTCCCGGCGTCGCCGCATTGCCAGGCGCAGCATTTCCGCCAGCTTCCGTCTCTTTTTAACGGTGACGCGGGTGCTTGGCGTGCTGGACTATCGCATGGAAGGGGTGGACATTTTGCGTCAGGAACGCGGATGTCTGGTGGTCGCTAATCACCCCACGCTCATTGATTACGTGCTGCTGGCCTCCGTGATGCCCGAAACGGACTGTCTGGTTAAAAGCGCGCTGCTGACGAACCCTTTCCTTAGCGGCGTCGTGCGTGCCGCCGACTATCTGGTTAACAGCCAGGCGGACGCGCTGTTGCCCGCCAGCCAGCAGCGGCTGGCGCAGGGCGACACCATTTTGATCTTCCCCGAAGGGACCCGCACAAAACCCGGTGAAACCATGACGCTACAGCGCGGCGCCGCCAATATCGCCGTGCGCTGTCACAGCGATTTACGGGTCGTGACGATCCACTGTAGCGAGCGGATGCTCGATAAAGAGAGTAAATGGTATCAGGTTCCGCCCTGCAAACCGCTGTTCACCATTGAGGTGCGAGAGCGAGTGAAGATCAACCAGTTTTATGACGCAGACTCACAAGAACCGGCGCTGGCGGCAAGACAGCTAAACCGGCATCTTTTACTTAAATTACAACCAGGTACGTTACCTCTCTCAGGAATTAATGATGCAAGCGCTTTATCAGGAAATTAAACATCTCATCATCACCACGCTGAATCTGGACGAGCTGTCGGCAGACGACATCGACACCGAGGCGGCGCTGTTTGGCGACGGCCTGGGGCTGGATTCAATCGATGCTCTGGAGCTGGGGCTGGCGGTTAAAAATCAGTACGGCGTGGTGCTCTCTGCGGAAAGTGAAGAAATGCGCCAGCACTTCTTCTCCGTCGCCACGCTGGCGTCCTTCATTCACGCGCAACGTGCCTGAGGAGAACCGTGATGACCGAACAACAAGCCATTTACGACGAAGTCTCCGCGCTGCTGGTCAAACTGTTTGAAATTGACCCGGAGGATATCAAGCCTGAGGCGCGCCTGTACGAAGATCTGGAACTGGACAGCATCGACGCCGTCGACATGATTGTGCACCTGCAGAAAAAAACCGGTAAGAAAATCAAGCCGGAAGAATTCAAAGCGGTGCGCACCGTGCAGGATGTCGTTGACGCCGTAGAACGTCTGCTGAAAGAAGCGTAATCGCCATGTCGGGCGCACGCGCGCTGCCTGGCGTCAAGCTGCTGACGGGCATGTTATTGCTCGCCTGGCCGTTTCTTATCTGGTTTGGGCTGGCGCATAACAGCCTGCGTTGGTTACTTCCGCTGATGGCGCTGCTGCTGTTTCTGCGCTTTCGCCAGACCCGGCGACAGGCGGGTCCCCTGCGCGTAGTGACCCAGGTGGTTGCCGTGGCCGGGATCGCCCTGTGCGTCGGCAGCGCCCTGCTGAAAACCCATCAGCTGCTGCTTTTTTATCCGGTGGTGGTGAACAGCGTCATGCTCGCGGTGTTTGGCGGTTCGCTGTGGACGTCAATGCCGCTTGTCGAACGGCTGGCAAGACTGCGCGACCCGCAGTTGCCAGACGCTGCGGTACGCTATACCCGCCGGGTGACGCAAATCTGGTGCGTCTTTTTCATTCTTAACGGCAGCATCGCGCTCTTTACCGCGATTTATGGCGATATGACGCTATGGACGGCCTGGAACGGCATGATTGCCTATCTGCTGATGGGCGCGCTGATGGCGGGCGAATGGCTGGTTCGCCGTCAGATGATTAAACGAGATCCCCGATGAAGCAAATCCTGACGCTTGCCGAGTGGCTCACCGCGCCGCGTCCCGCACAAACGCCGATTGCCTGGCAGGACGACTTTACCTGGTCGCTGGGCCATCTGCGCCACGACGTCGCCCACCTGATAGCGCAGTTGCGCCAACAGCCGGGCGCTCGCTGGGCGCTGTGCTTTGAAAACAGCTATCTGTTTATCGTCGCGTTACTCGCCACCCTGCATGCGGGCAAAACGCCGGTCATTCCCGGACATAGCCGCGTTTCATTGCTCGACGAGCAGCGTGCCTTGTTTGACGGCGTACTGAGCGACAAACCCCTTGGCTGGCAAGGCACGCTACGGGTTGTCAGCACCGCGAAAACCCTTCGCGACGAGGCTTTCACCTTCCCGCCCGTCCCTGAAGACGCTTACGTGGAACTGTTTACCTCTGGCTCTACCGGCCAGCCGAAACGCATCGTGAAGCCCATCGCTTGTCTTGACCGCGAAGCCGGGCTGCTGGCGGCACGTTTCGCTGAAAGGCTGGCGGGCTGTCGCATCGTGGCCTCCGTTGTGCCGCAGCATCTGTACGGCCTGACGTTTCGCATCTTCCTGCCGATGGCCCTTAGCCTGCCGCTACATGCGGCCATGCTCTGGTACGCCGAGCAGCTTGCGGCGCTGGACCATCAACATCGTTACGCGTTTATCAGCAGTCCGGCGTTTTTAAAGCGCCTCGATGCCCAGCTTACGCCGCCGCCGGTGACGATGCTCCTCTCCGCGGGCGGCATGCTACCCTGGCGGGACGTCACCCAAACTGCCGCCTGGCTCAACGTCTGGCCGGATGAAATTTACGGCAGTACCGAAACCGGCATCCTCGCCTGGCGCTACCGCCAGCAGGATGACGTCAGTTGGTTGCCCTTTCCTGGTATACGGTTTATGCCAGAAGCCGAAGGATATCGCGTATTTTCGCCGCTGATCGCCGACGATCAAGGATTAGCGCTCGACGACATTCTGCAGTTCGAGGCGAACGGGCAGTTCCGACTGATGGGACGCCGGGGCCGGGTGGTTAAAATCGAAGAAAAACGGATATCCCTCAGCGAAGTCGAACAACGCCTGCTGTCGCTGGAAGGCGTCCGCGAAGCCGCCGCATTGGCCCTGAACCGTGGCGGTCGCCAGGGCGTGGGCGTGCTACTGGTGCTGGAGGACGAGGCCCGCGCGCGCTGGCAGCGCAGCGGCAAAGCGCAGGAACTTAACTGGCGACGCGCCTTGCTGCCGTGGCTGGAGCCGGTTGCCGTCCCTCGTTACTGGCGGGTGATCGACGAGATCCCGGTCAACAGTATGAATAAGCGTGTCTATGCGCAACTACAGGAGTTATTTCATGAAACCCCATGAAATTGAGCGCCATCAGGCACAGCCGCACCAGATTGAGATCGTACTGCATCTCGACCCGTCCCTGTTCTGGTTTCGCGGTCATTTTGCCGTGCAGCCGCTGCTGCCCGGCGTGGCGCAGATGGACTGGGTGATGCACTACGCCACTACCCTGCTCGCCCCCGGCTGGCGCTTTCACAGCATACAAAACGTCAAATTCCAGGCGCCGCTGCTGCCTGACAGCACCGTCACGCTCACGTTGAACTGGCAGGAAGCGCGCCAGATCCTGGCGTTCAGCTATCAGCGTCACGACGGTGAAGCCCGTCATACCGCCAGCAGCGGGAAGATACGGTTATGTCGTTGACCTTCTCCCCGTGCGTACTGATCCCCTGCTATAACCACGGCGCGATGATGGCGCAGGTGCTGGCGCGCCTGGAACCGTTCGACCTGCCCTGCATCGTCGTGGATGACGGCAGCGACATGGCTACCCGGCAGGAGCTGGAGCGGCTGGCGGCACAAACCACCAACCTGACCTTGCTTCGCCTGGCGGAAAATGCCGGCAAGGGCGCGGCGGTGATCCGCGGTTTGCAGGCGGCGGCGCAGGCAGGGTTTACCCACGCCGTGCAGGTAGACGCCGACGGCCAGCACGCCATAGAGGATATCCCCAAACTGCTCGAACGGGCGCAGACGCACCCGGACGCGCTGATTTCCGGGCAGCCTGTCTATGATGACTCTGTTCCCCGCTCGCGCCTGTACGGACGCTGGGTAACCCACGTCTGGGTGTGGATAGAAACCCTGTCGCTGCAACTGAAAGACAGCATGTGCGGCTTTCGCGTTTATCCGGTCGCGCCCACGCTGAAGCTGGCCCAGCGCGTGACGCTTGGTCAGCGGATGGACTTCGACACCGAAGTCATGGTGCGCCTCTACTGGCAGGGTAACACCAGCTATTTTGTGCCGACCCGGGTGACCTACCCGACAGACGGCCTGTCGCACTTCGACGCGCTGAAAGACAACTGCCGCATTTCGCTGATGCACACCCGGCTGTTCTTCGGCATGCTACCGCGCATACCGTCGCTGCTGTTTCGCCGCCCATCCTCGCACTGGGCGCGTCAGGACGAAGTGAAAGGACTTTGGGGCATGCGTCTGATGCTGCTGGTCTGGCGGTTGTTGGGACGCAGGGCGTTTTCACTGCTGCTGTACCCGGTGATCGGCGTGTACTGGCTGACCGCCTCCCGCGCCCGACGCGCATCGCAAGACTGGATCGCCCGCGTACGCGAGCAGCTCACCGCGCGCCAGCAACCGGTACCGCGCAATCTGAACAGCTACCAGCACTTCCTGCGCTTTGGTCATGCGATGCTCGACAAAATCGCCAGCTGGCGCGGTGAACTGCATTTTGGTCGCGACGTGGTGTTCGCCCCTGGCGCGGAGGCGGCGCTTAACGTTGACGACCCACGCGGCAAGCTACTGCTGGCGTCGCATCTTGGCGATGTCGAAGCCTGTCGGGCGCTGGCGCAGCGTCAGGGCAGCAAAACTATCAATGCGCTGGTGTTCAGCGATAACGCCCAGCGCTTTAAACAGATCATGCAGGAGATGGCGCCGCAGGCCGGGCTAAACCTGATGCCGGTGACCGACATCGGCCCGGACACCGCCATTGCGCTTAAAGAGAAGCTGGAACGCGGCGAATGGATTGCCATCGTTGGCGACCGCATCGCGGTGAACCCGCAACGCGGCGGCGACTGGCGCGTCTGTTGGAGTGACTTTATGGGGCAGCCCGCGCCGTTTCCGCAGGGGCCATTTATTTTGGCGTCAATACTCCGCTGCCCGGTCGATCTCATCTTTGCCCTGCGCGAACAGAATACGCTGCGCGTGTACTGTGAGCCGTTCGCCGATCCGCTGGTCCTGCCGCGTGGCGATCGCCAGCGCGCTTTGCAGCATGCCATCGACCGCTACGCTGAACGCCTTGAGCATTACGCGCGCCAGTCGCCGCTCGACTGGTTTAATTTTTACGATTTCTGGCATCTGCCGGATGCCAAAAACAAGGAGTAAAGGGTGCTTAACGATCCCCGTTTTACGGCTGAAGTCGAGCTGACGATTCCGTTTCACGACGTCGATATGATGGGCGTGGCGTGGCACGGCAACTATTTCCGCTACTTTGAAATCGCCCGCGAAGCGCTGCTCAACCAGTTTGACTATGGCTACCGCCAGATGAAAGCCTCCGGCTATCTGTGGCCGGTGGTCGATACCCGCGTGAAGTACCGCAATCCGCTGACCTTCGAGCAGCGCATTCGCGTGCGCGCGCGTCTGGAGGAATTCGAAAACCGACTGCGTATCGGCTATGAAATTTTTGACGCCGAAACCGGTAAGCGCGCCACCACCGGTTACACCATTCAGGTAGCGGTAGAAGAAAAAAGCCGTGAAATGTGCTTCGTCAGCCCGGATATCCTGTTTGAACGCATGGGGGTGACGCCATGAGATTTTTGCCCCTGCTGGCCTTGCTCGTCAGCCCGTTCGTCAGCGCCCTGACGCTTGATGATTTACAGCAGCGCTTTACCGGGCAGCCGGTCATACGCGCCCATTTTGATCAGACCCGCACGATAAAAGATCTGCCGCAGCCGCTGCGATCCCGGGGCCAGATGTTGATCGCCCGCGACCAGGGGCTGCTGTGGGATCAAACCGCGCCGTTTCCGATGCAGCTTCTGCTTGACGACAAACGGATGGTGCAGACCATCAACGGTCAGCCGCCGCAGACCATCACCGCCGACAATAATCCGCAGATGTTCCAGTTCAACCATCTGCTGCGCGCGCTGTTCAGAGCCGACCGCAAAGTGCTGGAGCAAAACTTCCGCGTTGACTTTACCGATGCAGGCGAAGGCCGCTGGTCGCTGCGCCTCACTCCAATCACCACGCCGCTGGATAAAATTTTCGCCACTATCGATCTCGCCGGAAATGCGTATCTGGAGCGAATTACGCTAAACGACAAACAGGGCGACCGCACGGACATTACGCTCTCCCAACACCAACTGACGCCCACACAACTGACCGATGACGAACGCCAACGCTTTGCCGCCCAGTAAACGCCCCGCGCTGTTATGGGGTTTTGCCTGCCTGCTGATGCTGGGCGTCTTGCTCACGTTGCTGCCCCAGGCGCGGCTGAACAGCAGCGTGCTGGCGATGCTGCCGAAACAGGCGCTGGGGACGATTCCGCCGACCCTGAACGACGGCTTTCTGCAGCGTCTGGACCGCCAGTTGGTCTGGCTGGTCAGCCCCGGCAAACAGGCCGACCCGCAGGTGGCGCAGGCGTGGCTGACGCTGCTTAAACAATCGCAGGCGCTGGCGGAGGTGAAAGGCCCGATGGACGCCGACAGCCAGCAGGCGTGGGGCGCGTTCTTCTGGCAGCACCGCAACGGCCTTGTGGATCCCGACACCCGCGCGCGCCTGCAAAACGGCGGCGAGGCGCAGGCGCAGTGGATCCTGTCTCAACTCTATTCCGCATTTTCCGGCGTGAGCGGTAAAGAGCTGCAAAACGATCCGCTGATGTTGATGCGCGGTTCGCAGCTGGCGATGGCGAAAAACGGTCAACGCCTGCGGCTGATGGACGGCTGGCTGGTGGCGCAAGACGCGCAGGGGAATTACTGGTACCTGCTGCACGGTGAACTGGCTGGCTCCTCGTTTGACATGCAGCAGACGCACCGGCTGGTGACCACACTCAACGCGCTGGAAAACGACCTGAAAGCACGCTATCCGCAGGCGCAGCTGCTGTCGCGGGGAACCGCGTTCTACAGCGACTATGCCAGCCAACAGGCGAAGCAGGATGTTTCGACCCTCGGCGTGGCGACGGTGCTGGGCGTGCTGCTGCTGATTGTCGCGGTGTTCCGCTCCTTGCGTCCGCTGTTGCTGTGCGTGATCTCCATCAGCATCGGCGCGCTGGCGGGCAGTGTGGTCACCCTGCTTCTCTTTGGCGAACTGCACCTGATGACGCTGGTGATGAGCATGAGCATCATCGGCATTTCCGCCGACTACACGCTCTATTATCTGACCGAACGTATGGTACATGGCGCAGACGCTACGCCGTGGCAAAGCCTCGGCAAAGTGCGCAACGCCCTGCTGCTGGCGCTGCTGACCACTGTGGCGGCGTATTTGATCATGATGCTCGCGCCGTTCCCCGGCATACGCCAGATGGCCGTCTTCGCCGCCGTGGGGCTTTCCGCCTCATGCCTGACGGTGATCTTCTGGCATCCGTGGCTGTGCCGCGGTTTGCCGGTGCGACCGGTACCGGCGATGGTACTGATGCTGCGCTGGCTTGCCGCCTGGCGCCGTAACAAGGCGCTTTCTGCGGGGCTCCCGCTGGCGCTCGCCGTCTTCTCGCTGGCCGGACTGGCAACCCTGCGCGTCGATGATGACATTTCGCAGTTGCAGGCGCTGCCGCAGACCCTTCTGGCGCAGGAAAAAGCGATTACCGCGCTGACAGGCCAGAGCGTCGACCAGAAGTGGTTTGTGGTTTACGGTGACTCCGCCCAGCAGACGCTGGAGCGGCTGGAAGCCTTCCTGCCCGCGCTGGAACAGGCTAAAAAAGAAGGACTGATCGACCACTACCGCAGCATTCCGCTCAATTCGCTGGCGCGCCAGCAGCAGGATCTCGACTTGCTGAAAAACGCCGCGCCTGCCGTTACCCGAAGCCTGAACCACGCCGGACTGGCGACGGTTACGCCGGACCTTAACGCCATGCCGGTGACGGTGGACGCCTGGCTTGCCAGTCCGGCAAGCGAAGGCTGGCGCCTTTTGTGGCTGACTCTGAAGGACGGCGAAAGCGGCGTGCTGGTGCCGGTTGAAGGGGTCAGACAGAGCGCAGCGCTGAACGCTCTCGGCGAGCGGTATTCCGGCGTGGCGTGGGTGGATCGGAAAAGCGCCTTTGATGCGCTGTTCGCGCTGTATCGCCACATACTGAGCGGTCTGCTGTTTGTCGCGCTGGCGGTAATCGCCTGCGGCGCGATAGCCCGGCTCGGCTGGCGAAAAGGACTTATCAGCCTGGTGCCCTCGGTACTCTCGCTCGGCTGCGCCCTGGCGGTGCTGTCGCTGAGCGGCCATGCGGTCAATCTGTTTTCCCTGCTGGCGCTGGCGCTGGTGCTGGGCATTGGCATTAACTACACCCTGTTTTTCAGTAATCCGCGCGGTACGCCGTTGACCTCGCTGCTGGCGATAACGCTGGCGATGCTGACCACGCTATTGACGCTTGGCATGCTGGTGTTTAGCGCCACCCAGGCAATAAGCAGTTTTGGCATTGTGCTGGTGAGCGGTATTTTCACCGCATTCCTGCTTTCGCCGCTGGCGATGCCGTCGAAAAGAGAGAAGAAAAAACGATGATAAAACGTATTTTTGCCATGTTGCTTGGCGTGCTCATTCTGACCGGCTGTAGCCACTCCCCCAGGGAGCAGGAAGGCCGTCCGCAGGCGTGGCTGGAACCCGGCGTGCGGGTCACGCTGCCTGCGCCGGGCATCTCTCCGGCGGTAAATTCCCAGCAGTTGCTTACCGGCAGCTTTGACGGCAAAACCCAGTCGCTGCTGGTGATGCTCAACGCCGACAATAAAAAAATTACCCTTGCAGGCTTGTCGTCCGTCGGCATTCGGCTGTTTCTGGTCACATACGATGAAAAAGGACTGCATACCGAGCAGTCCATCGTGGTACCGCAGTTGCCGCCAGCCAGCCAGGTGTTGGCGGACGTGATGCTGAGCCACTGGCCTGTCAGCGCCTGGCAGCCACAGTTACCGGAAGGCTGGACGTTAACAGACACTGGCGACAAGCGTGAACTGCGCAACGCGCGCGGCAGGCTGGTCACTGAAATCAGCTACCTGAACCGTAACGGGAAGCGCGAGCCGATCGGCATTGAACAGCACGTCTTTAAATACCACATCACCATTCAATATTTAGGTGGCTGAGATGATCTACATTTCCGCGGTCGGCACGATCAATGCGCTGGGCAACGATAACGACGCGATCGCCGCGAACCTGACACGCGGCGTGGCGCCCGGCATGCGGTCGCGCGCGGGCTGGCTGCAGGGTTATCCCGACGCGGTACTGGCAGGCGTCGACGGTGAGCTGCCAGCCATTCCAAACGCGTTTCACGCTCACCGTTCGCGCAACAATCAACTGTTGCTGGCGGCGCTGGCGCAAATTCAACCGCAGGTGGACGACGCCATCGCGCGTTATGGTCGGGATCGGATTGCCGTGGTGCTCGGCACCAGCACCTCGGGGCTGGATGAAGGCGATGCTCACGTCAATCTGACGCTGAATGGCCAGCAAAGCACCGCATGGCAGTACCCGCAGCAGGAACTGGGTGACCCGTCGCGCTTTCTCAGTCACTGGCTGGCGCTGGACGGCCCGGCCTTTACCCTTTCTACGGCCTGCTCCTCCAGCGCCCGCGCCATCATCAGCGGGCGCCGGTTAATCGAGGCGGGCCTGGCGGACGTGGCGATTGTTGGCGGGGCGGATACGCTCAGCCGGATGCCGGTCAACGGCTTTCACAGCCTCGAGTCGCTCTCGCCGACGCGGTGTCAGCCGTTTGCCCGCGATCGCAGCGGCATCACCATCGGCGAAGGGGCGGCACTGATGCTGCTCACCCGCGAGCCGCAGTCCATCGCGCTGCTGGGCGTCGGCGAATCCAGCGACGCGCACCATATTTCCGCCCCGCATCCGGAAGGCGAAGGGGCGATCCGCGCGATTCAGCAAGCGCTGAACGACGCGGGCATCGCTGCGGACCAGGTGGGCTATATCAATCTGCACGGCACCGCCACGCCGCTTAATGACAAAATTGAATCGAAAGTGGTAAACATGCTGTTTGGCGAACGCGTACCCTGCAGTTCCACAAAACACCTGACCGGGCATACGCTGGGGGCGGCGGGCATCACCGAGGCCGCCCTGAGTATGTTGATTTTGCAGCGCAACCTTCCGCTGCCCCCTCAGGACTTTAGCGCATCGCCGCACGACCCGGCGCTGCCAGTCTGCGGCATCATTACGCAGCCGCAGAGGCTGGAGCGGCCGGTCATTCTTTCCAATTCCTT
This sequence comes from Citrobacter sedlakii, assembly GCF_018128425.1. Lineage (NCBI taxonomy): Bacteria > Pseudomonadati > Pseudomonadota > Gammaproteobacteria > Enterobacterales > Enterobacteriaceae > Citrobacter > Citrobacter sedlakii. Next base: position 304,908 of record NZ_CP071070.1, on the reverse strand, counting down.
CGCCTTTGGCGGCAATAACGCCAGTATTCTGCTCGGGAGGATTTCATGAGCCCTTATTTATCGCCCGGCGAATACCTGCCGCACGACGCGCCGATGCTGCTGCTTGAGCAGGTCGATAGCGTGACCGACGAGACCGCCATCTGCCGCGTGACGGTTGCGCCCGACGGCGTGCTGGCGCCGTTTCTCGATCCAATGGGCTATCTCCCCGGCTGGTACGCCCTGGAACTGATGGCGCAAACCGTCGGCGTGTGGTCTGGCTGGCATCGCTACCAGCAGGGACAGGGCGCGATTTCGTTGGGCATGGTGCTCGGCGCGCGGGAACTCATCTGCGCGGCGGGAAGGCTTCCCGCCGGTAAGACGTTGATCATTGACGTCAAATTGCTGATGCAGGACGAACGCTTCGGCAGCTTTGAGTGCGTTATCTCGGCGGATGACGAGACGCTGGCAACCGGGCGCGTCAACACCTTCCAGCCAACGGCTGATGAACTTAACACCCTATTTCAACAAGGAGCGTCTGTATGAGTCGTTCAGTTTTAGTGACCGGCGCCAGCAAAGGTATCGGTCGCGCTATCGCCCGGAAGCTGGCGGCAGACGGCTTTGTGGTCGGCGTGCATTATCACCGCGACGCGCAAGGCGCGCAGGCGACGCTGGAAGCGATCCTCGCCATTGGCGGCGCGGGCCGTCTGCTCAGCTTTGACGTGGCTAACCGCGAGCAGTGCCGGGAGGTGCTGGAGCAGGATATCGCCGCCCACGGCCCCTGGTACGGCGTGGTGAGCAACGCAGGTATCACCCGTGACGCCGCGTTTCCGGCACTCAGCGATAACGACTGGGATGCGGTGATCCACACCAATCTCGACAGTTTTTATAACGTTATCCAGCCCTGCATCATGCCAATGATCGGCGCACGCCAGGGCGGACGCATCATCACCCTGTCGTCGGTATCCGGCGTGATGGGCAACCGCGGGCAGGTCAACTACAGCGCCGCCAAAGCGGGGATCATCGGCGCGACCAAAGCGCTGGCGATTGAGCTGGCGAAGCGCAAAATTACCGTCAACTGTATCGCGCCCGGGCTGATTGATACCGGGATGATCGACATGGAAGACGCCGCGCTGAAAGAGGCGATGGCGATGATCCCCATGAAACGCATGGGGCAGGCGGACGAAGTGGCCGGGCTGGCCAGTTATTTAATGTCGGATATTGCGGGTTACGTCACCCGCCAGGTGATTTCCATCAATGGAGGGATGCTATGACACGTCGCGTGGTGATTACAGGGATGGGCGGCGTGACCGCTTTTGGTGAAAGCTGGCAGGCTGTCTCCGCGCGGCTACTGGCCTATGAAAACGCGGTGCGAAAAATGCCGGAATGGCAAGTGTATGACGGGCTGCATACGCTGCTGGGCGCGCCGATCGACGACTTCAGCCTGCCGGAGCACTACACCCGCAAGCGCATCCGCGCAATGGGCCGCGTGTCGCTGATGTCCACCCGCGCCAGCGAACTGGCGCTGGAGCAGGCCGGACTGATTGGCGATGAGGTATTAACCAACGGCCAGACCGGCATCGCCTACGGTTCATCCACCGGCAGCACCGGCCCGGTAAGCGAATTTGCCACCATGCTGACCGAAAAGCACACCAATAACATTACCGGCACCACCTACGTGCAGATGATGCCGCACACCACCGCGGTGAACACCGGACTGTTTTTCGGTCTGCGCGGGCGGGTGATCCCGACCTCCAGCGCCTGCACCTCCGGCAGTCAGGCCATCGGCTACGCCTGGGAGGCCATTCGCCACGGTTATCAGACAGTGATGGTTGCAGGCGGCGCGGAAGAACTCTGTCCGTCAGAAGCCGCGGTTTTCGATACCCTGTTCGCCACCAGCCAGCGCAACGACGCGCCAAAAACCACGCCTTCGCCATTCGATGAAGCGCGCGACGGACTGGTGATTGGCGAAGGCGCCGGGACGCTCATTCTTGAAGAACTGGAACACGCGAAAGCGCGCGGCGCAACGATCTACGGTGAAATTGTCGGCTTCGCCACCAACTGCGACGCGGCGCATATCACCCAGCCGCAACGGGAAACAATGCAAATCTGCATGGAGCAGGCGTTAAACATGGCAGGCTTAAGCCCGCGGGACATGGGTTATATTTCCGCGCACGGCACGGCTACCGACCGTGGCGACATCGCGGAAAGCCAGGCAACGGCGGCGATCTACGGCGACAACGTGCCGGTCTCCTCGCTGAAAAGCTACTTCGGTCATACGCTCGGCGCCTGCGGCGCGCTGGAAGCCTGGATGAGTCTGCAAATGATGCGCGAGGGCTGGTTTGCGCCTACGCTAAATTTACGTCAACCGGACGCCAGCTGCGGCGCACTGGATTACATCATGGGTGAAGCCCGTAAGATTGACTGCGAATACTTACAGAGCAACAATTTTGCGTTTGGCGGCATCAATACCTCCATCATCATTAAACGTTGGTCGTGATATGTACCAGATTTTGCTGGGAAAAGTATCGACACTGAGCACAGGCGCTTTGCCGCCGGCGTTAACAGATCAGGCGCCTCAGGGAGCGCGCCGCGCGCGCTGGCTGGCGGGTCGCGTACTGCTTTCCCATGCCCTTTCGCCGCTGCCGGAGATCGTCTACGGCGAACAGGGAAAGCCCGCCTTTGCCCCGCAACACGCGCTGTGGTTCAACCTGAGCCATAGCGGCGATGATATTGCGCTACTGCTGAGTGATGAAGGGGAAGTGGGATGCGACATCGAAGCCATCCGCCCGCGAACCAACTGGCGGGAACTGGCAAATGCGGTTTTCAGCGTCGGGGAGCACGCTGAAATTGAGGCAGAACATCCGGACCAGCAGTTGGCTGCTTTCTGGCGTATCTGGACGCGCAAAGAAGCGATGGTGAAACAGCGCGGCGGCAGCGCCTGGCAAATCGTTAGCGTCGACAGCACGCTGGCCTCCGCGCTTTCCGTCAGCCATTGCCAGATCAACAACTTAAGCCTCGCCGTCTGCACGCCGACGCCGTATACGCTGAGTGCGGCGTCGGTGCAATGGCTGGAGACGGTTTAGCGTAAGTTATCCGGGAAATTCGCCGGCAGCTCGCTCGCCGCACAGTCGATCACGCTGTCATTGTCAGCGCCGCAGTCGCGGACAAAAGTGATGGTCGCAAACTCGTCAATCACTTCCGTTGGATACGCCGGGCCCGCTTCGCGATACGACTCCATCAGCGGGATATGCTCGTTCTGGAAGCAAACCGTTTTTTCCGGGTTATTCATTACCCAGCGCGGGAAGAAAATGGTGCCGTGGAACAGTTTGTCGCCGAGGTTGACGATCAGGCTGACGTCAGTCCCGGTCGGCTCGGTCCACGAAATTTTATAGATGCTTTCCCCCACACGCACAATGTAAGCCTTCTGATCTTTCACCCAACGGTTTGCGACGATACCGCTGTGGATCCGGTAGTCCAGGGTAGTGTCATTTTTGACGTAAATTTCGTAGTTCCAGCCATTATCGTAGGTATAAACCAGATGTTTGCCAACGAAACCGCTTAAATCTTGTTTGTCGAAAGTGCTCATAATCTTTCTCCTGTTGGTTGATGCGAAGATCATAACGCTTCAAAAAATCGATGAATAACGCTATGTTTGCATCACATTCATTCAATTTTTAGATGAGTTATGCACAAAACGACGCTGGAACAGTGGGCATTGTTAGAAAAGGTGGTGGAGGCAGGCAGCTTTGTCAAAGCGGCGGAAGTCACTCACCGCAGCCAGTCATCGGTGAGCTATAACCTCGCGCTGCTCCAGGAGCGCCTCGGGGTGACGCTGCTGGCGCCGGAAGGCCGCCGGGCGGTATTAACGCCAGCGGGTGAACTGCTGCTCAATCAGGTGAAGCCGTTACTGAAGGGGTTCACCTGGCTGGAAACCCGCGCCGCGACGTTACAAAACGGTATGCGCACGCGGCTGGATCTGGTGGTCGACAGCATTTTTCCTCGCCGCCGTCTGTTTGCCATTCTCAAACAGTTTCAACAGGCGTGGCCGCAAACCCAGGTACGCCTCACGGAAGTACTGGAAAACAGCCCCGAACAGCAGGCGGCGTATGCCGATGCTGACGTCATGGTGCTCACCCGCCGACAGGATATCACCGGGCGCGGCGAGTGGCTGATGAACATTGATTTCATCGCTGTCGCCCATCGCGATCATCCGCTGTGCGCGCAGACGATACCGCTGGATGAAGACGCGCTGCGCGCCTGGCCGCTTATTCGCATTGCCGACCGGGATAATCCGCAGCAGCCTGGCCGCGATGGCTGGACCTTTTCCACCGTCGACGCCGCCATTGACGCGGTGATGTATCAGGTCGGCTATGGCTGGCTACCGGAGGAACGGATTGAACCCTTGCTGGAACAGGGCGTACTGCGCAGGCTACCCTTGACGCATGGCGCCCGTCACGCCACGCCGCTGCATCTTATTGTCAAAAATACCCTCGCCCCGCTCGATGATCAGGTCAGCACTCTGCTGCGGTTATTAAGCGAGAGATAACATATGATTTTCGTATAATTCCCGCCTTTCACCGCCCTTCTATTGATCCAGAACACGTCAAAAGTATGATGATTCCTTAGAATCGTCATACTTCTTTAGTCGTACTCCTACAGCATTCAGGATCACTATTTTGTCCAGACTACGCCGCACACTCTTTGCGCTGCTGGCCTGTGCGTCCTTCTTCGCGCACGCCGCCGCGCCTGACGAAATCACTACCGCCTGGCCGGTCAACGTCGGGCCGCTTAACCCGCATCTCTATACCCCTAATCAGATGTTCGCCCAGAGCATGGTGTACGAGCCGCTGGTGAAATACCAGGCGGACGGATCGGTAAAACCGTGGCTGGCAAAAAGCTGGACCCACACGGCGGACGGGAAAACCTGGACCTTCACGCTGCGCGATGACGTGACGTTTTCCAATGGCGAACCGTTTGACGCCCCTGCCGCGGCGGAAAATTTCCGCGTGGTGCTCGACAACCGCCAGCGTCATGCCTGGCTTGAACTGGCCAACCAAATCGTCAACGTCAAAGCGCTGGGCAAAACCGAACTGCAAATTACCCTGAAGAGCGCCTATTACCCGTTCCTGCAAGAGCTGTCCCTGCCGCGCCCTTTCCGCTTTATCGCCCCGTCGCAGTTTAAAGACAATGAAACCCTGCGCGGCATTAAAGCGCCGATCGGCACCGGACCGTGGGTACTGAAAGAATCAAAGCTTAACCAGTACGACGTGCTGGTGCGTAACGAACGTTACTGGGGCGACAAGCCGCCGATCAGGCAAATCACCGTCAAGGTGATCCCTGATCCAACCACCCGCGCGGTGGCGTTTGAAACCGGCGACGTTGACCTGCTGTACGGCAATGAAGGACTGTTGCCGCTCGACACCTTTGCCCGGTTCAGTCAGAACCCGGCGTACCGTACTCAGCTTTCACAGCCGATAGAGACGGTGATGCTGGCGCTGAATTCCGCCAAAGCGCCCACCAACGAGCTGGCAGTGCGTGAAGCGCTGAATTATGCGGTGAACAAAAAATCACTGATCGACAATGCCCTGTACGGCACCCAGCAGGTGGCCGACACGCTGTTCGCCCCGAGCGTGCCCTACGCCAATATCGGCCTGAAGCCGCGCCAGTACGACCCGCAGCAGGCCAAAACGCTGCTGGAAAATGCGGGCTGGAAGCTCCCGGCGGGCAAAGACATCCGCGAAAAAATGGGTCAGCCGCTGCGCATTGAGCTGTCGTTTATCGGCACCGACGCGCTGAGCAAATCCATGGCGGAAATCATTCAGGCCGATATGCGCAAAATTGGCGTCGATGTCGCTCTGATCGGCGAAGAAGAGAGCAGTATCTATGCCCGCCAGCGTGACGGTCGCTTTGGCATGATTTTCAATCGCACCTGGGGCGCGCCGTACGATCCGCACGCCTTTATGAGCTCAATGCGCGTCCCCTCCCACGCCGACTACCAGGCGCAGCAGGGACTGGCTGACAAGCCGATCATCGATAAAGAGATCGGCGAAGTGCTGGAAACCACAGACGAAACCACGCGTCAGGCGCTGTACAAAGACATTCTGACCCGTTTGCACAATGACGCGGTGTATCTGCCCATCAGCTACGTCTCCATGATGGTGGTGGCAAAACCTGAGCTGGGCGAAATCCCTTACGCGCCAATCGCGTCGGACATCCCGTTTGAACAGATAAAACCGGTGAACCCCTGATGTTGCGTTACATAGTGCGGCGCATTCTGCTGCTGATCCCGATGATTTTCGCCGCCTCGGTGATTATCTTTTTGATGTTGCGTCTGGGTACCGGCGACCCGGCAATGGACTACTTGCGCCTGTCGAATCTGCCGCCGACGCCGGAGATGGTCGCTTCGACGCGCGTAATGTTGGGGCTGGACCAGCCGCTTATCGTGCAGTATGGCAACTGGCTGTGGAAGGCGCTGCATCTGGACTTCGGCATCTCGTTCGCCACTCAGCGCCCGGTGCTGGATGATATGTTGAACTTCCTGCCCGCGACCCTGCAACTGGCGGGCGCGGCGCTGATATTAATTCTGCTCACCTCTGTGCCGCTTGGTATCTGGGCGGCGCGCCACCGCGATCGCCTGCCGGATTTCATCGTGCGGCTGATCGCGTTCCTCGGCGTCTCAATGCCCAACTTCTGGCTCGCTTTCCTGCTGGTGATGTTCTTTTCCGTGTACCTGCAATGGCTACCCGCGATGGGCTACGGCGGCTGGCAGCACCTTCTTTTGCCTGCGCTGTCGATCGCCTTTATGTCGCTGGCGATCAACGCCCGTTTGCTGCGCGCCAGCATGCTGGAGGTTGCCGGGCAGCGCCACGTCACCTGGGCGCGACTGCGCGGTCTTAACGAGAAACAAACCGAACGTCGCCATATTCTGCGCAACGCCTCGCTGCCGGTCGTCACCGCGGTGGGGATGCACATCGGCGAGCTGATCGGCGGGACGATGATTATTGAAAACATCTTCGCCTGGCCCGGCGTCGGGCGCTACGCCGTATCGGCGATTTTTAACCGCGACTATCCGGTGATTCAGTGTTTTACGCTGATGATGGTGGTGGTGTTTGTGGTCTGTAACCTGATTGTAGATTTGCTGAACGCCGCGCTGGACCCGCGCATTCGCCGCCATGAAGGAGCGCATTCGTGAACTTTTTTCTCTCTGCTCGCTGGTCGGTACGTCTGGCGCTGGTCATTATCGCGTTGTTGGCGGTGGTTGCGATCACCAGTCAGTGGTGGTTGCCGTACGATCCGCAGGCGATCGATTTACCGTCGCGTCTGCTGGCCCCCGACAGCCAGCACTGGCTTGGCACCGACCATCTGGGGCGCGATATTTTTTCCCGCCTGCTGGCAGCGACAAAGGTGTCGCTGGGGTCAGTGATGGCCTGCCTGCTGCTGGTACTGGCGCTGGGGCTGGTCGTTGGCGGCAGCGCCGGACTGATGGGCGGTCGCGTCGATCAGGTAACGATGCGCGTCGCGGATATGTTTATGACGTTCCCAACCTCGATCCTGTCGTTCTTCATGGTCGGTGTACTGGGAACCGGGCTGACCAACGTAATTATCGCCATCGCGCTGTCCCACTGGGCGTGGTATGCGCGAATAGTGCGCAGCCTGGTGATCTCCCTGCGCCAGCGCGAGTTCGTACTCGCTTCGCGCCTTTCCGGCGCCGGTCACGTGCGGGTGTTTATCGATCATCTGGCCGGTGCGGTAATCCCTTCCCTGCTGGTGCTGGCGACGCTGGATATCGGCCATATGATGCTGCACGTCGCCGGTATGTCATTCCTCGGCCTCGGCGTCACCGCGCCGACGGCGGAATGGGGAGTAATGATTAACGATGCGCGCCAGTATATCTGGACCCAGCCGCTGCAAATGTTCTGGCCGGGGCTGGCGCTGTTTGTCACCGTGATGGCCTTTAACATGGTGGGCGACGCCCTGCGCGATCACCTCGATCCTCATCTGATTACGGAGCATGCCCACTGATGCCGCAACAGATTGCATTACAGACTCTTGCCCTGGAGGCGGACCGTCCGCTGGTACACGGCGTCTCATTAACGCTGAAACGCGGACGGGTGCTGGCGCTGGTGGGCGGCAGCGGCAGCGGTAAGTCGCTGACCTGCGCGGCGGCGCTCGGTATCCTGCCCGCAGGCGTTCGCCAGACGGCAGGCGTCCTCCTTGCCGACGGCAGACCGGTCTCGCCCGGCACGCTGCGCGGCATCAAAATCGCCACTATTATGCAAAACCCGCGCAGCGCCTTTAATCCGCTTCATACCATGGCGACACACGCGCGGGAGACCTGCCTGGCGCTGGGGAAATCCGCCGACGACACCACGCTTATCGCGGCGCTGGATGCTGTCGGGTTGGACAACGCGGAGCGTGTGCTGAAGCTGTACCCGTTTGAGATGAGCGGCGGCATGTTGCAACGTATGATGATTGCTATGGCGGTGCTGTGCGACGCGCCGTTTATCATCGCCGACGAACCGACGACCGATCTTGACGTGGTCGCCCAGGCGCGCATCCTCGAGCTGCTGGAACGCATTATGGCTGAGCGCGCGCCAGGTATGCTGCTGGTGACGCACGACATGGGCGTAGTGGCGCGGCTGGCCGACGACGTAGCGGTGATGGATAACGGCAGGATCGTCGAACAGGGCGAGGTGGAAACGCTGTTCCATGCGCCGCAGCACAGCGTAACCCGCAGTCTGGTGTCGGCGCATCTGGCACTGTACGGAATGGAGTTAGCCTCATGACCTTACTCAGCGTCTCAGCCCTGTCACATCAGTATGCGCACGCGAACCTCGGCGGCAAACATCCGCATCAGGCGGTACTGAACGATATCTCACTGAACCTGCAAAGCGGCGAAACCGTGGCGCTGTTAGGCCGTAGCGGCTGCGGGAAAAGCACCCTCGCGCGTCTGCTCGTCGGGCTGGAGTCACCGACGCAGGGGAGCGTAAGCTGGCGCGGCGAACCGCTGGCGACACTGAACCGGGCGAAACAGAAAGCCTTTCGCCGGGATATTCAGATGGTGTTCCAGGACGCTATCAGCGCCGTTAATCCGCGCAAAACCGTCTGCGAGATCCTCCGTGAGCCGATGCGTCATTTGCTCTCGCTGTCGAAAGCCGACCAACTGGCGCGGGTGCGCGAGATGCTGAACGCGGTCGATCTCGACGTTTCGCTGCTGAACAAACGCCCGCCGCAGTTGAGCGGCGGCCAGCTGCAGCGCGTCTGCCTGGCGCGAGCGCTGGTGGTAGAGCCGAAACTGTTGATTCTGGACGAAGCAGTATCGAACCTCGATCTGGTGTTGCAGGCCGGGGTGATCCGTCTGCTCAAAAAATTGCAGCAACAGTTTGGCACCGCCTGTCTGTTTATCACCCACGATCTGCGGCTGGTCGAGCGTTTCTGCCAGCGGGTGATGGTGATGGACGACGGGCGAATCGTGGAAACGCAGACCGTTGGCGAGACGTTAACATTTTCCTCTGAGGCGGGACGTGTGTTACAAAACGCGGTACTTCCCGCTTTTCCCGTGCGCCGTCGCGCCATAGCCTGAGGTTTATAACAGATGCAACGAGTCACCATTACCCTCGATGACGATCTCCTTGAGACGCTGGACAGCCTGAGTCAGCGCCGGGGCTATCACAACCGTTCCGAAGCGATCCGCGATATCCTGCGCGGCGCGCTGGCGCAGGAAACCACGCAGGAACACGGCACCCAGGGCTTCGCGGTGCTTTCCTATGTGTACGAACATGAAAAACGCGACTTAGCCAGCCGGATTGTTTCCACGCAGCACCATCACCACGACCTTTCCGTTGCCACCCTGCATGTGCATATTAATCATGACGATTGCCTGGAGATCGCGGTGTTGAAAGGCGACATGGGCGACGTGCAGCATTTCGCCGACGATGTCATCGCCCAGCGCGGCGTGCGCCACGGCCATTTGCAGTGCCTGCCAAAAGAAGAATAACGTCGCCGCATCCGGCAAAAGATCGAGTGCGCTGCGCTTCTCCGGCCTGGCGCAGTTCGCGACCGCAGGCCGGCTCAGGCATTAAGCCTGTTTCAAACGTTCACTAAGGGTATCGATAATCCAGGTATTGACGGACACCTGTTCTTCCGCCGCTGCGGAACTTAAACGTTCGCCAAAAGATTCCGGATAGCGAAGCGTAAACGTTTTCATTTTTTCCGTATGTGCATAAGGTTCGATTCCCGCTTCCCGGCAATCCGCAAGATATTCGTTTAAAGAGATTTCGCCCTCTTCCTGTAAACCCTGAATGCTGTCTGAGACAAAATCGCAATGACCCGATAACCCAAGGAATTTTCCGCGAAACGCGTTTAGTTCAGGCACATAATGAATCACGGCAGGATGCCCCGCGATTTCCATTGCGTTTGGCGTTTTAGGTTTGATCATGGTTTAACCCCTATGCTTATTAGCCAGTCGCGCACACTCTCCACTGCGCCTTTATCTGTATCCGGTGAAGGATGCGGTCGGTGAAAACAAGCAATACTATTGTTTAATAAGAATTTGCATCGAGAGCCGCGTCCTTCTTTAATTTCACCGCCTAACGCTTTGACCAGAGACTCTATGTCTAACCACTTTATTGCTTGTGGTACAGGCGTTTTAAAGAGTTGCTCCAGCGTATTCCTTTGCTTTTTCCGCAAGGATAACACCTGCTGCCTCATCACATTCCCTTTTTGACTTCATCCTTTGACGTCAATTTTATGACAGCATAAAGTGAAGTCAAGCCTCCGCTACCGGGTGCGCTGCGCTTCTCCGGCCTGGCGCAGTTCGCGACCGCAGGCCGGATTACGCCATCGTGCCGATCGTTTTCCGGAAACGGAACAAGGCGATCAGGAAGAAGGCGCTGCCAATAGCCAGCAGGGTGAGGAACTGCGGCCACACGATGCCAAACCCCGCGCCGCGATAGAGAATCGCCTGCGCCAGCGAGACAAAATGAGTGGTTGGCATGGTCAGCATGATGTCCTGGACCGCCTCCGGCATACTTTCGCGCGGCGTCGAACCGCCGGAAAGCATCTGTAACGGCAACAGCACCAGAATCATTAGCAGGCCCAGTTGCGGCATGGAACGCGCCAGCGTGCCCATAAAGATACCAATGGAAGTGGTGGCGAACAGGCTCAGCGCTACGCCCAGCATAAACAACGGGATCGAACCTTCGATCGGCACGCCGAGCACGCCTTTCACCATCAGCAGCAGCGACAGGCCAGAAACCACCAGCACCACCAGCCCCATCGACCAGACCTTCGCCATCATGATCTCAAACGGCGTAATCGGCATCACCAGCAGGTGTTCAATGGTGCCGTGTTCACGTTCACGGATCAGCGCTGAGCCGGTCAACACAATCGCCAGCATGGTGATGTTGTTAATAATCGCCATTACGCCGCCAAACCACGCCGGGTCAAGGTTCGGGTTAAAACGCATTCGCGTCTCCAGTGAGACCGGCGGCTCGCTGTTGTCGCGATAACGGGCGACAAAACTGTTCACCTCGCCGTTAATGATATTCTGGATATAGCTGTTGCCGGTAAACGCCTGGCTCATCCGCGTGGCGTCAACGTTGACCTGAATATCCGGTTGCCGTCCGGCCAGCACGTCGCGCTGAAAATTGGGCGGAATGTTCACCGCAAAGGTGTAGCGACCCGCGTCCAGCCCGGCGTCCATTTCGTCAGCGGTGATCATTTCCGGCGGTAAAAACCACGGGCGATAAAAGCTGTTCACGATGCGATTCGACAACGGCGATTGATCCATGTCGGCAATCGCAATCGGCGCCAGATGCAGCGAACCGGGCAGTACGGTGGCGGAGGAGTATACCGAGACGGTAAACGCGAAAACGATCAGCGTCAGCATCGCTTTATCACCCAGCAGGCTGCGTAACTCTTTAATGCCCAAATTGAAAATATTGCGTAACCGGCGCATTACCCCTCCTGTTTTTTCAGCAGCAGAATGCTCAGTCCCAACACCAGCGGAATGGCCACCAGCAGCGGCAGGAACTGCGGCCAGAGATCGGCGAGATCCAGCGCTTTCGAAAATGTTCCGCGGGCGATCGTCAGAAAATGGCTGGTCGGGTAGATCTCGCCAATCCACCGGCCTGGACCTTCCAGCGAAGCCACCGGATCGATCATTCCTGAAAACTGGGTGGCCGGGATCAGCGTGATAATGGACGTACCGAAAATTGCCGCAATCTGGCTTTTCATAAACGTAGAAATCAGCAGCCCCATGCCGGTGGCGATGGTGACATATAGCAGCGCCGCGAGGCTGAGCGTCAGAAAACTGCCCTTATGCGGAACGCCAAACACGAACACCGACAGCGCGCAGAGCAGCAGAAAATTGAGCATCCCCAGCGCGATATACGGCAGCTGTTTGCCGAGCAGAAATTCGCTGCGGGTGGTCGGCGTTACGTACAGGTTGATGATTGACCCGAGCTCTTTTTCCCGTACCACGCTCAGCGCGCTGAGCATGGAAGGGATCATCATTAATAGCAACGGGATCACCGCCGGAACAATAGCGGGCAGACTTTTCACGTCCGGGTTATAGCGATAGCGGGTTTCGATGGTCAGTAAACCGGACTGCGTTACGGGCGTTGGCTGGCGGCTCGCCACCTCCTGCAGCCAGCTTTGGTGCATCGCCTGTACATAACCTTTCACCGTCTCGGCGCGGCTCGGCATCGCGCCATCAACCCATACGCCAATGTCCACCGGCGTGCCGCGGGCAATGTCGCGGCCAAAATCAGGCGGAATTTCAATCGCTACCGCCACTTCACCCGCGCGCATTCGCCGGTCGAGATCGTCATAACTGGTAAGCGGTGGTTGTTCAATAAAATAACGGGAACCGGACAGGTTGAGCGTCCACGCCTGGCTGCTGACTGTCTGGTCGCGGTCGAGCACCGCAAAGCGCAGGTTTTCAACGTCCATGCTGATGCCGTAACCCATGATCAGCATCAGGATCACCGTCCCCATCAGCGCCAGCGTTGAACGAACCGGATCGCGACGCAGCTCCAGCGCTTCGCGACGGCTATAGCTGAACAGACGGCGCAGGCTGAAGCCCTGGCGCGGCGGTTTTTCCCGCTCATGCGTCGTCTTCAGCGGCAACGACGCGTCCGGCGTCGGGGCCGGACCCGACGCTTCCGCCAGCCAGGCAATAAACGCGTCTTCCAGCGTGGCGGCGCCGCGCCGTTCTACCAGTTCCCGCGGTGTGCCGCTGGCCAGCACTTTCCCGGCGTGCATCAGCGACATGCGGTCGCAACGCTCCGCCTCGTTCATAAAGTGGGTGGAGATAAAAATGGTCACTTTGTCGCGACGGGATAAATCGACCATCAGTTGCCAGAACATATCCCTGGCGACCGGATCGACGCCGGAAGTCGGTTCGTCAAGGATCAGCATTTCCGGGCGATGGATCACCGCCACGGCCAGCGACAGGCGTTGACGAATGCCGAGCGGGAGCGATGTCGGCAGGATGTCTTCCACTTCGGTGAGCATAAAGCGTTTGCTCATCTCATTGACCCGCGCCGGGATCTCCGCTTGCGGTATATGAAAAAGGCGGGCGTGCAGCTCCAGATTTTGCCGCACCGTCAACTCGCTGTAGAGTGAAAAGGCTTGCGACATATAGCCGACGCGGCGGCGAGTTTCGATATCCTTCGGATCGACCGGTTGACCAAACAGCCACGCTTCGCCTTCGCTTGCGGGCAGCAACCCGGTCAGCATTTTCATGGTGGTGGATTTCCCGCAGCCGTTCGAACCGAGAAAGCCAAAAATCTCGCCGCGCGGAATGCGGAAGTTAACGTGATCGACAGCGACGAAATTGCCAAAGCGCATAGTCAACGCTTTCGCCTCTATCGCAATTTCCGCCTGTTCCGCGTCATACGGCGGGATAGTCACCGGTTTGTGGGCCTGCCGCTGCGCCTCGGGTAAAAGGGCGATAAACGCCTGCTCCAGCGAGTCGCTGGCGGTTTGCTCGCGCAACGCCTGCGCGCTGCCGGTTGCCAACACCTCACCCGCGTTCATTGCCACCAGCCAGTCAAAACGTTCAGCCTCTTCCATATAGGCGGTCGCGACCAGCACGCTCATGTTGGTCTGACGCTGGCGAATGCTGTCGATAAGGTCCCAGAACTGCGCGCGGGAAAGCGGATCAACGCCGGTGGTCGGCTCGTCGAGAATCAATAACTGCGGGTCGTGGATCAGGGCGCAGCACAGTCCCAGCTTTTGCTTCATGCCGCCCGACAGTTTTCCGGCGGGACGGTCGCGAAACGGCGCCAGCCCGGTGCTGTTCAACAGTTCATTGATACGCGCTTCGCGCTCGGCTTTGCTATGCCCAAACAGGCGGGCAAAAAAGTCGACATTTTCATACACCGACAGCGTGTGGTAGAGGTTTTTTCCCAGCCCCTGCGGCATCCAGGCGATGCGCGGACACACCTCGCGGCGGTGCTTCGGGTCACGCATATCGCCGCCAAGCACCCTCACGTTTCCCTGTTCGATCGCCCGCGCGCCGGAAATCAGCGACAGCAGGCTTGATTTTCCCACCCCGTCCGGGCCAATCAGCCCCACCATGCAGCGGGCGGGAATGTCCAGCGTGATGTTGTTCAGCGCGACCGTAGCCCCGTAATGCTGACTCACGCCGTCAAGGTGCGCCACGGGAGGTACGGAAACCTGCGCCAGATGCGTCATTGCGGCAGCCTCACTGCCAGCGACTCAGGCCACGGGAGTTTTTCATCCAGCCTCACCCACGCCATTCCCGGTAGCCCGGTTTTCACATATTCCAGATGCTGTTCGAGCAGTTCCGGTGGGATACGCGCCTTGACGCGAAACATCAGCTTCAGTCGCTCATCGCTCGTCTCAACGGTCTTCGGAGTGAACTGGGCGACGCTGGCGACAAAGCTAATGGTGGCGGGAATACGCAGCGTCGGCGCGGCATCCAGCACCAGTCGCGCTTCGCCGCCAATCTTCAGCAGTCCGGCCTGTTCGGTAGGCAGGAAAAAGGTCATATAAACATCGCTGAGATCGACCATATTCAGCACCCGACCTCCCGCCGCCAGTACTTCGCCCGGTTCCGCCACCCGGTACTGCACCCGGCCATCGCGCGGCGCTTTCAGTTCACTGTCCTCAATGTCGGCGACGATGCGACGTTCGGTGGCCTGCGCGGCTTCCACGCGGGTTTGCGCCTGAATGATGCTGGTACGCGCGGCTTCGATCGCCGCGTTAGCGGCAGAGACCTGCGCTTTTGCCGACTCCAGCGCCGCGCGGGCGCTTTCGGCGGCGGCGCGATCGTCATCCAGTTGCTGCGCCGACACCGCGCCACGCTGGGAAAGCGAGCGTGAGCGAAGGTGACGATTAGAGACCGAAGCCAGCTCGGCTTCACGCTGTTTCACCACCGACTGCGCGGCGCGGGTTTCGCTCTGGCGCTGCTCAAGAAGCGCCCGCGCGGCGGCAACGGCGCTTTCCGCTTCTTTAATTTGCGCGATGGCTTCCAGCCGTTGCTCCTGCAACACGCGGGTATCCATCTTCGCCAGCACCTCGCCCTGGCGAACAAACTGCCCCTCTTTCACCAGAATAGCGTCAATGCGTCCGGCGATTTTGGTGGCGATATCCACTTCCGTCGCCTCGATCCTGCCGTTACTGGCGGCAAAGCCCTCCGGCACGCCAGCGGGGCGCAGCATCCACCACGCCGCCGCCGCGACCACCGCCAGCACGCCTGCCACCCACCACGCCAAATGACGTTTACTCTTGTCCATAATCGACCCGCCATAATCCCTGTCAGCAAACCATGCGTGTTACAACACCCGCCGAACGCGCGTTCAGCGGGATCTTCCTTCCGGGATAAGAAGGAAAGCGAGAAAGTAGCCGTGCGGCATCCGGGCGTCAGCGCGACGCGTGCCGTGAAGGAAAGTGAATGATGGAGAAGTGCGAAAAACGGGTAGTAATGTTGTCATCATCAGCGATCCTGGCCGTAAATGAAACACGCATACTCATAACTACTATCAATAGGATACTAACACCTGCGATTAATAAGTCTATTCAGTAATTCTTGTCAATGACGCCCGTAACGGAATTCACTTATCGCCCTGTATTGTCCCGGACTGAACGAAGGCCGTACTCTGGCGGCGCCGCAGGGCGCTGGCATGGACGATGTGATCGCGTTCCATTTCGGATTTCATTCTGCATTTCACCCCCTTTCACTTTGCAAATATCGCTATTTCGGCGGCCAGCCAGAATGTGAAGAACATCACCTGAACAGGTCTCACTCGCCTCACCCATTTAAAAAATAATAGATTATTTTCAATGCATTATAAAAATTCACTGCGTTCTGCAAGGTTATGGCACGCCCTCTGCAATATCACCGGTGTAATCAACACTGGAGATAGTTAAATGACGTACAAAATTTTACTCCCGCAGGAAATCATGGCAGAAGGGAGAGAATATCTGGAAAGCCGCGGTTATGAGCTGATTACCGGCTCAGGCATGGAAGAAGAGGACATTATCCGCGATATCCCGGATTGCGACGGTATTATCGTTCGCCTGTCCAAAATGTCCGATCGCGTCTTTGAAGCGGCTAAAAAGCTGAAGGTGGTCGCACGTCACGGCGCGGGTTATGACACTGTCGATCTTGAATCAGCCAAACGCCACGGCGTGGTGGTTCTTAACGCGCCTATCGCCAACAGCATGTCGGTTGCCGAACTGACGATTTTCTACATGTTGCACTGCTCGCGTAACTTTAAGCTGGTCGAAGAAAAGATGCTTGAAGATTACTACTGGGCCAAACTGCGTACCCCCAAAGTGGAGCTGGATGGCAAAACGCTCGGCCTGATCGGGGTGGGGAATATCGGCTCCCGCGTGGCCCTGAAAGCCCTGCACGGCTTCAACATGAAAGTCATTGCGTACGATCCGTATAAAACCCAGCAGCAAGTGCCGCAGGGCGTCCAGATGACGGATGACTTCGAACGCATCTTTAAAGAGAGCGACTTTGTTTCGCTGCATTGTCCGACCACCGCCGAAACCACCGATTTTGTCGGTGAAAAGCAGTTCTCCCTGATGAAACCTTCGGCCTATTTCATCAACACCGCGCGCGGCAAGCTGGTGGATGAAAAAGCGCTCTATCACGCGCTCACCAGTAACACCATCGCGGGCGCAGGCATCGATGTGCTGAAAAAAGAGCCGTTCGACGCCAACGATCCCATTTTTTCACTGAGCAATATCGTGATTGGGCCGCATATCGGCGCCGCCACGATCGAAGCGACCGATCGCGCTTCACTGCATTCCGCCATCGGGATTGATGAAGTCCTGTCCGGTAAAAAACCGTCCTGGCCGGTTCCGGGTTTTTAAGGAGAAAAACATGTCTATTGGCAACCGTATTTTTTTACAACGCCCGCAAGGCAATCCTGAACTACTCAAAGCGTATGAACAGCTTCCGGCGGCAAATATTGCCGACACCATGAACCGTATCGCGGTACTCGGCAACGGCATAAAGCGTATTTCCGCGCCGAAGAAGCCGATTATGGCAGGCTTTGCTATCACCGTGAAAGCGCGCGCCGGGGATAACCTAATGCTGCATGCGGCGCTGGATATGGCGACGGAAAACGACGTGATTGTGGTCTCTAATGAAGGCGACCGCTCCCGCGCGCTGATGGGGGAGATCATGGTGGCCTACGCGCACTGCTGCAAAAAAATCGCCGGAATTGTGCTCGACGGCCCCATCCGTGATATCGACGCGCTTTCCGTCCTCGACTTCCCGCTCTTTGCTACCGGCGCAAACCCGGCAGGCCCCTTTAAGGAAGGGCCGGGCGAAGTGAATACGCCGATCGCCGTCGGCGGTGTGGCGGTGAATCCGGGCGACCTGATTGTCGGCGACGCCGATGGCGTCATCGTGGTGCCGCTTGGCGACGCCGAAGCGCTGCTGGCGAAAGCAAAAGAGTATTCAAAATTTGACGCAAGTAAGGTCGAAGCGGCTAAAAACGGCGCCGCGAACCGTCAGTGGGTTAAGAAGACGCTTGAAGACAAAGGCGTTGAGTTCATCGACGACACTTACCGTTAATACGAATAAATAATAAAACGCCGCGACGTCTGATGAGCCGCGGCTTTAAAGCAAAGGTAATTAACATGCTTTATTTAAAACTCTTACCCATTATTTTTTTCCCGGTCTTGTTCTGGATAATACCTAATCCTGAAGGCGTTTCCGCCGCCACCTGGCATATGGTGGGGATTTATCTGGCAATGCTGTGCGGCCTGGTGCTGCGCCCGTTTACCGATGCGGTGATCATGCTGATTATTCTGGGATTCGCGTCTCTGGTGCTCGATCCCGGTCCGCTGTTTGCCGGATTCGGCAGTCCGATGGTCTGGTTTATTATCAGCGCCTTTATCATCTGCAAAGCGTTTGTGATCACCGGCCTCGGCAAGCGCATCGCCTATATGCTGCTTAAGCGTTACGGGAAGAATACCCTGACGCTCGGCTATTTGATGATGGTAACCGATACCGTTCTCGCGCCCGCCACCGGCTCAAACATGTCCCGTTCCGGCGGCATCACCTACCCCATTTTCCGCAACATTGCCGAAGCGCTGGGCTCAAAGCCGGATGAGGGCAGCCGCAAAATCGGCGCTTATCTGACTATCCTGATGTATGTCGTCTCAATGGGCACCTCCAGCCTGTTTCTGACCGGGATGGCCACCAACTCAATTACCGTGTCGCTGGCGAACGAAATTATGAAGGTCAACCTGGAATGGATGACCTGGTTTAAGGCTGCCATCGTGCCCGCCGGACTGGTTCTGCTGCTGTCGCCATGGATCCTGTATAAAATCTACGCGCCAGAGTTAAAAACAATCGCCAACGTGAACGACATCGCCGAAAAAGGCCTGCGTGAGCTGGGGCCGGTGAAGCGGGAAGAAAAACTGCTGATCGTCTTTTTCATCCTCGGCGTACTGGGCTGGATGACGGGTTCGCTCACCGGCATCGCCTTTATACCTGTGGGACTGGCTTTCCTTGCCTGTCTGTTGCTGTTTGGCGTTTTAAGCTGGAACGATGTGGTCAGTGAGAAATCCGCCTGGCAAACCTTTGTCTGGTACGGCGCGTTCTATGGCTGCGCGGTGGCGCTGTCAAAGGGCGGTTTTTATGTCTTCCTCGTCGACGTCATCAAAAACTATCTTGATTTGTCGCACCTGAGCGAATTCAGCGCCATCGCGGTGCTGGTGTTTATCAGCCTCGCGGTACGTTACTTCTTCGTCTCTAACAGCGCTTTTGTCGTCTCGTTCTACCCGGTGCTGTTTACTCTTGGCATGACCACCCAGGCGCACCCGATGTATGTGGCGCTGTCTTTAGCGTTTTCAGCAGGTTATGGCGCATTGTTGACCCACTACGGCAACGGCGCGGGGGTTTTTACCTTCTCCAGCGGCTATGTCCCGCAAAAAACCTTCTGGCTGTTAGGTACCATTATGGTGGTGATTAACGTTCTGGTTTACTTCCTGATCGGCATTCCTTACTGGAAATTCATCGGTATTTAAAGGAGATAGCAATGAAACTGGATATTCTGATCAAAAATGGCCTGATTGCCGATGTCGAAAGCAATGAATACCTGAATCGCAGCATCGGGATTATTGGCAACCGCATTGTCGATCTGGATAACGTCGACGCCACCCAGGCGGAAACGGTGATCGATGCCGCTGGCTGTCTCGTCCTGCCGGGTCTGATCGACTTTCATGCCCATGTGTTTCATGGCGGTACGGCAATCAGCGTGAACCCGGATATTATCTGCCTGCCGAATGGCGTCACCAGCGTGGTGGATGCGGGAAGCAGCGGATGGGTGAACTACGCGTTGTTTCGTCACAGCGTGATCGCATCTTCAATGGTAAAGATAAAAAGCTATCTCAACGTGGTGAACGTCGGGCTTTCCACGCTCGGGGGCGGGCCAACCGGTTATCTGGAAAACACCAATCCCGCGAATTACAACGTGGAACGCATTGCCCGGACGCTGGCGGAAAACAGCGACAATATCCTTGGTCTGAAGCTGCGTTACAGCCAGGATATTGCGAAGGGAAAAGCGTACTCCAGCGATCCTTTCCTTACCACCGTCGCGCTGGCGCGTGAGCTGAACACTTCCCTCTGCGTTCATGTTACAGATGCCCTGCTGCCCGCCGATGAGCTGATAGGTCATTTTCAGGCAAACGATATATACGCCCACTGCTTCCACGGTACGGGTCACTCGATACTGAACGCGCAGGGCGAAGTTTACCCGGCGGTGAAACAGGCCAAAAAGCGGGGCGTGATTTTCGACTGCTCCAACGGGGTGGCGCATTTTGACTTCAACGTGGCCAGCAATGCGATGGAGCAAGGTTTTTACCCGGATATCATCAGCACTGACCTGACGCAAAGAAATAGCCTGCGGACGGATAAGGTGTACAGCCTGCTGCACGTAATGTCGAAATATCTCAACATGGGCATGTCATTTTTTGACGTCCTGCGCGCAGTCACCACCACGCCAGCCCGCCTGATGAAAATGGAAGGAGACATCGGCACGTTAAAGCCTGGCGCGTTTGCCGATATTTCCCTTGTGAAGCTACGCAAGGAGCGGATCGTCTTTGAAGATACCCGCGGCGTAAAAATAGAGGGCGATCGGTATATCGATAACTGCGCCACACTCTGCAACGGTCAGATTGTTTATCGTCGTCTTCATTTCTGAGCATTGCCTGTTGAACCTTACACAATGGTTTGTGTAAGGTTCTTTTTATAAATCAGGACGCCAGCCGTAAGTGATGAATAAATGAAGAATAATGAGATTGTTATCTTTTCTGTTTCCAGCACCATCACTCAGCGCATCGCCAATGTGTTAATAGAACGCAAACTGGATATTCCCGTATACGAATTTCATTATTCTGACGTGCTGGAAAAAGCGGATGAGATGATTCGCGCCGGCACAAAAATTATTATCAGCCGCGGTGGCACCGCCGCCCTGTTACGCAGCAATATGACCATTCCGGTTATCGAGATCGCCCATGATTTTCACGGCGTTTATCGCATCCTGCAGGAAGCCAAACACAAGTCGCAGAAAATTGCCGCTATTGGTTTCCCTCAGTTTTGTAATGCGCTGCGCCATTATCAAAATATGACCAACGAAGAGTTCAAGATCTGCCAGGTCTATAACCATTATGATATTGAAAACGTGGTTAAAAATCTGGCCGAAAATGACTATCAGCTGGTGATTGGCGGCCTGACAGTGGCTGAAATGGCGAAAAAGTACGGCTTAAATGCGGTCATGGGCGATACCGATAATATCTCCATCGAACAAGCCATTAACGAAGCCTGGAGTCTGCTGAAATATATCAATCAGGAAAACACAAAACTGTTAATGAGCCAGTCGGCGCTGAATCAGTCGCGTGAAGGCATTATGTGTATTGACCAGATGGGGGAAGTCATTAGCGTTAATGCCACCGGTATGACCCTGTTTCAGTGCCATCCGGGCGATAAACTCTTCAAAAAAGAGGCGTTTAAAGATCTGTACGGTAGCATTATTAATGAAATAAGCCTGAAGGAACAGCCGACGGAAATTAACGGAAATCTGGTCTACGTCTCGATCAAACATTTTGCCAACCGTCGACACTCGTTTTCGATTATCACCGGCTTAAGCCAGGATAATGCGCTCTGGCATTCCGTGGCGAATAAAAAAAGCAAACTGCGCGGCTTTACCACGTCGTATCACTTTGACGATATTATCGGCCAGTCGCGGCAAATCCTTGACGTCATTGCGAAAGCAAAGCTGTGCGCCCAACATGATTTACCGGTCAATATCACCGGTGCTACCGGGACGGGGAAAGAGCTTTTCGCCCAGAGCATCCATAACCATAGCGCACGCAGCCATTGTCCTTTTATCGCCATCAATTGCGCGGCCATCCCGGAAAGCCTGCTGGAAAGCGAACTGTTTGGCTATGCCGATGGCGCATTTACCAACGCCCGTAAAGGCGGCAAACCCGGCATTTTCGAAATGGCGAAAGACGGCACGGTGTTCATTGATGAAATCAGCGAAGCGCCGTTATCGGTGCAGGTAAAATTGCTGCGCGTATTACAGGAAAAACAGTTTTCCCGGATCGGCGGCGACTCGTTGATTACCGCCAACTTCCGCCTTATTACCGCCAGTAATAAACCGCTGAAGGCGCAGGTCGACGCGGGTGAATTTCGTCAGGATCTCTGGTACCGCATCAACATTCTCGAACTGGCGTTGCCCGCGCTCCACGAGCGCCCCGGCGACGTCATGCTGATCGTGCAGCACCTGCTGGCGCAGCAAGGCAAAACGCTGATATTTACCCCGGAAGCCCAGGCGTTTTTAAACGCGTATACCTGGCCGGGCAACATTCGTGAGCTGCAGGCGGTGGTTTATCGGCTCGTTGTGTTATTACAAACGGATGTGGTGAGCAAAGCGGATCTTCAGCAGTTGTGCCAGATGTCCTCCGTTTCGCCGGAGGAGGTTTCGCGCCTCCCCACAAGCGAAATGACGGTGGACGCTACCAACCTGCTTAAGAAACAGGAAAAACAGCTCATTACCCGCGTCATTGAAACCACGGCAGGCGACCGTACCAAAGCCGCGACAATGCTCGGAATAAGCCCCACCACATTGTGGCGTAAGCTTAAAGAACATCGCATCAGCGTTTAGCGTCCTCATGAGACGTTTGTGTAGAGACATTAAAGTTGTATCCTTTAACCTGAAAAAGACTTTAAAGTTGTAAAGTTTTAAAAAAACACATACAAAACATGATGCTAAGTGTGTATCACACGCTGTTCCAACATTATGCCTTGATGTTCTTGCAGGAACTGCAATTTACAGAAGGAAAAAGGTGTTTTTGTAGTTATCTGGCGTTACGTGACAGTGTTGGTCAGATACTTCCACCTCTTCAGAGTTAAAGTTTGATATATGGGAAAAAAAACGCTCCCGGACGGGAGCGTAAGCCAGTGACTTCGGCGTCAAATGAGGGTCTAACAAGTGGAGCTGCGGGTTAATTCTGGGTGATCTGACTGCGATGCTTATCAGCCTGCTGCTGGTGAACAACGGAAGACTGACCATTATTCGCCTTCTCATGTACAGCTGCGGCCTTCTCATGCTCGCTCATTTCAGAAAATGACTTTGCTGTTTCGTTGGTAGCTCCGGGTTTAGCTTTCATCATTTTTTTATGCATTTCAGCCATGTCCTGGTGGGCAGCAGAATTGCTGTTTTGCATCATGTCATGGGACATTGCGGCCTGATCGTGACTGCTCATATCCATCATTGTCATGCTGTCTCCCTGAATTGCACTTTTTTCAGCAGATGACTGCATCTGGTGGGCAGGTGCCTGTGCATTATTTACCTGGTCATGCATGTTCATTGTCTCTGCAGCCATGGCAGATGAAGCGGCAGCCATAATGGCAACAAATGATACGAGAATCTTTTTCATGGTTGGGTCTCCGGTGTTTACATACCCAAACAATCAATGGCTTATAACAGAGAAAGCAGTTGATCTCAGGGCGGGTTAATCATCACTCCAGGAACCAGGTGATTGTGTTATCACGCTGCTCCTGATTTATGAATAATTATAAAAAACCGCCTCTGTTTATCGCGTGACTGAATGATGACAATTTTGTCACCTTCCAGGTTTCTCCTGAACAACGGGATTAATCCATTAACAGGCGCACTTTGAACACAATTTCACGCCCCTGCTGTTCTGCTGACAGCTCGCCGCCGTGAGCATGAATGATCGACCTTGTAATTGATAATCCCAGCCCCGCGCCTTCCGTGTTGTAGAACCTTGATGAGTCTGCGCGATAGAACCGGTCAAACAAACGTTCCAGATTAGCGGGAACCTGGCCGGACATCGTATTCGTAATCATCACGTTCACACAGTCACTGTCACGCTCAAGGTGTATCGCTGTACAGGTGTTATCGGGAGAATACTTGATTGCATTGGAAAGCAGGTTACTGAAAGCACGTCGGAGCATATCGCTGTCTCCGGCAACAACGCCCTCTCCTTCAACCGTGATTGTCTTTCCTGTTTCGTCTGCCAGGGGCTCGAACAACTCACGTAATTCATTCAGTTCGGCTGCCAGATCCACATCATGTTTATCCAGCCGCAGCAGACCATGCTCTGAACGTGCCAGAAAAAGCATGTCACTGGTCATTCGTGACAACCTTTTCAGTTCTTCCAGGTTAGCGAATAAAATTTCGCGGTAATGCGAAACATCCCTTTCCTTAGCCAGTGCAAACTGCGTCTGCATCATCAGATTACTGACTGGTGTGCGCAGCTCATGCGCGATGTCAGACGAGAAATCTGACAGTTTCCGGAATGCCCCCTCCAGGCGATCAAACATATTATTGAACTCCTGCATGGTCTCAGAGATTTCCGGCGGAGCCAGATCGGGATTTAGACGCTGATCCAGGCTGTGTACGGTCATGGAGGAAGCCAGACTGGTCATTTCCCGTAGCGGTTTCAGACCAATACGTGTGGTCAGCCAGCCCAGAAAAACAGAAATAAAGACCAGACCGATATTGAACCAGAACAGCCAGGTACTGAGTTTGTCCATAAACAGGGTGTGATACCCAGTATCCGTGGCAACCGTAATGATGACATGTTTGCTTTTACCCTGTTCCGGCGTCACGGCAACCCGCCGCGAGATACTGCGGTACACGGTGTTATTTTCTTCCGTCTGGATCATATAGTCGAGAATATCACCCGACTTATTAAGCAGGACCGCTGGAACAACAGAATTTTTGGCATAGAGTTCAACAATTTTTTCATTTTCCATGTTTTTTATAGAAATGAATAAGCCATTGTGCCCCACCATCGCATCGTTTATTTTTTCTGATAATGACTTAATATCCGTTTTGTTCCTGAACGTCTCTGTTTTAAGAAACTCTTCGGTGAGCTGAAGTTTACCTGTCAGAAAATCGCGGTCCTGATTATCGAAATAGCCATTAAGGGTGCTAATCAGGATAAAACTTGATAACCACCATACCGTAAGCATCACCGCAGAAAAAATCAGGCTCAGGCGTGTGGTCAGGGAAATTTTGAACCTCACTCTTCTCTGATCTCCAGGACATATCCGGCACCGCGAACGGTATGGATCAGTTTTGGCTCAAAGTCATCATCAATTTTACTTCTCAGACGTCTCACGGCGACATCAATCACATTCGTATCACTGTCAAAATTCATGTTCCAGACCAGGGACGAGATAAGACTCCTGGGTAACACTTCTCCGGTGCGTTGCAGCAGCAACTCAAGCAGAACGTATTCTTTACCGGTGAGATGGATCTTCTTCCCCGAACGGATCACGGTCCGGCGCACCATATCAACGGTCATATCGGCGATGGTGCAGACTGTTGCGGCCTGCGAGCGTGCCCGGCGCAGTAGGGTTCTTACACGTGCAACCAGCTCCGTAAAATCAAAGGGCTTAATCAGGTAGTCATCTGCGCCAAGCTCCAGTCCTTTCACTTTGTCCCGCACGTTGTCCTTTGCGGTTAAAAACAGGACCGGTTCTTCGTGCCCGGACTCCCTCAGTGCGCTGATGATTTGCCACCCGTCGAGGAAAGGCAGCATCACGTCCAGTATTATCAAATCATACTGTCCCTTCGACGCGGCCCCGAGACCATCGCGGCCATTATTAAAGAGATCGGCCTGATAGCCTTCCTCAACCAGTCCCTGCTGCAGGTAACGACCTGTTTTTTGTTCGTCTTCAACGATTAAAATACGCTGCATGGTCAACTCGCTGATATGAAAGTAAAAATCTCACGCATGAGCTTTGGCTGTCCCCTAGCTGACCTGAGACGGAGCAAGCATTCCGAGCCACGCTACGGCGCCCAGAATGATAATCGCAACAACGAATTCTGTCAGGATGCTGTTTCGCATCAGGGCAACGCTGCGATCATAATTCCCTTCCCTGACCATAACTTCAAGCCGGGGACCCAGGTGAAACCGGTTTGCTGCAGCCAGAAGAAGCATCAGAACAAACAGAGCCGTCTTGGCAAGCAATATCCTCCCCCAGGAACTGTTGAATAAGGGAGTTAAGTTACCCTCAGCAATATACAGATAGTTGACCAGCGCACTCAGGATCAGGGCTACAACAATCACCGTTCCTGCCGTGGCAAATTTTGCCAGGGAGTCAGATATCACAATGACGCTCTGTGCATTATGCTCGTTTCTGCGCATCAGCAGGATAGCAAATGCAACCAGAGCACCTGTCCAGGCACCTGCAGCGCCGAGATGGGTCAGATCGCTCAGTAAATGGAGATAGTAATGCAGACCGTCATGCATAACGGCGTGTCCTCCCCAGGCAAGTGTAGCCAGCGCCACGCCCCCACTCATCGTCATCAGCAGGCAGGACAATACTCTCTTATTAGTGTAAAGGAACAAAGCACCGAGTGTGGTAAACAGGGCACAGAGCCTGACAATCCAGCTAATACCCACATCAGTTTCTTCTATCACCATCTCGATAACATGGATGGATAATTCTCTGAGGTCAGTTACTCCACTCATGGCATTAGATACCAGGAGCATATTAATGCCAGTAAGAATGATGCCTGTAACAACAGCAAAAGTTATAAACGACCTGAAATTAGTCAGGTTATAGGTTTCATGTCTGACACCGCTTATTCCATATATCTGAAAAAATGGCAATCCAAATATTACCATCAAATCCAGATAAAGAAGAAAACGAATAACAATCATAATCAGGTCGTTCATAATATTACTTCACTGTAAAGGTGTAATTACCGGTAATAGGGTGCGTATCTGAAGAAACCGCGCGCCAGTCAACACGATAAGTGCCAGCGGGTAAAGGCTCTCGCGGAATAATGACCATCGATTTAGGGTCAGCGCCTGGCGCCACTTTTGCCGCGACCGGCATCGGAGAATGTGATGACATGCCTTTCATACCCGTCATCGTTAATTTTGCACCTGAGAATTTCACGGTCAGATTTTCCGAGAAATTAAGCTGAATCTTTTCCGGGGCCGCTACGGCTGAATCAGCCTGTGGCACAGAGCTTTTTAATTCCGGATGGGCCATAGCAGAGAAAGCAACGCCCATAACGAGGCCACCTGTAAGAATGGCTTTATTTAAAATCGACATTTTATTTACCTGTTTAGTTGAGTGTTTTATATCAGTGCGTTAAAACCAGATTCTGGCTCCCGCCAGGAATACTACCTGATGGTCTTTCTCACCTTCTCTTTTCGCCATATCGGATGTTTTCCCGTAAAGTTGATTCCAGGAAACGCCTATATAGGGTGCAAACTCACGGCGTATTTCATAGCGCAGCCGGAGCCCCAGCTCTGTGTCAGTCAGTCCCCTGCCGCGACCCCGCGATTCATCATCCTGACTGTAGAAATTCACCTCATAGGATGGCTGGAGTATGAGCCGGTTAGTCAGTAAAACGTCGTATTCTCCTCCCAGACGAAGGGCTGCTTTTCCGCCATTACTGACAAAACCCGTAATTTCAGACTCAAAATTATAGAGTGCCAGCCCCTGAAAACCGACAGCAGCCCAGGTCCGGGCAGAAGCAGGTCTGAAATCCTGCCTGACACCCGCAACCAAATCCCACCATGGGCCAACCGCATGTCCCCAGAGTAACTGCGCTTCAGCCGCCTCCGTTTCCCCATTGCTTCGTTCACCTTCACTCTTTAGCCAAATCCGATCTGTGTCGCCTCCAATCCAGCTGTTAACACTCCAGCTGAAATTGTTGGTGTTATCCGACCGTTGCCATTCCAGTTGATCCAGCAGAACCAGATAATTAATCGCACTGTCGTGAATCGCATGCCCCTGTAAATTGCCGAATGCAGCCTTCCGGTCGGCATCGGTAACAGGCGGAATTGGCGTTCTGCTCTCAGTTACAATGGGCTCCATTGACGTCATCTCAGTGAAATTCTCATCTGCTGGCATCTGCATGGCAGACATGTCGTGCCCGGCGTGGGGATCTGCAGAGACGGAGCCCGCCGCAATAGAAAGCTGTGAGGTAAACAAACCGGCGACCAGAACAGGTATGGCCTTCAAATTTCTCTTCATTCGCATCATTCCTCCACCCGGACTTCACGAAACATTCCCATTTCCATGTGATAGAGCAAATGGCAGTGATACGCCCAGCGGCCAAGCGCATCTGCTGTCACTCTGTAACTGCGTTTTGTACCAGGGGGAACATCTATTGTGTGTTTACGAACCATGAAATTACCGTTTTCATCTTCCAGATCGCTCCACATACCATGCAGGTGAATGGGGTGAGTCATCATGGTATCGTTGATCAGCGTGATCCTGAGCCGCTCACCGTATTTCAGCAGCACCGGTGCGGCATCTGAAAACTTGATTCCGTTAAATGACCAGGCAAACTTTTCCATGTGGCCGGTTAAATGCAGTTCTATGGTACGGCCAGGTTCACGTCCGTCAGGATCCTCAAAGCGGCTTTTCAAATCCGCGTACGTGAGAACCTTTCTTCCGTTATTTCGAAGACCAATACCCGGATCATTTAACTTCGGAGAGACGCTCATCGCCTGCATATCAACCAGTGGGTTATCCGTTTCTGACGCAGGATGACTTTGCATACCCGGCATTCCGGCCATCCGGGAATGATCCATACCGGCCATGCTGCTGTGATCCATGGGCGCGGAGGATGTCCCGCTATCCGGAAGGTCAGCACCGTCCATAGACATCATCTCTCCGCTGTTATCCATGCCTCCCATCTGGCTGTGGTCCATTCCTGCCATATCATGTCCCATTCCCCCCATACCCATATCTTCCATGGTCAACAGAGGACGGGGATCGAGGGGGGGAACGGCAGCACTTAACCCCTCTCTCGTGGCCAGTGTCCCTCGAGCGTAACCGGTCCTGTCCATGGATTGTGCGAAGATGGTATAGGCCTCACCCTGAGGCTCCACAATGACATCATAGGTTTCGGCAACGGCAATCCTGAATTCGTCAACGGTAACCGGGTTTACATACTGGCCATCTGCAGCCACGACCGTCATTTTCAGCCCGGGGATACGGATATCGAAATAGGTCATTGCCGAGCCGTTGATAAACCGTAAGCGTATCTTTTCACCGGGACGGAACAGTCCGGTCCAGTTTTTCAGCGGGGCCTGCCCGTTCATGAGATAGGTGTAGGTGTAGCCACTGACATCCGCGAGGTCAGTCGGATTCATTTTCATTTCAGCCCACATTTTCCGATCGGCAATGGTGGCTGACAGCCCCCTGGTATTCACGTCGCGGAAAAAAGAGCCAACGGTTGGTTTATTGAAATTGTAGTAATCCGACTGTTTTTTTAATTTTTTCAGCAGGCTGTGAGGATTTTCATCGGTCCAGTCAGACAACATGACCACATGCTCACGATCGTAAGTAAACGGTTCTGGCTCCCCGGCATCGATGATAATGGCACCGTATACCCCCTCCTGTTCCTGCAGACCGGAATGGCTGTGGTACCAGTAAGTCCCGTTCTGCTTAACCTTAAAGGTGTAAACGTAGGTATCATCAGGCTCTATGCCCATAAAACTCAGCCCCGGAACACCATCCATATTGGCCGGAAGAATAATGCCGTGCCAGTGAATGGACGTCTGTTCATTAAGACGGTTTTTGACCTTCAGGGTAATGGTGTCACCTTCTTTCCAGCGAAGAACGGGCCCCGGCAGGCCTCCATTGATTGTTTTGGCCTGACGCTCACTGCCCGTGATATTGACGGCCGTTTCACCAATGGTCAGGTCAAACTGAGTACCCTGCAGGGATGCGGCAACTGGCAGGCTCAGACTGGAACGCGCATTGAAACTCCATACGCCAAGACTTCCGGCTACGCCAGAGAGGGTTAACCCCTTCAGGAAAGTTCGTCGAGACGTTTTCAACAGCATGCGCATTCCCTTATTTAAAGTATGGTTACTGACAGAATTCGAGAACCGATTTAAATTAAATTACTGGTTCATCCACTTACAATGAAATGAATCTAGCACACCTTAAGAAACAAATTCATTACAATCGTGTAATGTACATAGCTGTATTACATTTACGTCATCTTCCCCACAGGTTGATTATTTTTATATATGATCATAAGGACATCTTTTATGTACCTCAGAAGGTAATTACACATGAATATATTAATCACGACCACTGCGTTTACAGCTTTATTTTGTGGGGCAGCTTTTGCTCAGTCCAGTGATATTGCCCATGAAGCACATCGATTTGTTAATAATGCCTCAGCCGTCAGTCATGTGAATTCCTCGACGCATGAAAACTTACCGGACAGGGTTAATAAAAACAACACGCCCTCATTCTCTGAAATGAATGAACATGAAAGGGCCATTGTTGCTCATTCATTTATGAACAACAGCGCGTCCTATGCGCATCAGAAAATGATTGAGGAACATAAAAAAATGCTGTCCGGCAGTGATGCAAATTCAAAGACCTCGTCTTCTTCTTTTAACGAACTGAATGCCGGAGAAAAAGCCGCTCTCGTGCATGAGCAGGTCAATAATGCCGGTGCGGAAGCACATCAGACGCAGGCAAGAAAGCTTCGCGGGCTGTATTCGACCAGGTAACTGCAGGCGGGTTAGTGCTTAGCGTCAGGTGCGCAGCAGGGCTTTACTGACGGGTTACGTAGCAGGACATGAGCCCCATATTGCTCTGCCGTAACCTGTTTCAGTCCCGTTAATCATCACCGTCGGGCTGGTCATACAGTTCCCAGAGCTTCAGGAGCAAACGGGAAACAAGATATGTTACAAAAATGACGACCATCAACGGTGCTCCCGATTAACTGACAGATGACACGCCTCCTGAAAACCCCTAGCATACGCCGCAGTGTTCATGCTAACGGCGAATTCCAGTAAATGTATTCTACCGATGTCGTAAAAGAAAATGCCTACCTTTCAGCCACCCGCTCGGGGCTGGAATCGAACGAGATCGCTACTCTTCAGCGCTCCTTGCCTTCCCGGTTTAATCTGCGGCATTTGAAAAAAAATGAATCATTAAAACTCGTACTGCAAAAGAAAGCGGGAAAATCACGTGTCGTGGCCTATAAATTTACGTCCGGTTCATTTAATTACACGGCGTATCGTATATCAGATAAAAAGTTCTATAACCTTTCCGATACTTCCGGGAAAGGCAGTCTCGATTATCCGTTACCGGCCACAGCAAGACTCAGTTCGCCTTTCAATCCTGCAAGACTTAACCCGGTATCGGGAAAAGTGAGTCCCCATAATGGCATTGATTATTCCATGTCCATGAACACGAAAATAGTCAGCGTCATCGACGGAAAAATCACCCGGGCCGAATACAACAGTACCATGGGATATTTTGTTGAAGTAACGGGAAAAGCCGGTGTTAAAACTCGCTATCTCCACCTCAATAAAATACTCGTTACTAAAGGGGCCAGGGTTACACGGGGAGGTGCTATTGCGTTATCCGGTAACAGCGGACGTTCATCCGGTCCTCATCTGCATTACGAGCTGGTCATCAATAACAACCCTGTTAACTCTCTGGCGTTCCGGGCAGCGGCACCCGCTGATAACAAACTCGAACAGCATGCCTTTGCGCATGCCAGAGACTACGAACGATACCTGGACTGATAACGGGACCGCGACGCGGCCCCGTCTGCCGGATTAATTTTTTTTATCGTTTTCACTTCCGTGATGTTGATGATCTCCATGCCCTCCGTGGCCGTGGAAAAGATGCATTAGCGGGCAGACCAGCAATAACAGATATGGCCAGTAACCTGCCACATGTGACCAGTGTTCGCGCAGGAGGGCAAATGCCGCGATCGCGGCGACAGCAATAAGCGCATAGGTGGTACTTTTCATACTGGACTCCTTCTGTTCGTAACTGACCCTTCACTCAGTGTTATTTCCCGAGCCTGACACTTTTCAGACGCAACGCATTCACAATGACGCTGACGGAGGAAAGAGCCATGGCCGCCGCCGCAATAACTGGCGACAGCAGTATTCCATACACAGGATAAAGCAGACCTGCAGCCACAGGCACGCCAAGTGCGTTGTAGATAAATGCAAAAAACAGATTCTGACGGATATTTTTCATGGTGATCTCTGACAGATGACGGGCCCTGTTCAGTATCATCAAGTCGCCTTTGAGAAGGGTGACTCCGGCACTTTCAATTGCCACATCTGTACCCGTTCCCATGGCTATACCCACGTCAGCCGCTGCCAGCGCCGGGGCATCATTCACACCGTCTCCGGCCATCGCAACCACATGGCCAGACTCTTTCAGTCGGGTTATCACTGCTTTTTTGCCATCCGGCAGAATTCCGGCTTCAACCTCATCTATTCCCAGTTTCCGTGCGACTGCTTCAGCAGTAAGCTGGTTATCCCCGGTGAGCATAACGATGCGGATCCCCGCCTGACGCAAAGCTTTAAGCGCATCCGGCGTGGTTGTTTTCACGGGATCCGAGATAGCTATCAGGCCTGCAAGGTCCCCGTCTGTGGCCACATAGATAACGGTAGCGCCTTCCATCCGCAACGTATCCGCAACGGCCTTTTGATTATCAATAACTATACTGTTTTCCTGCATAGCCAGTTCATTACCAATAACAACCCGTTGACCTTCGACATCGCCTGAGACACCTTTACCCGACGGTGCATCGAAATGAGTGACTGCGGGTATTGCGATCCCCTTTTCCTGTGCTGCTTTAACTACTGCCATACCCAGCGGATGCTGCGAGCCTTTTTCCACTGCGGCTGTTACACGCAAAAGAGATGTTTCCCCACCCGGATTGAGACTGATAATCCCTGTCACCGTAGGCGAACCTTCCGTGAGCGTGCCTGTTTTGTCGACAACCAGCGTGTCCACTTTTTCAAGACGCTCAAGGGCTTCGGCATTCCTGATTAACACCCCGGCCTGGGCTCCTTTGCCCACCCCCACCATTATCGACATCGGCGTGGCCAGCCCCAGCGCGCAGGGACAGGCAATAATCAGGACCGACACAGCCGCAATGAGACCGTGCGCCATCCTGGGCTCGGGCCCCCAGACAGACCAGATCACGAAAGCAACAACCGCGATAAGTATCACCAGAGGAACAAACCAGCCTGAAACGCTGTCAGCCATTCTCTGGATGGGGGCACGCGAACGCTGTGCATCAGCGACCATCTGAACAATTCGTGAGAGCATTGTTTCATCACCGACTTTCTCTGCACGGATGATGAGACTCCCTGTCTGATTAATGGTCCCCCCGATGACAGGGTCACCCTCCGTTTTGGTAACCGGCATAGATTCCCCGGTCACCATCGATTCATCAACGGTTGTTTTGCCTTCGATCACGATACCGTCGACCGGAATACTCTCTCCAGGTCTGATGCGGAGCTTATCGCCAGGCAGGACATCTTCCGCATTAATATCCGTTTCATGACCGTCATGATCCAGCCGTCTGGCGGTTTTGGGGGCAAGGTTCAGAAGCGCAGTAATGGCGCCTGAGGTTTGTTCCCGTGCCCGCAGCTCAAGAACCTGTCCCAGCAGAACAAGCACCGTAATAACTGCTGCGGCTTCAAAATAAACGGCCACCAGGCCATCCATGTTTCTGAACGATGCAGGAAACCAGGAGGGGAAGACGGTTGCAATGACGCTGTAAACCCAGGCTACGCCGGTCCCCATTGCAACAAGGGTAAACATATTCAGGGAGCGGTTACGTAACGACATTCCGGCCCGGGCGAAGAATGGCCAGCCACACCACAACACGACAGGGGAGGCCAGAAGCAGCTGCAGCCATGTGTTGTACTGTGGCGGTACTGTATTCCTCAACTCGGGAAACAGATGAGATCCCATTTCGAGTACCAGAACCGGAAACGCCAGCAACAACCCCAGCCAGAAGCGTCTTGTCATGTCGTGAAGTTCATCACTCGGCCCCGTGGATGCCGTAGCTACGAGCGGCTCCAGTGCCATTCCACAGACAGGACAGCTTCCGGGACCACTGCGGCGTATCTCCGGGTGCATCGGACATGTCCACACACCTTCAGAATTCTCTTTTTCCGCCTGGTGGTGAGGCTGTTTTATCTGATCAGGGCTGACTTCGTGATGATCGTGGTGATGGTGATGGGAATGTTCACTGGCATCTTCGGTAAGATAACGATCGGGATGGGCTTTAAATTTACTCTCACAGCTGGCGGAGCAGAAATAAAGTTGATGGTCCTGGTATCGAATGCTGCTGTGCGCCCTGTCGGGCAGGATGGCCATCCCGCACACGGGATCTCTCACCTTATGCAATACGTGGCCCTCGTCCGGGGATAATGTCTGCTCAGAAGCAGTCTGGTTGTTGTGTTGCACTGCATTGTCATTTTTCACAGTAACTCTCCTTATGCATACCGAAGCATCTTCTGTCTTCAGGGTATGTCATGGATGCGATTACCACGAATATCGCCGGCACAGGAGTGCCTGCTACCGGCGTCCCGTTATCAGCCGTTCCGCTGACTATTCGATTCGCTGGAAGACTTTTTTACTTCCATCCGGTGAGAATGCGATAACATCGTAAGCCTCTTTTCGGGCTCCCATCTCCATTCCAGGACTTCCTGCTGGCATACCGGGGGTGGCGAGACCGTATATACCTGAACCAGACTGCATTGCCTTATGTATCGTTGTCGCAGGCACATGGCCTTCAATGATCAAATTACCGGCAACCGCGGAATGACAACTTCGCAGTCCTGCAGGAATAGCATGCTTTTCTTTCAGGGCTGACAGCGCCTGATCATTCATGACGTGAGTTCGTACTTCAAACCCGTCTTTTTCCATCGCCTTGCCCCACAGGGAACAACAGCCACAGTTTTCAGATTTGTACATATCAATCACTTTTTCACTCGCCATCGCGGGCAGTGAAAGGCCGAGAGCCAGCGCCATCAGAACCACTTTTTTCATACTCACCTCTGTATATTATCGATTTAAACCCTGACGTCAGGGTGAATCAGTAAAGAAGGACACCCACAGGGGGTGCCCTTTCAGGTTCAGGACACGCTTTTTTTATGTCTGCGCAGCCAGATTAATTTGTAGGCGGCAGGAATAATGAACAGGGACAGCAGCGGAGCCGTGATCATCCCACCAATCATGGGTGCCGCGATACGGCTCATGACTTCTGAACCTGCACCGGTTCCCCAGAGTATTGGCAGCAGACCCGCAATGATCACCGCCACGGTCATGGCTTTCGGCCGGACACGCAGTACGGCACCATGATAGAGGGCTTCATCAAGGCCTTCCGGTGTGAACGTCTCTTTACGGGACAATTCCGGGTGCGCTTCAATGGCATGACGCAGATACATCAGCATGACCACGCCAAACTCTGCTGCCACCCCGGCCAGAGCGATAAACCCCGTTCCGGTTGCGACAGACATATGGAAGCCCTGCCAGTACAGGAACCATATCCCGCCAACCAGGGCGAACGGCAGGCTCATCAGGATCAGCAGGGCTTCATCAACCCGGCGGAATGCCAGATACAACAGGATGAAGATGATCATCACCGTCATCGGCACCATCAGCTTCAGTTTCTTGTTGGCATGCTCAAGCAGTTCAAACTGTCCGGAGAATGACACGCTGGTACCCGGTCTCAGTTTCACTTTCTGACTGATCGCCGTTTTAATGTCATTAACCACCGACACCATATCCCTGCCGCGCGCGTCAATGTAAATCCAGCTGGCTGGACGGGCATTTTCCGTTTTCAGCATAGTCGGCCCGGAAACGACCTTAATATCCGCAACATCGCCCAGCGTGATCTGCTGCTTCATCGGGGTCAGGATCGGCATCTGTTTCAGGGCCTGCGGGCTGTTCCGGTAATCCTGCGGATAGCGGATATTAATCGGGTACCGGGCCACGCCTTCAACCGTTTCCCCTACCGTCGCGCCGCCGATGGCTGATGAGATGAACAGCTGCACATCGCCCACCGTCATTCCGTAGCGGGAGGCTTTTTCCCGGTTGATATCCACATCAATGTAGCGCCCGCCTTCCAGTCGCTCTGCGAGAGCAGACACTACGCCGGGTACGGTTTTGGCGACCGCTTCGATACTCTGCGCCGTTGCATCGATATCGGACAGAACCGTTCCGGACACCTTGATACCTATCGGGCTTTTGATCCCGGTTGAGAGCATATCAATACGGTTACGGATTGGCGGCACCCAGAGGTTTGCCAGCCCCGGTAAACGGACGGTCCTGTCGAGTTCTTCAATAATCTTGTCAATCGTCATGCCTGGACGCCACTGATCCTCAGGTTTGAGCTGGATCGTGGTTTCAACCATTTCGAGCGGTGCGGAATCCGTGGCGGTCTCTGCTTTACCGGTCTTGCCAAATACAGAGGCCACTTCAGGAACGCTTTTGATTAACTTGTCCGTCGTCTGCAGGAGCGCTGCAGCTTCAGCCGGAGAGACACCCGGCAGGGTCGACGGCATATACAACAGGTCGCCCTCGTTAATCTTCGGCAGAAACTCACCGCCCACCTGGCTCAGCGGCCAGATAACGGTGAAAATGGACAAGGCCGCAACCAGCAGGGTTGTTTTTGGCCAGTGGAGAACCCGCAACAGCAATGGATGATACGCTTTGATCAGTACCCGGTTCAGGGGGTTACTGGTCTCTGCAGGAATTTTCCCCCGGATCCAGAATCCCATCAGAATCGGAATGACGATGATGGCCAGCGCGGCCGCGCCCGCCATGGAGTACGTTTTCGTGAATGCCAGCGGGCCAAACAGACGTCCTTCCTGACCTTCCAGGGTAAAGATAGGAATAAAGGACAGGGTGATGATCAGCAGGCTGATAAACAGTGCGGGTCCCACTTCAACGGAGGCATCGGTAATCACCTTCCAGCGGGTGGCGTTGTCAATCTGCTCACCCGGATGCTGATGATCCCACTCCTCAAGCCGCTTATGCGCATTCTCAATCATCACAATGGCGGCATCCACCATCGCACCGACGGCAATCGCTATCCCTCCCAGCGACATGATATTGGCGTTCAGTCCCTGGAAGTGCATGACGATAAAGGCGATACACAGACCAAGCGGCAGAGAGATAATCGCCACCAGGGCAGAACGTACGTGCCACAGGAACAGGGCACAGACGATGGCCACCACGATAAACTCTTCCAGAAGTTTGGAACTGAGGTTATCAATCGCCCGGTCGATGAGCTGGCTGCGATCGTAGGTGGTCACGATTTCAACGCCTTCCGGCAGGCTGGCCTTCAGCGTCTCAAGTTTATCCCTCACTGCCGTGATAACGTCGCGTGCATTTTTACCCGACCGCAGGATCACCACGCCGCCAGCGACTTCGCCCTGGCCGTTCAGCTCGGCAATACCACGCCGCATTTCAGGCCCGGTCTGCACGCGGGCAACATCCCGCAGATAAACCGGCACGCCGTTCTCGCCTGTTTTCAGGACGATGTTATTAAAATCATCAATGCTCTGAAGATAACCGCTGGCACGGACCATATACTCAGCTTCGGCCATTTCAACGGATGAGCCACCGGCCTCCTGGTTAGACGATTCAAGGGCCTGTTTCACTTCGGGCAGGCTGATACCATACTGAGACAATTTTACCGGATTGACCTGAATCTGGTACTGTTTCACCACGCCGCCAACCGAAGCGACCTCAGCCACGTTCGGGATGGTTTTCAGCTCAAATTTCAGGAACCAGTCCTGCAGAGAACGCAGTTCTGAAAGGTCGTGTTTTCCGCTGCGATCGACAAGGGCATATTCAAATATCCAGCCCACCCCCGTGGCGTCCGGACCGATTTCAGAACTCACACCGGCGGGCAGTTTTCCCTGTACCTGGTTCAGGTACTCCAGCACGCGGGAACGGGCCCAGTACAGATCGGTGCCGTCTTCAAAAATGACATACACATACGAATCACCGAACTGTGAAAAACCACGCACGGTTTTTGCGCCAGGCACGGACAGCATGGTGGTGGTAAGTGGATAGGTGACCTGGTTTTCTACAATCTGCGGGGCCTGGCCGGGATAGCTGGTTTTGATAATGACCTGCACATCTGACAGGTCAGGCAAGGCATCGACAGGCGTGTTAATAATCGTCCATGTGCCCCAGATGCTGAGAAACAGGGCCCCCATCATGACCAGGAAACGGTTGGCGACAGAGCGCCGGATAATCCATTCAATCATCGTCGTCTCCTCAGTGCCCTGAATGCATATTTACAGGCTGGTCAGACATTGCTGGCATACTGCTTTCTGTTTTTTCAGGGTGGCGCATACGTTCCAGTGCGCCCGTAATATTGGCTTCAGAGTCAATGAGGAACAGGCCACTGACCACCACGGTATCGCCTTCATTCAGGCCGGAGCCGATGCCGGACTGTTGCTGTGACTCATGCAGAACGTGGATCTGTTTCGGCACAAACTTGCCTTCATCATCAACAGTAATCACGCGCTGTTCTTTGCCGGTATCGATAACGGCCTGGCTTGGTATCAGCAGCATCTCCTGGCTTCTGGTATTCAGTTTCAGATAGGCATTCATGCCCGGCTTGAGAAACTCATCCTTATTAGAAACCTGGAGACGGACCTGAAGCGTACGGGTTGTCTGATCCACGCTGGGAAGAATATTCCATTTTTCGACATGGAATGTTTTATCCGGATAAGCCGGTACCGAAATTTCAAACTGCGACGTATCTTTCAGCAGATAGGCGATAGATTCTGGCACTGCAGCGCTGATCCAGACCGGGTCCATTCCCTGAATCTGAGCCACCACCTTATCTTTCGAAATATTCATGCCGGTGCGCAGGTCAAATGCAGTAATGACACCATCAATAGGTGCTTTAATGGTAAAACGGGTCTGAATGCTCCGGGTAGAACGCAGTCTCTGAATATCCTCTTCCGGCATACCTGCCAGGCGAAGCCGTTCCAGAACGCCTTTAATTTGCGTGGAAGTACCACCGGTGCTGGATAACAGAAGGAATTCACTCTGTGCTTCCACCCAGTCCGGAATGGTAATATCGATAAGTGGCGTCCCCTTCTTCACATGATCGCCAATCGTCATGGGGTAGACTTTTTCGACAAACCCGTCAGAACGCGCCTGCACAATAACAAACTGATACTCGTTATAGCTGACATTAGCCGGGATTGTCTGAGAATAATTCAGCATTCCTCGCGTGACTTTTTGCGTTTTTAATCCCAGATTCTGAACCTGGGTTGGGTCGATACGGATCCCGCCACTGCTTTTATCGCCACTGTCATCAGCATATTTTGGCACCAGGTCCATATCCATAAAGGGCGATTTTCCGGGTTTATCAAATTTGGTATCCGGTTTCATTGGGTCATACCAGAAAAGCACCTTTCGTTCCGGTGCCTTTTGTTCTGTTTTTTCTGTCTTTTGTGCTGAGTTTACATACTGCCAGGCAGTAACCGATATCAGCCCCCCTGCTATGAGGCTGCTGATAATTATTGCAGCATATTTTATCTTTAAAGAAGCCATACAATTTTCCGCTAAAAAATCAAAACACCTGGCATATGCGCCTGACGGTTAACTCACACATATACCTATGTGAATGTACAGGCGCACAGGATGTAATCGCTCCGGACAGCCAATCAGGACTGCGTCACGTTAATGCTTTTGAGTAAGGAGATATTGCCCTGCTGAATAAACGAGAAATCGACATGGTTGCCTGTTTTCAGGGCATTAATAGCATCGTCTGCATTAACAAAAGTAAAGCGCATGGTCATTGCAGGCCAGCCCACCGCTGGAATTGCTTCATGCGAAATGGTGATTTTCTTAGTATTCATATCAATGTCTTTAACGACACCGGTGCCCTTGATAACTTGCTGTACCGAAGCATCACTGGCAGTATTCATATCGCCATGCTGATGTGTTTCAGCATGAAGACCGGCAGAAAACATGACAGAGAAGGCACCAAATAAAACGGCTTTAAGTGAATTACGCATTTTAATTTCCTGATTAATTAAATAAATTTACTCTACCCAACCGCCACCCAGCGCGGTAAACAGATTAATTTCGTTAACCTGCCGGGAATAGGTAAGATCGAGAATGGTTTGCTGGGTAGCGAAGAGGGAACGTTCTGCATCCAGCACTTCGATGTAACTGACAGCACCACTTGCATACAATCCTCTGGCACGCTGGAGAGTTATCTGAAGTGAATCAAGATAACGCTGCTGTGACTCAAGTTGCTGGCTAAGGCTGTCGCGCAGCGCAAGCGTGTCGGAAACATCCTTAAAGGCTGACTGAATTTTTTGTTCGTAATTAACCACCGACTGTTGCTGGCGAATTTCAGCCAGCTTCAGATTGGCTTTATTCCTGCCAGCATTAAATATAGGAATTTCAATTTTAGGGATAAAATTCCACATTCCACTTCCTGACGTAAACAGGCTGGACAGCTCCGTACTGCTTGCGGAAAGACCACTGGTCAGGGTAATTGAGGGGAAAAAGGCCGCTCGCGCTGCGCCAATATTGGCATCAGCCGCTTTCAGCTGATATTCCGCTTCCATAATATCCGGTCGCTGCAGCAAAATTTGTGAAGACAGATTTGGTGGCAATTTTACTGGGGCTATCTCCCCGCCTTTCATCCCTTTTTCTGACGGAAGTGCGCGGTACGTTCCCAGCACCAGTTGCAGGGCATTGTTTGCCTGAGCCAGATCGCCTTCTCGTTTGGCTATTTCGGCGCGGGTACTTTCGATTTGTCCTCGCGCCTGTTCAAGTGCCAGAACGTTCGTACTCCCGGTCACGAGCTGCTGCTCAACGAAAGCATAGGACTGTTGATAATTTTTCAGCGTTTCCCGCGCAATACGAAGTTGTTCGTACGCCAGTTGCTGGCTGAAATAGCTTTGTGAAACGTTGGATACCAGCAGGATGTGTACGGCCCGACGGGCTTCTTCGCTGGCAAAGTAGTTCTGGCGATCAGCATCACTCATGTTCTTAAGTTTGCCGAAAAAATCGAGCTCATAGCTGAGCTCCAGTCTCGCGTCGTACTCCTGTGTGGTCGGCTTGTCACCTTTCAGACCACCGCTGTATGTTATCCCGGATGAGGCATTCAGCTGGGGATAACGATCTGCATCCGTGACGTTGAACTGGGCTCGGGCCTCTTCAACCTTCAGGGCAGCCATTCTCAAATCACGGTTATTAGTCAGAGCTTCACCGATCAACCGGGTAACCTGGGGATCGACAAAAAAGTTACGCCAGCCCGTATCCTGATAGCCATTTACCGCTGGCGTCAGGCTGTTATGGGACAGTGAAAACTGCTGGGGTACCGGTGCTGCGGGCCGCTGATATTCAGGCGCAAGCGACACGCAGCCTGCCAGGATGAATATCGTGCTAATGCTGAGTAATTTTAATTTGAACATAACGCTTCTCGTCCAGGCAGACCTGGTAAATGGTTCAAATGAAGTCCAGAGTATTGATAGGGGTACTTTACCTAACGCTCTCTGTTTGCCGGGTGACAGGATAATGACAATGTTGTCATTTTTGCTGTAATCCGTTGATAACGATCGTGGGCGCAATAGAATGACATTAGCAGCCAGCCGGGGAGCAAGATGAAAATATTGATCGTCGAAGACGAAATTAAAACAGGTGAATATCTCAGCAAAGGGCTTACAGAGGCAGGGTTCGTAGTGGATCACGCTGATAATGGTCTTACCGGATATCATCTCGCCATGACAGCCGAGTATGATTTAGTCATTCTGGATATCATGCTACCTGATGTGAACGGCTGGGATATCATCCGCATGCTGCGCACTGCCGGAAAGGGTATGCCGGTCTTACTGCTGACAGCCCTCGGCACGATCGAACATAGGGTCAAA
The DNA here is from genome assembly GCF_018128425.1 of Citrobacter sedlakii. Classification (NCBI taxonomy): domain Bacteria; kingdom Pseudomonadati; phylum Pseudomonadota; class Gammaproteobacteria; order Enterobacterales; family Enterobacteriaceae; genus Citrobacter; species Citrobacter sedlakii. The sequence continues at coordinate 263,205 of NZ_CP071070.1, read as the reverse complement.
GGACTGGAACTGGGTGCGGACGATTATCTGGTTAAACCCTTTGCGTTTGCCGAACTGCTCGCCCGGGTGAGAACCCTTCTGAGGCGGGGAAACACGATGATCACGGAAAGCCAGTTTAAGGTGGCTGACCTCTCGATTGATCTCGTATCCAGAAAAGTCAGTCGCGCCGGAAACCGCATTGTGCTCACCAGTAAAGAGTTCAGCCTGCTGGAATTCTTCATTCGCCATCAGGGAGAGGTTCTTCCCCGCTCCCTGATTGCCTCTCAGGTCTGGGACATGAATTTTGACAGCGACACTAATGCGATCGATGTCGCAGTAAAGCGACTCCGCGCTAAAATAGACAACGATTACGAGACAAAGCTGATCCAGACAGTCCGGGGCGTGGGCTACATGCTGGAGGTCCCGGATGCATAGCAAACCTTCCAGACGCCCTTTCTCACTCGCTCTGCGGCTGACCTTTTTTATCAGCCTGTCCACGATACTGGCTTTTATCGCATTCACCTGGTTTATGCTGCATTCTGTTGAAAATCATTTTGCCGAGCAGGATGTCAGCGATCTTCAACAAATCAGCACCACACTGAACCGTATACTGCAGTCCCCGGTGGATCCGGATGATAAAAAAATAAGCAAAATAAAGGAATCAATTGCCAGCTACCGCAACGTTGCCCTTTTGCTCCTCAATCCCAGGGGGGAAGTGCTCTTTAGCTCAGCTCAGGGGGCGGCACTACGCCCGGCAGTGAATTCAGCAGATTTTAGCGAGCACAGCCGCGCACGGGATGTCTTTCTCTGGACGGTGGAGGATCCTGCGGGACCGATGGATACCGGGTCCGAAATGAAGATGGAAACATACAGGATTATCGCCTCCTCTGGTCAGGCGATATTTCAGGGCAAACAGCAGAACTATGTCATGCTGACTGGCCTATCCATTAATTTCCATCTCCATTACCTCGATGCGCTGAAAAAGAACCTGATTGCGATTGCCGTCGTGATAAGCCTGTTGATTGTTCTGATCATTCGAATCGCTGTCCGTCAGGGGCACCTGCCCCTTCGTAATGTCAGCAATGCCATTAAAAACATCACCTCCGAGAATCTTGATGCGCGACTGGAACCGACACGCGTTCCCATTGAGCTGGAGCAACTGGTTATCTCGTTCAATCATATGATTGGAAAGATTGAGGATGTCTTTACCCGCCAGGCCAATTTCTCTGCCGATATCGCGCATGAGATCAGAACGCCCATCACCAATCTGGTGACGCAGACTGAAATCGCACTGAGTCAGGATCGAACACAGAGGGAACTTGAGGATGTCCTCTATTCCAGTCTTGAAGAGTATAACCGGATGACCAAAATGGTCAGCGATATGCTGTTCCTGGCACAGGCAGATAATAATCAGCTGATACCTGACAGGGTCATGTTTGACCTCAGAGCGGAAGTCATGAAAGTCTTCGAGTTTTTCGAAGCCTGGGCCGAAGAACGCAATATCACGCTCAAATTTAACGGGATGCCCTGCCTGGTTGAGGGAGATCCACAAATGTTCAGAAGGGCGATCAATAATCTGTTATCCAATGCCCTGCGTTATACCCCGGAGGGACAGGCAATCACCGTCTCAATAAGAGAGCAGGAGAGCTTTTTTGACCTTGTGATTGAAAATCCGGGGAAACCAATCCCTGAAGAGCATTTATCAAGGTTGTTTGACCGTTTTTATCGGGTGGATCCGTCCAGACAACGAAAAGGAGAAGGCAGCGGCATCGGCCTTGCGATTGTGAAGTCAATCGTGGAAGCACATCACGGAAGAGTGCAGGTGGAATCGGACGTACACTCAACGCGTTTTATCTTATCCGTGCCCAGACTGGAGAAAATGATTCCGGACACCCAGTGCTGGGAATAAAGATTTAAATGACAAAGATGTCATTAGCCTGTCATGCAGCAAACAGAAGCCATTCGATATAATTAGTGCAACTTATCAGGAAGACTGGATTGCTTTATCAATATCCGGCGTCAGTGGACGCCAGGAAATGAATATCCAGTCCCCTCCCGGAGAAATAAACACTTCCGAACCTGTTTCAGTTATGGAACTGAAAACACCGGTTGTACTCCCCCGGACATCACTAATTAAGAAATGGAGAGTTATCATGAAAAATATCGTATTAGCATCCTTGCTGGGCTTTGGCTTAATTTCTTCGGCCTGGGCCACTGAAACCGTGAATATCCATGAGCGGGTCAACAATGCACAGGCACCTGCTCACCAGATGCAGTCTGCTGCGGCTCCTGTCGGGATCCAGGGGACTGCACCTCGTATGGCCGGTATGGACCAGCATGAACAGGCCATTATTGCTCATGAAACCATGACGAACGGGTCGGCGGATGCGCACCAGAAAATGGTGGAAAGTCATCAGAGGATGATGGGAAGTCAGACCGTTTCCCCTACCGGGCCGTCGAAGTCATTAGCGGCAATGAATGAGCATGAAAGAGCTGCAGTTGCCCATGAATTTATGAATAACGGTCAGTCTGGCCCACATCAGGCCATGGCCGAAGCGCATCGTCGCATGCTCAGTGCAGGCTGACGGCGAGGGAAGTATCTGTGCTGTCCTTATTTCCTTGATAGATTTTTCCGTAACCGGATATATGGCAACATCTTTGCCCCCTACAGGGGGCATTTTTATCAGATTCTGCTACAGTTAACGGGCATCAACGCTAAAAGGATATTTTTTATGAAAGCCAGAAACACTTTATTTGCAGTATTAATGTTATCCCTGCCAGCGATTTCAGCAGAACATTCAGAAATGAAAATGACTGATATGTCTACCTCGGCTTCGTCACAGGAATATATGGCTGGCATGAAAGACATGCATGACAAAATGATGGCTGCCGTAAATGAGTCCGATCCCGACAAGGCTTTTGCGAAAGGCATGGTAGCGCACCATGAAGGGGCAATAGCAATGGCTGAGACCGAGCTCAAATACGGAAAAGATCCGAAAATGAGAAAGCTCGCGCAGGACATCATTAAAGCTCAAAAAGGTGAAATTGAGCAGATGAATAAATGGCTTGATAGTCAAAAGTAAACATTGTAGAAATGTCACGACAAGCGTGATTTTACATCGTTCCTGGGCGCGGGAGTCGGTTAATCTTTATATAATTCAAACCCGATTAATTTCGGGTTTTTACTACTCTGTACTCCGGTCCTTTGTTGAGGACCGGAATATATGCACCTGAGATGCTTATTTAATACATTATCTCGTCATGGATACAATGTCGCTCAGGATCTCAACCAGCTCGCTTCTCTCCTGCGTTCCGTCATGATAGGTTGATCTTGAGATGATTCTTTCTGATGTCATCTGAGGCCAGAATTTATCTAGTACATTATCGGGTTTCATTCCCACAGCCCGGCCGATTATTTTTTTAGCGTCACAGGTGTCCGTAAACGTGACGGCTACACCAGTAATTTCCTCGATAAGATCCGGGCACAGATAGTTTTCTATCTCACGTTTGCGCGTAGCGAAAAATACCTTACCGGCATCCTCTACTTCTTTTTTACGCTTCTGGATGGACAGAACCTGTGCAGGGTCTCCCCCAATATCGGAGTCCAGAAATACGCACCAGGGAAGCCCCAGATCTTTGGCCAGATTCAATGTAACCCAGTGTTTGACGCTACCACACCCTCCTATGAGGACTGGCACTATTTTCACGTCCTCCAGAGAGGCTGGCAGCGCACCTGACTGTTTTAATGAACTGGCCGCATGCCTCAGGAAAGTAACATCCGACTTTCCCTCTACCAGAACAATCCCCTGCGCCCTTTCCATACCGGTCTCTGGCAGCACCCCCAGGCTTTCAGTGGCTTCCTTCAGCACTGCGTCATCCGGCATTTTTACTACGGGTTCACCCGCCTCATTTCGGGTAACATAACGTACGCCTTCGACAGGGATTAATCCGGCCAGCGCCGGGACATGGGTGGTGACGATAATCTGACGGTGCGGCTGGCCTGCCAGTGCCAGTAACGCTTTCATCAGCATCATCTGATAGTTCGGATGCTGTGACGTTTCAGGCTCCTCTATGGCATAAATCACATTTCTGGGCGTCCCCGCGACATTCTTTTCAGCCTCAGCCCGAAAAAAATTCAACAGGATAAGCCTCCTTATCCCGCTGCCGCGCTTATTGATGGGGATGCCATTTTCCCCGTCCAGGGTGAAATTGAAGGTCCACTTGGGTTTCTCCTTAAATCGTGGAGTCAGTTCACTGGCGAGTTCGGGGGCCATTTCACGTAATTTATCCAGCGTTCTCTGTGCGACATCCAGGACGCTGTCCTGAATCTCATTTTCCAGCGCTGTAATTTTGTCCTGCAGCGCAGCCTGAGCGTCTTTTACGGCCTGCTGTAAGGGGTTTTTAGCTTCGGAATCCCCGTCGCTGCTTTCCCTGTCGGCTTTGAAAATCGCATACGTGGGCAGCAAATCGAGGATCTTACCCCATAATGATTTTGTGTCGGTTCCGAACTCTTTATCGACATCCAGCATAATTTCCGAACAGGTATAGGGGGCTGCGGCTTCCCTGATGGCCTGACGCCATAACGATGCAGTGCGTTTATCCGCCACATTTTTTTCAACTTCTTTTCCCACCGCCTTGAGCTCAGAAATTTTCATGCCCAGTAAATTTCTCAGGGGCTCCTCATCCGGGTGGATGCAGCGGATGCAGGTCTGCTCCGGTTTTCCTGAGGTCGTTGCTTTAAACGTTTTGACGATTTCAAAATTGCCGTCCTCATTCAGCAGATGTTCTGAGGCGAGCGTGGTCTGCACCCTGTCGTCGATCATGATAAAATCGGGCAGGTCATCAAATTCACAGGCTATTTCAAAACGGCCGTCCCCTTCTCTTAGGCTGAAACAGTTCATGTCATTCTTGTCAGCCTTCATTCCTTCTGTTTCAAAAAAAATAGCCAGCGCTTCCAGAAGCGTTGATTTCCCAAAGTCATTACGACCGACAATACCCGTCATGCTTTCATCAATAATGATTTCAGTAGAGTTTCTGTAGCCTCTGAAGTTTTTCAGTTTTAATTTTCTGAGCCGCATATGAAGTCCTGTGTGTAAGAAAGCGTTTTGCTGCAACCTGAATACAAAATATATTTTCAAATGCCTGCCAACAAGCAGGGATAACCGTTATTCAGAATATCTTAACGACATTTCGGGATTATGATCTGGTCGCGCTTTCAGAACTTTACTGCCCCTCAAAACACCGGAAACTAACTTGTGGTTGGTTACATGGCAAAGTTAAAACTCCAGAATCACGGGTAATGATTTCAATGCTTATTATATTTTTTGGAATTGACTCATGAGCTTTATAATTTAAATGATAATAATAACCATTCTTTTATGCGTAATATTTGCTACTGACACTGATGAATTTAAAAGAAGATAGATTTTCATTTACGGATTATTTCCTAAATTCATCGATAATGTGATCGACATAAAATTTTCACTGAAGAATGAAGAGATAATTTAAGGCCGAGCGAAATAGCTCAAAATGGTGTATTTAACATAACAGAAGAAATGAAAGGCTCTATCGCAACCTGATACTTCAGGCCGCTAAGGGGTTAATCTTGTTGAAGAAAAATTAGACCGGGAAGCGCCAGGCGTCACCATTTCTCCCGCCTGGCTGGAAGTGAAGAATAATTGTGCATAGCTCCGTATTCGGGCTTTGCATCTGACAATGGTTCCCTGGATGAAAGTACGATCTCCACTCCAAGGACGCTGAACACCCTAAACAAACGCTCAAAACCCGCACTTGCAGGGTTGGCCTCTAGTCGGGCATAAGTTTGCTGTGTTATACCCAAACGTTCAGAAACATCTTTTTGCGTCAGTCCATTGGCTTTGCGAAAGCCGATTAAAACAGGACGTAACTGATTCAAAGTCTTCAAAGCGTATTGAGTGTTCATAAGTGACCTTCCGTATCGACGAGTTAACAAGCATAACGCAGGGATTTACAGCATATAGGCTGTAATGCTCATTAACAGACTATAGGCTGTAATACGAATCCTGCCAAGATGCGGCATCTTTCAAATACAAGGCCGTATTGGGTAAGCAGTACACCGTTATATAGCACCCCTTGCCCCTTTGCTGGAGAGGGACCCACGTGATCGCAGGTCTTTTAGACGTTGTTGCTAACCGGCATCATACACAGGTGGTAACCCCCAGGGAAACTCTATGAGTGATAATTTATTCCTGCCCCAGTCAAAATATAAAACCTTATCTAACTAGCTTTCTTAGTATTTTATAAATGAAGTGAAATTAGCGAAGAAGTTTTACATTGTAAAGTGAGCAAAAATATTTACCATTCAACTGGCAAAATTTACAATCTGCAGCCCTTAGCCTGAGAAAATGCACATTAACAGAATAATCATCAAGTCCGATAGAGGCATAACTTACGTCCTCAAAAATATCAGAAATAAATGAGTTGAAATTACAAAAATTAACTTCACTTAACATCTTGAACACCGCAGAAATATATCTATCATGCATTATCTTGACTTCGATAACCTTAGATAAACTTGAATGCGACTTACATTTGAAGAGATCAAAGAGAAAGTAAATCAGCATATTTTTATTGTCCGAAATCCATTTTAAAATTTTATTACGTGCACATGGTAATATATACACTGGATTTTTGAAAGGGTTTGAAACGTCAACCACAAGGGAACAATAACCATGAGGATTTATTCCACTTATAATTAAGTCACTAAGTCCTTTCACTGCATTCAAATAGTTATCAAAACAAACCTCATATAAACTGGTACTATGAACTGCACATTTAGATTCAAACAACCATCTATGACGCAGATAACCAATGCCTTTAGAGTGTATATCTTCAACAATACATTTGTGACAGTAACGAATGTTTGAGATGTTTACCAATGGATATGAATTAGTTATGTGAAAATTTTTCCGACAGGCATCTTCAACAGCGTTAAAATACCCGTAAACACCAGAAGATAACGACACTATATTGGAAGTTAGTATATAACCATTTCTAGTGGCAAGAATGTCATATATATCCTGCAAGCTATGCAATTTGTACATATCAATCAGTTCGAAACGAGGAAAGGCATCGTACCTTAGTGCGCCATGCTTTGATATTATGTTCCTGCAATTGGATAAGTTATACATTATCTGTGAACGCAGAAGAAAACTGTGCCACAATTCATTTTCGTAAACCATATAACTCCCTCTTATTTAATTAGTTCCATTTTTCTGAGAAGTATCATTGTCATTGGTAGTTTATCTCTGTATTTCAAAAGCCAGCCATGCCCTCCCAGTAAAGCATCTAGACTTGTAAGTGACATCGAGTACTGCCCCTGAGATAAAACATCATTTATTAATGATGATGAGATAATATCTCTCTCGCTCCAGTCTACTCTTTTATTTTTATAGCATCGTATTGTTTTAGGAAGACAGGAATTAAGCCAGTCACATTCATGTTTATTTAGCCAATAGAAACTTGCATAACAACTTTCTTTGACTAACTTTCGTGTTATAGAAACGGATTGATTATGTATAAATCTTAATATTTTCTGCTTATGACGCCGTCTTAAAGAATCTTTTTTACATTTTTTACGCCATGAGCATAAACCGTAACAAGATGAAATTACAGAGGATACAGCTCCTTCCGATAATGAGTTTTTCTCAGCTATGGATGCCAGACTAAACCCCCTTACAGCCATAGACTTGATAAGCAATTCAGTGAATATATTAATTTTTGTGTTTCGCTTAAACGCCCTCAGGTATTTTTTATAAATAAGTGTTTTAATGTAACATCTGCTGCGACTAAATTCCTTCCCAAGGTTGCTAACACTAGTATTATTTTCAACTATATGAAAACTGTATTTCTTATGACTTTTAAAGATTTCTTTCTTTTTATTAGTACGACTTCCTGCATACGTTGGCCAGCAAGTATTTAACAAACAATAACAAAGCAAAAGATGCTTTGTGGGATGCTGACAACATTTGTCTTTGAGTATAGGCTCCCAGTAATGATAATCAGTTAGGGATGTTGGTATAAGTCCCGATGTACCCTCCCCAAATAACTGGCACTTAGCATAAACATGTGCGTAGAATACATTTTTCTTTAAATTTCCATCCAATGATAATAAATTCAACTTTTTAAGTACATCCATGTAATTGGGGTGTGTAATATCTTTTCTTCTGATTATATTTAGGGACTCATAACAAAACTTAGCAAAATCGAAGTCTATCTCATTGCTAAGTTGTTCTGTATACGAAACAGGAGGCATCAGTCCAATACGTATGTGCGGTGAAGAAGGGACATGGATGCTTTCAAGCGCTACCGGATGCCGATGGCAGGTTGTAACCCCATGAAGCTGATGCGCCAGATGCCAATAAGTAACACCATAATGAAAAGTATCTTCACGAGCGCAAACCGGGCAAAACTTCAATAGTGTGCGCTGCCCTAGTGAAAAATTACTAAGGCGGCACAATCGATTAAGCCTGGCAGGGGTCGTGTTGAAATCCATAATTTCATTACGACTGATTGGTAGTGCCCAGGCAAAAAGAGGGAGTAAAGTCTGTTCATGCCAGAGCTGATCTGCACTTTCGGATGTATGAAGAGAAATAGCCTTTAATCCTGAATTGAGAATTGGATGGACGTTCATATCAGGTTTGTTGAAAATGATCGTTAACAGAGAAGATGGGGACATACCGTACACGGTAGTTGTCCGACAAAACCGGCTGAACAAGGATTCATCAGGCAAAACAGGCAACATTCTCATTTCCCACACCTCTCTTTGACCGTTACGAACTGTTACCTCATTACAATTTATTAAGTGGATCTATATTTATAAGCCCGCAACGCTGAAGAGCATCGTAGGTATTTTTCTTTTCAGCTGTTCTGTTGATAACAAGATCGTGGTCAAGAGACAGTATTTTCTCGTCGAAATTGCGCAAAACCTCGTCTATTTTTCCTACGAATTCCTTGTGCTGTGGCCTGTCTATATCCCCAGGGATCAAAGACTTTAGGGACTTCTCTGCCATGATTTTAGCCGAAGCATCACCCTCATTAGATGCAGAGAGCCATTTAGCTTCCTCATCTTCAGTCGCGGCCCCCGGGAGTGGAGTATCCTTATATTCCTCCGTATGACTCACGAGTACCGGTACAGAGGCCGACAAGACTGCGCCAGTGATGATTTCATTGCCGCTACCGATAACCTTTAATTGTGCCCCCCGATAAATCATCTGAGCCAATCCAATATTGCCTTTAGATAAAATGAATAATTTTTCGTTTAACTCATCATTTAATGGAGTTTCAACATTTGTCCATTGTAATGGCCATAAATAATGAATAAACGATTGCCAGTCTTGTGAATCGTATCTAACATTCTTAATTTTCATGTAACCACCAGACTCTGCCCGCCTGGCAATTCTCATTTTCTTTGTCAGCGTCTCGTCAAAAGGATGATTTCCACAAAAAACCATAGATACCCCCATGGAATCTACAATTTCATGTAAAAAATCAATCAACTTACTCTCACCCCCGGTTCTTGAAAATTTAAGCCTCTGCATTTCATCAATAACAAGGATACCCAAAAATGATGATTTAATTCTTTGTGCAATCTGGCGAGCCAGAGCACCATTTCTAATCTCAGGTGTAGTTCGTTCAATACCAATTGCATCATCTAATTTTTGTAAAATCTCTTCACAAAGGTCTCTCACACTTGAATTGTATGGACAATTAATCTTTACCCATACAATTTGCTTACTGAAGCCGGGAAAAACTCCTTTATAGCTGCTGTGTTCTATAATCTGAGGGAAATGATCCATGACTTGCTCAATCATGGTAGTTTTTCCAGAACCACTCATTCCAACTATCGTAATAGTTTCAGCCTGGGATTTAAAATATCCACTTTCAGGCCCAATATCAGGACGCTCATTTCCATAGTAATGAAGATATTGAATTGTTCCGCTTTTTAAAGGATTACGAGCTGCATAGCTTTCCCTAAGTGCCCGTAAGATCATCTTATAAGCCTGGATAAGATTGGTTTGAGGGCAACGGAATTTCTTTATACGTTCGACATACTGCTCTCTAACATTCGCCGGGGCAGTCCAGCGGATTTTTTCGTCAATTTCGGGGAAATAACTCATTTCCAGAAGTACTTCATCTTCCGTAAGCGCTTCAGGAAGTGCTTCAATTAAGGGATTGCCACGATACTCAGGTAACTCCTGTTCTTTATATATCGCTGAAACGCGCCGTATAAGATTCATTATTCTGCGTCCTCAGTCTTCTTCTTACCTTTTAACCATCTTTGTTTCTCCTCCCGGCCAGGCAAAAGCAGAACATTACTGGATGAAGGAAGTAGGGGTTCAGATCTTCCATTAGCAACATGAGTTCGCCCTAATGAATCAAGTTCATTTTTCCTGTTCTTTTTAATATCTTTACCATGTACCCGGCGAGATTCGTATATTTCATTTAATCTTTCGTTACCTTTCCTGTTAAATTCATCTTTATTATTGATATTGCTGAGCGAATCCAGAGTAAATAAATTAATTTCTTTTTGAGTATCTACCCAATCAGCCATTACATCTGTATCAAGATGAGCTTTCCCTTTAAATACATCTCTTTTCTTAAGTAGGTAATGTTTTTTGAAAATGCTATTTTTGTCAAATCTTACATATATATAATCTACGCAATTGTCATCTATTCTTGCTTCACAAGTGGTTCTTCCAAATACTCTGACACCTGATGCAATTTCAGGATCACATTCATAAAAAAGATTATTGTACTGAATCCCACCGGCGGTAATGTTAGCGTTCACAGGGATTAACAATCGTGCGATCACTTCGTCGGCCCCAACGGCTCTTGCGCTGAATCTCCCGTGCTTTAAGCTTATCATCCAACTATTTTTTGGTGATATTACGAGATCATTTTCAATCAGTAAGGGATTGATATAAGCCAGTTCCTCATACGTTCTCTGATTATGTGCAAGTATCTCCCGAATCAGTAAAGACGTGACCTCCTGAATCGTTAAACAAGCCCTGGATTGCGGTGTTGGCTCTCCTTTAACAATCTTTCCCCTTCGTGTTGTTCCAATAAGCCTATGAATAACCTCATCATTCAGAATGCCGAAACAGCGTTCAACAATGCTTTTTCTGTCGCCTCTACCGACTGGCGCAAACTCAAGTTTTGTCAGGGGGGTCATCTCTTCCTGAGGTTTAAGACCAATCATCTCCCCGTTGTCACACATCAATGTTAATGGAATGTGAGAACAAGGCCAATCATCATCAGTAATAGAGATTCCAAATAATCTACAATATTCTTTTTTTGGCATAAAGCAATTTGCTAACGCTTGTCGGGCGGCTCGCCATGAAGCATGGTATAAAGAAACATGAAGGCCAACAATCATTCTTGTTGCACGATCCACCACTGTATAAATAGTAGGACGCCCAATGACTTTTCGTCTGTTTAAACTCGAAATAAGATGTACATCAGCGACAGTTGAGTCTATTTCGAAAACATCACCCGGCAAAACAGTTGTATTAGCCACACTACCTAAAAGCGCCCGCATTTTGAGGTCTATTTCTTTTTTCGTGTTCTTCTTATTTATCGAGAAATCTTTAGTGAAGAGTTTTTTATTCCAGTATGAAAATTGTTTTAAAGAAGGAACATATGGAGCTCTATTTTCTAGGTTTGCTGTTTTAATTTCATCCCTAAAATACAAATCAATATGTCTCTCTAATGTTTTCTTTATCGTATCTCCGTTAACTTTATAATGATACGTAATGAGAGATTTTCTAATATTATTTATATCTCTTTCATTAAGAATGAAAACACGTGATCGTTCATTAGGTAATGCTCTGTTTTTTTTGGAATTCCCAAGTTTAATTTCATGTTTGATTCTACTTTTCCCAGCGGCGCCACAGTTCGAGAATGCGGGTAGCAATGCATAAATATCCTGCCCATGTCGCCAATACAACGCCAGAAGCGTTCTGATAGTATATTGTGATATTTTTTTATTTCTTGAGTAATCCATTAAAAGGTGCGACTTTTTATGTAATGCATAGTCGAACAGAAACATTCTGTCATCTACAAGATCTTTAATGATATTGTAATTTTCATCTCGCCTTCCTCTGTCTTTATCTGTTAATTCTTTCTCATCTACTAACATATATGAAGGATATATATAATCTTTACAAGTTATGCTATTTGATTCAATATAATATTTAAACATTGAAAATGAGAAAGGGATTGGCTTACCCGTTCTTTCTGATTTTATTTTAAACAAAATTAACAAATCGACCTTTCTGTCAAAATCCAAAACACGGTAAAGTCCCTCTGCAAGCAAATCAGTGCCTTGAGAGAGCCAGACTGAATTCCTAATAATATCCATTTGCGTTCAGTCCTATATAGTGGTCATTGGAAATTATCTTTATCAGACCGGTTTCGAGTATTGGATATGATAAATCAACATTTATCATTTTTAATCCAATCATTGCCTGCAATAACATCATCGCTTCTTGTGCATCTACCCCAAAGATTGATGAAATCATTGCACGTAGTCCTACTATGGGATAAACATCTGGTTTAAGCTTCCATAGGATTTTATCAAGAGGATATTTATCATAAAATTCAGAACCATCTCTTAATACAGAAGTAGCCCAGCAAATGTTTTTACCGACGACGTTATTGAGTTCCGAGCCAACATAAATTTGAAACTCAACATCAATCAACTGCCAAAACATCCTCTCTATTTCAAGTTTTTGGGCTTCGCGTTCAGGTATGCTCTCGTTATGTTTTACTGCTATAGCTTTGTATCGAAGTCCGCCTTCAGGAGTTCTCAAGGTCAGTAAAAAATCGGTTGTCATAACATTCAGAACTTCGACAGGTACTCCTCTTACTCCCCTCACCATAGGATGTTGAAAATGTAGATGATTTGCTATTTGTTGGGTAAGCCGGAGAGGAAAGAGTGGGAATTGTTCCCGGATATCAATCACCGAGTCATTAAACTCAGCCAGATAGAAAAAGTTACTTTCGACAGAAGAAAGGAGATGATGGTTTCGAAACGTCTTAAGGCCAAAGACTATCGAACGGTTTCCACGGGATTTAACGTCCTGAGCTCTAAGCCAGGGCTGATAACTTTGGCCATAGCCCACTCCTATGCCGTCACCTAGCGCATTTTCATAATCCAAATAGGATTTGAGACGCCTACCCCTAGCCATGATCGTACCCTAAAAACGACATTGATACGTACCTATATGTGCATTTTATAGTCTCCAACCCTATAACCACACATTCAGTAAGTATACAACATTAGCGTCGTTTTTTGAGAATGGTTACAACTTTAGTGCTTTGTGTACAACTTTATTGTCCTCGGACAACGTTAAATCCTGCGCGCAGGCCCAGGCGCTCGACCACGCCCACTGGAAGTTGTAGCCGCCCAGCCAGCCGGTCACGTCCATCACTTCACCAATGAAGTAGAGCCCCGGTACGTTACGAGCCTCCATCGTGCGCGATGACAGTTCGTTGGTATCGACGCCGCCTAGCGTCACTTCCGCCGTGCGGTAACCTTCAGTGCCATTTGGCTGTATACGCCACGCGGTGAGGGTGTCGACCAGCGTCTGCTGCTCACGCGCGTTAAGCTGCTTAAGCGAAACGTCGGGGATTTGCCCAAGCTGCTGCAAACATTCCACCAGCCGCTTCGGCAGGAGCATCGCCAGCGTATTTTTCAGGCTTTGATTGGGGTGTGCGCTGCGCTGCTCGTTTAAGAAAGCGTCGGGGTCGGCATCCGGCAGCAAATTAATGGTAACAAATTCGCCAGGTTGCCAGAAGCTGGATATCTGTAAAACAGCCGGGCCTGACAGACCGCGATGAGTGAACAGCAAATTTTCGCGAAAGACGGTGCCGTCCTCGGCGGTAATGACTGACGGCACAGAAACGCCGGAAAGCACCTGAAGCTGCTCCAGCAGGGGTTTATGCAGGGTGAAAGGCACCAGACCTGCACGCGTCGGCAACACCTTCAGGCCAAACTGTTCGGCAATTTTATAACCGAACGGCGTGGCGCCCAGTCCCGGCATCGACAGCCCGCCAGAGGCGATCACCAGTTTTTTTGCGCCAACGTTCATGCCATTCAGCGCCAGCGTATAACCGTCGTTGTCCCGCGTCACGCTCAGCACTTCGCTGCGTAACCGCAGGGTAACATTGCCTTTTTCACATTCGGCCACCAGCATGTCGACGATTTGCTGCGCAGAGTCATCACAAAAAAGCTGTCCGAGCGTTTTTTCGTGCCATGCGATGCCGTACTTGCCGACCAGATCGATGAAATCCCACTGGGTATAGCGCGCCAGCGCCGATTTGCAAAAATGCGGGTTTTCGCTCAAATAGGCCGCAGGCTCAACATAAAGGTTAGTAAAGTTGCAGCGCCCGCCGCCGGACATGAGGATCTTGCGACCCGGTTTCTTACCGTTATCGATAAGCAGCACCCGGCACCCCGCCTGTCCTGCCTGCGCCGCACAAAACATACCTGCCGCGCCAGCGCCTATAATAACGGCATCAAACCTTTCCACTTTGCGTTCCTCTCTCAAAACCGGGCGTGAATTGTAAAGTTATCTAAGTGGTCGCACCAGCGCCAAAATCCTCAGTAAGGAGTATTTGTCTGAAATCTATAAGATAATTCTTTAGAGGCAGCTCAGGATGCCGACGTTAAATCAAAAAAAGTCTATATTTCACTTTGCCCGCGCCGCCAAAGTCACTGATAATGCGCCGCGTTCATGTCCTCAAGATGGCGTAACGTCCTATGCTACATTTGTTTGCTGGCCTGGATTTACATACCGGGCTTTTATTGTTACTTGCTCTGGCTTTTGTGCTGTTCTACGAAGCGATCAATGGCTTCCATGATACAGCCAACGCAGTCGCAACCGTTATCTACACCCGCGCGATGCGTTCGCAGCTGGCGGTGGTGATGGCTGCGCTGTTCAACTTCTTAGGTGTGCTGCTGGGCGGACTCAGCGTAGCCTATGCCATCGTGCATATGCTGCCAACGGACCTGCTACTCAACATGGGCTCCACGCATGGACTTGCGATGGTCTTCTCCATGCTGCTTGCGGCGATCATCTGGAACCTCGGTACCTGGTACTTTGGCTTGCCCGCATCCAGTTCCCACACGCTGATTGGCGCGATTATCGGTATCGGTTTAACCAATGCCCTGATGACCGGCACGTCAGTTGTCGACGCGCTCAACATCCCGAAAGTTATCGGCATTTTTGCTTCGCTTATCGTCTCGCCGATCGTCGGTCTGGTGGTCGCGGGCGGCCTGATTTTCATTCTGCGTCGTTACTGGAGCGGTACCAAAAAGCGCGCCCGTATCCACTTGACGCCAGCGGAACGTGAAAAGAAAGACGGTAAGAAAAAGCCGCCGTTCTGGACCCGTATCGCCCTGATTCTTTCCGCTATCGGCGTGGCGTTCTCTCACGGCGCGAACGATGGTCAGAAAGGCATTGGTCTGGTGATGCTGGTTCTGATTGGCGTCGCTCCGGCGGGTTTCGTGGTGAATATGAACGCCTCAGGTTATGAAATTACCCGTACCCGCGATGCGATCAATAACGTCGAAACTTACTTCCAGCAGCACCCTGACCTGCTGAAAAAAGTGACAGGCGTCGACCAGTTGATTCCTTCCCCGGAACCGGTCGCCACCCAGCCAACGGAATTCCACTGCCACCCGGCAAACACCATCAACGCGCTTGAGCGTGCGAAGGCCATGCTGGCGAACAACGTGGAAAGCTATGACAAACTGAGCGTTGAGCAACGTAGCCAGCTGCGTCGCATCATGCTGTGCATCTCCGACACCACTGATAAGGTGACGAAGCTGCCAGGCGTGAGCACAGACGACCAGCGTCTGCTGAAAAAACTGAAAACCGATATGCTGAGCACCATTGAGTATGCGCCTGTCTGGATCATCATGGCGGTCGCGCTGGCGCTGGGTATTGGTACCATGATCGGCTGGCGCCGTGTGGCGACCACTATCGGTGAAAAGATTGGCAAGAAAGGCATGACCTATGCACAGGGGATGTCCGCGCAGATGACGGCGGCTGTCTCTATCGGTCTGGCCAGCTATACCGGTATGCCGGTTTCCACCACCCACGTACTCTCCTCCTCTGTGGCGGGGACGATGGTGGTTGACGGCGGCGGTTTGCAGCGTAAAACGGTAACCAGCATTCTGATGGCGTGGGTCTTCACGCTGCCAGCCGCGATCCTGCTTTCCGGTACGCTGTACTGGATCTCGCTGAAGCTGATTTAAACATCACTGTGCCGGAGGGCGGCAACGCCTTATCCGGCCTACAGATAAACGAAGCACTCTGGCCCGGTAAGCGAAGCGCTTTCAGGTAAGGGGATGCGAAGTAAACCGTATCGGGCGGGTCAGGAAACTGGCCCGCTTTTTTTTGCTCAGTGCCAAATCATCAACGCGATAAGGCTGATGACCACCAGGCCGCACAGCGCGCTGGTCAGAATAAACTGACCGCGCACCCGCTCACAGCGGCGAATGAATTCATCATCATGGTGATCGCGGTAACGCTGGGCGTAGATATACCACACCAGCCGCACCTGCTTGTTGGGCTGGCCGTGCGAGGTAAAAAAGCCGCCCCCATCCACATACTGGTAAAGCAAAGGATCGCAACCACGAAGTACCACTAACAGTGCGCGTAACGATGAGAAATAGCGCGCCATATTAACAATGCATACGACACATAACGCCCAGAACAATGCGACGGTGCTTATCATACGACCTCCCCGGCGACCCGCCCACGGAGATCCTCTCCGGGACTACCGCTCCCCAAACTTGCCAGACAGTTCAATGAAAGAGTACGACGAAACCGCCCACGATGGTGCATAAAATCCGAGCGGCTTTATTAATAGTGTAGGAGATCAGTTAATTTTTTTGCCAGAAGGTTAATCACTATCAATGCAATTAACGCAAAAATTTGTTTAACTAACTGGTAAGCAAGGCGGATTGACGGATTATCCTGGTCGCTATACTGTAAGGATCGTCTCAACAATTCATCGCGGCTGAGCTGGCCCCGCGTAGACAAAATCGCATAGTTCGCAGGACGCGGGTGACGCGACGGCACAAGAAACGCCAGCTGGCTGGTCATCGACAACTTTATGGAAGGAGTAATACTATGGCTTACAAACACATTCTCATCGCAGTTGATCTTTCTCCGGAAAGTAAAGTGCTGGTAGAAAAAGCGGTCTCTATGGCGCGCCCGTACAACGCAAAAGTTTCCCTGATCCACGTAGATGTAAACTACTCTGACCTTTATACCGGCCTGATTGACGTTAATCTGGGCGATATGCAAAAGCGCATTTCTGAAGAAACTCACCATGCGCTGACCGAGCTTTCCACCAACGCAGGCTACCCTATCACTGAAACCCTGAGCGGTAGCGGCGACCTGGGCCAGGTGCTGGTCGACGCGATTAAGAAATACGACATGGACCTGGTGGTATGTGGTCATCATCAGGACTTCTGGAGCAAGCTGATGTCTTCAGCGCGCCAGTTGATCAACACCGTTCACGTTGACATGCTGATCGTTCCTCTGCGCGACGAAGAAGAGTAAGTTTTCCCTGCCAGATCCCACGCCCGCTTTTGCGGGCGTTTTTATTTCTCCCTCAGGACATCATTCCAGCCCACAAAACATAATTAGTGTGATCGGCTAATTAGATTGAAATCTATCTGTATAATAATCTACTCATTCGGTTAATGACCGCAGTCTATAACAGAGTCATACATTTTCGGCGCGTTTTGTTTTACGCGTCATACTTTTTGGGATGGCATCGAAAGGCGAAAAAATATGAACACATCTGCACCGACGGGTTTGCTACAACAACCCCGCCCCTTCTTCATGATCTTTTTTGTCGAATTATGGGAACGATTCGGCTATTACGGCGTTCAGGGCATCCTGGCCGTTTTCTTCGTCAAACAGCTTGGCTTCTCGCAGGAACAGGCCTTTATCACCTTTGGCGCCTTCGCTGCGCTGGTCTACGGCCTGATCTCCATTGGCGGTTACGTGGGCGATCACCTGCTTGGCACTAAGCGAACGCTGGTGCTGGGGGCGATTGTACTGGCAATCGGCTACTTCATGACCGGGATGTCGTTACTGAAGCCCGACCTGATATTTATCGCACTCGGAACCATCGCTGTCGGCAACGGCTTATTTAAAGCCAACCCGGCGAGCCTGCTTTCGAAATGTTATCCCCCGAAAGATCCGCGTCTGGATGGCGCTTTCACCCTGTTTTACATGTCGATCAACATCGGTTCGCTGCTGTCGCTTTCCCTGGCGCCCGTGATTGCGGAAAAGTTTGGCTATGCCGTCACCTATAACCTGTGCGGCGCGGGGCTGATTGTCGCGCTGCTGGTCTATTTCGCCTGCCGGGGGATGGTAAAGAATATTGGCTCCGAGCCGGACCATCGGCCGCTCAGTATGCGGAATCTGCTGTCTGTGCTGATTGGCACAGTGGCGATGATTTTCCTCTGCGCCTGGTTGATGCATAACGTACAGGTCGCCAACCTGGTGCTGATCGTTCTGTCCATCGCGGTGACAATTATCTTTTTCCGCCAGGCGTTTAAGCTGGATAAAACCGGGCGCAACAAAATGTTCGTGGCGTTCATCCTGATGCTTGAAGCGGTGCTGTTTTACATTCTTTACGCACAGATGCCAACCTCGCTGAACTTTTTCGCCATTAATAACGTCCACCATGAGATCCTCGGCCTCACCATTAACCCGGTGAGTTTCCAGGCGCTGAACCCGTTCTGGGTAGTCGTCGCCAGCCCGGTACTGGCGGCGATCTACACCCGTCTGGGCAGCAAAGGCAAAGACCTGACGATGCCAATGAAATTTACCCTCGGGATGTTTTTATGCTCGCTGGGCTTTTTAACCGCCGCCGCCGCAGGCATGTGGTTTGCCGACGCGCAGGGGCTGACGTCGCCGTGGTTTATCGTACTGGTGTATTTGTTCCAGAGTCTGGGCGAACTGCTGATCAGCGCGTTGGGGCTGGCGATGGTCGCGGCGCTGGTGCCGCAGCACCTGATGGGCTTTATTCTGGGGATGTGGTTCCTGACGCAGGCCGCGGCGTTTCTGCTGGGCGGCTACGTGGCCACCTTTACCGCCGTGCCGGAAAATATCACCGACCCGCTACTGACGCTGCCCATTTATACCGGGGTATTCAGTAAAATCGGACTGGTGACGCTGGGCGTAACGGTGGTGATGGCGCTGATGGTGCCGTGGCTGAACCGGATGATCAATACGCCGGACAGCGAGAAGTAACCGTACTGCTTGTGCCGGAGGGCAGTCTCGCCTTATCCGACCTGAAGGCGCTTCATCGTTTTGCCGCCAAAAGCGGATGGTGCGTTTTTGCCTTTATACTCTTACATTGTAAGAGTATAATTCAAACAAAACAGGTCATCATGGACGAACCTGACCATGAATTATATTGAGTTTATCGAAACGTCCGTATTTTCCCGGCAAAGGGAAGCGCTGCTGTCTGAAGATGACTACCGGGCGTTCCAGGAAATGTTGATCATCAACCCCCTTGAAGGGGATTTAATCCAGGGAACAGGCGGTTGCCGGAAAGTACGTTTTTCGCCAAGTAACAGCAATAAGGGTAAAAGCGGCAGCATCCGTACTATTTACTATTTTCACAACAGTGAAGGTCGTATCTGGCTTTTTATGGCTTATCCTAAGAGCAGGAAAGACAGTCTGAGCGGTGAAGAAAAAAATGCGCTCAAGGCGATCATTCATCAATTAAAAGAGGGCTCATTATGAGTGATTTCTTTAAAGAGCTGATGGAGTCCGCTACCGAAGCCGTGGAAATCAGTCAGGGTAAAAAATCCGCAGCCCAGGTAACACGCTATGAACTCCCTGACGTCAAAGCCATACGTAAGCAAGCGAACATGAAGCAGGATGAATTTGCACAGGCGATTGGCGTCTCCTCATCGCTGGTGCAGGCATGGGAACAGAACAGGCGTATACCCACCGGGACCTGCCTAAAAGTACTTCGCGTAATTGAACGTAACCCGGAAATGGTTAGCCTTTTCAAGACGGCATAACATGTTTTCCGTAGGCACAATAAGCGTCGCGCCATCGGGCCATTACGACTACGGCGTCCCGGGATAAATATCAAACCGATGCCCTTTGGTCACCACCGCGTTGGGCGTGGCGACATTCGCCAGAGGCGGCGCATAATCCGGGCGCTTGACCACCACACGTTTCGTGGCGAGCTGGCGCGCCGGTTCCAGCAGACCGTCGGCGTCTAAATCCGGCCCCACCAGCGACTGAAACACCCGCATCTCTTTTTTCACCAGCGCGCTTTTCTGCTTATGAGGAAACATCGGGTCGAGATAGACCACTTGCGGACGTGGCGTGATGTCCGTCAGCGCCGACAGGCTGGAGGCGTGGATCAACTGTAAGCGTTCCTGTAACCAGCCGCCAATCTCCGGATCGGCATAGGCGCGTGTCAGGCCATCGTCGAGTAAGGCCGCCACCACCGGGTTACGCTCCAGCATCCGCACGCGGCAGCCCACCGAGGCCAGCACAAACGCATCGCGTCCTAACCCCGCCGTGGCGTCAACAACGTCGGGCAGATAGTCGCCTTTAATGCCGACCGCTTTCGCTACCGCTTCGCCGCGACCGCCGCCAAACTTACGCCGATGCGCCATCGCCCCGCCAACAAAATCAACGAAGATACCGCCCAGTTTGGGTTCGTCGCGCTTACGTAGTTCCAGATGCGCGGCAGTCATCACCAGCGCCATCAGGTTGTCTTCATCGTGCTCCAGTCCCCAGCGGGACGCCAGAACAGATAAGGCGCCGTCTCCGGCGCCTGTTTCATTAACTAAGCAGATTTTCACGTCGGGATTAGCCTTTTATCCCGTAATGTTCCAGCATTGCGTCCAGCTGCGGCTCGCGGCCACGGAAGCGTTTGAACAGCTCCATCGGCTCTTCAGAACCGCCACGGGTCAGGATGTTATCAAGGAACGACTGTCCGGTTTCGCGGTTGAAAATCCCCTCTTCTTCAAAGCGGGAGTAGGCATCTGCCGCCAGCACGTCGGCCCACAGGTAGCTGTAATACCCCGCCGCATACCCGCCGGCGAAGATGTGGCTAAACGCGTGCGGGAAGCGGCCCCAGTGCGGTGATGGCACCACGGCCACCTGCTTTTTGATCTCTGCCAGCGTTTCAAGGATCTTTGCCCCCTGCTGCGGGTCAAATTCCGCATGCAGGCGGAAGTCGAACAGGCCGAACTCCAGCTGGCGCAGGATGAACAGCGCCGCCTGATAATTCTTCGCCGCCAGCATTTTATCCAGCAGTGCTTTCGGCAGCGGCTCGCCGGTCTCAAAGTGACCGGAGATGAACGCCAGCGCGTCCGGCTCCCAGCACCAGTTTTCCATAAACTGGCTTGGCAGCTCGACCGCATCCCACGGTACGCCGCTAATCCCCGAAACTCCGGCAGTTTCAATACGGGTCAGCATGTGATGCAGGCCGTGACCGAACTCATGGAACAGGGTAATCACTTCATCGTGGGTAAACAGCGCAGGTTTGCCGTTCACCGGACGGTTGAAGTTACAGGTCAGATAGGCGACCGGTTTTTGCAGGGAACCATCCGCTTTACGCATCTGGCCGACACAGTCGTCCATCCACGCCCCGCCGCGTTTGTTTTCGCGGGCGTACAGGTCGAGGTAGAAGCTGCCGCGCAGCACGTTTTTCTCATCATACAGCTCGAAGAAACGCACGTCCGGATGCCAGGTGTCCACGTCGTTGCGCTCTTTAGCGGTGATGCCGTAAATGCGTTTCACCACTTCAAACAGGCCATTAACGGCTTTGTTTTCCGGGAAGTAAGGACGCAGTTGCTCGTCGCTGATGCTGTACAGATGCTGTTTCTGCTTCTCGCTGTAGTACGCGATGTCCCACGGCTGCAGTTCATCAACGCCAAACTCCGCTTTGGCAAAGGCGCGCAGTTGCGCCAGCTCTTTTTCGCCCTGTGGACGGGCGCGTTTCGCCAGATCCGTCAGGAAGTCGAGCACCTGCTGTGGGTTTTCTGCCATTTTAGTGGCGAGGGATTTATCCGCGTAGCTGTCAAAGCCAAGCAGTTGCGCCAGTTCGTGACGCAGGGCGAGGATTTCCGCCATCACCGGGCTGTTGTCCCACTTTCCGGCGTTTGGCCCCTGATCAGAAGCGCGGGTGCTGTAGGCGCGGTACATCTCTTCACGCAGCGTCTGGTTGTCGCAGTAGGTCATCACCGGCAAATAGCTCGGAATATCCAGCGTCAGCAGGTAACCGTCCTGTTCTTTCGCTTCGGCCTGGGCTTTCGCCGCCGCCAGCGCGCTTTCCGGCATACCCGCCAGCTCCGCTTCATCGGTAATTAGCTTCGTCCAGCCCATGGTGGCGTCGAGGACATTGTTGCTGTACTGGTTGCCCAGTTCGGACAGACGGGTGGCGATTTCACCGTAGCGTTGTTGTTTATCTTTCGGCAAGCCGATGCCGGACAGCTCGAAATCACGCAGGGCGTTATCTACCGCTTTTTTCTGCGCGGTGTTCAGAGTGGCGTAATGATCGCCGTCGCGCAGGTCGCGGTACGCTTTGTACAGTCCTTCATGTTGCCCTACCCAGGTGCTGTATTCAGACAGCAGCGGCAGCGTTTGCTCGTAGGCTTCGCGCAGTTCCGGGCTGTTTTTCACCGAGTTCAGGTGGCTGACCGGCGAAAAAATGCGACCCAGCACATCATCAACTTCGGCAAGCGGCTGACACAGATTTTCCCAGGTGTACGGCGCGCCCTGCGCGACCACACGTTCCACATTTTCACGGCAGTCGTTCAGCGCTTTGGTGACGGCGGGAACAACATGCTCAGGCTGAATCTGGGAAAACGGCGGTAGCTCGAAGGGCGTCAGTAAAGGATTAGTCATAAACGCTGTCCTGTTTGAAAGAAGTGTATGAAGCGCGCATCCGGCGCTGTGCAATATCCCTGTACAATGGGGATAAGTGTAGAGGATTTCAATACCGGGCGTTGCGCTTTCGCGGCAGGGGGAACTTTTCTGTATACTGTGGCGATACGCTCTATTTTTGCCCGATGGCGCGCAGCTTTTGGGTCTACGTTTATTATCTGGAATACTTTCATCCATGCTCAGTTATCGCCATAGCTACCACGCAGGCAACCACGCCGATGTCCTTAAACACACCGTTCAGAGCCTGATCATTGAATCGCTGAAAGAGAAGGAAAAACCGTTTCTTTATCTGGACACCCATGCCGGGGCAGGTCGCTATCAGCTGAGCAGTGAACATGCCGAGCGCACCGGGGAATACCTGGAAGGCATCGCCCGCATCTGGCAGCAGGACGACCTGCCCGCCGAGCTGGAGCCGTACATTAACGTAGTGAGCCACTTCAACCGCAGCGGTCAGTTGCGTTATTACCCGGGCTCGCCGTTGATCGCCCGTCAGCTGCTGCGCGAGCAGGACAGCCTACAGTTGACCGAGCTGCACCCGAGCGATTTTCCGCTGCTGCGCGGCGAATTTCAGAAAGACAGCCGCGCCCGTGTGGCGCGCGCCGACGGCTATCAACAGTTGAAGTCTAAGCTGCCTCCGGCTTCCCGCCGCGGCCTGATTCTTATTGATCCGCCTTATGAAATTAAAAGTGACTACCAGGCCGTGGTCAGCGGCATCAGCGAAGGCTATAAACGGTTCGCCACCGGCACTTACGCTCTGTGGTATCCGGTGGTGCTCCGCCAGCAAGTCAAACGCATGATCCACGACCTGGAAGCCACTGGCATCCGAAGGATCCTGCAAATTGAACTGGCCGTGCGCCCGGACAGCGACCAGCGCGGCATGACCGCCTCCGGAATGATTGTGATCAACCCGCCGTGGAAGCTGGAAGCGCAAATGAACAACGTGCTGCCATGGCTGCACAGCAAACTGGTTCCCGCCGGAACCGGACATACATCGGTGAACTGGATCGTGCCGGAGTAATCGCAGCCATTGGTGGAACCAATTGATTTCAGGTATACAATCGCGGCAATCTGAACGGAAGGATAAGACCTATGAGCAAACATTATGACTACATCGCTATCGGCGGTGGCAGCGGCGGTATCGCCTCGATTAACCGTGCAGCGATGTACGGCCAGAAGTGTGCGCTGATTGAAGCCAAAGAGCTGGGCGGCACCTGCGTCAACGTCGGCTGCGTGCCGAAAAAAGTGATGTGGCATGCTGCGCAGATTCGCGAAGCGATCCATCTGTACGGCCCGGACTACGGTTTTGATACCACTATCAATAATTTCAATTGGGACACGCTGATTGCCAGCCGTACCGCCTATATTGACCGTATTCACACCTCGTACGATAACGTGCTGGGTAAAAATAATGTTGATGTGATCAAGGGTTTTGCCCGCTTTGTCGATGCAAAAACCATCGAAGTTAACGGCGAAACCCTGACCGCCGACCATATTCTGATCGCCACGGGCGGCCGCCCAAGTCATCCGGATATTCCGGGCGTGGAATACGGCATCGACTCTGACGGTTTCTTTGAACTTCCCGCGCTGCCGGAACGCGTGGCGGTAGTTGGCGCAGGCTATATCGCCGTCGAGCTGGCGGGCGTGATCAATGGTCTGGGAGCGCAAACGCACCTGTTTGTTCGTAAACACGCGCCGTTGCGCAGCTTTGACCCGATGATCACCGAGACGCTGGTCGAGGTGATGAACGCTGAAGGCCCGACGCTGCACACCCAGGCCATTCCGAAAGCGGTGGTAAAAAACGCCGACGGCAGCCTGACGCTGGAACTGCAAGACGGTCGCCGCGAAACGGTTGACTGTCTGATCTGGGCGATTGGCCGCGAACCGGCGACAGATGATTTTAATCTGGCGGCAACGGGCGTGAAAACGAATGAAAAAGGCTACATCATCGTTGATAAATACCAGAACACGAACGTGGAAGGGATTTACGCGGTAGGCGACAACACCGGCGCGGTCGAACTGACGCCAGTCGCGGTGGCGGCGGGTCGTCGTCTTTCTGAACGCCTGTTTAACAACAAGCCGGACGAGCATCTGGACTACAGCAACATCCCAACCGTGGTCTTCAGTCATCCACCGATTGGCACCGTTGGCTTAACCGAGCCGCAGGCGCGCGAGCAGTACGGCGATGACCAGGTGAAAGTCTACAAATCATCGTTTACCGCCATGTATACCGCCGTTACCTCTCACCGCCAGCCGTGCCGCATGAAGCTGGTATGCGTCGGTCAGGAAGAGAAGATTGTCGGTATTCACGGTATTGGCTTCGGCATGGATGAAATGCTGCAGGGCTTCGCGGTTGCGCTGAAAATGGGCGCCACCAAGAAAGACTTCGACAACACCGTAGCGATCCACCCAACCGCCGCGGAAGAATTTGTGACGATGCGTTAAATATGATCAAGGCCGGATAGCGGTTTCACGTTACCCGGCCTGATTTTTATCACTTGCCCTGCATATACGGCGTATACACCCCGGTCTGGCTTTCGAGGAAGGCGACGATATCATCGATATCTTCCTGCGGGATCTCTTTTCCGACCTGGTAACGCAGCATCAGCTTCACCGCGCCGTCCAGGGTCGGCACATCGCCCCGGTGGAAATAGGGCGCGGTTAACGCAACGTTACGCAGACCCGGCACCTTCTGGCGCAGTTTATCGCGCAACTCATTGGTAACGTTCATACGCCCAATATCCGCTGCGGTCATTTCACCAAAGTTAAAGTCCCGCTTTAAACCCAACGGCTCAAACGACCGACCGCCGAGAATCACGCCGCCATGACAGGTCGCGCACTTGTTATCCTTGAACAGCTGATAACCGTGCTTCTGCTGTGCCGTCAGCGCGTTTTCGTCGCCGCGTAGCCACTTATCAAACGCGGAGTCTGGGGTGATCAGCGTTTTCTCGAATTCGGCAATCGCGTCGGTGATTGTCTCTCCGCTGAACCCCTGCGGGTAAACCGCCTGGAACTGCTGCTTCAGCACAGGATCCTTGTCGAGCTTACTGATGATCTCATCCCAGGATTTCGAGGCCATCTCGATTGGGTTCAGCGGCGGTCCACCGGCCTGCGCCTGTAACGTTGGCGCGCGTCCGTCCCAGAACTGCTCAACGTTAAAGACGGAGTTAAACACCGTCGGCGCATTGATTGGCCCTACCGCGCCGCCCACGCCGATCGACGTTTTACGACCATCCACTCCGCCCGCGTTCAGCGCATGGCAATGGGCGCAGGAAATCGTGCTGTCGCCGGATAAACGCGGATCGTGATACAGCGTGAAACCCAGCGCCACTTTTTGCGCATCGGTCGGTAAGACTTTTGGAATCGGCTGCACCGGCTCATTGCGATGCTGCGCGGCGGTGTCATGGCTGGCGTAATACTGCTCACGCTGCTTCGCGATCCAGTCCAGAATCGTCTTCCGTTCCTCATCGCTCACCTTCCCCGCCCAGTGCAGCGCGGTATAGCGCGTCGGTGGCATGGTTTCGTATTGCATCACCCACTCGATTTTATTCAGATCGCTCTGGGAAACAGGCTCGTTGGCCACCAGCGCGGCGCGAACGGCCTCCAGATTGAAAGATTTATAGCCAAGCTGAATATCGTAATTCATCAGTTGCCTGGCGATGGGGAAAGAAGAATAAAAAGGAAGTTCAGCGGAGGGGGTATGGCAATAATCGCATCCCTTCTCTCTTAAAAACCCCAACACCTGGTTATTTTCCTTCAGCGCAGAGGCCTGAACGGATGCGGTCTGGCTACGCTGCTTTTCGTGGTACCAGACGTAAGCGGATAAGCCGAAATAACATAGAACGATGCCAGCGATGGCTATCGCGGTAAGACGGGTAATGATTTTCATTATTTTACCCTCACGGTAGTGAGTTAGTGGGTCCCAGAAAGATAAAATGACGTGTCTTGTAAAGACCCAGTCATAATAAAAAAGACGCTGAAGCGGGGATTGATAAGTATCAAGCAATAACATGGGCGGTAACTATCGTTGAGATAGCTTATCCCTATTATTTAACGGGTTTTTTATTTTTTGCTATTTATACTTCGTTGCAATCGAATGTTCCGAAAATAGCGACGGTCGACACAACATCATTTTTCAGAATAGCGCTGTCTTTCAAACAGATAATTTATTTATATGATAAAAGAGGAAATATCGAAACGTGATCGACCGCACACTTTGCACCGCACAGACCGAAGCGAATGTCTACGCTTAAAAAACAGCCGGGCAACACCCGTATCATTTACGACGCAATCCGGAGGTCCTTCTCATTATGATCAACCAGAACCTACAACACGTCCCGTCAGAGGAACTCACGATTGATGTCGATCTGATGTACGAAACGGATCCGTGCGAGTTAAAGCTGGATGAGATGATCGAGGCAGAACCGGAACCTGAGATGATTGAGGGGCTCCCCGCCTCTGACGCCCTGACGCCAGCCGATCGTTATCTTGAACTGTTTGAGCATGTGCAGTCCGTAAAGCTGTTTCCCGACAGCAAAACGTTCCCGGACTGCGCGCCGAAAATGGATCCGCTCGATATTCTGATCCGCTACCGTAAAGTCAGACGTCATCGGGATTTCGATTTGCGACAGTTTGTCGAAAACCACTTCTGGTTGCCGGAAGTGTACGACAGCCAATATGTCTCAGACCCTGAAAATACGCTTAAAGAACACATTGACCGTCTGTGGCCGGTGCTTACCCGCGAACCGCAGGATCATATCCCGTGGTCCTCGCTGCTGGCGCTGCCGCAGTCTTATATCGTCCCAGGCGGCCGATTTAGTGAAACCTACTACTGGGATTCCTACTTCACCATGCTGGGCCTGGCGGAAAGCGGCCGGGAAGATCTGCTGAAATGCATGGCGGATAATTTTGCGTGGATGATCGAGAAATACGGTCACATTCCTAACGGTAACCGCACCTATTATCTGAGCCGCTCGCAGCCGCCGGTCTTCGCCCTGATGGTCGAATTGTTCGAAGAGGATGGCGTACGCGGCGCGCGACGTTATCTCGATCATTTGAAAATGGAGTACGCCTTCTGGATGGACGGGGCGGAGTCGCTGGTGCTTAACCAGGCCTATCGTCACGTGGTTCGCATGCCGGACGGCTCGCTGCTCAACCGTTACTGGGACGATCGTGACACGCCGCGCGACGAGTCGTGGCTGGAAGATGTGGAAACCGCCAAGCACTCCGGGCGTCCGCCAAATGAGGTCTATCGCGACCTGCGTGCGGGCGCGGCCTCCGGCTGGGACTACTCTTCCCGCTGGCTGCGCGACGCCACGCGTCTGGCGAGCATTCGCACAACGCAGTTTATCCCGATCGATCTCAACGCCTTCCTGTTTAAGCTGGAAAGCGCTATCGCCAATATTTCGGCGCTGAAAGGAGAACGCGAGGTGGAAGCGGAATTTCGCCAGAAGGCCAGCGACCGACGGGCGGCAGTAAACCGCTATCTGTGGGATGAAGAAAACGGCTGCTATCGCGACTATGACTGGCGACGCGGAGAGATGGCGCTGTTCTCCGCCGCCAGCATCGTGCCGCTGTATGTCGGCATGGCGACGCACGAACAGGCCGATCGCCTCGGCGACGCGGTACGTAACCGCCTGCTGACGCCTGGCGGGATCCTCGCCACCGAGTATGAAACCGGCGAGCAGTGGGATAAACCCAACGGTTGGGCGCCGCTCCAGTGGATGGCGATTCAGGGCTTCAAAATGTACGGCGACGACGCGCTTGGCGATGAGATAGCGCATAGCTGGTTGCAAACGGTGAATCTTTTTTATCAACAGCACCACAAGCTGATCGAGAAGTATCACATCGCTGGCGGCACCCCGCGTGAAGGGGGCGGTGGTGAATATCCGTTGCAGGACGGCTTCGGCTGGACGAACGGCGTGGTGCGTCGGCTGATTGGCTTGTACGGCGAACCTTAAAGCGAGTGCCGGATGGCGGCGCGAAGCGCCTTCTCCGGCCTACCGCATTACCTGATGGCGTCATAAATGGCGCGTTGGATCCTGTGCCACTTTTTATTACCCGCGCTGGGGTCGGCGCGCAAGCGCCGTTCCGCCTGCTCCATATCATACTGCTGGCGCTTCACCACCGCAGGCACGGTGCAAAATCGTTGCAGGTAGGCTTTGTGTTCACTGGTCATCGTCGCGCCGCCTGACATGGCGTGACCCAGCGTGTTGATGAACCGTCGACAGGGCTTGTTTTCGTCCATCTGGGAGGGATAGCGCAGCAGCAGCTGTAAAACGTCGTCGTGTCCGCGGGCAAACGCCGTCTCCGTCCAGGCAATCTGCCAGTTCATTCCGCCTTGTAAAAAAAGGCTGGTGACCCGCACATCGTTACGATCGATGGCCGCCCGAAGTGAAAACGCATCCCAGGTGATGCCCATCTGGCTGACCGTCTCCCGTGCAGAGGGCATTTCACGCTTGGGTTCGCTCTGCACGATAGCCACGCTTGGGGCTGGCGCTGGCGGCTGGGAGCTGACCAGCCACGCGCCGCCGCCGAGCATGGCGAAAACCATCACGCCGACGGCGCCCCACAGCACGCCGGAAATCAGCTGCTCGCGTTCTTCCGCCGTGCGCTGCGGTCGCTTGCGCGGTGGATCAATGGATTCGCCGATCTCCTGCGCGTCACCGCCTGCCTGATGGTCTTTATGCCGCGCATCGTCCCAGTATTGCGCCAGTTTTCCTTCTTCCACGATCATGAACGCCGTCGGGTTTACCTGCTCTCGTCCCTGTTCGTAAGCCCGCTGTACAGGGCGGACAATATGCTGAAACTGGCAGGCCAGTAGCGTCAGTTGCGCCGATGATAAGGGAACGCCGGCCAGTACGCTGTTACGCGCCTGCCGGCAGTCATCAAGAAACACGCGTAGTGTGAGGCGCGGTTCTACAAACAGCGTCAACACGGATGCATCGTTAAAGATCCCGGCATAATGGCGGCTAAAGGTTTTCTTATCGACCACCATTAGCGCCAGTTCGCTAAAGCGCATTCCGCTCAGCGGATCCTGCTTTTCACCCTGCTTAATCCAGCGTCTGAGCTTATCGGCGCCGAAGCTCTGTCTGAGATAGTTGTTGAGCTGACTCTTGTCCGGCCACATTTGCGCAATCAGGGCGATTAACGTCAGTTCAATCGCGCGCAGCTGGCGCTCGGCGCGCATCTGCTGGCTTGCATCGGTTTGCTCTATGTCTGTCTTGTAGTTCAGCAACGGCTGATGCTGGCGCAGTCGTTCAAGGGCATTCACTACCCGCAGGGCGGCAATAAGCTGATTCTCGTTGACCTCTTGTCCACTGTCGTATTGCGGCACGCACTGCTGAAGGTGGCGAAGTTGCAGCGTCAACTGGCTCAGTTGCGCATCGTTAAGATGCAGCCGCCGGGCGACCGCGCTCCAGCCCCCCAGATTCAGTCGGGCCTGATCCAGTTGTTCAAGAAACCAGCGCGGATCTTTGCCTTCAGAAGCATGTACCCCCAACAACAGCAGGATTTCAACGGAAGCCTGGCGGATGATTCCCAGGCAGTGTTCAAACGTCGTGCGTGTGGTCTGTAAAACGCTAATCGTCATTTCCTTCCTTCACCAGAAAGTCCACCCCACCGGGAAATAAATTTTGCTTTAGTGCATTGTTTTAATTATTACTTTTTATAGATATAACACGTTTAATCATTAATACAGTGACCGCTGTGTGAACATCGAGAAATTTTCAGGAGTGTGCCCCGTGCCCGTGTTAACGACCGACCGCCTGACCTGCCGCCCCATCGTCTCCCACGACTGGCCCTTTTTTCTCGCGCTCCAGCGACACCCGTCGGTGATGCGTTACGTTGCTGACGCGCGCAGCGAAAAACAGATCCGTGACGCCTTTGACGCCCGCCTGCCGGCATGGCAGCCTGGCGCAGCGCACTGGCTGTGCCTGGTGGTGTGCGACACGGCGACGCAGACGCCGCTGGGCGTGACGGGGTATATTCAGCATGATGAAGGAAGCGCGGAAGTGGGGTTCCTGCTGGCAGCGGAGGCGCAGGGGAAAGGGTATGGCATGGAGTCCCTGCGCGCAGTCTGCGACTACGCCTTCACAACGGGCGGCTTACGCCGCCTGACAGCCTGCGTCACAGAAGGAAACCAGGCCTCGCGGCGCTTGCTGGAAAAAACAGGATTTGTACTGGAAGGCACGCTGCGGGAAAGCTACTGGCTCGAACAGCGCTGGCAAAATGACTGGCTGTTCGGTCTACTGAAGCGGGACTATTTCGCGACCAGCACAACTCTGGCCACGAAATAAAAAGCGATAGCCTTATGGCTGAAACAACAGCATGGCCGCCTGCGTACGGTTTTTCACGTCGAGGCGGCGATAAAGCGTTTCAAGATGCGCTTTAACCGTTCCGGTACTGATATTTAACGCGCGGCCAATTTCTTTATTTGATTCGCCCGCTGCAAGCATTGTTAAAATTTCTCGCTGTCGGCTACTTAATGCGTTTATATCGCGATATTCAGGTGATGGAGTTGTTAACAGTTCACTGGGTAAAAATAACATTCCCATCGCGACGCTATTTAAGGCAAGGGCGAATTTTTCGGCGACAGAATCACGCGGCACAATCGCCAGCACGTTATATTGCACCATTTCCTGAAGCCACTTTTTGCTGCAGTCTGTCACCGAAATCAAGGTCCTCACCTGCGGAAACCGCTGGACCAGAGTCTGTAATAACCAGCGGCAAAACTCGCCGTCAAGGTCGCCGTCCAGCATCAGCAGGGCGTCCGGGGTGTTTTCCAGCGTTTGCCAGAGTTCATCCGCCTGACTGACGCCCTGAATACTTACTCCTGGAATTCGCTGTTCTAAACTGATTTTCATTCCATGAATAAATATTGACTGCCTGTCAAACATGATGATGTTCATTACTCTCTCTCCACCGTTTTCCAAAATCGCATTAAGGAGTGAAAGGGTATTACCCGGGGGGTAAAATAAGAATTCGCCTTTTGGCGGGGGCCATTCTACCGATATCACGCACGGAGAGAAGAAAAAAAGACGAATAGTTACAGCTCAGCCCCATAAATTACACATTTGACGAAAATACCGACGCCAAATTAAGGATATCCTTATAAATTCGTGGTGAGGTAATGATTTATAATATTATTTATCAAAATAATATCGAAAGCGCGCAGAAAGGGAAATACGTGAAAACCCGCAATATGTAACATAATAAAAATTCGCATTTTAGGTTAATTCAGCGGACTTTCGCCCGCTGAACCGCGGTTATAAAAACATACCGCCTGACACCTCAATACGCTGTGCGGTCATCCAGGCCAGATCGTCACTGAGCAACGCGGCAATAGCGTCACCGATGTCATCGGGTAGCCCTGCGCGGCCAAGCGTCGTTTGCGACGCGATCCACGCGTTCAGCGCCTGATTGTCCCGCACACGACCGCCGCCGAAATCCGTTTCAATTGCGCCGGGCGCGATAACATTAACGGAAATGCCCCGTTCGCCAAGTTCTTTCGCCTGATAGCGCGTCAGGACTTCCATTGCCCCTTTCATCGCAGCGTAGGCCGCGTAACCCGGCAGGGCAAAACGCGCCAGCCCGGTTGACACATTGAGAATGCGTCCGCCATTTTTCAGCAGCGGCAACAGATGCTGAGTCAGGAAAAAGGGGCCTTTAAAATGAATGCGCATCAGTTCGTCAAACATCGCTTCGGTCGTGTCGACATAAGGCGCATACACGCCAATACCGGCATTGTTCACTAAATAATCAAATGTCTCGCGATGCCAGTGTTGTTGAAGCTGTTCTTTTACCGTTTGCGCAAAGTCGGAAAAGCTGGATGTATCGGCGACGTTTAGCTGAATTGCCGCCGCTTTTCTGCCTTTTCCTTCAATTTCGGCGACAACATCCAGCGCCGCCTGCTGCTGGCTGTTGTAGGTAATGAGGATATCCGTTCCTTTGTCCGCCAGCTTAAGCGCGGCGTTTTTACCCAGTCCACGGCTTGCGCCAGTCACCAATGCGATACGTTGCGTCATAAGAAACCTCATTTCTACGCTTGTGAAGATTGAGACAAAGCTTATTAGGTGATAGAAAAACAATAAATGTCGCGAATTGCGCATGACTGTTTCATCCAGAACAACAATAGGTCAATCGAATGGATAAAATTCATGCAATGCAGTTATTCCTTCGCGTCGCGGAGCTGGAAAGCTTTTCGCGTGCCGCCGATACCCTGGGCCTACCTAAAGGTAGCGTATCGCGCCAGATCCAGGCACTGGAAAACCATCTCGGCACCCAGTTGCTGCACCGCACCACGCGTCGGGTTCAACTGACCCAGGACGGCATGGTCTACTACGAGCGAGCAAAAGATGTGCTGAGTAACCTCGATGAGCTGGACGGGTTGTTTCAACACGACCCGACCAGCATCAGCGGCAAGCTGCGGATCGATATGCCGGTAGGCGTCGCCAGGAATCTGGTGATCCCGCGCCTGCCCGCCTTTTTACAGCAGTATCCCGGCATTGAGCTGGAGCTGAGCAGCAGCGATCGGCTGGTGGATCTGGTCCGCGAGGGGTTTGACTGCGTGGTGCGCGTCGGCACGCTTAAGGATTCCGGTTTGATCGCCCGTCCTCTCGGTAAGCTGACGGTGATCAACTGCGCCAGTCCGCAGTATCTGGAGCGTTTTGGTTACCCGGAAAGCGCCGACGATCTCGCCTCACATGCCGTGGTGCATTATTCGCTGAATCTCGGGACGCGCCCGCCCGGCTTTGAGATCGCCAGCGCCGGCGGCACACACTGGATAAAAACCGGCGGCACGCTGACGGTAAACAGCACCGAAACCTATCACGCCGCCTGTCTGGCGGGTCTGGGCATCATACAGGTGCCGCGGGTCGGCGTGCGGGAGGCATTACGCAGCGGCAGCCTGATCGAAATCCTGCCCCAGTACCGCGCCGCGCCGATGCCGGTGTCGCTACTTTATCCCCATCGGCGGAATCTTTCGCGGCGGGTCCATTTGTTTATGGAATGGTTATCCGGCGTTATGCGGGACTACGTGGACTGAGAAGCTATACTCTGTGCAGACATGAACAAAAGAAGGACGACCGACCTGATGACGCAGGATAACGACGTAAAACGCCCCACTCAGGAACTTGAACACCAGCCGATCCCAAAGGTCGACACGACTGAAGCCATTGAGACCCCGAAGCAGGAAAGCAGCAACCCGACGCTGAAAAAGTTGACCACCACGGTGGAACAGATTCAGCGCATTCCGATGATTGCGCATCTGATCCGCGCGACTGAGCGCTTTAACGACCGCCTGGGCAATCAGTTTGGCGCGGCCATCACCTACTTCTCGTTTCTGTCGATGATTCCGCTTCTGATGGTGTCGTTTGCCGCCGCCGGTTTTATCCTCGTCTCTCATCCCACGCTGTTGCAGGATATCTTTAATAAGATTCTGATGAACGTCAGCGACCCGACGCTGGCCGCCACGCTGAAAAGCACCATCAATACCGCGGTGCAGCAGCGTACCACCGTTGGCCTGGTGGGTCTGGCGGTGGCGCTCTATTCGGGGGTGAACTGGATGGGTAACCTGCGTGAGGCGATACGCGCGCAGTCGCGTGACGTGTGGGAACGCACGCCGCAGGATCAGGAAAAAATCTGGATAAAGTACCTGCGCGATTTTATCTCGCTGATCGGGCTGTTGGTCGCGCTGATTATTACGTTGTCGATAACTTCGGTTGCGGGTTCGGCGCAACAAATGATTATTTCGGCGCTGTATCTGGACAACATTGAATGGCTGAAACCGGCCTGGCGTCTGATTGGCCTGACGATCTCTATCTTCGCCAACTACCTGTTGTTCTTCTGGATTTTCTGGCGTCTGCCGCGCCATCGTCCGCGCAAAAAAGCGCTAATTCGCGGAACGTTTATTGCGGCGATTGGCTTTGAGGTGATCAAAATCATCATGACCTATACCCTGCCCGCGCTGGTGAAATCGCCGTCCGGCGCCGCATTTGGCTCGGTGCTGGGGCTGATGGCGTTCTTTTACTTTTTCGCCCGCCTGACGCTGTTTTGCGCCGCGTGGATCGCCACCGCCGAATACAAAGACGACCCGCGTATGCCGGGCAAAAGCCACCGCTAGAGGCGGTATCGACGTGCCGGATAGCGACTCGCTCATCCGGCCAGCTAAGACCGGCCAGGCATGGACTTCCGCCAGCACTCATTGATTCAGCATATAAATCCAGTCCGTAACTTTTATTTAACCGAAAACCAGTTTTATCCACTAAGTTTACAATTATGTGAAGCATTTCATGGACGTGAAATCTCAGGCGTAAAAATTATCCGCTTTTTGCCCATTTTTTAGCCATTCCACTACGTTGTTACAGATTGAAATGTCGCTTTTGCTGTGCGTAATATGGCCTTTCGTTCGCCAAAAAATAAGAAAATTGTATGCAAGCAACAGCCACCACACTCGACAATGAACAGGAACACACGCCGGTCAACTCGCGTAATAAAGTCGTCGTCGCCTCACTCATTGGCACCGCCATTGAGTTCTTCGACTTCTACATTTACGCCACCGCCGCGGTGATTGTATTCCCACATATCTTCTTCCCGCAGGGCGACCCGACAGCCGCCACGCTGCAGTCGCTCGCCACCTTCGCCATCGCCTTTGTCGCGCGTCCCATCGGCTCCGCGCTGTTTGGTCACTTTGGCGATCGGGTGGGGCGTAAAGTGACGCTGGTGGCGTCGCTGCTAACCATGGGGATTTCAACGGTTATCATCGGCCTGCTGCCAGGCTATGCCACCATTGGTATCTTCGCGCCGCTGCTGCTGGCGCTGGCGCGTTTTGGTCAGGGTCTGGGACTCGGCGGCGAATGGGGCGGCGCAGCGCTGCTGGCCACCGAAAACGCGCCGCCGCGCAAGCGCGCGTTGTACGGTTCGTTTCCGCAGTTGGGCGCGCCGATTGGCTTCTTCTTTGCCAACGGCACTTTCCTGCTGCTCTCCTGGCTGCTGACCGACGAGCAGTTTATGACCTGGGGCTGGCGCGTGCCGTTTATCTTCTCGGCAGTGCTGGTGATCATCGGCCTGTACGTTCGCGTGTCGCTGCATGAAACACCGGTCTTCGCCAAAGTCGCCGCAGCGAAAAAACAGGTCAAGATCCCGCTCGGCACGCTGTTGACTAAACATGTGCGCGTGACAATCCTCGGCACCTTTATCATGCTGGCGACCTACACGCTGTTTTATATTATGACTGTTTATTCAATGACCTACAGTACCGCAGCCGCTCCCGTTGGGCTGGGCATGCCGCGTAATGAGGTGCTGTGGATGCTGATGATGGCGGTCATTGGTTTCGGCGTAATGGTCCCCGTTGCAGGTCTGCTCGCGGATGCGTTTGGTCGTCGTAAGAGCATGGTGATTATTACCAGCCTGATCATCCTTTTTGCCCTGTTCGCGTTTAAACCGTTGCTCGGTTCCGGAAACCCGGTGCTGGTGTTTGCTTTTCTGCTGTTGGGGCTGAGCCTGATGGGGCTGACCTTTGGCCCGATGGGTGCGCTGCTGCCAGAGCTGTTCCCCACGGAAGTACGCTACACCGGCGCGTCGTTCTCCTATAACGTGTCGTCGATTCTTGGCGCGTCGGTGGCGCCGTATATCGCCGCATGGTTGCAGTCAAACTATGGGCTGGCCGCCGTGGGTCTTTATCTGGCATCAATGGCCGCGCTGACGCTGATTGCGCTGCTGTTAACACACGAGACGCGTCATCAGTCGCTGTGAGTCATTGGCCGGATGCCGGCATCGCCTTATCCGGTCACCCTCCTGTGTGCCTTCCCGACAGCCCGGCAAGCATAGCGCCGCCGGGCAACGCGGCGAAGGACATTATTTCTTCATCTGGGTCAAAATCGTTCGGCATTGATTCGCCTCGCCTTCAGAGGGCGAAATCAGCGCTAACAGCGCAGCGGCTGGGGTGACCAAAGTCGCCAGCGCAGCGGCGACGGCCCCACGCGCGATCAGCGGCCCCGCCTTCACCCCGGCCTGCGGATTTTTGAAGGTGCCGCGCACGTACAGCGGCGAGCGCAGAGTAATAATGCGGATCCCTTTACTTTCCGGATCAATGGTTAAATCGAGTTGCTCAGACGCGAAGCTCGCCGTTCCGGTAATGTTGATCAGCGCATTCTCGGTATCAAAAGCGAAAATCTGCGGGCGCGCCACGCCGTTAACGATATCCAGATTGGCTGCCGCGCAGTTCACCCGCACCTCATCGTCGCCAAAAATCTGCCCGACAATGTAGTTACCGACGTTCAGCCCGACGATCTCCATCAGGTTGCGGCTGATTAAACCGTCGTTCATCAGCAGTTTCAGGTTGCCATTGCTGTTGCCAAGCAGCGCCGCTACGGAGTTCCCGGTGCCGCGAAACTCGGCGTCACCGTTCATCTCCCCCAGCGTCTTCTGCATCAGTTCAACATCCGGCATCAGCTCTTTCAGTTTCAGACGGCGCGCCTGAATATCCGCCCGTCCGTGCATAGGCTTTTTATCACCTTCCAGATGGATGTTGGCGTTGATGCTGCCGCCTGCCAGGCCAAACTTCAGCGGCTGCAGACGCAGATCGGCGTTTTTCAGGATGATATGGGTAGAGAGATCGCTAATCGGCAGGCTGCTACCGTGCTCAATGCGCCGTCCTTTGAAGCGCACGTCGGCGTCCATGACGTCCCACTTATCGGTTTCAAAACGGTCATAGGGCAGCACTTTGTCCGCAGGCTGGACGCTTTTTTCACCCTTTTTCTGTTCTGAACGCCGGGTCTGTTCGGCTCCTTTGCCGGAATCGACGCCAATCAGCGGGCCTAAATCCGCCAGACGCAGTTGGCGAGACTCCAGATCTCCTTCCAGCTTCGGACGCGGTTTACCGGTGGTATAGGTGAGCGAGCCGTGAATGTCGCTGTCGCCAATCTGTCCGTTGAAGCCGCGGTAGTCATAGACCGAGGATTTTTCGCTGTCGATTTTCGCCACCAGCCGGCCATCGGTTTCAAACGGCGGCGTATCCGGCAAGAGGACGCCGGTCAGGTCGTACAGTTCCGCCAGCGAATCGCCGGAAAACGTAAGCTGTAAATCGACGCCGCCCATTTTCATCGGGTCGTTCACCACTCCGACAAACGCCACGCGGGTATTTCCGGAACGAAAATCAGCCTGCACCGGGAATGGCGCATCAGCGCTACGCAGCGCCAACATACCGCCAATTTTCCCCGTCCCGCTGAGCGGTTCGCCGTTATAACGCCCTTTCGCCTTCAGGCCGAAAACGTAATCCTCAACGTTGGCGTTTTCATTTTTACCTTTGCTTCCCGTCACTTCGCTAAACGGCAGCGGCTTACCCAGCGGATCGACAAGGATCTCAATATCCGCCTTGCTGACGTTGTCATCAATGGCGATCCGCCCCTGATCGAAAAGGATGTTGTCGAGGCGGAAAGACCAGGAAGACGGCTTCGCATTGGGATCTTTTTGTTCATCCCCGGCGAGATCAAACGTCCAGTTATTGTTTTTCTCCGTCAGACGAATCAGCCGCGCGTCGGGCTTCACCAGCTTGATCCACGGCAGCCACACGGTTTTCGTGAGCAATGCCAGCGGGGCAATCGTCGCTTCAACACGAGGCAGATGCACCATCGTCACTTCGGGGATATCCGGCGGGTTGCCAAGGATAATATCCTCGGCGTGGATGTGCGGCCACGGCACCCAGCTTCGCCAGCCGGTTTCCTGTTTCTGACGCTCCCACACCACGCCTAAATCGCCGCGAATGGCGAATGGACGGTTCAGTTCCGCAGAGACTTTCTGGTTGATGGTCGGTTTGAGTCGGTTCCAGTCAAATGTCGCGATCAGGACAATGAGCACGACGATCAACAACAAGAAAGTCCCTGTTACAGCGGCGGTAATTTTGCCTGCTCTGGTCATGTTCTGCTTCCTCACTTCTTCCCTTGCCTGTCCTAAAGATAGTCCAGCCAGGCGGATTTACCGGAAACAGCCTGATTTAATGCGACAAATTCACCTCATCCAGACAGGCAAAAGGTCGCGGACGAGAGAGGAAATAGCCCTGAGCGGCATACGCGGGCGAGCGCTGTACGTCTCGCCACTCTTCCTGCGTCTCGACACCTTCTACGATAACGCCACGGCAGTAGCGGTTCATCAGCTGTAGCAGTTGGGTGAAGAGGTTACGCCCTTCTGACGTCTGACGAAGCAACACAAACAGCTCGCGGGCTATCTTAATAAAATCGTAGCGCACTTCGCTGAGGGCGGAAAAGTTAGCCATCCCGGTGCCGAAGTCATCCAGCCACAGCGGTCCTGCCTCGCACATCGAGGCAAACGAGGCCTCTTTCGGCAGACGGATGTGTTCCACCAGCTCAAAGCGCAGCCAGGGCATACGCTCGATATTCTGCAGGATCTGCGGATACTCGCGCAGAGCGATTAAGGTCGGGCCATCAACGTTGACGGACGCCAGAAGCGCGTGACGCTGGAAAAAGTCTGCCTTTTGTTCAAGTAGGCAGAGCTGCTCTTTTATCACCTCAATACGCTGGCGTACCGCCACTTCGGCAAAATAGCGGTCGGGCGCAATGCGTTGCGCGGGATTATCCGGATGCGTGACCACCGTCAGAAGCTCCACCGCCAACAGACGCCCGTTGGTCTGATAGATAGGCTGAAAAGTGTAAGCGCGCTCACACTGCAGCCAGTAGCGACGCTCCTGCAAGCATTCAGGGCTCGCTGCGGACGTGCTTAGCTGCTGGATAATCTGGTTTATCATCGCCGATGTCCCGTGATTAAGTGTGTGGCTGCCCGGACTCGTCAAGGGTTATCGGCCTTCGCGCGAAGAACTTTATGCTGCGTCACACGCAAAAACGACAACAGTCAGGAAAAAACAACGCAGAATACGGACTGGCTCAAAAAAATAATGGAACGTTGTTTTAATATGATTGACCACCAAACAGCCACAGCGCACACTAACGTTAATTTTTCCAGGTAGGTTCACGACTATGTCCAAAAAGATTGCCGTGATTGGCGAATGCATGATCGAACTGTCACAGAAAGGCGCTGACGTTCAGCGCGGCTTCGGTGGCGATACGTTGAATACTTCCGTTTATATTGCCCGCCAGGTTGACGCTGCGGCGCTTTCCGTTCACTACGTCACGGCGCTGGGCACGGACAGTTTCAGCCAGCAGATGCTGGACGCATGGCACGGTGAAAACGTCGATACCTCGCTGACCCAGCGTATGGAAAACCGTCTGCCGGGGCTGTACTACATTGAGACCGACAGCAGCGGCGAACGCACGTTTTACTACTGGCGCAACGAGGCCGCGGCGAAATTCTGGCTCGAGAGCGAGCAGTCTGCGACGATCTGTGAAGAACTGGCGACGTTTGATTATCTCTACCTGAGCGGCATTAGCCTGGCGATCCTCAGCCCGGGCAGCCGTGAAAAGCTGTTGTCCCTGCTGCGCGAGTGCCGCGCTAACGGCGGCAAAGTCATTTTCGACAACAACTATCGTCCGCGTCTGTGGGCAAGCAAAGAAGAAACGCAGCAGGTGTATCAGCAGATGCTCGACTGCACCAATATCGCCTTCCTGACGCTGGATGACGAAGACGCGCTGTGGGGCGTCAAACCCGTAGAAGAGGTGATTGCGCGGACGCACGCCGCGGGCGTAGAGGAAGTGGTGGTGAAACGCGGGGCGGATTCCTGCCTGGTGTCTGTTGCGGGACAAGATCTGATTGACGTCCCGGCGGTAAAACTGCCGAAAGAGAACGTCATTGATACCACCGCCGCAGGGGACTCGTTCAGCGCAGGATATCTGGCCATTCGCCTGACCGGTGGCGATACCGTAGCGGCTGCGAAGCGCGGACACCTGACCGCCAGCACGGTAATACAGCATCGCGGGGCAATTATCCCGCTCGACGCAATGCCACAGTAAGCCATTCACCGTTGCCCGGTAGCATTACGCTTACCGGGCCAACAGAATTGCAGGTTACTGCGCGGCCGGAATATCCGTGACTTCCGGATGCGCATCATCCGTTTCAACCGTCGCCGCCGCCGCGCTCACCGGGGCCATAATCTGATCCCACGTGGCCTGCAGTTCCTTCATGTTAAATTCCGGTTCTCCCTTCGGCTGCAGCAGAATCAAAGCCATCTCCTGGGACAGTTGCTGACGCAGGCTTTGGTTCATCATCTCCACGGTCAGACCATTAAGAAAGTCCTGACGCAGACGCTGATACTGCTCCGGCGCGATATCCACCACCTGATTTTGCAGAGAACGCAAGCGCTGGCTGATTAAAATGTCAGTATCGGTGCGGGCATAGGTGGCAAAAAGCTTTTGTAGCTCCAGATTCTTCTGCGCCACCAGCGCGTTGAACTCGTCTTCCGGCAAACCGTTATCGCGCACTTTCGCCAGTTCACGCGCCACGGTGCCTAAATTGGCGTTGAGCTTATCGTTCGGCGATTCAATATTGATGGCGCACTGAGCGCGCAGAAACAGCACGCGGCAGTCAAAGCCGAGGCCGATATCTTTAGCATTGTTCTTACTCAGCGCCTGCTGTACGTGCCAGAACAGCGCCTCACGCGCCAGATCCGCGCGCCAGTAGCGCAGCAGCGCGGATGACTCGCGAATCGGCTGCCACGGCGTATCCCACATGACTGACAAACGATCCTGGCGCACGGCGTCGGTCATGATGCTCACCGCCTCAGCGCGCAGCGGCGACAGCGTCGGCACTGGCGCAGGCGTTTCGCGTTTGCCCTTCAGTTCGCCAAACGTTTTGTTGATTTGCTCAGCTACCGTCCGCGCGTCGACGTTACCGACAATAATCAGCGTCATCGCGTCCGGCGTATACCATTTCTGGTAAAAATCGTGAATTTTCGCCGCATCGATCGGCTTCTTCAGCGGTTCAGCGGGATCGTGGCCCAGCAGCGCGGAGCCTTTCAGCCGGTAGCGCCACCAGCCCTCTTTGGTATCGACCGGCAGCGTAGTGACCATATCTTCGCTATTGATCGCATGGTTCACCGTTTCCGGGGTGATCGCCAGTTTGCCCATCGTATTCGCCAGATAGGTCAGCGACTCTTTCAGCAGATCGTTACGGTTGTTGGGCAGGCTGAGATTGTATTGCGTGGAGTCATAGGAGACGGTAACGGGCGGCATCGGACGCTTGGGGTCGAAACCCTGTTGCCAAAGCGAACGCGCCTGGGTGGCGTCCAGTCCGCCGCTCTGGGTTAACGCAATACGAGGAATAATATGACTGAAACCGCTCTGTTGCGTACTTTCGGTGAGCGAACCGGTATTTACCAGCAGGCGGACCTCAATGCGGTCGCTGGGGCGCTGCGGGGTGGCTAACACTTGCCACTGTAATCCATTCGCCAGCGTCCCCTGTTGCCATGCCGGGTCAGGCTGGAGCGCATCTGCCTGCACATAGCCGGCAGTGGCCATCATCAGCAAACCGCCCGCTATAAGTCGAATTTTTGTGCCCTGCATGTGAACCCCTGATCAACAATCCTGGTAATAAAAAGACAGCCCTGCGAAGGCCAGTCTGAATATGACGTAAAAACACTTCGTGTTAGACCGCAAGAACATGGAAATGTCACGGCAGAAGTGAAATAAACCCAATGCCTTCATGTTGAAGGATTAAGGTGCAGGGGTCAATTATGCGCAGGAGCCCGCAGCCCCACAAGGGACTGCGGTCATAAGTCGTGAGATTATGAGGATATTTCGTTCGTTTTGCCGTCCGGCGCACGATTATTCAGGACATCGTCGAGCTTTTGGGAATCCAACTCTTTCACCCATTTCGCCACCACGACCGTCGCCACGCCATTGCCAACCAGGTTAGTCAGCGCACGGGCTTCCGACATAAAGCGGTCGATACCGAGGATAAGCGCCAGGCCCGCCACCGGCAGATGGCCTACCGCAGAGATGGTCGCCGCCAGCACGATGAAGCCGCTTCCGGTTACCCCCGCCGCGCCTTTAGAGGAGAGCAGCAGCACGACCAGCAACGTGATCTGATGGAAGATATCCATATGGCTGTTGGTCGCCTGGGCGATAAACACCGCCGCCATCGTCAGGTATATCGACGTCCCGTCAAGGTTGAAGGAATACCCGGTGGGGATAACCAGCCCAACCACCGACTTGCGGCAGCCCAGCTTCTCCATCTTATCGAGCATACGCGGCAGCGCGGACTCAGAAGAGGAGGTACCCAGCACGATCAGCAGCTCTTCGCGGATATAGCGGATAAACTTGAAAATGCTGAAGCCCGTCGCCCGCGCGATAGAACCCAGTACCAGCACCACAAACAGGATACAGGTGATGTAGAAGCAGATAATAAGCTGCCCCAGTTGCACCAGCGTCCCGACGCCATATTTACCGATGGTGAAGGCCATTGCGCCGAACGCGCCGATAGGCGCCAGGCGCATGATCATATTGATAATGCCGAAAATGACCTGCGAGAAACTTTCAATGACGTTGAAAATCAGCTGGCCTTTGCTGCCCAGGCGATGCAGGGCAAAGCCAAACAGCACCGCAAACAGCAGCACCTGCAGGATGTTACCACTGGCAAACGCGCCAATGACGCTGCCCGGAATCACATCCATCAGGAAGGCGACAATGCCCTGATCTTTCGCCTGCTCGGCGTAAACCGCCACCGCCTGCGCATCGAGAGTCGCGGGATCAACGTTCATCCCGGCCCCTGGCTGCACGACGTTAACGATAATCAGACCAATGATCAGCGCAATCGTACTGACGATCTCAAAGTAAAGCAGCGCTACCGCACCGGTGCGGCCAACGGCCTTCATGCTTTCCATGCCTGCAATGCCGGTCACGACAGTACAGAAGATGACAGGAGCGATGATCATCTTTATCAGCTTGACGAACGCGTCGCCAAGCGGCTTCATTTGTGCGCCTAATTCAGGGTAGTAATGGCCAAGGAGAATACCAATGGCAATTGCTGTCAGGACCTGAAAATAAAGGCTTTTGAACAGAGAGGTTTTCATAGGGTGTCCTTGAAGTAAAAACCACAGGTCTTGTAAGGTTATGATTAACCTGCGGCCTTAAAATAACACCCGGACAACACGACAGAAATGCACCTGGATCATAATTGAAACAAAAATGTTAAAAACTTTGAACTGGCTCGCATAAGCCGGGACTTTTTAAAGTTTTGTAATTACGTCACTTGTGCGTGAGATACTGTTCCTGGAAGGTTTCAGCCGTCACGGCATGGGCAAAAAGATAACCCTGAGCGA
The DNA here is from genome assembly GCF_018128425.1 of Citrobacter sedlakii. Classification (NCBI taxonomy): domain Bacteria; kingdom Pseudomonadati; phylum Pseudomonadota; class Gammaproteobacteria; order Enterobacterales; family Enterobacteriaceae; genus Citrobacter; species Citrobacter sedlakii. Next base: position 219,012 of record NZ_CP071070.1, on the reverse strand, counting down.
TATCCACACCGGCTTGCGCCAGCCAGTCGCGCTGCGCCTCGTTCTCAACGCCCTCGGCGATCGTTTGCAGATTCAGGCTACGCGCCAGCTGAATAATCGCCGTGATCATGCTGTTATCTTCCGGCAGACCGTCGACAAACATTTTGTCGATTTTCAGTACGTCTACCGGCAGCGACTTCATGTGCTGGAGCTGACGCAACCCCGCGTAACCCATACCAAAATCATCCAGCGCAATGCGCACGCCAGCGTTTCGCAATGGTCGTAATATCGCCACCGCGGCGTGCGGGTCGTCGATACGGCGGCTTTCGGTCACTTCCAGAATCAGCGTACCCGGCTGGATGCGATAACGGGCCAGCAGCTCAAGCATGTCCGACACCATGGTCGGGTGCATCAGTTGCAGCGCCGACAGGTTGACCGACAGCGGCATGGCCATTCCGCGTTCCTGCCAGGCGGCAAGCAGACGGCAAGACTCCTCCAGTACCCAGCGCCCCACGGTGACCATCAGGCCGCAGGACTCGATGCGCTCAATCAGCCCTTCCGGTAACGCCCAGCTTCCGTCCGGTTGCTGCAAACGCAATAGCGCTTCCGCGCTCACCACCTTGCCGCTGGCGATCGCCACCTGCGGCTGTAGCCAGAGCGCAAACTGGTGGTTTTCCATCGCGGTAAGAATGTCGCTCTCTTCGGTCAGCCTTTTTTGCGCCTGCGCCATTTGTTCAGGGTCGAAGAACTGAATCTGGTTTTTGCCTTTCCGACGGGCGGTAAACGCCGCCGAAACGGCACGAACGTAGAGCTGCTCGGCGCTGAGGTCGCCATAAAACATCGCCACGCCAATGCTGCAACTCGGGCGTAGCTGGATCCCCTGGACCGGCAACCGCTCATTAATAATAGTGAGCACTTGCTGACCTAACGTGATGGCGTGCCACGGCTCTTTCACGCCGTGAGCGACAATCGCAAAGTCGTAGCCGCTGATCTGGGCCAGCACCATTCGCGGGGAAATCACCGATTTCAGTTTTTCCACCAGCGTGAGCAGCAGGATTTCCCGCTGCGCCTCTTTCAGCACGCCTGCGGTATCACGCAGCGTTTCGCAGGTGACGATCATCAACGCGGTGGTCTGCTGTCGCGCCACCACTTGCTCCAGCAACCCCATCAGAAAGGCTTTGTTGGGCAGCTCGGAAACCGGAAAACGCATCGCGTTCCCCGTCAACTCTTCGCTGTGGCGTTTAAGCATCTGTTGATTAAGGTTATAACTGCGCACCAGCATCCCGATCTCATCGTCATGGTGCAGACGCGGCAGCGCCAGCTGATGCCCGATAAGATCCTGTTGCGGAATATCGTTCAGCTCGCGGGCGATTTTGCGCAACGGGTGCAGAATCAGGCGGTTTACGCACCAGCTAATCGCCACGGTCAGCATGAGTGACAAAAGTAAGTAAATAGTCACTAACGTGGAGAGGGTGCTCATGACGAACTTATACATACGGAACGAATCCGCCTGTAGCACCAGATAGGCCAGCGGCTGTGGGTTCGCCGGACGCTCGAGCGAATAGACGGGCAGGGAAATTTGCACCGGTAATTCAAAAAGTCGGGTGACCATAACCGGCACCGGGCGTTCAGGAATGAAGCTCATGCGCAGCGCCTGAAACTGATTTGGCAGCACGACATCGGCGCGCTGAACCACCCCAGCCGGTTTTATGCTGGCGAGAATCGCCTCCGCGCCGGGGAGATCCGCTTTTAATATGGCGGCAGACAAGGGTTCACGAACGGAGCGGGCGATACTTTCCAGTTGCGTAGCCGTGTTATAGCGGTTCTGCTGGACCAGATGGAATAGCAAAACGGTGCAAAAAATAAAAACGAACACCATGACAACGGCCGCGACCATTGCCATCTGCTTAATTGTTAACGAGCGACTCACGCGCAATATTGTCTCCCCCGGATATCCCAAATTGCCGCCCGAGTATACCCGATTGCAGCGGCATTAAGAGAGGCCGTATCTGAAAAGGACTTTTCTGAGTTCAGGTCGTCGGATGGCGGCGTTGTCTTATCTGGCTTTCACGCCAGCGCAGCGCCATCCGACCCTGGCGATTACCAGTCGGCGTAAGGCACCAGCGGCTGCGGCGGTAAATCCATATCGCCCTGCCAGCCTGCGGCGGAATAACGCACGTAAAGAAGGAAATGGCTTGGGGTGTAATCTTTCGCCTGCTGGATATCGATAGCGGTGCCGACAAACCAGTTGGAGGTGACACGCCGCTCCACCAGCGCCCGGGCGGTATAACCAAAGCCCTGGCTGCTGCCGCCATCATTGGTCTGATCGCGCGCCGCCTCTTGGTAATCCGCCGGAATGAGGTTCGTCAACGGATAACGCGGCATCGTTTTCGTGCGTGAATGCGACCACGACACGGAACCGCCCAGCTCCCAGGACCAGTTTTCCGTACGCTGACGCCACATTACCGGCACCGCAAACGACACATATTCCTGCGGACTGTAGTAACCACCGTGACCGAGCGAATAGCCGCTGAGGTCTTTGTCGTAGTGCCAGATCATGTTGTTCAGACCGACAGTGACGCGGCGGTTATTCTCGTTAATCACCTTGTAGTAGTACCCGGTCATCCAGCGCACGCGCCAGTTGTCCGCCACGTTTTTGCCGGTTAACTGGTCGCCGCTGAGCGAAGCCCAGACGCCATTCGCTTCCCCTTTGTCGTAACTGAGGCTGATGCCGCCGCCGTCGGCGCGTACGCCGCCCCATTTTTTACCGGTGTTAATCGCATCGCTGTCGCCGTTATGGCTCTGCGCGTCTTTCTGGCCGCCAAACGCCAGCAGCGAACTGGAAATGGGACGACGATGCGCGTTAAGCGTATACCCTAACGGCCCGATATCGCTGCTGTAGCTGACGCCGCCAACCACATCAACCACGTTGAAGCCCATTGGCGTGGTGCCGATGTCCCAGCGCCAGGTGTCGTTTGCCCAGCCCACCGCCACGCTCGCCCCGGCGTCCGACTGGCTGCGACTGCCGCTACAGTCTTCCAGCGTACAGGTGCCCCAGTTGTTGTCATAACGCCCGTCGGCATCGGTTGCGAAGCTGCCGACATTCATATTGACCAGGTCGGTGCGGAAGAACATACGCCCATCGGACCAGGGCGCATCAACGTGCAGCATGGTGGTGTGCGCTTTCAGATCGGAATAACCGCCGGTACCGCTCGATCCCCAGTAATCGTGTTCGAGGGTTACGTTCAAATCTTGCTGACGATACAGATCCGCCGCGTCGCTGCGCACGCCGCGCTTCAGCCAGTCGTCTGTTTCATCGTTGCGGGTCAGACGGGTAAAAGTGTCGTCATCCTGCGGACGCGTCGGGGTGACGCCAGAGGCGACCATGGCATCTTTATACGTTTCCAGCGCTTGCTGCGGCTCGCCGCTCTGGGCCTGAAACCTGGCGGCATCACGTAGCACCATCGCGCTTTCCATCGACGGCGGCTGCGATTTCGCCTGCGGAATCAGGCTATCGAATGTCTGTCTGGCCGCCACGGTATCGCCCAGTTGCATCTGCGCCAGCGCCACCCGACGTTGCATATTCATTGAAGACCCGTTGGTCGTCGGCAGTGCCGCCAGTCGCGCCCGCGCGGCCGCGTTGTCGCCCTGAGCGATGTCGATCTCCGCCAGCCCAAGCAGCGCGTCAACGTTGTCCGGTTCGCGCGCCAGCACGCCGCTGTAATATCCGCGCGCGGCCGTAACGTCCCGGCGCTGCTGCGCCCAGTCGGCGAGGGTTAAGTCGATACGGGTAGAAGCAGGCTGCTGACGTAGCAGCGCTTCGGCTTCACGCTCCTTGCCGCTTTCGCGCAGACGGTTAGCGGTTTCCAATACCTGGTTGCTTTGCAGCCTGTCGGCCAGTTCCTGAATATTTGGGTTCCACTGACTGCGCGGCAGCGCGTTGATATGCGCCAGCGCCGCGCGGTCCCGATCGGCGCCGGACAGGTACAGCCCGTAAGCATAGACCTGCTCGGGATCGCCAGGTTTCTGACGCGCCAGCGCGTGCATCTGCGCGTCGGCCTGGCTACGCTGACCGGCCTGCCACAGATCGCGCGACAGACGGTAGGTTATCCAGACGCTGCCCGGATCCAGTGCCAGACGACGCCGGTGCAGCTCCGCCGCCTGCGCCCAGTTGCCCTGGCTCTCCAGCGTTTCAGCCTGTTGCGCCAGACGATCGTTTTCCAGCCCGCGTTCAATGTCATCAATACTGCGGCGCTGGCTGGCGGAAAGCGTGGCGATAAAAGCGCTGGCTCGCTCCGGCGACTGCTCGCGATAGAGGTTCGCCAGGCCGCGCACGGCGTTGGTGTTGCCGCTGTCCATACGCAGCGTCTGCTGATAGTAACGTTCGGCAGCCGGGTAGTTTTTACGTGCCATTGCCGCGTCGCCCAGCCCCAGCACCGCGTAGCTATCGCTATTGTCGATGCGTCTTGCCTGTTGATAAAACCGTTCGGCCTGGTCGATATCATTCGCCTTCAGCGCGGCGTCGCCCTGCTGGATCGCCAGCCAGTAGCTGTTCACCTTCAGCAGGCTTTCCCATTTGTCGCGGCTCGGGCTTTGCGGATCCATCGCCAGCGCTTTTTTAAACTGCGCCACCGCGCTGGCGCGATCGCCGCGCTGTGAATACGCCTGACCCAGCGCGCCAACGGCTTCGCTGTCGTTTTGATTCGCTTTCACCGCCTGCTGCAACCCGGCAACCGCTTTGCCGCCCTGCCCGGCCTCTACCGCCGCCAGCCCCTGCGCACGGGCGCGGAACGTCGGATCGGCAAGCTGTTGTTGCTGTTCGTTCAGCTTACTGCGCGCCGCCGTCACGCTGTCCCCTTCACTAAACACGGTGAGGTACTTTTGCAACGCTTTTACGCTGGCGTCGCTGACCGGCAAATCTTTTATCTGGGCGTACCAGAGCGTTGCCGCCGCGTTGCGTCCGGCGCTGGATTTCGCCATTTGTTCCAGCACGACAAAACCTTCAGCCGGACGGTCGTTATCGAACAGCAGTTGCGCCAGGGTATTCTGCAACCCGGTATTGCCGGGGCTGCGGGCGTTGATCGCCTTAAGCTGGTTGATCGCCTGACCGCGTCTGGCAGGCACTTTCGCCACCGTACTCCAGTACTCCACCTCCAGCTCGCCTTCCGGCGGCGCGCCTTTGAATAACTTATCGTAAGCGGCGATGGCCTCTTCCGCATGTCCGGTCGTCGCCTGTAACCGCGCTTCCTGCAGCGCCTGGCGGCCATCCGGCGTCGCCAGCAGTTGGGTGGTGCGCGACGATTTATACGCCGCCGAATTGGGCGCGATCTCTGCAAGCCTGTCGAGCTGCTTTTGAGCGCCGTCGTTGTCGCCCTGACGCAGCATATAGCGGAAGCGGGCAGCGATAACGTCAGGGTTATTCGGGTCGATCAGCTCCAGCCGGTAGAGCGACTGACGCACCAGGTCTTCGCGGTGCGTGGCCTCGCCCAGCCGAACCTGGTCGAGTAACAATTGTTGCGCCGACGGCGCGGCTTCCGCGAAGGGCATCAGCGCAATACCGAGCGATACCCCAAGAAAACTTAGTGTGAACTTGCGCATTCCTGGTCCCAGTCAGGTAGTAACTCACCTTTGGCGGTGAAGCGATAACGATGCTGATCCCACCCTTGTCCGAAGAGGGTCAGCACGTAGCTGTAATAGGCATCGCTGCCAGGAAAGTGGTCTGCAACGCGCTGTCGCTGCACCGCTTGTGCGTCGCGGTTTTGCAGGAAAGGCAGTAAAGAAGCGGAAAAGCCTACCGGGCCGTTGCCCTGCGCCTTGCCGCTGGCGACATCCACTTTCTCCGGCGGAACGCCGTTTTGGGTTGTCAGGGTAGCCATCGGTTTGAATTTAGTGAGCAGCCGCGCTTTCTGCGGGTCGCCGTCATGCATCATCCCGGCCCACAGATAGACGCGAATGGCGTCGTAGCTGCTGACCAGCGTTTTTTCTGGTTTTAACTGCCAGCCTTTGTTTTTCTCGTAACGCACCCAGTCCGGCGAAAAGCCTTTCGGCGCGGTTTCTAACAGCAGCCGCTGATTCGTCTCCCGCAGGGTGGTCCACGGCGCGCCGAAACGGGTAAAGTACTGCGCCAGCTGCGGCGGCAGATAACTCGGGTTGAAGCGCCAGCGGGTTTCTTCGGCAAAACCGATTTTGCCCGGCAGCAACATCGACCCCAGCCCTGGCACCGTCACCACTTCTTCAGTGGCAATCCGCTTCAGCAGCGCTTTACCGATATCGGTGTATCGCGGCTCCTGCCATAAACGCCCGGCTTCCAGCAGCGACCAGGCGATCCAGATATCGCCGTCAGAAGCGGAATTGCTGTCCAGCACTTCCCAGGTCGCTGGATCCTTTTGTCCCCACAGCCAGGCGGGCAGATGCGCTTTCAGCGAGCCTTGCGCCAGGTTGTTTTCGGTCCATGCCAAAAGCGTATCAAACGCCGGACGATCGTTAGCCGCGAGGGCAAAGAACATGGCGTAGCTTTGCCCTTCCGAGGTGGTGATTTTCCGCGCGTCGCTCGGATCAATCACCCGGCCCTCCTTGCTGATGTAATCCTTTTTGAACTGATCCCAGGCGGGCCAATGACAGGCCGCCTGAACGGTCAGGGCGGCCAACATCAGGACAACAGCGATTCCACTACGCAGCGCGTTCATCATGCGTTACTCATGGTCTGGATCAAGACGGCGGCGGCTTATGATGCGCAGCAGGCGCCACAACACCCAGGCCAGCAATACCACGCTGATGGCCGCCAACACCGCTAACAGCACCGGATGATTTCCCAGCGCATACCACAGACGTTCAAACCACGGCAGATGTCCGACGTAATAAACATCGCCCACCCGCAAGCTGTTGACGCCCGACTCGCGAATGACGGACACCGAACCAAACATCGCCGCACGTTTGCCGCTGTCGTTAATCGCTTCGTTCAGCAGTTCATAACCGCGCGGGCTGTCCGCCAGCAGGGCGATAACGCTGCGCTGATCGTTAAACGGCGACTGGAAGCCCACCACGGCGGCCATTGGGCCGCTCGACGTGACAGTGGCCTGCGCATCCGCTTTGCGGTCGGCCTCATCCGGCATGATCCCCGGGAAGGCGCTCTGGCGAAGCGGCGTTTTCACCCAGCTCTGCGCCGCCTGCACCAGCAGGTCAATACGCTTCTCATCCTTTAACTTGTCCGGAATCGTGCCAATAATCAGGATATCGGCATCTTTCCCCTGAATCTGGCTGCCGTCTTGAGTGATGGTCAGGTTGATGGCCGGGAAGCCGGTTTGCGCGCCAATCGTGCCCGTCGCCTCCAGCAGTGTTTCCATCTGCGCTTCATTCGGCGTTTTCGGCATCACGGCGATGGTGTCAGAAAGATCGGCCATTCGGCTGAACGGGAAACCTGCGTTCGCAAAGGCGCGCAGATCCGGCATCGCAATAAAGTGATAGTACTTCGAGAAGTCGATGGTCGAGTCGTCGCCGATCACCACATGGTTCGGCACCGGCTGGAAGGTAATACAGTTATCCACCGTACCGCCAGGCATTGGGTTCATGTACTCAAAGTCAAAACGCAACTGGTTCACCGCCCCCAGCTTCAGCGCCGGGATCGAGACGTCGGTTTTACCATCCAGCAGCCCTTGCAGCACCGGCAGACGCAGCAGCAGACGGTTGTTCTTTTCGTTGCTGGTGAGGCTAAAGGCTTGCAGGAACTGGTTATTCAGGCTGATATCCATGCGCGAACTGTCTTTAGTCGGCGGCGTGGTGTAACGGTAGTTGAGGTTCATATCAATACCGGTACTGCGCAGCAGATACAGGTCCGGCGGCAGGTTAAGGGAAACGTTGATGGCGGCGGGCTCGATGCCGCTGGACTGCAACTGCTGCTCATAGGTTTTCAGCTCGCCAAAGGTCACCGGACGATCGGTCCGCACCCAGTTCGGCGCATCGTACGGTTTACGCGCCAGCAGCGGTTTTACCTCGTTCACTTCGACACTGCTGCCGCGGAACAGAATGTTGCCCTGCGCAATACCTTTCGCCGCCTGCAACAGATCGTTTTCATCACGCCCCATCACCACCAGAAGTTTTACGTAGGGATTCTCCGGATGGTCGATCATCGCGATCGTCGGCGCTTTCACCGGCGGCTGCTCGCGCAGGAAGTCGGGACGGCTGTCGTTAGTGGCGAACACAATCGCATTCCGATCCGGCAGTTGATTATACAGCACCGGGAAGTGCTGCCCGCGCCAGCCTGAGCGGGAACCAAACCATGACGAGACGATAGAGGCGGCCTGCTGCAGTTTAAGATCGGGCGCGCCGGCGAAGATCATCGGCAGCGTCATCGCGCGGTTGTCGCGCGGGTCAAAGAACGGAACCGGGAAGTGCGAGAGATCGTTTTTCACTTCCAGCGTCTGGTAGGTGAGATCGAGTACGCTGCTGCGACCTACATCCAGCCACAGCGTACTGCTGGACGGGTTTTCACATACCTGCTGGTAATGGCCGACAAACTCCAGCCGTACGCGGTTGAAATCGGTGATAAACAGCGGGTTGATGGGGATCTGCGCCAGCGTCTTTTTGCCAAGCTGTTCCTGGGTGACGGGTAGCACGCCCATGAGCTCATCATTCAGATAGACCTTGAGCTGGGACTGAACGGGCAGTAGCGATGGCGACGGCGTGTATTCCAGATTCAGCATCGCCTTCGTGACCACTTCATCACTGCGCATGCCAAATTCAATGCTGCCGTTCGGGTTAACGCCGCGCAGCACCATACTGCCCGGCGGCGGCGCGATTTGCGCAAACGTCAGTTTCACATCACGCGAAGGACCATTTTGCGCGACGATCGGCGCATCCGCTCCCGGCACGCCCGGCATCACCTGGCCCACCGGCTGATTGTCGTCCGCCTGAACGGGAATGGCCGGGGCCGCGGTTGGCTCAGCCGCTGTCTGCGGTTGTATTGCTGGCGCCGCATTCGACATGAAACTGGGGATAGCGCTCATCCCCATTGCCATCGCACAAATCCAGGAAAGTTTTCTTTTCATCGCGTTATCATCATTGTTGAGCCATAACCTGAGCCGGTGGTTGCACCGCCATATCATCCTGCACCGGACGGCGCGGAATGAACGACACAATCCAGGCAACCAGAGACGTCAGAGACCGGAAAATTACTTTGACCGACGCTGGGGCAAATTCCGCAAGATGGCGATAGCCGCGGAACCCCAGTTTCAGAATATCGAGCAGGCTTTCCAGCGGTTTGTCTTCCGGATAGCTGTCCTGCCAGAGCGCCCATGTATCCGCACGGGCAAACGTACATTGCACAAAATCGATATGCTGTTTAGTGGTCAGCGGCATCAGTTGTAACCCCACCTGTTCACCCCATACGCGCGCCACCTGGGTGGGAAAGACATACTCCTGCTGTCCACGCTTGAGCAGTAAATTCACCTTTTGCCCTTCCAGTACCTGCGCCTGACCGTTGATTTTGATCCCCAGACCGCCGTCGGAGAAGTCATGCACGGTACACGAGAACAAATGACCGTCTTCGCGAGCAATCGCCGCTGGCATTGAGATCTCCACGCGGTGAGAACGGCGTACCTGTTTACTTTCCACCGACACCGCCACCGCGCCGCCGAGGATAATCAGGTTATAGAATACCCACACCATACTGACGATGACGGTGAGCATTTCACTTTCCGGCCCGTAGAAATAACGCCAGATACCTACCGCCACGCCGACCAGGTTAAGCAGCACCAGGAAGATATACGGACGGGAGATCACCCAGTCGACATACTCTTCTTCCACCAGCCCGCCTTTCGCGGTGACGTTAAATTTGCCCTTATGCGGATTAATCAGCGCCACCAGCGTCGGCGGCGCGATGTACCAGGCCAGCACCGTTTCGTAGATCTCACTCCAGAAGGAGTGGCGGTATTTTCCCTGAATCTTCGAGTTGGTCAGGCTGGCGTGAATCATATGCGGCAGTACGAACAGCGCAATCATCAGCGCGGGCGCGTAGATGATATAGGCATGCAGCAACAAGAACGCCAGCGGCGCGGTCAGGAAGATGAGCCGTGGGATCCCCGACAGGAAGTGGAACATCGCATTGACGTAGCATAACCGCTGGGCGAATTTCAGCCCTTTCCCGGTAAGCGGGTTGTCGAGGCGGAAAATTTGCACCATCCCGCGCGCCCAGCGGATACGCTGGCCGATATGGGCGGACAAACTTTCGGTCGCCAGCCCCGCCGCCTGCGGAATACGCATGTAAGCCGAGGTGTAACCGCGACGGTGCAGACGCAGCGAGGTGTGCGCATCTTCGGTGACGGTTTCGACGGCAATACCGCCTATTTCATCCAGCGGCTTACGGCGAATCACCGCGCAGGAGCCGCAGAAAAAGGTGGCGTCCCACATGTCGTTGCCGTCCTGCACCAGCCCATAGAACAGCGTGCCTTCGTTGGGGGTTTTGCGGAAGCGGCCAAGGTTACGTTCGAACGGGTCCGGCGAGAAAAAGTGGTGCGGCGTCTGCATCATCGCCAGTTTTTTATCTTTCAGGAACCAGCCCATGGTCATTTGCAGGAACGAGCGCGTCGGCACGTGGTCGCAGTCGAAGATCGACACGAATTCGCCTTTGGCGTACTTCAGCGCATTGTTGATGTTCCCGGCCTTGGCGTGCTCATGGGTGGTGCGGGCGATATAGTGGACCCCGACATTCTGGGCAAACTGGCGAAACTCTTCCCGCCCGCCATCGTCGAGAATCCAGATGTTGAGCTTATCTTTCGGCCAGTCGATGCCCAGCGACGCGTAGATGGTATTTTTCACTACGTGCAGCTCTTCGTTGTAGGTCGGAACGAAAATATCCACCGACGGCCACTGCGACATATCCTTGGGCAACGGCACCGGCTGACGGTTGAGCGGCCAGACCACCTGGAAGTAGCCCAGCACCAGCACAATCCACGCGTAGGTTTCGGCAAACAGCAGGATCAGTCCACAAACCAGGCTTACCGGATCGTCCCAGTTCAGGGTGGACGTGTAGCGCCACCAGATATAGCGACATGATACGGTCAGCGACAACACAATCAGCATCAGCGCCGAGAAACGCCCCGGCATCCGCCGTACAATCAGCGCAACGCCCCACAGCAGCATCAGGAAGATAAACTGCGCCAGCGGGTTGAACGGCTGCGTCACGCAGATCAGCGCCAGTATCAGCGAGAAAGTGACAATAATCCCAATGATTAAACGGCGCGCGCCAGCGCTCAGATGCCCCAGTTCCTTTTGCTTATCAAGATGGGTTGTGTTTTGCGTGACCCGTTCAGGCAGTTTATCCAGCCACTGATGGTAACGGCCCCGGACGCCTTCCAGGCGGGAAAAGGTCTGCCAGCGCGGTTGGGCCGTTTGTCGACGCGAGGCGGTCGCCATCAGCCAGAGCGTTTGAATAACGTAGCGGGCGGGATCTAACGGGCGCGGACGAGCGGCGTTGATATGCGGGTAAAGCGCCTTGTGCGCGGCGCGGATCCGCTGCCAGCGCGGATGCTCCAGCGGGATGAACACCCATGCCAGAACGGCCCAAAAACAGCCCAGGGCCGCGCTAAACGCTGGCGCGCCATGACGACGGTAGCCCTGATAGCGCTCGCTCAGGCGCGCGCTGACCGGCGGGATAAGCAACCACCGGGACAGGATACTCATGTTGCGCTCCCGGCGGCGTCTTTGCGGCCTGAATAATGCAATAAACACCAGTTCGCCAGCGTCAACACTTCTTCGGCGGCCAGCGAATCGCTGCGGTATTCTCCCAGTGGCTGTTTCGCCGCCATGCATTCGGCCAGGGCTTCATCGCGATGAATAACCATCGGCAACAGCCGACGCTGGCTTTGGAGCCAGACCTGGTAAAGATCGTCCTGCATCTGGCTGCCAATGCGTAAATCGTTAATCAAAATATGCGAACCGGCGGGCAGCGCCTGCTGATGCAGGCGAATATGGCAATTGGCATCGGCTTTGACGACCGCCAGCGTACGATCGCAGGCGTTGACCAGTTGGCGAGTGAGCGGCGCGGCGCCGGTGGGCAAATCGAGTAAAATCCAGGAATACCTGCCGCTCTCTTTTAGCAGCTGGAGGCCAGGGACAATCTCGCCGAGCCGTTCCTGCCATTGATCGGGGTAGTCACGTTCCGGCGCCGTGAGCTGGCCAAACGGCAGCAAATCGAGCTGCGAGGTATAGCGCATTCCGCCTTCGCGCCAGTCACGCCCGTCCAGCAGCGCTCTGGCCCAGCCGTCGCGATGCACAAAGTCGACATTAAATGACAGGCGTAGCAAATTATCGGGGCAGGCATCCACCACCAGGACGTTTTCACCTAACAGTTGTAATGCCCAGGCCAGCGCCGCAGTGATAGACGTCGTGCCTACGCCACCACGGATGCCCTGAAGTCCCAGAATAGCCATCCACGACTCCCTTATTCTTGTTGCGCAAATTCAGCCAGCAGCGGCCAGCGTTTAATCGCAGCGGCAAGCTGTTCACGTTGGGATATATCGGTGTAATCGAATTCAGGCAATGAAAAAGCCTGGCTCAGGGCCAGGAAATCGTTTTGAAAGGTATAGCCTAAAGCTGAATCAGGCAGCGTATCGGGTTCGTTGTCAGACATATTTTTTTATCCCTTTGAATATACTCGCCATGCTTCAGACATTTTTTCTGTTTGCATTCAGCCCCCTTCCCAACGAAAATTGATGGCGTCAGAATCCGCGCATTTTCTGATTTTTCATCACTCAAAGAATACGAGTCATGGAATCGGAAAGGCCGACGTAAAGAGGCTTCCTGCCAGCCAAATTGATTCACATGCTAAATCTGATACGTTTTAATTTCAATGTTAGGTTTATTTCTGCGCTTTCGCTAGTAAACTGATAAGCAGACAAATAGCGACCCGAGGAACGCTGTGGACCCAGTATTTTCAATAGGTATCTCATCATTATGGGATGAACTTCGCCATATGCCAACTGGCGGTGTCTGGTGGGTTAACACTGATCGCAGTGAAGATGCTATCAGCCTGGCGAATCAAACGATTGCTTTTCAAACCGGGACTGCAAAAGTCGCGGCGATGAGTATGGGCAGCGATCCAGGGAAAGTTTTCAAATTAGACGAAACGCAAGGTCCGGAAAAAATTCAGTTATTTTCGATGCCAGATTCAGAGAAGGGACTATACTTTATGTCCCGCGATATACTCTGCTCAGTTGATCCTACCCATTACTTATTCATCCTTATATGCGCAAATAATGCGTGGCAAAATATTCCAGCGGAACGATTGCGTCAGTGGCTGGATAAAATGAATAAATGGACACGTCTTCATCGTTGTTCTGTTCTGGTGCTTAACCCTGGGAATAATAATGACAAACAGTTCTCGCTGTTAATGGGGGAATATCGCTCGCTGTCTGGTCTTGCCAGCATGCGTTTTCAGGGCGACCAGCACCTGCTGGATATCGCCTTCTGGTGCAACGAGAAAGGAGTCAGCGCCCGCCAGCAGTTGACCATTCGCCATCGCCAGGGTCGCTGGGAACTGGCGCAAGAGGCCGAAGCCGACATCCAGCCCCGCAGCGACGAAAAGCGGATCCTCAGTAACGTGACCGTACTTGAAGGTGCGCCGCCGCTGTCGGAGCACTGGAAATTATTCGACAGTAATGAAGCATTATTCAATGAGGCCCGTACCGCCCAGGCGGCGACATTGGTCTTTTCTCTCCAGCAAAATCGTCAGATTGAACCGCTGGCGCGCAGCATCCACACCCTGCGCCGCCAGCGCGGCAGCGCGCTAAAAATTCTTGTGCGGGAAAATATCGCCAGCCTGCGCGCCACCGACGAACGTCTGCTGCTGGGCTGCGGCGCTAATATGGTGATCCCGTGGAACGCCCCGCTTTCCCGCTGCCTGACGCTGATTGAAAGCGTGCAGGGCCAACAGTTCAGCCGTTATGTGCCGGAAGATATCACCACCCTGCTGTCGATGACCCAGCCGATGAAGCTGCGCGGCTTTCAGAAGTGGGATGTCTTCTGTGACGCGGTGAATAATATGATGAGCAATACCCTGCTCCCCGCCGACGGCAAAGGGGTGATGGTGGCGCTGCGTCCAGTGCCAGGTATTCGCGTGGAACAGGCGTTAACGCTTTGCCGCCCACACCGTACCGGCGATATTGTGACCATTGGCGGCAACCGACTGGTGCTGTTTTTGTCGTTCTGCCGGGTCAACGATCTCGACACCGCCCTGAATCACATCTTTCCGCTGCCGACCGGCGATCTGTTCTCTAACCGCATGGTGTGGTTCGAGGACAATCAGATCAGCGCCGAACTGGTGCAAATGCGTCTGCTGTCGCCGGAGCTGTGGGGTCAGCCGCTGCCGCTCACCCAGGAGGTCAAACCCGTACTGAACGCTGAACACGATGGTAAGGTCTGGCGTCGAATTCCTCAGCCGCTGCGCTTACTGGACGATGAAATGGAGCGTTCATCATGATGACCATCAGCGATATTCTGCAAATCATCATCGTCTGCGCGCTGATTTTTTTTCCACTGGGCTATCTGGCGCGTCATTCTCTGCGCCGTCTCAGCAACACCGCCCGTCTGCTATTTGCTAAACCTCGTTATGTCAAACCGGCCGGAACATTGCGCCGCACGGTAATTCCCAGAGCGACCAAAAAATGACTCAACATACTCAACATGCCTCGCCGCCTTCGCCTCTCTGGCAATACTGGCGCGGACTTTCGGGCTGGAATTTCTATTTTCTGGTGAAATTTGGTCTGCTCTGGGCAGGCTATCTTAACTTCCACGCCCTGATGAACCTGGTGTTCATGGCGTTCCTGCTGATGCCGATTCCGCGCTACAGCCTGCATCGCCTTCGCCACTGGATCGCCATTCCGATAGGTTTTGCCCTGTTCTGGCACGATACCTGGCTGCCAGGGCCAGAGAGTATAATGAGCCAGGGCTCCCAGGTCGCGGCGTTCAGCACTGACTATATGCTCGATCTGGTCACCCGCTTTATTAACTGGCAAATGATCGGCGCGGTGTTCGTGCTGCTCGTGGCGTGGCTGTTTTTGGCGCAGTGGGTTCGCGTCACCGTTTTTGTGGTGGCCATAATGGTCTGGCTAAACGTTCTGACGCTGGCGGGGCCGAGTTTTTCACTGTGGCCTGCCGGTCAGCCGACCAACACCGTCACGACCACCGGCGGTACCGCGGCGGCCACGATCGCCACCGCTGAAGGCGCGCCGGTTGTCGGTGATATCCCGGCGCAAACCGCGCCACCGACGTCCGCCAACCTCAACGCCTGGCTGAACACCTTTTACAACGCGGAAGCAAAACGTAAAACGCCCTTCCCGGCGGCGCTGCCGGAAGATGCCCAGCCGTTTGAACTGCTGGTGATCAACATCTGCTCGCTTTCGTGGTCCGATATCGAAGCGGCGGGGCTGATGTCACATCCGCTGTGGTCGCATTTTGATATTCAGTTTAAGCACTTTAACTCGGCGACCTCTTACAGCGGTCCGGCGGCGATTCGCCTGCTGCGCGCCAGCTGCGGTCAGCCGTCACATACCAATCTGTATCAACCAGCCGGCAATGAATGCTATCTGTTTGATAATCTGTCGAAACTGGGCTTCGCCCA
The DNA here is from genome assembly GCF_018128425.1 of Citrobacter sedlakii. Classification (NCBI taxonomy): domain Bacteria; kingdom Pseudomonadati; phylum Pseudomonadota; class Gammaproteobacteria; order Enterobacterales; family Enterobacteriaceae; genus Citrobacter; species Citrobacter sedlakii. The sequence goes on along the minus strand of NZ_CP071070.1, from coordinate 203,420 downwards.
GCATCTGATGATGGGTCACAACGGTGAGTTCGGCGGCTTCCTGAAAGAAGTGCGCGAAAACGGCGGTATGCAGGCTGAGCTGATGGATCAGAGTGGTTTACCGGTGCCGCTGTTGGGCTTTGACGGCTCGCCAGTCTATGACGATACGGCAGTGCTTAACCGCTGGCTTGAAACCACCGAAAAGGACAAAGATTCGCGCAGCGCAACCTTCTATAACACCCTGCCGCTGCACGATGGCAACCACTATCCTGGCGTGAGCAAAACGGCGGATTACAAAGCGCGTGCGCAGAAATTCTTCGATGAACTGGATGCGTTCTTTACGCAGCTCGAGAAGTCTGGCCGTAAAGTCATGGTGGTGGTGGTGCCGGAACATGGCGGGGCGCTGAAAGGCGACAGAATGCAGGTCTCCGGTCTGCGCGATATCCCCAGCCCGTCGATCACCAACGTCCCCGCCGGGGTGAAATTCTTCGGCATGAAAGCGCCGCATCAGGGCGCGCCGATTGAAATTACCCAACCGAGCAGCTATCTGGCCATCTCAGAACTGGTGGTGCGCGTGCTCGACGGCAAGATCTTCTCCGAAGATCCGGTTGACTGGACGAAGCTCACCAGTAATCTGCCGCAAACCGCGGCGGTCTCGGAAAACGCCAACGCGGTGGTGATTCAGTACCAGGATAAACCCTACGTGCGCCTGAACGGCGGCGACTGGGTGCCGTATCCACAGTAAACGAAAAAGGCCGCAAGGATATCCCTGCGGCCCGGTTCGGGCGCATGTTGCCACTGCGGCAGGCAGACGCCCGTCAGAGGATTACTTCCTGCTACGTAACCAGTTCACAACCATTCCCGCGATTATACCCGCGATGGCTGGAGCCGCTAAATCGTGCCAGAAGGCAATGCCTAACTGAATCAGCGTCATATAGCCGCCTGTGTTGCAATGGCAACCGTTCGCGGCTATCCTTGAATTGTTGAGGTTCAAGATTAGCCCCCGTTTTGTTGCCAGGTTTTTACCGAACAACGTGCGGGGGTTTTCTCTTTATCCAGCAACAAACGCCGCCAGGGATCAAGCCCCCGCAACGTTGCGCCTCACCGGGTTGCCCCGGCTTGCTGCGGATTCTACGGCAAGCGGTTTGCCTACACATCCGCCCGTGTTTTACTCTGCGTGGCGTCTCGCAAATCCTCAATCGGCTGGCAGTGTCTCCTGCGCTTCTGTAGAATTGCGTCCCCTTGCGGCCATGACGCCGTGAAGGCTATTTCTGGCAGGGGACTTCATGCAGCACGACACATCACTTTCTCATCTTAACGGCTCAGGCGAACAGGTTTCGCGCAGACTTCCTTTTACCCGCTACGACTTTGGTTGGGTATTGCTGTGCATTGGTATGGCGATTGGCGCGGGTACGGTGCTGATGCCGGTGCAGATTGGACTTAAAGGGATTTGGGTATTTATCACCGCGTCGCTTATCGCTTATCCGGCGACCTGGATCGTACAGGACGTGTATCTCAAAACGCTTTCGCAAAGCGAAACCTGCAATGACTATACCGACGTCATTAGCCATTATCTCGGCAAAAACTGGGGCGTTTTTCTCGGGGTGATCTATTTTTTGATGATCATCCACGGCATCTTTATTTATTCGCTTTCCGTGGTATTCGACAGCGCGTCTTATCTGCGTACCTTTGGCCTGACCCAGACCGATCTCTCCCAGTCGCTGCTTTTTAAAGCGGCCATCTTCGCAGCGCTGGTCGCTATCGCCTCGGGCGGCGAGAAACTGCTGTTCAAAATCTCCGGGCCGATGGTGGTGGTAAAGGTGGGGATCATCGTGGTATTTGGCCTGGCGATGATTCCACACTGGAATTTCGCCAATATCACCGCCTTTCCCCAGGCATCGGTGTTTTTTCGCGACGTCTTGCTTACTATTCCGTTCTGCTTCTTTTCGGCGGTGTTTATTCAGGTGCTGAATCCGATGAACATCGCCTATCGCAAGCGCGAGGCCGACAGGGTGCTGGCAACCCGGATGGCAATTCGCACCCACCGCATCAGCTATATCACGCTGATTGCGGTGATTCTGTTTTTCTCTTTCTCGTTTACCTTTTCCATCAGCCACGAAGAAGCGGTGTCGGCATTCGAGCAAAACATCTCCGCCCTGGCGCTGGCGGCTCAGGTTATTCCCGGTCCGGTGATCCATATCACCTCGACGGTACTGAATATCTTCGCTGTCCTGACCGCGTTTTTTGGTATTTATCTCGGCTTCCACGAGGCAATGAAAGGGATTGTGCTGAATCTGCTGGGTCGTATCGTCAACGTGGAGCGCATTCCTTCGCGCATGATCACGCTTGGGATCTGTGCGTTTATCGTGACGACACTGGTGATTTGGGTCTCATTTCGCGTGTCGGTGCTGGTGTTCTTCCAGCTCGGTAGCCCGCTATACGGCATTGTCTCCTGCCTGATCCCTTGCTTCCTGATATACAAGGTCGCGCAACTGGAAAAACTGCGTGGCCTGAAAACCTGGCTGATATTGCTGTACGGCGTACTGCTGTGCCTGTCGCCGCTGCTGAAATTGATTGAGTAACAGAGAAAAGGCCGGATCAGGCGCAAGCGCCATCCGGCCTTGCGGGAAGGTTATGTCACCGGCTTCTGCCCATTCTCGTCCTGATCGACAGCAAAACAGGCGACCAGTTGACCGTTGTACTCCTTCAACTGCGGCTGCAACTGGGTGCAAGGGCCGAAGCGACGGCGGCAGCGCGCATTGAACGCGCAGCCGGGCGGTGGATTCAGCGGGCTGGGCAACTCGCCGGTCAGTTTGATACGTTCGCGACGCTCGTCCGGATTCAGACGCGGCGTGGCGGAGAGCAGCGCCTGCGTATACGGATGGCGCGGGTTGTTGAAAATTTGCTCCTTCGTCCCTTTCTCAACGCAGCGGCCCAGATACATCACCATCACTTCATCGGCAATGTGCTCAACCACCGACAGGTCGTGGGAGATAAAGACGTAAGACAGCCCCAGATCCTGCTGCAAATCCATCATCAGGTTCAGCACTTGCGCGCGGACAGAAACGTCAAGCGCAGAGACCGGCTCGTCGGCAATCACCACGTCCGGGTCCAGCATCAGACCACGGGCAATGGCGATACGCTGACGCTGGCCGCCGGAAAACATATGCGGATAGCGATCGTAGTGTTCGGTTTTTAACCCCACTTTCGCCATCATTGCCAGCGCTTTTTCGCGACGCTGCGCTTTGCTGAGCGACGTATTGATAAGCAGCGGCTCCTCCAGAATCTGCCCCACTTTCTTACGCGGGTTCAGTGAACCATACGGGTTCTGGAACACAATCTGGATTTTCTGCCGACGCAGCTTCTGCGCCTGCGGGTCGTGCTTGAGCAGATCCTGCCCCTGATAGTACAGCTCGCCGCCGGTCGGCGTTTCGATCATCGTCAGCAAACGACCGAGCGTCGATTTCCCGCAGCCGGACTCGCCCACCACCGCCAGCGTTTTACCGCGCTCAAGGGTGAACGACACGCCGTCCAGCGCTTTCACCAGCCGTTCAGGAGAAAAGATCCCCTTCTTCACCGGATAATGTTTTTTCAGGTCGATGGCCCGCAACAGCGGCTGTTGCAAGGTGGCCTCGTGCGTACTCATAGTGTGGGCCTCCCGGCATCATCGAGTGGGTAGTGGCATTTTGACTGACGTCCGCCGTCCAGTTGGTTCAGCGCAGGTTCTTCTGCGCGGCAGCGATCGGTGGCATAGGGGCAGCGCGGATTGAGCAGACAGCCCGTGGGACGGTCGTATTTCCCTGGCACTACACCCGGCAAAGACGCCAGCCGCGCTTTGTCCTGAGCGAACTCCGGCAGCGCGCGAAGCAGCGCCTGGGTGTACGGATGACGCGGCGCGCGAAAGATATCGTGCGCATCGCCCGTTTCCACGACCTGACCGGCGTACATCACGATGATTTTATGCGCCGCTTCCGCCACCAGCGCCAGATCGTGCGTAATCAGCACCAGCGCCATGTTCTCTTTCTGTTGCAGTTCCAACAGCAGCTCGATGATTTGCGCCTGGATAGTCACGTCCAGCGCCGTCGTCGGTTCGTCGGCAATCAGCAGTTTTGGCCGACAGGCAATGGCCATCGCGATCATCACGCGCTGGCTCATCCCGCCGGAAAGCTGATGCGGATACACGTCCAGACGCGACGCCGGGTCCGGTATCCCCACCTGGGTCAGCAGGTCGATGGCCCGCTGACGGCGGGTTTTCTTGTTGCCACCCTGATGTACCTTGATGGCTTCCATGATCTGGAAACCGACGGTGTAGCAGGGGTTCAGGCTGGTCATCGGGTCCTGGAAAATCATCGCCACTTCGGCGCCCACCAGGTTGCGCCGCTCTTTCTCAGAGATGCGTTTCAGATCCTGATCGTTAAACACCAGGTTTTCGGCGTTTACCCGCCCGGGATAGTCAATCAGCCCCATTATCGCCAGTGAACTGACGGACTTACCGGAACCTGACTCGCCAACGATACCGACCACTTCGCCCTGATTCACGCTGTAACTAATCCGGTCTACGGCGCGGAATTCGCTGCCTTCGTCGCCGAAGTGCACCGATAATTTATCTACATTTAATAACGCCATCTCGAACCTCTTACTGCTTCAGCTTGGGATCGAGCGCATCACGCAGACCGTCACCCATCAGGTTAAATGCCAGCACCGTCAGCAGGATCGCCAGACCCGGGAAGGTCACGACCCACCAGGCGCTTTGCGCAAACTGCAACACGTCGGAGAGCATGGTGCCCCACTCCGGCGTTGGCGGTTGCGCACCCATGCCGAGGAAGCCGAGTGCGGCCATATCGAGAATGGCGTTAGAGAAACCGAGCGACGCCTGAACGATCAGCGGCGCGAGGCAGTTCGGGAAGATATTGATGAACATCTGACGCATCGCGCCAGCGCCCGCCACGCGGGAAGCCGTCACGTAGTCGCGGTTCACCTCCACCAGCACCGCCGCGCGGGTAAGCCGGACATAGTGCGGCAGGGCGACAAAGGTCAGCGCCAGCGCGGCGTTACCGATTGACGGCCCAAAGACCGCTACCAGCACCAGCGCCAGCAGCAGGCTCGGCAGCGCCAGCATGATGTCGACCACGCGCATAATGACGTTATCAACAATGCCGCCAAAGTAACCGGCAATCAGCCCGAGCACGATGCCCATCACCAGCGACAGCACCACCACCAGGCAGCCGACCAGCAACGACAGGCGCGCGCCATACATCAGTCGCGACAGCACGTCGCGACCCACATCGTCGGTACCCAGCAGGTGCGCCAGACTCCCGCCTTCCTGCCAGGCCGGCGGCGCGAGCAGCGCATCGCGAAACTGTTCCGCCGGGTTATAGGGCGCAAGAACGTTGGCGAATACCGCAATCAGGATCATGATGACGACATACGCCAGGCCAACAACCGCGCCTTTGTTGCGTTTGAAATAGTGCCAGAACTCCTGTAGCGGGGTCATCGGCACCGGTGCGGCAATAACTTTATTTTCAGTAACCTGTGACATGATGGCCCCTTACTTCTTATGACGAATACGCGGGTTCACCACGCCGTACAGCAGGTCAACCAGCAGGTTGACGAGGATAATCATCGTCGCCACCAGCAGCACCCCGCCCTGTACCACCGGGTAATCGCGTCGTTGCAGCGCATCAATCAACCAGCGTCCGAGGCCAGGCCACGAGAAGATGGTTTCGGTCAGAATGGCGCCCGCCAGCAGCGTGCCCACCTGCAGGCCAATCACGGTGACCACCGGCAGCATGGCGTTGCGCAGCGCGTGAATAATAATGACCCGCATGCGGGTCAGCCCTTTGGCGCGGGCGGTACGAATGTAGTCTTCACCCAGCACTTCCAGCATCGACGAGCGGGTCATACGCACGATGACCGCCAGCGGAATCGTGCCGAGGACCATTGCGGGCAGAATCATGTGCGCAACCGCATCAATAAAGTTGCCCTCTTCGCCCCAGATGGCGGTGTCGATCAGCATAAAACCGGTCAGCGGATTGGTATCATCAAGAAACACCATATCGCTGACACGCCCGGAAACCGGCGTCAGGTTCCAGTGTACGGAGACCAGCATGATCAGCATCATCCCCCACCAGAAGATCGGCATGGAATAACCGGTCAGCGCCAGGCCAACAGCGGTGTGATCGAAAATGGACCCGCGCTTGACGGCGGCCAGCACACCGACCGGAATGCCCACCGCGGTGGCGAAAATCATGGCGCAGACGCCAAGTTCCAGCGTCGCTTTAAAGCGCGGCACGAACTCGTCCCACACCGGCAAACGGCTTTTCAGCGAGATGCCTAAATCACCCTGCATGACTCCCCAGATATAATGGAGGTACTGCTGCCACATCGGTTTATCGAGACCGAGTTCAGCCAACAGTTGAGCATGACGCTCAGGGGAGATACCACGCTCACCCGCCATGATCATCACCGGATCGCCGGGGATCATATGGACAAACGCGAAGGTGAGAAGGGTGATACCGATAAACGTAGGGATGACGAGTCCCAAACGTCGGAGAATGAACTGCAACATAACCCGGATTCTCTCTCAGGACGCACGGCGTGGAACCGTGAGTCTGTATTGCTCACAAATCTTATCCCTTCCCGCTTACAGAGAAGGAATAAAGCACTGCTGCCGGGTGGCGCTACGCCTGCCCGATCTTCGGGGGCGTAGCGCTTACCTGACGATAGCGTTTAATTATTCGACAGAGACGTTATCGAAGTGGTGTTTGCCTAACGGATCCACCACATAGCCTTTAACTTCTTTACGCACCGGCTCATATACGGTGGAGTGAGCGATGATCAGGGCCGGTGCCTGCTCGTTCATTACCACCTGAGCTTGTTTGTACAGTTCAATACGCTTGTTGTGATCATCGGTGGCGCGCGCCGGCTGAATCAGATCTTCAAACGGCTTGTAGCACCAGCGAGAGTAGTTGGAACCGTCTTTCGCCGCCGCGCAGCTGAACAGCGTCGCGAAGAAGTTGTCCGGATCCCCGTTATCGCCGGTCCAGCCCATCATTACCGCCTGATGCTCACCCGCTTTGGCGCGTTTCAGGTACTCACCCCACTCGTAGGTGACAATTTTGGCCTGCACGCCGATCTTCGCCCAGTCCGCCTGAATCATCTCCGCCATACGGCGCGCGTTCGGGTTGTAAGGACGCTGTACCGGCATTGCCCACAGTTCGACGGTGAAACCTTTGTCCTGCCCTGCTTCTTTCAGCAACGCTTTCGCTTTCTCAGGATCGTAGGTGTAGTCTTTGATATCGTCGTTATAACCCCACATGGTTGGCGGGATCAGGTTCTTGGCCGCAACGCCCGCGCCCTGGTAAACGGCTTTGATGATCGCTTCTTTGTTCACCGCATAGGTCAGCGCCTGACGCACTTTGACGTCATCAAACGGTTTCTTCTCGGTGTTGAACGAGAGGTAACCCACGTTCAGACCCGCCTGCTCCATCAGGTTGATGTTTTTATCCTGCTTCATGCGCGCGATGTCTGCCGGGTTCGGATACGGCATCACCTGGCATTCGTTCTTCTGCAGTTTGGCATAGCGCACAGAGGCGTCAGGCGTGATGGAGAAGACCAGGCGGTCAATTTGCGGCTTGGTGCCCCAATATCCGTCAAAGGCTTTATAGAGGATACGGGAGTCTTTCTGGTACTGCTGCAACTGGAACGGACCGGTGCCGATAGGGTTCAGATCCACTTTTTCCGGCGTACCGGCTTTCAGCATGTTGTCCGCATATTCTTTAGAAAGAATAGAGGCAAAGTCCATCGCGAGGTCGGCGAGGAACGGCGCTTCCGGACGCGTCAGCACAAACTGGACGGTCATATCGTCCACTTTTTTCACTTCGCTGATCAGATCGGGCAGGCCCATCCCTTCGAAATATTCATAGCTGCCGCCGGACACTTTATGGTACGGGTTTTGCGCGTTTTTCTGACGATCGAAGGAGAAGACCACGTCGTCGGCGTTCATGTCGCGCGTCGGTTTGAATTCTTTGCCGGATTGCCACTTCACGCCAGAACGGAGGTGGAAGGTGTAGGTTTTCCCGTCTTCACTGATTTCCCATTTTTCCGCGAGGCCTGGGATCACTTCGGTAGTGCCGGTTTTAAATTCCACCAGACGGTTATAGATTGGTACTGAACTGGCATCATAGGTTGTGCCAGAGGTAAAGAGTTGCGGGTTGAACCCTTCAGGAGAACCTTCTGAACAATAGACCAGGGTTTTAGCCTGTACGCTTGCTGCGACGGTCATAGCCACCAGGCTCAGACCAAGCTTCAGCATCCCTGACTTCTTCAAGGAAATACTCATTCTTCTGCTCCAAATGTGATGTTGTTGTTTTACCCTTTGCAGTGGGTTAGCGCCGCCTGGCCTTTTTTATTTTTGACCGGCCGGGTCGGCGTGATGAGGTGGGGATTCCATTCACTTAAACGACTGAGTTGCAGCGCGGATTCTCCATGAAATGCCCCTCATGCCCTACAATCTGTCAACAGAATGTGAAAACGTCAATACAGCTAACCGCGTTTTACGACAACGGTGAGAATTGACAAACAAAGATTAAAAAAACTCCAGAGGGGTATTTTCAGCAGAGAAATTTATGCTACGCGCGTAATGCCAGAATATAAATCTTAATATTTCGCAACATTTGGTGATTAAGTTTTGTGCAGATTATGAAAAATTTCTGACGAAATGCTGTATATCTGAGCGATTAATGCCATGAACGTTAAAACGCACAGCGGAAAATGCTGGGGTCAGCCATAAGTAACGCAAAAAAAGATTGATGCAAAGATAAAAAAAGACAATGGAATATGTCACATAATCGTTAACGGATAGTGAGAAGTAAGGCGCAATTTTTGTAGCAAAAATGAAGATGGCAGAGTTTCGAATTGGGTCGGTGATCGCTCGGGTCGAACCTCTTCCCCCCGGAGGTTCTCATCCTCACTGGCTTCAAATGCAAAAAACCCTGCTCGTTGAGCAGGGTTTTAAATTTGGTCGGTGATAGAGGATGACTCGCCACTGCGTGGCTCGCCCTGCGGGCCGTTGCTGACGCAACGTTCTCTCGCTTCGCTCGGGTCGAACCTCTTCCCCCGGAGGTTCTCATCCTCATTGGCTTCAAATGCAAAAAACCCTGCTCGTTGAGCAGGGCTTTAAATTTGGTCGGTGATAGAGGATTCGAACCTCCGACCCCTTCGTCCCGAACGAAGTGCGCTACCAGGCTGCGCCAATCACCGAGTGCGGGGCGCATCTTACTGCTCAGGCGCGCCCCCGTCAATCCCTTAGTCGCAAAATGCCATTTAATCGGCGAGAAAGTCGCCAGGCCGCTTATTGTGCGGCAACTTTCTTCCCGTCAGGGACATGGCACCAGTTGTTATACTCGTTAATCCCGCCGTTGGGCGAGGTATATCCGAGACAACCCATAATCGTGTCGTACAGCTCAACGTGACGACGCGGCACCTTCATTTCCGCCTCTTTCTTCAGATGCGCGAATGCCTGCGCGTTGGCCGGATTCTCGAGATATTTGTCCGACATCCAGACCATCATCGGTACGCGGAACTGCTCCGGCGGCGCCAGCTTACGCGGCGTGCCGTGCAAATGCTCGCGCTCGTTAATCGATTCGCCGTGATCCGCCGCGTAGAACACAATCGCTTTCTTATCGCGCACCTGATCAATCACCCTATCGATAAAGTGGTCCACATAGGTTATGGAGTTATCGTAAGAGTTAATCATCAGGTCCTTCGGACACTTACGGTCGATGGCATAACATTCCGGCTTCCACTGGGCGAACTCGCGCGGGTAGCGCTGAGTGTAGTTATAGTGGGAACCTTTGGTATGCAACACAATCAGATGTTTGCCCTGCGGGTTATTCTCCAGGGAACGCGAAACTTCGTTCACCAGCAGCATATCATCCACCGCTTTGCCCCGGTTGCGCGGCTCCGCAGCGATCTGCTCGCGATAGGCGATGTTGTCGGCCATCGTGTTACTGTAGAACCACATCTCGCTCTGCATCGCGTACAGATCGGCGCTAAAACCTAACTGTTTAAGCACTGCAAATACGTTTTGCTCTTTCAGCGTGCGCTGTGGATTATCCTCCGCCCCGCCCTGACGTACGAACATGCAGCGCAGCGACAGCTTGGTGGCGGTATCGCAGGAGTAGCCGCGGTACATTGCCAGATTCTTCTCTTTCGCAAGCTTCGGCGTGGTATCACGTTCATAGCCCAGCATGCCCATGTGATCCCAACGCGTGGTTTCGCCAATGATGAAAATCACGTAGGTGTCATCAAGATTCTGGGTTGGCGTATACGTGAATTTTTTCGCCGGATTGATAAGCGATTTGTTATCTGACGATTCATCAACCTGCGCCCAGGCGTACAGGCCCAGTGCGGACAGCCAGTTTGTTGGCAGATACGAGTTCGCCAGCACCCCGCCGTAGCTTGGCATGTCGACGCCAGCGATGCGATCGGCGCGCTTCTGGTGCAGCTCCAGCAGGCGAATCGGCGCCCACACCAGAAAAGCCGCCATCAGAACGGTGAGCGCGCTGCGCCAGCGTACTTTTGGCGTACAAAGCTGACGCAAAAAGGTGTCCGTCGAGCGGTTAAACCAGATCAACACCAGCGGGATGAGGCTTACGCCAGCCACCCAAAGAATAAACGTCCAGCCAACAACCTCTTTTGACAGGTCGATATCGGTGGTCATGACTGAAGCCACAATACCGTAACCAATCATGACATTCATAAAGGTCATGTAATAGCTTGCGCCAGCGGAGATCAGCACCAGTAGCGAAGCCAGAACGCGCCAGGCCGTACGGCCTAACAGGGAAAAGAGACGTAAAAAGAAGAAGGTAGCCAGCACCGTGCCAGCCAATTCAACAACCGCGGCGATTCCATTCCATACGGTAAAATCCTGCGCATAACCGTCAAACCGACGGAAATAAACCGCGCCATTCATAAACAGACCGATATAGACGGCAAGCAAAATGCTCAGCTTTTGCTGCGTCATCGACGTAATGTATTTCATGCAAGCAAGCCCTGGAAATCGAGGGGTAAACACAGCCTGCGCTTCGGCTAACCCAGCCGGGCAGGACAAATTGCGAAGGTAGTCAGACAGGAAAGATCTACACGCGCGGCTAAGTAGACCACAAGGAAGGGAAAAAGTGGCAGCAGATAATGTGATCGAAGCAGATTTTTACAAATATTCAAGTTTGAAAACGGATTTTTCACGCGACTGCTAATAACAAAAAGACCAGCCACGCGGCTGGTCCTGTCATTGTTTATTTTATTCAGGCATGCGCCATATTCATCACATCGCGTTTTGGTTGGCGAATGGTGGTAGACAGCGCCAGCGAAAGAATCAGCAGGGCGAAAATCACGCAGAAGGTGACGTAGAAGCCACCGAACAGCGAGGCGATGATCGAACCGCAGATGCTGCCGATGCCAAAGCCGAGGTAAATCACGCCATAGTTTTTCGCCAGATTATTCAGGCCGAAGAATTCGCTCACCAGCGACGGGAAGACAGTGATGGTGCCGCCAAAGTTAAAGGCGACGCAGGCAATAGCGGCAAAGAAGGTCATCGCGTTCAGCGGCGCAAACAGCAGAGCGGCCATCCCCACCAGCGACACCACCTGGCCAATCGTAATAACGCGAATGCGGGCAATTTTGTCCGACAGGATCCCCAGCACCAGACGACCAGACAGGTTTGCGATAGAAATAACCGTCACCGCATTGGCCGCAGACGCGACGTCCATATGCGCCAGGCCCTGCGCAATATCTTTCGCCACGCCGATCACGTACAAACCGCTCATACACGCCGTCAGGAACATGACCGCCAACATCCAGTACTGCGGTTTACGCATCGATTGCGCCAGCGTGTAATCATTTTCCACAACGCCATTCCTGGTTTTGACCTCCTGGTTCGGCGCATCTTTCATCAGCGTGGCGCCAAAGACAATCATTACCAGTACAATCGCGCCCCAAATTACGAAGGTTTTTTCCAGACCGACGGTCGCCAGCAGTTGACTGTCGATGAATTTAAAACCCAGGCTGCCCAGACCATAGGAGCCAATGGCGAAAGCGGAGATCAGCCCCTTGCGCTCCGGGAACCACTTCACACAGTTGGACAGGGTTAACAGGTAACCTGCGCCATCCGCCAGTCCTACCAGCACCCCAGCGCTCAGCCACAGCATCATCAGATTCGAAGAATGTGCGGTCAGGAAGAAGCCCAGCCCAAGCAAAATGCCTGACGCCATCGTCACCCGTTTAACGCCAAATCGTTCCTGTAACTTTCCGGCAACGGAAGATGAAATCGCCAGCCCCAGACTTAGCAGGCCAAAAGAGAAGGCGACCTGGCTGACGGGTTCATCCAGTTTTTCGGACAGTACGCCGTTAAACAGGCTCCAGGTGTAAACAGAACCCAGGGCAAACTGCGTAATAATGGTGCCGATAAGGGTCAACCAACGGGTGCGCTGATACGTTGAAGTTTTCATGGCAGTATTCCTGCATAAACAAAAGGGGAAATTCACTGCCGACAACCATAACGAAATGCATTTTATGCGGGGAAAAAACGGCATGAAGTGCCGTCAGAACGGAATGAAATGCCTGGAATCTGGAATGAATGACGAGACATATATTCAGCAAGCTGACTCTTATATTGTAAGTTAGTGCTCACTATCATTACATGCCATGTTATGACTAAGGTGTAGTTGTAAATTCAAGGTTAAAATCTGGCACTGACCCCCATCGTATAGAGGTAATCGGTGGTGTTGGGCGTATTTTCCGCCTGAGTGAGCGCTGCGTAAGCGGCCATGTGCGGATTAAGCAGCATATCCGCCCCCACGGTCACGTCCAGCCAGCTGTTGTCTTGTGAGGTAGCCGCCATGCGGCTTAGCCCGGACTGCGCTTTCCAGATGCTATCGCCATATTGCTGGTTATAGCTGACCTGCGCCCACGGTCTGATCTCGCCAAATTGCGAATTCACCCGCCAGCCCAGCGTACTCACGCTGGCATGCCATAACGGATCGGCGGACAAATTCATCACGCTGTCGCCAAATTCGTTATATATCGATGTAGTAGTACCGTCGTAATGGAGCGCGGCGACCGGCCCGGTCATCACCGTCTCTGAAACCGGGAAATTCCAGCCCATGCTCATGCCACTGGTCGCCTCATGGGGCGACGCATCCGCAAAGTTAACGCTCAAGCCCGGCACGTTTTGCGAGGATTTGATCCGTTCCGCCAGGATGTCGTCATAACGCGGTTGGTGATCGCTGTCCCAGGTATAGCGTTCAGTCGTATGTCCGGATGGCGCTTCGGCGATATATTCTTGTTGCCATGCACTGGCGGTATTGATGTATAGCGAACAGGCCACCACGCTCGCCAGCAGAACGATTTCCCGGCGACCACCGTCTTTTTTTGTCATCATCAATGCGACTCCAGAGGAGAGCCGAAATCGGCGATATTATTGTCATTGTGAGAAGGATGACAGGCTAAAAGCCCTGTATTAAATATTGTCTTTTTCGCAGACGCGTCAAGGCGCGCAGAATGAAATTTTTAAGGCAATTCAGAGAGCGAGGGAAAGTATGGAACGATGCGGCTGGGTCAGCCAGGACCCGCTTTATATTGCCTACCATGACAAAGAATGGGGCGTCCCCGAAACCGACGGTAAAAAACTGTTTGAAATGATCTGCCTTGAAGGCCAGCAGGCCGGCCTGTCGTGGATTACAGTGCTGAAAAAGCGCGAGAACTATCGCGTCAATTTCCACCAGTTCGATCCCGTTCGCGTGGCGGCGATGCAGGAAGAGGATGTCGAACGGCTGCTGCTCGACCCGGGCATCATCCGTCATCGCGGAAAAATTCAGGCCATCATTGGCAATGCCCGCGCCTGGCTTGCGATGGAGCAAAACGGCGAACCATTTGCGCAGTTCGTCTGGTCATTTGTCGACCATCAACCACAAGTGACGCAGGCCGCCACGCTGAGCGAGATCCCAACCTCTACGCCCGCCTCCGACGCGCTGTCAAAAGCGTTGAAAAAACGGGGCTTCAAGTTCGTCGGTACGACCATTTGCTATTCCTTTATGCAGGCGTGCGGACTGGTCAATGACCATATCACCGGCTGTTTTTGCCACCCGGGAGAAAAATATGATTCGCGAATCCCGTAGCGCCGACAGGACGGCGATTCTGGCGCTGTGGCTGGAAAGCACGATCTTTGCCCATCCGTTTATTCCTGAACACTACTGGCGCGAGAGCGAAACGATCGTGCGCGACGTGTATCTGCCCGCCGCCAGAACCTGGGTGTGGGAGGATAACGACTTTCTGAAAGGGTTCGTTAGCGTACTGGAAGATCGTTTTTTAGGCGCGCTGTTTGTCACGCCTGACGCGCTGCGCAGTGGGATCGGCAAAGCGCTGGTGCGGTATGTGCAACAGCGCTTTACGCAGCTGAGTCTTGAGGTGTATCAAAAAAACCAGAACGCGGTGAACTTCTACCATGCGATGGGCTTTCGTATTGAAGACAGCGCATGGCAGGAGGATACCCAGCATCCCACCTGGATTATGAGCTGGAAGGCGGATCAAACGCCGTAAGCGTCAGCGCGGGGCCGCAATATTTTTCCAGCCACGCCAGCGCGGTGTTCCCCGCGCAGCCGTTGCCCAGTCGGGAACTGGGCAAATCTTTGGTCAGCACGTTCACCGCGCCGTTTTTGCAGATGCCTCCGGCGGCAGGATCCAGATCCGGCCATGCTCCTTCGTGAATGCAGATCACGCCCGGCTTAATGCCAGCGCTCACCACGGCCCCTGCGAGAATTTGCCCGCGATGATTCCACACCCGCACCGTATCGCCGTCACGGATGCCGCGCGCCAGCGCGTCGTCGGGATGAATTGTAACCGGTTCACGATCCGCCACCGCATAGCGTTCACGCAGTTCGCTGTAATTAAGCTGGCTGTGCAGACGATGGGCCGGATGCGCCGACAGCACCTGAAGCTGGCCTTTCTGCGCGTTGCCGTGCCACTCGTCCGGCGTCAGCCACATCGGGTGCCCGGGACAATCCGCATAGCCATAACCGGCAATGCGCCGGGAATAGATTTCGATTTTGCCGCTGTCGGTTTTTAACGGATGCGCAACCGGGTCACGACGGAAATCAGCAAAACGCACAAACCGCGCGTTGTCCGGGTTTTCCGGCATTTCGATCAGCTGGTTGGCTTCCCAGAAAGTCGCAAACGGCGGCAATGTTACCTGCTGGCTGGCCCCACGCTGGGCAGCGATGTTGTAGAATGTCTCCAGCCATTCCCGTTCGCTTTTCCCTTCGGTAAAACGTTGTCCGCCGCCGCGCTCCCAGCGCTCGCTCAGTTCGGCAAACACGTCAAAATCATTGCGCGCCTCATACTGCGGCGGCACAACTTGTTTCATCGGCACCAGATGTTGGTTGCTGTAATCGCCAGTCATGGTGAGATCGTTGCGCTCAAAGGAGGTGGTGGCGGGCAGTACAATGTCGGCGTGTTTAGCGGCTGCGGTCCAGAAGCATTCGGAAATCACCACCAGCTCCGGCTTCTGCCAGGCACGAATCAGTCGGTTGGTGTCCTGATGATGGGTAAAGTTGGCGCCACCCGCCCACCAGACGAAACGGATATCCGGAAAGTGACGATCCATGCCGTTATGCTGATAAGACGCGCCGGGGTTTTCCAGCGCGTCGACAATGCGCGCAACCGGGATTTTATCCACCGCATCAGTGCCGCCAGGCAAGCTCCCCTGCATTGAGGCCAGCACGGCGGAGCGGCGCGTCGGATTTCCACCGTTGGCGAAGTGATAAGAGAGACCAAAACCGCCCCCCGGGGTACCGATTTGCCCAAGCATTGCCGCAAGAGTGACAATCATCCAGTGCTTTTGCTCGCCGAACTGCTGACGCTGCATTCCCCAACCGGCCATCAGCATAGTGGTATTATTGTGAAAAATCGCCGCCAGTTCGCGGATTTTTTCTGCCGGAATGCCGCAAATGTCAGCCGCCCACTCAGCGGTTTTGGCTATGCCGTCGCGCTGTCCAGTGAGGTACTCAGCAAATAGTGAGTAGCCCGTGGTGTAGCGCGCCAGAAATGTCTGATCATGCCAGCCGTTTTCCACCAGCGTGTGGGCAATACCGAGCATTAGCGCCACGTCAGTGCCCATGTGCGGCGCGATCCATTCCATGTTATCGCCAAAAAAATCGACGGTTTCCGATCGCATAGGATCAATGCAGATCACCCGTTTGCCGCTGCGCCGCAGCGCCGCAGCGCATCAAAGTAAGCGATTCCCTTTTCATCCGAAGCGTTCCAGGCAATTTTTAGCGTATTCAGGGGATTGGCGCTCCAGAGTACAACCACATCGCTGTGTTCCAGCACAACGGGCCAACTGGTCTGCTGCTGATAAACCTCGCTGCCGCCTACCACATACGGCATGATGGCCTGCGCCGCGCCGGTGGAATAATCCCCCAGATGCCCGGTGTAGCCCCCTGCCAACGCCATATAACGCTGCAACAGCGTGGCGGCTTTGTGCAGCACGCCGTTGGAGCGCCAGCCGTAGGAACCGGCAAAAATAGAGGACGGGCCATAGGTATCGCGAATACGTTTGTGCTGCTTATGGATAAGCGCCAGGGCGTCGTCCCAGCTCACCCGCACAAATTCATCCTGTCCCCGCACGCCCTGTGGCCTTTCCGGCGAGGCAAGAAAACCTTTACGCACCATGGGATAACGCACCCGGGTTTTGCTGTGCACCTGATCGCGAACTGCGCTTTGCAGCGAATTGGGATGCTCCGTGGGCAGCGCGCCGCGGGAAGAAATGACGGTCTCTCCGTCTGTTTCCACGAGGACAGGCCCCCAGTGGGCCGCGGTTAACACCGGTTTGTGCGTTGGCAAAATGGCGCTCCTGAAGAGGGGTAGATGTATTTCTCTGTTCAATGTTACTTACAAATTTCAGAGAGATCCCTGGAATTTTCTTCAACTTCACACGTCATAATCTACCGCCACGCTTGCCGTGGTAAAAATAAGAAAGACATTAAGGAATTAAGATGAAGAAACGTGTTTTAGTCATTGCTGCTATCGTGAGCGGCGCGCTGGCGGTATCTGGCTGCACAACCAACCCCTACACCGGTGAACGCGAAGCGGGTAAATCCGGCGTCGGCGCCGGGATTGGCTCGCTGGTTGGCGCGGGTATTGGGGCGCTGTCATCCTCGAAGAAAGATCGCGGCAAAGGCGCGCTGATAGGCGCAGCAGCCGGCGCGGCGCTGGGCGGCGGCGTGGGTTATTACATGGATGTGCAGGAAGCGAAGCTGCGTGAAAAAATGCAGGGAACCGGCGTGAGCGTCACGCGCAGCGGCGACAACATCATTCTGAATATGCCGAACAACGTCACCTTTGACAGCAGCAGCGCCACGCTGAAGCCAGCGGGAGCGAACACGTTAACGGGTGTCGCGATGGTACTGAAGGAATACCCGAAAACCGCCGTCAACGTCATTGGCTATACCGACAGCACAGGCGGCCACGATCTGAATATGCGTCTGTCGCAACAGCGTGCCGATAGCGTTGCCAGCTCGCTGATCGCTCAGGGCGTAGACGCTAACCGTATCCGCACCAGCGGTATGGGTCCGGCGAACCCGATCGCCAGCAACAGCACCGCGGAAGGCAAAGCCCAGAACCGCCGCGTCGAAATCACCTTAAGCCCTATTCAGTAATTCTTGTGCCGGATGGCGGCCTGAACGCCTTCCGGCCCGGAAAATCGATTCCCCTACCCGCCAGGCGTAGCGCCACCGGGTATTTTCGCGCTAAGGTATGCTCATCTAAAGTAAGGAAATCAGCGATGAGTAAATCAGGGCGCCCTACCATCAGCGACGTGGCGAAAGCGGCAAAAACCGGTAAAACCAGTATTTCACGCTATCTGAACGGCGAAAAGCATCTGCTTTCAGAGGCATTGCTGGCGCGTATTGAAAAAGCCATTGCTGATCTCGACTATCGACCAAGCCTGATGGCGCGCAGCCTGAAGCGAGGCCGCACCCGTCTCATCGGCCTGATTATCGCCGATATCACCAACCCTTACTCCGTTAACGTGCTCAGCGGTATAGAAGCCGCCTGCCGCGAGAAGGGTTTTACCCCACTGGTCTGTAACACCAACAACGAAGTGGATCAGGAGTTGCACTACCTTGATCTCCTGCGCAGCTATCAGGTCGAAGGGATTGTTGTGAACGCTGTCGGTATGCGCGAGGATGGCTTAAACCGTCTGCAACAATCCGCGCTGCCAATGGTGCTGATCGACCGGAAAATTCCTGACTTCGCCTGCGACGTGGTGGGACTGGATAACACGCAGGCCGCAACCACCGCCACTGAGCATTTGCTCGAGCAAGGCTTTGAGGCGCTACTGTTTCTTAGCGAGCCGTTAGGGACCGTCAATACCCGCCGCGAACGCCTCAACGCTTTTCGCGCCACGCTGGCGCGCTACCCTGGCGTGGTCGCAGAGAACGCCGAAGTCCCGCTGGCGGAAAACGCGCAGTTAGATAACACCTTGCGTCAATTTCACCAGCAGCACCGTGGCATGCGTAAGGCGGTTATCTCGGCTAACGGCGCGCTGACTTTGCAGGTCGCCCGTTCGCTGAAGCGCATTGGCCTCAACTGGGGCAGCGACATCGGCCTGCTGGGCTTTGACGAGCTGGAATGGGCAGAGCTGGCGGGTGTTGGCATCACCACGTTAAAACAACCCACCTGGCAGATTGGCTACGCCGCGGTAGAGCAGGTAGTCCGCCGCATAGAAGGCGGCAGCGAGGCTATCCATGAGCAGGTTTTTTCCGGCGAGCTGATCGTCCGCGGTTCTACCGCCCGTTAATCTCCCTTCGTGATGGCGATCATAATTTCGACACACTATACTTTTCTTTGGAACCGGTTCCATCTAGCGTAATAAAAAGCACGCAAGATCGGGGGTCCTCATGCAGAGAAAAATTATGGTGGTCACCGCCGCGTATGGTTATGACACCGTACGCGATGCGGGCGGACAAATCGCGATGCTGCCGGTGATCGCCAACGCAGGCGCCGACGGCGTTGAGATACGCCGCGAGATGTTTACCGACGCGGAATTGAACGCCCTGCCGGCGCTGGCCTCAGCCATCGAAAGCGTCGGGCTGCAGGCCTGCTACTCCGTGCCGCAACCGCTGTTCGTCACCGACGCCAGCCTCAACCCGCAGTTACCCGCGCTGCTTCAGGAAGCGCAAACGCTGCGTGCGCTGTGGCTGAAAGTTTCACTCGGCCATTTTCAGCATATTGATTCGTTTGACACGCTGCGCGACTGGCTCACAAGCAGCGGCATGGCGCTGGTGGTGGAAAACGACCAAACCGCCTGCGGTCGTCTTGAATCAATGCGGCGCTTTAACGCCGCCTGCCAGCAGCAGGCGCTTACGGTACAGTTGACGTTTGATATGGGCAACTGGCTGTGGGTAGGCGACTCGCCGGAAGAGGCCGCCAATGCACTGGCGTCCTCTGTTGGATACGTCCACGTTAAGGCAGCGACACGGCACCACGACAGCTACCGCGCTATCCCGCCGGATCGGGCCGACCCGCGCTGGCTGGCGCTTCTCTCAGCGCTGCCTGCACACGTACCGCGTGGTATCGAGTTTCCGCTGGAAGGGACCGATCTGACCGCCGTCACCCGCCGCTACGTCGACGTTTTACGCAAGGAGTAACCCATGAAAAATGCACTGGATGTCATCACCCTTGGCGAAGCGATGGCGATGTTTGTCGCGACAGAAACCGGGGATCTGGCGGACGTCGATCGCTTTATCAAGCGCGTTGCCGGCGCCGAACTGAATGTTGCGACCGGACTGGCCAGGCTCGGCCTGAAGGTCGGCTGGGTAAGCCGGGTAGGAAACGACAGTTTCGGGCGCTTTGTGCTCAATACCCTGCAAAAAGAGGGGATTGACGCGCAGGGCGTGACCGTTGACAACGGTTACGCTACGGGCTTTCAGCTGAAATCGAAAGTTGAAAATGGAACCGATCCCATTGTGGAGTATTTTCGTAAAGGCTCTGCGGCCAGCCGTCTTTCACTGGAAGACTTTGACGCAGAATACTTCTCCCGCGCCCGTCATTTGCACCTGAGCGGCGTGGCGGCAGCGCTGTCCAGCAGTTCATATGAATTACTGGCGCATACCGCACGCACCTTTAAGGCTCAGGGAAAGCGTATATCTTTCGACCCCAACCTGCGCCCAACGTTGTGGAAAAGCGAAGAAGAAATGGTCGAGAAGCTCAACCGTCTCGCCTTTCAGGCCGACTGGGTGCTGCCGGGCTTGAAGGAAGGAATGATATTAACCGGCCAGCAGACGCCGGAAGGGATTGCGGATTTCTACCTGCGTCACGGCGTGAAGGCCGTGGTGCTGAAAACGGGCGCAGACGGCGCCTGGTATAAAACCCACGACGGTGAAAAAGGCAGCGTTGCGCCGGTCAAGGTGGACAACGTTGTAGACACCGTCGGTGCCGGAGATGGTTTCGCCGTCGGTGTTATCAGCGCCCTGCTGGAAGGCCGCACGCTGGCTCAGGCAGTCGCCCGCGGCAATAAAATTGGCGCGCTCGCGATTCAGGTACAGGGCGACAGCGAAGGTTTACCCACACGTGAAACGTTAGGCGAATAACGTCACGTCATGATAACGGCCCCCTGTACCCTACAGACAGCGGCGGCATAAACAACAGAGGTTGACTATGGCAAGCTCAACAAATGCAGCAAAACGCTGGTGGTACATCATGCCAATCGTGTTTATCACGTACAGCCTGGCGTATCTTGACCGCGCAAACTTCAGCTTCGCTTCCGCAGCGGGCATTAACGAGGATCTCGGGATTACCAAAGGGATCTCATCGCTGCTCGGCGCGCTGTTCTTCCTGGGCTATTTTTTCTTCCAAATCCCCGGCGCGGTGTACGCCGAGCGCCGCAGCGTGCGCAAGCTGATCTTCGTCTGTCTGATCTTATGGGGCGGCTGCGCGTCGTTGACCGGCGTGGTCAGCAACATTCCCGCGCTGGCCGCGATCCGCTTTATCCTTGGCGTGGTCGAAGCCGCAGTTATGCCCGCCATGCTGATTTACATCAGCAACTGGTTTACTCGTTCGGAGCGTTCCCGCGCCAACACGTTCCTGATCCTCGGCAATCCGGTGACTGTGTTGTGGATGTCGGTGGTCTCTGGTTATCTGATCCAGGCGCTCGGCTGGCGCGAGATGTTTATCATCGAAGGCGTTCCCGCCATTCTGTGGGCATTCTGCTGGTGGGCGCTGGTTCGCGACAAACCGGCGCAGGTCGGCTGGCTGTCCGATGCGGAAAAAACAGCGCTGCAAACCCAACTCGAACAGGAGCAACAGGGCATCAAGGCCGTCCGTAACTACGGCGAGGCGTTTCGCTCCCGTAACGTTATCCTGCTTTGCCTGCAATATTTTACCTGGAGCATCGGCGTGTACGGCTTCGTGCTGTGGCTGCCATCCATTATTCGCGACGGTGGCGCGAACCTCGGCATGGTCGAAGTCGGTTGGCTTTCCTCCGTGCCGTACCTGGCAGCAACGGTCGCGATGATTCTGGCCTCCTGGGCATCGGATAAATTGCAGAACCGCAAACTGTTCGTCTGGCCGCTGCTGCTGATTGCCGCTTTCGCCTTCATCGGCTCCTGGGCGGTCGGCGCGAATAATTTCTGGGCCTC
The DNA here is from genome assembly GCF_018128425.1 of Citrobacter sedlakii. Taxonomy (NCBI): domain Bacteria; kingdom Pseudomonadati; phylum Pseudomonadota; class Gammaproteobacteria; order Enterobacterales; family Enterobacteriaceae; genus Citrobacter; species Citrobacter sedlakii. Next base: position 181,746 of record NZ_CP071070.1, on the reverse strand, counting down.
GTACATCCTGCTGGTGATTGCCGGGGCGGCGATGTATGCCCCGTACGGGCCTTTCTTCGCCATCATTCCCGAAATGCTGCCGCGTAACGTCGCTGGCGGCGCGATGGCGCTCATCAACAGTATGGGCGCGCTGGGTTCGTTCTTAGGCTCATGGTTCGTCGGCTACCTGAACGGCGTCACCGGCAGCCCGTCCGCCTCGTACATTTTTATGGGGGTGGCGCTTTTCGCCTCCGTATGGCTAACTCTGATTGTCAGACCCGCGAATAATCAGCAGTTACCGACTGGCGCACGCCACGCGTAAAATCACATTCATGGAGAGTCGTATGAAGCCGTCCATTATTCTCTATAAAGCGTTACCCGACGATTTACTGCACCGCCTGGAAGAACATGTCACCGTTACCCAGGTGCCGAATCTGCGCCCGGAGACGGTTGAACAGTACGCCCAGGCGTTTGCCAACGCGGAAGGTCTGCTCGGCTCCAGTCAAACCGTCGACAGCGCGCTGCTGGAGAAGATGCCGAGGTTGCGTGCCGCCTCAACCATTTCCGTTGGTTACGACAATTTTGACGTGGAGGCGCTGAACGCGCGTAACGTGCTGCTGATGCACACGCCGACCGTACTGACGGAGACCGTGGCCGACACGATCATGGCGCTGGTGCTGGCGACCGCCCGCCGGGTGGTGGACGTCGCCGAACGCGTTAAAGCGGGCCAATGGACCAAAAGTATTGGCCCTGACTGGTTTGGCACTGATGTACACCATAAAACGCTGGGGATCGTCGGTATGGGACGTATTGGTCTCGCGCTGGCGCAGCGTGCGCATTTTGGCTTCAGTATGCCGGTTCTTTACAACGCCCGCCGCCGCCATCCCGAAGCGGAAGAACGTTTCAACGCGCGTTACTGCGATCTTGATACGCTAGTGCAGGAAGCAGATTTTGTCTGTCTGATCCTGCCGCTGACCGACGAAACGCATCATCTGTTTGGCGCGGAACAGTTCGCCCATATGAAGCGTTCGGCTATTTTCATTAATGCCGGGCGCGGTCCGGTGGTCGACGAAAAGGCGCTGGTGACCGCCCTGCAAAACGGTGAGATTCAGGCCGCCGGTCTGGATGTGTTTGAACAGGAGCCGCTGCCGGTTGACTCTCCATTGCTGTCAATGCACAACGTCGTGGCGGTACCGCATATCGGCTCGGCAACGCATGAAACCCGCTACAACATGGCGGCCTGCGCGGTGGATAATTTGCTTGACGCACTGCAAGGAAAGGTCAGGAAGAACTGCGTGAATCCGCAGGTGGCGGGGTAATGGATACCCCTGCCGGAGGGCGGCGTCGCCTCGTCCGGCAGGGGTGTGAACTGGCCCGACCGGCCACTTCGCCCTCGGGCTTTTAACGGTTACTGAACGGCATTCACCGCCGCACTCCAGGCCTGGTTAAAAGCCTGGTGCTGCGAAGCCAGCGGTCCAATCAATGTATTGTACTGGCTTGCCTGCTGCGAAGTCGGGAACTGAATACCATTCGCCACGAAGCTCACCTGGGTGTCCTGCTGCGCGATAAAATCGCCCACCTGCACCAGTTGCTGGGTAAAGATTTGCGCGGCCGGGATCAGCGGCTGTAACGCCTCGGCTGGAGTAGTTACCACTTTTTTATACGCCTGATCGAACACCGGCTTCAGATCGTCGCCCTGTTTCAGCGCGCCATGCGCCGCATCGGCCTGCAGCTTCGCGTTCTGTAGCTGTTGGCCCAATACGCCCAGCGAACCGTTTAAGTCGCGCAGAGGCCCGCGTTGCGTGACATAATCCTGCGGCACACGGATGGCGTTTACGCTATCAACGACCGGGCGCAGACCGGCGTCCATCGCCTGATTCACCTGCTGCGAATAGCCGTACAAAATCGCGTAATCAGATACAAACGGACCGAATGTTTTTTTCTGATCGGCAGTCAGTGTCGGTAAGCGCTCACCGCTACGCATCATCGTATTCTGCAGAAAATCGATAAACGCTTTACGCTGATCGCCTTCTTTATCAAAACACCCACTCAGGCTAACTACCATTAATAACGCCGCAAGAGGCGCAAACCAGCGAGAGCAGGACTTACCTGTCGCCATTTTTATACTCCTTTCACCCAAAAATGCGCACAACGCAATACGCGTGCCTGACGCTCACAAGGATAGTCCAGGTCAGCTTCGCAGGATACCCCTTCTGCATAATCTTGTGGCGGAATTTATATCACCAGACATCCTTCCCTGACTTGTTACTTTATTGTTAATTACATCACAATTACCGCGGTCAGAAGAATGGCGCGGTACAGAAATAGCACTATGATTTATCAGCGCTTTTACTCCGTTTACCGACAATATCCGGCTAATTCGACCGATTATCGCACGTTAACCACGGCGGAACGATTGCCCAGGCGTCACTTCAATGTTTTGATTAAACGAACGATTAACGAATAAATGTTCGATAATCGCACATTCAATTTCAACGCCTGCGGTGGAGAATATAAAAAAGCCTCTGTCCCCCCGCCTTGCTTTTGCAGGAATAACCGCATGACAAACAGAACGACTGATATTCAAGCGTTTATTAACGAGCATCCTTTCTCGAAATACCAGTGGATGATTCTCGTGCTGTGCTTTGTGACCGTCGCGATGGACGGATTCGACACCGCCATTATTGGCTTCATTGCCTCCGATCTGGTTTCCGAATGGGGCGTGGAAAAATCCGCGCTCGGGCCAGTCATGAGCGCTGCGCTGGTCGGCCTCGCCGTCGGGGCGCTGACTGCAGGTCCGATGGCGGACCGGATTGGCCGCAAAAAGGTGCTGATCATGTCGATCATCGTCTTCGGCGGCTTCAGCCTGCTGACCGCCTTTGCCAGTTCGCTCAATCAGTTGACCGCGCTGCGTTTTTTAACCGGGCTGGGGCTGGGGGCGGCGATGCCGAATGCCGCCACCTTAATGAGCGAATATGCCCCGGAGCGCCGCCGCGCGCTGCTGGTGAACCTGATGTTTGTCGGCTTTCCGATCGGCTCATCAATGGGTGGCTTTATCTCTGCGTGGTTAATACCACACTACGGCTGGCAGAGCGTACTGATCCTCGGCGGCGTGATGCCGCTGGCGCTGGCGGTAATACTGGTGTTTCTGCTGCCGGAATCGGCCCGTTATCTGGTGGTTAAAAACAGATCCCAACAGCAAATTGGCGCGATTCTGCGCCGCATCGCCCCCGTTCCCGACGCCACCCATTTTGTGTTGCATGAAACCGGCCAGGTAAAAGAGAAATCGGCGCTGGGCGTGATCTTCTCACCGCGCTATGCGCTCGGGACAGTCATGCTCTGTCTGACCTACTTTATGGGTCTGCTGATTTTTTATCTGTTGACCAGTTGGCTGCCGCTGCTGATCCGCGAAACGGGCGCGACCCTGAGCCAGGCGTCGATTATTACCGCCCTCTTCCCATTGGGCGGCGGTATTGGCGTTCTGGTGCTCGGCGCGTTAATGGATAAGTTCAACCCGAACAAAGTGGTGGCGGTGGGCTGGCTGCTGACCGGGGTGTTCGTCTGCCTGGTCGGGTTCTCTACCAGCAGTCTGGTATTGATGGGCGTGATGGTCTTTATCGCCGGGACGATAATGAATGGTGCGCAATCGTCCATGCCCGCGCTGGCCGCCGGGTTTTATCCGACTCAGGGGCGCGCCACCGGCGTGGCATGGATGCTGGGTCTGGGACGCTTCGGCGGCATTCTTGGCGCGTTTAGCGGCGCGTTCCTGATGCAGGCGCAATTGGCTTTTGAAACCATTTTCACCTTCCTGGCGATCCCTGCGCTGGTTTCCGCCTTCGCCCTGATGGTGAAATATTGGGTGGGTAATCGCCAGCTCTCCACCTCGCCGGGGACGGCAAAAGAACCGGGCAACGCCACGCAAAAAGCCTGATGTTTTCCCGACAGGTGCGCGCCTGTCGGGAAGCGTCATATTTTTGCAATCTTTACAATACGTCCTTTACCGTAGCGTAATCCGCTCATTATCAGATACTTAGCAGGCTACAAAATAATCCTGCGCGGCGCTGAAACGTGTCTTTTCATCCACTAAAAACTGTGACGGCCCACAAACTTTCTCTTTTACGACTATTCTTAACTGGCTTCGATGAAATTCACGATCCCGCTGTGTGATTTACAGGAGTTCTAAATGGAATATAAAGATCCGATGTTTGAGCTGCTGAGCAGCCTGGAACAAATTGTTTTTAAAGATGAATTGCCGAGAACGACCCTGACGCAAAAATCCGCCTCCCTCACTGACATTGAACAGTGCAGACGGGGCAGCGGACTTAAAATTGACGATTTCGCCAGAGCGTTAGGCGTGTCTGTCGCCATGGTTCAGGAATGGGAATCGAAACGCGTGAAGCCTTCGAGTACCGAATTGAAGCTGATGCGCCTGATACAAGCTAACCCGGCGCTCAGTAAGCAGTTGATGGAATGACCTGTCTCTTAGGATGAACGGTCCTGTTTCAGGACCGTTTTTCGACCATAAAGCAGAAAGAAGTAAAATAAAAGTTGCATCACCCGGCGTAACATGAGTTAATGCGTTCAACGGTTTGACGTACAGACCATTAAAGCAGTTTAGTAAGGCAGTCCCCTTCAAGAGTTATCGTTGATACCCCTCGTAGTGCGCATTTCCTTTAACGCTTAAAAAATCTGTAAAGCACGCCATATCGCCGAAAGGCACACTTATTTTTTAAAAGGTAATACACTATGTCCGGTAAAATGACTGGTATCGTAAAATGGTTCAACGCTGACAAAGGCTTCGGCTTCATCACTCCTGACGATGGCTCTAAAGACGTGTTCGTACACTTCTCTGCTATCCAGAACGATGGCTACAAATCTCTGGATGAAGGTCAGAAAGTTTCCTTCACCATCGAAAGCGGCGCTAAAGGCCCGGCAGCTGGCAACGTAACCAGCCTGTAAGCTTTAAAAGCTCAGTATTCAGAATCCCTGCCAGACGGCGGGGATTTTTTTTATCTCCGTCCTGCCCTCCTGTCTTTGCATTACTTTACCTCGTCTGGCTTTGACCTTCCCCTTAGGGAAAGCTTTATAGTGATATCCTTTCTTTTCACATGGAATTGATACAATGTCTATACGTCCTCTGCTGTTGACGCTGGGCCTGTTCGCCAGCGGCACTGTTTTCGCTGCTTCTCCTCAAGCCGCTTTCCTGGCGGAACATGGGCTTGCCGGTAAAACCGTCGAACAGATGGTCGATGCGCTTGACCAGACGCCGCAGGCGCGCCCGCTCCCCCTGTCTGCCTCCATTACCAGTACGGCGCTGAAACTCTCTTCCGGCGAGCAGTCGTATACACTGCCGTTGGGCGAAAAGTTTTATCTTTCCTTTGCGCCCTACCAGCGCCAGACCCATCCCTGCTTTAACCACAGCCTCTCCGGCTGCCAGGGGGAAATGCCTGACACCACATTTAACGTCAAAATCACGGACAGCAAAGGCGATGTGCTAATTGAGAAACCGATGAAAAGCCATCAGAACGGCTTTATCGGCGTGTGGCTGCCGCGCAATATGGAAGGGATAATCGAGGTGAGCTACAACGGGAAAATGGCGTCTCATGCTTTTGCGACACGAGAAGACAGCCAGACCTGTCTGACGGAATTGCAGTTACAATAAACGCATAATGATAATGCCCGATAGCGCTATGCCGATCGGGCGAAAAACACAGTAACGCAAAGAGTAAAAGGGTGCATTGAGAATGCTTCACACCAGAAGAATGGCGGGGACAACGCCCCGCCAGATGCTCTTACTGTTTCACTTCACAGGCTAAAAACGCCGCCAGTTCATTATTTCCCTGTCTGATATGTAATTCGCATAATGAATCACGAACCATCCAGGTAAATAATAAAATAGTGAGACATATCACTATTAAACTGCACAATATACATCTTTGCGGCATCATCAGCCTCCGGTGTTGATTTTCAACAGGTAAGAGGCTACTCTTATGGTGTTGAAGCATAGAGGCGGCCTCACTTTGATTTATTGTCAGGTGGGGCTTTTCTCTGTCTGCCATCTGGTGAATACCTGAGACAGCCAGTCTCAAGCACCCGTCTGCATTCTACTGCAAATATCGTGTTTGCCTTCGTTAATAAATTCCTAAAGTATTTTCTTCCGCTCAATGAATTATACATTGTCATTTAGCAGAATATTATTAGCGATTCTATTAATCATTTTTTGACAATAAAAAAGCCCGCGCGGTGGCAGGCTTTTTATTATTAACGATTCGCTTATTGCAGCAGCGAAATATCCGCGACTTGCAGGAACAGCTCACGGAGTTTAGACAGCAGCGTCAGACGGTTGATACGCACCTCTTTGTCTTCCGCATTGACCATCACATTCTCAAAGAACTCATCCACCGGTTGACGCAGGGAAGCCAGCTCAATCAGCGCGTCCTGGTAGCGACCTTCGGCAAAGTATGGCTGCAGCTTGTCACGCAGTATCACCAGGTCTCTGGCCAGTGCCATTTCCGCCGCCTCTTTCAGTACGGATGCGTGAACAATGTCATTCAGCGTTTCATCAGACTTCGCCAGAATATTGGAGACACGCTTGTTTGCTGCCGCCAGCGCCGACGCGGCTTCCAGCGTACGGAAGTGTGAGACGGCCTTCATACGCGCGTCAAAGTCTGCCGGACGCGTCGGACGACGCGCCAGTACCGCCTGAATGGTGTCAACGCTATAACCTTCATCCTGGTACCAGGCGCGGAAACGACCGAGCATAAAGTCGATCACATCGTCCACGACGTTCGCGTTGGTCAGCTTGTCGCCATACAAACGCGCCGCTTCTTCGGTCAGTGTCTGTAGATCCAGATTCAGGTTTTTCTCGACGATGATACGCAGTACGCCCAGCGCGGCTCGACGCAGCGCGAACGGATCTTTGTCTCCTTTCGGATGCTGACCAATGCCGAAGATCCCCGCCAGAGTGTCCATTTTGTCCGCAATCGCCAGCGCGCAGGCTACCAGATTAGACGGCAGCGCGTCGCCCGCAAAGCGCGGCTGATACTGCTCGTTCAGCGCGACGGCCACATCTTCTGCTTCGCCGTCGTGGCGAGCATAGTGCATGCCCATGACGCCCTGAGTGTCAGTGAACTCAAAGACCATATTGGTCATCAGGTCGCATTTTGACAGCAAGCCCGCCCGGGTCGCGTGGTTCACGTCTGCGCCAATCTGACCGGCAATCCAGCCAGCCAGCGCCTGAATGCGATCGGTTTTGTCACGCAGCGTACCCAGTTGCTGCTGAAACAATACGGTTTGCAGACGCGGCAGATGATCTTCCAGACGTTTTTTACGGTCGGTATTGAAGAAGAACTCCGCATCCGCCAGACGCGGGCGAACCACCTTCTCATTACCGGAGATGATCTGCTGCGGATCTTTGGATTCAATGTTGGCGACGAAGATAAAGTTCGGCAGCAGTTTGCCGTCATTTGCGTAAACCGGGAAGTATTTCTGGTCGCCTTTCATGGTGTAAACCAGCGCTTCAGACGGCACCGCAAGGAATTTCTCTTCGAACTTCGCGGTCAGCACCACCGGCCATTCCACCAGCGAGGTGACTTCTTCCAGCAGGCTTTCGCTCAGGTCGGCGTTACCGCCAATGTTGCGCGCCGCCTCAATGGCGTCAGCTTTGATTTTCGCTTTACGCGCTTCATAGTCGGCCATGACTTTACCGCGCTCCAGCAAAATTTGCGGATACTGATCGGCATTGTCGATGGTGAATTCTGGCTCGCCCATAAAGCGATGACCGCGAATCACGCGATCGGACTGGATACCCAGAATCGTTGCCGGCAGCACCTTGTCGCCCAACAACAGCGTTACCGTATGAACCGGACGCACGAAATGGACGTCAGACGCGCCCCAACGCATCAGTTTCGGAATCGGCAACTTCGTCAAAGACGTGGCGATCATGTTCGGCAGCAATACTTCGGCGCGCTCGCCTTTCACATGAGCGCGATACAGCAGCCATTCGCCTTTGTCCGTGGTCAGACGCTCGGCCTGGTCGACGGTGATACCGCAGCCGCGCGCCCAGCCTTCAGCCGCTTTGCTCGGATTGCCTTCTGCATCGAAAGCCTGCGCAATCGCCGGACCGCGTTTTTCCACTTCGCGATCGGGTTGGGACTCCGCAAGGTTCGCCACTTTCAGCGCCAGACGGCGCGGCGCGGCAAACCATTCAACGTTGCCGTGTGCGAGGCCAGCGTTATCCAGCTCCGCAGTGACGTTCGCAGCAAAGGACTCAGCCAGGCTGCGCAGGGCTTTTGGTGGCAGCTCTTCAGTGCCAATTTCCACCAGAAAAGTTTTCTCAGACATGGCCGCCTCTTAGTTGTCTTTATTGCACATCGGGAAGCCGAGGGCTTCACGGGAAGCGTAGTAAGCTTCTGCCACTGCTTTGGTCAGGGTGCGAATGCGCAGAATGTAGCGCTGACGCTCGGTGACGGAGATGGCTTTACGCGCATCCAGCAGGTTGAAGCTATGGGCGGCCTTCAGAATACGCTCGTAAGCGGGTAGCGGCAGCGGGTTTTCCAGCGCCAGCAGCTGCTGCGCTTCTTTCTCGTACTGCTCGAAGCAGGTAAAGAGAAAATCCACATCCGCGTATTCGAAGTTATAGGTGGATTGCTCCACTTCGTTTTGATGGAACACGTCGCCGTAGGTGGTTTTACCCAACGGGCCGTCGCTCCAGACCAGGTCATAAACGCTGTCTACGCCCTGAATGTACATCGCCAGACGTTCCAGGCCGTAGGTGATCTCACCGGTAACCGGCTTACACTCCAGGCCGCCAACCTGCTGGAAGTAAGTGAACTGCGTCACTTCCATACCGTTCAGCCACACTTCCCAGCCCAGTCCCCAGGCGCCCAGCGTCGGGTTTTCCCAGTTATCTTCAACGAAACGGATATCGTGGATGGTCGGGTCCATACCCAGTTCTTTCAGCGAGCCAAGATACAGTTCCTGAATGTTGTCCGGAGACGGCTTAATCACCACCTGGAACTGATAATAGTGCTGTAAACGGTTCGGGTTTTCGCCATAACGACCATCGGTCGGACGACGAGAAGGCTGCACATAAGCAGTCGCCATCGGTTCTGGCCCCAGCGCGCGCAGGCAGGTCATGGGATGAGAAGTTCCCGCGCCGACTTCCATGTCCAATGGTTGAACAATGGTACAGCCCTGGCGAGCCCAGTAATCCTGTAAGGTCAGGATCAAGCCCTGGAAGGTCCTGGTATCAAACTTTTGCATATTATTTCGTGCTGGATACGTGTGGATTTAAAGGAAGGGTCCAGTATACCCGCTGACTGCAAGATATACAGTACGTAACGGGAAAAAGGCAGGGCTTAGCGCATGGAAAGATGTAAAAACTGCCCATCCGCGTCAAAAGAGCAGACAAAACTCTCTTTACGGAAGGTATAACCGCGCATCTCATAGCTTGCCTGAAACTGTTCGAAGCCGGTGACATCAATTTCTTTCGTGTCCGTGTTGTAACGTCGGGCCGCCTGATCTTTGCAGAGCGCTTCCATATCCAGCGAGCGCGTTGGGCTCATTTTAGCCTGCTGCGCCTTTTGCGGCGGTGGCGGCGTCACGGCGCAGCCCGTCAGCATGACGATGACAACGGCTGAAAAGAGTGGCTTTATCATCATTTTATTACCGCCTGGTGGATGAGAACGTTTTATTATTATTACGGTGCAGGGCAAACATATTTTTGCGAACCCTATCGGGCCATCACAAGCTTTAGCGTAAAAACTCAGATTTTTCCAACAAGACAGGCTGATGAAATGTGAGTCAGACCTTTTTTAACATCGAAACAGAGGAACTGATGCAGCCCAAAATTTTCTGGATTGATAACCTGCGAGGGATCGCCTGTTTGATGGTGGTGATGATCCATACCACGACCTGGTACATCACCAACGCCCACAGCGTCAGCCCCGCGAACTGGGATCTCGCGAATATCCTGAATTCCGCTTCCCGCGTCAGCGTACCGCTGTTTTTTATGATTTCAGGTTATCTCTTTTTTGGCGAACGCAGCGCGCAAAAGCGCCATTTCGTGCGCATCGCCCTGTGCCTTTTGTTCTACAGCGCCGTCGCGTTGGCATACATCACGCTGTTTACCTCTATTAACGCTGAGCTTTCTCTCAAAAATCTGCTGCAAAAACCGGTGTTCTATCATCTGTGGTTTTTCTTTGCGATCGCCGTGATCTACCTGGTTTCACCGCTGATCCAGGTAAAAAACGTTAGCGGCAAGATGCTGCTGGTGCTGATGGTCGTGACAGGGATTGTCGCCAACCCCAATACCGTACCGCAAAAAATCGGCGGGGTTGAATGGTTGCCCATCAATTTGTATATCAACGGCGACACCTTCTATTACATCCTCTATGGAATGTTGGGACGTGCGATCGGCATGATGGAGACACAAAAACGGGCGCTAAGTTGGCTAAGCGCCGTGGTATTTATTGTCGCCGTCGGGGTGATTTCTCGTGGCACGCTGCACGAGCTACAGTGGCGCGGTAATTTCGCTGATACCTGGTATCTTTATTGTGGGCCAATGGTGTTTATCTGCGCCATCGCGCTACTGACGCTGGTGAAAAACACGCTGAATGGCGGAACGCTTCCGGGGCTTGGGCTGATCTCCCGCCATTCGCTGGGCATTTACGGGTTCCATGCGTTGATCATTCACGCGTTGCGCACCAGCGGCCTGGAGATCAAGCGCTGGCCGCCGCTGGACATGCTGTGGATTTTTAGCGCAACGCTTTGCGTCAGTTTACTGCTGTCAATGCTGTTGCAGCGGGTCGATACCCGCCGACTGGTTAGCTGAAACAAAACGCCCGGTCTGTAATGACCGGGCGTAGAGAGTAAGAATTAACGACTTCAGGCAAGACGGCGTTTCAATCGCCGCAATAATAAACAGGTCAGGCACCACAATAATAAAATCATTATTTTACTAATCTGACGCACGTATGAGACGAACAAACCCCAGAAGACTGACAAAGAGAGCAATGGGGTGAATCACTTTCTCCACTGTCGTGAGCGGCGCATTCATAATTCCGACGCAAAATAAACCCATCGTAATTAATGCCACCAGTTTGCAGACGACAATAAAGCGTTCGTCAAGTTGTCCACGCGTCATTTCTCGTAGATAAACCCATGTGACAAACCATGCGGTCATCAGCACCCCGAGAAAATAGCCTTTTCCACTGAGTAACGGGCATGCTCGCCATAGGCCAATAACGTAAGTCAACGTGCCTGAAATACATAACAGCCATGCAATCAACGTTGCGCCTTTCACTGGGATCTCCTTATCCAACGCGTGTTATGCAGATTAGGGATAACCCGACAGGAACAACAATTAAAAAAGACTTAAGTGAAAGAATTTAAGAATAAATTCATATAAATAATTTATTTATAAATCATTTCTATACGCAGAATAAATCCCTCCTGTATACAGGAGGGAGTACGATCAGGACATCAGGGGATGTAGCTGTTGATAAAGACGGCGGAACGTTTCGCGTCGCTGCTGATAAAGCGTATGACGCTGTGCGTCAGGCAGATGCGTTTGTTCCAGCGGCAGCTCCGGCAGCAGCTCAGATAACGGCGTCTCCGGATTGACGGCGATCTGCGCCAGACGGGCTGCGCCAAGCGCTGGCCCGACATCGCCCCCCGTGCGGTAATCTAACTGCAGCCCGCTGATATCTGCCAGCATTTGTCGCCACCAGGCGCTACGCGCGCCGCCGCCGATAAGCGTAATGCCTTGCGGCTTCACGCCGCAGGCATGCACGACATCCATCCCGTCGGCCAGCGCATAACCGACCCCTTCCAGCACCGCGCGCGCCAGTTCAGCCGGACCGTGCTGGTGCGTCAGACCAAAGAAAACCCCCTTCGCCTGTGGATTGTTATGCGGCGTCCGCTCGCCGGAAAGATACGGTAAAAACCAGACGGGATCGGCGCTGCCATCCGCTTTCTGGGCCGCCGCCAACAGTGCGGGGACGGTTTCCAGCCCGGTGAGTTTTGCCGCCCAGTCAAGGCAGGACGCCGCGCTCAGCATCACCGACATCAAATGCCAGCGGCCCGGCAACGCGTGACAGAAGCTGTGCACGGCACTTTCCGGCTTGCTAAGAAATCCTTCACTGACGGCAAAATAAACCCCGGAGGTGCCCAGCGACAGCATGGCCTGATTGGCATCAATCATCCCGACGCCCACAGCCCCCGCCGCATTGTCTCCCCCTCCCGCGACAACCGATACCGACGGCATTCCCCACGCCATCGCGATCTCTGGTAGCAGCGTTCCGCTGATGTCGCTGCCTTCAAACAGCGTGGGCATATGGTCACGGCTCAGGCCGCAGGCATTCAGCATCACGTCGCTCCAGTCGCGCTTTTCAACATCCAGCCACATTGTTCCCGCCGCATCCGACATATCGCTGGCAAACTCGCCCGTCATACGTAAACGCAGATAATCCTTCGGCAGCAGCACTTTCGCCACCTGGCGGAAAATATCCGGCTCATGGCGCTTCACCCAGAGCAGCTTCGGCGCGGTAAAGCCGGGCATCATCAGGTTGCCGGTGATTTCACGCGACTGCGGAACCTGCGTCTCCAGTAGCGCGCATTCTTCGCCGCAGCGCCCGTCGTTCCATAAAATGGCGGGACGCAAAACGCGCTGTCGGGCGTCAAGTAACGTCGCGCCGTGCATTTGTCCGGCAATCCCCAACGCTTTAACATTGCGCAACGAATGTTGCTTGCCGAGCGCCTTTATGGCGCGGTCGGTCGCCAGCCACCACTGCTCGGGGTCCTGCTCAGACCAAAGCGGGTGGGGACGAGAGACGGTGAGCTTTTCCGTTTGCGATGCCACAACCTCGCCCTGCTCGTTGAGCAAAATAGCCTTCACGCCCGAGGTGCCAAGATCGATCCCGATATACATGTTGTGGGTTCCTTCAATGAAAAGGCCCGGCAGCGCGAAGCTCACCGGGCCTACAACAACCGTAGGCCGGGCAAACAGAGCGCCGCCCGGCAAAAACGCTTATTTGTCGAACAGATAATAGTTCACCAGGTTTTCCAACTGCTCCTGATGTCCACTCTGATGAACCGGCGCCAGGTTATGCTGTTCAGCATACTGCGCCAGTTCGCTTAACGACATCTGGCCTTTGAGGATCTGCTGACCCAGTTCACTGTTCCAGCCTGCATAACGCTTCGCCACGCGTTTATCCAGCTCGCCATCCTCGATCATGCGCGCAGCGATTTTCAGCGACAGCGCCATGGTGTCCATCGCGCCGATATGGCCGTAGAACAGATCGTATTTGTCGGTGCTTTGACGACGGACCTTGGCGTCAAAGTTCAGGCCCCCAGTGGTGAAGCCGCCCGCTTTCAGGATTTCATACATGACCAGCGCATTTTCCTCAACGCTGTTCGGGAACTGGTCGGTATCCCAGCCCAACTGCGCGTCGCCGCGGTTAGCATCAACAGATCCGAACAGGCCCAGCGCGATCGCGGTCGCAATTTCATGATGGAAAGAGTGGCCTGCCAGCGTGGCGTGGTTCGCTTCAATATTCAGTTTGATCTCTTTTTCCAGACCGAACTGCTTCAGGAAGCCATAGACGGTCGCCGCGTCGTAATCATACTGATGCTTGGTGGGCTCCTGCGGTTTCGGCTCGATCAGCAGCGTTCCCTGGAAGCCAATTTTGTGTTTGTGCTCAACGACCATCTGCATGAAGCGGCCAATTTGTTCGCGTTCCTGACGCAGGTCGGTGTTCAGCAAGGTTTCATAGCCTTCACGACCGCCCCACAGCACGTAGTTTTCGCCGCCCAGCTTGTGAGTGGCTTCCATCGCCGTCACCACCTGCGTGGCCGCCCAGCTAAAGACCTCCGGGTCCGGGTTGGTCGCTGCGCCTGCGCCGTAACGTGGGTTGGTGAAGCAGTTTGCGGTGCCCCACAGCAGCTTCACGCCGCTTTCTTCTTGTTTCGCGGCCAGCACATCGACCATGTGGGCAAAGTTGTTTTTATATTCTTTCAGCGACGCGCCTTCCGGAGAAACGTCGACATCGTGGAAGCAGTAGAACGGAACATTCAGCTTGTGAAAAAACTCAAACGCGACATCTGCTTTACGTTCTGCCAGTGCCAGCGCTTCACCCGGTTGCTGCCACGGACGGTTGAACGCGCCGACGCCGAACATATCCGCCCCGTTCCAGCAGAAGGTATGCCAGTAGCAGGCAGCAAAGCGCAGATGATCTTCCATCCGTTTGCCCAGCACGACTTCATCAGGATTGTAATGACGAAACGCTAAAGGATTCGTGGATTTGGCGCCTTCGAAACGCACACGATCGAGTTGGTCAAAATAAGCCTGCATAATAAGCTCCGTAATCAGGTAATACAGCGAGTAATTGCGATGACTTAATACTGGAATTTCCCGATTTAGAGCTCAATTACGTTATTTCACACCGCCATTAAGAGAATACCCAAATGTGCGCTGGCTCCCAAAAAAAGGCGCAAAACCGCAGAAATGAGGGGGGATAAAAAGCGATCCAGCTCGAAGGTTGAGAAATAAACAAAAAACCGTAACCGCCAGATAAGAAATGAGAATTGCCTTCCTCGTTTCGCTATGGTCAATTTCGCATGGCGCCACGCCAGTGATAGTATCGACCAGCCCATGTTCACATTGTTCAGGATATGTTCTTATGTTTGATAAACGTCACCGTATTACCCTGTTATTTAATGCGAATAAAGCCTATGACCGCCAGGTTGTAGAGGGTGTCGGTGAATATTTACAAGCGTCGCAGTCTGAATGGGATATATTCATAGAAGAAGATTTTCGCGCCCGCATTGATAACATCAAAGAATGGCTAGGCGATGGCGTGATTGCCGACTACGACGATGCGGAAATCGCGCGTTTGCTGGTCGACGTTGACGTTCCCATCGTCGGCGTAGGCGGCTCCTATCACCTCGCGGAAAATTACCCGCCGGTACATTACATCGCCACCGATAACTATGCTCTGGTCGAGAGCGCCTTCCTGCATCTGAAAGAGAAAGGCATCAACCGTTTCGCCTTTTACGGACTGCCGCCGTCCAGTGGGAAACGCTGGGCCGTGGAGCGCGAGCACGCTTTCCGCCAACTGGTGGCGGAAGAAAAATACCGGGGCGTAGTATACCAGGGGCTGGAAACCGCGCCGGAGCTGTGGCAGCACGCGCAGAATCGACTGGCGGACTGGCTGCAAACCCTGCCGCCGCAAACCGGTATTATCGCGGTGACCGACGCCCGCGCCCGCCATGTCCTGCAGGTGTGTGAGCATCTTCATATTCCGGTGCCAGAAAAGCTGTGCGTAATTGGGATTGATAACGAGGAGCTGACCCGCTATCTGTCCCGCGTGGCGCTGTCATCGGTGGCGCAAGGGGCGCGGCAGATGGGCTATCAGGCCGCAAAGCTGCTGCACCGTCTGCTCGCGAATGAGGAAATGCCGCTCCAGCGGATTCTGGTACCGCCGGTTCGTGTGGTCGAACGACGCTCTACGGACTACCGTTCCCTTACCGACCCTGCGGTGATTCAGGCTATGCATTTTATCCGTAATCACGCCTGCAAAGGCATTAAGGTGGAGCAGGTCCTGGATGCCGTCGGCATTTCCCGTTCAAATCTCGAAAAACGTTTTAAAGAGGAGGTCGGCGAGACGATTCACGCCGTGATCCATGCAGAAAAGCTGGAGAAAGCCCGGAGCCTGCTGATCTCCACCACCTTGTCGATTAACGAAATCTCCCAAATGTGTGGATACCCTTCGCTACAATATTTCTATTCCGTGTTCAAAAAAGAATACGGTACGACGCCAAAAGAGTACCGCGATGTGAACAGTGAAGTATTGATGTGAGGAGAGGCGCGTGTGAGATCAGGCATCGCCAGGAGGGCGAAAAAAACCGGTGGCGCTGTGCTTACCGGGCCTGCAGGACGCTGCAGGCCGGATAAGGCGAAGCCGCCATCCGGCGTTTTGCTTACATATGCGCAGCGATTAAGCGCTGGTTATCCTGATACATCGCGAACAGATAATTGTTATAACTCTGTCCCTTCGTCGAATAGCCCTTCAGCTTATGAATCATCGCAGTCGCCGTGACTTCCTGATCCGCTTTACGCAGCTGCGCGCGCGACTTGCGGAATGAGGCGTAAGCCGGGTGCGTGTTCAGGTTGGTGACGTACGCGCTCACGGACTCTTTTACCGAGTCGAACTGCGAGTAGCCTTTCACCTTGCCTGGCGCATTGGTGCAACGCCCTTTCGCGCATTTCATACCGAACAGGTTATTGTTGGTACGCGCAAGTTTAGAGGTTCCCCAGCCGCTTTCTGCCGCCGCCATCGTCGCCACCATACTGGTCGGGATGATGTCCACGCGTTCCAGCAGCGTATTCCACGGAATGTGGCGCGTGTTGCCGGACCACTTCACCTTGTAGCGCTTCGCGATATCTTTCAAACGCGTACGCTCAGACGGCGACCAGCGGTTCTGGTACTGTTTTGAAATCAGCCAGTTACGCTCTGCAGTGATCGCCGCATTTTGGCTGGTAATATAAGGCATAACCGTCCGGAGAAACGCTTTTTTTCGCGGTGTTCCGGAAGGGTATTTTCGCAAATCAGGAAGTGAACGACTCTTTGCACTATTGCGAGAATACTCTTGTTTACTGCTTACCTTTTTATCACTGACTGTTGTTATGTGGGACTTTTGACTCGATGTTGTCGTGTGCGTCTTTGCCAGCACCCCACCCGAAAATACGAAGGTGAGTAACATAAGAATCATTGCCCCATATCGTCGCATGGGCGTCAATATCATTAGGTCTCCTGGTCGGATTGAATCATTCCAACACCTTATCTTATTCATAATTTTGAGAGCTGAATCTCAAATCATATCAAAAATAACGATCAAGAGCATCTCAAGAAATAGTCTAAATCCGAAATCATGTCACGCATAAACCATCCCGCACCGAAGTCATTCGAGAAAAATGTGGGGGTTATCGCAAATTAAGGCCATTTTTTGCCGGCGATCGCTCATCCGCGCGCCTCATCCTGACCGAATACCACGAGGGGATGAGTTTTCCCTACGGGTTCTCAGGCAAACTGGTCAAAATCGCCGCAATAAGGACCGCACTATGAAACTTGCCGCCGTTGCTCTGGCGCTGCTGCCGGGGATCGCCGTTGCCTCATCGTGGACGGCTCAGGGCTTTCCGGCATTTACTGCCGGGGGATCGGGGACATTTTCCAGCCACGCAACGCTCACGAAGGGTACCCGCCCTTTGACGCTCAATTTTGACCAACAGTGCTGGCAGCCAGCGAATGCCATAAAACTCAATCAGATGCTGTCGCTAAAGCCCTGCGAAGGCGCGCCGCCGCAGTGGCGGCTGTTCAGAGACGGCGATTACACACTGGAAATCGACACGCGCTCAGGGACGCCGACGTTAATGATTACGCTCCAGCGCGATGCGGAACCGGCCGCTAGCGTGATTCGCCAGTGTCCGAAATGGGACGGATCCCCGCTGACGTTTGATGTGGCGCCGACCTTTCCAGAAGGGTCGGTAGTCCGCGATTTCTACAGTCAGCAGACTGCAATGGTCAAAAACGGCAAAATCACCCTGCAACCCGCGCCGGACAGCAACGGTCTGTTGTTGCTTGAGCGGGCAGAAACCGACGCGCCAGCCCCGTTCGACTGGCACAACGCTACCGTTTATTTTGTGCTGACCGATCGCTTTGAAAACGGCGATCCCGGTAACGACCAAAGTTATGGTCGTCACAAAGACGGCATGGAAGAGATCGGCACCTTTCACGGCGGTGACTTACGCGGCCTGACCCGCAAGCTGGACTACCTGCAACAGTTGGGCGTCAATGCGCTGTGGATCAGCGCGCCGTTTGAGCAAATCCACGGCTGGGTTGGCGGCGGGACGAAAGGCGATTTCCCGCATTATGCCTACCACGGCTATTACACCCAGGACTGGACCCGTCTCGACGCTAATATGGGCAACGAAGACGACCTGCGCGCACTGGTTGACGGCGCCCACCAGCGGGGGATCCGCATTCTTTTTGACGTGGTGATGAACCATACGGGCTATGCAACCTTGGCCGACATGCAAGAATTCGGCTTCGGCGCGCTTTATCTTTCCGACGAAGAACGGCAAAAGATCCTCGGCGAACGCTGGACCGACTGGAAACCTGCCGCCGGGCAGAACTGGCACAGTTTTAACGATTACATTAACTTCAGCGACAAAGCAGCATGGGAAAAATGGTGGGGCAAAGGGTGGATACGCACCGATATCGGCGAGTACGACAGCCCAGGCTTTGACGATCTCACAATGTCGCTGGCCTTCTTGCCGGATCTGAAAACCGAATCCACACACCCTTCCGGTCTGCCAGTGTTTTATCGACATAAAACGGATACCCATGCTAAAGCCATTGACGGGTTTACGCCGCGGGACTATCTGACCCACTGGCTGAGCCGCTGGGTCCGCGACTTCGGGATTGATGGATTCCGCGTGGATACGGCCAAACATGTCGAGCTTCCGGCGTGGCAACAGTTAAAAACGCAGGCCAGCGCCGCGCTGGTCGAATGGAAAAAAGCCAACCCGGACAAGGCGCTTGATGACAAGCCTTTCTGGATGACCGGTGAGGCCTGGGGACACGGGGTGATGCAAAGTGACTACTATCGCCACGGCTTTGACGCAATGATTAACTTTGATTACCAGGAGCAAGCGGCGAAAGCGATTGATTGCCTGGCGGCTATCGATCCCACCTGGCAGCAAATGGCGGAAAAGTTGCAGAGTTTCAACGTGCTGACTTATCTGTCGTCCCACGATACTCGCCTGTTCCGCGAAGGCGGCAGCAACGCGGCGGAGTTGCTACTCCTGACGCCGGGCGCGGTACAAATTTTTTATGGCGATGAGTCGGCGCGGCCCTTTGGTCCGACCGGTTCAGATCCGCTACAGGGCACTCGGTCACAGATGAACTGGCAGGATGTCAGCGGGAAATCTGCTGCTAACATCGCGCACTGGCAGCGGCTCGGTCAGTTCAGGGCCAGGCATCCGGCAGTCGGCACGGGTAAGCAAACTACGCTCACCCTGACGCAGGGATACGGCTTCGTGCGCCAGGCCGGAGACGACAAAGTGATGGTTGTCTGGGCCGGACAGCGCTAAGCGGAAGCGGCGTCTGGTTCCATAGCGCGCCCGACGCCGCAACAGGAAATACCATGGTGATCAGGATATCCAGCATAAAACGTCAAGACCCCATGACAGACCCGATTTGCACCCTGCCAGTGCTGGCGTTAAGGTAAGCCACTTTGATTCAGCGTTTGACAGACCATCCGTTATGACATTTTCACTTTTTGGCGACAAATTCACCCGTCATTCAGGCATTACCCGCCTGATGGAAGACCTCAACGACGGTTTACGCACCCCCGGCGCTATCATGCTGGGTGGCGGTAATCCGGCACAAATCCCGGCGATGCAGGATTATTTCCATTCGTTGCTTGCCGGAATGCTGGAAAACGGCAAAGCCACTGATGCGCTTTGCAATTATGACGGTCCACAGGGAAAAACCGAGCTGCTCAGCGCGCTCGCTTCGCTACTCCGTGAGAATCTGGGTTGGGATATCGAACCACAGAATATTGCGCTAACAAATGGCAGTCAAAGCGCGTTTTTCTACTTGTTTAACCTGTTTGCCGGTCGCCGCGCTGATGGCAGCACAAAAAAGGTGCTGTTCCCCCTCGCGCCGGAATACATCGGCTACGCGGATTCAGGGCTGGAAGAAGATCTGTTTGTCTCTGCACGGCCCAATATTGAGCTGCTACCGGAAGGGCAGTTCAAGTATCACGTTGACTTTGAGCATCTGCACATTGGTGAAGATACGGGGATGATTTGCGTCTCACGCCCGACAAACCCTACGGGGAACGTGATTACCGATGAAGAACTGATGAAGCTCGACTCGCTTGCTAACCAGCACGGCATTCCGCTGGTGATCGATAATGCCTACGGCGTCCCGTTCCCGGGCATTATCTTCAGCGAAGCGCGTCCGCTGTGGAACCCAAACATTGTGCTGTGTATGAGCCTCTCCAAGCTGGGTCTGCCTGGCTCGCGCTGCGGCATCATCATCGCCAATGAAAAAATCATCACGGCGATCGCCAATATGAACGGCATTATCAGTCTTGCCCCGGGCGGCATCGGGCCGGCGATAATGAACGAAATGATCAAACGTAACGATCTGTTGCGTTTGTCGGAAACGGTAATTAAACCGTTCTATTATCAGCGCGTTCAGCAAACCCTCGCGATCATTCGCCGCTATTTGCCGGAAAATCGTTGCCTGATCCACAAACCGGAAGGGGCGATTTTCCTCTGGCTGTGGTTTCAGGATTTGCCCATCACCACCGAGCTGCTGTACCAGCGTCTTAAAGCGCGCGGCGTGCTCATGGTGCCGGGGCACTATTTCTTCCCCGGTCTGGATAAACCCTGGCCGCACACGCATCAATGCATGCGTATGAACTACGTGCCGGACCCAGAAAAGATTGAAGCTGGCGTGAAGATACTGGCGGAAGAAGTTGAACGCGCCTGGGCGGAAAATCAATAGCCTGGCGAAACGGCCCGGCTAACGCAAGCCGGGCCATCCTTTTTATAGCGGCTGCGCATGCAAACGCTGGCGCTGAATATCTGCCGCATTCACACATTGTAATGCTCCCGTTGGGCAAGCCGCGACGCAGGCCGGTCCCGTCTCGCGGTGCCAGCAGAGATCGCATTTGATCGCCTGAACCCGTGAAATCTGAACGGTGACATTCATGGCGCCAAACGGACAGGCCAGCATACAGCTTTTACAGCCGATACACCGTTCCTGCTCCACAAAAACGTGCCCACGATCGCGGCGAATCGCGTTCGTTGGACAAACGTTGGCACATGGCGCATCTTCACACTGATGGCAGGCGACCGCGGTGGTAAACGTGTTCTCTTTAATGACCTGAATACGTGAAACAAACTGTCCTGCCGATACCGCCGCACAGTCCTGATTTTCCTGATGCGAGACCACGCATGCGACTTCGCAGGTACGACAGCCAATACATTTCATCGCATCCGCCATAATAAACCGGTTCATAGCTCACTCCGATCGCCCAAAAATGACAGCGTGCCAGAGAGCATAGCGTTGTCGCTTTGATCGCACAGGGGATACGGTGAAATTTTGTCAGATGCCCGAGGCGTTCTGGGATTTTGCCAAAGATTGCTCACCGTTCCGGCATAAAAAAAACCCTGGACGACAACGCCCAGGGGGAATAATCCGCAGGCGACATCACGCTACGGAATAAACTGACACCAGATTGAGAGGCATCTAAATTTGATAATCGGCCTCATCGACGACGCTATAGAGCGCCTGGATATTATCCAGTGCCAGTATGTATCCGCTTCCTTTTACGCTAACGATAGAATGCTGCGGCAGGCCAAGCATATTTAATTTGTTATTTAAATTTTTCACCATCGTTGACAGACGTTGTGTGGAAGCGCTTAATTCATTTTTTTCCCAGATGTTGACGAGTAATTCATCTTTTGACACATAATGGGTGCGGGCGTTAAGTAAAAGGTAAACAAACAGACGCAGCATGGTATGATTAAAAAAAACGCCGCCGAAAGTAATCACGCTGTCCATTTTATTTACTGGCAGCCTGAAGATTCTTGACTCGCTTATATCAAAAAAAATTTCACGACCAATCATAAATCCATGTAACTGGTATTCCATTTTGCAGCACTCACGTTTAATTCACTATCGAAAGATAAACATGATTAAGTCCTTGTAGTTAATGTCTATCGCAAGTTTAAAAAAAATAGCATTAATTTCAATAGATCCCCGCGGAGGTATTTTCCGTATTCCCACGGGAAAGATGCAGATTTTCCCTCTGCAACAAACGATTATTCAACATATTGTTACACCATAGGGCAAAATTTCAGATAATCCCCCTAAAGAGGGGTAACTGCTCAACCCTGCAAGTTAATCATACATATTTAACGCAAATTGCAAATTTTTCTTCTATGGAAGCGGTAAAGCAGGCTCATGAATTAACATGTTCTTTGCAGTAACGTCGTTTCCAGACGGCAGGGGTCAGACCAGTATGCTTACGGAAAATTTGTCGGAAATAGCCCACGTCGCTAAAGCCGCATTGTTCAGCAACCTCTTTTAAGGATCGCGCATCGCTGATCAATAATTTCTCCGCCGCCCGCACGCGCTGACGATGAATCGCCTCGGTCAGCGTTAAATGAAAAACGCGCCGGTAAACTCGCCCCAGATAATCCGCATTACAGTGTAGTTCTCGCGCCATAATAGCGGTGGAAAGAGGACGATGATATTGCGTGCGGATCAACTGTTGCGCTTTCCATGCCAGCGAAACGCCCGCCTCCTGCGTATTATCAGTAGGTCGGGAAGGCTGAGCCATTTGCTGTAATATCAGCAACACAATAAATTCCAGCGCCGGACTGCGTTGCATTTTTTCCTGCTCTATCATGAACTGGCGAAAAAGCGCGATCAGCGCCTGCGGATCCGCCACGCGCGTGTGCTGCGGCACTGAAAGGTGCGTCAGCCATCTCGGATCGTTGTCCGGCGCTTTTACCTCGAAATGCAGCCAATAAAAACGCAGATCAGCGGGAAAATCTTCTACCCCAACATGGCGACGCTGGGGCCAGAGCAGCAAACTTTCTCCCGCTTCCACGCAAAATCGGTTTTCTTCTTCCTGAATGGTCAGCAGACCTTTTTCAACGAAAATAATTTCCCACGACGACAATGTCCTCGCCGGGTGACGTCCGATCCCCCGGGAAAGAAATAATCCGCCGTTTTGAACTTTGATCGGAAGCGTCATGGATAATTCGAGCATAGATATGGAAATTCCCGCTTTAAAAGAAGCTAATAATATCTTTACCTATTGATTATTATCTAAAAATAAGCCAATCACCGGATCTGCCTCACACTTTTGCACAGAGGTCGGAATCGTCACCTTTTTTTACTCTTTCGTTGCCTTGTTGCATCGCCGCTTCCAGGCAGAATTAATCAGGTCATCAGTCATAAAAAAATAATCACTGACCGAAACCTCATTTAGCGAGGAATAACTATGACCTCTACACCGATTACCCGCGATCAACTCGCACAAGGCCGCGTCGACGATGCGCTCTCGGTGCGTGAAAAAATAGGCTACGGCCTGGGAGATGCAGGCGGCACCGTTATTACCTGCCTGATCATGAACTTTCTCACCTTTTTCTATACCGATGTGTTTGGATTAACGCCCGCGTTAGTCGGCACGCTGTTTATTGCCCTGCGCGTATTTGATGCCGTTTCCGACCCTATCATGGGGGTGATTGCCGACCGCACGCAAAGCCGGTGGGGGCGCTTTCGCCCCTGGCAGCTGTGGGTGGCCATTCCCATTGGCGTCATCGGCGTGCTGACCTTTACCGTGCCGGACGCCAGTATGGGGGTCAAAATCGCCTGGGCGTTTGGCACCTATCTGCTGCTTTCCGTTGGTTATACCGCGATCAACGTGCCCTATTGCGCGCTGATCAACACCATGACCACCCGGCACAATGAGGTGATTTCCTGTCAGTCCTGGCGCTTTGTGCTTTGCGGCGTGGCGGGCTTTCTGGTCTCTGTTGGTTTGCCGTGGATGGTCGATATCTTTGGCAAAGGTAACGCCGCCCAGGGCTACCAGTTGGGCGTCGGCGTGCTCTGTGCGGTCGCGGTCATCATGTTTCTGAGCTGTTTCTTCTGGGTACGCGAGCGCGTGCCGATTGAGATGATGGGAAAATTTACGCTGCGCGAGCACCTTGCCGGGCTGCGTAAAAACGATCAGTTGCTGCTGATGCTGGTGATGTCGTTCCTGCTGATTAACGTCTTCAACATTCGCGGCGGCGGGTACATGTATTTCATCACCTATGTGCTGGAAGGCAGCACCGCTTATACCTCACTGTTTTTTACAATGGTGACCTTCGCTTCGATTATCGGCTCGGTGCTCGTCAGCCCGCTGACACGACGCGTGGACACCGTCAAACTTTACTCCGCCACCAACCTGGTACTGGCGGCGCTGGCGGTGCTGATGTGGTTATTACCCACTGGTCCGGCCTGGCAGACGTTGTGGCTGGGGGTGATCCTCGGTAACGGTATTATTCTTGGCTTCACGTTGCCGCTGCACTTTTCGCTGATGGCGTTCGCCGATGACTACGGCGAGTGGAAAACCGGCGTGCGTTCGTCCGGCATGAACTTCGCCTTTAACCTGTTTTTCATCAAGCTGGCCTGGGCTTCCAGCGCCGGGATCATCAGCCTGCTGTTCATTCTTGTCGCCTACCAGCCGGGGGCGGAAAACCAGACGGCGCAGTCGCTTGGCGGCATTACCGCAATGGAAACCCTGCTTCCCGCCCTGTTCCATCTGCTGCTGGCGCTGTCGATCCGCTATTGCAAACTCAATAACCCCATGATGACGCGAATCGCCAGCGACCTGCGTCAGCGTCATGTTCATTTATAAGGAGCACACCATGAACGTACCGGAAGTCGACCTGCACATGCTGAAGGTCAGCGATCCGTTCCTCGGACAATATCAACGCCTGGTTCGCGACGTCGTGATCCCTTATCAATGGGACGCGCTGAACGACCGTATTCCGGAGGCCGATCCCAGCCATGCGATCGAAAACTTCCGCATCGCGGCAGGACAGCAGTCCGGGGAATTTTATGGCATGGTTTTTCAGGACAGCGATGTCGCCAAGTGGCTGGAGGCCGTGGCCTGGTCCCTGTGCCAGAAGCCAGACCCGGCACTGGAAAAGACCGCCGATGAGGTGATTGAGCTGGTCGCCGCCGCCCAGTGTGACGACGGCTATCTCAATACGTATTTTACCGTCAAAGCCCCGCAGGAGCGCTGGACCAACCTGGCGGAGTGCCATGAGCTTTACTGCGCCGGGCACATGATTGAGGCGGGCGTGGCCTTCTACCAGGCCACCGGCAAACGCCGCCTGCTGGAGGTCGTTTGCCGTCTGGCGGACCATATCGACAGCGTATTCGGCCCCGGCGAACATCAGTTGCACGGCTATCCGGGCCATCCGGAGATCGAGCTGGCACTGATGCGGCTGTATGAAGCGACGGGGTGTTCGCGCTATCTGGCACTGGTGAATTACTTTGTTGAACAACGTGGAACGCAGCCGCACTTTTACGATCTGGAGTACGAAAAGCGTGGGCAAACATCTTACTGGCATACCTACGGCCCGGCGTGGATGGTGAAAGATAAAGCCTACAGCCAGGCGCACCAGCCGCTTTCAGAGCAGCAAACGGCGACGGGCCATGCGGTGCGTTTTGTATATCTCATGACCGGAGTGGCGCATCTGGCGCGGCTTAGCCAGGATGAACGCAAGCGTCAGGACTGTCTGCGCTTATGGCGGAACATGGCGCAACGCCAACTGTATATCACCGGCGGGATCGGTTCGCAGAGTAGCGGCGAAGCCTTCAGCAGCGACTACGATCTGCCGAACGATACCGTGTATGCGGAAAGCTGCGCCTCAATCGGCCTGATGATGTTCGCCCGGCGGATGATTGAGCTGGAAGCAGACAGTCAGTACGCCGACGTCATGGAACGCGCGTTATATAACACCGTCCTTGGCGGAATGGCGCTCGACGGAAAGCACTTTTTCTACGTTAACCCACTGGAAGTGCATCCGCAGTCATTAAAATTTAATCATATCTATGACCACGTGAAGCCCGTACGCCAGCGCTGGTTTGGCTGCGCCTGCTGCCCGCCGAACATCGCCAGGGTTCTGACTTCGCTGGGTCATTACATCTATACGCCGCGTCCGGAAGCGCTGTATATCAACCTCTACGTGGGTAACAGTATTGAACTGCAAACGGAAAACGGTTCTCTCAGGCTGCGTATTGACGGCAACTATCCGTGGCAGGAGCACGTCAGTATTACCATCGACTCGCCACAAGCTGTGCGGCATACGCTGGCGCTACGCCTGCCGGACTGGTGTTCAGATGCCCGCGTAACGCTTAACGGCGACGAGGTCAGCCAGGATATCCGCAAAGGCTATCTGCACATCACCCGTGACTGGCAGGAAGGCGACACCATCGGGCTGACGCTACCGATGCCGGTGCGCCGGGTGTATGGCAACCCGCGGGTACGCCACGTCGCGGGTAAAGTCGCCCTTCAGCGCGGGCCGCTGGTGTATTGCCTTGAACAAGCCGACAACGGCGAGGAGCTGCATAATCTGTGGTTACCAAAAGAGAGCGAACTGCGAATCTTTGAGGGTAAAGGACTGTTTGCCCATAAGATGCTGATCCAGGCGGAAGGGTTAAAACAGAGCGCTCCCGACGCCGCGCAAAGCGCACTCTGGCACTATGATCGCGCTCCCGGCGCCTGGCAGCCGCACACGCTGACCTTTATTCCGTGGTTCAGTTGGGCCAATCGGGGCGAAGGCGAAATGCGGATCTGGGTTAACGAACGATGAGGGAACTGAATGACGGCAGACCTACGGATATGCGCAACCGTAGATCAGATTCAGTGCCGTCATCCAGCAATTCTTTATTGGCGCAGGAAAGCGCCCGTGCCGCATGCCGGTTACGCAAAAGTTCTGGTTATGCGGCCTGTTTTTAAAAACGCCAGCTGACGCCAGTAATAAAGGTGAAGCTGTCGTCCCGGTCAATCATTGGGCTGTCTTTAATCTCGTCGGGCAAAGTGCTGTAAGCGGCGCTGGCCATGAGGACGATATTTTCGGTGACGGGATATTTTGCCGTCAGGCTGACGTAAGGTACCCAAGTGTCCTGAGCAGAATAGCGTGCAAGCCCGCTATGCCGGGATTCGCTTCCGGAGATGCCGTAGTAATAATCATTAAAGTTTTCGTCGTAGTAGAACGCCCCAACGGAAGGAATCAGGGACAGTTTGCCCACAGGCATTCTACGGAACAGCGACAGTTCACCAATCCAGCCATTGCTATTATCCAGAATATCCGCCGCCGCGGACACTTTCACACTTCCCCAACGCTCATGGTGGTACCACGCCGCACCTGCCATTACCGTGCTGTCGCGCTTATCGAGCTTTTTCATGGCGCGATCGTCGTTATCAGCAGGGTCAAACTCCAGCGGCATCCAGGATATAGTCAGACTGAATTCGTTTTTATCACTTTTTGCCAGTACATAGCCTAGCGTGGTCTGCCGGACATAGAGTGCTTCACCTTCATAGCTGATTAGCGGCATCGCATGTGTATTTTCGTTATAACCGCGATAAGGCGACTCATTATAAACTGCACCGGCACCGACGGATAATTCAGATGCATTTGCGCTTGCCATCAAACAAACAGCGCACAGCGTCACAAAATTGCGTTTAATAAACATGCCGACATTCCATTTATCAATAAATAACGAAGCGGCGAAATAATAATGCTTACAAATTCTGCGATGCAACAAACTAATTTATATAGTAATATATAAAATCATATATATATCAGGTTACGCGATGAATACACTCCAACTTAAACTCCGGGAAATGAAGATTATCTCGGTAATCGCTGCCAGTGAAAATATCAGCCACGCCGCGATTGTTCTCGGTATCGCGCAGGCCAATGTCAGTAAGTATCTTGCTGATTTCGAATCAAAAATTGGGCTGAAAGTGTTTGAAAGAACAACCCGCCAGCTTACGCTTACGCCTTTTGGCACCGCGCTCCTGCCTTACATCAATGATGTTCTCAACCGAAATGAGCAACTGATTAATTTTATAGCTGATTATAAACATGAAAAACGCGGGCGCGTGACGGTGTATGCACCAACAGGCATCGTTTCTTATTTATCTAAAAAAGTGATCGCTAATATTAAAGATATTGAAGACATCACGCTGTTGCTAAAAACCTGTAATCTTGAACGAAAAGCCTTTTATGAGGGCGTCGAGTTTCCCGAAGACTGCGATATTTTAATTACTTATGCGCACCCGAAAGATCACTCGCTGGTCGCCAGTTATATAACAAAGTATGCGGTAACGGCCTTTGCCAGCCGAACCTATCTCGAACAGCATCCCCTCAGCCGACCAGAAGATCTTGAACGCCACTCCTGCATTCTGATCGATTCTATGATGATTGATGACGCGAATATCTGGCGTTTTAACACCGCGGGTAGCAAGGAGATGCGGGATTATCGCGTCACCGGAAATTACGTTTGCGACAATACGCTGTCGGCGCTGGAACTGGCGCGTAACCATCTTGGGATTGTGTTTGCACCTAGCGAAAGCGTCCAGGGCGACCTCGCTGCCGGAACGCTGATGCCCTGTTTTTCAGAACAGCATGAATGTTGGCTGGATTTGGTTGCGATATTCCGTAAACGGGAATATCAGCCCTGGCGGGTGCAATATGTCCTTGATGCCTTGCTGCACGAAATACGCCAACAGATTACCCAGACACAACGACGTTTGCCAGACAAGTACATTTAAAGGAATAATGCGGCGACCATCTTCTGGCAAACACACTAAGGAGCATCATGAGCAGCACGGACGATACATCTTCAACCCGCTTCAAACGCATCAAAGCCTCGGTCATCTACCGGTTATTGTTGATAGGCCTCGGTATTCCCATGATGCTTTTCAGCTTCATTTGCGGCGTGCTGAGCCTTTTCGGCTTTAACATGGTGAAATGGAACGACCAACCGGTACAGGGTTTACTGGCGATCCCCACCGCATTGTTTAGCGGTTTGTTTATCACTGTCCTGTTCACCGTTTTCGTTGGATCGATTGCTTGCCTGGGATTATGGATTTACAGCCGTTTCCGCCCTCTGCAGGTTAAGGTGCTGGACTGAAATATGGTACAGCGGACATACTTCCGCTGCCCAAAAAGGATAACAAAGCACCCTTCACACCAAATATCTCATGCCACATTAGTCATTTAACTTTACTCAATACGTGACGGAAATCATTTTCGTGGCGTTTTTTTTTGCGCAAAATGCTTCTTGTTCATCAAACCTGTCTGCTTAATGACTGCTAGCTTTTCAGTTTACTGATGTTTAATAGCCAGCTGATGCCAACTTAATGTTTTCGAGTTATGTTACTGTATTATAAGGAAAGTTATGTCTGTTGAATTTATAGAAAAGTTAAACCTGCTGGCCTCTAAAATAAAACAGCAATCTGGCGCTATTGAGACGGAAGAAGCCACAAAAAATGCGTTTGTCATGCCTTTCATTAACAACGTGTTAGGTTATGATGTCTTTGACCCCACTGAAGTTATCCCAGAATTTGTTTGCGATATCGGCACCAAAAAAGGTGAAAAAATTGACTATGCCATACTAAAGAATGGCGAAATACAAATGCTGATAGAATGTAAAAAAATTGGCGAACCACTGAATATTAATCATGCCTCTCAGCTTTTCCGATATTTTCATGTCACTAATGCAAGAATATCTATTTTGACCAATGGTCAAGAATATAAATTTTTTACAGATTTAGACGCCACAAATAAAATGGATGAAAAACCATTTCTTGAGATCAATCTTCTTGATTTGGATGAAATGCTTGTTCCGGAGATAAAAAAACTAACGAAGTCTGCATTTGACTTAGAATCCATTATCAATGCCGCCGGGGAATTAAAGTACGTCAGCTTAATAAAAAAATTGCTTCATTCACAATTGACAAATCCAGAAGACGATTTTGTTAAGTTCTTTGCATCGAGGATTCATGATGGAATGATTACTCAGAAGGTTAAAGATACATTTACTGTTCTAACCAGAAAAGCAGCCAGTCAATATATCAATGCGCAAATAAATGAACGACTTAAATCAGCAATGGATGGTAATATCAACCCGCAGTTGGAAATACCTGAAGAAACGGACCAACATACTGTCATAAAAGACGATAATGATATTTCAACAACGATAGACGAACTTGAAGGTTTTCATATCGTTAAGGCAATCGCTCGCACAGTTATTGATGCTCCACGAATTGTACACCGCGATACCAAAAGCTATTTTGGTATTCTAATAGACGATAATAATCGAAAGCCGTTGTGTCGACTGCATTTTAACCGAACCCAAAAATATATTGGTTTATTCGATGTGGAAAAAAATGAAACACGCTATCCTATTGAAAGTTTAGATGATATTTATACCTTCAGTGAAGCGTTAAAAGCAACAGCCGCTTTATACCATTAACTCATCATATGGATAACGGAAAACTCTTAGCGGACCTACAGGACGCGTAGGCCCGCCAAGAGTAGCCGATACTGATAACGCAGCCAGTTAAAACAGTCCCAGCGGTTTGTCGGAATAGCTCACCAGCAGACACTTGGTCTGCTGGTAATGTTCCAGCATCATTTTATGGGTTTCACGGCCGATGCCTGACTGCTTATAGCCGCCAAATGCCGCATGCGCAGGATAAGCGTGATAGCAGTTAGTCCAGACACGTCCGGCCTGAATTCCGCGCCCCATTTTATAAGCCAGATTGCCGTTACGGCTCCAGACCCCCGCGCCCAGGCCATATTGCGTATCGTTGGCGAGTTCCAGCGCGTCCTCCATCGTTTTAAAGGTGGTGACCGCCAGTACCGGACCGAAGATTTCTTCCTGGAAGACGCGCATATTATTTTTGCCGAACAGGATGGTCGGTTCGAGGTAATAACCATCTTTTAGTTCGCCTTCCAGTTGCTTACGCCGCCCACCGGTAAGGATATCCGCGCCTTCTTTTTTACCGATATCAATATAATTAAGGATGGTTTCCAACTGACCGTGGGAAACCTGCGCCCCCATTTGCGTCACGCTGTCGAGGGGATTACCGCTGCGGATGCTTTCCACTCGACGAATGGCGCGCTCCATAAAGCGTTCGTAAATCGACTCCTGCACCAGCGCGCGGCTCGGGCAGGTACAGACCTCGCCCTGGTTAAAGGCAAACAGCGCGAACCCTTCCAGCGCCTTGTCAAAGAACGCATCTTCTTCGTCCATCACATCGGCAAAAAAGATGTTTGGCGATTTGCCGCCCAGTTCCAGCGTTACCGGGATGATGTTTTGCGTGGCGTACTGCATGATCTGCTGTCCGACTTCCGTCGAACCGGTGAACGCAACTTTGGCGATGCGTTTAGAGGTCGCCAGATATTCGCCAATCTCGCCCCCCGCGCCGTTCACGACGTTAACCACGCCCGGCGGCAGCAGGTCGCCAATCACCTCCATTAATAGCAGAACGGACAGCGGCGTCAGGCGCGCGGGTTTGAGCACTACGCAGTTCCCCGCCGCCAGCGCTGGCGCCATCTTCCAGCTCGCCATCAGCAGTGGGAAGTTCCACGGGATAATCTGCCCTACCACGCCGAGCGGCTCGTGGAAATGATAGGCTACGGTATCGCTGTCCACTTCACTGATCCCGCCCTCCTGGGCGCGTATGCAGGAAGCAAAATAACGAAAATGGTCGATGGCCAGCGGCACGTCAGCCGCGCTGGTTTCACGGATGGGCTTACCGTTATCCCAGGTTTCCGCCGTGGCGAGCCGTTCCAGATTTTGCTCCATACGGTCGGCTATTTTAAACAGAATGGCGGCTCGGTCCTGAACGGAGGTTTGCGCCCATTTATCTTTCACCTTGTGGGCCGCATCAAGCGCCAGATCAATATCGCGTTTGCCGGATGAGGCGACTTCACACAATAGCTGCCCGGTAACCGGCGTCAGGTTCTGGTAATATTCGCCGTCAGCCGGAGGAACCCAGTCACCGCCAATAAAATTGTCATAACGGGCTTTTAGCTTCAGCGGAAAACCGTACTCGCCGGGCTGAATACGTGTTGAAGGGGGGTTATTCGTCATGATCGTCTCCTTGCCGCAGGTGTATAACAAGGGTAGACGCCGCTGGCGATTTTCTCGCCAGTCGTTGGCGGCTTTACGAGCTATATCACGGATTACCTTACTTTACGTTTCGTTTTTGCCGCTGAGCCATACTTATAAGCTCTGGGTCTTATAAGGATACGTGCAATGCAGCTATTTATCGGCTTCGACGTGGGCGGTACCCATATTAAACATGGCGTCATTGATGAAAACGGCAACGAACTGACGTCGGATGAATTCGACACGCCGGACGATAAGAATGCCTTTAAACAGCAGTGGAAAGCGGTCGTGGAGGCGTATCAGAAAGCACATGATATCGCCGCGATCGGCGTGAGCTTTCCTGGTCATATCAACACCCACACGGGCCAGGCGGCAAAGGCCGGCGCACTCGATTATCTCGATAACGAGAATCTCTGCGAACTGTTCGCCCAACTGACGGACCTGCCCGTCACGGCGGAAAACGACGCCAACTGCGCGGCGCTGGGCGAACGCTGGCGCGGCGCGGGTCGGGACTATGAGAGCTTTGTCTGCATCACCATTGGTACCGGCATCGGCGGCGGGATTGTGGTGGAAGGCGACATTTATCGCGGTTCGCACTACCGGGCGGGCGAATTTGGCGTGATCCCCGTAGGCGATAACGGTGAATGCATGCATGAAGTCGCCTCCGCGAGCGGTCTGATGAAGGCTTGCCGCCGGGCGCTGGCGGTACCCGAAGATGAAATGCCCGACGGCGAAGCGCTGTTCGAGCGCATGGAGAGCGACGTTCACCTGCGCGAAGCGATTGAACAATGGGCGCATTTCCTTGCACGCGGAGTGTATAGCGTGATTTCAATGTTCGATCCGCAGGCAGTACTGATTGGCGGCGGCATCAGCGAGCAGGAAAAGATCTATAAATTACTGGATAAATATTTGCAGCGATTCGAGGAGTGGGAAGCGCTGAAAGTACCGATTTTACCCTGCGAGTTGGGTAATCAGGCGGGACGACTCGGCGCGGTATGGCTGGCAAAGCAGAAACTGAGCCGCGGTTAACTTGCCGGATGGCGGCTGCGCTTTATCGGATCAGGCTGAACCGTACAGATCTGTAAAGCGTAGCGCCATCCGGTCGGCGTTTTACATCGCAGCGTGGAAGATCGCCACGATCTGCTCGTGTGTCGCCTGGATCGGGTTAGTCAGCCCGCAGGCATCTTTCAGCGCATTGGTCGCCAGCAGCGGAATATCCTCCTCCTTCACGCCGAGATCGCGCAGCCCTGCCGGAATATTCACCTGCTGCGCCAGCGTGCGTATGGCGTCGATACAGGCCGCGGCGCCTTCGGCGTCGTTCAACCCTTCCACATTGACGCCCATCGCCGCTGCGCAGTCACGCAGACGCGCCGCCGCGACCTGGCTGTTAAACACCTGAACGTGCGGCAACAGCACCGCATTGCACACGCCGTGCGGCAGATTGTAGAAACCGCCGAGCTGGTGCGCCATCGCGTGAACATAACCCAGCGAGGCGTTATTAAAGGCCATTCCCGCAAGGAACTGCGCGTAGGCCATCGCTTCCCGCGCCTGCGCATTGCTGCCGTCTTCCACCGCGACGGTCAGGTTGTCGCTAATCATGGTCACGGCTTTCAGCGCGCAGGCATCGGTGATTGGCGTCGCCGCGATGGAAACGTACGCTTCAATGGCGTGGGTTAACGCGTCCATACCCGTTGCGGCGGTCAGCGACTTCGGCATTCCCATCATCAACGTTGAGTCGTTGACGGAAAGCAGCGGCGTAACGTGTTTATCGACGATCGCCATTTTAATGTGGCGTTCAGCATCGGTAATAATGCAAAAACGGGTCATTTCCGACGCCGTGCCTGCGGTGGTATTAATGGCAATCATCGGCAACTGCGGTTTAGCAGAACGATCAACCCCTTCATAATCGCGAATATCGCCGCCGTTTGCCGCCACCAGCGCAATGCCTTTCGCACAGTCATGGGGTGAGCCGCCGCCCAGCGAAATCACGCTGTCGCAGTTATTCTCCTGCAGCAGTTTCAGCCCTTCAGCCACGTTTTCGGTGGTCGGGTTTGGCTGGGTACCGTCATAGATCACGCTGAAAATAGCGCGTTCCTGCAACGCGTTTTGAATATTATCCGCCATACCCAACCGGGTGAGCATCGTGTCTGTCACAATTAACGTGCGGCGAAAGCCATATTCCACCATCGTATTTATTGCGTCATTTAATACATCAGCACCAATAATATTCACGGATGGAATGTAAAATGTAGAAGCAGCCATTTGCTCAATCCTTAATGTTGAAAAAGAGCAAAAGCATACGAGGGTGAGAAATAATAAAATATGATCGTTGCTGTTATTTTCCCAAAGAAACATTAAAAAAGCACATTAGGATAATAAACTAATGTGCTTTCATAGGAATCACTATTTATATTATCTCAATTCATTTGAAATATAAATAAGTAATGTTATTGTCTGGCCGGGAATAATAACGCATCGCGTAATAAATGATCGTTGCCACGGCGGCGGGTAAAGCCGATGCGGTCAAAATATTCCAGAATCTGAATGGCCAGTTTACGCCCAACGCCCAGACGGTCACGGAAATCCGCCGCGCACGTTGACCCTCTCTCTTGATCCAGCTCACGGATCAGCGTGGCGAAGGCAACAATGCGATCGTTACGGTAATAACGATCTTTTACGATCGCAGTAATCATTCCCTGCTGTGCCGCCTGCCGTAGCACAAGGCGCATGGTCTGCTCCTCTGTGGCCGTTTCCCGCGCAAGATCGCGTACCCACCAGGGGTCGTCTGCAAACAGCGGCTCCACGTTTTGCCAGATCGCCGCCTGCTCATCGCTGAATCCCGCTTTGTGATCGGGCAAATGCAACCAGCCATGATGGCTATGAATTTCGCCGCTTTCACGCATTTGCTCAATCAGCAACAGCACCAGCGCTTCATCTTCCATCGGCAGCGCCATCCGCCGCAGGCGTTCACGCCCAGGCCCCGGCTCATCGCGGTGTTGCTCATGATAGGTCGCCAGCGTGTCGAGAATTTTACGCTGCCAGCGGGCGGCAACCGGGGCGTTTAGCAGACTGTCGCCTGCCTGGATAAACCCATGCTGCTGGACACACTGTCGCATACCGTCGCCATTAAGCTGGCGCGCCCAGGCAAATGCAGGCAGATTCACCGCTCCGCGCTGAAGATGCACAGCAAGCGCGGCGCCATCGTCGGTGGTTTCTGCCAACGACGCCAGCCACTGTAAATAGTCCGGCTTACGCTTTCCACGACGCGGGGGGTTAAGCGCAACCACGCGCCCGCCCGCCAGCGTGGCCCGCGCAGAAATATCGCGCAGTACCAGCCGATCGTTATCCGCCAGCAGCAGCGGGGTGTCGAAAACCAGCTCCGCGAGGTTATTGTCCAGCAGCGAGACTCGTCCGGTGACATGACTGGCGGCATGGTGGATATGCAGCGGCTGCCATTGGGTTAACGGCGCGTGGTTTTCCAGCGCCACAATAATACGGCTAAACGGCTCGGGGGGTTTTACCGAGAGCAGCCAGTCACCCCGGCGCAGTTGTTCTTTTTCGGCGTCACCGGCGATATTCAGCGCGATACGTTGCCCGGCATGCGCGCGTTCTGTCGCCTGATTTTGCGCGTGCAATCCGCGCACGCGCATGGGTTTGTTGACGCCCGTCAGCCACAGCGTGTCGCCTTGCTGCACTTCTCCGCTCAGCGCCGTCCCCGTCACCACCAGCCCGGCGCCCTTTACGCTAAAGGCGCGGTCGATAGCCAGACGGAAGGTCTGGTGACTGGCATGCTGGCGTGCCGGTAACTGCTGCAGGTGTTCGCGTAGCGCCTCAATGCCTCGCCCTTCATTGGCGGCGGTCACGAATAACGTCGCCCCGGCAAAGCCATACTCACGCAGCACCTCTTGTACCTGCTGCTCAACGTCTGACACACGTGCGTCATCAACCCGGTCGGCCTTGGTTAACGCCACCGTCAGCGTCGGGCTGCCGGTTAATTGTAATATCGCCAGGTGCTCGCGGGTTTGCGCCATCACGCCATCATCGCAGGCCACCACCAGCAGCGCATGATCGATACCGCCCACGCCCGCCAGCATATTAGAGAGAAACTTTTCATGTCCGGGCACGTCGATAAAACCCAGCACGCGCCCATCCGGCTGCGGCCAGTAGGCGTAGCCCAGATCGATCGTCATCCCGCGCTTTTTTTCTTCCGGCAGACGATCGGCATTCACGCCCGTGATCGCCTGTAGCAGCGTCGTTTTCCCGTGGTCAACGTGTCCGGCGGTCGCAATAATCA
Organism: Citrobacter sedlakii; assembly: GCF_018128425.1. Lineage (NCBI taxonomy): Bacteria > Pseudomonadati > Pseudomonadota > Gammaproteobacteria > Enterobacterales > Enterobacteriaceae > Citrobacter > Citrobacter sedlakii. The sequence goes on along the minus strand of NZ_CP071070.1, from coordinate 145,698 downwards.
TTTCAACAACATCTCCATAAACCGGGTCTCATCTTCAAGGCAGCGCAAATCCAGCCACAGGCGACCATCGTTAATCCGCCCAATAACCGGAACGGGCAGCGCTCGCCAGCGGCTCGCCAGCGCCGCCAGACGGCTGCCGCGCCCGTCGTGCGGGGTAAAGGTTAATGCCGCGCTCGGCAAGCGATCAACCGGTAATGAACCGCTGCCGATCTGCGACAGACACGGCGTCACGCTGACCGCAAAGTCATTTGCATAATGTTTGGCAAGCGAGACCTGTAACCGCTGCGCCTGGGCGGTAATCGCCTCCTGAGGGCGGGTTAACGCCCGCAATGTCGGCAGTTTTTGCGCCAACGCTTCCGGATGCAGATACAGCCGTAGCGTCGCCTCCAGCGCCGCAAGGGTCATTTTATCCGCCCGCAGCGCGCGTTTCAGTGGGTGACTTTGCAGTTGCGCAATCATCTCTTTTTTGCCGACGATAATACCCGCTTGCGGACCGCCGAGCAGTTTATCGCCGGAAAAGCTCACCAGACTGACGCCCGCGGCAATCAGTTGCTGCGGCATCGGCTCTTTCGGCAGACCGTACTGGCTGAGGTCAATCAGCGAACCGCTGCCAAGATCGGCCACCACCGGAATATCCAGTTGCTGCCCGATCTGCGCCAGTTCGCTCTCGTCTATCGCTTTGGTAAAGCCTTCAATGCTGTAGTTACTGGTGTGGACCTTCATCAACAGCCCGGTGTTTTCATTTACCGCCTGGCGATAATCTTTCGCGTGCGTGCGGTTGGTGGTGCCTACTTCATGAAGCGTACAGCCCGCCTGGCGCATCACGTCAGGAATGCGAAACGCGCCGCCAATCTCTACCAGTTCGCCGCGCGAGACCACCACCTCTTTCCCCGCCGCCGTTGCCGCCAGCATTAACAATACCGCCGCCGCGTTGTTATTGACGATACAGGCGTCTTCCGCGCCGGTAATGCGGCACAGTAACTCCGCCAGCGCGCGGTCACGGTGGCCGCGCCCGGCGCCGTCGAGATCGTACTCCAGCGTCACCGGTGAACGCATGGCCTGCGCCACCGCCGCTATCGCCTCTTCCGCCTGCAATGCGCGGCCAAGATTCGTGTGCAGCACCGTACCGGTCAGATTGATTACCGGACGCAGCGCGCTCTGAGCCGCTTTCTGCAGACGGACGCTAACTTCCTGCGCCCAGTTGTCGCTCCACACGGGCAGCGCCTGGGTATCACGTATCGTCTCTCTGGCCTCGTCCAGCATCTGGCGAAGGAGTTCAACGACACGGGTATGCCCGTGGCTGTCACACAGGGTAAGAAAAGCACTTTCACGCAATAAGCGATCAATGGCAGGAAGCTGACTGTACAGCGAACGCGTTTCGGTTGTCATGGGATAGCCTGGCGGTTGGTAATCCTCTCCATGTGCGGAGAGGCGTTTCGACATAAGGGGGATTGTAACGTGAGATGGCTCAGGCGGACATAATACGTATCAAGCCTTTGGCGGTTCCGTGCGGGCAAAACTTTCGCGGCTAAACAGGGTTTCCACCAGTTTTACCAGGTTAGGACGGTCCACGCACCAGCCCGGCGACACGCGACGGAAGTTGAGATAGCCCACGGCGCAAGCAATCGCGATAGTCGCCAGATTCACCGTATCGGGTTTAATGGTTCCGTCCACCAGATAGCCTTCCAGCGCATCCAGACTGCGGGTGATTTTTTCACGCTGACGCAGAAGCTCATTTTCCGACTGCTGCGCCGCCGGTCGCGCCTGTTCACGCACCGACACCAGGCCAGCATCCATAATACCGTCAGCCAGGGCTTCAAGCTGGCGCACCTTCAGCGACGCCAGCGGCTCGCGCGGTATCATCGCCGGGGCGATGTCCAGCAGTTCGATATATTCGGCAATGATTGGCGAATCAAACCAGTATTCTCCATCATCGGTCACCAGCGCCGGGACTTTCCCCAATGGATTATACTGCGCCACGCCGTTTTCCACGTTGTACGGCAGTTCGTTAACAAATTCGAAGGTGATGCCCTTTTCCAGCAGCAGAATCGAGATTTTGCGTACAAACGGGCTGGTGTAGCTACCTATGAGTTTCATACCGGGTCCTTTATGCCAACGTAGGGGGAAGACAATGCGCCAAAGAATAATCAACAGTATTCAGTATGGCTCAGATGCGTGCAAAGAGAATGAAAGTTAGCAGACTGCCAACGAAACACCGCACTGTTGTGCTGAAAATGAGAGATATGTTTTATGCGATATACGCCTGTTACGACAAGGAAAATAAAAAAGACGTTTTCATTGCTATCAGCCTCATGAGGAACAATGCATGTTCTATAAGGTATCAAGGGCAAATGCAGTTAATAACTCAATGGCGCGGCAAACGCAGAACCTGCGCTACATCACATCAGGGCAAATTCGACTGAAAATTTATTGTGATTTAAATCACAAATATTCAACAAACCGATAAAACAAAAACGTGAAACAAATCACATTTTTGTGCCATTAATGGTTTAAAAATCCACTTTGATGTTTTTACATACAACCAATTCGTGATGCAAATCACATTAAATACCTCCCTACCCCCTATATTTATGTGATTCACATCACACAAAAGGACGCAGACTGGACAGCTGATCGATTCAGTGCCAGATTTCGCAGTATCTACAGGGTCCGGCTACCTCTGCCGCCACATTAACAAAACCTCGGGCTTCCGGCCTGCGCGACAGCAAACATAAGAAGGGGTGTTTTTATGTCATCCGATATTAAGATCAAAGTGCAAAGCTTTGGTCGATTCCTCAGCAATATGGTGATGCCAAATATCGGCGCGTTTATCGCGTGGGGTATTATCACCGCATTATTTATTCCGACAGGGTGGTTGCCAAACGAAACGCTGGCGAAGCTGGTCGGCCCGATGATTACCTATCTCCTGCCACTGCTGATCGGTTATACCGGCGGTAAACTGGTGGGCGGCGAGCGCGGCGGCGTGGTCGGGGCGATCACCACCATGGGCGTGATCGTCGGCGCAGACATGCCGATGTTCCTCGGCTCCATGATTGCAGGTCCGCTGGGCGGCTACTGCATCAAGAAATTCGACAACTGGGTAGACGGTAAGATCAAGTCCGGTTTTGAAATGCTGGTGAATAACTTCTCCGCTGGCATCATCGGGATGATCCTCGCGATTCTGGCGTTCCTCGGTATTGGTCCGCTGGTGGAAGGTTTGTCAAAAATTCTGGCGGCGGGCGTCAACTTCATGGTTGTCCATGACATGCTGCCGCTGGCGTCCATCTTTGTTGAACCAGCGAAAATCCTGTTCCTCAACAACGCCATCAACCACGGTATCTTCTCGCCGCTGGGTATTCAGCAGTCGCACGAGATGGGCAAATCCATCTTCTTCCTGATTGAAGCCAACCCGGGCCCGGGGATGGGCGTGCTGCTGGCGTACATGTTCTTTGGTCGTGGCAGTGCAAAACAGTCTGCGGGCGGTGCGGCTATCATCCACTTCCTGGGCGGGATCCACGAAATTTACTTCCCTTACGTGCTGATGAACCCACGTCTGATTCTGGCCGTTATCCTCGGCGGCATGACCGGCGTGTTCACCCTGACGCTGCTGAACGGCGGTCTGGTGTCTCCGGCGTCTCCGGGTTCTATCCTGGCGGTGCTGGCGATGACGCCAAAAGGCGCCTACTTCGCTAACATCGCGGCAATCTGTGCGGCCATGGCGGTCTCCTTCGTGGTCTCGGCGATTCTGCTGAAAACCAGCAAGGTGAAAGAAGAAGACGACATTGAAGCGGCCACCCGTCGTATGCAGGACATGAAAGCAGAATCCAAAGGCGGCACGCCGCTGTCTGCGGGCGATGTCACCAACGACCTGAGCCATGTGCGTAAAATCATCGTAGCCTGCGACGCCGGTATGGGCTCCAGCGCGATGGGCGCAGGCGTGTTGCGTAAGAAAGTACAGGATGCCGGTCTGTCTCAGATTTCAGTGACCAACAGCGCCATCAATAACTTGCCGCCGGATGTTGACCTGGTCATCACCCACCGCGATCTCACCGAGCGCGCAATGCGTCAGGTTCCACAGGCACAGCATATTTCGCTGACCAATTTCCTCGACAGCGGTCTGTACGCCAGCCTGACCGAACGTCTGGTTGCGGCGCAGCGTCACACAGACAATGAAGAGAAAGTGCGTACCAGCCTGCAGGACAGCTTTGACGAAAGTAACGCTCATCTGTTCAAACTGAGCGCGGAGAACATCTTCCTCGGCCGTACCGCGGCCACCAAAGAAGAAGCCATTCGCTTTGCCGGTGAACAACTGGTTAAAGGCGGCTACGTTGAGCCGGAATACGTTGACGCGATGTTGGCGCGTGAAAAATTGACCCCGACCTATCTGGGCGAATCCATTGCGGTTCCGCACGGTACGGTGGAAGCCAAAGATCGCGTACTGAAAACCGGTGTCGTGTTCTGCCAGTATCCGCAAGGCGTTCGCTTCGGTGAAGAAGAGGATGATATCGCCCGTCTGGTTATTGGTATCGCCGCACGCAATAACGAGCACATCCAGGTGATCACCAGCCTGACCAACGCGCTGGATGATGAAACCGTTATCGAACGTCTGGCTAACACCACCAGCGTCGAAGAAGTGCTTGAGCTGCTGGCAGGTCGTAAGTAAGTGCATTTGCCCGGTAGTGCTTGCGTTTGCCGGGCCCCTATTTTCCTCTCCTGTAAGGGAGAGGGTTTGGGTGAGGAACCGCTTTTCACCCCAGCCCTCTTGGGTAAAAACATTAACGAAGGTTACTACTATGAAAGCATTACATTTTGGCGCAGGTAATATCGGACGTGGCTTTATCGGCAAATTGCTGGCAGACGCGGGGATACAACTGACATTCGCTGATGTAAATCAGGTCGTGCTCGACGCCCTGAACGCCCGTCATAGCTATCAGGTGCACGTGGTGGGTGAAAATGAGCAGGTGGATACCGTTACCGGCGTTGATGCGGTAAGCAGCATCGGCGACGACGTGGTTAAGCTGATCGCCCAAGTGGATCTGGTGACCACTGCCGTTGGTCCGGTCGTGCTTGAGCGCATCGCGCCTGCCATCGCAAAAGGGCTGGCGCAGCGCAAAGCGCAGGGTATCGACACCCCCCTGAACATCATCGCCTGTGAAAACATGGTCCGTGGCACCACGCAGCTGAAAGGCCATGTCATGAACGCGCTGGCGGAAGATGACAAGGCATGGGTGGAGGCGCACGTCGGCTTCGTCGACTCCGCTGTGGATCGTATTGTTCCCCCTTCCGCCTCCGCTACGCACGATCCGCTGGAAGTGACCGTTGAAACGTTCAGCGAGTGGATTGTCGACAAAACGCAGTTTAAAGGCGCGCTGCCGGACATCCCGGGAATGGAATTAACTGATAACCTGATGGCATTTGTCGAACGTAAACTCTTCACGCTGAACACCGGGCATGCTATAACCGCCTACCTCGGAAAATTGACCGGCCATCAGACTATCCGCGACGCGATCCTCGACGAGAAAATCCGCGCGGTGGTAAAAGGGGCGATGGAGGAGAGCGGCGCGGTGCTGATCAAACGCTACGGTTTTGATGCAGACAAGCACGCGGCGTATATCCAGAAAATTCTTGGCCGTTTCGAAAACCCGTACCTGAAAGACGACGTTGAGCGCGTTGGCCGTCAGCCGCTGCGGAAACTGAGCGCCGGTGATCGGTTGATCAAACCACTGCTGGGCACGCTGGAATATGGCCTGCCGCATCTGAACCTGGTGAAAGGCATTGCCGCGGCGATGCATTTCCGTAGCGAAGACGATCCGCAGGCGCAGGAACTGGCGGCGCTGATTGCCGACAAAGGCCCGCAGGCCGCTCTGGCGCAGGTTTCCGGACTGGATGCCAGCAGCGAAGTCGTGGCCGAGGCCGTAAACGCGTATAACGCGATCAAATGATGCAAAATACGGCGCAGGCGAACCTGCGCCCGAATGAAAGATTGTCAGATATGCAGGCAATAATGGAAGAAACCCAGGCCTTTGAAAACCGTGTGCTTGAGCGTCTGAATGCTGGCAAAACCGTACGAAGTTTCCTGATCACCGCCGTCGAGTTACTCACCGAGGCGGTGAACATTCTGGTGCTTCAGGTGTTTCGCAAAGACGACTACGCGGTGAAATACGCAGTAGAACCGTTACTCGACGGCGACGGACCGCTGGGCGATCTGTCGGTGCGCCTGAAACTTATCTATGGCCTCGGCGTGCTGAGTCGTCCAGAGTATGAGGATGCGGAGCTATTGATGGCGCTGCGTGAAGAGATGAACCATGATGGCAATGAGTACGCGTTTACCGACGATGAAATTCTCGGACCGTTCGGCGAACTTCACTGCGTGACGGCGCTACCGCCGCCGCCGCAGTTTGATGCCTCCGACCCGGCGCTGTACGCCATGCAAAGCCAGCGCTACCAGCAAGCGGTACGCTCGACAATGGTGCTTTCCCTGACTGAGCTGATTTCTAAAATCAGCTTAAAAAAAGCCTTCCAGAAATAGGCCCGGTTGTCTCACACCTTATCTTCCAGCTTTGGCTGATACAGCTGCCGATAATATTCCAGCCGGTCGAGATACATCTTCGCATGCTCCAGCGGGATATCATTCGGGACCGTATCGCGCGCAGGCGTTTTATTCAGGTATTCCCGGAACGCCTGACTTGAGGCCATAAAATCAATCGCTTTATCAATCAGATGTGGAACATTTTCACCCATTTTCGCCATGAGAAGTCCTCCCTCTGTCAACGCTGTAAACAAACGCAGCCGCCAATTTTAGTTTAGGATCAGAAACGCGAACGGGTTGAGGAAAACGTGCTTAAACATGATCCTGCGCAGAAAATGGCGAGCCTGACTCTTTTCCTGGCAAAAAGCCTTTTTTATCAGCCAGGTAACTATGATGTCTGCGCGGCCATTCTTATCCGTTTTGATTATTTTTTAGCGATTGATTGTGAAGAAACCCGCTCAGCGCGCATACTATAGGGCATTCCCTTTATTTCTATCAGAAGCCATACCATGAAAGAAGTCGAAAAAAACGAAATTAAACGCCTGAGCGATCGCCTTGATGCTGTTCGCCACCAGCAGGCTGAACTGTCGCTGATCGAGGCCGCCGACAAGTACGCGGAGCTGGAAAAAGAGAAAACCACGCTCGAAACGGAGATCGCCCGCCTGCGCGAAGTGCACAGCCAGAAACTGAGCAAAGAAGCGCAAAAGCTGATGAACATGCCGTTCCGCCGCGCAATCAGTAAAAAAGAGCAGGCCGATATGGGCAAGCTGAAAAAAAGCGTGCGTGGTCTGGTGGTCGTACATCCAATGACCGCCCTGGGCCGTGAAATGGGTTTGGAAGAAATGACCGGCTTTTCAAAGACTGAATTCTAAATGCGTTACGGGTGGCGCTTCGCCGCCCTGATCCACGCGTAAATTGGCCCTACCAATCCCCCTCCTTTGCGTCCACTGGTTCACACTTCGCTGATTTAGCCTTACACTATCGTTGCCAATACATAACATTTGGTTAACCATTTGTTGTCATTATCCCTACACAACAATATTGGCAGGGCCACTTTTACACATAATGTGACGTCGAGATGAGCACAGACTCATAGCATTATGCGCGTGGCCCTCAGGAGACCTGCAATGAATCTCTGGCAACAAAACTACGATCCGGCCGGGAATATCTGGCTGTCCAGCCTGATCGCATCGCTCCCGATTCTGTTTTTCTTCTTCGCGCTGATCAAGCTCAAGCTGAAAGGCTATGTTGCCGCCTCGTGGACGGTGGTTATCGCGCTGGCTGTGGCGCTGCTGTTTTACAAAATGCCGGTCGATCGCGCGCTGGCTTCGGTGGTGTATGGTTTCTTCTATGGTTTGTGGCCGATTGCCTGGATCATTATCGCCGCCGTGTTTGTCTACAAAATCTCGGTGAAAACCGGGCAGTTCGACATTATCCGCTCGTCGATTCTGTCGATTACCCCTGACCAGCGCCTGCAAATGCTGATCGTCGGCTTCTCCTTTGGCGCGTTTCTGGAGGGGGCTGCGGGGTTCGGCGCCCCGGTGGCGATTACCGCCGCCTTGCTGGTTGGACTGGGCTTTAATCCGCTTTACGCCGCCGGGCTTTGCCTGATCGTCAACACTGCGCCAGTGGCGTTTGGCGCAATGGGGATCCCGATTCTGGTTGCCGGGCAGGTAACCGGACTGGACAGTTTTGAGATCGGCCAGATGGTGGGCCGCCAGCTGCCGTTCCTGACCATCATCGTACTGTTCTGGATCATGGCGATTATGGACGGCTGGCGCGGCATTAAAGAGACCTGGCCCGCGGTGATGGTAGCGGGCGGCTCGTTCGCGATTGCTCAATACCTCAGCTCCAACTTTATCGGTCCGGAGTTGCCGGACATCATTTCCTCACTGGTGTCGCTGGTCTGCCTGACGCTGTTCCTGAAACGCTGGCAGCCGGTGCGTATTTTCCGCTTTGCGGATATGGGGGCTTCCCATGTGGATCAGACGCTGGCGCGCACTGGCTACACCGCCGGGCAGATTGTTCGCGCGTGGTCGCCGTTCCTGTTCCTGACCGCCACCGTGACGCTGTGGAGCGTACCGCCGTTTAAAGCACTGTTCGCCCCAGGCGGCGCGCTGTACGACTGGGTGATTAACATCCCGGTTCCGTTCCTCGACAAGCTGATTGCCCGCATGCCGCCGGTAGTCAACGAAGCAACCGCCTATGCCGCCGTGTATAAATTCGACTGGTTCTCAGCGACCGGTACCGCCATTCTGTTCGCCGCGCTGCTGTCCATCGTCTGGCTAAAGATGAAGCCTTCCGCCGCCATCCAGACCTTTGGCAGCACCGTGAAGGAGCTGGCGCTGCCTATCTACTCCATCGGGATGGTGCTGGCGTTCGCGTTTATCTCTAACTATTCCGGTCTTTCGTCAACGCTGGCATTAGCGCTGGCGCATACCGGCAGCGCCTTCACCTTCTTCTCGCCGTTCCTCGGCTGGCTGGGCGTGTTCCTCACCGGCTCAGATACCTCATCGAATGCGCTGTTTGCCGCGCTGCAGGCTACGGCCGCCCAGCAAATTGGCGTGTCGGATGTGCTGATGGTCGCTGCAAACACCACCGGCGGGGTCACCGGCAAGATGATTTCGCCACAGTCCATTGCTATCGCCTGCGCGGCGGTAGGACTGGTCGGTAAAGAGTCGGATTTGTTCCGTTTCACCGTCAAACACAGCCTGATCTTCACCTGCATGGTGGGCGTGATCACCACGCTTCAGGCGTATGTCTTAACCTGGATGATCCCGTGATTGTGATGCCAAAACGCCTGTGCGACGAGATAGCCTCTCGTGTGCGGGCGCTGATTGAAGAACAGCAGCTGGAGGCGGGTATGAAGCTGCCCGCCGAACGCCAGCTTGCCCAGCAGCTTGGCGTGTCGCGCAACTCTTTGCGCGAAGCGCTGGCGAAATTAGTGAGCGAAGGCGTCCTGCTCAGCCGTCGCGGCGGAGGGACGTTTGTCCGCTGGCAGCATGAAGAGTGGTCTGAGCAAAACATCGTACAGCCGCTCAAAACGCTGATGGCCGACGACCCGGACTACAGCTTCGACATTCTGGAAGCCCGCCACGCCATCGAAGCCAGCACCGCCTGGCATGCCGCCCTGCGCGCTACCCAGGCAGATAAAGAAAAAATCAGGCTCTGCTTTGACGCGACCCTCAGCGAAGATCCGGACATCGCCTCTCAGGCCGACGTTCGGTTTCATCTCGCCATCGCCGAGGCGTCACACAATGTGGTGCTGTTGCAGACCATGCGCGGATTCTTCGACGTACTGCACTCGTCGGTAAAACAGAGTCGCCAGCGTATGTACCTTGTCCCGCCGGTCTTTGCAATGCTGACGGAGCAACATCAGGCGATCATGGACGCCATTCTTGCCGGTGACGCCGACGGCGCGCGTAAAGCGATGATGGCGCATCTCAGCTTCGTCCACGCCACCATTAAACAATTTGATGAAGATCAGGCCCGCCAGGCGCGAATCACCCGCCTGCCCGGCGACCACAATGAGCATTCCAGGGAGAACAAAGCATGATTATCTCAGCAGCCAGCGATTATCGCGCCGCAGCCCAGCGCATTCTGCCTCCGTTTCTGTTCCACTACATTGACGGCGGCGCCTATGCGGAATACACCCTGCGCCGCAACGTAGAGGATTTATCGGAAGTGGCGCTGCGTCAGCGCGTTTTGAAAAACATGTCTGACTTAAGCCTGGAAACCACCCTCTTTAAAGAAAAGCTGTCGATGCCGGTGGCGCTGGCGCCGGTTGGCCTCTGCGGCATGTACGCCCGCCGAGGCGAAGTGCAGGCCGCTGCCGCCGCGGATGCGAAGGGGATTCCGTTTACCCTTTCCACCGTGTCCGTTTGCCCAATCGAAGAGGTGGCACCGACCCTTAGCCGTCCGATGTGGTTCCAGCTGTACGTGCTGCGCGACCGCGGTTTTATGCGTAACGCGCTGGAGCGGGCGAAAGCGGCAGGCTGTTCAACGCTGGTCTTTACGGTCGATATGCCAACACCCGGCGCGCGCTACCGCGACGCACATTCGGGCATGAGCGGTCCAAACGCCGCGCTGCGCCGTTACTGGCAGGCGGTGACCCATCCACAATGGGCGTGGGACGTAGGCCTGAACGGTCGTCCGCATGATTTAGGCAACATTTCGACCTATCTTGGCAAACCAACCGGGTTGGAAGATTACATCGGCTGGCTGGCAAATAACTTCGATCCGTCGATTTCGTGGAAAGACCTTGAGTGGATCCGTGACTTCTGGGACGGCCCGATGGTGATCAAAGGGATCCTCGATCCGGAAGACGCTCGTGACGCGGTGCGCTTTGGAGCGGACGGCATTGTGGTGTCTAACCACGGCGGACGCCAGCTCGACGGCGTGCTCTCCTCCGCGCGCGCCCTGCCCGCGATTGCCGACGCGGTAAAAGGCGACATCGCTATTCTGGCCGACAGTGGTATCCGTAACGGGCTGGACGTGGTACGCATGATTGCGCTGGGCGCAGACAGCGTGCTGCTGGGCCGCGCGTATCTTTACGCGCTGGCCACCGCCGGCCAGGCGGGCGTCGCCAACCTGCTGAACCTGATCGAGAAAGAGATGAAAGTCGCGATGACGCTGACCGGCGCGAAATCCATTAGCGAAATCAGCAAAGACTCGCTGGTTCAGGAGATCGGCAACCTTCCCGCGGCGCTGGCCCCCCTCGCGCAGGGTGATGCCGCGTAGTGAACGTGCTATGCTGCCCCGCGCAATTGAAGGGGCAGCAAACATGCTTAATATCGTTTTATTCGAACCAGAAATCCCACCCAATACCGGCAACATCATTCGCCTGTGCGCTAACACGGGCTTTCGTCTGCATATCATTGAGCCGATGGGCTTTACCTGGGACGACAAACGCCTGCGTCGTGCGGGACTGGACTACCATGAATTTGCCGCCGTGGCGCGCCATCGTGATTACGCGGCGTTTCAGGAAGCCGAAAAGCCACTGCGTCTGTTTGCCCTTACCACCAAAGGGACGCCCGCCCACAGCGCGGTGAGTTATCAGGACGGGGATTATTTGATGTTTGGCCCGGAGACGCGCGGCTTACCTGCCAGCATTCTTGACGCCTTGCCTGCGGAGCAAAAAATTCGGATTCCGATGATGCCGGACAGTCGCAGTATGAACCTGTCAAACGCGGTGTCGGTGGTGGTGTACGAGGCGTGGCGACAGTTAGGGTATCCCGGCGCGGTATTGCGTAGTTGAGGGTTGTTGGGTGACGACGCTACGCTTACCCCGCCAACGAATCACGCAGAGACGGGTCATTTTTTTCGGGCGTTATCGACGCCGCCACATTGAACACAGTCTGCACGCAGTCACCGGAGCGTACGCATAGCCCGTGAGGTGGCAAGCACAGCCTGGATTCAGGCTGGCACGTAAGATAGCCCGAAATCAGATTCCGTCGCCGTATTCGAACGTATGATGTATCCCGTTAAAATGCTGATCCATATCCATCGACGGCTTATCACTGTCCGGCTTGCCGACGATGCGCGCTGGCACCCCTGCGGCGGTGGTGTGCGGCGGTACAGGCTGTAACACCACAGAACCCGCGCCGATTTTTGCTCCGCGTCCAACTTCAATATTGCCAAGGATCTTCGCCCCGGCGCCAATCATCACCCCTTCACGGATCTTTGGATGGCGATCGCCGCTGGTTTTGCCGGTGCCGCCAAGGGTGACCGACTGCAGAATCGACACGTCATCTTCAATTACCGCGGTTTCGCCCACCACGATGCCAGTGGCGTGGTCGAGCATGATCCCGCGTCCGATCCGCGCAGCCGGGTGGATATCGACCTGGAACGTCACAGATACCTGATTTTGTAAGAAGATAGCCAGCGCGCGGCGACCTTCGTTCCACAACCAGTGGCCGATGCGATAAGCCTGTAGGGCGTGAAAACCCTTCAGGTATAACAGCGGGGTGGAATATTTATCAACCGCCGGGTCGCGAGTGCGCACCGCCTGAATATCGCAGGCTGCCGAGGCAATCATCTCCGGGTCGGCGGCGTAGGCTTCCTCCACCACTTCCCGAATGGCAATCGCAGGCATAATCGGCGAGGCCAGTTTGTTCGCCAGCATGTAGCTTAGCGCACTGCCCAGGTTTTCATGCTTGAGTAGCGTTGCGTGGTAAAAACTGGCCAGCATTGGCTCGCAATCGGCCAGGGCACGGGCTTCGGCTTTAATATTGTTCCAGACGATATCCAGTTCTTCACACGGCATTGCGAACTCCAGGTAATGAGGCTAACGACCGGCCCGTTCTTCGCGGGCCGGGTCATTGACGAAAACAGATCCTTGCGACTAGTGGCGGCTACGCTCGTCCTTGCGTGCACGGCCTAATAAGGTCAATGCTGCCTCGCGCGCGTTTTTTCCGCAATATAATACTTGATAAATTTCCTCGGTTATTGGCATTTCGACACCAAAACGGTGCGCCAACTCGCGGACTTCTTTCGTATTGCGGTAGCCTTCCACCACCTGTCCAATCTTGTCCTGCGCGCCTTGCACATCCATACCCTGACCGAGCATCATGCCAAAGCGGCGGTTACGCGACTGATTGTCAGTACAGGTCAGCACCAGATCGCCCAGTCCCGCCATCCCCATAAAGGTGGCCGGATCGGCGCCCAGCGCCGCGCCCAGACGCGACATTTCCGCCAGTCCACGCGTGATAAGCGCGGTGCGTGCGTTAGCGCCAAAGCCGATGCCGTCTGACATCCCGGCGCCAATCGCAATCACATTTTTCACCGCGCCGCCAAGTTGAACGCCAATGAAGTCCGGATTGCTGTAGACGCGGAAACTTTTGCCGCAGTGAAGCAGCTGCTGAAGGTCGTCGGCGAAGGTGTCGTCAGTTGACGCCAGCGAGATGGCCGTCGGTAATCCCGCCGCCAACTCTTTCGCAAAGGTCGGACCGGAGATGACCGCCAGCGGAATTTGATCGCCCAGCGCCTCGCGCGCAACGTCCTGCAACAGGCGTCCCGTCTCGGCTTCAAGCCCTTTTGTCGCCCAGACCAGCCGCGCGTCAGCACGCAGCAACGGTTTGATTTGTCGCAGCACTTCCCCAAACACATGGCTTGGCACCACCACCAGAATATCGCGGCTCGCCGCCAGCGCGGTGGCTAAGTCGCTTTCGAGATGGAGCGTATCGGGAAAAGGCACGTCAGGAAGAAACGCGACGTTACAGCGATCGCGCTCAAGCGTCGCAATATGTTGCGGATCGTGGCCCCACAGGACAACCGGGTGGCCGTTTCTCGCCAGGGTGATGGCGAGAGCGGTGCCGTACGAGCCGGCACCAATCACTGTCATTGAAGCATTACGTGGGTTCATCAGGCATCCTGATGTTCTTCAGTACCTTCGCCAGCCTGCTGCTGTAAATAGTTCATGAACAGCGCATCGAAGTTAACCGGCGCAAGGTTCAGCTGCGGGAACGTACCGCGTGAAACCAGGCTGGTGATGCATTCGCGGGCATACGGGAACAGAATGTTCGGGCAGTATGCGCCCAGGCAATGCGCCATCTGGGTGCCTTCAATACCGCTAATGGAGAAAATACCGCCCTGCTGAACTTCGCACAGGAACGCCGTTTCTTCACCCAGGGAAGCGGTTACGGTGACACGCAGTACAACTTCGTACACATCATCTGCCAGTTGGGTAGATGCGGTATCAAGATCAAGTTTAACCTCTGGCTGCCAGTCTTTCTGGAAAACATGCGGCGCATTTGGCGCTTCGAAAGAGACATCTTTGGTGTAAATACGTTGGATCTGGAAAGCCATTTCGGTGTTATTTTGTTCTGACATGTGTAGAAAACCCTTTTAGTGTTGTCCTTAAAATACAGCCTAAGTCTGTGATGACGTTAGCTCAGCAGGGGATCAAGTCCACCACGCGCATCCAACGCATACAAGTCGTCACAGCCGCCAATGTGCTGTGCATCAATAAAAATCTGCGGAACCGTTGTACGGCCACTGCGCTTGATCATTTCTTCCCGTTTTACGGCGTCGCCGTCAATCGGAAGCTCCTGGAAACTCACGCCCTTGCTGTTTAACAACGCTTTCGCGCGATGGCAAAACGGGCAGGTTGCTTTGGTGTAGATCTCGATATTGGCCATACATCTCTCCGATATTCGCTTTATCTGTGAATTTCGTGCCAGCGGCGAGTTTATTTGCCGCGAACCAGCGGCAGATTCTCGCCGCTCCAGCCAGCAACGCCTTCTTTCAGCACGGACACTTTTTCAAAGCCTGCCTTGATGAGCGCGTTTGCCGCTTCCTGACACTGCATGCCGGAACCGTCGACCACGATCACCGGTTTGTCTTTGTGCTTATCGAGCTCGCCCACGTTGTTCGCTTTGATTTCACTTGGCAGCAGGTTGATAGCGCCTGCGATATGGCCTTTACGGAAATCGTCACGCTGACGTAAATCGACAACAACGGCGTCTTCTTTGTTGATAAGACGCGTGGCTTCACCACGGGTGATGACCTTCACTTTTGAGGTCAGGCCTTTAAACGTGGTGAATAAAACCGCCACCAGTAACGCAATCCAGGCGATACTCAGTATGGGATGGCGACCAACAAATTGCATAATTTCTTGCATGGGGGGTAACAACTCCCGACTCAGTGATTAAAAACCAGGGAAGGAGTATACCTGCGCGATGGCGCAAATACAGCCAGCGCGTGCACTGGATTGCATTTTTGCGGGGCGCAATGGAAAAAATAGCGTAAAACCGCGCCGTCCATGCGCCGCGCGGCCCTATTATTTGATCTTCTGAGGCTATTTTATCGATTCAGCTGTAGTAAAATTACGCAAAATTTTTGTTTCTTTAGTGTGAGGTTTCACAATGTCGGTTTCGAAAAAACCTATGGTGCTGGTCATTCTCGATGGCTATGGTTACCGTGAAGAGAGCCAGGATAACGCCATTTTCTCTGCGAAAACGCCCGTCATGGACGCGCTGTGGGCGCAACGTCCGCATACGCTGATCGACGCGTCCGGTCTGGAAGTGGGTCTGCCTGACCGTCAGATGGGTAACTCAGAAGTAGGTCACGTTAACCTGGGCGCGGGCCGCATCGTGTATCAGGACCTGACGCGTCTGGATGTCGAAATTAAAGAACGTACCTTCTTTGCCAATCCGGTGCTGACCGCGGCGGTAGACCAGGCGAAAAACGCGGGTAAAGCGGTTCACATCATGGGCCTGCTCTCTGCGGGCGGCGTACACAGCCACGAAGACCACATCATGGCGATGGTGGAACTGGCCGCAGAACGCGGCGCGGAGAAAATCTACCTGCATGCGTTTCTCGACGGTCGCGACACCCCGCCGCGCAGCGCTGAATCCTCACTGAAAGCCTTCGAAGACAAGTTTGCCGCGCTGGGCAAAGGCCGCGTCGCTTCTATTATCGGACGTTATTACGCCATGGACCGCGACAACCGCTGGGATCGCGTTGAACAGGCTTATGATCTGATGACCCTGGCAAAAGGCGAATTCCAGTACGCAACCGCGGTTGAAGGCCTGCAGGCCGCTTACGCTCGCGACGAAAACGATGAATTCGTTAAAGCGACCGTGATTCGTGCGGAAGGCCAGGCCGATGCGGCAATGGAAGACGGCGATGCGCTGATTTTCATGAACTTCCGTGCCGACCGCGCGCGTGAAATCACACGGGCATTTGTTAACACTGACTTCGACGGCTTTGCGCGTAAGAAAGTGGTTAACCTGAATTTTGTCATGCTGACCGAATACGCGGCGGACATCAAAACGGCCGTCGCCTACCCACCAGCCTCTCTGGCAAACACTTTCGGCGAGTGGATGGCGAAGAATGACAAAACCCAGTTGCGTATCTCCGAAACGGAAAAATACGCGCATGTGACTTTCTTCTTCAACGGCGGCGTGGAAGAGCCATTTGCCGGTGAAGAACGCATTTTGATTAATTCACCGAAAGTGGCGACCTACGATCTTCAGCCGGAAATGAGCTCTGCGGAGTTGACTGAAAAACTGGTCGCCGCTATCGAAAGCGGGAAGTACGATACCATCATCTGTAACTACCCGAACGGCGATATGGTCGGTCATACCGGGGTGATGGAAGCAGCCGTGAAAGCAGTGGAAGCACTGGATCACTGCGTTGAGCAGGTCGCGAAAGCCGTTGAATCCGTTGGCGGACAGTTGCTGATCACTGCGGACCACGGTAACGCCGAGCAGATGCGCGATCCGGCGACGGGTCAGGCGCACACGGCGCACACGAACCTGCCGGTTCCGCTGATTTACGTGGGTGACAAAAACGTAAAAGCGGTGGAAGGCGGTAAACTTTCCGATATCGCGCCGACCATGCTGACGCTGATGGGTATGGAAATCCCGCAAGAGATGACTGGTAAGCCGCTGTTCATCGTGGAATAATCCCTCCCCATGAGGGGAAAGGCGATGAATACCAAACAAGGGGTCATGAAAACGCAACGGTTTTCAGTCAGGCCCCTGATTTACGCCAGCGTGTTGAGCGCTGGCGTATTGTTGTGCGCCTTTTCCGCCCACGCGGATGACCGCGATCAGCTCAAATCCATCCAGGCGGATATCGCCGCCAAAGAGCGCGCCGTGCGCCAGCAGCAGCAGCAGCGCGCAACCCTGCAAGCGCAGTTGAAAGCACAGGAAGAAGCGATTTCCGTCGCCGCGCGTAAACTGCGCGAAACCCAAAACACTCTCGCTCAGCTCAACAAGCAAATTGATGAGATGAACGCCTCCATCGCGAAGCTGGAGCAGCAAAAAGCCAGCCAGGAACGCAGCCTCGCCGCACAGTTGGATGCGGCGTTTCGTCAGGGCGAGCATACCGGCATTCAGCTTATCCTCAGTGGTGAAGAGAGCCAGCGCGGCCAGCGTTTACAGGCCTATTTCGGCTATCTGAATCAGGCGCGGCAAGAAACCATTACCGAGCTGAAGCAAACCCGCGAGCAGGTCGCCGCACAACGCGCCGAGCTGGAAGAGAAGCAAAGCCAGCAACAGACGCTGTTATACGAACAGCGCGCCCAGCAGGCGAAGCTGGAGCAGGCGCGTAACGAACGGAAAAAAACGCTCGCCGGACTGGAGTCCTCAATCCAGCAAGGCCAGCAGCAGCTGAGCGAACTGCGCGCTAACGAATCCCGTCTGCGTAACAGCATTGCGCGAGCGGAAGCCGCCGCCAAAGCGCGGGCGGAACGCGAAGCGCGCGAGGCGGAAGCAGTACGTAATCGACAGAAAGAGGCGACCCGTAAAGGCACCACCTATAAACCGACCGAAAGCGAGAAATCGCTGATGTCGCGCACCGGCGGTTTAGGCTCGCCGCGCGGTCAGGCTTATTGGCCGGTTCGCGGGCCAACGCTGCATCGATATGGCGAACGGCTGCAAGGTGAGCTACGTTGGAAAGGGATGGTTATCGGTGCGTCTGAAGGCACTGAAGTCAAAGCCATTGCCGATGGTCGGGTGATTCTGGCGGACTGGCTGCAGGGCTACGGGCTGGTCGTCGTCGTCGAACACGGCAAGGGCGACATGAGCCTTTACGGCTATAACCAGAGCGCGCTGGTCAGCGTGGGGACACAGGTTCGCGCCGGTCAGCCCATTGCGCTGGTCGGCAGCAGCGGGGGTCAGGGCAGACCGTCGCTCTATTTTGAAATCCGTCGCCAGGGTCAGGCCGTCAATCCACAGCCGTGGTTGGGAAGATAAGTTTTGCCTCACTTTCGTCGTACTGTTCTTTCATTCGCCAGCCTGCTGGCCTTCGCCTCCCCCGCTTTTGCTGGCAAACTCGCCATCGTAATCGACGATTTCGGCTACCGTCCGCATTATGAAAATCAGGTACTGGCGATGCCAGACGCAATCTCCGTTGCGGTACTGCCTAATGCGCCTCACGCCCGCGAAATGGCGACCAAAGCACACAACAGCGGTCATGAGGTGTTGATTCACCTGCCGATGGCCCCTCTCAGTAAGCAGCCGCTGGAAAAAGACACGCTGCGCCCGGAGATGAGCAGCAATGAGATCGAACGTATTGTGCGCGAGGCGGTCAGCAAAGTTCCCTACGCTGTCGGGCTGAATAACCATATGGGCAGCGCGATGACCTCTAGCCTGTTTGGCATGCAGAAAGTGATGCAGGCGCTGGAACGCTACGATCTCTATTTTCTCGACAGCATGACCATCGGCAATAGCCAGGCCATGCGCGCAGCGTCCGGTACGGGTGTGAAGGTTATCAAGCGCAAAGTGTTTCTCGACGACACGCAAAACGAAGCGGACATTCGCCGCCAGTTTAACCGCGCCGTCGCTCTGGCTCGTCGAAACGGGTCTGCGATCGCGATCGGACATCCGCATCCGTCAACGGTGCGTGTGCTCCAACAGATGGTGTATAACCTGCCAGCCGATATCACGCTGGTGCGTCCAAGCACCCTGCTTAACGAACCGCAGGTGGATACTTCGACGCCGAACCTGACCCCGCCGAAAAACAACGACGCGCCGCGTAATCCGTTCCGCGGAGTGAAGGTGTGTAACGCGAAGAAGGCACCCGAACCAGTTTATACCGACCGTTTCTTCAGCGTCATAAGCGAGAGCATTCGTCAGAGCACGCTGGTCAGTTGGTACCAGCATCAGTGGCAGGGCTGGGGGAAGGCCCCCAGCAAGGGTGGCGTTAACCCAGGTTAAGGGCTTGACGGGCGGTGCGATGGTGCGAGCGTGTTTTGTCGCGCCAGCGATAAAGTCGTAGAGACCACAGCAGCGCCTGATACGCGACCTTCGCGCTACGCACGTTCATTATCATCCGTTTATACATGCCCGAGGTGAAAATCTCGGCAATCATGCGTTGACGCGTCAATATATCCGGCTCTTTGCGTACAGCATGACACACGCGTAATGCTTCATACGTTATTTGCTGACGAAACTCCGGATAAAGGGTAATTCGGTCGGCATAATCGCGATTCAGCTTTTCCAGTAAGCGAGTGATTTTAATATAATGGCGCTGATAATTAAGGTTTTTATTGCCCTGTCGTTTTAAACGACTAACGGAATTATCATGCAGGAAATACTTATATAATGACTCTTCGGTATAGCGTGCGCGACGGGCATTAAACATAAACTCTGTGGTCCACACGATATCCTGATGATGTAATCCCGGAATAAATCTGATGTTATTTTTTTCAATCACGTCGCGGCGATAAACCCCCATCCATACCACGTGCGTCCAGCGCCGAGAAGACAGCGCCATACGGAGCCAGTCCGGACCCGTTAATACACCTGTTGAGCGAATACGATCGGTGGGAATAGATTGCCAGGTGTCGCCGGAGGAACGTTCGCTCCAGTCCGCGTTACATTGCGCGACGTCGAGATTATCTTCCAGCGCCATCGTCATCAGCGTTTCGTACATGTGAGGATAAACCAGATCATCCGCATCGACGAAAGCGATATACTGCCCGGTGGCGGCGGCCATTCCCCGGTTACGCGCGACCGACGCCCCGGCATTGGCCTGATGCAGCAGGCGAACGTGTGGGTAGTTTTCGGCGTAATGCGTTGCTATTTCAACAGAGTTATCCGTTGAACCGTCATTAACAATAATTATTTCCAGGGCAGTCCATGTTTGCGCGATGAGTGATTCCATGCAGGCTTTGAAATCATTACCCGCATTATAAAGCGGGATAATGACGCTGAGTCTGTTTGTACTATTCATCATAAATTACCGATTACCTCTGAAGTTACCCGCCTTTGTACAGCCTTAGTGTTAAGAAACAATTAAGGCTGGTGCATACTATTTTTAAACGTTGACGGTAACGGCAGAATAAAGCGTTGGAATGAACAGCAAAATCAGACTAGTGAGTAATTACGTAATATTTATGACAATGACAAAACTTTACAGGATTTCAGATATTGCCGAATAAAAAGGCCGGAAAACACCGGCCTTTTTACGATTAATCCCAGCTCAGGATGACTTTCCCCGACTGACCTGAACGCATCGCGTCAAAGCCCTTCTGGAAGTCATCAATCGAGAAACGATGGGTGATGACAGGAGAAAGATCCAGACCCGACTGGATCAGCGCCGCCATCTTGTACCAGGTTTCAAACATCTCGCGGCCATAAATGCCTTTGATGAAGAGCCCTTTAAAGATCACTTTCGTCCAGTCGATTGACATGTCAGAGGGCGGGATCCCCAGCATCGCGATGCGACCACCGTGGTTCATGGTATCAAGCATGGTGCGGAACGCCGGCGGCGCGCCAGACATTTCCAGCCCCACATCGAAGCCTTCGGTCATCCCCAATGCTTCCATCACGTCGGTCAGACTCTCCTGCGCCACGTTAACCGCACGGGTAATGCCCATCTTACGCGCCAGGTCCAGACGGTATTCGTTAACGTCGGTGATGACGACGTTGCGTGCCCCGACGTGTTTCGCCACCGCTGCCGCCATAATCCCGATAGGACCCGCGCCGGAAACCAGCACATCCTCGCCCACCAGATCGAACGACAGCGCGGTATGCACCGCATTACCGAACGGGTCAAAGATAGACGCCAGATCGTCAGAAATATTGTCCGGGATTTTGAAGGCGTTGAATGCCGGGATCACCAGATATTCGGCGAAGCAGCCTGGGCGGTTCACGCCCACGCCGGTCGTGTTGCGGCACAGGTGCGTACGGCCACCGCGGCAGTTACGGCAGTGCCCACAGGTAATGTGTCCTTCGCCAGAGACGCGATCGCCAATTTTAAAGCCTTTGACTTCCTGACCGATGCCGACCACTTCGCCGACGTATTCATGCCCGACAACCATAGGTACCGGGATGGTTTTTTGCGACCACTCATCCCAGTTGTAGATGTGAACGTCAGTGCCGCAGATGGCTGTTTTACGGATTTTAATCAGCAGATCGTTGTGTCCGACTTCCGGTTCAGGAACGTCGGTCATCCAGATGCCCTCTTCCGCTTTCAGTTTGGATAACGCTTTCATCTTTGATCCTCAGGCAATAACGCCCAGTTGTTTACCTATGCGCGTGAACGCCTCAACCGCGCGCGTGATTTGCTCCGGCGTATGGGCGGCGGACATCTGGGTACGAATGCGCGCCTGGCCTTTCGGCACCACCGGATAGAAGAATCCTGTTACGTAAATACCCTCTTTTTGCAGCTCACGGGCAAATTGTTGCGCCACCACCGCATCGCCCAGCATCACCGGAATGATGGCGTGGTCGGCGCCCGCAAGGGTGAAACCTGCCGCAGACATCTGCTCGCGGAACTGGCGCGCGTTCGCCCAAAGGCGGTCGCGCAGCTCGCCGCCGGATTCCACCATCTCCAGTACTTTTATGGAGGCGGCGACAATCGCCGGCGCCAGAGAGTTGGAGAACAGATACGGACGGGAGCGCTGACGCAACCATTCCACCACCTCTTTACGCGCCGCAGTATAGCCGCCAGACGCGCCGCCGAGCGCTTTGCCTAACGTCCCGGTGATGATGTCCACGCGTCCCATCACGTCGCAATACTCATGGGAGCCACGCCCGTTTTCACCCACGAAGCCCACCGCGTGAGAGTCATCAACCATCACCAGCGCGTCGTATTTATCCGCCAGGTCGCAGACGCCTTTCAGGTTGGCGATCACGCCATCCATCGAGAACACGCCGTCGGTAGCGATCAGTACATGACGGGCCCCGGCTTCACGCGCTTCTTTCAGGCGAGCTTCCAGTTCGACCATATCATTATTGGCATAGCGGAAGCGCTTCGCTTTACACAAACGCACGCCGTCGATAATAGAGGCGTGGTTCAGGGCGTCGGAGATAATCGCGTCTTCTGCGCCCAGCAGCGTTTCGAACAGGCCGCCGTTGGCGTCGAAGCAGGAGGAGTAGAGGATGGCATCTTCCATCCCCAGGAAGTTTGCCAGCTTTTGCTCAAGGTGCTTGTGGCTGTCCTGGGTACCGCAAATAAAGCGCACCGAGGCCATACCAAACCCGTGAGAATCCATTCCTGCTTTTGCCGCCGCAATCAGTTCAGGGTGGTTAGCCAACCCGAGATAGTTGTTGGCGCAGAAGTTAATGACGTGGCTTCCATCCGCCACAGTGATATCTGCCTGCTGAGCAGATGTGATAATGCGCTCTTCTTTAAACAATCCTTCCGCCCGGGCGGTTTCCAGATCGTTGGTTAACTGTTTGTAAAAATCCCCACGCATTGCGATTCTCCAGACTGGGCAAATTTCAGCACATCTTACCTAACCCTGGACGCTGATACGAGATGACGCATTAGCACTTCTTTAAAATGCAGGATAAATCACGCGTACCCACACGCGTAATCGGTGAATGGCTGAAGCCAGGGCCAGGTAGTGATATGATAGAAGTATTCGTGTCTGAGATAGTCTCTGACTCCATAATTCATAGGTTACAGTTATGATCATCGTTACCGGCGGCGCGGGTTTTATCGGCAGCAACATCGTTAAAGCCCTGAATGATAAAGGCATCACCGATATCCTGGTGGTGGACAACCTGAAAGACGGCACCAAGTTTGTGAACCTGGTGGACCTGAACATTGCCGACTATATGGATAAAGAAGATTTCTTAATCCAGATTATGGCGGGCGAAGAGTTTGGCGAGGTAGAGGCCATTTTCCACGAAGGCGCGTGCTCCTCCACGACCGAGTGGGACGGCAAGTACATGATGGACAATAACTATCAGTACTCCAAAGAGCTGCTGCACTACTGCCTGGAGCGTGAAATTCCGTTCCTGTACGCCTCTTCCGCCGCCACCTACGGCGGACGCACCTCTGATTTCATCGAATCCCGCGAATATGAGCAGCCGCTGAACGTTTACGGCTATTCCAAGTTCCTGTTTGATGAGTACGTGCGCCAGATCCTGCCAGAAGCGAACTCCCAGATTGTTGGCTTCCGCTACTTCAACGTTTACGGTCCGCGCGAAGGCCACAAAGGCAGCATGGCGAGCGTGGCGTTCCACCTGAACACCCAGCTGAATAATGGCGAAAGCCCGAAACTGTTTGAAGGCAGCGACGGCTTCAAGCGTGACTTTGTTTACGTGGGCGATGTGGCGGATGTGAACCTGTGGTTCTGGGAAAACGGCGTGTCCGGTATCTATAACCTCGGCACCGGTCGTGCAGAATCCTTCCAGGCCGTGGCTGACGCGACGCTGGCTTTCCATAAAAAAGGCGAGATTGAGTACATCCCGTTCCCGGAAAAACTGAAAGGTCGCTATCAGGCGTTTACCCAGGCGGATCTGACGAATCTGCGCGCTGCGGGCTACGACAAGCCGTTTAAGACCGTTGCCGAAGGCGTAACGGAGTATATGGCCTGGCTGAACCGCGACAGCGATACAAATTCACAAAATCATTCGAGCGGTATCAAGGCGGCAACTAAGTGAGTCTCCGGTCACTTACTAAAGTAAGTGACCGGAGTGAACGCAGGCAGCCAACGCAGAGACAGCTTGAAGGATGAAGTGAATGAAAATTTTGGTGATCGGCCCGTCCTGGGTGGGCGACATGATGATGTCGCAAAGTCTCTACCGCACGCTCAAGGCGCGCTATCCCCAGGCGATAATCGACGTGATGGCGCCCGCATGGTGCCGTCCGCTGTTGTCGCGAATGCCGGAAGTGAACGAAGCGATCCCAATGCCACTCGGCCATGGGACGCTGGCGCTCGGCGAACGCCGCAGGCTCGGCCATAGCCTGCGCGAGAAACGCTATGACCGCGCATATGTGCTGCCCAACTCCTTCAAATCAGCCCTTGTGCCCTTCTTTGCGGGCGTACCGCAGCGCACAGGCTGGCGCGGCGAGATGCGTTACGGTCTGCTAAACGACGCGCGTGTGCTGGACAAAGCGGCCTGGCCCTTGATGGTGGAACGCTATGTCGCGCTGGCTTACGACAAGGGCGTAATGCACAGCGCGAAAGATCTGCCGCAGCCGCTGCTGTGGCCGCAGTTGCAGGTGAGCGAAGGTGAAAAATCCCTGACCTGTTGTGAATTTTCGCTTTCAGATGAGCGGCCCATGATCGGCTTTTGCCCTGGCGCGGAATTTGGACCTGCCAAACGCTGGCCACACTATCATTACGCGGAACTGGCGAAACAGCTGATAGACGAAGGCTATCAGGTAGTGCTGTTCGGTTCGGCGAAAGATCACGAAGCCGGGAACGAGATTTTAGCGTCCTTAAACGATGAGCAGCAGGCGTGGTGCCGCAATCTGGCAGGCGACACCCAGCTGGAGCAGGCTGTCATTTTGATCGGCGCCTGTAAAGCCGTCGTCAGCAATGACTCCGGGCTGATGCACGTCGCCGCGGCCCTTAACCGCCCGCTGGTTGCCCTCTACGGCCCCAGCAGCCCTGACTTCACGCCGCCGCTTTCACATAAAGCGCGGGTGATTCGCCTGATTACCGGCTATCACAAAGTGCGCAAAGGCGATGCGGCAGAAGGGTACCATCAGAGTCTGATCGACATTACGCCAGCGCAGGTGCTGGAAGCCCTGAACGCGCTGTTATTACAAGAGGAAGCCTGACGAATGCGGGTTCTGATCGTCAAAACATCCTCAATGGGTGATGTGTTGCATACCCTTCCGGCGCTCACCGATGCACAACAGGCGATACCGGGTATTCAGTTTGACTGGGTGGTCGAAGAAGGATTCGCGCAGATCCCCTCGTGGCATTCGGCGGTAAACCGCGTCATTCCCGTTGCGATTCGTCGCTGGCGTAAAGCCTGGTTTTCCGCGTCGGTTAAAGCGGAGCGTAACGCTTTCCGCGAGGCGGTACAGGCAGAACGCTATGATGCCATTATCGACGCCCAGGGATTGGTTAAAAGCGCTGCGCTGGTGACTCGCCTCGCACATGGCGTAAAGCATGGTATGGACTGGCAGAGCGCACGCGAGCCGCTGGCCGCTCTGTTTTATCATCGCCGCCATCACATTGCCAGGCAGCAGCATGCCGTAGAGCGTACCCGCGAACTGTTTGCAAAAAGCCTGAATTATTCCAAACCATCCTCGCAAGGCGATTATGCTATCGCGCGGCATTTCCTGACATCTGAACAGGATACTGCGCAACCCTACGCGGTATTTTTGCACGCAACCACGCGCGATGATAAACACTGGCCGGAAGCAAACTGGCGAGCGCTAATTGGTTTGTTGGCTGACAACGATATCAGCATCAAATTGCCGTGGGGCGCGCCTCATGAAGAAGCACGGGCGAGAAGACTTGCCGAAGGGTTCGCTCACGTTGAGGTCTTACCGAGGATGAGTCTGGAAGAAGTTGCGCGCGTACTGGCAGGCGCAAAATATGTGGTTTCCGTCGATACGGGGCTTAGCCATCTGACGGCGGCGCTCGATCGACCGAATATTACGCTGTATGGCCCAACGGATCCGGGGTTAATTGGGGGGTACGGGAAAAACCAGATAGCGTGTCGTTCACCCGAAAATAATTTAGCCAAGCTTGATGCCCACACCGTTCTGAACGGAATATCATCATTATTCTAAAGGTACATGAATGTTAGCCTTGAACTCTTTACATTCCTGGCAAACCGGTGCCAGGAAGATGTCCACAGTGCTGGAGTTGACTACCTGGTTACTTTGCTTCGTCACCCTTGTCGTCGCGCTGTTCAATAATAATTTGAGTATGAAGCTGTATAATATTACAGCGATTCTCGGTCTGCTGGCGCTTATTTTACGCGGCAAGCCGGAAAGTTATTCGCCGCGATACTGGCTGTTACCCCTTTCTGTTCTGCTTATCGGCGTCATCGACGTCAGCTGGTATTCCGCCTTTAAAGTAGATAATTCACCCTTTCGGGCGACGTACCATAGTTATTTGAATACGGCGAAAATCTTTATCTTTGGGGCCTTTCTCATACTGTTGGCGCTGTCCTCGAAAATAAAGATGAATAAAGAGTGGCCGCTGTATATTCTGTATTCGCTGTCGTTTTTCATTGCCGGTTATGGCTACTATGTAAAAACCACAACCGGTATCTCCCGTCTGGATTTTGGTATTGGTACGGCAACAGGCGCAGCATATTCGATCATGTTTGTCGGCATCGTCAGCGCGATATCAATACTGTATACCCAGCGCAAGCACCCGGTGCTATTTCTGCTTAACGCAGCTACCGTGTTCTTTGCGCTTGCCCTCACCCAGACGCGTTCAGCGCTGCTTATTTTTCCGGTGATATGCGCGCTGGCACTGGTGGCGGGCTATCTTAAGACCCCCAAAAAATTGTTCTTTTCGGTGATTGGTTTTTTGGTTGCCTTCGTTGTCCTTGTTGCGGTCTTCAGCAAGCCGATTTATAGCCGCTACCATGAAGCGGTTGCGGACCTGGCGCAATATAACAATGGCAACAGTGTCAGTTCGCTTGGCGCACGCCTGGCGATGTATGAGATTGGTTTTGATATTTTCAAAGAATCACCGCTTGCCGCACGCTCGGCAGATGTTCGGGCGCAGCGTATGGAAGAGCTGGCGAATGCGCATCCTTATCTTCGCGGGGCTTTAGAATTTTCCAACGTTCACTTGCACAATGAGCTGGTTGAAGCGGCCTCGCTGAAAGGTATTGCCGGGATTCTATCGACTTTGCTGTTTTACGCCGCGCTGTTTTATACGGTGTACTATCACCGCTCTTTAGGGCTGTTTGCCCTGACGTTAGCGATTATTGGCACGGGAATGAGCGATGTGATTCTCTGGTCACGCAGTATCCCGATCATTTTGATCACGGCTGTCGCACTGATGCTGCTTATCAAGAAAAATCGCCCGCCAGAAAGACGTGTTCAGCAGTGATTCCTTTCACGCCATCCAAAGCGGGCATCCGCTCACTTTGGATGGCGGTCAAATAACGCGTCCACTGAATCAATCAATACATCGGAACGGATATCTTTCACCGTACAGGTGGGAGAGACTACCTGCAATGCGTTGCAATTATTCGGCGCCCAGATTAGGTGCGAGGGATAAGCGTCGTGTCGCGCGTTGGGGTAGAGCGCGAGCGTAGGGATCTGATAAGCCGAAGCAATATGAACCAGCGCGGTGTCCACAGAAATAACGTACTGGCTGAATTTTGTCAGGGCAACGGTATAAATAAAAGCGTTAAACGGCAGCGTTTCAATGTCCGGTATCGCAATAGAGCGCACATCTTGCGGCAGGCCGGTAAAAATCACCCGAAACTCAGGATGCCGTTCACGAATACGGGAATAGATCGTTGCAATCTGCTCCGCTGTTAAACGGCAGATTTTCTTCGCGCCCAGAGCATTAATTATAATAATCTTCGTATCGCCGATGAAATTCACGACCGCATTTTCGACCTCTGCGGTGAGCGGCAGATCATAACTAACATCGAACGAATTATCGGTATCGGGATAAAAATAACGCAGTATTTCACTCGCCCGCGTACACATATGCGCAGCGAGTTTTTCGTCATGTGGATGATACACGGTGTAGTAACGCTTATACCATTTATCAAAGCCAAGAACATGCGAGCGCCTGACGCCAGATAAGAGTAACGCATGGGTAAAAGAAGGCATTGTTTCGAAAGGATCGAGAACGATATCGAAAGACGCCTGCTTCAGCTGCTTACGTAGGGCCAGTACATCACTGATTTTAGATGAGGTTTTAATAAAAAAACGCTGTATCTTGTTATTACCCGCGAGAAAGTCTTTTCCTGCGGCGGTCGTTAAGATAGAGAGCTTAACACCACGAGTGGTCAGTTCCCGGTAAAGCGAACTCAGGACAATTAAATCGCCTAACTTGTTGTTGTCATGAATAAGCAAACATGACCGGATTGCTGGCGCGTTGATTTTTGGCGTTGTATTTTGGGGAAAGAAGAAAGATAAAGCGTTAATTTTGATTTTATTAAAAAAATATCTTTTTTTCTTATGGAAAGCACCTAAGCCCATGCTAATTACCACATTACAATAAAAAACAGGATTGAAATTAGCCTACATAAGAATCCGCATGATCGTGCAGTCCAAGCGTTTTTTTCAATACGCTTTTCTTAGGCGCAAGGGTAGCGACATCAGCAGGTCTGATAAAAGGAATGATGTCGTAGCCAATCGCCGTGTCGTCAGAGAGGTTGTAAATCTGAAAGTCTGGCACTTGTGCACGCATGAATTTGAAGAAGGGCAAGATTTTGACCAGATCCTTGCTGAGCTCTGACGGCATCGGGTTATTGCTTTCGTCATAAAAACGCGCGCAGCTCCCGGTAATGTCCAGCCCGGAACAGATAGTGTTATCGTACCCCAGCGAATATGCTATTTGCATTGCGGTATACGCAACGGTATGGCATGAACAATAGCCGAAGCTGATATCCTTACTAAAGCCAACCAGCCTTCCGCGCTTAGAGACAGGGACGTTGATCAACAGTTTCTTGTTCCATCGAGACAGCGTTTCCAGCTTCAACTTCTTGAAAATTCCGCCTTTTTCACGCTTATAAAACGCGCGCAAAATGAAGCAATGAGCGCGCATGTAGCACTTGTCTTCTTCCGATGCGGCCTCATAAACGTCCATATTGACGAAGGTAAATTTACTGCCGCGGCTGAACTTATAAAAGTCCTCACGCCGTTGCAGCAGAAAGCGTGCGTCTGTTAAGACATAAATGAAAGGGGTAATACCATTACTGAGCAAGTATTCCGCCGCGCCGTTAACGGTGATGACATCATTGTTGCGTAAAAGAGACAGTGGCGTCCCTCGGGACGTAGGACCCGACAAGAAAATGATAACGTTTTCAGATGTTCTGCTTTCAGTAAGCTGCTGAACACCGGCGCGAGTTAAAAACTTAACATTACTCATATAAAACCTGTATGTTAATCATGCAACTTAAATCACGATGAATCTTTGAGGTAAGTGTTCATAGCTTATCTTTAGCGAGGGTAATCGAAATAGAGTACTGAACCTGCTCATAAAATATACAACGCCATTTTTGCATTTAGACCTGCCAATTGCAATATCCGGGATATCACAGTCAAACTTAGCGCACACTTTTGCCTTTCAGACGACGCAAAAAATTACGCCATTTTTTCTTGTAGACCAAAAGATGGTAACCCAGATCTTTGCTCGTGTTTTCAATGCCATAATGACGTTCTAAATCGATTCTGTCTTTAGCCATCCGTTGACGAGAGGGTCTTTTTCCGGACAGGTCAATGATCCTTATCTCACCATCCTGTAATATAAAGTTACCCTTATGCGGGTCGCCTGAGACCATACCATGTTGGTGAAGTCCCTCGATCGAATGCTTAATCTTACTCTTTATGTCAGACGAGATGTCAGACATGTCGGCCAGTTCCACACCTTCGATGTACTCAATAATCATGATATAGGTGTGGACATAACGCAGCGTTTTCACTTCTGCCAACAGATAAAAATCATTTAACGCATCATACCCTTCCTGGCGAACACGATCCGTCTGGTAGAAAAGTTTTTCGTAGTAGTCCCCTTTCACCAGCGATTTGAAAAATCGCTCAGTGTTTTTTATTTTAGGGTGAAAAATCTTCAGAATATATTTACCATGCTCGGTATCGATCAATACGACCTTGGTATCTTCAATACTACGAAAGACTTTTAATACGCTAAGATTGTGGTTAAGAAAATCAGTGAAAATATCGATGTATTTTTGCCCGTCTTGTTTAACGAAGACAGTATAATTTTTTATTTTTGTTTCAGTAATCATAATTGTGGGAAATTTATTTCGCTAAAATTTTTCGATAGAGATAGGCGGCGCCTGCGATTATTCCTTGTAAATAATGCTTCTGAACCAGAAGATGTTTATACCTTTTTTTGTACTCCACCATGGTTCTTGCATTTTTAGCCGGGACAGTCTGCCATGGTGACTTAACCTGCGCAGTGGTGAAATAAATAACAGAAGGATACTTTGCCCAAGCATGCCAGGGTTTAGTTGCCCCGGTATAATGAATCAATTTTGTATTATTAGTAATGACGTTTAAATAATTCAGGTGTGTTTTATCTTTCAATTCACTTTTAATGGTATAAATAGTATTGTATTCGCGTGGTAAAAAGATCACTTTATCAATTAGCAGGATATTTAACACATCCTGATCGGGATATTTGAAAAATGGAGATTGACCTTCTTCTCCGGTTAACAGTGAAAGCGCATGTTCTGTTAAACACTGCGCCGTCCACTGCTGGAGATTGACTAACACAACGCCAGAGTTAAAGTAGCACCCCTGTAAATGATAAGCGGGTAAGCGCTCATCAACTTTAGCCTGGATAGAATCAACATCTTTAACAACCGCAGCAACTTTATCTGTCAGATCTATCGCTAAAAGCGCCTCAAGCGATCCTTTGCAGACAACATCGGCATCAAGATAGAGTAATCTATCCATTTTTTGACGAAGATAATCAAATGCAAACAGGCGAAAATACATCGCCCTGGACCAGACTTTTGTTCTTGGCAAAACTTCAAGGCAATTCACGTTGATGATGTAAAGCGAAATTTTAATGTGATACTGATTCGCAAGTAAGGCTATTTTTTCAATGAAACCCTGGACATAATGATCGCAGATAATATGAAATTCGACATTTATTTTATTATGCAGGAGAACAGAAGAAATGGAGACACCCACGCCATCAAGATAATTCTCATCAATGCCATAAGAGATATGTAACGTTTCATCGCAGTCATTTAAGCGTTCATCAAAAACTTTAAACTCTGTTATCTCTATTTCAGGAAATGAGTTCACTGCATCACCTATAGTTATATTTATTTAACAAGCTTACTTTTAAAGTAATATAAATAATCCATCACACCAGCAATGTACTTTTTCTGGTTAAACATGTGCTTTGCTGCATAGCGCAACTGATGGCTATTTTTAGGTTTTAGCAAGTCAACACTAGACCAGGGTGACAACTTTTTCGCATTCAAAAAGCTTTGAGCAACAGGATAATTTCCCCACTGATGCCATGGTTTTGTCGGACCGATATAATGAATAAACACGGTGCTTTCATTGACAGGGTTTAACACCTTTTCCTTTAATTCATAGTTAATGCTGAACTGGGTATTGAACTTTTTATCCACAAAACGCGCCTTGCCCACCAGCAGCATATTGAGTACATCCTGATCCAGGTGCGTTATGCGCTGAACAACATCCGGATCGCGCAACATCTCAATGGCTTTACGCGAGATATCTTCCTGCGCCCAGCGAGGAATATTGATAAGTAAGAAGCCTGCATTGAAATAACCGGACACCAGACCCGGCGTTGCCAGACTGACCGAACGTTTCGTCCACCATTCGGTTTCTCCTTCGGCAACAACTGCTGCAATTTCATGCTCGGTAAACTGCAGATCAACCAGTTCCTGAATGCTTCCTTTACAGGCAATATCCGCATCCAGGTACAGCACCTTATCGGTTTTACCCGCAAAGCGATCGGCGATGATAAATCGAAAATATGTCGCGTAGGACCAGTTTTTTGTGCTGGGTAATGATTTCAGTTGCTCGCAATCCACTAAATGGACAACGATCCGAGTAGAATATTGTTTAGCCAGCGCATGAAAACGCGCACGATCGTCATCGCTGAAAAAATCTGTGAAGACATGAAATGCCAGCGGTATTTCTGGGTTAGCGATCAGAATAGAAGCAATGGATACGCCACAGCCAAACAGAAAGTTCTTGTCGATGCCATAGGCAATGTTAAAACATTCAACATCACTATGCTCTGTATAATTATAATCTAAAGTCTGCTGAATGACTTTTTCGTCAAAGTATTTTGTCGTCATAGTGATCACTTATTATTTTTAGCAGAAATTATGCTTTCTAAATTTTCAAAATAAACATCATTATAGAAGTTATCGATGGAGGCTGGAATCAGATTATTATTATATATCACACTGCCTGCAATAGAATGATTTAGCAGGTTAACGAATTGCTTGATATCCCCAGGAGGGAATAGTTCACCATTTATACCCGGTTGAATTATATCGCGCGGACCCGACATACAGTCAGAACTGATGCAGGGTATACCATATGACATTGCTTCCAGTAACGTCATTGGAAAACCCTCAAAAGAGGACGTCAGTAATAACGCCGTCACGTTTTTTATCTCTTTCTTTACCACATCCCACGGAGAACCCTGCCATCCATGCCAGGTAATACGTTCGCCAATCCCCAGGTCCTGCCCGTACTTTTGACATTTCTCAAAATCAGAACCATCGCCAATCACATGTAGTCGCCAATCCCCTTCCGCTCGAGACAGCCCATCGAGCAAGTCCTTGATTCTTTTTTGCCCTTCGAACTTCATGCGCCCAACGTAAAGGAATACCGCAGGCTGACCCGGCTCAGGTGGATAAACGATAGTCGATTTTCTTGATACCGGATTAAAAATAACGCTGATTCGACTTTGCTCTATACCACGCGCTATCATCTGCTCTTTAATCCCGGAGCTTATTGCCAGATGGTAATCTGCATGGGTGATACACTCAGCATGTTTTTTATGATCAAGCGAAAAATGTGGCCAGGAAAAAAGGGTAAAATCCACACCCGATTTTTTTCGCGCTTTACTGGCAAAAAGACAAGATAACACGTCAATACAAATCACAACATCAGGCCGTGTTTCTTTTAGCCACTGGCTAAATGCATTAATATGCTTTGCGCGACGCAAAAAACCGAGTCGGGTGTTTGAGAAAGAGCATGAATAGTTGATATTATTCAACCATGCTTTATCCATTTTGTCATTTCGACAAAAGAAAAACATGTCGCAGGTATGCCCGAAGGGTTTTTCTTGTAAGTGGTTAATGACATCCCGGATAACCGTTTCCATGCCACCAAAACCTGAAACAGCTTCACCTATAAATGCTACTTTCATGCAGGATAACCTTTCTGCCTAAAATCTGATTTTGAATATCTTTGCTGAGAAGTAACGCAGATAATATAACACAGCCATACTATAATTTTTTTCGCGCCAAACTTTCTTTGCTTTCAGTCTAATTTCACTTGCCGAAGGAGATAAGTACCTCTTGGTGTTCTTCCAGGGTGAGCGAGAGTAATAATCGTTAAAAAGATTTGCTTCAAATATCTTATACCACGGTTTATTCGGAGTTACATAATGCATGATTATAGACTCAGATCGACTTTCTGCCTCTGCATCACGATAAACATTTAGCGTTGTTTTATTATTATACTTTCCATCCAGGTATTTTAAGCTCCCATTGAGCAGAATATTTAAAACGTCTTGATCGGCATATCGAAACACTTTACCACTATTGATCATTTCTAGTGATTTCGCGGTTATGCCATTCCTTCTCCATTCAATGTTGTTAATTAAAATAACACCAGCATTAAAATAATTATGGAATTTAATACCATACCCTAGCGTATTTACACGGGCCTGCATTTCCGGTGAATCAGAAACGACACCGGCGATATAATTCTGTAAATCATAGTTCACTAAATGCGCCAGGCTTCCATAACATATTACATCACAGTCGAGGTAAAGGACATGATTAATAGATTCATCAATAACCTTGGGTATTAAGAATCGAAGGCACGTTGATAAAGGGATACCTAATACCAAGGTTTCCGGATTTATATTGAAATCATCAACAATATGATAAACGGTTATCGCGACGTTAGGTTTCTTTAGTTCCCTGAATAAAGAAAGATCATTATCTGAAACATTTGATACCAGAAGATGGAAATGTAAGTTAATATCTTTATTATTTTCAATAACAGAGAAGGCAGCAACCCCTGCGGGCATTAAGAATCCATTATCAAAACAGAATGCAATATGAAGTGGCTCAGATAAATGTTGAACCGCTGAAAACAACTGTTTCTTGTGTTCAATATAATTACATGTGTCAGTCAATTTTAGTTCCTGATTTACTATTAAATTTAAAGTAGTTATAATTTTTTTCTTATTGTTCTTTCTTTTATTTTTTCTGCTTTAATTTTTGCTGCACTTAATAACTTGGTTTCATCCCGTAGAATCGCGCTTAACGGCGCCTCAAAGTACACCTGCAAAAACCGCCAGATATCCCGCTGCGTCAAGCCAATATTCAGGGACGAGAAATACAAGCCGATCAGATCCTTATCACGCCAGCGGCGAGGCACTTTGCTTCGAATTTGCGCACGATGGAGATCGATGACGGACACCTTAAGCTCGCTCTCATGCCCCGAAAAGGGCAGGTGCAGGAGAAAGTGGCAAATATAGCAGTCGCGGTGATTGATACCGGCCGCGTGCATTTTACGAACCATCGTTGCGACGCGGTGAATAAGCATTCGCTTAATCTTTACGTCAGGCGGGTTTGACGCCCATTCTGCGCAGTAATCTTCCAGGCTGATAGTGGGCGTTAGATCTTCGGTAATAATAAACGAAGTTTTGGTCAGCGGATTTAAACCTTTCTCACCAAAACCCACTCCGTGCATAGTATCCACCCCCACATCCCGGAGACGATGGATGGCGTTCCACTCTCTGTCAGCCCCTAAAACCGGCATGCGTAGCGAAAGTAAATTTTTGACGATCTCTTTGAGCGAAGTGCCCCGATGCCATTTAAGGAAATAGCTTTTCTCCGCCAGTTCAAATCGCAGCGTACGGCGGGTTTCCAGTTCCCTGAAAACGTCTCCCTGCAGCGTTTTAACTTCCTCAAAAGCATCTTTACCGCGCCATAACGTGGCTAACGGTTCCTTCAGTTCAACCATCCAGACCACCTGTAATGATGTCGGCCGCTCTTTCCGGCAGACTGTACAAATCTTGCGTATCCGCATAATGGCGTGCGTTTTCAGCCCATGCGTTGCGCAATGATGGCTGCGTCAGCGCTTTACGTAAAATGTCGTTTAGTGCTTCTTGTTTCCAGGGCTCAGTGATGGCAACACCACAGTTAGCGTCTTCAATATAGTGGGCAAAACCACATACCGCCGACGTGAGGACCGGCAACCCGGCGGCAATCGCCTCAAGCAAAACGATACCTGCCGCTTCCTGGTAAGCAGGGTGCAGCAGTATATCAGCGGCGGCCATCAGCTCTGCCACATCATTACGCCCGGAGAAAAAATGCACATTACCCCGTACGCCGCGTTTTTCCGCCAGCGCTTCAAATTTTCTGGGCTTGTCCTGACCAACAACATACAGCAGCGTATTGTGGCGCAGCGCCTCCGGCAGGGAAGCCAGCGCTTCAATCGATCGATCCACGCCTTTACGCGTAAAGTCGGACCCCACCTGCAACAACAAATTTTGCTGTCCGGCGATCCCGTTCTTCTGACGATAAACCTCGCGAGCGTCCGGGATTTGCGCACTGTATTTTCTGTCCGGATAGATCCCCGGCGGGAGGATATGGAAACGTTCCGCTTCGGTTTGATAATGCTTCTGGAAATCAGCAATCTGTTTATCGGTCAGCATCATCAGCTGCGTGGACTTACCCTGTTCGAACGTCGCCCGTTCAAACGCCGCATAGTGGCGGTAACGGGATGTCAGGCGATAGAAAAAACCTTTCTCCTGCGCAACCTTCTCGGCATAACAGACATCAGCGGCAAAATAGACATCCAGACCCGGCATTTTGTTAAAGCCGACGACCCGATCCACCGGATGCGCTCGCAGATGCGTCTGCACCCACGCGTAATACTCTGCATTACGTCCGTGGTTGGTCCGTGATTTTACCGGCACGTGAATCAGTTCGAATCCTTCGGGATATTCCCCTTCCCAGGACTGAGTGTAAACGCGAACCTGATGTCCACGCGCAGCGACGGTTTGCGCAATACGCAGGAAGTCACGTTGTAATCCGCCAAACGGAAAATACTTATACAGACAAAAAGCAACGATCATACCGACGCATCCATCCCAATAATTTGCGCATTTTGTGGCAACATTTTTTCCGTCGCCGCAATGACGTCCTCTGCAGGTATAACGGACATATATTTTTTATTTCGATCCAGTTCACGTCGCTGAGGCATTGTCTGATAATCTCCCGCCCAAAACTGAATAATATTGTCAGTCCAGGGACGCCAGAAAACGTGGTCTGTCGCGCCAAAAAGGCATATCACCGGTGTTTTAACCGCGGCGGCAATGTGTCCGGGTGCAGAATCGACGCCAATAAAGAGCGCGGCATGGTCGATCAATGCGCCTAATTCAGGGAAGCGGGTTTTTCCCGCAAGGCCAGTAACCGGTTTGGTTTCACACCCCTGGGCGATTTCTTCTACGCAGGCTAAATCGTCTGCGGACGGGCCGGACGTCAGCACAACCTGATAACCACGACGTTCAAGGGCATCAATGACGCGGGAAAATTTTTCGTTATCCCAGCACTTAAATAATTGCCTTGCGGTTGGCTGAATCACCACATACTGGCGCGTCACGCCGAGTTTCGCCAGCTGCTGACGCATGTTTTCCCAGTGCTCTGGCAGATAACTCATCGTCGTTTCCGTTACCACATGCTCCAGCCCAAGCGGGCAGAGCGCAGACAATGTCCGCTCGACGACATGTTCGCCGCGGTAGGGAACGAGGTGCGTAAAACTGTTTTTCCAGAAGACGGACTGACGGTTGGCAAAGTCCTGGGATATTTTTACCCTGGCATTCAGGCACCGGACTATCAGCGCCACGATCCACTGGTCGGTAAGATTAATGACCAGGTCATACTGATTACTGCGTAAAGTCTTAATCAGCGAAAGCGCATTTTTGATTTTATCTGCCGTTCCCGCCCCCTTATTACTGATGCCATAAAGCGCATTTATCTCAGGGTTTTCAGACAAAATAGGTATCGTGTCCTGGTAAAGAAGCACATCGACTTTGGCGTCAGGATAATTTTTTTTCAGCGTACTAATAACGGGAGTGGTTAAAAGCATATCCCCGTGGAAACGCATCTTGATAACCAGAATTTTTCGAAAAGGCTTTTCCACACGCGACTCTTTTGTTGTGATTATCCGGTAATTTAAGCAGAAAAAAGCACGCTACCGCCCCAGGCTCAACAGCTACCCGATTACTGATACCGCACTGACTTTTATCCGCTAGTGTATCACTTCTTTCGCTGCGATCCGACACGAATAAACTTTAAGCAGTTAGCGATTTTTTGTTTTTTAAATCATATTGATAATTAATTTATCTGGGCTTTCTTAACGGCTTATCAAACGCACGATGCCCACTTCAGGGCGCAAAAATCAATAAATCGCATAAAAATGCAAAAATTCTGTGTCTGACAGGCTTTATTAGCCAGACTTAAGGCTATTTAAGTCAAAAACAGGAAAAGTAATGGTAAAGCCCTGGCTAAATACATAGAATCCCCAGCACATCCATAAGTCAGCTATTTACTATGCTCGAATTGCTTTACACCGCCCTTCTTTACCTGATTCAGCCGCTGATCTGGATACGGCTGTGGGTGCGCGGACGTAAGGCCCCGGCCTACCGTAAACGCTGGGGTGAACGCTACGGCTTTTACCGCCGCCCTCTTAAGCCGGGCGGGATCATGCTTCATTCTGTCTCCGTCGGCGAAACGCTGGCGGCTATTCCTTTAGTTCGCGCGTTACGGCATCGCTATCCTGATCTGCCGATTACCGTCACCACCATGACGCCAACCGGCTCTGAGCGGGTTCAGTCCGCTTTCGGCAGCGATGTCCAGCACGTCTATCTTCCCTATGATTTACCCGATGCGCTTGGCCGCTTCCTCAATAAGGTCGACCCCAAACTGGTATTGATTATGGAAACCGAACTGTGGCCGAACCTGATCGCCGCGCTGCATAAGCGCAACATCCCGCTGGTCATCGCCAATGCGCGTCTTTCCGCCCGTTCTGCCAACGGTTACGCGAAGCTGGGGAAATTTATCCGCCGAATCCTTCGCCGTATTACGCTAATTGCGGCGCAAAATGAAGAAGATGGTCAGCGCTTTGTGACGCTGGGCGCGAAGAATAATCAGGTCACCGTAACCGGCAGCCTGAAGTTTGATATCTCCGTTACGCCGCAGCTTGCGGCAAAAGCGGTTACGCTGCGCCGTCAGTGGGCCCCCCACCGCCCGGTGTGGATCGCCACCAGCACTCATGATGGCGAAGAGAGTATTGTCATCGCCGCGCATCAGGCATTGCTCCACCAGTTCCCCAACCTGCTGCTGATCCTCGTGCCCCGTCATCCGGAGCGCTTCCCGGATGCGATTAATCTCGTTCGTGAGGCAGGTCTCAGTTACACCACACGCTCTTCTGGCGAGGTGCCCTCGGCCAGTACCCAGGTGGTGGTTGGCGATACAATGGGTGAACTCATGCTGCTTTACGGCATTGCGGATCTCGCCTTTGTCGGAGGATCGCTGGTTGAGCGAGGTGGGCATAACCCGCTGGAAGCTGCCGCGCACGCGATCCCGGTGCTGATGGGTCCTCACACCTTTAACTTTAAAGATATCTGCGCTCGTCTGGAGCAAGCCAGCGGTCTGATTACCGTCACCGACGCCACCAGCCTCGCCAAAGAAGTTTCCTCTTTACTGACCGACGCCGATTATCGTAATTTTTATGGTCGTCACGCAGTTGAAGTGCTGTACCAAAACCAGGGCGCGCTCCAGCGCTTACTGCAACTGCTGGAACCTTATCTGCCACCGAAAACGCATTGAGGGCTGTTATGCAAAAACGGGCAATCTATCCGGGCACGTTTGACCCGCTGACCAACGGCCATATCGATATCATCACGCGCGCCACGCAGATGTTTGACCACGTCATTCTGGCGATTGCCGCCAGCCCCAGTAAAAAACCCCTGTTTTCGCTGGACGAGCGCGTCGCCCTCGCGCGCCAGGCTACTGCGCACTTGCCCAACGTCGAGGTGCGGGGTTTCAGTGATTTGATGGCAAAT
Source organism: Citrobacter sedlakii (assembly GCF_018128425.1). NCBI lineage: Bacteria > Pseudomonadati > Pseudomonadota > Gammaproteobacteria > Enterobacterales > Enterobacteriaceae > Citrobacter > Citrobacter sedlakii. The sequence continues at coordinate 106,480 of NZ_CP071070.1, read as the reverse complement.
TTTGCCCGCGAACAGCAGGCGACTATCCTGATTCGCGGACTCCGCGCCGTGGCGGATTTTGAATATGAGATGCAGCTGGCGCACATGAACCGTCATCTGATGCCAGAGCTGGAAAGCGTGTTTTTAATGCCGTCGAAGGAGTGGTCTTTTATTTCTTCGTCGCTGGTTAAAGAGGTGGCGCGCCATGCGGGCGATGTCACCCACTTCCTGCCAGACAATATCCATCAAGCGTTAATGGATAAGCTTAACTAAACGGCTAATGCCGGATGTCATCCGGCCATCTCTTTACGTTTTACTTCTGACAGCGGCGACAGTAAAACGTCGCGCGCTGGGCGTGTTTCGTCGCGATAATCGGCGTACCGCACACTCTGCACGGCTCGCCCTTACGGCCATATACCTGCAGTTCCTGAGCAAAATAGCCCGGCTTGCCATCACTTTGCAGAAAATCTTTTAGCGTCGTCCCGCCCTGCTCGATGGATCGCAGTAAAACGGCCTTAATCACCCGCACCAACAGTTCACAGTCCGCTTCAGACAACGAGGATGCCAGACGGTCAGGATGGATGCCTGCGGCAAACAGAGACTCACTGGCGTAAATATTCCCGACGCCCACCACCAGCTTGTTGTCCATCAACCAGGGTTTAATCGCCGTTTTCTTTTTCACGCACTTCTGATGCAAATACTCGCCGTTGAAATCGTCGCTGAGCGGTTCAGGCCCCAGATGCGCCAGCACGTTATGCCCTTCCAGCACCTTCGTCCACAGCCAGGCGCCAAAACGACGAGGATCGGTGTAGCGCAGAACTTTACCATTGCTCATCACTAAGTCGACGTGATCATGCTTTTCAGCAGGAAGCTCTTCAGGAAGGATACGCAAGCTGCCCGACATTCCCAGATGGATAATGATCCATCCGTCAGGAAGCTCCAGCAGAAGATATTTGGCACGGCGCTGAACGCTGAGCACCGGCTGGTCGCTCAGACGGTAGATCTCTTCAGAGACTGGCCAACGCAGACGGCCATTACGCACATGAGCATGCAGAATTTTGGCCCCGACCAGATGCGGCTCAATACCGCGGCGGCTGGTTTCGACTTCAGGTAATTCAGGCATAGCGTCTCCGGTTGTGTTTCCGCTCTCACTTATATGGGGACAGCCAGAAAACAAAAAACCCCGCCTGAGCGAGGTTTTTCGTTACAGCAAAGCGAGAATTATTTAATTTTCGCTTCTTTGTAAATCACGTGCTGACGAACAACTGGATCGAATTTTTTCAGTTCCAGTTTTTCCGGCTTAGTACGTTTGTTCTTCGTAGTGGTATAGAAGTGACCAGTACCAGCAGAAGAAACCAGCTTGATCTTCTCACGAATACCTTTAGCCATGATTTATTTCCTCTTTAAGTACTTAGTACTTTTCGCCACGGGCACGCAGTTCGGACAGAACTGTTTCGATGCCTTTCTTATCAATTACACGCATACCTTTAGCAGATACACGCAGGGTGACAAAACGCTTTTCGCTCTCAACCCAGAAACGGTGAGAGTGCAGGTTAGGCAGGAAGCGGCGTTTAGTCGCGTTCAGTGCGTGGGAACGGTTGTTACCGGTCACCGGACGCTTGCCAGTAACTTGGCAGACTCGGGACATGTCTATTCTCCAAAAATCAAATTAGCTCGAGCTTCGTATGGGGTATCGGCGCCTCGTCAGGCTTTACAGCCCGGTCATCGCATAGTTCTATTGAACTCTCGATTGCCAGGCCCAAATGCCAAACCCGAGATTCTCAAAGGTGGCGTAGTATACGCTGAGTCAGCGATGTGCTCAAGTCCCGAACAGACAAAGATCCCGATGGATCGCGCAAAGTCGGTCAAATCCAACCGCGTTCCGCAAAAGAAACGTACTCGCCGCGCCCCATAACAAGATGATCAAGCACACGGATGTCCATGAACTGGCAGCATTTTACCACACGCTCGGTGATGAGTTTATCCGCTTTGCTCGGCTCTGCACACCCCGACGGGTGATTATGGGCAAGGATCACCGCTGAAGCGTTAATTTTGATCGCCTGCCGAACAATTTCACGTGGATGCACCTCAACATGGCTCAGCGTCCCCGAGAAAAGGCGGCTATGTTTAATAACCTTGTGCTGAGCGTCAAGGAAAATCGCCATAAACACCTCACGTTCTTCGCCGGCGAACTGGCTGCGCAGAAACGCTCGCGTCATTTCCGGACTCAGTAACGGATTTTCTTCTTTAAGCCGAACGTCATAAAAGCGCCGCGCCAGCTCCGCAATTCCCTTCAACTGCGCATACTTTGCCACGCCAATCCCTGTGACCTTAACGAACTGGGCGTAGTCGGCAGTCAGCAAGCCGTACAAAGACCCAAAATGGTTGAGGATCTCTTTCGCCAACGTAAAAACATCTTTCCCCTGCGTTCCCGTACGTAAAAAGAGCGCCAGCAGCTCGGCATCCGTGAGCGTCTCAACCCCCTGCGCCAACAATTTTTCCCTCGGCCATCTGCACTCAACGGTTTCCATTTTTCTCTCCCCTCTGCCAGCGGGCATGTTGGCATAGCGCTTTTGGGGATTCGACGGTGAGTTTTCACGCCTGCGTAGCGCCTCGCAAAGTGATTCATGAGCGAGCACACGGCAGTTTAAGGATTGTGATAAAATGTCCGCCTTCTGGTGTCACCCAACAGGAAATATCATGATGAGCCTGGCCGGTAAAAAGATCGTTCTCGGCGTCAGCGGCGGTATAGCCGCCTACAAAACCCCTGAACTGGTGCGTCGCCTGCGCGAACGCGGCGCTGATGTCCGTGTGGCAATGACCGAAGCGGCAAAAGCCTTTATCACCCCACTGAGCCTACAGGCGGTTTCCGGGTATCCTGTTTCGGACAGCCTGCTTGATCCCGCAGCGGAAGCCGCAATGGGTCATATTGAGCTGGGAAAATGGGCTGATTTAGTGATTCTTGCCCCCGCCACGGCGGATCTCATCGCACGGGTTGCCGCGGGGATGGCCAACGATCTGGTTTCCACGATTTGTCTGGCGACACCGGCGCCCGTTGCCGTGTTACCGGCGATGAACCAGCAAATGTACCGCGCTGCCGCCACACAGCATAATCTGGCGGAGCTCGCCTCTCGCGGCCTGATAATCTGGGGACCGGATAGCGGTAGCCAGGCGTGCGGCGATGTCGGCCCGGGGCGGATGTTGGATCCCCTGACTATCGTTGATATGGCCGCGGCGCATTTTTCGCCTGTCAACGACCTGCAACATCTTAACATCATGATTACCGCGGGCCCGACGCGCGAGCCGCTCGATCCGGTGCGTTATATTTCCAATCACAGCTCCGGTAAGATGGGCTTTGCTATCGCCGCCGCTGCCGCTCGCCGTGGCGCAAACGTCACGCTGGTTTCCGGTCCGGTGTCATTACCCACGCCGCCTTTTGTGCAGCGTGTAGACGTCATGACCGCACTGGAGATGGAAGCTGCGGTTCAGTCCGCCGTTAAGCAACAGCATATTTTTATCGGCTGTGCGGCGGTGGCAGACTATCGGGCCGCCGCCGTCGCCAGTGAAAAAATAAAAAAACAGGCCACGCAGGGAGATGAATTAACAGTAAAAATGGTCAAAAACCCTGACATTATCGCCGGGGTCGCCGCGCTGAAAGATTCTCGCCCCTTTGTCGTTGGGTTTGCCGCGGAAACAAATAATGTGGAAGAATACGCCCGGCAAAAGCGTATCCGTAAAAACCTTGATCTGATCTGCGCTAACGACGTTTCGCTTTCTAATCAAGGATTTAATAGCGACAGCAATGCGTTACACCTTTTCTGGCAGGATGGAGATAAAGTCTTACCGCTTGAGCGCAAAGCACTCCTGGGCCAATTATTACTCGACGAGATCGTGACCCGTTATGATGAAAAAAATCGACGTTAAGATTCTGGACCCGCGTGTTGGCAAGCAATTCCCGCTGCCGACCTATGCCACCTCCGGTTCTGCCGGACTTGACCTGCGAGCCTGTCTCGATGACGCCGTAGAACTGGCGCCGGGCGCAACCACCCTGCTGCCAACCGGCCTGGCTATTCATATCGCCGATCCGTCTCTGGCTGCCGTTATCCTGCCGCGTTCTGGCCTGGGCCATAAGCATGGTATCGTATTGGGCAACCTGGTGGGCCTGATCGATTCCGACTATCAGGGGCAGTTGATGGTTTCTGTCTGGAACCGTGGGCAGGACAGCTTCACCATTGAGCCAGGCGAACGTATTGCGCAGATGGTTTTCGTGCCGGTTGTGCAGGCTGAATTTAATCTGGTAGAAGATTTTGACGCCACCGATCGTGGTGAGGGCGGTTTCGGCCATTCCGGTCGTAAGTAAGGCATTACGCATCCCAATAACGTCATAACATCACCGCAAACGCCGGGTTTGCGGTCATAGTGTGGATGCTCGCCTGGCAAGTGCTTATTTTCAGGGGTATTTTGTAACATGGCAGAAAAACAAACTGCGAAAAGGAACCGTCGCGAAGAAATACTTCAGTCTCTGGCGCTGATGCTGGAATCCAGCGATGGAAGCCAACGCATCACCACGGCAAAACTGGCGGCTTCTGTCGGCGTGTCCGAAGCGGCGTTGTATCGTCACTTTCCCAGCAAGACTCGCATGTTCGATAGCCTGATAGAGTTTATCGAAGACAGCCTGATCACGCGTATCAACCTGATACTGAAAGATGAAAAAGACACCAGCACCCGTTTGCGTCTGATTGTGTTGCTGATTCTGGGATTCGGTGAACGTAACCCTGGGCTGACGCGTATCCTGACCGGCCATGCGCTGATGTTTGAACAGGACCGTTTGCAGGGTCGCATTAATCAACTGTTTGAGCGTATAGAGGCGCAGCTACGTCAAGTGCTGCGCGAAAAGCGTATGCGCGAAGGCGAAGGATACGTTACGGACGAAACGCTGCTGGCAAGCCAGATATTGGCCTTCTGTGAAGGCATGCTTTCACGTTTTGTGCGTAGCGAATTCAAATACCGTCCTACGGATGATTTCGACGCCCGCTGGCCGTTGCTCGCTGCGCAGTTGCAATAACAAAAAGCCGGATGGCGGTTTCGCCTTATCCGGCTTACAAAGAAATAACACAGCTCCGGTAAGCGCAACGCTACCGGGTCCGTAAATTACACACCATACGCTTCGCGATACGCCCGCACCGCCGCCAGATGACCAGCCATTTCCGGCTTCTCTTCAAGATAGGCAATCAGGTCTTGCAGGGTGATGATAGAAATCACCTGACAGCCGTAGTCGCGTTCAACCTCCTGAATGGCGGAGATTTCACCGCGACCCCGTTCCTGACGATCCAGAGAGATCAGCACGCCTGCCAGCGTCGCGCCGTTGGCCTGGATAATCTCCATCGACTCGCGTATCGCGGTACCGGCAGTGATCACATCATCGACCAGCATAACGCGCCCCTGCAGTGGGCTACCGACCAGGCTACCGCCCTCGCCGTGATCTTTCGCTTCTTTGCGGTTAAAACAGTACGGCAGATCTTTGTCATGGTGCTCAGCCAGCGCGACCGCGGTGGTTGTCGCAATCGGGATGCCTTTGTAAGCAGGACCAAAGAGCAGATCGAATTCAATTCCGGAATCCACTAACGCTTCGGCATAAAAACGGCCTAACAGTGCCAGATCGCGCCCGGTATTAAACAGCCCGGCGTTGAAGAAATAGGGGCTTTTGCGCCCGGATTTCAGCGTAAATTCGCCAAACTTGAGTACCTGTTTGTTAAGCGCAAATTCAATAAACTGGCGCTGATATGGTTTCATGGATTCGCTCCTCTTTCACTTTCATCATTTACGAAATCTGTTTCGAAAACCGCAGACAAAAAAAAGGCGACTCACTGGTCGCCTTAAAATCAATTTGCCAACGCCGCCTTCTGCGTCGCGACAATGGATTCGATTCCCCCCCGGGCCAACGCCAACAGGGTGAGCAGTTCTTCATGGCTAAACGGCTCGCCTTCTGCCGTGCCCTGTACTTCAATGATGCGCCCGTCTTCGGTCATCACAACATTCATGTCCGTTTCTGCTGCGGAGTCTTCGACGTACTCCAGATCGCAAAGCGCTTCACCGTTGACGATCCCGACGGATACTGCCGCCACCATGCCTTTCATTGGATTGGTTTTTAGCTTACCGCTTGCCACCAGCTTATTCAGCGCATCGGCCAGCGCAACGCAGGCACCAGTAATGGATGCCGTACGCGTACCGCCGTCGGCCTGGATCACGTCGCAGTCCAGCGTGATGGTAAATTCGCCCAGCGTTTTGAGATCCACCGCAGCGCGCAGCGCGCGGGCGATAAGACGCTGGATTTCCATCGTGCGCCCACCCTGCTTACCTTTCGCCGCTTCACGAGCGTTACGGGTATGGGTCGCGCGCGGCAGCATGCCATATTCCGCCGTGATCCAGCCCTGGCCCTGCCCTTTCAGAAAGCGCGGGACGCCTTCTTCAATCGAGGCGGTGCACAGCACTTTAGTATCGCCAAATTCGACCAGCACCGAGCCTTCAGCATGTTTTGTATAGTTACGGGTCAGGGTTACGGGACGCACCTGATTAGCGCTACGGCCTGCTGGACGCATATTGAAATCTCCGGCTTGAAACGAATGTGGCTGCGCATTATACGGACTTCCCGCTCTTATTCCTATCCTGACAAGGCCGGGATGGCTATAATCGTCCCATCTCTCCTTTAAAAACAGGAACGTCTATGATCCGCAGTATGACCGCCTACGCCCGGCGTGAAATCAAGGGTGAATGGGGTAGCGCGACCTGGGAAATGCGCTCGGTAAACCAGCGTTATCTGGAAACTTACTTTCGTCTGCCGGAGCAGTTCCGTAGCCTTGAGCCTGTTGTTCGCGAACGTATCCGTACGCGCCTGACGCGTGGGAAAATCGAATGCACGCTACGTTTTGAGCCCGACGCCAGCGCGCAGGGCGAACTCATTCTCAATGAGAAACTCGCCAAACAGCTGGTGAACGCGGCCAACTGGGTCAAAATGCAGAGCGATGAAGGGGAAATCAATCCGGTTGATATCCTGCGCTGGCCCGGCGTTATGGCAGCTCAGGAGCAGGATCTCGATGCCATTGCCGCTGAAATCCTGACCGCGCTGGACGGCGCGCTGGACGACTTCATTATTGCCCGCGAAACAGAAGGGCAAGCACTGAAAGCGCTCATCGAACAGCGTCTGGAGGGCGTCAGCGCCGAAGTGGTAAAAGTTCGCGCCCATATGCCAGAAATCCTGCAATGGCAACGTGAACGTCTGGTCGCCAAACTGGAAGACGCTCAGGTGCAGCTGGAAAATAACCGTCTGGAACAGGAGCTGGTGATGATGGCCCAGCGTATTGATGTGGCGGAAGAACTGGATCGCCTGGAAGCTCACGTCAAAGAAACCTACAACATCCTGAAGAAAAAAGAGGCGGTGGGCCGCCGTCTGGACTTTATGATGCAGGAATTCAACCGTGAATCGAATACGCTGGCGTCAAAATCTATCAATGCCGACGTCACTAACTCCGCCATCGAACTGAAAGTGTTGATCGAGCAAATGCGCGAGCAGATCCAGAATATCGAGTAAATGCCATCAAACGTCGCCCGCTGCGTTCGGGCGGCGTTACGTTTCCCTGAATATCAACTTATCTGTCTCCCAGGCATTATATTTTCTCATCATTATAACAACCTATTTTTATCGAATACCCTATGTAAGATGGGTTGAGTGGCATAGTCGCATGAGCGAAATTTATTAAAAAGCCATTGCGTTAGAAAATCTCAATCGTGATATACCGCACAAATCGCTACTCTCTACCGCGCTAAAGATGAGGGAGAGTCATGCTGTTACATATTCTGTACCTGATAGGAATCACCGCTGAGGCCATGACGGGCGCGCTGGCCGCGGGTCGTCGCCGTATGGATACTTTTGGCGTCATTATTATTGCTACCGCGACAGCCATCGGTGGCGGTTCCGTTCGTGATATTCTGCTTGGTCACTATCCTCTCGGTTGGGTGAAACATCCCGAATACGTCATCATCGTCGCCACCGCCGCTGTTCTGACCACCATTGTGGCACCGGTGATGCCTTACCTGCGCAAACTCTTTCTGGTGTTAGACGCTTTAGGGCTGGTCGTCTTTTCAATAATTGGTGCCCAGGTCGCGCTGGATATGGGGCACGGACCCATAATTGCCGTCGTTGCTGCCGTGACAACGGGCGTTTTCGGCGGCGTATTACGCGATATGTTCTGCAAACGCATTCCGCTTGTCTTTCAGAAAGAACTGTACGCTGGCGTCTCCTTCGCCTCCGCCGTGCTTTACATTATCTTGCAGCACTATGTCTCCAGCCATGACGTTGTTGTGATCTCAACGCTAATGTTCGGTTTTGTCGCACGTTTGCTGGCGCTCCGTCTTAAGCTGGGTTTGCCGGTATTTTATTATCGCCATGAGGGTCACTGAGCGCTAAAGCCATCAATACGCTGACTCCCCAGCCACTGGCTGAGCGCTTTTATTTCTGCGTGAGCGAGCCACTGGATAACCCATGCAGCACGGCGTGCGCCTGTTGCGGGAAGTTGCTGCCAGTAGTGTGCGCTGTTCGAGACCATCTGCTGCCATGAACGCGCCCCACTGGCATTTAACGCGGTCTGCGTCAGTGGTATTCCCATCGCCATTAGCCAGCGGGTAAACGGCTGTTTGCGGACGAGGTTGAACTGATGCCAAAGCTGCTCGCCTTTGGCCTGCGCTAACCCAGGCGTGTTCTTGATTTGCTCAGGCGTCAGAGCAAGCCACGAAAAGATATGCGCAAAATGATGATGTTGATGAAGCGCTCGCCAACCCGACTCACCTATCCCCTCTATCCCTAACGCGCCACGCGAGCCAATCCAGACCAACCGGGAGATAAACTGCTCCTGGCATTCAGCGGTGGCATAGAAACAGGTCAACGAGTTATAGCGATTTTCCGGCGGCGCGGGTTTTGTCCGATCGCTAACGCGCCAGACCACCTTATCAATGCGCGGGATCCCTTGTCCAGCAAGGCTGACGAGAATATGATCGCCCGGCGCGATATCCCACTCTTGCCAGCGCCTGATCGAACCGAGATTCACCCGCTGCACCCGTTTATCATCCAGCATGACGGGAGCGAGCATCGCCACTACTGCAACTTTTCCGCTCTTACCGACCGTGAAATGGATCGCCGTGACTTCCGCCACCTGGGCCACTGGCGGATATTTCCAGGCCGCCAGCCAGTTTCCCTGCCCCGGCAACCAGTCGCGCGATGCTGGCTCGTCGCCAGTCCGGACAACGACACCATCGGTCACAAAAGGCAAGCCTGACGTCCACCACCGCGTGCGGGCACGCTCAACGTCTTCAGCGCTTTTCACTAACAGAGTATACTTTTCCGTCAACGTAAAGCCCGCAGCGCTCAGTTGACTGAGTTTTACAGCCATGCGATCAGGTCCGTCGGGCCAGGCCCAGATGAAAACGCCCAGCGAACGTAATGCGCTGGCGTTATCCTTACGCATCAACAGGCCAGCCACTTTTGAACGTGCGTTCATGCCTCCCATTTTTTGCTGTATATGCCCCTCCTGGGGCAAAAAGATTTCCCCCTGCAGAACGCTGTTTGCCAGCGCCCCCGTCACGGTCTGGGGAATGGCTGATATTCGCTGCGCTTTTGCGGTCCAGTCTTCGCCTTTCAGGCCATCACCACGGCTGATCGCCTGGGTTAACGCGCCCTCCCGATACACCAGGGTAATCGCTACGCCATCCACTTTTGGTTGCACCCACAGATCGCCGCGCTCACGCATCCATTGTCGCACCGCGCGCTTATCCGTCAGCTTTCTAACGCCGGTATGGGCAACCGGATGGGAGGCAGCGCCGCCAATAGCGGGCGGCAAGTCGCCGGGCAATACGTCTTCGCCAACGCAGCGCTGCCACTGAACCAGTCGGGCACGCAACTGATCGTAAACGCCGTCCTCTACGTTGCTTTTCCCCTCCTTCCAGTAGGCGTCGTCCCAACGTGAAATCTGTTGTTGTAAACGGGATAACTCGTCCTGAGCTCTGGCCGCCGACCACGTCGGGCATAACCCCCAGACCTGCGAACACCACAGCAGCCCTACTATGATCGCTATCCCTCTTTTCATTACCGCCTCCCGTGTCTGTTGGCGAGCAGGTATAGCGCGTCACACAGGTAAAGCCGAGCGGCAATATATTCTTTTGCGCACGGGCTTCCAGACATTCGCGGTTGTTGCAGAGAATGTCGGTTAAATCAGGAAACAGGCTCTCAAAACGCAACAATCTGGCGCAAAAAGTGTGACAAAAGCTACGTCGCGTTGCGGTGACGTGTATAATAAGCCCGTATGTAGGTTCAATTTGATAATCACATACGTAAGATACTCATGGCTCAAGGCACGCTTTATATTGTTTCTGCCCCCAGTGGCGCGGGTAAATCCAGTCTGATTCAGGCTTTATTGAAAACCCAACCGTTGTACGACACCCAGGTTTCTGTTTCTCACACCACGCGCGCGCCGCGCCCGGGTGAGGTTCACGGCGAACACTATTTCTTCGTCAACCACGATGAGTTCAGAACCATGATCGGTCAGGATGCCTTCCTTGAGCACGCCGAAGTGTTCGGTAATTATTACGGCACTTCGCGCGAGGCGATTGAGCAAGTTCTCGCAACGGGCGTGGATGTTTTTCTGGATATCGACTGGCAGGGCGCTCAGCAAATTCGGCAGAAAATGCCGCATGCGCGGAGTATCTTCATTTTGCCGCCCTCCAAAATCGAACTGGACCGCCGTCTACGTGGTCGTGGTCAGGATAGCGAAGACGTTATCGCAAAACGGATGGCGCAGGCTGTTGCAGAAATGAGCCATTACGCCGAATATGATTATCTTATTGTGAATGATGATTTCGACACCGCGCTGGGCGATCTGAAAACCATCATTCGCGCCGAACGTCTGCGCATGAGCCGCCAAAAGCAGCGCCATGACGCTTTAATCAGCAAACTGTTGGCAGACTGAACCCACTTTCAGTATTATGCCCAGTCATTTCTTCACCTGTGGAGCATTTTAAGTATGGCACGCGTAACTGTTCAGGACGCTGTAGAGAAAATTGGTAACCGTTTTGACCTGGTACTGGTCGCCGCGCGTCGCGCTCGTCAGATGCAGGTAGGCGGAAAGGATCCGCTCGTACCGGAAGAAAACGATAAAACTACCGTAATCGCACTGCGCGAAATCGAAGAAGGTCTGATCAACAACCAGATCCTCGACGTACGTGAGCGCCAGGAACAGCAAGAGCAGGAAGCCGCTGAATTACAAGCCGTTACCGCGATTGCTGAAGGTCGTCGTTAATCACAAAGCGGGTCGCCCTTGTATCTGTTTGAAAGCCTGAATCAGCTGATTCAAACCTACCTGCCTGAAGACCAAATCAAACGTCTTCGGCAGGCGTATCTCGTTGCACGTGACGCTCACGAGGGCCAGACACGTTCAAGCGGTGAACCTTACATCACGCACCCTGTTGCCGTAGCCTGCATTCTGGCCGAGATGAAGCTCGACTATGAAACGCTGATGGCCGCGCTGTTGCATGACGTGATTGAAGATACCCCCGCCACCTACCAGGACATGGAGCAGCTATTTGGTAAAAGCGTTGCTGAACTGGTCGAAGGGGTATCGAAGCTTGATAAGCTTAAGTTCCGCGACAAGAAAGAGGCGCAGGCCGAAAACTTTCGCAAGATGATTATGGCGATGGTGCAGGATATCCGCGTCATTCTCATCAAACTTGCTGACCGTACCCATAACATGCGCACACTGGGTTCTTTGCGCCCGGATAAACGTCGCCGCATCGCCCGCGAAACGCTTGAAATTTACAGCCCGCTGGCACACCGTTTAGGTATCCATCACATTAAAACCGAGCTGGAAGAGCTGGGTTTTGAGGCGCTGTATCCCAACCGCTATCGGGTAATTAAAGAAGTCGTCAAAGCCGCTCGCGGCAACCGTAAAGAGATGATCCAGAAAATCCTCTCTGAAATTGAAGGACGGCTACAGGAAGCAGGGATTCCCTGTCGCGTCAGTGGACGCGAGAAGCATCTCTATTCCATCTACTGCAAAATGGTGCTTAAAGAGCAGCGTTTTCATTCGATCATGGACATTTACGCCTTCCGCGTCATCGTTCATGACGCGGACACTTGCTACCGCGTGCTCGGCCAGATGCACAGCCTTTACAAGCCGCGTCCTGGCCGCGTGAAGGACTATATCGCCATTCCGAAAGCGAACGGCTACCAGTCGCTGCATACCTCAATGATCGGCCCACACGGCGTTCCTGTTGAGGTGCAAATCCGCACTGAAGATATGGATCAGATGGCGGAGATGGGGGTTGCGGCGCACTGGGCTTATAAAGAGCATGGCGAGACCAGCACCACCGCGCAAATCCGCGCTCAGCGCTGGATGCAGAGTCTGCTTGAGCTACAGCAAAGCGCAGGCAGCTCCTTTGAGTTTATTGAAAGCGTTAAATCCGATCTTTTCCCGGATGAGATTTACGTTTTCACCCCGGAAGGCCGCATTGTCGAACTGCCAGCCGGCGCCACCCCGGTCGACTTCGCTTACGCCGTGCACACCGACATCGGTCACGCCTGCGTGGGCGCTCGCGTCGACAGACAGCCTTACCCGCTGTCACAGCCGCTTACCAGCGGTCAGACGGTGGAGATCATTACCGCGCCGGGCGCTCGTCCCAATGCCGCGTGGCTTAACTTCGTTGTCAGTTCAAAAGCCCGCGCCAAGATTCGTCAACTGCTGAAAAACCTTAAACGTGACGATTCCGTTAGCCTCGGGCGCCGCCTGCTCAACCATGCCCTGGGCGGTAGCCGTAAACTGGCTGAAATTCCGCAGGAGAATATCCAGCGCGAGCTTGAACGTATGAAACTGGCCACGCTTGACGACCTGCTGGCGGAAATCGGCCTCGGTAACGCCATGAGCGTGGTGGTGGCGAAAAACCTGCAGCAGGGTGAGGCGTCTACCACGACGGCGCAGCCTGCCGCAACGGGCCACGGACATCTGCCGATCAAAGGCGCAGACGGCGTACTGATTACCTTCGCCAAATGCTGCCGTCCGATCCCAGGCGACCCGATCATCGCCCACGTCAGCCCCGGTAAAGGCCTGGTGATTCACCACGAGTCCTGCCGTAACATCCGCGGCTACCAGAAAGAGCCAGAGAAGTTTATGGCCGTTGAGTGGGACAAAGAGACGGCGCAGGAATTTATCACCGAGATCAAAGTGGATATGTTTAACCATCAGGGCGCGCTGGCTAACCTGACGGCGGCAATCAACACCACGACCTCCAATATTCAAAGCCTGAATACAGAAGAAAAAGATGGTCGCGTCTACAGCGCCTTTATTCGTCTTACCGCGCGCGATCGCGTACATCTGGCGAATATCATGCGCAAAATCCGCGTCATGCCGGACGTGATTAAAGTCACCCGTAACCGAAACTAGTTTTATGAATGAACAACGTTATGCGCGTATCCGTGAAATGCTCGCCAGGCGGCAGCCTGATCTGACCGTCTGCATGGAGCAGGTTCATAAACCTCATAACGTTTCTGCGATCATTCGTACCGCAGACGCTGTTGGCGTCCATGAAGTCCACGCCGTCTGGCCGGGCAGCCGCATGCGCACCATGGCCTCCGCGGCAGCGGGTAGCAACAGTTGGGTGCAGGTAAAAACGCACCGCACCATTGGCGAGGCGGTCAACCATCTGAAAGGTCAGGGCATGCAGGTTCTGGCGACCCATCTGTCTGACAAAGCGGTCGATTTTCGCGACATTGATTATACCCGTCCCACCTGCATCCTGATGGGGCAGGAAAAAACCGGTATTACCCAGGAAGCATTAGACCTTGCGGATCAGGATATTATTATTCCGATGATCGGCATGGTGCAATCACTGAACGTCTCCGTCGCTTCCGCGCTGATTCTTTACGAAGCCCAGCGTCAACGACAGAACGCGGGTATGTACCTGCGCGAAAACAGTATGCTGCCTGAGGACGAACAGCAGCGCCTGCTGTTTGAGGGCGGCTATCCGGTGCTGGCGAAAGTCGCCAGGCGTAAAGGCTTGCCCTACCCGCGGGTGAACCAGCAGGGTGAGATCGAGGCGGATGCCTCCTGGTGGTCCACCATGCAGGCCGCAGGGTAATTCCCGTGTCGGGCCGCTTGTTAGACGCTGTCCCGCTCAGTTCCTTAACGGGCGTTGGCGCGGCGCAAAGCAGCAAACTGGCAAAAATCGGCCTGCACACCGTGCAGGATCTTCTTTTGCATCTCCCTCTACGCTATGAAGATCGCACCCATCTTTATCCCATCGGCGAACTGTTGCCGGGCATTTATGCCACGGTCGAAGGCGAAGTGCTGAACTGCAACATCACTTTTGGCGGTCGCCGGATGATGACATGCCAGATAAGCGACGGCTCCGGCATTCTCACCCTGCGCTTTTTCAACTTCAGCGCAGCAATGAAAAACAGCCTTGCCAGCGGACGTCGGGTGCTGGCTTATGGCGAAGCGAAGCGCGGGAAATACGGTGCCGAGATGATTCATCCGGAATACCGTATCCAGGGCGATCTCAGCACCCCTGAGTTACAGGAAACCCTGACCCCTGTCTATCCGACCACTGAAGGCGTCAAGCAGGCGACGCTGCGCAAGCTGACCGACCAGGCGTTAGACCTGCTGGATACCTGCGCCATTGCCGAACTGCTGCCGCCGGAACTCGCGCAGGGCATGATGAGCCTGCCGGAAGCATTGCGTACCCTCCACCGTCCGCCGCCGACGCTACTACTGAGCGATCTGGAAACCGGTCAGCATCCGGCGCAGCGACGACTGATCCTTGAAGAATTACTGGCGCATAATCTGAGTATGCTGGCGCTTCGCGCCGGAGCGCAGCGTTTCCATGCGCAACCGCTGAGCGCCAACGACACGCTCAAAAACCAACTTTTAGCGTCGCTGCCGTTTAAACCCACGGGCGCACAGGCGCGTGTTGTCGCGGAAATCGAACGAGATATGGCGCTGGACGTTCCGATGATGCGTCTGGTGCAGGGCGATGTTGGCTCCGGTAAAACGCTGGTAGCGGCGCTTGCCGCACTGCGGGCGATTGCGCACGGCAAGCAGGTCGCGCTGATGGCGCCCACCGAACTGCTGGCAGAACAACATGCCAATAACTTCCGTAACTGGTTTGCGCCGCTTGGCGTGGAAGTGGGCTGGCTGGCCGGCAAGCAGAAAGGAAAGGCGCGTCTGGCCCAGCAGGAGGCGATCGCCAGCGGACAGGTGCAAATGGTGGTGGGAACACACGCTATTTTCCAGGAGCAGGTGCAGTTTAACGGTCTTGCCCTGGTGATTATCGACGAACAGCACCGTTTTGGCGTGCATCAGCGTCTGGCGCTGTGGGAAAAAGGCGAGCAGCAGGGTTTCCATCCACACCAGCTAATCATGACCGCCACGCCGATCCCACGCACCCTCGCGATGACCGCTTATGCGGATCTCGACACGTCCGTTATCGATGAACTGCCGCCGGGACGTACGCCCGTCACCACCGTCGCCATTCCGGACACCCGGCGCAGTGACATTATTGACCGGGTGCGCAACGCCTGTACCCAGGAAGGGCGTCAGGCTTACTGGGTGTGCACGCTGATTGAAGAGTCGGACCTGCTGGAAGCGCAGGCCGCAGAAGCGACGTGGGCAGAGCTGAAGCTGGCCCTACCGGAGCTGAACGTCGGCCTGGTGCATGGCCGGATGAAACCAGCGGAGAAGCAGGCTGTGATGGCGGCGTTTAAGCAAGGTGAACTGCATCTGCTGGTTGCGACGACAGTCATTGAAGTGGGTGTGGATGTCCCTAATGCCAGCCTGATGATCATCGAAAACCCGGAGCGTCTGGGGCTGGCGCAGTTGCATCAGCTCCGTGGGCGCGTTGGTCGCGGCGCGGTTGCTTCTCACTGCGTACTGCTTTACAAGTCTCCTCTATCGAAGACGGCTCAGAAACGACTGCAGGTGCTGCGCGACAGTAACGATGGCTTCGTGATTGCGCAAAAAGACTTAGAAATTCGCGGTCCCGGCGAACTGCTCGGCACACGCCAGACGGGCAATGCCGAGTTTAAAGTAGCGGATTTACTGCGCGATCAGGCCATTATTCCCGAAGTTCAACGCATTGCGCGTCATATTCATGAAAGGTATCCGCAGCAGGCAAAAGCGCTTATCGAACGCTGGATGCCGGAAACGGAGCGCTATTCCAACGCCTGACCGTTCCCGATGTCGTGGCTGCGTTACGCCGCCCCCAGGTTTACTGTGCGAAAATCGGCAACAGCAGATACAGTTTGATCACCAGCGCGTTGACGATATCAATGAAGAACGCGCCAACCATTGGAACCACCAGAAATGCCATATGCGACGGACCAAACCGGTCGGTAATTGCCTGCATATTGGCAATTGCCGTCGGCGTGGCGCCCAGGCCAAATCCACAGTGTCCTGCCGCCAGCACCGCCGCGTCGTAGTTTTTACCCATCATGCGCCAGGTCACGAACACAGCGTACAGCGCCATGGCGATCGTTTGCACCACCAGAATAGCCAGCATCGGCAGCGCCAGCGAAGCCAGCTCCCACAACTTCAGACTCATCAGCGCCATCGCCAGGAAAAGCGACAGACTGACGTTGCCCATAACGGACACGGCACGTTCAAAGACGCGGTAAAAGCCCAGCAGCGCCAGACCATTGCTGACGATCACGCCGACAAACAGTACGCAGACAAAGGTAGGCAGTTCAAACACCGTACCCACCAGCAGCTGGGCAACAATTTTCCCCACGGTCAGACAGATGGCGATGAGGGCGATGGTTTCGATCAGCACCAGCGAGGTGATCATGCGTCCAACGTCCGGTTTCTCAAACGCTGTCGGCACTTCCTGATCGTCAGGGATACCATCCGGCGTGGTGGAATGCTTCACCAGATAACGGGCAACCGGCCCCCCGATCAGCCCGCCAAGCACCAGACCAAAGGTCGCGCAGGCCATTGCCACTTCCGTGGCGTTCGCAAAACCGTAGCGCTCAATAAACAATTTACTCCACGCCGCGCCGGTGCCGTGACCGCCGGACAGCGTAATTGACCCGGCAATCAGCCCCATTAACGGGTCCAGTCCCAGCAGGCTTGCCATTCCGATGCCGATAGCGTTTTGCATCAGCAGCAGACCAACCACCACGATCAAAAAGATACCAACGACGCGGCCCCCTTTTCGCAGGCTGGCGATGTTCGCGTTTAGACCAATGGTGGCAAAAAAGGCCAGCATTAACGGGTCACGCAAGGTCATGTCAAAGTCAACTTCCCAGCCCATGCTCTTTTTCAGCACCAGCAAAGCCAGCGCGACCAGTAAGCCACCGGCAACGGGTTCCGGAATGGTGTATTTCTTCAGAAAGGAGACTGACTGGACCAGCTTACGCCCCAGTAGAAGCGTTAGCGTTGCGGCAACAAGTGTCGATAACGTATCGAGATGAAACATAGACTAGCTCCTGTTGTGTGCATGGTTCGTACATGCACGGTTTCCTGAAATTTCTGCTCTTCATGAGTAATCGGCATGGATTTTAAGCAGAAAAGCAGTAAAAGTTATATAAAAAGGTGAGGTTAGTTGTTTTAAATATTAGGATTAGCGAGTGGCAATCGTTTGCTTTTACCTTCTGGTCAGCTAAAATGCCCGCTTTTCCACCACGGGATTGCCTCTGATGTCTGTTAACACCCTTGAATCAGAAAGTGCGCAACCGGTTGCGCATAATCAAAACAGTGAACTGATTTATCGTCTGGAAGATCGCCCGCCGCTACCGCAAACCCTTTTCGCCGCCTGCCAGCACCTGTTGGCGATGTTTGTTGCGGTCATTACCCCGGCGCTGCTTATCTGTCAGGCGCTCGGGTTACCGGCACAGGATACGCAACACATCATCAGCATGTCGCTGTTCGCCTCCGGCGTGGCCTCGATTATTCAGATTAAAGCGTGGGGGCCGGTCGGTTCGGGATTGTTATCGATTCAGGGAACCAGTTTTAACTTCGTGGCACCGCTGATCATGGGCGGCACCGCGCTGAAGACCGGCGGCGCAGATGTCCCAACCATGATGGCCGCGCTGTTTGGTACGCTAATGCTGGCAAGCTGCACCGAAATGGTAATTTCCCGTGTGTTGCACCTCGCGCGCCGCATCATTACACCGCTGGTTTCAGGCGTCGTGGTGATGATTATCGGCCTGTCGCTGATTCAGGTCGGTCTGACGTCGATTGGCGGTGGTTATGCCGCCATGAGCGACAATACGTTCGGCGCGCCGAAAAACCTGCTGCTGGCAGGCGTGGTGCTGCTGCTGATTATTCTGCTTAACCGTCAACGCAACCCGTACCTGCGCGTCGCCTCACTGGTTATCGCGATGGCGGCGGGTTACGCGCTGGCGTGGTTTATGGGGATGCTGCCGGAAAACACCGCGCCAGCCTCCCAGGAACTGATCATGGTGCCAACGCCGCTGTACTATGGCCTGGGTATCGACTGGAGCCTGCTGCTGCCGCTGATGCTGGTCTTTATGATCACGTCACTGGAAACTATTGGCGACATCACCGCCACATCCGACGTTTCTGAACAACCGGTCTCTGGCCCGCTGTATATGAAGCGTCTGAAGGGCGGCGTACTGGCAAACGGCCTGAACTCCTTCGTCTCTGCCGTCTTTAACACGTTCCCGAATTCCTGCTTCGGCCAGAATAACGGCGTGATTCAACTGACCGGCGTGGCCAGCCGCTACGTTGGTTTCGTAGTGGCGCTGATGCTGATCCTGCTCGGTCTGTTTCCGGCGGTAAGCGGTTTTGTACAGCATATTCCGGAGCCGGTGCTGGGTGGCGCAACGCTGGTGATGTTCGGCACCATCGCCGCTTCTGGCGTGCGCATTGTGTCCCGCGAGCCGCTGAACCGCCGCGCTATCCTGATCATCGCACTCTCACTGGCGGTCGGTCTTGGCGTGTCTCAGCAGCCGCTGATCCTGCAATTTGCGCCAGACTGGGTGAAAAACCTGCTCTCTTCCGGTATCGCCGCCGGAGGGATTACCGCTATCGTTCTGAATCTGATTTTCCCGCCTGAAAAGCAGTAAGCTTTATGCGACGGTGAGTTCAATTCACCGTCGCTATAATACTCTTTCACGATTCCTGCCTTGAGGATCGCGCGTAAATCGTGCATAACTCAGCTATGTGTATTCGCGGGATGGAAGACCATGAAATTTATTGGAAAGCTGATTCTCTATCTGCTCATCGCCCTTCTGGTGGTGATTCTCGGCCTCTATTTTCTGCTGCAAACCCGCTGGGGAGCAGAGCACGTCAGCGCCTGGGTATCAGAGAACAGTCAGTATCGTCTGGCCTTTGATGCGATGGATCATCGCTTTTCCTCGCCTACGCATGTTCTGCTGGAAAACGTTACTTTTGGTCGCGACGGTCAACCGGCCACGCTGGTGGCGAAAGCTGTCGATATTGGCCTGAGCAGCCGCCAGCTCACCGATCCCTTTCATGTCGACACCATCTTGCTAAAAGACGGCACGCTGAACATTTCGCTCCAGACGGCGCCCTTCCCCTTCCAGGCCGATCGCCTGCAGTTACAGGGGATGGCGTTTAACAGCCCGGGCAGCGAATGGGATCTGAGCGCCCAGCGGGTAAATGGCGGCGTGATCCCGTGGTTGCCGGAAGCCGGTCACGTCCTTGGCAAAAAAGCGCAAATTCAACTGAGCGCGGGTTCACTGACCCTGAACGACGTTCCTGCCACCAACGTCCTGATTGAAGGCAGCATCGATAACGAGCAGGTGAACTTAAGCAACATTGGCGCAGACGTGGCCCGCGGCGCATTAACCGGAGTGGCGAGGCGCAATGCCGACGGCAGTTGGATGGTGGAAAATCTGCGCCTGAACGATATCCGGCTACAAAGCGATAAGTCGCTCAGCGACTTTTTTGCCCCGCTGACAACCGTTCCTTCCTTGCAGATTGGCCGTCTCGAAGTGACCGACGCCCGCCTGCAAGGACCGGACTGGGCGGTAACCGACCTTGATCTCAGTCTGCGCAATCTGACCTTCAGCAAGGACGACTGGCAAAGTCAGGAAGGTAAGCTGTCGATGAACGCCAGCGAATTCATCTTCGGTTCGCTACACCTGTTTGATCCTATCCTGAACGCGGAGTTTTCACCGCAGGGCATTGCGCTGCGCCAGTTCACCTCCCGCTGGGAAGGTGGGATGATCAGAACGTCGGGCAACTGGCTGCGCGACGGCAAAGCGCTGGTGCTGGATGACGCCGCGCTGGCTGGGGTGGAGTACACCCTGCCGGAAAACTGGAAAAAGCAGTGGATGAAACCGCTACCCGCCTGGCTGAACAGCCTGACGCTGAAAAAATTGAGCGCCAGCCGCAATTTGCTGATCGATATCGACCCGGCCTTTCCCTGGCAGTTGACCGCGCTGGATGGCTACGGCGCGAACCTCGGTCTGGTACAGGATCGCAAATGGGGTGTCTGGAGCGGAAACGCAACGCTGAATGCGGCGGCCGCAACCTTCAACCGGCTAGACGTGCGCCGACCGTCACTGTCGCTGACAGCCAACGCCAGTACGGTGAATATCAGCGAACTGAGCGCATTCACAGAAAAAGGGCTGCTGGAGGCAACTGCCAGCGTATCGCAGCTTCCGCAGCGCCAGACACAAATCAGCCTGACCGGACGCGGCGTACCGGTTAACGTGCTGCAGCAGTGGGGGTGGCCTGCACTGCCCCTCGCTGGCGATGGAAATATTCAGCTAACCGCCAGCGGCAGCATACAGGCGGACGTGCCGCTGAAACCCACGGTCAACGGACAGTTGCATGCGGTAAACGCCGAGCAACAACAGGTGACGCAGACCATGACTGGCGGAGTCGTGTCGACGACTGCCCAGTAAACAAGCCCGATGGCGGCGTTGGCGCCATCGGGTTCTTTCTCTTACGGCTCAAAGGTAGATGACAATCTCATCCCCTTCTGCTTTCACCACTACGCCCCACTCGCCACCCTCATGTGAGCCGCCCTTCACGCCGCTCAGCGTCTGCACGTTGCGCAAGCAGACGGACCAGTTCCGCGCTTTGCCTGTGCCCGTCATGGTCAGAACATTGCCCTGACGTAACGCCTTAAGCGTAAACATCACAGCACCGTCCGCCGCAGGCACTTCGCAAGCCGCTTCACGCCCATCCTCAAGGTGGAATAACTGGAACGCAGTGCCCTCATGCCATGGGTAGTCCGGCTTCTGACTGTTGTTGCCCAGCGCTAACAGTGTGTTGTCGCGCACATAAACCGGCAGGCTGAGAAAATCGTGCTGCTGTTTATGCCAGCGGTTCCCCTGAATTTCGTCGTTACGCCACAGATGCGTCCAGCGTCCTTCCGGCAGATAAAACTGAACATCCCCCGCCTCGCTGAACACGGGCGCCACCAGCACCGAATCGCCGAGCATGTACTGGCGATCGAGATAATCACAGGCCGGATCGTCCGGGAATTCCAGCATCATTGCGCGCATCATCGGCGTCCCGCGTTCGTTCGCCCGCGCTGCCTCACGATACAGATACGGCATCAGGCGGCATTTCTGTTCGGTAAAGAAACGGACTACATCGCAGGACTCATCGTCATAGGCCCACGGCACCCGGTAAGATTTACTGCCATGCAGGCGACTGTGGCTCGAAAGCAGCCCGAACGCGCACCAGCGTTTGTAAACGTGCGCCGGGGCGGTGTTTTCGAAGCCGCCAATGTCGTGGCTCCAGAAACCAAAGCCGGACAGGCCGATGGACAAGCCGCCACGCAGGCTCTCCGCCATCGATTCGTAGTTGGCGTAGCAGTCTCCGCCCCAGTGCACCGGAAACTGTTGCGCACCGACGGAGGCTGAACGGGCAAACAGCACCGCCTCTTCTTCGCCCACGGTCTCTTTCAGCACGTTCCACACCAGTTTGTTGTAGAGATAGGCGTAATGGTTGTGCATTTTCTGCGGATCGGCGCCGTCAAACCACTGAACATCCGTCGGAATGCGCTCGCCGAAGTCAGTTTTGAAACAATCAACGCCGATATCCACCAGCCCCTTCAATTTGTCGGCATACCACCGGCATGTTTCCGGGTTGGTGAAGTCATAAATCGCCAGCCCGGGCTGCCATTTATCCCACTGCCACAAGGAACCATCCGGGCGCTTCAACAAATAGCCTTTCTCTTTCAACTCGTTAAAGATTGGCGATTTTTGCCCGATGTACGGGTTGATCCAGACGCAGACTTTTAGCCCTTTCTCTTTCAGGCGACGAATCATTCCTTCCGGGTCCGGGAACGTTACCGGATCCCATTCGAAATCGCACCACTGAAAGGCTTTCATCCAGAAACAGTCAAAATGGAAGACGTGCAGCGGCAGGTTGCGCGCCGCCATGCCGTCAATAAAGCTGTTTACCGTGGCTTCATCGTAGTTGGTGGTGAACGAGGTGGTCAGCCACAGCCCGAAGGACCACGCTGGCGGCAGCGCCGGACGCCCGGTAAAGCGGGTATAGCGGTCCAGCACCGCTTTCGGGGTCGGCCCGTCGATGACGAAGTATTCCAGATACTCGCTTTCCACGCTGAACTGCACTTTCGACACTTTCTCTGAGCCGATTTCAAACGACACGTTCTGCGGATGGTTTACCAGCACGCCATAACCGCGATTCGTCAGGTAAAAAGGAATGTTTTTATAGGACTGCTCGGTACTGGTGCCGCCGTCACGGTTCCAGGTATCAACCGTCTGGCCGTTGCGCACCAACGCAGTAAAGCGCTCACCCAGCCCGTATACCGTCTCGCCCACGCCGAGATCGAGACGCTCGAACATGTAGTTACGCTGGGTATGGGTATCCTGCACGTAGCCGTTATTTTTCAGTTGGCTGCCCGTAATGCGCACGCCGTTGCGCAAGAAATCCAGCGACCAGAATTCGCCTTTGGTTACGCGAACGCTCAGATCGCCGCTTTTCAGCTCGGCGTATTCATCGTTATTTTCAATCTCAACCTTCACGTCATCCAGCACGTTCAGGGGGTAATGTGGGCCATTATCCAGCGCGCCCTGAAAATGCACCATGCGCACCCCCACAATGCCTTGCTGCGGCGAGAAAAAGCGCAGGGTAAACAGGGGGGTATCCAGTTGCCATGTACGTTCGCGAACGTCACGCGGCGCGACATAGACCACCAGTTCATTGCCATGCTGTTCGACGTCAAAGACCTGGATGGGATGAATCAGGTTAAGACCAGGCTGGATCAGCCAGTTACCGTCGCTAATTTTCATGCTCAGTTCCTTAAGTTCTGAAATTCTTTATGCGTAAATTCGTGCTGATTGCGGCGCGCGCCCTGTGCCAACTGGTCGAGGATTGTTCTCAGATACGGCGTTTTCAGGGTGTAATAGCGTTTGGCAATCACGGCGCTCAGCAGGTAGCAGATAGCCGGGACGAGAGTGAACAGGGCAATGATGATGCTGATTGTCGCGCCGTTTTGGGCTTTCGCTGCGGCATCGTAGCCCCCGCCCGCCAGCATCCAGCCAATGAGTGCTCCACCCAGTGCGAGGCCGAGTTTCAGCACGAACAGCGTGCCCGCGAAGCTAATACCGGTAAGGCGTTTACCGTTGCACCATTCGCCATAATCGACGGTATCCGACATCATCACCCACTGGATTGGCGTCACCAGCTGGTGCAGTACGCCAATCACGAAGATAAAACCAAACATAGTGATGCTGGCGTGCATCGGCACGAAGAACATCGCCAGACTAAGCACCGCCAGCGCGGCATTGGTCCACCAGAATACGCTGACTTTGCATTTCCAGTCGGTGAGCGGTTTCGCCAGCGCAGAGCCAATGAGGTTGCCGACGCAGTAGGTGGTGAGGAAGGCGACAAACACGCCCGGCGTCCCCATAATCCAGGTGACGTAATACATCATGGCGCCACCGCGGACGCAGACGGCGAGAATGTTAAGAATGGTAAGCAGGCCGACAATCCGCCACTGGTCGTTTTGCCAGATATCGCGCAGATCCTCACGCATTGAAGTGCTGTTAGGCGGCGCTTCCACGCGCTCTTTGGTGGTGAAAAAGCAGAACGCCAGCATCAGGAACGCCACGACGGACAGCACTGCGATCCCGCCCTGAAAACCGAGCGCTTTATCGCCACCGCCGATAAAGTCCACCAGCGGCATCATTAACACGGTGGAGAGCATGCCGCCTGCCGTCGCCAACACAAAACGCCAGGATTGCAAAGAAATACGCTGCGCCGGGTCGTTAGTTATCACACCGCCCAGCGCGCAGTAGGGGATATTTACCACGGTATAAAGCAGGGTCAGCAGGGTATAAGTCACCGCGGCATAGATCATTTTGCCATTGAGGCTGAGCTCCGGCGTACTGTATGCCAGTACGCACACCAAACCAAACGGCAGCGCGCCAAACAGCACCCATGGGCGAAATTTCCCCCAGCGAGAACGCGTGCGGTCAGCTAATAGCCCCATACATGGGTCTGAAATAGCATCTAGCGCCCGCGCCAGTAAAAACATCGTACCGACGAACCCTGCGGGGATACCAAAAATATCGGTATAAAAAAACATCATGTACAACATAACGTTATCGAAAATAATATGGCTGGCGGCATCACCCATCCCATAGCCAATCTTCTCTTTAACGGACAACACAGGATTCTTCATTTTGCATCCCCTGACGCGCTGATACCGGTTACAGTTTTTGTAAACCATCCTCCTGGGGGCGGGTATTCCGATATTTTGTTATCAAATTACGATTCTTCTTTTCTGTGATCGCGGTTGCGCCAGAAGATGTGAAAAATTGTAACTAACGGAATTTAAGAGGTTTTATATGAAACCGATCATGGTAAGGCGAAAGGTAAATTAAAAAATGACGCGGGGGGATGTGGAAACCTTACGAAAGTGGCTATAATGCGCCCGCCTCCATGTAGCAATGCAGGCGCGGAAGATCGTCGTCTCCGGTGAGGCGGCTGGACTTCAAATCCAGTTGGGGCCGCCAGCGGTCCCGGGCAGGTTCGACTCCTGTGATCTTCCGCCAATTAGCCTCTACTGAACTCCACTGTCTCAAGTAAATCCCCTATAATACCCGCAATTAAAGCTGATTATGTTCTCCCGAGGTCTACTGTCTCTACCAGAATCAAGTGCATTCTGGGGGCATAATGGGGGGCATGATTTATAGCCCCATTTTGAGATGCCCCCAATGAAGCTAACAGTCAGACAAATCGACACAGCCAAGCCTAAAGAGAAGCCGTATAAGCTATCTGATGGTGGAGGCCTCTACCTTGAAGTAACTACCAACGGCTCACGTTACTGGCGTTTAAAGTATCGCTACGCAGGTAAAGAAAAGCGTCTTGCTTTCGGCGTTTATCCCGAGGTTTCTCTCGCTCAAGCACGCGAAAAGCGTGATGCTGCGAAAAAGCTGCTGTCTGCTGGAAGCGATCCCGGTGAAGTAAAGAAAGCAGAGAAAATTGCCCAAAAGCTTAACTATGAAAATACCTTCGAAGCTATTGCCCGTGAATGGCATCAGTTGAGAGCGGATCGTTGGTCATTACGCTATCGAGATGAAATTATTGATACCTTTGAAAAGGATATTTTCCCCTACATCGGTAAGCGCCCTATAGCTGAAATTAAGCCCATGGAATTGCTGGAAACCCTTCGTCGTATGGAAAAGCGTGGTGCATTAGAAAAGATGCGCAAAGTCAGACAGCGCTGCGGTGAAGTATTCCGTCATGCGATTGTGACCGGACGCGCTGAATACAATCCAGCACCCGATCTCGCCACAGCCCTCGCAACACCAAAGAAAACACATTTTCCATTCCTGACAGCCGAAGAACTCCCTCACTTTCTTAGGGATCTTGCCGGTTACACCGGTAGCGTTATTACCAAGACTGCGACTCAAATCATCATGCTTACAGGGGTACGAACTCAGGAATTACGTTTTGCCCGCTGGGAGGATATCAATTTTGAAAAGCGGCTTTGGGAGATCCCTGCTGAAGTGATGAAGATGAAACGACCACACATCGTTCCGATGTCGGGTCAGGTTGTCGAGCTCTTTGAGTCACTTAAACCTATTACCGGGCTATACCCACTGGTATTCGTCGGACGCAACGATCGAACGAAGCCGATCTCAAAGGAAAGCGTTAATCAGGTTATTGAGTTATTGGGATATAAAGGAAGGCTGACAGGACATGGTTTCCGCCACACGATGAGTACCATCCTCCATGAAGAAGGTTTTAACTCAGCGTGGATAGAAACGCAGCTAGCACATGTGGATAAGAACGCGATACGTGGGACTTACAACCATGCACAGTATTTGGAGGGGCGGAGAGAAATGATGCAGAAGTATGCAGATTATGTAGAAAGATTAGCCTCTCGAGGTGTGTGAAAATTCAGCAGTATAAAGATTCTCAACCCCTATTAGCATTCTTATAATAGAGATTGAGAATCTTTTTTTCCACCTATCTTAAAAGCTAAATACTTTATATTTAACTTACCCGAGCCCTGGAACGCTCCTGCTCACGAATTCGTGCCTCAATTTCGGCATAAAGATTAGCTTCAGCGTTTTCTCTGTCCGTTGCAGTAACAACTAATGCATAAGGTTCATGTTGGCTATTAAGTGGGGTGCCCCACTCACGATCATTTCTAGTTACAACCACAAACCACTTTTCATCTGGAGACCTTTGCTTAAAAGTCCAACTAGAGGATTGTACTGTACCATGATCACGTTGTTGTGCAGTAATAGAACGATTGCTTACCGCATCGTCATTCCTAGAATCAGTACCATCTTGTATATCATGATTAAAGTATTGCTGAACATCTTGCAACGAAGAACCTTTAACAAGCCTGTAAGATATTTGTGTTGCTGTATAATCTAATCGCGTTGTCCTGACTGCTGGTGAATACGCTAAAGTAATGTGCAGTTCTCTTACTGCTCGCTGAGTTCTTAAAAAAGATGTAGGTAATGGAAGCTCAAAGAATTGATGAGTGTCATCAGAGATTTGCTCTTCACACATCATAACAACTACTTCCTCGGACGAGCGATATAAACCATCTTCCTCAACAATTCCATATCCAACGACATCTCGAATAACACTACGATTTCGGGTTGAAGGTTCAGATTTATAATGTTCTGTAACCTCTTCTGAGAACGTATTCTCCATCTGCGGTGTCAGCGCTGCGTGATTGACAAGCATAGCTCGCAACATATTAGCAGACATATCTGGATATTCATTGAGTAAACGTGCAGCGAGGTGCGTGATATAAGGAGCAGAAAAACTAGTTCCACTTTGTTCAGAGAAAAGTGTACTTCCTTGGAATTGATGGTGGCAGCTTAGCACACCAAGTCCTCTGGCATGTTGTCGCCATTGACCTCCAGCATTACGCATAGGTGCCGCAAAGTTTCCACCGTGCGCAACTATTTCTGGTTTAAATGCACCTTTCACAGAAGGTCCATGCCGCGTGAATGGCGAAGGTTGACATTCACCTGCAGGGCTTAAATGGCTAATTTCATCAGCACGACGTTGAGCGTCAAATGTTGCATTATGCCTTGCATAGCTTCCTGCCGTTAGAGCATTGAGTGCGGGCGCTGGATCAATAATAACTGAGCTATCGTGGATTAAATAGCTGGGATACTCTGCCCGCCAACTTTCTACTGGAACATCAGGGTCAATGCTACCATTAAAATTACCTGCGGAAACTACGAAAAGAATATTGTGACGCCTCGCCAGCACATCAAGCACATAAGCAATACCTCGGATGTGCTTTCCATCGTAAGGCGCATTTGCATTGCCAAGTGATAAGTTAAAAATACGACATCCTAGACCAACGAAATATTCTACTGCTTCGGTCAAAGTTGTTTCAATCGTAGCAGTATCAAATTCCCCTTGGGCATTAAGAATTTTGCCATTATATAACCACATTGACGGTTGCCAGAAATTACTAGCATCGCAAGCCTCAACATCACCATATAGGGCAATACCTGCAACAGCAGTACCATGTCCAAAATGGTCAGATTCATCTTCATTATCCACGAAGCAGGCACTCTCAGCTATTGCACTACGCAATAATGGATGTGCGGTATTAATTCCACTATCAAGGATGCAAACTTTTACGGCATTAGGTAATGGAGATGGGATATATTCGGGGATAAAATTGATATCTTTGTTCAGTTTCTCATACGAGATTCCACTGACAGGAAGACGGTCCACCATTCGAACATCACGGTGCTCAAGCAGTTTTTCAGCTTGCTCTAAATTTACTCTTACCCGGTACATCAGCAAACTATCAAGATTAATTCTATCCAAGCGATGAATCATATTTTCACGGAGCCAGTTTTCAAATTCTCCGCAGATCCGAGCTCGAGAAGGATGTTGTGTCGTTTCTACCGGCCACAGCTCAACATCTAGACCAAAGGAATCTGAATCAGGAAACCCATACTGTTTCACTGACCAGCTTTTGCGATCCTCATTAGTCCAAACATCAACGCTATCCAATGCGGTTAAAATTTGCTGGTAGGTTATATGAGCGTGACCAAGCTGTGAAAGGTGTTCCTCAAAAAGAGCGATTCCTCGTTCATCAGCAAAGGCAATACATATTGTTTTATCTTCTTGACTGACGAACTCTATTCCATGCCTATCCATATGAGCAATATCTAACATCCCGGTATACTGTAACTTCAGCATATACCGACCATCATTATCCTTTCCTGGAATTTGTGGATTAGCTAATTGTGTAATGCTTCGTAATTGCTCAGACAAAATGCGTCCATGTAAGCGCAAGTCAGCACGCTGTGTTCTCGGAATTTTGAACTGGCGTGTGCGTCTAGGGTTCTGAAGAGATTCTTTAGCAATACTAAGATGTTGATATTGTTCCGTCATTTATTATCCCTGACGAGTTTTGTTTATATTTTCCCGTAAAAGTGCATTCTTAAGATCTTTGAGAGTCAAAAACTCTTGGCTACGTAAAATCATTCTCTTGATTGCACGTCTTACAATCCGTTCTAAATCAGCACCACTTTTTCCAATGAATAGTGAGAGAACCTCATCGTCTTCAAGCTCAAACTGGCGGCGAATACCACGAAGTTTGAGTTTCATCAATTCTGACAACTGATGTTTATCGGGTAGTGGAAACTCGATAGCATCGTCAAAACGCCTCCAAATAGCACTATCCAGGATATGTTCATGGTTTGTTGCTGCAAGAATTAAGCTTTTTCCTTGGTATGCATCCATCATTTGTAAAACAGCATTCACAACTCGTCTTAACTCACCATGATCCCCACTATCCCCACGTTCTTTACCTATAGCATCAAACTCATCGAAGAGTACAACCATTGGGTATTGAGAGATAAAATCAAATATTTGGCGTAGGTTAGCAGCAGTTTCACCAAGATATGAAGAAACCAAAGTATCAAGCCTGACGATAGCCAACGGCATATCCAATTCACAAGCCACTACTTCTGCAGCAAGAGTTTTACCGCACCCAGGAGGACCAAAAAAAATAACTTTGCTGATAGCTTTCATTCCGTAAGTGCGTAACACATCAGCCCTACGATTTTCTTCAAGTATCTCTTCGACAGCATCTGAACTTGATTCAGGTAGTACGATTTCATCTAAAGAACGACTTGGCTGTCTAATATCTAGCAAGGGCAAGCCTCGTTCTTTGTCCACTGGCACTGGAGGTGCAGCGGGCACTCGAGAGGTTTGTATCGCGTGATCACCATAAAGAATATGTTCAAGGTCATTGGCAAGAAGATGATGTTGTTTTTGTCGTTCTTCTTCAATGATCACTTCCGAAACACGACGGAAGGCCGCGACATCACCTGTCGCTCCAGCTTTTATAAGCTGTCTGAGAACCTTACCGTTAGCCATCTATTTTCCCCTGAACATACACATACAAATCAAACCTTGAGTTCAGTTTAGCATCGGCGTTACGCCATAAGAAGTTCGTTCTATCAACATTTCGTGAATCCCTAAAGATTTTATTTGCATATCAGAACGGAGGTTAAACCCTTTAGGAAGTTGTATAAAAAATATTAATATCAATAAGTTAATCAAATCACTTATATCAGTTAAAAAATTTTCACGACAATGATTATATATGTTTTTTCGAATGTATTATTGCGATTTTAGACCTACAGAGTATCCTGTTATTAAACCTATCGGAGGACAGATGCTAGTCACTTCCCTACAACTCTTCAAAAATCTCTCTGATGAAACTCGTCTGGGCATCGTGCTGCTGCTTAGAGAGATGGGAGAGCTGTGCGTGTGCGACCTTTGCACTGCACTAGAACAGTCACAGCCCAAGATCTCCCGCCACCTGGCAATGCTCCGGGAAAGTGGTCTATTGCTGGATCGCAAACAGGGCAAGTGGGTTCACTACCGCTTATCCCCGCATATTCCTTCCTGGGCCGCTCAGGTGATTGAGCAGGCCTGGTTAAGCCAACAGGACGACGTACAGGTCATCGCCCGTAAGCTGGCATCGGCAAACTGCTCTGGTAGCGGTAAGGCTGTTTGTATCTAAAAAATTTGCCTGAACATATATGATTTTTCGAATGTGAGGTATTCAGAATGAAAACGTTAACGGTGTTTGACCCGGCAATGTGCTGCACTACCGGCGTATGTGGCTCAGATGTCGATCAGGTTCTGGTTGATTTTTCTGCTGATGTGCAGTGGCTGAAAGGACGTGGCGTACAGGTTGAACGTTACAACCTGGCGCAGCAGCCCATGAGCTTTGTTCAGAATGAGAAAGCGAAAGCATTCCTCGAAGCATCTGGGGCAGAAGGGCTTCCGTTACTGCTGTTAGACGGTGAAACGGTGATGGCAGGGCGATACCCAAAACGTGCTGAGCTGGCTCGCTGGTTCGGTATTCCGCTGGAGAAGGTAGGGCTAGCTCCCACCAGCTGCTGTGGTGGTAATACTTCCTGTTGCTGAATATGTCAGGAGGACATATGAAATTCTTACAGAATATCCCGCCTTACCTGTTTTTTACCGGTAAGGGAGGTGTAGGAAAAACTTCCATTTCCTGCGCGACGGCTATCCGTCTTGCCGAACAGGGTAAGCGGGTTTTGCTGGTCAGTACCGATCCTGCCTCGAATGTCGGACAGGTATTCGATCAGGCTATCGGTAATACCATTCGCCCTGTGACGGCAGTTCCTGGGCTTTCTGCTCTGGAGATTGACCCGCAGGAAGCCGCCCAGCAATACCGCGCCAGAATCGTTGATCCTATCAAAGGTCTTCTGCCTGATGACGTTGTTAACAGTATCAGCGAACAGCTTTCAGGAGCCTGTACGACTGAGATTGCGGCGTTCGATGAGTTTACTGGCTTACTGACCGACGCTTCTCTGCTGACCCGCTTTGATCACATCATTTTTGATACAGCGCCGACGGGCCACACGATTCGCCTTCTCCAGCTTCCCGGTGCCTGGAGTAGCTTCATTGAAAGCAATCCAGATGGTGCTTCCTGTCTTGGCCCAATGGCCGGGCTGGAAAAGCAGCGTGAGCAGTATGCTCACGCAGTAGAGGCGTTATCCGATCCTGATCGTACCCGACTGGTTCTGGTTGCACGACTGCAAAAATCTACGCTGCAGGAAGTCGCCCGCACCCATGAAGAACTGGCTGCGATTGGGCTGAAAAACCAGTACCTAGTGATTAATGGTGTGCTGCCTACAACTGAAGCTGAACATGACGCCCTGGCCGCTGCGATATGGCAACGGGAACAAGAAGCGCTGGCAAATCTTCCTTCCGGGTTATCTGAGTTGCCGACAGACAGCTTATACCTTCAGCCGCTGAACATGGTTGGTGTCTCCGCGCTGGAAGGCCTGCTAAACGAATATGCTGAATCAGCATCGCTTCCTGTACAGAGCGAGAGCATGCAGATCAAGCCAGAGAATGTGTCGCTGTCTGCCATGGTTGATGATATCGCCCGTAGTGAACACGGTTTGATTATGCTGATGGGCAAAGGTGGCGTAGGTAAAACCACGATGGCTGCTGCCATCGCCGTCAGGCTGGCG
The DNA here is from genome assembly GCF_018128425.1 of Citrobacter sedlakii. Classification (NCBI taxonomy): domain Bacteria; kingdom Pseudomonadati; phylum Pseudomonadota; class Gammaproteobacteria; order Enterobacterales; family Enterobacteriaceae; genus Citrobacter; species Citrobacter sedlakii. The sequence goes on along the minus strand of NZ_CP071070.1, from coordinate 74,469 downwards.
GATATGGGATTTGATGTCCATCTCACCACCTCAGATCCCGCTGCACATCTCAGTGCAACGCTCAATGGAAGTCTCAAAAATCTGCAGGTCAGCCGAATCAACCCTCACGATGAAACTGAACGCTATCGGCAGCATGTTCTTGAGACGAAAGGCAGGAATCTGGATGAGATAGGGAAACGGCTGCTCGAAGAGGATTTACGTTCTCCTTGCACGGAAGAGATTGCGGTGTTCCAGGCGTTCTCACGCGTAATCCGTGAAGCAGGCAAACGGTTTGTGGTCATGGATACGGCACCTACCGGGCATACGCTATTACTGCTTGATGCTACCGGGGCTTATCACCGTGAGATTGCCAGGAAGATGGGGGATAAAGGTCATTTTTCCACTCCGATGATGCAGCTTCAGGACCCGGAACGCACCAAAGTCCTGCTGGTCACTCTGCCTGAAACCACACCGGTACTGGAAGCGGCAAACCTGCAGTCCGATCTTGAGCGTGCTGGGATTCATCCGTGGGGCTGGATTATCAATAACAGCCTTTCCATTGCGGATACGCGTTCTCCGTTGCTTTGCCAGCGCGCCCGGCAGGAACTACCTCAGATTGAGGCTGTTAAGAATCAGCACGCTGACCGTATAGCGCTCGTTCCGGTACTGGCTTCTGAGCCAGCCGGTATTGAAAAACTCAGAGAGTTGGCGAGTTAATTTTTGTTTATACAGGGCGGTAGAACCGCCCTGTCAGGAGGATGTATGTTACTGGCAGGCGCTATTTTTGTCCTGACCATTGTTTTGGTTATCTGGCAACCGAAGGGATTAGGGATCGGCTGGAGTGCAATGCTAGGCGCAGGACTGGCTTTGATTTCTGGCGTTGTGCATGTAAGCGATATTCCGGTAGTGTGGAATATTGTCTGGAACGCGACAGCGACCTTTATTGCGGTGATTATCATCAGCCTGCTGCTTGATGAATCCGGCTTTTTCGAATGGGCTGCATTGCATGTTTCACGCTGGGGTAACGGTCGTGGCCGTTTGCTCTTTACCTATATCGTCCTGCTCGGCGCAGCTGTGGCGGCACTGTTTGCCAACGATGGTGCGGCACTTATTTTGACGCCGATAGTCATCGCCATGCTACTGGCATTAGGGTTCAGCAAAGGCGCGACACTGGCATTTGTCATGGCCGCCGGGTTTATTGCCGATACGGCCAGCTTGCCGCTTATCGTGTCGAACCTGGTGAATATCGTATCGGCTGATTTCTTCGGTCTGGGGTTCACGGAATATGCATCTGTTATGGTGCCAGTGGATATCGCCGCCATTATCGCCACGCTGGTGATGCTGCATCTGTTCTTCCGCAAAGATATTCCGCCGACTTACGACCTGGCTCTTCTGAAAGCACCGGCAAAAGCGATTAAAGATCTGGCAACCTTCAGAACCGGTTGGATCGTGTTGATCCTTCTTTTGGTTGGCTTTTTCGTCCTTGAGCCGTTGGGTATCCCGGTCAGCGCGATTGCGGCTGTAGGGGCTTCCATTCTGTTTGCGGTGGCGAAACAAGGCCATGCCATTAACACTGGCAAAGTGCTTCACGGTGCGCCATGGCAGATCGTCATCTTCTCTCTGGGGATGTATCTGGTGGTCTATGGCCTGCGTAACGCCGGTCTAACAGAATATCTCTCTGGCGTACTGAACGTGCTGGCAGATAAAGGACTTTGGGCTGCGACGTTTGGTACCGGCTTCCTGACGGCTTTCCTGTCTTCCATCATGAACAACATGCCTACCGTGCTGGTTGGCGCTCTCTCTATTGATGGCAGCACCGCAACAGGCGTTATCAAAGAGGCGATGATCTATGCCAACGTGATTGGCTGCGATCTGGGGCCGAAAATCACACCGATTGGTAGCCTGGCAACGCTGCTCTGGCTGCATGTCCTTTCACAGAAGAATATGACCATCACCTGGGGATACTATTTCCGCACCGGGATCGTCATGACTCTGCCTGTGCTGTTTGTAACGCTGGCAGCGCTGGCGTTACGTCTCTCTTTCACTTTGTAATGAGATACTGATATGAGCAACATCACCATTTATCACAACCCAGCCTGCGGCACGTCGCGTAATACGCTGGAGATGATCCGCAATAGTGGTACTGAACCGACCGTTATTCTTTACCTTGAGACTCCACCTTCACGCGATGAGCTGGTCAAACTAATTGCAGATATGGGCATTTCCGTCCGGGCTTTGCTGCGTAAGAACGTCGAACCGTATGAGGAACTGGGTCTTGCAGATGATAAATTTACTGACGACCAGCTAATCGACTTTATGTTGCAACATCCGATCCTGATTAACCGTCCGATTGTAGTGACGCCACTGGGAACTAAACTTTGCCGTCCTTCTGAAGTCGTTCTGGATATCCTGCCAGAATCTCAGAAAGGGGCTTTCGCCAAAGAAGATGGTGAAAAAGTCGTTAATGAAGCAGGTAAAAGACTTAAATAAAGATGAAGGGGGCAGTTGCCCCCTTCATTGTTACTTCGCCATTTCTTCCAGAAGGTTAATACCAACCGGCTCTTGGCTCTGTAGCGCTGTTAATGCAATACGCTTTGCATACTGCTCACCCACATCAGAGATGAGAGGCAGCTCGCGGCTAGCCCTGGTCTTCAGGAAAGGTGAAGATGGTTCAGCTGCCGCCAGGCTGTTATTCACAACCCATGCCCATGGCTCGATGCCAGCGCGACGTAAATCCTGCTGTAGGTTCGCCGCTTCCAGTACTGGTGTCGTTTCGGCAAGCGTCACGATAATCACCTTTGTCTTCTCCGGGTCCTGCAATTGCATCATTGGAGTCATCACATGGTCATGTGTTTGCCCCATCTGACGCACCATTTCCCGGTGATAGGCTCCTGTTGCATCAAGTAGCAGAAGCGTGTGGCCCGTTGGCGCTGTGTCCATAATGACAAAATGGTCGTCAGCCTCTTTGATGATCCGCGAGAATGCCTGGAAGACGGCGATCTCTTCAGTACATGGCGAGCGGAGATCTTCCTCCAGCACCGCCAGCCCTTCCGCATCTAACCCTTTCCCCTGATTTTCCAGTACAAAACGGCGATAACGTTCTGTCTCAACTTTCGGGTCGATACGGCTGACCTGAAGATTTGGCAGCGAGCCATCCAGCGTATAAGACAGATGTGCTGCCGGATCGGACGTGGTCAGATGGACTTTATGGCCGCGTTTTGCCAGAGATACCGCCACCGATGCCGCAACAGTCGTTTTGCCCACACCGCCTTTACCCATCGTCATGACCAGCCCTTTGCCTGTCTGGCTGAGTTCATCTACCAGAGAGGCAAGTTTCGGTAAATCCAAAGTATTCAGCGTGGTAGCAGGGAGCGGCAGCGAGGCTTTGTTCTCCGTAAATAACAGACGCAGGGCTTCCAGACCGACCAGATTAAATGGCTTCAGATACAGCTGCGAGCGGGGAAGGTTCGCCAGGTTCTCTGGCATTGCCTGTAATGCTTTTTCTTCTCGAGCCAGAATACTTTGCGCCAGTGGATCATTTTCACCCGCAAACGGCGGCAGCACGCCATTAATGGCAAGGTGTTGATGCTGCAAACCGATAGCAGAAAGCTCATCGTGCGTATGAGAGACTTCTTTCAGTGTTGAAGCTTGGGCTCGGGCAACCAGAACCAAGCGCGTGAGAGCTGCATCAGACAGCGCCTTAACCGCGTCTGAGTACTGGTGCTGTTGTTTCTCCAGCCCCACCAGCGGCCCGAGGTTAGCGGCGGCATCAGGGTTCGCTTCGAGATAACCGCTCCAGGCCCCCGGCAACTCAAGCATACGGATGGTATGACCGGTTGGCGCAGTATCAAATACGATATGGTCATACTTTTCCCGCAACTCATGGTTGGTAAGAAGACCAGTAAACTCATCAAATGCCGCGATTTCCGTAGTGCATGAACCGGAGAGCTGTTCTTCAATGCTGCTGACCACATCAGCTGGCATCAGCCCGCGAACCGGGTCGAGTACTCGGTCACGATATGCCTGTGCTGCAGCCATCGGATCAACTTCCATCGCGGCAAGATTTTCTACGGTACTGATATCTGTGATTCGGTGGCCGATAGTCTGGCTAAAGACTTGGCCGACATTGGAAGCCGGATCGGTACTCACCAGAAGCGTTCTCTTACCCTGATCGGCCAGCCATACCGCAGTAGCACAGGCCAGGGATGTTTTACCCACGCCACCTTTGCCAGTGAAAAAGATGAACGGGGGAATGTCTTTTAAAAATGGCATATTCATCAGTGATTGCTCCTCTGGAATTAAGGCATACGTGGAATGCTGCAGCAGCGTGGTTGCGTGCTGTCTTCACTCCAGTCCTGACTAAGCGGAATACCTGCCCAACGGGCGATATCTTCACGAGTCGGGAGTTTGCCTGCCATCACGAGTTTGCCGTCGAGCAAGGTGACAGGGAGAGACTCCATCCCTGATGTGTTCAGAAACTCTTTAATGACCGGCGAATTCAGGAACTGCTGCGGGTTATTCGCAAGGCTGTAGCGCTGTATATCAACGCCATTCTTTTTCGCCCATTCGGCGCTGGCGTTCCATTTGACGGCTTCGTCACTGACTACAACGCTGCTGGTTGCACAGCAGCCTGCTGCTTCAAAGATCTCAATTTTTGACATGGACTGTTTACCTCAGTGTTTAGTCATTTGGCTTTACACTGAGGTAAACGAAGGTGGTGGGGAAAAGATGCGCGATTAATTCATTTTTTTGTGGCAGCAGACGGAAGACGTGTCATCCGCCTCAATCTGACAAAGTTCTGTCATCGTCTCTTTCAGGTGTTTTCTGGCCCGAAGTAGTCGGGATTTAAACGCCGTAAGCGTGATTCCCAGTTCATCGGCCAGGGACTGCTGGGGACGCCGGTTAAGGTCGGATTCTTCAATCAACCACCGCTCATCTTCAGGTAATACCTGCAATGTTTCAGGCAGGCAAATATCCAGCGTTGAGATTGCATCAGGGGATGCATCAGTTAATGGGGCATCATCTTCCAGCTCAACGAATTCCCTGGTGGTGCGGTACTCATCAATCAGCAGATTCCTCGCCGCCCGATACAGCCAGGCTCGCGGATTCTCCATTTCGCAGAAACTGTCTGAATGAGCGCGGGCACGCAGGAATAGCTCTTGCAGAAGGTCTGCTGCTTTTTCGCTATCACCTGTCTTCGATGTCAGAAAGCGAGATAGTTCGGCTTCATGTAGCCGCCAGAACACGCTCATGCAGTTGTTGAATGCTGTTACATCACTCATACCAGCCCTCAAATTTTGCTCTGATTAACCCGCCGGGAAAGTTCTTCTGCAGACTCTTTTCGTTCGCTGTAGCGATCAACGAGATAGGCTGAGTTACCTCGGGTCAGCAGAGTAAATTTCACCAGTTCTTCCATTACATCCACGATGCGGTCGTAATAAGACGACGGTTTCATACGTCCATCTTCATCAAACTCCTGCCAGGCTTTTGCCACAGAGGACTGATTCGGGATGGTGATCATCCGCATCCATCGGCCAAGAATGCGCATCTGGTTTACGGCATTGAAAGACTGAGAGCCACCGCAGACCTGCATAACGGCCAATGTCTTACCCTGTGAAGGGCGAACTGCACCCTCTGATAACGGTATCCAATCAATCTGGGCCTTCATGATGCCGCTCATCGCACCATGGCGTTCAGGGGAACACCACACCATCCCTTCGGACCAACGAACCAGCTCGCGCAATTCCATGACTTTAGGATGCGAGTCAGGCGCATCATCAGGAAGAGGCAAGCCAGAAGGATTGAAGATCCGCACTTCTGCGCCCATGGCGGTCAGTAACCTTGCCGCTTCTTCCGTTGCCAGTCGGCTGTAGGAACGTTCGCGCACAGAGCCGTACAACATGAGGATACGTGGTGGATGGGGAACGGCAGGAATACCGAATCTTGCCTCTGTGATTGAGGTGTCGAACAAACCCGAATCAACATTCTTAAGATCACCTGTCATTTTACTTCTCCGTCTTCTGGGGCATGGTGAGGCAATCGTCAGTTCCTGAGCAGCATTCTTCTGTCAGGAAGGCAATCAGAGCCTCAAGGTTCTCATATCGAGCATGGCAATAGAGCGTTCTACCCTGGCGCTCCTGGCGTACCAGAGATACTGATATCAGCGATGAGAGATGATGGCTCAACGTAGACGCAGGGATTTCGAGCCGCTTCTGCAGTTCGCCAACCGGTAACCCCTCATGCCCGGCTTTAACCAGCTCTCTGTAAACGCTAAGGCGCGTGGGATGACCCAGCTCTTTCAGGGTATCTGCTGCTTTTGAAAGCTCCATTTGCATCTCATTTCTATATTTCCGGAATTGTAGAAATATATCTAATTTCCTTTCCTGGTAAAAGAGGGACAATGGTCGATGTCGGCACGCTCAGATTTAATCTACGAACTCTACCGACCGAAACTGTCTCTTAAACGTCTAACACATAAATCAAGTCGCTACATTTCGGACAAACCTTGTCCCCATGCCAGTGAGTATCGCACCAGCAGCATCGCCATTGCCGTATCGTCGTGTTAGTAGGTCGAAGGCGCATTTCTGAAGGCGGGATAGTTTTTGGCGAGGTTTGTTCTGGTACTGTTTGGAGCTTGTTAAATCGACATGTTTTAAGCCGAGCAATATTGTTGATATGCCTTGGTATGTGCACAAACGTTCTTGTAGATGTCAGAGGATCAAACTGAACACCGATCTGCAGTTTGCAGTAAATACAAAGCAATGAATCAAAATCAACCTGTTGAACAGATTCTGATGTAACCCATTCACCATCTACGGTGACGGCGTGAGTGGCTAAGACGAAGTAATTCATCATGAACTCCGTAACAAATGAAAAAAGCCAGCATGGTTAGCTGGCTTTGTAGATAGAGGGGGGAAGGAAGCATTACCGACTGTTACAACAGCTTAGGTTTACCGGCCTATTTATGCTCTCTTCCTTTTTTTCAATGAACGTACTTCTCCGCGACCAAAGGTTCTGGCATTACCCGGAAGAACCAGACGTGCGCAGGCATCGATTTTGGTGATGTAACTTAGCGCCTTAAGTAACCCCTTGTCCTTACTACTGTCACCGCGTTTCAGTTTGCCGAGGCAGCAGTCCTCATAACGCTCTTTGTAAGCGTTGCAGTTGTAGAACATGCCTTTACCTTTAGTAATAGTTTCATTCCAGTATCTCCCGAAAGCATGAGCAATCACGCCATCCTGTTGTGCCTTATTACCATTTAAGATAAATAGCATGTGGTAATGAAATTTACGTTGTGGGCCATATTCCAGTTTCCATACCGTCCCGAGGACATGGCGAAACATTGGATTCTTTTGCATATTGCGAAACAGCTGCTGACGGTGCTTACGGGCATCATCAGCAGTGATATCAGCTTTGTGCTCATTTGCCCATGATAAATCAACCCGCAAGACCAGCAGCCGCGAATGACGCTCCTGCAGATGTCTGATGTAATTCATCACTCCCTTCAGATTTTTAACCGAAGCCCTCTGGTACTTTCTGCATGCTTTTTTAAATCCTGCCTGGCTCACAGTAAACCGGTAATCCAGTATCAGCTTATTCAGCATTTCTGCTGTGGTAACAGTGTCTGCCCCTGCTATTTTCCCGTTATGGACACGCGAATATAAATCGGCGCTAGTAAATAAACGCTGGAAGGTAGCTATACGTGGATTAGCTATTCGTACTTTCATTGCATCTTGTGGCAACATATTGAGATAACGGATGGCATCAAGAATGGTGGCTGACTCAGCACTCTCTTTGTATCCTGAACGGTTATACAGAATAGTGAAAGGTAACTTACGTCCTCTACTGATAGTTTTAAGACAACTGTCCAGTTGTTCTAATCTGAATCTGAATACATTGTCATCAGATATGATTAGGTGTGGAGTGTTATTTTCAATGTGATATTCAGTATGAGATAAAAGGAATGATTCAGGTAAGTCCATGATGTGTTTCTCTGAAGCCAGTCAGGAATGACTGACTGGCAATGTATTTGTGTGGTTATTGGATGAGTGTCTTTGTCTGATATTCAGTATGAATAGTGACATCAGAGGTAGAGTATGTGTGATAACAGAGTGTAAGTGTATGACGCTATAATGAGTGTGATAAAACGTGTTTATATGAAGTGATATTGACTTGTGATTGAGTGCATTAAAGAATAATTGATAATGCATTGAATACAATAATAAATAAACCGACTTTATAAACCACATTAAACTCACACGGCATAAGGCGTGAGAGTATATAAACATGGTGTAAAGTTAGTAACCCTCACCATCACCATCTTTAGCAGTCTTTTATGTTCTCGGCTCATTAACACGAGCTTCCAACCACTCTTTTACTTCACGCTCTATCCAGCGGGAACTGCGGCCAAATTTTACAGGTTTTGGAAACTTTCCTTGCTGTGCCATTTTATAAAACCACTTATCAGACAGACTGGTCAGCTCGGTAATGAAAACCATATCAACGAATCGGTCTTTATAAAGATCAATCTCTTTCATGACTTCTCCAAAAGAATTTATCATGAGGACGCCGGGCGGCATCCTTTCAAATGGATAGGTCATGTATGTATGGTTTTACATTTCTAAGGAGAGTCTCCATCGTGGTTGAAGAGTCATTACTGAAGGCATGCTGGGACAGGTTATGGCCTTTCACTATGGCGATAAGGAAACTCTCCTTACATACCTGTCTAAAAAAAGCTACTTTCTGTGTAATTTGTCAGTAATACTGGACTTTCTATCAAAAAAAACACTACAAAAAAACTATGAAAAATCCACTTGTTGACTACGTAATACACTACATCTATTATCAGTATAAAAATAATGGATATGCTGTAAATTGAGTCCGCCATTCGAAGAGGTAAAAGATGAGTTTAAGCAAAGGTAAGAATGAGGATTACCGGCTAAAAATAAAAACAAAAAGAGAACTATCCGTTTTTTATTGGTTTGTAATGGAAAATAAACCTATGGTCGATCATTACCGTTCCTCACCTCTAAAAAACATGAAAAGAATAAATTCAATTTATCGAATGAATATACGGGATGCCCCTTTACTATTATCTGAAATTGTCAGCGATTATTATTCAGGTGTCCTTGATGCCATACTTTATTATGAAAGAAAAATAGAGTTGTTTCTTGACTCACTTCTTCCGGAGTCAGAGTTTGAATGGTTCAGGAAAAATGAGCATGCCTGCTATTTTGTGTGGTTAAGCATTAAAAAATATTATCCTCTACTATCTTCTGAAATGATAAATATCCAAAAGGAGGTTGCACCACAAAAATTTAGTCATGTCCATTCCCTGACTGATCTATCCGTTTCTGATAATTTCAACCCAAATACTCAGTATGCGATTGCGTTAGAATCATTTCTTTCAGAAATAAAATCGCTGCATACACATCCCACATCCCATAAAGAACGTTATAACTCCATTCTGTATTTTATGGATTTAGTCCCAGCATACTTCATTGATAAATTATCATTTATAAAAAACATAAGATCCCAATGGGATAATAAATTTAAAGCAAAACGTAAGTTAAGCATTCCCATGGACAATACAGAGTTATGCCAGTGGGCCTGGGAATATATGAAAAACAAACCGTCCAGGAGAATGCGTATTTACGACCAAAGCACAGACACCCCGGAGAAGAGTGTTGCATTATCTGGTGAATATAATATCCACTCAGTATGCACTGCTGACAACAAAGATGATATCTGCAATCAGAATATGTCAGAAAGTACTTCACAGGAAGATTACGATAAATCAACCGGCAATGACGCCGCTAGTGATAAGAATTCAGGGCATGAAAGTGGCACAAAAAAGGTTAGTTACAGAACCATAGACCTTTCCCCGGAAGATGGCGGTCTACTTTCCAGTTTTAACAAAATTGGCTGGCATGATGCATTTGAGATCATTCAGCCATCGACACCAAAAGAAACATATTTAGCTATCCATGCAGTCTGGATTTTCTATGTTGGAGGAACTTACATCGAACCAGAACTGTATCAGCAGTTTAAGCGTGCCAGGGATACATACCTTACCCGTAAAAGAAAAAATAAAAAGAATCAGTAACAAACTACAGCTAATAAATTAACTAGTGGGGAATTGGCGATCTTATTACTCAGGATAAATTACCCCATAAAAGTGCCTTGAAAGTACTCCACATATTTTCACACCTATATTACCCCCATGAAGCCGCGCCGGTATGTATTACTGGTGTGGCTTCTGTACATTGATCTGTTGTACCGATCGATACTTAAATCATGATAGCCAATGACTATTGATAATGGTGTATCGATCGTTTTAATGATAGATTCAAACGATCAATTTTCTGAAACTGATCTGTATTAACGATTATCTGCTAGCTCATTTTATCAATACGATCAGCCTGCTCCCCTTAACACGGAAGCGGGCTTTTTTGTATCTAAATCATCAGGAAAGGAAACCAAAATGCTCAGAAACTATTATGCAACTCTGGCTGGATTACTGCTGCTTAGCCACAGTGCCAGCGCCGTACAGGCTGACCAGCAATGGGGTGACTGGTACGGGAACATCAGTGCCATGGAGTTTGAACTCAATACTCAAAATGCTTCAGGCGAAGTGCTCACACTGACCTGCACAAGCGGAAAGCTGGCTGCTGCTTACAGCGTACCTGCGGAGGATTACCGCGTCTCGTCACAAACAGGGCTTTCTGATCCTGGAGTCAGTATCAATGGTACAAACCATCCTCTGGATGAAACGACCTTTACTGCGCTAAAAGCGACAAGTGAAAAAGACGTAATAAAAATGACCTCAATGAATGTCGCTATCTCTAAAAAATTCAGCGCCAAAGGGCTGAATGAAGCACTGGCTGATACCACATGGCAGGACTGTATTAATCACTAATAAACTGAAAGGAAACCTTATGCGTAAACTCGTTGTTTTATCTCTCAGCTCTGCAGCACTGTTTATTCCATTGGTCTCGTCTGCAATGACAATTCACGGCGACATACATCCCGGACGCTATACCTTCTTTCTGACTCAGGAAGGCAGTAATCAACTGAAACAGGCAAATGACCGGATAGCGAAGAACCCGCAGGCTTATACGCTTGATGTGAATCACACCGGCATTCAACCCTTTGACGCTGTTCGCTGGGACGGGAAGCCTGTAAAAGCTGTCACCTGCGTCCTGGTAGACGGCGTGATGATGGGACAAAAAGCCACGTGGTCACAATGTAAAGACGAGAGTGGTGCTGAGTATTTCGGCAATAAAGGCTGGCTGGTACGTGATTATGTGGCAAAAGCCTGTGAAGTCGGAAAATCAGATTGTCCTGTTTATCTTGTGCTTCAGACAGATCCGCCAACCATGCGCAGCGATATGGCGAATTTCGTACCTGCTCCTAAAAACTTTAATGCTTCGACAAGCCTGACGGATGAAATTAAATCTGAAGGTTGCCAGATGGCGGATAACTCATTTGAACATGCCAAAAGTAGTCTGCGTTGTCGTGCCATTAATACCGTGCGTTTCATCCGCAAACAAAATACCGAAGCGGCATATGAAGCTGACTTAACCACCACAACGGGTGAAGCTCTCACTATGACAGTAGGGTACACCTACGGTAATGCCTCCAGTAAAGAGCCGGGCTGGCGCACAATTTCGGTCGACCAGGGAGACATCATTACTGATATCCGTAAGCAAGGCCAGTGGATTCCCAATGGTTATAAATAACATTATCAGTGAGATAAATTTTTAACCGTTATTCAGCTAACGGAGGTTCAGTGGGAAAAACATTACATCAGGAAACGCTACCAACCGTGGACTGTACCTGGCAACTTGTTTTGAGTGTTGCCGGTGTGACATTGATGCGCAGCAATTCTGTTGCGGTTAAAGCACTGGGTGCCAGCCTCACCACAATGAGTCTGATACGCATCATCAAAAAACTCGCCACACTTGCCTGATCTCCCTTGCTGCAAGCTCAGAGGAAAAAAGCAATATGTCTGAAAATACCCAAGGAAAACTCAAGGGACTGAAAGAGAAATTAAATCTGCGGGGAAATATCTCCCCCACTGATAACAAGGATGAGCAGGTAGAAGAAAATGTCAGTGAGCAAATTACAGAAGGGCCAGAATCCCGTACTACCCGATATAAGCGATTGCTCGACAATATCGTTATCAGCGGTTTGCTGACCATTGCCGAGGATAAACTCAGTGACGATGTGTTTATCGAGTCGATGTTCAGTAAGGCTTATGAGCTTCTGCCTGTGCCGGTCAGACTGGTTGTTAGAAGGGAATGGTGTCTGGATTATCTCCAGTCACGGAAAGCCCCGTTACTGGCGCAGCTCCAGCTCTACCGGGCCGAAAGGCACGGCTCAGCAGAAATGGTGCCGCCTGCCCTGGAGCCCACGTTACCACCAGCGACCTAATCAGACTAATCAATAACAGACAGGGCCATCCTTCGGGGTGGCCTTTTTTATGTCCATTTTCTACAGGAGTTTCTATGACCCGTTTAGCCAGCCGCTTCGGCTCAGTCAATCTTGTTCGCCGCGACCGCCCGCTAACCCGTGACGAACTGGCGCACTATGTGCCGAGTGTCTTCAGCGAAGACAAACATGAATCCCGAAGTGACAGGTACACCTATATCCCAACTATTTCCCTGCTCGATAACCTACAACGTGAAGGCTTCCAGCCATTCTTTGCCTGCCAGACCCGAGTTCGAGACCAGAGCAAACGAGAGCATACGAAGCACATGCTGCGCCTGCGTCGTGAAGGTCAGATTACTGGCAAACAGGTTCCAGAAATTATTCTACTAAACAGCCACGACGGCTCTAGCTCATATCAGATGTTACCGGGGTTATTCAGATCGGTTTGCCAGAATGGGCTGATTTGCGGTGAGAGTTTTGGTGAAGTTCGTGTGCCACATAAAGGCAACGTAGTAGAGAAAGTAATCGAAGGAGCATACGAAGTACTGGGGATATTTGACCGCGTAGAAGAGAAGCGCGATGCCATGCAGTCGCTTTTGTTGCCGCCTCCCGCTCAGCAGGCAATGGCTAAAGCGGCATTAACCTATCGCTTTGGTGAAGAGCATCAGCCGGTGACAGAATCGCAGATACTTTCCCCACGCCGCTGGCAGGACGAAAGCAATGATCTCTGGACCACTTACCAGCGTATTCAGGAAAACCTGATTAAAGGCGGTCTGTCGGGGCGAACGACCAAAGGTCAACGCTCCCATACACGTGCCGTTAAAGGCATCGACGGGGATGTGAAGCTGAACCGCGCACTTTGGGTGATGGCCGAGAATATGCTGCAGCTTGCTTCATGAACCTTTTTACCATCCATCTCTTCATGCCCTGCCACTAAGCAAGCGGGGCATTTTGTTTTAAGGAGCAATTATGTCGGCACTCAATTTATCCCCAATATTCCTGCCAAATGAGCAGCGCGTTATTCGTCGGGCGTTACGACTGCTGGAAAAATATCAGCGTCAACCGAGTGAGTCTTTTACCTCCACCAGCTTCACCAAGACCTGGCTTCAGCTACAGATGGCTCATCAGGAGCGGGAAGTATTTATCGTGATGTATCTCGATAACCAGCACTGCCTTTTGGGGCGAGAAACGCTGTTTACCGGCACGCTCAGCCATACCGAAGTACATCCACGCGAAGTTGTGAAGTCGGCCCTGAAGCACAACGCCGCTGCAGTAATTCTGGCGCATAACCATCCGTCCGGTACGACAGAAATCAGTCAGCAGGATAAACACATCACCCAGCGAATAATGAAAGCGTTAGCACTGGTAGAAGTGCGAGTGCTGGATCATTTGGTTGTTGGGAACGAAGTGGTGTCTTTTGCTGAATGTGGTTGGTTGTGAGGTGCAGAATGAAAATCATCAGTAAGCGCCAGGCGATGCATATTTATCGTCAGCATCCCGAATCCCGGTTATCTGCCTTCTGTACAGGTCATTACCAGTGGCATGGCAGTGTCTGCCATTACTACGGACGTGAAGTTCAGGACATCGGCGGTGTACTCGCTGTTTTTGTTGAGCGTCGTCAGGACCGGGCAGGCCCATATGCCATCCTTCGCAGCGTGACGATGAATTAATCACTTCTCTCAGTCATTAAGGAATATGTTAATGCAATCGACCACCTTATCCGGCTCATCAACGGAGAACGCATCCTGCCTTCAGTGGGGATTAAAACGTAATATCAAGCCGTGCTTCGGCGCTCGCCTGGTACAGGAAGGCAACCGTCTCTACTTTCTGACTGATCGGGCTGGGTTTGATGGCTCATTCAGTGACGATGAAGCTTTGCGTCTGGACCAGGCATTTCCACTGATGATGAAACAGCTTGAGCGGATGCTCACGACTGGCGAGCTTGATCCTCGCAGCCAGCACTGCGTCACAAGGCATCACAACGGACTTACTTGTGAAGCTGACACTCTCGGCTCTCATGGCTACGTTTACATTGCCATATATCCCCAGTCAGCTCTAACCAGATAACACCTTCCTCTTCTTTTATCAGGGACTCAACACATGCATATTTCAACTGTACCGGCAACGGTGACGGTTTCGTCACGCCTGTCTCCTGTCCAAGTTTGGCAAAAACTATTAACGTATATTTTAGAGCATCATTACGGCCTCACGATCAACGATACACCGTTCAGTAACGATACGACGATTCAGGAACATATAGAGGCGGGAGTGAATCTTACTGATGCTGTTAATTTCCTTGTGGAACGATTCGATCTTGTGCGCATTGACCAGAAGGGTTTCTCCTGGCAGGATCAAGAACACTGGATAACATCTTTGGATGTTCATCGGGCACAGTTCAACCTTGGCTTGAAACGCTCATAAATCAGCCAGCTGATCATTAAGGAAAAACATGTGGGGGCATAATCGGGGGCATGTCAGTAAAGCGCATATGAAAATAATCAATAAATTCAACATGATTAACCACCAAATGCGACTCCTGTGATCTCCGCCAAAATATCCTTCGTTATTGCTTATTAATTCTCGTGCATTAAATCATTACGCGGCCCCGTCCCCATTGTCCGTGCTACGGAAAAGAGTTTATTCATTAGAATGAAAACGGCGAATTCCGGATATAAAAAAGCCGGGAATCTCCCGGCTTTTTGTTACGTTGTATAGAGGCTTAATCAAATACCCCGTTAATAATCGCCGTGACCACGGCAGTACTGAGCGCAATCAGCACCAGGTCGTCGCCAACGATTCGCCATTCATACCCCGGATAGTAAGGCAGTTCGCCAAGCATTGAGGCCGGTACGGCTTTTTTGGCGATGCCTGGAGGAAGCGGTTTACCGCGCGCCAGGTTCTTCGCGATCCCCGGCGGTAAGGCGTCGTAACCCGTCAGACCGTAGTTCACGGCCAGATGACGCGCTGTCGCAAAACTGATGTCGGAGTCAACATGATCGGGTTTACCGTAATTTTTACGTTTGTCGGATGAGACGTTCTTTTTATCGCCGGAATTTCCTTTGTGGTCTTTATTCCCCTGATTTCCCTGGTTGCCTTTATTTCCATGATTACCACTGCTATTACCATGGCCGCCGCCATTACCGTTCCCATTTCCCGGGTTTGCCATAACAGGGGCAGCAAACAGGGAGAGAGAAACCAGAGTGGCCAGCACAGCCGTTAAACCACGACGCTTACCCATGATGTGTTCCTTCCAGGTGTTGATACATCATCACAATAGAACGCGGCGAAAAAAGGTGCAATCTCCCTCATTCCTGGTTTTTTATTGTTACGTCGAGAGGAAATCCCCCTGTTCTGTGGATGATAAACCGCCTGCCTAATCTGCTATCATGACGGTAAAACCACGCCAAAAATCAATACTGAGGAAAATATGGGTTCCACCAGAAAAGGGATGTTCAACGTCCTGGTTGCCGCCGTATTGTGGGGAAGTTCCGGCGTCTGCGCGCAGTACATTATGGAGCAGAGCCAGATGTCTTCGCCGTTTCTGACCATGACGCGTTTGATCTTCGCCGGGATGATTTTGCTGATGCTGTCATTCGTTCATGGCGACAAAATCTTTTCGGCCTTCAAAAATCGTCAGGATGCCCTGAGTCTGCTGCTGTTTTCCATTTTAGGCGCGCTTACCGTACAGCTTACCTTCCTGCTGACCATTGAAAAATCAAACGCCGCGACCGCCACGGTATTGCAGTTTCTGTCCCCCACCATCATCGTCGCGTGGTTTGCGCTGGTGCGTAAGGCGCGTCCCGGCGTACTGGTATTGACCGCGATCCTGACGTCTCTGGTGGGCACCTTTTTGTTGGTGACCCACGGTAATCCTACGTCGCTGTCGATTTCTCCCGCCGCGCTGTTCTGGGGAATTGCCTCAGCGTTTGCTGCGGCATTTTACACTACCTACCCTTCCACGCTGATTGCCCGTTACGGCACATTACCGATCGTTGGCTGGAGTATGTTAATTGGTGGTCTGTGTCTGCTGCCGTTTTATGCCGGGGAAGGGACCAATTTTGTGGTGAATGGTAGCCTGATTCTGGCGTTTTTCTATCTGGTGGTGGTGGGTACGTCATTAACCTTTAGCCTGTACCTGAAAGGCGCGCAGATGATAGGCGGGCCGAAAGCGAGCATTTTAAGCTGCGCGGAGCCACTGAGCAGCGCGCTACTGTCGCTACTGCTGTTAGGCATTACGTTTACCTTGCCGGACTGGCTTGGCACGCTACTGATCCTCTCGTCAGTCGTTTTGATTTCAATGGACTCCCGCCGCCGCGCCAGGGCGGCGTAATACCTCCGGCGCGGCGTTGGTCTTTGTCACCAGCCCGGCACCGCGCCACCGTTAAAGATTTTTTCTGCCGCCTTTACCACTTCCGGCGACTGATAAGACTGCAAAAATACCTTCACGTTTTCCGCGTCTTTGTTATCTTCCCGCGCCACCAGGATATTCACGTGAGGCGAATTTTTATCTTCGATAAAAACGCTGTCATGCACCGGTGAAAGCCCGGTTTGCTGGATATATGTGGTGCTGATGATCGCCACATCAACTTTCGGGTCGTCGAGCACGCGCGGTAACTGCGCGCCTTCCAGTTCCATAATCTGCAAATGACGCGGATTATCGGTATCAATAAGAAGAAAAAGGCATAAAGCGGAATTCAATGTTAAAGCAAATGGCGCTGCGCGACTCGCACGCAACACCCTCCGGTTCAGACCAATGCTTTGACAATTTCCATTAACCTGACGATATCTTCAGGACGTGTATTGCCGGTTTGCGGGTCGATAATTGAACTGTACACATGCGGCATCACGCGAGGCATGCCCGCTTCCATGCAGGTTTGCAGAATCACGCCGAAATTAGCCAGATCGATACCGCCAGTCGGTTCAATCAGCGTCATGCCGTTACGTGCCGCGGTGGTCGCCAGCACATATAGCTCCGGCAGCGACGTCTCGCCGCCCATTGGGAAAAACTTCGCCGCGTGCGCGCCCATATCCTGCATCATTCGCACGGCGGCATCGCAGGAAACACGCGCCGGTGTTCCCTGGCTGCTGCTGACGCCAGTGGAGATCAGCACTTCGCCAGGCGTCCCCGTCGGGCTGACCAGCGCATTGATATGCGTCAGCTCACCCCCCGTCGCCGCCAGCGCCCCCGCCGCAAAACCGCTGCCGGTAAAGGTCTGATTGACGTGCGCCGGGCGCACCTGGGCGGCAATCATCGCCGCCTTGTAATACTGCGCCGGATCGCCCGCCCCCAACCCAACCGAGATGGACGGTACTTCGTCCATCCAGCGTTTCACCTCCTGTACGCCTTCGTCTACCGACGAAAACTGCGCGGAGAGAATGCCAATCACCGCGTGTCCCTCTGCGGCGTCATAGATTTCCCGGGCATTGGCGATGTCTTTCGCCAGCACGTTAATCGCCACACGCTGACGATAAAAATTAATCTGCTGCATGTTCTGCAATCTCCTTAAGCCGCGCGACAATCAGCGCCATCTCCCCCTCGGCGACCGTACGTGGGTCGAGGCTAAAAACGCCCTGATGGAGGTTGTAGCGGCGGGCATAAATAGCTATCTCGCCGCCGCGCAGTTGCGCCTCAACTTCACGGGCGCTCAACCCCAGTTCCCCGGCATTGACCCTGACGCGAATGCGCCAGATCGCACGTCCAGCCTCGTCCTGTTCGATATCGGCATGAAATCCGCGGATCGCTGAAATCGCCTCTGCCACCGGTTGCAGCTGTTCTGCGCTAACCACGGCTTGCCCCTGGTGATAATGCGCCAGAGCGGTTACCAGGCCGACCATGTTCTCCTTGCCAATCTTCATCGCCCGCGCGATCCCGTGATGCTGCGCCTTACAGGCGCTAATCCACCGCTGTTTGCCGGTAATAAACCCTGACGTTGGCGCATTGAACGCTTTCGCGCCGCTGTAGATCACCATATCTGCGCCACTCGCCACCCAGGAGTGGAGATCTTCTTCGGCCGCGGCATCCACAATCAGCGGCAGGTTATGAATGCTTGCCACCTGCACGAAATCTTCTATCTCCAGCATGCCCTTCTGTACGCAATGGTGAGACTTCACGCACAGCAGCGCCGCTGTGGCGTCGGTAATCGCGCTCTCCAACTGCCAGCGGGCGGCGAGATTACTCGCTCCCACTTCCACCACGCGTCCGCCGCCCAGACGGATCGCAGTACCGATTGGCGCGCCATAATCAACGTTGTGCCCGCGCAACATCACCACTTCATTCGCCATTCCCGTACTGTCTGGCATCAACGCCACGCGATGCGGGTCGCCGCGCGTAATGGCGGCAGCGACGGCAATCGCAATCCCTGCCGACGCGCAGGAAGTGATGTAACTGTCTTCCGCGCCGGTATAGCGCGAAACCCGCTCGCCGGTTCTCTCCACCAGCCGGTCAATCTCTACAAAAGATGAGGCCGCCCGTGCCGTGGCCTGCATCACCTCCGGCGCGACGCTGGAGACGCCAAGAATGGTCATCTTGCCGCAGGCGTTAATCACCTGCTTAAGCCCGAGCTGTTGATAGATATTTTGCGTCATGGCTTACAACACTCCCAGAAGCGAACACACCACGCTAAGCGCGACAATGGACAGCAAAATGGTGGTGTAACGCGGCCCTTTTTTCACCAGGAAGATATAGATGGCAAATACCGCCGCCAGCGGCAGCAGGCCCGGCGCAATGGAGTCAAGGATCTGCTGAACCACCACTTCAGACCCTTTCAGCGCACTGATCTTCAACGGCGTGGTAATTTTGACGTAGCTCGCCGACAGCGCCCCCATCATGATCAGCCCCAGCACGTTGGCGCCGTAGATCAGTTCCTTGATTCGCCCCCCTTGTAACAGCCCTACGATGGAGTCGCGACCGAGCGTGTAACCCTTGTGGATCAGTCCATAGCTTATCGCCAGGGTGATCGCCGGATAGAGGATCAGCGGGGCAATACCGCCGAATGCGCTGCCATTTGCCGCGAATGGGATAAAAATCGCAATCAACAGCGGCATCACCGCCGCCCAGACGATAGAGTCCCCCATCCCGGCCAGCGGCCCCATCAGACCGGTTTTGATGCCAGTAATTGATGCGTCGCTGATCGGTTCGCCGCGCGTTTTCTGTTCCTCCATGGCGATAGCGATCCCCTGGATAACCGCGCCAAACGTCTGCTCCGAGTTAAAAAAGTTCAGGTGACGCTTGAGCGCTTCCACCTGCTCCTCTTTTTGCGGGTAGAGTTTTTTGATGATCGGCGTCATGGAGGCGCAGAAAATCAGGCTTTGTAAACGTTCATACGAGTTAGACACTTCCGCGCCCAGCCAGTAGATAAACCACGCTTTGGTGATATCCGCTTTGGTCAGCGCCCCGCTTTCCCGCGCACGCTCAACCAGTTCATGTTGCATTACGTCGCTGCTCATCATGCTGCTCCTTCATTTTTCGCCAGGCCTTTAATCAGGAAGGCCACACAGGTGCCGAAGATGGCCATTGCCATGATGTCGACCTTGAGATACAGCACCGCGAAGAATCCTCCGATAAACCACGGCAGCAGGCTCTTTTTACCGATCACCATAATGGTGATGGCGAAGCCCAGCGCCGGCAGGATCCCGCCCATGATTTCAAAGGAGTGGGTCAACCAGTGCGGCATCAGCTTGAGGAAACTTTCCACCACGTTCTGGCCAAAGTAGTTGGCGGCGAATACCACCGGAAAACGCAGTACCAGCCCGAGTAACGCCGGGTAGAGGAAGGCGCAGCGCATTATGCCGGCCATGTTCGCCGTTTCCGCGTGTTTGTCAGCCATATGTACCCAGGCGGCATTCAGCGTACGGCGCAACTGGTCGAGGAACACGCCGATAACGCCAAACGGTATCGCCAGCGCGATGGCCAGATTCGGGTCCATCCCGGCCTTAACCGCAATCGGAATGGAAATACAGGCCGCCAGCGCCGGATCGGACGGCACATTGCCGCCAGGGGTAGAGGTCACGCCGAGATAAACCAACTGCATACCGGCGCCAATGATCATCGCCGTCTGCATATTGCCGAGCAGCAGACCGACAAAGACCGCGATGACCACAGGCTGTAACAGCATGGCCGAGAAGGTGTAGCCAAGGCGTAAACGGGCAAACCAGTAATACAACCCCATCAGGCTTGCAAAAAGTAAGGTATCCATAGTGTTATCCCATTATCAGAGGGTTAGAATTTTTTCAGGATATCGTCCAGAGACTGTGGCTTATCTTCCGGGATAGTCTGGAAGTACACCTGAATACCGCGATTTTTCAGGTCGTTAAGAATGCCAACGTCTTTTTCATCCAGTGTGATGTTCTGAAAAACCGCCTTACGGTTGGGCCCACCGCCTAAACCGCCCACCTGAAGGGTGCTGACGCCAAAGCCCAGTTGAACGGCGTCCTGCACGGCGGCAAGGGACGGAAACAGCACCAGTACGCTGCCGTCGCCAAGCTGATTCTCCTTCCACGCGGCGGCAAAGCTCTGGTTGCCGTAGCAGTCCACTTTGATGTTCGGCGGCGCGGCCATCAGGTAGATATTTTTCATAAACGGATCGGCGTCCAGTTCGTCGCTGACGACGACGATACGGTTAGCCTGCGATTGTCCGACCCACTTGGTGACGACCTGCCCGTGAATCAGACGACTGTCGATACGACATAACACGACCTTTGCCATCGTTTTATCCCTCTTTTGCGTGTTGTAATTGACGAACGTGAGCGACAACGTCCAGGCAACTGCTGCGCCCGGCTTCAACCAGATCGGTCACGCAGGCGGTGAGCGCGCCATGTTCACGACGGTCCAGCGCCTCCAGCAGCAGCGATGCGTTTAAGCCGGAAATCACCGCCACCGGATAGTCAGCGCTCAACCGCGCCGCCACGTTGGACGTCGTGCCGCCAATAAAGTCGGTCAGGATGAGCGAGCCTTCCGGCAGGGTTTGGACAACGGCTTCGACGCGCTGATAAAACTCACCCAGCGTATCGACAGGCATCAGCGCAATTTCCGTTACGCCGTTAATTTCGCCCATCACCATGCGCAGGCTGTTGCAAAGCTGTTGTCCCCAGCCGCCATGGGTCAGCAGCAAGATGTGGGGCAACGGTTGAGTGGTAGTCAAAATGGCCTCCTGGCTTCATTACGTTTACGTCAGTAATAAGAGCAAGAGCTGTGCCAGAGTTTGTGTCACGCAGGGAAGACAGGTGAACTGGCGAAGCGACGGGCCGCGCCAGCTAAGGGATCAGCTATAGAGAAGTTCGTAAATATAAAAATATTCCGCGTCCGACAACCGAATCGCATAGGCTTCTTCGATGGGCAAAAAAGCGGATTTGATGACACTAAACGCGCGGGCATCGAGTTCCGGCTTGTTTTCCAGCGCCATCTGTAACGGTTTGCGGTTAATCACGATACGCTCAACCATGCAGCAGCAGTGGATCAGAAAGCGTAGTGTCACCTGGCGGCTTGGCTTCAGCGAAAGCGCGCTGGTTAGATGGTTGAGCACGCCTTCCATCTCTTTCAAAATGCGCTGCGGGTTAAGCACTGAAATATGATTAATAATGCTTTCCATCGTCAGGGCGCTGATAAAACGCATCGCACTGCGCTCCATTTCCAGGCGGCGTTCCGCACTGGATAGATCTGGCGTCAGCAGGCTCAGTACCAGTTCCGGACCCTGTTCAGAAAACAGTTCTTCCAGCGAGATAAACGGAATATCCGGCAGCCCCGGCTGGAAGGTACCGACAATCCCCGCCAGGCGTTCGCTGGCGTTTAGCGCCTGCTGGACGCGCTCAAGGCTGCGCACTTCGTTGTAATCCAGGATGACCATTCGCGTATCCTGCGACATCAGTTCGCCAAAACTCTCCTCCAGCACCTTTTTAATTTTTTCTGCCGTGCCCATGCCGGTAATGCAGGAGATAACCAAGACTTTCCCGCTGTTTTCCTGCTGAGGCGTACAGAGCTGGCAGGGTATGCTTTTGCTCTGTATTAACGCCGCCAGCTGCGGCAAGTCGCTGGTTTCATAACTTAAATCCAGCCCCACTTCCAGCAGACTGGTGAGGGTAATATTGGGTACCAACAACACGTCGATCTGAAATAACTTACTGATGGTGCTGCCAAAATGGACCAGTGAACCAATATCCACCATCAGGATCAGCCGTTGCCAGCGATGCGCCTGAATCATCTGGATAAGGGTTTCCAGCGTGTCATGTACCGACTGTTCAAACGGCATATCGATAGCGCAGAACAATTCCCGCTCCAGCACGCGATTCACATACTGCGCCTGGCTGGTCGCCGTCGTCGCGCCGTGGGCGACCAGAATCACCCCGCACTCCGGACTGGCGTCTATGCGCTGGCGGTAGTGACGACACTCTTTCAGAAACAGGCACAGCCAGACCACTTCCGTCGCCGGGCACTGAATATGCAACAATTCGTTGATTTTTCGGCATAACAGCGTGGCGTTGTCATATTCATCTTTACAGCGATCGAGGATCAGGCTGGAGGAGTAAAGCTGTGGAATCAGGCCCCGTTGCACATAGCCAATCAGCGCCAGAAAGTGTTTTCGCAGAGGATTTACCAGATTTTGCGGCAGGGAAAAGCCCAGTACCTGCTCCACGCAAGCAATCAGCAGCGTGACGCGTTCTTCAATCTGGCTACCATAGCGCGGGGGGGGCGCAATACTGTCGCGGCTGTAAAGGCCGTACTCAAAAATAGAACTGAGTTTATTTTTCAGTATCGCCAGCGTTTCCGCTGGCGGCACGTTACTGTTGCGCAAATTGACGTATTCGCGAGTCAAAAAGCTGTAAAACAGATCGCTCTCTTCAATCTCCGCCCCCGTAGCAAGCGAAGTTTTCAGCGCTGGCAGCGTGCGGGCATCAATGCTCAGGCGCTCCTGACCGTTGAACAACGCATCGACCAGCAAACGTTGCTCCACCGAAGCCTGAAACGGCATCTCCGCCAGCCGTTTGTCGAGCTGTAGCGTCTCGTTGTGCTCCGTCATGCCTGCCGCCCACGCCTGCGCGCAGAGAAACTGAATATCGCTTTTAAGCTGGCCGATATTTCCTTCCAGCGGCTTGTTCAGCAGCCACAGCAGCAGCGATTTATCGATGCTCACCGTACGCTCGATTTTACGGCTTTCGCGCTGCAAGAACCCGACTATCAGCCCCACCTGTTCCTCAACAGAACGTTGGCGAATACCGGGCAGGTCAATTGTCACCTGGATACGTCGCTGGAAAGTCCGCAGCAGTGAAGAGTTGACCGCTTCCGTGGTGGCGCAAATCAGCCGTACCGAAATCGGCCTTGCCGCGGCGCTGGAACCTAACGGGCGATATTCGCCTTTATCGAGAAGGGAAAATAATTTTTCCTGCCCTTCGTAGGGCAGACGATGGACCTCGTCGAGCAGCAAATAGCCGCCGTCAGCCTGCTCGACCAGGCCGGGCTTGTTTTCGTTCGCACCGGTAAACGCTCCCTGCCGATGACCAAAAAGATGCGACGAAAGCAGCTCCGGGTTATGGGCATACTCCGCACAGTTAAAATAGACCAGGGGCGGCGGGGAACCTGCGGTATGTTCACAGGCAAAGCGATGCATCAGCTCGGCAAAGAACGTCTTACCGACGCCAGAAGGACCGGTCAGCAGTACGTGCAGACCATGGGGATAAAGCACTGCGGCGCGACCCTTTTCCACCGCATCGCGCAGGCTGCGATCGTAGCCAATCAGGCCGGTAAACGGATCGTCGACGGATGCCATTTCCTGCTGCGGCAGCAGTTCGGCAACCGAGCGTACTTCACGCTCGGCATCCGTCAGCTTACGACCTAAAAGCGTTTCCAGCGCCTGGCAATGCAGGAAAAATACCGGTCTTCCCCGACTTTTGATGACCAGGCCATCGTTCCACAATTGATTGAGATCTTTACTGACCGAATTGCGCGCCAGCCCGAGGTTAAAGCCGATCGCTTCTGCGGTAAACGCCGTTTCCTGTGCCAAATCCGCCGTTTCCAGCCCACGCGTCAACCTTTCAAGCTCACCCAGAACGATCTCAATCCTTCTCATCTCTCTACCGCTTAAGCATTAACTGATTGTTCAGAACATACACGATTCTGCTGCGTAAGAAAGTGAAAGACGTTCCAGAGGCTCACTCACCGGTCATCAAAATGTCTTCGTTAAATAATGTCTCGACGCGCCTTCTTCCGGGAAATTATCGAGAGTCATTTTTAGCTGATATCCGTTCTTCTGATAAAACGGCAGCGCCTGAAAACTCATGGTATCCACCAGCGCGTGACGGCAGCCTCGCTCCTGCGCTGCCTTTTCCGCTGCCTGCATCAGCTGTCTGCCGTAGCCGCCCCTGCGCAACGATTCATCCATCCACAGGTATTTTATACACAGCCACTCGCCTTTGATTTCGCCAATCAGCCCCCCTTTGATAATCTCGCGATCATTGCGCCAGTACACCGCCAGATTGCCAAAATGGGTCGTTTTCAGGAACTGAAGATTATAAGCGCGTAACCCGGTGAGCAGTGCGTTCTGATCGTCTTCGGTAACCGTCTCTGTAACCTGTATCTGCATATTATCCTCCTGAAACATACCGCTTCTGGCTTACTTTATTTTCAGCATTCACACGGAATGCCGAGTGAGCCGCCTACCGTCTACACTTATTCTTAATGAGATGTGCATCGACAAAAGGATTATTATCATGAAACTCGCCGTTATGACGATGGTTGCCGTACTTTTTACCCTATCGGGATTCGCCCGGGCCGACTCGCCTTATGGCGCGCTCCAGTCAGTACACGAGAAAAATACCATTCTGAAGGATCTACGTAAGCTCTGCTCGCCGAAGGGATCGCCTTCTGACGACGCATGGGAAAAAACCATTATGTCTACAGAAGGGAATCAGTTGCATATTCGCGAAGCGATTGTGGCGATGGAGAGAAATAACCAGAACAACTATTGGGAAGCGTTAGGTAAGGTTGAATGCCCGGATATGTAAGCGTGAAGCCGCAGCCCCACGCCCGGTCATCATAATTATCGCTGACGCACGTCCGGAATAATGAGGTCGCCGCGCAGGGTATACGATCCCAGCATATTCTGCGTTTTTTCATTGAGCCAACCGACAATACGCGCCGCCATGGCGTCCATAGAATATTCAATTGCCGGAATGGTGGGAATACCCGGCAGATGCAGCGATCCCGCCAGGCTGAAAACCATAATGTCTTCCGGAACGGACTTATTGAACGCCTGCAGTTGCGGAATAACTCGCTGCGCCTGCTGTTCGTCCGCCACCAACAGCGCGTTAAAGTTGAGCGTCGAGGCGTTATTCAGCAGCTCCTGCAGGGCCACGGAAGACGACGTCGCGTCCATAAAGACCAGGTTACGGTTAAACGGCAGGAAGTTTTTCTCCAGTGCAAGTTTATAGCCCAGTAAAACCTGATCGGAAAAACCCATCCCGTGAGGATGAATCAACGCAATCTGTCGGCGATTCTGGCTGATGAGATAGTTACAGGCGGTTTCGGTCGCGAAAGCGTGATCGAACTGGATGCTGTTAACGTCGTCCCCCACTTCCAGACAGTCCACCAGAATGACGTTCTCCTGGTTAATGTTCAGTGGAAAACGCGCGCCAATGATCAGCACATCGTCACACAAACCGCAGCTCAGCTCGTCGAGTGCGCTCAGCACTTCCGCTTTGGTATTGGCAAAACGAAGCAGCAGATGTTTCTGGTGCTGGCTCAGATGCTTTTCCAGCGCATAAAGATAGCCCGTCGTCTGGTTGATGTTGTCCTGGGCGCATATCACGCCGATACAGCCCGTGGTCTGGCTTAGCAGCGACTGGGCAATCACATTCGGGCGGTAATTTAGCTCATCCACCGCTTTCAGTACGGCAAGACGGCTGGCTTCCTTTACCCCACGCGATCCGCTCAACACGCGCGACACCGTGGCTTTCGACACGCCAGCCAAACGCGATACATCGTTGATAGTAGACATCATTCTCCCCTGACAGAGCCCGCCTGGCTCCTCAAATCCTGAAGTTAACATTGGCTCATTTTATCGCCAAAGGCAGTATAGCTGTTTCCGTTTTTCATGGAAACCGATTTTCCATTTTCACTCAAAAAGACATTTTTGCAGCCAAAATCGTGAGCTGAATCCAAATAATTAGCCTTATAAGAATAAGTTCTTGATGAGTGTCACAGTTCTGTTTGCTTCAAATGGAAACCGGTTTCCGTATGATATCAAATCAGACTCGCAATAAGTTTTTACATTTTAAGGATGGTTAACAATGTTCAGGATTATGTTGTGTTGTTCCGCAGGGATGTCTACCAGTCTGCTGGTTCGTAAAATGGTCGAAGCAGCGGAAGAACGGAAACTACCGGTACAAATTGACGCCTACGGCGTTTCCGAATTTGACATTCAGTTTCCAAATTACCAGGTGGTGCTGCTTGGCCCCCAGGTAAAGTACATGCTTAACACGCTCTCTGAGAAGGCTGCCACCCAGGGTATACCCGTACAAGCAATCGATATGCTGGATTACGGAATGCAACGCGGTGACAAGGTGCTGGACTATGCTCTGTCGCTGATTGAAGCGACACACTAGAAGGTGTCATTATGAGTTCGTTATATCAGTCAATGGTTGCTGTCATAGAACAATCCATCACTCCTCTTGCCGGGAAACTGGGCCAGCAAAAGTATGTGATTGCGATTCGTGACGGTTTTACCGCGGCGCTGCCGTTTATGATCATCGGCTCGTTTATGCTGGTGTTTATCTTCCCGCCGTTTTCTGCCGAAACCACCAACAGCTTTGCCCGTGGCTGGCTTGATTTCTCCGCCACGTATCGTGAACAGTTGATGCTGCCGTTTAACCTCAGCATGGGCGTTATGACGTTCTTTATCTCCGTCGGCATCGGCGCAAGCCTGGGCCGTCAGTTTAACCTCGATCCGATCATGTCCGGCCTGCTGGCGTTTATGGCGTTTTTGCTGGTCGCCGCCCCGTATGCCGACGGTAACATTTCCACTCAGTACCTTTCCGGTCAGGGGATCTTCACCGCGTTAATCACCGCCATTTATTCCACCCGCGTCTACGCCTGGCTAAAGCAGCACAACGTGACGATCCGCCTGCCAAAAGAAGTGCCGACCGGTGTCGCCCGTTCGTTTGAAATCCTGATTCCGGTTCTGGTAGTGATCGCCACCCTGCATCCGCTGAATCTGTTTATTGAAGCGCAGACCGGGATGATTATTCCGCAGGCGATTATGCATTTGCTGGAGCCGCTGGTGTCGGCATCGGATTCGCTGCCCGCGATTTTACTTTCTGTCCTGCTGTGTCAGATTTTCTGGTTCGCCGGGATCCACGGCGCGCTGATTGTCACTGGCATCATGAACCCGTTCTGGATGGCTAACCTCTCTGCCAATCAGGCCGCATTGGCGGCTGGCGCCGCGCTGCCGCACGTTTATTTGCAAGGGTTCTGGGACCATTACCTGCTGATTGGCGGCGTAGGGTCTACCTTACCGCTGGCCTTCCTGCTACTGCGCAGCCGCGTCACGCACCTGCGAACTATCGGCAAAATGGGAATTGTGCCTAGTTTCTTCAACATCAATGAGCCTATTCTGTTCGGCGCGCCGATCATCATGAACCCGATGCTGTTTATTCCGTTTGTTTTTGTGCCGATGATCAACGCCGTACTGGCTTACACCGCGACCCGTCTGGGCTGGCTGGAACAGGTGGTTTCTTTGACGCCGTGGACCACGCCCGCGCCGATCGGCGCCTCCTGGGCGGCGAACTGGGCCTTTAGCCCGGTGGTAATGTGTCTCATCTGTATGGTGATGTCGGCGCTGATATACCTGCCGTTCCTGCGCGCCTACGAACGTTCGCTGATGAAAACAGAAGAACAAAAAGCGCAGGATGCCGTCTCCGTGGCGAATGCAGCTCGTAGCAACTCATAATGAATCAAGGAGTCAGAACAATGAGATACCGTTTTCCTGAAAACTTCTGGTGGGGCAGCGCCTGCTCAGCGCTGCAAACCGAAGGGGATAGCCTGAACGGCGGCAAAAGCCAGACCACATGGGATGCGTGGTTCGATCGCCAGCCTGGCCGTTTCCATCAGGGGGTTGGCCCGACGAACACCTCGACCTTTTATCAGCGCTGGAAAGAGGATATCGCACTGCTTAAGCAGTTAAACCATAACAGCTTTCGCACTTCGATCAGCTGGACACGTCTTATCCCGGACGGCACCGGCGAGGTGAATCCCGAGGCGGTGGCCTTCTATAACAATGTTATCGACGCGCTGCTGGCGCAGGGCATCACGCCGTTTATCACCCTGTTCCACTTCGATATGCCGATGGTGATGCAGGAAAAAGGCGGCTGGGAAAACCGCGATGTGGTGGACGCGTTTGGCCGCTACGCGCAAACGTGTTTCGACCTGTTCGGCAACCGGGTGAAGCACTGGTTCACCTTCAACGAGCCGATTGTTCCGGTTGAAGGCGGCTATCTGTATGACTTCCATTACCCGAACGTGGTGGATTTCAGACGCGCAGCTACCGTGGCGTACCACACCGTGCTGGCACATTCTACGGCGGTGCGAGCGTATCGCGCCGGAAATTATGACGGTGAGATCGGCGTCGTCCTCAACCTGACGCCCTCCTATCCACGCTCGCAAAACCCGGCGGATGTGAAGGCCGCGCACCATGCGGACCTGCTGTTTAACCGTAGCTTCCTCGACCCGGTGCTGAAAGGGGAATATCCGGCGGACCTGGTGACGCTGCTGAAAGAGTACGACCAACTTCCGGCCTGCCAGCCCGGCGACGCGCAGCTGATCGCCGACGGCAAAATCGATCTGCTGGGGATCAACTACTACCAGCCTCGCCGGGTGAAGTGCCGGGACAGCGCCGTCAATCCGGACGCGCCGTTTATGCCGGAGTGGTTATTTGATTATTACGAAATGCCGGGGCGTAAAATGAATCCGTATCGCGGCTGGGAAATTTATGAGCCGGGTATTTACGATATTATTACCAACCTGCGGGATAATTACGGCAATCCGCGCTGTTTTATTTCCGAAAACGGCATGGGTGTGGAAAAAGAACAGCGCTTTATTCAGGACGGGAAAATTAACGACAGCTACCGTATTGAGTTTGTCACAGAACATCTTAAATGGCTGCATAAAGGAATAAGCGAAGGCTGCAATTGCCTTGGCTACCATATGTGGACCTTTATTGATAACTGGTCATGGCTCAATGGTTATAAAAACCGCTACGGCTTTGTGCAGTTAGATTTAGACACGCAACAACGTACGGTGAAAAAGAGCGGCGAGTGGTTTGCGAAAACTGCCGCCAGTAATGGATTCGATTAATACGAGAATATCATGATTGCATTAGAAGAAGCGGTAATGGAAATCATCGTCAATGCCGGACAGTCACGCAGCCTCTGCTTTGAGGCGCTGCACGCCGCGCGCGCTGGCAACATTGACGAAGCGAAAAGCCTGCTTCGTGAGGCTGATGGCTATGCGCGTCAGGCTCACCACATGCAAACCAAATTGATCGAACAGGATGCCGGGGAAGCCCGGCAACCGATGACATTAATTATGGTGCATGCGCAGGATCATTTAATGACGTCGCTGCTAGCCCGCGAGCTATCAGAGGAAATTATTCATCTCTATCAACGCTAAATTCATTTAAATAATACACGGAGACGACACCACGATTAAATAAACGTTTTCTGTACCCTTTATATAAAAAACAGATCAACTTGTTTTGGTGATAGCAATTAAACCGAGACGGGATGGTTATTATCTTAAAATAAATTAATGGTCACATCTGTTCAGAATGCGAAAGCAGCCTGAAGGATAAAGTGCCGATGAGATAACCATGAACATGATAAAAAAACTTCCAGTAACGCTGGCGGTCATGGCCGCGCTGTGTCCCATGTCTGCGCTCGCACAGGAATTTACTCAGGAACAGATCGACGCTATCGTCGCTAAAGCCGTGGATAAAGCGCTGGCGGAGCGGCAGGCGAAAATGGACGCCGCGATAGCGCAGAAAGCCGATGTCATTAACGAACCGCAAAGCGCCGCCCAGTCTCCGGATATGGCCATCCCCTTTGGCGTGAAATTTAGCGGCTACGCGCGCTACGGGGCGCACTTCCAGAGCGGCGATCAGAAATATGTCGGCGTCGACGGTTCCTATAACGGCGCGTCGGCGATTGGTCGTCTGGGTAATGAAAGCAACGGCGGGGAATTCCAACTGTCGAAAGCCTTCAAAAGCGATAACGGCGCCATCTGGGATATTAACGTAATGATCGACCACTGGGGCGATGAGGTAAACCTCAAAAAAGCCTACGCGGGCGTGACGAACGTGCTGGCCTCTAACCCGAACGCTTACATTTGGGCGGGCCGCGACTTCCACCAGCGTCCACAACAGGGTATCAACGACTATTTCTGGATGAACCACGACGGTCAGGGCGCCGGGGTGAAAAACGTCGACATTGGCGGCGTCCAGTTTGACGTGGCGACCGTGGCCGCGGTGGAGTCGTGCAGCCCGGAAGTCATGGAAGACGAAGCGAACCCGTCGCGCATTACCTGTACCGGCGGCTCCGGCACTGGCGATAAGGGCAATTATGCAGTGACCTCGAAAATTCACGGCATGAAGCTCGGCCCGCTGGATCTGGAAATCTACGCCAACTACGGCTTTGACTCGAAAGCCGTCGACAGCGAAGAGCGCCTGAAAGCCTGGCAAGGCGCGTTTGTGGTCAGCCATACTAACGACAGCGGCGTGAACAAAGTGATCGCCCGCTATTCCGACAACTCAGATAACAGCGTTTACAACAAAACCGACGATCTGACCACCGTTTACGCCAGCTTCGAAGGTAGCCACAAATTCACGCAGCAGGCGCAGGTGGAGTATCTGCTGGCGTTCCATGACTACGACAACAGTTCCGATCAGAGTGAAAACCGTAAGAACTATGGCGCGATCGTGCGTCCAATGTATTTCTGGAACGACGTCCACTCTACCTGGCTGGAGGCGGGTTATCAGCGTGTCGATTATGACACCGGCGGCGATAACTCAGGCTGGAAGCTGACTCTGTCACAGAACATGTCGATCGCGATGGGGCCGGAGTTCCGTCCGATGCTGCGCTTCTATGTGACGGGCGGCAAGGTGGAAAACGACCGCACCGCGCGAGTGAACGGTACGGATGACGAAACCCTGGATGATTTCAACATTGGCGCGATGTGGGAAGCGTGGTTCTGACGGCAGTATGTGGATGTAGCTGGCCTACCTGCAGGTAGGCCAGATCTTGGCTCAGGCGATCATTGCATATCCTTTATGCGCACTTTCGCTGCCACCAGAAGCGCCGTCAGCAGCATCAGGCTGCCGGAAAGCATCAGGGGCGACAGCAGGCCGAGGTTATCGAGTGCATAGCCTCCCACCGCAGCCCCGCAGGTATTGGCAAGCTGGATCACGGCGACCTGAACGGATCCAGCCTTTTCTGCCTGATCGGCAAGCGAACGGGTGATCCATGTCGACCAGCCCACCGGCACCAGCGCAAACGCCAGTCCCCAGATAACCGCAATGACTGCCGCCACCGTCTTATCGTCCCCCCACAGGGTCAGCACCAGCGCGCTCACCGCCAGTACCAGCGGCGCACCGGCCAGCGCCAGTTTCACCGAGCGTTTAAGGATAACGGACGAGAGCGAAGTGCCGACAAAGCTGGCAATCCCGAAGCTCAGCAAGACCAGCGTCAGGCCATCGACATCAAATCCCGCCAGATTCATATACACCGGGCGAATATAGGTGAAGAACGCGAACTGTCCGGCAAAGGACATAAAAATGGCGATCATCCCGGCCATCACTCCTGGGCGATTGAGCAAGCTGAACATGTTCTGCTTCTGATGTGACGGCTCGCCGGGCAGCGACGGCAGCGATTTTACAATCCAGACGATGCACAGCAGGCCCATCACCGCCGCGGCGTTAAAGACGTTGCGCCAACCGATAATCCCACCCAAAAAGCTGCCCAACGGAGCGGCGATCACCAGCGCGATGGAGACCGCGCCAAAAATTACCGACAGTGCCTTCGGCACCGTTCTCGGCGGCACCAGTCGCATCGTCAACGACGCCGACATCGCCCAGAATCCACCGAGCGCCAGCCCAAGGCAGGCACGCCCCACCAGCAGCAGCGTAAAGGAATGCGCAAAAGAGACCAGCAGGCAGGAGAGCGTCAACAGCACGGAAAACAGGATCACCACGTAACGGCGATCGGTGGCCTGAATGATCTGGGTGATAAACAGGCTGGCGAACATCGCGACAAACGCCGTCACCGTCACCGACTGCCCGGCTACGCCTTCGGTGATGCCCAGATCCTGCGCCATCGGCGTCAGCAGGCTAACCGGCAGAAACTCAACGGTAATCAGGCAGGCTACACAAAACGCCACGGCAAAGACCGCCGACCAGTTTGGGCGCGAAACCGCTTTGGCCTGCGGTGGAATTGTGGGCTGGATATGTTCTGTCATGGCATCACCTGAGATAAAAACGTGCGGAAAAGTCGCGCAGTTTATCATCAAAAGTGTGACGGATTTAACGTTTCGACAACTTTTCTTGCATCGCCGCATTCGCCAGCCCGACGATCCATTCCTGGTGCCCGTTAATCATCGGATTCGGCACGGTGCGAGCAAGTTCCTGGGCAGGAACGCCTTTCTGTGACTCCTGAGTCAGAATACGGACGCGGTTTCCGGGCAAGTCTTCAAACAGCCAGGCGTGGATCACATCCAGACGCGCCATCTCATCCCCTTCCACCCAGCCGTGCCATGCGATCCGTGCGGCTTCACCGTCCACGGGTGGAACATACTCCGTGACCTGCGCCTCTACCGGGAAGCCAAAGGTCGTGAAGCGAAAGCGAGCGTTGGCGCTCAGTTCCGGACCGCTGCCGTCGTGAAAACGGATATCTTCGGCGTTGCTGTAGTAGTTCGGCCACAGGGTTGTGTCGTTAAGCTGCGCCCAAATCTCTTTTGCGCTCAGCCCGGCGACGATGATTTCGTTGGATGCAAAGTTATCGGTGGTGCCTGGCAGGTAGTCGTTCGGCCAGATAATAGCGGATTGTTTCATGGTTCACCTCATCAGCGAGTGGATGAAGTGATGGTGCGCCTGTGGCAGATATAAATCTAATGACGATGCTTTATACTCTTCATCACGTTTCGTGATATCAGTGAAGATAAAACACGCCCTCTTCCGGGAGGAAAAGCTGGTTATAGCGCAGCTGGAAGGCGTTAAGCTCCTGCGGATCGGGTTCTATCTCGCGCATGAAGCCGAGCGCGAGGCGGATTTGCGCATCGGTGATCGGCGCGGCCAGACGGGCTTTACGCAGCATGCGGTGCCAGGAATGCAGATTCTCTTCGCTACCGTCGACAACGCAGACCTGCCAGATCAGCAGCACCTGGGCGGCATTTTGCAGGTGCGCCTCGTCGGGGCGCTCGAGGTAGCGGATAAACTCATTGCCCGGCGTTTTGCCGAACTGGTCAATCATCGACTCGACCGGCATCGGGGTGACTCCCAGACGCTCGCTTAAACGTTTGATGGCGCGGCGGGAATCGGAAGTCAGGACGCGAAACCCAACCACAAACACCACGGCAAGCGTTGCCAGCATTATCCAGACCATGCGTTCTCCTTAGACTAGCCGCTCATCATAGCGGGAAACGCAATGCGTCGACAGCGGGCAGCGCCATAATAGTGAACGGAAAAGAGGTGGAAAATCGTCATGAAAGCGGATCTGCGCACGCTGGATCTTAACCTGCTGAAAGCGCTCGACGCTCTGCTGGATGAACGCAGCGTCACCCGCGCGGCGGCGCGTCTTGCTCTGACCCAACCTGCTGTCAGCGGCATGCTCAACCGCCTGCGGGACTACTTCGACGATCCGCTCTTTATCCGCGCCCCGCACGGCATGGTGCCAACCACGCGCGCGGAAGCGCTGGCCGCTCCGGTGAAGCGCATTCTCGCGGATATCGACGTACTGCTTCAGCCCGTTGCCTTTGACCCTAATACCGCTCGCCTCACCTTCACTCTTGCCGCTACGGATTACGCCCTGCGCGCAGTCGTTGTGCCGTTTATCGCCGCCCTTAAGGCACAGGCGCCTGGCATCCGCGTGCGCGTGGTGCCCGTTACCCCCGGCAGCCTTGTCAGCCAGCTTGAGCAGGGCGCTATTGACGTAGCGCTTATCACCCCCCCCACCACGCCCGATGAGCTTCACAGCCGTGCGCTTTATGATGAACGGTACGTATGCATGATGCGCGCCGATCATCCAAACGCCGGAGAGCCAATGACGGTAGACCGATTTTGCGCCCTTGAGCATGTGCTGGTCTCTTACGAGGGAGACGGCTTTCGCGGGGTAACCGATAGCGCGCTGGAGAAAATTGGCCGGACGCGGCACGTGGGGCTCTCGGTGAGCCACTTTTTGGTCCTGCCGGACGTGCTGACCTTCAGCGATATGATTGCCGTCGTGCCGTCACGCATCGCGGAAAATCAGGCGGGGATGTTCGTCTGCGAGACGCCAGTTCCCGTGCCTGGCTTTACCAAAAGCATGGCCTGGCACGGCAGAACGCACCGCAATCCCGCGCAGGCGTGGCTGCGCGGGCTGTTACTGCAAACCAGTCAGCGAGCCTGAAGCCCCTTAAGCAGCGCCTCGTGGAAGCGCGCGGGGTCCTGCATCTGCGGCGCATGGCCCATGTCGTTAAATTCCACCAGCGTCGCGTGCGGGATGCGCTTCGCCGTCTCCTTCCCGAGCACCGCATAGTTGCCGAGCATTTTGCGGATCTCCGGCGGGGCGAGATCTTTCCCGATGGCGGTGTTGTCCCTGGTGCCGATCATCAATAATACCGGCATGTTGAGTTCGCTAAATTCGTAGATCACCGGCTGGGTGTAGATCATGTCGTAGAGCAGCGCCGAGTTCCAGGCCACACGTTCTTTTCCCGGCCCGTTGTTCAGCCCGGCGAGCATGGTGACCCAACGCTCGTACTCCGGCTTCCACTCTCCGGCGTAGTAGGTATTTTTCTCGTACTGACGAATGCCGTCGGCGCTGACCTTCAGCTCGCGCTGGTACCACTGGTCGACCGTAATGTGCGGCACGCCGCGCGCTTTCCAGTCCTCCAGGCCTATCGGGTTGACCATCACCAGCTGCTCCACCTGCTGCGGCCACATCAGCGCGTAACGGGTCGCCAGCATGCCGCCGGTGGAATGTCCGATCACCGTCGCCCGTTCAACGCCCAGCTTCTCCAGTAGCGCATGGGTGTTATCCGCCAGCTGCTGGAAGGTGTACTGATACCGCTCCGGCTTGGTGGATTTACAGAAGCCAACCTGGTCAGGTGCCACCACGCGATACCCGCTGGCTGAGAGCGCGCGGATCGTGCCATCCCACGTTCCGGCACAGAAGTTTTTGCCGTGCATCAGCACCACGGTGCGGCCATTGGGTTTTTCCGGCTTCACGTCCAGATAAGCCATATCCAGAGATTGTTGCTGCGAGGTAAAGATAAAGTGCTGAACCGGCCAGCCGTAGTCGAAACCTTCCAGCTTCTCGCCGTATGTGGGGGCATCCGCAGCCATTGCGGGGGTTGCCAGCGCCATCAACAGCGCCAGACAGGATAATCGTCGGGACATCATGCAAGCTCTCCAGGAAATAAAGGTCAAAGGCTGCGCGAAAGGCGGCAGCAAAATAACACTGTAGAGCATCAGACGGAGCGGGTGTGTAAAGCGGGGTAAAGAGTGGAGTTCAGAACAAAAAAGCCCGGCATCACACACCGGGCAAAGAAGTTACCTGCACACTCAGGCTACTTTTAATTTCTGGGCACGATTTTCACGGCGGATCTTACGTTCTTCCAGCACCGCCACCATCGCCATCAGGACGATACAGCCAATCGCTGCCGCATCCAGCGCCGCGAAGGTGCCCGCCCAGCCGGTGAGGCCGAAAATCGGCGTGCCGTCGGCGATCATCCCCAGGCCCAGCTTGGCGAAGCTGTCGCCGATCAGGTAGGCGAAGGTGCCTTTGATCCCATCGGCGGCGCCGATCGCTTTTTTCGGTACGAAGCCAACCGCCGCCACGCCGATCAGCAGCTGCGGGCCAAAGACGAGGAAGCCGAGCGCAAACAGGGACGCCAGGTAGACATACTGGTTGCTGGCGTGCTGGTATACGCCGAGCGTGGCGATAATCAGCGCCAGCGCGATACACGCCACCAGCGCGCGACGGCCGTTGGCGAGATCCGAGAGCCAGCCCCACAGCAGCGTGCCGACCAGCGCGCCCACTTCGAACAGGGTAAAGCCCTGAATCGCCACCTCTTTCGAGAGCTTCAGCTCCTGGAAAGCATACACGGTTGACCACTGGTCGATACCGATGCGCACGACGTACAGGAAGATATTCGAGAAGCACAGCAGCCAGATCACTTTGTTTTTCAGCACGTATTCAACAAAGATCTGCCATTTGGACATCTCGTTCTCTTCGGTCTCTTTGTCCTCTTCGCTGATCTCCTCGCCGAACAACTCTTCGGCTTTGCCGAGACCGTAAGATTCCGGGGAGTCGCTGCCGAAGCGCAGGCCGATAAAGCCGACAATCAGGGCGATAACCGACGGAAAGATAAACATACCGATCACGTGGCCGTCGAACAGGACGTTCGCGCCGAACAGCGCCACGCCAGCCGCGCCCGCGCCGCCGAGGTTATGAGAGATGTTCCAGAAGCCAAGGAAGGTGCCGCGCTTGCGCCGCGGGGTCCATTTGGTGATGGTGGAGTAGCTGCACGACCCGCCGGTACTCTGGAAGAAACCGCTCAGGGCGTAGAAGGCGATCATCAGGAACAGGCTGACAGAGCCACTGCCCATGCTGGCGCTGAAGCCGAGCATACAGAGCGCCGAGAGGATCAGCATAAACGGCAGGAACTGCTTGGTATTCTTACCGTCAGCATAATAAGAAACCAGCGTTTTCCCCACCCCATAGGTGATGGAGAAGCCAAGGCCAATCATCCCCAGTTGCGTCATGCTCAGCCCGTAGGTCGAGATCATGTCGTTCTGGGCGATGTTAAAGTTTTTGCGGATCAGGTACATGGTCAGGTAGCCGATAAAGACCACCAGATAAGACTGCATGAACGGTTTGAACCACATCTTACGCCGCACATCGAGCGGCAGATCCAGGGTCGGCTTGCGCACCTGATTGAGGAAGGCCAGCATGGTTGGTTTACTCCTGAGCTGATTTTTACCGCATTGTAAAAATCAGCCGGGAGAGATGCCTGAGACAGCGTCCAGGTAAAACCGGGAAAATGTCTTAGTTTTGCGCCACTCGGCACCAAAAGGTGAAGCGCATCACGCTTCGCTGACCATGCGCGGCGCCTGTGCGTTTAAAAATGGCAGCAGCAAGAGTGCAGAAATGCCCGATGCCACGCTAATCACCACAAAGAATCCCGTCCAGTGCCAGATCTCCAGCACCTGCGCCAGCGGCCAGCCGGAGAGCGAGGCGCCAAGATAGGCAAACAGCCCGACAAAGCCGGTGGCCGCGCCCGCCGCCTCTTTGTGCGAACACTCCGCCGCCGCCATGCCGATTAGCATTTGTGGGCCAAAAACGAAAAAGCCCGTCGTGAAGAAGCACGCCGCCTGCATGACGTAGCTGGCGAACGGCATCAGCCACAGCGAGCCGACGGAAAGCAGGATCCCGGCGGCAAAAATGAGGTTCATCGGGCCACGGTTGCCATTGAACAGTTTGTCCGAGCCCCAGCCCGCCACCAGCGCGCCGATAAATCCGCCCAGCTCGAACATGGTCACCGCCGAGTTGGCGGTCACCAGATCCACATCCAGCGTCTCAGACATATACAGGTTGCCCCAGTCGTTGATGGCCGCGCGCACCACGTACACCAGTACATAACAGAGCGACAGCAGCCAGATGTACGGGTTAAGCAGCACGTATTTGGTGAGGATCGCTTTACGGTTAAGGCCTGCGCCCTCCTGCTGCTGGGCAATCTCCAGCGCATCGTGCCGCCAGTCGCCCACGGGCGGTAGACCCACGGCCTGGGGGCGGTCGCGCAGCCGCCAGCACAGCACAATGCCGACGGCAATCGCCATCGTTCCGGCAATCATCATCCCCGCCCGCCAACCGTAGTGCAGCGCGGTGGCGGCCATCACGATGGGGATCAGCGCGCCGCCGACGTTGTGTGCGGTATTCCAGATAGCCCACCAGCCGCCGCGCTCGTTGCGCGAGTACCAGGCGGTGAGCAAACGCGCACACACCGGCGCGCCCCATCCCTGGAAAAAGGCGTTCAGCGCCCACAGTAGCGCAAACGCCCACAGCGAGGAGGAAAAGCCGAAAAGAATATTCACCATGCCAGTGGCGATAAGTCCTGCCCCCATAAAGTATCTCGCGTTCGAGCGGTCGCTGACGACACCCGACACAAACTTCGACAGACCGTAGGTGATATAAAAGAGCGTCGCCAGCAGACCGATATCGCTGCGGGTCAGCACGCCGCTGGCGAGGATCTCCGGCACGGCGGCATTAAAGCTCTTACGGGTAAAATAAAACAGCGCATAGCCAAGCCAGATGGTTAACAGGATATGCCGTCGCCAGTAGCGGTAGCGGGCATCAATTTCCTGTTTATCGGTCATCAACGGCGCGCTGGCCGGGGCCTTTAAAAACTGAAACATCGCCGCTCCTTAGGCATAACGCTGCGGCAACGAAACGCTGACGCGCGTGCCGTGAGTACAGGAAATAGAGAGCGAACCGCCGAGCGCCGTCACGCGTTCCCGCATACCAGTCAGGCCAAATCCCTGCTGACCGGAGCCCGGCGGCAGGCCGCAGCCGTCATCTTCAATCACCAGCATCAGGCGCTCGTCATGCTGCCAGCCCTGTATCGTGACCGCGCTGGCGCTGGCATGTTTGACAATATTGTTCAGCCCTTCCTGACAGACGCGGAACAGCGTCACCCGCTGGCTTTCGCTGAGCGCAGACTCGTCTATCCGCCAGTCGAGATGGCTGATGATGCCGCGGCTTTCCAGCTCCATTTCACGCATCAAAGAACGTATGGCCTGTTCAAGCGTAAGATCGTCCAACTGACGCGGGCGCAGGCGCCCCAGCAGACAACGTACCGAATCGTACACGCCGAGCGACAGCTGTTCGATCAACTGCCCGCTCTGCTTCGCGCCGCCGTTATCTCCCGCCAGTCGCTGAACGATACCGGCCTGGGTGCGGATGGCGGTAACGGTCTGACCGATGTCATCGTGCAGCTCGCGCGCCACCTCCCGGCGTACGCTCTCTTCAGTTTCCAGCAGCCGTTCCGCCAGACGGTGATTGCGCGCCAGTTCGTTTTGCAGCGACTGGTTCAGCTCGCGCAAGCGTTGGATCCCTGCGCCAAGCAGCAGTCCGGTGAGGCTTTGCGCCAGCAGTGAAAGCAGTAAATCCACCGGATGATCGTGCCAGGTCTGGCTGGCGATCAGCGCGATGGCGTTCATCAGCGTCGCAATCAATGCTCCCTGCCAGCCGTAGTGCCAGGCCAGCGCGATGATCGGCAGCGCCAGACAAAACGGCGTGAAGCGCGATAATTCAGCGGGCAGACCAAGCTGTAGCCACAGGCTGACCACAAACAGCAGCAGATACCAGATGAGATGCCGGGCGCGCCAGTTTACCGGCTGCGAAACCAGCGCCGGACCAAGCGGCAGCCAGATGGCGCTGGTGAGATAATGCCAGAACACCAGACAGA
Source organism: Citrobacter sedlakii (assembly GCF_018128425.1). Lineage (NCBI taxonomy): Bacteria > Pseudomonadati > Pseudomonadota > Gammaproteobacteria > Enterobacterales > Enterobacteriaceae > Citrobacter > Citrobacter sedlakii. Next base: position 34,364 of record NZ_CP071070.1, on the reverse strand, counting down.
TGGGGGCCAGCGTTAAGCCGCCGGTGAGCGTCAGCAGCAGGGCGTTCCACGCCTGCTCTCCCTGCCCAAGCCAGGGCAAGGACTGCAACAGCGCCGCTGCGGTGAGAGCGGCCCCCTGTAGCAACAATGTGCGCCAGTCGCGCTGGTGACGGTAACGGGAGATCAGCGCCACCGGTATCAGCGTTAGCGCACTGCCGATCATCAATAATATCGGGTGCGCCAGCGCCACTTCCTGCGCCAGCCAGAGAACCAGCAGCCACTCCGCGCCAAGCAGCACCGGCCAGTAGCCGCGCGGGCATTGCAACATCAACCCCAGGCGCAGGCCGAAGGGGAACAGCAGCACCGCCAGCTCAGGGCGCTCCACCAGATGCAGGCTGATGCTCCACAGGCAAAACCAGGCGGCGGAGAAAATAAAAAAGCAGGCGATTACGGTGATAAATCGGGAAAGATGCGTGTTCATTGCCAGCCGTCAAACATTCTGCGCGCCAGCTCAACGTCATTGTTGACGCCCAGTTTTTCCATCAGATTCGCGCGATGCACGTGCACCGTTTTAGGCGAGAGGCCCAGCTCGGCGGCAATCTCTTTGACCGCCATCCCTTGCGCCAGTTTTTCCGCCACCTGACGCTCGCGTTTTGTCAGCGGATCCTGCCTGCCCGCAGCCAGCTTGATGGCGATATCCGGGGTCAGATAGCAGCCGCCGGTCGCAACCGTATGCACAGCGGCAATCAGCTCGTCCGGGCTGCAACGTTTGGAAAGAAATCCCCGTGCGCCGGCGTTTAGCGCCTGCTCCACCAGCGCCGGGCTGTCATGTACCGAAAGCATGATGGTCGCCATGCCTTTTGGCAGTTGACTCAGCAACGCCAGCCCGGAAACGTCAGGCATTGAGATGTCGCAGATACACACCTGCACGCCGCGCCCCGGCAGGCCAGCAAGCGCCTCACGCCCGGAACCAAACTCAGCCACCACCTGAAAATCAGGCTCAAGGTTCAGAAGCTGGGCGAATCCAGAGCGGACGATAAGATGGTCGTCGATAAGGGCGATGGTGGTCATGGCGCGTTCCTGGCGGGCGGATAAAAAAACGCGCTTACCTTAACGATAAGCGCGCGGGTGTTCAAGCAATGAGCGATTTATTCGAAGAATACCGCAATTTTGTTAAACATGGTGGGATCGGACTGGTTGCGCACCACTTTCGCCACATCTTCTAGCTTGTCGATCTGGGCGATCATCTGCTCAAGACGTTGATCATCGTTCACCAGTAGCCAGATGCGGCTTTGGTCGCTGCCCTGAATCGGCAGGCAGAGGATCCCTTCCACGTTAAACGCGCGACGGGCGAACAACCCACAGACGTGCGTCATAACGCCGGGATGGTTACGGACGGTGAGTTCCAGAATAACGTTTTCATGTGATTGTTTCTGCATGGCTTATTCCCCCACCATCTCAGTATTGGCCGCGCCCGGCGGTACCATCGGATACACTTTTTCTTCTGCATCAATACGCACGTGGATCAGCGCCGGACCCGGACGGCTGATAATCGCCTGCAGCGCCGCCTGCGGGTCGGCTTCGTTATTTAAATCGCAGGTTTCCAGACCAAACCCGGCGGCAATCTGCATAAAGTTAATCATTCCCGGATAAGTGGCGGCAAACACACCCTGCTTGTAAAACAGGCTCTGCTGCTGATGCACCAGCCCCAGCGCTTCGTTATTCATCAGGATGATTTTCACATCCAGTTGGTTTTCGCTGGCGGTCGCCATCTCCTGAATGTTCATCATCAGGCTACCGTCGCCGGAGAAGCACAGCACTTTTTTGTCCGGGTTCGCCAGCGCCGCGCCAATCGCCGCGGGCAGGCCAAAGCCCATGGTGCCCAGACCGCCGGAGGTCAGCCACTGGCGCGGACGGTTCAGCGGATAGGCCTGCGCCGCCCACATCTGGTGCTGCCCCACATCGGTGGTAATAATCGCGTTGTCATCCACGCAGGCGGCTACGGCGTTAATCAACCCGTAGTGGCTGAGCGGATCGCTTTCCTGCGGAATGGTACACGGGAACTCGCGCTGCAGATCGCGCACCAGTTGATGCCACTCCGTGCGCGGCTGCGCCTCAATCTGCGGAATTAACTGTGACAGCACCTCGTCCACGTCCGCCTGAATAGCCACGTGCGGCTGCTTGATTTTGCCCAGCTCGGCGCGGTCGATATCCACGTGAATAATTCTGGCGTTCGGGCAGAACTGTTCGGTTTTGCCAATCGCCCGGTCATCAAAACGCGCGCCCAGCACCACCAGCAGATCTGCCTCCTGCAGGATGTAGTTGGTACTGCGCGCGCCGTGCATCCCCAGCATACCCAGCGACAACGGATGCGCCTTCGGCAACATGCCCAGCGCCATCAGCGTCATGGTGGTCGGCAACTGCGCTTTTTCCGCCAGTTGGCGTACCCGCTCAGGGGCGTTAATCACGCCGCCGCCGAGATACAGCACCGGACGCTTCGCCGCGTTAATCATTGCCGCCGCGTCGCGCACGCTCTGCTCGCTAAAGGCTGGCGCCGCCATTTTCTCCGCCGGAGCCGGCATCGCGTCGATCTCAAAAACTGCGGTCTGGACGTCCTTAGGTATGTCTATCCACACCGGGCCAGGACGACCTGACTGAGCAAGGCGAAAGGCGTCGCTCATCACCTGCGGTAATTCATCGATATGTCTGACCAGATAGTTGTGTTTTGTGATGGGGATAGAAATGCCGTAGGTGTCGACTTCCTGGAAGGCGTCGGTGCCAATCATCGACGCCGGAACCTGGCCGGTGATGCAAACCAGCGGGATAGAGTCCAGACGCGCATCGGCGATAGCGGTCACCAGGTTGGTTGCGCCAGGCCCGCTACAGGCCATACAAACGGCGGGTTTGCCGTCGGTACGCGCCATGCCCTGGGCGATAAATCCCGCCCCTTGCTCATGACGCGCCAGAATATGACGAATTTGCGTACTCTGGCTTAAGGCGTCGTAGACGGGGAGTATCGACCCGCCGGGAATACCGGTGACAATCTGAATACCCTGTCGCTCCAGAAAATGTACGATAAATTCCGCGCCGGTGAAGCGCTTACGCGTGGATGTTGCTGTTGTGCCCGAACTTGCCATGCTCCAGTCCTTTTTTCTTGGCCGGGGCGCCGGGCAGGTCTCTAAACGAAAAACCCCGCCCGGTTTGCGCCGGCGGGGTTTTGGAATCGTGTGTTGTTCCGGACCCTACGGCGCATTGCCGACGACCACCACCACACGCACGACGACCGCTGCGCGAGATGGCGCAGTGTTTAGTAGGGTCGCAGTCAGCATGAAAGGGGTCATTAGGGGCCTTGTCTGTTTATTCATTAACTGGATTTATACAAGCACAGCTTTTTAAGCGAGACAATGGAAAAAATTTCATCTGCATGAAAATGCGTCAACGATCACGTTTCAGGGAAAAAAACGCTAAAAACAAAAAACCCCGCCGGAGCGAGGTTTTTTCAGCGTTATGCGGTTGGTGACCGCAAAGCACACTGTGTTATGTCAACAGCAAAAGTATACGCGTTCTGTGAGGAACACGCAATTTCGGCGCGAATTTTGACGTTTTTGAGTATGGATCAGAAGATTAAATCTGTCCATAAATTACTGTTCATCCATACAGTATTTATCTATAATAACTCAGTACACAGTGTGTCAGGTGGGGCCGCATCGTTAACCGGCGCAATGAAGTCCTGGCTGAAACGGGTGGTGCCGTCAGCGCCTTAACCCCCCAGAGAGCACACTGTGTTATGTCAACGAAGGTGCTGGCAACAGGCGGCGGAAAGGCACGTCAGCACCGTGCTCCTTTTACCATAAGGAGACGCGTATGAGCCTCGTGGATATCACCATTCTTATCCTGAAACTCATTGTTGCAGTTATGCAACTGCTTGATGCCGTTCTGAAATATTACAAGTAATTCAGATTCAAGTCGCACCAAAGGGGAGCGGGCAACCGCTCCCCTTTCACATGGCGCGTTCCCCGGATGCGTGCGTCCGCTGGTTATGTTACGTTTTTATGACACTCCCTGACGATGCCTGAGCCATGACCCTTTCCGTTTTCTGTATTTTGCTGTTCGCCGCACTGCTGCATGCCAGCTGGAACGCCATCGTGAAAGCCGGAAACGATAAGCTGTATGCCGCTATCAGCGTCAGCGGATCGGCCGCCATCATGGCGTTAATCTTCCTGCCTTTCGCGCCGCAGCCCTCAAGCGCCAGCATCCCGTTTTTAGCCGCTTCAACCGCCCTGCAGGTCATTTACACCGTGCTGGTCGCGCGGACGTATCAGGTTTCGGACATGAGCCAAACCTACCCGCTGATGCGCGGCACTGCGCCGTTACTGGTCGCGGTTATCAGCGTGTTGTTTCTGGGGGACAGTCTGTCGTTACTGGCGTGGACGGGTATTGCGGTGATCTGCCTGGCAATCCTCGGCATGGCTTTTAACGGTCGCGCCAGCTCGCAGCAGGGCATTGTGCTCGCACTGATTAACGCCTGTTTCATTGCCGGATACACGCTGGTAGACGGTACCGGCGTCAGGCTGTCGGAAACCGCGCTGGGCTATACGCTGTGGACCTTTTTCCTCAACGGTTCGTGTCTGCTCGGCTGGGCAATGCTTGCCCGGCGTCGCGAAGCGTCGCGCTATCTGGCACAGCACTGGAAAAAAGGGATTTTTGGCGGTATCGGCACCATGGGTTCCTATGGCCTGGCGCTGTGGGCAATGACCCAGGCGCCGCTGGCGGTGGTCGCCGCGCTGCGGGAAACCTCCATTCTGTTTGGCGCGCTGATCGCCTGGCTTCTGCTGAAAGAGCGAGTCGCCGGACTGCGACTGGTAGCCGCCGGAGGCATTGCCGCCGGGGCGATTTTACTGCGCCTGTCATGAGGCGTGACAGGCGCGTGGCGGCGCTTACGCCTTATCCGACAGCGATGTAACCTGATGCATTCCGGCAACATTTATTGCCGCTATTTGTTTACATTTCCTGCCGTTCAGCTGTTTTTCATTCCTGCCTGCTCACTGGCCTTCTGCGTTTTGTGTGGTAGATTTCACTCGCATTTATGGGAATGCACAGCACCTTATTCTTATTTTTTCTCTTTTTGAAAAGTAATCAGCGAAATGAAAAGGCAGAGAAGCGTCAATTTGTTGTTGATGTTGGTACTACTTGTGGCGGTAGGTCAGATGGCGCAAACCATTTATATCCCCGCCATCGCCGATATGGCGCGAGATCTGAACGTCCGGGAAGGGGCCGTTCAGAGCGTAATGGCGGCCTATCTTCTGACTTACGGTGTGTCGCAACTGATCTATGGTCCCCTGTCTGACCGTGTGGGCCGTCGCCCGGTGATCCTCGTCGGGATGTCCATTTTTATGCTCGCCACCCTTGTTGCCATTACCACCCATAGCCTGACGGTACTCATTGCCGCCAGCGCGCTACAGGGGATGGGTACCGGCGTCGGCGGCGTGATGGCGCGTACCCTGCCGCGTGACCTGTACGAAGGCACGCAACTGCGCCACGCCAACAGTCTGCTGAATATGGGGATTCTGGTCAGCCCGCTGCTGGCTCCCCTGCTCGGCGGCCTGCTGGATACAATGTGGAACTGGCGCGCCTGTTACGTTTTCCTGCTGGTGCTTTGCGCGGGCGTCACCTTCAGCATGGCGCGCTGGATGCCGGAAACGCGCCCGGCGGGTGCGCCACGCACGCGACTTATCGTCAGCTATAAAACCCTGTTCGGCAACGGCGCATTTAACTGTTATCTGCTGATGCTGATTGGCGGTCTGGCCGGGATTGCGGTATTTGAAGCCTGTTCCGGCGTGCTGATGGGCGCCGTACTCGGCCTGAACAGCATGGTGGTCAGCATTCTGTTTATCCTGCCGATTCCGGCGGCGTTTTTCGGCGCTTGGTTTGCCGGTCGGCCGAATAAGCGCTTTTCCACACTGATGTGGCAGTCAGTGATTAGCTGTCTGCTGGCGGGACTGATGATGTGGGTCCCCGGCTGGTTCGGCGTGATGAATGTCTGGACGCTGTTGATCCCCGCTGCGCTGTTTTTCTTTGGCGCAGGAATGCTGTTCCCGCTGGCGACCAGCGGCGCAATGGAGCCGTTTCCGTTTCTCGCCGGGACGGCGGGCGCGCTGGTCGGCGGCCTGCAAAATATCGGCTCCGGCGTGCTGGCCTGGCTTTCGGCGATGCTGCCGCAAACCGGCCAGGGCAGTCTCGGTCTGTTAATGTCTTTGATGGGACTGCTGATTTTACTTTGCTGGTTGCCGCTGGCGTCCCGCCTGTCGCATCAGGGACAGGCCATTTAACCCTGGCAGGCCGGGCTTAGCGTCCGGCCTGTTCGTGTAACCAGCCGATAAACGCCTCGATTTTCGGCCACTGCCTGCCGGGCAGCGTTGTCATGTAATAATGTTGATGACAGGTTAAGGCCATTTCACCGAATGGGGCGACCAGCTCACCACTCTCCAGACGTTTCTGCACCAGCCGCTTACGCCCCATCGCCACGCCAATATGATTCATTGCGGCAATCACCGCTAAATCCGAACGATCGAAGCCAATCCCTGACGATTGCGGTAAATTCACCTCAAAATGCTGCGCCCAGCTGTACCACTCGTCGGTTCCCGAATCGTTGCTCCACGCCTGACGATCGTGCAGCAACGTACAGTGACGCAGATTTGCCAGCCGTCCCTCCAACGCGAAACGGCGCGCATAGTCCGGGCTGCAGACCGGCAGAATGGCCTCATCCATTAAAAAATGGTGCGCCAACTGTGCAGACGGCGCGTCGTCGAAGTAGATCGCCAGGTCAACCCCGGCCCGCTGTAAATTGACGTTGTCGTTTCCGGTCAGGATCGTCAGGGAAATGGAGGGATAACGTCGGGTAAAGTCGCCCAGCGCAGGTACCAGCCAGCATTGCGCAATGGATGGTCGCGAATAGACGGTAAGGGTCCCGGACAGTTCCTGATTCTTAATATCGAGTATTTCCTGGTTCAGCGTATCCAGTGATGACTTCAGCGCCCAGAATACCCGCTTGCCTTCATGGGTCAGCTCAACCTTACGGTGCGACCGCACGAACAGCTGAATCCCCAGTTCCTCTTCCAGTTGGTTAATGCGATGGCTGATGGCGCTCGGCGTGAGCGAGAGTTCGTCGGCCGCCAGGGCAAACGACTGATGCCGGGCCGCCACTTCGAAAGTGTAGAGTTTAGAGAGCTGCCAGCCGTTCAGTAGCTGGTTGCGTACGTCGCGAACAGGTTCCATCGATGCCTCAGTAAAAACAATCCCTGACAAAGTGTAAAAAATCGCGCGCAAAAATTCAGCACTAAGATGAACTACAGTGAATCAGATCGCAATTACGCCTCTTTTTTCGACATATATCACCTGTTTGGTTCAATCTGGTTCATGTGAAAGCGTATTTATATCGTTTGTCAGCGCGTGCTGTTTTTTCGTCCAATGGAAGCAGGTAAATCACAGGGCAAGGTGAGATATGCACTCTCAAATCTGGGTTGTGAGCACGCTGCTGGTAAGCATCGTGTTAATTGTATTGACCATCGTGAAATTCAAATTCCACCCGTTTCTGGCGCTGTTGCTCGCCAGCTTCTTCGTGGGAACCATGATGGGCATGGGACCGCTGGACATGGTCAATGCCGTTGAAAGCGGGATCGGCGGTACGCTGGGCTTCCTCGCCGCAGTTATCGGGCTTGGCACCATTCTTGGCAAAATGATGGAAGTTTCCGGCGCGGCGGAACGCATCGGGTTGACGCTCCAGCGTTGCCGCTGGCTCTCCGCCGACGTCATTATGGTGCTGGTGGGGCTGATCTGCGGGATCACCCTGTTTGTGGAAGTGGGCGTGGTGCTGCTCATTCCGCTGGCGTTCTCTATTGCGAAGAAAACCAATACCTCGCTGCTTAAGCTCGCCATTCCTCTTTGTACCGCGCTGATGGCCGTCCACTGCGTGGTGCCGCCGCACCCGGCTGCCCTGTTTGTGGCGAATAAACTGGGCGCGGATATCGGTTCGGTGATCGTTTACGGCCTGCTGGTAGGGTTGATGGCGTCGCTGGTTGGCGGGCCGCTGTTCCTGAAGTTTCTCGGCAACCGCCTGCCGTTTAAGGCAGTACCGGCCGAGTTTTCCGACCTTAAGGTGCGCGAAGAAAGTACGCTGCCGTCTTTAGGCGCAACGCTGTTTACCGTGTTGCTGCCCATTGGCCTGATGCTGCTGAAAACCGTCGCAGAGTTAAACATGGCCAAAGGCAGCACGTTGTATACGCTGCTGGAGTTTATCGGCAACCCAATTACCGCCATGTTCATCGCCGTCTTTGTGGCTTATTACATTCTTGGCCTGCGCCAGCAGATGAGCATGGGCACGATGTTGACCCACACCGAAAACGGCTTCGGTTCGATTGCCAATATCCTGCTGATTATCGGTGCTGGCGGCGCGTTTAACGCGATCCTTAAAAGTAGCGGACTGGCGGATACGCTGGCGGTGATCCTCTCGAACATGGATATGCATCCGATCCTGCTGGCCTGGCTGGTGGCGTTGATTCTTCATGCCGCGGTCGGTTCCGCCACCGTCGCGATGATGGGGGCAACGGCGATTGTCGCCCCGATGCTGCCGCTCTATCCCAACGTAAGTCCTGAGATCATCGCCATTGCCATCGGTTCCGGCGCCATTGGCTGCACGATCGTGACCGATTCCCTCTTCTGGCTGGTGAAGCAGTATTGTGGCGCAACGCTGAATGAAACGTTCAAATACTATACGACCGCGACATTTATCGCCTCGGTCATTGCGCTGGCCTGCACATTCCTGCTTTCCTTTATCATCTGAATGCAAAGAGACGTACTATGGAAAACATTCAACAACTCATGACCCGTTATCCCCTGGTAGAGGATCTGGTGGCGCTGAAAGAAACCACCTGGTTTAACCCTGCCACGACCTCTCTTGCAGAAGGTTTACCTTACGTGGGGTTAACGGAAGCCGACGTTAAAGGTGCGCACGCCCGGCTGGCCCGCTTTGCGCCGTATCTCGCTAAAGCCTTTCCGGAAACCGCTGTTAGCGGCGGGATTATTGAATCTGACGTGGTGGCAATTCCGGCAATGCAACAACGGCTGGAAAAAGAGTATGGACAGGCCATCAGCGGCGAAATCTTGCTCAAAAAAGACAGTCATCTGCCAATCTCCGGCTCCATTAAAGCCCGCGGCGGCATTTATGAAGTGCTGACTCACGCAGAGAAACTGGCGCTGGAAGCCGGTCTGTTGACCACCGAAGATGATTACAGCGCGCTTCTCAGTCCGGAGTTCAAAGCCTTTTTCAGCCAGTACAGTATTGCGGTAGGTTCAACAGGCAATCTCGGGCTGTCGATCGGTATTATGAGCGCCCGCATCGGCTTTAAGGTCACCGTGCATATGTCCGCTGACGCCCGCGCGTGGAAAAAGGCTAAACTGCGCAGCCACGGCGTTACCGTGGTTGAGTATGAAGAGGATTACGGCGTGGCGGTGGAGCAGGGGCGCAAGGCGGCGGAGGCCGACCCGAACTGCTTCTTTATCGACGATGAAAACTCGCGCACGCTGTTTTTAGGCTATGCGGTGGCCGGGCAGCGTCTGAAGGCGCAGTTTGAAAAACAGGGGCGGGTGGTGGACGCCGCGCATCCGCTGTTTGTCTATCTGCCGTGCGGCGTGGGCGGCGGTCCTGGCGGGGTGGCGTTTGGTCTTAAACTGGCCTTCGGCGACCATGTTCACTGCTTTTTCGCCGAACCAACCCATTCGCCGTGTATGCTGCTCGGCGTGTATACCGGCCTGCATGACGCGCTCTCGGTGCAGGACATTGGGATTGATAACGTGACCGCCGCTGACGGGCTGGCCGTGGGACGCGCCTCAGGATTTGTTGGCCGGGCCATGGAGCGCCTGCTGGACGGGCTATATACCCTCGACGATCAGACCATGTACGACATGCTGGGCTGGCTGGCGCAGGAAGAAAATATCCGTCTGGAACCGTCAGCACTGGCGGGTATGGCCGGGCCGCAGCGCGTTTGCGCCTCGGCGGACTACTCGCGAATGCACCGTTTTACGCCGTCTCAGCTCGCCAGCGCGACGCATGTGGTCTGGGCAACCGGCGGCGGCATGGTGCCGGAAGCGGAAATGGCGCAATACCTTGCGAAAGGGCGTTAGTTTCCTGTTGAAACAGGCCGGATGGCGCAGTGCGTAACCGGTCTGCCGCCACTTAGCGCAGCATCGCCATCAGTTCCATCGGTGAGCGATGCCTTTTAATGAGGTCGCGCATCACCCGCATATATGGCGCAGTATGGGAAAAAAAGGCTCTGTAGCCCGCGCACAGCGGGCTTTTTCCTGAGGCATCCCGATGTTTAGGGCAGTCGCCATGGCAGAATTTTAGCCAGACGCAGCGCTGACAGGTTGCGGTCAGGGTGGTGTTTTTACTGCGACCAAATGCCTCCACCTGCGGCATCTCATTGATGACTTTCAATAACGTGTGATGAATATTACCTAACAGATACTGCGGATAAACGTAATGGTCGCACTGATACAGATCGCCATTCGCCTCCAGCGCAAACGCATGACCGCAGGTTTTACTTAACGCACACATCTGTGACGGGTAGCCGCACCATACGCCCAGCGTCGAATCGAAAAGCTGGACATAGACGCGGCCAATATCTTCCCGCACCCAGAGGTCAAACACGCGGCTCAAAAAATCCCCCCACGCCCGCGGCTCGACGGACTCTGCGCTCAACGCGCCGGTTTCGTCATATTCCATCAACGGAATAAACTGCAAAAACGGCGTGCCGAGCTGACGAAGATAGCGATACATTTCCTCCGGCTGCTGGCTGTTCAGCCGATTGACCACCACCAACAGGTTGAACGCGACGCGATGCGCGACAAGCTTCTCCAGTGCGTTGATGACGTTATGATGGGTTGGGCGCCCGCTTCGGCTCACGCGATACGCGTCGTGCAGCGCCGCCGGACCATCCAGCGACAGTCCAACCAGCCAGCCGTTGTCATGCAGAAAACGACACCAGTCGTCATTAAGTACTATGCCATTTGTCTGGAAGGCGTTGCGGATCTGTTTCCCCTCGCCGTACTGTTTTTGTAAGGCAACGACGCGGTGGAAAAAATCCAGGCCACAAAGGGTCGGTTCGCCGCCCTGCCAGGCAAACAGCACCTCCGGCCCCGGCTGCGCAGCAATATGTTGCTGGATAAACGCCGTGAGCGTGGCGTCATCCATCACTGGCTGGGTGGGTTTATCGATATAAAAACAGTAACGACAATCAAGGTTACAACGTGAACTGGCCGGCTTGGCCATGACCTGACATCCTGTCATGCGAAATTCCCGATAAAGGCAATAAGTTGGCGAATGTGCGTAACAGCAAACAGTATTGCGAGGGATAACACCGCGAGGGAGATCATAAATTTGTCACGCAATGCTCTGGATTGCGAAAAATCCGGGTGCGTCACGTCCATCAAGTTACGATTCAGGGTGTAGCGCCAGAGGATAATCGCGACTACCGCCAGCACCACGATGGAGACCCAGAACAGAAATCCGGCCTGATGCCAGTTGTGTTTGACCGCCAGCGCCATCAACGCGCCATAGCCCAGCAGTGTCCGAAACCAGGCCAGCGACGTGCGTTCAGGCTGTAACCCGGGGTCGGCAATCCGCCGCGCTTTCCGGCTATCCGGCATACAGCACCAGCGCGATGACGATCGCCGCCACAACCATCAAAATCAGGCTGATAATCAGCAAGCTATGCGTGTAGGGTAGATCTTCTTTCAGGCGCATCGCCTTTTCGTTACGTAGCCAGCGAAGATAGCCGTAAATCGCCAGACCGCCCGAAAACAGGCACAGCAGTAGCGCCAACAGTTCACGAATCACCGGCGTGGCGAAATCCGGCGCGAGCTGGTCGAGACCGACGCCTGCCGCCAGAAAACCCAGCGCGGTGCGGATCCACGCCAGAAATGTACGCTCGTTTGCCAGCGAGAAGCGGTAGTCCGGCGCTTCTCCAAGGCGGGAAATCTTCATCAGGACTCCTTTTCATCAATATTGCCTGGCGCCGGGGCGGCTGACGCCTTATTCGGCCTACGGGTATGCGGAAACGCAGGCCGGGCAAGCAAACATTGTAGTCAGAACTTCTGTTTTTTCTCCTCCACTTTCACGCCCTGAGTGGGCAAACCGGTATCGTAATCACGTACAACCGGCGAATAACCGTCTTCAGGACGCGGGCGGAAAGCGCCCATCCAGCGCGGCTGCGCGTCTTTGCGCCACGGGCGCAGACTCCACTGGTACGTTCGAAACGGATCGCGGATTTTGTCCATATAATCCAGTAGCGCATCGTGCATCGTGTTGCGAACCTCGGTGAACCCGGGGTCATCGATCAGGTTATTTAACTCATCCGCATCGTTTTTCCGGTCATAGAGTTCATCAGTAGTGAACAGGTTAAGCACCAGCTTGTATTCCTCCGTCACCCAGCAGCGCACCGGAATAAACCCGCCAAAGCTGTCGTGTTCAATTTCGTAGCGGTTGAACTCCACCATCACGCCGCGCGGCGAATGCGCGGCCAGAATATTTTCACCCGGCAGAATATCCGGCTTATCCATACCCGCCAGCGCCATCAGGGTCGGCAGCAGATCGATATGGCTGACCGGCGTATCCACCTGGCGGCGCTCGCCCTGTGGCGAACGGATGATCAGCGGTATGCGCGTGATGTCATCGTACATCGCCGCCCCTTTACTGATCAGCCGATGCGCGCCCATCATTTCGCCATGATCGGACGTGTAGATCACCCAGGTATTTTCCCTTTGCTCCGGCGTTAAAGCATTAATGACCCGTCCGATCTGATCGTCAACAAAGTCGTTGCAGGCAAAATAGAGCGGATGATGATAGCGCCCGTCTTCGCCCACCGGCGAGGGCATCGCCTGGGACCACAAGCGATGATGTTCAGGCTTGTTTGCCAGCGTATCGCGCGCTTTCGCCCCCAGTTCGTAATAAAAATCCTGATATTTCTGCAAATACGCTACCGGGCAGGTAAACGGATGGTGCGGTTCGTCGTAGGAGACAACCATCAAAAATGGCTCGTCAGCGCGGGCGGGCTGGTGAAGAAAATCCACCGCCCGGTTGCTGATGCGATACGCCCAGGTAAACGTCTCATCAATGTTGTTGGCCTGTAAATCGTCTATGCTGTTCAGGCCGTTACGCCACAAGGCGATCTCTTTCTCACTCAGTTCCGCCAGGTAATTCGCCCCGTCGTACCAGTAGTCAGCGTCCCATTCCGGCGGGCATTCGCCAGTCCCAAAATAGTCGTGCCCGTCAAGGTGCCATTTCCCGATATAACAGGTGTGGTAGCCCGCATCTTTAAAATAACGCCCCATCGTGGAGATATTTTTCCCCGGCGCGACATTGTTCGTCCACGGTCCGGACTGATTGGCGTAGATGCCGGTAAACAGTCCCGCGCGGGCGGGCGTGCACACCGGCGAACAGGTAAAGGCGGAATTGAAGCGGATACCTTCGGCGGCCAGCTGGTCAATATGATGCGTGTTCAGCGGCTTACCGCTGTAACACCCAACCATATTGGTTGCCTGAGTGTCGGTCATGATGAACAGAAAGTTAGGCCGGGTCATGCGTTTTCCTTAGCGTCAGGGACACAGGTCGCAGCGGCAGAACGGCGGGTCTGCCAACTGCTGTAGATCAAATAAAAAATGACCAGCGCTGTTATGCCGTAACTGAGAATGGTCAGCCAGCGGGTAGAATAACCACCAAACTGCGCGAGGCCGGAATAGACGCCAATCATGGCGGACAGGATGCCAACGGAGGCGATCTTCGCGTTTTTCCACGGCTGCATGTCCACCGCAAACGCGTCCTGAAACCTGAACGGCGTGGCGCGCGGTTTGATCGCGCCGATGATGAGCATGACGAAAACATTGATGCAGAAGGTACAGGCCAGGACATAGAGGAAGTGAAAATCAAACTTCACCAGATAGTTGATGGTGATATAACTGACAATTCCCAGCGCCATCGCCACTTTTGCCGCCAGGGCAGGAATCCGCGGGAAGAAAAAGCCCATGATAATAATCGTCACCAGCGGTACGTTATAGATGCCGTTAAGCTGTTTCATCCAGCTGTAAAGCCCTTCCGGCGCGTTGGCGATCCACGGCGCCACCAGAACGGAAATAATGGCGATGAAGAAGCCGAATTTACGTCCGACGCGCACAAGCTGGTCTGGTTGCGCCTGCGGGTTGATGATGCGGCGATAAATGCCCATGCTGAATAACGTGCTGGCGCTATTAAGAAAACCGTTGAAGGTGCTGATCACCGCACCAAATAATACCGCGCCAAAAAAGCCCACCAGCGGAACCGGCAACACATTATTCACCAGCGTCGGGTACGCCATATCCGCTTTAGGTAAATCCTGATACAGGTGAAACGCAATCAATCCCGGCAATACCAGCACCAGCGGGTCGAGCATTTTCAGTACGGCGGTTAATAGCGCCCCTTTTTGCCCTTCCGCCAGGCTTTTCGACGCCAGCGTGCGCTGCACAATGCCCTGATTTGTGCACCAGTAAAAAGTGTTTACCAGAATCAGGCCGGTAAACGCCGCGCCAATGGGCAACGGATCGTTCGCCCCGCCAATGGAGTTTAATTTTTCCGCATGCACGGTAGTGAGCTGTTCAATACCCTGTAAAAAACTGCCTTTCCCCATGGCCATTAAGCCAAATATGGGCACTAACAGGCCGCCAATCACCAGACCGATACCGTTGATAGAGTCGGCCACCGCCATTGCCCGCAGACCGCCGATAACCGCGTAAATAATCCCCGCCAGCCCGAGTAAAATAACCAACAGCCAGATCGCCGCGCCGTGGGATATTTGCAGCGATTCGCTGATATGAAACAGGCTGTTTAACGCCAGCGCGCCGGAATACAACACGATCGGCAGAAAACAGACGCCAGTCGCAATCAGAAAACAGAAGTCAATAATAATGCGCGTCGTTTTGTCATAGCGCTCTTCAAGAAAATCAGGAATGGTCGCGATGCCGCGCTGGAGATAACGCGGCAGGAAGATCAGCGCGAGGAAAATTAAGGTAACAGCGGACGTCACTTCCCATCCCATGACCGACATCCCGCCCTTGTACGCCTGGCCAGAAAGGCCCACCAACTGTTCGGTGGACAGGTTGGTCAGCATTAACGACGCGGCGATAACCGGCGCTTTCAGTGAACGCCCCGCCAGAAAATATCCCTGTTGCGAACCGGTATCCGTTTTGCGTACTTTCCACCAGGTGATCGCCGCCACCAACAGCGTAAAGCCGACAAAGCTCATAATTTGTAGCGTATTCATCTCTTAGCCCTTTTAGTGTTTATGTCCCGGCGCGCTCGGTGTAGGGAAGAGCAATAACAGGCCGGTTCAGGCAGTCAGATTTCTTAAAGTACATACGTCATATCCCTGAACGGATCCTTTTCTGTTATGTTCAGGTTGTGAGCATAATTCTCCGGCGAGAAATTAAAATGAATGGAAATTTGCAAAGTTCGCATGTAAAAAACGAAACGACGTACAATATTCCGCTGTTGATTAATGAAAATGTGATCTCCAGCGGCATTTCATTGATATCGCTGTGGCACACCTTCGCCGATGAACAGTATCGGGTTATTTGGCCACGCGATAAGAAAAAACCGCTAATCGCCAACGCCTGGGTCGCTGTGTATACCGTTCAGGGGTGCGGGAAAATACGCTTAAAAGACGGCGAACAAATTACACTTAATGGCAATTGCATCATTTTTTTAAAACCGACGGATATTCAGTCTTATCATTGTGACGGATTGCTGTGGGAACAATACTGGATGGAGTTTACGCCCACCAGCGTTATGGATATTCCTGTTCGTCAACAAAGCGTTATTTATCAGGGTGAGGATTATAATAATGAACTGGAATATGTCTCACAATTAATCACGTCGCCAGAGCCGATCAAAAATAACCTTGCCGTCGCGTTTCTCACCAAAATAATTTATCAGTGGATTTGTCTTATTGACGCAGAAGGTAAAAAAGATCCGCAACGTCTGCAAATTGAAAAACTTATTGCCACTCTCCATGCCAGTTTGCAACAGCGCTGGAGCGTCGCTGATATGGCGGCAACGCTTCCCTGTAGCGAAGCCTGGCTACGTCGGCTCTTTTTACGCTATACCGGCAAGACGCCGAAGGAATATGTACTGGATGCCCGGCTGGAACTGGCGTTGTCGCTGTTAAAGCAAGAGGGAAATACCGTCGGGCAGGTGGCGGACAGGCTCAACTTTTTTGATTCGTTTCACTTCAGCAAGGCGTTTAAACAGAAATTTGGCTATGCGCCATCGGCAGTGCTGAAACGTAAAAATGAGTATGCCGGATAAGCGCAATTCACAGCGCTATCCGGCAGCCAACGTTATCCTAACCCCCAAAAAATCACCGCCAGCAGTTGCGGCGTGATAATTCGCAGGAACATCACAAGCGGATACACCGTGGCATAAGAGAGCGCCGCCGCGCCGCTGGTGGCATGCAGGTTATTCGCAAACGCCAGCGCGGGCGGATCGGTCATTGAACCGGCCAGCATTCCGCACAGCGTCAGGTAGTTCATTTTGGCGAAAATTCGCGCCAGCAGACCAACGGTAATCAACGGGATCGCGGTGATAAATATGCCGTAGCCAATCCAGCTTAAGCCTTCGCCCTGGGTCAGGGTATCGATAAAGTCACCGCCTGATTTCAGGCCGACAACCGCCAGGAAAAGCACAATACCCAGTTCCCGCAACGCCAGGTTGGCGCTCGGAGGCATAAACCAGTACAGCTTACCGACGCTGCCGATACGACCGAGGATCAACGCCATAATCAGCGGCCCACCCGCCAGCCCCAGTTTTAAGGCCACCGGGAAGCCAGGAATGAACAGCGGAATGGAGCCCAGCAATACCCCCAAACCGATACCAATAAATACCGGCAACATCTGTACCTGCTGCAGCTTCTGCTGGGCGTTTCCAACGACATTGGCCACGGCATCGATCGAGGCTGGACGGCCCACCAGATTGAGAATGTCGCCAAACTGCAAGCTGGCATCGCTACTGGCGACCAGCTCAACGCCTGCGCGGTTGAGTCGGGAGATCACCACATCGTAACGTTCCTTAAAATGCAGATCGCGGATGCGCTTGCCGAGCACTTTTTCGTTAGTCACCACCACCCGCTCAACGCGCAGATCGGTGCCCCGCGTTGAAAGCGAGGTATCCACTTCCTGACCGATAACCAGCTGGGCGTTATGCAAATCGCCGGGCTGCCCAACCAGGTGCAACAGATCGCCAATCTGAATGACGGTGGTCGGCGACGGCACCATTAGCGTCTCCTCACGCTTCAGACGCGAGCAGATAATTTTGTCACTGTTCAGGATGGGCACATCCTGGATCGCCATATTGTTGAGGTTAGGGTTTTCAACGCGGATATTGATGGTCTGTATCAGTGAATGTCCATGAGTGAGCGTCGATTCATGCTGTCGCGCTTCCGCATCGACATTGACGCGGAAAATCAGCCGCATCAGCCACATGGTCAGCAAAATGCCGCAAATACCAAACGGATAAGCCATCGCGTAGCTCATCCCCATCTGATCCACCACCTCCATGGGCGTACCCAGATCGCGCAGAATTTGCTGCCCTGCCCCCAGCGCCGGGGTATTGGTCACCGCGCCAGAAAATATCCCCAGCACCACCGGCAGCGGGATAGCGAAGATTTTATGCAGGATTGCGGTGACCAGGCCGCCCATGATGACTATCAGAATCGCAAACAGGTTGAGGCGTAAGCCTGAAACGCGCAGCGAGGCGAAGAAGCCCGGCCCCACCTGAATGCCAATGGTGTAGACAAAGAGGATCAGGCCAAACTCCTGGATGAAGTGCAGCATATCGCCGCTCAGCGTCACGCCTGCCTGGTCGACAAAGTGGCCGACGATAATCCCGCCGAACAGCACGCCCCCAATGCCGAAGCCGACACCCCGCACCTTGATATTGCCGATCCATAATCCGACAACTGCCACCAACGCCAGAACGCTGACCGTCAATGCTATATCACTCATTTTTTTTCCCTGTGAATAACATTTGAATTTATAAGGATTATGACTGAATCGTTCAGGCATATATGCAGACTGGCGCACATTATGATGTTACAAAAACCCGGAAAGGCGCTTAAGACGGGCGTGTTGTACGCTTCACACAAAAAAGCCCCGTCATTTCTGGCGGGGCAATGGCAAGGAGCTATTTTATTAGCTGTTTAACGCGGGACGTTCGCTAATGGCGATACGTTGCGGAGCAAGGGTTTCCGGCACATTGCGGGTTAAATCGATATGCAGCAACCCGTTAACGAAAGTGGCGCCGGAGACTTCCATATTTTCAGCCAGAGTGAAGCTCAGGCTGAACGCCTGGCTGACCAGCCCCTGATGTAACCATTTGGTCTCTTTTTCAGGCTGTACGGGGGTGCCTTTTACCGTTAACCGTGTGCCTTCCAGTTGAATGTCCAGATCTTCCTGACGAAAACCGGCCAGCGCAAGGGTAATGCGGTAGTGGTTATCGTCGCTTTTTTCGATGTTATAGGGCGGGAAGCTCTGGCTTTCACCGGCATTTTGCAACGCGCTGGCCAGTTTGTCGAAACCGATCCATTGACGCAGCAGAGGGGATAAATCGTAGTTACGCATCGTTGTTTCTCCTTCTAAGAAGCGAGTTAAGCTTGCGAATCCGCAGATTCGCCTGTGCTCCCTGACGGCAAGCACTGTTTAACAGGCCGCGCAGCGCGGCCCGCGGAATTAGTTGATCTCGATACGGCGCGGTTTGTTCGCTTCCGGAATCACGCGCTCAAGCTCGATATACAGCAGTCCGTTTACCAGATTCGCGCCACGAACATGAATGTTCTCGGCTAACTGGAACTTGCGCTCAAAGTTGCGTTCCGCAATGCCCTGGTAAAGGTAAGTACGTTCTTTTTGCTCATCCGCGTGAGCGCCTTTCACCACCAGCAGGTTATCCTGCGCGGTAATTTCCAGTTCGCTTTCTGCGAAACCGGCAACGGCAATCGCAATGCGGTAGTGGTTTTCGTCTACCAGCTCAACGTTATACGGAGGGTAGCCGCCATTGCTCTGGCTCTGGTTGTTCTCTAGCAGGTTAAACAGGCGGTCAAAACCAATTGCAGAACGGTACAGCGGGGATAAATCAAAGTTACGCATAATCAATAGCTCCTGAAATCAGCGAGAATATATGACCTTCCATCATGGACAGGTCTGGTAGTCAGAACACCCATCAGGCGTGTCCTTCATTCGTCTACAACATCAAAATGGGTCTGATTGCGAACTTTTCAAGCGCGTCCGGCGGACTTTTTTTTGCAGTTTGGTGTCTATTGCATAGACTGGGTGGGTAAGGCACGTAATGGTAAAGTGCGATAACCGCCACAGAGCGACATGATGAGGATGTTTTTCTGGCAAGGGACAGCTATAACTCATCAGGCAAACACCCATAATCAATAGATGAATAAATCATGATAAGAAATGTGTTGTTAACGCTGATGATGTGCAGTGGGATGGTTTTACTGAGCGGTTGCTCCAGCGTAATGTCACATACTGGCGGTAAAGAGGGAACTTACCCAGGCACGCGCGCCAGCGCCGCGATGATTGGCGACGATGAAACCAACTGGGGCACCAAATCGCTGGCGGTTCTGGATATGCCTTTTACCGCGGTAATGGACACGATTCTTTTGCCGTGGGATTTGTTCCGCAAAGACAGCTCGGTCAGGTCGCGCGTTGAAAAAAGCGAGGAGAGCACTCAGGCCACCAATGCCGTGATCCCGCCAGCCAGAATGCCCGTACAATAATTACAGACTGGTTTCTGTCACCCAAAGCTGCCGGAAACCGTCAACGTCTTCCATCCATGCCACCCACTTGCCATCCGGTGAGAACACGACGGCATCCGCAGACGGCGGATTCCCGTGTTGCTGGGTCAGAAACGTCGTCACCCCGTTTTGCGCATCGCAGCAGGCGATGCGGTTATCCAGCACAAATCCCAGCCATTTTCCCGACGGATGCCAGTTAAACGCAGACTGTATGCCCGTAGCATGGCGCGTCAACTGCCGCGGTTCGCCACCCTGCGCCGGAATAAGCCAGAGCTGCACAATCCCTTTATCATCGCGCATCAAAAAGGCAATTTCGCTTCCCTGTGGATTGCTACGTACCCAGTGGCGCGGCACGTTGACCAGCCCCGGGAAACGACGCGAGTGGGTGAACGTCAGGCGACGCTGATTCACGCCGCGCGGCGGCGCGGGCAAGGTTGACGCCGTTCCTTCCAGCGGCGCGTCGCCGGGGGTTTTCCAGCCCGCCTCATCCTGAGGGAGATCGACCAGAAACAGTTCCGGCACCTTTTCGCCCATCACGGAAAGCGTGTCGCCAATAAACGCCAGCGCAGCGTTGCCCACCCAGCCTTCTTCGTAGGCGCGGTTGATTTCATCGCTACCCGGCTGTGGCGAAGGCGTGGTCTGACTGACCAGCACACACCAGTGGCTGCCGCTGTACTCACGGGGATGCTCTGCGGAAACAGTAACCGGACCATACGGCGTCGCGACGCCAACGTTGCGTAAATCCAGCGCCAGGTCGCGCTCATGAAGCACATGATCGTTATAGGTAAAGCTGACAAATTTCCCGTTCGGGCTAAACACATGGACATGACTGCCGCCACGCAACGCGCCAGGCGTCCAGGGCGCGGTGATGTCCATCGCATCAAGAGTCGACACGCTTCCCGCTTCAGCGATGACTCCGCGACGGTGATGAAAATCGTACTGCCAGTGCGCATCCGGATGCTCCGGTCCGTGAATGAACACATATTTTTCAACCTGCGGATGAACGGTCACGACGCCAACGTGCGCCCCCCGATCGGCACGGTAAATCACCTCCCGCTCAGCGGTATGTATATTGACCCGCTCAATGGTATCTCCCGTAAACGACGCGCCGGACGGGCGAACATCAAAAACCAGCCAGCTGCTGTCCGGCGTCCAGGTATTGATATTGGTCAGCTGATGATGACGCGGCGTAAAGGTGACTTGCTTCATGAGTTAGCCCGTTGCAAAACGATTTTGCTCATCATACTTCACAAGGACTTCACTTTCAGGCTTTAGCGTAGCGTCATCTTTATTTTGGCGGACAGAAAGATGGAACATTTCGACGTTGCGATTATTGGCCTTGGCCCGGCGGGCGCAGCCCTGGCGCGTAAGTTAAGCGGTAAGATGCGGGTCATCGCGCTGGATAAAAAGCGTCAGTGCGGAAACGAAGGCTTTACTAAACCTTGCGGCGGCCTGCTGGCGCCAGATGCACAACGTTCATTTATTCGCGACGGAATGACGCTCCCGGTGGACGTGATCGCTAATCCGCAAATATTCAGCGTTAAAACGGTAGACGTCGACGCAGCCCTCACGCGTAACTACCCGCGCAGTTACATCAACATTAATCGCCATGCCTTTGATTTATGGATGAAGTCGCTGATCCCTGACGATGTGCAGGTTTACCACGACAGCCTGTGCCGTAAAGTCTGGCGGGAAGAGGACAAATGGCACGTTATTTTTCGCGCCGACGGCTGGGAGCAGCAGATTAGCGCCCGCTATCTGGTCGGTGCCGATGGCGCAAACTCACTGGTACGCCGTGCTCTTTATCCACAACATCGGATTCGCAAATACGTCGCTATCCAGCAGTGGTTTGCGGAAAGCCATCCGGTGCCGTTTTATTCCTGCATTTTCGATAACGC
The DNA here is from genome assembly GCF_018128425.1 of Citrobacter sedlakii. Lineage (NCBI taxonomy): Bacteria > Pseudomonadati > Pseudomonadota > Gammaproteobacteria > Enterobacterales > Enterobacteriaceae > Citrobacter > Citrobacter sedlakii. The sequence goes on along the minus strand of NZ_CP071070.1, from coordinate 12,607 downwards.
CGCCACGGACTGTTATTCCTGGAGCATCAGTAAGGATGGCTATTTTATCTTTGGCGGGGCGTATCCGATGAAGGACGGACAAGCCCGATTTGAAGCATTAAAAGCCAGGATGGAGGCATTTCAGTTCCGCTTCGGCAAACCGGTAAAAAGCGAGAAATGCACGGTTCTGTTCCCGTCGCGCTGGGCGGACTTCGTCTGCGGTAAAGAGAATGCCTTTCTGATTGGCGAAGCGGCAGGATTTATCAGCGCCAGCTCGCTGGAAGGCATCAGCTATGCGCTGGACAGCGCGGAGATCCTTCACGGTATTTTCGGGCAGAAAACAGCGGACAAAAATAGCGCTTACCGAAAAGCGACCCGCAAATTACGCCTTAAGCTGTATGGCAAAATCCTGAAGAGTCGGGTATTAACCTCGGCGATGACCCGTAGGTGGATCATGCAAAGCGGCGTGGCGCATATTCCCGTAACGCAGGATGACCAGCCCACCGTTAACGCTGGTAGGCTGGTAAATACGCCCTAACCGACGCGTTTTACATCCCCCACCAGCAGGATATAAGAAAGGGCGCCCACCAGGGCAACGGCTGAAATATAGACCAGCGCCGGGCCAAAGCCGTAATCCTGCGCCAGGTAACCAATAACCAGCGGTACGGTGATCCCGCCGAGCCCACCGACAAAGTTAAACACGCCGCCGGTCAGGCCGATCAGTCGCATCGGGGCAAGCGATGAAACCAGCGACCAGGTGATAGAGGCAAACCCATTGCCAAAGAAGGCCAGCGCCATCAGAGTCATAATCCAGACCGGATCGTTGGTGTAGTTCGCCCCCATAATACAGGTTGAGATTAACAGGCCGCAGATAATCGGCGTTTTACGCGCCACGCCGAGGGAGAAGCCTTTTTTCACCAGTTTGTCTGCCAGCCAGCCGGAAAGCAGGACACCGAAGAACGCGGCGAGGAAAGGCACCGTCGTCATAAAACCGGCTTTCAGGGCAGTGATGCCTTTTTCCTGCGTCAGGTAGTTCGGAAACCAGGTCAAAAAGAACCACAGCGTCGAGGTTACCGCAAACTGCCCCAGATAGACGCCCACCAGCTTGCGGTGAAACACCAATTTCCAGTCGGCTTTGCTCAGCGGCTGGCGCGCCTCTTTCTTCACCGGCGCGTCGCCGTCCACCAGGCCGCCGCCGTCACGAATATAGTCCAGTTCCGCTTTGCTGATACTTTTGGTCAGGCGCGGCGGCTGGTAGACCTTAAACCAGATCAGCGACCAGATAATGCCAATCCCGCCAGTGACGATAAACACCCAGTGCCAGCTCAGCAGCTCCTGGATCCAGATAAGGAGTGGAGTGAGGAATGCCAGGCCGACAAACTGCCCTGAGGTGTAAAAACCCACAGCGGAAGCGCGTTCATGCTCCGGGAACCAACTGGTCACCATCCGGTTGTTGGTAGGGAAAGCGGGCGCTTCGAAAATCCCGGTAATCGCACGCAGGCCAATCAGCGACAGCAATCCGGTCGCGAATCCCTGGAACAGGGTCGCCACCGACCAGCCGAGAATGGCAATAAAGTAAGTCAGGCGCGACCCCACGCGGTCAAGGAACCAGCCGCCGGGGATTTGGCACAGCGTATACAGCCAGGCAAACGCCGAGAAAACATAGCCCATTTCCGCTTTGGTGATGCCAAACTCTTCCTGAATATGGGCCGATGCCACGGCAAGGTTGGCGCGGTCGACATAGCAAATGACCACGGTAATAAAGATCATGATTAGCGTCAGGTAGCGGCGACGCCCGGTTTTGGTAGCAGTAACTGGAATATCCATCGCAATCTGTCTCCAGATTTTGGGCATAGCGAAGCCGCTCACCATGCCCTGTAATTTACAGAGGGTGTGTTTAATTTTTTTAATTAAAAACGTAACCGGAATGCGCGAAGTATGGCGCGTATTACCACTCCGCTACGCTGCCGTCTTCATGACGCCATAAAGGATTACGCCAGTCCGGCGCATTTTTGCTCAGCTCGATGACCTTCGCTTCATCAATTTCTACGCCCAGACCCGGTTTCATTAATGGCCTGAAGAAACCGCCTTCCATGTTGAAGTCTTCTTTATTCTTCACAAAGTCGAGCAGCTCCGCGCCCTGGTTGTAGTGAATACCCATGCTTTGCTCCTGGAACACCGCGTTGCGGGAGACAAAATCCACATGCAGACAGGCCGCCAGTGCGATGGGTCCAAGCGGGCAGTGCGGCGCCAGGGCCACATCGTACGCTTCCGCCATCCCGGCAATCTTGTAGCATTCAGTGATGCCGCCCGCGTGGGAGAGATCGGGCTGTAATATCGCAATGCCGCCGGCTTCCAGCACGCGTTTGAACTCAAAGCGCGAGAACATACGTTCACCCGCCGCGATCGGAATGTGCGTCTGTTCTGCCAGTTTCGGATAGTATTCCGCCTGCTCGGCCAGTACCGGCTCCTCAATAAACAGCGGGCGATACGGCTCCAGCTCTTTAATTAGCACTTTTGCCATCGGCGCGCTGACGCGCCCGTGGAAGTCCAGGCCAAACTCAATTTCGCTGCCAAAGGCTTCACGGATTTGCGCCACGGTATTGACGGCGCGGTCTATCGCCCGAGAATTGTCGATAACGCCCAGCTCTTCGCAGCCATTGAGTTTGAAGGTGTCAAAACCAATCCCACGCAGCTTATTGATGCCATCAATCACCTCTGCAGGACGGTCGCCGCCGACCCAGCTGTAGGCTTTGATTTTATCCCGCACCAGACCGCCCATCAGTTGCCATACCGGCGCGTTCAGCACTTTCCCTTTGATATCCCATAACGCCTGGTCAATACCGGCGATGGCGCTCATCATGATCGGGCCGCCGCGGTAAAACCCGGCCCGGTACATGACCTGCCACAAATCGTTGATACGCGCTGGATCCTGACCAATCAGGTAATCGCCAAATTCATGGACTGCCGCTTCCACCGTGCGCGCACGTCCTTCAATGACCGGTTCGCCCCAGCCAACTACGCCTTCATCGGTTTCGATTTTCAGGAACATCCACCGCGGAGGTAAACGGTACGTGGTGATTTTCGTTATCTTCATTTCACTGCCTCTCGATACGCTTTAACAAATGCTGCCGCCTGCTGCGCGGTACGTTCCACTGACTGACCCGCACGATAGAGATCGCTGCCCAGCCCCGCCCCCACACAGCCTGCGTTTATCCACTGCGTCAGGTTTTCCGGCGTTACGCCGCCCACGGCAAAGACCGGCACGCTGGGAGGTAAGACCGCTTTCAGCGCTTTGATGTAATCCGGGCCAAAGGCCGACGACGGGAAAATTTTGAGAGACTGCGCGCCCGCATCGAGAGCGGTAAAGGCTTCTGTGGCCGTAGCGCATCCCGGGCAGACGGTCATGCCGTAGCCCACCGCGCGGCGAATCACGTCTGGATTGATATTTGGCGTAACAATCAGCCTGCATCCCAACTGTGCGAGCTGGTCTACCTGTTCGGGTTTAAGTACCGTTCCGGCCCCGATCAGCGCCCTGTTACCAAACGCATCGACGACTGTCGAAATGCTTTTTTCCCATTGCGGAGAATTAAGCGGAATTTCAACCGCATCGAAACCGGCGTCGATGACCGCGCCGACGTGTGCCAGCGCTTCGTCGGGCGTAATGCCGCGTAGAATTGCGATTAGCGGAAGATCAGTTTGCCACTGCATGTGCGATGCTCCTTATGCCTGCCTGAAATGCCGTATCGCCGGCTACCGTCGCCACCTCGTGCCCGACAGCGTGAAATGCCTGCTGATAGCGCACGGTCAGCGATGAGCCAGCAACAAGGGTGATGGCCTGCTCGCCTGGGATAAAATCGCCCATACTGGCGACTTCCGCGCCAATCAGCAGGCCGGATAAAAATTCGCTGACCTGCTCTCGCGGCAGGCTTCCCAGCACGTGGGAAGCGCGAACTTCAAAGAGTTTTGGCAGAACGTCAGGCGAGTTGAGACCGCGCTCCAGACCGGCGCTGAACGCCTCCGGAGACGGAACCTGATCAGGCAAACCTGCGCCCACCAGCGAATGACGCAGCAGCAGGTGATGCAGTTCTCCTGTCATCACAGTGCGAAAATCGTGGATTTGCTCAGCATCGGTTTGCACCCATTTGCAGTGGGTTCCGGGCATGACATAGACAGCGGAAGGAGAGAGCGTACGGGCGCCCAGCAGTTGGGTTTCTTCGCCACGCATCACGTTATGATTATCCTCGCGCGAAACGCTAAGCCCGGGAATAATCCAGATATTGTCGCCAACAGACGTTACATGCTCGCCAATGGCCGAGAAACAGGCAGGAACCGGTAAATAAGGGGCGATTTTCCAGCCCACGTTACTGCCGATCATTCCCGCCATCACTACCGGCGTAGCGCCGTCGCGCCAGGCATCGGTCACTTCTGCTAACACCGCCTCCGGGGATTTACCGTTCAGACGCGTTACGCCCGCTTCGGATTGCCTGCTCTCCAGGCACTGCTCGCCCTGATATAGCCAGGCGCGCAGATTGGTCGATCCCCAGTCAATTGCGATGTAGCGTGCTGTCATGTGATTTCCTTGAGCCTTCGTGTCGAGCTGGCGATCATGGTTAAGGCCGCCTGCTCTGCCGCATCGCTATCCTGATGCCGTATTGCATCGAATAGCGCCTTATGTTCCTGGAGCGTTTTCGGCATATTGGCCTCATCGCCCATCCAGGTCCGTTCAAAAACTGCCCGCTGTAGCGAGCTAATCGCCACGCTAAGCTGCTGTAAAACCGGGTTATGTACCGACTGCAACACCGCCTCGTGGTAGCGAATATCCGCTTCATTGAAGGCATCCCGATCCTGGTTGTTGGCGATCATGTCATTGAGCGCCGACTCGATTTCCGCCAGATCGCTTGAGGTCGCGCGTTCCGCTGCCCAGCGTGCTATAGCCGGTTCGACCAGGTTACGCACTTCACTCATTGCGCTAATCAGGCGCGGGTCGTAGTCGTTTTCCAGTACCCATTGCAGGACGTCAGTATCAAGGTAATTCCACTGATTACGTGGCGTAACAAACGCCCCGCGATAACGCTTCATTTCAATAAGGCGTTTCGCCATCAGCGAACGGAACACTTCGCGAATGATGTTGCGTGAGGTTTCAAATTCCTCACACAGCTCCGCTTCTGCCGGAAGCGCTGAACCAGGTACGTACTTACCGCTAACAATCTGTTTGCCCAGCGTGATAACGATGCGATCGGTTTTATTGAGAGTCATGAAAAGTCCTTCTGCTCTGAATGTACCGCTCTACTTTACCGTTACCGCTGAAATTCGCCTCAATTTTGTAGTACTAACGTGACGTCATTCGTCATTGCCATGCGCGCACTGTAGTACAATACTATTATGTTGTACTACAATTTAGATCACAAAAACGACAATCGGTAATAAAAATGTTATGAGAGAGAAACGAAAGACATAAAAAAACCCGCAATAAATGCGGGTGGGGTTGTTTGCCGAATAACGGCTCGCGTGTTAACGATCAGGCATTAATTCAGCACAAACTTTTCGATTGCGTATGCCACGCCGTCTTCCAGATTGGATTTGGTGACAAAGTTGGCGATCTCTTTCACCGACGGTATAGCGTTGTCCATCGCCACGCCCATACCAGCGTATTCAATCATGGCGATATCATTTTCCTGATCGCCAATCGCCATAATCTCTTCCGGCTTGATCTCCAGCGCATCGGCCAGCGACTTCACGCCGGTGCCTTTATTGACGCGTTTATCCAGGATTTCGAGGAAGTACGGCGCACTTTTCAGTACCGTGTACTTCTCTTTCACCTCTGCCGGAATGCGGGAAATGGCTTTATCGAGGATCGCGGGCTCGTCAATCATCATCACTTTCAGGAACTGGGTTGCCGGGTCCATTTTTTCCGCTTCACAGAACACCAGCGGAATGGTCGCAACGTAGGACTCATGCACGGTGTAATAACTTATGTCACGGTTGGCGGTATATAACGTGTTGCGATCCAGGGCGTGAAAGTGTGAACCCACTTCGCGGGAGAGTTTTTCCAGGTAACGGTAATCGTCGTAGCTTAGCGCTGTTTGCGCAACGGTACTGCCATCGCCTGCTTTCTGCACCAGCGCGCCGTTATACGTGATACAGTAGTCGCCAGGCTGTTCCATATGGAGTTCTTTCAGGTAGCTGTGCACACCAGCATAGGGACGACCGGTGGTTAGCACTACGTTGACCCCCTTTTCCCGGGCAGCGGCAATCGCGTTTTTTACCGCAGGCGAAATGGTGTGATCGGGCAGCAGAAGGGTGCCATCCATATCGATAGCAATGAGTTTGATAGCCATGAATTCCCCGCATTAAATGAGTCCTGACTCATGCTAACGCGATTCCGCTCAAAAAACAGCTATCAAAAGGAGGATTGAAAGGGGAAACGGATTTCCCCTTTTGTGGTCCGATTAAATATCGATGTTCGCCGCTTTCAGGGCGTTTTCTTCGATAAAGGCGCGACGCGGTTCGACGGCATCGCCCATCAGCGTGGTAAACAGCTGGTCGGCGGCAATCGCATCTTTCACGGTAACGCGCAGCATACGACGGCTTTCCGGGTCCATGGTGGTTTCCCACAGCTGTTCCGGGTTCATCTCGCCCAGACCTTTATAACGCTGAATAGCGAGGCCACGACGAGACTCTTTCACCAACCAGTCCAGCGCCTGCTCGAAGCTGGCGACCGGCTGACGACGTTCGCCACGTTCGATAAATGCGTCGTCTTCGATCAGGCCACGCAGTTTCTCGCCCAGCGTGCAGATGCGACGGTATTCCGCACCGGTCACAAACTCGTGATCCAGCGGATAGTCGGTATCCACGCCGTGAGTACGTACCCGGACGATCGGCTCGTAGAGGTTCTGTTCCGCATTGTGCTGAATGTCGAACTTCCACATGCTGCCGTGCTGCTCTTTCTCGTTCAGCTCGGTGATCAGCGCGTTCACCCAACGAGTCACTTTCTGCTCGTCAGAAAGATCGGCTTCCACCAGCGTCGGCTGATAAACCAGCTCTTTCAGCAGTGCTTTCGGGAAACGACGCTCCATACGACCAATCATTTTTTGCGTCGCATTGTACTCAGACACCAGTTTTTCTAACGCTTCACCGGACAGCGCCGGCGCGCTGGCGTTGGCATGCAGCGTCGCACCGTCCAGCGCGATGGAGATCTGGTACTGATCCATCGCCTCATCGTCTTTAATGTACTGTTCCTGCTTGCCTTTCTTCACTTTGTACAGCGGCGGCTGAGCAATGTAGACGTGCCCGCGCTCGACGATTTCCGGCATCTGACGGTAGAAGAAGGTCAACAGCAGCGTACGGATGTGCGAACCGTCGACGTCCGCATCGGTCATGATGATGATGCTGTGATAGCGCAGTTTGTCCGGGTTGTACTCGTCGCGACCAATGCCGCAGCCCAGCGCGGTGATAAGCGTGGCCACTTCCTGCGAAGAGAGCATCTTGTCGAAACGCGCTTTCTCGACGTTAAGAATTTTCCCCTTCAGCGGCAGAATCGCCTGGTTCTTGCGGTTACGCCCCTGCTTCGCAGAGCCGCCCGCGGAGTCCCCTTCCACGAGGTACAGTTCGGACAGCGCCGGGTCGCGTTCCTGACAGTCCGCCAGCTTACCCGGCAGACCGGCTAAGTCCAGCGCGCCTTTACGGCGAGTCATTTCACGGGCGCGGCGCGCCGCTTCACGGGCGCGCGCCGCGTCGATAATCTTGCCGACGACGATTTTCGCGTCAGACGGATTTTCCAGCAGGTATTCGCTCAGCAGTTCGTTCATCTGCTGTTCCACCGCCGATTTCACCTCAGACGACACCAGCTTGTCTTTGGTCTGGGAGGAGAACTTCGGATCCGGCACCTTCACGGACACCACGGCAATCAGGCCTTCACGGGCGTCGTCGCCGGTGGCGCTGACTTTGGCTTTTTTGCTGTAACCTTCTTTATCCATGTAGGCGTTCAGGGTACGGGTCATCGCCGCCCGGAAGCCAGCAAGGTGTGTACCGCCGTCACGCTGTGGAATGTTATTGGTAAAGCAGTAAATGTTTTCCTGGAAACCGTCGTTCCACTGCAATGCCACTTCCACGCCGATACCGTCTTTTTCTGTAGAAAAATAGAAGATATTCGGGTGAATCGGCGTTTTGTTTTTGTTCAGATACTCAACGAACGCCTTGATGCCGCCTTCATAGTGGAAGTGGTCTTCTTTACCGTCGCGCTTGTCTTTCAATCGAATAGAGACGCCAGAGTTGAGGAAGGACAGCTCACGCAGACGTTTCGCCAGGATCTCGTATTCGAACTCAGTGACGTTGGTGAAGGTTTCCAGGCTTGGCCAGAAACGGACCATCGTACCGGTTTTATCGGTGTCGCCGGTCACCGCCAGCGGAGCCTGCGGTACGCCGTGCTCATAAATCTGACGGTGGATTTTGTTATCGCGCTGGATAACCAGTTCCAGTTTCTGGGACAGGGCGTTTACCACGGAAACACCAACGCCGTGCAGACCGCCGGACACTTTATAGGAGTTATCATCGAATTTACCGCCTGCGTGCAGGACGGTCATGATCACTTCCGCCGCCGAGACGCCCTCTTCCGGATGGATACCGGTCGGGATGCCACGCCCGTCATCCTGTACGGAAACGGAGTTGTCAGCATGGATCGTGACGATAATGTCTTTACAGTGACCCGCGAGCGCTTCGTCGATAGCGTTATCTACCACCTCAAATACCATGTGGTGCAGACCGGTGCCGTCATCCGTGTCGCCGATATACATACCCGGGCGCTTACGCACCGCATCGAGTCCTTTCAGGACTTTGATACTGGAGGAGTCATAAGAATTCGACATCAACGTTTCTCGCTCATTTAAACTTGGGTTAATCCGTTATTTTACCCTTTTCCACGGTAAACATCTTCGAATTTTCATCCGACATGTCCAGAACGTGTTCAGCGCTGATTGCGCTGACGAAGACCTGCGATTGCGTCGCTTTTAAGCGGCTGGCCAGCAGCCCGCGACGCGCATCATCAAGTTCAGAGGCAAAATCATCTATCAGGTACAAACACCGCCGCCCGCTCTCGCGGGTGAGGTATTCGCCTTGCGCCAGACGTAAGGCGCACATTAGCAGCTTAAGCTGCCCACGCGACAAGGTATCTTCCACCGGCGCGCCATCGGCGCGAATGCGAAAATCCGCTTTGTGCGGACCGTGCGCGGTGTAAGTCAACATGCGGTCGCGTTCGAAACCGCGCTCCAGCACCTCGGCATACTCCGTCTCTTTCTCCCAGCCGCGCTGGAAAGAGAACGAGAGCGTGAATTCAGGAAGGAACTGCTGGCAGGTGTCCGCCATATCCTGCGCGATACCGGCGCTGTACGCAGCGCGCCAGGTGCTGATTTGTTCCGCCAGCGGAATGAGTTCTTTATCCCACGGACGCAGTTGTTCGTAACGACTCACCTGCCGCAGCGCGGCGTTACGCTGTTTCAGCAGCCGCTTCAGGTTGCTCCAGGCGGTAAAGAATCCGGTTTCGTTGTGAAAGCATCCCCAATCGAGGAACGCTCTTCTGTATTTGGGGCCGCCATTGAGCAAAGTAAACCCCTCGGGGGTAATCAGTTGCATTGGCATCAGGTGCGCCAGCTCCGCGACCTTGTGACCGTCGGTGCCATCGATGCGCACTTTGCTGTCGCCCTGTTTGTCTTTGGTCAGGCCGATGGCGGTTTCCCGCTCTGCGCCCTGCAAACGTCCATGCAGAACAAACGCGTCCTGTTCATGGCGAATCACGCGGCCTGGCTGCAAACTGCGAAACGCCCGGCCATGGCCGAGCGTATAGATGGCTTCGAGCACGCTGGTTTTGCCGCTGCCGTTGGCGCCAACCAGGAAGTTAAAGCCGGGGGATAAAGCGAGATCCGCGCTTTCGATATTGCGGAAGTCTTTGATTAAAAGGCGCGTCAGTGACATATCAGGGTTTCTTCGGGCCAGGGCGTAATCGGCGCAGCCAGTTTCAACGCGGACTGCGCGCAAACCCTGAAGCGTACACGAAGTACGTGACAGGGGCGAGCACAGCCCAGGTTGATAATGGCAAGCAAGATAGCCCGATATTTTTCACTAAAGTCTCATAGGCATGACGACGTATGCCGCGCTTTGTGATGCGGCATCTTCAATCTGTACGCTGGAGACGGAGTCGGTCAGCATAATGCGCACGGTTTCACACTTCAGCGCATTCAGCACATCCAGCACGTAGCTGACGTTAAAGCCGATCTCCATTTCCGTTCCCGGATAAGTCACATCCAGAATTTCTTCTGCTTCTTCCTGTTCCGGGTTATTGGCGGTAATTTTGAGCTGGTTTTCACTCACGTACAGGCGTACGCCGCGGAACTTTTCGTTCGAGAGGATCGCCGCACGGGCAAACGCCTGCTTAAGAATATCGCAGCCGGCTTCCAGATGTTTATCCGGATTTTTCGGCAACACGCGACGGTAGTCCGGGAAGCGGCCATCCACCAGCTTGGACGTAAAGATAAAGTCGCCCACATGAGCGCGGATGTTGTTGCTGCCGATCTGCACATGCAGCGGGTTTTCGCCGCCGTCGAGCATACGCATCAGTTCAATCACGCCTTTACGCGGCACGATCACTGAATGACTCGGCAGCGACTGGCCGATCGGCATGGAGCAGACCGCCAGACGGTGACCATCGGTCGCCACCGTACGCAGCTCTTCACCTTCGGTTTCGAACAGCATACCGTTTAAATAGTAACGCACATCCTGATGCGCCATGGAGAATTGCGTGGCCTCAATCAGACGTTTCATCGTCGCCTGCGGCAACGTGAATTCGACCTCGCTCTGCCAGTCGTCCAGATTCGGGAAGTCGGCGGCAGGCAGGGTGGAAAGCGAAAATCGGCTGCGACCAGAGCGCACCAGCATGCGATCGCCTTCCAGTTGAACGGCGATTTCAGCGCCTTCCGGCAGGCCACGGCAAATATCAAAGAATTTGCGTGCCGGGACAGTGGTCGCGCCAGGCTCATGCGGTTGAATCAACGCAACGCGCGCCACCATTTCCATTTCAAGATCGGTACCGGTCAGCGAAAGCGTACCGTCAGCCACCTGCAGCAACAGGTTACCGAGAATCGGCAGCGTAGGACGACCACCCAGCGGGCCGCTGACCTGCTGAAGCGGTTTTAATAAATGTTCACGTTCAACGGTAAATTTCATAGCGTCACGAAGATAATGTTCTGATTAAATTGGAGAAATCTTCTTTAATATCATGGCTTTCTTCACGCAACTGCTCAATCTTGCGGCAGGCGTGGAGTACGGTGGTGTGGTCACGCCCGCCAAACGCGTCGCCAATTTCCGGCAGACTGTGGTTGGTAAGCTCTTTGGCCAGCGCCATCGCCATCTGACGCGGACGCGCTACCGAGCGAGAACGACGCTTGGACAGCAGATCCGCAATCTTGATTTTGTAATACTCCGCCACTGTCTTCTGAATATTGTCGATAGTGACCAGTTTTTCCTGCAACGCCAGCAGATCGCGCAGCGCTTCGCGAACGAAGTCGATGGTGATCGCCCGACCGGTAAAGTTGGCGTTAGCAATCACGCGGTTCAGCGCCCCTTCCAGCTCACGCACGTTAGAGCGCAGTCGCTTGGCGATAAAGAACGCCACTTCGCCAGGCAGACGAATGTCGTTTTCATCAGCCTTTTTCATCAGGATCGCCACGCGGGTTTCCAGTTCAGGTGGTTCGATCGCCACCGTCAACCCCCAACCAAAGCGGGATTTCAAACGATCCTCGACGCCGTTGATCTCTTTAGGATAACGATCCGACGTCAAAATGATCTGCTGATTACCTTCGAGCAAGGCGTTAAAGGTGTGGAAAAATTCTTCCTGGGATCGTTCTTTATTGGCAAAGAACTGAATGTCATCGATCAGCAGCGCGTCAACGGAACGGTAGTAGCGTTTGAACTCTTCGATCGCGTTGTTTTGCAGGGCCTTCACCATGTCCTGCACAAAGCGTTCGGAGTGCATATACACGACTTTCGCGTTGGGCTTGCGCGCCATAATACCGTTTCCTACCGCGTGCAATAGGTGGGTTTTCCCCAGACCGGTGCCGCCATACAGAAATAACGGGTTATAGGCGCCGCCAGGGTTGTCCGCCACCTGACGCGCCGCCGCGCGCGCCAGCTGGTTAGATTTACCTTCGACGAAGTTATCAAACGTGTGTTTCACGTTAACGTTAGAACGGTAGGTAGGCTCAGCGGGCGCCGGTACGTTGTCCCAGCCGGGACGCGCCGCCGCGGGTTCCTGACGCTGCGGTTGTACCTGAGCCACCTGAGCGGGCGCGGCAACATTGTTATTGACCGGCGTCTTCAGCGTCTGGGTGACCGGCTTCGTCCCGACCTCAAAGCGTAGCTGCGGGGCGTCAGCGCCGCAAAAATTATTCAGCAGCCCATTGATATTATTGAGATACTTGTCTCTTACCCAATCGAGCACAAAACGGTTTGGCGCATACAAAGCCAGCGTGTTATCGCTCAGTTCCGCCTGCAACGGGCGTATCCACATACTGAATTCTGTGGCTGGTAACTCATCCTGCAATCGGGCAAGACACTGCTGCCAAAGCGAAAGTGACAC